>NZ_CP150169.1:0-4533577 GCF_037963795.1 Siminovitchia sp. FSL W7-1587
ATAAACTGAACAATTATAAATGAATTGTTCGGTTTTTGCTATTTCGTATTTGCTTATGTCCCAGCCTAATTTTTACCCACGCAATGTAAAACGAGAATGGTAAGTGGGAAATTAACTGCCCAGCCAAAACCCGATGTTCAAGCCAGCAGGATAAGAATAATCTTCCATAGAAACCATGTTAAGGATACCAGCCATAAAGGTGGCCGGTAAGGGTGCTACTGAAGCGATAGGACAAGAAAGCTTCCATTTCATGAAGAAAAGCATTTGAGGGCGCTGCAGCCTGGGTTTACCTTAGAAATTTACGATCGCTTCTAGGGTAAGGCTCGCCCACTAAGAGCGTGTAATTGCCTGCATGGCCTACATAAGTGAGCGGATTGGAATTCAAATTAGAAAAGTGAGGTACAAAGTTGAGGGGAGTCGCACTCTATATGAGTGCGTGGATAGGATTGAAAAATAAACAATCTGCTATTTCTTTTTTTAAAACCCCTCAAGTTGCACTCTACATGAGTGCGTGGATTGAAATCTTTAAAGCAAATGCTTCTACTGTCGCACTGTTGAAATTTCACTTTATACAGTTATAAACGGGCATGATCCCATTTGGCCATTTTTTGGTTTCTTTCTTTGTAAAATGCGCTTAAATATTGTTGTTCAAATGCTTTTGCTGCTGTTAAGAGTTGTTTTTCCCTGAAATGGCGGCCAATCAACTGTATGCCGATCGGGAGCTTCTCCTTGCTCAGTCCGGCTGGAATCGATAAAGCGGGGTGGCCCGTGACATTAAAATAAGATGTAAATCGGATCATGCAATTAAAAAGCGGCTCAATGTCTCCTTGGATGTTAACCATCTCTTTTCCAATTTCTATGGGCAAGACAGGCAAGGTAGGGGTAACGATCAGATCCACTTCCGTAAAAACATTGTTAAGAGCACTGGCTATTTCTTCTTTTCGTTTCAGTGCGGATATATATTCGAGTGCAGTGATGTTTTTTGCCGCTTCCATTACGAGCCGCACATCGTCACCGTATTTGTCCAAATGCTTTTTTGCCCGTTCTTTATGGACATGGCCCGCTTCCGCCGTGGCAATCGTAAATGCCAAGTCCTCCATTTCCTCAGTGTAAGGAACTTCTACATCTACCAATATTGCCCCGATCGCTTCCAGTTTTTTCAAAACATCTTTATAACATTGTAAAATCTCTGTTTCCATTCGTTCATTAAAGACATGCAACGGTACACCTATTTTAAGTCCGCGGATGTTCACCTCATGCTCATTAAATGAATAATGATCCCCCGTTAAAGCTTCGAGGACAATGGATACATCCCCAACTGTCCGGGCAATGGGACCGGAGTGATCCAAATTCCAGGATATTAAAGAGACCCCGGAATGATCTATTAATTGATAGGTTGGTTTTAGGCCGACGAGGCCGCAGCATGAAGCAGGTATCCGGACCGATCCTCCCGTATCTGTCCCGATGGAGATCATACTGGAATCCAGCGCTACCGAAACAGCCGATCCGCCGCTGGAACCGCCGGAAATAAGCTTTGGATTCCACGGATTTCTGGACGGACCGTAAAAAGGGTTGTGATTTGTAATCCCGAATGCGAATTCATGCATATTTGTCTTGCCGATCATCACTGCGCCTTCCTGTCTTAATACTTTCACTGTCTTGGCATCTTGCTCCGGTATAAATTCCCGGTCAATTTGAGAACCGCTGGTGGCAGGGAATCCTTTTACAAAAATATTGTCCTTGTAAGAAACCGGAATCCCCTCCAATTTCCCAGCTTCCCCGCATGTCCACCGCTCCTCGGCAATATGGGCCTGATGGAGCGCCCTTTCTTCCGTAATCGTTATAAAGGCGTTCATTTCTTCCGTTGCTTTTGCTTTTTCGATATACGATTTGGTGATTTCAACCGGAGAAAACTTCTTTTTTCGATAACCATCCAGCAACTCTTGAATAGTAAACATTCCGTACACCCCCTCCAAAAATTGAAAACATCAACCTAACTATATCACATCCATTTTTAAAAAATTTAAAATTGAAAAAACGAATTGATTTAATATAACGAAAAAGTTATAATTCGTTTAAAATATGATATAAAAGGAGCCAGGATACATGATTAAAAAATATAGTGTTACCGATTTACAAAAGGTAGTAACAGAACGTCTAACTCCGCCTCCTTGTGATCAAACAATGCAAATCACGATCCATAGTGCCGAGAACGGAATTGCACGCGGAATATGGCAGGTTGATCGTAAATACATAAATGGACTGGGTGTCGCCATGGGCGGCTTTTTATCCTCGGCCGCAGATATTACGATGGCCTATGCCATATCTTCCTTATTAACAGAAAAAGAGGGTTTTGCATCAATCGACCTTGATACCACTTTCCATCGCCCAGTGTTGGAGGGAGAGGTGGAAATTATTGCCGAAGTGGAGAGGCTCGGGCGCTCCGTTGCATATGTGACAGCCGAATTGAGGCAAAATGGAAAAAAAGCCGCCTCATGTGTTTCATCGCAGTTAATCAATCGTGCTGAATCAGATAGGGGAGGGGCGAATACATGAGAAGATAGACGGCGATCAAGTTTATGACATCTTCTATCAAGAAATCTACGATACGTTAAAAGAGGAACCTTATGCAAATCATCTCGAAATAAAGTTGCAAAAGGAACAGCTTTAGCTACTTTGGATGTTCAAGAACACATGCTAAATACACATGGGACGGTACACGAGGCGGTTATGTTCGCCATCGCTGATTATGTGTCCGCCGCTGCAAGCAATTCATATGGGAAAACATCTGTGACAATGAATTTTATGGCAGCTGCCATAAAGGGGGAGCTGTTACAAGCGGAGGCTCGGGAAGAAAAGCGGCCCCATACGCTTGCTTGGTATAGAATTCACGTAAAAAGCGACGATCATGTCGTTGCTGTGATGGATACGACCACGACCGTTTATCGGAAAAATGATTGTTTTGTCCCGATCGATGAACTGGAAAAGGGAGCCCAGCCCTTAAGAAATGAGTCTGGCTCTTTTTTTCCTCTCCAATAAGCATCTCTTACACATGTACATTCCCCCCTGTCACGCACCATTTATTTGGCTATTTCGAAAAATATAAACATACACCTTCCAATGGCTGGCTAACAAGAGCCAACAGGTAAAATGTTTAACCGTGCCTGTTTTGTCACCCCCGTCTTGCGACCCTATTACAAAACTAAAACGATGACCTTCATATTCAGAGCAGATACCATCATCCATTTTTAATGTAAACAAAATCATTAAAATATTTGTTCACATCTATATAAAAGTGAAATATTCGCTTTCCGAAATACATAAAAAGTGATGAAGTAAAAAAACACTCAATTTTCCGAAAAGATAGTTGACTTTTATGATTATTGATATTACATTAAAACATAACCAATAAGATAAACGTCACATTTTATTTGTTATAGAAAATTCACTATGCAATGTAAATGGAGGGAAAGGGAATGTACAATCCTGAAATGGAAACGCTGTCAAATGAACAAGTGAAAGTACTACAGCTTGGACGTCTCCAGAATACCATTGACAAAGTTTACAGCAATGTGGCATTTTACAAACATCAATTTGATGAGCAGAATATAAAGCCTGAACAGATACAATCACTGGAAGATGTCGCATTGCTTCCTTTTACGACAAAGAAAGATTTGCGGGATCAATATCCATTTGGATTGTTTGCAGAACCCATCGATCATATTGTCCGTCTCCATGCTTCCTCCGGAACGAGCGGAAAGCCGACAGTAGTGGCGTATACAAAAAATGATATAGCCGTTTGGTCGGAACTGATTGCGAGGGCCATTGTGGCCGCCGGAGGCAGAAAAGGGGATGTCTTTCAAAATGCATACGGTTATGGCTTGTTTACGGGCGGTTTAGGGTTGCATTTTGGAGGAGAGGAGCTTGGCTGTGCAGTCGTTCCCATTTCAGGAGGAAATACAGAAAGACAAATTTTAGCTATCCGGGATTTTAAGCCAAGAGGGATTGCCTGTACTCCTTCTTACGGACTGAATATTGCCGAAACTATGAAGGAAATGGGTCTTCATCCAAGTGACAATACACTTGAATATGGGATTTTTGGAGCTGAACCGTGGTCGGAAGAGATGAGGACAGAATTGGAAGAGATGCTCGGTATTAAAGCTGTCGATATATACGGATTGAGCGAAATTATGGGGCCGGGTGTATCCATAGAGTGCCGCGAGGCGCAGGATGGGCTCCATATTGCAGACGATCATTTTCTCGTTGAAGTGATTGATCCGGATACATTGCTGCCTGTAGATGAAGGGCAAGAAGGAGAGCTTGTCTTTACAACATTGACGAAGGAAGCCTTTCCTGTTATTCGCTATCGGACCGGCGATATTGCTTCCATTACCAGGGAAAAGTGCCAATGCGGCAGAACGACAACAAGAATGTCTCGAGTTAAAGGGCGTACAGATGATATGATCATCATCCGCGGCGTCAATGTATTTCCTTCCGAAATCGAACGCGTTCTTCTGCAAATAAAGGGATTGGCGCCACACTATCAAATTCATCTCGTGAAAAATGGCGCACTCGACGGAGCTCAGCTTCATGTTGAAGTAAATGAAGAGTTTTATACAGCAGCAGGCAATGATTTACAATGTGAAAAAATTCATTTGCTTGAACAAAGAATCAAGCATGAATTAAAATCAGCCTGCCTTGTTACGATTCAAACGGTCGTGAATAAACCAAAAAGTTTGCCGCGATCCCAAGGGAAAGCGGTCAGAATTATCGATCATAGAAAGAGCAGTCCCATCATGCTTACTTAAAGGAAAGGAGTGTCGAAAACAGAATGAGCGGTCAAAAGGTGTTTGATATTACAATTATCGGTGGAGGCCCTGCCGGTATGTTTGTCTCTTTTTATGCAGGGCTCCGGAATATGTCCGTTAAAATCATTGAAAGTCTGCCACAGCTTGGCGGCCAGCTGTCTGCTTTATATCCGGAAAAATATATTTATGATGTAGCAGGCTTTCCCAAAATCAAAGGACAGGAGCTTGTTGACAGACTCACTGCCCAAATGCAAATGTTTCCCCACGAAGTCTGTTTAGGCCAATCGGTCCAGACGTTGGAAAAGTTGGGAGACGGCACATTCCTTCTTCAGACAGACAAGGAAACACATTATACGAAAACAGTCGTCATTACCGCCGGCAACGGGGCTTTTCAGCCAAGAAAACTTCCAATTGACAAGGCAATAAAATATGAGGGAAGCAACTTGTATTATTTTGTAGACAATATGAGCCGGTTTGCTGGTAAGAGGGTCATCGTGTTCGGCGGAGGCGATTCTGCGGTTGATTGGTCGTTAATGCTTGAGCCGATTGCGAAAGAAGTAACTATTGTTCACCGAAGAGATCGCTTTAGAGCACATGAACACAGTGTATCACAGCTGTTTGAATCATCCGTCCATGTAATGACTCCATACGTGCCGACTGATTTAGCGGGAAAAGAACAGATTGAGCACGTCATTTTAAGACATGTAGCATCAGGGGAAGAACGGACCGTTGATGTCGATGCAGTGCTTGTTAATTATGGCTTTGTAGCTTCCCTTGGCCCCATTAAAGACTGGGGGATTGAAATTCATAAAAATTCGATCGTGGTCAATTCCAAAATGGAAACAAATATAAAAGGGGTCTATGCCGTTGGCGACATCAACACATATGAAGGGAAGGTAAAATTAATTGCTACAGGATTTGGGGAAGCCCCTATTGCTGTCAGCAATGCCAAAGTATATATTGACCCTTCATCCAAAATTCAACCTATCCATAGTACCACAGTCATGGAGAAATCGAAGAAGAAAGAAACAGTGTAAACCGGAGGTGAAAAGCATGAAAACATACACGAGGGTGGATCAGGACACATGCATAGCTTGCGGCTCGTGCGGAGCATGCGCACCCGACATATTTGATTATGACGATGAGGGATTTGCCTATGTTACCCTGGATCATAATACGGGTACCGCTGCGGTGCCGGAAGAATTGCAGGATGACCTGGAGGACGCTTTGGACGGCTGTCCGACTGACTCCATTAAAGTGGCGGATGCGCCATTTAATGAAGAAGAAGAGAAGGCAGGCTAATAAATAGAAACAGAAACGGAATTTCTTGTTGCTTTCAATATAACGTTATAATAAAATAACGTTAAATATACGTTATATAATGGAGGGTTACGAAGATGTCCAGCCTAACATATATTGATCAAGAATCGGAATCTTATAAATTGGCAAAGTTTATGGAGCGGATTGAAGCAGGGGAGAAAATTGAAGCGGACGATTGGATGCCGGAAGAATACCGGATTGCGTTGATTAAGCTCATCTCCATGCATGGCATCAGCGAAATTATGGGAGCGCTTCCCGAAAAGGAATGGGTGCCAAAAGCCCCCACATTAAGAAGGAAACTTGGCATCATGGCGAAAGTGCAGGATGAAATGGGGCACGGACAGTTGCTTTTACGAGTAGCTGAAGATCTTTTAAAACCGTATGGAAAAAATAGGGATGACTTAATGAAAGATTTATTTTCCGGAAAATTGAAGTTTCATAATGTGTTTCATATGAAAACATATACGTGGGCTGACGCCGGCCTGATTGCCTGGCTTGTGGATGGTGCGGCGATCATTACACAAACAAATATGTTGAATGCCTCGTACGGTCCATATGCCCGGGCTCTACAACGCATTTGTGCGGAGGAAGTATTCCACGCGCAACACGGAGAGGCGATCATTTTGGCTTTGGCAGAAGGAACAGACGAACAGCGGGAAATGATACAAGACGCGCTCAATCGCTGGTGGGACGCTTTATTAATGTTTTTCGGTCCTGCGTCAAAGGAAACGACCGGCTCTTCCAAGCAGGATGTAACAATTCAATATAAGATCCGGACAAAGACGAACGAACAATTAAGGCAAGATTTTTTGAGCAAATATATTCCGAGAATTTTGTCACTCGGACTGACAATCCCTGACCCCAACCTTCATTATGATGAGCAAAATGAAAAGTGGAATTATACGCAGCCTGATTGGAACGAATTCAAGAAAATTATTAAGAACGAAGGCCCAAGATCCAAGGCAAGGCTTAACTTGCGAAAAATATCCTATGAGAATAATGCTTGGGTGCGTGAAGCACTAAGCAATGCATAAGGAGAATAGCCATGAGAAATGAAAAAAAGAAAAGCTTTTATCAGGAATTCGAAGTATTCAGCAAGCGAACGGCGACATCGCCGTTCCAACACCAATTTTGCCTGCTGGCCCCAAACGAAGAAGTAGCCATGGTTATGGCCCAGGAAAACTTTATGAGACGGGAACCGGTGGCAGATATTTGGGTTGTTAACAGAAAGCATATCCGCACACTTCATCCTGAAGAAAAGAGAATGCTGGCCCGCATTGATAATAAAGATTACCGAACAACAAAAGGATACGGCTATTTACGGAAAAAATGGCGTCAATATGAGCAAAAAATGCTTGATGAAAAGGAAATTCTTTCTTGGGGAGGAGACAAAAAGTGACAGGGGCACAAATGAAAGATATGAAAAAAGAGGTGATAGGCGACCTGCTTTTTCAACTGGCCGATGATGACTTTTTAATTGCTTTTCGAGGATCCGAATGGCTGGGACTGGCGCCCCATATTGAGGCGGATGTTGCCTTTTCCTCCATCAGCCAGGATTGCATGGGCCACGCCTCTATGTATTATAGATTGCTAGAAGACCTTGGTTTCGGCAAAGCGGACGACCAGGCCCATTTACGCCCTGCAGAAGAACGCCGGAACAGCATTGTAACAGAGAGAACGAATGGCGAAGGCGATTATATAGAAACACCGAAATATGATTGGGCCTATGCAGTTGTCCGAAACTTCTTTTATACAGCAGCCAAAAAAATCAAGATAGATTCTTTGAGGAAAAGCTCCTATAAACCTTTGGCGGATGCCGCCACTAAAATAAACATGGAGCTATATTATCATCTGCTTCATTGGAAAACATGGTTTGTCCAGCTCATCGACTCTACAGACGATGCCAGAAACAGAATGGAAAATGCGGTGAAATTGGTAGAAAAAGATTTTGGCGACATGTTTCGTTTCGGGACATATGCGAAAGAGATACACAAGCAAAAGCTGATCGAGGAAGGTTCCTTATTGCAGGAAAAATGGCAGGGTGAAATGGTAAAAGTATATACATCTATTGGAATGGACCCTCCCAAAATTTCTCTTAAAGTCGAACGGGACGGCCGTTTGGGAGAACATACGAAAGATTTGGAAACAGCTTTGGAGACGCTTTCGGCAGTTTATCGGATGGACACAGCAGCCTCATGGTAAAACAATAAGGAGGGATGTGAAATGGAGGCGGTGCAGCCGATTTCCAAACAACAAGTCGTGGATATATTGGATCGTGTGAAAGATCCGGAAATTGACACTGTCAGTGTCATTGATTTAGGGATGGTCGAGCATGTGCACATTCAAGGATCGGAAGTGTCTATCCAAATGCTTCCCACTTTTTTGGGATGCCCGGCTTTGGAAATCATCGAAAAAAATATGATCGAAGAAGTTTCCAAGCTGCCCCAAGTGACAAATGTACACGTCGAGTTTATATTTGACCCTCCCTGGACTTCGGACCGCATTACCCAAAAAGGGCAGGAAGGTTTGAAAAAATTCGGCATTGCTCCTCCGCCAAGGAGGCTTGAAGAAGACGGTTCATGGCATGTGGATTGCCCATATTGCGGTTCTACGTACGTTACCCTTGAAAATATTTTTGGTCCTACAGCCTGCAGAAGTATTTTATACTGCAAGGGTTGTAAAAATCCATTTGAAGCGATGAAACCGGTTTCTAATATATGAATGGAAATATAGATCGTACTTTTATGCCGGGAGGTATTGCTGTTGATTGAAAAAATGGTAGTTGTCGGTTCTGGTGTCATGGGCAGAGGGATTGCCTATGTTGCTGCTTTATCCGGTTTTTCCGTTACACTCGTTGATGTAAAAGAAAAAGTGTTAGAATCGGCAAACAAAGAAATTCAGGCCATTCTGGAAAAAGGCATTTCAATGGGAAAAGTGACGCGGGAACAAGCAGCAGATTTTAAAAAGCATCTCTCCTATGGCCTTGATTTGGCCGAAGCGGCGCGAGATGCTGATTTGATTATCGAAGCTGTCCCGGAAAAAGCGGAGTTGAAAAGACAAGTGTTTGAAATGATGGAAATGGCCTCTCCATCCCATTGTCTGTTTGCAACGAACACCTCGACAATGAGCCCGACAGAAATTGCTTCATTTGCCAGAAGACCTGAACAAACGATTGCCATGCATTTTTTTAATCCGGTGCATAAAATGCCGTTGATAGAAATAATCCGAGGATTGGAAACGAGCGACGAAACCGTAGCTTCAATTAAACATGTTGCCGAAAAAATGGGAAAAGAAACAGTCATTATAAATGAATTTCCCGGCTTTGTCACAAGCCGAATCAGCACACTCATTGGCAATGAAGCTTTTTATATGCTGCAGGAAGGATTGGGCAGCCCGGATGATATTGATAAAGCGATCAAGTTAGGGCTTGGATTCCCGATGGGCCCTTTTGAATTGGTTGATCTAGTGGGGCTTGATACACGACTGAACAACTTGAAATATCTGCATGAAAAGTTGGGAGAGAAGTACCGTCCGGCCCCGCTTTTGGAACAATACGTAAAAGCGGGCAGACTGGGCAGAAAAACTGGTAAGGGCGTATATGACTACACAAATCAAAAAGAAGAGTTGGTTAAAAAATGAAAGAAGCAGTCATTGTTGATGCTGTAAGAACACCATTTGGACGCTATAAAGGCGCTTTAAAAAATATTCGACCCGATGACTTGGGGGCCATCATCATCGAAGCACTGTTAAAGAGAAATCCTCCCTTGGATGAAAACGATATAGAAGAGGTTATCTTTGGGAATGCGAACCAGGCAGGAGAAGACAATCGAAATGTCGCCAGAATGTCCGCACTGCTTGCCGGGCTTCCCGTCTCTGTCGGAGGTGTGACTGTCAATCGACTGTGCGGTTCGGGACTTGATGCGGTCATGTATGCCGCCCGGGCCATCTCTGCAGGGGAGGGAGACGTATATATTGCCGGAGGTACCGAAAGCATGACCCGGGCCCCCTATGTAATGGCCAAGCCTGATAAAGATTTCCCACGCGGTTCTATGGAGTTGTACGATACAACGATCGGCTGGCGATTTACAAATGAAAGATTAAGAGAAATGTATGGAACGGACTCCATGCCAGAAACGGCGGAAAATGTGGCGAAGCGCTTTGGAATTACGAGGGAGGAACAAGATGAATTTGCCTTGGAAAGCCAAAGGCGGGCAAAAAAGGCGATCGAACAGAATGTGTTAAAAGATGAAATCATACCAGTTATTTACCATGATAAAAAAGGCAACAAAATCGTCATTCAACAGGATGAACATCCACGCCCGGATACGACACTTGAAAAGCTGGCAAGTCTGCGTCCCCTGTTTCCAGGCGGTACTGTTACGGCAGGAAATGCGTCGGGTGTAAATGATGGGGCGTCGGCGCTGTTGATCATGAGCAGAGAAAAAGCCGAACAACTGGGGGTAACGCCTCTTGTTACATATAAAACAGGGGCAACAGCAGGTCTGGAACCGGCAGTCATGGGGTTGGGCCCAATCTACTCCACTAGAAAAGCACTGCAACGCGCGGGCTTAACTATCGAACATATTGACCTTGTGGAATTAAACGAAGCGTTTGCATCCCAATCCATTCAATGTATTAAAGAACTAGAATTAAGCATGGATAAAGTGAATGTGAATGGCGGTGCCATTGCCTACGGCCATCCGCTTGGTGCAAGCGGGGCAAGAATTTTAACGACACTAATCTATGAAATGAAAAGAAGAAAAGCCGTATACGGGCTGGCCACAATGTGCATCGGAGTCGGCCAAGGCATTTCTGTCATAGTTGAAAATATAGATTAACCAATCAATGCCCTTGCTTTTAATGAAGTGAGGGTTATTTTGTCCAACTTGGTAAAGAATTGTAAAATGAATCAAGGCCCGCACCGTGATATAATGACCTGTAATAATGACATTTGCTGATGAAATGAGTGACAAAATCATGAGTTTTAATACACAATCAATGATTTTTACGATATATGGCGATTACATTCGTCATTATGGCAATAAAATCTGGATTGGAAGCCTGATTCGGTTGTTAAAAGAGTTTGGACATAATGAGCAAGCGGTAAGAGTCGCCGTATCAAGAATGGTCAAACAAGGATGGCTTCAATCAGAGAAGAAAGGCAATAAAAGCTACTATTTTTTGACGCCGCGGGGCGTTAATCGGATGGATGAAGCGGGCCGAAGGATTTTTAAGCTGGACCCCCATGAATGGGACGGGAAATGGCGTATGCTTATGTATTCGATTCCGGAAGAAAAGCGGCAAATCAGGGATGATTTGCGAAAGGAACTGCTTTGGAGCGGATTTGGCAGCTTTACGCACAGTTGTTGGATCTCGCCGAATAACCTTGAAAAAGAAGTAAAACTATTAATTGAAAAGTATGAGATCGAAGAATTTGTAGATTTTTTCATTGCCGATTACTTAGGGCCGAAGGATAATATCCAACTTGTCAGACGCAGTTGGCCACTGGAAGAGATCGAAGAAAAATATGAGTCGTTCATCACGGCATATGGAAAACAGTTTATCGTCCACCAAAGCCTTATACATGAAGGGCACATGTCCAATGCCGATTGCTTTGTGGAACGGACTAAGCTTGTACATGAATATAGAAAATTTCTATTCATAGATCCCGGTTTGCCGAAGGAACTGCTGCCGTCCATGTGGAACGGCAACCATGCCGCATTGCTTTTCAGGCAATACTACCAGTTGTTGGCAGAGCCCGCGAGCGAATTTTTTGAGAGTGTTTTTGAAAAAGGGAATGATTTGCGAAAGAAAGACAAATCATATGACGCCAATGATCATCCGTATATCGTCAACTGAAAACAGAGTCACCGCCGGTTTGGTTTTGGCGGTGACAACAGCGGGTTATTTGGCCAGCGCTTGATATTCTTTTCCTTTTTGAACGTACGTATCGATCGATAACTGGATCAGCTCCAAGTCCTTATCGTTCAAGCTCCGTGTCACCTTGCCGGGTGATCCGACAACAAGTGATCTGGGGGGGATTTTTTTGCCTGAAGGAATTAAGGTGTTGGCGCCAATGATGCACTCTTCGCCGATTTCTACATTATCCAAAATGGTGGAGCCCATTCCTATAATAGAGCGTTTTCCAATTTTACACCCATGTAGAATAACGTTGTGCCCGACCGTTACTTCATCGTCAATGATGGTTGGAAAACCCTCATACATATGAATGGTGGAATTATCTTGTATGCTGCATCTTTCTCCTATATGTATCGGGCCCTCATCTCCGCGCAAGACGGCATTAAACCAGATGGTCGACTCTTTTCCAACCGTCACATCACCGATGAGATACGCTCCCGGCGCGATAAAGACGGACGGATCTACCTTGGGACGATGGTGATGGTAATTGATTTTCATTTTTCTCCCTCCACAACATGAAATCGTTCTCTTTCTATTATAACGTTATTTGAAAGAAGGTACAGAAAATTGAAACAAGCATGTGATACTTTGTCTATTCAATATCCAATTATTCAAGGCGGCATGGGTAATATCAGCAATGCCATTTTGACTTCCGCCGTCTCCAACGCGGGCGGGCTGGGAACAATCGGCTGCGGTACGATGAGCCCTGATGAAATTGAGCAAATCATCTCGGAAACGAAGAGAAGGACTGAACAGCCGTTTGCGTTAAATATCGCACTTACCGTCTCTGACTATGTCGATGAAATCATTCAGTTGGCGATCAAACATAACGTTTCCGCTATTTCTTTGTCGGCTGGGAATCCAGCGCCCTATATCCCGAAACTAAAACAAAACGGTATTCGGACCATTGTCCTTGTCGCTTCGGTGCGTCATGCGCAGAAAGCGGAAAAGGCAGGCGCAGACATACTCGTTGCAGAAGGATATGAAGCGGCAGGAATCAATTCTTCGTTAGAATTAACAACTTTTACCCTTGTGCCCCAAATTGTGAAAAAAGTGGCCATTCCCGTCTTTGCAGCCGGCGGAATTGGAGATGGAAAAGGATTGGCCGCGGCGTTGATGCTCGGGGCAAGCGGCGTTCAGATTGGAACGAGATTTATAGCAACCGCGGAAGCGCCATTTCACCCACTTTATAAAGAAAAATTATTAAAAGCGAATGGAGAAGATACACAAATCTTAGGCCGTTCTTACGGCAGGGCCAGAAGGGTGTTAAAAGGAGCGTATGTCGAGCAACTGGCCAACCTTGAGAAAGAAGGAATGACATTTACAGAATTCCAACAGAAAACATCTGAAAAATATCACATTAAAGGGGCAATGGATGGCGATTTCGACAATGGGTACGTCAATAGCGGCCAAGTTGCCGGATTAATTGATCATGTTCCGAGCGTACGGGAATTATTGGAAACCATAATAAGTGATGCAAGTTCGCAAATGAAAAAGATTGCAACAGATTTCAGGTTTGATTAAGATTTGCATGTAAAAATTGAAACCTTTAAAATAGGGGTAATTGTTCCATTGAGGGGGTAGGGAATTTAAGATGAGTATACATATTGCCGCTCAGCCGAATGAAATAGCTGAAACGATTCTATTGCCGGGTGATCCGCTTCGGGCCAAGTATATAGCTGAAACATTCCTGGAAAATGTTCAATGTTATAATGAAGTCCGTAATATGCTAGGTTTTACCGGTGAGTATAAAGGAAAGCGAATATCGGTTCAAGGAACCGGGATGGGCGTCCCATCCATTTCAATTTATATTCATGAGTTGATGGAAAGCTACGGTGTACAAAACTTAATCAGAGTTGGAACATGTGGCGCCATCCAAAAAGATGTGAAGGTGCGGGACGTCATTTTGGCCATGTCCGCCTCAACAGATTCACAAATGAACAAGCTTACCTTCGGAGGTATTGATTATGCTCCAACGGCATCGTTCGACTTATTGAAAAAAGCGTACGATGCGGGGGTAGAAAAAGGCTTGAATCTCAAAGCGGGCAACGTTTTTACGGCCGACATGTTTTATAACGATAACGCCGATCACGAAAAATGGGCGCGTTATGGCATACTGGCGATTGAGATGGAAACAGCGGCGCTGTACACACTTGCTGCGAAATTCGGAAGAAATGCTTTAGCGATTCTGACAGTCAGCGATCATATCTTAACAGGAGAAATGACTACATCGGAAGAGAGGCAAATGACATTTAACGACATGATCGAAGTGGCATTGGATGCTTCCTTGCGTTAAGCATGGATTAAAATCAGTATAGACATCATAGGCGAGAGGGCCTCTAGTACGCCACTCGCCTACACTTATTTTTCTTAGTCAATTGTCAACATGTTTTATATCGTTAACCTTTGAATTCTTATTTTCTTTATTTGAACGTTTTTTCCTTAACATATTAAAGCCGTTGGCATCATCTGCATCAGTTCAAACCCCTTTTTACCAAACATGTATTTCATATTCTCCTTATTTCCTTTCAATCTACATTTTGATATAGTTGCTAAACAGGTTTTCTATGAAAAACCAAGATCAAAATGCTCCAAAGCCATTAGTATCGTTTTTTTCCATCAACATAAGCCTCCCCAATTCTTCATAACTCGATTTCATTCGCCCTTACATTAACATCTAACACCTGCCACGCTCAGATTAGATTAACGGCCAAAATTTTGTTCAAAAGAGAGCTAGCCGCGCGGTAAATATATCTAGACAACTCATGATCGCTTATTCTCTTAAAGAAATCACATCACGATGAAAGGCCAATGAAGCAGCTTCTTTGACAGATTAGATGTTAAAGGGGATATATCTTCAAATGCGTATGATTCCTTATCCGTCTTAACAATCCTGATGGGCGCTCTGTCTTAATGCTTTACTTTTTAGTAGTCAAGCAACGCTAAAACAAATTTCTATGAATAGACCTCTGAGTCCACAAATCAGTGCCCCAGGAGTTGGACGCTTTAATACTTGGCGCGTCCTTTATTTTCTTTTAAACCTTGGTTTGCTTTTTTTCACTTCTTTTACTTTGCCCGCAATGGAGCGTAATAATAAAAGGGCATTATTCATATATAAAAAACAACGAGTTGTTTACACATGTCCGTTGCAAAATAAACCCTTTATGATGTAGACTAGTTTAAGTGACTCATAAGCAACGAGCAAAATATTGCTGACAGAGAGCGACGCTGTCAAAGGGAAGAACTTGTTAAATTACGACTATTAGTCCCATACTGGGAATGACATGATCGAAGTTGCATTGGGCGCGGCTGATAACAGCGACTGTTAAAATGCAATTACAAATAGAAGTGAGGCTTTTTATGAAAAAACATGTGAGCATTCTGGCTATGACCGTTTTACTTGGTGGATGTGCTTTGGCGGATGATTTGGCAGAAAACAAGGACAAGACAACAACGCAAACCGAACCGCCTAAGGACCAAAAGCCTGGGAGCGAACCTGTTGACGCTCAAAAAGAACAACCCGCCAATCAAGCTGATCAAAACCGTGGGGAGAAGCCTGAAAAGGACCCGGTTGACCCGGACTTAACATTGGAAGCAGCCTATTTCAACGAAATTGTAGAAGCCAATGGCAAAAAAGAAATTGCCAATCCCGATAATATACTCGTACTCGTCAATAAGGAATTCAGTTTGCCGGCAGGGTATGCGCCGGGCGATTTAGTTCGGCCCAAAGTGGCTTTTTCATTCGGGGAGCAAGATATCGAAAAAAGCTATTTGCGAAAAGAAGCTGCGGAAGCATTAGAACAAATGTTTCAGGCTGCAGCTAAGGAGGGCATTCAATTATATGCCTCTTCCGGATATCGCTCATATGGACGCCAACAAGCCATTTTTCAAAATGAGATCGAGCAAGTGGGAGAAGAAAAGGCCGCCCAGGTTGTGGCTATTCCAGGTAGCAGTGAACATCAGACAGGACTTACCATGGACATCACGAGTGAATCAGCCCAATTTGCCCTGTCGGAGAAATTTGGCGAAATGAAAGAAGGAGAATGGCTTAGAAACAAGGCCCATTTATATGGTTTCATCCTGCGTTATCCGAAAGGAAAAGAAAATATAACCGGATACAGCTACGAACCGTGGCACTTCAGATATGTGGGCAAAAAAGCAGCCAAGGTGATTTTTGAACGCAATTGGACATTGGAAGAGTATTTTGAGAATGTCGCGAAGATATAACGTCTTTTTCTGTTTGCCTTTTTCAAAGGCGTTTTTTTAGTTTGAAAACAGCCGGCAGTCGCGTCTATGTCTTTACGGCGCCGGATGAAAATTGATAAAATAAAGATACATATATGTAAATGGCTTTTTAATAAGCCCAGGATAGAAAGTGGTGAGATCATTGGAAGAAGACCAAAACCAGGTGAACAAAAGCCCGCAAAACAGCAGCTTTATCCAAATAAAAAAATTCAGATTCATCATATTGATTTTCCTGACCGTGTTGGCAACGGCCGGCATTACCATTCTGGCCCTCTCTTTTGCTAATAACAAAGCAGCAAGTGTGGTCATGCAGGAACGGAAAGAGTTCCATAAATTATATGAAGCCTATGACGTCATGAAAAAGCAATACTTTGCAGACGTAGACGAAGAAGCATTGGTTGATGGGGCGATTGATGGAATGGTGAAGTCACTGGATGATCCTTATTCTGATTATATGACCAAGGAAGAAAGCGAGAAATTCGAGGAAAGCATTACATCATCTTTTGAAGGCATCGGGGCGGAAATTCAAGAAATAGACGGGGACATTGTCATCGTTTCTCCCGTTAAAGGGTCTCCCGCTGAAAAAGCCGGCCTAAAACCAAACGATAAAATCGTTGAAGTCGATGGCAAAAGCGTACAAGGCATAAGCGCCAATGAAGCTGTTCTTTTAATTCGCGGAAAAAAAGGGACGAAAGTAACCTTATCCATCATTCGGCAAGCAAGCGAGGATCCGATCAAAATAACGATTACTCGCGATGAAATTCCGATGAATACGGTTTACCCGGAAATGTTGGAAGGCGGGATTGCCAAAATTCAAATTACAAGCTTTTCCACCCATACGGATAAGGACTTAGAAACAGCGTTAAAAGAGATGGAAGAAAAAGGGATGAAACGTTTAATTCTTGATTTAAGAAAAAATCCAGGCGGACTGCTTGAACAAGCCATCGATATTTCGAACATGTTTGTGCCTGAAGGCAAAACGCTGTTCCAAGTGGCATACAAAAACGGGCAGGTTGAAAAATACGTCGCGGAAGATGGCAAAAAGATTACCGTTCCAACCGTCATATTAATTGATGAAGGTAGTGCCAGCGCCGCTGAAATATTGGCTGCAGCCGCCAGCGAATCTGCCAATATCACGCTGGTTGGAAAAACATCCTTTGGAAAAGGGACAGTACAACAGGCGGAAGAATTTAAGGATGGATCCAATCTCAAATATACGATGGCAAAATGGCTGACACCGAAAGGAAATTGGATTAATGAAAAAGGGATTGAGCCCGACTATCCCGTCTCACTGCCGGAATATGCAGACCTTCCTTATATTAATCCTGAAAAGGAATTAAAAGAGGATACGGCCGCATCTGATGTAAACACTGCTGAACAAATCTTGAAAGAATTAGGATACAATCCCGGCAAGGTTGATTCATATTTTGATCCAGATACAAAAAGGGCTGTAATGGAATTTCAAAAAGCAAATAACATAGAAGTAACAGGTGTATTAAGCGGAGAAACAACCGTTACTCTAATGACGAAAATCCAGGAACATCTTCAGAAAAACGATCCCCAGTTGAAAAAAGCTGTGGATATATTGCAAACAAAATAACAGGGGGCTTTCTAAAAAGTCCAATTTAGAGCTAATGCACTAAAATGTAAAACCCAAGAATGTTGATTTACGGCAATCTTGGGTTTATTTTTTTAGTTTTCAAGCTGCGATGTTATTTTTTGGACGGCCCCGTTCAAAAAGTCATCTAGAGTGAAGTTACCACTCAAATAGACACTTTGTTGTTAAAACTTATTCATACATGCCAGTCACTGCAACCTTATGAGACTTTCTCTAAGGTTGCGTTTTTATTTTCCATTTGGCGTAATCTTTGATCATATTGTCGCGAAACAGTTTTCAGGTTCGCTACCAACAAAAAAGTTCATTGTGTAATGTAAAATAAAAATACAGTGCTTTGCAATGAAGTTAACGAAAGTTGCAAGAAAAAAATACATAGTCGTTTAGTTTAAACCAAGATTTGATATGGAGTAGAGTGTATAGTATCCTCCCAGTCGGCAGAACCAGTTGTTGAAAATGCTGGCTTTTTGACTCTAGTACTATACGCGCAAGTAGTTCCATGTCAAATCTATGTATAAACCATTGCAACACTCTGTACTAAACATTAATAGG
Organism: Siminovitchia sp. FSL W7-1587; assembly: GCF_037963795.1. NCBI lineage: Bacteria > Bacillati > Bacillota > Bacilli > Caryophanales > Bacillaceae > Siminovitchia > Siminovitchia sp. FSL W7-1587. The sequence goes on from NZ_CP150169.1 coordinate 18,460, forward strand.
TTTAATGCTCATCAAGTACCTGAAAAGAGAAAGCGGCATGCTTACATTTATAACTTTTTACTCTTCTTAGTCAATCATGGATACCCTCACGAGGACCCGGCGTCTACATTGATAGATGTTCGCCGGTTTTTTACGGATTATAGGTTGAGATTTTCCATCGCTATAGACATACTACCAGTTCACACTAGTGGTTAAGCATCCAATATCTATTAATTAGTGATAGATGTTAAAGCAATGTTTTTTTAAAAACATATAAAGATAATGAAGCTTGTAAATAAATAATAGGAGGAAGTAAAGATGAGTTATAATGAAAAATGTTGGAATTTTCAAGATGCTTTTTGGTATTTAGGCCAAGTGTTTACAGATTTCTGTCATTCGTTATTAAAATGTAATTCCCACTTAACATCAGGACCACTTAACAGTAATATAAATACAAAAAGTATGATTGCCAGGGTGAATAATTTAAACGATTTGGATGTTTTTGTACATTTGAAAGTGACCATTAATGATGACGTAGATGAAACATTCCAACCTTATTATTGTCAAACAATAAGGGTCCCCGCATGTTCACACGCTTTATTTAATGTGATCGATGCCACAGATTTTAATACATCGCGCGGTTATACAGTATGGTTTGAAATATATTTCGCACATCCAGGTCCACATATTGACCCTGCTTGCGACAATGTTCACGTCTACTTTGCAGAACGTTCTGACCTACCAGATGTCACAGTTGCAAACAGTCACATTCTTACAGAAATCCTCCATAAACAATTTATTCCTCATGATGCAGCATGTACTATTCCTTGTCCGGAACAGGTTAAAAAAAAGATTGGGTTGACGACGCATGATGATCATGTATTACCAGAGTGTTCATTAGATGATGTCAGTTGTAAAAAAACATCGGAAAAAGGAAACATGTAAATAAAAAGTTAATTCGGTTAATAAAACTGTAGAGATTCTAAACTAAAGCTGCGTAAGTGAGAGATTGCAAGGCTCTTGCTAAGTTGCTGCATATAAAATGCTGTATGCCGAAACAAGTTTAAATGGGAGATTTATAAAAATGGGATAACCAAATGCTCCTGCTATAAGTAGTTATCCTAACAAATTCTTTTCATTTTATTATAAACGTTGTGCCATGTTTCTACGTTCTTATGGAAGTGCCTGTTTTAATCTGCGGATACCTTCTTCAATTTCCATGTTAGAATTTCATAACTTAATATGATTTTATTGATATATTGTTGTTTAATTGTATGAAGTTAAACAGGATAAATATTCCTATATCATATCGTTTACCATATGTTCTGAGAACTTATTTTAATGCATATCTTTTTGAATCGCCAATTTTAGCACCAAACTCATTTGCTAAACATTTTCTCACATAATTCCGCCGTATCTTATCTATTTTCTTCCGCCTGATGATAAACCTTTCGTTTATCAACAGATTATTTTGGTGCGTGAAAAGTTAATTTATCCGATCATTCTGATAATTGTTTGGCTTTTCTTAAAATGTGAGGACTTTTAACCAGAAAAGTGGTTGATAATGAATAATGACCCGCTATAACGAAACGGGTCATTGTTCGCCATATTTTGCAAATGTTCTTTCCTCTTCGATTAATCCGCAAGTCCCACATTGGACTCTTCTTTCAGGACCATTGTAAATAGTATGCAGTGGGCCTGCGTCAGCCTCATGATCATATTTTTCGATGATATCTCCGGTTTGCGGATCGAGCTTTACCGCATGGACAACTTGTTCAATAATGTTGAACCTGGAACGATTCGTTTTGCAACTTGGACAGCGATATTTTGTACTCATAGGAACCTCCTTTACTTATAGAATAACCGAAGAAAGGAAGTTTTATACTATGAATGGCGTTGACGCAAACGCCAGGATCAATAAAACAGCGGTCACATTTGACATAAATTTGTAACAAACGTAACACAATGCGCTCTTTTCTGAGTTTGTCAACCGTCATATTTTAGTAGTTTTTGGTTATAGTATACGGCAAATGGAAAACTTCATTTAAAATAAGAAATAGAAAAAAGTTGTCTGATTGCATGTTGGGGAATTTCTGCCGAAAGCAGACAATGCCCATGGCAATTCCTCCCTGAAATATTACAAAAATCGCATGTTACTATAATAGCGGAAAAAGAAAACAGGGAGGAAAACAGAAATGAAAAAGCTTGTCGTATCAGCTGCAGCAGCAGTTGCGTTGATGGCATCCCCTCTAGCAGGAGGAACAGCAGATGCCGCACAACCTAATTCAGGACAACAAAATGGAAAGGTGTATTATTTCTACCAAACTGGTGATTTTTCAAAAATGAATGATTGGTGCAAGCAGCCTTATCATAAATTCACACCAAAGAAAAAAACTTGGAAACAAGCTCCAAAACAAAAACAACCAGCCAAAAAGGAGCAAGCACAAACACCTGCGCCTGCACCGGCTAAACCAGCACCAGCACCTGCACCAGAAAAACAACCTGGTAAACAAGAGGAGCAACAACCAACAGAGCAAAATGGTTCTCAATTGAGCGCCTTTGAACAAAAAGTGGTAGACTTAACGAATGCAGAAAGATCAAAAAATGGTTTGGCCCCGCTAAAAGTTGATTTGGAGCTCAGCAAAGTGGCTCGTGAAAAATCAAAAGACATGGCAGCCAACAACTATTTTGACCATAACAGCCCAACACATGGTTCACCATTTGACATGATGAAAAAATTCGGAATCAGCTACCGTTCAGCAGGTGAAAACATCGCCATGGGACAGCGTACACCAGAGGAAGTAGTACAAGCCTGGATGAAGAGCCAAGGTCACCGTGAAAACATCTTAAGCAGCAGCTATACACATATCGGTGTCGGCTACGTTGAAAATGGAAATTACTGGACACAACAGTTTATCGGAAAATAAGCAAATAAAAATGAAACACAAAGAACGAACCGCTAGGAAGAAGCAGGTTCGTTCTTTTTTTGAATATGCCGCAGACGAAACGATAAAGTGAATGCGCCGACTGCCAGCCCGGAAATCAGGCCAAACCAAAAGCCAAACGGCCCCAGTGCGGTATAATTGGCCAGTACATAGCCGAGAGGAAGTCCGATGACCCAAAAGAAATCAGCGCCATGATAAAAGTGGCAAAGTAGCCTGAATGGAATGAGCAGTCTTACGCCAATCAATCATATTTTCAATGTCAATCCGCCGTTAGAATCCGATCTCTTGAAATTTGAAAAGTACTTTTGCGATTGAGCAGGTTTACGTACTTTTTATAGCGGAGCAAATATAAAACAGAGCGGCTTCAGTCCTCTTGAATAGAGAGCCGAAGCCGGGTATATTTTGATAATTTAACAGTCTTTTTAAGCTTCCATCTGCTGCGATTCTTCCTCTTTCAATGATTGCCTCATTAACGCCATCGTATATAAATCTTTTGGAACCGCGTAAAGATCATAGATATATCCAGTGGCGTTCAGCTTTTGAAATACGTCTTGCTTCGTTTCATTGGCCTGCAAGACGTAAGAAAGCTTTTCGGCAGCCTTTTTCGAACGGATGTTTTCCTTGCGAATTCTCATATAGACCGTTTCAATATTCCGGTCGAAAAATAATTCTTTGAAAAAGGCGTCTTTTGCCAGACTGTTATAGCCTTTGCCATGAAATGGCTTGCCAATCCAAGTGCCCAAAAAACCAGTATTGCCTTCAATGTCATACAAATTAATCGTTCCAATCGGATTTTCCCATTCATCCAGAATCGTTCTGGAGATTAACTCTCCGCGTTCTTCCGCTTCGATTGTCTGCTTTGTCAAAAAGACGTATTCATCATAGGAAAAAGCTTTTTGACGCACGTAAGGGAAGACATCGGGATGCGTCATCAAATCAAATAGAATCCGGCATTCATGCCCGTTTACTTCACGTTTCTTGAGCATTTTGAACCCCTCCTGCCCAGGGCAGGTGTGGTGTACGATCCTGCCCTCGAAATTTTTTAAAAGATGCATAAAAAATTTCGGGGTGGGAATCGAACCCACTAAGACCAGCCAAGAAACAGGGCTGGTGGCGCACCATTTGCCTTCCCTCAATTATGAGCTGTATGTTCTTGTGAATTGAAATTCTACAAATATCATACAAAAAAAAGTTCTATTTGGATATACCAAGTTTGTAAGTTTTTCGTAAATTATTTTCTCTTTATCGACACATATTTTGCAATGAGATATTTTAATAAGAAGTATCCTAGTAAAACATATAAAGCGATCGCGATAATGGGTTTCAAGTAAGCCCCGGCAATTGCTCCTATTTGTTCCCAATGGGCGCCAAGTTCCATGCCAATGAATAGAAATAAAATAGTCCAAGGGATCATTGCGGCCATCGTATAGATCGTGAATTGATAAAATGGCATTTTCGCGATACCTGCAGGTATGGAGATCGCATGCCTGATGACCGGGATGAAACGGGCAGTGAAAATGACGATCGTTCCATGGCGGTCAAACCACTTTTCCGCCGCATCCAAGTGTTTAGGTTGGATCAATAAATATTTCCCATAACGGTCAAAAAAAGGTCGGCCCCCGTATATCCCAAGCCAATATAAAAAAAGTTGCGCCATCGTTCCCCCAATGATTCCGGCAATAAAAGCCATTAAAAATGAAATTTTTCCAGCCGATATCAAATAACCGCCATACCCCAGAACAATTTCACTTGGAATCACCTCAATCATAAGCCCGATGGCGATACCCGCAAACCCGTACTGTCCCAAAAATTCCAAAAGTTCGACAACCCACCCGCTTGACATCCGCTTTCATCACCCCGCCCTATGAATCGCTAATCTATTCTATGCTCGTCCAAAAAAAATTATCATAAAGCTGAAACTTTTAAACGAGATATTCATAAAAATAATACATGCATAAAAAAACAGGAGGTATCATCATGGATACAGCTTCAAGCAACGAAAGAACCTTGGCAACAGCCATATATGTTACTAGTTTTTTCTCCGCGCTGATCGGACCGCTTATTATTTGGCTCATTAAGAAAGAGGATTCCGCTTTTATCGATTTTCACGGTAAGGAATATTTAAACTTTTTTATTTCCTATACCGTCTATTCAATCGTGGCATCCTTAATGATGTTCATTTTAATTGGATTTATTCTAGTGCCTATCATCGCCATTCTTTATATTGTATTTACGATTATCGCGGCAGTAAAAGCATACAATGGAGAAATTTATCGCATACCGCTTGTGTTCAGGATTTTAAAATAACGGTACCAGGGAAGCCTTCGACTCCAAGCAGGAGTTGGGAGGCTTCTTATTTTTTGTGAAGGGTCCTTTGAGTGTTTTTTTATACAGTAATGGGAGGGGAGGGATGCAAGTTGAATGCAGTCGGTCATTTTTTACAGGAAATGAGCATGCTTTTTCTAATGGCGTCGACAGGGTATGTTTGCAGAAAAAGAAACATCCTTGGCAAGCATACAACCGAGGTTTGCACACAACTTCTTTTGTATATAACATTGCCCGCATTGATCATATATTCCTTGAATATTTCATTCCATATGGATTTACTGACGGAATTTTCACGGCTTATATCCATGTCTGCTTATATTCCATTTATCAGCTCCTTGCTAGCTGCCTGGTTGAGAAAACGTTCCGGTCTGCCAGACACTAGAAAAGCCCTTATGAAGGCTTGAATATTTTCGGGAACCAGGATTTATTGGCGCTACGCCACTTGCTTCATCATATTTGGAGAAATAGGAGTTACATATGCAATGATTATTAACATTTGTTATTTCATTTCATATGGACATATGGGATCTATATCTTTTCTCGGGGAGATGCTTACATCGGAGAAATATTGTGTTCAATTCGGGAATTATTGCGACAATCACGGGTCTTGCTTTGATGTTTTCTCCTTCCAGCATGCCTGGCATTTTGGAAAGAAAATAACAATCCCACTGTCGATGATCATGATTGGCAGTTCCCTTGCGGAAATCAAAAAAGATGAATATGTAAGCTTATTCACAACTACTACATTATGGATATCAGCCGGCGCCAAACTACTTGTCATTCCCTTCCTGCTATTCCCGTTTATGTTTTTGAATGTTCCTTCTTCATTGCTTGTTCTCGCCGCCTTAATATCCGGCATGCCGTCCGCTCCCACGACATCCCTTTTCTCCTACAAATACGGCGCCAACGCAAACTATGCCTCGCTGGGCGTCTTTTTATCAACACTCTGATCAATGATGACCATCCCCGCACTATAATTGGGCATTCACTTTCTTGACCCCGCAATAACTAGCAGTAAACCTCATTTCAAGCTCAGGGGAAAGCGAAACGAGAGAGTACTGCCCGTAAAAGCCCGATTGGTTCAGCTAGCAACCAGTAGGGGATGAGGCGTCCCTACTAATTGAGTTTCCCGTTATATTAGTCATGGAATGGGTGGCTGTCACGTATACTTTATTGAAGCTTCTGGTACAGGGGGGAAGCGATGAACATTAAGGATCATTATTCATTTATGTCGAAGCTTTATTTGCAGCAAACTGTCTTATTTGCCGTTGTCTTTATTGTAGTCATATTACCTAATATGAAAAGAACGGATTTTTTGCTCACGAATATGGCAGGGGTGGCTGTTTTTCTTTTCATGGTTTACTATTTTTTTCGCTGTGTTTATTTTACCTTTAAAAAGAATGCCGTTTCATTTGCATTGGTGCACAGCGCAACATCGTTGCATGGAAACACGTATTTGTTATTCCCTTCTCATAATTCCCAAACGGTACTTGAGGCATATTCTTCGGACGGCATACGGAGGTGGTCGATTCTTTCTCTCAAAGGAAGGGAAAGACGTGAACGTTTGCGTTACTTTTCCTTGGGTGAGAAAGGGCATATTTTTAAAGTGCATGAACACGGAAACGGCCATACCGGTTATATGTATGTCAACTTGAATGATGTTATATTTTTTGGGGCTGATAAACCATTAAAGATAACATTGAAGCGAGAAAAAGGAAAACAAATGAATTTTATAATAGAATCCGACTGCTATCAATTAAAAAAGCCGTACTCGAATCGGTTCCTTTATAAAAATGGACAAGCGGTCATGACCGTTAAAAAAGGATTGATGCCTGTTAGCTGGCAGCAGTTTTTCCATCCAAATACTCCACAGCTAAAATTCGCGGAACAATTGACTGTGGAGGAAAGAGGACTGTGCCTTTGCCTGATCACCCTTTTTTGAGCCGTTGAAGAGCTTGTGTAAAAGGCTGGTTTTCTTTGCAGGTAAAAAAATGGGCGAACGGGTCTTCGATCTGCTTGATTCTTTCCAGAACCGTTTGTATGGTGAATTGATCGGGGACAAGCTTGTCGGTCAACTCCTTCCATTGAAGCGGCGCGGCTACAAGCCCTGATTCATTTTTACGCATAGAATAGGGGGCAATGATGGTTTTACCCTCCGCATGCTGAATAAAATCAATATAAAGCCGTTCACCTCGGTTTTTCTTTAATCTTTCAATTGTAAAAGAATCTGGATCGTATTGAACGAGAAATTCCGCAATGAATGATGTAAAGGTCCGTGTATCCTCCCATGTAAATTGATCTTCCGGCAAAGGGATATATACTTGCAGGCCTTTATTTCCCGACATTTTGACGAAAGAATGCAGGTTGAACTCATCCAATATTTTTTTTAATAAGGTTGCCGCGCGCACAGCCAAAGGGAATTTCGAACGGTCAGGCGGATCAAGATCAAAGACAATTTCGCTTACAAAGTTGGTTGTGATCGTTTGAAACGGAATATGAAACTCAATGGCCAACTGGTTGCCAAGCCATATGAGCGTTTTTAAATCATTACAAACAATATAATCAATGTCATCAATCATGCAGGATTCAACAAAGTCAGGTGCTGAATCAGGCTTATGTTTTTGGTAAAAAAAATCGCCAAATATGCCATGTGGTGCCCGGATGACTGTTAAAGCCCGTTTTTCCAAAAATGGAAGCATAAGGTGGGACACTTTTCGCAAATAGCGAATGTAGTCCAGTTTCGTGATCTCGTTACTTTTCCACAACAACTTATCGGGATGGGTGATGGCCACTTCATTTGGAAATGATGCTTCATGAAGCAGAAATTGCTCGTACGTACAATCATCCGGATGCAAGTCAAAACGCAAGTCTTTAAAATGGGGTTCGCGCAAGCCATCGGCCCACTCCAAATAATATAGATCAAGACAAATCCCGGGTTTTACAACTAGTTTCGTTCCCTCCCGTTGCACGTAATTTTGCCGGATCGTCGTGATGAGGGCGGTTTTTGTATGGGCATCCAAATTAAACAGAAATTGGCCAAGTGGAAATATGGCTTCACCTTTCCATACCCCGACAAAAAAGTAATTGTTTTGTTCATCCAACGCTGTGATAAAACACGAAACCGTTTTCCAATTTTTTATTTTTAGCCAACTACTCGTTCTTCTGCCGGCTTCCCAAGGACTTTGCGGCTCCTTTGCAACAATGCCTTCACTATCATAGTCTTTCGCTAATTGTATGGCATCTTTGAATGAGTGGAAAGCTGGAACATACTGACATAGCTTTTTATCGCCGGGGTTTGGAGACAAAGGAAATGCGGCGGTTTTAAAAAGTTTTTGCAGCGATGATTTTCTTTCCATATATGGGTGGTCTGTCATGCTTTTTCCATTCAAAACGAGAAGATCAAACACTAGGTAGCGGCAGGGCCAGGCGGTTGCTTCATGCATGATTCTATCTTTTGAACCCATTCTGCCCCTCTGTTGCAACTTTTGAAAATTTGCTTTGTACGGATTTTCCAAAATGACCAATTCACCATCGAGCATAAGGGGAAAGGAGCTTGCGAATAAATCTGTTTGTGATTGAAGAAAGCGGCTGATCTCTGGAAACTGGGGCAGCAAATCCTTTCCGTTTCTGCTCCAAAGATGAATAGCATCTTCACTCCACTCCAAAATGGCTCGGTAGCCGTCGTATTTTATTTCATATCGCCATTTGCCATATCCGGGAGGATCGAATGACAAAGAAGGGAGCATAGGCTTCATCTTAAACATCACACCTTTCCATTCATAATTTGCCCAACTGCTCTGCATTTACCAAAAGTTTTTGTGTATGTAACGATCTTTTGAACAAAAACTAGTGTCAATAGACAATGGATGGAAGGTGAGTTTATGCATACCATGTGGAAAGGCAGCATCAGCTTTGGGCTTGTTAATATTCCGGTCAAGCTGCATGCGGCCACTGAGGATAAAGATGTTAAATTTCGCTCTCTTCATGAAAAATGCCATACTCCGATAAAATATGAAAAGATTTGTCCGTCGTGTGAGCAGGAGGTTGAAGCGAAAGAAATTGTAAAGGGCTATGAAGTGGCAAAAGGCAAGTTTGTTGTGATAGAAGAGAGCGAACTGAAGGAATTGAAGGGAGGGGGGGAAGAAAAAGCGGTAGAAATCATTGATTTTATCAAGCTCCAAGAAATCGACCCCATTTATTTTAACAAAAGCTATTATATGTCTCCCGATGGCGGTGGAAAAGCGTACAGCCTCCTCAGAAAAGCTTTAACGACCTCGGAAAAAGTGGGAATCGCCAAAATCATGATCCGTTCAAAAGAACAATTAGCGGTTATTCGCGTTTTCTCTAATACTTTATTAATGGAGACGATCCACTTTCCGGATGAGGTCAGAAAAGCAGCAGAGGTGCCGAACATTCCGAGTGCTGACAATGTCTCTAAAAAAGAAATTGACACTGCCATATTACTGATTGACCAATTGACTACAACCTTTCAACCAGAAGCGTATCAGGACGATTTCCGTTTGCGGGTATTGGAGCTTGTCGAAGCGAAAAGGACCGGAAAAGAACTGGTAACTGTGAAAGAAAAAGCCCCTGTTACTGAAATGAATGATTTAATGGCAGCATTACAGGCTTCGATCGACAGGACCAAGCCACAGGCGGATAAAAAACCGACCACTAAAAAAAAGAAAACGACCAAGACGACGAAAGCGAAATGATCCGCATCAACAACATGTCGAAAAAGCAAGGAAATGGGCGGATTATATTTGATCATATCGACCAAAAATCTTTCCTCATTTCTTGCTTTTTCATATTTATTCCTGTATGATAAGAGGGAACAAAACGATCAAAGCTTTTTTAAGTACCAATATTGGAGTTCCATTCACATGTTATAATGAATATCTACTCCAAAAAGTGGGTATTGATTATAATATGTGAAATTTTTATTTACAGGGTAAATATTAGTAACATATTAAAAAATTTTTGGAGGTTTTATCTACATGGCAACAGGTACAGTAAAATGGTTTAACAGCGAAAAAGGCTTCGGCTTTATTGAAGTGGAAGGCGGAAGCGACGTATTCGTACATTTCAGTGCGATCCAAGAAGATGGATTCAAAACACTCGAGGAAGGCCAGCACGTTGAATTTGAAATCGTTGAAGGCCAACGCGGACCACAAGCCGAAAACGTTGTAAAAATATAACCAAAAAAATGAATGGGGCCGATGATGCCCCATTTTCAAATACGCAAAGAGACGTTTGTTTCTTTGCGTGTTTTTTTGATTTACGCATTCATTACTCCGCTCGCCAGACAAGCTTTAATCAACTCTTTTTTATCTTCTTCATCAAATATTCTCTCCAGTCGTTCCGGCGCTGTTAAATACACGACGCCATTCCCTTCAATCTTCGCTGAAAATCCCAATGGAACTGTCCGTTTGACTAATTGGGCATATAATTCACTTTCTGACAGCGGCCTTGCAAAATGTTTGTTGGCTGCAACTTTAATCAGAGCTAATGCACCGGACACATGAGGGGCTGCCATAGACGTGCCGCTTAAGACTGCATATCTTCCGTTAAGATGGGTAGATAAGATTTCCACTCCAGGAGCAACCAAGTCAATTTCATCATGGGAATTTGTAAAATCGGGATAGCGGCGGTCATAGTTAATCGCACCAACGCAAATGACTTCATTATAACGCCCTGGATAGGCATATTCATCTGATGATTCTTCGCCATCCCCGTCGTTTCCGGCCGCGCACACAACAAGGACATTTTTGTTGACAGCATCCCTGACAGCCTCATGTAATTCCGGGTGGTCAACAGGTCCTCCCAAAGACATTGAAATGATGTCCACTTTTTGTTCAACCGCATATTTTATCCCTTTGATAATCCAGTCATATTGGCCTGCGCCGTTTTTGTTGAGCACTTTGACAATGAGTAAGTTGCACCCAGGCGCTACTCCAACAATTCCTTTATTGTTCTCACTAGCGGCAATTGTTCCGGATACATGAGTACCATGGCCATTATAATCTTGTAAGATTTCAGGACGGCCGTCATCATCATCTGTAAAATTTCTTCCCCCCATTACTCTGTCTTTTAAGTCGGGATGATTGACATCACATCCGGTATCCAAAACAGCTACAGTGATGCCTTCTCCTTTTGTTTCCTTCCACAATTCCGGAGCCTGGATCAATTCAACGCCTTTCGGGACTACATTCACGACTTTTTTCTGCTCTAACATATGAATGGGGATGACATGTGCAAAATGACTCATCATTTTTTCCTCCTTTTAATGTAAGATTATTAAAGAAATTCCGAAAATAGAACGCCCGTTCCGATAATGAAGGGAAAATCAACTAATTTTATCTGCTGAATGATTATTCTGTACATTTTTTTTAAGCTTCCGTATTTCGAGGTGGATGAATATTCCCCATCCAATCAACATCATTTCCAGCCAATGTTGTTTGATCAGTTGAAGGATGATGACGAACAGTTTACCCTTTAATACGGAATCCGGGATCAGCAACCCCAATATGGTTGCAGAAACACCGACCCAAGGTAGCCACCAGTCATTTTTAAGTGCCCACGATTTAAATTTTTTCACAGTCATCCCTCCCTTCAAGAGGAATCACCCATGGTTTCAGCGGCAATCATCATCATAAAACCTATACCATTAATTGTTGTTGTGTTTCTGCCCAAGAAAATGAAGGGAATGGGACACGTTTTTGCAAATCTAAGATGGGGGAAAAAGCCAAAACGGAAGCAATGACTCAACAGTTTTTTAAATTGGTTCCCAAACAACCAGGCTATTGACAGCGACCTCAACCTACAGGATTCTGCCCATTTGCCAAAAAACCAATTTACTATACGGCCATAACAGTGGAGATGACTACGGGGTATTTGTTTATGGATGGAAAAATGACTACAAAACCGTTTTTATCTACTATAAGCGCATGACGAATCCTCCTTTCATAACCATTTTAAATCATTTACCCAGTTGGCAAGCTTGGAAAACGGATATGAATGAAAATGAGTCTTTTGGCATGTTTATACTTTTGCTTCTCTTTATCGGTATTTCAAAATAATGTATTTCTTTCTCAAGATACATAACAATGAAGGGGCTGGAGAAAATTATAGAGCAAGGAGGGAACAGAATTGAAAGAAAAAGATAGGAAAAATGAACCAACCATCGCTCCCGGAATAGATGAGCAGGAAAAGATGATTCGAAAGGCCACAACAAAAGAAGTACGCAAGGGAGAATATACACGTGTCACCCGTTTATCGTATGATGAAGTCGACCCGAGCTGAAATAAAAGGCCATACCAATTGACGCTGGTATGGCCATGTTTCTTAGAGCTCATCAAATCCGTTTAAATCACTTGTTTTCGTATATTGACGAGACTTTTGCTCAAAAAAGTCTGTTTTCGTTCCATCAAAGTTATCTACATACGCCCGAATCCATTTCATCGGATTTTCCGTATAATCAGGGTATATTTCGCTTAAGCCCAATAATTTCAACATCTTATTGGCTCGATATTGAATATATCCTTCCATCTCAAGAAGATCGATACCGTCAATCTCTCCAAGTACGTACCTGCTCCATGCGGTTTCTTGTTCAACAGCGTGAACAAATTGATCATATACCCAGTTGCAAAATTCAGCTGTATTATATTCCGGATTTTCTGCAAGAACAGCTCGGAACAAATCGCCCATAAAGCGGCCGTGCTGAAGTTCATCCCGGTTGATGTAAGAAATCATCGTTGATGTTCCCACCATTTTTTGATGTCTGGCAAGGTTGTAAAAGAATGCAAACCCGGAATAGAAAAACAAACCTTCGAGTAATGATGAATAAACGATCGCTTTTAATACGGTCTGAATGGAAGGAGCATGGGCAAATTCATTATAAACGTCCATAATCCGTTCGTTTCTTTTTAGCAATACTTCATCTTTTCTGCCAGTTTCAAAAGATTCATTTTGCTTATCAAGTGTTGTAACAGAAGAAAGGACATACGCATAGCTGTGATTGTGTTCACTTTCCTGGTCCGCAATAGTAGCCATAATGGATTTGACGGATGGATCAGTGGAAAAATGGGAAATTCTCGCCGCCAAGTCCGTTTGTGGGCCGTCCAATGTTGCGAGCAGGCCGATAATTTTTAAAAACGCCTCCTGTTCAGGCTTTGAAAGAGTGGGAAACTGTTTGGCATCTTGCGTCATGTCCACCTCGCTGGCCCGCCAAAACAATGAGCGGATTTGCTCGCGGTAATCGTAAAAATAAGGATAAGCAAGATCATTCCAATTTAATATTCCGCTCGCTTTCCCGCCAAAAAGGGCAGTAGATTTATTCGGGTTGACAGGGTTTAATATGGCTGCTTTTTGTAAAAGTTCAGGCAATGTTTGATAACTCCTTCCGTCCAGTTGTTGACATGTTTTTCCTGCGAGCCTCTTGGGCTTTGTTCTATTTTCAAGGGGGCGATCGGCGAACAGTAAAACTTCGCCAGCTTGTCTGCTGCTTTGCAAAATAAATCATCGCCCCCAAACTGGGTGTCTCCTGTTCCAAATACGTATACGTTCGGCGGTTTCCACCCCAGTTCATATACAAAATCTTTTACAATGCCGGGGGTGGCGCCCTTTCCCCAAGTAAAAGATCCAAGAACCACGGCATGAAACCCGGAGGGGTCCGGGATTGGACCTTTTCCAATCCGGTACATCGTTGTTTCCATCCCCTCGCTATTCAATCGGGTTTGGATCAATTTTGCGGTTTCTTCCGTGTTTCCGCTGTAGGTGGCGTAACAAATCAAGACTCGCACCATACACATTCCTCAATATCGGATGCCGTTGAACGGACATAATAAGTCGTTTTGAGCCCCGAATCCCAAGCTTGCAAATGCAGGTCTAGCATGATTTGCGCCTTGATATTGTTCGGAACATACAAATTAAATGAAATAGACTGGTCGATATGCCGTTGCCGTGCGGCATTTTGCTGAATGGACCACCGCTGGTCTACGATGTAAGCGGATTTTCGGTATATGTTGTACGTATGATGGGTTAAATCTGGTGCCACAACAGGCAATTTGTAATCCTTTTTTTCTTCAAAGTAAAAAGGCTTGAAAATGGGATCGATGCTGGCTGTTGAGCCTGCAATAACGGATGTGCTGGAGTTGGGTGCAACTGCCATTAAATACCCGTTTCTTATCCCGGCGGTTTGAACTGCTTCCATGACCTCTTTCCACTCGTCTGATCTGTCACCGGCCAGATAGCCCCGTTTCTGAAAATAAGTTCCTGTTTCCCAATCACTGCCTTGGAACAGAGGGTAGGGCCCTTTTTCTTTTGCCAGCTCGACACTCGCGCGAATGGCCAGCAAGGCGATTTTTTCATATAATTGGTCTGCAAGCTCCACGGCCGTTTTTGATTCCCACTCAATGCCGTTTAAGGCCAATAAATGATGCCAGCCAAATGTTCCCAGTCCGATAGCCCGATATTTTTGATTGGTGATGACAGCCTGTTTAACGTCAATGGTGTTTAAATCAATGACATTATCCAACATTCGGATTTGGATGGGGATCAATCGTTCCAGTACATCGTGCGGGCCATCTATTTTTTGAACCGCTTTGGCCAAATTAATGGATGAAAGATTGCAAACGACAAAATCACCAGGTTTTTTATAAGTAATGATCGTGTCTCCATCTATTGTTTCATCAAATTGCACAGTGGGGGACATGTTTTGCATAATTTCGGTACATAAATTACTTGAATAAATCATTCCCGCATGCTTGTTCGGATTCATGCGATTCACTTCATCCCTGTAAAACATGAACGGTGTTCCTGTTTCCAACTGGGATTTCATGATTCTAATCATGATTTGAATTGCCGGAACCCGCGTTTTAGTCAAAGTCTCGTTTTGAATACATGCTTCATATTTTTCTCTGAAAGTGCCCGCGCCTTTTTCTTCGTCATAAAAGTCTTCCAGCGAAAAGCCCATGACTTGTCTCACTTCATGCGGGTCAAACAAATACCAGTCACCGCGTCGTTCCACTTGCTCCATAAAGAGATCGGGAATACATACACCCGTAAAAATATCATGCGCCCGCTGACGGTCGTCGCCATTGTTCAGTTTTAAATCGAGAAAAGAAAGAATATCCGCATGCCACACATCAAGATAAACAGCAACAGCGCCTTTTCTCCTTCCGAGCTGATCAACACTAACTGCTGTATTGTTCAACTGTTTAATCCAGGGAAGAACCCCGGATGACGCGTGTTTGAATCCTTTTATGGAGCTTCCACGGCTTCTGACTTTCCCCATATAGACCCCGATGCCTCCGCCGTCTTTGGAAAGCCTGGCAACATCTGTGTTGCTGTTGTAAATGCCGATCAGCGAATCTTCCACCGTGTCGATGAAGCAGCTCGAAAGTTGGCCATGCGCAAGTCCGGCATTGGCAAGAGTAGGAGTGGCGACTGTCATGTACAAGTTCGACAACGCCCAATAACTTTCCTGAATCCACTCTTTTCTTTTTTCCTTTGCCTCATCCTGCATTAAATGCATGGCGATGATCATCCAGCGTTCTTGCGGCAATTCATAAACATTTTTTTCATGATCCGTTGCCAGGTAACGCGTCGCCAATGTATGAAGTCCTATGTAATCAAATAACAAGTCACGCTCCGGATCAATGATTTGTTCCAGCTCCCGAATCTCTTTTTCACTGTATTTTTCAAGTAAACGAGTCGAGTAAATTCCGAAATCAGTTAATTGCTTGATTAATTGATAGAAATCCCCGTATTTTTGTTTTTTGTCATAGGAGCGGTTGATACTGGCCTGTTTGTACAAGTTTGCGAGGTAGATTTTTGCGGCAGTGTATGTCCAATCCGGGTTGGCTTCATCCGTATTTTCCAAAGCGGCTTGAATGAGAAGGCCCGTTATATGATCTTTATGATATTCATTTTTAGATTCTATCACCCGGACAACCTTATCGATGTATGCGGGACAGTTTAAGTCCGCGACCCTTTCTATAAAACGCGATAATCTCTTTCGATCAAATGGCTGCTTTTGAGATTCTTTTTCAGCAATAATGGTTGTCATTTTCTCACCTTTTCTTCATTTTTTAAAAATAGAAAAACCCGCTCCGGGAAGAGAGCGGATCAAACGATAGGAGAAAAAAGCGCACGAAAAATGACGGTTTCCACTATCGTTTCATCTTCTCAATCCCCGAAGAATTGAAACTGTGACAAAAAAGGCAGGTCTCCTGACTTATGCATCGTCCTACTTGGTCACCTTCCCGTTTAAAAAACAGTGGTATTGCCGTTCGTACGCATTTACAGTTGCGGGGACAGTTCCGGCTTTTCACCGGATTCCCTTTTAAGCCCTTTTGGGCGCCTTCTTTGTTGTGTCACTATATATTGTGTTTTATTTGATTGTTACACCTAAATATTGTATCTACTAAAATATAACATGGCCAAAACCAATTGACAAGCAAAATATCGTTTTCCGGTTGAATAAACGAAATGCAACATTCAAACATGAAAAACGGAGACAAACTGTATGTGATAAAGTCGGCGAGAACACAAACAATCGTACCACAAACAAACACGCCTTTAAACATCTGGCCGCTTTTGGGAAATATCTGCCCTTCCTAACGGAGGAAAACACAAGACGCGTTTCTCCTTGAGCGCGGCGTTGTTAAGGCTATTTTCCCAAGACAGCCATTGAAATATGAAGAAAAACCGAAGCATATAGCTTGAACATGGTAAAGTGATCGAATTCATCAAGCTTGCCGAGAAAAAGAGCCTGTAAGTCAATGGTAACCTGATGCTATTTGTTATAGCGTTTTTTTATGTATACAACAATGCTAAAAACGAATGGGTCGGCCGCAAAAACATTTGGATCACACTCCGACTTATTCCGATACGGTGGTGAAAAAATGAATTTCTTTTACCAATATTTTTAGTTTATTAAGATTGATGGGGAAAACCAGCGGTTGCCGAAAAGACAGGGTTCGAATTTTTGCTCGTGATCATTATAGTAACAACAATCATAGCCGGGAACAGGAACGACATTCCTCTAACGAATTTGAGAATCTGACACGCCACACGCATGTGACATGTTTGTCACATGCTTTTATCATTTGTTCGTCGAATCGAAGGAAAAAGATATCCAATCCTTTTATGATCAATATATCAAGTAAAGGATTGAACATAATTGAGTATTCTTGAAGCGCAAAAAATTTATAAAAGTTACGGAAATAAATTTAACAGGCAGGAAGTTTTAAAAGGAATAGATATTCAAGTGGAAAAAGGAGATTTTGTCAGTATCTTGGGCGCGTAAGGCTCGGGAAAAACGACATTGCTTAACGCCCTTTCTTCCATTGACAAAGTGAGTGAGGGGACGATCAAAATTGATGGAAAAGACATCGTCGGCATGAAGGAAAAGCAACTTGCCGAATTCCGCAAGCATCACCTCGGCTTCATTTACCAGGAATATAATTTGCTGGATACGTTAACTGTCAAAGAAAATATCTTGCTGCCTTTGTCCATCAGTAGGGCTCCTACTGAATGTTAGTTGAACCAATCGGGCATTTAGGTGCCGTTTTCTCCCACTTAAACCTTTTGTATCAACTCATCAAGTCTTGAAGTGGGAGTCTTACGGCACCTTATATGCGGGATAAAGTTGCTTTGGAAGTATCCCGCGTTTGACTTCTCTCCTTAAACAGCGGCTTATGGTCTTGAGTAAAATGGCAATTTAACAACATTACTGTTTTTCATTTTATTTGCCAAATATAATTGAAAAGCAAACGTAAAAAAGGTATTCTAGTAAATCGGGGATGGTGAGATGTGATGGAAATAAATATAATGGAAACTATTAAATATATCGTGCTGGGGTTGATTCAGGGAATTACCGAGCCAATCCCGATTTCATCCAGCGGGCATTTGGTGCTTGCCCAGCACTTTTTAGGAATTTCCACAAAAAAGTTGACATTTGAATTGCTTGTAAATGCAGGTTCTTTGATTGCCGTTTTAATTATATATCGTAACGATATTATTCGTCTTGCGACGAACGGCTTTTCTTACATATTGCATCGAAACGAAGAGGCGAGGGATGATTTTCGCTTCATTGTCTATTTAATAATCGCCACGATTCCGGCCGGAGTCATCGGTGTTCTGTTCAATGACATGATTTCGGAAACGCTAAAAGGAGTACATATTACTGCCGTTACCTTGCTCATAACGGGTGTAGCGTTGTTTTTAATCCGAAATTTAAAAGGAAGAAAACAGGATGGAGATCTGACGCTCAAGGACGCTATTGTGGTCGGCTTTGCACAGGTGGTAGCTTTAATACCGGGAATCAGCCGCTCAGGAGCGACGATTGTCGGTGCGATGGGCATGGGCATGAGACCTGAGACAGCACTGCGCTTTTCATTTTTACTGTACATACCGGTCAGTGTGGGCGGAACGATCCTAAGCATTTCCGACATGGTGAACGACCCTGACTTAACAACATTGTTTATCCCGTATATAAGTGCTTTTGTTGTTTCCATTGTGGCTTCCTATTTTTCTTTAAAATGGTTTATGAACATTATGGAAAAGGGAAATTTAATTTATTTTAGTATTTATTGTTTCGTCGTTGGGACACTTGTTCTCATTTTTGCTTGAACTTGCCGGCTTGCGGGGCTACTCGCAAGCCGTTTTTTCATACAGCTATCTTGCCACAATGATAATGGTCTGGTCATTAATCTCATGTGCTGCGGAATCAAGGATTTTTCCCAAGCTGCTGCTTATCTTCTGCAGTTCTTCCTTGTCATGAACAAGGAATACAGGAGCACCGCCACCAAGGATCACGTTTTGATTTTGAGTAACGATGGCGGCAATCTTTGCTTTGTTTTCTTCTGTATCCACGTCAAACCACCCCAGTTTATCTGTTTTTTCCTTTGTCCCCTTCATTTGGCAGCCTAATCGCACTATCCAACACTGGAACATGCTCCAGTACCGTTTTAACTTGTTCAAAATCTGTTTCTAGCGGCATAATGAATAAGGCGACTCTTCCATCATTCATATCTCGTTTGGATAGAGGGACGATATCGGGTTCTCCTGTATCGAGGTAGACGCCGAGTATGTTGGCAACATGATGGAGCATCGCCTGTCTTTGTCCAAGGTGTGAAATGGTGACGACACTGTTTTCATGTTTCGGTGTAATAATCGCCCCAACCCCTCTTTTGAGGATGAGCTGCCGGCTGGCTTCAAGGCCTACATTCTTTATATGTATATCCTTGACAAAAAGCTGGGGCCCCTCAAACCGGATCTCCCCCTGAGAAACTGTTGCGATGGCTGTCAGCACTTTCCCGGACATATTTTTTTTGACGACAATCAGCATGGCCAACCCGCTCAAAAGTCCGGCCCAAATGGAGAAAACAGCAAATAGTGTTGTCACGAGGCTTGTAAACATGACGAGATAGTTTCGGCTTTCAAAAGCTTGCGCCATCCCCTCGATAAAAGGCGCCCCGCGCTTGACCAATTCACTTGAATCAACATTGGAAAGTGTCTCCCTTTCCATTTTGCGGACTTCGCGAAACTGAGTTGCAGCCAACCCCAAAAAAGTAACCGCAGTCCAATTGGATTCTAAAACGGCAGGAACGGCAACCGCCCCTATAAAAGAAGCAATAAAACCCATTGACAAATGAATGATCCGGCCCTGCGGATAAGTTGGATATTGCCTAAAGTCTGTCCGCAGCAAAACAATGCGGGCAATGCATCCAAAAATGATGCCGATTAGAACAATCAACAAATATCGGTCCATTCCCATGCTCCTTTTTAGGAAAAAAACTTCCATTATATGATGCCGCCAGGAACAAAAAATATGAGCATAGCGTTTTATTTTTTCATTTTTTGGCTATTATCAAACATTCAAATTTGGATGGGGGAGGGAAATGAAGGATTAGGCATCATACGGGACCGTTCAACGTATTTCGAGCAGTTTTTCATGTTTTAGCCAAAATACCGCTTAAATATGAAGGATAGGCTTGTTTGAAATATGGACAGTTGTTCGGTAAGCTAAATAATGATACACGAACTGCTGTTCAACTTGCCATTCGTAATTGTGACAGTATCGCGTTTGGAAAACGGTGAGTGAAGTCTGGAAAGCCAGAAACGCATGTTTCTCCGTGTTGTCCGTTTTTAAGTTGAAACATGTGAAAAGTTAAACATACCCCACTACTTCCCAAAATTTACAACTTAGAAAGGGCATCGCCCACAGCCCATTTACTTCGATCAAATCGGTTGCGCAAAAAGCCTCTACCAAAAATAGACTTTCATTCAAGCAATTCATTCAGAATTTGTGTTGGAAAGTATAATATGCCGGAAAGCCGAAATACCGGATGAACGGACGGGAGAAAATGATTCATTGCCTCAATGAATCAGCACGTAATTAAACACATAATTCGGAACAAAAATATTGTTAAAAAAAGGGGAATATTCAAATGAAAAAACTGGGAATAATGTTAGCCGCAGCCAGCCTCATACTACTGTCTGCATGCGGCGGAAGTGGTGAAAATTCAGAAAGAAAAGGGAATAAAGATTCCGGCACCATCGTCTTTGCTGATGCCGGCTGGGATAGCATCCGCATCCACAACGGGATTGCGCAAACAATCATCGAGGAAGGCCTGGGCCATAAAACCAAAGTGACAGCGGGCTCCACATCCGCCACTATTCAAGGACTTCGCCGTGGGGATATTGATGTTTACATGGAAGTGTGGACCGACAATATTAAAGACGTGTATGAAGATGCTGTCGAGTCGGGAGACGTTGAACAAGTTGCAACCAACTTTAACGATAATGACCAAGGTTTATACGTGCCATCATATGTGATTCATGGCGATAAAGAACGCGGTATCGAGCCATTGGCGCCAGACTTGAAAACCGTGGAAGATTTAAAGAAATATCCGGAAGTATTTGAGGATCCCGAAGATCCCGGCAGAGGCCGTATTATTAATGCGCCAAGCGGTTGGGTTGTAGCTGAACATATTGATGCCAAATTTAAAGCGTACGGCTTGGATGAAACAATGAACAATTTTATGCCGGGATCGGACTCGGCGATTATTGCCTCGCTCGTTGACGCGTATAAGGCCGGAGAAGGCTGGGTTGGATATTACTGGTCACCTACGGCCATAACAGCGAAATACGATCTTGTCCTGTTGGAAGAGCCGGAATATGATGAAGAAACCTGGGAAAAAACAAAAGCTACGAAATTTCCTCCCAATGATGTTGTCGTGGCCGTTCATAAAGATATGCCTGAACAAGCACCTGAAGTTGTGGATTTCTTGAAAAATTACGAGACAAGCAGCAAGCTAACAGAGGCGGCCTTGAAATATATGGAAGATGAAGATGCATCAGCGGAAGAGGCAGCAAAATGGTGGTTGAAAGAACATGAAGATGTATGGACAAAATGGGTTTCAGATGATGTTGCCCAAAAGGTGAAGGACGCGCTTTAATCCCCATTGCTGGAAGCTAGACGCCCAAGAATCGAAGTAAAACGAACGAATGGGGGAACAATTGCCGGTAAAAGGTCGATTCGTTCTGGTTGACAGACAGGAAAGATTCGACAAATTGATTTTGTAGGCTCACGAAGAAGAAAAACGCAAACGTTTTCGAGAACGTCGTTGTCGGTGTTGTTACAGGAAAGGATGTTAGTCTTTGTTCTTGTTCTGTATATGATCAATGGGGGCGTTTTTCGGCAGACTCGGAACGCCGCGTCTGCGTGATTCATCTCAACGCCCATTGTTCTGAGCTTCACGTTAGTGTTCACATGGAGCAGCTTGGCCGCGTTTGGCCGGCTGCTCATTTCAAATCTTAATATAGGTGAGGTAGGTATTATGGAAGGATTTCCGGATATACAAACAAATCTGGGAAAGTATGCCGACCAATTGGTTACTTTTCTCGATGTTTCTCTTGAAGGATTTTTTGATTTTATTTTCTTTCTGGCATCAAGGACGATTAATGGAATCCAGGATTTTCTCATTTGGATCCCCTGGTGGTTGTTTATCGTGGCCATTTTCTTACTGGGATGGTATTTTAAGTCGGTTTTTTCAGGAGTATTGTACGGCGTCTTTATTTTTCTCATCGGAACATTCGGGTTGTGGGAAGATATGATGACGACGATCGCCATCATTGTGACAGCGGTCCTTATTTGTTTGGTTCTCGGTATTCCATTTGGCATATTGATGTCATACAGCACCGGCTTTTCAACCGTTGCGCGGCCCATTTTGGATGCGATGCAAACCATGCCAAGCTTCGTTTATTTAATTCCCGCGATCTTTTTCTTTGGATTGGGGAACGTATCGGCTATATTTGCCACTTTAATTTACGCTCTTCCGCCGGTGATCCGATTAACTGAACTTGCGATCCGCGGCGTTGACAAAGAAGTGATCGAATCAGCCCAGTCCTTTGGATCGTCTCCTTGGCAAATGTTACGGAAAGTACAGTTGCCGCAGGCTTTGCCAACCATTATGGCAGGAGTGAACCAAACGACGATGATGGCTTTGGCGATGGTTGTTATTGCTTCAATGGTTGGAGCGCAAGGTCTTGGTGAACAGGTGCTTATCGCGATCAACAGGATAGACATCGCTTTAGGGTTTGAAGCGGGAATCAGCATCGTATTTTTGGCCATTATTATTGACAGAATCACTAATGGAGCGGCCGACAAGTTTCAGAAGCACAGGAGGTTGGCTCGATGACAACACAAATAAAACTGGAACACGTTTCAAAAATTTTTGGCCCCAAACCCAAATCGGTTATCCCCATGATTAAACAAGGGATGTCGAAAGAAGAGATTTTGGAAAAAACGGGCCATACAGTCGGAGTATACGATGCATCTCTGGAGATCAAAAAAGGCGAAATATTCGTCATTATGGGCTTGTCCGGAAGCGGAAAATCAACGCTTATCCGCTGCTTTAACTTATTAAACAAACCAACTGACGGCGCTATTTATATTGATGGTGTCAATATTGTCAATGGCAGCAAGTCCGAGTTGAAAAAAGTAAGACAGGAAAAAATCGCCATGGTATTTCAGCATTTCGGTCTATTCAGCCACCGAACGGTTTTGGGCAACGTGGAGTATGGATTGGAAGTCCGGAACATGCCTAAAAAGGAACGGCGTGAAATAGCCTTAAAAAACATTGAAATAGTAGGATTAAAAGGTTATGAAGATCAATACCCGGATGAATTGTCGGGGGGAATGCGCCAAAGGGTGGGGCTGGCCAGAGCATTGGCCAATGACCCCGATATCCTCTTGATGGATGAACCGTTCAGTGCGCTTGATCCGCTTATCCGCAGGGAAATGCAGTTGGAGCTCTTGGATATCCAAAATCGTCTACAAAAAACAATTGTTTTTATTACACATGACGTGAACGAGGCTTTTAAGCTGGGGGATCGGGTTGCTGTCATGAAGGATGGCCGTGTTGTACAAGTCGGTACACCTGAAGAAATTATTGAACGGCCGGCGAACAATTATATATCCGAGTTCATTAAGGACATTGACCGTTCGAAAATCCTCCAAGCGGAGCATGTCATGATCAAGCCGAATGCGCTCGTTTCATTGAAGGACGGTCTACATGTCGCAGTAAAGGAAATGAAGGAGAACGGCATATCTAGCGTTTTCGTTGTGGACCGCCAGAGGCATATAAAAGGCATTGTAACGATAGATGACGCGGTAAAGGGGATAAAGCAAAAAAAAGCGTTGCCTGAAGTGATGCGGGATGACATTTCCATTGTCCAAAAAGATGAATATGTCAGTGATTTAATACCAAAAGTATTGGAGTCGAAATTTCCGCTTGCCGTCGTAGATGATAACGACAAACTGTCCGGATTCATTCTTCGTGTCCATGTTTTATCGGGCCTGGCTTCCGCAAACGGGAATGGTACAGACGACTCGTAAAAAAAGAACGGGGAAACAGCAACATGTTCGTTTTCCGTACCAAAGCCCTTGGAAACTCTTAACGGAGCTCCCAAGGGCTTAATAGTCTAATAATGTAAATATCTTGATGGAACCGCAGTTTTCCGAACGGTCGGGGCTGTCCGAAAAGTAATATTGCCGCTTGAAAACAAAAAAAACCAAACCCAAGATTGCTGTAAAATCAACATCTTGGGTTTTACATTTTCATGCATTTACTCTGAATTGGATTTTTTAGACAGCCCCTCCTGCTTGATTCTAATTAGCTTTATATAACAGCGCATGAAGTGCCCGAAAAATAATAACGCCAGCAAATAATACAATAACAATGACAGCGATAATTTGAATCACAGTGATCAAAGGAACTACAATAGTCAGGTTGGGAACCAAAAGTGTGATGCCCAATAAGGCATACCCAGCAAGGATGGCAAGCAAAGAAGTTGGCCAATTCATTCTAAGTATACACCTCCTTGGTAACAATGTATGAACACCAATTTCCGTTGGTGCGATTTTAAATATAAATAAGGAAACAATCTAGCCGCGATTGCAATCATATATTAAATGATATATGATAATGTTGGTATCGAGGTTAAAAGAGATGCAAGGGGGAGGCCTGTATTGAAAACAATTTTCATAGAAGGGGCATTTATTGGAAATAGAGAGGAACATGAACCTTGTGTAATGGTGCTTGGCTTTTTTGATGGCGTCCATTTAGGGCACCGTTCATTGATTGACACGGCCAAAGACATCGCAGAGAAAAAGGGCATAGAATTGGCTGTTATGACATTTTTTCCACATCCAAGCAATATTTTACGGGTTCAAAACAAAATAACGAGTTATTTGACGCCTCTGCCTGACAAACAGAGATTATTGAAAAATATGGGTGTTGAAAAATTATATATTGTAACATTTACCGAGCAGTTTGCCGAACTTTCACCGGGAGATTTTATTAAAAAATATGTGGCTGGATTACATAGCAAGCATGTCGTTGCCGGTTTTGATTTTACCTATGGTTACCGCGGGAAAGGAAACATGGAACGAATGAAGTTAGATGGAAAAGGCTTATTTGATGTAACAACAGTCCCCAAAAAAGCTTTTAATGGTGAAAAGATTAGTTCGAGTAAAATCAGGAAGCTCTTGGATGAGGGGAAAGTGGAGGACGTTCATCATTATTTGGGGAACCATTACAGTGCGCATGGAATGTTGGAAAGCCAATCATTCGATCAATACAGCGGAAAAACAGTCGCCCATATTGTATTCCAACATTATTATTTGCCGCAAAAAGGGTTGTATATCGTTGAAGTGACGACTCAAGAGCGAATATATCAATCAATAAGTCTGCTTGATGTTCATCATTCATGTGTGTTAGTGTTGGAAGGAAATATACATATTCCTGCACCCGTAACGATTAAATGGCTGGCAAAAGTGAAAGCGTTCTCTCCGTTGCAGTATAAGTCCATTGATCAAATAACAAAAAATCCATACTATCCGCTAAAAGCTTAACTGTTGTTTTAACCGTTTTCTTATGTATAATGTACGAGTGAAGAAGTGGTAAAAGGAAGTATCCTGAAGTCCATTTCTTCGCTTTTTCTTTGCCATTATCAGTTTTTATACAGAAAGTAGGATACGTATGGAATTTACAGTTGTTTTTCAGTCAATCATCATTATTACTTTGATGATCATGATTGGCGCGTTGCTCGGTAAAACAACTCCATTAAATGATGATACTCGCAGAGCATTTATTCAAGTGATCGTAAATATTGCGATGCCCTGCATTATTTTATCGAGTATTTTTCACGTTGAAATGGATGACCAGATGTTTAAAATGATTGCCATCGTTTTTGGGCTTTCCATCATTATTAATCTTATTGGAATCGGGACCGGCTTTTTATTTGCTTGGTTATTTCATAGGGGTTCCAATAAGATAAGGGAAATTGCCATCCTTTCAGGTTTGGGAAACACCGGATTTATCGGCATTCCGCTTTGTGCGGCACTTTTGGGCCCAGAGGGGGCTTTGTTTGCGGCCATTTTTGATGCTGGAGTCGATGTGACCATTTGGACAGTCGGAGTCATTTTACTTCAGAAAAATAGAAAGTTTGCTTGGCAAACATTAAAGTCCATGGTGAATATTCCGACAGCAGCCATTTTCGTTGGTCTTATTACCGCATATTTTCAATTAAAGCCGCCCGGTCTTTTGATTGACTTGACGGACAGATTGGCCGCATTGGCGGCACCGCTCGCCATGTTCTATATCGGAATGATGATCATGACCCTGAAACGCGGACAAGTACGCCGTTCGGTAAACCATATTTGGGTGCCCATTTCCGTAAAATTGATTATTTTGCCGATCGCTTCCATTTTCATGATACACTTTTTCAGTTTAAACACGGTACTCGTTCAAACGGTCTTGATTCAATCCATGATGCCGACGATTACCCTGGCATCCATTCTCTTTGCCAAATACTCTGCAGATGAACAAATGGGGGCCTTAACGACTATTTTTTCCACGCTGCTTGCACTTGTGACCATCCCTTTAATGGTGTATGTAATGAGCCTATTTATTCATTAAACTTGCTTTTTGTCCATATCATGATATGATGGCAGTACATGCACCTAATAATTGAATAACTTCTTTGAAACAATGAATTTTGTCTGCTAGGGGAGCTGTAAAGCTGAGAGAAATCGATGATTGAAACCCTTTGAACCTGATCTGGTTTATGCCAGCGTAGGGAAGCAGGCTGCGTCATTATGATTTGCTTTATGATGATGAGCCGCTTCCTTTTCGGGAGCGGTTTTTTCATTTTTTCAAAGTGGGGAATCATGAAGTACAAACTTTTTTAAAGGAGTGGAACCAATGAAAGTTGAAAAAATGTTGTTTACGGACAGGCTTTATGAGAGCGCGAAGGAAATATGGGAAAAAAGCTATAACCACCCATTCGTCCAAGGGGTAGGAAAAGGAACACTCGATCAAGAAATTTTTGAATATTATATGAAACAAGACTATGTCTATTTAATTGATTATGTGAAGCTGTTTGCTATTGGAGCGCAAAAAGCTCCCACTCTCGAAATTATGACAAAGTTCTCACATTTGCTTCATGAACACCTCCATTTTGAAATGGAGCTGCATCGCCAATTCGCCGCAGAGTTTGGCATTTCGAATGAAGAGCTTGAAAACACCGAACCCGCACCAGTCAATTTGGCATATACCCGCTACATGCTGCATGTGGCTCATAACGGAACATTGGCGGAACTTGTGGCAAGCCTGCTTCCGTGTGCCTGGCATTACGCCGAAACGGGAGAAAGATTAAAAGAACAATATGGGGCTACTTTGGAATCCAACCCGTACCGCAAATGGGTTGAAACCTATTCATCAGAAGAATTTACTTCTCTTGGAAAATGGCTGATTGATCTCATGAATCAGTTAGCAGATGGGAAACCGGAAAGAGAATTGGCGGAATTGGAAAAGCACTTCCTTATCACCTCCAAATATGAATATTTATTCTGGGATATGAACTATCATCAACAGAACTGGACGCTCTAAATCCTAATAGCCGGAGGTTGCTCCATGCGAGTTAAAAAACTGACCATTACAGCCATGATCATTGCATTTACAACAATCACGAGCCATGTTATCTTTATCCCGGCCGGATTTGCCAAAATTTTTCCAATCCAGCATTTTGCCAATATGGTAACGGCCGTTTTATTTGGGCCAGGCTATGCATTAGCCCAAGCATTTATCGTTTCGACAATCCGGAATATTTCAGGAACAGGCTCGTTGTTTGCTTATCCGGGAAGCATGATCGGAGCCCTCCTGGCTGGCTGGTTGTATGCCAAAACGAAAAGAATAGGGTTTGCGTTTATAGGTGAAGTCGTTGGAACCGGGATCATCGGTGCTGTTGCCGCCTATCCGATTGCGGCATTGCTGTTAGGCCGGGAGGCGGCCTTATTTGGATTGGTCCCGGCCTTTGCTGCCAGTTCCATTGCCGGCGCTGCCCTGGGATTTGTTTTATTAAAAGTATTCATGAAACATTCAGCGATCGGAGGTTTGCTGTATGAAAACAGCTCTTACAATCGCCGGATCTGATTCCGGTGGAGGAGCGGGGATTCAAGCGGATATAAAAACTTTTTCCGCTCTAGGGGTGTTCGGCATGTCTGCGATTACGGCGATTACGTCCCAAAATACTGTTGAAGTAAGATCTGTACAACTCATTGATGTAAACATCATCAACGACCAAGTCGCAGCCGTGTTGGAAGATATTGGGGCTGACGCGGTGAAAATCGGTATGCTGGCAACGCCGGACATTATACAAACAGTCGCGCAATGTTTAAAAAAATATAAACCAAAACACATTGTTCTTGATCCTGTTATGATTTCCAAGGGGGGACACCGGCTGCTTGAAGAAGATACAATGCAAGAGCTGAAATCAACCCTTATCCCGCTGGCTTCGCTCGTTACACCTAATATCCCGGAAGCGGAGGTTTTGGCCAATATGCCGATACATAATGAGCCTGACATGTATGAAGCATGCCGGGTGATCAAAAAGCTGGGAGCGCAGGCTGTCCTGATTAAAGGCGGGCACTTGCAGGGAAACCCCAATGACTTATATTACGACGGGCAAACGTTTCAACTATTTCGCGGGGAAAGAATTGAAACGAAAAATGTCCATGGGACAGGTTGCACACTGTCCGCAGCAATTGCCGCCCTCTTGGCGAAAGGAAAGGAAATGCCGACAGCGATTGATGAGGCCAAAGATTATATTACAAATGCGATCGCCAACAGCCTTGACATTGGACAAGGATACGGACCGACCCATCACTTCTATCATCTATACGAGTGTGTAACGTGATGGGAACGGATGGGCAGATGATGTTGACGAAAGTCGGACAGCTTTTTGAGCAAGTCAGACATAAACAGCCGCTTATTCACCATCTAACAAATCAGGTAACGATAAACGATTGCGCAAACGTAACCCTAGCCATTGGCGCTGCACCCGTCATGGCGTCCAGCCCTTTGGAAGCGGCTGACATGGCCAAAATGGCGAATACCCTCATAATAAACATCGGAACATTGAACTCGGATGCGTTTAAAGCGATGAAGCTGGCTGGAAAAGCCGCCAACGAAACAGGAATTCCTGTTATACTTGATCCTGTCGGAGTGGGGTCAACGGACTTTCGAACCCAATCTGCTTTTGAAATACTGGAACAAGTAAAGGTTTCCGTCATTCGAGGAAATGTAAGTGAAATGAATTGTTTAGCCGGAGGCATCGGGGCGACAAAAGGGGTTGATGCGGGCAAAGTCGATCAAACACCTGAAAAAATTGCCGTCAAGGTTGCCCGTCAATATCGGTGTATAGCTGCTGTCACCGGCAAAGAAGATGTGATCAGTGATGGGAAGAGCGTTTTTATGATTCAAAACGGCCATATGTGTTTATCCAGAGTGTCGGGGACAGGCTGTATGACGACTTCCTTAATCGGGTGCTTTGCCGGTATAACGAATCACATGCTACATGCGGCTGTAGCAGGAGTATCCGTTATGGGGTTAGCTGGGGAAGAGGCTGCTTCCTTATTAGGTGAGCGCATTGGTTTGGGAACATATAAAATAAAATTAATCGATTCCATTTCATTCATGAACAGCAATCACTGGCAAAAAGGAGTCAAAGTCATTGAAAAAGAATCATATTGATTATCGCCTTTACTTGGTTACGGAAGAAGATCTTCCGATAAGCAAGCTTTTGCATTTAATTGAAGAGTCAGTAGCCGGAGGCGTAACTCTCGTTCAATTGCGTGAAAAAAAGAGCGGAGGAAGAGATTTTTATGAAAAAGCAATCCAAATAAAAAAACTCCTTGATTCACTATCAGTCCCCTTGATCATTAATGATCGAGTGGATGTAGCTCTGGCAGTCGGCGCTGACGGCGTGCATGTGGGGCAAGAAGATTTGCCTCTTGCCGCAGTAAAAAGTATCATTCCGGATTCCATGCTTGTCGGGGTTTCAGCCCGTACTTTAGAACATGCCATTGCGGCAGAAAAGGGTGGCGCAGACTATATTGGGGTTGGTTCTGTTTTTCCCACCTCAACAAAAAGCGATGCCAAACTTCTTCCAAACGGCATGCTGGACAAAATTGTTTCCTCCGTGTCTATTCCTGTTGTGGCGATAGGCGGCATCAATGAAAAAAACAGCGGTTGTCTGAAAAACAGCGGAGTAGCCGGTATTGTCGTCGTCTCCGCATTAACACGGGCAAAAAATCCGAAAGTTACCGCCGAAAACTTATTAAAAGGCCTAAAAGGCTTCGATACGCACTAAACCTGGATTCAACAGATTCCGGGTTTCTTTTTTTGTCCCGCTTTAACTGGCAGTAAGTCCCCGATTCAACGCATCGAGATAAAAACGAGAACAGTGCGGGATCAACTGCCAGTAAAAGCCCGATTGAATCAACTAACAATCAGCGGACAACAGCTGATTGAAGTTTCACTATATCCCGCTTTAACTGGTAGTAAGTCCAAGATTCAACGCATCGAGATAAAAACGAGAACAGTGCGGGGCAACTGCCAGTAAACATCCGATGTGTTTGGGTTAACATGACAAAAGCTTCGACAGCATTGTCACACGAAGAAAAAGCGCAAGTTTTTTCGAGCGATGCTGCTGCCTGGTCCTTGCTTTGCCAACAGAACGCTTTCGCTGTTAGCCATTGTCCTGCTTCTCATCAGCGAATCAAAACCTCGCTGATTGAAGTTTCCTTCAACCGCTCAAAACTTTCGAAAAACGAAATGATTTGCTTGTAATATGAATTTGTTCCATATATGTTAAGATTAGGCATTTTAATACACGTTGTAACGAAAGGTGAACGCAAAATGCAGAACAGGAAACGTGGGCATCAAACAGCACTATGGACAAAGTCTTTTACAATGCTTGTCATTGCCAGCTTATTTTTATTTATGAGCTTTCAAATGCTCATTCCGACATTGCCCCCTTATATTAAGTCATTGGGCGCTTCGGGGTTTGAAATCGGAATGATTACTTTAGTGTTTTCGGTTGGTGCGGTATTAACCAGGCCGTTAATCGGATACATGCTAGAGTTTCGGCCGCGTAAACCGCTCGTATTAATTGGAGCTGGCGGATTATTGGCCGTTACCATTTTATACCCGCTCACACAAATCGTCACGATTTTGTTGTTGTTCAGGCTGCTTCACGGATTAATGTGGGGCTGGTCGTCAACTGTTAACGGAACAGCTGCTGTTGATCTTGTTCCTAATGAGCGGTTGGGGGAAGGGATGGGATATTATGGCCTTTCCATTACGGTCGGCATGATTATCGCTCCCAGTCTGGGAATCTATGTATATCAAAACTTTCCTTTTACAGTATTAATTGTCATTTCGGCCCTGCTGGGATTCATTGCTTTCATTTTACTTGCTTTCATTCAATATCATACCCCTGACAATATCCTGATTGCCAATCGAAAAAACCTGCAATTTTCCATTGTTGATTCTCTAGTTGAAAAATCTAGTTTGACACCGGCGGTCATTACTTTTCTCGCAACGTTTGGATACGGAACGATTGTCACTTTTATCGTCATTTTTGCTGAAGAAAGGGGCATAGCAGAAATCTTTTTATTTTATTTGCTTAATGCCTTAACAGCTACTTTGATCCGTCCGATAACCGGGAGATGGTTTGACCGGAAAGGTCCTATCCAATTAGTTGCTTTTTGTTCACTCTTAACCTTTATTTCTATGTGGATGTTATCTTTTTCGAGCAATTGGCTTGGCATTGTGGTGGCGGGAACGTTGTTTGGAGCCGGGTACGGTTCTTTAATTCCCGCATTGCAGGCCTGGGTGCTGGCCATGACCCCCCATCAGCGCAGGGGAGTAGCAAATGGCATGTTCTATTCCGCGATTGATCTTGGAATCGGATTAAGCGGTCTCGTTTTCGGCTTGATTGCCCTGTTTGTCGGTACTGCGCAGTTGTTTCAAATTTCGAGTTTCTTTTTCCTGATTGTGGTCTTCATAACGCTCTCCGTAGGGAAAAAATGGCAGAAAGAATCGGAAACAAGAAAGAAAAGGGAATTTCTGCTTTAAGGTACGTGAAGAAAGGCGACTGTAATGCTTTTTTAGCGATTATCCTTTGTCGTTCATTGTCCTTTATTAACTTATCGGAAATAAGCCAATCGAAGCATGACGAATGTAATGGCCTGCAATAAACTTGTAATTAAACGAAAATATTCTTGTTAATGGATTGATATGTTCCTCTGATACGATAGGCATCGTTAGTTAGTATTCAACTAACAAAAAAGGAGGAACAAAAAATGAGGAGAAAAATTTTCGCGCTTATTGCAGGAGTCGCGCTCGTGGGCTTTTTTTCCGGGAAAGTTTCTGCCGCAACGCACGTCGTACAACAGGGCGACTCATTATGGAGCATTTCTCAAAACTATGGAACCTCTGTAAATCAGTTAAAGGCGATTAACAACCTAAATGGTGATCTTATATATCCAAATCAGCAGTTACATATATCTGCCGAGGAAAAAACGGAAAGTCAAGATCAGTTATATAAAGTTGCCGAGGGAGATTCCCTGTGGAAAATAGGAAACAAGTATGGCGTGTCTGTTGCGGATTTAAAAGCTTGGAATAACCTGTCTTCTGACATTATTCATCCTGGACAGTCGTTGGCAGTTTCAAAGGGAGCTGCTCCAGCCCCCGAGCAAAAACAAGCCACAAACAGCCAAGCTGTTCAACAGAACAAACCGGCGCCCAAAGCACCTGCGGCAAAACCCGCACCCGCTCCTGTTCAAAAAGAAGCGCAGCCTGCCACCACCGGCAGTGAAGCTTCCGGAAAGGAAATGACCGTAACGGCTACCGCATATACAGCATATTGCAATGGCTGTTCAGGTGTTACTGCCACTGGAATCGACCTGCGTTCCAATCCGGGCATGAAAGTTATAGCTGTTGATCCATCTGTCATTCCACTTGGTTCCAAAGTATATGTGGAAGGTTACGGTACAGCTATTGCCGGGGATACCGGCGGGGCAATTAAAGGAAACAAAATAGATATATTCATGCCCGATAAAAATGCTGCTACACAATTTGGCAGAAAAACAGTTAAAATTAAACTGTTACATTAAATAAGTCACTTAACGAACCCAACCTGATCAGATCCGGTTGGGTTTTGTTTTATACAAGCCGGAATTGGGGTACGATAACT
Source organism: Siminovitchia sp. FSL W7-1587 (assembly GCF_037963795.1). Lineage (NCBI taxonomy): Bacteria > Bacillati > Bacillota > Bacilli > Caryophanales > Bacillaceae > Siminovitchia > Siminovitchia sp. FSL W7-1587. Next base: position 51,825 of record NZ_CP150169.1, read on the forward strand.
CCAAGGAGGGTGAACATATGAATTTGTCTTTGATTGGTGTGTATGATTCGGAACAAGATGTCATCAATATGGTAAAAACATGTGAATCAAAAGGATTTAAAAGCGAAAACTTTTCTGTATTGGCATTGGAAGATGCGAAAATAAATTCCATACAAAAAGAAACTCACATCCAGCACCAACATTCGCCCAGCGAAGAAGCGTTTGGCATCATCAGCGGCTTTCTTACGGGAATTAGCGGCGGATTTATTGTGCCCGGATTGACGGTTCCCGGACTTGGCCCTTTGTTGGCGGCGGGTCCTCTTGCTTCTTACTTTGAGGGAACAAGCCACCAAGACGTGAAAGATTTGCTTTTATCGTGTGGATTACATGAGGAAGAGGCAGATGCATGCTATTCCCATTTAGAAAGCGGAAAAATCCTTCTATTTTACGCCGGAAAGGAATGACACTTCCCTTGAAAAAAAGTCGCTTCTCTCCCATAATAAAGAGCGGATAAGTCCTTACAAAGGAGAGAAACACAGCGTGAAGAAGCAAATCCAAAAAAAGCCAAGCTCGTCCAAACGGCAGTCAAGGCGGCTGCACACCATTTTGCTTGTATTGATAAGTGCCTTTTTAATGTTTATGGCGCTTTATACATATACAGACAATCAAATAGAGCCGCCGCAATTAGAGGATGAAGTGCCTTCGAATTTTATCCCCATTTATAAAGCGGCGGAAAAAGAGTTTGGCGTACCTTGGTATTTATTAGCCGCCCACCATCGTGTAGAAACTATTTTTTCAACGATGGATCCGATGATCTCTCCAGTAGGTGCGGAAGGCCATATGCAATTTATGCCTTGCACTTTTGTAGGTTGGGCACACCCGACTTGTTCCGGATTAGGGGAGGGCAATATTCCCGAAGAGGAAAAGACGGATCCCGCGGTGATTAAACAGTATGGTGGCTACGGAATTGATGCCAATGGAGATGGAATTGCTGATCCTTTCGACTTGGAAGACGCCATCTTTAGTGCAGCCAACTATTTGGCTAAAAATGGAGCAAATAACGGCGAACTGCGAAAAGCGGTTTATGCATACAATCACAGTGAAGAATATGTTGATGAGGTTTTATATTTCGCTAAAAGATTTCAAGAGTTGGAAAATAAAACGGGAGCAACAAGCTCCCGTTTTTAAAAGTGCGTTATTTTCTTGCCATCGCTCCCATAATAAGACTTAATACGAGTACAAGAATGATGGCTCCGATGAGTGCAGGAACAATGGCCATATCGGCTATCGTAGGTCCCCAGTCTCCAAACAAAGCGCCGCCAATCCAAGCGCCAACAATTCCGGCAATAATGTTTCCAATGATGCCGCCCGGGACATCTTTTCCGAGTATTAAACCCGCTAACCAGCCAATAACTCCACCTATAATAAGATAAAGAATAAAGCTCATGAAGATCATCTCCTTTTTAGGAATTTATTTTATTGAGTGGATATGGTTTTATTATTGCCCATTCAATAATGCGATAAACATATTTTACTTTATGTATCTAAAAAAATACTTGCAGGGAAGGGACATCATGGGGAAGAAATTTTTTTCTTTTGTTGTGGCCATATTCATGCTCTGGGGATGTTCTGCCGAAGAAAGTGGACAAAGTAAAAACATAAAGGGGATGGAAGCCACTGTTGTTCATGTTGTTGACGGTGACACGATCGATGTCCAACTCAAAGACGGACGGAAAGAACGTGTCCGGATGCTGCTTATCGATACACCGGAAACGAAACACCCCAGGCTAGGTGTGCAGCCTTTCGGCCCGGAGGCATCCGATTTTACGAAAAATGTACTATATCAAAAACAAGTAGTCTTGGAAATGGATGTATCCGAACGCGATAAATATGGACGGCTCCTCGCTTATGTGTGGCTGGAAAATGAAAATGTTAACCGCAAATTATTGGAACAAGGATTGGCGCGTGTGGCCATTTTTCCTCCGGATATAAAATACTTGGACGAATTTGAAAAAGTACAGGAGGAAGCCCGCCAAAGCAAACGGGGCATATGGTCACTAGAAGATTACGTTCATGACCGAGGCTTTCAAGATTCCCCGAAAACAACAGGGGAAGCGTCTAAAAAAGACCGTGACGGCTGCGATATAAAAGGAAATATTAATAGCAAAAAGGAAAAAATTTATCATTTGCCGGACGGCCAATATTATGATAGTGTCATTCCGGAAATGTGGTTTTGCTCCGAAGCAGAAGCTGAAAATGCCGGTTTCCGTCCATCCAAAAGATAAATGAAAAATGGGTGCAAATATTTTAATGTATCATGAAAAAATTTTTAAAATAAGTATTGCTTATGAAAAACGATAACTTTCTTATCATTTACTTATGTCAAATGTTGTAATAAAATATATGGGTGGAGGTAAACGACTAAAGAAGTGTTGTTTATCGGTTTTCGGAAATTTAATAAACATAAAAGGGGTAATTGAAATGGCGCAACCAAAAAACGATATTTTTAATGCCCGTTCGTCATTTGAGATTGACGGAAAAAGATATCATTATTACCGCCTTGCCGCATTGGAAGAAGCAGGAGTAGCGACGGTTTCCCGTTTGCCGTATTCCATTAAAGTGCTTCTCGAGTCTGTTCTTAGGCAATATGACGGCAGGGTCATTACAAAAGAGCATGTTGAAAATTTGGCAAAATGGGCGACAGGCGAAGTACAGAATGGAGAAGTTCCATTTAAACCTTCAAGGGTTATTTTGCAAGACTTTACCGGAGTTCCTGCAGTAGTCGACCTTGCCGCACTAAGAAAAGCAATGTCTGACCTTGGCGGGGATGCTGAAAAAATCAACCCGGAAATACCTGTCGACTTAGTTATTGACCATTCTGTCCAAGTTGATACGTATGGTACGCCAGAAGCACTGCAAATTAATATGGATTATGAATTTGAGCGCAATGCTGAACGCTATGAGTTTTTAAGCTGGGCTCAAAAGGCTTTTGACAACTATCGCGCAGTTCCCCCGGCAACAGGAATTGTCCACCAAGTGAACTTGGAATATTTGGCGAATGTCGTTCATGCCATTGAAACACCAGCAGGCGACTATGAAGCTTATCCTGATACTCTTGTGGGAACGGATTCCCACACGACGATGATTAACGGGGTCGGTGTACTCGGATGGGGTGTCGGCGGTATTGAAGCTGAGGCCGGAATGCTTGGCCAGCCTTCTTATTTCCCGATCCCTGAAGTTGTCGGAGTGAAGTTGATCGGTGAACTTCCAAACGGAGCTACAGCAACTGACTTGGCATTAAAAGTGACAAACGTTCTACGTACACACGGCGTTGTCGGCAAGTTCGTCGAGTTTTTCGGTGACGGAGTCGCTTCACTGCCGCTTGCAGACCGGGCTACGGTTGCCAATATGGCACCTGAATACGGTGCTACATGTGGGTTTTTCCCGGTAGACGAAGAAACATTAAACTACTTGCGTTTGACGGGACGCCCGGAAGAGCAAGTCAAGTTGGTTGAAAAATATTTAAAAGAAAATGACATGTTCTTCACGATAGACAAAGCAGAGCCGGTATATAAAGACATTGTTGAAATCGATCTTTCCACAATTGAAGCAAACTTGTCCGGACCAAAACGTCCGCAAGACTTGATCGCACTTTCCCAAATGCAAAAAACATTTAAGGATGCATTGACAGCACCTGTAAGCAACCAGAGTTTTGGATTGGACCCAGCTGAAATTACAAAAGAAGTGACCGTTACATTCGAAGACGGCTCGGAGTCCGTGATGAAAACCGGCGCTCTTGTCATCGCTGCGATTACAAGCTGTACGAATACATCCAACCCTTACGTCATGCTGGGAGCCGGTCTGCTTGCGAAAAAAGCGGTTGAAAAAGGCCTGCAAGTGCCTAAGCATGTTAAAACGTCCCTTGCACCAGGATCAAAAGTCGTTACAGGGTACTTGAGGGATGCCGGCTTGATGCCGTATATGTCCCAGCTTGGTTTTAACCTTGTCGGGTATGGCTGTACAACATGTATCGGAAACTCCGGTCCTCTGAAAGAGGAAATTGAAAAAGCCATCGTGGAAAACGATTTGTTGGTAACATCCATTTTATCAGGTAACCGTAACTTCGAAGGGCGCATCCATCCGCTTGTGAGAGGAAACTATCTGGCTTCTCCTCCGCTTGTAGTGGCATATGCCCTTGCCGGAACAATCGACATCGACTTGACGAAAGACCCGCTCGGAAAAGACAAGGACGGCAATGATGTGTATATGAAAGATATTTGGCCATCCAAAGAAGAAGTGGTGGAAACTGTCCAAAAAACGGTTACACCTGATTTGTTCCGTAAGGAATATGAGCATGTATTCAGCGACAACAAGCGTTGGAACGAAATCAAAACGAGCAACGATCCACTTTACAACTGGAATTCAGACTCAACTTACATTCAAAATCCGCCGTTCTTTGAAAACTTGTCCAAGGAATTGGCGACGATCGAACCGCTGACAAACATGCGGATTGTCGGTAAATTCGGGGATTCCGTCACAACGGACCATATTTCTCCGGCAGGAGCAATCGGCAAAGATACGCCTGCAGGAAAATACTTGCTGGAAAAAGGCGTTCAACCGCGCGACTTTAACTCATACGGTTCTCGCCGCGGTAACCACGAAGTCATGATGCGCGGCACATTTGCCAACATCCGCATCCGCAACCAGATTGCACCTGGAACAGAAGGTGGTTTTTCCACATACTGGCCAACAGGCGAAGTCAGCTCCATGTACGATACATGCATGAAATACAAAGAGGATGGAACGGGTCTTGTTGTGATTGCCGGAAAAGATTACGGAATGGGTTCATCCCGTGACTGGGCAGCCAAAGGAACGTATTTGCTCGGCATCAGAACAGTAATAGCTGAAAGCTTTGAACGGATCCATCGCTCTAACTTGGCCATGATGGGCGTATTACCATTGCAATTTAGAAAAGGCGAAAATGCCGAAACACTCGGTTTGACAGGCAAAGAGGTTATAAACGTCCACATTGATGAAAATGTGAAGCCGAGAGATATAGTGAAAGTAACAGCTGTTTCCGAAGACGGAAGCAAAAAAGAATTTGAAGTACTTGTGCGTTTCGACTCGATCGTTGAAATCGACTATTACCGTAACGGAGGCATTTTGCCTCTCGTACTTCGGGAAAAGCTTGCCCGATAAAGTGAAAGGCGGGGGTGGTTCATCCCCGCCTTCTCATGATTCAATCTTCTTCAATATCTAAACTCATAAAGGTGGGAAATGTTTTTTCATCACCACTTTATGAGTTTTTTTTATGGCTTGATGCAAGATAACGTAGTTTACGCCAGCCCTTTTGGTAATGCTGTATGGGGTCGCGAAAAAAGCGGAAAAACATCTTGCCTAAAAAAGTTTGAAAATTGGTTTAATTCAGCGCGAAAATGCGCATAGTAAAAAAGAATAATGAAAAGAGGAGTGAAAAACATGAAAAAAACTCGAAGAAAATCATTTATGGATCTTGTCCAAGAAAATAAGGAAATGCTTTTAAGGGATATGGATGCGCTGGAAAGGATAGAGGATCGCTTAGAGAAAAGACTAGCGAGAAAGCTTTGAAAAAGGGCACATACTTACGATTAATAAGGCAACAATAACGTAAAGAAGGGGGAGAAACATGAAAAATCAATCCAGAAATCAACAACCGTTCACCCCTAATAATCCGGGGGAAAAGCCAGTCGCCATTGATGCCAATAAAGGGAAGAAAATGGCTGATAAAACAGGTCGGCACCCGGATGTTATTCAAACAAAAGGAGAATAACCTGAACACAGGAGGTATTTCAGATTGGCAAACAACAGGCCAAAGCCCGATAATCGCAGCGACAACGTAGAAAAACTACAAAAAATGGTTCATGACACGATTGAAAACATGGAAGCTGCCGAGGAATCGATGCAATTTGCCGAAGGAGAACAGAAGGCGCAAATTGAGCGCAAGAACGAGCGCAGAAGAGAAAGCATCGAAGGAATGCGGGAAGAAATCAAAGACGAAGCAGCCCAGCAAAACAAATAGTCCTAGCAAAAAGCCGGTGTATGACCGGCTTTTTGCTCTTAAAAATGTGATTGATCACCTAATACGAATATTCCAGAAACATTTTACAACAGATGCTGTATAGAGGAAAAACCGCCCTTGAAATTGAATCGACTGAGGCTTGGAAGGAAACTCGTCTCATGCAAGTAATTCAATGTTTTCCTGAGATTTTTTGAGTAACAATGCAAAGTTTAACAAACTTTTCATTTTTATATAAAGAAAATTCCCACCCCCTGTTAATACAGCCATAGTATATCGAGGGTGAATGGTAAAAGAGAGAAACTTGTTCAGCGGTTTTAGTACATTCACACGCTAGTGGGGATATTGCGGCATTTGGGTAAAAATACAGAATTGCTTATCAGGAATTTTCTATTCAATATTCCACTCGAACCATCTTCCGTGACCATCAGTTGAACCAATAGTTTGATTGTATTCAACACCATCAATAAAATAATCAAGATGCAGGTTTCTATCCCACATATTGTTATAAAGATGGAAAACGTCTCTTTTGCTCCCGATTGTTTTAATCTTATTTAGAAGATCGTACTTTAAATCCTCCGGTATTTGATTTGCAACATGAGTATGGAAAATACAAATGGCAGTGTTTTTAGGAAGTGTTTCTACAACTTCTGTTAAGAGGGCTACTCCATCTCCTTCAAGAAGTTCAACGGGATTTTCATTAAAACACTTAGCAGACTTTTCAAAAAGTTCTTTTCTCTCCTTATGTTCAGGCCAAATAAGGGATTTCAACCACAAATAATCTTCTGAGTTGCTTAAATCACTTATATGTAAATCTATTCCTAGCTTTGAAACTACTGGAGGACTTTCTTTGAACAATAAAGGAACATTATCCCCTTTTACTTCAGAAGTTATATGAACATTTGAAAGCATATTTCCGTAAACTACATTGTTTCCATATGAATAATTGTAATGGTCCCATAAAAGCTGAAGGCCTGCACTCGTTCCAATTTCAATTAAAGATAAAGGTTTTTTTATTTTATTATAAACATAACAAAAGGTAGGATACAGGTAAGCACAACGCCTTACTTCGTTAGTTTGTACTAACTTAATTTTAAGAAGTGAAATAATTTCATCTCTATAAATCTGACAAAAATCCTTGAAATGAACAAAGGCTCCTTCTATCTCTTTTGGATCAGGAACAATGCTTGGATAGTAATCCCTTAATAAATGATCTCTGCCTTTTAACAATAGGTAATGAACAGCACCCAAAAGCAAATTTGGAACTGGCTGGCCAATTCTAGCAAAAGAAGATAATTCAAGTATTTCATCATCTTCAGCTATTTTTCTAGACAAAAGTTCATATAACCGACTTGAACCTTTACATTCAATATCAGCAAAATTCTTAAATCGCACGGATAATTGTGATTGATCCATTTCAACTCCCCTTTTTATTAACTTATTTTAACCATTTCTTGTTTCTTGGCGTTGTTTCATTGGACTGCCCTGTTTGCATAATACCAATTATGTTAATAATCTTGTGATTTGAGCAAACATTTTATTCCGCAATCGGGTCTTTGGAATAAGGAAGATTATTTGTTCCCTTCCGGTAGCTTTCTATATAATGAGGCTCTAGACACATTTGTAATTTCGCAAATTTGATTTACAGTCATACCTTCCTCTTTATAGAGTTTTACTGCATAATTCCATTCCTGCGTGATTCTTATGATACTTCTTGAATAGCCCTTTAAACCTTCCTTCTTTCTTTGCCAACTCAATTCCTTGGCGTTGTCGCATACGAATAAGATTTCGCTCTAATTATTAACACCAGCTATTACCTAATGAGGAATGGAATTAGAAACGGTACAAATTAGCCATTTGCATCGTAATCGGTTGTTACAACTATCTCGCTTAGTTTTAATAAAGATTTGTTACACCATATGTCGCCTTTAGGTTGGGAACATATCAATTTGCTAGGAGAATACCATTTTAATTCAGAGAAAATGGTCTCGTTCAGATTCTTTAAGAGCATTGAAACTTCCTTAACGTTGTTAAAAATAGGGGGATCGTCCCGAAAATGTGCTTAGCGTTGTAAATCCGCATTTTCCTGACGGTACCCCTAAATGAGTGATTACTCACAATTTCCAAAGAAAAATGCCCGTTTGATTGTATCCTGAAAAAGGTTATTTCAGTTGATCCTGTTTACGTAAAAGAAAAGCTAAAGTAAGATAGCGGGGATTGCCATAATCAAATTCTCCTTGTAATCTTTTAAAATAACAAGAAATGTACATTTATATTAAGATTAGCTACAGCTAACATAATAACATTTTTACGTTTTTCCCGTAATGTTCGTTGGTACCTTTGATTTTTTCACTCAATTTATGTTAACAGGTAGCTGTTTGCCAAACTGTCAAGTAGGCAGTGAAAAAACTATAATTGTACCGAACGGCAGGGGCCGTTTTAGGCAAAAATGGGATAATCGGATGATCATGTTGAATACCCCGTACATTAAATACACACCACACTAATATCCGGATAGAATACACAACCTCTATCTGTATTTTTAATAACAGCGTTTGCGTATATCATCACCACGCCAGTCTTAGGGTTTACACAATAATAAGTATCAATTTCCACCTTCACGTTAGAGAGTGATTGTGTAAGGTTTAAAAATAGGATTCGATTTTTTCCATAATTGACAAACCCATATATAGTTAAGTAAACTAAACTTAATTAATAAACAAAGGAGGGATGATCAATCAGTGCACGATTATGCAATAATGATCGACAAAATCAATCAAAAATTTGAGCAGTTCAAGTTGTTAATATTACAAGAAACCAAAGAGGTTGTGGAATTAGAGGACTTTCAATTAACTCCTCAACAAGAAATTGTCATGTTTTATATCATTCGTAATGAGCCTGTCATTGCAAAAGATATTGCAAATCATTTCGATATTTCCAAGAGTGCAGTTAGCCAAGTCATTTCCAAGCTTGAAGAAATGAAAATGATCGTTCGCCAAGAGAATGCAATAAACCGTAGAGAGACCTTCATTTATCTTGGGAAGAGGGGGCAAGTGTTTCATCAGCTGCTAAAAAAAATCGACGGCATACTTGTGGAAAAATATTACTCAAAAGTATGCTTAACAGAGCTAAAAAATGTTCTTGATACATTGAATAAGATTGTCGGAACTACAAAAAACAAAGGGAGTTAAACATGGAGAACCATTTGCAACAACTAACCAATCGTATATATTATTTACCGGATGATCCTGAAACAGATCGACCGGTAATGTCTGCTATATGCGGAACTGACCAAACTTTAATTGTCGATGCAGGAAATTCTGCTAAACATGCCAAATTATTTCTTGATGAACTAGACCAATGGCAAATAACGAATCATCATGCTGTCGTATTAACACATTGGCACTGGGATCACAGCTTTGGAACAAATCAGTTAAATCGGTTAACCATAGCCCATGAAAACACAAAAATGCATCTTGAAAAAATGATGGAATATGATTGGTCAGATGAAGCTTTAGATCATCGTGTAGAAAAAGGTTTAGAGAATCCGTTTTGTTCAAAAATGATAAAAAAAGAATTTGGAGCAGACAGAGAAATCACTATCAGGCTACCTCATATTACGTTTAAAGACAAATTGGAGATTGATTTAGGTGGTATTCGGTGTGTAGTCAAACATGTAGGTGGAGATCATTCTGATGACTCATCACTTATTTTTGTAGAGGAAGAAAAAGTACTTTTCTTAGGGGACTGCTTGTATCCAAGTATTTACACCAAAAAACCGGAATACAAGATTGATAATGTTAGACGCCTTCTGAAAAATATTGAAATGTTTGATGCCGAAATGTATGTGCTTTCGCATGAATCTCCATTATCAAAACATGATTTTATGGGGTATACATTTTTATTACAGCTCATTTGTGATGTATCAGAAAAACATCAAAGAGACCATTTGAATTTGGTGAATGAGTTGTCTACTCGACTAAATCGTAAGTTAAATCAGTTAGAAGAAGAAATTGTAGATTGTTTTATGAACGGGTTATCAGTTAGTTAAACGAAAGAACCATGAAATACTAAAAAAACGAGTGATACCAAAACAAATCATGCCTGAGAAGAGAAAAGCTCAGGCTTTTTTTAATAGGGTCATTATGGAAACAAGATGAATCAACTGTCATCATAGGCTTTTAAATGTTCCTAATGAAGATCGTGCGAAGGCCATGAACGGAACCCTCTACCATACAAGCTAGCAATCAACGAATAGATCAGAGCACCGTCATTCAACTATCTCACGACAAAATGTTGTTCCACGTTCCAGTGGCAGGGTATAGATCAGAGAAAATACGCCTCAAAGTGCCAAGGTACATATATCATGCATGTCAAATAAGCATTGTTGACGTATAATAGATGTGAGATATTCATTCCTGTTATATTCTTTGCAGTGATATACAGAGGAGATGTTCCATTTTCGGTGCCTTGAAAGCTTTGAGGCTTCCATATAATGAAGTCATCTATTATATTTTTGAAAGGTTGGTCTTTAAATGAGCCATGTTGTCGCACATACAAACATTGAAGTACGCTATGCGGAAACCGACCAAATGGGCGTTGTCCATCATTCCAATTACATTATTTGGATGGAGGTTGGACGCACGCAGCTTATGAAAGATTTAGGTTTTTCTTATGCGGAGATGGAAAAAAGTGGAGTCCTCGCTCCGATTATTGATGTTCATGTTTCTTATAAAAAGCCGCTTACATATGGAGAGGAAGCGACCATTCAAACATGGATCGAAGAATATGACGGGTTCAAAGTAGTATACGGGTATGTTGTCTTGAACAAAGACGGCGAGATCGCCGTTTCGGGCACGACCGCCCATGTTTGTGTAAAAAAAGAGACTTTCCGTCCTGTTAGATTGAGCAAAATATTTCCTGATTGGCATGATGCTTATGAAAGGGCAAAAAAGAAAAAAGATCATTAGGAGAGATTTCAGTGGCTTTTGGGATCACAAAGGAGCAGCTAAAGCTCTGGAAAAGAAAGATTGATCAGGGAGATGTAGCTTTTATTACCCACTATTGGCTGGATGACCGTTTTCCGGGGGCTAAAACGGTGACAAAAGTTGGATGCAAGGATATTGAACAGCTTGCCCGTTGGGGAGCGCGATACGGTTTGAAAAAAGAGTGGATACATATCCGCAAAGACGGGTATTCCCATTATGACCTGTTGGGAGACAAGCAAAGAATGATACTCAGGGCAGAAGGGAAATTGGACCAACTGGAATGTTTGCCATAGCCCTATACTAAAAAATTGCCAAACTAGCGAGTAAATCGTAAAAGTTGTGAGTTACAGCTTCGGGTTTTTGAGTAAATTGTAAAAGCGGATAGTCATACTCAAAAATGGATAGTGTTACGGAAAAGCGGCGAGTAAATGGACCAAATCGAATCGTAATAGCGCAAAAGTCGGGAGTAAATCGAAAAAGTTGCTTGTAAACCCAATAGCAAAGTGTAAATGGATTTTTCACCATATGTTCTTGAATATACACAAAAAAATAAGAACAGTTCCGAAAGGCATTATCCGAATCTGCTCATTTCTCTATCCAAATACGGCCAACACTCCTGCAAAATGCACAGCTCTTGTCGAAATGTCTCAGAAAGAAACGACACGCTTCCTTATATGGCTTGCCATGTTGACATAAAACGCCAAAGGTGTAAAAAGGTGCCATCTTCGGCACCTTCACATTAATCATATCGGTAAATCGGTCCGTCCGACTTTTCGTCGTAATCTACCAAAAGGTCATGCTCATTGAAAAACCATACATCTCGTTCTTCGATAAAGTATTGGCACCCATCTTTGTTGACTATTACCGCCGGATCCATTGGCTCTTCTTTGTTCATTCCCAGAGAAAAGCCTTCGTGAAACGGACCGGACCCTCCATATCTCACAAAAAAACGGATGTAATCTCCTTCGTTTAAGTCCAATTCCTGTTTAAACCATTGTGCAGCTTGATCAGTAACTTTAATTTGCATGTTGTAACCTCCTGTCTTGAGCCCAACCTGTCCAGTTGATCAAGGAATGTGCATGAATGTATTGATGCTTCTAGAGTTTTCATTTGTCCATCCGTGCTTTGCGGCCTGATCAATAGGAAAGACACGATAATTTTTTCTTCCTTCATTCGCAGTAAAAGTCGGATGAAAGTTTACTTTTTCTATAGTGGTCACTGTATTTCCCGGAATGCCAACCTTTTTTACGGTGATTTCAATCATTCCGCCAATGTCCCTGTAATTCAAATCTTGGCCAGATAAAAAATTGCCCAAGGAATAGACAACCATACCTTTTTTCCCGTCTTTTTGCTTTAAAAACTGTATGGGCTGAAGAACATGCGGATGATGTCCAAGAATGATGTCTGCTCCATTAAAAATGAATTCTTTTGCGAGCTCCTTTTGTGTTGCATTGGGTTGGCGGACATACTCATCCCCCCAGTGCAAAGCGACAACAACGACGTCTGCTTCTTTTTTCACTTTTTCAATATCAGAAAGAACGTTATGCTTCTCAAGCTTACTTACTAAATATTCTTTCCCATCGGGAACCCGTAGACCGTTAAAATGTTCAGCGTAGGCCAAAATGGCGATGCGGATTCCTTTTACTTCTACTATCCGAATCCGGGCTTTGTCTTCGGAGCTTTTAAAGGTTCCAGTATAATTCATGTTTTTCTTTTCATAATAACGGATGGCGTTTAAAATGCCGCTTTCTCCCTTATCAAGGGAATGGTTATTAGCTGTTGTGACAAAGTCAATCCCTGCATCCTGCAATGCATCTACAATTTCATGCGGGCTGTTAAAACGGGGATAGCCTGAAATGCCGAGTTCCTCTCCTCCCGGGATCGACTCCTGGTTGGCAATCAATAAATCTGGTTTTCGGAGTAACGGCTTGATGTGAGAAAACATCGGCGAAAAATCATAACCATTATGTGATCGCGCATCATTATACAACTTGTCGTGAATAAGAATATCCCCTATTCCGGCAATCGTGGCTTCCGTTTCGAAGCTTTTGGGTCGAAGATTAATCTCCTTAGCCGGCATAGTTTCAAAACCCTGATGAGGTGAATGTCGTTTCCGCTGTTCACTGCTCACCCCATAAAAAAATAATACGCTGGCCAGGCCCAAAAAAACGAGGAACAAATATACTTTATTTTTCATATAGAAAACCCGTCTTTCAGTCAATTGTTTGTTATATCCATTTCACTTTTGGCTCAGTTTTATCCCTTATTCGTTTTAAATTTGCCCTGTGCCTGTAAATGACAAACAGCTCCAGTGCTGAAACAACCAACACCAGCACCCAGTCACCAAGAATGATGCAATAAATAATGCCAAATAAGCCGGCCACCATTGAAGATAATGAAACATATTTTGATATTTTTAGAGTAAGTAAAAATCCGCTAACAAGAACAATAAATAGCCAATACTCATATCCCAAAAGAACGCCTGCCGATGTAGCGACAGCCTTTCCCCCGCGAAAACCGGCAAACACCGGGAATGTATGACCTAGCACCGCAAACACACCCGCGAGCAAAGGATGCATATCAACGCTAAACAGGGTGGGCAAAAACGTAGCAGCCGTTCCTTTTAAAATATCCGCTGCCGTAACGGCTATCCCGGCTTTTTTACCTAATACGCGAAACGTATTAGTCCCCCCTAAATTGCCGCTGCCGTGTTCACGGATATCAATTCCATAAAATACTTTTCCTACAATTAAACCGGAAGGAATAGAACCAATCAAGTATGATAATAACAAAACAACGATTTGCATCATCAGCATTTGCCCCTCTTTCTATTAATCCACAAAAATGCTTTTTTATCCCGCATTAACTGGCAGTACAATCCCCTGCTCCAAAAATCAAGGTAATACAGGAAGCGAGCAGCGAGGATCTACTGCCAGTAAAAGCCCGATTGGATCAACTAACAATCAGCAAATACCTTGCTGATTGAAGTTTCACATATCCCGCATTAACTGGCAGTATAATCCCGCTCTAAAAATCAAAGGTAATACAGGAAGTGAGCAGTGGTGATACAATGCCAGTAAAAGCCTGATTCGGCCAGTTTGACAGGACTAGGAAAAACTTCGACGGTATTGTCATCGAAGTAAAAGCCCGATTGGGTTAACTAACAACCAGGGAATACCGGCTGATTGAAGTTTCACTTTATTGTACCATGTCCCCATCATAATTGTGTATACGTAATCGCTTGCATGAAAAACAGGAGTGAATTACGATATGATTAAGACGAGACTTATTGAAGGAGGATATGAAATGGCGATAGAAAATCCAACAAGAGAAGAAATGGGACAAATTTTGAAAAAAGCAAAAAGAATAGCCGTTGTGGGCCTTAGTGATAATCCTGAAAGAACTTCATATATGGTATCAGAGGCAATGAAAGATGCTGGTTACGAAATCATCCCTGTTAATCCAACTGTAGATGAAGTGTTTGGCATCAAAGCTGTTGATTCATTAAAGGAAGTTGAAGGACATGTTGATATCGTCAATGTTTTTAGGCGTTCTGAGTTTTTGCCGGAGATTGCGAAAGAATTCGTTGAAATTGACGCAGATGTATTTTGGGCCCAATTAGGTGTGCAAAATGAAGAGGCGTATGAATTTTTAAAGGAAAAGGGCTATACTGTCATCATGGACAGATGCATTAAAGTGGAGCACGCCTTAACAAAATAAGCGCCACAGCGGGCATATGTTTAGTCTATAGTATTCGAAATCGCCAAGGCGTACCATTTTACACGCACTCTAAGCCTAATGTCGTTCACGCAAATCTTTTTGGAAACCTCCACAAGGCACGCAACCCGTCTTTGCTTGTTTCATATCAATTCAAGCAAACAGATCAACTGGTTGCGTGCTTTTTTGCAAATTTAAAAAATGTGGATGCTTGTCAGGCATTTGATACAAGAAGCTTTATAAATTCAAAGGAACGCAATGATTTGACTTTCCGTCCTGCTGAAGGACGGTCTTTTCATGTTCATCAAAGAAAATGAAAATGACAGAAGGGCGGCACTGATGAAACAGCAAAAAAAGAAGTAAGCCGGAAATAACACTTATGAACATTTCGGCAAACTCTTGAGACGTATAATCCCTTCACCATTTGCAAAAAGAGAGCTTCCGGATATACAATAAGACATGCTTGGAAAAATATGATATAGTACAATATGCGAACAAGTGTTTTATAACTGGAAAGCTCTATGAAAGAGGAGTCGTTTTATAATGAGTAAAAATATGACAACGATGGAATATAACGAAGATTCGATTCAAGTGCTGGAAGGGCTGGATGCTGTCCGAAAAAGGCCCGGCATGTATATAGGCTCCACGGATGCCCGCGGTCTTCATCACCTTGTTTATGAAATTGTCGACAACTCGGTGGATGAAGCTTTAGCAGGATATGGCGACCAAATTATCGTTACGCTGCATAAGGATCACAGTGTAAGCGTGGAGGATAAAGGGCGCGGTATGCCTACCGGAATCCATCAAACAGGCAAACCTACTACAGAAGTCATATTGACCGTTTTGCATGCAGGAGGGAAGTTCGGCCAAGGAGGATACAAGACGAGCGGAGGCTTGCATGGGGTTGGCGCTTCTGTTGTGAACGCACTCTCTGAATGGCTCATCGTAACGATTAAAAGAGATGGTGTTATATACGAACAAAAATTTGAAAATGGCGGAAAACCGGCCACAACGCTTGAGAAAAGGGGAACGACGAGGCAAACCGGAACCAAAATTCATTTTAAGCCCGACCCGGCTATTTTCAGTACAACCACGTTAAATTATGAAATCTTGAGCAGCAGGCTTCGGGAATCAGCATTTTTATTAAAAGGGCTCACAATTGAAGTCAATGATCTGCGCAGCGGGCAGCACGAAGTATTTTGCTATGAAAATGGCATTGAAGCTTTTGTGGAATACCTAAATGGAGAAAAAGATGCCCTTCATTCTGTCGTTTCATTTGAAGGGACGGCGAATGACATCGAGGTAGATTTTGCATTTCAATTTAATGATGGCTACGCCGAGAATATTTTGTCTTTTGTAAACCACGTCCGGACAAAAGACGGCGGAACACATGAGGTGGGCGCGAAAACGGCGATCACAAGAGCCGTCAATGATTTTGCGAGAAAAACAGGATTGCTGAAAGAAAAAGATAAAAACCTGGAAGGTTCGGATATCCGGGAAGGTTTGGCTGCTATCTTATCCGTAAGAATTCCAGAAGAATTACTTCAATTTGAAGGACAAACAAAAGGAAAGCTGGGAACAGCCGAGGCAAGATCCGCTGTTGATACGATTATATCGGAACAGCTGGCCTACTTCTTGGCCGAAAACCCCAATGTCAGCTCCATGCTTGTGAAAAAAGCGATTAAAGCGGCTCAGGCACGGGAGGCGGCAAGAAAAGCCAGGGAAGAGGCGAGAAGCGGAAAACGCAGAAGGAGATCCGACGCGTTGCTTTCAGGTAAACTGACGCCCGCCCAGTCGAAAAATCCGAAGAAAAATGAGTTGTATTTAGTGGAAGGAGATTCGGCGGGCGGTTCGGCAAAGCAGGGAAGAGACCGCAGGTTCCAGGCAGTTCTCCCGCTGCGCGGCAAGGTGGTCAACACGGAAAAAGCGAAGCTTCAGGATATATTTAAAAATGAAGAAATCAATACGATTATCCATACGATCGGCGCAGGCGTCGGACCTGAATTCAATCTTGAAGACGTCAATTACGATAAAGTTATCATCATGACCGATGCCGATACGGACGGAGCCCATATTCAAGTATTGCTTCTTACCTTTTTTTACCGTTATATGAAACCCTTGATTGAAGCCGGAAAAGTATTTATTGCGCTCCCGCCCCTTTATAAAGTAAGCAAAGGAACTGGAAAAAAAGCGATTGTCGAATACGCATGGACAGACGATGAATTGGCAGATGTAACAAAAAAGGTCGGCAAAGGATATATGTTGCAAAGATATAAAGGTCTTGGTGAAATGAATCCCGATCAACTGTGGGAAACGACGATGAACCCGGAAACAAGAACGCTGATCAGGGTGCTGATTGATGACGCGGCAAGTGCGGAAAAACGTGTGACGACGCTAATGGGGGACAAAGTGGAACCACGGAGAAAATGGATTGAAAACAATGTTCAATTCGGCATGCAGGACGACATGAATATACTTGAAAATGAGAACTTGACATCAGAAGGGGGAGCTGTTGATTTATGACGGCAATGGAAAGATTTCAAGATTTGCCTCTTGAGGAAGTACTGGGTGACCGATTTGGCCGTTACAGCAAGTATATTATTCAGGAACGGGCGCTTCCGGATGCCAGAGACGGGCTGAAGCCGGTACAGCGCAGAATTTTATATGCCATGCATCAAGATGGAAACACCGCAGACAAAGGTTTTAGAAAGTCGGCAAAAACGGTAGGGAACGTCATTGGGAACTATCACCCGCATGGAGATACATCAGTGTATGAAGCAATGGTTCGTATGAGCCAAGACTGGAAAGTAAGAAACGTATTAATTGAGATGCACGGAAATAATGGAAGTATAGACGGTGATCCGGCTGCGGCAATGCGTTATACGGAAGCCCGTCTTTCCAAGCTTTCTTCCGAGCTGCTTCGAGACATCGAAAAAAGAACAGTGGAACATGTACCAAACTTTGATGATACATCCTCTGAACCGACTGTGCTTCCGGCGCGGTTTCCAAACCTTCTCGTCAATGGCTCCACAGGTATTTCGGCAGGTTATGCGACCGATATTCCCCCACATCATCTCGGAGAAGTGATCGATGCCGTCATCATGCGGATGGATAAACCTGGGTGCACCGTCGATGATATCATGACGGTCATCCAAGGCCCAGATTTCCCTACAGGGGGCATTATTCAAGGTGTGGACGGAATCAAGAAAGCGTATGAAACTGGAAAAGGAAGAATTGTTGTCAGAGGCAAAACGGATATTGAGACGATTCGCGGAGGAAGAAAGCAAATTGTCATCAGTGAGATTCCTTACGATGTAAACAAAGCCAATCTTGTGAAAAGGATTGACGAATTTCGAATCGACCGGAAGCTTGAAGGAATTGCCGAGGTTCGGGATGAAACCGACAGAACCGGCCTTCGGATGGTCATCGAGTTAAAAAGAGAAGCGGATGCCGAAGGAATCTTGAATTATTTATTTAAAAACAGCGATCTCCAAGTAACCTATAACTTTAATATGGTTGCCATAAGAGATCAGCGGCCAAAGCTGATGGGAATTCTTGATCTTTTGGATTCCTATATCAAACATCAGAAAGAAGTCGTCGCCAACCGTTCCCGCTTCGATTTGGAAAAAGCATTGGAGAGGCAACATATTGTGGAAGGTCTCATGAAGGCTCTTTCGATTCTGGATGAAGTGATAGCAACCATCCGCGCCTCCAAAGACAAACGCAATGCCAAAGACAACCTTATATTGAATTTCGCCTTTTCTGAAAAACAGGCAGAGGCGATCGTATCCTTGCAATTGTATCGTCTGACAAATACGGACATCACTGCTTTGCAGAAAGAAGAAGCAGAATTGAAAGAGATAATCAAAAAGCTGAAAGAGATTTTGGACAGTGAAAAGAAATTATTAAGCGTCATTAAAAAAGAGTTAAAAGCCATCCAGAAAAAATATGCTGATGAACGACGTACGATCATCGAGCATGAAATAGAGGACCTTAAAATTAATTTGGAAGTCATGATTCCAAATGAAGATGTCATTGTAACGGTGACAAAGGAAGGTTATTTAAAAAGAACAAGTTTAAGATCATACTCCGCTTCAAATGGCAGCGATTTGGCGATGAAAGAGCTTGACCGGCTCTTGCTTCAAGAAGAATTGCATACAGGAGACACTCTTTTACTTTTTACGAACAAAGGAAACTTTTTATATATTCCTGTACATGAACTGCCGGATATCCGCTGGAAAGACTTGGGTCAGCATATATCGGGAATCATTCCTATCGAACAGGATGAAGTAATTATAAAAGCTCTATCCATTAAAGAGTTTCAAGAGGATCAATTCCTTGTGTTCTTTACGAAATATGGCATGGTGAAGAAAAGTCCACTGAAACTCTACCAGCCGCAGCGCTATTCGAAGCCGCTTGTAGCAGTTAACTTGCGGGAACATGATGCTCTCATCAATGTTCAACTATCCAGCGGAACAGATGATATTTTCATCGTGACGAAACTCGGATACAGTCTCTTATTTAATGAAACAGAGGTTAATCCGATTGGAGCCCGAGCGCTTGGGGTAAAAGGCATTGATTTGAAGGAGAAAGATATTGTAGTTGGCGCAGAAGTGATTAAAGCCGAAACGGAACCTGCCATTATGATTGTGACGAACCGCGGGGCGGTTAAGAAAATGAAGTTCACAGAATTTGAGAAAGGCGGGCGCGCCAAAAGAGGAACAGTCTTGCTCCGCGAATTAAAAAACAATCCGCACCGGGTTATTGGAGTGGCCGTATTGTACGAAAACAAGCCCGTCTTTGTTTTAACTGAAAAAGGGAACGTTGAGCAACTTCAACCAGCTACACTAAAATTCAATGACAGATATTCGAACGGATCGTTTTTGATTGATGAAAAAGAATATGGACATTCAATTGAAATATGGGAGGATGCGGAACCCATAGAAGGATAAAACAACCTTTTGGTTGTGAATAACGGCACTCCGATTGTTAGACACGGTTTAACAATTGGGGTGCGTTTTTTTATTTTCCGCGCTGAAATGATGCACCGTAATGAGCTATGTTGTGGGGAATTTAGCTTACCGAAGTGCTTATTACTGGCCAAATTTTCTTTATATATAAAAATGTTATAAATATACTATTGAATTAATTTTTATACAGCGTATAATATATAACATCTAAAGAATAACGGAAAAATTTGGAGTGGATCACGTTTTAAGGGAGTGTTGGTAGTGAAAGTGGGAATTATTGGGGCAACTGGATACGGGGGAGCGGAACTGCTAAGAATTTTACAATCTCATCCAGCTTTTACGATAGCAGCGATTTATTCATCATCACAACAAGGAAAGGATATAACTGCCCATTATCCTCATTTATCGCATCTTTCTATGACATTGGATGAAATTCATCCGGAAGCAATTGCCAAACAAACGGATATTGTGTTTTTGGGGGTGCCATCGGGAATTTCTGCTGAAATTGCCCCGTCGTTATTGAAAGCAGGATGTACAGTAATTGATTTATCGGGAGATTTCCGGTTGAAAAATATAGAGCAGTATGAAAAGTGGTATAACAAGAAACCGGCTCCGAAGGAATGGGTAGATCAAGCAGTTTATGCCATGCCGGAAATAAACCGATCGGCCATCAAACAGGATACGAAGTTTATATCCAACCCTGGTTGCTACCCTACAGCCACGTTGCTTGGCTTGGCGCCTGTTGTCCAAAACAAGCTGGCTAAAGAAGGGTCTATTATTATTGACGCCAAATCCGGTGTTTCCGGCGCTGGACAAACAGCGAGTTTTGGAACGATTTACAGCGAACTCAATGAAAATTTCAAAATATACAAAGTGAATCAACACCAACATATACCGGAAATGGAACAGATGCTTTCAACTTGGGGATATGAAGCTCCGATCACGTTTAGCACTCATCTTGTTCCAATGACCCGGGGCATTATGTCAACGATTTATGTATCACTTGCTTCATCCGTGGACCAAGCCAAGATAGAGCAGTTATACATGGAATTTTATAAAGATGAACCTTTTATTCGCATCAGAAACAATAACCAGTTCCCTGCAACAAAAGAAGTGTTCGGTTCCAATTATTGCGATATCGGATTTTTACTGGATGAACGGACCGGCAGGCTAACAATTGTGTCAGTGATCGACAATCTGATGAAGGGAGCTGCCGGGCAGGCGGTGCAAAACGCCAATATTTTATGTGGACTGGACGAAACAGCGGGACTACAACTTTCCCCCGTTTACCCATAAATTCAGGAGGGAAGCAGTCATGAGTAAAATCATTGTCATTAAGTTCGGCGGAAGCATGATCGATTCACTGTCCGACGAATTTTATGAAGGAATAAAAAAACTAAAGGACGGCGGATGGCAGCCTTTAATCGTACATGGCGGCGGACCGGCTATTAATCAAATGCTTCACAACTTAAAAATAAAGTCCGAGTTTCATAACGGCTTAAGAAAAACAACAAAAGCGGTTATGGATGTGGTAGAGATGGTTTTATCAGGAAGCATGACCAATACGATCGTCAGAAATGTAAACAACCACGGGCTGTCTGCCATCGGAATGACAGGCTTTGACGGACCTTTACTTGAAGCAAAGCCGATTGATTTTGAAAAGCTCGGTTATGTCGGAGAAATAACACATGTCAATAAACATTTGCTGCTAAAAGTAA
Organism: Siminovitchia sp. FSL W7-1587; assembly: GCF_037963795.1. Taxonomy (NCBI): domain Bacteria; kingdom Bacillati; phylum Bacillota; class Bacilli; order Caryophanales; family Bacillaceae; genus Siminovitchia; species Siminovitchia sp. FSL W7-1587. Next base: position 73,252 of record NZ_CP150169.1, read on the forward strand.
TGGCGCTGGGAATGATTCCGGTCATTTCACCGATCGCACCTGGAGCAGATGGCAAAATCTCTTATAATATTAACGCAGATACGGCAGCGGGATCTATTGCCACTGCCTTGGATGCTGAAAAACTATTATTTGTCACAGATGTTCCCGGCATTTTAAAGAATGAACAATTAATGGAAGTAGCAACCAAATCAGAAATTCTCAACTTGATAAATGAAGGAACGATTACGGGAGGCATGATTCCAAAGGTCAAAGCCGCTCTGGACAGCCTTGATGAGGGAATGAGCGAAGTCATGATCGTAAGTGGAAATGCCCACATAGTCAGTGAAGGAAAAATTATCGGGACAACGATAAAGAAAGAATTGGAGGAAATCCCGTATGTCTCATCTATTTAACACATATGCCAAATGGGATGTAGAAATCTCATCCGGCTTAGGAACAAAAGTGATTGATACAAATGGCAAAGATTATTTGGATTTTACTTCCGGCATTGGTGTATGCAATCTGGGGCATTGCCATCCCGAGGTTGTTGGCCCTGTTCAAGAACAGTTGGAAAAATTGTGGCATACATCCAACTTGTTTCAAAGCTCTTTGCAGGAACAAGTGGCAGAACTGCTGGCGAACCATTCTTGCGGAGACTTGGTATTTTTTGCGAACAGCGGGGCAGAGGCAAATGAAGCAGCTATTAAATTGGCTCGTAAGTTTACCGGAAAACCGAAAATTATTACGTTTCTCCAATCATTTCATGGCAGAACGCTTGGAACGATCGCGGCAACAGGACAAGAGAAAGTAAAGACCGGCTTTGGCCCGATGCTTGAAACATTTCAACATGTGCCATATAACAACATCGAAGCAGTTAAAGAGGCCATAGATGGACAAACGGCCGCAGTCATGCTGGAAGTGATTCAAGGCGAGGGAGGCGTCATCCCTGCCGACTATGATTTTCTCAAAAAATTGGAGCAAGTGTGTCACGATAACGGACTCCTGCTAATCATCGACGAAGTTCAAACGGGCATTGGCAGAACAGGAAAACCATTTGCCTATCAACATTACAATATTTCGCCGGATATCATTACATCAGCGAAGGGACTTGGAAACGGCATACCTGTCGGAGCGATGATTGGAAAGAAAAAGTTAAGTTCGGCATTTGGACCGGGCAGCCACGCCACTACATTCGGCGGTGGACCACTTGCGATGACAGCTGCCAAAGCGGTGCTTAACATCGTGTTTCAGGAACATTTTCTTCAAGAAGTAGAGGACAAAGCGGACTTTTTTGCAAAACAGTTAACGAAAATGAAGGATCGGCTTGATGGCTTGGTCAACATTCGCCACAAAGGGCTCATGTATGGCCTCGAATTTAAGGAAGATGTCGGCTCTTTGGTTACCAACTTAAGGGCGAACGGACTTCTTGCATTAAACGCCGGACCAAATGTGTTAAGAATGCTCCCTCCTTTAACAGTTACTTATAAGGAGCTGGAGGAAGCATTAAATATCATTGAAAAGACAGTTTAATTTTTTTACATGGAAATGCATAAAAATGCAAATTTAAAAATAAAAATACGAAAGCGGGGAAAGGAAGAATGGAAGGATCCTTACTGCTCGCTAATGGTGAACGATTTACAGGCCAGTGGCATGGAAAAAACAGCGACTCCTTTGGAGAAATCATTTTTTATACAGGTATGGGACGGATTCAAGAATTTATCACCGATCCGGCAAACAAAGGAAAAATAGTGGTAGCGACATTTCCGGGAATAGTAAATGTCGAATTGGATAAAGAACAATTTGAAAGTGATCAGATTCAAATAAATGGACTGATCATCCAAGATGATTTATCCATACCGCAAAATGCCGATTTGTACCATGAATTATTGACGGCAAACATCCCCATCTTGGCTGGGGCAGATACCCGGGCCATCGTCAAAAAGGTTAAATATGCGGGGGAAATGCCGGCTGTTTTGACACTGGGCAGCAGCAACCAACTATTTCCGATTGATCAAAAAGAAGGAAGAGCAGATAAGAAAAAAGTTGACATGATCTTAAAAGAGGGAAAAAACCATATCGTCATCATTGATTTTGGATATAAAAAATCTTTGCTGAAACTTCTTAAAAAAATCGATTGCAAGGTGACGATTGTTCCTGATCACGCTACGAAAAAACAGATAGATTCACTGAATCCGGACGGTTTGATTTTTTCCGGAGGATACGGAAATCCATTGTTATGGGAACAATACTTAAACGAATATAAGCACATGGCCGTAAGCTACCCGGTTCTTGGTTTGGGACTTGGCCACCAAATTTTGGCGCTTTCTTTCGGCGGCAACGTGGAAAAAATGCGGACGGGACACAGAAGCTTCAAAGAGCCGATCATCGATTCAACAACACAAAAAGTATATATGTCCGTTCAAAATCATGGGTATGCTGTCCAAGACAAACAACTTAATAAGAATGGATGGCGCATTTCCTTTAAAAATGTTCATGACGGAACCATTGAAGGGCTTGTTCATGAACATTATCCGATAGCAACGTATCAATTTCACCCGGATCTTTATGATCATCCGCTGAATACGATTGTATTTCAAACTTTTTTCCATCATCTTGGAGAACGCAAAGGAGCAAGAGTGTATGCCTAAAAAGAAAGACATCAAGAAAGTATTGGTCATCGGTTCCGGGCCGATCGTTATCGGTCAGGCTGCCGAATTTGACTATGCCGGAACGCAAGCATGCATGGCTCTCAAAGAAGAAGGTTGCGACGTCGTTTTGGTCAATAATAATCCGGCGACCATTATGACAGATGAACAGTTTGCCAAAACAGTTTACTTTGAACCATTGACCATTGACAGTATGACAGAGATCATCAAAAAAGAGAAGCCTGATGGAATCCTTGGAACACTTGGAGGACAAACAGGGCTCAACTTGACTGTCGATTTATATAAACGGGGCATTCTCGAACAGTATGATGTGAAAGTGTTGGGTACATCCCCAGAGTCTATTATTCAGGGAGAAGATCGCCAGGCTTTCCGCAAACTGATGCATGAGCTGAAAGAACCTGTTCCCGAGAGCGAAATTATCCATTCGGTTGAAGAAGCCATCACATTTGCAAAGCAACAGGGTTTCCCCATTATTATTCGCCCGGCATATACGTTAGGCGGAGGGGGAGGAGGAATTGCCTCCAATTGGGAAGAACTCCGTTCCATTGTGAAAAAAGGATTGGATTCCAGCCCCATTACACAATGTTTAATTGAAAAAAGCATTGCAGGCTTTAAAGAAATTGAGTTTGAGATGGTCCGGGATGCCAATGACACATGCATTGCGATTTGCAGTATGGAGAACTTTGATCCGGTGGGCGTCCATACAGGTGATTCAATTGTCATCGCACCACAACAAACCCTTTCTGACAGTGAATTTAATACGCTTTATAAATCGGCGGTGAAAATTATTCGCGCATTGGGAATTGTCGGCGGCTGTAATATTCAATTTGCCCATGACCCACACAGTGATCAATACTATTTAATCGAAGTGAATCCCCGCCTAAGCCGGTCTTCTGCCCTTGCCTCGAAAGCGACGGGTTATCCAATTGCAAGAATAGCCGCCAAACTCAGTTTGGGCTATCATCTGCATGAACTAATCAATCCGGTTACCGGTACGACTTTTGCCAGCTTTGAACCAGTGGTAGATTACACGGTTGTTAAAATGCCGCGTTGGGCTTTTGATAAATTTCCGCAGGCACAGCGCAAGCTCGGTACCCAAATGAAGGCAACAGGAGAAATAATGGCCATAGATAGGCTTTTACCCGCAGCATTTCAAAAAGCTGTCAGATCCCTTGAATTAAAAACATGCGGCTTGGAGCTGGAAGGATTAGCTTCGTACACTGAAAGTCAATTATGGACTTCTGTTTCGCAGGCGGATGATGAACGCTTCTTTTCCATTCTGGAACTCATGAGAAGAGGTGTTTCAAGCAAAGAAATCCAAGAAACAACGCACATTCATATGTATTTTCTGGATTGCCTGCAAGAACTTGTTCAATTGGAAGCACAAGCAAAAAAGAAAACATTGGAAACAGTGTCACATGAATTTTTAAAACGGCTAAAGGAAAAAGGATTTTCCGATCAATGGCTTGCTAGGATATGGAAAACCACCCTTGCTGCAGTCCGGGAAAAACGGATTCAAGAAAACATCACCCCTGTTTTTCAAATGGTTGATTCTTGCGCGGGAGAATTTCCGGCAGCGGCTCCTTACTTCTACTCCACATGGAAAGGAGAAGGGGATGTCGTCAAAAACAATACGAAGCGCAAAGTGGCCATTATCGGGTCGGGACCTGTCAGGATTGGACAGGGGATCGAGTTTGACTATTGTACCGTTCATGCGGCATTATCTTTGAAAAAAGCCGGCTATAAGACGATTTTGATCAACAATAATCCAGGTACGGTAAGTACGGATTTTCAAATCGCCGACCGCCTCTATTTTGAACCGCTTCATTTGGAGGACGTCTTAAATATTTTAGATTATGAAAAGCCCGACGGCGTCATTGTACAACTGGGCGGCCAAACGGCCATTAATTTGGCGGATGGGCTAGAAAACTTTGGATTTCCCCTATTGTCCATTTCACAGGATCAAATCGATCAAGTGGAAGACCGGGAGAAATTTTATCAGCTCTTGCAAGAGCTTACCATTCCCCATATTCCGGGATTGACAGCTCATGATGCCGATGAATTGCTGGAGAAATCGGAAAGGATCGGCTTCCCAGTGTTATTAAGGCCTTCTTATGTCATAGGCGGACAGGGAATGCTCATTATTCAACAAAAAGAGGAATTGGAGCAATGTAAAAATTCCATTCAATATCCGGTTCTAATAGATGCGTATTATCAAGGGGTTGAAGTAGAGATTGACGCATTAGCAGACGGAGAAAACATATTCATTCCCGCTTATTTTGAACATATTGAAAAAGCCGGGGTCCACTCAGGAGACAGTATTACGGTAACTCCTCCTGTAAATATAGGTCATCAAGTAAAAGAAACGATTTTCTCATACACTGAAAAAATCGCAAAAAAGCTGGCATTCAAAGGAATCTTCAATGTCCAGTTTGTTGTTTATAAAGGAACGGTCTATGTGCTTGAAGTTAATCCGCGAGCGTCAAGGACGGTGCCGATTGTAAGCAAAATTACTGGAATCAATTTAATTGATGAATGCGTGAAAATACTAACTGGTTCAGCATTGTCTGCTGTTGTTCCGAATCAGCTACCATTTTACACCGTGAAGCACCCTGTTTTTTCCACCGGAAAACTTGAAGGGGTGGATCCAGTCTTGACACCCGAAATGAAGTCTACTGGCGAGCTGATCTCCAATGGAAACACATTTCATGAAGCAATGGCCAAAGCGGTTCTTTGGAACGAACATTTGACAGCAAATGCCGAACAGTTAGCCTTTTTCGTCGACGAATGCCCAGATCAGGAAAAATGGCTTACATTCATTACTGAATCCGGTTTTCAGGCGGTTACCGAAACTGCCGAATTGCCATTTGCCGAGTGGATAAAACAACAAAGAGGGGCCATATTAGTAAGTCTCGGTCACTCTAAACATTCCGTTGAAAATCGGAAAATCGCTTCTTTGGCCCAAGTCAACATATTAACCGAAAAAGAAACACTGGAAGCTTATTTATCAGGCTTGCAGCAACAAATAACTGAGCCAAAGTCAATGCAAGACTGGCTTGGAAACTGTGAAAAGGAAGTGCTGACATAATGATCGCCTCACAAGTGAACCTGAAAGGAAAACATTTACTCACGTTGGCTGATTTGTCCAAACAAGACATCATGCAATTAATCATGGATGCGATAAAACTAAAAGAGATGCAAAAGAAAGGAGAAAACCATCAATACTTAAAGGGAAAATCACTTGCGATGATATTTGAAAAATCATCTACAAGGACGCGAGTTTCCTTTGAAGTCGGAATGACGCAGCTCGGAGGACACGCTTTGTTCTTGGGCCGCAATGACATGCAGATGGGGAGAGGGGAGACAATCGAAGATACCGCCAAAGTGCTCTCACGTTATGTGGACGGTATTATGATTCGCACATACGAACATGATACAGTTGTGACGCTGGCGGCAAACGCCAGTGTGCCTGTCATAAACGGGTTGACGGACGACTATCACCCTTGCCAAGTACTGGCCGATTTAATGACACTTTACGAAAAGAAAGGAAGCTTGGAAGGAAAGAAGCTTGCATATATCGGCGACGGAAACAATATGACTCATTCCTTAATGATCGGCTGCGCCAAAACGGGTGTAAGCTGTTCTATAGCCGCACCTAAAGGATATGAGCCAAAAGCAGCCGTCATTGAAACTGCCATGAAATTTGCGGAAGCAACAGGAGCGGTGATCGAAGTGACAAACAATCCAGTTGAAGCCGTTTCGGACGCTGACGCAGTATATACGGACGTATGGACGAGCATGGGATGGGAAGCAGAGCAGCAGGAAAGGGAAAAGGCTTTCCAACAATTTCAAGTAAACAGCGAACTCATGGCTCACGCAAAGAAAGATGCCATTTTTCTCCATTGTTTGCCTGCCCATCGCGGAGAGGAAGTCACTGCCGAAGTCATTGACGGACCGCAATCCGTTGTATTTGATGAAGCCGAAAACCGCCTTCACGCCCAAAAAGCAGTATTGGCGGCACTGATGGCCGATTGATTACTGGCAGTAATGGCAGCAAGATTCCAATCAGCAATTGGGTTTAGGCTAAGGCTACTTTTTAAACTTGTTCGGTAATTGGTTGAATACCATACAATGATTAGGAAGTTACCTTTTCAATCAACATTTAATTAAACAGAAAAGAAAATGCAACCCATGAAAAGGTTGTATTTTCTTTTATTCCACTCCTTTTTTAAATCGATCCCCAAACCGAGAGTACACTAAGCCAAAGATAATAATACCTGTAAATAAAATCAAACCAATAATGAATAGTAAATTGTTTTGTAATATGTCGCTTAATAACCAAAATACCATGCTTACTGACAAAGCTAGCAACGTTTTTCCATAGAATTTACTCAACGCCAGTTTATCGTACTCTGCTTTTTCCTTTTTTGATAGTGTATTAAATCCTGCAATAAGAAACATTCCTTTTCCATTCAATAGAAACACACCTAAAACAGCAAATAAAAAAATACCCATGCTTAACAATAACATGTTAACACCTCCAAAAAGTTAAGTGTCCAATAATACGTACGGGTGCGTATTAAAAAAGTTTCCCCGATAAAAGAAAGACTTATAACAATATATAAACTAAACGGATACCCAACAGGAATATAACGATGTAACCGATAAATTTCTAATTTCATTCCATCTACTTTGTGGGTAGTGTCAGCTACGCTGGTATTACCCCAAATTGAGAGAAAACGAGATGGCCACTGGGGGATCAACTGCCGGAAGGCTTGCGACGCATAGGAGGTACTAGTGCAAGCGAAGCGACTGGAACAAGGAAAGCTTTGACAGCACCGCCAACACATTTAGAAAAAATGGAAGCGCTTCCTTTAGGGGGCGCCAACTTGAGCTTACCAAATAGGAAGCGGAACCTTATTACCGGTGGGGAATAAAGGTGCACCGGCTAACCCTGTTGATTTGAAATTCAATTTGCTTGAAATGCAAAAGATGCATCACCCCTTGTAGGCGTTCGTCATATTATGTAATAGAACATGGATGGGGGGGTGCAGTACAGCGTGAACAAATTGCAAACGAAACATTTTTCTGTCACCATTTTGCCTCCTGCAACGGTTTATCATCCGGTAGATGGACGGAAATATACATTCATTTTATCGGATCATTCATCAAACCGCTATTTGGCCATTGGCTATAAGTATGCATTAAACTTATTAAACGTTCATCATGATCAGGAAGATATTTTAACCGCTGAATGGAGACCCGAACTCGGAGAATATGTCATGAAAGGTAACATTTGTTTAAGCGATAAGGAAAATGATGTATTTGCCGTTCGTGAAAAATTAAAACAATATGAGAAAATGCTCCCGGAAGCAATATCTTTTATTATACATGCTGACAGATCATTTTATTCTCATGTGCCATGGCTGCTCGACGCACCTATATATATGGAATTCACTTCATTGGATCGGCACGTTCGGACTACACAATATATGGGAACACCGCGCCAATACTTGAACAACAAAAAAACACAGGCCAGTTCATAACCTGTGTTTTTTTGTTTGTCTCACTATTTAAAGTATACTTTGGTTTTGAGACAAAATGCATTTTCCTGCCTGTACTTCCTATAATATATATTATGTAAACTAAAAAACAAAATGCCAAGCCAATTATACAAGCAAGCCTATTTGTTTTTTAGCCGGCTGTCCTCCATTCCCTCTTTGGCAGGAAATCCTTACCGGAAATCAATTTGAATACCATTCAAGAAAAACATCCTTTTCTATTACACTCAAAATACATGGTTCTTTTACTCGTGCTAACAATTTTTCATGTTCTTCAGGAAACTCTTTATTTACACCAATTTTAATGTATGGAAGCTTTTCTTGGGCTTTTCGGGAACGAATGTTGGATAATTTTGCGCCCGCAAAAACATACTTTAAATGTAATTCTGTAAATGCGGTATAAAGCATTTCTTTCTTTGCTAATTGATTATAACCTTTTCCCCAATATGGATGACCTATCCAAGTTCCCATATGACTCGTTTGATTGTTTCTATTTATATTTTTTAGTGTGATCACGCCGATTACTTTGCGGTCTTCGTTTAAGATAACCCTTGAATATTGCTTTCCTAATTTTTCCTGTTCCAGAATAAAATTGATAAAATTCTCAGTACCTTTTAAGGATGTATGGTTTTCGCTAAGACCTAAAGCATCCTTAACTTCAGGTTCTGAAGATAGCTCTGAGATAGACCTGGCATATTGTAACTCGTGAGGAACCAAGAATACTTTTAACATCTTGTTGTCCTCCTTTTTACATTTAATCGGATAATCAGAAATTCCCAAATTTTTTCCAGCCGGCTCATTTTTTATTATGGTCAGCCGGCTGCTCTCCATTAGACTCTGCAGGTATAAGGGTATTTTTTAGCAAAATCAAGAAATTACAATGGTTGCCTAGCTATCTGCTGATTCATCGATCGATACGCAAAATGATTTGTAGGCCCCTGTCCCTTCCCAATACCGAGGGTATGTTTAATGGCGGCGGAAATAAATTCTTTTCCTACTGTAACAGCTTCCTTTATACTTTTTTGCTTTGCCAGCTCCGCCGTAATAACTGCTGAAAACGTACAACCTGTTCCATGAGTATGCTTCGTATCAAAACGGGGAGAAACAAACTCCTCAAAGTTCTCGTCAAAGTATAGAACATCGCGGGCTTCTCCGTCCCTGTGCCCGCCTTTTACGATGGCTGCTTTAGCTCCATATACTTGGACAATTTCTTTGGCGGCATCACGCATCTGCTGTAAAGTTTCTATGGATTTCCCGATTATTACTTCTGCTTCCGGGATATTGGGCGTAATCACCGTCGCTTGTGGAATCAATAACTTTTTAAGATGATCAATAGCATCCTGATAAAGCAAATGATGCCCGCTTTTGGCGACCATAACCGGGTCCATCACATATGATTGAATATTTGCCGCTTTCAACTTTTCAGCTACTAGTTCAATAATGTCTATACTTGCAAGCATACCGGTTTTTACGGCATCAGGCTTGATGTCTTCAATTACACAGTCTATTTGCTGAGATATATTATTTTGGGACATTTCCTCAAAGCTTTTAACACCGAGTGTGTTTTGGGCCACAACCGATGTAATCACAGCCATTCCATACACTCCCTGTTCTTGGAAGGCTTTTAAGTCTGCATGAATACCTGCTCCTCCGGTTGGATCTGTTCCCGCAATTGAAAGTGCTTTATAAATTTCTGTCAACAACGTTCCTCTCCTTTAGCTATGTTTAACGGTTTCAGTTATGATCTTAATAAATGATCGCTATTACTGAGGCTGATCCTAATAAAACACCTGTCTCCGATAATAGTTTATAGTAGTACATTGACTTTAGCCAATAAAAATGAATCTGTCCTATCTATCTCTATTCATTGTTTGACCAACTACAACAGACCATGCAGGTTCAAGATAGTGATGCCCGTCTTTTGGAGCGAACAATGCTCCCACTTACGATTGGTCAACGTGATTTTTTGTTCAATATAAAATACTTTACCCCAAAATAAAGAAATAGCATCACCCAAATGGTGATCCAAACAAACACATTATTTACAATAAATATGGCAACAGCCCCGATTAAAATCAATATAAAATCTATTTTGTTTTCAAGTTTTTTCTGTCTCACTACAAAAACGATAAGCGAAATCGTTATTAAGAGCATCATCATATCAATTATTTGCATTGGTACCATTAACCCCCTATATAAAAGGATAGCATAATATTATTGAATTGATAGCGAAAATAAAGGACCTTCCATTATATCAACGCGATATTTAGATGAAAAAGGGGATGGCGCAGAAAGTCAAATGTCACTGACTTTTTGTACCATCCCAGCCGTTAGGTTCTTTTTAAAAAAATGAACTTCTGTATCTGTCAGCTCGCCTATACGATGTGTTAAGCTTTACAATTCATATTGTTCTTTTGCTAAATCTAACAACCCTTTATTATTTAAATAGGATTCAGGAACTAAAAATGTTACGGTCACCACCCCAGGATGGCGGCCAATTTCAATAGCCCCGTTAATTGTAGCTCTATTCATCACTTCCGGCACCGTAATGCCGAAAAAGTTGGCGGCCCGTTCCATGCCATTCGTTGTCGCGTCATTTAAATTAGCGCCTGTGCCTACAAATGATATGGGACATAAATCTTCGATTTCATTCATATTCCATTGTTTTGCTAATTGTTTGGCGCGCAGTTTTTCTTGTTCGGTAAAAGGCTTGGCCAAATAAGGTAAATCCTCTTCCACTGGTAAAAGGATCGGACCTTCCAGTTGCATATTTTTTAATACTCGTACTTGCAGGTTCACGATACCCGCAACATCTGCTGTATGTCCGGCGATTTCTCCGTCTCCTTGCATAGCATGCATATCACCGAGATAGACACCGCCACCTTTTACCTTAACTGGGCAAATGAGTATCGCGCCCTCTCGCACACGATTAATATCCATATGGCCATCAGTTCTATCCTCAAGTTGCTCTTCGGTAATTCCATAATCATGCGGCGCATTCAATAAAAATTGCCCAAAATCCCCAGCATTATGAGAGTCTGGCATCGGTCTTGCGGGAACAGTGCCTAGTTGCCCTAAAAACGCCCGGATTCTCGCCATCGTCGCAGGCATATCATGAGGTGCAAAAGTCACTATTGGATTTTGAATAGATTGCTCCGGCGTACACATGTATTTTCTGCCATCTTTGGCTACCGTTTCCGCTGCTTCTTTCGTAAGGGTCAGACCCATTGTTTTTTGATCATCGAAAGCAATCGTATAAGCATGTGTAAAATCAAATGGAGTAATATCAGTATCACAAGTTTTACAATGGATGGCCGTATTACCAATTCCTTTAATAACTGTCTCGGGATTGACCGTGTTACAGACGGGGCAAATTGCGGCGACAAACGGATCGCCATTAAAACGCCCTTCCACTGGCTTATCGTTTCCAGATGCCGTCGCCATGGAAGTGATTTCGATTGATTTTATATAAATAACAATGGCGTCGCCTACTTCGGCACCTTCCACATACACTGGTTTTGTAACTTCATGTCCTCCTTTTAAAGCAGGCGTTATCATGGGTCCCCAACAACCAGGCGTTGTATTGGCGACGATATATCCTCCATCTTGAACGACATACTCCATTTCTTTATTGGGATCAAGTATTCCATCTGTAAATTTATTGACAAATACAGTCTGCTTTGCGTTCATATTTGTTCAACCTTTCCCCTTTTAGGTTTTATGGAAGCTGTAAGTAAAAAAAATGGTAATTGATAAAAGTCAACTATATTGAAATCCTTTTCCCTAAGCGCAGACAAACACCTTGTTCCTATCAGTGTATGTTCTTTTATAGTCCCTCCTACTGCCAGTTTTTATAGAACTTCGAAGTGAAAAAGAAGAAAAACCTTCTCAGCAGCTCCTTATATAAATTTGGTTATATGTTCATTCTACCTAATGATTGGCTCCGTGTGGCAATGTATATGTTAATTTTTTATAAACCTTTTGATGAAAATGATAATTCTTGGCTGCCCTAATGAGATATTGAAAGTCAGGATGGAAGGTCGCCCCTATTGGAACATAGCAGCTTTCAAAAAATAGTAGATGACAAAGCAACAATAAGCATACCGTCTACTAATTAACAGTACGAGTTATTTCAGATCCATTAACGGTTAAAAATGGGCGGTGATTGACCTGGAAATGGTAACATTGCTCATAGTAAAAATGACATTGAGCAATTAAGCGACGATGTTAAAGAATTTTATTTGCTTTATAACTCTATTAGTTAAATGAAGAAGATGTTTTGGCAGTTGTGGTGAAATCCTCGAAGTAGTAGGAAACAGTACAGCCAGTGGCAATTATACGCTTATTCAGTTATTGGATCTAAATATTATAAATTTTCTAATCATTGGTATTCATGGGACTGGATGGAGCATTGCCATTGCAGTGCTAAAAAAAAATTGGGGAAAGAGCCCAACGTGGGTTACTTTGAGGATTGCAGCAGTACCAGCTTTGGAGCAGCTGGGCTTAAAGCCTGTAAATTGAAAAGGGAAAGGTGTCATTCTCCATAGGTGCAACACATAGCTTTTCATGTAGATTACAATAATGCAGTTACTATTTTAGTTTTTTCTTGCTTTTTTATTTTTAATACTAAATAAAAAATCACTAATAAAAAAGACGAGTAAGCTTAGAACCAGGAGTAAAAAAGAACTTTTCATGAATGTTTTATGAAAAAACAGTTCAAAAAAAGAATTAATCAATAACACACTCCCTAAAAATATAAATGTTACCCAACAAGCGTTATTTGCTGCTTTGATGTCTGCATTATTTTTGAAAAACATTTTTCCCACTCCTTGCTTTCTTTATTACATGATCGTCGGACCAACCTCCATTTGACTTGTTTACAGTTGTTCAGGTTCCCTTCGCTTTTATGTCTATGATGATTCATATTTTCCTCCAGTTGTTCAGATCCTATATCATTTTTATGAAGATGTTCCTAATACCAAGGGTAACTTTTGTATGGCGCAAAAGCAACATGCCAATGTTTTTCATTGGAATTACTTTGTAGGATCATCAGCAAAAAATGAAGAAATTCCTTAACCGAATTCCTTCATTTTTTTGGGAAGAAAGGGCGCCCAGTCCTCTCCCTGCACCATTTCATATTTATTATCAAACCTTTATTACAAAATTGGCCGCCTAACATGAATTCGGCTCAAAGTTTAAAAATGCGGGGTCAAGCTTTTTCACATTTTTTTTGGTTCAAATGACCGTTATTGTGTGGACATTTGAACCAAAATCTTTGTCATTAATGCCGAAATATTGATAAGGGGATCATTCAACTGTTTGACCTTTGATTTAAATCCGTATCCACATAAAGGTCGCTGCGTGTTTTACCAACATGAAGCTCAATGGGCAATACCGAATCATGTAGGCCTTTCGGTTTTATGTCTTTAATGATTCATATTTCCTCCGTTTGCATAGCCCCATGATTAGCAGGCTCATCGGTGTTTGAATTCATATTTGCATATAGACTGTAGCCCGCGATCACTGCCCCAAGATAAACGATACCGGTAACGAGCCAAATCAAAACACTTCGTTTCATAGGTGTTTCCTCCATTCTGAATCCAAAACTAAGCCTTTAACTTGATTCTCTGTAGTCTTAGTGCGTTAAGCACAACTGATACAGAACTAAAAGCCATCGCTGCTCCGGCAAGCCACGGGGCCAAGAAACCGGCTGCGGCAATCGGTATGCCCAAACTGTTGTATGCCAGCGCCCAGAACAGATTCTGCTTAATATTGATGATGGTTTTTTTGCTCATGAAAATCGCATCGGCGATACTGTTTAAGTCACCGCGGATAAGCGTGATATCCGCCGCTTCCATTGCGACATCGGTGCCTGTACCAATCGCCATTCCGATATCAGCGGTTGCCAATGCCGGAGCATCATTGATTCCATCTCCCACCATGGCTACTTTTTTCCCCGCCTGTTGCAGCTTTTTCACTTCTTCTGCCTTGCCTTCAGGCAGTACTTCCGCAATGACATGCTTGATACCGACTTGTTCGGCGATCGCATGGGCGGTTGCGGTATTGTCCCCGGTGATCATGACGACATCCAATTCCATCTCTAGCAAACGGGCAATCGCTTCTTTCGATGTTTCTTTAATCGTATCGGCTACGGCAACGATGCCTGCATAACGGTTATCGACAGCCACCAACATAGCCGTTTTCCCTTGTTTCTCCAATTCCTCCATTTTTGGCAGGTGCTCTTGAATATGGATGGCATGTTTAGCCATCAACCTGCGTGTGCCGACCAGTAATTGTTTGCCATCGACCGTTGATTGTATCCCGAAACCGGGGATGGCTTCAAATTCGTCCGGTGAGCCCAGTTCAATCCCTTTCTCCTTGATTCCCTCAACAATCGCTTGGGCAAGGGGATGTTCTGAATTTCTTTCTGCAGTGCCGACAAGCATTAAAAATTCGCTTTCGTCCATACCTTCCGCCAATATCACATCTGTCAACGAAGGTTCCCCATTGGTCACTGTACCGGTTTTATCAAGAATAATCGTGTCTAACTGATGAGTCGTTTCAAGGTGTTCTCCACCTTTAAATAAAATCCCGAATTCCGCAGCGCGCCCTGATCCTGCCATGATGGATGTGGGGGTGGCCAATCCGAGAGCACATGGGCAGGCAATAACCAGTACAGCAATGAATTTTTCAAGGGCAACCGCAAACTCTCCCGGACTCACCGCAAAATACCACACAAGGAAAGTGACAATCGCGATCCCCACAACAATGGGAACAAAAATACCCGAGATGACGTCGGCCATGCGCTGAATCGGCGCTTTGGAACCTTGGGCTTCTTCTACTACCTTAATAATTTGTGCAAGGGCCGTCTCTTTTCCAACTTTGGTTGCTTTGATCTTTAAGAAGCCGTTTTTATTAATCGTTGACCCAATCACCGTGTCGCCAATGGTTTTATCGACTGGAACGCTTTCCCCGGTTAACATGGATTCATCAAGTGCCGATTGACCTTCTACAATTTCGCCGTCAACCGGTACTTTTTCCCCCGGTTTTATATAAACAATATCGCCTTGTAAAACTTCTTCAACCGGAATCGCCATTTCCTGGCCGTCACGAACGACCGTTGCGTTTTTGGCTTGCAATCCCATTAACTTCTTAATGGCTTCTGAAGACCTGCCTTTGGCCTTCGCCTCAAACAGCTTGCCCAAAATGATCAAAGTAATCAGTACGGCACTTGTCTCATAATAGAGTTCAACCATATGGGCATCTGATCCAATCGACCTGATGCTTAAATACAGACTATAGAAATAGGCGGCTGAAGTACCTAATGCAACAAGTACATCCATATTGGCGCTTTTATTGCGCAACGCTTTATACGCCCCGACATAAAATTGTCCGCCTACAATAAATTGAACAGGTGTGGCAAGCGCGAATTGAACCCATGGATTCATAAACATGTCAGGGAGCCAAATGAAAGACGTAAACTCAAAGTGGCTGACCATGGCCCATAACAATGGAAAAGACAAGATGGCGGAAAAAAGAAACTTTCCGAACTGTTTTTCGATCTCCTTTGTCCGATGATCTACTTGTTCCCCCGCTTTTTCCTGCTTTTGCTCCAGGGTATAGCCAAGCTTTTTGATCGCTTCTTTCATATCGGGAATAGAAACCTGATCAGGATTATATTCCACAAGAGCTGTTTCCATAGCAAAGTTCACGGCGGCCTTATCCACACCATCCAGCCTGTTTAGCTTTTTTTCAATTTTATTGGCACAGGCAGCACACGTCATTCCCGAAATATCAAACTCGACTTTTTTAGTTACAACGTCATACCCCAGTGAATGGATTTTCTCCTTAAATTGCGATACATCTACTTTTTCCGGATCATACGTAATTTTGGTTTTTTCGATCGCCAAGTTTACGTTTGCTTCTTCTACGCCTTCCATCCTCTTCAAGCCTTTTTCAATTTTGGTTGCACAAGCGGCGCAGGTCATCCCTGATATTTGCAGCGTTGTTTCCTTTTGACTCACGTTCATCACTCCCGATGCTCATACTGTAGTGGGGTATATTTCATTCAATAAATAAATCGTGCCACAAACTGCACGATTTATTTTATTTCCTTTTGATTCAGATGGTTACACCACATCGTATCCTTGGTCCTCAATGACATCTTTAATAGCTTGCAAACTGATAGAATTCGCATCAAAAGAAACATCGACTTTTCCTTCATTCAGATGGACTTTGACAGATCGAACACCGTCTAGTTTTCCGACTTCGCCCTCAATCGAATTTACGCAGTGGCCGCAAGACATCCCTTTTACATGCAATGTTTGTTGTTCCATACAATCATTCCTCCCATTTGGTGGTTTTATTTTACATTACCCCTGTATGGTAATGAAATAACGCTCCAAGAAAAAAACAGTGTAAAAACACCACTATCATTTTTCCTTGTTATGGCAATTTTATTCCTTTCACAAACCAATTTACCATACCCCAGATAGGTATGTCAATAAAAATATGTGCCGGCATAACGGCACTGGCATTTTTTATAGGGACTTGGAAAAACGTTTAAATACTTCCATCAATTCTTGGATGGCACTTTCTCCGTCTCCATCTTTAACCGCATCCGCTACACAATGTTGTGTATGCTTTTCCAACAGTTGAAGCCCCACCTTATTCATGGCGGCATTAATGGCGGAGATTTGGGTTAAAATGTCCACACAATAACGGTCATTTTCGATCATGCTTTGAATACCGCGGACTTGGCCTTCAATCCGTTTTAACCGGTTAATCAATTGTTCTTTTTCTTTAGAGGATCGGTGTGTAACTTTAATTTCATCCGTATTGTTCATCAAGCTCACCCTCTTCTGGTTAAAATATAAAATACGTTACGGGGGTACCCACATTCATTGTACCATAAAATCCACCTGCATGTATTATTTGTTGATTCATCATCAATTTAAACGAAATCGGGCTCGCCTTTATTCAGTCAGGTGTTGTACCATTTTCTTCCGGGCGTACAAAAGGTATCCTGTTTGGATGCACAGGTAAATAGCCGCGATGATAAAAAAGTGCAGAGCGATATCAAGGTTTTTCATTATTCCGCCACTATCTGTCGTCATAATAACAATAAATAGGAACGCCAAGGTTGATCCAAGAATGGCGGGTAAAAAAAACAACATCATTAACTCTTGGGTAATCATTCTTTTTACTTCCTTTAAAGTAATCCCGATTTTATATAATTTTTTAAATTTTCCCTTCTCCTGCTCAATGTCGGCAAAAATATGTAAGTATAGGAGAATAAACGACCCAAAGAAAAAAATGATACTGATAAATGTCATCACAAAAAACAATATGCCATTGACGTTTTTACTGGAATGGTAGTCCTCCACTTTGGAAATAATCTGAAATAATTCTTCTTCAGAAATATGTTCTGTCCGAACATCAGTGATCGGCGACGTGGATTGATTATAACTTGTAAACCGTTTGCCCAATTCCTCCACCGCATCCATGGAGCTTTCCCAGTTTTCTACATTTATTAAATGAATCGTTGATTCAAAACCTTTTACATTGTTTAGCAGATACTCCCATTCGGCATTGCTTACAACGAGAATGTCATTAAATCCAAGATTAGAATTCATTTCATTTCTTATAATCTTTGCCTTCAGCGAATAGCTTACCTGTTTCGTTCCACTTGTCAAACTAATCCCTTCTTCATAATCACTATTGCTTTCTCCGTAATCCGGATTCTCATTCATAAAATACAAATACTCACGAGGTCCGACAGTCTTCTGATCGGAAGTTAATTGATTAAAATGATCCACTGGCATAAACACATATTGGTATTGCCAATCCCATTTTGTTTTTTTGTAATAGGTATAGACTGGGATTTCCAGGTGTTTCTGAACCCGATTTTCCTTGCGGTCCAAAATCGAATAGACCTCTTCCATAGGAAGATTATTTTTTGTTTCCGTTTGAATAAAAGCGATATCGTAAGGGTTTCTTTCTAACGCTTCTTTTTTGGCTGATTGGTAAAAAGCCAATAATACTGTGGTAAAAAAGAGGGTTACCATGATCATGACCGTCACAAGCATCAACACCGATGTCAATTGTTTAAATCTATAATCAAGGCTCGTCAAAAATAACAATCTGCGATAATAAAAAGGCTTGTTTTTTTTCGCAAGCTCGATAAAAAAGCTGGTAAATTGATAAAGGCTTAAGTACAATCCTCCCAATAACGTACCCGTCCACAAAAGCACGAGTCCATCGGTAGCCTGTGAAAACGTGAAATAAAAAAACAAGAGAGAACCAATCATGACCACGAACCCAAAACCGCCCAGCACTGGACTTTTCATCTTGATCGTTTCTGCCACCTTGTTACTTTTCAACGTTTGAATCACGTTGCGATGAAGCGTTCGAAATAAGGAGTATCCGACGGCTGTCGAAAAAACCGCTAAAAAAGCAATGAGCGTATACAACAGCATTTTCCCGCTTATATGAAAAGGAATTTCTTGCAATCCTACACTATTCATTAATATCAGAAAGAAAAGCCGGGAAAAGACGGCGCCCCCCAGAATGCCGGAAAAAATGGATAAAAGCGCAATAACACCATTTTCCAAAAGTAGCACTTTGGCGATGTCACGCTTAGTCATTCCCAATGTCATGAAAAGCCCGAATTCACTTCCCCTTCGTTTCATAAAGATATTGTGGGAATAGCCAATGAAAAAAATAGTAAAAACGACTAGAGCGACGGCCGGGATCATTAAAGCACCCTGTAACCCTTCTAATTTTTTTGCCTGTTCGATCCGCTCGTTAAAATACACAGTGGAAAACATGAAGAAGAACATGATGGCAAAACTGTTGCACAAAAAATAAAAGAGATACTTCTTATATTGAACTTTTGCCATTTTCCACACGATTTGATTAAAAGTCATGGGTTCTTCCTCCCAAAACGGCAAGATTATCCATGATCTGGTTTAAAAATTCTTTCCTCGTCCCCTTTTTGACAATATGGGAATGGATGAGGCCGTCTTTTATAAAGACCACTTTTTGACAGTAACTTGCGGCAAAAACGTCATGGGTGACAAGAAGAATCGTTGTCGAAAGGTCGCGTACAATTTTTTCAAAGCATTCCATGATCGCCGCCGCCGATTTGGAATCCAGATTTCCGGTTGGTTCATCGGCAAATAGGATGCTTGGTTCATTCACCAGCGCGCGGCTAACCGCTGTTCTTTGCTGCTGGCCACCAGATATGTGATAGGGATACTTGTGTAAAATGTCCTCTATATCAAATAAGCGGGCGAGCGTTTGCACCTTTTCTTCCATTGCGCCAGCGCTTTTGTGTTCCAGCACCATGGGCAACATGATATTTTCTTTAACTGTTAAGCTATCCAATAAATTAAATTCTTGAAATACAAAACCCAATTGCCTGCGGCGATACAAGGCTAAGTCATCTCCTGACATTTCACTGATGAAATGCCCCGCAAGCATCACTTCTCCCGAAGTAGGCCGATCAATTCCGCTCAATACGTTCAGCAAGGTTGTTTTTCCACTTCCGGACGGGCCCATGATTGCAATAAAATCTCCTTTATTCATAGAAAGGCTCACTCCGCTGAGTGCTGTTGTGGCGCCTTCTCCACTGGCTTCTCCGTAAACTTTCGTTATCTTGTTAGCCTCTAAAATAACCATGTTGCTTCCCCCTGTTTCAACAAACTGCCATCCCTCTACATCCTAATATACAAACATCATCCGATCCATCGCTTACACTAAAAATACCTTACAAAAATGTAAGGTAACGATACGACCGAAAAGGACTGCCACAGAAAATCAATTTTCACTGATTTTGTGGACGCGCCTGATCGATTCCATTTTCTTTTATATTATCTCTACGGATTTAACATACTAAACTGATTCACATAAGAGTGTGAAACGGACTCTTCATCGGTCCCAGGGGGTATTCAACCTTTCTTCACTTCTACTATAAAAAAATAGTAGCACAAATCCTGGCCTTGGTGGGTACTACTAATGTTAGTATGTTTTATTCTTGGTTATTGGTCAGGTTTTTTTCCGGATACGTAACGGATCGTGACCGTTGTACCTTCGGCAACTTTGGAGTGTATCATGATCGTATGGCCAAGTCTGTCCGCGATTTTCTTGCAGAGATAAAGCCCGATCCCTGTTGAATTTGGAAATTGCCGGCCATTTTCGCCCGTAAAAAATGGCTGAAACACCCTTTCCAGATCATAAGATGGGATGCCCACTCCTTCATCCGTTATGGATAATGTTGTAACCTCTTCTATTTCTTCAATGTGAAAAATAAGTTTTTTACTTCCGTTTTTTGCGCTTGAGTATTTGATTGCGTTAGAGATGATTTGGTCCAATAACAATTCGTTCCATTTCAAGTCGCTAACAATGTAAGCGGCCGTGCCAGCGAATTCAATGGAAGGAAATATGGATTGATAAATACATTCCCTTTTTCGGCCGTTGATTAATTTTCTCAAGGAAGCGAGTAAATCAATGGATTTTAATTCCAGGTCATTTTCAAAACTCTCCATTTTGATCATTGTCAAGCCTTGTTCGATCGATGTATGCAGCCGTTTATTTTCTTGCCGAATTTTTTCCAGCGCCTGAGCGGTTCCCGTTGCTTCTCCTTCCTTATGAATGATCAGTTCTATCACGGAAACAGGCGTTTTTAAATAATGCATCCAATGGGATAAAAAATACAACCTTTCCTTATTCTGTTCCTGCATTTCATGGAATGTGCCCCTATGTTCATGAATGGTTTTATGCAACAATTGCTGAAAGGCTTTTTGTTCTTCGGTATGCGGCTTTAACTCTACAAATTGATCCCTTAACATAAGCGCAATAGCACGGTTCGTTTGATAATAGCGGAGCCAGTCGATGATGAGATAGACCAATAATAAAAACACTGCAATGGATAGTGGATACAAAAATTCCGTGTTTGCTCCTTCGTTCAAATGAAAAAAAACAATCATGCATACCGTGTTCACCATATAAAAAACGATAAGAAGCGCTTTGTCTTTGAGGAATTTCAATAATATTTCTTTCAGCATCATAGTCCCTCATATACATCCGGATCCTGCAACATATAGCCCGCCCCTCTTCTGCTTTTGATCGTTTGACCTACTCCCAATTCAGAGAGTTTCTGCTTTATTCTGGCGATATTGACGGTGAGTGTATTATCATCGACAAAAGTAACCGAATCCCACACCTCTTCGATCAGCTCTTCCCTCGAGACAAACGCGCCGTGATGAGCCATCAACTTTTTTAGCAGTTTATATTCATTTTTGCTAAGCTCGACTTTTTTCCCGCGGCATGTCAAAGTCAGGTCTTTTGCATGAATACAAAGCGGGCCGGCACAAGTAGTTGAATCATCGTTTGTTGCATATTCCCCGTACACTCTCCGGATGGTTGCTTTGATTTTGGAGAGCAGTATGTCAAACGTAAACGGCTTCGTCATATAATCGTCAGCCCCAAGCTCAATCGCCATAATCTGGTCCAGTTCTTGACTCCGGGCAGAGAGGACCAAAATCGGAACTTTGGATTGCTGCCGAAAACTTCTGCACAAATAATAGCCATCATAATAAGGCAAGTTAATATCCAGCAAAACAAGATCAGGTCGGACTTCCGCAAACTCCTCTACTATATTCATAAAACTCTTTGGCTGATACACGACATATCCGTAGCGTTCCAAATGATTATGGATCAGTTCACCCAGCTGGACATCGTCTTCGATTAGAAATATTCTGTACACCGGTAATTCTCCTTTTTTTCAAAACCCGATATATAATAGTATCCCATATTAGATAATAGAATCACACAAACTCTATTATAATAGAAAAAAAGAAAACGACTCTGTTTTATGCGGAAATTTCCAAAGGACTAACATCTAGAAAGTACAGTAGATAGTCTGAAAGGAATTCGCGGTGCATTCTGAAATGGTTGATAAGGGACGCAAGGGTTCGGGGAAAACAATCGAAAATATTAAATATAATAAATCCAAAACCTCATTATCCGATCAAGAGTTTCATAAGGGAGCATTTGCCGTTGAATACTTTGTAAATTTACAGTTGCACTGTCCGTTTTGCTTACACTTAACATTACATGAAGAATATGAAAAACAGGTTTTTCAGGAAGAAGGCAAGGGTATAATGATATGATAAAACAAGTCATGTCCTATCTGTTTTTTAAATAAAAATGTAAGTTAAAACAGTAAGGAGAAGTCATAAAGCCACTGCTAAGTATGAAGTTTGTATGAAGGCTAACACTGAAGAGGTTTCCCAGCCTTTTCAATAGTATGACTTAATTTTTTAGGATCGTTTGCGAAAGTGGCCTTTTGACATGAATTTGGATACCTCATGTCAAATTGAATATAGTTCAATACTTAATTTACCAATCTCGAGTTATTTCCATTTGCTTTTTAAACATTATAAAATAAAACCAAATAACTCCGAAAATCGAAAGAGGTAATCCATTTGAAGTTTTTTAGAGCCCTTCTCATATGCTTGTTCATTGCAGGATGCTTTTTATATTTCCAAAATAAAGATCAAGCGGCAGCAGATGGCCCATCTATATTTAATGACATTTACTCTTACGTTGAAACGTTTAAAAACAAGCCGGAAATTGCCCAGCTTCTCGGTGAACTCGAAGATGGATTTCAGGCGCTTACTCAAAAGCTGAAAGAACTGGATTCAAATACGAATGAAAAGCCGGAACAGGAAGATGTGAATAATCCGGATCTCGAAACACCAGCCGAACAAACATTTTCCATTCATAATGTTGAAATTGGCGATACAAAAGAAGAAGTTGAAAAGCAGGTTGGAGCAGCCAAGCGCGCTTCTTCTAACGAATATGGCGTACAATGGCATGCTTATCATGAAAACTATCAGAACTTTTTTATGGCGGCATACGATGATCAAGGAAAAGTGGCCGGATTATATACGAATCAGGATTTGATTTCATCCAAACTGGGCATTAAAAGCAATGACACCAGACAATCCATTATTGAAAAACTTGGTGAACCGATCAAAGGGATTCAAAAAGGACTCGTCATGTATCAAGTTCAAAACAATGGCGAGTACAACATTTATGAGCTGGACAATAGCTATATTACCGTATTTTTCGACAAGCATGAAAACGATACGGTTACCGCTTTGCAAATCATCAGCAAGGATCTTGAACAGCAAAAACAAGATTTTTTTGCCGACGGTAATCAGGCGTTACAGGAAGGATTTGAGTATCAGCTCTTTGATCTTACAAATGCCGCAAGAGTTCAAAATGGCCTCTCGCCTCTTTCATGGGATGACCATGTCAAAATAACCGCACGCGATCACAGCGCGGATATGGCCAAAAACCGCTATTTTAGCCATGATAACTTGGATGGCCTTTCCCCATTTGATCGTTTAAAACAAGATCGCATCACTTATCAAGCGGCGGGAGAAAATATTGCTTCCGGGCAGGCCAGCAGTATTTTTGCCCATGAAGGATTAATGAACTCACTGGGCCATAGGGAAAATATATTAAGCACGAATTTTAACGCTTTAGGAGTCGGGGTAGCCTTTGATTCCGATTCAAGGCCCTATTATACGGAAAATTTCTTAGGGAAATAATATGTCTATATAAAGTAAAATATGATCCAACCCAAAAATGCACATTTATTAGTAAAATGCCAGCTCCTTTTGCACCGACATATCTTAGTAATCTTTCCTTGTTCAAAACAGCATTCATGCAGATTGGTTTAGGATGTTTTATCGTTTCCTAATCAAATGGGCCGGTCATCTGTCCGACCATGACACTGCCCCCATCTTGATCCGCCACGTCCCATGAGTGTTTTGATTGGCTTAAACGATATAACCGTAAAAAATTTGAGAAAAATGCCCTATCGCTTTTGGACTCAAACAAAATAACATGTTGTTCGTCAAGCTCTAGAACTCATGAAATGGAAAAACCGATTTTCCCTACAAATAGGAAAATCGGTTTTTTACAAAGGGCAAGTCACTCTTTAAAAATGGTGGAAATCACCTGATCAGGCGTCATTTCACTCGTAATCTTATATGTGCCGGGACGCAAGCGATTTTCCACTCCTTTTTTCTCAACCTCTTTCGTGAATTGAAAGGCGTTCTCAACGATTTTTGCCTGTTCCAGCATTCTGCCGACATCGATGCTTGTCATGCCATCGGTTACGTTGATAATCACTTCATTAACGACTTCTTTTTGCGGTTCATTGGATGCTATTTCCTCTTGCGCTGCTTTTTTCGCTTTTTGCAAACTTTTATTATATTCTTCGGTCGTTTGTACCACATAGCCTGAAGATTCAAGGTCAGCCTTCATTTTTTCATCAGAAGGCTTGCTGGCGGAATCCGATTTGTCTTCCTTTGTTTGAGCTGGAGCTTTTGATGCCTCCGTTCCAATAGTGAAGTAGGCAGCACTGGAAATGGCGGTAGCCAGAAAAATGCCGGCTGCAAAGCTGCTCAGTCGGTTAAGTTTCATTTGCAACCTTTCTCCTTTCACTATTAGCTGTTATGTAGGGAGCAAGTATCTGCTTAATCTCGTTTTCCGTCATACGTGTTTTTTTGGCTATGCTTTCAATCGAATATTTGCGTTTATACAAATTGAGTACTGTACGCAAAGTTTCCCTTTCTTCTGAAGAAAGCTGTATTCCTGCTTTGTTGATCACAATCTCAATGTCATGCTCGATGTTTTGAATCATGTCCCGCAATTCATTTATTTCGTTCATGTTCGTTATGTGAAGCATATCAATTTCTTCTTGCCGGGCTTGTGACGCTTTGCGAGAAGAAGAAAAAGATATGATAAGCAACAACGCAGATACAGCAAACAAACCAGCCAACGTCCACTCCATCAGATAAAGTCATCCTCCTTTTGGGAATTTATGCTTGCTACAAATAATAATTATACATCTATCACGCCAATTTTTCGACTTGAATATTGTAAAAATGACAAAAAACACATGCGTTGGCAAAATCAACCTTATGAGAAAGAGCCTATCAATGGAAAACGGATCTGTTTTTTTAATGAGGTTAATCTGTTACGAATCATCCAAGTCGGCCATAACCCCTTGACGACAAGTTGTTCTTGATATTGTCATAGGCATTTTCTTTTTTTTCGATTTTGACTTTTCCGTTCAACTGTCATGCCAAAAACGGATTTTTTTTAAAAACATCCAAATTAGCCATCAATGCTCTTAACCACAGTTGCCGCGGGCACGTCCGCCAGTAAGCAATCACCCTGTTGCAGATTCCCCCTATTAAAGTGTTCTATGGACAGTCATACATCCTTTGACTGAACATTACGCGAAAATGCCTTAATAGTAGATAATTTCTTTTTTAAGTTGGCCCGATCCTGTTTCATTTTGTTCAACCGATTTGTTACCACTTTTTTTCCATATTCTTTGGGTGCGGAGGCGATTAAAATGACGTCTTCTTTATCCTTCAATGGCCAAACCCCCCAATAGTTTTTTTACAAAATAGCAATAAGCATATCCTTTCGCTTCCAGTATAGCATTGAGGATGTCATCTTGATAAGTTTGGAGTTTGTATTGATCCCATCCGCCCAATAATGGCAGATGAAAGCAAAAAATATAAGACCCCGCTTTAAATAGAAAATAACATGTCTTTTCCTCCACTGAATAATAGAGTTTTTCATTATTCAGTTTATCATGGTACGTTTGTACAACATAGGAGGAACAATCATCCAAAGAAAAGCTTTCAGGAGTAGCTATTCCATCATATTCTATGCAGATCATGTCGTTATTCGTTTTTTCATATACTGTTACAGCATTTGAATCCATAATGGCACCTATGGATTCTTGATGATATTTCGTTTTTCTCGTAAATAGCTCAAACCCCGTCATCTGAGAGCGCAAGATAGTCAGAAAGCGCCTCCAATCCGTGATTCGCCCATTATCCAGTAAACTGATGAGTTCCAGGGAATTTTCATAGTAATCACCATACACTTGGACGTATTCAATACTTTGTTCAATTTCTGGACGAATATTTAACAATTGGATGCTTTCTTTAAATAAAGAAGAAAAATAGGCTTTCATATTAGAAACCATTTCAGTACCAATGGCACATCTTTCAAAATACACCCCTTTTTGTTCAGCATCGTATAAAAAATACCAAACATAAGCCTCAACATTGAAAGATTGAACATCCAAATACTGTTCTATTACACGTAACACGGAATCAGGTGCTTGATGATGTTCTTGTACATAGCGTTCAAGAGCTTTCAATATTTGAGGACGAATTTGTTGAAAATATGTGGTTAACACTTCATCAAATACATAAACAATTAAACGCTTCTTTTCGTGATATGCCCGCAAAAACTCAAGATGTGTGATTGTTTTTTCTTCATCCTCTAACATAGTGCCGGCTTTATCCGCGATAAAAAGAAGAAATATGTCACTTTTAGAAACATACTCTAAACAAGTCTGAACAGAATCTTCATGTATATATCTCATAGAATCCTCAAATCGTATAGGCTCATGCCCCATATGGCGGATTTCTTCAAATACAGAATTTCTTATGGGAGTCAGTGAATCTTGGGCAACAGAACTAATAAAAATAGCCGTCCGGTCCATGAATACTTCTCCTTCTTTTCCCTTTTAGGAATCTATTTACCATACAGACAAGAGATACCCGAGCTTCCATGCTTTGTTTATGAGCGGCAGCCAATAGGAAGAGTTCCATTTCCTCTTCATCCACTACCTGTAATTGATTTTTTGGACATGCCCGTTGGCTTTTTCCGGATATAAACAAAAGTTGATAGAGTACTGGATTGAATAAGGTATAAAAATGGCTACACCGTCACGCTTATATGAG
Source organism: Siminovitchia sp. FSL W7-1587 (assembly GCF_037963795.1). Lineage (NCBI taxonomy): Bacteria > Bacillati > Bacillota > Bacilli > Caryophanales > Bacillaceae > Siminovitchia > Siminovitchia sp. FSL W7-1587. The sequence goes on from NZ_CP150169.1 coordinate 100,312, forward strand.
TACGCAAGTTGAAACATACATCCCGAGCAGTAACCGGTCATGCTTTTTGCCGCATTCATCAGCTCAACTTCGTTCTTTTCTCAAATTCTTCCATCAGTTTGGGGTTTATTCCAACATGTCGTATGGTGAAGCAGTCAGTGTCAGGAGTCAATAACTTATGAGGAATTTCATTCCCGCTCTTTTTTGTCAGACACCTTTACCTTCAACTGAACATTCAATCAACATTTATCCTCTGCTTAGCAAACAATCAGTAAATAGCGATGGAACGACCGTGGTGTCCACATTCCCTCCCGACACAAGAGCAACAACTCTTTTCCCCTCCGCCTTTCTTTTCAATACCCCTGCAATTGACACTGCGCCTGATGGTTCAATGACCTGTTTCATGAGCGTAAAAACACTCGTAAATGCTTCTTTGATCTCGTTTTCTTCAACCAATACAATGTCATCGACATAGCGCTGCACAATTGGGAAAGTTAACTCTCCCGGAATGGAAGCGCGTAATCCGTCTGCGATTGTCGTGGTGGAACCAATGTTTATTCTTTTTCCTTCTTGAAAGGATTGATAGGTATCATCTGCGAGCGCCGGCTCTACACCTATAACACGGATTCTTGGATTTGATTCCTTCAAGGCCGTTGCGACACCGGAAATGAGACCGCCTCCACCAATCGGGACATATACTTCATCAATGTTGTCAAGCTGATCCAAGATTTCCAATCCGGCTGTTCCCTGACCTGCCATGATGTACGGGTGGTCATAAGGAGGGATGAAAGTTGCTCCGCTTTCTTTACATATGGATTGGGCACGGTCAATTCTTTCTCCTGATGTAGTACCGCAATGGTCAATTATTCCATTGTACGCCTCAATAGCTGCTTCCTTGCAACGGGCAATATCTTTGGGAACAACGATTGTTGAGCGAATTCCCAACACATTGGCAATATAAGCAACCGCCTGTCCGTGATTGCCAGAAGAAGCAGCCAATACATGTTTTACATGATGTTCGGATTCTTTGATCACTAGATTGGAAGCGCCCCGAATTTTAAACGAACCGGTTTTTTGCAAATGCTCACATTTTAAAAACAAGTCATTCCCGATTTTTTTCGATAATGTATTGGAATTCAGGACGGGGGTCCGCTTGACGACATGCGCAATTCTTTCTCTTGCTTCTTCAATATCTTTCAATGCAATCATTACTTCTCCTCCTTGGTGAAAAAATAGAAAACCCGGCGGCCACAGCCGAGTCTTCTTGTGAACGTTTTATTTCATGACTTGATCTTCCGACATGATCGTTTTAATATGTGCAACTGTATCCGGATCTTCAAGCCCGGTGATGTCTCCGGCGACGTCACCTTTTAATACAATCTCTTTTAATAAGCGACGCATGATTTTGCCGCTGACCGTTTTCGGCAATGACTCCGTAATAATCACTTGTTTTGGCTGGGCGATTTTCCCGATATTTTCAATAATAGCATCCGAAATTTTCTTTTTGATTTTCTCCTCATCGTCTGCTTGTTCCGACACCCTTACAAATATGAAAGGAACTTCTCCTTTTATAGGGTCCGGAACACCGATGACAGCGGCCTCCGCTACTCCAGGCGTTTCCAAGACAGCGCTCTCCATCTCCATGGTGCTGAGGCGGTGACCCGCAACATTAAAGGCATCATCAGAACGCCCCACGACCCAGAAATGCCCATCTTTATCTTTTAAAGCAATATCGCTGGCAAAATAAGCCCCTTCCACTTGACTGTAGTAGGTACGGTAATATCTTTCCGGTTCTTTCCAAAGGGTACGGCAAAGCATTGGGAATGGCGTCCGGATAACAAGATTTCCAAGGGTCATCGGAGGTACCGGTTTGCCTTCATGATCAACGACATCCATATGGATTCCAAGAAATTCCACCCCCGCTGAACCCGGTTTCATTGGAGTTATCCATGCGGCGCCGGCCAAAGGGGTTCCCGCCGTTTCCGTTTGGCCCCACGTATTATTGACATATACTTTCTTTTTCCCCAGCACTTCATATGTCCAATTCCATGTTTCGGGATCAAACGGTTCTCCCACCAGAGAAATGACATCCAGACAATCAAGATGATGCGGCTCGATCGCTTTTTCTCCCAAACTTTTCAACATGCGAAGAGCAGTTGGAGCTGTAAATAACTTCGTTACCCGGTATTTGTCAATTATTTGGTAAATGCGGTCTTTTTCAGGATAGTCCGGTGCGCCCTCATAAATGACAGTCGTCACCCCATTCGCAAGCGCTCCCGCAATGCCCCAAATATGCATCGTCAGCCAGCCGATATCTGCCGAACACCAGAATACGTCATCCCGTTGGAAGTCCATATGGTATTTCGCATAAATATAGTTTTGGACGACAAATGCGATCCCCGAGTGAACGACCCCTTTCGGTTTTCCTGTTGTTCCGCTCGTGTAAAAAACAATTCCTGGTTCATTTGCTTCCACACGTTCGGGTTCACATTCAATACTAACGGTTTTACGAATATCATGCCACCAGACATCGCGTTCTTCTTTCATATTTGGATTTGTATTCAACCGATTTACAACAAGCACATTCGTTACTGAAGGAATGGAATCGATCACACGATCTACTTTTTCTTTCAACGGAATGATTCTTCCGCGGCGATAGCTCGCATCGGCCGTTACCACTATTTTCGGCTCATAGTTGATTAACCGGTCTTTTAACGCTCTTTCAGAAAAACCTGAGAAAATAGAGTTGTATACAGCCCCGAGCCTGAAGCAAGCCAATACCGCAATGAATGCTTCAGCCAGATTAGGGAGATAAATGGCTACAGCATCCCCCTTTCGTACACCAAACGATTTGAGAGCGTTTGCAAATCGGTTTACTTCGGCAAGGAGCATATTGTACGTATAAAATTGTGAATCTCCATTTTCACCTTCCCAAATAATGGCTGTTTTATTTCCTGATCCATTGTCTATATGACGGTCCAACAAATTCACGCTGGCGTTGCTGATCCCGCCTTTAAAAAAAGAAAAGTCAGGAAGATCCCCGGATATCGTTTCTTCCCATCGTTGATACCAGAATAATTGTTCAGCAACTTCTTCCCAAAACTTTTCTGGATCTTTTTTGGACTTTTCCAAGATCATACCAAACGTTTCTTGGCTTCCATCTGCTGTTCGACGGATTTTTTCTTCCCGTGGCTGAATAAGTAAACTGTTTTCAACGACATTTTGAATACCGGCCGTGTCCATCACGTTTCCTCCTCATTTTGTTTTGTGCCTATCTTTTTTATTAATTCGAGTTTATTTTCTTTTTTCCTACTGAAGATTGTAAATTTTAAAAAATGATAACGTTTGCTTGTACGAATCATCGCGGTTTGTCTAAAATCATTCCTAAAAGAAAGTCAAAAACATGATTTCAAAAGCAAGTAAAGTCCCCATAGTGGAATGATTATGCTGTGTTAGCTTGCCTGATGATAAAATCTGGACGAAGGATGGGAGATAAAAGGGAAAAATCAAAAAACAGGCATCCATCGCGGGTGATAAATACGAAAGATGCCCGTGAAAAAGGTGATCAAACGGGGGATTGTGTTCACACAATGGGATAGCTCAAAATCAAAACAGATTGATACTTCGATGGACAGAGGGTCAATTAGTCGATCTTTCGAGCTTTTGTCACCTCTTTTCTATATTAAAAAGCACATACTCGCTTATTTTTTTTCAGTACTGAAATCACATTGTTTAAGAGGAACTACTTGTGTTTTCTTGACAAACTTGTACCCGAGCCATACAGCAATAAACAAAGGCAGGCCGATATAGGAAATAATGGCGCCATTCCAATCAATCTGACCTTGTGTGAAAGCGCTATAATTTTGTCCCAAAATGACAATGATGCACAAAACGAATGCAAAAATGGGGCCGAACGGGAACCATTTCGCGCGGTATGGCAGCTCCGCCAAATTGCGGCCTTGCGCTATAAAGGCTTTGCGAAAGCGGTAATGGCTAATGGCGATGCCGACCCAGGCGATGAATCCGGACATGCCCGAGGCATTTAAAAGCCAAATGTACACAGCTCCGTCACCGAAGAAAGAAGCGAGGAATGCCAGCGTCCCGACGAGGGATGTGGCGATCAATGCCCGGACCGGAACCCCGCGATGGTCCAGTTTTCCCAAAAATTTAGGTGCTTTCCCTTCTTTGGCCAAATCCCATAACATTCTTGTCGATGCATATAAGCCGGAACTTCCCGCCGACATGACGGCAGTCAAAATAATCGCATTCATCACAGAAGCGGCAAAAGCGACACCCGCCTGGTCGAATACAAGTGTAAAGGGACTCACGGTGACATCCTCGCTCGCAAGGCTTTCTGTCGTGTAAGGAATCAGAAGGCTGATAACAAGAATGGCAAATATATAGAAAAGCAGAATTCTCCAAAACACGGATCTAACCGCTTTCGGAATGGATTTGCCGGGATCTTTTGTTTCACCGGCAGCGACCCCAAAAAGCTCGGTTCCCTGAAAAGAGTAACCTGCGGCCATAAAGATGCCGAGTATTGTCATAAAGCCGCCATTAAACGGCCCTTCACCCACTGAAAAGTTTTTAAATCCGACGTACTCTCCTCCAATAATTCCAAAAATCATCAGTACGCCAATGACTAAAAATACGATGACCGTGACCACTTTGATCATCGAAAACCAATATTCCGACTCTCCAAACCCTTTTACAGACAAATAATTCAATAGAAAGATGATCCCCAGAAAAAGCGCGCTCCAAACAATGGAAGGGCTTTCAGGAAACCAGAACTTCATGATTAAGGTGACGGCTGCAAGCTCCGAGGCAATTGTAATTGCCCAGTTATACCAATAATTCCATCCAAGGGCAAAACCGAGCGCAGGATCAACAAATCGTGTCGCATATGTACTAAAAGAACCGGCAACAGGCAAGTATGCTGACATTTCAGCGAGACTTACCATTACAAAATAGACCATTAATCCGATGGCGGCGTATGCGGTGAGGGCTCCTGCTGGGCCGGCTGTATGGATGGCGGTTCCGCTGGCAAGAAAAAGGCCTGTTCCGATTGTGCCTCCAAGAGCGATCATCGTCAAGTGTCTCGACTTTAAATCACGCTTTAATTCCTGTGGCGCTTGTTGAACATTCTCCTCAGCTGTGATGACGATGGTTGATTTGGCGGTACTTGGCATGTGCTATATTTCCTCCTTTTATGGCTGAATCTGGATGAACTTTTCATGGCCACAACCATATTAAAAGTTATGGCCATATCGTTTTTTATTTGATGACATATAAAGTTTGCATTGTATCATCAGACGGGCTTTGGAAATAAGCGCCCATTTCATGCAACTGCCGTATAGTAGCCACATGGCTCTTTGTAATTTCTTCCCCGGGTGTCAGCAAGGGAATTCCTGGCGGATACGGCAACACCGTCTCCCCGCAAAGCGAACCGACTGCCTTTTCCAGACTCACTTTATGCCGCGGCTTATGGAAAGCATCCTGCAGTGAAACGTGGGGCTTGTATACTGACCCCTCTTCCGCAAACATGACTATGTCTTTTTGTTCCTGCTTTTGGCCGGGAGTTTCTTTCAGCTTGGCATCTATTGATTGGACGGCTTTGACAACCCTGTCAATATCCTCTTCTTTTTCATTGATCGAAAACAAAAAGACTATATTGCGGGGATCGCTGATTTCAGCCGTTGCCCCTTCCTCATAAAACATATCAAGTAACTGATAGCCGGTGACGGTTTCATTTTTGCAGGAGATAATCCATTTTAAAGGATCCCTATATTGAACTTCCTGGCTTCCTTCCCATATATTCAAAGATTGAAGCTCGGTTGCCAGACGGATACGTCTTTTTTCCAATCGTGCCACCGTCTCTGTTAATTGCTTCCTTCCTTTTTCCACCAAGTATCTTCGAGCTAGATCCAAAGAAGCAAGCAACGGATAAGAAGGACTTGTTGATTGGATCATGCCCAACACTTGGGCCAACCTTTCCCGCGATACCCGGTTGCCTCGCACATGCAGCATCGAAGCCATTGTCATCGCAGTCAGCATTTTGTGGGTCGATTGGACGACAACATCGGCGCCTTGCGCCAGTGCTGAGGGCGGTACTTCATCAGCGTGTCCGAAGTGAGCGCCATGTGCTTCATCCACAATGAGCGGAACACCTGCTTTATGACATGTCTCCGCTAATCCTGAAATGTTTTGGCTCATACCGTAGTAGTTTGGATTTGTTACCCAAACTGCTTTGACATGGGGATTTTTCTTTAATGCCTCTTCTATATAATACACATCCGACACCATGGCTGCCTTGGTGGTCGGCTCAATGGCCGGTGCTATATAAATGGGACGCGCTCCTGCTAATAACAGACCGTGAAAAACAGACTTGTGCATATTGCGCTGTACGAGTATTTGATCTCCCGGACTGCATAAAGTGAGTGCTGTCCCGATATTGCCAATCGTGCTCCCGCCGACAAGGAAAAATGTATGATCCGCTCCGAAAGCATTTGCGGCCAAAGCTTGTGCATCAGCAATGAAATCTGTCGGATGATGCAAATCATCTATGCCGACTGACTCTGTTGCATCAATTTTTAATATGTTTGAAAAATGGCCATAGCCTCCCTCATCAAAGACGCGCCCGTCCTTATGGCCCGGAACGTGCATAGATGTTCGCTTGCTTTCTTCATATTGACAGAGCGCTTCGTAAAGTGGCGCTTTTGAATGCTGCAATTCTTTTTCAACTGTGTTTTCTAATATTTCCAATGGTTGGCTCATGCGGAATTCTCCTTCCAAACGATGATTTATGTAAATAGAGGTTTGTTGAAACAGTGCTTCTTTTCCTCACATATCACGTGCAATTTACATGCCAATATCGGAAAGGAGTGCTAACATGTTGCCGTACCGGGACGTTCAGCCAAACAACAAGAAATTTCATTTCCGCAAACAAGTGAAAAATAAAAGAAACCGCCGGAAAATGGGCGGTTTCTTTTATTGGTTCAGTTTAGTCAGCTTATACTGCAATGTTTGACGGGGGATGCGAAGCAATCTGGCCGCCTGTTGGATATTTCCTCCCGTTTCCTTCATCGCTTCGTTGATCAAGCGAGTCTCTGTTTCCAGCAGCGCATCCCGGAGTGGCTCGATATGAGCAGGTGTTTCCGTCATAGCGCTATTGTCTCCGATATGATGTGGTATATGCTCCAACGTAATGATATCACCATCCATCATATTCATGGATGATTCAATCGCATGTTGCATTTCACGCACATTTCCCGGCCAGGAATATGTTGAAAATAAGCTTAATACCTCATCGGATAATCCTGTTACAAGTTTTCCAAACAGAAAATTGTACTTTTCGATAAAATGGTTGACCAATAATGGTATATCTTCTTTTCTTTCTCTGAGGGGCGGGATTTGCAAATGTATAACGTTTAAACGGTAATATAAATCTGCCCTCAGCGTTTTCTCCTCTATACATTTCTCTGCCGGCTCATTCATCGCGGCGATAATCCGGACATTGACACCCTGCTCTTTCATCCCGCCAACCCGGCGTATAAGGCCATTTTCCAGAACACGCAACAACTTTGCTTGAATATCCAGCGGCATTGAATTGATTTCATCCAGAAACAACGTTCCGCCATCTGCTATTTCAAACAAACCCGGACGATCAACGGCCCCTGTATAACTGCCTTTTACCGTTCCAAACAAAATACTTTCCAGCAGCGAAGACGGAATCGCTGCACAATTTTGCGCAATAAATGGAGCCGATTTTCTCGGGGATGCATTATGAATCGCCTGAACGAGCAACTCTTTTCCTGTCCCGGTTTCCCCGTAGATTAAGATAGGAGAGGATGTTGCCGCTGCTTTAAGCGCTTTCTCTTTTATCAATTTGAAACGGCCATTTTTCGTAATGATATCGGTCATTCGGTATTTGGCGCCTGTTTCATGTTGTTTGGCTTTTTTCTGACCATTTCCCGATTCGACTTTTGCCTGTAAATCGATCAGTTTTTCAGATAGCCGCTTTACTTTTGTCATATCTTTTGCAATTTCCACCGCGCCAAAAATGTCTCCATTTACCTTGATCGGCAGTGTGGTATTCACTGTATCGATTAGGACACCCCGCATATTGTAATAAGATTGATGTTGATTATAGATGGGCTGTCCGGTCTTAATCACTTTTAACAAAGTACTCGTTTCCACTGTCAAAGACGGAAATACATCCAGCAAGTGCTTGCCGAGTATATCTTCCCCTTCCAATCCGTCCAATTTGGCTGCCACATGATTATAGAAAATCGATACACCGTTTGCGTCTACTGCATGAATACCTTCGTCTATTGTGCTTAAAATAGCCTGGAGAATCTCTTTGTCTTTTGTTTCTGTCAAGTTGAGCAACATATTCGATTCCCCCTTTTCACGAAAATAAAAATGTGCCGAATTATTGTCAATGGTATGCCGGATTTTCGGCACACCCTTCATATTGATCAAATTGATTAGTAAAAAGATTCTATCATTCCGTTTTATCGCAACTTTACCATGTCATTCAGCAATTCTTTTATGCCAGCAATCAAATCCAGCGGTGTGACTCCGTAATGGGACAATGTATCCGTTTTTGTCTCTGCTGTCCTGGCGTGAAGAAAGCTTGCCGAAATCAATGCCTCGAGCGGTGGAGCCCCCTGTGCCAAGAAAGAAGCAATCAGACCGGTCAAAACGTCTCCACTGCCTCCCTTACCAAGGGCGTCATGTCCGTAAGGATTAATGTAAAGATCGCCGGCTGGTGTCGCAATGATGGAACGATGGCCTTTTAACAGCAAATACAGACGATGTTCTTGAGCAAAAGATTTAGCCACTTCCAAACGGTTTGTTTCCACCTCTTTTATGGATGTATGTAATAAACGGGCCATTTCCCCGGGGTGGGGTGTAAAAATTACTTGTCCCGGATAAGATGTCATCAAATGTAAATGGTCTCGCAGCAATGTCAGTGCGTCTGCATCAATGATGATAGGCTGTTCTCTGAACTTGTCCATGAGCGCTGCCAACCATTGTTCACCGCCTTGAAATCTGCCCATTCCCGGGCCGATGGCTGCTACATCATATTCGTCCAGTTTTAATGCAAGCTCTTCAATCGCTTTGGCGGAAAAATGCCCATTCTCACTGGCAAGCGGATAAAATAAAGCTTCTGGCAGTTGAGCCGCTGTTAATGGGTAAACACTTTCGGGAACAGCTGCCGTCACCAACCCTGCACCACTGTGAAGTGCCGCTTTCGCCGTAAAAATCGGCGCCCCTATATAGGAATGTGATCCCCCTATCACAACGACATGGCCAAATGTGCCTTTATGACCAGTTTGCGGCCTGGCGGGTAATGAATGTGCTGCCAGGGAACGGGTGATTACTTTGGGCATCTCCAATTTCAATGTTTCGGCAATCAATGGAGGTATGGATATATCGACAGCCTTCCACTCCCCCACATATGCCGGACCTTCCCTAAGAAAAAATCCTTTCTTGGGACAAACAAATGTAATCGTCTTCGTCGCCTTAACGGCGATTCCTTCCACCCGTCCATTATCACTATTGACCCCTGAAGGAATATCAATTGATAAAATCCATTTTTCACTAGCTTGTTCATTTATGAGCGAAATCACTTGATCAAACGGCTCCCTTACAGCCCCTTTCGCTCCAGTTCCGAGAATGGCATCGACAATGACATCTGCCTGTTTGATCATGTTTTGCAGTTCAGCAATGGAATGTTTCTCCAAATAGAAGATTGGCAGCCCTCTATTAACAAACACATTATAATGTATCCTAGCGTCCCCTTTGATACGGGACGGATCAACAAGCACCCATATACAGGGGGCATAGCCCATGTCGAAAAGCCTGCGGGCAACGACAAATCCATCCCCGCCATTATTTCCGGCTCCGGCCAAAATAATCACTTTGGTTTTCTTGTCCGAAAAGTGACTGCTCACCTCTTCGGCAACCTTCGCTCCTGCATTTTCCATCAATACCGCCCCAGGAAGACCAAGATTTTCTATCGCATATTGATCGATCAATTGCATTTCTCTTCGACCAGCAACAAACATGTCCCATCCCTCCTCATCCCCATTATAAACAACACAGTAACGGGTTTACGAGACATAAACACCAAAAAAAGAACGAAGCATCGTAATCTGCTTCCGTCCTCAACGATTAAATGGCATTTTTTCTCTTTTTTAATTGCTTGCTGCGAAGTTGTCCACATGCGGCATCAATGTCCGTACCCTGTTCCATGCGAACACCGCAGTGGATGCCCCGCTTTTTCAAAGTATCGAAAAAAGTGCGAATGGCTTCAGGCTCACTTCTTTGATACTGGCCATGTTCATCAACTGGGTTGTAAGGGATCAAGTTCACATATGTGAGCTGCCGCCTTTTTGCGAGAAGATCAGCCAGCTCGCGCGCTTCTTTTTCAGTGTCATTGACATCCTTTAATAAGATATATTCGATCGTTACCCTTCGGTTCGTCTTTTCCAAAAAATAATCGAGTGCTTCCATTAACTTGTTAATTGGAAAAGCCCTGTTAATTTTCATGATTTGTGACCTTAATGCATCGTTTGGCGCATGCAGAGAAAGCGCCAGATTTACTTGCAAATTCTCGTCCGCAAAATCAACTATTTTGTGAGCAAGACCGCTAGTTGAGACGGTAATATGCCTGGCGCCGATAGCCAGCCCTTTCGGATTATTGACAACGCGCAAAAATTTCATCAAATTACTGTAATTGTCAAATGGTTCGCCAATTCCCATGACGACGATGTGGCTGACTCTCTCCTCTTTCCCTCTATCATCAAGAAATTCCTGTACTTTCATGATTTGTCCAACAATTTCGCCGCTCGTTAAATCCCGGCTTTTTTTCAGCAAGCCACTTGCACAAAAGCTGCAGCCAATATTACAGCCGACTTGAGTCGTAACACAAACAGAAAGACCGTAATGAAAACTCATCAGCACTGTTTCAATCAAATTGCCATCTTCAAGCTCAAACAAAAATTTGATCGTGCCGTCCTGGGATTCTTGCTTTAGTGCGAGTTTCAGCGGCTGAATGGTGAAGTGCTCTTCGAGTAATTGGATACAATCTTTATTCACGTTTTTCATATGAGAAAAGCTTTTGACGCGTTTTCGGTACAACCAGTCCCAGACTTGCTGCGCCCGAAACTTTTTTTGACCGTGATCCGCCAGCCAAGTCTCCAGCTGTTCGAACGTCATTCCATATATGGATGCCTTCATGATAAAAACCTCTTTTCAAAAAATCCAATGCTGTTATTATAATACTTTCATGAAGAAAAGAAAACCATCATTTGGCTTGATAACGCCGATTGCACTGTCCATCATGATGTAAATTGGTTTGTACGCAGTGATTTATGATGAATGCTCTTTCACATTTTGCCATTCGCGAATTTCGGCTTTTGCCAATCTCGTCCCCAACAAAAAAGCTGCCGCTATTAATCCAAAACATAGCCAAAGCGCTGCGGGAATGCTCCCAAAGCGATCTATAATGATTCCCCCCAGTCCCGGGCCAAGAATCTGGCCGACACCGAAAAATATCGTTACATATCCTAGCGCGATCGGTGCATAGGATTCATCTATTTGCTCCGTTGAAAGAGCTTGGGAAAGGGACAACATGCCGATAAATGTGAGTCCCCAAAAAAACTGGCTTATGAAAAAACAACTTAAAACAGGTAAAAAGATCGGTATCAAAATGGAAATGCCGGCAATAAAAAGGTTGATAAGAAGTGCTCTTTTCCGTCCGATTTTATCCGAAATGGCTCCCCATAACGGACCGCTGACAATACTCATCAATCCGCCCAATGCCATAATTTGTCCAGCCGAATGACGATTCATCCCCGACTCCATTATATAACTGAATAAAAAACTTTGCGGGATAAGGTAGGCAAATCCTAAAAGTCCATACATGAAGCCGACCAATAGCACTCCTTTATGGAAATAAACGTCCTGGACAATAGAAACACCCCCTGTATCCCGCTGGTTTTCCGAATTCGGTGCATCCTCTAATGTTTTTGCGCCGATAATCCCCATGGCGATGGACAATATGCCAAATAATAACCAAAGATAGCGCCAGCCATCATCCGCAAACCAAGAAGTAAAATGCGGTACGAGCATACTGGAAATAAGCGTACCCAGTCCCATCCCGCTGATGGCGAACCCGATCATCACACCCCTGTTTTGTGGAAACCAGCCTACAAGAAGATTTATCATCGGCGTATATACAAAAGCCGTGCCAACGCCCAAAACAACCATTCCGATTAAAGATGTGAGGAAATCATTGACTACATATAAATACATAAGACCGGCAGCGACAAAAAACGTACCGATAATAATGAGGCGTTTAGATCCCCATTTTGCAGTCATGATTCCAACGAATAGCACCATGCCCAAATACCCCAGTGCCGTGGAGGTCCCCAACATACCTGCCTGTTTATACGTCAATGACAAGCTGTCTTTCATAAATGGCATCAAGATGCCATATGACATTCGCGCAAAACCGGATGTACAGATTGTAATAAACATACTGACGAGCCCAAACAATAACATCCTGCTCTTCAGCATCCCCACCGCCTTATTTTGAAAAAATAAATTTTAACGATATTTCTAAATAGATTTACAATTATGCTTCATTATACCATGGTTAAAATCAAATAAGTGAATGGATTTTTTTCGGATGAGAAGGCAATTGACCGTCATTTTTTAGTTTACATAAAATAATTATGGTAACCTGGTGATCTTTGAGTTGGCTTTTGTTGACACATTGGTTGTGCACAAGCTACGATGGGGCTGTCTAAAAAGACCAATTTAGATTAGAGCAAATGCATTAAAATGTAAAACCCAAGAATGTTGATTTTACGGCAATCTTGGGTTTGTTTTTTTTAGTTTTCAAGCTGCAATGTTACTTTTTGGACGGCCCCCATCGTGTTGATCTATAGCCCTGTTCCGTTCACCTAAAAGGCCACTGGCACTTGTTCCAAGCGATGATGGGGAGTCTTTCTTACTTTCCGCCAAAACTCCTTTTGGGCAAAATCTCTCCATTAAAAAAGCGCTTCTTGATGAAGCGGCTTTTCCCCAACTTTCCGGTCATGTCATTCACATCTGTGTCTTCCTTGTCATTTTACATCATGAAGCAAGATTCTCTAAAGCGACTCAAATATACGGACTGCTATGCTTGCAAAGGAAAATGGCAACCGCTATCAATCTATTAAGCTCGTGTAAAAGGCAGCTGTTCTGACAACGGCAGTTAAATTCTTGCTTTCTGCCATTTTCCTAGCAGGGATGTATCCGCATGGAGCATTCCAACATCTGATGGCGCTACATTATCCCTGGCTTGCCGCAGATGGCTTGTCAATGCTTTTTCGAATATAGTTCCCATCGCATTGGGGAGCCGATATGACGCAGATACTGGAAGGACGCTCTGTGCACGTTGCTTTCATTATCGTCATCGTTAAAATCTATGTTCAGGACTCTTGTCTACTAATCCCGTGTTTTTTTACTAGGATGTTAGCATAGAGCAGGGTGAAAAACACAAACACCATGATGGAGGAAAGGAAGATCCATCCTGCCGAAAACGTTCCAGATTGATCAACGATAAAACCAAAAAGCGGCGGCCCTATGACCGTTCCCCATGAACCAATCATAATGCTGAAACCACTGGCTGCACCTGCTTGCTCCCTCGGTACAAGCTCTGTTGCGGCATTCATCCAAATTCCGTTAAAGCCTGATGTACAGAAGCCAAACATTATCGTAACGGGAACCATTACCCAAAAAGGAGTGTCAGCGGGAAGGAAAGCCACAAGCAGAGAAACGCAACCTGTTAACAAGGCAATGATCATCAAAATAATAATTCTTCTCCCATAAAATAATCGGTCGCTAATGATCCCCCACCCAATTCTCCCGAATGAACCACTCACATCTGAAATGACAAGCAGAAGTCCGGAAAGAAACAGGCTGATACCAAGCTTTTGATAGGCGAACAGGACGATGTATGTATTTAACATGAGTTGGCTTCCATTCAAGCCAGTAGCCCCCAGGCTGACAAGCAATAGCGGTTTATGTTTAAACATGTTTAAAAGGGAGGGTAAAAAATGGCCGCGGTTCATCGAACCGTTTCTTTCCGCAACGCTCGGCGGTTCATGATAAAAACGAAACGACAATACGCCAACGAAGATTAATAAAACCGCTGCGCCAATGATGGCAGTCCGCCAGCCCCACGTGCCCGCAACGGGCAAAAGAACGAGTGCCGCCAGCGCAGAGCCGGCCGTTACCCCCATTTGCTTAATGCCCATTGCCGTGCCGCGTTTTTTGGAATCAAACCAATAAATAATTCCCTTATTTGACGTGGGATGGATTGTGCCGTATCCCACGCCTCCCAAAGCAATTAATAGAAGGATCAAAACAAAAGAAGACGTAAAGGTTGTAAGCAAAAATCCGCATCCCAGACAAAGACTCAACATTAACAGCAGTTTGCGGGAATCAATGCGATCCGCCACAATTCCGGCCGGTATAGCGGCGGCCATTTGTCCGAAAAAAAGAGCAGCGGGCAACATCCCGATTTGCGCTTTCGTAAGTGATAAATCTTCGCCGATCAACACACCCAGCGGTGATACACTTCTTCCAACGAAAGCAACGAGTACCTGTGCAGCAAAAAGCCAGCCGAGCATCCGCCAAGGTTCCAATGTGTAATTTGACTGTTGTGAAAAACTCGAAATGTTCATTATTAGGTTTCATCTCTTTTACTTATAAGTTATGATCATGAAGATTTCACGTGAAGTGATGTCATATTTTCCACCTTCTTTTGCATTGCAGCCGTTGGCGGAACGATATACGAGCCAATCACCGCAATGAAAAAGTTAATAGCCAGACCAATCACACCGCCATGAACGCCCATAAACGTTTTGTGTCCTGTAAATGTCATCAAGCCCGCAACGAGAGCACCGATCAGCATCCCCCAAAAAACTGGCATGGCCAACATTCGTTTCCAATAAATGCCAAGGATAAACGCCGGAGCAACTTGAACTAATAATTCAAATTTTAACACAAAAATCTCATACAGTGTAGCTGGCGGATACCATGCAATCCAAAGCAAGACCACAATTACAATAATTCCAACAATTTTTCCGACCAGTACTTTTTTCCGTTCAGATGCCTGGTTGTTAATGAATTTTCCATATATGTCATTTGAAATAAGCGCAGAAAAGCTTAATAATACCGAGTCTGCGGTTGAAACAATCGCAGCAACAATCCCTCCAAAAAAGAGAACCATCAACCAATAATATAACCCATTAATAGCGGCAACTTCATTGGCAATCATTCCGATTAACTGCTCGGATCCATCCCTGTCAAGCCCTGGAAAGAGGGCAATTCCTATAATTCCGACAATAAAGACCAAGCCGGTCGTAATCGGAGGCATCCAAGCCATTCGCGCAAAAGAACGCTTTAGAGTACGTTCACTTTCCGCGGAATAAATTCGCTGAACCGCATGGGGATAAATCGCCGCTCCAAATCCAATCAACAGAAACATACTAAACCAATTTATCAATGTCATCATGTCGGGAACACCAACTTTGGCCGGTTCCGATTCTGCGATCATTTTAGTCGTGCTGACAAAATCACCGCCAACTAAATATAATGACCCTGCAAGTAAAGTGATAATACCTGCCATTAAGACGATACCTTGCATCACATCCGTGAACGCGACCGCTTTCATTCCTCCTAGCCACTCGTAAGTTAACATGACGAAAACGAAAGCAACGACGGCAATTTGATACGGTATGGTTCCCCCTGTCAGACCCGACACCGCTTGTCCAATGGCCACTAGTTGCTCAAGCAAATAATTGCCCAGTCCCCAAAGCATGAGAAAAATGCTCAACAATGTAACCGCTTTCGATCGAAAGCGATAATCGATCCAATCCGTAGGAGTAACAAAGTTCTCTCTTTTTGAAATCACATACAGCCTTGGTGCGAAAAGCAAGTACACCCCGATAATAATCGTCATGAACGGCACCGATTGTAGCCATGAAAACCCTGTCCGGTACGCAGTTGGGGCATAACCAACCACCGTATTCCCACTGTATTGTGTGGCATAAAGGGTGAAGAAAAGGGCTATAATCCCAAGATTTTTTCCAGCCAAATAGTAACCGCTTAAACTATTATGTAAATCCTTTTCTCCACGTCCTGACCAATATCCGATCAGCAACATAATAAGTGCGTAAACAACAAGAATAATAATGCCATCCGTACCGGAAAACGTAAGACTCATTCCTTCACCTCCTTTTCCTTTTCTTCGATGTCTTCGACAATATGCCATTCATTCAAACATAGCCAGCTTAAATAAAAAGATAGAATGATCGCAAAGACTGCGGAAATAAATGCCCAAAAAGGAAAACCA
Source organism: Siminovitchia sp. FSL W7-1587 (assembly GCF_037963795.1). Classification (NCBI taxonomy): domain Bacteria; kingdom Bacillati; phylum Bacillota; class Bacilli; order Caryophanales; family Bacillaceae; genus Siminovitchia; species Siminovitchia sp. FSL W7-1587. Next base: position 116,708 of record NZ_CP150169.1, read on the forward strand.
AGAATAAACGGTTCAATGGAGCCAGTCGGCAAATACCACGGCACACCCCCAAGCAAGATCAGCACCAGCACAATCCAAATCCACTTTTTTTTGATGGGTTCTTTAATTTGGACTTTTCTCATATCTATCCCCTTTCTTTTCTATTACAACCCTATATGACAGACTTAAAAATTAAAGCGATTTTCCCCCTCCCTCCTTAGCCAATGACAGACCATTAAATAATTGTTTTTTTCATTAATTCGTGAAGTTTTTCCTCACTATAATCAAGTAAACCCTTGTATATTTCTTGATTATGCTTGCCCCTCACTTCAGAGCCGGGATGTTTCACCTTCCCCGGAGTTCTTCCAAGCTTTGGGACGATCCCCGGCATAGGAAACTTTCCCAGCACCGGGTGGTCCACATCAATGATCATTTCTCTCGCCTTATATTGCGGATCTTGCACTATGTCTTTTGCCGAATAAATCAATCCGGAAGGCACACCCTTTTCAGCCAATATTTCAAGAGCTTCACTTGCCGACATTGTTTTTGTCCACTGTTCAATCCTAAAATCGAGTTCTTTCATATTTTGTCCGCGCGCAGCATGTGTCGCAAATTTTGAGTCCGCGGTCAGTTCCGGAGTTCCCATTGCTTCGGCAAGCCTGCGAAATACCCCATCCGCATTCGCGCCCATGACAATATACGTTCCGTCTTTCGTCGCATAAATATTGGAGGGCGCAATGCCGGGTAAAATATTTCCCGTGCGTTCACGAACATGGCCAGCCAGCAAATAGTCCGGAATTACACTTTCCATTACAGAAAAAACAGCTTCATACAAAGCCGTGTCCACAACTTGTCCTTTCCCGGAACGCTGTCGTTCTTGCAGGGCGATCAGACTTCCGATTGTGGCATATAATGCCGCCAGTGTGTCACCTATAGAAATCCCCACTCTTGTAGGCGGCCGATCAGGAAAGCCTGTTACATAGCGAAGCCCGCCCATCGCCTCACCCACGCTTCCAAACCCTGCCCGCCCCTTATAAGGACCCGTTTGTCCGAATCCGGATGTGCGAGCCATAATAATTCCTGGATTGATTTCGGATAAAACCTCATATGATAAATTCCATCTTTCCATCGTTCCAGGCCGGAAATTTTCAATGATAATATCCGACTTTTCCACTAGCTCTTTAAAAATTTCTTGTCCCTCTTCAACCCTTAAATTGAGTGTAATTGATTTTTTATTTCGTGATTGAATCGGCCACCATAATCCGTGTCCATCTTTTTGTTTTCCCCATATTCTCATCGGATCTTCTTTGTCTGGAGCTTCGATTTTGACTACTTCTGCACCAAAATCTCCGAGTAACCGGCCTGTAAACGGACCGGCAAGCAGTGTCCCCAATTCTAGTACCCGTATCCCTTCCAAAGGCAACCTATCTTCACTCTTCATTTCATAAACCTCCATTTTTATCATGTTTGATGCTCGTTAAACACAGCGGTATCGACACATTTCTGATTGTCATGAACATCCGGGGTCTTTCGGGGCGTAACAGGATTGCTGCACTACTTATTCTCTATTTCACTTATCATAGCAGTTTGTATACAAACCAGCAATGCTATTTTTTGTAATATGTAAATTTTCAGATAAACAGCTTATATAATCATCACAACTGTTTTATTTCGTTAAAAATGAGAAGTGTTTACCATTAAAATTTGATGTCTGTTTTCTCATTGTATACAATAAGGTTTATCTACAGCAATGGCGAGGTGTCGGAATGGAACCTTACAACCTAATAAAAGATGCCATTATAACGGGCAGGTTTGAACCGGGTAAAAGATTAACCGAGGAGGCATTGGCCGAAGAATATCATGTCAGCCGGACTCCTATTCGTGAAGCCATTAAAAAATTGGAAAATGATGGTTTAGTCACCCCTCTCAAACGTGGTGTCATTGTTCGAACATTTACCAAAGATGATATTCGCCAAATCTATGATTTACGGGCTCTTTTGGAAAGCTATGTTGCGAGCGAAGCCGCATTCTACCGTTCAGATGAAGATTTATGGAAAATGAAAGAATCCAATTCTTTATACAAAAAAGCAATTGACCAATATACAGAGGCGGATATTTCCAGCATTAAGAAAATTGTTCAAGCTAATAAACAATTTCATCAAGCCATCCTATCAGCGGCGAAAAATGAACACTTGGGTTTTCACTTGGCAAAAGTCGTTGTCGTCCCACTCGTTTTCCGCTCTTTCTACTCGTATCATGACCGTCAACTATACCGTTCGTATGAAGTCCATAACACCATTATGGAAGCCATTCGAAACCAGGAATTTGAAAGGGCAAAATCCGCCATGCAGGAGCATGTTTACGGGGCGCGCGATCATGTGTTGACCTTTTTGGAAAATAATTCAATGGAAAAGTGAAAGGAACGTTTATATGATTCGAATTTGTGAAGTTGGACCTCATGATGGCATTCAAAAAACCAAGCAAGAAGTTCAGTTCATTTCTACACTCAATGCTGGAATCAAAAATTCGAAGCGGTTTCATTTGTCAATCCTAAAGTCGTTCCACAAATGACCGATGCCAGAAGTGATGAAGCTTGTTCCAAGGGGAAACGGAGTTACACATATGCCGGCCTCGTTTTAAGCCGGTCAGGTCTTGAACACGCATTACATACAAGCGTTTTTACCTTGTGGTAGTTGGAAGCCACACCGAGAACAATGTGGCCGTTTTACATATGTTGCCGAACAGGCAGCTTTTTCCGAAATGAGGGAATAAAAAGCCCCGGCTGGTGCCACGCCTGACGGTATGGGCTGCCTGAAATGAATTCATCGCCCGTTTGCAACAGTCGATCAAGCAATTTGACCGATTGTATAATATAGGGACCTTTATTTAACATCACTGCATCCGCCCGCTTTCCGTAAGAAGCGTCTGTTATTTCCGAACGGGCCGGGATGCCCTTCTTCGTCAATCGTTCCAAGATTCCTGTAGCCCATATCACCGGAATATGCGCGGCAGTACACATCGCCAAAATTTCATCCTGTATATGAGATAAATGCTCGGGCCCGGTTTCAATCACCAAGTCGCCCCTGGCGATCATTACAGCGAAACGCTGGAAGTTTAACCCTTCGATGATAATCCGGGCAAGGTGCTGAAAAGCTGATTCTTGAAAGTCTTTTTCCGTAATGGCCGGCACATTCAAATCCACTAGTGAATCCGGCAAATTAATCCCTTTCCCCTCTTTCACTTTCGCATAGCCAATCGTTGGAAATTGAATTTTTACATCAATAAAATCTTTTTGTACTTGATGGACAACACCATTGATTTTGCCATCATCAATAAAAATTCGGTCATCGGGCATCACATTTCGGAACGCTTTTGGCAAAGTAACGGGAACGCCGGCGGGTTCATGTTCGGTTGCCGCGTGTCCAGGACGTGCCTCATTCAGATACAATCGCAATATGTCTCCTCTTTTTACTTTTATTTCAACAGGACTGGGATGGATGGAATGAATCGAAAACTTGCCTGCTTTATGTTGAAAAACAACATGTTCATCAATCAGTGATGTTTGATCCACCGTAACTTTCATGCGGCTGTGACTGACACATTCATCAATTTTGAGTGTTCGCGGCCGATTTTTAACATCACGAAAAAAAATGTCATCTCCCTTTTGCGCTTCTTTGAACATATCCTTATTTCTTACAGCCAACACGAAAGTATTTTGGCCATCTATTCCTTTCATCACCTTCGATTCCGGGGCGGATAGATCAAGAAAACCAGAAACTTCCTTCCATTTTCCAGATAGGTCTGTAGGAACCTGTATTTTTAATGGCTTTTTTTCTTTATGAAAAGCTCCCAGTCTCACTTTGGGCCCTGCTAAGTCCATATATATTTTGCATGGAATGTGAAGCCTTTGTTCAGATTCCCGAACCATTTGTATGAGCGACTCCCAAATGTCCGGATGATCATGGGCACAATTAATCCGGGCAATTTCCATTCCATTGATTAATAAATGGTCCATTATGGATGGTTGATCAAGCATTCGCGAATCAAGGGTCACCATAATTCTTGTATGGCGGCCACCGACAATATTCCCAAGGGCGAGATCGGTTCTGATCCGGGAAATCAGTCTGGCCTCAAACGGTGACAAAGCCGAAAGATGAGATGGAGGTAAAAAATGCACGCCCAGATTTTCCATTATTTTTTGTAACGTATACATGATATGAGGCAGTGACTCCCGAACAGATGAAAGTCCACGCTCCTTTAAAAGCATTTCCAAATCATTGATCGGATGCTTTTGAAGAGCATGGTATGCCAATAAGTTGTTCCTGCTTTTTTCACCTTGGCGTACCGGATACTGGGCAATAGCACGTTCCACTTCGGTCACCACTTGTTCATACAGAGATTGGATGCGGCTTGCCAGATCGGTCATTGTTCATATCACCTCCAGACGATTTCCCTGTCTAACGACATCCTATTTACATCATATGCTTTTCGAATGTTGTCCTTTATCCTTCTGCAAATGACAAACAAAAAAAGAGGCTTTTTTTGGCCTCTATGAATGTATTCACTGTCCGTTATCCCCTTCTGCGCCTTCTTCGTTCATTTTCACTTTTTTACATCCAACATAAATGCAGGAAAACAGATCCAATCCTTCTTGTGCTTTCATCATGCCTTTTAGATACGGTGTAAGCAAATCTTTAAAGTCTGCTTCCACACCTTCTTCCTCCAGAATGCCGTATACGTACATTTTTTTTTCAGCAAATAAAAAAGCAACATTTCCGACGGCGCGTTCTTTTGAATCCACAACATTTAACACTTGAAAATGGGGTGTCATAATCTCCGGTGAAAAATAAATTTCCATCTGGCATACATACTCCTTTACGTAAACTTTAATTGTTCAAACAGCGTATCCCGTTTGTTGGAAGTCTCTTTTTTCCCCACTCTGATGAAAAACAGGCAAAGTATGGCCGCAAATAGCGTTAAACCAGCCGTTGTTAAAAACATTCCCGTCCGTGACCAATCCATTAAGGCACTGTACACGGGAGGTCCGACCGCCACGCCCAAAAATCTGACTGAGCCATACAATGACGTGACAAACCCTCTCCGATTGGCTGACACCGATCCGGTAATAAAGCTGTTGATGCAGGGAAGGACAAGTCCGGTTCCGATACTGCTAAACACGAGAATAGAGAAAAAGGGAATCAAGCTTTTAAAAAAAATCAGTGTGGAAAAAGAAGCGGTCATTAAAATAAGGCCGATGACAATAAGAGTCTTCATCAACTTCATCTTTTTGCCAATTTTGCTTCCCGTAAAATAAGAGGTTGTTGTCATAAACAATAAGGGAATCGCCAAAATCCCGCCTTTTAACAAGCCGTTAATGTCATAATCCTTTTCAAGAATATCTGAAATATAAAACAAAATGCCAAATAGTGTAAACAGGCAGGCTGCCCCTGCAAAGTAAGCAACAAACAACCAGCGCCCTTCCGTTTTGAAAACAGACAATAATCCCTTCACATATGTTCCTGCTGAAGGGGGTTTTTCTTCCTTCTTCTTTTCTTTGACAAAGAAAATGGTTAATAGTATGGAAATGAGACAGAAAATCGGGAAAGCAAAAAAGGCTGCATACCAAATAATGAGTGCCAACAAAGAGCCAAGAATCGGGCTAATCACTTTGCCAAACCCGTTGGATGCTTCCACCAGCCCCAAGACCTTGCTTTGTTCCCCGCCCTTAAACAGATCTCCCGTCAATGCCATCGCAATGGGCGCCGTTCCTGCTGCTCCGACCCCTTGCATTATCCGGCCCGCCAGCACCCATATGTACGCATTGGAAAACCAGGCTGATGCGGCACCGGCTAAAAGTCCCCCGCTTCCATATAAGATCAGGGCCGGGATGATAACGGCTTTTCGGCTGAATCGATCAGATAAATAGCCCAATACTGGAATCGCGATGGCTGCCGCCATGGAAAAGACAGTAATGACAAGGCTGACTTTAAATTGTGAAATATCCAGTTCTGCTTTCATCTTGGGCAGAATAGGTATTAACATGGAATTCCCCAGGACTAAAATAAGCGGGATTGAACTGATGGCAAGGATGGTCAACCCCTTGTTTCTTTTCTCAGGCATTTTCATTGTCCCTCGCTTTGGCGAAAAAAATTGTCCCGGTTATTATTTGATTTCCGCTTTCTTTTTATGCAGACGGCCAATGTCCTATCACCACATAATGATATACACGTTCAACCATATTTTGAATATCCTATCCTAGAATTACGGAGGAGGCGCTACCAATGGAGTTTCTATCTTTACCTGTAAGAACTTCAGGAAAAAGAACCTATGGCATTACATCCATAGCTGATTTTGGAATACCCACTGGACAACTGGAAAACATATTGGCGGATTTCGGACAATTCATTGATATCGCCAAGTTGGCAATCGGCTCGGCCTATATTACTCCCAACATCAAGAAAAAAATAAATCTTTATCAACAATATGAAATCGATGTGTACTGTGGAGGGACATTGTTCGAAAAATGTTTTGTACAACATAAAATCCCCGAATATGCTTCTTATTTAAAAGAATTGGGTATTCACTGGATTGAAATATCTAACGGAACGATCGATATTCCGCTTCAAGACAGGCTGCGCCTCATCCAAGAATTGGAAGAAGAATTCCACATTATTGCCGAAGTCGGTTCAAAAGACGCGAATAAAGAAATGTCGGTATGTGACTGGAAAATGGAAATGGCGCAATTATTAGAGGCAGGCTGCGACTATGTGATTACAGAAGGAAGGGATTCGGGGACATCGGGAATTTACGAAAAAAGCGGGGATATTAAATCTTATTTGATTCAAGAGTTGCTAAAAGAAATTGACAGCAAAAAGATTATTTTTGAAGCTCCCTTGCCCAAGCATCAAATGTATTTTATAAATGAAATTGGTCCGAATGTCAACTTGGGGAATGTGAAACCTGCGGATGTCTTGGTTCTGGAGGCGCAGCGCTGCGGGCTGCGTTGTGAAACATTTTATGTGGAGGAGCGTGCATGCAAGTTAACATTTTAAGGCATCTTCCCACTGAATGGAATACACTGGGGAAGCTGCAAGGCAGACGAGATATACCCATCGCACCGGTAACACGGGAAGTACAAAGACAAATTGCCAAAAACCAAAGAAGCCTTTCTCGGCTCGGACCGTTTAGTAAAGTGCTGGCCAGCACATTGCAACGAACAGTTCAAACAGCCGAGCAATACGGTTATCGACCCACCATTGACCCGTTGCTGGATGAATTGGATTTCGGTCCATTTGAAGGTATGCAAAAATCTATATTATTTGAAACCTTTGGCGATAGATGGACCAGCAATCCGAAAGAGATTCAATTGGGGGAATCATTGAATGATCTAAAACAACGAATTGAATTATGTTTGGAAAAATATAAAAACCAAAAAAACGTGTTGATTTTTGGCCACGGTTCATGGGCGCGAGCTTTGATTTCGTACTATAATACCGGAGATATAAATGAAATGAACAAAATATCTTTTGATAATAATGAGTTTATGACGCTCAATTTCAATCATCGGACATTGGGGATCTTTTAAGATCTCCTTCTTTTTTACACGCGAGTGTCCATGTTCCAGCCAAGCTTTTTATTTTTTTCTCCAATAGGGGGTTAAAGCCAACATTTTGTGAAAGTTCAGCCCGTATATAAAATCAATGATGTTTGTGGATATCAATTGACAGACAATCGCAAAAATGACAATCTTATAATCTATCACGAGCGATGTAAGCAAAAAAATGCCCAAATTAATACACATCATCACTTTTCCAGGGCTCCAGTTTTTATGAAAGGCAATCATGAGTGCCGGTATGACCATTCCTCCGCTCGATGCCCCCGCCCTGATCAGCAGCCCCACTCCCAATCCAAAAAACAAGCTGCCAGCCAATAGATCGATTACAATATGCCCGTGGGGAAAAGTGACTTGGGCTGTTAAAACACTGATGGTCGCTGAGGTCGTGGCAACAGAAAGGATCGTTCGAAACGTCCATGTATAACCAAAATAATTTAAGGCAAACAACAAAAATACGGCATTGGCGAGCCATAGAGAAAATCCGAGTGTTAAATCAAACCAGTGATTCAATAACAACGCTATGCCGGCTGCCCCTCCGGAAGGAATAGAATGTGGAAAAAGAAAGATGGACATGGACATCCCTTGCAAAAAAGCGCCGCCAAATAAACAAGCATATGTTAGGAATAGACGTCTCATAAGAAGTGGTCATTACCTTTTAAACGGACATTTATATCTTCCACATCGTTTCCCCTCCGAAAAAATTTCCTTCCTTGTCCATTTTATGAGCAAGTAAGAAGATTATGAAACATCGAGGAAATCTTACGGCTTTTCTTATTCATATACATCATCGGCGTTTTTGTAGCGCATCTTCTCAGATTGGACAGACTTGCGGTTTTTTCTTTTAGTGTTTGTTGTCGCGTCGTCATGGTGAAATGGTTGTTTGCTTGTTTGCTTTTCACTACCCGCCTTACGTTTCATAAAAAAACCTCCTCCTTTTCGGAATGGGATTATTATTTCCGGTTTTTTTAATTTTACCCATAATCAAAAACCATCACATCAGCAATTTATCGTTTAAGTAGTCCCGAACAGACGACAATACAATGAGTTGTCAAGTATGTTATCTACATGGCGGGAGCCATGTTAATCGTCTTTTGTTCAGAAGCTTTTCCACTATATTTTTGTTAAAAGCATAATAGGCGATTTGAATGATTAAAAAATGAGTATCTCATCCTTGTGAAATACTCATCCAAATTATTTTTCAATAAAATGCAATTTCGTTAAGTTCAATAGTAGCAACAATTCTGGCCGCCAAATCCTTTGAGCTTGGAAAAAAGCGCTTTAAGATTTGTATCTTTCATTTGTCGATGAACATGATTAACCTCATCATCGAGCCTATGGATCACATAGCAATAAACTCTTGCATGCCTGGCAACAGCTTGGATATCTCGGCGTTTGGATTGAGGGCTTATTTTTGCAACGGTGAAAATTCATGTACCCACACTTTCATCTTGGGAGACCACGGCATGCCTGGATGCAGCTTCAATATATTTTCTTTATACTTTTCCAGACTTTCATAGCCTTCTTGTTGCGCATGCTCGTCCTTCATCTCTCCCAGTGATTGGGAATATACATTATGAACGACAAATTGATATCCATTCAAATCCATCACTTCGCCAATGTCTGCATATCGTCCATTTCTTCGTGTTGCGGTTTTGATTCCTTTAATGACATTTTCAACATCTCTTTTTACAGTAACAAGTCTTTCAATCGTACATGTTTTTGGGGGAAGCTCTCGATTTTTATCTGTAGTCGTCATGTCAATCACCTTATTTCTTTTATTATTTAAGATATATTTTAACATAGCCGAAATATAAAGAGTCATTAAACAAAGGGCTATGCTACTCTTAGGCTTGCTACTTCATGTTCCACCTTTTTGATATGTGCGGGTGTTCTCCAGTAGGTTGACCTTATAAGCCGTTTGCCTATTGGCTTTTGGCGGATTTCTTCTATCCGAGCTTTTACTTTTCCAGTTGCGAAAGCAGTTCTTTTAGTTCGCGGTAGATTGCGGCTATTTCAACGATTTTCATGCGGACTAGGCCACTCGAAGAAGGCGCGACAAAATCAATTGTTCCAGGGACAACCGAACGCTGTTGCTTCCCCCAGGGAATGTTCTTTTGCCTGCTGAATTGCTCATAGACTCCCTTCCCAACAAAACAAGCGATCTTCGGCTTATATCGGCTTATTTTTTGGATTAATGCTTTTCTACCCGCCTCATATTCTGCTTTTGTAAGTTCCGCGGCATTTTTCGTCGGTTTTGCCACAATATTTGTCAAGCCATATCCTAAATCAAGAAGTTTGTAATCTTCTTCAGACGAGTATTTCCTTTCCGTAAGCCCCGACAGTTGTAATATAGTCCAAAAGCGATTTGTCGGATTCGCATAATGGTGTCCTGTCTCACCGGAGCGAATACTGGGGTTAAAGCCAATAAACAACACTCGCAAATTTTCTTTTATATGGTCTGGTATCGATTCCAATTACATGCCTCCCTTGAATGGAAAAAGCCTCCGAAGCACATATTTCAGCTTTTTAGAGGCTTTATTTTTTCGTTATTGAACTGTCACTCGCCAACCAAATGGATCTTCGACCTTACCTGTTTGTATGCCGGTTAACGCATCATATATTTTTTTGGCCAACTCTCCCGTTTTTCCATCGTTAATGATAAGCTTTTCGCTTTTCCAAAATAACTCGCCAATAGGTGAAATAACGGCTGCAGTACCGGTTCCAAACGCTTCTTCGAGCTGTCCGTTTTTATACGCATCATAAATGTCGTCAATCGAAATTTTTCGTTCCGATACAGGGACATTCCAATGTTTCAGCAATTCGATGACCGATTTTCGCGTAATACCTTCCAAAATGCTGCCGCTTAGTTCCGGGGTTACCACTTCCCCGTTTATTTTGAAAAATACATTCATGCTGCCGACTTCTTCGATATATTTATTTTCTTTACCGTCCAGCCACAAAACTTGCGAATAGCCGGATTTTCCGGATTGCTTTTGGGCGAGCATGGCTCCGGCATAATTCCCGGCTGTTTTGGCATTTCCCGTTCCGCCCCTGACCGCCCGGACATACTCTTGCTCAACCGCTATCTTTACAGGATTTATCCCCTCTTTGTAAAAAGCACCAACAGGCGAAAGGATGATCATGAATGTATACGATTTTGACGGAGTCACGTCCAAATTGGGCTCCGTAGAAATGATGAACGGACGAATATAAAGGGCCATCCCTTCGACATTCGGAATCCATTCCCGGTCAATGTCAACAAGCTTCTGTAAAGCTTCCAAGGCAATTTCCTCATCGACCTGCGGGATACAGAGTCGTTCACATGACCGATTTAACCTTTTGATATTTTCTTCTGGTCTAAAAAGAAAGACTTCTTCATTTTCTGACAAATATGCTTTTAGTCCCTCAAAAACGGTTTGTCCGTAGTGAAAGATGGTTGCTGCTGGATCGAGCGTGATCGGTTGGTAAGGAACAATTCTTGGATGATGCCAACCTTGATCTTCCGTATAATCCATGACAAACATATGGTCCGTGAACGTTTTTCCAAATTGAAGGCTCGAAAAGGCGGGTTTTTCCTTTCGATTATCGCTAATTTCAACGGTAATTTGATTACTTTTCAAGATACTATCTCCTTCTCTCATAATCTGCTTATCTCTATTTAATCATTTTATTCCCGGATTTGTCCATCTCCATAAACATAAAACTTGGATGAGGTGAGGGCTTTTAATCCCATGGGACCCCGCGCGTGCAATTTTTGTGTGCTGATGCCAATTTCGGCCCCGTAACCAAATTCAAACCCATCTGTAAAACGGGTAGAAGCGTTGTGGTAAACCGCAGAGGCGTCTACGCTGCTTAAAAATTTCTCGGCATTGGCTTCGTTGTTGGTCACAATTGCTTCGGAGTGTTTTGTTCCGTATGTGTTAATATGGGCAATGGCCTCATCTACGGATTGAACAGTCTTTACACTGACTTGCAGGCCCAAGTATTCTGCTGCCCAGTCTTCTTCAGTGGCGCGTTTCGCACTTGGAAAGCTGGAACACACTTGCTCATCACCATAGATTTCCACTTGTTGTTCAGCAAGTTTTTCCAAAATCCCCTTGCCATTTTGCCGCAACCAATGCTCATGTATCAAAATGGACTCGGCCGCATTACATACTGAAGGCCTTTGTAATTTTGCATTTAAGACAATCTTTTCCGCCATAGTCTTATCAGCATGTTCATCAATATAGATATGACAATTTCCGGCACCTGTTTCAATGACTGGCACGGTAGATTCCCGAATGACTGTTTCAATGAGGTTTTTACCTCCACGGGGAATTAATACATCCAAATATTGGTTCAAACGAAAAAGTTCCCTCGCCGTTTCCCTGCTCGTATCCTCGATCAATTGCACCCCATCTGCCGGAATACTGCTTTTGTCAAGTGCTTGATGAATGATCTTGACGAGTGCCATATTCGAATATTTGGCAGATGAGCTTCCTCTTAAAATCACTGCGTTTCCAGTTTTCAGCGAGAGCGTGGCCGCATCGATGGTCACATTGGGTCTCGCTTCGTACACCATGCCGATCACACCGATGGGAACCCGTTTTTTCTGGATGGACAGACCGTTATCTTTTTGAATCGTCTCCAATGTTTCACCAATCGGATCTTGTAATTCAGTAAGCAACCTTACAGCATGCGCCATATCATTGATTCTTTTTTCATTGAGCATGATTCTGTCCAACACGGCATCGGACAAACCATTTTCTTTTCCCACCTGCAAATCCTTGGCATTTTCCGTCAAAATCAAGGCTTGTTGCGCCAACAACTGTTCTGCGATCAACTCCAAACCTTTGTTTTTCTCTGCCGTTGACAAATTCACCATCTTTAGGCTAGCCGCTTTTGCGGCCTTTCCCTTCCTCTTCACTTCGCCCGCTGTTACCTGTTCCATAATATCCATGTTTTTCATCCCCCTTTAAATTGATTAAACACTGACCCAACGGTTTCTATGAATAACCTCAACGGTCGGTATCAATGTTCTTTTGTTTATATTCGCTCGTTTACTTTGAATAAAATCTCGTAACTCATCCGCGGAACATTCCACCTCGCCCCGGCCAAGCAAGCCGCTGACACCAAATACTTCTACAACATCCCCTTTTTGAAATGTTCCTTTTACTTGATCTACGCCTGCGGGCAATAAACTACTGCCCCTATACAAAATGGCTTCCTCCGCCCCTTCATCAACGTAGATTTTTCCAGAAGTCTCGGAGTGGAGCGCGATCCACTGGCGAATCGCATTAATAGAGCCGAGCGATTCATTTGTAATATAAGTTCCGTCTCCGCATCCCTTTAAAATCTGAAGCAGTTTATCTGTTCCTTCCCCTTTGCCGATAAAAACGGGAACTCCCAAAGATAACGCCGTTTTTGCCGCCAACAGCTTTGATTTCATGCCTCCTGTTCCGACCTTCGAACCCGTTCCGTTCGCCAAGGCAAGCAGTTCATCCGTAATTTCCTCGATTTTGTCAAATCTTTTGGCGTGTGGATTCGTCTGAGGGTTTGAATCATACAGACCGTTGATGTCCGTTAAAATAATCAGCATATCCGCATGAATAAAGCCGCTCACGAGGCTTGAGAGCATGTCATTGTCCCCGAATGTCAATTCATCCACAGCAACCGTATCGTTTTCATTAATAATCGGCAATAAACCGCGATCCAATAATTCTGTAATCGTGGCAAACGCATTTCTAAACCGCGATCTGTCCGCAAAGTCGCTCCTCGTTAAAAGCAGTTGGGCAGGAACAATGTGAAATTCGCTCAATTTTTCTGAATATAATTGGATGAGAAGGCTTTGTCCAACAGCAGCGGCAGCTTGGCGGCCTTTGACCGTAACAGGGCGGGTCGGATATCCCAGCTTTTTAAAACCTGCCGCCACCGCCCCCGAAGAAACCAATATAACCTCATGTTTAGCCTTTTTTAAAGCTGCCAATGCGTACACATGATCCATAAACTTTGTTTGATCTATTTCCCCTTGGTCGTTTGTCAAGGAGCTGCTCCCTATTTTGACGACAATTCTTTTCTTTTTCATGATCCTTCTCCTCGTACATGATCCTTCAGTAAATAAATGGAAAATAAAATAGCCCTTCCATCCTTCCATAAGGACGAAAGAGCTTCTTCCGCGGTACCACCATTATTTGAGCGCCCGCAGGCACTCCTCTTACCCTGATAACGCCAGGACGCGCCCGTGTTTGCACGGGACTCGGGAGGCAGGTTCGGCGGTTTTCTTGTGACGAAATCTTCCAGCTTATAAATTTCGCTCTCTTGCACAGAAAGATCCGCTTACTGATCCTCCGTTAACGTTCATAGTTTGTAACTCATTATGATGATTATCACGAAAAAAGTCAAGGGGCATTAGTTGACGAGAGCGCTTTTTTCCTTCTGTTGATCACTTTTCATATTTTATCCAGCAACTGCTTTAGTCTGGATCTCATATCTTCTGCCAGTTCGGGGATGGAGACCGCTCTTTCCAGTTCAGGCTTGTTAGTACGGTCGAAGAAAAACAAATGGTTTAAGTGAGCAACGGTCATCGCTGATTCCAGACGATCAGCCAATTTCACCGGACTATTTTCCGTAACTGTCCCCTCTTTAAGCACCCTTGCAAAATAACCTGTTTTTCCTGTTTGAATCACTTTATAAAACATGCCATTGACACGGTTAAAAATATCGATTTTGGCACATGGTATGCGGCCATGAGTAATTTGGACAGCCGCTTCGCCAATTTCTATTACATCTCCCACACATGCTTCGGTTTCCGGAAAATGGGCAATCGTGATGTTTTCGCCAAAAGCCGGTATGGAAAGCTCTCTTTCAACCAAATCGTTCCATTCTTCATAGTGTTCATATGGATAAAAACAAACCGCCCGATCATCCCCGCCATGATTCGCTTTATCAGCGACATCATCCCCTTGGAATCCGTTTTTTGCAAGGAAGACGGAGGCGACCGGCTTTTTTCGAATGCCAGACTTCACGACTTGTCCCTTTTGATTACTGACCAACTGGGGCAGGCCTACATTTAACGAATAAATCTTCAATTTAAGCACCTCCCGGTCATTTTTTCGACCAAATCGCAAACTATTATTTGATTATACCTTCTTTGGTGCATGAAGACGACATGTATGCTTCCATAAAACAGAAATAGCCGGCAAAAAACGCCGGCGAACGATCTTATGATCCGGAAATCCGCTTAGACGGACGCTTCCGCCCCCTGTTTCCACTTGTTATACCCGCCTGACAAATTAACGACATCTTTGATCCCTTGCGCTTGCAAAATACTGGCGGCTATTGCCGAACGGAAACCAGAAGCGCAATAAACAACAATCGGCTCCTCTTCCGGAATTTCATTCAGCCGTTTTGGCAATTGTCCCAGTGGAATATGAAGCGCGCCGGATATATGCCCCTGCTCCCACTCTTTTACATTACGAACGTCAAGGAAAGCGTATTTTTTAACATTTGAGCTGTTTTGAATATGATCAAGCTCCACGTTATCGAACGTTTCCAATTCTAAATATTTTCTTAATGCAGTGTGAACATTCATATATCCCGCTATAGAATCGATACCAATTGATGAAAGGACTTGCGCGATTTCCGCGAACTTTCCGTCAGCCGCCAATATATATAGCGGTTTGTCATAATCGATCAGCCAGCCTGCCCAATTGGCAAAACTTTGATTGAATGGGAGGTTGATGGAGCCCGGAACATGCCCGTTGCCAAAATCTTCCGCTGGCCTTGTGTCGACTACCGTTCCTTTTTTCAGCCAACTGTATAAAGAGCCCGCGTCATTGACTTTTACAGGAGAGCAAAGGTGCTTTAATAATGGAGGGCCTGATTGGTTCACTTTTTTCATAATAGAAAAATAAGGTGGTGGTTCGGGCTGACCCGCCATCAAATCCTTGGCAAATATTCGGATATCATCATACTGCAAAGCCCAATTATACATTTTTTCATAGCCGACAGTTGAGCTTGGGATCGCGCCCAAAGCTTTTCCACATGCGCTTCCGGCGCCGTGAGCCGGCCAAACTTGTAAATAGTCCGGCAATGCCTTAAAACGTTCAAGTGAACGAAACATTGCTTTCGCCCCATCTAATGCCGCCCCTTCAACTCCTATCGCCGTTTCCAAAAGATCCGGGCGGCCGACATCCCCGACAAACACGAAATCTCCCGTAAATATACCGACCGGCGCCTCTTTTCCATCAGATGTATCTGTCAATATCAAGGAAATACTTTCAGGTGTATGTCCCGGGGTATGAATGACCATTAATTCCAGACTCCCGATTTGCAGTGTGTCTCCTTCCTTTACTAGCTGATGGCTCACATGTTCGAGGTTTTTGTATTGCCAATACTCGCCACCTTCATCTGATAAATACAATGTCGCGCCATATTGATCAGCCAGCTCACGGGAGCCGGAAACGAAATCGGCATGGATATGTGTCTCGACCGCCGCCGTCAATGTCAAGCGCTGCTGCTCGGCCACTGTGACATACGGATCAATATGCCGCGCCGGGTCAATGACAATCGCCTCCCCTGTTTTTTGACAACCGACCAAATAAGAGGCATGGGCAAGGTATTCATCATAAAAATAGCGCATAAACAAGACCATTACACTTCCTTTCTATTTTCTTCCGCTGGAAGAACATAGATCAATGCTTGCACATAAGCTAAAAGCTTTTGCACTTTCGGCTCCTTCATCCATTTCATGACGGTAAACAGGGTGATTTGCTTTTCGTTGTTTTCGGCCATTTGTTTGACTTGTTCCCAAAGTTGCTTCCCTTCTGCCACTTTGTCAGTGGCATCGGACAAATATTCTTCCATATTCCTTTGTAAATAGCTCAGGGACTGTTCATCTTTTAAAACACTTTCGATAAATCTGATGAAAGTCTCTAGCCGATCCGCCACTTCCACAAGAAATGGCAATTTCTCAAGTAAACGGATCGCGGCTGTAATCGTTCCAATATCGAAATTGGAATGATCCAAGAACAATTTGACTTTGTGTAATGTCTCGTCGTCTTTCAGCAGTGTCTCACCAAAAGAGGCGGCCCGATTCATTTTTTCGATATGATCTGCCAGTTCGGGCAGTTGCTTCAAAATGTTTTGCAACGCCTCTTGCGTGTCGGGATCAATTTGATCCAGCCAATCTTTATTCGAAACGATTGTCTTGGCCATCACGCTTCCCCTTTCTACTTTACAACGTTCCTTTCAGCATCCCATTCCAATACATAATGGGTAAAACGTCCTTTTTTAACATATACATGCTCTTCCGTTCCTTCGCCTGATCTATTGGAAATGATTCAACCGGCTCTTTATCATAATTAAATTCAGCCAGAATCAAAGAGTTATATCCCGTTACCAACGGACAAGAAGTATATCCGTCATATGTGGCGGCAGGCACTTCCCCTTTCATCATTGCAATGATATTCTCCGTGACTACTGGAGCCTGCTTACGAATGGCAGCACCGGTTTTCGAAGTTGGCAAATTGGAACAATCACCGAGAGAAAAAATATTCTCATATTTTGTATGCTGGAGCGTACGCGGGTGTACATCGACCCATCCCGCTTCATCCGCGATGGGACTGTTTCTAATAAAGGAAGGCGACCGCATCGGAGGAGTAACATGCAGCATTTCATAGCGAATAACAGCTTCTTCTTTTGTTTCAATATGTTCAAATACCGCCTCTTTTGCATCAGGGCGTACTTCTGTCAAATTCATCAGGAACCGGGCATCGATTTTTTTCCGATCCAAAACTTTTTCGAGCGCTTTCCGATATTTGACAACATCAAATATGGCCGGGTTGGCTGATGCAAAAATGACATTCGTTTTATGCCTAATACCTGTTTGGGTAAAATAATCTTCCGCCAAGTATGCTATTTTCTGCGGTGCCCCTCCGCATTTAATAGGTGTTGCCGGTTGGGTAAACACGGCATTTCCCCCATTAAAGCCGCGAATCACCTCCCACGTATAATCGGTATACTCGTAGGAATAGTTGGTGCAAACACCGCCTTTGCCAATCGATTCTCGCAATCCTTTAATTCCGCCCCAGTCTATTTCAATGCCAGCTGCCACAACCAAATAATCATAAGAAACTTTGGAGCCATCCGCCAGATCAATGACATTCTCTTCCGGATAAAACGAAACTGCCGCATCTTTCATCAAAACGGCTCCATCCGGAACGAGTTGGCCCATGCTTCTGACCGTATCTTCCTTTTTAGCCGCACCGCCGCCAACCAGTGTCCAAAGCGGCTGATAATAATGCTTGTCAGACGGATCAATCACCGCAATCTCTCCGGACAGGTTTTTCAATTCTTTCAACAGCCTTGCCGCCGTACTAATTCCGGCGGTGCCGCCGCCAATGATGACAACCCGATAATGCTCGCCCACATAGTTCCCCCCCAGGCTTTACTTTGAAAAAAAGCTTTGCAAATGAAATCTTGCCTTTACTAATATAGTGGCTGTTACAGAAATTTATGCCGTCTTTGCGTGAAATCCATTTCGATCAAGAAAAGCGCCAACACCAACCCTTTAACTGCTATATGCCGGGAGAAATTTCATGTTTACTTCATTAAATAACTTTTGTGCCAACATCTGCTACCCACTAAAAATCCGTTGCATGCAATGAATGAATAATATTCAATTATGTTTTTTGATTTCAAGGTGATGAATGCAATTCAATTGCATCATGAAGTATTATGACCTACCATAAATATCAGAAGCCTTTTTATGACCTGGTCATGATGCCGCAACTGCCCACCTTCAACATTATATGAAAATAACTTTTCTGTCTTTCTGTTGTTTTCACTCTATTCAAACACCTTCTGGATTTCACTTTTTTATCATAAAGACGAGATGAATTTGCCACACAATATCCGTTCCAAAAAAGAAAATGAGGGTATGATAAGAATAGAGGTGATGTGTTTTGTATAAAAAACATGAACGTTATTTGATCGGACTTGCATTTGGTGTTGCGATCATCATGCTATTATCACTCCTCGGCCGGATATTTAGTTAAACGAAAAGGGTGAATAGGATTGATCAACGAAGATGCGTTATTTTATAGCCGAGTTTTGACGGAGCTTACTCTATCTTTTCACATTATTTATGCCACTATCGGTGTTGGAGTTCCTTTAATGATTATGATCGCCCAATGGGTCGGGATCAAAAAGAACGATGAGCATTATATTTTGCTCGCAAGAAGATGGACACGCGGTTTCGTTATTACGGTCGCGGTTGGTGTTGTCACCGGGACAGCCATTGGTTTGCAATTATCGCTCCTATGGCCCAACTTTATGGAATTGGCGGGCAACGTAATTGCTTTGCCGTTATTTATGGAAACTTTCGCCTTTTTCTTTGAGGCCATTTTCTTAGGGATCTATTTATATACTTGGGATCGGTTTGAAAACCAGCGCAAGCATTTATTGCTGCTCATTCCGGTTGCCATCGGCGCCTCGTTTTCAGCTGTATTTATCACGATGGTAAACTCATTTATGAATGCGCCGCAAGGGTTTGACATTGTGAATGGAGAGCTTGTAAACATCAATCCAATTCTCGCCATGTTCAACCCGGCCATGCCGACGAAGGTGGCTCACGTTGTCGCAAGCGCCTATATGACCTCCGCGTTTGTATTGGCAGCCATTGCCGCATTCCGATTGATAAAAGGCTCCGATCATATTTATCATAAAAAAGCACTTTATTTAACGATGAAGCTTGGGTTGATTTTTTCGATTGCGACTGCAGTGATCGGAGATTTCTCTGGTAAATATTTGGCGGAATATCAACCGGAAAAATTGGCTGCGGCCGAATGGCATTTTGAAACAGAAGCCGATGCACCCCTTATCTTATATGGGACGCTGGAAAATGGAGAAGTAAAATACGCCATTGAAATTCCAAAGGCACTCAGCATTTTGGCGCATGGAATACCTTCTGCAGAAGTGATAGGTCTGGAGGAATTTCCGGAGGATGAGATCCCTCCATTATATATTCACTATCTCTTTGACATTATGGTAACGATCGGCGTATGGATGATGTTTTTGTCCTTCCTCTATTGGTTGGGCACAAAGAGGTCATGGGCATTCATTCATACAAAGTGGTTCCGCTGGTTGATCGTTCTTGGCGGACCGTTATCGATAATCGCCATCGAAATGGGCTGGTGGCTGGCGGAAGTCGGAAGACAACCGTGGGTTCTCCGGGGTATCATGCGTACGGCCGAAGCAGCCACTTCAAGCGACCAAGTTGATTTAATGCTCATATTATTCGCAGGGCTATACGTGATTCTTGCGATTGGCAGTGTCGTCATTTTAAGCCGGATGTTTAGACGAAACCCGGTCGAACGCGAGTTGGAAGACCGCGAGGCGGAAAAAGGCGGTGTCATTCAATGAATCTTGAAATTATCGGAATCATGGTGCTTTGGACGTTTCTGTTCGGTTATGTCATCGTCGCTTCCATAGACTTCGGTGCGGGCTTTTTCAACGCATACAGTTTATTTACAGGAAAGCAGCATATTTTAACCAACATTATTCAGCGTTATTTGTCTCCCGTTTGGGAAGTGACCAACGTTTTTCTCGTTTTCTTTTTCGTCGGTATCGTTGGGTTTTTTCCCAAGACAGCCTTCTATTATGGAACAACACTGCTTGTCCCGGTGAGCATTTCGATTCTGTTGTTGGCGATCAGGGGCTCGTATTACGCATTTGAAACATACGGTTCGCGAGGACATAAAGGATACTCGTTCATGTATGGATTATCCGGCCTGTTCCTCCCGGCTTCCCTGTCGATCGTGCTCACCATTTCTGAAGGCGGGTTCGTATCCATCGAAAATGGCCAACCTGTACTTGATTACTTGGCTCTTTTCAAGAGTCCGCTCACGTGGAGCATCGTGGTTCTTAGTGTCGTGGCCGTTCTCTATATTTCAGCTGTTTTTCTAACCTGGTACGCGAACAAAGCCAATGACACAAAAGCAACAGAATTGATGCGCAAGTATGCGCTCATCTGGTCTTTGCCTTTAATTATCACGGCCTCCGGAATTATCGTTGAGCTTCGGCGTCATAACATAGAACATTTTGACAGAATGCTCGATGTATGGTGGATGTTTGCCCTTTCTTTCTTGCTGTTTCTAAATACAGTATGGCTCATTTGGAAAAGAAAACATTACGGCAGAGCGTTCTGGCTGCTTGTAGGCCAATTTGCTCTTGCATTTTATGCATATGGCATCTCTCATTATCCGTATTTGCTGTATCCGCATTTAACACTTTATGACAGTTTTACAAATGAAGCCATGGCCATTTCGCTGATCATCGCTTTCATAGCGGGCCTTGGATTATTGATCCCATCCCTGTACCTGCTATTGCGGCTGTTCCTTTTTGATAAAAATTATGTAAAAGGCGATAAGAAAAACAAAGCTTAAACGGGGGTTCTAACATGCAACAATTTTTTATCTTTTATGCTCCATTTATCGTTTTGATTGTTTCTATCATTGCTGCCTTTTGGTCGGCGCCAAAAGATGACGCCGTCAAAAAATAATTGAGGATTCGTAGCCCAAAGACGAAGAGGGATTCGTTCTTTGGGCTCATTTTATTTCCCTTTTCACCTGTCACTTAGCCAACGATTGAATTGGATAAATTCCAGCTTGATTCTGACCCTCCCTCCTTTAGCTGATGAAGCTTTCCCGAATAATTGCCAGCTTCGCCGCTCCGTAAAAAAATGAATTACAACACATACATTCATCCTATTGAAATAAAAAAGCTTGCAGAGCACTTTTTCTACAAGCTGAACAATTTTCACTTTTTTATTTTCTAAATGATCTGATGATAATGGATATCCCATTCACTGCCAACAAGGCAACTAATACTAGCGTAAGCAAAGCGATATCAGCAGCAAATAATGTGATCGAATGCCACGGGGAGCCTGTACTATAAATGAACAATGGAATAATGGCAATGGATAAACCTAACAGGATGACTCCGGAAATACGCCACAACTTTCTTTTGCGAACTGTTCCTGATTTCACCTTGACTAACTGATAAATACACATGGCAAGAAGCAAACATATGATTCCAAGCATGATAAATTGAACAGTAGGTGTGTATTCAGGAACTTCAACAGGTTCTTCTCCATGTAAAATGTTGATGATCCCTTGCTTCAGGTAGATGAGTGCCTCTTCTTCTAAAATATGATTTTTATTCGTAAGAATCGCTCCACCCCAACCGGTTTCTGGCATAAAGAACACCTCAGCATGCGAATCAGGGGTTGAGCCTGAATGCCAGATTATTTCTTCTGTAGAATCTGGGTTTGTAATCCTTATTCCAAGACCATAATACCGATGTTCACCGGTTTGAACATAAGGAGTTGTATAAAGGTCCATCGTCTTCTTGCTTAAAAAAGGACTTTCCTGCTGACGAAGCAACGATATAAAATGGACCATATCTTCCGCACTCGCAGTTATGTATCCATAAGGCGCGCCTCCATTATCATAAGCCACGGCACTCTTTCGGGGAATTCCAAACCATGATTGGTAACCGGCCAAATATCCTTTTTCATACGCCGAACGCTTATCAGCCGCTGCATGCTTCATCCCCAATGGCGAAAAAACTTGCTGTTCCATGTACTCAGAATAAGTTTGATCTGTCACTTCTTCAATGATAGCGGCAAGAATTAAGAAGTTGGCATTGCTATACTGGTGTTTTTCACCGGGTTTGGCGGTTAGCGCAACATTCGACAAACTTTTTGTATTCTCCCGGATCATGCCCATATCTTGAGATTCTTGATCCGATATAGATAGACCTGAATATGTACTCATTCCGCTTGTTTGCGTTAATAAATGTTTAATAGTGATTTGCGAGGCGGCTTGGCGATCTTTTAGTGTAAACCATGGAAGATATTGTTGGACCGGGTCCTCCAAGTTCACAGCACCTTCTTCTATTAATCTCATGATGGCTAGTCCAGTCAATGACTTACTGATTGATCCTATCGTAAAAGGTGTCTTAGTCGTTACTTTTTCCCCCGATTCTCCTGTTATACCCCACGCTTTAGAATAAAAGAGGTTATTTTCATGTACAATAGCAATAGCGGCCCCCGGAATCCGTTGTTCTTCTAAATAGGCTTCTACATAATTGTCTATCTCAACCTGAATATCTCGTTCGGCGGAGACATTCGCGACCGGCAGAAATAACATGAACGGATTTAATAATAAGCATACAAAAACGACTTTCACTTGCAGTATTTTCATGCTTTTTTCACCTGTATCCTTTTATTTTTCGCATAGAAAACACCACAAGCGCGGAAACGAGCAAGGATGCAGATATGCTAATCATCATGAGTAAGACATTCCACCATGAATGTTCCGAAATCCGATAAAAAATATGATAATCAAAGGAGTTATATGTTTTTTGCGGGTTAAAGGCTTCTGTTAAAAACATCGATAGTATAAGCTGAGAGCAGAGATAAGCCAGTATAAAAGCAAAGAGGCCTGTCACCCATAACAATCCTGGCCTGCTTTTGAATTTTTGTATTTGCTTCATTTTAGAATGGAGATCTATGCCATTCACTTCTAAAAAATCCTTGACAAATGTTGTCGGCTCCCCCAAATCTTGGATACTGTCTTGGCCGTGTTCACGCGATTCTTGGATATGCTCCAGAAGCTGCAGTCTAATATTTCTTCTATCCTTTGAATGTATTTGATATTGCTTGAGTTCTGTCATCACTTCATGTAAAAATTGCTTTTCTGCCAAGGTTAAGTGAATGTTCATTCTAAAAGCTCTCCTTTCAACCCTTTTCGCAGTAAGGATTTAATATCCATTTGCAGTTCCAACCATTCAATGATCTTCTTTTGAAGGTACAATTTCCCTTTTTCATTGATTTCATAATAAACTCTCACCTTGCCGCTTTCTGTCATTTCACGATGTGTATGGACCCATTCTTGCTCTTTGAGCTTCGTCAAGATGGGATAAATGCTTCCCACTCCTTTCAATTTCAAATTGTGTTCTTCCAACTTTTTCATTATTTCATACCCATAGCTTTTTTCCTTTGATAAAATCGATAATACACACATTTCTAAATGGCCTTTGATTAAACTTGTCCTATCCATGGGATAAATGTAACAGAAATATATATTTCAATCAAGTATATATTTTTTACAAATATATACTATGCTTTTTTTCCATCAAAAAAAGCGCTCCCCTCAGGAACCGCTTCAAGAAAGACTACATAGCTGCCCCAACCTCTTTAACTTCTTCCGGTATGGTTACGTTATGGACAGTAATTTCTGGCCGGCTTCCAATCCGGATATTCACACCTGTTTGGCCGAGGCCTTCGTTGATATAGAACGGCCGTTCTTTGTAGTGGTGCAACCCTTTGACCATATTCATTTTTACTAATTTTCCCATTTTTACAAGATGGTATGGTTTTGGCCAATGAATTTGCCCGCCGTGGAAATGGCCGGAAAGAAGATAGTCGAAATGATATTCTTCTTTCATCGAAAGGACAACATTCGGGTCATGGGTGAAAACGAGATTATATCCATTTCCCACTCCTTTATAAGACTCTTTTAAGTTGCTGCGCTTGGTGCTGAAGTCATCGATGCCAATAATATTGATCCGTTTGTTTCCGATTTGAATCAGGTCATTTTGATTTTGCAGCGTTTTTAAGCCAAAATCATTCAGTATTTTTTTAAGCTGATGAAAGTATTTGTCTTTTAAGACATAATCATGGTTGCCAAAAACAGCATATGAGCCGTATGAGGGATTTAATTTATTGAGAACTTTCAAGTATGGGATGAGCTTTGGAAGGCTGCGCTTTCGGTCTAAAAAATCACCCGTCACCGCAACGAGGTCAATGTCGAGTTTTTTTACACGATGATATAGCGTGTTTGGGCAAATTGAAATATTTTCAAGATGCAGGTCGGATAAATGCAAGATTTTCAGTGAACTGCCGCCAGCACGATCAGCAGAACGATGATTTATATGAATTTCGTTCATAACGACAGAATGAGTATTTTGATAGCCTTTATAGATGACAATCCCGATGAGGATGGCCATCATGATGGTAACAATGAACATTCATGATCCTCCTCTCACCACTCCATTATAAAGAGAAATGAGAGGAGTTTTAACCTGTAATTTATGGATATTTATTGGGAGCAGACGAAACGAACTGTTTCAACGTCGGATCTTGCAGGAAGCGAAAATGTTTGCTGATAAGTTTCCGTTCCTTTTCCAGTGATCACGATCCAGTCTCCTTTACGGGCATTTTTGACAGCATACTCGATGGCTAACGTTCGATCAGGGATCACAATTCCTTTATTCGCCTCATTTAGCAAGTGAAGCTGACCAACCATTTCCTCATATAAAATGCCGTTTAAGTCGTCTAATGTAAGAATGATAAAATCACTTAATCGCGAAGACATTTTCACCATTTGCTGTCTCTTGCTCTCATCACGGCTTCCCCTAAATCCAAACACATGAATAATTCGTTTTGCGCCATTATAACGTGCGGTGTTCAAACAATGAAAAAAAGCGTCGGCTGTATGGGCATAGTCAATCACAATAATCGCTTCACTTTGATGTAGAAACAGTTCAAGTCTGCCGGGAACTCCTTTGAACGACGCTAAAAAGGAAATGATTTCTTCTTCGTTCAAATCCAGCATTCTTGCCGTCCAAAACGCCATCGCAGCATTGTAAAGATTATGGATGCCCAACACGCCAGGCTTTAACTCCAGTGATTTCTCCTTTGTCTTCATCAAAGCGATGGGACGCTCCTTTTGATTGTTACGGATAATTTGCAACGGATACTCTTCGTCGCCAATGACATGGGTGGCTTGTCCTCTGGATCGCAATTCCTGAACGACCTTTTTTCCCCACTCGTTATAGGCATTCACAATCGCTTTTCCTTTTGGCTTTAAC
The DNA here is from genome assembly GCF_037963795.1 of Siminovitchia sp. FSL W7-1587. Lineage (NCBI taxonomy): Bacteria > Bacillati > Bacillota > Bacilli > Caryophanales > Bacillaceae > Siminovitchia > Siminovitchia sp. FSL W7-1587. The sequence continues at coordinate 142,218 of NZ_CP150169.1, forward strand.
TGTTGAAAAAGTTTGCTTTTCACATGAAAGTACTCATCCATGTCTTTATGATAGTCAAGATGCTCATGATCCAGATTTGTAAATAAACAATAATCAAACTCAATTCCCTCAACCCGGAACTGGGCCATTCCATGTGACGAAACCTCAATAATAATCACATCATCCCGGCTGTCTGAAAGCAGCTTATACAGGTTAAGAGGATCTATCGTTGTCAAGGATGAGGCCCGTTTTTGTCCATTTATCATGTTCTGGACACTGGTAAACATGGAGCAGGAAATACCCGCTTGTTCCAATATATGCTTAATCATAAAACATGTTGTTGTTTTTCCGTTCGTTCCTGTTACACCTATCAACACTTTTTTCTCTAACGGCGGCCGATAATAAGCTTTTGCTAATCTGGCAAGAGCCTTCCGGCTGTTTTCCGCCTTCATATACGGAATTGTCCGGAGTCGGAGATCTTTTTCTCCAATAACTGCCGCCGCACCAGCTTTGACAGCTTCCGGTATAAATTGATGGCCATCATGGCGATAACCACTGATCGCAATAAATAAATCGTTCTGTTGTATGAGCTTTGAATTTGTGGCGATGCCATTTACCTCTATATGATGAAATGGCCTCCATTCATCATGTTCGTCTATCGTTTCCAACAATTGACTTAATTTCATTTTTCGGGACTTCTCCCTTTTCGGCATATTTTTATTGATATTTTTGTACTGAAGGAAGAAAATATGAATGGAAATACAAGGGGGTAAAAAAGAATACGATAAGGGGTGCATATCATTGTTCCGTATCCTGTTTTTGCCTTTATTGAACATTCCTTCGGGTCATCACCATGTTGCCGATGTCATGAAAAGGCAATTGGAGACTTGCGAAACAGAGATACAGTGTGAAAAAGTTGATCTATTGTCATTTAGCTACGGAAAACTTGAAAATCTTGTATCCTCCGCTTATCTGTATTGGATTCATCGCTTTCCAAACCTATACAGCTCCCTTTATAAATTTGCGGCGGTAAAAGAAAGAAAAGCGGAACATCGCTTCTTTGCATATGAGTTGTTCTTTTTAGCAAAAATGAAGCAACTGATTGATGAAGCCAAACCGGATGCCATTATCTGCACCCATGCTTTTCCCTCCTATTTGTTATCCCGCCTTAAACAAATGAGGATATGGGACGGACTGGCCATCAATGTCTATACTGATTATTTTGTCAACAGTTTATGGGGGATGAAATGGATCGATTATCATTTCGCTCCCAGCGTTCATGTAAAAAACCATTTGGCAAGAATGGGAATTAAGGAAAGCCAAATTTATATTACAGGCATTCCGATCGATCCCGTGTTCCAGACTCAACGGGAGAACCGGGACAAAAAAGAAAAGCTTACTGTTTTAGTATCTGGAGGAAATATGGGGGCAGGTTCCATACGCCGGTTTATTTTCATGTTGCAGCCATCGGGCAATATTCAATATAAAGTTCTTTGCGGAACGAATGAAAAGCTTTTCCAATATGTTAAGCAACACAACGACCCATACATTGAACCCTTGACTTATATTACATCAAAAGAAGAGATGAACCGGCTGTATGAAGAAGCCGACGCTATTATAACGAAGCCGGGAGGTGTAACAATCAGCGAGTGCATCGCAAAAGATTTGCCCATTTTTGTATATGATGCCCTGCCCGGCCAAGAAGAACAAAATTTGCGTTTTTTAAAAGAGGAATGCTTAGTACAAGAATTAAGCAATTGGGACAGAGGCATCAATCCCGAAAAAGAAATGTTAAGGGTATTAAAAAGCGATATAAAGGATCATCAGTCAAAAAAAGAGCAGTACAAACAGCAAATCGAGCTTACCGATCCACACTCCTTTATTATCCATCATTTAAAGAAGCTGAAAAGAGCCTGAGCCTCATGGACCCAGACTCCCTCTACACTTGTTCATGAAAGCGGGATCTCGCAAACGAAGCAACATCTTCAGGCACTTTATATGTAAGCGGCTCCTGATGAAGCGCCTGGAAAAAGTTGATATCGCTTGTATGTAATGCGCCAATCGTTAACCGGGGAATAAGCCTGGCGTGGATCGGGCTTTTTCCCTTGGGATCAGCCGATAAAATAAAGTTGAAGCTCGAAAAGCCCTGTTCCCGCATAGCAGAAAAAATGGCCTGCAGTCCGGCTGCAAAATGATCCCAGTCAGCTTCTGTAATCGAATCAAAAGTGTGGCACCCCTTAAAAAGAGCCACGTAATCATGATGGCTTTTGGGAGCAAAGGCATGCATCCAGGCAACATTTCCTTTTTCCCCAATCCACCGTTCTCCTATCGTCTTTTCCGCATCATAAAGCGCTGTAAAAAATTCCTTTCCTGTTTCTTTTTCAAATGAATCGGCTTTGCTTCCTGTCAATGCTTGGTAATTTGTCCCGGTCTCTGAAATAATGACATGCAGATGAGGATGGATGATGCTGCCGCCTGATGTCGGAAGATAGTTCCAATTAATGGAAGCATATGTTGCTGTTGGATCGAAGGCTGCGGCTCTTTGTATGTATGTCTGCGCGGCCATGAAGGCATCCTTTATCAATTGGCGTGTAAATTCTTCTAAACGCACATAATGTTGGCGCGACATGACTACAACACCATTATGTTTGCTATACGGAAACAGGTTGGGAAATAAAGTCGCTTCACCTTTTACGATCCGCCCGGTTTCTGTCATTTCTTTTGAAAAGACAGGTGTCATTTTCATAATGTTTTCCGGGCAAAAAGGACATTTGGCACCTTCTGTTTGTTCGGCCGCCTTCTGATAATCAGCCGGGGTAATGTGTAAGCCGGGATCAAAAACAAGCCGGGATGATTCCCCTGTCAACGGATCGAAACGCACCTCCGTTTTGCGCTCAATTGTGTTTCCTTCACCATCATAAAACGTAAATATTTCGGGTTCCATTCTAAACGTAATCGCCACAAAAATTCCTCCTCTCCCTTTTAATATATCATGTTACAATTAAAAAGTCTGTAAATTCAATCTAATAAAAAACCCGCACTTCCTGCGGGTTTGCAAACAATTCAAAAGGTGCTGTAAATATTCGGACATTCTTCTCCCGTCGGCTCATAAAAACAGTGTGATTTATACCGAGCGACAAGCGGCTGGCCATACCATTGAGCGGGACAGTCTCCTTCCGGGCGGAAATACCATAAGCTGTATTTGGCGGGCCATTGTCTCTCCCCCCGGATCGCTCTTCTCGCCAACCTTCTTTCACTTTCCCTTGCCCTTTGGTAAAAATAACCATGTATTACCGCTTCAAACGCATGGGGCTGGTAGATCATTTGCGGAACTGTTCTAATTCCAACAAAATCAGAGCAATTTGCCCGGATTCTGTTCACTCCAACCGCTCCTACATGCAACATGCCTTGGATTCCTTCACCCTCTGCTTCAGCCCTTAAAAGTCTTGCCAGCAAATCGATATCAGACTCCCTGGCTTTTACGACCGCCATGCCATCACCTCCGAATTCACTTTGCGATCCATGAATAGTATATTGACACGCGCCCGGTTTGTTGAATGGTGAAACAGGCTGTTCTTCCTCATGACAGAAAGCATAAAAAACGAGGGACGGTATATTCATCCCCCAACAAATTAAAGCGAAGTCGGATACTCAACTTTGATTTTTCGATCCTGTTCATAAGGAGTTTCTTGGTAAACGTAATAATTTAACCAGTTAGAAAACAGCAAGTGGCTATGGGATCTCCACGTGTTGACAGGTTCTTCGTTTGCATTATTATTTGGAAAATAATTTTCTGGAACGCGAATATCCAGTCCTTTTTTGATGTCACGTTCATATTCGGTTGCCAGTGTGTCTGTATCATATTCAAGATGCCCGGTAATCATAATATGCTTTTCATCCTTCGATATGATTAAAAACGGCCCCGCCTCTCCATCCGAAAGCAAAATCAGTTCGGGATGGTCATGAATTTCTTTGCGGCTGATGCTTGTATAACGCGAATGAGGAGCCAAAAATATATCATCAAAACCTCTGACAAGCTTTATTTTATGATCAGACACCTTATGTTTGTATACACCGGAACACTTGCTCGGCAATTCGAATTTTCCGATTCCGTAATGGTAAAAAAGCGCGGCTTGTGCTCCCCAACAAATGTGCATGACAGATGTTACATGTTCCTTGGACCACTCCATAATCGCTTTTAATTCTTCCCAATAATTCACCTTTTCAAATGGCAGATGCTCAATAGGCGCCCCCGTAATGATCAATCCATCGAAATAGTATTTTTCAACATCGGAAAACGTTTGATAAAACTGTTCCAAGTGCGATTTGCTCACATTTTTAGACTGGTGGGTTTCCATGCGTAAAAAAGTAATATTCACTTGGAGCGGCGTATTGCCCAAAAGCCTTAGCAATTGAACTTCTGTTTTTTCTTTTTCGGGCATCAAATTTAAAATAAGTATATTAAGAGGACGGATATCTTGCGTACTGGCCCTTTCCTCATCCATCACAAATATTTTTTCTTTGTCAAGAATTTCCCGCGCCGGCATTTCCTTCGGAATATTAATTGGCAATCAAAACCCCTCCTGCTTTCACAAGCTAATAAAACTTATTATAAAGCTGAATGAAAATTTCAGCAACGGTTATTCCATTTTAAGTTAAGAATTTTCATTTCTGTTTAACATTTGGAAAAGCTACTAGACGAAAAGCGGCACGTTTTGAGATTGAATGGTTCATTTCAAAGGACGAAGCTTATTTTGATCACCACACTTCAGTCTATGTATTAAAGAGGAAGGAACCAGACATAAAAGGATTTAAAAAGATTAACAAGCTACATATAGAGCTGTTTCGTGCACGGACATTCATCAGGGGTTCACAAAAGGCTGGGTCACAACTAAATCAGCTGATGAAAAAACGAACAATAAAGTGAAACTCCATTCAGTAGGAGTTTTCTTCCATCTCCTACTGGATGTTAGTTGAACCAATCGGGCATTTAGGTGCCGTTTTCTTCCACTTAGACCTTTTGTATTCACTCAAGATTTTGAAGTGGGAGTCTTACGGCACCTTACATGCCGGATAAATTGTCCAGTGTATAATACGCAACGTTTTAGCGTAGTCAAAATAGGTAGACTCCTGCGGGAATAGCTCGAGCTGAAGATCCCGCAGGAAAGCGACTTTTGCTTTCCAAGGAAGCTGAAGAAACCTGCGGAAAGCGAACTATGTTGACGTAGCGATGATAGGGATTTTTTTGAAAGCTGATTCATATTCGTAAAAATCGCGAAAATAAAACCGCGTGAAATCAAGGGGTAACCACCCCGTTTTTAAACTTGATTCCATGCGGTTTATTTCATTTTACAGGGTTTTGTCCCGACCCCTTTTGCTGTTCCGTATTTGCTTATTTCCCAGCACCGTTTGGCAAAATTGATTCGTCAGTTCAAGCAAAACACTCTTGAAGTCGGTTAAATCTGCTCATCAATCCAAGCTACAGGTGGATAACCTATGCACTAGGAACTGACATATTTAGGCATCGATCAAAACTGCACGGTTACCTTCATTCCGTAATTCCCAAGCAATTCTTGCACTTTCTTCTAATTCTTCCAAGCAATAAAACGCGGTCATTAAATCTTTTCCGCCTACAACGGGGCCGTGATTTTGTAAAATATAGCCATCACTATCATGAACCCGATCTCTAAAATGACGAAACAGTGTTTCGGAGCCGGGCTTCCCATATGGAATTAATCCAATTGTTCCGATCATCATTTTTAAATAAGGAGTGTATGATGGCATAATATCTTTTTCATTTTCATGCTTTAAACAAGACCAAAGAGTTGAGTAAATACTATGGGTATGAATGACCGCTTTAGTGGCGGAATCTTTCTCGTAAAGCGTTCGATGAAGAGGAAGCTCCTTACTTGGCTTTACTCCCGCAACATGCTCCCCTTCCATAGTCAATATCGCAAAATCTGATTCATTCAAGTTGCCAAAGCATGTTCCACTTCCCGTAATATACATCTTATGATCGTGTAAAAAACTCATATTCGCGGAAGACCCTGTTGCTTTTCCCCGGTCAAACAGAACTTTTCCAATCCAAATGGCTTCCTCATATTTTGATTGCAAATCAGCCATTTATATCACCTCTTGTCATTTCCACCGCTTTAATGAAAAAGTCCTTATCACCAAAATTGCCAGATTTTAATACAAGACGTACTTTTTTATTTTCAACCGGCACCATAATCGGTACGCCGGGAGCAATACTATCTCCTACATAGTAAGCATTATATCCCAAGATCCTGGTTACTGCGCCGGACGTTTCTCCCCCTGCGACAATAACTCGGAAAAAGCCGTTTTCGACCGCTTTTTTTGCTATGTACGCCGTAGTGCTTTCCAATATGGCAGATATCTTTTCCATCCCGGCTTCTTGCGCTTCCTTCACTTTTTCAGGGCGATCAGAACTATAGATTAATATTTTTTCTTCTTGTAAGCTTTGAATTTCTTTCCATAAATCCTCTTTTGATAGTGTGCCGGAAAGCAATTGTAACGGTTCAATTTTGATTGCTTTGCCTCCAGAATTTATAAATTCTTCGATTTGCCGCAACGTTGCCGCGGAACAGCTTCCAGCCAAAATAATCGCTTTTCCGGAAGTCCCGCTTGTAATAATGTTCGTTTGATCGTTATCTTTTTTATATTTTTTTCCTAGCTCGCCCATCAAGCCGGACCCGCCAGTTAAGAACGGCAAATCTCCAAAAAGCTCTACGATTTTTTGCGCATGCTTTTCTTCCATATAATCAGGGATAACATAAAAATGTTTCTTATCCTTGCCGAATTCATCCATCATTTCCATAATTTCTTCTTTAGAACGCTCAAGACTTTCATAATTGAGCTTAATACTCGGATACTTGCCTTGTGGTTCCAGTAGACGGGCAAGATCTGAATCCCACATTGGTGTTAATGGATGATGTTTCATATGAGTCTCATGTAAAGGGACACCATTCACAATTAATTGCCCGTTTTTAACGATTCTCCCATTGATAGGAAGCGCCGGAGCAATAATCGTATATTTGATTCCATACGTTTCTAATACTTCGTCTATGATTGGCCCGATATTGCCTTCCTTTGTGGAATCAAATGTGGAGCAGTATTTAGCATAAAGCTGTTCTGCGCCATGATCCCGAAGCCATTGAAAAGCTTTCATGGATTCATCGACTGCTTTTTGCTTCTCAGCTGTCCTTGTTTTCAGCGCAATAACAACAGCTACATTGTCTTCCATTTTCTGCTCATGCAGTTCGGGAATCCCATTATACAAAAATGTTTTAATCCCTTGTTTCACCAAGAAAGAGGCTGCATCACTCCCCCCTGAAAAATCATCTGCTACAATTCCTAAAATGATCTTCCCCATAATACATTCCCTTCTTCACTTGATTTTGTTCATCATATTAACTGCCAGTAAGCAACCCCCGCCTAAAGAAGTCGAGAAAAAACACTCATGCAAGTAAGGGGGCAACTGCCGGTAAAAGTTCGATTGATTCGAGGCAAAAGAACAAGAAAAGCTTCGATAGTATCGTGATCGCACGAAAAAAAGCATAAGTTTTTTCGAAGAAGCCGGTCACAAAGAGGTCCAGTACGAGCGCAAGCGAAGCGAGTGGATGTCGCTGCCTAAGCTGCCAACAGGACGTTTGCGATCATAGTCTTAGCTCCCCTTCTCATCACCGGATTAAAGCACCGCATGAATCTTGTCTATTGAATAACCATTGTTGTTATTCCTGGAATAAAGGTAATGAGTAACAGAACAGTGATCATAATAAGCCAAAACGGCATTAATTTTTTTGCAAGCCGCATGATAGGAACCCCTGAAACATTGCTGGCAACATACATGGACGTGCCAACTGGCGGTGTCAATAAGCCAATTGTAAGGTTAATCACCATTATGATTCCGAACTGTACCATATCCACACCTAAACTCTGGGCAACAGGAGCCAATATAGGAGCCAATAACATAATGGCCGGGCCGCTGTCCAAAAACATACCTACGATTAATAACAGTAGATTGATAATAAGAAGCAACAAGATGGGATTATCGGTTATGCCCAATAGAAAAGCAGTAATCTTTTGCGGAATTTGTTCACTGGATAATAACCACCCAAACAAAGATGTAGAAGCAATGATTGTCGATATGACCGCCGTACTAAGTGCCGCATCGTAGAAAATTTTAGGGATGTCTTTTAATTTGATTTCTTTATAAATAAAGGCACTAATGAAAAAAGCATAAACGGAAATAATCGCTCCGCCTTCAGTCGCGGTGAAAACGCCCCCACGAATTCCTAATATGATGATAACAGGCATTAACAGGGACCAGACCGCTTTTTTAAAGCTTGTCCAAACACCTTTAGCACTTACTTTTCCTTCCTTGGGATAATCCTTCTTGCGTGCCACAAAATAGGAATAAATAAAGAAACCCACTCCAATGGCGACACCTGGAATAATCCCCGCAACGAAGAGATCGCCAATGGATGATTGGGTTGTCACACCATAAATAATTAAGGCAATACTCGGTGGAATAATAAGTCCTATGCTTCCAGATGCTGCCACTAAAGCCGCGGAAAAACCAGCATCATACTTTCTTTTTTTCATCTCGGGAACCATCACCGCTCCCAAAGCAGCCGTATCAGCCACCCCGGAACCAGAAATACCACCCATCATGATCCCACTCGTGGCAACAACATGAGCCAACGCTCCTTTAATATTTCCAAATATGGATAGGGCAAAATCCACAATTCTTTTCGTTATACCTCCGTGGCTCATAATGGAGCCTGCCAGCATAAAAAGCGGGATGGCCATAAACGGAAATGAATCCAATGCTGTAAAAAGGCGCTGACTCAATATAACAAGTGGATAATCTGCTGAGAACATGGCGCCGACAGACGATAGTGCCAAAACAAATCCAATTGGCACACCCAGTATTAAAAGCACGAGAAATAAGCCAAACAATATTGCCGCCATTACACGCCATCCTCCTTCCCTATGACCACTTGGATTGTTTCACTTAATACAAAGTAAATGAGCAGCAGTCCGGAAATTGGAATGACTATGTATACAATATCCATTGGCAAACCCAGTGATGGACTATGTTGTCTCGCTCCCAATTCAACTAAGTTAAATCCACTAATCGTTAAAAAAACGGCAAAAATAAGAACAAGCAGGTTATTAAATACCGCAAGAATTTTTCTGCTCAATCCTTTTAATGCTCGTACTAACATATCCAGGGCAATATGTGAACCGATTTTAATAGCTGCCGCCATACCTAAAAAAGATACCCAAACAAAAGTATATCTACCCAGCTCTTCTGTCCAAGAAAATGGATTGTCAAATACATACCTGGAAACAACTTGAGCTGTAACGACTGCGGTCATTAAAAACATTAAAAAGCCACAAATATAAAACAGTAATTTTACAAGAATACCATCAAGTTTTTTCATGGGAAATCCCCCCAACTATCGAAATGAAAAATGAAGGGAGCAAAGATAGACTCTACTCCCATTACTTTTTATCATTCAAGTTCTTTCATGATTTTATGGTAAAGATCCAGGTCAACTGTTTTTGCAAAGTCCTCATGTGTGGCTCTTGCCGCCTCTGCAAACTCGTCAATATTCGGTTTTGTTACTTCCAACCCTTCACCTTTCATTTCGTCGAGTAATTTCTCAGTTTGCTCACTAACTAATTTATTCTCAAATTCCGTAGCTTTCTCAGCAGCTTGCTCAATTATTTTTTGTTGTTCTTTCGTTAGTTTGGACCAAGTGCTGTCACTCATCGCCAATGTGACATACTCATATTTGTGCGCCGTTAAAGCAATATACTTTTGCACCTCATGAATTCGGCCACCATAAATAAATGGAATCGGGTTTTCTTGTGCTTCTATTACGTTTTGTTCCAATCCTGTATAAACCTCATTCCATGCCATCGTGGTCGGAGCAGCGCCCAGTCCTTTCCATGTATGCTCCATTGCTTTTATTTCTGGTATTCTCATTTTCAAGCCTTGCAGATCATCCAATGTATTGATTGGTTTATTGGCTGTAATATGGCGCGGGCCACGTTCCCAAAAGTCCAATATCCGAATATCGGAAGCTTTTAGAACTCGATCAACAATTTCCTGTCCAACTTCTCCATTGACGATTTTTTGATAATCTTCTTCATTGCGGAAAATATAAGGCAACTCCAATAACTGAATTGAGGGTTCAAAATTCCCTAAAACTCCAGCAATCAAGGCAAAGTCAACCGTTCCTACTTGCAATCCTTCTGCCATATCTCTATCTCCGCCAAGGGTAGAGTTAGGATAAATTTCAATTTTGATTTTTCCATCAGAAGCTTCTTCCACTTCTTCTTTAAACTTTTCAGCTCCATCTTGCCATAGGTCATTTTCTGATTGAATGTGACCTAGCTTTAACACTAACACATCATCTTTTCCATCCTTGGAGGATGACTTATCATTAGAACATCCCGCTATGATGAGACCAACCAAAATCATTAATGCGATTAACTTGTAAGATATTTTTTTCATGATGCTGCTTCCTTCCTGATTATTGATTTACTTCAACGATTACTTTTACTACGTTTTCTTTTTTCTCGCTTAGAATATCCAAGGCTTGTTGTGATTGATTTAGTGGCAAACGCTGCGTTATGAAATCACTAATATCAAGCCCCTCATTGATTAGCTTACATGCTTTTTTAAAGTCTTTTGTTTCATAAGTCATAGCGCCAAACAACGAGATTTCGTTAAAAACAAATTGATATGTATTTACTGGGATTTGCTGCGTAATCATGGCCACAATCCCAACTTCCCCTCTTTTTCTCACAATCGACGCAGCTTGATCCACAATCACCTTGGAATCTGCCGCTACAATCGCTACATCTACTCCCCTCCCGTTTGTAAACTCTAAAATCTTAGCCGCCACATCTTCCTCTAAAGGATTTAAAGCCAATGCAGCTCCATGCCTTTCTGCCATTTTCAAGTTAAATGGCTGAGTATCTGTACAAATAATGTGCTTGTACCCTGCTTCCCTCGCAGCAACCAATGTGAGCAGTCCGATCGTTCCAGAGCCAAGAATAGCAATTGTGTCTCTTTCTGGAACAGAAATTCGCTCGATAGCATGAATTCCAACTGCAAGCGGCTCTATTAAAGTAGCAATTTCGTCACTTATATGATCGGCTATTTTATACACTTTGTTTTGGGGAGCGTTAAAGTAATCAGCAAACGTACCACCCCAGCTCTCCGTTCCGGGAACACATTTATTGCTACATAAATTAATGAGGTTTTTTATACAGTACTCGCACTTGCCACAGCCAATATGTGGTTCAACCGTGACACGATCACCCACTTTAAAATTCGTGACATCATTTCCTATCTTAATGATTTCACCTGCTACTTCATGTCCTAAAACCGCAGGAGGCTTTCTAAATGCATGGGTTCCTTTAAATAAATGCAGATCTGAACCACAGACACCAACTGTTTTCACTTTAATTAATACTTCATCACCCTTTATTTCTGGAATACCAATATCTTGGATTTCCACTTTATTCGGTTCAACTACTACTGCAGCTTTCATCCATTTCCCTCCAACACGTACTAGATTACAAAATATATTATGTATGACATGTTTCACAATTTCATTTTAGCACACAACCAAATGCTTTCTAGCACATATACAGTGTTTTTTGTATCAAATTGAAACATTTTGCGATTTTTACTAACAAAATTTTCCATTGATCTGTTTTAATTTGATACTATAATGAAAATATGGTTAGTATGTTACGATAGGAAAAAGTCAAATAGATGGAGGGAGGCAGCATCATGAATAAAATAAAAATTCTGGTAATTGCGCCGTATAACGGAATGAAAGATCTCATTTGTGAAATTGCCGAAGACATGAAAGAGTTGGAAGTTCACGCTTTTGTGGGAGATATGCTGGATGGCGTAAAAATAGCAGAAGAAAAAAAATACGAGGATTTTGATGTGATTATATCAAGAGCGGGAACTGCTGAATTAATTAAAGAAATAACCCACCTTCCCGTGATTGATATTAAACTTTCCGCAATCGACATGATGCGGGCGATTAAATTAGCTAAAAGTTATTCTGGAAAGTTTGGAATTGTTGGTTTTAAAAGTATAACCGATACAACAAAAATCATTAGCCAACTAAATCATGGCGAACATCTGGAAATAAAAACGGTGCATTCCATTTCAGAAATCGATGACTGTCTTCATGAATTAATTGAACGCGGTATCAGTTTGATCATTGGTGATGTTATTACTGTCAAGCATGCCAAAAAAATGGGATTAAATACGATACTTGTTACATCTGGAAGAGAAAGTGTCATAACCGCCTTTACCGATATTATCCAGCTGTTTAAGCATATATCCACATTTAAAGAAAAAATTCTGTTAACTCACAACATTATTCGAAACGTGAATGATCATATAATCGCATTTAATGGAAAAAAAGATATCGCATTTTCCAATGTAGATGAACCAAAAGAAATAAAGGAGATGATCATTTCCGAAGCGGAAAAGCACGTCGATATGTTAACGCAAGAAAAGAAAGTAACGATTATGAAGCCATTGGGAAGTGAGTTATACCTTTTCCATGGAAAAATGATCTCATCGAACGGATTAAGCTATCCCACCTTTTACATTAATAAACAAAAATCGAAAATTAAGCCCGTTGACAAGTCGGTTATTTACACAAATGTCTCAGATGAGCCGACTATTCTACTGGATTCTTTGCCAACATCCAATAAATTATTTAAAAAAGTGATTCAAGACGCAAAAACTGTTTCTAAAACAAACATGCCGATCATCTTATTTGGCAAAAAAGGCACTGGAAAAGATACGTTCGCCAAAGCCATCTACCACGGCAGTAATTATCAGAAACAGCCCATGATTATAATTGACGCACATTATATGAATGAAAAAAAATGGAGTGCCATTTTTGAATCAGAAAACTCTCCTTTTCTCAATGAGAACTTTACATTTTATTTCAAAAATATGCATCTGCTAAATGAAGATAGCCAATTGCTTTTAGAATCTTATTTAACTAACACATACGTCCATAAAAGAAATCGTTTTATTTTTTCCTGTATGAGTGGTTATTCCCATTCCTTTGATCAGGGTTCTTTAATGCAATTTATTCAAAATGAATTATCTGCCTTCCCGTTGACTTTGCCTGCCCTAAATGAAAGAAAGGAAGATATTCCCAGTCTGGTAAGTATATTTTTAAGCGATTTAATGCCCAAATATGGAAAGCAAATTCTTGGATTAGAGCCGGAGGCAATCCACCTTTTGCAACATTTTCACTGGACATACAATTTGATCCAGTTGAAACGAATTATTGAAAAAGCCTTTTTATTAACAGATGATTTTTATATCGCTGACGAAACCATCGAAAAGGTGTTGGCTAACGAAAAAATAGAAGAGACTGAGATCATTAATCCAGTCCTCCATGGACATAAAACACTGGATGAAATAAATAAAGAAATTATTGAAAAAGTGTTATCGGATGAAAATTACAATCAATCAAGGGCTGCCCAGCGACTGGGAATAAGCCGCAGTACCCTTTGGAGAAAGCTGAAATATTAAACAGCCTCTCCTGTCAAGCCGGTTGTTTGCGACCGGCTTCCTGTTTGGGTCGCCCTGCTTGTTTAAGCTTTTACAGCCTCCTTTCCATCGGCCATATAACGGGTATGTCAAATTCGGCGCCAAAAAATATGCGGTCCTATTGATCCATAGTGACGATTGGATGGGAACTGTTGAAACTGTATTTCTTTTGAATGGCACTGTTAAAGATTAGTGTAGATATTTGAACCTTTAATAGCTCTGTTAAAGATTAGTGTGATATTTGATACCTTTTCAAAAACGTTGTTATAATTGGAACGGATATCCGCATTGGAGGGTTTAAAGATGAGTAAGGCGTTAGCAATTTATTACATACAGAGAAAGAACGAGTGTTTCAATGAATAAAACGCTATGTTGAACCTTCCTCTACTTCGCTGGTAAGAAGCACGTTTTAAAGAAGGCTTTGAATGCGAAAGTACAAAACATAACACCAAAGAGTTCTATGGACATTCTTTGTTTTTGAAGTGACAGAAATGTATCGCAGTCTACGCTTATCAAAATTCGCTGTATGGTATTTAGTACTCTATCGGAGCAGGATAGTTTAATCATTTTTACTATAAAATATGGTTAAAACACAAAAACAAATGGGTGATTTGCTGATATGAGAAAAATGATGGTTATTGGGGCGTCTGGGGTTCTTGGTAAATTAATTTGTATTGAATTAATACGGGTATTTGATAATCAAATAAAGCTAATAGTAACCGATTATAAAAACGAGAGAGGGAAACAGTTAGCAAATTCTTTGAAAAATGATGTTGAATTCAAATATTTAGATGTAAATAACATTGAGAATGTAAAGCAAGTTATTAAAAATATTGATGTTGTAGTAGTTGTATTAAAACAAAAAAATCCAACTATTCAAGAAGTTTGTATGAATAACAAGATATTATGTGTAGACGTTACCCCATTTTATGACTTTGTAGAGAAAGTAAATATTGTAAATCAAATGGCGGAAAATAATGATACAGGTTCTATTGTAATGTCAGGATTTTTCCCTGGTTTATCAGGATTAATGGTAAAAAAAGCTGTTTCAAATTTCGATGAAATAATAGAAGTTAATGTTGGATTGTTACAAAATACTAATGCTCAAGCAGGAATAACTGGAATGTTAGATATGTTAAAGATTGTTTCTCAACAAGTAAGCTTTGAAAATAAAATGATACCTGGATTTACTAAAAAGAGAAAAATGTATTTTGCTAATCACCTTAAAGAAAAAGAGCTTAGACTTATACATCATTCAGAAAAAATCGTCTTACAAAACCAATTAGCAATTCATTCTATAAATTATTGGACTTGTTGGAATGTTAATGCTTTCAATACATTAGTTTCTTTTCTAAGACAAATTGGATTTATTGAAGTAATTCATAAGTTAAATCATACATTTTTATCCCAAATAGTTAAACATAATCCAAATAAAAATGAAAATGCTTTTCTTACCGTTGAGGTAAAAGGAATCATTAATAACAAAGAGAAGGTAAAAATAGTATCTTTATCTACCTTTTCTGATTATCATACAACAGCAATGGTTACTGCTTCCTTAACAAAAATTGCTCAACAAAAAAAGTTGCAAGGTGTCATTTATCCTTTTGAGGTAGTACATTTAGATGAACTGTTATCTGAAATAAATTGCAGCAACATTGTAGTGGAGGAATTTGAAAAGTAAATTGCTATATTAGTAGACCTGCTAACGTATCCAGCTTTCGACTGAGACTTTACCGCCTAGTCGTTATAGTGCATTTTTCCAAAGTTGTTTTCTTATAAAAATGGTTTCACTAGTGTGATCTGTCCCCTTGAGTATAACGTAAAAATAAGCCCTGCCAGCGATGCAGACAGGGTTTATTTATATCAAGCTACACATCTGCGTTCGCCCGAGCCATAATCTGGTGAATAATCGAGGTTTTCGCATCCGCGTAATGCTGCACATGCCGCCACTTGCGTTGTGCCAAAGCGCGCTTGGCGCGTGCGTATTTGTCCCGATCAGTATGATTGGTCCGCAGCCAATCACGGAAGCGCAGCATTCGTTCGATCTCAGACACTCCTGCGCTGAATACGTGGAGGTTGATATCAATATCGGGTCCCTTGAACAGACGGTGCTCAAACCACTCGGGCTCGCGGATACGCAACATGTAGCCGGCTTCCTCCAAATCCGGGACATAGGCCGCCTCATCGGCTGCATCCGCCACGACCAGCAGCATATCGATAATAGGCTTGGCGCATAATCCTGGCACCGATGTCGATCCGACATGCTCTACAAGCAATGCTTCGTCGCCAAGTACAGTCCGAATCCGGTTCGCTTCTCGTGCGAATAACTTGGGCCAGCACGAATCATACTCGACAAGAGTGATGGGTGCGTTATGCGGTTGCCGCTCTCCCAGCGTGACCTTCTGAAGCTCTTCATCACTCTTGGCTATAAATCTCGAATCATCCTGCATCGCTGACATCTAAACTCCCCCTGCCGGTAAATTAGCTTTCAAGCGTACCATAATAACTGTTTATTGACAATAAATGAACGAATCCATCTCAATCCTCGACTCCATGGTTGGATTGCAGGCAATTCAATCATGCAGTCCTTTTGGTAAAAAGCTATTTTTCAATGGCGTTTTTTCTTTATGAAAAAGATCGACTGGTTATCTTGTATCATCCGGCATATCCTTTAAAAAGTGGCTCTACCCTTTGGGTGGAGTGAGGTGGAATCTCACCCTTCCCAACACTTGACATAGAACCAAAAAAGTGTGGAGCTGCCGAAAGTGGAAAACGATTGGCAAATACAAAGGTTGAAAAAGTATCCTAGCAGGCCTTCTTCCCAAACGGAATGATGCTTTTTTTATGGAGCATGATAGATTGGAAACAAAGACAAGCACTGTTCCAAAAGAAGTTTCTTTTGAAACAGCGCATTTCAATGGCTATTAAATCGTTACATTTCCGCTCCCAAGCCGGTATTCGATTTTACATCCAACTCATCGAATTTCTCAGCTGAAGATTCTGGCTTTGTGATTAATGTGACCACAATAGAGGTGAGGAAGCCTAACGGTATGCTGATGATACCGGGATTGGCCAGCGGGAATATGGCATTTTCCCCCATGACGCTGGGCCCGATAAATACAAGGGTTACAGCACTTACCATTCCGGCAAGCATACCAGCAATTGCCCCGGCTGTATTGAACCTTCTCCAATAAAGAGAGAAAATGATGACCGGCAAGTTGGCGCTGGCACCGACGGCAAAGGCCAAGACAACCAAATAGGCAACATTCATCCCTTTGGCGACAATGCCAAGTGCGATGGAAATGGCTCCGATTGCAAGAGCTGTGTTTCTTGCCACTTTAAATTGCTTTTTACTATCTACCTTTCCACGTTTAATGACGTTTGTATAAATATCGTGGGCAAAAGCACCGGAACCAGCGATAACGAGCCCGGCAACAACAGCGACGATCGTGGCAAATGAAACTGCCGAAATGAGCGACATAAAGATCTCTCCGCCAAGTGTTCCTTCTCCCCCGCCTATAAACTGCGCCAAAAGTGGAGCTGCCATGTTTCCGCCCTGGTCCGCCGCCCGAATGGCATCCGGCCCGACAAGAACCGACGCGGCAAACCCGACAAGAGCGATCATGATGTAGAAGACCCCGATTAAAATCATTGCCCATATTACGGACTTTCTCGCTTCCTGGGCAGAAGGAACCGTGTAAAAGCGAATTAAAATATGCGGCAGGCCCGCTGTTCCCAAAATAAGTGCCATCCCAAGAGACAACAGATCAACCGGATTTTTATACAGCAGTCCCGGAGATAAGAATTCCGCCCCGTTGCTGGCAACGACTTCTCCGAATAAACCTGATATATTGAACTTAAAAATCATCGCTACAAACAAAACGAGAATAAGCGTAGCAAACATTAACAACACCGCTTTAATGATCTGTACCCAGCTAGTGGCAAGCATGCCGCCGAGCATGACATATAAGATCATTAAGGCCCCAATCAAAATAACCGATATTTCGTACGGTATTCCCACCAATAGCTGGATGATGCCTCCCGCTCCCACCATTTGGGCAACCATATAAAACAATGTTACTACTAATGTGACCGTGGCAGTCATCATTCTGATGGGCCGCTCTTTGAGTCGTGACGCCAGCACGTCTGCCACAGTAAATTTCCCTGAGTTTCTAAGTGGTTCCGCTACGACATATAACACAATGACATAGCCAACCATCCATCCTACGGCATACAAAAAGCCGTCATACCCGTTCAATGCAACCAGCCCGGCAATGCCCAGAAAAGAGGCAGCACTCAAATAGTCGCCGGATATGGCAAGACCATTTTGCCATCCTGTCAGAGAACGGCCGGCTGTATAAAAATCAGAAGTACTTTTATTTCGTTTGGCCGCCCACAGCGTAATATAAATGGTTGCTGCTACAATTGCCACAAATAAAATAATGCCGAATGAATGCGCTCCCATATTTATGCCCCCTTTTGATGCCTGTACTTTTCAACGAGTGCTTTTGCTTTTTGATCAAAGCCTTTTGCTTTCAAGAAATAAACAAAGGCCAGTGCCCAAGCAACAAAATACAGGGACACCCCAAATAAATATCCGAATGTAATATTGCCAAAAAGGAATTTGCTCATTAACGGTTTCGCATATGCGGCCATTAATGGAAACGATAAATACAAACAGAAAAACAAAATAACGATTGGCCAAATAAATTTCATCTTGGAACGCTTTAATTCGACAAATTCTTTTGTGCAGGCGATTTTATCATAATTTGCCACTCTTTTGCACCCCCTATTATTAAAAATTTGTGAAAAAAGATTAATATAACTATATACAAAAAAGGGAGTGTGGTGGCATTATCGTCGTGATTTGCCTGAATATTTGTGCGAGTGGCATAAATATGTTTGCAAACGGTTACATTTATTCTTCAAGAATTTGGAACAACTTTTTTTGGGCATGGCGGCTTACTGGTATGCTCGTTTCTTTCCCATCCTTTAAAATCAAATTATAGGCACCGTTAAACCACGGCTTGATCTCCTGAATATAATCCAAGTTGACTAAATAGCTCCGGTGGGGACGAAAAAAAGGATAGCCTTTCAGTCTGTCTTCCAGTTCTTGAAGTGTCATTCTGCCGTGAAACAGCTCGTCTTTCGTATGAATTTCCACAACTCGCTCTACTCTCGTTGCGTAGCAAATGGTGTCAGGAGACAATACGACTACCCGCTCCCCATCATCGATCAACAACTTGGATTTCGTTTTGGAATTTACCGAACCACGGCTTTTTTCTTTTTGGGCGGCTTCTTGATTCAGCCTGCGCACCACCCTCTTAATCGCTTGCTTTAACCGTTCCTGATCATAAGGTTTTAATAAATAGTCCACTGCTTCCACTTCAAATGCGTCAACCGCATAATCATCATACGCAGTCGTAAATATAAAAAGTGGCGGGATTTTTTCTTTTTTAAAAATTTCTTTTGCCACGTGTACCCCGGACATTTTCGGCATTTGAATATCCAAAAAAACAACATCCGGTTTATATTTTTCATATAATTCCAGCAATTGTTCACCTGTTTCTGCGCTGGGACATAAAACAAGGCCCTCTTCCTGCTGCAACAAGTAAATGAGCTCTTCCCTTGCGAGGCGCTCATCTTCAGCAACCATTACCCTGATCATTAGGCCAGATGCCTCCTTTCTTGAGAAATAAGCGGAATATCAAAAAACACTTCGCATCCGCCCTTTGGGTGATTTCGAATCTGAAGTCTCGAATCCTCACCAAGCATTCCAATTAACCGTTGATTCACATTATACAAACCTGTGCCGCCTTCCCGCTCACTCTCGATCGGCGCATGTCCCGCACGGGAAAGTAATGTGCTCGAAAATCCTATTCCATTATCATACACAGTTATTCGAAGCTTCCCATGCATCTCTTTCATATCAATCCTTATGATTCCTCCTTTGGCAACGTTTTTTAATCCATGATGAATGCTGTTTTCCACTAAGGGCTGGATGGTTGATGGAGGAAGAAGTGCCTCCCCTTTTCCTTCATAAGGAGAAAAACTGATCGTAACCCGATCCAAGAATCGCGCTTGAATAATGGCTATATATGATTGGACATGTTCACATTCCTTTTTCAGTTCAACAAGAGAATTCGCAGCCAGGCGCAGATTAAATCTCATGAAACTTCCAAGCTGCACTGTTAAATGCCTTGCTTTTTCGGGATCCGTCCGAAAAAGAGTGGCGATCAAATGCAGTGTATTAAAGAGGAAATGAGGATTAATTTGGGCTTCCATATTTCTAAGTTCCGCATCACGGATGAGCGTTTGCAACTTTTCGGATCTCGCGACCGCAAGCTGATTAGACAATAATTTGCCGAGACCTTCAGCCAACACAATTTCCACGGCTCTTATATGCTGTGATTTTCTAAAATATAGATGGATCAATTGTATTGTTTTATTTGCTTCTTTTATCGGCAGAACAATGACCGCCTGTAGCGGGCAGTGGGGATGCGGGCAATGGATATGTTCTTTCGTATAAGCCACTTTCACTTCTCCCGTCCGCATCACTTCTTCGGCAACATCATCCTGCAGGGGGTCTCCGGTCTGGTGATGATCGTCCCCAAGGCCCACATAAGCCAATACTTTCTCACAATTGGACACCGATACCGCAGCCACTTTCAACCTTTTATACAACAACTCCGCTATTCCCCGAGCCATGTCAATCTGCGACTCTTTTTTCAAATATGGGAGCGCATCTTCTGCAATGGTAAGCGCCCTTTTGGTTTCTGAAGCTGCCTCCCGCTCCTGTTCATTAATCGCAGCGGCAATCATGGCAGTAAAGATGGCAATGGCAACACTGTTCGAAAAAACAAGCGGCAAGCTTACTTGATCGACAACATGTAAAATAAAAGCGGAATGGGGATTAAATATAAGCAGAAGTCCCATTTGTAAAATAGGTGGAAAGATGCCAATAAAAAGGGCCTTTAAAGGAGAAATGACCCGTTCCTGCGCAAAAAATCTGGCAGTCATTCCAACTAACAGACCTGTAAGAATATTAACCAGGCAGCTTGCCGAATAGCCCATTCCGCCAAGGAAAAAGAGGTGGATGCCGGCAATCCATCCTGCCCCCATACCAACGGCCGGCCCGCCTAACAGTCCGGCTATGACAATGGGAACAAGACTTGAGCTGACAAGTAATTGGTCATCCTCAACAGGGGAAAAGATAAAATTTGAGACGATTTCCCCATCCTCAAAAACGACACCCGATATTGTACCCACAATACCGAACAACCCGTAAATAACCGAATGCACAATTGTCGTTTTGACATCCATTTCCCGATCCAACAAAGATCGAAAGCCGGGAATTCGTGAAACTAAAAAAGCGGATATTAACAAAAGCCCGAGCCGCTGCACCAATATCATTGTCAAGAATCCCACCAGCCACGCCCCCTTGTGTCAATTCCGGTTTGAGCGCGCACGAAAGTTCTGGCAAATTGGTGTGCGTCTTCTTTTTTTCGCGATAAATATGTTCCTGCAACCGCCCCGATAAATCCGGCGGGAATGGCAATGATTCCAGGGTTTTCCAGTGGAATAAGAGCTTCCCTTGCGATCCATCCACTCTCGATATTCATAATATGCGGCCCAAAAGATACAAGAATGATGGATGTAATAAACCCGCAAAACATGCCGGCCAATGCCCCAGCCTCATTAAAGCGCTTCCAGTACAGTGTAAATATGATGACGGGCAAGATACTGGAGGCGGCAATGACAAAAGTCAGGGAGACGAGAAATGTAACGTTGATGTTTTCCAACCCGAGCGAAAATATAGTTGCCACAAGACCAATGCCCACAGCCGCGACTTTTGCCATTCTGAGCTGCTGCTTTTCTGTTGCAGTGCCTTTTTTAATGATATGGTGATATACATCATGCGAAAGAGCAATTGTTGCCGATATGACAAGGCCAGTAACAACGGCTACAATCGTTGTAAATGCCAAAGCAGAAATAAAAGCAAGCAAAAAGTCTCCCCCCAGCACTTTGGCAAGCAAAGGAGCGGCGAGGTTTCCAGTCGGGTCCGCGGCGACAAGCTGCTTCCAATTCACCAATGCCACAGTGCCCAAGCCCAAAATGAGTGTCATCACATAAAAACAACCGATGATCCACGTGGCAGTGATAACAGACTTTCGTACCTCCACGGTGTTTTTCACCGTAAAAAACCTGATCAGAATATGTGGCAAACCGGCGGTACCCAGTATGAGCGCCATTTGTAATGAAAACATTTCCAAAAAATCATGAAATAAGTTTCCTGGAACGAAAAACTGGTCAGCAAGCGGCGTTCCCAACTTTACCTGGCGAATTAGTTCAGCCACTTGCCAATCAAAACGCGCCAACACGAGCAAAGAGACAAGAAATGTTCCTGACATGAGCAGGACTGTTTTGATAATTTGCACCCACGATGTCGCAACCATTCCGCCCAGAATGACATATACAGTCATTAAGCTTCCAATGATCAATACTGATATCGAATAATCAATACCGAGCAGCAAGCGAATCAACAGTCCCGATGCGACCAGTTGCGGTATCATATAAAATAAAGAAACAAAAAACGTTCCCCCTGCCATCATCAGCCGGATTTTATCACTGGGAAAGCGGCTGCAGATGACATCTCCGAGAGAATATTTCCCCAAATTTTTGACAGGTTCCGCAACAAGAAATAACACAAATAAATACGACGCCAGAAAACCAATGGAATATAAAAAGCCGTCATAACCATGAAGAGCAATGGCACCCGTAATGCCCAAAAAAGAGGCAGCACTTATATAATCCCCCGCGATGGCCAGTCCATTTTGCACCCCTGTCAAATGGCCGGACGCCGTATAAAATTGAGATGTTGTTTTATCACGCATTGCGGCCCAGTGCGTAATAATGAGTGTGCATATGATGATACAAAGAAAAAAGAAGAAGTAAATATAATTCATTACCCATTCCCCTGTTTCAACAATTCAACCATCTTATCGTATCTTTTTAATTTTCTGTAATAGATCCAGCCAAGCAGCCAGGTCATGATAAATTGCAAAAAAGCGAAAATCCACCACCATGGAATGAATGAAACCTTATCCCCTACAACAATGAACTGGGGGAACAACCAAATGAACAATGGCAAACTGAAATAAAAAATCATGAAAAATAACGTAACCACTAAAAGAAAACGAGCCTTTTTCTTCATCAATTCCAGAAAGATTTCTTTTTCTTTCAAAGCCTGCACCACCAGACTCTTACATATATTTTACCAAAAAACATCCCAATATAAAGAATTTTTCAACTGTAGCCATTATTAGATTATACCATAATATTGAGAAAAAGAGATTGCTCTTTTCAACCCGAAAGTAAACAGACGAAAAAACAAATCGTCTGAGCCACCGCCTCATTTCGCATTTAAAGAAACTGACGGATGCTACGTCTTTAATCGCCAAAGCTCCCCATCGCTAATAACCAAATTTCTCACCGCCATAAAAAAGCTCCCCTGGTTAGTTTCTCCAAGAGAGACATGAAACAAGGCGTATAATCAGGATGTATACATACAGGTTCTTGCACATGAAGTGGGAAAAGGAGACACTCCGAGAAGTTAGCAACTCGAGTGAACATACAGGTTCTTGCACATGAAGTGAGTGCGGAATGATTTTTAAAACAAGCTGTTGCGGTGGACTCTTGATATATGAAAAATTTGAGGATACTTGGTGCCGATCTTCTTCACTCGTTTCTTCTATCCGTGTAATGCGCAAAT
Source organism: Siminovitchia sp. FSL W7-1587 (assembly GCF_037963795.1). Classification (NCBI taxonomy): domain Bacteria; kingdom Bacillati; phylum Bacillota; class Bacilli; order Caryophanales; family Bacillaceae; genus Siminovitchia; species Siminovitchia sp. FSL W7-1587. The sequence goes on from NZ_CP150169.1 coordinate 165,611, forward strand.
GGAGTTCTTAGGGGTTAAAAACGCTCTGCTCACTTCTATTTATGGCCCGGACAGTCAATTTTAGAAATAGGGAAATGGTTATTTTTATCTGAATATCGAACAATACAGCACATATTGACTTTATCGTTTTTGGAATCGTCTAGGTTGGGGAATCGTGTTGTTCATTTAAAAAGAGGAACAATCGCGACTGAACAAAACGAGATGGCGTGAAAATGGTCACCAAGCACAGTTGATAGCCTTTGATGACAGAGGCTGTCCAATAGGTCGATTTTTCGGCCTTTGGACGCCTTCTGTACACTTTTAGGTCAGGTTGTTTTGCCTGGACTTCTTCTGCTGGGCCGCCACTTTCTGAGGCATCAGCTCTTCGGATATTTCGACGAAAGCATTTCGATTATTGAACATTCCACCCATTTTCTCCATTCCGGGAATGTTTTTATCTTTCATAAAGTCCTGGATGCGGCGCATATATTGCCCATTCCGATATTGGGTCAAGCCGTAAATGGCCGCACCGATTCCCAATGTGGCCAATAAAGAAGTCCACATTCTCTTCATAGAAATCCATCTCCTCCGGAATTTGGTCATTCAAAGCTTTTTTGCTTTGACATTTTTATTGTTTCTAGATTCCCGTATCATTATCCGGGTAAGTTCCAGGAGGAATCATCCAGCTTATGAAGAAGTGTGGTCACTTTTTTGAGGATCGATCTGCGGCAACGGTTGATCTGCGGGACCTTCCAGCACTTGTCCGTCATAAGAAAAGCGTGACCCATGGCACGGGCAGTCCCACGTTGTTTCCGCACTGTTCCAATTCACCTCACACCCCATATGGGTACAAGTTGTATCAACAACGTACAGCTTTCCGTCCGGTGTTTTATAAGCCCCGGCCCTTTTACCCTTGATCGAAATCGCCGCACCTTCGCCACTTTGAATATCTTTGATTTCTTTATCCGGCAATTCCAGTTTGCCTCCAACCAATTGGCCGGCAACGTTGATATTTTCCTTGATGATTTTTTTTAGGCTTGGATCGGCTTTGAATCTGGAAGGAGTATAGAGATGTTCATATCTGTTTTCTTTTCCCATTATTAAATCCCTAATGATAAACCCGGAAAGTGTTCCATGGGCCATTCCCCATTTGCGAAACCCGGTAGCGATAAACATATTTGGCTGAGTTTGAGATACCCTTCCAATATAAGGCACTTTATCTGGTGTAATAAGATCTTGCGCAGACCATTTGTACAGGATTTCTTTGGCCTGAAATACATTCATTGCTTCTTGCTTCAATGCTTCATAATGATCTTTTTCGGGAATCCCCTGACCCGTTTTGTGATTCTCTCCGATAACCAGCAGCATTTCTTCCCCATTAATAGTGACACTGCGAAAGGACCGTGTCGGCTTACCGGCAGTAATGTACATTCCCCCGGGAAAAGAAACTTCCGGACGAACTGCCAATACATAAGACCGATCAGGAAAAAGGCGCGCAAAATATCCTTTTCCATCGTGAAAAGGAAAGTGCGAAGCGGAAACAACATATTTGGCTTGTACTTTCGTATTATTTTTCATCCGGATGACAAGAGGATTGTCTTGCTCCATCCTCATCGCAACCGTCTGTTCAAATATTTGGACACCTTTTTTCTCCAAATTTTGAACAAGATGGATTAAGTATTTAAGCGGGTGAAATTGCGCCTGATTCTTCATCACAATCGCCCCAGACGTCTGAACCGGCAGGGGTATTTTATCGACAATGCCGCCTTCAATGCCCAATTTTTCATATGCTTTGGCTTCTTTCTCCAGTTTTTGCCGTTCGCTCTCTTTCGTTGCATAAACGTATGCATCTTCTTTCTTGTAATCACAGTCAATTTGATGCTTCCGGATATAATTTTCTATGAAATGGGCGGCCTCCATATTGGCCTCAAAATACAGCTTTGCCCCACTTTGACCAAAATGACTGATTAGTTCATCATAAATCAATTCATGCTGGGCAGTCACCTTCGCAGTTGTGTGTCCGGTTGTTCCATTCATTAAGCGAGTGGATTCAAACAATGCCACTTGAAAGCCTTCTTCGGCCAATAAATGGGCGGTTGTGATGCCAGTAATTCCTCCACCAATGACCGCCACTTCCACACTCATATCATGTTCAAGCTGGGGATATGAAGGAATATTCGTTGAATCAACCCAAAATGATTTCGGGTCTTTCGGAATGTTTAGCCCCTTTTTTCCTTCATTCATGTTCAAGTCTCCTCCTTCCAACACTCTCTTTAAACAATTCCCCCATTTCACGAGAAATATGTATATTTGGGCAGATTTATCTGTTTTTAAAAACAATGCACGATCAGTTCCCAAACCTTTCGACAATGGCCCAGTTTGGCTTGTATACTAGAGACTGAAGCATGTTCATCCTCTGCACCAATTTGTATATTTCTATCCACAATAAAAAACCCGTCCCGAAATTCAGGACGGATCGTCTAAAACCATTACGTGATAACAGGTAAAACCCTTGTTTCCTGTTCCATTTCCGATTTGCAAATGGGGCAAATCGTTTTATTTTCTGAAGAAAAGGCATCCCTCATCCAACATGAACATTGTTCATTCGTACATGACCAAACAATTGTTTCCTCTTCAGGTACCGGCTCCTGAGGCCCTCTTCTATAAGCCATGATCGCTAGATCCCCTTTCTTATTCATCACTTCTATTATACCCTATTTACGCAAGAAAAAAATGTAGGGTGGAATGGATTCCTTCGGGGATTCTCGACATATCCTGGAAACATGAGCCATTTATGATGAATTATACCGGTACCGCCATTTTTCCAACCTGTCCCTGGCTCATGGTTTAATAACTGAAAGAACCGTCCGGTCTCCTTATTAGCAGGTTATTGATGAACATCTCCGCTGAAAAATAAAAGAAGCTACAGGTTATTGTTCTTCCTCAGAATCATTTAAATCAACCGTTATCTCATTTCGACTAATGAAAAAATTCACATTCCACCTTGGATGGATCTTAAACTCTTGGTTTTCATTTATCTCTAAAATGCGTGTATTTCATCAAGATCTTTTGAAACAAATATCATTTTACTTGTATCGTTATTCATAAAAATATGCATTTCGTTATTGTAATGAATATTCAAGCTTTTGAACTTTGTTTGTTTCATCTTCTCACTTCTCCCCTATGAAAAAAACGATAAAATTTTTTCCATTATCTTCTACAATTTCTTGTTTTTTTAAAAAAGATGATTGCATACGTCTCTCCATAAAATGATGCTTAAGAGGCTTAGTGTCGGCCTATAACCACTTCCTCCATATACATCTTCAGCAGTGCAATATGCCATGCTGATCTTTCGACTGCATCACGTAAAGATGTTTTAATTTTAAGAAGAACCTCATGTGTTGTTTTTCGAGAATGTGTCTTGGCATACTTATCAATCTTCTTCTGTACAACAATATCATTTAAATCTTTTAATTGGATATTTTGAAATAAATTTTGAATAATGCCTAAAGTACGAACATAATTTTGAAATGTCGTTTCTTTAACGTCATTAACCTTTACAAGATAAATCCAATTTTCAAAGAAGTCCGCAAATGTTGTTGTTATGTGAGCAAGTTCTTTTCCTTCTCCTTTCGCTAATTCCATTTCTAAAGCCCAAATTTTTGCTTCCTTCTTAGTCGGAAATGTTTTAGTTAGTTTTTTATGTTCTCCATATTTGTACAAAGAAATTTGTGCTCGATATGACTTTCCTCTTTTTACAATACTAGCCATACTATCAATCCTTTTCAAAAATAAAGTTGATAGATGCTAGTTGAAAACAACTATATTGTATTTCTAACCAGCATCTTATCAACTGTCGACATTTTAAACGGAGTGTTTTTCGATAAAGTGTATTAAAGACTTCATTGTCTAGCGTTCGCGCTTACCAATCATGAAACGATCTAGCTCTTCATGTGGCCGAATATATTTATCAAAAGACTTTGGGTCTATACCTAAAAATCTTATGCTTGTTCCCTTGCTAAAAGATATGGATAATCCTTTGTAGCCATGTTTATGCTCATGTGACATCATCTCCTTTATGCTGAGATTTAATTTTAATATTTATTTAGTTCTTTAGTGCTTGTTCAGCATCACATTTGATTTGTCCTAGTGAATTCGCTCGAAATATCAACTCCATTTTTCTGTCATATTTTGTCGCACCAGAACCTTTTAACCAGTATTGACACTAATAGGGTTGATTGTTATGTTGGTATCAATACATAATCTATGTACTAAAAAGTATAAGGAGTCGAGTCCACAATCTTATGTAAAATAGCCTAACAATTTTTTTGGGGTGCCCCCAAAAAACTTTTCTTAAAATTGACTATATTTTCTTGATGAGCTAGATGAGCTAGGCCTATCGTCATAAATGTCGATAAGGACAGTTCCGATTAATCGATTAGCTGATTCACTCACTAGACCGTTCAATCTGTTGCCTGAATGTATTCTTTCCATCAGTTGGTTAAACGCCTTGTAAGATGTTTTTAGAAAGATCACCTTGAACACATTTTTCAATTAGATTTTGTATTTTCTTTTGTTTTCAATGTGAAATGGATGTGGGCCTTATTGATTTGCCTCCAGAAAAAGTTTTTGTCGTAAAGAACATTGTCACAAAAAGGCAGTCAATATGGACTTTATCAAAAATCCATTCGTACAAATTACTATTTATAATTAATCTTATAGGAGGATATATGCTTAACGTTCAGAACATTGTTTATTTTTATGACAAAAAAAATACGGTTCTAAACAACGTAAGTTTTAATTTAAATAAAGGAGAACTATTAACAATTGCTGGCCCCAATGGAAGTGGAAAAACAACGCTTATTAAGTTAATAGTAGATTTACTTAAGATTCAAGAAGGGTCTATTTTCATTAATAAATCTTTCCATGATAATCCATCGGTTAAAAAAGAAATTATATATTTATCTAGTGAGGATTTTTTACCGGATTTTTTAACAGGTAAAGAATATATAGAAATGATATGTGATTTTTATGATACACCGTTGGATAAAGAAAAGTTATTTCGTTTAGTAGATTATTATTCTTTAGATTCTAAATTAGATCAATTGATAGAAAATTATTCTCATGGAATGAGGAAAAAGATTCAATTAGTTAGTGCATTTATGATTAACAATAAAATTATTATTATAGATGAAACATTGAATGGTATAGATGTGGAAGCAAAAGAAGCAACCAAACTATTATTTGAACAATACAAACGACGTGGTGGTTCCATAATAATGTGTACCCATGATTTAGAATTAGTTGAAGAGATAGGATATAGGGTGTTACTCATAAATAATGGTGTAATATACATAGATGATCTTATTGAAAACATTCTCAAGACTGGTTCTAATTTAACAAATGTTTTTAAAGAGCTTATAGATTATGAGGGCATGAAAAATGAAATTGAAAAATATTTTTAATTTACAAAAGCTATATTTCCTATTTATTTTAAGAAGAATTCTAAGTGTGGGTATATTAAAGGAGAAAATATTTAAAGCTTTCATCTTTATTGCCACAGTAGTAACTATTACGGTAACCACATTTTTTCTATATAATTTTTTAGATGACACCGATGTTTCCGAACAAATGAACTTTATATATTTTATTATTAAAATGCAAGGTGTAAATATTATCGTTTGGACGATGATTATATTCGTTCTTACTAGAATGATTTTCTTGAAAAAAGGGAATTTCTTAAAAATAACAAATCAGTTGCCAATTACACATAATGAAAGAAATAGTTCATTTATTATTTTTGAATTGCTTATGTCTTTAACTATTATTTTTCTAATTAGTATCGCCGTTATTATTGCAGTAGTATTACGCACTAACTTTCAATATATTCCTTTACTAATTTGCACAATTTTTTTTACGAGTCTAACAGGGTATTTATTATTACAACTGATTAATTCCATAATCATATACGTATTAAATTTAATTAAATTAGAAAAAGTAAGTGCACTCGTTTCAATTCTAAGTTTTATTGTTATGTTGGCAATATTATATCTAGATATAATGCAATCTATAAATAATATAAACTTTAAAACTGGAGAATTTAATCATTGGTCCCAATTTTACATAGAATTGTATAGTAATTATGGATTTATTGTTACATCCTTAATTTTTGTAATAATCATTTTTGTACTATTGTTCATTCTTTTTTATATTCCTAATAATTTCGGATCAGAAGATAATCTATATTTAAAAATTAAAAAGCCTACTAAACTTAGACTAACTATGTTTAATTTGTATATTTTACAAATATCGAGAAGAGTGGAAAACATAACAACTCTTATAATTGCATATTTTTTATCGATTTCTTTGCTTATTCTAGATATATTGAATCCGTTATATGCCATGTTTTTAGTTACTACATCAGGACTGTATATTTATACTCAAACTGATTCAATTAGAATAAATTACTATAGATTTAACTATAGTGCAATTAAAGATTATATTAATCTAATTATCAGTCAGTATCTATACATATTAATAACTTCATTACCAATATTGATATTAGGGCTTATTATAAATAAAGGTAACGTTAATCTTTATGATACTTTAATTATTTTTGGTCAATTACTTTTAATCATTATACTTTCAACTTTGATTGGAATTCTATTCCCGGCAAAAAAGGACAATCCATTCTCACCTATTATTGGATTTTTAATAATCGTAATAATTTCAGGATTTATATCATTAATATTACAATTCTTAAATTTTTCAAAACTGTACAATAGCATATTAATGATGATTTTATATATTTTCGTTATATACATAAGTTGTTTGGGATTAAAAAAACTAAAGGAGGAGTTTTTACATGAAGATAGTTAATATTATCATTGGAACTCTAGTGTCAGCTGTGATAAGTACGGTAATAATCTTAGTAATTAGTTTGATCAAGCTGATGTTTACTCATGATGAAATTGGATATACAACATCATTTTTCAATTCGTTATTTGTAAAAGTCGATGAAAATACCGACGGCTGGGATTTATATACAACTCTAGGGGTGAATACCGATAATTTAACACCCATTATTTTAACAATTATCTTTTTTTGGTTTTTCTATTTAATTTTAACTAAGGTCTATATAAATAGAAAAAAGAAAAGAGAAAATGTAAAGTAAAAGATTATGGTAGATAAAAAAATAAATATTAATGCTATCACATTTATTAACGTAATTAAGTACGTTCTAATTTATATGAAATGGTGCAATTATTTCTTTATCCTTTTCTTTATTGTTTCATTATTATTATTTTATATAAAAGTTAACATTATTTTATACACGTTAACCTATCTTTTAGGTGGAATATTATCAATTAGTATACATGAGTATATGCATATATTATTTATAAAAAAAATTACAAATAACAGTCATATTAGAATAAAAATTAGTTCCAATCATTTTAGTATAATTCCTTGCGATGAAATACATGGATTTAAATCCATACTTCACCGAATAGGATCAGCTTTTATTCGCAAAAAGTATTCAACTAACATCTATCATTTTGGTTCAAATTGGCTCAAGTAAGATCATTTTGAATCCTTTTTCATACACTTCCATCAATTTATAAGCGTATAAAAGATTGATATAAAAGGATTCCAATGGATTAGGTTTACTTAGAATTCAACTGTATATTTCTCAAAAATTTGAGACTTCTCGGTGATACTTTTTTCTGCTTCCTTGGTTCCATAGATAGTATATTGGGAATAAAAAATATTAAGGCGGGAGTACTCGAAAACAAAAAAGTCAACGGAATTTTTTGTTGCAGCCTCTTGTACATCATGAAGCAGTTCAGCATCACTTATCCCTTTTTGAGGATATATAGTTGTATTTGGATACTCATTATAAAAATTATTTAATCGAAACATATAACTTTCTCCTATAGCTAGTAAGGCAACGAAAGTTAAAACAAAAAATGACTGCATACTTAATTATTTTCAAAACTCCGCCACTCATTTCTACTCAGTTTTTTACCTCTTATTGAAACCTTATATATATCGATAATTATAAAGGTTCCAACCATCCGAATTCGATGGTTGGAACCATTTCTGTAATTATTTTTGGCTAGTTATGTCCCAGTCCCTCATCTCACAACGTCCAACACATTTATATAGCAAAACAAATGAATCATCATTAGTCATTGTCTTTTGTGATAATCTTTCCCGTTTCTGAATCAACTTTTATTTCTACTTCATTTTTGCCCGTTTGGATTTCAATCTCGTAATAACCGTCTTCTGGATCAAACTCTGAGCCCTCAACTTCACCAGGCGTGTCTTTGACAGCAACAGCGATGGCATCTTCCATTGAGACTTTTGCTTCCTTATTTGTTACAGGTTCGTTATCATGATCGTCATCTTGATCTACTTTGATGACATTGCCTGTTTTTGCATCAATATCGATATCGACTTTACGGCCTTTCTCATCGCTTATTAATTCAATTTCATAGATAAGGCGGCCGTCGTCCTTTTCCAATTCAATTTCTTTTAGTTTTCCACCTGCTTCATTTAACGCAATCTTTTTCGCTTCATCCATAGAAATAGCGCTTCCTGTATTCTCGGGATTTTTGTCACCGGCTATGGAATTGGCTCCAACCCCTATCGCGCCTCCCAATAACACCAACCCGGCTATTCCTGCAAACAAAATGTTTCGTTTTTTCATGATCTAAGTCCTCCTTTTGTCTTTCTGATACTATCGTAAGGTCCAAAGATGAGGACTCCCTTATAATAAAATGAGAAATTGATGAGAAATGACTCATCATATGTTAATCATCCCAAGTAATAGATAGAACTTCTCCCGTAATGCTATGAATTTGAACAGTTGCTTCTTGATCTTGATCACTTTCAATCTCTACTAAATAATACTTCAAGCCATCCGATTCCTTCAAATCCACATCTTCCACTTTGCCCTTTACTTGTTGTAAAGCAATGCCGGCCGCATCCTGTTCAGTGATGCCATTGCTTGTTTTGCCACTAGACTCCACAATGCTTCCGGTTTGGGCATCCACCTTTATTGTTTGATTCGACTGGCCATCATTCAAAACCGCATAATAAAAGTAGCGGTCCCCTTCGCGCTTTTTTTCTAACCGGTTGATTTCTCCTCCATATTGATCATGAATGATTTCTTTAATTTTATCTTCAGGCAGAGTTTGTTCATTGGGAGCTTCCGCTGGTTCCGGATTTTTCTGGTCGACTTTTAAAATGTCTCCATCTTTCCGTTGAACATAAATATCATAAAGCCCCGATTTCGTCTTAACGGTAAACAAATATGCTTCATTCGTCTCGCTGACTTCGGTAATATCTCCGCCATACATATCTTGTACAATTTCTTTTGCTTCCGCTATAGTTAACGAATCTGCAGGCTTTAGTACATTGAAGAAAAGCCACAATAGGAAGCCAAGGAAGATGACGGTGGCAATGACGATGGGGGTTGGGCCTATTTTAACCTTTTTCATTTGGATCTCTCCATACGTTTTTTCCTATTATACCTGTTGTTGATGAGAATTTAATGAGAAGCAGGCATGTCCAGCCAAACTTGCGCTGTTGTTCCCTTTCCTGGCTCGCTTTCCAGCTTTACGTCGGCATGAATTGCGGCTGCCAGTTCCTTGGCAAGCGGGAGTCCCAAACCAAACCCGCCTGTTTTACGCGCCCTTGACTGCTCCACACGATAAAACCGGTCGAACACTTTAGAAAGTTCCTCTTTGGGAATCCCCATCCCAAAGTCAATCACTTCAATGAGAGCCTGATGATGGCGAATTTTCACGTTCACTTTTATTTTTTTGTCACTATACTTTTGCGCATTGTCCAAAAAAATATATAATAACTGTTTTAGTTTTTGCGGGTCGGTAACGACGGTTGCATCCGCTTCTATCAACAGTTCTATTTCCCGTTTAAACCCTTCCCGAAAAGATTTGATTGATTCTTCCACAAATCCCTTCAAAGCGACGTTTTCCATTTCAACGTTCCACTGTTCATCATGCTTGGCCAATAATAGAAGCTGTTCAATCAAATTTCTCATTCTATGGGCTTCTGAATGAATCGCCTCTACTGATTCCTCAAACAGTTCAGGAGTATTCTTACCCCTCCTGAGCAAAAGGTCGGCATAAGCTTCTATAACAGTCAGCGGTGTTTTTAATTCGTGGGATGCATTTTCCACAAACTGCTCCTGTTTTTGGTAATTAGCCTCCAGTTGCGCAATCATGTTATTAAATGTTTCTCCCATTTGATAAAGCTCATCTTTCGATTGTTTTGGGAGTTCAATTTTTTTATAACGGCCGCTTTCTTGAATCTCCTTCATTGTCCGAGTAAGTGAGGCAATGGGAGAAGTGATGAAATTGCTTAAAAGGCGGGACGATAAAAAGACCGGAATGGACGCCAGCAGCATGGCGGCAATTAAGACGGCCCGCAAAGTGTTTAAGTTACGTTCAACCGCGCCCATGCTCTCGGCCAATTGCAGCTTTACGACCTCGCCATCACGCCAAATCATGGGAATGGAAACAACTGCATAGGGAGTGCCGTTAAACGTCATGATTTTCTTTTGTTCATCCTTCGTAACCTTCCCGATTTTCTTTCTGAGTTCACTTTGTTCGGCTGTTGTGACAGAGGCAATCCGTGACCCATCCGCAGTAACGACTTGGAGCATGCCATTTGCCGGGACATAAGCCCTTAATAAATCATCGGCTGGAATGGACCCTTTTACCCTGTTGATTCCTTTAACCGTTTGCTTCGCCTCTCCTGTAACTCTTTCCAGCGCGCTGTCATATAACATTCGGCTAAAAGAAAAATAAATCGCGCTATTGATGAGCAGTAATAACACAATAAACATCGCGGTAGAAAATAAGTTGATTTTACTTTGTAATTTCATTGGCTGTCCTTTAATACATAGCCTACTCCCCGAACCGTATGGATGAGCGGCTCATGATATTTTTTGTCCACTTTATTTCTTACATAACGAATATATACGTCAACAATATTTGTATCTCCCAGATAATCATACCCCCAAACCCCGTTTAACAACTGCTCTCGATTTAAAACCTGGCGGGGATGCTTCATCAAAAAGGCCAGCAGATCAAATTCTCTTTGTGTCAAATTAATCGGTTCCTCCCCTCTTTTTACTTCTCTGGATAATTCGTTTAATTTTAATTCTCCAACTTGTATCCATCCTTCACTGACATGATCATTGGTCATCCGTCTGCTTGACCTCAATGCAACCCGTACTCTTGCAAGCAGTTCTTCCATTTGAAACGGCTTGGTTACATAGTCATTTGCGCCCAAATCCAGCCCCGATACTTTATCTTCCACTGAACTTTTCGCAGTCAGTAATATGATCGGCGTTTGCTTGTCGCTGCTTCTGATTCGCCTCAATATCTCGATTCCGCTCATTTCTGGAAGCATAATATCGAGGATGACCAAATCCCATGATTGTTCCCGAAACATCCTTAAACCGTCTAGTCCATTAAAAGCTTTTCCAATGTCGTAACCTTCAAAAGACAGTTCCAGTTCAATCACGCGAGCTATCTTCTCTTCATCTTCAACGATTAGTATTGCAGACTTATCCATATGCAACCCTCTTTTTTATTGATTGACAAACTCCCCAAACTTTACATTATGATAAATAAAGAATGTAAGTCTTGTAAAAAACATACCGAAAAAATACCGTTTTGAAAAGTCCTGGCAAAGGCCGACAAAGTAAAGTGCCCTGTTATTCTTTATCATCAAGCTCGGTAAAACCGCCAATGACGCAACCTCGTTTCAGGAAATATTTAGTGGAGCCGACAGAAACAGATCCGCGAACTATGCCCGAGGGTGGAATATAACCCTCGCCACCCATTCAATCATTCCATGACCGTTCAGAGAGTGTTGTGTTCCCCGTTTTTTCCTTCAAGGCAAGGAGAGCTTTTTACCGGCGGGATCGGCGACAAATAACGATCAGGCGCCCTGTCATCTGCGGCTTTCTTACTTACTTGATAGTTTGAGTCAAGCAAAAGTCCATCTTTTTTCGCCTGCTCCGCTTAACACACCTGTCGGGATTCAGGCTGCTAACATTAAAAAATAGAATTTTGGCAAGTATTTTTTTTAATATATGTTTCCTTCTATCCAAACGAACAACTAAAAGTGTTATAATGGGTAGGAATTTCTTATGGAGGATTTGATTATAATTGATTACGGTGAATAATGTGGGTCTTCGTTTTGGAGACCGTAAACTGTTCGAAAATATAAACATAAAGTTCACGCCCGGAAATTGTTACGGTTTGATCGGAGCAAACGGAGCCGGCAAGTCCACCTTTCTTAAAATATTGTCCGGTGAGATCGAACCGCAAACAGGAGTTGTAACGATCAACCCCAATGAACGAATTGCCGTTTTAAAGCAGGACCACTTTCAATATGAGGAAGTAGAGGTCATCCAAGTAGTCATCAGAGGCCATGCGCGCCTATACGAAATCATGCAGGAAAAAGATGCTCTTTATATGAAAGCAGATTTCTCCGAAGAAGATGGAATGCGTGCGGCCGAACTGGAAGGCGAGTTTGCAGAGCTGAATGGATGGGAAGCCGAATCGGAAGCCGCCATTTTGTTAAAAGGCTTGGGAATTGCTGAAAACCAGCATGCCAAAAAAATGGCTGAACTTTCAGGGGCTGATAAAGTAAAAGTATTGCTGGCCCAGGCTTTATTTGGAAAACCCGATATTTTGCTGTTGGATGAGCCGACGAACCACTTGGATATTAAAGCGATTCAATGGCTGGAAGAATTCCTTATTAACTTTGAAAACACAGTTATTGTTGTCTCTCATGACAGACATTTTCTAAACAAGGTTTGCACCCATATTGCCGACCTCGACTTCAGCAACATCCAAATTTATGTCGGGAATTATGATTTCTGGTATGAATCAAGCCAATTGGCGCAACGGATGGCGCAAGAAACAAACAAAAAGAAAGAAGAGAAAATAAAGGATTTGCAGGCATTTATCGCGCGTTTTAGTGCCAATGCATCCAAATCCAAACAAGCCACATCTAGGAAAAAACTGCTTGAAAAAATTACCCTTGATGATATTAAGCCCTCTTCCAGGCGTTATCCGTATATTTCGTTCACGCCAAATCGGGAAATCGGCAATGACTTGCTAACGGTTGACGGTCTTTCCAAGAAAATAAACGGTGTCAATGTAATGGATCATATCAGCTTTACCATGAATAAAGGCGACAAAATTGCCCTAATCGGGAAAAATGAGATCGCCAAAACGACGCTGCTGGAAATTCTTTCGGGAAACATGGAGCCTGACAGCGGTTCGTATAAATGGGGAGTGACGACTTCACATTCCTATTTCCCGAAAGACCATACAGACTTTTTTGATGGGGTAGATGTAAATCTGGTTGACTGGTTAAGACAATTTTCACCAGAAGATGAAACTGAAAGCTTCTTAAGAGGTTTTCTCGGCAGAATGCTTTTTTCCGGAGAGGAAGTATTGAAAAAAGCATCTGTCCTTTCTGGTGGTGAAAAGGTTCGCTGCATGCTTTCGAAAATGATGCTTAGCGGCGCTAACGTCCTGTTACTGGACGAACCGACGAACCATTTGGATTTGGAGTCGATCACGGCACTGAATAATGGATTGATCAATTTTAAAGGATCGATCATTTTCACATCCCATGACCACCAATTTATCGAAACGATCGCAAATCGAATTGTGGAATTGACTCCTAAAGGAGTCGTCGACAAGCATATGACATATAATGAATATTTGGAGAACGAACCATTACAGAAACAAGTAGCAACCATGTATTCATAAATAGCTGTTCCACACAACTCACGGGCGCCAAGCTTTTAGCTGCCAAAGTTGCTTTGTATATGAACGCATAGGTTTATCGACGTTAAAAAAGGTCCCTTTCCTCAAGGTGACCTTTTTTATTGTCTCAACAAATGTTCTGACTTCTGAATAATTTCTTCTATTTTCTTAGCGTTTCTGCTATACATTTCCTTTGCTTTTTCATCTTCTGTCGCCAGTGCAAATGTCTCCAAGTCGGCGCCGCACTTTTTCAATGCGCTCAATAACATCAGCCTGTCTTTCGGTTGAGGAACTTGCATGTTATCATCATAAATATCGACAACCAACTGTCCGAACGGATCTACTTGTCCGATATATACATTATCAAGCGCGATATTTCGTTTCTTCAGCTCTACATCCAGCCATTCTCTTGTCATTCCGCTGGCGGACAAACCCGAATCCATGATTTTTCCCTCGAGGATAACAGTGTGTGGAGGCCTTTCCGGCGCAACTTCCATTTGCAAGTCTTTAGGAGTGATCGGCTGCTTTTCCTTTTTGAACATGACATTTAAATCGCCGTTTGCTTCAAGGACTGCAAATTCAACATCAGCAATATTAAAAACGTTTTTCTTCCTGAGAAGATGAAGGAGCTCTTCGACGGTATATTTTTCTTTGGTCAAGCTTTCTTCTTGAATTTTCCCATTCTTAATAACGACTACTTCTTGCCCTTCAATAAAGTTTCTTGCTTTCTTGCTTTTTAGCGCTAATAACCCGGCAATAAACGGAATGCCCGCCCAAACAAGCATGCTGTATATACCAGGGAGCATGTTTCGCTCCAAGCCGGTCGACAGTTCGGCGGCAATGCTGCCCATCGTAATTCCGGCGACATATTCAAAGAATGAAAGCTGGGACAATTGCTTTTTTCCAAGCCATTTTGTCAATAAAAATAAAAAAAAGACTAAAAATAGTGATCGAAGAACAATGTTTAGCCATTCAGGGATTTCCAATCATTTCCCTCCTGTTTACGATTTTCTATACTGCAACTCTTCAGCCTTCAACAATTCGACCCTTAATCTCAAGTCACGGATAATCGGGTCTGTTTGCATCATACATTCATGGAAAATCTGCTTGGCTTTGGTATGGGAAGATGTGAGCGCCAGTTTACTGAACGAAGCCTGAATGCCTTCCAAAGTAGCAAGTGTCGTCTTTACATCTGATATGACCGTCATTTGTATTCACCTCTTGTGGGAAAGGACAGAATGATTCGCCACTCTGCCCCCCTTTTTTACGATTACTCACCATATTGCGGCTCTTCTTGAATCACTTCTTGAATCCTTGGCTCCAGTTGGTCTATCACAGACTGAGTTTGTTGAGCAGCTGTCTTGTACAGCTGTTTTGCCTGTTCATTATCCGTTTGTAAAGCATATCCTTCAAGGCTAGCCTGAGCGCTTTTTAAACCGGCCAGTGTTGTCTTCAAGTTGGTGATAACAGTCATATATGATCCCCCTTAAAAATGTTTTCATGAACGTTCCTATTTTGCGATAATCTGTCCGTATTTATAAAAAGAAAAAAATGACAAAAAAAATACCGCCAAACGGCGGTGTCATTCAAGTTTAACGTAACGGTACATGTGGCTGACAATTACCTTGATCAATGCATAGGCAGGAACAGCAAAAATCAGCCCGAGCAAACCGCCAAACTTTCCAGCGATTAATAAGACAAAAATGATCGTTAACGGATGGATATTCAGTTTTTTTCCCATGACGAGAGGAGAAGTGATATTGCCGTCAATTTGTTGGACGATGACGATGACGAGAATAACTAAGACCGCACGCAATGGGGAGTCTAATAGTCCCACAATCACAGCCGGAAAAGCCCCAATCCATGGACCGACAAACGGAATCACGTTTGTCACCATCGCCACAACTCCCAACACAAGCGAATATTCCAATCCGATAATTAAATAACCGATATAGGCTGTCACACCCACACAGAAGCTTACGATGAGCTGACCTTGGATATAAGCGCTTAATGCCTCATCCATATCTTTTAAAATATTCTCTGCTTCATCATGATGTTTTTTGGGCAATATTTTCAATAAAAAAGTGGGAGCTTGCTTTCCGTCCTTCAACATAAAAAATAAAACGAACGGAACGAGGACAAGCAGCATGACGGTATTGGCTATGAAACCAACTGCGCCGGCAATTCTTGTACCCGCGTCTTGCAGCATGCCTTTGGCGTTTTGCTCAATATAATCGGTGATCTTTTCGATCGAGAAATAATCATTTTCCTGGAAACGTAAAAACCAATCGCTCTGAGTCGTTGAATGAAACCATTGCTGAATATTGCTGGAGTAAGCAGGTATATTGTCGATCAAGAGATTAAATTGTTTTTGCAATTCAGGACCAATGACAAATACTGCCCCCGTCATTACGCCCGCTATCCCCAAAAATACAATAATGATTGCGAGGGTTCGCGGCATTTTTTTAGAGAGGAGATTTACTGCCGGCCTTAACAAATAATAAAGAATACCGCTAAGGACAATAGGAGGAAACAATGATTGAAATATGATCACAAGCGGTGTGAATATAAAACTGATTTTTGTTCCAAGATAAATAATGATGAAAACCATAATAATGGCCGTTAATCCTTTAAACCATTTTTCTTTAAGCATTCGTTCCCCTCTCTTTCACTGTTTGACAACATCTCCATTATCGCATATTTGAATATGTTTGTACCATACCATATTTAAAAACCCGCCACCTGGAAAAGATGACGGGTTTCATTCGTTACACGGAGGATGCTTTTTCCTCTTCCAGCTTTTGCAGCCTGTCCTGTATTTCTTCTTCTGTGAGCTGATGTTCTTTTACATAAAGATTCCTCGGATGTACACGGCATTCATCCGTACAGCTTCTCATATATTTATGTTCATTTTCTTCGGAGCATAGAAACTGTCTGTTGCATTCCGGGTTGGCGCAGTTTACATACCTTTCACACGGCTTGCCGTCAAAATAGTCACGCCCTACGATGACATGTTCTTTCTGATTGACAGGAACCGAAATCCTTTGGTCAAACACATAACATTTGCCATCCCATAACTCCCCTTGCACTTCTGGGTCCTTCCCATATGTGACAATTCCGCCATGAAGTTGGGACACGTCTTCAAACCCTTGCTTCAACAGCCAGCCGGAAAATTTTTCACAGCGTATGCCGCCCGTACAATACGTTAAAATTTTCTTGCCCTCAAGTAAATCCTTGTTTTTTTCAACCCATTCAGGAAGCTCCCTGAATGTTTTAATGTCTGGGCGAATCGCTCCCCGGAAATGGCCAAGGTCATATTCATAATCATTGCGGGCATCAAGGACGACTGTATTGTCATCTTGCATCGCTTCATAAAATTCTTTCGGACTGAGGTATGTGCCCGTCACTTTCCGTGGGTTGACGTCATCTTTCAACCGCAGCGTAACAAGTTCTTTCCGTGGGCGAACGTGCATTTTTTTGAAAGCATGCGTGTCTGCCTCGTCTATTTTGAATACGATATCCGCAAAACGCGGATCTTTTCTCATTGTTTCCATGTACTTGTCTGTTTGCTGGACAGTTCCGGAAACCGTGCCATTAATCCCTTCTTTTGCCACGAGAATGCGGCCTTTCAGTCCCAGCTCTTTGCAAAACTTCAAGTGTTGAGCGGCAAACTGTTCAGGATCATCAATGGTCACATACTGATAATAAAGCAACACCCTAAACTCTTTGGACATGTCAAATACCACCTATCGATTTATATTTGCAAGATATAAATGTATTTAGGCGTTTTTTCCAAGTGCGTGAAGGCACTAAGATATACACTTTACTCTTACACAATGAGTATTTTACATTTTGTCCAATTAAAAATCAAGAGCGTTCACTTTCCTGATCATGAGCCGCGCAGCGGACGTAACCGCCAAATTCTTCTTCAATGATTTCACCAACCGCAAAAAGTTGCTCTTCATTTCCTATTTTGCTGATGAGTTGTACGCCAATGGGCATGCCGTTCTCATCCTTCCCGGCAGGAACTGTTAGAGAAGGAAATCCCCACACATTTGCATACGCAATATACGGCATATACTTTTTAAACGTCTTTTTAATGGAAAATATTTCGGAATACAATTCTCCGTGCGGCGGGGCAGTCCGATGGTAAACCGGCAACAGCAAAATCTTATTTTCAAAGTATTCAGCAATGGCTTTATCTCCTTTTTCGATGATCTTGTGGAGATCCCTGACGCGTTTTTGACTTGGCTTGAACATTTTGGCACCAATGAGCGCCCATGTGAAATAACGGTGGTAATCAGAACGATTGGTGATTGCTTCCTTCACATATTCTTTCACAACTTCCCCATGCCCCTGAAAACCGGCGGCATCCGCAACCGATTTTCCACCATCGACTGACATGATTTGCTGCCAGATGATGGCACTCTCTTTAAAATAAGGAGGGTCTTCAATTCCAACCAAAAATACTTTGTTCAAATGATCCGCAATTTTTTGTATCAATTGTTCGGAAGATTTTTCAAGCGGATAAGCGCCTGCCGGAAGCTTATGAATGATGATATCGGAAAGTTTCTTTGCTGGGCTTTCCTGTCGCTTTGCAATCAACGAGTATATGAACCGGACATCCCTTATGGATTTGGCCATCGGACCGATGCCGAGCATTCTTTTTTGAATGGGGTGAACAATATCCGGAAAACTGCCGATATCGGAAACTTGCGCATTTCCAGACTTGAAGCCGACGACCCCGTTGAAATGTGAGGGAAAGCGAATAGAGCCCCCTATATCTGATCCGATTCCCGCAGCCGCGCCCCCAACAGCCATCAATGCCGCCTCTCCTCCGGAAGAACCTCCCGCGGTTTTCTCCAAATCCCAAGGGTTGTTTGTTTTTCCGAATCGTTTATTAGCTGTTTCCTGGCAAAAACAAAGGGTCGGGGTGTTTGTTTTTCCTAAAATAATGGCCCCTTCTTTTTGCAGGATTGAGACAACCTCCGCATTTTTATCAGCAACGATCCCGTCTCTGTTGGTAAGTCCGCCAGTCGTTTTCATGCCTGCTACATCAAAAGATTCTTTCATGCTGATCGGGACACCAGTCAATGTACCGTTACTGTTTCCGCTCTCCAAAAGACGATCAGCTTCTTTTGCTTCCTCCAGCGCCTCCTCGAAGCGATCTTCGACAAGCATATTCACTCTTGAATTGACATGTTCCAAATGTTTCATGTACGTTGTGACAACTTCAACAGATGACATTCTACCGGAATGTATTAAATCTATTAAAGTAGTAACATCCATATCCAAAATGCGCAGGCTGTTTTCAGGTGCCGTTTTCAACATTCTTGACATAAGCACTCCTTTCGGATTTTCACATATTTTACTAATTATTCGATAAATTCTCTCCAATATCCTTTATTTGATAAATATAAAACCCCGGGACCATCCCGGAGTTTTACACACTACACATGTTTTGTCAGTTCTCTTACTCTATCATCGCTTGGCAGCAACCATGTAAAAATACCGGCCAAAGGAAGAAGACTGCAAAGGATCATGACGAATTTGATGTTATATAAATCGGCAAGCATGCCTAATGCAAC
This sequence comes from Siminovitchia sp. FSL W7-1587, assembly GCF_037963795.1. Lineage (NCBI taxonomy): Bacteria > Bacillati > Bacillota > Bacilli > Caryophanales > Bacillaceae > Siminovitchia > Siminovitchia sp. FSL W7-1587. The sequence continues at coordinate 185,001 of NZ_CP150169.1, forward strand.
TGCACCAACCGCCCCCATGCCAAATGCGAGTCCGACAATCAGCCCGGATACCATCCCCACTTTTTTGGGGAGCAGTTCTTGGGCGTATACAACAGCGACGCTGAAGCTAGAAAGTAAAATAAAGCCGATAAGAAAAAAGATCGGTATAATAAACGAAAGCGGAACATACGGCAAGGCGAGCGTCAATGGTGCCGCCCCGATCATTGACAAGGAAAGAATATTTCTTCTCCCGAACCGATCTGCCAACGGTCCGCCGAAAAATGTACCAAGGACACCGGCAAACATAAAGATAAAGACATATAATTGCGCGTGCCGGACAGTCAATCCGTAATCTTCCATCAAATAAAATTGATAAAAATTGTTGATGCCCGCTACATACCAGGATCTGGCAAAAACAAGAAAAACGAGCAAGGCAATGGCCACTTTAATTTTGGGATGAATCGGATACCCATTCTTATGAACCGTTTTTCCTTTTCTCGAAAAAGCGGCGGTTTGCAGCTGGGCTTTATACCATTTGGATACGAACATCAACATGATAATGCCTACTGTCGTAATGGCTATAAAAGCCAAGGCCCCCTTTTGGCCAAGCGGGACGAAAATGAAGGCCGTAAAAATGGGCGCAAGCGACTGGCCAAAGTTGCCTCCCACCTGGTAAATGGACTGGGCAAGCCCGCGCTTCGACCCGGCTGCCATATAAGCAACACGCGACCCTTCCGGATGAAAAACAGCCGAACCAATCCCAATGAAAAAGACTGATGCCAATATCATATAAAAATGGGACGATAAAGCAAAACCGATGAGCCCCAGCGTACTGACAAACATGCCTGCCGGAAGCAAAAAAGGCGTTGCTTTGCGGTCGGCAAAATAGCCAAACACCGGCTGCATGACAGATGCAGTCATGTTTAACACGAAAGCAATCCAACCAATTTGCGCAAATGACAGATGCAAATGCTGCTCAAAAATAGGATTCATCGCCGGTACAACAGATTGAATGGAATCATTTATCAAATGGCTGCCGCTGATCGCATAAAGCACTCCGTATACGGTCGTTAACTGTGTTTGTTGTTTTGAAGTCAACGCATTATTCATAATAACTCTCTTTCTTAGCCAAAAATAAACTGCTCTTCTATTTTTGACAAATGATAAGGTTCCCCGTTCAATAATATGAGCAGGCCGTAATATATTTGCAAATCTTCGTCGCAAGGATCACAGTAAACATAATCTCCATCTTTCCAAAACGCCACCATGGAGGTATTTTTTATTTTTACGTGATCAAAACGGGAAACGAATAATCTGTATAGAGCACCAAACTTCATAAAGGCGCTGTTCTTGTCCGAACATACATATGTGGCCAATATATCGTTTTTCCAATCAGGAAAAAACCACCAAGGTTCATTTTCACCTTTCATGATTATGACTTCCCATTTTTGAACCATGTTTAATCCCCCAAACTATCATCCACGCTTTTCATTATACTACAAAGACATGTCTTTGATTATACAATTCTCCCGTTTTTGACTCCATCAAAAAGCTCTCTTACTGTTTATTTTTCCTAACAGTTGGACATGGATATTTAGCAAGGAGGTGTTGATTGATGAGAATTGGCGTGGAAGAAGGATTAACGAACGTTACGGAAGCGCTTCAGCAAAAAGGCTATGAAGTTGTTTCATTATCGAATGCGACGGATTTGGACGAATGTGACTGCTGTGTTGTCACCGGAATGGATTCCAACATCATGGGCATGCAAACGACCACGACAAAAGTACCTGTGATTGAAGCGAGTGGATTGAGTGCTGAAGAAGTATGTAAAGAAGTTGAAAACAAATTACATTAAAACAAAAGAAAGACCGGCCTTCATTTCCGGTCTTTCTCTTTATATACATATTGACCCACAAACCACTCCAGAAAAGGTTCCAATTCAGTCAGCAAAAATAAAGGAACATTTGCCCCCAATTGTAATGGCTCCCGGCAAATAATCGCCTCAATGTGATGTAATTCTCCCAGCAAATCCACATCTTCATTGTCCCTTAACAAGACTGCCTTGGGGTAGCCGTGATGCTTATAACCTTCCACTAGAATAATGTCCACTGGGATATCGTTGTATAATTGAATGATTTCCTCCAGTTCCCACGAACTTTTTTGGGCTTCTATATGCAATATACCGTTGCCTTCCACAGCGGTCACATTTGCACCGGCCAGGCGGTGTTTTTCCGAATCTTTTTGTACTGAAATTCTTTCTGGAAAACCGCCGTGACCGTGATGCTTAATCGTCCCCACCGTAAGGCCATGGATTTTACATGTGGCAATCAATCGTTCCATTACCGTTGTTTTGCCGCTGTTTTGATATCCCGTTATTTGGAAAATCTTGGCTCCTGCCATGGCTTGTCACTTCCTTCGGCATCTTCCAGAAGCATCATATCAACGTGATCTCCCGCCTGAAACCCTCTCGTTCCTCCGGGAAGGACAATGAAACAATCGGCCCAAGCAAGGGATGTGACAACACCTGACTTATCAAGCCCAACCGGTTCGGCATACACTTTGCCATCTTCAAACAAGATACGGCTCCGAACAAATCGGCTGAAAGGATTCGGTTTCGGAAAATCACTTTTTAACGTGCCTCGAATCGTCCGTAAATAAGGCCTGTCCGAGTGCAGCCAATATTTAATATAGGGCCCTGCAAACAACTCAAATCCTACATAGCAAGCTGAAGGGTTTCCCGATAGACCAAATAATAGTTTTCCATCCCTTTCCGCACAGCTCGTTACACTTCCCGGCCGCATCGCTATTTTATTAAAAAGGAGGCGGGCACCGATTTGTTCATATATTTCCGGAAGGTGATCATAATCGCCTACGGACACCCCCCCAGTGGTGATGACGGCATCACACTCTTCAGTTGCTTGCATAATCGTGTCGCGCAGTTTTTCCAAGTCATCGGCACACTGTTCATACCTTTTATATTGCGCACCCGCACGCAATATTTGTGATTCGATCATATACCCGTTGCTGTTGCGGATTTTCCCCGGAACCAGGTCATCTTCCGGCCCAAGAAGCTCACTTCCGGTCGCGAGGACGCCGATAAGCGGCTTTTTGGCGACAGGCACTTTGCTGTAGCCAAACGTGGCAAGCAGTGCTTTGATTCCTGGGTTGATACGGACGCCTTTGTCGATAAGCGGAGTTCCTTTTTTCGCGTCTTCCCCTTGAAAGGATATATTATCCCATTTTTTCATCACGCGTTTGATTTCAATAAAGCTTTCTCCATTTTCTTTCAGTTCGTTTACAAGCTCCAACATCACAACACAATCGGCCCCTCCCGGGATTTGCGCGCCTGTCATGATCCTGATCGCTTCCATGGGACCGACTGTTTTTCCGCTCACTTGGCCTGCCCCTATTTCATCAACCACTTGCAGCCGTTGCGGGTTGTCACGGGAAGCATTTTCGGTATCGGATGATCTTAACGCAAACCCATCGTAAGGTGAACGATTGAAGGGCGGAACATCATGATCTGCAATGATCGGCTCCGATAAAAAGCGGCCATCACACTCATCGATGGAGACAAGTTCCGTTTCGCCCCTTTTCTTATATTCCATCATCTTTGCAACTGCATCCCGCACCCAAATCGGCTTTCTGATTTCCATCGGCTTCCCCCTCATCTTCTCACTATGTTATCCACCTATATAAGACATTTCAATTTTCTCTTTGCGCCTTACACTTTCTTCTGTCCGCTCATCTGAATAACGATCTGTTCTTCGTTCCCATACTGAACGGATTTTGTCAACGAGCGGACCTTCATCTGGATAGGTTCTTAAAATGTTCCGCAAATCATGTCCTTTGGAAGCAAACAAGCATGTGTAAAATTTTCCGTCAGCCGAAATCCGCGCTCTTGTGCAACTGCCACAAAAGGATTCCGATACAGATGTTATGAATCCGATCTCCGTTTTTGAATCCTTGTATCTGTACCGCTTGGCTACTTCTCCAAAATAATCGGGATCTACAGGCTCCAATTCAAAGTGTGCGGCGAGCTTGTTGAATATTTCTTTTTTGGTAACGACTTTTTGAAAATTCCAGCCGTTCGTATTGCCTACATCCATAAATTCTATAAAACGAAGCGTGACCCCCATATCCCGAAAGTGCTCGGCCATTGGAATGATCTCACTTTCATTGACGTCCTTTTGTACAACCATATTCACTTTTACCCCTAAACCTGCGCGAATGGCGGCTTCTATTCCACGTAAAACAACGTTGGAACTCACACCCCGGCCATTTATCTTTTTAAATATCTCATCATGCAGAGCATCAAGACTGACATTAACCCTTTTAAGTCCTGCTTGCTTCAGATTTTCCGCTTCTTTCGTCAATAAGACTCCGTTAGTCGTCAATCCGATATCATCAATTCCTTCTATTTTCGTTAAGCGTGATATTAAGGAGGTGATATGTCTTCGAAGCAGCGGCTCGCCACCCGTAATTCTCAATTTCCTGACACCCAATTTGCTGAAGACAACTGCAAGCCTTTCTATTTCTTCAAATGACAAGATTTCCTCTTTGGGCAAAAACGTAAAATCAGGCCCAAATATATCAGCAGGCATGCAATATTGACACCTGAAATTGCATTTATCTGTGACGGAAATCCGCAAATCCTGCAAAGGACGCCTCAATTTGTCCTGTAATCCCTCCATTAAATCTCCTCCAATTCCAACTGTTCGCCGCTATATGGAAATTGTATCATTTTTCTATTGTTTGGACTAACAAACTATATTTGAATGATAAGCTCTTTTTAAGAAAAAAATGAAACCTTATAAGGCTTTATTCGGTATAATGACTAATAAGGAGTGAAAGAAATGAGAAAAAGCCTGAGTGCGATTATTGGGATTGTTGTGATACTCGCCATTATCCTGATCCCTTTATTTGGGAGCTATAATGGATTTGTCAATGCTGAGGAAGAGGTCGAGAAGACACATGCCCAAATTGAAAATCAGCTCCAGCGACGAGCCGATTTGATCCCAAATTTAGTAGAAACGGTGAAAGGATACGCGAGTCATGAAGACAAAGTTTTTAGTGACATTGCGGAAGCAAGATCCAAGTTGATCGGGGCAAAAACGCCTGAAGAGCAAGCAAATGCAGATGCCGAACTGACGACCGCTTTAAGCAGACTGCTCGCCATCTCTGAAAATTATCCCGAATTAAAAGCCGATAAACAATTTACACAGTTGATGGACGAGCTTGCCGGAACTGAAAACCGGATCGCGGTTGCGAGAATGGATTACAACGATCAAGTGACAGTCTACAATAAGAAGGTAAGACAGTTCCCGGGACGCATTACAGCATCCATATTTGGGTTTGAGAAGAAGGAGTACTTTAAAGCAGATGAAGAAGCGCAAAATGTGCCGGATGTAGATTTTGAAAGGAATGGGGAGTAATGAAAAGGGTCCTCTTTTCCCTCCTCTTCCTTTTTCCCATCCTTTTATTTGCCCAAGGACAGCAGGGTTTTGCAGCTAATATACCGGATCCAGTTGGAGATATTTATGTACAAGATTTCGCCAATGTGTTATCAGAAAAGGAAAAGCAGGAGCTTGTGGAACTGGGGAAATATTTGGACGATCAAACGGAAGCGCAAATTGCGGTTTTAACCGTTGAGTCGCTTGGAAAAGAAACAGTCGAGGAATACGCATTGGAAGCTTTCCGCCAATACGGGCTTGGCGGCAAAAACACAGACAATGGGGTATTGTTGCTGCTTTCTCTGAATGACCGAAAAATCCGCATTGAAGTTGGGTATGGTCTTGAAGGGGCTCTTCCTGACGGAAAAGTTGGACGAATCTTGGACAGTTACGCCCTCCCCTACTTGGAAAAAGATGAAGTCAATTCGGCAATCATCAATACGTATAAACAATTGTTTAATGAAGTTGGAAAAGAATACAATCTGGATAAAAAGGCCGATGCAAAAGGGTTTGAATATACGGAAACAGATGACGGACCTTCATTGCTGACGGTCATTATATTTTTCCTGATTTTCGCCGGACTTGTATTTTTAGACTTTCGATTTCTTGGCGGAGCTCTCAGTTTGTCAATGCTCAGAATGCTTGCCGCCATCCTCCAAAGCGGTGGTCGTGGCGGCGGAGGCGGTGGTGGATTCCCGCGATCTGGCGGAGGCGGTTCAAGTGGTGGTGGCGGTGCGAGTCGTGGCTGGTAAAGCGAAAAGCGCTACCATTACAGAGGCGACAAGCGCTGGAGCTTCTGAAAGAGAAATGTTTCGATTGAAGCCGCGAAGCAAACTTACACCCCTGGTGCCTAGAGCAAATCAAACAGAAAAGCGACAGGCGCGGTTTAACCGTGTTAAACTGGACGGAAAGCGCCGGCCATAACGGAAGTGAGGTTCTTACCTGCACTTCCGGTTTTTATATGATTTCAGTTTCGTTCGGTGGGGCATGCTTAATTCTTCAATAGACGGCATTCATTATTTTATCAGATGCTAGTCATTGAGCGATTGATTGAGTAATTTTTTCAGCAACGGAAAAAGGATATCGGGAAGTTGATCCGCTTTTTCCGCCATTATGCTTCTGTTTCCATAAATATTTTTAAATACTTCCTCTTGGCCCGGATCAATTCCGTCATTGGAAAGCAGAATGTTAAATACTTCAATTCCCTTCTTTCTGGCCTCTGCTACGGCTTCATGGGTGTCTATAATCCCATTTTGATGGTAGCCGTATGCAGACGGTTCCCCGTCGGAAAAAACGAGAAGAAACTTTTGCTTTTCCGGCCTATGGATCAGCCTTTCGCTTGTTACACGGATGGAAAAACCGTCACGGTTATCCTCTTTTTCTTCCAGTCTCATTATTTCAGGCCCCGTACTCTCGTTTAGAGAACGGGAAAACGAAATGACCTTGTCAAAATAGTTTGGCTGTTCATCCTTTGTCGCTTCATCCGCATCTTCCCAAAATCCCGTCACTTCATGAGGTACACGAACAGACTTCAACGCTTCGTGGAATAAAATAATCCCCCGTTTCGTTTCCGTCATTTTATCTGACATCGATGCAGAGCAATCAACTAATAAGCTAAAAACGGCATCAATCTCTTTGACAGGTTCGGTTTTTTTATAAAATAAGTTCGGATAATCCTCAATAAAATACGGTATGAGATTTTTTCCGAGCCGTCCTATCTTCCGATTTGTAAGCTGTCCGGTTTTTTTCTTTTCCAACGTTTGTTCGATGATATTTTTTAGTTTTCTTTTATAAAACAAAACTCCTTCCCTGAGTTTCCTGTATTGCTCTCTATCGTTAGCATCAGGTGTTTGGGGAGGTATAAAAATGGCTTTTGCCTGTTTATTCACCTCTCCGTAGCGATGTGGTTCGTCTGTTGTTTCGATTCCTTCGTTTCCTTCAAGTTCTGTATTTGCCCACGCTTTAGAAGCTGACTTTCCGCTTTTTCCCCGAACGATCGTCATTTCAGTTTGGCCCGGCTCTCCCTTTCGCGCATTTCCCTTTGGCAAACTCGATTTCGTTCCCCTTTCCAGGTTAAAATACAAGTGGTTGTCTCCTTCTTTTTCTGTCTCGCGGTGCCACGTTTTCATTTCCTCTTGGAACACGTCTTTATTTTTGGCATCTGCTGGATCATTGTTTTCAAGGAAAGATTTTCTTGCTTTACCTGTTCGAGCCTTCATCAGGGTGTTGCCGGATAATACGGGCAAGTGAAAGTACTCATTGATCATATCATCCGAAAAAAGCAGTTCAGCCTTTTCAACAACTTCGGCACAAAGAATGGCACAATCTTTCGTGGATTGGGCTTCATACATTTTTTCCAGCTTCTCGAGAAACAATGGTATGTGCCTATCGAGTTCAACGGGAAAAGCTGGAAAAGTCGCAAAGGGCTTATTCGTATTCCAAACTGCGTAAATGAAATTAAAAAAAGCGTCTATCCATAAGTTTTTTTCAAGGTTCACATTCATTTGCGATTCAAAGTAATCCATATAAACGGCACGTCTTGTGTGAAACTCCCTATTCATCCCCGTGCGCTTACGCTTACACTCTTCTTCAATCCTTACATCTTCCGCCAACATAAACAATTGTCGGGCGAAGCTTGGAATGTTGGTCTCGGCCGCAAACTTGGAGAAGGGTTCAATCTCGCGAAAATCAGTAAAATGGATGTTTCCGAAAGCCCGCAAAAAGATTTCACTTTTCATTCCATCTATTTTTATTTTTTGGGGACGATCATCCCAAAAATGGCTTACATATATCTTGTTCTCTTGAAAGCTTATATACGATAATTTTCCAAAATCCACCTTGTATTGATTGGTTTTGGCCAGAGTTTTCGCCAAATCTTCCAACTCCAACAAAAGAAAGGAGTTGATTTTTTTGTCGTTGAAATCGATAAAGTGGTATAGCATGAAACCACTCCCTTTAAAATAACGTAGCGGCTATATTCATCACTGCTGCTCTCTCTCTGTCCTCTTCCAGTTTATCGGCAATACCTCTTTGTACTGCGCGAAGCGGCGGCATAAAAACCGCCAAGTCACAAGAATCTAATAACGCCCTGATGGATGCAGCTTCTTCGGGAATTTGGCCGTTTCTTACCTGGAAAAGGAGATCATCAGAAAAACGAATGAATTGTTGAATTAATTTTTCATCTTTTAAAAGACTTTCTTGTTGAATAACTTTTTTTAATACTTCTCCCTGGACATAAGGGATATCGATTACGATAAACCGGTTTTTCAACGCCTCGTTTAAGGGAACTGTTCCAATATATCCCTCGTTAATAGCGGCGATCACACCAAAGGTTTCTTTTGCCTTTACCACGTTTGCTGTAAACGGGTTTGTAAACTTTCTTCTGTAATCGAGGATGCTATTTAAAATCGGGAGTGTCTCCGGTTTGGCCATGTTAATCTCATCGATATATAATAAATGCCCCCTCTCCATCGCTTTTACGACGGGACCCGGAACAAATTCAATGCGGTTTTTCCCCTCTTTTTCGCTTATTGTTTTAAATCCGAGCAATGCTTCAGAATCGGTGTCGACGGAACAATTTACACTATGCAAAGGCTGTCTGAAAATATGGGACAAAGCTTCTGCCAATTTTGTTTTTCCGGAACCAGTCGGACCTTTTAATAAGATATTTTTTCCCAATGATAAAGCGATGACCGCATCACTCAAAATGGAAGAATCATCCGATAAAAAGCCGTTTTCTCCGATTTGTTCTTGATCATAGTGGGAAAATAACTTGTTTCTTTCTTGAATCATTTCTTGAATGTTTTGTGGAAGTTCATTTAATAACATGGGAACAATCCTTTCTTAGTTCCAACTGCTTGGCTTTGTAGCCCTTCTATTTTACCAAACTTCCCGTATCAAAGAAAAAAGCATGCTTTTCAGCAGGCTTTAAGATTCGCTATTCGTCGAATTGTCGTTTTCTTCGCTCCCGAGTATGATGGGACCAAGTGGATTATTCGTCGGCTCTTTATGGTAAGAATATAAGCCCCGTCCGACTTTGATAATTCTTTCATCCGCTTTCATAATGGTGTTCATAAAGGTTGTCATATTGGCGATTTGAAAGCCGGTGCGCTCTTCTATTAATTTTTCCAAATCTATGCCGCGAATGGGAGAAGTTTGTTGCTTCAAAATATTTACCGCGGCTTCGCGCATTTTCGTCGTTTTGCTTCTCCTGGAGGGCCGCGCCCTTCTCATCTTGGATCCAGTCCATTCTTTCTTTTCACCATCTTGTTGGGGAGCTTGCAAATAAGGCTGTGATCTTTCTAAAAATTTTAAATCTTGTTCAGACGTCCCGGTCTCGGCAGATGTTTGGGCATCAAGTTCTCTTAAACGGCTAAAAATATAAGCTCTTTCTTTCTGAATTTGTACGATCAACCTTTCTTCCGCGTCTTTCATTTGCTCCAGTCTAAATCTTAATGCAGCTCTTTCATCAAACATAAAATAAAACCTCCTGTCACAACATTATTATAAGTTGTTTGCATTGAATTAGTAAAGAATTAGTTTTTATATACTAAATATTCTTTTACTAGTAACTATTTGTCGTATCTTGGTAATTTTTGCCTAATTATTTTGTTTGTATATTTCCTATATTCATAGTATACTAATATTTGGAAGCGGTTTCTATTTATATTACCATCCTTGGGAAAATTTTTAAAGGAGGAGTTCAATGAGTCAAGTAGCATTGGAAGTCAACGAAAGAGTGGAAAAGTTTTTACAGGGTACGAAAAAGCTTTATATTAACGGAGAATTTGTTGAGAGTGCAAGCGGAAAGACATTTGAAACCCCTAATCCGGCAACGGGTGAAACTCTCGCAACCCTGTATGAAGGAGAAGCGGAAGATATCAATCGAGCGGTCAAGGCAGCCCGCAAAGCCTTTGATGAAGGCAAATGGCAAAAAATGAGCGCTGCCCAAAGAAGCCGATTAATGTACAAGCTCGCCGATTTAATGGAAGAACACAAGGAAGCGTTGGCCCAACTTGAAACATTGGACAATGGAAAACCGATTCGTGAAACAACAAATGCCGATTTGCCGCTTGCTATTGAGCATATGCGTTATTACGCAGGATGGTCAACAAAGATTACAGGACAAACCATTCCTGTTTCAGGTCCGTTTTTTAACTATACCCGTCATGAAGCTGTCGGTGTAGTCGGACAAATCATCCCTTGGAATTTCCCGCTGTTAATGGCGATGTGGAAATTGGGGGCCGCACTGGCGACTGGATGTACGGTCGTGTTGAAACCTGCGGAGCAAACGCCGCTATCCGCCCTATACTTAGCAGAATTAATTGAAGAAGCCGGATTTCCGCCGGGAGTGGTTAACATTGTTCCGGGATTTGGAGAAACGGCTGGACAAGCTTTGGTAGACCACCCGGAAGTGGACAAAATTGCCTTTACGGGGTCCACTGAAGTCGGAAAGCTCATTATGGAGCGCTGCGCCAAAACAGTCAAAAGAGTTACGCTGGAACTCGGCGGAAAATCACCAAATATTATTCTGCCTGATGCTGACTTGAAAAAAGCCATTCCAGGTGCATTGAATGGCGTCATGTTTAACCAAGGGCAAGTATGCTCTGCCGGATCACGCGTATTTATTCAAAAGAAACATTTTGATAACGTTGTCGCTGATATGGCTTCCCATGCTAAAAGTATTAAGCAGGGATCCGGCCTTGATAAAGATACTCAAATGGGGCCGCTTGTTTCTGCCGAACAACAGAATCGGGTACTTAACTATATTGAGAAAGGGATTAACGAAGGGGCTGAGCTGCTCACCGGGGGCCAACAGCCGCGTGAAGAAGGATTCTTCGTGGAGCCAACCATTTTTGCAGACGTTAAAGACGACATGACGATCGCAAAAGAAGAAATTTTTGGACCGGTTATTGCTGCTTTGCCTTTCGAAGATCTTGATGAACTGATTGATCGCGCCAACAATACGGAGTATGGATTGGCGGCAGGTTTATGGACGCAAGATGTGGCGAAAGCCCATTACGTGGCAAACCGTTTACGCGCGGGTACGGTATGGGTGAACTGCTATAATGCCTTTGATGCCGCGTCTCCGTTTGGAGGATTCAAACAATCCGGTCTTGGGCGCGAAATGGGATCTTACGCCCTGAACAATTATACTGAAGTCAAGAGCGTTTGGATCTCATTAAAATAAAAACGGATATAATACGAAAGAAGCCTTCTGTATTGAGGCTTCTTTTTATCGTCTACAGCAAAAAAATTATAGATAAAAACAATGAAAACCCTTACCTTTTCACCAGAAAAAAGGTATAATGGTAGGTGAAGAACAAGAATTATTCAACTTTCACGAGGAGGTTTTTGCCTGCATGAAAATTTTAAGCAACGAACAGCTTGTAGCAGCCTACCGAGACGCGAAGAAGAATAATCATGGTACAGAATGGATTCGACTATTGAAAATGGAAATAAGGAAACGTGGTTTAAATCCCTAATAAACAAATCATTTATTATTTTTTTAGAAATAAAGCGTGCGATCAAGCACGCTTTATTTGATTCGCGGCTTTGTTGGATCACATTCCGGGCATTGTTCTTTTGTAGATTCAGCCAGTTTCGTCAAATAATAGCATTCTTCCCGAAACATATGGTCAGCCATCAATGCCGGAAAAGTACCGAGTACTTGTGCTGAAATATTCAGTTCGAGCAATTCATTTAAAAACTTTTGAAAAGCCTGGATCTCCAGTTTACTTTCATCGTTCATCCGGTCTAAAGCCGGAAAATCATACTTCTTCGTACGTAAATAAAATACCCTGTGAATTCAACAGCTTTTAAATAAAACTGCTCAAAGTGGACTGTAAATAAATGGCTTTTTTCTTTCAGCTTCTTCACTATGGCATCCAAGTTGACATAAATGGCTTCCGCATGTCCATACGCACTTGCAGCCATAGCAAATGATGATGTAGCTCGTGGAGGATTGGAGGGGATTCATTTTTCTTAAAGTAACTTAAAATGCGTTCATATTCTTCCAATTCATTGATGGTATGGTTAATAAATGTAGGAGAAAGCTGGATCTTCACTTTTTTGGCGAGTTGTTTTTCAAGCAGCGAGAGCTTAAACTTCTTCAATTCCCTGACACTGCCTTCTGAACGCAATGTTAAGTCATAGAACGGTCCGGTGCTTTCAAGTTGGCGTGCTTCAAAAAGAAGCTCATCAAATACCTTTTTGAACCGCTTTGCTTCACCGATCGCCCGATTTTCTTCAGGGCTTAAAGAATCAAGGATAAACGTTGAATGATCTCCCAGGACTTGTAGCCAAAATTCATGTTCAAATTTCAACGCATTAAGGGACCTTTGCTTCCGAGGAAGCTGAAGAGACCTGCGGAAAGCGAATATTTTCGACGTAGCGATGATAGGGATTTTTTAACATAAATAAAGGGACTGTCCAAAAAGTCGGTGAAAATCGATTTTCTCTGTGACAGCCTTTTCCTTTTCACTTCTCCTTTTATCAAAACATATATACAAAAAATCGTCCCATCTAGTAAAATGTAAGTGACCAAACAAACATTAAATATGATCTATGAAGAGATGAAGGCAAAGGCCAAGACAGCCCTTGAATGTGAAGAGATCGCAGAAATCTACTCCCGGCGGAAGAACGAGATAGAAAGTGTGTTCGGTCACATCAAGGGCAATCGGTCGTTCCGCCGATTCTCCCTGCGGGGACTCAAAAAGGTCCACGTGGCATTCGGGATTGTGGCCCTGGCCCATAACTTCCTGAATGTGGCGGGCATTCGCCAGCTGCTTTCAGGGGGAGACCCGAAAAATACAAAATCAGGCGAAAGAAAACAAACCGTTTTCCTCCGCCTGATTTATTTTAGGGGCTTTTTGGACAGTCCCTTTTTGCTATTTTTTATTTACTTATGCCCCAGCCTCAGGTATAAACATCTTATCCTTCTAGCAGGAGGTCTTCCGGATTCTCAAGAAGTTTTTTGACCGTGACGAGGAATCCAACAGCCTCTTTTCCATCAATGACACGATGATCATATGAAAGGGCAACATACATCATCGGACGATTTTCCATGCGCTCTGCATCAATTGCTACCGGGCGGGTTTGAATGGTGTGCATCCCCAGAATCCCAACTTGATTGCCATTTAAGATTGGCGTTGATAACAAGGATCCAAACACTCCGCCATTCGTAATCGTAAAAGTTCCCCCTTGCAAGTCGCTTAAGGAGAGTTTGTTGTCGCGTGCTCTCAAGGCAACAGAAAGAATATCTGCTTCAATTTCGGCAAAGTTTTTCCGGTCACAGTCGCGAATAACCGGAACGACAAGGCCCTCGTCAGTGGAAACAGCGACTCCGATATCATAGTACTTTTTCAAGACTAGCTCGTTGCCATCAAGCTCTGAATTAACTGCCGGATATTTTTTCAATGCAGCGACAACGGCTTTAGTAAAGAACGACATAAAGCCAAGGCGTACATCGTGCTCTTCGAAAAATTTATCCTTTTTCTTTTTGCGAAGCTCCATGACAGCAGTCATATCAATTTCATTGAAAGTCGTGAGCATAGCTGCTGTTTGCTGTACTTCAACAAGCCGCTTTGCAATCGTTTGACGGCGGCGAGACAAGCGGACTCTTTCCACCGGCTTTCCAAATTCCTGCGATTGTGGTGGTTCTTGTTTTGGAGCAGCAGCCGGAGTTGGCGCTGCTTGTGGTTGAGCAGGCTGGTTGGAATAGGATTCTACGTCTTGCTTACGAACCCTGCCCAGCGGATCGACAGTCGGAACAGCCGACAAGTCAATTCCTTTTTCCCTTGCCAATTTGCGTGCCGCAGGGGAAGCAACCGGACGATCTGTTGCAGTTTGAGCCTGCTCTTCTTGTTTTTCTTCTTGGGCTTGCCCTTTTGGCTGTTCTGTTTGGGCAGGCTGAGGGGCTTCCTCTTTTGCCGGAGCCGGAGCAGGTTCACTTGCCCCTGCGGATGCTCCGGCTTCCACGATTGCTATCACATCGCCGACCTGAACCGTCTCTCCCTCTTCCGCTTTTAGCTCTTTAACGACTCCTGCTTCTTCGGATATGATCTCAACGTTTACTTTGTCTGTTTCCAATTCAACAATATACTCGCCCTTTTCCACATAGTCTCCGGGTTTTTTTAACCATTGGGCGATAGTTCCTTCCATAATCGATTCTGCCAACTCTGGTACTTTAATTTCGGCCACTTTGAAATCCTCCTCTAACTTTACGGGTAAATTCAGCTTAGTTGTTTTTTGTCAATGCTTCATTAATAATGCGGCTTTGTTCCTGCCTGTGAACAGTCGGGTCACCCTCTGACGGGCTTGAACGCTTGCGGCGCCCAATATACTTGACATCCACACCTTCAGGGGCTATATCCCAAAGGTAGGACACTGCATGACTCCAGCCCCCCATATTTTTAGGTTCTTCCTGAACCCATACCAACTCTTTAACGTTTGGATAACGCGAAATAATGTTGGTTATTTCTTTTTTCGGGAATGGATACAGTTCTTCTACCCTTAAAATATGGATCCAATCTGTATTGTCTGCATCTTTTAGGCTCTCTTCCAAATCAATGGATACCTTTCCGCTGCAAAGGATGATCCGTTCAACCGTTTCAGCCTTCTCTCCCAGACCTTTTTGTTCAATTATCGACCTGAATTCGCCATTGGTCAATTCTTCAACGTCTGCGGCCGCAAGCGGATGACGCAGCAAGCTTTTAGGTGTCATTAGAACAAGCGGTTTCACTTCATCTTTTTTCAGTATGGCTGCCTGTCTTCGTAAGATGTGAAAATATTGTGCCGCCGTCGATAGATTGGCTACGATCCAGTTATTTTCTGCAGCACTTTGCAGGAACCTTTCCACTCTTCCGCTCGAATGCTCCGGCCCCTGGCCTTCATAACCATGTGGCAACAGCATGACGAGTCCTGATTTTTGCCCCCATTTGGCACGGCCCGAAGAAATAAATTGGTCAAAATAAACTTGGGCCATATTGGCAAAGTCTCCGAACTGGGCTTCCCACAACACAAGCGTTTCTGGTGCGAAAACGTTGTAGCCGTATTCAAACCCGACTACTGCCGCTTCGGTCAAAGGACTGTTATAAACGACGAAAGATGAATTTACATCACTTAAATGATGCATCGGGATGTATTCTTCACCCGTTTTTACGTCGTGTAAAACAAGATTGCGCTGCGCAAATGTTCCACGCTGGGAATCTTGCCCCGTTAAACGGATAGGGGTCCCATCTTTCAAAATAGATCCAAAAGCAAGTGCCTCAGCATGGGCCCAATCTATTTTCCCTTTTTCTTTAAAAACGTTTTCCCTGCGCTGCAATATCCGTTTTAATCTGCCGAATACATGAAAGTTATCCGGCCACTTTAATAATTCATCATTTATATTGGAAAGAATCTTTTCATTTACGGCCGTTTGTACCTTTGGCAGTTTATTGATATACTCCGGAGGATTCATGACGATGTCCGGATTGTCTTTTGTTTTAGGAACTTTGTCGTAAGCTTTTTGTAACGACTCTTGAATTTTTTCATCAATTTGCTTGATTTCTTCCTTCGTTACGTGGCCTTCTTCAAGCAATTGTTCCGCATACTGTTCTTTGATTGTTTTATGGTTTTTAATCATGTTATACATGATTGGGTTTGTCACCATGGGCTCATCCATTTCGTTATGCCCAAAGCGGCGGTAACCGATTAAATCAATAATAAAGTCTTTATGGAAGTTTTGTCTATATTCATGGGCGAGCGTTGCTGCCGCCAGAACCGCTTCCGGATCATCGGCATTGACGTGCACGATTGGCACTTCAAAACCTTTCGCAACATCAGAGGCGTATAAAGTCGAACGCGAGTCTCGGCTTTCGGTTGTAAACCCAATCATATTGTTTGCAATAATATGAATGGAGCCTCCGGTGTTATACCCTCGCAAACGGCCCATATTCAGCGTTTCCTGCACAATTCCCTCGCCAGGAAAAGCAGCGTCCCCATGCACAACAATGGCAAGGCAATTATCCATATCTTGTTCAGGATATCCAGGGACATTGCGATTCTCCTGCGCTGCCCGTGTAAAGCCGTCGACGACCGGATTGACTACTTCAAGATGGCTCGGATTGTTGGCTAAAGTAATTCTCGTTGTTGCGGTGTTCCCACGCTTCAGCTTTCTGTCCGCACCAAGATGGTATTTGACGTCGCCTGTCCATCCGTAAGTAATTCCGATGGAACCTTCGGATGGAATTAACTCTTTATTAGGCGCATGTTGGAACTCGGAAAAAATTAATTCGTAAGGCTTTTCAAGGACATGTGCCAACACGTTAAGCCGTCCTCTATGGGCCATTCCGATATTGATCGTTCGCGTACCCTTTTCCACGTTCAAACTAATGATTTTATCCATTAACGGCACCAGAGCTTCAAGGCCTTCTATTGAAAATCGTTTTTGCCCCACAAAAGTGCGGTGAATAAATTTTTCAAACCCTTCGACTTCCGACAAGCGGGTTAACAAGGCTTTTTTTCGCTCTTTCGTTAATTTCGGATAGAAAACGCCTTCTTCTATCTTTTGTTGAAGCCAGTTTCTTTCGTCAAGCTCATGAACATGGTGGTATTCAAACGCCAATTTTTTTGTATATACCTCTTTTAAATGTTCAATCGCTTCATAGCCGTCCTTTAAACTTGATGGAGCATTGGGAGAAATGAATGATGCCGGTATTTGCTTCAAGTCAGCTTCGGTCAAATTATATTCAGACAACTCGAGCTTTCTTGTGTTTTTTTCCTTCCGCCGGATCGGGTTAATATCCGCAATCAGGTGCCCATATGTACGTATGTTATCCGCATACTTGACGGCTGCAACGATCTTGCTCAACTGGTTGTGGATGGCAGGCATCTGGAATGAAACATCAGCCTGGCCGACCGTTGTTGCGGCATTGGCTGTCGACGGTGCGCCCCACTTGTCGAACACTTCTTTCATCTCAGGATCAACACTGCTTGGGTCTTCCAAATACTTTTCGTACAATTCCATTACATACCCAAGGTTATGCCCCGAAAACTCCTGCCAGGGCGAATCTTGGAAAGATGCTTCGTTACTCATTTGTTTAAACCTCCACCATTTAAACCTCTGATTTTCATCTCTTTTTATGAAGCTTAGATAAATGCACATCCATTTTATCACTCAAATGAAACGAGTAAAAGCGTAATGACATCATTTTGACAAATTTTTATTTAACTGGGCATCTTAAGGTAAAATATCATCATATTTTATCGAATTTTGCTCACGATCCTTCTTTCATTAATATCTCTAAAATCCATATACCATCTTACTACTCTTTAAAAAAAATTCAAATAAATACGCTTTTTTTCTCCCTTGTTGCGCAACTTTTACATAAGCATATAATGTATCGAGTTGTTTCAAGGGAGGGAGGCGGATGTTTCCATGGAGCATGTTTCCATTTAATAACGACGAAATGAAGAATATTGCCGACAAAATGAACCCAGCAGATATTCAATCTTATGTATCGGAAATGATCAAAAAATATGTCCCTCCTCACATGGAAAATTCAAACGTTCCATTCAACTTCCAAACAGCGAACAGCTCCCAGGCGCAAGAAAAGGAACAACAAAAATTTCATGTAGATGTTTTTGAGACATTTGATCATATTTTTATAAGAATTCAATTGCCGGATGAAGAAACTCATAAACAGTTAAAAATATTCCATACGTCCAATCAAGCGATTATTGAAAATATGCCCGAACCAGGTAAGCGCCATACCATCATCTTGCCCAGCCTTGTAAAAAGGAAAGGTGCTACGGCTTTGGTTAAGGATCTCATTCTTGAAATTAAGATCCCCAAAATGGATGATATGCAGTTGACGGAAGTGGATGTGTCCGAAAAATTTTAAAAGACCGGGTAAAAAACAAAAAACGAGAAACAGTAATGGTAATGATTGATCTGAAAGGAAGAGCCATGGAAAAAACTCATACAAACAATGCAACAGCAGACAAAAAATGGGCTATTGTTTCCATTGCATCCATTCCGCTTATCATGACCCTGGGAAATTCCATGTTAATTCCCTTGTTACCCTTAATGGAAAAGAAACTGGACATTTCCAAATTGCAATCCAGTTACCTGATTACGGTTTATTCAATTGTTGCCATCTTTTTCATTCCGATTGCGGGATTTTTATCCGACAAGTTTGGGAGGAAAGTTGTGATCATCCCCTCGCTCGTCATGACAGGGATCGGCGGGCTCATTTCCGGATGGGCTGCCTGGAAAATGGAAAATCCATTCCTTTTAATGCTCGCAGGCAGGGTAATGCAGGGAATCGGGGCAGCCGGTGCTTTTCCGATTGTCCTGCCACTGGTGGGAGACATGTTTAAACGGGATAAAGATGTCAGTGCCACATTGGGCGTAATTGAAACTTCAAACACTTTCGGAAAAGTATTGAGCCCGATTCTCGGATCGTTATTGGCAGGCTTGGTTTGGTTTCTCCCCTTTTTTTCAATCCCGCTTTTTTCCCTTATCTCTTTGCTTCTTATTTTATTTTTGGTCAAAAAGCCTAAAGGGGACAAGCATGAGCTCTCATTTGGCAGATTTATTCATCATACGAAAAGTATTTTTGCGGAACATCGGCACTGGCTGATTGCTGTTTTTTTAATCGGCGCCATTTTAATGTTTGTTTTATTCGGTTTCTTGTTTTACTTATCATCAATTCTTGAGGAAGATTACCACTATGACGGTTTGAAAAAAGGTTTTTTACTTGCCATTCCGCTGGCAGCGCTTTGCATCGCTTCTTTTATTACTGGAAAAATCATGAAAGACAGCTTGCCAAAAATGAAGTGGATTTCCTTTTTCGGGATCGTTTTGGCAGGAGCCGCCGTCATCGCCCAAATGCTTTCAGATCAGTTTCTTTACTCCATCTCCGTTTTTGTATTTTGCGGTATTGGGATTGGGTCGGCACTTCCATGTTTGGATGCCCTTCTTACGCAAACTATCGAGAAAGATATGCGGGGAACAATTACATCTATCTTTAGTTCCATGAGATTTATCGGAGTTGCTGCCGGTCCTCCCGCAGTGGCCCTTCTTATGAAGTACAATAACCAGAGCGTTTTATTTGTGTTGGCGGGCCTTTCCATTATTGCGGCACTTTTAGCGTTAAAAGGAATTAACCCGGAAGGGAAAAAGGAAAAAACAGCGGATGTGAAACCGGCACTAAAGTGAGATTTTCTGTATTTTTACTTCTCTTGCTTGATGCTATTCAGTATGATTATGCGTTGTGTATCATTTGGGGTTAATCAAGGTATGAAAAGCGGTTGCTGATAGAACAACAAAAGCTATATATAATGAAACGGCTGGACACAACTAAATCAGCTGATGAAAAAACGAACAATAAAGTGAAACTTCATTCAGTAGGAGTTATCTTCCATCTCCTACTGATTGTTAGTTGAACCAATCGGGCATTTAGGGGCCGTTTGCTCACACTTGGACTTTTTGTATTCACTCAAGACTTTGAAGTGGGAGTCTTACGGCACCTTACATGCCGGATAAAGTGAAACTTCATTCAGTAGGAGTTATCTTCCATCTCCTACTGATTGTTAGTTGAACCAATCGGGCATTTAGGGGCCGTTTCTCCCACTTAGACCTTTTGTATTCACTCAAGATTTTGAAGTGGGAGTCTACGGCACCTTACATGCGGGATCAATTGTCCCAGTGTATCATACGCAGGCTTTTAGCGTAGTCAAAATAGGCAGACTCCTGCGGGAATAGCTCAAGCTGAAGATACCGCAGGAAAGCGACCTTTGCTTTCCGAGGAAGCTGAAGAGACCTGTGGTAAGCGAAATATGTTGACGTAGCGATGGTAGGGATTTTTTAATACAAATAAACCGAACAATTATAAATGAATTGTTCGGTTTTTCTATTTCGTATTTGCTTATGTCCCAGCCGTTTCAAATTTATTATTTCTTTTTTTTACGTAACTCATTTAAATCTTCAAACTTTTCGAACAGCTCATTTACGCACTCTTTGCTACTGTATTTACCATTACCATACTTGACAATGTCTAACTTTGCATAAATAAGCTTTAAAAAAGATTTTGCCTCTTTCTCGCTTAAATGATTTATCGTCTTTAGGATATCATCGTATAGATTTTCAGCTTCTTCTCCAGCTATTTTTCCTTTGGACATTTTGCACATCCCTTTTAAAGTTTTGCTATTAGATTAACATATTATGGTAAGTTTATAAATCAAAGGAAAATGTTAATGAGCTAATATATGCTCTTTTTCATCCAACAATTCATCACAACGTTGATGACGGAAGAAAAAACATCGTGAACAATCACACCGCTACATTATTGAGCGCCAGGGCGTCTTGTCCATTTTCAAGGGCAGGTTTTTACTGATCGCCAACCTTCCAAAAGTGGCGGGCATCCTCCAGGGGAGGTCCGCCAAATGGAAAATCAGCCGGGAGAAAACGATTTGTTTTCTTTCCGACTGATTGATATGAGGAGGCTTTTAGCCCCCCTTATTCTTCGGTTAACTGTGAAATTTCCACGGTCGTTGGTTCTTTCGTGGAACCCGCCCCCCGTAAATGCACAGTGGCGGTTGTTTCATCATGATGCAATTGATCAATCCATACGGATGTGCCATTGTATGTCACTTCAATATCAGCGGGAGAAGATAGGATTTGCCTCACGCGCTTTGCATCCAATAGTCTCACTCCGATCCTTTTCTACTATCTTTGGATACAGATGAGAATTTTATTCAGACCAAGATTAGAAAGCTTTCTCAACCTCTCCGATCATTTCTTCCATGGATTGTAAACCCCCGCCGGAAAGATACCAATAATCGGCATCTAAATAAATGATCTTTTCATTTTTAAAAGCATTGGTCTTTTTAACAAGGTCGTTTTCAACCGTCTCTTTTGCAGGAGTTGCATCCTCTTCAAGCGCCGCATTGCGGTCAATGACGAATAAAATGTCAGGATTTTTCTCCAAAATATATTCAAATGAAATTCCTTGACCGTGCGTGGATGCCTCAATTTTTTCATCCGCCGGTTTAAAACCGAGCACATCATGAATCAATCCAAATCTTGAACTTGGGCCATAAGCACTTACTTTCCCTTCGTTTGCTAATACCACAAGGGCTTTTTGATCCATTGAAGTTGCTTTTTCATTGATGGCTGTAATTTGCTTTTCAATATCCTCTATTTCGGCTTGAACTTCTGTTTCTTTATCAAAAATCTTGCCGACTGTTTCCATATTCTTTTTGAAGGAATCCATATAGTTGCCATAATCGAAACCGACATAAACGGTCGGGGCAATTTCGGCAAATTGGTCATACAAATCAGCCTGGCGCCCGGAAATAAAGATCACATCAGGTTTTAACGAGTCAATTGCTTCAAAATCAGGTTCTTTCAGGCTCCCCAGATTTTTATAGTCCTTACCGGAATATTTATCCAAATACGCAGGGACCGTTGCTTGAGGAAGACCTGCCACCTTTATGCCAAGCTTATCCAGTGTATCCAAAATGCCAAAATCAAAAACTACAACGTTCTCAGGATTTTTGTTGACTTTCGCTTCGCCATACTCATGCTCGATTGTAATCGTTTCTTCTTTTTTATCAGGTTCCTTCTTCTCTTCACCTTTTGAACCAGATGATTCATTGCTTGCTCCGCAAGCACTTAATGTAAATGCCAGCAAGCCGGCCATCATGAAAAATAACCATTTCTTCATTGTATTCATCTCCTCTTTATCAAGAATAATAAACGCAAATTCTGCAATTATTTACATTTTTAATTGGTATATCCATGTCATATATTTCTCTTAGTGAATCGGACTGTATGATTTCCTTCGTTGGACCATCTTTTACGACTTTGCCATTTTTCATGGCAACAATCCGGTCCGAATAGACGGAGGCAAAGTTAATATCATGAAGAACGATGACAACCGTCTTTCCGAGTTCATCGACAAGTCTCCTTAACATTTTCATAATTTGCACCGAATGTTTCATGTCAAGGTTATTCAACGGTTCATCCAGTAAAATATAATCTGTGTCCTGCGCGATCACCATGGCAATGAATGCCCGTTGCCGCTGGCCCCCCGATAGTTCATCTAAATAGGTATCTTGCATGGTTAATAAATCCATATAAGTTAAGGCTTCATCT
Source organism: Siminovitchia sp. FSL W7-1587 (assembly GCF_037963795.1). Taxonomy (NCBI): domain Bacteria; kingdom Bacillati; phylum Bacillota; class Bacilli; order Caryophanales; family Bacillaceae; genus Siminovitchia; species Siminovitchia sp. FSL W7-1587. The sequence goes on from NZ_CP150169.1 coordinate 207,579, forward strand.
ACCTTGATTTCATCCTCTGCCGTCAAGCGTCCTTTCGAATAAGGAAATCTGCCAAAAGACACAAGCTCACGAATGGTTAGTTTTACATGTAAAAAATTGGACTGTTTCAGAATCGAAACTTTTTTCGATATTTCATCTGATGAAAGCTTCTTCATATCTCTCTTGTCCAATAACACTTCTCCCGTATCCGCCTCTAATAACCTGCTCACCATCGATAACAATGTCGACTTTCCAGCCCCGTTTGGACCGATAAAAGATGTGATTTGGCCACGGTGAATGTCTACTGTTACATCTTCTACCACTTTCGCTTTTCCATATAATTTCGATAATCCCCGTACCATAATCATGGTGATCGACTCTCCTTTAATAATAAATAAAGAAAATATGCTCCTCCGACAAAGTTAATGATGACACTCAGCGTAGTGGAAAAAGTGAAGATGCGCTCAACAGCCCATTGTCCTCCCACAAGCGCGATGATGCTCATAAAGACGGCTCCGGTAATATGGACCCTGTGCTTATAGGTTGAAAAAAATTGATAGGACAAATTTGCCACGATCAGTCCGAAAAATGTGATCGGACCCACTAACGCCGTAGAAACGGCAATCAAAATAGCTGTTATGACAAGCATATTTCTGGCGATTTTTTCGTAAGCTATGCCAAGGTTCACCGCGATATCACGACCCAGCAACATCACGTCCAAGAAACCAACGGAACGCCAGCCAATGGCAAAAACGATACAAATGATAAAGAACGCGAGCCAGACAAGATCGCCATTTACATTATTAAAACTTGCAAACATCCGGTCTTGAACCATAAGAAATTCGTTGGGATCAATCAGTACTTGCAAAAATGTACTGATACTTTGAAAAAATGTCCCTATAATAATACCGACCAGGAGTAAAAAATAGATTGATTGCTGCCCTTTTTTAAATAACAGCCGGTACAACAACAAGGCAAAAACAATCATGACCCCGATTGACAAAAGAAAATTCACTTGTTTGTTCACTACAGTGATGTGTTCCGAGCCCAGAAAAAAAATAAAAACAGTTTGTATCAACAGGTACAAAGAATCAAGACCGATAATGCTCGGTGTCAATATGCGGTTGTTTGTTACTGTTTGAAAAACAACCGTAGAATATGAAACGGCCGCACCTGTCAAAACCATTGCCAACAGCTTAATAGCCCGACGCGGCAACGCGTAATCATAACTTCCATTCAAATCGTGAAACAAGTATAGGAAGCATAAACCAACGGCGATGAGGAAAAGGCTGCTCATTTTAATGATATTACTACGCATATGCCTTCCTCCGAAAAAGCAAATATAAGAAAATACCGCTGCCTATAATGCCCACCATTAAACTAATGGAAATTTCATATGGGTAAATTAAAACGCGGCCCAAAACATCACATGCCAAAAGAAATATGGCTCCGAGCAATGCCGTGTAAGGCAAGGTTTTTTTCATATGGTCGCCCATAAAGATAGATATGATGTTTGGTATAATCAAACCTAAAAAAGGAATCATCCCTACCGTTAATACGACTGTTGCCGTTACAAGTGAAACGAGTATCAAGCCGATATTGACGGTTTGCTTATAGGAAAGTCCAAGATTTTTCGCAAAATCTTCTCCCATTCCGGCAACCGTGAATCGATGGGCGAAGAAGTAAGCTAACAATATAATGGGTATGCTTATGTACAGCAGCTCATATCGGCCTTTCATGATCATTGAAAAGTCACCCTGCAGCCATGCTGACATGTTTTGGATCACATCGGCCTTATAGGCAAAAAACGTTGTTATGGACGATAATATATTTCCAAACATGAGTCCGACGAGCGGAATAAAAATAGCGTCTTTAAATTTAATGCGATTGAGGATATTCATAAACAAAAACGAACCCGCAAGCGCAAATGCAAATGCCACTGACATTTTTACGAGCATTGCAGCGTTGGAGAACAAAAGCATGGAGACAAGGATCCCCAGTCTTGTTGCATCCAAAGTTCCGGCTGTTGTAGGCGAAACAAATTTGTTTCGGCTTAATTGCTGCATGATCAGCCCACAAATGCTCATACCCGCTCCTGCTAAAATGATGGATATAAGCCGCGGAAGCCGGCTGACCAGAAATACTTCTGTTTCTTCTGATGAAAAATCGAGTAAATCTAAAGGAGTAATATCGCTGACTCCTATAAACAAAGAAAGAGCACATAAAAAAAGAAGGATTAAAACGAAATATGTTATTCTCACGGACCACCCACCAACATTTTCTATCTGTTTTCACCGAAAGTGATAATCATTATCAATTGGTGTCATACTCATTATAGCACTGCAAAAATGGGTGTCAATCACTAATTGAAAATTTTTCTCAATTAATCAGGGCTGTGTCACCAATAATGAATTGCATCACAATCAAAGCCGCGCAAACACAAATAAGGCGTTCCCCCTGAAGAAAACACCTTTCGTTCATTCAAATGGCGAGCCGTCAGACAACCGCCATTCCTTTCGTGTTCAATTTTTCTGAGAATCTCTTGGTCGCATGATCATTCTCACTGTGACAATAATCGCAAGCGATAACAATTTCCGGCTGTCTCACCCAAGCGGTCGAGCAGTTGGTAATTCGCATATGCCCCAAAAGCCGCACCCAATCCGGGAATGAGCTGCAACATTTTAACCAGGTCTATATAATCTCGGTATTCTTGTTGCAGTTTACGCCAATCCATATCAACGAGCCTTTCTTTTTCCTCTTCCCAATTCTCAATCGTATTCATTGTTTCTCTTCTGGTTTCGTCACTTGAGAAAGCAAGTTGAAATATATGCAAAATAAACAGCCGTTCACTATATTCCTTCGTATCAAAACCGTAAATATGGGCCGCTTCAAACAAAAACTTCATTTCAATAGAGAGCAGCAAAGGAAAATCGGCCAAACCGAGCAAGATTCCCCCTGCGCCAGTTCCCGCTCCTTCAGCAACTGCCGTTTTACGGTAAATTGACAGCTTTTCTTCCAGCAGTTGATCCCGTTGAAAAAGGCTTAACTGATCTTTTGGTTTTGATGTTGTCAATATATCTGATCCAAAAATCGTTGCTTTCACCATATTTTTGATACTTTCTGAAATCACCTGGTGGGCTTTTTCAGGAATCAAATCATTCATCTTTGTTTGCGCTTGCTTCGATAAACGCTGTAAAAGGCTCGATTTTTTGTACATGTTCCTTTTCCATGCTTGAACGTCTTCATATACTTTTTTCTCATATTCGTTCATGATTCCCACCCTAAAACTTTATTTGCTTATTTTATACGTATTGAGAAGTCATTTAGTTTCATTGTAATTGGATCAAATATAGCGCAATATCTTTTACAAACTTCAAGCCGTCTTCCATCATATCGTAAAAGCGTTTTCTTGTTTTATTTCCTCGAGCTCATGTCCCTTGCGTCTAAAAAGACCACATGTTCGAAAGTCCGACCGCTGTCAACTTTCTTGTCTTGTCATGAGCGTGGATTGGCAAATTGCTAAAACGGCGATGTATCCGAACATGCGATGACATGCCGCCAAGTTTTTTGTCTGGTGCCACCTCCGCGCGAGTGTTTTTTCGAAACATTTCCGGAAATGGCAACTTTGTGTTTAGGATCACATGCTCACTACTCGTTAACTTTGGAACTCACAAACACTAAGCCTAAAAAAAGATCGCCAAAGCGATCTTCCCCCATTTATTCTTTGTCTTTTTCTCTCCATTTTTTTGCGAATTTCACATTTACGATGCAAGACCCAATAAAAATCAACACTAAACATATGCCAATCAGCGGATAACCCAACTTAAACGCGAAAAAAGAAAAGACAGCCAAACTGATGGCTATAAACCAATTAAATGTCAATGTTGCGATAAAAAAAGTCTTTTCCAAACCACCTCACCACCCTTTACGAAAAAACAAATTCGGTGCTGCTGCCACTTTGTCCTGCCAATACTTCCAAACGGGCGTCAATTCTTTCTTTTAATTCCGGAACATGGGAAATGATGCCGACCAGCCTGCCGCTGCTTTGGATATCCATTAATGCTTCTATCGCTTGGTCTAGCGATTCAGAATCAAGCGTCCCGAAACCTTCATCAATAAACATCGTTTCGAGTGATACACCTCCGGCATGCCGCTGAACGATGTCAGCCATCCCCAGAGCAAGTGACAATGCCGCTTTAAAACTCTCGCCGCCCGATAATGTTTTGACATGGCGTTCCTGTCCGGTATATTCATCAAATATGAGCAATTCCAAACCGCTTTGAATGTTGCCTTTCGATTTGTCTTTTTTTCTTAAAAGCCGATAACGTCCGCTTGTCATTTTCGTCAGGCGATTATTGGCCGACACTAAAATTTCATCAAGGAAGGAAGCCAAAACATATCGTTCAAACGTTAGTTTGTACGCATTTTGTCCTCTCGCAATATCAGCCAGATGACCGATCAACTCATATTCGTCCTCCAGTGACTTGATATGCGCATCCATTTGCAGAATGGCTGTTTTGATCTCTTTATTTTTCTTTATGTTCATAACTAAGCCGGTTTGCCGCTCATTCATTCCTTCAAGAGTCCGCTCCAGTTCCCGGCACTCTTCTTCAAACTGTTTTAAATCGGGCTTTTTAACGTCTTTTAGGCGATGTTCATATTCTTTTAATCGATCTGTTACCGATCGGACATCTTCACCATAAGTTTGTATTTCTTTTTCCAGCTTCTCTACCATGTCAGGCTCTCTTTTTGCCTGTTCATAGTGGCGATAGCTGGAAAAGCCTTCATGTTCAAGTTGTTTTAAAAACGCTTCGCGCTCCACATGCAGCTTTTCTTTTTGCTCATTGATCGTTTCCTGCAAGTTTTTAAGGACTCCCGATAGCGCCGCAAGCTGTTGGTCGAAATGGCGGAAATCTTCGTCGGCTTTTTTCCGGGCCAATTCCATGGCGTTCAATTCTCTCTTGAGAAGCGCCACCTTTTCGTTAAACTTTTCTATTGTCGATAATTCTTCCGGAATGTTTTTAGTGAGTGCGCGCATATGGGCTGACAGCTCCGCAAGCTCGTTTGCTTCCTTCCGCTCCCGATCCATCAAGCTTTCCAATTCTTCATGAAGCTTTCGGCATGCAGCTTCTTTTTCTTTGAACTGCCCTTCGGTTGCGGGAAGTTTGCTAATGGCTGCCTTATGTTTGGCAATCACTTTTGCCATCTCTTCCAGCCTTTCCTTTACTCTCTTGAGCTCGCTATCCATACGGTCTTGCTCAAAGTTCGGAAATAGCCTTTTCACTTCTTCCGTAAGTTTTTCTATGCTTTGTTCCGATAAATGAATCGACGTCTTAAGCTCAATCTTGCTTCTTTCCAATTCTTGGTATTCTTTCTCGAGGGTTTGAACGTCGCTTTTAGCGGCACGAATATCATCCTCGTTATGCATGCTGCCTAACATTTGTGCCGGGTGTGGATGTTCGGGAGAACCGCAAACCGGACAGGGGCGCCCATCAACAAGATGCTTTGCCAACAAAGCGGCCTGTCCGGACTGCCATTGCTTTTCAACATGTTCTAATGTCGTTCGTGCGTCATCCAATTTTTTGCTAGCTATCTTCCATTCAGAGGATTTCAGCTGAAAATGCCGCTGCAAATCATTTTTTTCTTGCCTGGCCCTCATCAATTCACACAATGTTTCGTACGTGTTTTTCAAACGGACTTGTTCCAGTTCCAATTGAACCGTTTCAGTTTGAAGCCGGCCAAATTCTTGCATTTCCTTCTGTAAAAAAGCAATCTCTTTTTCCAATGACTGATTCGTTTTTTTATGATTGTCTATTTGTGCACGGGTATCTTTTACCTGATTTTCCAAGAGGAGAAGGTGATTTTTTTGTTTTTCATAAGAATATACGTCTTCTTGAATGGCATTCAATCGGGCCAGTTCGACTTTTATCCACTCTCGCCTTTCCTCGTTTTCTTCTTCTTTTTCAAGCCGCTTTTTAGCTTCGGATTTTTCCTTTTTAGTGGCTTCCATGTTTGCTTCCAATTGTTTTAATTTGTTTTCACGCTCTTTTAAGTCTTGATGGAGGCGACGGCATATGGCTTCTTGATGCTCCAGGTTGTTGGCTTTATGCGCCATTTTTATTTCCTTTTTTTTGGCTTCTATCACTGGCTGGATGTGGTCCAGTTCTGCTTTTTTCCTTGTTAGTGTTTGAAAAGCTGCGATTTCCTTAAGCAAGTTTTCAGCTTCGTGTACTTTTCTTTTTGCTTCATCTCTTTCACGTTGTTTCTGTTCTATTTTTTGAGCAAGGCTTAATGTTTCTTCTTCCATTTGTTTTGTTACTTGATCCAACAAAGGGAGAACCGTGTTTTTATTAGGTATCTTTTCGGAAATGGCCGTCTCCAATTCTTCATTCCCGTATGTATAAGCGCCTTTGATCGTTTGGCTTCTTAATTCTATTCCGGATAGTACTTCGTTTTTCAAGTCATTTGCTTTATCTTTCAGACTTTCTTCAACCTTTTTATACATTTCTGTATGAAACAATCGTTGAAGAATGACTTCCTTTTCCTTGCTGTTGGAAGTTAAGAACTTGCGAAAATCTCCTTGCGGGATCATCAATATTTTCCTGAATTGATTGGCGTCCAGTTGAATAATTTCCTTTATTTTTTCTTCGGTATCACGAACATTGGCGGCCAAGAGCTTTTTTGATCCTGATTCATCAAATATGTACAGTTCTGCCCTGGCGTTTATAACGGTATACCCGTCACCCCTCGTTTTCTTTTTTAGTTGCTGGGGAGAGCGCCAAATATAGTACGTTTGATTTCTGAGAGAAAATTCAAGAGCAACTTCCGTTGGCACATGATCCTTGGCAAAATGGCTGCGAAGATCCATTCCGTCCCGGTCTTCACCGCTTGCTTTTCCGTAAATGGCAAAGCTGATTCCGTCAAAAATGGACGTTTTTCCCGCACCGGTTTTCCCGGAAATGACAAACATTGTCCTGCTTTCCAATTGGGAAAAATCGATGACCTCCGTATCTGCATACGGTCCGAACGCCTGCATCATTAACTTTAGTGGCCTCATGCATATATTTCCTCCTTTAGCACACTTTCCAATACTTTCTCCATTCGTTCTCTTTTTTGCTCTGTAAACTCTCTCGTTGTCATTTCACTGTAAAACTCCGAAAAAAGCTCCAAGTTTGTTTTCTTTTCATGTGGCTGCTGGCTCGACAAATGTTGCCTTTTCATATCAACCACCTCAATGTTTCTCTCCAAATGCAGCACATTTGGGTAAACCGACCGCAACTTATTCATGGGATCCAGGATCGCTCCTTCATCCAACAGCGTAATTTTTAAATAATCATCTGTCTTTTGGGAATTGTAAAAGCTTGGGTCTAGCAATTCGTCTATAAGTCCGGTTAGCTCCCGCATGTCCTTTTCAGGCGTCAGTGTTTTCTCTTCAATAGAAAACTCCCCGTTCGACCGTAATTGTATAATAGAAACACTTTTTCTCTGGTTTACCTCCGAAAAAGAATACTTCAATAGCGAACCCGAATAGCGGATTGATTCATGTTTAATGGCGTCGGGACTATGCAAGTGCCCCAGTGCCGTATATGTAAAAGGGCTAAAGCAATCCACATCTACACAACCGGAACCTCCGACAGATAATATCCGTTCTGAGTCAGTTGTTTTGCCTCCTGTCACGAAAGCATGGCCGACGCAAATAGCAATGGATTCCTGATCCATATTTTTCTCTATTTCTCCGGAAATGCGCATGGCGGCATCTTGAAATGATTGAATGCTGTCATCTTGAAACAGGTCCCGGACAATGCCCGGTTCAGCATAAGGAACGAGATAAAAATGGACGCCGTTTATATCGACTGGCTGAAAGCAATGATCAAGGCGCCCCTGTATGTAAAATTGACTATGCCGATACCAGGAAGAGCCGAAAGCCAGCCGATCGGGACTGTCGTGATTGCCTGCTATCGCCAATACTGGAGTGTTAAGTTCAACATTTATCTTGAATAAAACCTCTTCCAGCAGCTTCACTGCTTCTACCGGGGGTACAGAGCGATCATATAAATCACCTGATATAATGACCGCATCCGGTTTTTCCACGGCCACAAGGTTGATAAATTGATCTAACACGATCCGCTGCTGTTCCGTCATATATACCCCATGTACGAGCTTCCCCAAATGCCAATCAGCTGTATGAATGATTTTCACCTGATCACCTTGTTTCCTATTTTTGATTATCTATTATTATAGCAAATCGTCTACTCGCCGGTTCTGAAAGAATGAGATTTCATCAGAATAAAGCCATCTGATCGGGAAGTTTTGTCATCGAATCGACAACAGCAAAAATACTTGGTGACAAGCTTTATTTTAAATTCCTCATTATATTTAGCCATAAAAACACCCCCGAAAATGAAACTTTGTGGAATCTACAGACACCACAATTTTGTTAACGCGAGCAAAAAGTCATAACGCTAAAAGCGTGCTTGACGGAATGAAAGACCCAAGCATATACAACCGCGCTAGCAGTATCAACACGGCAGTGTACAGCAAGATAGAAGAACACGAGTGCCGGAAATCCAACTTCACTGGTAAATGGCAGAACTACTGTAACCAGCTCAGTCTTCAAGGTATTGATTTGTTTAACGAGAAGGTTCCTTTTCGTAAATGCCCTCGCTATCCAGAAAACACTGGCTTTGCTCCTTATGTCCATGGTCATTTTCCGACCGGCTCATTCGGAATGTGAGAACGAGCCTGCCCGCTTTTTCGCCATCAGAAACATCTTGTTTCCTCTCCCCTTTTCATCATGAACTGTCTAATATCGCAGTGCTCGGTTCATTCCATCACTAACAGCCCCTGTTTCACAAAAAAACCAATCACGGTCTTATACCATATAACTCACCAGTACCGGAATCACCGCAGCTGTTTGTGAACGTCTCACACTTTTTGATCCGCCTATCATGTAATCCACCCCGTGATTAAAAATTGGTTTTAGCCTGGAACATTTCAAAAAAGTTTACGGCTTATATACTGACGACGGATGAAAAAAGACACCTGAAAACCAAAATCGAAAGGACAGATTATCACTATTCCTTCACATTCAACAATGCAAGCGCTTGTCACCTTCTTTTTTAATTGGCTATAATGAATATAGTTTAGGCAAGTTTTTTCAGGAGGTTAAGAAATGCTTGAAGGTTGGTTTTTAGTATTTATCCTTTTTTGGGTAGTCGTTTTAATTGCGCTCTTTGCCATTGGAGGATTTTTTATGTTCCGCAAATTTTTAAAGCGCCTGCCAAAAGAAGACGGGAAATCGGATATGGATTGGGAAGAATATTATGTGGAAAAGACAAAGTCATTATGGACAGAAGAACAAAAAGCACTCCTGGATGAACTCGTGAGTCCTGTGCCTGAATTGTTCCGGGACGTCGCCCGCCACAAAATCGCTGGTAAAATAGGTGAGGTGGCCCTAAAAGAGAATGTCAAACGGTTAAATTTGGATATCATTATAAAAGGCTATATTTTGGCAACGCCAAAGCGCGACCATAAATTTCTTCGTAAAAAAATGAATGAATTAAACATAGACATTACGCCATATGAACATTTTTTTTGAGGCTTCCAAACGTGATCGGGAGCCTTTCGTTCATATAAAAGCAGGTGAAACATTTGAACTATATCGCAGTCGGAATCGGCGGAATGGCAGGAAGTGTCCTCCGATATTTAATTGGTCTTTACACGATCGAAATATGGCATGGCGGGTTTCCTTATGGAACGTTCATTGTCAATGTGACGGGTGCCTTGATATTGGGTTTTTTGACTGGGTGGCAATACGAGAAAAAACTTCCCTCCTATATCGTTTCAGGACTCGGAACCGGATTCATCGGTTCCTTTACCACTTTTTCGGCTTTGAGCTTAGAAACTGTCCAACTTATTGACACCTCGCCACTGACTGCCTTGTTATATGTTGTATTAAGTAGTGTCATCGGCCTCTTCATGGCTTTCTTTGGGTTGTTGTTGGGAAAAAATGGTTCTCGAAAGGACACTGTCTAATGAAGCTCATATGGCTTATTGCAATAGGTGGATGTATCGGAGCTACAGCGAGGTTTTGTCTGGCAAACAAAGTGAAACCGATCAACGGCTTTCCCCTTTCCACCCTGCTTGTGAATGTAATCGGTTCTTTCCTGCTTGGATTCTTTTCAGGTGCTGTGTTGAACTCGACAATTGCCCTTCTGGTTGGAACCGGCATTTTGGGTTCGTTTACAACTTTCTCCACCCTGAAAGTGGAGATCGTTTCATTGCTTGATCAAAAGAAAATGCGCACCGCCTTTTTTTATATGGCTGTCAGCTATATTGGCGGCATTGTGCTGGCATTTGGAGGATATGCACTGGGAGCGTTTTTTTCTTCCTAACTGTACAGGTAAACTTTTCTTGAATGTAATTGGCCAACCTCACAAATAATACATACAAATAGTGATAAGTAGGAGGGCATATCATTGAGCGATTCTTTAAAGTTATCTGGCAGGCAATACAAGAAGGAAGATGAACATGGAAAAGACATTTTATCAAAAGGTCTTGCCATTACACATGAGCAAGTAAGTGATGTATATACAGAAGGTGTCATAGAAGGTGTTATTGAGAATGAGAACGGGGAAAACATAGCACTTGCCGATATTCAACAACAGGACAGGAGAAAAAAACATGACTGACAAACAGCAATATAAGAATGACATAAAACAATATCAGATGCCAAAAGCACTTCGCCGCAGTAAAAAGTCTGCCTACCGTGTCGGATATACTGCCAGTACAGGCAATGACACCGGAGGAAAGGACGAGCCTGGAAAAAGAACGGATTTGTAAGTGCCAGCCGGGCTTAAAAAGATGGAAAGAGTTGAATAGAGGAATCAACAGATACCACCTTTTTGTTTAACGTTAGCAAAAATCATAACGCTAAGAGCGTGCTTGACGAAAATGAAAGACCCAAGTATATACAATCGCGCTTGCCGGCAGTGACAAACGGAAAGAATGAACAGAAGTCTGCCTCCCTACATCATGATGAACTTTGGGGAAATACCAACTCTTTTGTACAACCGTTGTTTCATCAAACCTAGACAAAGAAGAATATGTTTTAGTAAAAAATGGCTCCGATTTGTCAATTTAGAAGATCGGGGCCATCTTTTTTAACCATGCCAAATGCCCATATGCGAGATTTTGCGGCCATAGTCCTATTTTTACATCATTTATCCTGATATTTGACCAAGAGAGGATCAAAATTTCAGAGATTTTGTTGAAAATTTCAATTTATATTTACAAAAATAGTAGAAAAGACTGATATATATTTGATATAATATGCTTAAATTTTGATTTACAAAAAATATATATAATACACTGAAAATAACAAGAAGGGACGAGACAAGGTGGAGAGTTTACTTTTAGAGATTGAGAAAAAGCGAGAACAATTAATTGCAGTATCAAATCATGCAAACTTGACATCCCAACTTGTATTGCAATACAGTACTGAGCTGGATCTTTTAATCCATCAGTATAATCTTATGACTGTCACGAAACTACAACAGCAGGCGGCTAATTAACAAAAAAACATAACAGACGGGAACGTCTGTTTTTTTAATTTGTTTAAAGAACGTCTGATTCATGTTGAGTCCTGTCACCCCCTTTTTCCTTTATTCACCCCACGCCATCTAGTTTACATAAAATAAATTATCGGCAGTCACGTTGCATATCGCGCAGATAGCAAATTATTATGAATATTACGTGTATTAACACTAGAAAAAGCCACTTCTTCTGCTTGATAATTGTAACAGAAAAAGTGGCTTGAGAAAGCTTAAACATCAAGCTATTTTTTGCAATGTAACAAATGAGTAAATCGGATATACATTGGTAAATCAACGTTTACTTATTATCCATCTGTTTTTTCATCATGGACATCATTTGATTCACTTTTTTCTGGGAAGGTTTCATTCCCATTTGCATCATCATCATTTTAAGCATTTGTTCATTGATTGGCGGATTTTTCTTTAAATAGTCCATCATATATTTACGGGCAATGAAAAACCCTAAAGCAACACCAGCCAAAAGAGCCAGTACGCCCGTTAATACAAATTGCCACCACATTAAGTAATTCCTCCTTCAAGTTGTCTACCATCCAGTTTACTGAACCCCCAAATATTATACAATACTTGATCATGCATTTCATATGTATTTTCTTTCTTTTACAGGTTTCACCCAACCATAGCGTTCATTTTCTCTATCAACGGCAAAAAAATGGCCTTCATATTTTCGAAGTACTTCAAAAAAAACAGACTCTGACTCAAATCCGCCCCAAGCCTTCAAACATAGCAAGTTTTCTTCAATGGCCAGTTCTGCTCCATTTCTCCCTTTGGGATTTCCTGTACAGTATACTTTTCCCTTAATCATTATTTTTCTGTTTTGTATAGACTCCGATAATAACTTATGCAGTTCTAAAAAAGGTAAGGGCCGGGTTATATAGTCGATTTGCTGCTTAATAATCTTCCTCTGTTTGTCTATGTTCGCATCTTGTGCGGTAAATAATTTATAAAATTTACTTTCACGGCCATAAAAGTAATCTGCAAACTCATCTTTTATTAAATAAATTGAGTATTTTCTCACTTGCTTCGTCACTCCCGCCGTTTTTCATTATTATAATGGAGACGTTATAAGAAGTTTGTCAATTCCTCTGTACTCTTTCACAAATCATTTTTTTACATATATTCTAGATGACCTAATGATTTCCCTTTTTTTAACAAAAGATCATTTTTTCAAAAACAAACGAATGTTTCCAAGAAAAAGATGACATTCTCGAAACGTTTTTGTGAATGTTGCTTAAGAGAAGGAGATAGAATTCCGATTCGCGGCGATTACATAGCATGAGCATGTCGAAAAAGGGAGAGCTGTAACGGCAAAAAGCCCCAGCCAAACGGCTGGAGCCAGACACAAAAAAGAATTTCCTAGCAGGAACATTTCCTTTTATTTTTGAAGCAAAGCTTTTACCTTTTGAACGACGTTATTGACTGTGAAGCCATATTCTTCGATCACCTTTTCACCAGGAGCTGAGGCACCAAAACGATCGATTGCCAAGATATCCCCTTCATCCCCTGTATATTTATGCCAGCCAAGTGATGAACCCATCTCGATGGCCAAGCGTTTTTTAACAGTTTTCGGGAGCACAGTTTCTTTGTATTCATCTGATTGCTGTTCAAAGCGATCCCATGACGGCATGCTGACAACGGAAGCATGAATGTCTTCTTTTTGAAGGGCTTTTTGTGCAGCGATTGCCAAGTTTACTTCAGATCCTGTAGCAATCAACAGGACATCTGCCTGCTCTTTATGAGCAGGTGAAATAATATAGGCGCCTTTTTCAACACCGTCTTTGGCTCTTTCTGCCGTAAACGGCAATGTCGGCAGGTTTTGCCGCGTTAAAACGAGCGCAGTCGGCTTATTTTCAGATTCTATCGATAAGCGCCATGCCGCCGCTGTTTCATTGGCATCAGCAGGCCTGATCACAGACAAGCCAGGCATTGCGCGCAACGAAGCAAGTTGCTCGATAGGTTCATGTGTAGGGCCGTCTTCCCCAACAGCGATGCTGTCATGTGTAAATACATAAGTCACTGGGATTTCCATTAAGGATGCAAGCCGGATGGCGGGACGAAGATAGTCCGAGAATACAAAGAACGTACCACCAAAAACTTTCAACCCGCCATGAAGAGCCATCCCATTTAAGGCCGTGCCCATACCAAATTCGCGTACCCCAAACCAGATGTTCCTGCCTTCGTAAGAAACTGGGGAAAAATCTTTTTCTTCTTTGATCATTGTTTTGTTAGAGCTAGCCAGATCCGCAGCCCCGCCAATGAGATAAGGAAGATTTTTGGCAATGCTGTTCATCACTTCACTGCCTGATGCCCTTGTTGCCAGACTGGATCCTTCTACATATGTCGGGATATCTTTATCCCACGCTTCAGGAAGTTTTCCTTCAATGGCGCCTTCCAATTGCCTGGCAAGTTCAGGGAAAGCGGCTTTATAGCTTTCAAAGAGCGTTCGCCACTCTGCCTCTTTTCGAGTTCCGCGTTTGATCGCTGTTTCTTCAAAATGTTCATATACTTCTTTAGGAACATAAAAATCTTCTTCATATGTCCATTTGTAATAGTCTTTTGTAAGCTTCATTTCCGCTTCACCGAGCGGGGCCCCGTGGGCATCTGATTTACCGGACTTATTTGGGGCTCCGTAGCCGATAATGGTCTTTACTTCAATCAAAGTCGGGCGAGTATGATCGGCTTTGGCTAGTTCAATGGCTTCGGAAATCTGCTCAAGGTCATTTCCGTTTTCAACACGGATATATTGCCAATCGCATGCTTCAAACCTGGCACCTACATTTTCCGAAAATGATTTGTCCAGATCCCCATCAAGGGTGATATCGTTGGAATCATACAATACAATCAACTTTCCAAGCTTGAGATGACCTGCCAGTGAAACGGCTTCGGAAGCCACCCCTTCCATTAAATCCCCGTCACCGCAGAGTGTATATGTATAGTGGTCGACAATATTGTAATCTTTTTTATTGTAAACAGCCGCCAAATGGCGTTCAGCCATGGCCATACCAACCGCCATTCCGATTCCTTGTCCCAGCGGCCCCGTTGTCGCCTCTACCCCAGGTGTATACCGATATTCCGGATGTCCAGGCGTTTTGCTTCCCCATTGTCTAAAATGTTTAATGTCTTCCATTTTAAGGTCGTAACCTGACAAGTGAAGGAGACTGTATAAAAGCATTGAACCGTGACCCGCTGATAAAATAAAACGGTCGCGGTTGAACCATTCGGGATTTTTTGGATTGTGGTTCATATATTTTGCCCATAATGTATAGGCCATGGGTGCTGCTCCCATCGGCAAGCCGGGATGACCTGAATTCGCCTTTTCAATTGCGTCGATTGACAGCGTTCTAATTGTATTGATGGCCAGCGCGTCAATCTCGGCCACATTGTTGTTATGCATCTAAATATCTCTTCCTTTCCCATTTTGTTCTATAACATATCATAAAGATATTTTTGCATTTTCACAACTTTTGAGTATAAAAAAACATCGAAGCGGGTCGATGTTTGTAAAGAAATTTTAATGAAGTTTTTTCTTTAGCTGGATAGAGCGAAGTTTTTCAGGCGTTACTTCTTGTCCCGTAGAATCAAACACCCTTACTTGTTCAATTGTCTGTTTCATGGAAGAGCGAAACGCTTTTAAATATTCGCCGCGAAGTCTCGACTGCTCCTTTGCTTCTTCCTTGGACAGGCCTTTTTCTTTCGCTTTTCGGGCTAGCGCATTAATCCTGGCGAGCTTTTCTTTTGAAAGCATACTCAAACTCCTTTTTTACGTTAAGTTAGCTCCAGTTTACTAAAAGCGATGGGTGAAAACAATCTATAAGCCCCTGACTGATAGATGAATCTCACTATCTACATGAAGCTAGAGTTCGCAATGTCAGAGATGGACAACAGTGGACAACACTGTCATGGACCCTGATTATCCTCCTGCTCCATAAACTCTTTGTATCGTCTATGTACCGTTGCTTTGGAAACTTTGAAACCGAACCCCCTCATCATGGCAGCTATCTCTTCAAAGGTCATATTGTTTTGTCTAAGGCGAATGATTTCTTCCACCGGGACCTCTATTCTTTCACGCCCATGCTGGTTCCCCTGGTTTTTCAAGTTTTTCTCCGGTTGATAGCCCTTGGAAACGGCTCTCTTCATGCCCCGTTTAATTTTGATATTATGCAATTTCCTCTGATGTTCTTCGATCATCGCCACAATATCCAATAGAATGGAGTCTGTTTCCGATATTTGCAGTTCTCCGTTATGAGACAGGCTGTACAATGTTACACCTTGCTTAAGAAGAACATGCATGAGGGCTATTTTGGCATTGCCCCGTCCAAGCCTCGTTTCATCCTGGATCAGGACAGCACCAATTTTATCGCCTTCTATTTTGTCGAGCATATCAAGTACGCCGGGACGGTTTAAGTCATAGCCGCTCGCTTTGTCGAGAATGATGTCACTTACATCAAACCCCCACATTTTTGCCGCTTGCACAAGTTCTTCCTGTTGTCTTTCCAATGAGGTTTCCTGTGTGTGTTTGTTTGTACTGACCCTGCAGTAAATAATGGCATGCATTTTTTCAACCCCAAAACAAAAGTCATCTATTTTTTTGATTCATTGTCATTTCACTTTGATCTTGTAGATCATTGTATACATTTGCTTCGACAGTTTTCAAGGAAGTATTCTCTTGTTCCCAACTGAATATCATGACTAATCCCATAATTAATGACAGTATAAAAAAGATAATGACGAATGAATAATGTTTCCATACGGACGCAATCATTCATATTCCCTCCCCGAAAGTTTGTTCGCATCTAAAAAACATTATAATAGGAACACCTGTTTGTGTCAATAAAATTACGAACCCATGTTTGCTTAATGAAAAACCGCATGCTATAATAAGGTCAATTCATCACGGGAAAAAGGGTGTGAAAAGGTGTCAAAACTTACAAAAAGGCAAGAAGACATATTAAACTTTATAAAAGATGAAGTGAAAAAAAAGGGCTATCCTCCGTCTGTTCGCGAGATTGGGAAAGCGGTTGGCCTCGCATCAAGCTCCACTGTACACGGGCATCTCGCCAGGCTGGAAAGCAAAGGCCTTATCAGGCGCGATCCGACAAAACCGAGAGCCATTGAAGTTTTAAACCAGAATGAGGAAACAATCGTTCAAAAAACGGTCAATGTTCCGCTTGTCGGTAAAGTCACTGCCGGGCTGCCGATTTCAGCAGTTGAGAATATTGAAGATTACTATCCGCTTCCGGAATCACTTGTTCCGGCAGACGAGCAAGTATTCATGCTGGAAATCGTAGGTGAAAGTATGATAGAAGCCGGGATTCATGATGGTGATTTTGTCATCGTGCGCCAACAAAAAACGGCCAACAACGGAGATATTGTCGTCGCAATGACCGAAGAAGACGAAGCGACAGTCAAAAGGTTTTATAAAGAAAACGGCTATTTCAGACTTCAACCGGAAAACGCGAGTATGGAGCCCATTATCGTATCCAATGTCGTCATTTTGGGAAAAGTGATCGCCTTATACAGGCGCTTTGTCCATTGATCAAGCCTCCTTCGCTATCCATACACGACGCACGAGCGGCCCAATCCCCCGTATCGCATTGAGCCGCTTATTTTTTGCTCACTTATTTGTGCCCGCTTCCTTTGCTTCACCCCAATAATATTCGCTAAACACTTCCGCCAATACATCGACTGTACGATAGAGTTCCTCCAACGTATTATCCACCCCGCCAATCTCGATCAAGAGCGCATTTTCGGTTAAATCTTGGTTGTATACTCCATTCCCGTCTGCCTTCGTTTTTCCAAAAACCCCTCTTGACAGCCCGGGATATTTTTCTTGAATAGAATGATGCAATCGTGTTGCGAATTCCAGGTTTTTCTGATAGTTCGGATGTTCCTGTCCGATCACAAAATACGGCTTGGCATACGTTTTTCCGTTAATTGTCGCAGTCGTAACCCCTTTTCTCTGCGAATCTCGATGAATATCAAAATAAAAGCGGACTTCCTCTTTTTGTTTCATCGTTTCCACGGCAATCTCACGTGAAAGCTCATATGATTGAAAGAATTTCATATTTCTTTTTTTCAAAAGCGCCTGAATATCGACCTCATTCACCAACGTACTAATTCCCTTTTCTCCCAGTTTTTCTCCCAATCTTTTTCCTAGCAGTGTCACATTTTTCTCTTTGTGCCACGCGCGGTTTGGATCCGTTACATTTGGAAGAAGAGGAAGAAATGACTCCGTATTATGTGAAGAATAGATAAAAACAACGGGCTTATCTATTGTTGTCTGTTCTTTTGTCGGCGGAGATTCCTCCGCAGAATCATCACTCTCTTCCCAAACATCCAAATCATCCGGAGGCGGGGATTCAATCGGAAGATTCGTAAAATCAGTCCCTTTTCCAGCCACAATAATTTTTGGGGTCGCTGCATGCAGTCCCGGAATCTCACTAATTAAAAATGTCTTCATGTTCCGCAGATTGATGTTCGTAAATAATTCGAGAATATCTCTGCCCAAAGTCTGTTCAAAACCTTCGGGAATAACGGATTGTAAAGCGTGGTTTTCCAACGACATGACATATAGGAAAGTTTCTGTTCTTGACGGATCATCACCTATGAAGGACAATAAGCTGATTTTTACACTTGAAAAGGCAATTGCCGAAATTAGGCAAAAAAGTGCGACAACCGTTGCAAAAGATTTTGCTGCGAATTTGAACATCGGGTTCATCCTTTAAGAAAGATTTTGTAATACCATTTATATGAGCGTTGATAGAGTCTATGATTAAAAAGTTGTTCATACCTATAAACTTCGGAAAATAAAAAAAGCCCCATAGGGGCCCACGGTGTTTAAAAAACAATCTATTCTTTTATACATTAGGAATTTTTTAGTAGATCAAACTGTTCGCTCGTGTCCAAACAATTAATAGATTTACCACTTTTACGAACATCCCATTACATGTTAAGTACCTGTAAACGGCTTTCATTTATGGAAAATTTTGAAATATAATGTAATGATGAAAGACTTGATACAAGGGTTGCGGGGCGATTGCAAAGTTCATAGTCAAGAAGGGGACGGGCAACATTTAGTCTGTCTCGTTCATCATGGATGTTTCGTTATTGTCGGGCGATTGCTTTTTATTTTTCTTTTCGCTAAAAGGTTCTTCGACAGTTGCTTCTCCAATGGTTGGCTCTTGCAAGCTTGCCAACTCCGGATCAATTGCTTGTTTTGTATTAGCTTTTATATGTAAAGACCCATTATCGTCAACGGATTGCACATCTTCGCACTCACTTGAAGAAGCAGTAAACATGAATCCGGAAAGCAACATCAATATAAAAGGTTTTTTAAGCATCTTATTACCTCCATCCTTATTCCGTCTATAGGAATCTTATCATTTTTGGGCAAGTATTTTTTTCGTTTCGGTATTTTTTAATCTAATCTAAAACAATGTCAACTGCGTTTAAAAAATGACATGCGCAGGTTACTAAAACCCTATCATAGTAAAGCTTCACAAACTTTTAATTGTTCAAACAGCTTGTGTGTTTAGCTAGTGGTTTATATGACCGTAGTGGCAATGATTCTATTTTAAGCTCCCAAAGCCGGCCCGCTCGTGAAAAAAATTTTTATGCAAAACAAAAACCCCTCCTGTATAGGAAAGGCAGTATGCTTGACAATATATCTGTTATGGTAGAGGTGAAATAATAAATCGTCGCTGGCTGCATCGATCATAAAGCGCGCACTATCTTCAATATTGTACCTTTGTATGAAAAAATAAAAACACCCCGTAGGAGATGTTAAGACTTACGATAGAAATATTTTTTATGTTCCTAAGATGTACCTACAAAAAATAGAAATGGGTCATGAGAAGCGTGAATATAACTCCTGCTTTAACAGCCATTCCGTCACCTTCCTAAAAGGTAGTCTTTTTTTGGGAAATTCATCAAGAAAAGTATGGCGACAATCCGTTTCAGGTTGCCGGTTTCCTTTTGAATTTCAACATCTTTTCACCTCTTTAACTGCAATTTATCACACCCATGTTAATACTGTTTGTAGTATATGTAAAGTTTTCATTTACAAAACAAAAAATGACAGTGCGTAAAGATTCACTTATTTCCCATTTATTAGACATCTGTAAAAATGGCTTTTAGTCATTCAGACAATACAACAAATATTCATTCTTATTGGAAGCTTGAACGGACATGATATACATCCAGTCATCATTAGCCAGTTCTGCAACATTGGCACGCCAGGAAAAAATGGACCATCAAGACAATAAAATGTTGCAAAAACCGGACTGTTATCGGTTTAAGGAAAAATAAATGTACAAAAACCGAAATGTCCCAGTCAGTAAAAAAACCGAAGGAGCCTAACAGCCCCAACGGTTTTATAAATTAATACAGCTTCATGTACTGCTCCCTTTCCCATGGGTGTACCTGGGTCCTAAACATTTCCCACTCAATCTCTTTTGCTTCAATAAAGTTTTCGAGGATGTGCGGTCCTAAAGCGTCTTTCATAACTTCGTCAGCCTTCAGTTCCTGCAATGCTTCGTGGAGATTGTGGGGTAAATCGACAACCCCTTCTTTCTCCCGCTCATTTTTGTTCATGATATAAATGTTGCGGTCTACCGGTTGTGGAGGAGATAGTTGTTCTTTAACACCGCTTAATCCGGCCTTTAATAGGACGGCCATTGCAAGATAAGGATTTGCTGTTGGATCGACGCTCCGAAGTTCAATTCTTGTGCTTTGCCCTCTTGATGATGGTATTCTGACAAGCGGGCTCCTGTTTTGGGCAGACCAAGCAATATAACATGGGGCTTCGTAACCCGGGACGAGCCGTTTGTATGAATTGATCGTTGGATTTGTGATCCCTGTAAAGCCAGGTGCGTGCTTAATAATACCTGCCATAAATTGAAATGCCGTTTCGCTCATTTCCAGCTCACCATTTGGATCATAAAAAGCATTCTTCCCGTTTTGAAATAGAGACATATTGAAGTGCATTCCTGATCCCGCTACACCAAATAGGGGCTTTGGCATAAATGTGGCATGCAGGCCGTGTTTTCGGGCAATTGTCTTTACGACAAGTTTAAATGTTTGGATGTGATCACATGCACTGACGGCATCCGAGTATTTAAAATCGATTTCGTGCTGGCCGGGAGCCTCTTCATGGTGTGAAGCTTCGATCTCAAAGCCCATTTCTTCAAGCTCTAGCACAATGTCACGGCGGCAATTCTCACCAAGGTCGGTGGGAGCCAAATCAAAATATCCGCCGTTATCGTTTAATTCTAATGTCGGTTCACCCTTTTCATCCAACTTAAAGAGGAAAAATTCTGGTTCCGGTCCAAGGTTGAACTCAGTAAATCCATATTCTTCCATTTCCTTTAAAACCCTTTTTAAATTGCTTCGCGGGTCACCTAAAAATGGCTCCCCGGATTTATGGTAAACATCACAAATCAGTCTCGCCACTTTTCCCTTTTCGGCAGTCCATGGAAAAATGACCCATGTATCAAGATCCGGCACCAAATACATATCGGATTCTTCTATTCTTACAAATCCTTCAATGGAAGATCCGTCAAACATCATTTTATTATCCAGTGCTTTCTCTAATTGGCTGATGGGGATTTCAACATTTTTTACTGTCCCCAAAATATCAGTAAACTGCAACCTGATAAACTTCACGTTTTGTTCTTCTGCCAGCTGTGTGATGCTTTCCCGTGTAAACATGCTCATGTGCGAATATTCCTCCTGGAATGACAGATTCAACATGACAAATCATCATGAAGTAAAGAAAAATATCATGTACGAAATGATAAATGCCACAGTTTCATCTGTCAAGAAAAAATTTGAAAAAGACAGCAAGCTATTACTGTCTTCCATATATATATTCACTTAATTTACACGAATCAAACCTTTATCCAGCAAATAATCCACCGCAGTGGAAATGGCAATTTTTACATGGGCATATGTAAGGCCTCCTTGTACATATGCGGCATATGGAGGACGGATCGGGCCGTCGGCCGACAGTTCAATGCTGGCCCCTTGAATAAAAGTACCGGCGGCCATGATGACAGGATCATTATAGCCCGGCATTTCACTAGGATAAGGCATAACATACGAATCCACCGGTGATGCGGCCTGGATAGCCTGGCAAAACGCAACCATTAAATCGGCATCGCCAAACTGGACGGATTGTATTAAATCTGTTCGCGGCGCATCCCATTTCGGCTCCGTGTTCATCCCGATCTGTTGCAGAAAAGCCGATGTAAAGACAGCTCCTTTCAGTGCTTGCCCCGTAATATGGGGTGCCAGGAAAAACCCTTGATACATTTCAAGCAGGCTGTAAAGGGAAGCTCCGGCTTCTGAGCCAAGGCCCGGGGATGTCATCCTATAGGAACAGTCTTCAACATATTTCGATTTCCCAACAATATAGCCTCCCGTTTTTACAATTCCTCCCCCGGGGTTTTTAATAAGTGATCCTGCCATCAAATCGGCTCCAACATGGCATGGCTCACGTGTTTCTACAAATTCACCGTAGCAATTGTCAACAAAAACAATCAGCTCCGGGTTTATTTCTTTTACAAAAGCGATCATTTCAGCGATTTCTGCGATAGTAAATGAAGGACGGTCGTCATAGCCTTTCGATCTTTGTATACCAATTACTTTCGTCTTTGAATTGATTTTCTGTTGAACAGCTTGAAAATCCACTTTTCCTTCCTGAGTTAAAGGGACGGCTTCATAAGCGACGCCAAATTCCTTCAGTGATCCGCTGGATTTGCCGCGAATCCCAACAATTTCTTCCAGTGTATCGTACGGCTTTCCAGTAATATATAGCAATTCATCCCCGGGACGAAGCACTCCAAACAACGAAATAGCGATGGCGTGAGTGCCTGAGACAATTTGTGGGCGGACAAGCCCGGCCTCCCCGCCAAACACATCGGCATAAATGCTTTCAAGTGTTTCCCGCCCCATATCATCATACCCATACCCGGTGGATGGATGAAAATATGTATCGTTCACACGATGCTTTTGGAAGCATGCTAATACGCGATATTGATTTATTTCAATGAGCTTGTCAATTTCTTTGAGCTTACCCGAAATTTTCTCTTCAACAGCTTCAATGACGGGGCCCAATTTCTCTCTATGTGTCAAGTACGTATACATTTTTTGCTGACTCCTTCAAACTTCATATAATTTTAGCGATCCTGTTACAGGATGATCTGGAAGAACGTAACCTTTGCATTTATAGGCCTGTTCTTTCTCCAAAAAAGTTAATTCTCTCAAAATCGTGTCGCTCTTTAATACAGACAAAAGCCGCCCTTCATGTGAGGGAATGATTACATGATAGTACTCCATGGATGCTACGGCCATACTTTCAATTTTTTGTTTTAGCAGATTTCGGTCATTCTCATCAAACGCACTCATTAGAACCGCATCTCCTGAACTTGGAACAAAATCAGAATGAATTTGATCTGCTTTATTGTATACGGTCAATTGGGGCAAGTGTGCTATTTCCAGTTCTTTCAACAGCTCTCGAACTGTCTCTTCATGATTGCTATAGTCCGGGTTGGAACAATCAACAACATGCAGCAACAGATCCGCCTCACGCGCTTCTTCCAATGTAGAGCGGAAAGCCGCAACCAATGTAGTGGGCAAATCCTGAATAAAACCAACCGTATCTGTAATCAAAACCGAGTATCCGCTTGGGAGGACAAGTCTTCGTGTCAGCGGATCAAGAGTCGCGAACAATTTGTCTTCCGCAAACGACTCCGCCATCGATAAACGGTTGAATAATGTTGATTTTCCGGCATTTGTATAGCCTACAATGGCGATTTGATACGTATTATTTCTTTTTCTCCGGGATCTGTAACCTTTACGATGTTGCACAATCGTCTCCAATTGCCTTTTAATTTCGTCAATCCTCCGCCTGATATGCCGGCGGTCAGATTCAAGTTTTGTTTCCCCTGGTCCCCTTGTCCCAATACCGCCCCCAAGCCTTGACAAAGCAATTCCTTGGCCGGCGAGCCTAGGCAATAAATATTGCAATTGGGCAAGCTCTACCTGCAATTTCCCTTCTCTTGATTTGGCGCGCTGCGCAAAAATATCAAGAATGAGCTGTGTTCTGTCCAGCACCCTTCCAGAAAACTGTTCTTGAAGATTACGCAGTTGGGTTGGAGTCAATTCGTCATTGAAAATGATTAAATCAGGCTCCAACTCTTCCACCAGCGACTGAAGTTCTTCCAACTTTCCTTTTCCCAAATAAGTTGAGGGATGGAGCCGTTCCCGTTTTTGTACCATTGTGGCCAGTACTTTCGCTTTGGCTGTAGTTGTCAACGAAGCCAGTTCATCCATTGAATATTGAAAATGATGGTCGTTTGCATCGAGCTGGCAACCGACAAGAATAGCTGTTTCTTCATGTTTGAGCATTTTAGACACTCCTGCTTTCTTTACAATGTCTAAACACATCATAACAGATATGTTTGGAAAGAAAAAAGAAACTCCGCCAGAAGTCGGAGTGGACATTTAAGTATAGGTGTTATTTTTCGCAAAGACCAAATCGCGGCTATGAAGCGTC
The DNA here is from genome assembly GCF_037963795.1 of Siminovitchia sp. FSL W7-1587. Taxonomy (NCBI): domain Bacteria; kingdom Bacillati; phylum Bacillota; class Bacilli; order Caryophanales; family Bacillaceae; genus Siminovitchia; species Siminovitchia sp. FSL W7-1587. Next base: position 231,726 of record NZ_CP150169.1, read on the forward strand.
ATCAAATTATTACGGTTCAATCTGCTTTCGGAAAGAAGCCGCATGGCCTGCGCCCGCACCGCGCCTTCGATAATATTGCGGACATACCGTCCATTGGAAAATGTGGATCTGTTCACACCTTTGGCGTATATAAGATGATCTTTCAATTTCGCTTCTGCTTCATGGGTAAATTCATATTGCTTCTCTCGTAACATGCGTCTGGCAATTTCCATTAATTCATTGACAGAATAGTCCGGAAAATGAAAGACAAGTGGAAACCTGGAGTGAAGGCCGGGATTTAAACTTAAAAAATAATCCATTTCTTTTGAATATCCAGCCAGGATTAAAATAAAGGTATGCTGTTTATCTTCCATATGTTTAACAAGGGTATCAATCGCTTCTTTGCCAAAGTCTTTCTCACCACCGCGGCCAAGTGAATAGGCTTCATCAATGAATAAAATACCGCCGGATGCTTTTTTGATTAAATCCCGTGTTTTTTGTGCAGTGTGGCCAATGTACTCGCCAACAAGATCAGCCCTTTCCGCTTCAATCAGATGTCCTTTAGGAAGAACCTCCATTTTATGGAGCAATTTGCCAATCAGCCTGGCGACAGTCGTTTTTCCCGTTCCCGGATTTCCTTTGAACATCATATGCAACACTTGAGGACCGGCTTTTAATCCTGCAGCTTCCCGTTTTTTGTTAATGTAAATCCACGCATAAATTTCCTTCATTGTTTTCTTTATGTGGTTGAGTCCTACAAGGGAATCCATCTCACTTTCAATTTCATTTAAGATGGCATGTTGGCCGGGCAATGATTTGGAAACAGCATGACCATGTCCATCTTTATGTTTATCCCTTTTATGCATGTTGAGCATTATACTGATCTGGCCATTATTCTTCATCTTGATTGGTTCATCCACAGCCCATCACCTCGCATTCAGAAACAGTATACGCCCAATATGACATTTTGTTCCTCATATTGTTTGTATCCATTATATTCGAAAAAAGCCAGCCTCATTACATAAGGAGGACGACTGGGCTATTAATAAAAAAACGCTGCTTCCTGCAGTTTGGGGTTCTTTTTCTTTACGCCCATAAACTACTAACAAGCTCGGTTTCAACACTAAACGGAACAATTTATTTTCAACTGCCGTTTTCCTGAAAGATAGTTCGTGCCTCTGCGCAGCAAGTTGACGGGCCAGGAACCAGCTATTTAAAGCTAATCCGCCTGCCACTCCAAGTAACAGGTGAGTACACATTCATTATATTAATGTTATGTTGAAAACATATTAGCATACCTTCTCGACTAACGAGTACCATACATTACATACATTTAGTAAAATGAACTTCCTCCCTTTTGGGAAATACTTTTAGAAAGCTAAATCTTCTGACACCTCTCCATCTATGCGTTTCAGTTTTTTACCCTTCATGAAAACGCTTCATTTTTTTCTAAAATAACACCTAGTGTTGCATTAATTAAATTCCACTTTTGAAAATACGCTAAATATTCAATTTTGTCATTTTTTGCATAGAAACCCATCCAAATCCACTAAAAAGGACACAAACTCATGGACAAAATTACACGAAAAACTTCATTTGGACAATGGTTTTCACCAATTAATTTTTCATTATTTGAAGAACAGGTGAAAACCATGAAATTAGATTTCTATACGAAAAAATTAACGACAGAGCCATTCCTAAAATTACTGCTTTTTGCGCAGCTACATGAAATAGAAAGTTTTCATACGCTAAGTGATTGTCTTTTCGACGATCATCTTCTAAAAAGAGATTGACCTTGATTCGATCAGTATTTCGCAGCTGTCACGCCGATTAAATGGCATGAATCCAGATCTATTTCAAGAGCTTCTCCTTGACTTAGTCTCACAAATGCATGCCATATACAAAACTTGTTATGCCGTTAAAAATCATAGATTCAAGCACATTGCCACTGAGTTTAACCAACCATAGGTGGGCAAAGTTCCGCAAGACAAAAGCCGGTGTGAAACTGCATCTACGCCTTGTATTTATGGAAAAAGGAACTTCCTATCCCGAAAAAGCCGTCCAAACAACGGCAAAAGAACACGACCGTGGTCAGCTTGAAATCATGGTGGATGACAAGGAGTGCATGTATGTGTTTGACCGTGGCTATCTGGACTACGAGCGCTTTGACCGCATGACTGATGACGGCTACTTTTTTCTATCTAGACTACGTAAAAACGCTGCCATGCGATAAATTTACAATTTTAAATTGCCCGAGGATACGACTGTTTTATCGGATCAAATGGTGCTGATTGGTACGACTCAAAACCGTGCTGAAAATTACTTTCGTTTTCTAAAAGTGATGGATTCAAAAGGGAATGTACTACATTTCATTACAAATCGGTTTGATTTGAGCGCCGACGAAAGATCAAGCAGCTGGAACAATATCCGGAACCCTTGGGCGATTACAGGAAGTGGCTAAAAGGAAAAAAGGATCGACACAGCGATCTCAATCCACGCACTCACATGGAGTGCGACAATACTCGACGAATATTCATTATTACGACGGCTGATTTCAATCCACGCACTCACATGGAGTGCGACAGCGAAAATTTCCTAATAAAAGGAAAATTGCTCCCAAAATCTAGTAGGATAACCTGTTTTTGGGAGGTGTTTTGCTATCTTCTTTTCAATTTTACCATATATTTTCGTATCATACTGTTTTTTTTGGTGCGGGTCCCCTAGAGATGTTATGTTCGCTTGGGGTTCGCACCAAAGTTTACAATATTATACGAACGGACGGCTGCTCTTTTTAATTAAAAAAATTTCCAATTCTTCCATTAGTCCCAGAATCAAATGTTCAATCCTTTTTTAATTCTGTTCACAATCCAGCTCTCATGTAAGTTGACCGGTGTTTCTCTACATTTCCCGCATTAACAATTTTAATCGTCGCATTCAGTTGAAGAAGAACGTTTTATTAAAGTTGTTTCACTTGTTTTATTGCAAAATAGTATGATCTGCTTATCATTCCAATCGACGATGAATTGTCCCCAGTCCACTTGCCGGCATGGTTTCAAAGTACTCGGTTACTTTGCTTTGGAATAAACGAAAGAATGAAGAATTGTAGAAAGAGAGGTTCAAATTGATTCTGGATCGGTGCAAAACGATTATTCATTAAGATGAAAATTAGTAGTCATACAATAGATGAGCTGATATTGTTAAAGACATTTCCACTTCCTACGCTGATAGAGCAATGTGTTAGTGAGGTGCCGTTATTTCTGCTGTTTGTTATTCCTTCCATTCTTGAGTGAGAGTGAAAGTTACGACACCTTTCTAAAGTTTAAGGTAAGAACGCCATCCATTCATCTGAATGAATAGTAAAATGTTTCATTACTGTTTTTAGTTGCTCGTTTCTTGAAAAAGGAGTTCCCCAATTCCTTTGTGAGAATAGTGGCAATAAGGAGTTCAACTTTGGATCACATACCAGATCAAAGAGCACTTGCTCTTTTAGAGACGATACTGCCGAGCACTTCATAGAATGTTTCCTCATTATGTGGGGATTGCCCAATAATGCTCTCGGCAATCCCCACTCGTTAAATTCTCACTTTATTCTTCTTCAAAATTAATTTGCACGTTGCGTTGGGGCGAAAAAGTTGAGATGGCATGTTTAAAGACAAGCTGATGTTTGCCTTCAGTTTCAAATAGTACGGTAAAGTTATCAAAGCCTCTTACTTGCCCACGCAGTTGAAATCCGTTTAATAAGAACACTGTTACAGGGATTCCTTCTTTACGCAGTTGATTTAAAAATTGATCTTGAATGTTGATCGGTTGCTTCATCGGAAGACCTCCTCTTTTTCTCTATACTTATGTATTCGATTTTAATTGCAGCTTTCCTGCAATAAATTGAACAATCTCATTAATCGTATTCAAGTGTTCCCTTTCATTCGTCATATCAAACCATGTAACATCCATTTTATTACGAAACCAGGTGAGCTGGCGTTTCGCGTATCTCCTTGTATTTTTTTTCAGCAGTCGAACTGCTTCCTCCAGAGACAGCTTCCCATCAAAGTACTCAAAAAGTTCTTTATAGCCGATGGCCTGAACAGACTGGACATTACGGAGGCCTTGATCATAAAAGTATTTGGCTTCTTGAAGAAAGCCCATTTTCATCATGATGTCTACACGATTGTTAATGCGCTCATACAATTTGCTGCGATCCATTGTAAGTCCGATTAAAGCTGTGTCATAAAGCGGCTCAGCCAATGTTGCTTTCGGTTTTTCGCTCATTTTTGTTCCGGTTAAGCGGTAGATTTCCAAAGCGCGAATAACCCTTTTTACATTGTGAGGATGAATACTGCTCGCTGTTTCCGGATCCACCGCGGCCAGCTCCTGATATAGTTCATCTGTTTTTCCTTCTGAAGCTCTTTTTTCCAAGGCTCTGCGGTATTCGGTGTCAGGCGCTTCATCGGTAAATTTGTAGTCGTATAAAACCGAAGCGATATAAAGCCCTGTCCCGCCGACAATAATGGGAACGGCGCCGCGGGCGGTAATATCATTGATTTTTTTTCTGACCACTGTTTGAAACTCGGCGACTGAAAACGGCTCATCCGGTTTTTTGATGTCCAATAAGTGATGTGGAATTCCCATCATTTCATCGGGTTGAATTTTGGCAGTACCAATATCCATCCCTTTATACACTTGCATGGAATCACCGCTAATAACTTCTCCGTTAAAACATTTTGCCACTGTAATGCTCGTATCTGTTTTTCCTACGGCTGTCGGACCGACAATGACGATGAGCTTTTTTTTCTCCTTCAATGGAATTCACTGCTTTCACTAATTGCTTATGTGTTATCTTACCAAAAAAAGTATTCAAAAGAAAATGTTTAAAGCTCGTCAAGGTTTAAAAGCCATGGCAGCCCGAACCGCCGTCTGCCAACCGGCATATAATCTGTCGGCCCGCTCTTCCGCCATTTCCGGATGGAATTTTTCATCTAAAGCCCATCTTTTACCAATTTCTTCTTGATCTTTCCAAAAGCCAACTGCAAGTCCCGCCAGATAAGCTGTTCCAAGTGCTGTCGTTTCATTGATCTTTGGCCTTTCAACAGCCACACGCAGCAGATCACTTTGAAATTGCATTAAGAAGTTGTTTCTCACTGCCCCTCCGTCTACTCGCAGCTTTTTAAGCGAAATACCCGAATCCGCTTCCATCGACAATAGAACATCCTTCGTTTGATAGGCGAGCGACTCCAGGGTCGCGCGGATAAAATGCTCTTTTGTCGTGCCTCTCGTCAAGCCAAACACCGCCCCCCTCACATCACTATCCCAATACGGTGTCCCCAACCCCACAAAAGCGGGAACAACATAGACACCATCGGTCGAATCGACTTTCGATGCGTAAGTTTCACTGGAAGGAGTGTCTTTGATGATCTGCAAACCGTCCCTTAACCATTGGATCGCAGACCCGGCTACGAATATGCTTCCTTCCAAAGCGTACTCCAGCTTCCCTCCAACCTTCCACGCGATGGTCGTAAGAAGTCCGTGCTTGGAAGTAACAGGTTTTTCACCTGTATTCATTAACATAAAGCATCCGGTTCCATATGTATTTTTAGCCATCCCTTTTTCAAAGCAAGCTTGGCCAAACAAAGCGGCCTGCTGATCTCCAGCAGCACTAGCGATCGGTATTTCCTGATCAAAAAAATGTTCCGGAACCGTTTTTGCGTATACTTCCGAAGAGGGCCTCACTTCAGGCAACATGGATCGCGAAATGCCAAGAATATCCAGCAACTCTTGGTCCCATTCAAGCGTATGGATATTATACATCAATGTGCGTGAAGCATTGGAAAAGTCTGTTACATGAACCGCTCCACCGGACAGCTTCCAAATAAGCCATGTATCGATTGTGCCGAATAAAAGCTTTCCGGCTTTTGCCTTTTCCCGCGCTCCTTCGACATTGTCAAGAATCCATTTCACCTTAGTCCCTGAAAAATAGGGGTCGATCAATAGCCCCGTTTTTTTTCGAAATGTTTCTTCCAAGTTCTGTTCCTTCAAGGCATTGCATATCCCTTCGGTTTGCCGGGATTGCCATACGATTGCGTGATAGATCGGCTGCCCTGTATCTTTATCCCATACAACGGCTGTTTCCCGCTGATTTGAAATGCCAATTCCGGCTACTTGAGACGGCTTTACACCAACTTCGGTCAAGCATGCGGCAATGACGGCCAATACAGAACCCCATATTTCAATTGCATCATGCTCCACCCATCCGGGGCTGGGAAAATATTGAGTGAATTCTCTTTGGGATATGTTAACTGTTTCTCCGTTATGGTTAAATAAGATCGCCCTGGTACTGGTCGTCCCCTGGTCGATCGCCAAAATATATTGTTCCATCAAACCCCTCCCATATTTCCAATATTGAATATATTATAACAATAGAAACGATAGAACAGTGAAAAAATAAACAAGCATCGTAAAGATGCTTGATTAGCCGTAGTAAGCTATACCGATGGATACAAATAGAACAACAAGACCTAAAACTATATATATCCACGTCAACCGCTTAATGTTTACTTTTAAAGACGTTTTTTCATAATCGAGAGAACGGGCAAGCTCGTCCTCAGGCGTATCTCCTTGTTCTTCATATTGCTTCATTTGCCGAGAAACATCCCTGCCGACGAGAAACGTCCCAACAAGCGCGGCAATGCTGACGATCACACCGGCAATGATCATATAAAGAGTCACTAAAATCACCTCGACAGATCCTATATACTCATTATAACGTTCATTCCTTAAAAAAGCATTATATTAAGTGAATGATTTGTTACATAATTCTTTTAAACATCTTTTCTAAATCTGTTACTGTAAAGTGAATAATGACCGGTCTGCCATGCGGGCAAGTAAACGGATCTTCCGCCCTTCGGAGCTCGTCTAGCAACGCTTGGATTTCATCATTTCGCAAATGCCTGTTCGCCTTAATGGCCGCCTTGCAGCTCATCATGATGGCTGCTTCTTCCCGCAGTTTTTTCACGTCTACTTTTTTCATCGTCAACAGCTGTTGGATCATCTCTTCCACGATCATTTTTTCCCGGCCTTTCGGAAACCATGCAGGGTGAGAGCGGATAATAAAGCTGTTCATGCCGAACTCCTCTAGGAGGACACCGACTTTCATTAACTCTTCCTTGTATTCTATTATTTTTATATACTCGTCTCCCGAAAATTCCATGGTGATCGGAACGAGAAGCTGCTGCCATTCATTTTCCACTTTGCCAAGCTTTTCGCGGAAGTATTCATATTTGATTCTTTCCTGGGCGGCATGTTGATCAATCAAATAAAGACCGTTTTCATTTTGGGCCAAAATATACGTTCCGTGCATTTGCCCGATCGGGTAAAGAGCCGGCATCCTGGCATGCTCCATACTATCTTCTTTTTCAAGTGACGGCGCCTCCAACAAGGTTTCGTCCTCGACACCTGGCTGCTCTGTTTCATGGGGGACCGAGAGTGGCTCCTCCTCAGGCTGTTCAATCGGTTCATATAGCTTTTTCATTTCTTCAGGAGGCAACAATGTTTCCCTAGTGAAAAATGTGTTTTTTCGGCTGCTCTGCGAATGGTACGTATTTGGTTCAGTTGATGGCTCCAACTTCAGAGTTGTTTGGACACTGCTTTGCTCTCTTGAGCGGGAAGGGGCGGTCCCGTGTGGAATGAGCTGTTCCTTTTTGAAAGCTTGCTTGACTGTTTCAGTAATCAGTTCATTCAGTTCCATTTCTTTACTGAGCCGAACCTCCAATTTTGCCGGGTGAACGTTCACATCAACGAGCAACGGGTCCATCGTAATCGTAATAAGCGCAATGGGGAAACGTCCGATCGGAAGGAGTGTTTTGTAACCTTCCAGAATCGCTTTGACAAGAGAATAATTTTTGATGAATCTGCCATTGATGAGCGTAGAAATATAATTTCTGGAAGCGCGGGTCATTTCGGGTCTGGATATATACCCTTCAATGGAAAAATCAAGCGACCGGCCACTAATGGGCAGCATGTCTCTCGCGATATTTTTCCCGTAAATCGCCGCCAATACTTGTCTAATATCTCCGTTTCCGTTCGTCTGAAGGAGAATTCGGCCATTATGCTGGAGGCGGATGGATACATCCGGATGGGATAATGCCAACCGGTTTACGACATCGGTAATGTGTCCAATTTCGGTATGAAGACTCTTTACATATTTCAGGCGGGCCGGTGTATTATAAAATAAGTCTGACACGGTAATATCCGTACCCTTTCTCGATGGGGCTTTCTCATGCGCAATGATTTTTCCCCCGTCCAATACAACTTTTGAGCCATCTTCACCTTCCCTGGCCGTTATGATCTGCACCCGGGAAACCGAGGCGATACTTGGAAGCGCCTCGCCTCGGAAACCGAGTGTTCTAATGCGGAACAAATCATGCTCATCTTTTATCTTGCTTGTTGCATGTCTTTTAAACGCCGCGATGACATCCTCCTCACCGATTCCCTTTCCATTGTCAATGACCCGAATTTCACTGAGTCCCGCTTCTTTAATGGATATTTCAATGACCGTACTGCCCGCATCCAGGGAGTTTTCCACCAATTCTTTGACAACGGAAGAAGGTCTTTCCACCACTTCACCGGCTGCAATTTTGTTGGATAACGCTTCGTTTAATTCAATAATTTCACGCATCATGATAAACTCCCCTTTTTGTCATTTCTTTACTTTCTTTTGGAGTGAGAATAAAGTATTTAATGCTTGCAGGGGGTTCATCTCCAATAGATTAAGATTTTCAATTTCTTTTAAAATCTTTTTCTCACGGCTGTTCACGCCAGTTTCAGGTTTCTCAAACAAGGCCAGCTGTTCATTGAGTTGATTCGGGGCTTGATCACGAGGTTTAGCTTGTCCTATCTCCCCGCTTTCCAGTTCCGCCAAGATTTCTTGTGCCCTTTCAATCAAATCCTTGGGCAACTCAGCCAGTTCGGCAACATGAATACCGTAACTTTTGTCGGCAGGACCATCTTTCACTTTATGTAAAAAAACGAGCTTTCCTTCTTGCTCCGCCGCACTGACATGAATGTTTTTTAAATGAAGCAACTTTTCCTCCAAGGCCGTCAATTCATGATAGTGGGTAGAAAATAATGTTTTCGCGCCGATTTTTTCATGAATATACTCAATAATCGCTTGAGCGAGAGCCATGCCGTCATATGTGGATGTCCCCCGGCCGATTTCGTCAAACAAAATCAAACTGTTTTTGGTGGCGTTTGAAATGGCATTTTTCGCTTCCAGCATTTCCACCATGAAGGTACTCTGACCGGAAATCAAATCATCTGCCGCCCCAATCCTTGTAAATATTTGATCAAATATCGGTAATTCCGCCTGTTCTGCGGGAACAAAGCAACCGATTTGGGCCATGATGGCCGTTAATGCGATTTGCCGCATGTAGGTGCTTTTACCGGACATATTGGGCCCGGTGATTAAAAGCATCTCATACTGTTCATCCATTATACAGCCGTTTGGGACATATCCTTGGGAACCGATGACTTTTTCCACAACCGGATGTCTGCCATTTTCAATCATTAACTTGCGGGTTTCACTGACCTTTGACCTTGTATAATGGCGGGTTTCGCTTACTGTGGCAAAGCTTTGATATACATCAATTTCACTAATTATTTTCGCTGATTGCTGGAGCCTTGGAATATACGTTTTGACAATCTGCCTGATCTCAAGAAAGATGTCATACTCCAGTTCGATGGACCTTTCATCTGCCTGAAGGATCAACGCTTCCTTTTCCTTCAATTCGGGGGTGATGAACCGTTCTGCATTTGTAAGCGTCTGTTTGCGTTCATAACGCCCTTCCTCGAGAAATTTTACATTGGCTCGCGTTACTTCGATGTAATACCCGAATACACGGTTGTAGCCCACTTTCAATGATTTGATCCCCGTCTTTTCCCTTTCTTCCTTTTCCAAGGCGGCAATCCAATCTTTCCCATTCCGGCTGGCATCCCGAAGTTTGTCAAGTTCTTCATGGTAGCCATCTTTGATCATTCCGCCTTCTTTTACGGAAATGGGTGGATGATCAACAATCGACCTTTCCAGTAAGTCAGTCAACTCTTCACAAGGATCAAGACGTTCCGAAAGCCGTACGGTTTCCTTGTCCCCAATGCCGTTTAACAGTTCGCGAATTGCCGGAATTTGCATCAGCGATTTCTTAAGTTGTACCAAATCACGGGCGTTGGCGTTTCCAAAGGCGACCCTTCCGGCAAGTCGTTCCAAATCATAGACACTCTTTAACAGTTCATTCAGATCAAGCCGTTCAAAATAATGTTTCATGAATATATCGACGAGATGGAGCCGTTTTTCAATAGCTGTTCTTTGGATGAGCGGCCTGTCCAGCCATTGTCTTAACAGCCTCCCGCCCATCGCGGTCGCCGTTTCGTCCAACAGCCAAAGCAGAGTGCCTTTCACCCCTTTTCCCCTGATAGATTCGGTTAATTCCAAATTGCGTTTTGAATAATAATCTATCTTCAAAAATTGACTATTTTCATAGATTGAAAAAGGCTGCAAGTGATCTAAGCTGCGCTTTTGGGTTCTTTTTAAGTAATGCAGCAGCCGCAATGCGGGGGCATGCATCTTTTTATCCGTTATATGAACGAGAATGGGATGAAACTCTTCCTCAAAAGAGCATTGATGTTCGTATGATATGACGGCTTTGCTTCGTTCTTCGATTCTCTTCAAAAGCTGTTCGTCATCCTCTTGGCATGCCACAACCTCTTTGGCGCCAATAGTGGACAACTCGTCCAACAACAACTCACAATCGCCTTCGAGCAAGCTCACTTTGCTCTCCCCGGTCGACAGATCGGTATAGGCAATACCATATGTATGTTCATCTATGCAACTAATGGCCGCTATAAAGTTATTTTCTTTGGCGGCCAATTTGCTGCCGTCCATTACCGTTCCAGGAGTAATGAGCTGGACGACTTCCCTTTTGACAACGCCTTTCGCATGTTTGGGGTCTTCAGTTTGTTCGCAAATGGCGACTTTATAACCCTTTTGAATCAGTTGTTCAATATAACCTGCAGCGGAATGATGCGGAACCCCGCACATTGGGATTCTTTCTTCTGATCCGCCGTCCCTGCTTGTTAACGTGATTTCCAGTTCTTGAGAAGCCTTGAGCGCATCTTCAAAAAACAACTCATAAAAATCTCCCAGACGAAAAAATAAAAAGGCATCCTTATATTCAGCCTTCACCCGTAAATATTGTTGTATCATCGGTGTATACTGACGCATTTATACCAGTTTCCTTTCTATTCCAAAAAGCTTATCCATGATTATATCATAACATCTGTACGTCTTTTTTTTCCAAAATAAACATAACAATATAGCATCCAGCAAATTTACCAAACTCAATTCTAACAGAGCCCTTTAAAGACGCCAAGAAAAAACCGGGAGCGGGTCCCGGATGTTTTAATCTTCTTCTTTCGCTAAGAGAAAATCAGTGTCTATCTCTTCAAAATCTTCATCATCCAATTCCTCAACCCAATCATCTTCTTCATCATCACATGCGCATTTATCCGGGTAGATTGCGACACACACTTTTGTTTCGCCAATTACTTCGACAAGCAATTCTCTCTCCGCATTGACCAATATTTTGTTTCCTTTCTTTGAAATCGTTGCTTCGACACAGTTAGGCTGTTGGAGTACTTTGACTGAAACGATTTTATCATCCAAACAATCTGGATCACGGTATTTCAGCTTGATTACGTCTTTATAATCAACTTTTTCCGTGACAACTGATGTTTTTGTATTGTCGTGATGGGAATACCAAATATTAAGATCAAAAGATCCGAAAATTTCTGCTTGATTTCCGACCTTTCGCGCTTCATATTTATGATTGATAGCCCAACAGCCCAGTATGCTCGAAGGATGGTACGGCGGTGAGATCGTATGGTTGGACTGTGTATATTTACGTCCTTTCGCTACGACCGCTTTCGTTATAATTTCTCTATGATCTGCCATTCGAGCGAAACCTCCTCATTCATGATCACTTCATCGTATGCATCGGCCTAGACTCATGTGCTTATTTTTGACCGTGCATCCCCGCCTAAAATAGGCAGGTTTCCTGGTGAATACATCATATGTCTTTGTTTACATATGGGTGTTGTTGGAGGCTCACTTTCTTGCAACAGCATATTTTATAAAATGTTTGATCCTTACTGCTTGCTAGTTGCCCTGACCTCGTGTGGGGAACTTACTAGCCCGGTGAATGCTAAATCAAGCCCGAATATGCGGCCATTCGAGACAAGAAGTTTTACTGTAAAAGAAAAACCGCCATCCGAAGAATGGCGGGTCGCTTATTGGCAACTGGAAGTGCTGTTTTTAATTTTTGATCCTGTTTCTCCCGTCAGCAGATCACCGCCGGTGGAGACCAGAATTTCGTCTGTTACCTTATTGGAGATGGCAGTTGCAACAAGCTGCAATAAATCATTGACATCTGTTTGCGACTGTTTAAATTCCTGAACGATGGGAATCTCATCCAGTTCTTTTTCCAAGTTCTCAATTTTTTCTTCTACAAGCTTCAATGCACGTTCTTTTCCGTAATGTTGGAAGTTCACTGCCTGTTTCTGTAAGCTTTTAATGCTGGCAATCATCTCTCTTACCTTTTGGTTTTCATTGATTTGTGCCTCTGCCCGCTTGAAAAAATCAACTTCCTCCGTATCGGCAATCATCTTTGCCAATTCATGAGCTTGATTTACGATATCGTCTTTTGTGTATTTAGCCATTACAATTCACCTCAACCGCTTCTCTTTCTTCAACCATCACTCCGTCAAGCGTCCATGTTTTTGCTTCGTTGATTTTTACATGGACCAGTTGGCCGATCGCTGATTTAGGACCTTTAAAGTTTACCAGTTTATTTTTTCTTGTATAACCCGATAATATATCGGGGTTTGTTTTGCTTTCTCCTTCTACAAGCACTTCGACAATCTGGCCTTCATACTTTTTCATCGCTTTGGCGGAAAACTCATTAACGAGCTGATTTAGGCGCTGGAGTCGTTCTTTTTTTACTTCCATCGAAACATTATCTTTCATCCGGGCAGCCGGCGTGCCTTCACGCGGCGAATAAATGAACGTATAAGCAGTCTCAAAGCCCACTTCCCGATACAGCGACAATGTTTCCTCGAACTGTTCATCTGTTTCATTGGGGAAGCCAACGATAATATCCGTGGATAACGCCACATCTGGTATAGCCGCTTTAATCTTTCTCACAAGCTCCAGGAATTGTTCACGTGTATAAACGCGGCCCATGATTTTTAAAATGTCACTGGAACCAGATTGCACAGGAAGATGAATATGTTCAACCAAGTTTCCTTTTTTGGCCAAGACCTCGATTAACCGATCATCAAAATCACGCGGATGACTTGTTGTAAAGCGAATTCTTGGAATATCTACTTTCCTGAGGTCATCCATTAAATCTCCAAGTCCATATTCCATATCATCGAAATCTTTGCCATACGCATTGACATTTTGTCCAAGCAACGTAATTTCTTTATATCCTTGGGCCGCCAACTGGCGGACTTCCTGAATAATATCTTCGGGGCGCCGGCTTCTTTCTTTTCCGCGAGTGTACGGAACGATGCAATACGTGCAAAATTTATCACAGCCATACATAATGTTAACCCAAGCTTTAATATTGCCCATGCGCACTTTAGGAAGGTTTTCGATGATGTCCCCTTCTTTGGACCAGACTTCAATAACCATTTCCTTAGACATATACGCTTCGTTTAAAATTTGTGGAAGCCGGTGAATATTATGAGTTCCAAAGATCATGTCCACAAAATGGTGTTTTTGCAGAATTCGGTTTACTACCGATTCCTCCTGGGACATACAGCCGCATACCCCGATGAGAAGATCCGGTTTTTCCAATTTCAACGGTTTTAAGTGACCCAGCTCACCAAACACTTTGTTTTCGGCATTTTCCCGAATAGCACAAGTGTTTAAAAGAATGACATCGGCATCTTCGATTGTTTCCGTATGGCGGTAGCCTAGCTCCATAAAGATACCAGCCATTACTTCCGTATCATGTTCGTTCATTTGGCATCCATACGTACGGATGTAAAACTTTCTCCCCTGTCCGATTTCGCGAAGCTCATCTGGAATTTCAAAGTCTTTATGGTACTCAATTTCTTCCCTGCCTCTTTTTCTCGCATCTTTCAGGGAAGGTGGCATATAGACAGTTTGGAAATATTGGCTGTAATCCTTCTCTTGTTTTTGGAAGGACGTTTGCTGCTTTGCTTGCTGGCTTTCCAAACGTTGTTTTTCGTTCATAAAAATCCCCTTTCTAATCACTAAAGACAAGGTGCCATGTGAATGGCAGATTCTATATCAAAATGTATCAAGCACGAATGTAAGTGTTAACCCTTATTTATCCATACATTCTAATAGTATAATCTCTTTTGGGGATGAATACAACAGAAGGCTATGATTGTTGGCCATTTTTCGAAAAAACAAGGACGTTTAAAAACAATCGAGCGAAGCGGCTGCCAAGTTATCCGGATACAAGTTCACCACGCCGAATAAGCTTTTCTTATTTCCAACCCAATAAAAAAAGGCTCATAGAAGAGCCCTTATTTTGAATCTCTGTTCCCATTCTCCATTAAATTTTTGCCACCACTGTAAAGGCCGCTTGCGGAGAGTCCGAACATCAGGCCAATAATGATGCCTTCTTTTATATTATCTGCCAGAAGAAAAACACCGAATACGAGCCCTATAAGGATGGCTGCCAATGGTGAAAATTTTGCTGGAAGCCCATATATTTTTAACAACTGCACGATTCCGACGATTAATGGAACAATGGCAACATTATACGGTTCAAACATGTTACACACTTCCTTTTTTGCCTTCTTGTTCCTTGTCATGGTTTGCGAAATACTTGTACTATATGTATACGTAAATGAAGCGGTTTTTGCACTGTACAAAAGATTATTTTCTTCCCAGGCATCTGCCCGAATTCCAATATTTAGTTATTTGGTCAATAAAAAAAGCTGCTCCCCTAAAAGTGAAGCCAGCTCAAATTGCCTTGTATGGGACGTTTTATTTATATTATCTCGGTTCCACAATCAACTTTATGGCCGTCCGTTCTTCCCCATCAATCAATATGTCTGTAAACGCTGGAATACAAATTAAATCTACTCCCGCCGGGGCGACAAATCCTCTTGCAATCGCAACTGCTTTTACTGCCTGATTTAATGCCCCCGCTCCAATTGCCTGAATCTCCGCGCCGCCTCTTTCGCGCAGAACGCCCGCTAATGCGCCCGCCACGGAATTTGGGTTGGATTTTGCTGAAACTTTTAAGATCTCCATCTACTGTTCCTCCTTGTCATTTCCCCATATCGATCGCATGAGTGAATGCAATCGCGGTAGACCTTTCCATTTTTACTATATTCGGTCGCAGGCGGAACTATTCCGGTTTGTCCGAAACATGTGGAAGCGTATTACTTGACTGTCAGCCAGCAAAAAAAGGCGTGTCGTCGTTGATTAATATTCTTTCAATGGAAGTCGCTTTACCAGAATTTTTATTGATTTGAATGATACAGGCACTCAACTGCTTTCGTCCGCTATTTGGCACTTCAAACCTGGCCGGCAACCCAGTAATAAAACGATAAATGACTGCATCTTTTTCCATACCCAGAATGCCATCGTAGGGACCCGTCATGCCTACATCCGACAAATAGGCCGTACCCCCTGGTAAAATCCGGTTATCGGCGGTCTGAACATGTGTATGTGTGCCAATTACAGCCGTCACCTTGCCATCAAGGAACCAACCCATTGCCTGTTTCTCGCTCGTTGCTTCCGCGTGGAAATCGACAAATATTATATCCGTGCGATTTTTTGCCTCAAATACTAACTCCTCGGCTTTTTGGAACGGACATTCGAGAGGGGTCATAAATGTCCGGCCTTGCAAATTAATCACCGCTGCTTCTACATCATTTATTCTGACATAAGCGATTCCTGTTCCTGGGGCCTGAGGAAAATTAGCCGGTCTGACCATGTACTTGGCCCGATCAATAAATTCAAATATATTTTTATTATCCCATGCATGATTCCCGAGAGTAACGACATTGGCCCCCGCTTCAAGCAGCTGTTTATATATCTCTTCCGTAATTCCTCTACCCCCGGCACTGTTTTCTCCATTCACGATCGTAAGATGGGGCCGGAAATGGCTCTTCAGTTTCGGCAAGTATTCCTTTACCATTTTTCTTCCTGGAGCACCAACTACATCTCCAACAAATAAAATATTCATGTAAACTCCTCTATCCTTTAAATTAAACGTTTTGCCCTGTCTATGTCCGCATCGGTTACTTGTTTCCCGACTTAAGTTTTCCCGCGAACATACGAGCCCATACTCTGGTGTGCTCTTTCCACAGAAAAAGCGGTGTGATGTCACACCGCTTTATTTTGCATATTCAACTGCTCTCGTTTCTCGAATAACAGTAACTTTTATGTGGCCCGGATAGTCAAGGTCTTCCTCAATTCTTTTCCGAATATCACGTGCAAGTCGATGGGCCTCCAAATCGTTGATCTGTTCCGGCTTGACAATGATTCGAACTTCTCTTCCAGCCTGAATGGCAAAAGATTTTTCTACACCATCATACGATTCCGAAATCTCTTCCAGCTTTTCAAGTCGTTTAATATAGCTTTCCAATGTCTCACTGCGGGCTCCCGGCCTTGCGGCAGATAACGCATCTGCAGCAGCAACCAATACAGATATGATGGATGTCGGCTCGGTGTCCCCATGGTGGGAGGCAATACTGTTAATAACAACAGGATGCTCCTTATATTTGGTACCCAGTTCAATTCCGATTTCTACGTGGCTGCCTTCCACTTCATGGTCGATGGCTTTCCCGATATCGTGCAACAGTCCGGCACGACGAGCCAGCGCTTCATCCTCACCAAGTTCTGCAGCGAGCAGCCCGGATAAATGAGCAACTTCCATTGAATGTTTCAGAACATTTTGTCCGTAGCTCGTCCGGTATTTTAAGCGACCGAGAATTTTGATCAAATCAGGATGCAGGCCATGAACTCCAACTTCAAAAGTGGTTTGTTCCCCGACTTCCCGAATATGTTCATCAACCTCGCGCCTTGCTTTTTCAACCATTTCTTCGATTCGGGCTGGGTGGATGCGTCCGTCTTGTACAAGCTTTTCGAGTGCGATTCTAGCAGTTTCCCGCCTGATTGGGTCAAAGCCTGACAGTATTACCGCTTCCGGTGTGTCATCGATAATCAGGTCTATGCCCGTCAATGTTTCAAGAGTTCGGATGTTCCTGCCTTCCCGGCCGATAATCCGCCCCTTCATTTCATCGTTTGGCAAGTTGACCACTGACACAGTCGTTTCGGCAACATGGTCGGCTGCACAACGCTGGATTGCAAGCGAAAGAATGTTTTTCGCCTTTTTGTCCGCTTCTTCCTTGGCTCGTGTTTCACTTTCTTTTATCATTAAAGCAGTGTCATGAGCCAACTCTTTGTTAAGACTTTCTAAAAGAAGTGACTTCGCTTCCTCGCGTGTTAGTCTCGAAATGCGTTCTAATTCCGCTTTTTGCTGGCGGATCATTTCATCCACTTTGCTTTCCATCTCTTCAATATGTTGTTGTCTTTCATTAAGAGAGTCCTCTTTCTTTTCAAGCTGGTCTTCACGCTTGGCAAGAGTATCATCTTTTCTGTCGAGGTTCTCCTCCTTTTGCAATAAGCGATTTTCCTGTTTTTGCAATTCAGCTCGTCTTTCACGAAGTTCTCGTTCAGTTTCAATACGAAGTTTGTGATTTTCATCCTTCGCTTCCAACAAGGCTTCCTTTTTCAAAGATTCTGCTTCACGCTTTGCATCTTCTAATATTTGTGTTGCAGAACCTTGGGCGCCTGTTATCTTTGCTTGAGCAAATGTTTTAAAGATGAAATAGGCAACAACTACACCGACGATAAGGGTAAGCAAAATGGAGATGATGAATATGGTTGAATCCATGATTTCACCCCCTCTTGCTATAAACTTGTATCATGCAATCTAACTGTCGGCTGGTACATTGTTACAAAGCTTTCAATATACAGAGCCAAGCTCAAATTTCACGTGAAAAAAATTTGTAAAATATACAAGTTAATTTTAAAGGTGTGGACAACTATTGTCAAGGGATGGCTCCTTGTTCACCAGTAAAAGATGAAACCGCCTTCTTTTTTGCATTGAAAAACTTTCGCTTTTAACAAGAAGGGGGATGAACCCGGATAAAGATTGATGTAAAGATATATTACAGAATTTTAAACTTTCACCGTTGTTTTGTAATGTCCGCCAATCATTGTTGTGAGGGTTCGCCTTCCTTTTTGGAACCCTCATGCGCAGAGTTTCGTACCTCTCACTAACGAGTCGCTACAAGACAATGACAGTATACGTTCGTTTGATCAGCAGCCGTTACACGGTTTTTGACGTGAACAGGCTTTCTTTTATGCCAGCTCTGATTTTCCTTCCTCAAGTTCCCGGTCGATTTTTTCTCTGCTCGGTATGTGAACAGCCGAATGACGACAGTTCTGAGCGGTTTGCACCTGAGGAGCATAAGAACGCCTGCGGGCCGCTATGAGCATACGAGATCTCACCAGCTAAAAACGGGAGCCTTTCTTTTTAACAGCTCCCATTTGGATAAAGCTTAGATGGAGTCTCATCTTGCCGAAATCACCTTGCATCGCCCTTTCTAACCGATTGATTCGAATGGAGTCGTCCCCAAATCGGGAGTTGGGTCCATGCAACATCTCGGCACACACTGTTAAGCTCTTTATCACTTTAACGTTCACATCTTCGGACTTGTATCCTCTATTCTGCAAGATCACTAGGCAAAAAACAAAAACAGCAAAGCCGGCGCTCTGCTGTTGAAAGGATCAATCTAACAGTGTTAATTCTTCCTGTTCTTCTTCATTATCTGCTTTTACTTCATCCAAGCCATGATGGTTGCGGATTTTCACCATAATTTCATCCCGCAAATCTTCATTCTCGCGCAGAAACTGCTTGGCGTTTTCACGTCCTTGCCCAAGCCGCTCATCGTTATATGAATACCACGCCCCGCTTTTTTGAATAATATCCAGCTCGGATCCCATGTCGATAATTTCTCCTTCACGGGAAATGCCTTCTCCATACATAATATCTACTTCGGCTACACGGAAAGGAGGCGCCACTTTGTTTTTGACAATTTTAATCTTCGTCTTCGTTCCAACTACATCCTGTCCTTGCTTAAGTTGCTCGGCACGACGGACTTCAAGCCGGACCGAAGAATAAAACTTCAAAGCCCGTCCACCAGGTGTCGTTTCCGGATTACCGAACATGACGCCAACTTTCTCCCTAATTTGGTTAATAAATATGGCGATCGTCTTAGACTTATTGATTGCTCCGGAAAGCTTTCTGAGGGCCTGGGACATGAGCCGCGCCTGCAAACCAACGTGGGAATCCCCCATTTCTCCTTCAATTTCCGCTTTTGGCACGAGAGCGGCAACCGAGTCAATGACGATCATTTCAATGGCTCCGCTTCGTACAAGAGCTTCCGCTATCTCAAGCGCCTGCTCACCTGTATCCGGCTGGGATAAAAGTAGCTCATCTATGTTAACGCCCAGCTTTTGGGCATAAACCGGATCAAGCGCATGCTCGGCATCAATAAAAGCCGCCTGCCCCCCGCGAGCTTGGGCTTCCGCAATCGCGTGAAGCGCAACAGTCGTTTTACCCGAACTTTCAGGCCCGTAAATTTCAATGACCCTTCCTCTCGGGTATCCGCCAACACCGAGTGCAATATCTAAAGCCAACGAACCGCTGGGAATCGTCGAGATTTTACGATCAGTCTGCTCCCCCAGCTTCATGATAGAACCTTTTCCAAATTGCTTTTCTATTTGCTTTAAAGCCATATCAAGTGCAGCTTGTCTATCACTCACAAATTTTCCTCCTCGTATTTATCATGATCAATGGTGTGTTATATCAGTTCGAACTGATCTTATTATACCTTTTTTTCAAACCATTGCCAAGGAAAAAGCGAACATTCATTCTGGTATTTTTCTAGGCTGTTTTCTTGCAAAATTACAATTTGACGATACGAATATTGATTTTTAACGGAATGAAACAGTATAAATCTTAATTTTTGATGATATTAAAAAATGTTCCGCGGGCTTTAAAATGAAAG
Source organism: Siminovitchia sp. FSL W7-1587 (assembly GCF_037963795.1). Classification (NCBI taxonomy): domain Bacteria; kingdom Bacillati; phylum Bacillota; class Bacilli; order Caryophanales; family Bacillaceae; genus Siminovitchia; species Siminovitchia sp. FSL W7-1587. The sequence continues at coordinate 251,877 of NZ_CP150169.1, forward strand.
AGGGAGCATCCAAAGGGATGAAAGTTCTATATATGAGACAGCACTGCTTCGAGTACGATTCATCTGGTCTCGCGACGAGTTTTCCTTTATCTTTAATAGCACCACCGGCACGATAGGCTGATGATCGGATTCACGAGCATAGCCACTATTGCTCCAAAACAGCCAAAAGGGGGCGAGGGTGTTTTTGGGACACAATCAAGGCAAAGCGGCCACGCGAACTCGAAAAGGCACACGTTGAATTCTGGGGCTTGTACAATGGCGATAACTTCTTGAAATCCATCTCCACCAGCTACTTCAGAGGAATCCTGCAAAATCAACTCAGGTTTTGAAGTAGTGTATATGGCAACTTACATGCGGGATAAAGTGAAACTTCATTCAGTAGGGCTCCTACTGAATGTTAGTTGAACCAATCGGGCATTTAGGTGCCGTTTTCTTTGTATTCACCCAAGATTTTGAAGTGGGAGTCTTACGGCACCTTACATGCGGGATAAATGGCCCAGTGTATCATACGCAAGCTTTTAGCGTCGTCAAAATATATAGACTCCTGCGGGAATAGCTCGAGCTGAAGATCCCGCAGGAAAGCGATCTTTGCTTTCCGAGGAAGCTGAAGAGACCTGCGGAAAGCGAAATATGTTGACGTAGCGATGATAGGGATTTTTTCAACACAAATAAACCGAACAATCATAAATGAATTGTTCGGTTATTTCGTATTTGCTTATGTCCCAGCCCCAACGCTCTCACTATTAACTATTGTTGCCTGTTACTCGCTCTTACTAGTCAATTCTACGACTTTTTTGTAATTCTTTTAATAAGTGATAGCAACCCATTTTTACTGAACGTTTGCGATTTCCGTTGCGGGTTCCGGCCATTTTGGCAAGCAATGCCTTCGCTGGCTGGTCTTTAAAAGCAATGCCGATCCAGACTGTTCCCGCCGGATGGCCTTCAAGTGAATCAGGGCCTGCAACTCCGGTAAAACTGATTCCGATATCCGCACCAAGAGCTTCGCGGACGTTTGAAGCAAGCTCTGCCGCACATTGTTCGCTGACGGCGCCATGCTTTTCAATTGTTTCCGGCTTAACATTGCAAAGCTTGATTTTTGCTTTATTGGAATAACAGACAATCCCGCCAAGCAGCATGGTGCTTACACCAACAACTGATGTCATTTCCGACTGGAACAAGCCGCCGGTCAAACTTTCTGCTGCGGCAATGGTCAACTGGCGCTCTTCAAGCAATTTCAGCAATTCAGCCATGAGGGAAGTATCATCATATCCGTAAAAATATTCCCCCACTCTCTCTAATATTCGTTTTTCAATATCATCCAGCATCGAAACCGCCATGACTTCTTGTTCATGCCTGGCCGTAATTCTAATCGTCACTTCACCATCACCGGCAAGCGGGGCCACGGTCGGATTGGATTGCGATTCTATGAGATCCGAAAGCTCATGGGCTATTTGTGATTCACCAATATTAAAAAAACGAAGAACCCGCGATTCAATGCGCTCCTGTTGTTCAAGCTGGTCCAAGATGGCTTCTCGACCGTAAATCCTGAACATCGGTTTCATTTCATGCGGAGGACCCGGCAACAACATGTAGTACTTCGAGTCATTTTGCAGGAATATCCCGGGGGCCATTCCGTGTTCATTCGGAAGAACTTTTCCCCTCTCAATAACATCTGCTTGTTTTTTATTATTCGGAGTCATCTTTCTTCCAGTCCGCTTAAAGTATTCCTGGATCTTTTTCCAAGCGTATTCATCGGTTGTCAGTTGTTTGCCAAGGTGCTTGGCGACAATTTCTTTCGTCAAATCGTCTTGAGTCGGACCTAGCCCACCCGTAAAAATCAGAAGATCGGCTCTTGTTTCGGCCTGTCTGATTGCCTGAACAAGCCGGTCGGGGTTATCGCCAACGACTGTATGAAAATATACATTCACACCAATTTCCGCCAATTGTTGCGACAAATATTGGGCGTTTGTATTGGCAATTTGTCCAAGTAATAGCTCCGTTCCAACGGCAATGATTTCCGCTTTCATTCATTGATCACTTCCTGTCATTTCGAATGTTTAAAGATGCTCCGATTTATATGAAAGTACTCATAACCTGACCAAACAGTAAAGATAAGGGAAATGTAAAGCATAATATCCGCAAACGGGAAGTTGATTGCCGAAAATGGTATGTTATGAAGAAGCAAGGCACTGATGGCAACAATTTGCGTCCATGTTTTAATTTTCCCAAGCATGTTGGCCGCGACCACTTCCCCAGATCCCGCCAGAATCAATCGCAGCCCCGTAACGGCAAACTCGCGGCTTATAATCGTTATTACGACCCAGGATGGAGCCAGGTGCATTTCAACGAGTACAATTAACGCGGCGGAAACGAGCAGTTTGTCGGCAAGGGGATCGAGAAATTTTCCCAAGTTCGTAACGAGTTTTAACTTTCGTGCAAAATATCCGTCAATCCAATCCGTAATGGAAGCGATAATAAATACAACAGCACCGACAATATGAGCCGCTTTTATTTCGGTCCCAAATATATGCCAGCTTCCCCATTCAAACGGTACAAGCATTAATATAAGGAAGACGGGGATTAATAAAATTCTTGCTACGGTTATTTTGTTAGGTAAATTCACTATAATGTCCTCCCATCAAGAAAAGCTTCAGGCGCCTGAATCTAACCAGGCGATTTGTGTCCATTTATTTATACGATCCAGTCTGACAAAAAATAGCCGCTTTTAAGCGGCTGCTTCGCTACAAGATCACTCTCCCTTTTCAAATTGGATTTGAATATCTTGTTTTACATGTTGCTCTGGTGAATTCTCATACTCCAGCTTCTCCCCATTTACATAAATTTCCGTATCCAACGCTCGTCCAGCGACGATATATGCTTGAGTTTGTTCTGTCAAATCGAAGCTTTGGCTTTCTCCGTTTTTTAGCATTCCTTGAAACAGGGTTTGGTTGCTGCCATCTCTGATACTTACCCATGTCTCGCCGGTTGTAGTCGCACTGACCTTCAATTCGAATTTTTCGGCTTTGGACAGCTTATATGTTGTTACGCTGCCAGATACACCTTCGGCAGTTATACTTTGGGTTTCGGAGCTGTTAGTATCTTTGTCCTTTTTGTCTTTTTTATCTTTTTTATCTTCTTTGTCTTCTTTGTTTTGACCGTCCTCTTTGTTGTCTTTGCCTGAACCTTTTTCCTTGTCTTCCTTGTTAGCAGGCTGTTCGGGAGGAGTGATATCATCAGATTCTTCTATATCAACTGCTTGATCTTCTTTATTTCCTTCTGGCTGGTCAGCTGTATTAATGGACTTTGTAAAGAAATTCCAGATCAAGAAAAGTGTAGCGACCACAACAACTGTTGCTATGATCTTAGGCAAATACTTTAATAATTTGTTTGCACTTGCCGGCATGGAACTCCGGGACTGCACCCGGGAAAGCTGCTCTGTTAAATCTTCTTCATATGCAGCGGGTATTTCGGAACGATATTCTTCAAACAGTTCTTCAGGAGATAAACCAACTGCTTCAGCGTATTGCTTAATAAATGCCCGGGCATAAAATTTTCCCGGCATTATATCATAATTACCTTCTTCAATCCCAATCAAATACTTTTTTTGGATTTTTGTCATTGATTGAAGTTGTTCCAAACTGATTCCCTTTTCTTCACGAGCCATTCTCAGACGGCTCCCTAATTCAGTCAAAGCAAACACCACCAATCCTAAAAATCAAATCCGCCGAAACCGCCCATTCCTTGATTAGGAAAAAAGTTGTGCTTATTAACGGTTTCATATGTAATCTCTTCTTCCGGGTTGTTGCGCAGTTCAATAATGTAGTCAAAATCTTCAATGGAATACTCGGAATGTTCAACAAAAATATCCGGGTGCTCGATTACTTTGACTGCAGGCAGGCTCATAATTTCCCTGACTAGCTGCAAATGCCGCTCGTCCGCCCTTCTTCTGGAAACGATCCCGTCTATAATGAAAATGTTATTTTCATTATATTCATCTTTGATTAACTCTTTGCGGATCGTCTGCTTTAACAAGGTGGATGAAACAAACAGCCACTTTTTATTTGCACAGACACTTGCTGCAACAACCGATTCTGTTTTGCCGACTCGCGGCATTCCCCGGATCCCAATAAGTTTATGGCCTTTCTCTTTAAACAATTCGGCCATAAAATCGACAAGAATTCCAAGCTCATCTCTAACAAAGCGGAATGTTTTCTTATCATCGTGATCCCTTTGTATATAACGTCCATGACGGACTGCCAGCTTATCTCTTAATTTAGGTTCCCTCATTTTTCTTACTTTAATCGTTTCTACGGTTTCCAATATAGATTGAAGGCGGATAATTTGATCTTCGTTTTGCGCCCGAATCAGCAATCCACGCCGCCCGCTGTCTATCCCGTTAATACTGACAATATTAATGGAGAGCATGCCTAAAAGGGATGAAATATCCCCTAACAAACCAGGCCGGTCAATTTTGATCTCATATTCTAAATACCATTCTTTTCGGTCCATCTTTTTACAGCTCCTCAAAACGAAAAATGCCCCAACCATTCATTTCTAGCTTATATCATATCTGATTTTTATTAAAGTTAAAAGAAAAAAATGACGAAAAAAAAAGAGAGGAGTACGTCCTCTCTATGCTTCATCAGTGAGTGCTGTTATTTTCAACCAGCTTAACCATTACACGCGCGATGGCTTGTTGCTCCTCTTCAGACGCAACTGACCACAAATCTGATAACACTCTTTCCTGTTCATTTTTAGGATCAACTTGCTTTGCTAAATAGTCCCCAACCTGATGCGCCATTTGGTTAATAATCTCATCTGACATTCCTTGCCGTTGTGCTTGGTCTAGGCGGTCTCCGAGAAAGTTTTTCCATTGTTCCCAGTTTTCAAGTACTGACATGATCAAATGCCTCCTTCACTAAATTCGTACAATGTTATTATTTGTCACTTTACATGAATTATTCATGAATTTGGCATCGGCCGCAAAATGTCAAGTATACCAGCCGCCGTTCACAGCAATGACTTGTCCGGTTATGTAGGATGCCCTGCTTGATAATAAAAATGCTGCCGCTTCGGCGACTTCTTCCGGCCTTCCAAGCCTTCTCATCGGAATCTCTTCTTTCAGCTGTTCGAGTTCATCACTTGTAAAATGCTTTAACATATCGGTTCTGACGGCCCCGGGAGCAATACAATTTACGTTTAAACCATTGCTGGCCACTTCCTTGCTCAAAGCCTTTACGAAAGAAATCTGCGCCCCTTTGACAGTTGAATACAACACCTCACAAGCGGCGCCTGTCTGGCCCCAAATAGAACTGATTAATACAATTTGTGAAGCGTTGTTTCGCATCAGCTTTGGCAGCAAATGTCTGATTAGTGCAATTGGACTTTTTACGTGAAGTTGAATGGTTTGTTCCACCGTTTCATCATCAAGTTCTGTAAAAAGCCCAAAGGGAGCGTTTCCACTCGAATAAACAATAGCTTGAATATCGAAAATATTGTCAATCAGCTTTTGACAACCTCCGGCCTTTTCTAAATTTGCTTGAACAGGTATCATTTCAACTTCATGATATTCAGCAATTTCTTTCATAAGGGCTTTGATTTTTTCTTCATTCCTATGATAATGTAAATACAGATTCCAACCTTCTTTCGCCAATATTTTTGCGGTAGATGCTCCAATGCCTCCGCTTGCCCCCGTAATTAAAGCAAATTTTTTCATTAACATCTTTCCTTTCCGCTTAGGCGCTAATTCAGATGATTTTCCTCAAAAAATATACCTCTCCTTTCCAACAAAAGAGCCTGGCGCTAGCCAGGCCTTAACTGCCTTTTGGTATTACTTGGCAAACCGATATGCGGTCTTCGGAAAAAAATTGTTGCGCTGCGGTCACAGCATCGTTATGTGTAATGTTTTCTATAACAGGAAGCACTTCAAATAAATTGGAGTTGTTAAATGCATATCGGGTAAACTGGTTGGCGATAAATTCCGGTGAGTTCAAAGATCTTAAAAAGCCGCCAATCCGCTTCTTTTTGGCTCTTTCAAGCATCTCCTCCGTCAAGTAGGCCGATACATCCCCAAGCAAGATTTCATTAAGCCGCTTCGTCAAACGATCGGGGTCCCTTGTATCCCCCCCTATAATCGCAAACCCGAAGCTGTCTTCCTGTGTAAAATCATATTGAAACGTTTCGTCAATGAGCCCTTCATTATAAAGTGACTCGTAATGGCTTGAACTTTTGCTGAACAATGTATCAAGCAGCAAATTCATCACCACTTCTGTTTTAAGCAATTGTTTCCCCTCTGTCTCGGGTTGCATGGCTTTTACGCCTACTAAGCATTTGGCTGTCTGAACATCCATTTGCAAAACTTGTTTCTTTTTGGCGACAGTGGGTGGTTCATCCTCAAAGTGGCGTACAATATCAGCCGCTTTTTCAAATTGCTTTTTGCTTTGATCCGCGCGAATAAATTCCATCATTTCCTGTGGATCAACCGGACCGGTAATAAATAGCAGCATGTTGCTTGGGTGATAAAAAGTCTTATAGCATAGATATAAAAGATCGGCTGTAATCTCGGAAATGGATTCGATCGTACCGGCAATATCGATTTTTACAGGGTGGTTGTGGTACATGTTTTCAATGACCCCAAAATAAACCCTCCAATCGGGATTGTCATCGTACATCGTTATTTCCTGGCCGATGATGCCTTTTTCTTTTTCAACTGTTTTTTCGGTAAAGTAAGGCTCCTGGACCATATGAATAAGTGTTTCCAGGTTTTGCTTCACATTTGAGGTGCTGGAAAATAAATAGGCTGTCCGTGTAAATGACGTAAATGCATTGGCAGAAGCTCCCTGCTTACTAAACAATTGGAATACATCGCCATCTTCTTTCTCAAACATCTTATGTTCCAAAAAGTGGGCGATTCCATCGGGTACGGTTTGCAGTTGTTGACCGTTGAGCGGAATAAAGGTGTTGTCGATTGATCCGTACTTTGTCGTAAATGTGGCAAATGTTTTATTGAAACCTGGCTTTGGCAAAATATACACATCCAAGCCGTTTTCCAACGTTTCGTAATAAATGGTTTCCTTTAACTGCTCGAAAACAAGTGTCTTCATCATTTCTCCCCCTTTCCGCCTGTCAAAAAGTATATCGTATCCAATTGTACTTTTTTAGCGACGGCAACGACATTATCTTTCGTCGTGTTGGCCACTTCATGAATCCAGTCTTCCGGTTTAATGTTTGCCCGGGCAATGACGTTATGGTAAAGGACTTCAACCAGTCCTCTAGATGTATCGATCGCTTCAAGGAATTGGTTTTTGATCACTGCCTTTGTCTGTTCCATTTCTTGTTCTGTAAAATTTCCGGATTTCATGGAAGTCATTTGTTCGTGGATGATCGTTGTTGCCTGTTCGTAATTTTTATCATCAATTCCGGCCATCACCATGAGCAGCCCTTTATGACTTTCAATCCGGCTGGCCGCATAATAGGCCAAGTGTGCTTTTTCACGTACATTGATGAATAATTTTGAGTGGGGGAATCCTCCGAAAATGCCGTTAAACATTTGCAAATGGAAATAGTCCCTATGACCGTAGCGGATATTTGTACGATACCCGATATTTAATTTCCCCTGCTTTACATCCAGTCTTTCCACAATCGTTTTCAAATCCCTGTCCGGTTGCCCGCCTTCCGCATCAATGGTCTTTGGCGCGCGGTCTGTAAAGCTTATCTGTTCACAATATGTTTCAGCTTCCTCGCGGTCAATATCCCCGATAATATAAAGATCCAGCTCATCTTCCGCCAGGGCTTTTTCATAGTATTGATATAGAGATTCAGGTGTTATCTCATCTATCCGTTCCGCTTCTCCATGAACAAAAAGCGCGTATCGCTCTCCCTTGCACATTTCTTCGGTCAAACGGACGCTGGCATAACGCATTTTATCATCGTAAACAGATGTGATCCGCTGTTTTAAATTCCGCTTTTCTTTCTCGACTGTTTCCGAATCAAAAGCATTGTTAGTAGCATTTGGATGTAATAAGACTTCTTTGAGCAAAACCACGGCTTTTTGCAGCAGCGGCTCACTTCCTTGTAAATAAGCCTCATTCGCAATTTCAATGGTAAAAGTGATAATATGATATTCCCCTTTTTTGGCTAAATCCACTTGAAGCGTTGCTCCGTATAAATCATCCAAATAGGAGCGCAAGCTTGCCGTCGTTGGATGGTTTTTCGTCCCGCTTTGCAATACTTGCGGCAACAGCGCCCGCAAAGTGACTGTGTCCTGCTCTAAAGGAGCCTTCATTTTCCAGATAAACGTATTCGTTTTAAATTTATCTGTTTTTATCAAATGTAAAGTATATCCATTTATTTTTACTGTTTCTTCCTGGAGCAGCGCCATTCGCCACGCCTCCTTTTTACAATGAAAATAGGGCTTAAAATTGAAAAAACTTCCTCATGCATATCGTATGCCTTATTCCTTGGGGATATACAGCCTTGAACGTTTATGATGTCTGTTCCTCTGTCTGTTTCGGTATTAGTACTGCTCGAGGTTTACTCCCCTCATATGGACCTACTATTCCCCGAGCCTCCATTTCATCAATCAGTCTGGCAGCCCTCGTATAACCGATTCTGAATCGGCGTTGGAGCATGGAAACAGAGGCTGTCTGCATCTCCGCAATCAGTTGAACGGCATCTTCATAAAGCTCGTCCTCCACTTCAGCAGCTGTTTCCGGAATATCTTCCGGGATCATCTCTTCCTGATACTGTGCTTTTTGCTGGGATATCACAAATTCGACGACATTTTCAACCTCTTTGTCAGATAAAAATGCTCCCTGCACACGAACAGGCTTGGATGCGCCGACCGGCAGAAATAACATATCCCCCCTGCCAAGCAATTTTTCCGCCCCACCTGTATCAAGAATTGTTCTCGAATCGGTTTGCGAGGATACGGCAAACGCAATACGCGAAGGGATATTTGCCTTGATGACGCCGGTAATAACGTCCACAGATGGTCGTTGTGTGGCGATAATCAAATGAATTCCTGCGGCCCGGGCCATTTGGGCGAGCCGAGTGATCGAATCCTCCACATCATTAGAAGCCACCATCATTAAATCGGCGAGTTCGTCGACGATGACGACAATGTAAGGTAAAAGCGGCTGTTTGTCCTCCATTTTCACATTCATACGGTTGACGAACTCATTATAGCCTTCAATATTTCTAGTCCCGGTATGGGAAAACAGTTCATAACGTCTTTCCATTTCGCTGACTACTTTTTTCAGCGCCTGTGATGCTTTGCGGGCATCCGTAACAACAGGGGCAAGCAAATGGGGAATACCATTATAAACATTTAATTCCACCATCTTGGGGTCAATCATCATCATTTTCACTTCATGCGGCTTTGCCCTCATTAAAATGCTTGTAATGATCCCGTTAATACATACGCTTTTCCCGCTTCCCGTTGCCCCGGCTACGAGAAGATGCGGCATTTTATTCAGCTCTGCTACCACCGCCTCGCCCGTTATGTCCCTGCCTAAGCCAATTTGCAGCTTCGCTTCGGGCTTTTGGTGTTGTTTCGACTCCAGTACTTCCCTTAGCGATACGACGGCAACTTCCGAATTCGGCACTTCTATGCCAATTGCCGACTTTCCCGGAATGGGGGCTTCAATTCTTATATCTTTTGCCGCCAACGCCAGGGCTAAGTCGTCACTGAGGCTTACAATCCGGCTTACCTTTACACCTGCGTCCGGATGAACCTCATATTTTGTTACCGCCGGCCCCAAATGAACTTGCGTGACACGTGCTTTTACACCGAAGCTCTGAAATGTTTTTTCAAGTTTTGCCGCATTTGAATGGATTAATTTGTACTCGCTTCTTTGGTCGGCTGCTTTCGGCCTTACAAGCAAAGAGTTGGGGGGAAGCTTATAATCTTTATTTTCCACTTCTGTAAAAGTAAGAGGTTGTGATATGTCTTCGTCCGCCGTGTTTTCCTGTTTTGGCTTCACCGGCTTTTCGCTCTCCGTCACCATTGGCTGATCATGCGCAGCCGGATCTCGTTCCGTAAAACTCGATATAATGGGTTCCACTTCTTCCTCGACAACTTTTTTCACAATATCCTCGTTTTGTACCACTGTTTCATTTGCTTTTTCATCTTCTTTTCTCGCTCTTTTTTCTGCCTTTTCCGCCCTCCACTCTTTCAGGTCGTTTTTAAATGCCGCCCATTGTTTCTTAAAGAATGCCAGGCCCTTGAGACCTGCCGCTTCAATAAATCCTCCAATCGATTTGCCTGTCAAGAGTAATACGCCTGTAAAGATGAGAAAAAAGCTGATGATTTTCGTTCCGGTTGTGTCAAATAGTAAATGAGACCCCGAAAACAAAACGGCGCCGATCATCCCGCCGCCAAGGTCATTTGTCGATGTTTCATTTTGGATGATTTGCATGAAAAGGGAATATGTATTTTTAATCACACTGGCGTTGTCCAGCAGCCCTTTTTCCGACATAAATCCGAATAGCCTGATATGAGAAAACAAAAGTACGCTCGACAATATGAAATAGATGCCAATGAGCCTTCCCTTAAAAAAGGGCGGCCATTCCCTTTTAACAACAAAAAAAGCGGCCATATACAGTACCCAAAGCATCCCGGCCATATACCATTCGCCAAGGAAAAAGTAAAAGAAGTTGTGTATTCCTCGCCCGACCGCTCCCAATTTCACGATGGAAATTAAGCATAACGCGAATAACGCGATACCTGCGAGTTCAAATTGTAAGATCCTTTTCAATTTATTCGCTTTTCGACTTCTTTTTTTTCGTTTTGCCATCTTATTCACCTTGCGATCATTAAAAAATAAAGTGAAACTTCATTTCTTGGATGCCTTTCCCAAGAAATGTTAGTTGAACCAATCGGGCATTTAGGTGCCGTTTTCTCACACTTGGACTTTTTGTATTCACTCAAGACTTTGAAGTGGGAGTCTTACGGCACCTTACATGCGGGATAAAGTGAAACTTCATTTCTTGGATGCCTTTCCCAAGAAATGTTAGTTGAACCAATCGGGCATTTAGGTGCCGCTTTCTCACACTTGGACTTTTTGTATTCACTCAAGACTTTGAAGTGGGAGCCTTACGGCACCTTACATGCGGGATAAAGTGAAACTTCATTTCTTGGTATGCCTTTCCCAAGAAATGTTAGTTGAACCAATCGGGCATTTAGGTGCCGTTTTCTCACACTTAGACTTTTTGTATTCATTCAAGACTTTGAAGTGGGAGTCTTACGGCACCTTACATGCGGGGTAAAGTGAAACTTCATTTCTTGGATGCCTTTCCCAAGAAATGTTAGTTGAACCAATCGGGCATTTAGGTGCCGTTTTCTCACACTTAGACTTTTTGTATTCACTCAAGATTTTGAAGTGGGAGTCTTACGGCACCTTACATGCGGGGTAAAGAGAAAGCAGCCTGAAAACCGGGGCTGCATTTTCTTTCCATTATATCATAGATTTGGCTGGCTGAAGTAATGATACATGAAAGCGGGAACAGCGGTCAAAGCCTATAACAGCTTTGTTTCGTTGATCGTTAAGTAAGAACCGGGCTGTATTTCCGGACGCAAAAAGTCTTCCAAGTTACTGCTCATGACCCGAACCACTTTACATTGCTCCCCTTCCGGCTGCACGATGAGCGGGATGCCGTTCCACTGACACTGTCTTTGGTTCGAGAAATCTTCATCATGGGCAGGGAAAATGAGTTCATGCGGAACGATTGAATGGATGATCATTGGATGATGCCTCCTTCTTCTTCATTTTTGCCGGGATCATTTAGTTCAATGAGTTCATTCAACTTTTTCATCGCCTTTCCTATGCCGCCCACTTCATCTATTAACCCATATTTCACAGCTTCTTTTCCGATAATATTGGTTCCAATATCTCTCGTTAAATTTCCTTTCGCAAACATGAGGTCTTTAAATTTTTCCTCGGAAATATTGGAATGGCTAGTGACAAATTTTACAACCCGCTCTTGCATTTTATCCATGTACTCAAAGGATTGGGGAACACCGATGACAAGCCCGGTCAACCTGATGGGGTGGATGGTCATTGTGGCAGTCTCTGCGATAAAGGAATAAGAGCAGGAAACGGCTATGGGCACGCCAATGGAGTGGCCTCCTCCTAGGACAATCGAAACAGATGGCTTCGTCAAGGTAGACAACATTTCCGATATGGCCAAGCCCGCTTCCACATCACCGCCAACGGTATTTAATACGACGAGTAGTCCTTTAATATTGGGGTTTTGTTCAATCGCCGCCAATTGCGGGATAATATGTTCATATTTTGTTGTTTTATTTTGAGGAGGCAGTTGCATATGCCCCTCAATTTGGCCGATGATCGTCAAGCAATGTATGTTCGTATCCTGAGGCATTTGCGGAACATTCGTTTGCCCTAACTGTTGTATTTTCTCTATGATGCCGGAAGGCTTGTTTTCAGGTGTTTCATTCGGCGTTTCATTTGGTGTTTCAAAACGATATTCTGGATGATTGTCATTATTCATGGAGTCCTCCTGAGGTAAAGAATTCCACGTTATTATTTGCCTGTTTCCACTTTTCCATTCAAAGATAAAGCGTTCAAGAAAAACAAATTCTTGAACGCTTTTATCGCAACTGATTTATATTTCCATGATGATCGGCAAAATCATCGGCCTTCTTTTTGTGCGATCAAATAAATATTGATTGAGTTTGTCCCGGATATCTTGCTTGATTCCCGCCCAATCAAAAGAACCTTCCGCTACCGCTTGTTCCACGATTTTTCGTACGATTTTTGTGGATTCTTCGATTAATTTTTCCGATTCTCTGACATAAACAAACCCGCGTGATATAATTTCCGGTCCTGACGCGATGCGTTTATGCTTCTTGTCCAATGTGACAACAACCGTAAAAATGCCGTCCTGGGATAGTAATTTCCGGTCGCGAAGTACGATGTTTCCAACATCACCTACTCCTATGCCGTCAATTAACACATTCCCGGCAGGAACTCTGCCGCCTTGCCTCATTTTTCCGTCTTTGTATTCAATGACTTCCCCGTTTGCCGGTATAAATATGTGGTCTCTGGCCAGCCCTGTTTCTTCCGCCAGTTTCGCGTGAGAAAACAGCATGCGGTATTCTCCTTGGATCGGAATAAAATATTTGGGCTTCATTAAGTTAAGCATCAATTTTAAATCTTCCTGGCTGCCGTGGCCCGATACGTGTATTTTACGGTATGGTGTATTGACAACCGCGCCCGCCCGGTACAGAAGGTCGATCGTCTTGAACATAAATGTTTCCAACCCAACCGATGGAGTTGCTGTAATCAATACCGTATCACCTTTTTTAATATTTACCTGTCTATGGTTTTGTCTTGCCATTTTTTGTAGTGCTTCCAGCGGCTCGCCCATTGTTCCAGTGGATATAATGACAATTTCACTGTCATCATATTTGCCAATATCGGTGATTGGAATAATTAAATCCGTACCGGCAAGAGATAAATAGTTTAATTTGAGCGCTATTTCAAAGCTGCGTTCAATGCTCTTTCCTACAATAGCCACTTTCCGTCCATTTTCAAAAGCGGCATCAAGCGCTTGCTGGATTCGGATAAAATTCGACGCGAAACAAGCCACAATAATTCTTCCTGTTGCCGAATGAAAAATGGAGGACAGTTCCCTTTCCGTCACTGCCTCTGACGTAGTATAACCTGGGTGTTCCGCTTCCGTGCTGTCTGATAAAAGACACAATACCCCGGACTCGCCAATACTGGCCATTTTTCCGATTTCCGCCCTGTACAACCCGGTAGCTGCCTGGTCGAATTTAAAGTCGCCCGTATGGACAATTTTTCCTTCCGATGTTTGAATACAAATGCCTACAGAATCCGGAATGCTGTGTGTAGTATGGAAAAACGTAACTACTGCCCGGTCAAATTTCAGCCTGGAACCGGACTTGATCGTCTGGAAACGGACTGGTTTGACGCTATTTTCCTTCAGTTTTTCCTTTGCAAGGGCAATCGTTAATTTCGTTCCATATACAGGGGCATTTATTTTTTGCAGTACGTAGGGAAGCGCCCCGATGGCGTCTTCATGGCCGTGCGTTAAAAATATTCCTTTGATCCGTTCCCTTTGTTCTTCAAGCCATGTCGTATCTGGAATGACGATATCAATGCCAAGCATTTCGTTTTCTGGAAACTTGAGGCCGGCATCGATCACGAAGATCTCCTCATCCACCTCAACGACATACATATTTTTCCCAATCTCGCCCACCCCCCCAAGCGGGACAATTTTAATACTTTCGTTTTTTATTTTAGTCAAAATATTTTTCCTCCCATGGTGTTTTATTCCCGATCAAATGAAATCAGTTATGTTTTATTATACTTGATTGTTATTTCCATCTTCAACCCAACTGTCACCCAAAAAAAATAGCTACATGTTGCCAGCGCCGTCCAACAAGCAAATATGAGCTGTCTATGATACAATCCAATTAACCAACCTATGAAAAATATTAAAGGGGCAGCAATATGTATAAGGACTCTCTTTTTCACGAACTGGAAATGTACCGTTCTTTTATCCAATTTTCGGACATCCTTTTTTCCCGCCATGCTTTGGACGGCTCTTTTACATACGTATCACCAACTTCCGTTTCTTTGCTTGGGTACGAACAGGACGAATTGTTTAATACTCCTCTTTTCGAACTCATACACCCTGCGGATAAACATCAAGTTGAAGACTCCTTTTCAAGCAATATACACCAAAAAATATATTATCGTTTTCGCAAGAAGGAAGGGGATTATATATGGCTGGAAACGGCGATCATTCCCTTTCTTGATGGTGAAAAACCAAAGCAAATCTCTTGTATTTCAAGGGATGTCACATTTCAAATTGCCACTAAGGAACAATTGGAGGAGAATAAAGAAATTTATCGCCTTCTCGTGGAAAATTTTCAAGATACGGTCGGCATTATTACGAAACGCGGACATTTTATTTATATTAATGAAGCGGGGAAAAAATTGTTTGGCGTAACCGGAAAAGAAGAGCTGATCGGAAAATCCGTTTTCGACTTTCTCCCTATGGAGTTACATGCTATTTTTCAAAAACAATTGCTGAAAACTGGTTTGAACGAGACGTTTGAGATGAAAATATCCCGCCACGATGAACAACTAAAGCATGTCCAAGTGAAATTGATCCCTACAAAATATAAAGAACGTAGTACATATCAAATTTTAATACGCGATATGACGGAACAAAAAAAGGCCGAAGAATTGATGCACCGGACTGAAAAGTTATCGGTTGTCGGCCAGCTTGCGGCCGGAATAGCTCATGAAATTAGAAATCCACTTACCGTCATTAAAGGATTTACGCAGTTATTAAGCCAGGAAGAGGATAATGATTACCTGAATGTGGTTTTGGATGAACTGGAAAGAATTGAAGATATTGTGAGCGATTTGCTCATATTGGCCAAACCGCAGCCCTCCCGCTTGGAAAACCTTGATATTAGCCAACTACTTTCCAGTACCATCGACTTGTTTAAATCGGAAGCCATTTTGCATAATGTGGAAATCATACCGAATTTTGAGCTTTCAAATCCGTGGATTAAGGGTGAACCGAATAAACTGAAACAAGTATATATTAATATTATTAAAAACGCGATAGAGGCGATGCCAAAGGCTGGAGGAAAAATTTATATTACGGCGCAAAATTTAAGTTACCGCAAAATATTAACAAGGGTGCAAGATACAGGAGTAGGCATTCCGAAGGAAAGAATCCCCAATCTGGGAGAACCTTTTTACAGTACAAAGGAAAAAGGAACGGGCCTTGGATTGATGATTTGTAATCGCATCATTAAAAATCATGGCGGAACAATCAAAATTGACAGTGAACTAAACAAAGGAACTACAATCAGCATCATCATGCCTGCAGCAGACATCACCGAAAATGACGAGCTTGGCCAAGGGCCCCCTCTCCCAAAACCGGATACGGATAATGACCATAAGTGAAAATGAGGCTGGGACACAACAAAATCAGCTGAGAAAAACGAACAATACAGTGAAACTTCATTCAGTAGGCGTTTTCTTCCATCTCCTACTGATTGTTAGTTGAACCAATCGGGCATGTAGGTGCCGTTTCTCCCACTTGGACCTTTTGTATTCACGCAAGATTTTGAAGTGGGAGTCTTACGGCACCTTACATGCGGGATCAATTGTCCCAGTGTATCATACGCAAGCTTTTTGCGTAGTCAAAATATGTAGAGGAATAGCTCGAGCTGAAGATCCACAGGAAAGCGATCTTTGCTTTCCGAGGAAGCTGAAGAGACCTGCGGAAAGCGAAATATGTTGACGTAGCGATGATAGGAATTTTTTTAACACAAATAAACCGAACAATTATAAATGAATTGTTCGGTTTTTGCTATTTCGTATTTGCTTATGCCCCAGCTTAACAATTGGTTACTTTTACAGTTTTCAACAGTGCCTGCAAATTCAACCTTTCATCCTCCGTTAGAGGAACCAACGGAAGACGGACAGACCCCACATCAAATCCGGTTAACTGTAAAGCAGTCTTAACCGGTGTTGGACTGGGAGCATGGAACAGGCCCCGCATTAGTGGTAGTAATCGCTGATGAAGAAGTGCGGCATTTGCATGGTCTCCATTTAAAAAATAGCGTACCATTTCTTGTAATTCATTCCCAATGATATGGCTTGCCACCGATACGACTCCAGCACCGCCAATGGATAATACAGGCAGCGTAAAGGCGTCGTCCCCACTATACAATACGAAGTTGTCATCTGTTTCGGCAATTATTTTTGCCATCGCATCCAAATCTCCGCTTGCTTCTTTCACAGCCACAATGTTGTCTATCTTCGACAACTCAATGATTGTTTCTGGATGGATATTGACAGCTGATCTGCCCGGAATATTATATAGCATGACAGGCAGAGAAGTAGCCTCGGCAATTGAGGCAAAATGCTGATATAATCCAGTTTGGTTCGGTTTATTATAATAAGGGGCTACCAGCATAATTGCATCTACGCCTAATTGTTCTGCACGCTTCGTTAGTTCAATTGACTGATACGTATTATTACCGCCCGTACCCGCAATGACAGGTATACGGCCATCGGCCGCACGGACAGTATGGTCAAAAAGGGCGAGTTTTTCTTCCGTTGTCAGTGTGGGGGATTCCCCTGTTGTTCCTGATACAACCAAAGAATCGGTCCCGTTGTTGATCAGATGGTTGACAAGTTTCATTGTTTTTTTGAAATCTATATTGCCTTTGTTATCGAATGGTGTTACCATCGCCGTTGAAACTCTGCCAAATTGAGCCATTGTATTTACACCTCAACCTTACACATATTCTATTTTTTCTTTTTGCAATTCAAACACATCATGTAAAGCATTCACGGCATCCGCTAAATCTTTTCCTTCGACAAGGACCCAAATTGTCGTATGGCTGTCTGCAGTTTGCAGAATACGGATTTCCTTTTCAGCCAGCGCAGTAACAATTTTTGCCGTAACTCCCGGAACACCGGTGATTCCCGCTCCTACAACAGAAACTTTGGCACAATGACGTTCAACTTCAGGTTCGTATCCATGTTGTTTCAAGACCTCAACGGCACGGTCAATCGTATTTTCCGGTACGGTGTAGACAACATCGTTCGGTGAAATATTAATAAAATCAACACTGATATGTTTATTGGCCATTGCTTTAAATACTTCGGATTGAAAATAATATTGCCCCTCTTTGGCCGTTACTTTAATCTGGGAAACATTTTCCACATGGGCAATACCTGTTACGAGCTGTTCGCGGACATCAGGCATGTTGTTTTTCCGGTCTAACGTTGTAACAAGTGTGCCTGGGGACTCCGAATAAGTCGAACGGATTCGCAAAGGTATTTTAGCCTGCATGGCAATTTCAACAGCCCGGGGGTGAATGACTTTCGCCCCTTGATAAGCCATGTTGCATACTTCGTTGTAAGTAACCACTGTAAGCGGACGGGCTTTTTTGACAATCCGCGGATCCGCCGTCATCATTCCCTCTACATCTGTAAAGATATCAATGTATTCGGCATTAAGCGCCGCCCCAAGAGCTGCTGCAGATGTGTCGCTCCCTCCGCGGCCAATCGTGGTGATATCTCCGTTTTCAGCCGCGCCCTGGAAGCCGGCAACGACGACCACATCATTGGTCTTTAATGCTTCGATCAGGCGCTCGCACTTCATTTTTAATATTTTTGCGTTTGTATAGTCGCGGTTTGTCACAAATCCCGCCTGCGCTCCGGAAAAAGCGGAAGCTTGAATACCTTTTTGCTTCAAAGCATGTGTAAAAACGACACTGGAAATCGTTTCTCCACATGCCAAAAGCATATCTTGCTCTCTGTTTGACAGCGTTGTTTGATTACCGCCAATCAGGCCAAGCAATGTATCCGTCGCATATGGGTCTCCCTTACGACCCATTGCGGATACAACAACGACTACTTTATACCCGTTATGAATCGCATTTATAATGTGATTTTTTGCATGTTCACGTGTTTCGCTGTTTTTGACAGATGTGCCGCCAAATTTTTGAACAATTACTTTCATGATAACACCCCGATTACGAACTATGCTGTGGAGCGTTGACTAAACCCAATTTAACCAGGCTTTCTGCGATCTGAACCGTGTTTAGTGCAGCTCCTTTAAGTAGATTATCAGAAACGATCCACATATGGAACCCATTTTTTTCATCCAAATCTTGACGGATTCTCCCAACAAAGACATCTTCTTTGCCCGCGGCCATTGCCGGCATTGGGTATAGTTGTTCTTTCGGTTCATCCTGCAATGTTACACCGGGTGCACCATTCAGGACTTCCTTCATATTTTCAACTGTTACGTCATTTTGTCCAATTTCAATATAAACCGACTCGGAATGGCCAGTTTCAACAGGAAGACGGACACATGTAGCCGCTACTTTCAAATCAGGCATGCCCATAATTTTTTTCGTCTCATTGATCATTTTCATTTCTTCAAACGTATAGCCGTTGTCTGTGAATTTGTCAATTTGCGGAATCGCGTTAAAAGCGATTTGATAATGTTTTTTATCGCCGCCAACCGGTAAGATTTGCGGCTCGTAATGTTCTTCATCCAGAATCGCTTTCGATTGATCATTCAACTCTTCGATCGCGGCTGCTCCTGCCCCGGATACCGCCTGATAAGTGGAGACAACCACTTTATTTAAGCCGAAGGCTTTTCTGATCGGCTCAAGGGCAACAACCATTTGAATAGTGGAACAATTTGGGTTTGCGATAATTCCCCGGTGGTTTTTCAATGCTTCTGCGTTTACTTCGGGAACAACGAGCGGCACCTCCGGATCCATACGGAATGCACTTGTATTATCGATCACGATTGCTCCTCGTTTAACGGCTTCTTTTGCGAACTTTTGTGAAACGCTGCCACCTGCGCTAAACAAAGCTATGTCTACCCCTTCAAATGATTCAGGAACCGCTTCTGCCACAGTGATTGTTTCTCCGTTAAATGAAACTTGCTTGCCTGCAGAACGTGCTGACGAAAGCAATGTTAATTTACGAATAGGAAAGTTCCTCTTTTCAAGTGTTTGAATAATTTGCTGGCCAACCGCACCTGTCGCTCCCATAACAGCAACATGATAGCCTGTAGAATTTGACATATAAAACTCTCCTCCCAATCCCGACAACTTTTCTTAAAAACTAGGTATTACAGGATTTATTCAATAATAATCATTCTACCACATTTTTAAAAGCTTTTAATACTGTTTTGTGGAAAAGTTGCAACAGGGCAAGAACGAGCAGGGAAAAGAGAGTTGGCGATTTCTCCTTTTCCCTTTACATTTAATCGCCATCCCGAAATCGCTCTATAATGACCGGCTGGATTTGATAGCCTTCAATGGCTGCTTCAACCGTTTCAGGGAGCATATCCATGCGTGCCACCATGGATGTCGGCTTTTTTTCCGGATTATCTTGCCCATACGGAATAAAATATATATGTTTGGCGGCCATCAACCTCATTAAGTTGACGCCATTTAACCCTAAAGCATCATTGGTTGAAATTCCCAATACAACGGGTCTCCGGTTTCGCAGTGTAGCTTTCGCGGCCATGAGGACGGGGGAATCGGTTAAAGCATTGGCGAATTTGCTCATTGAATTCCCAGTCATTGGAGCAATAACCATACAATCAAGAGGCGTTTGGGGTCCCAGCGGTTCCGCCTCTACGATAGAGCCGATTATCTTTCGGCCCGCCAGACTTTCAATTTTGGCGACCCAGTCTTCGCCTTCCCCAAATTTCGTATCGGTGTTTTTAACCGTGTATGTTACAACCGGAATAACTTCCGCCCCCAATTGAACGAGCTTTTCAATTTGCGGCAATACGGCATCATACGTGCAATGAGATCCGGTCAATCCAAAACCAATGCGTTTTCCCTTCAAACTCATGGTTACGTCCCCTTTCGTTCTTGTAAATCATCCGCAAGCAATTTTGATAGAACATTTGCCAAAATATTGCCGGCCGTTTTTGGCGCAACAATTCCAGGAAGACTAGGAGCGAGTAACGCTTTAATTCCCCGTTTTTCCGCATACCTAAAGTCTGTCCCTCCAGGCTTTGAAGCCAAATCAATAATAAGCGTATGTGAAGGCATTTGCGCAATCACAGCGGCATTGATGACAAGATGGGGGATTGTATTGATACAAATATCAATATCATTCACTTCATTTCTTAATTGACTTAAATGAAATGAATCAAGCCCCATTTCTGTCGCCCTTGCAAGATCGGCTGTTTTCCTGGATCCTACCTTGACCTTTGCTCCGAGTAAAGAAAAAGCTCTGGCAACACTCATCCCGACCCTTCCCAGCCCCAATACCGCAACCGAAGAGCCATGGATGGTAATCTCGGTGTTTTGTATCGCCATCAAAATCGTTCCTTCCACGGTAGGAATCGAGTTATATATGGCCACATCATCTCGTTCAAATAAATTGACCAGTCTTCTGTCGGCATTTTTTGTAATCTTGTTTAAATAACGATTGCTGATTCCTGAATAAACGGTACAGTGGGAAGGAGTATGGCGTAAAACTTGCTCAGTGAGGACAACTTTTTCGTTTGAAAAGATCGTTTCGATCTCCCCCTCCGGGTTTGTTCCCGGGACGGGCAATACGATGGCGTCCATTTCCGCAAAATGAATGTCATGAAGCTTCTCTTTTACTGCGCCGGTAAAAGGCTGATCCAAATGTTCAAATCCTACCAGATACACTTTGGCGTCCAGTTCGGTAAGCTTTTTGATAATTTCCAGTTGCCTCGCATCTCCCCCTATGATGACAATTTGCATATCAGTCAACATTAAGTTTCCATCATCTTCTCTATCCATGGTAAATCCCTCCGCTTCCATATTGTATGTTTAACCAGGGGATGAGTGCCTGGCATTCTATGGACGTTTATATCAATTTGTACACTGCTTCTTTAAAATGAAAGAATGCCGGTAACCTCTTTCCGATAAGAAAGAGATCCGGCATTTTGACATCTGCTTTACGATTCCGGGACTTCTAAAATAATCATATCTGACCCAATTGTTCGAATATTCCTCCAAGGAACTCTGATTTCGCCCCCAGATTTTCTCATCCATTTTCCCGTTGGAATGATTAAACTGTTTATTTCACCGGTGCCGCTGTTGATTTCCAGATCAGCCTGGCCCAGTATCCCTAATCGTTCCGCTTTTTTAAAGTCCACAATTTCTTTTCCACCCAGTTCGCTTAACCGCACCTTCCCACCTCCATATTGCTCTTTCTTTAATACAATATATAGCCCGTTCAACTGATTTAGAATGACAAAAGCACCTTAGTGAATTTCACATTGAAAGAACGAAAAATGGAAAAAGCTGGGATACAACTAAATCAGTTTGATGAAAAAACGCACAAACTTCATTCAGTAGGGCTCCTACTGAATGTTAGTTGAACCAATCGGGCATTTAGGTGCCGTTTTCTCCCACTTAGGCCTTTTGTATTCACTCAAGATTTTGAAGAGGTGTATATGGGCACCTTACATGCCGGATAAATTGTCCCAGTGTACCTTTTAGCGTAGTCAACATATGTAGACTCCTGCGGGAATAGCTCGAGCTGAAGATCTCGCAGGAAAGCGAGCTTTGCTTTTACGAGGAAGCTGAAGAGACCTGCGGAAAGCAAAATATGTTGACGTAGCGATGATAGGGATTTTTTTACAAAAATAAACCGAACAATTATAAATGAATTGTCCGGTTTTTGCTATTTCGTATTTTTATGTCCTAGTCTCAGTTAGCTGCAAGTGTCAGCTGTTTTTTGGGACTGATCAATGCCAAGGTGTATTCATCTGAAAATATCTTTTCAGCCATTTCGTTTACACAGCCTACTGTTACTTTATCAATTTCAACAATAATTTCATCTAGTGTACGGTGCTTTCTCAACAATAATTCATTTTTGCCATTTCGGCTCATTCTGCTGTTCGTGCTTTCCAATCCCAGCATTAAATTCCCTTTTAGTTGTTCTTTACTGTTGGTCAGTTCTTTATCGGTTACTCCTGCTGATTTTAAGACACTGAGTGTTTTTCGAATCGTTTCAAACAACTCATCCGCCTGATTTGATCCTGTCCCACCATAGATAGTCACCAGTCCGCTGTCCTTAAATGAAGAATGGTAAGAAAATACCGAATAGGCCAGTCCTTTTTCCTCCCGCACTTCTTGGAACAGCCGAGAAGACATGCTTCCTCCGAAAATATTGTTCATGACGATCAACTTGTATATATCTGGATGTCCGATGGGTAAACCTTCAAATCCGACACACAGATGGGCCTGCTCCGTTTCTTTTTGTCTGACCGCTCTGTTCGTTTGAAAAACAGGCTTCGTTTCGGGGGATGGCCTCCCCTTTCTTTCGAAGTTTCCAAATAAGCGCTCAATCTCATAAATAAACTGCTCGTCAATATTTCCCGCAACAGATATGACGATATTTTCGGGAATATATTTGTCTTCAACGTAAGCATTGAGCAAATCACTTGTAAAAGTAGAGAGCGATTGTTCTGTTCCCAATATGGGAAAACCAAGCGGATGTGTATCATATGCCGCTTTGCTTAATAAGTCATGAACGATATCGTCAGGTGTATCTTCATACATTTTAATTTCTTCCCGGACGACGTTTTTCTCTTTATTGAGTTCATCTTCTGCAAAGGTTGAATTGAAAAACATGTCCGCCAATGTTTCCAAAGCAAATTTTGCGTGGTTGTCCAGCACCTTGGCGTAATAGCAAGTATATTCTTTTGAAGTAAAGGCATTTACATGGCCACCGATGGAATCAAATGCTTCAGCCAATTCTTTTGCGTTTCGGGTAGTTGTCCCTTTGAAAAACATATGTTCCAAGAAATGGGAAATTCCGTTATTCTCTGTCAGTTCATCACGGGAGCCGATTCCCACCCAAATACCGATAGCTACAGAGCGAACAGTGGACATTTTTTCTAGTACGACCCTTACTCCGTTTTGGCATGTATATTTCTTTATCACTATGCTTCCTCCTGTTCGTGGTGCAAAAATCTATTGAGCAGTTTGTATTTTGATTATATATTCTTCATCCATTAATTTACTTACTGTACCGATCCTTAAATGTTTGCTTTTTATTTGAATGATTAACTGTTCCAGAGCTTGAGCGGTTGGATCGGTCGGGTGCATGAGGATCATCGCACCAGGATGGACCCTCGACATGACACGCTTCAAAATTGTACCTGGCGACGGCTTCTGCCAATCAATGGTATCCACCGTCCAAAGTACGGTTTTCATGTTCAGGCCGTGGGCGATTTCAATTGTCTCTTCCCGAAATCCCCCGCTAGGCGGGCCGAACCAGACAGGCTTTTTTCCTGTCGTGGCTTCAATCACTTCATTGGCCTTTACAATTTCTTCTCGCGCTTGGGCAGTTCCAAGCGACTCCATTTTAGGATGGCTGTAGGAGTGGTTGCCAATTTCATGGCCTCCGGCAGCAATCATTTTCGCCAAATCCGGATTTTCTTTTACCCAACGCCCTTCTAAAAAGAATGTTCCTTGTACATTGTGTTTCTTCAATGTTTGCAGCATAGACGGTAAATATTCATTTCCCCAAGCTACATTAATTAAAAGTGCGACCATTGGTTTGTCGGGATGTCCACGGTAAATTGGCGCAGGGGGCAAGTCGTCCAAGTGTACTTTGGGCGGAATTTGTTTAAATACAAGTTTGCGCTCATCGAAAGAACGCCCTTTCATCTTTTTATAGGACGCATCAATATCAACTTGTATTCCGTTATACCCCGGCATCGCCTTCCATACTCTGTCGATTTGCGCATCTTGCGGCGGTATGTCATATTTTTTTGCGGCAGCTTCAATTGATTTTAACAGCTTATTTTCGCTGGATGATGTTTGAACCGCTTCATTTTTTAACTGATGTACATAGGTGCTCGTAAAAGGATTAGACACGGTCAATATTGCTAGAATAGCAACTAGTCCGAAACCAAGCAAGTTTTTTGTATTCATCTCGACATTTGGCCTCCTTCAACATTACTTTATGAAGGAGGAAGACAAGGTAGACCAATTGTAGCAATATGTAAAAAGCCAGGCACAGTACCTGGCATGTAACACGTTATTCTTTTGACTGCTTTTCTTTTTGCTCTTTTAAAATGGCTTTGCGTGACAAGTTAACGCGGCCTTGCTGATCGATTTCAATCACTTTTACAAGCAGTTCGTCACCGAGCGATACAACATCCTCGACTTTGTTCACTCTTTCTTCTGCCAATTGGGAAATATGGACAAGTCCATCTTTTCCTGGGAACAATTCGAGAAACGCGCCAAATTTTTCGATCCGCTTTACTTTTCCTAAATACACTTGCCCCACGGATACTTCGCGAACGAGATCTTCGATAATCTTTTTCGCTTTCTGGTTCATTGTATCGTCAGCTGATGCAATAAATACGGTTCCGTCTTGCTCTATATCAATTTTAACTCCGGTTTCCTCGATGATTTTGTTAATTTGTTTTCCGCTTGGTCCAATTACATCCCGGATTTTATCTGGATTAATATGAAGTGTGACGATTTTCGGCGCATATGGCGATAATTCTTTGCGCGGCTCGGAGATCGCTGCCATCATCGATTTAAGAATGACCATGCGCCCTTCTTTCGCCTGTAGCAAGGCTTCTTCAAGAATTTCCTTGGAGAGCCCTTCTATTTTAATATCCATCTGCAACGCCGTTATACCGTTTTTCGTTCCAGCCACTTTAAAGTCCATATCACCCAGGTGATCTTCCATTCCTTGAATGTCGGTAAGGATTGTGTAATGATCTCCGGATTTCACAAGTCCCATGGCAATACCGGCAACAGGCGCCTTGATGGGAACACCTGCATCCATCATCGCAAGCGTGCTCGCGCAAATACTTGCTTGCGAGGTAGATCCGTTGGATTCCAATACTTCCGACACAAGACGTATCGTATAAGGAAATTCAACCTCATTTGGTATGATTGGTTCCAATGCACGTTCGCCGAGTGCCCCGTGGCCAATTTCCCTTCTGCCGGGACCGCGAATGGGTCCAGTTTCACCGACACTGAAGTGAGGGAAATTGTAGTGATGCATAAATCGCTTCGATTCTTCGATTCCTAGTCCATCCAATATTTGGACATCCCCCAGCGCTCCAAGGGTACATATGCTTAGAGCCTGTGTTTGACCTCTTGTAAACAGACCAGAACCGTGGGTTCTTGCCAACAGGCGAACCTCAGATTGAAGCGGCCTGATTTCATCCGGTTTTCTTCCGTCGGGACGAACTTTTTCAACTGTAATCAAGCGGCGTACTTCTTCTTTTACGAGATGGTCCAAAATATAGCTTACTTGCTTTAACGTATCTTCATCGGTCGTTTCCCGTCCGGTAAAGTCAGCAATCACCTCGTCCTTTACGGATTGAATGGCTTCTTCGCGGGCGTGTTTTTCTTCAACCTGTATCGCAGCAACCAACGATTGCTCGCACATGGAACGAACTTCTGTATCTAATTCCTGATCAACTTCAAAAAGTTCAACTTCCCTTTTTTCTTTACCAACTTGTTGAACAATTTCCTCCTGAAAAGCAATTAAGCGTTTAATTTCTTCATGCCCAAACATGATCGCTTCCAGCATCGTTTCTTCAGGAACCTCATCCGCACCGGCTTCCACCATATTAATGGCATCTTTCGTTCCGGCAACAGTCAGGTCAATATCACTTTTCTCCATTTGTTCCACTGTCGGATTAATGACAAAATGGCCATCCACTCTTCCGACAACGACTCCCGCGATCGGTCCTTCAAACGGAATGTCAGATATGGAAAGCGCCAGGGATGATCCAAACATGGCCGCCATTTCGGATGAGCAGTTTTGGTCGACACTCATGACAATACTGACGACTTGGACTTCATTCCGGAAGCCGTCCGGAAAAAGCGGCCTGATTGGCCGATCGATCAAGCGGCTCGCCAAAATCGCTTTTTCACTCGGGCGTCCTTCTCTTTTAATGAATCCTCCCGGGATTTTTCCAACAGCATATAAACGTTCTTCATAATTGACTGTCAAAGGAAAAAAGTCAACTGATTTTGCTTCTTTTGAAGCTGTGGCGGTGCTTAAAACTGCCGTGTCCCCATATCGGACAAAAACAGCACCGTTTGCTTGTTTGGCCAATTGGCCTACTTCAACGGTCAGTTTCCGACCGGCCCATTCTATGGCAAAAACTTTCTTTTCATGGCTCATAGTGAGTAACGCCTCTCTTTCATATACGAATAAATTTTATTAAAGAGGATAGATGAACGCACCTGCCCGCATGTAACTGAACATTCGACAAGAATATGATCCCTGTCATATCCATGTCCAATGTTCAGTCTATATATGCCGGAGTTTTGTATATTTTCTCACGGCACATTTGTCATTTGCTGGGTTCAGGATTTGTCATCTTCTCTTTTTTATCCTAACAAAAAAGCGGGAGATAATCCCGCTTTTTTAAGCTGACTCCCCACGATTTTATCGACGCAGGCCAAGTCTGTCGATTAATTCACGATAACGCTGCACATCTTTGTTGCGCAGGTATGTCAATAAATTCCGGCGCCGTCCAACCATTTTCATTAATCCCCGTCTTGAATGATGATCTTTTTTGTGGGTTCGAAGATGTTGGTTCAAATTATTGATCTCTTCGGTCAAAACCGCAATTTGTACTTCCGGAGAACCGGTATCTGTTTCATGAATTCGATATTGGCTGATAATATCATTTTTTCGTTCTTGAGAAATGGACAACTGCCTTCACCTCCTGTTTTTCATCCCCTGTTACCGAGCAAGCGTCGGTGAGTCGCATTGCCAAGCAACGGTTCTAAGATACTGTTTTAGGATACATCTTTCTTTTGGAAAAATCAAGTTTAAAAATAGGTCAAGCTTGCAAAAAGTCGGATGCTCTTACAATGTCATATGCAATTTGAGCTTTCAAATCCTCTAAACTATGAAACTTTTTTTCATCCCTTATTCTGTGCCGCCACTCGATTGTGACTTCCTCGCCATAGATTGAACGCTTGAAATGGAGAAGATGTACCTCAATAGATAAATGGGATTGACCCGGATCATGAAAAGTCGGTTTATAACCAATATTACACACACCTTTTTCCCAACGCCCATTAACGAAGAGCCGCACTGCGTAAACGCCGGGTTTGGGGATAATATAATCCTCATTTAATTGGATATTTGCCGTTGGAAAGCCGAGCTGTCTACCGCGTTTCTCTCCGTGGATGACAGTGCCTTTCGTTTCATAATAGCGCCCCAGAAACGTTATAACTGATTCGGTGTCCCCTTCCCGAAGCTTTTCTCGAATGGCGGTGGAGCTTATTTTTTCATTGCCTTCTTCCATTTTGGTTACAGTCGTTACTTGCAATATCCCCATCCCATGGTGCGGAAGCGTATCCATCGTGCCCTTTCCGTATTTGCCATATGTAAAATCAAACCCGGCAACGACATGCCGAACATTCAAATCGATTACATACTGCTGTACAAATTGCGCCGGGTCAAGATTAGCGAAAGAGGACGTGAATCGGACGATAAACAAATAGTCTATTCCCAGCTTGGATATCAAGTCAGCTTTTTCTTTTAAAGGTGTGATATATTCCACCGGACGATTTTCCTGCGAAAGGACAACCGACGGGTGGGGATCAAAAGTCATAACAGCACTTTTCCAGCCGCTATTCACTGCCGCGGCTTTAGCCGTTTCGATGACTTTCCTATGGCCAAGATGAACTCCGTCAAAAAATCCAAGAGCCATGACAAGCGGCGGGAAATCGTGCTGCTGAAAGGTATGAGGATGCTGGACCATTAACACTTTCACTCTATGTTCACCTAATTTCATTTGTTTCTAGAACTTTGACTGGTTTTATTTGTCCGGGTTTTTCGGGATGATTTTTATAGATGGCGATTGCTTTAGATTTATGCGCCAAAACAGTTTCGTCGCCTGGCCAATGCTCCGGTTCAGGCAGAACCGCACCATTTCGTACTTTTATCGCTAATTTATCACTAATTGCAAGATGCGGCAAATGAGAAATCCCTTTTTCCAGCGGAAAAATCGCTTCCGCCGCCTTCCCTGCTTGGACCAGTTTTTCAAGCTCTTCAAACGTCACACAGTCATCTTCCCGAAACGAAGCGGATGCTGTTCTGACGAGGTCCGACATATGTGCTGGATAGCCAAGCTTCTCCCCAATCATAACGGCAAGTGTTCGGATGTAGGTTCCCTTGCTGCATTGAACAGAGAAACGAAAAGACAGCAAGCCGTCTTGCAGCTCAACAGCGTTTTCCAATAATTGGATATGATAGATATAAACAGTTCTTTCCGGCCGCTCAACAGTGATGCCTGCACGGGCATATTCATATAAACGCTTCCCTTTTACTTTTACAGCTGAATACATCGGAGGAATCTGCTTTAATTCTCCTTTGAACGACTGCAGGACTTCTTCGATTCTCTCCAGGGGAAAAATCTCTTGTACCAATCTCTTTTCGACAATATCACCGGATGAGTCCTCTGTTGTTGTAGAGGTTCCAAGTGTCACTTCGCCTTCATACTCTTTTCCTGCATTCGTTATATATTCGGCAATTTTCGTCGCCCTGCCAAGACAAATGGGTAAAACCCCCGTAACATCCGGGTCGAGAGTGCCGGTATGGCCAACTTTTTTGATCCCGAGCCATTTTCGAACTTTGTAAACACAATCATGGGATGTCATCCCTTTGGGCTTCCAGATTGGTAAAATCCCTTCCAACCGCACTTAACCTCCTCGCTTATGAATGACGCCCGCACCTTCCTGCTCTCAATATGAATAACCAGCCCCGAAACGCCAAGTAGGCGCACGGGCCCGATCGACAAGCTGATCCTTTTATGAAAGAAATCTCTTTAGAATAGCAAGCTCCTTGCCAAACTAAGACACGATACACTTGTGATCTAGGGCAAAAGCGGATATTGCCATCCTTATGGCCTTATGCCGAGCTTATACATCCAACCGCCTTGTGGACAAAGCGGATATTGCCATCCTTGGCCGGCTGCTGGCTCAAAGCGGCGCATCCGTGTCACTTCGCCATGCACTTGGACGCCCTGTCCAGCGACTCGCTCAAGCCTTGCAAAAGCAGCAGTCGCTCTTCGTACGATGATATCGCTGCCGGAGACTTCTTTTGGCCTATTACTTCCCATGCACTAAGACGTCCTGTCCGGCGAGAATTGGAGCGGGCATATCATTTCTTTCCTTTCAATTCCACTTTTTTGATCTGATGAAGAACACATCGTTTAGCACCAAGCCTGAAGACGCAGATGATTGTCTGGCTGCTTTTATCATGTCTCTGTTATCTTTCCTAACGAGGAAAAAAGGATAGACCGGGCGTCTATCCTATTCTCCATTCAATTCTTTCAACAGCTTTTCAATTTTATCTCCATATTGAATGGATTCATCAAATTCAAAGCTTATTTCCGGGGTTTTACGGAGCCGTATTCTTTGCCCGATTTCGGATCTGATAAAACCAGTGGCTTTTGCCAATCCCTTTAAAGTGTTCTCCTTTTCCTCCTCGTTTCCAAGGACGGATATAAACACTTTTGCTTGCTGAAGATCACCGGTCACCTGTACATCGGTGACTGTTACAAACCCTACCCGCGGATCTTTAATCTTGCGAGAAATAATTTCTCCCAGTTCTTTTTTCATTTGTTCTGCCACACGATGGGCTCGCAGACTCATTTTCGACACCTCACATTACAGCCATTCATACGTAGTTCCGATTCTCTCCCACTCTGGAAAAGAGTCGAGGAATTCAATGGCATGTTCCAATTCATGTTCAGCCCTTTTCCTGGTGGAAGCAACAGCGGCAATCGCAATTTCAGTACGCTGCCATAAGTCCTGATGCTTCACCTCGGCAATCGAAATATTAAACTTTTGTTTGGCCCTTGTCAGTATACGCTTGACGATTGATCGTTTATCCTTGAGCGAATGGGTATTGTATATACGAAATTCTATCAAGGCAAAGCCGATCAAGCACGTTCAACTTCTTCCATTAGGAAAGCCTCGATGACATCTCCTTCTTTTACGTCATTGAAGTTTTTAATCGTAATCCCGCACTCGTATCCTTGGGCGACTTCTTTAACGTTGTCTTTAAAACGTTTTAAATCGTCAATTTCGCCTTCAAAAATAACAATGCCATCACGAATCAGGCGGACTCCGCTGTCGCGGGTGATTTTTCCATCTGTTACGTAGGAACCAGCAATTGTACCGATTTTGGAAACTTTGAATGTTTGTCTTACTTCCGCCTGGCCAATTACTTTTTCCTCATATTCAGGATCAAGCATCCCTTTCATGGCTGCTTCAATTTCTTCAATAGCCTTGTAGATAATCCGGTGCAGACGTATGTCCACATTCTCGGATTCAGCCGCCCGCTTAGCATTGACATCCGGACGGACATTAAAGCCAATGACGATGGCATTGGAAGCCGCGGCCAAGGTAATGTCAGATTCATTGATGGCCCCGACACCGGAATGAATGATTTTGATATTGACGCCATCCACTTCGATTTTCTGTAAAGAAGCCGCCAATGCTTCAGCAGAGCCTTGTACGTCGGCCTTGATGATGACATGGAGGTCTTTCATTTCTCCTTGCTTCATGTGCTCAAACAGCGTATCAAGGCTTACACGGGATCTTTCATTTCTTAATGCTTGCAATGCCTGTTGAGAACGAGCCTCCCCGACTTGGCGGGCTGTTTTTTCATCCTCGAACACGACAAACCGATCACCTGCTTGCGGTACATCATTCAATCCGGTAATTTCAACAGGGGTAGAAGGTCCAGCTTTTTTTACTCTTCGCCCCATATCATTCACCATGGCCCGTACACGTCCATGCGTATTACCGGCAACGATTGGGTCTCCCACTTTTAATGTACCATTTTGAACGAGTAGTGTGGCAACCGGGCCGCGTCCTTTATCAAGCTGGGCTTCGATCACGGTGCCAAGGGCAAGCCTTGCTGGGTTTGCTTTTAATTCTTCTACTTCGCTCACAAGGAGAACCATCTCAAGTAACGAATCGATTCCTTCTCCTTTTAAAGCAGAAATGGGAACAAAAATGGTATCTCCGCCCCAATCTTCCGGAACAAGCCCATGTTCAGTCAATTCCTGCATCACACGATCCGGATTGGCGGTTGGTTTATCAATTTTATTGACGGCTACAATAATGGGAACTTCTGCCGCTTTCGCGTGATTAATCGCTTCAACAGTTTGCGGCATGACACCGTCATCTGCGGCAACGACCAAAATGGTAATGTCGGTTACTTTCGCTCCTCTTGCACGCATTGTTGTAAACGCGGCATGTCCCGGCGTATCTAAAAATGTGATTTTTTTGCCGTTTGAATCAATTTGGTAGGCACCGATATGCTGGGTAATGCCGCCAGCTTCTCCGGCAGTCACCTTAGTATTCCGTAAAGAATCAAGCAACGTCGTTTTTCCATGGTCAACGTGTCCCATAATGGTAACGACTGCTGGTCTTTCCACCATTTCTTTTTCTTGATCTTCGGTAAAATACACTTCAAGGTCCGTTTTATCAATTTGAATCTCTTCTTCTACTTCCACACCATATTCGGCGCAAACTAATTCGATCGCATCTTTGTCAAGCTCCTGATTAATCGTTGCGATCACACCGAGCATAAAGAGCTTTTTGATAATCTCGGACGGTTCTCTATGAAGCTTTTTAGCAAGTTCAGCCACTGAGAGAGATTCCGTAAAAGTGATTTTTTCCGGAAGTTCTTTTTGTTTCGGCGGAGCAGGCTGATGTTGGTGTTGCTTTTGGCGCTGGCGTTGTTGATTTTGCTTCCTGTTGCGATTCGGTCCTTTGTTTCCGCCTTTGAATTGGCTTTTTCCGTGCTGTCTTTGCCCGCTTTCGCTCTTTTGATTGTTCGGTTTATGATTCCGTCCGTTCTTGGCATTTTGCTGGCTTCCTTGGGCATTTTGCTGGCTTCCTTGAGCATTTTGTCCCTGCTGCTGGGGTTTGTAATTTTTCTGTCTCCCCTGCTGGCCGGTTGCTCCGCTTTTGCGGTTATCTTTTCCTTGCGTCTTTATGTTCTCCGTACTTCTCTGCCGCCCATGATTTGGTTTTTCTTTCCGTTTCGCATCTTGCGGCCGGGATTCTTTCTTTTTAAAAATGGCGTCAAGCTTCGTAACCGTTCCTCCCTCAATTGTTGACATATGGTTGGCTACTTCTATATTCATGCCTTTCAGCTTATCAATAACATCCTTGCTGGTAATACCTTGTTTTTTTGCATATTCATATACACGCATTTTACTCATATGTTCACCCCCGTTTATTCATAAAGCAAAGCAGCAATTTTTTCAGCAAAACCCGCTTCCAATATCGCTGCCACAACCCTCGCATCCTTGCCAATGGCATGGCCGAGTGTTTTTCTAGTGTCTACATGCCGTAAAGGCACATGGTAATATTGGCATTTATCCTTGATTTTCTTTGCCGTATTATGGGAGGCGTCTTTCGCCAAAATGACCAGTTTGGCACGTCCACTCTGG
The DNA here is from genome assembly GCF_037963795.1 of Siminovitchia sp. FSL W7-1587. Taxonomy (NCBI): domain Bacteria; kingdom Bacillati; phylum Bacillota; class Bacilli; order Caryophanales; family Bacillaceae; genus Siminovitchia; species Siminovitchia sp. FSL W7-1587. Next base: position 284,898 of record NZ_CP150169.1, read on the forward strand.
ATTTCCTTGACTACCAGTTCTTCCCCTGAAACAACTTTCCTGGCCCGATGTGCCAGACCAAGTAACGACATCCCTTTAGCTTGTTTCACTTGTTTTCCTCTTCAACAAGAGAAAGAAGTTCTTCGTATACATCGTCTGTGACATCTGCCTGTAAATGATTCGCCAGAATATTTTTTCTTCGTGCATTCATGATGACTTCCCTGTCTTTTGACAGGTAAGCCCCTCTCCCGGACTTTTTCCCCGTTACATCAACAGATATCTCACCTTCTTTGGAACGGACAATCCGAATCATTTCTTTCTTTGGCTTCATCTCTCCCGTTGCTACACATTTGCGGAGTGGTATCTTTCTCTTTTTTACCATCTTGCTTCACCTCTATTCGATTTCTTCGTTTATAAAATCGAATGATTCGTCTGACTCTTCTTCCTCCAGATCCCTTGGATAAATGCCAGCTTCTCTTGCATCTGTCTCACTTTTAATATCGATTTTCCAACCGGTCAATTTTGCTGCGAGTCGCGCGTTTTGCCCTCTCTTGCCGATAGCCAGCGATAGTTGATAATCCGGAACGACAACTGTCGTGGCTTTTTCTTCCTCATTCACGATTACATCGAGAACTTTGGATGGACTTAAAGCATTGGCGACGAAGACAACCGGATCTTGTGACCATTCAACAATATCTATTTTTTCACCCTTTAATTCGTCCACGATTGCCTGAACTCTTGAACCTTTCGGTCCGACACATGAACCAACCGGATCGACATCTTCTTGGTCTGTCGCTACAGAAATTTTGGAGCGGTCGCCCGCTTCTCTCGCAACCGATTTAATTTCAACGGTTCCATCATATATTTCAGGGACTTCGATTTCAAATAATCGCTTTAACAATCCCGGATGTGTCCTTGATACAAATATTTGCGGACCTTTCGTCGTTTTTTCGACTTTCGTAATGTACACTTTAATTCGGTCATGCGGTTTGTATGTTTCGTTGGGCATTTGCTCGCTTTGCGGAAGCAATGCTTCAATTTTCCCAAGACTGACATATATAAAACGCGGGTCCTGCCTTTGCACGATTCCGGTCATAATGTCATCTTCCCGGTCCACAAACTCGGAATAGATGATCCCTCTTTCTGCTTCTCTTACCCGTTGGGTGACGACTTGTTTTGCTGTTTGTGCCGCAATTCTGCCAAACTCCTTCGGGGTCACTTCGAGTTCTACAATATCCCCTGTGTCATAGACCGGGTTAATGGTATGGGCTTCTTCCAATGAAATTTCAAGCCTGGAATCAAAAACTTCATCCACTACCTCTTTTCTGGCAAAAACCCTCATCGTTCCTGTTTCCAAGTTCATGTCTACACGAACGTTTTGTGCTTGGTTAAAGTTCCTTTTGTACGCAGATACTAAAGCGGCTTCGATCGCCTCGATCAAGACATCCCGGGAAATTCCCTTTTCCTTTTCCAATATGACTAGAGCATCCATTAATTCTGAGCTCATGACCATGTCCTCCCCTTTATTATTCTTCGCTTTACCTGTTAAAAGACGACTGCCAAGCGGGCTTTTGCCACTTTATTGATTGGAATTTCAAACGTCTTTGTCCGGGTTTTTATTTTCACTTCAACTAGCAGGTTTTCTCCGTTAAACTCCGTTAACCGTCCCTCAAACACTTTTTCCCCATCGATCGGTTCATATGTTTTAACATGAACTTGCTTTCCAACCGCATTGGCAAAGTCGGCTTCTTTCTTTAAAGGACGCTCCGCTCCGGGCGAGGAGACTTCCAGAAAGTAATTATGGGGAATCGGGTCTACTTCATCAAGCTTCTCGCCAAGACGCTCACTGACTATGCCGCACTCTTCAATATCAACACCATCCGGTTTGTCAATGAAGAGGCGGAGAAACCAGTTTTTTCCTTCTTTTACATATTCAATATCGACCAGTTCAAGTTTCATTTCGTCCAAAATAGGAGCCGCAAGATTCTCTACTGTGTCTGTTACTTTACTCATACAAACCTCCTATGTTCAGGTATCCATGTATATCAAAGTTTTCCGTAACAATACGAAAGAGTGGGGGGCGCCCACTCTTTTGCAACGAGAGTATTCATAGTATTTCCAATAAAAATATACCATAACCGATTTTCAATTGCAAACAAGGCAAACTACCGCCAAGTATGCAAAGAAAAGCGGTTCCTACTTTTCTTCTAGAAAAGGGATAATTGATTCTGTTCGGGAAGTGATTCCAAACAGCCATGGTTGTCCAAATACTCCATAATTGTTTTGGATACTTTTCCACGGATTTGCAAGTCCTCTTTGGAAAGAAATTCTCCGTCTTCTCTGGCTTTTACAATATTCAACGCCGCGTTCGTACCCAGCCCCGGAATAGAGTTAAAAGGCGGGATAAGAGAATCTCCGTCTATGATAAACTCGGTGGCGCTCGATTTGTACAAATCTACGCGCTTGAACTTAAATTTGCGTTCGCACATTTCCAACGCAATTTCCAAAACGGTAAGAAGACTTTTCTCTTTGGCCGTCGCATCCAGGCCTTTGGCATTGATTTCTTCGATTTTGGAGCGAATCGCCTGAGAACCCCTGACCATTACTTCCAAATCAAAATCTTCTGCCCGCACCGTAAAGTAGGCGGCATAGTAAAGGAGCGGATGGTGCACTTTAAAATAGGCAATCCTGACAGCCATCAAAACATATGCCGTGGCATGCGCCTTGGGAAACATGTATTTTATTTTTTTACATGAATCAATATACCATTCCGGCACATTATTTTTTCTCATCTCTTCTTCCCATTCTGGAGTAAGACCTTTTCCTTTTCGTACAAACTCCATAATTTTAAAAGCAAGAGACGGTTCCAAACCTTGATAAATGAGGTATACCATGATATCGTCCCGGCAGCCAATCACTTCCGACAGCGTACAAGTTCCTGAACGAATCAGCTCTTGTGCATTGCCAAGCCATACATCTGTACCATGTGAAAGGCCGGATATTTGAACGAGCTCGGAAAACGTTGTCGGCTTTGTATCTTCAAGCATTTGCCTGACAAATCTTGTCCCAAATTCGGGAATTCCAAGCGTTCCTGTTTTACACATAATCTGTTCCTCTGTTACGCCGAGAGATTCGGTACCACTGAATATTTTCATCACTTCCGGGTCATCGATCGGAATCGTTTTTGGATCAATTCCGCTTAATTCCTGAAGCATCCGGATAACGGTCGGATCATCGTGGCCAAGAATGTCCAGTTTGAGTAAGTTGCTGTCGATGGAGTGGAAATCATAATGCGTCGTTCTCCAATCAGACCCAACCGCGTCAGCCGGATATTGAATCGGTGAGAAATCGAAAATTTCCATATTGTCCGGCACAACAATAATCCCTCCGGGGTGCTGGCCGGTTGTTCTTTTTACGCCTGTACACCCTTGGACGAGCCTTTCCACTTCCGCATTTCTCAACATAAGATTATGGTCTTGCTCATAAGCTTTGACATACCCGTAAGCGGTTTTCTCTGCTACTGTTCCGATCGTGCCAGCACGATATACGTAGTCTTCCCCAAACAAAACCTTCGTGTAATGGTGGGCTTTCGGCTGATAGTCCCCTGAAAAGTTCAAATCAATATCTGGCACTTTATCTCCCTTGAAGCCCAAAAACGTTTCAAACGGAATATCATGTCCGTCTTTTTTATATGTTGTCCCACACTTCACACAGTCTTTGTCGGGCAAGTCAAATCCGGACCCGACCGAACCGTCATCAAAAAACTCGGCATGCTTGCAATTGGGGCAGACATAATGCGGGGGAAGGGGGTTTACTTCCGTAATTTCCGTCATGGTGGCCACGAAGGAAGAGCCGACAGAGCCCCGTGAACCGACAAGATATCCGTCTTCAAGCGATTTTTTTACAAGCTTATGAGAAATTAAGTAAATAACTGCAAAACCATGGCCAATGATGCTTTTTAGTTCTTTTTCGAGCCTGGCTTCCACAATCTCGGGAAGCGGGTCTCCATAAATGGATTTGGCCATGCCGTAGCTCATTTGCCTGATTTCATCTTCGGCTCCTTCAATTTTCGGTGTGTACAAGTCATCTTTAATCGGTTTTATTTTATCGATCTTGTCATTAATGAGATTGGTGTTTGTGACAACCACCTCATAAGCTTTTTCATCACCAAGGAAAGAAAACTCGGACAGCATTTCGTCTGTTGTCCGGAAATGAACATCGGGAAGCTTATGCCTGTTTAGCGGATTTGCCCCGCCTTGGGAGTTTATGAGAATCTCCCGGTATATTTTATCTTCTTTATTTAAATAATGGACATTTCCTGTTGCAACGACGGGCATGTTTAAAGTTTCTCCCATCATGACGATGTTTCGGATAATGTCTTCCAAGTCTTTTTCATTCCTGACAAGCTCCATCTCAATTAGCGGGGCATATACAGGTTTGGGATGTATTTCCAAGTAGTCGTAAAAGGCGGCCGCCTGTTCGGCCTCAGCCCGTCCTTTTTGCATCATCGCTTCAAACACTTCACCTTTGTCACACCCGGAGCCAACCAAAATCCCTTCTCGGTGTTTCTCCAGCAAAGAACGCGGGATGCGCGGTACTCTATAAAAATAGTGCAGATGCGAATAAGATACGAGTTTATATAAGTTTTTCAGACCCGCTTCATTTTGGGCAAGCAAAGTGCAATGGTATGGACGCGCCTGTTTATAAGCGTCACCTTTGCCCATATTGTCATTGAGCTGATCATGATAAAGGATTCCCTTTTTCTTGGCATCGCCCAGCATTTTCAAAAAGATATTACCAGTTGTTTCGGCATCATAAATGGCCCGGTGGTGTTGCACAAGCTCTATATCAAACCTTTTTGCCAGCGTGTTTAACCGATGGTTTTTAAATTCGGGATATAGGAATCTTGCAAGCTCAAGCGTGTCAATGACCGGATTTGCGACTTTATCAAATCCAATCCTTTGATATCCGCTATTTAAAAAGCCGATATCAAAAGAGGCGTTGTGGGCTACAAGAATGCCGTCCCCTGTCCAATTCTTAAATTCTTCCAGCACTTCCTCGATTTCGGGGGCGTTTTCTACCATATCGTCTGTAATGCCTGTCAATTCAATCGTTGTTGCGGACAATGGATGGTGGGGATTGGCAAATCTCTCAAACTTGTCAATCACTTCCCCCTGATGAATTTTGACTGCCGCCAGTTCAATGATTTTGTCATATATCGCCGATAGACCGGTTGTTTCCACGTCAAAAACGATAAACGTATCTTCTTCCAGCAGCCTGTTGGCGCTATTATAGGCGATTGGCACCCCGTCGTTTACCAAATTGGCTTCCAGCCCATAGATGATCTTCATATCATGTTTTCCGCCCGCCCCAAACGCTTCGGGAAATGATTGAACGACGGCATGGTCGGTAATTGCCACCGCCGGATGTCCCCACTTTTTCGCCTGGGCAATAAGATCCCCCACTGAGGTAACAGCATCCATTTGGCTCATGGGTGTATGCATGTGGAGTTCAACCCGCTTATCACCGGCTGCTTTATCCTCACGTATTTTCGGCTTTACTTCATTAATGTCTTGCGCCATAATGACCAGTTCGCGGGCAAATGTGTCCGTTTGGACACTTCCTCGAACCTTCACCCACATGCCTTTTTTTAAACTGGCCATGATGGAAGCATCCTCATTATCTTTTGAGAACATTTTTACGGAGATGGAATCGGTATAATCCGTCATTTTAAACGTCAGTAAAGTTCTTCCGCTTCGCAGTTCCCTTGTCTCTGCCTGAAAAACATACCCTTCTACCGTGACCCTGCGCTCTTCGTCCACTATTTCCTCGAGTCTTTTCATCTCTTCACCATTTTTAATGGCATACCCAAGCATTAACGGTCCGGAAGGCGCCTCACCTTCGTTTGTCCGCCTTTCCTGCTCAAGCTTTTGCATTTCTAAAACAGCTTGTCTTGCCCGCTCTTCATCCTCTTTCCGTTTCGCTTCAACAAATTTTGCATATTCTTCACTCGATTCACTTTCAGAGCGGACTTCCGCTGAAAATAGGAGTGAAGGAAAGCCAAAGTATTGATACACTTCGGTGATGATTTTTCCATATTTCTCTTGAAGCGTCCTGGCCTCCATATCGTTGCGGACTTGAACGATGATTTTATTTCCATCGACTTTGGGTGTTTGATGATGTAAAAGACTGAGCAGCATAGGAGACATTCCTTCTATTTCTTTCAAGCAGCCCTGCCAGTAATCTGCCACAAGCTGATCAGTGATCGTTGTTTGCGATATCGACAACGAGAATTGAACCCGGGCAATGTGTTGAAACGACTGTTCAAGTCTCCTGGTGAAATGTTCATATATTTGGAAAGGCAAAATCCGCTCAAAAATAAAATAAAAATGCCATTTCTGATTGATGCGATCCACAACAAGCTTTTCAATTTGTCCAGACCGCAAGTGCTCTATGTACGGGTCATCTGTTAAGCCGATCTGTTGCAGCAGCAGATGGAAACGTTTCTTTTGTTCGACGGGATTTTGCGTCTTTTGCATCGTTTATCCTCTCCCATCTATTAATCGTCCAATCAATAAAAAGATCATATGAAACTTCAATCAGCGAGGGCTTTCTTCCCCCGCTGATAAGAAATAATACAAAAGCCCAGTTCTATAGCGTCCTGTTGGCAAGCTCAGGCAACGATGTCACCAAATTGCACTAGTACATCCTGTACGTCGCAAAGCATTTGTGACCGATACCCTTGATGCATGATAGATGTCGAAGTCTTTCAGGTTCTGTCTATCGGAAATAGACAATGATCTGACACCCTTCTCCACATATAGACGGAAGCCTTGCCGGCTTTTACATGCGGGTAAAGGAGTCACCTGAAAGAACCGTTATACCGATAATGCTTTAAAAATATTTTGCAATGTTGCCGAAAGATCCCCCCGATGTACTTCCAACATTTCACCGGTCTTCCGGACTTTCACTTCCACGATTCCTTCGGAAGCTCTCTTTCCGACAGTCACGCGAACAGGAAGACCGATTAAATCCGAGTCGTTAAATTTGACGCCTGCGCGTTCGTTGCGGTCATCAAACAGCACATCATATTCAGCCTGTAATTCATCGTATAATTGTTCGGCACAGCTCGCTTGTTCCGAATCTTTCATATTGATCGGAATAAGATGAACATCGTATGGCGCAATATTCACAGGCCAGATCAACCCTCGCTCATCATTGAACTGTTCCGCTACTGCGGTAAGGGTTCTTGATACACCGATTCCGTAACAGCCCATGATATAAGGATGGGGTTTTCCGTTTTCATCAAGGAATCCGGCGGACATCGCTTCACTGTACTTTGTTCCCAATTTAAAAATATGCCCTACTTCAATACCACGCGCGAATCGAATTGTTCCTTTTCCATCAGGGGAAGGGTCGCCTTCCTGGATAAACCGGAGATCGGCATATTCGTCAACAGCAAAATCACGCCCTGGTACGACATTGATATAATGATGCTCATCTTCGTTGGCGCCGCAGACCGCATTGACCATTGCCCCGACCGCATGGTCGGCTATGATCTTCATTTCGGATGGTATCTGGATCGGCCCTATCGATCCGAAGGAACATTTCAATAGCTCTTTCGTTTTTTCTTCCTCCGCAAATTCTACCATTTTGGCGTTCAAAGCATTTTTCACTTTAATATCGTTTACTTCGTGATCACCTCGCACGAGTACCATGACGGGCTCTTCATCTGCAAGCATTACAAGGGATTTAATAACTTCTGAAGGCTTTACACTTAGAAACTCTGAAACATCCACGATCGTTTTTTGACCTGGGGTTTTTATTTTTTTCAACTCTTTTTCCGCAACATCCGGCTTTTCATAAACTTGACAGACGTCTGCCATTTCAATGTTGGCGGCATAATCGGACTGATCGGAATAGGCAATGGTATCTTCGCCAATCTCCGACAACACCATGAACTCCTGTGTGTCTTTACCGCCAATGGCTCCGGAATCCGCCAATACGGATCTAAAGTTCAGACCGCACCTTTTAAATATATTCGTATACGCCACATGCATTTTCTGATAAACTTCATCCAAACTTTCGTGTGAAGTATGGAAGGAATAAGCATCTTTCATAATAAATTCACGCCCGCGAAGCAACCCGAAACGGGGGCGCTTTTCATCCCTGTATTTCGTTTGAATTTGAAATAAGGTTAATGGCAGACGCTTATAGGATTGGACTGCATCCTTTACGATACTCGTAATGACTTCTTCATGAGTGGGACCTAAAGCAAAATGTCTGTCGTGGCGGTCATGAAGGCGCATTAACTCATCGCCATATGTATGCCAGCGCCCGGATTCCTGCCATAGTTCAGCAGGCTGGAGAGCCGGCAGAAGCAGTTCTGCAGCTCCCGCCTTTTCCATTTCTTCCCTAACGATATTTTCGATGTTATCGAGCGCTCTTTTTGCCAATGGCAAATAGGAATAAATGCCGCTGGCAATTTGCTTAATAAACCCTGCTCTTAAAAGCAGCTGATGGCTTTTTATTTCTGCATCAGACGGAACTGCCCTTAGAGTGGGGATGAAAGTCATGCTTTGTTTCATCAATTGCACCTCTACTTATAGTTATTTAATAATAAAAAAGCGCTGTATATCATTCCAGGTGACTACAATCATCAAAACCATCAAGAGCGCAAAGCCGATAAAATGCACCATTCCTTCTTTTTGCCGGTCAATCGGTTTACCCCGCAACGCCTCAACGCCGAAGAACAAGAGGCGGCCTCCATCAAGCGCCGGTATCGGCAGCAAGTTCATGATGCCGAGGTTAATGCTCAACAACGCAGCCCATTTCATTAATATCAATATTCCTGCCTGGGCAGCTGTCTCTGTCGTTTTATAAATCCCTACCGGACCAGCCAGCATATCAATGGAGAATTGACCCGTAACAAGTGTTCCCAGCAACTCGATAATTTTGACTGTCCAATTGTACGTTTCTACAAACCCGAATGTCGCCAGCCGCAGGAACGACTTGTCGACCGGTGCTTGTACCCCGATTAAGCCAATTTCCTTATCCTCGATGATTTCCCGTTTTGGTGTCACCGGAACGTCCAGTGTTTCTTCATTTCGTTCCACCGTAAAAATGAGCTCTTCTTCAGGATGGCTTCGTACAATTTCAGTGATGTCATCAAAATCCGAAATTTCCGCTCCATCAATGCTCAGGACAACATCACCCTCCTGCAGCCCCGCTTTATGGGCAGACCCTTCAGGAAGAAGTTCACCGATGAACGGCTCATTGACTTGAACCCCTTGGATAAAACCGAGCAATGTAAAGATCACAATTGCCAGTAAAAAGTTCATCATCGGACCCGCAAAAATCGTCATTGCTCTGGCCCCGAGCTTTTTGGAAGCAAATTGCCGGTCCCAAGGCGCGATAAGTGTTTCCGCTTGTTCTTCCACAATGACTGCGGTGTGAGAAAGATGAAATGTTTTCAATGTCTCATCTTCTTCGTCTTCATATCCTTTAATGATCAGATCGTGTTCCAAATCAGCCATTTCCACTTCGATAATCCTGGCGTTTGGAAACCGGTCTTTCCCCTGTAAAACAATTTTTTCAACGAGATTATCGTCGTTCAATACGAGCGCGATCCGATGACCCGGTTTAATTTCAACCATTTCGGGGTCGTCTCCCGCCATCCGGACAAATCCGCCGAGCGGCAAAAGCCGAATCGTATAGTTCGTCTCATTTTTTGTGTGAGAAAACACTTTCGGTCCAAATCCGATGGAAAAATCCCTGACAAGGATTCCAGCGCGTTTGGCAAAAATAAAATGTCCAAGTTCATGGAAAAACACAAGCGCCCCAAAAATAATAATAAACGCAATGACTGTATTCAAAAAAATAACCACCTTTTACAGGAGTGTATAAACGTGCTTCCTTGTCTCACGGTCAACTTCCTCTATAGCCGCCAAATCCGGCTGATCAATAACATTATGCCTTTCCAACGCTTTTTCAATCAACTCTTCAATATTTAAAAAGGAAATTTGTTCTTTCAAAAATGCTTCGACAGCTACTTCATTCGCCGCATTTAACACTGTGGGCATCGTTCCCCCTCTCATTCCCGCATCATAAGCAAGCTTTAGGCAACGATAGCGATCCATGTCCATTTTTTCAAAATGAAGGATGCCTATCTCCGCGAGGCCGAGTCCTTTCGTATCAAGCTTCATTCTGTCCGGATAAGTAAGTGCATATTGAATCGGAATACGCATATCCGGAGTACCTAGTTGGGCGATGACGCTGCGATCCTTATATTCCACTAGTGAATGGATGATGCTTTCCCGGTGAAGAAGAACCTCAATGTTTTCATAGGGAATATGGAACAGCCAATGTGCTTCGATCACTTCCAGCCCTTTGTTCATCATTGTAGCAGAGTCAATCGTAATTTTGGAACCCATTGACCAGTTTGGGTGCTTCAATGCTTGTTGTCGTGTAACATGCTTCAGCTCTTCCCTGCTCAAATCCCGAAAGCTTCCTCCGGACGCCGTGATGATCAATTTAGAAACATTTTCCCGGCTTTCTCCCTGCAAGCACTGAAAAATAGCAGAATGTTCGCTGTCAACCGGAAGAATATCCACTCCGAACTTTTTAGCTGCACCCATAACAATATGACCCGCCGTTACAAGTGTTTCCTTATTGGCCAGCCCAATCGTTTTTTTAGCTTCAATCGCGTGCATTGTCGGAACAAGGCCGACGCTTCCCATAACGGCGTTTAATACAATATCGGCCTGGTCGTGTACCGCGGCCTCGATTAAACCATGCTTGCCGTAAGTAAATTTGATCCCGGACGGGAATTCGGCTTTTAATCGTTCACAGTCTTCCTTTTCAAGCACTGCTACGAGATTTGGTTGAAAATCTGAAATGATTTTTCGGACTAGGTCAATGTTTCTTCCAGCCGAAATCGCGCAGAGCCGAAATTGGTCCGGATGTTCTTTTATGACTTGCAGTGCTTGCGTCCCTATCGATCCGGTTGCGCCCAGCAAACTAACATACTTCATCATTTCACTCCTAAACTAATTCTACGCTTATATGATTTGCAAAATGTGTATGAGCGGCAAAACGAAAAGCCAGCTGTCACACCTGTCCAAAATGCCCCCGTGGCCCGGAATAAGCTTGCCGGCATCTTTTACCCCATAATGGCGTTTAAACGCTGATTGGACCAAATCCCCCATTTGCCCAAACATGGACAATAAGACCGTTACAAACAACAATTTTAAGGTAGGAATGCCCATGTCCGCAAAGACAGAAAACAACAGGGCAACGACAATTGCAACGACTATGCCCCCGATGGACCCGCCGATCGTTTTATTGGGACTGATCACCGGCCACAGCTTTCTTTTTCCGAGTGACTTGCCAATAAAGTAAGCTCCGGAATCCGTTCCCCATATGACGAAAAGGACATAAAAAAGATATATAAGCCCCGCTTCACGAGTCGCTATCAAAAAATAGAACCCGACACCGACATATAGTGCCGACAAGATGGAAAAACCGGCATTGTCAAAGGTAAAGCGGTTTTTTGAAACGACCGTATATGACAAAATGAGCAATACAGCCAAATATACAATTTCCATTTTTGTCATTGCCCCCGCGAAAAGCAACTGAAAATATTCGTTCGGCAGCAATATGACCCAAAGCATGACAAAAGATAGCAAGCTTTGTCCGGACATTACCGGCTGCTTTTTCATTCGTAACAATTCAAAAAGTCCTATAGTCGCCATCATATATGTCAAAATGACGAAAGGTAGTCCGCCTATCCATACAAGCGGCAAAAAAATTCCCATGGCAACAACTGCTGATATAATTCTTTCTTTCATTACTGAAACTCCTCGCTGATTAATCCGCCGAACCGTCTAGAGCGGCGCTGAAAAGATTCGATCGCATCCATTAAATGTTTTTCTGAAAAATCGGGCCATAATACATCAATAAAGAATAATTCTGTATAGGCAAGCTGCCAGAGCATAAAGTTGCTCAACCTCAGCTCCCCACTTGTTCTAATCAATAAATCGGGATCACGCAAACTTTTTGTCATCAAATAATTGGAAAAGCATTCATCATCAATATCATTTTCATTCAGCCGGCCATCCTTGACATCGGCGGAAAGTTGCTTGATTGCATCAATGATTTCTGCACGGCTCCCATAGTTCAATGCAAAGTTTAAAATAAGTCCATTATTATGTTTCGTTTTGTTGATCGCATGGTTGACAGCTTTTCGTGTAGTCTCCGGTAGACGGGTTGTGTCGCCCATTGTACATACTTTCACATTTTCTTCAACAAGCTCCGGTAAAAAGTTTCCGAGAAACTCTTCCGGAAGCTTCATTAAATAGTCCACTTCCGATTTGGGCCTTTTCCAATTTTCTGTTGAAAAAGCATATAATGTTAATATTTTCACCCCAAGGCGGTTGGCTGCTTTCGTTATTTTTCTGACCGTCTTCATTCCTTCGTGATGGCCTGCAATTCTCGGAAGTGCCCTCTTCTTCGCCCACCGGCCATTCCCATCCATAATAATCGCGATATGTTGCGGTATCGGCTGGTTCATTATTTGGCCTACTCGGTCTTCACTAATTTCTTTATCTTTTGAAGTTTTCCATAACTTCATTTTATTAAACATAATTAGTCCTCCGTCAGAAGTGCTGGCATCTAGCATCAAACATATTTTAGCATATTGGAAGGAATAAGCGATATGATTCCCGCCTGATTTATTATTACAATTTCAAGAGAAAGAATAAAATACGAAAAAGAGACGTTAACGTCAATAGAGGGAAACTTGATCATCCCATAAAAAAACCCTCCGATAGGAGGGGATCATATCAATTATATTTGCCTAAACTTCTAAAACTTCCTGCTCTTTTTCCTTCGTTATCTGGTCAATTTTCTTGATGTGTTCATCTGTAAGCTTTTGGATATCTTCTCCATATGAGCGCAAGTCATCTTCAGATATGTCTCCGTTTTTCTCAAGCTTTTTTAATTCGTCGTTCCCATCCCTGCGAATATTCCGGATGACGACTTTGGCATCTTCCGCTTCTCTTTTTACTTGTTTCACAAGCTCTTTGCGACGTTCTTCCGTCAGCTGTGGAATCGAGATTCTTAAAAGAGAACCATCATTTGCCGGTGTAAGGCCAAGGTCAGATTTTAAAATGGCTTTTTCCATATCGCCCAAAACCGCTTTATCGTAAGGTTGAATAACGAGAAGCCGTGCTTCTGGAACGGAGACTGTCGCTAATTGATTGATCGGTGTTGGGACACCATAGTAATCAACTGAAATTTTGTCCAAAAGTGCCGCGCTTGCTCGTCCGGCACGAATGCTGGCCAATTCCCGGGTGTAGACTTGAATGGCTTTTTTCATTTTCTCTTTGACATTCGAGATTACTTGATTAGGCATTATTCCTTCCCCCTTACTATCGTTCCGATTTGTTTACCTAACACAGCGCGCTTAATATTTCCTTTTTCCGTAAAAGAAAAGACGATCAGCGGAATATCATTGTCCATGCAAAGTGATGAAGCGGTTGAATCCATGACGGCCAATCCTTCTTTTAAAACGTCAAGATATGAAAGCTGCTCATATTTGACAGCATCTTTATCAAGCTTCGGATCGGCATTATACACGCCGTCAACATTGTTTTTCGCCATTAAAATGACGTCCGCTTCAATTTCGGCAGCCCTTAAAGCGGCAGTGGTGTCCGTTGAAAAATAAGGATTTCCCGTACCAGCGGCAAAAATGACAACGCGCTTTTTCTCGAGGTGGCGAATGGCTCGGCGCCTGATGTAAGGTTCAGCTACTTGAATCATGTCTATCGACGTTTGAACCCGCGTTTCAATTCCCAATTGTTCGAGGCTGTCTTGAAGGGCAAGCGAGTTCATGACTGTTGCGAGCATACCCATATAGTCTGCTGTAGCCCGGTCCATTCCCATTTCGCTTCCGACTTTCCCTCTCCAAATATTTCCTCCGCCAACAACTACGGCAATTTCAACATTAAGCTCCGCCACTTCTTTTATTTGCTCCGCAATGGATTTGATGATGGCCGGATTAATGCCAAAGCCTTCTTTACCCGCCAACGCCTCTCCACTCAATTTCAGTACAACTCGGTTATATTTCGGGATGCTCATCTGAACCTCCAAATCAATTATGTATTCCATTTTCAGTTTGTAAAAGAGGGAACACAAAGTGTTCCCTTTAAAGCTGGATGAGATTTATTTCTTCGCTTGATTCATTACTTCTTCAGCAAAGTTTTCTTGGCGTTTCTCCAACCCTTCGCCGACCTCATAACGAACAAAATCGACAACTTTCGCTCCGTTTGAGCTGACAAATTTACCAACTTTTTCATCAGGGTTTTTTACAAAGGATTGGTCAAGCAGACAAATTTCTTCAAAAAATTTGCCGAGTCGGCCTTCCACCATTTTTTCAACAATTTTTTCCGGTTTGCCCTCATTTAAGGCTTGCTCTGTCAACACTTGGCGTTCGCGTTCTGTTTCCTCCGCAGGCACTTGATCGCGAGAAATGTATTTAGGCTTGATTGCGGCGACATGCATCGCAACATCCTTGGCAACATCGGCGTCTGTCGTTCCTTCAAGAACAGTCAAAACACCAATGCGTCCGCCCATATGCAAATACTCACCAAATACGCCATTATCCGTTTTTGTTTTTACTTCAAAGCGGCGAAGCGTGATTTTTTCACCGATTTTCGCAATGGCTGAGTTAATATATTCAGTGACAGTTTCGCCGCCGCTCATTTTTTGCTCAAGTGCTTCTTCCAATGATGAAGGTTTGTTGGCAAGCAAATGCTGGGCCAATTCTTTTACAAGCTCTTGGAAGTTTTCGTTTTTTGCAACAAAATCTGTTTCGGCGTTCACTTCTAAGATGACAGCTTCATTGCCCTCACTGAGGATATAAGCTGTTCCTTCGGCTGCAATCCGATCAGCTTTTTTTGCTGCCGAAGCCATGCCTTTCTTTCTGAGAAAGTCAATTGCTTCTTCCATGTTTCCATTTGTTTCTGTTAGTGCTTTTTTGCAGTCTAGCATGCCCGCACCTGTTTTGGCACGCAGTTCTTTTACCATTTGTGCAGTAATTGCCATTATTTTTCCTCCTTGAATGAGATACGAACCAAGTTGTTTTAAAAAAAGGTGACAAGCGTATCCACTCTTATCACCTTTTCACTGCATTAACTGTTATGCATTGGCAGTTTCAGACGCTTCTTCTTCTTCCTGCTCTTCTTCGCTGTATTTAGCTTCCAACAAGGCATCGGCCATTGTAGCTGTCAACAACTTAACCGCGCGGATTGCGTCGTCGTTTGCCGGAATCACATAATCAATTTCATCCGGATCGCAGTTCGTATCAACAATACCCACAATCGGAATATTTAACTTCCGGGCTTCAGCCACTGCAATGCGCTCTTTTCTCGGATCAATGATAAACATTGCGTCAGGAAGAGTCTTCATGTCTTTGATTCCGCCTAAAAACTTGACGAGACGGTCACGTTCCCTATTCAGCATGACAACTTCTTTTTTCGGTAGAACGTCAAATGTTCCGTCTTCTTCCATTTTTTCAATCGCTTTTAAGCGCTCGATTCTTTTTTGGATTGTTTCAAAATTCGTTAAAGTTCCGCCGAGCCAGCGGTGGTTGACATAAAAGTGTCCAGCTCTCTCCGCTTCATCTTTAACAGATTCCTGGGCTTGCTTCTTTGTTCCGACGAATAAAACTTTCCCGTCGTTTTCGGCAAGCTCTCTCATAAATTTGTAAGCTTCCTCGACCTTTTTCACAGTTTTTTGCAAGTCGATGATATAAATACCGTTTCTTTCCGTAAAAATGTATTTCTTCATTTTAGGATTCCAACGGCGGGTTTGGTGTCCAAAATGTACACCAGCTTCAAGCAATTGCTTCATAGAAATGATAGACATAAAATGTTTCCTCCTTGGTTTTTTTCCTCCGTTTCAATCATTTTTTGTGCAGGCTGTTTTTTGCAATAATGCCAAACAGCACCCTGTCACAAAATTATGAAACGTGTGTTTTAATACCACCAAATAATATAGCACAATCAAAAATCGTAATCAAGTAATGTTTTAAGCCTGCTGGTAAAATTTCATGGCAAGTTCAATTTCGGTTTTCCCCTTCCCAAGAGCTTTTGCGATCTCTGTCATTGTCATCCCCTGGGCCGCCATTGCTTCCACTTGGTTTCGGAGGGATTGTTCCTCTTGAGCATTTTCCGTTTCTTCAACCCTGTCTAACATTTCTTCAGTGATGTCTATTGTTTCTTCAGTACTGTCTATCGCTTCTTCGGATAGCCCGCCTTCAATGACGTCTTCAGGTTTGTCCGCTTTATCGTTATATGAGGTGTTCTGCCCCGGTTTTTCATCCATCTTTCTAGCATGCGCGAGTTGCTGTAAAAACCGGTCGTTTTCTTCCCTCATCTCCGCAAGCAGGCCGCTTACCAGCTCTTCCGCTTCAGATAGCATTTCCCGCTGCTTTTTTTCAACCTCCAATAGCCGATTTTGCCGCATAAACAGGAGGATAATGGCAAAAATCAAAAGAGCGTTTATTAAAAATAAAATAAGTATCATTACGGCTGTCAAGATGATCCCTCGCTATCTTAATTGCATGAGCTGGTTTCTTAACTTAAATAACGCTTTAGAATGAATTTGGGAAATTCTTGAGGTCGACAAGTCTAGGACTTGGCCGATCTCTGTCAATGTTAGCTCCTCTTTATAAAACAGGCTTAAAACGAGTTGTTCATTTTCCGTCAGATGGGCGATTGCCCCAGCCATTTCTTCCAGCCATTCATGATGGACAAGCTGTTCCTCAGGTCCGGGGGTTTGTTCATCTTTTATGATATAGCCGTGATGTTCTTGATCTTCGTCTCCAGTTAAAAAATCATCCACTGAAATAATTTGTGAAAAATAATATTCATTTAATGTTTTCGTTACATCTGTTTCATCAAGGCCGAGCTCTTGCGCAATCTCTTCTACGGTTACACGCCGCATATATTGCTGTTCTAGCTTTTGCTGCACAGATTCGATTTCTTTTGCTTTGTCGCGGGTGTTTCTCGGAAGCCAATCTTCCTTCCGAAGGCCGTCCAAAATCGCGCCTCTTATCCGAAACGATGCATACGTTTCAAACTTTAGATCCCGGGAATGGTCAAATTTTTCAAATGCGTCCAAAAGACCAATGAGCCCAAGGCTCCGTAACTCTTCCCGACTTACATTTTTAGGCAAATTGACGGAAATCCGCTGGACATGGTATGAAACGAGAGGCATATATTTTTTAACCAAATGGTTGCCGGATTGTTCATCCCTTGTTTTTTTCCAGAGATCCCAATGCCTCCGTTCTTCAAGAGGTGGGGAAAGTGACATATATATCTCCTCCTTTTCGAAATGGAAACGGGGGAAACGTTTGAGAAAGTAGCCCCTTGTTTATTTGCCGTGAAACAGCTTGCGCAATCTTGCCATAAATGAATCGTTCTTTGTTTCACCACCAGACCTGCCGTTTCTTCCCGTCAATTGGTCAACGGCATGTTCCAATATAATAGATACGGAAGAACGGGGATACACACAATAAACAGGGGTGTAATTCAAGACGGCTTCTCGTACAAGTTTGTCTTCCGGTAATATCCCCAACAATTCGATTTCCTTTTGAAGAAACTTGCGCATGGCTTGCTGTAGACGAAAGAATGTTTCCCGTCCCTGTCGTTCATGATCAGTCCGGTTGCACACTACGAGAAACCGGGTATTTTCATTCTGCAGATAGGCCAGTTTCATGATTGAGTAAGCATCCATGACCGCAGTAGGTTCCGGGGTTGTCACAACGATTAAATCATCGGCTGCCAGCAGGATATGGAGCAATGCTTGGCCGGCTCCTGCCGCCATATCAAAAATAATATAATCGTATGTTTCCTGAAACATTTGTAAACCTGCAAGAAGCGACTTGACCGTATTGTTATCCAGTTCAACCGCGCCATATAGCCCGTTTCCGCCTGCAATATACGAGACGCCCAAAGGCCCTTTCTGCACAATTTGGGCTAACGGTTCACCTTTTAGGATAAAATCACCCATTGTCTTGTCCGCTGAGCCACCCAACAGTAAATTGACATTCCCCATGCCGATATCGAGATCAAAAACAAGCACTTTATATCCTCTTTTGGCAAGGATGACAGCTAAATTACTTGAAATATTGGATTTGCCCACTCCGCCTTTCCCACTGACCACGGCTAAAGTCCTCGCCTGTTTCTTTGTTATGTTCTTCAATTTTAAACGCAGGCCTTCTGCTTGATCCTTCATCTGCTTTGCTCTCCAAAGATATAGTTGCCAAACAACTCCGGTGCAGCAAGGACAAGGTCATCGGGTACTTCTTGCCCGTCTGTGATATAGTCGGCCGCCAAGCCATACTGAAGCATCATGTTAACCATGGGACCGTAAACATCCGTTTCATCCACTTTTGTAAAAATAAATTTTTGAGCACTGAGATGCTGAAAATGCTTCATGATGGATTCAACATCCCTTTCTTTCATGGAGGCAGTTAATATGAGATAAACATCCAAATCACTTACCAGTGAAAGTATACCGTTTAAATCGGTGACGAATTTGCCATCACGATAATTCCGTCCCGCTGTGTCAATAAATACATGGTCAAAGGAAGCAAGTTTGTTTGCGGCTTCTTTAAAATCATTCGCGTCATATACGACTTCCACCGGGACATCAAGCAGCTTAGCGTATGTTTTTAATTGTTCGATCGCGGCAATGCGGTATGTATCCATCGTCATAAAGGCGATCTTCTTTTTCTGTTCGAGCATGGCGCAGGCTGCCAGCTTGGCCAAGGTCGTTGTTTTTCCCACACCCGTAGGCCCGACAAGCGCAATAAATTTTTTTTCGAAAGTCGCGCCAGAAAAGCCCAATTTCTTTAATTCGCCGCAAAGAATGGATTTAGCCGCCAGCGACATCTCCATTTCATCGGGTTCTTTTTCTGCTTTCCTCCATATGTCCAATAACTGGTCCCCAATCGCCAGGACAAAATTCTTATCCAGCTCTTGATTCATGCATCTTAACAAACTTTTTTGAATCGCGGACGGATACATTTCGAGTTTGGGATCAGGGACATAACTTCTTTTTTTCACAATTTTTTTCAACGTTTCCAGTTCTTTTAAAACAGCATCATTTTGCGCTGGTTGGAGCATTTGGGCATAAACTGCCGGTTGAACTGGCTTTGTTTCCTCTACGTGATCAAGAGCGGCAATCACTTCAAATTGCTTTTTCTTGAAAAGTCCCATAACGCCCTTCGTCCATAACACTTTTGAGCTTAATATGACAGCATCCTCGCCGAGCTGTTTTTTTACCCTGTTAATAGCCTCCGGCATCGAAGCTGCCACGATTTTTTCTACCTTCATCAGATATTCACCATCCCGATGCTCTGTACTTCAATATCCGCTTCCAACTCATTATAGGATAGAACTGGCACTTGTGGGAAATATCTCTCGGTCAATTGACGGACATACATTCTGACAGCAGGAGAACAGAGTAAAATGGGTATTTGTTGCACCTTCGACAATTGTTCGAGTTGTGCCGCAATAGATTCCAATATTTTTTTCGAGTCATTTGGCTCGATGGCCAAGTAATTGCCATTCTCCGTTTGCTGTATGCTGTCAGCAATCATTTTTTCCACTTTTCCTGAGACTGTCAGGACTTTTAAGACTGGCTCATCTCCTACATACTGTTTTGTTATTTGCCGTGCCAGCGCCTGGCGAACATATTCCGTTAGCAGATCGGTATCAATGGTCGTCTTTGCATAATCAGCAAGTGTTTCAAATATAACAACCAAGTTTCTGACCGATACTTGCTCTTTTAACAATTTGGCAAGGACTTTTTGAACTTCTCCAATCGTGAGCGGATTAGGTGTTACTTCTTCAACAAGAATCGGGTGTGTTTCCTTTAAGTGATCTATCAATTCTTTCGTTTCCTGTCTGCCGAGCAGCTCATGAGCATTCGCCCTAAGCACTTCCGTTAAATGAGTCGCTACGACAGAAGCAGGATCGACAACGGTATAACCGGCAATCTCGGCCTGTTCTTTTACTTCTTCTGTAATCCATTTTGCGGGAAGTCCAAAGGACGGTTCAATCGTATCAATTCCCTCAATCTCGTCCTCGCCTCCCGGACTCATTGCCAAGTAATGATCCAATAACAAATTACCGGAAGCAACAGGGTGACCCTTAATTTTAATTTGGTAGGCATTAGGTTCCAACTGGATATTGTCACGTATCCGTACAACAGGAATCACAATTCCCAGTTCTAATGCCAATTGCCTCCTAATCATGACAATTCTGTCCAGCAAATCTCCTCCCTGCTTCACATCGGCAAGCGGAATGAGCCCATACCCAAATTCAAACTCAATCGGGTCCACATGCAATAACCCAAGTATATTTTCCGGCTTTTTCATTTCTTCCGCTTCCAGTTCCTCAGGAGCTTGTGCTATTGCAGCACTTTCTTTGTCGGGTATCCGGGAAAGGAAGAACCCCCCTGCTCCAAGTAAGCCTGCAATCGGGACCGTTAGCATATTATGTATGGGTGTTGCAAGACCAAGCAGAAAAATGGTGCCAGACGCGATGTACAGCAACTTTGGGTAACTGAGCAGTTGTCCGACGATATCAGAACTAAGGTTCCCGTCTGATGCGGCCCTTGTCACAACAATACCGGTTGCCGTTGAAATCAGGAGCGCAGGGATTTGGCTGACAATCCCATCTCCTACCGTAAGCATGGAGTATTTCAAAGCGGCTTCCCCGATCGGCAGGCCATGTTGCAGCATTCCAATCAAAATTCCAAATAATAGATTGATCAGTACAATAATAATACCGGCAATGGCATCACCTTTTACAAATTTGCTGGCCCCATCCATCGCTCCGTAAAAATCGGATTCGCGGGCCACTTTTTCTCTTCGCACTTTCGCCTCGTGCTCTGAAATAATGCCGGCATTTAAATCAGCATCGATGCTCATCTGTTTGCCCGGCATCGCATCGAGGGTAAACCTCGCGGCTACTTCCGATACCCGTTCGGCTCCTTTTGTAATGACGACAAATTGAATAATGACCAGTATAAAAAAAACAACCAGTCCAACAAGGACATTACCGCCAACTACGAATGTCCCGAAGGTTTCTACGACATTTCCGGCATCTCCAACGGAAAGAATAGATCTCGTCGTCGAAACGTTTAGTCCCAGCCTGAACAAAGTGAGCAGCAATAATAAAGATGGAAAAATTGAAAACTGCAGCGGCTCATGCATGTTCATGGAAGTAAGTACAACCAACAGTGCGAGAGAAATGTTCGCGATGATGAGAAAGCTTAACAGCCATGGCGGAAACGGAATGACCAACATGGCGATGATTAATATAACGCCTAATAAAATAGTAATATCTTTTACTTTCATCATACGTTCTCTCCCTAAAGCCCAAATCAAATCTTATGTTTGATTCGATACACATAAGCTAATATTTCAGCAACCGCCTTAAAAAAGTCTTCGGGTATTTTGTCCCCGATGTCGGTTTGTTTGTATAATGCCTGTGCCAATGGACGATTTTCAACAAGCACAACATCATGTTCCTTGGCAATTTTTTTTATTCTTTCCGCCATGAAATCGAGTCCTTTTGCTACCACAAACGGAGCGTCGGATTCATCTTCGTCATATTTAAGGGCAATGGCATAGTGTGTGGGGTTAGTAATGACAACATCCGCATTGGGAACTTCCTGCATCATGCGAGCCATGGCCATCTCTCTTTGCCGCTGCTTAATTTTTGATTTTACCAGCGGATCGCCTTCTGTATTTTTAAATTCGTCCTTTACATCCTGCTTGGACATCCGGATGTTTTTTTCAAAATCATACCGTTGATATAAATAGTCCAATAGGGATAACAGCAATAAGGCGATGGAGGCGCTGATTCCCATTTGCAAGGTCAAGCTTGCGATTGTTTTTAAAGCTGCGGGGGCGGCTTTATGGGACAGCACGAGCACTTCGTCAATTCTTTGCCACAATACAAAGAAAGCCACGAAGCCGACAAACCCGATTTTCAAAATCGACTTTAACAATTCAACAATTGCCCTGACAGAGAATATCCTCTTCATTCCTTTGATCGGATCAATTTTTTCAAACTTTGGTTTGAGCGGCTCGGTTGTTGCCATAAACCCGATTTGCAGCAAGTTCGCCCCCACTCCTGCCAGCAATCCCAATAGCATGATGGGCCCCAAAAGAATAGCCATTCCGTTTAATACTTCAATGGAAATGAGCCGCAAATTCCCAGGCGTCAAATCAAGAAGCATATATTCCGTAAATGTTTCCCGAAAAATATGAAAAACTGTTTGGCCCAGCTTCGAGGAAAAAAACAGTAAAAAGGTGAAGACAGCAAGCAATCCAATCGCTGTATTGACATCTTGGCTTTTTGCCGCCTGTCCTTTTTTTCTCGAATCTTGCCTTTTCTTCGGTGTTGCTTTCTCTGTTTTCTCCCCCGCAAAAAATTGAAGATCCAACTGAAACTGTTTCATGATTGACTCCCCAGCATTTCCATCACATCTCTCATCACTTGTCCCATCGTTTCAAATAACTGTTGAATGACACCAAATATGACACCCATCACAATAAACAGGACAATAAAACTGACAGCAATTTTGATTGGAAAACCAACGACAAACACGTTCATTTGCGGTACCGTCCTGGCCACTATCCCGAGTGCCACATCTACCAGAAAAAGCACGGCAACAACAGGTACTGAGATTTGAAAAGCAATTAGAAACAGCATCGAAAAAGATTTTGCGATATACTCCGCCAGATTGGCATTGGCAAATCCAAAGCTGGCCTGATCGAGCGGAATAAATTGATAACTGTAAAAAATCCCGTTTAGCAGCATATGGTGTCCGTCCACGGCCAAGAGCAATAAAAGAGAAAAAATATACAAATACTGGCCAATTAAGGGAGATTGAACGCCTGTTTGCGGGTCAATGATATTAGCGATGGCAAACCCCATCTGAAAGTCGATAAAATTTCCGGCAACTTGAATGGAAGTCAAAACCATATAGGCGATAAACCCGATAAAAAGTCCTACAGCCGCCTCTTTTAACATCAACAGAAAATAAGCCGCATTAATATCAATCGTTCCCTGGTATACCGATGCATACATCAAAACCGATACAAAAAAAGCAAGGCCGATACGAAATAAGGAAGGCAGTGTCCGGTATGAAAATAGCGGCATCGTGACGAAAAAGGCAGACACCCTGACAAATACAAGCAAAAAGACTGAAAATCGTGTAATAAACTCTTCCATTCCATCAACCTACAAACTGGGTTAAGTTTTGGAAAATATCCGAAGTGTAGGATAACATCCGACTTAACATCCAGGGCCCGAAAAATACAATTCCCAACAGGACTGCAATAATTTTGGGAATGAACGCGAGGGTTTGTTCCTGTATTTGTGTCGTTGCCTGAAAAATACTGACGGCCAGGCCAATGATTAATGCAAGTAGCAGAAGAGGGCCGGCGATAATTAAAATCGTATAAACTCCCTTTCCCGCTAACGAAATAACCGATTCGGCGCTCATATGATCACCTTCTTTGAATGTATAAAGTGAAATAGGACCACATGGTGTGGTTCATGCAGACGTTGCCGCACGATGTGGCGTTCCCGTTAATGAAAAGCAGAAAAAAGGCAAAGGCCGAAAGCGTCCTATTCATAAGCCCATGTCATGCAGAGACTTCCTCGAAAAAGCTTGCGCTTTTTCTACAGATGATGACGGTACGATCGAAACTTTCCTTGTCTTTTCGCTTCGCTTGTACGTTGCAACGCCTTTTTTCCCTTTTTGAAAACAATGCGATGTATCACTGTCAAAGTTTCTCCTTATCCTGGCCATCCAAAGCCATCGGGCGATTACCGGCAGTTGCTCCCTATACAGGCCACGCACATGTGATTTTCTGAAAGCAGGGGGCTTACTGCCAGTCAAAGCCGGATAAAGTGAAACTTCAATTAGTGACGTTGAGACCCGTAATAGGGGTCAGCGGGTTAAAACTTGTTACGTAAAACTTTCAAGCAATGATTTGATCACCAAGTACCACCCGTCAACGAGCACAAAGAGCAAAATTTTAAACGGGAGAGAAATCATCATCGGCGGAAGCATCATCATCCCCATAGACATCAAAACACTGGCCACAACCATGTCAATGACCAAGAAGGGGATAAAGATCATAAAGCCAATTTGAAACGCGGTCTTCATTTCACTGAGCGCAAAGGCCGGCACAAGTGCCTGCAATGGAATATCCTGAATCGACTCGGGCGGTTCAGATTCTGTATACGTTAGAAAGAGTTCCAAATCTTTTTGTCTTGTATGCTTGCTCATAAATTCTTTAAAAGGCACCGCAGCCTTTGTGTACGCTTCTTCCAAAGTAATTTCATCCTGAAACAAAGGGGTCAGCGCTTCATTATTTACCTCGTTGAATGTGGGTGCCATAATGAAAAATGTTAAAAACAGCGATAAGCCCACGATGACCTGGTTAGGAGGCATTTGTGGAGTTGCCAGGGACGTTCTCACAAATGAAAGAACGATCACAATACGCGTAAATGATGTCATGACCATTAAAATGCCTGGAGTGATCGACAACACGGTTAACAGGAGAAACAATTTAACGGAAGTGGACACCGATTCTGGTGAACTGTTAAAAAACTCCGTGATTTCACTCATGTGTCTCACTCTCCTTCCGCAAACGATCAAGCGCCTGTAATCTTTCTTTTTTGATGCCATCCATTTCATCCATCAGCTGCTGGTGAAAATCTTTTTTATGTTTGTTGTCCATTCCGCTTCCATGCTTGACAGCCTTTTTTACATTGTTAACCCATTTTGTCAGCTTTGTTGGCTGAAAACTCTTTTCCAACTGCTCGTTATACTGGTGAAGATATTCCTGAATTTCTTTTTCGTCTGATACTTCTTTAATCAAGCGAATATCTTCACCAACACCCAAAACAAAAAGGCGCTTGCCGACCCTTACCATTTGGAGCGAGCGGTTGCCGCCCAATGCCGTCCCGCCAAGATTTTGGATCAGGCTTGTTTGTTGATATGATTGGGTCCGTTTATTGATAAACTTTAACAAGAAATATAAAAGGGCGATGACAAAAATCAAGGCAAACAGCATTTTTAAGACATCCATCACACCGATTGAAACTGACTGATTTTTTTTGGGCGCAACATCCCCTTGTTCCGTATCTTCTTTATCTTCTTTGCATTTCTCAGGGTTTTCCATGCATTCGCCGACGGAATAACCCGTTTTGCTTGCCTGGGCAACGGGCGGGTTGATCAGGGTGAAAAAAATGATCACGCACCATAAAACTTTACTTTTGTTTATCATTGTTCGATTTCCCAACTCTATGAAAATATATGGTTTTGCCTCCATTCTATCTCAAACGTTCGAGGCGATTCCGCTTGTTCAAAATATTAGTGACTCTTACACCAAAGTTTTCATCAATCACAACCACTTCCCCTTTTGCTATGTGACGGTTGTTGATTAAGATATCTACTGGTTCCCCAGCCAATTTATCAAGTTCTATAATGGATCCTGCGCCAAATTCAAGTATTTCCTTAACCGAACGGCTAGTTCGTCCGAGCTCAACAGTCACTTGCAAAGGTATATCCAGTAAAACATCAAGGTTGTTGGCTTCAAAACTATCAACACTCTCTTCATTAAAATCGGAAAAGTCGGCTTTATGAACATTGGGCGGAGTGTTTTCGGCAGCCATTTGTTGAGTCGCTGTCCTTGTATTTTCCTTCCTGGGACGCGATGCCTCTTTATCTGTCATTTGAGGGGAAGTCGTCTCACCCTGTTCTTTAACAGGTTTCTCTCCTGCTTTCTCCATCTTGGACTGCTCATCTCCTCCTTTTTCAAGCTTTAACATAAGTTCTTTCACCAAATCCTTTGCAAAGTCGATCGGTATGAGCTGTGTTAATGTGGAATCAATAATATCACCGACTTTTAACTGGAAAGAAACGCGGGCAAACTTGCTTTGGTTTGACAACTCTTCCAATACTTCAACAAAGGAGTCTTCAGGCCAATGAATAGTGGGAGGAGAAATATCCACCCTTTTACTAAAAAATGTGGACATCGATGATGCTGCTGAACCAATCATCTGATTCATCGCTTCCTGAACAGCGCTTAAATGGATCTCATCCATTTCTTCTGCAGGCGACGTTCCATCCCCGCCCAACATCATATCGGCAATGGCAGCCACATCGCTTTTTTTTAGAATTAATACATTTACCCCTGAAAAGCCGGAAGTATAGGTAACACGGACAGCCACACCCGAATCCAAAGGCTCATCCGAGATATCCCTGTCTAACATAGAAACAGTCGGCGTTGTGATTTCTACTTTTTGATTTAGCAGTGTAGAAAGAGTGGTTGCTGCCCTGCCGACAGAGATGTTGCCTACCTCGCCTAATGCGTCACGTTCCATTTCATTCAAATCATCTATTTCATTGTTGTTTTCATTCTCTTTTTCAATGAATCCTGTAGAAAGCAGCATTTCAATCTCTTCCGGAGAGAGCTTCTCATTATTCATTGTCTTCATCTCCCTCGTTTATCATCGATAGAATTTGTACAGCAAGATAATTATGTCTCCTGCCCGGTTGACCCAGGTATTTCGGGATGCCGGCAATTTTGACAGTTAGGGGGTCATCTATACTTGTATTGAGTTGAAAAACATCCCCCTCATTAAGCGACAGAAAATCTTTTACAGTCAGATCCGCCGAACCCAAGTCGGCTGTTATTTCCATCTCTGTACCTCTTATATTTTTGTCCAATGCCAAAATGGTTTCAGGCTTTCTTTCTTTGGCGCCCGATTCCATCCAATATTGTGCCGAAAGCTTCGGAATGATGGGCTCCAGTACAACGTGGGGAATACATATATTAATCATTCCGCTCGTTTCTCCAACCGTTGCCTGCATTGTAATGACAACAACCGTTTCATTTGGGGAAACCATTTGTAAAAATTGTGGATTCACTTCAATTTCGGTTAAAATCGGATCAATATGCGTAATGCCCGTCCACGCCTCTTGCAATGGTTCCAGCGTCCTCCGAAATAGCTTTTCCAACAGCTTCATCTCTATATCTGTTAAATGATTGATCTTGTTCAAACCAGAACCCTTACCGCCCAAAATGCGATCAACCATCGCATAAGCAATATTGGGATGGACTTCCATGATCATTCTGCCTTTAAGCGGCGGTATTTCCAAGACATTTAAAAATGTCATACTTGGAATGGAACGTATGTACTCGTCATATGGTATTTGATCAGCCGATGCGACTGAAAAATTGGTATATGTTCGTAAATGAGCAGAATAAAGAGTTGTCAATAACCTGGAAAAATTGTCATAAATCCTCGTTAAGCTTCTGATTTGATCCTTGGAAAAGCGTAAAGCCCTTTTAAAATCATAAACTTGCACATCTTTTTCTTGCTCATTAAGTACTTCTTCTTCAAGAGTGATGTCTCCCTCTGAAAGCCCCGATAATAAATCGTCAATTTCACTTTGAGATAATATCTCATCAGACATGATAGCCACCTCCAATGATACAATTTGAATATTTATTCATGAAACAATATAGGAGGTGATATATACTTTTTTTATTTCACCATTTTGTAACAGTTCGCCTATTTTGACTTCCATCATTTCTTCTAACTTCCTTTTCCCTTCTTTTCCCTCTAAATCTCCCGACTTCATGTCTGCAAGTTCAGACAGAATGATACTCCGAATTTGAAAATCACGCTTTTCAAGCTCTTGTTTCGCTTCTTCCCCGTCCGTTTCCACTGTCAAAGACAGCTTAATATAGCGGCCATCCTGCAAGTTCGTCGTAATGTCATTTACATGAACTGATGCTTCTAACACTTCGTCAATGGAAGGCTCTTTATCTTTCGATTTTCCACTGTTGTCATTTATCAACAAATAAGCTGTTCCGCCAAGAAGCACAACGATAAATATAATAAGCAAAATATTGATAATTCGTTTACCCATCAGCATGGCCCCCCTGTTTCTGGCCAAAAAGTTGAATTGATTGATAAAAATCAAGCATTCTTTCCCTGACCAAAATTTCAGATTCCGAAACAACATACTTATGCCCATTCGTCAAAGTAATGGTCGTATCAGGAAAAGTTTCAATTTTTTCTATGTACAATGCATTCAAATAAAAAGACTTTCCGTTTAATTTCGTCACCTGAATCAATAATCATCCAGGACCGGAGTGTGACCGGTCCTGTCCCCTCCTTTTAGTTAACGTTTTAAGTTGACAAGTTCCTGAAGTATCTCATCGGATGTGGTAATGATTCTTGAATTGGACTGGAAGCCGCGTTGTGCAATGATCATTTCTGTGAATTCTTCTGAAAGATCAACGTTTGACATTTCCAACCTTCCGCTTAAAAGCTTCCCTGCCCCGTTTTCCAGAGGCTGCCCATGCGCGGGAGGCCCGGACGCTTCAGTCGGAATGTAAAAGCTTTCCCCTGATTTTTCCAGCCCACCATTATTAGGGAACCTGGCTACTCCGATCACCCCGGCAGTACCAGGTGTTCCATTACGCATAAATGAGACTGTTCCATCATCTGCGATGCTTATGTTTGAAACTTGATTAATATCATTAATGACAATCGGATCCCCATTACTTTGCAATACTAGGGCACCAGTAGATGTAACAAGGGTGCCGGATTGATCAAAACCAAGATTTCCAACCCGTGTGTATTTAATGTCATTTCCGACCTGGGCAATCAAATAGCCGTCTCCTTGAATGGCGACATCCAGCATTCTATCAGTCATTTGCGGGCTTCCTTGCGTATCGATCGTTTCAATCGCGGAAATCTGCGAGCCCAGCCCCACTTGTTTAGGATTGACTCCTCCACGATTATTCCCCCCGCCGCTGGCACCGGAGATCGTCTGGCTTACCATGTCCTGAAAGGTGATACGCCCTTTTTTAAATCCGTGTGTGTTGACATTCGCGATGTTGTTTCCTATTACATCCAGCTTAGTTTGAAAGTTTTTCATTCCACTTATTCCTGCATACATTGATCGCAGCATATTTTTTTCCTCCTTTAATCAACCGCTTCAGTCATTCCGCGGTTACGGCTCCCTATTCAGGTCCAGCCGTTTGCAAAATGTCTATTCCATAATGATGGTTCCATCAATATTTGTGAAAATATGGCTCGCCGCTTCTTTTCGGTCCAACAATGTTATAACGGTATGATTCTTCGTACTGATCAGAAGGGCCGCCTCTTTCAGCAGCACAAGCGGTTCATTTACGCCTTTTGCCTGTGCCTTATGTATTTTTTCTTCTATTTGGCCCCACTTGTTGGGACTTATATGGATATTCCTTTGCTCCATCCTCAACCTGGCATGTTTGCTTAATGTCAGCTTGTTCGATTGTTGAATCGTTTCGTTTAGCTGTTGCGCAAATGAATGTTTATTTTGCACGGTTGCATGTTTCGCTTCGTTTGCCGGCTGGCGGATTACATTCACTTTTCCGCTGTAGGGATGAATAAAATGATTGTTCATGGATCTTTTATCCTTTTTACAAAATTTTCGTAATCTGATTGAAATCAACGACAGTCTGATCTTCAAGCAGAAGCGATAGTACACCGTTTTTAACAGATACGGATTGTACAGTTCCGGATTGTTCATTTTGTTCATCGTCCATCCATGACACTGTTTTTCCAATGAGATGGCTCGCCTCAAGCAATGGATTTCCAGCCGGAGCAGGCATTAATTCAGAGATGTTCGCCGGTGTCAGTTCTGTACCGTCTTCAAGAATGATCCGTACCGTATCCCCAAGAAACTGGACAGATGCTACAACTCCCTTGCCTTCAGTAATGATCGGCTCTCCCGTCTCACTATCTTGACCATCAACCCTATGCCAAGTCACTTCTTTCCCGACAAACTCGGTAAAAGAAAGCAAAGAGGACTGTGAAAAACCATCTTGCCACATTTCCAAGGTCTTATTAATATTTGTCAACTGCTCTAATGACGAGAAAGTGGCCATTTGCGCAATAAAATCTTTATCTTCCATCGGATTCAGAGGGTCTTGATTTTGTAACTGTGTTAGTAAAATCTTTAAAAACGCATCCTGCCCTAAAGTGTTTTGACCCTCACTTTTCTTTTGAAATGGATTTTCCGGTACAGAATAGTCGTTGTTGATCGCGTTTGTCACAATTTCACCTACACTTCCGTCTCAAATATGGCATCATTTAGTACAATGGAAAAATGTTGTTCATTCTTTTCCTTCTTTTCTTTCTGTGTTTGTTCGCTGTGTTGTTCTTCTTGCTGCTCCTTTTGCCCTTGCTTGCCGTCAAAGTACGGGTGCTTTTCGATGTTTGGCTGATGTGTTACATCCACTTTTTCAATTTGAATGTTGTGGTTTACCAAGCCATGCTTCAGTTGCTGTAAATTCGAATCAAGCAGTTTTTTGGCCATTTGCGTAGATGCGATAATACGGGCAACCATTTCCCCTTCTTTTTGGAATAACTCGACTCTCAGCATCCCCAGATGTTCTGGATAAAGGCGAATCGTCAATTGTTTTGTTTGATGAATATTGGAAAAATGAGCGTTCCGTAAAACGGAAACTAATTTCCTTACAAGTGCTCTCCCCTCTGGTTCTTGAACACCGTCATCAAGTAAGCGGGACAAGTATTGCTTTGTATGAGCTTCTGTCAAACCCATATTGAAAGGACTGTCGCGGTCAATCGAAATTCTTGGTGCTGCGTGTTCCTGATAAGCTTGGCGTCCGAATATAAGCCCCAAGTTCAATTGTTGCTCCCTGCTCACTTGATTGTTCACTGGTTGCAACGATCTTGACTTCGCCAATTGTACAATAGGAGACTCTTTATGTTTCTCAGTTGAGTCCGCTACTTTCGGCCATTCGTTTTCCGGTTGAACAGCCCTGAGAGATTCAGGCCGCTCTGGAACAGTCTTAGTCGGCTCCGGAACAGTCTTAGTCAGCTCTGAAACAATTTCAGACCGCTCTGGAGCAGGTCGCGTTTTAAATTCGTCAAAGCGCAAGTATTTCTGAGCTTCTGGGGTTCCCAAGATTGATGTCAACTTTTCTCCCAACTGATGCAGTTGTTGAATAGTGTTGTGCTCATGCTCAACCGGCGATTCAGCAACAAGGGAAATGAACTCCTCCAGTTTCTTTAATAAATCAAGCGGATTCGTGACTTCTGTGTTCTCCAGTTCCAAAAGAACTTGTTTCATATTTTCCAATAATTGCGGGTCTATATGTTCCAGCTCCTGCTCTATTTCTTTCGAAAGCAAGGGAACCAAATGCTGAATGTCCTTGATCAACTTTTGGAGTACCGAACCATCTTCCTCAGAAAGCAAAGAAGCAAAGTTTTGAACATCCTGCGTTAATTTTTGCGACTGTGAATCACCTTCTTCAGAAAGCAAAGACGGGTCATCACCATTCAAATTTTTTATCAGTCCTCCAAGCACCTGATGAAATAAAGTGCCTTGATCCACATTTGCCTGGCCCGTTTCGGACGTTACTTTATTGGGCATCATTTCTAACAGCTGCAGCCGCACTGCACTCACCTCCTTTCATTGGCCTCCGTTGATAATTTCTGGGAGAAGGCAGCCGCTCTATCCGGAGGCATTTTCTCCAATATCCTCGCCAATGATTCGGTCGATAAATTAGAAAGTATGTTTAATGATTCCTCTTCTTTCATTTCCAGGATAATCAGTGCAGCTTTTTTGGGCGCCATCGTTTCATAGACCGCTTTTATCTCTTTTATGTCAGGCTTAGCTTCCTTATTGTTTTCTGGATTCCCTTCTGCGTCTTCTTCAATGGAACTCTCCAATCTTTCCTGTTCCAAAAGCAACTTGTCCGCTTCCGCTTCTTTTTCTTCCAATTTTTTTTGAAGGCGTTCAAGTTGAGTGTTTTTGTCTTGTATTTCTCCTTCCAGATCCACAATTCTTTTTTGATACTCTTCAATGCTCAATGTGCTGCTATCTGTAAAAGCCGAAAGAATCGGTACTTTGCTCATTGATTTTTTCGCCTTTTCAAAGACGTTTATACCAGCAATGGATGCAATGACAAGAATGAGGAGCAATATGACTAAAAGCGGAACCGCCACCCATAATATAAACTTCTTAAATACTCCCTTTTTCTCGTTTTGTTCCATATCTTTCAAGGATTTATCCACTTCACCACCTAATTTCCCTTTCGATGACTATATTGAATAGCTGCCAATTCATCCATTTGAGTGTTTTCATGACGCTGAATGAATTGTAAGAAAGACTCTTCGTTTTTTTCTTTTAAACGCTCATATTTCTTACATTCAATATCCCTTTCCAGAAGTTCATCTTTCAGAGATTGCATCTGTTCCCTCGCTTGAATGACTTCCAATTGCCAATGATCAATCGTCTCAGTCATACTTTGCAAAAATTGTTGATACTGCCTAATACCGTTTACTGTAAACCCTTTTTGTAGTTCGTTTGACTGGACTTGTTCAAGGTTCTCTTTTTTCCTTAGAAACTCATACAATGTGGTGGCCGCTTTTTCAAATTGATGAACTGCATTTTGATACGACACATATGCTTCATCTTTTTCTCTTTCTTTTATCTCTAATAAGTTTTGAAATCGATATTCAAACTTCATTTAAACTCACCTGTTTCTACTAAATGAATCAATGACCTGATACATTCTTCACTGGATATCCGTTCATTTGTTTCCTGCTGCAAAAACTTCATAATAGCGGGATAATATTGTATGGCTTCATCAATTTCTGCAGAGCTTCCTTTTTTATAGGCGCCTATATTGATTAAGTCTTCATTATTCATATAAGTACCTAATACATTGCGAATTTTTTCTGCAGCTTTTTTGTGTTCCGGTGTAACCAGGTGATTCATTAGCCGGCTGATACTATTCAATACATTGATCGCTGGATAATGGCCTTTTTGGGCCATTGCCCTGTCTAACACAACATGCCCATCCAATATACCTCTTACTGTATCAGCAACCGGTTCATTCAAATCGTCTCCATCGACAAGAACTGTATAAAAGGCAGTAATGGACCCCTTTTCGCTTGTCCCTGTCCGCTCCATAAGCCTGGGAAGTAACGCAAAAACAGAAGGTGTGTAGCCTTTTGTTGTTGGAGGTTCGCCAACAGCCAAGCCAATTTCTCTTTGGCTCATTGCCACTCTCGTTACCGAATCCATTAATAACGTTACATTGCAACCCTTATCCCGAAAGTATTCAGCAATGGCCGTTGCGGTAAAAGCGCCTCTAATTCTCATTAAGGCAGGTTGGTCGGATGTTGCGGCAACGATAATTGATTTCTTCAATCCCTCAGGACCTAAATCACGTTCAATGAATTCTTTCACTTCTCTTCCCCGTTCACCAATTAAGGCAATGACATTTACATCTGCATGAATATTTCGGGCAATCATGCCAAGAAGCGTACTCTTCCCAACGCCGCTTCCCGCAAATATGCCGAGACGCTGTCCATGACCCACAGTAAGCAAACTGTCAATCACTCTAATTCCAACTTCCAATTTGTTGGATATGGATGGCCTTGTTAATGGTGGGGGCGGATTTCTTTCTATCGGTACCGAAGGCATGCCTTGGGGAACCAATGATCCATCCATCGGAACCCCCAAGGGATCGACAACTTTTCCAACCAATTCATTCCCCACATGTATCTTAAGAGGCTTGTTGGTTGATTCAACAAGACTGCCCGGTGCTACTTCCATTAAATTGGAATACGGCATGAGAATTAATTTTCTCCCTTGAAAACCAACTACTTCTGCCATCACAGTACGAACCTTGCCTGTTCTGCCGGAAACGTGAATAAGACATACGTCGCCAATTGAACTTTCTGGCCCATGTGATTCGATCATTAACCCGACAACTTTCGTCACTTTTCCATATCGTTTAAACGTATTAATATTACGGATATGCGGAATTAAGTCTTTCGCCTTCATTTTTTTTCATCAGCGGAAAGTATTTCCGTTAGCTTTTCTTTTAACTCTGACAGTTGGCTGTCGATACCTGCTTCTATTCTGATATTTTCCGATTCTATAATGCAGCCATGTTCGTCCATTTCTTCAGATGGGTATATAAACATTTTGACATCAGTGGAACTTGCGGCGGCAAGCTCTTTAGACGCTTCCATCATGAAAGGATATTGGCAAGGATGGACATATAAAGAGATTTCCGGTTCGTTTCTCAACTCTTTTAATACGTTTTTCACGATACCAATATATTGTTCCGGATGATTCGAAACTTCGGATTGCAAAATGGCTTGCGCACTCTCGATAGCGAGTTCAAGTATGGTATACTCGGCCTCTTCGATGTATGCACGGCATTCGTTTTTTGCATGTTCAATGACGCCCTGGGCTTGCATAATCAATTGCTTGTATTCTTTTTTACCTGCTTCTCTCCCGGCTTCCAATCCTTTTTGATAAGCTTCATTCCATGCTTCCTCTTGCAATCTCTTTTTTTCGGCATCCCATGATTGGCGTTCTTCTTCAATGTCCATTTTTAATTTGTCGGCAGCATCGTTAGCATCAGCTAAAATCTTTTTTGCTTTATGTTCTGCTTCAATAATAAATTCTATCGTTTTATTTTCGGTGTCCTCTTCATAAGGTTGTACTTTTTCTATAATTTTTGGCTTTATTGTGGCAGACGTAAGGTGTTCGGAATTCAGTTTGATGAGCTTAGACAAGTATATCGTCTCCTCCTCCTCGCGCCAGTACGATTTCTCCGGTTTCTTCCAAACGGCGAATAATCGAAACAATCGTTGATTGCGCTTCTTCAACATCACTTAATCTGACTGGTCCCATGAGCTCCATCTCTTCTTGAAGCGTCATAGCCATCCGTGATGACATGTTCTTGTAGACCATTTCTTTGACTTCATCGCTTGCCACCTTAAGCGCCAACATCAGATCTTCATTTTCACACTCTCTTATGACTCTCTGAATAGAGCGGTCATCGAGTGTGACGATATCTTCAAACACAAACATCCGCTTTTTAATTTCTTCCGCCAATTTGGGATCTTGAACGCCAAGCGCATCAAGAATGGTTTTCTCGGCTGCACGCCCAACACCTTGAAGGACCTCCACCACAGTATTAATTCCCCCGCTTTGTGAATAATCGTTGGTTACAGTGGCAGAAAGCTTTCTTTCGAGTATCGACTCAACTTCCTTAATGACATCCGGAGATGTTCTATCCATTACCGCGATCCTTCTGGCGATATCAGCCTGCGTATCATTGGGCAATTCCGAAAGAATTTGACCTGCTTTCTCCGGATCCAGATAGGACAATACCAAAGCAATGGTTTGCGGATGCTCATTTTGTATAAAGTTTAAAATTTGGCTTGGATCGGCCTTTCTTGCAAAATCAAAAGGCCTAACTTGCATGGTGGATTGCAATCGATTGATGATTTGGCTGGCTTCTTCTTCGCCGAGCGCTTTTTCGAGCACTGCTTTTGCATAGTCAACGCCGCCTTGAGATATGTACTTCTGGTCGATTGCAATTTCGTGAAATTCTTGAATAACCTCGTCAATTTGTTCCGAGTTAACATTTCTAACCCCAGTAATCTCCATCGTTAATGCTTCAATTTCTTCTTCTGACAAATGCTTATATACTTTAGAGGCACTTTCAGGACCCAATGAAATAAGAAGCACGGCAGCTTTTTGCCTGGCTGTTAGTTCTTGATCTTTTCTCATATGCGTCATGCCTCCTCATCGTCAGCCAGCCACGTGCGAAGCAGCTCCGCAAATTGTTCGGGCTTTTCTTGCGCAAATACTTCCAGCTGTTTACGGTGTTCAAATGGTTCCAGTTCGGCTTTCATATCCGTGTCTGCGTTAGTGTCTTCCGGTTGTTCCACAACTTCCACTTCTTCGGCTTCTTCCCTTGATTTAGAAGATCGAATCCATAAAAATATCAAAGTTGCTATGATGGCCACAAGTAGTCCAAATATGATATATGCCCACCAAGGCAGTAGGCTTCCTTTGGCTTCCTCATCCATGGCTGTTTTTCCATTAAACGGCTGCACAGATACGACAACCTTGTTTTCAATCTCTTCATCCGTTACTTCCACATCCGGATCTTTGTCAATTGAAGTCCTGACAACAGTAGAGAGGATATCACGAATATCGTCGACTCGCTCTTCCGGAAAAGAGTTTTCATCTTCCGGGTCTGGCGGCTCGACCATCACTTGTATCCCCAAATCCCGTATTTTATAAGGACTTTCGACGATTTCCTTGCGGACTTTGTTTACTTCATAATTAATCGTCTCTTCGGACTTCTCATATTCCCCGTTATTTCCAGCACCTTCAACGTATTGATTGGCGCCGGCGTCTGCTGGATCACTTGCTTGAGGCACTCCGCCAGGAACACCCTCTTCTCCTGTATAAGCTTCATTTATTCTTTGGGCGCTAA
This sequence comes from Siminovitchia sp. FSL W7-1587, assembly GCF_037963795.1. NCBI lineage: Bacteria > Bacillati > Bacillota > Bacilli > Caryophanales > Bacillaceae > Siminovitchia > Siminovitchia sp. FSL W7-1587. The sequence continues at coordinate 321,322 of NZ_CP150169.1, forward strand.
TGGCAATTCCGCGCATATTTTCTTCGTCTACAGGTGTAACCAAGTTCTCCTCCCTGTTTTCTTGGGAAAAGTCAATATCGGCTGTAACAAGAGTGACCACTTTGTCAAATCCCGTTAACGTGCCAAGCATTTGTTGAACTTGTCTTTGAATATTCTTTTCAATTTTATCCTTGATTTTCATTTGCTGATCTAATCTGTTATCAGCAAGGCCGCTTTCTTCCAAGTCGTAATACTCCAAATATTGGTTTCTTATCACAATATTCTCAGTTGGAAGATTGGGCACGCTTTTTGATACAAGATGATATAAAGACCGTATTTGCTTTTCAGTAAATTCGTGACCGGGTTGAGTTTGAAGGACAATGGAAGCAGTTGCTTTTTCATCTCCTTCTTTTACGAAAACGCTTTTCTCAGGTATGTTGATCATCACTTTTGCTTCATCAACACCCTCGACGCTAGCTATCATTTCCGACAGCTCATTTTGCATTGCATCCAATTTAATGACATTAAATTCATTGTCTGTCATCCCAAAACTTGCATTGTCGCTAAAGAAAGAATAATCGATATTACCCGACTTCGGAATTCCTTCCGCTGCTAACTCAACCATTAATGACTCAGCCTGTCCCTCTGGCACCTTTATTGTTGTTCCATCGTCTGTGATTTCCGACTTAATTCCTTTGGAATCCAGGTTTTCCTTGATTGAGCCGGTTTCGGCGGCCTTTAAGTTTGTATACAAGGGAACCATTGACGGCCGATTGAATATGTAAGTTAAGCCCACAACCAATAACAGGCCAATAACGAGCAATGAGATAAACAGTATTTTTTGCTTCTTAGATCGCTCCACCCAAAAGTTTTTTATGTATTGTAGTTGCTTTTCCAGTTTCTCCCTCATCGAATATCCCCTTAAATATTACACTTGCATCCTCATGATTTCTTGATATGCTTCTACTGCTTTGTTTCTGATTTCCAATGCCGCTTGCATGGAAACGGATGCTTTTTGTGATGCGATCATTACTTCATGCAATTCTATCTTTTCTCCCGCAGCCAACTTTTTTGTCGCCACATCAGATTCTAGCTGAAGATTATTTACCTCATTTAAAGCTTTTTTCAAATAAGTGCCAAATCCGTTTTCCTGACCGGCCCCCTGCATTGCTTTGCTTGTTTGATTGCCAGGGTTCGAGTTTACTAATTGTGAATTTAGTAGCTGTACTTCCATTCAGTGTCATTCTCCTCTATTTTCCAATTTCTAGAGCTTTCATTAACATTCCTTTTGTCGCATTGAGAACAGTTACATTTGCTTCATAGGATCGGGTGGTACCGACCAGGTCCACCATTTCTTTCAGGGGGTCAACATTTGGATAGTACACATACCCATCTTCGTCTGCATCCGGGTGAACCGGATCAAATACTGCACGGTAGGGCGTTTGATCTTCAATGATACGTGACACCTTTACGCCATTGTGCATTTTTTCATTACTTTTTGAACTGACAGCTTTGTTGAAAATGGATGAAAAGGATGTGTCCTGCGGCTGCATCACTACCATCTTGCGCCTGTAAGGCTGCCATTGGCCATCTACCATTCTGCCGCGCGTCGTATCTACATTCGCCATATTCGACGAGATTGTGTCCATCCTTAGACGTTGGGCAGTGAGAGCCGAGGAGGAAATATTTAACGAATGAAACATTTTATCTACCTCCTTTTATAACATTTTTTAGTGAATTGAATTTTCCATTCAATCTGTCTGATATTGCATTAAAGTAAATTTGGTTTGCCGCAAGATCCGACATTTCTTTATCTATGTCCACGCTATTTCCATCATGGCGATATTGGACACGTACATTATCAATGCCGGTGGTCGGGTGCAAATCAGACTTCAATGTAAAATGTCGTGGATCTGTCCTATGACTTTTCATGTTTGCAACAGAGTTATCCAATGCCTTTTTAAAACTTACTCGTTTCCCCTTGTAGTTCGGTGTATCCGCGTTTGCAATATTCTGGGATGACACCTCATGCTTAATAGTGGAATACTTCAGTGAAGCCTCTAGGGTCGGGAAGATTCCAGAGAATAATGTCATACAAAACACCATCCATTTTTTTCATGTTTCTCCTAAACTTACTACTATTGTAATCTGAATGTCATATTACGTCTATAGATGTCGATACTTTTTTGCGGGTTTAAGGGGTAAAAAGGTGAAAAATGGTACTTTAGTTCTATGAAAATGAGATTGTTTTGTGACATTTTATTGCAAAAATGTATTAAAAATTACATCAAAACGTAAAGTGAAAACAATTGATATGATTTTCATTTTTTTATGAAAAAGAGTAAGAAATCCATATGTTATCGAGAAATACAGGTCAAATTTCAAAAAGTCGACCTTTTTAGTCATACCAGTATTTTGACTTATGACCAACAGCCTATACTTGCCTTTAGCACCTGTCGCCCGAACACTTTCAGACCTTCAAAATGCTGTATTTTTCCTTTTTATGGCATTTTTTACATCTAAACCGCTTCTTCTGCGACGTCGGTGGTACTAGGACTTTTTATATGTTAGAGCCAGCACTAGCGTTCATTCATTTCCATGTTTTTTCCCTTCCGTTTTTTCAAGTTTTTTCTTAGGGTAAAATACCATTTGCTCTACGGCTGAAAACCTTGCTGGCACTCAGCAAAATTCGACAACTTTCCTGTTTTTATGACAACAAGGTCTTTTTTTATCTTGTTGGGGAGCTGTAAAATAACCCTTTGACCTTGATATAAGCAAAGAGAAAGAGCATGTTTAGATACATCTTTTTCAAAACATGCTCTTACAATGTGAATGGATGGTACTAACTGTAGAGTGACATTTATGTTTTTATCTCAGCGTCACGATGTTATTCTTTCTGGATATTACGGTGAGCATCTTCCAAATCCATCCGTTCGACTTTTATGATATATTCCTCTTGCGAAATTTCTTCAGACTTCTTTATGGAACAGCATTCATGCAAAAAACTGCAATGATAACCGACTCGGCAGCAAATCCCGTTTCCTCCATTATAACAGCAAGATCCCTTTCGCTTCACGCACCACCATGTGGCAGACCATGCGACATTCCTTCATGTTTTTAGGATATCATGACGGGTTGGTCAAATAATAGAACATATGCAATATCTTCTTATGATCGATCCAAGCCATTCTCATGGGAATATGGAGATCATATCATTAAACCAATCTAGACCATGATCGAATCACTTTTTTAAAACACGCACCCATCTTATCGAGGTCGAAACAAAGCGCTTTTCCTTCGTACTGTGATATGGGACGAAGTCAGCGCCCGCTTCGCCTGCACTGGAACGGAAATGTCCAATTCAGCTGCTGACACGTCTGTGTCGCTTTTCATACACTAGGACATCCAGTTCAGCGGCTTGTCCATCCGGCGTTGGCCCCGTGCATCACTTGTATACTTCAATGTGCTGTTTTAGCGAATCTGGGCATTTCATATACATGTCGCTTCCATATCATACTAACATAAAAAACGCCGGGAAAATCCCGGCGCTGATATTAGTTTGATTTTAATTTGTCCAATTCTACGAGGAATTTTGAGTTCAATACTTTAATGTATGTTCCTTTCATTCCAAGCGAGCGGGATTCGATTACTCCCGCGCTTTCCAGCTTTCTCAATGCGTTGACAATGACAGACCGGGTAATACCAACACGGTCGGCAATTTTGGATGCGACAAGCAATCCTTCCGTACCATTGAGTTCCTCAAAAATATGTTCAATCGCCTCTAATTCACTGTAAGACAATGAACTGATGGCCATTTGAACAACGGCTTTGCTGCGGGCCTCTTCTTCAATTTCCTCGGCTTTTTCACGAAGGATTTCCATTCCTACAACTGTCGCGCCGTATTCTGCTAAAATCAGATCATCGTTGTCGAACTCCTGATCCAATCTGGCCAAGATCAGTGTGCCCAAGCGCTCACCACCACCATTGATCGGAACAATCGTTGTTAAACCCGTCGCAAATAAATCTTTGCTTTCTTCAGGAAATGCCGTGTATGGGCTGTTTACATCAAGGTTTGATGAAGTTTCTGTAATGTTAAACAGATTTTTCGTGTAATCTTCGGGAAATTGGCGATCCTCAAGCATTTTTTTCATTCTGTCATTTTCAATTTGTTGGCGGATTGCATAACCAAGCACCTTTCCCCGCCGGCTTAATACATATACATTTGTATCGATAACATCACATAATGTTTCGGCCATTTCCTTAAAGTTGACTGGTTTTCCGGCTGCTTTTTGAAGCATTGCGTTAATTGTTCTTGTTCTTGATAATAGTTCCATTGTTTCTCCTCCTAACGGTTAATTAGACTCTACTTCCAACAATATTAAAGAATAAATTGGCTTAAATCTTTGTCTTCCGAGATTACTGCGAGTTTTTGGTCAACATACTGCGGTGTGATTTCCACTTTTTCAAGCGTAATATCTGGTGCTTCAAATGATAAATCTTCCAATAATTTTTCCATGATTGTATGGAGGCGCCTGGCACCAATGTTATCCGTATTTTGATTCACCTCAAAAGCAATTTCCGCAAGCCTGTTAATAGCATCGTCTGAAAATTCTATTTGTATACCTTCCGTTTCCAATAATGCCGTATATTGCTTAATTAATGCATTATCGGGTTCGGTTAAAATTTTGACGAAATCATTTACGGTCAATTTTTCAAGTTCCACCCTGATTGGAAAGCGCCCTTGAAGTTCTGGAATTAAATCAGACGGCTTTGCCATATGAAATGCGCCCGCAGCTATAAACAAAATATAATCCGTTTTGACGGGGCCATATTTTGTTATGACCGTGGAGCCTTCCACGATTGGTAAAATATCCCTCTGAACACCTTCCCTTGATACGTCTGCAGATGAAGATTGATTTCCTCTGCTGGCAATTTTGTCAATTTCATCAATAAAGATGATGCCTGTTTGCTCCGCTCTTTGGATAGCTGTTTGCGTAACTTCATCCATATCAATCAATTTTTGGGCTTCATCGTTTGTTAAAACAATTCGTGCATCTTTTACGGGAAGTTTCCTTTTTTTCATGCGTTTAGGCATGAGGTTGCTTAATGCATCCTGCATATTCATTCCCATTTGCTCCATGCCCGAACCTTGGAAAAGATCAAACATAGATGGTTGCTGTTCCTCAACTTCCACTTGGACGATTTCATTTTCGAGTTCTCCGTCCGCAAGCTTTTGCGCAATGATCCTCCGCTTCTCACGGATGCTCATTTCTTCCTGCTCATTAGCAGAATCGGTCGTCTCGCCTTGTTGCGCTCCCCCAAAGATCATTTCGAAGGGATTTTTAAAACCCTCCGCTTTTTTCTTGTCGGGGACAAGAAGTTTTACGAGTCGTTTGTTCGCCTGCTCTTCCGCACGTTCCTTCACATCCAGCATTTTTTCTTCTTTTACGATCCGGATGGACGTTTCCATGAGGTCGCGAATCATCGACTCAACATCTCTGCCGACATAGCCTACTTCTGTAAATTTGGTTGCTTCCACTTTTACAAAAGGCGCTCCCGTCATTTTAGCCAGTCTGCGGGCAATCTCGGTTTTACCGACACCCGTAGGGCCTATCATCAAAATGTTTTTGGGGACAATTTCATCCCGTAGATCTTCTTGTAAAAGTCCTCGCCGATAGCGATTCCTCAACGCAACAGCAACAGCACGCTTCGCTTCTTTTTGCCCAATGATATATTGATCAAGCCGCTCAACAATCTGTCTTGGAGTTAAGTCATTCCCTTTATTCAAAATTGGCAAATTAGTCCCTCCTTACATACAGTACCGCATTGAGCAGCCGACATGTGTTACAATTCTTCGACAATTATTTGTCGATTTGTGTAGACACAAATATCGGCTGCAATTTCCAATGCCGCCTTTGCCATTTCTTTAGCTGATAAATGTTCGCCAGCATAATGTTTCAGGGCCCTGCCAGCGGCAAGCGCATAGTTTCCCCCGGAACCGATGGCCAGAATCCCGTCATCCGGTTCAATCACTTCGCCTGTTCCGGATATGAGGAGCAAGTTGTCTTTGTCCATCACAATTAACATCGCTTCAAGCTTGCGCAATATTTTATCACTGCGCCATTCTTTGGCAAGCTCCACCGCAGACCGTTGAAGGTTGCCATTGAATTCTTCGAGTTTTCCTTCAAATTTTTCAAAAAGCGTAAATGCATCTGCAACAGATCCGGCAAACCCGGCGAGAACTTTTCCATGAAATAATGTACGTACTTTGCGGGCAGTATGTTTCATGACGACGGCATTACCAAAAGTTACCTGCCCATCACCTGCCATCGCACACTTGCCATTATGATGAACGGCAAAAATCGTCGTTGCATGAAATTGATCCATCGGAATCTCTCCTTCTACCCCGCTACGCTCTCGGGTGAAAATTCATGTATGTTTTTCGCAAATGTTCTTTCGTTACATGTGTATACACTTGAGTGGACGATAAATGCGAGTGGCCTAAAAGCTCCTGCACTGTTCTCATATCGGCGCCATTATTCAGCAAGTGTGTCGCAAAACTATGACGGATCATATGCGGATGCAATTTCCCATTCAATGACGCCTTTTTCATTAATTCGGTTAATATATAACGGATTCCCCTTGGAGTCAGCGGTCCACCCCGCGCATTGACAAACAGTCTGTTGTGGGCAGAGGGCTGTTTTACCAGTTCGTTTCTTCCTTTTTCAATATATATCAGCAATGCCTCCCTGGCAAAATCGCCAAAAGGAATGTAGCGTTCTTTTCTTCCCTTTCCCTTCACCAGGACTGTAGAAAAGTCGAAGTCAATGTCTTTGTCTTCAATTTCCGCACATTCACTTACCCTGATGCCCGTAGCGTACATCAGCTCCAATAGCGCCCGATTTCTTTTTCCTAATGGGGTGGAAACATCACAGGCGAGAAAAAGCTGCTCCATTTCTTCTTCATAGAGAAAGCTGGGAAGCTTGACCCCGAGTTTTGGTTGAATAACCAACAGAAAGGGATTTTCAGATACCAGTTTTTCTCTCAAACAGTATTTGAAAAAGCTTCGTAAACTTGAAATTTTCCTGGCTGCGCTCGTTCTGGCATATTTCTTTTCATATAAAGTGGTCACATATAAGCGCGCATCTAGGTATTCAACTTCTTTAAACGACCCGATTCCGTTCTCTTTCATAAAATGGATGAATTCGTCAATATCTTTTTTATAAAACTGAATTGTATAAGAGGAATGGCTTTTCTCAATTTGCATATACTCTAAAAATGATTGTACCGCTTTATGCACCATATGTAATCCCTCTTTCGGAAGCCTTCTAAATATTATCACAATTCATTTATCGGCGCAACTTCCATAAAGTTTTGAATGGTAGCTAATGCTCTTTGCGCATATTGTTCGATTCGCTGCTTTTTGTTCCTTACTTTTTGTGGGAGTTCGGGAAAAAGCCCGAAGTTTACATTCATTGGCTGAAAGCTTTTCGCTCCTGTTGTTGTGATATAGTTGGCCAAACTTCCGATGGCCGTTTCCTTCGGAAAGACAAGCGGTTCTTTTCCACTGGATAGCATGGCGGCATTGATTCCTGCAACAAGCCCGCTCGCTGCCGATTCGACATAGCCCTCCACTCCTGTCATTTGTCCGGCAAAGAATACTGTTTCTTTTTCCTTAAACTGATAGGTGTTTTTAAGCACCTTGGGCGAATTAATAAACGTATTTCGGTGCATGACGCCATAACGGACAATTTCAACCTTCTCCAAGCCGGGAATCAGTTGGATGACTTCCTTTTGGGGTCCCCATTTCATATGGGTCTGAAATCCCACCATATTGTATAGCGTTCCTGCTGCATCATCTTGTCGAAGTTGGACAACGGCATAAGGTGTTTTTCCAGTACGTGGATCTTCCAAACCTACCGGCTTCAGCGGTCCAAACAACATCGTCTTTTTGCCCCTTTTGGCCATGACTTCGATCGGCATACAGCCTTCAAAGAACATTTCTTTTTCAAATTCTTTCAATGGGACGGTTTCCGCTTCGATTAACGCTTCATAAAAGCGATCGAATTCCTCCTCATTCATGGGGCAGTTCAAGTATGCTGCTTCTCCTTTGTCGTATCGTGACTTTAAGTAAACTTTATCCATGTCAATGCTGTCTTTTTCCACAATGGGCGCGGCGGCATCGTAAAAATATAAATATTCTTCTCCGGTCAGTTGTTTTAATTTTTCAGAAAGGCCCGGGCTCGTCAATGGTCCCGTTGCGATAATGGTAAGCCCTGTAGGTATTTCTGTTATTTCTTCGTTATAAACCGTTATGAGCGGGTGGTTACGAATCTTCTCGGTTACATAACCGGCAAATTCATGACGGTCGACGGCCAAAGCGCCTCCGGCAGGTACGGAAGCCGAGTCGGCCGCTTCAATGATAAGCGAGTCGAGGATTCTCATCTCTTCTTTCAGTACACCGACTGCGTTCGTTAAGGAGTTGGCCCTTAGAGAATTGGAACAGACCAATTCGGCAAATTTATCCGTATGGTGTGCAGGTGTCTGTTTTGCAGGTCTCATCTCGTATAAATGAACGGGGACGCCCCTTTTCGCCAACTGCCAGGCAGCTTCACTGCCAGCGAGCCCTGCCCCGACTATATTAACAGATTGCGTCATCTATTTACCTCCTGATAATGATCAATCATTCACAAACTCCACTATTTCCACATCCCTATTGCATTTTACCCTAAATAATTCAGAAATAACAACAATGAGCTTATGGATCGTGCATTTTTTACATTCATAGAAAAAAGCGAGCCAGTGCTCGCTTCACATTACTCTTGCGGTTGTTCTTTATAGGTACAATTTGAACATTGCACCTGTTTGCCTTTTTTCAATTTTTTCTCTACAAGCAAGCCTTCACATTTAGGACAAGGTCTTTCAAGCGGCTTATCCCAAGACAAGAAATCACACTCCGGATAGCGGTCACAGCCAAAAAATATTCTTTTTTTCTTGCTTTTTCTTTCAACAATACTGCCTTTATGGCATTTCGGGCATTGAACACCAATATGTTTTACAATCGGCTTTGTGTTTCTGCAATCCGGGAAGTTACTGCAAGCCATGAATTTTCCGTACCGGCCCATTTTTATGACCATCGGATTGCCGCATTTTTCACAATCCTCGCCTGCGTATTCATCTTTGATTTCTACTTCCTTCATTTCCTCTTCTGCTTTTTTCAGGTTTTTCTCAAAGCCTTTATAAAAGTCATCAATCAGTTTTACCCAGACAAGCTGGCCTTCTTCAATTTCATCCAAATTGGATTCCATTTTTGCCGTAAATTCCACATCCAAAATTTCCGGAAAAAACTCCATAATCAGCTCCAAAACAATTTCACCGAGTTCTGTCGGTACAAAACGGCGGTTGTCAAGAGCGACATAGCCGCGTTTTTGGATCGTGTCCAATGTAGGCGCATAAGTGGATGGCCTTCCGATTCCAAGCTCTTCAAGTGCTTTGACAAGCCTTGCTTCCGTATACCGTGGAGGTGGCTGCGTAAAATGCTGTTTCGGATCAAGTTTCTCAGCTTTTACATGCTCTCCTTCGGAAAAAGCCGGCAGGACATTTTCCTTTTCCTCAAGCTGATCATCGGTGCCTTCTACATAAACCTTCATGAAGCCCGGGAATTTGATCTGTGAGCCGGTTGCGCGAAATATGACTTCTCCATTTTTTAAATCGACTGCCACCGTGTCCATGACAGCCGGAGCCATTTGACTCGCTACAAATCTTTCCCAGATCAATTTATACAATCTAAGCTGATCCCGGCTCAAATAGGCCTTTACCGAGTTCGGTTCCCTCATCGTACTTGTCGGCCTGATCGCTTCATGGGCGTCTTGGGTGTTGACAGCCTTTTTCTCTTTCCGGCCGCCGGTTCCTTTATATTCTTGCCCGTAGCTGGCCGTAATGTATTCCGCCGCTTCGTTTTTGGCCAGATCTGAAATTCTCGTGGAATCTGTTCTCATATACGTAATCAGTCCGACTGTGCCTTCTTTTCCTAAGTCAATTCCTTCGTATAGTTGCTGGGCCAGCATCATCGTCTTTTTGGCCCGAAAGTTCAGCTTTCTCGCGGCTTCCTGTTGCAGTGAAGAAGTCGTAAACGGTTTTGCCGGATTCCGTCTTCTTTCTTTTTTAGTGACGGTATCTACTATAAATTGATCGCCTTTGACTTTTCCCAATATGTTTTTGACGTCCTCTTCGGACGTCAGTTTTACTTTCTTGCCGCCAACTCCGTAAAAAGCTGCTTGAAAAGGGTCCTTTCCTTTTTTAAAACTGCCTTCAATGGACCAGTACTCTTCAGGCACGAAATTTTTAATTTCATTTTCCCTGTCGATGATCAGTCTGACTGCCACTGATTGCACCCTTCCGGCGCTCAATCCCTTTTTCACTTTTTTCCAAAGAAGCGGGCTGATATTGTACCCTACCAGTCTGTCCAGAACCCGTCTTGCCTGTTGTGCGTCCACCAGGTCCATGTTGATGGGACGGGGATGTTTAAACGATTCTTTAATGGCATCTTTCGTAATTTCGTTAAAAATAACCCGGCAATTGGAAGTGATGTCAACATCCAAGCTGTGGGCGAGATGCCAGGCAATCGCTTCTCCCTCCCTGTCTGGGTCAGCTGCAAGATAAACCTTTTTCGCTTTTTTTGCCGCAGTCCTTAATTCTTTTAAAATGGGGCCTTTCCCACGGATGGTAATATACTTTGGTTCGTAATTATGTTCGATGTCTACACCCATTTGGCTTTTCGGCAAATCGCGGACATGCCCCATGGATGCTTTCACTTTATATTTTTTTCCTAAATATCGTTCAATGGTTTTCGCCTTTGCAGGCGATTCCACAATAACCAAATAATCGGACATACAAAAATCCTCCCTAGAGGTGTAGTTACTGAAATCAGAATAAATCTTATACATGTATTATTCTTTTGTCAATGAAATAAATAGAACAGGCGAAAGGTGACAGCCTGTTCAAAGCTTCTTTTGATGAATCTATCCCACTTTTGGCCAAAATGCAAGTTTTATTGTTTTACAAAATCCTCAAAACAGGAGTTCTTCTAAAATGTCTTCCCCGGATGATACGAGTTTGGCCCCTTGTTTAATCAGTCTATTCGTCCCTTCTGACAAAGGACTGTCGATGGGCCCGGGAACCGCAAAAACTTCTCTGCCTTCATCTAGAGCAAAGTCTGCTGTAATCAGAGAACCGCTCTTTATGTTCGCTTGAATTATAACGGTTCCTTTGGCAAGACCGCTGATAATTCTGTTGCGCATCGGGAAAAACCACTTTTTCGGCTTCCAGATGGGGGGATATTCGGACAAGAGCAAATGATGTTTACTCATCTCTTCCGCAAGAGTTTTGTTTTCAGGCGGGTAAAGGTGAAAAAAACCGCCTCCCAACACCCCGATTGTTTTTCCACCCATCATCATTGTCTGTTGATGGGCTATGCTGTCGGTTCCTCTTGCCAATCCGCTAATGATGATGAATCCTTTTTGAAGAAGCGGAGGAAGCAGCAATCGGATCGACCTTTTGGCATAATCGTCCGCCTTTCGGGCCCCCACAATCGCTAATGAAGGCCTTTTCAAAAGAGCGGTGTCTCCTCTGGCAAACAGAACGAGCGGCGGATCATAAACTTCCTTCAATTGTTCAGGATATTCTTCGTCACGGTAAGTGATAACGGCAATGTTGTTCGAATGGTATAAAGAAAGAAGTTTGTTCATGTCCATTGTATAAAATTGCTCCGAAAATCGCTTCTTGGAAGAAGGGTCTAAATGGAGTAAAGATTGAAGTGTTGAGAAGGAAATCGAATAGAGTTGTGATAAATCGGGGTCCAATTCCAGCAAGTGTCTAATGGAGCCATTCGGTAATTGACAATGGAGAAGATGTAACAATCTTTCCTTAAAAATGAATACCATCTCCTTTATAACAGCCCCTCAAAATGAGGGGCCATTTTTGAAAAACTGGGGGAAAAGCCTTCAACATGATGGTAACGGGCCAATCCCTTTTTCGTTCGTTTTTAAGCATGCGTTTTGCATTTTTCGTACAGCCCTTTTTCCTTAAGGACGCCGATCAATGTTTCACCAATAACAGCTGGTGTTTCCGCTACTTTTATGCCGCATTCATTCATGACGCGGATTTTTTCATCAGCGGTTCCTTTTCCTCCGGAAATGATGGCTCCCGCATGACCCATCCGCTTTCCTGGAGGTGCTGTACGACCGCCAATAAATCCGACAACCGGCTTTGTCATGTTTTCTTTTACCCAGCGGGCCGCGTCTTCTTCAGCTGTTCCACCGATTTCCCCGATCATGATGACCGCCTCTGTTTCCGGGTCTTCATTGAATGCGGTTAAAACATCGATAAAGTCGGTGCCGTTAACAGGGTCTCCGCCAATTCCGACCGCAGTGGATTGGCCGACTCCCGCTTGGGAAAGCTGATGTACGGCTTCGTATGTCAATGTTCCCGAGCGGGAGACGACGCCTACGTGGCCTTTTTTATGAATATAGCCAGGCATAATGCCGATTTTACATTCTTCCGGAGTAATGACTCCCGGGCAGTTCGGGCCGACAAGGCGTGTTTTCTTGCCTTCCATAGCTCTTTTTACTTTTACCATATCAAGAACCGGAATATGTTCTGTAATGCAGATGACCAAGTCAAGCTCGGCATCGACAGCTTCCAAAATGGCGTCTGCCGCAAATGGAGCAGGAACATAAATGACGGAAGCATTTGCACCAGTTGCTTTTACAGCATCTTCGACTGTGTTAAAGACCGGAACTCCTTCGACCTCTTGACCGCCTTTGCCAGGTGTTACTCCCCCGACAATTTTTGTTCCATATTCAAGCATTTGTTTTGTGTGAAATAATGCGGTTGAACCGGTAATTCCCTGTACGATCACTTTTGTATCTTTATTTATATAAACACTCATGATTTTTTAACCTTCCTTTCAGTTTTGTACAGCCGAAAAGAAAAACAAATCGTGTACATGTATTTTGTTTTTTTAGCTGACAAGCTCAACAATTTTTTGGGCACCGTCAGACATGGATTCAGCAGCGATGATATTGAGTCCGGATTCGTTCAATATTTTTTTGCCCAAATCAACATTCGTGCCTTCGAGTCTTACAACGAGAGGGACACTCAAGCCGACTTGCTTGGCCGCTTCAACAACACCGGTTGCAATAATGTCACACTTCATAATTCCTCCGAAAATGTTGACAAATATCCCTTTCACATGTTCATCGGAAAGAATAATTTTAAACGCTTCTGTTACTTTCTCCGCGGTAGCCCCGCCTCCAACATCCAGGAAGTTTGCAGGATCTCCGCCGTAATGTTTGATAATGTCCATTGTAGCCATCGCCAGACCGGCACCGTTGACCATGCATCCGATGTTCCCATCAAGGGAGATATAGCTCAGGTCATATTTGGAAGCTTCAATTTCTTTCGGGTCTTCCTCATCCAAATCGCGGTATTCCAAAATATCCTTATGCCTGAATAGGGCGTTATCATCAAAGTTCAGCTTGGCATCAAGTGCGAGCACATTGCCGTCGCCTGTAACGACTAGCGGGTTGATTTCCGCAATGGAGCAATCATTATCAACAAAAGCATTGTAGAGAGTGATCATAAATTTGGCCGCTTTTCCCACAAGCTCTTTTGGCATGTTTATGTTAAATGCAATACGTCTTGCTTGGAAGCCAGTTAATCCAACAACCGGATCGACGACCTCTTTAAATATTTTTTCCGGCGTTTTAGCTGCCACTTCTTCGATGTCCATCCCGCCTTCTTCGGATGCCATTAAGACGACTCTATCTGTGGCGCGATCTACAACGAGACCGACATAATATTCTTTCTTGATATCGCAGCCTTCCTCAATCAATAACCGTTTTACTTCTTTTCCTTCCGGTCCTGTTTGATGAGTAACGAGGGTTTTTCCAAGTATTTCGTCAGCATATGTACGAACTTCATCTAGATTTTTCGCGACTTTCACACCACCGGCTTTCCCGCGTCCCCCGGCGTGGATTTGCGCCTTTACAACGCATATTTCCGTACCCAGTTCTTTTGCCGCATCGACCGCTTCATCAACGGTAAATGCCACTTTTCCATTTGGTACAGATACGCCGTATTTTCTCAGGATCTCTTTACCTTGATACTCATGGATATTCATTTTCCGTCCTCCCTCAGACTGTAAAAAATAGATTACCGTGTTTATTGTATTAAAATGGCGAATGGAAGTCCACCCTTAAAGCCTTTTCATTTCGATTCTCCGGTTTTCTTGTCGATTTGATAGATAAAAGCCAGAACTTCGGCAACTGCGCCGTATAGTTCTTCCGGAATGGCTTCGTTGATATTTAGCTGTCCCAGCAATTCAGCAAGAGTGGGGTCTTGCTGCACCGGAATATTATTTTCTTCCGCCTTTTCCAGAATTTTCTCCGCCACTTTTCCCGTTCCTTTTGCCAATACGATAGGCGCCTGATCGCTTTCAGCATACCGTAAAGCAATGGCTTTCTTCTGTTCTACATTTTTCTCATTCATATCCGAATATCAACCCCAGTATACGGATTGCTCTCCAAGCCAGATAGCCGGTTTACGACAGGGCTTTTGTTTGCCGGCTTGCGAATATGCACCGTGGATAAAGTATAATCCAACTTTTTTAATTCAGTTTTTAGAAAGGGCATAAGCGTTTGCGCCAGGGGTTTGATTGCCTCTGATTCGTTAAAGAGCGTAACTGTGACGACCCGGTTTTGTATTTGCATGTCCACAACCGTTTCCTTTAAATGTTGCAGGTCAAGGTAAAATAAAATCCGACAATAATCAGCGTCTATTTTTCCATCCGGTTTCCGCTTTGCTGTCCATTGCATTGTTAATTCGGTGTATTGCTGAAAAACTGTTAAAGGAATAGTGAAAACGATTTGCTGAACAGATGTGTTATTGGCTGAAAATAGCTGCTGTCCGTTCATTTTTAAAATAATTTGCTCCGCGTAATTTCGCGAAGTGTTTCCAGCTTCATTGATCCCGACATATTTTACAAGAAGGGATTTTAATGCCAACTCCGGCTTGAGCTGTTCCATATTGGCTTCATAAAAGATCCCTGTATGCTTAATCGCTCTCATAAGATGTTGAAAAACGTCCTTGCCTGTTCCTGTATGAGCTTTTTCTTGATGGCTGCCATGATGGAGCAGCTCCTCAAGATGCTGAAGGATTTGTTGAACGAGAGGGGCATTTTTTGGTTCCTGCTGGAGGGATTCATATAATGAGGACATTAAATTGGTGAAGGATGTTTTGTTTACAGCCGCAAAAAGGGATTGAAACACCGAGTCAATAAAGGGTAAGTTTTGCCTGCTCATAAAACGGATGACATCCATAGCCAAACTTTGGTCATTCACTGTCTTCAGCCATCTTCCAGCAGTGAATATTTGCTCTTTCGTCAATGGAACGGGTTCCTTCATTAAGAAATTTGTAAGCTCTTGCAATCCCTTCTGCTCTGGAAATGGAGAGTGATCGAGCGAAATGGGACCAGGGGTGCGAGGGGCTTCTTTCGACAGTAATTTTAAAAGCAATTCTCCTTGTTGAAACGCTGCCTGAAACCAATATCCCTTTCCGCTTTCCAAAGGAACCTCCAGTTTTGCAATCAAGCGGTTGGATCCAATTTGAATTTCTGCCAGCTGATTGGGAAAAAAGCGGAGTGTTCTGGCAAATACTACTTGGCCATCCCGCAGTATGAACGGCTGGTCAGCCGGGACTTTATCGGTATTAAACATTATTCTCGAAATGGTATGTATATCCAATCAACTCACGTCCTTCTCACTGGCCGGCATGTTCTTTTATCGGGCCGAAAGATTTTCGGTGAATCGGACAAGGCCCGTAAGATTGCAATGCAGACAAGTGGCCTGCAGTTCCGTAGCCCTTATGGATGCGGAAACCGTACTGGGGAAACTGCTCATCATATTGTATCATAAGCCGATCGCGGGTGACTTTGGCAATGATTGATGCAGCCGCTATTGAAACACTTGCTGTGTCGCCTTTTACAATCGACTTGTAGGAAAACGGCACATCTATTTCCATGGCGTCAAAAAGGATAAAATCCGGCTGGACACTTAATTCGCTGATGGCTGTCTGCATTGATTTTTTGACGGCATTATGTATGTTCAATATATCTATTTCCCGCGCCGAAATAATCCCAACTCCGACAGCGATTGCTTTTTCCGTAATTTCTTGATAAATGTCAAAGCGTTTTTTTTCGGAAAGTTGTTTTGAATCATTGATCCCCGCGATATAACAGTCGGCAGGCAATATGACAGCGGCCGAAACAACCGGCCCGGCCAGCGGCCCGCGCCCGGCTTCATCAACTCCCGCGATATGCTCATAACCCGCCGCTCTCGCTTCTTCTTCCAATTTGCTCATGTTCTCATATCGCTTCCGCTCAAGTAGCGCTTTTTGTTTTTCACGCCGCCATTTCGCTACAAGGGTTTGGACGCCCTTGCGTGAATCCACGGCAAGCTGCTGAAATAATGGGTCCTGCTCGTCTGTTATCTCTGGCAGCAATTTTTTTACTTGTTCGACAGTCATCTTGTCCATCCATTGTCCCTCATTGTCTATCTGTTTTTTATATCGGCCAAGTGAAGAGGTTATGAATATGTTTACAAAAAATTAGTCGGATTGTTCTTTCGGAAAATCAAATGTCAATCGACCAAGCTTTTGTGTTCGCACATCCATCACGATGATGTCAGCCGTTTTATCATAATCAACTTCCCCTCCGGACATTAAACAGCCGCGGAGCTTCCCGATATGATCGAATAAATCAGCCATTTCTGTCGCTATATCCGCCATTTGGTACCTCTCCATTAAGCGTTGCGGATAATGGCTTTTCAGGAAATCCAGCGCATAGACGGCAATGTCTTGCATATTTAATAATGAATCCTTAATGGCTCCTGTTAAAGCCAACTTGTATCCAATTTCTTTATCTTCAAATTTCGGCCATAAAATTCCGGGTGTATCGAGAAGTTCCAGTTCTTTTCCGACTTTAATCCATGCTTGTCCGCGTGTTACTCCCGGTGTATTGGCAGTTTTGGCGATATTACGCTTTGCAAGCCGATTAATCAAAGTTGATTTCCCCACATTCGGTATGCCAATAATCATCGCCCGCAAGGCTCTTGGCTTTAGACTTTTTTTTGCCCGCCGCTCGATTTGCTCCTTCAGCAATTCCTTCGATGCTGCGATGATTTCTTTCAATCCCTTCCCTTCCTGGGAATTAATGGCAAGCGCCTTATGGCCCTTTTCACTGTAATAACGAATCCACTCCTTCGTATAATCAGGATCCGCCATGTCAGCCTTATTCAAAAGAATAAGGCGCTTTTTTTGCAGAATGATTTCATCAAGCATAGGGTTGGCGGATGAGATGGGAATCCGCGCATCAACAAGCTCGAACACAATATCTACGACTTTTAATTTTTCTGTCACTTCCCGGCGAGCCTTTGCCATATGCCCGGGAAACCATTGAATTGCCATGAATGTTCCTCCATTCAATCACTTTACAACTCTAACATCCTTTAAAGGCCAATATACAAATTTGGTGTCGCCAATCACTTTTTCCATTGGTATTGTTCCTATATGGCGACTGTCTTTACTTGAACGGCGGTTGTCCCCCATTACAAACAGTTCACCTTCCGGAACGGTTTTGTGGCCGGTAATTTCCTCCAAAGTAAAATCTTCCGTTAAAGGACCTTCCGGATTTTGCTTTTTGTAGACTTCCAAATATGGTTCCTTATAAGGCTTTCCATTCACATAAAGTGTGTCGTTTACATACTCAACGGTATCTCCGGGCAATCCGATCACGCGTTTTATATAATCCTTTTGCTCAGGGGCATGAAAGACGATAATATCAAAACGGTCCGGTTTGCTCAGTTTGTTAACAATCATTCTGTCGCCGTTATGGAGTGTGGGCATCATGGAAAACCCGTCTACAACAATCGGAGCAAAAAGGAAGTAACGAATAATCGCAGCCAGCCCTACGGCAATGAGCAAGGCTTTTGTCCATTCCCAAATCTCATTTTTTTGTTTCGCCATTTTGTCACCATCCAATCATCACTGGGAAGTTTTCACATGTTTTCTCTCATATGTATACACCATTTTACACGAGTTTAAAACGCAAGGAAATAAATTGCAAAGTAAAAGGAGCTTGAATCCAAGCTCCTTTGACAAATTTCATTTACGGCCTCTTGTTGCAACGAAGCAGGCATGAGCCATAAATTAACGAATTTCTTTGATACGAGCCGCTTTACCACGCAGTTTGCGCAGATAGTAAAGTTTTGCACGGCGAACCTTACCGCGACGCACGACTTCAATTTTAGCAATTCGTGGTGTATGGACCGGAAATGTTCTTTCCACACCAACACCGTAGGAAATTTTGCGAACGGTAAAAGTCTCGCTGATTCCGGCACCTCGCCGGCGGATAACGACTCCTTCAAACAGCTGGATCCGCTCACGCGTTCCCTCTACGACTTTTACATGAATCCGAACTGTATCCCCCGGGCGGAATGCCGGCAGGTCAGTACGAAGCTGCTCTTTCGTGATTTCCTCTATTAATTTGTGCATCGTATTCATCTCCTTCCACCGATGCTCATGCAAACGTTCAATCTTGCAGCGGAACACCGTAGTCACCGACTGGAAACAACTTGCTACATTCCCAGCCACAAAAGTAATAATATCATAGCCAGCCGTCATTTACAATTGGAATTAGGACAGATTTTCCTCGTCAAGCCACTTTTTTTGTTCTTCCGTTAACGGATAGCTGTCAAGAAGGTCGGACCGGCGATTTTTTGTCCTTTTTAAAGATTGCTTGATACGCCATTCTTCGATCTTTTTATGGTTGCCGGATAGGAGCACGTCAGGCACCTTCATTCCCCGAAACTCGGCCGGCCTTGTATAATGCGGGTGTTCAAGCAATCCGGTTGAATAAGAATCCAAAACAGGTGATTTTTCATTTCCAAGAACGCCCGGCAATAGCCGGACAACCGAATCAATGACAACCATAGCGGCCAGTTCACCGCCTGTTAATATGTAATCCCCAATGGAAATTTCGTCAGTCACAATACTTCTGATCCGCTCATCATATCCTTCATAATGTCCGCAAATGAAAATAATTTGCTCCTCTTTTGACAACTGTTCCGCCTTCTTTTGGGTAAATGTCTCTCCCTGCGGGCATAAAAGAATAACGCGCGATGAATGTTTCTTTTTTACGCATTCTACCGCATCGAAGATCGGCTGCGGCTTTAATACCATTCCCGCGCCGCCGCCATAAGGGTAATCATCTACCGTCTTGTGCTTGTCATCGGAAAAATCACGGAAATTTGTTAGATGGTATGTGACGGCATTTTTTTCGGCAGCTTTTTTTAAAATGGAAGAACCGAGAACTCCTGAAAACATTTCGGGGAACAAAGTCAATACGTCAATCCTCACGGCAATAATCCCTCCAGCGGATCAATGACAATTTCTTTTGTATCAACAGAAACTTTAAGGACTACATCAGCGATATAGGGTATGAGCAAATCTTTTCCGTTCTCTCTTTGGACGACCCAAACATCGTTGGCCCCTGGGGTTAAAATTTCTTTTACAGTACCAAGCTCTTCTCCGTCAACAGTCAACACTTTGCAGCCAATGATTTGGTGAAAATAGTATTCGCCTTCTGGAAGATCCATCAATTCTTCTTCGGAGACTTTTAACATCCCGTTTTTCCATTGTTCTACTTCATTCACATTGTCATATCCTTCAAAGGTAAGCAAATCAAATTGTTTATGCTTGCGATGTGTTTTGACTACAAGTGGAATAGGTGCTGCTTCGTTGAGGAAGAGATGCAGGGTATTACCCGGGGCGTAGCGTTGTTCCGGAAAATCGGTTACGGAAATCACTCGGACTTCTCCGCGTATTCCGTGGGTATTGACAATTTTTCCAACATTAAACCAACAGCCCATGACAGTCACCTTTCTCGAATTTCAGATATGATTCCGTCTTTTATAATGACGGTTTTCCCTTTCATTATTTCTTCCCAATTATCACCAATTTCAATTTCTACAAGTGCCTGGACATCTTGATCCTTTAGCTCGCTCCCATACGGAAGCATCCCAAGCTGCTCAATTTGAAAGTCGATTAATTTTATTTTTTCCTTTCTCAAATCAATTTCCTTATCAAATTGGGCTTTAAGGCCGACGGCTGAAAACTTTCTTGTTCTTTCCAATTTTTTCATCTCAAATAATAATTGATCGCATTCTTTTTGCAATTGCTGTTTTTGCTGGTTATATTTAGCGGAAAGCTTTTCACGGCTTTTTTCGGTTAAAATTTGTTTGACGGTGACAGTTTGGATAATTTTCACACGATCATCCTCCGTCTTTTATTTTCGGTGATATCGTTAAAAAAAAGGGAGGTTTTTCCTCCCTATTCGTCGATTTCCATGTATACCTTCTTATGTTGTTTGGATCCTGCAGCGGCATACACGACCGTTCTAATCGCTTTGGCTACACGTCCATGCTTTCCAATCACCTTCCCGATATCCTTTTCGTGAACCGTAAGATGATAAACAATTCGTTTGTCATCTTCACTGACACGCA
Organism: Siminovitchia sp. FSL W7-1587; assembly: GCF_037963795.1. NCBI lineage: Bacteria > Bacillati > Bacillota > Bacilli > Caryophanales > Bacillaceae > Siminovitchia > Siminovitchia sp. FSL W7-1587. Next base: position 341,919 of record NZ_CP150169.1, read on the forward strand.
CTTGAACATCGTCAGGATGATCAACAATCGGCTTGACGATCGACAAAATTAATTCTTGCATCGCTATCACGTTTACTTGCTATTCTTCGCGTTATGGTATTTCTCCATAATACCTTGTTTCGAGAACAGGTTGCGGACGGTATCAGAAGGTTTCGCCCCATCCTGAAGCCACTTTAACACACTTTCTTCATTAATTGTAACTTGTGCAGGCTCAGCGACTGGGTTATATGTGCCAACCTCCTCAATGATGCGTCCGTCACGCGGTGAACGCGAGTCGGCAACAACGATCCGATAAAAAGGAGCTTTCTTTGCTCCCATACGTTTTAAACGAATTTTAACTGCCATGCTTTAAAGCACCTCCGAATAGTTTCACACAAGATAGTATAATATCAGTGTGTGTTTTGTTTGTAAAGTGTTTTTTCTTAACATGTTAAAATGACATGTATGCAACCCCAAGACGGGATAACTACGTGGCATACAGTTGCCTTTTGGTAATCGGCGGAAGCTTGATATTATCTTGCTCCCGCGCCGCTTATCGACTAGCTGACTTTACGCTAATATGCTCCTGCGCCTCCGGCCTATTCGATAGAAGCCTTATTCAGCGCGTCACAAGATGCAGACGCTTTGCACAGCTTCTTGTCTTCTGAGACACAGTACACTTAATGAAGTGGTTAAACCTCAGCGCATCACAAAGAAGCTTATTCTGATTGGAAACAGCTGAGGCGCCGTGGCCCTATTAACTTGGCAAAAGCGCTCTAGATAAGCAGGCGCTTTCCGCTTTTCTTATTGTCCAGCTCTAGCGCCTATCGACTTGCAGACTTCACGACTACTCCTACGATAAGTCAACATCGGCTCGGTCCTCGCCGTGTTTCCTTTATCTCGTCGCAGGCACTCCAGTCTGTACGTCGATAAGCAGGCGCTTTTCGCTTTTCTTATTGTCCAGCTCTAGCACCTATCGACTTGCAGACTTCACGACTACTCCTACGATAAGTCAACATCGGCTCGGTCCTCGCCGTGTTTCCTTTATCTCGTCGCAGGCACTCCAGTCTGTACGTCGATAAGCAGGCGCTTTTCGCTTTTCTTACATAAACGGAAATTTGAAGCCTTTCTTTCTCCCTTTTTGCTGCATGCCCGACATTTGTTTGAGCATTTTTTTCATTTCCTCAAACTGTTTCAGGAGCCGGTTTACTTCTTGAACGGGACGCCCGCTCCCTTTGGCGATTCTTCTGCGCCTGCTCGCATTAATGATTTCGGGATTTTCTTTCTCGGCTTTTGTCATGGACCGGATAATGGCCTCCACATGCCCAATCTGCTTTTCATCCACTTGCAAATTGTTGAGCCCTTTCATCTTGTTGGCGCCCGGCATCATTTTGATCAATTCATCGAGCGGCCCCATGCTCCTGACTTGGCCAAGTTGTTCAAGGAAATCGTCAAATGTAAAAGAGGCTGTCCGGAATTTATGTTCCATTTCCTTCGCTTTTTCTTCATCGACAGATTCCTGGGCTTTCTCAATCAAGGTAAGCACATCGCCCATACCCAAGATCCGGGAAGCCATTCGCTCGGGGTGGAACGGTTCGAGTGCATCCATCTTTTCTCCCATCCCCACAAATTTAATGGGTTTTTGGGCAACGGAGCGAATGGATAAAGCAGCCCCTCCGCGGGTATCCCCGTCCAGCTTTGTCAAGATGACCCCTGTAATGTCAAGCTGCTCATTAAAGCTTTGTGCCACATTGACAGCATCCTGCCCCGTCATCGCGTCCACTACAAGGAATATTTCATCCGGATCGGCTACTTCCTTGATTTGCCTTAATTCTTCCATCAGCTCGTCATCAATATGCAACCGTCCGGCAGTGTCGATTAGAACATAATCACAATTTTCTTCCTTTGCCTTTTCAATTCCTTTACGGACAATGTCCACGGGGTTCACTTGGTCGCCCAGCGAAAACACTGGCATATCGAGTTGCTTTCCGATCGTCTCGAGCTGTTTAATGGCCGCCGGCCTGTATATATCGGCTGCAATGAGCAAAGGCTTGCGGTTGTAGCTTTTGCGCAACAAATTGGCAAGCTTCCCCGTTGTCGTCGTTTTACCGGCTCCTTGCAGTCCGGACATCATGATCACCGTCGGTGGACGTTTCGCCGTGGCAATCTTGCTTTGTTCACCGCCCATCAGATCGGTAAGCTCTTCTTTCACCACTTTAATGACTTGCTGGCCAGGCGTGAGGCTTTTCATTACCTCCTGCCCGACTGCCCTTTCGCTCACCTTTTTAATAAATTGTTTGACAACCCGAAAGTTGACATCCGCCTCAAGCAAAGCAAGCCGGACTTCACGCATCATTTCTTTGACGTCCGCTTCTGTTACTTTTCCCTTGCCGCGGATTTTTTGAATTGTCGATTGCAACCGGTCGGCCAATCCTTCAAATGCCATTATTGCCGCCCCCTAATCCAATTCCTCTAATTTATCCAGATAGATGGATATTTTATCCTTCAAATCCGGGAAGTCGCTTAACTGTTCCCTCATCAAACTCGTCAAATGTGTTCGTTTTTGGAATTTTTCCAGCAGTAAAAGCTTGCTTTCATACTCTTCGAGCAATGCTTCAGTCCGTTTTAAATTATCGTATACAGCTTGCCGGCTCACGCCATAGTTTTCGGCAATTTCTCCGAGTGAAAGATCATCCCGGTAGTAAAGGGCCATATAATTACGCTGCTTTGGAGTCAACAACGTTTGATAAAAGTCATACAAGTAGTTCATGCGCGTTGTCTTCTCAAGCATCATCGGGATCTCCACCTTGTTAAGTTAAAAGCCTTTACACACCCTAAATCTTACACCATTACCAGTGAGGCGTCAACCCGTTTCCTTGAAAGCGACTATTCCTCCGTTTTCTCGATCGCATCAGAAAACAATCCGTAAATATATTTCTCAGGATCAAATGGCTGTAAATCATCTATTTTTTCACCAAGGCCGACAAATTTCACCGGAATATTGAGTTCTTTCCGAATCGCCAATACAATGCCGCCTTTGGCTGTTCCATCCAACTTGGATAACACAATGCCGCTGACATCGGTCGCTTCTTTAAAAGTTTTTGCCTGGAGCAAGGCATTTTGCCCGGTTGTGGCATCCAGAACGAGCAAAACTTCATGTGGTGCCCCAGGAATCTCCCTTTCTATGACACGCTTGATCTTTCCCAGCTCGTTCATCAAGTTTACTTTGTTCTGCAGGCGGCCTGCGGTATCACATAACAAAATATCCGCTTTTCTCGCTTTTGCGGCCTGTACCGCATCATACATGACAGCAGCCGGATCCGAACCCGCTGTTTGTTTAATGACTTCCACACCGACACGCTCACCCCATACTTCAAGCTGCTCAATGGCTCCGGCGCGGAACGTATCTCCTGCGGCAAGCAACACTTTGTTTCCCTCCGCTTTAAAATGGTGGGCCAGTTTGCCGATCGTCGTCGTTTTGCCGACGCCGTTAACCCCGACAAATAAAATGACGGTTAGACCATCCTTCTGGATGTTCAAATCACCGAGATGATCCTCCCCCGACTCGTAAATCTCAATCAGCTTTTCGGATATAACGGATTGGACCTCTAGCGGATCTTTCATGTTTCTTCTTTTCACTTCCGTCTTTAACTCATCGACAAGTTCCATAACTGTGTCAAAACCGACATCCGCCTGAATCAATATTTCTTCAAGCTCTTCAAAGAAGTCTTCATCCACCGTACGATAGCGGGCGACGAGGTCATTGATTTTATTGGAAAAATTATCACGGGTTTTTACAAGGCCTTCTTTAAATTTTTCAGAGATGGTATCGGTTGATGTTGTAAATTTATATTTTAATTTTTTAAAAAAACTCATTTGCTTCACCCCCAAGGTTATTTGGCCAGCGCTTCGGCTTCCTCCAGTTTTACAGAAACAAGTTTGGATACGCCGGACTCCTGCATCGTGACGCCGTATAATACGTCTGCTCCGGACATAGTGCCTTGTCTGTGTGTAATGACGATAAACTGGGTGCTTTGGCTGAATTCTTTTAAATAATTGCTAAATCGAAGGACATTCGCTTCGTCCAGCGCCGCTTCCACTTCGTCCAGCACACAAAACGGGACTGGTCTGACTGTTAAAATGGAAAATAATAGGGCAATGGCTGTCATCGATCGTTCTCCGCCCGATAAAAGGCTCAAATTTTGCAGTTTTTTTCCGGGCGGCTGGGCTACTATTTCAACTCCGGTCGTTAATAAATTATCCGGTGCTGTCAACTCCAGCTTCGCTCGTCCTCCGCCAAATAAGGATCGAAAAACTCCTTCAAATGCTTGTTGGATGGATTCAAACGTTTGACCAAACCGTTTAATCATTTCTCCATCCATCTCCTCCATAATTTGTATAAGCGTATCCTTCGCTTCCATTAAGTCTTGCTGCTGGGCTTGTAAAAATTCAAATCGGCTGTTTACCCTGTCATACTCTTCTATTGCACCAATGTTGACAGTACCCATATCCTCAATTTCATTCTTAAGCACTTCCAACCTGTTTTTTGCTTCTTCAGGTGTTTCTTCTAATGGATAATCTGCTTTCGCCCGCTCATAAGACATCCTATATTCATTTTTTAATATATGGGCATAGTTTTCCAATTCAACTTCGAGCCGGTTTTTTTTTAATTCGCTTTCTTTTGCCAGATTCATCATTTTCCGATGTTTTCTTTTTAACGCTCGCAGTTCGATTTCGATTTCCGCAATGGCTTGCTGGACAGCGTTTCTTTCTTTACGCCTAAGTGCAGCTTCTTCGATCGTTTCTTCCTTTTTTTTCCGCATAATGTGTATTTGTTGGTGATTATCGACGATATTTTTCTCGATTTTTTCGCTTTCTTTTTGGAGTGCGGCGAGTCTTTCCTCTGCGTCCACCATGTCGTTTTGCAATTCTTTCAACGTTAACATAAGCCTGTCCCGATTGGCTATTTCTGCGTTTTTCTGTTCATGCAAAGTCGCATAACGCGTATTTAATTCGTTTATGTCCCCTGAAAGCAACTCTTTATGTTGACGCTGCTCATTCCGTTTTGTTGTGAGCTCTTCAATCTCCTTATCAAGCTTGGCAATTTCTTGTTGACTATTTTCCAACACGGATGCAACTTGCTTCATTTGGTCTTGGATCGAGATACATTCGGCTGTGATTTCCTTTTTTTCCATTTCAAAAAGAGCCATGTAGTCTTGCGCATTTTTTTCATTGATTTCAAGCTGGGAAATTTGTTTCTCTAATTCCTGGCGCTCTCGCAGCCACTTTTTCTTTTGTTTTCCCGCTTCATCCAGCACATTATTATATTTGGCAAGTTGCTCCTTCAGTCTGCTTCCTTCAAGTTCATAGTTTGAAATGGTTGTCTCCACAGCATATAGCTCTTTTTTTAACCGGGCAATCTCATTCTTGCGTCCCACAAGGGAGTTCCGTTTTTGTTTTGAATTTCCCCCCGTCATGGAACCGCCGGGATTCATCACTTCGCCGTCGACGGTTACGATGCGAAAACGATATTGAAGCAGCTTTGCCAGCTCCGTTGCTCCTTGCAAGTCTTTGGCAATAATGACATTTCCCAGCAAGTTGCCAATTGCCGCCTCATGCTTTTTGTCAAAGCGGATCAGTTGCGAGGCAATGCCGACAAATCGGCTGTGACGCTGAAGGAACGCTAGTTGCTCGCTTTGCAGCTGTTTCGGCCTGACAATATTAAGCGGCAAAAAAGTCGCCCGTCCCAATCTGTTTTTCTTTAAAAATTCGATCGCTTTCCGGGCGTCTTCGTCTGTTTGGACAATGATGTGTTGAACGGCGCTGCCAAGCGCGATTTCAATGGCTGTCTCCAGCTCTTTCGGAACATCAATCAATTCTGCGACGGCTCCTTCTATGCCAGACAAAATGGATTTTTTGGCTTTCAACACTTGACGTACACCATGAAAATATCCGGCATAATCCTCAGCCAATGATTCTAGACTTTCCTTTTGGGCTTTCAGTTTATCGGCGGTTCTGTAGGATTCCATCAGCATGGATTGCTGTTGATCCAATTTACCCTTCAACCCATTCATATGTTCCACAAGTTCTTTTTCCTGCAACACTATGTCTTCCAGGGCTTTTAACACTTGAACGATTTTTTCCTTTTTCTCCAAAAGCTTGCTTTTTATATCTTGATAGTCTCCTGAATATTTGTCATAATTTTCATTCGCCTTTTGCAGCTTTATTTCCTGCTGGCTTAACTGGCTTTCTAAATATTGAAGCCTGTTTTTCTCGGATGCCCGCTGATTCAAAACCTCGACATAATCACTTTTTAGCGAATCTATCGTCGCCTCAATTTGGTCATCAAAAAAGCCCAGCTCATTTTTCTTTTTTTGAAGCTCATCCTGGACATGGTCAATTTCCTGATCTTTTTTTTGTAAGAGATTTCTCGTAGCCTCGAGTTGTTTTTTTAACTCTTCTATTTTACTGCCGGCCTCTTGAATCGAAACTTGGAGCTGTTCCATTTGTTCGTTCGTATGCTTCTTTCTTTCCTGAAGAACCTGGCTCGTCCCTTCCAGTTTCTCTAGTTGTCCAGACACTTCGAGAAGAACATTTTGAAGTGAGGTGATCGCCTCGTCAAGCCCATTCTCGGTCTCCCTTTTCCCATCAAGAGCCATTTCAGCTTGCTGGACGGCATTTGCCACTGATTGCTCATTGTCGGTATGCTCTTCCCACTTGTTGTTCAACGACTCCCATTCTTTATAAAGCGTTTCGATTTGGTATACTGTTAACGCTATTTCACTTTTTTCTTTCAACCTTTTTTTATCCAGATATGTTTTGGCCTTTTCTGCTTGTTCCATTAACGTTTCCAATTGTCCATCCAATTCATGGATAATATCGTTCACCCGGTTTAAGTTGTCCTCTGTTTCCGCCAATTTTCCTTCTGCTTTCATCTTTCTCTGCTTATATTTCAGGACTCCGGCGGCCTCTTCAAAAATGGTCCGCCTTTCTTCCGGTTTACTGTTTAAAATTTGATCCACTTTTCCTTGGCTAATGATGGAAAAGGCCTCTCTTCCAAGCCCTGAATCAGTAAACAGATCGACAATATCCCTGAGCCTGCATCTGCTCCCATTGATATAAAATTCACTTTCTCCGGTACGATGAACGCATCTTTTCACACTGACTTCATTATAATCAATCGGAAGCAACCCGGATGTATTATCCAAGATCATGGTCACTTCCGCAATATTAAGCGGCTTCCTTGAATCGCTTCCCGCAAAGATGACGTCTTCCATCGTTCCCCCGCGCAAGCTTTTGGCGGATTGTTCGCCGAGCACCCAGCGAAGAGCGTCTGTAATATTGCTCTTGCCGCTTCCGTTTGGCCCGACAACCGCGGTAACGCCGGGTACAAAATCGACCGTTACCTTCTCGGCGAAAGACTTAAATCCAAATATGCTTAATTGTTTCAAGAACAATCTGTTTCTTCCCTTCACTATTGAGTTAAAGCTCGTTTAGTTTTCCTAAAGCCATTTGGGCGGCATGCTGCTCCGCTTCTTTTTTGGAGCGGCCCATGCCTTCGCCGAGTACTTGGCCATTGAGGATTACTTGCGCTTCAAACACACGATTGTGGGCCGGACCGTGTTCTTTGAGTATATTGTATTCAATCGCTCCGGAACCGTCTCTTTGAACGAATTCCTGAAGCTGGCTTTTAAAATCCATCACATGAGAAAAAGCACCTTTGTCCACTTTTGGAAACACGATTTTTTCAAGGAATGCTTTCGTTATTTCCAAGCCCTGATCCAAGTATAAAGCTCCGATAAATGCTTCAAAGGCATCCGCAAGCAATGCGGGCCGTTTTCTTCCGCCAGTCATTTCTTCTCCCTTGCCAAGTAAAACGGCATCACCAAAATGCAGTTCATTGGCAAAAACAACTAATGACGGCTCACACACGATGGCAGCTCGGAGCTTCGTCAGCTCTCCTTCGCTCATCATCGGATATTTTTCGTATAAGTAGTGGGAAACTGTCAGTTCCAGAACCGCATCTCCCAAAAATTCCAGACGTTCATTATCTTCATAGGGCTTTTTTCGATGCTCATTCACATAGGATGAATGTGTAAAAGCTTTCATCAGGAGTGTTTCATTGGAAAATTGAATTCCAATTTTTTCTTGGATCTGTTTAAATAACAAACGCTCCCGTTCTCCTGCTTGTTGACTTTTTTTTGGTTTGCGCATATCTTCTTCCACCTTATCGGTATTTATAAGTAGAAAAAGCCCCGTCGGCAATCAACGGGACATTTTACTTCCAACGATTAACTGTTGCTTTTTATGTAATTGACCGCATCACCGACTGTCGCGATTTTTTCAGCATCCTCATCGGAAATTTCCATATCAAACTCGTCTTCAAATTCCATGACCAGTTCAACTACATCAAGCGAATCTGCTCCTAGATCATCTCTGAACGAAGCTTCAAGCGTTACTTTAGACTCTTCCACTCCAAGACGGTCAACAATAATTTTCGTTACTCTTTCCATAACATCTGCCATCCGATTCACCTCCCCTCAAGTCATTATAATCGATATACATGAAAAATAAAATATCGCCTTTATTTTCCTCAGGCGCATTTACATAGCCATTCCGCCATCTACGCAAATCGTTTGTCCTGTTATGTACTCGGCATCATCGGAAGCCAAAAACAGCGCTGTTTTGGCGATATGCTTTGCTTCACCGAATCTCGCAAGCGGAATTTGTTGTAACATCGCTTCTTTCATGTCTTCCGATAATTCGTCAGTCATATCCGTGGTAATAAATCCAGGCGCAATCGCATTGACTGTAATATTGCGTGATGCAAGCTCCCTTGCCGTAGATTTCGTTAAGCCGATGACTCCGGCTTTTGCTGCAACGTAATTGGCTTGACCCGGGTTTCCGATCACACCGACGATCGAAGAGATGTTGATGATTCTTCCAGATCTTTGCTTCATCATTTGCCTCGTTACAGCTTTTGTGCAAAGGAAGACTCCTTTTAAGTTGGTGTCGATCACTTCATCCCACTCATCTTCCTTCATTCTCATCAGCAGATTATCTCTCGTAATACCGGCGTTGTTGACAAGAATATCTATACGCCCAAAGTGGCTAATTGTATCTTTCACCATTTTTTGTACCGCATCCCCAGACGCCACATTGCATTGATAGGCGACCGCTTCGCGGCCCATGTCGGTAATCAGGCGTACTACTTCTTCGGCTTTTTCCTTGCTGCCGGAATAATTGACGATGATATTGGCTCCTTCATTGGCAAGTGTCAAAGCCATTTCCCGGCCTATTCCCCTTGAGGCTCCTGTCACGATAGCTGTTTTTCCTTCCAAACGCAATTTAATTCCCCCTTAATGCCGCCACTGCAGCTTGTAAGCTTTCCGTATCTTGGACAGATACTGTCTTGACGTTGCGGTCTACTTTTCTGATAAGTCCGGATAACACTTTTCCCGGGCCGACTTCTACGAAAGTGCCGACACCAAGCTTGATGAGCTTTTCGACCGTATCTTCCCACAAAACTGGTGAATATAATTGTTCAATCAACTTTTTCCGAATCATTGCAGAATCGGTTTCGGGAGCCGCGGTCACATTGACTACGACCGGGATCTCGGCATCTTTTACATTGATTTCGTCCAATACGGCTTGGAATTTTTCTGCTGCGGGTTTCATGAGCATGGAATGAAAAGGACCGCTCACCTGCAATGGAAGGACGCGTTTCGCCCCCGCTTCTTTAGCCCGATCTCCAGCTTTTTGCACTCCCGCAACCGTACCGGAAATCACAATCTGTCCGGGACAATTGAGATTGGCCAATTGCACGGGATCTCCTGCTCCCGTTACATGTTGGCAAATATCGTGAAGGATGCTTCGGTCCAACCCCAATACAGCCGCCATTGTGCCTTCTCCGCTTGGAACAGCTTCTTCCATATATTCGCCCCGCTTCCTGACTGTATAAACAGCGTCTTTAAAGTCGAGCGCTCCGCTCGCTACCAGTGCGGAATATTCTCCCAAGCTGTGTCCGGCCGTATAATCCGGGCGAATGCCGGCTTCTTCCAGCCCTTTCAGCAAAGCGACGCTTGTCGTCAAAAGGGCGGGCTGGGCGTTCGTTGTAAGCGTCAGCGTTTCCTGAGGTCCCTCAAAAATGACCTTGGACAAGGAAAAACCCAATGTTTCATCCGCCAAGTCAAAAATGCGGCTTGCCTGTTTATTTTGCGTGGCCATTTCCTTTCCCATGCCTACCGTTTGCGAGCCTTGCCCCGGAAAAACAAAGGCAATTTTCTCCATGTATTCCACTCCCTTTATATTAACCATTTTGTTCAGTAATATTGGCTTTGATCGTTCCGGTCACATCGTTCTTGACAATGTCGAACGCTTGGCGGATCGCATGGTAGACGGCATTCGCATTAGAGGAGCCATGAGCCTTGATGACCGGCGACTCCAATCCGAACAGACAGGCGCCTCCATACTCCGTATAGTCCATTTGATCTTTCAGTTCAAGCAAATCCCCTTTGATGATCCCGGCTGCCAATTTGTTTTTAACACTTTTTGTCATCGTTTTTTTCAGCATGGAAAAAAGCGAAGCGGCTGTTCCTTCAATGGCTTTTAAAACCACATTTCCGGTAAATCCATCCGTTACGACAACATCCGCATGACCCTCAAGAAGTTCCCGGGCCTCGATATTTCCGGTAAAGTTCACGTTTGCTTTTTTCAATAAGTCGTATGTCTTTTTCGTCAGATCGTTACCTTTATTCTGTTCAGAGCCAATATTTAATAAAGCCACTCGCGGATTTTCTATCTTTCTAACATTTTCAGCATATATTTTTCCCATATAAGCATATTGCAGCAAATGCTCGGGCTTGGCATCCACATTAGCCCCTAAATCTAGCATCACAAATCCTTTTCCATCAATGGTTGGAAGTGTCGGGGCAAGAGCGGGCCGCTCCACACCTTTAATTCTCCCGACAATAAATAAACCTGATGCCATCAAGGCCCCTGTATTGCCGGCTGATATACAGGCATCCGCCTGTCCATCGGCCACAGCTTGGGCCATTTTCACCATGGATGCCTCTTTCTTGCGGCGCACGGCTCTGACCGGTTCGTCGTCCGCCCCGATTACTTCTGTTGTATGGACGATTTCAATCCGTTCATGACTAGTCAGGTATTGCTGTATGTCCTTTTCGTTTCCATACAACGTGAATGCTGCATCAGTAAAATCTTTGGCTGCTTTTTCTACACCACGGACAATTTCTCTTGGTGCATGATCGCCGCCCATCGCATCTATCGCAATCTTCATGTTAAAACTCCCTTACTCATAACTGAAACGATACATTTCAAAATTTCCTTTAAAGCACATTTCGCCGCCTACAAAACTTTCAACCTTCACAAACGTTCTTTTGTCACCTTTTGTATGGCCGAGGACTTTTGCTTTGGCGACTACTCTTTCACCTGCTTTAACCGACCTTGTAAAATGAATGTCCGCTGTGACCGTAAGAGCAACTTCATCATCAATGACTGCAACAGCCAATGAGTTTGCCTGGGCAAACAGATGGTGCCCCCGCGCAATAGAATTTCTTGTAAATGTGTGTTCGCTTTTCACATCAAAAATGGATATCGCACTTTTATCAAGCTCAATATCGATGATATCACCGATGACATCATCTGCAGGCAATGACTTTACTTCATTATCGACATGTTGTTCGGCCACATGCTTAATACGTTCACGCAGCTCCGGTATACCGAGTTCCATCCGATCAAGTCTGATCGTTTGAACACTGACCAAAAAACGTTCCGCCAATTCCTCATCCGTGATGAACGGGTTCGTGTCAATCGTTTGGACGAGAAGCTGCTGGCGTTCTTTTTTCGTTGGCTTCATGCATGCATCACACCATTTCACGTTATTAAGACTTGGTATTAATAGTAGTATATAAAAAGGTGGATTGTCATGCAACATTATTGGAATATCTTAATCTAATTTCTCTCCGGACATAGCTCCCGATTCTTCAAGATAACATCTAAGCGACGCATATTCATCATCCTGCCAAAATTCGTCCAGTTCAATGAAACGGATCGCGTCGGCGCGGGCAATTTCCAAAATTCGGTAATCATGGACCATGTCCGCCACTCGAAACTCAGGCAGCCCGCTTTGTTTTTTTCCGAAGAAATCCCCTGGCCCACGCAATTCTAGGTCACGTTCACTCAATACAAATCCGTCATTCGTTTCTGTCATAATTTTCATTCGTTCTTTCCCGGTTTCATTTTTCGGATCGGCAAGCAAAATGCAATACGATTGGCCGGAGCCGCGTCCAACTCGGCCGCGCAGTTGGTGCAACTGGGATAACCCGAATCTTTCCGCATCATAAATCAGCATGAATGTCGCATTTGGAACATTGACTCCTACTTCCACAACAGTTGTCGAAACAAGGACTTGGATTTTATTGGCGCTGAATGCTTTCATGACTTCCTCTTTTTCTGAAGAGGGGAGGCGTCCGTGCATCAAGCCTGTATGAAACCTGCCGTGAAAATGATTGGCCAGCAAATTATACACGTCAATCGCATTTTGGACATCCAAGTTCTCCGACTCTTCAATTAAGGGGCATATGACATAGGCCTGCCTGCCTTTATTCAACTCTTTTTCCATTAATGAAAGTACCCGATCCAGCATTTCATGCTTTGCCCAAAACGTTTCAACAGGCTTTCTGCCGGCAGGCATTTCGTCAATAACAGACACATCCATCTCGCCAAAAACAGTAATAGCGAGCGTTCGGGGAATTGGGGTGGCAGTCATAAATAAAACGTCCGGATTTTCCCCTTTTTCTTTTAAAACTCTCCGCTGTTCTACACCGAAGCGGTGCTGTTCATCTGTAATGACGAGCCCCAGATTTGAAAAATGCACCTCATCTTGAATCAAGGCATGCGTTCCCACTAATATATCAATCTCTCCATTTTGAAGCCGTTCCAATATTTCTTGGCGGGCCTTCCCTTTTACTGAGCTGGTTAACAAACCTATTGTCAAGTCCGTATTGGCGAACAGCTTGCTTAACGATTCGGCATGCTGTTCGGCCAATATTTCCGTTGGAACCATTAAAGCCCCCTGGAAACCCGCCGTATAACTTGCGTACAACGCAATCGCGGCCACAACCGTTTTCCCCGAACCGACGTCCCCCTGAAGCAGCCTGTTCATTTTGTAAGGCGATTTTAAATCTGCACAAATGTCATTGACTGCTTTTTTTTGTGCATTCGTCAAAGAAAAAGGGAGGGTCGAGATAAACTGCTTCAATTGCTTCAAATGATAGTCTTGGCCGACTCCCCGTGTTCGTTCCCTTCTCATTTTCCTGAACACTTGAAGCTTTAATTGGAACAATAAAAATTCCTCGTAGACAAACCGTCTGCGCGCCTGCTTCATCTCCTCCTCCGTTTTCGGAAAATGGATGAATGCTAGAGCATCCTGTATAGGAGCCAATTTGTAGCGGTCTCTTACTGCTTTTGGAAGAATTTCTCCCACGGTGCCGCCGTATTTTTGCAGGGCATTTTCTATATAGCGACGCAGCGCTGGAACCGTAACATTCCCTTTTACCGGATAAACAGGAAGGAATGGCGTGACTTGCTGGTGTGGACCAAAAACGATGTGGCTGCATGTAATGGTTTGCCGATGTTTGTCCCACTTTCCGGACACAGTAATCACATCATTCGGCGCCAACTTGCCCTTTAAATACGATCGATTGAAAAATACTGCCTTAATCAAGTATTTATCAACCAAAAGATGGATCGTCAGCCTGTTCTTTTTTCTTCCATAAAATACAAGAGAAGGTTCACTATGAACCTTCCCTTCAACCGTTATCCGCTCATCGTGTTGAACGTCGGCCAAATCACGCACTCTCATGTCATCGTAACGGTAAGGCAAGTAGTACATTAAATCTTGAATGGAGTGAATCCCCATATCGGCAAGCTGGACGGCCGTTTCCTTCCCAATTCCTTTTACTACTGTTACGTCTATATTTTGTAAATCGGTCATGGGCTGCTTGCCTCCCTCCTTCCTTATTTCAGGAGCATATCACTCAACTGAAAAAATAAAGTCGTATACAGGCTGGCCCCCTTCATGGAGTTCAACCTCTATATCAGGAAACTGCTCTTCGGCAAACCGGCACAATTGTTCCGCAACCGCCGGCTCGGTGCCTTCTCCATAAATGATCGTCAAAATTTCCGAGTCATCCTCAATCATTTTTATCAACAAATTTTTGGCCGCTTCCAACAAGTTTTTGTTTGTTGTTACGATTTTACCGTTGGCAATGCCCATATAGTCATCTTTTTTGATTTCCATTCCATCGATGGACGTATCCCTGACAGCATACGTAATTTGTCCTGTTTTTACCAATTGCATCGCATTTTTCATTGCCTGTACATTGCTTTCAAGGTCCCGATCCGGATGGAATGCCAACATAGCGGCGATCCCCTCAGGAATTGTCTTTGATGGAACGACAAAGATGTTTCCCTTGGCAACTTCGGCTGCCTGTTCCGCTGCCATGACAATATTCTTATTATTGGGAAGAATAATGATGTTTTCAGCATTTACCCCATTGACGGCGTTAAGCAAGTCTTCGGTACTCGGGTTCATCGTTTGGCCGCCTTCGATAATGGCGGAAACGCCGGTGCTTTTTAACAATTTAGCGACGCCTTCTCCAGTGGCCACAGCAACTATTCCCCATTTCTCCTGTTTCTTTTTCTCAACAACCGGAGTGGATGGGGCTAAAGCCGGGCGCTCTTTTACAAGGGCGCTGTGCTGCTCCCGCATATTCTCAATCTTTATATGAATAAGTGGACCGTACTGCAGGCCGTATGATAAGACCTCTCCGGGCTGCTCGGAGTGAATGTGGACTTTGGCCACCTCTTCATCGGAAATAACGAGCAGGGAATCGCCGTATTCACTCAAGTCTTTCCGGAAGGTTTCTTCATAAAAAGGTTTTTGATCTTTTTCCAAACGGACCATGAATTCTGTGCAATATCCAAATTCAATATCTTCCGTACTCATAAATCCGTGAACATTTTGGTGATGCTG
Organism: Siminovitchia sp. FSL W7-1587; assembly: GCF_037963795.1. NCBI lineage: Bacteria > Bacillati > Bacillota > Bacilli > Caryophanales > Bacillaceae > Siminovitchia > Siminovitchia sp. FSL W7-1587. Next base: position 356,956 of record NZ_CP150169.1, read on the forward strand.
CGCGTTTACCAGTTCTTCCATCGAGCGGACGTCCGTTCGGGGAGCGCGCGAAAGAACTTTTCCTTTCAAAACTGCCAGAAAGGCTTCATATATAAAAACAAGTCCCTGCCCACCGCTGTCTACAACACCTACTTCCTTTAAAACGGGTAGCAGATCGGGGGTCCGGGAGAGCGACTTTTTTGCAGCAGCCAGAGTATGATCCATTACTTCTGCAATATCCACCGTCGTTTTGGCGGTTTCCACCGCTTGTTTGGCGGCATCTTTTGCTACTGTCAAAATCGTTCCTTCCACTGGTTTCATGACTGCTTTATAAGCTGTTTGAACGCCTGCTTCCAATGCGCGGGCAAATTCTCTGCTCGTTAAAGCGGATTTGGTTTCAATTTCTTTGGCAAATCCCCGAAAAAGCTGGGATAAAATAACGCCGGAATTCCCGCGGGCTCCCATTAACAAGCCTTTGGAAAAAGCGGCACCTACCTTGCCTATGTGATCTTGTACATTTTTTTGTACCTCTTTTGCTCCCGAATTTATTGATAATTTCATATTTGTACCTGTATCGCCGTCAGGCACAGGAAAAACATTTAAGGCATCAACCAACTCGGCATTGGCTGATAAGTAATCGGCTCCGTGAGTAACCATCTCAGCGAAGCGATTTCCATCCAATGATGTTATCGACACAAACTTTTCCTCCTCATTACGGGTTCGTAACCCGAACTCCATGAACAAATATATTGACTGTATCGGCTGATAGTCCGATCATTTTTTTCAATGTATACTTAACCTTTGATTGGACGTTGTAAGCCACTTCTGAAATTTTTGTTCCATAGCTGACAATTATGTACATATCGATGTGGAAGGCGCCTTCTTCCTGACGGATGACCACTCCGCGCGAAAAATTATCTCTGCGCAATATTTCAGTCAGCCCATCTCTAATTTGATTTCTGGAAGCCATACCGACGATACCATAGCAATCAATCGCCGCTCCACCGGCAATCGTTGCGATCGTTTCATTCGATATGTCGATTTGGCCGTACTTCGTTTTCATTTCAATGGACATGTTGCTCCCTCCTATTCTCTTTCCAAAAGGTTGAACGGTTCAAGTTTATGGCTATGCTTATCTTACTATAACAGAGGTAAATTTTAAAGCTGAATCATTTTTATTTGATTGCTCCGTAAAGAAAAAAACCTTAACAGCAGGGAGAAGATTTGTTGCATTCTGGCCCGTTGTATGATAAATTATTAAAGTATTATTTACGAATAAAGATTAATGTAACCATCAACTGGCGGTTTGAGCAAAAAAAGCAAACAGTTCGCAAGAAAGCAACCGAGCGGCACCGGAGTGTAGTGTGTTAGAGAACACCGCGGTAAAGCCCGACGGCTTGTCCGCAACATCAGCGCTGGCACATCCAGCACACCCGATGTGCGCGCGAGGGAAGCAATCAAGAAATGCGGCGCTTCTTTTGGTCAACAGTTGATTTATGGGGATTTATATGGATTGGAGGGAATCTTTATGGCGAAGCAATGCGTCATTACCGGGCGTAAAACAGCTACGGGCAATAAACGTTCTCATGCTATGAATGCAAACAGACGCACATGGGGTGCCAACTTGCAAAAAGTGCGGATTTTAGTGAACGGGAAACCAAAGCGGGTGTGGGTATCAGCACGCGCACTCAAATCAGGAAAAGTTCAAAGAGTATAATGGCAGTGAGAAAATTGCTCTTTCTTATGAAAGGCAATTCTCTCTATAAAAAAGGGCGCCTATTCGTATAGGTGCCTCTTTGCATTTTGATTCAACCTTTTTTAAATGTACTAAGCATCGCCCGTACTATGCCGCCTAAAAACCTCGGAAGCTTGATCGTGTAAAACTTCATACAGGTCCCCTCCTCACCGCTTTAAAGAGAAATAGCTGTTTTCACTCTTATCTTATTCAACATGTATTCATTAGTACACGAAGCAAACAAACATGTTAGAAACATTAATCCATGCTCCTTATCATCATTAATATGCCTTTTTCAAAAGAAAAATGACCGGTTTGCCGAATAAGTTCATTGCTGACGCATAGTGAAGAGCCGAGCGGAACCGTATGATTGCGTAATGGATATTTGAAACCCGACAATGTAAGCCCTATAACCTCGTTAAACACGGGAATAAAAGAGACATATTTTTTTGCGGTGTCCTGCTCAATGGTGTGCATGCCGGGCAACCAGACTGAAATTGTATTATTTGTATCAATTAATTCAAACATAATGTCAGGGTATTTCTGTTTATAGGCCGCCACCAAAAAGGCGTTTGCCATAAAATGATCGAGTCTGCCACCGGTTGCCCCAAAAATAACGATTTTTTTCGGTGTTTGCCCGACGGCCCACAATAAAGCCAGTTCCATGTCTGTTTCATCTTTTTCCGGGCGAAACTTGTGAATCGCGGGTACTTTCTTTTCAATTTGCTGCCACTCTTCCTTACTGATCGAATCAAAATCCCCAACAGCAACATGGGGGGCGATACCTGCCTGGAAGATTGTGCGAACCCCGTGATCGACCCCTGCCCAAAGTACGGGATGATCGATAAACAAAGACAGATCCGGGATTAAATTCCTCGGACCTCCAGCAACGATATGGATGATTGGTTTTGTCATTCCCAACGTTTATTCCTTTCTAAACGATTTCTTTACGGATTTCCAGCAAGGCTTTTTTTCTGTCTTTTTGTTGAAAAATAGAGGAACCGGCTACCAAGACAGTCGCGCCGGCTTCTTTGCATAGCCTCGCCGTTTCGGGATTAATGCCGCCATCCACTTCAATATCAAATTGAACACCATGTTTCAGCCCCATATTCCTTACTTCGGTAATTTTGGGGAGCACGGAATGAATAAATGATTGCCCGCCAAATCCCGGATTTACTGTCATCAACAAGACCATATCAATGTTGTCGAGCACATATTTTATCGATTCTGCCGGTGTTGCCGGGTTAAGAACAACACCGGATTTTATCCCTTGCTTTTTGATCTCATCCAGTGTTCGATGCAAGTGGGGCGAAGCCTCGACATGAACGGTCATATAATCCGCCCCCGCTTTGGCGAATGCCTCAATATATTGATCCGGATTTTCAATCATAAGATGAACATCAAGAGGGAGCTCTGTAATAGACCGGATCGCTTCTACTACTGCGGGGCCCATCGTGATGTTGGGGACAAAATGACCGTCCATGACGTCAATATGAATCAAATCTGCTCCTGCGGCTTCAACTTCTTTAATTTCCTCCCCCAGCTTTGTAAAGTCCGCAGCCAATATGGATGGCGCTATTTTCATAACCTAATACCTCGGCTTTCTCTCTTTAATTTCTTCCAAAAATTTCTTGTAATGTTCATATCTGTATAAACAAATATCGCCTTCTTCGACGGATTTTATCACCGCGCACCCCGGTTCATTTACATGAAGGCAACGACGAAACTTGCAACTTGCACTCGCTGCAAAAATTTCCGGAAATGCTCGTCCTAATTCGGCCTCCTCCATCTCGGGAAATTCTAGGGAACTAAATCCCGGCGTATCCGCAACAAGTCCTTCACCAATTTGCAGCAATTCAACATGGCGGGTTGTATGCTTGCCTCGTCCAAGATGTGATGAAATATGTCCTGTTTTTAAATCAAGCTCTGGTCGCAACGCATTCAAAAGAGAAGATTTTCCGACACCTGACTGTCCGGCTAGAACACTCACTTTTGAATCAATATGCGGCAAAAGCTGGTCTATCCCTTCACCGGTCAAAGCAGACACCAAAATAACATCATAGCCGATCGTCCGATAGTCTTCCACATAACGATCAAGTTGCTTCCTCTCCTCTTCCAAAAGCAAATCAATCTTCGTCATGCAAATAATAGGATGAATATTGTTTGCCTCCACAACGGATAGAAAGCGATCTAGAAGAAGTGTGTTAAAGTCCGGTTCTTTGGCGGAAAAGACCAGGATGCCCTGGTCAATATTCGCTATTGGCGGACGTGTCAGTTCATTTTTTCTCGGCTCAATCGCCATAATATAACCTTCTTGCTCATTTTCAGCCTGAAATGTAACATAATCGCCAACGAGCGGATGTATATTCTTTTTGCGGAAAACGCCTCTTCCCCTGCATTGGACTATTTGATCTCCCGCCAATACATAGTAAAAACCGCTTAACGCTTTAATAATCTTTCCTTTGGTCATGGCATCCTTCCTTTCAAATATTAATCATTTGGATAAGGCACTTCCTCTTCCAGTATGACTGTATTGTCCCTCACCACTTTATAACCGGCTTTTTTGTCTTTTTCAACCTTTAATTGGATCTCCCTCTTAACATTGGAGTTGATTAAAAAAATTTCTGCAGGAACCGTCATACTATGATTCATATCCTCTATAAAGATTCTTACTTCTTGAGATTTCCCCTTTTCTGCGGGTTCATATGGAATCGTAATTTCTTTTGTCACGGTTTTGGGGGGGATTTCTTTTTCCCCTTTGGAAATGACCACCTTGACTGTATCGCCCTTTTTTAGTTCGGTCCCTGCGGCAGGCTCCTGTGATATGACGAGACCTGCATCAACTTCGTTCGAATATTCTTCCGCAGAGGAGTCAATCGTTAAACCAGTAGATTCCTCGTAGCTTTCCAAACCTTTTTTATTGTACCCTCTCAAATCTCTTAGCGTAATTCTCTCTGCCCCTTGGCTAACGGTGAAAGTAACCGTCGTTTCGGAAGGAACTACTTCCGATCCAGGTGAAGGATCCTGCTCAATGATCGTCCCCGGTTCTTCGTCTGAAGTCACCATTTCTTTTTTAATTTCCTTAAAGTCTTCATCATTCAACAATGTAAGAATGTCTTCGTACGGTCGTCCCGTGTAATCTGACATGACGAATTTTTCTTCTCCCGTACTTAAATAAATGTCGATGACACTGCCCTTTTTAACTTCCCGACCCGCTTTGGGGCTTGTTTTAATGACTTCGCCTTCTTTAAACTCTTCATCCGGGGTTTCTATTGTTTCACCGACCTCCAAGCCGGCATCAACCAGCGCCAGAACTGCATCGTCGTATTCTTTTCCGCTTACATCAGGTACGTTGACAATTTTCGCCCCAAGGACTGCTGGCAAAATAATGGTAAACAACAATACCAATAAAAGTGCAAGGGTTATGATCGATCCAATAATCCAAAGCAACTTTTTTCTCGGCTTTTTCTTCTTCTTTTCTTTTTTCTCGGGGTTATTGTCCGAACTGTTAGGATGAATAACCGTTTCGTCCCCTGAGGAATTGATGTCATGATCCGTAATAACCGGAATGGCTTTTGTCGCCTCTTCATCTTCGGGAATCAAAAATTTAGGCTCTTGCAGCCGATCCGGGTCAAGGGCCGTTTCTAAGTCTTTTTCCATCTCATCTACATTATTGTAGCGTAAAAAAGGATCCTTTGCTGTTGCTTTTAAAACAATATTTTCAACACTTTGCGGGATATCTGGATTCCACCGTCTTGGAGATGGGGTTTCTGACTGCAAATGTTTCAGTGCAATGGATACCGCCGATTCCCCGAAGAATGGGAGCCTTCCCGTAAGAAGTTCAAACATGACAATCCCGAGTGAATATATATCTGACTTTTTAGTGGCCATGCCTCCGCGCGCTTGTTCAGGAGACAAGTAATGAACGGAACCCAAAACGGCATTCGTATGGGTAATCGAGGTTGCGCTTAAAGCCATGGCAATGCCAAAATCCGTAATTTTGACGGTTCCTTCATGATCAATCAATATATTTTGCGGCTTTATGTCGCGATGGATAATGTGATTGTAATGCGCATGGGAAAGTCCGGATGTTAGCTGTTTCATAATGTCAAGCGTTTTTTCCACCGATATGGGATGATTTTGTTGTATGTATTGTTTTAACGTCATTCCATCGACATATTCCATTACAATATAGTATATATTTCCTTCCTCACCCACGTCATATATATTGACAATATTGGAATGAGCAAGGCTCGTAGCGGACTGGGCTTCTCTTTGAAAACGGCGGATAAATTCGTCTTCATCTGCGAAGTCAAGTCTCAATACTTTTACAGCCACATCCCGGTCCAAGATCATGTCGTGGGCCAGATAAACGTTCGCCATTCCTCCTCCGCCAATTACTTTTATGATCTTATAGCGCCCGCTTATCCTTTTTCCGATCAGCATCCATTACACCTGCTTTCACCGCGGGCTTCATATTCAATAATGGCGAGTGAAATATTGTCCTCACCGCCGTATTGATTAGCCATCTGTATCAATTTTCCGGCTTTTTCTTCTACATCGCCCTGTTCATTTAAAATTGATTCCATCTCGTCCTTCGTTACCTTGTCCGACAAACCATCGGAACAGAGCAATATTTTATCCCCTTCTTCAAAGGTGATTGTTTTCGTGTCCATTTCGATGTCCGGCTCGGTTCCAACCGCTTTTAACACGATATTTTTACGTGGGTGATGGGCCGCATCTTCAGGCGTAATTTGCCCTGTTTTCACCAATTCGTTGACAAATGAATGATCTTCCGTTAATTGTTTATACCCTTGTTCATTCATCACATAACAGCGGCTGTCCCCGATATTGGCCACCGTCGCAAATTTATCGGTAACAATGACCGCCACAATCGTTGTGCCCATGCCCTCATACTCTTTGTTTTCCCGGGAATATTTTAAAATTTGCTTGTTGACCGCCGTTATATTCGTTCGAAACCAATTTTCTGCCTGAGCAGGGGTCTCCATCGTATCCACTTGCTGCCACTGATCTTTCAAATGGCTTACAGCACATTGGCTTGCCACTTCCCCTGCCTTGTGCCCGCCCATCCCGTCTGCAACAATGGCAAGATAATCGCCGCGATGATTTACAAAAACACCACCGTTATCTTCATTATGCGGCCGGACTTTTCCCGTATCTGTTTTAAATATTGCTTTCAATTGCGATCCACCTCATCCCATAAGTCAATTTGGAACGACTTTTTATTCTTCCTTTTTTCTAAATGATGAAATGAAAAAGCCGTCACTGTCAAAATCTTGGGGCATGATTTGCACGTAATATCCATTTGCCAAGGCGGATATCGCCTCCGGCAATTGTAATGGATACGGTTCAAAGTCAGGGTGATCAATCAGAAAGTTCTCAGCAACTTTTACGTTTTCTTCCTGATCAACCGTACATGTACTGTAAACGAGCACCCCGCCTGTTTTCACAAGCTTTGCTGTTGCATTCAATATATCGGCTTGAACAGTTTTCAGGGAATAAATATCTGCCGCCGTCTTGGCATACTTGATGTCCGGCTTCCGACGCAGAACACCTAAACCCGAACAAGGCGCATCTACGAGCACCCTGTCAAAGGATTTCTCAGGAAATATCTCGTTTACCTTCCGGCTGTCAAGTATTTGGACTGTTATGTTTTGAAGGCTTAACCGGTTCGCCTGCTCGGTAATCAATTTTGCTTTATGGGCGTGAAGATCGAGCGCAATGACTTCCCCTGTATTTTCCAGCATCTCGGCAATATGAGCCGCTTTGCCCCCGGGAGCCGCGCAAGCATCAAGCACCTTTTGACGGGGAGAAAGGTTGAGCGCGTAGGCGGCCAGCATGGAGCTTTCATCCTGAATGGTAAAATATCCCTTCTCATAATATTTCGAATGCGCCAAGTTGCCCTTGACAGCTCGAACAGAAATGGGAATAATGGGGCTCGGCTCTGCAATAAGGCCTTCTTCTTCCAGTAATTCAAGCAAGTGTTCCCTTGACGTTTTTAACACGTTTACCCTCGCTGTTTGAACAGGAGCCTGCAAATTCTTTTCACACATGTCTTGCGTTTTTTCAAGTCCATACTGAGTGATCCACCGCTCGACCAGCCACTGTGGGTGGCTAGTCGCAATCGCCAGGCGTTGTGCGGGATCTGAGATAGAATCCAGGGATGGTATACCGTTTCTCTGAATGGACCTTAATACACCGTTCACAAGCCCGGCAATACCTCGATGGCCACGTTTTTTGGCTATTTCTACTGCTTCGTGAATAACAGCCCGATCAGGAATTTTATCCAAATAAACCATTTGATATACGGAAAGCCGCAACAAATTGCGAACCCAGTTCTCCAATTTCTTTTTAATAAACGGCTCCAAATAATAATCAAGGGTCATCTTTCTTTGGATTGTTCCGTAGACCATTTCTGTCAGCAAAGCCGTATCAGGCCCTTTTAATTGATATTTTTTAATGAAGCTGTTCAGCAGAAGATTGCTGTATGACCTTTGTTTTTCCACTGCTTCTAATATGTCCAATGCAACTTCGCGAACGTTTTTCGGTGGCTTTTTCATGTTTTATTCTCCTAAAAGATCGCCTTCTTTGATGGAAGCCCCTGCTCCTCTTAAATATTGGGACGCTGACATTTTTTTCTTCCCCGCAGGCTGCAATTCCAATATTTTGATGCCTGTATTGTTTCCCGTGGATACTAGAAAACCGTCTTTTTCAACCTGGACAATCGTTCCCGGCTTCTTTTTTGCTTCGATATGCTTTTTTTGCGCTTGCCAAATTTTTAAAATGTCACCGTCGAAAGTTGTATAGGCAACCGGCCAAGGGCATAAACCGCGAATATGATTGTATATGTCTTCTCCGGAAGAAGACCAGTCAATTTGTTCTTGTTCACGGGTGATGTTGAAAGCATAAGTTGCTTGTGATTCTTCCTGGGGACGGGGATTTAGTTCACCGGCGAGAAGCTTCGGAAGTGTTGTCGACAAAAGGGTTGCCCCTGCTTCACTCAGCTTGTCATGCAAGGAACCGACGTCATCTTGTTCGGTAATGGGAACTTCCACTTGACTGATAATATCTCCGGCATCGAGTTTTTCAACCATATACATGATCGTGATCCCTGTTTTGGCCATCCCGCGCATGATGGCGTGGTGAATCGGCGCCCCGCCCCGAAGCTCAGGCAACAAGGAAGCATGGACATTTATGCAGCCGTGTTTAGGAGCATCCAAAATGGGGCTTGGCAACAGTTGCCCAAAAGCAGCCGTGACGATCAAGTCCGGGGAAAGCTCCAGGATTTTGTCCGTTTCTGCTGCTTCACTGATTTTCTCAGGCTGGTAGACGGGAATATTCCACTTTTCCGCTTCTTTTTTTACAGGCGGCGGCGTCAATATCCTTTTCCTGCCAACCGGCCTGTCCGGCTGGGTAACGACTGCGGCCACATCATACCCATCCTCGATCAACGTTCTTAAAATGGGGACGGCAAAATCGGGCGTTCCCATAAATATCACCTTAGTCATTCAGTTCGCTCCCTTCCAATGTCGCCAATTCAGATTCCGTTACATATTCAGTGACTTTTGTTGTAAACAAAATGCCTTGCAAATGATCAATTTCATGCTGCAGAGCCCTGGCTAAAAAGCCTTCGGCTTTTATGGAAAATACTTGTCCATGCCGATCCATTGCTTTTACAACGACAATGCGATGGCGTGGGACCTTTCCATATAAACCGGGCATGCTCAAACAGCCCTCTATATCAGTTTCTGAACCACTTGCCTGTACGATGACAGGATTAATCAGTTCAATATACTCATCACCATATTCCTCACCAATGTCCACGATTGCAATTTGTTGACCAACGCCTATTTGCGGAGCGGCTAGCCCAACTCCATCAGCGGCGATCATTGTTTCATACATATCATTCAACAGTGATCCAAGAGCTTCGTCAAAAAGAGTGACACGTTCACAGCTCTTCTCCAACATTTCGTTTGGATGACATACGATGGGTAGAATAGCCACTATGAGTTCCTCATTTCTGTCAGTTATATCATCATATAAGGATTAACATCGATGGAGATGGATAATCCCTCTTTTGAAAGTTTCGTTTGATAATGTTCAAGCACTTTCTTCAATGCTGGAAAAAGGTTCGGTTCCCGCTTGTATTTTATCAAACATTGATAACGATATCTATCATTGATTCTGGGGATGGGGGATGCGACAGGCCCCAATAAAATGGCATCTTGCGATATTCTTGCTTTCATATAGTTGGATATTTTTTCGGTAACGGAAATGACTTTCATTAAGTCTTCGTGTTGAACCGTGATTAATGCCAGATAGTAAAAAGGAGGATATGAGCCAAGTTTTCTCATGGCCATTTCCTGCCTGTAAAAACGATCGTAATCCTGCTTCCCCGCAAGCTGGATGCTGTAATGTTCAGGTGAATATGTTTGAATGACCACTTCTCCAGATAATTCATGTCTTCCTGCTCTCCCGCTCACTTGCGTCAGAAGCTGGAACGTTTTTTCGGCAGCGCGAAAATCCGGCAAATGAAGCATCGTATCGGCACTTAATACGCCAACAAGGGTAATATTGGGAAAATCTAGCCCTTTGGCAATCATTTGTGTTCCAAGCAAAATATCCGCTCGTCCCGCCTGAAAATGGTCTAATAGCCGTTCGTGGGCACCTTTTCGTCCAGTTGTGTCCACGTCCATCCTGATCACCCTGGCCTCTGGAAGCAATTTAGAAAGCTCTTCTTCCACTTTTTGTGTTCCGGTACCAAAATAACGGATATGCGAACTTGCGCAGTCCGGGCAGGTTTGCGGCGCCTCCGTTTGAAACCCGCAATAATGGCACTTCATTTCATTGGAATAGCGGTGAAATGTCAGCGTAATGTCGCAGTGCGGGCATTGCATGACAAATCCGCAATCGCGGCACATTAAAAACGTAGAATGACCGCGGCGATTCAAAAATAAAACCGTTTGTTCCCGTTTGGCAAGCCTGTCTTTGAGTTTTTCAAAAAGCTCTTTGGAAAACATCGACCGGTTGCCGCTTCTCATTTCCTCCCGCATATCCACAATTGCTACCGAAGGTAACTGTTTTTCATTCATCCTTTTAGACAATGTCAACAGTTGGTAAACTCCTTTTTGAGCCCTGGCAAACGACTCGAGTGAAGGTGTGGCGCTGCCAAGAACGACTGGGCACTGATGATATTTTGCCCTTTCAATGGCAACGTCCCGGGCATGATAGCGCGGTGTTTCTTCCTGCTTATAGCTCGTTTCATGTTCTTCATCTATAATAATGATTCCCAAGTTTTCGAAAGGGGCAAACACGGCTGAACGCGCTCCGACAACGACTTTGACTTCCTTTTTTTGGATTTTGCGCCACTCGTCATACTGTTCGCCAATGGAAAGCCGACTGTGCAGGACAGCCACATCACTTCCAAATCGTCCTTTAAATCTTTCTACCATTTGCGGGGTAAGTGCAATTTCTGGTACAAGGACAATCGCCTCTTCCCCTTTTTTGATCACTTCATGAATGGACTGTAAATAGACTTCTGTCTTGCCGCTGCCTGTTACACCGAAAAGCATGAACGTTTGGTGGATATTTGTTTCAATCGTTTCCAATATCGGGCGAATGGCCTCTTGCTGTTGGGCAGTGAGCGGCAACGGGGTCGTCCGCTGAAAATGTTTGTGCTTATATGGGTCCCGATATACGTCTTCTTCTGTTTCAGATAAAATTCCCTTTTTGACAAGTGCCGCAATCGTTTGCCGGGGCACTTCCGCGCGGGCGGCCAAATCCCCCGCCTCAAATGATTCCTCTTGTGCAGCATGAATATATTGCAGCAGCTTTATTTGGTTCACTGCATTCTTTGGAAGCTCATCGGCAGCCACTCTCAGCTCATGATGTGGCACTGCCGGCTGCACTATTTTCATTTTTTTCGTTTTCGCCCGGTCCTTTACAAGATAAATGACTTCGGCATTGCCTTTATTGATCTCTTTGTGAAGATCAGGGAGCAGATTTCGTTTTTCTGCCTCCTTCCAGTCTATTTCCTGCTTTCCGCCAAATAAGTCGTCTAAAGAAATCAGTTTCATATGATCCGTTTTCCGGATGACTTTTTTATACTTTGCTTTCATGGCGGCTGGAAGCATTGCATGGAAGGAAGTGATCTTAAAAGACAACGTTTGTTCGGCAATCCACTCTCCTAATCTCAGAAGCTCCTTATTTAAAACGGGCGTCATATCCAATGGCTTACTGATGGATTTTAAACGTGGAACATCTGTCGTATCTTTCAACCCAATGACAAACCCTTGAATAATCCGGGGGCCAAATGGCACGGCAACACGCATTCCCGGCTGAATCATTTCCCGCCATTTTTCAGGTATGGCGTAATCAAACTCTTTATCTGTTCCAATTGCGGGAACATCAACAATGACCCGGGCAATTGTCATGTTTGCCATTCCCCCATTTGTGAAGCGATCTCCATTAGAATTTCTTTGGCAATATCCGCTTTGCTCATTATTGGTAACTCCTTCGCGGAACCATCCTTATGATAGATCGTTACGATGTTGGTATTCCCTTCAAATCCGGCTCCTTCAAGGGTGACATTGTTGGCAACAATCATATCGGCGTTTTTTCTTGTAAGCTTTTCTCTCGCATATTCTTCAACATGATTTGTTTCAGCAGCAAAACCTACCAAAAATTGATCCTTCTTTCTTTTTCCGAGTTCATAAAGGATATCTGTCGTTTTTTCCATCTCGATCATGATTCGGTCTGCTGATTTCTTTATTTTGGAGTCAAACATCTGCTTCGGCCGGTAATCAGCCACGGCGGCGCTCTTTATGATGATATCGGCTCCAACGGAATGTTTCATCACTTCTTTATACATGTCCTCTGCACTTTCAACATGTATCCACGTAACATCTTGCGGGATCGGAAGACGATCCGTTCCAGATATTAAAATGACGTTTGCCCCGAGCAAAGCAGCCTGCTCCGCCAATGCATAACCCATTTTTCCGCTTGATCTGTTTGTAAAGTAACGGACTGGATCAAGCTTTTCTTTTGTGGGTCCTGCCGTGACAAGGACAGTTTGATTTTGTAATACCGCTTGCTTGGGCGCAAAAAACTCCTCCACTTTTTCCAAAATAACGGCCGGGCTTTCCAATCTGCCCTTCCCCACATATCCGCATGCCAAATACCCCGATCCCGGCTCAATCATACGGACACCATATTCCAAAAGGGTTTCGATATTTTTTTTCACGGATGGGTGGTTATACATATGGACATTCATGGCGGGAGCAATCCATACGGGCGCAGTCGTGGCCAAAAGAGTCGTGGAGATCATGTCATCTGCGATGCCGTTCGCCAATTTCCCGATCATATTGGCCGTAGCCGGAACGACCAACACCAAATCTGCCCAACCCGCCAGATCAATGTGGGCAATAACAGATGGGTCATTTTCGGCAAAGGTATCTATATGGACTTCATTTCTCGAAAGAGCCTGAAATGTCAGCGGTGTAACAAACTTTACTGCGGAGGCGGTCATGATCACTTTCACTTCAAAGCCTGATTGAACAAGCTTGCTCGTTAAATCCGCCGCTTTGTATACTGCGATTCCCCCAGAAATACAAAGCAAGATTTTTTTTTTATTCACGACATATATCTCCTTTATTGTACACTTTTCTTATTTTCTTCTATTATGAATGATAATCGTGTTATAGAAAAGAAAAAACAACCTATCCTGGCGGACAGGTTGATTATTTTCCCTATTCGGCTAGCGCGTTGTCTTCGACCTTGACTTTGAGGACACCTTCATTTATTTCTTCCAATGCCTTGCCGACATATTTATGGGAAACGTATTTTTCCAAAAGAGGCTTGTTATGATCCTTCAGATCACGGGCTCTTTTTGCGGCAATGGAAACGAGTGAATATTTGGAGTCAATCACTTCCATTAACTTATCAATAGAAGGATATAGCATGTTATTCCACCTCCAGCATTTTTATGTATTTGTCGATGACACGTTCGCTGCGGCAATGTTCCGCCTGCACAATGGCATTAATTTTATCAACTGCGCGTTCGACATCGTCATTTTCCACAATATAATCGTACATGCTTGTTAATTCAATTTCTTTCTTGGCCGCTTCCATCCGATTATGAATGAGCTCAATGGACTCAGTGCCCCGGCCGACAATTCTTTTTTTCAGCTCGTCAAGGCTGGGTGGCATGAGAAAAATAAAAAGTCCATCTGGAAACTTTTCCCGAACCTGCTTTGCTCCTTGTACCTCAATCTCTAAAAAAACATCTTTTCCGGAAGCAAGTGTTTCTTTTACATAATCAATGGGAGTTCCGTAATAATTACCGACGTATTCGGCATACTCGAGAAGTTTCCCTTCCTTGATCAGCCGCTCGAACTCTTCCCTTGACTTGAAAAAATAATCGACCCCATCAACTTCCCCTTCGCGCGGCTTGCGTGTTGTCATGGAAATTGAATATGCAAATGTTGCGTCCGGACGGGAGAATACAGCCTTTCTCACCGTTCCTTTGCCCACTCCGGATGGGCCTGATAATACAATCAGAATACCTTTCTCTTTCATATGTCCGTTTCCTACCCCTCTTCCTGGCCATTCGATACTAACCGTTGCGCAACCGTTTCAGGCTGCACCGCTGACAGAATAATATGATCACTGTCCATTATGATGACGGCCCGCGTTCTTCTCCCATAAGTGGCGTCAATGAGCGTGGCACGTTCCCGTGCATCCTGAATCATCCTTTTGATAGGGGCAGATTCAGGACTGACAATGGAAATAATTCGATTGGCGGAAACAATATTTCCAAACCCTATGTTTAATAACTGTACCGGCATGCTGCTCCTCCCAGTATTGACGGTTGTTTGCTTTTACAACCGTTATTTACTCCAAATTTTGCACTTGCTCCCGTAGCTTTTCGATCAACACTTTCATTTCCACTACAAGCGACGAAATGTCAGAATCGCTTCCTTTTGAACCAATTGTATTCGCTTCCCTGTTCATTTCTTGGATAATGAAATCGAGTTTCCGACCGACGGGTCCCTTGGAGTTCATTGTTTCTGTAAACTGTGCGATATGGCTTGCAAGCCTGGCCAGCTCTTCACTTATATCGGATTTATCGGCAAAAACAGCCGCCTCCGTTGCGATTCTTGTGTCATCTAACATGTCGCCAGCCACATCTTTCAATTTCTTTTCAAGTTTTTTCCGATAAGCCATTTCTGCTTTTGGAGCCTGCATCTTTGCCTTTTCTACGAGGAGATGTAACGAAGAAATGTGGTTTGCCAGATCGGAAAGCAAGTTTTCTCCTTCCCTTATCCGCATTTCCAGAAGTTTATCTGCGGCTTCTTCAACAGCCTCCATCAGGACAGTAACAAGATCGTCGACATCTCGCCTGCCTTCGCTGACAACTACTGCTTCATCAATATGTAATACATCCGTAACCGACAGGTCTGAAGGCAATTGATACCTTTCGCTGGCCTGCTGTATAAACTGATAATAACTGTCTAAAAGATTCCAGTCAATATGCAATTCCTTTGCCGCATTCCATGTGCCAGAAAACGTTGCATGAACCTCTACCCGGCCCCGCTTTATGTATTTGTTTAAGCATTTTCTTATTTCCATATCAGCGTAGGCGAAAGCTTGGGGTAATTTGATGCTATATTCCAAAAAACGGTGGTTAACCGTTTTTATTTCTACTTGAATGCTCAAATTTTCCGTTTGTTTTATGCTTCGTCCAAATCCCGTCATGCTTGCAGCCATTCACAGTCACTCCCGGTCGCTTCATACACAATAAGAAAGGTAATAGCTTCATCCTATTACCTTCATCGATTATATCATAACATTATTTGTTTTTTCTTGAAAACAATGAACCTGCCAATAAGAAAGTCGGGAAACAACTGAGACCCAATACCAACAACCAGTCCAAAGGTAAAATGGGGACAGTATGAAAAATCGGCTGGAGTACCGGGATATAAATAACCGCCACAGTCAGCAATGCCGAGGAAATGACAGCCCAAACCAAGTACTTGTTTTCAAACGGATTTCTTGAAAAAACGGATATTTCGCTTCGGCAATCAAAAACATGTATAAGCTGGGACAGTACAAGGGTAGTAAAAGCAATCGTCTGGGCATAGGAAAGATCAGAAGGATCCCGTCTGTAGACGATGATAAAAGCAATTAACGAAACGATGCCGATCAAAAATCCGCGGGAAACAATTTTCCACCCTAGCTTGCGGGCAAAGACACCTTCCTTTGGATGCCGCGGTTTTCTGTGCATCACATTTTCTTCAGGCTGGTCCAACCCAAGAGCCATGGCCGGCAATCCATCAGTTACAAGATTGACCCATAAAATTTGAATGGGGACCAACGGAAGCGGCAGGTACAAGAGCATCGCGAATAACATCACAAGAATTTCCCCTACATTTGAAGCCAGTAAATAACGGATGAATTTACGAATGTTTTCATAAATGTTCCGCCCTTCCTTGATGGCGGCCTTGATGGTGGCAAAGTTATCGTCAAGTAAAATTAAAGAAGATGCTTCTTTTGACACGTCTGTTCCAGTAATTCCCATGGCAATTCCGATATCAGCCGCTTTGATCGCGGGCGCGTCGTTTACCCCGTCACCGGTCATGGCGACAACATGGCCTCTGTTTTGCAATGCCTTGACAATCTTCAATTTATGTTCTGGAGATACCCGGGCAAACACCCCAACATCCTCAACGGTTCCTTCCAGCTCCTGAACGGACATATCGTCCAGCATTTGTCCGTCCATCACGTTTCTGCTTTCCTTTCCTGTTTCCAGTATCCCCAATTGTTTGGCAATGGCCCGGGCGGTAACGACGTGATCGCCGGTAATCATGATGGTTTTAATTCCGGCCTGGCGACACTCTTCAACGGCGGCTTTCACTTCGGGACGCGGCGGATCGATCATTCCGAATAACCCGATAAACGTCAGGCCGCTTTCGGCCTCTTGAGCCGTTTGCGGAATGTCTGGGGAGTGGAGTTCTTTGCAACCGACGGCAATCGTCCTCAATGCTTGGACAGCAAGCTCCTCGACCGCCCCGTCTACCTCTTTTCGAATGAAATCATTAATCGGTTTTACGGTTTCGCCCCATAAAGCCCTTTGGCATTTCGTAATGAGCACATCCGGTGCCCCTTTGGAAATAATCAAACGGCGGCCGGAGCGATCCTTGACAAGCACACTCATCATTTTTCGTTCAGAATCAAACGGATATTCTTTTTCAACTGTAAATTCATTTAATAGCGTCTGTTTTTCATATCCCGCTTTCAAGGCAGCAATCAATAAGGCGCCTTCCGTCGGGTCTCCATCCAACTCGACTTCATTACCAGTAACAGAAACGGAGGCGTTATTGCATAAGGCTCCAAAAATGAGCAATTGTTGAAGTGTTTTTTCCTTCAGCACGTCCACCTTATGATCCTGATAAAAAAAATCGCCCTCAAGATGATATCCGGTTCCCGTTACATCCCAGTCTTTTCCACCATTCCAAATTTTTGTCACAGTCATTTTGTTTTGGGTCATCGTTCCGGTCTTGTCCGAACAAATAATAGATGCGCACCCAAGTGTTTCAACAGCCGGCAGCTTGCGAACAATCGCATTTTTTCGTATCATCCGCTGCACGCCAAGAGATAATGCGATCGTAACGATGGCCGGCAAACCTTCGGGAATAGCCGCCACAGCCAAGGAAACTCCCGCCAAGAACATCGTATAAACATCGTGGCCATGGATGATTCCCGTAATGACGACAAGTACTGTCAAAACAAGTGCCACAGAAATCAATATTTTTCCGAGTTGATCCAACCTTCTTTGCAAAGGCGTCATAACGGATTCGGCTGTCTGGATCATTCCGGCTATATTGCCCATCACTGTGGACATTCCAATAGCGGTCACAACCCCTACCCCATTTCCGCGAGTAACCAACGTTCCCTTAAATGCCATGTTCGCCAAATCCCCTAGCGGAGGATTCGTTTCAGCAATGGGTTCTGTAAATTTCGGAGCAGGGATGGATTCACCAGTTAAAGCAGATTCCTCAATCTCCAAATTATTTGCGGCAATAATCCGCATATCAGCGCCAATCCGGTCACCGCTTGCAAATTTGATAATATCCCCGGGAACAACTTCTTTCGAATTGATCTTTTGCCATTCGCCATCCCGCAACACAGTAACTTGCGGAGCCGATAAATTTTTTAACGCCTGCAGGGACTTTTCTGCTTTATTTTCCTGTAAAAAGCCTAAGAAACCGTTTATTAAAACAATGACCATGATGGCCACCGCATCTAGGTATTCACCGAGGAGTCCGGAAATAAGCGTAGCTGCCAGAAGAACAAGCACCATAAAATCTTTAAATTGGTTAAAAAAGAGCAGGATAGCCGACGGCCGCTCCCCCTCGGACAATTCATTCCAGCCGAACTTCTCCCGTTTTTTATGAACAGCTTTACGAGTCAAACCATGCGTTATATTCGTATGAAGTGTTTGTTCCACTTCTTCTAGTTTCATTTGATGGAATTTCAACAAGCAACACCCGCCTTCCCTTCAAAAGAAGTAGTAGTTGTCCTTATCACTCCATGCTTATTCAGAAAGAAAGGCTTTCATGATATAATTTTTCCTACGGGAAATTTATTTTAAGCAAAGGAATGTTTTATATGGCTTTTGACGGCTTATTTACACGTGCAATGGCAAAAGAACTGGATGAAGCACTTACGGGTGGAAGAGTCCACAAAATTTACCAACCTTACAAAAATGAAGTTATGATCATTATCCGCAATAAGGGAAAAAATGTAAAGCTACTCGTTTCCGCGCATCCCAATTATTCCCGGGTTCAAATAACGGAAGAAACAACGGTCAACCCGGAAGAACCCCCGATGTTTTGCATGATACTCAGAAAACATTTGGAACGCGCCACCGTCCAAAGTGTTTACCAGCCGGGCCTTGAGAGGATCATTGTCATAGAAATGAAAGGAAGAAACGATCTTGGGGATGAGACGATCAAGCAGTTGAAGATCGAAATCATGGGCAGGCACAGCAATATCATTCTTGTAAACAAGGACACTCAAAAAATAATTGACAGCATCAAACACATCCCTTCATCATTGAACAGCTATCGAACGATATTGCCCGGCTCAACTTATGTTTATCCGCCTCCCCAGGAAAAAGAAGACCCATTTAAAGCGGACAAATTGGATATATTGAAGCATATTGACTTTAACGCCGGCAAAATCGACAAACAAATTGTCCAGCGGTTTGCGGGCATTTCACCTGTTGCCGCAAAGGAAATTGTATTCCGAGCGGGATTGGTGAACCCCAAAACGCTGCCTCCGGTGTTCCTAAACATAATGGAAAAACTAAAGCTGCATCAATATGATTATTCGTTGACAGTAACTGAACATAAAAGCGACTTTTATTTGTTTCCCCTCAAACATATTGGGGATAAGCATAAGTCTTTTACCAGTTTAAGTGAAATGCTTGACCATTTTTACTTTGGAAAAGCAGAACGGGATCGTGTCAGACAGCAAACGCTTGATTTGGAACGACTGATGAAAAACGAGAAAGAAAAAAATGAAAAAAAGCTTATTAAGCTTGAGGCCACTTTGGAAAAAGCCGAGAAAGCCGACGAGCTTCAACTGTTGGGAGAATTGCTGACAGCAAACATGCATGCTGTAAAAAAAGGCATGAAAGAGATTGAAGTGATCAATTATTATGATGAAAACGGTGGAAAATTAACCATCCCATTGGACCCCAGAAAAAGCCCGGCCGAAAACGCCCAGAACTATTTCAAAAAATATCAAAAAGCGAAAAATTCCATTCAGGCGGTCAAAGAGCAGATGGAACTGGCCATGGAAGAAATACGATATTTCGACGTTCTGCTCCAACAACTCGAATCAGCATCCGTAAAAGATATTGAAGAAATCAGGGAAGAGCTCATTGAAGGCGGCTATATCAGACGAAAAGCCAAACGCGGCTTCAAGAAAAAAAGCGATGCTAAACCGCTTATTGAGAAATATAGATCAAGTGACCAAACGGACATACTTGTCGGAAAGAACAATAAGCAAAACGATTATTTGACGAATAAACTGGCCCGCCGTGATGACATATGGCTGCATACGAAAGATATTCCCGGTTCACATGTAGTCATAAGAAGCAAAGAGCCTTCTGAACAAACGCTGCTTGAAGCTGCCATGCTAGCCGCGTATTTCAGCAAAGCAAAACATTCGTCTTCCGTACCGGTTGACTATACAAAGGTCCGCCATGTTCACAAACCAAAAGGAGCCAAACCGGGATTTGTCATTTACGATCATCAAGAAACGCTCTATGTCACTCCTGACGAGGAACAAGTCAAAGCAATGCGAATCTAAATGAAAAGTCCAACACCATCCGAATCTCTAAAAGGGTGAACTGTTCCATTTTCATTAAGTGAAACTTCATTCAGGAGGCGTTTTCTTCCCTCGCCTACTGAATGTTAGTTGAACGAACCAGGCATGTAGGTGCCGTTTTCTCCACTTAGACCTTTTGTATCTACTCAGGTCTTGAAGTAGTGTATTGGCACCTTACATGCGGGATAAAAAAGTTTGATCGTTTTCCACCTTTGTTATTCAAGAATAGCGCCCGATTCTGAAACAATGCTTCACTAAAAATTTTAAAGAAAAAAGGTATTATTAACACAAGAAATACCCCTGCAACAAACCCAGATATAACCTGAAATCTTTTTTCACTTTCCTTTCCAAAAAGACATCCCCTTAAAGTGATTTTCATTTATTTAATGTCTATTTTGGATTCCCAAACGAGTAATCAATATAGCAAAGAACGCTAATACAGAAAGGGAAAATGTAGTCCCGGTTACTACCCAATTTATTTCTCCGTTCCGAAGCATACTCACAACTATAATTCCTGTGAGGACACCCGCAATAAGTCCGAAGTATGCCTTTGATATTTTAGCCATAATGTCGCCCCCTAAACAAAATTGATCTAATTGAATCATATCACTTAATCAAGATAATGGGTCGATTGTTAAATAAGGAAAATCCTGGATTAAAAATGGATTTTTAATCAATCTTTATTATCAATTCTCAATCTTTATTTTAAACAATCGAATTTTGTTCCAAGTGATCAATCTGTTTTATAAAAACTACATTAGTCCGCTAATAGGATGGAGAACAAAGGCTAAGATCGCGCCGTACATCCTGTACTTCACAATGCCTTGGGATCGGCATCTTGAAAAAGAAGAGGGCTTTTTTGTGCGGGAGATGTCTCGTTGCCGAAGTTTTTACTTGATCCGAACCAATCAGGCGTTTACTGGCAGTTGACCCCTGTTACCATTCTCGTTTTACCTCGATTGCTTGAAATAGGACTTACTGGAAGTTTATATTGCCACGGAGGAGCCAAGCGGTTTGTTTCAATGCGGATGGGAAAATGAAATGGACGGTGAAAAACATTATATCAGGAGTAAGAGCAGGCCTGAGGATGGGAGGAAAAAGGTATTCGAATGATCCATTTCAGATAAAAAAATTCAAGGTTGAATATTCAAGGAGAATTGGACACCAAATGTAGCAAGCGGTATTGTGTCTAACAAAAGTTAAATAATGGCAACACTTTTTTTATGGGTTATCCAGTCTTCTCCTTTTTTCCATCTTCATTTTCTTTGTGTGATATCCATTTCAACACTCCATAAAGGGTTGCCGTTTCTATTAACATGGCCGAAACAAGCGATATGGCAGCTATCATTGCGCCAGGAAGGGAGGAGCCCATATTAAGAAAAAGCAGCACCAGTGTCATGACAATGATATTAATATACATTGAACGTTCCACATACTTTTCTTTTTCTAAGCAAATTAATCTTCCGCGCAAGTTACTTTGAATCGAGAAAAAAATAGGAGTGATCAACATAATGGCTGTTGAGACGTTAGCCAGATAAAAATACTCCTCCTGTAATCCCATCAATTTTATATAATAAAGTTCACCTAGTGGGGTAACGACGACAGTTAATAAAATAGCACTTAAGCTGATCCCTAATAGTAAGCTGAAGTTCCGCAAATGGATGATAGACTGAACGTTATTACTTAGATTAATGGTTATGTTCTGCAACTCAAGAGCAACTCCACCGATCATATAAATAAAACTAAGAACAATTTGCCATACCACTAAAGACTCCTCCGCAAGATTTGGCGCGTTGCTTATCCCTATCAAAAAAATAGGTGTATCCAAAGTAAGTAAAAACCCTGTAATAGCAAGGGGGGAATGTGACTTCCATATCATTGAAATACTGACGATATCTCCAGTAGCAGGGATATTTCTCTTCGTTTGCTTTCTCCAGACTGTCACTACAATCGCTTCAACAAATGCGCTAATGACCAAAGCATAAGCGCCAACCATTACACCATCAACTGAATGGAATAGATAAAAAAAAGCAGCAATCGTTATTCCTGAAAAAAGCCGAAATAAAGTACTCAAAGTAATGACTTCAGTAGCTTCCCGTTTAATCCAGCGGCCTTGATATACCCTTCTCCACGCAACTGCTAAAGGAGAAAAGCTTAAGACTAAACATCCTTGTTTAATAAGTTCCATTGTATGAGAGTCATTTATAGAGAGAACCTTTTCAAAAAACCAATCGAAAATAGGAGTAGTCAGGAATAACCATCCACACACTACTAAACAAGTACTGTAAATGAGAGAGAACCTTAAAAGACGAAAAAATGAAGGTTGGTTACTAGACAATTTTGCGCTGACAGATGTCAAGTACTGCACAGTGCTATTCAAAATAAATATAAAACCCAGCCCCATACTAAAAGCGATGATGTTTTTACTGGGATCTTCCATTCTTGATATAAAAAATAACATGATAGGAACTTCAATAAAAAGAATACTTGTACTAAGTGCCAATGGAAACCACTGGCGAAATATTTCTTTTTTTGAGTAAACCTTATTCAGTTTTTCCTTCATCAGATACCACCCTTAAGCATGCTCATAAGTGATAAGAGAATGACAGATACAATCAGGTTTAATGGCATGTTCAATATAATCAAATGCCATTTTTTCAGTATTAATATGAAGCGTTTTGCCTAAAACAGAAGGAGTTGCAAATCCTGTTAATAATTTAATCATTTCATGAACAGCAATGGATGCAACCATTAATACATTTGCACCCATGATAGCAGCGTCGTATTTATGTTCATAAAAAAACTTATCGATAGGCAATAAACCTAAACATTCATAACAAGGTGTTTTTCCTGGAATGACCATAGGGCCTACACGAGAAGCTTTATCACTAGAACCAATGCTTACATATGGAATATTTGCTTTTAAACAAGCTCTTGTTACCCAAAGTGCAGAATAGTATAGAGGTTCGTCGATGGCATCAAAAACAAAATCTGCACCTTTTATAATTTCATATACATCTTCTGTTGACTCAACACGCTTATTATAAAATTCACAATTAACACTCGAGTTAAAGGAGGTTATATGCTTTTTAATTGCTTTCACTTTAAGATCGCCAATATCGCTTTCTTTAAAAAATATTTGTGATGGAAGATTAACTTCTTCTACTGTATCGAAATCCACCCCAACTATGTTTCCAATTCCTGCGGCGGATAAAAGGCTGATAAGCGAGGAACCACCTGCTCCAATTCCTACTACAGCTACAGTTGAATTTTTAAGTTTTTCCTGTGCCTTTCTAGCGTTAAAACCTTCCCTTTCGAACAATGCAAAATAATTAATTTGGCGATCCCACCTCTTAAGCAAATACGGATCAATAGGTGTTTTAGGTACATCAAAATCTCTTAACAAATCAAACTCATCTAATTGTTGTAGCCATTTTTTCCCAGCGGAAATTTATTACAAATATCTTCGTATGTATGTTCTCCGTCTAACATTTCAATAAAATTAATGATTTCATCATTTACATCTTCAATTTTAAATTTATCTGTTCCACGACCTATACTAAGAATGTTCCCCTGTAGTATACAGATGTACTCACTTTTAATGCCGGGCTTTTTCATCATTTCAGCCTCCTAAAAGGTTAATACTTAAAAGGGTGGCGATATTTCTAGAAATATCGCCATTGAAAAGTCAAACAACACTAGATTTTTTTCACGTACCAGATGCGATCTTCGGTAGCATTTTTTTCATGTTTAATCTTTAGCACAAGCTCACCTCCCAAAAGTCAAATCGGGATTCAGCGAAATACCAATTTGACATGTAGAGACCATAGTAACTTGAGTGAAGAAAGATGTCAATATTTTAACATAATTTTCTGTAAAATGATTAACTCAAAATTCGACAAATTTATCCCAGACTTTCACCAGAGGGAAGTGTATGATTTTAAAAATATTCAGCCGCATAGAGCGGTCTCTTTTGGGTTAACGCTTCAAAAAGATTGGAAGCGGCAAGCCGAATTCAACAAAAGGTGTTTTTCTTTGAAGCTGGTTGGTTGGAAACTACAGCCTCTGCTGACTTCTTTCTGTTTAGCTGCCACATCACCGAACAGATGGACTAACCATCCCTTTACTTCATGCCAAACGCGCAGTCTTTTCTTCTACTTTACTTATAAAACTATCGATTTGGTAATCTCAGCCAATTATACCTAGCCTATATGTAGTCGGGTTCCTATTCCGCCTCGAAACGCACATTATTGATCTAAAGTTAAACGAACTGCGACTTTTGCTTCACATCCCGGAAACTTTCCCCTCTGAGCACAAAAAAAGGAGGGCATCCAAATTGGACAGCCCCTTTGCTTTACATTCTTTTTGCCCATTCCTCGGGATTTTCCCTCCATTTTTTTAAGGCATTCAAGTCTTCTTCGGAAATCCTTTTTTGCTCAAAAGCAGTTTGAATCAAGTCCGAATAGCCTGCAAGCGATACCGCTTTTACCCCAGCCTCTTCTAATTGACGCTTCCCTTTTTCAAGCTCGTATGAAAAAATGCTGACCGTTCCGAGAACAGTGCATCCGGCTTCCCGCAGGGCCTCTACAGCAGTTAGAACACTGCCGCCTGTGGAAATCAGATCTTCGACAACAACGACATGTTGGCCCTTTTCCACTTTTCCTTCAATTTGGTTGCCTTTTCCGTGCACTTTTGCCTTGGAACGCACATAACACATCGGCAGATCCAGCAAATCGCTTACCCATGCGGCATGTGGTATACCGGCCGTTGCCGTGCCGACGATCATCTCCACTTGCGGAAAATGGGTTCTGATTAACGCGGCCAGTCCTGCCGCTATTTCTTTTCTTACCTCCGGGTAGGACATCGTCATCCTGTTATCGCAATAAATGGGTGATTTCAACCCCGACGACCACGTAAATGGATCATTCGGACGTAAAAATACCGCCCCGATATTCAGCAAGTGCTCGGCTATAGAGCTGTTCATCTTCCCATCTCCCATTCTTTCAAGACTTTTTGATAGGCCGACCGGGGTTGATCGGCACGGGTAATCGGCCTGCCAACAACAATCAAGGATGCCCCTATTTTTCTTGCTTCTTTAGGGGTTACAACCCTTTTTTGATCGTCAGTTGCATGTCCCTCAGGGCGTATACCCGGTGTTACCCGCAAAAATGAAGATCCCGCTTCATCGGCAATGAGGCCTGCCTCATGGGCAGAACAGACAACTCCGTCAAGACCCGCTCTTTTGGCGAGTAGCGCATAATGCAAGACCGATTTCTGCAAAGGCCGGTCAACTAATTGCTCGGTTTTCATTTGTTCTTCGCTCGTACTCGTTAATTGAGTCACAGCAATGATTGCCGGGCGGGAGCGCCCGGTGCCGCTCCCATCTTCCAGACCGTGCACTGCTGCTTCCATCATTTTGCTCCCGCCGGCAGCATGTACGTTCACCATGTCAATATCCAGCTTCGCCAATACTTTCATGGCACGGTACACCGTATTGGGAATATCATGAAGCTTCAAATCAAGAAAAACGGAATGTCCGGCTCTTTTTAATTCTTTGATAAAATCTGCTCCCGTTTGATAATACAGCTCCATGCCCACTTTTACGAAAAGTTCTTCCCCGGGAAAAAGGCGTAAAAAGTCTACCGCCTCATCTTTTCCCGGAAAATCAAGGGCAATAATTGGCCTGTTTTCTTTACTAAGCACGTTTGCCATTAGTTAACCACCTTTTTGCCGCCAGTCATCGGTTCTGAAGAAAATACCATTGATTCCAATACATCAAGGATCGCTTTTGCCGTATCAAGGGACGTTAAGCAAGGTATTTCATTTTCCACTGATTCCCTGCGGATTCTAAATCCATCACGGCGGGGCTGCTTTCCTCTTGTCATTGTATTAATGACAAGTTGGGCATTGCCTTGGCGGATGACATCCAGCAGGTTGGGACCTTCTGAACCAATTTTATCAACCGGCTGCACTTTTACTCCGAAATTCGTCAAAAACTGTGCTGTTCCTCTTGTAGCCAATATTTGATAGCCGATCGCTGCAAACCTCTTAGCGAGCTCCGCTGCTTCCTCTTTATCTTTGTCCGCAACAGTGATCAGTACGGCTCCGTGCGTTTTAATTTGAATACCGGAAGCGACAAGACCTTTATAAAGCGCCTTTTCCATTGTCCTATCTATCCCCATGACTTCACCGGTGGACTTCATTTCAGGTCCAAGGTTGATATCCACTCTTCGTAGTTTGGCGAATGAAAAGACCGGAACCTTTACATACACCCCATCTATCTCTTCATGCAGTCCTGTTCCATAACCAAGAGAAGCCAGGCTTTCGCCAAGAATCACTTTGGAAGCAATATTCGCCATTGGCACACCTGTTATTTTACTCAAAAACGGAACCGTACGGCTGGAGCGCGGATTCACTTCGATAACATAAAGCTCATTATTCGATACAACGTATTGAATATTCAACAGCCCTACAATTCCAAGGCCTTTGCCCAATCGAATCGTATAATCGACAATTTTATCCATCATCTCCCGGCTGATATGCTGCGGTGGGTAGACAGCGATTGAGTCTCCCGAGTGGACTCCGGCCCGCTCTATATGCTCCATGATTCCGGGGATAAATACATTTTCGCCATCGGAAATGGCATCTACTTCAATTTCTTTTCCCGTTAAATATCTGTCAACAAGCACCGGATGTTCCGGATTAATTTTCACTGCGTGTTCCATGTAGTGAAGCAGTTCTTTTTCTTCATACACAATTTCCATTGCCCGGCCGCCGAGTACATACGAGGGGCGGACAAGGACCGGATAGCCGATATCTGTTGCAATTTTTACCGCTTCCTCCACGGAAAATGCTGTTTTTCCTTTAGGCTGCGGGATATTTAATTCAGCAAGCGCATGCTCAAATTTATCCCTGTCTTCCGCCCGATCAAGGCTTTCAAGTGACGTTCCGAGAATGTTTACGCCACGTTCGGCAAGACTGCCGGCGAGGTTGATCGCTGTTTGGCCACCGAACTGCACAACAACTCCGATTGGCTGCTCCAAATCAATAATGTGCATCACATCTTCGATTGTCAGCGGTTCAAAATACAGTTTGTCAGAAATGCTAAAGTCGGTTGAAACTGTTTCGGGATTGTTGTTGATAATGATAGCTTCGTATCCGGCTTCCTGAATCGCCCAAACGCTGTGTACTGTCGCATAGTCAAACTCGATTCCCTGCCCGATCCGGATCGGACCAGATCCTAGGACAATGACACTTTCTTTTGTCGATTGAACTGATTCATTTTCTTCCTCGTATGTGCCATAAAAATAAGGCGTCTCTGATTCAAATTCCCCTGCACACGTGTCCACTTTCTTATAGACTGGTATAATGCCGTTCTCTTTCCGCCACTCATACACCTCTTTTTCAGTGCAGTTCCATCGTTTTCCTATTGTAAAATCCGAAAATCCCATCTCTTTGGCACGTCTGGCCCATTCAACAGAAAATGCTTCCTTTTGCAGTTCTCCTTCAAGTTGGATGATGTTGTTCAGTTTATGAAGGAAAAAGAAGTCAATCCGGCTCCATTCATGAATGGTTTCAATGGAAATGCCTCTTCTTAAAGCTTCAGCTATGATAAACAAGCGCTCGTCCGTGGCGTTTTGTATTTCTGACTTAAATGTATCCTCTTCGTAACCGCCTGCCTCCTCGTGTTCCAAGTGGTAGAAGCTGATTTCCAGCGAACGAACAGCTTTTAACAGTGATTCCTCAAATGTCCGACCGATCGCCATCACTTCGCCCGTCGCTTTCATTTGCGTACCAAGCAACCGATTGGCTGACTCGAATTTATCAAATGGCCATCTCGGTATTTTTGTCACGACATAATCAATGGCAGGCTCAAAACAGGCATACGTTTTCCCCGTTACCGGATTCATCAGCTCATCGAGCGTATAGCCCGCAGCTATTTTTGCCGCGAGTTTCGCAATCGGAAATCCGGTTGCTTTTGAGGCTAAAGCAGAAGAACGGCTGACACGCGGATTCACCTCAATAATATAATATTCGTAGCTATTTGGATCCAGGGCGAGTTGGACGTTACAGCCGCCCTCAATTTCCAAGGCGCGGATCAGCTTTAATGAAGTGTTCCTTAACAACTGTACTTCCCTGTCGCTTAATGTTTGACAGGGGGCAACGACAATGGAATCACCGGTATGGATGCCGACCGGATCAACATTTTCCATATGGCAGACAACAATCGCCTGATCATTAGAGTCCCGCATTACTTCAAATTCGATTTCTTTAAAACCAGCAATGCTTTTTTCCAGGAGACATTGGTTGACGGGGCTGTTTTTTAAACCGCTCGATACGATGGAAATAAGCTCTTCTCTATTATGGCAAATCCCCCCGCCGGTTCCCCCCAATGTATAAGCCGGGCGAACAATGACTGGAAATCCTACTTCCTCTGTAAAAGTCTCAGCTTCCTCGATGGAATGGACGATGTCACTTTCAGGAACCGGTTCATTCAAGTCATTCATTAGTTTCTTAAAAAGCTCTCTGTCTTCAGCTTGTTCGATGGCTGACAACTTTGTGCCAAGAATCTCAACACCGCATTCTTCCAACACACCTGCTTCCGCTAACTGCTTTGCGATATTCAATCCTGTTTGGCCGCCAAGTGTCGGCAAGATGGCGTCTGGTCTTTCTTTTCTAATAATCCGGCTGACAAATTCGATTGTCAGCGGTTCAATATAAACGGCATCTGCGATTTCAGAGTCTGTCATGATTGTGGCCGGATTTGAGTTAATCAGGATGACTCTATAGCCTTCTTCTTTCAAAGCAAGACAAGCTTGGGTCCCGGCGTAGTCAAATTCTGCCGCCTGCCCGATGACAATTGGTCCTGACCCAACCACCAAGATGCTTTCAATATCAGTTCGTTTTGGCATGCCCATCAACCTTTCGTTTGTTGGTCTCCATAATGGCTAAAAATTGATCGAAAACATATTTCGCATCTTCTGACCCCGGGGATGCTTCCGGATTAAATTGAACGGAAAATGCCGGAAACTGTTTATGGGCCAGTCCTTCCACAGACTCGCTGTTGATTTCTTCATGAGTCACAGAAAGGGTATTTTCATCAACCGTTTCTTTCACAACTTCGTAACCGTGGTTTTGCGAAGTAAAAAGGACTTTGCCCGTTTCCAAATCTTTTACTGGATAGCTGGAACCCCGATGGCCGATGGTCATTTTTTTCGTTTGGCAGCCGTTTGCCAGAGCAAAAAGCTGATGTCCCAAACCGACGCCTAATATCGGAATCTCCTGTTGGATCACCCGGACTGTATCCGCCAATTTTTGAACATGAAGCGGATCACCAGGACCATTGGAGAGCAGTACTCCGTCAGGGTGCAATGAAAGAATATCACTGGCATTCGTGTGATATGGAACAACGGTTACATCGCAGCCTCTTTTCGTCAACTCACGCAAAATTCCATGTTTGAGACCAAGATCCATGACAACGACTTTATGTCCCCGTCCCGGTACTGGATACGGTTTAACGGTTGATACTTGCTTCACTTGGTCAACCAATGTTTCCATCGCTTGCAGCCTCGACAAGTGAGTTTCGACTTTTTCTCCGAAACCGCAAATGATGCCTTTCATCGGTCCGTTTGCCCGGATTTTGCGAATGAGTTTCCTTGTGTCGATTCCGGAGATCCCAGGGATATCTTTTAATTTCAAAAATTCGTGGATCGACATGCCGCTTCTCCAATTTGACGGCTGTTCGGCGGCTTCCTTTACGATAACCGCTTTGACGACCGGCTGTATCGTCTCAAAATCGTCGCGGTTGATGCCATAGTTTCCAATAAGAGGAAAGCTGAAAGCAACGATTTGCCCGTAGTTGGAAGGGTCTGTAATGATTTCTTGGTATCCCGTCATACTCGTATTGAATATGACTTCTCCGGATGTCTCTTTTTCACTTCCGAACGCCTTGCCAATAAATGTTGTCCCATCTTCTAAAATAAGCTGCCGTTTCATTCACAATCACGTCCTTTCGCCCATGTGAGCTTTCCACTTACAAATGTTGCAACAGGCCAGCCCTGGCAGCTCCAACCTGCAAATGGAGTGTTTTTTCCTTTTGAAGCAAACGTTGCCGGATCAATTTTCTGTTCTTTTTCCAAGTCGATCAGCGTGATGTCGGCCGGTTTGCCCGTTTCCAGCGTTCCACTTTTCAAATTGAAAGTTTTCGAAGGGGCAACGCTCATCCAATCGATCAACTGTTTTAATGTGCATAGTCCTTGTTTGACAAAGTGCGTGTAGAGCAATGGAAATGCGGTTTCCAAACCGACGATTCCAAACGGAGCCGCCTTCATCCCTCTCGCTTTCTCTGCCGCAGTATGGGGAGCATGATCCGTTGCGATGAAATCAATTGTCCCATCAAGCAAGCCCTCTATTAAAGCTTCTCGATCCTCTTTGCTTCTAAGCGGCGGATTCATTTTATAATGGGCATCATCGCCTTTTATGTCTTCATCACATAAAAGCAGATGGTGCGGAGATACCTCAGCTGTCACCTTTATGCCAGCGCGCTTGGCATCCCGGACAGTACGGACAGATTCTTTCGTACTAATATGGCAAACGTGGTAGTGACAGTTAGCCGCTTCCGCCAGCAACACATCTCTGGCAATCTGGACAGATTCGCAGATGGAAGGAATCCCGGGAATCCCTGATTGCTTTGAAAAGGTTCCTTCGTGAACCGCTCCCCCGTAAATAAGTGAATTATCTTCACAATGGGCTACGATTGGCATCTCTATAGCGGCAGCTTTTTTCATGGCTTCATACATCATTCCAGCCGATTGAATACCCACTCCATCATCGGTAAAGGCAAATGCGCCCGCCTGTTTTAGCGCCTCGAAATCATTCAGTTCCTCTCCCTTTAAACCAGCCGTGATGGCGCCATAGGGTAAAACATTCACATGCGCCTTTTCTTCGATGCGTTGCATGAGCCATCTCATTTGCTCTTCATTGTCAGGTACTGGATTCGTATTCGGCATGGAAGCTACCGTTGTAAATCCGCCTTTGGCTGCTGCTTTTGTTCCAGTCTCAATTGTTTCCTTTTCTTCGCCACCGGGCTCCCGAAGATGGATGTGGAGATCCACAAATCCTGGCGATATAAGCAGCCCTTCCGCGGCAAACTCTTCTTCTCCGTCACTTTCCAAATCAGAACCCACTTCGGCAATCATGCCATCCTGAATGCGGACGTCCACATCCTTCAATTCTCCCAAATCATTAAGCATTTTTACGTCTTTTATCAGCCAGTTCATGCCCATCCTCCTTTTATTGTTCCAATACAGTCCGCAGTACGGCCATTCGTGTA
The DNA here is from genome assembly GCF_037963795.1 of Siminovitchia sp. FSL W7-1587. NCBI lineage: Bacteria > Bacillati > Bacillota > Bacilli > Caryophanales > Bacillaceae > Siminovitchia > Siminovitchia sp. FSL W7-1587. The sequence goes on from NZ_CP150169.1 coordinate 388,419, forward strand.
TACACACCGTTTTGCATCTGTTTAAAAATTCTTGACCTGTTGCATTCGACAAGACCGTCCGCTATTTCAACTCCTCTGTTAACAGGACCTGGGTGCATAATAATGCTACCCTTCTTCATCCGCCTTTCCCTTTTAAGGGTTAAGCCATACAACTCGTGATATTCTTCAGCGCTCAAATGGAACATGTTTTCATGACGCTCATGCTGAATTCTTAACAGCATGACTACATCACATATTTCCATTGCATGGTCTATATCGATATACTGCTCTGCATTGCCATAAAACCATTCGCGCGGTCCTGAGAAAAATACATTTGCACCGAGGGCGGACAATGCTTCACTGTTTGATTTCGCGACTCTGGAATGGCTTAAATCCCCAATGATCGCCACATTCAATCCGGAAAAGCCCCCAAATTCCTGACGGATTGTATGAAGATCAAGCAAAGATTGCGTCGGATGCTGGCCGCAGCCATCTCCTGCATTGACAAGTCTTGTGCCAACTTTGTTTTTCAGCGCTTCATAATACTTTTCTTCTTTGTGCCGGATCACCACAACGTCCACACCGATCGCTTCCAGTGTTTTTATTGTATCCTCTAATGTTTCTCCTTTTAAAACACTTGATTGGGCCGTTTCAAACGGGATGACATCCAGTCCAAGTTTTCTTTCTGCCATTTCAAAGCTCGTTTTGGTTCGAGTGCTTGGTTCAAAAAACAAATTGACGGCAAAAAGCTCTTTAGGCGGGCTCCAGGTTTTTCCTTGTTGGAAGGAGTCTGCCATATCCAATATTCCGCATATGTCCTCCTTCGAAAGCTCACACATTGAAAGTAAATGTTTCATGACAATTCACCTGTCTTTCTGTCAAAATAAAAAACCCTTTTTGCCCAACACGGCAAAGAGGGTTCGCGAAAAGAAGCCTGTTACATTCAGCTTCCATAAAACCTCCCTTTGCCAGCCTCTCGGGACTGTATTTAAAAGGGATTATTCAATTGAATGGATTGTAACTTTGTCCTCGCCATCTGTTTCCGAAAGTTCCACAACGATTTTTTCCTGGCGGGAAGTAGGGATATTTTTTCCGATAAAATCAGCACGTATTGGCAATTCCCTGTGTCCCCTGTCCACGAGGACGGCGAGCTGGATTTGCGAGGGCCGCCCCATATCAATCAATGCATCCATTGCTGCCCTCACCGTTCTTCCGGTATATAACACATCATCTACTAAAATGACTTTTTGATTGGCAATATCAATCGGCAAACTGGATCCTCTTACTTCAGGCTCCGCATTTTCTGTTTCAACCGTCAAATCATCTCTGTATAACGTAATATCGAGATCCCCGACAGGTACTTGCACGCCTTCAATCTGGTTGATTCTTTCCGCCAGGCGCTGTGCCAAGTAAATGCCCCGCGTTTTTATCCCGATCAGCACACAATCTTCAATTCCTTTATTTCTTTCAATGATCTCATGGGCAATTCTTGTCAATGCCCTTTGAATGGCCTTTTCATCAAGAACAATCGCCTTTGGAGCCATAAACAACACCTCTTTCAAAAGTCTTTTTCAACAAGAAGGAGTACTTCGACGGCGAACGACGTCATGCCTTGCTGCAGCGGAGAAATGGGATATTCGAAACTATGCTGTTTGAACATGTTCTATAAACATAGAAAAACCCTCTTGCCAATGCGGCGAGAGGGTGCAATTTCTCCTTAAACGGGCACGACAAACGAGCTGCCCATTATATACACGTTCCTTCTCAGCCTCACGGGACCGAATTTAAAGGCAATTATTAAGCTATACCAACTATATACTTGTTGCTTGGATATGTCAATCATTCTGACGCAATTTATTTAGAAGCGCAACAAAATATTGTGGCAATGGGGCGTTGAACTCCAAATACTCTCCCGTTCTCGGATGTTGAAAACCCAATACTCCTGCATGCAGCACTTGTCCGTCCGCGGAAATCGTCTGTTTCGGTCCGTATTTCGGATCGCCTGCAAGCGGGTAGCCGATATACTTCATATGGACCCTAATTTGGTGGGTTCTTCCTGTTTCCAGTTCGCATTCTGCCAATGTAAATTGTTCAAATCTTTCTTTTACGGAAAAATGAGTGACAGCATGCTTGCCTTTTTCGGTGACCGCCATACTTTGCCGATCGGCCGGATTTCGCCCGATCGGAGCATCGACCGTTCCATGATCATGGGGAATGATCCCGTGAACAAGCGCTACATATTTCCGGACGACGGTTTTTTTGACAAGCTGATCGACAAGCCGTTCGTGGGCAAGATCATTTTTGGCGACCATCAGCAATCCCGATGTGTCCTTATCGATTCGATGAACAATGCCGGGGCGTAACACACCATTAATACCCGATAAATCTTTGCAATGAGCCATCAGTCCATTTACAAGTGTGCCGGAAGGGTGGCCCGGCGCAGGGTGCACGACCATGCCTTTAGGCTTATTGACTACGATCACATCCTGATCCTCGTAATAAATATCAAGATCCATTTCCTCCGGTTCCACATTAAGCAGTTCTGGTTCGGGAATAGAAATGGCGATCTCATCATCTGTCTGACATTTATAATTTGCCTTCACTTGTTCCGCATTTACTTCAACGAATCCAGCTTTTATCCATTGCTGGACTTGTGAACGGGACCATTGTTCATCAAGGGAAGCAATCAACTTGTCAATCCGTTCCCCGTTTTCCTCACTTGAAACAAGATGCTCAACCTTTTTCATTCGCGTTCACCTTTTCTTTTCTGTCTTCACGAAAGATTTGAATCATCAATAGGACAACACCGATCGTCAGAGCGGAATCGGCTATATTAAAAATCGGAAAATCGTAGCCAAAAATATATGTATCAAGAAAGTCAACGACTTCCTTCCTAAACAAGCGGTCAATAAAATTCCCGATCGCTCCGCCGAGAATAAAAGCGAGGCTTATCTGAAAGAATGGCTTTCCTTTCACTTGGGTTTGCATATAATATATGATTCCCGCTACCACAATGACGGTTATAATATAAAACAGCCACATTTGCCCCTCTAATATTCCCCAGGCCGCTCCCCTGTTGCGGTGTGAAGTAATATGAAACAGATTGGGAAGAATCGGAATGCTTTCCCCGATCTCCATATGACGAACGATCAGCCACTTTGTAATTTGGTCCAATACAACTACAAATAAGGCAATCAAATAATAGCCCACGCGCAAACCCCCGTATCGTAATTCATTCCAATTACATTTTAGCTATAATCACTTATTTTTAAAAGTAACAAGCCCTCCGAAAAAGAAGGGCTTGCCATCAATCATGTTAACTGCTTAACGACATTGGCACAACGCGGGCAAATATCCGGATAATCCTTATCTTCTCCGACGGTCGGTGTCACGACCCAGCAGCGGGCACATGTTTCGCCTTCAGCCTTCTCAACAACAACAGCAGCACGTTCCAGCTTCAAGGCGCTGTCCGGCGCATCATCGTACGCGCCACCCACTTCAAACGCTGAAACAATAAACAACTGTTTCATGTCTTCAGAAATACTTTCCAGCAGCGTCTTTACTTCATCATTAACGTAAAGGGTCACTTTTGCGGTAAGCGATTTGCCGATCACTTTATCGTTTCTGGCTTCTTCCAGCGCTTTTAATACGTCATCGCGCACACGCAAAAATTCGTTCCATTTATGTTCAAGATTTTCGCTATCGGCAATTTCTTCTGGTTGGGGCATATCCGTTAATTGAACGCTGATTTCCTCTACACCAGGAATGTATGACCACACTTCATCCGTAGTATGCGGCAGAAGCGGCGACAATAATTTTGCCAGAGTCACAACACATTTGTACATGACCGTTTGCATGGCTCTTCTTTCAAAGTGATTTGCCGCTTCAATGTACAGCACATCTTTGGCAAAGTCCATGTAAAAAGAACTTAAGTCGTTTGTACAGAAATTGTTCACCGCGTGGTAAATATCGGCAAACTCAAAATCTTCATATGCCGCCAATGATTCTTTTATCAAGTTGTTTAGCCTGACAAGCAGAAATTGGTCGACTTCCCTCAGCTTGGCTGTTGGAACCGAATGTGTTTTGGGATCAAAATCTGCCAGATTTCCAAGCATGAAGCGGAAGGTATTCCTGATTTTCCGATATACTTCACTTACTTGTTTTAAAATAGCGTCGGAAATTCTGACATCTGATTGGTAGTCAACCGAAGCAACCCAAAGTCGCAATATTTCGGCTCCAAATTGACTCGTAATTTTAGCTAGGGCAATAATATTGCCCTGAGATTTACTCATCTTATGGCCTTCGCCATCAAGGGTGAAACCATGACTCAGCACTTCTTTATATGGTGCTTTTCCAGTGACGGCGACCGAAGTTGTTAAAGAAGAGTTAAACCAACCGCGGTATTGGTCCGAACCTTCCAAATATAAATCCGCAGGCCATCTTAGGTCTTCGCGGACGGTCAAGACGCTCTGATGGGAAGAACCGGAATCAAACCAAACATCCATAATATCCGTTTCTTTTGTAAAAATGCCGTTGGGGCTTCCCGGATGTGTAAAGCCTTCAGGCAACAGCTCATACGCTTCTTTTTCAAACCAAATATTTGAGCCATGCTTACGGAACAGTTCGGAAATATGGGCAATTGTTTCATCCGTAATAATTGGCTCACCGTTTTCCGCATAAAACACCGGAATGGGCACTCCCCATACTCTTTGCCTTGAAATACACCAGTCACCACGATCGCGTACCATATTGTACAGCCGTGTCTCTCCCCATTTTGGAATCCATTTTACTTCTTTGATCGCCTCAAGAAGTTCAGGCCGAAAATCTTTAATGGAAGCAAACCATTGGGACGTTGCCCGATAAATAACCGGCTTTTTCGTCCGCCAATCATGCGGATACGAGTGTGTAATGAATTCAAGCTTTAAAAGCGCTCCTGCTTCATCCAGCTTTTCGGTGATCGGTTTGTTCGCCTTATCATAAAACAACCCTTCAAAACCGGGCGCCTCATCTGTCATATAACCTTTATCATCAACAGGGCAAAGCACATCAAGTCCATATTTTTGGCCAATATAAAAGTCGTCTTCTCCGTGCCCGGGAGCAGTATGGACACATCCCGTACCGGCATCAACCGTGACATGCTCGCCAAGGACTACAAGCGAATCCCTTTCATAAAGCGGATGTGTGGCTGTTACATGCTCCAGCTCATTTCCTTTCAAGGTTTGCACGGTTTCATATTGATCCCATTCAAATAGAGCAGCAACCTTTTCCAACAGATCTTTTGCCAGAACATATTGTTTGCCTTCATGCTCAACGACTGCATATTGTAAGTCAGGATGCACGGCAATCGCGAGATTGGCCGGGATGGTCCACGGCGTCGTGGTCCAAACAATCAAATAACTTCCTTCTTTCAGTACTTGTTTGCCGTCTTTTACAGGAAAGGCAACATAAATGGACGGAGAACGTTTGTCTTTATATTCAATTTCCGCTTCCGCCAGTGCAGATTCACTCGAAGGCGACCAGTATACGGGTTTTTTCCCTTTGTAAATATAGCCCTTTTTGGCCATTTCACCGAACACTTTTATCTGTTCCGCCTCATACTCGGGCTCTAGCGTAATATAAGGATTTTCCCAATCCCCCCGTACACCGAGCCGTTTAAACTCCTTGCGCTGGTTGTCAATTTGCTCAAGCGCGTACTGGGCACATTTTTCCCTGAACTCGGCAACCGACATCTCCTTGCGCTTTACACCTTTATTGGTCAAAACCTGTTCAATCGGAAGGCCGTGAGTGTCCCAGCCCGGAACATAAGGGGCGCAAAAACCAGCCATCGATTTGTAGCGGACGATAAAATCCTTTAACGTTTTATTGAGCGCATGCCCCATATGAAGACTGCCATTGGCGAATGGGGGGCCGTCATGAAGAATATAAAGCGGCCTGCCCGCCGTCCTTTCCTGGACTTTCCGATAAATATCTTGTTCCTCCCACCATGCCTGGATTTCCGGCTCTCTTTTCGGCAAGTTCCCTCGCATTGGGAAATCCGTTTTCGGCATAAGCAACGTATCTTTATAATCCATTTTTTTTCCTCCTTCAACTTTTATCTTGCAGCCATCCGGCCTTGTACAACGCATTTTTCAACATTTCTTCTTACAATGCAAAAAACCTTCACATCCCCACAAGGGACGAGAAGGTTATATTCCCGCGGTACCACCCAATTAGACATGCATAAAAGTGTTACTCAAAAAGTTCGTTAAAAATGACACATCGAATTTCTTCACTGGCAACTATGCTGCGCAAACTGCGATGCCTCGAAATTCTTGGTCCTTTTATACTCCTTTTTGAACACACTTTAAAGTGCATTTGTCCACTCTGAATCAGTATCGTTGATCAGCCGCTCTCATCTACTTACCAAAGGCTTTCGTTTCGAGTACTCAAGGGTGATTTTCCATTTCTCTTCCATCCCGGGCTTCCACCATCCCCGGATCGCTTGAATGGCTTTTTTAAAAATGTACTTTCCCTATCATCGCTTTATTCCCTGTAAAATTACTATTATTATATGTGAGCACTCAAAATGATGTCAAGTTCTACTCTACTTCTTCCGCCTCTTCTAAAGAAGTGAGTTCGGTAGCATCAAGTTCAAACTCCATCAGTTTATCCCAATCATCGCTTTGCAACAGGTCAAGCTGAGCCTCGATCAACATGCGGAAACGTGTGCGGAATACTTTTGACTGCTTCTTTAGTTCTTCAATTTCCAAGGCGATCTTTCGCGCTTTTGATAAAGCTTCATTTACAATTCTATCTGCATTTTTTTCAGCTTCACGTATGATCAGCTTTGCTTCTTTCAATGCATTGCCTTTTACTTCTTCAGCAGCCTCCTGAGCCACAACAATCGACTTATTAAGCGTTTCCTCTATATTGTTGAAGTGGCCCAGACGCTCATTCATAGCAGCCAATTGGTCTTCTAATTCTTTTTTTTCTCGTATTAAAAGCTCATAGTCTTTTATAACCTGATCAAGAAACTCATTGACTTCATCTCTATCATAACCGCTCATTCTTTTGCTGAATTCTTTATTATGTATGTCTACCGGCGTTAACGGCATCATGCCACCTCCTAGTGCTTTTCCTCATCATAAGATACATATATTATAACGAATTTTGTCTAAGTCTGGGGAGATTCTTTTCAAATTTAAGATTTTACCATCCCGAATTGTATCCTAAGCTTCTGTTTTTTCGTTTCTCCCAAAATGCGGATAATCTTACACCTTCCAAGCCTGCGCGCAGAGATCATATCACCTTCAAAACAGTCCGTTGCCGGTTGTTCGGTTATTTTCCAGTTTAATTTTACCAACTTTTGACCGATGATTGATTGGGCTTTTTGCCTTGAAACGGAAAAAGCGGCAGAAATAATAGCATCCAGCCGCATCGAGGAAGCAGTCTTTTCCATCTGGACCCACTCTTCTTCCCGTTCAATCACTTCATCCAGCCCAAGCTTTTGAATTGTCACATTGGCCTTACCGACCTCTTTAAATTGAGAGATGATATAATCTTCAATTTCCGTACTGGAAAAAAAATGAATGCGATCCCCGTTTACAATGATGTCGCCAAACTTCTCTCGCTTGATCCCTAAGGACATTAACGACCCGAGCACCATGCGATGTTCCAGCTTCACAAACTTCCGGGGATAATCAATCTCGTACAAGCCGATTTGAAAGTGATCTTCTTGCGGTTTTAAATAATCCGGAAAAATGAGTGCCCTTTTACGCTCACAAGAAGGACCTCCTCCAAAAAAAGCATAGCGGACATCAGGTCCATCACCGACAACCGACTGTAATATGAACTGTTGTCTTGGATCAAGAAAGTCTGTCAATTTCTCTGCATAGGTTCTTTCCACAAACTCTTTCCAGTCCATCGCCAAATCAATAAATTGTTTTTCTTCCTTGCGAAAATGTTGATATATATCATCCAAAACGGTCAACCCCATTTGCAAAAAACACTCGGATCATGAGTCAAGGAGCTCAGCGGCCCCAAACCCTTATCCCACCCATTTGGCAATTTCAAGTAATCCCATTGTCGCAAGCTTGAGAACAATAAAAGCGACAATCGGAGAAATATCAATCATGCCAAGGGGCGGCACAATTCTGCGGAATGGTTCCAAATAAGGTTCGCAAATCCGCCCCAGAAACTGCCCGATTCCAGATTCTCTGGCGTTCGGAAACCACGACATTAATATGTATATAATTAATGCCCAAGAATATAGTTGAATCAATTGTACAATTATAGCAGTTATTAATGTCATCCCGTTATGACCACCTCGTATCATCATAATGATCGGTGTCTATCATTTCTGTAATATTTCCTGATACTTCCACGTTATCAGGCGTACAGAGAAAAATATCCTTGCCGATTCTTTGTATGTCGCCTCCTATAGCATAAACAGTACCGCTTAAAAAGTCGACGATTCTGACTGCCTGGTCGTGCTGAATACGTTGTAAATTAACGACAACCGCTCGGCGGTTGACCAAATGATCCGCTACTTCCTGTGCTTCGGCATATACTCTCGGTTCAATCAATATTACCTTGGAAGACTGTTGTACGCTTTGCAGACTGACGACATTTTGCTTCCGTGTAGCCGGTGTGCTTGGTTTTTTTGTTTCCTCAGGTTCGTTAGCCACTTTTTCTTCTTCAGCGTATTCATACTCATCTTCCAGCAAAAAAAAGTTTTTAAATTTTGATTTAATACCCAATTTCGTGCCTCCTTCGCATCATTCACCAACAAGAGCGGACCCGATGCGGACGAAAGTTGCCCCCTCTTCTATGGCAATTTTGAAATCATTGGACATGCCCATCGACAGATCTTCACATGGCGCATGCGGCAAATCCAACTGTTTGATTTCTGTTTGCAAATGCTTCAGTTTTCGAAAACAGGTGCGTAACATATCCTCGTCATCTGTTAATGGCGCCATCGTCATTAATCCGGCAACAATTATTTTATCAAATTGGGCCAATTGTTCAATAAACTCTTTCACCTGACCAGGATCCAACCCGTGTTTTGACTCTTCACCGGAAACGTTTACTTGGACAAAGCACTTAACAGATTGTTCGGCTCTTTTGTTAATTTCTTTTGCCAACGATAGCCGGTCAAGCGAGTGAATATACGTTACCTTGTCAATAATATTTTTAACTTTTCGGGATTGGAGTGTTCCGATGAAATGCCATGTGGGCTTGTCTTTTAAAACTTCCCATTTTTTCTGCAGACCGTCATCTCGGTTTTCACCAAAATGCTGAATGCCCGCTTCAAGTGCTTCCACAGCCCTGTCTATTGTCACATATTTCGTTACCGCCACGATGGTGATGTCTTCAGGATTCCGGTTGGACCGGGCGCATGCTTCTGCGATTTCCTGTTGAATCAAATGCAGCTTTTCAATAACTTTCACGATTCATTACCCCTATATTCTTGTTGTATATATTCGCGTAAAATGACATTTTCTTTAGTGTACCACAAAAGCATGCGAACAGCATGGATAATCTTAATCTTTTGGCATGTTAAGCTGCTGTTGTTCAAATTTGGCACTGCTGTGCCTCACAAGAATGACATCCGTTCCGATTTTGATAATTTGATTCCAGGGAATAATGATTTCATCTTCTTTTCCAAAAAAACCAAGCAGTTTGCCTGTTTGGCTAATAATGATCGACTCTATTTTACCCGTATCAAGATTTATATCGATATCGCCTATATTTCCAAGCTTGCGGCCATCTGTCACATTCACCACATCTTTTAATTGAAATTCCGATATTCTTACCATTATGATCCCCGCTTCCCGCCATGCTTTTTATATACTATAAGTATATGCAACACCCTTAGCCTTTCATGATAAGCGAAAGCCGGATTTCGTATAGTGAAATCCGGCTCATTGAATGTTGATGTTTTTATTCATTTGTTTAATAGCGGCTTTTTCCAATCTTGATACTTGTGCTTGGGATATGCCAATTTCCTCTGCCACTTCCATTTGGGTCTTTCCTTGAAAAAACCGTTTGCGGATGATCATCTTTTCCCTATCATTCAGCCGCTGCAGGCCATCATGCAAAGCGATTTCTTCAATCCACTGGCTATCCCTGCTCTTTTCGTCGCTCAATTGATCCATGACAAAAATGGGGTCCCCACCGTCGTTATATATCGGCTCAAACAAAGAGACAGGGTCTTGAATGGCATCAAGGGCAAAAACAACTTCTTCATGAGGGATTTCCAGTTCACGGGCAATTTCCGCTGCTGTTGGCTCCTTAGACGTTTTTGCCATTAACCGTTCACGTACATGGAGTGCTTTATAAGCGATGTCCCGCAATGAACGCGATACCCGGATAGGGTTGTTATCCCGTAAATATCGGCGGATTTCCCCAATGATCATCGGGACGGCATACGTTGAAAAGCGGACATTTTGGCTGAGGTCGAAATTATCTATTGATTTCATTAATCCGATACACCCGACCTGAAATAAGTCGTCCACATACTCTCCCCGGTTGTTAAAACGTTGAATGACGCTTAACACAAGGCGCAGATTGCCGTTGATCAGTTTTTCTCTGGCTGTTACATCCCCTTGTTGCATTTGCTTCAACAGTTCCCGCATTTCCTCATTTTTCAAAACAGGGAGCTTTGAAGTATCCACACCGCAAATTTCCACCTTATTTCGCTTCAACAGTTTTTCCCTCCTAGCAGGAGCTTGCTTACAGTGTAAGTATCTCCCTGGGAGGAAAATATATGCATTCCCATTTCTTCCTGCCGCTTATAAATCCATGTGAGCCTCTGCCGTCCTTTGCTTTTCGTTCAAAATAATTTTTTAGTTCTTAAATCATTTTATTGAATTCTTTTCTGAGGCGTTTGATAATTCTTTTCTCTAGTCGCGAAATATACGATTGGGAAATGCCCAGAATTTCCGCAACGTCTTTTTGTGTTTTTTCCTCCCCGCCCGCCAGGCCAAAACGAAGCTCCATAATCTGTTTTTCCCGATGGTTTAATTTTTCCAACGCATTGAATAACAGTTTCTTATCCACATTCGCCTCGAGATCCCTTGTGATAATATCATTTTCCGTCCCCAATACATCAGACAACAACAGCTCGTTGCCATCCCAATCAATGTTAAGCGGCTCATCAAAGGAGACTTCGGATCTTGTTTTGTTATTTCGGCGCAAATACATGAGAATTTCATTTTCAATACACCGTGAAGCATAGGTCGCCAGTTTTATCTTTTTCTCGGGATTAAACGTATTGACCGCTTTAATGAGTCCGATCGTTCCAATGCTGATTAAGTCCTCAATATTGATCCCGGTATTTTCAAATTTTCTGGCAATATAAACTACCAACCTTAAATTCCTTTCAATCAGCATGGACCTTGCGGTCTTGTCCCCTTTGGGAAGCTTTTCAAGAAGAACCGCTTCTTCTTCCTTGGAAAGCGGGGGAGGAAGAGCCTCACTTCCCCCTATGTAATAAACTTCATCTGTTTTCCATCCCAATTTCATGAGGAACTTATACCAATAATATGTGATGCGAAACCGAAACTTTTTCACGATATGTCCTCCCTGAATTTTTTTGTTGTGCGGCACTTATGATGCTGACTCGGAGATTGCTTGCTCGATAATGAGAGGATGTACAATACACTCAAATGTGCCATCGCTGGACAGATGTTGGTCTGTAAAAGCAATCAAAGCTTTTCTAGCAACCTTCTCCTGGTCATTCATTTTGATCTTGATTGATTCTGGCTTAAAAGCGAATAAAAGCTGGTGATTCATTCCCAGCGTTTTTGCGGGAATAAGCCTCATCTTTTCCCTCCACTGATCAGGCAATTCCGAAGCAACCTCAAGTGAGTGGTTCGACTCATTGGATAGGTTCACGATTTCTTCCGGCAAGACCTCTTTTAAAGAATGAGTCGAAATGATCATAACCGGAGTTTTGGAGATGGGATCATACAATTGATTGCCGCTGTCAATCAAACCCTTTACATGAATATGGAGTCCGTTCAAGTGGATGGAAACATCTGCCAATACACTATATTCAACAGACGAAATCGTCATATCGTCCACTCTTTTCCTTGAAAAATACCACGCGAGCGGAAATGCAAAGATTACAAACAGCCAGCTGATCGGATCGCCAAACCCTTTTATGCTCTCAAGAAAATAAGCTGTTTCAAGATCCATGTCGAATGAGAGAAAATAGTGAACACCTATAAGAGTTCCTCCCATGAGAAATGTAGCGAAATAAAATGTCAGCAGGGAGGAGATGAACGTTTTAAATCTTTTATACCCGAAGGCGATCATCACCATAAAAACGGATAAACCAAACTTTGCAAGCGGGTGGCCGGACATCTCGGCTACCGGAGTAACAGCCAAAAGAACGACAATGGATCCTGCAATCCCCCCGAGTAAGATACGCCAGAGTTTGACATGCCTTTTTAAAAAAATAGCTGTTATCCATAAAAGCAAGCTGTCTACCAAGACATTTAAAAGCCATATGATATCCAAATAAACAACCAATGACCCTCCCTCCCCAAGTGGATCATAGCGCAAGGGCAGTCCTTTTATTCATTATCGTTTAGTATAAAGGAAGAGGGCTATAGAATGTGTCAATTCCTGTAAGGGAAAATAGAGAAGTTTTCACAATTAACATCGAAGATTGGCTAATGCGGAAGGGTAGAAGATAAATAAAAAAACCAGATTCATGATCAGGCCAGGTAACTAGATGCTTGACAACCTGTCTACAGGACCGGCTATCTGTTTTAAAAAATAATATTACGTGTTTGCTAAGACAGTAATGGGATGACTCCGGAAAGAAACATTCCAATTGCCCAAGCCTGGATTCATTTAAAAAAGGCTTGAAGGGCAGCCATGCTTTTACATTTCCTCCATTCCTGGTTGGGCTAAAAAGGATGATCGTCAAAACATCCTGGCGGGCAAAAAGGATGATCGTCAAAACATCCTGGTGGGCTAAGGGGATGATTGTCAAGACGGACATCAAGGGGGAACGCATGTCAGGTCCCAATGTAAAAACGGGCATCATGCAGAAATAGGGATGTCTCATTTGTAAAACCGATCAACATCCACCCGAAAAGCGCAAGATGGAACAGTGATCAAACATATGACTAATCGGCCGCATTCATAATGAATAGAAGATCCGCGATCTGTTTTTTCGCTTCTATAATACCTTACAAAATAAAAAAGCTTGTAGAGAAAAACAACTGCTTTTTCTACAAGCCGACCAGATTCATCATCTGGCTTATCTTCTTCTATTTCGATTTCTTAAAAATGTAGGAATATCCAGTGTATCCTCCACCGGAGGCTGGTTTGTCCTTGCAGGCTCCTGTACCTCTTCCCTTTTTTGCTCTCGGCTTGTCACGGGGTTATGGTTATGCTGGTGTTGCGGCCTCATTTGCCGGAGCAAAGGATTTTGTTGCTTTTCCTGTCCAGCTGTTTCGTTAAAGCCCGTTGCGATTACAGTCACAACAATTTCATCCTTTAAACTTTCATTAATGACAGATCCGAAAATCATGTTTACTTCCTGGTCTGAGGCACTGGCCACTACATCTGCCGCTTCTTGAACTTCATACAGGCTCAAATTTGTTCCGCCGGAGATATTCATCAATACCCCTTGGGCGCCATCGATGGAAGTTTCCAGGAGTGGGGAAGAAATAGCCTTTTTGGCAGCTTCTACCGCCCGATTTTCACCGGTTGCGACACCAATCCCCATTAAAGCGGAACCTTTATTCGTCATGATGGTTTTGACATCCGCGAAATCCAAGTTAATTAAACCAGGGACGGCAATCAACTCGGAGATTCCCTGAACACCTTGCCGCAAAACATTATCGGCTTCCCGAAATGCTTCCAGCATCGGCGTGCTTTTATCCACAATCTCTAAAAGTCTGTCGTTTGGAATGACGATTAAAGTATCGACAGACTCTTTCATCGCGTCAATTCCACCGCTTGCTTGGTTCGCCCGCTTCCGGCCTTCAAAAGTAAATGGCCTCGTGACGATTCCGACAGTCAATGCCCCCAAATCTTTGGCAATCTGGGCGATGACCGGTGCAGCTCCCGTTCCGGTGCCGCCGCCCATTCCCGCGGTGACAAAAACCATGTCTGCCCCTTTTAATGCTTCTTCTATCTGTTCTTTACTCTCTTCGGCAGCTTTTTTCCCGACTTCGGGATTGGCACCCGCACCAAGACCTCTTGTTAACTTCGCGCCAATTTGCATTTTAATCTCGGCTTTTGACAAGTTAAGTGCTTGTGCGTCCGTATTGACTGCGATAAATTCGACGCCCTGAACGTCATGCTCTATCATCCGGTTTACGGCATTGTTACCGCCGCCGCCGACACCAATAACTTTAATGGTTGCTAAAGAATCAATATTTGTATCGAAATCCAACATGACATGTCCTCCTGTTCTTTTATTCCCAACGGATGTCTCTATTCAAAAAAGTACCCAAAGAATTTTTTTACTTTAGTAGATATTTTCGCATCGGGATCCTTCGTATCTTTTGTATTCGGCTGATGACCCGCAGGAATTCGGGCTTCATCTGCGTCACTTGGCAATTGCACAGGAGAGGCACTGATATTTCTGCCTTGTAATTTTGCCTCGTGGTAGGCATACTTGATGAGCCCTACAGCTGTTGTATATTGCGGCTCTCTGACACCGATGTAATCCGGAAGGGCGATCCTCACCCTGTTTTGGAAAATGATTTGAGCCAATTCCATTACCCCGGGCATATTGGCGACGCCTCCTGTCAAAACAAAACCTCCCGGTAAATCGGCAGCTCCCATTTGCTTTAATTCAAGCTGCACAAGCTCGAATATTTCTTCCATTCTAGCTTCAATGATATCAGATAGCTCCAGCTGGTTAAATTGTTGATGTTGGTCGCTGCCAATAATTGGCACGCTGAATACTACTTCTTCTGACGCATGGTCGTAAAATGCATGTCCATATGCGAGCTTGATGTTTTCCGCGTCATCAGTAGCCGTCCTTAAACCAATTGACAAATCCTTTGTAATATGATCCCCGCCAACCGGGATAACGCTTGTACCCGCAATGCCTCCATTGGCAAATACGGCAACTGTCGTGGAACCTCCCCCGATATCGATTAAGGCACTTCCCATTTGGCGTTCATCTTTTGACAATGCAATAGAAGCAGCTGCCAGCGGTTGCAGAACGATATCGGTGATTTCCAGACCGGCTCGTTCGACGCAGCGCAAAGTATTATGTAATATGGTCTTTGCCCCGGTGACAATCGTCCCTTCCATTTCCAGGCGGACTCCAATCATTCCTCTCGGATCTGTAATTTCATCCAATCCGTCCACAATAAATTGTCCGGGAATGACATTGATAATTTCCCTCTCAGGAGGAATGGACACAACTTGAGCCGCATCCATCACCCTTGCAACATCATCATTCGTAATTTCCCTGTTTTGGCTGGAAACGGCGACTACTCCGTGACATGGCATAAGAGAAACATGATTTCCGGCAATGCCGACAATGCAATTATTAATTTGCATGCCTATCATTCTCTCGGCCTGCTCTACTGCCTTCTTTATCGAATGAACGGTTTCATCTATATCAACAATTGAACCTTTCTTGATCCCTTCAGCCTTGGCGTTGCCAACTCCGATAATATTTAAAGAATCACCGGTCATCGAGCCAATTATGACTTTTATTGTGGAAGTTCCCATATCAAGACTGACATACAATTCATTGGTGTTCACTCCGCGGCACCTCCTTCAACTCTCCCATTCTCTTTTTCTCTTAAAGTTGCCATTTAATGATCATCCTTAATTTTTTAACTACTTTTACTTATTCGGCAAATGAACGTTATTTCCTGTTTGTCAACTAAATTTATTAGACTTTTCATTCGTTGTTTTTTGTACAACTTATCATGATTACAACAGCTTTCGACGAATTCCGGCAAAAGCATGATGAAATTTGACGGTTATGTACCATGATAACTTATTATAAGTCTACAACAAGATTAGCACCTAGAAAAGTCAAACTTGAGTCATACATTATATATTCGCCCCTTTGGGTTTGTCCCTAATGACAGGACATGCTCGAAATCTCTCGAAAAAACGGTCCAAATAAGCGGACCTGTTCCCAAACATTTCCAGCATTCCTGGTGCGAAAAAAAGCTTTACTGGAAGACAAGGTTTTTTCAGTTTTCATTTACAGAAAAGAAAAAGGAGTGGGGCACGTCCATGTGTAGAAAAAAATCATCCTGTTTATTGCCCCTCCTCTTTTTCTTCTTTGTTATCTGATTCGTATGCTTTAAAAAAAGACCCGACTTCCAGATCAATTATACCTTTCTTCTGTGGGTCCAATTCACTGACAAAGGAAGGATAATGAATCATTTTTTCCGCAAAAGTTAGGATTGTGGCACTTACTTCAAACCCGTCATTCATATACAAACTAATGTGGTATTGATCTGTTTTTTTGGGGCTGTAATGTATTTCGGAAATGGCATTTACAATTTCCGGCGGTAGCTCCATTAATTGTTTTGCCATTTCTTCCAATATATGGTTTTCTTCAAAACCATTAAGAATAGGCGCATTGCCTGGAATCTCCATCTTTGGATTATCTGTTAATATTTTCCCATTTTCTAATATGGGGAAAAATTCGGTTCCCGTCGATACGAATGCAATCTTCGCGTATTCTTTCACATTTATATGTACGGTATTCGGAAAACCGATCCGTACGGCAGCGCTTTTGATTTCAGGATGGCTTTTTAAATCTTTCACCGCTTGTTTTCTGTCAATCTCCCATATACTCAAACCACGTTTTAGTTTGCTCATTTTAATGGCTTCTTCAGAAGTGACTGCTTCATTTCCATGCACTTGAATCTGTTTAACGTGGCTAAGGGGGGATTGAAAATAAATGACACAGACAATTAAAAGGAAGAATAGGGAAATAAGGAAAATGAGCCGGCGATTTGCCTTTCGTCTCCGATGCTCTTTTATTTTTGGAATGCGCTCTTCCAAAGATAATATTTTTCCTTTATCCATGCTCCTTACTCCCCGTCAAGATCATTTGTTTGTTATAAAGGATGCCGCTTTGCTGAACAAACATGAAAAACTCCATCCTTTCGCCTGCTTAATCTATTTCCCTTTGCACGATTTCAACCTCTGTATGCAAGTGAATTCCCGTGCTTTCAAAAATTGTTTTTTTAATATGATCGATTAGCTTGATGACGTCTTCGGCCTTGGCATTTCCCGTATTGATAATGAAGTTGCCGTGAAGTTCGGAGATTTGGGCACCTCCGATCTGGAACCCTTTCAAGTTTGCGTCCTGAATCAACTTGCCGGCATGATGAGGTAAAGGATTGCGAAATACACTGCCACAGCATGGTTTTACCGGTTGTGTTTCACGACGATAATGTTTATGCTTCTTCATTTCAACAGTTATCAGTTCCCGATCGCCCTCACGCAACTCAAAAACAGCTTCCAACACGATGCCCGGGCGTTTTTTCTGTAAAACGGATGTCCTGTATGAATATTCCATTTCTTCATTGGAAAGCCATTCTACCGTCCCGTCCGGAAAAAGGATGTGCGCCTTCCGTAAAATCTTTGAGACGTCAGATCCGTGTGCTCCGGCATTCATATAGACGGCTCCCCCGACGGAACCCGGAATTCCTCCGGCAAATTCCAGCCCGCTTAAACCTCTCCTGGCCATGGCATTGGCCAAGACGATAAATGAATAGCCAGCACCGACCCTTACTTCTGTCCCATTTACCTCAAGATGGTCCAGCCCTTTTCCGAGCTTGATAACGACCCCTTCTATTCCCTCATCAGATACGAGCAGATTGGACCCGCGTCCTATGACTCTCCAAGGCATATGATGTTTTTGCACAATTTCCATCGTTTTTAGCAAAAGATCAATTGAATCTGGTTCGACAAATATATCTGCGGGTCCTCCCACCTTAATCGTCGTATGATTGGCAAGAGGCTCATATTCCTTTATCTTCCCAACTTGGTTGGCATGAAGTTCTTCTAAAAAATCCATTGCATTAACCCCCTCACAAGTTAGCGGCGTTTATTGACAACACTTAAAAGCACATTATATAAGCGCTTGGTCGCATCCGGCATACCAAGGTTTTTCGATGCTTCAGACATTGAATCTAATATTTCGTGATCTAGTAAAATCTCATCTATGGCTGCAACAAGCCGTTGGCTTGTTAACTCTTTTTCAGGAAGCATAATCGCTGCCCCGGCCGAAGTTAAAACCGATGCATTTTTTTCCTGATGGTTATTCGTAACATATGGACTTGGGATTAATATGGCGGGAAGTCCGAGTGCCGTAATTTCGGCAAGGGATGTTGCCCCCGCCCGGCCGACGACAACGGCTACATCGGCCAACACCTCTTCCATATTATGAATAAACGGTACGATCGCCACATTTGGAGAGCGGCCGATTAAAGCAACTTCTTCTTCCACATCTCCATAATGAGTCTCACCGGTTATGTACAATACTTGATAAGGTTTATTGGCAAACTGCGCCAGCGATTTGATCACCGCTTCATTAATCGGCCTTGCGCCTCTGCTTCCGCCAAAAATTAAAGCTGTCGGTATATGTTCCTTTAGACCAAATTGATTCAGCCTTCCACTTCCTTTTTTGCCAATTACTTCAGATGCCCGGGGGTTCCCCGTAAGAACCACTTTCTGTCCCGGAAAAAACTGCCTTGAAGATTCAAAACAAATGGCAACCTTTTGTACATAACGGCTTAAAAACTTGTTCGTTAATCCCGGCACGCTATTTTGCTCGTGAATGACAGCAGGAATTTTTAATTTTGCTGCCGCATATACAACAGGAGCGGAAACATAGCCTCCCGTACCGATGACAACATCAGGCTGGAAGGCCTTTAGCATTTTTTTACATTCCCTTACGCCTTTAAAAAAGCGCATAATTGTTTTTATATTTTCCAAGGACAACGAGCGTTTAAAACCGGTTATATGTATTTTTTTAAAAGGTATGTTTTCTCTTTGCACAATATTGGCTTCAAGCCCTTTTTCTGTGCCGATATACAAAAACTGCGTATCAGGATGCTTTTCTTTAATTGTTCGGATCAGGGCAAGCGCCGGATACACATGGCCGCCTGTTCCCCCTCCGCTGACAACAATTTTCATCGTGTCACCTCAAGTCAGTGAGATCATCATATTCATTTAACTCTTCAATTATCTTATTTTACTATATTTTACACAAGAAAAATGTGAAACATAACGATTGTTGTCTATTTGTAAAATGAAGAAACATTTGGAGAACAACCGTAATAAAAAAAGAAACCCATTATTTGGAGTTTCTCTCAAATACGTGCATAACGGCTAATATTGAGCAATACGCCAACGGCCATCAGCATAATCGTGAGTGAAGATCCGCCATAACTCAGAAAAGGCAAGGTGATGCCTGTTACTGGCATAAGGCCCGTTACAACCCCAATATTGATCATTACTTGTATGGCAATCATCGAAATGATGCCCACGGCGAGAAAACTGCCATATAAATCAGGGGCGCCAAGCGCTATTTTAATTCCCCGCCATAACAACAAAGCGAATAACAAAATGACAAAGCTTCCCCCGATAAAACCAAGTTCTTCCGATAAAATAGCAAAAATAAAATCTGTTTGCGGCTCAGGCAGATAAAAAAATTTTTGCCTGCTTTGGCCCAGCCCCAATCCGAACAATCCGCCCGGGCCGATCGCATATAGCGACTGGATGATTTGAAATCCGCTGTTCAACGGGTCTTGCCACGGGTCCAAAAATGAAGTAATTCGGGCCATTCTATATGGAGCGGATACAATGAGGGCGACAAAGCCGGCAAGTCCCACCAAACCTAGAAAAACAAAATGAGAAATTCTCGCACCCGCGATGAATAACATGACAACACACGTTCCTGCCATGACCGTTCCCGTTCCGAGGTCAGGCTGAAGCATAATGAGTCCAAACGCAAAGAAGACAAGAGACAAAGAAGGCAAAAGACCTTTTTTCACCGTTGTAATATACCTTTGGTTTTCTGAAAGAAACTTAGCTAAAAAAGCGATAAGGGCAAGCTTGATAAATTCAGACGGCTGAATGGAAAAAGCCCCGACCCCGATCCAGCTTCGGGAACCGTTTCTCTCCATGCCGATGCCGGGGATTAAAACAATCAACAGTAAAAGAAAGCAGATGAGCAAAAGCGGCTTGGCCCATTTCCGCCATGACCAATAATCAATCTTCATCATGAAAAACATCGCTGCAAAACCAAGCCCGGCAAATAACAACTGTCTTTTGGCGAAGAAAAAAGAGTCGTTAAATTTATAATTTGCCCAAACCGCACTGGCACTGTATACCATAATTAAACCGAAAGCCAGCAATGTACAGGTAACTATAATTAAAATAAAATCAGGAGTGGATTTTTTAAAAGGCAACGAAACAGCACCTCTGTCTCCTTTTTATTGAGCCTGCTCCTTCAGTTTGGGATGCGAAGATTCCTTATTCGCGGCATGTCCTCATTATAGGCTCTCTTTCAGTTTATGCACGGCCTCTGTGAAAATATGACCACGAACCTCAAAAGTCTTGTATTGATCCCAGCTCGCACACGCGGGCGACAATAAGACAATATCTCCCGGCTCAGACAAGCTGTACGAAACCGGAACAGCTTCCTCCACATTATCGACATGATGTATGGATCGTATTCCCGCCTCTTTTCCCGCTTTGGCCAATTTATCCGCTGATTGTCCAAATACGACTAAAGCCTTCACTCCCTTTAAATATGGGACAAGTTCATCAAAATCGTTACCTCTGTCCAGTCCGCCCGCCAGCAAAATAACGGGTCTTTGAAAAGCTTCCAATGCACTTTTTGTCGCCAATATATTGGTTGCCTTTGAATCGTTATAAAAGGTGCGGCCGTTCATTTCCGTGACGAGCTGTGTCCTATGCTCCACCCCTTTAAAGCTGCCAAGAACACGGACTATCGCTTCATTTTCAACACCCATCAGCTTGACTGCCGCAATCGCCGAAAGAATATTTTCCAGATTATGTTTTCCCGGCAAAATGATTTCATCAAGTGAAATAATTTCCTCATCAAACCATACAATCTTGCGATTTTGTATGGATATGCCCTCTGCAAGCGGCTGTTTGGTAGAAAAGAAGATTTTCTGGGCCTTTGAATCTTTTACGAGTTCCAATAAATGCTCCTGATCCCCATTGACGATCAAATGGTCGCCTTCCGACTGGTTCAGTGTAATATTCGCTTTCGCCTGACTGTATTCATCCATCGTTCCATGGTAATCAAGGTGGGCTTCATATATGTTTGTTATGATGGCAATTCGGGGTTTGAATGTGCGGACTCCCATTAATTGGAAGGAGGAAAGCTCCATGACGATCGTATTGTCGGAAGATGCTTCCCTGGCTACTTCAGAAGCCACCGTACCAATATTTCCTGCTATCAATGGATTTTTATCCGCTGCTTCTAACATTTCAAAGATCAGTGTAGTCGTGGTCGTTTTCCCATTTGTCCCCGTTATGCCAATAATATCCGCTTCTGACACTTGGTAAGCAAGTTCTACTTCCGTAATGATCGGAATATGATGATCCACAGCCTTCCTGACAAGAGGATTCCCGTATGGAATCCCGGGGTTTTTTACGATCAGTTCAAACCCGTCGTCAAGGAGTTCGGGAGGATGGCTTCCACAAATCACCTTTATTCCTTTTTCCAGCAAGCCTTGAGCCGCCGGATTCTCCTCAAAAGGCTTTTTATCATTGACCGTAACAAAGGCGCCAAGTTCGTGTAAAAGAGATGCAGCGGCAACCCCGCTTTTTGCCAGGCCAAGCACAAGTATTTTTTTATGACGATATATTTCAATGTTTTTCAATTTATACCCACACCTCTATGTAAATTCCCAAGATGGCAAAAAGCAAGCCGACTGCCCAAAATGTTACCACGACCCGCCACTCGGACCAGCCGGACAACTCATAATGATGATGGAGCGGACTCATTTTAAAGACTCTTTTTCCTGTAAGTTTAAAGGAGGTTACCTGAATAATAACAGAAAGTGTTTCAATAACAAAGATACCTCCGACGAGGAGAAGCATGAGTTCCATTTTTGTCATGATCGCAATCGCGGCAATAGCTCCCCCAAGCGCAAGCGATCCCGTGTCGCCCATAAAGACTTTGGCCGGATGGGCGTTGAAGACGAGAAAGCCCAACAGGGCGCCAACAACAGCTACGCTAAATACGGCAATGTCGTATTGAGATTGGCTCCAGGCAAGAATAGCGAAAGCGCCAAATGCAATGGCGGCCGTTCCGGACAGAAGACCGTCCAGCCCATCGGTCAAGTTAACCGCGTTCGAAAAGCCGACAAGCCAAAACACAAGGAATAGGGCATAAAAAGGCCCTAAATCAAGTTCCCAATTTGTTAATGGAATTTCCACTGCCGTATCAAATCCAAATCGCTTTAAGACGAAATAGAAAATAAGCGCAATGACAATTTGGCCCAATAGTTTTTGCTTCGATGTTAAGCCAAGATTTCTCTTTAGGGCGATTTTGATAAAATCATCCAAAAAGCCGAGCAAACCATAACCAAATGTAACAAGCAGCAGTAAATATGTATCCAAACCGGGCTGAGAATATTTTCCCGTCATCGTCAATGTTGTCACGATGATTGACAGCAAAATAATAATGCCGCCCATCGTAGGCGTACCTTTTTTCTTATGATGGGATTTGGGTCCTTCATCCCTAATGCTTTGCCCAAACTTTAACTTTCTTAAAAAAGGAATAAAAAGAGGGGATAACAAAACAGTGACTAAAAAAGACATCAAGATCGTAAAAAGAATGACACGTTCCATCATCACTGTTCCCCCTCCCTGTTGCTGTTATTTTGAAGCAAGTGACAAATTTGTGTAAATATATCTCTATATCGTTCATTGTTTATTTTTGGCATAATCAACTCTGTTTTTCCTCTTTTTTTTCCAATACTGATCTTATGCTTATATTGATCAACTATCTGAACAACCGCTTCTGCTGGTTCATCCGCAAAAAATATGGGGAAATGATTAGGTGCGTAAAATGGAACCTCCACATCCTTCTTCCACACCGCCGCAACCGCCCCCTGATGAATGGCTTGTTGAAGATCATCATCATCCGCGGTAAAAACAAACAACCCTTTTTCCTGATCATGTTCACTTGAAAAGGTAATTTTTTTAAAAGAAATCGGGACTTGCACACCCCGGAACTCTGGAAGGATCCGTAAAACATCATTATATTCAAGCATCATTATAGCTCCTCAATTGCTTTCATGGCCACAAGACGATCATCAAAATCAATCACTTTCTCGCCGATAATCTGATACGTTTCATGCCCTTTTCCGGCAATTAACACAACGTCCCCTTGTTTGGCTTCCCTAATGGCTGTCTGGATCGCTTCTTTGCGATCGGGAATCACTTTGTAGCGTTGGTCCTGTACCCCAGCCTCCATATCAGCCAAAATGGCCGACGGGTCTTCGGTGCGCGGATTATCTGATGTGAATATGGGATTTGTCGAGTAAACGCAAGCTACTTTCGCCATGAGGGGCCGTTTCGTCCGATCCCTGTCCCCGCCACAGCCAACGACGGTAAAAATTCGTTTTTTCGCAAACTGCTGAATGGTTTTCAGGACATTCTCCAAACTGTCAGGCGTATGAGCATAATCGACGATCACTGTAAAATCCTGTCCCGCGTTCACTGCTTCAAAGCGGCCGGGAATCCCCTCCAATTGTTCAAGGGAATGAATTGCCGATTGGAGCGGAATATTCGCGACATATGCAGTCGTAATGGCAGCCAAGGCGTTATACACACTGAATTTACCCATTAATCTCAGTTTTACTTCTTGCTTGCCTTCAGGAGAATGAAGGGTAAATGAGGCCCCGTCGACACTCATTTGTATATTTCCCGCCGAAAATTCGGCCGGCTGATCGATTCCATAGGTGACAACATGGGCTGACGTCTCTTTTACAAAATATGGTGCCGCCGGATCATCGGCGTTGATCACGGCAAACTTCGGCTTATTCCTGTCGTAAATATTGCCCAGACGGGAGAACAAAAGACCTTTCGCCCTTTTGTATTCCTCCATCGTTTCGTGGTAGTCCAAATGATCTTGGGACAAGTTTGTAAACACAGCCACATCAAAGTCGCAGCCATTTACCCTTCCTTGGATAAGGGCATGGGAAGATACTTCCATGGCGACTGTATGGACTCCTTCTTCAACCATATGCGCAAATGTTTGCTGGAGTACAATATTATCAGGGGTGGTATTTTTTGTTTCTAATTTTTCATCCCCTATTTTTATATGAAGCGTTCCAATCAAGCCTGTTTTTTTGCCGGCATCTCTAAAAATGTTTTCAATCATCATACTCGTTGTCGTTTTTCCATTTGTACCGGTAATTCCGATTAAATTCAGTCGCTGCGTAGGGTGGCCATAGAACTCATCAGCCAACACTGCCATCGCCCGTTTCGTATCAGGGACAAGGATTACCGGCGCCTCCACTGCCACTTTCTTTTCCGCTAATACGGCAACAGCGCCCTTTGCCACGGCCGCATTCGCAAATTGATGTCCATCTGTTTGATGGCCTTTTATACAAATAAATAACGCACCTGGTTCAATTTTTCGAGTGTCGTTTGTTATGCTGTTGATATCGGGATTTTCCCGGGGAGCTTTTGTTAACGGCAATACCTTTAATAGACTATGTAACTTCATGGATCCGATCCTTTCTATTATGAAACATTATCGTCCTTTTATGAAAGCTTGCGCATTCTTTAATTGGCATCATTTTACCATAAGACCGTATGATAATATACTATTATATGAATATACAGGAACATGCATTCCTTAGTACAAATGATGTTATTTTCCTTGGTGACATCTGCCATCCATTATATTATCCACAGATTCATTTTTTCGCAATAGAAAAAACCCTCTTATCTAGATTACATATTTTACCATCAGCAATCAGTTTCTATAAAATCTACTCATGCCAAGCAAAATCTGCCCCGAAGGAAGCGGGGCAGATCTCTGCATACCTGATTACTTCATGTATATTCTGACCACTGATCCTTCCTCCACCTTGACTCCGGGATCGGGCGCCTGCTGGATAACAGTCGTTCCATCCCCGCTCACCTCAAGCTTTAAATTCAGCATTTGCTGCAATAGCTCTTTTTTCGTCATTCCTTTCAAATCAGGAACGGTAACCATTTTGGGATCAAGCCATGTTGTCTTCTTTTCAATTTGTTTTTTGCGGGGCTTCACATCAAGTGAACGCAATGAATCTTCCATAATTTTTCCAACGATCGGAGCGGCTACAGTACCTCCAAATTGAATGGTCCCCTTTGGGTTATCCACTGCGAGATAAACGACAATTTGCGGGTCATCCGCCGGCGCAAATCCAATAAACGAAACAATATGGTTGTTTTCAAGATAACGTCCGTCTTTTGCTTTTTGGGCGGTTCCCGTTTTTCCGCCAACCCGAAAAGATTCTATAAAAGCATTTCTGCCTGTACCTTGGGCAACAACGCTTTCCAAAGCGTGGCGGACTTGCTTGGAAGTGTTTTCGGAAATAACGCGCCGTTTAGCGACAGGGCTCTTTCTCATTACGACTTCATCTGTTGCCGGATCGACTAGTTCTTTTGCTATATAAGGCTGATAAAGAGTGCCTCCATTGACTGCGGCAGCTACAGCGGCTACTTGCTGTATGGGCGTGACTGACACTCCTTGCCCAAAAGCGGTCGTCGCCTGTTCCACTGGTCCCACTTGATCCATATGAAAGAGTATGCCAGTACCTTCGCCAGCCAAATCGATGCCCGTTTTTGCGCCAAAACCGAAATCTCTTATATATTTAAACAATTTTTCTTTCCCAAGCCGATCCCCAAGCTCCACAAATCCGGGGTTACACGAGTTTTGAACTACTTCCAAAAACGTTTGGCTCCCGTGCCCCCCTTTTTTCCAACATCTTAATTTTGCTCCTCCTACTTTGACGGAACCAGAATCAAAAAACTGCCCGTGTTCCAAATCAACTTTTTTTTCTTCCAAAGCAGCGGCAAGTGTAATAATTTTGAACGTTGACCCCGGCTCATACGTACTCCAAATGGGAAGATTTCGGTTATATATTTCCTGCGGGACGTCGCGGTATTCTGAAGGATTAAAAGTGGGCCTGCTTGACATGGCCAGAATTTCCCCGTTGTTCGGATCCATCGCAAGGGCCACAATCCCATCCGGCTTATACTGTACTTCAGCGTTATCCAATTCCCGCTCCATGATCGTCTGTATTTTTGTGTCTATCGTCAGCCGCAGATTAAAGCCGTCAACCGGAGGATCAAAGTCATCCGACATGTCCGGCATCCTTCTTCCTTTCGCATCCGAAAAGAACTGGACCGATCCTTTTTTTCCCTGCAATTCTTCATCATAATACAGTTCCAGCCCCATCAATCCCTGATTATCAATTCCCGTAAAGCCAAGCACGTGGGATAAGTAGCGGCCGAACGGATAGTGGCGTTTCGAATCCTCCGCGATATACACACCTTTAATATTCAGGGCTCTCACATCTCGTGCCTTCTCATATGAAATTTTTCTTCCTTCCGGCAGACGCTCTATGGAAGAATTGGCCGTCATGCGCTTATACACTTTATCTACCGGCACATCCAGCACATTGGCCAGCATTTCTGCCGAACGGGCCGGGTCCTCGATTTGCCTTGGAACAATGTAAACCGTCGGCGCACTCTTATTTTCGGCTATGGGAACATTGTTTCGGTCCAAAATCAGTCCCCTTTCAGGCTCAAACGGGATATTTCGGCTCCACGAGTCGCGGGCCTTGTCTGTTAACGAATTCCCTAGCACAAATTGAACATATCCCAGCCTGATGTCAATGATCAAAAATACAATGATACCTATAAAGAGAAAAAAAGATAGTCTTTTCCTTACGGTTACAGCAGAAACCCGCTTCACTAAAATGAACCCCCTCATTATTCGGCTCCTTACAACATATGCCTTGTCCTTTTTACATAGAACAGGCATAGTTGCTTGCGGGGGTTCAGCTGATCAGTTTAACGGACGTTCATCTTGATCGGCGGTTTCATTCGCTTTCTTCTTTTCAATCATTTGAAGCTGTGTTTCAAAATTGACGACAAGGCTGTCCCCTTCCCTCACTTTTGTTCCTGGCTTCAAGTTTTGTTTTACGGCAAATCCGGTTCCAACTATATTTATTTTCAATTTGCCCACTTGCGCCACTTTCAGCACATCGCGTTTCGACCAGTTCCTCATATCTGGAATTAAGAGGTCGCCATCTGTCCTTAAAACAACTTTTTCGCCTTCCAACACTTTTTCACCTTGACTTGGCGAATGACTTACAACTGTATCCCCATTGCCAAGCACGATGGGTTGCAACCCGCTTTCCTTCATGGAATTGACTGCTTCTTCCGCTTTCATCTTCGCTAAATCCGGAACTTTGGACAGTTTTGTCTTTCTTTTTTGTTCCGGCTGGATATTCAAGTATTTCAAGCTGTTTTGCATGACTGGTTTAAAGATTTTTGATACCGGGAGCGCGCCATTTTCCGTTTCTTTCAGCTTCGGTTTTTCCACCATCACGTACATGATAAGCTTCGGGTCTTCCTTGGGGGCGATTCCGATAAAGGAAAATATATAGTTTTCCCTTCCTTGCAAATAGCCGCCTGTTGGTGAAGGTATTTGTGATGTCCCGGTTTTTCCGGCTACTGAATAACCTTCCAGCTGATAAAATTGATGCCCGGTCCCTTTTTTTTCGGTAATTACTGTTTCCAGGTAATCCCGGACCTTTTTGGCACTTTCGGCACTGATTGGCTGTCCACTTGATTCGGGATTTGTTTTCTTTTCTTCCCCGCTTTGAGGATCAACGATTTTTTCAACCACGTAAGGTTTCATCATTTTTCCGTCATTTGCAATGGCTGACATGGCCTGGACCATTTGCAGCGATGTTACAGTTGTCCCTTGGCCAAATACGCTCGTTACCTTTTCGACCGGATAGTTGTATAAAATTTTTCCGGTAGCTTCATTCGGAAGTTCAATCCCTGTCTTTACGCCAAACTTGAACTTCTCCATGTATTGTTTCCACGTATCTGTCCCCATTTTTTCCAGCAGGTTTGCAAAAGCAACATTCGAAGAGCGTTGAACACCTTCTAAATAGGGAATAGTTCCCCAGCCTCTTCCATAGTTATGATCTTTAATGGGCGGCTGTTTTTTGTCAACATAATACACGCCCGACTTAAATTGTTCATTGGGATTAAAAACACCTTCTTCAACCGCGGCTGCCAAAGAAAAAACCTTCATGGTCGATCCGGGTTCAAAGGACGCTTCAACAACCTCATTATGCCACGTTTTATCGATTCCTTCTCTTGTTGTCGGATGGAAGGTGGGACGCTGGCCCATCCCTAATATAGCTCCTGTTTTCGGATCGGCGACAATCGCCATCATCCGGCTTGGGGAGTGTTCCTTTTCTACTTGATTCATGGCGTCTTCTAAAAACGTTTGAATCTTTTTATCAATTGTTAAATATAAATCGTTGCCATCTTTCGGCTCCACGACTTGTTTTTCGGAATTTGGCAATATGTAATCCCACACATCCCCAGAATATTTCAGTGAACCATCCGTTCCCTTCAGCAATTTATCATAGCTTTTTTCAATCCCGGTACTTCCGGTAATGTCCTCCCCCTTTTCATCCTCCTCTCCCTTTTGGGCATAACCGATCAGGTGAGAAGCAAAAATGCCGTTGGGATAAAACCTTTTCGTATCTTTTATAAAGGTGATACCGGGTAATTTTAACGCTTCGATCTTCTTTTTAATATGATGCGGCAAGTCACGTCCCGCCTGTCCAAACTCAACTTGGTAGCGGTTTTTTTTTGTAAGCAGCTTATATATTTCTTCTTCGCTCAGGGAAATATGCTTTGCCAATTCACGCGCTGTGCCTTCGGGATCGGTCACATGGTTCGGGCGTTTTGGATTTGTGGTTGCTTTTTTATTCAAAATAGCCACAAGCGTATAAGAGGCGGAATCTTCGGCAATGACTTCTCCTTGCCTGTCGTAAATCGTTCCCCGGCTTGCTTTCAGCACTTCTGTGCGCATATATTTTTGGGCCGCTTTTGCCGCCAGAGCTTTTCCCTCGACCTCGCCCGTGTATTGTATCGTGAAGATCCTAACCGCCAAGACAAAAAAAAGCAGCCCGAATAATGAAAACAACAGCGCTGCTCCTATGTTCCTATTTTTTTTTTGAACATTCATCGTTTTTCAACAACCTTGACATTATTTTCATTCAAGTCAAATCCGCGCTCCTTCGCTTTCTCCCAAATACGGTCGTATTTACTTAAATCATCCACTTGCATGGATAAATCAGCATTTATTTTTGCTTGTTCCTGGACCGAAGTGCGGACATCCTGAATATCTTTGTTCACTTCATAAATAGTAGACTGCACACTGACAATTTTAACAGCCATAAAGGCAACAAACAACACAAAAATGATAAATAGAATTTTTTCCCCGGGGCTGATGCGGGCAAGGCGTTGAACCTTTTGAACGGGAACTTCTTTTGGCCCCAAAGACTTGTGAATTGTTTCATGTTGCTTTCGGGCAAGATTGCTCACAGATTTTCCCCCATTCTTTTCATGTATATTTATCGTTTTTCTGCGATTCTTAATTTAGCTGATCTGGATCGGTTATTTACGGCAAGTTCCTCTTCTGTCGGAACAATCGGCTTCCTCGTTATCAACTTCATTTCCGGCTTCAGCTCGTCCGGAATAACGGGCAGGCCGGGAGGAAGATCTGGTACGGAACTGGCTTCCTTGAGCAGTTGTTTACAAATTCTGTCTTCCAGGGAATGGAAAGTGATCACACAAATCCTTCCGCCTGGATTTAGCAACTGAATAGCCTGTTTCAGCGAACTTTCGAAGGCCTTTAACTCATCGTTTACCGCGATGCGAATCGCCTGAAAGATCCGCTTGGCCGGGTGGCCGCCTTTTCTTCTTGCCGGTGCCGGAATACTTTGTTTAATGATCTCTACAAGTTCGCCTGTTGTTTCTATCGGCCTTTTTTCCCTTGTCTTTTCAATGTTCCTCGCCACTTGTTTGGAAAACTTTTCTTCCCCGTAACGGAAAAAAATCCTCACCAGCTCTTCATAAGTCCAGTTATTGACTACTTCATAAGCTGTTAAGTCACCTTCCAAATCCATTCTCATGTCAAGAGGAGCGTCATGATGATAACTAAAGCCGCGCTCTGGTGTGTCCAATTGTGGTGATGATACACCTAAATCATACAAAACACCGTCGACACGATTTATCCCAAGATGTTGGAGTTCCTCTTGGAGATATTTAAAATTGCTTTTAATGGCCGTAAATTGTTCCGCATAACCTTTCAGCTTTTCTCGCGCATACCGCAGAGCAGTTTCATCTTGGTCAAACGCAAACAATTTTCCGCCATTCGTAAGTTTGGATAAAATATATGAACTATGCCCGGCTCCGCCAAGTGTACAATCCACATATATACCATCAGGACGAATATTCAGGCCGTCCACAGACTCCTTCAATAATACAGTTTCATGATTAAACAAAGCTTTCACCATCCAATTCACTTTGAGGCCTTGGAGCATGTTATATGTTAAAGTCAATCATGTTTTCAGCGATTTCCGCAAATGATTCTTCTGAAGTTGAAAAATAGTCTTCCCATATATCCTTGCTCCAAATCTCAAAACGGTTGGACACACCCAAAATGACACATTCCTTTTCCAACTTTGCATAGTCGAGAAGGGAAGAAGGCAAATTGACCCTTCCTTGTTTATCAAGTTCACACTCTACTGCTCCAGAGAAAAAAAACCTCGTAAAAGCCCGGGCATCTTTTTTCGTTAAGGGGAGAGCTTTTAATTTTTCTTCAATGGACTTCCACTCGGAAAATGGGTAGCCAAACAAACATCGGTCAAGTCCCCTTGTAATGACAAAAGATTCTCCAAGATGTTCCCGGTATTTGGCAGGAACGATCAAACGGCCTTTTGTATCAATGTTGTGGCGATATTCCCCCATGAACATGACCCGTGCCCCCACTTTCTATAATTAATGTACCACAATCCCCCACCTTCCTCCACCATTTTTTCAAAAAAATTTATCGCAAATTCATCCGATTGTTCGATAAAAAAACCGAATCCGCAGCGGATTCGGTTTTTTATCGACTATATTCTTACAACTTTATGCTTCCCGTCAAATTCGTATGGTTTGTTTGCAAGAGAATGAATGAAATGACGGCCGTATTCGTTTAGGAAGTAAAAAATATTCCAAGCTCTTTCCTGCGGATGTCCTGCCGGGCGGAGCATTAATTCCACATTTAGATACTTGTTTAATATCGCTTCATGCCGTTTTATGACACTTTCTTCTACTTTCCTCTGTAGAAAATCAAGCTGTTGAAGGTGGAACGCCAGATTTGTATCAGCAAGGCGTGTATGTCCACGGTCAACTTCATATATATGGGTCCGGATTTTTTGATAGTGCTCCTGGAGGCTCTCCTTTGTTTGCTGCACAAGGACAGCCAACTGTTTATCTTGAATATGCTTTAAAAATTGTTCCCTTTCTTCCTTGCAGCCGTGCTGAAGCACCTTTTCCAATGATAATTCAAGGTCTTCCAAGTCTTTTTCAACGGCACGGTTCAGCAATGTAACATGTAATCGGGGAACAATCGGCGGCATTTCCATACCGACTGTTTCAAAAGCTGTTTGCAACTCGCCCCAATAGGCGATTTCACCAGGACCGGCTATAAAGGCCAAAGTGGGAAACAACCATTCCTGCATCAGCGGCCGCGTTACAACATTATTGCTAAAGCTTTCAGGGTGATCGTGAAGATGTTGCCGCAATTGCTCCTCCGTCATCACAATACTTCCACCCTTGCTGATAAATACTTGATCAGCCGGGTCATATAAAAGCAATTCCCGCCCGACATCTGTATTCATGAACAGATTGGCCGCGTTTTCGTCCATATCAATCGCCTTCTCAAAGCCTTTTTGTTCCATGATCGTCTGACGAGATAAAACAGCTTCGGTAATGGCTTGGTTTCGCTCAATCAACTTTGAAAAATAAGGCTTTTCAAGTTCACGAAGTGAAGGGTCTGCAGAATCAATGACGAGCAGTCCATAATCTTTAAACAACGAAAGAATGATATATGTGAAGAAATCAACTACTGTATCAGAATGATGAACGGCTTCATCTAAAAAAGGGAGAATTTCATTTGTGTGGGGTTTTTCACCCATCATGGAAAATACTTGGCGGATCCAACTTTTCATGACCCCTTTATCAAATTCGATGTGGGAAGCCATTTTCTTGCTTGTCATTTGTTGGGGATACGTTATTTTTTTCAACGTTTGCTTTTCTCTTACATAGAGATGGTTGATCTCTTGATAATCATGATCCTCCCCGGCTGCCCAAAATACGGGTACAACGGGAATTCCCAGTTCTTTTTCTTGTTGTTCAGCAAGTTTTATAATGGAAATAATTTTATGGATCGTGTATAAAGGACCTGTCAACAAGCCGGCTTGCTGGCCCCCGATCACGACTACCGACCGTTGGTCACGGAGCTTTTCCAGTGCCAGCCCCGTTGCATCCGACTTTGGAAACCGGCTCATATATTTTTCAATACAGGCAGCCAAACTGGCCCTGTCAAAATGACGCTCGAGCACATCCCGATACCGTTGCCTGAATATGCCATTCTTCGTTATGTCATAATGAAAAAATTCTTGGATGTTCTCTCTATTTTCTATATATAAAGAGGCAAACCGATTCGTTGCAGGAACAACGGTACTTTGCAATTCCATATAAGGTACTCCCCTTCTCCTACTGTTTCAGTCACAAAGAGTATAGCAAACAAAATCGTTAAAAGACATTTTCCTGCTTGATTTATACAGTCAACGCTTCCTTTGCGCGAGATATAACGCCAAAAAGAATTAAACTGACATAAAGGAGTGAGAATACCAGAAAATTAAATCTCCAAAAGCCGATAAACACTTTTCGATAATGAATTTCTTCTTTCGTCTTCCAATGATAAAAAGTAAACATAATGGCAAGCACGAGCATGACTAGTATAATCAACGCGAGAAAGGAGCGGTCCCAAATCGTCAAAATGATCAAATGAACGGATATAATCAAAACAAATGTAGTGGCATTAATCGCACTGTTCAACGCCAACCGGTGATTTTTCGTTATTTGTTTTATAATCGTAAAAAGCAGTATGTAAAAAAGAAACGGGATTGTAATAAAAAGTCCTGCCGCAGATGAAAAAATTGCTGTCAATTTCTCTCCTCAACTCCTTTCCTGTTCAATCCCTTTTACCATGAGATAAACCGTCTGTAACGTCTTAGGATTCAGGCCTTTTTGGGAGGCTGAACGAAGTGCGTATCCCAATATAGCCTCAATTTCGGTCTTTCTTCCCCCTTGAATATCCTTTAGCATGGATGAAGTATTGTCTTTCGTATTTTGACATATATTAACAACTTTTTGAAATGTTTTTTCCTTATCATCATCCGGGAATATTTCATAAATCTCTTCAAACAACAGCCTGAAGAGTTGAAAATAATAAGGGTTTTCCACAAGGGCACCGTTTTTTTCCTGAAAAATAACTGTCAATGGATTGATCAGTGCATTAGCCATTAATTTTTCTACCAACATTCCTTCATAATCATGATGAAACTGAAACGGAAAATTTGGGTGCTTGCAGCCGAATAATGTTTGAAAGCTGCTGCTGTCGCCACGGTATAATCCGATGTTGATTTTACCTATTCCATTATGGGCAACCGTTCTGCTATCTTCCCGTTTGGCGCCATGCTCCACCGTAGCCAGGAAAATCGTTTTGTTCGGAAGACTCGGCAGCCATTCAAGATGACCCATGCCATTTTGCAAAAAGCAAAGCGGAATATCGCTGGCGATTTCACGGACAATCGGAACAAGATCGTCCAAATGATATTGCTTCACCGCCACAAAAATAAAATCCTGGCGATTCAAGTCGCCAAATTCTTTGCGGGCCTTTACCTTCGTGAAGAAATCCTCCTTATGAGTGACCAATCGAATACCTTTTTCAGCCAATTCTCCGGCTTGCTCTTCCGTACGGGTGTAAACCGTTATGTCAACACATTTTCCTAGATAAGCCGCCAGTAACAAACCAATGGAGCCTCCTCCAATAATGCCCACTTTCATATTTCATTCACCCGCTCCCAGTATTCCTCAGTTTCTATTTTAGCAAAAATACCATAACTCCCCTTCCTGCAAAGGAAGAAAGAGCATCACGAGACGGAACATCAGGCGGAAGAAAAGCGATGCCGAACATTCCATAATACAGCATTGTGCAACAAGCCACCTTGGAAACTTGTATCATTCCAATACAATTAAAACATCCTCTTCATTGACAAAATCCCCTTCCGCCACTTTTAATGTAGCGACATTTCCGGCACTCGGACTATCCACCGGGATTTCCATCTTCATTGACTCTAACACAACAACCGTTTGGCCCTTCAAGACATCCTGGCCCTCTTTTACCATTATTTTAAAAACTGTTCCAGCCATGGCCGCTTTGATTTCCTCCACATCCAACTCCTCCATTACCGTTAATTGTACGATGCTCTTTGGCCTCCCCCAAAAGGTGTAACCGTTTCCTACCATTATATCTGAATTTTTTTGGGGTTTGTTATATAATGAAACTAAAATAGATAATTTCTAACAAATAGGATTTATAAGGGGATGAAAATATGCCGACGGAAGTACAAAAGTTAAAAATTAATTATAAGACGATGGAAGATTTCAAACATTTTAAGGAATATGGTGCCCAAGAACTGTCCATGCTTGAAGACTTACAAACAAACTTTGTGGAAGATGAAATCGACTCTCCTTTTTATGGAATTTATTATGGCGATAAACTGGTGGCAAGGATGAGCCTTTACAAGCGAGATGCCAAGTATGACCAATATTTTGACCCGCCACAGGATTATTTAGAATTATGGAAATTGGAAGTGCTCCCAGATTATCAGGAAAAAGGGTTGGGAACAAAACTGGTAAACTACGCTAAGAGTTTTAAAATGCCCATAAAAACAAATCCCCGAATGAATTCTCGGCCTTTTTTTGAGAAAATGGGTTTTGAGCCGGTTACATACAGTGTTGAAAGGGATTTAGGGGAAAACCCTCTCGTTTGGTACCCAGAGGGAGTTTCGGAGCAAAAAAGAGGAATTGAATAACGCCTAAAAGGCTGGTGAACACCGGCCATAACGCCATTTCAGCAGTTTCGGCGGCCTGATGCGGCCTCGAAAAACCTTTTTTGTTTTAAAAAAATCGAAACTATTTTCCTTCCTCTCCGTACTATATACAGACACCGTTACACTTAAAGAGGAGGAATCTTGATGAAAAGAACAGGTGAAGTTGTACTGGGAGTCATTGGCATCATATTAAATGCTTTACTTTCCTTAATAGGAGGCTTTTTTGCATGGGCGGCTACTTCAGATACCACAACTGAACAAATGGCCAACGACCCAACGTTTAGTGCTAATCCCGATGATGCAGATGCAATACTCGGGCTCATGAGCACATTTGGCTGGGCCGTGGTTGCGGCGGCCATCCTTGGATTTATTTTTGGTATCATTGCCGTCGTCAACATCTCTAAAAATAAAAGCCCAAAACTGGCCGGATGGATGTTTATTGTTGGTGCAGTTTTGACCGGAGTTGTTTCAGTAGGATTTGGCTTTTTACCCGCTCTTCTCTATTTAATTGCCGGTATCATGTCATTTGTCCGGAAAGAACCAGCAGAAGCTAGCTTTTAGAGAAACGGAAGGGGCTGTCTAAAAAGTCCAACTTAGCGTAAAGACACTAAAACTTAAAACCCAAGAATGTTGATTTTACAGCATTCTTGGGTTTTATTTTTGGATTTTCAAGCTCCAATATTACTTTTCGGACAGCTTCTTTTTTTATGTTTGTGCTTCGGCTTTTTGTCTCGTTTTTTTCTCCCGGTCAATTGCCGCTACTTCCCTCGCCTTTTCCAGAATTCCCAAAAGTGATGCATAATCGTTTTTGATGGTTTGCAATTGATGTTTCGTTTCTGCCAATTCCTGTTTTAGTCTTTCATTTTCCCTTTTTAACGCTTCTTGTATCTCTGACTCAGATTGGATGTTGGACTGTGCTTCTTCCATATCCATTAGAAACTGAATAATGTCTTTTGTAGAAAAGGTTTTTGCTTTTTCTTTTGGCTCATCCTGTATATCTGGCTCTTTCCCTTTTCTCCCCTGTTTCGGATACGCTTTTCTTGCTTTTTTCGCTTCGGATATTTCATTTTTATATTTTTTTCTGACATAGGAGTTCCACCGGAATCCACATGCTGCTGCTGTTCTCGACAGTTTCGCCCCCACTTCTTCAAAAGCTTTTAATTGGGTGCTTCCTGCCCGGATATGTTCCAATACAATCTCCGCAAGCAGTCTATCTTCTTCCATCGTCCATGCATCTTGGCGTCCTGTCGCCATATTCATCACTCCCGGCTTTTTAACACATACATATGCATGTAATAGAAGAGATAGAATAGCGGAATGGTATATTTATTAATTTAGAAATTCGGAAACTGCATCATGATGGGCATCAAGCGCCCAAAGTTCTGCACATCGCTTTATTTCATTTTCCATGCGTTCTTTTAAATGGACAGCATGAAATTTCTCAATCATTGCCTTTTTATAAGCTTCTATTACTCCTGTATCTTTTTG
This sequence comes from Siminovitchia sp. FSL W7-1587, assembly GCF_037963795.1. Taxonomy (NCBI): domain Bacteria; kingdom Bacillati; phylum Bacillota; class Bacilli; order Caryophanales; family Bacillaceae; genus Siminovitchia; species Siminovitchia sp. FSL W7-1587. The sequence goes on from NZ_CP150169.1 coordinate 425,135, forward strand.
CAAGATGATTTCCATAAAATCGAATGCTGTTTGGTCCTTTAGTGAATCATATACTTTCTGCAAAAAACCGATAGCTTCCATTTCTTCCGCAGTATGTAATTTTGCTTCAGACAATAATGCAAAAGCGGTGGAAGGGGCCAAACGCTCATACAACAAGCTTGCCCCTCCCCATCCAGTTGTAATGGCAAGATTCGCTTGAATAAAACCTAGTTTTGCCCCGCTGCGTGCGATTCTAAAGTCGCAGGCCGCCGCTATCTCACATCCGCCGCCCACTGCCGTGCCATTTAGGGAAGCAAGCGTCGGTTTTGGAAGCGTGGCAAGCCGGTATAACAACTTTCCCATTCGCGACAACATGGAAATGGCTTCCTCTTCGGTTTTCAGATCATGAAATTCGGCAATGTCCCCTCCGGCACAAAAAGCGCGACAGCCTTCCCCGGTAATAACTACAGCTTTAACAGAACGGTCAATCTCGGCGCGATCAAGCAACTCCTGAAACCCATCCATGACTTGATAATTTACGGCATTTCGCTTTTCGGGTCTTGTAATCTTCCCAAAAAGAATGCCTTCTTCTGATTTATATTGTATAAAATCCCCCATCGTTTTCCTCCATTAGTGCTTTTCATCTATTATAATGAAAAGAGGACAAAACTGTAAGCTTGGCCTATCGCCTTTCCAATAGGATATAATGTAGAATTAACTTTACATCGTACTTTTGAAAGGAGCATATACCATGCATTATGATGACCTGTTAAAAAATAGAGTAAAGAGAATAGAAGGACAATTACGCGGAATCTTACGAATGATGGAAGAAGGTAAAGACTGCAAAGATGTGATTACACAGATGTCGGCAGCGAGAACAGCCATTGACCGTTCGATCGGCGTAATCGTCAGCCAAAACCTTGTGGAATGCGTAAAGCAAGCAGAAGCGGAAGGAACACAGAAGACAGAAGAGCTCGTTCAAGAGGCGGTTAATTTGCTTGTCCGAAGTAAGTAAGCAATACAATACTTTTTATAGGCAAATTAGTGAAGCGGCCTAACGAACAGTCTAGTGCCAAGCTTTTGGACGCCGTGGCCTTGTTCATATAAACTTCCATTGGAAGGTCAGCAAGTGCCTTGGTTGTTCGGAAAAAATATAGAGCCACTCAACCGCCGTTTAAGCTATTTACGAAACGAGTTTGATGACCTGATTTCTGAACGCTATCGTTGTTTAGGCAACATCAACTTGGGATCTCCCCTGAAGCAAGCGGAAAAAACATCGCCTTAAGCGGCCAAGATGCTGAACATGAGCACTTTCGGAGCTCCTCCCTTAATCGCCCGGGCAACACTAGCCGCTCTCCATAAGCGTCATATCGAGTTCACCGATGTTCGGGCGGCACATTTGATATAATGCTTTGAACATCCGTCAAACCGAAGTTGACTTATAGGGTTTTTTACAAACCGAATGTTTTTGAAAAAAATGATTTACCCCATTATCACTCAGCTTTCCAAAAAAAGAAAAAACGTGAAGAGGCTTTCCTCATCACGTTTTTTCATGCAGCAAAAATTAATCGTTTACTACCGATTTACCTTTATAAGTTCCGCATTCTTTACAAACGCGGTGGGCAAGCTTTAATTCACCGCAATTTGGGCATTCAACCATTCCTGGTACACGCAACTTAAAATGAGTCCGGCGTTGTCTTTTTGCAGTTTTAGAAGTTCTTCTTTTAGGTACAGCCATTCTTCCCACCTCCTTACAGTGCAGTCATCGTATTATTTTTGAGTATCTTTGTTTTTTTCAAGCAATTTGGCAAGCCCTGCCAGCCGAGGGTCCACCTTTTCCTTCTCTTGTTCCCTGGCTTTAGCCAGCTGCTCCTCGGTAAGGACTTCCCATCCTTTTCCCGCAGGCAATTCCGTATTTGTTTGCGCCTCTTCAGAAAAAACCTGCATCGGTACTTCCAGCAGAAGCAGTTCATAAATTACGGGCATTAAGTCTACGACGCCGCCTTCGACTACATGAGCCATCTCCGCTTCATCATTGTAAAGCGCAGGATTTAACAAAAAAGTTTCCGCCGAAGAAATATGAAAAGGATAGCGGGCGTCTGCCAATGTTCTCGAACAAGGCAAGATAAATGTACCGGTAATGACAAGATGAAAAGTAACCTTGCGAGCGTCAATATCTGCTGTTCCTTTTACATGAACCGGTGATATATCCCTAATGTCGGGATTTTCCTTTTGCAGGACCTTATTCACGTTGATTGTCTCATCAAGCTCCATTACATCATGTTGATATTTATGTAATTCAGCTACCGTCCACTTCATTATCATCACCTCTGGGCAACAAAAGTTATTATATCTTTCACGACTCCTTTTGTCAATATAATCCTCTTTACACCTTTCCCCACCTTCTCTTATTTTACCCTTACCCATTATGAAAGAAACTGAACATAAAAATCTCGGTACATAAAAAGGACAATCGCCTTTACAGCTTGGTTATTTATACATACACTAATTCGAAATGATCACCTGGAGGTGAAACAATGGACAATAAAGAACGGCAATTTTACGGGCCCTCTCCTATTATGGGCGGATATCCTGGTTATGGCGGCTTCCCGGGACCTGGCGGATTTGGCGGTTATGGTGGACCGGCAGGCATGGGCGGCTTTCCGGGATACCCTGGGTATACGGGATATGGACCAATGGGACAATATCCTTCTTATGGCGGCTTCCCCGGCTACGGCGGCTACCCTGGCTATCGGAATGAATCAAAATAATTTCGAGAGGGGATATTCCCCTCCTTATTTATCCCGCATGTAAGGTGCCGTAACACTCCCAATTCAAATTCTCGAGTGAATACAAAAGGTCTAAGTGGGAATAAACGGCACCTAAATGCCCGATTGGTTCAACTAACATTTCTTGGGAAAGGCATACCAAGAAATGAAGTTTCACTTTATCCCGCATGTAAGGTGCCGTAACACTCCCAATTCAAATTCTCGAGTGAATACAAAAGGTCTAAGTGGGAATAAACGGCACCTAAATGCCCGATTGGTTCAACTAACATTTCTTGGGAAAGGCATACCAAGAAATGAAGTTTCACTTTATCCCGCATGTAAGGTGCCTTAACACTCCCAATTCAAATTCTCGAGTGAATACAAAAGGTCTAAGTGGGAGTAAACGGCACCTAAATGCCCGATTGGTTCAACTAACATTCAGTAGGAGCCCTACTAAATGAAGTTTCACTTTATTTCCCATCAACGGTTGTTTCAAGTAATATATAGTTACGATATTGTAACAGGAGTAGATCTTATGAAAAGTGTTGGCATTATTGCAGAATATAATCCATTTCATAACGGACATCTGTATCATTTACACAAATCAAAGGAAGTGTCTGGAGCGGGTGTGGTCATTTGTGTCATGAGCGGGAATTTTTTGCAAAGGGGAGAACCCGCACTCATTTCAAAATGGTACAGGACACGAATGGCCCTTGAGGCCGGCTCGGATATTGTGGTGGAATTGCCGTATGCATTTGCTGTCCAAAAAGCGGAAATTTTTGCTTTTGGAGCCGTTTATCTGCTAAATGCGTTAAAATGCGACTCTATTTGTTTTGGCAGCGAATCGGGAGAGGTCCAGCCATTTTTTAATACGCTGGATTATTTAAATAAGCATTCCGAAACATATAACGATCACATAAAACGTTATGTAAAACAGGGAGTCAGTTATCCCCGGGCCTTGGCGCTGGCATACGAAGCCGTTAAAGATGGATTGCGCAATGGCGTTGATTTATCCAAACCGAATAACATATTGGGCTACCAATACATACGTGCAGCACATGAGATTAACAGCCATATTCATTTTTTTACAGTAAAAAGAAACAAAGCGGGGCACCATGATCAAACTTTCCATCATGAGAAAATGGCAAGCGCTACATCGATTCGCAAATCATTGAGCGAAAATCCCAACCTTGATCACATTGCCGCTTATGTTCCCGAATCAACACTTTCCGCGCTCGCTTCCTATGTAAACAGATACAAAAAGCTCCATGATTGGGAAGATTATTGGCCTTATCTTCAATACCGCCTGCTCACAATGAGTGATGATGAACTTCAGCAAGTATACGATGCCGAAGAAGGATTGCCTTACCGGCTTAAAAAAACAGCCCAAAATGCAAAGAGCTTCCATTCGTTTATGGAAAGTGCCAAAACAAAAAGATATACATGGACGAGATTGCAACGAATTTGTGTACACATCTTAACAAACACACCGAAAAATATGATGATTCCTGCCGCCAAAAAGCCACAGTATATTCGTTTACTCGGAATGAGTTCCGCCGGAAGAGATTACTTGAACAAACGAAAAAAAGAGTTGGAGCTTCCGCTCATTTCAACTGTTTCCTCTTACCCTGACGAATGGCTGATGTTGGATCGAAAATCTTCTCAAGTATACGCACATGTATTGCCTGATCCTGAAAAAAGCAGCCTGGTCTCCCTTGAATTTGCCCAACCGCCCATCATGATCGGGAATCGTCCATAGTGTGGGGCCACCTTTTCATTGCTTCGTTTATTTCGGGCAATTTTAAAAGGGCGGCCTCTTCCCCTATCTGGATAATCTCTTCGATATTTCTAAAGGACCGCGCATTCACGTGTTCCACCGGTGGTAAAATCATTACATCTGCTTCCATTTCCCGCGCAGCAATGATTTCCATTTGTAAAATATCAATACTTTGCATGATCACATCGTAAATCGTTTGAATATCCGCTCTTGTATTGATTCTTGAAACATCAACACCTATTACAATATTCGCGCCCATTTCTCTTACTGTTGCGATGGGTACCCGGTCAGAAACCCCGCCATCAATCAGGAGCCGCCCTTTGATTTTTTCCGGCACAAAAATCCCGGGAATCGAAATGCTTGCCCTGATTGCTTCTTCGGCCTGCCCCTCCCTAAAAACCACTTTTTCCCCCGTATGCAAATCGGTGGCAATGACCGCTACAGGGATACGTAATTGTTCCAATCGCTTTCCTTGCATAAAAAGCCGAATGAAGTTTTTGAGCCTTTTTCCGGAAATAAACCCCATTTTTGGTATCGTAAAATCCAAATAATGCTTTCGATGGAACGCCTTTGACAGCTTGATTAGCTTGTCAACATCATGTCCGAATGCGTAAAAACAGCCGACGAGCGCCCCCATGCTGCTTCCGGCAATCATATCAATCGGGATGGAATGGTCCGCCAAAGCTTTAATGACCCCCAAATGCGCAAAACCCCTTGCTCCGCCTGATCCAAGCGCCAGGCCGACTGTTGGCTTCTCCATTGTCACACCTCCCTACCTCATTTTATGGTCTAAATGAACAGCCTATGAGTATATTGATTATGTAGGGACGTTGGACAGGGAGGTCATGAATTGAGTTTATCAAAAATAAAAACGATCTTACTCGCCGCAAGCATTTCATGCATGGCTGCTTCCATGATCCTACTGCCGGAAAAATCATTTGAAGCTTCCGTTCGGGGATTAAATATGTGGTGGGAAATTGTCTTTCCATCCCTTTTTCCTTTTTTTGTACTCTCCGAATTACTGATCGGATTCGGAGTCGTTAAATTTGTAGGAATATTACTTGAGCCTTTCATGCGCCCATTATTTAGAGTCCCCGGAGTGGGTGGATTTGCCTGGGCGATGGGGATGGCTTCCGGCTTTCCGGCAGGAGCAAAAATTACTGCCCGACTGCGTCAAGAAGGCCAGTTAACCAGGGGCGAAGCTGAACGGCTCGTATCATTTACAAATTGTTCCAGTCCCCTTTTTATTTTTGGAGCAGTATCGGTTGGCTTCTTTCACAACCCGAAACTGGGGATTATGTTGGCAGCGGCTCATTACTTTAGTAATTTTTGTGTCGGTTTAATCATGAGAGGATACGGTAAAAAAGAAACGAAGCCGAAGCAGTATAAAAGAGCATCCACGCGCCCTATTTTTGCCCAAGCACTGTCTGCATTACATCACACAAGGCTTAAAAATAAAAAGCCAATCGGCAAGCTGGTTGGAGACGCGGTTATCACATCTATCAACACACTGCTCATGATTGGCGGGTTTATCATTCTGTTTTCAGTGCTTAATAAGCTGTTGTTTCATCTTCATATTACATTGTTTCTGGCAAAAATCGCCAAAGTACTATTATTATTTTTCCAACTGCCGACTGACTTGAGCATTCCTTTGATTGCCGGGCTATTTGAAATCACGATCGGAAACCAAATGGCAAGTCAAGCAGTGGATGCAGGCCTGATGTATCAAGTAGTAATGGCCAGCTTTATTTTGGGTTTCAGCGGGTTCAGTGTTCAAGCGCAAGTTGCCAGTATACTGGCGCAAACAGATATTCGCTTTCTGCCGTTTTTCATTGCCCGCATCATGCAAGGGTTTATATCCGGATTGTTTACATTCCTTTTATGGATTCCCTTTGAACAAAGATTTTTAATACACTCATCAGCCATACCGGCATTTTTGCAATTCCAAGTTAATTGGTGGGAAAAAGCATTGGCTTGGCTTAGCCATATCGGACCGATTAGTACAATCCTCCTATTGATCGTTGGAATCGGTTTTTACTTGCACAAGATGAGAACAGCAAATTAAGCATCTTTTCACTTTTGCAAAAACTTTTCTTTCAGCGCTTTTTCAACTTGTGCCGGAACCAAATCCGAGATATTCGCACCGTATTTCGCAACTTCTTTGACGATGCTGGAACTTAAAAAAGAATATTGACTATTTGTCATAACGAAAAACGTTTCGATGTTTTCATCCAGCACCCTGTTCATAGATGTAATTTGCATTTCATATTCAAAGTCGGAAACGGCCCTTAAGCCTCTTACAATAGCGCTTGCACCAACGCCCTTTGCATAATCGACAAGCAGGCCGTTAAAGGAATCGACTTTCACATTATGTATTTCTTTCGTTACTTGCTGCAATAACGCTGTTCTTTCTTCTGTAGAAAATAATGGGCGTTTGGAAGAATTGCTTAAAACAACGACACTTACTTCATCAAATACTTTCGCCGCCCGGCGAATGATATCCAAATGCCCGTTTGTAACGGGATCAAAACTTCCCGGACATACTGCGATTCTCTTCATTCTGATTCCCCCTCTTTCGTATATAACGACAAACCGCTCATCCCATAATCAGTATGTTTTGCTTGTATGAGCTTTCCGACCGATGCGGGAAGCTTTACCTCTGGATCATGTTCACAAATAATAGAGCCCGCTTCTTTTAATAATGAATGTTTATCGATCTCTTCAAGCAATGCGGCAATTTTTTGCTTTTGATATGGAGGATCAATAAAAATGACATCAAACTGCAAGCCTCTCTTTGTGACAGCTTTTAAAGCCCTTCTTGCATCATTTTGATATATCTCGCATTGATCATCAAAACCACATAAAGATATGTTCGTTTTAACCGTTTGCACGGCAAATTTATTGCTATCTATAAAGATGACCCGATCAAGTCCCCGGCTTAACGCTTCCAGACCGAGCCCACCGCTTCCGGCATATAAATCAAGCCCAAGTCCTCCATTAAAATAGGGACCAATCCAGTTAAAAATGGTCTCTTTCATTTTATCAGTCGTCGGTCTCGTTGATGTTCCCGGAACCGCTTTTAACTTTCTACCTTTACAACTGCCAGATATTATCCTCATATTCGTCACCATTCGCTGTTTTCATACTTTTTTATACTAACACAAAAAAAATGGACAAGCTACCTGTAAAAGCTTTTACAAGTAAGAACCTGCAAGCAATTTATGTATAAAACTTTCCCAACAGGCGATAATATGAATAACAACATCGCAGCAGATGTTGTTGCCAACCGCGGAGAAGACTTACGTTTCCCCATAAGTTCTTCCTCCGGTTTCTCCTCTCCCTTTGCCTTCTATCCGCCAAGGCGGAAAATAGAAGGACCCTGCAGAATTTCTGCAGGGTTTTTTATTGCAATTTGATTTTATTGTCTGCTTCAAAAAGCCTGATGCCAAAGACAAGTGAGACCATCTCGGTATGGATATATGTTTCTGATCCCATTAATAGAAAGGGATTGCTTGAAAGACCAAATGGGCGCCCATTTTTATAGAAGATTTTTTTTCCGTAATAAAACTCAAAAGTATCATCTCCCCTTTTCATCACCGCTTGATCTGGCCCCGGCTGTACTGTAAACCCGAGCTGCTCAGCAAGTGGAAAGAAGGAAATGTACGGCTGTTCATTGTGATACAAGATTGATACGTTATCCGCCTGTACCTCATGAATCAAAATCGGCCTTGCATCCACTGCAAAAAATGGGATAAAAGCTTTCGTTTCCTCCTCATTTAATGCAAAAAAATTTGTCTTTCTGCCTGTTTCTTCCCATATATGAGCGTCCAACCGACGTGCTGATATAGCCGTTTTATCAGACAGAACTTTCGACAGCCAACGCTCAACACCCTCTTTTTGCAATTCTCGTTCCAACTCAAGATACATGCTTTGAGCTTTTTTACTGCCGTAAGGACGCTCTAAAAAAGCTGACATGATCACATCGAGCAACCACTCTTGATTCTTTTCCATAGAAATTGTTTTCACAACCATTGCCGGCAAAATGGCTTCTTCATCCGGAACCAGGATCAGGTCGTCAAAATCCTGAAGTTTTTTCGCTTTTTTTGTAACAATTGCCACCAGCTTCCCCTTGCCATTCAAATTACTTAACTTTGAAAAATCCGCCGATACATTGCTTTCCGAATAAACCGTTACATACTGATCCTTATAAAGTTCATGCATCTCATTCGCATTCCAATAAAGAGCCGGACTTTTCTGGTTTGTCTCAAACACATAATAATCGATGGCATTCATTTTTCTCTTGCCTACAGAATCGGCCGCTGCCACCCACTCCCCTTGCCGCCATTTTTCGTCCGTAAGCTGAATTCGGGTGGAATGGCGAGAGACATTTTGAACTTCAAACAGCCAGTTGTCCAGCACAAAATGACTCGGGCTTTTAGAGGATGGAAGCCGGTATGTAAAAGAAATCGTTTCTTCTTCACCAATAGCGATTTTTGTATTTTCCTGATCCAGCCAAATACACGATTGATGGCGGCTGCTTGTACAAGAAAAAGAATCCAGATTTGTGGGCTTGCGCATTTCATAGCTGCCTTCAGGAATATGTTTGATTGATTGCTCTATTTGAAAGTGATCCTGCATATGCCGGACCACCACGTTTTGTTCGACTTTTTCTCCCCCGGAAAACGTTGAAATGGGCTTCCATTGAAAAAAAAGCAGGCCACATATGGAAAGGATCAGTATGAAAACAGTCGGCCAGACAAGTTTAGACATCGCGTCAAATCTCCCCGTCACAAGAAATACTTATTAGTCCATCTTGTATATTTCTCTCTATTTTAAAAGACGGCCTTTTACCGGGCCGCCTTTTTATTAAAGACCAATTCGATAATCATATTCTTTTGCTTTATCCGGTTTGGCATTTTCAAACTCTGTCTTTAAGTATGGCTTGTATGATGGCTCCACTTTCTTTACAAACTGAAACTGCCGCAACTTGTCCGAAATAAGTTCCAAATCTTCCTGGTTGCAATAAAGAACGGCATACTTCATTCTCTTGGAGACATAATGTATATTCCCAAATCGTTTTAACGCCTTTATATTTTTCGTATGGGTCAGCCATACAATTAATCCTTGCTTCTTTATAAACATTTATGATCCCCTTTAGCTCTTAGGCAGAACAGCCGCAGCCGCCGCCAGTACCGCAACCACCGCCGCAAGCAGCACCTGTTTCAAAAAAAGGATTGCCCGTTGCCACCTTGATATTGGCGGAGACTGCTTTTCCAATTAACATGCTTATTTCATCCAAAATAGATTGGATTTCATTTTCCGCTTTCCGGAAATTAGCCACATTTTCATCCAAATCCATATCTCTTTTTAATTCGCGAACCTTTCTCATTACCTGTTTATAATCGGGATGATAACGTCCAAAGCGTTGAACATCTTCGTACACTTCTTTCATTTTCACGAAAGCCTCTATCTTTGCTTTCGTCCTTCCATCTTGATGCAATTTATGATAATAAAACCGGTACTTATCGGCGATGTCAGTGGCATTGATCATGTTCCCAAGCATCTCGGCTGTTTCAATAATTTTGACTCTTTCAAGTGTTGCAAGCAAACGGTCCACCTCCACACTCATTTTACCATGTTTTTATTTGCTATGCGACTGCGTTATTGAATTGTCACCGAAAACTGCTCGCTTAAGCCGACAGGTTCATCATGGTCATTTACAATTTCTATTTTAATGTCATGTACACCTTTGGGCAAATCTTTGACGATAAAAGCAGCCGATTCGTGTTCGCTGTGAAATGTTCCGTTCATGTATAATCGAGCTTTCCCCTTATTTTTTGCCTCCGACTGATTGGAAAATGAAATGGACGGTGCAAAACATTCGATCATGAGTGTATTCCCTTTTAAAATTCGATGAACCGTGAAGGTTTTTTGCTTTGTGCTTTCCTCCGAAGCCCTTGCATTCATTGATTCCGGCTCAGGCAATTTTTGGGCACAGCCGCTGGCAAGCAAAAATACAATGAAACAAATCGCCAATATTTTCAATGTCATCACTCCTTGACCATAGCTTTTCTCCAAACAAGAGGCTTCATGCAAAAAAATAAAGAACACATGGACTTTCATTCACATGTGTTCTTTACTTAGTATTCATTGCTTGGAGCATGCCCATAAACATGTTTGCCATTTGCACTCCCTGTGAAAATTTTTCCACTTGATGAGGAATCGTTTTTTTAAAATAATGGAGGGAGGCGATTTCAAATTGCTCCAATTGTTTTGGATCTCTGGACAATGTTCGATACCATCGAGGCTGTTCCCGGATAAATTGTTTTAATTCATGATTTGCATAAATATATTGCAAAACATCGGCTCTCATCCGTTCTCCTCCTTGCGTCAGTCTTTTCTAAAAGCAAATGGATCGCGGGGTGCCTCTTGTGCCGGGTCGTTTTGTTGCTGGCTACTTCCTTGAAATTGAGAGAGCAGGCCTTGGATCGCACCTATCGCTTGGCTTAGGTTATCAATATGATATTGCATTTGATTGGCATCCATTTTTTTCAAAAGACCGGAAAATTGAGTAAACCATTTTTTTACATCATCCTTGGTTTCGGTTGCTTCAGCCGTTTTTCCATTTTTATATTTTTCCCATTTGGGGTCATCCCCACCGAGCAAGTACCACTCCTCATATAGCTCCTGCCATGTACTTTCCTCTGCTCTTACCAGTTTGACAAGGTTCGGATGCTCTCTTACAAATTGCTTAAATTGTTCGACTGACGGGTGAAGTTTTTTCCTTGTCATCCCTCAATCACCTCAAATGACTCGATTATCCGTCACTTCATGTATATGTTTGATCATATATAATGCCACTGGGTTCCCTTTTATTTTTTACGCACAAAGTTTTGGGTATAATTTTTTTGATAAACACCCACCCCGATATGCGTAACATCCTTATCCAAAAGCGGCTTTCTATGATTCTCCGAATTCAGCCACCCTTCAAATGCTGCCGGTCCGTCAATATAATCTGCGGCAATATTCTCTGCTGCTGATTGAAACTCAACCTTTCCTTCGTTCAACCGCTTTTCCAAGTCGCCGTATTTGGGCGACTCATGGTCAAAATAATCGTTTAAATTCATATCTTTACTATGGCCATAAGCAACGCTTGAAATCTCTTCATCCCACGTTAATGTGTCCAGTCCAAACCTCTTTCGAAAAATATTCGTTATATCGTATATTTGGCGCTCGCTTCCCCTTTCAATTGCTGCCCATTCCTCGTCATCAGGTTCTTCGCTCTGGGGCCCATCTCCTCTGTAAACAAGCTCGTACGACCTTTGGGCAACGAGTGTGTCCTGATCAAGAAAGCGGACACTAAACAGCTTGCCGGTAAACTTATCAACGGACAGTTGGGCGAAAATATCCCCTAGCTGAATAAGCGGCCTCATATTTAAGTCTTCTTCTGAAAGCTCAAGCCGATAAGTTCCATTTTCAGAAGTGACCACAATCTCTGTTTCCAGCATTGTCGTACGGTAAATATCTTCGACCGGCTGGCCTATTTTGTAAGGGGAAACATCTAATTGATCACCTAAAACGTATAATGTAACAATAATGCCATCTCGGACTCCCACTTGCATATATTTATGGGCCTGATCATTGTACACCCACCATTCATAATCATAGGCGGAAGGTTCTTTCCTGTCTGGTTTACCGTGAACTTCCAGCAATTGATTGGCGGGCTTTCCAATATAGGAACCCAATCCGCTTTCAGGCTGAGTTTCAGAACCCGGAATATTTTGATCGGGAATGTTTTCTTCATTATCTTTGGAAGGAAGCATATACGAATTATCTTTTAAGGGGCCTGTTTGTTCGGGAGAATATATATAAAAGCTGATAAACAAGAAGAAGCCAGCCAAAATAAATATTCTGAATAACGTACGCAGCTTTTCTCCTCCTTCCCGAATACTCTTTTCATGATTCGTTTTCATTATACCACTTCCTACTGCATGTACAATAAACTACAGCAAGAAAAACCCTGAAATTCAGGGTTTTTGAAAAGGAAAGTATACATGAATGATAAGTATTCGTCAGAATGAGTAAAGCGTGTCCTTAATGTGCGGGCCAAACTGCTCTAATTGAGACGAAGACAGCACCGATGAAGCCTGCGAAATATAGAGCACTCGTCCAGCCAATGATGAGACTTGTCACGCCGACTAATGACTGTTGACGTATAGGTCGCTAGTAAGCCGATTGAGGCAGGACTGCGTCGATTGAAGCCCGTTGACCTAAATAGGCCGCTAGTTCAGCCGAAAGACGGGCCTGCGGCGATTGAGACCCCAATGAACAGGACAGGCTTCAAGCAACCGATGAGGCAGGACGCGCCAGTTAAAGCGGCGACAAAACATGGATAATCATCCCTCCAAGAGAAAGCGCAAGCTTTTTGGAGCATGACTGACTAAGCAACATCACTTAATGTCCCTGCTGCCTAGCTGGGCTGATTGGGAAAGCAATAGAAAGCTTCATACAATTTTTAGAGATATTTTCCTTGAATCGAGCAAGATGAGTAGCAACATCCATTCCCTTTCAGCTTGTCGATAGCAGTTCGCTTGCGTTTTTCTGTAAGCATCTTCGATTTTGATGAAATCAATGAATGGATTGTTCATCGTCCGGTTCGGATATTTCGGATAAAGCTGTTTTTGCTTGATTATCGGTCAAGTCGCGAACGGCCAGGTCACCGAGAGCAACGATTCCGACAAGCTCACCATTTTCAACAACAGGGAGTCTGCGAATTTGTTCTTTTGCCATTAGTCTCGCCGCTTCCTGCGTAGTCGTATCAGGTGTCACAGTAAATAAGTTCTCACTCATAATTTCTTCAACTTTAGAAGAAGGAGGATTTTTCTCAGCGATGCACCTAAGTACAATGTCACGATCCGTAATAATGCCTACAAGTCTTTTTCCTTCCACAATCGGGATTACACCAACATCCCATTCTTTCATTTTTACCGCAACTTCGTAAATATTATCTTTTAATGAACATGTCTCAACTTCATCCGTCATAATATCCCGGATAAGCGTCATGATGATACCTCCTCCTGAATCATTTTTTCATTACACTTTCATATGTTCACCAACAGTCCGCAAATTATACACAATTGTTACATATTAGAGAGAGCCTTTGTTGCAACTGAGCACTTTTTGGACTATTATAAAACATGGGGAATTACTCATTCGGCCTGATTATTTAGGAGGGATTGAAGATATGAAGTTTGAAGATACTGGTATTGAATCGATAAAAATTGATTTTAACCGTCTGGACGAAGTAATGAGCAAGCACAGAATGATTCTTGCGGGACAATGGGATTATGAACGGGCTACATATGATCATAAGTTCCAAATCAAAGAAGGTACATACTACTTACGCATCCCCGGCTATGCGGTTGAGGGAGATGTCGGTAGCCGCAAAGCAGTTATTCAATTGATGACGCCACTTCTTGGCAAACATTATTATCCTCATGGAGTAGAGTACGGGGACGATGAAGTATTTCCAAACCATCTTGTCAAGCAATGCAAGCAAATGCTTGATAACATCAAAAAAGATTTGGATATGTTTGCTGAGTAGGAGCTGGGACATAAGCAAATGCGAAATAGCAAAAACCGAACAATTCATTTATAATTGTTCGGTTTATTTGTGTAAAAAAATCCCTATCATCGCTACGTCAACATATTTCGCTTTCCGCAGGTCTCTTCAGCTTCCTCGGAAAGCAAAGGTCGCTTTCCTGCGGGATCTTCAGCTCGAGCCATTCCCGCAGGAGTCTACCTATTTTGACTACGGTAAAAGCTTGCGTATTATACACTAGGACAATTTATCCCGCATGTAAGGTGCCCGATTCGTTCAACTAACATTCAGTAGGAGAGGGAAGAAAATCCCTACTGAATGAAGTTTCACTTTATCCCGCATGTAAGATGCCGTAAAGACTCATACTTCAAAATCTTGAGTGAATACAAAAGGTCCAAGTGGGAGAAAACGGCACCTAAATGCCCGATTGGTTCAACTAACATTCAGTAGGAGAGGGAAGAAAATCCCTACTGAATTGTTTCAATTTGTTGTTTGTTTTTTAATCAGCTGATTTAGTTGTGTCCCAGACTATTTGTGCGTTAAGATGCCACACATGTATACGGGAAATGAAGTTGGCCACATTCATCCCGCCAAACAGGACACCCATGTAAGAAGTAGTAGTCAAGAAGGCTTCACAAAGCTTTGAAACAGCCTGCCGCCAAACAGGACTCCTCATGCGGCAAAACGAAGAGCAAGCAATCATATCTTGGATGTGGCGATTTTAGGTGCTTAATAACAAAAAGGATTTATTTGGAAATAATTAAGCCCGCAACATTTTTTCAGAGGGGTTTCTCCTGCGCTAAGCTTCAAATATATTCCAATCTGATGAAAGTGAGCAACAAGTCCCCTTCGCCACTTGGCAAACCCGATTGCCTGAGACTACGGTCCTGCACTTTTTTTGTTTTTGCCTGCATATTACTACCGAAAAGGCTGTGGACATTATATAATAAATTAAAATCATGAGAAAAGGAGAAGTATTTTGCGTGGAATGTTAAAAAGAAAATACGTGATTCTTGCTGCCGCCATGGTGATTCTTGGTTTGGCCGCGTTTTATATCCTTCCAGTATCTGTCCCACTGATCGCCGCATTGATTACTGCACTTTTGTTGGAGCCGCTCGTAAGAATGCTGCAATCAAAGTTTAAAATGAAAAGACATTATAACGTCATGATCGTTTTTACAGTATTTACACTTGTTATGGGGATTGGCATTTATTTCACAACAACGAAAGTCATCAGCCAAGGCGTTAAGCTTGTGGAAGATCTGCCGGAGTACGTGAACAATGTTTCGAGAATATGGTACCAATATGAAGAACAATTTAAAAACACCGCCCAAGCGCTACCAAAAGAAATGGTTCATGCCGTCACCCACGAAATAAACACTTTTTTGAACACGATTGTAACGAGCGTCATCAATTATATCAATATAGAAAATATCAGTAGTGCGTTATCATACATACCGAACTTTTTAGTAAGCTTTCTCGTATACTTGATCGCATTATTTCTGTTTATGTTGGATTTACCTAAAATACGAAATAGAATTTACCGTCATTTAACCGATCAAACTTCAGAAAAAGTAAATTTCATGACGAAAAGGATCTCAACGGTTGTTTTTGGTTTTTGCAAAGCGCAGTTTTTAGTCAGTTTGTTGATTCTGGGTGTTTCATTAATTGGCCTCTTAATCATTTCTCCCAAAACAGCCATTATTATGTCTATCATTATTTGGATCATTGATTTAATACCCATTATCGGTTCAATCGTCATACTGGCTCCATGGTCACTATATCACCTGTTAACAGGAAACGTCATTCTTGGTACACAACTGGCGGTTCTTGCAACCGTTTTGCTTATTATTAGACGAACAGTGGAACCAAAAGTGATGGGAACCCATATCGGTTTGTCGCCACTTGCAACCTTAATTGCCATGTATCTCGGTTTAAAGTTATTTGGCTTTCTTGGGTTTTTCATTGGACCGATGCTGCTCATCGTTTTCAAAACAGCACGAGAGGCCGAGATTATCAAATTAAACTTCAAAATATAAGATCTATTGCTTCAATAGATTTTGGAGGAATAACCCAACCAAGGCGCTCATGTTAACTATCGTAGACAATGCTGCAGAACTCCAGGCAGGCTTCATGCGGCTTTTCTACGATTCATAAAATGGCGAGCCTGCTCGTTAATAAATACTCGCCGCCTATTTGAAGTGATATTCTGGTTTCCTTGGAGCGATGAGCTCCTTGAATATGTCTTGATTCCATCACCCTATAACCATTCTTGCATTTACCGCACAAGTTAAATCGTTTTTGCGCTCGCCCTTCTAGCAAAAGCGAAGATTGCCCATATTTTATTTAAAAAAACATGCCAGGAATCCCCCTGGCATGTTTTTATGTTTAATTTCCCAATATTGCTTTGATAAGAGAAGTCGTTTCCCCACCCTCATATATCACATACAACAGTAAATAGACTATAACACCTGTTATTCCGGTTGCAAGCCATACAACACTTGAAAACGGCCCAATCTTACGATGAACATGCAGCCTGTCTTTAAAGCCGGTCCACAGAGAGATAATGCCAAGGACAGCACCTACAGTTGCCAAGGTAATATGAAAGAATAAGAAAACTGTGTAAAACAACTTTACTTCATCCGGACCCCCGAATGAAGTATTTCCTATAAATACTGTCCTTGATGAATAAATAGCAAAAAAGATTACGGCAAATACAGCTGCTGCTGTCATCATTTTTTGATGGGTTTCTAGTTCTCTTCTCTTGACTTTGGACCAGCCAATTGCTACTAGAACAGCACTTATAACGATACACACCGTACTGATTGTCGGTAACATTGGAACAGACATTATGCGATACCCTTCCTTATTTGTATATTGAATTGCTCCAGTACTTCCCGTCTTTATTTTAGTTAATCTGCGTGGCGGGGTTCCTGCTGAACAAGCGTTCCTGTTTCATCCACAGGTTCCGAATCAACTTGCTCTTTTTTATACCAATCAAAGAATACTTTTGCCAAGATGGTGGCGAGTACAATTTCCTGGATGATTTTCATTAATACGCCGCCTAATTGTTGGTCTTCCTTTGCTGGCATGTTTGTGAATAATTCTGGGCCACTGATGGTCAGCCCTTCCAAAGTTGACCCGGGCACACAGAGGGCCATCGACTTTAGCCATAATTCCCCATCAGTATAGGTCGCATACATTGCTTCGGGAGCAAATATAATGAGTCCGCATGCCGGTGTAAGGAGAACCGCATCCCCCAATATATAACCGATCTTTTTCAAGCCATGAAGTTGATTCTGCCCCGGCAGAGTATTGACTAAAGGCCACCACAGAAAAATGGCAAACACAAATAACATCACCGTATACGAAGCATGCAAAATGATATTCATTTTTACGAAATCCATTACAAGTGGAATATGATAAATCGAAAATAGCCCATTAAATCCAACTAGAGCGATAAGGGGCCTTGTAAAAAAACGGAACATTGAACGAATCACTGGCAGTTCAATCACTTTTTCCCAAATCCAGTTCGGCACCCCCGCAATGAAAAGCGGTGGTATGACAAGGTAAAGAAATGCCATTTGCACCATATGAAAAGAAAACATGATATGCGCCATTAAGTCCACGGGAGAGCCCTTAATCACATAAAGGAGAACCATGCTTATGACAAAAATGATGCCTTCTTTTTTTTTCAGTGGTTCACTGTTGGCAAATTGGTCACGTTTCTTAACCGTCAAATAGAAAAAGGCGGCGATCAACAACAAAACAAAGATCAAAAAATACGGGCTCCAAAGAGCTCGAAATCCAAATATACTTAAAGCGCTAAAAGGCATTCGCCTTCACCTCTTTTGTAGAATACGTTTCCTTCTACTTTTCATTATACGTTTACCTACTTTCCGGTTCAATGATGGCGATTGACAAGTTCATGACAAAACAAATGAAAAGCCAGCCGAAAGTTTCGACTGGCTCTCCTATTACCACCATACAATCGTGACGAAGCCCAAAATGGTTACAAAACCAATAATGACTCCCCCATATATAAATAATTGAACCGCTTCATGTCCTTTTTCATTCATATGCATGAAATAATACAATTGGAAAATAACTTGCACCAATGCGAGCAAAAGAATGAACGGGATGACAAACCATTTGTCAAACCCTGCTGCCACTGCCCCAAATGCCACCAATGTCAGAAAAATTGAAATGGCAAAAGAAATTACTTGATGGCGCATGGCTTCCTTGTTTCTTTTTTTGCGGTACTCATAATCAACGCGTGCATTTCCTGAATTCATGTATTGATCTTCCATACGTTATCCCACCATTCCCATTAAATAAACGACAGTGAAGATAAATACCCAGACTACGTCAATAAAGTGCCAGTAAATACTTGCCAGGTAAAACTTTGGCGCATTATAAAGGCTGAGTCCACGTTTTCTGTTTCTGATCAGCAATGCTGCAATCCAGCCAAGTCCAAACACTACGTGTCCTCCGTGGAATCCAACAAGTGTATAGAAAGCCGAGCTGAAAGCACTGCTTGTGAAACCAAATCCTAACTCTGTCGTATAATGCCAAAACTCATAAATTTCTAAAGCAAAGAATCCTAAGCCCAATAAAAGCGTGATGATAAACCATAACTGCATCTTTTTATAATTAAAGTTCCGCAAATGGTAAATGGCATACACACTTGTTACCGAACTAGTGAGTAACAGCATCGTCATGGCAAATGCAAGCGGTAAACCGAAGACTTCGGACGAGGTCAAGCCTCCGCTGGCTGGGACCTTATCCTTCAGTGCCAAATATGTGGCGAAAAAGGACGCAAATAATACGGTTTCGCCCCCAAGAAAGAACCAGAGGCCCAAAAACTTATTTTTACCCTCCAGAGTGGCCCGTTCAGGCAACTCGGGCCATGTTTCTGGAGTAAATTGCTGTTCAACCTGCATTATGCCTTAACCCCCTTCTCATCTTCCAACAACTCGGCTTTCGGAATATGATAGCCATGATCATCTTTCAGGGAGCGCACAAGCATGGATCCAAAGGCGATAGCCAAACCAATGATTAATACTGGTATTCCCCAAGCATGTTCCTGATTGTAAATGGCTCCAAAGGAAGCAACGAAGAAACCTAAAGAGATCATAAATGGAATAAATGAACCATTTGGCATATGAATGTCTCCTACAGGCTCTGCTGGAGTCATTTCTGTTTTTCCATCCATTTTCTCAAGCCAGTAAGCATCAAGTCCGCGAACGAGCGGGAGTTGTTTAAAGTTATAAAATGGCGGTGGTGAAGGAATTGCCCATTCGATAGAACGGCCGTCACCCCAAGGGTCATTTGCAACAGATTCATTTTTAATAGCAGTGATCACAACGTTAATGAGTAAAACCACAACGGCTACACCCATTGTCAAAGCTCCGATAGAACTAATCATGTTTCCAGTCTCTAATCCTTGTCCGTCAAGGAATGTAAAGACTCTTCGCGGCATCCCCATTAGACCAAGGAAATGCTGGATGAAGAATGTTAGATGGAACCCGATGACAAATAAGATACATGTGATTTTCCCTAAAGTCTCATTTAACATGTGTCCAAAAAGCTTTGGCCAGTAAAAATGAACGGCAGCAAAAATACCGAATACGACTCCACCAACAATGACATAGTGGAAGTGGGCCACGATAAAGTAGGTGTCATGGTATTGGTAGTCGGCTGGAGCTGCAGCCTGCATGATTCCAGTCACTCCACCCATTACGAATGAAGGAATGAACGCTGCCGCCCATAGCATTGGTGTTGTAAATTTAATGCTTCCGCCCCACATTGTTAATAGCCAGTTAAAGATTTTAATACCTGTCGGAACCGCAATTGCCATCGTCGCAACAGCAAAGATTGCATTGGCGATATTACCTAATCCAACTGTAAACATATGGTGAGCCCACACCATGAAGCCAAGGAATCCGATTAGAACGGTAGCAAATACCATTGACGAATATCCAAATAATCTTTTTCTTGAAAAGGTCGAGATCACTTCCGAGAAAATCCCGAAAGCAGGCAAAATCAAGATATATACTTCCGGATGTCCAAAGATCCAGAAGAAGTGTTCCCAAATAATCGTGTTCCCTCCGGCAGCTACATTAAAGAATTGAGAGCCAAACAGTCTGTCAAATGTAAGCAAGAACAATGCAACTGTCAGCGGCGGGAATGCAAACAAAATAAGTGCTGAAGTGATAAATGTTGTCCATGTGAACATTGGCATTCTCATGTAAGTCATTCCTGGCGCACGCATGTTGATAATCGTGACCAAGAAGTTAATTCCCCCCATGAGTGTTCCAAACCCGGAAATTTGAATTCCGGTAGCATAGAAATCTGTACCATGGGTTGCGGAGTTCATCGCAAGTGATGCATAAGAAGTCCAACCAGCTTCTGGTGCGCCTCCTAAAAACCAAGAGACGTTGACCAATAATCCTCCAAAAATGAACAGCCATAGTCCAAGAGCATTCAAAAACGGGAATGCCACGTCCCGCGCCCCAATTTGGAGAGGCATAATGGCGTTCATAAATCCAATCAAGATCGGCATGGCGGCAAAGAAGATCATCGTTGTCCCATGCATGGTCATCATTTCATTAAACGTTCCAGCACTTACAAAGTCATTGTTAGGAACTGCGAGCTGGATACGAATAATCATGGCTTCGATTCCGCCAAGGAGGAAGAAGAAAAATCCTGCGCCAAAATATAAGATACCAACTTTTTTATGGTCGACAGTCGTTAAATAATCCCATAAAACGGCACCGAAACCTCTTTTTTGAGCAATAGTACTCACAGAGATAAACCTCCCTTATTTTAAAGTCGTCATTCTTGAACCTTTAATTCCATTAAATAGGCAGCCAAAGCATCCAATTCTTCATCAGATAATGCTGGATAAGTGCCCGTCATTTTATTGCCCGGTTTCACTTTCTCAGGATCCTTCAGCCATTCCTTCAAGTTTTCCTCGTTATGGTCAAGGATACCGGCAATTCTTTCGCGTTCAGCAAACCCGGCCAAATTTGGTGCTGTTCTCGCTTGAGCCGGTGCTTCGTTGCTCGGGGAGATAGCATGGCATGTGATACAGCTTTGTTGAAAAATTTCTTCTCCCTGTTGCGCAAGTTCTGTAGTTGGAGCAGGTTCTTTGGCGTCTTGCATATCTGCCACCCATTTTTCAAAATCTTGCTGAGGCAACGCTTTTACCTTGAAGTCCATTAATGCGTGGGAAGGACCGCATAGCTCGGCACACTTTCCGTAAAAGACATTTTCTGCTTTTTCCGCTTTTTTGCCGTCAACAATCAACCAAAACTTGTTTTCGTTTTCAGGGTTTGTATCCAGCTTTCCTCCCAGTGGCGGAATCCAAAACGAGTGTTTTACATCTGCGGCTTTTACTTTGAAATAAACTTTCTCGTCAGTCGGAATCACCAAGTCCTGGCTTGTTACGATGCCAAGATCAGGATATTCAAATTCCCACCAGTACAAATGGGCACGCACATTGACAACCAATGCCTCCCTGTTTCCATCCTCATCCTTCTTGTTAATTGCGGATACATCGCCTTGGCTAAATGTAATGGCAACCGTAGGAACGGCGAGAATCAGCAACAAGACAATTGGAATAACAGTCCAGACGATTTCCAATGTATGACTGCCTTCAACCTGTTTAGGGATCTTATTTTCTTCCCCTTTCCGGCGACGGAAACGAATAATGGCAAAAGTAAAAATGATTACTACAACGACGATTACCAATGTCATGATCCCCAAACTTAACAGAATGAGATCATATTGTTGCTTGGCAATTTTACCCGCTGGTACCAGTGCGGATACAAAAGGCTCGCCGCAGCCTGAAAGAACGAGCGCCAACATCGCAAACACCGATAAAAGGCGCCACTTATGCAGCCATTGTTTCATAATTCTACTAACCCCTCTTTCGTTAAAAAATCATAATGTCAACCAATGACCGGGTCTTTTATATATGGATTTCTTACATAAGAAAGAATTCCCCAAGTTATATAACTGTAAATATGACCATGGCCGTAAAAAGAATGGTCAAATAATTTAAGGAATAGACAAACATGAACGTTGCCCATTTTATATTATTTTTCATTTTATATCCAGCAATACCCAAAATGAGCCATCCGACATTTAAAATAGTCGCAAATATCACGAATGGAGTGCCCAAAGAAGACATAAAAAACGGTAATGGGAGCAACAAGGCCACCCACATAATAATGCTTCTCTTTGTAGCAGCAAATCCTTTTACAACAGGCAACATCGGAATATTTGCCGCCCGGTATTCTTCCACTCTTCTCATTGCCAACGCATAAAAATGCGGCGGCTGCCAAATGAACATGAGGAGAAAAAGCATCCAGGCCATGGCCGGCAAGCTCGGATCCACTGCCGCCCAACCAATTAAGGGCGGGACCGCACCGGAAATGCTTCCGATCACAGTGTTGCTTACATACCGCCTCTTTGACCACATGCTATAGAGAACCACGTAACTGAAGACCCCTACTATACTAATAAGACCGGCTGTCATATTTGTCATAAAAACCATGAACAGGCCAGCAGCGATAAAAATAAAGCCAATCGCCAACACTTTGCCTCCGCTGATTCTTCCTGTAACTGTAGGCCTGTCTTTCGTTCTTTCCATAATCGGGTCAATGTCACGATCAATATAATTATTGAGTGCACATGAACCGGCTATAATAAGGGATGTGCCAAGCAATGTTAAAAAGACAATGTCAAGTGACTGCAAAAAGTGTTTTTCAGTCATGATGATTGCTATCCATAGTCCAGTAAATGTGGTGATCAAGTTCGAGTTGACAATACCAATTTTGATCAATGACAGGAAGTCTTTCCAGGCAGTAGCAGGAGGGATGGCTTCTTCCACCGCTGATGCAAGCCGACTGTTATCCATTATTCTTCCACCTCTCTCCCTTTATAAACTTGATTGCTTTACCCTTACTATAGTCCAAAATGATGCAATTTTCCCTTATTATGTTCATTTTTCAGTATTTGTTCACTTATTTTCCTGTTTTTTCAATATGTTATGTAGGTATGCTGGTGCACTTTGTATTGTACCATAATGCATCCGAAAATCCGAACTATCAGGTTAAAGCATTTTTCCCCTCAGGCCATTGCTACTTTCCATTTTATATTTAAGCATATTATGCAACCATTTATATATTGCTTTCGCCACAATCTTTGTCAAAAGTGTGTCGGCCATTTTGTCAAAAGTTTGTCGGCAGCAATCTTTTTTGATCAGTTTATGGAGCATACTATATATCATTTCTAGCAAAAAAACCCTGTAATTTCAAGTTTTTCAATAGTGAAAGCGATGTTAACAAATTTGTCGGTTGTTTTTTGGAGCATGATTAGGTACTATCGTTATTGAAATTATTGTTGCTGAACGTTCCATGAAAATAAAATCTCTTATAGTAAGTAGGTGAAAATTTGCACCGGAAATTAAAATGGTTCGCCGTTCTCTCGACGGTGGTCATGGTCTTCGTCTTGCTCGGGGGAGCTTTAGTGACAAAGACAGGTTCTTCACTCGGCTGTGGAAGATCATGGCCCCTTTGCAATGGCGAACTGATTCCATCAAATATCAATGCAGAACTGATCATTGAACTAGCTCACCGGGTTGTTTCCGGATCTGCAGCCATTATGGTTGTTATTCTTTCCATCTGGGCTTGGAAAGCGATCGGAGACAAAAGAGAAACGAAGCCGCTCGCGGTTCTTTCTGTCTTCTTTCTTATTTTACAAGCATTAATCGGTGCGGCTGCAGTTGTATGGGGGCAATCAAAATTTGTTTTAGCGCTTCATTTCGGTATTTCCCTTATTTCTTTTGCTTCTGTCTTTTTATTGACACTGTTGATTTTTGAAGTGGATAAAAAGTTCGATGCAACGAAATTGCAAATAGATAAAAGGATGAAATATCATACGGTCGGTGTCACCATATACAGTTATATTGTCGTTTATACAGGCGCGCTCGTCCGCCATACCGATGCAAGCCTTATTTGCAGTGATTGGCCTTTATGTTCGAACGGGTCTCTACTGGCGCTTCCATCCAATATGTATGAGTGGATTCAAATGGGCCACCGCGTAATGGCCGGACTCATTTTTATTTGGATTGGTTATATCACATGGATGGCCGTAAAGCATTATAAAAATCAAAGAGTCGTGTATATGGGGTGGATTGTAGCCTTCATTCTGGTTACCTTGCAAGTAGCGGCTGGTGCTGTCGTTGTGTTAACGGAATTGAATATTTACGTTGCCCTTGCGCATGCCCTCTTTATTACCTGCCTCTTTGGTTTACTTAGTTATTTTATTATGTTATTTTCAAGACCAGGCGTGGAATATGCACCTGTACAAGAAACAACGCCGGGTGAACTGAAATCATCTAAAATGATTACGCAGCAATGAAAAAACTTGCACATGATGTTCGTGTGCAAGTTTTTTGCGCTCGGGATATTATTTTTCCATCTCGATAAGCAAATCGCCTGTTTGGATCGCCTCGCCGCTTTTGACGTAAATATCTTTGATCGTTCCAGAGAAAGGCGCCTGTACGGTTGTCTCCATTTTCATTGCTTCGGTGATAATGAGATGATCGCCTTTTTTCACGGCCTCTCCTTTGGCAACAAGCACTTTTAGCACCGTTCCAGGCATGGTGGCAGCGATTTCAGCTTCATTTTTCGGATCCGCCTTCCGCTTTGCGATAACGGTCGACTTGATGCTTTCATCTTTAATGATAATTTCACGCGGCTGGCCATTTAGCTCGAAATAAACTGTCCGGGTTCCATCCGGCTGTGATTGGCCGATTGATACGAGCTTGACGATCAATGTCTTTCCTGTTTCGATTTCTACTTCGATTTCTTCTCCCAATCTCATTCCGTGAAAAAATGTGGGCGTGTCGATAACCGAAATATTTCCAAATTGGTTGATGGTTTGAAAATACTCAAGGATTACTTTCGGGTACAGGGCGTAGGCCATTACATCATACTCAGAAACGGTACCTCCGACCTCTTGTGCCAACTGGGCTTTTAACGCGGCAAAATCGATATCTTCAAGCAGCTCTCCAGGGCGTACGGTAATAGGCTTGCGTTTCTTTAAAATGACTCGCTGCAAATCTTTCGGAAAGCCGCCGTAAGGCTGTCCGAGGTATCCTTCAAACAGTTCAATAACCGAATCAGGAAAGTCGATTGTCATGCCTTTTTCAAGGACAGATTCCTCCGTCAAATCGTTTTGCACCATAAAGAGCGCCATATCCCCGACCACCTTGGATGAAGGTGTCACTTTGACGATATCTCCAAACATCAAGTTTACCCGGCGGTACATATCTTTTACTTCATCCCAGCGGCTTCCAAGCCCAACCGCTTTCGCCTGTTGTTGCAAGTTGCTATATTGTCCGCCCGGCATCTCATGACGGTATACTTCTGAATGAGGAGCAAGCATGCCGCTTTCGAAGTGCTGGTAATATTTGCGGACATCCTCCCAATAGTAGGAAAGCTTTTCCACATCATCAATCGACACATCTGGCTGCCTGTCTGTTCCCTCCAGGGCATAGTAAAGCGAATTCAAACTGGGCTGGGATGTAAGCCCCGCAACCGATCCCAAAGCCGTGTCAATAATGTCGACACCCGCTTCAATGGCTTTCGTATACGTAAAGATTCCGTTGCCGCTCGTATCATGCATGTGCAGATGAATTGGCACATCGACTATACCCTTCAATTCGGAAATAAGGCGGTAAGCCGCTTCGGGCTTTAATAAGCCAGCCATATCTTTAATGGCCAGAATATGGGCACCCTGAGCTTCCAATTCTTTGGCGAGCTGCTTATAATAATTGACATCATACTTGGACCTTGCCGGATCGTTGATGTCCCCGGTATAACAAATAGCCGCTTGGGCAATTTTCCCTGATGCGCGGACAGAATCGATTGCCACTTCCATTCCCTTGACCCAGTTAAGGCTGTCAAAAATCCGAAAAACGTCAATGCCTGCATCAGCGGATAATCTGATAAACTCACGGATGACGTTATCAGGATAGTTTTTATATCCGACGGCGTTCGAGCCGCGGAAAAGCATTTGAAAAAGCAAATTCGGAATCTTCTTCCGAAGTACTTGAAGGCGCTCCCACGGGTCTTCTTTCAAAAACCGGTACGCAACATCAAACGTGGCCCCTCCCCACATTTCCAAGGAGAACAGTCCTGGAAGAAGTTGTGCTGTCGGCTCTGCCACTTGCAACATATCACGGGTTCTGACACGAGTGGCAAGCAACGACTGGTGGGCATCGCGAAAAGTTGTATCGCTTACAAGCACTCTATTCTGATTTTTTACCCAATTAACAAGCCCTTCTGCACCTTGTTGTTCCAAAATTTGCTTTGTTCCGGGTGGCACTGATTGGCCCGCAGGTATTTTGGGTATGCGCGGATCCGGAAAAACCGGTTTTTTCGTCGTTTCAATTCCAGGGAAACCATTTACCGTGACCGTTCCAATATATGAGAGCATTTTTGTTCCGCGGTCTTTGCTCTCCTCAAAAGAAAACAATTCCGGCGTCTCATCTATAAAAGAAGTATCATATTCACCCGTAATGAACTTTTCATGTTCCATGACATTGATCAAAAATGGAATATTTGTTTTTATTCCCCTAATGCGAAATTCTTTCAGATTTCTGACCATTTTTGCCGCAGCCTGCCTGAAGGTGAGCGCTTGGGTCGATACTTTTACAAGCAGCGAATCATAAAACGGGGTAATGACAGCCCCTTGAAAGCCGTTACCTGCATCAAGACGGACGCCAAATCCACCGCCAGAACGATATGCCATGATCTTACCGGTGTCAGGCATGAAGTCGTTAAGCGGATCTTCAGTTGTGACACGTGACTGAATGGCAAAACCGTTCATCTTAATATGTTCCTGCTTTGGAATCTGAATTGTTTCTCCATGCAGGGAATGCCCTTCCGCAATCAGGATTTGTGATTGGACGATGTCAATCCCGGTGATCATTTCTGTAATCGTATGTTCCACCTGGATTCTTGGATTCACTTCAATAAAGTAAAACTCATTGCCTGAAACAAGGAACTCTACCGTTCCGGCATTTATGTACCCGACATTTTTCATGAGGGTAACCGCCGCATCGCAAATTCTTTCGCGCATATGGTCTGAAAGCGATACGCATGGTGCCGTTTCAACAACTTTTTGATGGCGTCTTTGGACGGAGCAATCCCTTTCAAACAAATGAATGATATCGCCTTTGGCATCTCCCAAAATCTGGACTTCAATATGCTTCGGATTTTCAATTAATTTTTCGACATATACTTCATCATTTCCAAAAGCGGCTTTTGCTTCCGATTTGGCCCGCTCGTAAGCTTCCTTTAGCTCTCCGCGCGAACGCACAATCCTCATACCGCGTCCACCGCCGCCAAGAGCCGCCTTTACCATAATTGGGTATCCATGGTCATTACCGAATGCGGCCGCTTCTTCAAGGGTTTCTGCAGGCCCATCGCTTCCCGGGATAACTGGGATCCCCGCCAAGATGGCCTGGTGCTTGGCTTTTACTTTATCCCCGAACATATCGAGGTGTTTGACAGCCGGTCCGATGAAGATGAGTCCCTCTTCTTCGCACCGTCTGGCAAAATCAATGTTTTCGGAAAGGAATCCATACCCAGGGTGAATGGCATCCACTCCGGCCCTTTTCGCAATGTCAATGATGCCTTCAATATCTAAATAAGCATCTATAGGTTTTTTTCCTTCGCCGACCAAATAGGCTTCATCCGCTTTATAGCGGTGGTAGGACCCGGAGTCTTCGCGGGAATAGACGGCCACCGTCCGGATGTTGAGCTCTGTACAGGCCCTGAATACCCGGATGGCGATTTCCCCCCTGTTGGCAACCAGTACTTTATTAATATTCTTCATCCACAATTCTCCCTTTCTATAATAACCATTTATTTAAATGTACGCCGCTGAGCGCCCCATTTCCGATTGGCATTC
Organism: Siminovitchia sp. FSL W7-1587; assembly: GCF_037963795.1. NCBI lineage: Bacteria > Bacillati > Bacillota > Bacilli > Caryophanales > Bacillaceae > Siminovitchia > Siminovitchia sp. FSL W7-1587. The sequence continues at coordinate 453,251 of NZ_CP150169.1, forward strand.
GGCTGGGAAGGCTCAGCATGTGGTACAGGAACAGCTTTTTCGGCTTTGAATTTTTCTTCGTAATTGTTAAACATGGCCACATTAGCCAAAATTCCCATCAAAATGGATAATACTAGAATGGATGATCCGCCATAACTAATGAAAGGAAGTGGAACCCCCGTTATCGGGATTAGGCCTGACATTCCCCCCAAATTAATAAAGGATTGAATACCAATCATGCATGAAATGCCAATCGCCAGCATAGCGCCAAACGGATCCTTACTTCTGGTGGCGATAAAAAGGCCTCTCAAAACGATATATCCAAGCCCAACCAATACAAAAGCGACTCCAAATGCTCCAAGTTCCTCTGCAATGATTGCCATAATAAAATCGGTGTGGGCTTCCGGCAAATACCCTAGCTTTTGGACACTTTGACCAAGCCCCAACCCTTTTAAGCCGCCGGAACCGATAGCCAAATACGAGTTTACGAGTTGAAAGCCCTCATTCTGCCCGGTTCCAAAAGGGTCCAAGTACCCCGCGAATCGGCCCATGCGATTTTCTGTAAAAATCTTTTCGAACTTTAAAATAAGGAAAGGAGAAAGGACAGCAATTAACAGCAATCCGAGCATGACGAGCTTCATGATCGTGCGAAATCGCATTCCCGAGCAGACGATAATCGTCATTCCGATTAATAAAGTAATGAGCGCGGTACCATTATCTGGTTCCATTGCAATCAAAAAACAGACAAAAACGAGAAAGAGCAAAGGGGGCAATACCCCTTTATTGAGTTGGTTGATATAGGATTGCTTTTTTGAATATACCGCGGATAAGTATATAATGACGCTTATCTTCGCGAACTCGGAGGGCTGGATTTTTCGCGCCCCCAATTGAATCCAGCTTTGGGCGTTATTTGTGACATGTCCAAACAAAACAACTGCAAATAAACCAAGCACCGCAGCTAACGTAATGGAAATGAGAAAGGTTTTATTTTTGTATGCTTTATATGGAAAAATGGCGAAAAACAAAAAAAACAAGAATCCAACGAGCAGGTTGATCTTCTGCTTTTCATAAAAAAAATCAGCCGGGTAACCAAACCACTGAACAGCCACCACCATGCTGGCGCTATAAATCATGATTAATCCAAATAAGCAGAGCAGAAAATAAACAGCGATGATCGAGTAATCATATGACCGCAGTATTTTTTTCAGCATATTCTTCATCCAATCTTTCATTCAATTTTCGCCATTTATTAATAGAGTAAAAAAGTAAAAGAATACTACCTAAACGTCTGTCCATAGGACAAAAAAACCCAAACAATTTCGAATAAACTGTTTGAGTTTTACAGTGCGGCGATAGTGATGATGCTTGTACAAAATCACTCACTTTTCACTTTCTGTAAATGCCTCATGGAGAGCAGATAGCCGCCTTTCAAGTGAACATATCAATTCCTTGCCATCCTTTTCATCCACAAGTCCGAGGCGGACGGCAAAGTCTATTTCACGAGAAAAGCCGAACATCTGAGTATCCAACACTTCCTCGTATAAAGGACATTTGGGCATCGTTAAGTTGTCCATTTGCACCTGAATCAAACGCAAAATCTTATCCGCGTCTGCCTTGAGCAGAGCGTAGGCCCTTTCCCGATGATCAATCTTCATTTCAGACACCACATTTTATCCCCCTGTCTCCGGACAAATAGACAATACTATCTGTAAATTTTAACCCTAATATAGGCAAATTGCAAGGGGTAAGTGGAAATATGACAATAGAGCTTCCGTAAAAAAACAAATGCTTATGAAACAATAAGTGCGGACAACTTTTATTTTTGCAAGTTTTTCGGTATACTTACTCCAGGATAAGAAGGAGGTTAAATGATGGATACGATTCTCCCGATTAAAGGCAAGGTCAAGTTTCCAATCACATTGGATGCGGGTGTTTGGATTTTCGATGACCGCAAAATCGATTTGAATACATATTTTTCGGAAGACCATAAAGAGGACGATGAAGAAGAATTTACAGTAGCCTCCAAACATTGGGACAGGGTGATCAAAGAAGGAAATGTTTCCCCGCCAACCCTTAAATCAGAACGGCAATTTGAAAAAACGAAATTGCTGACAGGCACTTTCGGCATTTCTTTAAAACCATTTTTGGAAAATGCCGAGCCTGAAAAGGATGCCTCAACATTTGTCATCGAAACAGATTCAAAAGACATTTCATATCCTCTTGAAAACGCGTATGATTTAATCCTTGCTTTTTCAAAAGACGGTAAGCCGCTTCGAGAAGACGGTCCTGTACATGTGTTACACTCAGACGGGTCCAATAGAAATAACCCGATTAAGTTTGTCAAAGGTTTTCGTGTGGAATAGGGTAAAACAGATGCGAGGCTGGGACATAAGCAAATCCGAAATAGCAAAAGCCGAACAATTCATTTATAATTGTTCGGTTTATTTGTGTAAAAAAAATCCCTATCATCGCTACGTCTACATATTGCGCTTTTCGCAGGTCTCTTCAGCTTCCTCGGAAAACAAAGGTCGCTTTCCTGCGGGACCTTCAGCTCGAGCTATTCCCGCAGGAGTCCACATATGTTGACTACGCTAAAAGCTTGCGTATTATACACAGGGACCATTTATCCGGCATGTAAGGTGCCGTAAGACCCCCACTTCAAAATCTGGAATGAATATAAAAGGGCTAAGTGGGAGATAACGGCACCTAAATGCCCGATTGGTTCAACTAACATTCAAGGAGAAAAGCATTCCTTGAATGAAGTTTCACTTTATCCCGCATGTAAGGTGCCGTAAGACCCCCACTTCAAAATCTGGAGTGAATATACAAGGGCTAAGTGGGAGATAACGGCACCTAAATGCCCGATTGGTTCAACTAACATTCAAGGAGAAAAGCATTCCTTGAATGAAGTTTCACTTTATCCCGCATGTAAGATGCCGTAAGAGACTCCTACTAAATGAAGTTTCACTTTATTGTTCGTTTTTTCATCAGCTGATTTAGTTGTGTTCCGCACTCTTTCTTTATGTAACTTTTGTATGAATATTGGCAAGAAACAATCTGACGTTGTCGCAGTTGCGCCCCCCTCTCCTCGAAAAAGCTCCGCTTTTTCTGCGTGGCTCTTTTTCAAGATAGTATTCAGAGAATCACGATTAGCATCTTAAACCGCTTTGCGATATCGCTTGTTTTGTTTACCGCGTCACAAAGCGGCAGGAAGTTTATTGTGCCTATTGAATGAATCTTGAAGCGAGTCTCTCCCCCCTGGGAGGACTCTGGTTAGCGCTAATCGGGGGCTTGTCTGACAGTTAAGCGCATGAGTTGCCTCATTCTTCAAACTGCCCATTCCGCTTCCGAGGAAATTATTGATCAAAACATGGCGAGCTTTTCATTTCAAGACAACACTAAAGCGCATATGGATTACGATATGTAATGGTTCTTCAGCCCGCGGATTCGTCCAGATGCTACTTCAATCCGCTGATTCCTTCTATTTTCAAGTATGCAAGAAAAGGGCAGATCATCATCACATCCTCATTGAAGAGTTCAGGAATGAATAAAAAACAGCGATCATTTTATTCGGAGCAATGATCACTTAATTGGCCCATTCAGTCCCTAAAAGGGCATCCTCTTTTACTCTCTTGTTGAAATCTCGTCCTTCTCAGGAATATTTGTCATTATGATCACTTTTGGAAAAGGCTTATAATATGTCAGCGGCAAGCTGCGCCAATTGGGATCTTTCACCTTTGACAAGCTTAATATGCCCCGCCGCACTTTCCCCTTTAAACTTCTCCAATACGTATGTCAAACCGTTGTTGTATTCATCCAAATAAGGATGGTCGATTTGTTGCGGATCACCCATCAAAACAATTTTGCTTCTTTCTCCCACCCTTGTTAATATTGTCTTTGCTTCATGCTTCGTCAAATTTTGAGCTTCATCTATAATGATAAATTGCTCCGGAATGCTTCTTCCTCGAATATATGTGAGCGCTTCTACCTCTATTGAGCCCATTCCGGCGAGGATCGAATCGAGTTCCCCCGGCTTTTTTGTATTGAATAAATATTCAAGGTTGTCGTATATCGGCTGCATCCAAGGCCGTAATTTTTCTTGTTTTTCTCCGGGCAAATACCCGATATCCTTTCCAACTGGAACGATCGGGCGCGCCACCAACAGCTTTTTGTACGACTGCAAGTCTTCCGTCTGCATTAACCCTGCAGCCAGTGCAAGCAAAGTCTTTCCCGTACCGGCTTTGCCGATCATTGTGACAAGCTGGATATCATTTCGGAAGAGCAGTTCTGCGGCCATCATTTGCTGAGCGTTCCTTGGTCTGATTCCCCATATGGACTCATAACTGCTTTTGAGCTTTTTAATGTTTGCTCCCCGTTTATCGACCATCCCAATCCCGGAAGACGAGCTCCCCATTTCATCTTTCATGATGACGAATTGATTTGGATAAAAGGTCTTTTTTTCTGATAAATCCAAAGCGGATATTTCGCCCTTTTCGTAAAAAATCCTTAAACAGTCGATATCGACAAAAATTTCTTGCATTCCGGTATACAAGTGTTCGACTTCAACGACCCGGTCGCTCAAAAAATCTTCTGCAAGCAAGCCAAGAGCATCGGCTTTCACCCTTAATAATGCATCTTTGCTTACGATGATCACCGGCTTTCCATCTTCCTTTCCCTCTTCTTCAATGGCGATATTCTTCGCCACCGCGAGTATGCGATTATCATTTGTTTTTTCAAGAAAAATCTCCTGCAGTTGATGAAAGGATCTATGGTTCAATTCAATTCTCAGTGTGCCGCCATTTTCGAGAATGATTTGTTCATGCAATTTTCCCGTCTTCCTGAAGCTGTCAATCAATTTGGAAACATGTCTTGCATTCCTGCCGATTTCACTCATATCCCTTTTTTTAGAATCGAGTTCCTCCAATACTACAGCCGGAATGACGATCTCATTATCTTGAAATGAAAATACGGCATTCGGATCTTGAAGCAAGACATTCGTATCTAACACGTAAATTTTCGTCAAATTGATGCCTCCTGCTCCTTTTTAATATCATATGAAGCGAGAAATGCGCCGGTGCCAGTCAGCACTTTTTCAGAAATATATGCCTGACCGCATAAAGATAGAAGCTCTTTCACAATATAAGTGTAAGAAGGCAATATGAAAGGAGGCAATTCATATGAAAAAAGTTTTATTACTCATGTGCATTTTTTTATTGGCGGCATGCGGGCAACAAAATAATATGGAAAATAATACGAACGAGCCCAGACCACAAGGTGTTAGTACAAAAAATGAAGAAATGGCGGACGATAATCGCCGAGATAATATAGATAAGGCAGACCATCTTGCCAACTTGGCTTCACAAGTTCGGGGAGTAAGAGGAGCCAGGGCGGTTGTTGCCGGGGATTATGCCGTAATCGGAATTGATGTGGACAAAGACATGGACAGATCAAAAGTCGGCTCTCTTAAATATTCGGTTGTTGAAAGCATTAAGCATGATCCGCTGGGAGCCGGCGCGGTTGTCGTAGCCGACCCCGATTTGAATGAAAGACTTGACGAATTAAGAAATGATTTTGCAGCAGGCCAGCCGCTTCAGGGGATTATGAATGAGTTGGCAGATATAACAGGCAGGGTAATGCCGGAGGCTCCGCCCCGGGAAATGAATAAAAATCCCGAAGAGGCCCCCCAAAAGCCCAAGCGGGAAATGAATCAAAATGAAAACAGAACTTTAAACAAGGAACAGCAAGAGCAATCTACGGAAGAATAAAGGAAAAAATGCTAGCAGCGGGTTGGTTGGGTCGTGCAGGCCTGATGTAGTGTTCTTAGCCTGCGATCCTCTAAGCCCTCACCGATTAGGTGGCAAGCTCCGGAAGCAACGTCCTTGAAGCTCGCGCTTTTTTCAGGCGAAGACGATGCTATCGAAATCGCTTCACTTACACTAATAATCCTGTAAGCCACATCACTTTTCGTGGTCGGAATCTTTGAAAAACAGATGATGTGACGATGCCGATTTTTAACAATGGAGCCGACCGAAACCGGGCTGTTACTGGCGGTTGAGCCCCACCCAACCTTTTTACTGCCAGTTAAAGGCGGTTAAGGCGAAACTTCTAGCGGCGGAGAGCTTTTGGGCCGCTAATTGTTAGTTAAGCCAATCCGGCTGGTACTGGCAGGCCTCCACCCAACCCCATTTCAGTGGAAGTCTTACTGCCATTTAAAGCGATAATTTATACAATCACCGAATCATGGTATAATCGTACAGAAGGAATTTCCATTTGTACTTGAGGTGGTCTTTATGAAAGTACAGTGTGTGATATGTGATGAACAAAACGAGCTTGAAGATGACACGCCGCTTGCAAAAAAGCTTCGGAACAGGCCGATCCATACGTATATGTGTGAACAATGCCACAACCGAATTGAAGAAAAGACAAGAGCCCGGTTTGCAAGCGGACAATTTCACCTGTACAGTTTTAAAAAAAAGAAAAATGACTTCTAGAATGTAAAACACCCAAGCCTTGTGAAGTCACCCCTAAAAGTTAGACACGGTTATTTCATCAGGCAACTTGAGTAAAATGAGTTCGGTATTGCACCGGACTCATTTTTAATTTTGACTTTATCCGTAGTAATCGATATATTTTTCTAATTTAAAGTGTTTTACAATTACAACGAGGCTGGTATATAAAAAATCGAACGATTCATTTATAATTGTTCAGAAAAATCCCTATCATCGCTACGCCAAAATATTTTGCTTTCCGCGGGCCCGGCATCAGCTTCCTCGGAAAGCAAAGGTCGCTTTCCTGCGGGATCTTCAGCTCGAGCTATTCCCGCAAGAGTCTACCTATTTTGACTACGCTAAAAGCTTGCGTATTATACACTGGGACCATTTATCCAGCATGTAAGGTGGCGTAAAACTCCCACTTCAAGACCTGAGTTGATACAAAAGGTCTAAGTGGGAGATAACGGCACCTAAATGCCCGATTCGTTCAACTAACATTCAGTAGGAGAGGGAAGAATACTCCTACTGAATGAAGTTTCACTGTATTTTTCGTTTTTTATTGTATCCCAGACTCTTCCGAATTCATAATCCCAAAGAAATTCTCCATTACCGAGTATTCGTTTCTTTTTTAACGGGTGGACGTCCCTTTTTCTTTGATTGAAGGGCATCGAATCCTTGTGTTTCAAATTGTTTTTTCCACTGCGAAGTGCAGGTTGAGTAGATATATTACATATACCGCAGTTTCAAGTAAGGACGTACCGTGTTCAATCATGCATTTTAGTACATCTGGTTTAAACTGTGCTGGATAATTTGTATACCGTTTTATAAACGCTTCTACGCCGTTATACTCATATTGTTTCACCCATTTTAGAATCGCTTTATGATCAGTTCTTAACGATTTTGCTGTTCATTTGAACCTCATTTCTATTTAAATTTCACTCAATTGCTTGTAATTTATCTTCTGCAGTAAATGTAGCCATAGAAAAAACTGCACCTCCAATAGTTAGATGGATGCAGTTCATTGTGTGTGCATGGGTGTTTTTCGTTTGTGGTGCCTGAAGCTATAGTGCACCCGATTTTTTTTCTTTGTGTAATCTGATCTTATAAAGGATTAAAATGAGGGCCGCAACAATAAGCCCTTCCGCTATTGGCAGGAAAATGCCCAAAAAGGTAAGTACCGTACATCCCGCTATGAGAAAAATGTAAATAATAGCGGATTTTAGCAATGGGAGCTTTTTGGCAAACCCCAATTTATACACAAGGATGCTAAGGGCAATGATCGTTACATAAAAAAGCCAGTTTGCCGTTGGCGGATTTTGAGTCAAATCGTAGTAAAATCTATAAATGGCAGAAAATCTGTCAATGACAGCCTGATCTTCTTTGGTCATGGCGATAATGGATGCCAGGCTTCCGAAGAAATTCATTTCCGCTCCCTCCTTTTCCAGCCTTTTAAAAGGGGATTCCTCCATACAGAAGAATCCCAAATAAGCATATCATATTTACCATGTTTAAAAACCCGTTTAGACATATTTTTTCTTTTTCGCCACTTTTTCCCGTTCATTTTTATTCAAAATCTTTTTCCTCAATCGGATTGACTCGGGAGTGACTTCACACAACTCATCGTCATTCAAGTATTCAAGCGACTCTTCCAACGACATGATCCTCGGCCTTTTAATAGTCGACGTTTGATCTTTCGTAGCCGAACGAACGTTTGTTGCATGCTTTGTTTTCGTAATATTGACAGCAAGGTCATTTTCCCGGGTATGCTCTCCGATGATCATTCCCTCGTATATTTCGGTTCCGGGTTCGACGAAAATAGTACCGCGGTCTTCGACATGCATGATGCCATAAGTTGTTGCTTTTCCACTTTCCATGGAAACGAGCACTCCTTGATGTCGCCCGCCTATCTGTCCCTGTGCCATTGGCTGATAACTATCAAAGGTGTGGTTCAAGATGCCGTACCCTCTTGTAATCGACATAAATTCAGTCGTATAGCCGATCAGCCCTCGCGCCGGAACCTGGAAGATCAACCTGACCTGTCCTTTTCCGTTATTGATCATGTCCAGCATTGTCCCTTTTCGGGAGCCGAGAGATTCAATGATGCTGCCCGTATGTTCCTCAGGGGCATCGATTTGTACGTGCTCAATCGGCTCACAAAGGGTCCCATCAATTTCTTTCACGATGACTTTCGGCTTGGAAACCTGCAGTTCAAAACCTTCACGCCGCATATTTTCAATTAAAATAGACAAATGGAGCTCACCACGTCCGGAGACGATCCAAGTATCGGGAGAATCGCCAAGTTCTACACGCAAACTGACATCGGTCTCCAACTGTGTCATAAGCCTTTCTTCAATTTTTCTGGCAGTGACAAATTTGCCTTCCCTGCCGGCGAACGGACTATTATTGACAAGAAATGTCATTTGCAAAGTAGGCTCGTCAATTGTGAGGATCGGCAGAGGCTCTTGATGGTCTACCGGGCAAAGCGTTTCACCCACATTTATATCTTCCATCCCAGAAACGGCAACGATATCGCCAGAAAATGCTTCGTCGATCTCTACTCTTTTTAAACCAAAGAATCCGAACAGCTTGGTCACCCGAAATTGTTTTACTGTGCCATCTTGTTTTAAAAGGGCGACCTGTTGCCCGACTTTAATTGTTCCGCGAAAGATACGGCCGATGCCGGTTCTGCCAACATACTTGTCATAATCCAGCAAAGAGACTTGGAGTTGGAGCGGCTCTTCCCGATTTTCCACGGGAGCCGGAATATGATCCAATATCGTTTCGTAAAGGACTTCCATCGTTTCTTCCTGACGGTCCGGTTCTGTACTTGCTGTTCCGTTTATGCCGGAAGCAAAAACAACTGGAAATTCAAGCTGGTCATCGTTCGCATCCAGTTCGATAAACAATTCCAACACCTCGTCCACCACTTCTTCCGGGCGGGCAAAATCACGGTCGACTTTATTGACAACAACGATCGGTGTCAAGTTTTGTTCAAGCGCTTTTTTCAAAACAAACCGCGTTTGGGGCATGCAACCCTCGTAAGCATCCACAACAAGCAAAACGCCGTCAACCATTCGCAAAATCCGCTCTACTTCACCGCCAAAATCGGCATGTCCAGGGGTATCCATGATATTGATTTTTGTACCTTTATATTGAATGGCTGTATTTTTAGCCAAAATTGTGATTCCCCGTTCACGTTCCAATTCATTGGAATCCATTACACGATCTTCAACGTGCTCATTCGTACGGAAAATCCCTGATTGTCTTAAAAGCTGATCCACCAATGTCGTTTTCCCATGATCAACATGGGCAATGATCGCTATATTTCTTATATCATCTCTTTTATTCAAAGTTGTTCCTCCTGCCTAAGTCGTGCATATTGAACATTGAACCTGACAATTATATCATAAATGGTGGTTAAATGGTTAATTTTTTTGTACAATATCAATAAGGAGGCGAACGTTTGTGACTGGCATAAAGTGGAACTTTTTATGTCTCGCCATTTTGGCGGCATTTTCCATTGTGGGAATGGGCATTTCGCTCGGAGTACAAAGCATGTTGGGAATGCTCATTTGCTTGATTATTTTAGTATCCGTCATGGGTTACGGTTTTAAAATGAAAAAAAAGCTTCGGGAAGCCGGAAGGCTATAAGATAACCCGGTGTATTCTCATGCTTAGTATCCACAACACGGCGTCCATTCAATGAATGGCGCCGTTTGTTATTGAATGCCCTTTTTTAAATACTCTTCTATTATTTTTTCATGGAGACGCGGTTTTGCGGCGACAACCGGGGTTTTTTCAAGCAGATTCAAAGGTTCCCCTTTTAAATTGGTTATTTTCCCTCCCACTTCTTCCAGAATGATTTTTCCGCCTGCGAAATCCCATGGAGAAAGCCGCATCGTTATGTAGGCATCAAGCCTTCCTGTCGATACGTAAGCAAATTCCATGGCAGCTGAACCGTATGAACGAGTTCCGCGCACATCATTTGCCAAGGGTATAAGTGTTTTGGCCGGATCCAACAGCCTGTTGGATGTCAGCCACGTCAGGTTAATACCAATAACAGCCTTGTCAACAGTTGTTTCTTTCAACATGGGGAGCTGTTCATCATTCCAATAAGCTCCCTCACCCGCAACAGCAACATATATTTCGTTTAATACGACATCATATATGTACCCAAGACGCGATTCACCGTTTTCAAATATTCCGATGGAGATCATAAAATTCCGTTTTTGATGGATAAAATTCGTCGTTCCATCAATGGGGTCGACGATCCATACGACTCCGGAAAGATCTTTTAGGTCATCACCAAAACCTTCTTCCCCCATAATTCGATGTCCGGGAAATGTTTGTCTAATCTGTTTGGCAAAAAATCGTTCTGTCTCCTGATCGATATTCGTAACAAGGTCGTTTGCGTTCGTTTTTTCCTTTATTTGAAGAGCCGTTTGAAATGATAAAATAATTTTATCGCCGGCTTCCTTCAACCAGGCCCGAGCACATTGATCAATTTCCGTCCAGTTTGTCATTGTTTACCTCCAAAAAAGTCTTTCATAGTTGCCTTGCTACAAGCTTAGATAATTAAGGGAACGTTTTCAAGTGCCACCACACAAAAAAACGAACCCCTATTATGAAACATGGCCCTTAATAGTGAGTCCGCTTTTTCATATGTTTATATTCATTGATGTCTAATTTCATTTGTCAAACTCTCACAATGCTTCCATTTTCATTAACTCGGCACGAATTTTTTCCAACTTTCGCTTTGCTTTTATTTTCAACTCTTCATTTTCCTCTTGCATGGCATCAAATAACACAGCCAATTCATAGTTCAACTCAAGGTGAAGGACAGCAAGTTTTTGTTTATCCATCGACTTTTTGCGATAAGCATTCATTACTTGCTTCATGAAAAAACACCCCTTCCAAAATTAATCTCCATCCTGACCTTAATTCACAATTTACTTATGATATCTTATGTTGTCTGCATTATGCCGGTAACAAAATTGTGCACTTACCTATGAAAATGTTATATGAGTCCTTCTGCTTACTAGTTTAGTACCCTTTTTAGCAAAAAAATAAACGCATTGGATCAATGCGTTCATAAGGGATCATGTATGTTTTATGATGATGGTTTTGTTATCTTCAGCCTGCTTCGCTTTTTGAAAAACTTGGTAAGCGGAGTATCCGCTTACCTCTTCAAATTCCTTCGTCACCTTTTTTTCTTCTGCTTTTCCGGGAACAATTTGTTTGAAGCGGCGATATTGAGCCATAAATTCATCCCGGGGAATGCCTGTTTCATAGGCCTTTTCTACAGCTTGAAAAAAATGAATGACGGCAATGATTTCTTCCGTCGTCCAATGGTGTGAACAGGGATATTGATATTCCATTTATTTTACACCCCACTTCTTTCGAATTCCTGCTGCCTCCGAAATCAGCGATTGGATCAACTCTTCAACACTGACCACTTTATGTATTAATCCAATTGCCTGGCCGGCCCAACCATATCCTTGATCTACAAGACCTTCATGTATATATTTTTTGTTTGCTTCCCCGCTGATATACTCTTTCATTTCTTCGTAGCCGCCGCCCGCTTGCTCGATGTCCAGAATTTTTTTCGCCCAATCATTTACAATGACCCTGCCTGGGGCATTTAAAGTCTGTTTGATGACAACAGTATCGGTTTCCTCTCCCTTGATAATCGCCTGCTTGTATTCCTCGGAAGCATGTACACATTCTTTTGTCGCAATAAATCGTGTTCCCATCTCAATTCCTTCCGCGCCGAGTGCAAGGGCAGCCATCAATCCTCTGCCATCAGCGATTCCCCCCGAAGCAATGACAGGTATTTGCACACTGTCCACAACGCGCGGAATAAGAACAAAAGTCCCGATATCATCTTTGCCGATATGCCCCCCGCCTTCCTGACCAACAACCATTACAGCGTCCGCTCCAAGCTCTTCCGCTTTCTGCGCCTGTCTTTTAGCTGCAACAAGCACGAGCTTTTTGACATCGACACCTTCCAGCATCTTGAAAAATGGGGCAGGGTTTCCGCCAGTCACGGAAACAACACTGACACTTTCCTCTATGGCGGCTTCAACCATATGTTCAAAAGGTCGTCCGTGCTGGCCGATTGCAAAATTAACGCCAAAAGGCTTATCGGTCAATTCTTTCGTTTTTTTAATTTCTTCCTTCAACATTTCCGGGTTTTCCAGCGACATTGCCGTTATCTGTCCAAGTCCACCTGCGTTTGAAACGGCTGCAGCCAGTTCCGAATAGGCCAGATAAGCAAGGCCTCCCTGAATGATCGGATATTGAATATGTAATAAGTCAGTCACTCGCGTTTTCAACTGTTCCACTGCCATCTTCTCCTTTTTTTCCTTTTCTGTATTCATTCTCCATGCTTTTCGAAAAAACCTTTCTCCAACAAAAAAAAGGAAGCATACCCGGGGCTGCTTCCTTAAATGGCAGTGGCGACTGTTGTTTCCTCTTTTTTTCCGCAGTCACAGCAACAGGAATAAAGTGTCGTGACCTTCTCATCTTCAAAATAATCAATCGTTTCATTGCATGCTTGGCAGACAATGATACCCATTTATTTCATTCCTTTCGTAAGAAAATGAAATCTTTTATTTTATATTAGGGTATCATATATCTGAAATCAAGCACAAATTGTATGTCACATATGACAAATTGGTTATCCTGTTGTCATTCAATTGCAATGAGATTCGGATCTGCCATGTCGTAGCCTTTTTCCCGCAACCCCTGAACCATTTTTTCCAAACCGTCTCTTGTCCACTCTCTGTCATGCATCAGCAAATTGGCGCCGTTTTGAAGATAGGGTGTATTGACCATAATGTCAGATATGGCATCCCCTGTTTTGTATTGGGACTCCCAGTCATAACCGTACGTCCAATTCATCAGCACCATGCCTTCCTGGGCTGCAATCTCCTTGCTCTTATCCGTATTCTTTCCAAACGGGGCCCGGAAAAATTTCGGTCGCTCCCCCGTTACCTTTTCCACGATATCGTTGACGGAAACAATTTCCTCCAATTGTTTTTCTTCCGGCAAAGTTGTCAAATCACTGTGGGAATAGGTATGGTTCCCGATGACAAACCCAAGGTCATATATTTCCTTTAACATTTTTTCTTTTTCGGGTGTGTTGATAAAGTGCCCGTTGACAAAAAAGATGGCAGGGGCCTCAAGTTTTTTCAATATATGAGCCATATCCAGCGCATATTTGTCGGGAGCGTCATCAATGGTCAGCAAGACCACTTGCGGATTTGCATCGGCAATCGGTTCAAGTGCATACATTTCATTCATTTTGTACTCGGGTTTTGCTTGTGCTTTCTCGATCTCATTCTCTTCTTTATTTTCTGCTTGCTCTTCTTTCGAATCTACCTCTTTGTCATCATTCCTGCTTTTCTTTTCGGTTCCTTCGTCTTGCGGGGTTGAACCCTTGCCCCCGGCCTTTTCAGTTTCCGTTCCTGCTTCGCTGGAGCAGCCCAGCAAAAACATTGCACATAACATGATGTAAAACCATTTCATAAAACCATTTCACCTTCTATAAATCTACTATTTTCATTCGAATATATTTCATTATACCCATTTTTGGCCTAGGAATGACATAAGCGAAAAGTCATGTTGGAAAAATAAACTGCAAGAACAAATGCATGGCTGAATAAGCAGAAAGACTCATAACCGTTATGATAAAAGTGATTTTATTGGATTTGAGAATGATCCTTGCCAGCATAAAAGCGAGATAAAAAAACACTCCAAACAAAATAACTTTGAAAAAAAGGCGGTCCCCTCCCGAAAGCCATTCCACCAACGTAAACCCGCTCCAAATCATTAGTTGTAAAATAAGAGCAATATATTTATTCATCCAAAATCTCCACCGTCTCATGAAAGTGATTTGCATCTTACTGATAATATGCACGTTACGGCGGGATTTAAAACTATGAATTTAGTCTTTATTAAAAACATGTGTATCTACAAAGGAAAAACACATGGTGTTGTTCCTCATACAGGAAGAATCCATGTGTTTTTCGACTATTTTTTATTTCACAATATGAATAGGCGTTCCCAGTGCCACTTCCGCGGCTTCCATCGTAATTTCTCCCAAAGTAGGATGGGCGTGGATCGTCATCGCGATGTCCTCGGCTGTCATCCCGGCTTCAATGGCGAGTCCGATCTCAGCGATCATATCGGATGCGCTCGCTCCGGCAACTTGTCCGCCAATAACGAGTCCGTCCTCTTTGCGAGTAATTAATTTGACAAATCCGTCCGTCGCATTAAGTGCGAGTGCCCGGCCATTTGCCGCAAACGGAAATCTTCCTACTGCAATGTCAATGCCTTCTTCTTTCGCTTGCTTCTCCGTGTAGCCAACAGATGCCAGCTCCGGCTCGGAAAAGACGACAGCCGGAATGCCAAGATAATCAATCTCTGAAGAATGACCCGAAATGACTTCGGCGGCGATTTTTCCTTCGTAGGATGCTTTATGAGCAAGCTTTGGCCCATCAACGATATCGCCAATGGCAAAGATGTTCGGTATATTCGTTCTTAACTGCTTGTCTACTTCAATCAGACCTTGGTCGTTTACTTTAATGCCGACTTGCTCAAGACCAAGCTCGTCCGTATTCGGCTTTCTTCCGACTGTAACAAGGACATAATCCGCTTCAATCGTATGTTCTTCCCCTTTGGCCTCATACGTCACTTTTACACCATCGTCTGTCTCTTCGACACCTTTTGCCGACGCGTTGGTCACAACCGACACGTTTTTCTTTTTCAAGTTTCTTTTGACAAGAGCGGTCATTTGTTTTTCAAATCCGCCCAAAATTTCTTTCATTCCTTCAATGATCGTTACTTCAGTTCCAAAATTGGCATATGCTGTTCCCAGTTCAACCCCGATATAGCCTCCTCCGACAACAACGAGTTTTTTCGGCAGTTCGTCAAGGTTGAGGGCTCCTGTTGAATCAATCACCCGTTTCGAATATGTAAAGCCGGGGATTTCAACAGGACGAGATCCAGTCGCAATAATGGCGTTTTTGAACGTATACGTTTGTGCTGAGTTATCGTCCATGACACGGACGCTGTTTTCATCCACAAAGTAGGCTTCACCTTGGACGATGTCGACTTTGTTCCCTTTTAAAAGGCCTTCAACTCCTCCGGTCAGCTTGTTAACGACGCCGGATTTCCATTCTTGCACTTTTGAAAAATCCAACGTAACGTTTTCCGCGTTAATGCCGATATCGCTGGAATTTTTGGCCTCATCATAGCGGTGCGAAGCAGAAATGAGTGCTTTGGATGGAATACATCCCACATTTAAACAAACTCCTCCAAGGTTACCTTTTTCCACGATCGTCACTTTTTGGCCAAGCTGAGCAGCCCGAATAGCCGCAACGTAGCCGCCGGGTCCCGCCCCTATCACAATCGTATCGGTTTCAATTGGGAAATCTCCTACTACCATTCTCTACGCCTCCATTAGTAAAAGTTCCGGGTCGCTCAACAGACGTTTTATCTGATTTAATGCCTGCTGTGCGGTAACTCCATCAATAACCCGATGATCAAAGCTCAAGGATAATGCTAACACAGGAGCGGCTACAATTTCACCATTTTTGACTACCGGTTTTTCAGCAATTCTGCCAATACCCAGAATGGCTGTTTCCGGATGATTGATCACTGGCGTAAACCATTGGCCCCCGGCAGATCCGATGTTCGTAATTGTGCACGAGCCTCCGCTCATTTCATTCGGACTAAGTTTGCCGCTTCTCGCTTTTTCCGCCAGTTCATTGATTTCTTTTGAAATCGCAAAAACAGATTTGGAGTCGGCATGCTTAACAACAGGGACAAGCAACCCACGCTCAGTGTCGGCGGCAATACCGATATTGTAGTAGTGTTTCTGGATGATTTCTTCTTTTTCATCATCAACCGATGTATTAAGCGCCGGATATTCACGCAATGTGCTGACGAGCGCCTTTACAACATAAGGGAGGTACGTCAATTTTATATTTTTCTCGGCCGCAACAGCTTTAAATTTCTTCCGGTGGGCAACAAGTTCTGTAACATCCACTTCATCCAAAATGGTGACGTGCGGAGCGGTATGTTTCGAATTAACCATTGCTTTGGCAATCGCTTTGCGAATCCCGCTCATTTTTTCTCTTGTTTCAGGATATTCTCCTTCCAGAACGACAGGAGCCTTCGGTTTTTCTTCTTGCTTCGTATCCGCCTTTTGAACTTCCTGAGTGTCAGGAACTTCTGTAGCTTTTTCTGGCGCGTTCAAATACTGGTCAATATCTTCTTTTAGTATTCTGCCGTTTTTACCTGTACCTGTTACCTTTTGGATATCAACATTTTTTTCACGGGCGTATTTGCGTACAGAAGGCATTGCGATAACCCGGTTGTTCGTTTTTTCCTGCTCAGCCGCGGCACCCGTGCTTTCTGCTTCTTTTTCCTGTTTTTCTTCAGCTTTCACTTCTTCTTTTTGAATATCCTGTCCGGATTCTGCGGTTGATTGCACGTCCGCTTCGGTTTCTTCTTCACCACTGTCCCCTTTAAACTGGAGATCTTCGTATCCCGGCGCATCAAATGTAACGAGCACATCTCCGACAACAGCCGTCTCGCCTTCCTGAACGAGTATTTCCTCCACTGTACCAGTTACCGGAGATGGTATTTCCACCACGGCTTTGTCATTTTGCACTTCACATAATACGTCATCTTCTTCCACTTTCTTACCAGGTTCCACGAACCATTTCACAATTTCGCCTTCATGGATTCCTTCTCCAATATCAGGCAGCTTAAATTGGAATGACAATATTTTCACCCTCCTGTTGTAAATAGTTGTTCAGTCTTGAGGTTGTTTAAAATTCCAGTATTTTTTTAGCCGTTTCAACGATATCTTTATGGTTTGGCAGCCAAACCGGTTCAGCTTGTGAAAATGGATATACCGTATCCGGAGCTGTTACTCGCAATACAGGCGCCTCCAAGCTTAAAATGGCGCGATCGTTAATTTCCGCCACAACATTCGCTGCAATTCCCGCCTGTTTTTGAGCCTCTTGGACGACAATAGCCCGGTTCGTTTTTTCAACGGATTGAATAATGGTTTCAATATCAAGCGGGCTAACAGTTCGCAAGTCGATGACTTCCACGGAGTACCCATCTTTTTCAAGCAGTTCGGCAGCTTTTAGTGAATCGTGAACCATTGCGCCATACGTTATGATCGACAAGTCGCTTCCTTCACGCTTTATATCTGCTTTCCCAATAGGAATCGTATATTCTTCTTCCGGAACTTCTTGTCTGAAAGAGCGGTACAATTTCATATGCTCAAGGAAAATAACCGGATCATTGTCTCGAATGGCGGAAATAAGCAAACCTTTGGCGTCATAAGGCGTCGAAGGAATGACAACCTTTAGTCCGGGTTGCTGGGCTACAAGGCCTTCAAGACTGTCTGCGTGCAACTCAGGTGTATGTACGCCGCCCCCAAAAGGTGATCGGACTGTAATGGGCGCATGATACGAACCACCCGTCCGGTAGCGCCAGCGGGCCATTTGGCCATTGATTGAATCCATTACCTCATATAGGAAACCAAAGAATTGAATCTCTGGGACTGGACGGAATCCTTGCGTTGTCAAGCCAATCGCCAGCCCGCCAATAGCGGATTCCGCAAGCGGCGTATCAAATACCCGTTCTTCTCCAAATTCTTTTTGCAGTCCCTCCGTCGCGCGGAAAACGCCTCCGTTTACCCCCACGTCTTCGCCGAACACAAGGACATTTTCATCATTGCGCAATTCCGAGCGCATCGCATCTGTGATTGCCTGTATCATTGTCATTTGCGCCATGGCTTACTTCGACTCCTTCTCTTTATATATTTCAAACTGCTCTTTTAAATGGAACGGAAGTTCTTCATACATATTCGAAATCAAGTCCGTCACTTTTTGCTTTGGCGTTTGATCTGCTTTTTTAATGGCTTCTCTAATTTCGTCTTTCGCTTTTTCAATTACTTCATTTTCCTTATCTTCGTTCCACAGACCTTTTTCTTCCAAATACTTTCTAAAGCGGACAATCGGATCTTTTTTCTCCCATTCGCTGTCAGTATCGGAAGTTCTATATCGTGTCGGGTCATCTCCCGCCATTGTGTGTGGACCATATCTGTAGCAAATGGTTTCGATAAGAGAAGGTCCTCCTCCATCAACAGCCCGTTTCCGAGCTTCCCGCACCACAGCATATACCGCAAGCGGATCCATGCCATCTACCACAATACCCGGAATTCCTGCCGCCACTGCTTTTTGGGCAATAGTCGAAGCGGCTGTCTGTTTGTCCCGCGGTGTAGAAATGGCAAATTGGTTGTTTTGGACGATAAAGACCGCTGGCGCGCCGAATGCGCCGGCAAAGTTGATTCCCTCGTAAAAGTCTCCTTGGGAAGATCCGCCGTCACCCGTATATGTTGCGGCAACCGCTTTTTTACCGCGCTTTTTAAGTCCAAGGGCAACGCC
Organism: Siminovitchia sp. FSL W7-1587; assembly: GCF_037963795.1. Classification (NCBI taxonomy): domain Bacteria; kingdom Bacillati; phylum Bacillota; class Bacilli; order Caryophanales; family Bacillaceae; genus Siminovitchia; species Siminovitchia sp. FSL W7-1587. The sequence goes on from NZ_CP150169.1 coordinate 472,194, forward strand.
CGCCGCCTGCACATATTGCGCTCCAATAATGATTTGCGGAGGAATGACGTTTACTTCTTCGGGAATTTGATTCCCAACATAGTGTCCTCTTGAAAATAAGAATGCTTTATAAAGCGGAAGACCGTGCCAGATGATTTGAGGAACATCCCTGTACCCCGGCAAAATAAAGTCTTCTTTTTCCAATGCGAAATGCGAAGCAATCGCGGATGCCTCTTGACCAGCAGTCGGTGCATAAAAGCCGAGCCGTCCCTGTCTGTTCAAAGAAATGGAACGTTGATCAAGTATGCGCGTATAAACCATTCGGCTCATAAGCTCAACCAGTTCATCATCAGATAAATCCGGCAACAATTTTTCGTTGACCACTTCACCCTTTTCATTCAACACTTGAATCATTTCAAATTGTTTTTCAATATTCTCGAGCGTTTCGACCGCATCGAATTCCGCTGTCTTCGCTTTTGAAGCCATCGAAATCACCAACCCTTTCTATTTTTAAATGCATTACTTGGTAGAGTGCCCTAAAAAAAGCATGTCAATATGAAATAAAGGTGTCTCTATAGTTTTTCCACAATCTTGAGTTGAAAAAACAACTATCGACCTCCTTTGAAACACCCTAATCTGTATCAGTTATTTTTTTATGTATTATAACACAATGTAATTTTTCCTCATTTTTTAGATTACATGAGAAAATCCCTTTCGTCAACGAATATATTTTAACATAAAGCCCTCTCCAATTTTTCAATCATTCATTCCTGTATTATTATCAATCAGAAAACTGTATTATATAAAAACTTATTTTCTTCCGCTGTTATAGTACATAATTAAAGCGCTTTCAACAGCTTTTTACAAATATCCCCGCCAAATTCACCAAAAACTGCCCGAAAAAAAAGAAACGGCTGATTCCCGTTTCTGTTGATTAAGATGCATTTTTAAGATCCGCTTCTTTATAAAAAGCAGATTTTTCTTCATTAAACTTTTTCGTATATTCGTTGAATTCTTTATTGGCCTCTATGACCTGCTCCCGGGCCTTGTTGGACGCAGCAATTTGTTGTTCCAGTTCTTCCAGTTTTAAATCTTTATTCTTCATCATTTCATACAGTTTTCGGTCTTCCTTGATGGTTGCTTTATAGGCTTTGGAAAGCTTGACATGGGCGTCATACCGTTCAGCCATAAGCTGCTCCAACTGATTTGCTTTTTCTTTTAACGGTTCATCTTCTAATGAAGGAATGGTTTCTTTTACTTTTTCAAATTCTTTTTTGGAAGCCGCGATCGCTTTCTCTTCTTTTTTAAGATATTCTTCCCGCTTTTTCAAATTGTTTAAGGCCTTGTCAGAGAGTTCCGTAACTTTGTCCATTTGTTTCATTCCGAGCTTCATCATTTCATTAAAAATCTCAGTTTCCTTTTCCTCAAGCTCGGCCATCGGTTTTTGTTGGCTTTCAAAATCTTTTTCTATGCTCACGGTTTCTTCAAGGGTTTTATATATTTTTTTTTCCGGACTTCCGCAACTTGCCAATAAAAAAGCAGAAACACATATAACGGTAGCCAATTTCCTTTTTCTCACCGGTATTCCTCCCATCGTTCACATTTCCTACTATAACGGGAGAAAAAAAGTTTTACAACCTTGAATTTTTTTATCTGGGAATGGAAGTAATCTGATTTAATTAGCTGATCTTTTTTGGTAAACTGATTATACAGTATCACATACAGGGGGATGTACATGATTTTAATGAAGGATATAGTTCGGGATGGACATCCGGTACTTAGGAAAAAAGCGGCCGACGTGCCGTTGCCGCCATCCCAGGAAGATATAGATACGATCAAAAAAATGGAGGAATTTTTAATAAACAGCCAAGATCCGGAAATAAGTGAAAGGTATGGCCTTCGGCCAGGCGTCGGATTAGCTGCTCCACAAATCAACGTGTCGAAACGAATGTTTGTTATGAGGGTTACGGATGACAAGGGAGAGAAATATCATTATGGCTTTTTCAATCCGAAAATAATGAGTCACTCAGTGGAGAAAGCCTATTTGACTTCCGGTGAGGGGTGTTTATCTGTCGACCGTGATATACCCGGTTATGTTCTTCGCCACGCACGAATCAAAGTAAAAGGATATGATGAAAACGGCAATGAAATCAAGTTGCGCTTGCGGGGTCTTCCGGCAATTGTTTTTCAGCATGAGCTTGATCATTTAAACGGCGTGATGTTTTATGATCATATCAACAAGGAAAATCCGTTCCACGTTCCGCAAGACGCCGTTCCGATTGATCGTTAACCAACCAGGCAGGAGAATGGGCTTTTCCCCTGCCTGGCTGCGTTTATTGTTTAACCGTATCAAATTCACGGGATAGAAGCCCGATTTCTTTCAATCCATTGACAATCCCATCATTTTCAACATTCGTTGTCACAAAGTCGGCATGGTCTTTCACAACTTGGTGGGCATTCCCCATCGCTACCCCGGTTCCAGCCTCTTGAAGCATTTCGATGTCATTCATTCCATCTCCAAAAGCGACGACATCTTCCATTTGGAAACCGAGTCGGCCAATCATTTGCTTGATCCCCTCCGCTTTTGATCCTCCCTTCGGTACGATATCCAGAGAAGATTCATGCCAGCGAATATAAGTAACATCATCGACCTCCGGCAAATCCCTCCCTGCATTCTCATTGGCAAAGATGAGCGCCTGGTATATTTCTTTGTTTTTGTAAAAATGAGGATCAAATTCCGGATGTGAAAGCTTCAATGAACGAAGGCTTTTTTCAATCAATTCATTATGAGGGACATTCGCTTTCATCGTTATTTCATTCATGTATACGAGCGGGTAATCACGCTCTCTTGCTGTTTCATCAATTTGTTGAAGGGCATAGCGATTGATTGGATTTTTGTAGATCGCTTCATTTTCAAAAACAACATATTGCCCGTTAAAACAAATATAGGAATGGATATTTAATTCCGCAAGCACGGGGGATATAAAAAACGGTGCCCTTCCTGTCGCAATGGCCGTATAAATGCCTTGCTTTTGCAATTGCCGGACAGCAGCCTTGGCAGATGCAGGCAATTCTTTTTGAGCATCGAGCAAAGTGTCGTCAATGTCGAAAAACACAATCTTTGTCATGATCATCCCTCTTTCTCTTATTTCCATTGTTCTCCATGAGAGTCACTCTATATTTGAGCATATAATAAAAACAAAAACGATGCATATAAAAACAACCTGTTTTATGATACTTTTACTTTTTACAAAAATCGGTTAAAATAGTGATAAGGAGTGATCCACCATGTTTAAGAAGCTGCGGAAAAAGCTTTTGAAACAGTGGAAAGACTTGCTCAGAAAGAAAACAATTGCGTAAATGATTATACCGTCATTTCCGAAACCCTCTGAATCAAAGAGGGCTTATTCTTTTTATGATAAGTGTGTGGCCGACATTTTCACCAGCCCTGCAAAAAACATGCATTCACCCGGGCTTTCTAATATAATAAAGAAAATTAACAATGACAACGGAGTTAAGGAGAGAAGAACATGATTTTTAAAGTATACTACCAGGATAGCATCCACGAAATGCCTGTCCGGGAAAAAACAAAAGTATTATTTATTGAAGCTGAAAACGAACGGAAAGTACGACATTTTTTAAAAGACCGCCAACTAAATATTGAATATATTCAATTGCTTGAAGGAAAATACCTTGAATATGAAAAGAACAGCCCGAATTTTAGTCTGGAGAATGTGTAACAGATGAAGTTTGTAAAAAATGACCAGACGGCCATTTTCGCCTTGGGCGGTTTGGGTGAAATTGGTAAAAACACATACGGGGTTCAATTTCAAGACGAAATTATCATGATTGATGCAGGAATTAAATTTCCGGAAGACGAGTTGCTCGGTATTGATTACGTCATTCCAGATTATTCCTATTTGGTGAAAAATGAAGATAAAATCAAAGGACTGTTTATCACGCACGGACATGAAGACCATATAGGCGGCATTCCGTACTTGCTGAGACAAGTGAATATACCCATATATGCCGGGAAATTGGCCATTGGGTTGATCAAAAATAAACTGGAAGAGCACGGTCTCCTGCGAAAAACAAAACTGATTGAAATTAAAGAAGACGATATCATCAAGTTTCGAAAAACATCGGTCACGTTTTTCAGAACGACCCATAGTATTCCGGATTCGTACGGAATTGTTGTTAAAACGCCTCCGGGCAATATCGTCCATACGGGTGATTTCAAGTTTGATTTCACACCGGTTGGCGAACCCGCCAATTTAACCAAAATGGCGGAAATCGGAAAAGAAGGAGTGCTTTGTCTGCTGTCCGACAGCACAAATGCCGAAGTCCCGCATTTTACAATGTCGGAGCGCAAGGTCGGCGAGAGCATTAAAGATATTTTTCGCAAAGTGGAAGGAAGGGTGATCTTTGCCACCTTTGCATCTAATATTCACCGTTTGCAGCAAGTAACAGATGCCGCAGTCGCCAACAACCGGAAAATAGCGGTATTTGGACGAAGCATGGAAGCAGCGATTGAAATTGGACAAGACCTGGGATATATCCGGGCGCCAAAAGATACATTCATCACTACCCAGCAATTGAACAGGCTCCCTGCAAATAAAGTAACCATTCTTTGTACCGGCAGCCAAGGTGAGCCGATGGCGGCACTTTCGCGTATCGCCAACGGAACGCACCGTCAAATCCAAATTCAGCCGGGGGACACAGTCGTCTTTTCTTCGTCCCCAATTCCCGGTAATACAACCAGTGTAAACCGGACGATTAACCTGCTCTACCGTGCAGGCGCTGAAGTTATTGCGGGCTCCTTGAATGATATCCACACATCCGGGCACGGAGGGCAGGAAGAGCAGAAGCTGATGCTGCGGCTTATACAGCCAAAGTTCTTTATGCCGATTCACGGAGAATTTCGCATGCAAACCATGCATGCCCAACTCGCGGTAGACTGCGGCATTCCTGAAGAAAATTGCTTTATTATGGATAATGGCGAGGTACTTGCCCTAAGTTCCAATCATGCTGAAGTAGCTGGAAAAATTCCATCTGGTTCTGTTTATATTGACGGAAGCGGCATTGGCGACATCGGGAACATCGTTCTGCGCGACAGAAGAATTCTATCTGAAGAAGGGCTCGTCATCGTTGTTGTTTCCATCGATATGAACGAATATAAGATTGCGGCTGGTCCCGATATTATATCAAGGGGATTCGTCTACATGAGAGAATCGAGCGATTTGATCAACGATGCGCAAAAGATGATCTCTAAGCATCTTCAGAAAGTCATGGAACGAAAAACAACCCAATGGTCCGAAATCAAAAATGAAATTACTGAGACACTCATGCCGTTCTTATACGAGCGGACAAAAAGAAAGCCGATGATTCTTCCCATTATTATGGAAGTATAGAAAAAATCCTCTTGAACGCTTTTCAGGCGCCCAAGAGGATTTTTTTATTCAAGTACTTTTTTTTCAAACCGGTTAATATCGGTATCAGCGCCGATAATGATTAAAATATCACCGAGTTGAAGTGGATCGTCCGCTTTTGGCGAAACGATGATTTCCTCTCCCCGTTTAATGGCGACGATATTTAAACCGAATTGCGCCCTAACATCCAATTCCACGAGGGAATGTCCAGCCAATAATTCATTTACCTTAATTTCCACAATACTGTACTCCTCAGACAGTTCCAAATAGTCAAGTACATTGTTGGAAACAATATAGTGGGCGATTCTTTTGCCCATATCCCTTTCCGGGTGAACGACATGATCCGCGCCTATTTTGCGGAGCACTTTTTCATGGTAGTCGTTTTGGGCCTTAACGGTAATATGAGTAACGCCAAGTTCTTTTAAAATTAAAGTGGTCAATATACTCGACTGGATATTATCTCCAATCGCTACAATGACGTGATCAAAGTTGCGAATGCCCAAGCTTTTTAACACTTGCTCATCCGTCGTGTCGGCTACGACAGCCTGTGTGGCGATGGAGGCAAATTCATTTACACGGTCCTCGTCTATATCGATAGCCATGACATCCATTCCTTGCTCGCTTAAGGAGTGGCAAATGCTTCCTCCAAATCGGCCCAGTCCAATGACGGCAAATTCCTTTTTCACTTTCATTCCTCCACTTTCGCTGTTATTTTATTCTACCACAATCCAGCGGAGTGTACATGATTTCCTTTGAAACGCCAGGATCATACCGTTCATTTTTTATTTTTTCGCCTTAATACGTCCCCCAGCCACCCTTTTCTGTAGAGCCACCAATAAATCAGGCCGGTGGAAGCGAGGATGATCACCCAGGCAAACAAGTATCCGAAACCCCAGTCAAGCTCCGGCATATTTTTAAAGTTCATTCCCCACAACGCTCCGAATACCGTGATTGGGGTGACTAACACCGTGAAGACTGTCAATGCTTTAATCACTTCATTGCCGCGGTAGGAATATAAGTTCATATTTATATTTAAAAGTGTTTCTATTTGGCTGTCGTAATGGTATAACAGCTTCATTGTCCGCTCAAGCCTTACTTTCGTCTGCCGGAACGCATCCATATCCTTAATATTTTCGTAAAAAGCCTCCTCCATAGCCAGCAACATCTCTTCTATCGGTATCGTAAGCTGTTTTAAAAAAAGCATTTCCGATCTGCGATCAAATATTTCTTCAAGAATATTGCCGTGATTATGGAAGCGAATCCTCTTTTCCAAGTCAATCAGCTTTTCCTCAAAATCATCGATCCCATCTAAAAAAGTGTTAAGGATCTCCCCCATGATAAATAAAAATGCTTCAAAGGCATTATCACACTTTTCCAGCCGTGCCATTAATGTTTGTCTCGTCATTTTAGAAATGGTGCCAATGTCAAAATCAATCGTTAACAACTTGTTCTCAGTCACATAATAATGGAGCAGCCTGTACGAATCCTCATCGCTCGGATCAGCGGAATAGTTTAACGACCCGATCAATGCGCAATCATGATGATCATCAAAAGATAGGACCCGCAAATAATTCGTTTCAATGTCCATCGCATTGTTGATCCAAACGTCGTATTCGGGAAATTTGTCAGTCAACTGTTTTAATTTATCTTTTTCTTGAAAACTAAACTCCTGCCATCTCCACCCGTTTGCAAAACAATGAATATCTTCTTTTTTTCCACTCATATGCATCACCTGCTAGTAAATTATAGGTTTTATTCCCTTTTTCCAGGTAAATATTCATGTATAGCGATTCATTTTGTTTGCAAGGGTACTTTGGATGAAGGGAGCAGATGTGATCGTGGAACTCATGTTAATGGCAGTTTATTTTATTTTCATCGCCATCGTCATTGAAATGGCGACCACTTTCCTATGTTTGACAGGTTTATCAAGAGAAGTTTCCCGCTATCAGGCCATCTCGATGTTAACGAATACCGGGTTTACAACTGATGAGGCCAAGCTCATCTTGGAACATCCCATAAGAAGAAAAATCAGCACTTTTCTTATTCTGTTCGGCGCTTTTTCACTTGCGGTTGTGATCTCCATTTTAAGCACATATTTGTCGGATGATTTGAAAATTCCCGAGATGGCGGCGCTCGTCGTTTTGTTTAGTGTATTTTTGCTGCTTTTAAAAACACAACGGGCAACAAATGTGTTAAAAAAGAAGTTTTCCTCTGAGATGAAGGACCATTATGATCCGGAAGAGCTTCCCATCAACGAAGTTCTTTATGTAAATGAAGATGATTACTTTACAGATATTCCCATTCAAGAAGGATCCTCCTATATTGGAAAAAAGCTTGCCGATATGTTTTCCGAAAATGAGGATGTGCATGTACTGTTCATAAAACGGGGTGAAGAAGCCATCCGCAAAAACTTGGACGAAGAGCATGTCCAGGAAGGTGACCTCTTCTTCGTTTATGGAAGCAAGAAAGAAATGATGCGGAAATTCCAGCACGAGCTTGACTACAAAGAACAACATAGACATCATGATTCATGACGGCTATCTTGATCGGTTATATGGGTCCAACCATCTTTTTGGATAACTTTTCCCTCTTTCATGAGTTTTCCCAGCACTTTTTTAAACAGACCTTTGCTGATGGAAAATCGCTTCTTAATATCCTCCGCCTCACTTTTATCTGAATACGGCATCGATCCGCCGCGACCTTGTAGGTAGCGGTATATTTGTTCGGCCTGCTCGTCGATCATTTCGTGAGCTCTCGGCAAGAGAGAAACATTGATCGTGCCGTCTTCTTTTACGGCTACAACTCGCCCCTCCACATGTTGACCAAGCCGGGGCTCTTCTTTCCTTTCCGATTGATGAATAAATCCGATGTATCTTTCTTCTGTAATAATCAAAGAACCGCTAAGGAGAACCCGATACACGGTCCCCTTGACGCTTTTATTAAAAACACTTTGGCCGGCCCTGACAGAAAGCCCTCTCATTACTTCCTCATTCGCCAATTCCCCGAACAGCCTGTTTTTCTTGTCCGTTTTCATTGAACAATACAGCTTGTCCCCTTTTTCGGGCCATAACTGCAACAGTTCCGGCAAGTCATCTTTTGATATAAGCAAATCTTTTTGAAGCCCGATATGGACAAATACGCCAAGCCCCGCTTTTACTTCCACTACTTCTGCCCATCCGTATTGTCCCTTTCTGATTTGCGGAATCGTTAAAGAGGCCGAAAGACGCCCTTCATGATCCTGATATAAAAAGACAGTTTGCTTTTCCTCCGGATGAAAATTTTCGGGAACTTCCGAATGGTGAAGCAATACATCTTCCTCACCGTTTGTCAAAAAATATCCAAACGGCGCTTCACGCACTACTGTCAATTCTTTTACCGTTCCTGGTTCAAGCATGGTGTTAGTCTCCTCTATTTTTGATACATTTTTATCGAAAAAATCAACCCAATTATAGCATGACCGATTGATCCTTCCTACTTTCATTAAAAAGCAACATGATATAAAAAGCCAATATACACCATTTTTTTGAGGAAAGTGATAACAACTATATCATAAAATCCCAGAAAAATGAGTATTAAGACCTATTTTGCAATTTCAAGGTGAAAAGCGGCTCAAAATGTGAAAGATATGGTACAATTTTGTATGAAAATGGTTACAATATCGACCGGTTGGCACTTGGCAGCGAACCTGTTAAAGACTAACCACCGCCTGCGCCTATCTGTGATGGCTCTATTTGCGGTGGTTTTTACTTATTCGGAAGATACTGTGTTGAGAGCGGTTACACCCCCTGATAAAATTGCTGAACTTTTCCGAAAAGGAGGATTTCACATGGAAAAATTAAAAAATAGATGGCTGATCGTTACATCGGCTGTGGGTATTCACATCTCGATCGGTTCCGTTTATGCATGGAGCAACTTTACAAACCCGCTCATGGAGCAATATAATTGGACTGCAAGCCAAGTCCAACTTACGTTCAGTTTGGCCATTTTATTTTTGGGCTTGTCTGCTGCTTTTCTGGGACATTTTGTGGAAAAACACGGCCCCCGAAAATCGGGCCTTTTGGCGAGCGCGTTTTTCGGAATCGGTGTCTTTTGTACCGGATTTGCCGTAAAGTTTGAATCTTTGCCCCTACTGTACATATGCTACGGTGTATTGGGGGGCATCGGCCTGGGTGTCGGCTACATTGCCCCTGTATCCACCCTTGTCAAATGGTTCCCTGACCGCAGAGGAATGGCCACCGGTATGGCGATTATGGGATTTGGCTTCGCCGCGGCAATCAGCAGTCCTATCATGGATTACCTGATTAAAAATACCGGGATCGCCAATACGTTCTTTATTCTTGGCGCGGCTTATTTTATTGTCATGACGGTTTCATCCCTATACTTGGCGAAGCCTCCGGATAATTGGACCCCGAGAGGTTATAAAGAAAAGGTGGAAGCAGGTAAAATATCCGCGGACCTGGCGCAGCTCACCGCCAATGAAGCGGTCAAAACTTCGCGTTTTTATTATTTATGGATCATGCTCTTTATTAATATTACATGCGGAATCGCCATTCTCTCCGCCGCAAGTCCGCTTGCGCAAGAGAGTATCGGCATGAGCTCGATTGAGGCGGCTGCCTTTGTAGGCGTCCTCGGGATATTCAACGGCCTTGGGAGGATCGGCTGGGCTTCGGCATCGGACTATTTGGGGCGCCCCAATACATATACAGCCTTTTTCGCCATTCAAATTGTGTTATTTGCTCTATTACCTTTTACAACGATTTCAATTTTATTCCAAATCATGCTCGCCATCATATATACTTGCTATGGAGGCGGATTTTCCTCCATTCCCGCCTATATTGGAGATATTTTTGGAACGAAGCAACTTGGAGCCATTCACGGATACATTTTAACAGCGTGGGCTGCCGCGGGAGTTGCTGGACCAATGTTTGCGGCTTGGGTAAAAGATGCAACAGGAAGCTATGGCAACAGTTTATTATTTTTTGCCGGACTGTTTGTCGTTGCTTTCGTCGTATCCCTCCTCATTCGTTTGGATATAAAAAAGCTGAAAGAACGGGCATCTGCTCATGCAAGCTAAAAACAGTTTTTAATTAACCGGGTTGAGAACTTTTGTAAACATGGTAAAATTAAGGAGAGGCAACAAAAATCAGGGGTTAACCGTTATGAAAAATTATGAAGCAGAGTTTAGCAATCTTGTACGGGCATTCCGCAAACGCCATATGGGCAAAGGCCCCAGTAAAATCAAAACGACCTTTTGTAAAAACTGGGCCATTTGCGAAATGGAAGGAAATCTTTCTCCGGTCGAAAAGTTTATTGCCAGTGCACAAGACGGTAGACAAATGGTAAGGGCTGCCCGTACCGAAATGGTAAAAGAAATGTATCGAAAGAACCACCCTGTCGAGATGGAAGAATTACTCGACGCCAAATTTCTGGATCTGTTCGTTGATATTGATATTGAAAAAGACCTGGGCATGTCCATTTTTATTTTTGACCAGGATCTTGAGAAAAAATTTCATCACTGACCATGCAGTTGGCACTTGACAGGGACCCTGTTAAAGACTAACCGCCGTGACACGCTTATCATAAAGATAAGCATGTTTGCGGTGGTTTTTTTATGAATGAAAGAAAGAAAGGATGTACTAAAATGGGAAATACTAAACATACTGGACCAATTAAATTGCCAAAAACCCCCGATCCACAGCATTGGGTGAGCCCCATTCCATTTGGCCTCGGCAAAGTAAAACCAAAACATATTCGCGATACCATGAAGGTGGTCATTGAAAACCGGGACAATCTTCCCTACGCTTATCGCATATTAACTCAGGGAGTTTGTGATGGATGTGCGCTCGGAGTATCGGGTCTGTATGATCAAACATTGGCGGGACCTCATCTTTGTACAACAAGGCTGAACGTGCTGCGGCTGAATACGATGCCCGCCATTTCGGAAAATGTGCTTCATGCGGATATTGAAGAGTTGCGAAAAATGGACAGCACCGAATTAAGAAAACTCGGACGCATCCCCTATCCCCTTTCGAGAAAACCCGGAGAAAAAAAGTTCCGGAGAATTTCGTGGGATGAGGCTTTAAACAAAATAGCCGGCAAAATCAAATCTATTGATCCCAAACAGTTGGCATTCTTCTTGACTGCACGGGGAATTACAAACGAAGTGTATTATACGGCGGCAAAATTTGCCCGTTTTATTGGGACAAACAATATTGATAATGCTTCGCGAATCTGTCACTCTCCTAGTAAAACCGCATTAAAAAGATCTTTGGGCATCGGCGCATCCAGCTGCAATTACAAAGATTGGATCGGAACCGATGTGCTCATTTTCTGGGGCTCGGTTGCGGCGAACAACCAGCCTGTCTCGACAAAGTATATGTACGCAGCCAAAAGGAAAGGAACAAAAATTATTTGTATTAATCCATATAAAGAGCCCGCCATGGACGGATATTGGGTCCCTTCCATCCCTGAATCCGCCTTATTTGGCACCAAAATTGCCGATGATGTATATCAAGTAAATATAGGCGGTGATATCGCCTTTATGAATGGCATTATAAAGCATTGGTTCGAGATGGAAGAGAAACATCCCGGCTCCGCGATCAATCATGAATTTGTTTCCCGGCACGCCAACGGTTATGAGGAACTAAAAGTTCATATTGAAGAGCAATCTTGGGAACAGCTCGAACAATCATCGGGCGTCTCAAAAGAAAGAATGCTAGAATTCGCGCAGCTTCTGGCCAACTCAAATAGCGGTGTATTCGTTTGGTCAATGGGATTAACCCAACACAGGTTTGGCACGGATAACATATCACAAGTGGCCAATTTGGCTATCTTAAGGGGATTTATCGGCAAAGAACATTGCGGCGTCATGCCGATCCGCGGCCACTCAGGTGTACAAGGTTCCGGAGAGATGGGAGCAGATCCATTCGTCCTTCCCGGAGGAGATTTTGAACCTGAAAACATAAAGAGAATGGAAAAAGTATGGGGTTTTGACATACCGAAATGGCAAGGTGACATCGTGGGTGTTTCCCTTGAAAATGCCTTGCTTCCGGAAGACCATGAGCGAAAGCTGAAAGTATTTTATACTTCGGGCGGAAACTTCCTGGAAACAATGCCTGATCCGGAATTCATGGAAAAATGTTTAAGCAATGTAGATATAAGGGTACACCAAGATATTATATTAAATACTTCAACGCTTGTAGATGCGAAAGAGGAAGTGATTGTCCTCCCTGCCCAGACACGCTATGAACAGCGCGGTGGCGGTACTTCGACTTCCACGGAGAGGATGGTATATTTCTCTCCGGAAATTCAAGGACCCAGAATCGAAGAAGCCCGGTGTGAATGGGAAATATATGTTGATCTTGCTGCTCGGATCAAACCGGATATGAAGCATCTCATGACGTTTAACGAAGCACAGGAAATCCGTGATGAAATTGCCGTGGCCAACCCAAACTATGACGGCATCCAACATTTAAAAAAGCGTGGCGATGTCTTTCAATGGGGAGGAGCTTGGCTCTGTGAAGGCGGCAATTGTCCAACAGAGGATGGGAAAGCCAATTTAATTCCGATTGAGTTGCCGGAATTGCGTAAACCGGACGGCCATTTCTATGTGACCACAAGACGGGGCAAACAATTTAACTCGATGATATACAGCGAGAAAGATCCTTTCAACGCTGCTGACAGATATGATGTGTTAATCAACGAAGAAGACGCGAAAGAACTTGGTATTGCCGATCAGGAAGCTATCGTTGTTTATAACCAATTTGGCACCTTTCAAGGAAGAGCCAAATACGCGGATACACGGCGCGGAAATATTTCCGTTTATTGGCCTGAAGGAAATGTACTGCTTCAAAAAGGCATTTATGAACAATTTGCGGGAATTCCTGAATATAATATCGGTGTCGTTGTTGAAAAAGCGGACACATTCAATGCCAAAAAAGATATTCAATACTTGGAGAAAAGGATCGATGACTTAGAGCAGGAAATTAGTTAAGCAGGTGATCAGATGAATCACAGGGTCAAAAAACATCTCAACATATGGAAATATGATGGGCAGACAATCCGCAAAACCGAGGACTGCGCAGCTGTAGAATTTCCTTTTACGATTTATATTGATGGAGAAGAGTTCGCGACGGCAGTTTGTTCACCGACTGATCTTGAACAACTGGCCGTCGGCTTCCTGGCATCAGAAGGAATCATCCGGCAAATGGATGATCTGGATTCATTGGACATTGACCAAGCTCGTGGTTTTGCCTATGCCGCCTTAAAAAGAAAACAAACGATTTCCAAAGAGTTTTACTCGAAACGGATGATCGGCTCATGTTGCGGCAAAAGCAGACAATTCTACTTTTACAACGATGCTAAAACAGCCAAAACTGTCATGTCCAAACAACAGATTTCGATCACCCAATGCTTTCGTTTAATGGCAGACTTGCAAACGCAATCCGAGGACTTTTTGCTCACCGGCGGCGTCCATAATGCCGCTCTTTGCACAGCCGATGATATTATGGTTTCCTTCTCAGATATCGGCCGCCACAACGCCCTAGACAAAATATACGGCTATTGCTTAATGAATCACGTACCTTTGCACGATAAAATCATTGCCTTCAGCGGCAGGATTTCATCCGAGATCGTTTTAAAAGCCGCAAAAATTGGTGTCGGCATTCTTATTTCCAAATCCGCTCCAACCACACTGGGAATCAGTTTGGCTGAGGACCTCGGCATCACTGCTATCGGTTTTGTCAGGAAAAACCAGCTGAATATTTACTCGCATCCACACCGAATCATCGAAGCAGCTGACGATTTAGAGGAAGATGCCACAACCAAATAGAGGCTGAGACAAACCTCTATAAAAATGGATAAACCGCGTGAAATCAAATATAAAAAGATGATTTCACGCGGTTTTATCGTCACAATTTATCGTTATGGGTTTTATTGTTGCTTTTCCATTTCCCCAAGAACACGGTTAACTCTTTTCTCAAGCATCTTCATTCCGCCGCCCCCGGCTTGGAAATGGCGCAACTTGCCATCTTTATCAAATACATAATAGGCGGGAACATATTGGTTTTCGAAAGCATCGGTTAATTTCATTTCACTATCCACGAAGATCGGCTGGGTAATATCATGATCCGCAGCCACCTTCTTGATTTCATTTAAATCAAGATCGTCCTCTGAACGCGGCATATGTACGGCCACAACATTTAATTTATCCTGATACTTATCGCGGAATTCATTCACTTGCGGCATTGCCTCTTTGCACAAATGGCAGCTGATCGACCAGAAATGAATAAGGGTGGGCTTTTCGCCTACAAGCTCCTCTTTTGTAACCTGGCCATTCAGCCAATCTACAGCACCGTTCAGTTCAGGCATGGGCTCACGTAATTTCATTCGCTATCCCTCTTTTCTCGTAAAATAGTTTTCGATATGGGAAGGACAGACACAATGGGTGCCTGTCCTCAAAAAGGTTTATTTAAAATTAAACATTCAATGTTTCTTGTCCTGGTCTCCAGTTGGCAGGGCAAAGGCCACCTGTTTGCAACGCTTGAAGTACGCGAAGCGTTTCATCAACATCACGGCCAATATTGTTGTGGTTCACAACAGAGTACATCATTTCCCCTTCAGGGTTGATGATGAAAAGGCCACGAAGGGCGATTCCTTCTTCTTCAATTAAAACGCCATACTCCCGGGATACGGCGTGGTTTGTGTCAGCCGCAAGCGGATATTTCAATTGGCCCAGTCCATTGTCTTTACGGTCTGTGTTAATCCAAGCCAAGTGTGTATGAATCGTGTCCGTAGAAACCCCAATCACTTCTGCATCCAAATCTTCGAACTCATCATAACGGTCGGAAAGAGCTGTAATCTCAGTCGGACAAACAAATGTGAAGTCCATTGGATAGAAGAAAAGCACTGTCCACTTGTCATTTTTCATGTTCTCTTCCAAACTTACCTTGCCAAACTCTTTGTTGGGCATAACAGCATCCATTTCAAATCGAGGTGCTTGCTTACCTACCATACGTTCTGCCACAAAAATCCCTCCGTTGTTATAATTATTATTAATTGAGAAAATGAAATACATTTTCTCATATAAAACTTGATTACATTTGACATTATAGGCTAAATTTCGACACAAGTCAACATAAATTATAATAAATGTAATTAAAAACTAATTACTGTTTAGAATTTCGTTCACACTTTTTAAGTTATACCCCAAAAAGGGAAATTTATTCCTTATTTAAGATAAGTGTAGCATGCTTCAGCATTTTGTTAAAATAAAATGCCTTTATTAAAACAACTACATAACAGGCTGATCTTTAGTATAGTCCCTTACAACATCAAGGAAAGCCTGTACCTGTCGCAATTCAAATGCCGAATCATACCCCAAGAGCCATGTATCTCTTCTGATCGGGGTCCCCCGTTCATCCAAAAGGGGAATTTTGTATATATTTTTTTCAGTTTCATTAATCGTAATAGCCGGTAAAATAGCGTAACCGATTCCGTTATACGTCATTTGCTTGCACGTTTCGATCTGATCCACGACAATAGTCCTTTTGGGAAAAGTTTGAAACTGACGGTGCCACCAATCCTGAATCTCCTGATAATAATTGGAGTCACTTTTAAATTGGATGAAAGGCCTGTCCGTTTCAATGACTTGTTCAATCTTTTGAATTTCACGGTCAACAAGATATAGACTATCCTTGAACAACGGGTATTTCGTGCCCTTCCAATCGGTTGTCCCCCGAGTGATCCCTATATGAACCTCGCCTTCGTATAAAGCTTTCAATATTTCACTGCTCCATCCCGTAATGAGAGATATTCTCACATGTGGATATTGAGTGACAAATTGTTTTAATACTTTCGGCAGCCAATTTTGACAGACAATCGAAGCGCAGGCAATTTTCAATGTTCCGTGTACATGCGTTTCCAATGCCCGAATCTCCTCATACACCCTTTCCTGCTTCTCCAGTGTTTCGCTTGCAAATTGAACGACCTTTTCACCGGAAGGTGTAAGCATTAAGCCTTTTTGTGATCTGATAAACAGCTTTGTCCCCCATTGTTTCTCAATATTTTGTAGACGCTGGGATAATGCAGGCTGCGAGACGAACAGCTTTTCCGCCGCTTTTCGCATATTCATTTCTTTGGCCAAAACCGTTAACAATTTTAAATCAGTTAAAGACATAGCATTCCCTCTTCATTATGATGATGACGAATCAACTTGCCAATTTTTCTTTTTAGGCAAAAAGAATATTAAAATAAGGCTTATGATGCCAAAAATCAAAACTGCTACATAGACAGAATGGAGCGAATGGGATAATCCGTCTTGCAAAAGCGCTTTGACGGCAGGAAGCAATTCACTTCTTTGCTCCTCCGTCAACAACTTGTTCGTGGAATCCAGTGTAAGCTCCTCCCCTACCTTTCCACCTCGCTCAGAAAAATAGCGGAGTATTTGACCATTTAATATTCCGCCAAGCAAAGCCGCTCCCACAGTATTTCCCAAGTTTCTCATGAACATGTTCGTTGCTGTCGTGATTCCCCGCTGTTTCCAGCTCACGGCACTTTGGATCAGTACGATAAATGACGTTGATGTCATACCCATCCCAACGCCAAAACAAAAAGAAGACAAGGCCGCGCCACCAGGGCCGGCAGCAGGAACAATGGCTACAAACAACAAACCGCCAACGACCAAAAATATCCCGCCGATAAAAGATGTATTCCGATAGCCGATCTTTAACATCAATTTCCCCGCAACAGTCGAGGCAATCGGCCAACCAATGGACATGGCCGTTAATGTAAAGCCCGCGACAGTTGCACTTTCTTCCATGACACCTTGTACATAGGCAGGCAAAAAGCTGGATATTCCAATAAGCATCAATCCCGTTGTAAACGAAACTACATTGGCAATGAAGAGCGGCCGGATTTTCCATATTTCAAATGGAACCATCGGTTCGGCTGTTTTTTGTTCCTGGACGATAAAGAACAGAAATGCCGCAACAGCAATTACAGATAAGCCGATGATTTGGGGGGAGGTCCAAGAAAATCGCACTCCCCCTTCGACAAGAATAATCATGAGCGAGGCAATAACGACCGTTAACAGGCCGGCTCCGGCATAATCAATCTGAGGCTTCTTCTTCTCCATATTTTCATGAAGAAAGAGCCAAAAACCCACCATGGCGAGCAGACCGAGGGGGATGCTCACCCAAAACACCCATCTCCAACTGAGAAATTCAACCAACAGGCCGCCTACTGCCGGACCCATAACGGCTGAAATCCCCCAAACGCTCGATAAATAACCTTGAATCTTCGGACGTTCTTCTGGCGAATATATATCACCGACGATCGTTGTCGCGATGGGCATGACTGCGCCGGCGCCGATCCCTTGAAGCAGCCGAAAAAGAATCAGTTGTCCCATGGAGGCGGCAACCCCGCAAAGGAGCGACCCAAGAAGGAATATACCGATCCCGAAAGTGATAACCGGTTTTCTTCCAAATAAATCGGCCAGCTTGCCGTAGATCAGGACAGTAATGGTATTCATTAACAAATAGGCTGAAAATACCCAGCTATAATGTGAAAAACCGCCCAACTCCCCTACAATGGCCGGCATGGCGGTGGCGACGATAGTGGCCTCGACCGCTCCGACAAACATGGCAAGCATAACGGCAACCAGCACATATTTTCTCTTTGTTTCTTTTTTTTCTGTATTTTGAATAGTATCTTCCACAAACGCCCCTCCCGAAATCCCAATTGGTTTCCCCATTCCTTTTAGAACCGGATTATGAACAGAAGACCCCCATTGCAGGGAAAAGAAAAAATGACCCTTTTGAATTTTTCAAAAACAAACCATAAAAAATGGGCTCCCGAATGAGGGAGCCTCCCTTGATGTTTATGTTTAAAGCTGCATTTTTAATTCTTTTAAAAGGGCTCTTCTTGTAAAAATGCCTTCAAAATACCCCTCATCATCCAGTACACACAAAAAAGGATGGTCGATGAGCAAATCAACCGCTTTTTCAAATGGATCCTTCAACAAGACGATCGGGATGTTTACCGCCATAACATCTTCCACTTTCTTATCACTAAGCTTTTCAAACTCAATTCGTTCCAATCCAAGAATGGATTCCGTAATGATGGCGGAACTGATTAATCCGTGTAATTTAAAACGGGCATCAAGGACCGGAATCGCGGAATAACCACTTTTTGTCAATACGAGCAAAGCGTGTTCCAGGTTATTGCCAACTTGAACGTGGGCTACTTTCTCAGATGGTATGATATAGTCGCTTATCTTTGGGTTTGTAAACGCATGACTTTTTAAGGAAAGCATTGTAAACTCCCTCATCTCTTTAAAATCTTTCTTACTTCATTTTACCATAAATTAAGAAAAGGGAAACCAATATGCCATAGCAAAAAAGCACTTTCACATCCCGCAAGCAGCTTTATTTAAGAGAGATTTTTCACTTCCTGGACGATGTCAAAAATCTCGATAGCCGCAGCATCAATATCATCAAACTGGTACACTCGCTTATTTTTGTGTTTGTCGTACTCTTCAACTTCAAACGTTTTTTTGTCGGGAAAAAATTTTACTTGGCAAATAACCTTTCCGTTTACTTCAAACTGTCTTTGCGGAAAGTCATCGTAGTCCGTCATATTTTGCATGGATTGCAATCTTTGAATAATGCCCATTAATTGTGACATGTTTAAAACCCCTTTCTTTGGGAGACACACTAATTATAAAAGAAGCACCTTTCACATTGCAAACTGTTTTTCTTGCTTGTGCTAAATTTGCCACTCCTTTATTTTCCAGGGGTAAAAAACCTTGATTTTGCAGGAAAATAAAATTCGAAGCCAGTCACCGGCATTTTGCGAAAGGCTCACTGACATTAAAAAGTGAAAAAAGCAGGCTGTCAGCCTGCATCATTCATCTTCTTTCATATTTAATAAGGATTCATTCAATTTTTCAAGTGAGCGGATAATTGTTTTCTTGCGGTTATAGCCTTTGACATTCACCGATACCGTATTCATGCTCGTAAACACTTGTCCCCATGAGCCATACGGTTTAAAACCGTAAATATATATTTTAATGACTCCTGATTTTGTCGGCAGGAAAAGAGCTTCATAAGTGTTGTTTTTTAACATTTTAATCCCCTTCCATCGTTCTTCCCAGCCAATGTTATATAAAGTATCCCATCATACGAATGTTTGGTCTGACAAAGTAAATATACACTTGAAGCCTTGTGTTTTCAAGTGTAAATTCTTTTTAATAAAATCAATGAATGAAATGTTTGTGTTCAAAGAAATAATCAAACTGGGTGAATCTTTATAACATAACATAAATTCACCACTCTTTTTAAAATAGACGTGAAGTTTTTTCGGAAAACTGCTGGAACAATGTACCGAAGTTTCGTACCGAACGAACGGATCAAGAAAAAAATCCTCCAGTCTGCCATTATTCAGATATAGCGCACCAAAACTGACCACTCCGAAGCCAGTGATATCTTTCCAACAGATCTATAAAATGTTATAATAATGTCAAATTCAATCAATCTCAAGAAAGGGGAACTTTCTGTGGACCTGGATTCCAATAAGACGCACCCATTGCCGCCGACGATTGAAAACCTTTCACAAGCCATTTTTACCGTCAACAGACATGCGAAAACCGCCATTAACCCCAAATTTTTATATAAACTGAAAAAAACGGCTATTGACAAAATGATTCAAGAAAAAAAAGCGACAAAGACAGGACTGCATTTTTCAAGAAATCCGAGATTCAGCCAACAGCAATCAGATGTTTTGGTAAAATGCGGTGATTACACCTTTCACATACCGCCCACTAAAGAGGATTTTCAACGTTTACCCCATTTAGGCCATCTTGATCAACATTCCCGCAATCCTAAAACCCGAATGCCGCTTAATACAGCAAAGAAGCTTTTACAAGAATATACAGGTCTTAAAGAAACCAAACAAAACCCCCATCGTCCAGAAAGAAAGAAGCCTACATTTAAAAAATTGGGCGACAGCTTTTTTTAATAGGCTAAGACCGTCTGTGCAGGCTGTCTGAAAAAGATACAGCCTTTACGGGAAGAGCTGCCTCCTTCAAGGAGACAGCGAAATCGTAAAAATATGTTAAGCGGCTTGGGGCAAAGCCGTTTAATCTTTTTGATACCGTTCATGTCATAAAAGTCAATGACTTGTTTCATCCTTCCAATGGATCGTACTTCTTGCATTTTACCATACTCGAAGTGGCTTTCATGTCGCTGTCAAGACATCGCCAATACGCGACATCCTCTCTGCTTCACTAACCATTCGTTACACACTCAAATAATGCATTTTGAAATCCGAGATCCCTATGAAAATGCTTCATTTATACATGGAAGCGCCGCATGCAGGTTCTGAAAACTCCGTGAATGATGTGAAGCATGACTTCTTTGGGGGCTTGTAAAAGGAAAACCCCCAATGAGTGAGCTTGTCGCCTGTCTACTCATTGGGAGCACATCATTGTTTGATGGGGTATTTACTTCCAATACTTAATCAATGCCTGTGTTCCGCTTTCTTCTTCTCCTTTTTTCGCAATAGCTTCATACATTTGTTTGGCCAATTCCAATCCCGGAAGCTTCAAATCCATTTTATCTGCTTCCTCAAGAGCGATGCCCATATCTTTGATAAAGTGCTTAACAAAAAACCCAGGCGAATAATCTTCTTTTAAAACCCTGGGAAGCAGGTTGGACATCGACCAGCTTCCGGCCGCGCCCGTGCTGATCGATTGGAGCATTTTCTCCGGATCTAGCCCTGCTTTTCTTGCATAAATGAGCGCTTCCATGACGCCAATCATGTTCGATGCAATGGCAATTTGGTTGCACATCTTCGTATGCTGGCCCGCCCCGGCCTCGCCTTGATAAACAATATTGTTTCCAAGGATTTCCAAAATCGGCTTAAGCTGTTCGAAAGTCTCTTTTGACCCGCCTGCCATAATGGAAAGCGTTCCGTTTTTCGCCCCGATATCACCGCCTGATACGGGCGCATCGAGCGCTCCAATACCGCGTCTTTGCGCCTCTTGAGCAATCTTTTTGGCAAGTGTCGGTGTTGAAGTCGTCATATCGACCACTATTTTTCCTTTGGAAGCCCCATTAAAAATCCCGTCATCACCAAAATAAACATGCTCCACATCATGCGGATAACCGACCATCGTTATAATGACATTTGCATCACTTGCCACCTCTTTGGGGCTTACTTTCCATTCGGTCCCTTCCCTGATCAAATCTTCAGCTTTTTCTTTCGTGCGTGTATGAATAAGAACACGGTAACCATGTTTTTGCAAATTCCGCACCATTGATTTTCCCATGACACCGATTCCAATAAAGCCGATCACTGCATCCATTGTAAAAACCGCCTTTCTTTTTATATGGATCTTAACTTGCCGCCGTCAACGATAAAAGTATTTCCAGTCATATATGTATTTCCGTCTGATGCGAGAAATACGACAACTTTCGCAAATTCTTCCGGTTTCCCGTCCCTGCCAAGTGGTATGCTCCTTTTCGCTCTTTCTTCAATAATATCAACGTGAACCCCTTCCCTATCTGCCTGGGCACGATCAAGCTCCTTCACTCTTTCCGTTGCGATTCTGCCCGGCCCCACCGTATTGACCAAAATATGATAAGGCGCAAGCTCTTGAGACAATGTTTTGGAGAGCCCGACAATCCCAAGCCTGAATGTATTGGATAAAATCAATCCTGGAATAGGTTCCTTAATGGAGGACGAGGCGATATTCACAATTCTCCCACCCTGTCTCTTTAAGTAAGGGAGTGCTTCCCTAATCGTCCTAATATAAGATAATAAATTAAGCTGGAATGAATAGGCCCAATCTTCATCCGTCATGTCCTCAAACCCGCCCGCCGGAGGACCACCTGCATTATTCACCAAAATATCGATGCCGCCGAACTTCTCAGCCGTATATTGGACTGCCTGCTGAATATCGGACGGCTTCAAGATATCGCAAACGGTATATCCGGCAGATCCTTCCTTTAACCTATTTAACTTTGAAACTACAGTTTTGAGTCTTTCTTCATTACGGCTGGCAAGCATTACTTTCGCACCCTCTAAGACAAATTGCTCCGCTATTGCCCTGCCAAGCCCTTTGCTTGCTGCCATAACGAGCACTCTTTTCCCCGCTAAGCCGAGATCCATGTCTCTTCACCCCTCGTTAAATAATAATGTTCAACAAGCGCTTAACCGCTTTTTGATCCATTCACCTCCTATCCTTAAGTATAATGAAAAAAGAATCGGTTGCCGCCTTTTCCGCATCCGGCATATTATTTTAACAATTATAAAAATTATATCTATTTTAATCCGAAAAATAAACAAAAAAACCGGAAGGCAATTGCGGCCTTCCGACAAAATAGGGGGAAAAATGAGATTGACATGACTACTAAAAAGCAAGATCAGTCATGGTTATTATTCTATACCACATTTTTTACTTTATACTCCTTCTTTTGAAGATTTTTTTGTTTCAATTATATTACAATTTTTTAAAATTCCTAATTCCTTCTATTGGATAATTGACAGTTGTTTCGTTTTCCGTTTTACTGTACATATTCGCGTAAAAACATGATTTAAAAAAGTAGCATTGTGTCATATTTGCACTTTCATAAAATATAGTGCAAACTATGTAAAAAAACATAAGGGGGAAGCCAATGAAAATTGCCAAAGTCGGAGACTTGATTGAATTCAGGGGAGGCCTTCAAGGAATTGTGGAAAAAATTAATGACAACTCGGTCATTGTTGATTTAACGTATATGAAAAACTACCGTGAACTTGAACTGGAAGAAAAAACGGTCGTCAACCATAAAAAATATAAAATCATTAAAGAATCTGTGGGGTTATAAGAAGCAAGCACCATGCTTGCTTCTCTTTCATGCCAATGATACCATAGAAAATTGTCGAAAAATGGAGTCCAGAAAGGAATTTACATATTCAAATGAGTAAAAAATGGATTGATGTTAAACTGGCCGGCGGAGTCTTTTTGGCCTACTTGCTTGTTTTTGTTGCCTTTGATAGAACAGATGTGTTCTGGTATTTATATACAGCCGCCATCTTGTTTCTGATCAGTTACTCTATCATTCATGAACCATTGGACGATGAAGCACCTACAAAACAATATATCACGTATGGCGTCATATCGGGGATCGCCCTTTATGTATTATTTTTCATTGGAGATTGGGTGTTGGGAATTATACCGAATCCGTTATCTGAACAAGTGGATAGCGTTTACACCCATTTTAGCTTTGAATTTTTTTGGCATTATTTAGTCCTCGTTTTTATTATGATTCCTGGAGAAGAAATTTTTTGGCGGGGATTTGTCCTAAAAAAATTGCTGGTTTGGCTAAATCCAATTGGCGCCATCTTTGCGGGAGCGCTACTGAATGGAGCGGCATTTTATTTTACCGGTTATTTTATCTTGGTGATTGCCGCCTTCGTCAGCGGACTTGTGTGGGGTTGGCTATATATTTGGAAAAGAAGCATTCGACTCGTCATCCTGTCCCATTTAACATTTAATTTGTTACTCTTGATTCTCTTCCCTCTTCAATAATAGAAAAGCATTTCTTCTATCGTTTGTGAAAAAGGTCTATATGTTTGTTTTGGATTGTATGCCCCGAGAAAAATATCTACCATACTTGCAAGTGGGGACTTTTGTCATAAAAGCCCCTCCTCTACCTCTTTTTATCGAAGCATGTTTTGCAGATTATTTTCCCTTCATTCTGTATGTATGCTTTGATTTCAGTCATACCTCGGCTTTTCGGATAGCGCATCTTCACATAAATCTCTTCATAAGGCTGAATTTCTTTTTTGCATACAGAACATTGGGCAGTCAATTGAAACATTATCAACCATACTCCTCCCTATTGCTTGTCTTTTTATATATACGGTGTAACGAATAGGATAGTTTTCATATGGCAACGGTTCTTCATTACTGCCTTCCAATTACCCTCACCCACAACTTTTCCAAATATATAGGAACATTATCGCATATGAAAACAACCTCCCCTTCGCCCCTTTGCACCCAGCCGCTTAAAGGGTATTTTGAGATGATCAACGATAAAAAGCCCTCAATTCAATAAACGGCCGGAATAGACAGTCGTTTTTATGGAGACACTTTCGCCGGCTTTATCAACAACAACAGCAAAAAGCCAATGCTCACATAGCCGAATAACGGATACAACAAACCGAGCAGCTTGCCATATTTCACAAGACTAATCAAACAAAACACGATAAACAGGAACAGAATGATCCATAAGGGGTTTGTCGGAACGTATTGATGGAGCTGACGTTCAATCCCATATGTATTGCCAATCAATGTTGTAAAAATTTCTCCATATATAATGAGGATATATATAAGGTAAAGACTTCCTGCCGACTCATGAACAATCACCGCCATCGGAATTTCAAACATCCTGGGATCACGCAACACGGATAAACAGATATGGCTGGAAATTAGCAGGACGGTGAGAAATACCCCTCCCATCACCCCACCCCATTTGACTGTTTTTCTGTCATTTATTTCTGCAGCAAGGGGAACTAGTACAGCTTGAGCCAAAGCAAGATTAAAGCCGGCATACGAAATGGCTGACAACACTGCAAACCACCCATTACCTGCATCTTCTACTTGAAACCATAATGTAACATTCCCCCCAGGGACAATATGAAAAAGGACGGCTGTATTAAAGGCGATCATCATTGGAACAACAATCACATTAATCGCCAACAGCCCTTTTATCCCGGCAGCCATAATAACCAGACCAATAAACGTGGTTAAGAGCATGCCGGAAAATTTGGGGAAATTCAACTGCTCGACAAACAATGCTTCCGCGCCCGCAAGCATTACTCCACAAACGCCTACAAGCATAACTAATAGAAATAGATTAATAAACTTCGCCAACTTTTTTCCAAACAAATATTCATTTAATTGTTCAAATGATGTCGCTTTAATATCAATTGACAACAACATGATTTTTGAACCGAGGATTACGAACAAAAATCCTGCCATCAGGATTGACAACAAGCCAAGAAAACCAAACCGTGTAAAAAACTCTACAATTTCCCTTCCTGTTGCAAATCCCGCACCAATGACGGTTCCTACGTAAACGGCAGCCACTTGACATACATCTATCCAATTCTTCACGGCTCATCCCCCTTAGAAAAATCGTATGATGGCTTGCCCAAAAAAATTTGCAAAATGAGTAAAAAAGAGTTGAAAGTCAAAATTGGTCAGTGTATAATGAAATCAAAGGTCAAAGTTAGTCAATGTCAAAGGACCTTTTTTATATCATTAAATGGTCAAAGAAGATCAAAAAAATAACAAATGGAGGTTTGGTGTATATGTTTTGCAGTAAATGTAAGGAAAAACAAGCAAACATTCATCTCCACGTCAATATTAACGGACAAAAGCAAACGATGGCATTATGTTCAGAATGCTATGCGTCGGAAAAACAACAACTCGGTGCATTAGGAGGCGTCCCATTTAAAAGTCAATTTGGCAGCTTTGATGATTTATTTAAACAATTCCCCGGAATGAATCAGCCATTTGGGCAAAACATGGGCGTATCCCAAAAAGAAAGAAGCACAACAGGACGCGGCGGAGGATTTCTTGATCAGCACGGTCATAACTTAAACGATGCCGCCAGAGCCGGACTGGTCGACCCTGTAATTGGCCGCGAGGAAGAAATAAACCGGGTCATCGAAATATTGAACCGGCGAACGAAAAACAATCCGGTGCTCATCGGTGAGCCAGGTGTCGGAAAAACTGCTATCGCGGAAGGGTTGGCGCTGAAAATTGTTGAAGGAAAAGTGCCCGCCAAACTAAAAAACAAGGAAGTCTATTTGCTTGATGTGGCATCTCTTGTCGCCAATACCGGTATTCGCGGACAGTTTGAAGAGCGGATGAAACAACTCATCACAGAGCTTCAAAGCCGCAAAAACATCCTGTTGTTCATTGATGAAGTGCATCTTCTTGTTGGAGCCGGATCCGCTGAAGGATCGATGGATGCCGGGAATATTTTAAAACCGGCGCTCGCACGTGGAGAATTGCAAGTCATCGGGGCCACGACACTAAAAGAATATCGACAAATTGAAAAAGACGCCGCACTGGAAAGGCGCTTCCAGCCGGTTCAGGTCGGAGAGCCATCTTCAGACAAGGCCCTGGAAATCTTGAAAGGATTAAAAGAGAAATATGAAAACTACCATGATGTAACGTTTACAGACGAAGCGTTAAAAGCATGCGTAGAACTATCAAGCCGCTACATTCAGGATCGCTACCTGCCTGACAAAGCAATCGACTTAATGGATGAAGCCGGCTCCAAACTCAACTTGACGATTCAAGATACAGATAAAGAGTCGCTCCAACAACGCTTTGCCGAAATTGAGAAAGAAAAGCAAGCGGCCCTTGCCAAAGAAGATTATGAAACGGCAGCAAAACTTCGAGACGAAGAAATGGATCTCGAAAAACTTCTTAAAGAAGAGTCTCCAGAAAAGCGGGTTGTCGTAGACGTCCGCCATATTCAGGAAATCGTAGCGAAAAAAACGGGCATTCCCGTCGGCAAGCTCGAATCAGATGAACAGAAAAAAATGAAACACTTGGAAAAAGCTCTGGGGGCAAAAGTCATCGGACAAGAGGAAGCCGTTCAAAAAGTAGCTAAAGCCATTCGCCGTAGCAGAGCCGGATTAAAAGCGAAAAGCCGCCCGATTGGTTCGTTCCTGTTTGTAGGACCCACAGGGGTTGGTAAAACAGAGCTTACAAAGGTACTGGCTGAAGAACTATTTGGCACAAAAGACGCGTATATTCGCCTGGACATGAGCGAATATATGGAAAAACACAGCGTTTCAAAACTGATCGGTTCCCCTCCGGGCTATGTCGGCCATGAGGAAGCCGGACAGCTTACAGAACGAGTGCGCCGCAACCCGTACAGCATTATATTGCTTGACGAAATCGAAAAAGCGCACCCGGACGTTCAACACATGTTCCTGCAAATTTTAGAAGATGGCAGATTGACTGACAGCCAAGGCCGGACAGTCAGCTTTAAAGATACAGTCATCATCATGACGAGCAATGCAGGAACAGGCGAAAAGCAAATTCATGTGGGATTTGGCCAAAGTAATGCATTAAAAGAGACAAGCATTCTTGACAAGCTCGGTGCATTTTTCAAGCCGGAATTTCTTAACCGCTTCGATGCGATTATCGAATTTAACTCACTTGAAAAAGAACATCTCTTGAAAATAGTTGATCTGTTACTTGCTGAACTGGCTGGGACACTTTCCGAACAAGGAATCACGATCACGATTTCCGATCAGGTAAAAGAAAAACTAACGGAATTGGGCTACCACCCTCAATACGGGGCACGTCCTCTCCGCAGAGCCATTCAGGAGCATTTGGAGGATCAAATATCCGACTACATTTTAGACCATGAAAATGTTCAAGATCTGCACGCAGTTGTGGAAAACGGACAAATCAAAGTCATCCAAAAAGAAGTTGCCTAATACGAGGCAATCCCAGGCCGTCGAGCGTTTCTCGACGGTCTTTTTATCGAGAAAAAAACTTGTGTTTGTAAAAAGTGTAAGCTTTTTTCGAGGACACGGCTGTCTGAGCTCGCCAACAGAACAGTTTCACTTTAAGCCTTTTCGATTTCGGTGAATTTAAGGAGACGGGCCATGTCTGAGCAAGCACTGGTCACTTTCAATCTTAAGCTTTGTTCTGCTTCAATCAGGAACTAAAAACCCGCTCATTGATGTTTCGTTTATCTAGCAGTGGAGTCTCCTTTTTATACATCACCAAAGTGGGATTTAGAGGTTTGCAGGCGAAGAAAGTCACATCATGTGCACCTCCCCCTCCCACTGATTGAGCTTGTATATTCATTATTTCACTTAACGTGTCCATGGCGAAAATTATCCCAGTGTATAATACGCAAGCATTTAGCGTAGTCAAAATATGTAGACTCCCGCGGGAATAGCTCGAGCTGAAGATCCCGCAGGAAAGCGAAATATGTTGACGTAGCGATGATAGGGATTTTTTTACACAAATAAACCGAACAATTATAAATGAATTGTTCGGTTTTGCTATTTCGTATTTGCTTATGTCCCATTCTCTTTTTTATCGTTTTTTACTGTATGAATTATATTCTCGGGGTTTGCAATCTATTAGGACGACCGTATATGGTTTTGACGAAATGGTTTGGAAAATAATACGAATGACTTCTTTAGAGCATGTCTCACTTTTTTAGAAACTGTGCCAGTTTGAAAGTCCCGATAATATTCATTTAACAACTGGTCAAGCTCACGGCTGCATCTCACTGTTTCCTCGGCATTCAGTCCATATTTATTGCCAATAAAAAACATTTCTTCGCGTTTTTCCTGAATTTTTGCCAACAAGATTTGCTTTTCCATCCTACCGTAACCCATCGTTCGTTCTCCCCCGCCAATTATTTTCCTTTTCAACTTCCTCATTATCTCAAAAGTCTCTATTTTTGTAAACGCCTGAAAACGACCAGTCACACTTTTGACATATTTGTGGTTCATTATAATACTCCTTCCAATTTTAGCAAAATCTCTTTTTTATCAACTTGATTTCCAGCATATCCCATGAGTGACTTGTTCTTCCCAACTACCCGATGACAAGGGATAATAATAGGAATTGGGTTTCTTCTGTTCGCCTGTCCAACAGCTCTTACCGCTTGCTCATTACCGATCCACTTTGCGATTTCTCCATAGGTTCGCGTTTGGCCGTACGGAATTTCCAACAATTTACTCCACACCATTTTTTGAAATGATGTACCATGTAAAAATAACGGCACGTTAAATAATTGAATTGTGCCTTTAAAATACTGATCCAATTGCCGCTCCGCTTCTTTGAGGATGGAATGTTCGGCATTTTCCACGGGTTTGGTGGCTGTTTGTAGAAACTTGTCCCATCCAAACGTAATACCCGTAACTGCCTCATCCGTCCCTGTTATGACAAGTTGTCCAATTGGACTGTCCATAGTTGTATAATACATTCTCTAGACTCCTTACCTCATTTTGTTATAATATGGCAAATGAAAATATCATATGTTTGTTAAACGACGTAAAGGGAAAATATAGGCTGACTTAATAAATGAATCAAGCAGGTGATTGCATATGGATAAAAGAGACAGTTATTTTGATAATGCCAAAACCCTTTTAATCTTTCTTGTTGTGTTTGGTCATTTGATCCAATCCTACATTGAAACAAACGCTTTTATATCCTACTTGTATAATTTTATTTATACGTTTCATATGCCCGCCTTTATCATCATATCAGGATTTTTTGCCAAAGGAATATATGAGAAAGGCTATATTTGGAAAATAACAAAAAAGTTAATCATTCCATATATTCTGTTCCAAGGACTTTACGCTGTTTTTTATTACTTTTTGCACAAAGAAGATACTTTTCGTTTTGAACTGCTTGACCCAAAATGGTCGCTTTGGTTCTTAATTAGCCTCTTTTTCTGGAATATTTTGCTTTTGGTCTTTAACAAATTTAAACCGGCCGTGGCTTTAACAATTACCATTGCAATCGGCCTTGCTGCCGGATATGCCGATTGGATTACGAATTATCTCAGTTTATCAAGAACGCTCGTTTTCTTTCCTTTTTTCCTGGCGGGATACTTTTTAAACAAAGACGACTTTCAGATGTTACGATCCAATAAGGCAAAAGTTGTGGCGGCGACTGTCATGTTCGTAGTAACAATTGGAATCGTCTATTTTTCGGACTTAGATGAAAAATGGTTCTTCGGGTCAAAGCCATATGGTGAACTGGAAAGTGAAGCCATTTTGGGAATGTTGAAGCGAACCGGCATATACACACTTCAGTTTTTGATGGCTGGAAGTTTCTTTGCTTTCGTTCCTCGCCGACGCTTCTTTTTTACAAGGTGGGGAAGAAATACACTGTACGTTTACTTGCTTCATGGCTTTATCATTCGCTTGTTTAGAGGAAGCAGTTTGGAGGATTATCTAAACCAAACACTGACCCTACCTGTTCTGATTTTCGCCAGTTTCGTTTTAACCGCCATCCTTTCCAGCAAATATGTAACGAGTTTGACACAGCCGTTCATAGAATTAAGAATGTCAAAGTTGAAAAAGTTTTTCGAGCAGCTGAGAAAAGAATATAGAGCACTAAGACATTCCTGAAGCCTCCCCATTAAAATGGGGAGGTTCTAAATTTTCAAGGTTTTTCGTAGTCCTTTTTTCTAATTCGTTGTATTTGGTCTTTATCCTGCTATATTCGCTCGACATTTTTCGTGAAATTGTGGTTTCCCCCTTTCTCCGCTAAAATAGAAAAAGAGTGTCAAAAAAAGGAGTTGCCATGTTTCATGAAAGTAATCGCAAGTACTTTAAACGCGAAATTTATCCATACAAATTTAGCCATCCGATATTTAAAAGCATACGCTGCACCGGAATTTGAAGTCGAAATAGCTGAATACACGATCAATGATCCGGTTTTAAATATTGCATCCGACTTATTTGCCAAAAAACCGGACGTGATCGGCTTCAGTTGTTATATATGGAACATTGAAGAAACAGTGAAAGTGATTCAAATTTTGCGTAAGATCCTGCCGGATGCGGTCCTCATTTTGGGTGGCCCGGAAGTTTCGTACGACGTAATTTATTGGCTTAAACGATTGCCGGAAATCAATTATATTGTCATCGGTGAAGGTGAAGCTACCTTTAAAGAACTGCTTGCACATTTGGCGGGTGGAAAAACAATCACGGATGTGATGGGGATCGGCTTTATGGAAAACGGAAAGCCGGTAATCAATCCGATCCGTCCGAAAATTGACTTGCGTGAAATGCCTTCCCCTTTTCGTTTTCCAGAAGACATACCGAATCTGTCCAAGCGGGTCACATACATTGAGACAAGCCGTGGCTGTCCCTTCAGCTGCCAATTCTGCCTCTCCTCCATCGAGGTCGGAGTCCGTTACTTTAACCGGGAGAACATAAAAGAAGATATCCGGTATTTAATGAAAAATGGCGCTAAAACGATCAAATTTGTTGACCGCACTTTTAATATTAGCCGGAGCTATGCAATGGAAATGTTTCAGTTTTTAATTGATGAACACGTGCCGGGCACCGTATTCCAGTTTGAAATCACCGGTGATATTATGCGCCCTGAAGTGATTGAATTTTTGAATGAAAACGCACCAAAAGGGCTATTCCGCTTTGAAATCGGCGTCCAATCTACAAATGATTTGACGAACGAACTCGTTAAAAGAAGGCAAAATTTCGAGAAGTTGACAAGGACTGTGACCATGGTAAAAGACGGGGGAAAAATTGTTCAGCACCTCGACCTGATTGCGGGCCTCCCGGAAGAAGATTACAATTCCTTTAGAAAAACATTTAATGACGTATTTGCCTTAAAACCGGAAGAGTTGCAGCTCGGCTTTTTAAAAATGCTGAGGGGGACCGGCCTGAGAATATCGGCCAAGCAATTCGGCTATACGTATATGGACCATGCACCATATGAAATCCTCGGTAACAACGTCATTGACTTTAACGACATTCTTAAAATTAAGCAAGTGGAAGATGTGCTTGAAAAATATTGGAACAACCATCGCATGGATAACGCTGTTGAATATATCGTTTCAACTTGTTTTGAAACTCCCTTCGATTTCTTCCAACGGTTTGGAGCATATTGGGATCAGCAAGGCTGGTCGAGAATAGGCCATCAACTTGAGGATTTATTCATTCGTCTCCAGCAGTTTTTGAGGGAAGAGAATGTGGAGGGAAGAGCGATAGCTGAAGGACTCATGAAGTTTGACTATTTGTTGAACATCCGCTACAAACCAAGAAAACCATGGTGGAAACCTTCCTTAAAAAAAGAAGAAAAAGCCTATATTTACAAGGCTGTACTCGCTAAACCCGAAATGGCCGGCAGCGCGTTTGCCCGTCTGCAGTTAAAGGAAAGGGATTTATTTAAGCATACGATCCTTGAACTATTTCCATTCAGCATCTCAGATTATCTTCAATCTGGCCGGATCGTTTCACAGCCATCCATGGCCCTCGTTTATTTTGACCCGGCCGATGGAAGATCATCTTTGTTCCCTTTAGCAAAAAAACAGGCTACAAACATGCGCAAGCGTCTTATTCATGACATTTAAACACCAAAAACCGGCCCTAGAGCCGGTTTTTGAAACTATATATAATTGCTAACTTGGGAACTTTTTACAAAAGCTCTTTTCTGAGCTGTTCGGGAGATTTCGGAGACAGGAGACCGACAGGTACATCAAATACCGTCTTGGCGCCAATTTGCCCCAGGGCATTCAACCGATAGGCCGCCCTTGCGTAAGCAACCAAAATGCTTGAAGTAAATTCCGGGTTGCTGTCAAGCTTTAGAGAATACTCGACAATTTGATTCGTTCCTTCTCCGGTCTTTCCGCTTCGGATCACAAATCCGCCGTGAAGCATTTTAGCATGATTTTTCTCCAGCTCTTCTTTTGAAATAAAGTGTACGGTTGTCTCATAATCGGCGAAGTAATTTGGCATTGTTTTGATTTCTTTCTCAATCCTACCTAAATCCGCTCCTTCTTCCGCTACAACGTAACATTCGCGCAAATGCTTTTCCCTAGTGGTCAGTTCAGGATTTTCCCCTCTTCTTACGCGTTCAACAGCTTCTTCAATCGGAATTGTATATTGCACGGCGCCTTTTACGCCTTCAATTCTGCGAACAGCATCGGAATGGCCCTGGCTGAGTCCTTTTCCCCAGAACGTATATGTCGCCCCTTCAGGAAGAATCGCTTCTCCCATCAGCCTGTTTAGAGAAAACATGCCCGGATCCCAACCGACGGAAATAATGCTTGTTTTTTTGCCGGATATTGCCGCTTCATTCACCGCACTGTAATATTCAGGTATTTTCGCATGTGTGTCATAGCTGTCAATTGTATTAAACAGCTTGGCAAACTCTGGCCCCTGCTCGGGAAGGTCTGTTGCGGATCCTCCGCATAAAATCATGACATCAATATCGTTCACATATGATTCAGCATCGGAAATATGCAACACTTTGACTTGTGGATTCTTCACATGAACATCTTCCGGGTTTCTGCGCGAAAAAACAGCAACAAGCTCCATATCCCGATTTTGCTCGATAGCCGCTTCTGTACCGCGTCCCAAATTTCCATAACCAACAATGCCTATTTTGATTTTTTCCATTGTCATGCCTCCTTGAAATTTTGACTAGCCAATGATGACCCGTTCTTTCGGATAATGGAAGTCCGGTTCCTTTTCATTGCTTGACATAATGAACAAGAATGATAAAATCCCGACTCTGCCAATGAACATTAATATGATCAACAGCCATTTTCCCGTATTGGTTAAATCGGCTGTTATCCCCATGGAAGCCCCGCACGTACCAAAAGCGGAGGAAACTTCAAATATAATGGCCAACAAACTGGCATCTTCCGTATAAGATAAAATAATGATGGAAATGCCATATAACAAAACCGCAAGCAATAGAACGACAAGCGATTTAATCACATCAGCCTGGTGAATCTCTCTTTTAAAGACTTTAATGGACCTGTTCCCTCTTGCATAATGATAAAGAAATAATATATTTAAGGCAAAAGTGGTTGTACGAATGCCGCCTCCGACAGAGCTTGGCGAAGCTCCGATAAACATGAGGGCCGACATGAAAAGTACTGTCGAATGATGAAGGTCGTTAATATCGAGCGTTAATAATCCGGCACTTCTCATCGTAGTTGATTGAAACAAAGCATAAAAGAATGATTCATGCCAAGATTTTCCGACAAAATACCCGTTAAACTCTAAAAAAATAATCACAATCGTTCCAAAACCCAACAATAAAAAATAGGTGGAAGTGGTAATTTTCGTAAAAAGAGAGAATTGAAAGCGATTTTTCAACGGCTTGTTAAATAAGAAGTTTTTCACTTCAATCCATACAGGAAAGCCAATGGCGCCAAGAATGATCAGGATGATTGTAACAAACTGGACAAAATAGTCCCGGGCAAAAGGAATTAAAGATTGTCCAGTAATATCGAACCCCGCATTCGTTGTCGCACTGACAGCAGCAAACAGCCCCTGAAGAAAAGCCTCCTGCCATGTTGGAAAATAGTTCAAATAATAAACGCCAAGCACAAGCGCCCCAAGAACTTCAATTAGTAAAATCAAGGCAACAATTTGCCTGAGCAAACTGACTAACCCCGAAAAATTAAGCTGATTTTGATCCGTCTTAATCAATTGTCTTTGCTTTAGCCCGATTTTTTTTCCGAAAATAAGCCAAAAAAATGTACTTATTGTCATAATGCCGATCCCACCGATTTGAAGGGCAAAGATCAAAATAAAAATACCCGTTATTGTAAACGTTTCTGATAAGTCAACAGTTGTCAAACCCGTGACACTAACGGAGCTGGCTGCAACGAAGACAGCATCCATTGCCGACCAGTCAGCTCCCTTTTGCCTGGCGACCGGAAGGCTTAAAAGTATCGACACAACCGCAACTGCCATTATATAGTAGGAAACCAATAAGCGGAACGGTGTCAGGGCAAGTCTGTATAATTTTTGTTTATGTATCGGTTTGTCATTCATCATATTCAATTTCCTTTTTGTTACTCATTCTTACATATTAAGCAAAAAAGTATTAAAAAGAAAGAATTATTCACCACGATTTCAGAAAAAATGGATTGATTTTAGCCATATAGGAAGTTATGCACCAATATACAGCATGTTCCAGCATGGTTTACACTTTGCGCGGAATAATAAAAATTAAGCCAAACAAAGAGAAAGGAGGAATAGGTATGGGACAGCAAAGTAATCAATTGCTTGTTCCTGGCGTGGAACAATTTTTGGACAACGTGAAATACGAAATAGCTCAGGAATTCGGTGTTACTCTTGGATCCGACACAGCAGCGAGGGCAAATGGCTCCGTCGGCGGAGAAATCACTAAACGCCTTGTGAAACAAGCACAAGCACAATTATCCAACCAACAAAGCGACAGCTAAGACAGCTAAAGTCTAACGCCAATTAACGCCAACTTCCCTAACTTGGATAATACCAGGTATAAATGATACTTCACCGTCCCCAAAAATATACCCCATAAAAGGGAATATCAAATATAGAGGCGGGGACTGGGACTGTTGAAAGCCTGATTAATATTCGTAAAAATCGTGAGAATAAAACCGCGTGAAATCAAGGTTTTTAAACTTGATTCCATGCGGTTTGTTTCATTTTTACATGGTTATGTCCCGGTCCCTTTCCTTTGAGCACAATAAGCGTTGAATAACCGTTTTTTCGATTATCTCCGTATACGAGCTTTGATCGTTTTTCCCATTAAAATGGGAACGAGCACCTCGGCCTGATGACCACTGCTTCGATTATCCCCATAGAACAGGCTCGATCACTGCCATCTCTTATAACCGTTTTTTCCATTTCCCCCATAAAACGGAAATGAGCACCTCGACCTGATGACCACTTTCCATGTATCCCCATGGAACGGCAGTGATCGCCTCGGTTTATTGATTTTGGCCGCTTCTTTAATCATCCCCAGGGGCTGGCGTGGTCTCGTCACTAAAGGAGCTTTTTCAAACTCATGCTATTGATACGCCATACACCATAAGCGGTCTTCCATTTATTTAGATTCTTGCAAGACATTCTTTTTCGATAGAAAATATCCACCGGCTGCAATGACAACCAGGACGATCCAGAATGTAAGCTTCCATTCCGCTGATTCGGGAAAATGCTTGTTTAAAATACCAAGATTTGGATGTGACAATGTTAGCACAGCCAATTTTACCCCGACCCATCCAACGATCAGAAATGCGGCTGTCTCCAAACCAGGATATTTGGCCAACAAACGCACAAAGGTTGTGGCGGCAAAACGCATAATGATTACTCCGATAAGGCCGCCAAGTAACATGACAATAAATTGGCCTCCGTCTATGCCCCCTACTTGAAACCATCCTGTCGGCTTCAATGTAACAGCAAGAACAACCGCTGCAAGCATGGAATCAATCGCAAAAGCAATGTCGGCAATTTCAACTTTAATCACCGTCGGCCAAAATGAGTGGGATTTTTTGTTCTTTACTTTTTCCGGTTTACTTTCATTACCATTAGCCGAATACTTTTTCACAATGTGATGAACAGATAAAAATAATAAATAAGCTGCACCAAGCGCTTGTATTTGCCATACATTAACTAAAAAAGTGATAAGGAATAAGGCGATAAATCGAAAAATAAATGCACCAAACAAGCCGTAAAACAACGCCTTTTTCTGTTTATCCCTTGGCAAATGCTTGACCATGACAGCCATGACGACCGCATTGTCCGCGGCCAAAATCCCTTCCAGTCCCACTAAAATAACCAGGACCCATAAATACTCCAGTAGCATAGAAAAATCCAAAGAAATCCCTCCAATATAGTATAGACATTCCACCGGGCATTTAAAATGGATTTTTCAAGAAAACAAAAAGACCCCTGCCCGATGGGCAAAGGTCTTGCTAGACATTTATCATGCCAACAAAGCCGGTGAAGTGTAACCTTCACGAATTGACGACTTTGTTGCAGATGCAGGTAAACGCATCTGCTGCTACTCCCCTTCACTAAAAGCCAAGCCTATTAAACTATTAGTATTATAAAACACAATGGATCAAATTTCAATGGTTATCATGAGGTTTTTTTATTTTTTTATTCATTTTTCTTGTTTCCGGGTCAAACAGACTATAAACAACCGGAATAACAAATAAAGTAAGGAAGGTACTGCTGACGAGTCCCCCGATGACCGCTACCCCCATTGGCTGGTTCATTTCTGTTCCTTCACCGATTCCAAGTGCAAGCGGAACAAGCCCCAAAATGGTCGTTAATGCTGTCATCAAAATAGGACGAGCCCTGTCTTTTACAGAAATGACAAGCGCATCGTAGCTTGACATTCCGTCCCTTTTTCGTTGATTTATATAGTCAACGATCACAATGGCATTATTTACGACGATTCCCGCCAATATAATGATACCAATCAATGCTGGTATGCTGAGCGGCATTTGCGCCAAAAATAGCGCAATCATTACACCGATCGCCATAAGTGGCACTGTAAACATGATGACAAACGGATATTTGAATGATTCGAATTGGGCAGCCATGACAATATAGACAAGGATAATGGCCAGGATAAACGCCATCATCATGTCACTGATCGAGTCTTCAAGCAGCTCTGACTCCCCGCTGTATGTGATTTCTGTTCCGTCTTCCAAGTTAAGGTCGGCTATTTTCTCATTAACTCTTTTCGTGATATCTCCTAAATTGGTATCCGTACTGTATTTTACTGTAAATTCCACAGAGTTTTGCTGGTTGATTCGCTGGATTTCAACCGGCCCTTCACCTACTTTGACTGTTGCCACATCTTTTAATTCCGTATAGGTTCCGTCCGGCTTTTTAATCAATACCGTTTTCAGCTTATCGAGATTTCTTGTTACTTGTTCATCGTATTGAACGAAAACCCCATATACATCGGAGTTTTCACCAATTATTTGCGCTGCCTGCACACCGCGTGTTACATCGTTGATGATGGTTGCGATTTGTGCTGGAGCTAGTCCGGCTTCAAACGCTTTTTCCCTGTCGATCGTCATTTGGACTTCCTCAACTTTTTCCGCGGTGCTCGTCATGAGGGATGTCACATGATCCAACTGGCCAAGCGCTTTATAAATTTTATCGGTATTTTTATCTAAACGCTCTTTATCCGTATCGCTCACATTAAATGTCAAGGTTTGTGCTTCCATGCCGGAAGCAGTGTCTACTTGAAACGTAAGTTTCGTTCCTTTTTTTGCCTTCTCCACCTCTTTTTCCAATTCCGACTTAAGATCTTCAACATAATGAAACAGTGATATGTCTCTATCCTCTAGAGATTGCATCTTTACATAAATCTCTGCCGTATTTGCTTTCGAACTGCCTTGGAAGGAGGCTTCCTGAGTAGAACCAATCAAGCTGACATACGTATTGACGGCCTTATCATCTTTTAAGCGGTCCTCAATCAATTTGACAACTTTCTCCGTTTCAGACAAAGCGGCGCCATTTTCCAGCTCCACATTCATGCTGAAAAATCCTTCATCCGTTGGAGGTAAAAACTGCATACCTACTGTTGATATTCCAGCGGCTCCTCCAACAAAGAGCAGTAGAGAGACGAGCAAGACGACGAAGCGGTGCCTTAAGGACCAGCGAATGGAACGGTCCAGCCATCTAAACGTCTTGGACCTGCGTCGCCTTGCCTCATGATTGGCTGGCGGCTTTTTCAACACCCTGCTGGCAAGCATCGGAACAACAGTCAAGGCGACGAATAGTGATGCAAAAAGGCTAAATGAAATGGTTAGAGCGAATTCTTTAAACAATTGACCTAAAAGACCACTGATAAATACAACGGGCAGGAACACGGCAACCGTGGTTAAAGTGGAAGCCGTAATGGCACCTGCGATCTCTTTGGCACCTTCTCTCGCGGCAGTTTTCGGATCTTTTCCCATCGAAAGATGCCGATAAATATTTTCAATGACAACAATGGCATTATCAACAAGCATACCGATGCCAAGCGCAAGCCCACCGAGAGTCATAATATTCAATGCGAAATCCGAAAAATAGATTAAAACAAACGTCACGATAACGGAATAAGGGATCGCAATGCCAATAATGAGTGGACTTTTTACACTTCGTAAGAATAAAAACAATACGAGCATTGCCAGCGCTCCCCCGATGATGAGGGAAGAAGAAATGTTTCCGATAGCAATCCTAATATAATCCCCTTGGTCAAAAAGAATATCTGCTTCAATGTCTTTAAATTGGTCTTTTTGAAGCAATGTTTTTAATTCTTTTTGAAAATCCTTTGAGACGCTTGCTGTATTCGCATCTGATTCCTGCAAAACACTGACTAGAACAGACGGCAATTCATTTGTCCGTGTAATTGTTTTTTCCTCTTGCTTCTGCAGGTTCACAGTGGCCACGTCACGTATCTGAATTTTTTCGCCGCTTGCCGGATTGATTGTAACGGAAAGGTTTTCGATATCTTTAGGAGATTGAAGGCTGCTAATAATGCGTGTTGTCAATTCCTTTCCATCCGTTAACACAGTTTCGCCGGGCATTGACACATTGCTCGCTTGAACCACATTCACAATATCCGACTGGGAGAGCCCATAGTCTCTCAGTTTGTTTTGGTCAAGCGTGATCCGGATTTCTTCAGTTAGCGTTCCGGACACATTCACGCTCGCTACGCCTTTCACTCTTTTCAGTTCCGTTGTTAATTGATCGGCAAGCCTTTTTAAGGAGTCCTCATCCGTATTGGATTTTAGTGAAAGCTGAATGACCGGAAATTGCGATGGATCAAACTTTAATAATCTCGGTTTTTCCGCATCGGCAGGAACCGGAGTCTGATCAATTCTTTGCAGTATATCGTTTTGAACATCATCAATCGAAGTGGACCATGAAAACTCCAACAAAACCAAGTTAGATCCATCCTCGGAAAATGATTGTATATTTTTAATGCCCGGTAGTGTGGATAAGTTTGCTTCCAGCGGTTTAGTAATCTTTTCAACCACTTCCTCCGGACTTGCCCCCTCATAAGACGTCACTACAACGGCAATGGGGGGATTAATATCTGGTATTAATTTCAGCGGAATTTTTAGAAGTGAGACGATTCCGAGTATAACAACGAGAAACATTGTAACGATTGTAAAAACCGGTCTTCTAATCGAAAAATGGCTCAGGTTCACAAAAAGTACTCCTTTCGGTATGTCTAAACACATTCCATTATATCAATGTATCCTCCAAGTTCATAAACATAAAACATAGTAGTTTTAAACATATTTTCTCACACAAACAAAACAAGACGCCCAAAGGCGTCTGGTCGCTGCCATCCAACCTTGCCGGTCCAAATGGAATCAGGGATTGTCCGATAAGTAATATTGCTGCTTGAAAATTTCAAAAAAACCCAAGAATGCTGTATATTCAACTTTCTTGGGTGTTACCTTTTAGTGCAATACTAGACAGCCTCTTTTTGGTGGGACATTTTTATCTTATGAACGAAGTCTTTCGAGGAGTTGGGAGAATTCGACGAATGCTTTTCTCCAACAGCGCTTGGGGACTTTGGCATTCGCAAACGACTTTCGCTTCGCTTTTCAACATGTTCGCCAGTGCATTTTCCCAACATAAAAAGCACCCACCGAATCGCTCAGTGAATGCCTGGGATTATTACTTTACATCTTTTACCGAATGATCCGATGCCGTCACTTTAAGCACGGCTATCCGGTTGCGGTTCGTGGCAATGATGTAAATAGCGGTAAATATAATGGCCAAGGCTATGATGGACCCAAGATTAAACAACCCTTTCTGGGAGTACCATACAATGGCATAACCGATGGAGCCGGTTAACAGCGCATAATACGTAAACGGGAATAATGTTTTTCGAATAACCGTTCCCTCTTTGCCAAGCAAACCAACAACGGCGGATGCGGCTACAACATTATGGACGCAAATCATGTTTCCCGCCGCACCGCCAACAGATTGCAAAGCGACAATCCAAGTCGGATCGACGCCAATCTGTGATCCAACGTCATATTGAAAAAGGGAAAACATCATGTTGCTCACCGTATTGCTTCCTGCAATAAATGCTCCAAGTCCCCCAATAAAGGTGGCAAAAAACGGCCAGTACTCCCCGGCAAGTTCCGCAACACCGTTGGCAAGCTCTATCGGCATTCGTTCATAGCCCGCTTCTCCACCGCCGCTATTCAGAAATACTTGCACCATCGGGACAGTAAAAATGAGAGCAGTAGATGCAGCCAAAGCCGTTTTTCCGGATTGCGCCCACGACCTGTAGTAAGCGCTTCCACTCATTCCATGTAAGAAGTATGTGATGAAAGAAACGATAATGAAAATGGTACCCGGCGAATAGAGCGGCTGAAAGCTTGCTGTAATGCCCGAATCAAACATATTTTCAAATGCGATTGTCCATGACTGGGACCACTCCATAAACGGCAAGGTCTTTAATCTGGTCAAAACGAGGAAAATCCCAACTAGAATGTAAGGGGACCAGGCACGAATCATTGACATGGAGCCGCTTTTATGAGCGATGTCTTTTATAACAACTGTTCCTTTCCAATCAGAGTCCCATTTGGATTCATCTTCAAAATTCCATGTCTCTTCTTTCGGGGGCACAAACAGCCCTTTTTTGGCCGCCAATACGACAATGATCAGGCCGACCAATCCGCCCGTCATAGATGGAAACTCGGGACCAAGAACATTTGCTACGATCACGTACGGAATCGTCATGGCAAATGCAGCGAACAACGCAAACTTCCATACTTGAATTCCTTCTGAAAATGATTTGTTTTTACCAAAAAATCGTGTCATGAGCGATACAACAAA
This sequence comes from Siminovitchia sp. FSL W7-1587, assembly GCF_037963795.1. NCBI lineage: Bacteria > Bacillati > Bacillota > Bacilli > Caryophanales > Bacillaceae > Siminovitchia > Siminovitchia sp. FSL W7-1587. The sequence continues at coordinate 513,989 of NZ_CP150169.1, forward strand.
TAGTGGAACGAATGTGCCGGCTATCATGTGCAAAATGGCCGTCTTGCCGCCGATCACCGTGACCAACTGCAGAAAGTCATTGCTAATGCCGGGGTCTGCCGACAGCCCTGTTTGAACCCCGACAAGCACCGGGGTTCCCACTGCCCCAAAAGTTACCGGGGTACTTTGAATCACCATGCCCGCCACAACTGCCGCCATAGCGGGGAATCCCAAACCGACAAGGAGCGGAACGGCAACAGCCGCAGGCGTTCCAAACCCGGCAGACCCCTCGATAAAAGAGCCAAATAACCAGGCAATAATGATAACCTGGATTCGCCGGTCTTCCGAAATATCCGTAAATCCTTGGCGAATTGTTTTAATGCCGCCGCTCTCTTGGAGCGTATTCAACAATAAAATGGCGCCAAAAATGATGTATAAGAGAGTAAAGGCGACAACAACGCCATTAATTGTCGCGGCCCCAACATTTGCTCCAGGAACTTGCCACACAAAAAGCGCCAATGCGGCTGCCAGAATATAAGAAATGGGCATAGCCCTGCTGGCAGGCCACCTCAACCCAACAAGAAACACACCTACAGCAAGAATAGGCAATAGAGATAAAAAAGCAAGCAAGCCTGTACTCACCAAAAAACTCCTTTCAAAGTGAATTTTTTATATGCCTTCTTCTTGTGGTGAATGTATTATGGTTATTTTTTCTGGAGTTCTTGTTTTATCTCGGCGCAACGGCCAGGGGTTGGAAACATTTTTCCCGCATTTAACAGATTATCCGGATTAAATACCCGGCGGATATTTATTTGGGCAGTTATTTCATCATCTGTAAAAACGAAGCGCATTTCTTCCTTTTTCTCGATCCCCACACCATGTTCACCTGTAATCGTGCCGCCTGCATCGGCGCATGCCTTTAAACAGGCGCTTCCCGCTTCGATCGCCTTTTCGGTTTCGCCCGGAATCCGCGAATCAAACAGGACAAGCGGATGAAGGTTCCCATCTCCCGCGTGAAAAATATTGGCGATCCTTAATCCATGCTCTTTACTGATGTGATGAATCTTTTTCAATACTTGAGGTAATTTGCTTCGTGGTATAACTCCATCCTGGACGAGGTAATCGTTCGAAATAGCCCCCATCGCTCCAAAGCCTGTTTTCCGGTTCGCCCACCATCTTTCTCTTTCTTGTTCATTTTTGGCCACCCTCACCTCCCTCACATTTCTGTTTCTGCATACTTCTAATATTTGTTCAATCTGTTCCTCGATTCCCGCGGCGATTCCATCGACTTCTATTAATAATACAGCCGCGATGTCCCGGGGATGCCCAACCGGAAAAGCGGCAGACTCCACACCTTCGATCGCGATTTTATCCATCATTTCCAATGCAGCCGGAACAATTCCTGCCGAAATAATGTCGGATACCGCCTGGCTTCCGTCTTCTATCCGGTCAAAATAGGCCAGTACCGTTTGCTTTGATTCCGGATTTTTTAATAGCCTGACTGTAATTTTTGTCACGATGCCCAGCGTTCCTTCAGACCCCGTTAACAGCCCAAGCAAATCATAGCCCGGTTCATCGGGAATGCCGTTTTTTCCAATCTCCATTATCTCTCCATTCGGTAAAACGACCTCCAATCCCAAAATATGATTGGTCGTCACCCCATATTTCAGACAATGTGCACCACCTGCATTTTCAGCAACATTGCCCCCAATCGTACAGCAATATTGACTGGATGGATCAGGAGCATAATAATAATCTTTATTTGCAACAGAACGGGTTAATTGCAAGTTAATAAAACCTGGCTCCACGACCGCTCGCCTATTTTCAAGATCAACACTTAAAAGGCGTTTCATTCTTGTCAAACTGATGATCACTTCTCCATTAAGCGGAATCGCTCCTCCGCTCAAGCCCGTGCCTGCCCCGCGCGCCAAAAACGGTAGATTGTTTTCAGCGCAATATTTGACGACTGCTGCCACTTCTTCTGTATTTTCAGGAAAAACAACCGCCTTGGGCAAAAATCTCTGAATCGTAAAACCGTCACAATCATAAGCGGCCAAATCAACTTTTTTGTATAAAATAGGATTAGGTCCCGATAAAAGAGATGCCAAGTTTTGTATATGAGGATCGGCCACTTTTATGTTTCTTGTTTTCATCATTTCACCCCCTCTTTTTCTTTTTGATAGGCTAAATCAAGCAATTGGACTGTATGAACGATCTCCTGTCGTCGCCCGTGCCTTTGGACACCGAGTGCCATTTGGAGCATGCACCCTGGATTTCCCATAGATATAATGTCCACATCGTGGGGAACATTGCTCATTTTGCTTGCCAATATCGCATCCGCCATTTCGGGATTCGTAATATTATAGATTCCCGCGCTTCCGCAGCAGCGGTCAGCATTGGGCATTTCTACGATTTCCACACCAGGAATAGCCTGCAAAATGTCCCGGGGTTCCTTCGAAATGCCTTGCCCGTGTACCAAGTGGCACGCATCATGGTACGTTACTCGCTTGTGAATTTCGGCTGTTGGTTTTTCGTATCCAATATCATGCAAATATTCCGATATATCCTTTATCTTGTTGGAAAAGACTTCCGCACGTTCTTTCCACTCCTGGTCAAAGCGGAACAACTCGGGATATTCTTTCATCATTGACCCACATCCGGCAGCATTCACCACAATCGTTTCTGTCTCTGCAAATGCTTGAATATTTTGTTTCGCCAGCTTTCTTCCCATTTCCCTATCACCGGCATGAACATGAAGCGCGCCACAGCATGTCTGATTTTTAGGAATCGTCACATCGACTCCATTTCTATTTAAGACATGAATCGTTGCCTCGTTCACATCACTGAACATGATATCCATTATGCAGCCGGTTAACAGGGCGGCTTCACCCTTTTTCTCTGTCTTTGTCTTGATCACGTCTTCATTTTTATATTTCTTTTGAACGGCCTGCTGTTCAATAACCGGCATGATCCCTTCCATTTCAACAAGATGCTTGGGCATTACACGGATCAAGCCGGTTTTTCTTACGACTGTTTGTATCCCGCTTTTTTGATACAGCTTTAACATCCCGCCAATCTTTTGCATTCGAGCGGGATATGGGAACAAGCTTTCCAAAAATAATTTACTCACAATATTTTTCCAGCCTGTTAAAGGCATGGCCTGCCGAATCTGTCCTCTTGCTTCCTCGATCAGCCCGCCCACATTGACATCTGCGGGACACGCCGTAGTACAAGCCCGGCAATCTAAACAATCAAACACTGGATGAACCAAATCCTCATTTACTTCCAGCCTGCCTTCAGCAACCGATTGAATGAGATGGACGCGCCCCCGCGGTGAATGCTGTTCCTGCCCTGTTATTTCATATGTTGGACATGACTCCAAACACATGCCACAGTGTACGCAATCTGCCCACTTATTGGGATCAGGGGGATCTTGCCAAAGATAGTTGCCCAGCCGTATTTCCTCACATGCAGGGGTTTGTTGAGCTTCCCTTTGCTTTTCTGCAGACAATTATATCCCTCCCACAAATCTGTGCCGATTTAATATTCCTTTTGGATCAACCTCTTTTTTCATCCCTTCCAGCAAGAAAAAGTAAGACGGTTTTTCTCCCCAAACTTGAATCTCCTTTCTATAAGATAACGGCAAATGTGTGATAACGGCATAGCCGCCAAGCTGTTCCGCCTTTGTTCTCATCTGGTGAATGGCCGCAACCACTTTCTCTGCCTCTCCATAAAAATTGATTTTGCAGAGCCCATGCCCCAAACCTCCATGAGCCTCGAGTTGTATGTTTTGCGAGTGTTCCAGTTTCATGGTTTCGTTGATAATCTCTACAACGTCCATGTTGACGACGCCTATTTTGACAGCCGCCTGAAAAACGTTTTGACCCTTATTTCGTTTGGAATAAAAGGAATCCCAAAATTGTTTTGTTTCCCCTTCAGACAGTATGGACAGTTCAGAGTCCGAAGGCTTCATTGCCTTGAGTATGTTTTCTTGATAAAGAACCGAACTTTCTACATCTTCAAAGCTGACAACCAAAGTTGTGCATGCATATCCTGTTAATGTAGCGGCCATTGTTGGGTTCAGCAATTCAATGGCAACAGGCTCAATCATGACATCCAAAAGCTGTGCGGCAAATCGGCGTATCTCTTTCATCTGATTAGCCGGGAAACTGATAAAAGCAACGCTTTCGCACTTTGGTAGAGGACGCAACTTAAAGGTCACTTCCGAAATAACCCCAAGAGTTCCCATTGAGCCGATAAATAACTTATTCATGTCATACCCCGCTACATTTTTCACCACTTTTCCGCCGGTGCGGATTATTTTTCCATCTGGATAAACGATTCTCATCCCGATGACAGCATCCCGCGCGGCGCCGTGTCTAAATCGTTTCGGCCCGCTGTCATTGGCGGCAATCACCCCGCCCACCGTTGCTTCTTCGGGAAAAAAAGGATCGACGGCCACTTTTTGATAATAATCGGCAAGATACTGCTGCAATTCGCCAAATACGGTTCCTGCCCTCACCGTCACGGTCATATCACCTTGAACATGTTCAACAACCCCAGTATAGGATTTTGTCGATATCAATATATCAGCTTGTTCCGTTAAACCGCCAAATCCTCTTTTCGTTCCCGCTCCCATGACAGAAACGGTTTGTTCCGATGTGTTGGCATAAGCCAAAATATCAGCCATTTCCTGCTCAGTTTTGGGGTAAATCGTCACTTTTCCTCCATTGCCAAGATGGAGTTCATCATCTTCCCCATCAAAAATGCGATCTTCAGGAATAACTGCCTTTAAATGAGAGAGAATGCTTGCTGTCGTCATTTCATCCACCCCAATCTACGAAGTGCTGTTTTCTCCATTTAATCATTAAAATTCTTTGTATTCAAGCAATTTTTAGAATATACTAAACAGTTTAACCACAAAAAAACTCACCCAAGTAAGGATGAGAAATATACATTGTTTAAAGTGAAACCATTTTTTCCAATCATTCATCATGCCTTTGCCAATTCCACCATCTTCGCGGAAATGCGATCTACAGGCATAATATGATCCACGCACCCCAGTTGAACGGCTGATTTCGGCATACCATAGACAACGCAAGTTTTTTCAGATTCGGCAATGGTTGTCGCGGCGCCTTCCTCTTTGCCTTTTTGCATCCCTTTCGCTCCATCACTGCCCATGCCGGTCATAATAATATAGTGGCGTTTTAACTTTTTCAGCTTGGAAACAGAATCAAATAAAACATCGACAGATGGGCGATGCCCATTCCGTTGCGGCTCCTTGTTCAGCACGATTCGATAGCCATTGATGGTTTGACGGACTTCCATATGATAATCTCCCGGTGCAATATAAACCGTACCACCCCGGATGATTTCATTGTTTTCAGCTTCAGTCACGGTGACATTGGAAATGTCGTTTAATCTTTTCGCCAAATAATGAGTGAATTTAGGCGGCATATGCTGAACAACCAATACCGGACAATGAAAATCAGGCGGGAGCTCAGTAATGACGGTTTCGAGCGCTTTTGGCCCGCCTGTGGATGTCCCGATGGCAAATATTTGGTTAAACGTTGTATTGACAGGACCCGGATGAAGAATGGGATCTTTTTTTATCTTTTTTGCGGGTACGAATCTACGTTTAGGCCGATCTTTCGAAAGCGGCGCCTTGGCAACCGCTTTGACTTTTGTAAGTAGTTCATCTCTTACACGAAACATATCCACAGAGATAGAGCCCGACGGTTTTTGGATAAAGTCTACAGCTCCGAGCTGCAAGGCTTTAATTGTTTCATATGCTCCCTTATCGGTAAGAGAACTTACCATAAGGGTAGGAGTAGGGAAGTTTTTCATAATTTGCTCAAGTGCTGATAGGCCATCCATTTTCGGCATCTCAATATCCATGGTTATGACGTCAGGCTTAAGTTCTTTTGTTAATTCCATTGCCTCCAGCCCGTTTTTGGCGATCCCGACCACTTCCAGCAAGGGATCTTGATTAATCAGTTCTGAAATGAGTTTACGCATAAACATGGAGTCATCAACAACAAGCACCCTGATTTTTAACACCTGAAACCTCTCCTATACTTTCATATAAAAAAACGTCTCTGTTTCCTTTAACTGATATTTTCCGGGTTGAAAAATCTGCTCGGCCCCTCCGACAAAAAGGTATCCTCCTTTATTCAGCGATCTGCTAAATTTATGAAAAAGATCGTCCTTTGCTTCATCAGTAAAGTAGATTAATACATTCCGGCAAATAATCAAATCAAAACCTCCTGGAAAAGGTTCTGACAATAAGTCTTGCTTTTTGAATTCTACCTTTCTTTTGATCTCATCCCTCACTTTGAAATGGTCACCCGCATCCTGAAAAAAAGATTTGATTTGAGCAGGAGACAGGTTTTTCAATGAGCTTTCCTCATATTCTCCACGTTTTGCTTTATCAAGGACTTTTTGATTAATATCCGTGGCCAAAACCCGAAAATCTTTTACATTGTTGAGGGAAGACAATACCATCGCCGCACTATAAGGTTCCTCCCCAGTTGAACAAGCGGCACTCCAGCAATGAATGACATCATTTTGTGACAACAGCCTGGGAATAATTTTTTTCTCCAGTATTTCCCATCTCATGGGGTTACGAAAAAATTCTGTCACGTTGATCGTCATATGATCTAAAAACTCATCAAATAGAAATTCATTATTGATCATCCCAACGAACAAATCATCGAAGGTGGAAAAGCCCTTTCTTGTTTTAAAAGCAGTCAACCTTCGCTTCATTTGATCCTCTTTATAGAGCTGCAAATCTATATTGGTCCTCTTTTTGATCTTCAGCACAAATTGCTCATAATCTTTCTCCAAATCAATCACTTTTGGCATGGTTTTACCTTCAGCTCCATCGGGATTTTATTCTTCATACAGAAGCGTTAGTTCAATAGATCCCGTATTATTGATGGACAGAGCGGTGTATAAAGCTTTCATCTCTGTTCCTGACACCTCGATAGATTGGCCTACCACTAACGTTGGAGGTGTGATATTCATGGAAAAACCCTTCTCCATAAAAATAGTCATGGCATTGCCACAAATCATATTCCCCAGTTCCAAAAGTGCGCTTTGAGCCATTTGATCCAAGTTTTCAGTCGGCATCCCCATCATTGTAGAAGAGATCTCCAGCCCAACCTGTAAAGGAATTCTAAAAATGATTTGTCCGCGGACATCACCTGTTATGCCTATCATAGCGAGTACATCTTCCGATGTTGGTGTTGCTGCTTGGCTGTTGTCCCCGGTTTCTTGACAAGACATTTGAAATTGTTCAAACACATGTGTTGATGCTTTTAAAAAAGGTTCTAAACTAATTGTATTCATAAGTTCCATCCTCACATTCATTTCTCGCTACCAAAAAAGAGTTATTGGTCCTTGTTTACTTTTCACCAATCTTTTTGATAGCTGCACTCATTCTTTGCGGATCAATTGGCTTAACGATAAAATCGGAGGCTCCTGCAATGATGGCATCTTTAACCATTGACTCCTGCCCCATAGCTGATGAAATAAGAACCTTGGCTTTGGGATCAAGTTCCCTTATTTCCTTGGTGGCGGTGATCCCGTCTTTGTTTGGCATCGTGATATCCATCGTAACCAAATCAGGATTTAATTCTTTGTACTTCTCTACCGCATCATTGCCATCAACAGCTTCTCCCACCACTTCGTGGCCAAATTCTTCCAACATCTTTCGTAAAGTCATGCGCATAAAAGCAGCATCATCCACAATTAAAATCCTCATAATTCCATTCCCCTATTCTGATTTCATGTTTATTCGTCATTAACAACCCTGGAAATACCGGCAACTTCCAGTATTAATTCAACTCTACCATCACCCAAAATGGTAGCTCCTGATATATATTTAATTTTGCCGATATATTTTCCTAATGATTTTACAACGATTTCTTGGTTGCCGTGCAGTTCATCCACCATTAAAGCGATTCTTTTTTCACCCAAACCTACAATAACAAGCGGAACCTGCCTGTTATTTCGATCTTTTCTGGGAATCTGTAATAAATCGTTCAACCATACGACAGGTAAAACTTGCTCCCTGATCACCACAATGGATTTTCCTTTTATCGTTTGGATGGAATCCAGAGGTACTCGTACAATCTCCAGGACGTTGCTCATCGGGATGATAAAGGTTCTCTCGCCTATGCCCACAATCAGCCCTGTAATAATCGCCAATGTTAACGGAAGTTTGATTTTAAAAATGGTGCCTTTCCCCAGTTTTGAGTCCAGTTCAATGATTCCATTTAAACTTTCAATGTGGTTTCGGACGATGTCCATGCCCACTCCTCTTCCGGAAACATCACTGACATTCGCAACAGTCGAGAATCCCGGGCGAAAAATTAAATGTATCGCCTCTTCATCTGTCATTGCCTCGGCTTCTTCTGTGGTGATCAGTTCTTTTTTAATGGCGGAAGCTTTTATTTTCTCGGGGTTTATTCCCGCGCCATCATCTTCCACAGTAATGACAACCTGATTTTCCTCGTGGTAGGCATTAATACGTAAAAGGCCCTTTTCAGGCTTATTGTTCTTGATTCGCTCCTCAGTGGATTCAAGTCCATGATCCACCGCATTTCGTATTAAGTGGATGAGCGGATCGCCAATCTTTTCAATAACTGTCCGGTCCAATTCTGTTTCTTGGCCTTCAATGACCAAATCTATTTCTTTGTTCAAAGAATGGGAAAGATCACGTACCATCCTCGGGAACCGGCTGAATAATTGACCTATCGGAAGCATCCGAACTTTCATCACGCTTTCCTGGAGCTCTCCGATTACCCGGCCAATGTGATCAGTTACCTGATCCAGTTCTTCAATCGCTTCTGCCCCGGAGTGTTGTCGGCCTAAATCGCTCGCCACTTGTTTGATCCTTGTTTGGTCGATCACCAATTCACCGACCAAGTTCATTAAGTGCTCCAATCGGTCTACATCCACTCGAATCGTCTGTTTCGTCTGTTTCCTCTGCTTTGCCTCATCCTGCCTTTTGCGCTTAACCGCAGGCTTTTTTTCGGCAGATCCGCTATCCGAACGAGTCTTTTTGACTGGTTTGCTTTGCGCTTCGCTCCTTGCAGTAAACGGGACTACACTTACATCTGCAACTTCGTTCATGGATTGAAGCAAGTCTTTGATGTCCTCGGCATCTTGCTGTGTAGCGATCAGGAAGTAAACATTCTGAAAGTCAGCGTCAACTTCGCTGTCCATTGCGGGGAGGGTTTGTATCATCTCTCCCCATGATTGCAACTCATTATAAATTAAAAAAGCACGAACTGATTTCATTCCGCAGTCAGGAGATATTTTTACTTCAACTTGAAAAATACGCAATCCTTTTTCCTTTAAAGCTTGAGCTTTGCGATGCGTTTCCGCGGTGAACAAAGCAGCCGTTTCTCCCTTGCCTTCAGGTTGTCCAGAAGCATTGCCACCACCGGTTCCCTGGGAAAATGATTGCACTTCCTTTATAAGCGGAGCGACATCCGTTCTTTGTTCTTCCTCAGAAACAATTTCATCTTTTAGCTGTCTTAATTGATCGAGACATTTAAACAAAAGGTCAATTAATGCTTCGCTTACATGTAAGCGATTATTCCGGACATGGTCCAATAAATGTTCCATCGCATGGGTTAATTTGGCCATGTCATCGAATCCCATCGTCGCGGAGGACCCTTTTATCGTATGGGCGGCACGGAAAAGCTTTTGGATCACTTCCTTGGATTCTCCATCTTCTTCAAGCGCCAATACTTCCTGATCCATTATTTGCAGTTGTTCGTCCACCTCATCGATAAAAACGCCCAAAAACTCGGTTAAATCGAATGTTTCCATGTTTTTCACCACCTATTGCCCAAGAAGTTCATTTAAATTTAATACAGCAACCAATTCTTCCCCTGAAGTCCCGATTCCACTAATAAAAGATTTATCAATATTACCGTGATCCCCGGACGATGGCTGTAAATCATCAAACGTTGTCACCCGGCTTACTCGGTCGACCACAATGCCTACCATTTCGCCTTCATAGCTGACGACTATAATTCTAGTATCTTTTGTGTATTTTTCTTCAGGCAAGTCAAATCGGTGTCTCAGGCTGATAACCGGAATAACGATGCCTCGCAGATTAATAACTCCTTTTATATATTCTTTGGAGTTTGGGATGACGGTAGTATCCTGCATTTTGATGATTTCTTTTATTTCATTGATTTTGATGCCATATAATTCTTCCCCAATGGCGAAAGAAATATATTTTTCCTGTTGGATCGTTTCCATCGTTTCACCCACTCTCACTCTTCTTTTACAGGCGCTTAAACATTTACTTCTTTTTACAAAATTTCGTTTTTACCTTCATGGCAAAATGTTCACAATGGCGATTGCAAGCCGCTTACTCCAACACTTTCTTTACATCTACATCACTTAGCAGTGTTTCCAAATCCAAGATTGTGATCGTTTGATCATCATGATGATAAACTCCTTTGATCCATTCACTCTGAGATGAGTGAGGGGCAGGGGCTATATACTCTTCCGGCAGAAACTTCACCTGATCCACATCATCTACCACAAACCCGCTTTCCTTGATATTGTTGTTCAAAACGATTATGCGGGTTGTTGACACTAATTCATTTTCCTTTTCCAAAAACATTCGATGCAAGCTAACAATCGGTATGACTTTTTCTCTAAAATGAATGACACCCAAAAACTCGTCTTTTGAATTGGGAACCCATTTCACAGTCCTCATTCTGGTAATTTCAAATACATCTTGAATGGAGATGGCAAAATATTTATCATTAATCGCAAAAACAACATATTGATCATTGATCGGATTCATTCAAACCTCCCCTTTCAAAAAATAAAAACAGAACCCCTACTACTTTTCAAAGGTTCTCCAAATATGTAAAGCGGCAGATTCCACAGAGGTCTTTACGACATACAGGAACATTGACATCCTCTATTCAATATTTATCTCGTGCCTGTTTACAAAACTGGATATCTCATATCATTTTTATCGACATACATGACACTTTCTTTAGAATGCAGGGAGTTTTTTTACTATTCAAACAGTTCGTTTGCACATCTCCATCCGCCCCCTTTAGGCAAACATTCCGCAAACGGCTGTTGGATTGCTGCAATGATTCCCTTAAACACGTCTAATATTTTTGGTGCTTTCATGAACTTGACGAACCCGGCAATCTCGGCAACAAACTTTTCATAGTGAAACAATTCTCAAATCATTTTAAGCCCTAAACACTTCCTTCAAACTCACTATAACGCCTTTTTAAATGAACAATGCTGGCATCCCCCGCCATCTGCCCATTATCCTTACAAAAAGAATAAAGGAAAGTTTACAAGATAATTTTAAAAATACTACATAAAATTTGATAATTCAACGGAAACATGTTATTTTTTACCTAGGCATAAAGACTCATTTTTATTGGCTTTAGAAATTAAAAAAGATCAAGCGGCGGGACGATCGCCCCGTATAGCAAAAAAATATAAAACAAATTCCTTGTAAAACTAAATAATATGATTAACATAGCCGATATAAATAATTGCAGGCAAAATATTAAACATAATAATGTGTATGATGAATCGTATTTTTCATTTCATAAAGCAAGAAGCTGGTTAAAGTGGATCAAGGAATGGGGAGGAAGCAGGATGGCATTGTTCGGTTTGGTAAAAAAAAGTGGCAAATCCGATAAAACAGTAAAAACACTCAAAAGCAGGGGAACGGGTGATATTGACATTCAGGATGCCCGTCTCATAGCCAAAATGAAGATGATCGATTTAAGTAAATCTGATTTGGATATCATCAAAAGCATTCAGCCACTAATCGAAAAGAATATTGATCTATTGGTGAATACTTTCTATGACACTATTTTAAATCTTGATCATTTAAAAGAAATGGTTCTAAAACACAGTACGGTGGATAGACTAAAAAAGACGTTAAGAAGACATATGATTGAATTGTTTGACGGCAATATTGACAAGAATTTTATCAATAAAAGACTGAAGGTAGCCAATATACATTTTAAAATAGGGCTTGAACCTTCTTGGTATATGGGGGCTTTCCAAAATATACAAAATTCACTTACCCAGATTATTTTTAAAGAAGTGCAATCCAAAGGGGAGCTTCTGAGCGTGATTGACGCGGTGCAAAAGGTATTGAGCTTTGAACAACAAATTGTGCTTGAAGCATACCATCAAGAACAAATGGAACAGTTAAGCGTTCAGTTCGAAGAAGGGAAATCCTACTTGAAAAATAAAATGACAGCTGTCAGTGAAGACCTTGTGGCACTTGCTGAGCAAAATCAGGCTTCTGTTGAAACGTTAAGCATAAGCATTGATGAAGTCAATCAAACAACGGCTGAAAGTAACGAAAAAGCCATATTGGCTAGAGACTTTGCCAGTGATGGCCAAAACAATTTAAATGAACTCCTTGAAAAGATCAACTTTATGGAAGAACTGTCAAAGGAAATGATTGAAAGTATCCATAAGCTGGGAGAGTCTTCCGAAAAAATCTCAAATGTCATATATATGGTCCAAGATATAGCCGAACAAACAAACGTCTTGGCTTTAAACTCCGCCATAGAGGCGGCAAGAGCCGGAGAACATGGCAGGGGATTTGCTGTACTTGCCCAGGAAGTGCAAAAGCTTGCTGAACAAACAAAAGATTCCATTACTCAAATACATGAATTAATCACCACTTCCAACAACCATAAAGAGCGGGTCATCGAATCTTTGGAACAGGTGGAAAACGCAGTGCAATCCGGTATTACCTCTTCAAGAGACACCTATGAATCGTTCCAAAAAATAGTCCAGTCCGTACAACAAAACAGCATTACCGCAACGGAAGTGCAAGAACAAGTAAAAGTTCTAATCAAAGTTGTAAAGGAAATTGAACATGCGACTTCGATCGTGGCCGAATCTGCCGAAGAATTGAATGAAGCAGCCATAAAGGCGTAAAATAGAGCTGACTGCTGCTTGATCATGACTATTGAAGGCAGGAACCTGAATTGCACCCCAATTGTGAGATGCGCGTCTGACAATTGGCGGTGCTTTTATTATGTCTATATGTAGAGGCAAGGCCGTATAAAACCGTTACAAAACGATCGTGCTGGAAATGAAGAAACCCATTGAGTCGGCTGAAATATGAGTGACAGGTGAATGAAAAGGATGTGGAAACTTCCATTGAATTTCAGAAATGAACTCGGCCACCTCTTTCTTATGAAAATAAAGCCTTATACAAATGAAACCGCATGAAATCAAATGTAAAAACCTTGATTTCATGCGGTTTATTTTCACGATTGGACAAACAGCAATTCGTTTTCAACTTATGGCCGAACCTCTCACTTTCCACCTTCCGGCTTCTTGATTTTTGCGCGGTGTTCCAAAAATCCTGTTCCGAGCACGACCCCGAGCACAATCAACAAAAACCCGATCCATTGGATGGAATAAATTTTTTCTCCGAGAAATACAGCAGCCCCAACCAACGAAAAGAAGGGAGACAAGTTAAGAAAAAGAGCAGCCTGGCCTGCTCCAATTCTCTGAATGGCATAGTTATACAAAAGATGGCCCATTGCCGTCGCAATGGAACCAGACGCAAAAAACACGAGCCAGGCCATGAGAGTCCCCGTTTTCAAGGAAGCCAATCCTTCAGGTTCAACCGTGACGCTAAGGACGAATAACATAAAGGATCCCATCAACATGGACAACCCCGTCAAAGATTGCGAACCTACCGAGTTTGCCATTTTATTAATTAAAATAAAACTGGCCGCTTGAGTAAGAACGGCGATAAAAATGAATATATCCCCAATGGAAAATTGCAATGCCGCTCCCGGCTTGGCAAGCATGATCAAAGCCACTCCCGAGAACCCAAAAACCAAACCAAGAATCCGAAAAACCGTTAGACGGTCGCCAAGAAAAAGAGCAGCCGCGACGGTCGTAACAATGGGCACCGAGCCAAGAATCAAGCCTCCATTGGCCGCGCTTGTATACTTTAGTCCGACAGATAAAAAAGCATGGTGGCCAAGAACTCCAAAAACAGCAACACACGCAATCATCAGTATGTTTTTAAATGAAAGCCTTTGAATTTTATTGCGATAAAATAGCAACGGCGAGAGTGTTAAAAAAGCGAGAAAAATGCGTAAAGACGTAATTGTCACCGGAGAGAAGTGGCTGACGATAATTTTAATCGCAGTGACATTAAACCCCCAAACGATCATGAGTACAAATAATAAAATGTATAGCAAAAAGCTGTTCATCTGATACCGCCTGCCAATCCATCATCGTTCAATTTCCTATATCATACTACCATATTATTGGATAGAAAGACTATTTATTTACCCGGAAGCCTTGGGAAACCATCCATACGAGATACATAAACAGAAAATATCCAATCGTCGAATACCAATGATGCCAGCTTTCTGTATGCCGAAGTAATCCCGCGGATTCCGCCAACATTTCAAATACCGCGGCGGCAAGACCCAATCCCAAGTAGAAAAGACATCTTCCCTTCCTGGACATGTTCTTTCCCATATACAAAAACAGTAACGTGAATAACGGCAAAGCAACCAGTGTAAAAAACACATCGATAGGAAAAACATCCGAAAACGGCCGTTTAGGAAACTCATATAACCCTTTACCAACCAATAACAAATCCAAATATGTCGCGATAAGGCAGCCAAATACAATCGCCGTAAAATAAGAAGGCCTCCTATTTCGAAAATGCTGTTTTGGCGGAGGCCGCAAACTCGAGATTTTCCAGCGTTTCACAGTAATCATCTTCTATGTCCCCACTCTTTTTTTCATGATCTTTTTCCAAGTAGTAGATGACATCCCAGCGATTAAACCAGTCCCCTTCTTCCGCATCTTCTTGAACAACATTTTTCCAGGCAAATTCCAGTCTTGGGCTATAAAATCGTGGAAATCCTTTTTTCAATTGGCATTTCTTTAATCTTTTATAAATAGTGCCCGGCAACCCTTCATGCACATCGTTGAAAAGATGCGGCCAATAGTCTTTCCTTGATCCTGTATGCGGCTGGGCGATACACCATCCCAACACCTTTCGCCACAAACGCTGGTCCGAAAATAACAGACGATATAAGTGCTTACCAAGTACAATGCGTTCATGAAGCGAGCCGAAATAATCAAGGGTCATTCCGACAAGCGCGGTTCCTCCTTCATGATCCGGCTCTGAATACGGAAACAGAATATGGTTGAATGAAAGCAGTTCCTGTAAAAGAAATTCAAACGTAAAAAGCACTTTCTCTTGATACACCGGATTTTTCACAACTCGTTTTTCTAGATAACTCTGTTCATTGATGACCTGGGCAATCGCCAACGTATAGCTGTCTCCTCTATTCCAAAAGTCATTCCACACTACTTCCATAAAAACGGATACATGCAAATAGGGCAACAAATAAAATAAATTCCTATTTTGTTTCACGGATTCCGCATAAAGTAGAAACTGGGGATAGATGTCCTGGAAGATGAGCCAATTTCCCCTCTCTAAAAAAAGGAAATAGTCTTCCCTCCGTCTTTTATTTAATAGCTTTACAAGCAATTCTCCTTTTAGATCCGTCATATTCCAACCACCGTTCCGAGAAACGACATGACCTAAAAAAGCCCAATGGATTTCCGGGTAATGCAGATAAAAATTCAGGTAAGCCATTGTTCTTGTCACATTATTGAGATTTAATGCGGCAGTTTGGGCTTTTATTTGCTCCAACAGCATCTTGTCTTTACTCGGCAAGGCTGCCGATTCGCAAGATGAAGGGGTACCCTCTTTTTTCTTCAATTGATTTTTCATGGGGATAAGATGGTCAGAGAGCTTTTTTTTCGTTAGTTTTTTTTTAACAAAAAACTCCTTCACCCCCAAAGCGCATTCTTTTTCCCGGCAAGAATAAATATGAAACATACACATAGCAAGCAAGGAGTTGGTTTTAATTGAAATTTGAACACGTTGAGATGACCATCCGGCGCATCACCGAAGAGCTGAAAGCCCGCCAATCTTCTGATGGGTCGTGGGATTTCCCTTTTGAAACGGGGACTTCCACCGACGCGTATATGATTATTTTATTAAGGACGCTGGAAATAAATGATGAAGATTTAATCCGCGAATTGACTCAACGCCTCCTCAGCAGGCAAGAAAAGAATGGGGCATGGAAACTTTATTACGATGAAGGAGACGGAAATTTAACGGCTACAGTGGAAGCATACTATGCACTCCTTTATTCCACCTATTATTCGACATCAGATCCACAAATGCGGGCGGCCAAAAAGTTTATTGTCAAGAATGGCGGAATCCAAAAATCCCATATGTTTACAAAAATAATGCTTGCGTTAACCGGACAATATCAATGGCCGGCTTTTTTCCCCATACCCGTAGAATTGATCTTGCTTCCCCTCTCTTTTCCAATCCATTTTTATGACATTTCAGTATTTGGCCGGGCTAACCTCGCCCCCATCATGATTTTGGCAACAAAAAAATACAGTAAAAAAACAAAATACAGTCCAGATCTTTCGCATTTATTTACATCCAGATCGAGTGATTTCTATTCAAACGAAGAGCTCCGAAAGCTGAAAACAATCGCCGATTATATGGAAAAAGCGGTTAAATACCTCATCGGCCTGCCATTTCAGCTTCGCCAATCGGCCATTGAGCGAACAAAGCAATATATGCTTACACACATCGAACCGGATGGCACGTTAAACAGCTACTTCAGTGCCACTTTTCTCATGATTTTTGCTTTGCTTTCGCTTGGTAGCCGAAAAGATGCCCCCCTCATTACCAAAGCGATTGACGGCTTAAAAAGAATGAGATGTACTATCAAGGGTCACACCCATATGCAATACACAACAGCCAATGTGTGGAATACCTCTCTCATTTCATTTGCCATGCAAAGCGCGGGAATTTCACCATCAGATCCCGCTATCCAAAAAGCGAACAGGTATTTACTGGAGAAACAGCATATCAAATTCGGCGATTGGGCTATTCGTAATTCCGGTGTTATGCCCGGTGGATGGGGTTTCTCGGACATCAATACATTTAACCCGGATGTGGATGACACTACTGCATCTTTGAGGGCGCTGTCCGCTACGGTCCAATCTGCCACAATTCGGGAATCATGGAACCGCGGTGTGTCATGGAGTCTTTCCATGCAAAATCGTGATGGCGGCTGGCCGGCATTCGAAAAAAATATCGATAAAAAGATATGGAACCTGCTCCCGATCGAAGGAAACAAGTTTCTCATTTCAGATGCCAGCAGTGCGGACCTGACCGGAAGGACACTTGAGTTTCTTGGTAATTATACGAATTTGCCGAAAAAACACCGAATTGTAAAGAACGGAACAAACTGGCTTCTTACCAACCAGAGAAAAGACGGCACCTGGTATGGCCGCTGGGGAATTTGCTATATATATGGAACATGGGCGGCAATGACCGGCCTTTTGGCAGCTGGGATGAATCCCGAGGAAAAACATATTCAAAAAGCGCTACATTGGTTGAAGCACATTCAAAATGAAGACGGCGGCTGGGGGGAATCTTGTCATAGTGACCACAAAAATCAGTATATACCCCTAGGAGCAAGCAACATTACTCAAACTTCCTGGGCGTTGGACAGTCTCATTGCTGCCGAAGCCAAACCTTCAAGGGAAATCAATTTCGGCATCGATTATCTATTACAAAAATATGACCAAAAGGACTGGACGGATGACTATCCCGTCGGTCAGGGTATGGGCGGCGCATTTTATATCCATTATCACAGTTACCGCTACATCTTTCCTTTAATAAGCTTAACGAACTACGTAAAAAAGTATAAAAATCAATGAAAATGCCCATTGAACTATTTTGAAACAGACCTTCAAAGTGTCAAATTTAAGGGTGTTCAACTTTTCATTTCCATTAAAGACAGATGAATTCTTTGAACGCGAATAAATACAGGGCGTCATGATATATGAAAAAGAGCCGCCAAACGCCGCCGTAACTCGGATGTTGAGCAGCCTTGAAGGTGATTTATCCCGCATGTAAGATGCCATATACATCACTTCAAGACCTGAGTTGATACAAAAGGTCTAAGTGGAAGAAAACGGCACTTAAATGCCTGATTCGTTCAACCAACATTCAGTAGGAGAGGGAAGAAAACGCCTACTGAATGAAGTTTCACTTTATATAAGATGGATATTATTGATGTAATAAAACCAAATATTTGAACCATTACCTCACGTGATTTCAAGTATTAAAAAGCATTTATCACCACAGAAAGAAAATCACTATGTTTTGATGATGAAAGGGCATTTCCTGCAAAATATAGGAAATTTTGCTACACTTAGGTTATCTAGTGTCACGAAATGATTCACTAACTGGCGGCATTATAGAATATAGAGAGAATTGATAAGTATAGAAATTGACCTTTCTTGAGGGAGCGGATAGAGTGCTTTTAGATTCTGTTGAAAAACCTTTGAGTAACTTGCGTGAAGAAAATGGAACAGGAACAATAATAAAGGAGTATATACAAATTAACGGAGTAAGACAAGGAATCATCATTGAATCTTTAAATAAAGGAAACCCATTATTATTATTTTTACATGGCGGGCCTGGATTTCCTGTCTATCCTATTATTAAAGCTCACGATATTAGGCTTGAGCAATTTTTTGACGTCTGTTACTGGGATCAAAGAGGAGCAGGAATGTCTTACCATGTTAAAGACGCTAAAAAACAACTAACGGTTGAACAGTTAGTTGACGATACGATACAAGTAATAAACTATTTGAGAAATAAATATTCACAAGACAAAGTTTTTCTGCTTGGACATTCATGGGGCACTTTTCTTGGGAGCCTTGTGGCAAGAGACAAACCTGAGCTTTTCCACGCCTATATTGGTATTGGTCAAATAGGGTCAGCAAAAGAATCTGAAAAAGAGACCTATCACTTTATCTTGCAAACCGCGATAGCTAAACGTGACAATCGTGCGCAAAAACAAATAGAAAAAGTTGCATTTAACGATACATATTACAAAAATCGTTCATATGGTGCTATCAAAGAAAAGTTTACAAACAAGTATGGAGGTGGGTTTAAGCGTACCGGGTATTCATATTTTAAAATACTAAAACATGTTTTTACTTGCCCACATTATTCTTTTCAAGAACGAATGAATATTTTCCCAGGGAGTATTTACAGCTATCAGTCATTAGGTCATATCATGGCTACAACCGATTTAGTAGAACTTATTCCAACACTCAACCTCCCTGTCTTTATACTCCAGGGTGTCCATGATTATCAAACAACATACACCCAAGCTAAACGCTTTTATGAATCAATTGAAGCTCCATACAAGAAAATGTACACTTTTCATCATTCCGCACACGCTCCTTTTATTGAGGAGGAAGAGCGCTTTTATACGATTATGCAGAATGATGTTTTGGAAATTATGAAAAGGTAATGACAAATTGATCTATTTGAGAAAATAACAGTAAAAATCCTAACGGTGCTTTTGTGGGAAAAAGAATGTCGATATGGCAGTTTCCTAGCGTAATTAAAATATTGCTTGAGCGGGTACATCTAGAAAAACCTAAAATAGCTTTTACAATTATGATTGTTTTGAATACAAGAAATATCTTTAAGGATTGCACTCTTCTTATTATCCATTTTTGAAAGTGATCGAATTTGGACATGGATAGAGGGAGGAAGAAGGTGCGATTACTTCTTCAACTATAGAGTGCATTGTTTAAAATTCAAAAAAAGGGACTTGGACATAGGCAAATACGAAATAGCAAGGGGCTGGGACAAAACCCTGTAAACATGAAACAAACCGCATGGAATCAAGTTTAAAACCTTGATTTCACGCGGTTTTATTCTCGCGATTTTACGAATATCAATCAGCTTGCAACTTGTGTCCCAGCACCTTTACCTAGTATGAGCCTTTCACTTAAAAGGTCATAAGAGATGTTGCTATCATTATTGTAAAATAAAGGGCACTTTTCTTTAAATGTTATGACTATATCCCCAACGATTACATATTTCGCAAATCTGTGACGACATCGACTGAGGAAAAGTCATGATGTTTCACCAATTGGACGAGTTTTTTTGCCGTTTCTTCCGCTGAACTGAGCAATCCTTTTTCTTTATACCCTTTAAATTGATCAACAAGTTCAAAATTTTTCCGATCAGTAGACCGGATTCGTTTCTGCATATCCGTATCAATGATGCCTGGAGCAACTGAAACAATTTTCACCCCATAAGGCTCCCGTTTTTGCTCCAACGAAACAGCCCGGGAATAATGGTCAATACCCGCTTTCGCGGCACAATAACTGCTCCATCCCGCATAGGCATGCCTGCCTGCTCCCGATGACACATTTACGACCCGTTTGGGAACATGTTTGTCTTTTAATCTGCGAATAAAAGCCGAAGTTAAAATCATCGGAGCTGTTAGATTAACCGCAATGTTTCTTTCAATTTCCCCAACAGGATTGTCTTCCGTATTCCCGATCGGATCAATCACTCCGGCATTATTGATGAGTGTGACAGACTCTGGATAGTTTGGCATATGTGCAATCATGTTGTCCATTAAGCTGTCCAAGCCGGCAGTTTCGGCCAAATCATATTTTATAAAAGCGAGATGTACTCCTTTTTCTTCTGCCAGCGCAGCCAACTCATCATTCTTTGAGCGGGCTGTACAAACAAGGATGTGATTTTCATGTAAAAGTTCTTTTGCGAGCGCCAAGCCAATACCTCTTGAAGCACCGGTTATAAAGAAAACTTCCATCGTCGACCATCCTTTCTGAATAAAAGTCTTAAGCACGATTAATTATTTTCAACATCTGTATAAAATTCCGCCGGAATCGATCCGAAATGGCGTCGATGATACAGCATCGGATTGCGATTCTCTACTTGAATATCCAACACTTTCCCAATCAGAATCGTATGGTCGCCGGCTTCGACCGCCTTAAACAACTCACATTGCAATACGGAAAAAGCTCCTTCAATGACCGGCAGGCCAAATTCGGACTCGCTCCATTCGCATTGGCTGAATCTATCTACATTAGGTGTCGCAAATGTTTTGCACAATTCGACCTGATCCGCCGCAAGAATGTGAACCGCAAATTTATCGCCCTTTGTAAAAGCCTCGAGCGATGAAACGCGATGGTCGATTGACCAGAGTATAAGAAGCGGATCGAGAGAAACGGATGCAAAAGAGTTGACAGTAAGTCCAACTGGTATATTTTCGTCTGTAAACGTCGTAACAATTGTTACTCCGGTAGGATAGTTGCCAAGCGCTTCTTTAAATAACTGCTGTTTTTCTTCTTTCGTCATCTTTTAATTCCCCTTCTTCCAAATTCCTCAAACTTCTTTTATATTTTAAAATATTTCAGTCATGCGGTTGCGCACATCAGTTGTTGAAGCATTGCCTCCCCTGATCTGGTAAGCCCTTGCAGGAGAGTATGCATGATAAGCCAACCGTTTTTGCTCATAACTTCAAAAATCAAGCAGTCGTGTTGACGACCAAATCACTGTAAGCTGAGTGACATGTCCCGCCTCCGTGATACCGGCACAAATTGCGCCGACTCGAACACGGACCTCTCAGGATTCACATTTGCTCCCGCCGTAAAGCCCTCATTTTTCGCAAGCCCAGTAATTCTGTCTTCATCCATCATTTTACCATGTTTTAAAGAATACGCGCATCCCTATGGAAAATGGATGAAATCCAACTGACAGGCTCCATGCAACTCAACCGCTTTTTTAGCTACCATATTACGGCGATCATGGACCTTAGGGACCGTCCCTCGGGATGGTTTTCATGTGAAAGAATCTTTTATGGAAAATGAACGTAATCCCCGAGCCGTCAACCGACCGCTCAAAATTTCAAGAAACCTTTTGACTGCAAGAATCTTAGCATATATTCTCTGCGATTCTTTGCCATAAATTCCGCCATCACATCCGTCCAGGCATTGTCTCGTTTATTCGCTGTCCGCTGTTCATAGTAATCTTTCATGACGTTATCGTAATCTTCCAGAATCCGCTCATATTTCTCCTCGTCATATGTATCTTCATGTAAAATAGCTTCGACCGGGAGACGCGGCTTTACTTCGTTGGATTCATCCGGCACGCCAACCGTCATCCCGAACAATGGCACAACAAATTCCGGCAATTCAAGCACTTCGCTAATGAGTTCCGGATTATTCCGCACCCCTCCTATATAGCAAATTCCATACCCTTTAGATTCTGCGGCAATGACAAAGTTTTGAGAGAATAAAGCCGTATCAATCACTGAAACAAGAAAGTTTTCAGTCAATCCGGCTCGTATATCCTTTTTCTGAATTCTTGCCGCATGTTCCAGTCTCTTTAAATCGGCACAAAAAACAAGCGCCAACGGAGCAGAATCAAATTGTTTCTGATTTTTCGACAGCTCGGCCAGCTTATTTTTTTTGACAGAATCTTTCACCCTGATGACGGAATAAGCCTGGACAAAATTGGAGCTTGCCGCATGTTGTGCAGCGTGAAGCATCTCATAAAATATTTCATCAGAGATGGGTTCGTCTTTATATAGTCGAACAGATGAATGTGACTTTAACAGATCAAGCATACAAACATCCTTTCTTAAAACATTTCGCAATACATCAAACATCATCATAACAAAGTTTGACTGCCCTTACAGTATATATGCTTGGCAGGACAGCGGTAACTCATCAACTATATGTCAAGCCAACGTTTTTTTGACTGCTGATCGATCATCGTTTTTCTTCCGAAGTATCATTCCTCTCTCCCGATATCATTTCAGGACTTCCGCCGCAAGGACTACTTCTTCGTCCTGTTTTGGCAATCCCGGGCGGTACATTAACAATCGGCCGACCTGTTCCTCAGCCGCCATTTTTCTCTTAACGAAGCCAGCCCCCTCAGATTGAGCGTCCAGCTCCTTCGAGTTTAACAAAAGTAATGTTGTCACTGCTGCGTGTTTCTTCTTTACCGCTTACTGATTTGATTGTTCGTGGATCTCGTTATATTACCTTGTTATTTTCCAGCTTCGGAAAAAATAAAGTTGTCATCATCCTGATACTTTACATTGGATGCTGCTCCTCCTTTATTTTGTCTGAAACAACGCCCGCTTCCTTTTTCGATTCGAATCTTTTTCTCCCTTTTACCTTATTATTACAACCGCCAACTCTTTTTTACTGAAGCATAATGCTCTGGCTTTTGGCTGCATGCGACGTTATACAAAAGGGTATTGCTGAAAAAATACACGTGATCCAATTCATTTGATTTTATCGCTATTTCACATGTCTATTTCCCTTCCATTATATTCAAATCGAAGATAAACAGAAGGCAACTAGTTCCCTGAATATGCCTATTAAAATATGTTTGTCTGCGATTGGAATAGATTTTGCCAGCAAAAAAACGGTTTGGACGATTCGCCTGCATAGCATATGTACAAAGAGCTAGCTTTACATTTTCGTTTATTTTTTCTCATTCTTCTTCTTTCAATTTCGATCATATAATGCAAACTTGAATCCTCTGCCCATAGACTAATTATTTATTTTCAAGATTCGGCATGAGAGTTTCCCACATTCAAATATAGTCACATAAGGTTAATGAACATTCCTTATTTTGATTAGAAACCCAAACCTTGTACAACACCGGTCATATTTTAATATGAGAACAAAGTATAAGGGAGTGAAAGCCTATGAATCAATCGTATAGAAGTGGTTATGATAGCGACATGATCTGTGATTGTGAAGCTTGCAGAGCAGATTTGAATCAAGTAGATGATCACCTCCGTGAAACAGAGCAAACGAATAATAGCATGGATGAAATGATGCGGCAATCCGCTGATCGTTTGTATCGAATTCCAGTATTTTTAAGCAGACCCAATGTTTTAAATGCTGTCCAAGAAGCATTTATGAGGCGTTTGATTCGTGAAATCAGAAGAGAGCTCTTGTTCCCCAGGACATTGCCGAGAACCGAACAATACCCAGAAACGGTTTTGGAAAATGTTAGGCTTTTAGTTAATTCGAGTTATGGCTTAGTTGCAACGAATCTCAAACAATTGGAAGTTGATGTATTAGGAACGAATACCGGCAGATTTCCAACACCGAGAATAGAGTGGTTAGGATCGGAATTTTTACAAATCGAGCCAAGTATGGCCTATCAACGGGGGCTGCCTCTCCTTCTTATTAGAGAAAGAGGCGTTGAAGGTACAGGGATTTGGAGTCCGGGCATTGCGCCTTTTTTAATCTTTTTAGAGTGGGACCCTTCCCAACCTCTGAATGAGTTTTTCAATAGTAACGCCTGGAAAGAGGTATTAAAAAACTGGGCGCATGAGGTGAGAAATGGCTACTATATTCAAACAGAACCGGAATTTAGATACAAATCATGCTGACTGGAATAATGAGAGTTCAATACGCCATCAATCAACAAGGGGGTACAACGAGTGGCAATATTAACGAGAGGGACATGTGTTGGGGTATTATATCGGGCTAACCAAGGTGCTTCGTGTAATACGAGCGGCTATTGCGTTCACAATGGGAGATTAGTAGGCGGCGTTTTAAGTATCGACAACAACACGATACGTGTGAGCAGAACTGTTAACAACGCTAATTTGCAGCAATATAGAGGGATCATACTAAGCCATTTGGCCATTAATGCAAATAACCCAAGCGGCCGGCCACGCCAACAATATTTATATTTTACTACAAACCAATTGCGGAAAGTTTTAAGAACACCCTATTATGGAAGCTGCCAAACAGCTACCCGCGATAATGTACGGGATATTATTTACCCCGGAGAATGCGTTGGCATTAGGTATTATGATGTAAACGCGAATCGATACAACGTTCATTTGGGCAGGTACCTTTATTGGGTCGGACAAAGGAGACATTGTATATTGGATGAGCGACCACAAAGTACCAACCGGCAATTTTTAAGAGCAATCTGGTATTCTCACTGGATACTGGACCCCGCCAACCCGGCAAACATTATACCGACACCCACTTCCAGAAGCCATGCCATGGGAGAACGCCGAATTTTCGTGTATAAACTCAGAATTCCTGCAAATGGTCAATCTATACGGATTCAACGAGTCCCCGGGTCTAGGCAACGGCCAAGAAGAATCATATATCAATAGATGCGGGGATCTGACTGAATAAAGCAAAACAATCAGCAGGCTTTTAGTCCGCTGATTGTTCGTTAACCAATCGGATGTTTATTGGCAGTTGATCTGCCATTTACTATTCTCGCTTTATCTCGAGTTTTTAAAGAAAGCCCCCTGCAATTCATTATTTGCTTTATCAATCGTTGAATCTTCTTTCGGAAGCGACATTCAACCAGACATGAAATAACTATTTGGAATCAATCATGAATTCACCAATCGAGAACATTATTTTTGGCGTGATGGCCAAAAGACTTTACCGACATAAACATGAAAAGCCCCGGTTAAAAACCGGGACTGGTTACTTATTATGTTTACCTTATTTTAAAGGACTCGACAGACCGGTTAAGCTGTTCAGCAAGATCGTTTAAAGCCTGGGCCGTTGAGGCTGTTTCCTCGCTACTTGCCGCCGCTTCTTCAGTCGTAGCAGAAATGCTTTCAATAAAGGAAAGAACTTCCGCTGATTGTGCCGCCTGCTCTTCGCTGGCTCCGGCTATCTCCGTCACTTTATTTCCGGTGTCGTTCACCACGTCGATAATTTCTTTAAACGCCTCTCCGGATTTCTGAGTATATGTCAGACCGTCCTCAACCGCAGCTACGCTTCTATGCGTGTTGTCCTGCATCTCCTTAATGATATCGGTGATCTGTTTTGTCGCTTCCCCGCTTCTTTCAGCCAACTTGCGCACTTCATCGGCCACAACGGCAAAGCCACGGCCTTGTTCTCCGGCGCGGGCAGCTTCAATGGCCGCATTCAAAGCCAATAGATTCGTCTGATCCGCGATATCATCTATCACTTCTATTATTTCTCCAATCTTATTGGAGTCTTCTTCCAACTGAGCCACTCGTTCACTAACAAGATTCGAACCTTCAACAGAAGACAACACTACTTTTTCCCCATCTTGGGCGACTTTAATGGCTCTATTAGAAAGTTCAGCAGCCTGTTCTGTATTTTGTGCGACGGCACTGATCGCATCCGATAATTCTTTAAACAACTCATTCATTGTTTGGGCTGAATTCGCCTGTTCGGTGCTGGAGCTGGCAATCTCCTCAGTAGCAGCGGATACTTGGGACGCGGAGGCTGAAAGATTCCCTGCCGCGCTCAAAATGTTTCCGACAGTCTCCCTCATCTGAAACACCATTTTATTCAGGGACTCAGCAAGCCGTCCAATCTCATCATTCGTTTGGATATTGGTTGTTACAGTCAGATCCCCTTGCGCCACCTTCTCCAACAAATCCGCCATGTGATCAAGCGGACGGGCAATGATCCTTGTGAGCATCATTCCCAAAGCAATACAAATGATTAATGTGATGACGACGATGGCAATCATGATTTTTATCGTAGTGGAAAAAGTTTTATTAGAATTATCATATTCTTCTTTCGAAAGCGACATGTCCAATTCCCATATCTCTTCGAGACTATTTGTTAATCGATTGTGATAGCCATACAAATCGTCATCCAGTTGTGGAAAGCTTCTCCGATCCGCGACAACCGACTGGATTGCTTGATCCATTAAATCGTTATAGGCTTTGAAGTCCGCCATAAACATGTCATGAAACTCTTGCGCCTCCTGTTGCGCTTCTTTAGGTTGATTTTTATAAGAATCGGTGTAAATGCCAATATCTTCTTCAATATCTTTCCTGACTTGCTTTAATTCTTCGGTCTTTGCCTCCAGGTTCTCATTATCCTCAGAAGTGGCTATGTCACGCCAAGTAATTCTTAATTGCAAGAGTCCATTCTGGGCTTGTGCCATATTTTCCATTGGCTTCAATGCATCCGTGTACATTTCAGAACCAATATCATGAATTCTACTCATATTTGCCATGGCATAAATGCTCACACCGGCAAGTATGACAGCAATGAGAATAAAAGTCGACAGTAATTTAAATGATGTTTTTTTATTTAGGAACCAACGCATCTTTATCATCCTTTCGCTGAGTTTCTTCGTTCCACGATCTCTATCCCTGTTCGGCGAAGCGTCCAATCAGGAATGTAAATGTTCCAGAAATTCCAAGAAGAGTATATAAAGCCGATGGTAGCCCAAATGTATTCAGGTCTTCACACATGATAAACCGCGTATATATAACAATGGCGCTTTTCCGAGGAATAAAACGATTCCAATCGGCTTATAGGCACCCTCAAAAAATAAGCATCCTTGGAAGTTGGATCTTCATGTTTGAATCAAACAAAAATTTTATGTTACATGCATTACTCAATCATACTCCTTTCGAACAGCCACAAAAAAACCCCGTATAGGGGACAATATTGTGGACAGAAAAGTTTTATCGGTATAGTAACTACGAGCGGAGCAGCCTGACATGTTTCAGTAATGTCAGTAACAATTTTAACTGCCAGGCTACATAAAATGATCGCCTTATTTAATGTATCGGCTGATTTCATTACAATAATAGTGTTTTTTTAAAAAAATCATTGACAATTGAATGAAAAATGTAAATCCGTCAGCCAGATTACCCGCGTTCGGTCGAACACCGGACTGTAAACACCCCTCGAATTTATCTATTTCCGTTCCTTGACCGGGGGGGGTGACAAGCAGAATACAATGCGAAATAAACATATCATTTTGATGTTGTGGGTTTATTGATGGATACTCAAATGTTATTGAAGACAGTTTGAGCACTTTTGCTGGATACTGCATTGGCGCCGGGAAATCTACTGTTGATCGGCATGTCGCCATGGCAGGGAGCACAAATTGATTCCAACTGTGTAACGTAATCCGGCTTATGTATTTTCAAGCGGGAAATGGCCAACCGAAGTAGATGACAGGCAAGCATTTAAAAAGGCCCAAAAAGACACTGTTCCACGTTTTTAAGAAACAGCGTCATATCATTAGACCGGGCTTAAACGAGCGAGTTCCACCTGTCAGGCATTAAAAAGTGAATCCTTTTAACTTAAAAAAGCATGAATTGTCCGACGGAAAGATCGATTCTTCATATTTGTTTTAAATGATTTTCTTCATAAACGTATGTTACTTTTTCTTTTGGATAAAAAACGGTTTGGTTTGGACTGATTGGTTTTATGAGTTCTGGATATTGGCTATGCCATGGAATGACAATCTTTGGCCTAACTTGTTCAATGTATGTTAAGATATCTTTTTCAAGCGCATGACCAGATACGTGTAAAGGTTTGTAATCAATGTCTAAATGATTTAAGACAGATAGCAATTTTGGATAATCCGGATCAAAGTTGCCCAAAGGAGTTCCGTTTGTATGTATATAAACACTTTCTTTCAAGTCAAAATCTAATAAATTTAGTATGTTTTCAAAACGATTTTGCACAAAATAATTTCCAGGGCGAACATTCATTTCCGCCGGAGTAATCCTTGCATATTTCATCAGCAATTTTTTATTCCAATCTGTTTTTTTTATCTTGTTATCGTAAATTAAAAAAGACGGATTCTCTAAAAATGTATTTGCTAGATAGGCTGTTTCCAACTCTAAAACCGCTGTACGATTCGTTAATGTTGCTACTTGGAGAATATGATGTAAACGCTCAATATTACGGTGATACAGATTAAAAAATGCCAATCCTTTGTATTCACTTAAAAGATGTTTGCTAACTTGTATGATATCCGTTTCTGTTTGACAAAGTGTATCCGTATTTTCTTCCTTCGTTGGCTTAATAGTCGTTCCTTCTATCAAAAGAATGTCTATTTGTTGCTGGCTTATACTTTTTATTAAATGATGAAAATACTCAGGATGCAGTCCATGCAACCGAAAATCTCCGGAATATAAAATCTTGAGATCCGGGGTTTCAATTAAAAATGAAGCAGCCCCGATAATATCGTGGTCGATTCGATACGGAGTAACAGAAATCGCTCCAATTTGCAGCTTTTCCGCAAACTGGAAGGACAGTACTTCACGGGAAAAAGTCAAGCCTTCACCTATATTTATTAAAGTATCGTATAGCTTTTTCGATTCCGCGGACATATAAACGGGGACAGATGGCGCCAAAGTATCAATAGCGCCCATATGATCTAAATGAAGATGGGAGATCAATACTGCTGTTGTCATCTTTGATTTTTCATAGGGCACAGGCTTTTTATTGAAAAATGGTTCACCAGCCGATAAGTCTTTATTCGAATAAACTCCATCCATATTAGGAATCATAGCCAGTTTTAATAAATCCGTGATATACTTGCTTTTTTCTTTCGTATGATCGGCGTTCACAATCAAACTAGCTGGATCATAAACAAGCCCAAAGTCAAAAATAACTCGGTTGTTTCCAAAAGTGATTTCTGCGATATTTCCACCTATCGTACGTAATCCACTCCAAAAAGTAATGGTCGTTTTGTTCATAACACGATTCTCCTTATCATGATCAAAATAATGAGTAAAGGCAGGGTACGGTATGCCCCTGCCCGATCCGACTATAATTCAGGTAAAGTCTTCTTTTATTTTTTTAGTTCTGCATTTGAACGTTCTTGGGCATCTGCCAAACCATCTTCAACAGACTTTTCATTCAATAAAATCGTTTCGAATTCCTCAATCACAATATTGCGGACAGCGTCTCCACCTTTAACACGCGCAGTAAAGAAACCGGCATCAAATTGTGCTGGTCCCGCTTTATAAGCTGGATTTTCTTCGACATACTTTTTATATTCCTCTAATTCTTGCGCAGAATAGCGAACAGGCAAATAACCTGTTTTCATTGACCATTCTGCAGTAACTTCAGGGGTTGTCAAGAATTTCATAAACTCCCAAGCCGCTTTTTGTTCTGCTTCATCTATTTGATTAAACATGACGATATCATTTCCGGCAAAAGGAGTAGCGGCTTTACCTTCAAAAGTCGGCAAGACTGCTGTTGACCATTCCATATTTCCTTCGACGGCAGTGCCTACGTGCGGGATCCCCGCAGAAGAACCAATGTACATAGCGACATCACCGCGTCCAAACGGATTCGACATATATTGGTCTTCACCGGCAGTACGTGCTAAACCGTCATCAATCATTTCCTTCATAAAGCTCAATGCCTTTATTCCTTCTTCTGAAGCGAACTTTGCTTCACTAGTGGCCTCATCAATAAAAACACCACCCATTTGTTCCAATAATCCTTGGAATTCTAATTCAAATGAATTTTCAAAGCCCATTCCGATCGTCTTACCTTTCGTCAGTTTTTCGGAGGCTTGAAGAATTTCTTCCCAAGTTTTCGGTACTTCGACTCCATTTTCCTCTAATATATTTTTGTTATAATATAAAACTCTTGTACTTTTACTAAATGGTAAGCTGTAATAAGTATCGTCCCATTGACTAGATTCACGGAAGACGTCGACATAATCATTTAATTCTTCTTCGGAAAGTCCCTTTTCGCTATCTTCAATAAACTCATTTAATGGTGTGATCAAATCATTAGCTATATACTCCGGGATGGCTCCTGTAGCCGTTTGTGCTACCGCAGGTAATGTTTTTGCTTTTGCAGCTGCCATTGTTTTTTGTCTTAAATCATCATATCCGCCTTGATTGACAGGTTTGATCGTAATATTTTTATGCTCACGATTAAATTTTTCAACTAGAGCATTCATAGCTTCTTCATGTGGCCCACTCATTGCGTGCCAAAATTCAATTTCGACTATATCCGTTTCTCCTTCTTCTGAAGTTCTTTCTGATTCTTTATTTTCATTATTTGCTGTGGCTTCTTGCCCTTTATTTTCTCCTCCACCACAAGCACTGAGCACGACAATGAATAATAGACAAAATAGGCTGAAGGGTAACCATTTTTTCATCGTATCTCTCCTCCTATACTCTTATTAGTCATCAAACGATCCATGAACGCCTCAAACGAAATTGCTTGGCATCACCCCCCCAAAAAAGTCCTTTTGAGATTTAACCTTTTAATCCAGCTCGAGCGACACCAGCGACAATATATTTTTGCATGATAAAAAAGAGTATGATCATAGGAAGTATAACCATAGATGAGGCGGCCATTAATAATTCATACTTAATTCCTGCTTCTGTCGTAAACGCCGATAAACCGACAGGCAACGTGCGTAACTCTTTAGAATTTGTAACAATTAAAGGCCAAAGAAAAGCGTTCCAACTATTAATGATTTTTAAGAGAGCTATCGTAATAATGGCGGGTTTGGCAAGTGGAACCATCACATACCACAAAAATGTAAAATCCCTACACCCGTCGATTTTGGCCGCATACGATAATTCGTTTGGAATGGTTAAGAAAAACTGCCGAAGCAGGAAAATGGCAAAAACACTTGCAATCCAAGGAATGATTAATGCTTGATATGTATTAATCCAACCTAAATTAGATAATGTCACGAAATTAGGAATGATCAGAACCTCACCTGGAACCATCATCGTTCCAAGCAGGATGGCAAAACAAATATCCCTACCAAAAAAATTGATTCGTGAAAAAGCATAGGCGGCCAGAATAGTAGTCAGTAGTTCACCAACAGTACTAAGCAGTGTCACAATGACACTATTAACAAAATAGCGATCAAATGGTGCGACTTCTAGCGCTTTTAAAAAATTATCCCATTTTATTTCACCAGGAATCCAAATGGGAGGCATTGCCATTACTTCATTAGGTGCTTTGACTGATGTACTAATCATCCAAATAAAGGGTAATATCATCAAAATGGCTCCCAAAGAGAGTAAAAAATAGATCGTTCCTTTAGACAAAGCATCACGTGTCATTTGGATTCCCCCTAATTGTAATGTACGAACTTCCTGCCGATTAATAATTGAACAAGTGTAAAAATAAACACAATCATAAATAGGATAAATGCCGCGGTTGATGCAAGACCAAACTGCCATTCCTCATAGAACTTTTGATAAACATAGTAAACAACCGTTAACGCGCTATTGGCAGGACCAGGTCTTCCACCAAATAAGGCAAAGATTTCATCAAAAACTTTAAAACCATTTATGATCGAAATAATGGACACGAAAAACATAGTCGGAGATAACAAGGGGAGCGTCACAGATGTAAACCGATGCCAAGCTGAAGCCCCATCTACTTTTGCTGCCAAATTATACTGTTCATCTATGTTTTGTAAGCCAGCGAGGAAAATAATGATATTAAACCCCAATCCTTTCCAAATACTTAAAATGATTAAGGAAGGCATGGCATAGGTCGGGTCAGTAACCCATTTGATCGGATCTATACCAAAAAAACCGAGGAAAAAATTAAGCAAGCCATAATCCGAATGAAATATCCATCCCCAGACAATCGCTACAGCCACCACTGAAGTAACATAAGGGAGGAAATAGATCGTTCGAAAAAACCTAAGAAATTTTATTTTGCTATTTAATAACATGGAGATACCAAGTGATAGGATAATCGATAAAGGTACGACACCGACAACAAATATAATCGTATTAATCAGGGCCTTAATAAAATTGGGATCTTGAAAAATGGCGATGAAATGATCAACACCATAGGCATGAACGATATTGGCGAAATAATCATAGTCTACATAAAAGCTCATTAAAAATGATTTCATAATGGGATAAATATTAAATGGAATTAGGATAATAAGGGCGGGTAGTAAATAAAGATAAGCTTTAAGCGTACTCTTCCAGGTCGGTTTGATCATCATCAACTTTTCCCCCTTTTAACCGTTCACCCGTTTCACTAGAAAAATAATGAATCTCTTCTTCCTCAGCTCCCAAAAAACATACATCGCCAATCTGAAGTTTCTTTTTGGGATCAACTAAAGCCCGGACAGTGGATTCCCCTAAATCGACCCGTATTAATGTATCACGGCCAATTGTCTCAATATGAATGATGTCCCCTCTAAACAAAGAGTTGTTCTGTGTGGTAACAAATAAGGATTCTGGCCGAATGCCCATTTTTAAAGTGGTTCTGTCAAAATGTTTTAATCTCGATAAATGTATCGGTTGTGCTGTATGCTTTATTTTGTAATGCTCATTCTGACGATGTCTTTCAACAGTGATGAAATTGATCGGGGGATTTCCTAAAAAGGAAGCAACGAATTCGTTTGCAGGTTTTTTATACATTTGCTGCGGTTCGCTATCTTGTTGCAGGACGCCATTATTCATAATCATGACTCGATCTGAAATACTAAGTGCTTCCTCTTGGTCATGAGTGACAAAAACAGCAGTAATTCCAACTTCTTGTTGAATTCTGCGAATCTCTTCTCTCATTTCTAAACGAAGACGTGCATCTAAATTGGAAAGAGGTTCATCTAATAATAATACATTGGGTTTTTTTACCAACGCCCTTGCGATGGCAACTCGTTGTTGCTGTCCACCGGATAATTGTCCGGGCTTTCGATTCAGTAAGTGGCCAATATGTAGTAATTCTGCCATTTCAGTAGCTTGTTCCCTCGCTTCTATTTTGTTCATTCTTTTCATTTTAAGAGGGAACATAATGTTTTTTAAAACAGATAAATGAGGATATAATGCGTAATTTTGAAAGACCATACCGACTTGTCTTTTTTCTGCATCAAGTTCAGTGACATCTTGATTACCAAAATAAATCCTTCCCGATGTCGGTTTATAGAGCCCTGATAACAGCATTAATGTCGTACTTTTTCCACAACCACTTGGTCCTAGTAATGAAACGAGCTCTCCATCCTTTATTGTTGTTGATAGGTGGTTCACCGCGGTTATATTATCAAAACGCATCGTTAGGTCTTGAATACGAATATCCATATGTCTGCTCCTTTCACAAAACTACTTAAATGTAGTTTAATAGTAGCAAGCTAAAATCAATATAACGTTAAGATATCGTAAAATAATTCTTTACAATATTTCATTTCCGAAAGAAAAATGTTATGATATAATCTTGACCTTATATCCTATTTTCGAAATGGTTTAATAAAAACGGCATTTTTAAATATACAAAAAAGCCTGATCCCAACAGAATTTAGGGATACAAGCTTCTTGGGCCATAATAGGGAAAGGATCCCCGACCTACACCCAAAACGATGATTGACAGCGTTTGTTAGGAGATGAATTTTCAATCAGCTGTGTTGTTGTACGCTAAAACAAAGAAATTTGGGGTTTGAGAAAGCATGATAGGTCATATGATGGGTGAAGAGCTTTTGAAACCTAATAAACCGCTTTTATATGAAAATACGGCACAATACATACAACGATTGTTGTTCGACCAAGCAATATATACACCAAAGCCTCCCCCTACATTTTGGGGGAGGTTTTCTGATTAAAAGGGAGATTTTCGTAGAAGAAAGCGACTATTATTAGAGGGGGGTTGTACGTCAGGAATTATGGCTTGAGACATATCCTGCATAATTTGTAATGGTAATTGAAGTGAAATGGAGGCTATTTACTCTTTGATGATCATCGCATAATCGAAAAAGACTCGACAAAATAGTGTGCGAAGATTGTTATGAAGGCTAGTTGTTTTTATATGAATAAAAGCCCGGTCAGCGCCGGGCCTGTTTTTATTTAGCCATTGATTTCTCTACAACGGCAAATGAATCGCTCGCGCTCACGATCATGGTGGTGGTCGTGATCACAATCATCCCAATCCCTTACTTCCCTACATCTACAAACTAACCTTACTCTCCTTCTCCGCTCTTCTCTTTCTCCACCGACAAAATCATCTTCAAACCACATATACATCTCTCCTATTGTTTATTAAAGCCGGCTTCGATATTAATATATTGTATTTTGTATAAAAGGATTGGACAAACATTCTGATGCAAATGACGATTTTTAATATAAACAAGCAGGAGCCATTATTCAGTATCGTTATTTAATTAACCGCGCATCTGATTAAGCAGCAGCGTATTTTGTGCAGCCGTACCGGTATAATTCTTGATACCGTGCTGCGCTGCCAGCTTTTTCCGGTTTGCGTAAGACGAGTCAACACCGAGCGACTTAAGATAATCAACAATGCTGTTCGTCTTTTGGTCGCCTTTCTTGGTGTTAACGGGCTTTGGATATGCCGCGGCGGTTTTGCCTGCGCGCATTTTATTGAGTAGCTGCATATTTTGCGCGGCAGTGCCTTGGTAACCGGATATGCCGTACTGTGCGGCCAATCTCGCGCGGTTAGCATAGCTTGCATCCTGGCCGATGCTTTTTAGATAGTCGACGATACTGCTGCCGTTGTAGCCGCTGGATGGTTTGCTGGCGGGTTTTGATGCTACAGGTTTGGTCGCGCTTGACGCACCTTTAACCATGTTGATAAAGTCTTGCCACGTAATACCTTTATAACCTGCCCGCAATTGCGCCGGACAATTTTTCGGATACCAGTCACGATGCTGTTTAACCTTGTCAATGCCAAGTCCGTGTTTGGCCAGCAAATGTTTTGTAAGCTCGGCAGCGTTTTGCACGGCTTTTTTATAATCACCGTCGCTGTTAATGCAAATCTCGATTGCAATTGAAGTGGTGTTGCCGGGCCCTTTCCCATCAGTAGCATGCCAGCACTTGACGCCATCAGGGAACGACTGAATGATTTCCTTATCGTCCACCTGATAATGCCAGCTTGCTTGTCTTGGATTTAATCTTGTTTGGATGTTGGCATGAGCCTGTGCATTAGCGCCTCTATTCGTATTTCCTGTTTGGTGGATAGTGATAAATTCGCACGGGTTACCGTGACCATGTGTGCGTTTGTTGATGACGTTTTGCGATACCAATTGTTGTTTGATTGTTAAAGACATGATATATCCCTCTCTTTTTAAACATAAAAAAGAGCGACCTTGTTCGTCACTCCTTCACTCCCCTTTATCGTTCTTTATTTGCTCAAACCGATTTTTTAAAAAGTCCGGTACATCCACGCCGATCTTTCCTAAATTCTCGATCAACGAGATTCCTTCCGCTGCAATCAAAAAGAAAATCATGCTGTTACGCATGAATCCACTGTCAGATCCTGCAATTATATCTAACTGATTAGCAATAATCACAAGCGAAAGCATAGCACCTTTCTTGGCAAGTCCTTTGAGCGCTTTCCTGCTGTTTACTTCTTGGCTTTGCCAACCTGCAACAATTCCAGTGATGTAGTCGCAGATCATAAAGATGGCCAGCGCTATGACCAAGTGATCAACTCCCCCAAACAAATATGCGACACCTGCTAAAGTGCCCCCTATAACCGACATATATAATGTGTCAGTTTGCTTCATTTGAATTTCTCCTTTTTTTAACCAAAATAAAAAAGCACCCGTTAAGGTGCCGGATAATACTTCACGAATATGTTAAAAAGCTTGTTATTACTCTATATTTCAAAATAAATTGCCGCGATAATATTCCTGTATTTAAAACGTAAACGACGTATGGCCTACACATCCATACGACTCCGTAGTCGATCCAGTGTGGTTAAGTTCTTAATTATTTCATCAAGAACGCCACATCTTTTATTTCACCTTTAATACTTCAAATTCATTCGAAAAAGCATTCCTTCTATCATACCATGTCGATAAACAAAAGAAAGCCCTACTCGGCTAAATGTCCCATGTCCAAATCAATCAACGTTTGTTTTACTGCGGGTTTTAACAGGTCCGGTACCACGCTGTATTGTTTCAGTCCCTTGATAATATAAGTTGCATAAAGTAGCGCCAACATTATTTACCCCCTCCATTTAACATTATTTCCGCCAATTCCATAACAGCCATGGCGTTTACTTCATTTTCCTTTTTTAGTCTCTCATTTTCCTGTTGCAATTCCTCCACTGTTGGTGGATCAACAACCTCCCCCGACACCCATTTCTCGCCGTCCCATCTTGGGTTGACTACCCCCTCCGGAATCGGCTCTATGATATACCGGTCCGTTTCGTCCTCCGGCACATGCTGTATATCTACAATATGCCCGCACGGATCAACGAGATAGGCCTTGACATGTTTTTTTGCTTGTTGAGCTTTTATTACAAACTCTTTTTGGTCGTCGGTTAACACACCATTATCTACATAAAAAAGATGAGACCGATTGAAAAAATAATCGAACTCATCTTGTGTCATTTCGGTCAAATATGGCAGTGACGGGTCCAATGCAAGATTATGCGCAGCAGACAAACCGTCTACATATCCATCATCACCAACGGAAAACTGGACATACAACTTAATCACCCTCCTAATCATTACGTAAATACCGTGACGACATTCGTAAACCAGCTATTAGGTCCCCCTTTCCGCCTGTTTTACGTGCTTTGAACTGGATGTAATAAAAAGAGTGCGATTTATATGTCGTTCCTAAATCTATTTTGAATTGTAAACCGGCACCTCCCGAAGCGGACCAAGCCGATACTGACCGCATGGCAAGTTGTTTCCCTGCGCTATCAATTACACGCACGTCTATATAGCCTACCGCAGACATTTGATCATCATAAGGGCTGTACGCACGCTGTACCCCGCCTACCAGGTTGATGACCAGATAGCGCATTGAGTTGTCCGTATATATAAAATCAAATGTCTTCCAGCTGTACCAATCTGTAGGTGAAGTGTGAACTTCGTGATGACTTGTCCATTGGTTTGCAAAGGTGATCAACCCGGGAGACGTGTACTGTGGCGTACCGCCCTGCAACGCAAGTGATATGCCTACTTTTCTGCCCGCGATAGAGTCAGATTCAGGAGATTCGTTGATACGTTCTATGACTTTTGTTTTTTCTACTCTTTTATTTACTTCAGTGTCAGCGTGTTGCTTCACTTGGTCTGCTCGTTGATCAGTATATCTGGTTCCATCTTGGTAGACACCCTCGTCCTGCTGATCGGCGTATTGCTTTGATTTTCGCTCTGCCTCTTGAATCTCTTTCTCAATATCTTCGGGTGCAGGAGTCCAGTCAGTAGCAACATTCCCTTTTTCTACCTGTAAATCCCATATTTCAGCCACATAAGGCAATCCATAGTGATCCCTGTTAGGTTGAATGTACAGGTTTGCATCTAATGCAGTCATATTCGCAGCTTTAAAATATATTACATACTCATGCATATTGTTGTCATTTGGATAAGGGTTATTGTTTATGCCTCCCGACCAGTTATTTGAAACCAACTGTCCATCCCTATAAACCTTAAAGTCAACAAATGCGTGGGCATGTCCAGCTAAACTTGTAATGTTGCCGGAAATTTTTCTGATCTTAAAAGAGAGTACATAATGTTCCCCCTGCTGAAAAATAGAATTATCCAGTTTTATGCCGGATCTATCGTTTGTAGATAACCTATAAACATAGTTATTCTCTGTCCAGGGAGTGGAAGTTGTTCCTATGATATCTTTTCTTGCCAAGTTGCGCGAACCAACCTCCACGTTGTCATACAACGGACTCCACAAGTAATCATTTGGATTAGTAGACTCGATCTGGGTCGTCTTATTATGTGCTAGTCCCAGCCAACGCTTGCCAACGGGACTATCCGACATGCCAGCGCCCTTGTCGTCATCCGCATACTTGACCCACGTAAATGTGGGTTGACCATCTTTTCCGGGAGCACCGGGCGCCCCCTGATCACCTTCCATCTTTGCCCAAGTGTAATCAGATGGGTTTGTGGACTCCGTAGGTGTTGGTTTGTTGTAGGCCAACCCGATGTACTTCTTGTTGGTCGGGTAGTCACTCATGCCCGCACCTTTGTCATTATCGGCGTATTTCACCCACGTATATAGACTTTTTCCGTCGGCGCCTTTTGGTCCTTGCACTCCTTGTGGTCCTTGCGGGCCTTGAATAAGGGACCATTGATAATCGGCATAGTTGGTGCTCTCGTTTGGTGTAGTTTTGTTATACGCCAGCCCCATATATTTTTTCCCGGCAGGGCTGTCAGACATGCCAGACGTAGGGGTGTCCGCGTATTTTAGCCATGTATAGTACGTCTTGCCGTCTGCTCCTTTGACCCCCTGATCACCTTCGATCTTCGCCCACTGATAATCTGCTGGATTGGTAGACTCTACAGGAGTGGGCTTGTTGTAGGCAAAGCCGATGTACGATTTCCCGTCAGGTAAATCAGACATACCGCTACCGTTTTTATCGTTTGCATACTTAACCCAAGTATAGAGCGTCTGCCCGTCCTTTCCGGGCGGCCCCTGAACACCTGGAACGCCCGGCTCTCCTTTATCTCCCTTCGGCCCCTGCGGTCCCTGTTGTCCATCCTCACCGTCAAACACGTTACTGATCGTGATCTGTGCCGGAACCGACACTTTATCACTCTGCACAACCACAACAAACGTGGCTTTTTCGTCAATCTCTGCTGCAGTGACAGTGATTGACTTACCGTTTTTTGAAAATGAGGGTATGAGATTTCCAGTTTTGTCGTGTTTGGACCATAGGTAATTGTATTTTTTGCCTTCCGGGTCAAACTCACTGCCGCTTAATAGGGCGTTGGCGGTGAGTGTTGTGCTACCAGTTCCATTTTTAAAGACGGTGCCTGCGCTTGATGTAACAGTCGCAATAATCAAAGACGACAGGCGGTCGCTCATGAGTTGCTTTAAAAGCTTCACTTGTTTTTCAAGGTCCTCTTTTTTGTACTCTATAAAGTTGCCGATTTTAAACGAGACAATTTTACGAGTGGCTGGATTTTCTTGCACCTCTTGGATTCTAGCCTCCAAGTATAATGGCGGATTGTAACCCTCATCCTTGATCCGGACAGTCTGTCCCAGCCTGATACGTTCGTGTGATCTGCCAAATACATGTTCCAAGCTGACAGATTCGCATTCATAGCTAACGGCCGCATCAATGCGTTCTTCAAGCTCATTTTGCGTGAGAATCCTCAACCGTTCTTCGGTCACATCCTGATTGCTCGCTTCAGGCTCATAGGCATCAATTAGGTGTTGACCGTTTCTTCCCCAGCGTTGTAGTGCTTCTTCGTTTTCTACGAGTACCGCAGGGCGTGATCCGTCCTCTTTTTCAGAGCCTACCCCTAAGAGCGCCGTAACAATGTGGCTGCTGTCCTCAATACGCCTGATGCCGATTAAATCTTTTCCAAAGGTAATTTCTTTTCCCTCAAAGCCCGCAATTTGCTTTTTCAAATCTACGAACCTACCGGAAATGTGACCGCCTTTGACAACTACACGAAAACGTAACTCTAAACCAAAGGTAGAGGCGACCTGTTTTAGAAAGTCATATGGATTGGTTAGATCGGTTATGGTGATCGTCCGTATATTTATATAATCAATGTCGCCCGGTTGCCACTCTGTACGTTCGAGCGCATAGTGGGCGGCGGTCTCCGGGGTCTGTCCTTCTAAATGTATTGGCTCAATAACCTTTGCCTTTTTCAAGTCAATGAAACTTGCATCAGACTTAATATTCTTTTCATTTCGTTTATATTGCTCGGCGTAATTGATAATAAACTCACTAAAAAAACCGTCTGCATCTTGTACAAGCAGGCGGTTCCTCTTTTCTAGTTTGTCAAACTTTTTTAGAGCGATAAAATCGAATGTGCTTTTATTCTCAAGTGAATTTGTTATGAGAGAATCTTTGTATTCACCTTTTTCATTGTTCAAAGTTGCGATTATATTGTCAGTTTTCCTGTCCAATATGTGTATTAGCGCCATCTATTCTGCCACCTCGCTGTCATGCTTTCGATAGCATCTGCCGGCTCGATAGCCAAAGCATTTTTACCCGGTTTCAAAGCGAAATATTGGCCTATGAAGGCTTTTTCTTTGTTAACCTCAATCCCATTTTTATAAATAACATTTTGTGGGTGATCAAACGTAATAATGTCGCCTGTCGTAGCGATATAAGGGACGCCCTCTTTTTGTACGATTTTGTCCATATATACACGCTCGGCGCGGTTCCGGTTTAATGCGGGAGATTGCCTATACGCTTGAAAAACGACTGCCACCGACACAACAGGACGTTGATATTCGTCCTTTACATCTTCGTACACCTGCATCCGTGCATCCCGCACTCCGCCAAACAACCCCGTTGATTTATCTGCTCTGGCTACAATCTTCCTTCCCTCTCTAACTATGGAAATGTACCCATAATGGATTTTCCAGTCGGGCACCTGCTCACGCTTGAGAGAGAGGATTTTTCTAGGTTCTCCATTCGATTTATAAACAATGATTTCCGGTCGAATCACTTTTCCATAACTATCTTTTATAAAATGTAACGACATAACGGGCTTATTTGCGCTGTCCAACGCATACAGTTCTTGGCGCCCGACACTGGTAGGATCGGTCGCCCGCAAGTATGACGAGAAATGCATATACAAATCTTGCAAAGGCTCTGACAGGCTTTTAGCCAATGCCGGTCCGTGCCACTCAAGTCCGGGTACATACCCGTAACTAGACGGAAAAAAGCCTTGCGAATCAGCCGATATAATGCCGTCTGTAATGGTGCCAGTGTAAGGAGGAAACTTTATTTTTTCCCATCCGACTGTTGTGCTTAAATAATCCATCAAGATATTACTATATTTTTCGTATACCGGTTCCTCTGCGTCCGGTATCTCTCCGATCATATTAATCTCATTGCCGTTGCCAATCGAGACAAACGTGGTAGGCTTTTTAAGCTTGACCTCGACGACCGGAAACGTTTCGGCTGAGCCTTCATTGTTAATTTCTAGTATTCCCGTATCTTCGGGGGCGGGGGACCATGGTGTTGCGGTGTCTCCTAGCTCTATTTTGAAATTGCTTAGTGTTGCCGTGCCTGAAAAATCCCGAAAATAAACACGTAGATATACAAACTCTTTTAAATCCCTGACTATCAAAAACTGTCGATTTAATCTCAAAACATTGTTTCCGTCTGGCAATTCATCGAAAGAAACAGAGTTGTAACTAATGTACCTTTCAATGTCATCATTCGCTATATATTTCAATTCCATGCCTACGAAGGGATTGGTTGAGCCTTTTTTAAAATCATCATCCGTTTTAACATCATACGATAGAGTGACAGTGCTATCAGCTTTAATTAGGTTTTTAATATCGTTAGAAACATCCAACGACTCATATTTAACGGTTGTTGGCGCGTTGGAAAAAGAGAAGGTTTTTTCCGACTCTAGTACATAATTTCTCCCGTTCCCCGGCTCACTGTTGGGCGCTACCTGCTCAGGGCCGTATTTAAATGGGTCCGAACAGAGAAAAGTCAGCGTCCCAACTAGGTTATTAGATTCTTCTTCTGGTACATCGTTTTCTAACAAAGTTGCATAAAATAAAGCATTTTCGTCAGTGAATTCTAGTACCTTTTTAGAGCCTTCTAGTAGAGCAAGAAACTTATTATATCTTTTTCTGAATCCCTCATTTGTTTTATCAGCAATTTTATATTTAACGGTTATTTCCCTTACATCAATAGTTGGATCTATTTGT
Organism: Siminovitchia sp. FSL W7-1587; assembly: GCF_037963795.1. Classification (NCBI taxonomy): domain Bacteria; kingdom Bacillati; phylum Bacillota; class Bacilli; order Caryophanales; family Bacillaceae; genus Siminovitchia; species Siminovitchia sp. FSL W7-1587. The sequence goes on from NZ_CP150169.1 coordinate 556,288, forward strand.
TCTAAGACACCATTTAAACCTGGTATCTCTATTGTTTCTATCCTTTGTGCCAAATTTGCTCTGCCTGTTACCGTCAATGTTATAAAACTGCCGTTTTCATCACTTAGCATTTCATCTAAATTGAAACCATTAAATATTGTCTGCAATGATAGGGAAGTGCTCCCTGTACCACTTCCTTCTACGGTGTCCACGAATTTATACATAAAAGCACCTCCTAAAAACTTCTATTTCTTGCATCAACAAAGTTCTGCTCCCGCGTAATATCTTGCACAAAAGCCGAAAACTCACGTCCACCAATATTCAAACTGATATATGCCGGCTGTTTATCAACTGTTAACTCGTGCGCAGCGGTACTCCTCATCTGTACATTGGCCATCTGGTTAACACCCGCCATCTGCCCCGCAATGTTAATAGGCTCAACATTCGGTATCGCTACAAGTTTTTTCATTTCCCTTTGCACTATTGGAACAGCGCTTTTGATACTTTGTGCTATGGTGCCTCCGAAGTTTAGTTTTTGGATATCACGTAATGGCCCTTCTTTTGCTGGCGAAAACGGCAAGAAATCACGAATTCTTGATGCCACATTGTCAATTGCGTCAGTCACTATGCTAATAGCCGAACTTATGCCGTCTGCTATGGAAGTGACAATATTTCTTCCAGCATCAAAAAACCTGCTGACCATGTCAGTAACAGCCGTTAACGCACTGTTAATGCCATCTGATACGGCCGAACTTACATTTGTCAGCGCGCTTTGCACGATGCCAGCCAAAGCATTAAACACATCATTTATGACACTTCTTATTGTGTTTACAACAGTTGATATAACAGAGACGATACCATTCCAAACACCCGAAATGACAGAGCTAATAACGTTCATTATCGTCGAAATAATAGAGGATATGAAATTAAATCCTGTACTGACAACGTTCCTTGCCCAGTCTACTCCGGTTTGGAAAACACGGGTTATAAAATTCCACATGGCTTGAAGAAGATTTTTGAGACCTTCAGCGAAAAGCGAGCCAATCGCTAGAATTCTCCCGATAAAAAAGAGATTAATTAATCCCCAAACCAACTGTAATGCGCCGGTAAATATCATTTTAATCGCATCCCACATTGCCGACCAATTGCCAGTAAATAATGCACTGAAAAACTGAACAATACCTAAAATCACATTGATGGCGCCTTGTATTACCCCTTTTATTGATTCCCAAGTAGATACAATTAACGCCTTAATGACAGGCCACACTGTTTGCATGATGGTCCAAATCACGATCATTACTGCGCCTATAACAACACTAATGACATTCCACACGTTTTGTACAGCTTGTAGGATCATTTCGTTGTTTTGTTGCCACCATGCGACCAGTTGCCCCCATATAGTCATTACAAATTCATGTATTGTCGTTATGACCGTTTGAATGATTCCAGATATAAAAGCCCATGCCGTTTGCATGGCTGCTCTTACCGTCTCATTCGTGTTGTACAGATAAATGAGTATTCCCACTAATGCTCCAATGGCAAATATGATTAAAGTTATTGGTGATGCCAAAAATGCTCCAATAGTAGAAAAAGCGGCCATTGCGTTTGTTAATATCCCTGTTGTTATAAACGCACTGATCGCCGATGCATTATAGGCGATGATAGCTGCTGTTAAGGTAGCTAAAGCGACAGCTACCAGAAGGATGGTCGTTTGATTTTCTGTCGAAAGCGTATCGAAATTCCTCAAAGAATCAGCAGCTATACTCAATAAACCAGTTACTGTGCTAAATGCATCCATTAACGGATCAAGAACCGGTTCCAGCACTGCTGTCGCAAAGTCAACAAAAGCGGCTTCTGCTTGGCCTATTGCATTTTGAAATAACTCGCTTTCCATTATTGCAGATCCGGCAAATCCTGCTATCCCTGTTGTAGCTGCTGCCATTACGCTTTTAAAGCCGCTTGTAAATTCTTTTCCTTTTTTTGCCTTTTGCCCTTTGGAGCCAGTTTCATTTTTAAATGCTGTTGAAAAAGCATCAGCACCACTCGCTTTTAAATATGCTTCAACAGAATAACTTTCACCCATCAGCAATCCCCCTCCCTGAATTTATTCTTGCAGCCAAAGAAGCCATCCGCTGCCATTTAGGGAATAGCTTGCTTCTTTGCGGTCTTTCTACTTTTTTAAGCTCTTCTTCATAGTTGTAAAAATCCTGAAACTTCCTAAATACAGGAACTTGTTTCTTTCCTTGCTCTTTTGTTGCACCCGCCATATGATATAACCATGCTTGTATATGCATATCATGTTCTTTATCTATTCTTTTTAATTGATATGCTCTCATTTTGTATGCATATTCTTTTAATGACATGGTATTGATTTCATACAGGCTCTTGCAATCAAGAAATCTAAAGCAATTGATTACAATTCCATCGTACGTTTCTCGTGATGTTTTTATTGTTGTACCTTTGCTTTCTTCTCGAAATCCTCGATCTTCTGTTTCAAAAAAACCGATTCTCTCATTCCATTTTCTAGCGTTTCAAATAATTCGTTCAACTTTCCATCGAAAGCGATTTTTTCCAATTCGGCTTCGATGTCATTGTTAGACGGCTTCGATTGAAGATGATCCGTTCCAGCTTTTATGACATTGAAAAGCACGGTTGGATTTTTCGTTTTAAAATAAAACAAAGATTGTTCAATACCCATGCCAAATTCCACGCCATTCATATTAGCTGTATAAACTTGATCCATTTTTTTAATAAAACCAATCCCAAATTTCAATTCATATTCTTTACCGCTAATCATTAATTTCATATCCGTTATCCCCGCTTTCTTTTTTAATGATGTAGAAAGGGAGTAAATCCCCTTCTACAATCTATTGTCCTTCTGGCGCTGGTTCAGTAACTGTTGTTGTATCTTTAAATGCATACTGCGCAGCTTGTTCTTGTTCTGCTGTTAAAGTCGCGCGTCCAAATTGCGGTTCCATTTCAACTGTGAATGTACTGGAAATCGTTACATTTTCCTCTGCGTTTGCAGGATCTTCCCATTCAGATAGATAACCCTGTGCATATACAGCAGGATATTTTCCTTCTGCATCTTTTAAATCCTCGTCAACGGTCACTTCCCATAATTCTAGTTTTTCACCTTTTATGACGGCTTCTTGCAACATTTTTCCAAGTGGATCTCCTTTAGCTTGAATAGCATTGACCTCCACTTCCGCTTCAAGACCGCCAACTTGAATAACTCGTCCATCTTTTGTGACGAGCGCTTCTAGTTCTCGGGAATAAGTAAATGTGTGTTCCGTTTGGAAAGCTAGTTTTGCAGCTTCTTGATTTTGATCAGCTAACTTTCTGAATAACAAAATTTTATTTTTACCATGTTGCATTTGCGTTTCTACTGACATTTATACCCCTCCTGTTGGATTTGATATCCCTATGATTCCATTGATTTTTCCGAGACATTTTTTGATCAGGCTCGGATTCCATTTTCTTTCGGCTTCCTTCTGGATTCCATATGACACGATCGACAGAATGTTAGTCAAATAGGAAAATTATATGCCATCCTTTACTCCCCTTTCCCAGACGCTTCCCTTCAACAAATACCTAGAGTTCCAATAGCTGTGCAATTTGACGCTCTTTGTAAATGTTCCTTGAAGCCTCTGAACAGTTGATTTTGAACATAATAAATAAGCCTTTTAATGACTTGCTTAGGTCAATCGCAAAAAAAAATGAAAAGCTATAGGGTCTTTTCTTGCTATCAACTCTGTCTCATTGTTTCAGGTTAAATTCAACCTCGCGATCAGTTGTTAAGGAAAAGCACCCTTCACTAATAGAGACTTCATACGACAAGTCGTACGTCATGAAACCACTTGTTCTACTTTTTTTCTTGCCCGTTCAATATACTGTTGGACGGTCCTCTTTTTAAGACTCAGCATTTCTGCTATATCGGACATGCTCAATCCTTGAGCAACATGCAAAATATAACATTGCCTTTCCCTAAAGGAAAAAGAAGATAATATGTTCAGCAAAACTTTCTTTTGTTCTTCACTTAAACTTAGTGGCTTATGATTTGGTTCCAACTGTTCCATTATATCTGGGATAAATTCCATCGTTTCTAATGATCGTTTTTGATATACACTTTTTACGTCTATCCCGCGCATGACACCTGGTTGCTGCCCGGTTTCAAGCCACTTGATCACAAAATCCATGTCTCCAATCATGCTGCTAATTGTTTTTCTATCTTGCATATCCATAGGATCTGTTTTATCTAAACTGTTGCGCAATTTATCAAGCTGTCTTTTTCCTTCTGAGTATTCTTGAATTAAAATATCTGCCCAATTTCCCATTAAAAACCCCTCCTTAAAGCTGTCTGAATGAATATCCAGTTTATTCACTATTTAAAAAACTCTCTATACAGTGTTTGCATCCGCCCATTTTTCACATAGCCTTTTGAAAATTTCACTTGACAACTACCCCATCCAATTTTATTAAGTACATTGGCCTTGTTCACATTACTAAAAAGGAATATTATTCATCCGCTTATCCTTGGTTTCCTTGAATACAACAAACTTGGGGTTTCTAAACAACCTTGATACCAGTTTTTTATCGTACATGTGAAACAGTGTTTCGCTTGAAAGATTTGTAGTAATGATTGAAGATTTATCCTGCCTGGTGGTAGTAATCGCATATAAAACTCTTTGAACAAAATCGGTGGCAACTTTATCGGTGCCGATCGCGCCAGTTTCTGCGCCAATATCATCCAACGCGAGATAATCAACTTTGGACATCAGTTCTACAAAATAGCTTTCGGTGTGTTTTCTCTCTTTGTTGTTAAACGAATCCTTAATCGTCCTCATCATGCTTTCTACATTGACAAATAGGCACGATGCATTTAATTCACTCTCATTCAATTCACGTAGAGCGGCATAAGCTAAGTGGCTTTTCCCGGCACCTTGATTACCTTGAAGAACCAAATTAAAAACTTGGCCATCTTTAAAACGGGCTACCGATTCTACAACTGTTCGTTTGTTCATTCGCGCTTCTTGGTGTTCAACTTCATAATTATCTAATGTAGCTGCCAAGATCGTTTTATCGGATAATATACTAAGGTTGTAAAAAGTGTTATAATTTTTTCGCTTTAATAATTCATCGTACCGCCTTTGGATGGCCTCCTGCAGTTTGTCATCTTCTTTCTCCAATTCACAGCGGGGACAAACCAATTCACCATCTACCATCATCATTTGAATAGGCTTGACGATCTCCAGCCCGTCTTTTATATAAGTGTGCCGTTCACATATTTCAGAATGGTATGTTATATTCTTTGGCCATTTTTCCGGAATCGTGATTTTCTCCATTTGTTACACCGCCTTTTTGATTAAGGTAGGATTCAAATTTCGTTCCGAATAATGTTTCTGGCCGAAGGAATTTATTCATCTTTTTATCAACGAGCCACTCTTTGCATTTGATATGAATGACAGTTTTAAAATCCTCCAGCCTATATCCCTCATTCCAACGGGCTTTAATGAAGGCTTTTGTTTTCTTCGTTGTATGTCGATAATTGGTATGAGCCGCTTTGTTAAGATAGGTGACTATCTCGGCATATGGTATATTATCTATATCTTTATCTAGATCTCTATCTATATCTGTGCCGTCACGTGACGTCACGCTAACGTCACTTAACGTTGCTCGTTTTTTTCGTTCTCTATACCTTTTATTTCTTTCCGCATTCAGTTTTCGAACTCGTTCCATCCCCTCAATGTTTTGATGTTTGTCCCAATTCGTAATACTGATAAAATGCTCATCAGAAATGTCAATCATCCCAAATGATTTTAATGTTTTAAGAGCCATTCTTACAACATTAAGCGGTCTATTGAAAATAGTTGCCAACATCTCGTCCGTGTATGGGACATTTTCGCTTAGATAGATATATCCGCTCGCGTTTGTCTTTCCAGCTTGGGCCAAAAGCTTCACCCAAATGATTAGAATAGTGTCGGCTTCCGGCATATTTTCAATGAGGCGAATCTTCTCGTCTTCAAACATTTGTGTACTAAGCTTGATCCACTTTACATTCATTCATGTCACTTCCCGTTAAAAAATTCGGATCGTGATATACTTTTTCTCAGTTTTATAAATATGAACGATTTTACAAATGACAATTGCGGTAATCATCTTTAAAAACAATGTCTGATGTTCAATGAGGATGCGAATATCAAGTAGAATCCTTTTAGAATCACCAACGTCTCTTGGCTGGGCAATCGCCACACTCCCAATACACTTACTCGCTCTTTCGTTCCTTTATAGGAACTAAACATTCAAAAAAATATGTAATGGGAACGCCCATTTCCGTATGAATTTTTTTAGCTTCTTCTAGTGTAAAATCACCGAAGCCATTTAACTTTTTACTAACAGTGTTTGGTTTAGTATCGATCACTTTTGCTACATCTCGGTGCTTAAAGCCATTTTCAACTAAAAATGCTTTAATTTTATCATAGGCTCGTCTCTGCTTACTCAAATTTCAGTCCTCCTTTTGTTCCATAATAGGAACATCTTTACTATAAAACATGCCATATTCAATGTCAATAAAAAATGTTCCTTAAAAGGAAAAAAATATTGTCTAATGTTGCATTTAAGGAATACATATTATATTATATTCCTAAATCAGGAATGCCAAAGGGAGATAAACATGAGTGTATTTGGTAAACGGATAAAAAAATTAAGAGGGAGCCAAAGCATAGAAGAGTTGGCGAAAAAATTGAACGAAAAATATGAAACGACAATAAGCAAGAGCATGATTTCGCGCTATGAAAACGGACAATCTGATCCCAGAATGGAAATAGTGAGGATATTTGCCGATTATTTTCAGGTATCTGCTGATTATTTAGCTGGATTAAGCGAAGAGAGTAAACCACGCGTAACTGAAAAAGGCGGATTATATACAATCGCTGCCCATCACGAAGGAGAGGAATGGACCGAAGATGAATTAGAAGAAATAGAAAAGTTTATGGAATTCGTAAAATCAAAAAGAAAACAAAAGGGGGAAAAAAATGTATGACAGACTTCTAAGAGAGGCTTCTGACAAGGGAGTCGATATCTACGAAAAACCTATGAAACCAACCATTAAAGGATTATATTGTGACAACAATATTTGGATTAATAAACACCTTGCGACTACTTCTGAAAAAGCATGCATCTTAGCAGAAGAATTAGGCCATTACTATACATCAGCAGGAAACATCCTAGATCAATCTAAAGTTGAAAATCGAAAACAAGAATTAAAAGCCCGTTCATGGGCTTATGAAAAGCTGTTCCCTCTCCAAAAAATTGTACAAGCACATCAATCAACAGTCCGAAACCGTTATGAGTTGGCGGAGTTTCTCGGAGTAACAGAGGAATTTTTAGAGGAGGCTATCCAGCGCTATCGCGAAAAGTACGGCCCCTACACTACAATCGACAATTATACTATTTGTTTTGATCCTTTAGGTGTATTTGAAATGTTTGATTAACATTGAAAGCTCTTCCATTGATCTAGCTGGAGACCTTATAACAAGGATCGTGACACAATTCTCGTGATCAGGCATGGGGCGAAAATCGAAAAGGTTCGCTTCCATGACCTGCGGCACTCCTCCGTCTATTTGATGTTAAGTGAGGGAATCAATATGAAGGTTGTACAAAAGACTTGTACACAAAAACATCAAAAAACGATGAATATTTACTCACATGTCAGAGAAAAAGACGATGAGAAAGCAAGCAACGTTTTTGACGACTTGCTATGAATTGGTCACACGTTGATCACTGGCAGACACATACAAAGAAAAAGACGCTATTCCTATTTTCAAAGAACAGCGTCATATCAAGGTTTGTATGAGTGATTCCGACTGGGTTCGAACCAGCGACCTCCACCCTGTCAAGGTGGCGCTCTCCCAGCTGAGCTACGGAATCGCTATTTAATGAAATCGACATTTATTAATATATAATAGATTCTTTATAATGTCAACTATTATTCTAAAAATATTTGGCAACCAGTTTATACACCGGAATGTTTATGCACTCCATCTTTGTATGCTCCATATGCTGGTGTTTGTCTTCTCCTATTTTTGGCAAGGGGTTTGATGAACGTTTGCCAAAAATGGAGCCGCCAGTTTGAAAAGGCCAATGATATAGCGTGTATTTTTTCTCATTGCCAGTCCATTCAGCTATTTCATAATAGAACAATTTGATTTCAGTTGTCAAAAGGACGGCGATTTCTCCTTTCTCCGACCATAAATGACCTCATTGATGTTCCTTTTTTTCGATCATTTTTTCCTTTGCAACAATCCACATATAGCATAGACAAACCATGAACGAAAAGGTGCCGCCGCCCTGATACGCTACACCACTCGCTTTATTCTGTTATTCTTCCTTTTTTAGAGAATGTTGTACGGTCAATATGTGATCTTATTGCATTTCGGCGCGGGCAGCATCTTGATCCTTGATCAAAAAATAGGCCTGAAAGGCCCGTAGTTGTTCTTCCTCATAAGACAACGCTTTTTCCCATCAAAAACGGCCAAATGAGCGGACTGTCCCGATCTGATAGATATATAGCCTTTTTGGCTATTTAATAAAATATTACATTGTTCTCATAACATATCACTATTATTTTTATCTGTAAACCTTTTCACGGACTGACTACCCAAAGCAAAAATAAGGTGAAGCTTCCGTTGCTTTTTCCTCAACTTTATCCAGCAAGTTCTCAGAGGGTGCTAGCTCAAAGCACTCCTTACAATTCGCTTCACTGGTGCTGAACTGTCGAAGTACATAAGCGAACCCTCTTTGTTATATAAATTTCGCTGGCGACTCAAAAAAGCAACTCCAAGAGTGGGGTTTTTTTTTAATACCTCGCGATAAGCTTTCCAGAACCATACGCCTAGCGCTTGGTCAGCTTGTAGAGAAAGTCGATGGCAATTTCCAAAAGTCGTGAGTAAATCAAAAAAAGCGCGCGTCATTATCTGGAGTCAGCGTTTAAATTAAAGAATTTTCCAAGATTCGTTCGAAAACCCCAAAACAGACGAGTGCATTCCAAAGGGTGGGAGGATTTAGGCTTTCAAGGGTTTTGTCCCAGCGCCAACGTTTTGCCTAGTTATGCCCCAGCCCCAAAAAAAGCGAAAAACCGTTTAATCTTGGTTTTTCGCTTTTTGACTTTAAGCTGCCTTGTATTTTCCTTTGTTTTTCGTAATGATTTGGCTTGCGATCAAAGCAATAAACAATCCAAGACCGATCGTATCGGACATACCTTCCGGATACATGAGCATGAGACCGGCAATGATCGCGATAATGCGTTCAAACCAGTACATTTTTCTGTACCAGAAGCCAATGATTCCCGCGCCAATAGCAATCATTCCCGTAAATGCCGTAAAGATGACCCATATCATGTAAGGAACAGTCGTATCAATCATTAATAACTCGGGAGAAAGGACGAACATATACGGTATGATAAATGCGGCGATCGCCAATTTGGCCGCGTTCACACCGGTTCGTATTGGTTCTCCCCCGGAAACCCCCGAGGCGGCAAAAGCTGCCAACGCAACCGGTGGTGTAATATCTGCCACAATACCAAAATAAAAAACAAACAAATGTGCCGATAAATCAGGAACACCCAATAAAATAATGGCTGGCGCAGCGATTGTAGAGGTAATGACATAGTTGGCCGTTGTCGGCGATCCCATTCCGAGCACGATGGCCGTCAACATGGTAAAGAACAACGTTAATAATAGTTTTTCGTTGGCCAAACCGACCAAGCCGTTCGCAAGATTCAGCCCGAGTCCTGTTTTGGTCACGACACCTACGATGATCCCGGCAGTGGCGGTAGCCGCCGCCACGGAAAGAGCGGTCCGGGCACCATCAACGAGTGCTTCCACCATCTGCTTAAATCCGATCCGAGTGCTTTTGCGAATGGCACTGACCACAATTGTGCCGATGATGGACCAGAGGGCAGCGCGCATGACACTAACACCGGACATAAGTAAAATAATGATCAATAAAATCGGAATTAATAAATAAATTTTACTTAATACATCTTTTCTATCAGGCATTTCTTCCTTGGCAAGCCCTCTGAGGCCAACACGCTTCGCTTCAAAATGGGTCATGATCCAAATGCCGGAAAAATATAGAATAGCAGGTATCGCTGCCGCTTTGGCAATTTCCCAATACGTAATCCCGATAAATTCAACCATTAGAAATGCTGCGGCTCCCATGACTGGAGGCATAATTTGCCCTCCGGTCGATGCAGCGGCTTCAACCGCTCCAGCGAATTCTTTTCGGTAACCAAGCTTTTTCATCATGGGAATTGTAAAGGAACCTGATGTCACAACATTCGCGACCGAGCTGCCGCTGATCGTTCCCTGTAAGGCACTGGAAAAAATGGCGACTTTGGCAGGTCCGCCTACCCGCCTACCCGCAATCGAAAGCGCCAAATCATTGAAGTATTGGCCTACACCTGTTTTGACAAGAAATGCCCCGAACAGCAAGAAAAGGAAAATAAATGTCGCCGATACGTAAAGCGGAGTCCCCAAGATGCCTTGTGAAGTAAAGAACAGCGTATTGACAAGGCTTTCAAAGTTCAGTCCCCGATGAGCCAAAAAGCTTGGCATTGACTGTCCAAAATACGCATATAACATAAACAGAATGGCGATAACCGTAATCGGCATTCCTACTGCCCTTCGTGTCGCCTCAAGTGTCAATAAGATTGCGAGAACGCCAACCGTCAAGTCGATAGGTGTCAACGTTCCTACTCTATTGACAATCGTTTCGATCATCATCGGCCAATAAGCACCAATTCCAACGGATATAAGCGATAAAATAATATCATACCAAGGAACCTTATTTTTCCTTTTGATTTTTCTACTTGCTGGAAACAAAAGAAAAATCAAAGAAAGCGCAAATCCAAGATGAATCGATAGCAGAATTTGCCGCGGAATAGATTGTGTAATGGATGCATATAACTGGAATATGGAAAAAGCAAGCAAGCCAAAAAAGATAATCCAACCGGTCGGGCCGCTTGCTTTTCTTGTTGCCGACTCTGGGTCATATTTCTCCAATATTCTCTGTTGTTCGTCTTCTGATAAAACTTCAAACTTTTGTTGATCTGCCAAGCAGGTTCACTCCTTTCCAGAGCTGCCATAGTGCCAATTTTTGTTTTTTCACTCTTACAACGGAACCGGGAGCTGAAAATGAAGAAAGCGGGATGGTTTTATTTTGAATCAACAACCTGTGATTGGCATTTACTTGACCAACACTTATGTCTATCCAGGAAAAGTCACGCTTCATATCACGGATATAATATTTACCATCTTTCATTTCAAAGTCTCCCCCTCCTTCCGATTCGGACGGCATCCCTATGGATGTATCTTCATACTCCAATTCTATTTGGCGAATTACCCCGCTATTTTCCACCTGATATGTTTCTATCACTTCTGATTGATGAATAGAGTGTGTATATTCGATTTGAAAGGTTTTGTCAGTATCCCGCAAGAGAAAATACGCCAGGAGCTCCCCGCTCTTTCGAGCTTCAAAGGTGACTGCCTGTTGAAAAGGGATAACCGCCAAAACAGCCCCGATCATGAGAGTAAAAACGACCCAACCACCATATTTATTACATTTTTGCATCATATTCTCCATTTGGTCTTCTAGAACAAGACAAAGAAAAGAATAGACCGTGAAGCGGCCGGCCTATTCACTCAGTTGAGGATTTTGTGTCATTCCGATGAAATGCCCTTTTCATCAAAATATTTTTTTGCACCAGGATGCAAGTCGATAGCCATGCCCTCTAATGCTTTTTCAGCACTAATTAATTCACCTTTTGCATGGCCGATTTTATCCGTATTTTCATAGATCGATTTTGTGATTTCGTAAACAAGGTCATCAGACAAATCATCGCGAACGACGAGCATCGCCTGAACGGCTACTGTGTTTGTATCGTCAGATAACCCATAAGTGCCGGATTTGATTGTTTCCTTTGCGTAATAAGGATATTTTTCAATCAGTGCATCAATTTTGTCGTCGGCAATAGGAACAATGGACACTTTTTCTGTTGCAGCGAGCCCTTCTACCGCACCTGTCGGTGTACCTGCCGTAATAAAGGCCGCATCAATGGTTCCATCTTGAATGCCTGTTGTGGAGTCATCGAACGATAAGTTACGCGCTTTAACGTCATCCAATGTCAAGTCATGCACTTCCAAGATCTGCTCGGCGTTTGCCAGCGTACCGGAACCAGATTCACCAACCGATACCGTTTTTCCTTTTAAATCTTCAACAGATTTGATACCCGACTTTTCAGTCGTTACGATTTGAATCGTTTCAGGGTAAAGAGTTCCGAGGCCTTTCATATTTTCCACTTTGTCGCCGTCAAACATTCTTGTACCTTCAGTCGCGTAAGTGGCGATGTCTGTTTGGGTAAATGCCACTTCGGTTTCTTCTTTTTTAATCAGCGCCATGTTTTCCGCTGAAGCCCCTGAAGTAATAGCATTTGCCTCGATCCCTGTCGCATCTTTAATGAGGTTGGCAAAGTTTCCACCCAATGGATAATATGTGCCCCCCGTACCGCCTGTTGCGATACTTAAAAATTTAATCCCATAATCCTTTTTGTCTCCGCCATCACCTTTCGATTCTTTTTTACCGTCTCCTCCTCCGCCGCAGGCGGCGAGCATAAATGAAAGCACTAACATTAAAGCGGTTACAAATAATAGATTTCTTTTCTTCATTGAAGCATCCCCCTCATCTTTATTATTTAACAATAACGATTTTAACACATTACTATCTGGAATCAAGCAATAACTTTGCTGAATATACCTTGCCTGGTCAAGCTTTACCTCAATAAACGGGACGAGAAACATTTTTTTATTTCAACGCAGGCTTGTGGTAAAATCATACATATCATTTTCAATTATGGAATGTGGAGGAAATAAATGTATGAATAAGGGTCAAGGAACCGTTACTGAATATGAATTTGAAAGTCGGGAACTGGATGAAACAATTTCGCTCCTGATTTATCTGCCCCCCGGCTATTCGCCGCTTTACAAACACTCTGTTGTCATCGCGCAAGATGGCAGGGACTACTTTCAATTGGGCCGCCTTCCCCGTTTCGCGGATGAACTGATTCACAATAATGAAATCGAAAATGTCATCATAATCGGCGTTCCTTATAAAAATGTAAAAGATCGTCGAAACAAATACCACCCGGACGGAGAAAAAAATGAGGCTTATATTCGTTTTCTGGCCCATGAGCTGTTGCCGTGGATCGAAAGCGAGTATCCGGCATATTGCATCGGGAAGTGCAGAACACTAATAGGGGATAGTCTTGCGGGTACAGTATCATTAATGACTGCCCTTCGTTACCCAAACATATTCGGAAAAGTCATCCTTCATTCGCCATTTGTGAACGACAAGGTTCTTTCCGAAGTAAAATCCCACACTGAACCTCATTTATTGGACATTTACCATGTTGTTGGAAAAAAAGAAAATGAGGTGAGATTTTCGCCCGAGCGGGTGGAGGATTTTTTAACACCCAACAGAGAGTTGCATGAGGCCTTTATGGAAGCGGGCTTCACCTCGTTCTATGATGAATTTGATGGAGGTCATGCGTGGACATATTGGCAGCCTGATGTAAAAAGAGCGCTAAAAATGATGTTTCCCTAGATATAACTCTTTCTTCAGTCCTATAGGAAAATAGGATGAAATTTGCTATAGTTAAACATAAGTTGTATCATTTATCTAAGTTTTGACAATAAGGAGGTAGACAATTTGAAATATGGCGTTGTTATTTTTCCATCCAAGAAATTACAGGACTTGGCAAACTCCTATCGAAAAAGGTATGACCCCAATTATGCACTGATTCCTCCACATTTAACATTGAAAACTGCATTCGAAACAGATATGGATGTGGAAAAAATCACTGATCATTTAGAAGAAATTGCTAAAAAATATGAACCTTTTACATTAAAAATCCGGAAAGTCAGTTCTTTCCAGCCGTTGAACAACACTATCCACTTTAAAGCGGAAAAAGACCCCGTGCTGGAAGGCCTATCCGAAGATTTATATGAAACGTTGCCAGGCGAAAGACCCGAACATCCATTCGTTCCACATATTACGATCGGACAAAAGCTGTCCAACGATGAACATTCGGATGTGTATAGCCAATTAAGAATGCTTGGCCTAGAACACGAAGAAATCGTCGATCGCTTCCATCTTGTATACCAATTGGAAAACGGTTCTTGGACGGTGTATGAAACATTCCGCCTCGGAAAGGACCCCCAGTAAATGGAAGTGATTCGGGCAACAACAGAAGACCAGCTTCAGGATGCCTATGCCATTCGAAAGAAAGTATTTGTTGAGGAACAGCATGTTCCTCTTGAAATTGAGATAGACGATCATGAAAACGATTCATCACATTTTGTCCTCTATGATGAAAACAAACCTGTCGGCGCCGGCAGGTTTCGTATTTTGAACGGAAAAGGGAAAGTGGAAAGAATTTGCATCCTTCCATCTTACAGAGGAAAAGGTGCCGGCCTAAAAGTGATGAAAAAAATCGAGGAATTTGCAAGCGATCTTTACATAAAAGAGCTCGTGTTGAATGCCCAAACCTCGGCCATCCCCTTTTATACAAAACAAGGGTATGAAGTCGTTTCGGAAGAATTTTTTGACGCAGGAATACCCCACCGCACGATGAAAAAAACGCTCAAACATACATCGCCCCTGGATTCATAACAAATCCAGGGAATTGGTGCTTATCACCCAAAGTACATTGTCCTTTACAGTCAATTTCACTTTACCATCTTCTACCAGGGAAGAGAGGTATGCTGTAAAAGAAGTTCTGTACAAAAGCCATTGCCCCACTTCCCTTGCCTTAAGATCGAAATGTTCCAAGATTTTTCTTTGTATGGTGTCCATCGAAACGCCCGAAGGAACACTTTCTATTAGATTTTGTATAAATGTTTTTACATGTTCATGACATTCAATATTGGCGCGAATCGTATAAGTGGGGTCTTTTTCAAACTCTCCGTGTCCAGGCACAAATCCGGAGCAAGACAGCCGCAGGACTTTTTCCAACGATGTAATGGCTGCATTCGCGTCGACAATAAATGGAACTTTATGCTTGCGCAGTACTTCAACTCCAAAGTAACTGTCAGCCGCATAAAAAATTTCTTCAACCAATATCCCGCATTGACTGTAACTGTGACCGGGCAGATGTATAGCCGTGATCTGAAAGGGACCAATGGCCTTCTCCCCACAATCAAGCAGACTATCAACTTTGACAGGTTGTCCTTCCAGAAATTTGTTTCTAAGCGCTTTCATTGGAAAAGCCCCGTTCCATAAGTAAATAGGCTCCAAAACTGGATTTTCCATGATAGCGGCTTCAAGTGGTGGCGCAAACACCTCGACATGCGCCTCTTTTTTTATGTACGCAGCCCCGCCATAGTGATCGGCATGGGCGTGGGTCACTATCAAGTAATGGACAGGCAGTTCTCTTTTGATTAATTGCTTAAGAACTTTCTTGGCGGTACTTTTTTCCAAGCCGGAATCAATCAACATGCCTTTTCCATCCTTGAAAACATAACCGATGTTGACCGCACTTTTAAAGTAATGGCAATGCTCCGATACGCTGATGAACTCCAATAAGAAACACCCTTTCAATCATGATACTAGACATATTCGTTCACGTATCGGCCTTTTCCTGTCGGGTCCAACAATTCCTTTGCCTGTTGTTTGCTCTTTTCGGGGTAATATTTGCCCTCCTGGTAAAATGGCAATATTCTCCTTCCAAAAATGCGCTCCACTTTTGCTGTTGGGGTAACCGGCATCGGATCCTGAATATGTTCGGCTTGCTCAATCCTTCGCTTGTAGTCCTCGTATTGGTATGCAGTTACAGGAGCAATGTAACCCATTGTTCGTCCCTCCTTGATTGTGATGTTTTTATTTATTTACCCTCGTTTGTTTCAATATAAACATTTTTTTCATAATTTGCCAGCGCCAAATTGGCTCATTAAAAAAAGGACTTGCAGCAATGTCTGCAAGCCCCATTCATTATCTATTGTTTAACATATTGGTTATAGTTCCCATATCCAGTTTGCTTCCATCTTTCGTAATGGTTTTGACCATTTTGTCTTCCAATTCTTTGGAAACCGGTTTATTAGCAATCTTGGCCACTTGGCGTATCACTCTTCTGACTGTCTTTTCATCTTTAAAGTTTGCACCTTGTAATGAGTTGGCGAGTCTAAGTACCTCATCCATACTTACTCCGGTCTTTTTTTCAATGTTCTTGAAAAACTGGTTATCCATTCCTTCCCTATCCCTCCTTTACATCTTTTATATATTATGAAGGAGGAATTTTTTGGTGAAGTCAGGAAAACCAAATTCAAAAGATCGGGGCAATGCCCAGTATCTATCCGCTTATCCCTTCGGTTTAAAAATAAGAGCCCCGAGAAAACCGAATATGATGGCAGCCGAAATACCCGAAGATGTGACTTCAAACATGCCGGTTATCACCCCGATAATCCCATGTCGTTTCGCTTCTTGCATCGCTCCTTCTACGAGTGAATTTCCAAAGCTAGTAATAGGAATGGTTGCTCCGGCACCTGCAAAATCAATGAGTGGCTCATATAGCCCAAAACCGGCAAGAACTGCCCCGGCCACAACCATGATGCTTAATGTATGTCCCGGTGTTAGCTTGGCTACATCGAACATAAGCTGTCCAATTACACATATGGAGCCGCCAATCACAAAAGCCCAAAAAAACATTGCTAGCATCCGTTTACCTCCTCATCACATACATTCAATTCCAACAGCATGCGCAATGCATGGAATGGTCTCTTTCTGTTGATATGACAACGGGGATAAAAGCGCTCCTGTCGCCACAAATAAAACTTTCTTGTAAGTTCCTTTGCTCATTTCGTTTAATATATGCCCATAAGTTACGACTGCTGCACATGCCGGTCCGCTGGCACCGGCAAAGACTTCCTGTTCCTCACTGTAAATCATCAAACCACAGTCAAGAAACTGTTCTTCCTTCATTTTCAGCCCTTGCTGATGAAGCAAATCAAGGGCTGCGGCTCTGCCGATTTTGGCTAAATCGCCCGTCAAGATAAGATCATAATAAGAGGGGTCGATGTTCAAATCAAAAAGATGGCGCGTAATCGTGTCTACTGCTGCGGGCGCCATCGCTCCTCCCATATTGTAGGGATCTGTTAATCCCATATCCACCACTTTTCCAATCGTTGCAGAGACAATCCGGGGGTGGGGGCTGTTGAGTCCCTGTCCCTTGCTCAGCAATGCAACACCCGCGCCAGTAACCGTCCATTGTGCAGTCGGCGGCTTTTGCCCTCCATACTCTGTCGGATAACGAAATTGCCTTTCTGCAGAAGCATTATGGCTTGAAGCTCCAGTTAAAATATAGTTTGCTCCATCATTATCGAGAATCATGGCGGATAGGGCCAACCCTTGTGTTGCAGTGGCACAGGCGCTGAACAGTCCTAAATGGGGAATTTGATTCTTCCTGGCGGCAAAACTCGTTGGGGTTATCTGGTTGATTAAATCGCCGGCCAAAAAAAATTGAATAGCGTCTTCTTTTAATGCTTTTTTTCTCAGGGCAATATCGACCGCATCTTCGAGGAGAACTGTTTGCGCTTTTTCGTAAGAATCCTTTCCCATCCATAAGTCCTGATGAAACTTATCGAAGTCTTTTGCCAAGCGGCCGTCTTTTTCAAACGGTCCTCCTACAGTTCCGGTGGATATGATAGCCGGCTTTGTTTTAAAAACCCATGTTTGGGCTCCTGTAAGCATTACGATCCCCCCCATGTAATCCATATCGTTTTGATCAATGTAATGACAAAGGCGGAAAAAACGCCAAAGACGATAACCGATCCGGCCAATTTAAACATATTTCCGCCAACACCGAACACAAAGCCTTCTGTTCGATGTTCAATCGCCGATGAAATGACGGCATTTCCAAAGCCGGAAACCGGCACCGCGCTGCCTGCTCCTCCGAATTGTCCCATCCTGTCGTACATGCCAAAACCGGTAAGCAACATGGCCAAAAAGACGATTGTGGCGACAGTTGGATTTCCAGCAGTCTGTTCGGTAAAATCGAAATAGTAAATGTAAAAATATGTAATTGCCTGGCCAATGACGCAAATGCTTCCGCCGACAAAGAAAGCCCGAACACAGTTTTTGAAAATGGGGCGCTTTTCTTCATGCTTGCTCTGCAATTGTTCGTATTTGATTTGATTGGGTGTTTTCGTTTTATTTTTGCTTGACATGCTGATGCTCCTAAGTCATTTCTTTTTTTAGTTTGATGATTTTCTTAAAGCGTTTTTCAGCTTCTTCATTCGACATGTTCGCGCCATCCAAATCTTCTTTTAACCTTACTGTTTCAAGAAAAATTTTATAGTCGCTTGAAACAATGAAATCATCACCAGGATATTTTTTATTTAATTTGTCCGTAATTTTTTTTTCAATACTCTTCATTCGAAAGCGATTCAGATGCTTCACTTTGTAGGCGACTACAATCTGTTTGTCGCCTTCCAAAACAGCCACATCATAAATTTCATCCACCTTGGAAACATCTTTGCGCACTTGGTAGGCAATAGAATCTTTTTCTTCTCTTTTTTTCAGTTCCACCGGTGCGGGTTTTGTCGTTTTGAACAGTGCCGTATCGCTTTTTTCATGCTCTTTACCGCCATCATAAGAACAACTTGTCAAGAATATGAAAGCGAATATGATCAATATAAATGGCTTTTTTGTATATGGAATCATAATAACCCCCGTAAGAAATGTACTGTAACCTTATTTTTCACCATTCCTCATAAAATATGAACGGTTCAAATGAAATAAAAAAAAGACTGGATGAACCAACAGATTTCATCCAGCCTTTTGATTAATAATAACGCGGCTTTTTTTTAGGGGAGCCACAGCCACAGCCTTTTTTTCTTTTTCTCTTACTTGCCGGCTTGATTACATGAGGATTTTTTGTTTTTTTCATGCCTTCACACCCCGGTTAGTTTTGGAATGATTTGCCACCCCTATTATAATTTATGTTCCGGTGGATATTTTTGCTTTCCGAAAATCCCAGTTTAATCCGAAATGATTGCCTGAACGATCGTTTCAATTAGTGCAGCAAGACCGGCCAGTGAGAAGATGACAATAATGGGTTCCGCAATAATGGGGGCGCTGACGTAACATACATATAATCCAGCAGCAATCCAGACGCCGGTACACCAATAACAACTCAGAAGCGATCCGACCCAACCCCTGAATCCGCGCTCAATAGGCATATAATAAACTTCTTTTTCTCCCGCTTCATTCTCCTCTTCATATTCCTTCATGAAAGGCTTTCTCAACCATTCCATAATTTCGTCATACACAAAAAGCCTTGTTAAGCGGAATATGGCCAAGCTGAGCAATCCCAATTCCATCCAGGAAATATCCATGTCCCCAACCACTCCTTTTGCCTATTTTATGCAATACAGGCGATTGTCCGTTACTCATTTACCTACCCATTAATATGTTGTTAATGTAAATGACCATATACACTAAATTAAAGGAGGAATTTGATTTATGAGCTTTGAAGAAATGGAGTCATCGTCCATGACATTTGGAGGAGAGTCTTCTTCGGTTGAATCAATGGGGATGCAACACCATCACCATCATCATGATCGGAAAAAAGACTGTGGGTGCAAATTAAATTGTGTATGCCAGGTTGTAAAGGCGATCAAGGATATTCAAGATCAGGCTGTTGAAGAAGAATGCGAAAGGTGTACGACAAATTGCTTCATCGAACCTCTCGGTGAATTGGGTGTAAGAGGCCGAATGCATGCCGATACACGCGTATTCACATTGACGAATAAAAATGGCGAATTATTTAAAGCACTGTTCAGAGGTCATCACGGTAAATGCGTTTCCGTCTTTTTCCGAGTTGAAGAAATCTTTGATAATTGTTGTGCCACGCTGCGGGTTCTGATTCCATTGAAAAAAGACCGTCAAACTGTCGTTGATATTTTAACACCAAGTGGGCATATCAACCATCATGATCTTTGCGAAGTAAGGAGCTGGGGTGCAAGCAACAGCTGTATTACAGTAGATCTTCACTGCTTCTGTGCAGTACAATGTATTGCCGACGTGGATTTGGAAATTTGTGAATAAATGTTTGGGACGGAAATGGACCCCCTCTCCATTCCGTCCTTTACTCTAACCGATAATCCGGATCGCAACAAGATCTTGTCTCTCGATCGTTTGCCTAATTCCTTTTGTCGTCATGATCAGAATGTTGTCTTGATGAAGCTCCTTTATTTTCCCAACAAATTCGCTGTCTTTAGTCTTAAAAGCGCAATAGTAAAATTGCGGGCTTGAAAAAATATAATCTAGTTTTTCATCAATTGTCATGCTTGGAAACGACTTTACCGGCTGTAACCCTTTTGAAGGCTGCTGATTGACAGATGATTCCGGCTGCTTTGGGACCTCTTTGACAGGCTCCTCAAATATAAGCGACTGTTCTTCAACGGAGATTCTTTTCCTGTTTCTTTTGTTTTCTTGAACTGAATCTCGTTCATCTGTTTTTTGAACCGGATGTTTTTCAACTTGTGTTGAATCTGGTATTTGGACCGGTTTTTCAGGTGAAAAAGTGAAGCTGGATTGCATTTGTCCCAGAGGCTCTTTCATTTTTGGCTGATTTATAAAAAGTAAAGGCTTTTTCGTCACTGGTTTATGATCCATTAGGAACACCCCTCAAATATTTGTTTCATAATAGCGTATGCACATCCCGATTTAGAAGTTTATACTTGTGCAACAAAAAAAACTGCTGCATCAAAAATGCGGCAGTTTTTTATATTAATTTCCCATAATATGGTATCCAGAATCAACATGAATGTTTTCGCCGGTAATACCCCTCGATAATTCGCTGAACAGGAATAATGCCGTATCTCCCACTTCTTCCTGTGTCGTCGTTCTTCTGAGTGGCGCTTTTTCCTCAATTTCTTTTAAAATACTGTTAAAATCACTGATTCCTTTTGCTGACAGCGTGCGGATCGGGCCGGCAGAGATAGAGTTCACCCTAATGCCGTATTTACCGAGATCACTGGCCAAATATTTAACACTCGCATCAAGTGAGGCTTTAGCCACACCCATCACATTATAATTGGTGACTACCCGCTCTCCACCGAGATACGTCATCGTGACGATGCTTCCTCCCTCAGGCATTGCCTGGAGCTTTTGTACTGCTTTGGCAACCGCTGTTAACGAGTACGAACTTATGTTATGGGCAAGCAGAAATCCATCGCGAGTGACATTCAAATACTCACCCACCAGCTCTTCTCGATTGGCAAATGCGATGCAGTGGGCAATCCCGTGAATCGGCCCTACCTTTTCTTTAATGTTGCTGAAGCATTCTTCAATGTCTTCATCTTTTGTTACGTCGCATGGCAAAACGATAGGTTCATTACCTTCCAACGATTCGGCCAGCTCCCGGACGCTTTTTTCCAAACGTTCCCCCGCATATGTAAAAACAAGGCGAGCGCCTGCTTGGTGCAGTGATCTGGCGATTCCCCACGCAATGCTCCTTTTATTTGCCACCCCCATCACCACAAATGTCTTTCCGTCCAATGACAACATAATTGATGACCTCCTAATGATAACGTGTTATTAGCACCTAGTACTAATCATACATGAGCGCTTTTTATTCTGTAAAGATATTATTCCTTAAATTGAAGTTCACGAGTTAATTCTTCCACATATTGGGAAGAACCGGTCACAACAAGACGGTCGTTCATAAGCAGCTCCGTATCGCCGTGGGGAACAATGGAATCGACTCCCCTGAAGATTCGGACGATAATAACATCCCCCGTAAACGGAAACTCCCGTAAAGTCATCTTATGGTAATGCGGATTCAGCATCTCAATCTCATGTAAGGCCGTATCCTGATTTGTCATGATTTTGGCGATATTAGCCGATTCAATTAACGCTTTGACTAAAGCGGTTGTCGAAAGGATCGTTGAAAATATTTCAATGTCCTGTTCTGCCAGCGGCTTGCCCAGATCAGGGGTTTCAATTCTGGCGATGACCCTTTCTACCCCCCGCTCCTTTGCCGCCATGGCGATGACAGCATTCAACTCTTCATCTCCTGTTGAGATAAAAAGAATGTCCGCTTCGAATACTCCCTCTTGTTGCAGAATGTCCTCGTCGTATCCTTCCACCTCATGAATGTCAAAAACAGAATTAGTCGTTTGTGAATCTGCTTTTTCAACTTTCTTATGAATGAGTGAAAGGTCATACAAAGATCTGTTTAATTCTTTTGAAACCGCCAAGGTAAGCTGGTTGGCACCTATAAATACGACGCGTGTTTTTCTTTCTTCCCCGTTTTCTTTCGGAAGCCATTTTTTGAATAAAATAGGTGTTACAATGCATGAAATAACCGCCACCAATATCAAAGTTCCGCTCATTTCATGCGAAATGACATTCATCCGTTCCGCGATTTTTGCGGCCGCAATGACTAAGGATAATGTCGACGTTAGTAAAAAAGAAGACGCTACGACAGTTTTTGTATCAAACCAACGCTTTAAAAACAGCACCGGGATAAATTTAGATATAAATAGTGCAAGGAGTAAAAGCGGAATCAATAAAAGCATATCTTTATTGTTCAACAAAGTCCATAAATCAAGGTCTACTCCCACCATGACAAAAAATATGGGAATAAAAAATCCATATCCGAAGGAATCCAACTGCCGAACCATCGTCTTGTTCGGGTTAAGCAAAGAAACAAGGGTTCCCGCGATAAAAGCCCCCAAAATATTTTCCGCCCCTACCGACTCAGATAATGCGACCAACACGATAATGAGCGTAAATACTGCCCGCGTCCCGATCTGCACTGTTCCCCTTGAAAGGCGCGGGATGACATATTTATTCTTAAAACGGGCGCCGATAAAGTAAAAGAAAACCCCAGTGGCAAACAAAATAAGCAGAAGCCACATTTGGCCGCCGCCTTCACTTGACAGTGAAACGAAAACGGACAATAAAATCATCGTGACAAGGTCCGCAATGACCGCTATCAGCAGAATGATTTGGCCAATGCTTGTCTTCATTAGATTCGCTTCTTTTAGAGTGGGTACAACGACACCGAGGGAAATCGTGGAGATGATCAACGTCATGAGAAAGACATTTTCCATCAACCCGGCCATTTTCATGATAAACGCTAGCAACAGCGAAATAAGGAAAATGCCTATAAAAACAGTGAAGGAAACCGCCAAGCGGTTGGGTTCCTTCTTTCCGTTCGCCAGTTCCTTATGCTGATTTCCTTTAAAAGCAGAAAAATCGATTTCCAAACCGCTTAAAAACATTAAAAAGATAAAGCCCAATACAGATAGCGTGTCCAGCCACATATCATGCTGAATCAAATTAAATCCACTTTTTCCGATAATCAGCCCCATAACGATTTCAGCGATCACGACCGGAATAAAAAAGAGCCGCAAACGGTGGAGCAGAAGCGGAGTAAAAAAAGCGACCAACAGGACAATGACGAGAGAAAGCAAAGAAGATTCATTTTCCATATATTCACACCCCGCTTCAAGCATTAATGGACGAGATAGCCCATGAATAACGTCGCCAAGCCAAAATAAATCAAGATTGATGTAATATCGTTCATCGTTGTAATAAATGGTCCCGATGCAACTGCGGGATCAATTTTTAACTTATGCATCAAAAGAGGAACAAGGGAACCTGCCAAGGTGGCAACAAATAAAGAAGCCAGAATGGAGACCCCCACCAAAAAACCAAGAAACAGTTCCCCTTTCCAAAGATATACGATAATGGAAACCATAATACCGCAAATAGAACCGGTAATCAGGCCTGTTCCCGCTTCCCGCAGTACAAGCTTCCACCTGCTTTCTTCTTCCAATTCACCAGTGGCAATTCCCCTGACGGCGACAGCCAAGGCCTGGGTCCCCGTATTTCCGGCCATTCCAGCGATCAATGGAATAAATACGGCTAAAATGGAAACCTCATTCAATGTCGCTTCAAACCTGCCGATAAGACTCGCTGTAAACATACCGAGAAACAGCAGGATGATCAGCCAAGGAAGTCGTTTTCTCGCTGCGGTAAATGGACTTTTATCAACGGTGTCAACATCAAATACACCCGCGAGTTTAGAGTAGTCGTCAGACGCTTCCTCATCAATAACGTCAATGATATCATCAACGGTAATAATCCCTAATAAATGATTTTGAAAATCGACAACTGGCAGTGCCAACAAATCATAATCCCTCATTTGCTTCGCGGCGGATTCCTGGTTTTCATCGACAGTCGTAGATACGACACGGTCGGACATCATATCGGCTATCATCGCATCGTCATTACTGATGATCAGGTCACGAAGAGAAATGACTCCGACGAGCCGATGGTCATCATCGACAACATAGACATAATAAATCGTCTCGGCAGTAGGTGCTTCATTTTTTAAAATATGCATGGCCGAACGGACCGTTTGATTGGCGGAAATGGCAATAAATTCCGTCGTCATAATACTTCCGGCGGTAGATTCTTCATAATGCAGAAGATTTTTGATCTCTTGCGCGCTTTCCTTGTTCATAATCGTTAAATAGCTGACTGCCTGGCGTTTATCAAGCTTATTTAACACATCTACCGCATTATCGGTGTACATGAAGGAAAGCATGTCGGCAGCATAATTCGGCTCCATTTCAGCCAAAATATCTTTATATTCCTGGTCTTCTATATCAAGAACTTCAAAGAAATCCGCCACTTCTTTCGGTGATAAGAAATAATAGATGTTCAGCCGATCGTCGAATTCAATTTTCATAAAAAACTTTGCCTGGTCGTATGGATGCAGTTTTAGGAAGTTTTCCCTGAACTGCTTAATATCATTCTTTGCGAGAGCATGCAGCAGCAACTCTTCGTTTATTTGTTCCATTTCGTCATCATGTAGTTCCATTGTCGACACGCCTCCTCTCCCATTCGTATTCATTATCCTAACAAATCTTTTATCAATTGTCGCTTATATCATTCATTTTTTTGCAATAAATCATTTCTGTTCGTTACAATTTATGATGTAAAGAAAGGTGATGCAGGTGAAAATCGATATTATAGGCGATATTCATGGCTGTTACAGAGAATTAAAAAATCTTACTGAACACCTTGGTTATACATGGAGAAATGACAAGCCCGTTCATCCGGAGCGAGTCCTGGGCTTTGTCGGAGACCTGACTGATCGGGGACCCGATTCTTTAAAAGTAATTGATACAGTTTGGGGGCTATGGAAAGATCATAAAGCCTATTATGTTCCAGGCAATCATTGTAACAAACTATACCGCTATTTTCTGGGGAGAAATGTAAAAATAGCTCATGGTTTGGAAACGACGGTGGCCGAATTAAACAGCCTTTCTACGGAAAAAAGACTTCTTTATAAAAAAAAGTTCATGGAATTATATGAAAATGCCCCGCTTTATCAAGTATTGGCTGACGGAAATCTCGTGATTGCCCATGCCGGTATTAAAGAAGAAATGATCGGCAAGTCGAACAATAAGGTCAAAACATTTGTGCTTTACGGAGATATTACCGGCGAAGTTCTTCCTGACGGAATGCCTGTCCGCCGAGACTGGGCCAAATCATATACGGGAAAACCCTTTATCGTCTATGGCCATACGCCGGTCCATACACCGCGCATGGTCGGAAACACCATCAATATTGACACCGGCGCTGTTTTTGGGGGAGCATTAACAGCATTTCGGTATCCCGAAATGACAACTGTTTCCGTTCCGTCAACGATGCCTTTTGTAAAAGAAAAATTCCAGACATTTGACGAGTAAGCCTATTCCAGTAAATGAAGCACTTGTTTTAGATCAAGAGGAAGCGGCGCATTAAAGTGTAGTTCCTTATGTAAAAAGGGATGAAAAAACCGCAATTCACTGCAATGAAGCGCCTGCCGCTTCATCAAAACTGTCGGCCCTCCATATAGTTCATCCCCCAAAAGCGGATGGCCTATGTAAGAAAAATGGACTCTAATTTGATGGGTCCGTCCCGTTTCCAGCCATATTTTCACATGCGCCGCGTCATGGAACTGTTGTAATACTTCGTATTTTGTTACCGCCCGCTTTCCGTCATCTCTTACTTCACGTTCGATAATGCTGGAAAGCTTTCTCCCAATCGGGGCATCAATGACATCCTCCTTCTTGCTAAAGACACCTGAAGCAACGCCCTCATATGAACGGGCGATTTCGTTTTTCTGTTGTAAAATGCTACATAAATGATGCGCATGCCGGTGCTTTGCCACGAGTAACAAGCCGGATGTATTTCGATCAAGTCTCGTCACAATATGAACGGCGGCGGATATCCCCTTTTGTTCATAATAATAGGCCAGTGCATTGGCAATACTGCCTCCCGGATGTTCTCTGGAAGGTATCGTGTTCATTTGGGGCGGCTTATTGACGACCAATAGGTCCCTGTCTTCATAAAGGATGTCAAGAGGAATGTTTTCTTTTGTGAGTTGTTTGTTTTTGGATTCCTCCGGAAATTCCACCTCAAGCCTATCTCCAAACTTCAACACGTAACGGACATTTTTCTCTATCCCGTTTACTTTAATGGAGCCGCCTTGAAATTTTATTTTGGTCAGGGCTCTCCGCGAGATCTGTTTTTCCACTAGAAACTGTTTAATTGTTTTTTGTTTTTCGCTGCTTTTCACGATCCAGCTTAGCTTATATTGTCGCATATCGTGTTAGCTCATCCTTCGTCTGAAATAAACGAATCATGCACTCTCTTCCAAAAAGGAAAGGGGCGAAAACGTGCAAAGCGCACTTTTTCATCAGCGACTCGGAATTGAATTGATTTCACATCCCGGTGCATGACCGTTAAATGATCGATTGTGACATGAAAGTCATTCGTATTGACCGGTTTTAACATTAACGTATGGTGCGCCGGTAAAATAAGCGGAGAGCCGACTGTCCGGAATACCCGGTTGTTAATCGATGCCATTTCGGCCAACTGGATGGCGTGCAACGTCGGGTGGATAATAGCTCCACCGAGCGCTTTATTGTACGCCGTGCTTCCGGATGGGGTTGATACACAAAGACCGTCGCCGCGGAACCGCTCAAAGTGTTCCCCCCGGATTTCCACATCCATTACGAGCGTTCCTTCCATGCTTTTCACGGTTGATTCGTTTAATCCGAGATACTTCGTCTCTTTTCCTCCATGCCTGTAACGTATGATCACTTCAAGGAGCGGATACTCCACTACCTGGTAGGGGGTTTTGGCAATGGCGATCACCAGTTTTTCAATTTCTTCCGGAAGCCAATCTGCGTAAAATCCGAGGTGGCCGGTATGTACCCCGACAAAAGCCGTTTTATCTAACCGTGAACTGTAGCGGTGAAATGCATGTAAAAGGGTCCCGTCACCACCGACCGAAATGACGATATCCGGTTGCTCTTCATCATAGATCAGCTCAAAATCCTGTAAATATGTAATCATCTTTTGCATTAATGCATTTGAAGTCGAATCTCCTTTTGACATGACTGTGAATCTCAAACGTCTCCACCCTCTCCAAGTTAATTTCTGTCAGTCCGTTCAAAAACTTCTTTGTTTTTTGTAAAATATACTTGCGCTTCTTGAACTTCTTCTTTAATTTGCGACATTTGTTCATCAAGACGAAATGCAGCTTCGGCGGCTTTTTGCAACCTTATTTTAATGTCTTCGGGAATCTCCCCCTGATATTTATAGTTGAGTGAATGTTCGATTGTTGCCCAAAAATTCATGGCCAATGTTCTGATTTGAATCTCCGCCAAAATTTTCTTCTCGCCATTGATCGTTTCAACGGGATATTCAATCACGACATGATATGAACGGTATCCGCTCGGTTTTTTATTGGAAATATAATTTCTTTCCTCTACGATTCGAAAATCGTTTCTTTGTCTAAGTAAGTGCACGACCGTCTTAATGTCATCGACAAATTGGCACATGATGCGCAAACCCGCAATGTCCTGCATTTCCGTTTCTATCTTTTCCAAAGGGATGTTTTTCAAATTCGCTTTAACAAGAATACTTGCGACGGGTTTTACCCTCCCGGTAACAAATTCAATAGGAGAATGAATATGTTCTCCGACAAATTGTGCCCTCATCCCTTTTAATTTAATCTTTAACTCATCAACGGCTTGTTTATATGGAGATAAAAATTGGTCCCACTGATTCAATGCAAATCACCTCTAAAAACAGACACTGATTCTCATTACATGAACCCATTTTAGCACAAAGCCCTGTTACTGAACATTGACAACCCGGACAAACAGCACATAATAAAACATAGACAGGGAAAGGACGATGAAACTTTGGGAAGACATATTGAAATCGAATTTAAAAACATGGTCACAAAAGAACATTTTGAATTACTGCTAAGCGTTTTTCACATAACAAGGGATGACTTTGCCAAACAGGTGAATCATTACTTTGATACGGATACATTTTTGCTGAAACAAAAGGCGGCGGCACTGAGAATCAGAAACAGGGATCACCTTTATGAACTGACATTAAAAAAGAAAACAGAGACGATTGGACTGCTGGAAATCAATCAAGAGATATCACCCGCTGAAGCCAATGCATGCTTACATAAACAAATGTTCCCCGAAGGCGAAGTGAAAGCAGAATTGGCGGCAATTGATATTAATCCCAACTGGCTCATCTGTTTCGGTTCGCTTGAGACGAGACGGGCGGAAAGGCCATTTGGTCCAGGATGCCTGCAATTTGACCATAGTCTGTACTTGGGGAGAGAAGATTTTGAAGTGGAATACGAAATTCCTGAAGGCAAACTAGATGAAGGGAAAAAATTTTTCTTCCAATTACTAAACGAGCTTAACATTCCTACTAAAAAAGCCGATAATAAAATTAAGAGACTTTATGATGCGAAATTTACATATTTGGAGTGAATAGGCTTGAACAAGCTTGGTGAAATAAATTTGTTAATGGAATTGCAGACACTGAGAAGATTGACAACACAAACGGCCAACCACATGCTACAAGATTCAACCGAGGCGTTCAGCAGTTTGCTTGGGGAAGCTATAAACAATGTGATGGCTGAAGCGGCGAAGAATCCCGAAAAAATGAACACGCTTGGCCTCATTCATTCATTGGCTCAGAATCAAGTGCAGACGAAAACAAACAAACCGCTGCCAGCGGTTGACATGAAGCACATAAACAGCTTGGAAGGAATGATTGACGCCGCGGCAAATAAATATAACCTCCCGCCAAAGCTGATTAAGTCCATTATTCGCCATGAATCCAATTTTAATCCGAACGCGGTGAGCAAAGCGGGCGCTTCCGGATTGATGCAGTTGATGCCCGCAACCGCCCGCGGCCTGGGCATTAAGAATATATTCGATCCTTTGGAAAATATTATGGGCGGCAGCAAGTACATCCGCAACATGCTGGATAAATATAATGGAAATATAAGGCTCGCTTTGGCAGCTTATAACGCGGGACCAGGAAACGTCGACAAATATGGAGGTATCCCGCCATTTAAAGAAACACAAAATTATGTAAGAAAAGTAACCGAATCATTTTACAGTTAAACCCCTGTTCCTTTACACAGGGGTTTTATTTATTTCAATTCCCTTTTTTTCCAAAAAGGCTATTTATTTGAGTTATTTTTTACACGTTGTTACAATGTACATACATTTTAGAAAAAGGAGCGATTCATATGGTTGAAGAGCGCATGACGCCGTATGACGCAATTGGGGAAAAAAAGCTTTCTTCCCTTGTGGACGCCTTTTACCGCAGGGTGGCAAATCATCCCGAACTCATCCCCATTTTTCCTAAAGACTTAACCGAAACAGCCAGATTACAAAAGCAATTTTTAACACAATTCTTGGGGGGACCTCCATTATATACAGAAGAGCACGGACATCCCATGTTGCGTGCCCGGCACCTGCCTCATGAAATTACTCCACGGAGGGCAAAGGCTTGGTTGTCTTGCATGTCGGCCGCTATGGATGAGGTAAAGCTCGATAGTCCCATTCGGGAGCACTTTTTTTCCCGGCTTGCATTGACCGCCAACCATATGGTAAATAGTCCTGATAAGGTGCAAGGTGAAGTGCCGTGATGGAATGGAAATCCCAGAAAGAACTTAAAGCCAAATATATGCAAAACAAGCCTGTAGAAATGTATGTGTTTGTAGATCCGTTTTGTATGGACTGCTGGATGCTTTCGCCCATTGTAAAAAAACTTCAAATACAATACGGAGATTACTTCACAATAAAGCATGTTTTAGCTGGCGATTTAACGGCTTTAAATTCGTGTAAATTAAACAACCGAAAAGAACAGCTGACAAACTCATCGACTCCTTCCAAAAAAATGAAGCATATGCCCCATTTGGCCGCCATCAGCATCAAGGCAGCCGAATTGCAAGGAAAAAGGGCTGGAATACGCTATCTGCGTCGGCTTCAAGAACTGCTTTTTATGGAACAGGAGGATATTACAGACCTGTATGTTTTGGAACAATGCGCGGATCATGTGGGGCTGGACTGTAAAGAGTTTCTGCGCGATCTGTATTCATCGAGCGCGGCCAGAGCGTTCCAGTGTGATGTCATCATTGCTACTGAGATGAATGTGGCAGAAATGCCGGCTATCGTCTTTTTCAACGAGCGCATAGAGGACGAAGGCCTTAAAATCAGCGGCCTGTATTCATATGATATTTATGTCCATATTTTAACGGAGATGCTTGGCGGGTACGTCCAGCCGACAGAGCTTCCGCCGCTGGAGCTCTATTTATCCGCAAATCCGATGATATCCACTCAGGATTTGGCCATGATCTATGATATGCCTTTCCAAACAATCGAAAGAAAAATGAAAAAGCTGCAATTACAGCGCAGAGTGAAAAGAATTCAAACACAGAACGGTTCTTATTGGAAATATATTGCATATGAACAATAGGAGCGCTTCGTTCATTACGGAGCATCGGTAATGGTGAGCCTGGCGTATGTATCGCATGAAAACAGATGTACAGCATCTGCAAAATGCGTACCAAGACAAGGACGGCAACCAACAGCGCTAGCCGCCTTTCATAGCCGCATCTTCCGAAAAGCCCGGCGTGTATGATTCACGGCCATGCTGCTTCCTTTGATGGTTGCGCGCGGTACTAGACTTCCTGCCCGGAGCAGGACAAAGCAAGTTTTATATTTTACTTTCGAGGAAGGCCGAGACGGCCTTTCTTTTTTCGTATAAAATGGGACAACAATGAATACTCATTGTTAACAGACGCTTCCTCTAAATAAGCTCTCGTATAACTGAAAGGAGAGATTTCAAAAGATGCGAAAGGCATATATAGCCGGAATGATTCTTTTCTTTTTAATCAGTTTTTCTGTACAAATGCTTGCTCTAATCCGGTTAATACCACTGTATATATCTTCTCCCATTTTATTCCTTTCCATTTTAGTGTTTTTTTCATATTTGAATAACCGCAACAAATTTAAAGGCTTTCAATAACCATAATGCCGACGAGGCTGGGACATAAGCAAAAACCGAACAATTCATTATAATTGTTCGGTTTATTTGTGTAAAAAAATCCCCATCATCACTACGTCAACATATTTCAGTTTCCGCAGGTCTCTTCAGCTTCCTCAGAAAGCAAAGGTCGCTTTCCTGCGTGATCTTCAGCTCGAGCTATTCCCGCACTATGTTGACGACGCTAAAAGCTTGCGTATGATACACTAGGACAATTTATCCGGCATGTAAGGTGCCGTAACATGAGTGAATACAAAAAGTCCAAGTGGGAGAAAACGGCACCTAAATGCCCGATTGGTTCAACTAACATTCAGTAGGAGATGGAAAAAAACGCCTACTGAATGAAGTTTCACTTTATCCCGCATGTAAGGTGCCGTATGACTCCCACTTCAAAACATGAGTGAATACAAAAGGTCTAAGTAGGAGATAACGGCCCCTAAATGCCCGATTGGTTCAACTAACATTCAGTAGAAGCCCTACTGAATGAAGTTTCACTTTATCCCGCATGTAAGGTGCCGTAAAACTCCCACATCAAAATCTTGAGTGAATACAAAAGGTCCAAGTGGGAGAAAACGGCACCTAAATGCCCGATTGGTTCAACTAACATTCAGTAGGAGCTGGAAAAAAACGCCTACTGAATGAAGTTTCACTTTATCCCGCATGTAAGGTGCCGTAAAACTCCCACATCAAAATCTTGAGTGAATACAAAAGGTCCAAGTGGGAGAAAACGGCACCTAAATGCCCGATTGGTTCAACTAACATTCAGTAGGAGCTGGAAAAAAACGCCTACTGAATGAAGTTTCACTTTATCCCGCATGTAAGGTGCCGTAAAACTCCCACATCAAAATCTTGAGTGAATACAAAAGGTCCAAGTGGGAGAAAACGGCACCTAAATGCCCGATTGGTTCAACTAACATTCAGTAGGAGATGGAAAAAAACGCCTACTGAATGAAGTTTCACTTTATCCCGCATGTAAGGTGCCGTAAAACTCCCACATCAAAATCTTGAGTGAATACAAAATGTCTAAGTAGGAGATAACGGCACCTAAATGCCCGATTGGTTCAACTAACATTCAGTAGAAGCCCTACTGAATGAAGTTTCACTTTATTGTTCGTTTTTTCATCAGCTGATTTAGTTGTGTCCCGGCCTCGTATATTATTGAAAACTGATGAAGTTTATAAAGAAGCTCGATGATCCTAATTTACATTTTTGAAGCATCGAGCTTTTTTGTCATGCCTAATTTTCACTTAGAAAATGGATGGAATTCACCAATAACAGTATTGACTTTATATAGTTAGCCTCGTTGTTGATCCTACTTGCGTATTAGGACATTAACAGTTGTTCCATTTCATTCAGTTTTTCTTCAAACACTTTACATGCCGCTTCGATCGGCTCTGTTGTTGTCATGTCAACCCCTGCCTGTTTGAGCACTTCGATCGGATAATCAGAGTTGCCCGCTTTTAAGAAGTTGATATATCGCCCGACAGCTGTTTCACCTTCTTCCAATATTTGTTTGCTTAATGCAGTTGCGGCGCTGAATCCTGTAGCATATTGATAAACGTAATAATTATAGTAAAAATGGGGGATTCTCGACCATTCAAGCCCGATTTGTTCGTCAATATGGATATGGTCCTCGCCAAAATATTTTTTGTTTAATTCATAGTATTGTTTTGTAAGGAAGTCTGCGGTTAAGGCAGTCCCTTCTTGAGCTTTTTGGTGGATTACATGCTCAAATTCCGCAAACATCGTCTGGCGAAAAACGGTTCCACGAAAGCCTTCCAAGTAATGGTTAATCAAATATAGACGCTCCTGTTTATCAGCAGTCGCTTTTTGCATATAATCTCCAAGTAGTGCTTCATTGCATGTAGAAGCCACTTCCGCGACAAATATGGAGTAATTGCCGTATGGATATGGCTGGTTTTTTCTTGTATAGTAGCTGTGCACACTGTGCCCGAATTCATGTGCCAATGTAAATAAGTTGTTGACGTTATCCTGCCAATTCATGAGGATATAAGGATTCGTGCCATATGCGCCCGAAGAATAGGCACCGCTTCGTTTCCCCTTATTTTCCACAACATCCACCCAGCGGTTTTCAAATCCTGCTTGCAAGATCCCGACATACTCTTTTCCTAGAGGAGTAAGGCCGGAAAGGAGAATGTCTTTCGCTTCCTCGTATGTCACTTTCATGTCGACTTCTTTTACAAGCGGTACGTATAAATCATACATATGCAACTGTTCCAGTCCCAAAATCTGTTTGCGGAGTTTCAAATAGCGCTGCAACAGGTGCAGATTGTTATTGATCGTTGATACAAGATTGTCATATACTTTTTCAGGAATGTTGTTGGCTGCCAAAGCTGCCTGCCTTGCCGTTTGATAATTTCTCGCTTTGGCATAAAAATTATCCTGCTTGATAGAACCGCTTAAAGTACTGGCAAATGTATTCTTAAATTTTCCGTACGTGCGGTACACATTCATAAATGCTTCTTTTCTGACGGAGCGATCCCGACTCTCCAGAAAACGAATGTAATTTCCATGCGAAAGCTGCACATCATTTCCTTCTTCGTCCTTTATGACCGGGAATTCAAGGTCTGCGTTGTTTAACACGCTGAATGTGGTGCTTGATGCCCCCATTACTTCCGAGGCTTCGGCAAGAAGCGCCTCCTGCTCTGCGTCCAACACATGCCCGCGCTTCAGGTTAATACGGTTTAGCGCATGCTCATACAATTGTAATGCCGGTTCTTCTTTTAAAAATTGCGCAAGCTGTTCCTTTTCGATATTGAGTATTTCCGGAACGATATATGAAAAAGCGCTGGTTAATTGTGAATACAAGCTTTCCGCCCGGGCATTCATCCCTTGATAATGTGTATTCGTCGTATCCTGATCGTTGCGCATATGAGCATATGTATAAAGTTTACCCATTCGTTCCGACAGTTTTGATTGAAATTGCAACGCTTCATACAATGTTGCCGCACTTTCGCCCAATTTCCCTTTAAACTGTTGCGCTTCTTTCATCTTTTGCTGGATGGCAGCATACTCTTTTTCCCACTCCTCATCCGTCACAAATATATCCTCTAATCTCCATGTTAATTCTTCCGACACTTCCGATCGGCTTGGAAGAGTTTTTACGTTATTCTGCTCTGTCATCTGTTATCCTCCATTCAAGTTGTAATGCGAAATTCCGCCCATGTTATAATCATTCTATTTAAATATTCATTTTTCCTGCTCCCCAAACAGGAAACATTGCTTGTTTTTTTTATTTATTTTGTTTGTGTAGGAACTTTTGATGAGAACTTTAAAAATATATTCCTCCTCTGTCCGATCTTCCGTATGCTTCAAGCTGTTGATCATTTTTCGCTTTACAAATAAGTCTTCCCCCGCAATTCGCAAATATGACAAATGAACGAGCAGCCGCAAGTAAAAAGCGACGGCCTTTTCCCAATTGCGATAGTCGTGAAACGGCAACTGTCGTAAAAGAACATCTTCACGATCGATCCGCCGTCCAAGTTTATACAGGACGTATTTTAAAGAAATCTTTTTGCCAAAAGGTAATTTTTGCAAACAATCGATCCAAACATAAAACTGCCAGATCATCGGAGCGGAAGCAAAGCTTTCCATATACGGAACCGGGAGGCCGCATACAGCCGGCAATAAAAAAGGATTATTCCCCGATTTATATACGTTTTTAAGAAAACTTCCATGAACAATTGTTCCATATCTGACTTTTTGTTGAATCCACTTGTTCTTTTCCTTCAACCAATGTAGATACGGAAAAGAAGCCGTTTGGTCTTGAATGTAAAAAGGAATGCGACAGTTGTTGAGTGGGATACTTTCCAGGCGGGCAAATACTTTTTTGGAGGTGAAAGGAGCCAAATTTGATAATACAAACAGGGTGCTGTCTACAGGTTCGTAGCCGATTAAGGTGATATCTGCACCGGTTCTTTTCGTCAAGGACCAATAAAAATCGGTAAGCTCATAGACGGAGTTTTTCAGTTTTTTCACAAATGGATAACCGCCGATAATCCATATGGGCGTAATGCCGATCTTTAAGTAACGATCAGACCTTTGTTGTATGGAACGGATAGAAATGGGGGTGCATTGGTACTCAATTGCATAGCGCCTCCCGTTTCTAATGGCCAAAACATCGGGACGCTGTTGAATTTCGGGGAGATACTGTTCTAAAGTAGATTCATAGCCGTTTTTAAGACAAAATCGAAATAAATCTTTCTTTCCTTGGAGATGTCGGGCGCTTTCGGGTTCTGTTGTGAAGCATTGGGATTTGATACGGTGGGCAAAATGGGGAATACGGACAGATCCTGCCTTCAGGACGAGGGGCTCTTTACAAACGGGGCAGTAGAAGCGGATGTTTCGCAACTTACCTACATGACGGCGTTCCATCTCTGCAAGATTAACCGCCATTCCCTTTTCATTAACTGCTGTGAACAGATTAACACTTCCTTTCAACTCTTTGGACTTAAAAAATGGACGAATAAACGTTGGAGTCCATTTGTTCAACATTATAGCATAAGTCCAATGATTATGAAAATTGCTCGCTTTCATCTGGCAATACCCTTTCCCTTCACTTCATTTCATCGCAAAATATACTAACGAATTTTTAAGTTTTCGAAGCTTTCGATAGAATAGTAGTTTTTCGAGTGGCCATTAAACACCGTCTTCAAAATAGATCAAAGTGCCTGCGAGCAAATCTTCCTTGTTTTTCACATTTTTCTGTACTATTTAGCGACTTGATACAAAAATAAAACGGCTTCCCTCTTCGAAATTATCGTATTATTTATTTGTTATAACTTGGACGACTCCATGTACAACCTATAAAAAAACCGATTTCTGCAAGAAATCGGCTCAGTTAGGAAAAATGTTTATTTAATGTGGCAAATACGTCTTGGCTGATGATTTGTTTTCCGTATTCTTGCAAACGATGAATCGTAAAGGACGATTCATGCCCATATTCCAAAAGAACACTTAACATGTCTTCAACTTCTTCTTCATCATATTCCTCATCCGGGAACTTAACATATAGGAAATATTTGCCTTCATATGAAAAAAGCTTTGTGTCCAAATCACTCGTAGTTTGCGTTCTTGCCAAATCAAGGATATCATCAAAATCATTAAAGAGGAGAACAAATTCGAGCAAGTCATCTTCCGAACGGTCATATTGATTCAGATGAAGATGATGGTCCAAAAACTCCTCGATTCTTTCATCAATCGGCAAGTCCTTAAGCTTGTCATCCGGAATCGGCAATTCAAACCTTTGGCCATCTTTGGAAAGCTGGGCTTTTGTAACGAGGACCTCCAAGCCCTTGTCCAAAGCTTGCACTTGAATCCAGAGCGGCCCCTCTGGGACAAACTCCTCTTCATGATGAATTTCATCCATCATTTCCCAAAATAACTCTTCACTTTTTTCGCGATTGTACCATATCTCTTCGCGATCAAAGCCCCTTTCTTCTATATCGACATATGAAATGTAAAATTTCACCGTATTTTCGTTAATGCGTTCAATTTCCATCATACAACTCCCCCTTCTATAATAGGGTAGTAAGGTGAAGGGATCTTACTTCCCGGAGACCAACCATCAGGACTTAAATACAGTAAGTAATAGTCTTCCCCTTGTACTTCTTATTTTATGATAAATAAATGGAAAAGGGAAACAAAATATGTTTCCATTTCATAAATCATCATATGCCTAGCAACGCCCAAGATGATGTTGCGCCTATCTTAACCAATATATGAAGATAAATCAAGCATATTTATTCATCTAAATGGAAGCAACTTGCAGACCATCAGCCGTCCGATGACTTTCACTCCTTCTCTTCCCTTATTCCCTTGCGGCCAGCGGCTTACACATTGGAGCAGAGAAAAGGGAAGGCACGGCGGCAAAAGAGCCAAGCAGCTTGCTTTAAAGTCTCATGCATGTGCTCCATTAGAGATAAGCTTCAGGTAGCTTTGCGACAAACTAAACAAAACTTCTTCGAATAAGCATGGACGTATCGTAGCGCACCGAATCTCCTCCCCCATAAAAATGGCCATGTGAAAAAAGCCGAGCTTTCGATAATGGGAGGGAGAAGTTGCTTATCGTCGTACACCAGTTTATCGTACGAATATTCATACTGAAATGGTACTGTTCACCTTATAAAAAAAACCTCCATACTTTCGCATGAAGGTCGGGTTCATTTGTTAGTCTGTGTTGTCATGTAAGCCTGCATGGTACCAGTGTTAATTCACCATTTTCTGAGCTTGGCGAAGCTGATACGTTCTTACCTTACGAGGCAGAAAACGTCTAATTTCATCTTCATTGTAGCCCACCTGGAGTCTTTTCTCATCAAGAATGATCGGGCGCCGAAGGAGGCCCGGGTTTTTTTGAATAATATCGTAAAGCTGCTGCAACGGCAGAGAATCTAAATCTATATTGAGCTTTTGGAAAACTTTAGAACGTGTCGAGATAATCTCGTCTGTTCCGTCTTCGGTCATGCGCAAGATTTCCTTGATTTCCTCAAGGCTCAAAGGTTCGGAAAAAATATTCCGTTCAACATATGGAATGTTTTGTTCTTCCAACCACGTTCTCGCTTTCCGGCATGATGTACAACTTGGTGAGGTGTATAATGTGACCATGTTCATCCACACTCCCATTCATAAATTGAAATGCACAATTGTATATGCAAGGCCCGTCTAAAGACCCATATTATAATTAATCTTAATAAACACTCTCTATTATGTATTATACACTAATATCGGCAGAAATAATAGGTGATTTTGGCAATTTTTCGCTCTGTATCTCTCCTTTTCATTAAACTGTTACATATGGATGTATTTCTTATTACCACCTCTGATTACCTTTTAAACATTCTCTTTGTATAATTTATCCATCCACCCCATTTCCATACATAAAAATGATTTATTTTATATGGGTAAATAACTGTCACATTATTGATCCGGTGTATAATCCACGTTTTTCGTATACGTGTTACCCGCATTCCATAGCAGGAATTCTTTGATTCCCGAATCATACAATGCCTTTATTTGGGCTTCAACTTCCGCTTTTCCGTACACTTTATAATTTCCGCTTCCCAAATAAGATGCCGTAAAATCTTGAATCCAAGGGCGCGAAACAGGAGGATTTTCCAACTTGGATAACTTTGCATTCTCCACCTTTGCATATTCATGCACAAGTTTATAAGGCTCTAAATCAGGTTTGGCGATTCCAAAGTATGACGTCCAGTGGCTTGGATAAATCATCGAGGAAATGACATCTACATTTTCGGATATTTTACTGAAGTTTTGTCCGATTCCAGGTGCCTCCGGAAGTGTTGCGGTATAGCCAAAAATATCTACGGACACTTTTGCACCGTATGGCTTTAGTTTTTCCCGCGCATAGGCAACAAAATCGGTAACAGCATGAACGCGCTTTTGCACGTTGTCTTCCTTCATATTTTCATATTCGCCCATCCCGTACTGTAGCTGTTGATCACGCTTTTCAAATCCTTCCGGGAAACGGACATAGTCAAACTGAATCTCCTTAAATCCGAGCTTTGCCGCCTCTATGGCGATTCCCACATTATAGTCCCATACTTCTTTTAAAAACGGGTTGACGAATGCCTCCTTTCGGTTGTTGACCCAGACTTTCCCCCCTTGTTGAAAAGAAAGGTCGGGACTTTTTTTCGCAAGCAGAGAATCTTTAAACACAACAATTCTGGCAATGGGGTAGATCTGTTTCTCCTCCATTGTTTTTAGCATTTCTCTTGGATTCTCTATATAACTTTGGCCGATTCCTGCATAAGGTGAATCTTTATCGGCTTTGTATGTCACATTTCCCCAATCGTCTTTTATGTCGATAACCATGGCGTTTAAATCTGTCGTTTCTATCAACTTAACGAGCTCATTAAAACGGCTTCCTCCTGCTGAATGACCGGTCACATAAATTCCCCGGACCGCGTCGGGATATTCAAACTTTAAGCCGGAATCATACACAAAGCGGGGTGAGTCCACAGGAACGGTTTTCAACTCAACAGCCAGTTGTCTTTGCGGGTTTGTATGTACTTGATCAGATGCTTTACCCGAAACTGGCTGGGCCGGTAACGCAATCATTCCAATCAGCCCCGCCGTTGCCAGTATCTTTTTGACTTTCAATATGGTTCGCTCCTTTTCCCAGATGCCTTTCATCCAAGGTAAATTCATTACCTATTCTAGCAATAATTTCTATGGAAAGAAATCCTTTTTTCCTCCTTTTCTTTTTGGGTGTTCTTGTGTTGGCTTGATTGTAAGCAGGCCAAAAGTTATAATAAGAACATAAGTTTTTTCGAATACATATAACATTTATTATGGAATACGCAAGAAAGTTGTTATAAAAACCATTTCGCCCATGATCGGGTAAAATGGTTTTCGCGTATACAGGAGGATTTTAAGATGAAAACGATTTTTTCTGGTATTCAGCCCAGCGGTGTCATTACGCTTGGCAACTATCTGGGAGCCATTAAACAGTTTATAGAGCTCCAGCATGAATATGATTGTTATTTTTGCGTGGTAGACCAACATGCAATTACTGTGCCGCAAGACCGTCTGGAGCTTAGAAAAAATATCCGTTCCCTAGCCGCATTGTACATTGCTGCGGGGCTCGACCATAAGAAAGCGACGCTATTTATCCAATCAGAAGTACCCGCTCATGCGCAGGCAAGCTGGATGCTGCAATGTATCGCATATATCGGCGAGTTGGAAAGAATGACACAATTTAAAGACAAATCAGCGGGTAAAGAAGCCGTCTCAGCCGGATTGTTAACATATCCGCCTTTAATGGCTGCCGATATTCTGCTTTACGGCACTCACCTTGTTCCTGTTGGAGAAGACCAAAAACAGCATCTCGAATTAACCCGCGACCTTGCGGAAAGATTTAACCGAAGATACAACGACATTTTTACGATTCCGGACGTGCGCATTCCAAAGGTTGGGGCCAGAATTATGTCCTTGCAGGAGCCAACGAAAAAAATGAGCAAGTCGGATCAAAATAAAAAAGCCTTTATCACGTTGTTGGACGAGCCGAAACAAATTGAAAAGAAAATTAAAAGCGCCGTTACAGATTCTGATGGCTTGGTAAAATTTGATCGCGAAAATAAACCCGGTGTTTCGAACCTGCTTGCCATTTATTCAATTTTGGGGAATAAAACAGTTGAAGAGCTTGAGAACCAATATGCCGGCAAAGGCTACGGGGAATTTAAAGCGGATTTGGCTGAGGTCGTCCTCCAGGCATTAACGCCCATTCAGGAAAGATACCGCGAATTGGTTGATTCCAAGGAACTCGATGACATCTTGGATGAAGGAGCTGAAAAAGCGCGGGCAAAAGCCAACCGTATGTTAAAGAAGATGGAAAATGCGATGGGGCTCGGCAGAAAAAGGTCCTAGTATGCATTAGCTTAAAACTTTAAGCATAAAGAGGCTAACTATATAAAGTCAATACTGTTATTGATGAATTCCATCCATTTTCTCAGTAAAAATTAGGCATGACAAAAAAGCTCGATGATTCAAAAATGTAAATTAGGATCATCGAGCTTCTTTCGTATTTCCTTATGTCCCAGACTGTTCTTTTTCGCGGCTTTGGGCTTCAATTTACTTTTGAATCACATTCCATCTCCCAAAGCTTTTCAAAGAATGGCTGGCCTTTAATCATATTTTCACACAATAATTGATGTTTTTCCGACCATCCTTCTTTTGTTGCCTCATAAAGGTCGTTCCACACCTTTTCAAAATCCATCTCCTGAATTTCAGAGTACAGATGAGGACACCATTCTGTATACCAATATCTTACTTCTGCCGTATTTTTTGACGAGTAAAGCTGGTCCAGCGCCATAAACAGCAACTGTTTCAACTGTCTTTCTTTTCTTGTCAAACCGCGCATTAATATTGGGTCCGGCGATAGTATATGGTACTCTTTCTTTTTGGTTAGCGGCTCAAATGTAAACGTTTCGGGCTGATTATTGGCGATCATCTCATACACCAACTGCTCCTGACGGGGAATGAGCCTGCTTTTTCGCAGCGGTATCGAGTATCCGACCGTATCTACAGCAAGAATTCCTTGTCCATCTGTTACAACAAAACAATAGTCCAACACAATTCGTTCATGATTCTTTCTCAAATAGGCCTTTTTATAAATTTCATTCAACAATGCCTCGGGCAAATCGGCCATATCATTTTCTATATGGTTGAAAAGGAGAGAATCGATATATAACAGCGGAACTTGATCTAACAGTTCAATCACGTCTTCTCCTCTTCTCCACTCGTGAAAATGGCATACATTATACCCATTTTCTTCTCCTTCAAACCAATTAACCCATACATCATGAAGATAAAGCATCTTAACCCCTCACTTCATCACTATTTGTTTTTCAGTATGGGCAGGCTTTAGTCAATTTATTCCTATATATCCAGTTCTAACGAGGGACTATTCGCCCGTCTGAAACCCAAACACGGCAAGTGAGATCATCATGACGCCAACGACAAACAAATAGCATTCAGGTCTTTTTAAAATAAAAAGAATATATTCTGCAAAACTGGCGCCCATTACCAACAAATTGAAATAGGCGATAATGTTGAACCCTCCCGCAACCGCAAATCCGAATCCTGCCAGATAAAGGAATGTTCTGAAGAGCATATCAATTCCCCCGGAGTGTTTATCATACAATTTTCTTTGCTTCATTATATTCGGCCATGCCTGTTCTATACATTTTCCCCAAAAAAAAAGCGCCTAAGATGGCGGGTTGTATCGGGAATTATTTGCTAGTATCTCCTCTGAAGGAATTTGAAAAGAGTACTGGACTGTGAGCGGCCTGCGCCCTTTATACCCTTTGACCAAATCAGCTCCAATCGCATAACCCATCATCGGAGGAACTGGCCCACTGCCAAATAAGAGTTGATCATGAAGGGGATGATTTTTCTTCCGTTCAAGATTTGGTTGATAATGCCTCTCCCAAAATACCCGGAGCATATCAGGATTATATTGTTTTACCCATTCAGATTGATATTCTTTTCCGCAATATTTTTGGACGGCCTGCTCGGCAAGCCCTTCAAATACAAGTGAATCAAGCAAATGGTAATGATCTACATCTTTTTTATAATGATGCATCCTCGTTGCGTGATGATACTCATGCACGAACAAGGATTCCCAATTTTTTTCATCTTCCGTCGGCGATAAAAACAAAAACAACTTTTTGGGAAACGCCGCACCCGAACGTCCTTTTAAACCTTCGAGAAATTGTCGGGTTGGATTAATCGGAAAAATATAAATATCAATCTTATGCTGTTTCCACTTATTATAGTATTTTTGATAAATGTTACCGATTTTTTCCCATGCGTTTTGCCTTTTCAGCTCTTCAAAAAAGCCAAATGTAGCCCTGGACGGTTCGTACATTCCGAATCGGCGCAAATAGTGGTAAAAACGGCCGCCTTCTTTATCCTCAGAATAAGCCATGCCGCAAACATGCTCTGGATTGAAAAAATGCTGCTCAAGCCAATCATTCGTTTCAATAACTCCCATATGCCGTCTCCTCCCCTTCGATATTGTACGAAAGCCTAGAAAAAAGGTGACAGCGTTCCAAATACGAAGTAAAACAAAAAAGATATAGCCCGATTGCTCTGGCTATATCTTTTGTACTTACTCATATTTTTTAAAGGCGATTGTAGCATTATGTCCGCCGAACCCGAGAGAGTTGCTCAGAACCCCTTTCAAGTCCCGCTTACGGGCTTCGTTGACCACATAGTCGAGATCGCATTTTGGATCAGGTGTCTCATAGTTGATCGTCGGCGGCATGATGCCGTCTTTAATAGCCAAAACAGAATAAATGGCCTCAACTCCCCCTGCTGCCCCAAGCAGATGGCCTGTCATGGATTTTGTGGAGCTAATCCCTAATTTATAAGCATGTTCGCCAAACACTTGCTTGACTGCGTTCGTTTCAAACTCATCATTATAAGGCGTGCTTGTCCCATGGGCATTAATATAGTCAATGTCTTCCGGCTTCATACCCGCATCCTCCAGAGCCAATTTCATCGCTCTCGCGCCGCCTTCACCACCGGGAGCCGGCGCTGTAATATGATAGGCATCTCCCGTGGAGCCATATCCGACGATTTCTGCATATATATCCGCTCCGCGGTTAAGCGCATGATCCAGCTCTTCCAGAATCAATACACCGGCCCCTTCACCGATGACGAAACCGTCGCGATTTAAGTCAAACGGTCTGCTTGCCGTGTTCGGATCAGGATTTGTCGATAATGCCTTATTGGCACAAAAACCGGCTACCGACATTTGAGTGATCGGCGCTTCTGTCCCGCCGGCAATCATGGCATCGGCATCACCGCGCTGAATCACTTTAAAAGCGTCCCCGATGGAATTCGTCCCTGTTGCGCATGCTGTCACCGTACAGGAATTGACGCCCTTGGCTCCGAGGAAAATCGACACTTGGCCTGTCGCCATATCCGGAATCATCATTGGGACAAAGAACGGACTGACCCGGCGGTAGCCTCTCTTTTGAAAAATCTCATATTGCTTTTCAAATGTCTCCATTCCCCCGATGCCGGAACCAATCCATACACCGATCCGGTGCGCATTGTTGTCGTCGATGACCAGCCCCGCATCTTTAACAGCCATCAATGCTGATGCCAACGCAAAATGGGTAAAACGATCCATTTTCCGGGCATCTTTTATCTCAATAAACTTTTCTATATCAAAGTCTGTTACTTCTGCAGCTACTTTCACAGAAAAATCGTCCGGATTTAATCGTGTAAGGGGCCCAATCCCTGATTTTCCAGCCACAATATTTCCCCATGCTGTTTCTACATCGTTCCCAACCGGCGATATGGAGCCGATTCCGGTTACAACTACTCTTTTCTTCATCTTTTGCATCATCTCCTTTATGTTATTTCAAGAAGATATTAAGCGCCTAGCGGCCCCATCTTAAAGCAATGGCCCCCCATGTGAGACCTCCGCCAAAACCGACTAAAACGATAACATCATCATCCTTTATTTTTCCGGCTTCCACTTCATCGGCAATCACCATTGGGATGGAAGCAGAGGATGTGTTGCCGTATTTATGAATCATTTTGGACATTTTTTCTTCAGGGAGCTCAAGGCGCTGCCTGGCCGCTTCCATTATGCGAATGTTGGCCTGATGAGGGATCAAGAAATCAACATCATTTTTGGTTAAGCCGGCTTT
Organism: Siminovitchia sp. FSL W7-1587; assembly: GCF_037963795.1. Classification (NCBI taxonomy): domain Bacteria; kingdom Bacillati; phylum Bacillota; class Bacilli; order Caryophanales; family Bacillaceae; genus Siminovitchia; species Siminovitchia sp. FSL W7-1587. Next base: position 600,969 of record NZ_CP150169.1, read on the forward strand.
TTCGAGAACTTTGACAGAAGATTCCCCCATTTGCCTGACAGCAAATTTGAATACTTCTCTTCCGTTCATCACGATATATTGATCTTGGTATAAATGTTGGCCGCCTGTTCCGTCTGCGCCAAGGTCAAATGCCAAAATACCCCGGCCCTCGGATACGGGCCCCACTACGACCGCTCCGGCTCCGTCCCCAAAAAGGACAGCCGTGTTCCTGTCAGTCCAGTCGGTGATTTTTGACAGTTTTTCAACACCTACAACTAAAATGTTCTTGCAGGCTTCATTTTCTATAAATTGTTTCGCTGTTGCTACGGCATACATAAAACCAGCGCACGCCGCGCTGACATCCATTGCGGATGCGTTGACGCAGCCCAGCCTCGCCTGCAGCATACACGCAACCGAAGGGAACGGGCGGTCAGGAGTCACCGTCGCAACAAGAATCATATCAATATTTTCCGGTTGCACTCCGGCATGATCCATGGCTTTTTTGGCTGCTTCATAAGCCATGTCCGATGTATCAATGTCGTCAGGGGCAATTCTTCGTTCCTCAATCCCCGTTCGCGTCCGAATCCATTCATCGGACGTATCCATCATCGTTTCCAGCTCTTTATTGGTCACAACCCGGTCGGGCATGTATTTTCCTACGCCAATAATACCTGCATTCATAGGTAATTCCCTTCTTTCCCTTACAAACATAATGAATTTATTATGATATCTTCTATTAAGACTTGGTGCTAATTATACCACCTGTCTTCTTCATTGTCACCCTCATTATAGAGCACGCCGATGTTTCGAAACTTGTCAGGGCCTTCCAAGCCATTCTCTGTTTTTTAATGCCGTTATTCCTAGTTGCCAACAAGCTTTTCTTCAGATCTGGAAAGCACGTTCTCCACTTCACGCTTGCACTCTTCCTTGGTTATGACTGACTCTTTTTCTATCTCTATAGACAGGAAAAAGTCGTTAACAGAAACTTGATTCGTTTGAAAGTTTGAGTAAATGCTATCGAGATTTTTGAAAAAGGGAGCCTGATGCAAACGTGAAGCAGGAGGATAAATGAAAAACACGAATGCTTCTTCCAACATTTCCATATGGGACAAAAACGTTAATTGCCGAACAAGCTGATCAGCTACATGTGAAACATGGCGCATGACATAATCAATAATAGGAATAAATATGAGACAATTTTTGGAAGGTTGAAATGGAAGTTTGGCTTGGTCTTCTTCCCTTGCGATCTCATGATAGACCAAATTGGCATTGCGGCCAATAAAGAGCCATTTTTCTTCATCCTCCTCCCTCATCCAATGTTGATGGTCAACGGCATGCACAACATATCCTTTTTCAAGCAGTTGCGAACATAATTCAAATCCAAATGGCTGGCGCGCTCCATAAACTACGGCATGTCTCATACATGAAAACTCCCTTCTCTTTTTCCTACTTCATACATATGCCAAAGTGACAAGGACTTACCACCAGATGTGGAAATGCCGACAGCGAATGTTTGTACCATTTGATTGATTTATGTTATACTATTGGGGTAAATATATCGTGGATTTTTTATGTGGGTTTGAAATGGGGTGAAGAGTTTGAGATATATCGTTACAATTTTTTGGACATTTTTGCTTGTCAATATGGTCATGTACGTTGGCGGATCTATGATCGGATCCACTTATGATTTTAAAACGGCCTCTATGTTGTCTGCTGCAGTCTCTATCTTAATCTTCATTGCATCGGCTATTTTACCACAGCCGGTGGAAGAAAAATAACTCGCCGAAACATTGGCGAGTTATTTTTTCTTTGTTTATGATCTCTGAACTGTTACCGCCAGCTCGCCGTCTTTTAATTCAACGAGGAGCGAGTCGAAAGGATGTACATGGCCGGCAATGATTTCTTTGGCGATCTTCGTCTCCACATTGCTTTGCAGATATCTTCTGAGTGGACGCGCGCCATACACAGGGTCAAACGCTTCACGGGCTATAAAGCTTTTGGCTTCCTCTGTCATGTTCATCTGTATATGTTGGTGCCGTAACCTTTCTTTGAGTTCTTCCGTCAATTTTTCAACGATTCCTTTTATGTTTTCCAAGTTTAAAGGCTTAAACAGAATAATTTCATCCACCCTGTTTAAAAATTCCGGTCTGAAAGACGCTTTGAGCTGACTGAGTACGCGTTCTTTTGTCTGTTCATCAATGTGGTCTTCATGTTGCTCCCTTTCCAGCAAAAACGCCGATCCTATATTGGATGTCATAATAATGACGGTGTTTTTAAAATCGACTTTCCTGCCTTGAGAATCGGTGATTCTTCCATCATCCAACACTTGAAGCAAAATATGAAACACTTCCGGGTGGGCTTTCTCAATTTCATCCAGCAAAACGACCGAATACGGCTTTCTCCGAACCGCTTCTGTCAGCTGACCTCCTTCTTCATAACCAACATAACCCGGCGGCGCGCCGATCAACCTGGATACAGCATGTTTTTCCATGTACTCGGACATATCGATTCGGATCATTTGTTCTTCACTGTCGAATAACGTTTCCGCCAACGCTTTCGCCAACTCTGTTTTCCCGACACCTGTAGGGCCTAAAAAGATAAATGAACCAATTGGACGATTGGGATCTTTAATTCCGGCGCGAGCGCGAATGACGGCATTGCTGACGAGCGCGACCGCTTCATTTTGGCCGATGACCCGCTTGTGCAAAATGGATTCCAGGCGCAATAGTTTTTCCCTTTCGCCTTCCACCAGCTTGGTGATCGGGATTCCGGTCCACCGGGAAATAATTTCAGCAATTTCATCTTCGGTGACTTCTTCTTTTACGAGCCGAGATTCTTCCGCCTCTTTTCTTTCGAGAGTTCTTTCCATTTGTTTTAACTCTTTTTCAAGAGCCGGAATTTTTCCATGCCGCAGTTCCGCAGCTCGATTCAAATTATATTCATTTTCAGCATCTTCGAGCTCCCTGCGCAGTTTTTCCAGCTGCTCCCGTTTTTCACGAATGACGGAAATCTCGTCTTTTTCCTTCTCCCATTTTGCCTTCATTTCCTTGGCTGTTTCTTTTAAATCGGCCAATTCTTGTCTCAATAAATCCAATCTCTCTTTGCTTGCTTCATCATCTTCTTTCACAAGAGCCGCTTCTTCAATTTCCAATTGCATGACACGTCTTGTAATCTCATCAAGTTCACTTGGCATCGAATCAATTTCAACCCGGATGTTGGCGCAAGCCTCATCAATCGTGTCAATCGCTTTATCAGGCAGGAAGCGGTCCGTGATATAGCGGTCCGATAAGGTGGCGGCGGCCACGATGGCACGATCATGAATATTAACCCCGTGATGTATTTCAAACCGCTCTTTCAGTCCGCGCAATATGGAGATCGTGTCTTCCACCGTAGGTTCGGGAACGAGCACTTTTTGAAAGCGGCGTTCCAGTGCGGCGTCTTTTTCAATATAGAGCCGGTATTCATCGAGAGTCGTGGCGCCAATACAATGAAGCTCGCCTCTGGCAAGCATCGGTTTGAGCATGTTTCCGGCATCCATCGCGCCTTCCGCTTTGCCTGCGCCGACAATTGTATGAATTTCATCTATAAAGAGCAGGATCTTGCCCTCGCTTTTTTTCACCTCTTGAAGTACCGCTTTCAGCCTTTCTTCAAATTCTCCCCGAAACTTGGCGCCGGCAATTAATGAACCCATGTCAAGAGCAAAAATCGTCTTATCTTTCAACCCTTCGGGAACATCCCGTCTGACGATCCGTTGGGCAAGTCCTTCGACTATCGCTGTTTTCCCGACGCCGGGCTCGCCGATCAAGACAGGGTTGTTTTTCGTTTTTCTGGACAGGATTCGGATGACATTGCGAATCTCCTGATCCCGGCCAATGACAGGGTCCAGCCTGCCCGACTTTGCCTCTTTCACCAAGTCCCTTCCATATTTTTTTAATGCTTCATATCCGGCTTCAGGATTTTGGTTTTCCACACGATGTCCTCCCCTTATTTCTGTAATTACTTTCAATAAAACATCCCTCGTTATGCCTTGTTTCGTAATATAACGGGTAATGTCGTGATGTTCCATATCTAAAAGGGCTAATGCAACATGTTCTACCGATAAGTAAGCATCTTTAAAGGCGACTCTTTGTTCCTCCGCTTTTCGGATAAGTTCCCCAAGAGCGCTGCTTAAGTATTGCCCGCCTTGAACACCTTGTCCATATACTTCAGGTATTTGATCGAGCAATTGGTCGATCTGGCCAATCATTGCTTCTTTTGCCAGCCCCAGCCGTTCATACAAGGAAGTCAGCAAGCTATCGCTTTTTTCAAGGAGCGCTTTCCAAAGGTGAACAATATCCATTTCCGGATGGTGATGAGAAACAGCAATTTGCTGAGCTTTTGCAAAAGCTTCCTGCATCGTATGAGTCATTTTGCTTAGGTCCATTTTTAACCCCCTCCACACTTGATAAGGTGATGACAATAAAGAGCGAAGCCGCCTCTTTACAGGTGCTCCGCTCTATAAACGCTGTGTGTCAAATATCAGGTTACGCCAAGTGCAATTTTTGCGTACCGTGACATTTTGTCTTTTGTCCATGGAGGATTCCAGACAATATCGACTTCTGTCTGTTTCACTTCCGGTATATCGGCAAGAGCCGCATTAACCTGGTCTACGATAACTGGTGCCAACGGACACCCCATAGATGTGAGGGTCATGGTAATTTTGGCGGTACCATTTTCGTCCAAATCGACATCGTACACGAGTCCGAGATTGACAATATCTATTCCAAGTTCGGGGTCTATTACTTGTTCCAAGGCACCGTAAATATTTTCTTTCAACGCTTCATCCATCGGTCCCCACTCCTTTCAAGAAATCAGGATTCTATTCTTATCATACCAAAATGAAGCCAATTTCACACGGAAAAGCCTTATGATTGTAAATATGTTGTGAACCATTCCACCGTTTTTAAAAATGCTTCCCGGGTGACTTTATGACCGGCCCGCTCATCCGCTAAAAACTGTAACCGTTCGGGATATTTCTTATATTTATCCCGGACTGTCAAATAAAAATCATATGTAGGGCCAAACGGCACAACAACATCTTGTTTCCCGTGCCAAATGAACAGCGGCCTGTCATTCAGCGTTTCGGGCTGCACGCTGACATCATACTTTTTTACCGTTTGATACATTTCTTCCAATTCATTATCGGTGTGGGGGAGGTCAATTCCTTCTCGTTTCAATGCCTCAATCTGTCCCCTGACAAATGTTTCAAATGTTGGGCTTCCCATTAACGATGCCCCGGCTTTAATCCAGTCGTACTGAGTGAGTGCCCCAAAGGTGATCATGCCGCCCATCGATGTACCGATAACCCCGATGTGATCACTGATCAGCGCTTTTGTCGCCAGGGCATTTTTCATCTGATCCAATTCTGCTATCGTATGGATCACAATATCCAAAAACTCATACATCATTTCTTTTTCCGGCCGGCCATCTGTCCGCTCACCGTGCAGTCTGGCATCTGGAAGGATAACCCGAAAGCCTTTTTCGGCCAATAAATAAGCAAAGTGCAAATTATGTTCCTTTGCTGATGTGAAGCCATGAACGAAAAAAATAAGCGGTAGTTTTTTGTTCATATTGTCGGACTTTACGGCATGCAATGCTGGAATTCCCGCTAAAATTTCCCGATGAATCTCAATCAAGCGACCACTCCTTCGGTTATCCCGTTGTTGATTTCAGTCTAACATGAGCGAATGTTATTTTCCAAAACATACAAATGGATTGCCTGCGTTTTTTGCAACGATTCGCAAACAATAAAGCTTGAACACGCTTTGTGTTCACATCCTGTTCGAATGGTGGTGCGGTTTAGTGGCTAAAAACAGCAAATCAAAACGCTTTACCCAGCAGGGGAAAGTGTCGGTGGAAAAACATGCCGAAAGATTTCCTTACCGGGCAACCTTGGATGAAGCAGAAAAAGAAAAAATTGAGTATATGAAAAAGTCGTCTCTAGGCGGTATTTGAATCATACGGGAGCTAGCGCTCCCTTTTTTCACATAACTAATCTCTCCGGAAAAAACCCAAGACGCCCGCGGTTTCCACAATATTGGTAAAAGCATTAGGATCAACTTCCTTGATGATTTTTTTGAGTTCATATAGTTCGTAACGGGTGATGACCGATATCATCAAGTCTCTGTGTTCATTTGAAAAAGCGCCTTTCGCCGGCACAATCGTAATCCCGCGCACCAGCCTTGAATAAATCGCTTTCTGTAAAGCAGGCGCTTTCTTGGTGACAATCATGGCAGTCAGCTTTTGATGACGGGTATGAATGGCATCAATAACCCTTGTGGAAACATACACCGAAAGCAGCGTGTACAATGCTTTATCCCATCCGTATAATGCGCCGGCTGTCAAAATGATGATGGCGTTTAAGATAAAAAAATACGTTCCAACCGATTTGTCGCTCATCCGCGACAACACCATGGAAATGATATCGAGCCCCCCTGTTGAAGCGCCGACCTTTAATGTGATTCCGATTCCGATTGCCGCAATGACACCGCCAAAAACGGCATATAGCATCACATCTTCGGCTCTTTCCTGAACGGGAATGAACTCCAAAAATACGGTTGTCAACACCACTGAAAGAAAACTGTATAAAGTGAATGAACGGCCGACTTTTAACCAGCCCAGGATGGCGACGGGTATATTGAAAAGCAGCAAGAGGATGCCAGTCGATACCTGGATTGATGCAAAGTCGGCCAAAATTCTGGACAATAGTTGGGAAGCCCCGGCAAAACCGCTTGCATACACATTTGCCGGAATCAGAAAAAAGTTTAACGCCAATGCTCCTAAGAGAGCCCCGAATGTAATGATGCTTATTTTTTTTATCATTTCCCACACCGAAACAGTTTTCATGTTTTCACCCTTAAAAACAATTGTTGAGCTTTCTTATGAAAGCATATACACTAAAAACAGCGGAATGCATATTATTACTATTTCACGAAGGGTGTTATTTTATGTCTACGAAACTATTTGCGGACAGTTCATGCGACCTGCCGCTTGCTTTTTTTAAAGAACATGGCGTTGAACTTATTTCCTTGCAAGTACATATTGATGACAAGGAATTTAAAGATTTGATCACCATACAGCCGGAAACGGTATACAACGAAATCAGGGCTGGGAAAATGCCAAAAACATCCCAAGCTACCCCGCAATTTATTGAGAATTTGTTTATCGAGCTTGCGGAGTCGGGAGAGAGCGGCATTTACATCGCACTTTCCTCGGAACTTTCCGGCACATATCAAACGGCTGTCATGATGTGCGAACAAGTAAAAGAAAAATATCCGAACCTTGATTTAACAATCATTGATTCCAGATGCGTATCTGTCGGATACGGCATGGCGGTCATGACTGCGGTGGATCTTATAAAAAAAGGAAAGCCAAAAGACGTCATTGTAGAAATTGTGAAGGAACAATGCCAGCATATTGAACACTTGTTTACGGTCGAGGATCTGGACTTCCTGGCCAAAGGCGGACGATTATCCCGCTCTTCCGCGTTTATTGGCGGGCTCTTAAATATCAAACCCCTCCTGCATGTGGAAGATGGAAAGCTCGTCCCTCTTGAAAAAATTCGCGGTAAGAAAAAACTGCTGAAGCGAATGCTTGATGTAATGGAGGAGCGAGGCGTTGATTTGGAAAACCAATTGATTGGCATCAGTCACGGAGATGATGAAGCAACCGCGCTTGAAGTCAAACAAATTATTGAAGAACGGTTTGGGGCAAAAAAGTTTTACATTAACTTGATCGGCTCTGTCGTCGCATCTCATGCCGGGCCAGGAACACTTGCTGTCTTTTTTCTCAATAAAAAACCATCAATGGAGGAGGTATAAAATGGCTAAAGAGCATTCATTTGATATTGTCTCCAAAATCGATATGTCCGAAGTTTCCAATGCGATCAATATCGCGATGAAAGAAATTAAAAATCGTTATGATTTCAAAGGGAGCAAAAGCGACATTCGTTTGGAGAACAATGAGTTGGTACTCGTATCGGACGACGAATTTAAATTATCTCAAGTGAAAGACGTACTCCATGGAAAACTGATCAAACGGGAAGTGCCGATTAAAAACATTGACTACGGGAAAACCGAAAATGCGGCAGGCGGCACAGTCCGGCAGCGTGCCAAGCTTATCCAAGGCATTGATCAAGACAATGCCAAAAAAATCAATACCATTATTAAAAACAGCAAATTAAAAGTAAAAAGCCAAATACAAGATGACCAAATCCGTGTAACAGGAAAAAATCGCGATGACCTGCAACAAATCATCAGCGCCATCCGCTCCGCGGATTTGCCAATCGACGTTCAATTTATCAATTATCGCTAGGAAAGCTCTTCCCATTCGGGTTGAACGCGATTCAGGCTGAATTTCGGAGGAGGTCAATATAGACAATGGTAAGCACTCGGTGTCCAATGGCAACGAGTGCTTTTTTCTCAGCACGCGAATCCACATTTCGTTTCATTTATGCTTCTTTCACTTTAACAATAAAAAAACAAGGCTGCCGAACAACCTTTTCGGGAGCCTTGTTTATAATGGTCATGGCCGCATATTGTGTTTTTTTCCTCTTTTCCATGCAGCATACATAAACACGATAAAGAAACCAAATACAGCAAATAGCGCGATGATAAACGGTATATTGTAACTGCTTTTGTCAACCAGATCATAGATTTCCGTCATCTCTCTGTCCACAATGATCTTATATTCGCCGTTTTCACTTCGAACCATATCCGTACCATATAATCCGCGCAACTCTTTTCCATCCTGCAAATCAGCCGCTTGAATGACAGCCGTTTGGTCCTCACTCGTATTATTGATGGCCACAACGATTGTATCATCCTGATACTCTCTTTTAAACACGAGCATTCCATCTTTTTCATATAAAAGCTCCATTGTCCCATGGGTGAGTGCCGGATGCTGACTGCGAATCTCCGCCAATCTTCCAATGAATTCAATCAGCTCTTCTTTTGCCCAAAAACTCATCAACGGAACATTATCGGGCGGCCCCCCGCCATTTACTGCGATTTCCGAACCGTAGAAAACAATGGGGACTTGTGGCTGAGTATACAAATAAAACAGCGCGAGCTTCCATCGGGAACCGGGGAATTGCTTTTGATCCACCATATCCCGCGTATATCTCACGGTATTTTTGTCATCCAAATAAGCCGGAAATAAGCTTGGTTGATCATAGGCGCTTACATTTTCTTTCCAATTATCCAATAACGCAGAGGAGGAAGCATCTATTTTGGAAAAAGCGTCCCTCATCGGCTTGTTCAACTGGATATCTTTTATCCCATCAAGCCCGGCTGCCTCCAATTCGGCCAGTTCTTTCCGACTTCCTTCATTAACTGCGCCAATCAGATAGGACCCTTTTTTGAAAGACTTCACTTCAGATGTAAATGCTTTTATAAAATCTGACGGAACATTATCCAAATATTGAAGGCTGAATCCATCTACCTGTGTTTCATCCATCCACCATTTGGCCGCCTCGATCAAGTAGGCCCTTACTTCCTCATTTTCCAAATTAATCACTGGAAGCCCCTTATTCCATTCGCTCCCGCCGTTATCGGCACCTGCTTTAATCCAATCTTTCGTCTCGGGGTTTGAATTCCAAGGGTGAGCTTCTGCCACCCGATCAACCGGAAATTCAAGCATGACTTTCATCTTCCGCCTATGGGCTTCTTCAACGAGTTTTTTCAAATCCTCAGTAGAGCCAAAATGTTCTTCTGTTTTGTAAAAATCTGTTACCGCTTCACCATGGAAACCACCTGAATCATTTTGAAAAACAGGCGACAGCAAAATGGTTGTGAATCCCATCTCTTGTAAATAATCAAGCTTTGCGGTAATCCCTTTGAAATCCCCGCCTTCAAAACCGGCTTCATCCGCTTCATGAACCCTATCATTTGCGGGGTCTCCGTTGTTAAATTTGTCGATCATGAGTGAATAGACAATTTCCTCTTCCCATACCCGTTCTTCTTTTTTGTCGGCACTTGCTGGAAAAGCGTAAAAAAGCAAAAACGGAACAAGCAGGAATGCCAATATTTTTTTACCCACTTCCGTTACCTCCCTAAAACTACTCCGCCTTAAGATTATCTCTTTTTATAGCCCTTCGTCAATTTTATAATTATTACAACTATGTGGCGGGGGCTTGATGTCAAATCAAAAGCCCCGGCAGTTGGCACCGGGGCGTTCAAATATTCGAGTTTTTCCGCTTCCTTTCCAGCCAGTGTGTAAAACGCCTTGCTTCCAACGGCTTTTCTATCAAATATCCCTGAACGAAATCACAACCGAGACTCGTTAACATATGCAGTTGTTCAGTCGTTTCGATTCCTTCCGCAACAATTCTCAACCCAAGCCCATGTCCCATTGTCAAAATGGCGTGAACAATGGCAAGATCCGGAGATTGCTTATTGAGATTCTGGATAAAAGAACGATCAATTTTCAACGTATGAATTGGAAAATGTTTTAAATAACTAAGAGATGAGTAACCCGTCCCAAAATCATCTATCGAAATATGAATGCCCATTTCCATCAATTCACGCAACATTTCAACGGTCGTTAATGATCGGTCAATCATTACACTTTCAGTCAATTCCAAATGGAGATACCGGGGGTCAAGTGCTGATTCGTCCAATGCCTGTTTAATATTGTCGATAAATCGGTTGTTTTGCAGCTGATGGGCTGACACATTGACAGATACACTAATATGTTCAAAACCGTCTCTTTGCCAATCTTTCACCTGCAAACAGGCGGTTTTTAAAATCCACTTGCCCAGCGTATGAATCATCCCTGTTTCTTCAGCAATTGGAATAAACTTCTTCGGCGACACAATTCCCCATTCGGGATGTTCCCACCTAAGCAGCGCTTCACAAGCGACAATTTCATTGGTCACCGGGTTTATGATTGGCTGATAAGCCAGGAAAAATTCATTGTTTTCGATCCCTTTGCGCAAGCTTCTTTCCAGCTCCACCCGCTCAATCATTTCCTTATTCATTTCATTTAAATAAAAAACAACATTTTTATTTGTTACAGTATCAGTCCGGCTTAGTGCCACGTCCGCATTTTTCATTAAGCTTGCATATTCCTGCCCATCAAAAGGATACACACTTATCCCAATGCTTGAAGCGATATAAAATTCTTGATTTTCAAAAAGTAATGGTTCTTGAATGGTTTGTAAAATACGTTGGCTAATGGACATCACCGTGGTTGAATCCGTTTCCCCTCCAAGCAAAACGGTAAATGTATCAGTCGAAAACCTCCCCAAAAAAGAGCCGCTTGGCAGTAAAGATTGGATTCTGGAGGCCAATTGTATCCGCGCTTTGTCACCGATATGATGTCCAAACGCATCATTAATGGTTTTTATGCGATCCAGCTTGATAAACAAGATCGGAAATGACTGTTTTCCCCTTTCGGCTTTTTTAATCCATTGGTTCAAAATTTGTTCCAACTTTTTTTGGTTCGGCAGCCCTGTTTTCTCATCATAGTACGCCATTTGTTCAAGCTTTTTTTCCATTTGCCGCAGTTCCGTCATATTACGGCCCAAAAACAATATTTCCACACATTCACCATCTACGAAAATAGGGAAGACGTGCAAGTCAAACGTTTTTAATTTCTTTCCCCATAAAAGTTCCAATTCTAATTGAACTGCCTGTCCCGTTTTGGCGATCTCAACATTCTTTTTCAGTCTCTCTCCTTTCTTAGGATTAAGAAATTCCAGCCAGCTTTTCCCTGCCAGGTCTGCTGTCTCTTTGCCAAATAGCTTTGTAAAAGCTGGATTCACCATATGAAAATGACCATGTAAATCTGTTGTAAAAATGATATCCGGGTGGTTCTGTATGATGGAATCACAAAATTCCTTTGAATGAATCAAGTGGTACCGCTCTTCTTGATCATACTGCGAAGCCTCTTCTGGCGATTGCTCCAAGCATTCCCTCATCTTGGCGCCAGCCCGCTTTGAAATATATAAAAATACGTCCTTTTCATGATGCCATCTTGCGGATTTGCCGGGATGCTTCACAATTTTTTGCAAGCACGGGAACTGTCCAGTATTTGCCCTATGAAGCTTTGACAACCCTTGCAATTGACTGACGAAACCAATAACGAAATTGGTATCATCATAAACGGCCGTTCTACCTTTTCTTGTCGTGTAATGTTTGGCTGGCAGCAGCTTTGTAGCAGTCTTTTTTCCCAACTGCATGTTTAGCGGCTTAGTTGGAATTGGGCTGTCTGTTTCTTGTGAAAAATCTTTTGCATCACCTGATACATTCGGCTCCACCACCCTTTTCTTCACAGCGATATGGACTGCCGAGTTTTGCCCGCTGAAAGTGACGGCTGCAATTCCTTCTTCGGCGATCATCGTTTCTGTAAAAATAATGGTGCCGCTTCCAGATATTCCGCCGGCAATGGCGATTTCCGGCAGGTGATGTTCAAACAGGCCCAGGCACTCTTCAAGCATCCCGGTCCATTTATTCGCCATCACCATGGCCGCTTTTGGCCTGTCAAATGTAAGACCTTTTACAAAGTCATTTATGGAATCATTATCGGAAAGTTTAAATAGAGAAGATGTTATGTTTATGTCTTTAAAATGTGTAAAAAATAGCCTGGATTGCTCATTCATACCGTCAAATAAACAGCCAGAAGAATTGCTCCCAATCATCACTGCACGGGGTAAAAGAGTGGAAAATAAACGCCGCAATCGATCAATTTTTTCAATTGGCCAATTAACAAGATTCGCTTGGATTAGAAGGTTGTTGGAAAATTCGTGATAATGTGCTTGTATGAATTCCTTCAATTCATTTTCATTCTTGTAAAGATAGGCATATGTCGTTTTCAACCCGCTAGTCACCACCGTTTTATTTTACGACATTTTTTGACTATATCCTTGTTATTACTATTCTAATAAATTTTGTCCTGCTATGTCACTACTAATTGTTCACCTTTTCAAGAATTAAAAAAAACCGCCGATATGCAGCGGTTTTTTCCCAAGTTCTATGCCAGCCAATTCCATCCAAGCGGTAATTTTATCCCCAGAATAAACGTTACAATAAAGGCAATGATCAAGACACCCCAAAATAATCCTGTCCCTTTTCCTTTTGACATACGTACAAGTATCATTTCCATCATCGCAATCACAATGACGCCGCCAAGAAATTTCATTCCGTATAAAGCCGGGTTGTAGCCTTGGTGTTTCCAAAATAATAATATTCCAGTCATGAGAATGAGCAAGTAAAAAATCCTAAGGATCATTTGGACAATTTTCTTGCCTTTTTCGTTGCCGGCGTTAGATAAAGCCACGGCAACAACAAAAAGAATAAGTGCGATCACCCATGTTGTAATATGGGCATGTGTCGTATCAAACATCAGTCAAACCTCCTCAAACTTGCCTCATTTTTTGGTATCTATCCTCTCACCATCTTAGCATACAAGGGTTCGGCAAAATATTGTCAAGCCTTTAGTTCACAGTATTGTTTAATTTTCCAATTCCTTCAACATAAATCTCGACTTCATCCCCTTTGCTTAATAAACGGGGCGGCTTAAAGCCTTTTCCTACCCCCGACGGCGTTCCTGTCGCAATGATATCGCCGGGTTCCAGTGTCATGCCTTGTGAAAGAGTTGCAATGATTTCCTCAATAGGGAAGATAAAATGTTCTGTATTGGAATTCTGGCGGATTTCTCCGTTAACCCTCGTCTGGATATTTAATCCGTTGGGATTTTTGATTTCCGAATGATGGACAATCCACGGTCCCATTGGGCAGGAAGAGTCAAGACTTTTCCCCAGGAAGTATTGCTTATGCCTTACTTGAAGATCCCGAGCCGTAATATCATTCACGATTGTATAGCCAAATACATAATCAAGCGCATCTGCTTCAGCTATATTTCTCCCCTGTTTGCCAATGACTACCGCCAGTTCGCCTTCATAATCCAGTTCATTCGTCAATTCTTCATGGGCTTCGATGCTATCTTTATGGCCAATCACTGTCGTAGGAGCTTTCGTAAACACAATCATATGCTTTGGTATATCTGCTTCGCTCCCCATTTCTATCGCATGATCTCGATAGTTTTTTCCCACACACATGATGTTTTTCCAGGGCTTTGGAATGGGTGGAAGCCACTTGACATCTTCCAAAGGCAATTGATATTCATTTTTTCCATTTTCCACTCCCCATTGAACCAACTCTTCAAGGGTGGCATAAAAGGGGCCGCTCTCTTGAATTCCTGCGAAAATGGAATCAGGGACTTCCTGATTTTTGGCTTTCGCAAGTGCCGGCACATCCCAAACGCGATTGCCGTTTTCGTGAACTACGCCATATGTTGGCGTGCCATTCCACTCAAAGCTCATTAACTTCATTCGTTCCACCTCTTCTTTTCATATTCTTTCCATACGTCAAGCTCCGCCATAGCATTTCTGCCGGACCCCTTTGGAATTTTGCCAGCCATAACCCGGCCAAAACGACCTGAATAACATATATACAAACGGCAAGCCATGTTCCAGTTGTTAACGAAATATCACCATACAACCCTAAGCCATAAGGATAAAAGATAAGCGTTCCGATAAGCGATTGCATTAAATACATCGAAAGAGACATACGCCCTATTGTCGAAAACGGCTTCAACAGCTTGCCGGCCATGCGGGCATTCATGAGCAGAATGAGACCGGCTGCATAGGCAAATCCCAAAATCGGTCCTCCCAATGCGTCCTGAATGTATTGAAAACTGAGTGAAGGTTCCACAATCAGCGGGAGAAGCTTTATGGCTATCCCTATCGGCAACGCAATCAAGAAAATAACAAGCCACATTCGCCAATATTCCTTCGACTTTTCAATCCACTTCAACTTGGCAGCTCCAGCGCCTATCAACATCATTGGTAAAATTAAAAATATGTATAAAGTAAAGCCAGCCGACAGATTGATTGTTTTCCAATCAGATATACGCTGGGCAGTCACTTCCATGTAGCTTCCATTTGTATAAGCTTCCTGCGAAGTTTGCAAAGCGACGATATTCGTATAATCCGCCAATGAAACCCCATTAGACAAATGGAGTATGAGAAAAAGTGCTGTTAAAAACAACTGAGGCAACAAATACAAAGCCATGCCCAAACCAATCAGGAAGGGACCGGGAATTCTTAAAAACAAAAGCAATAAAAACCCTATCAGTGCGTATGTAATCAATATGTCTCCGTGCCATATGAAAAAGGCGTGGATGACGCCGAATGCCAGAAGAACCAGCAGCCGCTTGACACCAATTTTCCAAAAAGTATTTCCATTTGCCAAAGCTTTTCTTCGAATCATGACCATGCCATATCCAAAAAGCAAGGCGAAGATCGGGTAAAAGGTTCCTTGTACAAGTACATCTATCCAAGTATGTGTTGTGAGGTCGTCATATTTCCACCACTCGTACGGATTGTAATACCCGTAAGGAGAATGAAATCCGATCATATTCACAAGAATAATTCCAAAGAGGGAAAATCCGCGCAAAACATCGAGTGTTTGGATTCGTTCCGTTTGGACAACAGGCGGTATGTCATTCATCGCCATAACTCCTTTCTAAATGTTTGAATATATAACACCCCCCTTATTGTAAAAAAAGACGGCAATATATTCCCCTGCTTTTGTTTATACCATCTTCGCCCATGTTTGTCTAAAAAACTGTGCTTATGACATAAAAGCTTTACAAAGTAGGCCTGGGCAATTGAATCACAAATTACCCAGTTACTCATAAAATACAATAATGATATATAGAAGCAACGGAAGGATGTGAACGGATTTGCCTGGATTTGTTGGTGCCGTTCAAGTAATTAGTGTTAGTACAGGAGGCGTCGTCAACATTGGAGACGTGTTTCAAATCCATCCGATTGCCTATGCCAAAACATTTTCTGGAGCAGGTTCATTTAACACCGGTGAAGGGATCACGGTCAAAAATAATTATTCTTCTACAAACACTTATGATGTCGACGGCCTTGACCAAGGAATATTGTTTAACTTATAAAAAAGCAGGCGACTGTTTTGTAAAGTACAAAATCGGATACTCCGCAAAAAGATGAAAGAAGCACTAGTCGCAAAGAAAGACAGTCACGAGACAGATTCCCATATTATACCATCAAGAACAGGAGGCCGAAATGATCATTAATGTTCAACAAAACATTCATATTAATACGCTAAAAATTGGCGGGATTACAAACTCTTCAGTATTGCAAATCGGAACTTCAGGAATCATTAAGCCCGCATCTTATTTATTTAATACAGGAGGATTCGAAGAGCCGGCCCCTCCTGCCATTCCTGAGCTGGTCGAGGAGCAAGTAAGCTTGATTCCTTTGTAATTTGCCTGATACCAAAATAAAGCGTGGTGGAGGAATATGAACGTCAACTACTATATTCAGCAATTGTACGGCTGTATCAACCAACAGCAAAAGGCCATCGCACAACTGAAAAGCGACATACAACATTTATCGGCGGAAGTCAAACGATTGGGGGAAAAACCGCCCATGACCGTCGAAAGGCTTGAGTATAAATTCGACCAATTGAAGGTTGAAACGTTGGAAGGAACTTTAAATATCGGCCTTTCACCAAGTAGCCTTGATGCCGTCGATGAGTTATCCATTCCGAACGGAACGTTTCCCCAGACGCAAACTTTTTTCCGGAACAAAGAGATTTATCGCGATACGATCAGCAAGCTGAACCATTATATTGACGAAGAACTAGAACAACATGTTTTGGATTCCCAAACACAGGCAGGAGTTCAACTTGATCCTTCTTTTATTCAAATGATCAAAGAGGATGTCCGAAAACAAATTGAGAGACGAGCGGATCATTATTTGAACTATTTTAGTTCGCAGCCAAATAACGAAGGAACAGAAGAAGAATTATATCATAAAGTATATCAAACGGTCGTTGCCGATATTAACAAGGCGGTACATCGTTTTATCGCGGAAATGCCGAATAACCAGGGAGGGGTGAACCCCCATGGAACTTAATGTCGTAAACCGGGAATTATCCGTCGGCCAAATTCGAGTCATCGGGGTGAGCGCCGCCTCATTGCTGTTGGTTGGGGACGCTAATACGATTCAATTGGGCTCTGTTTTTGATACGCCCCCTGAATCATTGATCATCGGTCCTTTCGTTCCCCTCACCAGAGAAACTGGAGTATTTCCAAAATGATCGGAACAAGGAACTCTATCGTTCAATATCTTGATATTAAAAATCTCATCTTTGGTTCCATATTGGAAATTGGGGATTCGGTTCATCTGGGGGCGAATGCGAACGCCTTGGCGGTCCAAAGGAGGAGACAGCTTTTTTATGCCAATGAAGGAGATTTGCGCTCTTTCTCCGCTTTTAACAAACCCATTCCCCTTCCGCCAATTTACGAATCATTCCCCATCAGACATAAAATACATGATAGTCCGAACATTCGAGTAGGAAATGTTCATGTCATCGCTGCTTCCAACGCTGCCGTCCTGCATATAGGAAGTACAAACCATATTGCAATGGAAGCAAGGGTTAAACATATTCGGCAAATCAATCCGAGGATTTAAAAATGGATAAGGAGATGCACAATGCCTGCTATTCTGGGACCCGTCCAAATTTTTAACGTTTCCGGAGGAATTGTTCAATTTGGCGATACTGCTGTCATTTCACCAAAAAGCAGTTCAAAATCATATGCCGGCTCGGGCTCGAACAGTACCGGAGGATTAATCGTAACAAATAACGGTTTAAGTTCCAGCAATACGCTTGATACGAACCTCGTTGACCAGCCCACGGTAGGCAATAACTGATTTGCTAGATTCACGAAAAAAAACGGGGCAGGGACAGAACCCTGTAAAAAGGAATAAACCGCGTGGAATCAAGTTTAAAAACGGGGTGGTTACCCCTTGATTTCACGCGGTTTTATTCTCACGATTTTTACGAATATGAATCAGCTTTCAACTTATGTCCCAGTCCCGTTTTATAGTTTGATGGTAAATCCACCATCGAAGAAATATAAATAGGCTTCCTTGACTTTCTTTTTTAAAATTTCCTTAATGGCCCGTTCATATAAGCGAACTTGCATTTGATATCTGTTCTTCAATCGCTCTTTGGCCTGAGGGAATCCTCCCGGGAATCGGCCCGTGATAGAATCGGTTTTATAATCAAGTAAAACGACTCCGTCTTTTTCTTCGATGATACAGTCCATCACACCTTGCACAATCACCAGTTCATCTTCCCCGTCCCATGCCGGATAAATGTCCCGCGCCGGAATCCCCATTGTAAAAGGAACTTCTCTTGAAACACCTGATGCTCCCAGGAGCCTTTTTCCTAATTCGGTTTCGAAAAATTGGACAATCTGTTCACCGGAAACCGCATCAGCCTGCTCTCCTGTAAGAATTTCTCTTTGAATAAGCTCATCGAGCAAATGTTCAATAGACAGCAGTGTCGGAGCTTCTGTCAAGGGAATATGCTGCATGACGGTATGCATGATGGTTCCCCGTTCAGCAGGCGACAACACTTTTTGCTCCAAAAACTTGGGCTTATGAAACAAAAGAGTGTTTTGACGCTTTCCTGCAAACTCATACCCGCTTGTCTCATCCTGCAATTCAACCATTCTTTTTAACTCGGAAACGGATTGCTTCGACATTTTATTTGTGGCCATTTGATGCGAATATGTCCAGCTAAGTCGTGTAAAGACAAGATGCTTACATGAAGATTCAACAGGAAATGGCTCACCTGCTTTTACGTGTTGCAGCCATTCATCGCTGTCACTTGCTTCATCTTCCGCTACCGGTTTGATATCCATTTTTGAAACGATATCGATGTGCCAGCGGGAAGGGTGTTCCGCTATGAGGCCTTCCGACCAAATACTTTCGGAAATATGGCAATGGCGATGCCGTAGCAAAGCCGGCCCAATCCAGTCCAAGTAGGCCTTCGCATTCGCTCTGTCAAAATCTTTTAATAGCCATTCCCCACTGATGAAGGATTTTTGCCATTTTAACACTTCTTTTTCCGCATTTTTCACCGTACCGACAAGAAACAGTTTCTCCTTGGCCCTTGTGAGCGCCACATAAAGAACCCGCATTTCTTCGGCCACCAATTCCAGCCTCTTTTTTCTCTTTAAAGCCAACTGGGGCAGGGATGGATAGGAAATCCGTTTTTCCGGGTGGATATATTTGCTTGCAAATCCGTAATCTTTGTCAATTAAAAAGGGACGATGCAAATCCTTTGTATGGAATTCGCGCCCGAGTCCCGAGACGAATACGATGGGAAACTCCAACCCCTTGCTGGAGTGAATCGTCATAATCCGCACGACATCTTCCTGCTCCCCCAATGCCCGGGCCACGCCCAAATCTTTGCCTCGGTCACGCATTCTGTCGATAAAGCGAAGGAACCGGAATAACCCCCTGAAGGAAGTTTCTTCATATTGGGAAGCTCGGTCATAAAGCGCACGCAAATTCGCCTGCCGCTGTTTTCCTCCCGGGAGGCCGCCAACGAATTCATAAAAGCCTGTATCACGATACAACTGCCAAATGAGATCCGGGAGCGGCCCGCTTCTGGCAAGGGTTCTCCATTCATACAAACCTTCCAAAAAGCCCCGGGCTTTTTCCCTCGTTTCTTCTTGTCCATCTTCCTCAGGGGTGTTCACATACTGTTTAACGGCTGCAAAGTAACTCCCCTGCCGGGCTGCCAGCCGGATTCGGGCAAGCTCTTCTTCATCCAAACCGACAAGCGGCGACCGCAGAACCGCAGCCAGCGGTATATCCTGTTCCGGATTATCAATCACTTTTAACAACGACAGCATGATGGTCACTTCAGTCGCGTCAAAATAGCCTTCCGACAGATCAGCATAAACGGGAATGCCCGCATGCCTCAATTCATCGACCATATCCTGGGCCCAGGTCAACGAACGCAACAAAATAACAATATCTTTATATTGTGCTGGGCGGGAGACGCCTTTTTTCACATCATAGACAGGTTTTTTTTCGTCGATGATCTTCCTGATCTTACCTGCCAAAAAGCGGGCTTCCAGTTGCGACTTTTCAAGTTCTTCCTCCATTATTTCCGCTTCTGCATCTTTGCTTTTCCCGGAACTTTCATCCGCCAGATCAATGATGGCCACTTCCACAGGATACGGTTCATCTTCGGGATATCCTGCCCCCTTCACCAATTCCGCGTCAGCGTTATATTCGATTTCACCCACTTGAACCCCCATAATTTGCTTGAACAAATAATTTGTTCCTTCCAGCACTTCAGCCCGGCTGCGGAAATTCCGGGATAAATCGATGCGGAGGCCGCTGTTTTCTCCATTGGAAGAAAAGCGGCTATACTTTGCCAAGAACAAATTGGGTTCCGCCAAACGGAATCGGTAGATGGATTGTTTCACATCACCAACCATGAACAGATTGCCGTTATATTCTTCATCTTGTGAAATGAGCTGTAAGATGGTCTCTTGCACCATATTAATATCTTGATACTCATCAATTAGCACTTCTTTAAATTGATGACGGTAACCGCGAGCCACCTCCGAAGGGCTGACCTGGCCTTTTTCCTGATCCACTAAAATAGCAAGTGCCAAATGCTCCAAATCCGAGAAATCGACAAGCCCTTTGTCTCTTTTGATTTGTTCAAACCGGCAAGCAAAAGCTTTTACAACTTTTACTAAAGTCGCATAAACAGGCCGCATCTCGCGCATGTCCCGAATAAAATTTTCAGGGGACCTTGAAAAGAGTTCAGCTGTCATTTTATTCAGGATTTCTTTTGCCTTATCCCGTAAATCAGCGGCTCTTTTCATTAATTCAGGATCGTATTCATCCCCTCGACATGGTTTGGCGCGTGAAAAACTCCAATTATTCATCATTTCATAGAGCGCATCAAATCCAGTATCGGCGGCTCTTTCCATTTGGCGAATGATCTCCAAATCGTCTTCATAATTGACAGCGCGGGGAGCCGGCCCTCCCGGCCACTTGGTCATTTCATATGCTTCCTCTAACAGTCCTTTTGCACCTGAAAGCTGAAGCCTGATATCGGCTAGGAGGAGCTTTCCAAATTCCAGGTCATCCACACGAGTGTTTTCTGTAACATCATACTTACTGACAAGCTCATCAAGCCATTGATTTGGAAACGGATGAGACCGGGAAAATTCGTATAACTTTAACACAAGGGTTTGCAGTTCTTCATCACTTCGGTCACTTGTAAAAGTATCCACTAGCCTAAAAAAAGCGTCATTATCTATTTTCCCGTACTCTTCTTCAAACAATTCATCCATCACTTCATCTTGAAGAAGCACCATCTCTGTGTCATCGCCAATGCGAAATTGCGGGTCGATGTCCACCATATAATAAAACTTTCTGATTACCTCCAGACAAAAAGAGTGGAGAGTGGAAATCGACGCTTTGTTCAATAATCCCAATTGCTTGCGAAGATGATTGGACTCGGGGCGATCGTTGATTGCCCGGGAGAGTGCTTCTCCGATTCTGGATCTCATCTCCGCCGCCGAAGCGTTTGTGAAAGTCACGACGAGTAATTGATCCACATTGAGCGGATCTTTTTCCGCCAATATTCTTTGGATAATCCTTTCTACGAGAACAGCCGTTTTTCCAGAACCCGCCGCCGCCGCCACCAATATATCCTGGTCCTTGGCAAAAATCGCTTTCCACTGATCATTTGTCCACGAGGCCTGCTCCGGTTTTGCCGGAATGAATGTTTTCATATTTCTTCACCTTCTTCCCGAATGCGCGCAATAACTTGCTCCCGCTTTTCTTTTTGAATGAGTCGAAATTGGTTTGCAGCCAAGGCCTGGTCGAATTGACAAACAGGCTTATAAACACAAAATTGGCAAGGTGTTTTGTTCGCGAATTGATAGGGACTGATGTCAACATATCCTGACAAAATAGCATTCCCCGACTTTTTATAAAGGCTGCGGACATGGTTCCGTAGTTTGTGGAAATCTTCCTTGCTGGCTGCTTTAGAGTTTGCCCTTAGGGTTCCGTCCGTTTTCAAACCTGCGGAAATAATGTGGGAACTGCCCGATTTCAGCGTGTTGTCCATGAGGCGGATGATGTCGGGATCTTTCAGAACGAGTCCATCCATTTTAAATTTCTTGTGAATTTCTCCTTCAATGGCTTCCATTGTCATTGCTTTATTACTTTCAATCATTGGGTTATGCAAATGGAAATAAAATACCCCTGCAGGGAATCCCTCTTGACCGATTAATGCTTTTGAGTGGGTAACGACAATGTCCAAATATGTCAACATTTGAACAGACAATCCGTAATACACTTCCGTTAAGTCAAGCTGGCGGGCGCTTGATTTGTAATCGATCACCCGTACATAAATACCATTTTCATTTTCGGCTTTGTCTACACGGTCAATGCGTCCTTGCAGCTCCATCCGGGTTCCGTCTTTCAAGGTGAACGCCAAAGGCGGCAGAGCCTGGTTCGGGCCAAAAGAAAGCTCAAAACCGACAGGCGAGAACCCGCTCTTTTTGGCATGTCCGCTCATGACATAGGAAGCTCTTTCAATTACTTTTTCCAATTTTCTTTTAAGATAAGAATGCCGGTTCGAGCTTAACAATATTTGATTGTTTAATTTTGGAGCCAGATGTTCGACAGCTTCTTTTGCAAGCTGGGCACACTGTTCCTTTGTCAGCTCGGACCATTTCAACCGATGTTGATTGATTTGGTCGGCAATCCATTTCAATGCGCTATGGAACAAGTCGCCGATATGAGGAGCTTCCAGCCGATAAATCTCTCTCTCCTGCAACTTTAACCCGTGTGAGACAAAGTGGGAAAAAGGGCAACTGTGAAAAAGTTCCATTCGCGAAACGCTGGCGACCATTTTGTCTCCGTATAATTTTTTACTCGTGTCTTCTGAAAGTTTCTTCGTTCTGTTATCGTAATATAAACTTGACAATATGCGTCTTGCCTTATTTTTCCAAGTGGGGTCGGCCATATAAAAATTGTAAACATCCCACCAAAAGTCAGCCATTGGATATTTTCTTTTTTTCAATTGCAGCTGCCCGGTCAAATACGCAATGGCAGAGTCTGGATGGGAAATATATTCAAGTTGGTTGTCTTCAAACAATTCGGCCGGTTCGTTTACAACCATGCTTTCAGTTGCATGGGGAAACATTGTCCTGATCCGTTCAATAAATGGAGAAGGCTGAAGGGCTTTCCCTTCATCATCTGCCAATGGATAGGACAGGATGAGTTGCTTTTCGGCTGCAGTAAATGACCGATAAGCCACAAACTCCTCATTCAGCAGCCGCCTTCTGCTGTCCGGAGCAATAGGCACGCCTGCTTGCAATAATGCAGTCCGGTCTTCGTCAGACAACACTCCCCCATCTATCATCCTTGCCGGCAAAACGCCGTCGTTTAAACCGGCTACAAATGCCGTTTTAATATGAGACAACCTCGATAATTCCAAATTGGCAACAAAAACTTGATCTACGGCCGGCGGAATAAGAGAAAACTTCATTTCTTCCAATCCGGAGTCAATAATGGAAATAAATTTATCCAATGAGATGCTCAAATCCCCCAAAATCTCCACAAACTGGTCCAATAACTCAATGATGGCATTCCACGCCTGATCATGCTCCCTTGATTCAATTAACCGGCCTTTCTTCTCGGCATTCTCACTGAGCTGCTCCAATTTTTGCGGAACTTCCAGTTCTTCCAGAAATAAATAGACAGCTTCGCATAAATCCCGTCCCTTTACAGCTTTTTTAAGTCGCCTAGACAGCCTTACAATGGGAAGTGTAACGAGCTCCCTTGAACGGGCGATCTCCCTCTCTATTTCCTTTTCTTTATCAGTCTGTACGAATTGGGCAGACTCCAACCCGCGAAACCGGCTGTACGTCCATCGTTCGTTCTTTGTCCAGTCTTCCCCTTTCTTCCCATAAGCAAGAACGTAATTTTCCAGCCTGTCCATTTGCTCCCGGAACGTCTCAATATGTTCTCCAAGCGGAAAAAGCAGGTCTGTTTTGACAGCCCGAAATACCGGCTCGTATCGCCAGTTTCCATTGATGACCTCCAAAACAGAGCGAAGCAACTCTACGAGCGGATGATTGAGCATTGAACGCTTTTGATCAATAAAAAACGGTATGTCGTAGTCATGAAAAATGGTCTCCAAAGCCGACCGATAATCATTTCCATTCCGGATTAAAACAGCGATATCTTTATAACGGTATCCTTCCTCCATCACCAGCCGGCGAATTTCTCTTGCAATGCCTTCCATTTCCGCCCGGCGATTGGCGGCTGCCATCAATTGTATACCGCCTTCCTCCTTTGAAGCACTCACCGGCCTGCTTTCAAATTGGGCTTCTAAATGGCGCAGGTTTGCAGACTTGAATTTTTTCGCATGCAAAAGCTGGATATCTTGTTCAACCGGAACGTCTTCTTGCTGCGCCATCTCATATAAGTGAGCATACGTTTCGCCAGTCATTCTAAATAGATGAAGTTCATCAGGCAGCTCATGTTGAAAGGGCCGATCCAGTATAAGCGCCACCGTCACCCTGCTGCATTTTTTCAAAAGGCGATTGATCACCAAATATTCCTGGGGCGTAAAATTGTGAAAACCGTCAATATAAATTTCGGCATTCTGCAGATATTGA
Organism: Siminovitchia sp. FSL W7-1587; assembly: GCF_037963795.1. Lineage (NCBI taxonomy): Bacteria > Bacillati > Bacillota > Bacilli > Caryophanales > Bacillaceae > Siminovitchia > Siminovitchia sp. FSL W7-1587. The sequence goes on from NZ_CP150169.1 coordinate 625,545, forward strand.
GACCGGTCAATCAGTTCTGACAACAAGCGCAAGCTATCATTGGAATCCAAATACTTTCCTTCCAGTCCTTTTTCAAAAAGCCGGTAAATCAATTCAATGTCATGGAGTTTATCAGCCAATGCCCGTGTAGAATGAAGAAACGCCATTTCCTCCTTCTGTTTAGCCAGGTCATCAGGCGCCACACAATAATGTTTCAGTTCAGTGAACATCTGTTCCAATTGCTGGACAAAGCCCGATTTATCGGATGCCTGTCGGAACAACTTCAACTCATTCTTATGGTCTTCCACAATTTTTCTGATCAACATATTCAGCCCGGCACTTGTCACATGATTTCTGCTTGACCCGCCTGTTTCCTGAAAAATCCGCCAAGCAAGCCGGGTGAAACTGTATACTTGGGCCCGGATCGTTCCGGCGAGTCCCGGCGTTTGCACCAATTCATATTCAGATAAAAACGTCATTTGCTCCGGAACTATGTATAAAATGGGGGGACCGTCAGGAAGTTCTTTTAACTTCTCTCTGATTTCGTTTAGAATGAATGTCGTTTTTCCTGTCCCCGAACGGCCGATAATAAAACGAAGCGACATATTTCCAACCCCTTTATTCACTTTTTCCCCATGAAACCGAAAAATTTCCTTTTATTATAACATATAACGCCCAACAAATACGAACATACATTCCGCAAGAAAAGTGGGAAAGTCACCGGCCTGCACACAAAAAATGCGATCATTTCAATAAGTACGGTCAAATCGCACAAGACCATTCCCACCGGTGTCAAAATCACATCGGGCCAGTTGACCAATTTACTCGCCTCATTCCTGGGAGCGGGCATGATCAACCGGGTTTGATGACCACTTTTGCGATTTACTCTATAGGGAGGACGGAGCTGTCATGGATGGTGACCGTTTTCTTCGCCTCTCCCGGGAGCGGGCATGATCTATCATAGCTAGTGGTCGGTTTCCGTTATTACTTAGACGTTATACTTGTGTGTGCTCCTTTTTTCAACCTTGGAAAGTAGAATGGTAATGACCGCTGCTGTTTCTGTGATGGACGATCTCTCCTCTGTTCCTTTCATCAAGCATGTTCCATTTAAACGATAAAGTGTACGGTGAGTTTTGCGAGCGCTTTCTCCCCCAAAGTGATACATATGTCTCTCATTTCTTTTCGATTAATTACATGCAACATGAGAAAAGCACCTCCAATATTTGATTGGGGTGCAGTTCAACGTTCACATCTTTATTGCCATCCATTTTCCAGATCATGCGTACGTTTTTTAAATGCGCGACGCCAAAGCCTTTTGTTTATTTGAAAATCTGCGCGACGCAAAAAGAAGGCTTGTACACTTTTCTTAATCGTGCAGACGTGTCTTATCCTTTTCTTTCAGCTTTTCTTCGACCCGTTTTCCAGCATACCACAGGATGGCGATGATCAAACAAACAATTCCCGTTCTGACGGGCTGTTTTACTAAAGAGATGACGTCATATCCAATAAAGCTCATTGTAAAAATCATGACGGCTTTCCCGGTTAACACAGCAAGCATGTATTGATATATGCCTATTTTCGAAAGACCTGCCACAATATTTACGACAGCTGATGGTGTAAACGGAAAACAGAGTAGAATAAATAACGGACCAAAGCCGCGCCTTTCCACCCAAGCCATCAAGCTCCGAACTTTTTCATTCCTGCGCAGAAAGTTGAACACCCGCGCTTCGCCAAATCTTCGTATGAGCAAGAACACAAAATAAGCCCCGCTCGCAGAGCCAATCCAGGAAAACAGAAACCCCCAGCCAAGTCCGAAAGCATTGGCGTTTGCCATCACAAACAAAAACAACGGCAAAAACGGGAAAAACGCCTCTAGGAATGGCAATAAAATACCGGGGAGCGGACCGAAAGAGCGGTACTTTTCGATTAATTCCATCACATTTTCAATCGTTATCCATTCTTTGAAAAAATCCAGATCCATCAATATTCCTCTATTCACAACCGGGAGCACGGCCTTGTTTGTTTTTAAATTATAACATAGCCGCATGCCTCTGATCTATTCTTCTTCCTCCATGCAAGAATTGCCTTCCTTACCAGCAATTTCATCTTGCTATTTCGAATGCCTCTTAGTAAAATGAGAACAAATGTTCCCTTCTTTAAGGAAAGGAGAATGAAAAATGACAAGGATTCCTGACAATGAACGGGATGTAATTGAGCAGGCGATCTACTTGCCAATGGTTCTTTCCGTATTGCGCCGTGACTTGCGCATGATAGAAAAAAGTCCCTTCAAACTAAAAAAACCTTATCAGGAATTGATTCAAAAAACAATGAACATCATTCAGAAGGAGCTTGCAGCAGTAAAACACCATTTGCAAAAAAACAATATCCGTGTCAAGAAAATAAAATCAGACAATGCTTTTACGATGTACATGTTTTTTTACAAAGGCTACGAGGAACACCATAATTACTTTAATCCCCGTCTGCGAAACAGGGTCGAAGAACTGCTCACTGATTATTTGGGCAGCGGCAGCCGGACCAAATCACAAGCGCGTAGCCCCGAAACGGAGCCAACACCAAAAAAGAAGGAGACATGAACATGTTCCTTCTAAATTAAGTCCAATAAAATCCTCTCTGCTCTGAAACCTGATTATGTATCAGCTTGGCAAACTTCTCCATCCGCTTCATATTTTGCATAAATTTAATTCTTAGCATGGCCGTCCGCGATAACTGGTTTTCAAACGAATAAAATGAAATCGGAAGTTCATGGATTTCATTGTTTTGGAATGTAACGATCGTCGCATCTGACCCGTTTCTTTTATGTGAGGTAACATAATCGTGAGAAATCCATATACAATGGGAGCTTGTAGGTGATGCGGTAGGAAAAAGAAAGATGGATGTGTAGGGGTCTACAATAATCGGTGGCTTGTGGGTAATTCCTATGAGCTGCCGTGTCCCGTGTCGTCTTCCATTGAAAGAAGATCCAAAATATTCACAGCTTCTCTTTACGATATTAAAGGGCGGGTCTGAAGATAAGTAACGACCATTCATTTCAAAAATTTCCGAGAGAATTTGAGGATCATTGTTCGTTGCGGGCTTAATCATCATCGTGTACGGGTTAATTTCATAATCCTCAACAAAAACGATGTCCTTTTTCGCCATAGCTCTTCCCCTTTCAACAAACTTCATCATTATTCATATAAATCATAACATACGCGCACAAAAATGTCACATAAATTCCAAATTATATTAAATAATGAAAATTCTCTCATTCATAATAAGCAACAGATTTATTCTTAAAAAACATCTGAAAATTTTCATAGATTAGTTGTATTTTGCCCATTAACCGTGTATAATTAAAAAAAGGTTCCGAGGTGATCATCGATGGAAAGGAAGAAATCTTATCAGGAACTGTTGAAAGAGTATACGATGACACAGCAACAAAAAGAAGCACAAGCGCTTGAGTGGTACACTGACCTTTTCCTGAACGGACTCCTGCAAAAAAGACGCGAAGAGCAGTTGCGAAAAGAAATTGACTTGGCGCTTGACCGAAAAGACAAAGAAGCTTTTATGAAGCTGACAAAAGAATTGGCCAAATATACAGAATAAATACTCAACAATAGTCATCCCCCTCTTAAGGGGGATGTTTTTCATTTATAACTCTTCGTCCCGATCACCTTCAAATTCTTCCATCATTCTAATCCGTTCCAGCATCGTTGGATGTCCATAACGGAAAATTTTCACAAGGTATGGCGGGTTTACTTGGCTTAACCCTGCTTTCGTCAAGTTTTGAAATGTCCGTACGGCCGCGTCTTTGTCCTGTGTCATTTCGATCGCATATCGATCAGCCCGCATTTCCTGGTAACGTGATACCCAGTTTGTCAACGGACTGACGGCAAACAGAAGAATAGAGATTGTCAGCAGAAAAACAGGCAGGGAGCTGATGTTTGTTATACTTTCCACCTTCCACACTGTTCCTCTTTTGGCAACCCACCGTTCCATCCATTTCGCTGTCAGCCACAGGCCCGCAAAGGAAAGCAGCGTATAGCCGGCAATGCCAAAATAAATATGCTTTTCCACGTAGTGGCCCATCTCGTGAGCCATGATAAACAAAACTTCCTCATCATCCAAACGTTCAAGGGTCGTATCCCAAAGAACGATCCTGGAGTTAGATCCAACACCCGTTACATAGGCATTTAACGCATTCGTTTTTTGCGACATATCCACTTCATATACATGTTCCGCCGGTATGTCCGCTTCATTGGCAAGCAGGAGGATTTTGGATTCCAGTTGTTTGTCTTTCAAGGGGTAAAAATCATTATACAGCGGATCAATGACGACAGGCTGGATAAACATCATGAAAATGGAATACGGAACCGACAACACCCATGCGGCCAACCACCACTTCTTTTTAAATTTTTTCATCAAACTATATAGCACGAGGACAAGGATGAACATAGTGGCGTAACTGACCCAAAAATCAATTAATTCATCCTTCATCCACGATGGGAACAACTGTGTGGAAATATTGTAAGTTCTTGAAAATACATAAGAGATATAAGAAAATGGAAAAGTAAATACGAATGATGCAAGAGACAGCCAGAATAAATAAATAGCTGTTTTCAACGGAAACCATTTTGACGCTTGGCCTGCCCAACGTTCGAAGGCGGCTGAAACACCAAAAATAAGTACTAAATAATAAAACAACCACTCATATGGAGAAGACAGAAAAAAAAGCAAGTTGCGGATCTTGGAATATTCTTCACTTAACATCATTTCCCGGGCGTTTAAAAATGTGGTTGGATCGACGCTTGTACCTTTATACATATCCGGGATGGACGTATCAGCCAAAAAAAACAAATAAACGTACATGACTACGCCGAACAAAAAATAAGCGGCGATTGCACGTAAACACCATTTTCTAACCATTTCATTCCCCCCCTCGTCCATTCATTATTATATGTAGAAAAAAATACATCAGAATAGAACCTGTTTGAAAGTATTGTGTCCTACTGCACAAAAAAATAAGCGGGCGAAGACGCCACGCTAATGAAAACCATTCGTATTTTTTTACAAAAAAGTTGAAGAAGCAGCTAAGATCACAATGGAACCAATGACGACGAGAATGACGTTCGCCCCAGCAAAGGCGATCAAAAATGCGGCCACCGCCCCGACAATGCCGTACAGAATATCCCCGTCACGTATAAATAAAACAGCCGGAAAAATGAGGGCGCCGAGCGTTGCATATGGGACGTTTTTCAGGACACCCTGTACAAACGGCGGCAACTCCTTTCCTTTAAACATAATAAACGGCAGCATCCTCGGGATATACGTCACAACAGCCATTCCGATAATCGTTAAAATAATCGTGGAACCGGAAGGATTCATTTGATCATCCCTCCTTTGTTTTTCACCATCTCGACAATTTCAATGATAATGGACGAGAAAAGAGTCGCTGCCACAATCGCCCAACCTTTTCCCATCACTCCAGAGTAAACAAAGAGACTATTGAATACCGCGGCTAACAGAGCCAAACAGCCCACTTTTACACTCTTTTTCATAGATGGCACGAGCAATCCAATGAACATTGCATAAAGTGAGATGGCCATACTTTCTTGCAACACTTGCGGCAGTCTGGCGCCAATGGCAAAACCTATAGCCGAACAGATCACCCAGCTGCTGTAGGCAAGTGTAATAATCCCAAATATATATCCCGTTTTCACTGTGTCCGGCTTCGTGGCGGCGACCGAAAAAGTTTCATCTGTAATACCAAAAGCATAAATGGCTTTTTTCCAACGGGCGTCTTCTTCCATTTTTTCATTTAAGGAAGCAGACATGAGAAAATGCCTGATATTAACGATAAACGTCGTCATTATGATTTCAATGGCCCCAGTCCCAAGTGCAAACATGCTGAGCGCCATATATTGTGACGCCCCGGCAAAAACGATTAGGCTCATCAAGACTGTCTCCAATAACGTCAACCCTGATGTTTTCGCAAGCAGCCCATAAGTTAAGGCTATGGGGGCATACCCGATTGCGATACTGATGCCTCCCTGAAGGCCTAGGCGAAATGATGAATCTTCCTGTTTGCCGACCGATACTTCCACCATTGTCCCTCCTCACAACAAAACCGGCTTTTAACATACTTAGCTTAGAACTTGGTTCGTTTCTTTCATGATGTTTTTAAGAATATGAGCGGCATGTTCTTCAGGCCGCCGGAGGAGCCGTGTTCCTTGTCCCGCCCACAAAGACATATATTCTGGATCGTTTTGTTCTGCGGCTACCTTTCTGATGTCATTTGTCAAGGTATTCTGGGTAGGAAACGGAAGCGGTTCTACCGCAGCTTCAAATTCTTGGATAAATGTGTTTTTGATTCCCCGAGCCGGTCGGCCTGAAAAGCTTTTCGTAATAACAGTACTTTCCTCTGTACTTTCGGACAATGCTTTCTTATAAACAGGATGAGCGACAGACTCTTTGCTAATTAGAAAAGCCGTGCCAAGCTGAACACCGGCTGCCCCCAGTGCCAGTGCTGCTATTACCCCTCTGCCATCCATAATGCCTCCGGCAGCGACTACGGGGACATTCACATGATCTACAACTTGCGGAATGAGAGAAAAAGTGCCGATATTGGCTCCATTCGGATGTGCGCCGATGTCAAACGTTCCACGATGGCCGCCCGCATCGCTTCCTTGAGCCACAATTATATCCACTCCCGCTTTTTCGGCTGCAATCGCTTCGTTTACAGTTGTCACCATGGAAATGGCTTTGCTTCCTGCCCTTTTTGCCTCTTTCATTTTATCCGGTGAAAGCAAGCCGAAGGCTGTGCTGATCACCGGAACTTTTTCTTCCGTCAGTACTTGAAATTGCTCTTCAAACAACTGTGGCGGCATTTCAAAGTCCAATTTCTCATCCATGCCCAGATCCTTTCTGAAGCGATTTAAGACATGTTGAACTTTCTCGAATCCATCCGTGCCGCCTTGCTCTTTCGTACAAAATAAGTTCACTCCAAACGGCTTATCCGTCTTTTCTCGAATGTCCCTGATACACGTTCTGATCGTTTCAGGAGCCATATAAGCCGCCCCCACTGTCCCAAGCCCGCCGGCCATGGAAACAGCTGCAGCTAATGCCGCGGTCGCGGTCCCTGCCATACCTGCCTGAATAACCGGAAATTGAATATTTAACTCATCACAAATAGATGTTCTCACATTAATCATGATTCCGCATCCTCTTTTCTTTTTCTATCAATCTTTTGACATGTTCTTTCGGTGTCCAGCAATCAAACTGATAGTTTGTTTTTGTTTCAAACCCGAGGCGGGTACATAAATAGACCATCTTGCCCTCTTTTCTTTCTGCCGAAAAATGAATGCAAGTGGCACAACAATGATAATTTTTCATCTCAAGCCCCCGATTCATTTCTACACGTATAACCCCATTATAAAGAACCAATAGTATAAGCAGGAGGGTTCTTTCATGAATATAATGCGAGCAAAAGAAATTGCTTCCTTGCCAGACATGGTAAAGGTCACTTTAAACGGCGTTCCTGTATATATCCAACATGTGGACGAGAAAAACGAAACGGCCAGGATTTACCCGCTTGATGAGCCGCAAAATGAACAATCCGTTTCAATCCGCCAACTGAAAGAAGAAGAGGGATAAAGTGAAACTTCAATCAGCGGAATTTTTCGTCCGCTGATTGTTAGTTGAACCAATCGGGCGTTTACTGGCAGTTGGACCTCTACTCACATTTTTCATTTTACCTTGAACTCTTGGAGTGGGGGCTTACTGCCAGTTAATGCGGGATAAAGTGAAACTTCAATCAGCGGAATTTTTTGTCCGCTGATTGTTAGTTGAACCAATCGGGCGTTTACTGGCAGTTGGACCTCTACTCACATTTTTCATTTTACCTTGAACTCTTGGAGTGGGGGCTTACTGCCAGTTAATGCGGGATAAAGTGAAACTTCAATCAGAGGAATTTTTTGTCCGCTGATTGTTCGTTGAACCAATCGGGCGTTTACTGGCAGTTGGACCTCTACTTACATTTTTCATTTTACCTTGAACTCTTGGAGTGGGGGCTTACTGCCAGTTAATGCGGGATAAAGTGAAACTTCAATCAGCGGAATTTTTTGTCCGCTGATTGTTCGTTGAACCAATCGGGCGTTTACTGGCAGTTGGACCTCTACTCACATTTTTCATTTTACCTTGAACTCTTGGAGTGGGGGCTTACTGCCAGTTAATGCGGGATAAAGTGAAACTTCAATCAGCGGAATTTTTCGTCCGCTGATTGTTCGTTGAACCAATCGGGCGTTTACTGGCAGTTGGACCTCTACTCACATTTTTCATTTTACCTTGAACTCTTGGAGTGGGGGCTTACTGCCAGTTAATGCGGGATAAAGTGAAACTTCAATCAGCGGAATTTTTCGTCCGCTGATTGTTCGTTGAACCAATCGGGCGTTTACTGGCAGTTGGACCTCTACTCACATTTTTCATTTTACCTTGAACTCTTGGAGTGGGGGCTTACTGCCAGTTAATGCGGGATAAAGTGAAACTTCAATCAGAGGAATTTTTTGTCCGCTGATTGTTAGTTGAACCAATCGGGCGTTTACTGGCAGTTGCTCACCCCGCCACATCTTCGTTTTATTTTTTTGAATCGAGTGTCTTGCTGCCGATTCAGGCGGGAAAGTTGAAACGAGTTACTTGTTCATCCAGTTCAGCTCGTTATTTTCCTTGGTATACAGGCTTTCTTTTTTCACTGAATGCCTGAAGGGCTTCCAGTCTGTCTTCTGTCGGGATCGTCAATTCATAGGCTTTTCTCTCGATTTCAAGCCCGGTGGCAAGATCGGCATTCATCCCCGTTTTAACGGCATATTTCGCCTGCTGGACGGCAATCGGGCCATTAGCCAAAATCGCATTTGCCAATTCTCTTGCGGCTTCCATAACCCTTTCCTTTTCCACCGCTTTCGTTACCACTCCATATGTAACAGCATCTTCACCCGAAAATCTTTTCGCCGTCAAAATTAATTCGAGCGCCTTTGCTTCACCAATCAGACGCGGCAGCCGCTGTGTCCCGCCGGCCCCCGGTATGATGGCAAGGCTTGTTTCCGTCAGACCCATCAACGCCTCTTTGGCAGCGATCCGGAAATCGCAAGCAAGCGCCAGCTCCATCCCTCCGCCAAATGCATGTCCATTCATGGCGGCAATGGTCGGCTGTGGAAGTTGTTCAACCGCCTGAAACACTTTTCCTATTTTATAGACATTGCGGCGCACTTGCTCTTCTGAGAGTGTTTTTCTTTCTTTCAAATCTGCTCCAACGCTGAATGCTTTGTCACCTGCTCCCCGAAACACAATGACTCTGGCGTCCTTGTCCATTCTCAATGATTCAATTGTTTCTTCAAGCTGGCACAGCGTTTCATAATTAAATGCGTTCAAAGAATCCGGCCGGTTAATCGTAATGGTTGCGATAAAGTTCTCCACATGACAAACAATATTTCCCATTTTATTCCTCTCCTTTGGAAGATCTTTTAGCATTTTTTATTTTTAGGAACAAATTTAAAGCATCTATCATCAAAAGCTAATAAATTAAATTGACGATTTCCTCTTTCGTCACATTTCCGAAATAATGGGAGACATCGATCCCCGCCAGCGCTCTTTCGATATCGGCTCGTTCATAGCGTGTTCCGATCAAACGGCTTTCTATTTCGGCTACATCTCCAACACCGAAAAAGTCGCCAAATATTTTACATTGCGAGATGACTCCTTTCGTTACATCGAGGCGGAATTCAACCAGGCCAACCGGGAATCTGCGGGAATGCTGGATATTACACTGAGGGGACTTTCCAAAGTTCCAATCCCAACTCTTGTAGCGTTTTTCAGAGATTTCATGGATCTTTTGCCAGTCATCCTCGGTTAGCTTATATTCCGGAATCTCGTCTACCCCTTCAAAAATATGCCGAAGCAGTAATTGCCTAAACGCTTCAATCGTCATTTCTTCCGTTAAGAACTCAGAGATGTTGGCCACCCGGCTTCGAATCGACTTAATGCCTTTGGATTCTATTTTATCTTTTCTTACTTTTAAAGCCGATACGACGTTTTCAATTTCCGAGTCAAACATAAGCGTTCCATGGCTGAACATCCTGCCCCTGGTTGCGAATTGGGCATTTCCCGAGACTTTTCTCCCCTCAACGAGAATATCATTTCTTCCTTTCATCTCCGCTTTCACCCCGATTTTATCCAGGGCCTGAATGACAGGCTGTACGAACTTTTGAAAGTTCATGAAGCTGTCGCCATCATCTTTTGTAATAAAGCTGAAGTTCAAATTGCCGAGATCGTGGTAAACGGCTCCTCCTCCGGATAGCCTGCGGACGACATGAATACCGTTTTTTTCTACATACTCCGTATTGATTTCCTCGATGGTATTTTGGTTTTTTCCAATAATGATGGAAGGTTCATTGATATAAAATAATAAATATGTATTGTCCGCATCCAAATGCTTGAGCGCATATTCCTCGATTGCCAAATTAATGCGCGGATCCGTAATCCCGTTGTTATCAATAAAAAGCATTTTTTCCTTTCCTTCCTTTCCAATTTTATAACGAAACAGTGAGTCCTTCTTGGGCGATGAGAATGTCCCCCCTGTATTGTTCCCCTGCTTCTGTTTTAAGTTGATTCAAGTTTCCATAGTGCGGAAGATGCGTCAAAATCAGCTTCCCCACTTTTGCCATGTTTGCCACACGTCCTGCCTCTTCACTCGTCATATGCCCCGCGGCTGTTCCATCCATCCCTTTATAAAAATTGGACTCCGCCAATAATACGTCGGCATCCTTGGAAAATTCGGCCAACTCTTCAAAAAATGCGGTGTCCCCCGTGTACACAAGCGTCTTTCCGCCAGCTTCAATCCTCATGCCATAGCAAGGAACAGGGTGCTTCGTTTTAAAGAAGACAATGGAGAAGGGTCCAATATGCAATAGTTGATCCGATTCATAGGGAATGCCTTTCATGACATCTTTATAGGATAGCTTGTCAAATTCGGCCTCATTTTGGCCGTGCCCATAGACGGGAAGGCATCCGTCGTATTGATGAATGAATTTTGCAACGTAAAGTGCATGTTGGGTAACGCCGATATCCGCTATATGATCGGGATGATAGTGTGAAAGTACGATGGCATCCAGTTTCTCTGGCGGAATCATCATTTGCAACTTTGACAGGACGGCACTACCGCAATCAAGCAGCAAGTAATAGTTATCATACTTCAACAAATAGCCGGAGCTTGCTTCCCCCGCTTTCGGATAGCCGCCCCAGCAGCCCAATACAGACAGTTCCAATTGATTCACCACTTTTTTTATTTACCTTAACTATACTTGATTTCGAAAAATTTATCATGACAAAAAATTTTTATTGACAGGAAAAGTGCTGTTATAATACAATATTATTAACGTTGATCAGTTGTATAACAAAATGGAAGGAGAGGGAAACAAGTAATGCTTGATAACGTCGTAGAATTCTTTAAAAACCTGCCTCCAAAAAGATGTACGGAATGTGGAGAAACTGTATCAGAACAGCACGAGTGTTATGGAACAAAATGTGAAAAATGCCTTGATTTTAAATAATGATAGATAAAGAACTTATAAGATTTGATAACAGCAAAAAATCTCCTTTCATGCAGTCATGAGATCGGAGATTTTTTTTCGTCCTTCTATTCCTCGTGAATATCGGCGTTCCATTCCGGCTTGATTTCCATTCCGATTGTTTCAGCCACTTTTTTATTGACCATAAATAATAAGGTTTTGGGCGGCTGAGCCGGTATGTCCCCCGGGTTTGCCTCCTCTGTTAATATTTTGACGGCCATTTTTCCTGCTTCATGGCCAACCTCAAAAAAATCAACACCATATGCGGCAAAAGCACCGCGTGGAACCGAGGCAACATCGGCTGCCAGTAACGGCACTTTTTTATCCGATGTTACGTCAGCAACCGATTCAAAAGCGGAAACGACCGTATTATCCGTGATCACATAAAAAGCATCCACTTGATCGATGATCGACTCGGTTGCCTGTTTGACATCGGCGGTGGTTGAAACCGTCGCCTCCACTAATTCCAACCCGTAATCATCCATTTGTTTGATCAGCTTATCAATTTGGGCCCGCGCATTTTGTTCTCCTGAATTATAAACAGTTCCGATTTTCTTCGCGTTTAATTGTTCTTTAAAAAATGTTAACGTCTCCGGAATCGAATCAGGATGGTGATGGCTCGTCCCTGTTACATTCCCGCCCGGCTTTTCCATTGATTCTACTAATTCGGCGCCGACTGGATCAACGACAGAAGTAAACACAATCGGAATCTCGTTCGTTTTGCTTAATGCAGCCTGTGCGCTCGGCGTTGAATTGGCAAAAATCAGATCTACATTTGCACTGACAAAGTTGGTGGCAATCGTGTCATTGGCTGTGTTGTCGCCTTGGGCATTTTGAATGTCATATTCGACATCCAGTCCCGCTTCTTCCAGGGCTTTTTGAAACCCTTCAGTGGCAAGGTTCAAAGCAGGATGCTCTTGGACTTGTGTAATGCCAATCGTATATGTTTTCCCTTTTTCTTCATCTTTATTGGTATCTGGAGAAGCAGTGTCATTGTTGCACGCCCCTAAAATGAAGATAGCGCTCATAAAAACAAAAGCGCATTTTTTGAATGCGTTCATTTACATCCCCCCATAAACTCCCTTAATAATAACTTTAGAAAAATATTAATTTTCAAAAATTATAATGGAGGGAATATTGACTGTCAACCTATTTTGTGATTTGGTCGATCGCAACAACCAGATATAAATAGAAAGCCATCAAAAAAGACGGCTTTCATGTTTCGTTATTTTACATCGGCCCCAACCACTTCGGAAATATGGTGGATGCCGTCCCGGTCCATCAGTTCAATTAGCCTTGCGTTGATGTTTTTGGCAATGCTTGGCCCCTCATAGATCATTCCGGTATATACTTGAATAAGGCTCGCTCCCGCACGGATTTTTTCGTAAGCGTCCTCCCCGGTAAAAATACCGCCGACTCCAATAATCGGCAGTTCGTCCCCCACCTCTCGATAGATTTCTCTTATCCAGGCGGTTGAACGTTCTTTCAGCGGCAAGCCGCTTAAACCGCCGGCCTCGGAAGCTGTGTCCCGATTTCGCAGGCCTTCCCGCGACAATGTCGTGTTCGTGGCGATAATGCCGGAAAGTCCCTCCTCTTTGGCCAAGCGGATGACATCAGACATCTGTTCATCTGCCATATCAGGGGCGACTTTTAACATAATCGGTTTCTTTTGGGCACCATTGTGTTCCAAATCTCTTTTCTTGTTTTGAATGGACGCGATTAAATGTCGGAGACTCTCTGTTTCCTGCAAGTCCCGCAAGTTCGGCGTATTGGGGGAGCTGACATTGATGACAAAATAATGTCCGTACGGATAGAGGACTTCCAAACATTTTTCATAATCACTTGCCGCGTCTTCGTTCGGGGTAATTTTGTTTTTTCCGATGTTGATTCCAATCGGTATATGAGCTTTCTCAAAATCCCGCAAGTTCTCTTTGATCCGCTCTGCTCCTTCGTTATTAAAGCCCATTCGGTTAATGACTGCTTTGTCATCAGCAAGGCGAAATAAACGAGGTTTGTCATTCCCGGATTGAGCTTTGGGCGTAATCGTCCCTACTTCCACGAATCCGAAACCGAGTGCGGCCAGCCCGCCGTATACTTCCGCATTTTTATCAAAACCGGCAGCAAGCCCGACAGGATTGGGAAAGCTGATCCCCATTACCTTGGATGACAGCCGGTTGTCAGCCGCACCATATATTTTTTTTAGCAGTCCGCCCCCACCCATATTTTCAGCCAGCTTTAGCAGCGCCACCGTCTTATGATGGACATCCTCAGGATCAAGCCGGAATAAATATTTTTTTATAAGAGGATAAATGGCTGTTCACACCTTTCTATTGTCTCGATGCTATGTACTTGAAGAGATTCTACCATTATACACAAAATTGCTCAATGACCTGTAATTGAATGTCTAAATTGAATAATTTCTGAACTCTTGCGTGACATAATCCTCTTTAAAAGAATCGTAGGTTATAATAAGGATAAGAAGTGCGTAAATGGAGGTATCTTTCTTGAGAAAATCGCTATATATCATGTTCCTGGCTGTGTTGCTCGCATTAGCTGCCTGTTCATCCGAAAAAAAAGGGACGCCGATCGCGGACTTTAACTTTACCGATCAGGATGGGAAGCCTTTCGGCCTGAAAGATTTGGAAGGAAAAGTGTGGGTGGCCGACTTTGTGTTTACAAATTGTACGACCGTTTGTCCGCCCATGAGTATGAATATGAGTGAACTGCAAAAAAGGGTGAAGGAAGAAAAACTGGATGACGTCCATTTTGTTTCTTTCAGTGTGGACCCTGAAGTCGATACGCCCGAAGCATTAAAAAAATACGGAGAATCTTTTAACGCGGACTTTTCCAGGTGGCACTTTTTAACAGGGTATACGCAAAAAGAAATTGAAGATTGGGTTCCGAAAAATTTTAAATCTGTTGTGAAAAAGCCTCGTGACGACAACCAAGTGATCCATGGCGTCAGCTTTTACCTGATGAATAAAAATGGAGAAATTATCGGTGAATATCCCGGCGATAAGGATGTTCCATTCGATCAAATTATGAAAGACATTAAAAGAGCCTTGTAGCAGGAAAGGAGATCCTCCTTCCTGCTTTTTTGAGGACATATATGTAGCACAACAAAAGCGGCCCATTTCCGGCCGCTTTTATTACGAGTTGATATAGGTTAACACTTTGTTCACTACCGCTTTCCCCTGGTCAATACAATCCGGAATCCCGAGTCCTTCAAACGAACTTCCTGCTATATATACCCCCGGCAAATCCTCGCTGACGATTTTGTTCATCTTTCCGACACGCTCTTTGTGCCCTATTGTGTATTGGGGCATCGCCTGTTTCCAGCGGGTAACGATCGTAAATTCGGGTTTGGCTTGTAAATCCATGATCCTTTTTAAATCATCCAATACAATCTGCTCAATTTCTTCATCCGGCAGATCAACAACGGTTTCTTCTCCGGCACGGCCAACATATGACCGTAAAAGCACTTTTCCGGCAGGTGTCGTATGCGGCCATTTCTTATGAGTCCATGTGCAGGCTGTGATCGTGTAATCACTGTTTCTGGAAACGACAAAGCCGGTTCCGTCCATGTGGTCCGCCACGTCATTTGCATCAAAGGCCATCGCCACTGTCGCAACCGACGTGGAAGGAACATGCTTAAAGCTGCCGAAAAAGTCGTATTGTGGAAATAGATCGGCCAATAACATATGCGGTACTGTACAAACGACACTATCCGCTTCTATATTTTTTCCGTTATTTAAATAAACGGTATAACCTTCTTCGTCTACTTTCCTTAAAACTTTCATGACCCGGGTCCCTTTTAGGATACTTGATGCGGGAAGCTTTTCTTCAATGGCACATACAATCGACTGAAGCCCGCCTTTCAGTGTTTGAAAAATCCCCTGGGTTTTCGGGTTCAATGTTTTTTTCGGCGCAGATGGCGTTGTGTTCTTCATCCCCAATATTAAGCTGCGATATTTCTTCTCCACCTCGTAAAATTGGGGAAAGGTGGATTGAAGGCTTAACTGGTCGATATCCCCGGCATAAATGCCCGATAAAAGGGGTTCAATCAGATTTTCAACGACTTCATCACCAAGCCGCCTTCTGAAAAATCTTCCCAAAGACTGGTCTCCCGAAACTTTGGAACGCGGGATGATAAAATCAGCAGCCGCTCTCATTTTTCCTTGAACCGAAAATAAATTAGTAGTGATAAAAGGAGTAATTTGTGTGGGTATCCCCATTACTGCCCCTTTCGGCATGGAATGAAGCTTATCGTTTACAAGCACGAATGACTTTCCCACTGTATTGTTGACAAGCTCTTCTTCCAATCCCACATCTTTTGCGAGTTCAGCGGCACTTTTCTTGCGTTCCAGAAATGAGTCCGGACCGCGTTCGATGATAAAACCGTCCTTATGGACTGTTTGAATTTTTCCTCCAAGCTTGTGGCTTGCTTCAACGAGTTTAATATCTATCGGGAGCTCTTGTTCATCAATAGCCCGCTGTAAATAATACGCTGCTGTCAAACCGGTGATGCCTCCGCCGATTACAACAACTGTTTTATGACTATCCAAAGCTATACCGCCTTCTTTTGCAAATTAATCAACTTGTTCCAATTTCTTTAACACAACCGTGGCCATGGCATCAATAAAGTCCGGCTGGGCATCCGGCATGGCGGGACGGTAGTATGACGCACCAACCTCATTGGTGACAACCTTACATTCATAATCATTATCATAAAGGACTTCCAAATGCGTCGAAACAAAACCAACAGGAATATATATATATGCCTTATAACCTTTACGTTTATGCAAATCCCTGGTTAAGTCCTGCACATCGGGGCCAAGCCATGGCTCAGGTGTATTTCCTTCACTTTGCCAGCCCACGGCATACTCTTTCACCCCTGCTCCCTCGGCAATCAAATCGGCTGTTTCTTCCAATTGCTTCGGATAAGGGTCATTCAATTGCAATATTTTCTCCGGGAGGCTATGAGCCGATACAATGAGACACGCCGAATGTTGCTCATCCTCAGGCATGTTTTCCAGTGTCTCTTTAACTTTCTCGACCCAATAATCGATAAACTTAGGTTCGTTGTACCAGCTTTCCACTGACGTAATGGCCGGACCGCCAAGCTTATCAGCTTTTTCTTTCGCGCGGCTGTTGTATGACTTGACGCTGAATGTTGAAAAATGTGGTGCCAATACGATTGAAACAGCTTCCTCAATACCGTCTTCCTTCATTTTTTCAACAGCATCTTCAATGAACGGTTCAATATGCTTCAGTCCAATGTAAGCCTTAAACTCAACATCTTGCTGAACTTCGTTTAACCGCTTCTCCAAACCAAAGGCCTGATCCTCGGTTATTTTGGCAAGAGGTGAAATACCTCCGATGGCCTCGTACCTTCTCCGCAAATCTTCCAATGCTTCTGGAGATGGCGGCCTGCCATGCCGAATATGTGTGTAATATCTTTCAATATCGTCTTCGGTGTATGGAGTGCCATATGCCATTACTAGCAAACCCATTTTTTTTCCTGCCACGTTTTTCGCTCCTTTTTTATTGGGACTGTTTCATTTTCATTGCGCTGTATTCGTGAATAAAAGCTGTCAGTTTTTTGAGTGTTTCCGGTTTTACATCAGGGAACACACCGTGTCCCAGATTAAAGATGAATCCCGGCTTTTCTATACCTTGGTCAATAATGTCTTTTGCCCTTTCTTCAATCATTTCCCACGAGGAAATGAGCAGGGCCGGATCCAGGTTTCCTTGCACGGCCTTTGTGATTCCAAGGTTTCTCGCCTCACGAATCGGAAGCCGCCAATCAAGCCCGATGACATCAAGCGGCAGATCATTCCATTCCAATGCGAGGTGGCTTGCTCCCACGCCATGCATAATGATTGGTGCTTTTTCACTTTTAAGGCCGTAAAAAATCTTTTCCATATGAGGTTTGATATACGTCCGATAGTCTTGACGGCTCAACGCCCCTACCCAGGAATCGAAAAGCTGCACGGCACTTGCACCGGCATTGATCTGTGCTTTTAAATACACAATGGTCATATCGGCCAGCTTATCCATTAAAAGCGCCCAAGTTTCAGGTTCCGAGTACATAAGCGCCTTCGTTTTATGGTAATTTTTTGAAGGTCCGCCTTCAATCATGTATGACGCCAAAGTAAACGGAGCCCCGCCAAAGCCGATCAAAGGAACCGATAACTGCTCGTCTGTTAACAGCTTGATCGTTTCCAATATATAGCTGATGTCTTCTTCAGGAGAAAGCTCCCCGAGTTTTTCCACATCCTCTTTCGATCTGATGGGATTGTCGATTACCGGGCCTACCCCGCTCACAATTTCCACATCAATTCCGAGTGCCGGAAGGGGTGTCATAATATCTTTATATAAAATGGCCGCATCCACATCATACATTTCTACGGGAAGCCTGGTGACATACGCACATAATTCCGGTTGATGTGTAATTTCAAACAAGGAATATTTTTCTTTTAGCTCCCTATATTGTGGCTGTGACCTTCCCGCCTGGCGCATATACCAGACAGGAACATGATTAGTCTGTTCTCCCTTTGCTGCCTTTAAAAAAGAATCGTTTGTTATGTTTTTCATATAAGAAACCGCCCTTCATCATTTTAGACGCATGGATCTAGTATAATTGTAATGGTTGGAACGCACATAATTTATGTTCGCCTTTACTATAGTCTTTTTAGAGCCCAAAGTATAGCCGGGGCGCATGGTTGTCATAAATTTGTGCTTTTTTTGTTCTCATTAGCAACTTTCCGTTCGTGGAAAATGGCGTTTTCAATTTCAAAAAAGGGTAAACTACAAATATGAAATAAAAATGGCCAAAGAGGTGCTTTTATTGTACACATATATTACAACTGGTACTTATTATTTTATGAAAAAAATAGCCGACCAATATCCGAATGAAACGATGATTTTGATGGTAAGTCCCGTAACAGTCCAATTATGGCATGAAACAGATGGCGCAACCATTTTCAAGTCTCCCAGAAAATATGAGGTCATCCACTCAAGCGGAACATGGGCAGAAAAAGGGTTTGTAGCCTGTCACCATATTCCTGTACGGGATGAAGGACGCCCTGTTTTTGAATACGACTTCATAGAAAGTGTCAAAAATGTCGAGCAGTTTCCAGGATTAATCGTCATGAGAGTGTTGCGGCCCCTGTCAAGCGATACGTACATTACCATGACGATGTGGAACGATAAAAAAGCATATAATGATTGGAAAGACGACTTGAAACAGCAGATAGATTTAAAAATAGTCAAAAATACCGGCATATTTGCTGGACCATCTTATATTTCCACATTTGCCGTTGGTGAAGAAGAGGATCAAGAGTAAGCAGCTGATCTCATTTGACCGATCCGGCGCTGAGCCAAACACAGCTGGGAATTCGATCACGTATGTGCCGCCAACCAAATCACCTAACACATTCCTGAAAAAGCGATATGTTTACAGCCAGCGTACCCACTTCGTTCTCAAACCCATTTCAAAAAAACAGCCCCAAATAAAAAAAGTGGTATTAAATGGGCACCTACTGGCAGTTAAGGTGGGGAAAAAAGCCCGCTAAAAATAATAACGTTGGAGAATAGGGGGTGGAATCTCGCGCCCTCACGATAATCGTGATGGCGTTTTCTCATTTTTAGGCAAGCAATAAACATCCTTATCATCATAATATTTACATCTGGCGGCGTCCATAAACGCGAACCAATGAAAAACGAGAGCAGACTTCGCAAAAAACCCTTGCCGCCACACATTTTTTCGGCAAGTAGAGAAGCCAACTGCCGGCATTCCTTTATTTTTCCATTAATGATATAATTTAATGTGAAAAATGGATGGGTGGTGTTTTATTTGAAACAAGCACTCTTTACAAAACTGGAGCAATATTATGATGAAATGGTTGAAATTCGCCGTTACTTGCATCAATATCCAGAATTGTCTTTCAAAGAAGAAAAGACTCCACAATATATTGCCGATTTTTACAGAAAACTCGGAATAAAAGTCCGTACCGGCGTTGGCGAAAATGGAGTGGTTGCCCGTATCAAAGGAAACAAACCTGGGAAAACGATTGCTTTGAGGGCTGATTTTGACGCGCTGCCAATACAAGAAGAAACGAATTTGCCATTCCAATCCAAAAACCCGGGCGTCATGCACGCTTGCGGACACGATGGCCATACTGCGACATTGTTAATTGTCGGTAAAGTTCTACATGAATTGAAGGAAGAGCTTTCGGGAGAATATGTACTCATTCATCAACATGCCGAAGAATTGGCTCCCGGCGGAGCCATCGCCATGATTAATGATGGGTGTCTTGAGGGTGTAGATGCCATTTTCGGTACCCATCTATGGGCCGAAACTGCATATGGGACTGTCCGTTACAAAACAGGTCCCTTTATGGCGGCTGCCGACCGTTATGAAATTACCATCAAAGGCCGCGGCGGTCATGGAGCCATGCCGCATAAAACGAAAGATGCCATCGTGATTGGCTCCCAACTTGTCATGAACTTGCAGCAAATTGTCAGCAGACAAGTAAATCCTACGGAACCTGCCGTTGTTTCAGTAGGCTCTTTTGTGGCAGAGAATGCGTTTAATGTTATTGCCGATACGGCCAAAATAAGCGGAACCGTTAGAACTTTCAGTGAACAGATACGAGATCAGGTCGAAAAGGAAATGGAAAGAATTGTCCGCGGAACATGTACAGCAGCCGGATGCGAATATGAATTTGAATATGCCCGTGGGTATCCGGCAGTTGTCAACCACCAAGACGAAACTGAATTTTTAATGAAAGTCGCCCACGAAGTGCCCGAAGTATCTGTTGTGGAAGAATCCAACCTTGAAATGAGTGGGGAAGATTTTGCCCATTACCTGCAACACGTAAAAGGGACATACTTTTTTACGGGAGCAAAACCAGATGCGCCCATCACTTATTCACATCATCATCCAAAGTTTGATATCAATGAAAAATCGATGCTGGTGGCAGCCAAGATTCTGGCACTCTCTGCGATCGACTATCAGCACTCGGAAACAAAGTGCAAACAGAAAGCCACAGTGTAAACAAGAAAAGAGTCTGGGAGGCAACTAAATCAGCTGATGAAAAAACGAACAATAAAGTGAAACTTCATTCAGTAGGCGTTTTCTTCCTTCTCCTACTGAATGTTAGTTGAACCAATCGGGCATTTAGGTACCGTTTTCTCACACTTAGACCTTTTGTATTCACTCAAGATTTTGAAGGGGGAGTCTTACGGCACCTTACATGCGGGATAAAGTGAAACTTCATTCAGTAGGAGTTTTTTTCCATCTCCTACTGAATGTTAGTTGAACCAATCGGGCATTTAGGTACCGTTTTCTCACACTTAGACCTTTTGTATTCACTCAAGATTTTGAAGGGGGAGTCTCTTACGGAACCTTACATGCGGGATAAATGGTCCCAGTGTATTATACGCAAGCTTTTAGCGCAGTCAACATATGTAGACTCCTGCGGGAATAGCTCGAGCTGAAGACCCGCAGGAAAGCGACCTTTGCTTTCCGAGGAAGCTGAAGAGACCTGCTTTAAAGCGAAATATGTTGACGTTGCGATGATAGGGATTTTTTAACACAAAAAAACCGAACAATGATAAATGAATTGTTCGGCTTTTGCTATTTCGTATTTGCTTATGTAGCTCCTTTTTTACTCGAATCGTTGCGCCCCCACTTTTTTCGCCGCATACACCTTCACAAACCAGGCTGTAAACGCCGCGCTCGCTCCCCCTATATAGACAGCATTTAAAAAGTTGCCATTCAATAGTTGAATGATCACAAACAAAATAGCCTGTCCCGCCAACACAAACAACAGTAATTTTAAAAAAGCTTTCTTTTTATGATGAGGTGATATTGGATAAAGATGGACCCATACTTTTACATCATTCCGGCGGTAAACCGGAAGCAGCTGGAATCCAGTCAAATATAAAAAGGCCACTGATATGGCAACCGCAATATACGGATTGTCCACAAACCATAAAAGAATCGCCGGTATGACTGATAAGCGCAAGATCAAGCCCGAAAACTCTTTCGTCCGCAGAAGTGTTCTTGAAAACAAGTGTACATATACTTGCTGTTGACCATATGGGATAAAGCGAAAAATCGGATCAAGCCATTTTCTTCTGCCGACACGGCTTTTTAAATGGGGAACGTCTGTGAACATATTGGCCGTGCGATAAAACAGCTGCATTCTTCCAGACTCTTTTTCAATCAGTCTTTCCCATTTAAGCGGCTGCTCCTTGCTCTTGCTTTCTGAGTACAAAGTGTAGGCAACGATAAACAAAGCAACCGCCAACATGATCATGACAGAGGATTGTGTGATCAGAAAAAACAAAAAAAAGCCGTTAAGCAAACTGCGAACTGAAAAGTCAGTGATAAGAGATGCCGTTTTTCCCGACTTCAAGGCATTCCAATGCATCCGTATGTTCCAAATTTTTAACAACAGCAGGCAGGCCAATATAATAAAGAAAGACCTGAAGTCGGCTCCAACCGTTCGATTCAGCAGCGGCATGAGGGCGGCCAAGACAAGCAAAAGCAAATACGACTGCAGGATAAAACTAAGCCGGCCGCCTTTTTGGAAATATCCGGACAGGCGCTTTTCCAAAGGGGAAAGAAAGACGGCATCCGGTTGCTTTAACAGCGTAATAATGGGACTGGCCGCAAGAAATCCCGCCAGCATCACCGCTGCAATTGCCGCACCGGGAAAGTCCGGCCCTATCGTTCTGATCCATTGGGAATAATAATAGATGGCGGCGCCTCCGCCAAAAATAAGAACAAACCTCACATGGTCATTCAGCATATATTTGAAATAACGCCTGATCTCCTTCATAAACGAATGGAGCCGTTCCGGCCATAGCGATTCAATCTGTTTCATTCGTCTCTTCCTTTGTCAGATGAATATATATATCATCAAGCCGAGCATCTCTCATTCCGAACTCTTCCTGCAATTCAGCCAGTGAGCCGTTTGCCCGCACCTCTCCGTTATGCATGATGATAAAACCGTCACAAAATCGCTCTGCAGTCGCCAGGATATGAGTAGACATCAATATTCCGGCTCCCTCTTCTTTTCTCTTGTTCATCAACTCCAGCAAAGATTGGATCCCGAGCGGGTCCAACCCCAAAAAAGGTTCGTCAATGATATAAAGCATTGGTTCCACCAAAAAGGCACACATGATCATGACCTTTTGCTTCATCCCTTTGGAAAAATGTGCCGGGAACCAACTTAATTTTTTATCGAGGCGGAACTCTTTTAATAAGGATTCGATTCTTTCCTTATATGTTTCCTCTTTCAACCCGTATGCCATTGCCGTTAAACGAAGATGTTCCTCTAGCGTCAATTCTTCATATAAAACAGGCGTTTCAGGTATGAAAGAAAACTGCCTTCGATATGTTTCCGTGTTTTCTTTTAAGGTAATGCCGTTTATCGTAACTGTTCCGGATCTTTCTTCCATCAAGCCGGTGATATGCTTAATCGTCGTACTTTTACCGGCGCCATTTAGGCCGATCAGTCCAATCATCTGTCCTTCTTCGACTGAAAAACTGACATTTTTAAGTACAGGATTTTTTGTATAGCCTCCGGTTAGATCTTTGACTTCCAATAAAGCCATCGCAAACGTCCTCTCTTTAAATTGCTTTCATTGTAACATATCAGCCATTTGGATGGTATTCCCACATAATGAATGCCGCCAGGGTCTTCGTACGGATCATATATTTTCCGCTTTTTTCCGGTCATGAAGGCAGTCAATATGGTTACCTTAATGATTGAAAGGGCTGGAAAAGAATATGGGGTGAAGCCGTTGGGCAATATTCTGCTTCAAACGCGCAAGTCGATCAGCATTTAAAGCACGAATCAAACCGTTAAGGGGATGATAGTGTTGGACATGTTATCGGATCATCGCATTTTTCTTTAGCGACAATTCAATTTGTGCGCCCTTTCCTTCAATGATGTGCAGGGAAGCTTTCCCTGCACTTTTCGTTTTTCATCGGGTTTGGACATGACAAACAGACGCCTCGTGCTTTTGTACACCGTCCTTTCCTATGCTAAAATGTGGGTAACAACAAGGAAAGGTGGAACTAACCATGGGTGCTTGCATTTTTTGTAAAATTATTAACGGAGACCTCCCCTCTGCACAAATTTATGAAGATGAGCATGTATTGGCTTTTCTTGACATCAGCCAGGTAACGAAAGGCCACACGCTTGTCATACCGAAAATACATATCGAAGATATTTTTCAAATGGATTCCGCGACAGCAAAAAACCTATTCTCTCCCGTCCCGGAAATAGCAAATGCGATTAAGGAAGCGTTTCATGCGGAAGGGATGAACCTTTTAAATAATAACGGGGCATTTGCCGGACAGGAAGTTTTCCATTATCATTTGCATCTTATTCCCCGGTATGATCATAAGGATGGTTTTTCCAAAACGTTTATCAGCCATCAGAAGGAATATTCGCCAGCGGACCTGCAAGAAATTGCTGCAACCGTACGCACCAAGCTTCAATAAGCCGATGCAGTCCCTCTTTTCACTTTAAAAAAGGCTTCATTCCAAAAGTTTAGTATGATACAATATTTCTAATCTTTCGCTGGCAGCATCAGAGCATGTCAGGAAAGCAGAAAGCCAGTTTAGTTGAGCAGAGGAGAGTTAGTATGAATACTAGAACGTTGGTCGTGTTATCCCTATTTATCGCCATCGGGGCGGCATTGCATTTCATCATGCCTGGAATTTATTTGGGAATGAAGCCTGATACAATGCTGGCCATGATGTTTTTGGGAGTTGTGTTATTCCCCGGCGTAAAAAATGTGCTCGTGCTTGGAATCGCAACCGGAGTGCTTGCCGGAATGACATCGAGCTTCCCGGGAGGCCAGATTCCAAACATAATCGACAAACCGATTACTGCATTTATCTTTTTCGCCTTATACTTGCTGATCGCCAAAAAATTTACGAACGTTGTCAGTGTATCCATTTTAACAGCAGTTGGCACGCTTGTATCGGGAACTTTGTTTCTTACATCCGCATACTTGATCGTCGGTTTGCCGGGACCATTCGCTGCACTTTTTGGCACGGTTGTCATCCCTACCATCGTCATGAATACGATCGTCATGTTTATTTTATACCCGATCGTCAAAACGATTCTCAAACGGACGAACCTTTTACAGACGGCCCAATAGAAGAACCCTTTCGGGGTTCTTTTGTTTTACATACTTACAGCAACAGAGCTATAATGATCATCACTAGACCTGTAAAGCCGAGCAAAGCGGCCCGCTGTTTCAAAACTTTTTTCGGCGGATAAATTCTCGGACGCATGCACGCCATCATGTGGTGCAGCATTCCAAACAGCAGGCATATGCCAATTACGATTGCCAAACCTTTTACGATGTTCAATTCCCGCCACCTCAATCCCCGCAACTTTCTAAATCATATGCTCAAATGCGTGTGGACATGAAAAAGTTGGGGTATAAAGTATATAAGGGAGTCTATTTTTTCACCAAGGAAATGATTATAATGATAGGGGTGATATGAAATGAACAAAAAAATGTTGACTTATGGATTAGTAGTTGGAGGGGTGGTTGGTGCTGCGACAGCACTGCTCTCTGCGCCGCTTTCGGGAAAAGATTTGCGCAAACAGATAAAAGAAGCCAAAAATGAGTGGGTTCGAATCGCCAATGAATTCAAAGAGAATGCTGCCGAAATGAAGCATTCTGTCGCAAAGCTTTCCAAAGAAGGAACTGAAATCATCAAAGAACTGGCAACAGATGTTAAAACAGTTGTCGAAGAATGGCAGCAGGACATCGAACCAACTAAAGAATCACTGCAACAAGAAATTAAAAATATCCAGCAAACAATTGCTGATTTGGAAGACAAGTTGCAAAAAGGAAAAGGGACAAATAATCCAGCATAAATAAAAAAAGCAAGAGTAAATTTCGACAAAACTCTTGCTTTTTTTATTTTTTACTTAAAAACCATGATTTTCTCATTGCATCTTTATTTTTTATTTTGCATAATAATGAAAAGACATGCAAAGCGAGGGAATAAAATGCAGAAAGAACATTTCTCAATGAAGGAAGCGATGATTTTCAGCCAACGGATGGCACAACTGAGCAAGGCGTTATGGAAAGCGATAGAAAAGGACTGGCAAAACTGGATTAAGCCATACAATTTGAATATTAACGAACATCATATTTTATGGATTTCCTACCATTTGAAACAAGCATCTATTTCTGATATCGCCAAGTTTGGTGTGATGCATGTATCCACTGCATTTAATTTCTCGAAAAAGCTTGAAAAGCGAGGGTACCTCCAATTTTCCAAAACAGAAGATGACAAACGGAATACGTATATAAGGCTGACGAAAAAAGGAGAGCATTTACTGCTGGATTTAATGGAATGCTATGAGCCTCATAAAAGCATGATTGTCCAAGGAGCATTGCCGCTACAAGACCTATATGGAAAGTTTCCGGAAGCACCAGAAATCATGGTAATGGTACGTAAAATATATGGCGATGACTTTATGGAAATTTTTGAAAAATCATTCAACAATCTCGAATCCGACTTTACAGAAGACGGACTGGCCATTCATAAAACAAAGGTTGACAATGCGGTTTAGCGCACACTAATCCATATTTTGCAGCAATTTATTCATCAGTTCCACATATATGCCTTGCTTTATGCATGCGGTAATGGTTTCTTTTAAGGATAATTTTTTATTCAATCTTGTTGTAAATTCTTGAAAAAGCGGAGTGTAATAAACAAAATGATCCGCTTTTAGTTTTTTTAAATCTTTGTTAAGCTTTTCACAAAGTTCCAGGAAGCCCTCTACCTCCTGTTCAGATAAATTATATTTTATGACAAGAAGGTCGAAAGCTTTGTCCGTATGCTGGATCATTCCCAACAGCAACCTTTGGTGATATTCCAACTTTTCCACCCTCGCCTTCATCTCTCCCATATCCATGTTTTCCCTTCCCCCCATCGACTCTATATCTTTGTTTTACATTAAGGAAAAAGCATATTGCAATTCAGCATTTTTCATCGTAAAGTATGGAAAGTAACCCATTTTCAAACCACTGGAGGCTGTCCATTATGCATTGTTGGAAAACATATTATTTAAATCGCAAGTACGATTTTTTTCGGCGTTTTTTTATTTCTTCTATTGTTACTCTGCTTGTTTTTATTATATTTTATGTAACAATGCAATCCTTTATGGACCGTCAATTTAACGATGATTACGTGTTTGCTTTTATATTGGCAACCATTCTTCTATACCCGCTTCATAAATTATGCCACCTGCTGCCAATCATTCCATATTATCAGTATATGAAGTGGGAAATCGAGTTTTTTTATCTATTGCCAGTTATTAAAATGAAAGTGGAATATCCCATTCCAAAAAAAAGGTTTCTCTTTGCACTTATTTTACCATTTTTACTGATCAACGCGGTACTAATCACATTCCTATTTCTTTTTCCGAAATATGGACATTACATCGCTATTTTATTTTCTTTACACAGCGGTATGTCCACGTTTGATTTTATTTATATAAGAGCGCTGTTTTCTTCACCCAAAAATACACTCGTTGAGGAAAATGAAGACGGCTACGACCTCCTTGTGGAAGACGAGGAGGACTAATTCACAAGCATTTTCAACATGGCACTGTTATTTTGTTATAAAATTTGCTATCCTTTCTTTATGAGGCAGTGAGGGGGAGGATCATTCTTGGTTTCTTTTTTTATTGTGTATGCAGTTATCATATTATATGTTTTTAATAATTTAACTTACTCCCTCTGTATCCAGAGAGAGATTCCCGAAGAGCGCCATCCCAAAATTTTTCGAACGATCAATATTTTAATTACGATATTGCTATTTTCGTCATATATTGAAATTTTGTTTACGTAAATGCCGGGCTGGTTTAAAGATCGGATAAAAAGAAGGACGGGATGTTGGAATCCCGCCTTTTTTGGCCTATATAAACCGTTATTGGCTTCTTAGTAGCCCCAAGCGGCACCAACGATTACTAACAAAATGAACAAAACGACGATCAGGGCAAAGCCGCCGCCGTATCCAACTCCTGCGCCCACTTTCTACACCTCCTCTATACCATTCACCATTTATCATATTCCCTTATCAGTTTATTGATCAGGTAATTAGCCCACTTTTCAGCAAATTACCAAACAAATGCCGCCCCAACGATCACCAGCAAAATAAACAACACAACGATCAAGGAAAAGCCGCCGCCACGAAAGCCGCCCATTCTTCATGACCTCCTTTACTCACTTACAGCATATGCCATGCAGGGCTATTTGGCTGATACAAACGCCCAATTTGCTTCGATTTTATGGAAACTGTTTTTTTCTGTAATCATCTATGATATAGTAAGTTTTGTGGAATTTCTCCAAAAAGGATAACATTACAGGGAGTTGGCTTATATGAAAAAATGGGTAGTTACCCTTACGATGGCGGCAGGAATCGTCGGTTTAGCAGGTTGCGGCGGCCAAAACAGTGATACAGTAGCAAAAACGAGTGCCGGTAATGTAACAAAAGATGAGCTTTATGAAGCAATGAAAGGAAAAGCCGGTGAACAGGCCCTTCAGCAGCTCGTATTTGAAAAAGTTCTTTCCAAGGAATATAAAGTATCGGATAAAGAAGTTGATAAAAAAATGGACGAGCTAAAAGAGCAGCTCGGACCCCAATTTGAAATGGCGCTGGCTCAAAGCGGTTTTAAAGATGAAGATGATTTCCGCGAGTCTCTCAAAGTAAATCTGCTGCAAGAAAAAGCCGCGGTAAAAGACGTTAAAGTTTCTGAAAAAGAAGTAAAAGAATATTACGATAACAAACAAAAAGAACTCGAAGTTCGCCACATTTTAGTGGAGGACGAAAAAACCGCGAAAGATGTGAAAGCAAAGCTTGATCAGGGCGGAGACTTCGCGGCACTCGCAAAAGAGTATTCTGTCGATACGGCCGCCAATGAACAGGGTGGAAGCCTTGGGACAATTACCATTGATACTCCACAGATGGATCAGACATTTATAAAAGAAGCATTCAAATTAAAGAAAGATCAAATCAGCAACCCTGTGCAAACACAATTTGGCTGGCATATCATTCAAGTAACGAATATTAAAGAGAAACCTAAAAAGGATGTTAAACCATTCGATGAAGTCAAGGATGATTATGCCCATGAATTAAAAGTGGCCAAGCTTGACCCTGAGACCATGCAAGAAGCTTTAACGAAAGAACTGAAAAAAGCAGATATCAAAGTAAATGACAAAGATTTAAAAGAAACCTTTGATGCCATGTTAAATGACAAGCAGGATCAAGGCGACAATAAAAAAGAAGAAGAAAAAAAATAACGCGAGTCTGGGACAGAACACTGTAAAAATGAGTAAACCGCGTGAAATCAAGTTTGAAAACCTTGATTTCACGCGGTTTTATTATCACGATTTTTACGAATATCAATCAGCTTTCAACTTATGTCCACTCCCCTATTTGTGTAAAAAATCCCTATCATCGCTACGTCAACATATTTCGCTTTCCGCAGGTCTCTTCAGCTTCCACGGAAAGCGAAGGTCGCTTTCCTGCGGGATCTTCAGCTCGAGCTATTCCCGCATATGTTGACTACGCTAAAAGCTTGCGTATGATACACTGGGACAATTGATCCCGCATGTAAGGTGCCGTAAGACTCCCACTTCAAAATCTTGAGTAAATACAAGAGGGCTAAGTGGGAGAAACGGCACCTACATGCCCGATTGGTTCAACTAACATTCAGTAGGAGATAGAAGAAAACGCCTACTGAATGTTGTTTCACTTTATTGTTCGTTTTTTCATCAGCTGACTTAGTTGTGTCACAGACTCTTTCCATTTTTCATATAAAGCAAAACGCCTTAAGCATTTTCCGCTTCGTTTACTTCCTTTCTTCGCTCTTTCTCTTCTTCCATTCTCTTCATAAATACTTCTCCTTCTTTTTCAATCCATTCTTGCTCCACTTCCCGGTCTTCTCGGGCCGTTTTCACGGCCATAAACGCGCTGACAAAGATTCCTGCAATAACGAAGTATATCCAAATAGGCAGAGACATGTGTGACATCTCCTTTCATAAGCTTGTCCGTTTGTTTTCATCATATGCCGGGATCAAAAAAAAATGCCTCTTAACAAGAGAAACTATCAGATGAAAAGGATGCATACGCTTAACTTTACTTGCGTGATCATTCGCAGGAAAAAACAAAGTGAATACATAGGAAAGCGACACTCCAAATAAAAACCCGTGTCTATATTCAAATGAAAATAACACTCATAAAACCCGCGCCAATATTTATATGAAATCGTTACCAT
The DNA here is from genome assembly GCF_037963795.1 of Siminovitchia sp. FSL W7-1587. Classification (NCBI taxonomy): domain Bacteria; kingdom Bacillati; phylum Bacillota; class Bacilli; order Caryophanales; family Bacillaceae; genus Siminovitchia; species Siminovitchia sp. FSL W7-1587. The sequence goes on from NZ_CP150169.1 coordinate 655,480, forward strand.
CTTATTTCAAAATAAAACTTGTAGAGAAATGATTCCCTACAAGCTGATTGACTTTAAATGAAAAAGCCATTATGAATGGAATGTCGGCTTGTAAAACGAGCGATTGTCCAGAGGAAATATTTTTTCTGTATATTCCCCGGGTTTTACCCGTTTTAAGGCGCGATCCAACATATTCATTTTTGCATCCAAGTTATCAATCAAATGTAATATTTCCGCTTCTTTGATCATTGGCTGCTTCGGACTTCCCCATTCCATTTTTCCGTGATGGCTTAAGACAAGGTGCTGAAGGACAACTATTTCCTCCCCTTGGATGCCCAACTCCTCAGCGGCTTTTCCAATCTCCTCCACCATGATTGTGATATGGCCGAGCAAGTTGCCTTCGATTGTATAAGCAGCCGCCACCGGGCCTGTCAATTCGATGACTTTGCCCAAGTCATGCAAAATAATTCCTGCATACAGCAAATCCCTGTCTAGAGACGGATATAATTCAGTGATCGACCTGGCAAGATCCAACATGGACACAACATGGAAACCAAGTCCCGATACAAATTCATGATGATTTTTCGTAGCCGCCGGATATTCGAGAAACTGCTCATAATATTTGCGGAGCAGATGTCTCGTAATCCGTTGGATATTGGGATTTTTCATTTCAAATATATATTGTGTCACCTTGCTGGATATTTCTTCTTTTGACAATGGGGCTGTTTCCAGCAAATCTGCAACCGTTATTCCGTCTTGTGGAGCCGATCTTCTAATCTGCTTGATCTTTAATTGCATTCTTCCCCGATAATTATGGACTTCCCCCGCTACTCGCACGATTTTTCCCGGCTGGTATATCTTGACTTCATCATCAGAAGCATCCCATAACTTCGCTTCTATATCCCCCGATCGGTCCTGGAGGATAAGCGTAAGAAATGGTTTTCCGTTGCTCGCAATTCCCCTGACCGCATTTTTGATCAGTAGAAACATATCAACATGTTCGCCCACTTCATATTCCAATAGTTCTTTTAGCATCCAAACGCCTCCATCCCCTTGTTCCAATCAAATTATACCATAACCCTTTCCTATTGAGCCCCGCTCAATTGAAATGATTGCTCATCAAGCTCCAAGACATGTTCTCCGGGAAGGTGTTCGATTACATGCGGATGACACGTAAACAACAATACTTGCGTGTTGGAACTAACTTGTTTGATCAACTGTAACACCCGCTGTGTCCGCTTTTGATCAAAATTGACAAATCCATCATCAATGAAAACCGGAAACGGGAGTTCTTCTCTCAGCACGTGAATCAGTCCCAAGCGAATCGCCGTATATAGCTGTTCACCCGTTCCTTTGCTCATTTCGATAGGTGTAAACACTGTCCGGTCTTTTCTTTCCACAAGCAGATTTCCATCCTCCCGCAAGAAAATGCGCCTGTATTCACTGCCTGTCAATATGGAGAAGCATTCCTCCGCTTTTTGTATTGCCTTTGGAAAGCGTTCTTCTTGATATTTTTGCAATGTTTTTTCAAGTATCGCTTTGGCGGCGGCAAGCTCTGTCCATTTTTTGGCGTCCTCGTTAAAAGTTGAGCGCAAATGATAAAAGTGATGGAGGTGCTCCGTATAAGTTCCTCCGTTTTCAAGGAAGCGGATCTCCTGAGTCAGAGCTGCAAGCTGATTGCGGTAGCGCTCCATCTTCTCCTCATCATTGTTAATAGAATCTTTTAATATGGCCATTTCACCTTTTAACTCCCCGGCAGTTTGGAATTCAGGCACAAGCTGATCGGGATCAATCTGACTTGCTAACAGGTCGAGTCTTTGGCTTAATTTTTCTGTCTCATGAAACAAGTCCGCCTTTTTTCGAAATGCCTCTTCTGTTTCAACCCCCGCCGCTTCCAGTAATGTAGACATATGCGTTCTGATTTCTTTCTGCTCATTTTCATAAAACAGCGCATCCGTTTGTAAATTTTGCAGCTTTTTCTTCAATTCCTGGAATACAATTTGTTTTTTACGTTCCTTATCGAGTAATTCTTTGATCGTAAAAACAGCTTCAGAGGGATCTGTTACTCGTATATCAAGCGCGCTCAAAAAAGTCTTTATACCGGTATGCCATTCTTCCTGTTTTCGGGATAACATACGCCATTGTTTCTTTAGATCATGTATACGCTCTTTCGTCTCCTGCAGTCGTTTCAAGAGTTGAAACGCGTCTTCCAGCTTCAAATTATGGAAACTTTCGTGAAGCCCGAACGCTTTTTTAATCTCATTCAGCTCTTTTTGATTGGCCGACATCGCTGTCCTTACCGTTTCGTACTGGTCCTTTACTTGGTCCACTTTCTCCCGTTGCTGTTCTAATTGATGATAAGCCTGCTTCCACTCCTCACGAAGCTGGAGTTGCCTTTCAAATCGTGAGAAAAGATCCGTTCGTCCGTCGAATTTTGCAATGGTCTCCTCCATTGTTTTTAATTGCTCTTTCTTTATGCGAATGCTTTCATCGTATAACCCATCATTATTTCTCTTCCAAGACAGCATCATAACCGAATACAAGATGGCAGCGATGGAAAACAGTGCAAATATCCATTGGTTGGAAAAAAAGCTCCATATAAAAACAAAAGCAAACAGTGAAACAAACAGGCCGTTTATAATAAAGCTCTGTTTTCTTTTTTGTGCCCTTACCCGCTCTTCACGGCTTTTTTGCTCAAGAAGGCGTTCAATCTCCCTTTCCAAAGTCCGCTTTTCTTGTTCGGCCGACTGGACAGAAGCGTGCATGTCATACTGTTTTTTCCACTTTTGAAATGTTTCTTCATCGATCAGGTTGTGTTCAATGTCCTTACACGTTTCCTCACATTTTTTCAGCAGCACTAGCTCATTGTTCAACATGTCATCCATGTCGCTTATTTTTCCTTCCAAACGGACATATTGTCGAACCTGTTCCTTCAATTTCGCTTTCATGTCCATTCCCAAGTTGAATTCATGCATGGCGGAAAAAATATGCTCGGACAAATTCAATTCCTTCAAAATATAGGCCGTTTCTTTTTCATAATCCTCTATTTCTTTAGCAATCAAGGAAATTTTTTCGTCTGCTTGCTCATATGAGGGCCATCCCTGTACAAGCAACTCAGCCCGGCTTTGTTGAAACCCCGGCATTGGCGCGTGCGCCTCCAGCTCCTCCTTTGTTTCCGCCCATTTTTGTTTGGCTGTTGCCAAAGCACTGCTCACGTGAATCAGTTGATCTTTATATTTTTCAAGCCTGGCAATCCCTTCTGCCGGAAAATCGACAGGACCCACTTGTTCAAGCCGGCTTTTGATCTGTTCGGCCTCCATGATGAGCGGCCAGGACTTATACAAGTTCTCATAGTTTCTTAGCTGTTCCTTTTTCAAACGCAGTAACTCTTCAAGTTCCCTCATGGCTTGTTTTACAGACTCTTTCTTTTGGAGCAACGTTTCATATTGTGCGTTTTCTTGCCTGGCATGTTTAAGAAGCTGTTCCTGCTCACGGAGCTTTTTCATTTGGACATTCATCCGGGGTTTGCGTCCGCCTGGTTTAAAAAGATCATGCATGTTTTTTTGCAGATGCTGTTCCGCTTGGAGTAATAAGTCTGTTCCCACTGTTCCGGCAGCGATTAAATACTTGGCGATATCCTCTTCTTTTAATCGGTGGATTTGCTGCAATCCTTCGAGGCGAAAAGAAAAAATACTTTCAAACATCTGCCTGTCCATTCCGTTTAAAAGTTCGCGTAAAAATGCTTCATCTTTGATCGTTCCGTCTTCCAACACAATTGTTACATCTCCCGCAGCCTTTCCCCTTACTCGTTCGATGACGACTTCACCAAATTTACCGGTTGCCATGACCAATTTACCGCCATAAGAAGAGCCGGTTTTCGGTTCATATCTTGGCTGAGATGTCTGTTGTTTGCCTGGAAATCCGAATAACATGCTTTGGATAAACGACATGATCGTCGATTTGCCCGCTTCATTCTCACCGTAAAAAATTTGGAAATCCCCCATGTTTTTAATATGGAGATCGTTAAATTTACCATATCCGTATATGTAAATTTCTGTAAGCCGCAATGATTCTCCCCCTTTACTTCATCCTGGAAATCGAGTCAATCACAAGCTTTTGGGCAGAATAAAGTATCTCGTCTAATTCCTGTTCAGTGAAAGCATCCAAATAACGACTTCCATATGTATGGGAGTAAAGATCAGCAATCGCTTCATCTAATCCATCGCTCTTTAATTCCAAAACGATGCTTTCGATAGTGTCTGCCAGTTTTTCATCAATAACACTCGAGGAATGAAGCATCGTGGCATGAATCTTATAAGGCCAAACAAATGATCCTTCGAAATCAGCATTGTCTTGAAGCATTTCCAGAAACTCTTCATTCTCAATCGTTCGCAAAACGTTATCCAAAAGCAAATCCGCCTGGTGAAGGGTCAAACTGCAAAGGACCCCTTCGGCTTTGTTTGACCGGAGTGATTCCATTTCTTTTATACATTCATTAAAAAGCTGCGTTAGATCCATGCCTTCCCGAATGTGGATGTCGATTGATTCCCAGCGAATATCCGCCGTTTCAATAAATTCCACTTCCGTTTCGCCCGCCTCTTTTAAAACAACAAAATAACAACCTTTTTCCCCATACTCTTTTTGGTGCCTTCCTTGAATGTTTCCCGGATATACGATATACGGATTGGAATGCAGTATTTGTTTTTGATGTATGTGGCCGAGCGCCCAATAATCCATGGTTTTTTTGAGCAATTCATCAACTGAAAAAGGAGCATAAGGCTGATGCGTCCCTCCTTGCCCTTCTTCGCTTCCATGAAGCATGGCAATATGGAAATCGGCCCCTTCCACTCTTTTATATTCTGCGATTTTCCGGGAATAGACATGCCGCTTTGGATAACTGAATCCGTACACATAAGCGGAAACCCCGTTTTTCCCAATCCATTTGACGGACTCCACTTTCTCTGAAAAGATCCGAACATTTCCCGGCATGTCAAGCGAGATCCAGCCGCCGTCCAAGTGATCGTGATTCCCGTGTATCATAAAAACGGATATGCCGCTTTCTTCCAATCGCTGCAACTGTTTTCTCAATCGCGCCTGTGCTTTGATGCTGCGGTCTTCCCCGTCATATAAATCACCACATATGAGCACGAAATCAACCTTTTTTTCGATAGCCGCGTCAATTACTTTTTGAAATGCCGTAAATGTACTTTCCCTTAAACGCTGTACCAATGGTTTCGGCAAATGGCCCAAGCCCCGGAAAGGACTGTCCAAATGCAAATCTGCTGTATGTATAAAACGGATTTCTTTCATGATGACAGCCACCCCCCAAACGAATATACGTTCTCATTATTATACTAAAGTTTGGGAGTACATGCCATCACCACCTTTTCATTTTACCGCAAGTATGTAATGATAGTGATAAAAAAAGGAGGTTCATAGAATGGGAACCTATTACTTAACCGCTTTTGAGAAAACAGGGAAAACATTGCTGGATGAAACGTTTGAAGCAAACAATGAAAGCGAGGCCAAAGAGAAAGGGAACGCCATTCTGGCTGAAAAAGGACTGCTTCAACACACACACCGATGCACAACACAAGCGGGACAGCTTGTTTTATTTCACCGCTGACAATGAACAGGCGCCTCCGAGCTTTTACCAAAAGCCGAAGGCGCCTTTCCAAGCGTTTATTTAAGCATATTGTTCTTTTTTAAAAATTCGATGCGATACTGCTTTCGAAAATGTTCTCGAACCATGTAGGCCAAGCCGTTTTCATTATTGGTCCTCGTAATCCAGTCTGCGGAATCTTGAAGCGCAATAGGCGCATTGCCCATGGCAACACCCAAACCCGCCCAACTGACGAGAGGAATATCATCCATGCCTGCTCCGACGGCAACGACTTCGTGCTGCTTGATGCCATAGTGGTTACAAATATACTTGATCCCATTTAACTTTGAAGCCCCCGCCGCCACAATTTCCATCTTTAGTCCATCGGATTCTATGCAATGGACTTCTTCGTACATTTCCTCAATCGCTTTTTTCGCATCTTCCAAATCCTTTTTCGCGAAAAAAACCACTTCCATTTTTGGTGGAGAAACAGGATCATCCAACAGTCGTTCACTTAGAGAATCAACGTACCTTTCTTGGTAGATGAAGCGGCTCGCCGATTGAAAAACAACCTTTGCCAGCATGTTGTTGGGGACCTTCACTTTATTGCCAAGTAAAAATTTTTCATGTACAAGGCGAATTTGGCAAGAAAAAGATTCTAAAAGCGTGACGAGTTCACTTGTGATCTGCTCATTAATTCGATGAACATATATCGGTTTGTTTAATTCTTTGGCGATGAAAGCGCCTTGATGCGTAGCTAAATAGGAGTCAAGCTTTAGCATTTTCGCCACACGTTTGGCTGCCGGAAAGTTCCTCGATGTGGCGATCGTTATATGAATTCCCTTTTGCAGCGCAAAATCCACCGCTTCCCGGGTATGTTTATGAATCTTGCCATTGTCTTGCTCAAGAGTTCCATCGATATTCATGACAAGCATTTTATATACCATGTTGCATGCTCCCCCTTTACGCAGTCTCTGCCTTTATTTATATATACGAGATGCGCAGGACAATTAGAACAAACTTGACGGATTGGAAAATAGCAAGAAAACGGGGCTGGACATAAGCAAATACGAAATAGCAAAGGGACCGGAACAAAAACCCTGTAAAAATGAAACAAACCGCATGGAAACAAGGGTGGTTACCCCTAAAAGCTAGAGTTTTTATTATGCAGCTGATTGGCTGGATTGAGTTCGGTATTGGACCGGACTTAGTCCAGTCAATTTTTCTTTGGATCGTTCATTGTTATACCAGTAGATATAGTCTTCTATTCTCCTTTTTAACTCCTCATAGCTTACTAGTTTTTCCCCATAATACATTTCTTGCTTTAAAATGCCAAAGAAATTCTCCATCGAGGCGTTGTCTGCGCAGGCTGCTTTACGTGACATGCTTTGGAATACTTTATTTTTCTTTAATGTTTTAACCCATTGTTTGTGTTGGTAATGCCACCCTTGATCAGAGTGGACGGTAGTACGTAGGTTGCGTGATTCTTTATGATCTCAATTGTTTCGTCTAAAGGTTCCATGACAAGATCCAATGTTGGACGTTTCTTAATTCCAAACGAAATAATTTCTCCATTATAAAGGTCTAGAATAGGGTTTAAATACAACTTCTCTTCGCCTAGACATTTGAATTCTGTAATGTCAGTTACTAATTTTTGAAGAGGAATAGATGTGTTAAAACGGCGGGATAGAAGGTTTTTCGCTACCTTTCCAACCCTTCCCTTATAGGAGTTGTATTTCCGAGATTTCCGCATAAATTTAACACATTTCAGACTTAATTCCCGCATAAGTCGATACACTTTTTTATGATTAACGCAATGTCCTAATTTCTTTAATTCTTTTGTGATTCGTTTATAACCATAGCGTTCATGGAATTGCTTAAATAGGTGTCTAATGAGTTCTTTTATTTCTGCATCAGCATCTTCTTTACCAAAGTTTTTTACATGATAGTGATAGGTTGCTTCAGGAATACCCACAACAAGGAGAATATGTTTTAATCGGAATCCTTCTTCTTTGAGTTCGAATGCCACCTTTGCCTGTGCTTTTCGTGGAAGGCATTCGGATTCTCCCGAAAAGCTCGCAACTTTTTTAGATACGCATTTTCTAGCCTTAGTAGTTCATTCTCACGTTCCAGCTCTTCTTCACGTGTTAACTTTATTTCTTCCTTTTTCTTTGGTTTATTGGGTTTCTTGGACATAGAAGACTCCCCCTTTGGTTTCAGGCCTTCTACACCTTGTTCCTTAAATTCTTTCATCCAGCGTCTAATTAAGGAAGGGTTGTTCAACTTAAATTGAACAGCAGTTTCTAAATAAGAAGCACCTGTCTTTAACACAAATTGTATCGTATCTAATTTAAATTGGACAGGATATATCTCCCTAGTTTGCTTTCTTTTTAACCCATCCATTCCCTGAGATTTATACACTTTCACCCATTCAACTATTGGTGTTTCACTACCCATATTATATTTTTTTGCCAATGATTTATATCCTAGGTTGCCATATAAATACTCGGTGACAAGCTTTATTTTAAATTCCTCATTATATTTAGCCATAAAAACACCCCCGAAAATTAGATTTTCTACTCTAACTTTCGGGGGTAAGTACCAAGTTTCAAAACCTTGATTTCACGCGGTTTTATTCTCACGATTTTTACGAATATGAATCAGCTTTCAACTTATGTTCCAGCCCCTTCGTTCAAATCACCCGAAACTGGGACCATACAGATCATCAAGTGGTTTCAGAATGATTTTATTTAATTCGGCAATGATCATGCTCATCCGTTGTTCTGCATCCATTAACTTCGCCACTTTATGATGTTGCTGCACCCGGTTGGCAATTTCTTGTGCTTTCATTACTTCATCATCAGTAATATGCAGGCCTTCCATTTGTTTGTGCTGAAGCTGCAATTGAACATTCCGAAACTCATCAAACAAGTCACGGGCTGCCGGATCATTGGCGACTGCTTCAAACATTTGCTTCAGGTGGCTGAATTCTGTGCTTCTTCGCACCGCTTTTTCAAGAACATACGCTTGATCATATAAATTGGTACTCATATTAACAACTCCTCCCTCATCGTTTAACATACTATGATGCAACTGTAACAATGATACCCTGTATGATTCCAATTACTCCCCCCAATATCGCTCCGAGATAAGTGATCATGACCAATTCTTTTTTAGCGATTGAAATGACAAGCTCTTCCAATCGTTTCAGGGAGAAAGATTCTATTTCGTTCCGAATAATGTCTTCTATTTGAAAACGTTCCAACACCTCGCCGGATTGTTTCGTCAAGTACTCCCCTGCGATGGACAGAAGATTCGGGAGGACAGATTCCTTTATTTTAGCCCGATAAGGGAGGACAAGTTCACTGATCGGCTTTTGTAAAATGTCATCCACTTTCACCATCTTTGCAGCCGTTTCTTGCAAAAATGAAATAGCTTTTTGATCATTTAAATGTTGCAGAAACTCATGCGCCTTTTTACGTTTAAATTTGGCTGTTTCTTCTTCCATGATGGAGACAAGTACTTGTTTTGTGTTTGGATGATGCAGAAATTTGTTCAACTCAGGCTGCACCTTTTCAGCAAGCTGTTCCTCACCAATAAACATTTGAATCAGGTTCCATATTTTCCCCCGGGTTTTGAAAAAGTTTTCAATCATGACAGTAATTTTCTCTTTGCCTTCCTCACTTGTAAAATACTCGCTCCCCTTTTGAATGATTCGGTCGGCAATAAGGGGAATGTTTTGCTGAAAAACTTCCAACCACTGTTCGGGAACGATCTCCATTAATGATTTGTCTTTATATTGTTGCTTTAATGAATAAAACTTTTTTTCAATTTGGGTATTCATATATACAGATATTTTTTCACCCGGTGCGAATATTTGCATGTGTTCCAACAATTCTTCCAATGTCATTCCTTTGTCAAGCCAATGAGATATCTTGTCATTGATCCAGATTTCCATTTCTTGTTTGAACGTTTCATCTGTCAATTTTTTATTAATGCTGTCGGGCGTGACTAAATGGCTGACGACAAGCCGCCCTATTTGTGCCGCCAGTTCCCCTTGTCTTTTCGGAATTAACCCCGGCGTAAACGGAAGCCTCCATTTCCCGATATAAATTGGATAAAACGGCCGAAACAGCATCCGAATGGCAAGAAAGTTTGTAAAGCCACCGATCACTGCTCCTATCACCATCATAAACAACACTAATATGAACCAATTGTTCATCATGCATCTCCTCCAACTATGCAAAAGCGTATAAACGATATAAACAAGCACTTTGGATTGGCCACGATCAGCATAAGCCTCTTCAACTGCTATAAGCGTGGTAACCCAGTGGTGGCAACGGTTTTTTCAATGACAGCTAGTCCGAAAAAAACTTGCCGGGGTCGATGATCCGCTTTTCCGACTAGCACACAAGCAAAAAATCAAGCAAGGTATCTTGCAACTACCGGCGCACAGCATACAATGTCCGGCGCAACCGGATAGTGACCGATATTGTTTAGGCGAATATTCATATTTCTTTTGAACACAGACATTTACACTCACATACGATGATAAGAAAGAGCCCACAAAAACCGGTCATGACCTGATTATAAAGAATGACCGCATACAAGGGCAAATATGGACGCTCCCAGGGAGGCTTCAGCAATGAAAAGACATTTTAAAATTGAGTTTTTTGAAGAGCCAAAGCTGGAATTGCATTACCCGAAGGATTTCACTTTTAAACAAAAACATCAATATGCGGCATTTGGTTCGGCTTTGGAAGAGGCGGTATTTCTAACACATCCGGATGGAAAGAACGTGGTCAGGATCAGTACAGGGTTGCGCGCTGCCCTTGAACTTCCGGATTTTATTTCCTCCATCAGTCTTTTTGAAAATGGGGAAATCTTATTTTTGGGACCGCTCATCGGTATTTACACGTCAGGCTTCACTCCGAAACAGCTTACACCAATTGGACCAAGATCCGACCTCATTGCAAGTTCAATGTCTGTTCATAGAGCGTTAGGAGCTGTCCCGTTTTTATTCGGGAAAGAGCATATTGACTGGGAAAACGGTTGTATCCACGGGTTTTTCCATACGGAGGAGGGTTGGAAAAAAAGTACGGTCCCTTTTCCAAGCATCGTAATGGATCGTCTGCCAAAAAGGTCCAGCGAAAATCGTCATAAATCAGTGTTATTAAAACAAAAGTTTGAAAATGATTATTTGATCTCCTGGTATCATCCCGGCTTTTTCAGCCAACTTGAACTGTATGAAAAACTTTACAATGATTCGCGGGCAGAGCAGTACTTGCCGGAAACGCATCCGTTCATCTCTTTTTCATCCGTGGGGCGCATGCTCGATGACTATGGCCATGTCTTTTTAAAAGGTGATGACGGCCATGCAGCCTGCCAGCTTCTTTATCACCCGAAAGAACGGTTATATTACTGCCGCTTATTCGACCAAACGAACAAACTCCTGAAATTCAAATCTCTTGAAGGCTTTTCAAGAAGGGTATACGGGAGAAAGCAATTGGAAAAATTCCTCATTCAACAAGGTATCCGGCTCATTCGAAAAGAAAACAAAGCAGTTGATTTTCATGTTGTTGTAAATCACAATAATACATGGGAAGCGGATACAATCAAAGTAAAATACGCCTATGAACAAAACGGAACAAACGAACTTTCTTTTGAAGACGTATTTCAAGACGAAGAGGAAAGGAATAAAAATCTGGAAAAGCTTAAAAAGGCTGCCAGTGAAATTGCCAGTGCGATCGAGGATAATATCGGAGGAATACTTACAGGAATGAAATTGGAGCTGGGGATAGACCGTGATGGGCGCATCTGGCTGCTTAAAGCGGAGGAAAACTGCGATCCAGCCCTTTTTCCCCATCCGGAATTGGGCCAAACAGATTATTTGACGAAACGGCTGGCTGGCGCCTTTTTGCTTCGATCTAACAAAACACTGGAAAATGAACTGGTATTATCGAAACAATAGAAGGAGCGATTCAGATGCTGCAACATTTTCAATACAGTCCGTTGTATCGGAATGAAAACATTCCCGGCTGGAATTTTTCTTTTTATTTTAACGGACAAAAATATGAAGGCATATACAAGCAAAACGGAGGCATTGATTGGCTTACCCAAGCTCCCGATGCCAAAAGTGTGCAAAATATCGAGAAGTATATACACGATTTAATGCTTTATCATGTTTATGACCAACGCTAGCAAAAAACTGACATTCTTTTCTATGAATGATTTATCACATAGACTGCCGAAACTGTAAAAAAGGAGGTTTATGTGATGGATCAAAAAAACGGCCAATTTTTACCCGATACAAAATATGAAGGAAAAAATCAATCTTTTCTTGATATCGACCGCATGGTGAATGAGGGACTTGCGGGTGGAACAGTGTTTATGAGAAAAGATTATGTAAACATCGAACAGAGTACAGATTTTCCTCCCGAAGAATCGCCGGAAAACAATGAGAGTATGCCATAAAGGGCGCGGATATCCGTGCCCTTTTTTATGGATGATGAACCGTCAATTCTCGTTCGTTACCACAATAAGGGCAGATCAATAAGTGTACGCATTCCGGCTTCTCTGCATTATCCGGAATGCCATCCACGAGTTTATTCCAATCAATCTCCATATAAGGAGAATAATCGTCGTAGTAATCGTACATTTTTCCTTTATCCTTCATTTCCCCCTTACATATGGAGCATTGATAAGACTCATCGCTCATTCCGTTACATAGTGGACAAACTGACATTTGGAAGCCACCTTTTTGATTACTTTTTGTGGCCGCGCTGAAATCATACATGTTTGATGCCAGGGAAAATTTCCCTTTTATCTACATGTATATTTTTTTCTTATGAAAACAAAATAGAAATACATTGGGTTGAGCTTAGTAGCTAACATGCATGTTTGTCGGTGCAATTCCGACTGACCCAACCAATTTATATCATACAATAAGGAGATGACAACATGGCTAACAATAACAGCTCCAACCAAATTTTAGTACAAGGAGCCGAGCAAGCGATTGATCAAATGAAGTATGAAATCGCTCAAGAGTTTGGCGTGAATCTTGGCGCGGACACTACCTCCCGTGCAAACGGATCTGTTGGTGGTGAAATCACCAAGCGTCTGGTTGCAATGGCGCAGCAGCAACTTGGTGGATTTTCCGGCCGATAACATGATAATAGGATGGATAAAAACCCCCTGGGAATGACCCGGGGGGTTTCAATTTTTTGTCCATTATTTCGGAAGGTTGACCATTTTGCTTGGATCAATCCATTCGTCATATTGCTGTTCTGTTACATAACCTGTTTTAATGGCCGCTTCTTTCAACGTTGTTCCTTCTTTAAAAGCCAACTTCGCGATTTCAGCAGCTTTTTCGTAACCGATGTACGGGTTGAGGGCTGTCACGAGCATTAGAGAACGGTTTACATTCTCATTAATGACCTCGATATTAGGCTCCAATCCACGTACACATTTTTCATCAAACGAAACCATGGCATCTGCCAGTAAATGAACGGATTGAAGGAAGTTGTAAATAATGACCGGTTTATAAACGTTCAATTCAAAGTTGCCCTGGCTCGCCGCAAATCCGATCGCGGCATCATTTCCAAACACTTGCACAGCCACCATTGTGAGGGCTTCACTTTGTGTCGGGTTTACCTTTCCAGGCATGATGGAGCTGCCAGGTTCATTCGCCGGAATGGCAATTTCTCCGATGCCGCTCCGTGGACCGCTTGCCAGCCAGCGTACGTCATTGGCGACTTTCGTCAAATCGGCGGCAAGTCCTTTTAGCGCACCGTGAACAAAAACAATTTCATCATGGCTTGTCAAGGCATGAAATTTATTGTCGGAAGATACGAATTCATATCCTGTTTGTTTGCTGATCTGGTTCGCGACTTTGTCTCCAAATTCGGGCTCCGCATTAATTCCCGTTCCGACAGCAGTTCCGCCAATCGCCAAGTTAAGCAAGTGTTCCGCGCTTTCTCGAATCATTTTTTCACTTTTCTCTAACATGGCGCGCCAACCGCTGATTTCCTGTCCCAATGTAAGCGGCGTAGCGTCCTGTAAATGTGTACGGCCAATTTTGATAATGTCCATATACGCTTCTTCCTTTTCAAGAAGCGTCTGCTTTAATTGTTCCAATGCCGGAAGCAGTTCTTGATAAATGGCATGATAGGCCGCGATGTGCATGGCCGTTGGAAAAGTGTCGTTCGAGCTTTGTGACATGTTAATATCATCGTTTGGATGAACTTTCTCATCCGAACCCTCGCTCAACCACTCGTTGGAACGGCGCGCAAGCACTTCGTTAACGTTCATGTTAGATTGGGTGCCGCTCCCTGTCTGCCACACAACAAGTGGAAAATGCTCGTCAAACTTTCCTTCCAATACCTCATCACAAGCTTTGAGGATAGCTTCTTTTTTTGTATCGGACAACTTGCCGAGCTCATTGTTCGCAATGGCAGCAGCTTTCTTCAATTGGACAAATGCCTTAATGACTTCCAGCGGCATTTTTTCATGGCCAATTTTAAAGTTCTCCTTGCTTCTCTGTGTTTGTGCTCCCCAATACTTGTCCGCAGGAACTTTCATTTCACCAATTGTATCCCGCTCAATCCGGAATTCCATCTTGTACATGCCTCCTCGTGTTCTTTAACAACATGTATTCTCTCATAAAACGCCAAAAATTTCATCTTCCGTGTTTAAGAAAAACTGGACTTGAAACGTTTATTGTTCTTTCAGCCGCCGGTACGTATCCTTTAGTTTTTCTTCAAGTTTTTCCAGATGACCTTTTCCTTTTTCCAGCTGCTCCTTCCATTTTTTGGCTTCTTCCTTCATTTTTTCGTCAAACTGATCAAGCTTTTCCTTTACGGATTGTTCCTCTTTTCGTTTTTCTTCTTCTAACCGCTCATTAACAGAAGGTATATCAAATTCTTCTTGTTCCACATGGGGAAGCGCATTTGCCATCATTTCCCGGAAAATAGGAACAACAGTTTGGCTGCTCGATCCCTTTAGGTAATGGTTTCTGTCAGTAATATCATATCCGAGCCAAACAGCTCCAACTAGATTAGGGCTGTACCCCACGAACCACTGGTCTTTTGTGCCGTTTCTAATTTCTGGATATGGCAGCTGGGTTGATCCGGTTTTTCCGGCAATCGAGTAGCCTTCTACTTTTGCATTTCTGCCCGTTCCAGTTTCTACAACATTCTGTAAAATGGCCGTCATTTGTTTAGCCGTCTTTCGGCTTGTCACACGGGTTGATTTTGGTTTGAATTCAGCTTCAACATTGCCGGTGGGACCGACAATTTTTGTAATGATGTGGCTTTCCATCCTTTTTCCGTCATTGGCAAATACAGAATATGCTTCAGCCATTTGGCGCGGTGAATATCCCGTAGTCGTTCCCCCCAACGCGAGACTTAAGTTTTTATCCTCTTCTTTGATCGTCAAGCCAAACTTTCGGGCTGCTTCTACCCCTTTTTCCAAGCCAATTTCATTTAAAAGCCAAACCGCCGGAACATTTAATGATTGCTCAACGGCTGTATAGAGGGGAACTTCACCTGCATATTGGCCGTTAAAGTTTTTCGGTGTGTATCCGTTAAATGACATACCCTCTTCATCTTTCAACATTGATTCGGCCGTATACCCTTCTTCAAGCGCCGGTGTATATACGGCCAGCGGCTTCATGACAGATCCAGGCTGCGCCTTTAGTTGAGTAGCACGATTATAAGCCCTGAACGTATGCTTGCCGCGCCCCCCGACAAGCGCCCGGATACCGCCTGAATTCGGGTCAAGAAGGATGGACCCGCTCTGAGCCAATGTTCCATCGGAACTCGACGGGAAGATGGCATGATTGGCATACACCTTTTCCAAGCTGGCTTGGAGGTTTTGATCCATTTGCGTATAGATTTTATATCCCCTCGTCAAAATCTCGTCTTGGGTCAATCCATATTTGTTGATCGCTTCATTGAGAACAGCATCCACATAATATGGATACTTTCCTTTCAATGGATCTCCTCCCTTATCATCCAACACAATCTTTTCTTTACGGGCTTTTTGATAATCTGACTTAGAAATCATTTCAAATTCGAGCATTTGTTTTAATACTAGATTTCTTCGTTCTATCGCCCCATCAAAGTTTTTATAGGGATCAAGGGCGGTTGGTCTGTTTACAATGCCAGCCAGCATGGCCGCTTCACTTAAGGTGATGTCATCCACATCTTTTCCAAAATATTTTTTCGATGCGTTTTGCACACCCCAGGCACCGCTGCCAAAATACACTTGATTCAAATACATTTCCAATATTTCATCTTTCGTATATTTCTTTTCGATTTCAATCGCCAGAAATACTTCTTCCAATTTTCTTTTATAGGTTCTTTCAGGTGACAAAAGAGCGTTTTTCGTCAACTGCTGTGTTAACGTACTTCCTCCCGCCCGGATTCGGCCGGACAATAAATTTTGGAAAAAGGCGCGCATAATTCCCCGGACATCAAACCCTCTATGATCATAGAAGCGGTGGTCCTCAATAGCGACTATCGCGTCTTTCAAATGATCGGGCACTTTACCGATTGATACGCCTTCTGTCCGATTGGCGGATATTTTGCTGGCCTCATCGCTATCTTTGTCATAGATCACGGTAGCTTGAGCCAACCCTTGCTTTAAAGACTCGACATTCGCCGTGTTGGCCAAATACGCAAAATAAGATAATCCTATCAATATGAATAATGATACGAGCAATAATATAATTTGGTTTAAATGGGCTTTTTTCCATAGTTTTTTAACTGCAGCCCATAGTTTGTGAAAAAGTTGCATTCTTTTATCCCTTCTTTCTTCCACACCCATGCTACAGTAACCCATCTTCTAATATAAAGTTTTTTTATTTGAAAAGCCATTCCTTTTTTGTTGGCTAATCAGCAATATTTAGGAAAATACAACAAGTAAAAGAGGCGTACCCAATTTATTCCATTAGATACGCTCAAGGCGCAAGTCTATATGGACAAAACTCATTGCAAGCCGGTCTTTTCAACCACCAGAGCATTGTCGGCTTTGGATATGTTTTTCGGAAACTACTCCAAGCTCGCAGCAATTTCCGCTATCGCACTTTTCAATTTCTGTCGCTTCGCCGGTCATCGCCAGGCAAGCAACCTTGTTACTTCACATGCACACCAATCTTCCTGTTTAATGAAGCTGGGGTGAATTACACATCGTCGGTATAAAAGCGGTTTGATTTTATATTATGTAACAATAAAAAAACAATCGGATCACCGATTGTCTACAGAATTTATAAGTTGGTCAACTTGAAGGTTTTGTTTCTTCAACCTTTCAATTTCTTCATCCATTGACTTCATATACATATACACAATTTGCCTTGTCTTATCACTAGCTCCGATGATATCCAAATGCTTCATACATTTTCGAATGGCTGGATGCTGCCGTCTGTTAGGTTCATGTTCATTTTTCATGACCGGTTTCACCCCGCGTGACAAGATTGTGCCTTGTCCAATTTTATACTGTGGCTGATCCGAGCATTCGACACCATCATGATTTTACTTGCATAAAAATTAAGCAAATTGGCTGGGAAACGTTGATACCATTATTATAAATGACTTGGGAAAATTAATATATAGGCATATATCCCTGCTTTATAAAATGATACAATGGACATGGAATCCTGTTCTTTATAAAGAAAAAACTTGCAACATTTTGTATGAAGAATGAATATTTTGCCGAATAACGAATAATAGTCTTATAAAGTATTATTTTTTTGATAGAGCTTTTTATTTTCTAGTTGTTATAATAGTAGAGAGGTGAGTGAGGCTATGGATCAGCTAAAGGATGATGTGATATCTTATCTCCAAGAGAAAAAGACGACAATCCTCGAAAGATGGGATAAAAAAGCAATGCATCCGCCCGATCAGACCGGATCAGGACAATTAAGCACAAATAGCGTAGGGCGATTTATTTTAAAGGTAGCTTTGCATGGTCTGTCACTATCCAAAGCTGAACTGGAAAATTATTTGCAAGCCAACGCTTATAAATTGGCCAAGATTAAAATTAAGGATAATTTAGGGATTGAAACACTCGTATATAATGTCAATATGGCAAGAAACATGCTCGTGGATGAGCTATACAATTATCCTGCCCATCTAAAAAAGTTGGAACATATCTTTTCACAATTATTAAATATCATTGATCGATTCACATTTCATTTGATTTCCCACTACTGTGCCATAAAAAATCAAATGAATGAAGAGAAAAATCGCCATATTAATTCAAGTCACGAAGATCGCCTGACGTTACTCGGCCAGATGACATCCAGTTTTGTTCATGAATTCAGGAATCCGCTTACAACTGTTCAAGGATTCGTTCAACTATTGCGTGCCGAATACCCGGATCTCCCGTATATGGACATTATTTCGGCGGAGTTGGACCAACTAAAGTTCAGAATTACACAATTTCTTATGCTTTCCAAAAAGCAAGTGGTTGATCAAGAAAAGGTGGTCTTTTCCTTAAACGATTTAATGGATCAAATTTCTGCATTTGTTTATCCCAGGCTGCTCGAACTAAATGTTTCCTTAAAGCAAGAACTGGAACAAAATCTATTTGTAAAAGGGGTTCAAGAAGAAATTCGCCAAGTCATCATCAATATTATTTTCAATGCCATTGAGGTGATGGCGGCAGAGAGCTCCGAAGCAGTGATCCATATAAAAGGGTACAGAAAAGACGGGAAAATTGTTCTGGAAACATCCAATACAGGGCCTAAAATACCGGATCACCTGATTAAAAGCATTTTTGAGCCGTTTGTGACGACTAAGAAAACAGGAACTGGCCTTGGGCTTTATGTATCCAAAGAAATTATCGAAAAACATAACGGAAAATTATTTTGCCGGTCAAACGATGATTGGACTACTTTTACTATTATTCTCAATGCATATGATAAACAAGAAGGGTTTGACTAAACTTGGCAAAAGTGCAGACTGCCCCATACCTGCTGGGAAGTGAGGCAGTCTTTTTCCGGCAAATTATTTTATGAAGACAGTGCGGTAAACCGTCTCCACTTATATTTTAGTAACCCCAAGCAGCGCCGACAATAATCAACAAGATAAATAATACGACGATCAACGCGAAGCCTCCGCCGTAGCCAAAGCCATAGCCTCCAAAGCCATAACCGCATCCCCAGAAGCCCATGATCTTCACCTCCTGATTCGGGAATAAGGGAAAACCCCCTACACCATAAGCTATTCAAAAGCTTAGCTTTTGGATTGGGCGCTTCATTTATATACCATCAACTATTTTATCTTTCGTCTATTGATCGTTATACTAAGATATGAACCTTAAGTTCGAAGGGAGCACCATAATGAAATCACTCATACTAGCGGAAAAGCCCAGCGTAGCACGCGATTTGGCGCGTATTCTGGGCTGTAAAACAAAACAAAAGCATTATATAGAAGGAGAAAAGTTTGTCATTACTTGGGCACTAGGACATTTAGTGGAATTGAAGATGCCTGAAGACTATGATACAAAATATAAAACTTGGCGCATGGAAGACTTGCCCATTATCCCAGAGAAAATGGGCTTAAAAGTCATCAGACAAACAACAGCCCAGTTTAAAGGCATTGAGAGGCTCGCGAAAAGAAAAGACATGAAAGAACTGATTATCGCCACGGATGCCGGACGCGAAGGTGAACTTGTCGCCCGCTGGATTATCGAAAGAATCCGGTGGAATAAACCAATTAAAAGATTATGGATATCGTCCTATACAGACCGGGCGGTCAAAGAAGGCTTTCGCCGGTTGAAGCCCGCAAAACAATATGATTCACTATACAAATCAGCGGTTTGTCGTGCCGAAGCCGATTGGCTCATCGGCTTAAACGCAACCCGGGCCTTGACGACAAAATATGAAGATCCGTTATCCGCCGGTCGGGTACAAACACCAACATTGGCCATGATCTTAAACCGCGAAAAAGAAATTCAATCTTTTATTCCCAAACCATATTGGACCATTCACGCCCATATCGGGACCTTAACAGCAATATGGGAAACAAATGGCAACAAAAACATTTTTTCAGAACAACAGGCCAAACAAATTTTCGAGAAAATAAAAGGCAAGCAGGCTCTCGTGAAAACGATCGAACGAAAAGAAAAAACAGAGCCGCAGCCCCTTCCCTATGATTTGACAGAATTGCAAAGGGATGCCAACAGACGGTATGGATTTTCCGCCAAAAAAACGTCCAACGTCTTGCAAAGCCTTTATGAGCAGCATAAACTCGTAACGTATCCACGAACTGATTCTCGTTATCTAACGACGGATTTGGCCGGTACTATGTCCGAAAGGCTCTCCGCTCTTTCATCCGTTTATAAAGAAGAAGTGCGTCATGCAAGGAAACATAGTGGGAGCGTATTGGCAAAACGGGTTTTTAATAACGAAAAAGTAACCGACCATCACGCTATCATACCGACAGAAGAAAGACCTTCCATGAATGATCTTTCTGTGGATGAGAAAAAGTTGTACGGATTAATTGCCACAAGATTTTTGACTCTTTTTTATCCAATCTGCCGATTCGAATCGGTGCGGGCAGTATTTGATATTGAAGGGGAATTCTTTACAGTCCAAGAAACCATTGCGGTTGATCCCGGCTTTAAAGTGATTTTGCAAGGCAATGATCCTACGGAAGCTTCCAACAGTTTGGCAGTCCTGAAACCTGGTAAGAAAATCTCTGTACGCGACGCCATGTTGAAGGAAAATATGACAGAAGCACCTCCCCGGTTTAACGAATCGGACTTACTTGCCCGAATGGAGAAATACGGTTTGGGGACACCGGCAACAAGAGCCGACATTATCGAAAAGCTCTTAAGTTCCGAAGTCATTGACCGCCAAAATAACCGGTTGTATCCAACTCCTAAGGGCAAACAGTTGATTGATTTGGTGAATGACGAATTGAAATCACCCGAATTGACGTCTGAGTGGGAGGCCGAGCTTGAGGCCATTGCACGCGGAAAAGGCAATCCAGGCGAATTTTTACAAAAAATAAGAAACCAAACGAAACGAATCGTAACAGAAATAAAACAAAGCGAAAAAAAATATAAAGCACATAACTTGACAGGGACAAAATGTCCGGAATGCGGCTCTCTTATGAAAGAAGTGAAAAGAAAAGACGGCCGGATGCTCGTTTGCTCGGACATGTCGTGCGGCTTTCGAAAACGGAAAGACCCAAAACTGTCAAATCGCCGCTGTCCGCAATGCCGCAAAAAAATGGAAATCCACCAGGGGAAGGCGGGTGCCTATTTTCAATGCCGCCGCTGTAATATTGTAGAAAAGCTGGAAAAACAGAAAAAAGCCGTGTCAAAAAGAGAGGAGCGGCAGCTTTTAAAAAAATATTCAAATGACGAATCGTTTGGGAACAGTTTGGCGGATGCGTTAAAGTCAGCCATGGAAGAGAAAGATGAATGAGATCACTGTCAAGCTCCTGTCCGTAATTTTGGAGCTGACAAATCTTCTCATCTAAAAAAAGGCGGTGCCGCGCGGCACTGCCTTTTTTCAAATTCTACATGTCCATCGAGCTGTAGAGATTGGCCATTTCAATAGCGCTGACAGCCGCTTCCCATCCTTTGTTTCCCGCTTTTGTCCCGGCACGCTCTATAGCCTGTTCAATCGTGTCAGTCGTCAATACCCCAAAAATAACAGGTGTACCAGATTCCATTGCGGCGTTAGCAACTCCTTTTGCCGCTTCTGCACTTACATAATCAAAATGGGGTGTCGCCCCGCGAATTACTGTGCCAAGCGTAATAATAGCATCATAATCATTTGTCTTGGCCATTTTTTTGGCCGTTAAGGGAATTTCAAATGCACCGGGGACCCAAGCAATGGAAACATCGCCTTCGGAAACCCCGTGCCGTTTGAGCGCGTCCAATGCACCGGAAAGAAGTTTTCCCGTAATAAATTCGTTGAACCTGCCTGTCACAATGCCTATCTTCAAACCTGTCCCAACAAGATTTCCTTCAAAAACTTTACTCATTTAAGCCTCTCCCTTTTCTTAGAATAGCAACATATGACCCAATTTCTCAGCTTTTGTTTTTAAATATCTTTCGTTCTCTCTTTTCGTTGGCACCTGTATCGGTATTCTCTCAACAATGTCCAAACCCAATCCTCGCAAGCTCGATATCTTTCTTGGATTATTCGTTAATAACCGCACCTGCTTGACGCCAAGATCCTTTAAAATATGCGCTCCTATGGAAAAGTCACGCATGTCGGCGGGGAAACCGAGCTTTTCATTCGCCTGCACCGTATCATATCCTTCATCCTGCAATTGGTAGGCTTTTAATTTATTGACAAGCCCGATCCCTCTTCCTTCTTGGCGCAAATAAAGCAGTACACCGTTTTCCTCTTCAGAAATTCGTTCTAGGGCAGCCTCTAGTTGAGGGCCGCAGTCGCAGCGGCATGAACCGAACACATCCCCTGTTAAACATTCAGAATGCAAGCGGACAATAATAGGCGAATCGGAAGAAACATCCCCTTTTACAAGTGCCACATGTTCTTTCCCGTCCGTTTTATCTACATAACCGATCATCTTAAAATCTCCGTACTTCGTAGGGAGTTTCGTCTCCGCTTCCCGGCTCATCTGCGATTCTGAAAAAAGCCTGTACATGATTAAATCTTTTATTGTAATCATGACCAAGCCAAATTGGCCGGCCAACTTTTCAAGATCTGTAAGACGTGCCATCGTTCCATCGTCATTCATAATTTCACAAATAACGCCCGCCGGCTTTGCACCACATAATACAGCAAGATCCACCGCAGCTTCCGTATGTCCCGGCCGCTTTAATACTCCCCCGTCCACAGCTACGAGGGGAAATACGTGGCCCGGTCTGTTAAAATCAGCAGGTTTTGCGCCGTCTTCAAGCATTTTTAATATCGTTGTAGAGCGCTCAAATGCGCTGATACCTGTATGGGTGGAAATATGATCTATGCTGACAGTAAAGGCCGTTCCGAGCGGATCTGTATGTTCAAGCACCATTTTCGGCAAATTCAAATCGACCGCCAACTCTTTTGTAATCGGTGTACAGATAAGACCTCGCCCCTGTTTCGCCATAAAATTAATCACTTCCGGGGTCGCTTTTTCGGCGAGAGCAACAAAATCCCCTTCATTTTCCCGATCCTCATCATCAACAACGATAATCATTTTTCCTTTTTTCAATTCTTCCAATGCAGTTTCAATATCAGCAAACATATTTTCACCTCCATACTTTCTCCATTCAGAACTGATCAAATAAAGTGAAACTTCATTCAGTAGGGCTCCTACTGAATGTTAGTTGAACCAATCGGGCATTTAGGTGCCGTTTGCTCCCACTTAGACCTTTTGTATTCACTCAAGATTTTGAAAGGGGAGTCTTACGGCACCTTACATGCACACATGCTACAAATCGGAATACTAGCAACTTTTTTAAAATCCTTGCGACCTTTTTGGAATACTAGCTACTTGACTTCTTTTACTTTCGACTTTTACGAAATAGTAGCGGCTTGACTCTAATTACTAGCAACTTTCTGAAATAGTAGCGGCTTGACTCATTTACTTTCAACTTTTACGAAATAGTAACGGCTTGGCTCTAATTACCAGCAACTTTCTGAAATAGTAGCGGCTTGACTTACATAACTAGTCACTTGTCCAGATTACTAGCGACTTTCCCCTTGAAATACGGAATTTATAAAAAACCATTGTTGACAAGGGTTTCCATTGTGACACCCCTGTTTGATTGGCCTGTTTTGTTGAGCATATGAAAGACATATTTTGCAAGCATGTCACATTCTATATTTACTGGATCTCCAACCGCTTTTTCGGCCAGAATGGTTGCTGTTTGTGTATGCGGAATGAGGGAAATAGTAATGTTGTTTCCCTTCACGCCAAACACGGTCAATGAGGTTCCATCAATGGCAATCGAACCTTTATCATGAATAAAGGAATGACATGTATCGGGTACTTGAATCGTTACATACAACGCGTTCTCACTGCGCTTTTTCTCTATAATGGTACCTGTGCCGTCGACGTGGCCGCTCACAAAATGTCCTCCGAATCTGCCATCGGCTCTCATTGCCCGTTCAAGGTTGACAACCGAACCAGTCCGCAATTTTTTCAAGGCGGTGGCCATATACGTTTCAGGCATGATGTCGGCCGCAAAGGAATTGGCATCAAACTTAGAAACTGTAAGACATACACCATTGACAGCGATACTGTCTCCTAAATGAACATCTTGCAACACTGTTTTGGCTGCAATCATGATCGTAAAGGATGTAGAACCGTGTACCACCTTCGAAACAGTTCCAATTTCTTCAACAATCCCGGTAAATATCGTCTTCTCCCCCTTCCTTTGGCACAGCAATAATCTTAATGTCGGGACCTACTTTTTCAACCGCTTGGAACGCGATGGGGGTTCCTTCTTTTATCAGCTCTTTTGGCGTTCCGCCAAACACTGGGCGGCCTTTATCATCAGATAATATCCTTGGCGCCATATACATGATTATTTCTTGAAATGCCTGAGCCTGAATAAAAGAAGAATGGACCGTACTTCCTCCTTCAACAAACAATGAAGTAATTTGTTCTTCTCCCAGCCACGTAAGCAGTGAATCAATATGAATCATGTCTGATGGCATTCTTTTTACTTGTACACCCAGTTGTTCAAGAGCAACCTGTCTGCTTTGTTGAGCACCTTTCCCGCACACAACAATGACTGGGGCGACACTATCATGAAGCATATTGGCTTGCAAAGGTATGGTTAAAAGGGTATCTAACAAAATTCGAATGGGATGTATTCCACCTTGGGGCAATCGAGTGGTGAGATGGGGGTTATCGGCCAGGACTGTGTTCACACCAATTAAAATCGCATCGTGGCGATGGCGATATTCATGAACATCCATCCGCGCCTCTTTTGAAGTAATCCATTTGCTGTTCCCGCTCGCAGCTGCTGTTTTTCCGTCGAAGGTAACAGCTGTTTTCAATGTGACGAACGGCTTTTTTGTTTTGATAAAATGAAAATAGTGTTTATACAAAGTTCGGGAAACATCTTCACATATTCCCGCCTCAACAAAAATTCCGGCATCGCGCAATTTGTCTGCGCCTTTTCCCCCAACAAGCGGGTTCGGATCAACACTCGCGATATAGACATTTCTAATCTTTTTGCGAATGATCAGGTTTGCGCATGGCGGCGTTTTCCCCGTATGTGAACAAGGTTCAAGCGTAACATACAGATCGGCTCCTTCAGCCTTGTCTCCCGCCTGCATAAGCGCATTTACTTCTGCATGCGGCTCTCCGGCTTTCATATGCGCTCCCATACCGATGATCCGGCCGTCTTTTACAACGACACAACCAACGGGCGGGTTCGGGCTTGTTTGTCCGATAACAGACTCGGCAAGCTGCAATGCCAATTTCATATAAAATTCTTTATCAGGCATGGCTCCTCCTTTCAAAATGACCATGATCTCGACGGAAAAGCCCCGAAACGATTTGTTTCGGGGCTTAAAAGAACAGCAAAGTTAACGTTTGGACAAAGCTTTTCCATAGAAAAATAAGCATGCTTACAAGCATGTTTTGTCCTAACGCCAGTTTCCTTCTCCCATCCAGACTATCACTGTCGGCTTTGGAATTTCACCAAATCCACCGTCTTGACACAAGACGGGTCACGGGCTAAGAGAGATCATCTCATCACCGCCGGTAGGGATTTTCACCCTGCCCCGAAGGAAAACTTATTCGAATTTTTATGATCACTGGTTTCTCCCTTTACTCGAAAGTGTTTATTATAAACATTTATGCGTTAGAAAAACGACCAAACGTCTACCAGTGATTTTACACTTTCGATTGGTTAAATTCTATCAGCATAAAAAAATAAAAGCAAGAGCTTTCTTGTCGGGGGTTTTCCGACAGCCTGTAAAAGCAAGAGCTTTCTTTCTCTTACTTCCCACCAAACCATTCAAAGAACGATTTTTTTGAAGCTTTATAAGACGTCCCACTTTAGCCACACTGAGTAGTTCATATATCAGGCGCCTATCACTGTTGAGGATGCTTCGGTTCTAACGCTTCTGGTAATTAAACAATTGCAATAGATAATCCATCTTAACATCAATTCTCATGAAATTCACCTTTATGAACACACACATTACCGTTCTGAAGTTCTTAAACCTTTTCTTTTAACCGTGCGTGATCGTCGTGTGCTCATTAAAAACATGTATAAATCACATAAAAAGCAAGTGAACGATTTTTAAGGCCTTGAACTGACGCCCCATTATGAATCGTAATAATACATAACTTTGCACTTTATTTATGTAAAAAAGGATCTTCCCAGTCATATCTATCGAATAAAAAGTTCACTAAATATGCATGTTATTTAAGTACTGCAATCATGTATTAGTGATAAACTAACTAGATGTATGGAGTTGATATGAATGATTCAGCATGTGAAAACACATCAATTACTCATGGAAGCAGCCCACTTTATAAATAATTGTTACAGTGAACTTGGGATTTCTAAAGAAAAGCAATTGAAACGAATTGAGGAAATAAAAAATGAAATAAACGCTACCGGAACTTATGTTCACAAGACTTTTGAATTAGAACACGGAGCCAAAATGGCGTGGCGAAATAGTAATCGCTGTATAGGGCGATTGCTCTGGAATAGGCTGCATGTTTTTGATGCGCGGCATGTACAAACAGCAGACGACGCCTATAAAACATTAATAAAACATATTGAATATGCTACAAATAATGGGAAAATCAGGCCTACTATCACGATCTTTGCGCCCCGAAAAAACGGAAAAAATCCAATCAGAGTTTGGAACCATCAATTAATACGTTATGCCGGATACAAAGAAGGCGATCAAGTAATTGGAGATTCAACGTCTATCAAATTGACCAACATGTGCGTAAAAATGGGGTGGCGAGGAAACAAAACCCCCTTCGATATTCTTCCGCTTGTCGTTCAAGAATATGGGGAAGAACCAAAGCTATATGAGATTCCCAAGGAAATGGTGAAAGAAGTTCCTATAACTCACCCGGAGCTTACTGGTTTTAGCAAGCTGGATATAAGGTGGTACGCTGTTCCCATTATTTCAGATATGCGTTTAGAGATAGGCGGAATTGATTATCCGCTGGCTCCGTTTAATGGTTGGTATATGGGGACCGAAATTGGAGCAAGAAACTTGGCGGATGAAGACCGTTATCATTTACTGCCAAAAGTGGCGGAAATCATGGGCTTGGATATTCAGTCCAACCGATCATTATGGATGGACAAAGCTTTAATTGAATTAAATATCGCGGTGTTGCATTCTTATGAAAAAGCGGGTGTCACGATTGTCG
Organism: Siminovitchia sp. FSL W7-1587; assembly: GCF_037963795.1. Lineage (NCBI taxonomy): Bacteria > Bacillati > Bacillota > Bacilli > Caryophanales > Bacillaceae > Siminovitchia > Siminovitchia sp. FSL W7-1587. Next base: position 682,387 of record NZ_CP150169.1, read on the forward strand.
ACCATCATACGGCAGCCAAGCAATTGAAACAATTTGAAGAAAACGAAATAAAAAGCGGACGCCCGGTCACCGGGGATTGGACATGGCTTATTCCACCAATATCTCCAGCAACAACTCATATTTTTCATAAACCTTATAACAACGAAATTTTAACCCCTAACTACTTTTATCAAGAAGATCCTCAAGAAAGCTAAACAGTCAATTTCCAACAATGAGTTGATTGAAACAGTTTGGGCTTTCCTATTTATTGTTGCTTTGAGAATTGTTTTTGACATGTGAAAATAATTGTGAATGAAAGGCCAGAAAGAATGGACGCTTTTTTAACGTGATGGTTCATGTGCCAAATGCTTTTTTTCAGTTGCCCATCCGCAATTTTCTAGATAACCCTTTTCAAAACATCCATAATCCCTCTAAGGACACATGTAGCAGGCAATGCCAAGTATACCCTAATGGGTGTGTGTCCTTATTTGGGGCTTCTTAAAAAAATGTTGGGGATGATTCTGTACGTTACGATTGCATTTACGGCAAGATTGGATTTATTCCCTGTAAAACAGGCTGAAATAACTGCTTCGGAAGCACCGCCTCTTTTTACAATTTATCCGAAGAACTCCTGTCTACATGCTGTTTATTGTTCAGCCGGATTTTTCAAAAACGAAATATTCACAAAAATGATTCTTCATGAGCAGAAGCTATGATATACTTTGATTGTACAATAGAAGAAGGCTCTCTCAAGGGTGGTCTGGCTCACTCCCGGTGAAAGGGGGTGATGCCATTGACGGTATTTGAAGCGCTGTCACTTATGATTGCTTTCGGCGCTTTGATCGCGATACTGTCCGAAGACAAAAAGAAATAGACCTCCCTTGAGCCCTCGACAAGTTTAGGGGATCGGTCTATTTCATGTAGACAATCTGAGCCGGCCGCTCTTGAAAGGGCGGCTATTGTACGAGGCCGCAAGTGTCGGCAACACTTGCGGTCCTTTTTATTTTACTTATGTCGTACCCTTTTTATAACATATTATTTTATCGATTACAATAAACAATATGCCCCGGCAGGAACAATCCTTGCCAAGGCATATGCATTTTCTTTACTAAAATTGCGCGGCTTCTGTCGATCCAGCCAACGCTGTTGTGGAAGACTTTCCGCCCGAAATGACGAGAGATACTTCATCGAAATAGCCGGTTCCGACTTCACGCTGATGGCGAGTTGCCGTATATCCGTCAGATTCGGAAGCAAATTCGGCCTGTTGCAGTTTGGAGTATGCAGCCATTCCTGTTTCTTTATATCCTTTGGCAAGCTCAAACATGCTGTGGTTAAGAGAGTGAAACCCGGCCAGCGTAACAAATTGGAATTTGTAACCCATTTTACCCAACTCTTGCTGGAAGCTGGCAATTTCCTTATCCGTTAGCTTGCTCTTCCAGTTAAATGATGGTGAGCAGTTGTACGCGAGAAGTTTTCCGGGATACTTTTCATGGATCGCTTCGGCAAATCGTCTTGCTTCATCCATATCAGGTTCGGCCGTTTCACACCAAATAAGATCGGCGTATGGAGCATACGCAAGTCCCCTGGAAATGGCCTGATCCAGCCCCGGTTTCGTATAGTAAAACCCTTCTGGACTCCTTTCTCCTGTTAAAAATGGATGATCGTAAGGATCAACATCACTTGTCAGCAAGTTCGCTGCATTGGCGTCTGTGCGTGCAACTATGACAGTAGGGATATCCATGATATCTGCAGCAAGTCTTGCGGCAATCAAATGCTTGATGGCTGTTTGGGTGGGCTGAAGCACTTTTCCTCCAAGATGGCCGCATTTCTTTTCGGATGCAAGCTGGTCTTCAAGGTGAACGCCTCCCGCACCGGCTTCAATCATTGCTTTGGTCAATTCGAATACATTTAACGGCCCGCCAAAACCTGCCTCCATATCCGCGACTATCGGCGCAAACCAGTATGTGTCTCCCTTCCCTTCCGCTTGCTGGATTTGATCGGCACGCTGCAATGTTTGATTAATGCGTTTGACAACCTGCGGCACGCTGTTGGCGGGATATAAGCTTTGGTCCGGATACATATGGCCAGCCAAGTTCGCATCTGCGGCCACTTGCCATCCGCTTAAGTAAATGGCTTTCAAACCCGCTTTTACCTGCTGCATCGCCTGATTTCCTGTTAATGCGCCAAGTGCGTTGATGTAGTCCTCTTCATTAATGAGTTTCCACAACCTCTCTGCTCCCATGCGCGCCAATGTATGTTCCACAACGACCGAGCCGCGAAGCTTTACAACATCGGCTGCCGAATACGGCCGTTCAATCCCTCTCCAGCGATCCGTTTTCCAACTTTCTTCGATTTGGCGAATTTGTTCCTCTCTTGTGGACATTCTTTTCTCTCCCATTCAATTCATATTTTTTTATCATGAGTAGATTGGCTTTAAGCCAATCTATCAATCACTCAACCTGTTGTATATCTGAATTCTAATAACACAATATGTTATATAACACTATAAGCAAAAAAATTAATCAATATCAGCGCAGCATTGCAAGGATTCCTTAAAAGAAGAGTATTCTGTTCCACACTTGGGACAAATCTCAACTTCTGTATGTGGTTTTTCCAAAACGACCACCTCCGGCGCTTTTTGCGGTACGACCACAAACGAACCATCAGCCTTTTTCTTGAGTGTTAATAATTCGTTTCCATATATAAATGTAGTTCCGTTCATATCTTCGATTGATTTTCCCATGACTAATCTTTCCATCACCCATTCGTCAATAAAGATTCTTCCAGCTGATTGGTTTGTTTGCATATTGTCACCTTCTTATGATTTGTTGTTATTAATATATAACAGACACAAATATTTATCAAGTGTTATATAACAATTATTTTGAAAAATTTTCTCTTTTACTCAATATAGCAAAATGAGCTTGACTGCTTGCCTTATGCCCTGTTCAAAGCCCGTTTCTTCTTGAATTCCAATCGGCGCCGATGCAAGATTGGTTCCGTATAGCCGTTTGGCTGATGTTTACCTTCTAATACGAGTTCACAAGCCGCTTGAAATGCGACGGATTCGTCATAGTTTTCGGACATCGGTATATAGTTTGGATCGCCAGCATTTTGTTCATCAACCACTTTTGCCATTCGTTTCATTGTTTCCAACACTTGCTCTTTCGTACAGATGCCATGATGAAGCCAGTTGGCCATATGTTGGCTTGAAATTCTCAAGGTGGCCCGGTCTTCCATTAGGCCGATATTATGAATATCAGGTACTTTGGAACAGCCCACGCCTTGTTCAACCCAGCGGACAACATACCCCAGTATGCCTTGGGCGTTATTGTCCAGTTCTTCCTGAATTTCTTCATTGCTCCAGTTTGGTATGTGCTGCAAAGGAATTTTCAATAAATCATCTTTCATATCCGCTGTTTTCTTGTAAAGCTTCTTTTGTACTTCTTTTACATTTGCTTGATGATAATGGAGCGCATGCAATGTCGCCGCTGTCGGTGAAGGCACCCACGCCGTATTTGCCCCGGCTTTGACATGGGCAATTTTTTGTTCAAGCATATCTTTCATTTTGTCAGGCATTGCCCACATGCCTTTTCCAATTTGAGCTTTGCCTGGAAGTCCAGTTGCAAGCCCTATCAAAACATTTGATTTTTCATATGCACTCAGCCATGTGGAGTGTTTCATGTCATTTTTCCGGATCATGACCCCAGCTTCCATGGAAGTATGGATTTCATCGCCTGTTCTGTCAAGAAACCCGGTATTGATAAAGACGATACGGTCACGCACCTGTTTAATACAGGCTTTTAGATTTAACGATGTCCGTCTTTCTTCGTCCATTACGCCCATTTTTATAGAGTTTCGTTCTAAACCAAGAAGATCCTCGACGCGGTCAAACAATGTATTGGCGAAAGCAACTTCCTCAGATCCATGCATTTTCGGCTTAACGATGTATATCGAGCCTTTTTCTGAATTTTTCTTTACTGTATTGCCAAGTAAATCATGCTTCGCAATTAAACTCGTTACAATCGTATCAAGAATGCCTTCCGGAACTTCTTCCCCGTTTTCATCAAGAATCGCGGGTGTTGTCATTAAATGGCCAACGTTGCGAATGAGCTGCAATGAGCGGCCTTTCAAGCGAATGTTTGTACCCTCAGATGATGTATATGTTCGATCATCACTAAGTGAACGCTGGACGGTTTTTCCATTTTTTGAAAAAGTGGAAGTGAGTGTTCCTTTCATCAGGCCAAGCCAGTTTCTGTAGACAAGCACTTTATCTTTTGCATCCACTGCAGCAACTGAATCTTCACAATCCATAATAGTGGACAGAGCCGATTCCAAAATCAAGTCTTTGACACCGGCATCATCCGTTTTTCCGATCGGATCATCATGGTCAATTTGTATTTCTACATGCAGCCCGTTATTTTTTAATAAAATTGCCTCTGGTTGTTCCATGTTACCACGGAAGCCGAAAAATTGACTTGCATCTTGCAGTCGTGCTTTGCCGCCATTTTTTAGTCGGACAATAAGCTCGCCTTCGTCCACAACATATTTTACCGCCTCCTGATGAGAGGATTTAGCCAGGGGGAACACGTGATCCAAAAATGCCTTTCCATACGCGATTACTCTTTGTCCCCTAATCGGATTGTAAGTGTCGGTCCGCTCCGCACCGTTAGATTCATCGATCGCATCTGTACCATATAATGCATCATACAAACTCCCCCACCTTGCATTGGCCGCATTAATGGCATATCTCGCGTTATTGATAGGTACAACGAGCTGCGGTCCTGCCTGTACGGCAATTTCGTCATCAACACTGTCAGTTGTGATGTGAAAATCTTCCACCTCAGGCTCCAGGTACCCAATTTCCTTCAAAAACTTCTTATAATCTTCTAACCTGAAAGAATTGACATGCTGTTGATGCCATTCATCTATTTTGCTTTGCAAGGTTTCACGTTTTTTGAGTAATTGTTTGTTTACGGGGGCAAGATCGCGAAAAATATGGTCCATTCCTTTCCAAAATGCTCCATGGTCTACACCCGTCTGGGGCAAAGCCTCTTGTTCAATGAAATCATAAAGAACCGAAGCAACCTGCATTCCGCCTACTTTTACATATTTCTCCATTCCCTCTCCTCCTAAAAAACAGCATTGTTATATATCAGATTTAATGAAATCGTATTTATTATATAACAACATTTTTGGAAATGAAAGAGTTTTTTAGCAAATCAGACCATAAATCTGGAAATTTATGAAGCAAAAGCTTCAAAAGTCTCTTTTTTTTAAAAGCCAAAAGTGCCGGCAGCTTCTTGCCAAAAAAAAAAGAATCCACTCTTTGTAAAAGGGATTCCTAAATGGATTCAACATGCTCGCGGCTTCTTTTTGCCTCCATTTTTCCAACGATATAAATGCTTGCTTCATACAGAAGCGCCATGGGAACGAGAACCATTAATTGGCTGACAAAATCGGGCGGCGTTATTAGCGCCGAAACAATGGCGATCACTAAATAAGCCCATTTTCTGGCTATTTTCATCCTCTCTTTCGTTAATACACCGATGGATGACAAAAACATGGCAATGATCGGCAATTCGAATAAAAATCCAAGCGGAATCGTTGTCATAATCAGAAAATGAATATATTCCTGAGCTGAAACGATGACATCAAAATTTATGGCCCCAACCTTCATCAGAAAATGATAGCTTAAAGGATTCACAATAAAATATCCGAAAGCTACCCCGCCGATAAACAGGAAAAACATGGCAGGTGAATAAAGGCCGAGAAATCTGATTTCCTTTGGCTTCAATCCCGGCTTGACAAACTGCCATAAAAAATGAACAAGAAAAGGAAGAGAGAGCCCGAGTGCCAGTGTTACACAAATGGAGGTGTAAAATTTCACGACTTGAAACGGGCCAAACACAACTAGCTCATTCTCTTTTGTTACGTACGGAAACCACCAGTTGATTGTTGAGAATACAGCCATCAAAAACAACATAAATACGATGCCGCTTTTTATGAATTGCTTGCGGAGATCACTAAGGTGTTCCACAAGCGAATCTGTATTCTTTTTTGCCTCCATGCCCCCTCCAGAGGATTGATCCAGTTGTTCCGTCCCTTTAGGTGAAACCGCCTGCTTATCCAAGGGACTGAGGAATCTTCGTTTTTGTTTGACTACTGGTCCCATAAAAAACACCTTCTACATCATAGTTGCTTTTTCTTATCCTGTTTCGGGGTCTCGTTCTCATCCATGATTTCCCGCGTCGACTTTTTAAATTCGGAAAGTGTTTTTCCCATCGCTCCGCCAATTTCAGGTAGTTTTTTTGGGCCAAAAATGATGAGAACGATCACCAAAATAATGATAAGGCCGGGTATGCCAATTTGTGCTACTCCCATTAAAGCCACCTCCTAACGTTATACTAGGCTTCCTCCGTTTTTACTGTATTTGATAACGCCTTCCGCACAGCGATAAGCCAGTGCGCCAACTGTCCCTGTCGGATTATATCCGCTATTATGCGGAAAATTGCCGGCACCGACAACAAACAGATTATCCGCATCCCAATGTTGCAAATAATTATTGACGACACTCGTATCAGGATCAGAACCCATGATCGTTCCGCCTGTATTATGCGTCGTTTGATAAGGAACGATGTCATAATCGGAAATCGCATTTGAAGGAACAACTTCCTTCGCGCCCATTTCCTTTATAATTTCTGCGGACCGATCCGTCGCAAATTGATGGAGCGCGCGATCCTGGTCCGTAAAATTATAAGTCATCTGCAATAATGGCAGGCCAAAGGCATCCTTGTACGTCGTGTCCAATGATAGATAATTTTCCCGGTGGGGAAGCGTTGCTCCCTGACCGCCGACAAACAGTGTCCTCGTGTAATAATGGATCGAGGCTTTTTTGAACTCCTCTCCCCACAAGGGAACATCCGGCGGAACCGGGTTGCTGGATATGGGTCTTGTGCCCGATTGTACAATCCAAATTCCCGCCCCGTGCAAAAAGTCTTCTTTTGAATGGTCAAAATTATCGCCATTAAAGTCATCCATATACATGCCCAGCGCTCCGGCTCCCATAAACGTGTTCATTTGTTCATCGAAAAATCCGGTTGCACCCGCGTTGATCTGATAACAATAATTTTTTCCAAGTGTCCCCCTTCCCGTATCCGGATCATATGGGGTCCCGATATCAGATATCATGAGAAGCTTCGCATTGTTAAGCACATAACTTGTCAGTACAACCGTTTCGGCTGGCTGGATAAACTCTTCCTTTGTCAAAGTATCGATATATCTGACACCCGTCACTTTATCCCCTTGTTTCAAAACTTCCACAACATTGGAATTTGTCCTTACTTCAAAATTTCCTGTCTTTACGGCTGTTGGAACAACCGTTACTTCCGGAGTGGATTTCGCGCCGTATTCACATCCAAACCTTTCACAAAAACCGCAATATTGGCATGCATAGATGGTCTCGCCATCCGGGTTTTTATAAGTCTCCGACAAATTTCCCGATGGCATCATGTACGGATTATATCCTTTATCTGTTGTCGCTTTTTTAAATTTCTCCAGAATTGGCGTCATTTTCATCGGTGGTGTCGGGTATTCATTTTTCCTTTTTCCTCCAAGTGGATTGGCTTCACCCGAAATGCCGGCAGTCTTTTCAAATTGATCGTAATATGGTTCAATTTCGTCATATGTAATGCCCCAATCCTGAAGCTGAAAGCCTTCCTTAATCTTGTTTTTTCCGTACTTCTTTTCCGTCTGTGACTTAATTTCAAAGTCGTATGGAAGGAATCTGAACGTCCAGCCGTTCCAGTGAGTGCCAGAACCGCCAAGCCCTTCACCAAGCAGAAATGAACCCATTTGCCGCATTGGAAGCGCACGCTCTTTACGAGTGTTTCTAAACGTAATTGTTTCCTTCGACAAATCTTGCATTAATTCATAACGGATCGCATATCTATATTCATCATGTATTCGCAAATAATCTTCCGTTCCTCTTTTTCGTCCTCTTTCCAGACCGACAACTTTTAATCCCGCTTTCGCACATTCTGCTGCGACAATACCTCCGGTCCAACCGACACCGACCGTCACAACGTCCACTTTATCCAGTGTTTTAGCCATGATTTACATCTCCTTTAATGATCCATGCTTGACAATGATTGTGGCTTGATCTTTTGAAATTTGTCACTCTCAATGACATTTATGTATGCGGCCTGATGACCCGGAAAGTTTTTCATTTTCCAACCATCCATATTGTTATTTCCGCCATAGATCGGGTCGGAGTATGCCCCCTCCAATGTGGCAGACCTAAGAAGGGTAAAGAAAAAGCTTGAGGTGACTCCATTCAATTTCACTTCCCCTTTTTGAAAAGCCGTTAAAATCTCATCCATTTGACCGCCTTCCAGATCCGTGAAGCTTTTTTTAAATCGCTTCTGAGCCTCATTGTCTAAGGCAGCGATGCCGACAGAAAAAATTTCCGCCCTTGTTAAGGGACTCTGATACCCTTGCGTCTCCTTTCCCACAAAAAACGGTCCTTGCATATATTCTCTGGAATTCATTCCATAAGCGCCCGCAAGCTGGTTGTCTATGAAATAGGGCACACCCAATTCGATGGCCCCCGGCCCCAAATCATCCTTGGGAAATATCCTTTCCGTTGCTTGGGACAGTATTTTAAAGTCTGCATCCCTCGTAAAAAACTTTCTGCCTTTCGGACTGATCTGTCTGGCTTTTTCACGGGTTTCTTCCGGGGATGTTTCCGTATTATTTCTGGCATTGTAGCCAATGACGCCTCCCAGTAAGCCGCCTCCGACCAATGTGCCAGTAACAATGCCGGACCTTTTTAAAAAGTCCCGGCGAGAAAGTCCTTTATCCTTTTCTGTCATAATGAACCCTCCTGCACTGTAAGTAAATGATCCAAACAATGAATGGATCTTTTTAAAAAAATAAAAAAACAACCGCTTAAGACTTTTATTGCACTTTAGCGGCTGTTTTAAACTCTGTAAGTGAAAAATTATTCATTTTTACTATTATTTGGTAGATGATTGAAGAAATTCTTCCATGCAAATCCTTTGACCTGTTCTTCAGAATAATATTTAAGCAATTCATTTATGAGATTTTGGTATTTAGAAGCATCTTCCAAACCGATGATATGCTCGTCGATGCCGTCAAAGTCGGAACCAAATCCGATGTGCTTGACGCCCCCCAATGAACAAAAATGATCAATGTGTTTGATGAGATCTGAAATATATACTTTTTCCTTATTGGCCGTAAAGTGCGGATAAAACACTACATGAATCATGGCGTTTTTCATAAAAAGTGTTTTTGCCTGGTCGTCGGTCAAGTTCCTCTGATGGCCACAAACTGCTTTGGCGTTTGAATGGCTGGCGATTGGATAGTTTGCTAGTTCAACCACTTCCCAAAAAGCGCGTTCACTTAAGTGGGATACGTCGGTAAACAGGTGGTGGTTGTTATGGAACTGAACAACCTGTTTTCCGAATGCAGTCAGACCTGCTCCCCGCGGCTCTTCTATTCCATCAGCCGCAAGATTGGCGTTATTCCAAGTAAGCCCGACCAGCCTTACACCAAGGCGATACAAGATACTAAGCTTTTGCGGATCACTGCCAATGCAATCAACCCCTTCAAGGGAAAGAATGGCTCCGATTTCATCTTCCCCCAATGTAAGCAAATCCGACCATTGCTTAATATGCTTCATCCCATTCTTTTCAACGATGTTTGAATAAAAATAATGCACTTGATCAAGGGCGGCTTGAAATTTTGCCTCTTCTTTCACTTCGGGAGGGACAAAAATGGCGAAACATTGGACTTTAACCTTCCCTAGTTTCATTTTTTCCCTATTGACATCCAGTTTCGGGGAATGCTCAAAATCCAATTTCCCGCTGCTGTTCCACATTTTCCACAATACGTCACAATGAAGATCCACAATATTCATGTCTTTCCCACCTGTTCTGTGTTTTTAATAAAATGATCAGTGTTCAACCAAAGAGAAGCAAAAAACTTGAAAAGGATCAGCGCTACTTTCATTTGGCTTCAAAAAAAGAAACTATTGGCAATAGGCAGTTATAGATGTATTCTTTTTAAACGCAAAGCATTTGCCACAACAGAAACCGAACTGAATGCCATGGCCGCACCCGCAATCCATGGAGCCAGCAATCCCGATGCCGCAATGGGAATTCCGGCTGTATTATATGCCAATGCCCAAAACAAATTTTGTTTGACATTTTTCATGGTAGCTTTACTGAGCTGGAATGCCTTTGATACAAGCCTTAAATCCCCACCCAAAATTGTTATATCCGCGGCTTCAATCGCCACATCGGTTCCAGTATCAATGGCAATCCCAATGTCCGCCACGGCAAGGGCTGGCGCGTCATTCATACCATCTCCAACCATCGCTACGATTTTTCCATTCTTTTGCAATTCCTGAACCATTTCCGCCTTTTGCTCTGGCAGCACTTCCGCGTATACTTGATCAATTCCCACTGTGCTGGCAATCGTATGAGCAGTCCTTTCATTATCACCTGTAAGCATGATGACTTCCAGCCCTTGTTTTTTTAATTCGTGAATGGCATCACGCGCATGTTCTTTTACCGTATCTGCAACTGCAACAATTCCGGCCAAGCGTCCATTAATGGCTATGAACATAACGGTTTTCCCTTTTTTCTCAAAATTCCGCACCTGTTTCGCCTTTTCTTGGTATAACACGAGTTGGTCCCGCATCAGCTTTCTAGTGCCGATTAAAATTTGTTTGCCATCAATATCCGCTTTAATCCCTTGTCCTTGTATTGCCTCGAAGCTTTTGACTGCTTTCGGTTTGACTCCCTTTTCTTGTCCATATGTTACTATCGCATCTGCAAGTGGATGCTCGGAAACAGATTCAGCCGAAACCAAATACTGTAAGGCATTTTGGTGGAAAAGCTCTATATCGGTAACAACCGGCTTGCCAACTGTAATGGTGCCTGTTTTATCAAAGATAACCGCATTTACTTTATGAGCAATCTCCAAATGTTCGCCACCTTTAAATAAAATGCCCGTTTCCGCCCCCTTTCCCGAACCAACCATAATGGCAGTCGGAGTGGCAAGTCCCAAAGCACAAGGGCAGGCAATGACAAGAACAGTAATGGATGCTTCCAGTGCTTTTTCCAGATTCCCCTGGTCTAAAAGGAACAGCCACGCCAGAAAAGTCGCAATGGAAATCGCCACAACGAATGGAACGAATATGCCTGAAATGTTGTCTGCCACCCGCTGAATGGGCGCTTTGCTTCCCTGGGCAGCTTCCACAACTTGAATGATGCCGGCAAGCGCTGTATCTTTCCCGACTTTTGTTGCCCTTATTTGAATCATGCCGTTTTTGTTTACTGTGCTTCCGATCACAACATCGCCCATTTGCTTTTCTACTGGAATCGCTTCTCCAGTAATCATTGATTCATCGACAAACGTCCCGCCGGAAATGATCTCTCCATCAACAGGTATTTTTTCCCCGGGACGAACTACCAAAATATCCCCCGCCTGGACTTCTTCAATTGGGACTTGCCGCTCAAGCCCATTCGTAAGGATTGTTGCATGTTTCGCCTGCAAGCGCAATAAGTGGGATAATGCCTCAGTTGTTTTTCCTTTCGCTTTCGCTTCCAACCATTTTCCAAACAATATGAGTGTGATTAACACCGCGCTCGTTTCAAAGTAAAGATGTGGTTTATATGTTGGGTAAATGAGTGAACGGATGCTTTCTAAAACACTAAAGAAAAATGCCGCGGATGTTCCGAGTGACACAAGCACATCCATATTGGCGCTTTTGTTTTTTAATGACTTGTAAGCTCCTTCGTAAAACGGCCAGCCAATATAAAACTGGACAGGGAACGCCAATGCAAGCTGTATCCAGGGGTTCGTCAAAACATGTGGAACAGGCAGTGCCAGGCCGCCTGGTAAATGAACGAGCATCGTATAGACAAGCGGCAGGGACAGCAATGCTGAAAGCAACAGTTTTTGTTTCTGTCTAAGGTCATGTTCTGATTTGTTACGTTCCGTATTTTCCTTGTTTTGATGCACCTTCGCCTCATAACCTAATGATTTCATTTTATCAATGATATCGGGAGTGGAAATCATTCCTTCCTCCATGTGGATGGATGCCGTTGCTGCCGCCAGATTCACATTAGCAGATCTGACACCCGCCATTTTATTCAATGTTTTTTCGATTCTGGCAGAACACGCAGAGCACGTCATTCCATAAACATCTAAAAGGACCTTATCTGTTTTAATGTCATAACCCAAACCCTTAATTTTATCAACGACATCAGCGGGTGTTAATGTTGTGCTGTTAATGGAAACAGAAGCTTTTTCAAGAGTCAAATGAACGGTTGCTTCCACACCCTCCATTTGGTTCAGTACTGTTTCAATTCTGTTGGAGCAAGCCGCACAAGTCATACCTTCAATGGAAAGATCAAACCGCGTTTTCACAAAATGGGGTCCCTCCTCGAAAATTAAAATGGAATGGATCACAAAATGGACATGGCCAGTCGCCACACAATACCGCATCTTTATCCCATTAATTCTACATGCTATGTCCGCAATCCTTTTTTACCTGCTTTGTCAATAAAATTAGATATTTCTCTCTATAATCTGTCCAGTCGAAGCCTTGCACCTTTACATATGATGTAGGAGATTCGGCATAAGGAGGTGGCTGTCCATGAGTGGAGGATATGGAATGGGTTTTGCCTTGATCGTCGTGCTGTTCATTTTACTAGTAATTGTAGGAACAGCTTACGGTTATGGCTATTAACGGCTATATGATGTAAAAAGAAGCGTCTATTTAGGCGCTTCTTTTTCATGTTCGAGCTTTTTTGGGACATGATAATGTTAAATTGGTTAGGAGGATCGTTATGGAGCATTTTCCAGTAATACATACAAATTTTTGGGATGCCGTTATCGCCGTTCCCGCTGTTTTGGTCGCAACTCAAATCATCAAGCTTTTGCTCCCGATACCCCGGGTGATTATTCCGACAATCGCCACTATTCTTGGATTGATGTTTTCCCTTTTCATCGCCCACCGTTTCAATTTTTGGGGGGCTGTTTTCATGGGTTTGTTCTATGGGAATGCCGCTGTCGGGACATATGCTTCATTAAAAACGACTTGGGAAACATATAGAGCATCCGGAAATAAATACTCCGGTAAACAAATTTGAAAGGAATACAACATGACATTCGGCTAAGAATGGAAACCGATCAACTTCGTTTCTTTTCCCGCTCCCACCGGACGCAGTTGCGGAAAAGCAATAATCGAATCAATATAATCCCATTTAATCAATAAATTCGTCGGACAATTTTTCCTTGACTGGTTTTCCTTTGGAACAGTAGTACCGTCTTCTTCCTGCACTTTTGTATGCTCATAACAGGGGTTTTCAACCCAAATGCCGATTGGCTCCGTATATACGAGCTTGGCAACACACCATTTTTCCGGAAAATAGATCCCTGTAATGGAGCCAGATAAAGATTCAGGCAAATGTTTAAACTTGATCTGGATTTTTTGATTTACATAATTATCTAAAAACATGATCATCCTCCTTGAAATTGGTTCTTTACTTATTCATTCCTTCATTCAAGGAGCTTAAAACACGAAATAGAGGCTGGGGCATAAGCAAATACGAAATAGCAAAAACCGAACAATTCATTTATAGTTGTTCGGGCTATTTGTGTTTAAAAAATCCCTATCATCGCTACGTCAACCTATTTCGCTTTCCTCAGGTCTCTTCAGCTTCCTCGGAAAGCAAAGGTCGCTTTCCTGCGGGATCTTCAGCTCGAGCTATTCCCGCAGGAGTCTACCTATTTTGACTACGCTAAAAGCTTGCGTATGATATACTGGGACAATTTTTCCCGCATGTAAGGTGCCGTATTGAGTGAATACAAAAGGGCTAAGTGGGAGAAAACGGCACCTAAATGCCCGATTGGTTCAACTAACATTCAGTTAGAGCCCTACTGAATGAAGTTTCACTTTATTGTTCGTTTTTTCATCAGCTGATTTAGCTGTGTTCCAGGCTCTCCATCTCCTTTAGAGAAAAGCCCCCTTAAAAACAGCCCCCGCTCATATGAATTTCCGTTGTACGTTCCTGCCGTCATAACTGAATAACATCGAGCGATTTTCCACTACGCTCTCCAAGTGAACGGTTCTTCCCCACAATTGATAAATATAAGGCAGTACTTTTTCCAAATATTTTAGGTCAAGTTCAACTCCCTCATAAGAATGTTTCAAATATAGCTCCCCATTCTTCATATAGTCGCCGTCATTGACTGTAATGTACGGGAATCCGCCGTTTACTCTCATGCTCACAAGCTGGTCGCGGACCTCGGTCCATTTTTTGTCAACAATTTTATAATCCCTTCCTTGCTTTTGAAATAAATACATATCTTCCCGCAATACAAGATCTTTTGTTAAATAATTTCTTAAAAAGGATATATCGGATTCCAGTTCGCGAACTTCGAACATCTTTTCCCGACCCGAATTAGGCTTAACTCCTTGTTTTTTCATTTCTTCGTCCGGATTATTCCATCTTTCTTCAATATCCTCGAAAATTTTCAAACCAAGATAATAAGGGTTGATACTTGTCCTTGATGGCTGAATAACCCCCGCATTCAATTTGGCGAATTCAATTGCCTCATCGCTCGTCAAATCCAACTCACGGATAATCCGCTGATGCCAATAAGACGCCCAGCCTTCATTCATAATTTTCGTTTCAAGCTGCGGCCAAAAATAAAGCATCTCTTCTCGAACCATTGTCATGATATCCCGTTGCCAATCAGACAGCTCCCGGCTATACTGTTCGATAAATAAAACGATATCCTTTTCCGGCTGGGGCGGGAATTTTTTTCTCCGTTTTTTCCTGGCCGGCTCTTCCTTTTTCTCTTCATCCAAGCCCCATAAATCATCGTATTCCGTTACCGGTGTAGTATCTTCTTCCCACTCCTCCTCTTCATCCATCTCCCAATCCAGCACCGGCCGCATCAAAGACGGGTCAATATGCTCTTCAATCGCGAGCACCGCATCCAAAAATTGCTCCACTTCTTTTTTTCCGTGTTCCATTTCATATTGCCTGATTCTCCCTGCTGTCGCCGCCATGCTTTCCACCATATCCCGATTCGTGTTTTTAAATCGAACATTGTTTTTAAAAAAATCGCAATGAGCTAGAACATGCGCCACAATCAGTTTGTTTTGAATCAACGAGTTGGAATCAAGGAGAAAGGCATAACAAGGGTTTGAGTTGATCACGAGTTCATATATTTTACTTAAACCAAAGTCATAATGCAGTTTCATTTTAAAAAATTGCTTTCCGAAACTCCAGTGGGAAAAACGAGTCGGCATTCCGTAAGCGCCAAATGTGTAGATAATGTCAGCCGGGCATATTTCGTATCGCATCGGATAAAAGTCGAGGCCAAATCCACTGGCAATTTCTGTTATTTCATCAATAGCATATTCTAATGTTTTCTCATCCGCACTCATGAATATTCCCTCCTTTTATCCACAATGTATGAAAGACAAGGAAATAACATGAATTACATCCGCCTTGGCCGCCAAATTATTTTCCTCACCAAAAAGAGTAACTTCTCACCAATGATCTGGCGAACACCCAAATTCGGCTATGTCACGTTTTACACGTATTGGCTGGTTCTTATTTTTTAACCGTGGTTAAACCCAAATCCAACCATGTCAAGATTTACACCCCTATATATCCCGGCTCCGCGGATATAATAAAGGCAACTCCTAAAAAGGAGGAAACCAGATGGATTATGATCGTGCCCTTTACTATACGCATCGGTCGGAATGGGATAATCTGATCGTTTTAATGGTTCGTACAAAAGACCATATGCTGTCAAAAAGAATAGAACGCTTTTTACACGCGTATTATTTTTCCCGCGATTATTCCCTGATTGAGCGTCAACTCTACTCACTGCTTCGTTATCTAGAGCATGCCGTTTCTGTTACGGAAGAGGAAAGCATCTTTGAGAACAGCCCCTTGGTTCCCATTTAACTGGCTGCCGCAAGCAGCCGGTTTTTTTAGTAGCCATTTTGGAAAGATAGCGTTTTCATTTACTTTAAACAGTTTTTTCCATTATAATCAAAGGAATACATAAACGATTTTAAAGGCAGTGATTTATGTGGGGAAAAAAGATCAGCGGGAAAATATGATTTTTTTTGCATGGGCTGTAGCTGTCATAGCGACACTCGGAAGTTTATATTTTTCGGAAATCAAGCAATATGAACCGTGCGAGCTTTGCTGGTACCAAAGAATTCTAATGTATCCGCAAGCCATTTTGCTCGGAATCGCCTTGGTCAAAAAAGATTACAAAGCGGCAATATACACATCCGTACTTTCGGGAATGGGCGTGCTTTTATCTTTTTACCATTATTTAATTCAAAAAGTTGATTTTTTCTCCGCTTACTCCCCCGCTTGCGGGCGAGTTCCATGTACGGGGGAATATATTAACTGGGCGGGATTTGTGACCATCCCCTTTTTAGCCTTTATTGCTTTTACACTCATTTTCTCCGTAAGTTTGATTTTATTGAAACAATCGAAAGGTGATGCACAATGAAAAAAGTAGTTATATTTTTAGTCATTATTATCGGGTTGTTTGTCGCGATCGCCATAGTAACAAAAGTGCAGCAGGAAAAGAAGTCTGAAGGCAACGTATATCAAAAAGAAAGCTTGCATCCCACAACAGTCGAATTGTTGGATGATCCGCTGTACCAAAACATCATTTTGCCGGATGAGTTGGAGAAAAAATTGAAAAATAAGGAAGATGTCACCGTTTATTTCTTTAGCCCGACTTGCTCGCATTGCATAAAGACGACGCCGGTAGTTACACCCCTTGCGAAAGAAAAAAATATTGACCTTGTCCAATACAATTTGAAAGAGTTTGAAAACGGCTTTAAAAAATATGGAATTACCCATACCCCGACGCTTATGCATTTCAAAGATGGGAAAGAAGCAGCACGAATGGTCGGCTCCCATCCAAAAGAAGATTTTGCGGCTTGGTTTGATGAACATGTAAAAAAATAAAAGCGCCCATCCTTTTGGACAAGCGCTTGCCAGAAAAAGATTCCCCTGCACTATTCAAACTGGATTCAGTGCAGGGGAGCCATTTTCATGTTCCTGAGACCGTCAGGTTGGACAATCCAAAACGTGTAAACGGCCTTAGCCCCGTGAAAATAAGCCAAAGCCGTTCGGTTGTCTCAACAGCCGAAAAGTGTATGTTTCAAATTAAAAAATCGTTGTATGCAGGCGTAAAAATGCTTAACGAGTGACTCAGCCCTTTTTGTCGTGTGTACTGTGAATATGTGAAAGGAAATGATATGTCATGGCTTTCCAAAATCTTTTTGTTTTTGTAAAAAATACTTTCCAAATGAGGATTATGTGAGTCGATGTTTCTCAATTCCAATAATGTTTTCATGACTTGCAGCGCCGCAATCACATTCAACGCATCCGATGCGCTATTGGGCCAATCTTCAAAAGAAGGTGTTTTCAATATATTCAGTTCGCAAAACGTGTAAATATCATCGTCTTGAAAATAAGAAGGTAAAATGGATGAATAAAAATCGTCAAGCAAACTGCTTATTGTTTCCTTCTGTTCTTGTGTAGCCGCAAATACAACCTTCATATCCGAAAACCTGCCTTATGCTCTGAATGTTCTCCCCATTAGAATAACATATGAAAAGCCTACAGATCGTTGGGAAAGTAAGGTAATCGATTAACAAGCGGCATAGGCGGCCAATCACTAACTAATCAAAGTTAAAATGATCAGGATGAGGGCCATACCTTTCGTCCAGGTTCAATCCATTTATTTCATTCATATCTTTGAGTGAAAGTTCAAAATCAAAAATTTCCGCATTTTCACGGATACGATTGCTATTGATCGACTTTGGAATAATGATGTTTCCGTTTTGCAAGTGCCAGCGCAAAATAATTTGCGCACTGCTTTTTCCGTATTTTTTGCCAAGCGCAACGAGAGAAGGTTCTTCAAGCAAACGTGCGCGGGCAAGAGGCGACCACGCTTCGACAGCAATATCATGCTCTTGGCAATATTCCCGAAGCGGTTCTTGTGTCAACCGTGGATGCAGTTCAATTTGATTAACGACAGGCTTTTCATTACTGCGGACGGCCAAATCTTCCAAATGATGAATTTGGAAATTGCAAACGCCAATGGCCCGGACAAGCTTTTCATCATATAACCTTTCAAGCGCACGCCACGTGTCCACATACTTATCTTTTACGGCCCAGTGAATCAAATATAAATCCACATATTCCATTTGTAATTGATTCAAACTTTCTTCAAATGCTTTCAAAGTGTTGTCATAGCCCTGGTCCGTGTTCCATACCTTAGTGGTGATAAACAGCTCCTCCCGCGGAATTCCAGAATCCTTTACCGCCTCTCCGACAACATCTTCATTTTCATAAATTTTTGCCGTATCAATCGACCTGTATCCGTATTGTAATGCATATCTTATGGCATTAACCGCTTTCTTTTTCTCCTTCATTAAGTAAACCCCAAGTCCGAGGTACGGCATGTCGATCCCATTATGTAATGTTTTTACACTTTGCAAATGTTGAACCATTTCCATCACCCTTTCTCCCATTTTCTTCATTGTATATTGATCCGTTGTATAGTGCTAACTATTTGTTCACATATTTATTTCGACAGAAGCTTTTAACTTTCCCGCAAATAAGCTAAAATAAGATCGTTTGTTAATTTGTTTTAACTCACGATGAGGCCCTTTCATCCAGAGAGAAATATGGATCTAGGTTCCTTTTTCACCATGAGCGGCGCCACTTATCTTTCTTTCGTTGTTCCTAAAATTGTTTGGCGTAAAAGAAACTGACTACACTTCGTTTATTGTTGTTTATATTAATGAGGCAGCCGATAAAAACGAGCTGCCTGATGCACTGGAGGTCACCTATGTTTAAATTAAAGGAAAATCAAACAAATGTTAGAACTGAAATCATTGCAGGAATGACGACTTTTTTAACGATGGTATATATTATTGTTGTCAATCCGATCATCTTAAAAGATGCCGGCGTGCCTATTGATCAAGTGTTTACTGCAACGATCATCGCGACTGTTGCCGGAACACTTTGGATGGCGCTGGCGGCCAATTACCCGATCGCGATTGCTCCGGGTATGGGATTGAATGCCTATTTTGCTTATTCCGTTGTCGAAACACACGACATATCTTATATAACGGCGTTTGCTGCTGTATTTGTTGCAGGCATCATATTTATTATTTTATCCTTGACACCTTTTCGCAAAGTATTGATCGAAGCCATACCTGCAAACTTGAAACATGGTATTACGGCGGGAATCGGACTTTTTATTGCATTTATCGGAATGAGACTCACCGGTCTGATCGTGGCTCATCCAACTAACCTTGTAGCCTTGGGAGATCTTCACTCTCCTCCTGTCTTGCTTGCACTTTTAGGCTTGTTCGTGACAATCGTTTTACTGGCTTTTCATATACATGGAGCCTTGTTTATCGGGATGGTCATCACAGGTTTAACAGCCTTTTTTACTGGCCAGCTTCATTTTGACCAGGGCTTTGTACAAATGCCATCGCTTCCTGAAGGAATCTTGATTACCAACCCATTGTCCGCCTTTAGCGAAGTGGCGGAACATTTTCTTTTTGCGGTTGTCTTCTCTTTTCTGCTTGTAACTATCTTCGATACCACCGGTACAATGATCGGTGTTGCTCAGCAAGCGGGACTGATGAAGGGCAATACTTTTCCCCGGGCACGGCAGGCACTGTTGGCTGACTCTGTGGCCACTACGATCGGGGCCATGGTCGGTACAAGCCCGACAAGCGCCTATATCGAATCTTCATCCGGAGTCGCTGCCGGCGGCCGTACAGGTCTGACAACTGTGACTGTTTCGCTTTTATTTATCATTGCGGCTTTTTTCGGCCCGCTCGTAAGTGCCGTTTCCGAACTGTCCGCAATTACTGCTCCTGCGCTAATCATTGTCGGAAGCATGATGATGGGGGCTATTTCAAAAATAAATTGGTCACAAATTGATGAAGGATTTCCCGCGTTTTTAATTATATTGAGTATGCCTTTAACCTCCAGCATTGCGACAGGCATCGCTCTCGGATTTATTTCTTATCCAATCTTAAAGATCGTAAAAGGAAAGTGGCGGGATGTCCATCCGTTAGTATATATATTTGCTGTCCTATTTTTCTACCAGTTGGCTTTCCTGCCGCATTAAGCTTGCTCCCGACATTCAGAGCGCAGACAACCAATGTTCTAATCATTTTTGCCAACAGCTTGGCGTTTTGGCAATGCCAAGAGGGTTCGGGTGCAGCAAGTTTGTCAACGTCTTTCCGCTCCTTATGCTCACTCGGGAATACCGCCCTCGCCTTCTCATCAAATAGGCAGCATGCCCGCTTTGTAAGAGATACACTTTCGGAGCCGACCTTCTCCTGCTGAGAGGGCATACTTGGTTCCATCCTAAACTATTGGAACTAAAACAAAAAACCTGATCAAATGATCAGGCTTTTTGTTTTAGTTTTTTTGGCGGCTGGTGAATGGCAAGGCCTTTCATTTGTTCAACAGCTTCCAATAAAGATTCGCTTGTGCTCGGATGTGGATAAAATGGAAATAGAAAGTCTTCATCCCTTGCCCCCATCTCCAAACCGAGTACAGCGCTTGAAATAAGCTCGACTGCCCCTTCCCCAATGAAGTGTACACCTAAAAGCCGGTCCGATTGGTCGTCAAACACAACTTTTGCCATCCCCTCCTTATTTTGCGTCAATGACGCGTATCCGTTGGCGGTTAATGGGAAAACCCCCGTCTTAATTGTAAAACCCGCTTCTTTTGCTTCACTTTCGGTAAATCCTGAAAAAGCGATAGGCGGGTCTGTATGGATGACTGTCGGCATCCATGTCATATCAACCTCACCCGTTTTCCCACATGCTATTTCAGCGGCTGTTTTCCCTTGGCGAATTCCTTTTACAGCAAGTAATGGCGGCCCTGTCACATCTCCAATTGCAAAGATGCCTCCCCTGTTTGTTCGACATTGCTCATCCACGACAATAAAACCTTGATCATCCAACTCCACTCCTAGACGGGACACACCCAAGCCGTCCGTGTTGCCCCTAATCTCTTCCTGAGAATAAATATGAGTTCCGGTCACTTCACGCCGTTCCCCGTTGGCATTATTGAAAGTGCATTCAATTAGATTGTTTGATATATGCCAGCGAATATTCTTTACATCAAGGTGCAGATCAATCTTTCTTTTCTTCAGCAGTCTTATCAACTCTTTTTCAATTTCAGCGTCCAAAAAGCCGCTGTCATCTCTTGTGGCAAGAACCGTCACATCACATCCCAAGCCGGAATAAGCGAACGCAGCTTCTAAAACAAGGTAATTCCAGCCGATAAGAAGTAATTTTCCGGGAAGGTTTTCCGGATTAAACAGCTGATAAGAAGAAAGCATCCGGTTAGTTTCATCTTCCTTGATGTATGCTCCCGCAGCAATGATCGCTTGGGAAAATTTGATTGTCTCGTATTGATGCCCGTTTTCCACTCCGATCCTTTCATGATCAAGGAAATAGGCTTTTCCGGTTATGATCTCAATTTTATGTGCTTTACACAGCGCCATGACGCCTTTTCTGAGATTGTCTATGATATTGTTTTTATATTGATGGTAAGTGGATAGTTCAAATGACGGGTCATCAAACAAAAAGCCCAACTCTTTCATTTTTTGCAAGCGTCCGCTTTGCTTGGCCGCATGAACCAATGTTTTGGACGGAACGCATCCTTTATTCAGGCAGACTCCGCCGATTTTTTCTTTTTCTATTATGACAACTTCTTTGCCGAGCTGTGCCGCTCTAATGGCCGCAGTGTAGCCGGCAGGTCCACCGCCGACTACGACCAATTCTTTTTCTTGAACTAGTTCTCCTACGACCATTCTACATCAACTCCAATAACATTTTAGCCGGATTTTCGATTAAGCGGACGAATCGGTTCGTAAATGCCACTGCCATTGCCCCATCGGCTACACGGTGGTCAAAGGACATCGATATATTCATCATGGACCGGATCGTGATCTCATCATTGACAACGGACGGGCGTTTTTTCGCCTTATGAAAAGCCATCAAACCTGTTTCCGGATAATTAATAATAGGAGTGGCGGCAATGCTGCCGAGCGGTCCTACATTGCTGATTGTGAAAGTGCTGCCGGACATTTCTTTCGGGTTCAGCCGGTTTTCTTGCGCTTTTTGAATAAGTTGCTTCATCTCATCATGAATTTGTTTGATGGATTTACGTTCTGTATGACGGATCACTGGGACAATTAGCCCTTCTTCCGTATCAACGGCAATCCCCATATGGCAATGGTTTTTCATTTTGATTACTTCGTTCTCCTCATCCAGTACAGCGTTGAATACCGGAAAGTCCTGCAACGCAATCTGAACCGCCTTAATGAAAAAAGCTGCGACAGATACATGATCTCCTTCTTCCTTTAGTTGCTGTGCCAGGTTTAGGACATTTGTTACATCTGCTTCTTCAAAATGGGTGACATGCGGAATTGTAAACAGCGATTTTGCCATTTTCTCTGCAATGATTTTTCTCCGGCCTTTAAAAGGAACGATGTTCTCCTCTTCTGTTTCCACCCGCCGCGCAGAAGCGGACGCACTTTCCTGAGACACTTGTCTTTTTCCCGCTACTGATTCGTTCGTAAACCTGTAAACATCTTCATCCGTTATTCTTCCGGCTGGACCCGTTCCGGTTACTTCTTCTATATTGACTCCAAGATCACGAGCTATTTTTCGAGTATAGGGTGCGGCCAAAACCAGTTTCTTATTGGCAGGCTTAGTCACTTGGATTTGCACGCTTTTTTTTGCTTGTTCCTCTTCTTTTCTTGTGTCAACGGTTGCAGATTGGCCTGGATCAATGACAAGCAACGTGGTTCCGACAGTAATCTGTTCTCCTTCGGGAACCTTGATGTCTGTGATAGTGCCTTGAGCCGGCGAAGGCAGTTCAGCAGTCATTTTGTCGGTCTGCACCTCAACAAGTGGCTGGTCCGCCTCCACTTTTTCACCAATTTTAACAAGGTATTGGATCACTTCTCCTTCGGTGATCCCTTCTCCGATATCATGAAATTTCACATCGACCAAAAACACTCACCCTTTTCTTAAAAATTGACTGTTGTTTCAATGGCCTTCATTACACGCTCGGGTGTCGGCAAATAATGTTGTTCCAGTGTATAAAATGGGACAGGTACATCAAAGCCGGTAACTCTTTCAATCGGGGCTTTTAAATATAAAAATGAAGTGTCTTGAATAAGGGTAATGATTTCCGTCCCAAGTCCGCTTGTGGCGTGCGCTTCATGAACAATGACGGCTCTTCCTGTTTTTTGGACAGATTCGGCTATCATGTCTTTGTCAAGCGGATATAGCGTTCTTAAATCAAGCACATCACAATGGACGCCTTGTTCCTTCATTTGTTCAGCCGCTTGAATCGCCACTGGAACCATCGCTCCCCACGCAATGACCGTCACATCATTGCCCTCCATTATCCTCTTTGCTTTGCCGATTTCGACCGTGTACTTTTCAGTAGGAACATCTTCTCGAAACGCTCGATATGATCTCATGGATTCTAGAAACAAAACAGGATCAGGATCCTCGATGCTCGCAATGAGCAAGCCTTTTGCATCATACGGACTGGCTGGACAGACCACCTTGATTCCCGGCATATGGGTAAAAAATGCTTCAACACTGTCAGAATGGATTTCAGGAGCGCGGATACCGGCGCCATACGGTGCCCTTATGACGAGCGGAACGGTAAAATGGCTGTTCGTCCGCATCCGAATCCGTGTAACATGAGTCGCGATTTGTTCAAATGCGGGATAAATGAAACCGAGAAATTGCATTTCCACTACCGGAAGCAGCCCGTTTACCGCCATGCCGATGGCGGTGCCGACAATCCCCGATTCACTAATCGGCGTATCAATGACACGATGTTCGCCGAATTCATCCATTAAGCCGTCTGTTGCGCGAAACACTCCGCCATTCACGCCAATGTCTTCACCCATCATAAGCATCTCATGGCGCTCCCTCAACATCGTGCGCAGCCCATCGGTGACCGCTTGAACCAACGTCAATTTTTGAGTAGCCGGTGCCGATACATTCATGAAGTAACACCTCGCAAAAAGTCAAAGTATTTGTTTTTCTGCTCTTGAATCGTCCATGGATTTTCCTCAAATACGTGATCAAATAAATCATTCACATCGGCAGCAGGGAAGGCTTCCATGTCTTTAACCGCTTTTTCAACCTGATCAGCCGCTTCCATTTGAATACTTGCGGCCCACTGTTCATCCCACAAGTCTTCTTTTTTCATATATCTTTCCAAGCGTAAAATAGGATCGCCTTCTTCCCTCTTCTGTTCGCTCAATGATTGGTCACGGTATTTGCTCGGGTCATCTGCAGTTGTATGTGCACCGTAACGCCATGTAACAGCCTCGATCAATGTAGGGCCTTCTCCATTTCGAGCCCGTTCCAACGCTTTTTTTGTTTCAAAATAAACAGCGAATATATCATTGCCATCAAGACGGATGCCGGGAATATCATAAGCTACGGCTTTTTGGGCAATGGTTCTGGAGTTCATTTGCCTTTCGATCGGGACAGAAATGGCATATTTGTTGTTTTGGTTAAAAAACACCACCGGCGCCTTAAATATGCTTGCGAAATTCATCCCTTCATGAAAATCTCCTTCTGACGTAGAACCGTCCCCGAAGTATACAATAACGGCATTGTTCGTCCCTTTGTATTGTTCAGCCATCGCCGCACCTGCAGCATGGGGAAGCTGAGTTGCGAGCGGAACAGCAGGAGGGAAAATTCTTTTCCCGGAAGGGGGGATACAGCCTTCGGCGCGCCCATTCCAATATAAAAGGACTGTTTCAAGAGGAAGTCCAAAAGTCATTGTAGCAGCATGATCCCGGTATGTCGGGAATATCCAATCATCATTTTGCAGGGCCAAGGCACTGCCTACTTGTGAGGCTTCCTGTCCCTCAAACGGGGCATATGTTCCAAGCCTCCCCTGCCTCTGTAAATTAATAGCCTTTCTGTCGAATGTTCTCATTAAGGTCAACTGCCTATATACCTTTCTAAGAAATTCGTCAGATATTTGGTCCCGTATTTCTTCTTTGACCAGCTTCCCATTACCTTGCAAATAAACGACTTTTTCAAAGTTCTCCATGCTTCTCCTCCTTTAGATGATGACACGGATTTTAATGTTTGATTTGCCACTTGGGCGGAACCTTGCGCGCGAAGAAACTATTTCCAGCTTTTCTTGCCGCCAATTTTTGCTCACAAAACCTATTGGCTGCTTCCACGGTGGAAACGCTATCATTTTCCGAGACAATAAATATTTCCATCAATGAATCGTAGATTGCTTTTGTTTTTTGCAATACCCGCTCTTGATTGACTCCGTACAATTCGTCAGCTACTTGAATCAATCCGCCAGCATTCACAATATAATCCGGAGCATATACGATTCCCTTTTCTTGCAGTGCGGCGCAATGACGCTCCTCCTTTAATTGATTGTTCGCGGAACCGACAACGGCTTTTACTTTTAACATGTCAAGCGTTTCATCGTTCAACACGCCGCCAATGGCGCATGGAACGAAAACATCCGCTTCAACTCCGTAAATATCATTTGATGAAACCACTCGAATGGATGGGTTTCCAATGCTCTTTCCATAATCCACCAGTTTGGTGATCGCTCGCTCGTTCAGTTCTGTCACATATAGATCAGCACCTTTTTCCAGCAGCTGCTCTGCTACCTTTAATCCCACTTTACCAAGACCTTGTATAGCATATGTTTGATTACCCAAGCCACTGGAACCGCTTACAAACTCATTGGTAGCCTGAATGCCGTATAAGACCCCAATCGAGGTTGGCACGGATGAATCTCCGCCTCCTCCATACTCCTTTGGAAGTCCAATGATACAGTTTGTTTCTTTCATCGCATGAACAAAATCTTCCGGGGTTGTGCCCATGTCAGTTCCAGTGTAAAATCGTCCATTCAATGATTCTACAAATCTTCCGAAAGAACGGAATAGTTCCGGTGATTTGTCTTTTGCCGGATCACCGATGATAACCGATTTCCCGCCTCCAAAATCTACGTCGGCGGCAGCACATTTATATGTCATGCCCTTCGAAAGGCGCAGAACATCATCCAGGGCATCTTCAAAGGAACGATATGGATACATTCTGCAGCCGCCGGTTGCCGGACCGAGCGTTGTATTATGGATGGCTATAATCGCTTTCAATCCTGTGTTTGGATCATTGCAAACAACTACTTGCTCATGTTCATGAATCTGTTCAAAAAAACCCATCTTGACCTCCCCTTTTTCCGCAATCTCTTTCTGTAAAAAACGAGGATTTGATCTTTATTTACTTTCATTCTATGAACAGTTATCCACCATTTAGTGCATATAATGGATATTTTTTTGGAAAATAATGGTAAAAATCATGTAAATTGGGTAATAAAAATGAGAGAACATCATAAAGAAGCCTCCCTTTTTTATTTAAAAATCAAGAAACGCAAATATCTCCTAACTCGATAATAGCGCCTTGTCACTTGCAAATTGTTCTCCGCGAATCCGCTGAAACTCTCCAAGCAACTTTTCTATTGTTAAATCTTTTTTCTCTTCTTTGTTAACCTCCAAAATAATTTGACCTTTATCCATCATGATCAAGCGGTTGCCAAGATCAAGCGCCTGCTGCATATTGTGTGTGACCATGAGCGTTGTCAAACGATCCTTTTCAACAAGCTCTTTTGTCAAGTTCGTAATGAGCTCCGCTCTTGCCGGATCCAGCGCCGCGGTATGCTCGTCAAGAAGCAGAATAGACGGTTGAGTGAATGTTGCCATTAAAAGCGATAGAGCTTGCCTCTCTCCCCCTGACAACAACCCCACTTTGGCATTTAAACGGTTTTCCAAGTTTAAATGGAGCGTTTCGAGCGCCGCACGGAAAAAGTCCCTTCTTTTCCTGTCGACACCTCTCCTTAAACCGCGCTTTTTATTGCGTGAATAGGCCATCGCCAGGTTTTCTTCGATCGTCATGGATGGTGCAGTTCCAGCCATTGGGTCCTGAAATACCCTCCCGATTAATCGCGATCTTTTATATTCCGGCAGTTTTGTTACTTTTTTGGAACCAATTTCCACTGTCCCGACATCCGGAGTCAATACACCGGAAATCATGTTCATTAATGTGGACTTGCCCGCACCGTTACTGCCTATCACTGTGACGAAATCGCCTTCTTCCATTTCCAGGTTCACTCGATCCAGTGCTATTTTTTCGTCAGGTGTCCCTTCATTGAAGATTTTGCTAATCTGTTCGAGCTTCAGCAACGGATTCTACCTCCTCTTTTCCGGCCGATTTCAAAGCTGCCATTCGCTGGGTGTGCCACTTGGCCTTCCGCTTGTTTGCTCTTCTTTTTTCGATGATTTGCGGCATGACAAGTGCGGCAATAACAATGACTGCCGTAATAAGTTTCATATCCCCTGTATCAAGCAACTTGATTCGCAGCGCCAATCCAAGAACAATTCGATAGATAATAGCACCAGCTACTACAGCCAACGTTGTTCGAACAATTGTTTTCGTACCAAAAATCGCTTCCCCAATAATGACCGACGCAAGCCCAATGATAATCATCCCGATTCCCATACCAATATCAGAAAATTTTCCATATTGGGCAATCAATGCTCCGGAAAATGCCACAAGCGCATTGGAAATGCCAAGTCCAAGAATGACAAGTGAATCCGTATTTGCGGAGAAACTGCGAATCATTCGTTTGTTGTCACCGGTGGCACGAATCGCAAGCCCCACTTCGGTTTGAAGAAACCAGTCGGCAATCAGCTTGATGATAATTGTTACAATTGCCATAAGGATCAATATTCCCCAAGTGGAAGGGATATGCTGAACGCCAATGGATGACAACATATTGTTCAACGCGGCATCAATTCCCAGGTTTTCCCAAAATACTTGAAATTTTGTAAAGATTGTTTCAGAATTTAATAAAGGTATATTCGGGCGTCCGACCGAGTTATCAGAAGTTAAACCCATAATCCGCAAATTGATAGAATATAGTGCAATCATCATTAAAATGCCGGATAATAGCGGGTTTATTTTTCCTTTCGTATGCAATAGTCCCGTGACACAACCAGCCAAAAACCCGACGACCAAGGCAACAGCCGTTGCCGTTGCCGGATGATACCCGAAGATAATCATCGTGGCGGCAACCGAAGCTCCTGTGACAAAGCTGCCGTCAACCGTCAGATCCGGGAAGTCGAGCACCCGGAATGAAAGATATACCCCGAGTGCCATTATTGCATAGATGATTCCTTGCTCTACGGAGCCAAACATTGCTGCAAACATCTTAGAATCATCTCCTATCTATTTATTTGCCTTCGTAAATTTCAGCTTCCCATTCATCTTTAATTTCTTTTCCAATCTTATCCGCAATTTTCTTGTTGACCATTAATTTCAAGTTTTGCGGAGCCTGTACTGGCATTTCGGCTGGTTTGTCCTCTTCTTTTAAAATCTTCACTGCCATTTGTCCAGCTTCATATCCAATGTCAAAGTATTCAAAACCATATGCTGCAAAGCCGCCCTTTTTTAATGAATCCAATTCTCCCACCACTAGTGGAAGTTCGTTGTCATTGGCAACCGAAATAACAGATTCCAATGCGGAAACGACCGTGTTATCCGTAATAATATAAATAGAGTCAGCCTTTCCAAGCAATGATTCTGTTGCCTGCTTTACTTCGGCAGAGGTTGATACGGGTGCTTCTACAATGTTCAAATCAAGATTTTCTTTTTTGATCGTTTCTTTTACGATATTTACTTGAGCGACCGAGTTTTGTTCCCCTGCGTTATAAACCATTCCCACATTTTTGGATTCTAATTCTTCACTAATAAACTTAACAGAATTCGGAATGGCCTCTGGATGGGTGTCAATGGTTCCAGTAACATTAGCGCCGGGCTTTTCCAATGATTCGACCAATTCAGCCCCGACTGCATCCGTAACAGATGTGAAAACGATCGGAATGTCTTTTGTAGCGCTCGCGACAGATTGTGCGCTCGGTGTTGAGTTGGCAAATATCAAATCAACGCCGGCATTTACAAGGTTCGAGGCAATCGTCGTGTTATTATTTGGATCTCCTTGCGCATTTTGTTCATCATATTCCACCTCTAATCCTGCATCCTCCAAGGCTTTCTTAAAACCGTCGTAGGCAGCATTCAAAGATGGGTGGTCAACGAGTTGCGTAACACCGATTTTATATTTTTTTCCTTCTTCCTGCTTTCCATTATTATCTTCTTCCTTCTCTGGGGCAGATGTATTATTGCCACATGCAGCCAATACAAGGACCGCACCGCCAAACAATGCCATTAAACCTTTTTTCCATTTTACGCTCACCTTTGTTCCCCCTCTATTTAAAATTTTATCGCCTTTTTCACACTATGTAAACGGCAATAATTATCGTAATGGTACACTGGTTATGGTAGATAGTCAATAAGTTTGGCAGGTTAATAAACGTGCGGAAGAAGCTCTTTATTTCCCTTGAAAAGCAGGTTTGCGCTTCTCGACAAATGCTCGTACTCCTTCTAGATGATCCTTCGATCTGCCGGCCAACCGCTGCGCTTCCGCTTCCAAGTCAAGCACCTCTTCAAGAGTTGAGTTCCATGATTTCTGCACATTGCTTTTCATCATGGCGATGGCCTTTGTCGGCATGGACACGATCTTATCCAAAAATTCCGATACTTCATGATCCCACCCATCCGCTGGAATCATTCTCGTGACAAGCCCTAATTGATCAGCTTGTTCAGCACTTATTTTTTCCCCAAGCATCATGAGTTCAAGTGCTTTTGCATGGCCAATCATGCGCGGTAAATAGTAAGTATTTCCAGAATCTGGAACTAGACCGATGTGCACGAACGCATTTAAAAAACTGGCCTTTTTTGACACGAGTCTGAAATCCGCAGCCAAGGCCAGGCTGAATCCCGCTCCTGCTGCCGTACCATTCACTACCGCAACAATCGGCTTTTGGCTTGCGGCCATTTTCAAGATAATCGGGTTGTACCGATTGGTAAGCAGCTCCCCATAATCAAAGGCGGCATCGGCTTCCCCCAAGTCTTGTCCCGCGCTGAAAGCACGTCCCGCTCCCGTAATGACGATTGCCCGCACATCATCATCTTGATCTCCTTTTTCAAAGGCGCTCAGCAATTCGGCGTGCATTTGGGCATTGAAAGAGTTCAATTTATCCGGACGGTTTAACGTAATCCATGCGGCGGATTTCCTAACTTCATACAAAATTGTTTCAAACATGGCAACCTCCATTAATATCCTTTAAAATCAGGTTTTCTTTTTTCCATAAAAGCTTTCATGCCCTCTTTTTGGTCTTGGGAAGAAAATAGCAAATAGAAGTTCTTCCGCTCAAAATACATCCCTTCTTGAAGTGGATAGTCTACCGCTTTGTGAACGGCTTCTTTGATCATTCGAACGGCGAGGGGGGGCTTTTCAGCCAGTTTTTTTGCAAAATTCAACGTTTCTTCAAATACAGTGTCAGCAGGATACAACTTATTGACGACCCCAAAGGATAGGGCTTCTTCGGCTGACATCATGTCGCCGCTCCAAATCCATTCAAGCGCTCTTGTCTTTCCAAGCAATTTAGTCAACCTTTGCGTGCCTCCGGCACCGGGCATAACCGCCAGGTTTACTTCCGGAAATCCAAACTTGGCATCGCTTGCGGCATACATCATGTCGCATAAAAGAGCAAGCTCAAAGCCTCCGCCTAAGCAATAGCCGTGTACTGATCCAATAATTGGCGTTTTAATTTGGGCAAGGCGGTCCCAATCGGCAAATTGATTCAATAATTCCATCGAGATTGTATTCTCTTCCGCCATTTCATCAATATCCGCCCCAGCGGCGAATGCCTTTCCTTTCCCGGCAAGCAAAATAACCCTGATCCGCTCTTTCCGATCAAATCGTTCGAGAGCCTCCAAAATCTCTCGAACCATTACTCTGTTTAGGGCGTTCAATACATTTGGGCGATTGAGCCACACAACCCCGACCGGGCCTACTTCTTCTGTTAAAATATGTTGATAATTACTCATTAACTTCCTCACCAAACATAAATGTGACAAGGTTGCCGGCGAATTTCATGACATCCTTTCCAGAAGCTTTTGATTCCTCTGTTTTGGACGCCTCTTTAAATGCTTCTTTACTATCATAAAACATTTCACACATCAAATAATACGGACTTTCTCCCATCGGCGATCCAGTAAATTTTGTCACGTTGACTTTGCGGAGTCCGGGAATTTTTTCTGTCAAAGGCAAGTGCGTTCCAAAATAGTATTGATCAAACTCCTCAGGGTCTTCCGGCTTTTTGAACAGTGCAACCATTTTAAACATGTACATATCCCCTTTCATAATGTGCTTTTTATTAAAGGCAAAGCCTTTAAAAACGTTTTATGGCTGGCGCTTTTCTTTGTGAGGGCGGTCTTCCGCCCATGACATGATTTCTTTTTCATCGAGCATTTTTTGCTCGTACTGGCGCCACTTCTTTCTTAAATATCCATAACCTTTCGTCAGCCGGTAATCTTTGTTGTCAAGCCTTTGAACAATGTCCCGCTCCTCCGGCTTCATCCTTCGGATGTCCGAGCGCTTTACCACCCATATATCCACTACGGGCTCCCTGCGCATGAAATTTTCCTGAGCCATGATAAATGCCATATCGGCATTCGGGGCCAACAAGCTGAATTGATGCTGAAAGTCCCCTTTATGGCTTCTCTTGCTGAAAACCTCGTATACATCATAAAAATCATCTGTTTTCCCGCTGTCCATAGTTGTTTCTCCTCCTCACGGTGCATGATTTTCGGAAAAGCGATCCTTTTTTGTTTTTTCGGGTATTTCTGCCGTCTGCTTGAGGTGGTGGTTCCCTTACTGGCTGTCTAAGTTGGCTTTAACGGAGGATCCTGCCAAAATGATCCCGAAAAAGGAAATCCACTTCATTTTTGGCAAGCTGTCTTTCATGATTTTTCCAGTAATAAACGTTAGCATGTTTTATATGGGATTTCGTTTGATAGCCAGTTGAGTGTTTATGGGTGGGTCTGCGCCTCTTCCGACTTCATAATATTTTAAATTTACAGTTTTGTAAGCGTTTAACAATTGACACACAGCGAATTGGGTATAACAAAATAATTCAAGTAGCGTGAAATGTCGTTATATTATTTATTTTAAGGATACTTTTTATTTTCTCCGCTGTCAACTACAAAATGGGCATTCCAAAAGAAAAAAGAGGAAACAACATCTTGCTTCCTCTGATGACTTCCATATTTACATATAGCTGTTTTCAGGCTTCTTTCGGAAAAAGCTTTTCATTGCGTGATACACGTCCGCCTTTTGCTTCAAAATATAATAATAAAACTTTTCATTTTTAATATTTTTATAAGCCGACATTAACGTGGAATTGCGCTGATACTGATTTACTTCACCGTACCCAAAAATATTTGACTTCTCCATCAGTTCATTCACGAGCTTTACACATCTTGCGTTATCCGATGTCAAGTTATCTCCATCGGAAAAATGGAACGGATAAATATTGTATCGCTCAGGATCATACTTATCCGATATGACCTCCAATGCCTTTCTATACACGGAAGAACAAATTGTTCCGCCGCTCTCTCCTTTGGAAAAGAAATCTTCTTCGGATACTACTTTTGCTTCCGTATGATGGGCAATAAATTCAATAGAAACCTTTTCATATTTCGTCCGTAAAAAACGGGTCATCCAGAAGAAAAAGCTGCGCGCCATATACTTTTCCCATATTCCCATCGAACCGCTTGTGTCCATCATTGCAATGACAACTGCATTGGATTCCGGTTTTTCAATTTCATTCCATGTCCGGAATTTCAAATCTTCCGGAAATATCGGGTAAAAATCCGGTTCTCCTTTCATGGCATTTCGTTTAAAGGCTGTCATCATTGTTCTTTTCTTATCAATATTGCCCATTAACCCTGTTTTGCGCACATCGTTATATTCAATATTCGTCACTTTGTTGGCATCTTGCTCTTTCCGCTGTAAATTGGGAAGCTCAAGCTCCTTGAATAACGCTTCTTCCAAATCCAGCATGGATACTTCCGCTTCGTAATAGTCTTCGCCCGGCTGGTCACCTGCTCTTTGCCCTCTTCCCGGACCTGATTTTTGTGACCCTCCATCTCTGGCAACAACGTCACCAACTTGACTATCTCCGTCTCCTTGGCCAACATGTTTGTTTTTATCGTAATTATAGCGAATTTTATATTCATCCAAAGATCTGATGGGAATTTTTACAACATCGCTGCCATCGGACATAATGATACTTTCCTCGGTAATCAGGTCGGGCAAATTATTGCGAATTGCTTCCTGTACCTTTTCTTGATGGCGCTGTTGATCATCATAACCTTTCCGATGGAGGGACCAATCTTCTTTTGAAATAGCAAATTGGTGAGACATTGACTCTGACATGATTACGACGCCCCCCTTTAATGGTTTTATTAAACATGTGTACCCGAAAATCCGTGTACAATCATCTTTAATTATTCTATCTTATGCGAAATCGCAAATTTATTTACTGCTAGTTGTAAGAATGGGACAAAGATTTTTCATGCAGGACTGCTTCCTATCAGGTATACGGTGAGTTTGAAATAAAAAGAAAACCCCATCCAGTTATTGAACTTGTCGGTTCATAATGGAAAGGGTTGATGTTTTATCGGTTTAGCAAGCTTCCCACGTAACGAAGAAGTTCGTTGGCCGAAGTTGAGTTATAACCATGTTCGTCTATTAAACGGGCTACGACTTCATTTATTTTCTTCAGTTGCTGTTCATCCGGCGTTTTGGCTGAAGTTGTGATTTTTACAACGTCCTTCAGATCGGCAAACAGTTTTTTCTGAATGGCTTCCCGCAGTCTCGCGTGTGATCTGTAATCGAAGCGTTTGCCTTTCCTTGCCAATGCCGAAATACGTATTAATATTTCCTCCCGGAAAGCTTTCTTCGCGTTTTCGGAAATACCGATCTGCTCCTCAATC
This sequence comes from Siminovitchia sp. FSL W7-1587, assembly GCF_037963795.1. Lineage (NCBI taxonomy): Bacteria > Bacillati > Bacillota > Bacilli > Caryophanales > Bacillaceae > Siminovitchia > Siminovitchia sp. FSL W7-1587. The sequence goes on from NZ_CP150169.1 coordinate 716,474, forward strand.
GAACGCATTAATTTTTCATCGGGGTTAATCTCTTCTCCGGTAAGTGGATCGCGCAACTTCGATTTATTGCAAAAGGCTTCCACATTATCCAAATAATTATCCATCAATGTTTTTGCGGATTCTTCGTAAGAATATACGAAAGCTTTTTGAACCTCTTTTTTCGCCAGTTCATCATATTCTTTTCTCGCAAGGGAAATGAAGTTTAAATATTTTTCCCTAAGTTCATTTGTGATGGACGGATGTTGATCCAGCCCTTCTTTTAACGATCTCAACACATCCAAAGCGTTAATCGAAGGAATATTTTTGCGGATAATGGCTGATGAGATCCGGTTGATGACATATCTTGGATCGATTCCACTCATTCCTTCATCCTGGTACTCTTTTTTCAGCTCGTTCAAGTCAGATGAGTTATATCCTTCCACATTTTCCCCGTCATACAGGCGCATTTTCTTTAAAAGGTCAATATCTCCTCTTTTTGGCTCCTTTAATCTCGTTAAAATGGTAAACATGGCCGCTACCCTTAACGTATGGGGCGCTATATGAACGTCGGCCACATCGCTTTCACGAATCATCTTTTCATATATCCTTTCCTCCTGGGATACCTTTAAATTGTACGGAACGGGCATGACGATGATCCGTGAATGAAGCGCTTCATTCTTTTTATTTGAAATAAAGGACCGATACTCAGTCTCATTTGTATGGGCAATAATGAGCTCATCTGCCGAGATAAGCGCGAATCTCCCCGCTTTAAAATTTCCTTCTTGTGTTAACGACAAGAGATGCCACAAAAACTTTTCATCACATTTCAGCATTTCCTGAAATTCCATAAGCCCACGGTTGGCTTTGTTCAACTCGCCATCAAATCGATACGCCCTTGGGTCTGACTCTGAACCATACTCTGCAATGGTGGAAAAATCGATGCTGCCTGTCAAGTCGGCAATATCCTGTGATTTGGGATCAGATGGACTGAACGTTCCAATACCAACCCGCTTATCTTCAGAAAAGAATATCCGCTCAACTAGCACATCTTCAATTCTGCCTCCGTAATCTTCCTCCAAACGCATGCTATTTAGCGGGGACAAACTTCCTTCCACCCGAATGCCGTATTCTTTGTAGAAATCTTCCCTTAAATGCTGTGGAATTAAATGGAGTGGATCTTCGTGCATCGGGCACCCTTTGATTGCATATACAGCGCCGCCATCTGTTCTGGAATATGCTTCAAGTCCCCGCTTCAACATCGTAACAATGGTTGATTTTCCACCACTGACCGGCCCCATCAGTAATAATATTCTTTTCCTTACATCAAGACGTTTCGCTGCCGGATGGAAATATTCTTCAACCAGCTTTTCCAAAGCTTCTTCTAACCCGAACATCTCATGGCTGAAAAAGCGGTATACTTTTTGTCCGTTTACTTCTTCGACCCCCGCATCCCTGATCATGTTATATATACGGGAGTGTGCCGACTGAGCAACCCATGGTTTTTCCTTGAGTAGTTTTAAATAATCTGCAAAAGTTCCTTCCCACTTTAGTCTCGCTTCATGAGACCGATATTGTTCAATTTTTTTTAGTATATCCATAAGGACCTCCCTGTTTTGCTTGATGAGGAATGATTAATTAAACCATATGCACCCTGGTGCTTGAACATGCTTAATTAAAGGTATGTCAATAAATGTTCGGTTGTGAATAAACCGTTTCAACATTTCGCCATAAGTTTCATTCACATTACAAAAAAAATGGGATATAATAACGGAAGGACTACTTCTGGAAAAGGAGGCTTACATATATCTTATGAAAACAATTTTGATTTTGGGCGTATGCATCGCATTTTTGGCAGCCATCTTTACTTCAGGTTACGAAGATAAGCCGGGAGTTTACAGAAAGTAAGGTTGAAAAATCCCCCTTCACTTTGAAGGGGGATTTCTTATTGCAAGTTTGGATAGCCCTGCTGCCGAAGTGCTTCATATACAAGAATTGCGGCAGTGTTGGACAAGTTGAGAGCCCGAACATTTTCCGTCATCGGAATTCTCAAGCACCGCTCTTGATGTTGTGCCAACACATTTTTTGGCAATCCGGATGATTCTTTTCCAAAAATAAAGTAATAGTTTTTATGAGGATCGTTATATTTGAATGCGGTATGGGGATGCTTTCCATGTTTCGTTAAGAAAAAATGCTCGCCGTCTTCATTTGCCGCAAAAAACTCTTCCAAAGAATCATAATAGGTGATGTTTACAAACGACCAATAATCAACACCCGCCCGTTTGAGCATCTTGTCATCCGTTGAAAAACCGAGCGGACGGATCAAGTGTAATCGTGCATCGGTAGCGGCACATGTCCGAGCAATATTTCCAGTGTTTGAAGGAATTTCTGGCTGATATAATACAACGTTGATTGGCACTGCTGTTCACCTCAATTTTTGCTTACCGTGACATTATACCACCACTATGAGGACAATGAAAAGGGCTATGACCTTTTGCGCTAACTGTCATCCACAATCGTAAACATTTTATATTGAATGTTTGGCGTATATGCCGAGGAGTCCTCGTATGCCCAATATCTCATCCGGCTGTTATACGTATGGGCGTTTACAAGGGGCATACCCGTTGCGTCTTTTCCCGTCACAATCGTATTGTGGTCAAATCTCCCGTCTCCCTGGAAGTCGTAACAAATGACATCACCAAGCTGAAGTTCAAGGGGATCGTGTACCTCCTTCGCTCGTAATCCGGTCCGTGAATGCTGCAAATACGTTTTTAGAGCGTTTGCCACAGACCAGCTGAAGCTCCAATTTCTGTTGCGATACCACCAGCCATTGCTTCTGTTTGGATAGCCTCTCATCGGTGCTCCACCGGCATGAAGGCATTGGGAAACATAATTTGTACAATCCACTTCAAATTTGATATATGCGGGGTTGTAATCGTTCCACCATCTTTCCGCATAGCGAACAGCCTCTAAACGGTCATAATAATACGGGATCCGTTCGCTTTCCTCTCTTTTCCAACCTTCATCCATATTTAACGTCTCCGCTCTGAACTCAACCGGAACCTCACCATCTTCGCATATGCGGTCATTATAAAATGCGGCTTTTCTTTTTTCCACCTCCTCTTCAATATAAAAGTACCCGCCCTGTTTAATCATGTATTTAAAATGAAAATGATACAGTAAATAATCCATCCCCTGTTCCGATGTTTTCTCCTTTACTTGACCCACCGCATCCACTTTGACGATCTCACATTTGCGGTTTGCCAAAGATTGCAATTTTTGATTCACTTTATCATCCTTTGATTTTTTCCTCCCCGCATACTCCTCTACCCTTTCTTCCAAAATATGCTCTAAACAATTTCTCACTTCATCCCTCCTCGCTCATATATATGGGAGAAACACCTTCTTTTTTCATTTCATTCCACAGAAAATTTACAAGCGCATAGATTACCTTGGACACGAGCATGTTTACTCGTTTTTTCAACGCATAAAAAAAGAAGATGAACTTGAGAAAATACACCTGCATGAAGGTGCTATGTAACAATAAAAAATGGTTCCAACCATCAAAGACCGACGGTTGAAACCATTTCTGCATATTTTTGGCCAGTTATATCTCAACTTCTTTTCATCCTATATATGAATTTACTTGTTGTCGTTTTCACGTTGTTTTGCGCGGGCATTTCCGCCTTTTTCGCCAATGTCTTCATAAAAGCCCCTATCATGATTTTCGGAAGTTGCTTCTCCGCCTTTGCGGCCTATTTCTTCATAGAAGTCCCTGTCATGATTTTCGGAAGTTGCTTCTCCACCTTTGCGGCCGATTTTCTCATAGAAATCCTTGCCATGATTTTCGGAGGTTGCTTCTCCACCTTTGCGGCCTATTTCTTCATAGAAATCTCTGTCATGATTTTCGGAGGTTGCTTCTCCACCTTTGCGGCCGATTTCTTGATAGAATTCCTTATCGTGTGTTCTGGCAGTTTCTTCTCCACCTTTTCTTCCGGCTTCTTCTAGTGTCATTTTGTCACGCTTGTTGTTGTCTGCCATCGAGAATTCCTCCTTGAAAATTTTTTCTCTTACAGTTCTCTATGTTCCCGCTCATTTGAGTATAAAACATTTTTTTCAAAAAGAATCATTTAAGGAGGCAAACATTCAGTGGAACAGTCAAATGTGAATAGGTGGAGCCATTTGCAAAAATGAAAAAGCAGGCAACTGATGCCTGCTTACATGTCATTGATCTAAAAAACACGGCGAGCGCCCAAAAGCATAAGATCAGAAAACTGCCTAGTTGTCCTTATTGCGATAAAGACATGTTCGACGCCTCATCACTTGCCCGCTAATTTGTTATTGTTCATTCAACAAAAGTAAACCTTTTTGTATTTCTTGTTGGACGTCACTGTTTTTTTCATGGTCACGTGCCGTTAAAAGGGCAGTTCTTGCTTTCTCTCCTCCAATTTTCCCAAGGGACCACGCCGCCGTTCCCCTTATTTCAGGACGAACATCTTCTTGTAAGACCTTGATTAAATCATCTACCGCCTGTTCTTCCTTAAAATGGGCGAGCGCCAGTATGGCATTCCGCTGAATGGGCTTTTTTCCTCGCCAAGAGCCTGCCATTTTGCCAAATTTCTCCTTAAACTCACGATTGGATAGTTGAAGAAGAGGCTTAAGAAGCGGCTTGGCTGTTTCGGGATCTGGCTCCATTTTCGGATGGAAACGATTGTCAATCCCTTTATTTTTCGGGCATACCGTTTGGCACGTATCACAACCATACAAACGGTTACCAATTTCTTCCCTGAATTCATCCGGCAAAAAGCCTTTTGTCTGTGTGAGAAAGGCGATACAGCGCTGGGCGTTCAGCTGCCCAGGCCCAACAAGAGCTCCCGTAGGGCATGCTTCCAGGCATTTCGTACATTCTCCGCACTGGTCATGCAGCGGTTCATCCGGTTCAAAAGGCAAGTTTGTAATCATTTCACCCAAATACACGTAAGAACCAAATTCCGGCGTAATAATGGAGCAGTTTTTCCCGCTCCATCCGATTCCTGCCCTTTCAGCCACTGCCCTGTCCACAAGCTCTCCGGTATCAACCATCAGCTTACATCGCGCTTCGCTTACTTTTTCCTTAATATAAGCCGCCAATTGTTCCAGTTTTTCCCGGACCAAAATATGGTAGTCGATTCCCCAAGAAGCCCGACAAAAAATCCCTCTTCTTTCCCCGCGTTTTCCGCGTGGAGGGTTTGTCATTTTAGATGGGTAGGCGAGCGCAATGGCAATAATCGAGCGCGGTTCTTCAAAAATGAGTTCCGGATGAGTGCGCTCATCAATATTTTTATGTTCAAACCCGGACTGATAGCCGAGAGCTTCCTGCCTCATTAACAAATTTTTCATTTCAATAAACGGGTCGGAAGCGGCAAAACCGATTTTGTCAATCCCGATCTGCTTGCTATATTCGATGATCTCTTCTTTTAGTTGGCCATAATCCAATTGCGCCCCTCCTTTCCATTACAAGTATCCGTAAGCAGCCCTTATTACTTCCATACAGCAAACTCATTATTATGATAAACTATTTTTAACATTAGTTGGAGGTGTAAACGTTGGAAGTTGTAATAGACGAAACGTTGCGTGCAGCCGTTCCACAAATAAAGTTCGGAATCATTCACTATGAGGATATTACAGTCGGAGATTCCCCGCAAATGTTAAAAGGAAGGCTTCAATTATTTCAAGAGTCGCTCTTTTTTGAGCTGGAAGATCAAAATATAAATGAGCTCCCCGAAATAAAAGATTGGCGCTCTATTTTTAAAAAGCTTGGAAAAGATCCTAATCGGTACAGGCATTCGGCTGAAGCCTTGTATCGGCGAGTCAAAAAACAACAATACATAACATCCATCAATTCAGCCACTGATTTAAATAACTTTTTCTCTTTAAAATATCGGATTCCACTCGGCATATATGATAAAGAGTTGATACAAGGAAATGTAGTCATTCGTAAAGGAGCAGAAGGAGAAAGCTATGAAGGCTTAAACGGACGGCAAAATAATGCGGAAAACTTGCCCATATCCGCGGATGATGCCGGCCCATTCGGCAGTCCGTTCGTGGATGCAAAACGGACTGCCGTTTCCGCCAATACGACAAGAGCTTTGCAAATTGTCTACCTTCCGCTAATGATAGAAACAAACGATGCAATGAAGCTGGTTGAATCGTTCGCATCTATGTTCACCCATATCAATGGGGGAACTGCCCACACCGCCATCCTTGCAGACTAAAAGGAAAGTCTTTCACCCAGGCGCTTCCACTGGCTATTATCATTTTAACTACATTGGCTTCGAACTTACACAAAAAACGCAGTGCTTCGTCCTTAATTGGAACGAAACACTGCGTTAGTAAGAAAATATGTATGAGAGCAAGTGATGGGATTGAAACCCACAACAGCCAGCGGCTGCCCTCGCATACATCATTGCATGCACAGACTATTATACAAAATGCGACAGCACACGGCAATGGATGTCACAGAATGTTCAATTTTTCACAAAATCTGTCACCGGCAGTTACGGCAAGACTTCAACCAATAGAGATAAATACCAGCGATGCAGGTCACCCTATGTTTCCACCGGATGTGGCGTTCTTAATCTGCGAACCTCTTGGTTGGTTTCCCCCCACCTCTTCGAGCTTCCTTTTGGTTTAAGATAGGCGTCTTTCTTCCAGTGAATCCGAGATAAAGCGGCTGCATCAGATCCAGCCACTTAGGCTATCGAGAAACCTTAGAAAGCTTCATCACGGCAAATTCATCCCCACCTTTGGGATTTACTCGTCTTTCTCGGGGTTTACTAGCGACTTTTTTCACTTACTATCCACTTCTTTGATTTATTCACGACCTTTGGAAAATACTATCCACTTTTTTGATTTACTCGCCGATTCCAGGTAATTACTCGCCTCTTTTTCGATTTACTCGCGGCTTTTGGGAATTATCATCCGCTTTCTCTACAAGCTGAGCGGCTGTATCCAGCCGCTCTATTCTCGTTATATCAACATTTGATACGGTTTTTCAAGATTGTCCTTGATGAGGTGAAGAAAACGGCTTGCTGGTACTCCGTCAATAGCCCGGTGATCGAAGGTTAAACTGAGCGGCAGCATGCTTTCCCGTTTGACTACTTCTCCAACGAATACCGGTGTGTCAACAATAGAGCCTACGCCAAGAATCCCCACCTCTGGTGGATTTAAGATCGGTGTGAAAAACTCCACTCCTTCCGCACCGAGGCTTGTCACTGTAAAAGTAGAACCTTTCATTTCCTCCGTCTCAAGCGTTCCTGCTCTCGCTTTTTTCCCCAAGTTCTTAATTTCGTTGGAAAGCTGAAATATGGTGTGCTTTTCCGCATTCTTTATGACGGGAACGACAAGTCCATTATCCACGGCAACAGCAATTCCCAAATGAACTGAATGATACGTTTTTATTTGCTCCTCCTCATATGTACTGTTCATGATTTTATGATTTGCTAATGCCAATACTGCTGCCCGCGCGATGAAGTCAGTCATCGTCAACTTGACCTTTTTTCGGCTGCTCGTATCATATTGGTCGTTTATTTTTTGGCGGAGTAAAAGCAATTCGGTGACATTTGCCCGCATATGAATGGTGAGCTGCGCACTTTGCTGGAGGCTTGTAAACATTCTTGACGCAATCACTTTTCTCATGCCGGAAACTTGCTTGACTGATATTTCATTTTGCGCCTGCTTATCTGTAGGATGAACTGGTTGTTTTTCAACTTTCGCTTTTTTCTTTTCGATTGCTTTTTCAACATCTTCCCTTGTCACTCTTCCTTTTGGCCCGGTACCAGAAATTGTATGGATGTCAATGTCTTCTATTTGGGCGAGCTTCCTTGCCGCAGGTGATACTCTAAGTTTTAATGGCCTGGCGACCGGCTTATGGGCCGGAACTTCTGCCGCTTGAATAGTAGCGGCTGTTTCTTGGCGCTGTGCCGTTTTTTCCTCTTCGCTTGCGGCTGTTTCCATTTTCTCCCCGGGCTGTCCGATATAGCCGATCGCTTTCCCGACCGTTACGGTTTCATCGACATCGGCGGCAATTTTAAGCAAAACGCCATTATCCGGCGCTTCAATGTCTTTTTCGATTTTATCAGAGGAGATAACTGCAACCGACTCTCCTTTTTGAACCTGTTCCCCCTGTTTTTTCAACCATTCCACAACTGTCCCTTCTTCCATGCCCATTCCTAGCTTTGGCATAATAATTTCTACAGCCAACAAAATCGTCTCCTTTCTAAAATCAGCGTGCCACGTAATGACACGCTGAATATGTTTTGTAAATGGCCTCTTTATATCGTGACGATCGTTTCATCACCGATCATTTCAGCGACGACTTGCAGTACTTTTTCTGGTGAAGGCAAATATAAATCTTCCAACGCGGGTGAAAAAGGAACCGGACAATGCGGTGCCGTAACCATTTTGATGGGCGCATCCAAAAAGTCAAAGCCTTTATCAGCCACTAATGCCGAAATATCGGTTGCCGCGCTACAACGCGGATTTGCTTCGTCAATAATAATGAGACGATTTGTTTTCGCAACAGAAGTTAAAATGGTTTCCTCATCAAGCGGTGACAAACTTCGCGGATCAACTACTTCAGTATCAATTCCCCTTTCCGCCAATTGGTCGGCTGCTTTCAGCGCTGTATGGACTTGTTTGCCAATGGCAACAATCGTCAAATCTTCCCCGGCCCGCTTAATATCCGCTTTTCCAATTGGGATCGTGTAGTATTCTTCATCCACTGCCCCTTTCATACTGTAAAGTGTCTTATCTTCAAAAAAGATGACAGGGTCATCATCAAAGATCGCTGAGAGGAGCAGCCCTTTCGCATCGGCAGGAGTAGATGGTACAACAACCTTTAATCCCGGAATATGCGTGAAAATGGCATACAAACTTTGTGAATGCTGGGCGGCTGCCCGAAAGCCCGCTCCATGCATCGTTCGAATCGTAAGCGGCACTTTCGCCTTTCCTCCGAACATATACCTCAGCTTCGCGGCCTGGTTCATGACTTCATCAAGACAGCTTCCGATAAAATCGTTAAACATTAATTCCGCGATCGGACGAAGCCCTGTTGCCGCGGCTGTAACAGAAGCACCGATAAAACCCGCCTCGGCAATAGGCGTATCCAATACCCGGCTTCTGCCAAACTCCGTCACGAGCCCTTTTGTTACGCCCATCACGCCTCCCCATGCGTCTTCATCCTGTAAATGATCCACTTCCGCTCCGCCCGCCACATCTTCTCCCATTAAAATAACTGTCTCATCCCGTCTCATCGCCATTTTCATAGCTTCATTCAAGGCATCTGCATAAGAAATATTCCTTGTCATTTTTTCACCCCCATCCATTTTCGTAAGCCACATAAACATCTTTTACCAAGTCATTTGCAGAAGGAAAAGGGCTCTCTTCGGCAAATTTGACTGCCTCATCGATTGATTCCTTCACCTGTTTTTCTATACCGTTGAGCTCCCCATCCGTTAACAATCCGTGTTCCGTTGCGTAGTGGCGGAACAGTCCGATCGCATCCAATTCATGTAAATGCCGCTTTTTCTCATCCTGCTTTTTATACGTCTGGGCATCTCCTTCAAAGTGTCCATAATTGCGGTACGTAACGCATTCGATCAATGTGGGGCCTTCTCCTCGTCTTGCTCTTTCCACCGCTGCTTCTGCCGCTTGATAGACGGCCATCACATCTTTTCCATCCACAGTTTGTCCGGGGATATTGTAAGCTTTTGCTCTATCCGCGATATTGGTGCAGCTAGACGCATAATGGAATGGGGTAGCTTCCGCGTAACCATTATTTTCGGCGACAAAGATGACCGGCAATTTCCAAATGGCGGCAAGGTTGATCCCCTCATGGAAAGTCCCGTGATTGTTTGCGCCATCACCAAAAAAGCAGACAGCTACAGCATCGGTTTTCTTTATTTTAGCGGTTAATGCCGCTCCAACAGCGAGTGGAAAACCACCGCCAACGATTCCGTTCGCTCCGAGCATTCCTTTTTCAACGTCGGCTATATGCATAGAGCCGCCTTTTCCCTTGCAAAGCCCCGTTGCCTTTCCATAAATCTCCGCCATCATCGCATGTAAGTCACATTCTTTGGCAATGCAATGGCCATGGCCCCGGTGTGTACTCGTAATGCTGTCACTTTCGTTTAAATGGGCACAAACCCCGACTGCCACCGCCTCTTGTCCGGCGTATAAGTGTACAAAACCCGGCAACACCCCCGTTTGAAAAATGTCATGGACCCTGTCTTCAAATTGACGGATTTCACACATTTTTTCATACATCCATCTGGCCTTTTGCTTCGTCAAACCGGCAGATACCGATACCGTCACATTTACTCCTCCTATCTTTTTGAAAGAATGGGTAAAATCACTACTTACTATAGTTAATATTGCAAAAAATGTGCCAACTTTAAAAATAACGCGTTTATGGGGTTTTGCACGACAACCTGAACCAAGCGGCCAACTTGCATTAGAATAAATGAGACTATGTATCATTTTGTCTCACTTTTTCCCACCTAAAGATTCAATTTTTTTAGTTTTCTATAAAAAGTGCTCCGCGGCATGTTTAATTGAGCAGCGGCTTTTGTCACATTTCCGTTGGCTGCGATAAGTGCTTCTGCAATTTTGGATCTTTCCATTTGCTCTCTGAAAGTAAGTTTATCTTGTAGTGAATTGTCCAAAGACGGTGGCAGTGTTTTCTTGGGGCTTAACATTGATGAGATCAATTCGAGGGTCGGTTGACTAGAACCGGCTTCCACATGGAGCCGATCCAAACAGTGAAGCAATTGTCTGATATTCCCGGGCCAAGGAAAGCTTTGCAAATAGGCCACCACTTCTTTGGGAAAATGGATGTGCCAGTCATTCTTTTGGCCATAATCCTTTATGAAGCAGGGAATATCTTCTATACGTTTTCTTAATGGAGGGAGTTCGATCGGATAAACAAAAATTCGATAAAATAAATCTTCCCGCAGACTTCCTTTGTCCACCATCTCTTCCAAGTCGCGGTGCGAAGCAGTGATGATCCGTATATCAACATCGACTGGTTTGACACCACCCAAAGGTATAACCTTCTTATCTTCGAGGACTCTTAGCAATGCAATCTGCATTTCTTGGCTAATCTCGCCAATTTCATCCAGAAAAAGTGTTCCGCCGTGTGCCTGTTCAAATTTTCCCTTATGACCGCTTCGTTTGGCTCCTGTAAAAGCTCCACTCACATATCCAAACAGCTCGCCAGCCATTAAATCTTTTGGAACAGCACCGCAGTTGACGGGAATAAACGGGCCGGATGTACGAGGACTGTTTACATGAATGGCGCGAGCCAATAGTTCTTTTCCTGTTCCCGTTTCTCCTGAAAGATGAACCGGTATGTTGGTTCTGCTTGCTTTTTCCGCTTGTAGTAATGTCTTTTGAAATGTTTCACTTTTCCCTTGGACTCCTTCATATGTAAATGTCGAACGAATTTGCGACAAAAGTTTCGGAATCCTTTTTTTCAGGTGAATATGATACCCAATTACGGAATCTTGTTGTTGAAAAGAGTATAGAGGCTTTTTCCTTGCTATTGAAAAACCCTCTCCTTTTACATCGGATAGTGTTAATTGATGCCATTTGGGAAGCAACTTTCGCATGGAGTCTGTTACCCAAACGAGTTTTCCTTGGTTATTGCAAATGATTGTAAGGGAATGTGAAAGCTGAATGAGCGAGGCATGCTTCAGCAATTCCAACTCTCTGGTCCGGGCATCAGCAACAAGCCGCTGCTCAATGGCGTAAGTTGCGGCAATGACAAATGGCAGCATCTGCTCATCTATTCCCAAGCGAACCGGGTAAGAAGTATTCAATATTCCCGCCATTTGGCCGTCCGCGTTCCAAATGGGTGAAGAACAACAGCCCCACGAATGGGAAGCAACAGCATAATGTTCAGCCCCTACAATTTGAATCGGCTCTTTGATCCGCAGAGCTGTGCCAATTGCGTTCGTTCCGACCTCTTCTTCTGTCCATTTCACGCCTTCGATGAAATGAATGGATTTTGCCTTATGCAAAGCCATTTCGTGACCATCCATAAAAAGGACGTAGCCTTCCGGGTCAACTAGCAAGAACACCGCCCTTGTGTGATTAAAAAAAGGCAGCAAGTTTTTCAGAACCGGGAGAGCCGTATGTAGCAATTTTTTGTTTGCTTTTTTACGTTCTTGAAACTTGTCATTCGTCAATATTGTCTTTCCTTTACCGTAATAAGGATTAATTCCTTTCTGACGGCAAAAAAGCCAAGATTCGGAAATTCTTTTGTTGATTCTGCTGTCATCCAATGCGCCTTCCTTCACAAAGCGATCCCATACAGAACGGTTTAGCGCGTCTCGTACATCCAACAATACCACCTCGCATTTCTCATTTTTCTCGTTATTAACCATTTCGCTTTATTTGGAAAAATTCCTTTCTTTGCAATCAGAATAGCTAGAAGATTTTTGTCTGCTAAAGAAACTTTAACTGATTTTCCATTGACATTTTTAAGCTGTACTAGGATGATAGATAGGGCAAAAGTAGAAAAGAGGTGCATCTATGCTTACCAATGCCGTCATTGTCAGTGTCATCGTGATGGTTGCACTTAGTTTAATGCGGGTAAATGTATTGTTTGCAATCACCATAGCGGCCTTAACAGCCGGTTTAGTGTCGGGGTTAAATTTCTCTGATTCTGTTAACTTGATGGTTTCAGGTATGGGGGGCCAAGCAAATACAGCCTTTAGTTATATATTGCTTGGAATGTTCGCCGTCATGATCGGTTTTTCAGGTATTACCACTTTACTTGTACAAAAAATGCTAACCATTTTTAAAGGGAAAAAAATAGTCCTCGTCCTCACCATAGCGGGGATTGCCTGTTTATCGCAAAACGTCATACCGGTCCACATCGCATTTATTCCTATATTAATTCCTCCTCTCCTTGGCTTATTTGACCGTCTCAAGCTGGACCGACGAGCAGTGGCTACCGCGTTGACGTTTGGATTAAAAGCTCCTTATGTGATGATCCCGGCTGGTTTCGGACTCATCTTCCACGGTATCATCCGTGACGAGATGATTTCCAACAAAATGGACATTTCCATGACGCAAGTTGCCGAAGCCATGCTAATTCCCGGATTGGGCATGGTCGCGGGATTGTTCATCGCCATTTTTATTTCATATCGGAAAGACCGGGTGTCCAAACCTGCGGAACAAATGGATTTTCATGGAGCTGACAAGGTAGAAGAAAATCAGCTGCCGGCCTCTTGGAACATCACGCATACGTTTACGGTAATCGCCATTATCATGGCACTTGTCGTGCAAATAGTTACAAAATCTCTTGTTTTAGGTGCGTTATCCGGAATCATCATTTTATTCCTGACAAGAGTCGTTCCATTTCGCCGGGGCGACCGGGTTGTTCAGGAAGGAATCGGCATGATGGGAATGATCGCTTTCGTTATGCTGATCGCGTCAGGATATGCCCATGTGTTGAAGGAAACCGGGGAGGTGGATGATTTGGTGGAGAAAACAACCAGCATGGTTGGCACCTCTCCTTTCGTCCTTTCCTTCTTCATGCTGCTTGTCGGTTTAATCATTACAATGGGAATTGGTTCATCATTTGGAACGATTCCAATATTGGCCGCTTTATATGTGCCGCTTTGTGCGGCGGCAGGGTTGTCTCCGCTGGCAACAGCAGCTTTGATCGGTACGGCGGGCGCACTTGGGGATGCGGGTTCACCTGCCTCTGACAGTACGCTTGGACCGACATCCGGATTAAATGCCGATGGCCGTCATCACCATATTTGGGATACGTGTGTACCCACTTTCCTGCACTATAATATCCCTTTATTTATTTTTGGCATGATAGCAGCCCTCATGTTGTAGCTGACAAACAAAACCGCTCTAGCACAGGCTGGAGCGGTTTTTTCATTCCTATATTTTTCAAAAAACATTGACATTTCACCGGTGATATTGTTATATTAAATAGCTATGGTTTTTTACATGAAAGGGGGATTTTTATGAATCCGCAGCAAAGAAAAAAATTATTTATCCTTATGGTCAATATGTTTATCGCCATTGGGAGTTTTGGAATTATTATTCCAATTCTGCCAGCTTATCTTATGTCCATTGGCGAAAGTGGGATGGCAGCTGGATTCATGATCGCCATTTTTGCTGGAGCACAATTTGTGATGTCCCCCTTTGCGGGAAAATGGACAGATCTTTACGGCAGAAGAATCATGATCATCGCCGGACTTAGTGTTTTGGCCCTATCCATGTTTATTTTTTATTTTTCGCATTCCATTGGGGTATTGTATATTTCCCGCGCGATCGGCGGAGTTGGGGCAGCGCTTTTAATTCCGGCCATTTTTGCCTACGTCGCCGATATCACCACAATGGATCAACGGGCAAAAGGGAACAGCCTCATTTCTGCCGCCATGTCGCTTGGTATCGTAGTAGGTCCGGGCATCGGAGGCTTTCTGGCGGAATTCGGCTTAAAAATGCCGCTGCTTGTCTCGGCGATTGTCGGAGTCATAGCAGTGATTTTTTCATTGATCGTCTTGAAAGAAAGCAGGGAAAACAAGGACGTCTCCGTTCCAAAGGATAATGATCCGATGTTTCAAAAGCTTGCCAAGTCGATTCACAAGCCTTATTTCATCCCACTTGTCATTACACTTGTCATGAGCTTTGGATTGATGGCCTATGAATCTATCATTGGTTTATATATCGATAATGCTTTTGGCGCATCTCCACAAGACATTGCCATCATGATAACAGTCTCGGGAACGATCAGCGTCATCGTGCAATTATTTGTTGTGGATCGTCTTGTCAGACATTTTGGCGAAGGTAAAGTATTAAATATGTTTGTCTTTGTCGTGGCGGCCGGCTTTTTATTTTCTATGTTCGCCTCGACTTATATCCTGTTTTTTGTCATTACCCTTATTATTTTTCTTGCAACTTCTATTTTAAGACCGGTCCTGAATACCCTTATTTCCAAGCGGGCTGGAGATGAGCAAGGATTTGCCATGGGAATGAACAACGCTTATATGAGTATAGGAAACATACTGGGACCGACGACAGCGGGGCTCCTCTACGATTTCCACAATATTTACCCATTTTTGCTCGGTTTTGCCGTTCTCTCCTTGACAATGGTTGTTTCAGTCATGTGGCAAAAGAAACAAAGCATCAAATCTGCACCGGCTCTAAAATAGAGAA
The DNA here is from genome assembly GCF_037963795.1 of Siminovitchia sp. FSL W7-1587. Classification (NCBI taxonomy): domain Bacteria; kingdom Bacillati; phylum Bacillota; class Bacilli; order Caryophanales; family Bacillaceae; genus Siminovitchia; species Siminovitchia sp. FSL W7-1587. Next base: position 731,672 of record NZ_CP150169.1, read on the forward strand.
AGGCTGCTTTTCCTATTTTCATAGGAAAGCAGCTTTTTTATTATGAAAAATATTCTTTCAAAAAGCAAAAAAAGAAATGCTCATGCGCCTGCCCCATCGGTAATAGACAGAGCATCCAGGTGCTAGCGTTGTGACATGGACGCCCCCGAGATGACTCTATGACGGACTGCACATTGGACGTTGTGCTAGGAGATGCGCCGACAGGCAAGGAAAGCTTTAACACGGCAATAATCGTATGCAAGAAATGCGTGAGCTTCGAGGACGTAGCACTTATAAGCAGTGGAAACTTCAATACAGGAAGGATTCAAGGGTAATTGTTAATAGTGAGAAAGTTTGCAACTCTGCTGCGGCTGATGAATTTGCCTCCTCCCCGTCATTGGCTTGTGCTTGCGGCCTGGCTGTACGATTGCCGCTGGCTCCAGCAGTTGTTGCCTTTTTCAACTGGTGATTTTAAAAAATATCAACCCATATTTTAATGGCTGTCGCCAATATCAACACAGCCAAAATGACCTGCAATACTTTTGTGTTTACCTTCTTTCCTGCAATCGCTCCAAGCGGTGAAGCAATCAAACTTGCAACGATCATAATAAGCGCCGGAAAATAATCCACTTGACCCGTTGTCACCTTTCCTACAGTTGTTCCGATTGAAGAAATGAACGTAATGGCCAAAGATGAGGCAATGGTCATGCGGGTGGGAATTTTTAACACAACCAGCATGATAGGCACCAATAAGAATGCGCCCGCGGCCCCTACAATCCCGGCTCCCAGGCCGACAATAAATGCCAGCAATGCCGCCAGCCATTTATTGAATGTCACCTGATCAAAAGGAGTGTCATCAATTCCTTTTTTCGGTATAAACATCATGACCGCGGCAATCAAAGCCAATATGCCATATATTAAGTTAATGCCGCCTTCAGACATCAATTTTGAGCCATAACCGCCGATAAAGCTCCCGATTAAAATACTCATTCCCATATATCCAATCAAAGACTTATTTAAGTAACCGCCTTTTCGATAGGCCCATACACCGCCAATTGTTGCGAAAAACACCTGAACGGCGCTGATTCCGGAAACTTCATGGGCGGTGAATGCCGCCAATCCAAATAGGGGTGGAATATATAAAAGCATCGGATATTTAATGATAGAACCGCCAATTCCCAGCATTCCCGAAATATAGGATCCGATAAAACCAATTAAAAAAATGACAATGATAAATGTAAAATCCATTGTTCAACCCCCCCTTAAGAAAAAGGGAACCAATGCGGTTCCCTCCATTTGTCAGGCCTTCTTAATCCAAAATTTGAAAACACCATTTTCTTCTTCTTGTTTGAACAGTTCATGACCGCTAGATTTTGACCATGCGGTTAAATCGCTTTTGGATCCTTTATCCGTTGTATGGATTTCCAATATTTGTCCAGTCTCCAATTCATTCATCGCTTTTTTGGCTCTAACAATCGGCATTGGGCAAGCTAATCCTTTTGCATCTAAAAACTTTGTTGTTTCCATTTGTCATTCCTCCTAATATATTATCGAACCGCACAACGGTTTGGACCAATTTCCATTTCTCGTTGTTTGTCAAGGTCGGGAGTTATTTTTCCCATATTTGTTTCACGGATTTCCTGATAAGCATTTGGCTGGGGAGGCAAGTTCTCCGTTACCAGTTTCCTGAACTCTTCTTCACTTTCCACATTCAAACCATGATTTTCCGCAAAAAGGGTTCCCAACTTTTCGGAAACACTTCCATCTTCATTTAATTCATCCATGATCATAAAGTGGGCGGGCAAAACAATCAGCTCTTCAGATAGGCTTCTATATCGCGAATACAAAGTTTCCCGAAGGTCGCTCACCCAGTCTTGGGCCAATCCCGCAAGGTCGGGTCTTCCGATTGAGTCTACAAATAGGATATCGCCTGACAATAAATATTGCCCATCTACGATAAAAGATGTAGATCCAATCGTATGGCCGGGAGAATAAAGGGCATGGATATCTATTGCGGTATTGCCCACAGTAATCACGTTTCCATCTTCCAAAGGCTGATAATCAAACGTCACCTCTGCAGCATCCTTGGGCGGAAGCCAGTACAACGCTTCTGTCTGCTCTGAGATGGTTCTTCCTCCAGAAATATGATCGGCATGAAGATGAGTGTCGAGCACATGAGTAATCTTCGCATCTTTGCTTTGCGCAAAATCAATGAACACATCTGCCATGCGGGTTGCATCGATAACTGCTGCTTCACCGTTGGAAATAACCATATATGACAAGCAGCCTTTTCCGATCCGGACAAATTGATACATTTCTCCGCCGCCTTTCAAGTCTCCGATTTTTACAGGCTCCAAATGTTCACTCCACGCCTTCATGCCACCTCGGAGGTATGATACGTCCAACCCTTGCTCTGACAACATTTCAGCAACCATGATTGATGACCCTTCTTTTGCACAAACAACCAAGACTTCTTTTTCTTTAGGAATTTTATCCAGAATGTCCTCCACACCATCAAGCAGTTCAAAATAAGGAATGTTTAGATGTGCAATATGTTTCCCTTCAATCTTCCAATCCTTAAAATCACTTTCATTGCGGACATCCAAGATAAACAGATCCTCATTATTCAAAATTTTGTTTGTGACGTCCTTAGGTGTCATTGCTGTTACTGTCATTTTTACCCCTCCCGGTATATTTTTTATCAAAAAAACTACTTTCGCAATGTTGCCATAATGCTATTCGGATCAAATCCGATAATCCATTCGCCATTGATTTCGGTTTGCGGCACACCCATTTGGCCTGTCGTATTGATTAGTTTCTGCATTTGTGCAGGATCTTTTTCCACATTCACTTCATTAAAAATGATTCCTTTTTCTGACAAAAAGTTTTTTAGCATGACGCAATACGGGCATCTTGTCGTTGTATATATGGTGACAGACATGATTATTGACCTCCTTCCGTTTCTCCGGTCCATTTACTCATACCCGGTATGACATTAAAAACGTTGTGAAATCCTTTATCTTTCAACTTTTTCGCTGCCAAATCGCTACGGTTGCCTGTACGGCATATGACGAAAATATCCTGGTCTTTCCTTAGTTCATCCGCCCTTTCATCCAGTTCTCCCATTGGAATAGAAACAGCTCCGGGGATATGGCAAGAGGCATATTCCACTGCTTCCCTTACATCGAGTACAACAATAGACTCATTGGCTTCCATTTTTTCTTTCAGCTCATCGTTGCTGGCAATATGGGGGTACTTTTTCCCATCTGCTTCGTCATGAGTATGCTTTTTGAGAAAATGCTTCAACACACCATTCTCTTCTAAAGTACCCAAGTATTGATGGCCTGTGCTTTCAGCCCAAGCTTTTATATCGGCTTGTGATCCTTTATCGGTCGCCTGAACCTCAAGTACCTTGCCGGGCTCCAATTGGTTGATCGCTTTTTTTGTTTTAACGATTGGCATTGGACATGCCAATCCCTTTGCATCTAGGATGACATCTGCACTTATTTTATCCATCCTTATACCTCCATTTGTATATTCAGCTTTCTAGCCGCCAAATCGTTGAAAAAGATACTAACGAGAATATGGTTTATAGCATTAAATAAACAGATTGACATGGCCGATTTCGGCATCCGCAAGATAGGCGGCAACACCTGCGTATTCAATTCCATCCAAGAGTTCCTCTTGCTGCAAGCCAAGTAAATCCATCGTCATCGTACACGCAACTAACTTAATGTCCTGCTCTTTAGCCATTTCAATTAATTGCGGAAGCGGAACGGCATTATGCTTTTTCATAATATTTTTGATCATTTTGGGACCAACCCCGGCAAAGTTCATTTTGGAAAGCCCCATCTGGTCGGCACCTCTTGGCATCATCTTTCCAAACATTTTTTCCATAAACCCTTTCTTCACTGGAATGCTTTCTTCTTTTCTCAATGCATTCAACCCCCAAAAGGTATGAAAAATAGTTACCTCATGATCATACGCCGCCGCACCGTTGGCAATGATATAAGCTGCCATTGCTTTATCGTAATCGCCACTAAACAAAACGATCGTTGTTTTCTTCTTCTCCGTCATTGTTCACCCTCCAAACTATATACCCCAAAGGGTATTAATAGTCACAAAAAAATATTTACCTTTACCCCTATGGGTATTATAATCACAAATAAAAATGATGTCAACCGTCTTTTTTTAACGGCTGCGCACCAACAAGTCGACTGCTTCTTTGACCAATGCTTCCGTATCCGCATCACCACTTGCCTTTGCCAATTGAACACATTCAACCAAATTGGAACTGACGATGAGGCCGATGCTCCGGTCAATCGCAGATCTGGCTGCAGATAATTGGGTGATGACATCTTTGCAGTCTTTGTTTTCTTCCATCATCTTTAAAATCCCTCTTAACTGCCCTTCGATTCGCTTTACCCTGTTTTTTATCTGCGCATCATATTTCAACATACTCCCTCCTTCCAAAAATCATTTTTTATTGAACTTAATATTGATTATATACCTGCACGGGTATATTGTCAAACAGCCATGTTTTATAACGGATACGTTTCGCGCTTTGGATTAACATTAAGGATAATAATCTCTGCGACAACAGCCTTGATAAGCTTTATCTCCACCTTCTATATATTCTTTCTTCAAACATTTTTCTCCAACGTACTAATACAGCTCCCTTTAGATTCCGAAATCGGATGATTTAGTTGAAACAAAAAAACTTTACTCGTTTTTGCAAGAGGAGTTACCATTGCATTATTTGCATGCTCGGCTCATCTTCCCTACGAGAAAAAATTACTTCCGTTCTCCTTTGTTTAAAAAATGGTATTCACAGCTTAAAACGTTAATCTTTTGAAGCTTTCGAGAATATTAACTTCAATTATTCCATTGCTCGTAGCAATCTCCCCTTCAAACAATGGAAGAAAAGCAATGACGATTACTTAGCTTCTACAACCAGTCCAATCATCATTGCTCCTCACTTCATGCTCGCTATCCGATCAATCCGGCGTCTAAGATCACTTTATCGCTCTTGATTGTCATTGCGTATAAATCGGCCCTTATCTTCATCGAAATAGCCGTGGCCCGGCCTTTACCCGACTTTATAAATCAAGAAATGTATTGAGTGAACGACGTTCGCTTTTCCCAGTTTTCGTACCATCTTTGTATATCTTCCCTGGGAAGAGTTCCATATTCCTCTTGCTACATTTTCTTTAAGTGCGTATATTCTTTTTTCACCGAATCGCGTTTCTTTAATGCATCATACAACTGCATCAGCATGAAATAACTATCTTCTTCAAGTGGCTGAATCTTTTGCACACGCAAATAAAGCAAGATGGCTTCAGTATAATCTTCATTAAAGATAAAATAATCCGCCAACCGTTTGATATGGCTTAACCAAATCACTCTTAACCGCTTTCGTTCATTATCAGCCCATAAATAATCATCTTTGTCAAAGTAATCGCCTTTATACAAATCAAGTGTTTTTATGTACTCTGGAAGCGTTTCTCTTGTCAAAAACGATAACCTTTTCATTCCGTTTTCCCACTCTTCAACATCTACACGCACATCATTCAGTTCCAGCTTATAGCTATTTTCGGAACTAATAATTTTAATCGGGAAGTCAATGGATTTCAAAGTCTTCCGAATTTGATAGACAGTAGAATAAAGTTGGGTGAATCCATCTTTCCAACCGGCATTCGGCCAAAAGTATTCCAGCAGTACATCCTTGCGTACAAATTGCTCGCGATGATGTATCAAATAAGCAAACAATTCCCGAGCTTTCGTTGTTCTCCAATAAACATCTATCATTTCGGGTTTTTTTCCGTCCATTTTAAAATGAAGTTTATTAAAACAACAAACCATCGGTGAAGCAGCTGTTTTTTTCCCAGTCAATTCCAACAGTTGATCAATCGTTTTAAGCAATCGTTTCTGCCGAATCGGTTTTACGATATAATCCGCAGCATTGATTTCAAATGCATCTACTGCATATTCATTATGTGCTGTTACGAAAACAATCTTGACACTTGGCATCAACCTTTGAATTTTCTTCGCTAAATCCATCCCGCTTATTTCAGGCATTTCGATATCGAGAAAAACAGCATCAGGGTGGTTTTTTGTTATTTCTTCCAACCCTTTATAGGCATCATTGTATTTCCCGATAATTTCAATTCCGCCGATTTCATCCAACTTTTTCTCCAAGAACTCTAGAGCCAATGATTCGTCATCAATAAGTATTACTCTCAAGCAAAATGTACCCCCTCTAATTATATAGTACTTTTTTACCATATCAATATACCCATTTTTATCCAAAATGAAACTTTAGACCTACTTTTGTGAGTCTGAGATTGGGTGACATATCATGAATCACTAGCAATACACTAGTTATTTTTGAACTTCCGTATAAGTTCTTTTGAAAAAGTGTCAAACAGATAAAATCCCTATTGCGCATCACATTTTCTATTTGCGTTAAACATGTACGGGTAGACTAAGGAACGACGATAGTAAAAAAGTTGGGTGGTTGGATGACCTAAGTAACTTGTGGAGATCAAACATTGTGATAGTATAAACGAAACGGTTAACAAAGTTGAATGTATTTGGATCAACTTACATGATTTGTCCGGTTGAACAGACAACAAGAAAACGCAGCTTCGGCTCACCCGTTAGCAAACGAATTGGAAGCCTGCATATTGTAAGAGTTCGACACTTTTCCGGGAAAAAAAGTTGCCGCTGATCAATTGTGCCCAAGTTTTTTAAAGAGCTTCTCATCATTGATTAGATGCAGGAGCTTCAACTCTTAGAACTGGGCATTTTTGTTATAAGGAGGGTTGTGTCCACAAAACCCTTTAACTATGAAAAAAGTAGTGAATACACATCATTGCGAACTGTCTACCACCTCCATTGTAAAGTATTTTTTTTTGTTATACTAGTAAAATATTGAATATTTTTATTATTGCGAATTGATATTATTGCTTTGGAACAAGCCAAAATCAACCATTTCTCCTGGGTTTAATGATGTTCTCGGGCGGTAGCATCTTACTGATCCCGCTCACCTTGGATCAACAATCGCTGATAATCATAGCGATAGGGATGACACGTTAATAACGTCGCCAAATCCCTATTTTCTTCCACTTCCAAAGAGTCCGTTTCGTGGGGCTCAATCACCTCTTGATTAAATACACGGTAGGTTAATGTTTCGTTCATCGTATGAATGTAAAATACATCGCCGTCATGCAGTTCATCTATATTTCGAAACATCGCTTTTGTTCCCATTCCACGATGGCCGGCCAATACGGTATGTGTATTTTCCCCGCCAAGCGGCAATGAAGAACCTTCCACTTGGCCAATTCCTTTGCTTAACACTTCCTCTGATGAACCTAAATAGATCGGTATCACTAATTTGAGCTTCGGTATTTCAATGGCTCCAAAAATATCATCATTGCCAAAACCGAGGCATTCATTGAATGCTGTCAACTTTTCTTGATTGTCCCCCCACGGATCACGAAAGCCATCCAAATCATAATAGATTTCTTTATTACACTTTTGAGCCCGTGCCATCAATTCATTGATCTCGTCATCCGATAAATGGTCCAATCCGCTTTGAAAGTTCTCCACCTGACTCTTTTGCAGATAGCCATTGACGAGTTGCGCGATATGCGGGTAACCCAAAATAAGGAGGCCAATAAGAAATAAGAACATAATACCTTTATGTTTCATCGGTCGCCTCCTTCTTCTTTTTCCTTCGGTAAATAAAGTAAATAAGGGAAAGAAGAACGAGAGCTGCCAGCACATACACATATACAGGTACCCCGTCGTTTTCACTTGCTTGTTTTTCCTCTGGAGAATAAGGTACACGTTTCCCCTTCACCAACAACCGGTGTGTATTGACCATATATGGTTCACACGTCAGCAAGGTGACGATATCTTCATCCTGCTTCATTTGCAGCCAGTCTGTTTCATGCGGCAGCACGATGTCAACATCAAACACTTCATAGGCCATTTTTTCATCAAGCACTTGGATAAAAAATTTGTCGCCAAACGCTAAAGAATCCAAATTTCGAAACAGCTTTGAAGTAGGCAGCCCCCGGTGGGCCGTTAAAACGCTATGTGTCCCCGCTTTCCCTGTAGGTAAGGAAGAGTTTTCCAAATGGCCTACCCCTTTCGATAAAACCTCTTCGCTTGTGCCATGGTATATGGGAAGCTGGATATTGATTTTAGGAATGTCTATGCTGCCGATGGCGGGCCCAACATTCAAGGCATCATAATAACTGTTATTCCCGCGTCTTTCATCCGATTTGGCATCTTCCGAAAAAGGGTCCACAAAATCCAATTGTGAATCGGCTAATTCTTCGTTATGTTGATCGGCTTTCTTCTTTTCCGCCTCTATTTGTTCCTTATCCATCTTTTTTACTTTATCGCTATAGCCATGGACAACGGATTGGTGCACTTGTGTAGATAAAATATTACTTATCATAGGATAGGAAAAAATGCCTAATCCAATAAAAAATATGGCTATGACGATTGCTTTTTTCATCGCTTTCCCGTCCTATCGTAAATAAATTTTATTTTGGCATTAACAAATAAATGGGAGAGAAATCATTCCCTCTCCCACTTATTACGCTTTTAACCTACTTCAGCACCCGATTTTCTACGACGTACATAAAGAACGAATGCCGTAACCATCAATGCCAATCCGATAAGCGTAAACAGAGTTGTACCGATACCGCCTGTTGTTGGCAGCTCCCAATCTGTTTTGGAGTTATCGACCGTGATCGTTTGCTCATGGTTGCTTTTATCAACTGTAACGTCAATCGGCTTTGTTAATTTACGGTAACCTTCCGGCGCTTTTGTTTCTACTAGTTGATATTTCCCGTAGTCAAGCTCCTTGAAAGAAAGCTCCCCATTATCATTCGTTACACCGCTTTTGATCACATTACCTTCTAAATCGCGAAGTTCAAATTCCGCACCCGCCAGTCTTTTTTGAGAAGACTTATCTTGCTTAATGACTGTCAAATAACCCGCTGTCGGATTAACAGGTGTTTCATCCGTTTCTTTATGCCCGTCATTTCCATGCTGATTTTCAAAGTCGATGATCGCTTTGTTATTAATCACTTCATTAGGCGGCGCATCTTCTGCGATTTTTGCCTTGAAAGAAATTTTCATTTCTTTCACGCCTTCAAGTGCGGCGAAATTGTTCACTGTCCATTTCAATGTTTGGCCGCTTTGCTCAAATGTCAGGGCGGATGGATCAACACCTTCAACCGTCCAGCTTCCATCGACGTAAGATAATCTGTCATCCAACACGTCCGTAATTACAAATTGTTTGTATTTGTGAATATCGCCAGGGAGTGTGTTTGTAATCGTATAAGTGACTTCTTCTCCACGGTTCATATCACTTTCATCGACTTCTTTTTTCGGTTCGGGAGATTTATAGTTATCAATATTGACCTCTACAATTTCCCCTGTTGTTGTTCCATCTTCTTCAAATTTCCCGCTGTTTTGAATAGAGAACGGCACATTTTGGCTGCCTAATACATAGCCGTCTTTTGTCGCGACTTCTTTAAAGAAATAGTCGCCATAGGCAAGACCGTCAATGCGAATTTTTCCATCTGCGTCTGTTGTGAAAGTACCTTCCACTTGTGTGCCGTCTTTGTGATAAAGTTCAAATACCACGCCATCTAATGCTTTATTCGTGTCACCATCCACTTTCGTCAGCTCAACAGCTCCGCGGATTGTTTCGTTTTTCGGATAAATGTGAACATCATAGTTTAACGTGGATCCGTCTTTACTTGTCATCGGAATATCGACATAAAACGTATCCGGATTTAAATTGACATGATCTGGACCACCCGTTTCAACAACTGAATAGCGGCCCAAAGGCAATTTTTGTGTTACCTCGCCATTTGCATTTGTCGTTAACGTATATTCCGCCCCATCGCTTACTTCCGTCCAATTTTCTCCATCATAAGAATGTGTTTGTTTTACTTTGTATACAACTCCTGGCAACGGCTTTCCTTTAGGATTTTGGCCAGAAGAGCCATCTGGTTCGCCCTGTTCAGTGCCAGGCTCCTGCTCATACTTATGAATCGTTAATGTCCCCGACGTCCGGTCTTCTGCACTGGCAAATCCTGTCGGCAGAAGTAAGCCAAAGATAAGTAATGCGGTTAATATTCTATAAAACCCCGATACTGTTTTTCTCATGTTATTTCCCCCTATAATTTGTCTTTCGTCCTACGCCTTGCATTTTTAAAGAACAACCAAAAGCATGCGCCTGCCATCAGCAGGATGCCAAGTCCATAAAATCCAAGGGCACCGATGCCCCCCGTGTCCGGAAGTGTCCAATCGACTTGCGTATTTTCCACTGTTTTTTCAACATGCAAATGCTCTTTCGTAATGTCCACCTTGATCGGATCTGTTAATTTTCGATAGCCTTCTGGCGCTTTCGTTTCAACAAGTGTGTACTCGCCCCAGTCCAGATGATCAAATAGGATGATTCCGTCTTCTCCTGTCGTTTTCGTGGCGATCAAAGTGTTGTTTGCGTCGTACAATTCAAATGTCGCGCCTGCAAGAGCTTTGTCATGATCATTTTTGTCTACTTTCTTAATTGAAAGCGAACCCAGTTTTTTCTTATACACATAGATGACGGTTTGCTCTTCTTTTGTAAAAGTACCCTCTGCCGGTGCGCTATCTTGGTGCATCTCTTTAAACTCATAACCGGGAATCTTTTTCTGCTCCGTGGTGTAAGTTTCACCGATTTTTCCTGAAAGAATCTCTTCTTTGGCGATTGGATTTCCGTCTTCATCGACGTACTTTACTGTAATATCACCAGCTTGCAATTCCTCGGTTTTTACATATCCAAACCAAACCGTTTGTTTTGGATTTGCTGCGGTCAAACGGACATTCGTCGGATTTTCCCCCACATGAAGCGTATAACCGGGAACATGATTAGCCGGCACCGAGTATGTTTCATTAAACTTTAACTCTTTGCTTCGATTTTCTTCATGGAAGACATCATAAAACTGCTCTGCTTCTGCCGGGCTTGCAACCACATTGCCATTGCGGTCAATCGGTTGGCCATCAACATTTACACGGTAGCCCTTTTTAACAATTAACCCTTTATCGATCCCGGCTTCCGGGATTGGAAAAGGTTTTGTTGACGGCTTTCCGCTTGGATCCGTGTAATTCAAAGGCGTATCGCCATTCGTAGGATATAGAACGTTTCCTTGCGGATTTTTATCCCAGTCGATCGTGATTTTGTATTTCAGTCTGTATACCTCATCCTCTTTGATGTCTCCCACATTCCACGTGAATGTTTCTGTTGCATCATCCCATTTGACGGTTCCATGTGAGGCTGTAAAATTCTCACCGTTATAGCTGCCGTCTTTAACAAGATTAAACATCTCGCCCATTGGATCGGTAACAATAGCATTTGTTGCCGCATAATGGATTTTAGCCGCGATATCTTCAAAGATTTCGCTTAAATCATCTTGGCCGCCGAGGTAATAGCCTTTATTCTGACTATTTTCAAGCACGTACGTTGCATTCCTGTTGCGGCCAACTTCGAGGCCGACTGAGTAAATGCCGACTCCGGCGTTCATAATATGCTTTGCTTCAGATATTGTAGCGATTCCGTTTGTTTCGACGGTATGACCATTGACACGGTAGCTGTACCACCCTAGATTGTAGCCCCCCCCTGAACCGATGATCGTATTGTAATCAAAATTGGACAGGATAAAGCGATATTTATTCTCAGGCCATGAATAGGCTGATGCATTACTGGCTTGAAAGCTGTACGTCGGTTCACCATCACTTAATACGACGATAATCTTTTGATCTGCACTGCTTCTTGCAAGCATCGTTTGTGCTTGGTGAAGCCCGGCTTGAATATTCGTGCCGCCTGATGGCCAAACACCATTAATCGCGTTTTTTAATTGTCTTTTATTGGAATATCCGGAAAAATCCTGATTTATGGTGGCTTGATGATTAAATGAAACCAATGCGATTCTTGTCGAAGAACCTTCCAATAATAGATTGTCAACAAATTCATTAGCCGCTTGTTTGGCTTTTGACAATCTCCTTCCTAGCCCCATACTGTTTGATTTGTCCAGTACGAGCACTATATCAGAACTCGTTTTTACATTTTTCCCTTCAATCGCTAACTCAACTTCCCATTCGGCATATGTACCGGTTGGAGTAGCGTCTTTCATTAACTTGAGAGAGCCTGGAGCAGGCCATTCACTTCCACTTTGCATTCCTGCTAAAGCACTTGGCCTTGCCGTTGATAAAAATGGAGGATGGGGTTTCCCTTCTATCTGCTTTACATCCTTTTCTTCTGGACCCGAGTTTTCTATTTTGGGCTTTTCTTCTGGAGGCGAATTCTCTACTTTTGGCTTTTCATGTTCAGTTTCTTTACCGGCTTCATTACTTTCTTTCTTTTGATCTGAAGAGTCTTGATCTGGCGTTGTTGGTTTTTCCTGATTCTGATTTGCAGGTTTTTCCTCTTCAGCCACTTGCCCATCATCGTTGATTACTGAACCTTCGGAACTTTCTTTCGGCAACGTTGTTTGATCAGACGCTTCGAATTGGCCATCTGGAAAAGTCGCAAGCGCTTGAACTTCATAGATTGTTTGTTTTGAATCTTTGATGTTAGTTACCAGTTCCAACTCAAATGCTTCACTTCCAGCCGGTGTTTTGATGTCGTAACCATCAGCTGTTTTTTTGATTTCAACATTCTGTATTTCCGTTATAGAACCATGAGTTAAACCTGGACTAAAGCTTATCTTTGCGCCGATTCCGTTATTTTCTTGGCCAGAAGCATTCATCACAACGTGCCATTTGATCGCTTCCTTGCTTTGATCGACTTTTTTGACTTCGATTCTCCCGTTACTTTCCCCATGTCCTGCGCCTAAAGCTGGATTCGCAAAGGTTGTTGGAATTGGGACAAGTAATTGCAAAATCAATAACATACTAAAGAGAATCGAAAATCCCCTTAATTTTGTCAAGCAGTTTCCCCCTTTCCCATATGATTGGGTCCTTTATGGAGCTTATTGAAAACAAATAACCCAATGGAAATAAATCAGATGCACATATTCAATAACCGGTATATTTCTGGTCAATTCATATACAGCTGATAGCGTTTCCAATTAGGAAAAAGGTCACAAATAAAGCAGGAAAAAGAAAAATCTGGCTGTTTTGTCATTACAACGCCAAAGCAAAATGTCCCATATCTGATCAATTTCTGTACATTTCATGTACAAATCGGTATAAATAGAGGCTGAAAATAAAGCAGAGAAAGAGCAATGTGGTTTTTTACTTGTTGTTACGGTACAAAAAGCGAATACAACCCTTATATGAATTTTTTCTAGGCTAAAGCAAGCTTGGCTGATTCGAAAAAAGCATTTATGGTGGAAAAACCCGCTGGAGGAGCACCATAGAATCATGAAGAAAGAATGGCAGTAACATCTGAGAAGCGGAGGAAACAAATGGAACGTCAAGGTGGTTTCCAAATCCGTAGGGAAAGTTATTGAAAAACGCAAATTGATCGCGCGTCCTAACAAATCGCCCCTTTTTCAACCACTAAAAAAACCATCTTCACTTAGATGGCTTTTTTAATTAGTTATGATTGATTTTCATTTGTCATGCAGCATTAACGATTGCTTGTCTTTTTAACATTGTCAAATACAAAAATGGCAGAAGTTTGCCTATAAAAGAACCTGTATCGTCCGCAAATGCGTACAAAAACACCCCCATCATGAACCAACCATCCGGGATGAATAGGTATGAGTAGATAATAAATAAAACCGATCCCACCGTAGGAACGATCGCCGGCAATAAATAATATATTTTTTGCGGGAATTTTTTAATGAAGTAATACGAAGGTATGTAGAATATCATAATCGCCATTAAACCAGCTAAAACTTTATCTTCCCTAAAAAACCGACTCGAAGCAAAAGGCAATCATCAATAGCCTTTTTTCTTTTTAAAGGCCTCATAAAACGTTAAAACAATTAACGAAATGAAAGCCCCCATAAATAACGCTAAACTGAAAACACCGAGCCCCATTCCTTCCCAACTTCCAATTGAAAAACTAATAATCAATAAAATGATACTCAACGCTAGTACGATATATGGTAATATAAGGCTTTTTCTTTTGAATACAACAAGGGAAACAATAGTGGTCAAAAAAGCGATCATCATTGTCATTGTCATAAAGCTGGGAATGCCGTTCATGGTCAATTCTCCTCTCAAATTTAAAAGGGCCTTGCTCCCGCCGATTTTACTCCGATAACAGAGCCTCAGAGAAAGTTCAAAGATGGAAAAAGAATACGATTTTGTATGATATAAGGCATTTTACGAAAAAAGATTTCCATATGGGCCCTTTCATGAAGACAGCTCCCTCAAAGGTTATCATTCTTAAAAACTTCCAATATCTTTGCCCATGCTATCACACTGTTGGGGGCCCTTGACACTCTTCAAGATCCCATTTCAATTCAGTCCATAAAACCGTAAACTTTTATGCAGAAAATAAGCTGTCAATTCCGTCCAATAAGGTGCTTATTTTTATACAGGCTTTCATCACCCATTTACGTAGTTCAACAAACAAGAAGCATAATCACCGTTAACTGTATAAAACGTAATTTTCCTATTGAGATTCTACAAGTTCTATATGAAGTACATCACTTCTTGTGCTGAAAGGGTACAGTAATGAGCAACCGCGACTGAATCGTATGCTCCCGCAAGTATGCTGCTCGGCGCCGTCCATCAGCTTTTTCATCAGAAAAACCGTTCCACATGCCTTCGATATCCTTTCGGCAGCTAACAAGCGATGCTACTGCGAAGTCAAATTGGAGATTCGCACAACTGCCGCCTTCCTTCGTTCGCCTGGATAAAACGTCATCTCTCCGGACGACGCGTAACCGCCGTTCACTCCCGGCACAGCATGAACAAAGTCAGCCGTTACAGCTTGGACATGATTAGGATCATCGAAAAATAGTGGAGAAAAAAATAATTACTTATAATCGCCTCATAGCCATAAATCCGATAACAAAACTCATTTGGCTGAAGTTTCAACAACAAAAACACCGATTCTTTTTAGCTTCAAATGGGGAATCAGTGTTTCTTATGTTTCATTATTATTTTCGCAAAATCTTCTCCATCGCTTTTCCCTTTGCTAACTCATCGATTAGCTTATCCAAATAGCGAATTTCCCGCATCGTTGGTTCTTCGATTTCTTCCACTCGGACGCCGCAGACAACCCCTTTGATCAAAGCACGTGAAGGATTTAATTGGGGAGCTTCCGCAAAGAAGGTCTCAAAATCTGCATGTTTTTCCAGTTGTGCTTCTAACCCTTCCTGGCTATACCCTGTCAACCAGCAGATGATTTCATCGACTTCTGATTTTGTACGCCCTTTTTTCTCTGCTTTCGTAATATAATGAGGATAGACACTTGCCACACTCATTGTATAAATCCGATGTTTGGTCATATTACATCCTCCCTTACATGGTTTTTTTACTATAGCAAGAAAATTAGTCATGTTCAAACGAAGCAGCCGTCAATTATTTATTCAAATCCTGCATTGATTTCCAGCGAAATACCCGATGATTTTTAAACAAATTGCTCTCCAAAGCGCCGAGCATCATTGATCATTCTTTGACACTGATGTTATTGGCCGCCCGATATGAGCCAATTGGACTAAAGCGGGCAGGGTGTAATCGTTGCTTTTGGAAAAAGAAATTTCCCCCATCACCTAACTCACATTACGGATCTTTAAGTTTCAAAATTTTGGCTCTGACATGTAATGAAATTAGGATCCAAAATCCGCCGGTGGCTCTTCAAAAGGATATCCTATTTATGATTGAAGGTCACCTGGATTCTTGGAGAAACCCGCTCTCTCCTAATCGATTTACATACCGCTTTTCCTCAACAATATTCATTCTTAGCTTGCGGTGTAGGCCCATTTTATGAGACATGGGCGATTATCGCTTGATCATACTCGGATTCAGCTCCCACGTGCATTATGTATTTTTGATAAAAAACACGCCTTCAATCGGCGTGCTTCATATTATTATGTTATAAGCCGAAAGGGCTAACCGCATGGCATTAAGGCGCCCTTTTACACTGACAGATCGCACCCAGATGATCAAAAGCTGCGGTTATCTGAAGATGGCGACATAATGTTTGTCATAACAAACTTTAGTTGAGATCACCACAGTATGGCAAATCATATTACCTTACATCGTCAAGAGATTTTGCAACTGTGTGAGCAATCGGTTTCCATTCTACATCCTTAAACAAGGCGACGACCGCAATCGGCAAATAGGTGAACATAAACAATGGAAAAGTGATCGTGTAAGCAATTTTTTTCCATCCAGAACAATGAATTTTTCTCCACTCCGTCAAAGTTGTCATAAAACCAATCATGAATAGTATTCCATAAAACCAGAAAGCGGATTTTACCATTGCAATGGTCGTTGTCTGAACAATCCTTTTTTCATCAACAAATTCAAATAAGCCTGCTAAGTAAAAAAATACATTAACGATAATGCTGATGCTGGAAAAGAGTATGGCCGGCATGATTGTCATGGTCATGTCATAACACGAAAACCAGTTGCTCTTTCCTTTAAATATACAACCAATTAATGCTCTTCCATATTTCGAAAAAACTTGATAAAATCCTTTGGCCCAACGTAATCTCTGATGCCAAGACTGGCTAATGGTTATTGGCTGCTCATCATAAAACATGGCATTTCTACAGTATCCGATTTTTTCACCCTTAATAATTTGCGAAATGGAAAATTCAATGTCTTCTGTAAGAAGATGGTAATTCCAACCACCATTATCTTTAATCAGATCAGCATGCACCAAAAATCCCGTTCCAGAAATGGCACAACTAGCGTTTAAGACCATTCTGGGAAGATTAAGATATTCAGCTTCATGCAAAAACCAAAGAGCATAGCCTGCAGAAATCCAGTTCTGATCATAGTTCTTAGAATTTCTATAGCTTGTGATCACCCTGTATCCTTGATTAAATGTTTTGTTCATCTCCATTATATAATGCTCATCAAGGAGATTGTCCGCATCAAACACAAAATAACCTTCATACTTTCTGGACGCATATTCACTTTCAATGATTTTGATCATATAATCCAGCGCATATCCCTTTCCAACCTGCGTTTTATTAAAACGCTCCCTCACAATAGCTCCTGCTTTCTCGGCAACCCTGGCTGTATTATCGGTACAGTTATCTGCTACTACGAAAATATCAATGAAGTTTTCGGGATATTTCTGATTTTTAATACTTTGGATAAGCTGTCCGATGACAAGCTCTTCATTTCGCGCTGCAATAATGACAGCGTATTTGTTTAATACATTGCTATTCCCGGAATGTTCACCCTTTTTGGCCTTGAGGGCAACAAACAAATATACAAATTTATACGAATACAACAATGTAAATAAAACAAACATGATTAAATTAAAATCATTAATAAAAGTTGATATAGGTGCGTCCAAGCTGATACCTCCATGATTTATCATAGTATTTTTAACAGAAGATTCTTCTATTTCCCAATGACTCACATGATCGTGGAGGATAGTGAAAATAAAAATTGAAGCATCTAGTTATACGGCATAATAGCATGGTGCCTTTCTTTTAGACGAATGATCGTTTCAAACAAAATGCTTCGAGATCCAATCATGATCCCTTAAAGCAAAAGTATATAACAAAAATTCAAATCCCAAATAAAAATTATGTTAAGAGTAAGTAAAAATTTCCGCAATAAAAAAACCTATCGCTCCAATAGAATGATAGGCAAGCATCCTGATTTTTATAAATACACGTCTGATCAACAGAAACCCAAGGGGAAGGACGGGCTGGGACATAAGCAAATACGACCGTACAATTCATTTATAATTGTTCGGTTTATTTGTTAAAAAAATCCCTATCATCGCTACGTCAACATATTTCGCTTTCCCCAGGTCTCTCAGCTTCCTTGGAAAGCAAAGGTCGCTTTCCTGGGGGATCTTACGGTTTCAATTCCTCTTAGGTAAGATTTCAACAATGCCAGCCGACAGTTCGACCGCCAGCTCCGTTGAGGTTTCAATTCCTCTTAGGTAAGATGTCAACATTGGCCAATGAATGGAAAGGATTTAAACATTGGTCGTTTCAATTCCTCTTAGGTAAGATGTCAACATTAAGGGATTGGAAAAAAGATTATGATTCAGTTTCGTTTCAATTCCTCTTAGGTAAGATGTCAACCCCAAACAACATGCCTCTTACCATCTTATTGTATATCACATACTTCGCGAAAATAAAAGTGATTATTTTCCAAATAGTTTCGCTTCATTGTGTTTACTGCCTTTTGTCCCTTGTTGGTTTGTCGTCGATCCCGCGGGTTTGGTGTCACGAGATGGATCGACGACAATGGGTGTTTTTTCATGATACAACATCAAGCTTGTCATATATCGCTGCTCATTCTTTGGCCAACAGTACTCCTAGACGATTTTCAGAACACTTTCCCAGTTTCTGTAACTGGTTCTTGAATCTCTACGAGCAAGTTGCGGTCGGATTCTTCTCCATGCGGTTGCTCGATAGGGACAAATCCTGGTATTTTTGTGTTGACAATCGCGATCTGCTCCATAAGCGTCTCGTCATCAATCGAAATCATGTCGATATTCACTTGGCCGTCCTTGATTTCTACTACTCGGAATGCGGGAGCATCCAGGCATGCAGCGGTTTGAATGTAATGCCAACTACCTTGCTGAACAATTGAGTTTACATGATTGTGACCACAAAAGTAAAACCCTGCACCTCCACTTTTATTCAATAGTTCTTTCATGCCTATCTCCGGATGAATCGATAATTTATCGATGGTAGAACGCGCAGTCGTATCATAAACAGGATGATGGGCGAAAACAAAGACCGGCTTGTCGTTCGATTTTTCTAGTTGAAATTGTAGCCATTGTAGCTGTTCTGCATCAATTTCCCCGCCCCAGTCATCCCGATTCATTTCTTTGGTCGTGTCCAGAAAAATCAGATTCGCTTCATCCGTATCAATCGCCTGGTAACGCTGCTGTCCGGTCACTGTCAAAATGTCGCTTTTGGGAATAGATAACGCATCATGGTTGCCAAGCACGTGGATAAAATTGCGGCTGCTGTCCATCCGATTAAGCACATCACGAAACTCCTCGGGATACCCTTCATGCGTAAGATCTCCCAATGAAATATGATAATCCGCATCGATTTCCCAAAACGCATCGATCAAGACGCTAAAAACTTTTTCTCTTGCTATACACATTTCTTCAGTGCCGTCCCCCATGCGCGAATAATGAAGGTCTCCCATTAGAACTAGTTTCATTGTCAATCCACCTTTTACTTATTTTTCATCGCCATCAATACGTTTTTAAACGATTTTTATCGTTTCCGGCTGACGGCTGGTAAATGTATAAATATATTTGAATCCTGCTTCCTTCGCCATATCCAAAGCTGTATCCAAATGATAGCCAACAGTGCTAGCGGCATGCGAATCTGAACCGATCGTTAACACTTCTCCTCCCAACTCCTTATATAATTTTAACACTTTCATAGAAGGCAGGGGCTCATTTAACGTCTTTTTGGCAAATCCAGAAGTATTAATCTCTATACCGATATTTCTCTCAATCGCTTTTTTAAAAATCTCTATTAAGCCTTCCTTACATACATGAAAATCATATGTCCCCAAATAATCCACGTCCACCGCATATCGTTTCATCAAATCCAGATGTGCCACTACATCAATATCGGCATTTGAAACTAATTGGTACACCTCTTCAAAATACCTTTGATAAAGTGATTCAGGTTCTTTATGGACCATATAAGATCGAATGTCTTGATTTTCAATATTGTGTACAGAGCCCAGTATAAAATCCAGCGGAAGCCCCTGTAATTGTTCATGATATGTTTCTTGCAATAAATGCGGCTCACATAATTCAAGTCCAACTTTTATCTTCAGGCGCTGTCCAAATAGATGCCGACATTGTTCAATTTGTGAAAAATAACGTTTAAAATCCATATGGCCATAGGTTATCGCCTGAGGATTCACCGAGAAATGCTCTGTAAAACAAATTTCGTTAATACCTTTCTTGATCGCTTCTTCGCATACCGATTTCATAGATGCTTGAGAGTCAAATGAATTGTCTGTGTGATGATGATAGTCAGTTAAATACATCATATATTTCCTTTCAAAAAAATGAATGATTGATTATCGTCCATAATGCTTGATTGTATGCCTTTCATGCTCTTCATGTGTTAAAGCCCAAACAACATCCTCTTGCGGATTTACATAGATCGGATGTGAAAAAATCTCCCGGTCGCGAAGTGAATAGTAATTATAAGAAACCCGGTTTGTATAATTCACCATTTCTTTTGAGTTATGCACACCGAACGCTAGACTCTCAATGGAAAATTGAGGGATGCTCCCGATATAATTGATGCCGGGTAAATGGAGATGTCCACTATGAATGCTGATAACGTCGCTGTTTTTAAGAATATCAAATAAGCGATCAGACACTTCTGTTGTTTTCTCGCCATTCCATATTAATGGGTGATGCATAAATAATAATGAGCCGGCTTCTGATTTTTCTTTTAAAATCGCTTCCAGCCAGTCTAACTGCGCCTCTGCTACATATCCCCCATGCATATGATCAACGGACGTATCTAAAAAAATGAGGCGATAGCCGTTCATCGCTTCCACATAATCCAGTGAAGTTGATTTATTTTCGATATGATAAAAACCTTCATAGTAATTTTCTTTATCATCATGATTTCCTAAACAATAAAAGACAGGGAAGTCAGACGGAATTTGATCTTCCACAATTGACTTTAACCCCCTATAGTCTTCCGCACTTCCATCATGTACAAGGTCACCTGTGATGGTAATAAAGTCAATGTCTCCAAAATTAATATGTTGAAGTACTTCGATCAGATTTTCTGCCGGGTCTTTCACTCCTTTAAAAACTTCTTCCAGCGGATCATTGATATAATGATTTCTAAAATGAGTATCGGACAATTGAATAAATGATAAGCGATTCATGTGCATCCCCTTTTTTCTCATTAGATGTTTTTATTGTAAAACTTCAAGCAAATGTTCGTCTGTTCCACTCGCAACTTTCTTTTTCCGAATGATATTTTCGGGATAACCCAAATTGTTCTCTGTTGCTTTATCGAACAAATGAATTTCATCCATCGTTATATTTACGAATACTTCTTCACCAGCTTTGAAAATATTAAAAGCCTCTATCGCGACTATATTTTCTCCTTCCACATCTAAATGAATCGCAAAATTGCTTCCCTGGTTTTCTGAGTGTTTCACTTTTGCGCGTATACTTCCTGCTTGCGGTGATTTCGTTAAATGAATATGTTCAGGACGGATACCTAACACGATTTGATGATAGGTACTTTTTTCCACATAATTCTTCCAATCATCACTGAGTTGTAAAGATTGCTTTCCAATAGTTAAAAGACCGTTCATATAATGGACATTTTCCAAAATATTTGTCGGAGGATTGCCGATAAATGTAGCAGTAAAAATATTGGCGGGCCGATGGTACACATTTTCCGGGGTATCGAGCATTTGCAATTCCCCTTTATTTAATAAGGCAATCCGCGTACCGAACGTCATCGCTTCAATCTGATCATGTGTCACATACACCATTGTTTGTTTATATTCATGATGAATATCCATCAGTGCTTCACGGGCGGAAATTCGCAATTGGGCATCTAAATTGGAAAGTGGTTCATCCAGTAAAAAATAATCACTATTCTTTACGGTGGATCTTGCTAAAGCAACCCTTTGTCTTTGGCCCCCGGAAAGCTCACTCGGCTTCCTGTCATAGTACTGTTTTAATTGCAGAAATTCAGCAGTGGCATCCAGCCTTTTTTCAATTTCATGTTTCGGTACCTTCTTCACTTTCAGCGCATACGTAATATTTTCTTTAACCGTCATATGCGGATATAAGGCATAATTTTGGAAAACCATTCCAACATTGCGTTTTCCAGGCGGAATGTCATTTACCCGCTCATTTCTCATATAAAGGTCCCCATCAGTCACCTCTTCCAGACCGGCAATCATTCTTAATATCGTTGATTTTCCACAGCCCGAAGGCCCTAACAACACTAAACGTTCACCTGAATGAATTTCCAAGTTTAAATTGTTAATAATCACATGATCTCCATAGGATTTTTTTACATTTACAAATTTAATATTTGCCATTACCGATTCCTCCTATTTAATTCCAGATGCTGTAAATGTTCCAATAATATATTTTTGGAAAATCAGATAAAGCAATAGTGGAATGGACATTGTAATCACCGACACCGCCATGGCTACCGCAAAATTCGTACCGCCTTCGGAACTGATAAACATCTGGAGTGCCAAGGGCAGCGTATAACTTTCTTTTGATTTTAAAATCAATGAAGGCCACACAAATTCGTTCCAAGAATTCACGAAAAACCAGATGCCAACAGAAGTAATTTGTGGGCTTATCAGTGGTAACACAATATCTTTCATAATTCTAAAATGGCCGATCTCATCCAACTTCGCCGATTCTATTAACGAATAGGGGATGGATCTCATCACTTGCGTTAACAAAAAAATTCCCACCGCATCCGCAACTTGGGGTAAAATAACACCTGCGATATGATCTGTTAACCCAACTTTAGACAACATGATATAATTCGGAACCATCGTTACAGTAAATGGAATAAAAATAGTTGCAATGAATAGAAAATACAAAGGTTTCTTTCCTGTAAAACGGAAGAAAACAAGCGCATAGGCTGCTAAAAAAGATGTTACTAATTTTAATATCGTTACCGTGGTCGCAATCGTAAAATTGTTCATAATGATTTTGAACATCGGTAATTGCTCAAATAATTGATTGTAGTTTTCAAAAGTTGGCGCAGTTGGAAATATCGCCAACACATTATCATAAACATCCTGTAAACTTCTAAACGATGTTCCCAATGCAAATACGATGGGCATAAGCCAGATCATCACAATGGCAATAAATACCCCAGTCCAAATAATAGAAGGCAATCTACTCTCAATTTTCATAGTGGACCCCTCTTTCTACAAATCGAAACTCCAACACGAGAAGCAGGACAAACAATAATAATGTGAGCATTGAAAGTGCAGCAGAAGTCCCCGTGCTGTAAACATCAAATGCATGGTGATACGACTGATAAATCAAGTTTGAACTTGCCGAATCAGGGCCTCCCTGAGTGATGACTTTTACCGGAGTATACACATACTGTAAACCTGTTACGATCGTCATAATCAGAATATAAACACCCGTGGCGCTGCTCATCGGCACGACAATGTCCTTTAAAATTCTCCAACTTGGAATATTATCAAGCTTTGCCGCTTCGATGACTTCGCTAGAAATACCGGAAATAGAGGCATAAAGGGTGATAAAATTATAACCAAATACTTTCCATGAAGTAATCAAACAAATAATGAAAATAACAAGACCTTCTGTTTGGCTCCAATTTGGAATGGATAACCCAACATATTTAGCGATTTGCGCTACCGGCCCGGAAATAGGGTTGAGCATCCATGTTGTTAAGATGGAACCGACCACTAAGGATATAAAGGAAGGCAGGAAAAACGCCGCTTTAAAAAAGTTTTTAAATTTGCGTACTAATAAATGAAGGACGAATGCAAAAATATACGGGACAACAAAGTTTAACATTAACAAAACAACGATATACCAAAAAGTATTCAGCAATACTTTATACGTGGTGGCATCTGTTAACACTTCAACATAATTGGCCAACCCGACAAACTCTTTAGTAGGTGCGATCATATTCCATTCAAAGAAGCTTAAATAAAAGGTGTATAACGTCGGCCAAAGCACAAATAAGCTAAAAATCAATAAAGCAGGTGATAATAGCAGGATTGTTTTCCATTGTATCTTCTGAAGATGACTGTACATATGAACCTCCAATTTCGTTCTTACAATGTAATAATAGGAAAATAGGATAAAATCATTACCCTATTTTCCTACAGTTCATACACTATTATTTTGTTAATTTATTAATCGCTTCTTGAGTTTCTTTTAAATCCTTTTCCACATCTCCCCCGCCCAAAATACGGTCTCTCATATCAATCAGCATTTGTTCTGCTTCAAGTCCTGAATTTCCCGGGAATGGGGCCCACGGAATAAGATTTTCTATTGTCGCATAAGCCGCCGCCATCATATTATCTTCTTCAATTAAAGCCACCAGTTCTTTATTTTCCGTTGCGTCTGTCGTTTCTGGAAGATAACCGGTACCTTGTGTCCAGGCGGCAACACTATCTGGTTCATATAAGAATTTCATAAATTCCCATGCCCCTTTTTGTTCTTCTTCTTTTTCAGCCGTAATGGCCAATAAAGAACCTCCGGCTGGAACTTTTAATTCCTTTCCTTCAAATGTAGGAGATGGGACTGCCATCGCTTCAAAGTTTCCATTTTCAGTCACATTTTTTCTTTGGGCGACAGTCAAATGAGCCATACCTACATCACCGGAAACAAATGCCTGCTGGCCTTCGTCAATGCCAATATGCAAAGCACTGCCGCCTTTAATCAAATCTTGATAAAATTTGTATGTTTCGACTCCCTCTTCACTGGCAAAGGCCGCTTTTCCGTCGGCAATTGTTTTGCCGCCATTACTTTCCAGCATTTGTTGAACGTTCCAAGTATCTGTAGGCTCAGCTATATACAGCCCTTTTTTCCCAGTGACTTCCGTTATTTTTTCGGAAGCTTTTGCGACTTCTTCCCATGTATTTAATTCGCTTGTCTTGATGCCTGCTTCATTTAAAATATCCATATTTAAATAAAGAATTGGAACACTTAACGAATATGGCAATCCTACTTGGGAACCATCATTGTTAACAGCTAATTCCAAAACATTGTCTAAGAACTTTTCTTTTACATAGTCTTTATCATACGGAAAATACTTTTCGATGATCGTTTGCGGCTCTGTATATTGAAAGTTGTTAGAAAAATACTCTCGATAAGACCAGCCAATTTGCACAACTGCTGGTGAGTTGCCCGCAGCGACCGCGGATTGCAGGTTTTGCATTAAGCCTTGGTACATTCCCGGGTTATATACGCCCTTAACAACAATTTTATCTTGTGATTCATTAAACTGATTAATTAATTCAGTAACCGTTTTTCCTCCTTGTGTCTCTGCGTTTGGATACCAATACTCAATAGTAACTGGATCTCCCTTGCCAGACTTGCCTTCTTTAGATGAATTACACCCGGTCAAAAAAACGGCTGCCAAAACAACGAAACCTAATGCTAATGTAAAAAGCTTTGTTCTCATCATGATGCCCCTTTATAATGATCTTTTCGAAAAAGTGGATACCTTATGCAGCATACTCGCAAGCGCATAATGAACTATTTGTTGCCACCTTTTCCAAGTGTTCCGTTAGTTAGTGTAAGTATTGAAATGTATGGCGACTTATGCCATTTTCATTTTTTAAAATCCATGCTACACCACCTTTAACAGACTGATATCTCAAACCGTATAAACTGTGATGCCACTATCTCGAAATGGCTGAAGGTCAAACTCTGACGCTTCCTTCCCAGTAATCAGCGTGTGGATCGAACTATTTGGAGCTACCGTATGGAGCGAAAGTTTCCCGATTTTGCTATGATCAGCAACCACAATTATTTCCCTTGCCGCCTTGATCATCCCTTGCTTGGCAGGAACCACTCGTTCATCAGGATGCATCAAGCCATATTGCGGGTGCAAAGCAGGCGTTCCAATAAACGACTTTTCAACATGCAATGACCTCAGTACATGATCCGTGAACATGCCATTCAGAAAAAAACTGGACGAATATAGTTCTCCACCAGTCAAAATCACCTTCACTCGGTGGGCATCACGCAGTTCTGCCGCGATATTTATGTCATTCGTCACTATTGTAATATCATTGCGGTGTAATAGATGTTTGACAATATGCAAAGTAGTCGTACCCGAATCGATTATAATGCTTTCCCCATCCTTCACCAGACTGGCTGCCATTTTTCCAATTCTCATTTTTTGATCCGAGTTCAGAGTGGTCCTTTCCGTAAAAGATGGCTCTTCTTGAGTCCACTGTTCCATAATGACTCCACCATGCGTTCTTTTTAGTGTGCCATTTCGTTCAATTTCAGCCAGATCCCGGCGGATTGTTGCTTCGTGGACACCAAACTGTTTTGCAAGCGCAGCGATCGTCGCCGTTCGATTCTGCCGGACATATTCGATGATCCGCATCTTTCTCTCGATAGGTAACAAAGACTTTCTCCCTTCGCACACATTTGCACAAAAATATTATTATTTGTGTTTTTTTGTTCATTTTGATTATAGTTCGGGATTATTAATACGCTATTTTTCTATGATGAAGAAAATGTAAAGAATGCGAAAAACATGTATAAAAATGTCGAAAACAGAAGAAAAATGATCCGTTGCCCAATTCACGATTTTGAGTGATCAATTTTTTGCAAAACCATTTGACCAAAAAAAACGTTGGAAACAATATTCCAAAGCCTTTTGTCACATGGATGCGTTTAAGCTCAAAAACAAAATGTCAATCATGCAAAAGTGTTTAAACACAAAAAAGCCGATTAAATCTTTGCAAATTCAATCAGCATATAACAGTTAAAACAGATGGTTACCATGTGACGAAGACATCAACTTCAGTACGGTAACCGGCTTTTGCGGTAAAGGTTGGAAGTGAGTGCGAGATATCGTTTCTCCTTCTATGAATCAGCAGCAAACTCAAGTTTTATTAATGAAAGAAACGAGAATATGTTTTTGTGAGCAAGTGAGGGGGAGAGCCATAGTGGCTGTCCTGGAGAACGAGTACATTTGATTAACATTAAAAAAGCTCATGTAGAAAACCGATTAAAGACCATCTGAATAAAATTCTAGTCATTGATCATTTACAGAATACACGCAGCTCTTCTTTCAGTTAATTGATATTCGTTATGAATAATATGATATTTACGACAAACAAAAACTTCAATCTTTAGATAAAGAAAGCCAAGTTCGATTTTCAAACACTAGCAACAATTTGCGTGGATTCATATTGTTTACATGATCGCTAACCGAGAGACTCCGAGTAAACAAGCGTTAACATGTTGAGCAGTATATGAAGAATCCCCCTTTCATATAAATGAATGAATGTCACCATTTGCCCTTAAAAGTTCGAGGATAGAAAAAGGAGTACCTCTCCAAATATCGAAAAATGAGCAAGTAACAGGCCTGTTCAATGCCGGCTATGATATTGAGCCAATCTGTCAGCAACTGGCGGATCAAGAACATGCAGAGTGTCATCCCATATAACCACGAGTAAGAGGAAATGATCGGCCTTAATGGAATTTCGCGACTACAACATGTCCTTGTGCGTTCTTATTTCTATCGTTACGACAGCTACAATACAAAATACAAGACACTGAAATATACACACAACAAACAAAGAATATGCGACGTGCCATTAACACGCACTCATATAGAGTGCGACCTGGATGATTACATTATGGACGAGCATCCAGAATTATTTCAATCCACGCACTCATATAGAGTGCGACAGCGAAAATCTCCTAATAAAAGGAAAATCATTCCCTAAATCTAGTAGGATAACCTGTTTTTGGGGATATTTCGCCTATCTTCTTTTCAATTTTACCATATATTTTCGTATTATACTGGGTTTTTTTGGTGCGGGTCCCCCGGAGATTTTATGTTCGCTTGGGGTCCGCAGCAAAGTTTACGTTCAATTTTATACAAACTGACGTTTCTCTTTTTAATTAAAATGGTTCTATGTCAAATGTTGGAGTGGGGTGAGATAGAATCTCACTTTACCCAACATGACTTCCAATTTTTTTATACTTATGTAAAAGAAGTATTCTTGCTCTTCCCCTTAGGAAGTTCCTAAATCCAAAGGCGTTCCTCTTCATGACTTTCGTTAGGTTATTAATTCTCTCCAAAAAACCATTTGAGTAAAAAGCTGTTTAGTACTTCTGTCTGCCAGTTTTTGAATGTACGGATAGCCTTCTCAAATTCAGGAATACCATCTTGTTCTACCTTCCTGTAAAAATCCATTAATCCTTTGTCTCCCCATCGGCAATAATCAATTGATATTTTCCTTCCTTTGTATCTCCCTTGTACTCATCGATGGCGATCACCCTGGGCAGTTCTTGAACCTCTGTCATTTCCTTTACGGCCAAACTGTCAAATCTGCGCATGACAGTTGATATGGAAACGCCAAACTGCTGGGCAGTTTCCTTAAATGTCTTCGCTTGCACGATCCGAACGGATACTGCCCGATTACATTCGTTAGAAAGCCGTTGATATCGATGATCAAAAGGATTCCTCCGCAAACCGCTTCCCGCACGAACAGGCATAGTGGCGCTATTTGTAGAAGAGGGACGTCAACCGTTCAAAACACTTCAAATGCTGATCTTTTGAATGCGATAATCATGAACTTTCTTAGTCCTTTCACCACAGCTTGGACACTTGTGGACCTTAACATCCATTTCTATATACGGTCTTCCACTTCTTCCACTTTTGTGATCAATACATCTTCAAGGTCGGGATTGTTATGGTAAAATTCACTTGCACGCAACTCCAATCTTTTCTTGCTTTCTCGTCAATTCAAGTATAAAAGAATTGGATGTTTGCGTGTATTTTTTTACGGGCAAATTGTGTGGAAACCCCAACATTTAGTATAGAGCCTAAAACGAAAAAAAACTCATAAACATTGATATATCAACGTTTATGAGCCTTTTCTCACTTATCTGACCTTAATTTTCTTAAAAATACCTGAGGTGGGATTCGAACCCACAAGCCCGTGAGGGCATTGGATTTTGAGTCCAACGTGTATGCCAGTTCCACCACTCAGGCGTGATAAAATTGGAGGCGGCAACCGGATTCGAACCGGTGGTAAGGGTGTTGCAGACCCGTGCCTTACCACTTGGCTATGCCGCCAAGGTTTTGGAGCGGAAGACGGGGTTCGAACCCGCGACCCCCACCTTGGCAAGGTGGTGTTCTACCACTGAACTACTTCCGCAATATACTGGGCTAGCTGGATTCGAACCAACGAATCACGGAGTCAAAGTCCGTTGCCTTACCGCTTGGCTATAGCCCATCGTTAGTTAAATGATACTATAAATATAAATGGGGCGACTAGTGGGAATCGAACCCACGAGTGTCGGAGCCACAATCCGATGCGTTAACCACTTCGCCATAGCCGCCACTTTGGCAGGGGTAGTAGGAATCGAACCCACACTGGAGGTTTTGGAGACCTCTGTTCTACCGTTAAACTATACCCCTAATCATGGTGGTGGGGGACGGATTCGAACCGCCGAACCCTGAGGGAGCGGATTTACAGTCCGCCGCGTTTAGCCACTTCGCTACCCCACCGAGAAAGTAATTATCTGGTTAGTTAGTTTTAGAAGGTGGCTCAGGACGGAATCGAACCGCCGACACAAGGATTTTCAGTCCTTTGCTCTACCGACTGAGCTACTGAGCCGTATATCATTTAAACGATGACAATTTTTAAAAACGCTCATCATCAGTATCTATGCAACAAGTGGATGGTATTAAAAATGGCGGTCCCGACGGGAATCGAACCCGCGATCTCCTGCGTGACAGGCAGGCATGTTAACCGCTACACTACGGGACCTGTTGATTGCGGGGGCAGGATTTGAACCTGCGACCTTCGGGTTATGAGCCCGACGAGCTACCGAACTGCTCCACCCCGCGACAATGAAAATAAAATATGGTGACCCCTACGGGATTCGAACCCGTGTTACCGCCGTGAAAGGGCGGTGTCTTAACCGCTTGACCAAGGGGCCGTATATATAAAGAGCTTATATGGCGGAGAGCAAGGGATTTGAACCCTTGAGACGGCGGTAGCCGCCTACACGATTTCCAATCGTGCTCCTTCGGCCAGCTCGGACAGCTCTCCGTATGGCTCCGCAGGTAGGATTCGAACCTACGACCGATCGGTTAACAGCCGATAGCTCTACCACTGAGCTACTGCGGAATAATATTGTTTTGCCCGGCAGCGTCCTGCTCTCACAAGGGGAAGCCCCTCATTACCATCGGCGCTGAAGAACTTAACTTCCGTGTTCGGGATGGGAACGGGTGTTGCCTCTTCGCTATCGCCACCAGACAAAAACAACGACATCTTTTATTATAATAGGTTTTATGTATATTTCAAGAGTTTTTTCATTCTCTCAAAACCGGGATACATGAGAAGAAGTCCGAGAACCGTTTTTGTTCAATCCAGCTCCGGACGCTATCGCTTTGCGTCACTTCGCTTCTTCTGGCAAAGTCGATTGACTTTTCCGCCAGAAGCTCCAGTGAGCTGCAGCGATGGACAAGCGTCCTGCGCTTTTTATATTTGATTAAGTCCTCGATCGATTAGTATCCGTCAGCTCCATGTGTCGCCACACTTCCACACCGGACCTATCTACCTGATCATCTTTCAGGGATCTTACGTTGCCTGGCAAGCCAGACAATGGGAAATCTCATCTTGAGGGGGGCTTCATGCTTAGATGCTTTCAGCACTTATCCCTTCCGCACATAGCTACCCAGCTATGCCTCTGGCGAGACAACTGGTACACCAGCGGTGCGTCCATCCCGGTCCTCTCGTACTAAGGACAGCTCCTCTCAAATTTCCTGCGCCCGCGACGGATAGGGACCGAACTGTCTCACGACGTTCTGAACCCAGCTCGCGTACCGCTTTAATGGGCGAACAGCCCAACCCTTGGGACCGACTACAGCCCCAGGATGCGATGAGCCGACATCGAGGTGCCAAACCTCCCCGTCGATGTGAACTCTTGGGGGAGATAAGCCTGTTATCCCCGGGGTAGCTTTTATCCGTTGAGCGATGGCCCTTCCATGCGGAACCACCGGATCACTAAGCCCGACTTTCGTCCCTGCTCGACTTGTAGGTCTCGCAGTCAAGCTCCCTTCTGCCTTTACACTCTGCGAATGATTTCCAACCATTCTGAGGGAACCTTTGGGCGCCTCCGTTACCTTTTAGGAGGCGACCGCCCCAGTCAAACTGCCTGCCTGACACTGTCTCCCAACCCGATCAGGGTCGCGGGTTAGACGGTCCATACAGCCAGGGTAGTATCCCACCGTTGCCTCCACGGAAGCTGGCGCTCCCGTTTCCATGGCTCCTACCTATCCTGTACAAGCTGCACAGACAGTCAATATCAAGCTACAGTAAAGCTCCACGGGGTCTTTCCGTCCTGTCGCGGGTAACCTGCATCTTCACAGGTACTATAATTTCACCGAGTCTCTCGTTGAGACAGTGCCCAGATCGTTGCGCCTTTCGTGCGGGTCGGAACTTACCCGACAAGGAATTTCGCTACCTTAGGACCGTTATAGTTACGGCCGCCGTTTACTGGGGCTTCAATTCGAAGCTTCGCCTAAGCTGACCTCTCCTCTTAACCTTCCAGCACCGGGCAGGCGTCAGCCCCTATACTTCGCCTTGCGGCTTCGCAGAGACCTGTGTTTTTGCTAAACAGTCGCCTGGGCCTATTCACTGCGGCTTCTCAGGGCTATTCACCCTAAAAAGCACCCCTTCTCCCGAAGTTACGGGGTCATTTTGCCGAGTTCCTTAACGAGAGTTCTCTCGCTCACCTTAGGATTCTCTCCTCGCCTACCTGTGTCGGTTTGCGGTACGGGCGCCTATTGCCTCGCTAGAAGCTTTTCTCGGCAGTGTGGAATCAGGAACTTCGGTACTTTTTTTCCCTCGCCATCACAGCTCAGCCTACACGGTAAGCGGATTTGCCTACTTACCGGCCTTACTGCTTGGACGCGCTTTTCCAGCTGCGCGCTTGCCTTATCCTCCTGCGTCCCTCCATCACTCAAACGGCAATGAGGCGGTACAGGAATCTCAACCTGTTATCCATCGCCTACGCCTTTCGGCCTCGGCTTAGGTCCCGACTTACCCTGAGCGGACGAGCCTTCCTCAGGAAACCTTAGGCTTTCGGTGGAAGGGATTCTCACCCTTCTTTCGCTACTCATACCGGCATTCTCACTTCCAAGCACTCCACCGCCTCTTTCAAGACGACTTCGCCGCGCTTGGAACGCTCTCCTACCATTGCTATTGCAATCCACAGCTTCGGTGATACGTTTAGCCCCGGTACATTTTCGGCGCAGAGTCACTCGACCAGTGAGCTATTACGCACTCTTTGAATGGTGGCTGCTTCTAAGCCAACATCCTGGTTGTCTAAGCAACTCCACATCCTTTTCCACTTAACGTATACTTGGGGACCTTAGCTGGTGGTCTGGGTTGTTTCCCTCTCGACTACGGATCTTATCACTCGCAGTCTGACTCCCAAGGATAAGTATTTGGCATTCGGAGTTTGTCTGAAGTCGGTAACCCGATGAGGGCCCCTCGTCCAAACAGTGCTCTACCTCCAATACTCTCACCTTGAGGCTAGCCCTAAAGCTATTTCGGAGAGAACCAGCTATCTCCAGGTTCGATTGGAATTTCACCCCTACCCACACCTCATCCCCGCATTTTTCAACATACGTGGGTTCGGGCCTCCAGTCAGTGTTACCTGACCTTCACCCTGGACATGGGTAGATCACCTGGTTTCGGGTCTGCGACCTCATACTCTTGCGCCCTATTCAGACTCGCTTTCGCTGCGGCTCCGTCTTTTCAACTTAACCTTGCATGAAATCGCAACTCGCCGGTTCATTCTACAAAAGGCACGCCATCACACACGCGGTGCTCTGACTACTTGTAGGCACACGGTTTCAGGTTCTATTTCACTCCCCTCCCGGGGTGCTTTTCACCTTTCCCTCACGGTACTGGTTCACTATCGGTCACTAGGGAGTATTTAGCCTTGGGAGATGGTCCTCCCGGATTCCGACGGGATTTCTCGTGTCCCGCCGTACTCAGGATCCACTCGGGAGGGATCGACGTTTCAACTACAGGGCTGTTACCTTCTTTGGCCGGCCTTTCCAGGCCGCTTCGTCTACGCCGTTCCTTTGTCACTCCACTTTGAGTGTCCTACAACCCCGAAAGGCAAGCCTTTCGGTTTGGGCTCTTCCCGTTTCGCTCGCCGCTACTGGGGGAATCGATTTTTCTTTCTCTTCCTCCGGGTACTTAGATGTTTCAGTTCCCCGGGTATGCCTTCCATTCCCTATGGATTCAGAAATGGATACTGCCTCATTACTGGCAGTGGGTTTCCCCATTCGGAAATCTCCGGATCAGCTTGCTTACAGCTCCCCGAAGCATATCGGTGTTCGTCCCGTCCTTCATCGGCTCCTAGTGCCAAGGCATTCACCGTGCGCCCTTATTAACTTAATCTTTTTTCGGTCAACGATTAGCATCGAATCTCTGTGTCAGCTCCCTCATTCACGTCATCACGCACTCGTAGTGCGCTCTGGTGCTCATTCGGTCGCTTCCTTGATCTTCTCGCTTCTCGTTGCCCTTTGGTTTTTGCTCAAAAATAAGCAACGCTCGTTTTTTCGAACTGCTTGCTTCTTTTCGCCTAACCTAAAGGTTTTACACTTCTTATGGTTGCTCCATAATGGATCATCCATAAAGTGAACGATTCTCGGTTTGTTTCTTCTCATGTTATCCGGTTTTCAAAGAACGAAGCTGCTGACTTCCATCACGTCATGTGATTGATCAGCGCCTATGCTTCATGCAGCTTTGCGACGAGGTGAAGTTCCTCGAACACGCTGTGCCGCAAGTGAGCACATGTTTTGAGAGTTGTTTGACCTCTCAAAACTAAACGAAACGAAAGCGTCAATTCGTATCTATTGGAAATGTCCAGTTGCGGCTCCTGCCGAGCAGTCGCCTCCACATTTCAATTATCCTTAGAAAGGAGGTGATCCAGCCGCACCTTCCGATACGGCTACCTTGTTACGACTTCACCCCAATCATCTGTCCCACCTTCGGCGGCTGGCTCCAAATGGTTACCCCACCGACTTCGGGTGTTACAAACTCTCGTGGTGTGACGGGCGGTGTGTACAAGGCCCGGGAACGTATTCACCGCGGCATGCTGATCCGCGATTACTAGCGATTCCGGCTTCATGCAGGCGAGTTGCAGCCTGCAATCCGAACTGAGAATGGTTTTATGGGATTCGCTCCACCTCGCGGTCTCGCGGCCCTTTGTACCATCCATTGTAGCACGTGTGTAGCCCAGGTCATAAGGGGCATGATGATTTGACGTCATCCCCACCTTCCTCCGGTTTGTCACCGGCAGTCACCTTAGAGTGCCCAACTTAATGCTGGCAACTAAGATCAAGGGTTGCGCTCGTTGCGGGACTTAACCCAACATCTCACGACACGAGCTGACGACAACCATGCACCACCTGTCACCGATGTCCCCGAAGGGAAAACTTTATCTCTAAAGCGGGCATCGGGATGTCAAGACCTGGTAAGGTTCTTCGCGTTGCTTCGAATTAAACCACATGCTCCACCGCTTGTGCGGGCCCCCGTCAATTCCTTTGAGTTTCAGCCTTGCGGCCGTACTCCCCAGGCGGAGTGCTTAATGCGTTTGCTGCAGCACTAAGGGGCGGAAACCCCCTAACACTTAGCACTCATCGTTTACGGCGTGGACTACCAGGGTATCTAATCCTGTTCGCTACCCACGCTTTCGCGCCTCAGCGTCAGTTACAGACCAGAGAGCCGCCTTCGCCACTGGTGTTCCTCCACATCTCTACGCATTTCACCGCTACACGTGGAATTCCGCTCTCCTCTTCTGCACTCAAGCCTCCCAGTTTCCAATGACCCTCCACGGTTGAGCCGTGGGCTTTCACATCAGACTTAAGAAGCCGCCTGCGCGCGCTTTACGCCCAATAATTCCGGACAACGCTTGCCACCTACGTATTACCGCGGCTGCTGGCACGTAGTTAGCCGTGGCTTTCTGGTCAGGTACCGTCAACGCATCGGCAGTTACTCCGATGCGGGTTCTTCCCTGATAACAGAGTTTTACGATCCGAAGACCTTCATCACTCACGCGGCGTTGCTCCGTCAGACTTGCGTCCATTGCGGAAGATTCCCTACTGCTGCCTCCCGTAGGAGTCTGGGCCGTGTCTCAGTCCCAGTGTGGCCGATCACCCTCTCAGGTCGGCTACGCATCGTTGCCTTGGTAGGCCGTTACCCCACCAACTAGCTAATGCGCCGCGGGCCCATCTGTAAGTGACAGCAGAGCCGTCTTTTATCCTTTCTCCATGCGGAAAAAGAAATTATCCGGTATTAGCCCCGGTTTCCCGGAGTTATCCCAGTCTTACAGGCAGGTTGCCCACGTGTTACTCACCCGTCCGCCGCTGACTAAAAAGGAGCAAGCTCCTCTTTTGTCCGCTCGACTTGCATGTATTAGGCACGCCGCCAGCGTTCGTCCTGAGCCAGGATCAAACTCTCATGTAAAAGTTTGGTTAGCTCATAATTAAAGCTGACTAATCAATTATTGATTGACGTTTCGTTTCGTTCAGTTTTCAAAGATCAAACTTTCGCTTGCCGCTTTATAGGCGACTTTTATATATTAACATATTGAACATCATTATGTCAACATGTTTTTTAATTCGTTTTTTGTCGGCTGTTTATCAGCGACGACTACTAATATATCAAACAACGTTTTTTATGTCAACAACAAATTTTAAAAAACATCTATCCAGTTTGATAACAGCGTTCATAGATCCCCTTTAAGTCCGTTTCCACTTGGACCGGGACAATAACACTTCTTTCAATTAAGTAGTCAAACAGAATGCTTAAGTTTGCTCCGTAGTGTTTTGTTTGGGGATGTTGGACAATT
Organism: Siminovitchia sp. FSL W7-1587; assembly: GCF_037963795.1. NCBI lineage: Bacteria > Bacillati > Bacillota > Bacilli > Caryophanales > Bacillaceae > Siminovitchia > Siminovitchia sp. FSL W7-1587. The sequence continues at coordinate 767,442 of NZ_CP150169.1, forward strand.
TCTTCAAATCTCCAGAGAGGCTTCTCTTGCATAACTCCCAATAAGTGTTCTGTTCCTAAAGGAGTTTTCGAGTATATTAAAAATTCACTTGCCAAATATAACAGCTCTAGCCTTTTATCAATCGATTCGTTCCCAAGAACCAGCTCCTCATACAACTTTAAAATTTCTGGTTCAATTTGCTTGATCTGTCTCCAAACGGCCGAATCCGGTAACAGCCCGCTCTCTATAACAGCTATCTTTCCCAGTCGATAAAGCGCATATACCGCATGATGAAAAGCATGAAAAAATTGATCTTTCTTGAAAAAACTTTTTCCTTCTGTAAAGCTTTTGATTAATTCGGCAAATTCCAGCCCAATCGTTAGTTTTCGCTTTTTCGTCATTAAGCTGTGCAAATCATTTTTCAAGCACTCCATATAACGGTCACGGTCAAATAATATATGCCCTTCATGCCATATATCTATCAACTTTAGCTGTGAACCGGGCAGCGTCCATTCTTGTAGCCGCTTTTCATCAATAATGTAAAAAGCAATTTTCTTTTCCTGGAAGTTGTAGTGCTTAATTACTTCCAGCTTATCCTGCCAGACTTCAACGACTATCACTATTACATCAAACATATCCATGGCCGTCAATAATCTGTCTTCTTTTTCAATCATTATTATTCCTAATGTGGTGGATTTGGAAGCATATTGTTCAAATAATGGCCGCAGGATATCCTCCATTATCATTCCTCCAAATAAAAATTGATTTCGTAATTGTTTCGACGATTTGATGTGATTTTCCTGCTTTTTTCAATTATATACACTTTGCTAGGCCTTTTTTATGGTATAGTGTATTTTTGGGAGGGCTGGTAATATGGCAAAAAAATATTCAAGTAAAATAAACAAAATCCGCAGTTTTGCGTTAAGTTTAATTTTTATCGGATTCATCATTATGTATGTAGGCATTTTCTTTCAAAAGCAGCCGATCCTCATGACATTATTTATGTTGTTGGGCTTATTGGCCATTATTGGTAGTACAGTGGTCTATTTCTGGATTGGAATGCTTTCCACAAAAGCTGTTCAGGTAATATGCCCAAATTGCGATAAAGCGACAAAGGTTCTTGGACGGGTAGATATGTGCATGCATTGCCGTGAGCCGCTCACACTTGACCCTGAACTTGAAGGAAAAGAGTTCGATGAAAATTATAATCGAAAAAGAAATAAATAAATGAAAAAGATCGCCTGCTTTTATACGGCGATCTTTTTAGTGGTTTTGTCGATTTTGGCACTCGGGACAGACTCCGTAAATTTCCATTCGATGGGTCCCAACTTCAAAACCCGTTACATGTGCAGCAAGCTGTTCTACTTCATCAAGACCGGGATAATGGAAATCAACAATTTTTTCGCATTTTTCACATATGATATGGTAATGATCCGTTGTTACAAAGTCAAAGCGGCTGGATGCATCACCATAAGTAAGTTCTTTAACGAGCCCGACTTCCTTGAAAACCCGCAAATTGTTATAAACAGTAGCAACACTCATATTTGGAAATTTACTTTCAAGAGATTTATAAATATCGTCAGCAGTCGGATGAGACATTGACTGAATCAGGTATTCTAAAATCGCATGACGTTGAGGTGTAATCCGGACCCCTGTTTTTTTCAACGTATCAATTGCCTCTTTTAACTGGTGTTCTGACATCGCCATGCACCTCTTTTCTTATAAGAAATTGATTCTCTTTTTATAATCCTTATAATTAGTGTACTAATTGATATGACGTTTTGTCAATGATTATCATTGTTTTCACTATAAGTATACTCTTTTTTAAGCTGTTTCATGTCCTGGTAATCGGAAACCAATGAAAGCAGATTGGTTTTTAAGTGCTGGAAACAACAAAAAAGGACTGCTACTGCAGTCCAAAATGAATTTTTACTGAGGAGGTATGCCCTGTAATGTTACTTTATGTATTTGAACTTAACTTGAATGGACAAAAGCCGTATAAAATCGAAAAATGGGCAAATACATTTACGATAAATGATCTTTGATGTACTGCAGGGCTTCTTCCACGTGCCCCTTAACCTTTACTTTTCTCCATTCCTTGGCGATCCTGCCCTCTTTATCGATGATAAAAGTTGAACGCTCAATTCCCATATATTCCTTGCCAAAGTTCTTTTTCAACTTCCAGACACCATACTTTTCCGCCACTTCGTGGTTGTCATCGACGAGAAGCAAAAATGGCAAGCCATGCTTTTCAATAAACTTTTCATGCTTGTCCAACGGATCGGGGCTGACTCCCAAAATGACTGCATCAAGCGTTGCGAAGTCTTCATGCATATCTCTGAAGTCACATGCCTGCGTTGTACATCCAGGTGTCATATCTTTAGGATAAAAATATAAAACGACGTTTTTCCCTTTAAAATCAGATAAGCTAACTTCCTTCCCATTGCTTGCAAGCAATGAAAAATCCGGAGCCATTTCCATTTCTTTTACTGTCATAAAATCGCCTCCTGTCATGATCATCTCTTATAAGCCTACACAAAATTAAAGACAAATACAATTATTCTAATTTTTACCCCGAGAGGCAGGATCAAAATCAACAAAGGTACGAACAACGAAGGCAGCCGGAATCGTATAACCAAGGAGTGCTTCAATGATGACAAGGAAGCGGCCGATACCAATGGGAGCGACATCCCCAAAGCCTACGGAAAAAAGGGTGACGGCACTTAAATAGATGGAGGTTCCCAGCCGGGAAAAAAATGATTGTGGGGCAGAAGAAGCTGCGGCATCATAAAGAATCCGATAACCTTTCAATTCCAGAAGGAGGTAAAGCATTCCGAAGCCGACCATGATAACGGCATATGTGATTGCCAGAAAAATGAAATTTTCAAAAGACACTTCTTTGAATTTGAACCTTGTGGGGAAAAATAGCATTCTAAGAGCCATCAATATACAAATGACAACTCCTAAAAATAAAACGTACCACATCCCCATCAACTCCTTTAACCCTTGTCTTTCATCTTACGTTCGATTATTTATTGCTATGACGCCCGTTGAAGAATCATCAAAATCATTGCGTGAAGATCACTTGCATACTAAAATATATGAAGGATTTTACTTCTGAGGGTATCAATTTTACATAAAGAAGCACTAATCACGGGAGGATGAAACAGCCTTTCCCGCGCTTTTAAAACAGTAGAGTGCGGTACGCCTGCCGATTACGGAGCCTATATAATGGAGATTGATTACTTAGGAGCCATATACATTACCGCCCTTTCCCATCCTCATGTTGCCAAGGTTAGCGACGAAACAGGAGTGTTGTTTGAAGTGAACTTTGCACAAATGCTGAAAAATGACTCCTTCACTGGACAAAGCTTGGGAACAAAAAGCAGTTATGTCCACAATCCGGAAGCATGAGCTTTAAGTTATCATGGTCATTTTGATCTCGCACTCGTTGTGGAAGGGTCAGGTTCTTAACAATTTTAGCATGCCTCCTCCGAGGAGTTATGATCATTACTGTTCAATCATATTGAGGAGTTGAACATGCCATGAAGCCTGAGCAGTGAAAATAGCCAGCTGTTTTGATTTCAGATGATGGCTGGAAGCTATGGATTGGTGATTCTAAAAACGGATTTCTTGAAAAAGTAAATGAAATAGCACATGATCATGAAGCACTCGTGATTTATAATGAGGTGATCTCTCTTCCCTTTATGTATGGATGGTGTCCAAAACGAAGATTTGGCTGCCACGGGAAAAATGATCGGCACGGACTTGCCGGTCGGTGGTTATGGCGGGAAAAACAATAAAAGGTGTCGCTTCCTTGGTTCTGCTCGGGGGCAATCGCCGGAAACCCGCTTCCATTCTTTCAACAGAATTGCTTGTTTGGAAATTCCTCAAAAGAGGTGGATATAAGTAAGGACTTGGCGCCTCCTTGAAGATAGGATTTCAGGCAGAAAAACCGGCGATCGTCTGAAAGGCGCACACCCGCGAAAAAGAGATATATGATGAACAGGCAGAAAAAACATGTGTCAACTTCTTCAAACTTCTGCCTCGGGAAGCCATACAAATAAGCCACTCGCATAGGATATAATGGATACCATTTCCTATGTGGAAAATGCTTTTAAAAAATTGAAATGAAGGAAACGCTCGTAATAGCGATTTTCCTAACAGAAAGGAACTATTGAATATGAAGCTTGGTGCCCGCATGTTAAAAACGGGAATAGCCATTACGTTATCACTTTATATCGCTCAGCTTCTTAATTTGCAACCAATTCTGTTTGCAGGAATAGCAGCTATATTTGCAATCCAGCCGACCATTTATCGTTCGTACTTATCAGTTGTGGAGCAAATACAAGGAAATATTATTGGTGCTTTACTGGCCATCGCCTTTACCCTGCTGTTTGGGAATCATTTGCTGATCATCGGACTGGCTGCGATCGTAGCGATCGGAATCATGTTAAAGTTGAAGCTGGAGAATTCGATTAGGCTGGCGCTCGTTACGATTATTGCCATTATGGAAGCACCGGTTGATGAATTCCTGTACTATGCTTCTTTACGTACATTTTCAATTTTTATTGGTATTTTAAGTGCTTTTGTCGTCAACTTGATCTTCCTTCCCCCCAAATATGAAACAAGACTTTTTCAAAGCATTTCGGAAGTAACGGAAGACATATTAAAGTGGCTTAGACTTACGACGAGATTCGCCTCCGAAGACGAGCTTTTAAAAGAAGATATTGAAACAATCAAAAAGAGATTAACGAAAGTAAATCAGCTGTATTCCATGTATGAAGAAGAACGGAGTTATTTTAAAAAAACAGATTATGCCAAACTCCGCAAACTTGTCCTCTACAGGCAAATGATCCAAGTGACACAAAAGAGCTATGACATCTTGAAACTCCAGCATAAATATGAGAATATCCTACTCCAGCTTCCCGAAACGCTTCAAGTGGAAACACGGGAAAGGCTTGATCTCTTAATGAGCTATCATGACCAGTTGCTCTTGAAGTTTATCGGACGGGTCAAACCGGAAGCAGAGCTTGATGATGTTCATTATGGCGAATCGAGCAGGGACCAGCTGCGGGATGCCTATTTAGCCGAAATTCGCAGAGATAATATAGAAGATGAATTTCAGCCTTACCATTTAATGCGGGTGCTGACCGCGATTATTGAATATGAAGAACAATTGGAGCAACTGGAAAAGTTGATCCGAACTTCTCAAACATTCCATGAAGACGAAACCCAGGTGACATTACCTTCATAATTTATATGAATCAAATAATGCAGTTCATGAATTTAAATAAAACTTCGGGCAGCAGTGGTTGGCCTAAAGGGGGTGGATCATGCAAAGGGTGCCGCACAATGTGGTGCCCCTGAGTCTTGCGGACCTCCAGAAGCAAAGGCTAAGATCGAAAGCGTCATATTGGCAAGCTCAGACAGCAACATCCCACACTTTTTTCTACGTGGGTAACATGCATCGAAGCTCCTCATCCTTTATACATCTTTGTGACCGATATCCTTGAAAAACAATGCGATGTGTCGCAGTCGAAGCTTTTTTCTATTGAATCGGGTGTTTACAAGCGGAGGGTGGTACTACCAGTTCATGCTGGATCTCATAAACAAAATGATACACATAAAAAAACCGGAGGTTCTCTTCCTCCGGCTTTTTCATGCCAACTGCTGTACTTGGAAAAGGGAGTAGTAATGCCCTTGCCTTTTCATAAGCTCTTCATGCGTTCCCACTTCAACAATTCTTCCATGCTCAATCAATACAATCCGGTCGGCATGTGTAATCGTTGATAGTCTGTGCGCAATGACAAACGTCGTTCTATTTTTCGCCAATTCATCAAGGGCTTCCTGGATTAAATGTTCACTTTCCAGGTCAAGAGCCGATGTTGCCTCATCCAATATAAGTATAGGCGGATTTTTTAAGAAAACCCTTGCGATGGCAATCCTTTGTTTTTGTCCACCGGACAATTTCACGCCGCGTTCTCCGACAGTCGTCTCGTACCCATTGGGCAAATCCATGATAAAATCGTGTGCATTGGCGGCTTTGGCCGCTCTGATCACCTCTTCCTCGGTGCTGTCAGGCTTTCCGAGCAAAATATTTGTTTTGACCGAGTCGCTGAATAAAATATTGTCCTGTAAAACAACTCCGATTTTATCGCGCAAGCTGCGTACTTTCAAGGTTCGGATGTCTATTCCATCCAGCAAGACTTTCCCTTTCGTTACATCATAAAAACGCGGAATCAAACTGACAAGGGATGATTTTCCTCCTCCACTCATTCCAACAAGCGCAATCGTTTCCCCTTCCTTTACATCTAAGTTAATGTCTCGAAGCACGAGCTTTTCCTTTTCACTATAGGAAAAAGAAACATCATCAAAACGAATATTGCCCCGGACTTCTCCTACTTCCACCGCACCCGGTTCATCAGCAATATCATATTTGACATCGGCTAACTCGAAAACACGATCCATCGACGCAATCGATTGGGTAAGTGTAGTAGAAGAGTTCATTAACCGGCGAAGCGGATTATACAATCGTTCTACATATCCCATAAAGGCAACCATCGTACCGATCGAGAGATTTCCATGAATGACCTGGTACCCGGCATAGGCGATGACAATGAGCGGGGCAATATCCGTAATTGTATTGACAACAGCAAACGCTTTTGCCGTCCAGCTCGTATGATTCAGCGCTTTTTGCAAAAAGTTTGTATTATTTTTATCGAATTGGGTTTGTTCATGGTCTTCAATTGCAAAACTTTTAATAACAGGCATCCCTTGGACCCGTTCGTGCAGATAACTTTGGACCTCGGCCAACGCTTGGGAACGCTCCCTTGTCAATCTCCGTAAATTTCCAAAGAAATAGCGTACCGATAACATATAAAGCGGGAATACGGCAAGCGATACAATTGTGAGAGGTACGTCAAGTGTAAACATAATGGCGATCGCGATAAGGACTGTAGCCGCATCCAGCCACAAGTTCATCAACCCGGTAATCACAAAGTCCTTTGTTGCTTCGACATCATTAATGACCCTGGAAATCACTTCTCCGGAACGAGTGTTTGAATAAAACTTAAAACTCAGCTTTTGAATGTGCGTGAACAGCCGATCGCGGATATCATACAATATTTTGCTCGCGGTCCATTGCGCAAAATATTGCCTGTAATACTCAACAGGCGGCCTTATAATAACAAATATGAACATCATAACGGCCATCGTGATAAACAATGTGGATGTTTTTTCATCGGCACTCAAATGATTGGCAGTAATGATATCATCTATCACATACTTCATTAAAAAAGGAATTAACAGCGGTATCGCGAATTTAATAATTCCTATAAAAAGTGTTCCAATAATTTTCCAACGATACGGCTTTACGAAAGCCAAATACCTTTTAATGATCCCCATGCGACTCCCCCCAAAGAAGGGCAAATGCCCTAATTTCTGATGTCAGCTTCTTTTTGCCAACAATAAATAAAGCCTGCCGAGAAACGCCAACAGGGATTAACTTAAATATGTTAAATAGCGATCATACCAAATATCAATAAAGTCAGCGGAAAAGGGCCCCTTCCCCTGCCTGATCCAGCGTACAAGCTTATCCACATTTTTTTTCAAGATATGATCGATTACATCCGGATATCCCATCAACTTTCGGTTGTGTTCATACTCGTCTTCGTCCAAAAGGGTAAAAGTCATGTCAGGAAATACTTTTATATCCAAGTCATAGTCAATATATTTTAATGCTTCCCGGTCATACACAAATGGCGAGCCGAGGTTGCAATAGTGGTAAATACCGTCATCTCTGATCATCGAAATAATGTTAAACCACAAGTCAGAATGAAAGTAACAGATTGCAGGTTCACGTGTCATCCAAGTCCTGCCATCCGCTTCCGTTACGAGTGTTCGGTCGTTTCCGCCGATCACCATATGATTTGTCGCCTTTAACACTTTAGTTTCGGCCCAAATCCTATGTAGGCTGCCGTTGTGTTTATAGCTTTGTATTTGAATATTTGATCCTTCCGCGGGAATATCCATCGTCTCCCCTACTTTCTAAATAAAAAAGAGCGCACCGTAATAGGAGCGTCTCACACCACGCGCCTCATATTAAAAAATGCCTTTTACATATAATACGATAAACTATCCGATACTATTATAACGGTTTAAGCACATTTTTAAAACTGAAGGGCTTCTTAAAAAGAGCGCGAGTCGCGTACCAGACAACAAAAATTTTCCAAAAAACGGCTTTTCTACTTTCCGCGCAAAGCTGCCGACTTACCATCATAAACAGCATCTTTGGATGTACTGCTTTCTTTCCTACTGCTTAACTTGAACCGCTGACCGCGGTCTTCCTCACCACATATTCAATTCGCGCTTTTACTCGCCCGCTGATATGCTGACGATTTTTCCTTACTCTAGAGCCGGCACTTGCTTGGACCTCCTGTACGGGGGCAGTCTCAATCGTCGACAAGTCCTGTCGCTTCGCCCGAACTTCAATGTCCTATTCGGCGCAGGCCCACTCGGCGACGTCCTAACGTTTCGCCTGAACTTCAATGTCCTGTTCGGCGCAGGCTCAATCGGCGCCTCCCAGCACAGCATAGAAAAATGATACAAAAAATGAGCGGCTGCTCTTCATGTGAAAAGCAGCCGCTCACTTACATATATGCGTTACTGTCCGGCGTTTTGGCCTTTGCGTGCCTCAGCACGTTGGTTTTTCTGTCTTACTTGTTGTGCATCAGTTTCGCTGGCGAACTCAGCGCCAAATTGGCCTTGTTGTTGGGCACCAGCTGATTGTGCGTTTTGTTGTTTTACCTTTTGCACGTTTGTTTCGCTCGCAAACTCAGTGCCAAATTGGCCTTGAGCGCCCGCAGATTGTGCGTTTTGCTGCCTTACTTTTTGAACGTTTGTTTCAGATTGGTTTCTTTTAGCCATCATTCTCACCTCCACGTTTCTTAATGTAACCAGAGGTGTAAGTTGTTATCCAATTTTTTTGGCAAAAATAAAAACCAATCCGCCATACACGTACCAAATTTGGATAAGTATTTTAAACGAGGATAGAGCGGCCTCCATCAACGATAATTGTCTGGCCCCTGATCATGGACGCATCATCTGAAACGAGAAACATGATCGTTTTGACGATATCATCAATTTCGACCATGCGTCCTGCAGGTGTATTTTTTCGGGCGTCTTCCAACAACTCCTCGCGATTCGGGAAATGTGTCAATGCATCCGTATCAATAGCCCCCCCGGATACGGCATTCACAATAATATTTTTCGGGGAAAGCTCCACCGCCAAATAGCGTGTCAATGCTTCAACGGCGGCTTTTGATACTCCGACTGTTGTATAATTTTCTAAATATCGAATGGAGCCCAACGAACTTAGGCTGACAATTTTTCCTCCACCATTTTTTTCCATTAACTTTGCGGATTCTTGGGCACAAAAAAGCAGTGCTTTACTGTTAATATTCATTGTCCAATCCCAGTGGGATTCTTCAAGCTCCATTGCCGGACGCAAAACGCCGGATGCCGCGTTATTGATCAATACATCCAGGCGTCCAAACTCTTCCGAAATCTTTTCAAACATCGCTTTTATTTTGTCAACATCTCCGACATTCGCCCGCGCGAGCAACGCCTTTCTTCCCAGCTTTTCAATCTCTTCAACCGTTTCGAGGGCGGCTTTTTTGCTCCGCGCATAATTTACTACTATGTCGTAACCTTTTTCAGCCAAAGCAATGGCGGCAGCTTTCCCAACTCCCCTGCTGCTACCTGTAACGAGTGCTACTTTATTACTCATCTAAATCCTACCTTTCGTTTTCTCTTTCGTATTTTACATGGCTTTTATAAGCCTGCCAAATTTTTTGGTGGGAAACAGGAAACGCCAACTCTCCCATTTCCTCCTCCGTGACAAATCGTATCCGCTCATCCTCCTCCAGTCTGCCATTTACCACTTTTCCGGAAAAAGCGGAAATCGTCCATCTTAAATGGGTAAACACATGGTGAACCATCGTAAAAGACTCAGGAGTAACCTCTGCATCAACCGAGTACTTCGTCATCAAAAAGTCTTGAAGCGTTTCATATGGCTCCAGTATAGGGCGCGTTTCAATATTGGGGAATTCCCATAAATTAGCTAAAAGCCCCTTCCCAGGCCTTTTGCGAATCAGGAATTCTCCTTTCTCATTTTGTAAAACAATTGCCACCAATTCATCGTGTCTTGTATTTTTTTTGCGGGTCTTAACAGGAAGTTGATCCTGGACTCCTTTTTCAAAAGCGGAACAATGCTTTTGCACCGGACATAAAAGACATGCAGGTGATGTCGGCGTACAGACAAGGGCCCCTAGCTCCATTAACGCTTGATTAAAGTAAGAAGGATTCGGCTCAAACATCAATGCTCGAGCACATGCCTCAAACGTTTTGCGTGAAGCGGGGGCAGCAATATCCTCCGTAATCAATAAAATTCTGGATAATACCCGCATCACATTTCCGTCTACCGCTGGTTCAGGTATTCCATAAGCAATGCTTAATACCGCACCTGCGGTGTATGGACCGACTCCTTTTAATTTTAAAATTTCTTCTTTTTGATCCGGAACTTTTCCCCCGTAATTTGCAACCACTTCTTTTATCGCTGAGTGCAAATTTCTGACACGGGAATAATATCCAAGACCTTCCCATATTTTAAGAATAGATTCTTCGTCCGCTTCCGCGAACGATTCAATCGTCGGAAATTTTTCCAAAAAACGCTGAAAGTAGGGAATGACAGTTTCTACCCTCGTCTGTTGCAGCATGATTTCCGAAACCCATACTTTGTAAGGGTCATTGTCTTTTCTCCACGGAAGATCCCGTTGTTCCGCTTCAAACCAACTAATAAGATCTTGTTGAAATTCTTCTACTTTGGGCATGTTTATTCTTTCGGTTAAAGCCATCTTCAAACCCCTTTATTCATGATTATTCCTGCTTTTTTTAGGGAATAGTATAATGACAATCATACTGCGCCTATTGCTTTTTAATTTTAAAAAGAATATGATTGACAAAGAAAGAATCCCTTCACGAAGGAGGACCTAGATTGGACACAGCTACCCATGTTGTGATGGGATTTGCAATCGGCGGGCTAGCCACACTTGATCCAGTTGTGGCACAATCTACTGTAAATACTCAGAGCGTGCTCGTTGCTGCAATTATCGGCTCGCAAATTCCTGACATAGATACACTTTTAAAGCTCCGGAATAATGCGGTGTATATCCGTAACCATAGAGGCATTACCCACTCGATCCCCGCCATTTTTATTTGGTCGGTGGTCGTAGCCGCTTTCGTTTACTTCTTTTTCCCGGAAACAAATTGGCTGCACTTGTGGATTTGGTCACTCGTCGCCGTGTTTATGCATGTGTTTGTGGATATTTTCAATGCATACGGTACACAGGCATTGCGACCTTTTTCCTCAAAGTGGGTTGCCCTTGGGATGATCAATACGTTTGACCCTTATATTTTTGGCCTGCACGTGGCCGGCATTCTAATATGGCTGCTCGGTGCGCCTCCCGGATATACATTCCTTATTATGTATGGGATCATTTTCCTATATTATATTCTGCGTTTTGTCATGCAGCAAATGGTCAAGTCCGCTGTGTTAAAAACAGTTCCGGATGCTGAAAGAATCATTATTGCATCTACAATGTACTTTAACCAATGGAGAATTGCCGTCACTGCCAAAGACTATTATTACGTAGGGAGAGCCTACAGGCGGTCGATTACAATTTTTGACAAATTTAAACGGATTCCCGTTCCGGACACACCTGTTATAAAAGCGGCCTTACAAGACAAAAATATTTCAGCCTTTCTATCATTTTCACCGGTTTATCGCTGGGAGATAAAAGAATACAATCAGTATACCGAAGTGCGTTTTATTGATCTCCGGTATCGCAGTAATGGACATTATCCATTTGTTGCCATCGTCAAGCTTGACGAGGACTTAGAATTGATCACATCTTATACCGGTTGGGTGTACAGCGAAGAAAAGCTGAGAAAAAAACTACAGGTTGTTACCGATTAAGCACACAGTGTTAGGCACTGTGTTTTTTTATGGCTCCTCATTTCCTTTTCTTTCCTTTCGTTATGGCTCGTCCCGCAAAACGCCCACACATAAGTATGAATTTTCTTCCAACAGCAAGATCGGGCCCAATCGGGTCCGTATTTTTTCTTAGTCCCCAAGCCATACTACCGATAAGCGGATGGATGTCCGCGCTGTTGGGAGGTGAATATTCATTGCGCAACAAAGCAAAACACTTTCCATATGAAAACAAAAATCAGTTGGATTTAAACCCCCGTGCTAAAGCAATATATGCTTCAAAGCGGGCGGACGGAACGATCAATACGACCCCGCAAGCAAGAATGAGGGAGTCCGGAGCAAGGGATGAAAGTCGAAACTATTAGGGGTGTTTTATTTGCGAAAAAAAGACCTTACTCATTTAAACCGAAATCTGACACCTTTCAACAGAGGCTGGTATAGGCCGAAACATAGTGATTCCCAAGTGAACGGCGAAACTGAACAAACACAGCAGATGATCATCACCGAAAAAGATGCCGTCAAAAGATACAAAAGATAAATAAATGAGCACAGCGGACTACGCTGTGCCCTTTACTTCAACAAAGATATTGGCAGGGCTTCTTCTTTGCCGGATCCTCCCAAACGATACCCCCATGCAAATACACCGTTCAAATAGTCAATTTTAAAATAGCTTCCGGGATCGCCGTCTATGCCATATATAGTGCCTGGTTTAAAGTCGGCTGGGTCCAATAAGTACGCTTTTGCCATCACCGCTTTGCGTTCCAAAACGGCAAATTGGTTCACCATCCCCATTTGCTCCGCTTTACGAGCTTCTTCCTTCACTTTCGCTATTTCGGCTTTCAGCTCAGCTTCTGTCATTTGGCTATATCTTTTTTCATTCTCCATTTTCGGCATCCTCCGCATCTTTTTCTACATAACGGATAATCAAATCCATTGCAAACCCTTTCCGATACAAAGCCTGTTTCATTCTTTGTTTATATTCGTAACCGGAAAATTTGCTGAATCTCCTTTTCGCTTTGTCGCCTTCTCTTACGATCGCTTCCCACTCTTCATCTTCATCTTTTTCAATAGCAATCTTATTCATGGCTTCGTTGATGATCTCAAAAGGAAAACCTTTGGTTGACAATGCATACTCTACTTTTTGCTTTCGCATTCGTTCAGACAGTTTATGGTGTTGTTTGGCGAATTTATTGCCCAACACAATCGCGTTTGCTATTTGCTGGTCTCGTGTATATTCCTCCATTGCCGCTTCGAGTACGGGTTCTTTGATCCCTTTTTTTAACAGTTCTTGTTGGATGACAGCAGGCCCTTTTCTCCCCATGTTCATGGCCGTCCGTACATAAGCTTTGGCAAATTCCAGATCATCCGTCAATTTTTCCTGTCTTAATTGATGTAAAACGGCATCAATAATCGAATCATCCCACTCCTTTTTCTGAAGGTGGCTCCGTATTTCCTGTTCCGACCGCATGCGAAAAGACAAAAAGCGCAAAGCCACATGAAAAGCTTTTCTGATTTCATCTGCGTGTTGAATTTGTGTGATCTCCAAGTCCGTTATCTGCTTTCCTTTTTTTAACTGAAAACGAATTAGTACATCTTCATCGACGCTGAAAGCATACTGTTCGTCGAGGAAAATATTGTACCGCGCCCCTTTTTGCTTTTGGGTAGAGATTTTAGTAATAATGGGCATATTTTTTCACCCTCGTTCCATAAGCTATATGTATTTTAACATAAAGTGAAACTTCCATCAGCGAAAGACTTTTTATTGGCAGTCTCCGCCAGTGGCATTTTTCGCGCTGACATTGCTGTCAAAGCTTCCCTTGTCTCAACCCGTACATTCTGCACATCGAAAAGACTTCGGGGCATGTGGTGTGTCGCTGCGGAAGTTTTCCTTTTTATTGATCTGACCTAACCGGGCTTTTACTGGCAATTGTTCTTTTAAGTTTGAGGTCGAATCTAGCTGCCCATTCAAGTGGATAAATATCCATATCTATTTTTGTATGAAGCCAATGAATGAAGGCAAAAATGATTACCAAATGACTGGAGGTGCAGGGGCATTGAAAAAAGGCAAAGAGTTCAAATCGAAAAATAAACTTTCTGCGACCCAGGAAGTCCTTTATCAACGAGAATTTAAACGAGCCGACCGGGCTGGCGGATATGTTGAAAAAGAACGAAAATAATGAATGAAAACCGGTGAAAAAGCGGCGGCTACACATAATATAAAGGCGGGCCAAACCTGCAAATAACGAAAGGGGAGTTCATGATGGGACGTGCACATAACCAAAACCAGCGGGACAAAAACAAGCAAAAACTTCCGCAGGTGCCGAAAAATGAAAAAAGTGACGGGCAGGATATCGAATTCTCGCAAGAATTAGCCGATCACGAGGATATAGAAGCCCAATTGAGATCCAAGGCAGCAGACAAACGTGCCCGAAAAAAGCGGACATGATATTGATTTTTAAGGAAAGGGTCTGTCTTTAACGGGTTCGGTTGCTGGGGAGAAAACAATAAAAAACATATTAATTAGAGACACAATTCGCATATGAATTGGCGTCTCTTTTTTTATTGATATACCAAAGTTTATCTCGAATTTTCTTTCATCATCTTTACGCTAAATTGTTATTAAGTCGGACACCAGTCACAAGAACTTGTGAAATTTTAGGAATTGGACGAGGAACTTACTACGATAAGTTGGAATGGCTATATCGAAGATGTTGGAATTTCTAGAAAAACACGAGACTAAACCTTGGAGCCGAAAGATGTTGCGTCATTAATAATAAATGTTTATGACAACGCTACAAACGCCTTTATTCAACAGATTCGAAGAAGGCTATCTATTTTGGAAAGACCATTGACCACCGCCCGTGGCGATGGAAAAAGTTATATCTATTCAAATTTCAATCCAAAGTATGCACAGATGGCAATCACTATCCTTCGAACGTATTACAATTTTTGTTTCCCTTTTACATCAAACGGAACAAGGGAGACTCCCGCGCAACGATTGGGTATAACAGATAGAACTTTTGATTTGAAAGAAATAATCTATCCAAGATAGATCGCTAATAATTAGCGATGTTTTTTTGAAATAATACCTTGTATTATTAGGTATTATATTTTATAGTATGGTTAGGAGGCGGTGTATTTGGAAATTAACAAAGAGGTTTTAAAAGGTCATATTGATACGATCATTCTCTCCTTGTTAAGAGATGAGGATATGTACGGATATGAAATTGCCAAGTTTGTTCGAGAAAAGAGCGAAGAACAATTCGAATTGAAAGAAGGAACACTTTATTTATCATTAAAGCGCCTAGAGAAAAACATGTGGATAGAGTCCTATTGGGGAGATGAGCAAGGACCAGGAGGAAGGCGGAAATATTATCGATTAACTCCATCGGGTGAAGAAGGATTAGAACAAAAGCGCAAAGAATGGGAATTTGTTAAAAATATGATTGATTCGTTTCTTGAAAGGGGAGAAAAAAATTGAAACAAGTTGAAGAGTACGTTAACAAGGTTTATCGGAATGCGAAAGGCAACAAAGATGAAATCCAAGATTTAAAAAGTGAAATGAAAAGTCATTTGCTCGAATCCGTTCACGAATTAATATCCGAGGGAAAAACGGAAGAGGAAGCTGTTGAAATCGCCATTGAACGATTTGGTAAAGAGAATGAACTCCGATCACTGATAAATCAGGTATTTCAAACACAAAAAACATTTGGAAAAAGGCTATTAAATGCTGGATTAGGTATTTTTGTTCTTTCATTAATCTTCTTTATTATTACAATAATCCCAATCAATGATATTCACAAAGAACAAACTGCTATTGTTAACGATATCCTTGAAATTATTCCGACAGATGGGCAGTTGTCTGAAGCGAATAAAATTGAGATAGAAGAAATTTTGGAGGGTGCGAAATTTTCTGTTGGGACGGCGGTAGTTAAAAACTACTCAAATGGAGATGAGGTCATATATGAATACACAACGTACGATAACCCTCTTATGAGTAAATTATACAGCTCATATTACTTTGGTTCGGGATCGCATGGTGTATTTATTGAATCAAAGGATTATTCATTTTTAGGATTATTGGTGTTGTTAGTCGGTGGAACAACCTTTGTGCTGTTTGCTATGTTATGGGCAATAATTAAAGCATACAATAAACAAAAAACTAAAATACTTAACTAAACACGTTAAATATGGATATTAATATATCATTAATTGGTAAGTTTAACCAATTACACAAAATTTTTTACATTCTCAAACGCTCGGATTTTCTCTGAGCGTTTTTGCTTGCTATTTAATATGCTGATTCATTGCTGAATTCCATGCTAATAAGTTTCCGAATTCTATTGTTATTAGCATTTTTCTCCTCACCAACCAAACCCGTTAGTCTGCCTTTCCTTACTTTTTTTCAATGCTTCTCCATAAATATAAAGAGGCGTAGCTCAAATATGGTTCCCAGTTTTTTATATAACCACCAATCTCATCCGGGCTTGGCTTACGCTCGAGCTGAAACAGCTTTTGCAAAGCCTTTTGCAGCCCTATATCCGCTTTTGGAAAAAGATTATTCCTCCCCAATCCAAATAATAGAAAGCTTTGGGCTGTCCAAGGCCCTACTCCCCTTAACTTGACCAGCTCAGCAATCACTTCCTGATCGGGCAATTGTTTTACATGCTCCAAATTTACATCACCATTGGCGATTTTCCTTGAAATATCGATCAGATATTCTGCTTTACGCTGGCTCATCCTCAGCCTGCGAAGATCATCCACTTTCAGCGCAACAACTGTTTCCGGCAAGGGAAAAAACGGCACGCCGTCTACTTCAAGGCCGTATGTTTTAACAAATTGCTCGGTTAAAGAAATCGCCAATTTCATATGAATTTGCTGGTGAATGATAGAGCGCATAATGGAAGCATAGAGAGAAAACTCCAGAACAATTGGTGTACCCCGATGTTCAGAAAAGATATCGCTAAGAACTGTATCGGAAAAATAGCGATGAATTTCATCAAGCGGCTTATTCCATTGAAAAACTCTCATCACTTCGGCAATGATTTTTTCTTTAGTATTGATGTTTTTTCCTTTCAATTTAAATACAGGTTTTTCGGTTGATCCTATCGCCTGAACATCAACCACTTCCGCATATGGCTCATAAATCGGGACCCGTATAAGCCTTTTTTCACTATCAATCATATGGAGAGGATCCATGGCAAGCCTGTCCAACGCCAAATCAAAATTGTACGGCCCCTCAATCTGAACACGCTCTTCCCACATATAGCCCCCTCCTTTTGTTTGCTTTATTATATCTTAAAAAAGAAAAAGCAGCTTCTTTAGCCGCTTTAACCTTCATCATTATATAATTTTCCTCATCATGAATGATTTACACTAGTTTCAGGCTTGTACATTCCACCAAGCTGTTCCTTCTCTTCATTTTGAAAACCGACAGATTCCAATCATCCATTTCTGCCTAGTTGTTAAAGTCCTTGTCTTTCTTCCTTCGACACGCTGGGATTCCACCTTTAAAGCGCTTTTCGTTTTCTCGGTTCATCATTGGATAATAAATTTATAAAGCGCCTGACATAATGACTAATAAGAATTTATTGAAAGACCTACTGGGAAATCAATGGATTCTTCATTTTTTCATGTGCGATATAGTCATCCAGGCTTTTAAACGTATAACCCCTCTTTTTCAGATCGCCAATGACTTTTTCCAAAGCGTCGGCGTTATCCTTGGAGACTGTATGAAGAAGGATCACCGCACCTGGATGGACTTGCGACATGATGTTATCGTATGCATATTTCCATCCTCTTTGCTGATCCGTTTGCCAATCTTTGAATGCCAATGACCACAAGACATGGTAATAGCCTGCTTCCTTGGCAACTTTTAGGGTTCTTTCGCTTAAAATTCCCCTTGGCGGCCTAAGATACTGCATTTCAGTCTGTCCGGTCAAAGCAGCTGTTTTTTCTTTCACCATTTCCAGCTCTTCTTTTATTTTGTCATCACTTACCTGTGTTAAATCGGGATGGCTCCAAGAATGATTCCCAATGATATGTCCTTCCTTTACCATCCGTTTGGCCAGGTCAGGAGCGCTATCTAAATAATGGCCGGTAACAAAAAAAGTTGCCGGAACTTTTTCTTTTTTTAATACATCCAAGATTTTACCGGTGTAGCCATTTTCATATCCATTATCAAACGTCATATATAACACTTTTTTATCTGGGCTTCCTTTATAAAAAGCGTCATATTTATTCAGCAATTGTTCATATTCCTGTCCGGCATCAGCCTGCTTTTCTCCGCTTCCCTTTTTAAACCCCCAATGAATGGGCGTATTGGATACTGCATTCACCTCGTGTCCATAAAGAAAGAAGAGAAAAAAAAGTGGCAGCCACATCGCCAAGCGTTTCATTCACACACCGCCTTTCAATCTTTTTCTTATATTTTTTCCATTGCAGGGATTTTATCCATGCCATACCTTTCCAAATGTTGTAGTTCATGGCGGAGGCGGCAAGGACAGAGCATCTTGACAAGATGTTGATAGCAAAAAAGAGAGGCTTCTGCCCCTCCTATTCCCTCGTTTCAAATGAAAAGCTTAAATGATCCTGAATCGGAATCCAGGCGCCGATTTCTTGTGTCGTCACATTTTTTACGACTATTTTTTGTTTCGTACCTTTTAATAATAAGTATACTTCGCCATAAGTCAGCTTTCCTTTTTCGCTTACTGCAGGTGCATATGCATATAAATACCCTACGCGAGTGGGCGGAATGTTGTAAACATGCGTATGTTTCGTTCCGGCACCGATGAGTGTTTCAAATGAAAGCGGCAAATTCACTTTTTCACGCGCTTTTTCCTGCATCATTTTTTGAACGTCTTCGGGGTGGGTCACTTTGGATGTCAAACCGCCCTTGATTGTTTTTTGGGATTCCTGTACATAATGAATTTGATAATTGCCTGTTCCGCCCCGGTTATCATAAAAATTTGTATTGATTTTCTGATATTTCCAGTTCGGGTCCGTCTCTTCCGATTCATAGTTCAATGCCCATTCTCCCAGAAAAATAGTGGCCCTTGCTCCGAAAGAAAGAGGAGACTTTGTAACAGCCGATTCATTCAATATACGAATCAGATTGGGATTTTCAATTTTCACTTTGGAATTCTCCAGCAATTCTTTCGTAAACTTGCTCGGCGCCAAACGAGGAAGCTCGCTGGAAGGGTTTGAAATGGTATTTTCTTTTCCTATATTCACTACGGATGAAGGGATTTCAAAGGTTGCTTCTTTACGCGATTCAGGCTCCTTTGCAGCCGTTGCCGTAATAGGGCCCATTGCCAGGACAAAGGCTAAAAGCAAGAACATAATTTCATGATGCCGTTTCATGGTGTTTTTACTCCTTTCATCTTAAAAGCGGCGTTATGTTGATGCGTTTATTTTTTCCTAATTGCCCCGGATTATCCACCCCTACAGCAAATAAAATCCAATACCCATAATTAAGTATGCCGCAAGCATCGTTAATCCTTCAAACCAGTTCGATTCCCCGTCGTTTGCAATAACGATCGTCAGCAATACGGCAGTGGCCATTGAAACAAGCTCGGGTACTGTAAATACGAGCGGCATCTCTTGTTTAAAAAACAATGAGATCAAGACAAGAACAGGTGCTACAAACATGGCAATTTGCAATGTAGAGCCAATCGCAATCTCTACGGCTATATCCAATTTATTCTTGTAAGCCATAATAATGGCCGAGGCATGTTCGGCTGCATTACCGACAATGGCCACAATGATGACCCCGATAAATAACTCGGACCAGCCAAACTGTTCGCCCACAGCCTCAAATGTATGAACAAGCCGCTCAGACACATACGCAACGGCCAACGTTGCCAGCGCCAAAATGAGCATCGCCTTTCCTTTTGACCATTCGGGAATTTCTTCCTCATGAGCCGCCTCTTTTTCCTCCCTTGTCATATACACCCCACGATGTGTAACAAGCTTGAAGAAAAGCGCAAACATATAAAGGATGATCATGATAATGGATATGCCAATGCTTAACGTCATTTTTTCCCCGGGGGTCATCTTTAACGTAAATAATTCCGGAATCATAAAGGCAACGATCACGGCAAACATGAGTAAACCCGCGTTATGTCTTGCGTCGTACACATTAAACATTTGCCTTTTAAACTTCAACCCGCCTACGAAAAAAGACAATCCTCCAACTAAGAGCAAGTTTCCGATGACCGAGCCTGTCAAGGAAGCAAGGACAACATTAATAAGTCCTGCCTTTAATGCGAAAATGGAAATGATTAATTCAACAGCGTTTCCAAACGTCGCATTTAAAAGCCCGCCAATCCGGGGTCCTGCCACAATAGCCAAGCTTTCCGTTGCTCGCCCCATCACGCCCGCCAAAGCGACGATCGTCAGGCAATATACGCCGAACATTGCCGTCCCTGGCCATTGCAAAAATGAGCCGATAATAGAAAGCGGAAGCCCTATAGCAATGACAATTAAAATGATTTTATTGACCATCCACTGATCATCCTCCTTCAACTTTAACTATCGATGATTTCGTAAGTTTTACATACTTCGATGGAATCAATCACAGATTGAACCATTGCACAATTTTTTGTTGTCAGTTCTAAGGCTTTTGCTATTTTTTCATCACTCAAATGAGAGCCTTTGATTTTAAAATGCAGGGAAACTTTTTCAATCCGATTGGCCATTTTCAGATTTCTTTCCGCATCGGCAATAATTCGAATATCGTCAACCTTTAAACGCATCTTTGTCAATATGGTGCGCAATATTCCCCCGCTGCATACAGCAAGTGAAGAAATTAACAGTTGATACGGCCGAAAACCATTTTCCTCATTCCCCGAAATATCAAGCCTTCCGTAGGGCAATTCAATGTGAAAACCTTCCGTCTTCATTTTAAATTCCATTTTTTTCTTCCCCTTTCCAAAATAAAACAAACATGATTTGAAAGCATTATACCAACTGGCAGTTGGCTTCAAAAGACATTCATCTGTAAGAGGCGCTTCTCTAATCTCTTACCGAATCCGTAAATGAAGCTTGAAGAGCATGGCGTTTCAGCTGGCATTGCCCCTAGCGAATTGTCAATGTGAGCTTTTCTCTCCTTCACGATGTGAAACCGGAAAAATTCTCCATCAACCTTGTCATTTCCAGATTGAAACTTCATGAATAAACAAACGGGAAGTCCGATTGCAGTAAAACAATCAAAACTTCCCATGTCAAAAAACAGCTTGTTGTTATCAAGTTTACTCACGATTTTTAGTATCCGTCTCCTTACTTTGCGAGTTCCGCGTTGCCTGCTTGTCAAGCGGCTCTTTAATGAATTCGATTTTCCTTTTTTTCTGTAAAAAAAGAGTTGATCTCCCCGCCGACCATAATAATGATGGATGAAAAATAAAACCATAACATCAAAATGATAATACCGGTTATGCTCCCGTAAGTCGCTGTATAATTTCCAAATGTTGAAACATAATACGAAAACCCGAGTGATACGACGATCCAGCCAACCGTTGCAAAAACAGCTCCTGGCACTGCTGATAGATACTTGATCTTGACATTGGGCGCCAGATAGTACACGGCCAGAAAAACGACAAATAATATGATGGGACTAAGTGTCCAGCGAATAATTCCCCAAACTTTTAAAAAGTGCTCCGACAGGCCGAGAAAAGAAAACATAAACAGACCGATTTGTTTTCCAAAAACAGGAAGAAGCAATGCCAAAATAAATACAAAGATCATGGCAATTGTCAAAACGACCGACAATCCCCGTGCAATAAAGAAGGAGCGTTTTTCCTCGACCCCATGTGCCCGATTTAAAGATTTCATCAAGGCATTCATTCCTTTGGAGGCTGACCAAATCGTAGCAATAAAGCCGATGGAAAGAAGCCCGCCGCTTCTATTAGCCATAACATCCGTCAATGTATCGTACATGAACGTATATGTCTCTTCTGGCGCAAAATCTTTTATCAGGTTAAAAATGTCTTGTTGCGTTACCGGCGTATAAGGTAAAAGAGTAAACAGAAAAATTAACATGGGGAATAAGGACAGCAGGAAAAAGTAGGCCAACTGGGCTGCAAGCCCTGTGACATCATTATGTTGAATCTTTTCCATTAATGTATTTACAAATCTGATGATTTTCTTGCGATTATTTCTGGCTTTCACTTTATCCATACCGGACACCTCTCCCGACCACTTTATCTGCCTTATGTTTACCTTTTTGGAGAAACTATAAAACATTTTACCAGATCCCGAATGAACTTGACATTCTATTGATCTTTTTGCAGAATGAGAGCATATGAGTTTAACAGATAAAAAAGGAGGTTGTGTATGAAAGCGCCTACATTCACAGACAAAATTTCTAAAATTCTGGAGACAATCAGTGGTTTTGTATGGGGATTGCCCCTTCTCGTACTCATTTTGGGAACAGGGATTTTTCTCACTTTTCGGATCGGATTTTTGCAGCTCCGGCTCCTCCCCTATTCTTTAAAGCTTGCTTTTAGCTTCAAGCAAGATAAATCTTCAAAAGGAGACATATCCCATTTCCAGGCTTTAATGACTGCTTTAGCAGCAACAGTCGGAACAGGAAATATTGTTGGTGTTGCAACGGCGGTCACTCTTGGAGGTCCGGGAGCAGTTTTATGGATGTGGCTTTCCGCCCTTTTCGGTATGGCAACTAAATATGCAGAAGCGGTTCTTGCCGTAAAATATCGGATTGTTGATACAAATGGAGAAATGTCGGGCGGGCCCATGTATTATTTAGAGCGCGGCCTGAAACAAAAATGGCTCGGGGTTTTGTTTGCCATTTTTGGCGCTATTGCCGCATTTGGTATAGGGAACCTTGTCCAGTCCAATGCTGTTTCCAATATCGTTAAAACAACTTTTGGAATTAACGAATGGATTACCGGAATCATCCTTGTGATTTTTGCCGGCCTTTCCATTATTGGAGGAATCAAAAGTATTGGAAAAGTCACAGCACTTTTTGTCCCTTTTATGGCCTTGTTTTATGTTATGAGCGGACTGGCAGTATTATTTATGAATCTTGATTTAATTCCTACCGCTGTTTCCGTTATTGTTTCAGATGCATTTTCAGGACAAGCCGTTGCCGGGGGCGCAATTGGAGCCGTTATTCGGTACGGCGTGGCCCGTGGTGTATTTTCTAATGAAGCAGGCCTTGGTTCTGCACCTATTGCAGCCGCAGCAGCCAAAACGGATATGCCGGGCCGACAAGCGCTCGTGTCAATGACACAAGTTTTCATTGATACGATTGTCATCTGTTCAATCACCGGAATAACCATTGTCATGGCAGGTTTGTATAAGGATGGTTCAATAGCTGCCGGAGACTTGACTTCAGCATCCTTTGAAACTTTCCTGGGCCCTGCCGGATCGATCATAATTGCTCTTGGGCTTCTATTCTTCGCCTCTTCAACTATTTTGGGTTGGTCATATTACGGTGAAAAATGTTTTTCTTACCTGTTTACTGCCAAAGCAATTATTTACTATAGAATCGTATTTGTAAGTGCCATCTTTATTGGAGCAGTCACCACCCTTGATATCGTCTGGACGTTTGCCGACATTATGAACGGCCTCATGGCGATTCCCAACTTAATTGGATTGCTGGGTCTTTCGGGTGTAGTTGTTTATGAAACAAAGAGAATCATTAATACGATCAAGGAAGAAAAACAACAACTGAAAAGAAATTCGGCTTGATTCAATCCCTGTCTTAATATGGAGATCATATTCATAATCTAGTTGACAATCCTTTAAGAGAATGGAATCATTGGATTATCATAATTCAAATCAGGGAGATGACATCGGTGGATTTATCGAAAAACAAGCCGCAAAACATTGAATATATGCTCAACCAAATTACAGAAAAACTGCGCATGGTGAATACGAGTGCGGTAAAAGCAGAGGCGATCAATGAAGAGTTATACGAAGAACTCTGCGAAATCTATGAAATGGTCATGAAAAAAGAACACTTCACTCCAAACGAAATGGAAGCTATCGCCGAAGAGTTGGGGAGACTGCGAAAATAACGCCTTTCTCATCTGCTATTCCTTCCTCAGACGAAACACACCCAAAAGCACGCGCAGCTTTTGGGTGTTTCATTTAATAAAATTCCGGTCTCCGGTCATCAAAAACAGGAATTCTTCCACGAATTTCATCAATTAGTCCAAGATCTACGTTTCCTGTCAGCAGCTCCTCGCCTTCACCGCCCTCGGAAATGACTGTTCCCCAAGGGTCGATGATCATAGAATGCCCCGCAAATATGTTATGGGGATCGCGGCCAACCCGGTTGCATGCAACGACATAGCTTTGGTTTTCGATGGCGCGTGCCTTTAATAATGTTTGCCAATGATCCAACCTTGGAAGCGGCCATTCGGCAACAACAAACAGGACCTTTGCTCCGTTCAAAACAGGTTTGCGCAGCCATTCCGGAAACCTGATATCATAACATATAAAGCTCCCTGCTTCCTCTCCATCAACCGTAAATCTTGCTTCATCCTCGCCCGCAATAAGATACTTATGTTCATCCATCAATCGGAACAAATGAAGCTTGCTATATTCATGAAGCATTCTTCCATTTTTATCGACAATATACATTGTATTTTTTACGCCATCTGCTGTTTGTTTCGCAACCGATCCACCTACAATATGAAAGCGATGTTTGACCGCCTGTTCCTTTAAAAATTGGCGCGCGTCTTCACCTTCATAATGGGCAATTTCGTCCAATCGTGTCAAATCATAACCAGTAGTCCACAACTCCGGAAGCACTACGAGCGTGCACTCTTGTTCAGCAGCTTTTTCAAACCATTGTTCAGCCCTTTTGTAATTTTCTTTCGGATCGCCAAATGCAATATCCATTTGGATAAGGCCCACTTTCCACTTCATGAACTGTTCTCCTCCTGTTCATTCTTGCCTGTTCTTTACAAACATACCATTAAGGGGTAACATTTTGAACTATATAGATAAAAAAATAGAATTATCTTAAAAAAGGTGATGGAATGCTTACATTTGAACAATCTCAATTACTGAAACATTTACCGACGCAATTTTTTGCTTCACTTGTGGAGAAGGTTAATCACATTAAAGCCGAAGGACATGACGTCATTAATCTTGGCCAGGGCAATCCGGACAAGCCGACGCCTGTCAACATTGTGGAGCGTTTAAAATCGGCTGCCGACAATCCGAATAATCATCGATATCCGCCATTTAGAGGCAAAAGGAATTTAAAACAGGCTGCCGCGGATTTTTATAAGAAAGAATACGGTGTTGACCTTGACCCCGAAAAACATATCGCCATATTGTTTGGAGGAAAGGCCGGACTGGTAGAGTTGCCGCAATGTCTGTTAAATTCCGGGGATGTCATGCTTGTGCCCGACCCCGGTTATCCCGACTATTGGTCTGGAGCCGCGCTTGCCAATGCTAAAATGGAAATGATGCCCCTTATGGAAGAAAATGATTTTCTTCCTTCCTATGACCTTATACATAAAGAAATTGCTGATAAAGCGAAGTTAATGATATTAAATTATCCCAACAATCCGACCGGCGCAGTTGCTGATATCGGCTTTTTCGAAAAAACGGTAGAGTTTGCGGCCAACCACCATATTTGTGTCTGCCATGATTTTGCATACGGCGGGATCGGCTTTGATGGAAAAAAACCAGTCAGTTTCCTGCAAGCAGCGGGTGCAAAAGACATTGGCGTCGAGATCTACACGTTATCGAAAACATTTAATATGGCGGGATGGAGAATCGCTTTTGCAGCGGGAAATCCATCTGTTATCGAAGCGATCAATCTACTGCAGGATCACTTGTATGTAAGCCTGTTTGGCGCCATACAAGATGCGGCAGAAGAAGCCCTTTCCAATACGGCCGAAGCCGCAAAGCAAATGAATGATATGTACGAACTTAGAAGAAATGTTTTCATTTCAAGCCTTCATGAAATTGGATGGCATGTCGATGCACCGAAAGGTTCCTTTTTCGCATGGCTAAAAGTTCCTTCCGGATATACCTCAGAGTCATTCGCGGACCTCTTACTTGAAAAGGCCCACGTAGCTGTAGCACCCGGAATCGGCTTCGGCCAATATGGGGAAGGTTATGTCAGAGTGGGGCTCCTTACATCTGAAGAACGTCTTCAGGAAGCGGCAGCACGTATACGTAAGCTTGGAATATTTTAACTCCTACTCATCGAAAATGTACATTTACATTAGTTGCATACTCAAGCTATGATAGCGATTTTTTTAACACAATAGGGGCCGGGACATAAATTGAAAGCTGATTCATATTCGTAAAAATCGTGAGAAGAAAACCGCGTGAAATCAAGGTTTTTAAACTTGATTCCATGCGGTTTGTTTCATGTTTACAGGGTTTTGTCCAAGCCCCTTGCTATTTCGTATTTGCTTATAGTGAATACAAGAGAAAACGGCACCTAAATGCCCGATTGGTTCAACTAACATTCAGTAGGAGCCCTACTGAATGAAGTTTCACTTTATCGTTCTTTTTTTAATCAGCTGATTTTGTTGTGTCACTGGCTCAAGTAGAATGCCGGCATTAACTGCTTCTGCTTATTGCGTTTCTTCGGTATATGGTTGAATGAGCACTTCCACTCTGCGGTTCTTTTCTCTGCCTTCTGCTGTATTATTATCAGCGATTGGTTGAAATTCCCCAAAGCCTTTGGCACTGAATAGCTGTGGGTCCAAGTTTTCGTTTTCCAGAAGGACTTTCATAAAATTGACCGCCCGCATAACGCTCAATTCCCAGTTTGATTGAAAATTCGAGTTTTTGATCGGAACATTGTCGGTATGGCCGCTAATGATGACGCTTCGCGGCACCTCCATTTCAAGCAGCTTTGCCAACTCTCTACCCGTGTTCTTATCTTCTTCCCGTACGGTATCGCTCCCTGACTGAAACAGTACGCTGTCATTAATTCTAATAAGGAGCCCCTCTGCAGTGAGTGAAGTCGAGAATTTATCTTCGTAACCATTTTTTTGAATAAAGCTTTCCACTTTTTCCCGGATGGCTTCCAGTATTTCCAATTCTTTCTCCATCTCTTGGATAGCCTTTTCAGCGGCTTCCTTTTCTGCTTTATTATAGGCGTCCCAATCGGATGGGACATCCGCACTTTGTTCGCTGTCTTCAACCGGCTGTTGAAACTCGACCGGACCCGTCCCGTTCATGAAGATACCGCTAAACACTTGGGACAAGTGGCTAAACCGTTGGGCATCAACGGAACTAATCGCAAATAACACGATGAACAAGGCAAGGAGCAACGTTAATAAGTCGGCATATGGCAGTAGCCAAGCCTCACTCATATGCTCTTCGTCTTTTCTTCTTTTTTTACGCCTCGACATTTTGGGCCACTTCACTTTCATTTTCTACAAATAAACCTTTTCGTTCTGAAGCCGGAAGATGTGATGAAAGCTTTTGTTCAATGATGCGCGGCGCTTCACCTTCTAATATGGATAGAATGCCTTCAACCATCATTTCCTTCAATTTGATTTCTTCATGCGTTTTTCTCTTTAGCTTATTGGCGAATGGGTGCCACAACACATAACCGGTAAAAATCCCGAGTAAAGTGGCGACAAACGCACCTGAAATGGCAATTCCAAGTTCATCGGTATTTTCCATATTGCCCAATGCAGCAATTAATCCGATAACAGCTCCTAGAACCCCCAGTGTAGGTGCATACGTACCCGCTTGGGAAAAAATAGCAGCGCCGGCTGCATGCCGTTCTTCCATGGCATCAATTTCATCCGAAAGGACATCACGAATATAGTCGGCATTTTGTCCATCAACGGCCAAAATGAGTCCTTGCTTTAAAAACGGGTCATCAATCTCGTCCAATCTCGATTCTAGCGCCAGAAGCCCTTCCCTTCTCGCTAATTGGGCCATATCGGAAAACAAAAGAATAAGATCTTTTGGCTTTGGCATATTTTGCTCTTTGAAAATAATTCCGAAAAGCTTGGGTATCCTTTTGATTTCCGAAGAAGGGAAAGCGATAATCACGCTTGCAGCCGTTCCCACCAAGATGACGAGGATGGCAGCCGGATTAATCAACGCTGCTATATCTACTCCTTTTAATATCATGCCTGCCCCAATTGCAATAAATCCAAGGACGACCCCAGTCAATGATGTTTTATCCATTTATTTGCTTCACCCTCAATAATTGTCTTATCCTTTATATCGGACGGTGAAATCAGATGTTAAGTACAAAAATCTAAACGGTTCCTTTATTGGTTAAGTTTTCCATTAAAGGAGCAAGCTGGTTAATTTCATCAATTCCTTTAATATCAGAGGACTGCATCGGAATATATATCTTATTGAAACTGGAAAATTTTTCTTCTATTTCTTTTACATATATTTTTTCTTGCTCTCTTCTCTTTTCCAAAAATGTTCCATCCGCTTCTTCGGGCAATACCCGGTTAATGATGATTCCTCCAACTTTTATATGGTATTTTTCCAAAATGCCCATCGCCTTTTCAGTTTCCAATATCGGGAGGCGTTCCGGATTTAATACGAAATAAAAAGTCGTTTTTTCCGAGTCCAGCAATAATTTTTTTACCATGGAAAAACGGTGCTTCCTTCTTTGCAACAAATGATACACTTGATCAGCCGGCTCTTCCTCCCGAACGCCGGCTATATTGTTTAACATGCGGTTCATTTCCTGAGACTTCTTTCGTTGGGCGAGCATGCCTTCCATCCACACTTCCATCAAATCAGGCAGCGAAAGGAGTCTGAGCGTGTGGCCTGTCGGAGCAGTATCAAAAACGATATGATCAAAGTTTCCCTCGGCATCCAATATAATTGTTACGAGCTCATCAAATAAAGCAGCCTCATCTGCGCCGGGTGAAGCTTTTGCAAAATCTACCTGTCTCTCTACCTCTTTCCACATTTCGGGTGCGGTTAATTTTTCCAAATTGCCCTTCACTTCGTTGATATAACGGTTACTGGCACGTTCGCTGTCCAACTCCATGACGGATAAGCCCGGAGCAATTTGCTGCTCGGAACCGGCATCCACTTCTAGTAAATCCCCCAAAGAATGAGCGGGGTCAGTGGAGACGAGGAGTGTCTTATGCCCTTTTTTGGCCAAAGAAAAAGCAAAGAGGGCGGAGCAGGTTGTTTTACCTACTCCACCTTTACCCCCAAAAAAGGATATGTTCAATTGTCTTTCGTTTTGTTTCTCATTGCGATTGTCTTCTTGCCGGCTATCCCCATTCCTGTTCCTTAACCATCTTAACAACAGCGAAAACCTTCCAGTGGGGATTTTTCCATCCCCATTCTTGTATGCCATTTATGGAAGTCTTCCAGCATAAACGGCATTAGTTCAAGCGTGTAAAAAGAAGCGGGATTGGGTAGGCCGAGCATTTCCGACATAACAAGCAGCTTAAACATATCGTCTCTCCGCTGAATTTCTCGCTGCATCGTTTGACGATATGGAACATAGTACATTTCACGATAGAAATGTTTGATTTCCTTTAAAACACTTTTTAGTTTTTCGACATGTATGTTCATGATTTGACCTCTTTTACGTGTATTATTTGGAAAGCGGAGGCGCGGGTGGAATCCTTGACTGCATTTCCCTTCTTACCGCTGCAAGTCCTTCAAGGATCAGCCAGATATTCAAAGCAAGAATAAACGTTCCAACTATTACGAGCAATGTATTTCCGGCTTGAATATAATTGGCAATGTTAATGACCATGCTGACTGTGGTAGCTGTAACAACAACGATGAGCGGAATGAGCGAGTAAATATAATTTCTTCCCATGCGCCATAACAAAATGGTCAAAATAAGCAGCGACAATCCGGCAGTCAACTGGTTTGTCGTACCAAATAGCGGCCAAAGAACCATTCCACCAGCCCCTGGGTTGGAAGGATCGGCAAGAAACGCGAGCGCAACACAGCTCAAAAAGGCCACGACAGTACTCACATTGGCATTCTTTAACGGTTGAACGTTATATTGCTCACCAATTTCCGATAAAATAAAACGCTGCAATCTCATGGAAGTATCAAGTGTCGTTGCGGCAAATGCCACAATCATGATGGAGATGAATGTCGTTCCAATCACTGGTGAAATCCCCAAACTGGAGAGGAAGTGGCCTGCACCAGTTACAAATGCCGCTGTTCCCCCGGCACTGGCCGCAGCCCAAGATTCATAATGCTGGCTCCATGCGTCAAAAGTGGCAAACCCGGCGGCCGTCGCCATGATCGCAGCAAGTGCAAGCATCCCCTCTCCCACTGCGCCAAAATATCCGACAAAACGGGCATCCGTCTCTTTATCAAGCTGTTTGGATGACGTTCCCGAACTCACCAGTCCGTGGAATCCGGAGATCGCACCGCAAGCAATTGTCACAAATAATAAGGGTAAAATCGGCGGAGTGCCTGCCGGAACATCCGTATTAAAGAATGGGGCTACAAAATCCGGGCGTGTCACGAACAAGCCCAAGTAAATGATAATCAACCCCAAGAACAGCATGTGTGAGTTGATATAATCACGCGGCTGAAGCAATAGCCATACTGGCAGCCTTGAAGCAACCGCACCATAAATCAGCATAATGATGACCCACCATGCGCCAGGTGACATTCCGAGCATCGCCTCCGGCAAAGGGAGGGGAACATTGGCCCCGATTAAAATAAATACAAACAACAAAATAAGTCCGATAATGGAAGGCCAAAGCAACTTCGTTCCCCGTTTGTATACTAGAAAACCTATGGTGATCGCTACGGGGATTTGCAGCCAATATGGCAGAACACTTTCGGGAAATGCAGTAAACAAGTTGGCGATCGTGACAGCGAAAACGGCATTCACCATAAGGAGCAAAAAGAAAATAACCAATAAAAACAAACCTTTTGCCCGTGTTCCGATCACCGAGTTTGTAATGACCCCAACAGATTTTCCTTTGTTTCTAACAGAAGCCCACAACGTCCCAAAGTCGTGAAGCCCGGCAAAGAAAATCGTGCCTAGCGTCACCCATATAAGAGCAGGCCCCCAGCCCCAAATCATGGC
This sequence comes from Siminovitchia sp. FSL W7-1587, assembly GCF_037963795.1. Classification (NCBI taxonomy): domain Bacteria; kingdom Bacillati; phylum Bacillota; class Bacilli; order Caryophanales; family Bacillaceae; genus Siminovitchia; species Siminovitchia sp. FSL W7-1587. The sequence goes on from NZ_CP150169.1 coordinate 798,482, forward strand.
AATTGCAGGCCCGACAATTGGGGCGGCACCAGCGACTGAACTAAAATGATGTCCCCAAAGAACAAAACGGTTCGTGGGAACATGATCCACCCCGTCTTTAAACTCATGGGCAGGTGTCACAAAATTCGGATCGAGCCGAAAAATCCTTTCCGACAAAAACTTCGAATAATAACGGTACCCCAAATAAAAGAGAATGAGAACTGCTATCGTCGTTATTGTAGGACTCACTTTCTCCCCTCCTATTTAAAATATTCTGAAAAGATATTATATAACAATAATAGACTTTTTTCAAGCATGTCTCACTTTAACATGCTGTTTCTATACGCTCTCTAAAACCATTGAGTAAAGACGTATTCTTGAAAAAAGCCAGCCTTGACTAAAGGGCAACCTGATTTTAAAGAAAAAACGTTCATAAAGAAAAAACAGCCGGTCCGCAAACAGGCTGGTTAGTCTCCAAAAAACTTCTTTTCTATTTTGTGTTCATACTTTTTGAAAACGGATGAGTTTGTTTTTATACGCTTTTTCGCTAGGAGGCTGTTATAATTCAATAATTTTTCGTTTAACTTTTTCCGTAGTTGTTCTATCTCCAACTCATCTTCGGAACGGCGGATAAGATCCTCGATTGTCATTAACTCTTTTTTAACGTCCATCTCATCCGGTGAAAAGCCGGCATTTTTCATAACGCGGTACGCCATTCTCAATTCTTTGGGAATGCCCTCCAAATTTTCCTCCGGAAGAGGCTTTCCAAAGCCGGGAAGCTCGTCAAATTCACCTTCCTCATATGCCTTGCGAATTTTTTCTTCCGAAATGTTGGTGAACTTGTCCAAAATACAGCCTCCTTTCCCTTCTTATCGTACGAATGATATACCCTTTTTATCCGTTTTTCTTTCGAAGAATACATCACTGCTGGCAAAGCTTTCATCGAAATGATCAAAGCCCCATTGATCATTCCGCAAACAGACTATATCCAACCACTGAAAATATCCAAATCCTCGAAAGAAAGTCACGCTTTTTTCTTTTTGAGACGACGATTGCAAATCCTTCGTTGTAAGATAATAATAACATTAGAAAGCAAGCTCGTACTATTGGCATGTTCAGTGAAGGTTGCCCGCCCCGCATGAAATGGTTCATGCCGACGTTAGCATCTTAGTCTGCGAATCCCATCCCCACTGCCGAGAACAAAAAAGCAAAGCCAGAAAACGTCCTGTTGGACAATTCAGGTAGCCATGCTCGAAAAAGATTACGCTTTTTCTTCGAGTTGCCGCCGAAGCTTTCCTTGTCCTGTCGTTTCGCTTTTAACAGTACTTCCTGTACGTCTTAGAGCCTTTGTAATTGACATCCTTTAGAAAAACACGCGATGTGTCGCTGTCTTTTTCTTGTCCTGCCGGCCCGAACGATCGTGTTTTACTGGCAGTTGACCCCAAAAAAATACTTTTCTATTTTACGATAACTGCCAGTTCATGCGAGACAAATTTATCATTATAAAGAAGGTGTGTTTATGGATAAAAAACAGATTGTTTTCTTAACAGGTGCTGCCCGGGGCATTGGATACGAAGTTGGAAAAGTTTTTGCCGAAAATGGCGCAACAGTTATTCTATCAGATCTTCATGAAGGTCACGCTAAAATGGCCGCAACTAAATTGAAAGAGCAAGGGCTGAATGTATTCGGGATCTCTTGTAATGTCAGCAATGAGGAAGATATTGAACAGGCACTAAAAAATACGGTTGATGAATTCGGCAGACTTGACGTTTTAATGAATAATGCCGGGCTTCAGCATGTTTCGTTTATTGAAGACTTCCCAACGGAAAAATTTGAGCAAATGTTGAAAGTGATGGTAACCGGGCCCTTTATTGCGATTAAACATGCTCTTCCGGTTATGAAAAAACAGAAGTTTGGCCGCATTATCAATATGTCTTCCATCAACGGTCTAGTCGGCTTCTCGGGAAAAGCGGCATATAACAGCGCAAAACACGGCGTGATCGGTCTGACAAAAGTGGCAGCCCTCGAAGCGGCCGAGTATGGAGTTACAGTCAATGCACTTTGCCCTGGATATATCGATACACCCTTGGTTCGAAATCAACTGAGTGATTTGGCAAAAACGAGAAATATCCCTGTAAACAAAGTACTGGAAGAAGTCATATACCCTCTTGTCCCCCAGAAAAGACTGCTGGATGTTTCTGAAATCGCGGAATACGCTTTATTTTTGGCGAGCGACGCTGCCAAAGGAATTACCGGCCAAGCGATCGTGATAGATGGAGGATATACCGTCCAGTAAAATGAAAATGGGCATAAATAATATGTGTCGTGCTGCTTTTTCCTCTTGCCGTCTTTGCATTTTTATTATATAATATCCAAATCGTAATCATTACGATTTACGATGTGACAATCTTTATCCACAGTTATCACCAGAAAGGAAGATTCGTATTTTGAGGGTGAAAATATTTCCTGTAACGGCATTCTTATTGTTCGTATTATTTTTATCCGGTTGCAACGGCGAAGCGGCAGATGATCAAAAGGAACAAAATACTGTAACGGTTTATACAACCATTTATCCCATTGAAGATTTCACAAAAAAAATTGGTGGAGAACATGTCAATGTTAAAAGTGTCTACCCGGTGGGCGCAGATGCCCATACGTTTGAACCGACAATGAAAACGATGATGAAAGTGGCCGATTCCGACTTGTTTATTTACAATGGGGCTGGCCTCGAAGCATTTGTCGATAAATTGAAAAGTTCTTTGAAGGATGAACATGTGACAACCGTTGAAGCAACTAAAGGCATTCCATTCATCGACGGTGGACATGAACATTCGGAAGACCACGAGAATCATGAGAAAACAGACCATCATACAGATCCGCATGTTTGGCTCGATCCTACTCACGCGATCACAATGGCCGAAAACATAAAAAACGCGCTTATAGAAAAAAAGCCGGACGCAAAAGCCGATTTCGAACAAAACTACGAACAGTTGGCAAATCAATTAAAAGAGATTGATATAGAACTGAAGCAAACCGTGGAGTCGGCGGACCGTAATGTAATATTGGTTTCCCACGCTTCCTACGGCTATTGGGAGCACCGCTATGGAATAAAGCAAATCACGATTACCGGTTTAAGCCCTGAACATGAACCATCCCAAAAGGAGCTGCAATCCATTATTGAAGAGGTAAACAAACAGGGAATTCCGTTTATTATTTACGATCAAAATCCACTGACAAGAGTAACGGAAACCATACAAAAAGAAACCGGGACAACGCCGCTCACTTTGCACAATCTTGAATACATCACAACTGAAGACGCCAAAAACAACGAAGATTACTTCTCCATCATGAAAAAAAATATTTCCAATTTGCAAAAAGCATTGTCGGAATAACAACTAGCGACGGCCTAATGGCAGATTGACATTTTGTAAGAGAGATACGAAAGTACAGGTTAGCTTTCCACGCATCGTAAGAAATGTACAGAAATACACGTTAGCTGCCACTCCGTCGTAAGAAATGTACGGAACTACACGTTAACTGCCACTCCGTCGTAAGAAATGTACAGAAATACACGTTAGCTGCCATGCGTCCAACCTTCATTTCCATCGTAAGAGACAAGGGAACCGGGCGCCTTACATCCGCCGCGCGTTTTTGACTTGGGTAGGTACCGTAATGGCATATACGGTTTTTTTCAGTCCAACAGCAAGGGATAACTTGATTGGCGCAATAAAAATTTGAATCGAAATGCATAAAAAAGAGCAAGGGGCTGATGAAGCCGGATCCTTGCTCTTTTCATATATTATTAAACAGCAGTTTTATTAGTTTGCAAGCTCATAGCCGGACCGAAAAATTCATAGCGGATATTGTCTTCGGTGATGCCGAGATCTGTTAGCATTTGAACGACATTTTTTAAGAACGGAACCGGCCCACATACATAACAAATCGTATCTTTTGTAATATGTTCCTTCAAAAATTCTTTTGTTATATAGCCGCTAAAATGATGTCCTCCAGTTTGATCAAATGGGTGTTCATAGCCGTATAAGAAGCGCCCATGTTCCAGTTTGTCAACCATATTTTTTACCTCGTCACGGAAAGCGTGAACACCTTCGTGTCTTGCTGAATGAATAAATGTAACATCCCGATTTTCATTACTTTTTGTCAAAGTTTCCAGCATGCTCATCAGAGGCGTAAGTCCTACTCCCCCACTAATAAAAGCAACTGGTGCCGTTTCTTCCATATTGAATGTAAAATCACCTGCCGGAGCGCTTGCTTCAATCACGTTACCAACATTGATTTTTTCATGCAAATAATTGGATACTTTCCCGAATGGTTCCTGGTCAGCTTCCTTTTTAACCGAAATGCGATAATAATCATTTCCCGGAGCGCATGACAAGCTGTATTGGCGATTTAGCGCATATTTTTCGCCGGGGATCTGAAGCCTAACGGTAATGTATTGGCCGGGTTCGAAAGAAGGGAGTGCTGTTCCGTCTTTTGCTTTCAAGTAGAAGGAAGTAATTACATCACTTTCTTTCACTTTATCAATTACTTCAAGCTCCTTAAAGCCTTCCCAACCCCCTGGCTGTTCCGCTGATGTTTTGTACATGTCCGCTTCAATGCCAATGAATGCTTGGGCGATCACCCCGTAAGCTTCTGACCAGGCATCGATGATTTCATCAGTTGCTGCATCCCCAAGCACTTCCTTGATCGCACCGAGTAAGTATTTTCCAACAATTGGATAATGTTCTGGTTTTACCCCGAGACCTCGGTGCTTATGGGCTACTTGTACAACTTCGGGAAGGACGTTTTCCAATTGGTCGATATTTTTGGCCGCAGCATATACCATGTTCGCCAAAGCGGTTTGCTGCCTTCCTTGAGATTGATTTGCATGATTGAAAATATTCAATAATTCAGGATGATTTTTGAACATATTTTTGTAAAATACTGAAGTAATGGTAACACCATGTACCTCTAACACAGGAGCAGTTGATTTGACCACATCAATCGTTTTTTGGGAAAGTGCCATTTTTCATTCTCCTTTTTTAAAAAGATGTATTTTAAATGTATCTTTAAGTATACAATAAAACATAGCTGACAACTACACAATCCCTTTTTTCGATGTGTAAAAAAGCTGCCATAATACAGACTTATTTTAGCCACAAAACATGTATTTTGAATCCATGTTTTGTAATCAAGCTTATTTTTTATAAAAATGATAAAATTAAAATGGGTGATCATGATGAGACTGACAAATTATACGGACTACTCATTGCGAGTTTTAATATATTTGGCTTCCAAAAAACAAGACGAGCTGTCCAATATTACGGAGATTGCGGAAGCGTATGGCATTTCTAGAAACCACTTGATGAAAGTCATTCATGAGCTTGGAAAAATGGGGGTTATTCAAACAATCCGCGGGCGTAACGGCGGCATAAAACTGGCACTACCTCCTGAAGAAGTCAATATTGGGAAGATTGTCAGACAGACCGAAGATGACTTTAATCTCGTGGAATGTTTTGGAGATGGCCCTTCGAATTGTGTTATTTCTCCGGTATGTGGTTTAAAACATGTATTGAATCGTGCCCTCTCCTCCTATTTGGCTGTTTTGGATGAATATACTTTGGCAGATATTATTCGAAATCCATATGATTACCGGGAACTCCTTGGAATCAAATAACGGATGAATTGGTTTGTCCTGCCAATATTGGTATGATAAAAATACATTTTTATCACAAAGGAGAATGTTGTATGAGTCATTTTCAGGAACAGCTGGAAAAATACGCGGAACTGGCAGTCAAAGTAGGAGTTAATATTCAAACAGGACAGACGCTTTTTATTAACACTGCTTTGAACAGCGTTGATTTTATCCGGCTAATCGTCAAAAAAGCATATGAGGCCGGGGCAAAGAATGTCATCGTCAACTGGAATGATGACATCGTTTCCCGTTTAAAATATGATCTGGCTCCAGACGAAGTTTTTCATGAGTTTCCAAAGTGGCGGGCAAAAGAAATGGAAGAGCTTGCTGAGCAAGGTACCGCTTTTATGTCGGTGGTCTCTTCCAGTCCCGACTTGCTGAAAGGCGTAGATCCGAAGCGCATTGTCAACTTTCAAAAGGCGGCGGGAACTGCTTTGCACAAATACCGCCAATATATCCAATCAGATAAAATAAGCTGGACCGTCATTGCCGCCCCTTCCGCGGATTGGGCCAAAAAAGTATTTCCGGATGCTCCTGCTGATGAACAAATTGATAAACTGTGGGAAGCAATCTTTCAAGCAACGAGAGCAGATCAGGAAGATCCGATTGCTGCGTGGAAAAAGCATGATCAATCGCTCCATGAAAAAGTGGATTATTTAAATAAAAAGCGCTATAAACAGCTTCACTATAAAGCCCCTGGGACAGACTTGACGATTGAACTCCCCGAAGGCCATCTCTGGGTCGGAGCAGGCAGCACAAATGAAAAAGGCGATGAATTTATGGCCAACATGCCAACAGAGGAAGTATTTACAGTGCCTCACAAGTTGGGGGTTAACGGTGTTGTAACGAATACGAAGCCGCTCAGCTATGGCGGAAACATTATTGACGGTTTTACCCTTACCTTTGAAAAAGGAAGAATTGTCGATGTCAAAGCGAAGGAAGGCGAAGAAATACTAAAAGGACTGATCGAAACAGACGAAGGCTCCCATTATTTAGGCGAAGTGGCGCTCGTACCGTTCAGCTCCCCCATTTCCCAGTCAAACATCTTATTTTACAACACCCTGTTTGACGAAAATGCCTCGAACCATATTGCCATCGGAAGCGCTTATGCTTTTTGTCTTGAAGGAGGAAAAAACATGAGCCAGGCAGAACTGGAAGCAAAAGGGCTTAATACGAGCATAACCCATGTTGATTTCATGATCGGTTCAGACCAAATGGACATTGACGGCATTACAGAGAGCGGAAAGCGTGAACCTGTCTTCCGCAACGGAGAATGGGCATTTTAAACACCCTATTATACCTGCCATGACCACCCGCGGATACTCTTATCAGTTATCCGCGGGTATTTTTCTCTTATACGCGGGTATTTCTCCTTATACGCGGGTATTTTTCTCTATACGCGGGTATTTTTCTCTATACGCGGGTATTTTCCTTTATACGCGGGTATTTTCCTTTATGCGCGGGTATTTTCCTCTATACGCGGGTATTTTCCTCTATACGCGGGTATTTTTCTTTATACGCGGGTATTTTCCTCTATACGCGGGTATTTTCCTCTATACGCGGGTATTTTTCCTCTATACGCGGGTATTTTCCTCTATACGTATTTTCCTCTATACGCGGGTAGTATTTTTCTCTATACGCGGGTATTTTTCTCTATACGCGGGTATTTTTCTTTATACGCGGGTACACCGCGGTTTGTCTGCTGCTTATTTGCCACCCGCCAAACCGCCAATATGGGCTGCAGCGTTGCTTTCCACCATCCACTGGAAAGCAATGCAAATATTACATAAAAAAATCGGGCTGATATGCCCGATTTCCCAATTCTTTCCACGATCTGTTATGTTTCGTCAATTTATTGCTCTTTGGAAACAACTCTACTTTCGCCTCATTAATAATAATCCAGTTCTGTTTCCCAGTTGTAGCCATCATCCCCAGTAGATTCCTCTTGACCATGGAAACGTATATCTCTCATTCCCGGTGCGCCTTCCTCTGTCTTTCCTTTGACTACTAAACGATCATCCCAACGCCTAATGAGCAATGTGCCATCCGGGTTACATCTGATTTTCTTCGTCAGCTTGTCCATCATGACATCTCCCCCTATCCATAAATTGATTCCTAAAATAAAGAGACAAGAGACGTCCATGGCCGATGAAGGTGCAAAGCATATTTAACAATTCCCGTATTTTTATATACTTAAACTTCTTTTTTGAAAAATTTTTACCTAGCCTGAACACAATGATATAATATGATCAGTTTTGACTACTTAGAGGTGATTAGGATGGTTGAGCAACTTGAAAAAAAGATGAGAGAAACAATAACAATTAAGACAAGCCATGTATCACCGCCTGATACGAATCATCACGGCAATTTATTCGGAGGAAAATTAATGTCCCATATTGATGACGTGGCTTCTATCGCAGCTACCAAATTTGCCAGGAAACCCGTCGTAACAGCTTCAACAGATTCAGTTGATTTTTTTAAACCCATCCGAATTGGAGATGCCGTTACGTTGGAAGCAATTGTCACCAGGAGCGGACGGACTTCGATGGAAGTGTTTGTCAAAGTCGTTTCCGAACATTTATTATCTGGAGAAAAATCCATTGCGGCTTTTTCGTTTCTAACATTCGTTGCTTTAGACGAAAATGGAAATCCGTCCCCTGTTCCAAAAGCAGTTCCCGAATCCGAGGAAGAACGCTGGCTTCATGAAACGGCCCAAACTCGGGCGGCCCACCGTAAAAAAAGAAAAAAGGAAAGCAAGGAATTAGCCGAATTCTTCTCAAAGATTGCATTATAATACAGGCGACCTTAAGCCATGCACATGTCAGTTCCTTATGATGTATGATTATCTTTTTGGATTGACGGAGCCCTTCCGGTCTCCTCTTGCGTTTCGCATTATTGGTTTAACCTTACAACTACTAACTGCCAGAGAAACCAATCGCATTTGATAGCGAACTATCCCTTCGTTAGTATTTTGCGACAGACCGATTATCATTGGCTGGTCGGTAGCTCTAGCTCCAGCAACCAGCCTAAAACAGAAGAACAAAAAGAGCCCGAACGTAAAAGGGACCGGGACAGAACCCTGTAAAAATGAATATACCGCGTGAATTCAAGTTTGAAAACCTGGTAAGTACCTCTTGATTTCACGCGGTTTTATTCTAACGATTTTTACGAGTATCAATCAGCTTTTAACTTGTGTCCCAGCCCCAATTCCATTCATCTCATGCCATACACGTCGACAAGCATCTGAAAACCTACGATAAAAACAACATTCTATTTACCTCATGCCGCTGCCATATACACACTGACAAACATCTGAAAACCTATGATCAAAACAACAATTCTACTTATCTTCTCTTTCCACCAGTGCTTATTACAAATTAGTTAAATTTGTATAACAAGCGCCGGGAAGATCTTCCATAAACCGCTACATTTCAATGCTTTTTAATCTGCATAAGCTGTTTTTCTGTAACAAAGCCGTTCTGCCATAATATGTAAGAAGAATTCTTGTACCAAATTGATTATACTTTTATATATGCAAAGCATGGACTTTATAATAAAAAGGCAAGGTGGTACATATGTTTTCAAATCTTGAAATCGGAATCGATCTTGGCACGGCGAACGTACTCGTGCATACAAAAAATAAGGGTATAGTTTTAAATGAACCTTCCGTCGTTGCAGTTAATGCGGATACGAAGCAAGTAATAGCGGTGGGGTCAGAAGCAAAGGATATGATCGGAAAAACACCTGCTAACATCATTGCTGTGCGGCCATTACGTGATGGCGTTATTGCAGACTTTGATATTACAAGTCAAATGCTGAAGCATGTGATGAAAAAAGCCGCAAAGACGGTGGGTGTTGCGATCAGGAAGCCCGATGTCGTCGTTTGTACTCCTTCAGGCGCCACCTCTGTTGAAAGACGGGCCATCCATGATGCGGTCAAATCTTGCGGAGCGAAAAATGTCCATTTGATCGAAGAGCCTGTTGCCGCTGCTATCGGAGCGGATCTTCCAGTTGAAGAACCTGTCGCAAACGTCATTGTCGATATCGGCGGGGGCACCACGGAAGTCGCCATTATTTCGTACGGCGGAGTCGTTAATTGCAACACGGTCCGCATAGGCGGAGACCTCTTGAATGAAAATATTATCCAGCATGTGCGGAAAGGATATAATTTACTGATTGGTGAAAGAACAGCGGAAAATATTAAAATAGAAATTGGTTACGCCTTGATTGAACATCCAGAACAAACAATGGCCGTTCGCGGTCGCGACCTCGTTACAGGTTTGCCAAAAACCATTACGCTTAGGTCAACCGAAATTCAGGAAGCCATAAAAGAATCATTGCTTCATATTTTAGAAGCAATCCGGGCCACACTGGAAAATTGTCCGGCTGAATTGAGCGGTGACATTGTTGACCATGGGGTCGTTTTATCCGGTGGCGGAGCCCTGTTAAACGGCATGAAAGAATGGCTTAGCGATGAAATCATCGTTCCCGTCCATATTGCCCCGAATCCGCTCGAATCAGTGGCTGTCGGGACTGGCCGGGCCTTGCGATTTATTAATAAATTGCAAACAACTGGAAAATAAGAGTAACACTACGAAAATAGGAAACAACCATGGACGGAAATCAACTTTCCGTACCATGGTTTCGTTCCATAGTTCCGTAACATGGTTTCTATGCGTTATACAGTCTCCCCTTGAGTGGTTTCTGTTTCTTCTTTCGCGCCTCTCAAATCATATGTCCCTCCGACCAGGCTGTCATACGTATTTTTGCCGGAAAGGTTTTCCAAAAGTTCCTTCACATCGATTCCCGAAGATGCTTTCAGTGTCTCCTGCATCGTGGCCATCAGATTTGTGGCGTACCCACTCACTTTGTTCGCTCCGCCATCACCGCCTGCGCCTGTATCAACAACGGTAATTTTATCAATATTTCCAAGAGGGGCGGCGACTTGTTTGGCATATTCAGGAAGCATTTTCAAAACCATATCGAGAACTGCCGCCTGTCCGTATTGTTCGAAAGCTTCCGCCACTTTGCGTTTTGCTTCCGCTTCGGAAATCCCTTTCAGGCGGATCACTTCGGCTTCGGTCTCCCCTTTCGCTCGCTCGGCATCCGCTTTGGCGATTCCATCTAGCCGAACGCGCTCAGCATCTGCTTTAGCGGTAGCTTCCACCCGATATTTATGGGCATCCGCTTCAGCAATTTGTCTCATTTTTTCGGCCGTCGCTCCTTGCTCAACCGCATAACGATCGGCATCTGCTTTTTTCTTCACTTCAGAATCATACTGACGTTCGCGTCTTAAAATTTCTTTTTCTTCCAATTCTATTTGCTTTTGACGTTCAATAATTTTGATTTGCATTTCTTGTTCGGTTACTTCCTGCTTGGAGCGGGCAGATTCAAGATCATACGCTTGGTCCGCGCTCGCCTTGGCAATCTCTTGCTCGCGCCGAAACTCGGCCATTTTCAATTGATTGATTTTTTCCGCTTCAGCAATCTCCGTCGCCCTTTCAAGCTCCGCTTTCTTTGCTTCTTTTGCCGCTTCCGCCCGCTTAATCCGCGTTTCTTTTTCCGCGTCGGCCGTTGCGATATCCGCGTCCCGTTTTACTTGGGCGATTCGGGGTTTTCCAAGTGAATCCAAGTATCCATTTTTATCGCGAACTTCTTTGATAGTGAATGAGACGATGATCAATCCCATTTTGGCCAAATCTTGTGAAGCTACCCGCTGTACTTCCTGGGAAAATTTGTCGCGGTTTTTATAAATTTCTTCGACTGTCATGGAACCGAGGATGGAGCGGAGATGTCCCTCCAATACTTCTTTCGCTTCATTTTCGCGCTCTTCTTTCGTTTTTCCCAAAAATTGTTCAGCGGCGGTTGCGATCTCGCTTATGGAGCCGCCGATTTTAATGATCGCCGTTCCATCTGCCATGACCGGCACGCCTTGCTCTGTATAAACTTCAGGTGTTGTTACTTCAAGTTTGCTCGATAAAAGGCTTAATGGTTGGGCCTGTTGAAAAACAGGAAGGATAAAAGCTCCTCCGCCACGAATGATTTTAATTTTATTACCCGCATCATCGACGTGAACATTTTTCCCTCCCAAATAGCTTCCTGTTACAATTAAAGCTTCATCCGGACCCGCCGTACGGTATTTCGTGATGATGATAGCAAGCAAGGCAACCAGTATGAAAATAACAATGCCGACAACAATCCAAACGCCAACTCCCATTACTTTATTCCCCCTTTATGTAAAATTTTTCTTGTAAGGAACAACATATAAAACACCATTCTTTACTTCAACGACAAGCACTTCAGTTCCTTCTGGAATTGCAGCAGCTTCCTCAAAGCTGGCTGCAGGCTTGGAAATACTTCCGCTGTAACTGTCGATAATGACTTCCCCGTATCCTTCTTTCGGTATAGGAATGATTGTTTTCCCGATTCTTCCCTCTAATGATTGTTCCGTATAACTTAACGATTGTTCAGCAGAAGATAGTGGAATCAGTACAAATACGTTAAGAAGGGTATCCAAAAGCAGAGCGGCAAAAGCGGCAATTCCCACAATCAGCATGCTGTTTAGAGGCGTGGTCGTTTCGAGAATATATCCTCCGGCTGAGAAAAAAGTGATAAAAGCAAAGATGAGAACAGGGTGGAGAAAAGGGGAAACTTCGCCAATTCCTTCCAGCACATCTCCAAATAATAAATATAAAATGCTTAGACTTCCTGAAACGATTAATAATATTAAATAAACCGTCTCGATCGGCATACCAAAAAGAGTCATCGACACTCATTCCTTTTATCATATTTTATTTTTTTGAACATCCCACCTTTTCTATCATTCCGATAATCTATATACGTAATTGATTAGTCATTCGTTTCATTTTTTGCAAAAGTTTTTATTTTTCCTCATGAAAATTTGTGGAGTGACGATTTTCTTTGAAACTCTCGTCTGCACAAGCGGACGAGCAAATAAACGAATGGCGTATCAAAAATGGCCATTACAAATTTAAAGGAATACTGGGTCAAAATAAGCCCGGCGAGTGCCCCGACAGGCATCGTTCCGTAAAAGGCAATTGTAATAAAAATAGTTGTGTCTACCAGCTGACTCGTCATCGTTGATGCATTGTTCCGAATCCAAAGACCTTTATCCCCGTGCCGTTCTTTCAACTTGTGAAACAATGCCACATCCAAATTTTGGCTGATGAGAAAGGAAACCAAGCTGGCAATCGTAACGCGGAATCCAGAAGTAAAAATGGCTTCAAACTCAGCTTGATTTTGATAAAAAGGTGCCGCGGGCAGCTTGATCGCGACATATATAAAAATAACCGCCAATATTTGCGTAATAAGACCCGCCATCACTGTTTGCTTTGCAGCTTCCTTTCCATATACTTCCGTAATCGTATCGGTAATCGGATAAGTAAAGATATAAATGATCACAGCGGCCGGCAGGACGACCCAATTTCCAATGCTAATCAGTTTTACCGCCAATATATTGGACAAAACCAACAGGCCGACAAACGCTCCGTTTAAATAAAAAAGCATTTTAGCGGTTATCCACTTTTTCAGGATACATATCGTGATTCATCAAGCGATATTCGGCCATTTGTTCGTATTTCGTGTCCGGCCTTCCATAATTGCAATAAGGGTCGATCGAAAGCCCGCCCCTTGGCGTAAACTTCCCCCACACCTCAATATATCGAGGATCAAGCAATTGAATCAAATCGTTCATGATAATGTTGACACAGTCCTCATGAAAATCTCCATGATTCCGGAAGCTGAACAGATACAATTTTAACGACTTGCTCTCCACAATTTTTGTATCCGGAATATAACTGATATACAACGTGGCAAAATCCGGCTGGTGTGTCTGAGGGCACAGTGATGTAAATTCCGGACAGTTAAATTTAATAAAATAGTCGCGGTTTACATGCAAATTATCAATCGCCTCCAACACTTCCGGTGAGTAATGAAATAAGTATTTCGTTTCCTTGTTTCCCAAGAGCTTCAAATCTTTTAAACGATCTTCCTGTCTTTCAGTCATAAAAAAAGCCTCCCTAAATAGTTTTTGGGAGGAGGTTCAACTTATGGGCAAAAAATAAAGCCATATCTAACTGATATGGCGATTCTTATTAGCCATAGTTTTTTATAGAGGGTTGACGCTATGAACCTCTCCCAACATATCTTCCAACATCATACAAAATGCAAAACAGAACGTCAAACTTTTTTTTCACCATCATTTTCTGTAAAATGAATTTATATTTCAATCCAATATTGCCTTAGGAGGGAAGATCATCATGTCCTTATTAAATGAAATCCTTAAATACAACCAAACATTTATTGAAGAAAAAATGTACGAAGCTTATGCAACAACAAAATTCCCAGATAAGAAACTTGTTATTTTAACATGCATGGACACGCGCCTCGTTGAATTGCTCCATAAGGCAATGAATATGAAAAACGGTGACGTAAAAGTGGTAAAAAATGCGGGAGCTATTCTCACCCATCCATTTGGAAGTATTATGCGGAGCCTGCTTATTGCCGTTTATGAATTAAAGGCGGATGAAGTTTATGTCATTGGTCATCACGATTGCGGCATGAGCGCTATCGAAAGTGATCAAGTTCTAGAGAAAATGAAACTTCGCGGCATTAAACAGGACACATTGGATATTATCCAAAACGCCGGCATCAACCTGGATGAATGGCTGACAGGGTTTGACAGCGTGGAACAAAGCGTTGAACACAGTGTCAATATGATTCGAAATCACCCATTAATGGCGGGTGAAATTCCGGTTCACGGGCTCGTGATTGATCCCGTTACAGGCAAGCTTGATTTGGTCGTCAATGGTTATGAGAATGTAAAAGCCAATGACCAAACATAATGGATTAATGAAGCGGTTTGCCACTGATTTCCTGCACTGCAAACGGATAATCGTAACAAACCATATAAAGCTCCATTAACTCTTCAACACTCGGCACCTTTGGATGATTGGCCGGACTGCCGCTGTCAATCGCATCCTTCGCCATCTTGGCCAAGGATTGTCTGAAGGTCCCCTCTTCTATTCCCCAACTTTTCAGGTTGGGAATGTCCAGCCGGGCACAAAGCTTTTTCACCGAGGCAATAGCCACTTCAGCCGCCTCTTCATTGGTGAAGGCTTTGTCCCTTTCAAAGATTCTTCCCAAATCTGCGAGCCTGTCAACGCAGGCATCTTTACTGTACTCCAATACGGCCGGGAGAAGCATGGCATTGGAAATGCCGTGCGGAACATGAAACAAGGCCCCAATCGGCCGGGACATGCCATGAACCAAACAAACCGAAGCATTGGAAAAAGCAATCCCAGCCTGCAAAGAACCCAAGGACACCTTTTCACGTGCAGCGATATTGTCCCCTTCGCGATAAGCGCTTTCAATATATTCCACTATCAGTTTCATCGCCGACAACGAATACATATCTGTCATGGGATGCGCTTTTTTTGATAAGTATGCTTCAATGGCGTGACTTAAAGCATCTATTCCTGTAGCGGCTGTCACATTTTTCGGTGATGACACCGTTAAAATAGGATCGACAATGGCACACGCAGGCATAAAAGCCGGCTGTTTTATCATCATTTTGACGTGGTTGGAAGTATTCGTAATCACTGTCGCATCTGTTGCTTCCGAGCCTGTACCGGCTGTCGTTGGAATGGCGATATGGGGCACGGGCGCATTTTTTGCAAGCTTCTTTCCACCCATGTAATCCCCAATATTGCCCCCGTTTGTTGCCAAAACGCCGACCGCTTTCGCTGTATCAATGCAGCTGCCTCCTCCAAGGGAGACAATAACGTCACAATCGTGAGCGATGTACAGTTTGAGCGCCTCGGTCACGTAGCGATCAGTCGGCTCAGAATCGATATCGAGATATAAAACACTGGATATTTCGGAGGATGTCAAATAATGCCGGCATTTTTCCACATTTCCGAGCTTTTCCATGATCCTATCACTTACAATAAGTGCTTTCTTTCCTCTCTCTGCTGTTAGTTCACCCACTTTTTCAAAAGCATGGCTTCCGTAAATAATAACAGGCGGCATGGAAAAGCTTGCGTATGTATACATCTACCTTCCTCCCTGAATTTGAATATATACTGAATATTTTAACCTTTCTCACAAGAAAAGCGCAAGTGGCCGTTTAGCGAAGTACCGGGAACATAGGCAATGACATCAAACGGGTGGGTTAGGCCCATAAGATTTGGAGCATGCCGACGGGGCATTCTTAGTTTGGGAGCCTTTAAACTTCACTGATAAGAAACGAAAACAGAGCTCAAGATCGAAAGCGGTCTGTTGGCAAGGCCCAGCAGCAACGTCCACAAACAGCTTGCGCTTTTTCTCGTACGATGATGATGTTGTTCCTAGCTTTCTTTGACAAGTCGAGTCGCTTGCACTCCTGCACTAGTACGTCAAAACGACTTTGTGATCGACACCCTTGAAAAATATGCTGAAGCTGGGAAACACCAGGCTGTTGTTGTACGAATAAAATCCAGACTTTCCCATTGTAAATAAAGAAAAAGCCGGAGGCTGCTCCTCCGGCTTCTATTTTAATGAAAATCAACATCGATTTTGTTTCTGTTTTGACCGTCATCTTGCATTTTCGGCATTCGAATTTCGAGTACCCCATTTTTATAGGTGGCTTTTGCATTGCCCTCCAACGATACCGGTGACGGCAAAGGGATCGTCCGCTGAAAGCGACCTGTAAAACGCTCCTGCTTGTGCATTCTGTCTTCCTTAATCTCATTGGAGCGTTGGATGATTCCGCTGATCGTCAGCGTGTTCTGATCATTGATATGAATCTGGACATCATCTTTCTTTTCCAGCCCGGGAAGATCACATGTGGCTACCACTTCGTTTTCCGTTTCATACACATCCACTTTCGGTATGCCGAACTCCCTGTCCATCCCAAAGTCCGTCGAAAATAACCGATTTAAATCTCTCCTCATATTGTCCAGTTGGCGAAAAGGGTCAAATGGTACTAAAGACATTTTTCCATCTCCTCCCATGTTAGTTATTCATGGAAAAAGGCAGAGAGCCTTTCAATTCTCTTTTACCCGATGTCAACACAAATGAAACATAAGAAATGATCGTTCAGTTAGTAAAATACATAAAGGCCGTTAAACAGTTCGATTGATTTTTTAATGTTAAAATGATTTACATGAATAGCGATCGGACGCTTTGCTTTGCCTTGTATAAACTTCAATTCCACGTTTCCTACCTGAAGCAAAATGGCCTCTTTCTTGTAAAACTCATCTAAAACAACAGATGGTTCCGGCGATTGCAGCAATTTTCCCCAATGAGCAGCGTACTCTTCAGGTGATGGGACAGCATAATCAATTTTGTTTACGTGTAAATGTTGCTGTTTTTCCGGGATCATTCCCCGCTCAGAAAATTCTTTGAACCTGTCCGAATCATCCTGTTCCCATTGGATGAAGAAGGGATAGCGGACCGTGAAAGATGGAGTTTCCACAAACATCATTTTCCACCGCAACATCGTTCCGTCTTCTCTTATCCGTTCCGCGTTTACTATTTCTCCGGGTGTAAAACCTGAAGCAACGAGCCGTTCACGAAGCGATAGTAAGTTATGCGTTCTAAAACAGATCGTTCCGAATCCTTCCCCTTTCTGTAAATCTTCGTTCATTTGTTGTATTAAAGGATTGCTGGAAGTTCGAGCAATCGCATCATGTTCTATCGCCAAGTATTCCACATATGAAAGCCCGAAGTAGAGCAAACTGTTCCAGCTTCCCCATTGAAGATGCGATCCCCCTTTCACAGCATGAAGACCGTGTTTCTTCCATTCAAAAATGGCCGCTGACGGATCGCGGTCAATAAAATGAACGATATGGTCAAAAACCAATGCAGCCATTGAATCACCATTCCTTTACTTTTTTATCATTGTATCAGAGTTTATAAGGACAGATTGACGACGAGAGAAAGCTTAAAAGAGATACAATTACGAATTGCTGGCTCCTCAAAATCCACAAATCCTTGATGTAGCGCCGTTTTTTGATGCGTCCCTTTCCCAATCTTGTACCGCCACCTGCTATCTATACCGGAACAATGTGCTTAGGCTCTGTATCATATCTCAAAACGGACTCATTACCGCAGGCCAGAGTATATTCGCAACCAAATAGGCCATTATACATAATCTCCTTAAATAGGCTTGATCATTTTATAGCAACCTCGCTGGCAATAAGCCTACCGTACACAATTTTTGAAATGGCCTATATATCCTCTTCAGTAATATCATTGGATTGTTAAGGGTATCGTTTCTGATTGATGATCCCATTTTATGGTTGCTTTAATATCCGAATTCTTGCTTACGTCAGTACACCCACTATACGGTAACGTAAAAACGCCATTTTTCTCTAATGGAACTGTTCCTGTTGAACGATAAATAGAGTACTCCAACACCTCTGGAATAGATCCGTTCCCAACATATTTAATGTATCCACTGCTTACTCGACAGCCATTTTTTTCATTCACTTCATAGTGTATACTCCAATTGTCACTTGCCCCCACAAAAGTAAGTGGTTTCTGTTTATAAGCAAACAAAAATATGTAAGCAAATAAAGTGAAACTTCATTCAGTAGGAGTTTTCTTCTATCTCCTACTGAATGTTAGTTGAACCAATCGGGCATTTAGGTGCCGTTTTCTCTTGTATTCACTTAAGATTTTGAAGTGGGAGGCTTACGGCACCTTACATGCGGGATAAAGTGAAACTTCATTCAGTAGGTGTTTTCTTCCATCTCCTACTGAATGTTAGTTGAACCAATCGGGCATTTAGGTGCCGTTTTCTCTTGTATTCACTCAAGATTTTGAAGTGGGAGGCTTACGGCACCTTACATGCGGGATAAAACGGAAACAACGAGAAAAATGATCAAAAATGTAACCTTGATTTTCATTTACAACATCCTTTTTTATTCGCGAAATAATTTGACTAATCCCTTAAGATTTATATTGCATTAATAGTACGATTATTTCCAATAATTAGTTTACAAGAATGTTTTTAAAGAAAGGAGTAGACAAAAATTATAGATAGTTGTCGATAAGTTACCCCTTTAAGTGATTCAACCAAAAGGAGTGTGATTCATTATGAAATTCCGCTGAATATAATCATCTTCTCATACATTTCTTAAACAATGGCCCGTTTGTTGGGTAATGCCGCCCTCTTCATTTTATCTAGTCTCTTTTTTCTTCGAGAAAACCACGCAAAGAATCTCCTGCTTTTTTCTCTCCGGCAGCCACGCTCGTTCCCTGACTTCCAACAACAATTTTTTGTTTCCAATCATTTTCTTTCAATGATGGTGCGAGCTTCAAATCATGTTGCTTTAGGTTGCTTTCAATCAGGGTTTCGTTGCTCTGGCATTTGTTGAAGCTGAAGAGCATGTTGTTTTTGCCTGCTCTTTCTGCCGGTTGTCACCACATTTTTATCAAAGTCTTAACGTCATTACTTTGTTTAGGGGCATGACTGGGATCCGTTATGGCATCATGAACCAGTGTCCCTTTTGCTCCGCTCTTCCGATCATCTTTGCGGCAAATTCAAGCTTCATGATCATTACAGTTGTCCATTTCACAGCGTGACTCCATATGATGTTTGCTTCCATTATCGGGCAAAGTTATAATAGGAGTAACATACGTCTTAGAGAAAATCACAATCTATAATAATGAATTTGGAGATGGAACAATGGGATTTGTTCAAATAACAAAAAGGAATATCGAATCCGAACATATATGCTGCGCATTAGGGGCAAAACAGTACGAACACGCAGTAAGTGAGAAAAAGAAGTGGCTGACAGAACGAATGGAAGAAGGATTAGTTTTTTACCGTTTAGATGAGCGTGCAAAAGTATTTATAGAATACTTGCCTGCTGAAATGGCATGGGTTCCTATTGGTGCACCAAATTATATGTATATCAACTGCTTGTGGGTTTCAGGCCGCCATAAAAATAACGGATATGCCAAGCAATTGCTAGCACATTGCAAAGAAGATGCGATTAATCGTGGCATGGATGGGATTGTGCACATTGTGGGAAAGAAAAAATATCCATATTTAAGCGATAAACGTTTCTTTGAACATATGGGTTTTGAGTTGGCGGACCAAACAGAACCTTATTTCCAGTTAGTGGCATTGAGATGGAATGAACAAGCTGTTTTACCTTCTTTTAAAAAACAACTAAAGACTTTCTTCGATGACGAAGGCATATCCATTTATTACACCGCTCAGTGTCCATTTGCTGTTGGCATATTGGACGAGCTGGGAAAAATAGCAGAAAACAAAGGAATCCCTTTTAAAACTGTTAGGATAACCACTAAAGAGGAAGCACAAAATGCACCGACAATCTGGACAACATTTGGTTTGTTCTATAATGGAAAATACATTACACACGAAATCATCAGTCCAAACAAATTTGACAAATTATTAACAAAACTATTAGCAGCCGGCTAGTCCATAACCGACCAATAGAAGATTTGAAGATCATATTATATAAAAAAACCGCCTGCAATATTATACCGCAGGCGGTTTTTGATCAGCCACTTTTTTGTTGATCAGAAGGTAGCTCATCTATTTTTTTGGAATCTTCCGAATCTAGCGCACCGCCAAGGAAGTATATTAAAAATACGGCGATAACACCAAGAAGGATAGACAAGCCAATGAGTACGCCCAGTTGCATAAACATCTCCTCCACCCATACATTGTCCGCTTTTCATCTGCGCACAACTGAAAAGCAAGGATGTACATCCTTTTCCGTTTGTCTATTTTATAGTATATATCATTTTGGACTTTTCAACAAAGATAATGTGTATTATAATAGAAAAGGTCATTTATGAATAACAACTTGGCTCCGTAGCTCAGAGGATAGAGCGTCGGTTTCCTAAACCGTGCGTCGCAGGTTCGATTCCTGCCGGGGCCGTACCTAAAAAGCCAGTAACAGCAAGGGGTTCAGCGTTTATGCTCCCTTGCTTTTTTTGTTACCATTGACAAAGTGGCACGTATTGGTCACCTTTCGTCTAAAAACGGTCAAAACCAACATTTGTGTTTTAAGCCAATAATGCTAGAAACAAAGTTGAACTCACTCACATTTTGATATTCATTCAGGATCGTGAACAAGTGGATCAAAAAATCGTCTCATCAGGCTAATTGATAACATACAGGAGATTTCATAAAAAACCTCTCTTTTATGAGGAATACTCGAAGCTGACGATTAAATCGCATTTAATGAAATCCTTGTCGTTTTTATTTAATGATAGGCAATTGCACATATGACAGATGGTTCCCTTGATGATAAACTCGTTGTTTGGCCTTTAGGAAATCAATATCTGTTGCAGGATCTTTTCCGGTATTGGAGTTTGGAAAAATATAGTTATCCGCACTGGAAGTTATCGTTAAACGAATCCGGTGTCCTTTCTTAAAGGTATTGGCTATTTTCGATGTGCGAATAACATATTCTTCCACTTTATTTGGTTCAAGCAAAATCTCTCGTTCAAAACCTTTTCTGAATCGGGCACAAAACACACCATCCACTAGTTGAATAGAATTGCCTTTCGGGTCAACATCTGTTAGGCGAACAATCCAATCCGTATCTTTGGCAGAGCTGGAGGCGAATATTTTCACATAAATGTCCCCGGCAATCGTTATTGGTTTATCCAAAGGTGCGGAAGTGTAAACTAGTACGTCCTCTCTTTCTTCCACTTCTTTATAATTGGCCGGGACGCCAATTTCATTTTCCGATAGATCAATCAAGTGCGGAGCCGGGTTTTCCGGATCATATACAAATTCATCATACCCCTCCTGGACAGATGAATCGAACAATAGAGTACCATCCCCATAGGAAGATTTGGCACTGCTTTTGCTGCTTATATACATATTAGTCCATTCAACATTTTCAGGAGGCCATTGTTTGGCTGTCACCCATCTGTTTTCACCGGTAACATAATATTCGACGATTGAGCCGCCATCAATTCCATTATTTATTCCTTTTAGTTTCCGATCAAACCATTGCAAATAGTAAAAATCGATATCATAACGAAGCGCATTATTACCGAAAGCAACGCCTTGGATATCACGAGTCGTATTTGCATCATGCATCCACGGCCCGAGAATAATCTTCTTATCATTGTCGGCATAGTCTTGTACTACTTCCAGCGCTTCCGTCGTTCCCATCCCGTTATCATCATACCATCCTGATACGATCATGGCTGGCACCTTAATATTTGCTTTATATTGATACCAATCCGACTTTGTCCAAAAATCATCTTTCGCAAGGTGTGCCATCCATTCGTTCCAAAAAGGGACTTCTTTTCCCAATGCCTTTTTCGGGATATCTCGTAATGGCCGAATGTTCAAAACTTTACCCCAATCTGTACGATGCATATTTTCCGGCTTAAATTCTTTTTCCACCATTGCAAAGACCCAAGCGAGCGTGCCGGATACGAAGGTGCCCCCTTTTCTGGGAATATCGATAAAAGGACTTCCGGCGGTAACAATACTGACTATGGCCTTTAAATGAGGATTGCCACTGGCTGCGGCAGCCCATTGAACATACCCGCCATAAGAAGCACCGATCATCCCGATGTTTCCGTTACACCAAGATTGCTCGGCAATCCAATTTAACGTATCATCGCCATCTTCTATCTCTGAATACATCGGTAGCCATTCACCTTCTGAATCTTGTCTTCCTCGCGTATCTTGGATAACGACGACATAACCACGTTGAATGAAATCCACATACGATCGTTTGTATATCATTCGTCCATAAGGCGTCCTCACTAAAATAACCGGCTTTGGTCCCTCAAGTTTACTTGGAACCCATACATCTGTAGCCAATCTAATTTCATCTCTCATAGCCACCATAAAGCTCCCGAGATGTTCAATACCGTATGTTGCTTTCGATACTTTTGGGTGATCCCAAAGTTTTATAGGTGTATTTGCTTCATATCCTTCCTTAACCAAAACACTGCAATTGATCCTCGAAGGGCATATAAAGGCAACTGGTTCTCCATCTGCCAGCACTATATCGAGCGGAAACTTTTTCTTTCTTTCAACCCATACGATTTTATCTTCCTCAAGTCTTTGATAAACAGCCCCCCAGGACGTGACTACCTGCTGTTTTTCTGTTTGAAAAATATTCCTGTATTCATCCAGACGCTCCCAAATCTCTCGCGGATTTATATGGTAGTAATCTTCCAGTGCCTTTGTTTGTGTGTCCGTTACGCTTACCTGATCATCCCATTCGTTTGTCATAACGTTTCTTTCTCGAAATAAGATCCCGTCACTATGAAATGTCAATGTCGCATCATGAATTCCTGACCGATATAACAGATAGGTCGCCATTTAATCTCCTCCTATTTTTAGGCATCGATGATACATTTAATGAAGTATGTACGCCAATCCATAAATAATTCCCAAGCACCGAACCGATGACCCTACAATGGCAAGGCTAACGAGCGATCGCCACTTAGCTGAAGCCATATTGTCAAAACAAAAAACCTTCTTCTTGAAAGAGGTCGTCCTTTTGTGGCATTAGAAAAAGGATTACCTTCAAGCTTCTGTATAAGTTGTTTGATGAAATATTTTAAAAAGATGATTTTCACACCTTTCCACAACTTGCTATTTTGCGTTATGATGAAATCAATGCATGGTTGTAGAGCTGTTAGATTGAAGAAATGGCCCAAAGACTTTGCTTCGTACCGAAACCAGCCAGGTTCTCGCTACTTCCACTTGTTGCGAAAAGCGAATGGTCGATTTCATGATCAAATTGCTAGTTGGAGGTTAAGGGATAGAACCCGTTTATAGCATTTCTGGTACTCTTATTCAAATCAATCATGAGTATTGCATTCAATATGAAGCAAAGGAAGGTGCCGTTATGTTTGAAGCTATCATTCTCATCATTATTTTCATTTCGTTTTTCATTTTCGCTATCATATTGTCAAGAGGAAAAGGAGCATTTTTGATTGCGGGTTATAATACAATGTCTGACAGTGAAAAAGCTCAATACGATGAAGTGGCTTTGTGCAAATTTATGGGGAAAATCATGTTTGGCGTTTGCTTAAGCATCTTATTGTTGACATTAAGTGAGGTGTTAGGGAAACAAGTGTTGTTGATTATAGGTCTTATTTTACTTCTTACTCTTATTATTTTTGCCTTGGTGTACTTAAATACAGGCAACAGATTCAAAAAGAAAGCTTAACCTTCGATTTATTTCATTTTTGAATCAGGTGGAATGAAATAAACTCGGAGTTATCGTGTATTTTCTACTCTCTTATTTAAAGCTTTTACATAATAAAAATCTCCATACATGAGATGTCTCTAATCATTCATGAAATCATGTATTGTCATGCATCTGCCATCTGATATGACAATGTCTTGATCATAATGAACATGAAACACTCTCACTTGACTGGGATCGTCAAAACAAGGGTTTTTTGTTTTTCTATTATATACAATATCGAATTGTATATCGCTCATTTGCGCAAGTTTACTTACTACCCTGAAATTATTGTAATCTGCTAAAAATGGCCGCCATTGATTTAGGGTAAAATAAGATCGTTTTAATTCGTAAAAGCGCTCAATAACGTCCTGACGCGAGATTTTAAACATGTCTATATCAACCGCAATCATTCGATTTCCGAGATTTCCTCTCTGCCAATTCATGTATGCGCTGGATGATTCGCTATTAATCGCTTTTTTTGTAGGATTACGATTCATTTCCAAATGAAACGATTGCAGTTTCTTGGCTAACTCAGGCAACGGTATGTTGGCAAAGTTGCCATCTCTTTTTGCCATAGCGACTTCTGTTATTTGTGTAACATCTGTTCTAAAAAGAATTGTGACAAACGGAACCCCTGATCGGTGGCTGATCTGGTTTAAAAGCGCATACATTTCGTAATAGCTGTTCGACAATGGTTCATCGGCTTTCACTCCAGCCGCCAAAATCAATACTTTGGGATGAAACGTATCCTTATCTCCATATATGAGCGCCCAAATATTGCCTTTTGGAAACTTGAATAAAGGATGAGGATTCTCGTCCAAATAACGATAAATCGCATTTGTATGATAATAATTTCCCATTGAATACCCCCCTTTAAAATAGAAACACCCTTAGACATGATTCGTCACTAAGGGTGAATTTTCCTGCTCTTCCTATTTTATTCTATACGTGATTTTTCCCACCAATCACGAACTGTTTGATCAACAACCCCATAATTGATACCCAGCTTGCCAAAATATTTTTGAGCACATTTGACTTGGGAAATATTCAGACCGCCTTTCAAATCTATAATGAATTCAAGCTTTACTTCTCCCTCTTTTTCTAATCTGACCATTCCCCAGCCGGGTTTATAATTGCCAATCACTTTTGGGAATTTTATTTTGAAATGGGGCGGGAATTTAAAATAAAGCTTCGTGTTGTCAGCATCAGGGATGACTCGTTTCAACATAAAGTCACGTTCAACATCTGAATCAACTTGCACTTTATCATATAAGCTGTTTATCCCGCCCGCGATCAACTGCTTCTGCGGACACTTGCCAGTGACAGGAAATATTGCATTTACATCATACAATGGCTCCGCCATTACCGTAAATTCAATGTTTTCGGCGATGTGATTACGGGAAACTTCCTGAATCCGGGATAGAAACTCACGAATCCAGCCCTCGGGGTTTATCCATATAAGCTTTCTTTTTTCAAGATCCATTTTTTTAAATATCGTTATGATCGTTTTTTTTGTTAAATTTGTTTCTTTTGCCGCCCTCTCTATAAAATTGGGTATGGGGTATTTTTCACTAAAAACACTTGTTTGGCTTTTTTCAATATGACTGGTTTTTTCAGTGTGAAATATGAATGGACTTTCTTTTGTGAGGATCTCCCCATTGGCAAATGTAAGAGATTGTTCCTCACTTTTGCTGCTATAATTGATTTTCTTAACGATGTAATGTTTCAATCGGATATCATTTACTAGTTTATAAAGACTGTCCCCTTCCTGAACTGCTTCATTTCTCTTATAACGATTGCCGGTGGAATCTTGAACCACAATGGTGATATGTGCTTTTTCACCCCGGGTTTCCCTTAACGCTATCTTATATTGATGCATGATAAACTTGGCGCGGGAAATTTCCATTTTAGGCTCAGGGAACTTGGTGGCATTTAACCTTTTCACACATTGATTGATGAGCTTTTCCGTATCAATGTTTATTTCGTACTTTACTTTCTGATTTAATTTCGCCCAAAAATGTTGAAACTCTGAAGAAAGAAATAGACTGTCATTGCGTTTAACAATGGCTTGCCGCGGCTTTTTTGGCTTCTGAGGAGGTTTATTTCCATCTTCTTCATATTCATGTTGCAAACTTGCCACGTAGTTCTCATAACTTTCATTGGCGATGACCGTGAGGATATTCATTTCATATTCCGCAGGCCTCTCCCCTTTTTGGTCTACAGCCAATCGTAATCCTCTTCCTATTTCCTGCCTTTTTTTGATGTTAGAAACAGTTTGATTTAATGTGCAGATTTGAAACACATTCGGATTATCCCAACCTTCTCTGAGTGCAGAGTGGGCAAAGATAAAAGAGACCGGTTCTTCAAAAGAAAGTAATTGTTCCTTTTTCTTCATAATTAATTCAAAAGCGGCTTTTTCCATTTTTCTTTCGGTTTGATTGCGGCCATTCGTGTCAACCGCTTCATCATCACTCGCCGTCTTGCCGGGCTTTGCAAAATAACCTTCTCTGACTTCACTCGGCTCCATATTGGAAAAAGAAGGAAATTTCGTCTTTAATCTGTTAAAACACTCATCAAACAACCTTCTAATAAGAGCCTCTTTACCGGTATAATTTTTCACTTTGTCGATAAAAAACAATGATAACACTTTAATTCCTTTTTCTTTCAATTCCTCTTGTTTAGCCATATGCACTTCAATCGTTTTTTCAATTTGTGCTCGAAAAATACTTTCTTTAGATGCAAGTGCATGATGAAAACTTAATTCAAACCCATTTTCAAACGAAACTTTTTTATGTTCGTCTTTTTTGCCATACTGGATTTCCGTCACTTTCAATCCGGCATAATCTTGTAATCCGGTGATCTTTTCTAGATCAGAACCTTGTCTTAACAAGATGTCTCTTTCCTTTTTTATTCCCTTATCCAATACATTCACTTTTACTTTTGCCGCTATTGGCTGGCGAACTATATCCATTAACCGGATTAAAGGAACATTGAAGTTTTCCAAATCAGATATGCCGATCACTTCAATTTGTTTCACAAGATTATTTCTAAAAGCATCTATTGGCGTAAGACGATAACATAAGTTGGGCGTCTCTTTATGGGTCGCCGAATATCTTAAGACAAATAAAGGTTTTAGTGTGCGGATGGCTTCCTTGGCTATTTTTGTATGAAAATTTTGCGGTTCATCCAATACAACGATAGGTCTCGTTTCTTGGACAAAATGAATGGGCTTTTTATCACCTTGTAATTGTTCGGTCATTTTATAAAAGTTATTGGAAGGTTTATTAAACGAATCCATTGTCATGATCATGACAGATAGATAGGGGGTTTCGGCATACTCGCGCAATCTGCCCAATTTAGCGCCATCATATTGAATCAAAGATATTTCTTCATTATCGTACAATGACGCAAAATGGGATTTTGTCATTTCAATTGTTTTTACCACACCTTCATAAATGGCTATGCTCGGCACAACGATCATGAACTTTTTATACCCATAGATTTTATGTAATTCATGGATGGTTCTTACATAAACATATGTTTTTCCGGTGCCGGTTTCCATTTCGATTGTAAAATGCGGAATAGCAATATGTTGGTCATGGTGAATGCCATTCAGAAGAGGTCCTTCATCGAGTTCTATTTTGGAAGAAAGCGAGATTTCGCTCCCTCTCTTTTCAAGATTGTTTTTCTGTTGGACTTGTTGCAGGTTGTGCAACAGAAGATGATGATCCAATTGTTCATCCAAGCCCGCATTACTAACGATTTTATCATCTATATGGGTTGGCCAAAAATCAACGTTATCAAGTGTCGGTACTCCCTCAAAAAGCTTTACAACACTATTGATCGCATCAAGTTGATATTGTTGTTCAGAATCAAACTTTATTTTCAAATGTTGTCCCAATGATACTCTTCCTTTTTTAGAGTGTTTTTACATTTAACGTTTCAGATAAGATCATTTTTAATGTGTCGGTTACGGCATCGTCCAATACAATCAAAACATCCCCCTTGAATGGGATAAGATCATTGGCTGTATGTTCTTCCAGCTTCTTGTCCAGGCATATATATAAACTGTAGTCGACGCGGTCATGTGTAATCTTCCACACTTTGTTGTACCGCACATTTTTTAAAACTTCCCTATTGCTATCAAGGGGAAAACCTTGAACTAACAAAAGTTCGGTTATGACATTTTCTTCATTCCAGCCTGGAACGAGCGGTGAATAATCAAACTGTTCTTCCAATTCTTCAATACGATCCCCGTCAAAATCAGACCATTGTCTAATATTTGTTTTCCCTAAACCAAAAACCTTAAATCCGCAATCAGAAACGGCTCCCCTTTGCTTTATACATGTCGCGGCTTCCATTAACCTTTTCTTTGTTATTTGGGAAATAGTGTTAAATCCGGATTTTCTAGCTGCCGAATTTTTGGCTGTTTCTTCGGGAACCTGAACCAAAATAAATCTTCTTCGGGTATGATATTTTTCATTTAATTCATAGACTGCATGACCCGTTGTGCCTGATCCCGCAAAAAAATCTAATATGATATCATCTTCCTCAGTAAAAAAGTGTATCATGTCCATAGCGAATCTATAAGGCTTTGGATTTTCAAAAGGCAGCCCCAGCTTGTTAAACAAATCAACGTCGCTTCCGCCATACCTGAGGATGGATGGGATATTTTCATATAAATATTCTTTTAAAAGATATTTTCTATTTGGTATTGTTTTTTCATCTTTCCCAAAGAGGATTTTATTTTCTTCCAATAATTTTCTCATTGTAGAGGGAGGATTTCTCCAGCCTCTTTGAGGAATCGCACAAGTTTTTTTAGTTTGGGGATGAATCAATGGAATAAAATAATGGTCAGGAGCCTGCTTTTTATTTGGCCAAGCCATTGAAACTGGACGATATACATCCCCATTTTCATCAATACATTTATAAGCGGCTTCTCCGCCCGATAGATCATCTTGGGTTTGTAACCATTTTTTATATTCTTCATTCACAGCGTCCAAATCATATTCTTTGATATGTTCTTCCAGAATCGATTTGGGTAATGTATATTTTTGGGCCACTTCTTGAAGGTCATCCGGCAAACTTGTCTTGCCAAGCTTGCTGAATAGCTCCTTCGCTTTTCGAATCATTTTTTCAGCGTTTCGTTTGGGTCTTTTTATTTCATGTTTTGCCAGCAAATAATCCTTATTTCTGGCGTAGACTAATATGGATTCATGTTGATAAGCGATGCCCGTAGCATCCCCCTTGGGATTTCGCTTATCCCAAATGATATGTCCAAGTCTATTTTCTTCTCCAAATATTTCATTCATCAGCAATTCCAGATTGCTCTGTTCGTGTTCATCTATATGTATGGCGATAACTCCTTCTTTTTTAAGCAAAAACTTTGCCAACCGTAAACGCGGATACATCATATTTAACCAATTAGTATGAAATCTGCCGCTCGACTTGGGATTGCTCGTTAACACTCCTTCTTCGTCCGCTTGTCCGGTTTTCAATAAATATGATTGTACAGACTCTTTGTATTCATCTTCGTAAATAAAATCATTCCCGGTATTATAGGGGGGGTCAATGTATATGAACTTCACTTGTTCTCTATAGCTTTTTTGCAGTATGCGGAGAACTTCCAAGTTTTCTCCTTCAATCAAGATATTTCTGGTATTTTCAACGTTTATCCCTTCATGTTTCATAGGATAAAGTGAACCTGTAAATGGTTTTGCAGCCAGTTTTTTAGCTTCCACTTTTCCGGGCCATTTTAACTCATAAAAGCCGTCTTTTTCCGAAGAAAGATCCAGGATATGTAATTCTTCTTTTAATATTTCCAGGTTAAAAGTTCCATCAGTAAAAGCTTCTGGAAATAATTCTTTTAATACATCTATTCTTTCTTGATCAGACCTTTCGGGTTTATTGAGTTTTTCTATAGACATTAGCGTATTCGCCCCTATTAATTGATGTTCTTATTGTAAAATATATCATCAGTGAGAATGTCCGTTCGCATTTCATTATAACAATAATTTGCTTTAAACAACAAATGCGTATTATTTTTATTATACAACCATAAACGGCTGTCAATATAAGTTTGCGGTAGCGGACCGAAGGGAGCGTACAAAAGAATGTAGCCAAGGTAACCAAATTTACCGGGCTTCGTAAATGGGTCCGTGCCTCTGAGACCAGCTTTCGGTTATGACTAAATGGAATTCGGAATTATCTTTCATCTTTCGGTCCAGAATAGGTTTTTTCACTGCGATTGCTAAACGATTGTCATCGTTTAACAAAACCACTAGACAAATACCCATTTTACGAAAAATAGGTTTCATGTTTTTTCCTGGGTCATATGGTGTATAAACACAAAGCAAGGAAGGTGATCTACATGCATCATTATGGCTACCATGGTTATCCAATGCATCATTACGGATATCCAATGCACCATCACGGGCATCATCATCATGGCCACCACCATGGGCACCACCATTGGCATCATCATGGATATGAATTGGATCAAATGCAATTTCAACATCAGGGGATACATCCCTATTCCATGCACCATGCCCACCCTCACCACCACCATCATATGTATTAAAGAGCATCATGAAATCAATAAAGAGAAGAACTATTTTTTGAGCGCTTTTACAAGGCGCTCTTTTATTTATCATGATCGCCAGGACTCCCGCTTTAACAAACATTGCGTTGCTTTTTAATCATGGCTCACTATCTATAAACGGTTATCGTCTCGAGGACGGTTAGGAGGTTGAGCAATTGAATGAACATTTCCGCCATTTTATTCAGCCCTGTCGTGTTCCTTTTCTTTATTTTCCCGCGAACGGCTTGTTGATGTTGCTAGCTTGACAGCCGAGTGTGTCGTTTTAGATGGAGCGGCAGATTGTGATAGAATCCCTCTGTCTTGTACCTTGGTCGATCATCATCATCGCAAAGGCCCACGGCAAACGATACAAAACTGAAACGCATTTTTTTATGATGAATGTAATTCGGCGGCAAGCATACATATTGTACCAAGGAGGAATGCTCATGGAATTATGGATTACAATTGGATTAACAGGTGTGTTGGCGGCTATAGCGGGATTTCTTATTTATTACATTCGTACTGTGTTGGATTTTGATGACACACGTACAATTGATTCCTCCCCTTCAGATGAACAGAAAGAGAATGAGTAATACCTCCCGCATAATTGTCCTAATATTTTTAAGAATAAGTTGACAATTAGGAATATGATGTTTATTCTATTAGCAAACGGGGTAATGATTGTACTAAACGATCACAAAACTGGGAGGGAACAACGTTGGACTTATCGGTTTTGATTGGACTGGTCGTTTTTTTAGCCGTAGTTGCCGGAGGACTCGTATTTTTTATCGGTTCTGCCCTTGATTTTGAAGATGCCAGGAAAGTCGATCGGCCCCCTTCTAAAGATTTACATCATGAAAATTAGAAATCAAAATCTCCTGCAGCCCGCAGGAGATTTTTTCTCTTCTATTTATCCATCTTTGATATAGCGTCCTTATATTTTTCATAAAGCCGCCCGACTATGACTCCCTTGTTCCCCGGCAGTTTGCATTTCATGAACTTGTGAACAGGGACGATTTCCTGGATGGAGTTGGTAAAAAATATTTCATCCGCCTCTTGCAGGACATTTTCTTTAAACAAGCCTTCTATAACGGGAATGTCTGCGGATCTAGCCAGCTTTAATATCAATTGCCGTGTAATTCCGTTTAAAATCCCTGTTTCCAGGGAGGGTGTGTACAACACACCCGCTTTTACCCAAAATAGATTGGAAGTAATGCCCTCTGCCAAATATCCTTCTCTTGTCAGAAAAATTCCTTCCCTATCGCGGTCAGGCCCCAGCTCCCTTTTCGCTGCAGCATTGTTGAAAAAGTGATGGGACTTCATCCGGATTTCCGTTTCCGGTGTATTGCGCCGCAGTTTTAAAATGACCGCTTCTTTTTCCTGAAGGGGAATGAGCGGGGGAAGCGATTTTTGAAAAATAATAACAGTTGGATCGATGTATGGCGCGGTTTGCAGCCCGATGTCACCTTCTCCCGCAGATACATTCATTCGGATGTAGGAATCGGGGAGGCCGTTTATCAGGCATAATTCCTGGATAATCGGCTTTACTTCTCCTGATGTAAATGATCTGTCTATCTCCAGCTCTTCTAATCCATGATTCAGCCTTTCTATATGCTCCTCCAATAAAAACGGCTTCCCGCCATAAGTACGAATCGTTTCAAAGACGCCCAATCCGTATAAATAACCGTGATCAAAGGGGGAAATAACGGCGTTTTCCCTTTTGATAAACTTCCCATTTAAAAATAAAACCATGTTATTTCACAACCAATTCTATTGATTTCAGAAAGTTTAAAATAATCCATTTTCCTTCCCGGGTCATGATCGATTCTGGATGAAACTGGACACTTTCGACTGGCCATTCTTTATGACGGATAGCCATGATTTCTTCATTTTCGCTTTGTGCACTCACTTCCAAACAAGCTGGGAAGTCTGTCTTCTGGATAAGAAGTGAGTGGTAGCATGTTGCTTGGAACGGATGATCCAGTCCGGCAAAAACGGATTTCCCGTCATGATGAATTTCTAATGTTTTCCCATGCAGCACATATTGTGAACCTCCAATTTCACCTCCAAAAGCTACGGCAACCGCCAAATGTCCAAATCCAATGCCAAGGATGGGAACTTTCCCTAAAAAATGGCGGATGATATTTACCGTTGTGCCCTCTTTGTCGGGAATACCCGCTCCTGATGAAAGAATGATAGAGTCAGGAGCCAGTTTGTCCATTTCTTCGATGGACGCATGAGCTGATATGACCGCCACTTCTCTTCCCGTAGCGCCAATCATCTGGACAATGTTATATGTGAATGAATCATCATGATCAATAATCAGTATCAACGCTAATCCCTCTTTTCTCTGCCGCTTCCTTTGCTTTCCAAAGGGCTTCCGCTTTTTTCAATGATTCCCTATACTCCGCCGCCGGATCTGAATCAATGACAATTCCCGCCCCGGCTTGTACATGGCACATTTGTTCTTTGATTACCATCGTGCGGATCGTAATATTGAGATGGAGATCGCCGTTAAAGCCAATCCAGCCAAGTGATCCTGTATAGACCCCGCGTTTTATTGGTTCTAATTCTTCGATGATTTTCATTGTGCGAATTTTAGGCGCGCCTGTAATCGATCCGCCGGGAAATATGGCCTCGATGACATCATTTACAGTTTTGTCTGCGGACAGCTCGCCGCCTACATGTGAAACAAGATGCATGACATGGGAATACTTTTCGATGGCCAACAGTTCATCTACTTGAACAGTTCCGTATTCGCATATTTTCCCAAGATCATTCCGTTCCACATCGACAAGCATAATATGTTCCGCCCGCTCCTTTTCATTGAAAAGCAGTTCCTCTTGCAGGGCTTGATCCTCCGTTTCATTTGCACCCCGGGGCCTCGTTCCCCCAATCGGTCTTGTTCCCACATGCTTGCCATGTTTTTTGATTAACAGTTCCGGCGAGCCTGACACAATTTGAAATCCGGGTGTGTGAAAATACCCCATATAGGGTGAGGGATTCAGCTTTCGCAATTCTTTGTATACCTGTATAGGAGGAACGGCTATTTTTTGGGATTGGCGCACCGTAAGGTTCACCTGCGAAACTTCGCCAGCTTGAATGTATTGTTGCACCTTTTGAACGGCCGCCTTAAACTCCTCTTCCGTGAAGGAAACTTGCATATCTTGCTCATCCGCTACGGGTTTGTCAAAGACGGATTCCTCAATGGCCGGCTTGGAAGCTTCCATCCACTCATGTTTCATTCGGGTAATCGTTTCCTCTGCCTGTCCGTGCTTCAATGCCATTAACCAGAGAGTCTGCTCCTCGTGGTCAAAAACAGCCCACTCGTCAAACACCAAAACATATAATAATGGAAGCCGCAAGTCGTCTTTGGCGATTTGCGGCATACTCGCCACATGTTCTATGTAATCATAGCTAATAAAACCAATGGCTCCGCCTTGAAAATCGGGGATTTCCGGCAAAGGGGCAAAAGAAAAGGGCTTCATCCACTTTTCAAGCTCCTCTAATGGCTTCCCTGCCATGATCTTTTTTTCACCATGATGAAAAATCTCCAAACCGTTTTCATTCGCTCTTGCCTCGGCAAATGGTCGAATGCCTGCAATACTGAACCGCCCGGTCCTGCCGCTTTCCAATAATACGTGCCGATCCTCGTTCCGGGTCAAATGAACATATGCGCGAAAAAAGCTTTCTTGATCAAAAGGGATTTTTTCAAACAACACATTTCTGTTTGCCATCTGTCAGTCATCACTTCCTGCCTTGTCAGTATAAATGTCTTCTTCAAATTTTATAGTACATCGTTAATAGAGTACAAGTATTATCCCGCATGTAAGGTGCCGTAAGACTCCCACTTCAAAATCTTGAGTGAATACAAAAGGGCTAAGTGGGAGAAAACGGCACCTAAATGCCCGATTGGTTCAACTAACATTCAGTAGGAATGGAAGAAAACGCCTACTGAATGAAGTTTCACTTTATGTAAAGCAAAATAAAACTCCGCAACATAAGCGGAGATTTGATAGTTTATGATTCTTTTTTTTGTTCTTTTCGAAATTGCTTTTTTCCCTTCTCAAATGCTTGCTTTGCTTTTTTCAAATCTTTTCCTTCAATGTAGTATGAAATGCCGGCCTGACCAATCCCATACGTTACCCCACCTGCCACTGCGCCGGAAATGACGTTGCCGGCAGCGGGAATTAGTTTGGCCGCTGAACGGGCTCCTTCTCTTACGAGAAAAGCCACTCCAAGATTGACTCCAAGCGCTCCGATAAACTCGCCGGCAGTGGCCTTGCTGATTTCCCTGCCCGAAATATAGGCAATCGCCATAATCATAAACGCCTGAAGTGCCGTCAACAGCGGCATATCCGCAAACGGTATCGGCTCAATTCCGATGATCGTCGCCATACCGGACATCGTGACGACGATCTTCTGTGCCGCTTTTTTTTTAGCCGGGATCGCCTTTGCCGCTTTTGCCGTTTTTAATTTGGCGTCGTTTGGAAGGACGTCGACTAAATATGCGGCCAGCTCATCTACGTTCCAGCGCATATCGTATACGATATTTCCATCTTTGTCAAAATCGGCATATGTGCAAATTGGAATCGTCGTGATCAGAGGAATTTTATGTTCCTTAAAGCGTTTTTCCATCAAATTGACGGCCGCTTTGATATTTTTTGCTTTTTCCGGATGCCCATCGAGCGGCAGTTCTTTATAGTAAGGCGGATCAAGCTCATCCACTTGGCTCACGATGCAAATGACTGGAACATCATAGGCGTGAACCTGGCGGATGAACTCCCTGATGTCGTTTAGCTCCCGCAAATCCTCCTCCACCCGTGCATCGATTTCCTTTGCCTTGATTAAAAACAGGAATACATCCGGCTGCTCCGCTTTTACTTCTTTTTTTAATTGATCTATCGCACGATCTTCGTCGGCTGCTTCAAGCGGCTTCTCGCTTTCACCAAGCCCCCTGGAATCAAGCAGCCTGATCTTCGGGTCTTCATCTGAAGGGTACCATAGCCATTTTCCCCTTCCAGTTCCCGCCTGGACCGGGCTGACTACTTGCCGCCTTTCTCCAAATAATGCATTGATGAGAGATGATTTCCCGGCTCCTCTTCTTCCCACAAGCGCAATTCTTGGTTCCCGCGCTTCGATTGTAAGCTCCTTTAATTCAAAGATCTTGGATTTCATTTTTTGTTTTGCGTTGCCGGAAATTGGCAGTCGATCTACTTGATCCTTTAAGTTTTTAAATACAGAAAAAAAATTTTTGTCATTGCCCATCTCGATCCCTCACGATCTGTAATATGTAAATTTATCCCGCATGTAAGGTGCCATTTACATCACTTCAAAACCTGGGTTGATACAAAAGGTCTGAGTGGGAGAAAACGGCACCTAAATGCCCGATTCGTTCATCTAACATTCAGTAGGAGATGGAAGAAAACGCCTACTGAATGAAGTTGCAATTTATATTTTCCCTCTTTTTCCGTAATTGAACCATTTCTATTTCTGTTTCTTCATCAAAAGATTATAATGAACAGGAAGGGAACGATGATTATGGAGCTTTTACATTGGTCATACTCAAAAAAATACAATATTGTGGCAAGGTTTCATCCATTTTCCCACTCAAAAGTCATTTTCAGACAGATCAAGGACTATTATTTCATTTATACCATTTATTGGTCTTCCGAAGATCCTGTCGTTGTCCGCAAGGATTTGGAAACAATGGAAATTCTGCTGAACCGCGAGCTTGGAACAGAACAAGCCTACTTTAATAGGCTTGCCTACAATCATTAATTCGGCAGAAACGGAGTGATCATGATGACCGTCCATCTTGTCCCAACGATCAAAACTTTGGAGAAGAATCTTTATAGATTAAGAGAGAATCAGCTAGTTTATTACGATGCGCAAGCAGACAGGAATGAAATCATCCAATATTATCGACGTGTCGACGTGTGGGAAACGAAATCCATATACCGGCAATTGCACGCCCTCGTCAAACAAACCCATAAAAACCGCGTTCCCTATGGGGTAAGCAAAGACCAATATTTATATACGTGGGTGGATCTGCAGCCCGACGGAGGAATTAAAAGCATATACTCCGGAAAGGATGAAGATCCGGCTATGTTGATTGCAAAAGATGATGAAGTTCGAAAAAAGCATGAACAGTTATTGGCGGAAAACGGCCTCCCAAAATATATGCCGATGGAGCTCAAGTTTAATGCCGAGCACATTGTCCCGCAATCATGGTTTTCCGGTCGCGAACCGATGAAGGGGGATTTACATCATCTTTTTGCCTGTGAACCAAGCTGTAATGCCATTCGGTCCAATTTTCCATACTACGACTTTCCGGAATACAACCCGGAATTGCCTACTGAAAAAATACGGAACCATTGCGGAGTCGCTTCGTCCGGTTTATTTGAACCAGAGTTTGGAAAAGGAACGGTCGCCCGTGCGCTGCTTTATTTTGTCCTCCGTTATCCGAAAGGGATTAAAAAAGCATTTCGCAAAAAAGTGGACTTCCCGCTCTTGCGGAAATGGAACAAGACCTTCCCACCCGAGCTTTACGAAAAGCACCGGAATCAAGCCATTTTTCATATTCAGGGAAACCGCAACCCATTTATCGATTTTCCCGAGCTTGCGGATAGCATTTATTTTCCTCTGCGTTGGTAATTTTTTGCCGGATGAAAGCCGCCTTTATAAAGGCGCTTTTTGCTGAGTGGAATCCCTAAAAGTTTGCCATATTTTTGCAGCTCGCGTTCATCCCTTGGAGAAACGAGCGAAACAACTGTTCCGAATTTCCCCATTCGCCCTGTTCTTCCTGAACGGTGGATATATTGTTCCACGTCCTTCGCCAGGTCAAAATGAATGACGTGGGATATCCCTTTTATATCCAACCCTCTGGCTGCTATATCTGTGGCGAGCAAGATGCTTACATCCCCGGAGTCAAGCCTTTGTAACGCCTTTTTCCGTTCATCTTTGCGCATATCACTGTGAAGGATTTCCAAATCAACACCTTCATAGGATAACTTGTCGGCAATGACATGCAAGTTGCCAATAGACCGAATGAAAGCGAGGCCTTTCATCCCGTCCATTTTCGCGATTTTTCCAAGCAGGTTGATTTTTTCACGCGGTTCACACAACAAATAAATATGTTCGATCTCAGATGGTACAGCTAGTTCCCCATCGACCACAATCCTTTCGGGCTCCCTTCCAAGCATGGCTGTTACTTGGTCGGGATCTTGCAATGCGGTTGCTGAAAACAGCAGCAACTGGCGGTCATTGAGCGCCGATTTCACGACACGCCGGACATCGTCAAGATGTTCCTTGCCGAGCAGTTCGTCCCCTTCGTCCAGCACAATGGTTTTCACTTCATGCATCTTCAGTTTTTTCATTTGAATCAGTTCCCAAATGCGCCCTGGTGTTCCCACAATCAGTTGTGGGCGCTTTTTCAACTTTTCCATTTGCCGCTTTATATTGGCCCCGCCAACAAGGGAAACGCTTGTCAGCCCGGTTCCTATAGACCATGCTTTTATCTCTTCAAAAATTTGCATGACAAGCTCTCGGGATGGAGCCAAAATGACTGCCTGTGTCGCTTCCTTTTCTTCATCCACCCTGTTTAAAATCGGCAGTAAATAGGCAACTGTTTTGCCAGTGCCCGTTGGAGATTGAGCGACCACATCTTTACCTTCCAAAATAGAAGGTATAGCTCGTTGTTGAACAGGCGTCGGCTCTGTAAACGACTTTTTCCAATTTTCCTGCAGGGCAGGTTTTAAGCTATGTAAAAAATTCATATTACTTCCTCATTTCAACTTGTTGATTGCTGGATTATCATAATGGACAAAATGCCCTCTTCCAGATTATATCCTAAGTTTAAATCGTGAATAAGAAGAAAAGCAAATGTTATCGCAAACCAAGGCTGTTTAGCACATATGCCTGATATTGCTTGACTTCATATATTTGAATTATTAGAATATATTTAATTAACTTCTCTATTTGTCGAGAAAGGATGATTGTCATGAACATAGATGAGGTTACCTCAATCGTTACGGGAGGAGCCTCCGGTCTTGGGGAAGCCACCGTAAGAGACATTGTTTCACATGGTGGCCGGGCTTTTATTCTCGACCTTGAGGAAGAAAAAGCAAGGAAGCTTGCGGATGAGCTCGGAAGCAATGCCGCTTTTTTTCATGCTGATGTTACAGATGAAGACAGTGTTCAAGACGCAGTGGGAAAGGCATGTGACACTTTTGGGCACATCAATGTGCTTGTAAACTGTGCCGGGATTGCTATCGCTAAGAAAACGCTCGGCAAGCAAGGGCCGCATGATTTGCCGTCCTTTTCAAAAGTCATCGCCGTCAATCTGACAGGCACTTTCAATGCGATCCGCTTGGTATCTGAAAAAATGGCGACCAACGAACCGAACCTGCACGGTGAACGGGGTGTCATTATTAATACAGCTTCTGTCGCTGCTTTTGACGGACAAATCGGACAGGCTGCCTACAGCGCATCAAAGGGCGGTATTGTAGGAATGACATTGCCACTCGCAAGGGATTTGGCTCACCTTGGCATTCGGGTCATGACCATTGCTCCCGGATTGTTTCATACCCCCCTATTTGCCCAACTGCCTGAAAAAGCCCGAAAAGCCTTGGGTGAAATGACTCCTTTTCCTTCCCGCCTCGGCCAGCCAAGCGAGTATGCGCATTTAGTGTTGTCAATTATAGAAAACGCGATGCTGAACGGAGAAACAATCCGTCTGGATGGTGCCATTAGAATGCAGCCAAAGTAATGGCAAAACCCTCAAAAGCACGAGGTGAACATAGTGAAAAGAACGTTTTTAAAAGAAGAACATGACATTTTCCGCCGGTCACTAAGAACCTTTCTTGAACAGGAAGCTGCCCCCTTTATTAAGCGATGGGAAGAAGAAAAAGAAGTTCCGCGTAGTTTTTGGAAAAAGATGGGGAAGCATGGATTTCTCTCCCCGCAAGTCAGTGAGAAATACGGAGGGTATGATGCCGACTTCGGTTTTGCCGTTGTCGTTTCCGAAGAGTTGGACCGTGTGAATGTTGGACTTGTTGGAATCAGTTTACATAATGACATTGTCATTCCCTATATTGAAACATACGGCACCGAAGAGCAGAAGAAGCGGTGGCTGCCGGGGACTATTAGCGGAGACTTGATCTCGGCGATTGCCATGACAGAGCCGGGAGCCGGTTCCGATTTGGCCGCGATTAAGACGAAGGCCATTAAAGATGGAAACCATTATGTTTTAAATGGAGAAAAAACATTTATTACAAATGGAAAAACCGCTGATATCGTTGTAGTGGTATGCAAAACGGATCCTCAGGCCAGTCCGCCGCACAAAGGAATCAGCCTGCTCGTCGTTGAAGCGGGAACACCCGGCTTTATAAAAGGGAAAAAATTAAACAAGCTTGGCCAACATCTCAATGACACTTGCGAGTTAATTTTTGAAGATGCGAGAATTCCTGCGCAAAACTTGTTGGGAGAAGAAGGAAAAGGATTCTATTATTTAATGGAAAAATTACAGCAGGAACGGCTTTTGGTTGCTATTCAGAGCATGGCCTCAGCAGAACTCATGCTGGAGAAGACCGTTGAATTTGTAGAACAGCGGGAAGCCTTTGGCAAACGCATCAGCCAGTTTCAAAATACGCAGTTTAAGCTGGCAGAAATGAAGTCGGAAATTGAAATTGGCAGGACATTTGTGGACAGGCTCATTGAAGCGCATATAAACAATACAAAAATCACGACAGAAGTAGCCATGGCCAAATGGTGGACAACAGATTTGGTGAAGAAAGTGTCTGCAAACTGTTTACAGCTTCACGGGGGGTACGGATATATGGAAGAATACGAGATTGCGAGAAGGTACCGCGATGTGGCCGTTTCATCCATATATGCAGGTTCCAATGAAATTATGAAAATGATCATTGCAAAAAATATGGGTCTATGACATTTGAAAGGAGGAGCCTTTTTGCCGTTAACATCTATTATGGTCTTGGATTTAACCCGCCTCCTGCCGGGACCTTATTGCACGATGATTCTGGCTGACTTTGGGGCGGAGGTCATAAAAGTAGAAGATCCCCAGCTTGGCGATTATGCAAGACATTTCGAACCGAAAACGAATGGAAGCAGTGCCCTGTTTCAATCACTGAATCGTAACAAAAAGAGTATTTGTCTGAATTTGAAAGATGAAAGCGATAAAAAAACCTTTACGCAACTGGTTAAACAAGCGGATGTCCTTGTTGAATCTTTTCGGCCAAATGTCATGAAACGGCTTGGACTTGACTATCAAACGTTAAAAGAGCTGAATCCCGGTTTAATCTTTTGCTCCATAACAGGGTATGGACAAACTGGTCCTTATGCAAACCGCCCCGGCCATGACATCAATTATCTTAGCTATGCCGGGCTTTTGGATATTATGGGAGCAAAGGATGGCATCCCGATCGTTCCCGCTGTCCAAATTGCCGATATTGGGGGCGGGGCTTTTCCGGCTGCTGTCGGTATTTTGCTCGCACTACTGGAAAGAAACCGGTCAGGAAAAGGACAATTGATTGATATATCCATGCTCGATGGAGTGATTTCCTGGCTGCAAACATCGCTTCCAAATTTTTTGGCAGGCGGCACTGTCCCAAAACGCGGTGAAGAAATGCTGACCGGCGGACGGGCATGCTACTCCGTTTATGAAACAAAGGACGGAAGGTTTTTATCAGTCGGGGCCATTGAGCCGAAGTTTTGGAAAGCTTTTTGCCATACAATTGAACAGCCTGATTTTATTCCTTTATTGGAAGCGTCTTTACATGAACAGCACCGGCTGAAATATGAGATTCAACAGATTATATTGCAAAAAACTCTTTCCGAATGGATAAAAGCGTTTTCTGAAGTGGAAGCATGCGTCTCTCCTGTTTTAACTTTTAAAGAAATGACAAGAGATCCGCAAGTTGTCGCAAGAGGCATCCTGCGAACCATTTTTCAGCAAATGGCAGGTGAAATAACATATATTGATAATCCGATCAAACTATCAGATACGCCCGCAACATTCAGATATCCGGCTCCCAAACACGGTGAACATAATAACCAAGTAGTTAGCCATATAAAGTGAAACTTCATTCAGTAGGCGTTTCTCCTACTGAATGTTAGTTGAACCAATCGGGCATTTAGGTGCCGTTCTCTCCCATTTAGACCTTTTGTATTCACTCAGGTCTTGATGTGGTGTATATATGGCACCTTACATGCGGGATAAAATAAAGCAGAGTAAAGGAGAGTTCCCTATGATGGACATCCCATTAACCCTCACTGCGCTGATAGAGCGTGCTGAAAAATATTTTTCCAAAAAAGAGGTCATTTCTAGGACCCATGGCGGATTGCATCGTCTCAATTACGGGAAAATCGGCCGCCGTACTCGGGCTTTAGCAAGCGCATTGGAAAAGTTGGGCGTAAAAAAAGGAGATCGTGTCGGGACATTCGCCTGGAACCACCACCGCCATTTGGAAGCGTATTTTGCCATCCCATGCATGGGCGCAGTGTTGCACACCATTAACATCCGTTTGTCAGTAGAGCATTTAATATATATTATCAATCATGCTGAGAACAAAATATTGCTGATCGACCCTGACCTTTTGCCCAT
Source organism: Siminovitchia sp. FSL W7-1587 (assembly GCF_037963795.1). Taxonomy (NCBI): domain Bacteria; kingdom Bacillati; phylum Bacillota; class Bacilli; order Caryophanales; family Bacillaceae; genus Siminovitchia; species Siminovitchia sp. FSL W7-1587. The sequence goes on from NZ_CP150169.1 coordinate 840,574, forward strand.
TATTGAAAAAATTCGAGAACAGATCCCCACGGTGCAAGCTTTTATTGTCATGGCTGATGAAAATGCATCCATAGAGTCCAGTTTAGAATCATTATATTCTTATGAAAAGCTGGTCGGTGATGGCGATGAATCTTATGAGTTCACATCTGATATCGAGGAAAACGACCCTGCGGGCATGTGTTTTACTTCTGCAACAACAGGAAAACCGAAAGGCGTTGTTTATTCCCACAGAGGTATCGTTCTGCACAGCATGGCATTAAGTATGGCCGATACCGCGGGCATTTCCGAATCAGATATAGCAATGCCTGTTGTCCCAATGTTTCACGTAAATGCCTGGGGATTGCCGTTTGTGGCCACCTGGCTTGGAACTACGCAAGTCCTTCCCGGTCCCATGGTGACACCCAAGCTTCTTGCCGAACTCATTGAAACTCATAAGATAACGATTGCAGCCGGTGTGCCGACCATTTGGATCGGACTGTTACATGAACTTGAAAACGGAGAATACGACACGTCCAGCTTAAGGTATGTCCTTTGCGGAGGAGCTGCCGCGCCTAAAAGCGTGATTCATGCGTTTGAATCAAAGTTCGGCATACCTTTTATTCACGCATACGGCATGACGGAAACGACACCCCTGGCTACGCTGTCGCGCCTCAAAAGTTATCAGCGTGATCTTCCAGAAGAAGAGAAGCTGGCGATCAAGGCTAAACAAGGGATCGTTGCTCCCGGTCTTGAAATCAAAGTAATCAACGAAAATGGCGAAGTGAAGCCTGATGGAAAGGAAATGGGAGAGCTTCTCATTCGTGGCCCCTGGATCGCCAATGAGTATTACAAAGACGAGCGGACGGAAGACGCCTTCCAAGACGGCTGGCTTCATACCGGAGATGTGGTAACAATTGATGAGGAAGGCTTTATCCATATTATCGACCGGACAAAGGATCTAATCAAAAGTGGCGGTGAATGGATCTCTTCTGTCGAACTGGAAAATGCGCTCATGGCCCATGAAGCTGTTTTTGAAGCGGCAGTTGTTTCGGTTCCCCATCCAAAATGGCAGGAACGCCCTGTTGCGTGCGTCGTTCTTAAAGAAGGAAAAAGCTTGACAAAAGAGGAAATCATCGCCTTTTTGAAACCGCAATTTGTCAGCTGGTGGCTTCCTGATGATGTGATCTTTCTCAAGGAAATACCCAAAACATCCGTTGGAAAGTTTTTAAAACGCCAACTGCAGGAACAATTGAAAGAACATCTTACCACCCAGTAAATAAAGGAAATGGCGCTGACGCCTTATGGCTCTAATACTTCGTGCTCGGCTTCTGAACGCAAAAAATAATAAAAAACCTAATGAAATCATGTGGAAGAAGAACTTTTTCCTCCACATGATTTTCATTTGTTCGATCTCCACAAGCCAAAACAGCAGAAATAAGCGACAAACGGGCAGCTGGACGGACACGTCCGCACAATAATAGCGGACAGCTGGACGGTGGAATTTTGCCCGTAAGCACGAATGGCTCAAAACCCGTTCGATTGTCCTTGAAAAAGGAGAGAGATCACTCAGTCAAGTTTTCGGCCTTGGACGTCATGCAATATGATATTAATAATCGGTCCCTGAATCTGTGTAAATTGCACTTATCTTAATCATGAGTATGAGCAATATATTTTTCTCATGGAAGTTGCTTTTCCAATGGGCAGCTCACCGTTTTACTAAAAAGGTCCTTGCCGTGCGTCCCTCCCCCTGCCTCTTCCATCATCGCTTTTTCAATTTGCGGGAAAATGCGCAACTCGTCCGTCCATCAAGCGTCAGGCCAAATTTATTTTAGGAGTGGGAGCTTTACGACCACGACCGTCACCTAACTCACATTTGCTTTTTCCTCTTCCAAATCCTTTAAATAATATTTTTCCGAAGTGAAAAACTCATCTTTTAGCTCCTTCACTTGTTTACGGAGCAAAAGGATCGCTATGACATTTGGAATCAGTATTGCCGCAAGGGCGATATCAAGAAAGCTCCACAGCACTTCGGCGGCGCCAATAGCGCCAAGAATAATGCACGCGACATATACTACTTGCATTCCTCTTCCTGCCGTTAATCCAAATAAAAACTCAGCCTGCTTTACTCCGTAATAAATCAGAACAAGCATCGTAGAAAGCACAAAGAACACGAGGGAAATCGCCACGACGGCACTTCCAATCCCGCCAAAATACTCTCCAAATGCGACCGCTGTCAAGCCGGAGGGGTTTTCACTGGCTGCTTCTCGTGTCCAGGCATCTGAGGATAGGACAACAAACGCTGTTGCGGTACAAATGATGAGCGTGTCCACCACGATTCCGATGATAGACCAAAATCCCTGTCTTACCGGATGGTCAGTTGTCGCTGTGGCGTGCGCAATTGGTGTTGTTCCGAGTCCTGCTTCATTAGAATATAGACCGCGGGCAAATCCCCAGCGGATTGTTTCCGCAATGGCGGCCCCGGCAAATCCCCCGATTGCCGACATTGGCTGAAAAGCAGAAGTGACGATCAATTTAATTATGGAGGGAAACTCTCCGATATTCATGGCAACAATGATGAGAGCTGATGCCACATAAAATATAGCCATAAATGGCACTACAAATTCGGTGACGCGGCCGATTCTTTTAATACCGCCAAATACAATGATGGAAATCAAAGCGGCGGCGCCAATACCTGTATATAAAGGAGAGATTTGGGTTGTTTCATAAATGGTAGAGGCAATTGAATTTCCTTGCACCATCATGCTGGGGACAAGTTCAAGCATGAGGGCGAAAGAAAACCAGATGCCAAGCCATTTCATGTTAAGCCCTTTTGTCATGTAATACATTGGTCCGCCTACGTATTCTCCCGTTTCGTTTTTCTCCCGGTAACGTACAGCGAGAACACTTTCAGAAAACTTAATAGACATGCCGATTAACGCGATGACCCACATCCAAAAAATGGAACCAGGCCCTCCAAACATAATGGCAGCCGGTACCCCCACAATATTTGCGGCGCCAATCGTACAGGACAACTCGGAGGTCAGAGCCTGAAAAGGAGTAAGTGTCCCCTTCCCTTTCGGCCTTTTGAAAACGCTTCCTAATGTTTGTTTTATGATATAAATAGGATAGCGAAATTGAAAAAAACCGAGCAGAACAGTTAAATATATACCCGTGACAAGAAGCAACAAAATAATGGGCAAACCCCATAACCAATTGGAAAAAGCCTCTACTTTCGCAAGAAATTCATCCATCTTAATTCAAACAACCCCTTTCCCTATTAGGTACGAATTACCCCGTTCCAGAGGCTATAAACACACTTTTTAAAAAATAGGAAAAATGTCATAGTTCTGAAATTTTATTATCGGAACAATTCATTTTTTCGAGTTCATATTTTGGGACTTTTTCAATAGCGTCTGGAAAGTTTATAATATAAATAAGCCATTAAAGAGAGGAATTATCCAATGAGACAGAAAGACAAAACATTACCTTCCCAGGCGCAGCACAGAAAGTTGACGAAAAAGGCTCTTTTCTGGCGATTCGTTTTTGTCACTTTAGGGGCTGTTCTGATGGCTGTCGCTTTAGAGTTTTTCTTAATACCGAACAACATTTTGGACGGAGGCATTACCGGCATTTCCATCATTGTCGGATATCTCACCGGTTGGAGAGTTGGATTTATCATCTTTCTATTAAACCTGCCTTTTATTTATATTGGGTATAAACAGATGGGAAAAACCTTCGCGCTGACCACATTGTATGGTATTTTTATTTTATCCATCACCTCTATTCTCCTTCATAATGTCTATATCGTGACAGATGATTTATTGCTGGATACGGTTTTTGGCGGGATCATTTTGGGAGTCGGTGTCGGCATGGTGATCAGAGCCGGCGGTTCACTTGACGGGACAGAGGTTCTCTCCATCCTTTTAAGTAATAAACTGCCTTTTTCAGTTGGCGAAATCATTATGTTTTTTAACTTTTTTATTTTTACCGCCGCCGGATTTATCTTTAGCTGGGAACGGGCGATGTATTCGATCATCACTTATTTCATCGCCTATAAAGCGATTGATTTAGTCGTCGAAGGCTTAAATCAATCTAAATCGGTCTGGATTATTAGCGAGGAAGCGGAACATATCGGAGATGCCATCATTGCCAGGCTTGGCCGGGGTGTGACGTATTTGAAAGGCGAAGGCGCTTTTACAGGGGACAAAAAAAGAGTCATTTTTTGTGTCGTTACCCGCCTGGAAGAATCCAAGTTAAAGACGATCGTAAATGACTTTGACCCCAATGCTTTCATTGCTTTTGGAAATATATCCGAGGTCAAAGGCGGCAGGTTCAAGAAAAAGCATATTCACTAAAACCGGCGGAACTGCCGGTTTTTTTTATGGGAAAAGGACATCCTATCATTAGTAAATATGAAAAGGAGGACGAACAAATGAAAGCCGTGACATACCAAGGTCCCCAAAAGGTGGAAGTAAAAAATGTCCCTGACCCCGTGATCGAGAAGAAAGATGACATCATCATCCGTATTACCTCTACTGCGATTTGCGGATCGGATCTTCATTTATACCTCGGAAACATCAAACTTCGCGAAGGCTATATCATTGGGCATGAACCGATGGGAATCGTGGAAGAAACAGGCCCGGACGTTACGAAAGTCAAAAAGGGAGACCGGGTCGTCATCCCTTTTACCGTTGCGTGCGGAACTTGCTTTTATTGTAAAAATGACATGGAAAGTCAATGTGACCATGCCAATGAAGTTGAAGATACCGGGGGATATTTTGGATACTCCGAATGGTTTGGTGATTATCCGGGAGGCCAGGCCGAGCTTTTGAGAGTCCCTTTTGGAAATTTCCTTCCGTTTGCCATACCGGAGACGTGTGAACTGGAAGACGAGGCCTTATTGTTTTTATCCGATGTCCTGCCCACATCTTATTGGAGTGTGAAAAATGCGGGGGTAAAGCCGGGAGATACCGTTGTTGTTCTCGGCTGTGGCCCCATTGGCCTGATGACGCAAAAATTTGCATGGAAGGCCGGGGCCAAGCGGGTTATCGGTGTGGACTATATTCCATACCGTTTAGATCATGCTCAAAAAATAAACAATGTCGAAGTCTTTGATTTTACAAAGCATGATGATATGGGGTTGGAATTAAAAGAGTTAACGAGCGGAGGCGCGGACGTTGTCATTGACTGTGTCGGGATGGACGGAAAAAAATCCCCGCTAGAAAAAGTCGGACAAAAGCTGATGATCCAAGGCGGAACGTTAAGCGCCATTCAAATAGCAACAAAGGCCGTTCGAAAGTTCGGCACCATCCAGCTGACAGGTGTATATGGATTAAACTATAACATGTTTCCGCTCGGCGATCTTTTCGCCCGAAACATATCACTAAAAATGGGCCAGGCCCCTGCCCCTCATTTCATGCAGGAACTTTATGAACAAATCGTTTCCAACGAGATTGATCCGACTGATATTATCACCCACCGAATTCCATTAGAAGAAGCGGCCCGAGGCTATGAAATGTTTAACGAACGCGAGGAAGGCTGCATCAAGGTTGTCATGAAGCCGTAAGAAAAGTGCAGCGCCTGTTTAGTCACATACAAACTGAAGCACTCCACAATGAGATAAAACGAAATAGCGGCCAGCGGAAAGCTTTTGTCCGCCGCTTGTTCGTGACGGTCACTTCCGCAGTTGCCCCCAATGTTTTTGAAATGGGGGTAATGCCAGTTCATGCGAAAGAAAGCCAAATAACCACAATACGATAAAGGCAAAATGACAAGGAGGTTGGGACACAACTAAATCAGCTGATGAAAAAAAGAACAATAAAGTGAAACTTCATTCAGTAGGCGTTTTCTTCCATCTCCTACTGAATGTTCGTTGAACGAATGGGCATTTAGGTGCCGTTTTCCCCTACTTAGACCTTTTGTATTCACTCAAGGTTTTCAAATGGTGTATATGGCATCTTACATGCGGGAAAAATTTAGCTAGTGTATAATACGCAAGCTTTTAGCGTAGTCAACATATGTGGACTCCTGCGGGAATAGCTCGATCTGAAGATCCCCCGATCCCGCAGGAAAGCGACCTTTGCTTTCCGAGGAAGCTGAAGAGACCTGCGGAAAACGAAATATGTTGACGTAGCGATGATAGGGATTTTTTTAATACAAATAAACCGAACAATTTTAAATGAATTGTTCGGTTCGTATTTGCTTATGTCCAGTCTCTTTTTTACCAGTTTTCAATTTCCGGGCGTTCCGGCTTCGCATTTCCTTTTTTGGATGAACGTTTTTCCAATTCCGCGTATACTTCTTCAAGGGAAACCCCTTGCTCTGCCAATAACACGAGACTGTGGTAGAGCAGGTCTCCACATTCGCTGATAACCTCATTTTTATCTTTGTTTTTCGCAGCAATCACAATTTCTCCCGCTTCTTCAATCAGCTTTTTGGAAATTTTATCGATTCCCTTTTGAAATAAGTACGTTGTATAGGAACCTTCAACCGGGTTCGTCTGGCGTTCATTGATTTCCGCCATCAATGAAGCAAAAATCGATGAGTCGGCCTTTTTTTCACCAACAATAGTATTATAAAAACATGACTGTTCTCCCGTATGACACGCGGGACCAAGCGGCTCCACATAAATGAGCAAAGAGTCGTTGTCGCAGTCCAAATGTACCGATTTAACGATTTGCTTGTTTCCGGATGTGGCCCCTTTGTTCCAATATTCTTGGCGCGACCTTGAATAAAACCACGTTTCTTTTGTCTCCAAAGTTTTCCGGTAGGCTGTTTCATCCATATAACCGAGCATCAGCACCTCTTTGCTCACGTCATCCACAATCACCGCCGGAAGCAGTCCTTTTGAAAAATCAGGCTCCACTAACGTCAACTCCCCGCTCGCGGCATAACGTTTTCACTTCGGGAATGCCCACTTCGTTTTGATGGAAAATAGATGCCGCCAATGCTGCGGCCACATTCGTTTTTTCAAATACCTCTACGATATCCTCCGCACTGCCACATCCACCTGAAGCAATTACAGGTATATCAACAGCATCGACAATCGCTTTCGTTAATTCCAAGTCGTAACCGTCCTTAACACCATCACGGTCAACACTTGTCAGCAAAATTTCGCCGGCGCCAAGTTCTTCAAGCATTTTCGCCCATTGTACCGCGTCAAGGCCGGAATCTTTCATACCGCCATGTGTCATCACATGCCATGTCCCATCCGACATTTGCTTGGCATCAACTGCTGCGACAATAGTGGCCGAACCAAATTTTTCCGCCGCTTCTTTAATAAGTTCCGGCCGATCTACGGCAGCTGTATTGATCCCGACTTTGTCCGCCCCGGCTTCTAAAATCCTTCCGATATCGTCGGCTGTCTTGATTCCCCCGCCAACTGTAAAGGGGATCGATACTTTTTTCGCCACTTTTTTGACGACATCCACCATCGTTTTGCGCCCTTCGGTAGTAGCTGAAATGTCAAGAAAAACAAGTTCATCAGCGCCATTATTTGAATAGTCGGAGGCCATTTCTACTGGGTCGCCTATTTCACGCATTCCCTCAAAATGAATTCCTTTCACTACTTTTCCATCTTTTACATCCAAGCAAGGAATAATTTTTTTCAACTTTTATGACCTCCTTAATTTGACTGTTCCCTCATACATGGCTTTTCCCACGATGGCTTCTTCAATCCCCAGCGCGGCAACTGCATCTAAATCTTCTTGATTGCGAATACCGCCTGATGCGACAATTTTACAGCTCACCGCATCATTGATTTTCTTCAGTTGCTCCAGGTTGGGCCCTTGCATCGTGCCGTCTTTTGAAATGTCCGTAAAGACAATTGTTTGGACGCCCAGCTGCTCCATTTGCTTCGCAAATTCAATATAATCCATTTCGGTTTCCTGCTCCCAGCCCGAAACCGCCACTTTTTCATTTCGGGCATCAATGCCGATTACGATATGTTTTCTATGTTTTTCCAAAGCAGCTTGTAGAAATTCCCTATCTTGAATGGCAGCCGTTCCAATAACGATTCTGTCCACCCCTGAGTTGACATATGCCTCGACTGTTTCAAGGTTCCGAATACCACCACCAACCTGAATCGGCACAGTCGACTTGGCGCATAATTCTGAGATCAATTCAAATTGCTCAGGCTTTCCTGAACGGGCGCCGTCTAAATCAACAATATGAATGATTTCCGCCCCATCATTCATAAACGTTTGTAATTGTGAAGCGGGGTCGCTTCCTACTTGCGTTGTCTTATTAAAATCCCCCTGATACAGCCTGACACACTTTCCATCAATTAAATCCATTGCTGGTAAAATCTTCATTTGCCCCTCCCGCATTGTTTGCTCAATGATTTTAAAAAGGCTCCTTACTCAAGCAAGCCTTTTGTTGACAAAACACCTTCCAACGAAGGATCTATTTTCACCGCTTCCGCCAGCGCCCGTCCCAGCGCCTTAAAAAGAGCTTCAATTTTGTGATGTGTATTTTCTCCGTATAGTACCCTCGCATGGAGAGTAATCCCTGCGTTAAATGCAAATGCCTGGAAAAACTCCCGTACAAGCTCAGTATCAAAATTCCCGAGGGAGGTTAAATGGAATTCACCCTCAAAATGTAAGAATGGACGGCCGCTTATGTCCAGTGACACAAAGGCAAGCGCATCATCCATCGGTACGTACGATGTTCCAAAGCGAACGATGCCGCGTTTGTCCCCCAGCGCTTCCCGGACTGCTTTTCCAAGAACAATGCCTGTATCCTCAACAGTATGATGACTGTCGATATGCAGATCGCCTTCGACATTCAACGTTAGCCCAATCCGGCCATGACGTGCAAACGCATGAAGCATATGGTCAAAAAATCCGACTCCCGTCTTAATACTGATTTCCGACGCATCATCAAGCCGGACAGCCAAGTCGATTTTCGTTTCGGCCGTCTCCCGTTTACTGGATGCTTGGCGCATACGACTCACTCCATTCTTTCAAGGCTGACCGTAATTTCTCATGTTCTTCCTTCGTGCCGGCCGATATCCGGACTGCTTCCGGCTCACTACCGAAATAACGTATTTTTATCTTTTTTTCATATAAAAAGTCTGTCAGGCTTTTCGCCCCGCTTAATGTCATGAAAAAGAAATTGGTGTTTGAAGGATATAATTTGGCATCTTTCCTGCTTGCCGCAAATTCCTTCATAATGTCTTCCAATTCAGCAATTTGCGCCAGTTGCATGATCAAAAACTGATCAAGAAGCTCCGGTTTTTTTAACAGCTGCGTCCCGATTTGAGCGGAGACGGTATTCACATTATAAGGTGGCTTTATAGAGCCGATCCCTTCAATCAGACGATCATTTGCCGCCAAAAATCCGAGTCTGAGCGCCGCCATGCCAAGCGCTTTGGAAGCTGTTCGTAAAATAATAAGATTGTCATAATCAAGCAATTTTGACACGAAAGGAGATTCACCGGCAAAGTCTATGTAGGCTTCATCCAACACAAGAATGCCCCCGCCATTTGTCTCCAATGCCATCATGATTTGCTCTATTTCTGTCTGTTCATATAGTCTGCCAGTCGGATTGTTTGGATTTGATAACAAGAAGAGTTTTGGCTTTAAATGCTCAATCTTTTGCAAAACGATTTCAAGCGGCAGAGCAAAATCATCTTGTAAAGCAACTTTCTCAACGTTCGCCCCCATAATTCGGGCATTTTTTTCATACATTGAAAAGTCTGGTTCCAATACTATGACCGTATCTTTCGGATCAAGAGCATATTGGCATATAAGTGTAATGCATTCGTCCGATCCGTTCCCTGCCAATAAATTGTTTTGGGGAAAACCGGAAAATTTGCTGTACGCCTCGATGAGCGCTTCCGTACTTTCTGCCGGATAGCGGTGAATCAGCGTTTTTTCCAGCTCGGAAAAATCTACGTATGATAATAGACTCGTATATGCTTCATTGTTGTCCAGCCTGATCATGTCGCCAGGCTCTGGTTTCACTTTATAAGGGCTTATGCCCGAAAGCGTCTTTCTCACTGTTCCAGCCTCACTTTCACCGCGCGTGCATGGCCGTCAAGCTCCTCTTCCTGCGCAAGAGTTTCCACATAAGGAGCGGCCTGCCGCAATGCGTTTTCTGAATAATAAACATAAGTTGTTTTCTTGATAAAATCATCGACTGACAATCCCGAAGAAAAACGGGCTGTCCCAACCGTCGGCAATACATGGTTCGGCCCGGCAAAATAGTCGCCGACAGCTTCCGGTGTATGATGGCCGATAAAAACAGAACCGGCATTTTTCACTTTACTCAAATGATGAAGTGCATTCTTTGTCTGAATTTCCAAATGTTCAGGAGCAAGAGCGTTCACTAGGGAGAATGCTTCATCAATTGTGTCTACCAAAACGGCAGCACCTTCGTTGGCAAGCGAGATTTCCGCAATGTCTTTACGTGGAAGCTCTTCACATTGCCGTTTTACTTCTTCCAGCGTTTTGGCAAGGAGGGCTTTGGACGTGCAGAAAAGAAAAGAGCGCGCCTTTTCATCATGTTCGGCTTGCGCGATCAAATCTGCAGCCACATACGGGGGATGGGCCGATTCATCCACGATAATCGCCACTTCCGAAGGCCCCGCAATCATGTCGATTCCGACATCACCAAAAACGAGTGATTTTGCCGCGGCCACATATGCGTTCCCGGGGCCGACAATTTTATCAACGGCTTCAATTTGTTCTGTCCCGTATGCAAGTGCGCCGATCGCTTGGCTTCCGCCAATTTTATAAATAGTGTCCACACCGGCAATGTCTGCGGCAACTGACAGAACAGGCGGAATATTTTTGCCGTCTCTTGCCGGGGTTGTCATGACAATCTTCTTGACGCCGGCAAGCTTTGCTGGTATAGCATTCATGAGAACCGTTGAAGGGTAGGAAGCCTTCCCTCCCGGAACATAAATGCCAACTCGTTCGAGCGGCCGGAAAAGCTGGCCGGAAACAATGTCATCCGTCATTTCCATCACACGTGATGTTTGAAGTTGTTTTGAGTGAAAGCTTCGAATATTGTCCGCCGCTTTTTTAAGAGCGGTGATCACTTCCGGCGCTACGTCATTCCAGGCGTTCTCCCGCTCTTTCTTGGAAACTAGCAAAGAAGCGGCGGCCAAACCGTCAAATTTCTTCGTATATTCCTTTACAGCTTCATCACCGCGATTCCGAATATCATCCAATATGTGTTTCACCGTCTGTAATACGTCACTGTCAAATGGCTGCTTTTTTGTTTTCGCGGCAATAAAAGCTTCCTTAAATTCCTTTTGGGAATATTGGCGTATCATATGGCGACCTCCTCAATCCGGAAGGAATCAATAAGGGGGGCCAAGATGGCTTTTTTCAACTTCAAGGAGTTTCGGTTGGCGATACACCGGGCACTGATCGAAAGCATTTCTTCCTTTACAACAAGCCCGTTCTCCCTTAAAGTATTTCCCGTTTCGACAATATCAACAATATCGTCTGCCAACCCCAATAATGGAGCCAGTTCAACAGAGCCTTCCAATTTTACAATATCAACCGACTTTCCTCTTTCCCGAAAATATTTCGTCGTGATATTGGGAAATTTCGTCGCGATACGCTGTTTTGCAAACTTGTTTTCCGCCTTCTGTTCGCCCGCGACAGCCAAACGGCATTTTCCAAAAGGCAGCGGCAGCAAATCATACACATCAGGCTCAAACTCTAACAATATATCTTCACCGACAATCCCTATATCGGCTATCCCATGTTCAACATAAGTAGCCACATCAACTCCTTTGGCAAATACGGCATAAAAATGCTCAGTTTCCACTTGGAGTTTTCTGCCTTTCTCTTTTAAAGGCTGAATATCATAATTGAGCGATTCCAGAAAGGCAAGAAATTGCTTTTCCAACCTTCCCTTTGTTAAAGCGATCACCGGTTTCACTTTTCCAACACCTCATATTTTCCATCATTAAATTGTATTTCCACTACTTTATCATAATTTCCGGTATTTGCGGCGTCCAACTGCACATCAACAATGCAATTTTCATATGATTTTCTCAATTTTTCCGCATAAACGATCGTATCCATATTGGCAATGATGCAAATACGCTGTTTTGTATTTTCTTCTTCATATTGTTCGGCCAATAAATCCAGATCAAATGCCAAACCCGCCGCAGATACATTTCGTCCATATCTGTCATAAAGCTTGTCGTAGCGCCCTCCGGAAAAACAAACGCCACCATTTTTTTTCAAAAAGCCCCGATACATCATTCCGGAATAATAAGGGAGGTTTTTAACTCTTCCCAAATCGACGAGAATGTCCCCGCTTCCGGATGCTTTCAATATATGGGCTACTTTTTTCATTTGTTCAAGGATTTGAAGCAAGTGCTCCTGATCTTTCCAGCGCTTCTCATATTCGTCAATGACACCAATATCACCATATGCATCAACAAGCGCCGCGAGTTCTGCCGCTGCTTTTTTTCCTCCGATATTGAGTACGATGTGGTATACCTCATCCTTTTTCTTGTCATGCATGGCTTGGTGGAGTTTTTCCGCATCATCTTTGGCAAATGGCAGATTTGAAACGAGGCTTTCATATATATTTGCATGCCCCAGCTCAATTACATAATCCTCCATGCCCATTTCCTTCAAGAAAGAATGGGCCATGAGCAGACTCTCACTTTCCCCCATCAATAGCGGCATATGAAGTATTTCAATTCCGGCCTGGTTGCATTCCATGCCAGGACGGTCCGTCCTAAATATAGAACCTTGATAAGCCCATTTTTGCGGTGTGGCTTCCCGGGAAGATAAAGCTCTTGCAATGGCCGTCGTCCAATCGGGACGCAACACTTCAATTTCTCCTTCAGAGTTGAACCATTTTAACATGTTTTGTAATTTCATATTGACGTAATCATTCGTAAAAGTGGACGCATACTCCACAACTGGTGTTGAAATCATTTCATATCCGCGTAATGTCACGACCTTCCGGAACTTTTCCATTACCGAAAACCGATTGCTGACGGCGGGTCCCATTTCATCTCTGCTCCCTGCAGGCAAAAACATAATACTCACTTCCCGAATCAATTATTCTTTAACTCTCTATCGAACTAAAGGATTTTCATAAATTGGTATTACTTTACCATAAAACAAAGGATTGAGTCAATCTGATCGTAAACTATTAAAATAATGAAAAAAAAAACATTTTTCCATTGAAAGTCATGTAAACGAAGAATGGTTTGAGGATTAGACCATAAGAATCGAGGATTGCCCCGGAAAGAAGGACATGAATATGTTCGCTATTCCAGTAAAACTTCCAGCCACATGTATGCATTTTTCGCAACATGTAAAAAGGGGCTCGCGGCCCCCTGTTACTGATATAAATGACATGCGGTGAAATGTCCCGGTTTTACTTCTTTCCAGTCTGGATCAACTTTGGCACACACGTCCATAGCAACCGGACAGCGCGTTCGGAATACACATCCGCTCGGGGGATCTATGGGACTTGGCACATCGCCTTTTAAAATAATCCGTTCCCGCTTCACTTCGGGATCGGGGATCGGAACCGATGACAATAAAGCTTTTGTATATGGATGCAATGGGTCCTCATACAGCTTTTCACTATCCGCAAGCTCAAACATTTTCCCCAGATACATGACGAGAATTCGATCGGAAATATATTTGACCATTGATAAATCATGCGCAATAAATAAATAGGTCAAACCCATTTTTCGTTGCAAGTCTTTTAGAAGATTCACAACTTGAGCCTGTATCGATACGTCCAGGGCCGAAATCGGTTCATCACAAACAATGAATGTCGGATCAAGGGCAAGCGCCCGCGCAATGCCGATCCGCTGGCGTTGGCCGCCGCTGAACTCATGGGGAAAACGGCTAATATGATCGGCATCCAACCCGACAAGCCGCAGCAATTCTTTGACCCGCTCACGCCTCTTTTTTCCGCTCAACACACCGTGAATCGCAAATGGCTCTCCAATGACTTCCTCAACTGTCATTCGCGGATTCAACGATGCGTAGGGATCCTGAAAAATCATTTGCATTTCCCGCCGCATTTGGGACATTTCACGATCATTGCTTTGAAAAATATTTTTTCCGTTAAATAAAACTGCACCCGAAGTCGGCTCGTATAATCTGATGATCGTTCTGCCCGCGGTTGATTTCCCGCAGCCGCTTTCACCAACAAGGCCGACCGTTTCTCCCTGGTATATATCCAAATATAACCCGTCAACCGCCTTCAATTTTTTATTACCTACGGTAAAATATTTCTTTACATTCTTCACTTGGATTAATGGTATGGAAGAATATCCCTGTTCAAAAGATTTTTTTTCTTTCAATTCCGGTGTCATGTGCTTCCTCCTTTGTTACACACTTGCTCTCTTTTGAGCCATTGGGTGGTGAAGCCAGCAAGCGGTAAACTGGTTTGAACCTACTTCTTCAAACTCCGGGTTGTGACCTTTGCATATGCGCATGGCATATTTGCATCTGGCATAAAATGGACACCCTTCCGGAGGATCTATCAAGTCTGGCGGAGTACCGATGATGGGAGCAAGCGGCTGGTTTTTATCCATATCCAAGCGCGGAATGGAATTTAATAATCCCATTGTGTAGGGATGTTGAGGGTTGTTAAAGATCTCTTTCACTGTGCCGCTTTCGATCACCTGGCCGGCATACATGACGACTACGCGCTCGGCCATTTCTGCTACTACGCCCAAATCATGTGTAATTAAAATAATGGAAGTTCCGGTTTCTTGCTGGATTTTTTTCATCAATTCCAATATTTGAGCCTGTATCGTCACATCCAAAGCTGTCGTCGGTTCGTCGGCGATCAACAGCCGCGGATTGCATGCCAGCGCCATGGCAATCATGGCCCTTTGGCGCATCCCGCCCGAAAATTCATGCGGATATTGATTCACCCGGTGGCCTGGCTGCGGAATTCCAACAAGTTCCAGCATTTCAATGGCTTTTTCAACAGCTGCCTTTTTATTCATGTCATTATGTTTCAAAATAGCCTCTATAATCTGGTTGCCTATTTTGCTTGTTGGATTTAAAGATGTCATTGGGTCCTGGAAGATCATGCTGATTTTATTGCCTCTGATGCGCTGCATTTCTTTTTCAGTTATATCGAAAAGATTGTTCCCCTGAAATTGTATCGATCCCTGCTTATATTGCGCGGGAGGGGAAGGCAACAGCCGCATGATTGATTTGGCTGTTACACTTTTACCGCAGCCCGATTCTCCAACAATGGCGATCGTTTCTCCTTCTCTTACGTTAAAATTGACGCCTCTGACCGCCTTTACCTCTCCGGCATATGTTTGAAAAGATACGTGCAAGTTTTTGACTTCCAGTATATTATTCATATCGATCCCCACCTCTCTCATTCTCTTAATCTGGGATCGAGCGCATCCCTAAGTCCATCCCCGAATACGTTAAATGCCAACATCGTTAAAGAAATTAAAATAGCAGGTATAAACAATTGATAGAAATTCCCCACATGAATACTGCCCAAGGAATCACTTACGAGCGTCCCCCAGCTTGCTTGGGGCGCTTGAACACCCAATCCCAGGAAACTCAAGGTCGCTTCAGCAAAAATGGCCGTCGGAACAGTAAGGGTAATATTGACAAGGATAGGCCCTAATGTATTCGGTATCATATGTTTTCTTAAAACCCAGCCCATTTTGGCCCCAAGAGCGTTCGATGCGTGAACAAATTCCTGCTCCTTTAATTGCAGCACCTGGCCCCTGACGAGCCTTGCCATTTGAATCCAGCCCGTAATAGACAAAGCAATGATGATCGGCCAAATACCTCTTTCCATGACGATCATGACTAAAATCACAACAAGCAAATAAGGAATCGAGTATAGTATTTCAGCAATCCTCATCATGACGTTATCAGTGCGGCCGCCTTTGATGGCCGAAATACCGCCGTATACGACACCAATTAAAAAGTCGATCAACGCGGCCATCGATCCGATAAACAGTGAAATTCTCGCCCCATACCAACTGCGGGTAAATAAATCTCTTCCGGCCGAGTCGGTTCCAAACCAATGCTCAGCATTGGGGTGCAAATTCTTTTTGGTAAAATCCTGTTCATAATACGTATATCCGTTTAAATGTGGACCGATAACGGCCATGATTGTCAATAGAAAAATAACAGTTAATCCGAGCATCGCAAGCTTGTTTTCAACAAGTCTGCGCCATACATCACTCCAATAGGAAACAGAAGGCCTCGCAATTTTTTCAGCTTCCTGGTAATTGTCTTCCGCCGGCAAAAACATATCTTCCGTCATATTCAGTTCGTGCTTGCTCATCAGCCGCTCTCCTTTCCGATCTTGATTCTGGGGTCAATCCAAGTGTAGGCAACATCCACAATAAAGATCAATGCGATGAGAATGATGCTGTAAAAGATGGTCGCCCCTAAAATGACCGGATAGTCACGGTTGAAAATGCTATTTACAAACATTTCACCCATGCCGGGTATTCCAAATATATACTCGATAATGAAACTCCCGGTTACCAGATTGGCCGTCAGGATACCGAGTACTGTCACGACAGGCAGGATAGCATTCCGTACCGCATGCTTCATGATGATGGCACCGCCGGCCAGACCCTTGGCTTTGGCAGTTAATATATAATCCTGGCTCATCACTTCCAGCATGCTCGATCTCATTAATCGGGCAATATAAGCCATGGGCATCATCGCCAACGCAATCGAAGGGAGAATGGTATGAGACCAAGACTTCCACGTTGCAACGGGCAGAAGTTCCCACTTAACAGCAACATAATGGATCAAAAAGGTGGCAAGGACAAAACTTGGAACGGACAGGCCGATGATGGCAAGGACCATCGCTGAGTAGTCTGGCCACCGGTTTCTGTTCAAAGCAGCAATGACCCCAAGGAACAAACCGAATGTAATGGCTATCAACAATGCTTGAAGCCCTAAATGGAGAGAAACGGGAAATCCATTTTTAATATAATCATTGACTGTGATAGCTTTTGTTTTCATGGATGGCCCGAAATCCAGTTGGAGGACAGACTTTAAATATAGGGCATATTGGACCATTTCCGGTTTATCAAGATTATAGTGGCGCTGTAAGTTTTCATATACAGCCGGGGGCATCGGCCCTTCTTTGGCGAACGGATTCCCCGGAATGGTTTTCATAATGATAAAGGTGAGTGTAATGATGACCCACACAGTGATGATTGCCCAAAATAAACGATTTAGCGTATATTTCCACATCATTTACACCTCTTTCTAAGCAAAACTTCAATCTGCGAAAGCTTTATTTCGCATATGGTTAGTTGTACCAATCGGGCTTTTACTAGCAGTTGATTCCCGGTGAACCTATTTCCCCGCGAATTTTTGAAAATGGGAAGCTTGCTTGCTGCCTGTTAATCCGGGATATAGCCATGCCATACATACAGTAAGATGAAAAAATAAAGACTAAAACCAGGTATGCCAAAAGTGGCATACCCAATTTTGAAATGCATGATTATTTTTCAATGTCCGCATAAATGAACTGTGGATATCGGTTAATTGGTGTAAAAATCCCTTTCACATGCGGCTTCACAGTGAACGGTTTTGTGTAGAAATATAGCGGTATAATCGGCATTTCTTCGATTAAAATTTCTTCCGCTTTGTGCATGGCTTCCATCCGTTCTTTTTGATCCATGGACGTCTTGCCGATTTTAACGTTTTTATCATATTCCGGATTGCTCCAATTCGCATCATTGAACGAACCGTCTGTTACCCAAAGATCAACGAATGTCATCGGGTCAACATAGTCCCCTACCCAACCGCCACGGGAAATTTGATAGTCCCCAGCTTTTTCCCGGTCAAGCTTGACTTGGAATTCTACGTTTTCCAATGTGACGTTTACATCCAAGTTTTTGCGCCACATTTCCTGTATCGCCTCAGCAACCTTTTTATGCCCTTCATCCGTATTATACGTTAGGGTAAACTCTGGCATTTGATCCATGTCTTCTTCAGCAAGTCCTTCCTGCAGGAGCTTCTTCGCTTCTTCCGCATCTTCTTTAAACAGGTCGCCGGAGTTTTCCTGGAAATCTCCTTCCACATCGGGAATTCCTGGCGGGATGATGCCATACGCGGGCTGCTGGCCGCCCTGCGTCACATGTTCAACAAGAGACTTTCGGTCAATCGCCATCGATAAAGCCTTTCTAACCTTTACATTGTTAAATGGCTTTACCTCATTATTTAAATTATAGTAATATATTGCCAAATCCGGAGCAATCTCGAATTCTGGATCGTCTGTTCCACTCAGTTCGCCTGTCACATCCGGAGGCAGCGGGTAGACGAGGTCAAGCTCATTGGACTGATACATTTGCCACGCGGTATCAGCATTGTCAATAATGACAAATTGAACCTCATCCAGTTTGATTTTATCCTTATCGTAATAGTTTTCGTTTTTCTCCAATTTCATGCTTTCTTTATGTTTCCACTCCGTCAGTTTAAAAGCTCCGTTTGATACATATGTTTCAGCTTCCAGTGCCCAGTCGGGGTTTGCTTCCTGTACCTTTTTGTTCACAGGATAAAACGTATAAAAAGATGTCAAATCAAGGAAGTAAGGTGTTGGTTCCGCAAGTTTAACTTCAAGCGTAAGGTCGTCCAAAGCCTTTACACCGACTTTTTCTTCCAACGCGGCATATTCGTCCTTGTTTTGCGAGCTGTTGTACGCTTCTCCTCCTTCAAGATAATAGAGTTGATAAGCATACTCGGAAGCGCTTTCAGGATTGAGCGCGTATTTCCAGGCAAATTCAAAGTCGTGAGCTGTTACAGGGTCGCCATTGGACCATTTCGCGTCATCCCTTAAGTTGAAAGTCCACGTTAATCCGTCATCACTCACATTCCAATCTTTAGCGATTCCCTCGACTATTTCACCTTCAGGCGTTTTCTTCGTCAATCCTTCAAAGGCATGCTCCAGGATCCATGAATCATGGGTTCCCTGTGCTGTTCCAGGGTGTAGTGAACCCGGCTCTTCATTGTTATTGAGACGTAAAATTTTCTTCTCGCCCGACTTTTGCTCGCCACCAGATTTTTTCTCGTCAGCCGGTTCCGGCGAAGTCTCCGTTTGACCGCTAAAACAGCCGGAAAGTACCAGTAAGATTGATAGTACGAAAACCATGAAAGCAGACCGTGACATCTTCAAGCAAATTCCCCCTTCTTCATGATAATGGACGTGGCAACGATTACATAAACCAACAACTAAAACCCGTTAACAAACATTGGGTCCATATTAGTCTATGATTCGTTACACATTTACTATACCAAAAAAACAATCTGAATACCAAACTTTTATTTGCAAGATTCGGAATTGTGTTTTGGGGATGGACAAAAAAACCCCACAGAGAGAAAGAGATGTTACAGGCTTAAGCCGTAACATCCCTTTTCAAAAAGAATAGAAAAGCCAGTATTTGAAAGATTGTAAAATACAGTATCATCATCCATATGGAAAAAGAGAGCGTCATGCCATCCACCAATGGCATCCCATCAATATATTGCATTAAGTTAGTGTTGGCAAACAAACTATATTTGGCCCATTCAAATTTGCTGGCCAGCAATTTGGTGGCCGTTTCGCCTGTGAAAAGCAGAAATACCGACAGGCCGATCGCCAGCGCGCTGTTCTTGAAAACAGCCGAAATCATGAATGCCATAGCGGCAAGCAAAAAGACGCTTAAGGAATTGAGGGCATACGATTTGACCAAGTATAAAAACAGACTTTGTTCCTTCACCTGTCCATTCACATAAGCCAGATGGACATTGCTTGACGAATCTCCCGTCCCGAACAGAACCGCTCCAATGATACTGGCGCAAACGAATAGGATGGCAAGCATAAGCAGCAGGAACAAATTGACGGTAAAGTATTTTGCCAACAATATCTTCCAACGTTTATAGGGCTTCACCAACAATATTTTGATCGTTCCCCATGAAAATTCATTGGCGACAATACCAGCAGCAACAATGAGTACGAACAAGCCGGCAAATGGTATGAGAGAAATCGAGTCGTTGATAAATGTCCAAACCGTGCGCTCCTCAACAGGCGGCAAGTCATTTTTTATCCGATATTCATTAATAGCTATCTCCTGTTCAATAAGATCCTTAGGGCCTATAATTTGCATATCTTCATGCTGTTGTTTTAAATTCTCGTTTTCCGCCATCAACTCTTGCTTCCAATCTTGATTTTCCGCTTTTTCTTTGCTGTCAAGATATTTCATCATGCCAGCCGTTACGATCAGAATGAGAATGAGCAGTCCCATCATGATATATGTACTGATCTGCCTAAAAATCTTCTCCCATTCATTGCGTACCAAATTAAACATTGGCTGCCACCCCCGGGTCGTTTGTCATTTCAAGGAACCTTTCTTCCAAAGATTTTTTCACTGGGCTTATTTCAAACACGAGGAGATCGTGTTCAAGCAATAAGCGCAACACATCCGGTATTTGAGAAGGTTCCACTAAAATATGAATGCCATTTTCTCTCTTCATTCCTTGAATTCCACGACTTGCCAATAATTTTAAGGCTTCATTTCTATTATCCACATCGCAATAATACGTTTTGGTATCAGACTCCACCTCTTCACTGGCGATACTTTGGACATTGACGAGCGTCCCCTTTTGAATAATAGCGAACCGGTCACACATCATTTCCATTTCCGACAACAAATGACTGGAGACGATAATGGAAAGGTTTTTCTCTTTGGCCAATCGCCTTAAATAGCCCCTGATTTCCCTGATGCCCGCGGGATCAAGCCCATTTGTCGGTTCATCCAAAATAAGAACTTTTGGATCATGCAGGAGGCTTTGGGCAATTCCCAATCTCTGTCTCATCCCCAAAGAGTAAGTCTTGACTTTGTCGTGGATTCGCTCTGTCAATCCGACAAGACTTACGACCGCATCTATTTTTTCTTTCGTGATTCCCTTAAACAGGCGGGCAGACTGCTGTAAATTTTGATAACCAGTCAAGAATTTATACAACTCCGGGTTTTCGACGATGGCTCCTACATGGCTAATCGCGTCTTCATAATTTTTGCGGACGCTTTTTCCGCAAATTTTAATCTCCCCGGCCGTTATGCCAATCAAACCGACAATCATTCTGATCGTTGTCGTCTTCCCGGCTCCGTTCGGCCCCAAAAATCCAAACACTTCCCCGGCTTCGACTTCAAAGCTTAAGTCATCAATAATTTTTCTTCCGCGAATTATTTTCGTGACATTTTTCAACTCAACAACAGCTTTCATTTCTCACACTTCCTTCCCTTTGTTCCGCATGATTGATTTGAACCATTCTAAGACAGATAAGCCTTGTTCTTCGCGTATGGCTTCCACATTTTGGCGGCCGATAATGTCACCGTTATAAATGGCGATCACTTCATCCATTATCTGCTCAATCTCATCAATCTCGTGCGTGGCGATAATGACGGTCTGTTTTTCAAAATTAATATAGGTGAGCAAGCTTGTAACAATGGAATCCCGCACCATTGGATCGAGTCCGGAAAATGGTTCGTCCAGCAGGACCACCGGAACGTCCCTTGCCAAGGTTAATACGAGTTTCAATCTTCCCCGGTTCCCTTTGGAAAGCTGTTTGATTTTTTTATTTTCCGGCAACTCCATTTCTTTAAGAAGGTGAAACGCTTTGTCCCGGTCAAAATCGGGAAATTGAGAATCATAGAACTCGATCATTTTCCCGGTGGTAAAAGAATCATAAAACATATCAAGTTCCGTCAAGTATGCCACTTTTTTGCTGATCCTTCTTGTGACCTTCTCTTGTAAAACGGTCACTGTTCCGCTGTTCGGATAAACAAGGCCGGTGATCAATTTCAATGTGGTGGATTTTCCACTCCCATTGGGACCGAGCAGACCGTAAATTTTCCCCGGTTCAAAATATAGAGTGACATTGTCCAGAGCCTTTTCTGCTCCGTATTTTTTCACGACGCCCTTTAATTCAATGTTCATCCTGCCCACCATCCTCCAAATAATGTGTCAATCCACTCACCATTTGCTGGTTCGTATATCCCAATTCTTTCATGCTTTTGACAAACTGGCCGATGATTTCCGTCTGCATCGACTGCTTCAATTTATTCACAATGCTTTCCTTTTCAATCACGAACGTCCCCTGTCCACGTCTTGTCTCCACAATACCCATCCTTTCCATTTCCGCATATGACCTTTGTATCGTATTTGGGTTGACACCCGATTGGACAGCCATGCCCCTTACAGACGGAAGTTTTTCCCCGGGATTGATTTTTCCCCGGATGATCCTTTGAAAAATCTTTTCAGTAATTTGTATATAAATGGGCTTTGACGCTTCAAATTCTTTGGACATGTTTACACCTCGACTTTCCGGTCCAGCAGCCTACTGGCAAGGAGAAAGAAGATGATGGATAAAATAGCGTACATCAAGGTAAACAAGGATAGACTATTTTGGAAAATAGGTAGTTTCCAGAGTTGCCTTTCCACCAGTACGTGATAGGAAAGCCAAACGAGAACCACCGCCAGCCAGCGAAAATGTCTAATAGCGGGGTATTTTCCTAGTGAATGGTAAACCGTCCAAAGAAACATGAACAAAACTGATACATGCATCGCTGTGCCAAAGATATGTAACTGTAAAGAAATGATCCCTTGATCGATAGGCAGAGCACTGCTGAAAAAAGCGATCGCCCTTCGCATAAAAAACAAAGCATAAAAGGATATGAAAAGTTGCGCAATCAACTGAATAATAGCCGCGGCACCGAGCTTTGCTAACAGCAATTTCAAACTGCTTTGCGGATTATACAGCCATAACTGTGTTTTCCCCTCGACCCTTAAAGTATAAAGCAGTAAGAGCGGCGCCAATATCAGAACAGCAGCCATCATGAAGGGAAACATTAACTCCGGCTCCGATATATAACCTGAGAAGATATGCATACCTGCCATACCGAAAAATAGAAGCCCCATCCAAGACCAAAATTTCATTAAACCTAAATCCTTTTTAACCAACCCAATAAATGCCTTCATGACTTTACCTCCGCCACCTTGTATTAGTGTGTTAATTAGATAGTACACTAACACAAGTATACATGCAACCATTTTTACAAAAAAACATAAGATGTATTTTTTACCTGATAGAAAATTTCAAGAGATGGGCTATGGTCACCGGATGCAGCTACTTTCAGAGAATTATGCCATTCTCTTCCCCTCGATCAAAAGGCGGAACAAAGGCTAAAGAATGAAAGCGTCCTGTTGGCTTAACCGAGGAAATAGCGTCATCCAAGCTCGCGCTTTCCCTGCCTTGTTTGTTTCTTCTCTTACACTCGTACAAGCGTATACGTTGCGGCGCTTCCATGACCGATATCTTTGAAAACCATGAGTTGTGTATCACCGCCCCGGACGAATCGGACTTTTGGCGCGATTTTTTGAAATGGGGACCTTCCTGCAGTTCATACCGAAAAAACTACTAACATCAGTAGTGCGACCAAGGCCATGGTTTGTGCTAGTATTTTTTTGCCGAACAGCTTCAAGATCTAGAATCCATATAAAAGACCGGCCAACTTCACAAGTTTAGTATGTTGGGGGTCCAAAAAGATCATGTCAATAAGGCAGTGTGAAGGCTTCTATGATTGGCTAAGAGGGAGCAGAAATCATGAAACATAAACATGTTGTAGCTTTTGATGTGAGTATGGGGGAAAATGGGATGACAGTCTGACCGTTATAAACGATGTGAGTATGGAGATGAAGTGGAACATACACGTCCTAGCTTTTACGATGACAAATTAAAAATGCAACCTCGGCGAAATCCTTATGAGGTTGCAGTAATGGCATGTATAAATAAGCTTCCGAAATACATCTTCACCATTAAGGAACTGGAAACAAAATGGGATGGCGGGCATATCCAAAATTGGGCCATGGTCAGAAACCAACTGCTCTTTCACGACAAACTGAAAGATAGGGTTTTAAGATACCTTGAGTAAAGTGTACTTACACACTTAACTTGACAAACCCGATAGTTCCTTTTCATTGTCCACCTTTCCAATTCAATGGTTAACTTTATTTTTTAACATCCCTTCCAAAGGCCTTTGTGTCAATATTCTTCTCATCAAGGAAGTCTTCAATTTTTTTCTGTTCTCTTCCACTCACTTTAGGAGTTTTATTAATGATGGATCCAATGTCTTTTTCAGAAATTTTCCCTTCGCTTGCGTTGTCGAGCACTTCACTTAATTCACGAATATACTCATTTGAAGTTGTAATATAACGACTAATCCTTTCCGACTCTTCTTGATAACCTTTAGGTAAGGTATTATTGGAGATATAACGAGAGAAATTCTCATCATTTTCTTTTATAAGTTTGTTAATTTTTTTAAATTTCTCTAATTCACTTTTATTTAATGTCTGATCGTCCCATATGAACTCCTCAAATGATTCTAAAGCATTATTTAACTCTTCGTCACTGTCTAAATATATTTTGATACTTTGTTTCATTTCTTCTTCGTCAATGACACTATTGTTTTTTTCAGAGGTGAAGATAGTACTAGGGATTTTTATGTCCTTTAGAGAAATTTCCTCTTCTGTAGCACTTTCTTCCTGAGCATCCATATTTTCTTCCTCGGAACATCCGCTCAACACAAAGATGATGATCATGAAGCAACTATAAAATATTTTTCTCATAATTAGAACCATTCCTTTCGCTCTCGCTAAGGGCACAAAACTGTATAAAATGTACTTATTCCGAGCGCGTTTTTAGTATTACTGAAACGATAGGGATTTACAGAACTACAAATCAAGTGAAGGTGAGAGGCCGATGGATAAAAAGCAGAAATGACATTCACACCTTAACAAGTTGTTGAACGGATCCATTTTATCATTCGTTTCCAATGGATTTTACAGACATGCTGGCTTGGCTTTAGCCTCCTCATCGCTTTGCACCTGCGGGGTCTTCAGCTCAAGCTATTCCCGCAGGAGTCGTCGCCTTCCGTTCTGAATATATATTGTGAACTAAAAAAAGCAATGATGAAATTTCTAAACTCCTTCCATTCACATTTTAAAGCGTTAACCGACAATCATTCTGATCGTTGCCGTCTTCCCGGCTCCGTTCGGCCCCAAAAATCCAAACACTTCCCCGACTTCGACTTCAAAGCTTAAGTCATCAATCATTTTTCTTCCGCGAATCATTTTCGTGACATTTTTCAACTCAACGACAGCTTTTTTCACACTTCCTTCCCTTTGTTCCGCATGATTAATTTGAACCATTCTAAGACAGATAAGCCTTGTTCTTCGCGTATGGCTTCCACATTTTCACGGCCGATAATGTCACCGTTATAAATGGCGATCACTTCATCCATTATCTGCTCAATCTCATCAATCTCGTGCGTGGCGATAATGACGGTCTGTTTTTCAAAATTAATATAGGTGAGCAAGCTTGTAACAATGGAATCCCGCACCATTGGATCGAGTCCGGAAAATGGTTCGTCCAGCAGGACCACCGGAACGTCCCTTGCCAAGGTTAATACGAGTTTCAACCTTCCGCGGTTCCCTTTGGAAAGCTGTTTAATTTTTTTATTTTCCGGCAGTTCCATTTCTTTAAGAAGGTGAAACGCTTTGTCCCGGTCAAAATCGGGAAATTGAGAATCATAGAACTCGATCATTTTCCCGGTGGTAAAAGAATCATAAAACATATCGAGTTCCGTCAAGTATGCCACTTTTTTGCTGATCCTTCTTGTGACCTTCTCTTGTAAAACGGTCACTGTTCCGCTGTTCGGATAAACAAGGCCGGTGATCAATTTCAATGTGGTGGATTTTCCACTCCCATTGGGGCCGAGCAGACCGTAAATTTTCCCCGGTTCAAAATATAGAGTGACATTGTCCAGAGCCTTTTCTGCTCCGTATTTTTTCACGACGCCCTTTAATTCAATGTTCATCCTGCCCACCATCCTCCAAATAATGTGTCAATCCACTCACCATTTGCTGGTTCGTATATCCCAATTCTTTCATGCTTTTGACAAACTGGCCGATGATTTCCGTCTGCATCGACTGCTTCAATTCATCGACAATGCTTTCCTTTTCAATCACGAACGTCCCCTGTCCACGTCTTGTCTCCACAATACCCATCCTTTCCATTTCCGCATATGACCTTTGTATCGTATTTGGGTTGACACCCGATTGGACAGCCATGTCCCTTACTGACGGAAGCTTTTCCCCGGGATTGATTTCTCCCCGGATAATCCTTTGAAAAATCTTTTCAGTAATTTGTATATAAATGGGCTTTGACGCTTCAAATTCTTTGGACATGTTTACACCTCGACTTTCCGGTCCAGCAACCTACTGGCAAGGAGGAAAAGGATGATAGCCAAAGCGGCATACAACAGAATGGGTATGATAGGTAGCGATACATCCGTATAGATGATGTTCCAGCCATCTTCATATTTCAAGTTGGGCTCAATATGGACGTTTAGGTCCAAAGAGAACCACTCATTTGTTAAAATCTTCGTTTTTACAAGAAGCTCTTCCAGTAAGCTCCATGCAAACCAAACGAGAACCACCGCCAGCCAGCGAAAATGTCTAATGGCGGGGTATTTTCCTAGAGAATGGTAAACCGTCCAAAGGAAAATGAACCAGATCGATATATACATTGCTGTGCTGAAAATGCCCAACTGCATAAAAATCCCTTGTTTGATAGGCAGGAAGTTGCCGAAAGAAGCGATTTTCCCTGCTTTCACCAATGCTTGCATGATAAACAAGGCATACAAGGAAATGATGAGTTGCGCAATCAACTGAATAATGGCTGCCGTACTGAGCTTTGATAACAGCAATTTCAAACTGCTTTGCGGATTATACAGCCATAACTGTGTTTTCCCCTCGAGATTTAAAGTATAAAGTAGGGAGATCGGTGCCAAAAACATGTGAAACCCGGCAGCCATCATCAGAAAAGGAACGGGTATTAGCGGCTCTGATAAATAAACAGAGAGGATATACACACCCGCCATCCCGATAATAAAAACCGCAAGCCAAACGATGTACCAAAATTTCATTAAACTTAAATCCTTTTTAACTAATCCAATAAATGCTTTCATGAGTTTGACCTCCGTCATCAACTGTTATTGTACTAACCAAATAGTACACTAACACAAATATACATGCAACCATTTTTACAAAAAAATATGAGATGCATTTTTACCTGATAGCGAAATCTATTGGCGGCATGATCAGGGTGACAGGGTGCGGGTCCATGCAAGAAGCTCATGCCGCGCTCTCTTTCCCCTTATAAGAAACGGAGCGACAGCGTCCTGTTGGCAAGCTCTGGGGAGGAGCGCCTTACTTTATCTTCGTGCGATCATGATGCTGTCGCACTTTCCCTGTCTTGTGGCTTCGCTGCACCCGTACATCATGGTTATGACGCTTCCAGAAAACCATGAGATGTGTGTCGCCGCCCCGGACGAATCGGGCTTTAACTGACTGTTGCTCCCCCGCACTTACCGTGATTTTTTGAAGTGGGGATCTTCCTGCCAGTTCATACCGAAAAAAAGCTGTCCGGAAAGGAATATGACAGCTTGAAAAATAATAAAACAAAACCCAAGAATGCTATAAAATCAACATTCTTGGGTTTTAGATTGTAGTGTGTTGACTCTAAATCGGACTTTTTAAACAGCCCCCTCCATATATATTTTATCGTGATACATATGGATTTCCCTTAACCCAGAAACGCCACGGGTAATCTCGCGCCTCACCCGAATTTTGAATCCCGATCCTGGTTCCTTGCTCTATTTCTGTCGGGGAATAGCCATCACTGATATATAACGGCCGCTCATAAAATGTTCGGCCGTAGTCCTCCATGGTAATCCCCATTGCCTTTGTTAATTTTCCGGGGCCATTCGTCAAGTTTTTCATTTGATCGACTGGGCGCCTCTTTTTCATAAGGCCAATTCCTGTAACAGGCTCCAACGCTCGAATCAATACGGCTTCGGGCTCATCAATGCCTGCGCTGACGACATTGATCAGACAATGCGTGTGCATCGAGTATGTATACACGAGCCCTGCCTGGCCATACATGATTTCAGTCCGCTTCGTCCTTCTATTGCCGTAACTGTGGGCGGCGCGATCATGCGGGCCTATATAGGCTTCCGTTTCCACTATATATCCGGCGGAAAGCCCTTCTTCCGTTTCGTTGACAAGGAGGCAGCCTAAAAGCGACTTGGCTAGTTCAAGCGTTGGCTGTTGAAAAAATTGTTTGTTTAACGGTTTTTTCGGCATTTTGTCATTCATTTCCATTACATCTATTCACCATCATCCATTTTATGAATTTATTTTTTTGCTTGATCGAGTCATACTCATTTATATTCGCAGATGTCCGCCAAAGCGCCATTCGCAACCTCAGCATCGTTTTCTTGCGTTCCGGGCGGACATGGCTTATTCCCGCCAGCATCATGTACGTTTTTTCATGTTGAGCCTGTCACTCATCTTCCTTTATTCCTTGTAATACCCCGTCAAAAAAAGCAATCACCTTTTCAACATATTCCTCAGAGTTTTGCTCAAAAGATTTCACATGCCCGTCTCCCTCGGTAAGCCAAAACGAAAAAACATCGGGGTGCTTTTTGTACATTTTTTCACTTTCTGTGTAAGGGATGGAACGATCGCCTTTATTGTGGATAAATAACACTGGACGCGGAGCCACATCATCCAGCACAGTGATCGGGCTTGCGCCGGACAAATCGATGTCAGCCATTAGTGGAATGATATTGAGGATCAACGGTGTAAAAGGAAAATTCGGCAGATCGGTCCAGACCGGCATATTTTCTTCCAAATAATCATGCAAATCGCTGAACGGGCTGTCGGCTACGACTGCATGCACATTCTTTGATTCAGCCGCCGCTAAAATGGAAGTGGACGCCCCCATGGATATTCCCAGCAATCCAATCGGCTCCTCATATTGGTCGGCTGTCCAATCAATGGCCCCCAGGAGGTCCCATTTTTCTTTGACTCCAACAGTGGTCATGTCTCCTTCTGATTCCCCCGCATAACGAAAATCAAACGTAATGACCCGATATCCTTTTACAAGTAAATTGTTGGCCAGCGGCATAAACGGAATGTTTTCCTCGTAACGGTTCCCTTTATAACCGTGGGCAAAAATAATGTTCATTTTTGCCGGAACGGGAGGTTCAAGCACCCAGCCCGCCAACTTCGTTTTGGCATCATGGCTGAAAAAGTCGATATCTTGATAATTCATGTCATAATCGCCAGGGGTAATGACGATCGGTTTTTTCTCCGGTTTTGTCAAATTTGTTCCCACATATACAGAAATCGCGACGCAAGTTGCAGCAGCCAGGAAAAACAAGGCAGCCAGAGAACCGATCACAATGAATTTGGTGTTCCGTTTCTTTGGCCCTCTGTTGACCGTTGTTTCCCTGTTGATTTCCGGCCCCATAATGCCGTATTCCTCCTTTTGCTTTATTCTTTTATTCATATTTCTAGAAAAACGGTTGGATTCCTCTTTTCAAAATGTCACAATATGTTCATTTTACAGCAAAAACAGGTAAAAAAACCCCTTGACTTTTGAAGTTTAAATGTCTACTATATAAAAACAAATGTATTTTACAGACATACAGAAAGGTGAGGAAGAAATGAAAAGCTATGTATCTATCGGACTATTGGGTTTGGGAACGGTTGGCTCCGGAGTTGTCCAGCTCATTCAAAATCACCAAGAGGAGTTGCAACATCAAGTAGGATGCGAAGTGAGAGTCAAAAGCATTCTCGTCAGAAACACTGATAAGGAACGTGATATTCAAATCGGCCAAACATTCCTCACCTCTAATCCGGATGATATACTGCAAGACCCCGATATTGATCTTGTCGTGGAAGTAATCGGTGGTATCGAAGAGGCACGGGAACACATGATAAAAGCGATCCAGTCGGGGAAACATGTTGTTACCGCCAATAAGGATTTAATTGCCCTTCATGGTCCGGAATTGCTTGAAGCGGCTGCTCAAAATCAGGTGGATTTGTTTTATGAAGCGAGTGTCGGTGGCGGAATTCCGATTTTAAGAGGATTATCGGAAGGTCTTGTATCAGACCGGTTGAAAAAAGTGATGGGTATTGTCAATGGTACGACGAATTATATATTGACAAAAATGGATGAAGAAGGCCAGTCCTATGAAGCGGCTCTGAAAAAAGCGCAAGAACTCGGGTTTGCAGAAGCAGATCCAACAGCAGATGTGGAAGGGTTGGACGCGGCAAGGAAAATGGCCATTTTAGCCAGGCTGGCGTTCTCAACCAATGTATCGCTCGATGATGTGGAAGTGGAAGGCATAAGCAATCTTTCGCTGCAAGACTTGCATTACGGGCAAAAACTGGGATATACGATGAAGCTCATCGGTATAGCCCAATTGGATGACCAAAAAGTGGAAGTCAGTGTACAGCCTACTTTCCTTGCGACTAGTCATCCGCTTGCCTCTGTTAAAAATGAATATAATGCCATTTATGTTAAGGGAGAAGCCGTTGGAGAAACAATGTTCTACGGTCCTGGTGCAGGAAGCTTGCCTACGGCAACCGCGGTGATGGCGGATGTCGTAGCGGTGATCAGAAACATGCGGCTTGGCGTAAATGGAAAAACCGTTGTAGCGCCTAGGTTTAAAAGTGTGTTAAAATCACCTCAGGAGCGGTATGGACAGTTTTATTTCCGTCTCCACTTAGCAGATGAAGTCGGGGCATTTTCCAAAATCACAGGCTTATTCAACGAATTAGGCATTAGCTTTGAGAAAATTTTGCAAACCCCGCTCAATAAAGGAGAATTGGCAGAAATTATTATTGTTACCCATACCGTATCATTGGAAAACTTCCAAGAAGCACTGATGAAATTAAGGGATCTCCCCGTTGTAAAAGACGTCATCAGTTATTATCGAGTAGAGGGGAATGGAGCAAAATGAATTGGCCGGGCCTGATTAAACAATATCAATCCTACTTGCCTGTTACAGATCAAACACCAGCGCTTACGCTTCAAGAAGGGAATACACCTTTGGTGCATCTGGCCCATTTATCTGAGCAATTGGGAATCGAATTATATGCGAAAATGGAAGGTGCCAATCCGACTGGATCTTTTAAAGACCGCGGAATGGTGATGGCCGTCGCCAAAGCAGTGGAAGCTGGCAGCGAGTCCGTCATTTGTGCATCTACGGGGAATACGTCCGCTGCCGCTGCGGCTTATGCGGCAAAAGCCGGGATCAGGGCGATCATCGTCATCCCAAATGGAAAAGTGGCACTCGGTAAGCTTGCCCAAGCAATGATGTACGGTGCCGAAATTGTTGAAATTGAAGGCAATTTCGACGAAGCATTGCAAATTGTCCGCACTGTAAGTGATACAGCGCCGGTTACACTTGTCAACTCTGTCAATCCATACCGGATTGAAGGGCAAAAAACAGCGGCATTTGAAATTTGTGATCAACTTGGAGCCGCTCCAGATATTTTGGCCATCCCGGTGGGGAATGCCGGTAATATAAGCGCCTATTGGAAAGGATTTAAAGAGTACAACGACGCAAAACAAACAGGACTTCCAAAAATGTTCGGCTTTGAAGCGGAAGGTGCGGCGGCCATTGTAAAAGGAGAGCCGATCGCCCAGCCGGAAACGGTGGCAACGGCCATCCGCATTGGAAATCCGGCAAGTTGGAATCTTGCTGTCGCCGCTCGTGATGAGTCTGAAGGTAAAATTGAATCCGTTTCTGACCAAGAAATTTTAGAGGCATTCCAGCTACTTCCGAAATCGGAAGGTCTGTTTGCCGAACCGGGTTCATGCGCCTCGATTGCCGGAGTAATCCAACAAGTGAAAAATGGCCAAATTGAAAAAGGAAGCAAGGTAGTGGCCGTATTAACCGGAAACGGATTAAAAGATCCGCAAACGGCTGTTTCTCAAATCAAATATGATCCCGTAGTCTTGCCAAATGATGAAGAAGTCATTATTGACTATATTAAAGGCGTGGTTAAGGCATGAACTGTTTGACCATTACGGTTCCCGCCAGCTCAGCCAATATCGGACCCGGGTTTGATTCCGCCGGTATGGCTTTGAACCGCTATTTAACATTACATGTTACACCGAATGAAGAGTGGATATTTGAACACCGCTCTTTGCATCTTCCGCAGGCCCCTCCTGCGGAAGATCATTTTATTTTTAACATTGCCAAACAGATGGCGGAACAATTCAACGCCAACCTTCCTCCGTGCAACATTATGGTGGAAAGCGACATTCCTTTGGCACGCGGCATGGGAAGCAGCGCATCTGCGGTAGTGGCAGGCATCGAACTGGCCAACCAGGTTTGCCAACTTGAATTAAGCGCGTCAGAAAAGTTGCGGTGGGCCACCAAGTTTGAGGGGCATCCCGACAATGTGGCGCCTGCATTGCTGGGTGGGCTCGTCATTACAGCAATGCTTTCTGAAGACCGTATCGAATTTTTTCAAACTACAAATATTGATTTGGATCTCGTACTTTATATCCCGGATTTTGAATTAAAAACGGAAGCAGCAAGAAAAGTGCTCCCAGAACAGTTTTCCAGAAATAACGCGACTGCCGCAAGTAGTATTGGGAACATGATGGTAGCCGCTCTCGTCGCCGGGGATTATCAGCTGGCAGGACGCATGATGGAAGCAGACTTATTTCATGAGCCATACCGTGCTTCCCTCATTCCCAACTACGCTGAAATCCGCCGCGAAGCAAAAAACCTCGGAGCATACGGAACAGTCATCAGCGGTGCCGGACCAACCTTAATCTCCTTTGCTCCCAAAGGCGGCGGACAAACCATTGTGGATCATTTACAAACAATGTTTTCCGACCACTCCGTTCAATTGGTAAAATTGGATAACGAGGGACTTCGTGTCAATCATCAAAGTGAAAATGCGATTTGCCAATAAACCGCTGGATAGGCAAATTTGTATTTTGAAACGAACATGCGAAAACCCGGGCGCCAGTTAACAACGTCCGGGTTTTTTACAATATAACAGCACATAGGTGTAAAGCGCATCGAAGTCAACCTATTTTTTTTATTGAAAAAGCGCACACCTGCTTTTCTCTATAAGCAGGCGGTTCCTTTTCTCTTACGAAGCTTAATGGTGCATGCCATTATCAGTGGACTCGGCTTGTTCATCTTGTCCGCCTTTACCCTGAGTCCCCTCACCAATGGTGATCGACTTTTTCGGCATATTGTGCATGCCGCGTGCGGTCACGTGGACTTGAACAGTAAATGCTCCTTCGCGATCAAACGCTTTTTCCATCTCATAAGTGCCGTCTTCATTGTTTTTCGCTTCAATCTTTTCTCCCTCTTCTTTTTTTCCTTCTTCCCAAATTTCAAACTCCACCTCATCGGCGTCTTTCACTTTTTCATCGCCTTGTGTCACCAAGGCTGTAAAAACGACTTTTTCATTTACATCGGCAGTATCAGGACCTTCAAGCTCTACCTCAAGTACCTCGGGAACCTTATCGCTAACTCCGTTGTTTTGATCTTGGGTACTTCCACATGCTCCCAATAAACCAATGGCGAAAGCCAAAATTAAAAACGAACGTATCCTGTTCAATTTATTTACCCCCAACACTATGATTCTTGTCATCAACTCAGTGTAACATGATTATGTGTGAAAGATGTGAAATCCGCGTTACCAATTAACGAAACAACGTTACATAAGCGGCAGCTTGATCGAGACGGAAGTGCCCTTGCCAACTTGGCTCGAAATTGTCATCGTTCCTCCATGCAGCTTCGCCAGCCTGTCTACAATCGCGAGCCCAAGCCCTGTACCGCCTTGCTTGCGTGTCCTTGCTTTATCAACCCGGTAAAAGCGTTCCGTTATTTGGGCCAAATCCGCTTCGGGAATTCCCTGCCCGGTATCCGCGATCGTAATAACTCCAAAGCGTTCGTCCTCCAAAGTAAGGGAAACGAATATGCTCCCTCCCGGATTTGTATAGTTAATCGCATTATCCAATATATTCATCAACATTTGAATAAGCCGTTCCTCATCTGCTTCCGCAATTAATTCGTAATCAAAACAGCTTTCCAAATGGATCCCTTTTTCATCCATTCGGTGTTTTACCTTGTTGATGGATTCCTCAATCGTTTGTGCAAGCGGAATCGGCGCCATCTTTAACGAAAATTCCCTGGATTCAAACCTGGCAAGATCAAGTAAATCATCAACAAGCCGTTCCATCCGGTTCGCTTCCCGCAAAATAATGTGCTCATATTTTTCTTTGTCTTCCGTTTTGGCGACACCCGTTTGGATGGCTTCCATATAACCAATAATGTAGCTGAGCGGTGTTCGAAGTTCATGCGAGACATTGGCCAAAAATTCCTTTCTCCGATCATCTTCCTTTTGGACAGATTCCGCCATTTCATTGAACGTTTTGGCAAGCTGTCCAATCTCGTCATCATGATAATCGGCTACCCTTACAGACAAATTTCCCGATGAAAGCTCGCGAGCGGCATTTTTCATGTCGGTGATCGGTTTAAGTGTTCGCTTCAGCCACTTATTCCCGATCGTAAGCGCAACGAGTAAAAAAAGAAATGCCCCGGCAAGCCAATACACAGAATACCGAAAAATCATTTCACTTAAATTTTCGAGCGGATAGTATAAATAGATAATGCCCTCCAGCCTTTTGCCGTCAAGCAGCGGGACAACAACCGAAATGACATCCCGATCCAGCCGCTCCACATGCCCTTTTCGATAAACGGGAGCGCCTGTTAACAGCTTTTCCCGGTCCTCTCCGCTAATCAAAGCGTGATAATCTATTTCAAAAGGCAAACACATGCTCAATTCCCTGGGATTTTTCACAGCAAACACTTCAAACTGCGATTTTTCCCCGAACGCGTTAATGTCCTCTATCAAGGAGTTTTCCACAGCTCCCCCTTCATATGAAAGAGCCAGCCGCTTTCCGGTTTCAAGCATATCCTTTTCCAATTTTTTGACGTACAAACTTTCATATAGCATATACGAAAAAAAAGAAGCGTACACAATTGAGACAAGAAAAGCGACTAATAAGGCCAAAGACAATTTTCGAGACAGCCTCATTTTGGCACCTCAAATTTATATCCGCAGCCCCAAACAGTTTGAATATATCTCCCCGCGCTTTCTCCAACTTTCATCCGCAAGGTTTTAATATGGGTATCCACCGTCCTTGGCCCTCCCTGGTAAGACATATCCCACACCTGATCCAGCAGGGCCTCTCTGGAAAACACTTTTCCCGGCTCGCTCATCATGACTTTCAACAGTTCGAATTCCTTAAATGTCAGCTCCGTTTCGATACCGAATATCTCAAGCCTTCTCCTTTCCAAGTCCATGAAATAGCTCCCTATCTCAATCGTCGCCTTCGTATTTCGCTTATAAGCGGATCTTCTTAAAACAGCTTCTATTCTGGCAACAAGTTCACCGGGAGAAAATGGCTTTACGATATAATCATCTCCGCCAAGCTTCAACCCCTTAACCTTGTCCCATTCCTCTCCTTTTGCTGATAAAAAAATAATCGGAATTTCGCTTTTTTCCCGGATTTCTTGACAGATATCAAAGCCATCCTTGCCGGGAAGCATAATATCGAGCAAAACAAGATCTATTTTTTCCTTCGTTAAAAAATGATAAAGCTCTTCGTGTCCCTTTGCTTCCGAAGTTTTATAACCGGAATTTTGCAAGTACATCGAGATTAAATGCCTCATATCCTCTTCATCATCGACAATTAAAACATGTACCATTATTCCACCTTCTCGCGTGTAAAAATTCCGAATGGACCTTTGCCCACCTTGGTTTTCCCTTCAATTTCCAATGTCTCCGGATCAATCCAATACACTTCATTACTGTCAAACCCGGCTACAATCATTTTTCCCGAAAAAGAACTGACGGCAAAAGGATTCGCCCCTACTTCGACTTGCGCTTTCAGCTTTTTGTCAAAATCAAAACGATACAACATGTTCGTTCCGTGGCTTAGGGCATACAAACCGTAATTATTTTCATAAAAATCAACAGGCATCAGCGGCGCGGGAATCTGTTCCTTCAATGCTTGTGTTTTTAATGAATAGACTGCGATGAAGGACTGGGGCTTCGTCCCTTCTCCATGTCCCCCTATCCATAATTCGCTTTCTTTGCTGCGCAACAGCATGCCGGTGCTTGATGCCGGAATCGAAAGCTCGCTTTCAATTGAATAATCGTCTAAATTGATAAAAGCCAACGCTTTTCCTTTGAAAGAAGCAACATATATATACTGCCCGTCTGTTTCCATTTCAAGCGGATATGGCTTCGTCTTCACACTTTTGATTTCTTCTCCGTTTTTATTGAAAAATCGGACTGCATTGCTTTCCTTATCGGCAAAAGCAAATCCTGAATTGTTTTTAAGATAGACACCGTTGACAATGCCCTTCCCGGTCTTGAACGACCGCTTTAGCTTTCCCGTTTTCAATGAATAAAAGTCGACTTCTTCAAGCTCTGGCCCGAATAACAACAATGTATCCCCATCAGGAAGCAGCCTTGCGCCTGTATAGGCTTTGTGCAGTTCCCAGTGGCCAAATACTTCTCCTTTTTTGTTCAAAAAATCAATGCTGAACTCCCCCAAGTTTAACGTAGCGGCAAACTCTTGGCCTTCCTTTACAGGTTGATAGCTTTTATCTTGGCAGCCCGCCAGCAAAATGATGAACAATATAAAAAGAAGATGGGTTTTTTTCTTCACTTTCTCACCTTCCGCCAAAACAATTTCATCTTATTTTAGCATAACGGATATTTGTGATATTTAAATGAAATTCACATGAAAATTTCGGCGCCGGCCACCCTATTTCCAAATTTCTGTTGAGATGCTTCAGTCTGAAGATTTTACGTCTGAATCGATACGGAGCTATTTTGAGGTGGACGATGTATAGTGATATGCGGGGTTCCCATAAGCATTGTCGAGGCAAAAAAATGGCCGGACCGCTCAAGCAGTCCGGCAGTCTTTTAACTGACATCCCTTTTTTTAAAATCGTCACTTTCCCAAAAGTCGGCGTTTTTAATGCCCACTTTCTGAGGATCAAATACAGGATCCAGCCCTTGTTTCCTCTGTTCCTCGTAGTCTTTTAAGGCGATCATCGCTGGTTTAAACAGGATCAAAATGGCAATCAAATTAAGCCAGCACATGATCCCAAGCCCGACATCCCCGAGATCCCAAGCAGCCTTTGCCGTTCTGACACTTCCATAAAAAACGCCAGCCAACAAGACGATTTTTACAATGAACATGGGAATCTTTCCGTCTTTTCCCCGCGTCAAATAAGCGACATTCGTCTCGGCGATATAATAGTAAGCCATGATAGTCGTAAATGCGAAGAAAAAAAGCGCGATGGCCACAAAAGCCGAGCCAAATCCGGGTAAAGCGGATTCCACTGCCGCCTGGGTGTAAACTGGGCCCGGTTCCACATCGCCGAGGCGGTTGACGATAAAAGATTTGTCGGGACGAACCGTATTATACATGCCTGTAACGATGATCATGAAAGCGGTCGCCGAACATACGATCAAGGTATCCACATAAACCGAAAACGCCTGAACAATTCCTTGCTTTGCGGGATGCGACACTTCAGCTGCCCCCGCAGCATGCGCGCCTGACCCTTGGCCGGCTTCGTTTGAATAAATTCCCCGTTTAACCCCCCAGGAAATCGCCATTCCGAGAATTCCCCCGAAGGCAGAATCAAGCCCGAAAGCACTTTTAAAGATTAAAGCAATAACTGCCGGCAATTCCGTGATGTTAAACGCCATAACGATCAAGGCAACAAGAACATAGCCGATAGCCATGAACGGGACAACGAATTCAGCCGTTTTCGCAATTCTTTTAATACCACCGAAAATAATAAAGCCCAATAATAATACGATGACAATACCGGTAATAACAGTACTGATTCCAAAAGCATTTTCAAGTCCAGTCGCAATCGAGTTGGACTGCACCCCTGGCATCAGAAGAGCCATCGCAATACTCGTAGCCACTGCAAAAATGACCGCGTACCACTTTTTCCCCATCCCTTTTTCTATATAGTAGGCAGGACCGCCGCGGTATTGTCCGTCTTGCTTTACTTTATATATTTGGGCTAATGTCGATTCTACATACGCGGTGCTAGCACCCAAAAATGCAATCGCCCACATCCAAAAGACCGCGCCCGGACCCCCAAAGGCAATCGCTGTCGCTGTTCCTGCGATATTACCAGTTCCGACCCGTCCCGAAACCGCAACTGACAACGCTTGGAACGATGAAATTCCTGCACTTGAACTTTTTCCAGAGAATAATT
Organism: Siminovitchia sp. FSL W7-1587; assembly: GCF_037963795.1. Classification (NCBI taxonomy): domain Bacteria; kingdom Bacillati; phylum Bacillota; class Bacilli; order Caryophanales; family Bacillaceae; genus Siminovitchia; species Siminovitchia sp. FSL W7-1587. Next base: position 878,756 of record NZ_CP150169.1, read on the forward strand.
GCTTAAGCATTTCCTTAATAAGACGAAGCTGCATAAAACGAGTCATGATCGAAAACAAGATGCCAATACCAAGCGACAAATAAATAAGGGGGGAACTCCATATTACGCCCGACAGCCATTCAATAAACGTTACCATCCGCATTCCTCCTAGCCATTATTATATTAATATATTTGTAAGCGCTTGCAAATAGAATTATATACCGCTTAAAAAAATAATACTACATCATAAATTCTTAACTATAAGAATGTTCAAATGGATAAAAAATCCCCCTTAACCTATACCTCGTCTAACACGGTATCCGGCTAAGGGGAGTTTATATAAAGAGGTTATTAGATTTTTGCGGCTTAAACATTTTCAAAATACGAGCAACTGTGTTTCACACCACATCATTTTCGAAGACTTCACTTAACCTGGTTCCCTTATGTGTGCTGAATAGATGTCTTTTCCTTGAATTCTAAACGGCGACGATGCAAAATGGGCTCGGTATAACCATTTGGCTGATCTCGTCCTTTAAATACAAGGTCACACGCAGCCTGAAATGCCACGGAACGATCAAAATCGCCTGACATCGGTCTATATGCCGGATCTCCCGCATTTTGCTGATCCACAACTTTTGCCATCCGTTTCATCGTTGTCATAACTTGCTCCTTCGTGCAAATGCCATGGCGGAGCCAATTGGCGATATGCTGGCTTGAAATTCGCAGGGTAGCCCGGTCTTCCATTAAACCGACATCGTGAATATCAGGCACCTTTGAACAGCCGACACCCTGTTCCACCCAGCGGACAACATATCCCAGTATCCCTTGAGCGTTATTATCAAGCTCTTTTTGAATTTCTTCTTTGCTGAAGTGGGGATTTTTTTCAAGCGGAATATCCAGCATGTCATTTTGCAAGTCTTTGATTGAACGGGATAGCTGTTGTTGTACATCCCAAACATTCACCTTGTGATAATGTAAGACATGCAATGTCGCAGCTGTCGGAGACGGTACCCAAGCTGTGCTGGCCCCCGCCTCGACATGGCCCATTTTTTGTTCGATCATGTCTTTCATTTTATCCGGCATTGCCCACATGCCTTTCCCTATCTGCGCCCGGCCGGGCAGCCCGGCCGCAAGGCCCGTGTACACATTGGATTGTTCATATGCACTGAGCCAATTGGCTTTTTTCATTTCATTTTTTCTTATTACGGGTCCAGCCTCCATAGAAGTATGGATTTCATCTCCTGTCCGATCAAGGAAACCCGTATTGATAAAGGCTATTCTTTCTTTTGCTTCGTAAATGCAATTTTTCAAATTTAACGACGTCCGCCGTTCCTCATCCATAATGCCCATTTTCAAAGTGTGCCGGGCAAGGCCGAGCAGATCTTCTACCCGATTAAACAGTTCATTGGCGAAAGCTACTTCTTCCGAACCATGCATTTTAGGTTTGACAATATATACAGAGCCTTTTTTAGAATTTTTCTTTGCGGTGTTGCCAAGCAGATCATGCTTAGCAATTAAACTGGTGACAACCGCATCCAAAATCCCTTCGGGAATCTCTTCCCCATTATGATCCAAAACCGCAGGCGTTGTCATTAAATGACCTACATTGCGGACGAGCTGCAGCGAGCGGCCGGGAAGCTGAAACGCTTCTCCATCCGGTGACATGTATTTCCGATCCTCATTCAGTACTCGATGAACGATTTTTCCATTTTTCTTAAATACAGCTGTTAATGTTCCTTTCATCAAACCAAGCCAGTTTCGGTACACATCGACTTTGTCTTCCGCGTCCACTGCTGTGACGGAATCTTCGCAATCCATGATCGTTGATAAAGCAGATTCTAGCAATATATCTTTTATCCCTGCCGGATCTGTTTTACCGACAGGATGTTGGGGGTCAAATTGAATTTCAACATGCAAACCATTGTTTTTCAACAGAACGGCAGTCGGATTTTCAACACTTCCACGGTAGCCAGCCAACTTTTTTTGATTGAGCAAACACACTCTATTTCCGTTATTTAATTGAACAGCAAGCTTTCTCCCGTCAATATAATAATTGACCGCTTCTTTATGAGATGCTCCGTGAAGGGGCGCGATTTGGTCCAGAAATTTTTTTCCGTACTGAATGACCTTTTGTCCGCGAACCGGGTTATATTCACTCATTCGGCGTGCTCCATTTTCCTCATCAATGGCATCTGTTCCGTACAGGGCATCATACAAACTTCCCCATCTGGCATTTGCCGCGTTAATAGCGTACCTGGCATTATTGACCGGAACAACCAATTGTGGTCCCGCCATATTTGCCATTTCTTGATCCACATTTTTGGTTGTGACTTTACAATGGTCTACAGGAGGCTCCAAGTACCCAATATCTTTTAAAAAAGATTTATACTCTGTCAAGTCAAAGTGATCTGTATGTTTGTGATGCCATTCATTTATTTTTCGTTGCAACATGTCACGCTTTTTTAAAAGTTTCCTGTTTTTGGGAGCAAGATCTTGAATAAGTCTGCTCAACCCCCTCCAAAACACCCCGCTCTCAACCCCGCTCCCGGGCAAGGCCTCTCTTTCAATAAATTTGTACAAAGCGGGAGCCACTTGAATTTCATTTACATTCAGATAGCTTTCCATCTCTTTCTCCTCCATTTCCGACGGCCAAATATATCATAAATTGATTTTTGCTTGCTTGATCATCACCCTGTTTTATTTACACCGGAACTTTGGAGAACTCCTCCTGAAATCTCGCTATCGCCCCATCAACATTTGCAGAATAACCCATTTCATTCAGCGTTTCACCAATGAAACGAACCGCCTTTTCAAGCATTTCTTTCGTTGTGTTGCCCATATGGCCAATGCGGAAGGCTTTGCCAGCCAAGTGAGCTAGCGCTCCTGCCACAATGAGCCCCTTCCCGGCTAATTGTTTACGGAAAGCAGCGTCATTGACTCCCTCTGGATAAAGAATGCAAGATAATGTCGGGGCCGCAACTTTTTCTTCTGCCAATGGTGTCATACCGTACGCTTTCAACGCTGCCCTGACGGCTCTTCCAAATTTTTCATGCCGTTCATATCTATTTTCCAAGCCCTCCTCCAACACGAGCCTCATCCCAAGTTCATACGCATAGACCAAATTGATGGCAGGCGTTGCAAAATATTTTTGCGGATCGTGCATAACAGGTAGCCAATTGTAAATATCGCAATAATAAGCAGGCACTTTTCCGAGTTTTTCACGGGCGGCCAATGCTGTTTGATTAAAGGCTACCACCGCTATGCCTGGTGGCACTCCAATAGCCTTTTGCGAACCTGTTAATACGACATCTATTTTATAAGCCGGGTTGCCCCCATACGCTTTTCCCATATTCTCTTCCATTGCGGCAGTAGCACAAACACCATCCAAAATGACAAGCGCATCATATTTTTTAATGACAGGAATGAGCGAATCCAAATCCGCTTTTACCCCTGTTGAAGTATCTGCATGCGTAATCGTAACTGCCTTGAAACCGCCTTTTTTCAACTTTTTTTCCACTTCGGCCGGTGAAACTTGTTTGCCCCATTCCGATTGGACTGTTTCAACCTCAATCCCAAATGCTGCTCCCAATTTGCTAAATCGATCTCCGAAAAATCCTTGGCTGATGACCAAAAGCTTCTCCCCCGGCGCAACTGTATTCACCAACGCCATTTCCATTGCAAGTGTTCCAGAACCGGAAATGACAAATGTCTCACCATCTGTTTGCAGCATTTCTTTTGTCTTGGAAATGGCACTTGTATACAGTTCGGCAAATCGGGGATCTGTATGACTCCGGGTTTCTTGGGCCAACGCCTTATAAATAGGATCAATGACCGGTGTTGGGCCGGGTATTAACAACATTTCTTTGTTTGGCATCATGCATCCTCCTCCAATATAGTTGTATTTTTTAAAAATATTCGGTGAAATTTGTCTTAATATATACATTAAGCGCTTTCAACTTCTGAATCATTATTGAAAATAACTAAAAAGGTTGGCCGGTTTTATTCATTTCAGATAAAACGAATACCAAAATGCTATTCTCGTTAAAGTATAAAGCCGCAGTAGAACCAGGCCTTCAAAATTGTGGGCCATGCAGACGCGTTGCCACACAACCTCTAAGCCCCCGTATCAGAAAGGGAACAAGATCGAAAGTGTCCTGTTGGCAAGCTCATGCAGCGATATCTTCGGAAAAAACTTATCCTTTTCCTCCGTGCGCTAACGATCATGTAGCTTATACTATAATAGCTTATACTATAACAACGAAGCTTTCCTTTGTCTGTCGCTTCGCTAGCGCTCATACACCCTGTACGTCGCGAAGCCTTTTGATCGACATTCTTGAAAAAACGATTGTTTCAAGTCGGCAGGACAAAGCAGCGGCATAGGCTTTTACAGGCTGTTGGTCCTCCACTCATCATTCTCGTTTTGCCCCGATTTCTTGAAGTCACGAGGCATACAGCCGGTTCATACCGGATAAATCCCTCATAGGGCCGGTTCATTGATCAAATATGGTTCCTTTTCTAAACTCAGACTGCTTATATGCATATTTCATTAACAGAATATAGACAATACCGGAAGTGATCGCTCCAACGACCCATGCCAGCTCCACCATGATAAAAGCCGCTGCCGCCCCGATAATCAGCGCCATGATGGCGGCCGGATTAAATCCGGCAAATGGGCCGTCTTCTTTATACAAATCCGGTATATGTACTTGTTGCGTTCTCAAAATATAATATTCTATCAGCAATATCGAAACAATCGGACCTAAAAATGCGGAATAGATCAGAATAAACATCCCAAGGCCTTTTGCGGATGAATCTTGCACAAGCACCCACGGGAATGAGCATAATGCCAGCAAACCCGTTATGATAACAGCTGGCTTGTAATGTAATTTTGTCAGTAACGTAATGACATAAGTTGGCGGAATAATATTTGCCATCATATTTACGCCAATGGCGCCAATCACTATAAAGGCGGATACAACGAATGTGATATATGAATTGTCAACTACGATGGCAAAAGCTTTTACGGGATTGGAAATCCCAGTGACAGAAGCAAGCATTGCGCCAATTGAAAGCGTCAGAACGAATGCCAGCATAATAGGGAAAAAATACAAAAATACGCGCGCTTTGTTGCTGATGCCTGTTTTCAATTCTCGTGAATAATCCGCCGCACTTAAAAAGAGTGCCGAATAATAACCGATCAACATCATAATAAACCCAAAAAACGGCAATCCCCAAGATCCCTTTGCAGCAACCCATTTTTCAACAATCAAAGCAGAGTGGTTCGTCAGAAGGACAAACAAGACATAGCCAAGGCCCAATGAAATCATAATGGATACAGCTGTTTCCACCCACTTCACAGCTTTAAATCCATGTAAGGAAAGCCCTATTTGCAAGACTTGAAGCAAGACAAAGCAAGCAGGGACACTGTCAAAAGCGCCTCCGGTCATGATCTTGGCGATTTCATTTAATGCCGTGCCGCCAATCCAACTCTGAAACCCAAACCAAATGATACCGGGAACCCCCCGAAGGAGCGCTGAAACAACAGATCCTTTTAAGCCGAATGACATTCTAAGCTGTATGACATAAGGAATCCCTGTTTGATATCCGACCCGATCATTTAAGGCAAATATGACCGATACGATACAGACCGCTATGATTGCTGCCATAAATGTTTGATAAACATTTAATGTCGCGATTCCGGCAACAATCAAACTTGCTCCCAGCGTCATATTTCCCAAATTGATACCTTCTCCGGTCCACATAAACATATAAGAAATTGGACCGACTGTTCTTCCCTCTTCTGTTTTTGGGCGTAATGATTCGTTTGATCCATATGGGTGTCCAGTATTATTTTTTTGCGTAGTAACATTTTTTATTTGTATCGGCATAGAGGTCAAACTCCTTATTTTCATCGCGTACCAAAAAAATTTGCCCATCGAAATGGCGGATAATTCCGCCGGCCAATACTTATGGTGGCAAGAGCAACATTATTATCCGGCTTTCAATTTGGAAGTCACTTTATTCCAATTCACAAATTTCTCCAAAAATATCGATATAAGAACTCCCATCATAAACCCATTTGATATAAGCGGCCGCATAAAAGGCGGTACGCTGCCAAATTGTTCTGGAGGTATATTCATTACACATACACCTATGATGACTGGAACCGCCAAACGATAGATTGTATGAGAATTAAAGAGCATGCCCTTTAAACTATTTAATGAAGTTCCAAATAATTGGAGGTAAGCAACAAATAAAACGGCGTTCCCCACGGTCAGCGGCATGGTTCCCAAAAAGGCGGCCAAGGGCGGTATAATTCCCAGCAACATAAACATCAGCCCGCCAATAAAGAAAGGATTCTTTTTTAATAGCTTTGTACTTTCCAAAAATCCGATCGTGGATGTAAAAGGCGTATAGGGCACCAGGCCGAAAACAGCCGATATGGACGTAAAAATACAATAATAAAAATCGACTTCCTATATTGGTGATGTTGGATCTTTTCCTTGTATATTTCAGCAGCAGCCCTAATTGAAACAAATGTATTCGTTAAGTTCATCAGGACTCCGAAAAAAGAGACAATGATGATGCCCAACTCCAAGTTTGGAACTCCAAAAGGAAAGATGATAAACTTCGCGGCCGCAACCCCTTCTTCAGGTGCATGAGAGGGAAAAAGAATCCGGTACAATAACCAGCCTCCGGTCATGCCGATCAAGATGGAAAAGTTGGCTATTCTTTTGCCGCCTTTTATCATCAGAAAGATAACGAAAATGACAACTCCGATTGAAAAAAAGCTGACAGGAAGGTCAAATGTTCCACTTTCGGTCATTTTAAACATGCCTTTAAAAAAAACAAAAGTAAGGTGAAAGGTAAGCAAAAATGTGTAGACGCTCATCACCATGGGTGTAATGATTTTTTGGATGATAGAAATAAGGTCAAACGCCGCCATAAAAATCAGTACAATGCCCGCCAACAGAACACCTGTTGCAATTCCCCCTCCGACTGTGGAGAAATCCATTCCAAGAGCGGAGGCAGAAATCCCCAAATTTAGGATAAGTCCCCACATTAAGCCTGAGTGGCTATCTAAAATGGGATAACGGTGCCCTGCCCAGGCCTGCAATATACAGGCGGCTCCTGTGATGATAAAAGAGTAGCGAATGGTCATTTCAACGACTTCTGATGGAAGCTGAAATGCAGCACCGACCGATATAGGAACCACGACTGTATTTACAAAGATAAATAAGAGCCATTGGAATGAGGAAAATAAAGTTATGACAGCTTCTTGCTTTGTCATTCAGACATCACTACTTCCAAATGGAGTTTACAGTTATAAACAGACGGCTGTTTAATATCTCGTAATATCCATCGGCAATGAGCCGGCTGCAAATCCAACAAACATAAAACGGCCTTTTCCAGTGTTTCGCATTCCGTGGATTTCGTTTGGTCTTGCCAATAAGACCATTCCCTCTCTGATTGGGATTTCATTTTCCAAGTCTGGAAAGTAGATGCCCTCTCCTTCTATGCAGACCCACATATCATCGACATTTGAATGAGAGTGGATGTATACTTCCTGCCCTGGTTCTAGACACCAAATAGCTCCAACTGTTTTGTCCGTTTCATAAAAATAGTTTTTCTGTGGTTCATCCGGGTCAAATTTGGCAATTTTATCAATCTCAAAGACTCTTTCTTTTAAAATCTGGGCAACGCTTAATGTTGTCTTATTTTCCACCTTTAGCTCCCCCTTTTTTTAAAGATCTTCATCACGATTGCAATCCTTGGAGTAAACATAAGTTAAATTTTCCTCTCCTACCGCGTACGCTGCTTGCTGTACATAGGGCCCCATGAAAATGTAATCGTCTTTTTGAACCGGAACCCACTGATTGTCCAAATTGTACATCCCTTGGCCGCTCAACAGATAGGCGCCATGTTCTTGAACATGTGTTTCTATAAAAGGATGGCTTGCGGCCGGATCAAAAGATAAAATATGAAAATTCATGTCAAAATCCAAATCCGCAGGAAGCAAATCCTTAATATGGACATTATGCAAGCCGTCATATATTTCATAATCGATATGGTCGGCATGATTGGAATAAACCCACGGCTTCCTGCCTTCAAGAGGCCGATATTTTTTCTTGTAAAGAAACAACTTTGATTGACCGTTCCGTAGATTTTCCAAATACATTTTTACTCCTGGAGGACAGTATAAATAGCCACTTTCCTCTAAAATGAATTCCTGTTCCCCCGCAGCGGCTTTTATATTTCCATCAATTACGTAAACAAACGTTTCTATATTAGCTTGGCCGCCAAAACCTTCCATGTTTTTCCCGCCGTCTTGCATCGTTACTATATAATCAACAAAGCTCGCCCCAAGCTTTGGAGAAGCCAAAATGGAAATGATACAATTCTCAAATCCCGGGATGATGTTGTTCACCAAACCTTCAGGTGTAATCAGTGCGTATTTTCCCGGTTCAATAATGGATCTGCTTGATAATAACTCTTTAACGGTACTGCTCGTTAATAGATCTTTCGGATAGCTCATCTTTATAAACTCCTTTTTATTCTTTTATTGAATCCTAATATGCCAATTCGTATAAAATACCAATCAAAGTCTTAACTCCTTTGCCCAAATCCCGGTAATCCGTGTATTCTGCGGGATTGTGGCTAATCCCCTTTCGGCTTGGAACAAATATCATTGCCGTCGGGATCGTTTCGGCCATCATTTGAGCATCATGCCCCGCCCCGCTATGCATCAATTTGTAGCTGAATTTATTTAACTTGCAACCGTTTTCAATCAGTTCTACTAATTGGGGAGCCATCGGGACCGGATCGGTATCGAGCTGCATGTTAATGGATATTTCTACTTCATGTTCTTTGGAGATCCCTCTTATTTTCTCCTTGAATAAATCGGAATACTGAACGATTGCCTGTTTATCCGGGTGGCGAACATCCAATGAAAAAACCACTTTTCCAGGCACAACATTTACATTATTGGGAATAAATGTGATTTTTCCGACGGTAGCTACCAACGGATCTCCATATTGCTCAGCCAGTTTAATCATTTCATAGATCATATGGCTGCTTGCATAGGCCGCATCTTTCCGGTATTTCATCGGCGTTGTTCCGGCATGGTTTGCTTCGCCAGTAACCTCTATAGAGAACCTTCTTTGGCCAACGATGCTGTATACAATACCGATACTCTTCTGTTCTGCTTCAAGCACCTGTCCCTGTTCCACATGCACTTCGATAAATGCCTTTAAGTCCTGCCGTGGAGGTTTTGATTCATCCCTGAAAGTAAATCCCGACGCTTTCATTGCTTCTATAAAAGAAATACCATCTGCATCTTGAATACGTTCTACTTCCTTCCGTGATGCTTTTCCAATGACATTTTTTGACCCCCAAAAAGTATAGGGAAACCGGCTCCCTTCTTCTTCCGCAAATGAGATGACTTCGATATTCCTTTTTGGCTTGCCGAAATGGTCTTTGAGATATTTAATAGCAATCATGCCTGCCACAATGCCATATTGGCCATCATAGAGCCCGCCATTTGTCACGGTGTCAATATGTGATCCGGTCAGAATGGTTTCATCTGCGTTGGCGCCCTCTAAAATGCCGCTTAAGTTCCCAACTTCATCGAAACGTGCTACAAACCCCTCGCTCTCCATCCATTGCTTTAAGGCCCTTTGAGCTTCCACCCATTCTCTTGAATAAAGCAGGCGGGTGACGCCCCCTGCCGGATCCTTTCCAAATCTTCCGAGCCAAACGAGCCTGTCAATAGCCTCTTTTCCCAACTTTTCTATGTCATGGTTTGTGGCATTTTGTAATTGGGCCGCCATACTCTTATCCCCCCTTTGTTTGCGAGTCATTTCCCAGTTTATGTTTCATTTTAAATATTTTTCTTTTATTTATCATTAACACTAACAGCTAAAAAACGTTCAGCAAATTAGCCATTATCAATAAAGAAATCTATTTTCCATACAAAAAGTGGGGATGTCCGCAAAGTATAATTCAAACTTGAAAACTAAAAAACAAAACCCAAGAATGCTGTAAATCAACATTCTCGGGTTTTAAATTTTAATGCGTTTACTCTGATTGGACTTTTTTAGACATCTCCACTATGCCTGCATGATTTTTTTAATTTGCCATGTGGGGCGTTTTTTTATGTGTGATAAATTGGCCGATCGGCTCTCCTATAAATCCACGATTAACATCATAAACGAGATTCCCCCGAACGATTGTCTTTGTGATGCGGCAATTTATTTTTCGGCCGATATAAGGACTGTGCTTATGTTTATAAAACAGATCGTCTTTCTGAACGATATAGGACTGTCCTGAATCAATCAATATGAAATCAGCATCCTTCGCTATGGCAATGGTTCCTTTATTCGGTATATTGAATCGTTTGGCAGGATTGGCGGCAATCATACGGGCAAATCTGGCAGGCGGAACCCCACGCTTTAAAACGGCCTCGTCAAACAGTAAGTCCACACTATTTTGACACCCCGAGATTCCCCCCCACGCTTCAAACATATTATTTGCAGGGTTTTGTTTTAGGTCTGTTGGACAAGGTGAATGATCCGAGGCCACTATATCAATCTTTCCTTCTATCAACTTTTTCCAAAGTTTTTTCTGCTCCTCTTCATTCCGCAATGGCGGCGAACATTTTGCCGCCGGCCCGATAGCCGCAAACTGGGCGGCGGTGATCGTAAAATAGTGGGGGCAAGATTCAATCGTTACGTCCTGCCCGCCGTTGCGGGCTTTGACAATTTCTTCTACCGCCTCTGCCGAGCTGATGTGCACAAAATGAAGCATACAGCCTGTTTCCTTGGCAAAGTACAAGGCTCTTTTGACCGCATCCACTTCTGTAAAAACGGGACGCGACGCGGTATAATCTTCAGCCGAAGTTCTTCCCTGCTTTTCCATTTCCTCACCGAGGCGGTCTGTAATGACCGCATTTTCAGCATGGATCGCTAATACTTGCCCCAGTTCAGCCAGCTTTTTCATTCCTTCGTATAAAGTGTGATCATCGACATTTTTAAAATCCCCTGGCAGATCAGATCCACAAGTGGCCATAAAACATTTAAAGGCAACGGCTCCTTCTTCAACGAGTTCCTCTAGTTGATCCAAATTCCCCGGAACAAGGCCGCCATAAAAAGCATAGTCAATATAGTTTTTTCCTTTTGCCGCTTCCCTTTTTAATCGGAAAGAAGCCCGGTCCACCGTTGCTGGAAGGACATTTAGCGGCATATCTATATAACAAGTTGTACCGCCCGCAGCCAAGGCTTGCGTCCCTGTCACAAACCCTTCCCATTCGGTTCGCCCGGGTTCGTTCATATGTACATGGGCATCCACCATGCCCGGCAGCACATATTGCCCGCCAGCATGTATTTCCCCATCTGCAGGATCGGTTATGGATTCGGCCATTGCCGCTATTTTTCCATTTCTGACCCCGATATCAACTTTCTTAACTTGGTCTGAAAACACAACATTGCCGCCCTTAATGATCAAGTCATATTTCATGTTCTTCCTCCCGCTTGATATGTCATTTCGATGAAGCAGTTGATTATAATGATATTGTAACCGTTACCACAACTGACTTCATTATATCTTTTATCCAAACAGAAATTCGACGTTTAGACAAAACATACAAAAAAAGGATGCCTCCAACTTTGTCAGCACCCCTTTCCAGAAATCTCTTGATATTACTGAATGACAGCAGATTGATTTTCATATACATCGAGGGCGGCTTGCGCTGCCGCGCCTAAATGAACTTTTCCCCCTTGGCGATAAACAGATGCTTCTAATGCTGTCAATACCTTTAAAATATTTTCTTTTCGGCAACTGTATCCCATTGAGCCAATACGCCAAATTTTTCCAGCCAGCGATCCGAAAGAACTCGCAATTTCGACACCAAACTCATAAAGCATCATATGACGAACTTGATCGCCGTCCACCCCTTCGGGAATGTTCACACAAGTGACCACGGGCAATTTATAGAACGGATCTCCAAACAGTGTGAGCCCCATCGCTTTCAATCCTTCCGTCAGTGCCTTCTCATGTAATTTATGTCTGGCAAAGCGCGGTTGCAGCCCTTCTTCATGAATAATGCGCAGCCCTTCCCGCAATGCATAAAGCATGGATGTGGCTTCAGTATGGTGATTCAGCCGCTGGGGGGCCCAATATTCCTGTATCTGGCTTAAGTCCAAATAATTACTTTGAATTCTTCGGTGGTTGACCGATGAAATATCCAGACCCTGTTCAATTTTCTGCCGTTCTAATAATATTTTCTCCACTTTTTCATTATAAGTGATCGGAGCCATCCCCGTTGGAACCCCTAAACATTTCTGTGTTCCGGATATAACGGCGTCAACATTCCATTCATCCGTTTTAAAATCGGTCCCGCCCAAGGTTGCGACCGCGTCCACAATCAATAAAATTTGATTGTCGCGGCAAAACTTCCCTACTTCTTCTATCGGCTGCATGATGCCAGTGGACGTTTCTCCATGAACTAAGGCGACCACTTTTGGCTTCACTTTTTTTATCTGAGTAATCATATCTTCTTGCTCAAAGGCTGTCCCCCATTCGCATTCAATCGTAGAAACTTCCGCTCCACTTCGATAAGCTATTTCCGCCAGCAAATGGCCAAACCTGCCGTAAATCGGAACTAACACTTGATCACCCGGTTCAATTACGGAACAAAGAACAGCTTCGATCCCGGAGCGCGCTGTGCCATCAATCGGATAGGCCCAGTGATTCTTCGTTTGAAACAGCTTTCTTAATAAAGCCATCGTCTCGTCCATTATTTGGAGGAACTCCGGATCAAATTGTCCAATGACCGGAATGGACATCGCGCGCAAAACCCGCGGCTCCGCCTCCACGGGTCCCGGAGTCATTAACGTACGTATTGAAGGATTCAATTCTTTTAACATGTTTATCCTTCCTTTCTATCATAAGAGATAAAAATTTTAAACTTTTAGTTGAAATATGGTGATTTCCGTTTAAAATTGATTTTATAGCAATAAAATTCAAAATTCATTATCCACTCTGAACAATTTGGCTTCCCAAGTTTGTATATTTCATATTTTTAAAGAAGGTGAGGTGCAAAAATGAAAAAAGTCGAGGATTTATTTTTAGTAGATGTTTTCCAAAACGTAAAAATTATAGCCGGACATGCGGGTGTAAAAAGAGTTGTTGAGTCGATCGAAATATCGGAAACACCCGATGTCATTCACTTTTTAGCGGAAAATGCCTTATTGCTGACAACCGGGTTCGCCTTTAAGGAAGACCCTTCTGCGTTATACAATCTTATTGCGGAGTTGAGTGAATACCCTTGTGCGGGAGTCGCGATCAAATTAAAAAGATTCATCGACGAAGTCCCCCAAAACGTGATCGACCTGGCTAACGCAAAAGACTTTCCCATTATGAAAATTCCAGAATCATTGACACTTGGTACGGTTGCCCATCAATTATTAAGTTTTATATGGAATCATCAAATCGAAGAGCTGACGTATGCGATTCATGTCCACAAGAGATTTACCAATATGATGATAAAGGGATATACACTGCAATCATTGATTGATAATATCGGCTTTTTAATCAAATGCCCTGTCCTTCTACTGGACCCTATTGGGGATATTGCCTCTTTTTCCAAGCATTTTCAAAAAGAGGATATGAAAAACATCATGAACAAAACGGAGGAAATCATTAAAAAAAAGAGAGAGCCATTTCAAGTTCAAAAGCGTTTTTCAATCCCCGATCCAAACAAAGAAGGTGACTACATTTCAGCCAGAATATTCCATGTCAAGACAATGCATCCGTACCCATACCTGCTCATCATATTTTATATGGACAAACTTTCCCATCCCTCTTCACCGTTGGCCATTGAACAGGCATCGACAGTCATTTCTTTTACACTGCTTAAAAATGAAGCCATTCGAGAAAACAGCCGTATGCTGGAAAATAATTTCTTTACTTCCCTTGTTGACGGGAACATCACGAATAGACAAGAGATCATTCATAGGGGAAAGCAGCACGGCTTGCTGGACAATCAGAAATACGCTTGCATCGTTTGTAAAATGGATGAGGAAAAGCAGGATCCCTTTTCGCAAAATACAGAAATGATGAACAGACTGTATGATTATTTAAACAGATTTTTGGATAAATCCATTTTAAAAGCTGATGCCAAAAATTTAGTGTTTATGAAAGATGAATTCTTTGTCATTTTGATGCAATGCCCCAAAGACTTGGATGATCCGCTGAAAAACAAAATCGAAGAATGGCTAAAAGAATTTCAACGTGAAGCATTCTCCAGTTTAAACATTTCACTTTCATTTGGGGTAGGCAATTTTTTTAACGACATTGCCTATATACCGATTACATATAAAGAAGCGGTAAACGCCTGGGAAGATGGAGCAGAGCTGTTCCGGTTTTCATTTATCAACTTTTACGAAACAAAGCAATTGCAAGAAATGATTCGCTTGATTCCAGAAGAAAACTTGCTCAAATTTTATGAAAATACTTTACGCTCACTTTCTTATCCACAAAATAAAGATGAAGAAAGTTTATTGAATACATTAATGGTGTATTTGGACCATAATTGTGAAATAGCGATCACGGCGAGAAAATTGTACGTACACAGAAATACTGTTAAGTATCGAATTGCCAAATGTGAGGAAATGTTGGGGTATCCGATCGAAGATTCACAAAACTCACTCAATTTACGCATGGCTTTGCTGATGCGGTCAATGTTTACGGAGGGAAAATAAACATATAAAGTGATCGGCGGTTACTACTTGTGAGGTACGGGGCACGCAGAGAGAGCGTTCCTTATCCTAGTAACAGAAAGTGAGATCCCTAAAAATCAAGCAACATGCAGAGGAATATCAAGGAGAGATAATACATCACTTAAATTTTACCTTTTTGTGTCTTGACAAAAGGAGGGCATTATACTTTTTGGGAACCCTGAAATGTGAACAGTATTATTTATATACAACGTTTGAGGAACTCCAAAAAGCCGTGAGTTATCCACTTCTATAATCACAAATGTCTATAAGAAAGACTAAATGGTCTCAACCCGTTTGAATACAGAGCGTAAGTCGTATAATCCTGTTCAACTGTCAACTTAACGAGGAGACAGTTCACAGTGATTTTCATTTTTGCAATTTGCGCATAATATACAGTAAAAACATATTTTTTTGACTTTAATTGCTTTCTAATGATCGTTTGTTTTATATTAAGGGGAGTATTCAGAATGCAAAAAATGCGAATTGGGGGATGGTTATAATCGGAGGTTTGCATGTTTTTTTAATCGCTGGTTTACTATCAATATTTATTTTCTATGTTGCTTCCTATTACTTAAAAAAGAAATATCCACACAGAATTTATTATTTATTGCCAGCCATTATCATAACAGTTTGCTTGTCTTTATTTGCAATCTTTTCAATTTTTACAGTAATAGATGGTTGGGTGGTTATGGGGAATTTCTTTTTCGCATTCGCCATTGTCACTGGAGCTTTTATAGGGACATTCCTTCCGTTTTTATTTCTAAAGTCTAGTAAATAAAGATAATAGTTAATTAGTTGTTATCACTGGGTCGCATACTGGCATAGTTATCCTGTATTGGCTACAGGAAAGCTTTTTAAGACGATCCAGCACGGCAGTCACCAATGCTATCCTTTCAATCGTCCCGGCAGTCTTACGATGACGAGTGAGACAAAGCAGATAGGAAGTGGGTGAAGAGGACGGGATTTGGCGCTTGAGCCACTACCTCACGATAACACCTTGTCTTCCGCTAACGGTTCCTACTGCCAAGCCTGTAGCGGACTTTAACCACCGAGTATTCACCCATGCCCCGTGTACAATAAAAAGGGGCGTCCAACATCGAAAAAATCGACTGATTGGACACCCCTTGTTTACACAAGAACCAGTTCTTCCGAACCCTCCACGGTTTGGCCCCCTACGATTTGCTGGACTTCATGTCCGTCCAGCGTTTCTTTGTGAAGCAGGGCTTCCACCAGGTTTTCGTACTCGGCTTTATGTGATTTGATCAAAGCTTCAGTTCGTTCGATCGCATCATCAAACAGCTCTTGCATTTTGGCTTCTTTTTCTTTCTTGTCAAACGTCAAGGTAAATCCATCCTGCAGCATGCCCGTATCGACCATTTGTTCCAAAATATGCTTGGCTTGCTGGACATCACCGCTTACTCCGATACTGTGTTCACCAAGGTAAAGGCGCTCTGCAACACCGCCGGCAAGAATCATACTCACTTGGTCAAGCAATTCGCTTGTCGTGGACAAGTGCAATTCCTTCTGAATTGGTGCCACATAGCCAAGCGCTTGGCCACGCGGAATGATGGTTGCTTTTCTGACGGTATTTGGTTTTGTGAGAGCTTGGACAAGCGCATGCCCCGCCTCATGTATCGCCACTCGACGTTTTGTTTTCGGATCTTTCAATGACCGGGATGTACTGCCAAGGATCGTTCTGTCGATCGCATAATCAAGGTCTTCCTTCCCGATTACGTCTCTTCCTTCCCGTACGGCTTTTCTGCTGGCTGATTCAAACAATGAACTAATTTCAGCACCGGAAAAACCCGAAGTACTTTCAGCCAGCATGTTTAAAGACGCAGCAACTTCCGGTGATAAACTTTTGCCTTTTACATGGATGTCAATGATTTCTTTTCTTCCTTGCGTATCGGGAAGCGGAACGTGGAATGAAAAATCAATCCGTCCCGGACGCAAGAAAGCATCATCCAACATGTCTTTCCGGTTTGTCGCCGCTATAAATAAAATTCGGTCGTTGGAATGGCCGCCATCAAGCTGAACGAGCAGTTCCGTCAGCGTTTTTTCGGTTTCTTCCCCGCCGTGGGCTTTCCGTTTCCCGGCAAGCGCATCTACCTCATCAATAAAGATTACGGCCGGCGCCTGCTTGCGGGCATTTTCAAACAGTGAACGCACCCGGGAAGCACCAACACCCACAAATAGTTCTGTAAAGGCGGAACCCGATGAAGAGAAGAAAGAAGCGCCAATCTCATGGGCAATGGCCTGTGCCAACAGTGTTTTTCCCGTACCGGGAGGCCCATATAATAAAATTCCTTTCGGAGCCTTGATTCCAAGCTTGTCTGAACGATCAGGATCTTTGATAATTTCCAGCGTCTGAAGAATCTCTTCTTTCATCTCTTTTGGCAATCCACCCACATCATCTAATGTAATAGATGGAAGAGGCGTTTCTTTAGCCGTGCTATTCTTCATGGCGGAAACGCCAATTTTTCCTTTTTTATGCAAAACGAACGCGGCACCAACCATGAGGACAATCAGGCCCCCAATGAGCCAATTCCCTGCTTGGTTGCCGTCCGTATATTTATAGCTTATATGGTAGTTTTGAACAAGCTTTTCTACCATCGGACTATCCGGTCTGACATGGGAGATGAACTTTCCTTCCGGTGTCTTCAGGTACAAAGTTCCATCAGAAGTTTCTTTAAGTGAAACCTGCTTGCCACTTTGGGCTGCTTGTATCGTTTTTTCCATTTGCGAAAATGGAATGACGGTTCCTCTATCGAAAGATTGAACCGCCCACACAATGCATGCCGCAATGACAATCACACCAATGGCTAGAGGAACAATCTTCGCTGTGATCTTGGAATTCGATTTCACTCTTCCATCTCCTTATAAATGTAAAAATCTATGTTCTAGTATAACATCTATAAAGAGATTAGGCTATAAGTCATATTATGGCATGTCAGTGGATTTCTTTATGAATAATAGAGCGCCATTCCAAGTCACCGCGTTCTAATCCGCGAATCAGTACCTCGGCTGTTCCCATATTTGTGGCCAGCGGTACACCGTAAACATCACTCAGCCTCATCAATGCAGAAACATCCGGTTCATGAGGCTGGGCTGTCAGTGGATCCCTCAGAAAAATAATCAAATCAATT
Source organism: Siminovitchia sp. FSL W7-1587 (assembly GCF_037963795.1). Lineage (NCBI taxonomy): Bacteria > Bacillati > Bacillota > Bacilli > Caryophanales > Bacillaceae > Siminovitchia > Siminovitchia sp. FSL W7-1587. Next base: position 896,658 of record NZ_CP150169.1, read on the forward strand.
TTGTTCTCCGCGACAAGAGCCCCAATTTGCTGGTCCCCTCCAAGCGGGCCGGATTGAAAGCGTTGAATATCGAGACCCGTAGCCTCCATGATTCTCGTTCCTGTCGTTCCTGTTGCAAACAACTGATGCTTTTTCAAAATATATTTATAAGCCATGGAAAATTCGACTATATCGTCCTTTTTCTTGTCATGCGCAATCAGAGCAATCCGCATAATCGTCCCCCTTTTTCGTCATGCGTCACATATGTTAGCCGTTCACGCTGTTATTTGTCCGAGAACCTGTTTTACTTTTTCCTTTCATCCATTCAAGCTGGCGGAGTCTGACGTCAAACAACATCAACGGGTTGTGGAATTTTTCCGGATTTGATTTCATGTCATCCAGCTTTGCTTTATTTTTGTCCACTGTCTCTTGGAGTTCATCCGCAGATTTCCGCAACACATGATACGGATTGCGGAAGAACAGTGATATATCCCTGGGAATTGCTTTTTCAAACAGTTCAAATTGCCGAAAAAACTTTTCAGCGATTGATTCTGCCGTATCATCATAATTTTCGTTTTCTATATATTGACGGTAACGTTTATACATGATGGATTGATTGGCCGGTATCACTCCAAACAGCTTCCCGGCGCTTTTTAATAGAACTTGCGCAGGCGTTCTTTTTAGTAATATGTTTTCTTTATCTATCTGAATGGTGCCTGTCATACGATCGGCGTCTCTTCGCCAGTCCCCAAGAATTTGAAAATCGCAAGCAAGTTCGAGTCGCTCTTCTCCGAACATAAGATTGAACCCTTCATTCCACTCGATTAATTGCTCTTGGGCCTTGTTCAGTTCCCCTTCGGAAAAACTGATCCAATCCTGAAGCGAGCTGATATATGTTGGATGGACCGTATACTGCAAATAATCGGAAATCCGCTTGTTCATTTCATCATTCAATTTTTTGTGGATCGTCCCAAAGTCGCTGTCCTCCTGAAGAATATCGGCAGATTCCTTAAGCAATTTCGGTACGGTTTTTAACAGATCAGATTTGATTTCATCCTTAAATGATCGGTAAGCATCGCTTAATACTTTTGTTTTTTCCTCTTCCAGATCATACAATTGATGGATGGCGCCCTGGATCTTAGTCAGCACCTCTTCATCAAACTCAATCGCTTCGGTAAGTTCCCTTTGGATTTTTTCGCGTTGTTTCAGCAGCCCCCCGATCATTTTTTTGATTAAAAAGATCAGGTGTCCTGTTAACAGCAGCCAATTTTTCTTTTCGTCGACCTCTTTTAATATGCTTTCCAATTGGCTGTCACTTATTGGATCGGAACCGGAAATGGCGAAGAAGTTTGCGTCAGGAAAAAATTGAGAAACATGTTGCTTCACGCTGTCAAGCTTTTCGTTCGTGATGGGTCCATTCGTCTGTAAAATAAAATGGACCGGATATTCCGGAATATGCTCTTTAATTTCATTTAACAGTTCTTGCTCATCAATAGTGAGTGAAGCATCTTCATTTAATATGAAAAACATACACGCGCTCATCCGGATACTTTCAATGACACTTTCCTTCCTTTTGGGAAAATGTAGCACCGGAAAATCAATGACAGATAACCTATGATCTGCCAAAAAGCGGTTTGGCCATATATATTCGATCAAGGCGTCGGGCTTGCGTTCGCCTTCCACCAATTCGTGGCTAGTAGTTACCGTTGCGATGTTTTCGTTCGTAATGAGACGAAATGCAGTCGTCTCTCCGTGCCCATAAAGTACTGGAACAGACGTGTCAAAAAAATCTGCTTCCGTACTGCCTAGCAGCATATTAACGAAGGAAGACTTGCTGCCTGCAGACGTACCGGCTATCAAGACCGTTTTATGATCCAACATGGACAGTTTTTGAAACATCCATTTTACTTTTGGATTCATGGCAGCATTCATAGCGGATGCCCATTGTTCAATCGACTTGAATAAATTTTGGCTGTCCATAAACAGGTTTGAGCGATCTGCAACTCCAGAAAGCCGTCCAAGAATATCTTGGGCTTCCTGTATTGAAGATTCCCCCACGCTGGCAGGGAATACGTCGTTCCAGGCAAGCACCCCGGCGGCGGCTGCAGGAGCCGTTGCGGAGTCAGCTACTTGAAGCCATGATGATAATAAAGATGGTACGACTTCTTTGAGCCGCTCTAAAGGAAAATCTTCTAAAAGCAGCTTCCTAAAGGAATCGGAGAATTTGGCAGGCAGTTTATTCCACCGATATGATGCTGTTATCTCCGATTTGGCGATCACCGCACTTAATTCTTTCAACCAGGACAAGTAATGATCCCGTTTCTGAAAATTGTCCCATAAAACAACCGTCATTTGTTCAAAAAGCGAAAAGTCTATTGCCTGCAATGCGGTTAGCGCCGGCACAAAAAAGCGCGGCTCCTGGGCACTGGCATGCCCGTTTTCTATATAATCGAGCAGCTTTCTGAACCACTGCCGGGATTTTGTCCTGACCGCCTCACTTATCGTCAGATCCAATGCGCTTTCCCAGTCCTGCTGTTCTTCAAAAAATGCGCAAGCAAGTTCCGTTACATTTTCATAGTCAGGATTTAATACAACGGCATTTTTAATCATTTGGTCTGCTTCTCCGGCTTTGCCCTGCTGCAAGTATAAAGAGAAAAGCTGTAATGAAATTTCCGTGTTTAAGATCAGAGAATCGGACGAAATGGATTTATAAATTTCCTCCGCAGTACTTAGCAAGTCCAACTCCATATAAGCATCCGCTATATTTTTTTTCGCCCACGGCTCCAGTTCATTATGTATATTCTCCCATTTGAAGATGGCCGCTTCATAGTCATTATTTAAAAAGTACACTTCTCCTTGGGCAAAACGAATGTAGGAGAGGTCCGCCATTTCTTTCTTTTGCTCGGATACATATAGTTCGCCCAGCACCCGAATCGGATGTTCAGACTCATCCCCCTTCAGAAAATGTTGTTCATGGTAAAGCTTTTTTACCAAATATTGTTCCTTTTCCACTTTCATCACCCGCCCAATTAGAATATAGCATATATTAATAATACTATATTTCATTTCTTGGTTTCTTGCATCGTTCAGCTAATGTAATATAAATGAAATAATGGGAGCGGTTACAAAGTTTTTTTATCATTTAAGTCTTTTTATTGCGAATGCGTTGTGTTAAAATGATCACAAACATAGGAAATAAATGATGAAAGTTATGATGAAGAAGGCATGGAGTAAAACCTTAAGAGAGTCGGTGGCTGGTGAAAACCGATGCTTTTGCTTCAATATTGCCCAGCACTTCTGAACTGGCTTTGCAGCCCGGCGCTTCGCCGTTATTCACTCGAGACCGCTCTTTGGAAAAAGTGGCGGTGAACGAGGGTGGCACCACGGAGATTACGTCCCTCATAACAAGGCAACCATGCCTGTTATGAGGGCTTTTCATTTAATTTTAACTTTTTGAAAGGGATGAACAACAAGTGTTTCTAGACAAAGAATATTTATTTACACCGGGGCCGACTCCCATACCGGATCGGGTAAAAATTGCCATGAACCAACCGATGATCGGGCATCGGGGCGCTGCTTTTCCCGTGTTGCTGGAAGATGTAGCCACAAGGCTCCAACCAGTCTTTGGGGCGGACAACCCTGTTCTCATCATTTCAGGCAGTGGAACAGGCGCCCTTGAAACAGCAGCTGTAAATGTAATAGATCCTGGAGATGACGTAGTTGTTATTGTCGGTGGTGCTTTTGGCGACCGTTTTGCAAAAATTTGTGAAGCTCACGGTGCCAACGTCCATAAGCTTGAAGTTGAATGGGGTACTGCTTGCCAGCCCGAACAGCTTGAAGATTTTATAAAGTCTCTTGATGTGAACGTAAAAGCCGTTTTTGCCACTTATTGTGAGACATCAACAAGCATTATCCATCCGATCAAACAACTCGGAGAAGTGACCAAGCGCCTGACAGACGGGCTGTTTATAGTTGATGGCGTCAGCTGCATTGGCGGTGTTCCTGCGGACATGGCAGGATGGAATATCGACATTTTAGTATCCGGATCGCAAAAAGCGCTTATGCTTCCTCCGGGCCTTGCATTCGTGGCTGTCAGCGACCATGCGAAAGAGGCGATTCAAAAAACAAAAAATACCCGGTTTTACTTTGACTTAAACCGCTATTTTGACAATTATGACCAAAAAAAATCAACTCCGTTCACTCCTGCCATCTCTTTAATATATGGGGCGCAGGAAGTATGCAACATGATTGATGAAGAGGGTTGGGAAAATGTCATTAAACGCCATGAATTGTTAAAAACAATGACGCGCGAGGGAGTGAAAGCTCTTGGCATCCCGCTTTTGACAAATGATAAAGAGGCTTCTCCGACAGTTACAGCTGTCATGCCTAAGGACGATCAAGCGAATGCTATCAGAAAAATCATGAAAGACAAATATCATATTTCCCTTGCCGGCGGACAACAAAAACTATTTGGAAAAATATTCCGGATCGGCCATATGGGCTATTGCAATCCGTATGATGTCCTCACCGTTTTGGCGGCATTGGAAATGACCATTAAAGAAATGGAAAACAAAGACGTACTTGGTCTAGCGACCAAAAGAGCACAGGAGGTTTGGGCAGAACATGTATAAAGTATTAGTAACGGATGCAATCAGCGACAGCGGATTAAAAGTATTGTATGATCATCCGAATTTTACCGTCGATAAAAAATCAAACTTGTCCCCTGCAGAATTGAAAGAAATCATGAAAGACTATGACGCTCTCATCGTCCGGAGCCAAACACAAGTAACGGAAGACTTGCTTGATGCCGCGGACCGACTTCGCGTCATTGCCCGTGCGGGTGTAGGTGTGGACAATATCGACGTCGCCACTGCGACAAAAAAAGGTATTATCGTCATCAACGCACCAGGCGCCAATACGATTGCAGCCGCAGAACATACGATGGCGATGATGTTATCGATGGCACGCAAAATACCGCAAGCACACATGTCCACTTCTGCTGGAAATTGGGACCGAAACGCGTTTAAAGGCGTTGAATTATACGAAAAAACACTCGGCATCATCGGCATGGGCAAAATTGGTGCGGAAGTATCAAAAAGAGCCAAAAAATTCGGCATGAGCATTTTAGGCTTTGATCCTTATTTGACAGAAGAACGCGCCAACCAACTCGGCATTACGAAAGCCTCTTTGGACGAAATTGCTGAACAAGCCGACTTTATTACGGTTCATACTCCGTTAACGAAAGATACAAAAGGCCTCATTAACGACGAATATTTGGCCAAAACGAAAAAAGGCGTTCGGATTGTTAACTGTGCACGCGGCGGCATCATCGACGAAGCCGCTTTGGTAAGGGCATTAAACTCCGGACAGGTAGCAGGTGCTGCCATTGACGTTTTTGAAACCGAACCGGCATCCAATATGGAGTTGCTTACGCATCCAAATGCCGTTGTAACACCACACTTGGGTGCTTCCACAGTAGAAGCACAAGAAAAAGTAGCACAAGAAGTCAGCCAAGAAATCATTAATATTTTTGAAACAGATTCAATCCGTCACGCGATCAATATGCCTCAAGTTTCCGGGGAAGCCCAGAAAAAACTTCAGCCGTATATTGATCTTGGCGAGCAGATTGGCATTTTGTCCATTCAACTTTTAAAACATGCTCCGGACAAAATTGAAATCAACTTTTACGGTGAATTGGCCAAACAAGATACTGACCTGTTGTCGAGAACGATGATTAAGGGAATCCTTTCCCATCATCTGAGCGACTCTGTTAATATGGTCAATGCCCTTCACCTATTAAATGACCAGGGAGTTGCCCTTAACGTGGTGAAAAATCCGACAAGCAAAGGTTTTGCCAACTATATGGAACTCACTTTATTTAAAGGTGATGAGCAGGCAAGCATCGGTGCAACGGTCCTGAACGGATACGGCGGCCGCATCGTAAAAATGAATGAATACAGGGTTGATGTGCGTCCCGAACAATACTTGCTGTACATTGAACACCACGACGTTCCAGGAATGATTGGCCGGGTTGGATCAATTCTCGGCAGCCACCAAATCAATATCGGAACGATGCAAGTCGGAAGAGCCGTAGCCGGCGGCGAAGCAATCATGGTTCTTACTTTGGACAAAAAAGTGGATGAAAGTGTCGCAAAAGATCTCGTCGCCATGGACGGATTAAGGGCTGTCCAGTTTTTGGAACTGCCCACTGCAAATGTGCCGGTTTATCATTAAGAAAAGAAACTGGGACATAAGCAAATACGAAATATCAAAGGGGCCGGGACCAAGTTAAAAGCTGATTGATTTTCGTAAAAATAATGAGGATAAAACCGCTTGAAATCAAGGCTTTTAAACTTGATTTCAAGCGGTTTATTCATTTTTACAGGGTTTTGTCCCGGCCCCTATTCTTACGATTAGTCAAGTGTATTTCATCAATTTCTTTTATTGTGACTAAATTTTCACATGACGAAAAGACCTAACGATTTTTATTTTTTTCAAGAGGTCTGTATGGTATAGTTGAGTTATGTTTTAATACGATTTCTGAGCTGGTAGTGCGGACTCATAATCGTATGGAATACCTTGCGTCACTAACTGAAATGTTACTTTTAGAAATGTATTGACGCAGGCGATGATCGCAACCTTATGAGGCTTTCTCTGAGGTTGCGTTTTTAATTTATAGTAGTAATCCACAAAATGATTTCGCTTCTCTTTTAAGGCTCTATACTAAATGTTGGGGTTTTCACACAATTTGCCCGTAAAAAAATACACGCAAACATCCAATTCTTTTTGAATTGACGAGAAACAAGAAAAGATTGGAGTTGCGTGCAAGTGAATTTTACCATAAAAATCCCGGTCTTGAAGATGTATGGATCACAAAAATGGAAGAAGCGGAAGATCGCATTGCGCTTATGGAGTTCGCCTTCAAATTCACATTGACAATTGCCATCATAAATGACCATCGAACTTTTCCCTTTACTTACATCTAGTGCAATGACATGTTTCATATCGTTTCTCCTTTTTCGCCAAATATAGAAGTCTTCACAGTACCTTCTCGATTCCACTTTCTTATACACGATCTCTTGGACCCGACAAACTAAACTGATTCGCATAAGGGTGTGAAGTTAGCCGGTTTTATATACGGACTCTCAAATGATCCCAGAGGCTGGTCGACTTTCCTTCGCTTCTATTATAAAAATAGTAGCACAAACCATGGCCTTAGTTTGTGCTACTAATCTTAGCATGTTTTTATTGTCTTTATTTCACAAGGGACAGCACAATCTCTTTTACGTCAAGAACACTGTCCAATATATAATCTGCCTGATGTTCCTCAAATTCCGGGCGCGCATCTTGCCCTGACAATCCCGTCAGTACTGCCGCAAACAAGCAGCCCATTTCCCTTGCCGCCAGTAAGTCAGCGAGCGAGTCCCCGACAATTAATGTTTCTTTCGAATGATCAATGGGGAGTTTTTCGGCAAGGCATTGTTCTACCGTTTTGGTTTTTCCGGAAAGTGCCAAAATATATGTAAACGGGTGGGGCTTAGCCAAGGCGGGGATATTATTGTTTTCTCGCTCCGCCTTTAATACATCATCTGCTGTCACGATATAATTACGATCAAAATGCTGTAGCCAGCCCAATATTCTAAACGGTTCAATCGTCTCTAGTTCCGGGCGCCCTGTTCCAACCCCGATTCTTACACCGTGATTGTTTAATGCCGCAAACAACCCGGCAATTTCTTCTTTGGGCGCAAGCACTTTTTCATCGGACATAAATCCGGCTTTTCCGGTTTGTACTGAAGGCTTGCCAGTCGATTGAAGGACGTATTTGTCTCCCACATACCATTCTTGGGAAGCATGTTCGCACGTCGACCATAACGCATCCGCTTTGCCAAAAATATCCGTATCCACACCGAGCTTTTCTTTCGACAATGTGTCCAAATGCCCCAGTAGCCCCTGTTTGGACGGTTCGGCCGTTTTAAAATCATCAAGAAATTTCGCGTAGTCAAGCTCAACCCGTTTTCCTTTCAAGTTCGCGCCTATTTCAAGCAAAATATCACGATTGATCTCATTTGTCAGCCACCCTTGTATTTGATCCGGAAAATCATCTTTTACCTGTTCCAACACATGAATCAACTGGTAACCGACTGCCAAATATATCATGTCCCAGTTCGCGTTTAATCCGCAGGCCTTCATAAATTTCAAGGCTTGGTCCTGAACAAACACTTGTGAGCGAATGTCATCAATCTCGCGATCTCCAAGATCTGTTTTAAATGTTTCGGGTTCGAGCCCCAAATATTTGCTACTGTTCAATACTTCCCACACCGTAAGTGCAGACATGTCAAAATATCGTTCTTCACTTAATAAAACGCCATCCACATCAAATAAAACCGTTTTTACCATGAGTATCTCCTTCGGCTGCTTTTTTCCTTTAGTGTAGCATAGGAAGAAAATAATGTCTTTAGGCGGGCCAACTTTCACACATTTCATATGCATATTCAAAGAGCTTTTTCCCATGCTAAAATAAAAGGAGTTGAACAAAATGCCGAGAAAAACCGAAAATGTCGGTAGCAAAACAACCGGCCATCATGATGGAACATATGAGGGCGTCATCAATGACCCCGGATTGCAAAGCCCCGGCATTGGGATTGCCGCAAACAACGAGAAAACGCCCAATCCTTTTCGCCTGTCCAAAACAAAAAACAAGGATATGACAGAATTCGAACAATATATGCGCGGCGATTCTCTTGATAAATAATCGTCATAAGTGAACAGGAAAGCCTTGTCAGCTTCCTGTTTTTTATTGACGAAGCAAGGCGTACGGCGCTATTATAAAGTCTCGGGCCTTCCGCCCGCGTGGTTCGAAACCATCCCACGTTATCAAAACTAAGGAGAGAGTTAGATTGAAGTTAAAAACGTTGGCCACAAACAGCATTTTGGCGGCACTTTACATGGCCGTATCCTTTTTTATCCAGCCTTTTGGATTTACGAACATCCAATTTCGTGTTTCCGAAATGTTTAACCATCTCGTTGTTTTTAACAAAAAATATATTTTTGGCATCGTAATGGGCGTCTTTTTAACGAATCTGCTGTTGTCGCCCCTTGGCGTATACGATCTTGTTTTCGGCGTCGGACAATCATTGATCGCCCTGCTCATTACAATATTTTCTTCTAAGTTTTTGAAAAATATTTGGATCCGGATGATATTTAATACGGTCGTCTTTACTTTCACCATGTTTATTATTGCACTTGAATTAAAGCTTGTCCTTGGTTATCCATTTTTCATTACTTGGTTTACGGTCGCGGCAGGGGAATTTGTCGTCATGTTCGCAGGAATGCCCATCGTTTATTACTTGAATAAGCGAATTGGCTTTGACAAGCTTTTATCATAAAAAACTGGAAGCTTCAGCTTGTGGGGAAAGCAAGTGTTTCTTTTCTCTGCAAGCTTTTTCCTGTTGCTTCATTCCTAGTTCGTTACGAAGTCCTCCCCATACTGACTGTTCGGGCACAATTTTATCATTGTTCTTATAAGTAAACAGATATGCGTGCCCCCTGTTCTTTATCAAAGAAGTACAAAGCTTCGGGAGCGTTGATGACCAAACCATAAAAAAGCGTGCAACGGTAAAAAGGCTGCCTAGAATTTTCTCAACAGCCTGGAAACGGATCATCCGCGGTTCCTTATCCTGCCTTTTCATCCAATTCCTCGTCTTTCCGGTCACGCACCGTGGCAATGGCAATCAGTGAAATGAGAGAAGTGAAAATGATGTACAAAGCAACAGGGACATACGAATTGTTATATGCATTCAGCAATGCTGTGGCAACTAACGGGGCGGTCCCTCCCGCGACAGCGGCACCAATCTGGTAACCGAGAGATATACCCGTATATCTTACGTTTGACTTAAAAATCTCCGAAAACATTGTTCCAAGGACAGCCGTGATCGGCGCCCAAATAATTCCCAAACCCACAATAGTAGCCACGATCAACAGAACTTTGGAATTTTGGTGCAACAGCCAAAAATAGGGGAATGCATATAAAATCATCAAAACGGTTCCACCAACATAAAGCGGCTTCCGGCCCACTTTATCCGAAAAACGTCCCATCACTGGAATCAGCAGTGTTGTAACAACAGTAGCAATTGTAACCGCATTCAACGTAACTGTTCTTGAAAATCCAAGATTGGCCGTCGCATAGGAAACGATGAAAGTCGAGAAAATGTAAAATGGCGCGGTTTCCACCACTTTTCCCCCGATGGCAATCAGCACCTCTTTCCAATGGGTACGCATCGTTTCAACAAAAGGCAATTTCGCAATTTCCCCTTTTTCCTGGGCTGCCTTAAAGGATGGTGTTTCATCAATTCCTTTACGAATCCATAAACCGAAAAAAACTAAAAATGCGCTTAAAATAAAAGGAACCCGCCATCCCCATGTCATAAAGGCATCTTCCGGGAGCAGTGACATGAGTGAAAGTGTCAGCGTACCGAGCAGCATGCCGATTGTTACGCCCATTTGCGGAATACTGCCAAAAAATCCGCGTTTTTCTTTCGGTGCGTATTCAACAGCAAGCAAAAGGGCTCCTCCCCATTCTCCCCCAAGACCCAAGCCTTGAATGAGGCGAAGCAAGATAAGCAATACAGGAGCCATTGTGCCAATAGAAGCATACGTCGGCAGCAATCCCATTAAAACAGTCGCTCCCCCCATTAGGGACAACGTTAACACAAGTGTTTTTTTGCGTCCGATTCGGTCTCCAATATGACTGAACACAATTCCCCCAATCGGGCGGATAAAGAAAGCCAACGCGAATGATGCATATGCCAACAATAAACCGACCGCGGGATCATCCGCGTGAAAAAACAACTCATTGAACACAAGAGCGGCAACCGTCCCATACAAGAAATAATCAAACCACTCGATGGAGCTTCCTACAAGACTGGCAATGAGTACCCTTTTTGTCACTTTATGTTCCAATCAGCTTGCCTCCCCTTTCAGCTCATCTTTTGTCAATCACTTATGGTAAAAGATAATCACGGATTGCCTGTTGCAATGTCCCTTTTAAAATGGCTTTATCCCCAAAAGAGACGCCCAGATCAATCACTTTCTTCACTACAACCGGGTGCAGTCCGGTAATGACCGCTTTGCAGCCCATCATTTCAATTCCGTCAATCATTTTTAAAAATTGGTCAATGACATATGGCTCCATTTCGCCCACGCCCGACAAGTCCATAATCAATGTTTGAATGCGTTTGCTTGAAATCTCCATCAGCACTTTTTCAGTAATGGAAGCTGAGCGCCTGTTGTCAATGCTTCCAATTAAAGGAAGCACGCTAATCGAGGCATCAATTGGGATAATCGGAGCAGATAAATTTTCGACCATTTTCCGCTGCGATTCAATCAGCTCATCTTTAAACTTGGAATAAGCAATAAAAAAGCGGTTGAGAAACTGGTCAATTCCTTGGTTGATCTCTTTTTCCACTGCATAAAATTGATCAATAGGCACTTGTTTCCCTTTCAAATAATCGTACTGATGGAGGAAAGCCCAAAGGGTTCTGCGAATCGCCTGCACCCACTCGAGTTTAAATGACAAAGTAAGAGAAAATCGCGCCCAGGCCTCCCCTTCCTGATTGGCAAAGGCGACCACTTCTTCTCCCCTGCCCTCCACAACGAATAAAACAAGCTTATGGGCATTTTCTAACAGATTAATATTTCCGATTTGGCGAATTTCTTCAATTTTATCACGGACATTGACTGCTTCTTCTAAAAGGCGCTTCTCAAACTGGTCTCTATTTTCTTTTAAGAAAGCTTTAATATCTTGGTCTTCATGATAAGTCAATTCCATGTGGCAGTCCCTCTTTCATCCTAAATGTAGAAAAAAAACTTATGAAAATAATTCATAATTTGTTCATATTTTAGCAGATACAAAGCTTTTTTTAAAATAATATGGAAACCACGGCTCAGTCCCTGGACTGGCAAAATATGTCCGTTTCCCCTATGGTAGAAGCAGAAGCCTATTTACAAAATGGAGGGATAAAGAATTGATAGATAAGTTGTCGGAACACGTCAAATGGGTATCTAATCATAAACACGCAAAGAAAGCCTCAGAGGACTTGATCAATTTTTCCCGTGAGAAGATAGAGTCAGTATTGCGTTTTCAAATGTCCCACAAAAACTATTCAAGCACTCCCCTTATTGCATTACATCACCTGGCCAAAAAATTGAATGTAAAAACAGTTCAAGTAAAAGATGAATCTTGGAGATTTGGCTTAAACGCCTTTAAAGTGCTGGGAGGCATTTATGCCATTGGAAAATACTTGGCAGAAAGGTTAAATAAACCGATTGAAGAACTGTCATTTGCAGAATTGACTTCCCCAGAAGCAAAGAAAAAGCTCGGTAATATCACGTTTATTACGGCTACTGACGGCAACCACGGCCGGGCAGTCGCCTGGGCAGCCCGTGAACTGGGACAACATTCCGTTGTATATATGCCGAAGGGGGCCTCCAAAGCCCGCTTGGATGCGATCCGGAATGAAGGCGCCCACGCCGGCATAACGGATGTAAACTATGATGAAACAGTAAAATTATGTGCCAAATTGGCGGAAGAAAACGGTTGGATTCTCATCCAGGATACCGCATGGGAAGGATATGAAGAGATCCCTCTTTGGATTATGCAAGGATATGCCGCCATTGCTCTGGAGATCATTGATGAAATAGAGCATAATGACGAACAGCCGCCGACACACATCTTTCTTCAGGCGGGCGTCGGCACGTTTGCCGCCGGAATTGCCGCTTATTTCGCACATCATTACAGAGCAAATCAGCCATCTATTATCGTCGTGGAACCGGATCAGGCCGACTGCTTTTACCGTTCATTTTTAACAGGAAATATGAAAACCGTTACAGGTCATTTAGATACGATCATGGCAGGGCTGGCCTGCGGCGTTCCTAATGAGACGGCGCTCCGAATTTTAGACAGCACAGCGGCTGCGGCTTTTTCATGTTCCGATCCCATCGCCGCCCTTGGTATGAGAATATTGGGAAATCCGCTTGGGGTTGACCGAAAACTAATCTCCGGGGAATCTGGCGCGGTCACAATGGGTTTGTTGTATTATCTTTTGACTGCCCATCCCTGTTTTGCGGAAGAACATTTACAGCTTAATAAGGAATCGAGAATCCTTTTGATCAACACCGAAGGAGATACAGATAAACAGCGCTACCGTGATATTGTGTGGAAGGGAACCCATTCAATAAGCTTTTGAACAAAGGCTCCATTGAAATATTTACATGTTGCATGATAAAATGCATGATAAAAGAATGCTATTTTTGGGCGAAAAAACTTCCAAAACATACATTTATTTTTTCAACATCAATGAAGGCGTTTACAGTAAGCGTCTCCAATTATGGGGAAATTCCCCCACTTAACTTACGCTTGTCCACTATATATAGAAAAAATGGGGTGAAAAAAATGAATTATCATCTAAAACCATTTGGTGACAACGCGATAGTAATTCATGGAGGCGATGAGATCAATCCGCAAACGCAAAATCTCGTTCAAAGTACTTGCGAAATTCTTGAAAGACAGCATGAAGAGTGGTTGATCGAATATGTCCCGGCTTATACAAGCGTGACACTGTTTTATGATATTTATATAGCTTCCAAACTAGCGAAAAAACATGAGCCGCCTTTTGAAACCGTTTCCCGAAGAATTCATGAACTGCTTTCTTCTTATACGACCGAACAAAAAATAAGGCAAAGAGTGATTGAAATCCCCGTGTGCTATGGCGGTGCATTCGGGCCCGACTTGTCATATGTTGCCGAACATAATGGACTCACCCCCGAAGAAGTCATCGACATTCATTCCACTGGGAATTACACCGTTTATATGATCGGGTTTGCACCCGGCTTTCCTTTTGTTGGCGGTATGCCGGAAAAAATCGCCACTCCAAGAAGGAAGACGCCCCGGCTGAAAATTCCACCAAGAACAGTTGGGATCGGGGGAAAGCAAACAGGAATCTATCCGATTGAAACACCCGGTGGCTGGCAACTTATCGGCAGAACTCCAATAGAGCTATTTTATCCTGGTCAGGAGCCTCCCACCTTGCTCCAAGCAGGAGATAAAATTCAATTCAAGCCGATCAGCTTGAAGGAATACAAGCAGTGGGAGGTACAGAGCCAATGATCAAAGTGCTACGTCCCGGTCTTATGACAACCATTCAAGATCTCGGAAGGACCGGCTACCAAAAATACGGAGTCATAACAAGCGGAGCAATGGATCCGTTGGCACATCGGATCGCCAATTTGCTTGTCGGGAATAGCGGCAATGAAGCCGCCCTTGAAATCACATTGGTCGGACCTGCCATTCAATTCGAAGAAGATACGCTCATCGCCATTACCGGCGCAGACCTCTCCCCCACTATAGATGGAGAACAAGTAAGGGCATGGCGGCCTGTTCTTGTCAAAAAGGGAGCCCGCCTCGATTTTAAGTATGCGCAAAAAGGATGCCGGGCCTATTTGGCCATCGCGGGCGGGATAGATATTCCCATTGTGATGGGAAGCCAATCCACTTATCTGCGCGCGAAAGTGGGAGGATACAAGGGACGTGCCTTGGAAACAGGGGATCGCCTATCAGTCGGTTCCTCTTCTGCACTTTCCAAACAGATTCTGAAGCAATTGGCGATTCAATGCGGAAATAAGCCGTTTGCAGAGAGTCGTTGGGCCGCTTCCGAAAACCTGTACCCGCCTCTTGAAAAACGCAGGTCTGTTCGGGCAATGAAAGGCCTTCAATTTCATTGGTTTCAGACAGCAAGTCAAACAGGCTTTTTTGAAAAGCCCTTTTATGTTACGTCCGAATCGGATCGGATGGGTTACCGATTAAAAGGCCCTTCCTTACAACTAAAACAAGCAAAAGACATGATATCAGAAGCCATCAATATCGGATCCATACAAGTGCCGCCAGACGGAAATCCGATTATTCTTTTGGCAGACCGCCAGTCTATCGGCGGATATCCGAAGATTGGACAAATTGCTTCCATAGACTTGCCGCTCGTTGCCCAGACGAAGCCCGGAGAACAGATCAGCTTTACAGAGATATCGTTGGAAGAGGCGCAAGAATTGTATGTAGAAATGGAAGTTTCCATCGAACAATTGACACAAGGCATTTATTTAAAAATGACTCAGGAGGGAGCTTAAATGTATACTGTCGATTTAAACTGTGATATGGGAGAGGGCTTTGGAGCCTACATAATCGGACATGACGATGAAATCTTGAATTATATTACCTCTGCAAACATTGCCTGCGGCTTTCACGCTGGTGATCCTTCCATCATGAAAAAAACAGTTAGAAATGCGCTGAGAAAGAATGTAGCCATCGGTGCCCACCCCGGCCTGCCCGACAAATTGGGATTTGGCCGGAGGGAAATAAATATTTCCCCCGAAGAAGCATATGACATCGTTGTTTATCAAATTGGGGCGCTCCATGCGTTTGTCGCGTCAGAAGGCGCAAAGTTACAACATGTAAAGCCGCACGGGGCGTTATTTAACATGGCCGTAAAAAATGCCGCTCTTTCAAAGGCAATCGCCGAAGCCGTATACAAAGTGGATCCGGAACTAATCCTATTTGGTCTTTCCGGGTCAGAACTCGTAAAAGCCGGAGAAAAAATCGGGCTAAAAACGGCAAATGAGGTGTTTTCGGACCGGACATACCAGGAAGATGGGACACTAACTTCCAGACAGGAAACCAATGCGCTCATTACCGATCACGGAAAAGCGGTGAACCAGGTGATCCGGATGGTAAAAGAAGGAAAAGCTCCCACCCTTCAAGGGAGGGATATTCCGATTAAAGCTGAAACTGTCTGCATCCATGGAGACGGTCAAACAGCCCTCGAATTTGCCAAATATATTCCGGAAGCATTAAAAAAGGAAGGCGTTACTGTTACCGCGATTGGAAACTTCATACATCAATAGTTGGAGGAATGATTAGTGGCTAAGAAAGGAAATGCGAGCCTCTTGCTTGGAGCTGCCTTCTTAATGGCAACTTCGTCAATCGGGCCAGGATTTTTGACACAAACAACTGTATTTACTGAAAAATTATTGGCAAGCTTCAGCTTCGTCATCCTCATGTCAATCATTATTGATATTGGTGCTCAACTGAATATTTGGCGTATTATTGCCGTTTCGGAAAAGCGTGCCCAAGATATCGCAAATGACGTATTGCCTGGCTTGGGCTATTTGCTTGCCGCTTTGATTGTGGCAGGAGGGCTGGCCTTTAATGTCGGCAACATTGCCGGAGCCGGTCTGGGCGGGAATGTTTTGCTTGGGTTGGATATCAAGGTAGGAGCGCTTTTAAGTGGTGCTGTCGCCATTGGCATCTTTCTCGTACGAGAGGCTGGCAAGGCGATGGACCACTTTGCCCAAATCATGGGCTTTGTCATGATCGGGCTAACCGTTTACGTGATGTTTACCGCACAGCCCCCGGTTGGAGAAGCGCTCATGAAAACATTTGCGCCAGACCAAATCGACATATTGGCCATTATTACCCTCGTCGGCGGCACTGTTGGGGGCTATATTACGTTTGCAGGCGGACATCGTTTAATCGACGCCGGATTAAAAGGGAAAGAGGCACTGCCTGAGGTGACGAGAAGCTCGGTGAGCGCCATCGGGATTGCGTCTATTATGCGTATTTTCCTTTTCTTAGCTGCGCTCGGGGTTGTCGCGCAGGGATTCACACTTGACCCAGGCAATCCGCCGGCATCTGTCTTCCGACTGGCAGCCGGCGATATCGGCTACAAAATATTTGGGATTGTTATGTGGGCGGCGGCCGTTACTTCTGTTGTGGGCTGTGCTTATACTTCCGTTTCTTTTATCCGCACCTTTCATCCGACTTTGGAAAAGTATCATAATTGGATCATTATCGGATTTATCACTGCTTCAACACTTGTCTTCATTTCCGTTGGACAACCAGTCAAAATTTTGGTGTTGGTCGGTTCCTTAAATGCGCTCATACTCCCGCTTGCGCTCGGAGTGATGCTTGTTGCTGCCCACCGCGCAAAAATTGTCGGTGATTATAAGCATCCCCTGTGGATGACCATTTTTGGCATCTTTATCGTCATCGCCATGTCATATATGGGTGTGTATTCGCTTGTCAACGGAATTCCGCAACTCTTTAAATAAGGAGCCAATGAAAATTTGAGAATGAGCGAGTCTTTTAGAGATCATTTAACTTTTTTGAAGGAGGACAAATCATGAGTTTAATGGCCGACATGAATCCGGCAGAGATCAGACAACTCATACGAAGGAAAAAGTGGGTAAAACCAACGTCGGGATTGGCATCTGGGTTTGTACAAGCAAATTTGGCCATACTGCCGAAAGAACTGGCTTTTGAATTCCTGCTGTTTTGCCAACGGAATCCAAAGCCTTGTCCGTTAATCGATGTGACAGAGCCGGGCTCTTTCATTCCAACATTATCTGCGCCAAATGCCGACATCAGAACCGACTTGCCCAAATACAGGGTATATCGCAATGGCGTATTAACAGAGGAACGGACAGACATCTTTGATTTTTGGAATAACGAAATGGTCGCTTTTCTTCTTGGCTGCAGCTTCACTTTTGAAGAAAAGCTGCTGGACAACGGCGTGCCGGTCCGCCATATGGAAGAAGACTGCAATGCTCCTATGTATATTACAAATATTCCTTGCCAAAAAGCAGGACGTTTTGAAGGCCCGACTGTCGTAAGCATGAGGCCGATGCCTCCCAAAGACGCCATTCGCGCTGTGCAAATTACGAGCCGCTTTCCAAGTGTCCACGGAGCCCCCATACATCTAGGAGACCCTGAACAAATTGGAATTCGAGATATCAATCAACCTGACTTTGGCGATAGCGTCACAATCAAAGAAGGAGAAATTCCTGTATTTTGGGCTTGCGGAGTCACCCCGCAAGCAGTCGCCATGCATGTAAAACCTGATATGATGATCACACATGCACCCGGGCACATGTTTTTGACCGATTTAACAAATGAAAGTCTGAGTATTATGTAAAGTAAAAAACGAGGCTCATCTAGCTTATAGAGAAAGTGGGTATTCATTTTTGTTACTAGTAAAAATGCATAAAAACCTGTCTCTCCTGTTTGTTACTGAAAAAGCGCATTGGCAGATGGAAAGCATTGCACCAATATTGTGGAAGAGGCGATCATCCGGTAATGATTTCGCCTTTATCATTACCGATAAGGCGGAAGTCACGCACGCTCCCCACTTTATCCCTTGCCGAAATAGGGGAAGTAACGATCATCCGGGCACGGATTTCTTTTTTATCTTACCGAGGAGTTTGGTATAATTCCTCTTTTATCGTTACTGAATTGCAAAACAGATATGGTTCGGGCGCGTTCTTAAGAAATCGCAATCATTCTGTCTTTTGCTAAAACGGCTGTTACTAAGAGCTGGAAGAAAGGGCTGTCCAAAAAGTAAAATTGCAGCTTGAAAATAAAAAAACAAAACCCAAGAATGCTGTAAAATTAACATTCTTTGGGTTTTAAATTGTAGTGCATTTACTCTAAATTGGACTTTTTAGAATGCCCCTGAATCAGCCTATTCAGGCTAAATTTTGCTTTACCACACGGGGTCGATTGGTTTTTGGCCAGTCAAGACGGCAACCATGTTCTGAGCCGCCCGCATGGCCATGGCATCGCTTGTTTTTTGGGTGGCGGATCCGATATGGGGAGTTGTTACAACATTTGGCATTTGGAGCAAAGGGTTGTCTTTTTCCACTGGCTCTTGATCAAACACATCCAGTGCGGCCCCATGAATCTCCTTATTTCGCAAGGCAGTGATCAAGGCCTGCTCATCGACCGTTTGGCCCCGGGACACATTGATGAAGATTGCCGTCTTTTTCATCAGCTTGAATTCTTTTTCCCCTATTAAATGGCGGGTTTCCGGAGTAAGCGGTGTCATTAACAAAACGAAATCAGATTCCTTTAATAAATCTTCGAAATGACTGTATGTAACGCCGACCTCTTTTTCAACCTCGGGCTTTTGGTTCCGGTTGTAATAAAGAACATCCATATTAAATCCGAATTTTGCCCTTCTGGCAATCGCTTCTCCAATTCTGCCCATTCCTATAATGCCGAGAGTCGCATGATGCACGTCTACACCCATAAACGGATCATCACCATTCTCTCGTTCCCATTTCCCCTCTTTCACAAAACGATCCAGCTCAGCGATGCGGCGGGCAGAAGCAAGAATGAGCCCAAAAGCCAAGTCGGCAACGGTTTCATCCAAAACATGCGGTGTATTAGTTCCGATCACGTTCCTTTTTTTCATCGCCTCTAAATCAAAGTTGTTATAGCCAACAGAAACATTGCTCACAACTTTCAACTTCGGTGCGTGATTTAGTAGATTCTCTGTGATTCTTCTTCCAGTAGTCATCAAGCCATCTATATCAGCAAGCTCTTTCAGAAGCATGTCCCTCGGGATCGCTTCCTTTCTTTCCCATTTGCGAACTTCACAATGTTTGGCAATATATTCTTCCACTTCTTTTGCCACCGGAAGCGTAATATACACTTTGGGTTTACTCATGGCACTTTCCCCCTGTTTCATCATTGTCCTCAAACTCATTTTAACATTGATCACCTGAAAATAAAGGGAAATGAGAATCCCTTAGTCTCCCAACACCCATACCGCACGGCAAACATTACTGATCCGATGCAGGAGACTTTTCCCGATGAGGAGCAAAAACAACCTTTTTTATATCCTTCAACTGTTGAAAAAAACAGTAGTGAAGGGAAACGCTTTTTTACAAAATCCGCATCTCATAAGTGTTAAGTTCCCTCTATCTTTAGCTTTCAAACACTGAACGCCTGTTTATGCGAATCCATTGTTATGCCTCACTTTTTGATTGTTTGTTATTTACTTGGACCGAGTTTCTTTTCCCTTTTACCCTGGTCGTCAATAATACCCCGCCAATAACGGCCAACGCACCGACGATTTGGGTTACAGTGACTGTTTCCCCAAGCCAAAAATAGGCGCCAATCATCGTGATGACTGGGAGAAAATTCAAGAAAATGGATGCTTGGGAGGGATTTAAAATTTCTACAGCGCGATTGTAAAATATAAGAGCAAGAACAGACGGAAAAATGCCCAAATATAAAAGCCCCCCTACGGTTGGAACAGTAAATGCCGGAATCCCCATAACGAACCATTCAATAAGAAGAAATGGCAGCAACATGATGAGGGATAAACCCGACATTACGAGCAATGCGCCATATAAAGGGAATAAAGGCATATATTGTTTAACAGCAATTGTATAAATAGCCCAAGTGATAACAGCCCCAACCATGATGACGTCCCCTACATTCCAATCAGACGTGGCCAGCTCCAGCACATTGCCATTCATGACGACCCAGACCGCTCCCGCCATTGAAAGGAGAATTCCTGACCATTGGCTGATATTCAAGCGCTCTTTTAGCATATACGCGCTCATGATAACCGTTACAACGGGAATGGCTCCCTCCATCACGGCCACTTTTGTGGAAGTCGTAAATTGCAACGCCCCGTAAAGCAAAATGTTGAATAGAGCAATCCCCGTCACCGTCATGATCAGCAGCGGCTTTTTATGCTTTCTAAATTCTTCACGATGGCGCAATGCGCCTGAAACACCGATAGGAAGCAACACAATAAAAGCAGTCAGCAGCCGAAAGAAAGTGATGGTAAAGGGCGGCAATTCATTTATTGCTTTTCCCACTAGGATATTTCCTGCATAAAAAATCACGGCAAACATCAATAATATGTAGGGATACATAAAAATGCCCCCCTTTGCATTTTGTTTTATGTAATCGCTTTCTAACGTATCCTATTTCATTGTATCAAAAAAAGAATAGTCCCGGGACTCTAACAAGCCCCGAGACTATTTTTTATCTGGAAGTCAGCAGCGCACGAGCTATACCGATAAAATATTCCGATTCACGTATAATATGGTCCAAGACGACAACAGCCGTTTGATTGTTCGCCACAACCGCGCTGTCATTTTTTATTTGCCGGCATAACTCGATAAAACGTTCACTCTCCTCAAGACAAAATGTCACGAGCTGAAGTACTTGCTGATACAATTGAACAGGAATATAGTAACCGGAACGGACGACAGACTCAATAAAACTGACGACTTGCTGATGGGTTTTTGACAGCGCTTTCTCCCATTCAAACAGCGCTTCGACATATTCCGGCTCTAATCCTGTCACTAATTCCCGGATAACGACTGTATGTTCTTCTTCTTGATGCTTCCAAAACTCCGCCTCATCCAATATGCGCAGCGGCATTTGCGGGCCGTAATAAAACTGCATGCCACTCCCCCTCCCATTTTCAATATATGGGAAGGAGGACAACTATATTCTTCTAACTTCCTATTCATCCATCTTTCAGTGGGTACTTGTTTAGATAGGCAGATGAACGAAGCCTTTACTTCCCAGAACGGGAAGATGTTTTTTTCGACTTCAACGTGTAAAATGACCAGTCGCCCTTGTTTCTTATGAACGTTTCCGTTTTTACGGCCGACCTGGCTTTCTATGCAATTCAATTAAGTTGTAGCGTTTTCTCAGAATTCATGATGGAATCTATTACATCGTCCGCCTGAATCACTTCACTGCCTTCAATGAGGTTTTCTTCTTTTACGCCGTTATGTTTCATGCATGCTGAACATACTTTTATTTTACCGCCTTGTCGCAAGAAGGCAGGCAATAATTCTTTGATGGGTTGAAAAGGTTCGCCAATATCAATCTTGTCAGCATAACCTGTTTCAGCCAGATAGACAGCATCTGACAGAAGCAGCAATTCAACGGTATGTCCTTTTTCCAACGCTTTGGTACCCATCGTAAAAGCAATCGTTACATTGTTTGGATTGTTTTCATATGCGGTCAGTGTAATGAGCAAGTCTGCGTGCGCCAAAACAAAACCCTCCTAAATTTTTCAATCATTGTAACATATTGGGCATCGATATCAAAATGTCAGTGGTCATCCCTTAATATGAAGAAAAATACATGTCTGTAGGTTCAACTAATGGCCTCATTGTCACCCTTCCGGCATGAACATGGCAAATATCCGCGCCACACTGGGACACCGATCTAACGATTGAGCAACGAACAGTAAATGGTTAATAGCTGCTCATAACAGAAGCTTTGACACAGCCCTTCCGGTTAATGGAATTCGGCTTTATACCCTTCTTACAATAAGCCATGAAATAACTATCTCGTGTAGTCTTTTGGTTTTGCATCCAGCGGCAATGAAAGGCTGTTCATACCATCAGGAAAGACTTTTCCATTATAAAAAGCCGCTACTCGAGCGGCTTTCCGTTTGTATGGATAGGGACGAAAGTAGATCGTACATCTGGCGAGTCAACCGGAATTCTCAAAAATTCGTCACGTAAAACCGGAAAATAGCAGAGTAAATCGAAAAGTGTGAATGGCTTGCTATCACCAGCCTCTCGAACAGCTTTTCCCCTTATACCTTTATCCATTCACCTTGAACATTTACACCCGCATCAACCAACAAATTAAAAACAGGGCATCTTTTTTCCACTTCACTTTTTAAAGCATTTATTTTTTCTTCGCTTTCATTCGTTTTAATGTGTACCTTATAATGAACCGTTTGAAAGTGGGGAGAAATTCCTTCAACTCCCTGCAATCCCCGTAAATCAAGCGCTCCTTCATTTTGAAATTCCACACCTTCATACGAGAATTGTTGTTCCTTGGCAATGAGCGCAATCATGACGGATGTACAACTGGATAACCCGCCCAATACAAGCTCAACCGGGTTTGGTCCTTTGTCCGTTCCCCCCAGACTGGCTGGTTCATCAACAATTATTTTTTCAAAATCCCTGATGAAAATGGAGGTTTGCAATCCTTTTTCCCATTTACCGCTTGTTTTTACTTTCATAAATTGTGCTGTTGCCATTTCAATACACCTCTTCTTTAATTATTTTTACTTGGCCGTCTTGCGTTGGGGAATCGACTAGACTGTTTACCCCTTTGATTCCCGAAAACTGTAAGTTTCAAAACATAAACCCACTCTTTAAATATACGAGCGAACATCACTTAAATTCACTAAATCTTGTTCCGTTGGGATCAATCGATTGCAGTATTGACAACTCTTCTTTCGTAACCGGAGGAAATTCAATGAACTCCTCGTGCTTTTCCACAACAAATCCCGTGTTCTCTTGAATTTCTTGCAAAGAGCTGTTTGGAAAAATAGCGTAAAGACGCAGACGCCCATCCTCCTTTGATTTTTTAAAAATGCCAAGTGGCGTGATGACAAATTCCGTATTGCCCGCAGCGGTCACAATATCCAATTTCTCCACTAGGCTCCTTTTATCATGATTCGTTTTCCAAAGGATGCCCCTCTTGACAGTTGGAAGCAAAGCCGCACTGCCCGCCCCGCCCGGCAATCGGACTTTCGGTTGGTCATACGTTCCGATTGCACTCAAGTTCATCCTACCATACCCATCAATTTGCGCTCCACTTAAAAAAGCTACATCAAGCCCGCCACGAGCCGATAAGTCGAAAATATCGGAAAGCGGAAAATCAGAAATGGACCCTTCCCGCAATACAGGATCTGCCGAAGAATAACTTGAAAAAGCTGCAGGTACAGCATCCACCCCTCCCGGGATGCTCAAGTACACCGCTGTTTGGGCATGCAACTTTTTCGCCAATTGAATCGCTACCGCGGGCATGGGAGAGGCTACTCCATGAAAGACGCGCTCACCGTCTTTGATTAGACGGGCCATCGCAATCGTGATGTTATCAGCCAATTGAACATTAGACATGGATTTCAGCCTCCTTTACTTTTTCCACGAACCCTTCGCAATTCTGCAAATATGCCACAACACCGGCTTTGTCGATAGAATACAAAGGTGCACAACTGCCTGGTGCCGCTCCGTTTTCAGCCAAGACGACATGCTCGACGAGGAAGCCGGGAACTTGCGGCCTGACAGTCCAGCTTTCGGAATCAATTACTTGTTCGGCTGTGACGATTACTTTTTTCGCCGCCCGTACCATAATCAGATCTTCAAACACTGCTCCTTCGATAAAAGCATTTCCTTTTTCATCGGCAATGTTAGTGTGAATCACCGTGTAATCTGGACGCAGTGCGGAAACTACGGCTGTTTTTTCACCTGTAAAAGGACAGGTAACATAGCGAACCTCTCCCGTAAGCTCCGGAAGCTCGCTTCCTTGAAATCCGTTGAGTGGCTGAAAAGGGATACCATAAATGCTTGCCCGCAAAGCCGCGATGACACTGGCACATGCATGTTCATACACTGTAATGTCTCCTTTTTGGACGCCTTTACGATAGCTTTGCGCCAATCCAAACATTTCAAAGCCAATGTAGCCGCCGTATACAGCCTTTAGCGATTGAGCCGCCGCTAACAGATCGACATCCAAGGCGCCGGCTGTTTTAATAACGGAAAGATTCTTCTTTTCTTGACGGATCAACTCTTTGACGAACGCCACCGGAGAGCGGTGCAGCGCATTTCCGCCAAGGGCGAGCAACGCTCCGTCTTCAACGGCTGCCACCGCTGTTTTTAAGCTTGTTTGTTTTGACATTTGTTTTCTCCTCCTTTTTATGCAATGACAATGCCATCAGGATCAAGCGTCCGCAATGTTTTCAAGTCAGCTTCTGTCGGAGGATCCACATAGGACCAGTCGTCGGCTACTTCAATTGGGAAGCTGCTGTTTGCCTGAACATCATCCAACGTATATCCCCTAAATAATTGAAGCAATGTCATTTTCTTTGTTTCTTCAGCAAATCCGTACACACCGATCTGTGTAATGACGCGATATGGTCCCGTATTGGCCGGCAATCCGGCTTCCTCCCGCCTGCCTGGCCCTTGCAAATACCCGGGACTTGTTAAAAAGTCGAGCCTGTTAACAAACTTTCTCTTATCCTGACCCATGATGATGATCGTACGTTCACACAAGGATGCGATATCGGCTCCGCCGCCGGAGCCGGGCAACCTTACTTTCGGCTTTTCCCAATCACCGATTACGGTTGTGTTCAAATTTCCGTACTGATCGATCTGGGCGCCACCCAAGAATCCGTAACGGATCCAGCCTGCTTGCGCCAAACTCATCACATAGTCCATAGAGCCGACTGTCACGCCGTTTTCATATGTCAACGACTCACTTACCTGAATCGGCAGCCTTCCGGTTGGCTTCCCTCCCACTCCACCGCCTTCATAGACAAGCAACAAATCGGGTGCATGAGTATTTAAAGCCAAAACAGAAGCGAGAAGCGGCATGCCCGTTCCTACATAAACAGCCGCATCTTTCGGTAAAAGACGCGATGCCGCAATAATCATTTTTTCTGTATCGTTTCCCATTTTTATCCTCTCCTTTTCGCCACTTTTGGATATGGCGCCAATTTCTTTTCAATTTTCTCCAACTGTTTCAACACACGGACACCACCAATTTGCTCCAAATATTCGTAGTGATCATGGCTGCCATACACATATTCCTGCAAATAGGTTTCAACGCCTTCATCACTGATAGATGCATCCAGCCAAATTTGCCAATGATCTTCATCGAATGAATAAAGGCTCGGCACTTGATTTGGATGAGAACCGTATGGTACTTCAACAACCGCATCCACAACGAAATAAGGAATTTTCGTCAAGTCCGGACGACTTGAAAATACTTCGTCATGTACGATTTCTTCCGCTGTCACTAAGACGAATTTTGCCGCGTGGGCCAGTTCAATGTCTTCCGCGACATTCCCATCAATTTGACAGTTTCCATATTGATCAGCACGGTGGACATGGATGACCGCGACATCCGGATAACAAGCGGGCAGAAGCTCCACTTTCTCGTTTGTAAAAGGGTCCGTGATTGTTTTCGATCCGCTGTAATGTAAAGTATCCGTGCCAAGCGAGGATCTCGTCGGGTAAAAAGATAAACCTTTCATCGCCGCGGTAAAGCGCCATTGAAAACCGGCATTTGTAATCTCGGATAACACTTTCAACCGGCCGGATTCAACCGCTCTTCTCGTTGGAAGTGACAGTCCCCGCACTTCATCGGCAAAACCGTAGGAGACTTCCGCTTTTGTGATGTTTCCCGCTGCCGCCAACAATTGCCAATCATGCTGTGATCCTTTCGTGCCAATTGTCAGATTCCCTGTTTTTTGGCGGATGATTTCATGCACCGCGGCAATCGGGTTGCGCACCGATCCCATTCCGCCAAAAACGATATAATCCCCTTCTTTCACCCCACGCGCCACCGCTTCTTGCAATGTGGCTCTCTTGTCTTTTTTCACGAGTGATTTATTGTTTTTTCGGAACTCCCTTATTTTGTCCGGATGCTCCCACCCGAAAAGCCTGGATGTGGTATCTTCCTTTATGAATGTTTGAGTCATTGTTTTTCCTCCTTTGATATACCATTATCTTTTATCTACTGCCCTGGCTGCCCGGTCGCCGACAAACTGGATCAATTGAACGAGAATAACCAATATGATCACCGTGGCAATCATGACATCGTTTTGGAAACGGTAATAGCCGAAGCGAATGGCCAAGTCGCCAATTCCTCCGCCGCCGACGATGCCAGCCATTGCCGAATAGCTTAATAGACTGATCACCGTCACAGTAAGTCCGGCTATCATGCCCGGCTTCGCTTCAGGAAGCAGGACATCTTTCATAATCAGCCACGGGGAAGCGCCGCATGATTCCGCCGCTTCGATCACCCCTTTATCAATTTCCCGTAATGATGTTTCCACAAGGCGGGCGTAAAAAGGGATGGCGGCGACGGTCAGTGAGACGCTTGCAGCCACCGGTCCCATCGTTGTTCCCAGGATCAATTTTGTAAACGGAATAAGAACAACGAGTAAAATGATAAATGGGATCGAGCGAATGATATTGATGATGCTTCCAGCCACGCTTTGTATATAGCGGTTTTGCCAAAACATGCCTTCACTTGTCACAAAAAGGGCTACCCCCATAGGGACGCCGATGATGACCGCAAACGCAACAGCAATGCCCATCATCCATGACGTTTCAACAAATGCTTTTCCAAACTCATTTACCATTTCAGGCAACATCGGCAAGCACCTCCAATTGATTCGTCCTTTTCGTTATATATCGAATCGCCTGCCGGACATCTGATTGACTGCCAATCATTTCGATGATGAGTGTTCCGAGCGGACGTTCCTGAATGTAAGAAATTTGACCATGCAGGATATTCACAGAAATATGAAATTGTCTTAATGTCTCCGAAATGACCGCCTCTTCGGCCGAATCTCCTTTGAAAGTGATTTGGACAATCGCCCCTTTTCTTCCCAAAAGAAGTCTTTCAGGCAATTCCAGGGAGTGGACCGTTTGAACAAATTGCTTGGACAAGGCCGTTTGCGGATTGGCAAACATATCATACACATCAGCCAGTTCAACAACCTGCCCATTTTCCATAACAGCCACCCGATGGCATACATTCTGAACCACTTCCATTTCATGTGTGATTAACACGATCGTGATCCCAAGCGTTTTGTTGATTTTTTTCAACAGTTGCAATATTGACTTTGTTGTTGTCGGATCAAGTGCCGAAGTCGCTTCGTCGCATAGAAGCACTTTCGGTTCATTGGCCAGCGCCCGGGCGATACCGACCCGCTGTTTTTGTCCTCCTGAGAGTTGAGCGGGATAATGAGCGCTACGATCGGACAGCCCTACCATCTCCAAAAGCTCCGGAACCCGCTTTTTAATTTCAGCTTTCGTCTTGCCTGCCGCTTTTAATGAAAAAGCGATATTGTCATAAACGGTTTTCGAACTAATCAGATGAAAATGTTGAAAAATCATGCCGATCTTTTGGCGCTCTTTCCGAACTTCCTGATCAGATAATGCCGTCAATTCTTTACCGTCAATAACAATGATGCCTTGTGTCGGCTTTTCCAGCAGATTCAAGCATCTGAGCAATGTGCTTTTCCCGGCCCCGCTGTAACCAATGATGCCAAAAATCTCACCTTGGCGAATGGACAAGTTGACATGGTCGACAGCCGTCAACTGTTTATACCGTTTCGTAACATTCACAATTTCGATCATTCATTTTCCTCCTTTTTCACTTGATAGGGCGGTTTCACATATCCCTTTGCATGCTTGTTTGTATAGTCTAAAAA
Source organism: Siminovitchia sp. FSL W7-1587 (assembly GCF_037963795.1). NCBI lineage: Bacteria > Bacillati > Bacillota > Bacilli > Caryophanales > Bacillaceae > Siminovitchia > Siminovitchia sp. FSL W7-1587. The sequence goes on from NZ_CP150169.1 coordinate 924,746, forward strand.
TTCATCTGAGTGATAGGCTTTTTCGAGAGCTTTTGCGAACGGCTTTTCAATATCTTCTTTTCTGAGCGTCACATAAATCAAATAACCTTCCGGTGTTTTTTCGATCTCCACTGCTTCATCTAGTTTTAATCCCGAAGCCAATGCAAAATTTCCGTTAATAAAAGCAAAATCAGTATCTCCCAATGAACGCGGTGTTTGGGCGGGATCAATTGGTTTGATGTGTAAATGAAGCTTATTTTCCACGATGTCTTTTTCAGAAACGACAGTTGGATCGGCCTTTTCATTCACAGTGATCAACCCGAAATCCGCAAGCATGTTCAACGATCTGGCCAAGTTGGTCGGATCATTGGGCATCGTTATCGTCATCCCTTCTTTCAGATCATCCAACGAATCATGTTTGTCGGAATAAAGTGCGATAGGGGCAGTCGGAACCGCGTAAGAAGCAACAAGATCCACGTCATGATTTTTATTGAACTGTTTTAAATAGATGCTGTTCTGAAATAGATTGGCGTCTATTTCTCCTTCGTTTAATGCGATGTTTGGCTGGATGTAATCATTGAACTCCACAATATTTACTCGATATCCCTCCTTTTCAAGAATCGGAATGATGCCTTCTTTCAATTGATCGCTGTACGGTCCTGCTGTGGCGCCAATGGTGATTTCTTTCTTTTCATCCCCTGCTGAAGTGCTTCCACACGCTCCCAAAGCAAGTAAAGTAAAAATCAGGCTAATGGTAAGTAATGTTTTTCTCATTTGATGATTCTCCCTCTTTAGCAAATTTATTTTTCCCATGTTATGCCAACAAATCGCAATATAATCGTTTTAAGATAGGAATACTATGTTTTTTTCCATGACAGTATCCATATTCTTTCCGGCCCTGGCTACGTATCAATGGAAAGCGTCGTGTCACTCAAAACAATTCGCAATCCACTTTTTTCATAAAAAAGACCCCTTGATTCGCACAACTATGCCGTACGTGGGCAAACTTGTGTAAATCAAGAGGCCTCCGGTTGTCCGGTCAGCTTCTTTATCATCTATAGATGTATCAGGCTGGAAATTTCGGTTGTTTTGGCGTCGTCATGGGCAACTATTGATTTTGTAATGACCTGCGACTTCAAGATTCATTTTTGCTTCAACACTCCCTTTTACGAAAGCATCTATCATTTCAATAAATGCCCAAATAAAAAGACCCCTTTACACATAAGAGGTCTCCGCTTTAAATCATATTTATCAGCTTCGCCCCTTATCTGTCAGACTTCGAACAAAAGTCTGCTGGAATTGGCACCGTTTGAATATAAAATATATTCAATGGTTGCCGAGGCTTCACAGGGCCAGTCCCTCCACCTCTCTTCATAAGAGTCATAAAAATCATTTGATTTTGTTTGGAATGTTGAAACCTATTCTATTCCGAATCTTCCCGGTTGTCAACTAAGTTTTAAAATTTTATTGGCTTCTGCCGTTAAAATGTTGAACAAGGTTTTCCGCGATGTCACCAACGACCGGCACTTTTATCCGCTCACGATGATATGTCTGGACCATGAGCAACACCCACAAAATGAAGCCAACCAATGAGATAAGCAACTTGAATAACCATCCGACAAAGGGTACATAACTAACGCCTGTCCCTACAATCCACAGAGTTGCATAAAGGACCATTGACTGCATTGCATGAAATTTTACAAAAGGGCTTTTCTTTTCCAAGATAAAGAAGATAATGCCCGTCACGAATGTTCCCAAATAGCATAATAAGCCCGCGACATTTTCTTCAAGGCCGGTGGATGATTTCCTGTCGTTCTCCTTTTGGGGGCCAATTTCATGATGATCGTCCATTCACTGCTCTCCCTTTCAAGTAATTTTTGCTGACACGAGTGTCACAAATCACACCATTTATTCAACCTTACATAAAAAAGTGAATCTAATCAATCATAATTTAGCCAAAAAAAGAACCCATAGCATGATAGCAGATTTTTCCCCACGTTCAACGGGCAAGGTCCAGAGCATGGTATAATCTATGAATAATGAGTCTGACAGATTTATGGAAATAGGAGAAGTTCGTTCCGCCGTACAGCCAACGACGGCTTTGAAAAGAATGGTGGAAGTACATGAAAGCGCTATAAGCTAAAAAAGATATAGAATGAAAACGACACATTTTAGGGGAGTTGTTTGTTTTGAATAACGAATTGAAACTTTTGATAGCTATGTTTTTAATTATCGTCCCTATTTTACTTTCAATTTTTTTCAGTTTTAAAAGTGAGCTCTTGTTGCCCAAAGGTTACGATTTAGCACTTGATGGATATGTAATATCTAAAACGATGGTGATGATTTTTACCTTTTATTTACTGACTAAAACAGGATTTTTTATTTTGCGACATATTAAAAAAGACTAGCTGTATACTAGTCTGAGGCTGGCGACAAAGCATTTGGGACTGTAACAGTTTTTCCAGGTTTATTCAAACTATACGATTATATTTCGTCCTCCTAGAAATTTTTGATGTTATTCCCCCTTATAAAATTATATAAATGGGGGTGGAATGATCACTTAAACCAATCATCTCATATATTTGAGCAATAAAAGGCGTTGCAAGAGCTTGATACAATGTAGAGTCATCCAAGTTAAAGGAATAACCGGTCGGAACTACAAAAGAAACAATATTTTTTGGACATCTGAACTTTTCCATTTTATGCATCACTTTTGGCAATACTGTTTCAGAGCTAGAAGTTGAATATGCCAAAAGCAGCTCATCTTTCAATAATTTCAATGTGGAAAATATTAGTAATAAGCCAGCTTCTCGATACCTCCAAGCACAACAACAATAAAAAAGAGCATAGTTGCAAAGACAAGAATCATTAGTTTTCCAAGTGGAATCAATGAATCTAAACCAAATTTTGACACCGATACACCAATTAAAGAAAATACACCGAATGGGGCAAAACTTCATAATAATATTTGTCACCCAAAACATAGCATCTGCTCCACCTTCAAAGAAGGCAAACACAGTTTTTCCTTTTTCGCCAACCACTGTAATCCCTAAACCGAATAAGACAGAAAAGAAGATAATGGGAAGCATATTCCCATGATTGGTAATACGTACTTCTTGGCACTTCAAGCACTTCGCACATTATTCGAACCGGGTGGTTTTCTTTCTCCTGCTTGATATGGTCGATGATCTCTTGGTTGGTCACTTTTTCGCGAATATGGTCATAGCCTTTTTTAGAATGTCGCCCTCTTGTTTAAGGCGAAGGTTTTCTTTTTGGATTTCCGCAATCTCTGCTGATGATAAGCCATCACTTCCTTCAGGAGAAAGTGCTTTGATCCATTTATAAATCGTTACTTCAGATACCCCATATTCGCGGTTGAGATCGCTCACAGATGTGCCAGATCTGTAAAGCTCGACAATTGTTTGCTTACATTCTTGATTATAACGTTTTTGTTTCATTCCGGACACGTCCTCTCTATTTTATAGGATAGAGACTTAACTAACATGTGTCCATACATCTATACTAGCTCCACACTTCATCCAGCAGGTGATATGATGAGAAAATTTATGATTGAAACTACTAGCGGACGGATTACAGCCCATACAGGTTTAGCCATTGCTTAATTCGGCCTTCTTCTTCGTTTCTGCTCTTCTTGTTACTTGCCTTCTTTTTCCGATAATGAGCCGAGGCGGAGCATCTTCTGTGCATTTCTAATCATATCCTTGCATGTTTTTAGCTGGTGCTTTTTGAAAGTAAGCTATATAGATTTCATAAGAATATACGTTCTTATTTGGTTTAAAAGAAAAGCCCGAAATTGGGCCATTTTGTTACATGTTTAAAATTTTTTCTTTTTGTGCTTGACATTCTTCTTGTGTAACGATGCCCTCATCAAGCAATTCTCTGAACTTTTTATCGAAAAATCCCAATTAATTTACCTCTGATTTTATTATTTCCTAAGTCCCGTCAGTTTTAAAAGGCTTGATAAAAATCCTTCTTTTTTACGTCTCGTCTCGGGTTGTTTATTGACATCTACTGTTATTGTTATGGAATTAACGTGAGCAAGATGATTTTTTGGCTCAACACCTTCATTCACCCTAACCCAATCCTTGTCTATTTCTGGATTAATAAAGTCTGGCAGATCATCTAACGCTTTTAGTATTCTTTCCATGGAAAATGCTGGACAGTGAATATAAGGAGTGGAATATTCTTTGATTCTATCTAAAATCTCGTTTTTATTTACATGCCATACTCCATTAGTATCAAATCTGCCAAATTTCCACCAAGGGTTATTAAACTGACTTATTTGTAGCCTATGGCAACCGAATGGATTTATAGTATACTCACTAGCGCCGTAACAAAAATCAGACTTACCAGACCTTAATTTATCTCCATAACAATAGTTAATTCCACCAACAATTTTTCTGTCTACAATTTCACCGTTTATTATAACAAAGCATGATTTCCAATTATTTATTAGCTCATATAAACTAATAAACGCGAGGTAATCACTGGTCTGCTCCGAAAATACAGCTTGATGAATAATGTTATTATCTTCATCAAAAGATTCAATATATTGCGGCGCTGATTTCGCTAATGTGACTGCCTTTTGATAATTCTTAGAAGTAGAATAACCAAAACTTATTGAAACATACCATTTTGGAAATAATGATACGTTAATGTTTTTTTTTGCTAAACTTAAAACGTCTTCATTCATTACTACATTGTTATTATCAACAATTTCCTGTATCGGTTCCTCTGGAATATCCTGACCTTCTAACCACAAAGAATATGTACTTTTGATTTTTCTCTTTATTAATGAGTTTGTGTTTGCTAAGTACCATTTCAATGCATTTCTATCCAACTCTGGAAGAATAACGTATAAGTCTTTTTGCAAAGTTCCTGGATATTCTCTTACTCTAGATTGGACAGAAATATATGCACTTTTAACATTGTTTATAAACTCTAATTCATCGTTTCCTCGTCTTTCATCCCAAGCTCGACATTCAACTGATCTATTAACTACACTTCTTGCTTTCTCAAAATCTGAAATAATCAAGTAGCATTTTAACAAAACATCTCTACAAGGAATAGAGGGAGGAATTATTACAGAGTGATCTTTGTATTCTATATGGCATTCTCTAATAAAAGCTGGGAGGTTATCCATTCCCATTTCGCAAACACTAATGCATTTTTCGATATCCCCGTCTCCATTTCGTTTTGGTCTATATTTTTCGATTTTCTCATGAAGACTAAAGTGAAAATCAATAGCATTCTTCACAGCGATCACCCCTTAAAGAAATATTTTTTTTACATATTGATCAGAATAAGGGGGCGACAAATATTACAAGTAAACATTCAAAAAAATTACACTTCTTGAGTTTAACAAACTCTTATGGGACTCCAAAAATACATAACATGCAATTTCATACATGGATAGTCTCATAATATTCCTTTAACTGATTGTCAGGCATGTAATTCAACAGCAAACTTGTGAGCTTCCGCCTCAATCCTGCTGACTGAATAAAAGGTGTTTTTACGCGCGCAAACGTACTTTTGAATTTCATAGCATAAGTCCTTATTAATCGCGATGAATTTATTTAAATATTTACGTGGTTAGTCGTTACTTGAATCATGAAATGAATGGCTTTTAAAAATATCAGTTAATAAGTAGGGATCATTCGTTTTGTGTTTTTTGATTAATTCATTAACTTTTTTACGAATCAACTTAACTACGCCCTATTCTTTATTTTGAATATCTCCCGTTCATGTTGAGAAATCTTTTTATCAAAATAATCAAGGTCATCCTTTGTGGCGAGCTGTTCAAGATGAGACATGGTTTCAGAATGGTATTCAGTTAGCTTTCCAGTTTGCTCATAAATAATTTGTTGCTTAGATTCTATGCTGGTTAAACGTTCGTTTGTTTTTTGTTGTTCTAGTTTAATTTCAAAAACTTCGGTCTTAATCCCGGCAATTTCTTCTTTGACGCCTTTTAATTCATCTAAAATCTGCTTCAACAGCTGCTCATTCATCGCTATTCTCCTTTCTGTATTTTTTGGTGTGTATTTTCTTATTAATTTTTTTAGTGTTCTCACGATATATTCCATGGATTTTGAAAATGATTTCTGCGCTTCTTTTGAAAATGGTTCATCATCAAACACTAACCCTTCTGCATGCTCAAGATCGTTTTTTATTTCCTAAAGTCTTTTGGCAATGTCCTCTTCGTCTTGGTCAGCAGGGCGGTGTAGAGAGTATCTGGTTTCATTTTATCAGTTCTGCCGAGGTGGGAACAGTTAAAACTTTATAATAATCAGCTATTTTTTGTAATGTTTCATAATAAGGTTCTCGATTACCCTGTTCATACATAAGGCAACATCAATTTTTTGAAAATTTTTATTGAGTAAGATTAGTAGTTGAATGAGCGGTCGCTTTCTTTTGCCACATAGCTTCGTTTCTCTATTTTCGCAGAAAGGCGTTTTCCTTTCTTGTTTTTGTAGTATTGCTATATTCTATTGCCATATATTGGCCGGCGATGATCTTTTCAAAGGAAATCATTGTAATTAACAGCCCATTATTAAAGGACAACTATGCTATTTCTCAAGATATAACTGATAGTGCTTCTCCTGAAAAAGTATTAATGAGCGTTGAATTATAAAAAGAGGTTTATCCTCTACTCTATAAAAATCATGGAACGAAAATGGAATTGGTTTCCCAGAAAGAGGATTCAACAAAAAGATGTATGTCATTAGTGATGATGGGAAAACCCTCTCTTATGGGAAACTAATCGTGCCCTAGAATAAGAACAAATTCCGCTGTTGTTTATTCATTTAAAACATCGGTTATATAGCCAAAACCCTTCCTTCCTCTTTTGTGTAATACGGTACTGGCAACTCTGGGCTCCTTAACATATCCCTTAACCACATGAGCAACTGAATTCAAATATACAATGGCATCGTCTTCCGCTCTTGCTTTACTTGATTTGAATTTCGTTTCGAAAAAGCGACTATATTAGTTCTCCAGTTATTGGCGTTTTCACAGACTTTTGTTAGAAAATGTCACTTTTTTCAGTGGTGGTATCATGCTACTTTCTTGTGCCTTTTTCTTTATCACCCATCTAGGCTCGCTTATTTTTTCAACGTCCGATTGTCCGTAATATGATATAATCTATGAAATTATGATGTTAGGGGATGCTATATGGAATCTTTTGCACATATAAAAGATGGACTATTTCCTGCGGTTTGCTCCCTTGATTGCCCGGATCAATGCGGATTGCTCATCCATAAACAAGATGGGAAAATCGTGAAAATTGACGGAGATCCGGCTCATCCCGTTACGAAAGGGAGTATTTGCAATAAAGTTCGGAATATGGGAGCGCGACTTTACGATGAAAAAAGATTGAAAACACCTTTAAAGCGGGTTGGACGAAAAGGCGAAGGTACTTTTGTTCCAATCAGTTGGCAAGAAGCGATTGAGAGTATTTGTAGTAACTGGAAAAAGCTGATTGCTAAACAAGGCCCTGAGTCCATTTTGCCGTATAGCTTTTATGGAAATATGGGCAAGATCCATTCGGAGGGAATGGACAGGCGATTCTTTTACCGGCTCGGGGCAAGCCAGTTAGAACGAACCATTTGTTCAGATGCCGGAAGTGAGGGCTACCGCTATACGATGGGCGGCAGTTTCGGTACGGATCCCGAGGAAATGACAGAAACAAAACTATTTATTTTTTGGGGAATCAACGCGGCGAGCACAAATATGCATCAGGTGATGATCGCGCAAAAAGCGAGAAAACGAGGGGCAAAACTCATCGTCATTGATGTCCATAAAAACCAGACCGGCCGGATGGCGGATTGGTTTATTCCAATCATCCCCGGAACCGATGCGGCATTGGCGCTCGGCATCATGCACATTTTATACAACGAGAACCTCGTTGACCGCGCTTTTTTAAAAAAGCATACCGTAGGATACGAAGAACTGGAACACCACGTAAAACAATATGAGCCGGATGTTGTCTCTGGCATTACCGGAATTCCGGTTGAAGATATTTATAAACTTGCCCGGCTGTACGGGGGTACTTCCCCTTCCATGATCCGGATCGGCAACGGATTGCAACACCATGACAACGGGGGGATGATAGTCAGAACCATTTCTTGCCTCCCGGCTTTAACGGGTCAATGGCTGTTGAATGGCGGCGGCGCAATTAAATCAAATTCCGCTTACTTGAACTACAACACAAGGGCATTACAGCGGCCGGATCTGCAAAGAAAACCAACCCGCTCCATTAATATGATCCAATTGGGCCAGGCGCTTATGGAGAAGGACAACCCGATATACTCCCTGTTTGTATATGGCAGCAACCCTGCCGTGGTTGCGCCTAATTCCAGTAAGGTAAGAGAAGGATTGATGCGTGAAGATCTGTTTGTAGTCGTCCATGACTTGTTCTTAACGGAAACGGCGGCATATGCCGATATCGTTTTGCCTGCAACGTCATCCTTTGAGAATAGAGATATTTATACATCGTATTGGCATCATTATTTGCATTTACAGGAGCCAGTAATCCCTCCTTACGGGGAAAGCAAGTCAAATGCGGATGTGTTTAGGTTGCTGGCGGAAGCGATGGGATTTGGTGAAGAAGCTTTTAAAGACAGTGATGAAGATATGATTCGCCAGGCGATATCAAATGTGTCCAACCCATATTTTCCCGATGTTACCTTGGAAGAACTGCAAGACAAACGCTTTGTCAAAGCACGTGATCCGCAAAGCCGCTTACAACGGTTGAACACACCAAGCGGGAAAATTGAATTGTATTCGCATAAAATGGCGTTGGACGGGCATCCGCCACTGCCAACGCATATACCGTTGAAAGAAGAGCATTCCGACTATCCGTTTCTATTTGTACCAGGTCCGAACCATAACTTTTTGAATTCCACTTTTTCACATAACGAAAAACATGTACGATTGGAAAAAGCGCCGCAACTGTTCATTCATGAGGAAGACGCGCTGCGGCTCGGTATTGAAAATGGTGATTGGGTCCGCATTTGGAATGATCGTGGAGAATGCGAGCTGCCGGCATCTGTCGGAGACCAAGTTCTCCCAGGCGTTCTGGTCACTCAAGGACTCTGGGCCGATGCCCCTGGAGCAAAGCGACTTGTAAATTCATTGACTCCAGACCGGGAAGCAGACATGGGCGGAGGCGCAGTGTTTTTCTCAGGCAAAGTAAATGCCGAGAAGCTGGTTGTGGTGAGCAAATAAAGATGGAGTAAAGATTAAATGAAAAATAAGCCCATGGTTTTAGGCTTGAAAGTGGCGGGCATACCCCGGCTACTTTCAAGAGGAAACCCCACAAATGCAAAATCAGTCGTGGAAAAATGGTTCGTTTTTTACGACTGATTTATTTTAGGGGCTTTTTAGACACGCCCTTTTCCTTAACTCTCGATAAGAGTATGTGAAATATATTTTATAAAATTCATTAATTTGATATCAAAGTATTCTTCTATATCTTTTCTTAGCTTTTGCTCTAAATCAACAAACTCAGTAACAATATAATTCAAATCAAATACATTATAAATATCTGATTCTGCCCATATTGATTTAACCCTTGCCTTATCAGAAAACGGTAGCAAAGAAATAATAGCCCCATCTTCATAATCATCATATTCAACAGTATAGTATTGGAATTTCGGTATATTATCTTTTGTAATTTTTTCCTTCCATCTAAACAAAGCTTTGTAAAACTCAAGTATAGCCAACTCTGATTGAAAATATATTTCGTCATTAATTTTAATTGTAAACATTGCCTCTACAGCTAAAATAGATGGTACGTCCTTATTATGTTTATTAGAAATAATCTCTTTATTACTAATAAATTCATATTCAAAACTTATTTTACTGGAAATGCTGACCATATCTTACCATCATATCCTATCACTATTCTAATTTTAGTTTCTCCTTTTGTTCCAACTTTTTTTCCTAAATTGACATCAACTCTAAATGATAATTTTTCATTTTTATTCATTTCAAATTTGGAGACTGATGCTTTCTGCAATGCTTCCTTAATACATTTCTTATCAGTAGTTTGACTATTTGCATTAAATTTACTAAACCTTTGTTTGCTACTCTTTAAGTGCTTACTTTTAACTGTTAGTTTTGCAACGTTTTTTATTGCGTTACTTAGAGCATATTTTCCAAATGCACTTATAAGAGCTCTTTTTCCGTATTTTTTGATAGCCCACGTTGCGCCTTGTCTTAAAACTAAAGCTAAAACTGGTATTGCAGATGCTTGTGCATCAATTGTATTTACATTATATATCTCTCCACTACTTCTAAAAACTGGACCTATCTGGCGCACGATGATCTGCTCAACTGTCCAAATGGCCGGAAAGTGATCTTTCAATCGTACAAAAATAAAAAGAATGCCTTAGGCCATGTCCAAAGCTGAATGCGAGGATTGTTCCGATTGCCCGCTAAAAGCTCGATGTATAAAAGCCAAAGGTAACAGGCAGGTCCATTTGAATATGATCTATGAAGAAATGAAAGCAAAGGCCAAGAGAGCCCTTGAAAGTGAAGAGAACGCAGAAATCTACGCCCAACGCAAAGTTGGGGTAGAAAGTGTGCTCGGTCACATCAAGGGCAATCGGTCGTTCCCCCGATTTTCCTGCGGGGCCTTGAAAAGGTCCACTTGGAATTCGGGATCGCGGCCCTTGCCCACAACTTCTTGAAAGTAGCGGGCATACCCCGGCTACTTTCAAGAGGAAACCCCACAAATGCAAAATCAGTCGTGGAAAAATGGTTCTTTTTTCTACGACTGATTTATTTTAGGGGCTTTTTAGACACGCCCTTTTTCTTTTGCAATCCTTCGTCCAAATGAGTCCGCCTTTCACTTATGCCTATCCGCCAGTTGTTTCATATAAACCGTTACCGCTTGTTCCCACTTCTTCTTCCAGTCCACGTTAAAAAGACTCGCCCCAGTTCTGCGTGTGAAAAAATCTTCCGGCGTTATGGCCATTTCATACATCATGGCGTAGTAAACAAGCAATTTAATGGCCAATGGCAGATCGCCATCCGGTAACACATCTTCTTTGAGCGAAGCGAGAATATCTGCGTTTGTTCCATAAGTTGCGGCCATTTTCCTCGCTTCTTGTTCATCTAAACCCAACGCTTGCAATTCTCGGCTTTTCTGGTCAACAAACAGATCATAATCCCTCGGACTCGTAAAGTCTCCTCCGGAAAGCCGCAGGTTTTTCGTTACGCATTGTCCGCTTTGAACCCCTTCTTCTTCAAGCTTTTGCGCCAGCATATCCGTAACGGTTTCAGCCATTTTTCGATAACCTGTTAATTTCCCGCCAGCAATAGTTATTAATCCGGTATCAGATATCCAAATTTCATCTTTACGAGATATCTCGGAAGGGCCTTTGCCTTTTTCCTGAATTAATGGACGAACTCCAGACCATCCCGATTCAATGTCATCTATAGTAAGATCAAGTTCAGGAAACATAAACTCAATGCATGACAACAAATATTCTTTATCCTCCTCCGTAATGGGCGGATTTTTCAAATCACCGTCGAAAAAGGTGTCTGTTGTCCCAACATAAGTTTTTCCGTCTCTCGGAATGGCAAAAACCATCCGGCCATCAGGCGTATCAAAATAAATAGCCTGTCTAAGTGGAAATACCCCTTGATCAATTACAATATGGACACCTTTCGTATGTGTCAGACCTTTTCCTTTTACCTCTATATCTTTTTCAATAAGACTCTCCACCCACGGACCTGTTGCATTGACAACCTTACGGCCCACTGCTTCATATCGTTGATCCGTCAAGACGTCCCGAACCTTAACCCCCGAAATGTTTCCATCTTCATATAAGAAGCCTTCCACCTTTGTATAATTGAGCAGGTCGGCTCCCTTTTCAAAGGCTTTCTTGGCCACTTCTATTGTCAGGCGGGCATCATCCGTCCGATATTCAACATAATAACCGCTTCCCAGGAGACCATCTTTTTTTAAAAGCGGTTCCTTTGCCAATGTTTCTTCCCTCGTCAACATTCGACGCCGTTCATCCCTTTTGACTCCGGCTAAAAAATCATATACCCGCAAGCCAGCAGAAGTCGAAAACTTGCCAAATGTTCCTTTCTTATAGATCGGCAGCAACATCCATTCCGGATGTGTCACGTGGGGCGCATTCTCGTAAACAATCGCCCGCTCCTTTCCAACCTCTGAAACCATACCGACTTCAAACTGCTTTAAGTATCGCAGCCCTCCGTGGACTAGCTTTGTCGACCTGCTGGAAGTTCCCGCGGCAAAATCCTGCATCTCGACGAGAAGTGTCTTCAATCCTCTTGTTACACAGTCAAGAGCGATCCCGGTTCCTGTAATTCCCCCTCCCACAATGATGACATCGTAGTTTGTATCACCTAAATGCTCCAATAATTGGTTTCGTTCCTTAAATGAAAATGTTCTCACTTTAAAATCCTCCGTATAATAAAAGCCACTCCAACCGCCCCGTTTAAAAACGGGGGATTGCAATGGCCTTTTCTCAGAATCTCTGACCCTATATCATATTTTTAACAAATCACTTATGTGATAAACTAAAACTATTAACAATAAAAAGGGTGTGATTTGTACTACATGAGAATTGAAGACATGGTTGAATCACAAATTATCGCTTCCGTTAAAAGTGAAGCCGATCTGGAAATGGCATTAAAGAGCAACGTCAATATCGTCTTCTTGCTTACTGGGAACCTGTTATCCGCTGAGCGCTACATTTTGCAGCTAAAAGAAGCCGGAAAACACGTCTTTCTCCACCTTGACTTTATTGAAGGTCTTTCCAATTCCCGCAGTGCCGTCAACTTCATTGCTGAGGCATGGAAGCCGACAGGAATCATTACGACGAAAGCAAACATGGTCAAATTCGCCAAAGAAATGAATCTCATGACCATTCAACGGATCTTCCTTTTAGATCGCAGCGCCTTGTACAAAGGAATTGAAATGGTAAAATCATGCAGTCCCGATGCTGTTGAAATCATGCCGGGTATCATGCCGAAAATAGTTGATCAGCTTACATCAGAGCTTCCTTATCCCATTATCGTTGGTGGACTAATTTCGGAACTTCAAGAAGTTCATGACGCATTGAGAGCCGGGGCACTCGCGGTTTCTTCCGGCAATCCGAATATGTGGCATTTCGACCTGTAATCTTTCCTCATCCATATGAATTGATTTTTACACAATCTGATCAATGTCCTTCACGCTGGAGAGTGTATATTTGGGTCGATCCACCGTCCTTTCAAGCATAGATGAATCCGTGATTCCTGTCAACACAAGAACAGAGTTCATCCCTGCTTCATTCCCCATACGAATATCTGTTTCAAGCCGGTCCCCAACCATATAAACGTTTTCTGCGGGAAGCCGAAGAACTTGATCCAATACATAGCTGGCCATAAGATGAGACGGTTTTCCTATAATCATTGTCACCGTTTCTCCTGTCGCACCTTCAATGGCGCCAATCATCGCACCGCAATCGGGTAATTCTCCTTCTTTAACCGGACAAGTCCTATCCGGATTCGTTGCGATGATTTTCGCACCATTTCTCCACGCTTGAAAAGCGATGTTTAACTTATTATAATCAAATTTTCGATCCCAACCGATAACAACATAAGAAGCTAGGTGGGGATCCTTCGCTATATGGATGTTTTCTTCCGCGAGCTCGTCAAATAACGGCTCCTCCCCTATAACGTAAGCCGCATCCCCTGGCTTCATGCTATTTTTTAAATATTTTGCCGTTATAAAGTTGGAACTAATCACTTCATCTAAAGTGGTATCTACTCCAAGCATGTTGAGTTTTTTAACATAATCGGTCCGGCGTGCGATCGACTTGTTTGTCAAAAAAATCACTCGATCCCCCCGGGATTTCAGCCTGTGAATGGCGTCGGCGGCTCCTTCAATCATTTCATCATCAACATAAATCGTTCCATCCAGATCAAATATAAACCCCTTCATCACTGTCACTCCTGTAGTCTGCTATAACTGCTTATTCCCCAGCCTGTTTGCAAGTGCCTGTAACACAAGTACAAGGACAACTAATACGATCGACATCGCTGCGGCTGTATAATATTCTCCCCGCAATATATTTTGAAAGATCGCCAAACTCATCGGTGCCCACTCAGCCGGAGCCAGAAGGATTGAAACACTGGCTTCCTTAATGACAGTAACGAAAACAAGAACCGATCCAGCCGCTATACCCGGAAGCATAAGTGGTCCAATAATCGTCATCGCCGCTGTAAGCTGTGTGGCTCCAAGATTAATGGCGGCCTCTTCAATATCCTGCTTGATGGCACGCATTGTTCCCATCGTCGACCTGATCATGTACGGAAGACGCCTGATCGTATAGGCGATGATGAGCAAGATAGCTGTTCCCGTTAATTGGAGCGGAGCGGTATTAAACGTTTGAATCAGCGCAATGCCAAAAGCAATACCTGGAACAACCAACGGGATTGATACCATAAAGTCCAGCGCAGAAGAGTTTTGCCGGACAACGAAATACGAAACGAAAGTTGAAATGATCACACTGACCACAAGCGCGCCCAGCGCCAGAATAATGCTGTTTTGAATATTTCCCAGCGAGGTTGAGAAAATTGTTTTATAATGCTGCAGTGTATATCCGTTCGGCAGCGGATCTTTTCCCCATGTTGTCGCAAAAGACTGAATGGCGATTGAAAACATCGCCAAGCATGGAATGAGCACAACGATTAAGGAGTAGATCGAAAGTGTCCAGTTTAATCCTTTATGATCACTAAGCTTTTGCTGCTTAGGCTTTCCGGAAACTGTTCCGTAATTCTTTCCTTTTGTAAACAAATGCTGCAGCCAAAAGAAGAAGCCGGCGACCAGCACCATGACGACCGTTAAGATGGCTGCACCTCCCCAATTAAAGAAACCGGCCATTTCGCGGTAAGCCTCCACAACAAGCAAATTTGTTTCTTTAGGCGCCAAGATGATCGGCGTGCCAAAGTCGGAGAAACTCACAGTAAAAATAAGAAGCGCGCTCGAAATAATACCTGGCAATGCAAGCGGAAACGTTATAAAAGCAAAGGTGAAGAGGTTTTTCGCCCCGAGATTTTGCGAGGCTTCTTCCAAACTTAAGTCACTTACTTTAAACGCGGCTACGAGCGGCCAAAGTGCATATGGAAAGAAGAAGAAAACTTGAACAAGCATGATCCCCGACATGGAATACGGGTTCATCAACATTCCTTCTCCTCCAAGCGCATTGTAAATCTGCGTAACCCAACCTGAGCGGCCAAGCATAATAATGAAAGCATAAGCAGAAATAAAGGTTGGTACGATGAGCGGAACCATACATAAAGCTGATATCGTTTTCTTAAATGGCATTTTGGTGCGGGCAATGCCGTATGCAAGTGGTATACAGACGAGAGTTACAACAATCGTAACGAGAAACGAAAGCAGCAAACTATTTTTCAAAGCGGCAAAGTAACTTCTTGTTGTAAAAATCTTTTTATAATAATCAAAAGACGCCCCTTTAAACTTCTCAACCGTGGAACTGAACGTAGCCGGATCGGTCAGCGAGCCAAGCAGATTGATCGGCTGTCCGGTAAAACTGACGAGAATAACCGAAATAAGCGGAAGAATCAGGAATAGTCCAAAAAATATATAAATGAGGACTTTCACGACCGTCAGACCATTAAATCTCCCTTTTATCTGCTTCATATCAATAGCACCCTCTCGTGTTCCACCGTAAGCTTTACCTTTTTCCCTTCTTCAAAAATGCCGGTTCCAGCAGAATACGTTGTGTCTACAATAAGCTGATAACTTCCGACTTGGACGTCATATCGGACGATTGAACCAAGATATGTTGCCATTATAACGATTCCTTGAATAACGTTTGTATCATCTTCGTTGACTGTTTGATTTGCATCAGCCACTTTCACATGCTCAGGCCGAATAATGACATCCACTTCATCTTTATCTGTCCCGTTTGAGGATCGCAATACAAAACCATCCCCTTTTACAACGGTCAATCCGTTCTCTTTTCCGTCAACAATGGCTTGGAGAATGTTGGATGTTCCAACAAAATCGGCAATGAATGGTGTCGCCGGATGACTATAAAGTTCGGTTGGTGTTCCCACTTGGACCACATTGCCATGATCCATAACCGCAATGCGGTCAGCCATGCTCATTGCTTCTTCTTGATCATGGGTAACAAAAATCGTTGTGATCCCAAGATCCTGTTGAATGGAACGAATTGTATTACGCATCGAATGGCGTAGCTTCTGGTCCAGATTAGAAAGCGGCTCATCCATCAGAAGCACTGCCGGTTCCATAAGAAGGGCCCGCGCCAATGCGACACGCTGCTGCTGGCCCCCAGAAAGCTCGCTCGTTAAACGATCCGCATACTGTTCGAGTTCAACATATCGGAGCATTTCTATGACTCTGTCTTTAATGTCCTTTGGAGTCCTCCCAAGCCGTTTCGATAAAAGCCGGGCATATATCGGTAATTTTGCAAGCCACTTCTTTGTATTTAGCTGTTTGATGTTCAAGCTGTACGCAACGTTATCAAACACATTCATATGTGGGAACAAAGCATAACTTTGAAATACCATCCCGCAATTCCGCCTGTTGGCAGGAATCCCCTTCATTTCGCGGTCACCTATGTAAATGGAGCCGCTTGTAGGACTCTCGAAACCCGCGATACATCTCATTGTCGTTGTCTTTCCACAACCCGACGGGCCGAGAAGGGCGAAAAATTCGCCTTCTCGAATGTCGAGGCTAATGTTGTCCAAAGCTGTCATCTCTCCAAATTTCTTTGTTACGTTTTCTATTCTCACTGACCCCATATTGTTTCATCCTTTTCTACTGAAATTTATCTTTCCACTCATTTCGAATGCGGTCATAATTTTCGTTGACCCAATCGATATCAAGATCTATCGCATGCGATTTCACGCTGTCCAAGGTGAGTGGTGTTTTAGATTCTACTTCAGGATTAATTGGAATATGGTACCAATTCGCCAACACTTCCTGTCCTTCTTTAGATAGAAGGAAATCAATAAACTTTTTGCCGCCCTCCTCGTTTGGTCCCCCTTCAACTAGTGATACAGGATTAACAAGAATGGGCGTTTTATCCGGAACAATAAAATCAACGCTTTCTCCCTTGGCTTTTAATTCATACGCCATGAAGTCGAAACCAACCCCAATATGAGCCTCCCCCATGGAAACCGCTTTTGTAGGAGCTGAACCTGAATCCGGCATAGAGTTTGCCTGCTCCGCCAGTTTCTCGAAATATGTCCAAGCTTCGTCTTCTCCCTTTTGCATCATCTTGCTCATAACCATTAAAGTGGCTGTGCCTGAAGCTGCCGGGTTGGAAAATTGGATTTTTCCTTTCCACTTCGGATCAAGTAAATCTTCCCACGTTTTCGGCGCTTCTTCTTCGGAAACAAGTTCAGTGTTATATGAAAATCCAAGGACAAAGATTTCCACACCGACATATTTGCCATCCTCATGTTTCACTTTTATGCCGTTTTCTACCACTTCCCAATCAGCTGCCAAGTCGGGAATATAAGAACCGATAATACCTTTTTCAACAGCAGCTTCAAATGGGAGAATGCCTCCACCTCCATACCAAACATCAGCTTTTGGATTGTCTTTCTCTGCCATCATTTGGTTGACAAGAACATTAGTCCCCGCATAGTGCACATCAACCGTTTCATCATTAAGCTCTTCATATTTTTGCTTCAATTCTTTCGTCATATCTGGTGTTTCCGGGGAATAGAGCGTTATCCGCCCCTCGCCCTTCTCGCCGCCTTCACCTGAGCCCGACGAATCACCTGCACATCCTGCCAACATGACAGCAACCAAAAAAACACTTGCCAAGAATCCTACTACCTTTTTCACTTCGTTCCCCCCTTAATAAATGTGGATAACCAAGACAAAAAAATGAGATAAACGTACTGAAAGAAACCCCGCACACTTTGTAAGGGTTTTCAATTCAGGCGTTCATCTCATCGTCTCTGCCTTATATTGGATTTACATACATTATACTCTATTTTTATAAAACATCAAGTGTAAATTCAGAATAAAAGAATATTTGTCAGTGTTAACAATTTTTTGTTTTATCCCGCGTGTAAGGTGCCGTAAGACTCCCACTTCAAAATCTTGAGTGAATACAAATGGTCTAAGTGGGAGAAAACGGCACCTACATGCCCGATTGGTTCAACTAATAACATTCAGTAGAAGCCCTACTGAATGAAGTTTCTCTTTA
This sequence comes from Siminovitchia sp. FSL W7-1587, assembly GCF_037963795.1. Lineage (NCBI taxonomy): Bacteria > Bacillati > Bacillota > Bacilli > Caryophanales > Bacillaceae > Siminovitchia > Siminovitchia sp. FSL W7-1587. Next base: position 942,979 of record NZ_CP150169.1, read on the forward strand.
TCTGCTTGTTTACAAAGCAATAGCAACACTTGCAAAGGAATGAATCCCAAATTTTTCGCGCGATCCGTCCTCCCCTTGGATGATAGGCAGGAACTGATGCATAACCAATGCCGACTACAATGCCATGAGTCAGAAACTTATAAAGCGTATGAAAATCTATTAGAACGGAAAGTGATGGCAAGCTTCTCGGGCGTTTTGGATGTACGTCAGACAGTAAAATAAGGCCAACCACTTTTTGTTTGAATCCATATTTGACCACAAAATACCCCAAAGGTTAGAATTGGTTTGTCTAACTTTTGGGGTGCATATCAGTGTGGATAGTCTAGTATTGCTTATTAGTTTTAAATTAAGGTAAGGTATAAATCAAATATAATAAAGTTTAAATATAAGAAATATCCCAACAGTGTATACTAGTTGAGTCAAAACAAATAAAATATATCCTTTATTGGGATTTTTTTCTTTATATTTTTGATCATAAATACTCGCTGGTGAAACAAATTTGGATGTCTTAAGGATTGGATTTTCGCTATTTGTAAAAGCCAATGAAAACAGTATGATTGAAATGGCTAAAAATATATACGAAAATCGGAAATTTTTGAAATGCCCCCTTTAAGTATCCAGGTTTTCATTTTTTACAAGTCTACTTAAAAGGGAGCATATCAGCTGACCCCTCTCATTCCGGCATTTTTTCTGGTTACATATTCTTATTGGGAAAAGAATGATCTCCTTTTTTCTCTATCCCCAATAAGCCAATGTGCGTTTTTTCATCGCTTCCCTGTATTGGGCGGTTGACTTCGGAAGCAGTTCATTTGTTTTTTGATCAATAATAATGCCGTAATGACGGATCAGATCCAATAGATCCAATTCACCATTATGATATTTTTCCATGACGCTTTCCGGATCTTGTTCCAGCCACTTTCTGCGGTTAAGCCGAATATACTCGCGAGCCGTTTTCGTTGCTTCTTCATCAATTTCAAAGAGGTCGATTTCTCTGTCAATTTCCTTTATGACGACACCATAATCTTTCTTCGCTCTTTCAATGGACACATAGTCGTCAATGACGTCTTCAAGCACATCTTGCGGATCTCTTTCAAGCGGATCGCCAAGACCGCCGCCGCCAGCAGATGGTCTTGTGAATTCATCTCCTTTGTTTACTTTAACATTGGAAAAAATCGTTCCCAGGAATTCGCTGTCTGCTTCACCCCGCATCAGTTGAACACCATGCGGATTGGAGGGTAAACCGCCGAAGATTCCCCACGTGACAGAACGGGAGCGGTCACAGCAGTAAGACATCACAGCATCGTCTGCTTCCGTCAGGATACCGCCTTTTTCCACGCCGCAGCCGCCGCGGAATTTTCCAGGGCCGCCGGAATCAGTGACAATTTCATGTTTGGTCGTAATGACGGGGGACAGACGTTCCTGCCCTTCACATGGCTGAATGCTCAATCCGACACCGAACACCGGGGACAATGCATTCGCCCCATCTTTTGTGCTGCGGCCGCCATGGCCTCCGGCCATCCAGTCATACCACATGAAATAGTTGTTATAGCCGTTCCGTTTATCGTCTCCGCCGATAAGAAGATACTCCAGGTTGAAAGAACAGGCAAGGGCGCGCTCAGGCATGATCTGCGACCATAATTCAAAGCACGCATTCATGATTTTTTCATACGCTCCCGAACAGAACCCAGTGACAGCCACCGGCCAGCAGGCATTGACGACTGTATTTTCCGGAAGATCCACATGGACAGCCCGGTAAAATCCGGAGTTAAGCGGTATATCCGGGAAGAACGTTTTCGTTCCGGCGTATGCCGCGGACATCGAAGCACCAAATGCCGAATTCAAGAAACAGCCGATCGATTCATGAGAACCGGAAAGATCGTAAAAAATTTCATCGTCTTTAATCGTCATTTTTACTTTTATCGGTATCAGGCTGTCCCCAATCTCAGGATCCATGTCGATATAATCAGTCGTTTCCCACACACCATTTGGAAGCTCTTTTACTTTTACGCGGGTTAAGCGTTCCACATAATTTTGGACTTCTTCAAATGCAGTCAAAATCGTATCAAGTCCATATTTTTCGATCAATTTGATCAACTGTCTTTCTCCCGTTTTGGTCGCTTCCGCCTGGGAACGGAGATCCCCGAGCCGTTCTTCGGGTACACGCATGTTGGCAACGAGCAAGTGAGCCACATCATGCAAGTACTCTCCTTTGCTCCAAATTCTGAGTGGAGGAATCCGGACTCCTTCCCCATAATGGTTTTTGGCGTTAATATCAAAGGAACCTGGCGTAGATCCGCCCATATCTGCCCAGTGCCCATTCACTTGCATAAAAGCGATGAGTTGGCCCTCATGAAAAACTGGACGGATAATCCGTGTATCATTAAAATGCGTTCCCCCTCTATAGGGGTCATTAATGATAAATACATCCCCCGGATGAATATCGTCACCAAAATCCTCAATCACCGCTTTCGCTGTTAAATGCAATGTCCCGACGTGGACGGAAATATCCTGAGTTCCCTGCATTACGGTGTTTCCTTGGGCATCACAAAGCGCCGAGCTGAAATCACGGTTGTATATCACAAAAGAATAACAAGTTCTCAATACTTGCTCTGACATTTGGTCAACCAAATTGACAAAGCCATTTTTTAAGACTTCAAACGTTACCGGATCTAATTTTGTATCCACTTTCAACATGATATCGCTCCTCTTCATTATAGAATTTGTCTGTTTTTAAACCCGATTCATAATAATATTGCGGTATTCGTCTATTTTGACGTTGTAATCCGCCGGCACAACGATCGTCGAATCAAGCTGTTCAATAATTGCCGGGCCTTGGAATTCCGACAGAACCGGGATTTTCGAACGGTCGTAAATCTTCGACTCTACCATACCGCCTTCTTCTTGGAAATAAACAGGGCGGATTTCTTTTAGGGCATCTTCCAAAGTTCCGGCCGGCTGCTCTTTTACGAATTGAGGCTTTTTGACAGTACCAATTGCTTCCACACGCAAGCCGTAAATTTCAATGTCTTTTTCACGGTCCGTAAAAGCGAATTCTCGCTCATGCTCAAGATGAAACTTTTCAATGGCATCTTCCAGATTGAAAATCGGTCGGTCAACTGTGACGGATAAAGTTCTCCACTGTCCGACATAGCGCATATCAATATAGCGAATCAAATTCATTTGATCGTCTTCAATTCCTTCTTCCGCCAAAAGTTCAGTTGCTTCTTTTTCCATTTCGATAAACTCATTTTCTAATTGTTCTTTTGTAACTCCTGCCGCTTTGGCAAAATACGTTTTTGAAATATCGTGGCGAACATCCACAAGCAGACAGCCCATAGCCGCAGCAACGCCCGGATGGGCGGGAACGATCACTGTGGGAATTTCCATTTCCCTTGCCAAATCTGCGCCATGAAGCGCACCTGCACCACCAAATGCCACAAGAGCAAAGTCACGGGGGTCATAGCCGCGACGGACGGAAATTAAGTTCAATGCATCGCACATATTGGCGTTGGCCACTTGGATCATGGCATTGGCAGCACCGAGAGTATCATAACCGAGAGGCTTCGCCACTTTTTCTTCAATTACTTTGGCGGAAATCCCTTTATCCAGTGACATCTCGCCATTAATCAATTTCGTATTCAATCTGCCAAGAACCAGGTTGGCATCTGTATTTGTCGGCTCCATGCCGCCATTTCCGTAACATGCAGGCCCTGGGTCCGCTCCGGCACTGTGCGGGCCATTCCGCAAGGACCCTCCTTCATCAATCCAAGAGATACTTCCGCCCCCTGCGCCAATCGTCAAGATTTCAATGCTCGGGAAACCGATCGGATAACCGTATTCAATGTACCAATCTTTCGTGATCCGGAGTTCATTGTCATACATCAATGAAATATCTGTACTTGTCCCACCCATATCAAGACCGATCGCATTTTTAAATCCGCACATATTGGCAATATGTTTGCTGGCGATCGCGCCTGCCGCGATACCGGAGCTTGCCAATCTTGCCGCATACTTTGGAACCGTTTGGGAGGTCATTACCCCTCCCCCTGAGTGAAGGACAATAATATCGCCTTCGTACCCGATATCTTTCATATTGCTTTCCAAAAGATGAATGTACTTGCTGACTGTCGGTCCAAGCACCGCGTTGACAATTGTCGTGCTCATCCGCTCATGCTCAAAAATTTCCGGTAAAGTATCGGAAGAAGTGCAAATATAAGCATCTGGCAATTCTTCTTGTAAAATTTCCTTCGTTTTCTGCTCATTTTTTCCGTTGACATAAGCATTCATAAAGCAAATGGCTACTGATTTAATTTCCTTTCTTCTTAAAATTCTGGCTAATTCACGGACTTCCGCTTCATTTACTTCCTTCATCATTTCCCCGTTAAAGTCGACACGCTCGTCCAATTCGAAGCGGTTTCTCCGCTTAATATAAGGCTCTGCCACATCATTATATGCATCCCATAGATCAAGCTTCGTCCCGCGCCGTATTTCAGGAACATCTCTAAATCCTTTTGTCGTAATAAGCGCTGCTGTTGGAAGCTTCCTTTCGATTAATGCGTTGGTCCCCACTGTCGTACCATGGGAAAACATTTTTATTTGATCGCCTGTCAACTCGGCTTTCATAACCCCATTAATAATCCCTTTTTCCGGATTGGAAGGCGTAGAAGAAGTTTTGGTGACAAACATCTCTCCGGTTATTTCATCAAAAACAAATACGTCCGTAAAAGTACCTCCTACGTCTACTGCCACATGATAGCCTGATTTTTTGCTCAACATAATCCCCTCCGTTTTAAATATATTTATTGATCCCGCATGTAAGGTGCCTTAATACTCCCACTTTCAAAATCTTGAGTGAATACAAGAGGTCCATGTGGGAGATAACGGCTCCTAAATGCCCGATTGGTTCAACTAACATTCAATAGGAGAGGGAAGAAAACTCCTACTGAATGAAGTTTCACTTTATCCCGCATGTAAGGTGCCGTAATTCTCCCACTTTCAAAGTCTTGAGTGAATACAAGAGGTCCATGTGGGAGATAACGGCTCCTAAATGCCCGATTGGTTCAACTAACATTCAATAGGAGAGGGAAGAAAACTCCTACTGAATGAAGTTTCACTTTATCCCGCATGTAAGGTGCCGTAATACTCCCACTTTCAAAGTCTTGAGTGAATACAAGAGGTCCATGTGGGAGATAACGGCTCCTAAATGCCCGATTGGTTCAACTAACATTCAGTAGGAGATGGAAGAAACGCCTACTGAATGAAGTTTCACTTTATCTAAATAATGCATTGCTTAATTTTTGCAGAGCTGTTTGACGAAGCATCACCACCTAACATGATTAAAATTGAACACTTTCCCGTACTCTTTCAATCAATCTTTCTTTTTCTCTCCTCATGGCAATCGCCTGATCGACAGTAATCGCTTTAAATTTCACCGTTGACAATGGTCTCATTTGAGATAATTCGTTGATATCCTGCCATATGACGGTTCCGATCGTGACGAATCCGCCTCCGCCCGTTCCATCTGTTAATAGCACAATGATTTCTCCTTCGTTGGGAACGATGACTGCTCCAATCGGATAAGGAATATCAACGATATTTCCCGGATTTCCCCCTGAGCCAAACGGTGGTTCGCTCTCTTTGTAGCGAACGTCCCCGCCGTTTAAGCGGCACGCTGTCCGGGTTGATTGCGGTTGTATCGTCCAGGGCGTATTTAAAAAGGAAACCAATCCTTCGTCACTCACCAAGTCACATGTGATCCCCAAAACAATATGGGCCGTTCCCGTTCTGGCAAATATCGGCTTTGCTTCTTCAATCGCTTGTTTTCCCACAAGCTGAATGGCCCCGGGAAGCGGTTCAGCCATTCTGATTTCATCACCTGCCAATAAAAGCCGGCCAGTGATGCCATGAAAGCCGCTGGCTAAACAACTGGATCTGCTTCCCAGCACCTCCGGCGCTTCCAATCCCCCTGAAACACACAGATAGCTGAACAAACCTTCTGAAATCTTCCCAATTTCCAGCACATCGCCTTTTTTGACTTCAAAAACTTCCCACAACGGCTGCATGTTCCCGTTTAACCTGACTTCGGCCGGGGCGCCTGTTATGACTACGGTCGTTCTTTTTTCAAATTCAACGCTGGCACCCTTTACCATCATCTCCAATCCCGCGACATCCGTTGGATTACCGATGAGTACATTGCCAAGCATAAAAGACAATTTGTCAGCAGCTCCGGATGGAGGAACCCCCAAATGAAAAAAACCTGTCCGTCCAAGATCTTGTATAGTTGTCCGTATTCCGGGATCAATTAGTTTCATCATGAACGGAGTCCCTCCATTAAATCTGCGATATACAAATCTCCTTTCTCCTCGTAGCGGGAGGCAGAGAAAGTGACATGCTTTATATTGAATTCGTAAGTGCCGCTGGACACTTGTTCACGGATATTTTGGTATTCCGCCTCTGATACGGGCCGATATTTCCATAAATCACCGGGCCTTGCCAGGAAAAAGCTTTCTTTAAACGGCTCCAGCTTTTGATTGACATCGTAAACGGGGACTGCCGCCATGCCGATCAATTGGTAGCTTCCCGGAGAATCGGAAGGGTAGACCACCGTAAAGGCGCCACCCAGCCCTACCGCTCTTTCCGGAGTGAATGGGCGCGGGCTTTTATACTTGGGAACTTCGATAATTCTTTCCCTTTCCTTTATTAATGGAAAGCACCACGCAGTTCCTGGTTTAAACCCGAGCGATGTGACAAAGTAAAGAGGGCGGGAATGGGCTTGAATAAAATCTTCCTTGCTGCTATATCCCGTGAGCTCCATGACATAATCAAAATTCGACTTTTCTTCTCCCCCATGTTGGGCTGAGTACTTTCCGGACACTTCTTTTGTCCACTCATCGTCATACAGAACGGGAATTTCAATGATCCTTGATTGAAAGTTCAAGCTTTCATGTTCATTCTTCATGGAATCCACGTCCCGCAAATATTCAAGCAGATGATGCGGAGAAATGGTATTTGGATCATAGCGAATTAAATAGGACGTATTATTCGGGTAAATCTCTATGATTCCCGGAATCTTTCTCTCTTGCAACTCGTTCGTAATGGAAAGCGCCTTTAACGTGCTCTCGATCCGCATCTCTCTGGAAATTTCGGCGTAAATATATTCATCGCCACAAAAGTCAAATTTAGTTTCGGAAAAAAAGATCAACTTCCGCACCCCCCGCACCGTTAAATCTTTTCATGCGCCGACTGACAGTAGATATACTAATATCAAGCGCCTTAGCCGCTTCAGTGGCTGTTCCAAATTTCGCCACTGCTTGCTCAATGAGCTGCCGCTCCACTTCATCAACCGCTTTTTTCAAAGGCATGATCCCTTTAACCGTCAAGAAGCTTTGTTCATCAGCATCATTGGCCCAAAGCACACGATAGACGTCAGTTTCGGTAATCAGTTCTTCTTTGGAAACGACTACAAGCCTTTCAATCATATTGCGCAATTCTCGAATATTTCCTGGCCATTGGTAGCTTTCCAATGCATTCAGGGCATCAGTTGAAATTTTTTTCCTCTTTCCAAACTGCTCGTTTAATTCTTCCAAAAAATGAATCGCCAGCGGCGCGATATCTTCTTTTCTTTTTCTTAACGGCGGAATAGAAACGGGAACAACGTGCAAACGGTAAAAAAGATCCTCCCGAAACTGATTTGCCTTAACCATTTTCTGTATGTTTTTATTGGATGCGGCAACCACCCTTACATTTACTTTTACAGGAATAACCGAACCGACTTTGGCAATCTCTCTTTCTTCCAAAACCCGCAACAGTTTCACTTGCATCAGGAGCGGCAATTCAGAAATTTCATCCAAAAATACCGTGCCGTTGTGAGCTTCCTCAAACAGGCCGATTCTTCTTGTATCTGCTCCCGTGAAGGCGCCTTTTTCATGGCCGAATAATACGCTTTCAATCAAGTTTTCAGGGATGGCGCCACAGTTCACCGCTATAAAAGCGTTGTCTGACCGACTGCTTAAATCATGAATTTTTCGGGCGATGACTTCCTTTCCGACACCCGACTCGCCGTGGATCAGAACTGTGGAATCCAAAGGAGCAACCGCTTTCACTTCGTCCATAAGCCGATGCATTTGACGAGAGCGGTAAATAATGGAAACCATACTCGCGGATTCATGTACCGGCTCTTCGTTTGTCCCCATCTCTTTGTCTGCCGATGTGATGTCTTTTGAAAAAACGATAACCTTCTTTAGTTTTCCTCCGACATATATCGGTGCCGCTGTTGATAAAACAGCCCCTTTTTTTCCTTCCTGCGTTAACGACACCCTGGACTTCTTTTCGATTGCTGCGGAAACAATATCCGGAATAAAAATGCCCTTATCCACAAACTCTTGAATACGCTTTCCCTTTAAAGCTCCCGCATCCTCTTCTCCCCAAAAATGCCGAAAAAAAGCCCCAGCTGCCCGCGTAATTGTTCCGGAAGCGCTCACAACCAAAATCTGCTCATTGGCCAGTGTATAAAATGCCTGAAGGTCTTCATTCATCTCCTGTACAAAATCCACTTCATGAACAGCTTCTTTAAGCTGTTCTTTCAAGTAAAAATTATGAATAATCCCGATGATGTTTCCGTTTTCATAAATAGGAGAAAATTGGCCTGTGATCACTTTAAAGTTGAACATATTTTCAATCCCAAACCACTTTTGCCCCTCGAGCACTTCATCAAAGGATTCTTCCATGCGGATGATCTTCCTGTAATCTCTCCCTTGCAAAATTGATCTTTTCATGCCAAGGATTTGTTCCGCCTTTTCGTTCATGAATTGAACGTGGAAGGAAGCATCCATCGTGACGATCCCCATCTCCGCACTATTCAGCGCATCATTAAAGCTCTTTAACTGCAATTGATTCATTTGATGTTGCAGGTCGTCCATCAGAATATAACCCGTTGGTTTTTCAGAGTGATCCACTCCAATCACCAGAAAACAGTTATGAATCCGTTTCGCTTGTGTATCTTCCCTCACGAACAGAAAATTGTTTTCAGGCTTGATCAAGCCGTTCTTATCATCCCCATTCACAAGTTGGTTTAATAAAGAAGAGGGGGTTACGTAGCCGATTATTTCTTCATTATCGGCAACAAAGCCAACCTCGAAGCCTTCTTCTTTTAACAGAACAATCGATTGTTCCACAGTCCAGTCAGGAGATAATATAACCGATAAGGGTTGCAATACATCTTTCCAATCCCAACTCATGGATCCCCCTCCAAACATCTATTTGTATCTTCTTGACGGTGCTGTTTTCGATTTTCTGTTTTGCAAAGTTATTTTGCAATTTGCGTGCCAACGAATGTTGAAAATGCGAAAACGTGCTATCGTTAGCGTTTTCAAACGGAAAATCTATAAGTACAGCTCCGATCTTTTTCATTTTTGAAAAACAATTTTGCAATTCTGCAAAATTATGTGGTTTCATCATATAGGAAAAAAAACGTTTGCGCAATAGCGCAAAAAAAAAAAAGCGGGAGTCATCAACTCCCCGCTTTCACCATTCTTCTTTTAATTTTTTTGTACAGTAATCGTCCAAGCCGCTTCATCAATTTGTTCAAAGTTGGTTACAGTGTGGCCAGCCTCGGCTGCCCAGCGCGGAATACTTTCCGTCGCCTGCGTACAATCAAATTCAATGACAAGCTCGTCTCCTGGCCCAATTTCTTCGATTGCTTTTTTTGCTTCAACGAGCGGGAAAGGACATACCTGCCCCATCACTTCCAATTTTTTTTGCATGTTGCTTCCTCCTTATGTTATCACTGTTTTTTCCGCCACAACAGCGTTTTTCTTCTTCGCATATGGACGGATAAATACAAAGTAAGATGACGTCCACGTTCCAAGAATAATAAACAATAGCGATATCCACCCTTGCCATGTCATCATCGCCGTCATAACCAAACCATTACCAATCGAGCATCCTCCGGCGAGACTTGCTCCAAAACCCATTAAATTTCCTCCAATAAAGCTTGTAATGCCTGTTTTGGCATCGGGCATTCTAAAGCGGAATTCTTTGCTTGCCTTGGCCGCAATAAATGAACCAAGAAAAATACCAAGGACAAGAAAAACACCCCAATTCACAAACTTCATGTCACTGGTGACCAAGTATTGAAGGATATTGGCTGATGGTGTCGTAATGCCCAACCCATACATTCTTCCAGTTGCTTCACTGAGCGGCCAGGCGAGAATCGCGATCAATCCCACCAACACCGCCGTAAAAAATGGATGCCAACGTTTCTCAAACAACAGATGGGAAAGTCCCGAACGCTTTGGTTTCATTGCAGGAATAGCAACTTTTGGTTTCTTGAGCTCTCTGATGATCACCCATAATACGATGCCGACAAAGACAATGATAAAAACCCACACGGAGATACCTGTTGTTTCCGCAATGGAATTCGTGGCAAACTGCACTGATTTCATCGACTGATCAATAGGGGCAAGTACTCCCGTTCGCATGACAGCGCTCATGAACATATAACCGAATAAAGCAATCCAACTGCCAAGCAATCCTTCACCCGCACGATACCACGTACCGGTTGCGCAACCGCCGGCAAACACGATGCCGATCCCGAAAATAAAAGACCCAATGATCGTGGCAACCCACGAAAAAGCCCCTGCTGAAAATTCGATCAATCCGAATTGAATCAATGCAAATACACCAATGCTTTGAACAGCAATAGCGATGAGCAAAGCATAAAACATTCGATTGTCTTTCGCAATATACATATCACGGAATCCGCCGGTAAGGCAAAAGCGGCCTCTTTGCATGACAAAGCCAAGCAAAGCCCCACATAACAGACCCGTAACAACCATTTGAAGCAATCTCATTCTCCTCCTTTACTACAAGCAAAAACATAAGTAAACCGCTATGATTTATAAACATAATTGTATATCCATTTTACCTCTTTCGTCAATAGGCTAAAATAGGGTAAAAACTCCATTTGCAAACAGGGACTTTTTCTTTTAAAATGATATTGTTTAACGCTACATAAATCGAAACAGTTGTTTCGGCAAAATGAGGTTTCCCCAGTGTACGGCTGAACTCCGAGTCACATCGTATACCGGTTATACGGATACTCTGTTACAATAAGGGAGAGGTAAAATGAGATTGCAAGTTATGTCTTTCCGGCATAGAACCTTGTAACCATTGACTACTATAAAGAAGGAGAGAAAAACATGGCACAAACTTTTGAAGTAAAAAACCCAGCAACGGGTGAAGTAGTCGATGAAGTGAAAATCGACACAGCCGAAGAAGTCAAAGCAAAACTGGAAAAAGGCCATAAAGCTTTTAAAGAGTGGTCTAAAATCAATGCTCACAAACGGGCCGAGCTTCTTTTCAAATGGGCCGATAAAATTAAAGAAAACAAAGAAAGCATTGCAGAAATCATGACAAAGGAAAACGGCAAACCTCTTCACGAATCACTAGGAGAAGTTGACTATGCAGCCAGCTATGTCATTTGGTATGCCGAAGAAGCAAAACGCATTTATGGAAGAACCGTTCCCGCTTCAACGGAGTCCAAACGGATAATCGTCACAAAACAGCCAATCGGCCTTGTTGCCGCCATCACTCCATGGAACTTTCCAGCAGCGATGATGACAAGAAAAGCGGCTCCCGCGCTTGCAGCCGGTTGCACTTTTATCGTCAAACCTGCGGTTGAAACACCGTTAACAACAATTCGTCTCATTGAACTGGCTCATGAAGCAGGGATTCCAGAAGACGCCGTTCAAGTAGTCAATGGGAGCGGACGGGAAATCGGCGGATTGTTCACTGACAGCACACTCGTCAGAAAAATTACATTTACAGGCTCTACGCCTGTTGGAAAAGCCCTGATCAAAGACAGCGCCAATACAATCAAGCACGTCACAATGGAGCTTGGCGGACATGCCCCGCTCATTGTTACCGAAGATGCCGACCTTGATTTTGCCGTTGAACAAACAATGATCACCAAATTTAGAAATGCGGGTCAAACTTGTGTTTGCGCGAATCGCCTCCTCGTTCACGAAAGTGTCGCCGATGAGTTTTCCAAAAAATTGGCTGAACGCGCACGCCAGCTAAAAGTCGGTAACGGCTTGGAAAAAGGCACAGATATCGGTCCGGTTATCAACAAAAAAGGCTACGAAAAAATTGCTTTCCAAATTAATGACGCCATTGAAAAAGGCGCAGAAGTGCTTGCCGGCAATAAATTTGATGTAGATGAAGAAAAAGGCAGCTATTTCATTTATCCTACAGTCCTTAAAAACGTAACGGACGACATGGATATCATGCAGGAAGAAACTTTCGGACCTGTCGCACCCATTACAACATTCAGCACATTGGAAGAAGCGGTTGAAATTGCCAACAGCACGCCATACGGGCTTGCCGCGTACTTCTTTACGAATGACTACAAGGCTGGCACTTACCTTTCCGAAAACCTCGAATTCGGTATTGTCGGCTGGAATGATGGAGCTCCATCTGCAGCCCACGTACCATTCGGCGGTATGAAAGAAAGCGGCCTTGGACGAGAAGGCGGTCCCGAAGGAATCGAACCTTACTTGGAAACAAAATATTTGTCCATTGGCGGACTATAAATTCGAAAAAATGCTCCCTGCCTCAGGGAGCGTTTTTCATCTGAATTTCCTGCAAAATATCCCGGAATTTTGCAATGGATCTGGTGTAAAAAAGTTTTGGCCGCCGCTTAAAGTCGATCTGTTCCTTACGTCCCGACCTATATATTTTTATGCGGGGGCCATCTTCGTGTTCCAGGAAGCGGAGCACCGCTCTCCCCATATTCTTTTTTACTTTCGGAATATCCGCCCCCTTTTTTATCACTGGCTGAATCATTCTATGATCGTTTAAACAAGATACACAAACAAAGACATCCCATTTTCCTTTAGGAAGATTCATACACGAAAGACGCCCCTTAAATTCGGCTGTCCCCTTATCCAGCCAACGCATCTCAAGTGGAACACATATGTCTTCCAGCCGCTTTTTCCGTCTTAATTGCAATGCCAAAGAGATATCCTGTTTGATGAACTTTTCCTTGACCTGAACGCGCCCCTGTAAAACAATCTCTTTTGCATTCGGATATGATACTTGTTCCAACTCGCAATCAATTTTTCCAAGTCTGATACGCCTGTCTTTTTGCTTTACCGCTTCTTCAAAAACAGTCAACCACTTTTCCGCGATCACTTCCCCGCAATGTGTTTTACTGGCCTTTTGCGCCGCGAGGCTGAGAGCGCGGCGCTTTTCCTTGTTCAAAAACAGTCCGGTCATGGCCTCCGCCAGTCCGTTGATGTGATCTGCTTCGACAAGAAGCCCGTTTTTTCCATGTTCAATCAAATCAGAGGGACCATACTTGCAGTCATAACAAATGACAGGCGTGCCCGCCGCCATACTTTCCACGATCGCCATGCCAAAAGCTTCGGATTTGGAAGTCATAATCGAGAAAGCCGCCCGCCTGAATACCTTAAAAGGCTGGTGTGTAAATCCCATTACAAATACATGGTTTTCCAGCTTTAACCTTTTGATTAACGCTTTGTACTTGGCTTCGTCCTTTCCAACCCCCCAAATTTCCAGTCTTGCTTTTGGTACTTGTTTCACCACTTTCTTGAACGCCTTAATGGCATGCGGGATTTGCTTGATTCTTTGAAATCGTGACAGCATCACCGCTGTATAAGGATCATATTCACCCTTTATGTCCTCATTCATGACCGCTGGATGACCAATGACATGAATGGTCGTCCTGTCTCCGAACCTTTTGCGAATATCTTCCGCCTGGCTTTCTGTCAGCACAATCAGCCCATCGAGATTGCTCAATTGGTATAACAGATTGCCGTTTCTTGGCACAAGACTACTGCCATATTCAAACGGAAACTGCAAATGATTGCTATGAAGAACGGCGAGTTTGGCAATTTTTGGATTTCGAATGGGAAAAAGCACCCTGTCGGAAAAGCGGCTGTCCGATACCAACACCGCCGCTTCATCTTGTTGAACGATCGCGTTGATAAAGAATTCCCGGTAATCTCTTACCGCCCGAAAGGCTTTCACTTGTTTTCCGTTGCGGTCGAACCAATAACACCCTGCCGACTTGCCGGTCACCGGATGAAAGAGCCGTTTAAAAAAAAGCCGTCCGTTCTTTGTAAAGAACATTTCTTTCGTTATCTCGGATGTTTTCGGGTCATAATGCGACACTTGCCGAACATTTCCATACTGATCAAAAAGAATTCTCTTTTCTTTTTTCCTTTTACCGGACAAACAATTGATCGCATGCAATCGATTTTCCTTAAACTCTTTCTCGAGCCGATAGTTTCCGTAACGAAGCGCTTGCTTTCGATAGCTCTGCCCTTTTTCAACAGGGATATCATCTTCACCGCTTTGCTTTTCAAAAAATTCATATACATTGAAATGGCGTATCTTCCTGTTCCAAAGCCCAATAGAACAGTAATGCTCGATCACATCTCCATAATCGGGATTAAAATCGAAAGTGATAATGCCTATTTCTTTTCCCTGCCCGGACAATAAAGAAGCTCTTTGGATCATTGCCCTCGTCATGCCCCCTCTTTGGGTTTCGATCGAGTGAGTCATAAAGTAGACGCCATAATTATTCACATGATTTCACCTATCATTCCATAGCATTGATATATTAACCTTTATAGTCAACAAAAGAACAAAATAAACGGATATCCACGTGATTGAGCTTGGCATCCACAAACGTTTACAATAACATCATAGGAAAGTGCTTCAAGATAATACGAGCCAATAAGGAGTGACAGTATTTGCCAATCGTACAACATATGGACATTTTTCCGATTCATGTACCAGTTTCATCATCTTTGCGATCCATTAACTTTTACCTCGTACAGAGCGGACAATCCCTTATACTGATCGACGCCGGATACAACAATGACGATTGTCGGAAGGCGCTTGTCGATACTTTAAAGCAAAATGAATTTGCTTTAAAAGATTTGACGCATATCATTTTGACCCATCACCATATAGACCACGCAGGCCTTGTCAATTGCCTAACCGCGGAACACCCAATTCCTGTATATGCGCACCCGCTTTCTTTTCCAAGATTAAAAAGAGCGTCCGTTTTTTTGCAAATGCGAATACAATTTTTTCAAGAGCTATATGAAACAATGGGGTGCGGCCAACGAGGGAAGAAACAGATTGAACATTTAAAAAAAACAATGAAGGAAAACGAATCTCAAAAAATAACGGCGGAACTGGTTGAAGTTGGAGAAAACTTTGGAGATCATTTCGAAGTGCTGGAGGTACCCGGGCATGCCCCAGATCAAATCGCTCTTTATGACCGTAAACAAGAGCGGCTTTTTGCCGGAGATTTATTAATCAGCCACATCTCCAGCAATGCCCTTGTCGAGCCTGATGAAAACGGAAAGAGAATTCCCTCCTTGTTGATCCATATCGATTCTTTGAAAAAATGCTTGTCGCTATCGCTTGAGCAAGTCTATTCAGGTCATGGGAAAGTCATCCAGCAACCAAAAGAATTGATACAAAAAAGACTGGATGGAATAGAGAAAAAAGCGGAGCGCTTTTTAACATTGATCAAGGGTGGGAAAAGAACGGCCAACGACATTGCCGAAACGTACTATAAAGATGTTTACGACCAGCAGTTTCCGCTTGTCATGTCAGAGGTGATTGGACATTTGGATTATTTGGAACAGCGGGAAAAGATACAAAAAGAGAAAGTGCATGGCATTTGGCGTTATACTTCCTCATAAATCTGCTTTCTTTGGCCAAACGGCGCCACCGAAAGGATATTTTCTCTTTTAAAAGTCCGACATTGTTTTTTAAAGTAACAGTACGCCTTAACAGTCGTTTCAGACACAAATAGGACTTTAATGACACGCTGGGAAAGCTGATTATTTTCCGACAAATAGATGATTTCCAGCCTTTCTCCTGACAACGCAGCACGCATGAGCAGCCTTTTCATTTGCATCACCCCGAACTTTTGTTTGTGTATATTATATGCAAACAAACGTTCTTTATTCAAGTGGAAAATGTTGTTATCAAAGTTTAAAACATGCTTAAACGGTAAGCTTTTGCTAACAGCTCCAACAGCTTGATACCTGCCGCACTGTTCCCCTTTTCATTCAATGCGGGACCAAAAATGCCGATCCCGCAAACCCCCGGAACAGCGCCCATGATCCCGCCGGATACGCCGCTTTTTGCCGGAATTCCGACTTTAATCGCAAACTCTCCGGAAGCATTATACATCCCGCATGTCACCATAAATGTTTTACAGATACGGGCAACTTTGGGCGGCATAATCTGTTTTCCACTCACCGGATCCAGGCCGTTCATCGCGAACACCATTCCGATTCTGGCCAGTTCAAGACAATTCATTTCTATCGCGCACTGCTTCGTGTACAGATCAATCAGTTCTTCCACATCTTCCTGAATGACACGATGCTGTTTTAAAAAATAAGCAAGGGCACGATTTAAAAAAGATGATTGATATTCAGACAAAGCAACTTCTTCACTGAAATCAACCTGGCTGTTATCCGCCATTTCCCGTGTAAAGGAAAGCAATGATTGTAACCGGCCTTCAACACCGTTTCCTTTTAGCAAGTGCGTAACGACTAACGCGCCGGCGTTGATCATTGGGTTTAAAGGCTTGGCTGGCGACATTGTTTCCAGTTTGGCGATCGAATGAAACGGATCCCCAGTCGGCTCCATGCCCACACGCGAAAACACCTCTTTTTCTTCCCTGTCCATGAGGACGAGCGCCAGGCTTACGACCTTGGAAATACTTTGCAGTGTTATCTTTTTTTCAATATCACCTGCCGATACGCATGTTCCATCGGGATAAAAAATAGCAATCGATAAGCTATGGGGATCCGCTTTTGCCAGTGCCGGAATATATTCCGCAACTTTTCCATGTTTGGCAGCTTCCCTTGCTTCTTTTACAAATTCTATTAATTCTTCGTTCGAGCGACACAACATATTCATCACCAATAGCAGTATGATCAAAAAGCGCGTGATCCAACCGCTCATTTAAAAAATCGAGATCGCTACGAGCGTAAAATAACAGGTAGTTCCGACAATGACCGAAATCCGATCAACTTCCTCCACCGCGGCTTGGAATCGGATAATCGAAGACCCGGCATGCGCTGTAATAGTATTTGAATTGCGATTTGAGCTTCCATTCGCGCCAGTGACGCACCTATACAAAAGTGAACACCATGTCCAAATGCCAGATGAGGGTTGGGTTTCCTCGTCATATCAAATACATCGGCCTTGGCAAATTTCTCTGGATCCCGGTTTGCCGCCCCTAAAAGAACATATACATGGTCACCTTTTTGAACGATAGATTCCCCCATTTTTATATCTTCTGATGCCACTCGGGCTGTCATCTGTGTAGGGCTTTCATAGCGAAGAACTTCCTCTATCGCCGTTTCGATCAGTGCTGGATTTTCTTGTAATGCCTTATACTGCACCGGATGATTCAATAAAACGAGGACAGTATTACTAATCAAGTTTACCGTCGTTTCATGTCCGGCTATCATCAGCAAAATGCATGTTGCCAGCAATTCTTTTTCAGATAATTCGCTGTCCTGCTTTACGAACATGCTAATCAGATCATCTTTGGGAGCTCTTTTCTTCTTGTTGATTAATCTCTGAAAATAATCCAACAACACACCAATGGTTTCGTCGCCACTTGCCAATATATGTCTGGTGCGGGTAAAATCAATCGTTCGGATTAAACTGGCCGACCATTCTCTAAATAATGGCCGCTCTTCTACCGGAACACCAATCATCTTTGCGATCACCAGACTTGCCAGAGGAAAAGCATAATCAGATACGACATCCATTTTGTTCTTTTGCTCTGCCTGATTAAGCAAATCATGAGCAGTTTCTTCTATATAATAGCGAATATGTTTCAGCTTGGAAGGTACAAAAGCCGCGCTGGCAAGTCCGCGCAAGCGCCTGTGGTCAAGCTCATTTTTAAACAACATCATATGATTTTGAACTTCTTTCAGGCGCTCATATTTTTTCGATGTGAGTGGAAGCGGTATCCGATTTTTAAACCTTGTGTCCAAAAGGACTTTTTTGACTTCCTCATAACCGGTCACATACCAACCCGGATATGGAAACGAATCCAGCTTGTATAACGGCCCCATGGAACGCATCTCGTCATAAAACGGATAAGGATTGTCTATAAACTCCGCGGAAGTAAGTGAAATTGACTGCTTTGTCGTCATGTCAAACGCACTTCCTGATCAGAAGCCCCGTCTACTTTCAAGCGGCTTAGCAATAATGGCATATCCAAGTAAACTTGAATCATGCTTTGAACCTTTTCCTTCGTGACTTTTTCAAGCTTCGGCAGCATGCCTAAAATGGGCACGCCACACATATCCTCCATCAATTTCGGGCTCGTTACCTCGGCAATATCCGGGTGCTCACTTCTACCATTAATGACGATGCCGGCAATGGGAAGACCCATGCTTTTGGCGTATTGAACCGTTAAAAAAGTATGATTGATTGTCCCAAGATTGGGCCGGGCTACAATTAACAACGGCAACTGTAAAGCTTTTATCAAATCACTCACCAAAAAGTCTTCGCCGAGCGGTACAGAAATGCCGCCCGCGCCTTCCACGATAAAAAATTCATGCTTTTCTTTCACTCTCTCCCAATGAGCGAGCACATCTTCAAGAAACATCTTTCTCTCTTCCAGGCGTGCCGCCACGAGCGGGGCGAGAGGTTCCGCAAATTCAAATGGGGTAATCTCCTCATGGGATAGCGTTGTTTGCGACATTTGTTTCAACAAGCTCGTATCACTCTCGGCATGTTCACGCGAAATACCGCTTAACAGCGGTTTATATACGCCAACATCCAGCATTCGTTCTTTTAACACTGCCGCAATCCCGCAAGAAACAATTGTTTTTCCAACTCCGGTATCTGTCCCCGTTACAAATATTCCTTTCATTTGATAATCCTCAACTCTCTTCCTATAAAATCAAACACCTTTAACAAGTATGTTATTTCTTTTACATCATGGTCGGCGGTCACTGTCAGCCGGATACGGCTTTCCCCTGCCGGTACGGTTGGCGGACGGATGGCTGGCGCGTATATTCCTTTTTCCTGCAATTTTTTGGAAAATGTAACTGCCGTTCTGTCATCACCAATGATCACGGGAATAATCGCAGTATTTTCCCCTTTGACTTGGTACCCCAAACTACATAATCCCGTTTTCAACTTCTTGATGTTGTAATAGAGATGTTGACGCTTTTCCCCCTCCTGTTCGATGATCCCCAAAGCAGTATACGAAGCCGCACAGCTTGCCGGAGGAATGCCCGTTTGAAAGATAAATGTTCTGGCGTGATTGATTAAAAATTTAATGAAGACATGAGAACCGGCGGCAAAGCCACCTTCCGTACCGACAGCTTTGCTTAAAGTGCCAATCACTATGTCAGGTAATACGCCAAAATATTCACTCGTCCCTCTGCCATTTTTCCCCACAACACCAGTGGCATGAGCATCATCGACAATCACATAGGCATCATAGCGGTTGGCAAGCTCGCTGATCCGGTCAAGAGGCGCTATCGTGCCATCCATGCTAAAGACACCGTCTGTCACGATAAACCGCCGTTGATAACAAGCCGTATCAATCAGTTTTTTTTCCAGATCCTCCATGTCGACATGTTGGTAAATAAGTGTTTCCGCCCTGGATAGCCTGCAGCCGTCGATAATGCTGGCGTGATTATATTGATCACTTAAAATGACGTCTCCTTTTCCCGGCAATGATGACAAGACACCGATATTCGCTAAATATCCGCTTGAAAAAAGCAGAGCGGCTTCCGTTTGCTTAAAGTCCGCAATTCTTTTTTCCAATTTTTGATGCCAATCAGAATTTCCTGTCGTTAACCGTGAACCGCTACTTCCAACCCCATATTGATTCAATGTGTTCAGCGCGGCGGCAATTACCCGTTTATCATTCGCAAGCCCCAAATAGTTATTGGATGAAAAGACGATTTGCTTTTGTCCATCTACCATCATTTCGGGCTGGGGAGCCGTCTCCATTGTTCGGAGCTCCCGGTACAACCCGGCGGCTTTTACCTCGTTTAAGCGGCCATGCAGCCAGCCATCAAACGGCAACACTTGTCACCTCATGAATGGCTTTTTTCATAATGGCGATCATTTCCTCAAGCTCCTCGACGGTACTGGCAAGTGGCGGCATGAAGACGATCGTATTACCGAGCGGCCGTGTCAACATACCGAGTTCCCTCATTTTTAGAGAAACACGATAGCCGACTCTTTTTTCATTAGGAAAAGGTTCCTTCGTTTCTTTGGATGCGACAAGCTCGACACCGCACATAAAACCGAGCTGTCTAATATCTCCAACGTGTGGAAGTGTATACAACGTATCGAGAAGCCGTTCCAGCACCTTGGCCTTCTTGGCCACCTCGTCAACAATATTTTCGGTTTTCAATAACCGCAAATTTTCAAGGGCGACTGCGCACCCGAGCTGATTTCCTGTATACGAATGACCATGGAAAAAAGTCTTCATTTGATCATAATCATCGTAAAAAGCTTCGTAGATTTTTTCGGTGGTGAATGTTGCGGCAATCGGCAAATACCCTCCCGTTATACCTTTGCCGACAGCCATAAGATCCGGCTGGACATGTTCATGTTCACAAGCAAACATTTTTCCTGTTCGTCCAAATCCGGTCGCCACCTCGTCGACAATCAGCAAAACATCATATTTCGTGCACAACTCACGCACACCTGACAAAAATCCTTCAGGCATCACAATCATCCCGGCGGCCCCCTGAATCATCGATTCTATGGAAAGTGCCGCAATCTCCTCATGCTTTTCAATCAGAAGCTGTTCAAGCTCATACAGGCATTCATCGCGACACTGATTTGGATCGCCGCTTTCAGAACGATAAACGTATGGAATGGACGACTTGTAACTGTCAAACATCAACGGCCCGTAGACTTGATGAAAAAGCTCAATGGAACCGACGCTTACAGCACCAATCGTATCTCCGTGATAGCCGTTTTGCATGGCGATAAATTTCTGCTTCTCCGGCCTGCCGATATTGATCCAATATTGAAAGGCCATTTTCAGGGCAATTTCCATGGCTGTTGCCCCGCTGTCTGAATAAAAAACACGCGTCAAATTCTCGGGGCTGATTTCAATCAGCTTTTCGGCCAGTTCCGTTGCAGGAACATTTGTCATACCGAGCAGCGTGGAGTGGGCAATTTTTTCAAGCTGGTTCTTGATCGCTTCGTCCAGCTCTTTTTTACGGTGCCCATGCACATTTAGCCAAACAGAAGAAAAGCCGTCATAATACTCCTTCCCAAATATGTCTTTTACTTTTACTCCATTGCCGCTCTCGATGATGAGGGGATCATGATCATAATCTTTCATTTGCGTAAAAGGCAGCCATAAATATTTCTTGCTTTTTTCAATGATTGCTTTTGTCATTTTTCTACCTCCCATTGAATCATTACAGGCTGATGTTCCAAATAATGTATGTAAGAATCCACATCTTCCTTGCCGTCAATAAAAAAGATCCGGCACCCCTGTTCATCCCCATATTCTTTTAGTTGGGTGATGCGCTGATAGCCAAGCGTTTTACTTGCCACATAACCAGTTATATAATCCGGATCATCTGACCAGCACAACTCCGCCACCGCGACTCGATGTTCACATACCTTTGTGGCAAGAGCAAGCGCTTCTTTTATCCTTGAATGGAGGGGCATATGATGACAGCCAGCCCATTTTTCATAATGTCCGTTCTGCCAATCCATTCTGGAAGCCCGCACCCCTTTTTCTCCCCTGTCATCCAGCCGTTTTCCTGAATGAACATCAATCAACATGGCCCCTCTCATGCTTGAATATTGCGAAACAAGCCTATCGGCTTCATCAATGATGTTTCTTGGAATTCCTGATTGTTCCAGCAAACTCCATGCCAGCGCTCGTCCTTCCTTTGCACTTTTCACCTTATTCGTCGTCACGCTCAAAGGTTCCACGCGCTTTGCCGGTTCCTCAATGCATTCAAATTGAATTTGCATAAAGTCCGGTTTGCCTTTTGAATGAACCAATCCTTTTTCAAGCAAATACATAACCGCCTGTTGTATATCACTGTAAGCTGCCAGCATCTCTCCACCAGAAACATGAGTGCCGCCTCGTTCATGTGCCCCACCCTTGGCCGCCCTCATTCTAACACTGAACAGCTCTTCCCTTTTCATCGCATTCTCCCCCTTTCCACACTCTATTGTTAACCATTATGGAAATATAGTTAACAATAAGGATTGTATGTCTCAAATGGCTATCTGTCAATACGGCAAAACAAAATGAGGAAGAAAAGCAGTAAAGGAAAAGAGGGAGATAATACGGAAGGAAAGGTTTTTTCTTGTGGTACGAAATAAAAAATAATTGTTAACATTTTTTGTTTATCGTAAACATTCAACCGGTTATAGTCTAGTAAATTGAAAAAGTTATAAAATTCTTTTTTTCATGCAACCAATTGGACTCTCTCCTAAAATCGCCAAGGGGGTAGTGGAGTGGGATCATGAAAAGCCTTGGTCATAAGGGCAAAAAAGGAGACGACGAGGAGGATATTTCACTTATAAAGCAGGGCCGAACAGCATTGTTAAGCAATGAAGACGGTGTGTTTGATCTGATGTAAGAAACTATTATCGGAAAGAGCTGTTCCGAGTAACCAAACGTAACGGCGACATATGGAAAATGCAGGATTAAACATCGGGTATTCATGCTTCCGAAGCTTATGCTAATCCAACATCATTCAACCTGGCTTTTTCATGGGAAGGGATATATATGAGGCTGAAGATACCTTTGCATATCGAATGAAAGTCAGCGATGAAACGGACAATGAGTATCAAGCAAAAGGATCTCAGATGAGTCCATAAAACATGATTTTTTTACTTATCTACTTCAAAAACTTAAGCTAGTATTAGAAATATAGGATAAGGGGAATTGTTGAAACAATAGCCAGCCCGAAAAAAAACCCCTAAATTTGTGTTAAGACAGCGTTCGGAATTTTTTATAAATCCGACTGTAGTACACTTTGAAACGTAATACCCCTACGCAAACAAATCAAATTCCCTGATCACAAAACTTGGAACATCGCCTTATGGTAAAAGGAAAAATGGCATGATTTAAACGTGGAAAATTCAGTCTTATTTTATGATGAATTGGAATGAATTTGGGAAGTTATATCATCTAGTGAAATTCGGAGTACACATGCGCCAATACTTTGGGGATCGGAAACGAAAGTTCTTTAAAATACGCCTCGCGAAAAATTTCACTGTAAAAAAACTATTTTACGAAAGTCAGAATATTAGGTTAGTCCATGGTGCGGGGAGCTTCTCATTCAGTTACCATGGTTTATTAGGTAAAAAGAGATCATGATATATTTGCCCAAAAATGTACGGAGGCTTTGCCATTGTATGTTGAAAGAGCTTGATAGACTTCCTCGGTAGAGCCAGATTCGCGGGGGTATCTGGCTCCCCTTCATACTGGATGAGGCTCCCTATCATGAGAATGTTAGTTGCGCATTCACCGGTGGAATATCTTACATCTGCACCGAAAGGAACCGCTATAAAGTCACAACGGTTGCAAATCCATTCGTGAATGAGGGAAAGTATCCACTTGCTGATTGAAGTTTTAACAGCTCCCTTATTGCGAACGGTGGACAATGAAGAGCAGTACACCTTATTATTCCGCGACGATTAAAAACTCTTCCGCCAGCACTTGCTGGAGTGACCCATATGTATCGATTGAACTGAAATCCAATCCAAGTTGTATGGCCGTTTGGGCAATTTCGGGACGGATTCCTGTAATTCTCGCTTGAATCCCCAATAAATCCAAAATTTGAGCCATATCATATAATTGGTGAGCAACCATCGTATCAATAATCGACACGCCCGACAAGTCAATGTATAAACGCGTAATCCCAATATCAACACTTTTTTTAGGAACATATTCAAGAATCTTCTTTGCCCGATATGTATCAATATCGCCAATAAGAGGGAGCACTCCGGATTCTGAAGTTATTTTTATGACGGGAGTACTTAGCTCATCAATCAAATTGAGCTGTGCAGTAAGCCGATTCGTCATTAATTTAAAATACATTTCGGAGAATTCGACATACAATTCATCAAACGCCAGATGAATAACTCCCCCCCATCTTTGCAAATCTTCCTTCGTCACCACTTCTCCCTTTAAAGAAGAAAATTGCTTTACAAATGACCAATAAATTTTCCTGACTTTACTAAGTGCCCCTAACACTTCGTAAATCGGCGTATTGCTTTGGATTCTGCTCTTTGCAACGATTTGGGCCCATTTTTCCTTGCTTTCTTGAAATTGCTTTTCATCAGCCAACAAACTGCTGGCAATGGTTACATTCGTTAAACGATTTTGTTCTCTCAAAGTATGTTCCACTTCTTCGCCCGCATCGACAGAGTAGATGGAACCCTTCTCCTTTTTTCTAAGAGCGAGCCATTGATCGGAAATCGCATCCAGATGATCGATCAAATATCCGTAAAGCTCAATATCGATGTCGCTCATATAGGTAACCTCCCCATAACTAAGAAGTCTCGTTATCCATTATTATAACATAACAGAAATTGTAAACTCTTTAGGGAAATGCACGCAGTCCATAATTTTATGCAGAAACAACCATTCATTTAAACGTATACAATACGATCCTTCAGTATCATGAACTAAAAATTCACCAATTGGATCCAAAGCTGTTCCTATACTATTTAAACCATCCTTTTTCCTTAAACCTGGAAATCGCCTCAATCCGATTACCAACGCCCAGCTTTTCAAGAATCGAAGATATATAATTTCGGATGGTCCCCGGAGTCAAATATAGTTCTTTTGCAATCTCTTTCGTTGTTTTTCCTTCGGCGACAAGGGCAAGGACTTCACTTTCTCGCTCCGTCAGCGGATTTTCCATCTCCTCCCCATCACCATAAGCGATATCTATGAGCTCAGGTGCATACATGCGCCTACCATCCATAATCAAGCGAATGGCAGATACCAGTTCTTCAATTGGACTATCTTTCAATAAATACCCGCGTACTCCCGCTTTTCTGGCGCGCTCAAAATAACCCGCCCGTGCAAAAGTGGTTAAAATAATGACTTTACAAGTACTGCCTTTCAGCTCTTGGGCGGCTTCCAACCCTGTTTTTACCGGCATCTCGATATCCATAATACAGACATCCGGCTCCTGTTCTCTTACTAATCTGACCGCTTCTTCTCCATTTTTTGCCTGCCCAACGACTTCCATATCTTCTTCTATGTTCAGTAAAGAAGCAAGCGCACCCAGCATCATCCCTTGGTCTTCGGCGATCACAATACGAATCATATTAATCAGCCTCCTTCATTATATGCTTTAAGACAACTGGCACCCGAATAGTCAGCTTTGTTCCTTTTTCCCCTTCAATTTGCAGACTCCCATTTACAAACTCCAGCCTTTCACGGATTCCTCTTAAACCGCTCCCGTTTTGCATCTCTCCCCCACCTGCTAAACCAACTCCATTATCCTCAATACTAATGACAAATTCATTTGGCTGTTGTTCAAATGTAATGCGGCACGAAGTTGCTTGGCTATGTTTGACTACATTTGTCACCGCTTCTTTTAGGCACATGCTTACAACACTTTCGACAATCGGAGGAATGTGGTGGAAAGAAGGATCACCGGCAATGGTCAATTCCATTTCAGCCGCTTGAAACATCTGTTTCGTCCTAAGCAACTCTTCCTTCAACTTTGTTGCCCGAATGTCGGCGACCAGCTCTCTTACTTCCCGGAGTGCCGCACTGGCAGTCTGGCGAATATCTTTCAGCTCTTTTTCAGCAGCATGAGGGTCGCGATAAATCAATTTCCCAGCCAAATCACTTTTCAAGCCGATCAGCGATAACTTTTGTCCTAAAATATCATGTAAATCCCGGGAAATACGCTCCCTTTCCTCTATAATCACAAGTTCCGAAATCCGCTCGTTGGCGTCCTCCAGCTGGCCTTCCAAGTTCATGTTTTTATTTCTGTAATATAAATTAAACGGCAACAGCACGGTCCCCAGGACAGAAATAACAATGAAATGAATCTGAGGAAGAAACAAATCCATATCGATAAAAAAGCCCGCAACAATCGCGCCGACCGTCAAGGCAATATGAAGTCCATACATAATGAAAAAGCCGACTGGATTGCGGATATTGCCGATGAAAAAAGCCGTAAATATGGCTAAATATACATATCCAAACAACAGTGTCATCACAATGTTGATGACAACTTCAAAACTTATCCACATATAAACGAGACCGCTTTTCGACTTATAGGAAAACCGGTAAGATAAAAAATA
Organism: Siminovitchia sp. FSL W7-1587; assembly: GCF_037963795.1. Lineage (NCBI taxonomy): Bacteria > Bacillati > Bacillota > Bacilli > Caryophanales > Bacillaceae > Siminovitchia > Siminovitchia sp. FSL W7-1587. The sequence goes on from NZ_CP150169.1 coordinate 969,340, forward strand.
CAATAGTAACAATGATATCCCAATGGAAATTTCTATGGGCGACGAGGATCTGAAGATAAAAAAGAACGGCAAAAAACAAAAAATAACCCACGCGTATATACTGATCCAGGGATTTTTCGGAAAAATGCTTAACCAACTGCTCTGCATTTGAAGTCACCGCCTCGTCTGATTGCCTTATTATTATATCATGAATCATGAAAAAGCCATTCCCAAGAAGCAGAATGGCTCATGAACACCCTCTTTATTTCGTATCAAAACTGACATGTTTTGTTTTTAAAGGAACGCGGTTCTTTTCAGCCTGAAGCTGACGATGCGCTTCTTTGAAAGTGACAAACATTTTCTTTTCAGGGTCATACAATCGGAACTTTAAAGACTCCAAGCTCGATTTTATCGTGATGGTCGTGGCATGATGAAGCGGAGGATTCTCGTTATGCGCCTTTTCCAGATGGTAATTCGGAACGCGGGGCGCCAAATGGTGCACATGGTGAAAACCGATATTTCCCGTCACCCACTGCAATACTCGCGGCAATTTATAATAGGAACTGCCCTCAACCGCCGCTTTTACATAATGCCAATCTGATTCTTCTTCAAAGTAAGAGTCTTCGAACGTATGCTGGATATAGAACAGCCAAATCCCTAATGCCGTTGCAACGAACATGATGGTCCCCTGGATGAGTGCAAAAGCCTGCCAACCAACGAAAATCGCCATGAAAGTATACATCACCAACACACAGGCATTCGTCAAATACGTATTGAACCGCTCTTTCCTTCTTGCGTCTTTCCTGTTTTTCCTGTTTATAATCAGCATTAAATACAAAGGACCCAACCCGAACATGACGAGCGGATTTCGATAAAAACGATACCATAGACGCTCCCATTTAGATGCTTCTTTATATTCATCAATCGTCATCACCCAAATATCGCCGACCCCCCTTTTATCAAGGTTGGAACTGGATGCATGATGAATAGCGTGTTCCCGTTTCCACTTTTCATATGGAAAAAGTGTCAATATTCCTGTAATCGTTCCGACGATATCGTTTGCTTTTTTACTTTTAAAAAAAGATCCGTGGGTGCAATCATGAAAAATGATAAATGTCCGTACCAAAAAACCCGCCGCAACGACAGCTAGTCCCAACGTCAGCCAAACCGATATGGATAAGCTTTGGTAGGCCAAAAACCATAAAATAATAAAAGGTAAAACTGTATTGATTATTTGCAAGATACTTTTCTTTTTATCAGATTTGGCAAAAACAGCAACTTCTTTGAATAATTTCCTTGTTTTTTCTTTCATCGAATCCTCCTCATGCTGATGAATTCATTTGTTATATTTAATGATAAGATTCTTCTTGCTTCTCGAAAAGACATAAACGTCATTACTTTGAGATGATAAACGTCATATATTGTGAATCACTTCACAATTTTTCCTGCATGACAGGTATTTTTGCCCGTTGTTCGTGAAATAATAACCAAAAAATATAACCTTCGGAGTTGATTAACATTGGGTGCCATCGAAAGGAACGGATTTATATTTGAACCTGAATATAGTGTCATTGAGCAAAATGGAGCCATTCATGTATACCATGAAGGAGAATTTATTGAAGAAATAAAGTTTACTTTTTCTGGAAAGTCCCCCGATCTTGACGGAATTGAGCGGCTCGTTGACGATTATTGCGATCAAAAAGGCATTTGATGTTTTTTAGCGTTAAGTATTGACAGCTATAGCGAAACATTTTACAATAAAAATAGCTACATTGTATAACAAAGTAGTTATTTTTTTATGACACTATCTTGCTTTGACAAGTACCGGTCATGACATCTTTTTATGATCAACTATCTTGTATGGCAATATAGCATCGAAGGAAGGTGCGTATATGTCTGTACGTGTCAATGATAGTAGCTATTTTTTTATGACACTATCTTGCTTTGGCAAGTACCAATCATGACATCTTTTTTATGATCAACTATCTTGTATGGCAATATAGCAACGAAGGAAGGTGCGTATATGTCTGTACGTGTCAATGATAGTAGCTATTTTTTTATGACACTATCTTGCTTTGTCAAGTACCAATCATGACATCTTTTTTATGATCAACTATCTTGTATGGCAATATAGCATCGAAGGAAGGTGCGTATATGTCTGTACGTGTCAATGATAGTAGTTATTTTTTTATGACACTATCTTGCTTTGACAAGTACCGGTCATGACATCTTTTTATGATCAACTATCTTGTATGGCAATATAGCGGCGAAGGAAGGTGCGTATATGTCTGTACGTAGTCAATTGCTGAAAGGAATTTTAGATGGCTGTGTATTGGCAGTGATTGAAAAAGAAGCCGTATACGGCTATGAGCTGTCCAAAAAGCTGCAAGACATTGGCTTGCAAGATGTGAGTGAAGGCACTATTTATCCGGTATTATTAAGACTGCAAAAAAACGGCTTAATAAGAGGCGAAATGCGGCCATCCGATTCCGGGCCGAATCGGAAATATTATTTTTTAACGGATACAGGGCAGGAAACACTAACAACAATTATTGAGGAATGGCACCGCCTCTCTGGTCCTGTCAATACATTACTAAAAAGAAGGTGAAAGATATGAATGTTGACATGCTGATTGAAGAAAACAACAGAAAAAGAGAGTTGCTGACACCGGAAAATGAGAAATACTACGACGACATGTTGATATATATCCGCCTTCAATGGCGCCTTTCTGAACAGCAATCCGAAGAAGTGTTAATGGAAATCCTGGACCACCTCCTTCATGGCCAGGAGGAAGGAAAAACGGCAAAAGACATGTTCGGCCATAACCCGAAGGCTTTTGCGGATGAAATAATAGAACAGCTTCCAAACGAGAAGAAGCGGGAAATCATCCCTTTTTATGCCAGGATCATTGGTAATATTGTCAGTTGGTCGTTAATAATTAGAGGGATTCTGCATTTGATTTTATCGCAATTTATTGAAGTCAATTCAGAAATCAATTTGTTTCAAATGGCTATGAGTTTCTTGGCTATCACATGCTTTGTCAGTTTTAGCATTTGGTTTATTTTGAGACTTGTCCACAACTCTTTATTTAAAGAAAACCGAAACATAAAGCTGCTTACGATAAAAGCCGGATTCGTTGGTGCGGCTGGTATGGCAGTCGTATTGCTTGTTGCCAAGTTCACCCCTGAGATCGGACCATCTTACAACTTGCCTTGGCAAGTATCATTAATCGCGGGGGCTATTCTGTGGCTCATTTTATTTGTGGAAAAGAAACGGTAAAGAACTGGGGGGGAATCAACATTGTTATCAGACAAAAGCAAAGCATTTATTGAGAATCTGCGGCTTTATTTAGTGACATCCGGAAAAAAGCAAAAAGAAATAAATGAACTAATCGATGAATTAAAAGTTCATTTAATAGAGGCGGAAAAACAAGGGAAAAGTATCGACGAGATGATTGACTGTACGCCGGAACAGTATATGAACTCATTAAAAATGAGAAATGGATACAGACTATAAAAACCTTATCAAAAATGTGACAATTATTTTTGCAGGTGTTATTGCTTACTTAATCATGGGATCTGCCATCAAGGGAGAGTTCTCGCTCAATATCGTGCAAGTCATAGTTTTCCCTCTCATCATCATCGCCGGCCTGCTTATTTATGTATTCTTTTTGCAACAGGCGGGAAAAAAGCAATTCTCAACCAAAAAATTATTTGTCATGGGCATGCTTGCCACCACAAGTGTCAATACACTCTTTATACTAGTATTGCTGGGAAGCACTCTTATTGTTGAACCTTTTTATATAGGAACCACTCTTGTCAATTGGATTGTTGTTGGTGTTTGTGCCAGTATTCTTATCATCCTTGCCATTTGGAGCAAGACTTGGTTCTCCATTTTGATCCCCGTCCTGCTGTTTATACCGGATATGCTTTTCCGCTTTTCAAATTTGAGTGATACAACTATTTTCATCATTGGTTTAGCATCTTTCGTGCTTATTTTTATCTTCATGATCATCAACCTCCTTATTATGGATAAAAGAAAGAAGAGATGATCTTGAAGTTGATCACCGATTGGACTATATCATTTTTGATTCAAATGCCAACATTTCGTCCTATTAAGCCGAAATGTTGGCAAAAAAAAACAATATAGCGGCGGCGGCTGTAAGTCATCGTATATTGCCGGGGAAATAATGTTGGCATTATTTTTGCAATATTAAGTAATTAGTTAGCCGATTAAATCTAAGGAGGAATCAGAATTGAAAGCAGCAGTCGTTAATGAATTCCAACAAGAACTGGAAATAAAAGAGGTGGAGATTCCAAAGCCGGAGCATGGCGAAGTGTTGATCAAAATGGAAGCGTGCGGTGTTTGCCATACCGACTTGCATGCGGCCCATGGAGATTGGCCCATTAAACCAAAGCTTCCGGTTATTCCTGGCCATGAAGGCGTGGGAATTGTTGAGCAGGTAGGACAAGGCGTAACATCCTTGAAAAAAGGAGACCGTGTCGGGGTTCCGTGGCTTTTTAAAGCATGCGGAGAATGCGAATACTGCCTATCCGGCAATGAAACCCTCTGTCCCAACCAATTAAATGGCGGCTATTCTGCTGACGGCGCCTTTGCCGAATATTGTGTGGCACCCGCCGATTATGTGGCAAGAATTCCCGATGGTGTGGATTCCGTTGAAATTGCCCCCATTTTATGTGCCGGGGTGACCACTTATAAGGCATTAAAAGTCTCCGGGGCAAAAGCGGGAGATTGGGTGGCCATTTATGGCATCGGCGGACTGGGCCATATCGCCTTGCAATATGCCAAAGCGATGGGGTTTCATGTGGTGGCGGTTGATATTAACGATGATAAACTTCAGCTTGCAAAGGAGCTTGGGGCTGATTTGACCGTTAATGGAAAAACTTCAGACCCTGCGCAAACAATCAAAGATAAAGTCGGCGGCGTGCAGACCGCCATCAGTGTCGCAGTGAACAAAGCCGCGTTTGAGCAGGCTTATCACTCTGTCAAACGCGGCGGATCAGTTGTCTTAGTAGGATTGCCTAATGATGAAATCCCAGTGCCCATTTTTGATACCGTGTTAAATGGCGTAACTGTCAAAGGCTCCATTGTCGGTACAAGAAAAGATATGCAAGAAGCCTTGCAATTTGCTGCGGATGGAAAAGTTCGGGCTATCGTTTCCACCGCCAAGCTTGAAGACATTAATCAGGTGTTTGACAAAATGGAAAAAGGGCAAATCAATGGACGGATTGTGCTAACTTTTTAATGTATCCGTTACTTGATAAACAAGAAAAAGCGTAGCCAATGACATACTAAGGCTTTGCCATTGATAACTATAAAAAGCGGGGAGACAATGACAGCAATCCCCGGGAACCGCTTCCAACGATTGATTCGGGTAGGCAATTCCAAGGTGCATTACCCAACATCAGGCATCCGCTCATTTCATGGACGGGTGCTTTTTTCATTCAATAAGTACCTGAGCTTACGCATGCTTATATTCAAACGCTTGGCTGCATCCTGTCTGTTTCCGATCGTTGCCCTCAGCATTTTCATGACGAATGCACGGCCGATTTCACGTTCCAACTCTTTTACGTTGTGCAGAATCATTTCCATTTCGACTTTGTCTTCATTTTTCCAAACGGCAATCATGTTATCTGTCCATTGTTGCATATATTCCTCAAAATTCTCTTCTTCAGGCTGCTTTTTTTCAACAAGACGCGGCTTGCCGATCCGCATTTTTTCCGGCAAGTGTTTAGGGGTGATGATGTGACTGTCTTCATCCATCACCGTTAATGCCCGCTTAATAACATTGGATAATTCCCTTACATTCCCCGGCCAATCGTATTGCTCGAATATGGCGGCCGTTTCTGTACTTAACTGAAATACAGTTCCCGCCTGTTCCAACAAATGATTTGCAATCAGCTGAATGTCTTCCTTCCTTTCCCGCAAAGGAGGGATGACCAACTTCACAACATCCAACCGATACAGGAGATCTTCCCGAAATGTTTTGCTTTTGACCGCTTCTGCGAGAGCGACATGCGTGGCCGAAATAATCCGGGTGTTTGTTTTTTGTATTTTTTCACCGCCAACCCGCATAAATTCACCTGTCTCCAATATACGCAGCAGCTTCACCTGTGTGGCAAGCGAAGCCTCACCAATTTCATCCAAGAACAATGTCCCTTTTCCCGCCAGTTCAAACACGCCTTTTCTTTCTTTCACCGCACCTGTAAAAGCGCCCTTATCGTGGCCAAACAGTTCGCTTTCCAGCAGTGTGTCAGATAAAGCGCCGCAGTTAATGCCGATAAAAGGCTGTTCATTCCGCTTACTCGCTTGGTGAATGAAATGAGCCAACAGTTCCTTTCCCGTCCCTGTCTCACCCTCAATGAGAACATTGATATGTTTGGGGGCGATTTTATAGGCAAGAGCGAGAAGACGATTCATCGTTTCACTATTCCCCGTCACAATGCCGCTCTTTTTAGCCAGTACTTGAATATCACTTTCCGCCAAGGTTGTTTTGTTTTTCAACAGATGGTCAATGGTTTTTTCCAATACATCTAAATCGGCAAACGGCTTTTCAATAAAGTCGTTGGCACCAAGCTTAATTGCTTCTACAGCCACTTTTATCGTACTATATCCGGTCATAACGATCGTTTTGCACACAGGCATTTGTTCCGTTATCTCTTTTAAAATATCCAATCCACTCGCATCGGGCAACTTCACATCGATCAACGCCAAGTGGTAGGACTGCTGCCGAAATAACCGTTGAAAATCTTTCCCGTTATATGCTTTGTATACTTCTAAGTTTTTTTCTTTTAAAAAATAACTTAAAAAATTGGCGACTTCTCGATCGTCATCCACTATCAATATATTGGCCACAATCCTACACCACCTTTTATGCAGGGTCCTTTTTGACCGGCAAACGAAGAGTGAAAACACTCCCAATCCCCGGTTCGCTTTTGACATCAATCGTCCCGCCATGAGCTTCCGCAATACCAAGGCTGACTGATAGACCAAGTCCTGTTCCTTTCAAAGCTTCTTTCGTCGTATAAAACGGATGGAATATTTCCTTCATTCTTTTTGAATCAATTCCCGGCCCATTATCACTGACCGATAGGGCAACCCCTTCCGGGCTGCTTACCGTTCGAATGACGATTTTTTTGTCATTCTGCCTCGCTGTCTCATCCAGCGCATCCCTGGCATTTAAAAGCAAGTTGATGATAATCTGCTCAAGCTGTTGGATGCTGCCATCGACAAGGGGAATATCGGGATCGAGTCTCACTTTTACATCAATATGGCTCTGGCGAATTTGATACCCGACGAGGCTAAGTACTTGTTCAACCGCCTCGTTGAGGGAACAAGTTTGGAATAAGTATTCGTCCTGCCTGGAAAAAGTGAGCAAATTCCGAATAATATCTTGACATCTTTTGCTGCATTTCAAAACATCTGCCAGCAATTCATGCGAAGGATGACCTTTATCCGCTTTCCGCAGCAATAACTGAGTGTTTCCTAAAATCGCCGTCAAGGGATTGTTCAACTCATGGGCCACTCCCGCAGCCATTTCACCAAGAGCCGCAAGCTTGCCGGATTGCATCATCCGCGCCTCAAAATGGCGTTTTTCGGTCACATCTTTTATATAGGCGATCACTCCGTACATGTCATCTTTTTCGTTTATGATCGGGTATGTATGCACTTCACAAATCGTCTGGCCAAACATTGTTATTTCCCGATAGGCAGTCCTTTTCGTCTTCAAAGTTTCATAAAGCGGACTTTCCTCTTTCATCTGCTCTCCATACAACAAATTGTCCAATGTGTAATCGGCGACCTCCACCCCATCCAAACGGAAAAAAGAAGATGCCGCTCCGTTGCACCGCAAAATGCTTCCGTTTACATCGACCAACATAATCGGATCTGCCACCGCAAGAAATGTCTGCTCCCATTCTTTCTTGCTATTCAATACTTCGTTATATAAACGGACATTCTCAATGCATACTGCCAATTGGTCCGAAAACTGCTGTAAAAACACAAGATCTTCTTTGTCATATGCTGATTGCCGCTCACTCCCCAGACTTAAAACACCGATAATCCGCCCTTTGCCATAAAGGGGAAAAACAAGCACTTCGCGCAAACTTAATTTTTCAAAAGCCACTATTTCCGTGTACGTTTCCCGATCATCCGCATTCACAAAATACACCTGCGAAATACCAGACTCCGCCACCTTCCAATAAAGGGACTTTTCCTTAGGTATCGCACTCCCGATATCAACATGGGCGTAATCACGCGGATATACATTTGTCAGTATCAGTTTGCCGCTTTTAAAAATGGACAAACTCAATCTCTTAAGAGGAAATATTTTCCGCAATTTTTCCAGTATGTTTTTCAGCATGGCGTCCATTGACATATCAATATTAAAGCTTCGCATCACTTCATTGATGATCTCAAGCTGTGTATTTTTCTTCTTCATTTCATCAATCGTTTTTTTGAGTTCCGTATAATAATTGATTTTCGATGAGGAAACCCCGACAAGCCGTTCAATCAACTGCTGTCTGTCTGACATTAGATGCCCTCCTATAATGCGAGTTTAAACAACCTTTCCACATCTGCCGCTGTGATGTCACGGGGGTTGGTAATCATGCAAGCATCTTCTATTGCGACTTGCCCGATAATGGCCGCATCCGAATTTTGCAACCCCATGTCCGATAACCGCTGAGACGCCCCGATATCCAGCGACAGTTGCTTGACATATTCGATCGCTTTTTTCCCTGAATGGCGGCCGTCTTCGCCAAACAGCTCCGCAATCTGATAAAACTTTTCCGGACAAGCCAAATAATTAAATTCCATGACGTAGGGCAGTAAAATGGCATTTACATCACCATGCGGCAGAAGAAATCGTCCCCCGATCGCATGACTCATGGCGTGGACTGCCCCAAGAATCGCGTTCGAGAAAGCCAAACCGGCCTGTACGCTTGCCATGGCCATTTTTTCTTTCGCTTCTTTATTCATTTTGGAAGCGACAGACGGCCGTAAATATTGCGCTACGAGCGAAATCGCACTTTTTGCCTGTACGTCCGTCAAGGGAGTTGCCGCAATGCTGACGAATGATTCGATTGCATGCGTCAACACATCCAATCCTGTTGTCGCCGTTAAGTGGGGACTTTTCGTCATCAATGTCTGGGGATCCACTATGGCAATATCAGGGACAAGGGATTTGGAAATGATCGTCAATTTTTTCTTTTTCTCCGAATCCGTTATAATTGAAAATTGGGATACCTCGGAACCTGATCCGGCAGTCGTCGCGACCATCACTTGGGGAGGAAGAGGAAATACGATTTTGTCCACTCCTTCATAATCATGAATGCTTCCGCCATTTGTGGCAACGATGGCAATGGCCTTCGCCACATCAATGGGACTGCCGCCGCCAACCCCGACAATGGCATCACACTCCTCTTCCAAATATATTTGTACACCCCTATCCACCTCGTCATCTTTGGGATTCGTTGTGATATCCGAAAAAATGACATAGGGAAGCCCGGCATTTTTACAACTGTCTAGTACCTGCTCGAACCAGTTCAAAGCCAGAACCCCCGGATCCGTCGTAATAAACACTTTCCTGGCACCAAGCCTTGCGCAGCTCTCGCCCACCCGCTTAATGGAATCGCTTCCAATAATAAGTTCCGGCATGACGAATTTATTAATCTTCATAAGCGGGCGATCCTCTCCCTCAACTCTTTTATACTATTATAACAGGTATTTTTCTTGACCACCGCATAAAAATTCCAGACAAGTTGCTCTCCATGAATCAAAATGTAAATCGCGACGTTTTCAACTTGAAGCATACTTATATACGTTGAGTTGATCTTATACCTGTCGACCCGGTTGCTGTTTGTAAAAAATACACCGACTCATGTCATGGCTTATTAAGACGAAGTTAAAAGCAAAGCCGCAACTTCGGAGGAAGCCTCAAAAGCTGCGGCCTTTGCTTGCGGCTATTATATTTCTGTACCTAAAAAGAATATACCATCTTTTGGCCCTCTGAAAAAAGTTCTATTTGGCATGCTCAAGGGGGAGCTCCCCCCAATAGGTCATCCGATAAGTGAAAAGCGACATGTTGGACAGCCTCTATGTGAATCTACAGAATCCATTCTTTTACATAGGAAAAAATAACATTTCCTATGAGAAATTTTAAAGCGATGATGATGAAGAGTCCCATTAACAAAACCATTCCTGCTTTCTTGTTATTAGCCATGCGAATCCTCCTTATTCTTCAAACGATAAATTGATAGGTTCATCCAATAACTCGCTGGTGAACTCTAAGTTTGTTGTAGGTGTATTGTGGTCAACTTCTTCAAATGTTATTTCATCCACCCAAACATGGCCTTTCCCTGAAAGCAATACGCCGAAAGCAATGACCGCACTATTTTCCGGCACATCCAAAACAATGGCGTAATGGTTCCATTCATTGTCTCCCTTTATCGGACGATCACTCATATTATCAAATTGCAAGACATCTTGGAGATGGTCATCAACCCGCATCCATAATCCGCAAAATCCATCCACTCCTTTTGATTTGATAAAACCGGAGAGCTTTAATCTTTTCCCCAAATATTTATCCGCTTTGAATTCCTGCATCATCGTTGCAAACTCCCCAACTTCTTCTACAGTGACAGATTTTAAATACCCCGATGCTTGCCCTTTATGGAATATCTCTCTGTCAATCCCCATTTCATAATGAAATGGATGACTACCGCTTAATTGCCATCCTTTTAATAATTGGTCATTTTTCAACTTCATTTCCTCCTTTTGAAATAGCAATTTACTCATGATTTTCCGATATTGGCCCGGTGGCAAATGATAATACTTTTTAAAAGAGCGAGTGAAAGACTCTTGTGATTCAAAGCGATAAAAAAGAGCAATGTCGATGATTTTTTCATCCGTATACAGCAATAATGTAGCAGAATTGGCAATGCGCCGATAGCGCACATACTCGGAAATAGATACACCCACTTCACGGAGAAAAATCCGGTGATAATGATATTTGGAAAAACCAGCCTGCCGGGCGATCCTGTCTAACGATAAATCTGTCTGTAAATGATTCTCGATATAATGAATCGTTTTTTGAATAATCGGGTTGTAGCTCATCACCGTGCCTCCTTGACTATAAGATAACAAAAAGAACGAAAGACTTTTTGACATAAATTGCTCTCTTTTGAAAAGGAAAGCTGGGAATTGCTATTCATACAAATCGTGAAAATAAAACCGCGTGAAATCAAGATTATTACATTTGATTTCATGCGGCATGTTCATCTTATGGATATTGTCCAGCCTCTTCCTACATTCTTCCGGACTTGAAAATCGAGTAGATCATAAATAAAAACATAAGTGTAGCTACGACCGAACCTATTTCAATTGCAGGAAGCCTGAATAAAAAGGCCGTTTTGTCAGCAATAGCGGTCCCGATGATTAAACCGACCATTAAAATACTAAAAGAAAGCAAAATGATACTAAAAGAAAGCCGATTGCTGATTTTATCCAATCTTTGCAGAAAAGTTTGCAACTCTTTTATATTGATATCAAATCGGAGTCTGCCTTTTTTGACGGTTGTCGAGATTTCTTTTAAGTCCTTCGGCAGATCCCTGATGACTTCAATATTCTCAATCATATCCTCCAAAGACCTGCTCAGAATATGTTTTGGGCTGAACCTTTGTTTCATCAATTTTTTGCCGAACGGCTCAACCGCCCTCATGACACTGAATTCCGGATCCAATGTTGAGATAATCTCCTCCATCGTCAAGATCGCCTTGCCGAGAATCGCAATTTCGGTCGGAATCCTCACCCGATGCCTATAAGCGATGGCGAACACATCGGTAAGCGCTGCCCCCATGCTGATTTCCTTAAAAGCAGTATCATAATATTTGCTGATCAAGCGCTCCAAATCATACTGAAGTTCGTGTGCATCCGTATCCCCGTCAAGCAAATCCATCGCAGCAAATGTCTTGATCATCCCCTTGGCGCTTCCTTGCTGGAGATTCATTAGAAGAGAGGCAAAGTGATACTTCAAATCCTCCTTCAACTGCCCCACCATCCCAAAATCCAAATAGGCAACAACATTATCGGGTAAAACATAAATATTTCCGGGATGCGGGTCCCCATGGAAAAAACCGTGCTCCAACACTTGGCTGAACATCGAATCGGCCAGCCGTCCTGCAATCAGTTTCCGGTCATATCCTGCTTCATCCAACTTTTCCACGTGCGTCACTTTAATCCCTTTGATTAATTCCATCGTAAGAACTTTCTTAGATGAAAAGTCCCAGTAAATTCGTGGAATATGGATAGACGACTCATTTACAAATTGCCTCGCAATACGTTCTCCATTACGACCCTCCACTTCGTAATCCAGCTCATCGCGCAAAGAAGCGGAGAACTCTTCGATCATTTCACGAATCCGGTACCGCCTGGCCAGCTCCATCCTTTTTTCGACTCCTCTGGCCAAATCATGCAAAATATCCAAATCGGTTTCAATGATCGACTGGATGTCAGGCCGCTGAATTTTCACAGCCACTTTTTCACCCGTGAAAAGCTGCGCAACGTGTACCTGTCCGATCGAAGCAGTCGCAAGGGGCGTTTGCTGAAATTCTTGAAAAAGATTTTCAAGAGTATCCCCGAGCTCCAACTCTACGATTTCAACCACTTTTTCATAAGAAAAAGGAACGACATCATCCTGAAGCCTCTCCAGTTCGACAGTAATCTCTTCCGGAATCAAATCCCGGCGTGAACTCGCGATCTGCCCCAGCTTGATAAAAGTCGGTCCCAATCCCTGCAAAGTCGTACGAAGTCTGATCCCCAAATCCTTCATATTTTCTTTTGCATCCCGTGACTTTCCAGTACGATCAATCAAACCAATACGAAACAACAAATGACCGAGTCCATTTTTTAAAAAAGCGTTGATAATTTCTTGATAACGCTGGGTGTGTTTTATTCTTCTCCCAAACATCTTCTTCCCCTCCAGCAGCAAATATTAAAAATAAGGTTGCTTTCATTATAAAGTGAATCTTCATTCAGTAGGGCTCCTACTGACTGTTAGTTGAACCAAGCGGGCATTTAGGAGCCGTTATCTCCCACATGGACCTTTTGTATTCACTCAAGATTTTGAAGTGGTGTATATGGCACCTTACACGCGGGATAAAAAACCGAAATGTGATTGCAAAACTTCCATTTTAGCGCATAAATGCGCTTCAAAATTACATTTTGCCTGATTGACTATGCCCAAAGCAATTGTATAATAAAGGCATACGAACATAAATAGAGAGGGGGTAATAATGTGGAACAAAAACTCGATTTGATTATCAATGAGCTGCAAGTTTTGAATAAGAGGGTTTCGACCGTAGAAGAAAGAATGGCCACAAAGCAAGACCTGAAAGCCGTTGAAGAAAGAATGGCCACGAAACAAGACCTGAAAGCCGTTGAAGAAAGAATGGCCACAAAACAAGACTTGAAAGCCGTTGAAGAAAGAATGGCCACAAAACAAGACCTGAAAAACGTTGAAGAAAGAATGGCCACAAAGCAAGACTTGAAAGCCGTTGAAGAAAGAATGGCCACAAAACAAGACTTGAAAAACGTTGAAGAAAGAATGGCCACAAAGCAAGACTTGAAAGCCGTTGAAGAAAGAATGGCCACAAAACAAGACTTGAAAGCCGTTGAAGAAAGAATGGCCACAAAACAAGACCTGAAAGCCGTTGAAGAAAGAATGGCCACAAAACAAGACCTGAAAAACGTTGAGGTAAGAATCAATTCCGTTGAGGACAAACTGTCAGCAAAAATCAATCATGTCGAGCAGAAGCTCGATCGACTGTCAGAAAAAGTCGATGATCACCATATAGAAAGCATTAATGCTGATAATATTTTATTAAATGAAATTAGGACTTTGCGGGAAAATGTTGTCTTTGTAAATCGCAGGATCGCTGATGCCGAATTGGAGGTTAATGCTCTAAAGCATCGTGACTCCACCGGTTGATTGTTGCAGGCTTAAAAAGAAAGCATAGCCATTTTCAAAAACATAGAAACATGAAAAATCCGGATTAAATACCTTTAAAAACAGTCAATACATCAAGAATCCGGATTGTATTCTTCCAAAATGAGCATATTGGCCCAAAAATAGACAGAAACACCCGAAAACCGCATAGCCCTATTTTACGAAAACAGATCAGAGGCTGTATGATTGTAGGAGTTTAGTTGGTTTATTTTTAAGTGCAAATATCTTTCTTTTCTGAATATACAACCATCATTTCCAAGTCATGTTTTGTCCCTTCTATTTTGCAGATTCTCGCTGACAGACGGAAAAACAACTTTGATCCGCGTGAGATTTATTGCTTTGCCTCTTGATACAATTCAATCGGCACTGCCAATCCAACCTTCCCGTAAACATCATGTTTCATCGTCGCAAATACCACTCCTATCACTTGGCCATTGTCATCAATGACCGGGCTGCCACTGTTTCCCCGGTAAACTGGAGCTTTTATTACGATGACTTCCTCCTCCCAATCATTTAACAAAATCGAATCGACGATAGTTCCTTCATTCACAATGCCGTGAAAACGGAGAGGATTCCCGATAAATGTAATCATATCATTCTTACTCATGTAAGCTGGCTGTTCCGCCAATTTAAGAAAAGGCAAGTTTTCACCTTTGACTTTTAACAAAGCTAAATCTATCTCTTCGTAAGTGTCCACCACATCCGCCATATATACGCCCTCCTCGGGAAAATCAACTTGTACCTGTTCATTTCCTTCGATCACGTGATAGTTGGTTAACATGAATCCATTGCTCGAAATAGAAAAGCCCGTTCCCTTGCTATCCCCCGCTGCAATAGTGACGACTGATTTTTTATATGATTGAATGTTTTCATTCGCCGACAGCCTGGCGGACGCTGTCAAAAATTCAATGGCGGGTATGGAGTAAGTTTGAAAAATGAAAGAAAAAGTGCTGAAAAGGAAAATAACCGATATCATCCAAAATAGCCACCTTGGAAAACGGCGGACCGGCTTTTCCGCTTCTTTTTCGAGTGCAGCTTTACGAATTGCTTCCTCTTGGGCATCGTGAACCAGCTTGCTCATTTCCTCTTCGTCCAACTGCTCGAACAAATCGCTGTCAACTGTATTTTTTCTTTCCTCCATGCACTCCCACACTCCTCCGTTTCATTGTAGCATACGGGCTTTTCTGAAACTAAAAAAGAAACGAATCCATATAAAATGAACTCGTTTCTATCCCTATTATTCGGTCTGACATTTTTTCATAAGAGCTTTATCCGTTTGGGGCGGTTTTGCCCGTTTCATAAATAACGCCAAAAGCAACGCGACAGCAGCAATGAAAGTTGAGACTAAAAATGAGAATGTGATTCCGTCCAATGTTGCTTGCTGTGTCAACTCCTTCATTACCTCGGGATTATTTAATGACTTTCCGGATGCTGCAGCGGCGTCTGCAAGCTCATGACCCTTTGTTTCCATTCTGTTGTTCATCACTGTAACAAGAACTGCCGTTCCAATAGCTCCTGAAATTTGCTGCAATGTATTGTTCATCGCGGTACCATGGGGGTTGGCTGACATCGGCAGCTGATTTAATCCATTCGTCATTACCGGCATCATCACTAGAGACATCCCCAGCATGCGAATCGTATAGAGAAGCATAATAAGGTAAAATCCGGTGTCCACAGTAAGTTTATGGAATAAATATGTTGTAATCACTGTAATAGCAAGACCGATTGATGCTATAATCCGTGCCCCGTATTTATCAAAAAGCCTTCCTGTAATCGGAGACATGATTGCCATTAAAATCGCTCCTGGAAGCATTAATAACCCTGCATGGAATGGCGAAATCCCCCTCACTGTCTGCACATAAATCGGAGTTAAAATCATTCCCGAGAACATGGACGCGGAAACAACAACCATGATAACTGAAGATAAGGCAAACACAGGGTATTTATAGATCCTGAATTCCAGCATCGGATCTTCCATGCGAAGCTGACGAAAGATAAAAGCTATAATCGCGGCCGCTCCGACAATAATGGTTCCATACACTTCCAAAGCACCCCATCCTTTATCGCCGGCCGTACTGAATCCATACAGAAGACTGCCAAAACCAATGCTTGATAAAATGAGTGACAAAACATCGACTTTCATATCGCGGTTTGGGGTAATATTTTTTAATTTAAAGAAACCAATCGTTAGAGCCAGTACAGCAAAAGGAAGGATAATTTCAAAAAGTGTCCGCCAACTGTAATGTTCCACTACCCAGCCTGATAGTGTCGGCCCAATGGCGGGAGCGGCCATAATCACAAGACCAAACATTCCCATTGCGGCCCCCCGCCTTTCCACCGGGAAAGAGGCAAGCATGACGTTCATAAGAAGCGGCATCATCATTGCGGAACCTGAAGCCTGAATCATCCTTCCCGCTATGAGTACGCCAAAAAAAGGTGCAAAAGCGGCAAGTGCCGTTCCCAATGTAAACAAAGACATAGCTGTCAAAAACAATTTGCGGTTCGTAAATTTTTGAATAAAAAATGCACTTGCCGGAATGAGAATGCCATTCACGAGCATATATCCATTCGTAAGCCATTGCGCGATGGCTGGTTTTACATTGAATTCCTCCATAATGGTCGGAAGCGCCACATTCAATAATGTATTATTCAAAAAAGCCACAAACGCGCCGAAAAAAAGTATGGCAATCATGCCATATGGGGGTTTTTTATGTAATTCTTGTATATCCATTCCATTTCCCATCCTTTATCATGCAACCCTGTTCATTTATCTTTCAAATTTTATACTCTATGTTTCACATTTTATACTCCATGTTCAATTTATTCAACAGAAAATTGTCACACAAGAAAACCCTTGATAACTAAAGGGATGATAGCTATTATAAAAATTATACTACTAGTCTAAAGGTGATAAATAAATGAATGCTCGTAAGCACCGTGTCTTATTAACAGCACAGCGGCTTTTTATAGAAAAAGGCTTTGCCGCCACTTCTGTCCAAGATATATTGGACGAATCAGGCATATCAAAAGGAACGTTTTATAACTATTTCTCTTCTAAAAACGAATGTCTGATGGCTATACTTATTCATGCATATGAAGTTGCCACCGCTCGAAGACATGAACTTATGATTGGAAAAGACCGCTCCGATAAAGATGTCTTTATCCAACAGATTGCCATCAGGTTCGAGGTGAATCGCGAGTACCAATTGGTGCCCCTTTTCGAAATCATTTTCCATTCCAAGGACCCTGAATTAAGAAACTTTATCCAAAAACATCACTTAACTGAACTTTCTTGGCTTTCACAAAGATTGGTTGACATCTATGGACAGGAATCAGCACCATACTCCTTGGATTGTGCTATTATGATCGTTGGAATGTTACAGCATTTTATTAACATGTGGGTGACGGGTTTAAAAGAAGAGTTGGATACCCATAAACTCATCCGCTTCATCATGCGCAGAACGGATGCCATTATGGATAATATGATTCATGCCGATGATCAACTGCTCGGGGAACGTCTATTTTTACCACGCAGAAAAAATCTGACTGAAGATACGCTTACTAAGGAACGAATACTTGAAAGACTTTCAAATTTCGCCAAATCGCTTGGTAATAATCATAAAAGTAAACAATATATCGAATTTCTTATGGAGGAAATAAATTCAGGACACCCGAGAGAATTTCTGCTAGAAACCATCCTACGCGCCTTAAGAGAAACGTTTACAGGCACCCCTATGGAATTAGAAGCCAAAGAAATGGCGTACATTATATACAATTACGCAAGCTCTTTGCCCAGCGACAATATAGGGGGGAAAACGCGCTAAAGAAAACACGTTCAACCAAAGGAAAATGGATACTTGGTTTTTGGGGGGGAAAATTCATTTTTTGCTGGCTTCAAGGGTGAAGCTTCTTCTTTTGCCAAGTTATTGGAAATGAAATGAATGAGTAACCGCTTTGATAACCTTACACTTTGGAAATACGGAATCCGGATTGAAAAATAGTCCCCTCTTGCTTAATGAAGAAATCGATCATGATTGTGGACAATCACAATCATTCGTGAAAAACTTAGTATTTCATTCCCTGTATATTTCGTCTGTTTTTACAAACGATATTTTCAACAGATTGTAAAAGCAAAGGGTGAAATAACTCATGAAACGTTTTTTGCTGTTGTCTTTCCTGTTCTTACTATGTGCCAGCACTGGTCCATTTAACAAGCCAGTACAATCACACGTTCACCAGGTAAAAGCGCAGCCCGTGTCTGCGCCTGACCAGCCTGTTGTTTGGCCAAGCTCTAAAAGTTTTAAAAATAAATACCAAAATACATTTCTAATGAGAGGACCGGGAACAAAACGTGAAGTCGCTTTAACTTTCGATGATGCACCCGATGATATTTTCACACCTACAATATTGGATATTTTAAAAGAAAAAGATGCCAAAGCCACCTTTTTCCTTGTAGGGTTTCGAATTGAAAAGTATCCGGAAGTTGTAAAGCGTATTGTGCAGGAAGGGCATGCCATTGGTAATCATTCGTACAACCACCCGAACTTTTTGAAACTAACTGATGCGGATTTCCGGAATCAAATCATCAGAACAGACCAACTGATCATTCCGTTTACAGGATTTGCACCAACCCTTATTAGACCGCCTTATGGAAACATAAGTGAAAGACAAATTGAGTGGCTGGCAGCAAAAAACAAGATCGTTGTGAACTGGGATGTAGACTCTCTCGATTGGAAAGGAATAAACGCAGAACAAGTGGCAGGAAATATTCTCCCAAACGTTAGTCCCGGATCGATTGTGTTACAGCATTCCGGGACAGGAGAAGGCGGGGATTTGTCCGGAACAGTCCATGCACTGCCAAATATTATTGATGAACTCAGAAAAAAAGGGTATAAACTTGTTACAGTTCAAGAAATGCTTAATATGAATCACAAACAATGAAATTCCCCCGGAAAAAGTCAAGAATGGTATGCTCCCCCTTTAAGTAAACAGGTAAAAAAACCGGATACTTTAAAGGGGGCATTTTTATCCCGCATGTAAGGTGCCGTAAAACTCCCGCTTCAAAATCTTGAGTGAATACAAAAGGTCCAAGTGGGAGAAAAACGGCACCTAAATGCCCGATTCGTTCAACTAACATTCAGTAGGAGATGGAAGAAAGCTGCTACTGAATGAAGTTTCACTTTATGTCATCACGTAGCTTGACTCTAATCCCTCCACTTCTTCTCTTTTGGAGAGGTTCTCAAAAGAAAACTTTTCCTCTCCATAAAGCAAATGAAATACAGAACCAAAGCCTCACCACCTTGTAAATTTGACATGACACAGCTCAGATGTGCACTACTTACGGGCGTTTTTTCGTCTGCTCCCTAGCTTCGTCAAATTCTGAAACGATCTTCAAGTTTTACAACAGTCGTGATAAAATAATAGGCATCATAAAATAAATAGTTCCGTATACACTGAAAATAAAAGAAAAGGACATCGGGGAAAAATGATGATTGGTACAATAAAAAAGTTGATTGAGGACACTCTCTTTGCTGTCGGCATGGACGTGGAAATCAAGCACGAGCAATGTGGAATCAATATGAGCTATAATTTCATCCTCCATTACATCGGATTTGACGCAAACCGAATCCAGGTCGCCCTGAGAGATACCAAGCCCGCCGTCACACTCGAACAATATGTAAAAGCATTTACTTTGCATGAACTGGGGCATGCGCTGGATCGCGACGCTTTGTTTGGATCGTTAACGAGAACCATGGAGATTTACGAAATGAAGCGCGGTTATTTAAAAGAAGAAAGATATTCAAATCCTGAATTGCTGGCTCTGTTACTTGAAGAACATGCGATGAATTTGGAATTTGAGGAAACAGCATGGAACAACGCCAAAAAACTCAATAGAATGTATAGAATCGTCGAATGGAACGTTTTTGAACAGATTAAGCGACATGGGCTCATGACTTATCAACAAGCTTACCAAAAAGATGTAAACATATACGAACAGCTTTTGTCCGCCCAATCTGACATTGCCTAATTGCAGGCTGCTCCCATTTT
This sequence comes from Siminovitchia sp. FSL W7-1587, assembly GCF_037963795.1. Taxonomy (NCBI): domain Bacteria; kingdom Bacillati; phylum Bacillota; class Bacilli; order Caryophanales; family Bacillaceae; genus Siminovitchia; species Siminovitchia sp. FSL W7-1587. Next base: position 989,393 of record NZ_CP150169.1, read on the forward strand.
GCCGCTTATAGCAATGGTGAGCAGCTTTCTTTTATGAATCCCCCTCCCTCATTCCCTTGTTAGCGCAGACTCGCCAATTCACTGCATCTTCTTCGCCTCACTTCGCATGTTCAAGAATGAGACTACAAACCTGCTGACCATTTATCCCGCATGTAAGGTGCCGTAAAACTCCCACTTCAAGATCTTGAGCGAATACAAAAGGTCCAAGTGGGAGAAAACGGCACCTATATGCCCGATTGGTTCAACTAACATTCAGTAGGAGAAACGCCTACTGAATGAAGTTTCACTTTATCCCGCATGTAAGGTGCCGTAAAACTCCCACTTCAAGATCTTGAGTGAATACAAAAGGTCCAAGTGGGAATAAACGGCACCTAAATGCCCGATTGGTTCAACTAACATTCAGTAGGAGCCCTACTGAATGAAGTTTCACTTTATCCCGCATGTAAGGTGCCGTAAAACTCCCACTTCAAGATCTTGAGCGAATACAAAAGGTCCAAGTGGGAGAAAACGGCACCTAAATGCCCGATTGGTTCAACTAACATTCAGTAGGAGCCCTACTGAATGAAGTTTCACTTTATCCCGCATGTAAGGTGCCATATACACCACTTCAAAATCTTGAGTGAATACAAAAGGTCCAAGTGGGAATAAACGGCACCTAAATGCCCAATTGGTTCAACTAACATTCAGTAGGAGAAACGCCTACTGAATGAAGTTTCACTTTATATGGAAGTTCCATGAATAAGAATGACTAGCAAGAGTTTCCCTGCGCAATGCTTTACGAAGAAAAAACCAAAAGCAGAAAAGAAGAAAGCTTCTTCCTGCTTTGGCTACCATATTTTATTTTTCAAAAGCTTTCCGATCGATTTCTCCTTCAGTACCCGCTACAACAACGGCTGCTGAAGCATCTCCCACTATATTGACCGTTGTGCGGAACATATCGAGGATCCGATCAATCCCAGCTATTACAGCAATGCCTTCCAACGGCAAGCCAATAGCGCCCAATACCATTGCAAGCATGATCATGCCTGCCCCGGGAACGCCGGCGGTTCCAATGGAAGCCAATACAGTTGTGATAACTACCGTAACAATTTGCATGAAGGTTAATTCCAAATTGTAAAACTGCGCGATAAAGAGAACGGCAACCCCTTGATAAATAGCGGTCCCATCCATATTAATAGTAGCACCGAGCGGAAGGACAAAACTGCTTATTTTATTGGATACCCCCAAGTTTTCTTGCGTATTTTTGATCGTGACCGGCAGTGTTCCGGCACTGCTTGCAGTACTAAAGGCGACAATCGCCGCGGGTGAAATGCCTTTAAAGAAAGCCAAAGGACTCATCTTTGCAAACATTTTTACAGAAACAGAATATACCGCAATGGCATGTAATAGACAGGCGATCCCGACTGCGATAATAATTTTCAGCAACGGCAATAATACTTGGGCTCCATATTCTCCAATGATGGGGGCGACCAGCCCCAATATTCCAATCGGCGCAAAACGCATCACAATACCCGTTATCCGAAACATGACTTCAGCAAACCCATCAAAAAATCGGTAAACAGGCTCCGCTTTATCCCCGACAAGCGTGATCGCCAAACCAATGAAAATGGCAAAGAAAATAATTTGTAAAATATTTCCTTCTGTTAAAGCCATAAATGGATTTTCCGGAACAATGTTCAGAAAGGTTTGGATGACGCCCTCTGTTTCATTGACTTCCACTTCTTTTTTCGGAACCTCAATAGACAGCCCTTTTCCGGGAGAAACAATAAATGCCGTACCCAGGCCGATCACAATAGCGACAGCAGTTGTAATTAAATAATAGCCGATTGTTTTTGTTCCCACCCGTCCCAATGATTTAGGGTCACCAATGCTGGCAACTCCAATGACGAGTGTAGACAATACCAATGGTGCAATAATAAATTTAATCAGCCTTAAAAATAAATCTCCCAAAGGTTTTATCACTTCAATGGATTGTCCAAAAATGAGACCAAGTATTATAGCGGTTACAAAAGCGATTAAAATTTGTGTGAGAAGATTCATTTTAAATAATTTCATATGTATCCCCTATTCCTATGTAAGCTCTACATAAATTATTATGAAGTATTCTTGCGGCAAAGAGACATCTCTGCCGCAATCGATCATTGCATTGTCATTCATTGTTGCCATTTTTCAATCAAATAGTTGGAATCACTCATGAGCCGATTATAAACCGCATCTGATATAAATCCGCTTTCTTTCTGTTGAGCAAGCAGTAATTTAAAGCTCTTCAAATGGTTCACAACCTTGTTCGCCTGCTCCTTTTCCTCATAATGGTTTACAGCGATCAAATGCGTTTTTAAGGAGCGTGCCGCCTCATCGCCCGTAATCTCACCTTCTTTAGCATAATGCTCAACAAGAGCCAACATATCGGATACATGTGACGTCCAATATTTTGGCAGTTTGAGAAAATCATCGCCATTCAAGCGATTAATAGAATGATCGGCCATACGACTTGCAATGCCCCACAGCCCATTCTCGACACGGTCTATTAACTCTTGATCATAACCAAATCTTGGTTGTTGGCCGGGCATCTCGAACAACACGGTCGAGGTCCCATTAAGGGCAAAGGATGATCTGGCCTGACCGGGTAAATCCCGCTCCTCTGGATGGATATAGCGGGCGACACCAGATTCCTCTTTATCCGAAAATTCTTTTACCCCTAAAGCAGCAGCCAGCGCATACTTTCGAGATCTATCTTGATTCAATTTCGGCCAAGCAGCATACTTTGGATTGTGTTCCGGACCCAGCGGCGGATAGTCGATCGCCATCGTCACATCTTCACCTGTTTCAATCATCTGCGGAGTCCCCATATGATGAATGTCTACAAAAGCTTCCACCTCGCCAAACTCGGCTTTCAAATCAAGGTACACATCCCTGAGAATGCGGGACTCGTTTGTCAAGAAAAATCCAAAATCAGCGCCAGTTCCCGGCAGATTTTCTGGAACTGGTTCGTAGCTTACATTCGGATGAAAGTCTCGATTGATATCAAAGCCGCCATTTCTCTCATGATAGTACCAGGGAGGCATAACGCCAACTAGTTGAGGAAACGCTTCCATCACAACCGTCCAAGGGAATATATTCTGCCGTTGGGTTATCTCTGCGCCATCAACATTAAGCCGCGGGATCGCAACGATTGTAACTCCCTCCCGTACTGATTGCGCCAAGGAACTATCGCTTGTTCCAAGCGTCCTGAACATCTGGATCAATGCTTCGGGACCGCTCTTCTCGTTGCCATGTATGTTCCCATTGATCAACAGCACTTGATCACCTGTTCCCACACGAGCTGCATAGATTTCTCGCCCTTGGTAAGAGTGCCCAACCACATCGACCTGAACTTTTCCGGAACTGTCCTTTTCAATTTGATCTAAATTCTCCCTCAGTTTCTCATGGCTCATCCAGCGATCATCCATATCGACGCTATCCATTTTGTCCTGGCTTGCCAATCCGGTAAGCGGTCCCATCAGCACGAGAAGCGACATAACGACAACAATAGTCAGCTTTTTCCCAATGGTCTTCATGAGAACCTCCTCCTCGTTTCATGTAACAATCCTGGAAGTGGACATGTTTTCCCCCTGCTAAAGCTACAATCTCCCTTCTTTCAAGGCTTTCCCAAACACTTTACAAACCGTAAAGAGTATTATAAAATTCAAACTACATAAAATTACAGAAAACTACAAAAATCAAAGAGGGATCGTGTTAAAAAGGGGGGCCTAGCCATTTTAAACTTCCCTTTACGAAATAAAGAGATTTTTATACTCATGATGATGATCGTACCGCTGGCAGGCGAAATCAGCTTTTACCCTTTTAATGAATCTTTTCGGATTAGTTTTGGCACGCCGACGTTCTTCTTTTTTTTATTGCTGTTACGTAACATTCCCGCTTTTTTATCAGGTGTCATCATCGGTATTCTTGTTGTCGCGTTTCGAATGACATTGGGTCTGCTTTTTTTCGGTGACGATGTTTCCGATTTGTTTCAATTTCATTACCCTACTTTTTTTTACTATTTTACTTTCGGATGCTTTTTTCAATTGTTAAGAGTAAACCACAATCATCACTCCTTACTCTTGGGCTTTCTTGGAATCATCCTTGAAATGTTGGCAAGCACTGCTGAATTAGCCTTTCAATATATTGCTTTCAGTTCAACATTTACTCTTGCGGACATGTGGAAGGTGAGCTTTATCGCCATTTTCCGCAGCTACTTTACGGTCGGATTTTTTAATTTGATGAGACTTTACCAATCCCGGTTAAGGGAAGAGGAAATGAGAAAACAAAACGAACAACTGATCACACTCATAGCGACCTTATATGAAGAATCTATCCATCTCAGTAAAACCTTAATCAACAGCGAAAATATCACAAAGGAATCCTACCGTTTATACCAATCTTTGAAAAATCTCAAAAACAATAATAACCAACCCCAAATTGATCCATTATGTGAAAAGGCATTGAAAATTGCCGGTGAAACCCATGAAATAAAAAAAGATAACCAAAGAATATACATAGGTCTTTCAAAACTGATCTCGAATAAAAGCTTTTCGGAATATATGGACATAAAAGAGTTGCTCAATATCGCCGTTAAAACGAATAAAAAATATGCTCATTCACTGGGGAAAAACATTGAGTTTTTGCTTGATATACAAGGGTCACACCCCCATTATCACATATACAAAGTGCTATCCATTATAAATAATTTGATTATGAATTCCATTGAAATCATGACAGAAGCGGGGATCATAACGATATGTGTATACAGACTCTCCGATTGTGTAGAAATCAAAATCGGTGATAATGGTCCGGGCATTTCTCCAAAACGAAGGGATATCATCTTTAAACCGGGGTTTACGTCCAAGTATGACAAAAACGGCATCCCTTCTACAGGTATAGGCCTCACTTATGTCCAGGAACTGGTTGAAAGACTCGAAGGGAAAATAATGCTGCAAAGCAAACCGGAAATCAATGGCGCCATTTTTACGGTACGGCTGCCCATCCAACATTTGATACAGAAAGGATGATTGTATGCTCTTTTATATTGTCGATGATGACGAGGCAACTCGTTCCATGTTGACGGAAATGATAGAAGATGAAGAGCTTGGCGAAATAGTCGGCGAAGCAGAAAATGGAGCATTATTAGATGAAGATTACGCGACTTTGAAAAGGACAAATATATTGTTAATTGATTTATTAATGCCTGTAAGAGATGGCATTGAAACAATCCGTCATATAAAACCTTCATTTCCAGGAAAAATCATCATGATTTCCCAAGTGGAAGCAAAAGAATTGGTGGGGCGCGCCTATTCACATGGCGCAGAGTATTATATAACCAAGCCAATCAACATGTTTGAAGTTATAGCGGTAATCAAAAGGGTCACCGAGCGGATTTATTTGGAACAAACGTTACAAAATATACATCAATCAGTCAGCAATGTGTTTGAACCGCAACCGACTGAATATCAAAAGGACAAATCCTTGGAACATCAATTCATGCTTTCGGGCCAATACCACTTATCAAAACTGGGCATAGTCGGCGAAAATGGTTATCAAGATTTGCTGGATATTTTACACTATTTATTGACAGATAGCACCAGGAAAACAACGGAATATGATTTCCCCCACCTGAAAGATATATTTTTGGCAGTTTGCCGAAAAAAACAAGGAGTTTCCTCCGAACCAGACTTAAAACGAGAAATAAAAGCGGCTGAACAACGTGTCCGCAGGGCCATTTACCAATCATTAAATCACTTGTCGGCTTTGGGATTAACCGATTTTGCCAATCCAATATTCGAACATTATGCTCCCAAATTTTTTGATTTTACATTAGTACGGAAAAGAATGGCAGAAATAAAAAACGGACAAACCACCCCTTCTTCCAATATTCGGATAAATACGAAGAAATTCATTCAGGTTCTTTATTTTGAAACGAAATATGTCACTTTTGAGAAATCACGGTAACCAATGATTGTTGATTTTTTCGCTCAGGCTTCAGCTGCTGCACGATGAGCAACTGAAGCCTTCACTTTTGATCGAGATGAATCCAAAGACGTCTACTTATGAATGTGGCGAGACTCTTTTTTAAAATGTTCCGCAAAATGAACGGTCATGTACAGCGCGGCAATTGCCAACAAGAACCCGGCGCCCATAAACACCATTTTCACATTCACATACTCGGCAATCGCTCCAAACATAAGCACAAACAATCCGAAGGTTAAAGCTATCAATGCATGTTGGGCGCTATATATTTTCGGCAATTCCTCTAAAGACGTTTCTGTTTGTATATAAGTATTGATGATGATTCCCTTTACTTGCTCAAAGAAACCGCTGAATGCGGCCAGAATAAGCGCCATCCAAGTAATGGAATTAAAACCGAACCACATTGTCACGATAGATATTCCAATAGATGCGCATATGAATATGTTTCTCATATGCCGCCCCAACCAGACGGCAAATTTCAAACAAAACAGACCTCCAGCCATGAATCCCGTAAAAAAAGCGGCATTGATATATCCCCAAAACGCTTCTGTAACATGCAACACCTCAAATACGAACACATAGAGAATGGCGGCAACCCACACGACACTCGCTGCTGTTTCCAGGACAATAACAATGTGAACCCTTCTCAGGAATCGATTGTTCCATATTAACAACCAGCCTTCTTTTAATTCCTCCCTTTTCCCGGGTTTATGTCGTTTGGATTTCAACGGTGCTTCATCCTTCATTGCTGTCATCATAATGGCGGACATCATAAACAATACAAAAGTCAACCATATGATATTTTCCCCATGAAAAATGATCGTAAGCAGCCCACCAAACGCCCACCCTCCAAGTTGAGTCGTTTCGTATATGACCGCGACAAAACTGTTTGCCTTTACTAGTTCTTCCCGTTTGACCAATCTTGGAACTAACGCATTCATTGCGGGTGCTGCCCAGCCATCCAGAAAAGCAATGATCCATATGCAAATAAAAATGGGCCAAACAATTGGGGGTGGCTGAAAAGTGATCCACAAGATGAATATGAACAACACAACCGTTTTATAACATTGGGAGCCTGCCAAAAGACTCGTTAAACGATACCTGTTTACTAATAGGGGAAATAGCATTCCTCCTGCAAATCGGCCGAACGTGTTAAGGAAAGGCAGTACAGTCAAATAAAAAACGGACTCTTTTGCAGCATATAAAATGGAAATCAACCCGACAATATACAATACATCGCCCAAATTGGCGAATAACTGACCCAGCCACAACAATCTAAAATGTTTACTTTTCATCTTACCGCCCCTTTATCGTTTTTTCATTGATAAAAAAGGCAGTTATTCACACCGGAAACGTTCTCCTCCCTTCTCGCATTTACCATGGCAATCGTCAACGGCGGTAACAGTTCATAAAGTGAAACTTCATTTAGTAGGAGCTTTCTTCCATCTCCTACTGAATGTTAGTTGAACCAATCTGGCATTTAGGTGCCGTTTTCTACCACTTAGACCTTTTGTATTCACTCAAAATATTGAAGTGGGAGTTTTACGGCACCTTACATGAGGGATAAAGTGAAACTTCATTCAGTAGGGGTTTTCCCTACTGAATGTTAGTTGAACCAATCGGGCATTTAGGTGCCGTTTTCTACCACTTAGACCTTTTGTATTCACTCAAATATTGAAGTGGGAGTTTTACGGCACCTTACATGCGGGATAAAAAATGCGGGCAGCAAGATGAAAAGTATTGATGTAAAAGATCAAACATCAAGCCTGTTACAAAGTCGATAACAGCATAAATCTTTATTGTATTATATGATATGAACGACGATCAATGCGACCATCTTCTCGTGATAAAAATCCTCGGCATCATAGAAACATGTCCACATTCGATATAATAATCTTTATGACTTTATGATATCTAAAGACTTCCATAGCTGAAAGTTGAGGAGAAAAAGATGTATTTATTTGAAGATGATTCTTGGAACGATGTCATTTCAACATTTCTTTCCAATAGCACTGAAGAAATTGAAATTAAAAATAAGAGCGGAGAAACAGTTGGCATTTTAACGACACAGGAATTAATAAAAACAATACTGCATGGTGGAGATCAAGTAAAATTAAAAGATAAAATGTCTTCCCTCGATAAGAAAAAGCCACTGCCCATCCAACTCCATCATGAAGATTTTATCAACATGATTGATAGTCCCATTTTTACTAAAATCATTGACTCGCTGTACGATGGCGTGTACATCACTGACGGCAATGGCGTTACCGTAAAAGTCAATCAAGCATACGAACGGATTACCGGGCTGCGCAGAGCAGAACTGATCGGCCATCATATGAATGATATTGTAACTTCCGGCTTCATCAATAAATCAGTTTCGTTAAGGGTCATTTCGGAAAAACGTCCGATCACGATTATGCAGACGATTAAACAAGAGAGAAAAATCATCGTTTCAGGGATGCCTGTTTTTAATGAACACGGAGAGATCCTATTTGTTGTCACAAATGTCCGGGATATCACGGAGCTTCTTCATTTAAAACTGGAATTGGAAGAGCTGCAAAAAATGAAAGAACTAAAAGATGTATCAAAAGAACTTTCAGGTATCAGTACCGATTCTCTTATCATTAGTGAAGACTCAAAAGATATGTTTTTTATAGCTGAAAAAGTAGCGAAAACGGATGCGACAGTTCTTCTTCAAGGGGAAACAGGTGTGGGAAAGAGTGTTGTAGCCAAATTCATCCATCAGAACTCCAAGCGAAAAGGCGCGCCTTTTATGGAGTTAAACTGTGGCGCCTTGCCTCCCAGTTTAATCGAAGCGGAACTTTTTGGCTATGAGCCCGGGGCTTTTACCGGCGCTCTTGCAAAAGGCAAAAAGGGATTATTGGAAATCGCTCATAACGGAACCTTATTCTTGGATGAGATCGGAGATTTGCCGTTGGAAGTACAGGTAAAGCTGTTAAAAGTTCTTGAGGATCAGGCATTTATTCCCGTCGGTTCAACAAATGTAAAGAAAATAAATGTTCGAATCATTTCTGCTTCCTTGAAAAATTTGCGGGAGTTGATACGACAAGGAACATTTCGCGAAGATTTGTTTTACCGCCTGCATGTCATTCCCATCGAAGTTCCTCCTCTTAGAAAAAGGAAAAAGGAATTAATTTTACTAATACAGCATTATATTGATTTCTTTAATCAAATATACGAATTGAATAGAACCGTTTCACTGGAAGCATTGGAATTACTGCAACATTACCAATGGCCGGGAAATATTCGGGAGTTAAAAAACGTAATGGAACGCATTGTCATCATGGCTGCCACCGATACGATCGAACCAAGTGATTTGCCGGCGGAAATCAGACATACGAGTAAAGATCCCGGGTTATTGGGAGAAACGATTATTCCCTTAAAAGAGGCTGTTGAGCGCGTAGAAAAACATTATATTTTAAAAGCCATAAAGGAATTCAAAACAACACGAAAAGCAGCAGAAGCTCTTAAAATCAGCCAGCCAACGATTGTGCAAAAAATGAAAAGATGGGATCAGATTGATTAATTGTATAATCAAATGACTGATAACTGATCAAAAAATAAATCGTTTTTGTCCATAAAATGACAAGGAATTGACATTCCTCGTCATTTTTTGTTGTCATAGCTATATTCTCGTTATTTGGCACGATTATTGCATACTATTTTCCGTTGAAAGGAGAATGAACATCATGTCTATATCATCATTCAAAATTGCCAACAAACTAATTACCGGGGAAGGAGCAACTTCCCGCATTCCAAGTGAATTGGCAAGACTCAAGATCAATAATCCCTTAATCATTACTGATAAAATATTGATAGAAGTCGGGACTGTCAAAAAAATCACCAATTTACTGAAAGGGATACCATATGGTATTTTCGACGGAGTCTTGCCTGAGCCTGAGTTCTCACTGGCCAAAGAGTGTACCGAAACCTTTATCAACGGCGGTTATGATGGATTGATCGCTATTGGCGGAGGAAGCGCTATCGACATCGCGAAAGCGGTATCAGCTTTTTCGAAATACGAAGGAAACGTTGAAAACCTTGTCGGAACCGATCTTGTTCCCGCCAAAGGGGCGCCGATTATAGCCGTTCCTACAACTGCCGGAACTGGATCAGAAGTAACGAACATCTCCATCCTCTCAGATTCGAAAACCCAGTTGAAAAAAGGAGTTGTAAGTGATTTCATATTACCGGATACAGCGATTGTTTCACCGGAAATGACGATGTCCATGCCTCCTTCCGTTACGGCGGCCAGCGGCATTGACGCACTTGTGCACGCCATTGAAGCGTATATTTCTGTCAATCGCTCTCCGATTACAGATGCTTTGGCTTTACATGCGATGAAACTGATCTCGGTCAATTTGCCGAAAGCTTATTGCAACCCCAACCATATAAAAGCAAGGGAAAATATGGCAACAGCTAGTTTAATGGCAGGCATGGCTTTTGGAAATGCCGGAGTAGGAGCCGTTCATGCACTCGCATACCCATTGGGTGGCCGCTATCATATCCCTCACGGTGTCAGCAACGCCCTTCTCCTTCCCTATGTAATGGAATGGAACAAAGCAAGCTGTGTTGAAAGATTTAGAGATATTGCCGAGGCCTTGGGTCATGACACTCGACAGTTATCTGATATGGAGGCGGCTGATATCGCCGTGAAAGGAATGAAAAAGTTGTGCGAAATCGTTCGAATTCCCGACGGTTTGCGCTCATTCCAAATTCCTGAAGAGGACTTGGAAGAGATGGCAGAAGACGCCAGCCAAATTGATCGTTTATTAAAAAATAATCCCCGTGTCCTAACGAAACAAGACATATTTGCCATTTATAAGGAAGCGTATTAAACGAGGAGGAAGGAACGAACATGCTCTGGAAAAATCGGCAATACGGTGAAGAATCACCATTCATTCCATTAGGGCCTTTTAAACTGAGGCTGCCCTTTGTTCATTATAAGTTTGAATGGCCCGACTATGTTCAGGGGCTGCTCATGTGTGCGGTTGACTTGGCGGCAATCCCGCTTTTGATTGAACTTTTGGGAATGCCTTTTGAAGTCGCGCTGGCCGTGGTCATGCTAAATGGACTTTTCTATTTAACCCATCATTTACTGGGAGATCCAGTCATTCCCGGATGGATTACACCAGCCATCCCTTTAATTATGGCATACGTTTCAACGTTCCCGGAAGGACAGGAGCGGGTATATGCATTAATCTCTTTTCAATTAATGCTCGGGATCCTGTCGCTCTTTTTAGGAATTACAGGCTTAGCAAGCAAGGTTGTAAACCTCATACCTCCTGCCATGAAGTCAGGGATTATTCTTGGTGCAGGTTTTGCGGCAGTGATTTCTGTCTTCCAAGTCGGTGGAAGGTTTGAGTCATTTCCTTGGACGATTACCATTGCAGTAGGCATTTCTTTTTATTTACTGTTTTCAAAGCATTTTAATTCCATCAAAAATCGCAATAAATATTTACAGCTTTTAGCCAAATTAGGGATCTTTCCTATTATCGTGATAACAGTATTTATCGCCCCGATATTTAAGGAAGCGCCATGGCCCACAATTGAATGGGGTTTCAGTAAACCTGACTTTGCTGCTTTGTGGAGTGAATATACCGTCTTTGGACTCGGATTCCCTCCGCTTGAGATGTTTATAACCGCCTTGCCAACCGTTTTAGCCACTTATATTGTTCTTTTTGGAGACGTTTTGCAAAGCAAGGCATTAATTGATGAAGCAGATGAAATCCGGCAAGATGAGAAAATCGATTACAACCCCAACCGCGCCCACCTTGTGTTTGGAGGCCGGAATTCAATTATGAGTATTTTGGGACCGGATGTCACAATGTGCGGACCGCTATGGGCAGCCATGCAAGTCGTTGTGATTGAACGCTATAAAGAAGGCAAGAAAGTAATGAACTCTCTCTTTGGAGGATCGGGATCGTTTCGCTGGGGGACGAATACAGGGCTGCTATTATTGCCCATTGTGAGTCTTCTTGAACCGATTTTAGGGATTGCTCTTGCCTTAACCTTACTTATTCAAGGCTATGTCAGCGTCAGGGTTGGAGTTTTGGAGGCAAAAAGCCAACGCGACCTTGGAATAGCAGGTATTATCGGCGCCATATTGGCGACAAAAGGAGCGACGTGGGCTTTTGCCGCAGGCATCATTCTTTGTCTTTTAATTTATGGCAAACAGTTCTTTAAAGGGGAAAACGACGAAACCTTCACAAAGGATATGAAAAAAAGGACGAACGAGCTTCCCAGGTCAGTTAAAGTTGGAAGCTGAAAACGTAGAAAGCGTGTATCGGGGCTCCGTCTGCTCCGGTACACGCTTTTTTTGACCAACATATCTTCCTCGTACAACATGACCATTCAATGTAAATACCTTCTTGTGAACAGCTCGCTTACAAAGCATGAAGACATTTCATATAATCAAAGGAAATGCTTTAGAAAAGTTCCCCTTGTTGATAAACTGAATATACCTTTTTATGAAAGGAAGATGCCCGCATGAAATTGTTCATAAGAAAAATATATGAGTCCGGCTACCCTGAGGATAAGCCACCAAAAGACCGGGTAACTTTTATTTTACAGAAATTTGCCGAATGGTTCCCGTTTGAAAACACCGATGTCATGAATCACAATATCGATCCCGTCACCCCGGCGTTTTTAATAAAAAAGATGGTCACGGCCAGCCGCGGCGGTCTTTGTTATGAAATAAACCCTTTGTTGTATCTTGTCTTGAAGGAGCTTGGATTTCGGCCAACGCTCGCGGCAGCAACCGTCAAGAATAAGGATGAGTGGGTGTTGGATGGGACACATGCTCTTGTTCTTTTGGAGATCGATCATGAAAAATATATTGCTGACAGCGGATTTGGCAACCGGCTGGCACTCGCTCCCCTTCAGCTTGATGGACCTGAAGTCATCTCCCCGGCAGGCGCATTCCGATTGCGTTCGGTTTCAACAGAGAAAGGCGCCGTTGTCATGGAGCATTCGGCGGACCATGAAGAATGGAGCATTTGCTATGCCTTTGATTGGGCTCCTGTTACATGGGAGAGCCTGAACCGCATGAAAAAAACGATCCACGAACATCCCCGTTCTCCATTTAATAAGGAACTGCTCATTGCGTCTGTTCTTGAAGATGGAACAATATCCATCAATGAAAAACGTCAGCATAAAAAATGGATGGATGGCACTGAAGAAACCGTTTATTTCAAAAATGAACAATGCTTATTAGACAAAATAGGAGCGCAATTTCATCCGTCTCTTGTAAAAGAAGTTGAGAAATACAAATTGAAATAACCGGGGAGAGAAACATTGGATCGGGTCATCATAGAAAAAATATCGTATTCATGGAAACAGAAAATGACTATTTGACGGCGGATACTGATAGGTCGGACCGGATATCGAAAGAGAAAAGATACGGCAATCATAGTTGCATTACAAACTAGCTCGGATACTTTTTCGTCTTACCTTTACAAGCCGATCCTAAATGCCGGGCTAGCTGCGCCCGGCTTTCGATCGCTATAACGGACCAAAGTCCCCTTTAACGAAACTTCCCTTCCCTTTCTCCTCCAGTGTTATTCCGCCGGCTCCCCAATGGGTATCGTTAATGTCCGACACCAACACCTAACCCACTCAAAGACGGAATTCGTAAAGTAACAATAAAAAATAACAAAGGGGATAAACAGATAATGTGAAACTTCATTCAGTAGGAATTTCCTTCCATCTCCTGCTGAATGTTAGTTGAACCAATCGGGCATTTGGGTGCCGTTTCTCCCACTTGGACCTTTTGTATTCACGCAAGTTTTTGAAGTGGGAGTCTTATGGCACCTTACATGCGGGATAAAGTGAAACTTCATTCAGTAGGAGTTTCCTTCCATCTCCTACTGAATGTTAGTTGAACCAATCGGGCATTTAGGTGCCGTTTCTCCCACTTGGACCTTTTGTATTCACCCAAGATTTTGAAGTGGGAGGCTTACGGCACCTTACATGCGGGATAAAGTGAAACTTCATTCAGTAGGCGTTTTCTTCCATCTCCTACTGAATGTTAGTTGAACCAATCGGGCATTTAGGTGCCGTTTTCTCACACTTAGACCTTTTGTATCAACTCATCAAGTCTTGAAGTGGGAGGCTTACGGCACCTTACATGCGGGATAAAGTGAAACTTCATTCAGTAGGAGTTTTCTTCCATCTCCTACTGAATGTTAGTTGAACCAATCGGGCATTTAGGTGCCGTTTTCTCACACTTAGACCTTTTGTATCAACTCATCAAGTCTTGAAGTGGGAGTCTTACGGCACCTTACATGCGGGATAAAGTGAAACTTCATTCAGTAGGCGTTTTCTTCCATCTCCTACTGAATGTTAGTTGAACCAATCGGGCATTTAGGTGCCGTTTTCTCACACTTAGACCTTTTGTATCAACTCATCAAGTCTTGAAGTGGGAGTCTTACGGCACCTTACATGCGGGATAAAGTGAAACTTCATTCAGTAGGAGTTTTCTTCCATCTCCTACTGAATGTTAGTTGAACCAATCGGGCATTTAGGTGCCGTTTTCTCACACCTAGACCTTTTGTATCAACTCATCAAGTCTTGAAGTGGGAGTCTTACGGCACCTTACATGCGGGATAAAGTGAAACTTCATTCAGTAGGAATTTCCTTCCATCTCCTGCTGAATGTTAGTTGAACCAATCGGGCATTTAGGTGCCGTTTTCTCACACCTAGACCTTTTGTATCAACTCATCAAGTCTTGAAGTGGGAGTCTTACGGCACCTTACATGCGGGATACATTTTTTGCACATGCATTTGTAATGTCTGTAATGAGACTTTTGATTTGCCCTTGCTTCTGCCCTTTAAAATCTGAACTTGAATAATCGGCAATCGTGAAACCTCCAGACGTTGTGAGTTACTCGCAAGATAAGAGGACACTTCCCAATTCGGCAAATTGGGCGATAATGGTATCCCCGGATTCGAAGGAAATGGCCTCAGACATGGCGCCGCTCAATACAACATCGCCTTTTGTAAACCCTCTTCCACGAGCCGCCAATTGTTTTGCTGCCCAGGCAATAGCCGTGGCCGGATGGCCCAGTACGGCAGCACTTGATCCAGTTTGTTCCACCCTCCCGTTTTTGGTCATCACCATGCCGACATTTCCTAAGTCAAGATCTTTAGGACTTGCCCATTGACTGCCAATGATAAACTTTGACGATGAACAGTTATCAGCGACGACATCAACAAGTGTAAAGCGAAAATCCTTATATCTGCTGTCAATGATTTCAAGTGCGGGAGCAACATATTTGGTCGCATTCAGCACGTCTTCTTCCGTAACGTTTTCCCCTTGAAGATCCTGATCCAAAAAGAACGCGATCTCCGGCTCAGCCTTGGGATGAATCAGCTCTGATCTTTTAACCGGTTCCCATTCATAGGCAAGCATATCGGCATGCAAATAACCGTATATAGCTTCTTTAACCCCCATCATTTCCTGTTTGGCCTTGCTTGTTAATCCAAGTTTCAGACCAATTTGTTTCGTGTGATTCTTTTTGGCTCGGTGTGCCAGCAGGCCATCTTGCAGTTCGTACGCTTGTTCAATCGTCAACTCCGGATACTGATCAGTGATTTTGACAACCTCTCGTACATCCCGCTCCGCACAATATAAGTACTCGATTATCTCTTGATCACTACTCGTTTTAAGAATCATCGTGTTGCCTCCACTTTTCTTTTTTTAGACAAATCGGCAGCCACATGCAGTATCATATCCTCTTGTCCACCAACAACTTTCATCTTGCCCAATTCTATTAAAATATCACGGGGATCCACATCATACATTCTTCCCGCGCGTTCAGCATGAAGCAAGAAGCTGGAATAAACACCCGCATAACCAAGGACAAGGCTGCCTTTTTTAATTTCTTGTGAACCACGAATAAGTGGTCCGACTACGTCTTCAGCGAGATCCATCATTTTATACAAATCGATTCCGACATCGTAGCCTAGACGATTCATCACCGCCAACAATACTTCCGTTTGCGTATTTCCGGCCCCCGCCCCCAAACAGCGAACGCTTCCATCAATTCTTGTAGCCCCTTCTTCCATGGCCGCCAAGGTATTTGCCACCGCCACTGACAGGTTATTATGTCCATGGAATCCTACTTCAACATCAAGGCTCTCCCGAAGCGCCTTCACTCTTTCCCGCACTTCATGCGGAAGCAAAGCGCCGGCAGAGTCGGTAACATAGACAGCCTCTGCCCCATAACTTTCCATCAACTTTGCTTGTTCCACCAGCTTTTCCGTCGATACAGAATGAGCCATCATCAGAAATCCCAACGCTTCCATGCCAAGTTCGCGGGCCTTGTGTATATGTTGAGCCGAAACATCGGCTTCCGTTGCATGGGTAGCCACCCTGACAAGCTTGGCTCCGAGCTTGCTTGCTTCTCGCAAATCATGAACAGTACCGATCCCGGGAAGCAACAATACAGCTATTTTTGCTTGTCTACATTCTTCAACGGCGGCCGCGATCAGTCGCATTTCATCTACAAGAGATTTTCCATACTGGATCGTTGAACCTCCCAAACCATCTCCATGGCTCACTTCGATATAATGCATGCCGGCATCGTCCAAAGCACGTGCAACAGCCCGCACCTGTTCTTCCGTAAATTGGTGTGCGACAGCATGGCTCCCGTCCCGCAAACTTACTTCCGTTATTTTAATATCTTTACAAGCAGGTTGTTTCATCTCATGAACTCCTTTCGTTTCCCGTCACCACTTCCAACCGTCCAATAGATACACCTTTAGGATATTACATGCAATTTGCGGGCAATATCTTCTCCTGCACGCGCGGCAGCAGCCGTCATAATATCAAGGTTTCCTGCATAAGGAGGAAAATAGTCTCCAGCCCCTTCCACTTCAATGAAAACCGTGACAATATTTCCGGAAAATAACGGTTCCTGCTTCAAACGGTACCCCGGGACATATTCCTGAACAGTGCCGACGATGGAATCAATCGCTTCACCGATGGCCTGTTCATCCATGTTCTTCACTTCGCAATAGACCGTATTCCTCATTAAAATAGGCGGTTCCGCAGGGTTTAGGATGATGAGCGCTTTTCCTTTGTCCGCTCCTCCGACTCTTTCAATTCCCCGCCTTGTCGTGATCGTAAATTCATCAATGTTGGCCCGGGTTCCCGGTCCCGCACTTTTGCTGGATATCGTGGCAACAATTTCAGCATAAGCAACATCTGCTTTCTCATTCACCGCACTAACAATAGGAATGGTAGCCTGCCCGCCGCATGTAATCATATTGACATTATCAACCGCAGCATTTTCAAGCTGGCGATTGACCGCGGGGCTAAAGAAAGGACCTACAGCCGCAGGCGTTAAATCAACCACTTTCTTGCCCAATTCTTTTAATATTTTTGCGTGGCGGACATGAGCTTTTGCGGAAGTAGCATCAAAAATGATGTCCGCAATATCCGGGTTATCCACCAATCCTTGGATGCCATTGTAAAAAACGGCATACCCTTTTTCTTGTGCCATCTTCAGCCCTTCAGAATTCTGATCAATCCCGATCATGGCAGTCAATTGAACCCATTCACTGCGTTCCAGCTTAAACATTAAGTCGGTTCCGATATTACCCGATCCAATAATGGCCGCTTTTATTTTCCCCATAAAAATTCCCCTTTCAGTCGTCCGATTGGAATGTCACAGTAACAGTGCCCAGTCTGCCAAAATTCGCTTTCACCTCATCACCTGCTGACACCGCGATCGCTCCCGATAACGCTCCCGGTAAAATCAACTCATCTTTTTTGAGAGTGATACCGTATTCAAATAGCTTATTAGCCAACCAGGCAATCGCTTCGGCCGGATGCCCCAAAGCCGCCGCTCCCGCCCCGGTGGCAATCAATTCATTGTTTTGAAATAAAGCCATTCCATTCGTGCGTAAATCACTTCCGGACAATCCAGTCTTTTTATCGCCTATGACAACTTTGGATGAAGATCCGTTATCTGCTACTGTATCAATTAATTTGATCTTCCAATCCGCAATTCGGCTATCAATGATTTCCAACGTAGGGACTACGTATTTTGTAGCCATTAGGACATCTATATAAGTGATGTTGGGTCCTGTCAGCTCCTCTTCCAATACAAAACCGATTTCCGCTTCTACTTTTGGTGAAATCAACGTTTTTATATGAACTGTTCCGCCATTTTCAACACACATGTCATCAAATAAATGTCCATAATCAGGTTCATTGACATTCAACATTTTTTGCATGGCCGCGCTTGTCAAACCAATCTTTTTTCCAATGACCTTCTTCCCTTGCCCCCTTTTCAAGCTGACCGTCTCCAACTGTATTTGATAAGCATCCTTTACTGTCAACGACCTATCCCGTTCAGTTAAAGGTTGAACTTCCTTTACAGATTGTTCCGCATCCAACAGCTCTTTTGCAAAATCGATCAGTTTTGGTGACACGTCTTTCGCCCTCCCGCATGTAAAACAAATGAAAGGTGAACATAGATCACCTTTCGCTTTGTTTCATTTACTTTTTCATTGTGATTGTTTTCGCCTCGGTATAAAATTCAAAGCTGTGTCTTCCGCCTTCTCTTCCAATCCCACTCGCTTTTGCTCCGCCAAATGGTGTTCTCAAATCGCGTACATACCAGCAATTAATCCATAACAGTCCGGAGTGAATGGACGCAGAAACCCGCTGTGCCCTTCGCAAGTCATTTGTCCAGACTACTCCAGCCAAACCATAAATCGAGTCATTGGCTATTTGAATCGCTTCTTCCTCCGTTTTAAACGGGATGATGACCGGAACAGGTCCAAAAATCTCTTCCTGCGCCACCCGCATTTTGTTGTTTACATCATATAAAACAGTAGGCATGTAGAAATTTCCTTCTTCCAGGCCTTCCACTCTTTTTCCTCCGTAAGCAAGTTTTGCTCCTTCGCTCATACCGATTTGAACGTAATGGTCTACGGTCTCGAGATGGCTCTTCGAAACAAGCGCGCCCATATCCGTCGACTCATCCGTCGGGTCTCCGACTTTGATTTTCTTAACAACTTCAACAAACTTGTCCAAAAATTGATCATAAACGCTCTCTTGGACCAAAATTCTTGAGCCGGCTAAGCAAATCTCCCCCTGATTTCGGAAAATGGCTTCTTTTGACCCTTCGACAGCTTCATCCAAGTCCGCATCTTCAAATACAATATTGGCAGATTTCCCTCCAAGTTCGAGTGAAACGGGGATCAGACTTTTTGAAGCATTCTCCATTACTGTTTTACCCGTCTCGGTTTCCCCGACAAAAGCGAGGCGCCGGACAAAAGGATGGGTGGACATTGTTGTGCCGACCGTGCTTCCGGGACCGGTGATAATATTTAAAACGCCTGGGGGCAAGCCGGCTTCATTGGCAATTTCACCAAGCATGACGGCACTTAGCGGTGTATAGGAGGCTGGTTTAATGACAATTGTGTTGCCGCCCGCGAGTGCAGCCGATGCTTTCCACGTCATCTGCATAAAGGGAAGATTCCATGGAATAATCAAGCTTGTCACACCTGCTGGTGCGTACTGTGTATACGACATATGTTTGCTCATATCGTAATGCTCATGAACCATATACTTGGCCATTTCTGCAAAAAAACGAAAATTGGCGGCGGCCCGGGGAATGTCAAAATCCCTGCTCTCTTTTATCGGCTTGCCTACATCCAACGTTTCCACATAAGCAAGCTCGTCCACCTTTTTCATAATGAGATCAGACATATTGCAAAGGATTCGGGATCTCTCTTCCACGGGCATATTGCTCCAAACTCCGCTTTGAAAGGTACGTCCGGCCACTTCGATTGCGCGTTTGGCATCATGTTCCGTACCGTTTGCGACCGTGGCCAGTTTTTGATTCGTTGCCGGGTTAATAGAATCAAACGTTTTCCTTGATTCTGATTCAACATATTCGCCATTTATAAAGAGCTTCGCATTTTTAACCATTGGTTTTTCTACTATATTCTGATACATGTTTTAGTCCTCCCCGCCCTCCACTTCAAGAATCATTTCAATTTCAATCGCAGTATTATTCGGTAATTGAGCCATGCCGACGGCAGACCGCCCGTGCTTACCCTTATCTCCAAAAACTTGTCCCAGCAAGTCGGAAGCACCGTTCATGACGGCAGGCTGATCTGTAAAATCTTCGGTACTGTTGACCATTCCGAGTACCTTTACAATTCGTTTTACCTTGCTTAATTCACCGAGCTCGGCTTTCACAACACTTAATAAATTGAGCATCGATTGTCTGGCGGCAAGATAACCTTCCTCTGTTGTAAGATCCCTCCCCAGTTTTCCATGGAATTCATCCACTCCCTGCCCGGCTGTAAATAATAAATTTCCAGTTCTGACACAGCTCACATAGCTTCCTACAGGAGATCTTAAAGCGGGCAACTTCAAGCCCAAATGTTCCAGCTTTTTTTCCGGTGTATCCGCCATTTCTGCAATACTTCCTATATCTGGTGTATCCATCATTTTTGCAACGCTTCCTTTATATTCATATTTAAAAATGACAAGGCATTCCCGCCCAACATGGCAGCTTTTTGTTCCTCTGTGAGACCGAGCGTATCGTCTATGACTTTTCCGGGCGGTATCTCCCTCAAGAGGAAGGGATAGTCAGATCCCATGACAATTTTTTCATATCCAAAACGCTCTGCTAAATATGATAGATTTACAGGGTCATAGTTAAGCGAATCAAAATAAAACTTTTGCGCATAAAAGCTTGGAGGCTTTTGAATCTTCCGGATGTGGGGCCATACGTTCCACCCTTGATCCAGACGCGGCAATATATAAGGGAAAGAACCTCCCCCATGGGCAAAACAAACCTTCAAGGTCGGATATTTTTCCATGACCGCCCCATTAATCAAACTGGCGGCGGCCAAAGCGGTTTCACTCGGCATGCCTACTGTATACATAAAGTGATGGCGGGGCATTCTTTCTCTTCCAAGCGTCTCCCATGGATGCACGAATAACGGCACATTCCATTTTTCCGCCATTTCGAAAAAGCCAGAAAATGAGGGATCGTCCAAGTTTTTGCCATTCACATTCGTTCCGATTTCAATCCCTTTTAAGCCGAGTTGAAACATACACCGTTCCATTTCGCGAATGGAAACATCCACATCCTGAAGCGGGACAGTCCCAAGGCCAATAAATCTTGAAGGATACTGCTTCACCGTTTCAGCAATAAAGTCATTTTGAATATGTGCCATTTCTTCAGCGGCATTTGGCTCTGCCCAATAAGAGAACGTCACCGGAATGGGGGACAGGACTTGAAGATCGACACCTTCTTTGTCCATATCTTCTATTCTTTTTTCAGGGCTCCAAACTTGATCAGTCACTTCCCGGAAAACTTTCCCGGAAACCATTATATTAGCACCGCATGAGCAGGTCTTTTCTAAAACTGGCCAACGGCCGCCACCGTATCTTTTTGTAAAGTCAGGTATGTCTTCAGGAATAATATGTGTGTGAAAGTCCACTCTCATTTCCATATCCCTGCTTCCGCCGGCATCACATATCCACATTTATCACATGTTCTAAGTTCTTCACTGCTATCAAACTGTTCAATTCCGGCTTTTAACTGAGTTTCAATATTGGTAAGCTGCATCGTCATTCGATGAAGTTCATGATCACATTGATCACAGAACCAAACCATGGATTCCAATTCGCCCGGACCGCGTTTTTTCTCAATCACCAAGCCATATGTGTCTGCCACACGATGCGGGGAATGAGGGACATTTGCCGGAAGCAGGAAAACTTCCCCTTCTTGGACAGTAACGACCTCTCTTTTTCCCTCGTCATTGATTACTTCGATATAACAGGCGCCTTTGATTTGATAAAAGAACTCTTCGGCAGGGCTGACATGAAAATCACGGCGCTTGTTCGGCCCCCCGACCATCATGTAAATGAAGTCCGACTCTTCCCAAAGCATTTTATTATTCACTGGCGGCTTTAATTGACCCTTGTTTTCTTCAATCCATCCGAGCAAACTGAACGCTTTAAAATTTCTTGATTTCAACTTTGACATCATGATTCCTCCATCATTTTGTTTATAAGATACCCACTTGTCATTTTCCCGAGACTGTAGCTTGAAAAAGCAGGACTGCTTTCCGTTTCTTCTTCCTTTATCTTTTTGCAGGTGTCGCACGTTCTAAGTTCTTCACTGCTGTCAACTTAACTTTGTTTTCTATTGGTAAGCCGCATTGTCGTTCGATGAAGCCCACACTCACATGTATCACCGAATTAAACCATGGGCCCACCGCGCTTTTTTTCAATCACCAAGCCTATGTGTTTGCCACACGATGCGGGAAATAAGGGCTATCTTTCGGAAGAAAAAAACATTTTTTTAACTAAAATCAACCTCTTGTTTTCCATGATTACCGCAACTTTGATTTTGCCAAATGATCGCTTCTCTTCGAGAGCCGATATGAAGATCACGGCGCTTGTTCGGGCTTCCGACTACCGATTCTTTTATTGTTTATAAGCGGCTTTACTTGCTCTCAATCAAACTCACTTTATAAAGCCCCATTTCATCCATTTCTTTTAACCATATCCTCACATCCATCCGAGCAGAGGCAGCACTTGTTCTTGTTTCCCTTTTACAATAAGCTCTCTAATTCTAGTTGAAGAGATTCGCTCTCCCCGCGCACAACAAATCGGATTGATTGATTGGACGTTAAAATATGATTTTAATAGCGAAACATCACCGGCTCGATTGTTTCCAAAGCGAAAATCATCTCCGACAATCATGCATTTCGGATTGATACGTGACAGCTCTTCAACAAACTCCAGCGCTGTCCGCTTTACATACTCTTCATCAAACTTTGCGAGTATCGTGTGGGTAACACCTAAACGCTCCAACAATGTAAGCTTTTGTTCAGGGCTTGTCAGAGTACGGGCTCCTTGAAAATAGACCCGGGGAGGAGGGCTGAATGTATAAACGACAGTGGGCACTCCTTCCAAGTTTCCTTTTCTCACCATCTCGCGGATCACTGATTGATGTCCGCGGTGAACGCCGTCAAAAGCGCCAATGGCAACCACCGATCTCGATAATGTAAGGCTTTCGGCTTGAAAAAGTTTCAACTGAATCCCTCACTTCCGCAATACCACTTTCCATTCATGAATGTAATTGCTTTGTTTGCTCCTGATGTTCCTCCGATAATAAGAGAGACTCTTCCAGCACCCGCTCCACCAGCGGGTAAGAAAGATTGTTTCTTTTATGGACATTGTAGAACATTCCCATTTTTCGTACCGGATCACCGGAATAATAACGCTCATACTGCACCAACCTTTGGCCGAACGCTTCCCCGCACAGATCCCATGCCAGTTTAAATAATCTGACCCGTTTTTCCGAGGAGACTCCAGAACGGCCGGCATAATATTTATTCATATCGTCACTTATTTCCGGACGCGCGAAGTCCGCGCCCGTTGGTGACATCAACAGACCTCCGGCACCGATAGTCTGTAAGACTTCAATGGCCCTCGGATACATTTTCGGCAATAGCCCCCGGATCGTTTCAAGCGGCACAATATTGGGAAGGGCTTCCCCTTGATCAGTGATTGAGTACTCCCGCTCGGCGGTACGCACTAAAGCCCGGATTGTCTCGACAGCTTGGATCAGTTCCGACAGGAGATTTTGAACATTCAAGTATCCATCAACTCCAATGGAATCCGCAAGGGAGCACGCCACATCAGTTACAAACGAAAGTTTGCATAATCCTCTGACCGCCGATTGATGTGACGGTTGGAGATTGATCCCTGTTTTCGGATAGAGTAAGTTGCCCGCTTCAACGTTTTGGTTAATAAAGACCCGCTCCCACGGTACGAATACATCGTCAAAGACAAGCAATGCGTCCATTTCTTCAAATCTGGAAGCCAACGGATGATCCCATGTCGAACGGGTTCCACTTTGTGTCTCTTCTCTGCAATAAATGCGCAGGCCCGGCGCATCGATTGGAAGAGCAAACGAAATGGCAAACTTTTCGTCTCCCGGCTTAAAGCTCGGATATGAGTAGATGATGACTTCATCAGTGATCGGCGCAAGCGTTGCTAACATTTTCGCCCCTCGTACAATCAAACCATCTTCCGTTTCTTTGCAAACTCCCAAGTGGGCATACTCCACTTCTTGCTCATGGGAAGCTTTGCTTCTATCATTTTGCGGATTAACAATCGCATGGGTAAGAAACAGGTCGTTGTCTCTTATATATCTGTAATAGTTGATGATATTGTCACCGTAACGTTCACCATACTGCCGGAAAAACCAATCGTTTGTAGCCATCGATGTGACTACAACATTTAGGAAGTCCGGTGTTCTGCCCATTAAACCGTAAGTGGCTTCTGCCCAGACTTCAAACAATCTCCTCCTTGCTTCAAGATCCTCCGCATTCCTTGGAATCAGGAAACCATTATTTACCCGCTTTCCAGTTTCTTCGCAAATATGGGTGATATCGGCCTGATACTTAGGGTCGTGCTGCATATCAAATAATCTCGCCATCTCCTTAATCGGCTGTTTAAACACCGGATGATTCACCAAATCTGTCACCCGTTCACCACCAAGCCAGACCTCCGGCTGCCGCGACTTCAACCCTTGAATATATTGCTCTCCCGTTCTGATGCTCATCGTTTTTTCCCTCCATTATGAATTTGCAGCAAGAATGGAACGATCTGCTGTTTCGAAAAATTTTCCCCTGTAAAATAATAAACTCTCTTTTTGATTGTAGGAAAAATCCTCCACCTTCCCCACAAACAAAAGATGATCTCCGCCTTCATACTCCTTCCAGGGCGAACACTTAAAATGAGCTACTGTTCCTTTTAGTGCAGGCAGCGGGCCAAGCGTTTCTTCCCACTCCACCTCCAGATCCGCCTGTGGCCGTCCCGCGAATTGCAGTGCATAGGCAGCCTGATCAGCAGATAATATATTGATAACAAAGGACTTGTTTTTCAATTCTTCAAAAGCCTTTGTCTTCTTATCTATCGAAATAAGTACAAGCGGCGGGTCCAATGAAACAGAAGTAAAGGAGTTGACGGTTATCCCTCTTCTTTGGCCATCGTCATTCATCCAAGTGATCACCGTGACACCGGTTGCAAAACAGCCAAAACAATTCCGTAATTCTCTCGTATCCATAGACTCCATCCTCCAATCTTCAGATTTGTATTTACTATATTGAAAACGCTGACACCCTACAACGCATAGATTTCAGATGATGAAATCTATTAAAAATTTTCATAGAACCATTAATAAAGTAGGAAAGGGGTTTGGATATATGTTGAAAGCTGATGGATATTCGTAAAAATTGCGAGAATAGGGGCTGGGACATAAACAAGTACGAAATAAAAGAGGGACCGGAATCATTTCGAATATCAGATACAACTCCGAATACTCACTATTTTTCTGCAAAAAAAAAAACGAACCACCAAGAGGATGGTGATTCATTTCTTCCTTAAAATGACGAATTATCTTCAATTGCTGTTTTATCATTGAATGTTTTCAAATTCAGTTTCCCCAAGATTCGTGCTGTCAATGTGCCGGAAACCATGCTGTCATTTACATTGACAGCCGTACGTCCCATATCAATTAGTGCCTCGATTGATATGAGTAAACCAGCCAAAGCTACAGGGAGCCCCATAGAAGACAAAACAATCAATGCGGCAAAGGTAGCACCCCCACCAACACCGGCAACACCAAATGAACTGATACCGATAATTAACACCAATTTGATGATAAATGCTGGTGCAAGTGGATCAATCCCGACTGTAGGCGCGATCATGAATGCCAGCATGGCGGGATACATTCCGGCACAGCCGTTTTGCCCGATGGTCGCTCCAAACGAAGCCGACATGTTAGCGATTCCTGAATCAACACCAAGGGAGTTTTTCTGTGCTTGAATGTTCAGTGGAATCGTACCCGCACTCGAGCGGGATGTAAAAGCAAAACCTAGCACTGGCATGGCCTTTCTTAAGTATGTCAGCGGATTTAAACCAAAGAGCCCCACTAATAAAAGATGGAAGATCATGATGACAAATAAACCGACATAAGAGGCAATCACAAATTTACCAAGCTGAACAATACCAGCAACATCTGTTTTAGCCACCGTATTAGCCATCAAAGCTAGAATTCCAAATGGTGTCAGGCGCAAAATCAATGTTACAATTCGCATAACAACTGCATAAACCGCATTCACGATTTTTTTAAACATTTCCGCTTGTTCCGGATTTTTTCTCCGTAACCCAAGGACAGCAATCCCAACGATGATGGAGAAAATGACCACCGCAATGACCGAAGTCGCCCGCTCTCCTGTCATATCCAGAAAGATATTGGATGGAATAAAACTGAGGATTTTCTGCGGCGTTGTTAGATCCTCCACTTCTCCAAGTTTTTCTAAAAGCATATCCCCTCGATCTATTTCCGCTTGTCCCGCATCAATTTGATCTGCATTCAAATCAAATAATGCAGCAGATCCAATTCCAATCAAAGCGGCCACCATAGCCGTCGAAACTAAGAAACCAATAATCCAGGCAGACATTTTTCCAAGGTCTGCTGATTTTTCCAGGTTAATAATGGATTGAATGATAGACACCATGACAAGTGGCACGACAATCATCATCAACAGTTTGATATATCCGCTTCCGACAATACTATACCAATCTGCTGTAGTCGTTAAAACTTCCGAATCTACTCCATAGATGGCTTGTAAAATTGCGCCAAGCACAATCCCTGTACCTAAGCCCGTAAATACACGTTTTGTAAACGATACATGTTTCTTTTGCATAAAAATAAGAAGACCAATAAACGCAAGTAAAGCCACTATATTCAAGCTAATGAACCATATATCCATAATATGTTCCCCCCTTTGTTTTGGGCTTCAGTTGGTTTTTCATCATATGCGCCACCGATTTACTGTGCCACCACAAAAACCAATAATCCCTATGAAATTAGTATCCTTAATAAGTGTATAATATACATATCGCCAACGGTTCTGTCAATGTTTTGGTTTAAGGATCAACTTCATGAGTCACTGCTGTTAAAAGCTGTGGGTGATCTGTTCAAACTACATATATAGTACGGCGCAGTCACAAGCACCAATGTTCCTGGTCCTCATCATTTAAAGAGGAACAACATCCTTTCTGTAATGAAAAACCCCAGAAGGTTCAAGGGTGTAAGTGTAAAATCCCGTATGATCCTTAATTAAATGTCTTCCTTTATATAAAGGTTTGATCCGGCATTCTCTTTTTTCGGTTATCCAGACTATTGACCGGGTCCTTTCTTTGTCAAACTCCATGCTTTTCCCCTGGCCTTCCTCAACACCTTTATCCTCACAATCATAAACAAAACCTAATTGTAATGAAATAACCAATTTTATGATTCAACACAACCTGATGGACCTTTTAAGTCTAAAAAGTACTTTGGAGTTAAACAGATAAAAGCCATGATTTACTTTTTCAACATCACCGAGTATAATGAGTTTTATAAAGTGGATTTCAATGAGATGAACAATCCGATTAATAAGAGGTGCTTTTTGTGAGTGCGGTAGTATCTAAATAGGAAAATGTAAAAGGAAATAAGGAAATTGTAACAACAGGGGATTTTAGCTCATTTCATACCCCTTGTTTTACTATGGACTTATTTCCACCTATGAAGATACCTACCCTACTTTATAAACAAGCGCGCCATTTCGTAAATAGAACGAACTTTACGGATGGTTTTATTCTCTTTTGCCTTGTAAACGTAAAAAAGCTGCGGTAGATACCGCGGCTTTTTTTATTGAACAACTCATTGAAATCCTGCCAGTAGGTTTCTTCATTGCTGATCAATTCAATTCATCACTTTGAGGAGAATCAAAACATGAATAAAAATACTTTTGAAAAATTACAATACAACGAACTTAAAGAGATCGTAAAATCATATTGCGTGAGCGGACTAGGCAAACAACTGATCGACCAATTAACACCAAGTTCTAACCTAAAAGTGGTAAAACATCGCTTAACCGAAACATCTGAAGCACGAGCCATTCTGGATGCAGGTGGAAACATGCCTTTTATTGGTGTTTCCCAAATTGAACATATCATCACTAAATTAGATAAAGGGATTATTTTAGACCCTGGGGAACTTTTAAGTATTGCCGATTTTTTAAGGGGTTGCCGGAAAATAAAAATGTTCATGTCCAACAAAGAGTTTGTCGCGCCTACATTGGCTTCCTATGCTCAATCCATGACAGAATTCCTGGATGTGGAAGAGGAAATCCATTTTTCCATAAAAAATAATGAAGTTGACTCGGCAGCCAGCAAAGAACTTAAACGTGTTCGTTCCCATATTCAATCCACCGAACAAAAAATAAAAGAACGATTAAATAAATTCATAAACAGCAGTGCCCATAAACATTACATTCAGGAGTTCATTATTACGATCAAAGATGACCGCTATACAATCCCTATTAAAGCTTCCTACAAAAATAAAATACAAGGAACGGTCATTGAAATATCTTCTAAAGGTTCGACAGTCTTTATAGAGCCTAGCGCGGTAGGAAAATTAAGTGCTGAATTAGCGGCTTTAAAATCCGAAGAGGCCATGTTGGAATATCAAATACGAGCTACTTTAACAGGGCTCGTAGCAGAAAATCTCCGGCCTCTTAACATCAATATCGAGCTTATATCCCAGTACGATATGATTTTTGCCAAAGCGAAATATAGCAGACATGTCGATGGAATTGAGCCAAACATTAATGAACATGGATATATTTCATTCGTTCATTGCAAGCATCCATTATTATCAGGACATGTTGTTCCACTTCACTTTCAGATTGGAAACAGTTATCGCAGCTTGATCATAACCGGTCCAAATGCCGGGGGAAAAACAATTGTGCTGAAAACAATAGGCCTTGTTACTTTGGCAACGATGTCCGGGTTTCATATTACAGCTTCAAAAGAAACTGAAATTGCGATATTTGACCATATTTTTGTGGATATTGGTGATAATCAGAGCATAGAAAATGCACTTAGCACGTTCTCTTCTCATATGCAGAACTTATCGGAAATCCTTCGTTCCGTAAACAACAATACGCTGTTACTATTCGACGAGATTGGCAGCGGGACAGAACCAAATGAAGGGGCGGCTTTAGCCATCTCCCTGTTAGAAGAATTTTATCTGAAAGGATGTATAACCGTTGCGACAACCCACTATGGCGAAATAAAACGCTTTTCCGAACTGCATAGTGATTTCATGAACGCTGCCATGCAATTTAATCATGAAACACTTGAGCCATTATATAAGCTTCTGATCGGGCAATCGGGAGACAGTAACGCCTTATGGATCTCTAGAAAAATGAATGTACCGGAACATGTATTACAAAGAGCAGAAGATTATATGAAAAATAAAGAATACCGCTTAGAACGAGTACATGAAAGTAAAATACGAAAACCTAAGCAAGCTGCTGTAAAAGCAGAACATCGTATCCACTATCAAAAAGGAGACCGCGTAAAACTGCTGGATCACGACGATTTTGGAATTGTATATAAAGAAAAAGACCACTATCAAAACGTCACCGTTTTTTATCAAAATCAATTGATTGAAGTACATGAAAAACGGTTGGCCATAGAAGGAAAAGCCGCGGACTTATACCCGGAGGGATATGACTTAGACTCTTTATTCATTGACCATAAAACGAGAAAGCTCCAGCATGACATTGAACGCGGCTCAAAAAAAGCGCTTCGTAAAGTTGAAAAAGAAATACGAAAAAAGAACAGATCATAATGGTGAAAAAGCTCTCAGGCTGGGCCGAGAGCTTTTCACTGCTGTGATTCTATATACTTGGCGAACCCCTCCCAGACTCACAACCATGTACAATTTTATGGCTCATAAAGGCTTGGAATCCAAAGCACTGCATCTTTCCAATAAGTGATGACCAGCAGTAAAACAATCGCTGTCAGTAAAAAAGGAATGATGGCCTTGACAAGATCTTCTATTTTAACTTTTGCCACGGAAGAAACAATAAACAGACCTGTTCCAACAGGCGGAGTCAAAAGGCCGATGGTGAGATTAATTGTCACGATAACCCCAAAATGAACCGGATCTATTTGATAAGTTGTCAAAAGCGGAGCAAATACCGGCACTAAAATAATCAATGCCGCAATTCCATCCAAAACGGTTCCTAACAACAACAATAAAATATTGACCAGTAAAAGGAATACAAGTGGATTGTCCGATAAACTCAACATTGAGTTTGCAATAAGCTGTGGAATTTGTTCGTAGGCGATAATATATCCGAATAAATTGGCTGTCACAATAAGGAACGTGATGGTGGCAGTATTCACCACTGTGTTTAATAATATTTCCGGAAGATGTCCAACCTTTAACTCCTTATAGGCAAAGCCAATGATAACGGCGATTATACAGGCTACGGCTGCCGACTCAGTAGGCGTAAACACGCCGCTTAATATGCCATAAATAATTATAAAAGGAATCAGCAAGGCAGGAAGCACGCTCAAAAAACTTTTCAGCATCGACCTCAATGTTCCCCGCTCGCTTTTTGGAAATTGTTCCTTCACACTCATGAAACCGATTACAGCGATAAATCCAATTCCCAGTAAAATTCCCGGTATGATACCGGCCATAAATAAATCTCCTATGGAAGCACCCGTCAATGTCCCATAAATGATAAATAACATACTCGGTGGAATGACCGGAGCCACAATCGATGAAGCCAATGTTAATGCGGCGGAAAAGCTTCGGGAATATCCTTCCTTTTCCATCTCGGGAACCATGACCTTACTCATCATGGCAGCTTGCGCATTGGCAGAGCCCAAAATGGATGCGAGAAACATGTTGGCGATAATGGAGACATACGCTAATCCTCCTCGGAAATGTCCGATCAGCACCTTGGCAAAAGTGATTAATCTCGTGGTGATGCCCCCAAATTCATTAATTCACCGGCCAACATAAAGAGGGGAATGGCCAGTAATCCAAAGTTATCCAGCCCGGAAAACATTTTCTGTGGAACCGATCCCAAGACGGCGACGGAATCAGTCAAAATGAGATAAGCCAATGAAGTAATTGCTAAAACAAGCGAAATCGGGATGCCGATTATCAAGAGCAAAATAAATATGATGATCGTTGCTAATAAGTGGATGGTCATGATGCTTCACTACTTTGTGGTGTATTTTTACATAAATCGATAAAATAATCCAATAGATGGATAAACGCAAATGTCAATCCCACTGGTACAGAAAGATAAGGGATCCACATCGGCAAGCGCATAGAACTCGACTTTTGCGGAGACAAGGTAAATACCCATTGATAGCTCAAATACAGTAAGAACGCCAACGCTATTAAAATAATGATATGTGTCATGATAAAAAGAATTTTCCTTCCTTTTTCTGAAAAACGGTCAACCAAAAAAGTGATGGAAGCCTGGGACTTATACTTAAGCCCCAAACTTCCTCCGATAAAGGTAAGCCAGGCCATCATAAAGATACTGGCTTCATTCGCCCAAAAAAGCGGGGCGTTTAAAAAGTACCTGAATATGACAGAGATAAACAGGACCACTGTCATGGCAGCAATTAACAGGATGGACGCCAGCTTTTCAAAAGCTTCAATCCAGTTGCTTAATGTCTTCATGTTAACACCTCCTATTTACGAAACGTTTCAATAAATTCTTTTATAAGAGGATCCATCTCCTTATATTTCTTATCAAATTCTTTCATGTGAGGCTTAAATAAAGCGGTATCTATGTCGTAAAGCTCCATCCCTCTATCTTCAAGTGTTTTTTTGAATTCTTCTTCCTGCGAAGCACGCTGCATTGTGGCATACTCGGATGCAACAGCCATAGATTCTTCAATTATTTTTTGATCATCTTCAGACATGTCTTCAAAACGTTTTTTATTAATGATCATCACTGCCGGCCAAACCATATGATTTGTCAACGCCCCGTAACCTGTCACTTCATTAAAGTTCGAAGTGATAGCGGCATCCAAATCCATTTCCATCCCGTCGATAACCCCTGTTTGTGCCGATTGGTAAACATCCGGCAATGAGATGGACTCCGGGTTTACCCCGAGTGAACGGTACCAATCTTCCAAGGCCGGGCTTGGTGTCACGCGCATTGTTAGCCCTTTCATTTCATCAGGTGTTTCAATTTTTTCCCTAAACATCATTGTCCGATGACCCGAAAAGAAATAATCCATTGCTTTTAGTCCTTGATCATCCAGCGTCGCCAAAATCTTTTTGGCCACATCCGAATTGCTGGCTTCAAAGGCTTCTTCATAAGAGCCAAATAAATAAGGTGCAAACCATGCGCTGAAAGCATCCGACTTTGATGTCAAGAAAGCATTTGTAATGAAAGCTATGTCCAATGACCCTGTTTCAAGCTGCTGTACCATGTCAGAATCACTCCCAAGCTGACCACCGGGATACAGATCTACTTTCATACGACCATTGGAACGTTTTTCCAATTCTTCACCCAGCTTTTCTGCCGATTTATTCCAAATATGGTCAGGAGGCGCAATATGTCCCAACTTTAGTTCGTAAGTCTGCTCTGCTCCGCCGCCGCTTGCCTTTGTTGATTCTTTGTCTCCGCCGCTGCCGCATGCGGCTAATAACAGAGCAGCCATCACCATTACAATAAAAATGCGACTTTTGTAAATGTTCATTTGTTCATGCCCCCTAAAGCTTGTTTGTATAGAAAAAAGGAAGTCTTTTTTTGGAACCTTTAAAATAGTTTGTTTATTTTTCTGAATATTCTCTTTATTCCAAGGCGTTGAAAACCATTAAATTTCGATGTAGCCCAATTCACGCGAAATTGATTTCGCTGTATTGATAACACACTGGATAATGTGGCCCTTATGAAGCCCTTTCATATAACTAATCGGCCCCACCAAATTGACAGATGCGATCGTTTCCCCCGAATACGATTGAATCGGTGCTGCTATCGCATAAGTACGTGTGTCATTTTCATTATTGCTAATAGAGTATCCCTGCTCACGAACCGCTTTCAATTCCTGTTTTAAAGTTTCGATATTCGTAATGGTATTGGGACCCTGCCTCGATAATCCCTTGGCAATCGTTTCTTTCAAGTAAACATCGTTATAGGCGATGAGAGCTTTTCCGGCGCTTGTACAATAGGCGGGTTTTCTTCCTCCAAGATAAGTTGGTACATCATTCGCCTCCATGGAAGAAATCCGGAGGACAAAAACGACGTCTCCTCGATCAAACATGCCAATATGGGCTGTTCCCCTGAATCTGTCCGTCAATTCTTTTACCAAAGGCATTGCCTTATTATAAAAATCATGTTGAAACATGACTCTGTTATTCCATTCCAAAAGCTTCCAACCAAGGCGGTATTTTCTACTGGCATCCCTTATTAAGACACCTTCATTGCATAGTGTAGTGATTAAATGATGTGTCGTACTTCTGCTTAATCCCAGTTTTTCAGCAATTTCTGCATTGCCCAATACAGGCTCCTCCTGAGTAAAACAGCTTAAAATATCAATAGCTCTGCTAACAGAAGCAATCATACTTTCCCCTCTCCTCCTATTTATTTGTATGATTTTTCTTGGAAAACAGCGGACAATTAGCTGATGCTGAAATTTGTCATTTCACCTCCTTCTACCGGGAAAGCGTTGTCATTTTCTGAAAAACTCAAAAGATTAAACATTACTATAGTCACTAATGAACCGCTCCTCAACCACTCAATTTAAGATAGTGAAACTTTGTCATTTTTTTAGGAAAAATGTTTTATTTTCTTGGATTCTTCTTGTTTCACAGACATCACATTCAACAGCAACATCAATGAATGAAATAAACAGCCAGCCTGATATAAAAGAACCGCTCATATCCACAATGAATCCAAAAAAAGGAGGACCTGCCACAACACCCCAAGACCCGACAGTAATGCTAAAGCCCGTTGCAATGCCCAATTGCTCCTCTGGAACTAATTTCGGTTGTGGCATTCATCCAAATGCCATTAAACCCGGAAACACCAAACCCGAATAAAAAGGCGACGGGCACCATCACAATGTAAGATGTCCCCGCCGGAAGCAGGGCGACAATCATTGAAATGGCGGCAGCCATCACGGCAATGATGAAATAACACCATCAAGCGCTTACTGTTGAAAAAGCGGTCACTGATCACACCCCAATAGATCCTTCCCACAGAACCGCCTGCTTCGGACAAAACAAGCAATGTTCCGGATAAAAAAAGACTGATGCCCAGCCTTTCATAGGAAAACAAAACAAGATATGTATTTACGATCATTTGAGTACTGCTTAAAATCAAAGCACTCAAACTGACATACACAAGCGCTTTATGTCGTAACAGCGTCCAACATGTCATTGGATTTCTTTTCACTGTCGCTGCCGTCGGATTTGTTTTTTGGCGTGGTTCATCATACATGATATAAGTAAACATACCGGTCAATAATAAAATCGAATTTCCCGCCAATATGGCCGGACGCCACCCCCAAACACTTGCCAACGGCAGCAGGAGCAGGGCTGCAAGGGCAGATCGGAGAGTGACGCCCATTTGTTTGATTCCCATAGCGATCCCCCGTCTTTCTGCCGGAAACCACTGAGAATACCCCGGTTAGTTGCAGGATGAGAGGCGCCATAGCCAAGTCCCCTGATAACAATTGCACATAACAATAGAAAAAGTGATGACGTAAAAGTCATTATCAAAAACCCTGTCCCCAGACAAACTGAGAGAAGTAGCAGTACTTTTCTAGATCCCATTTGATCGGTCAGTAGCCCTGCCGGTATCGACACAGTCGACTACCCTAAAAATAACGCGGCAGGCAGCATTCCGATCTGTGCTTTCGTCTATGAAAGCTCTTCCCCGATTAAAATCCCCAAAGGAGCGATACTTCTCCCGACAAAAGCGACAAGCACCTGAATGACAAGCAGCCACCCGAGCATCATCCAAGGCATGTGATTTTTATTCAATTTGTAATTGATACGCATCATCATTCCATCAGCTCTTTTCAATGAACCCTATCATTCATTTAGTAAGAACCTTATCAATTTATTGAGCAAAACCACCATGTTAAACGTTGAGTTTATCCCGCTTATTGGACAAAGGCGCAAAAGCCCATTCGCGACAGCACACTTTTCCTTCCCTATATGATTTTAAATGGATGGCTACCTTATTTAATAGAGATGTTGTAATAATTTCCATTAAAAATCTTAACAAGAATATCCGAGTTCATAACAGGAAACAAATGAAGGTTTAGCGGAACTTTTTAACGAGCATTTCGTATGAGTGTATAAGTACACTTTTTAGAAATAATTTGGAGGTTTTATTTTTGATTGCTGGTTCTATTAACCCAGAAGAGTTTGGAAGAATATTTCAATGTGAAGATTTTGAAAAAATATACCGTTGCACCTCTGAAGATTTTCAGCAACTAATATCTTTAAAGCAATTTGTTGAGCTAGCAAAAACCTTTAATGCGGGCGTTACACATTACCAATTAAAATGGAAAGCAACTTTACAAGGTTTGTATTACTATACTTGGTTAGATGACCGAAATGAAAAGGCCATTCACGTTTCTTTCGATAGGCACCATCAGATACAAAGCCTCTATATAAAGCCATTTAGAATTTTTCCAGAGAGTGATAATCGCTTTACGCAAATGACTTATAGTATGCCAATAAAAGGTGAATCGTTTGTCTTTTGGGGCGGGACAAATGAATTCATCAATTATCATTATCCATATGAAAATCAGCGTTATGCTTATGATTTAGTAAAAGTACAAAATGGTTCATCTTATAAGGATACACGAACTCGAAATGAAAACTTCTATGTTTATGATAAAGAAATCATAGCCCCGGCAGATGGAAAAGTGACAAAAGTGGTTGATGGTATGAAAGACAATATTCCTGGCGAAGTGGATATGGATGCCGAAAAACCGGCCGGAAATTATGTCATCATAAAACATGCGGAAAAAGAATATAGCCTGTTAGCTCATTTAAAAAAGAACTCAATACGAGTTAAAGTAGGTGATTTTGTAAAAGAAGGACAATACATTGGAAAATGCGGCAATTCCGGAAACTCTTCAGAACCACATTTGCATTTCCAAGTAATGGATACGTCAGATTTGGAAAGTGGAATATCAATTCGGATTAAGTTTAAAAATGGAATAGAGCCAATTCAAGGAGATACCATTTCGAATGTCCAATAGTTCGCCAAACGAAATCTTTTGAATAATGGCCCATTCAAGGAAGAGATTGCAAACCATTTGCTCTAACATCGAATAGGAGGCGGACATTAACCGCCGTCCATTCCCGCCACCAAGCATACACTTTTTGTACTTGGTGGTTTTTGTTAACGACGATGTTAATCCATTTTCTATAAAATAGCCAGCCTAACTTTTCGGTAATAATAACGTGGCCGATTGATCGCACCGTCCCCTTTTGCGAAAACGATTAAAAGTAAGCGTGACGAAGATTCGCGCCTGTCCCCCTTTTACACTGGCAATGTAACCTCATTCATCTTTCCATCAAAACGATTAAAAGATAATCTTGACCGAAATTCGCACCTCCCCCCTTTTACAGGCAATGAAAAGACGGTCGTGACCGCTGGAGCAGCTTCCAATATGAAAACCATGCAAATACCGTTATCGATTTTTCGTCAAGTCTATCATCCACGCATATAAATCAACGATCCGCATATGGCGCGGTTTTGTGTTCGTGCCCGTTACGATCACGGGAACCATTGTATCCTGCTGATGCAACGCGCCATGCGCAGCTCCACCAGGGTGAATCGGGGTTCCTTCGCCTTGAAACTCAAACCCGGGCTTGGCATCCGCAATGATGTAAGTGCCCGAATGTGAATGAAGCGAACTATGAAGCCGCGCAAGCGCATCAGGGTACGTTTTATATTCAATCACATCACCATGAACCGTCATATCCAGCACAGAAGGATCTCCTTTGATTGTCCACGTTTGCCCGTATGAATCCCTGTACGGGCCGTCGGGGCGAAAAGTAAAAATTTCTTTGTGGCCATTTGCAGCCACATGAACACCAGACCCGTCTTTCCAGGCGAGAAACCCAATTCTTTCATCCTTTTGCAGTTTTTTTACAACTTCCTCCTGTCTGATCGCCTCATCCAAAATATATATGAACGCCATCCTTTCATTGTGCCCGAGGACAATTTGATCATCTTTTTTAACCTGCTCTGTCACTTTGTATATGTTATAATCATCCAGCATGTCTTTTAAGCGAATAAGGGATTGATTTTTGTCATTTCCCACTTCCGCCTGGCCGCTGTCTCCCATCACAATCCAAATGGCGTTATTCAGCGCTTCGTCCCACGATTCATACGTATTCAACACTTCTTGAACCTGCTTGTCTGTTTTCGCAATGGCATCAATATGTTCTTTAGGGCCATTTTTGTGGACTTCTTGGTCAAGCTCCGGAAAATAGGCAATTGTAAAAGCGGGAAGCTTATCATTTTGAATGAGATGCTTCAATTCTTGGGCGGAAAAGGCATCATTAAAACCAAACTTTTCAAACGGGCCGATATGTTGATCGTTTTTTGGGCTGAATTGCGACAGCATGCCATAGGAAAAAAGCGCAGGCGTTTTTATGTGTAATGTTTCCGGCGCCAATTTCAATTTTGCTGCGACTTCGGGAATATGCAGCGTCTTTTTTTCGTTTCCACGGTAAACGAGCGCATTGATCGACGCGCTTTGCTGCCCCGCATCCGCTAATGTTTCATGAATCGTCTTGACATCACGATTTAAATGCTTATGGTTCAACTTATAAAGATTGTCCTCCGCCACTTGCTTGACGCCAAGCTTAAACACTTCTTCTCTGGCGCTTCCATAATTGACGAGCCGTTTTTCATTTTCATCATACCAAACGAGACCCGGAACACGATGCTTATCCGAATACGTTCCCGTTAATAATGTGCTGTCAATCGTCACAGACATTGTGGGATAACTGCTGACAACATCAGGATATAGCCGGCCATGTTCCATCAGAAATTGAAGCGCCGGCGCACGGTCTTTTTTTACTGCCTGCTGCAGCGGTTCATTCATCAGGGAGTCGACGATCAGTAAAATGACAGGTTTCCCTGTTTGCGTCATTTCTGTTTGATCCAAAGATTGTCGATTAGGCTTAACAGCCGTTTTTATCAAAATGATGATCATGACAACGACAATGATAACGATCATTAAATAGACCATTCTCTTCATCCTTTTTCATTTCCTTTTCGTATCAATTATTGTGTCCATAACGGCTCATTAATGTATCCCTTGACATAAATAAATACATGGGAGACGGAATTTCTTTATTGAATGCTCTTGCGGAGGAGAGAAAATAGATCGGAAGAAGAGAAAACTTTTTGAAATGTTTATAAAACGGGTGAATAATTGGATACGGTTCAAACCCTAATTTCTTACATCCTTTATAAAGCATCGTAATGCCGATCAGCCCTTTTATCTGCTCATGATTCTTCTGAGTCTGGATATAACGGATAACGAATGGAAGCGACTCTTTAACCGCTTGGTAAATATATAAAGCTCTTCTAATTTCGCTATGACACGACTCCATTTGCTGCAAAAGCTTGCTATTATGCAAATGAATTTTCACAAGTACGTCATTCTTCTTGATAGGAGTCCCGTCTGATAAAACGATATCCCTTCCTTTGTATTTCGTTAACCGGACACGTAATATGGATTGATTACCGCATGCTTTTTGAATATATTGCAACCGCGTACATTGAAAATAAACCGGATCGATGAAATTCCATGCCGAAAGGCAATATTGTCTCATCCTAATGTCCATTGGCAATTCCCCTTACAATAAATTGTTCTGATTTATTTTGTATAAGAAATAAGTAAATATGAGTGGAAAAATAAGACTAGTGTATGAAATAAAGCGAACTTCAAACACTATTTTGTAAAGTTGCAGAGGGAATGGGTGAACGCTTTGGAGATCAAGGCAATGACCTTTAATATTCATCATGGCAGGGGATCGGATAAAAAAGTCGACCTTGGCAGAATTGCTGATGTCATTGCGTTTTGCAAGCCGGATATTATCGGTCTCAACGAAGTTGACAGTCATTTTTCAAAACGAAGTCTTTATGAAGATCAGGCGGATTGGTTGGCGAAACAATGTGGGATGGACTATGCATTTTGTCCATCTATTTGGAAAAAAACCAAATATTTGGCGAAAGAACGGCAATTTGGAAACGCCCTTTTATCGAGATATCCCATTGTCGACAAAGCAACCCATTCATTTACGATGCCGGGACTCAGCGAGGGAAGGTCTCTGTTGGAGGCAAAAGTTCAAATCGAAACATTATCCTTGCAAATAATCGTCACCCACTTAAGCCTTAACCCATTGCTCCACAAAAAACAAACAGATTATATATTGAAGTTACAGCAAAATAAAGCCAAACCGGTTGTGATAATGGGCGATTGGAACATGAAGCCGAGATCGAAACGATGGCAAAATTTGACGAAAGAATTTCAGGATGCGTGGGAAATAGTTGGAAAAGGAACAGGCTTTACATATCCTGCACATCGGCCAAGAACGCGACTAGATTATATCTTTGCCAGTCATCATTTTGACATATTGGATGCTGGGGTTGTTAACATAATGCCAGAAGCTTCTGACCACTTGCCTGTAGTGGCCATGTTGTTCTTTGGGGGGTAAAATCACCATTAAATACGATTAGTGGACCGGCTTCTTTGAAAAAAGATACTGAGATGATCTCCTTTTATCGAGACATTAACCAATCAAATTCGGCAAAATACACTCGTCACAAACCGCCATGCACCATTTAGTTCAATTGAATCGGCGGGTGCGCAAATCTTTTTATTTCCGGAACATTTTTTTGGAAATCCAAGCAAGTGATGAAAAAGTTCAATGAAAAAAGCTAACCGGACATTTGCCGATTAGCTCCCGATTACCGTTATTGATTCGCTTTTTTCACCCATTCCGCGACGGTTACGGTGCGCTTTGCCTGATGCTTAACCGCTGCTTGGACATCGTCAACCATGTTGCCATCTTGATCAACGGTTACACTTGTGCCGTATGGATTTCCACCGGCCCCGAAGACCGATTGATCTGTATAACCAGGAGGTACAATGATCGCCCCCCAGTGCATCATCGTTGTATACAAAGATAAAAGCGTTGCTTCTTGGCCGCCATGCGGGTTTTGCGCTGAAGTCATGGCACTGACCACTTTGTTCACTGTTTTGCCCGAAGACCACAGCCCTCCTTGAATATCGAGAAATTGTTTCATTTGTGAAGGCATGTTGCCAAATCGGGTAGGGACACTGAAGATTATCGCATCCGCCCATTGAATGTCGTCGCCAGTAGCAATGGGAACATCTTTTGTTGTCTCTACTGTTGATTTCCATGCTTCATTTCTTTCAATAATGGATTCCGGGGCTAACTCCTCCACTTTCAGCACTTTAACTTGAGCTCCTGCTTCTTTTCCCCCTTCTTCAGCCCATTTTGCCAATTGATAATTCGTTCCGCCCATGCTGTAAAAGATGACTGCTAATTTGACATTGGACATGTTCGTTCTCCTTTGTTGATTTATTGACTAAGTCTTATTATTTCTTTTATTCCGTTATCCATGCACCATTAAACCTCTTTCAGGAAAAAATGCCAGAAAATCCGGAAGCTTATACGGCTTTTGTTCAGGCGCATATCCTACGTAAAAAAACCGCTCAAGAAGAGTCTTCTCTTCCTGAAACGGCTTCGTTTTAAAATGAAGAGTCTTCTCTTCCTGAAACGGTTCGTTTTAAAAGAGGATAACGTTGCTCCATCCTAACCGTCATCTTTTCTGGGCGGCGGACTTTGAGTAGCCGGCTCCTCTTTTTTCTCGCCGGAGCCGTCCGTTCCGCCAGTGTCCCCCGCGGGCGGGGTATCCTTATTTCCCGGCGGATTATTTCCTGGATTGCCTTTATCATTGTTCCCGGTATCCTGCTGATCATCGTTTTGCTGGTTATTATCTTCTCCAGGCTGCTGATTGTCTTGAGCAGGCTTTTCTCCACCAGGATTTTCTGGTTTATTCGTGTCGGGTGTTTCGTTTTCTTGTTTTTCTTCGTTCGGATTAGGCACTTTCTCTTTCTCCTGCTCCGGTTCTTTCTCTTCTTCTTGCACTTCATCCTGTTTCTTCTCTGTCTCTTCCACTTCCTGTTGCTTGTTTTCCTCTTTATCTTCGACTTTCTTTGGCTTATCGATATTCAACTGTTTCCTCTTCGGCGCGGTGCCTTTGACAAACAACTCAACCCGATTGCCAATCGTCACCTTTTCAACCGAGGGCGGCATCGTAAAATCAGGTGTTTCGATTCCTTTCGAAACTTCGGACATGATGTGTTTAAAGATCAATTTGGCATTGTGGGAGTCCTTTGTTCGAACATAGCTTTCCTGGGTAATCTCATCGTATCCCGTCCATACCGCAGCGGTATAGCGGGTTGTATATCCGGCAAACCAGGCATCCGTTACCCCGGAACCCCTAATCGTATCCGGCAGTTCGTTCGTTCCGGTTTTTCCGGCCAAAGGAAGTCCTGGAATATGGGCCATCTGTCCCGTTCCTTCTTCGACCACTGTTTTTAGCATATCGGTGATCATGTAGGCTGTATAATCGCTCATTGCCTGAACAGGTTTTGGCTGAAGACTCTTT
Organism: Siminovitchia sp. FSL W7-1587; assembly: GCF_037963795.1. NCBI lineage: Bacteria > Bacillati > Bacillota > Bacilli > Caryophanales > Bacillaceae > Siminovitchia > Siminovitchia sp. FSL W7-1587. The sequence continues at coordinate 1,031,045 of NZ_CP150169.1, forward strand.
TCCTTTCCACTTGGATAGACGATCTTTCTCACTGTATGTGGTTCGTTAAAAACACCGTTGTTACCGAAGGCAGAATAAGCTCCTGCCAACTGCAGAGGCGATATTCCGTCACCAAACCCTCCGATAGCATAAGATGGAAAAACTTCCTTTAAGGGAATCCCCAGTTTTCCGGCAAACTGCTTGGCCTCTTCAGTGCCCACTTCCATCATCGCCTTGATAGCCGGGATATTATATGACCATTGCATCGCCTTACGCATGGAGACATTTCCGTGAAAACGATTATTCCAGTTTTTAAATACCTTGCCATTCAATTCAATGGGTTCATCTTTAATTTGCTCATAAGTAGACCATTTCAACTTTTCAATCGCCGGTCCATAAGCCATAACCGGCTTAGCCGTTGAACCGGGTTGGCGCTTTAATTGAGTGGCATAGTTGAATCCCCTTTGGACTTCTTCCGAATGCCGGCTACCGCCGATTGCCCGTACTTCTCCTGTTTTTGTATCTAACAGCACAACACCCGCTTTGAATTGATCATCGGGAAATTCGATATATTCATTTGTCTTTAGCACTTTTTCCGTTATTGACTGTGCTTTTGGATCAAGCGTTGTATAGATTTTCAGTCCCTGTGTAAAAAGTTCCTTCTCATCAATCCCTTTTTCTTTCAGCTCTTCAATAACCCGATCCGTAAAGCTGTTATAAAAAGTTTTATTCTCCCGTTTTTTAAGAAGCTTCTCTACAGGGATCGACTGGGCTTCTTTTTTTTCTTTTTCCGAAATATATCCATGCTCTTCCATTAAAGAAAGGACAATATTTCTCCGGTTCTCGGCAAGGTCAGGGTGATTGTATGGATTATACCCACTCGGCCTTTGCGGCAACCCCGCCAGTAGCGCAGCCTCGCTGATATTCAGATCCTCAACCGATTTACCAAAATACACTTCTGCGGCTGTCGCTACACCATAAGTTTTTTCGCCAAGATACACTTTGTTCAAATACTTTTCCAATATTTCTTTTTTTGTATACTTATTTTCCACTTTTAAGGCAAGATACGCTTCCTGTACTTTCCGCTCAATCGTTTTTTCCGAGGATAAAAAGGACATCTTGACAAGCTGCTGTGTGATTGTGCTGCCCCCTTCTGCCCCAAAACCTTCCTTCACATTGGCCACCGCCGCGCCGGCAACCCGCTTGACATCAATGCCGGGATGGTTCCAAAACCTCGCATCTTCAACGGACAAAAACGCATTTTGCACTTTTTTTGGTATCTGATCCAAAGGAACGACCTTGCGATATTCCTCTCCGGCGATATCTGTCACTTTTTTGCTATTCATATCATAGATCGTGGATGACTGCGGGGAATTCAGCAACTCGGGATTTAATTGTGGAGCATCCCTTACATAAGCCACTGCGGCAAACGCAAGCACCCCCATCAATAAAACACCGCAGATAAAAAATGCCATCACGGTGTGAATGGCTAACTTTTTTAATATTCTTTTTCCCTGCTGTCTTTTCTTTTGATACTGCCTGCGACTAGGATAACCTTCCTCCATGACCACATTCCCCCTAATATGTAATCATATCAATGAAGGAATACCCAATTTTTCATTTTCGCAAACCACTGAGCAGCTCCTATATGTGAAAAAAGAAATACAAATGATTGACTTTTTCAGTTTCTTCCACACTCTTTCCTGATTGAATCTCTGCGATGTCGTTTGCAAATATTGGGTTGGCGAACATTCCTTCTTTTTGTGACTACTCTCTTGACCCGTAAACCATACTGATTGCGATCCTTTTCACTATATATAATGAATACGATGAAGTTGCATGTCTTCCTGTAAAAAACTTTCGTCATAATCATTCATTAAACTTCATTGTAGGGAATACAGTGTCAAATCGCGCGCCATATTTCAAACATCTTCAAGGGGGAACAGCCGACATGAAAGGGAAAAACATCGAGAATATATACTATCGTTGGGCTTTGGCTAGGTTAAGCCCCATATGTTGTTTTTTCACCCGCTTACTTGCGAAAGGTTTTCACGCTGCATCTTCATATAAGCTTCCTCAAGCGTCTTGGAGCTCGTATCACTTACAATATACCTTACCAATTGAGAAAATCCCTTCCAATCATGATATTAATCGGAAGGGATTTCATTATTTTTACATATGGCTGGGACTGGCTTTAAAAATCTGCCGGAAACTGATCAGATGGGATGGAACGCTTTTACAAAAAAACACATCTATTCCTGTTCTGCTTCCTTCACATAATATTCCATCGCCTCGTTAAGCCATTTCTGCTCTTCTTCCGTAAATGGAAAAGGCGACATATTCTCCAGTTCTTGAATATCCGTTTCTTCGACATTTGCGTCCGCCAGTTGGTGAATCAAGTCTTCTCCCAGAAAGGAAAAAGTATTATGAAGATAAGATTCAAGCATTTCTGTTACTTTGGGGTCGTCTACCGGACTGCCATATAATTGTTTGACTTCCTTATAAAATGTAATAAACATTTGATCCAAGGCGATTTTTTCTTCTTCGGATCTCCCGGACAACACTTCCATTACCTCTGTCAGCTCATGCTGATCCATCCATTCTTTTTGCTTTTTCGCCGTTTGCATATTATGAATGATGCTGAATAATGCAGAACTTTCCACTTCTCCTTCTTCCTTAAGCAATCTGACGACTCTCTTTATCGCATTCATTGATATCTCAATTCGCTTTTTATCTTCTTCCAAAGCCTTAATATGAAGAGTCAATGTGTCAGCTAAATCAACCGTAAAGCTCGATTTATGCAGCAAGGAAGCGATTTGCTCCAGACTGAAACCGAGAAATTTAAGACTTAAGATTTTCTGCAAGGTTACAATATCTGAATGACTGTAAATGCGGTGACCTGTTTCCGAATCCTTTTCAGGTTGAAGCAACCCAATTTCATCATAGTAATGCAGCGTACGAACAGACAAACCTGTTTTTTTGGAAAACTCTCCAACGGCGTACTTCGTATTCTCTTTCATCAAAATCCCTCCTACGAAAAGTATATATTCATCATAAGGCCTCACGTAGCTGGAGGCGCAAGAGGGAACATGAAAAAGACGCTGGATTTTTCAAAAAAACGTCAAAACATTTTATGTTCATATTATGTTATAATAATGGAGCTATCATTTTTGCCGCGGTGGCAGAAAGGCAGACGCGCTAGATTCAGGTTCTAGTGTCCGCAAGGGCGTGTGGGTTCGACTCCCACTCGCGGCATTCGCGGAATGTGGCTCAGCTTGGTAGAGCGCTTGGTTCGGGACCAAGAGGTCGCAGGTTCAAATCCTGTCATTCCGACTTTCGGCTAAGCGTAAAGGAAGGTCCAGAACCTTCCACCACATCTAAAAATAATTGATCTTCGTACAAGTCGTGAACATAAAGTGAAACTTCATTCAGTAGGGCTCCTACTGAATGTTAGATGAACGAATCGGGCATTTAGTGCCGTTTTCTCCCACTTACCAACTCAGGTCTTGATGTGGGGTATATGGCACCTTACATGCCGGATAAAATGCGGCCTTAACCGGTACCGCAAACCGAAACAACCTGGCCCCACAAGTAAATCCGGCATCCTGATTCGCAGAATTTTCGCTTTATATCATAGTGGATATTAAAAGGACCACACATTTTAGAGTTGTCTAAATGGTGGTCCCAATTTATTTCAATACCGCCCGATTGCGTAATTTAACTTTCCTTCAAAAATTTCTCATGCGTTCTTGAAGTATTTGCAAAGTCAAGATGAGACTTGCAAATAAAACAATTCCACTGTCATTACCAGAAAACCCTCTTTACATTTTCACAATCTGGTCCAATTTTTTCACTTATTGACGAAGAAAACCTTGTGAACTCTTTATCGTTCATTTGAACTCCTCTTCTAAAATGGCGTAATAGTATTCATCCCACCATTCATTACCATTAGGAATACATTTTTTAAAAAAGCCTTCCCTTCTCATTCCAATCTTCTCCATCACTCGGTATGAAGGAATATTCTCAGGCTGACATGTTGCTATAATCCTGTGTAAGTTCATTTCTTGAAAGCCATATTCCAAGATGGCTTTTGCCGCTTCAGAGGCGTATCCTCTGTTTTGGTATTTTGGATTAAACACCCAGCCAATCTCATAAGTATGCTCACCAAAATACTTATGAAAAACAATATGCCCTATAACAATATCTTCTGCTATTAATACTACAGGAAATTTTTCGGCATCATCACCTGTGTTTTTACTTACAAATTCTTTGGCATCTTTTTCAGTGAAAACGCCTTCAGGTATATACTTCATAACATGACTGTCCGACGTATACGCGTATACAGCTTGCCAATCCTTGGATTCAAATTCTCGTATCAATAACCTTTTCGTTTTTATGTGCATTACCCAAACCCCCATCAAAAATACTTCCCTACTATTAAGTCAACAATAACCACTGCAAATACGAATGAAACGTTCTACAATCTGGCCCTATTTGTGGAAAAAAGAAAAGCAAGTTGGACACTTATAGAATTGGATTATTTTATGCTGTGTTATCATTAAATAGCGCTATTCTATGACATTTGTTGGTGTTGCTGCCTTTACAATAATAACACTGTCATATGCTTTGCTGGGTGTCATTTCAATCGTGTAAAACTTCTTTAAAGTCTTGTACCACCAGCGGAAATCATCCCCAATATTCGCCATTTTTTGTTCCCTCGAGATGATATCCGATAACTCATCCGACTTCCTTGCTTTTGCAAAATCAACATAGAAAACATTTGATTCCACTTCACTGAATGCATCAACTAAATCATTGTGATTCTCCAGTGTATGAATTTGTCGTTCACCAGAGCCGCCATTTTTCGCCTGAAACTCGCTGCTGATAAAATCAGTACCAATTGCAAAGTATTCTTCACCATACAAATCATCCAAATAATTTCCCATCGATTTGTAACCAGCTAACGATGCAGACGTTTTTTCAATATGCCCGTTATGTCCGGTCATAAATACTTTATCGTGACCTCGCTCTGCTTCAAATTCAACAATCCATTGTAAATTATCCGCCAAATATTGATCACGAAGTTTTGTATAATCTCCTTCGTTTAAAAATAACTGTGTACGCTGTTTCATGATTTGCGCATATTGTAAAGCAAAGAGATAAGCTTCAGTAGATGATTGTTCCACGTAATTCCCTTCATTTGTTTGCAGGTCTGAAAGGATGTTTTCTATTGTTTCATCGATTTCCTTCAATTGCTCTGTCGTTAACTCATGCATTTTATCATTTGAAACAGGTTCCAGCTGTAATGCATATTTTTTGAATGCATCTTCATTTACAACTTTATAATAGTCTAGCACGCCTTTTTTACTGTAGTCATAGCGTTGCATATCATTTCCATAAAAATAAATTTTCCTGTCCTCGCTCACCGTCGCGTTGTAATCATGCATCCATTGAACAAGCTCAATCATTTGTTCCGTTTTATAAATACCATAATCAAGGGCGTTCACTGCCTCTTTTGCAGTACCAGCTCCATTTAAAATGAATTGATTTATTTGCTGTCCGCCCCCAAAATCACCTTCTAAGACAAAAACACGGACATTTTCATTTTTTACCAATACTTCAAAAACGTCTTTTTTCAACTCTTGAAATTCAATATTTCCATGTGTTGCCTCACCCAGTCCGATAACCTTTATATCATCTGGAATATCGATTTGTTCAATAGTTGTTATGTATTGATCTGCTCCTTCAACTGCTTTACCTGCCCCGCATCCAGACAATAAAACAAATAAAGATATTGCTAGAGCCAATAAAGAATACTTTTTAAAAAATTGCATGTTATACTCGCCCCATATTCTCTAAAATTTTATAATACACATATAGAAATATTGACTAAATAGTGGGGCTTACAAATAGATGGCTTTGTCCAGCCACTTGTCGCAAGATTTAGCGGACAGCCCCCGCCCAGTCAAATTCAGCTAATTCACCAAGCGTCCGTTTGGCGGGCATTGTCAGTTTATTCTTGAGAACATCGTCTTTATACCCTCGCCAAAAATTAATTTTTTAAATAATGGGAATTATACATATATTTTGGTGTAAAAGCTAACTTCGTCCATTCTTTATGAATGTACTCCCATTATCAGAATAATACCCTTTTTCAAAGGTTTATCTTTTTCGGATAAAGCAGTCCGAACAGCTACTTTCCTCAGTAAGTTCGTGCCTGAATCGTTTATTGTATATCTTTAATGCCCAAGTGATGATTAAATCGTACGTTAGCATGAACATCTTTGGAGAATTTTTTGAAATTGCAGGTTCCGTAAGAGCCCCGCGTATTCATTGAGTTTGAAGGTGTTTCCGTAAATTCCCGAAAAATAAGTTAGGTGGAATAATCCCGTCTTATGACTGAATCGCTTTGGTTCTTCGATCAAGTACCCCACTTGATCATTGTCTGTTACTGATCCACCATAGGTTTAGATAAGTTCCGTGATAATCTTCATCAAGGTACTTTTGCCAGCACCATTTCTTCCAATCAGACCAACGATTTCTCCTTGGTTAAATTCTAAAGAGAGATCTTTTAAAACGATTGAATTTCCATATCGCTTCGTTAGCTTATTTACCAGCATTGTCTAATCCTCCATCCATGGCTAGCCTCGCTTCTCAGCCTTTTTTCTTATGAAAAATCCTTTTTATATTGAACGGCCAAGTAAATTCCACCAGCTAAAAATGCCAGCGCATATTTGAACGTGAAAAAGATGTTCCACATATAGTCTTTTGGAAAAATGATGTCACACAGCACAATTGTCAATAGCATAAAGTAAGCACTCTTCAATGAGATCTTACTTGTCCGTTCATCGGCAGGTCCCATCTTCCTATGAAAGATATAGACAAAAATCGCACTGCCCATCACCAGTAAAAAACCAACTACAACGAGAATATTCCAATTTCCTTGAGATTGTTCAGCCCAGGACCTTAAAGGGGAAAAAATGGCGTCGTGGATATTTGAGAAAAATTCATGGATCATTTTGATCATTTCCTTTCACATAAGTAAAAATATCATTTACATCGACATTAAAAAAATCGGCAATTCGAAAAGCTAACAGCAAGGTCGGAACATAATTTCCTTTTTCCATTACGAAGATGGTTTGTTTGGAAACCCCGACTTTGTTTGCTAATTCTTGCTGAGTCATTCTGGCAAGTACACGATATTCATAAACTTTATTGGATATCGAATCACCAAAATCTTTCTTCACGACCATCACCTCTTCAAATCAAATTATAAACTTATCTTTTATAAAAGTAAAGTAAACTTATACAAAACAATGTAAAACTTTTATTTTTGATTAGATTACTTATATTTAACAAGAGTCATAATGCTGAAAAACCTGACGAAATTCACGATTCCATCAGGTTCACATATCGAATCTGGGGAATTTATCGTTTTGGCTGTAAAATGCAGTGGTGTAAAAAACGGTTAGAGTGGCGCAATCGGGTGATCATATTCAAATTTTTTCCTGGATCAGCTGGCAGCACTTTACTTAAAAGTAGCTAAGATGACCAAAGCAACTAAAACGCAAACTACAACGTAATAGGGATTATTGATTCCTTCCGTTGACATAACTAAATCAGCTGATAAAAAACGAACAATAAAGTGAAACTTCATTCAGTAGGAGTTTTCTTTCATCTCCTACTGAATGTTAGTTGAACCAATCGGGCATTTAGGTGCCGTTTTCTCCCACTTAGACCTTTTGTATTCACTCAAGATTTTGAAGTGGGAGGCTTACGGCACCTTACATGCGGGATAAAGTGAAACTTCATTCAGTAGGGCTCCTACTGAATGTTAGTTGAACCAATCGGGCATTTAGGGGCCGTTTTCTCCCACTTGGACCTTTTGTATTTCTCAAGATTTTGATGTGGGAGCCTTACGGCACCTTACATGCGGGATAAAGTGAAACTTCATTCAGTAGGGCTTCTACTGAATGTTAGTTGAACCAATCGGGCATTTAGGTGCCGTTTACTCCCACTTAGACTTTTTGTATTCACTCAAGATTTTGAAGTGGGAGCCTTACGGCACCTTACATGCGGGATAAATTGTCCCAGTGTATCATACGCAAGCTTTTAGCGTAGTCAACATATGTAGACTCCTGCGGGAATAGCTCGAGCTGAAGATACCGCAGGAAAGCGACCTTTGCTTTCCAAGGAAGCTGAAGGCGGGCCCGCGGAAAGCGAAATATGTTGACGTAGCGATGATAGGGATTTTTTTATCATAAATAAACCGAACAATTATAAATGAATTGGTCGTTTTTTGCTATTTCGTATTTGCTTATGTCCCGGCCCCATAATAAAGGATCAGTCACTAGGACTGATCCTCACATTACCTATACGTACAACTACTTATTTTGTCTTGTTCTTTTATTGATAAGAACAATAACAATACCTGCAAATAGCAATACGATCGCTACCGTTAACCAAAGATACATATTTGTTGCAGTGTTTGGAAGTTTTTCTCCTGCTTTATCTTTATTGTCCTGATCACTCTGTCTTTCTGTACGTTCTTTGTTCGCTACTGTTTCCTTTTTTGATTCAAACACTGTAAATTCACTAAAGTGATTCGTCGCGGCAGTAACGACACCAGCTTCATACGTACCGCCAATTAACTCCCACTTCTTGGCTTTTTCATTGAAATAATAAACATGGACATTGCTGGAATCTTGTATTTTTCCGTCAATGGTAAACTTCATCGTTACAGGTGTTTCGAAATCCTGAATCACTTGATCTCCTTGAATGATTGTAAAATCGTAAACATCCGTAAGAGCATCTTTAACTTTTCCAGTTTTCGTGATTTTAATGACGACTTCTTCATCCTGATGAACAAAGTTTATTGCCGGAATTCCTAACTCGACATTCGCAGCTTTCACGTTCAATGTCGCATTTTTCTCTCTTAACATCTGGACTTGTTTTTTCGTTAATTTCACAAAACCTTCTTCATTATTCCTCAAGTCAACGACCAATTTTCCTTGTAATGCGAGCTGTTCAATAGAGCCATTTTTAATTTCGAATTGATCGTTCTTATTTTTAGATGGTACTACAGTAACAACTTTTTTCCGTTCTTCCTTATCATCCGGCTTCTCACCTTTACCCGGCTTCTCGCCTTTACCTGGCTTCTCACCTTCGCCCGGTTTCTCACCTTCGCCCGGCTTCTCACCTTTACCTGGTTTCTCACCTTCGCCCGGTTTCTCACCTTTGCCTGGTTTCTCACCTTCACCCGGTTTCTCACCTTCGCCCGGTTTCTCACCTTCGCCCGGTTTCTCACCTTCGCCTGGTTTCTCACCTTCACCCGGTTTCTCACCTTCGCCCGGTTTCTCGCCTTCGCCCGGCTTCTCACCTTCGCCTGGCTTCTCACCTTCGCCTGGTTTCTCACCTTCGCCCGGTTTCTCGCCTTCGCCCGGCTTCTCACCTTCGCCCGGCTTCTCACCTTCGCCTGGTTTCTCACCTTCGCCCGGTTTCTCGCCTTCGCCCGGTTTCTCACCTTCGCCTGGTTTCTCACCTTCGCCCGGCTTCTCACCTTCGCCTGGTTTCTCACCTTCGCCCGGTTTCTCGCCTTCGCCCGGTTTCTCACCTTCGCCTGGTTTCTCACCTTCGCCCGGCTTCTCACCTTCGCCCGGTTTCTCGCCTTCGCCTGGGTCTTTATCTTGTTTGACCATTGTAAAGGCGTCTACCGTATCACCTTCTCTTGTTGTTACTTTAAACGTTAATTCATTCTTATCAATCGTAACACCAGAATAAATTTGAATATCGTCATCAAAAGCGACCCGAATCCATTCCTGATCACCCATTTCATAAAACTTAGGGCCTGCGGATCCGCCTATGATATACGTAGGACCTTTACCTTCTTCCACCTTCTCTCCATTGTATAACGGCCAACTCCGCATATACGCATGGTCATGACCGGAAAGAACAAGATCAATACCAACCTCATCAAAGACTGGCGTCCATTCATTACGAATATCTTCGCTGCCACGAGAGAAATGACTGTGGTATGGAGAACGGTGAAAAGAAACAATTTTCCATTGCTTATCACTGCTGTTCATATCCTGCTTCAACCATTCTGCCTGCTTTTTCAGATCGCCTTCTGTATTTAAGACAGCGATATGAAGATTCCCATAATCAAACGAATATGCTTGCTCCACTTCACCTTCTGGACCATTTAAAGGCAATTGGAACTGAGCCTTGAAGTTGGCATTTCCTCCGCCCACAACATCATGGTTCCCAAGGACGGGCACCATATTAATGTTCGGAAGATATTCCTTCGCCGCGTCAAACCAATGTTCCCAATGAAGCTGTTTGTCGCCATAATCAACGATATCCCCAGAAAGAAGCATAAATTTAGCGTTTGGATATTCTTGTAGTCCTTTACCAAAAATTTCTCCCCAAATACCGTAACCATCTACCGCTGTTTCGTTCGGAATGGCTTGTGTATCTGATGTGAATAAAAATGTAAATGCCTCATCCTCTTTCGCTTCGGTCGTAAATGTGGCACTTTCACTCCATCCTGCGTCTGTTCCATCCCCAACACGATATGTGTACGATGTCCCTGGCTCTAAATTAACGGCGCTCGCTTCGTGAATTTGCATGACACCAATGTCGGTAGCAAACGGATAATTCTTTCCTTTTATCGTATCGACATTATCCGCTTCAAACCCTTTAAATTCATCGGTTTTTACAATTTCAACTACTGTGTTTGTAACGGTCGGTGCCGTTCTCCATGTAAAGCTTTGTGTTGTTTTTGGGCTTTGTTCCCAAGATAAAGCCAAATGTTCCGGCTTTGTTGATCCAAGATGCGGCTTCACTGTCGTAGTTGTCTTTTTACTATAATGGGACCCTTTTTTCGCTTGCAGGTCATACGAGCCTACAGCTAAAGTAAGATCTTTCGTAACAAATTCTCCATCTTTATTTGTTACTCCCAAAGGTTGTCCCCAAGAAGAAATCGACGCATGTTCTTTGAGGATCCATCCTGCATTGCCGTTCGGCAGTTTCACGTTAATCCATGAGTCGTTATGATCGATCACTAATAACTGATCATACTCATTTACTGTTTCTAACACTTTTGATTCCGCATTACTATCACTAAAGACTTTTACACTATCGCTCTTGATTCGAGCTACTTGATTTACATCCCCCAGTACAAAAACCCCAACTCCAGCAAGTGGTTTTCCATTTTCGTCTGTTGCTTTAATCGTTGTGGGTGATTGTACAGATAAAGTTTCCAACTCTAATTGAACACCATAACTGATTTCACGGCTAAAATCAGGCAAGTTTATCGGCTTGGCATTCTCTTTATCGTCCTGTAAGCGAATATGGCCTTCTTTCCAAGCAACGGTCACATCGTCTTCAGCGCTCGGCTTCACTTTCCCGATGATCGATATAACCTCTTCTTGTTCGGTAAGATCTTTTATTTTCTCCATGTTTTCTACTGAGAATGTAATTATGCCTTTATCGGCATCGACCTGGTTCGCCGTAATCGTTGCTTGCTTTAATTTTTCAGCAACAACTATTTGAATACCTTCTTTTTCTTCATCCTGGTCTACGATCTCTACTTTACTAGGATCATATGTAAATGATAGAGACGAACCATGAATATCTTTTAATTTATTCGCTTGGACCTTTAATTCAAATGGGTTTCCTGCGTATACTTTTTCGGGAGCAGAAAGAGATAATTGGGCACTGTCTGTATCTACTTCAAAGCTCCACTTTTTTTCCACCGGATTTCCAAAATTATCTTGGACGGCTAAGTACACATGGTGGATGCCATCCGCATAAGGCTGTTTAGATGTATACGTGATTTTTCCAGTTTTTTCATCGAATGAAGGTTTTACAGAAACATTATCTACTTTCATTTCGATTCGATCTTTATTGATCCCCGTTCCTTCTTTATCATCTGTTGCAACGGCCGAAATTTCAACGGTATTCTCTTTTAACACCGCTTTATCGGCTGGTGCAATATCTGATATCGTTGGATTGGTTAAATCATCATTCGTTTCGCCATAGACTGCGCGAATATTATCAATATAAACCGTTCCCGCGTCTTTTTTATCGTTGCTCGTTTCCATATAACGAAATGCTAAGTCTAACTTTAGCGGTGTCGGCCTGCCCTTTGGAACGGGTGCTTCAATGTATTTCCAGCCTTTAAAGTCCGCATTCGTCACAAAATCTATAGCAAATGCTTTGTTCTCACCATCTTTTAATTGAGAACGAATCCAGTGTCCTTTACCATCACCATATACCCACATACCAATTGCTTCCGGATATCCTTCAATTATGATATCTTCTTTCGGAAATGCGTATGCACCCGATGTGCCCAGCTTTCCGGTAAAATCGTAATCCAATTGGAGAGCATGATTTCCGAAACGAGCCGGTTCCGGATACGTTGTTTGCCGAATATCAACTGTATTGTATCTTGCCCCTCCAGATGCCCAGTGGGATATTCCTTTTTCAAAGTCTTCTAGAATAATGGGCGGCTTGCCAACTTCAATCGTTATCGTATCTTCAACACCGCCATAGGAAACTGTTACCTTTCCTTTTGCGACTTTGTCTGTAGCAGTAAATATTCCTTCGTCATTAATCGTGCCAATTTCGTCTTCTACTTTCCAATTAAATAAGCGTTGATCCGCCACTACTTTTTTTCCCTTATGATAGACAGCAGCCGACAAATCAAACGTTCCACCACGATCAAGCGTTAGTTCTGATTGTGGAAGTTTAATTTCATCAATTTGATCAACAATTTCTACTTCTGCACTGCCTTCTACTGAACCAGTCGCAGCAGTAATCTTTGTTTTACCAGCTTCTTTCGCGGTAAGTAAACCTTCAGCTGAAATATCCGCAATGTTTTCAGATGAAGACCAAGAAATAGTGTCGTTAATGGCAACTGGATTGTATGCAGCATCTAATCCACTTGCCTTAAATTGCATCTTACTGCCTTTTAATATGAATCCTTTATTCGGCGTAACTGCTAAACTACTTAATTGTCCTACCGGAGCAGAACTTACAATCAATAATGAGTTGGCAATGAGTCGCTCAGAACCATCAGAAGGTGTGTTCACAACAGAAACAGTCTCTTGGCTTGGTTGCCTTGCTACTAGAGTGGAAGACCCGCCGCCATCTAAGTTAAGTGCATGAACAGCTCCCATTTCCTGCATGATTTTCTGTAATTCATGCACGGTAACTCCTTCACTATATCCAGGGTTACGCCCATCAATGACGACAAAAAAGAACGTCCCATCTGCTTTAATACCAACAGCCGATCTTGGTGCAACCGCATCATTAAAAGCGTTACTAGGAAGATCCGTTAATGTATTTGATTCTATTAATAACGGATGCCCGCCTACCGCTTCTTTAACATTATTCCATGGTTCGTTGGCAGCCATGGTAATGACCACCTCAGCGCCTTCTTTAAATTCATTTACTAAAAATGATTTTGCGGCACCGTGTCCAGACAGAACGATTGTCCCTTCAGCTAATGGAGTATCTCCTTTATCATTGATCACTTCTTTTACTGTAGCTTTTACAGTACCAAACTGATGGGCATCTCCCTCCACATTTTCTAAAACGACTTCAGCTCCGCTCGAATTCGTTTTTGTAGACGCTCCTTGCTTCGGAGTATAAAGAACTAATTGATCCGTCCCTCTGGCTTTATTTGTTCCGGCTATATCAAAAGATTTGTCTCCCAACGTCACTTGATGGCTAAATGAGGGTGTGCCAATAATTGGTTTTCCATCTTCAGTAATGCCAAAAGCCGGTCGAGTAGACATATGTAACCATTCTTTGTTATGTACAAATAAACCGACAACTTCACCTGTACTCATGTTATAAAAGTCGGCATTAATACCACCTACAACCACATGACCAGGCTTTGATACTTGCTTCGCTTGACCTGTTAATGTTTGCATACCTGGATATTTACCGTTAGGGATTCCAGTTTCAATGGCTAAATCCCCTTTACTTAAATCAACCGATAGCATCGATACACGTTGATTACCCCGATTATTCGAAACATGCATCTTTTTTTGCGTTACTCCTGGTGCAATCGTTGCCTCTTCTTCTTCAACAAGTGTCCCCAGTTGAGACGACTGTGCTTCAACCGAAGCAACGGGTGTCCCTACATAAGGAGCAACAGGAGAAACGATAAGAAGCAAACTAAATAAGGCAATCAAACTATTACGTAACAAAAGTTTCATGGAATCCTCCTATTCTAACAATTGATGTCAATTTTTGACGACTCTACCAACTTAGCAAAGAAATGTAAATCCCATGTAAATTTTTTGGAACAAAATAGAAAAGAATGTTATGTTTTTGTAAATTTTTCATTTTTAGCTCTCACGCTTGATCTTCCTTACATATTGGATGTATAAATCATGTAAGGATGTGAATTCGCCACAAAATACCTCAACATTCATGGAGTTAATTTCAATTTCTCAATTATATGAGCACATCGTGATGTGGATGAGATAGGAAAAAGGACATTGAAAGTTGAACTTCTCGAGTAAAAGAAGTAGCACCTGCCATGGGTTGGGGCTACAAATTTTTTTAATAGAAATGAAGAAATACGGAGCAGTCCGTATCATAAATGGGCCGGACTCCCACCCTTATTAAAGTCACATGTATATGACGCAGACTGTTTTAAATGAAGGATGTTGTCGCATGTTTACCATTACGACCATCAATGAAGACTTACAGGAGCGATTTCACATACTAATTTGCTAAATACAGTTCTCCGAGCGTTACAGGCCAAAGTTGCCCAGGCACACAAAATTGAATTTTGTAATGATGAAACGTTAAACTGCGGAGACCCATGGTTTAACGGTTGAAAAATGACTTTATGGCGCATGTTTCCTTGCTCTTTCATTTTTTCACCATCTCCCACTTGTTTCCGAGTTCAGTGGCCAAGGCTTTGAACGAAGAAGCAGCTGATCGCCAAAACCTTTCTTTTATGTCAATAAAGTGCCACGTAAGCGCCTTTGTCGCCTCCCTTTATAAAAACGAAACAACATTCTATATTTAAATATTTTTGTAAATTAATTTGGGTACGATATAATTTTTATAGATCCTAACTTTTAAGGGGGTAGATGGAATGGGAAAGATGGAAAATAAAGTTGTAATTGTAACTGGAGCGGCTATGGGTAATGGATTGGGGATCGCCAAAGTGTTAGCGAAATACCGCGGAAAAGTCGTTTTGGCTGATATTTCATCAAAGGTGCACGAAGCGAGTAACCGATTGAATGAAGAAGGCTATGAAACAATGGCGGTTGAAATGGATGTCAGTAATCCAGAAAGTATTAATGCCGCCGTGAAACAAGTAATAGAGCAATACGGACGGATCGATGCCCTTGTCAATAACGCCGGAGTCATACGGTTAGGCTCGTTGTTGGATACTACAAATGAAGACCGTGACTTTCAATTCAACATTAACATTAATGGTGTGTGGAACGTTTCAAAAGCCGTCTTGCCTTATATGAAAGAGAAAAAATATGGGCGAATTTTCAATCTTTCCTCCGTAACAGGCATGATGGTTGCGGATCCTGGAGAAACGGCCTACGCAACATCGAAAGCGGCTGTGATTGGCTTTACAAAAGCTTTGGCACGAGAGGTCGCCGAACACGGAATTACCGTAAACGCGATAATGCCAGGGTATATCCATACACCAATGGCCGAACAAATTGCCCATGATTCCAATCCGGAAAACCCTCAAGAAGTGATCGCCGGAATTGCGAGTGGCGTACCTTTAGGACGGCTTGGAAAAATTGAAGAAGTGGGAGAATTGGCGGCGTTTTTAGCATCGGACGAATCCAGCTACATAACCGGCACTCAAATTGTAATAGACGGCGGAAGTTCATTGCCGGAAACTGTTTCGGCCGGGGTGTGAAAGTAATTGCCAACGGTTGAGCCCGAATCCCTTAGATAGAGTGAAAATTCAACCAGTGGGGGGTTCGAGGCTGACACAAAACCTTATAAAAATGAATAAGCCGCACATGAAATCAAATGTAAAAACTTTGATTTCACGCGGTTTTCTGTTCACGACTTGTACGAATATCTTTTCGTTTTCAACTTATTCCCAGCTAGTATACGAACCTCCATTCCCTGATAAGGAACAGCAAGACAGGCAGGCCGGGCAGCGACACCTGTGAAAGCGATGATCAATGTATCAATGAAAAGCGGGGGCGGGCGAAAACTGTTCCTGTCTATACAAGAACACCGCCGTACATCCTTGATGGACTTTAACGCTCAAGGACATGCCATATCATCCCCGGCTTGAAGTACACCAATAAATGGGAGGTTACTATTACCATTCGAATGGAAATTTCAATGCCTTCCTTATTAGAACAAAAGGGCAAATATCTACAGGAGTTTATCCTGTGAGTATTGCCCTTTTTCCAATTTATACGGCTAACTGATTATACATGAAAAAAGTTGGAGCAAACCAAACTGCTTATCTTGGTGGTATTTACACTTTTAGGTCGAAGCTAGAACTAGCGGCCCGACTGTAGTTTTGTGTCGGGCTTGTTTTCATCTCTGCTCTTGCGGCTTTATAGGCTTCATAATAAATTGCCGTTGTTTCATCATAAAACTGACTTTCTGCTCTTGTCTGCCTCTCTGCCCATCCGGAATTAGTGCCATAAGATAATACTTCTTCGCCGTTTTTATTATAAATAAACATAGATGCCCCAGTTGCACCAACACATATTTGCCCTGTAAACGGTAATCCCGTAATCTTAAAAAAGAATGGTGAACCATTTGTATATGTTGCATTCATTAACCTGGGTGTCGTCAGTGATATAAGTCTTGAACGGTCAGGAGATACATGTTGTTTCTTATAAGAATTGATATAGGATATATAATCCTTTCCCATGTACACGCCTTTCGCCGCACCATCCTGCGCCATTTCCTTAATTCTTCTTACAACGTTATCTGGCAAAGAGCTTGTATTTTTCTTTTCAAAAATGCTTTTATCTGCTTTTGCTTTATGAGTCGCATGAGAATTTATACTTGAAAAACGGTCCAAACCACCAGAACGCACCATCATCATATCACCCCTTTTTATGAATAGTCACAATCATATTATCGTCTGTTTTTAGTAAAACTACATATCTATAAAATGAGCAGGACGTTCTTTATAGTTTTCTCTTCTGTATTAAAACAGGCTATTCCAAATAGTAAGGAATGGACATTTTGAAAAATCAAGGAAATACTGCCAAAGAACAGAGATCAAGAATTGAGTCTCCTGTAAGGCATGCACTTTTTTCCACGTTCCACTTTTGCCTCGACAATCACGGCCTAACCGCCAAAGAAACACATAATAGACAAGCAAATGAGTAAAAAAAGATTTACCCCCACCAAGCGAACTTAAAAAGGCAAGAGCATCGGTAACGGATCCTTCTACACTCTGACTAGCAAGACTCGGATTCAAATATCGAATGACATTACAACCAACAGATATAGGACAAACCATGCCATTTGGGTAAACGGCGCAGAAGTAGACAAGCGAAAGTCATTAATCGCCTAAGTAAACTTTCCCCCGATCAGATACTGGTATAGCTTTTTAATTTCTTCCAATTCGTTTAAATTCAAATAAAAAATAGGGCCGGGACATAAGCAAATACGAAATAGCAAAAACCGAACAATTCATTTGTAATTGTCCGGTTTATTTGTGTTAAAAAAATCCCGATTATCGCTACGTTAACATATTTCGCTTTCCGCGGGCACGGCTTCAGCTTCCTCGGAAAGCAAAGGTCGCTTTCCTGCGGGATCTTCAGCTCGAGCTATTCCCGCAGGAGTCTACATATGTTGACTACGCTAAAAGCTTGCGTATGATACATTGGGAAAATTTATCCCGCATGTAAGGTGCCGTGAGGCTCCCACATCAAAATCTTGAGTGAATGGAAAAGGTCTAAGTGAGAGAAAACGGCACCTAAATGCCCGATTGGTTCAACTAACATTCAGTAGGAGATGGAAAAAAACTCCTACTGAATGAAGTTTCACTTTATTGTTCGTTTTTTATCAGCTGATTTAGTTGTGTCCCAGTCCTAAATAGTTTTGCTGTTGAACTTTTTATTTTAATTTTCTACTGTTCCTCCACAATCGTTCCCGTTTGTTAAAGACCTAGGTGATCCGTTCTCACATTCAAACTTAGCTGTCTACCAAAATTTAAACCCTTAGTGAGCCGCGGAATCCTCTGGCAGCATAGTAAGAGTCCGCACCGTTGTGATACAAAAAAACGTGGCCGAAGCGATAATCGCAAAAAAGGGCACCGCCAAGTTCTCTAATATCAGACGGTGTTTGCACCCAACTTGACGTTTTTTGATCGAATTTTCCGAGTTTTTGTAACTCTCGATATTGTTCTTCTGTCAAAAGTTCGATGCCCATGGCCGTTGCCATATCAATAGCGTTATTTTCTGGTTTATGTTTTTTCCTTGACTCTAGCGCTTCACGGTCGTAACAAACACTTCTGCGCCCTTTGGGACTTTCCGCTGAACAATCATAAAAAATGTATTCATCCTTCTTTTTATCATAACCAACAACATCCGGTTCACCGCCCGTTTTTTCCATTTCATTGAGCGACCATAGTTTTAGAGGAGTAGCTTCCAACTTCTCTTGAACTTTCGTCCATTCAAGACCTTTATGGCGGTCCATGTTCTTCTCAAAACGGGCTTTCAATGTTTTAAGTAATTCTTCACGTTGTTCTAGGGACAATTCCTTTTCACTGCTGATGTTATTTCCCTTTGTCATGTTCATTCCTCCTTATCGTTTTTACTCATTATTTCAGAATATACGAATAGCCAGAATTCCATACAGTCATCTACATTTCGGTTTTGACATAATAATGATCAATGTTTCATAGATCAATTATATCAAGTACGAGCTTTGTTTCATATATTCATGTAAAGTGACAAGAGATGTTCCCATTGATTGACAAGGTAATATGCAAAACAATATCACTTTTCTAAATATATGGCGGCGCTTCATTAAAAGCGCCTGTTTCTTCAACCAAATACCTTGCCATATCAGGATAACAGATAGTGCTCGCCCCATTCCCAAAGCTGTCAAAAAGGTAAATTGAAACTCTTTCACTTCTACCTTCCATACATTAGATGAAAAAATTATTCCATATAGTCTTCAACTAATTCAAAGCATCTTTCTTCTGTAATATCTGCTTGCACAGCCACAAATTCTAATTGTTCCATCGTACCACCTTTATATGTAAGAGATGCCTCTTTTGCAGAGTTATCTCGGTAAGCTATCCATTCACGTTGTTCTTTTCTTAGTTGGTCCATCTCTTCTGAAGGAAGTTGCTTCTGTAAAACTTCATAAACTTCATTTAACAATCCATCCCAAACGTCATATCTATCTCCCTCAACTTTTTTCAAAGCGTATGTTGAATCATCTTCTGGATTGTTTTTTAGCTCATCCATTTCTTTTTTAGTTTCATTTAATTTCTTGAGATATTCTTCCTTCAAACTCGCTGTTTGATTCGTTGAAGCGTCTTCTTCTTTAAGCTCATTGGTTGATATATCTGCTTTTTCGTTTGTTTCACTTCTTGTATCAGCGGTATTCGCTTTGTCGTGATTTGAATCATTCTCTGCCGAATCTGCATTAGAAGAATCGGCGTTTGGGTTTTGAGTGTTGTTATTTGGAGACTGTTTGTCCAAGCCAGCACTTGACTCGTCGGATGAGTTGCCACAAGCAGCCAATATAACGAATACGACTGTTAACATTCCTAATAAAAATGTACGATTATTTTTCATTAAAATACTGCCTTTCTTTTTCTATAATGTAGGTTATTCTGTATCCACAACTTTAACCCTATCGTTTAAAACCACCTTTTTCCATCTCTTACTCTTTGTTTATGTTAACATATACTCAATATGTATCCCAAACTCATTCCAAATTGTTCAATTTTTACCAATTTCATTTTAAGACTGTTTCTTCCTTCTACTATCCTGAACTTTTATTGATTTTTAGATGGGGAAATCCTCCCGAAACTATTTCAGTTCTTTTTTACACTCTTCTTCTTTCTCTTTATACCGACATTTTAGCAGCGGGCGGGAAGATCGTTCCCCCATTTCTTAATTTCTCTCATGATTGTGATGTAAGCTAAAGCCGCGTTGTTCAAATTTATACTCGAACTTTGTGTCTAATAACAACTTGCTTAGCACCCTGTTTGCCAGTTCAATTTCCTTCGTTGTATAAAGTTGAGTCATTTTTCGATACATTTGCTCTTCCGCTTTTGTAATGAGTAGATGTTTTTCTTTACCTAATGGACTGAGTGTCATTCTTATAAACCGGGCGTCATTTTTATCCTTTTCCCGCCTTATGAGGCCTTCTTTTACCATTCTCTCCACTAACCTGGAAGGACTTCCATCTTCACAGATTAGTAACTGTCCCAACTCTTTCAGAGTAAGGAACTCCTTTTCTCCTAAAATACGTATTACTTCAGCTTGTGAAGGTGTAACGCCAATTTCTCTTAGTAATTCCATTAAGATTTTATTTCCTTGTCTTTGTGCAGCCAAAATCAAATACCTGAACTTTTCTATCTCGCGATACTTTTCCACATTTTTCACCTTATCTAATTATTTCTGGCACAATCGCTGGATCATGGTTACAAATGATTCTTACACATTCTTCTCTTTTTGCAAAGTTGTGCAGCCACTTTAAAGAATCATAAGCAGCCTTTCTATCTGTAGTTATACCAGGCAATATCATTTGCGTCCATGATTTTTCAGAGTAACCCACATCATTTGCCAGTACCACCCAGCCTTTTTCCATCTTAACCATCAAAGCGACCAAACCAGCACTATGGCCCGGTGTATGAACGATATAAAGCGAATTGTCACCAAATAGGTCATATCCTCTTTTATAGGGACCATAAGGTATATCAGTGAAACGAAAGGTATTTATAGGCACATCTTTCCACATTGATTGAATGTAGCCTAATTTTTTATGGGCCACCTTCCATTCGATGTCACTAACAAGGATATTTTTAGCGTCTTGAACATGTTTAATACCACTGACATGATCAGAGTGCATATGTGAAAGAATAACATAGTCCAAGTCCCTTGCCTTAATGCCAAGGTGATTGAGCCGTTCTGCTACTGAATGCCCTTTTGGCAATTCACCCTTAAACATAGAAAAAGCTAAACTCCCTAGATGTTTTCTCTGATTCACTCTCATATCTTCATGCCAGCCCGCATCAACTAAAATGAGCCCTTTAGGGTGTTCAATCAAATACGAAGAAACCGGCACCCATATCTTTTTCCCGCTATTCCTAAACCATCCCGTAAATGGAGCTGGGTGTAGGCCTCGCTCTTTATAAGCTAATGCTCGATCAATCTGTACTTTCCCTGTGTGTAAAATATGTATTCGCACTTCAAATCCCCCTTCAAAATAGATGACGTATCATCTATTATTCATATTAAATGACACGTCATTTATTTGCAATAAGGAATGTTGATATATTCTCCTGTAAAAGTCCTTCCCCTTTACCCTCAAGCGAATTGATTCGATCATAAACATTCAGCGAACCCCCCCGTATTCAACCGTACATTATAAAATGTTATGATTGAATCCCAAAAATCCAGGTGATAATGGACGGTTTTTTTTTGAAAAAGTTTTTCCCACCTCTAAATGAAATCCTTCTCAACATACGATCCGCAAACCCGTATTCCTCCATTGTCGTTAAAATAAAGTTTTTCCGTTTTTGGAAAATAGCCCGCGTTCTGAAAAAAACCAGTTCTACTCTGGGGTTGATCATTAAAAAGACCCCGACGAAAATCGAGGTCTGAATCAAACTAGATGTTGCAAGTGGGAAATACTTATTTTAGGGAGCCAATTGTCTTTGTAGAAACGCTATTGGCCGAGCTGATGGCATTGATGTCTGAGGCCATTTGGGAACCTATTAATTGTTGAGATATCTGTATGAAGGAACATATCGAAAAATCCTCGACAATCATGCCAATAGCAATCAGCTTTTTCATCATTAACACGATTGGAAAAGTACTCAAATGTTAAGACAAGACTCTATAGACTTTTTCATATAATGAACAAGTGACGCCACCTCGATCTCCCTTCCTTCCCACTTATCAACACGCTCTCCTAAGTAAGCCTTTCTCGCTAAATGGAGTAAAGCCGCATGATATTCAGGTAATTGAGGTATTGCCCATTCCGCGGACTGATCTTTAGAGCTAATTTCACTAGTAGATGCTGTAAACCACATTCTGGCTAAAGTTAAAATGACATTGCGTTCGTCACCTTTTATATCCTCAATCAACCCAGGTAAAGATTCTTTAATAGCCCTTTGAATATCTTTTATTGGCACAGGATCAAGGATTTCTGCTGCATTTACTCCCAAAAGAGTCATACTATTCTCTCTTGCAAGAGCTAAAAGAATAGCTAAATCAGGATCATAAGTGGGCGGAGGGATATCTCCCTTTTCAAACTGATCTCTCAGCCACTCTCCATACATAAATTCATATTTGGGAGGAAATTGCCAAGGAACAACATCTTTTTGATTGATCACCGTCACTTCAAGTGGTCGAATCGCATGTGCATTTCCTATTTTTCCAGATATAAGCATCAGCCTATTTGTAAGCTCTCTCCGGGTTTTTTCAGATAAACTCTGATTTGTTACCACCAAAATATCTACATCGCTATTAATGCGTAAACCTCCCATCACAGCAGAACCATATAAATATACCCCCACTAATATCCTATCAAGCAGTCCCTCTATCATTTCGATTGCTTGAATGGCTTCCTTTGGTATTTTCTTCAGCGAATTGCCCTTCAATTGTTATCCCCCTTTCATGAAAAAATAGAGCATATTTATGAAACTCTATTGCATCTTAATCTCAAATTTTCGCTTCATCTTCAGGTGGAAAAAGCCCCATATCCTCTGGCTTTTGCATCATTATGATATTCCCAAATTGATTAAGCCAAACATCATTCATATCCGCACAAAATATGTAATATCATCATCCTGGAATTCATCTTTGGGTATATTAATATTTGTATGAGACCTTCGATCGTTACAATTCTAATTCGCTTGTCCTGATTTGCTATGGAAAGTATTATATTCATCATTTCCTGTTCTATTCTCTTTTACATGCTCCCCGTCTACAAAAGCACCATAAAACAGTTTTTTTAAGAATGTCGCTACTTAATAGTACTAAAGCGGTTTAAAAAGATTGTAAGTCCTATTGAGATAAAACAGCCTATTGGCAGAAGGTTTAACGTACTGATATTAAAATCGAACCCTGTTTCATCTGCAGTAATTTCATATACTTTAAAAAAGTCTCCAAATAAAACAAATGAGCTAAAATCCTTCATTTTTAAATAAATAGTAAAGAGAAACAACAGAACAACAGTTAATATTGATGGTAAAAAGTGCCCGGTAATAAAACTTAACAGTTTGCCTTTCATTTTTTAATCAACTCTTATTTTTCTGTTGGATTTGTTTACCATCTTTCAAGTAATAATATAGCAATTTCAAAATATATATCAAAAATATTTTGAGATATACTCGATTATTACGGCTGTAATCTTTTCCAGGTTTCCCCACCTATAAAAAAGAAATGTTTATACCATGCAGATAAAGTATATACAAACTTTATCCACATTAGTATAAACATTCTTTTAATCTACAATTATTCAATTAACGATGTGTATAGGTATATACTGCCGCAGCTTTATATTTACTTCCACCCTGCACACCGTGTGTTCCATAAATCACATAAACATTTGATGGTACAGATGACCATGAGCCTGAGAAATAGGTTCTTCCTCTTGGACTCTTAATTTCTTGTGTTGAGACAACTGTTTTTCCATTTCTATCCTGCATAGATACCCTTTATTGACAGCTGTGCAGAGTCAGGGTTTTGGGTTACCTTTGTAATATAATTCGAACCCGATAACGTTCCAGTCAGTGTTCCATACCCAGTTACCGGTTTAGAAGAAGTGTTTGCAAATGATGGGGCAGCCAATGACAAACAAACCAAAATAGCAGCAATACTACTTATTAGCGTTTTCTTACTTAATACCATAGTAATCCCTCCTATTTTTTTCGTAAACATTCACTAGACCCAACAACATCTCAAAAACTATTTAAAACCAATAGATTTATTGGATATAACATGCCTCCTTTTCTACTCATTACCACCACCATACATGACTTACCTTAATAAACCCATATTATTTAGACTTTTATTAATTTTACAACCTATTCTATTCAAGGGATTTCTCGGGATACGGTGTTGCAGTCAATGCACCATCCTACCGAATTTAATCATTTTGATCCTCTAATAATAGATCATTTTCCCCATCCCTATCTATGCGATATTTTTTGGAGTCCGTCCTCGCCTCGTAGAAAATATATTGATCATCACAAGTAAAGTTCAGTACAGATTGCTCCGTGATTTTTCGGGTTGCAAAATCGTCCAGACTCATGGCATAGATTTTATATTGATCTTTACGATTCAAAAAGAGCAGTTCTGTCTCCGTCAAAATAAAATGTGTCGTTATGATATCAGGCAGAACTGTTTCCGAATCCGTCTTCGTATCATACTGAACCACTTCATATTTTTCATTAAAATAATAAATATGCTGACCATCAAAGGCCACACTTGTTAATAACGGCGCACGAATGATGACATTTGATTTGCCTGTCCCCCTATTTACCCGCCTAATCTCGTTTTGAACGATAAAATAGATACTCTTCTCATCCAAAAAGAAGGAATCTATTTCAAAGTAAAACCCCGAGTCAGCACTGTCCGCTGAATGAGGTCCTAGAAAATGATCTTCATTGGAATTCATGTTTTTTTCAAAAATGATCCTCTCATCAAACGTCCTCGTATCCACTTCTATAACAAAAAACCTGCCACGTTCTTCATTGCGGTAGGCAAAACCTCGCAACTTATCAAACTCTTGCTTGATATAATAGACAAACGGACCATTTCCATAAATAGAGGTCTCAACCTTTGTGAGTGATTGCATCGGATTTCT
This sequence comes from Siminovitchia sp. FSL W7-1587, assembly GCF_037963795.1. Taxonomy (NCBI): domain Bacteria; kingdom Bacillati; phylum Bacillota; class Bacilli; order Caryophanales; family Bacillaceae; genus Siminovitchia; species Siminovitchia sp. FSL W7-1587. The sequence continues at coordinate 1,056,062 of NZ_CP150169.1, forward strand.
GATCAAATGATTCATTTCACCAGTTTGCTTATCTTCAAATACAAGTTTCATATCATCCAAATCCGTTTCATCCACATAAAAACGATATTGCTCATTTTCAAAGGACTGCCTGGAAGAATAATTATAAATATCAACGTCCTTCATATTTTGCTTAGAGGTGCAGCCGGCAAAGGTAAATGCGGTCAGGCAGAGGATCACCATCATACTTAATGACTTTAACCTTCCGCCTCTTCTTTTCTTGACACTCCATACATTCGTATGCCGGATCATAATCACTATCATGGCCCCGATGTTAAGGCACAATGTGATCACGAACAGGATCATCACGGTCAGCATCGAAATTTCCTCAAACGTCACATCCATCTGATCTGTAACGATATTATACTCAGCTTCACTCCCTCTGAAAAACCCGGTGGCAATCATAAAGGCAAGCGGCCCCGGCAAAAAATATTTAGTGGATTCCATACTCAGTCCAACATAAGGTAACAGAATCACGGCAGTAGATGAAAATAAGGTTAATGCGTATTTTTTCGTCCATACAGAAAAGAGCATAATGAGCACGGAGAAGCTTAGGTTGCCGAATATTTTTAAAACCGTTACCCATATAAAAGTGGAAAAAAGTGTGCTGTTTTTTGTAGAAGTTCCAAAATAAGATAAACTCTGTAGGGGATAATCACCATTCTCTAAGCCATATTTTATGTGAAAGAATCCATACCTTAACAGCGAGGTTAAGAAACAAAGCACAATCACCGTCATGAATACAAGAACAACTTTTGAGACAGCATGCACGCGCGTCCCTTTCTTTACAGTCAAGTGAAGGGAATCCATCTCACTGGCAAACTCCGCACAAAAAACGGGCGTAACCAATACTAACAATAATAATAGAAATAACAAATCCAAATGATCCGTGGCCAATAGTCCATTCCAACCATTCGTAGATAAAAAATACCGGTTGTCCGGATTTTCGCGAATATACGAATATTGGTCAAAAATGACTTTAAAGCCACTTTCATTTTTCACGATTTCCTCCAATGGACTTGCTATTTTTAGCAACTCATTCTCGGAGATTTTTCCATCATAGTATTCGTTGTATGCCCTTTCTAATGCTACGTTTGCTTCAGAAATTCTCTTTGCTTCCGTTTTAAAGAATCTCTCTGTTTCGTCCGTAAGTGCCCCCTTAACTTGGTTTAAATAGAAAGCATACGGTTCGGAATTCATCTCAATTTCGGGGTTTTTTGGCGTGTCAAAAATCAGTAATGTCGCCATGCTTAAGACGAAAAATAAACTGATAAAGTACAAACCTTTCTGATAGAAAAGCATTTTCTTCCATTCATAACTTAATAGTGACACGCTCTCTCCCCCCTCTTCTGGTGACAGTATTTTTCCTAATGAGCAGCATTATGCCTAATATACAGATCGCTCCCCAAGCTACCGCAAACAATAAGGCTAGGGTATAACTCACCACGGGGTATCCGAAAAGATTGACAAATTCCGTTTTACGAAATAATTCCCGATTGATCACAAGCACAAATGGATTTAGAACTTTGAACAAGACTCGACCAGACCCTATATACAGTTCCTGGATATAATTGAATCCAAAGGTAGCGAGCAGGCTGATGATAAACGGAAATAAAGCATTTTTAAAAAAAATGGAAATCAATAGAAACACGAAACTCAGTACTAGAATTCCCATTGTTTTTATGAGATTCGATAAAACGGCATACGCTCCTAAACGGATACCAATCGATGAATTTGCAAAGTTTTCAATCGCATAAAGCGGGGAAAAGGTTGCTTCCACCGATCCAAAAAAAGTCGCAAATGCCACAAAATCAAGCAACCAAAACCAAAAACAGACAACAACGACAAAAACGGCAGAGGAAATCAGTTTTGCCCAGACAGTTCTATTTCCTCCTGCTTGCGTCGTCAATAAAAGAACATCCATCTCCGTTTCCTTTTCGGAGACAAATACATAGATTAAGACATACATACAAATCAGTATGACCAAAAAAGATGAAAAGTCGTAATGAATAAGGTTTTCATACATTTCCGTATATGAAAAATCCGATATCATCCGTCCCGCGTAACGATCCGCAATCGCTGCATTCTTTCTATATTCGTATTGATTTCCGAGCGATTCAAAAAATGTCAGATTCTCTTTTGCCGTCATGACAACATCATTTGCATAACTTTTGTACATGTAGGCATATTCCATTGGATTCACAAAATTCCAACGGAAGAATAAGGTGTCGTTGTATACATTTCCCGTATATGTATTTGGATTATCTGTTGCTGTGCTTGCGGTTTTATCCGCTGTTTGCTGGTCAAGCGGTCCGTAAATCGACATGAGTTTCTCGATTTTTTCTTTTGTAATGGTTCCCCCAAAATCCTCATACATTTCCCAATATAAATCATGCCAATCCGACCCTGTACTTTTGGAAAGTAATGATGTTTGGTCATAAACGCTATATATTTTAACAACATTCAGTATACTAAAAAGAAGAATCGCCAGGACAACTGACTTTTTAAAGAAATGTTTACGGCATTCAAAAAGAAGTAACTTCACCATCGTTCGCGTTCTCCCGAATAGTACAAAAATACATCCTCCAAATTGGGCTCTATATTCACCGCATGGGGATCCGGTTTTTCATCATCAATCACTCTTAAATGAATGCCATCGTGATCCCTCATCATGTTACTAATGTGAAAATGATTGAGCTTTTCTTCCATCGTTTCATCTGTCACTGTCACCATCCAGACTTTCCCCTCGATTTCACGCGCAAGTGCCTGAGGCGAATTCTGTTTCAAAAGCTGTCCAGCTTTTAGTAAAAGAACCTGATTGGCGATATATTCAACATCGGAGACGATATGCGTTGCCAGTAAGACAATTCGATTCTCTGAAAACTTGGTAATCAAATTTCGAAAACGAATTCTTTCTTGCGGGTCAAGTCCAGCTGTTGGTTCATCCAAAATTAAAATATCAGGATCATTCAGCATCGCTTGTACAATACCGACGCGCTGGCGCATGCCGCCGGATAGTGCGCCGATTTTTTTATTAGAGGCGTCACTTAAATTGACGATATCCAATAATTCCTTTGCTCTTTTTTCACCTTGTTCTTTCGGAATATCTTTGAGGACACACATGTATCGCAGAAAGTCCATCACTTCAAAGTTTTTATAAAACTGCAGGTACTGTGGTAAATAGCCAATATGGGATAAAAAATCGATTCCTAAATGTCTTACATCCACATCATTCATGAGCACTTGCCCTTTGTCGCTCTTTAAAATGCCCACAAAAATATTAATCAGTGTTGTTTTGCCCGCACCATTCGCGCCCAACAGACCATAAATCCCATTCTCTAGTTCTGAGGAGAAATCTTTGAGTGCATACTTGCCCTTATATTGCTTTGAAATATCCTTAAACGTGACTTTCATAAACATGCCCCCCTTATTTCCCGCTTATCAGAAAGAACATTTCATTACCATTAAAATTGACTAATGATTACTTTCGATTCTATATCGTCTCGTTTTGACCCTAATAACACAATACAAGTCCTCGTCTCGTCTATCAATTTGATCACTGGTTCGTGAGACATAAAATGATCGTTTCCGTCATTTGAAACCGGTTGCTCTGCTTCCAACTTTCCCGTTTCCGTATGATACACCCGAATGGTCCAACCGGTTTTATGTGCAATCGGAGTGGCAAAATAACGACCAGCATTAGAACCCGATATGAATCCGCTTTCCGCCTTTTCCCTCAGAGTATGCAGTTTCGTTTGATTGCTTGGCATCTCCATCACCAATGCCTTTCCGGATACAACAGTAGGGTCTTCTGCAAATAACAGCAAATGATTGTAAGCCGTTAAATTCTGACATGAAAAATTGTCAAATGTACGATTTAATAACTCTGAACCATCTATATTTACGATCCCGCAAGTTGCAAAGGAAGGCTTGTCAGGGTCAGCTGGAATATCAAAGCTTTGCGCCTTAAATGCGATCCGTTGATCCTCATTCGTGAAGCCAATTTGTTCAATGTTGACCATACCAGAACGCTCCTTTGCGTCTTCAGATGTCAAATCGATGATCGTATTCTTTGTTTCTGTTGCAAAATCATAAATATATAATCCGGAATAGGTTGCAAATGCCACTTGGGTTCCAGAGGCAGAAAACGAAATCGCATCTGTTGACATCAACATATCGTCGCCCGCTAGCAATTGATTCAAGTCAAATTCTGAAACGATATTCAAGTCATAATCGTAAAACGCGGCTTTATAACGAAAAGCCCCATCCGTCATCACCGACTCACCATGATCGCTCGTTGATGATTGTCTAACTGCCACATAACCATTGTCAGTCACCCAAAAACGTTCACTTAAAACTTCTTCGTGCGGGGCTTCTTGTAGTATTTTCTTCGTATCTGTATCATATAGGTATAGCTTATCAGCCACTATGAAAACCTTGTCGTCATCAGCATAATAAACATGCTTGATATCTCCCTCTAATTTCAATTCTGAAACAACATCCGGTGTCGTCGGCTTGGGTGTGGTTGTTTCGCGGACTTCATCTGCTCTATTTGAATGCTTTTGACCATCATTTGAGGGACCAAAATGTTCATTATTTTTTGAACATCCCACGGAAAAGAACACAAATATGCTGAATATAATGCTGAATCGTTTATAATTCATCTTGATCCCCCGATCATTTATACAATAAGACGGATTCACTTTTTAGTAGAAAAGCATTATCAGGGAAATCCGCCGTATTCGTAGGTACGGAAACAACATAAAACGTATTGAAATCTTCCAATCTCTCTAAGTCAATCTCCACATCAATCACGGATACCTCTCCTTTTGCTAAAGTTGTTTCAAAAGAAGTGTCGCCATCTACGGTTGCTAACGCTTGATGGTTGATATAAAACGTATTTTGGTAGTGTATCCCCGGGTGGCCGAATAGTTTAAATGTCACGTGAAGGGTTCCGTTATCATTTACCTTTAGGTTATCGACATTCATCGAACGATCCCCATCAAAATTCACTTCATTTATTACGAGCTTTTCCAATGTCTCCAAGTCTATTTTCATCGCACTATGCTTTTCATGTTTTTCCAACAATTCCTTCTTCACTGGTTCTGTTGACAGACGAACATTCCTTAAATAGTCTTTTTTAGGGATGCTAGAAGCTTCCAGAACATCTGCATCTTTTTCAAAAACCAACGAACCTAACGACTGCAATGTAGAGTGATATCCTCCATAAGAACTCGTTTCTTTCATGTCTGGCATAAATGCTGGATTGTAAACGCTCGTAATATTGACATCCAAAGTATCCCCTTGCTTCCCTGTTATGGGGGTAAAGACAAATGTGAATGGTGTCTCTTTGTCGTCCTCTTCCAAATCAAGAATATGCATATATTCGTAAGGTGCTTCCGTTGTATTAAATTTATAGGGTTGCGGGATGCCGTCCACGAAAATAAGAAAACCGACATTTTTAGCTTTCCCTGATGCAGCTACGGAATAGTCTATTTTCAACTCTCCCCCATGATATGGAATGGGGAGCATTTCTTCATTTTCATCTACTTCTGGGTTATCAAAACCATGAACCATAGATCCCATAATACCCGTTTCTTCGTCATTTACTTCAAATGGATTGTCCGTTTCATGATGGATGGTGCCCTCGTTATTTTTATCAGAATTTTGATTGGAACAACCTGCCGCCAACACCATCAATGCGAGTAGTAATAATGCCAATGCATACCGAGAGAACCCGCATTTCCCCATACCTCATTTCTCCTTTCATATTCTGATGATTGACTTTTCTCGCTGTAGCATTATTTACTCTCTATCAACTTAGGATTATCATATTCGAACATCTTTTCATCATTATCTATTAATAGATTCCTATCTGTTGTATTTCTTGATACATCTTCGTCCACTTCTAGAACCGGTTTATCCTTTTGGGGGAGTGTCTGATCAATCTTTCTATTTTCCTCATGATCCATGCTCGGATCGCTTTCATTCTCAGGTACAAGTACAGATGGTTCGGGAGAGGCGTCTGGAGTGCTGATTTTTATCATCATACTTGTACTAAAAGTCGCCACAACAATCATTGCGAAAATTGAAAATCCCCATTTTTTGTTTCTGACATCCATAATGGAGAAAACTCTGTGTTTCATCCCCTGCTTCCCACTATAAAAATTGGTGGAAAATGTACTTCGTACCTTGGATTGTTTGCGGATGACCCCAATAATTGTTTCAACATATTTTTGTCGACCATCCACATTCGTATTTTTGACTACTTCTTCGTCACAAGCAATTTCACATTGAATAGAAACTTCTCTTGCTATCAGGTAAACGAATGGATTGAACCAATGCAGCGCAGTCGCTAAAAATACAAGTGCTCTAAACCAAATGTCTCTGCGTTTAAAATGAATCAGTTCGTGCTTTAAAATAAGCGGAAGCTCATCCGGCGGAATGTTGCCCGTTGGGAGCAATATGGTTGGCCGGATAAAACCAATTAACATGGGACTGGAAATACCGGGACAGATTTGCAATTCTACTTGTTGCTTGATTCGCAACTTTTTTTGAACATCGTGCAACAGATTCAGTACTTGCAAATCCTCGACTTTCATGCTCCAGCGTTTCACCATTTTCAAGAAGTGTCCGTGTCGAATGACATGAATGATGATAAAAACAACCACACCGACAAGCCATAGTCCACTCAATAGAACAGACCATGGAATAGCTGATGACATCGTCATCTCATAGGGTGCTACGAAATGACTGTTTGTTGTCTTTATGGCAGGTATGAACGTATCAATACAAATTGCTGATTCTTGTCGGTGAAATCGGAAGGGAATAATCAGCCCGATAATAATGACCAACCATGTATAGTAACGTCCTTTTGCTGTAAATATTTTGCTTAATAATGGAGTGACGGCCATGTACACAAGCGCGATGATTGACATGGCAATCGAAACTTCAAGCAACGAAAACAACAATTTCTGCAATATTACTCCCTCCGTTCTTTCGCCCATTTCAACAACTCATCCAACTCTTCTTCGGTAGGCGGCTCCGTGTTATACAACGTATTTACAAAACTTAAAAATGAGTTTTTGTGATATTTCTTCATAAATTGTTCTGTTTCTAATTGAAGATAATCTTCTTTACTGATCAACGGGTAATACGTGCGCTCTTTCCCTTTCTTTTCTGTTCGTAAAAACCCTCGTTCTACCAAACGCCTCATAAGGGTGAGTACAGTAGGCGCTTTCCATTTACGTTTATCTCCTATTTCTGCCATAATCATCGCTGTTGTGATAGGTGGTTCGTTCTCCCACACAACCTTCATGATTTCAAATTCTGCATCAGGTAATTTTTTCATTTTCTCCATACAAATAACTCCTTTTTCTACAATTGTCTTCCTCATATTCTACACTTGTAAAATATGAAGGTCAATTGTTTCATGAATATTTTTACATTTGTCTACAAGAGGGGCGTATTCATTTGAAGTGATGATAACCGCTGCATTGCACAAGCTCTTTACGTAATGCCGTTTGCTTTGTTTCATTCATTAACCCATCTGATTTTTGGCTGGCTTGAATAGTGAAAGGATGATTCAAGCCTTTTTCATTACTGGATTGAATCATACTGATTTTTAAAGACTTATTTTAGGATTTTATTACAAAACAAGGGGATAGAAGTAGAAAATTAAATCCTGCTTAGATAGGTTAATTTAATATAACTACTTTTGTGGTTTTTTTGGAAAGTATTAACAACAATCGTGCCCTTTCTTACTCAATATTTTTCATACGCACATGCGTCATAAACGTCTCTCATGTAATGTACACTTAAACGTAGAGTCAATGTATGAGGGGCCATTTTTTAATGGAAATGGGGTGCTCAGAAAACAGTGTGGAGAAATGAAAAACAAATCTCAAACTACTAAAACATTTTCATGATCCTTACGAGCTATCCTGTTTTTTTCCACAATCGCAACCGATTGTGGAAAGCAGCATGAAAAAGATAAAGTGAAACTCCATTCAGTAGGGCTCCTACTGAATGTTAGTTGAACCAATCGGGCATTTAGGTGCCGTTTTCTCCCACCTGGACCTTGTGTATTCACTCAAGATTTTGAAGGGGAAGTCCTACGGCACCTTACATGCGGGATAAAGTGAAACTTCATTCAGTAGGAGTTTTCTTCCATCTCCTACTGAATGTTAGTTGAACCAATCGGGCATTTAGGTGCCGTTTTCTCCCACTTAGACCTCTTGTATTCACTCAAGATTTTGAAGTGGGAGTCTTACGGCACCTTACATGCGGGATAAAGTGAAACTTCATTCAGTAGGAGTTTTCTTCCATCTCCTACTGAATGTTAGTTGAACCAATCGGGCATTTAGGTGCCGTTTTCTCCCACTTAGACCTCTTGTATTCACTCAAGATTTTGAAGTGGGAGTCTTACGGCACCTTACATGCGGGATAAAGTGAAACTTCATTCAGTAGGAGTTTTCTTCCATCTCCTACTGAATGTTAGTTGAACCAATCGGGCATTTAGGTGCCGTTTTCTCCCACTTAGACCTCTTGTATTCACTCAAGATTTTGAAGTGGGAGTCTTACGGCACCTTACATGCGGGATAAAGTGAAACTTCATTCAGTAGGAGTTTTCTTCCATCTCCTACTGAATGTTAGTTGAACCAATCGGGCATTTAGGTGCCGTTTTCTCCCACTTAGACCTCTTGTATTCACTCAAGATTTTGAAGTGGGAGTCTTACGGCACCTTACATGCGGGATAAAGTGAAACTTCATTCAGTAGGAGTTTTCTTCCATCTCCTACTGAATGTTAGTTGAACCAATCGGGCATTTAGGTGCCGTTTTCTCCCACTTAGACCTCTTGTATTCACTCAAGATTTTGAAGTGGGAGTCTTACGGCACCTTACATGCGGGATAAATATTTACATTTATATCACCATATTTACAATTTCATTCACCCATTCTGAATCATTTTCGATTTCCAATAGTTCACAAAGTGTATCATGTACTTTTTTAAATTCAAGTACGATACTTCTCATAACACTCATCATTTCTATCGTTTCTCTTCCGCATTCCCAACTTTCAAGTAGCGACTTCTGCCAGTCTTTTAACCGACTTCTATCACCTTCGTATTTAGACCAATCACCAAACGTATTTGGTTGAATTCCTGAAGCCATATACCAAGCTGTTGACATGGATAATCGTAATGTATCAATACAATCCAAAGCATAATAATATTCTTTTGTCATTGCCTTCCGATAAGCTTCATGTAAATACGCAAAAAATTTTGTTCTCCAAGCTTCAAATTCAGCGATTGTTGGTTTGTAAGTCATTTCCATGGATTGTCTTTGTATAGCTCTCATCACTTCATTGGTGTCCTTGATTATTTTAATGTTTTGTAACCAAGGAGAGGGTTGAATATCGTCCAAAGTAAAATAAAAAATGTCCACTTTAACAAAACAATCATAATGGGCAACAGTATAGATTGACGAAGGATCAGAATCCTCAAAATACAATACATTTCCCCAGCTTTTTGCGTGTATCTGTTTATTTGCAATGTATTTGTTTATTTTGTGAGGTTTCACAACGATTCTAAGGTCAATATCCGAAAAAATATTTGTATTTTCATTACCGATGGAACCACCATAAAAAAATGACAGAACATTACCATCGCTTAATAAATCACTTGCAATTGCATCTAATAATTTGTTTCGGTTATTTGGTAATTCTAAGTCTCTCTCTCCATGTTTACTTACAAATCCACACATGAACAGGAATGCTCCTTTCTTTATCAGGAACTTCTTTAAACGTCACTGGTGTATTTTTCAGGAAGTAATTCCAAAATCTTACACTTTACTAATTTGTCATTATAGGGAATGATGACATCTGTATTTTTCCCATAATCACTAATTAACTCCCGACACATGCCGCAGGGGGCAACCACCCAACATTTTTCTATATTTTCATGAGGGTGAGGATGAGCCACGGCTACAATTGTTTCAAATTCATGATCTCCTTCAGAAATAGACTTACCGATAGCTATTGCTTCCGCACAAACGGTGATTCTTCCCACATTTGCTTCTACGTGAACGGCTGAAAAAATAGCACCAGCTCTAGTTCTTACTGCGGAACCAACATGGTGTCGTCCATACTTATAATTTTTTTTAATAACTGTTTCTGCTTCTTTGATCAAATCATAGTCTCTATCCTCTAAAGGGCGTACCTTTAACATCATATTAACTCCTTAGTCATTTTAACCTTTACTTTATAATCCTACTATCAGCATTGCTTTTGAAGCTCAATCTTTATTTTTCTCTGGCCGTAGTTATTTCTGCTGGATTTGAATATATCTTTGATAAGCCTTATCAGTTCCTCTTCTTCCTGGCCACCTTTGATTTTGGCTTCATCATAATACGTACTTCTAGGGACTTGCAGGACGTCACACATTGCACCTGCGGTTACTCGGTGCAGTAAAAACATGTGCTGATACTGAGTATTTGTGAGCGTTATTTCGAATCACATCTACTTTCGTCCCATGATCAGCGCGGCTTGCTTTAAAATGTCATTCCCCATCGCAAGCCTTTGGTTTTCTTTACGTAGCTTAATCAGTTCTTCCTGTTCAGGCACTCGGTTATCTTTCTCTTCAAAAGAGTCAGTCATATTGTGTTAACGCACCCATTTATCAAAGGAAGAAGGTGTTAGATCATACTCCATGATGATTTCGGTTCGTGGCTTGCCAGTTGCATACAGCTGTACGATTTGTTCTTTAAATTGTTCATTCTCGATTCTCCTCCGACTAGATTGAATCGAGTCTATGACCTTAACAAATCTGTCCAACTAAGTGTAGCCGATTCAAAAAGATTCCTTATTGAAATGGATAGAAAGGTCTAAGTCTTTCTCGAATTAATTGCAGTATGCTTTGCTATAGAACCTGAGTATTTAAACTTTATCACCAAATTTCTCTCTTATTGCTGTTTCTACTTCATCTCTTTTTTCTTCTTTATTTTCATCGTCAATTTTTTCCTCTTCAAGTAATGATTCTAAATACTCTATTACTGACATATTAATTTCCCCTTTCATATGATAGTGCATTAGCCAATGACATCATATTACTTGTAAGGCTTGTCGGCATATTCGCCATAACTGAAAATGGGTAAGAATTTACTGAATGAAGGTCTTCTCCATCTACTCTTGTACCATGAGGAGCATAAACTACAATGGGAATTTCCAAGTCCAAATCTTTTAGCTTTTTTATGTATTTCCTTATAGTTTCTTCTTGCTTTTTCCCACCAGCTTTTTCATACCTATATATAATAATATCTATTTCACCACTAGCTATCGCCTGGTCAAATTCTTTGAAGTTTTCCAAACTCAATAACCGAGCTTCATCTACTATTCTACGAATTCTCATTACTTCAAGTCTTTCCATCTCTTCTTTTTTATCTTGGGGGCTTAAAACCATTACTCTGCTCTTTCTAAGAGAGTGTTGATTCTCCATAAACCTTTCTAACTCACTGTATTTTGCTTCAAAGTCTTCCATTTTAGGATCAATTAAAAGTTTAATTTTAGTTTTAGCTTCCTCTTCAATTACCTTTACGGAATCCTTCACTGTTGAGTCAGCACTTTCTTTTATCTCATTAATGGATGATTTTATTGTTAAATTTGCATTTTCTTTTACTTCTGTTTTCGTTTGACCAAAAATCCAATAAAGGACTATTGTTCCACCTGTTACCAAGACGGCTAATGCTACAAAAAATAAGCTGACTAAGTTCATGAAGCTTTCTCGGTCATTGTTTGCAAAATCCTTATAGTTTATATATTCCTGTTTAAGAAAATCAATCGTTTTATCAGCACTACTATTTCCTGTTGTTGAATTGTTTTCCTGCAGATCGCCTATTTGACTACTTAATTTGGTAAGTCTTTCTTCTAATTGCTCCAGCTTTTCGTTCATTGAATTATTAATGTGCAATAAAAAGAAAAAATTGAAGGCTAGTAGGGCTATGAGCAATATCCCTAACACCTTTTCAATGTTGTTTTTCAACATACCACCCCCAGCATTTACTATCAATTTAACCACGTAAGAAATAGAATTATCAAGGGAGAGAATAAAGAAATAAAATTGCAGCCAATTCTCATCCCTTATTCCATTAAAGCACCCCATTAGTGGAAGAGTGTTTTTGCTTAATACAAAAACATCCCGTTGCTTATAGACTTGTCACGTTATCAAAAGGTATTGATTCCCCATTTACTAGAACTTCTATTACATCGTGTTCTGGGTCTGTCGTTAAATAAAATGTATGTTGCTTTACAGCGTCTTCTGCTAAATTGGTTTCATTCAACTTTAAAGTAACTTTATCCCCTTGTGTTTCTAAATCAGTTTCTACATCTCCACTTGAATGAAAAATGATATAAGAACCTTTTTCTCCATCATTGATTAATTGAAGTTTTAAATTGGAATCAATTCTGTCTTGCACATGATTAGGTACATTTTCAATTTCACTAAAACTCAATGCTGATGAATTACAAGCCGATAAAATCAAAATCACTAAAGTTACAGATATATATGTTTTCTTCATTGTTTTGACTCCTTCTGCACTTTACTTTGATACAGTTAAAACAAATATAAATTCCACTTTTGATTCAATTCTATTTGAAATAACAAAAAATCCATTGGTGCTTATTAAAGAAACCTGCTTCGTTAGTACAATAAAAGACACGATAATCCTTCTTAGTTCAATTAGTTCAACAGAAAAGTGCGTTAAACCTTCTTGAAATCATCATAATTTTAAAATAGTTTACCGCAGCCTACGGGAAAATTGAAAATCCATTGGTTTGGCATCATTATATTTATATAACCACTACCACCAGTATGTATTACCTTTTCTCTTTTTTTCGCATATTTGCCCCGAACTAAAACCTGATGCACGTGCTCCGAGCTCCTGATACCTGAATATAATTATTATCAGCCATGATTTCTCCTTTTTATATATGATACGGTAAATATATGAGTGGGTTAACCATATTTAATCACTACATGACCATAATAGAATTTTGTGGATAAATCGGTATGACAATATTTTTAATGACAGCTTTACTAATTTTTGTTGAACATCACGTTGCTTAGTATTACTTATAGATTTGCTATGAATAAAACATTTATAATTTTTGAGCACATTGACGAGAAAATAGTTTATTTAAACAGAAATAACCTCACTACTGTTGCATAAAATTTGATAGAATTTCCCATTTATTCACTTTCCGTGTTAAGAGCTAAAAAAGTAAAAACCTAACTAAAGGTGGTTCCATCCACTTGGGGTTTATTTACAATTAGACTTTAAGAACGACGACGACTTACTTATCAGGGAACGCCTTTTCCTTCAATTTTCCGAAGCCAAATATGCGCTAAGCAGCCCGTAATAACGGCTGATTTGCAAGGTCTTTCGTTTGCTTCCTGTCTCTATTTGTACGAGAATATGTAGGCAAAAAACAATCAGTGCGATGAACACTTGATTTTGGATGGCCCACTCGCTTTGACCGTAGAATTTTTTTATGTTGAGATGTTGTTTGATCCATTTGAAAAATAATTCAATTCCCAACGTGATTTATACATCTCTGAAATTTCTTCGGCGCTCAAATCAAACCGATTTGTAATGAAGTGTAGTACATTCCCTTTTGAATCCATCCCTTTTAGAAAACGAAAGTAATTTTTAGCACTATTTTGAGTCGTAGTCGTACCAATCAGCACCATTTGATCAGATAAAACAGTCGTATCCTCGGGCAATTTAAAATTGTAAATTGCCCGTATGACAGCGCTTTTACGTAGTCTTGATAGAAAAAAGTAGCCGTCATCCTTCATGCGGTCAAAGCGCTCGTAGTCCAGATAGCCACGGTCAAACACATACATGCATTCCTTGTCATCCACCATGAATTCAAGCTGACCACGGTCGTGTTCTTTTTTTGTTATGACGGCTTTTTCGGGATAGGAAGTTCCTTTTTCCATAAATACAAGGCGTAGATGCAGTTTCACACCGGCTTTTGTCTTGCGGAACTTTGCCCCACCCATGGTTGTTTAAATTCAGTGACAATGTGCTTGAATCTATGTTTTTTAACGGCATAACAAGTTTTGTATAGTGAGTTTTGGCATGCATTTATGAGACTAAGTCATGGAAAAGCCTTTGAAATAGATCTGGATTCATACCATTTATTCGGCGTGACAGCTGCGAAATACTGATCGAATCAAGGTCAATCTCTTTTTGAAGATGATCATCGAAAAGACAATCACTTAGCGCATAAAGACTTTCTACTTCATGTAGCTAAGAAAAAAGCAGTAATTTTAGGAATGACTCTGTCGTTAATTTTTTAGTATAGAAATCTAACTTCTGGTTTTCACCTGTTCTTCAAATTATGAAGTTTTTCATGTAATCTTGTCCATGAGTTTGTGTCCTTTTTAGTGGATTTGGATGGGTTACCACATGACTTATCCATTATAAAAGACTTTTTCTATGCAAAAAATAAAAAGTGAAATTTAATTAATGCAACACTAGTGATTTCAGAATCATTATCAAAACTAGCAATGATGCCAGTTGATAAAAGTAAGATTCCACTTGCAATAAAAAGTTTTTTAGCTTTCAGCCAAAAAGGCCGAGAAAGAAAAAGAGAAAAAAGAAGCTGAAGAAGAACAGAAAAAGCTCGAACAAGAAAAACAGAAAGAAAAAGAGCGACTCGAAAAAGAGAAAGAGCAAAAAGCGCTTGAGAAGGAAGAGGCCGAAGCAAAAGCCAATGCCGAGGCGAAAAGCGCTGAATCAGCGAAAGAGTCTCCCCGTGATGAAGAGATCAAAGAGGTTATTAAAAAATCGCAAAGAAATATTTCAATGATGTTGAGATCAAAGAGATTAAAGCAAATGAAAACATGGGTCTTAATGACGGGAGTTATGTTGTACTCCCCCACTTCACTTGGAATGTAAAAAACGGTGCTAAAAATACACGTAACATGCTATCAATGTACAGTGAACATCTAGCTGCAAAGTTGGCCAAAGAATCTGATGTAAGTGAGATTACAGTATTCTGGGAGGTTCCCTATCATAAAGAAGCAAACAATGTTGCCAAGTTTAGTTATGAAAGAAATGGTGAACAAATGATGGTTGGCGAAGAATGGTTTGATCAGGTGATTCGTGAATAATATAAAGTGCGAGGTGAAATAAAATAATGGATGACAAAATAAAAACTGAGATGGAAATACAGAATGAACTTGAACAGTTAACTATTGAATTTCGTCGTGAATCAACGATTACAAACTCTCAAACGAAGAAAGATAAACTAAAGTTTATAAAAAACAAAGCGAAAAATCTAAGTATGAGAAGCATGCCCTTAAAAGGTTCAAACTTATATACCGAAATAGTGGGTTTGCAATACGACGTTGACCAAAGTTTAAAAGAAGAAACAAATAAATCAAGGAAGCGACACTTTGATCTTGAACGGTAACATCGCTTGATTTTAAGCCCTCTCGAAAGGGGCTTGTTTTTTATAAAAAACATTAACTTTTTTCATAATATCTGTTTACAACGTAAAGCGGTGGTATAATTTGTTATAGAAAGGAGGTGAAAAGTTGGAGGATGTAAGAAATATAGTCCTCACCGTCGCAGGAATCATCGCTAGCATCAAGGCGCTACTTGATATATACGATAGATTCACTAAAAGAGACGATAAGGACTAAACCACAGGGGGAGGCAATCCCCCTCCCTACAAATATTATAACACATCTTCCTCAAGCTTATGAATAAGATAAACAGTACAGACTTATTGGCGTTTGTTTTAATGGCCATACTGCTCTTGGAAATTGACTTCAACAACATGACTACATTAAACTGGATCGGTTTAGTAGTAAGTTTATTATGGTTTATACTCTTTATTACTAAAATGATATTACCAACAAAAGAAAAGAAGTGAGTGCGATGACAACTTACCAAAACTATACTCTAAAGCCGACTTAGCTCGGCGTTGGAACGTAAGTAGACAAGTCGTAAAAAATTGGGAGTTGAGACATGACGATTTTCCAAAACCGGCGATGTGGGTACATGACAACTCCCTCCCTCTTTATATTGAAAAAGACATCAACGAATATGAAGAAAAACGAGGTCTGTTAAAAAATGAAAATTAAAATCGGTCCCCGTAAACCCAGCTTAAAAAAGCGTATCAGCGGACAACGTTTTTACACGGAATATGACTGGAACAACAAAAAATAAAGAAGGGAAAGTGATTGGTATGACTTTTAAAGATACGAAATATCTTCATATTTATGCTCAATACATGCCACACCACGAGTCATTTATAGTGGGGAATAAAACAGCATTATTAGAATTAAAAAGAGTAATTGATGTAGCATTAAGTACGGGAGAGTCTCAAGGTGATTTTTCTGCATCTGATGGAGAGGGTTATGAAGTAATTGTGATAAAAGTTTCAGATGACAGCATGAAGTTATTTGAATCACTTGAAATGCCTTATACAGAACAATACGGAGAAATTAATAACCATATGTATTTTGTGAATGAAACGAAAGATAACAGTACACCTCATCCTCCTGCGATCTTGTTGAAAAATAAAAATGAGGATGGGAAATAAGTAAAAAATCATCGGAATTGGTACAAACCCAGAAAGTAAAACCGCATAAAATCAAGTTTGAAAACCCTTGATTTCATGCGGCTTTTTTGATTTTCACTGGGTTTTACCCAGCATCATTTTTAAAATAACGTAAGGCCTGGTTTAGGTTTATATTTTGAAGGAATTATAGCTCTTAAAGAGTAATGATGTTTCATTGCGGCTGGTGTTCCTCCTATATGGAAATGCCAGAACCATTGTGATGTACCAGGTTTTAAATATGCATGTAAACTACCATTATCTAATCTAAATACAATTTGTTTTGTAGGTTTGTGTTGAATACTTAATAATGTTGTAACTTTACCTTTAGAATTTTTAATATTCCAGATTAATCTGTAATTCTTTCCTACTTTTTTTAGATTCTTTTTTAAATATGAGGATGCAACACGAGTTCCATGTCTTACAACAGTTTGTAATGCAATTCTTGCAACATGGGCTAGAATTGGAACAAAAATTGGAGCTATTGCAGGTTGTACTTCTCCATGTTGACCCTCAAGTGCTGAGTATACTTCCCCATGTTCTCTTTCTAGTTCTAGAAATTCCTCGCTATAAAAATATGTATTAAAAATCTTATCAAACTCTTCATCACTCATTGTTTCAAATTCTTCTTCGGTATAAGGAATTGTTTTAAGATAATCATCAATTTCATCTTCAATATTTGATAACTTTTGAGTCAAAATAATGTTTTCTTTCTCGCTTAGCGCAGAATTATACTGGTTTTCATCCTTGATTGAAACCTTATTAGTTTCTGCGCTAACCACATTGGTAAAAAAAGGTAATGTCATTCCGAAAACTAAAAGGAAAGCGCATAGTAAAGAAATTACATTCTTCATCCTCTTTTTTGAAAATAAACTGTTCATTTTCAAATCCTCCTGAATTATAAATTTGTTTAATTATAACAAATTTTTTTAAAAAAACGAATAAATAAATACAGGAAGCGATCACTGCTCTTTATATTAATCGACGGTGTATTGGGTGCTGAAAGAGACCAATTGTGGTAAAAAGCATATTTTAAACTAATTAAGGATCCTTTGATTACCTGAGCATTTTGTAGTTATAAAGGGACTGTCTAAAAAATCCAATTGAGAGTAAAGGCACTAAAATATAAAACCCAAGAATGTTGATTTTACAGCAATCTTGGGTTTGTTTTATTTAGTATTCAAGCTGTAATTTTACTTTTCGGACAGCCCGCCTTTTTTTAAAAAGGAGGGATAATTTATGAATGCAGCTATATATGTAAGAGTATCTACACACGAACAGGCTGAAGAAGGTTATTCTATAGAAGAACAGAAAGAAAGGCTAAAATCTTTTGCTGAAGCTAAAGGTTATGATGTTGCTAAAATATATTCGGATCCTGGATTTTCTGGTTCTAATTTAGACAGGCCAGCTATGCAAGAAATGATAAAGTTAATAAAAACTCGATCCATTGACGCTGTGTTAGTCTACAAAATAGATAGGTTAAGTAGATCACAGAAAGATACTTTATTTCTGATAGAAGAAATTTTTCAAAAAAATGGGGTAGCCTTAATTAGTATGAGCGAATCATTTGACACATCTACTCCCTTTGGAATAGCTATGATTGATATACTTTCCGTTTTTGCACAACTAGAGAGGGAACAAATAAGAGAACGTTTTATAATGGGAAAAGAAGCGAGAGCAAAGAGTGGAAAGTGGCATGGTGGAGGTGGTGGTGCAAGGATAGTCACAGGATATGATTACATTGATGGCAGTTTGATTATCAATGAATACGAGGCACAATGCGTCAAATACATCTATGATAGGTACAACAAAGGTCACGGTATTTTTAATATATTAGAAAATGTTAGGGAAAAGTTTCCTGGGGTTCTTTCTTCTGAAACAACAATAAGCAACATTCTTTCTAATCCCATTTATATAGGAAAATTGAAATACAAAGGGGAAATTTATGAGGGCGAACATGAACCTATAATAGAAGAGGATTTGTTTAATCGAACTCAAGAATTGTTAGCAAAACGAACCAGTAAAACGAATCCTTTTAGAAAAACCTATCTATTATCTGGGATAATCTATTGCGGTTTATGTGGAGCTAGAATGAACGGAAGAAGCGGAGGATTGCTAAAAAATGGTGAAAGAAACAAATACTACAAGTGTTCTGATAAAATAATTAAAAAAAGGAAAGGTATTGCCGACGAATATTGCAATAAAAAAGAAGAAGCGAAAGAAGATATTGAAAATTATATCATAAGTGAGATTAAAAAAGTCAATATTGGTAACTTCGAGCAATACAAAAGAAAGAATAACGATAAAAATAAAGAAGTCTCAATACTTAAAAAGAAGTTGGGTGGCATCGATAAACAAATATCCAACTTGGTTGATTTATACAGCTTAGGTAACATCCCTGCCGAAGTAATATCAAATAAAATCAAAAAACTAAATGAAGACAAAGAAGGTATTTCAAACAGAATTAATGAATTAAAAAAGGAAAAAGATGTGAAACACTTAGAGCAAATAAAAGAAACAGTCTCTCAATTACCCAATTTCGACTGGGAGAACGAAGAGACTGATAAGAAAAGATTAGTCATTGCAACGCTTATAGATAGAATCACGGTCTTTGAAAATAAAGTTGTTATTGATTGGGCTTTCTAATTATGTTACAAACGCATTCTATATGTGTCGTATGCGGGAACATATCCACTGGCTGCACTTGCACCGTTGCATAGCCACCATCTGTAAGAATTCGCAGATCCCGCGCCAATGTGGCCGGATTGCAGGAAACGTAGACGACTTTCTCGGGTTTCATGTCGATGATTGTTCGTAACAAGGATTCGTCGCAGCCTTTTCTTGGCGGGTCGACGATGAGGGTGTCTGCTCGCACTCCTTCCTCATACCATTTTGGAATGACGCGCTCTGCCTCCCCCACCGCGAATTCGACGTTGGAAATACCGTTCAGTTCCGCATTGCGTTTGGCGTCTTCTATTGCTTCGGGAACGATTTCGACGCCGTACACTTTTTTGGCTTTTTGAGCCAGGAATAGTGAAATGGTTCCGATGCCGCAGTAGGCGTCGATGACGGTTTCTTTTCCTGTGAGTTGAGCGTATTCGAGCGCTTTTTCATATAATACCTTCGTCTGTTCAGGGTTGACTTGGTAAAAAGAGCGGGCGGAAATGGCGAATTTGATATGACCGATGTAATCGTAAATGAATTCATCGCCCCAAATGACGTTTGTTTGCTCGCCGAAAATAACGTTTGTCCGCTTTGTATTGATGTTCTGGACGATTGATTTGACTTCTGGAAGCGCATCAACGATAGCTTCCACCAGTTTTTTTCGGTTGGGGATGTCTGATGTCCTTGTGATCAGGACGATCATGATGTCTCCTGTCGCCTTACCGCTTCGCACCATGATATGCCGGAGTGTTCCTTTATGCGTCTTCTCGTTGTACGCCCTGAGTCCAAATTGGCTGCAAATCGCTTTGACTTTCTGAAGCACAACATCATTTTCTTCTTGCTGGATGAGGCATGCTTCCATGTCAATGATGTCATGTGTGCGCTGTTTGTAAAAGCCGCCGACAAGTCCCCCTTCCCGCTCCCCAATCGGCACTTGCGCCTTGTTCCTGTACCGCCACGGATCGTCCATGCCCAACACGGGATGAACAGGAACGCTATCGAGCTTCCCAATTCGTTGCATGGCCTCCCGTACTTGTTTTTCTTTAGCAAGGAGCTGTCCTTGATACTTCATGTGCTGAAGTTGGCAGCCGCCGCATTCTTCATAAATGGGACAAGCTGGAGCCACCCGGAACTCGCTCTTTTCCTGAAGTTCAACGAGCCGTCCAAACCCGTATCCTTTATTTAATTTTGTTGCTTGTATTTTCGCTTTTTCTCCTGGGAGCACACCGGCAATAAAAAGCGGGTAGCCGTCTATTTTTGCCACGCCTTTGCCGTCATGCGTCAAGTCTTCCACATAAACGTCATAATACTCATTTTTTCGAATGTCTGGATGTTTGTTCATGATTTACGCCTTCTTCTTTGCAGTTTGCTGATAAGATTGTAACATACATCACCGAGGGAGTCGTAATTCCAGCCATAACAGCTTCTCAATCAGTGAGGATAAGCCGACAGGAATAGGTTAAGATTCTTAGTCGTAAACCTCAATTTCCGCAAAACAATGGCAAGATCACAGCATCATCAAGCAGCACAGTTCTTGAAAAAGCACACACTTTTTCTTCGTTCGATGCCGATGTTGTTAAAGCTTTCTTTGTTCTGACGTGCGCTTGCACTCGTACGCCCTGTAATCGCCCCCCCTTGAAAAAAATGCGATTCGATGTATCTATGGCCGAAGTTTTTTTCTTACCCTGCTTATCAGGACGAATCATGCTTTGACGAGCTTTTCGTTACTGCCAATTGATCCTGTATAAACTGAAACTTCAATCAGCGAAGGCTTTTTATTCACGTTGATTGCTAGTCAAGACAATCGGACTTTTACTGGCAGATGGATCACTCACCCCGATACTGTCAGTTAAAGCGGGATTAGGAGAAATTCCAATCAGCTAAGGCTTGTATTCACGCTGTTTGCTAGTCAAGACAATCGGACTTTTACTGGCAGATGGATCACTCACCCCGATACTGTCAGTTAAAGCGGGATTAGGAGAAATTCCAATCAGCTAAGGCTTGTATTCACGCTGTTTGCTAGTCAAGACAATCGGACTTTTACTGGCAAATGGACTACTCACCCCGTTACTGTCAGTTAAAGCGGGATTAGGAGAAATTCCAATCAGCGAAGGCTTTTCATTCACGTTGATTGCTAGTCAAGACAATCGGACTTTTACTGGCAGATGGATCATTCATTCCGTTACTGCCAGTTGATGCAGGATAAAACTCGCCTGATACACGTCGGCCCATTGGTTGAATATGATACGTTAAAACGATGTGGAGTTGTGTATGCCATGCTGAACGCCTTGCCGGTAAACATTCAAACGAGTAAAGCATACTTTGGCCCTCAGCAATCTGTTTTTTATCCCCAAGTGTCTGAAATGAAAAATCGCGATTTGGAAAAAATGATCAATCGAACGATCATGCAGCAAACAAAACAGCTCATTCAGCAGCAAGCGGGTGATATACCGACACCGATAGAAGAGATGATCGGCTCTTATGAAATCAAGAACAATCAACGCAACATTCTTAGCATGTCATTATCCAATTATGCTTACCACTACCATGCCGCCCATGGCATGACGTATATTAAGTCTTTAACATTTGACTTAAAAAAAGGAAAGCTTTGTGCTCTTCAAAACTTATTTAAACCGGGAAGCGATTATGTTGAAAGACTTTCGGCCATCATTCAATCACAAATAAAGCAACGCAACATCCCTCTTCTCAATGGCCAAGTACGCATTGGGCCGAACCAGGATTTTTACATTGCGGACAAAGCGCTCGTCATCTTTTTTCAATTGTATGAAATCACCCCATATGTCTTTGGCTTTCCCATGTTTCCCATCTCTGTGTATGATATACAGGACATCATTGACGAAAATGGACCGCTTGGCCGAATGGCCGTCAATAATTAAGGACAGGTCAGCAAGATTATAAAAAATAGAGAATTTTTCTACCTTTACAAAACTTCATAGATCATTAACAATATTTTAAAATTAACCCCTTAAAATAGATGTATAAATAGACAAAGAAGGTGCATACATGAACCACTCATCGTCTTTCCTTTCTTGGGCCGATCATTTTATTTCCTACTTAAAGTATTTACATTATCGACTCAAGAAAGAGAGTTTGTATCATAAAAGATTTATGATGCTGCAAAAGATTATGCGAAACCAATTATTGGACACCTTCTTTCAGCCCATTGTCTGCCTGCAATCCGGTACAACGATAGGGTATGAAGCTTTGAACCGACCGGCGCCTTCAAAGTGGTTCCCCAGCACTGAAAGTTTTTACGATTTTGTCGGACAAACAGATCAAGTTTTCTTGTTTGATTATTTTTGCAGAAATATTTCTTTGCAACGCTTTATGGAGTTGTCTGAACATCTTGAAGCCCGTGAGGATACATTGCTTTTTATTAATATACATCCCCATGTTTTACTCGATTCCAGCTATCATAGCGGGGAAACACTAGGTCTTTTGCAGGATTTGGGAATTGATCCGGGAAACATTGTATTGGAATTGACAGAAAGAAGTGCAGTGACTGATTTCGTCCAGTTTGAACAAGTTCTCTCCAACTATCGTTCACAAGGCTTCCGTATTGCCGTAGATGATATGGGGGCAGGATATAACAGCTTGAAAACACTCGTTCATTTAAAGCCGGAATTTATCAAGCTTGACAAATCATTGACTCAAAATATTGATCAAAACAACGCGCAACAGCAAATGGTTACGTTAATCATTGAGTTTGCCAAAAAGACAATGACACATATGATTGCGGAAGGTATTGAAAGGGTGGAAGATCTTGCCTATTTGAGCTACAAAGAAGTGGATTTTGGCCAAGGATATGCTTTGGGCAAGCCTAAAAAGGAGGTTATGCCGGGGAAGATCCCAGATTTTTTTCAAAAACGGAAAATATTGTGAGAAAGGTGAGCGTATGGCAACACATATCGGTGAGATCGCTGAACCAGTCCCTTGTATTTCCCCAGATACAAAAAGCCAAGAGGTTGATAAAATTTTTAGCGAAAACCATCAATTGCAAGGAATTGTTGTCATAGAACAAGGCATACCGATCGGACTGATTACAAAAATACAGTTCTATCAAAAAATTGGCACACTGTACGGTTATCATTTATATATGGGAAG
This sequence comes from Siminovitchia sp. FSL W7-1587, assembly GCF_037963795.1. Classification (NCBI taxonomy): domain Bacteria; kingdom Bacillati; phylum Bacillota; class Bacilli; order Caryophanales; family Bacillaceae; genus Siminovitchia; species Siminovitchia sp. FSL W7-1587. The sequence continues at coordinate 1,079,498 of NZ_CP150169.1, forward strand.
ACCGATTACATTATTGGGACCCAAAAAACCCCTCATCGCACATTATTATGACTCCATTACAGAAGTAAGTAAATTGGCAATGTCACGCAAGGAAGAAAACCTTTACGATTATGTCGTCATCATTCAAGATCATAAGTTTGTAGGAATTGTGAGTATTCAAAGGCTGCTCATGAAGTTAGTCGAAATTCAAGTGGAAATTGCAAGCTATTTAAATCCTTTAACAGGTTTGCCCGGCAATCATATTATCGAGGCAAAGCTGAAAGAAATCATTGGAAAAGAACCATTCAGCATACTGTACTTTGATCTCGATCATTTTAAAGAATATAACGATACATATGGTTTTAAAAGAGGAGATGACCTCCTTAAATCTACTGCAGAATTGTTGAAAAGGATTATTGTACAAAATGGCGTTTTTCTGGGGCATATCGGCGGAGATGATTTTATCGCTATTTTAAATCATTATCATTATCAATTCAGCTGTGAAAAAATAATTGAAGAATACGGTAAAATGATCACGTCATTTTATAGTCCCGTTCATCTGTTGCAACAATATGTTGTCACCGAAAATCGTTTAGGCGTGCTGGAAGAAGTATCGCTCGTTTCATTGTCCATAGCGGTCGTCACAAATGAAGCACAGCAGTTTAACAGTGTAGAAGAATTGGCCGAATTTGCAGCGGTAGTAAAAAAGCGCTGTAAAAAGGTGAAGGGTAGCTGCTATTATGTGAATGACAGCCATTAGGGGATTATGGTATCCCAACGTCAACAACACTTTCTTCCGGCTTGATATGTCGCGCTTCCATATAGATGTTGTATGGGAGCGCCGTCCCGCCTTGCTCCTAGTCCACCTTACAGTGCCTTGCACCGGGGTATCATTCATGTTTCTCTATATGGTTCCCATGCATCGCGGTGGCCGCTGCTTCACTTTCTTCTCCCCCTTTTCTTGAAAATCTTCATCCGAACTCATACTTTTTTTCGATTTCCCAGCATGGCTCCAGCTTCAAACTACATATGTTTTTACTATTGATTGTTCGCGTATCCACCCACTTCTTTGCAGTTTGCTGTGAAGATTGTATGATAAGTACTGGATTCGTAATTATGATGACTAAGGTGTGTGAATATGAAAGAAACAGGAAGCAAAATTAACAGTCTGGAAAAAGCATTGGCTCTGCTGGATTTATTCTCCGAAGAAGTCGCCTCTCTGACATTAGATGAAATCGTTGCATTATCGGGCTACTCAAAATCAACCGTTTTTCGGATGGTCAGTTCCTTTGAAAAGTTCGGATATTTATCGAAGGTACAAAAAGGAGGCGAAATGAAAATATCGTTGGGGATGCGTTTCCTTGAAAAAAGCCGCTATGTTTCCTCCCAGTTAGAAATAAAAAGAGCGGCAAAGATGCCGATGCTACAGTTGCGGCAAAAGACCGGGCTTTCTGTTCAACTTGCCGTCAAATCGGGTTTGGATGCCATTTATATTGAGCAATTTGAATCTATGAAAGCCGTACGTGTTTATCCCCAGGTGGGCCGAAAAGTTCCTTTATATGCCGCTGCCTGTCCACGGGTGTTGCTCTCCGGTCTGAGCGAAAAAGATATTCGGACTTATATTCGTAATCAAGAGCTTTCCTCCTTTACTGAACAAACTTTAAATGAAAAAGAAGAGCTCCTGAACGAAATGATGAAAATAAAAGAACAAGGCTATTCGATCAGTAAGGGTGAGCTTTACTCTGGAACTTTAGCCATTGCCGTACCGATCTACCACCCTCCGGGCCATATTGTGGCCGCTTTGAGTGTTATTGGATTGGAGCAAGATTTTGAAACCGAAAGCTTGGAACATTTCTTACAGCTTTTAAACGATGCTTCCAAAAAAATAACAGATTATTTGACTTCCAAATGATAAAGCAGCTTGTAGAGAAAGGATGAGATTTTCTCTACAAGCTTTTTTTAGGATAATTGTAAAAAATATGGATTCATCCCGACCTTTGATACAAGCCCTGCAAGCCATCCTTATACGTATTGGATGTAATGCAGGTTTTGAAAACAATCCCTGGTAGAACAGTATGTTCAGCACTCACATGTTTCCGTCATCATTGGTGTAAATGGCTGTAGTAATAGCTTCACTAATATAACGAAGCGCTTCTTTTGCTCTTTTTCATTATCGAAGTGTTATGTCGGCGAAGCTGGCCTCGGCTGAGATTTTTTACGTTAACACAAAACAGTTATTGATTATAATTCACGCCGTGTTAAAATATAACTAAATTCGTATTATGGAATTACTATTTCACAATGCGGAATATGGGGGTTAAAAATGTCTGTTCAAAAAGTACACGCGGACGGGGCCCAAGGCGCAAAGCTGTCTAGAGGCCTCGGTTTTATTGATTTATGGAGCGTTGGTGTCGGCGCTTTAATTGGCGGCGGAATTTTCACCGTCATTGGCCCGGCCGCAGCGCAGGCGGGGCCGGCATTGTTCGTTGCCTTTTTAATTGCGGGAGTAGTAGCATTGCTCTCCAGCTTGAGTTATGCAGAAATGGCTTCACTATGGCCATATGAAGGAGCATCTTATGCCTATTCAAAGTTTGCTTTTTTGCCCATTTCCAAAGATTTGGCACAATGGATGGCATTGCTCTGTTCTATGCTCTATTTCTTATCTTTTGCGTTTGCCGCAGGTGCGGTCAATATGGGGTTTGCCGGCTATTTTCAATATTTATTCCCTTCGCTTACACCCCAATTCGTCGCACCAATTGTTTCGGTTTTAATTACTCTGCTGTTACTGGCCGGTATTAAAACGACTGGGAAAGTGAATACCATTTTTTCCATTATTCAAGTCGCGGCATTATTTGTCATTTCAATTATCGCCATGTTCTCCAATCCGTCTGGTCCTTTCACGTATCCTGAATTTTTACCAAATGGATGGACAGGAGTCTTTGCTGCCACCGCTTTGATTGCTTTTGGACAAATGCAAGTCGAGGCTGTCCTTACACTGGGGGAAGAGGCAAAGAATCCTCGGAGGAATTTGCCTCTTGCACAAATTTCGGCTTTGGCAACGGTCGTTGTTTTGTATATATGCACCGGATATGGGGTCGTTTCCGCCGCCGACATTAAAGCGTTAAGTGAATCGTCGGCTCCCCTTTCACTGGCTGTTGAAAAAGTGCTTCCAGTTGGAGGAGCCATGCTCATTTCGATTGCCGCGTTAACAGCAACTGGCACTTCGACTGTCGGGTGCCTGCTCGGTTCTTCCAGAATGCTATTTGCGGCGGCACGCGAAAAAGCCATTCCGGCGATTTTTGGAAAAGTGAATGAAAAAACGAAAGTACCAGCCAATGCCATTATTTTTACAGGTGTCATCGCTTTGGCTACAACACTGATGAGCTCTTTCGGGCTTGGACAAGCAATCTCGATTGCTGTTGGCGCCGCTGTTTTTTCCAACTGGCTGATGATGGCTTTAATGAATATCGCGCTTATCATTACAAGAATCAAACAGCCCCATTTGCGGGCATCGTTTCGCTATCCGCTCAATATCAAAAATATTCCCGTGCTGGCGATCATTGCGACAGTTGCCGCAATGGCCATTTTGGCTTATATTGAGCCGATTCCACTGCTGATCGGAATCTCATGGGTCATCGTTATTACGATTTGGTATTTTGCCTATTCTCGAAAACGCTGGGAATTTTTAGATGAAAGTGAATTGGAAGATTAAGAGGGAGTGTTTTTTTATGAAAAGCGTCTGGCTTCAAGAAAATAAATCACACGATGTAGAGGAATATTTAAAACATAAGAAGAGCATCATTGTGCCAATCGGCAGTGTTGAGCAGCATGCAAGACATCTTCCTCTCGGTACGGATTCCATGGTTGCCATCAAAGTGGCTGAAGAGGCCGCAAAACAATCGGGAATACTCGTGAGTCCCCCGCTTTGGCTTGGATGGGCTCCCCATCACATGGCATTTCCTGGAACGATTACGCTTAAGCCGGAAACATTAATCGAACTTGTCTATGATGTATGTAAAAGCTTAATCTACCATGGATTTGAGAAGATTCATATTTTTAATGGCCACCGTGAAGCAAACTTGCCGCCTTTAAAAATTGCGGCGACGAAACTCCGGAATGAGACAGGTGCTTATATTTCAATTTTGGACCCTTTTTATGTCGCTTATGAAATTGGCAAAGAAATCAAGGTGTCAGAACCTGGAGGAGTCGGCCATGCGGCTGAGATGGAGACGTCCCATATGCTCTATATCCATCCGGAGCTGTGCAATCTGGAAGAGGCGGTCAAAAACATTCAGGAAAAACATCGCTTCCTATCCCATGATCCTTTTGTTGAAGGGGATACCGTGTTTGTTCCGAGTGACGTGGCCCTGTACCGCGAAGGCGCATTAAATATCGGTGTCGTTGGGGATCCGACCGTTTCGACTAAAGAGAATGGCGAAAAATATCATAAGCAACTCGTAGAAAATGTGGTCGAATTTATTCATTACTGTGAAAATGAAATTGAGGTAGACATCCGCAAAAAAGAAATACCTTTATAAAATACAATCAAAGTCCGCAGAGAACGATTGAGTGATCTCTGCGGATTTTTTGAATGCCCTACTCTTTCAATTGATGATCCAATTCCTTTAAGAGCGAGCCGATTTTCCGGTTATGAATGGTCATGTCGGCATATATGTCCAGCTCGGTCGGCTCCATATTCACAATGACGAGATAGGCTCCGTTTTGTTTCGCGATGAGTGGAAACTGGTTGGCAGGTGTAACACTGAGTGAAGACCCGAGAACGATAAACAGCTCTGCCTTTTCACTCTCTTCCGCGGCTTGAAAAAGCGCATCCTCCGGAAGCATTTCTCCAAACAACACAACAGACGGGCGAAGTTTGCCGCCGCACTCACATTCATATTGCTTATTAATGTAAGTATCATTTCTATACTGTTTTCCACACGATTGGCAATGAACCTTTTGCAGTGTTCCGTGGAGTTCCGCGACATTTTTGCTGCCCGCTTCCGTATGAAATCCATCCACATTTTGTGTGATGATACTTTGGATGATTCCGTCTTTTTCCCATTTGGCCAAAATGTCGTGGCCAATATGAGGCTTGCAATCTTTCAAGCCTAGCACACGGTGGCGGTAAAATTCGAAAAATTTTTCCACATTGCGGTTCAGCGCATCAGTACTTGCAATCCGGCTTGGATCTTCTTTCTGCCAAAGGCCGCCGCTTTGAGAACGGAAATCGGGAAGGCCACTCTCCGTCGACATGCCTGCTCCTGTCAGGACAACTGTATAATTGGATTTTTTCAATTTTTCGAGCAACACCTGGTACAGCACTCCTTTCAGCTTCTCACTTCAGTATAGCATGGAAATAGAAATGTGATGGGTTGTGGCAAAACGGAAAGTGAATCATTTCTAAGCTGCTGGATGAAATGGCATTTTCGGATGACATTCCGATGACAAGCCGTTTTGAACGTCCTCCCCCTTGCTAGCGGAGAGCCGCTTCCCCGCTTTTAGAGTCCTGCCTTTGCCATGTCGCGGCTCTGCGGCGTTGCTTCCACAATTGATTCTTATTTCTTTAGTATGCGTTCGGGATGAACACCCGATTGCTCGAAGAACGATTATCACGACCAAATTATCGTGGAAACCTAGAAACGGGCAGCACCTTTTTGCACAATAAAGGCCCTCTTCGATTGTTACACTGCGTCTAACAATATAGATGCGGTTCGTTTACCTTTACATAACGGGTATCAAGTCCGCTTTTTCTTCCTCGATTAGGGGTATCCAGCAAATCTGGTATTCGGTTTTTGGTCTCCCTCCTGCTTGCCTATTATCTTTTTAAGCCAGAATTGGAATCTGATAAATGATTCTTTTTATAGAAAACAAGATAACACATAATATTCTGTAAATAATAGCACTCCTAACCAATAAAGATGAGGCCAATCGCAAGATATAAAATAGCGGCGATACAAGCAACCGTTAAAGCGTATGGCAATTGTGTCCTAATATGATCAATATGATCTGAAGCTGCCCCCGTTGAAGCTAAAATGGATGTATCTGAAAGCGGCGAACAATGGTCACCGAAGACACCGCCTCCCGCGACTGCGGCAATGGTGGCAAGCACCACAGTACTGATTTCTCCTCCTGAAAAATGAAAGGCCATCGGAACCGATAAGGGAATCATAATCGCAAAAGTTCCCCAAGACGTGCCTGTCGAAAATGAAATGACCGCCGCGATGAGAAAGGTTAGTAGTGGCAGTAAACTGGCCGACATCCACCCTTCAGTGATCGAAACAATATAAGATGCAGTCCCCAGTTGTTGACTCAAATGATTAAGCGAATAAGCAAACGCCAAAATAATAACGGCGGGCATAATTCCCTTCACTCCATCTGTAGCCGTTTTCATGATTTCTTGCAATGGGATGCCTTGAATTCGCATAATGATACCGAGCACGACAACGGCCGCCAAGAACGCTTCCATCGTTTTGGCAGATTGAACAGCCATAAAGGTCCCGACAGCGATCGAAATGACAATAGCGACCGGAAAGAAAAAGTTCAAAAAAATATTCGTTTTTATCCCTTCGTAAGGAGGTGTATTCGTCAACTCCTCCCCCATTAATGGCTCAGCCCCATCACGCAATACTTTTCCTTCTTCCATCGCACGCCGTTCCGCCTCCTTCATGGGACCGTATTCAGGAATGAACCGGAGAGCCAACAATCCAACGAAAAGGACGGACAGAATGGCGTAAAAATTGAATGGAATCGATTGGACAAATACATTTATCGCAGATGATTGATCACTAACACTCCCTAAACCGATCAGCAGCCCGGAAATATAAACTGCCCAACCCGAAATCGGGATCATGACACTGACGGGAGCAGATGTCGAATCTGCGATGTACGCTAGTTTTTCCCTCGAAATTTTTGCCTTGTCTGATACATTTCGCATCGTTGATCCGACAAATAGCGGACTGAAATAATCGCTAAAAAAAACAAACATACCTAATAACCATGAGAGGACTTGTGTTTTGACACGGGTTAAATTTCTCCTATCAATTATCTTTGTAAAGTTTTGAATGGCCCCGGTGCGCTGAAAGAAGGCAATTAAAATACCAATAAACAATTCCAGTAAAAATATCCACGAAAAACTCGTCGTTCCTAAAGAATCTTTTAATAAGTTAGGAAAGCCCATTAATCCTTGTCCCGCAAATAAGACACCGACAAAGCAGGCCACAGCCAAAGAAAAAACTGTATTTCGGGTTATAAAAGCCAAAGCAATGGCAACCGTTGCCGGAATGATCGAAACAATGCCTAAGTGTTCGGCCGCTTCCATATTTTCTCCTCCAAGTATAATATGGGCAACTGCTTGTGATCAGTTTTTGTTAAACGAAATCGTAATCCCTCTCTTCTTCAACTCTGTCATGAAACCATGAAATTTCTCTCCAGTTATTAATTGTTCAATCGGGAGAACGCCCTGATCAGCAATCTTGCCTCTCGCCATCCAATCTGCCACTACTACTGCTGGAAAAGCTGTCGTTTTCGCCATCGAAGTAATGTTACGTTCCCGGTCGTACAGGTCGACCATCTCCCATGTAAATGTTGCTGTTTCCCCATCTCGTTTTCCTTTTGCAATGACCCTTAATACGGTTGTATCTTCAATGGAGCCGCTTTTAAGTTTGGGCTCCAACAATGCGGTCGTCACCTGTTGCGGACTGATCATAATGCCGTCTATGTTGAGTGTTTTTTCATCCAAAAATCCCAACTCGGCCAAAACCCCCATTTTGGTCCAGTGACCCTTGTAACGCACTGTTTTTTCATATATTTTTTTGACTTTATTTTTTAAAGTATGGGGGACACTATGGGCATCAGTAATAACAGCCTCGCACGCGCCCACTGGTTCCGGAAAATGAATATCTTCCAATCCCGAGAGTGGGGGAAATTCAATGATTTTACCATTTTCAGCTGCCAAAGCTGGCCTTGTGTACAGTTTCATCACGCTCTCCAAGCGAAAAACGACTTGGTACCATAATGGGGGTTTGGGATGACGGGGTAACCCGCCGCAAATCATTGTCACTTCATCCGCTTCGTCCAACAATTCAGCTCCACGCGCCGCTAAAGCGTTTACAATTCCAGGCGCGACACCGCACCCCGGTACGATCAAGACGTTACTGTCTTGTGCGGCACCGTTTAACCTTTCTTTTTCTACATATTGAGAGCCGACTAAGTCCACGAGGTGGCACTTTGCTGATATCGCCGCTTGCACAGCCAGAAAACTGAGGGAATGGGGCAAGCAGGCGATCGCAATATCAGCTTCCCGCATCACGTCTGTCAGGCCTTCAACCTCGTTTAATTGTGCCAGTTTGCCTTTTACTTTCGCATTATTCGCCTGCGATACACACTGATCCAAATTCTTTTGTAAACCATCTACCGCCAGTACCTCGGCAACTGCCTCACTTTTGGCAATCTCGCATACGACTAAGTTGCCAATCATTCCGGTTCCTAGCACAACAACTCGCATAAAGTTCAACTCCTCTATCCAATCTGGGTTCAGGGGCACGCGCTATTTTCACCCGCCCGCTTGTCCCGCATTACATATTTATGCAAAAGGTGTCCCATTAAATACGTTTCGTTATAAATTAACCGTAAGCATCGATGAAACGGCACACTTACACACAAAAAAAGCGGAATGATGTTTCATCCGCTTTTGTTTTATGGTCATTTTTTTGGTAAAGTTTATCCGATTTTACATGCAATGATCTGCCCGGGATGGTGGAAGAGTGGCTCACAACATGATGAGTCGATGAACCCATACATAACATAGCGTGCGGCCGCTTTTTCACGGCTTTTTTCTACAATAAACAGAAGAGTATGGGACACAAGCAAAGCCGTAGGACTCCCACTTCAAAATCTTGAATGAATACAAAAGGTCTGAGTGAGGGAAAACGGCACCTAAATGCCCGATTCGTTCAACTAACATTCAGTAGAAGCCCTACTGAATGAAGTTTCACTTTATTATTCTTTATTTCATCAGCTGATTTATTTGTGTCCCAGACTCCCGCATCTTTACATTATGCTTCTTCTGTCGGTGTTGGATCTGCATAACCTTCTTTATATTTTTGATCAATTTCAGAACGTATTTCCTTTATCGATTTTCCTTCCTGAAAATCCATCACCGCTTTTGCGGCAATTTCCAGGCAAACGATGCATTTTGTACCGTGATCATCCCATACGACTGCACCATCTTCCTTATTTTCATGAACAAAGCAATCATAATTGTCTTTATGCCCGACAGAATCTCCGCAGCCGCAATAACAAGGCATTTTCTCCAATAAATCTTTGTTAAGTGCCGCCGCTTTATAAATCGTTTGCATGTCTTCCGGCTTTTCTTTTAAAAACTCGGGAAGCACCGTTGTCCCGCTCGTTTCTTCACGAATATCCGCAGCAGCGACTTGTTGATCTTTATTTGAATCATCTTGTGGTTTTTCTTCCCCTGACTGTGAACAGGCTGCCAGCAACAGCATCCCAAACAACATCCCACTGATTATGATCTTTTTCATGAAAGCTTCCTTTCTTTTCAAATTCTTCAATGTATATTCTACTGTTGTTCATAGCCATTCTCAACATATGTCACATGACATTCTGTTTCTCCGCCGTTTTTACTACTGCAAAAAAGGGGAAACTGCGAGATTTCGTAAATTATGGTAAAATAGAACTGGTGAAATGGGGGAGTTAGTATGTCCAGCGGTTTATGGACTCTGATTTTAGCATTTATAATTATTGGAATGTTAACTGCTTGGGGGGTTACACAAACAAAAAGAAATATCCAAAAAGGGAAAAGATATACGACAGGTTCGATTTTATTTTTTGTAGGAGTAGCCTTGGGAATTGGATTTATTATTTTCGCCAGAAGTATGACCAATTTAGACTTGATTCTTTTCTGGCTCATTTTAGCTATGGGGTGTATGGCTGCAGCTTCGATCGCGCTTCTCATCGGGTTTTATTCCGAAAAAAGCGGTAAATAAAATTTGAATAGAAAGTAGGAATGACGCCTATGAACATCAGGCATATCCGCCTGGAGGACGCCGAGCAGTTTACTCATTTACTTGTAAGCATCGATTCTTCCAATATGATGTTGTTTGATCCTGGAGAAAGAAAAACGAGCATAGAACAGGAAGAGCAACGCATTGAAAAAATTCTTCTCCAAAGCAATTCTACAATCATTGTAGCCGAAGAAGAGGATAGACTGGTCGGTTATGTGATGGTCCTCGGCGGGACAACAACAAGAAACCAGCATTCTGCCCGTATTGTAACCGGAGTTGTAGAGGAACACCGGGGAAAAGGTGTTGCCGAAAAAATGTTGAAGGAGGCTTTCCGGTGGGCGAAAGAAGTTGGGGTGACCCGACTCGGCCTTACAGTGATAAAACACAATGAAAAGGCTTACGAACTATATAAAAAGCTTGGTTTTGAAGTTGAGGGCGAAAGGGTCCATTCACTGATGATCAACGGAAAGCCGATTGACGAACTATATTTATATAAACTATTATCGTAAACAAGAATGTGAATGTGATAGAAAGCAGCTCTTGCATTAAACCGTTTGGCGATTGCCACGGTAGGCAAAAGGAGCTGCTTTTCTATTTCCATTTACTCTGCCTTGTCTTCAGGTCTGATGTCATCAATGGGTACAAATACTTCCAAATGCCTGTACAAGTTGTTAAACTCGGCTGGCAAAAGTCCTCCATATTCTCCATCAATGTTTAATTGCATTTTTTCTTTCGACTTGACTTTGATATGGTTTGCTTTGGAATAAATTAAATTGGGATCGTTGATATGTTCTCCCCGGAGTGCGAGTGTTGCAATTCTGATAAACTCGGCCAGATTCGTTTTTTTCAAGATAAGCAATGTAAACAAGCCATCGTTAATGGAAGAGTCCGGCGCCAGTTTTTCAAACCCGCCAACGGAATTTGTCAGCGCGACCAGAAATAACATGATTTCCCCTTCAAACAGTTTCCCGTCATATTCGATGCTCACTTCTGAGGAACGAATAGATGGCAGCATTTCGATACCTTTTAAGTAATAGGCAAGCTGTCCAAGGACCGTTTTCAATTTGGCAGGTACTTCATACGTCAGTTCGGTCAGTCTTCCGCCTCCGGCAATATTGATAAAGTAACTGTCATTCATCTTGCCGATGTCAATTGGGATCGTATGGCCAGCCGTAATGATATCGACGGCGGCATCTATATCCCGGGGCATTTGCAAAGCACGGGCGAAGTCATTCGTTGTTCCCGTGGGGATCACACCCAATTTTGGACGGTAATCCTGCTCCGCAAGGCCGTTGACCACTTCATTGATCGTTCCATCCCCGCCCGCACAGATGACAACATCATACTTTCTTTCTACAGCTATACGTGCAGCTTTTTTCGCGTCGCCCGCACCAGTTGTCGCGTGGCAAGAAGTTTCATAGCCGGCCATTTCCAGTTTTTGAAGGACTTCGGCAATATGGCGTTTAAAGATTTCTCGCCCGGCTGTGGGATTATAAATTATTCGTGCTCTTTTCATGTACATCCATCCTTCATCAGCTAACAACCAAAAATTCCTGAAATGTATTGTAAGAAGATTTTTTCGAAAGATCTTTCCTCAACAATCATACCTTTTTTTCTCCAGAAAATCTACTTAGTGGACATTTACTGCATCAGCTCCGACGATTGTTAGCGTGTGTGCGCCATTTCCAATCGTCATAGTAGCTGAAAGAGGGCCATACTCTCCCCTATTTTCTCTTTCGTTGCTTTTATCTTGAACATTTTCCCAGTCCCCTTGTCCGAGATTGTGACTGTTTTCAACGGAAATATTCATGTTTGCCGATTTTTCCGCTTTCACTTCAACAACTCCTGCTCCCTCGATTTTCCAATCGTTTTCTATTTGCCGGGGGCTCGCTTTGATCATATGGTTTTTTGCATCCACTTCCAACTTCATTCCCGTTGGCACGAGTAATGTCGCTTCGGCGGTCAAATGTTCGGAAAACCGATGATACGGAAGCTCCTTCATTTTGATAAACAAGGTGTCGCCTTTTTTTTCAACGAGTGCGTAATCTGAAACTTCTTTTAATGAGGGCGAGGAAGTTTCACTTGCCTTTTCTTCTTCATACGTCCCAAATAGAGAAACGTGTTGCTCTTGGGTCCCTTCGATGTTAAGCGGGTAGGACCAGGAATCCACAACGATTCGCTTGACCCCCGCCAAGGAGGTTTCCTCATATTTCGGCAAGTTCTCCGTTCTCACTTCCGCCTTCATGACTTGCTCCGCCACCGCCAATATACCCGTTGAATGGGCAAGTACCATGGCGACACCTGCCGTTCCGATTAAACCGATAAAAATAATGCTAATAAAATCATATTGGACTGCAGCATTTTCCTTTTTCGCTATTCTCAAATAAAGGAGGATCTCAAGACCTAAAATGATAAGCAGCGTTGGCCACCAGGACAATAATACATATCCGGGATCCCACTGGAAAACCTGGGTTAATAAAAGGAACAAGCCCAATAATAATAGGGCGGCCCCCATGGAAAATGAGCCAACTCTCCACATTCTCATTTCGCATCCCCCTCTTTGGCTGTCGCGCTTGATTTTTTTCCCATTAATACCTTAATCCCGCCTCCGATCAAGATCAGGCATAGAATCGCCTGTTGGAGATAACCGTAGACAAAATCGTAAAAATTCGTATTTAGAAATTCTTCAAGTGCCGGCTCAGCTAACGGAATAAAAATGTTCATAACCAGGTAATAAAAACCCAAAACAATTAAACCTAAACCAAGCCATTTCTGGTGATTGGCCAGATATGATACGAGTGGCTCATCCTCTACTTCCCCGGTACCGTATAGAGAGGCTTTTTGCATGCTGTCAAAAAAGCTGTAAAACCAAATGATCGGAATGATAAAAAGGAAAAGACCCAGGCTTAACACATCCAATATATAGATGGAGAACAAAAAGGCCGCCATCAGTTGAATTCCGCGTTTTTGCAGGCCAAGATACAGGTGCCCCGCCCCTGGCATGATAGAAAGCAACGCAGCTACTGATTTGCTTTTTTTACCGCCCGCTCTCCGCTTTTCCAGGTCTTCCAAAACGGAGATGTCCTCAAGCGTTTCCCCTTTCTGTTTCCGTTCAAGCAATTGCATGATATCAAAAAATCCATAAACCCAAATGAGCGGAAGTGCTCCCAGGAAAATAAGAAATTGACTATATCCTGACATCATGGCCACGAAAAGCACCATAACAGCCAGCCCGATAAAGATGGCAAGCAGTGTTACTCCCCTGTAAACCAATCCTAGTTGAAAGTGGCCAAGCCCGGGAACGAAAGAGAGAATGATGGCAAAAAAACGTTCCGAATCTGGTGTCTTTTCCATCAATTGTCCGTCGGGTAGCACTTCGTTAGGATTGTATAGCTTTGAGGCGGTGATCGTCGTATCAATAAAATTGATGATATACATGATCAGCCCGCCAAAAGCAAATACAAGGAAAAAATCACTGTTAGTAACACCGGTCGCCACCACTGAAAGGACCGGAAAGCCAAATACGATAGCCGTATAAAAAAGCCCGCGTAATACTTTTCCGAGATACATGAGCCCCCCGCCCGGAAAGAAGGCGAGCAAAAATGCAATGATCGGATTTTTATTCATCTTTATTTTCCTCCTCAAGGGTGGTTTCAATTTTTTCAGTAATAGAATCAGTGTTTTGCAAAAAGCCATTCACGATGGAACGATCCTCATTGGCGGCAAAGGTACTGGCTATGTTCACCAATTGTGAGAATGCCCCGGTAGACATTAGTAAAAACGTCATGGCAGCAGCCACCCCGTAATGCATCAATGTTTGCTTCTTTATATTGCCGTCCGCTTTTTCCCGCGGTACTTCTTTCGGCTTTTCAATACGTTTCATCACCGAGTCAGAAAAGCTTGCTCCAACAGAATCAGCGAGAGAAGGATAATCCGCTTCCTCAACGGCTTTTACGTACAGCTCGAGGCAGTGGTCGCAACTGTATAGATGGTTTTCATATTGAACACGCAATTCTTCATCAAGTTCGTCTTTGGCATACTGGAGCCATTGCCCATACGTCTGGTGGTTCATGAAAAATCATCCTCCTTCCAGTGCTTTTTCATCCATTGCCTTGCCCTGTACAATCTTACTTCGACCGTTTTCAATTTTACATCCAGTTTTTCAGCCAGTTCTTCATAAGTCTGTTCTTTTATGTAAAAACCTTCCACAACGTCCCTGTAATTGTCAGGAAGTTCATTCAGTCTTTTGCGGATAAGCCGTTTCCTTTCACGTTGGATCACAAGTAGTTCAACACTTTCTCCAGGCGGGGCATGACTCTTTTCCTCATACTCAACATTCATTTCTTCATGTCTTCGCGTTTTCTTTCTTTTGATATCAATGGCATGATTGACAGCAATTCTTGTAACCCACGTTGTAAAACCTTGCTTCTCATATTGGGGGAGAGAAGTATAGATTTTAAGAAATACTTCTTGCGCGGCGTCTTCCGCATCTTTTTCATTGCGCAAAACGCCATATGCAGTATGAAAGACCAGATTCCGGTATTTCTCAACGAGTATCCGGAACGCATGGTCATTTCCGCTCTTGATTTTTTCAATGAGCTGATCATCCAACCCTTCTCTCCCCCCTCTCAAACGACGTCACCTATATAGACGCAGGGCACCGGGATTTCCCTACAGTATTATGTAAAATTTATTCAAGCCTTGATTATTGTATCATTATGCCGTCAATAGAGGAGCTTCATTCGAGTAAATCAGCGGTTCAAAAAGAAATTAGAGTGGGAATTTCAAAAAATGATGATAAGATTATTTGTACTATCCGCTTTTTTTCGAGATTATCTTCCTGTTTCCGGAATTTCTTTGAATTATATTTCAGAATATTTTTTACTTTACAATCGACAATTTACTTGTCTTTTTTGGAGTTTACTAGCGACTTTTTCCATTTACTATCAACTATTTCGATCTACTCACGACTTTAGGAAAATACGATCCACTTTTTCGATCTACTCACGACTTTTGAAAAATACGATCCACTTTTTCGATTTACTCACGTCTTTTGGAAAATACAAACCCTTTTTTGAGTTACTCGCCGATTCCAAGTCAAGACTTCCTAAGATTTACTAGAGGCTTTTGTACAAATTTAACAGGAAAATTTCTTTTGATCATCCCTGCTTTTTTAACAGCGATGAGCGGTGGCGGCCTTCTTATTAGAAAAAAACGCTCTCTTTTTTTAGCCGCGGAAGAGCGGAAGTGCGCTTATTGAAGCATTTCCGCTTGTTAGTTTTCTTCGACTAAGGTTGCCTTCTTTATGCGTTTTTTCTTTCCGGAATCCCTGACACCTTTATGTCGTGGAGCCATTGACCGCTATACCCGGCCGCATTCCTCACTGCCTTTGGATGCTTCTGGTTGAGATTTTTAAAAAACGAATCGACCTCTTACATTCATAGAGCAGGGATTTATTGTTGCAATAAGTTCTTTGACCAACTAAAAAATGCAGGGTGATTGACTGGCACCCTGCATTTTGTCACTGAAGATATTTGGGATTTTTCTTGTCATTGTCTTGAATTTCTTTAAATAGATTGTCGGTCTGTTGACCCGGTGCCAGGTCACTATGATTGCTTTGCAAATAAACCTCCATCCACTTTTTGAATTCGCCTGCGGTCAACGGTTTGGCATCGTCCATTAGCTCGTAGCCCAATTGACCATTCGGTTCAATTGTGGCTGTTTTTACATCTTCAATTTTTTCAATTCCACTCGTTCGGAGCCTCATTTCCAACTGGTCAACCGTCATCCGCAACTTTTTTAATTCAGCAACATTCAAAACCCCGTCTTGAATGACGATTCTGGACTTTCCCGTCAATAATTTTTCAAATCCATTTATTTTTACCTGCAAAAATTCTAACAGCAGCAATGTGACCACAAACGTTGCAATGACGACGAATGTATCTACCACACCTTTATCTGTGATCGGATGGACGAGAATAGTCCCGACCGCCAGCATGACAATCGTTTGGGGCAAGGTCATTTGGGCAATTGATTTTCTTCCGGATAACCGTAACAACAGGATTGCTGCTATCAGAATAGTGGCTGCTTGGAAAACGGCGTTCATGACATCATCTCCCTTAAACATTATCCTTTGCGGCAACTAGGGAAAATATTTACAAATATTTTTTGTAGTATTTCTTTCCTTTCGATCGTCTAATAGATAAATGCATCTTTCAAAGGACGGGATCACGATGATTGAAGTTAAAAATCTTTGTCATGCTTTTCGAGTGGGGAGAAAAGGGGCAACGCAAAAAATTCACGTACTGAAAGATTTATCCTTTTCAGTAAAAAAAGGTGAGCTGGTTGCCATTATGGGCAGAAGCGGTTCAGGCAAATCCACGTTGCTGAATATCATAAGCGGCTTCCTGAAACCAAATCGGGGCGAGGTGAAAATTGGAGGAACGTTCGTTACAAATTTGAATGAGTCTAGGTTTGCCGAGTTCCGTCTCCATCATATCGGGTTTATCTTCCAAAACTTTCAGTTGATCCCGAGCATGACCGCCTTTCAAAATATTGAACTCCCGCTTATTTTAAAAGGAATGCGGAAAGCCGAACGAAGTATGAAAGTGGATGAAGCATTGGAAAGGGTTGGCTTACTTACATACAAGTCTCACTATCCCAGTGAGTTATCGGGAGGCCAGCAGCAGCGTGTCAGTATCGCACGCGCGCTTGTTGTCAATCCCCCTCTGATCCTTGCCGATGAACCGACTGGAAGTTTGGACAGTGAAACGGAAGATAACTTGCTGATGTTTATGAAAGAACTGAATAATGAACTTGGTATTACTTTTTTAGTCATCACCCATGATAAAAAGGTGGCGCAAATGGGAAGTCGGATTCTCGAAATGGCGGATGGCAAAATGATGGAGGGTGTTCTTCCATGAGTTTGAAAGATCAATTCCGATTTGTTAAACAAAATATGAAAAAGAATAAGAGACAGATGTTCATGACGATTGTAGCAACAGCGATTGGGTGTGCATTTTTGATTGTCCTGGCGTCTGTAGGCTTTGGACTTCATAAAGCTATAATAAAAGAAATGCTGGAAGGCCGGCTTGTGACGGAAATTGATGTCAATGGAAAAGAAAATGAAGCGGGAAGCATTGATCAATTGACGGACAGGCATATTGAATATTTCGAAGCGCTGGAAAATGTGAAAGTTGTGACACGCAGGCAAAATTTACAGCAGACTCCCTCTTTTACAATTGGAGAATTCACTGCTTCTGCCGAAGCTTTCGTCCCCCACTTTCCTTCAGAACTAAAAGCAGGGTTCAAACTCTCTGAAGGAAGGCTTCCGGCAAAAGACAATGAAATTGTCGTTAGCCACACCTTTTCAAAAGACTTGTCACACAAGGCTCCAGATGGTGTCGCCCCTTATCATAAAGACGGGACTTTAAAGAACGAGCTTGCCTTTAAAGACGGTGTAGTTGGGAAAACGGTGGACATGGAAGTGCTCAAAATCAATGATGGGAAAGAAACGAAAGCGTCATTTCCCCTTACGATTGTCGGGGTTGCCGAAAAGCCCGCAAAAGACTGGCTAAGCATCTCGAATGTGTATATTTCTGAAACCATCTTACAAGAGGTTGAAAAATTCACCGGAACTCCTCGCGGCAATCCAGAAAAAAATAGTGCAAAAGAAAAAACGTATGACAGTGTAAAAATTTACGCGCAAAACGCGCAAGCGGTGTCCGATATTATTGAAAAGCTGGATGCCGACAACTATATCACCTACTCCATCCATGATGAAATGAAGCAAGTGAACAAGCTATTTATGATTATAAAAACAGGATTACTCTTTATTGGCACAATCGCAATCATTATTGCTTCTATTGGAATTTATAACACGATGACGATGGCGGTAACAGAACGGGCGCCGGACATTGGGATTATGAAAGCGATCGGGGCCAAGCCAAAAACAATAAAAAGTATTTTTTTATTGGAAAGCAGTTATATCGGCTTCCTAGGTGCCGTAATCGGATCAGTTGTTGCTTACGGAATCAGTTCTCTCGTTAACTTTTCTTTTCCCCTCGTTTTTGAACATGTTTTTGATGAGGCTTTTCCCGAAGGACTTCTGTTCTCCTATATTCCCTGGACATTAACCATCAGCAGTATGGCAATCTGCTTCATTGTCACCATTTTTTCCGGCTGGAGACCGGCGCAGCGCGCCACAAAAATAGATGTATTAAGAGCCATTCGAAGAGAAGTGTAATGGAAAATCCTGAAGGGATTCCCCTCTCCTTCAGGATGTTTTTCACAAACAGGATTCTTTTACCCCTGGTTCTACAATGCTTTAAGAGTCGTTTCTTCTATCTCACTTTTTTGTTTGGCGTTTTCTGAATAGGAGTGCAACGTGTTAAATAACTCTTCTACATGCGCTTGCTTTTTCGTTAAAAGAGAGACGGCCACATACAAAATGAGATTGTATAACAATCCAATGCTTCCAGGTGACCAGCTTCCTGCCCAATCCGTTAACCACGGAAACACACCTGCCGTTAAAACAACAATCATGCCTGTTATGGTACCAGTGAACGCTCCGTAAACATTTCCCCTCTTCCAGAAGAGACCGAGAACCAACGGAATCGCTACTTGAACGATGCAATCATACACATAAAGAATAATGGAAACTAAGCGTCCTATTTCCATTGTGGCTATTCCAATGGCAATGAGTCCAACCAACAAGGTAGCGATTTTCGAAACAGTAAGTGTCTTCTGCCTTGACAGATTAAGCGGGGCCAATATATTCTTCCCAATCATTACGGCCGCAGTAATCGTGGCGGCACTGATTGTCGACATACTGGCGGCCAAGGCAAAGACTCCCATTAACCCCAATGATATAGGTCCTCCAAACTGATCCGCTATCCAAAATGCGCCTGCTTGCGCATCATCCGGAAAACCGTCAATCAATCGTGAACCAAGTCCCAGCCATAGTAATAGGATCGTAAATAGAGCGCCGATTAAAGGAACAACCAAAACCGCTTTCTTTGATTCCGTCACATTTTTCGCCATATACATGCGGATGAATACTCCCGGCATCATCATCCCGCCCAAAGCCCCGACAATAATGGCTGAACTCCATGAACCATATCCAACACGATCCGAAATAACGAGTAATTCTGGAGCGGTGGCAGCTAGTTCTTTAAACATGGGCAAAATTCCGCCGTAAGCTTGAACAATCAAATATAGCACCAGTACTGTTCCAACAATCGTGAAAAATACACCTTGCACAAGAGCGCCTACAGCACTCGCACGCGCGCCGCCAATCCAACAGTACACAACAACAAACAAGCTTACTAATACGAGTCCCACATTAAACGAAATCGTTCCATATGTTGCGGCAGAGATCAGATAGCCAATTGTTTTTATTTCTACAATTAACCATGGGCTCCAAAACAGGAAGGTTGTTATAGCGATAAAAGTGCCAAACTTTTTACTTCTATACCTGAGTGCCGCCAAATCAGCATTCGTTTCAAGTTGGTATTCCTTCCCCCAAATCCAAACCGGACGCACAATGGCAAACATTACAACCATTGAACCTAAGGAATAAAGAGCTAAATATTGCGCAAATAAACCGAGATTGGCCGAGTCAGCAAACCAACCGGTATACATCGCTCCAACATACCAGGCCCCGATAAAACCAAACATGCTTAAATACCACGGAAAGGATCGTCCGCCAACGGCGAATTCTTCAAGCGTATCTTGTTTCCTATGAGCAAGTTTGATGATAACTGCATTCAGAATGAAGAACCCGATAATAACACTGATGGCGATAAATGCATTCATTCAAGTTCTCCTCTCTTTTCTTCAACTTTGTACCATATTATCAACATGGTGGAAACTGCCAGAACAACAAATAGAATCCAGAATTGGACAAACGGAAGGCCCATTACCCACGGATCGATTCGGTTAAAAAATTCAAAAAAAGGCGGAAAAATAATGCTGCTTAAAATGCCCCAAATAGCACAGAAAAAAATAAGTGTTACTGTTCCTCTTTTCACTAGACGATCCTCTCCTTGAATATAGTTGGAAATGTTCTTTTCACTTCATCAATGATAGGATCAATATCGGGCTTGAAATCAGCAAAAGGAAGTAATTTCTCAATATCTGCCTCCCATTGATAGCTTTCGTTTAATAGACCTTCAATCACTCCAAAAGTGGCAAGGGGAAAATACGGCAAACTATATCCTCCCTCTTGGATAACAACCAATCTACTTTCGCAGTGTACGGCGGCCAAGTCCCTTACTTTTGCCATCATCTTTCTAAATCCTTCTCTTGTCACGGTCATTCTGGATAATGGATCATACATATTGGCATCCTGTCCCGCAGATACAAAAATCAACTGAGGCTGATACACATTCACTGCCGGCACAACGATTTCTTCTATGACTTTTACATATTCAACATCTCCACATCCTGGAACAAGTGGAATATTGATATTACATCCTTCTCCTTCCAACTCTCCGGTTTCATATATTTCTCCCCCTTGTAAAGGGTAATTTTTGTCTTGATGGATAGAAACAAATAATACGCTGGGATCGTCATAAAAAATATCTTGGGTGCCATTGCCATGATGTACATCCCAATCAAGAATCATGATCCGTTCCAAGCCAAACTTTTCTTTGGCATATTCTGCCGCAATGGCAACATTGTTAAACAAGCAAAATCCCATCGGACTGTTTCTTGTTGCATGATGACCTGGTGGTCTTATTAGTGCATAGGATTGTTTGACATCCTTTTCTTCAAAAACGACATCCACTGCTTTTTTGGCGCCCCCGGCAGATAATAATGCAATTTCATACGACCCAGGTGCGGATACCGCCGCTTCGCCCACTGCAGTATTGGTTTTGTTTTTGCTTGCCCCTTTCACTTTCTCTATCATTTGTTTTGAGTGTACTTTCAACAAATCTTCTTCTGCGGCAAGCTCGGGAGTGTACTCGGTCAATTTGTCTATAAACCCGGTTTTCTCTAGTAATTCATAAACAAGCTTTATCCTGTAAGGGTTTTCAAAAGCAAGGCCAGATGTCATCTCCACGTCTTTGTCAATAGCATATACTTGTTTGCCTATGTCATGATCTATATACCTCTCATCCCAAATAATCGCTGTTTTCATTTGCAAGTCCTCCTTGATCGTATTACATCTTTGAATGGATGTTATATAGATATATTGCAAAATGTATGCCAATTTAAAAAGTATTGATTTATCAACCTATTGACATTATAATGATGAAAAAATGCATTATAGTAGTTATATTTTGATGAAATCGTTGCTACATCGTCATGCGAAAAAGCATTTTAATGTTATTTTGCATTCCCATAAGGAGGTATGATCATGGATCTTTCAAATAGTTCATGGAAACTGTTTGAAGTGAATGAAAACCTCTCTCATCATACCCTTCACTCATTTCCCAAAAAGTTCGGTAATAAAGACCTGAGGGCAAGAATTTATAAAGCATCCGGTCACTATTTTTCACTTATGGAAAATGAATCGGCAAGAATCATTTGGATAGATGAATACCCATTTCTCTTATTTAAAAAAGAAAACCGTACCTATTTGGGTGTTCCTAATGCAAGCATTGCCGAAGGTATGTCAGGGGAAGTTTGGAAGGCAAACGGAAAAAAGCTGACTTTTCAATCTGAAAAAATGAAAGCGGTTATGGAACTTGTCAGAAAAGTGTCTTTTGTGGATTCGACAGTACTCATTCTTGGTAAAACAGGTGTTGGGAAAAGCCATATTGCCAAACTGATTCATCAATATAGTCATCGTTCTCATAAACAGTTTGCCATGGTGAATTGCAGTACCATTCCTGAATCATTGATCGAGGCCGAACTATTTGGATATAGCGCGGGAAGCTTTACAGGCGGCCACAAAGATGGGAAGCAAGGAATTTTTCAATCCGTGTCGGGGGGAACTATTTTTTTAGACGAAATAGGAGAAATCCCTTTTCATCTCCAAGCCAAAATGTTGGAGGTGATTCAAGAAAATCAAATCAGACCTATCGGCTCTGCCGAATCCATACCTGTTGATGTCCGAATAATCGCCGCCACTAATCAAAATCTAGAAGAAATGGTCGAAAAAAAGTTGTTTCGTGAAGACCTTTATTATCGTTTAAATGTGGTGCCCATTCACATTCCTCCATTATCTGAAAGAAAGGAAGATTTGGAGGTTCTTATTACGTATTTTTTAGAATTATTTCATAAGAAATATGGAGTGCCAAAGATGTTAACCCCGGAAGCGATCAATGTTTTTTATCAATACAATTGGCCCGGTAATGTCAGAGAACTGGAAAATTTGATCGAGCGACTTTTTATAACAGTGGAAGAGGATATTATTTCATTAAAGGATTTGCCTGAAAAAATGTCCAGTGTAAGCATAGAATTTCAAGCTGAAGCTCATGTGCCGCCTTTCAAACCATTGAAAGAGGCGAAAAGACAATATGAAAAGGAACTCATAGCGAAAGCATATAATATCTATCAAAACACATATAAGGTAGCAGAAGTATTGCAAGTAAATCAATCTACGATTGCAAGAAAAGTGAAGGAGTTACGGGAGAAAGGGGAGCTATAATTGCTGACAATAGCCCTGGCACAGTTAAAAAGTTCGTTCATGAACAAACAAGAGAATCTGGAGAAAGCTATTTCGGTGATGAAACAATGTAAACAAAAAGCCGTTGATCTAATCGTATTTCCCGAAATGTTTCTAACCGGTTATGCCCTTAAGGAAAGAGCGACGGAGATGGCAGAGCCTTTAAACGGACCAAGTCTGAGCGGGCTATGTCAAGCAGCCAGAGAAAATGAAATCGGTATTGTAATTGGGTTTCCCGAAAAAAAAGATACCCAATATTTTAATGCAGCAGCTTTTATCCAAAAGAATGGAGAGGTACAAGGAGTATATAGGAAAGTTCATTTATTCGAATGGGAGAAAGATATTTTTACGGCGGGGAATGAAGGCCCCTTGTTTACCATGGAGGATGGAAAAATCGCATTAATGATGACTTTTGATGCGGGATTCCCTGAAATGTCACGCATATATGCCTTAAATGGAGCTGAAATGATCGTCGTGTTGTCAGCGCATGTTGTTCCTTATCAAATCTATCACAAAATTATGATGAGAGCCCGGGCATTGGAGAATCAGCTTTTTCTGGCAGTCGTCAATAAGGTTGGCCTGGAAGAACAATCTGTTTATTTTGGTGAAAGTGCCATTATTTCACCATATGGTGACTACTTAAATAAAACGGATCATCAAGAAAAAGTGATTATAGAAAGCATTGATCTATCATTGGTTTACAAGACGAGAGAGAGTTTGTCCATGAAATATCTTGAAAATAGAAACGTGAATTATTTTAAGAAGAGCAGGTTGTGTAAATGAAAGCAGCAAAGCAATAGAAGGAAAACACTCA
Organism: Siminovitchia sp. FSL W7-1587; assembly: GCF_037963795.1. Taxonomy (NCBI): domain Bacteria; kingdom Bacillati; phylum Bacillota; class Bacilli; order Caryophanales; family Bacillaceae; genus Siminovitchia; species Siminovitchia sp. FSL W7-1587. The sequence continues at coordinate 1,102,935 of NZ_CP150169.1, forward strand.
CCGTCAGTTTGAGGTGAGTGTCTTTTCCAAGTAGAAATGAAACTACATTTTTTTATAGACCGGAATATCATAAATGAGTTTATAAGAGCCTAGTAGACTATATAAATTATGAATTTGATTAATTTGTTTTACTGCCCAACCGATATCCGTTGCATATTGATGGGAGGCTCTTCCATTTGCAGCTGATGCCGCCGGGTTCCATCTCATTTTATATATGGTATTCTGGCCTTTGCCAATATAACCTTGTGCAATGAATTTTGCCCCGCCAATAATCGCATCTTCAGGTGTGAACCAGCCCGCATTATAGGCAAATTGAGCACCTTTTGCCACTGCGTCTCCATCTTTTGCACCGATGCCGTACATATTATAGACCGTTCTTCCATTTACTTTGACACCATTTGCCAACCTGGAAGAGCCGTTGCCTGTTTCCAACAATGCATGGGAAATTAAATATAGTTCGTTAACTCCGTATAACTGTCCTGCTCTTATGAAAGCAGCAGCTTTTCCACTTAATATTCCTTTTCTGTAAAGAATATTTTGATTTACTTCTGTCGCTTGAATATGTGTAGGTTTGGATAAATTGATAAACTGCAGCGACTTGACCGGATCATTCACAAAGTTGTTTGGGTCCACATAATATCTTACATCATCTGGACTTGCATTCACCCAAGTCTTATTATATTGTACCTGATACCATGTATGACCGTCTGTACCTTTTATAGAAGAAATGATTTTTAAACGAGTGCCCCTTTGAACTTGTCCTACTGTCCAAAAGTTTGTTCCGGCTCCGCCCCTTACGTTCCAGTTGCTTCCTTGAACAATTCCTGATGAACGAGAATCCATTTTTAATGCATCTGCCCGTATGTATGTTTGATATTTCTTGTCGGTCTGCGGCTTTGCCGCCATTTGAATCTTGACCATTTCATCTAACGTCAGATCATAATTGCTATACATTGTGGATCCTTTACCATTCTCTTGTGGTGTATCCAATTTGGCGGATAAATATTGTGAGCTCACATAACCGGTTTTTCCGTTCACCGATACTTTGGCCCAGCCATCTTTTTCAGAAAGAAAATTAACGACAGTACCATTGGCCAGTTTTGCAATAACCGAGGCACTTAGTGATGGCGATGACCGCAAATTTAAATTTGATCCTGCATTTATGTTTACATATTTGACCTGTCCTCCGGGAGCATTGTTATCTTGCCCACCGCCTGTAGCAGGAGGTGTAGCCGCGAGATATTTTGACTGGACATATCCATCCTTGCCATAGGCGCGAATTTTGGCCCATCCATTTTCTTCTGAGTATACAAGCACTGGAACTCCCGAGGCTATGTTTACCATGACTGATGCCTGTGATGAAGGTTTCGTGTGCATGCTTATTCCAGAAATAGATGCATGATTGACATATTTCGTTATCGTTTTTCCTGGGGCCGAAGGACTCGGAGTTGGCGCTGTTGGCGCACCCGACTGGCTTGACAAGTATTGACTGCTTACATAGCCGGTCTTGCCGTTTGCCGTTACTTTTGCCCAGCCGTTGGATTCCGATAGCACTGATACTTGGGTCCCTCTTGACAATTTGCCGATAACTGATCCACGCGTTGACGCTGTGCTCCTGAGATTCAGATTGGAGCCTGGATTTACCGACACATATTTCGTTATCGTTTTTCCTGGGGCCGAAGGACTCGGAGTGGCCGAACCCGACTGGCTTGACAAGTATTGACTGCTTACATAGCCGGTCTTACCGTTTGCTGTCACTTTTGCCCAACCGTTGGATTCTGATAGCACTGATACTTGGGTCCCTCTGGACAATTTGCCGATAACTGACCCACGCGTTGACGCTGTGCTCCGCAGGTTCAGGTTAGAGCCGGCATTTACCGACACATATTTCGTTATCGTTTTTCCTGGGGCCGAAGGACTCGGAGTGGCCGAACCCGACTGGCTTGACAAGTATTGACTGCTTACATAGCCGGTCCTGCCGTTTGCCGTTACTTTTGCCCAACCGTTGGATTCCGAGATCACTGACACTTGGGTCCCTCTGGACAATTTGCCGATAACTGATCCACGCGTTGACGCTGTGCTCCTGAGATTCAAATTGGAGCCGGCATTTACCGACACATATTTCGTTATCGTTTTGCCTGGGGCAGAAGGACTCGGAGTGGCCGAACCCGACTGGCTTGACAAGTATTGACTGCTTACATAGCCGGTCCTGCCGTTTGCTGTCACTTTTGCCCAACCGTTGGATTCCGAGATCACTGACACTTGGGTCCCTCTGGACAATTTGCCGATAACTGATCCACGCGTTGACGCTGTGCTCCTGAGATTCAGATTGGAGCCTGGATTTACCGACACATATTTCGTTGTCGTTTTGCCTGGGGCAGAAGGACTCGGAGTGGCCGAACCCGACTGGCTCGACAAGTACTGACTGCTTACATAGCCTGTCTTACCGTTTGCTGTCACTTTTGCCCAACCGTTGGATTCTGATAGCACTGATACTTGGGTCCCTCTGGACAATTTGCCGATAACCGATCCACGCGTTGACGCTGTGCTCCGCAGGTTCAGATTGGAGCCGGCGTTTACCGACACATATTTCGTTGTCGTTTTGCCTGGGGCCGAAGGACTCGGAGTGGCCGAACCCGACTGGCTCGACAAGTACTGACTGCTTACATAGCCGGTCTTGCCATTCGCCGTCACTTTTGCCCAACCGTTGGATTCTGATAGCACTGATACTTGGGTTCCTCTGGACAATTTGCCGATAACTGATCCACGCGTTGACGCTGTGCTCCTGAGATTCAGATTGGAGCCGGCATTTACCGACACATATTTCGTTATCGTTTTTCCTGGGGCCGAAGGACTCGGAGTGGCCGAACCCGACTGGCTTGACAAGTATTGACTGCTTACATAGCCTGTCTTACCGTTTGCTGTCACTTTTGCCCAACCGTTGGATTCTGATAGCACTGATACTTGGGTTCCTCTGGACAATTTGCCGATAACCGATCCACGCGTTGACGCTGTGCTCCGCAGGTTCAGATTGGAGCCGGCATTTACCGACACATATTTCGTTGTCGTTTTGCCTGGTGCAGAAGGACTCGGAGTGGCCGAACCCGACTGGCTTGATAAGTACTGACTGCTTACATAGCCGGTCTTACCATTCGCCGTCACTTTTGCCCAGCCGTTGGATTCTGATAGCACTGATACTTGGGTACCTCTGGACAATTTGCCGATAACCGATCCACGCGTTGACGCTGTGCTCCGCAGGTTCAGATTGGAGCCGGCGTTTACCGACACATATTTCGTTGTCGTTTTGCCTGGGGCAGAAGGACTCGGTTTAGGCGCTGGTGGTGTGCTCGACTGGCTTGACAAGTACTGACTGCTTACATAGCCGGTCTTACCATTCGCCGTCACTTTTGCCCAGCCGTTGGATTCTGATAACACCGAGACTTTTGTACCATTGGACACCCTGCCAATGACTGACCCGCTCGTCGATGGCGTGCTCCTGAGATTCAAATTGGAGCCAGGATTTACCGACACATATTTCGTTGTCGTTTTTCCTGGAGCAGAAGGACTCGGTTTAGGCGCTGGTGGTGTGCTTGACTGGCTTGACAAGTACTGACTGCTTACATAGCCGGTCTTACCATTCGCCGTCACTTTTGCCCAGCCGTTGGATTCTGATAACACTGAGACTTTTGTACCTCTGGACAGACGGGCGATGACCGATCCGCTCGTCGATGGCGTGCTCCTAAGATTGAGTACAGAGCCGGAATTCACAGAGACAATTTTGCTCTCATTTTGAGACTTTAAAACACTTGATGGTTCTGCAGCCTGAACGGCCTCTTGAAACGCGGTTGTCGATAGGGCTGCAAAACACAAACCGGGAATAATCAGCTTTTTTTTCATTTTTTCACTCCCTTTTTTAGGAACTCATACTTTCATCCTACCATAAGCACTTAAATTGGTAAATGTTTAATATTTTGGTAGAATTTTGGGGAGTTTTGTAGAAAAAAAGCATGATTTCTTTATGACATGTAGTGAAGTTTTAATTTATCTCAATATTTTTTAAAAAATGTTTATACCACGTTTTTCCAAAAAGGCGAGAGCATATGCTGTCGAATGTTTATCAATCTGGTAAACTTCCTGGATTAAATTCATCCATCTGTCCGGATTGTGAAGACGAATTTCACTAATATTCCGGAGTGTCATGACTTTCATCGTGTCGTTGCGCAGAAAAAAACATTGATGACCATTAAACCGAACGGCTGTAATTCTTCGCATGGTAATGTTTTCATCCCGATCATCGTACGATTCATCTATATCAGCCGTTATCTCTTCTTCCGACAACGGTTCCCAATCAATCTGCTTTTTGATAAATGACTTTCCATTTGATCTACGGTCAATTTCATACTTGTCGGAGCCGGCTTTTGTGAAAATGATCTCTTCTCCGAAACCGTGCAATATGTGACGGTGCTTTGCTTCCAATTCAATGGGCTTCATGATGGGAGACCCGTAGCCCACATCCACATACAAGCGTTTTCCGGCTATTTTGACCATAATCGCCAAATGAGATGGGTTTACTCTGACGAGTGAACAGTGAAAGCCAAGCTCAGCCAGCAGGCGGGAAAAATTAATATTGAGTGTGAAGCATGTTCCGCCCCACCCCTTTTCCGTCAAGTTTTTAACAAATAGGGGTAAAGAAGGGACAAACTCCGAACCATGTGTATAATAATAAAACTTGCTAAACGTTTCGTAAGGTACGATCGACAGATGGTGTTGGATGAGCCTTTGCAAGTAATTTATGGTTGGAGGTTCTGTTTTTAACCGTAAATGATGCAAATATTGCTCGACAACTGTTTCCATCCGTTCTCACCTCCCAATTTGGCGGTGTATTCCAATCTGTATTTATTATAACATGCCCTGCTCATTACACAGCCACTTGCAAGAACCCAATACTGAATTCGCCATTTGCCTATTATCATGCTGCAAACCCATATCGTAATCATCATGACGTGTTTCAAGTGGATTCAAACATTTTTTCCAACAAGAACAAGCTTCCAAACTAAAATAAGCTTGCCCTCCTCCGTAGCCTTCATCGCTGTGAAAAACACCATAAATCTCTCCATTCGGATTCATTAACCTGTTTGGGGATTAGAAATGAACGTTACTCTATGAGTTGCAAAAGAGCATCCATTGGCCTCATCCACCCTGTATGGATGTTTGTCCATTATTCGAAATGATTCATTGAATGCAGGTTCTACAATTTAAGAGATGAAGCATTTTATCAGCACCATCCACCACAATGTCATCATTTTACGAGATCAGCTTTAAACCAATAGCCGCCCCTAAGATCATTGCAATGAAAATAATTCTTTTCCAATTTTTTGATTCACCATAAAAAAACATTCCTAATATAGCTCCACCGGATGCACCGATTCCTGTCCAAATCGCATATGCTGTTCCCATGGGCAATGTTTTCATTGCATGTGCAAGAAAAAGAAAGCTTGTTCCAAATCCAAGAATTAACAATGCCAGCGATTGCCAATTACCGTCTTTATGCCACTTATGTATCATTAAAACACCCAATATTTCACACAAGCCTGCAACTACTAAGGAAGCCCATGCCATTAAGATTCAGCTCCTTCTTTAACGTTGTCTTTAGTCACTAATTTCAAGCCGATTACGCCTGCTAATAAAACCAGTATCAAAATGATTTTTGTTATATTAAATGGTTCATCAAAAAATACAATATCTGAAAAAGCCGTCCCTGCTGTACCCAAACCTACAAATACCGCATAGACCGTTCCAACAGGAAGTTTTCTGCCTGCCATAATCATTAAATAAAAACTGACAACAATAGAAATAACCGTCCCTGTCCAAGTCGCAAAATTATCTGCGTGTTTTAATCCAATAACCCAAAAGACTTCAAATACAGCAGCAATAACTACTTTAATCCAGCTTGTATTCATTTCACCGACACCCTCCATTTTGATGATTTCCATAACGCAAAAAAAGCCTAAGAGATAACTGTTAAACAGTATCTCCCAGGCTTTTATCCTTCCGTGACACAGCAGAGCTGCGAGTTTCCTCTTGGTCCAGGCTAACATACTTTGTTACGGAACCCTAGAAAACATTTACCTTATTTCATTAGGTAAAATTATACACAAATATAGCCTTTATTCAAGTTTTAAGTGTAATCATATATCCATAATCAATCGAGGTCCAAAGTAGAGTGCGTATGTTGCCTCATTGAACTTTTACTGAATTGCATAAATTTCTGCGCTGTAATCTCAAAAGGGACTGGGACATAAGCAAATACGAAATAGAAAAACCGAACAATTCATTTATAATTGTTCGGTTTATTTGTGTGAAAAAAATTCCTATCTTCGCTACGTCAACATATTTCGCTTTCCGCAGGTCTCTTCAGCTTCCTTGGAAAGCAAAGTTCGCTTTCCTTCGGGATCTTCAGCTCGAGCTATTCCCGCTGGAGTCTACCTATTTTGACTACGCTAAAAGCTTGCGTATGATACACTGGGACAATTTATCCGGCATGTAAGGTGCCGTATACTCCCACTTCAACAACTTGAGTTGAATACTAAAGGTCTAAGGGGGAGAAACGGCCCCTAAATGCCCGATTGGTTCAACTAACATTCAGTAGGAGACCTACTGAATGAAGTTTCACTTTATCCGGCATGTAAGGTGCCGTATACTCCCACTTCAACAACTTGAGTTGAATACTAAAGGTCTAAGAGGGAGAAACGGCCCCTAAATGCCCGATTCGTTCAACTAAGGGGCTGTCTAAAAAGTCCAATTTAGAGCAAATGCATTAAAAAGTAAAACCCAAGAATGTTGATTTTACGGCAATCTTAGGTTTTATTTTTTTCCTTTTCAAGCTCCATTATTACTTTTCGGACAGTCCCAAGTTTCACTTTATCCCGCATGTAAGGTGCCCGATTCGTTCAACTAACATTCAGTAGGAGATCGAAGAAAACGCCTACTGAATGACGTTTCACTGTATTGTTCGTTTTTTCATCAGCTGATTTAGTTGTGCCACAGCCTCTTCCTTTTCACCGTTTATTGATTTCCTGAACGAGCAATTTATTAACAAGAGGCGGGTTTGCCTGGCCTTTTGTCGCTTTCATGACTTGCCCGACCAAGAAGCCGAGTGCCCTATCTTTACCATTTTTGAAGTCTTCAATGGACTGGGCGTTGTTGTCGAGAACTTCGCCAATGATTTTCAAAAGGGCTCCTTCGTCAGAAATTTGGACGAGGCCTTTTTCTTTGACGATTTTTTCCGGATCTCCACCATTTTCCACGAGTTCCCGGAACACTTTTTTCGCAATTTTTGAAGAGATGGTTCCCTTTTCGATGAGCTTAATCATCCCGGCAAGCCCTTCTGGTGTCAACGCGACCTCATGAAGCTCCTTCTGCTCGGCATTCAAGTAGGCAGACACTTCACCCATGAGCCAGTTAGAAGCTTGTTTTGCGTCCGCCCCGGCAGCAATCGTCGCTTCAAAGAAATCGGACATCTCCTTCGTAAGTGTTAGTACCATCGCATCGTATTCAGGCAGCCCGAGCTCTTCGACATAGCGCTGTTTACGGGCATCCGGTAGCTCTGGAATTTCAGAGCGGACACGGTCTTTCCACTCATCGTCAATGTAGAGATCAACCAAGTCTGGATCAGGGAAATAACGGTAGTCGTCCGCTGTTTCCTTGACACGCATGAGAATCGTTTCCCCAGTAGATTCGTCGTAGCGGCGGGTTTCTTGTAAAATGACACCGCCTGACAGAAGAACTTTCTCCTGGCGCTTTTCCTCAAACTCAAGGCCCCGGCGCACGAAGTTAAATGAGTTTAAGTTTTTCAATTCGGTTTTCGTCCCGAATTCTTCTTGTCCAATTGGGCGAAGGGAAATATTGGCATCACAGCGCAACGAGCCTTCCTCCATTTTACAATCGGAAACACCCGTATATTGGACAATTGATTTTAACTTTTCCAAGTAGGCATACGCTTCTTGAGGACTGCGCATATCCGCTTCCGACACGATTTCGATAAGCGGCGTGCCGGCACGGTTTAGGTCGACAAGGGAATACCCCATGTTCGTATGTGTCAACTTGCCCGCATCTTCCTCAAGATGCACCCGGTTAATCCGGATTATTTTCTTCTTTCCCTCTACTTCTATTTCTATCCAACCGTTCTGCCCGATCGGTTTGTCCAACTGTGAAATTTGGTAAGCCTTCGGATTGTCGGGGTAAAAATAGTTTTTCCGGTCAAATTTTGTTACTGTGGCAATTTCGCAATTCAACGCCATAGCCGCTTTCATACCGAATTCTACCGCTTTTTTATTTAAAACAGGGAGCACACCCGGATACGCAAGATCAACAATTGATGTGTTCGCATTAGGCTCGGCACCAAAATGGTTTGGAGCAGGCGAAAATATTTTTGAATCTGTTTTTAACTCGACGTGTACTTCCAGTCCAATGATCGTTTCAAAGTTCATTTCATTTTCACCCCTTACAATTGTGGTTTTTGTTTATGATAGTCTGTCGCTTGTTCGAACGCGTGAGCAACGCGGTAAATGGTTTTTTCATCAAAATAATTGCCGATAATTTGCAGGCCTAAAGGCAATCCGTTTGTAAAACCGCATGGAACGGAAATTGCCGGAACACCGGCCAAGTTTACAGGTATTGTTAATAAGTCGCCGGCATACATGGTTAACAAATCATCGATCACTTCGCCCATTTTGTAAGCGGGTGTCGGGGTAGTAGGCCCGATAATGACGTCATATTCAGAAAAAATATGATCAAAGTCTTGCTTGATCAGGGTGCGTACTTGCTGGGCTTTTTTGTAATACGCGTCATAATAGCCGGCACTGAGCGCAAATGTCCCGAGCATGATGCGGCGTTTTACTTCATCGCCAAATCCTTCGGCACGGGTTTTCTTGTATAAATCATCTAAGCTTTCCGGATTAGGGGTTCTGTATCCATAACGCACTCCGTCAAACCGGGCCAAGTTCGATGATGCTTCCGATGAAGTCAAGATATAATATGTACCTACTCCGTATTTTGAATGCGGGAGGGATACTTCTTCCCAAGTCGCCCCAAGGCTTTCCAATACTTTCAATGCCGCCAAAACAGATTCCCTTGATGCTTCACTTACGCCATCTCCAAGATATTCTTTTGGAACAGCGATTTTCAAGCCTTTTATATCACCGCTCAGCGCCGCCGAATAATTCGGCACCTCTTGGTCAATGGAAGTGGAATCCCGATGGTCGTGACCGGCAATAGCTTCCATGACGATTGCGTTGTCCTCCACATTTCTTGTGATGGGTCCGATTTGGTCCAAGGAAGACGCAAACGCAACAAGCCCTGATCGTGAAACACGCCCGTATGTAGGTTTTAATCCAACGACGCCACAAAAAGCCGCCGGCTGACGAATGGAACCGCCTGTATCACTTCCAAGCGAAAACATAATTTCGCCTGCTGCCACTGCCGCTGCTGAACCTCCTGATGAACCGCCGGGAACAAATTCAGGATTCCACGGGTTGAAAGTCGGGTGAAAAGCGGATGTTTCAGTCGTCGAACCCATCGCGAATTCATCCATATTCATCTTTCCAATTGTGACGGCGCCTTTCTCATTTAATTTCTCCATCACCGTGGCATCATAAATGGGGTCGAAGTTTTCGAGCATTTTACTGGCGCACGTAGTGACAAGATTTTTCGTGACGATGTTATCTTTTATGCCGGACGGAATACCGAATAGCGGATGGCTGCTAGCTTCTGTCCCAACTTTTTCGTCAAGGTCCTTTGCTTGCTGCCGCGCCTTTTCCTCATCTACAGTGATAAATGCTTTCACTTTTTCTTCTACCTTGTTGATCTGCTGAATAGACTCCTCAACAAGTTCGGAAACGGATACTTCTTTTTTATGTAAAAGTTCATGGACATCTTTTATCTTTTGATCGAATATAGACATAAGTTTCCCTCCTTATTCCAAAATCGCAGGAACTTTAATAAGACCGTCTTCATGCTCCGGAACATTTTTCATCACTTCTTCAAGAGAAAGCCCTTTATCCGGAACATCTTCACGCATGACATTTTTTTGGTCAAATACATGTGAAGTCGGTTCAATATGGGCAGTATCGAGCTCGTTCAATATTTCTGCCATTTGCAAGATTTGATCAAGCTCGTTCGTAAATTGCTCTGCCTCTTCTTCATTTATTTTCAAACGGGCCAAATTTGCGATGTGATACACTTGTTCTTTGGAAATTCCAGACATTTTACCACCTCCGGTTTTTTTCGATCCACTTACAATAATATAGATCATATCAAAAAAAGTTCGGATCGGGCAAGAAGAAGCGGTACTTCCGCTCTTGCCCATCCTTAATAAACATGTACAAACGGTTCTTTTTCCCCTGCTTTTCTCACAATGAGCGCTTCGGCGCCGTTCACTGATGTAATGTCCACTTCGACATTGATATAATCGGGAAAATGGTTCATGACAAGCGACGCCGCCCATTGGGTAAATCCGATAATTTCAGCTTCGCCAAACATCTGAATCGGAATTTCGATCTTTAAATCGACAAGCTGGCTGTCTTTGTAAAAGGCCTTCCCGATTACTCCGTTATAGTTTGGAAAATATTTTTCGATATCATCTTTAAATCTTAAATAAAAGGTAAGATCGTCCCGATGGTTTTTCTCGGCTTCATCGGATGGGAAAAGGACGTATTTTTCTTTAATATCTTTCCACCCTCCCAAAGAGGCGCTGCCTTCCCCAGCCTTTGCATAAGCAAAAAAGTTTCCGGGTACAACGGAGTTTTTGCCTTTTTGCTCAAAAAGCGCCACGACAATCGGTACACTTTCCATCCCTTTCATGCCTCGCATCCTTTTGACGACTTCTTCTGCAATCCTTTTCCCTTCCTCCGTCATTTTCTCGCGGGAAATTTCCTGTTCAAATGTCGCCCCGTATTTTTCTTTCTGGTAGTAGTGGACGGAATTGAGGGCGAGCCCCACGACAACGCCGCTCAGCTTGACCGATTTGTCGTTTTTAATCAAATAATTATGCTCTAAAATATGGGCTAAATAAATCGGGTTTTTTTGATTTTGTTCCTCCACTGAACCTTTGCCATCATTTAATGGATTCAATCCAACATTTTGTTCTTCTTTCAGCCCGCGTTCCTTCAACTGTTCCTTCGTAAACTTCCGATTCAGCCAAAGGCTTACCGTATCTTTGTCCAGATGCTGGCCTTCCTGGAATACATACTTATCTGGAGAAAATTCCTCCTTTGCAATCCTCATCAAACCGTTCTCGAATTCATTAATATCGTAACGGGAATTTAAATTCGATACGACCAATCCTCTTGCCTTGCTTGGTTCAAAAGGCAAGGTTGTCCGATATGAGTCGGACATTTGGTAATTCGGGATGATGGAAGCCTCCTTTTGATCGTCTTTTGTTTTTTTGGAGCCTTCCGAATTGTTGTTAAAACCGGGGGCACATCCTGTCAGCAATACACCTGCCATTAGAAGTGAAAGCCATTTTTTCATGTCTTATTATCCACCTTTAGTGTTCAAGTTGTTCCAAAAATTCTTCTTCGTCCCAAATGTCGATGCCCAGTTCCTGAGCTTTTGCCAGTTTTGAGCCCGCATCTTCGCCGGCAATGACCAAGTCTGTTTTTTTGCTTACGCTGCCGGTGACATTTCCTCCGAGCATTTCAATCTTTTCCTTTGCCTCTCCACGTGTCAATTTTTCCAGTTTTCCTGTCAAAACAATTGTTTTTCCGGCAAAAATGGACTCGACATCAGTTTGCGAAGATGGCCGCGGTCCGCGATAAGTCATATTGACTCCGGCAGCTTTCAATTCATCGATCAGTTGTTTCACTTCTTCACTGCCAAAGTAAGTCACGATCGCATCCGACATTTTTTCACCTATTTCCGGAATCAATTGCAATTCCTCATCTGTCGCTTTCATCAAATCATCGAGCGTTCCATAATGCTCGGATAATATTTTCGCCGCTCTTTCACCGACATGACGGATGCCCAGACCGAATAGCAGTTTTTCCATTGAATTGCTCTTTGATTTCTCAATAGCTTCAAGTAAGTTGTTGACGGATTTCTCACCCATTCGTTCGAGCTTTAACAACTCTTCTTTTTTCAAAAAGTAAATATCCGCCGCATCTTTGATAAGACCGTGCAAGAACAATTGCCCAATAACTTTTTCTCCGAGTCCTTCGATGTTCATCGCATTTCTGGAGACAAAATGAATCAGGCTTTCCCTTATTTGAGCAGGGCATTTCGGGTTGATGCAGCGGAGCGCCACTTCGCCCTCCAGCCGCACAAGATCACTCCCGCATTCCGGACAATGCTTCGGCATATGAAAAACAGTCTCTTCGCCTGTTCGTCTTTCCGTTAATACATGAACAACTTCCGGAATAATGTCACCAGCTTTTTTGACAACAACCCAGTCACCGATCATAATATCTTTTTCGCGGATCAAGTCTTCATTATGAAGGGAAGCACGTTGAACGGTCGTGCCCGCTACCTGGACAGGAATCAATTTGGCCGTTGGAGTGACAACACCTGTTCTGCCAACACTCAATTCGATATCGGTCAGTTGCGTGACGACTTCTTCTGCGGGGAACTTATAAGCAATCGCCCAGCGCGGCGACTTGGCCGTCCTGCTGAGCTGCTCCTGTTGCTCCAGGGAGTCGACTTTAACGACAATTCCATCAATATCGTATGGGAGGGAAGGCCGCTTTTCAGTCCAGGATTCGATATATGCGATTACTTCATCTATATTACGGCATTTCTTCCATTCTTTATTTACTTTTAGTCCCAAACGGGAAAGAAGCTCCAGTGATTCGCTATGGGTAGCAACAGCCAAATTTCTCGTATTGCCTATGCCATATAGAAAAATATCCAGATGGCGGGAAGCGGCAATTCTCGGATCAAGTTGCCGCAACGAACCGGCGGCCGCGTTTCGCGGATTGGCAAACAACATTTCTCCTTTTTCTTCCCGCAATTTGTTCAATTGCTCAAATGACTTGCGCGGCATAAAGGCCTCTCCGCGCACTTCAAAGGTTACTTCTTCATTTAATCTGAGCGGAATGGAACGGATCGTTTTTAAATTGGCCGTAATATTCTCGCCAACCGTTCCGTCGCCCCTCGTTGCTCCCAGAACGAATAGCCCATCCTCATACCGCAGCGATACAGCCAATCCATCTATTTTCAGCTCGCATACATATGCATAGTCTTCACCGATTGCCTGGCGGACGCGGCGGTCAAAATCACGCAAATCTTCTTCACTGAAAGCATTGGCAAGGCTCAACATCGGAGACTCGTGCTCCACCTTTTCGAATGCGGAAAGTGCTTCACCACCCACCCGCTGGGAAGGCGACTCAGGGACCACAAGGTCGGGAAAACGCTGTTCAATCTCGATTAATTCATTCATAAGCCGGTCATATTCCGCATCAGGGACGGATGGATTGTCCAAAACATGGTATTCATAATTATATTGATTTAATAGATTATGCAGTTCCTTGATCCGTTTTTCAGCGGCCTTACGGTCCATCTCAACAGCCCTTTCTAAAAGCGTTTTTACATTAGGGAGAGCGCCCGGGTCAAACTTTTTTGATTGGAGCAAAGTCGGCAAGCAGGCGTTTGATCCCGATCGGACTTGGAAAAGCGATGTCCAATTCCACACTGTCATTTTCATTTTTTATACTGACAACCGTTCCGACTCCCCATTTTTTATGTTCGGCCTTATCTCCGACCTTCCACTGGGTTTGTCCTTCTTCAGAAGCCGGTTCCGGCCTGACAACCTGTCGATAGGCTTTTTTACTCGGTTCAAACCCAAAAGAAATCCGTTTGTTATCCACTTCTACAATCATTTCCACTAGTTCATCCGGGATTTCATCAATAAAACGGGAGGGCGGATTCATATTTGTGCGGCCATAAAGAGTGCGCATTTCAGCATTCGTCAAATAAAGCTCCTCTTCGGCCCGTGTAATCCCAACATAGGCAAGCCGGCGCTCTTCCTCCATCTCTTCTTCATCCACCAAAGAGCGGTTATGAGGAAAAATTCCTTCTTCCATACCGACCAAAAATACGACAGGGAACTCCAATCCTTTCGCTGAGTGAAGCGTCATAAGGGTCACGGCATCTGAAGAAGCCCCATCATCGTCCAATTGATCAATATCTGCAACAAGTGCCAAATCCGTTAAAAAGGAAACCAGGCTTTTATCTTCGTTCTGATCTTCAAAGCTTTTTGTAACAGACAAGAATTCTTCGATGTTTTCCAAGCGGCTTTCTGCTTCCAATGTCTTTTCGGCTTTCAGCATGTCCCTATATCCGGATTTTTCAATGACTTCTTCAACAAGTTCCGTCACTGATAAAAACTCCTGCATTTGCGAATAGTTCTTCATCATATCATAAAAGGCGGCTGCCGAGTTCACCGCTCTGCCGCTCAGTCCGATAAAATCAACTTCACCGAGTGACTCAAACATGGATAGATCCCGTTCATTCGCATACGCTGAAATTTTGTCAACAGAGCTTGCGCCAATCCCTCGCTTGGGCACGTTGATGATGCGCTGGAAGCTTACATCGTCATCAGGGTTTGCGATCAAGCGCAAGTAAGCTAGCAAGTCCTTAATTTCTTTTCGGTCATAGAACTTCGTACCCCCGACGATGTTGTATGGAATATTTGATTTCATCAATACTTCTTCAATCACGCGGGATTGGGCATTTGTCCGGTACAAAATAGCGATATCGGAGCGGGAACGCTTCCCAGCTTCTGTCAGCTCTTTAATTTTACCGGCCACAAATTGGGCCTCCGTTTTTTCACCCTCCGCCCTATAATAAACAATTTCTTTCCCTTCATCATTATCGGTCCACAAGTTTTTCGGTTTGCGGTTTACATTATGTTTAATCACTTCATTGGCCGCTTCTAAAATCTTCCCTGTGGAGCGATAATTTTGTTCAAGTAAAATAACGTTTGCGTTAGGGTAGTCTTTTTCAAACGATAAAATGTTGGCGATATCCGCCCCGCGCCATCTATAAATCGACTGATCAGAATCCCCTACCACGCATAAATTTTTAAAGCGGACAGCAAGGAGTTTGACGAGTGTGTATTGCGCCCTGTTTGTATCTTGGTATTCATCCACATGAATATAATGAAATTTTCTTTGGTAGTATTCCAATATTTCCGGCACTCTCTCAAAAAGCTGGATCGTCACCATAATCAGGTCATCAAAATCAAGGGCGGAATTCCTTCTTAAACGGCGCTGGTATTCCACATACACATCACTGATCGTTTTTTCATAGTATCCAGCGGCGCTTTTGCTATATTCATCCGCATCAATCAGTTCATTTTTCGCATTGCTGATCGCCCCGAGGATCGCCCTTGGGTCAAATTTTTTCGAATCGATGTTTACATCTTTTAATATGTTTTTGATCACCGAAAGCTGGTCTGTCGTATCCAAAATCGTAAAGTTTCGGTTGTATCCAAGCCGGTCAATATCGCGGCGGAGCATCCGGACACACATTGAATGAAATGTTGAGATCCAAACATTCTGCGCTGAATCTCCCATTATGTGCCCAATCCGCTCTTTCATCTCTCTTGCGGCTTTATTTGTAAATGTAATCGCCAAAATATTATATGGATTGACCCCTTTTTCTATCATTAAATAAGCCACACGATGAGTCAGAACCCGAGTTTTTCCGCTACCTGCCCCGGCCATGATCAACAGCGGTCCCTCCGTCGTTTTGACAGCCTCTTTTTGCTTTCGGTTCAATCCTTCGAGCAAGTTTTCTGTTAAAAATTGCACAAGATCCACCACCTTATCAGGAACATCCGTTCCTATTATAGCATGTTTATTTTACAGATCGAACTGTTTTCAGCGCTTCTTTTAAATTGTCGTAAACAGCATTTCCAACAACAATAACATCAGCATGAGCGCCCATTTCCGCCGCCTGCTCAGCTGTCGAAATGCCCCCTCCGTAAAATAACGTTGTCTTGGAAAGCTCCTCTTTTACTGCCTTCACAAGTTCCGGATCCCCATATGTACCACTATACTCCAAATAAAATATGGGCATACAAAACAATTTTTCCGCCATCATGGCGTAGGCAGCTACTTCTTCCGTAGAAAGGTTCGTATTGGCGTCTGTCATCTTGGCAGCCTTGCAATCTGCGTTCAATATGCAATAACCTTCTATGCACACTTCTTCCCAATCAATGAGTGCGCCATATTCTTTGATAGCTTCTTTATGTAAGCCTGTTATCCAACGCACATCACGGCTGTTTAAAACAGTCGGTACAAAATATATGTCAAATCCCGGCGTAATGGATTCAAGATTGCTCACTTCCAACACACAAGGCACGGTGAACCGCCGGACTTTGGCCATGAGATCCAGTACATTGTCCAGCGTCACTCCATCCGTGCCGCCAATGATAATGGCATCAGTGCCGGATTCGCATACTTTTTCCAAATCGCCAGATGCTAACTCTTTATTTGGGTCCAGTTTAAAAACATGGCGCCAGTTCCTGACATCATACACGTCAATGTCCTCCATTCTCCAATTCCGTACACTATTATATCATTATCAAGTCAAATCTCCGAATTGAAAAATGAATATTTTCAACGGTAAAAATAACCCCCTCATCATGCTGAAAAGCAGGGCTGATCACATAGCAGATTAAACTGTTTTTGCCTGATGCCGATGCTATAAATTGGTTATTGCTTTATGATCCGCTGCCAATTCATCAAGAGGTTAGTGCTTCCTGACTTTCATCGAATCCGGTTGCCACCGCTGTTCGGATAAACGACAATCTGAAGACCGTTTTACTTGCTAATATGTTTTAAGAAATGTTTTCACGGTTCGTTCATTCCATCATATCATCCGGAACACAGGGGGAAAAAATGTACTTTAGCAGAGGAGCTTCTACCCAGGACTCTTCGTAATCCTCTCATCGTATCTGCGGGATAGCGGCATTCTTGTATTCAAAACAGTGAAATGGCTCGCTATCCTCTCCCTCATATCCTTTTACCCAATGAAAAATAACCAAGACGTCCGTTCGGAATAATGAGTTTGTAAAAATTGGTACATACTTGAAATTTATGTAAAGTTTTATGTAAATATGGTAATCTTGTACCATAAACTTCTATATGATGGGGTGCATCATGAAAGAACAACGGACGAAACGCACGCTTTTTATCTCCATCGGAGCGAACATTTTACTCCTATTCATAATCGGTTTTATATTCATTAAGTTTGATGGGATAGGTGGAGTGAACGCAGGCTTAGAAAAGCCAAATAAAAGGTCAGGATTTCACTACCTGGAAAGAACCACTTTATTTAACGAACTCACCATTCCTCCCAACTCTATCGTGTTCTTGGGAGACAGCCTTACCTTTCGAACAGAGTGGAGTGAGCTCTTTCCAGAAGAAATTGTCATCAATCGCGGGATCGGCCGGGATACAACAGCAGGAGTGCTCAAACGATTGGATCACATTATAGAGGCGAAACCCAAAAAAATCTTTATTCTCATTGGGGTGAATGACTTGAAGAGTCGAAAAAGCGTTTCGGCAACCATTCATAATTACGCCAAAATAATCACAAGCATCCAATCCAGATCACCCAAAACAGACATTTTTATACAAAGTTTGCTTCCAGTCAATAACAAAAAGTATGGCAATATACTAAGCAACGATACAATAAAAACAATGAACAAAGATTTGCAGGCATTAGCGGAAAAAAACGGTGTGCAATATATTGACCTCTATTCCGCTTTTTCCCAAAACGACCAGCTGCCTGACAAATATACGGTCGATGGAATCCATTTAACAGGTGAAGGATATATCCTTTGGAAAGAGAGCATAAAACAATATGTTCATGAAAAGTGAAATAAGATGTCATTCGGATTTCCTATTAAATTCCTTACATAAACAAAAACCGCGACTTTTTTATTCGTCGCGGTCCTCTTCATAGAGACGTTTCAACACCATTTCATACGTGTCATTCCCATAGTTAAGGCAGCGTTTGACACGTGAAATAGTAGCTGTGCTGGCTCCTGTCGCCTTTTCAATTTTTTGGTACGTATTTCCTTCCCTCAGCATCCTTGCTACTTCCAGGCGCTGGGAAAGTGATTGGATTTCATTAATGGTGCATAAATCATCGAAAAAACGGTAGCATTCTTCCAAATCCTTTAATGATAAGATGGCATTAAAAAGTTGATCAAGTGCTTTTCCACGTAACTTCTCTATTTGCATCATAAATTCTCCTTCAATTACTTTTCTCCGAAAGAGACAATCGCCATCTCGGGCACAATACTAATCCATGTTTTTCCCGGGACAAGTTTGACAGGGCGTCCATCCTCATATGGCACAATTCGCCCATCCTCATTTCTCCATTCGGCTTCTTTTTTGATCCCATGTTGGAGAACATAGGCCTCGCCTCCCGACTCGAGAGCAATTTCTTTTCGCCCTTGTTCATCGGCAACATGATGGGCAGCTTCAACCACTATAACATTATCAAACAGCACCGGCTCGTTTGTTTCATATTCAACCATCTCCACTTCTCCTGTTGAGCGCGTATATTTTTCCTTATTCGCGTCATAGGAAAATTCAGAAGCAAAAACCGCGTCCTTGCTGTAAGAAATCGTCATGTTTGAAACACTTTCGCCATCCAATGACTCAACTTCTTCTTTCTTTAAAAATGCCAGCGGCTTCGGCGGTTTATCCATTTCAAAGTCGCTATCCGCTGCTTGTTTTTCAATTTTGTCAAAAGTAATATAGGAATTATGGGGCGCCTTGCGAAAGCCTACCCGTTTAAACAGGGTTCCATCATGCCGCATCCCGTTAATATGATCAATCACTCCGTTCTCAAGCATCCGCTTCGCTTCGGGGCTATAGCCATGTGAAATATATAAACTGTCATACCCTTTAGCCAGATCAATAAAATATTTCCTTGCGCTGCGAACGGGACCGACGGTTTCCGGTTTTTCACTTTGATAAATCGCCAAAAATCGTGTGACCGCCCCTTCCGTGAGCACTTCATAAACAATATCTGCCTCGGCAAGCCCACTTTGCGGCCTTGCTTTCGGATGATTATTCACAGTTATAGCTATAGCACGCTGTGATGAATCTTTTTTTGCTTCCATTCCTGTCAAAGGAAATTGTTCCGCAGCTTTTTGTTTCTCCACTTTAGGTTGTTCCTTGCGTTCATCGCCATCTTTTTTACTGCATGCAGAAACAATCATAAAAGCTGCACAACATACGATGATCCATTTGTTCATTTTCAAAGTCCCATCCCCTAATGATGTAAATTTTCGTTTCCCACACTATTTTAACGCATTAACGTCGGAAAAAGTACCGTTTTATTCTTCACATCATACATTCCGCGCTGAGTAACGCGAATATACGGGAGATGGGTGGAAGAAAGAAAAAATAACGTATAAACAGGATCTGAATAAGGATAGCCTCGTTCTACAAGCAATCTGATTAACTCCGCTTCCTCTTCCATAAGCGCCGGAAGATCTTTGTTTGACATGATGCCGAGAAGAGGCAAGCGGATTTCATGAATGATGACACCATTTTCCACTAGGACGATCCCGCCTTGAATCCCTCTCATTCGATCAAAAGCCAGCAGCATATCTTGTTTGTTTTTGCCAATCAAGATAATATCGCCGGTTGTTGAAAAGGAAGAAACGAATCCCCCTACATGACGGGCGAATCCTTTCAGCAATGTGTTGATTCTCCACTTTCCCTGCCGGTCAAGCAGCATGAAAAAGCACTCGTCGCTGTCAGCAGGCATTTCGTCAGACACATCTCGTGTAATGGAATAAGGTTTTGTGATTGCATTGCTGACCATTTGAATACCAAAAGGCATGGAGTACGCCAAATCTTCCTTCGTTAATTGCCAGTCGAATGAAAATGGCTCTATTCCGTAATCTTTCCAGCAAATATCTTCATCTACAACCATTTCTTCACCGGATTTTTTTACCCACTGGCCATTTGCCAAGACAGAGATCGGGGTGGGTTGTTGTTCATTTTCCAAAAAGTTGATACTTGCCACTCTTCCCGTTGCAATCATTCCATGCAAATGTTGCAGGTTATAATGCTTTGCCACATTATAGGAAGCCATATGGTAGGCATCAATAGCAGGCACACCACTTTCAATTGCTATGCGGACCATCATATCCGACATTCCTTGTTTGTAAAATGACGGAGTTGATCCATCGGTGGTAAGCACCATGGAATCATACTGGCCGATCCCCTGCTCCTTCATTTCCTTTAGTAAAACAGGCAAGTCGGGACGAACAGAGGAATGCCTTAATGAAACGGTATAACCATGCATCAGCCGCTTATAAATATCTTCCCCTGTTATCGACTCATGGTCGCTATCCGTTCCAAAAAGCATCATTTTCGCCAATGTCCTGTCGGAAGCGCCCGGAAAATGCCCTTCGACTTTTTTGCCGATCCGCTTTGTTTCTTGTATCCAGTAAAGCATTAAATCATCGCCATCCAAAAGCTGGGGCCAACCTGTCAACTCCCCGCCTTGGATCACCTTATCATGTTCAATCCATTCTTTGACATCTCTGTTGGAAAAAATCATTTCTTCTCCATTTAGGACAGTTTGGGCATCATAGCGCGCCCACCAATACATCGTAACAGGACATTCCCATAATTTCGCCAATAGTGAAAACGCTTTCTTTTTCTGTAAATGTAAAAACAGAAAAAGGTTGTCGTTGATTAACGTTGTAGTGCCTGTTTGCGCAGCATAACGCGACAACGATTGAGGATTATAGAGCAGATAGGGGTGTGAATGCGGCTCTATATAACCTGGAACAAGCGTCAATCCTGAACAATCAACAATTTCTGTCCCATTCGTTTTTTTGGGCAGAGCTTCTCCCGCATAAACGATGCGATTATGGTGAATCCAAATATTCCCATTCACCCATTGACGGAGGACCGAATGCAAAAAACGAGCGTTTTTTAACAGTAATGTCGGTGATTGTTTACCATCGATAATAGCGGCTTGTTCACGTATATGTTTGTTTTTCCACATAAAACGTTGTTCCAAAATGTATCCCTCCCTGGGGAGAAAACTGTTTATTTTTATATAATGACAACTCCATAAAACAGTGCGTACTTTCTACTCCTGAACAAAAAAGCAAACGCTTTCACTATTTGTTCTTAATAGTAACATATTTTTTCTTTTAGCGCATTAAAGTTTGAAAGGAAACTTTATATTTTTTGTGAAGGGCAAAACGCAATAAAAAGATCCTTGGGGAAACTTGCATCCCAAGGCGCATAGTCAATTTTTATCATTATAATATGTTTTCAACAATCACTGCAATCCCCTGCCTCACTCCTATTTACATCATTGCATATATATGTTGATTCCCGCTTTTTTATTTCTTAAACATTCGTCCGACATTTTTGTTATGATTCGCGTTCTCAAATTTGACTTGGTCGCATTTTTCAGAAAGTGTTTCGTACAGGCACTTCGGGTTCAGCAAGAAAATGTTCGTTAAATCGTTTAGGATGTCTTTCCGCAGGCTGGATGACAATGGCTCCCCAAAAATCCTGACCGAATCTTTTCCCGGTACTCTATACCGCACAATCGGTGTCCGGGCAGCATGAGCCATTACTACTTAATTTCATGTTTTTTCCACCATACCATCCCCTGTATAATCATAAACACCTTTGCCCGTCTTTCTGCCAAGCCTCCCTGCTTTTGCATATTGTTCTAAAAGGGGCGCCGGACGATATTTCTCACCAAGCTTATCATAGAGGTAGCGAAGGTTATTCAGCCTTGTATCCAAGCCTACGAGATCTGCCAGTTCGAATGGACCCATTGGATAATGTAATCCGTGTTTGATCGCTTTACCAATTTCCTCAAGTGAACCAAGTCCTTCCTGAAGCATATAAAATGCCTCTTTCCCGACAAGCGCCGAAATCCTGCTCGTCACAAACCCCGGAAACTCGTTGATGATAACCATTTCTTTTCCCATTTTTTGTGCCACTTCCTGTATAACCTCTGTTGTTTTGTCACTCGTTTCCAGACCACGGATTATTTCCACAAGCGGCATCTTATGTACTGGATTAAAAAAATGCATCGCAATGGTTTTATCCGGCCGCATCGCATACGATGCAATCTCGGTTGGGCTCATCGTGGATGTATTGGTGGCAAAATAGCAATGTTTTGGTGCATATGCTTCCATTATTTCAAATATTTGTTTTTTTATGTCGGCCTTTTCCGGAACCGCTTCTATGATTAAATCCGCTTCGGTAACCGCTACTTCCAGGCTGCTTGCAAATTTTAGGCGATTTTTGGATTCATAAGCCCATTGTTCCGTTATCTTATGACGAGCAATTCCCTTTTCAAAAGTGGCATTGATTTCATTTTCGGCGCTTTCTAAAGCAGAAAGGCTAACATCCGCCACCGTTACGCGGAATCCCCCTGCCGCTCCCACATAAGCGATGCCCCGGCCCATAACGCCCGCACCGATAACCACTATATGTTGCATCAGCTCATTTCCTCCCAACATCGCAGAATAGGAATCAATCGAATATCCTACCCCGAGTTCCTTCCATATATAGTACAATTTTTTACCGTTTTATTTATGATTTTTTGACGTGATTGCCTTGTACAAAAAGCGCAGCGCGGGCGCAATGTGACACGAAAAAACGATGAAAGCAACGTTAGCAGGAACAGCTTTCATTTTTTCAATGGGCCGCTGGTTATGTCCGGGCACTCACTTGCCTTTCCTACGAAGCATCGGCTGGAATTTTGCAAGACAGCTGCCTCATCCCGCACTTTTACAAGTGGTGGAATTTTTCTGAATGAAGTTAAAAGGTTCATTAGAAAGTTTAATAGAATCGGTCGGGCAGCCATCATAGGCATCTTCAACATCTTCAATAAGTTCCTCTGGAATTTCGGCGATGCCTTGATTATGATCCAAGAGGACAAATGATAACCCCTCTTTATCGTAGTCAAATACATCTGGGGCAGCATCTGCGCAAGCTCCACAAGCAATGCATGTATCTTGATCAACCAACGTATACCATTTCATGGTTTTACCTCCCCACTATTAGAAATCAAAGCAGTCAGCAAAAGATTATTACACATAAAAACGGGCCGGTTCTGTTGACAGCAACAGAATTTCATCCGTCTTTACTTCATACAATCCATATGGATAAGGCGCAACCCCGGCAGAAAATCACATGTCAAAAACAGCAATGTGTACAAAATATCGTGAAATGGAAATCGTCCTTCCCGCATCATCTCCTAAAGGCGATCATGCTGTTTTAAGGCAGTATCAAAAGATGGACCGGTCGTCATCATCCCGGTAAACGACAAAGGAATTGCGAGTACGATCTTATCTTTATTGGCGATGGCAATCCCTCCTCCCATTTCGTAGACCTTGGATGCCGCTTGCTTTTGCCATTGCTTTCAAATCTCTTCCGATCACCAGCAATTCTGTCGTCGTATTATAGGTGGAAGCCAGACCATCCAAATCCACAGCAAAACGCTCCAAAATCCCTTTCGTGACCCATTGCTGATTTCGCTCAATAAGGGCTGGATATAATAGTCCTTTTTCAATCGTTAGATCAATGTAACCATTTACCGAAGGAAGCCGCATATCTTTTCTCGCAGTGATGACATTGCTTTTAAAGTGAACGACAGGCACCGGACTTTCGGGATCGCTGTGGGGATACTGATAAAGATGCAAATCCTCCAGAAAACTCTTTTTAAATCCAAAAGGTGTTCTCACGACATATTGATTCCAGTCTATTTCCGGCAAAGGAGCTATCAATTTACCGGCTCGGGCAACCACTTTCCCTTTGGAAATCACGATATTTGGCCGAAAATCCACAAGATTCGGAAGTATTAAAATATCCGCCTGCCGGCCTGGCGCAATTCCGCCGATATAGTCGTCCAACCGCAAGTATGAAGCAGGGTCTAACGTCGCCATCTGAATTGCCTGAATAGGAGAGACTCCAAGTTCGACAGCCTTTTTGACAAGTCCATCCATAAACCCCTCTTTTTCAATAAAGGAGGGGTGAGGCCCATCGGTCGTCATTAATAAACGATTTGTATTCGCATTGCTTTCCGTAATTAGTTTGATGATTTCCTCTAGATCCGGCCGCAGGGAACTATTCCGCAGTGTCGTCCACAGTCCGAGCCGCAGTCTGTCGAAGTCCTCCTTTGACGTTATAGCCTCATGACATGCACTGACACCCGAAGCCGCCACTGCATTCAATTTCTCATATGAGCAGCCGGCAGTATGGCCATCAATCACTGTAAACATCCCAACTGGATCTGCATCAATAATTGACACACCAAATATTGTTTCATTATTCTGTATTTTAACGATAAAACCATCCTTTTTACGCCTTCAGCAATCTCCACCGATATCTTCCCATTAGTGTTATGAATGAAGGAGCTCTTTCAATTTAAAGCGCTGAATTTTACCAGTTGCCGTCTTGGGCAATTCATCTATAAATTGAATAATACGCGGGTATTTATATCGTGCCAGATTTTTTCTTACAAACTGTTGAATATCTTTTTTCAATTGTTCCGATGGAGTGAAGTTCTCTTTTAATACAATAAATGCTTTGGGGACGATGAGATTTTGATCATTCGTTTCCCCTATGACCGCCGTTTCCAACACCGCCTTGTGATCTAAAAGGCAGTTTTCGATTTCTATCGGAGACACCCAGATTCCTCCGACTTTTAACATATCGTCAGAACGGCCACAATACCAATAATAACCTTCTTTATCCGTGTAATATTTATCTCCGGTATGAAACCATTTTCCCATAAATTTATGTTTGGTTTGCTCATGCAAATTCCAGTAGCCCTGTGCAATACTGTCACCGCTTATGATCAAGTCGCCGACTTCGTTTGGCGGCAGTTCCACTCCTTGTTCATTGACGATCTTTGCTTCATAGCCGGGTACAATTTTTCCGCTACTCCCTTCTTTCATATCATCGATACGATTTGAGATAAAAATATGGAGTGCTTCCGTCGAACCAATACCGTCCAAAATGTCTACTCCAAATAGATGGTTCCATTTTTTACTGAACGATGACGGGAGGGGTTCGCCCGCCGATATGCAAATTCTCAAAGAGGAAAGATCAGGACATTCTCCGCTCTGATCCACATGCTCTATCATCGCGCCAAACAGCGTCGGCACCCCGAAGAAGATAGTCGGTTTATATTTTTCAATGGTTTGAAACATTGTTTTGGGTGTTGTTTTTTCCTTGACCAAAATGGTTGACGCCTTCATTCCCAACGGAAAAAACATCCCCCCGCCCATTCCATAGGCAAAGAAAAGTTTGGAAGCTGACAGACAGCGGTCGGCTTCCGTCATTTTCAATACTTTTTTTGCATAATGGCTAGTGGACACTTCCATATCATGATGCAGATGGATGACACCTTTTGGATCACCGGTAGTGCCAGAGGTATAAAGCCAAAAAGCCGCATCATCAGAGCACGTCAACGAAGGCTGGCATTCAACTGGTTGCTCCGATATTTGCAGATTAAAATTCAGGGCACCTTCATGGATATCTGTGGCGATGTCACTGATGATCAAAATCTCCCTTACATAAATAAAGCGTTTTCTTATATGCTTTATCTTTTTCCAAATATCATGATGCACGATCAAAGCTTTGGCTCTGCTATTATTTAAATAATACTCATAGTCGCCAGCCTGCATCATCGTATTGACGGGGACCGGAACAGCCCCTATCCTGACGGCTCCAAAAAAGGAATAGATAAACTCCGGGGAATCATGGCAAATAATGAGTACCCGATCTTCCATTTCCAATCCTAATGCTTTTAACATATTGGCGGTCTGATTCACGAGGGTCTGGAGTGTTTTATACGTAATGTTCCCGTCCTCATAATAAACGGCTGTTTTCTTTTCAAAGCCGGACAATACACTTACATCAATCAAACGACTACACGCGTTATAAACCGGCCGTATTCCATTTAGTTCCATTTTCACTCATCACCCTATCACTTATTTTTCATACGAGTGAATTATGTGAACATCTAGTTGCCAATACTCAATAAAAGAAGTTACCCAAAAGGACATTGAGAAATATTCTCTTGGGTAACTTGTTGAACAGTCACGACTTTATATAAAAACTTACTTTCCTTTCCAGTCTGGCGTCCTCTTATCTAAAAAGGCTTTTAACCCTTCATGGGCATCTTCCGAGCGGAACAATAAGTTTTGCAGTTCGCCTTCATAACGGATGGCCGCGTTTAATGGCATTTCCTTTCCATTCATAATGGAAAGCTTAATATTAGAAACCGCGTAGGTGGCGCTTTCTACAATTTTCCGTGCATATTCCAAGGTTCTCTCCCTGACTTCTTCTTGCGGAAATACGCGGTTTACAAGTCCGATATCCAATGCTTCCTGGGGTGTTAGTGTATCCCCCGTAATATTCAAGTCAAGGGCCCGGGAATAACCGACAAGGCGGGCCAAGCGCTGCGTACCACCCGTTCCGGCCAATACGCCCAGCGACACTTCCGGCAGACCGATTTTTCCCGCCTGATCCCCCATAAAGCGCAGATCGCATCCGAGCGCCATTTCCAAGCCGCCGCCCACGGTATGCCCCTCCAGACAGGCAATGTAAACTTGCGGAGAGCGCGCCATTTTGTCCAAGGTTTCGTTACAGAACAGGCAAAATTGTGTTTTAAAGTGCGGGTCTGCAGATTTTAGAAAATGGATATCTGCCCCGGCCGAAAAAAAGTTTGGCATATCACTCATGAGGATGGCCACCTTGATATCATGATCAAAACGGATATCGTCAATGGCCGCATTCAATTCCTGATAGAATGCAAGACTGTAAGAGTTTGATTTGTTCACGTGGATATGGATTTCCGCAACTCCGTTGTCTTTGACAACCGTGATATTCTTCTTCTTTGCTTCTACTTGTGTACTCATATTCGTTCCTCCTATATTTTACATTTTTAAAATGGTGCTTATTTCTTTTGCTTGTCAATTTACAGCTACAGGGCTTCGCAAAGGCAAGCTGTTCAGCTCCTGTTCAAATTTTTTGTACAGTGAAGAGCTTTTTACGATATAGCCTTTGGCGGCAATCTCCGTTTTCTCCTCCACACTTTGCAGCCACTGTTTCACCTCGGGCAGTACAATGTTTATGGCATCCTTAAATTTGACAGGAATCAGACCTTCATCGTTTAAAAGCTGCTGTGCCCATTGCTTGGAATAAATAATGTGTTCTTTTTGTTCATTGACAAGTTTTTGAATGCGGGAAATGACTTTTTCATTCCCAGTTTCCAAAATGGCTTTTAATACGATATCCACTGCCGTGCTGACCGTATAAAGCGCCGCAATCAATGAGATCCAATTTTGAACCTTAATGACTTCATGAAATGCTTTGCCGGTCTGATTCTCAATACTGGGCTTTTTTCCTTTTAATCCTTTTAAGTCAAATATCCAATTGTACAATAGACGGGCGTGGCCAAGCTCCCCTTGTGCCATTGCAATGGCAGCCAGCGTCGCCTCCAGGTTCGGACCACTTACCCCCACTTCCACCAAACGATCACCCAGCACATATTTATTGTCCGCGATCGCTTCAAGAAGCTGAATAAATTCCTCCGCACTTTGTTTCTGTTCCCCCACGTCTTTACGCCCCTTTCCTGGCAAATAATCCTTTCGCTTTTTTGACCCATTGAAGCTGGTTTCTTTCAACGACACACATCTCGGTCCAATCCTCTTCATCGTAGGTATAGGCGGCATATACTTTTGCCAAATCTGCCGTTTCCGCCTCTACTGTTCCAATATGGATTAAGTCGTCCCCCCGCTTAATTCTTGTGAAAATATCAAAGGTAGCTTTCTTTCTTGACTGTTCAGTCATTTTGAACTGACCCCCCAGTACCTCATCTTGTCACGGCCTTTCAGACTCATCATCTCAACAGTCCACGGCGGGCTCCAAACGACTTCGATATGGACTTCTTTTACTTCCGGCTCCTTGAGAAGACGGTTCTCAATGTCTTCCTTTATCCAATCCATGCATGCACAGGAAACCGCGGTGAACGTCATCGTAACATAGAGGGCAGCGCCGTTTTTTTCAATGTTGTAAATTAATCCCATATCGACAACACTGATTGGAAATTCCGGATCATTTACTTCTTTCAAGGCATCCCAGTATTTTTGAACACCCCCAGCAACCGTTTTCATTTATACCACCTCTTTTCTTAGTCTTTCCATCTCTTTCGCACCGCGCTGTATTCTTTCAACAAATTGTTTGTTTTGCGGCCCGCGTCTTTTAAATCGTTTAATGACGTTCTCCCATGTATCCGGCTGGTCAAAGAGCCACTGTTTGTTTTTTACGTCGAACTTGCATGGGAAAGGAACATCAAGGACATATTTGTTTTGTTCCTCATCATAATGAGCCGGTACTTTCACGCCGATGGATTCGCAGAATGGAACAGCCGTTGAAAGCCACTGTTGGCGAAGTTCGTCATTCGTTTTTCCCTTTAATTTATATTCGAGCTGATGGGAACGGCTTTTCAAGTTGTCTTCCACACCAAAAAATTCAAGCGCCATCAAAAACATCCAATCAACTGCTTTTTGCACTTCTTCCCGTAGCTTTGGATCTTTCATTGCTGTTTTCATAATGATTTCGCCATTTCGGAGGTGGAACAATTCTTCTTTATCAACTTTTACGAGTGCCCGCTTCCATGGACCGTATGATGTATGCTTGCCGGCATCACCGAGTAATGTATAGCCGGCCCGGTCGAACAGCGCGTTAAATACGCCAAGTTCAATCCAGTTGTCTAGTTTAAAATCAAATGCATACGGGTTTTTCCACCGGTGGGGTTCTCTGCTGTACAATAATTCGTCTGTATCTTCTCCCAAATCTTTCAGCAGGCGAAAAGCGATATGTGCATGGCCGATTTCATCTTGCATGATGGCAAGAGCGGTTATCTTGTTATTGAGGGTCGGTGCCTGGTTGTATACAGTCAGCAGTGGAGGAACACTCAATAATTCCGTGTCCCCAACAATGACGAGCGTTTGCTTCAATGCTCGGAGATATTCCCCGTTCATATCCTCCAAGCTTTCAACCATAAACCCCTTACGAACCTTCTCTTTTAAAAGCTCTGCACTTTCCATTTCCTGCACCTTCCTATTACGTTTATTTATCTGTCGTTTATTAAACATAATATTAATAAACATTCATAGGAATGTCAAGAACATTTAAAAAAAGGTTTCAATTCAGAATAAAACAGGGGTTAAGCTACTTCTAAGCATTTTCCTTGAATACAAGAAGGGACCGGGACACAACTAAATCAGTCGATTAAAAAACGAACAATAAAGTGAAACTTCATTCAGCAGGCGTTTTCTTCCATCTCCCTACTGAATGTTAGTTGAACCAATCGGGCATTTAGATGCCGTTTTCTCACACTTAGACTTTTTGTATTCACTCAAGATTTTGAAGTGGGAGTCTTACGGCACTTTACATGCGGGATCAATTGTCCCAGTGTATAATGCGCAAGCTTTTAGCGTAGTCAACATAGGTAGACTCCTGCGGGAATAGCTCGAGCTGAAAATCCCGCAGGAAAGCGACCTTTGCTTTCCGAGGAAGCTGAAGAGAAAAGCGAAATATGTTGACATAGCGATGATAGGGATTTTTTTACACAAATAAACCGAACAATTTTAAATGAATTGTTCGGCTTTTGCTATTTCGTATTTGCTTATGTCCCAGCTTCAATATAAGAGTCCGCAGTATATACAGTAGTATAACTTCCCGCGGATTTTGATTTTGTTATTTTTCCGGAAAAATAAAGATACTCCAAGTGCGCCAGAGTCTCTGCGATTGCAAATCTCCATTGATGTGAGTTCAATTGTCTTTCTTTAAATACTTCCCTGGCAACTTCAAAAGCGGTCTTTCCCCCTATCACCAGGTTGTACATTTCATTTAATCGTTGCTCGTGGTGCAAATGAATCTCGTTAATTCGTTTAGGCAAATCTAAAATAAGATCCCCATGGCCAGGGAGGGCGCATCTGACATCCAAGGAACTGATTTCTTCTAAAGATTGCAAATAATCCTGAAGCGGATTTTCTCTTCCATAGGGCCAAAGACCAATATTGGGCGTGATCCTTGCCAATACATGATCTGCTGCTAAAAGCAATTGTTTTTCCTGTTGGTAAAAACAGAACATGCCGTCACTATGGCCAGGTGTATGAATCACTTGCCATCGGTCACCTCCCAATATGATTTCATCCTTTTCAAAAAATGTAAACGCTGGGAAAGGCCGAACATGTTCTCCCATTTTTTCGAACTGATCTTGAATATCAAACATCAGCTCTTCAGGCACTCCATTTTCTTTACATATTTCACCAAACCGGGCGGCCATTACTTTTTTATCACTGAAAGCCAAATCAAATGTCTCGCCGTCTTTTACACTGATATACACCGGTGCGCCCGACCATTTCTGCATCCACCCCGCCAAACCCGAATGGTCCGGGTGATAATGTGTTACATATATCGCTTGCAGGGAAGAAGGTATTATGGACAGTTCGGAGAACACCTTTTTCCACACTTCGGTGGCCTCTGGATAGTTAAACCCCGTATCGACGATGCTCCATCCGTCTTCTTCCTGAAAAAGGTAGCAATATACGTATTTCATCGGAAAAGGAATGGGCACGGCAATCCGGTAAATCTTCTCTTCTATTGCCCGTATTTGCAAGTTGCATGCCCCCTATGCATTCGTCCAGACCGGCTCCCTATTTTCAACAAAAGATCGGAGGCCTTCCTGGGCATCTTTAGATGGAATTAATTCACGGAAATAAATCTGTTCGATCTTGCCAATGGCAGACGCAAAGTTGACCGCCATCGCTTCCCTGACAGCCTTTCGAGTAAGCGAAAGCGCCAGGGCGCTCTTATTTTTCAAGTGATTCAGCAGCTCCTGAAGCGTTTCCTCCAGTTGTTCCGAAGGAACGATACGATTGACGAACCCCCATTCATAAGCCTTTTGAACATTGATCGTTTCACCTGTTAAAAGCAACTCCATCGTTCTGTTCAATCCGATGATCCATGGAAATGCGACAATGGAGACTGGCGGGAAAAGCCCTAAATGAATTTCCGGCTGGCCAAATGTTGCTTTTTCCGTTGCATACACCATATCGCAAAAAGTAGCCAATTCACATCCCCCTCCCAAAGCAGCTCCTTCAACAACCGCAATCGTCGGGCAGGGAATTTCAACCAGCAAGTGAAACATTTTATGAAAAACATGAAACATCGGCTCTGCCTTTTCCCCCATATGGTCTTCCACCGAAGCACCAACCGAAAAAGCTTTTCCTTCTGCCCGTATAACGAGTGCATGCAAATCCTTTTCTTCCCGGATCGTTAAATGCATCGCATATTTCCTCCATCATCTCAATATTTAAAACATGTAACGGAGGACGATTGAGCGTCAAATGGGCAACTCCTTCACTCACTTTAAATATGATCGTTTCAAAATCGGTTTTCATGGCTTGCTCCTTTCATTGAAAGATGCTGGCTTATACGATATTCATGAATGGATTGATCGCCCGATCCCGGTTATACGCGGCCTTGGTGTCTGGCGCCTGCTCAAAAACAGACTCAAAATACCGGATGGCCGGAATAGCCAACAACTGGTGGATATTAAAAAATAGCTCTCTTGCCCGAAATCCGATCCAATCACGCGGTAAGAAGTCCGCTGGAAAGTTGGGGTCGAAAAATAAAAATTTCCTATATTCGTGGACAAGCTCCGTTCTATCGATAAAACACTGATTATCCGTTAATTTACTGTTCCAGGCATCTTCTTTAAGCTGCTCAAATTTATTTTTATAACGTGCAATGAAGTCGGCATGTTTTTCTTCAATTTGATCCAAGTCCCAGCCTTTATGAATGATATCTTGATCATCATGGGAAACAAACGAACTGGAAGTAAACAGAATACTGTAGTCGTTTAAATGATGTTCCTGAACCATTTCCATTACTTGCTTTTCGATGGGGTTAGGGGTGGCCCATACACCATTGGAAATAGCCCCAAAGCCAAGCCAACTTAAATCCTTGCGCAGTTGATTTCTTAATTCCCGCATTTCTTCCGGAATGGAATATGTAAAAATCCGCCATTTGCCGTCCCATTTCGGATTCGGCGCGGAATAAACCCTTGATACTCCATCAAAAACCGTTCTTTTCCCTTTCTCTGTCAAAGAATAATAGCTTTTATTGCCAATTTTTCTGGCCTGTATAAAGCCTTGCTGCACCATCCTCAAAGTGGCGCCGCGGCAAGAAGATTCTGACAATCCAAAATGGGACATGAGCCGTATTAGGCTTCCAATCCATATTTCTCCTCCATAATGCTGGATATACTCTCCAAAAAGCGTGAACATCAATCCTCTGGGCTTCATATTTTCACCATCTTATTCTCATATTTTCCCTCCTTTATTATATCATTTGGAAAATTTTTTTAAAAAGACTACCGCTGTTTATAAAAAGCCGGCAGCCATTTGCTGGACAGCCTCTTTACCAATCCGGATTCCCATTTTCCAAAAGGCATTCAACCCTCCATGAATATTTTCGGAGCGGAACAACAAGTTTTGTAGCCCGCCTTCATAACCGGATAGCCACATTGGACATCCATTCTAATGGACAGCTTCATATTGGCCACCGCATAGATGCACTTTATATGATTTCCCTTGCATATTTCAAGGTGTTTTCCTGCACTTTCAAAAATGTGATTTTTCTATATAAACTTGAAACGCTTACATTTTTTCTTCTTGTTGCCATCTGATACATTCAAACACACTCTTGCAATGATTGCAGTAGTATTGTGAGACAAGCTGCGCTGTACCAAACGAAGAGATTCGGCTAACGTCTTCCGAATCGCAGAAAGAACAATAAGGCCGGAATGATTGCGCCTGATTGAGCACATCATGACCTCCCTTCTTCCTTTATTATCTTTTTATTCACACCGTCTATTAAACATAATAATAAGGAAGTTGTGTTTCATTGTCAATACATTTCATTTTTAACGTCTAAAGATTCCACAAAAGGAAAAGCAAAGAAACTGAAAACGGAATACTTATTTGCCCTTTCTCTACATTTATTTTTCCATCATCGGATGCATTGTAGAAGCTTCTCGACAAAACGGAAAACCAGAAATGTCCGAAGAGATTGGCTAATTCGATAAGAAAGAGGTACCAAGATCATGTAATGAAAATTGGAACGCTCTCCTAAATCACATTTATTGAATGTCCCTTTTCAACGCAACCGGCTTCCCTTTTCTTTTTACACCAGTTTGATTTTTCATTCGTTCTTCCATCCCTTCTCTTGAACCTCCTCCGTTTGAAAAACCTAAAATAGAAAAAAATCAGTCGTCCATCTCTTTCTCTGAGGACCTCATCTTAACTCTCCTTCAAGGTTTTCAATTAATTCTTCCCGCAAAGAAATTTTTTTGATCTTACCGCTCGCGGTCATCGGAAATTCATCTAAAATAATCATTTTATCCGGCACTTTGTAATCAGCGATTCTCTCTCTGATAAACTGGAAAAGATCCTTTTCATCCATTTGGCTGTGCGGCTTTAATTTAATGCATGCACACGAAATTTCTCCCAGCACTGTATCAGGAAGGCCCACTACGGCTGCTTCCATTACGTCAGGATGTTGGTAAAAGACTTCTTCGATTTCTCTCGGATAAATATTATAGCCGCCCCTTACAACCATTTCTTTTTTCCTTCCGACAATTCGGAGGTTTCCTTCAATATCGATTGTGCCAAGATCGCCAGTATAAAACCAGCCGTCTTCATCCAAGACTGCTTTTGTGTGTTCCGGCATGTTGCAATAACCTTTCATAACGCCAAAGCTCCGGCAAGCGATTTCCCCTACTTCACCATTCATTACCTCATTGCGATTGTTATCTACAATCTTCACTTCTGCCCCTGGAAGTGCCTTTCCAACGGTTTCCGCCCGTACGACATCACTGTCGGAAAAGCTTGTCATCGTCAATGTCGGTGAAGTTTCACTTAATCCATACGCGACCATAATCTCACAGCCCATTTCCTGACGAATCCGTTTAACAATTTCAACCGGACACGGCGCAGCAGCGATAATTCCCGTTCTTAGAGAAGATAGATCGTATTGGTGACAGTTTTTATGATTTAATTCTAAGATGAACATCGTTGGTACACCGTGTTTGACCGTAATTTTTTCGGATTCCGTCAATGACAAAGCTTTTTCCGGTTTGTATTCATCCAGCAGTACCATGCGGGCGCCTACCGAAACTGCGGATAGGATGCTTGGTACCATGCCGAATACATGAAAAACCGGGACAGACACGAAAAAGACGTCCTCTGCTGTACAATCCATTTGTTCCGCTGTTTTTATGGCGGTCATCACAACATTGGCATGAGTAAGCATGGCCCCTTTCGGGGAGCCGGTTGAACCCGATGTAAATAAAATCGTAAACACATCTTTTTTCGGATTGACGGCAGTCCGATTAAAAGAGGTGCATACTTCTTCTCCTTTTATTATTTGCTCATAGCTTTCCAGTTGATCCGCCTTGTACCGAACAGTAATCAGTTGTTTCAGGGAAGTGACATTTTCCTTTGCTTCCTGGAACTGTTCCATGTGGTTTACACCCTCAAATTCATTTGTAAAAAACGCCACCTTCGCTCCTGAATTTCTTATATTATATTGGACTTCATACATGCGGTACCTCGTATTAAAAGGAACAATAACCGCTCCAATATGGGCAGCGGCAAAATAAATCACAACAAATTCATTCCAATTGGGCAAGCAGACTGCAATTCTATCTCCTTTACTGATGCCCATTTTTTGAAGGGAAGCCGCCAATAAACAAGATTGATCCATGAGTTCTCCATAAGTCATTCTGCTATAGCCGTCAAACAATACTTCCTTTTCCGGCTCCAATTGATAGGCCCGGTAAAGCAACTCTGAAACAGACAAACTCTCAAGTTTCTCCTTCATACCCATGTTCTCCTTTCAAATCGAATATGAGAGTACTTTTCAAAACTGTCATCACTAAGCCGCCACAGCACCAAAGTTCTTCAACATAATGCTGGTTTTGCGCCACTTGCTCCGAGCTGATGAAGAAGTGCTTCGCACCGTCAATCAAGCTCAATTTTCATCGCCAAAACCAGCTTTTGGGGCTACAAAAAAATGTGCTTATTTTAGTGCTGGCCAGATCTGCAAATACAAACGATGATCCACATCTCTATCCACATCTCTTTCTTTCAGTCAACTTTCCAATAAAAACGCTTCCGTTATTTCTGCTATTTCAGAATATGTTAGCATCATTGTCATCCTATTTGTACCTGAAATTTGCGGAATTAAACGATTACAATTCCGCATAAATGAGGAAAATAATTCTTAAGAGCGAAAGCTCCTCGTCTCGATCTTCGAAAGAAAATACTCCCCCTTTCCAGGACTCATAGCGTATAAGCTTCCCAAGTCAGGACAATAGAAAAAGTACAAAGGAATAAAAAAGATGACCTCATCTAAAAACAGAGATCATCTTTTTCATCCTTTATTTACAGTGCCTTATGCCCGATATCGCTTCTGTAAAAGAAATGATCGCTATCCAGCTTTTTCATTTCTTTGTACACGTTGGCATAGGCTTCTGGAATATTGGCTCCTTTAGCAGCGGCCAATAATAGCCGGCCACCATTTGATACGTACGTCCCAGGCTCGCTTCCGGCTGCAGTTCCGGCGTGGAACACTTGAATGGAGGGATCGAGAACGTTTAAATCCGGGATTGGCAGTCCTTTTTCATAGTCTCCTGGATAGCCGTTGGATGCGACGACTACTCCGATCACGGCGTCGGCAGACCATTTGATGACTGGTTCTTTTCCGGCGAGCAAATCTTGAATGAGTTCTGCCAAGTCGCTGTCCAGGCGCTCCAGGACAACTTGGGTTTCAGGGTCGCCAAAACGGGCATTAAATTCGATCGTTTTCGGCCCTTCTTTTGTTAAGATCAGCCCGGCATATAAAATCCCGGTAAAGGGTCTTCCTTCTCGTACCATGGCTTTGGCGGTCGGGATCACAATTTCAGCAACTGCCCGCTCGACTTCGATATCCGGAATGTGAGGAACAGGGGTGTAGGCACCCATTCCTCCCGTATTCGGCCCCTTGTCGCCGTCAAAAGCTCGTTTATGGTCTTGGGCGATGACCATCGGAAAGACGTTTTCTCCTTTTACGAAAGCCATGAGGGAAAATTCTTCGCCTTCTAAAAATTCCTCAATGACAACACTTGCGGATGATTCACCAAATTTTTCGTCCAACAGCATTTCTTTCAGTGCCGTGTCAGCTTCTTCGTCTGTCATTGCCACGACGACACCTTTTCCGGCTGCCAAACCATCTGCTTTAATCACAATCGGGGCGCCCTGTTTGTCAATATAAGCCTTCGCTTCTTCATAAGAGTGGGATGTTTCATAAGCGGCTGTTGGGATTTGATATTTTTTCATTAAATCTTTAGCAAATGATTTACTGCCTTCGATGATAGCGGCATTTTTCCGCGGGCCGAAAATCTTCAATCCCGCCGCCTCGAATTCATCGACAATGCCGGCGTTTAACGGAACCTCGGGACCTACAACCGTTAAATCAATCTCTTCCTTTTTGGCAAAATCAATTAAATCGGCAAACTTTGTTTCTTTAATCGGTACGATCGTGGCATCTTCGGAAATCCCCGCATTTCCCGGGGCACAAAAAACCGCAGTTACTTGTTTGCTTTCTTTCATTTTTTTACAAATGGCGTGTTCCCGGCCTCCGCTTCCAATCACTAAAACCTTCATTACACTTCACCATCCAATATCGTTATTAGTGTTTAAAATGGCGTACACCTGTAAAGACCATGGCGATTCCGTGTTTGTCGGCCATTTGAATGGAATCTTCATCCCGAATAGACCCGCCCGGTTGAATAATCGCTTTAATGCCGGCGCACGCTGCTTCTTCCACTGTATCACTCATTGGGAAAAATGCATCTGAAGCAAGAACAGCTCCATTTGCCTTCTCTCCCGCCTGTTCAAGCGCAATTTTGGCAGCACCCACACGGTTCATTTGTCCTGCGCCAACTCCGAGTGTCATTGATTGGTCAGCAACGACAATCGCATTTGATTTTACGTGCTTGACCACTTTCCAAGCCAGCTTCAACGCAGTCATCTCATCATCCGTCGGCTTTCGTGTTGTAGGCACCGTGACTTCAGCTTCTGCCAGCGTATGTTCATCCTGGTCTTGAACAAGCAGCCCGCCTTCAATCGACGTTAACATCTTTTCTCTCACTTTTTCCGCATGGAAATCAATCGTCAAAAGCCGAATGTTTTTCTTGGCGGTTAAAATGTCCAGTGCCTCTTCTGTGAATGATGGCGCAATAATAATTTCAAGGAAAATTTCTCTCAGCTTATTGGCTGTGTCCGCATCCACTTCACGATTGAAAGCAATAATTCCTCCGAAAATCGATGTTGGATCCGCTTCGTATGCTTTTGCAAAAGCAGCAGCGGCACTTTCACCTATTCCGACTCCGCATGGATTCATATGCTTGACTGCAACAGCGGCAGGCTCTTCAAATTCTTTCACAATTTGCAGCGCCGCATCGGCATCATGAATGTTATTATAAGAAAGCTCCTTGCCATGAAGCTGCTTGGCATGCGCGATAGAGAACTTGGAACCAAACGGCCGGGCATAGAAAGCTGCTTTTTGATGAGGATTCTCACCATATCGGAGTGGCTGTTTCAGTTCGTATGTAAACGTCACCCGTTCCGGCTGCTCTTCTTCGGCAAGCTCAGTCATGTACCCGGCGATCAACGCATCGTAAGAAGCCGTATGACGGAACACCTTCGCCGCCAACCTTCTTTTCGTTTCAAGTGGAACTTCTCCGCTGTCACGAAGGGCAGAAATAACCTCATCATAATCTGCACTGTCAACAATGACTGTAACACTTTCATGATTTTTGGCAGATGCCCTTAACATTGCAGGTCCACCGATATCAATATTTTCGATTGCTTCTTCCGGCGTTACGCCAGGCTTTTCAATCGTTTTTTGGAACGGATATAAGTTTACGCAGACAAGCTCAATTCTTTGGATGCCCTGTTCCTCCAAATGCTTCGTATGAGAAGGATCATTCCCTTTGGCAAGCAATCCTCCGTGAATGAATGGGTGGAGTGTTTTTACCCTGCCTTCCAAAATCTCCGGAAAACCTGTTACTTCATCAACACCGGTTACGGGCAATCCGTTTTCTTCCAAAATGCGTTTTGTCCCGCCAGTTGATAAAATTTCATACCCGAGGTCCACCAATTGCTTTGCAAATTCAACAATACCTGTCTTATCCGAGACACTGATCAGCGCTCTTTTCATGTTTACAGCACCTTCCAAAAATTTAATTTAACAGCTTTTCAAGCGTTTCGGGATAAAATACATGTTCGACCGCATGGATTTTTTCCGCCACTTCTTGCTCCGTTTCTCCATCAGCAATTTCGATGGCGCGCTGGGCAATAATCGGGCCTGTATCCATCCCTTCATCGACAAAGTGAATCGTTACTCCTGTTACTTTCACCCCTGCCGAGACGGCTTGGCCGATTGCGTCTTTTCCCGGAAATGCCGGCAGCAGCGATGGATGAATATTTATGATTCTTCCAGGATATTTTTCAAGTAAAAATGGGCCAATTAAGCGCATATAGCCAGCCAAAACGATGTAATCCACACCATACTTTTCCAATTGCTCATGGATAGCCTGTTCAAATGCCGTTTTGGATGAAAACTCTTTCGGAGCAAACGAATAAACGGGAACACCCGCCTTCTCCGCCCTTTCTATCACAAATGCTCCCGGCTTGTCGCAAACAAGCAGACTTACGTTCGCATGAAGGATTCCCGCTTCAATCGCATCAACAATTGCTTGGAAGTTGCTTCCGTTTCCAGAAGCAAAAACGGCTATATTTTTCACGATGACGCCTCCGCATCTTGAAACTGGACGCCTTCTCCTTTGACAACTTTGCCAATAATGTAGGCTTTTTCCCCTTGCTCGCTCAAAAAATGAACCGCACTTTCCGCATCGTCTTCATGAACTGCCAAAACAAATCCGATCCCCATATTGAAGATGTTAAACATTTCTTCTTTCGTGAGCTTTCCGTATTTTTCAAGCGCATGGAAAATGGGCAGGATGGGCCAAGAGCCGATGTTCATTTCTGCCCCCATCCCTTTTGGAAGCATTCTCGGGATATTTTCGATAAAGCCCCCACCGGTAATGTGGGCCATTCCTTTTATTTCAAACTGCTGAAGAGCCGCAACAACTTGCTTTACATAAATTTTTGTCGGTTTTAACAGCTCAGCCCCAAGGGTTCCGTCCAATTCAGGCAATTGTTCATCCACCGTAAAGGAATGATCTTCGAAAAATATTTTTCTCACTAAAGAATAGCCGTTACTGTGGATGCCGCTTGAAGCCAAGCCAATGAGTACATCCCCTTCTCCAATCCGCTCTCCAGTTATCAACGCCGATTTTTCACAAGCGCCCACGGTAAAGCCGGCTAAGTCATACTCATTCTCTTTGTATAAACCGGGCATTTCCGCGGTTTCTCCGCCAATCAACGCACAACCTGCTAATTCGCAGCCATCCGCAATGCCTTTTACGATTTGTTCAATCTTATCGGGCACCGCTTTTCCACATGCAATATAATCAAGAAAATAAAGCGGCTCAGCACCTTGGACAACGACATCATTTACACACATGGCCACGCAGTCAATACCGATTGTATCGTGGCGATCCATCATAAAGGCAAGCTTCAGCTTCGTTCCAACACCATCTGTTCCTGAAACAAGAACAGGCTCTTTCAAATGTAATTGCGATAAATCGAAAGCACCGCCAAAACCGCCTAACTGTCCCATCACGCCAAGCCTTTCTGTCCGCTTTACATGTTTCTTAATTTTTTCTACAGCCTCATATCCGGCTTCAATGTTAACTCCCGCTTTTCGATAGGCGTCAGCCATCGTTATTGCCTCCTATTACACAT
This sequence comes from Siminovitchia sp. FSL W7-1587, assembly GCF_037963795.1. Taxonomy (NCBI): domain Bacteria; kingdom Bacillati; phylum Bacillota; class Bacilli; order Caryophanales; family Bacillaceae; genus Siminovitchia; species Siminovitchia sp. FSL W7-1587. Next base: position 1,142,944 of record NZ_CP150169.1, read on the forward strand.
TTTAAAAACAGCCGCCCGCAAGTCCCCGATGCCTATTTTTAAGGTGCCATATACACCACTTCAAGACCTGAGTTGATACAAAAGATCTAAGTGGGAGAAAACGGCACCTACATGACCGATTCGTTCAACTAACATTCAGTAGGAGATGGAAGAAAACGCCTACTGATTGAAGTTTCACTTTATTTCATCTCTTTTTCATATGGCAATGGTGTGTCCGGATAAATTTCCGTTGGATATTCTCCAGTAAAGCAGGCCATACACTGACCGCAATTTTTCCCCATATTTTCGCTTCTGCCAATTGCTTTCAGCATACCTTCCACACTTAAAAAAGTCAGGGAGTCGGCTCCGATGATTTCGCGGATCTCTTCCATTGAATGGTTCGCTGCAATGAGCTCTTCGTGTGTGGATACATCAATCCCGTAAAAACAAGGGTTTGTCATCGGCGGCGAGCTAATGCAAACATGGACTTCTGTTGCTCCTGCTTGTTTTAACATTCTGACGATCCGCTTGCTCGTCGTTCCCCGAACGATCGAGTCGTCCACCATAATCACCCGCTTGCCTTCAACAACTTTCCGAACGGGGGAAAGCTTCATTTTGACACCCTGCTCGCGAAGTTCCTGAGTCGGCTTAATAAATGTCCTTCCAACATACCGGTTTTTGATCAGACCCAGTTCATAAGGAATACCGGCCGTTTCCGCAAAGCCGATCGCTGCCGAAATGCTGGAATCCGGCACCCCCGTTACAACATCCCCTTGGACATTCACTTCAAGAGCAAGCTGTTTCCCCAAATTCTTTCTTGCCGTATGGATATTGATTCCGCCAATATCACTGTCCGGCCGGGAAAAATAGACGTATTCCATCGTACACATCGCATGGGTGGCAGACAAGGAAAAGCGCTCTTCATGAATCCCATCGCGATCAATAATAATGAGCTCGCCAGGTTCGACATCACGGATATACTCTGCTCCGATTAAATCATAGGCGCAGGTTTCAGCCGCAACGCAATAGGCATCACCGACTTTTCCGATCGAAAGGGGACGGAGGCCATTCGGATCCTGGGCAATAATTAATTCCTTTTCCGTTAACATCATAAAAGAATACGCGCCTTTTACCATCGAAAGGGCATTTTTCACCTTATCTTCCTGCGCCAAATAGCCGCTTCGTTTTATAAGATGAGCCAAAACTTCCGTGTCTGTATTCGTTTGAAAAATACTTCCCTGCATTTCCAATTGATGTTTTAAATCATTGGCATTGATTAAGTTTCCATTTTGTGCAAGCGCAAGGCTTCCGCTAGATGAGTGGAATAGAAGGGGCTGAATATTTTCAATCCCCTTTTTTCCTCCATAGCGAACATGGCCAATAGCTCCGATGCCCTTCAGGCTATCAAGTTTTTTCTCGTCGAACACTTCGTTCAGAAGTCCTTCTCCCTTGATGCCTTGCAGGCGTTCCCCATCTGTAGTTACGATGCCGACTCCTTCTTGCCCTCTATGCTGCAAACTGTGCAATCCATAATATGTCATTCTTGTCGCATCGGGATGTCCCCATATTCCAAACACGCCGCATTCCTCATTTAAACTTTATTCAGCAAACGCGGAATTGCTTTTTTCCATGCTTCTTCCAACGATTTGCTGTTGATTTTGATTAAAAGTTCTTTGTTCTCATTTTGAATGACAAGTTCTTCATTGCCGGTAACTTCACCAATGAATTGCGCATCTTCAACTGCTTGTTCGAACGCTGCTTGATTTTCTTTTTTCACCGACACGATAAAACGTGACTGTGTTTCCGAGAATAAAACGGTTGTTTCATCACCTGGTAATGTGATTTCTGCACCAAGTCCATCCGTTTCAAATAAACATTCTGCTAGTGCAACAGCCGCTCCGCCTTCAGAGATGTCATGAGCAGATGATACAAGTCCGCTCCTGATGGCTTCAAGTAATTGTTTCTGTCTTCTCACTTCTTTATCTAAGTCAATCTCAGGCGCTTTTCCGGAAATGTCGCCGCGAACCATTTTTTGCAGCTCGCTTCCTCCAAATTCCTGCTTTGTTTCCCCAATCATGTAGACTAAGTCGCCTTTTGCTTTGAAAGATTGTGTCGTAACATGATCAAGATCAGAGATCAAGCCGACCATACCGATGATGGGTGTCGGGTAAATCGCTTTTCCGCTTTTCTCATTGTACAGGGAGACGTTTCCGCTAATAACTGGACTGTTCAAGGCTCGGCAAGCGGCACTGATTCCTTCTGCAGACTTTTCTATTTGCCAAAAAATTTCCGGTTTATCCGGGCTCCCGAAGTTCAAACCATCGGTAATGGCGAGCGGTTCCGCACCCGAGCAAACGACGTTGCGCGCCGCCTCGGCAACTGCAATTTTCCCGCCTGTTTCCGGGTCCAAATAAATGTATCGGGAATTACAGTCCGTTGAAATGGCAATGGCTTTATTCTTACCCGGAATTCTAACGACTGCCGCATCAGATCCTGGCGTTACAACTGTATTTAATCCGACTTGATGGTCAAATTGTTCATACACCCACTGCTTGCTCGCAATTGTTGGTTGTTCCAAAAGTTTGAGCAACGTTTCCTGATAATCTGTTATGTGAATAACATCCTGCTCCATTGACTGGAATTCACGATAATAAGCTGGTTCCTCGGCCTTTTTATGATACACGGGCGCATCTTCCGCCAAAGCATCGGCAGGAACTTCAGCCACAACTGCTCCTTTATGGAAAAGACGAAGCATTTTATCATCAGTAACATGTCCAATGGACACAGCTTCAAGGTCATATTTTGCAAATAAATCAATAATCTCTTGCTCACGGCCTTTTTTAATAACGATCAACATCCGCTCCTGGGACTCTGACAACATCATTTCATAAGGTGTCATATTCTCTTCCCGCTGTGGAACAAGATCCAAGTCCATTTCAACGCCATATCCTGCTTTACTTGCCATTTCAGCAGAGGAACTGGTCAGTCCGGCCGCCCCCATATCCTGAATACCGATCAACGCATCCGAATGAATGAGCTCCAAACAGGCATCCATGAGCAGTTTCTCGGTAAACGGATCGCCGGCTTGGACCGCGGCCCGCTCTTCATCTTCCGCCTCCGACAATTCCGAAGAGGAGAATGTCGCTCCGTGAATACCGTCGCGTCCTGTTTTGGAACCAACATACATGACCGTGTTGCCCACGCCTTTGGCTTGGCCTTTTTGCATGTCTTCGTGATTCAACAAACCTACAACCATCGCATTGACGAGCGGGTTGCTCTCGTAGGACGGGTCAAACTGAATTTCACCGCCGACAGTTGGAACTCCGAGCGTGTTGCCGTAATCAGCAATTCCGGCAACAGCCTGTTCAAGCAAATAGCGAACCCTTGAAGAACTCAATTCGCCAAAGCGCAAGGAATTCATCGCCGCAATCGGGCGTGCTCCCATGGAGAAGACGTCACGCACAATGCCTCCCACACCTGTTGCAGCACCCTCGTACGGTTCAATCGCAGAAGGAGAATTGTGGCTTTCAATTTTAAATACAACCGCTTGGTTATCGCCAATATCGACGATTCCGGCGCCTTCACCCGGCCCCTGAAGGACTTGCTTGCCTTCCGTCGGGAATCTTTTTAAAACTGGTTTGGAACTTTTATAGCTGCAATGTTCGGACCACATGACGGAAAAAAGTCCGGTTTCCGTATAATTCGGGGTTCTCCCGAGCATTTTCTCCGCCCGCTCAAACTCTTCATCTGTCAATCCCATTTTTCGGTAGATTTTTTCTTCCTTGATTTGTTGCGGACTAGGTTCAAGCGTTTGCGGCATGTGACTCCCTCCAGTTTCTTTCAATAGATTGAAACAATTTGACGCCATCCGTGCTTCCCAAAAGCGTATCGATCGCTCGTTCCGGATGCGGCATCAAGCCAAGGACATTACGACGTTCGTTTGTAATTCCGGCTATGCCCCCAATGCTGCCATTCGGATTTTCAGATGTATAAGTGAAGATAATTTGATTATTTTCCTTTAATTGTTTATAGATAGCTTCATCACAAAAGTACCTGCCCACTTTATGGGCAATGGGCATTTTGATTTTTTCTCCGTCCTCATATAAAGAAGTAAAACATGTATCACTATTTTGAACGAATAATTCCATCTGCTTGCAAACAAATTTCAAGGTTTCGTTTTGCAATACCGTGCCGGGAAGAAGACCTGCTTCAAGCAAAATTTGAAAACCGTTCCCAATGCCGACAACTGGCTTTCCGGCTTCAGCCGCTTTCTTCACTGCCCCCATGACAGGCTGTCTTTTGGCAATGGCTCCCGGACGAATGGCGTCTCCATACGCCGCTCCTCCCGGAAGAAGAATGGCGTCGAATGAATCAAGGTCCGTCTCATCGTGAGATACGTAAGTTGCCTTGACACCCGAAACTTGTCCAGCTGCTTCGAATGTGTCTGTTTCACAGGTCGTGCCCGGAAAAACGACAATGGCTATTTTCACTCTGCAACAACCTCCTCGATTTCAAACCGGTAGTCTTCCACTTCCGTGTTGACCAGCAAGTTGCGGCACATATCTTGTACAGCTTCTTCTACGTTTTTATCCGTTTTAGCCATTGTCACTTCTATATATTTGCCAATGCGTAAGCTTTCCACTTCTGGAAATTCCGATCTTTTTAGTTCTTTCATGGCAGCGTCCCCTGCAGGGTCAATAACACTTTCCCTCAACGTTACGAATATCTTCACTTTATACATCTTTCATTTCTCCTTTCACTGGCGCAAGCCAAGTTTTTCAAAAATGGCATCAACATGCTTTAAATGATATTGGGGATCAAAGCAAGCGTCTATTTCCTCAGGTCCAAGCAGCTTTTGCACTTTCTCATCTTCGGCAATCAACTTTTTAAAAGAAACTTGTTTTTCCCAGGCTTCCATCGCTTTTGGCTGAACTGTATCGTACGCTTCTTCACGGGAAAGACCCTTTTCAATTAGCGCAAGCAACACTTGCTGTGAAAAAATTAAGCCGAGTGTTTTCTCCATGTTCCTTTTCATATTTTCCGGGTAAACCGTCAAATTTTTCACAACATTGCCGAAGCGGTTTAACATGTAGTTCAAGGCAATCGTCGCATCTGGCAAAATGATTCGTTCCGCAGAAGAGTGGGAAATATCCCTTTCATGCCAAAGCGGGACATTTTCATACGCAGTCATCATGTAACCGCGAATGACCCTTGCCATTCCCGTCATATTCTCGGAAGCGATCGGATTCCGTTTATGCGGCATAGCGGAAGATCCTTTTTGTCCCTTTGCGAAAAATTCTTCCACTTCCCGTGTCTCGCTTTTTTGCAAACCGCGGATTTCAATGGCAAACTTTTCAATCGACGTGGCGATTAAAGCAAGGACACTCATGTAATGGGCGTGCCTGTCACGCTGCAACGTTTGCGTAGAAATCGGCGCCGGCTGAAGACCAAGTTTTTCACAAACATACTGCTCGACAAATGGATCAATGTTGGCGTAGGTGCCGACAGCTCCAGAAATTTTGCCAAACTCGACTCCTTTTGCTGCCGCTTGAAATCGTTCCAGATTCCGCTTCATTTCCTCATACCATAATGCGAGCTTTAATCCGAACGTTGTCGGCTCGGCATGAACTCCGTGTGTCCGTCCCATCATAACAGTATCTTTATGTTCAATCGCTTTTTCCTTGATAATGGAAATCATATTTTCCAAGTCTTTTACAATAAGACTATTCGCCTGTTTTAACAAATAAGAAAGAGCAGTGTCCACAACATCCGTTGATGTTAAACCGTAGTGAATCCATTTCCGTTCTTCCCCTAATGTTTCCGACACGGCCCTTGTAAAAGCAACGACATCATGCCTTGTTTCTTTCTCAATCTCTTTGATTCGGGCAACATCAAAAGAAGCCTTTTCCCGAATTTTTTTCACGTCTTCCCTGGGAATCTCCCCCAGTTCTGCCCATGCTTCACAAGCAAGTATTTCCACTTCCAGCCAAGCATTGTAGCGGTTCTCCTCTTTCCATACCGCTCCCATTTCAGGCCTTGTGTAACGTTCAATCATAATTTGAAGTACCTCACTTTTCCTTACATCATTTTTTCCATATGCCACTGTTCTCAAATGCTGCCAATGTATCGTCCAAATCATCGGAAAGCACGGTAATATGACCCATTTTCCGGTTCACTTTTGCTTCTGCTTTTCCGTATAAATGAACATTCCAATGAGGCTGCTTTGGAATCTGCTTGACCACGCCTTCCACATGCTGCCCGAGAATATTGATCATGACAGCCTGTTCCAAAAGCCTTGGCTTTAATAATGGCCACCCGCAAACAGCCCGAATATGCTGGGCAAACTGTGAAATATTGCATGCTTCAATCGTATAATGGCCGGAATTGTGTGGACGTGGCGCCAATTCATTTACGTATAACGCCCCATCTTTCGTTAAAAACATCTCAATTGCCAGCGTCCCGACAAGATCAAGATGCCCAGCAATTTTTTCGGCAAGTAGGACCGCCTGTTCTTCTACTGCTTTGGAAATTCTTGCCGGAACAATCGTTTCATGCAAAATGTTGTTTACATGAACATTTTCTCCTATTGGAAAACATTCAAGCTCTCCGGTTGTACTTTTGGTAATAATCATGGATATTTCTTTGTCAAACGGAATCCATGATTCCAGCACACACGGACCACTTTTCAACAACTCAGCTGCAGCGGCAATATCTTCTTCCTTTCGGAGTACATACTGTCCTTTTCCGTCATAGCCTCCGCGTGACGTCTTTAAAACAGAAGGAAAGCCGATCGTTCGGAGCTCCTTATTCAAATCTTCTTCCGTTTCGATCACGGCAAAAGGAGCGACATCCACCCCTGCCTCTGTCAATGCTCGTTTTTCCAAAATCCGGTCTTGCGTCACTTTGATGATCTCTGCTCCCTGGGGAACATAAGTCTTCTCAGTAAGCCATTTCAGCGCTTCATAGTCGACGTTTTCAAATTCATACGTAATAACATCACTAATGGCGGCCAACTTTTCCAGAGCTTGTCGGTCATCATATGATGCCACAATTTCGTCATCAGCTACTTGTCCTGTAGGTGAATCTCTCGTCGGCTCTACAACGGCAATACGGTATCCCGCCGCTTTAGCCGACATAGCCATCATCCGGCCAAGTTGTCCTCCGCCGATAATGCCGATGGTTTTTCCCGGTTCAATAAAACCCCTAAACAAGCTCATCACTGCTTTCCATTACTTTTTCTTTTAATACATTCCTTCTATTTACCAATTTTTCATAAATATCATCATTCATAGTTCCAAGTATTTGGGCTGCCAATAACCCTGCATTCGTTGCTCCAGCTTTTCCTATGGCAACGGTTGCTACTGGTACACCACCCGGCATTTGAACGATGGATAACAAAGAGTCCATCCCTTTTAACGCCTTCGATTCTACCGGTACACCAATGACCGGAAGCACCGTCTTGGCCGCCACCATCCCCGGTAAATGAGCCGCACCGCCCGCTCCGGCAATAATGACCTTCAAGCCGCGCTTCTTCGCGGTTTCAGCATACTCAAACATCAAATCAGGTGTCCGATGTGCAGAAACGACTTTTTTTTCATACGGTATTTCCAATTCATCCAAAATATCGCAGGCGTGCTTCATCGTTTCCCAATCGGATGTACTGCCCATAATAATTCCGACTTCGGCTTTCATTCAATCAAACCCTCCGTCTATTTTATAAAATAAAAGTGAAACTTCAATCAGCGGGATTTTTCTTCCATTCCTACTGATTGTTGGTTGAACCAATCGGGCTTTTACTGGCAGTTGTTCCCCCGCTTGCCATTCTCCTATGATCTAACATTCTTGAAGTTAAGGTCTTATTGCCAGTTAAAGCGGAATAAAAAAACCGGATCACTACTTTTCTGGAATAGAAAGCAGTTGATCCGGGAGTACCTTATGCATTTGAAAAAAGCATCTCAAATGCTTCCCAAATTCCACTTTCCTCATAGTCCAATTATTTACGGTAATTGGGTAGAAACTTATGGGCCTTATTCCCATGATATACGAGGCTTTTTACATATTCATCTTAACAATCGGACGAATGGATGTCAAACAATAATCGAACAATAATTAAACTTTTTTGTATAATGTTCGGATTCAGGACATCTTCTCTCCCTCAAAAATAATTTTCTGCAAAACGGGCTTATATTCAGAATCGCCATTACCTTTCCCCTCCATAAAGACCGGCTTTTCCAGCCGACGCACCGGCCTATATCCTTCCCGTTCCATTCGGGCCAGGCAGTCATCAATCGTTTCATGTTCCTCCACAAAAAACTTCTTCTTTTGTTTGGTCATTTCTCCAGCTTTCCTCTCTTGACCGTTTTCACCCAAAATCCCCCATGAATGGCCTTCGGCTCATAGGCAATAATGAATGCTTTGGGATCTAACTCCTTAATTTGCTGATACAATTTTAATTCATATTTCCTTGGCGTCAGTACTTGAATCGCCATTCTGTCTCCTTCAAGACCCTGCGCCGCCCAACTCGTCACGCCGTAGCCTTGCTCACGGAGTAGTTTGGGCAAATCTCGATCATATTCTTTTGTAATCACATTAACGGTTATGTATCCGAGCGCAAGCTTTTCTTCAATTTTTGATCCAACAATAATCCCGATCCCATATCCTGCAGCATAGGCAAGTAAATTTTGAACTTTGTTTAAGTTATCAAGCACCAAACCTAAGCCCACCACATACACGAGTATTTCAATAACACTAATACCGGCGGCCAAATAGCGGTAACCTTTTAAAGTCAGGATCATGCGAATCGTGAAAAAAGATACGTAAACAATATTTATAACTAAAATAATAGCCAACATCATGAATCCATTTTCAAGCATGGCGCCCACTCCCTTCTCCCTTAAATCTTGTAGCAATTATAATGGGTCGTAAAATCGATTTTACATGTAATATATGCCGAGAGCAATATGTAAAAAAACATACTGATTCTCCTCGCTTACATTGATTTCTTTTCAATACTTTTTTTAAAAAACTAAAAAAGACACCCATTGATATGGATGTCCTGCTTGCCCGGCAACGTCCTGCTCTCACAAGGGGAAGCCCCTCATTACCATCGGCGCGCGAACTTAACTTCCGTGTTCGGGCTGCGGATCATGATGACCGGCGAATCTCTTCGTCATCTGCACTCGCTCGATTCTCATGGGCATTGCCCATTGCGAGTCTCTCTCCCTTGATTCCTTGATCTTCTTGGTCCTTCTGATCCTCGCTTACATTGAGTTTCTTTATATCTTTCAATACTTTTTAAATAAACTAAAATAAGACATCCATTAATATGGATGTCCTGTTTGCCCGGCAACGTCCTGCTCTCACAAGGGGAAGCCCCTCATTACCATCGGCGCGCGAACTTAACTTCCGTGTTCGGGCTGCGGATCATGATGACCGGCGAATCTCTTCGTCATCTGCACTCGCTCGATTCTCATGGGCATTGCCCATTGCGAGTCTCTCTCCCTTGATTCCTCGATCTTCTTGGTCCTTCTGATCCTCGCTTACATTGAGTTTCTTTATATCTTTCAATACTTTTTAAATAAACTAAAATAAGACATCCATTAATATGGATGTCCTGTTTGCCCGGCAACGTCCTGCTCTCACAAGGGGAAGCCCCTCATTACCATCGGCGCGCGAACTTAACTTCCGTGTTCGGGCTGCGGATCATGATGACCGGCGAATCTCTTCGTCATCTGCACTCGCTCGATTCTCATGGGCATTGCCCATTGCGAGTCTCTCTCCCTTGATTCCTCGATCTTCTTGGTCCTTCTGATCCTCGCTTACATTGAGTTTCTTTATATCTTTCAATACTTTTTAAATAAACTAAAATAAGACATCCATTAATATGGATGTCCTGTTTGCCCGGCAACGTCCTGCTCTCACAAGGGGAAACCCCTCATTACCATCGGCGCTGAAGAACTTAACTTCCGTGTTCGGGATGGGAACGGGTGTTGCCTCTTCGCTATCGCCACCAGACAAAAATTAACAACATATCTTATTATAATACGTTTTATGTATTTTTCAAGAGTTTTTTTCATTCTCTCAAAACCAGGATACATGAGAAGATTTCCGAGAACCGTTTTTGTTCAATCCAGCTCCGGACGCTATCGCTTTGCGTCACTTCGCTTCTTCTGGCAAAGTCGATTGACTTTTCCGCCAGAAGCTCCAGTGAGCTGCAGCGATGGACGAGCGTCCTGCGCTTTTTATATTTGATTAAGTCCTCGATCGATTAGTATCCGTCAGCTCCATGTGTCGCCACACTTCCACACCGGACCTATCTACCTGATCATCTTTCAGGGATCTTACGTTGCCTGGCAAGCCAGACAATGGGAAATCTCATCTTGAGGGGGGCTTCATGCTTAGATGCTTTCAGCACTTATCCCTTCCGCACATAGCTACCCAGCTATGCCTCTGGCGAGACAACTGGTACACCAGCGGTGCGTCCATCCCGGTCCTCTCGTACTAAGGACAGCTCCTCTCAAATTTCCTGCGCCCGCGACGGATAGGGACCGAACTGTCTCACGACGTTCTGAACCCAGCTCGCGTACCGCTTTAATGGGCGAACAGCCCAACCCTTGGGACCGACTACAGCCCCAGGATGCGATGAGCCGACATCGAGGTGCCAAACCTCCCCGTCGATGTGAACTCTTGGGGGAGATAAGCCTGTTATCCCCGGGGTAGCTTTTATCCGTTGAGCGATGGCCCTTCCATGCGGAACCACCGGATCACTAAGCCCGACTTTCGTCCCTGCTCGACTTGTAGGTCTCGCAGTCAAGCTCCCTTCTGCCTTTACACTCTGCGAATGATTTCCAACCATTCTGAGGGAACCTTTGGGCGCCTCCGTTACCTTTTAGGAGGCGACCGCCCCAGTCAAACTGCCTGCCTGACACTGTCTCCCAACCCGATCAGGGTCGCGGGTTAGACGGTCCATACAGCCAGGGTAGTATCCCACCGTTGCCTCCACGGAAGCTGGCGCTCCCGTTTCCATGGCTCCTACCTATCCTGTACAAGCTGCACAGACAGTCAATATCAAGCTACAGTAAAGCTCCACGGGGTCTTTCCGTCCTGTCGCGGGTAACCTGCATCTTCACAGGTACTATAATTTCACCGAGTCTCTCGTTGAGACAGTGCCCAGATCGTTGCGCCTTTCGTGCGGGTCGGAACTTACCCGACAAGGAATTTCGCTACCTTAGGACCGTTATAGTTACGGCCGCCGTTTACTGGGGCTTCAATTCGAAGCTTCGCCTAAGCTGACCTCTCCTCTTAACCTTCCAGCACCGGGCAGGCGTCAGCCCCTATACTTCGCCTTGCGGCTTCGCAGAGACCTGTGTTTTTGCTAAACAGTCGCCTGGGCCTATTCACTGCGGCTTCTCAGGGCTATTCACCCTAAAAAGCACCCCTTCTCCCGAAGTTACGGGGTCATTTTGCCGAGTTCCTTAACGAGAGTTCTCTCGCTCACCTTAGGATTCTCTCCTCGCCTACCTGTGTCGGTTTGCGGTACGGGCGCCTATTGCCTCGCTAGAAGCTTTTCTCGGCAGTGTGGAATCAGGAACTTCGGTACTTTTTTTCCCTCGCCATCACAGCTCAGCCTACACGGTAAGCGGATTTGCCTACTTACCGGCCTTACTGCTTGGACGCGCTTTTCCAGCTGCGCGCTTGCCTTATCCTCCTGCGTCCCTCCATCACTCAAACGGCAATGAGGCGGTACAGGAATCTCAACCTGTTATCCATCGCCTACGCCTTTCGGCCTCGGCTTAGGTCCCGACTTACCCTGAGCGGACGAGCCTTCCTCAGGAAACCTTAGGCTTTCGGTGGAAGGGATTCTCACCCTTCTTTCGCTACTCATACCGGCATTCTCACTTCCAAGCACTCCACCGCCTCTTTCAAGACGACTTCGCCGCGCTTGGAACGCTCTCCTACCATTGCTATTGCAATCCACAGCTTCGGTGATACGTTTAGCCCCGGTACATTTTCGGCGCAGAGTCACTCGACCAGTGAGCTATTACGCACTCTTTGAATGGTGGCTGCTTCTAAGCCAACATCCTGGTTGTCTAAGCAACTCCACATCCTTTTCCACTTAACGTATACTTGGGGACCTTAGCTGGTGGTCTGGGTTGTTTCCCTCTCGACTACGGATCTTATCACTCGCAGTCTGACTCCCAAGGATAAGTATTTGGCATTCGGAGTTTGTCTGAAGTCGGTAACCCGATGAGGGCCCCTCGTCCAAACAGTGCTCTACCTCCAATACTCTCACCTTGAGGCTAGCCCTAAAGCTATTTCGGAGAGAACCAGCTATCTCCAGGTTCGATTGGAATTTCACCCCTACCCACACCTCATCCCCGCATTTTTCAACATACGTGGGTTCGGGCCTCCAGTCAGTGTTACCTGACCTTCACCCTGGACATGGGTAGATCACCTGGTTTCGGGTCTGCGACCTCATACTCTTGCGCCCTATTCAGACTCGCTTTCGCTGCGGCTCCGTCTTTTCAACTTAACCTTGCATGAAATCGCAACTCGCCGGTTCATTCTACAAAAGGCACGCCATCACACACGCGGTGCTCTGACTACTTGTAGGCACACGGTTTCAGGTTCTATTTCACTCCCCTCCCGGGGTGCTTTTCACCTTTCCCTCACGGTACTGGTTCACTATCGGTCACTAGGGAGTATTTAGCCTTGGGAGATGGTCCTCCCGGATTCCGACGGGATTTCTCGTGTCCCGCCGTACTCAGGATCCACTCGGGAGGGATCGACGTTTCAACTACAGGGCTGTTACCTTCTTTGGCCGGCCTTTCCAGGCCGCTTCGTCTACGCCGTTCCTTTATCACTCCACTTTGAGTGTCCTACAACCCCGAAAGGCAAGCCTTTCGGTTTGGGCTCTTCCCGTTTCGCTCGCCGCTACTGGGGGAATCGATTTTTCTTTCTCTTCCTCCGGGTACTTAGATGTTTCAGTTCCCCGGGTATGCCTTCCATTCCCTATGGATTCAGAAATGGATACTGCCTCATTACTGGCAGTGGGTTTCCCCATTCGGAAATCTCCGGATCAGCTTGCTTACAGCTCCCCGAAGCATATCGGTGTTCGTCCCGTCCTTCATCGGCTCCTAGTGCCAAGGCATTCACCGTGCGCCCTTATTAACTTAATCTTTTTCGGTCAACGATTAGCGTCGAATCTCTGTGTCAGCTCCCTCATTCACGTCATCACGCACTCGTAGTGCGCTCTGGTGCTCATTCAGTCGCTCCCTTGATCTTCTCGCTTCTCGTTGCCCTTGGTTGAGTGATACTGACACTCAAACCTAAAGGTTTTACACTTCTTATGGTTTCTCCATAATGGAGCATCCATAAGGTGAACGATTCTCGGTTTGTTTCTTCTCATGTTATCCGGTTTTCAAAGAACGAAGCTGCTGACTTCCATCACGTCATGTGATTGATCAGCGCCTATGCTTCATGCAGCTTTGCGACGAGGTGAAGTTCCTCGAACACGCTGTGCCGCAAGTGAGCACATGTTTTGAGAGTTGTTTCTCATAAAGCGAGAAAGGTTTGACCTCTCAAAACTAAACGAAACGAAAGCGTCAATTTGTATCTATTGGAAATGTTCAGTTGCGGCTCCTGCCGAGCAGTCGCCTCCACATTTCAATTATCCTTAGAAAGGAGGTGATCCAGCCGCACCTTCCGATACGGCTACCTTGTTACGACTTCACCCCAATCATCTGTCCCACCTTCGGCGGCTGGCTCCAAATGGTTACCCCACCGACTTCGGGTGTTACAAACTCTCGTGGTGTGACGGGCGGTGTGTACAAGGCCCGGGAACGTATTCACCGCGGCATGCTGATCCGCGATTACTAGCGATTCCGGCTTCATGCAGGCGAGTTGCAGCCTGCAATCCGAACTGAGAATGGTTTTATGGGATTCGCTCCACCTCGCGGTCTCGCGGCCCTTTGTACCATCCATTGTAGCACGTGTGTAGCCCAGGTCATAAGGGGCATGATGATTTGACGTCATCCCCACCTTCCTCCGGTTTGTCACCGGCAGTCACCTTAGAGTGCCCAACTTAATGCTGGCAACTAAGATCAAGGGTTGCGCTCGTTGCGGGACTTAACCCAACATCTCACGACACGAGCTGACGACAACCATGCACCACCTGTCACCGATGTCCCCGAAGGGAAAACTTTATCTCTAAAGCGGGCATCGGGATGTCAAGACCTGGTAAGGTTCTTCGCGTTGCTTCGAATTAAACCACATGCTCCACCGCTTGTGCGGGCCCCCGTCAATTCCTTTGAGTTTCAGCCTTGCGGCCGTACTCCCCAGGCGGAGTGCTTAATGCGTTTGCTGCAGCACTAAGGGGCGGAAACCCCCTAACACTTAGCACTCATCGTTTACGGCGTGGACTACCAGGGTATCTAATCCTGTTCGCTACCCACGCTTTCGCGCCTCAGCGTCAGTTACAGACCAGAGAGCCGCCTTCGCCACTGGTGTTCCTCCACATCTCTACGCATTTCACCGCTACACGTGGAATTCCGCTCTCCTCTTCTGCACTCAAGCCTCCCAGTTTCCAATGACCCTCCACGGTTGAGCCGTGGGCTTTCACATCAGACTTAAGAAGCCGCCTGCGCGCGCTTTACGCCCAATAATTCCGGACAACGCTTGCCACCTACGTATTACCGCGGCTGCTGGCACGTAGTTAGCCGTGGCTTTCTGGTCAGGTACCGTCAACGCATCGGCAGTTACTCCGATGCGGGTTCTTCCCTGATAACAGAGTTTTACGATCCGAAGACCTTCATCACTCACGCGGCGTTGCTCCGTCAGACTTGCGTCCATTGCGGAAGATTCCCTACTGCTGCCTCCCGTAGGAGTCTGGGCCGTGTCTCAGTCCCAGTGTGGCCGATCACCCTCTCAGGTCGGCTACGCATCGTTGCCTTGGTAGGCCGTTACCCCACCAACTAGCTAATGCGCCGCGGGCCCATCTGTAAGTGACAGCAGAGCCGTCTTTTATCCTTTCTCCATGCGGAAAAAGAAATTATCCGGTATTAGCCCCGGTTTCCCGGAGTTATCCCAGTCTTACAGGCAGGTTGCCCACGTGTTACTCACCCGTCCGCCGCTGACTAAAAAGGAGCAAGCTCCTCTTTTGTCCGCTCGACTTGCATGTATTAGGCACGCCGCCAGCGTTCGTCCTGAGCCAGGATCAAACTCTCATGTAAAAGTTTGGTTAGCTCATAATTAAAGCTGACTAATTAATTATTGATTGACGTTTCGTTTCGTTCAGTTTTCAAAGATCAAACTTTCGTTTGCCGCTCAAGAGGCGACTTTATTAATATAACACGCATATAAAATGCTGTCAACTCATTTTGAAATTCTTTTTTTGAGTTCACCGGATTGCTCCAGCAGAGTTATAGTACCACCGTTGTCTGTCTTGGTCAATATATTTTTTTAATAGACAAAACTTCTCCCTTATCAAACCGCGCATTCCACGTTTCCATGTTGACAAGAGGGTGACTTCACTTCAAACTGATGCACGTTTTAAATTTTGGAAAGGTGTTGCCCTGCCACCTTTTTGATTCAATGCGTATTATCTTCCCCATGACAACGGCGGATAAGCATTTTCCCCACTAATCCTGTTAATGGCGTACGTGTCAAGATCTTCTCGAATCATTATAGACGCGTTTGATTCGCTAACGCGCTATCGCTTGCTGGCCGCCATTTAGATGTAGGATTTATGAAAGTTCGTGAAAATACCTTTTCCAATTTGCTTATCGAAGATAGATCAGTCTACTATAAATAAATTGTACCTTGTTTTGCCCTCATTGATGGACACGCCATTTAATGAAGGAATGCGAACATCCTAAGGGCTTGATATTTCCCTTTGCTTACTTCTACGCTGTTCATTCAAATATGCGCGTCGCAAGGTCATGTTTAGGTTTAGTTGCTTGACTTTTATCATGACTTCCCTTCTTTGGCACTCTAATATATTTTCTTTTCTTCATGCGGGAGGTGATATGGGGGGCCGTTTGGATTCCATATCGCCAATGGTTCGGAAGTTCTGTCACTTTGTTCCTCCAGTCAAAAATTCTCTTCCCGTACAACAACGGTAAATATCGAGAAACTTCCATAAACAGTTACCAAAAAGATGGGATTTGCCAAAACTGCTTTTACAGTTTTTCAACGAAAGAAGAATTTTTTCCATAAATCAAAGAATGTTCAAAAAAACGAAGGCGGAATGTCAACCATTTTTCTCCTCAAACCTCTACATCTGATATTTTAAAGAAGGTGATGGTGCATTTTTCTTCTGGAAGCAGTTTCGGGATTTTTTCTTTCCATCAATTGAAAAAGCTCATGCTTCGTTCATTGTCTGCAGGAGGTGTCAGGTCATACGTCTAACCACATCCCGTATGCATAAGCATTCCTCACCCTTACGGTTCTTAAGCAGTCAAATTCGATATTGAAAAAAACATCATAATTTGTCAAAATGAAGAAACAAACAATACAGTAGGAGAAACCAGGTATGCTAGTTAATGAACATGTTTCCCCGTACATCTCATTCACACGTGAAGAGTGGCGGCAATTACGAAATTCGACCCCGCTTCCGCTGTCTGAGGACGAGCTCGTGAAGCTCAAGGGAATTAACGAACAAATCTCATTGGAAGACGTATCGGAAATTTATTTGCCTCTGTCAAGATTGTTAAACCTTTACGTTGCTAGCAGTCAAGATACGTACCGAGTAACGAAAACATTTTTACGACATCCGACGGAGAAGGTGCCGTACATCATCGGCATTGCCGGAAGTGTAGCTGTTGGAAAAAGCACGACTGCCCGCATTTTACAAGCGCTGCTTTCGCGCTGGCCGAATACACCTAAAGTCGATCTCGTAACGACGGACGGCTTCTTATATCCGAACCGCATCTTGGAAGAGCGCGGTTTAATGAAACGCAAAGGCTTTCCGGAAAGCTACAACATACGACGCCTGATTCGATTTTTGGCTGACGTTAAATCGGGACGCCCTGAAGTAGCGGCTCCGGTTTATTCACACATGGCGTACGATATTGTACCGGGTCAAGTACAAACGATTCGCAAACCGGATATTGTCATCGTCGAAGGGCTTAACGTACTGCAAACAGGCGAATCCGAACAACGAAACGGCAAGTACATTCCTAAGCTGTTTGTGTCGGACCTTTTTGACTTCTCCATTTATGTCGATGCTGATGAAGACGATATCGCCCGTTGGTATGTCGAACGGTTTAAAGTGCTGCAACGAACGGCGTTTAGCAACCCGAACTCTTATTTCCACCATTACGCATCCCTTGAAGACGAAGAAGCTACAGAAACGGCGCTGAGGATCTGGAGGGAAATCAACGGGCTTAACCTAGTCTCTAACATCTTGCCAACCAAACAGCGCGCGCAATTGATTTTGGAAAAAGGACCGAACCATTCCGTGCAAGGAGTCAAGCTGCGAAAACTTTAATATGAACTTTTGTAAAGCTCTCGTAAAAATAGGCGGTCGGAACGGACATGCGCTTGTCTTATCATTTTCCGGATTCTTCCAACCTTCTAAATAATCATGCGACTTGCTACTTCTTTTCATCCGTAAATATACGACACCAACTGAAACGACTTTCATAACATATAACGCCCATGGTAACCACTATATTTGTACAAAAGAATGAACAATAATTGACTGGTTTCAAAGTGAATGGAATGATTAACAGTTAAATGAAGTGAAATGCGATCTTACTTATTTTGATCACTTTTGACAGTTCGAGTTGATCGGAACGATTCACATATTTGTATTTTATTACTCAGCATTTTTTCATAATTAAGTCGTTAAAAGGCAGTGATAAAAACGTTGGCGGGATGAAATGATGTAACCCGCCTCTACATTGAATTGACAAAGTGTCAGTTGTTGTATATACTCGCCATTAGAGAGGTGATTGTGTGCGAGATGTCAAAGATCCGGAAGTTCGCAGGGCCGAAATCATGGAAGCTGCATTACACTTATTTGTTAAAAAAGGATATTTAAAAACAACAACACAAGATATTATAACCAAAGCCAATATCTCTCGAGGCTTGCTATACTACCACTTCAAAGACAAAGAAGATATACTGTATTGTTTAGTGGAACGATATTCCGAACCAATGATAGAACGATTGTTTAAAATCACCTATGACGACAAATCGGCCATCGAAAAGATTCGCTCCTTTATAGAAGCTACTCTCATACAGCCAAACAGCGCAACTCCTGACATGATTGCATTGCAAAACAGTGTTGATTTGAACCAAAATCGCTATTTAATGGATCGTTTCGCTCATAAAATTTCTGAGAAACTCACCACTTATTTGGGGCATATTATGGAGCAAGGTATCTCGGAAGGCGTTTTTCATGTAGACCGACCGTTGCAAACAGCTTCTTTTCTCATCAACGGTTATGTATTCGTTTCTATTGATACAAGTACGTTGTCGAACGAAAAAAAACTGCTTTATTATGAAGCATACAAAAGTTTACTCGAGCGCGCCTTAGGCACTAAAACAACGATCTTTTAACTGGTGTATGAAGCTTGGCGATATTCTCATACGATAAAACGTTATATTTTGCAGTCATTTCGAAAACCAATGGTGTTTTACCATTGGGTATTCTTTACCAGTCAACTGACAAATTGTCAGTAAGGAAGGAGCACGATTTATGCCTATTTTAGAAATCAACCAGCTCACGAAGGTCTATAAAAACAATAAGAAAGCCGTTGATCAATTAACACTATGTGTCGAAAAGGGAGATATTTTTGGATTTATCGGTGGCAATGGCTCAGGAAAAACAACTACCATAAAAGCAGTCGTCGGCATTCACCATTTTGACCAAGGAGAAATCCTCATCGATGGCCATTGCATTCAAAAAGATCCGTTGACTTGCAAATCCAAAATGGCGTATATTCCCGATCAGACAAATTTATATGAACATCTGACTGGATACCAGTATATTCATTTCATTGCGGACCTATATCACGTTCCAACCGCTAAGCGGAAACAAGCGATTAAAAAATATAGTGATTTATTTGAAATGACGCCAAACCTTGGGAATGTTATCTCTTCCTATTCTCATGGGATGAGGCGAAGAACTGCTATTATTGCTGCTTTGGTTCATGCACCCAAACTCTTCATTTTAGATGAGCCATTTATTGGGCTTGATCCGAAAGCTTCTTATTTATTAAAACAGGCGATGCAGGAATGTGCTTCAAACGGTGGCGCTATTTTCTTTTCAACGCATGTTCTCGATGTGGCAGAAAAACTATGTAACAAAATTGCCATCATTCATAACGGCAAGTTGATAGCAAGTGGTCCTACTGAAGCTGTTAAAGGCAATCAATCGTTGGAAGATTTTTTTATGGAGGTACAGAGCCCATGAGTAGAGCCTATCTGCTACTCCGAACCCAAATCATGAACTATTTGGCGCTTAATGAAATCAAGCAATCTGGAACGAAAAAGAAAACAATGGTCATAACCGCTGTTGGTGTTATCACATTTGTGCTTTTGTTTTGTATCTATAATTGGTTGACAGCACTCGCCCTCGTCCAACTCGGAAAGCAGGATTTAATACCTGCTTATATGGTTTCGATAGCGAGCTTTGCTATTTTTATTTTAACCGTGCTTCGTTCCAATGGCATTTTATTCGGAAGTCGTGATTTAGATATGTTGTTAGCATTACCTGTCAAATTCAGTGAAATCATAACCAGTAAATTTTTATTGATGTATCTCCTTCATTTCGTGGTTGCTTTTGTATTTATGGCTTCAGGTGGCATTGTATGGATGATGCACACACCTTTAGACATGTTGCAAATGGTGCTTTATGTTATTTCCATATTTTTTGTTCCAATCATTCCAATGTGCATCGCTTCTTTGCTTGGATTATGCATCGTATACATCGCTTCTTATTTTAAAAATAGCAACATGTTCTCCCTGATATTTTCCTTTGTCGCACTTGGCGTAGTAGGATATGGGGCGGTCTTTATTTTGCAATCGGAAGCAGGGATTGCAAATGTTGGAGCTATGCTAGCGGGACAAATTACTAAACTGTACCCTCCTGCCATTTTATTTCTAGATGACGCGCGCTTTCACGTATCGATTCGTTTAGGAATCTTTATCGCCCTATCGACTGCTGTCTTCTACCTTTTTATCCATTTTGTCTCCATGAGGTACAGTGCACTTAACGACCTGGCAAGCACATCATCAAAATATAGGGCTAAGCAGAAAAACGTGATTAAACAAAGATCTCCATTCGTTGCACTTTATCACAAAGATTTCTCGCTATTTTTCAGTTCTTATACAGCCGTACTAAATGCTGGGCTTGGAGTGATCCTATTGTCTCTTTTTAGCATTTTTCTGGTGCTCCTATCTCCAGAGCAGTTAGGAAAATTTATCGGTATGGATCATATCCATCGTTTTCTCCCGACATATGCTCCGGTGCTTATTTCCGCTATGCTCTCCTTAAGTTGCCCGGCTGCATTCTTTATTTCATTGGAAGGTAAACATATTTGGATCGTACAAAGTTCCCCCATCTCCACCAAAGAGATTTTAAATAGTAAACTGGCGGTTAATTTAACATTACATGCTGTTGCCTATTGTCTCGTGATTATAGCTATAATGACACGTATACAAATGAATACATTACAAACTGTGAGCACATTGCTTATTCCGATCGCCTATTCGCTATTTTCTGTTATCCTCGGTCTTTTTCTCAATAAAAAGCATCCGAACTTCACTTGGGATAATGAAATGATCATTGTAAAGCAAAGCCTTCCGGTGATTGCGTCTAGTTTAATCAGCATGGCAGCAGTCGCTCTGCCTGTTCTGCTTCATTGGTTTGTATCTTTTCCACTCCTCCCTCTGTTATGGGGAGTAGCGATTGTGATTACCATCGCATCAACCTTCATGTATCAAACAGCTTGTCGCTCAGCAGTTATTTAATGAAAGGTTGGGATATAAGATGACATTAAAAGATATCATCGTTTTTATACTAATTGCTGCCGTTATATTTGTTATTTGCTTGTTTTTACCTGAAGCCATTCCCATTCATTTTAACGCACAAGGAAAAGCGGATATCATTGTGAATAAGTATTTTTTACTCCTTGGCTCCGTTATTCCATACTCTATTTATTGGCGGTTTTTTCGAAATGACAACGGATCAAAAGAGTGACATCTTCTACAGTAAAAGGCTCCATAAGTGTTCCAAGTATATGTTTAATGGCTCTTTTCTCGAAGATGGTGGCTTTTGAACATATAAAGTGAAACTTCATAATGAGGATAGAGCATAAGCGTCCTTTGCTGTTTGAAGGCAGAGGATAAAAAAGTATATTAATTAAAGAAAGTAGCTGTATTAACTGCAACTTTGGCAATAGGTGGAATTGTATTTATTAGTCGTCGTCTTGCAGATTCATCAGAACTTAATGTTGATTATGAACGAACTAACGACTTCAATGGATAGTTTGGGAATCCAAAGCTAGCATGGATAGCAGAAGTTTGCGGAGCTAGTGAATTAAACGATTAGACATAGGCACAAATATGGCATAACAGATTGATAAAAGAGATAAAAAGAAGAATAATGGCGATATAGAGATATGTTAACTACATAAATCAATGAACACGATTTAAATCTGTCATAATTTACTAAGCATTTGATCATTATCATTTTCGGGAGGGCATATTTTCAATATGAAAAAAACACTTGGATTATTAATTACTTGCATTTGGGCAACATTATTCTTCTACTTTTATAATATGTTTATGCCTAAAGGAATTTTATATTTATTAGTTGCTATTCCTACTATATACATTACAACATTTTTTATTTTAAGAAAATCTGGATTTAAGATGTAGTTCGGGATCTACGTCCCTACTTCTAAATGAAAGACTCATACGAATCTTAATAAAACACCCCAGAAATGAACTGCCGACCAACCTGAAAATTCAAAGGACGGTAAACAACCCGTAAAACCTGATAACAAAGTCGGTAAAATTCCTGATAAAGCAAGTGATGACAAATCGGCCGTAAGGATGATCATAAAAAGATGGTTGACCATACGAATCATAAAGGTACAGGAGGAAAACAGCTGCCCAATACCGCAACATCAATCTATATGACATTATTAATTGACAGCTTACTAGTTATCACCGGCAGCTATCCTCATATATAGAAGATATAAATCAAAAATGACAAGGACACCTTAAATGAATTATATGTTAGCCGGTTTACTTTTTTTAGAGTAGCCACGTTCTTCTATTCAATAAGAGTCTCCCGAAGACAGAACCATGGGGAAGGAGCGTGTCCAGGATGAACAGTCCATCTCACCCTTTAACATGGCCTCAAACATGGGGCCAAATTTTAACGTTTTTTTTGATTTAAAAATACAAAAAAGAAATCTATTATTAAAATGACTAACCAAATAACAATAATGGTTATATTCACTTCACTAAAATAAACCCATATTTTGTTCGATTTGAAAATATGCTGTATGTTCTCAAGGCTTTTAGGTACTTTCTCCAATCTGATAAAGATATTTAGAACAATATGCCCCACTATAAATGTTATCAAATGCACAAAAAATTTTTGTTTATTATCCATTAAAATCACCTCATAAACATCTTGACATTCACGTTGACGTGAATGTCAAGATGTTTATGAGGAGGAGATTATTTTGTATACAATCTCAGAAGTAAGCAAAAGATTTAATATTTCGCAGCGAACATTGAGGTATTACCATGAGATTGGTTTGCTTCTACCCAATGTTGATCCAATGACAAACTACAGATATTATAACAATGCTCATTTAATTGATTTGCAAATTATTCTAAATTTTAAAAAAATGGGCATGGGTCTCGATCAAATCAAAATAATGTTAGAAAATATTCATTCTGAGAATACAAATAAGCATCTGGAAAATGCGATTGATTTAGAAATTTCAGTTATAGAGGAAGAAATGGATAAATTAATGAATAGAAAGAACAATCTATTAAGACTAAAAAATGGGATAGAAATAAACCCTAAAATGATGTCTCTTGATATTCATAGACTTCTCGAATATATAACACATAATGACATAGATAAAGATAACACTTTTTCATCAGATGATTTTAGCTTAGAAGAAATAGAAATATTAAAGAATCTCCCTAATTTAGATAATCCTGCTGACATTCATTCAGATATGAAAGAACTTCTACAAATGATCAGGCGCGGTATGGAAAAATCAAATGATTTGCTAGAACAACAAATATATGCAAAATACATTCAGGTCGTTCCACCATTATTTAATGGTGACCGTCATTTAGAAAAAAAGTACTTCGATATATTAGAAGAAAGCTTGTTAAAAGAGCCGAAAGTCATTCCTTTTAATCAAACATTTTTCAATTATATGAATCAAATATTATTGAAATTTGATGATTGGAGGAGTTGAAATGCTCATTTTAACTCTCATTATTATATGTGAAATCTTATTCTGGGTCTTTGCAATTCTGGGTGTCTTTTTCAGATCAATCACTAAAAATGCTAAGCTTGGGAACTTTTTCCTAATACTTATTCCAATAGACGATTTGCTATTAATTATTTTTAATATTGTCTCCCTATTAATGGGTGAACCTTTTTCTTATAGTCATAGTTTGTCTGGTATTTATTTAGGTGTAACAATAGCATTTGGAAAAACGATTATTAAATGGTTGGATAATAAAATGAATAGAGTTAAAACAAACAAGAAAAAAGATTACCACTATGAAATGTTTCACTTTAAAAAATGGCTACTTGCTGTACTCATTTATCTAATTGTTATGGGCGTTTTTTATATGATACTTACTATGACTGGAGAATCACATAACACCTTCGAAGCATTACCTGGATTCATTATTGTGACTGTTATTTGGTATGTAACAGGACCCCTATGGGTGAAAAAAGAACATTAGAATTCTACATTTTTTCGATGTACTGTAAAAAAAGAGTTAGAAGTTACCATTTTTCTTACTACCCATTATTTAGAAGAAGCTGATATGTTAAGCGACACAATATGTTTTATCAAGACGGTAAAAAAGTACTTCAAGATTCGCCGGCAAATCTTAAACGTTTTACAAGAAAAAATATAATCAGAATTATTGTTACTGTTATTCAAGATTCTGGAAAACTTGAAGAACTGTTACTTCCAAAAGACTATGTCGAATATGTTACTGTTAAGGATCGTTCCGATGATAGCCAACTAAATTTTTCAGATTTAAATTATTATGTACTTCGTTCAAAGATAAGTTTTGAGGGAATAGAAATTATCGAACCTACTCTTGATGATATATTGAGATTATTGGTGAAAGAAGAAATTAGCTATAGAAATACTTAATATCTTTAGGAAAAATGTAAAGTGGCGTTTTCAAAATCCAGCCACGTCTGTGGATTGGAATGAAATCCTATTTGTATAATTCTGCTACTTGTAGTTGGACTTTTATGCTTCAAATTATCTGTTTATATGTTGAATATGGAAAGAAACATTACAATCTGTCGTCCAAACTAATTTTGTGATGAGCTATAATGGTATCCCTACACAAAAGCATACATTATTGCATGCCATTACATGCTACTAAATTTAATAGTGCATCTAAGCAATCTTTGAAATCTCTTCTAGAGAATAACCTTTTATGATAGAATTTACAGCGGGAGTAAAACGAGAATGAAATATATTCATTAGTGTTCACTCCCTACATTTCGTTAGCGTAATTTACACTTTATTGTGAATAATTCAGTATTCAAGCTATAGTTTATGTATTTTCAACCCAAAAACTTTTAATTATTTTCGCCATACCTTCAGGATTATCTACATTTGCTTCATGACCAGCGTTTTGAATAAATTTCAACTTTGCATCCATTATTAGATTGCTTAATTGTTTTGCTGCTTTTCGATTTGGCTTATCTTTTTCCCCGCATAGAATAAGTGTTTTACAGGATATTTCTGATAGCCTCATGCTGAAATCTAATTCTTTCATAGATTTCATTAATTGGATTGCATCCTTTTTGGGTAATCCCATTTTTTTAAATACGGAATTTGGTAGCACTTGAAAAATTACGTTTTGTACAGAAAGAAGAAACTGGGGCATTTTATATTGTGTATTTATTAAAATAAGGGAATTTACCTTCTCTGGACGATCCAATGCATAGTTTAAAGATAGAATTGCACCTAACGAAAGACCACCTAAATCAATAGAGCCATCTTGGTTTTCGCAATAATCAAAAAAGTTATGGTACAAATTACGATAATCAATTTTTCCTGCTTCAATAAATTGAAACAAGTCAGGTGAAACTATCTTCTCGGAATCTATTTTCATGTAGTCTATGACTTTTCGCCAGCTGGTAGCATTTTGACCAAGTCCATGGACCAACATATAAGTCATTATCGCAACACCTTCTACTTTATGGATTAAACTGTTTTTATTATATCTTAAGTAATATTGAAAAACAAAAATGAAAGATTTAATACTAATCTAAAGAAACGTATTACAAACTTGCAACTGCTACCAATTAACATGTTGAATGAAAAATTACCTGACGGAAAATTTAATGTCATATCTTAAAGTTTTATGAAGTTTTTGAAAATACAGATAAGTACGGATTGACGCAATTAGAAAAAAAGCAGCTCCCTCATTTGAATGATGTAGTTCTTCGTGACATTTTATTACCACAAAAACAGGATAAAGTTAAATAAGTTTTTTAATACATGAAGCGAGCTAGCCAGGTGATTTCGACTAACTCGCTTTTGCACTTATTGAATACCTCATCATTCGTTGCTTCACGACATGTCGTTCTTCAACAGGAATCCGCACAATGAGCATCCAATCGTTTAGCAGCTAAAAATACTGCTTAGCTCTACACATACAGCAAAAACGTCGGGTTACGTTCGGCACTAGTCGAAGCTCCTCTTCTCCCGCAACACCTCCTGCACAGCCGAGCCCTCAAATGGAGTGCGCACCAAAAGGAAGCTCATTCATTAGTAAAGCAGCGATACGTGGCGTGGCAATGCCTGTACTTGAGACGAAAAAAATCCCGTCCATTTCGGAAGGGACTCTTCATTTTACAAACTCCGACAATTGCTTCTTTAGCAAGGACAACAACATGTTCACAATAATGCGGATTGTGTTCTTCGAAAGTATGGATTCAAAAGGCAGACCATTCTAAAGGCATGCAGACGTCTCTAGTATCTATTTTTCCATTTCGAAAGAACTTTAAGTATTTTTCTTTCTGGCTTTTCAATTTTTTGTGCAGTTTATGACCTGACTTGTTAAAGAATGAACCGAAACAACTTTAGACATTTTTCACCTCCCGCAGTTGTAGGTAATTCCAACGATTTAAGGCGATACATGATTGTATTCCAATTCATTCAATAATAGCTAAGCAAAGTTGGCGTAAACTATCGGTAAATTGAATGTCTTGTTCCTTCAAGCGCTTTTTCGGTCCTGGTAAACGCCCGCCAGCACGACGAATTTTTTGAGCCTGATGCCGAGCATAAAGCAGCTGATCAATATTTTCTTCTGTATATAATTGTCCATTTTGGTTGATGGCATATGCCTGTTTGGCTAAAGCCATAGCTGCCAATCCATAATCTTGTGTCACAACAATATCACCGCGTTTTACGCGATTAATTAAAACGAAATCCACTGCGTCTGCCCCTTTTGAAACGATGATCGTACTCGCTCCATCTCGGTGGATTTCATGTGCAGTATCACAAATAATGACGCATTGTATGTCGAGCTCTTGGCATACAGCAATGGTTTCATTTACAACCGGGCATCCGTCTGCATCGATAAAAACAGTTGTCACATGAACACCTCCATTTACGACTTGAAATACTTCAACGCTTCGCGACGGCATCTCATGTAAGCTTCCATCGACTTTCCGAGCTCAACATTCCGCTGCTCTGCAAATAGATCAAGTAGAGCAGGCGTTGACCATTGTTTTTTCATAGCATGCTTCTCCTTACAGACCGTAATGCCTAAAGTGTATCATAGTGGTAAATCATTGCACATTGCAATTCAATGTATGTCATACTTGAACTAGTAAAAAAGAGGAGAGTTGAAAAATGAATGAAAGCTATTTTGTCGGGTGGGGGACATTGGCGCTCATTAATGCCGGAATCGCTCAAGGAAAAAACCGGAGTGGTTTAAACTGGTTTTTACTATCACTACTATTAGGGCCGTTCGCCACTTTATGCTTGGTAATCGCAGAAAAGAAATAGCCGACCTCAACATGGTCGGTTATCAATCCTGACAAATGTCTTTCAAACTTATCGTGCGATCATGATTCTATGCGACAGGATGTTTGAGCTTCTGCAAGAATATGGAGCAATTTTCTTTTACCGCATTTCACCGAAACATTATGGGAGCTTGCGGGAGAAGGGCCGGTACCGGAAACATGATGAGAAACAGATCCTTCAAAGCGAATTGTTTGAGGAGGATCGTAAGGAGTGGCCAGTTACCGAAAAAAACATTTGACTGCGTCCGCCACCAGGTGGGCAAAGGCAGACAAAAACGGTTTTATCATCATTGAACAGAAGCACTCTTCCACTTCCCCAGTTATAAGGAATCCTTATTGAATTCTTAATACTGTTGACAAGCGGCATTTATTAATTACTATTTTATACCTTTTTTACTTAGCAAATACACTTCTGAATCTAAATCATTGATTTATCTAACATGAGCCTATCACGTGCATTCTTTCTCTATATTTTAGTTAGTACAATCCTTGTGCCAGAATCATTGCTCTCTATTAGAATGTGAAGATTTAACAACTTAGGAACTTCATTAATAATATTTAGCCCTTTTTGATTCGATTGCTGAAGTTGTTTTTTTAAATCAAAACCCACACCATCATCGGTTATTGTCAACTGTTCTTGATCATTTTCTTTAACACCTTCTATAGTTAGATGACTAGCCTTAGAGTGGTATAAAACATTTTGCAAAATATTATCAAGTAGTCTTTCAAACCATACTCTATCCAACTTCCAAACAATATTAGATTCTATATTGCTGGTACAATTTATTTTCTTATGTCTTAAAGCATTGTTCCATTTTTCGATAATGGCAATTATGCAGTCATTTAAGCTGACCGGCGACATATGAGTAATGATAGAGTCCGGATTCAGATAATTCTTATGATATATTCGGTCGCTTAGCGTCGATATTATATCTGCATTTTTATTAATTTCTTCTATCGCTTCTTCGACGTTTTGTTGCGTTTTTAGGTAGAATAAATTAATTTTTATGAGAGATAACGGCGTTTTAATATCATGTGAAAGTTGATCTAAATATCTTTTTCTAATTTCTTCTGATTCCCTATATTTATCCTGATTATATTTTAATCTATCAATTAATATATTTATCGACTCACCCAGATGGTTCATTTCGCTATTTTTTAACACCTGGAGCTCTACTGGCTCTGGATAGTTTTCGTCTTTCGCTATCCCCCTTATAAGATGTGAAAGAAGCCTTATTTCAGATGAAATATTTATAATCATTTTTGATAGGAAGAAAACGTATAATAAAACCATAATGAAGAAAAGAGAAAAAATATATAAATAATGTTCATGTGCTATAAAAGGAGTATCAGTCCCATTGATATAATCGTGTATTAAATGGGCTAAGAATACGATATAATTTGACATGATAAAGGCAATTGGAAAGAACAAGATAGAGATAAGCGTGAAAAAGTAAATCTTTTTTTTCAATAACATCATTCCTTTTGATCTGTTAATTTGTATCCATAACCATAAATAGTTTGAATTAACTTGCCTTTAATATCCACTTTATTTCTTAAACTATTTATATACACATTTAGGGAATTTTCTTGACGGCTACGACCTTCTACTCCCCACACATGATTTATTATTTGCTCCCTTGATAAACTAATATTCATGTTATCAAACAAGTAAAAGAATATCTTATTTTCAGTCTCACTTAATGGTATTCTGTTTCCCGTTACACTATCTACAATTAAATGTGCCCGTTTATCGACTATTATTCCATCTAAATAGACAAGGTCTCCATACTTG
Source organism: Siminovitchia sp. FSL W7-1587 (assembly GCF_037963795.1). Lineage (NCBI taxonomy): Bacteria > Bacillati > Bacillota > Bacilli > Caryophanales > Bacillaceae > Siminovitchia > Siminovitchia sp. FSL W7-1587. Next base: position 1,172,001 of record NZ_CP150169.1, read on the forward strand.
TCCTTCAATAGATTTTTAAGCCTCGCAATAAGTTCTAAAGGTTCAAAGGGTTTAGGTATAAAATCGTCACCCAATTCTAAGCCTTTGATTTTATCATCAAGTTGACTATGCGCCGTGAGAAAAACGACAGGCTTGTTAGGATAAACCATTTTTATCCGTTTACAGACCTCATATCCACTATCGAACGGTATCTCGACATCTAACAAAAAAATATCGACATTGTCTAAATCCGAATAATTAAATCGATTATCTGTTTTCACAATCACCTTGTTAAAATAATCACTCAAGAATATATTTAGAAACTTTGATATATCTGGATCATCTTCGAGAACAAAAATGTTTGACTTTTTAAGTATATTCTCCACGATCAGACTCCTTCTTTCCTTACAAATTCTTTTTATAAATTAATCTCAGGTTGATCATTAGCATAATGGCGTTTATTAAAAATAACAGGGCTATGCCTATAATAGTGGGAGTCATGCCTCCCTCATAATAGTATCCATTATCAATGACGAATAGTCCGAGTCTATACCCAAATGCTGTCGGAATGTAAAAGGAAAAAGGTGCCGCCATTAGAATCATTGACAATAAAGAAACACCTATCCCAATAGATATGCTTGCTACTATATTCTTAGTTAATTGGATGACAGCTGCAAACACTAGTGTAATGGTTGTAATCACTATTATATTAAGGATTATATAAGAGGATATTAAGCGAAGAATATTCTCTATATTCCCGTCTATAACAAAATAGAAAACAGACAAAATAAATAATTGCATTACACAAATGGCTGACATAATGATTGTAGAGACAAGTATTTTTGAAAAAAGTAATTGATAACGTGGAATATTATACGTTATCCAATCTAAATACATTTTGTTCTTGAATTCGATATAAAAAATAAAGGAGATTAACACACTAGAAATGATCGGTAACATCATGAAATACTGATTATAATAAGTAAAGTAAAAACCACTATCCAAGCTTATATCTTTATTATTTATAGCAAAATTAGCGAAGTTCATGAGTAAAGGAATCAAGCTAAGTACTGCAATGACTAGTATTACCTTTTCACTTTTAACTTTAATCCATTCATTTTTAATCAACTTAAACATAGCTTTTCACCTCTATCAAATCTGTAGACATCAACTTGATATACAAGTTTTCCAAAGTTAGGTTTTGCACATCACTATATACAAAATCGTTAGTCGTCTTTAGATTATTGAAATTGGTTTCGCTTAAAATAAAGTAGATTTCTTTTTTATTATCTTCCAATAAAGTAATAGCTTGTTTAACGTTTTGATGATCAGGTATTTGTTGCACCCGACCAAACATATATATATCTTCGTTATTATCAATTTCTAATATTTTTTTGCCTTCCCTCATAAATAGGAAAGTATCCGTAACGAAAGAAACTTCATTTAAATTATGACTAGAAATGACAATGGTTCTTTGTTTGCCTTTTAGGTTCTGTTCGATGAGATTTCGCATATCTTTCATCCCCATAGGGTCTAATCCATTAGTAGGTTCATCCAACAGTAATAAATTTGGATTTCCCATCAGCGCTTTTGCTACACCCAATCGTTGTTTCATCCCCATAGATAATTCTTTAAACTTTTTATGCTTCGCATCGGGTAAGCCAACTATTCCTAATAAATCATTTACAATTGAATCATTGTACTCTATATCAGCATATGAGGCATGCAGCTTTAGGTTTTCTACACAAGTTAAATTTGGATAAAAGGCAGGATATTCAATTAATTTACCTATTGTCACATGGTTATAATCTTTGAAAATGTCCCCCTTGTATTCTATTACATTTAATAAAGCCTTAAATAACGTGGTTTTCCCTGCCCCATTGGGACCTAATAGTCCATATACTTTACCTCTTTTTAATTTCATATTTATGTTATTTAGGATGTTATGTTTCCCCACTTTGAAACGAACATTTTTTAAAGTAATCATATTATCCTCCCTAATTGTTATAGACAATTAAAAGTAAAATCACACTAAAGATATAAACAGCGAATAAGAATAAAGCTGGTTTAAAATTACTTCCCTTAAAACCGTTTTTAACAATTTCTACTATAAATAAGGCAGCGGATAGCAAAAACGAAACAACTGCCAGCATTATAAACACCTTTACCATACTTCCGACCTCCTTGATTTATGTTCTTGTCTATACAGTAATACATGATTATTAAAAAAAATTTAATTTTTATGATATACAATCATAGAGTAAGTCAACAAGGTACTAAATATAATTAAAAAATTACCTATTCATCCTCACACCGTACATCAATTTTTTGTGAGTATAAATAAGGCTTCAGTCATTGGTATGTAGGAATTAAACGAATTTTAAATGCAACATTAAAGAAGTAATAAAATTGGAACTGATTTTTTGCGCTTACAGCCATCAACTTTATTATCTCTAGAATATTATAACTATTAAGTCGATTAGCTAAAACATACTAAGATTAGTGTGTTTTGTGTAAAAAAATCCCAATCATCGCTACGTCAACATATTTCGCTTTCCGCGGGCCCGGCTTCAGCTTCCTCGGAAAGCAAAGATCGCTTTCCTGCGGGATCTTCAGCTCGAGCCTATTCCCGCAGGAGTCTACATATGTTGACTACGCTAAAAGCTTGCGTATGATACACTGGGACCATTTATCCGGCATGTAAGGTGCCGTAAGACTCCCACTTCAAAATCTTGAGTGAATACAAAAGGTCCAAGTGGGAGAAAACGGCACCTAAATGCCCGATTGGTTCAACTAACATTCAATAGGAGATGGAAGAAAACTCCTATTGAATGAAGTTTGACTGTATTGTTCGTTTTTTCATCAGATGATTTAGTTGTGTTCCAGCTTCTTTTGGTAGGAAACCAAGTATTTATACTTTTTATCCGTTTTTTTATTGGATTAAATGCTGTTAAATAGGCATTCCCAAATTAAATCAAGTTAGCTTCTTGCTTCCACTCTACTTTCACGATGCCAAGTATAGAGCAAAATCATGATTTTAAAGGGAGTATCAATACTTATAACATGATATAAAAAATAATGGTTACCGACAGATGACGTTTTATTGTGAGATTAGAGGTGAATATTTGAAAAATGATATGTTTAAAAATAATTACATCACAAATTTAAAATTAGGAAGTCTCTTTGATAGAATAGGTGCCTCCCCCTTCACTTCTCGATATGGAATTACACCCGTAGACAAGTGAGATAGAGAAAAGCATCTGTATACGACACTTTCCTCATATGCTCCATCTGGGGAAGTATGATCAAAAAAGATGGCTACCATCTATTCATTTCATTACACTTAGTTTTATTTGTCTGAATTTATAAAATATTTATAGGCGTGAAGGTCTTTTAGGAAGTCAATCGAGTTTTTCCAATCAAATATTACGAGTTATCAATGATATGAGGTGTGCAACAAAAAGTTCTTATCCAGTTATTGCTGTTTCGAAAAACGTTACAAATCATTTTTATCATATTTTCCTAATTTAACTTATTTACCTTATAGGTAAATCATGCTAAAGTTAATTGACCTAACAGATCAATTAATAAATCCGCAAAGGTGATTGTCATGCAATTAAAGATTTTGAATCTGGAACCCAAAAGAAGAGGTGCTATTTTAAATGCTGCACTAAAAGAATTTTCCATGAAAGGATTTGATGATGCCTCAACGAATGTTATTGCAAAAGAGGCTGGTATTTCAAAGGGGCTCATGTTCCACTATATAAAGAGCAAGAAGGATCTTTTTCTATTCCTTTATGATTATTGCACTGACATGATTCATAAAGAATATCTTGATTTAATGGATTTGAATCAAAAAGATATTTTTGAAAGGATTCGACAATCATATATACTCCAGATTGAGTTACTACAACAGCATCCTTGGATATTTGACTTTATTAAAATTACTGGCACTACGAATTCCGATGAAATCAATAAGAATCTAGAAGGAAGAGTAAATGAAAAGCTCGCACGATGCCAAGAGGAAATGTTTGAAATTGTTGATGAAACTAAATTCAGAGAAGGATTGAACCTTGAAAGATGCAAAGAGGTTATCTTTTGGGCGAATGTTGGTTTTACAAATCAGATTCTGGAAGATCTTCGGAACTTAGAATTTACTGAATTAGATTATGACAAAGTGCTTGCAGATCTAGATGGTTATCTTAATGAACTCAAGAAGATCTTTTATAGATGAATGTATCTGGACTACCCAACTACTTTTCAGAAAAGGAGTGGGAATGTGTACACATATAATGAGAATTTATACATTCTCTATGTTCGTAAAGAACTGTAACAGGCTCTATTGAATGAATATTCTATTAATATACGAAAACATAACTAGTAGGAGGTTTCAAATGGTAGATGATACAGAAAAACTGCAAGTTGATAAGTCTGTTTCCTTAGACAGTGAGTCACCGATTGGAAGTTTCTACAATGTAGAGGGACGTCGTTTGCTACTTGATTGTTCTGGGGTTTGAAGTCCTGCAGTAATATTCATACCAGCTGCCGGGATGGTCGGACTTGATTACCTGAATCTGCATCATAAAGTTAGTACATATACAACATCAGTCATTTATGATCGATTGGGAACTGGATGGAGCGATCGTGTTAAGCTTCCTCGAAATGCCGTTGAAGTCACTGATGAATTGCGAAATGTATTGCATACCGCTGGTGTTCCAGCTCCCTACCTGTTCGTCGGTCATTCGCTGGGCGGAATCTACGCGCAGCGGTATGCTCAACGATTTCCAGATGAGGTAGCTGGGATGATTTTGCTAGAACCACCTCACGAGGACTTTCGCACCAATACACCGAAGTTTAAAAAACGTTACCTCCTTCAGCAGAGTTTTACTATCCTTCGGGCACTCTTAACTTACAAAAAATCCTTTCGTGCTTTATTTAATCAAATGTTTGCAACTTGGCCAGACGAAATCCGTGAATTACTAATTGAATATCATCTCAAGACATTATCTAAAACGTTTACAGAAAGAAAAAACTTAAATAGCCAAATCTATGAAGAAATACGTAAAGGAGGAAAATTGCCAGATATTCCGTTGATCGTGTATACAGCGATGGGAATCGACCCATTCATGACTCCAATCACAAGCAAATCATTTCTTCGTGATACACTTGATCCATTCAATCACATTAAAAATACCGTTTACACAAAATTAGCAAATTCGGTTCCGAGGGGAGAACATCGTATTCTCAGAAGTGCTGGACATACCACAATCCATACTGACTGTTCAGATGAGGTAGTCGAAGCGATCAGTCATTTAATTGACTTAATTCATACACATGAAGAAAGTACATCTGAATAGAGAAATATGATGAATCACCTGGTTTTAAAAATGATTTAAATGACAGAATGGAGCGATGGTATGGATCATCAATCATTCATTCAGAAATTTGATAAGCAAGCAAAGAAATATAGTAATAGACGAAAAAACAATCATGCTTATAAGTTTCGCCAACGAATTTTTCAAGAAGCTGAAGGAAAAGTATTAGAAGTTTCAATTGGTGCTGGACTTAATTTCCCCTTCTACAATAAAAATATTGAATTAACAGGAATAGATTTTAGCCATGAAATGTTAAAGTCGGCACAGAATGCTGCAAAAAATTATCCTTTTAAAACAACATTTATACAAGAAGATGTTGAATCTATTGAACTTAGCGCAAATAGCTTTGATACGATCGTATCATCTGGAAGTTTATGCGCTTATCAAGATCCTATCCATGTTCTAAATAATTTTCAAAAATGGTGTAAGCCAGAAGGAAATATTCTTTTGTTAGAGCATGGGCTTTGCACAAACAAAACATTGGGATGGCTACAAAAAATCTTGAATCCTATAATGCTCAAGCTTACAGGGTGTCACCAGAATAGGAACATGACTGACATAGTTAAAAAATCTAATTTAAAAATCATTCGGGAAGAACGTCACTTTGGAGGCTATTTATATCTGATATGGGCTAAACCCTAAGCATCTCTTTTGGGCGTATTGATTGAGAAATACTGAATTTAAACGTCTACCGAAATCAATAAAAAAACTTAAAGGCCCTGTATTACCAAGGCCATTAAGAACTTGCGTATTACTCCCACTCTGTTTTAAGCGTACAGCTTATAAGCGAAAATGCTGTAAAATCAAGGCGTTTGGGAACATATAAAAACAAATAAACTGTATAGAAAATAACAAAAAGTGCAATAAAAGTGCAATTGCACCTAATCAAATACTTGTTACTTCTTTAAATTCTGATTCCAAATTCAATATTCTAAGATGATAAACCAAATTTCATATATTGCAACCCAAAGTTCATAACTGAGCGTCTTTTTTAAAGAAAAATATTCTTGGAACAATAAGAATGAATTAGAAGATGTAGTCCATTATTTTTATTTTTAGTACTTAAAAAATAAAACCAAGGTACTCCCTTATCTATCGAATGTTTTAACCATCTCATAATTTCAGGAATTTGAAATATTTCACGAGTATCTTTATCATACTCCGGAAAAAAGATGTCCAATGAATTTGCTGATTTAATTAATAATTCTCCATTAGCTGATAGCCTCTCTATAAATTCATTTATTGTATCAAAACTCAAAGTATTTATTTCATCTTCAGAAACAGCAATGATTCTGAAATCAGTTTCTCGTAATATAGAATTGAGAGATAAGTTCCATTGAATAACTTCATCAAAATCAACTATTGGTGCACTGATGCTAGACTAAAAAGTGGACACAGATTGTTATAATAAAAATAAATAACAATGATGAGGTGTCTATATGGCTAAAGAAAATGGAAGACGTTATGATGAAACGTTTAAAAAAGAAACAGTAAAGTATATTCTAGAGAACAATAAACCAGTAGCACAAATAGCTAGGGAAACCGGGGTGAATACGAATACCTTATATAGTTGGATTAAAAAATACAGCGAGCAACCTGAAGTAAAAGCTGTACAAACGTTTTATACCCCAGAGGTTGAACGAAAGGCTACGCAAAAACAATTACGCGATCTGGAGGAGGAAAACGAAATTCTAAAAAAGGCGATGCACTACTTCGCGAAAAGCCCTCGGTAAAGTTTGAATTTATTCACCATCATCGCTCCCAATACCGAGTGGAGAAGATGTGCAAAGTCCTGGGAGTCTCTAAAAGTGGCTATTTTAAATGGCTAAAATCGCCCCAAAAGTAACTGCCAAAAAAAAGCATGAAAAACTATCACAAAAAATATTCCAAACGCATCTAGAATTTAAGCAACGATATGGAAGTATTAAAATTGCAAAAACGCTAAACAAGCGTGGTATAAAGGTTAGTGAACGAACAGTTTCTCGCATTATGCCAAAAAATAATTGGAAGTCTTGTACAATCAAAAAATATAAAGCTACCACAAATTCCAAACATCAACATCCTGTAAGCGAAAATGTATTGGACAGACAATTTAAGGTGGACAAACCAAATCAATCTTGGGTTACAGTTATTACTTATATCCCGACCAACGAAGGGTGGCTCTATCTAGCAAGTGTAATGGACCTGTATTCGCGTAAAATCGTGGGGGGGGCCATGGATAAAAGCATGTCAAAAGAATTCGTAATAAATGCATTAAAAATGGCTTACTATCGCCAGAAACCAGGAAAAGGGCTTATCCATCATTCAGATCGTGGTGTCCAGTACGCTTCCAGTGACTATCAAAAGCTACTAAAACAATACAATATGATAGGCAGCATGAGCCGAAAAGGAAACTGTTACGACAATGCTTGCATTGAATCCTTTCACGGTATTCTTAAGCGTGAGCTAGTTTATCAAACAAAGTATAAAACACGGGAAGAAGCGAGGAAATCGCTGTTTGAATACATCGAGTTCTTCTACAATTCTAAGCGGATCCATTCGACTTTGGGCTACTATACGCCAAATGAATTTGAGCAAATGTATGGAAATTCCGCAGCCTGATTTTACCGTCATAAAAAAGTTTAAATGCCTTTATTTCGATGTTTGATAAACCACATTTTAAATATACTACCGATATATACTAGACTTCTATAGGTATTTTATTTGCATTATTTTTATCTTCATTTTTTATATCCAAAATAGGTTCTTTACCTACAAGTCCCTTCGTGTATATGTCTATTATTTTATTTATGTTATCTAAAATCGGTCTAAATTCATTAAAATTTATATCTGTATAATTATTCAAAATATATTTAGAAAAGATTTCTTTTCCATAGTATTTTGTCACATCATACTTATCCTTTTTTGAAAATTCTTTTCCCTCAATTTTCTGGGAAAGGGTAAACTCATCAAATAAATCTTCTATATCACATTCAGCTTTTCCACCAATTAGTGGTACAGTCAACAAGTATAGATTGTCAGTAATATTAACCATATATCTGTCTGTTAATATTTCCCTATTTTCATCATTAACTTGCGCATGATTAAGGAAATCACCGATAGGTTTCTTCTTTCCACTTTTTATCTCATTATCAAACATTAAAATCACAGGATTATTTGGTAAGGTATTACTTATTCTCTTAAAATAACTTAGATAATTAGGGGACCCTTTTTTAGAACTAAAGAAATTGTATATATTTTTTAGCCCTTTTCCTCCGTCCTGATAAATTCCCAGAAAGTACCCTAACCTCTTTGTTTTGTTTAGAAATGATATTTTATACTCAAACGTTCCATCATTATTTTTGGTTACTAGATCAGGATAATGGTTGTGAAGACTTTTTAAAGCTGACTTTAAATAAACTATATCTGTTTTACCTTCCACCACAATTAATGGCTTTGGGTTAAAAAAAAAGTATTTGTAAAACAGAAATTTTTGATATTCACGTTCTCTTGAACTTAAATTATTAAAATGATGTTTGACATTATCTATTTTATTATTATACCAAGTTAGTTGATTTATAAAAGAAAGTCTTCCTTCTAATTGATTAAGAGTAGCGGGTTCACCATTAATCTCGAAACTTCCTTGTTTATAGAGTTGATGAGCCATTGCCCTAGTTTCTTTGTAATAAATTCTATTTACGTTTATTTTCTTATTAACAATAAGTCCGGTTACAACCTGCCTGGAATCTCTAAATTGCAACCTTGTCTTCTTTTCATTAATATTAAATCCAGCTCGTATGATCTCATTAGAAATTTCTTTATAAAATTCCTCCTGTAGATTCAAAAATTTCTTATCATTAGTCGAAAATGTTATGTCATCTGCATAACGGGTACAATTCAATTTATACTTTTTTGCGACTTTCATTATCCTGAAGTCAAGTATCTCGCAAATTAAGTTCGTAATAATAGGAGAACTTGGAGCCCCTTGAGGTAATTTTCCTTCATAACATGATATTTGTGCTATAACTGTGGCTGCTTCAATAGGCAGTAAGAAATTAACATTCTTATTAAAGAAACCTCTAACACGGCCAAAATGAAAACTTTCAAAAAAATTCTCTAGATCAATATTCAATACTAACCTTTTATTTCGATGAATTTTTGCATTTGTTATAATGCTTTTGTTTTTTTCGAAAGCATGAGAGATGTTATTTTTTCTCTTTCGTCCCTTTGCTTTATGTTTATACAATGCCTTAGCAAGTTTTGTTTGAATATCTTTAAGTTCTTTTAACGGAGCATCAATTTTACGGATACCACCATTTTTCTTAGGTATTTCGAAAGAAGTGTATAGATTATTAACTCCCTTTACATACAATACATAACTAAGCTGTTTCCTAGGTATATTCAGAAAATCTGCAAATTCATTTCTTGTTTTAATATCGTAAAATTCCTTCATATAAAAACTCCTCATATTATAAGCGTGTGGCTACTCATTATGCGAAGCTAATAAGACATATCGGCAAGTATACCGACATAATAAATATTTGGAATAGGAGAAGCTATTGTTCCCACCATTTTTGTCAACACTTGCGAAACACAAGCGAAAAAATCTAGCCACACGCAACAATATTATACTATATTTCTGGGGAATATTTAAAAAAGAATGAATAGATTAAAACTGAATCAAATGAACTAACAATCGATATCAAATACTTGCTATAAATCTTAGCGTTTAAGCGCCTATAATTCTATTGAATAAATTCAATAATACATCCTTAACACCACTTGCATTAAAGACTAATCCCACCACAATTAAGGCAACAATTAAAAAGCAAATTAGTTTGGAGAACTCTCGTTTAAATCCTAAATAAATTCCAATCACAACAATTGCCATTAATACTAAAGATTGCGCATTACTAAGAAGCCAATTGTACAAATCCTGACCAAAGTTCATTTGAATTTCTCCCTCCATAAGTTAGTCATTCGCTATCTGATAATGGTTGAATCACTTTCTCGATAGGAATAGTTTGTTGCATGAGTATCTTTTGATGACGTTCAGATAATTCTACCTGCTCCAACATGTCGTTAATTACACTGGTTTGATTGAGTTCATCTATCTTAGTCGCTAATTTCCAAGTAGGAGGCGACTTGTCGCGCAAGCCATCTTAGTGATTTTTCAGACGTATAAGGTTCAGGTTTTGTTGTTAAAGAAATTTTTCTATTCACCCCTAATTCAATAAATCGTTTCCATTGTTTATTCATTTGCCAACTACTACGACGTTTTTCCTCGTCTTTGTCGACAAAACGAATATACCGATTAATAATCGAGAAGGCGGTTCGTCCAGCGTCCTCATACATCATTAAATCGACAATCGCATGATAAGCGCGATCATTCTTTAAACGGATTTCAAAACGGTTTTTCACGGCTGTATCTTCAAGCGATGTGCCATGTTTCACGTATTGTTCATAATCCTTTTCATATGCACAAAAATACACGTCACTTTTTAAAGAACCAATATATAACGTATTTCCCATGTCAGGCTTTTCTTCATTCTGTACAAGTTCACCAGAACGATAACTTTTAAAACTTCGAAAAACAGAGATGCATTCTTCATTACGGCATTTGTTAGTTAGAAACGGAATGTCCGATATATTTGTCTTATCGTTTATCGCGAGGTCAATTCGTTTGAAAACCCCACCGACACGGAACACGTCTAAGAAAAAATCGAACCATGTTCGTTGCTGGGCTAATAAAAAATTTTCAAATTGACGGCATCCTTTCCCTTTGAGTTCAAGTAAGCATCCTTTATCTTCATCTGGAGAAACCATGACGACAATATCACCAAAAACGTATTGTTCCATATAAGAATAAAACGCATAATCTTCATGTAACATGTATTCCATTTTGAGTTTCAAAGTTTCTTCAATAACAGATCTCGGATTTGTCCTTAAAAATCGAATCCTTATATAATCAAACAAGATTTCCAATGGAGCCTCTGGATTAAATTGTTCTAAAATATCGAACAGAGCATTTTGTAATGTTTGAGTCGAGTTACTTTTCCTGTTTCAATTTCACTAATATATTGTCTTGAAATGCCAATATGAACAGCCAATTTATTTTGCGATACACCATATTCCAATCGTTTTTCTCTTAATCGTTGATACCAAGGTACTTTATTCATGTGCATTCCTCCAAACTAAAAAAAGATGTCAACTAAAGGTTAAAAGCTGACATCTTCTTCATATGCTCCAAACCGTTGTGCCATCAAGTGTTATAGGCTTTTGGAACAGTTTCTTATTGTTTTTCTACCCCCCTGTTAGAAATGGGGGGTTAAGGCGTGGCTGTCGCCACGCAGGCTTAGCCCAGCACGTCGGCTTTCGCTTCGCACGCCGCCGCACTGGGCAGCCTTATTGAGCTAGTTTTGCAATTTCATTTAAAAAGTCATGTTCTTTCGGGACAAGTGGTGTATAAAACTCTGAAATGACATTATCGCCTTTATCAACATATCCTCGTCCTTTGATCTGCTTTAAGAAAAACTGTTTTTGTACGTCGCTTCCAAACATCATGCCGCACCCAAGCTCACTCATACGACCTAAAGCAACCCGAAAATCAAACTGATCTCGAATGCCATCCCCAAGATATTTTGCATCTGGACGTTGACAAGCAAGGATAAGAAAGAAGCCACTTTGTCGTCCCAACATAACAATTTGTTTCAGCTTACTCATCACTTTTATGCTTTCTTTGCCGATCATTTCCATGAATGATGTGTACTCATCAAAGATTAAAAAGCGGGAAGGCAAACCCAAATAAGCATAGTTTTCTCCAGTCTTGTAGTTCGGCATTTGTTTCATTTTTTCATTTCGTGTCATCATATCTTCATAAAATTGGTCGATACAAGTTGTCATATCATCCTTTTTATAACAGACATTAGGCATAACCGTGGCTAAATCCGCTAAATCGGCATTTTTCGGATCTAAGATATACAACTTTGCATCTGTTTTTAATAGTGCTTCAATCAGTGTGAGAATAAAGTACGTTTTTCCACCGCCAGTACCACCAGCAATTAACATATGTGGGAGGCTATCATATTCCCAATACATCGCGTCCATGAGCTTTAAGCTACCATTTTGTGCAATAACTTCATCAATAGAAATCCGACTATTAATTGTGTCATAGAGCAAGATGTATTCCACAAAAGAATCATGTAACTCTTTCGACACCAACTCACAGTACAAACCACTTTCCAGTTTATTTTCTAGATTTAGTAATTGGTCTTGATATTTTCCAAGTGTAATTTCTGTTTGAATGTAAAGTAATCCTTTTTCGAGCCGATAGTACATTTTAGGAAAGTAACTAATTTTATCTTTTGTTTTTCCGTTTGGTATGTCTTCAAAAAAGCTACTTGATTGTACTTGTTTCGTTTCATACCAACCATTTTCCAAGATCATTTTAGCGAGTTTTTGACGATGAATAACTTGCCTGATGCGATCATACCGATAGCGATAATAAAGAAAAGCACAGCTAGCTACTATCACTAAACTAATCACAAATGAAATCAATCCATACGTACTCATAAAATGTGTTTGAAAGTTATCAAGCTGCCATGTTGTAGAAAGTAAAAACGGCAGATGAAAAGGGATAAAGGAAATAAGCCATACACCAGCCAGCCCAAAGACTACATATTGAAAAACGAGGGATACATCACTCGCTCGAATTCGTTTCCCTCGTTTTCTAAAAGTTTTCATTACTTTTCCTTAGTAGGGGTAGACTTTGGATTGTTACTAGTTGGTGTTGCTGCTTTTCCCTTTAAGACTAGATCTTCTGCTTTAATGTACCAATCAACATCTGCCCCACGAAATGTTGCATTTGCGACTGTATCTGCGACAGGGTTAATGATTTCTACTTCAGCATTATAATCAAATTCTTTTAAGGGAACGGAAGCAGGAATACTTACTTGAATCATTTGTCCTTGTTCCCTCGATTTTAAATCATAGGTGCGTTCCTTTACCTCGGTTGATACCGTACCATCCTCATTTTGTAAAAATATCTCACGCCGTAATGCAGAATATTTTAATAAACCAAATGTCTTTTCTTTATCAATGACAATTCCTTGAGCTAATCTCATCTCTTTTTCCTCCTTATGCTTTTACCATGTCATCTGCATGTAAAATATAATTTGTGAAACCACGTTCTCCAATTTTATAACCCTCTGCGGTGATACGTGCATTGACTAATTTTACTTTTTCCTCATGTTCAAAGAATTTTTCCCCAGCTTCTTGTGGGAGAAAGACCTCAATATCATCTGCACGTTGAATATCTGAATAAAGATTATAGCTCCGTGAAAGAGTGGTCATACGTCCATTAATTCGTCGTTGTTCGACTTTACCTTCTCCTGCATATTCTAAATTTCCAAAAGTTTTTTCCATGTTTGGAATGACATGTTTTAACTCCATTATTCATTACCTCTTTTCTAATTTTTTGTTCTATTGATGCGCTAAAGTAAAGTAACAGAACAATTAGGAGGAGAACGTGAAATATTCATTAGATATCACACTCCTTAAGCTTCTTGAAAACGATAATCGATGATCAATCAAACAAATACCAATCCACAACCATTGTTTCTCTTTTTGGTCACAAAGCAATTTTCCCATATTGAAATTTTTCATTATTAGTTTCATTCATAAAAAGAATAAATCAACTCATTTCATTACCTTCCTTTTAAACTTTTATATTTTACAGAAAAATAACACACCTTCTAATTTCATTTATTCGAAGCAAAATATTCAATTCTAAATAATGCCGACAAAAAAAACGCTATCTGTCGGTAAAACCGGACAAATAACGTTTCAAAGGATATACAAAACTTTTTATATATAATATTTTTGTTATATCTTCCATAAAATATTATAAAAGGATAATTCCGCTTAGCTAAATATTCTAAAGTTATTCATACCAATCTATTGGTATTAATTTTTTTCCGTCATGCCAATTTTCTATTATAGAAGATTCAAAATTTTTGTTGTCGATTAAATTAGCATGATCTACAACGATTACTTGCAGTTGAGAACTTAGAGAATTAACCTGTTTATATATAAAATCATAAATTTTACCCACCATATTCCAATCAGTATCTTCTTCTTTATCTTTTGAAGGAAAATATACTTGAGAAGGTTGGTCTAAAAATAAAAATTGTGGAACTGGTCTTTTCCCTTGAATAAAGAATTTTTGTAAGGCAAAATAAGTAATTAAATGGACACCGACCCAATTCGATCCACTCCCCAATTGTTGTAATGGAACAGGTCTATCAGGTTTATCAACAATAACAGTAGCTTTGTTCATGTCTAGTCTATATGGGTTGGAAGAATGCTCTAAATCTAAATCATTAGCCCACTTAGTCATATCAGTAGAGATACGTGATAACGCAGATTGCTTCCTTTCTTCCAGAGTATCTTTATCAAGTACTTCATTAATTTCTTCTAGCCTTTCCTCATATGAAGTGATGTTGTTTTCTGCATTACTCATATCTACTTCATCTTCAACACTTTCTAGCCATAAACTAATTCTTCCTGTAATTTTAGCTTTTCTAGTATATAAATCCCTAAGTGCATTAGCTTCCTTGTTTTGATTGTATATTCCATCAATTTCAGACTTTATATTCTGTATTTCCTCTATGAGCTTTTGCTTATTGTTTTCCAAATTGTCAATATGCTTACGAAGCTTCGGTCTTTCTCTACTTACATTCTTAATATTATTATCTAAATTTTGTATAGCGGTTTTAATTTCATTAACTCCAGGCAAAGGATTTTCAAGCATATTGCTACATAAAGGGCAATGATCAGTTCGAAAATCTACTTTTTCAAATAATCCTATTGAACTTAACCTAAGTTTTTGGTGTTCTACTTCATTAGCAAATCCTGATGTTTCTCCATTAAAAATTTTTGCAAACTGGATATCTTCATTTAAGTCAAATAACTCCTGTTGGACTTTATCTAATTCAACTTGTAAATAACTGATTCTATCCATACCAACAGTTTGAACTTTTTTTGGTGTCCAATTATTTATCATACTTAGCAATTTATATACTTCATTAAAATTTTCATAGTCAATAACCTCTTGAGACGGTATTAATCCTACTGCTTTTGCTTCAGAAATAAGAGTAACAGCCTTTTTAAGTCCACCACCTTGCAACATCCTGATTTCTTCCAACCTACGCTTTTCTATTGCTAGTTTCCTTTTAAGAATGGTGCGTTCATTTTCTAGTGCTATTGAATCTTCATTTACAATTCCCATGAAGTAAGGTAAAGTATCCTTTATTGATTGAGTAATAAAAGGTTCTGCTTGTCGATGAAAAAGAAATGTCTTTGCAGCAATTTCATCTTGGTTTTGAAAGCAATAATATAATGCGTGTCTAACATTTGCTGATAATGGTATTCTTGTTTGACCTTCGGGTGGAATATTTAAATTCTCAGAAATACCCAATCTCTTGGTTAAAATATCTTCGATTCCATCAACATTATCATTTTGTTCAAAGTTAAGTTTATCAGGCAATTCAAGATTTTCACCAATCTCAATATAGCAAGCACTTGTACTTTGTTGTCCTATATTTGGGTTTTTTCTAGCCACAAAAACTCTTTCTTTATTAAATTGTAAAAGAAGTCCATACCATAATGCATTTTCTCTAACCACACCGTCTGCAATATTACAAGAGCTACCTCCCAAACAATAATTAATTACATCCCCAACAGCAGATTTACCAGATTTTGATTTACCTGTAATAATATTGACTTTTCCTAATTCAAAAGAGAGTTTCCTTACTTTTCCGTTTCGCCCATATATTACAAGTTCTTTAATTTGCATTACGGCCTCACCCCCAGTCCAATAAAAATAGTTTCCACTTTCCCAGCAGTGGCAAACCATTTTCCAATATGTTCACTCTTATTCAAACATTGTTTTACTTCTTCATCGACGAATCTTCCTTTACTTAAACCTTTAGTGGAGGAATTAATTTCTAAATCAGCTTGATCAGTTATTAATACCATATTTGTCTGTAAGAGAAATTCAGTTGCTTCATTAGTTATCTCTACCAATTCTTTTGTTCGTTGAGCATATCCTATTAAAAGTTCAGGGTATTGTTGAATCCAAACCAAGAATTTTGTTCTACTTGATATTTTTTCCCTGGTAGCCTTGTGTAAAACTAACGGAAGGATAAGATATACCAATGGAAAAGGGAAAGCACGATTAGAAACCTCATTAAACTTTCTAATTGTAGCATAAATTAGTCTTCCACAAAAAGCGGGGTTTAGGAGAAACGCAATTTCCTTAGAGCGGTTTTCCCAATTATTCATTTGCCGTCACCTCGCTTTTCAATAAATACTCTAAGCGCTTTCTAAAATCAATATGCCACCCAACTTTTAGTTGATCTGATAGAATGTGATAACTCCCTCTCATAACAAATGGATCCGAAAACCGATCTCTTATTCTAATGTCTTTATTTTCTATTTCCTTCAACAACTTTTTGCCCATTTTTTGATTTATATCATCTGTTTGTTCTTCGGACTCTAGTATCTCATCCTCCATATCCGCGTAACAGTGTTCCCACTCATTTATTAGTCTAGCTTCATATCTATCTAATTCATTTAAATATAGCAAGTCATTGCGAACCCAATTTGACCTTTGGTTAAATGCTCTGTAGTAATCTCTAAATGCTATTTTTAATTTATTACTACTAGTCCCAATCAATTTTAATTGTTCATAAAATAATTTACCTTCAAAAGATAAACTATCTATGTCAATATTTAATCCATCTATATCTATAGGCAAATTATCATGACTATATTCTTGACTAATATCGACTATATATGAAGCAACCTGTCTTGTGTTAATATAGACAGGTCTAGTAGAAGTCAAAGCTTCTATTGCTTTATTAATCCACCAACCCTCTAAACGTTCAAAAACTAAGGGAATATGCTGCTGTTTACAACTAAATAGTAGTTCCTTTTGTATTTGAAGGGCAGTATCCACAATATTAGTGGAATTATCAATAACATATATATTATTTATTAGTTTTCTTGATATAGTATCTACATTGGCAATGAAATTTTCATAGTATTTTTTATGTGCAACATTTCCAGACTTTTTTGCAACATCATTAAAGAGCTCGAATGCTTTTTTTGTATCTCTCATACCAGAATTGGATAATAGAAAAGAACTAGCCGAATTGTCTGGTGATTCTGCGGTAGTTATAATTAAAAATTTTGTGTTTTCTAGTAATGTGATATCTCTCTTTAATTCATTTATCCAAGCATTTAAAGTCCTCCAAATATCGGTACTCGAATCAGTAAGATTCCCATACTTTTTTGTATGGTGTTTTAGTTGAATAAATGTATTAGAAATACCATCTGGTTTAGTAAATGCGATATCGTCAAATTTTTCTATGCTTATGTTCGCTTCTTCTTCCTTATTTTTAAGCAGAAGATATAATGCATATCTGATTTGATAGATGTATCCTATCATTTGTTCAGAGGCTTGATGATTTGACATATTAGTATCCCCCCCTCTTATTATAAGTCTATATACCCATTATATGGTTGTTAATTGTAAACTTCAATCCAAACCATTAAACTATTAAACTCATAAAAGAGAACTATTGTTAGAGAATCCCCAAGAGCTATTCATTTTTCTGCAAAAGTACTCTTTTGACGAAGATAAGCCTTAAGAAAACATTTATAAATGAAAATACCTTTTTAGATTCACCTCACTTTCTAATCACATATGTACAATAAACCATGATACATAGTGACTTCGAATTAACTTTTTTAAAAAACAGATACTGATTTTACACAATATCCTTCATTTTCTCCACTTCCTCTGCGGGAATCTATGCTTTTTGTTAACGGTAATCCACTCGTCCATATATAACACACCAAAACACAACCATTGTTTCTCCATTTTCATCCCGTATCAATTTCCCATGAGGAAAAAACGGAAAGTCTTCAATATCTATCTCATTCAAAACAAAATGATCGTCAATCCATTCCATCACCTTTTCTTCATAAACCTCTTGTTCATTCAAGGACATCACGTACATTTCTCCTTTCTACGTTTTCGCCATAAAAAAAGCACGTCAGATGAGAATAATCCAACAGGCTCAAACATTGATTTATCTATAAAGTTTCCGCAATACCAGCCATGATATATTCCGCACATGGTACGGCGATCGCATTTCCAATTGCTTTATATCTCGCATAATCACTAATGATTTCATTCCCATTTCCTAAAGCTGTCCAGCCCTCTGGTAATCCCATTAACCGTTCACATTCCAATGGTGTAAGTTGTCGGATATAACCTTCTTGTTCTTTCCCTTCATACCAAAAAGAAAAGTTACTGACTGAGCCAGCTAGCAAAGTTGGGAAAGGGTCATTTGTCCGTCCGAAACTTCCAATGAATCCTGATTTGTTTTTGTCTTTTGCAGTACTTCGCATACGTCTTTCTTGAAAGGGACGGACAACGGGTATTTTCCTCCTTGCTTTTTCAGAAGATCTTCGACTGGCTGCGGTGGAGGGTGGCCGGCTTTCATCGCAAGTCGTAGAAAATGATTGCAGTTCGCCGCTTTTAAATAATATTTCTCTGGCACGTGTTCCTCCAAAATCTGCCACGAGGAAGATACGTCTTCTTCTTTGAGGAAGTGTGGGCTTTCCCCAATATCGGGCATCCAAGACGCGCCAGCACACATCAACATCATTCCCTCGGACCATTCCAGCTTTTGCCCAGACTCTAGAAACAGGCATTGGAATTTCGGCATTTGTGAACGACTCCAGCACGGCTTTAAAATCCAACCTGTTATTTGATGAAAAAGCTCCCATGACGTTTTCCCAAACAGCGATAACTGGATATGTTCCATTCGTTGCGCACCTCATTTCCTCAATAATTCGTATTGCATGATAAAATAAACTGGATTGACTTCCTGTAAGACCTTCTCGTTTACCGATATTCGATAAGTTTTGGCAGGGTGAACCAAAGGTAATGATATGAACAGGTGGTATTTTCCCACCATCTATTTTTGTGATGTCTCCCATGTGTAATAGATTGGGAAAGTGTCGTTTCGTAATGGAAATGGGTACTTTCTCAATTTCACTTGCCCAAATTGGTGTGATGCCCCAACGTGAAGCCGTCAAAGGAAATACACCAATCCCATCAAATAAACTTCCTAATGTTAGTCCGGTCATATTTCACCTCTACTCTTCATTTTTAGGCATAAAAAAAGACGCTCATTTTAATTGAACGTCTAAAAATTATAGTATTTATTAAGTTAAAATTTATTATTCTGTTGTGTTTCCAAATATCATATCTGTTCCTACTGAACATCCCTTGTTTTTTAGATATATAAAAATATTAACTCCAACTAAACTCTATTAATATGATGGATAATCTACATTACAGCTTTTCAATAAAATATAAATAGCCATCCTCGTAAGTTTCATTATATATTTTTGCTAAATTTTTATTATACAAAACAGAAGCTCACAAATACATATTTTAACACTTATATTGTAATCCTCATCAAAATAAACTAGATAACGATAGATTCCTTGTTGAACGTCTACCCAATCCAAGAAAATGATAGATTCATCATTTTCAGGATTCGTGCCCACTACAATTCGATTTGAAACTCGCGCTCCCGCTTCTGGCATAATATCTAAAGAGGGAATCATGTTAAAGTTTTCAATTTCATTTTCATCTAGATTAAATTTCCAATCGTACCATAAAGTTGGCACTCCATCTAAATCAATATGGTCAAACTCAAAACCTGCATGTCCTTTAGCTAATTTAATAATAACATTTTCAAATTTGTCTTTATCGAAGGAAAAATGAATTTTTTGATCTACTATACTAATTTGCGAGTCCAATAAATCTTTTAACCTTCTATCACGTTTTAATGCATTGTAAGTTTTCTCATTGCAAAATTTTGGGTCCAATTTATTTCTTAATACGTTTATATAAGATGCTACATAAGACTCATCAGAAGAAAATCCATTATTACATCTTTCACAAGCTGAAATTGTAGGCAAGTTGTCTGGATAAGGTTCTAGTAAGAATGTTTTTGATGGAACGTGGTCTCTTGTTTCAGCAACATCTCCACAATAAATACAATAATTTTCATCACTTTTATTCCATTCTGTAAACTTTCCTATTCTCTTATCTCCACCTAAACGTTTAAATTGTTGCATATATTTTCACCTCTGATACTTACTATAAGTATACTGACCTATACTATAAACGCAAGGCAATTAGAACAATCATTTATCGTAGTTTTTTGATTCATCCAGCACTAATCTAGAAAAATCTTAAAAGGTTGATTTGTATTTTAAAAATATGAAACAAAAGAAAAAAGAGACATTGCTTTTACACAATATCTCTCATTTTTCTCCTTTTCCTCTGGCGGAATTTTGGCGGAGAACCTATTCATTTTTGATTGTTTTATCCATTTTACATACCATCGAAATGCAGTCAAATCAACGTTTTCACTTCAAATGCCTCTAGTGAATTACTCCCACTCAATCGTCGCTGGCGGTTTGCTCGTTATATCATAGACAACTCTGTTCACATGTTCCACTTCGTTCACGATCCGTGTGGAAATGATTTCGAGAACGTCCCAAGGTATTCGCGCCCAATCAGAGGTCATGCCGTCAATGGAGGTGACAGCTCTTATGCCGATTGTGTGGTCGTATGTGCGTCCATCTCCCATAACGCCCACGCTGCGAATGTTGGGCAGGACAGTGAAGTACTGCCAAATCTCTTTTTCAAGTCCGGCCTTTTTAATTTCTTCGCGCAAAATGTAATCTGATTCCCGGACGATTTCCAGTTTTTCTTCTGTAATTTCGCCCAGCACTCTGATGCCAAGGCCCGGTCCCGGGAATGGCTGGCGCCAAACAATTTCATCCGGAATGCCAAGTTCCGTTCCCAATGCGCGTACTTCATCTTTAAACAATGTGTTTAACGGCTCAATCAGTTTGAATTCCATATCTTCAGGCAATCCGCCGACATTATGATGTGATTTGATCGTTTGGGCCGTGGCTGTTCCACTTTCAATAATGTCTGTATATAGGGTTCCTTGGGCAAGGAACTCAATTCCTTGCAACTTTGTGGCTTCATCGTCAAATACATAAATAAATTCGTTGCCGATAATTTTCCGCTTCTGCTCTGGATCTGTAACACCTTTTAGTTTTGATAAAAACCTTTCTTTTGCATCAACCAAGATGACATTCATATGGAAGCCTTCACGGAAAGTTTTCATAACACTTTCTGCTTCACCTTTTCTGAGCAACCCGTGATCGACGAAAATACAAGTAAGTTGATCTCCGATTGCTTTATGAATCAGGACAGCCACAACGGAAGAATCTACACCGCCGCTCAGCGCGCATAAAACTTTTTTATCGCCCACTTCATTTCGTATTTTTTCAATTTCAACATCAATGAAGCTTTCCATCGTCCATTCGCCTTTACAGCGGCAAATCTCAAACACAAAGTTTTTTAATAGCTCAATGCCAAACTGCGTATGCCGAACTTCAGGATGAAATTGAACGCCGTATAATGCTTTCTCCTTATGGCTGATCGCTGCTATGGGGCAGGAAGGATTGACAGCATCAATCACAAAACCTTTTGGGGCTTCCTTGACTAAGTCCCCATGACTCATCCATACGGTTTGCTCCGTCGGCAAGTCTGTAAAGAGAGGAGCTCCTTCCCTTATTTCAACCTTTGCTTTGCCATATTCTCTTCCCTTTGCTTTTTCTACGACTCCGCCAAAGTGCTTCGTCATAAGCTGCATCCCATAGCAAATTCCCAGTACCGGTATACCCAATTCAAATATCCTTTCGTCACAGCGAAAAGCATTTTCCTCATAAACGCTATTGGGTCCCCCCGATAAAACAATCCCGCTTGGATTGATGGCTTTGATTTCCTCCATCGTAATAGAATGTGGATGAAGCTCGCTATATACACCAAACTCACGTATGCGACGAGTAATTAACTGGTTGTACTGGCTTCCGAAATCTAATACCATGATCATTTCTTGATGTTGCAATTCTGTTTTTCCTGGCATGTAGGCACCCTCCATATCTAAAAGTCCTCCAACGTACAAACGGAGAAATACTATATGACACATCATATCATTAAAGTACCCTCCTGAAAAAGATCGTTCATGGGATAGACAATTTTTCCAATTTTTACACTTGAATCAACTTCATCATTCGATGTAATACGTAAGAAAGCGAACATTCCAATGTGTTTTCTTCCCTACAGGCGAACGCTTTTTCGCAGGTCTGCTTTCCCCTTCTCATCGCTTCGCTCTTGCGGGGTTTTCAGCCCAAGCTATTGCCGCAAGGGGCGCCGCCTTCCGTTCTGAATATATAATCAATCACTCAGATGGCACTATTTAAAAAAAGCTTGCAGAGAAGAAGCTCTCTTTTCCGCAAGCAACAAGCGATTAAATAATAAATATGAAATATAACACAAAGACGACGAAAAATCCGTACATAATAGGGTGAACTTCTTTTATCCTTCCTTTTACCAACATTGTGATCGGATAAAATATAAAGCCAATACCGATTCCAGTCGCAATAGAATATGTCAATGGCATTGAGATGATTGTGAAAAAAGCAGGCACCGCAATCTCAAACTTCTTCCAGTCAATTCCTCCAATTCCAGACACCATCAACACACCAACGATAATCAGAGCCGGAGCAGTAACAGACGCCGTGATAACTCCCAAGAGCGGATAGAAAAACAATGATAACAAGAATAAAATGGCTGTTACGATATTCGCAAAGCCAGTCCTGGCCCCGGCTGCAACCCCCGCAGACGATTCAACATAAGCTGTTGTGGTAGACGTACCCAATACTGCTCCCACGACTGTTGCCGAAGAATCGGCAAGCAAAGCTTTCCCCGCCCGTGGCAAGGTATTTCCTTTCATAAGACCTGCCTGTTGTGCCACACCAACGAGCGTGCCCGCTGTATCAAAAAAATCGACAAATAAAAAGGTCAAGATGACAACAAGCATTTGGAGCGTGAACACTTCGCCGGGGGAATTGAAAATCGGTTCTAGAGCCGCGCCAAATGTTGGTTCAATACTCGGTACAGGT
Organism: Siminovitchia sp. FSL W7-1587; assembly: GCF_037963795.1. Classification (NCBI taxonomy): domain Bacteria; kingdom Bacillati; phylum Bacillota; class Bacilli; order Caryophanales; family Bacillaceae; genus Siminovitchia; species Siminovitchia sp. FSL W7-1587. The sequence goes on from NZ_CP150169.1 coordinate 1,195,469, forward strand.
CCCACCAGCCCGGTTGGTTTAGGTACAACCCCGGTAATCATGCCGATGATCCCGGTGATCAAAATCCCGAAGAAAATACCGCCATTTACGCCACGCGTCATTAAGATGACGGTAATCACAATACCGATAATGGCCAACAGGACATTCCCATCCCTTAAATCTCCCAAACCGACAAGGACAGCATCGTTACTCACAATAATTTTGGCGTTTTGCAAACCGACAAATGTGATAAATAAACCGATTCCCGATCCAACCGCAATCTTTAATTCAGCCGGAATCGAGTTGATGATTTTTTCCCGTACACCCGACAACGTTAAAATCACAAAAATAATTCCCGAAAATAAAACTCCCGTCAAAGCGGTCTGCCACGGGATTCCCATTGTTAAAATAACTGTATAAGCAAAAAAGGCGTTCAGCCCCATTCCCGGTGCGAGCGCAATAGGATACTTGGCAAGCAAGCCCATCAATAAGGTCCCAAGTGCGGCCGCTACAGCGGTAGCCACAAATACGGCACCGTGATCCATTCGCAGTGCATCGGGTAAATCCTTCACCGTTTCAAGCGATAATGTGATCGGGTTTAAAATCAGGATATAAGCCATGGATAAAAACGTTGTCAGACCCCCGACAAATTCTCGCCGATAATTGGTGCCTAATTCATCGAATTTAAAATAATTTTTCACCTTAACTTTCCTCCATTGAATTTTATATAAAGCGATCTCTTAAAAGGCAGCCAATTTGTTCATATTTACCTCTTCTTCATACATTCCCCAATTTCTCCCAGAATAAAAGGCTCCGATATTGAAACTTCAATCAGTATGCTTTTTCCACTGATGATTAGTTGAACGAGTCTCGAGCTGTTTACTGGCTCTTGATCTCCCACCCGACCTCTTCGATATGCGAGCCTCACTGCCAGTGAATACCGGGATAAATAAATCCAAATAGAAAAACGCCTTAAGCGGCTACAGCTTAAAGGCGTTGACTGGTTAGGCGGGAAAAATGGGATGCGAAGATACAATAAATATCCCTCATTGACAATTCCCGTTTTTCACGTAGTCAAGCTATTTACGGTAGCTTGGTAGAGACTTGCGGGCCCTATTCCCGCTATTATACGATACAAAACGACATATTCTTTTCGGTTTTCACTTTATCAGTTGCGTCCACTTTCGTCAATACTTCCATTCCAATTTGTCATCCATTTTTCTCTCTTTTTATCGAAATTTTTCTCTATCTTGATAAAAACGAATCAAATCACCTATATTTTTTCGAAGTGAGGGCCACTTTCATAAAAGCCCTAATACATCCAATCATTTTGCGGTAACAACATTTCTTGATTCAGTCGACTATATTTATTACCCTCCCTTTCTTTAGAAACGCATTGTGCAAATTCCCCCTAAAGAAGGATCAAATATGTTACAATTATATTTTGATCTAGGGAAATATTTACTTCTTACATGTGATTGATGGTAAATGTTCACTCAAAAATCAATATTTGCCAGTTTCGCAACTTTTTGTTAGAGTTCCCAAACAAGTATTGTTACCATTGGTCCCGAATTTTAAAAAATATTTCACGAAAATTGTATAATAGAATATGGCTACAGCTAACTCTCTTTTTTTGCTGTAGCTTCCTTCTATTGGCGAAGCCCTGCGAAACAGGACTCGAGTCGATATCTAGCCCTGAAATCCCATAGAATGACCTTTATGTCAAACGGGTATGGATTTTATGTTATTATTTGTTAAAATTAATAACAATTGAGTCTTCCTTGAAGAAAAATACTATGATATTAGCGAAAAGAGAAATATACCTATTTTCTTTGCCTTTGCGGGTAAAGTAACAAAAAGGAGGGTAACTGTTTTCCTTCTTGATCTGAAATGAAATTTTGTCGACATGAATGTAATCGCTTCACAAAAGCGGGATCGCTGAAATGGTTTTACATCCGGAAAACTGGAACAATTTTACAAATGCTAAATAGTTAGAGAGGTACATCACATGCAGCAAGAAAATCTATCAAGAGGTTTAAAAAACAGGCACGTACAATTAATTGCCATAGGTGGGGCCATCGGAACGGGATTATTTCTTGGAGCAGGGAAATCGATCCATTTGGCGGGGCCGTCTATTTTATTCGCTTATCTGATTACAGGCATCATTTGCTTTTTGATCATGCGTTCACTGGGAGAGATCCTTTTAAGCAATTTAAACTATCATTCTTTTGTTGACTTCGTACAAGACTATTTTGGTGATGCGGCAGCTTTTATCACCGGGTGGACTTATTGGTTCAGTTGGGTATCCATTGCGATGGCTGATTTGACAGCGGTTGGTATTTATATACAATATTGGTTCCCCAGTGTGCCCCAGTGGATACCGGGCTTCATTACATTGATTTTGTTGTTGGTGATGAACCTGGCCTCCGTAAAACTTTTTGGGGAAATGGAATTTTGGTTTGCGTTAATCAAAGTCATTGCCATCTTGGCGTTAATTGTGGTCGGTATTTTTATGATCGTGAAAGGTTTTTCCACTGATGCAGGTCCGGCCAGTTTCACTAATCTATGGAGTCACGGGGGCATGTTCCCGAATGGCATGACCGGTTTTGTCCTTTCATTTCAAATGGTCATGTTTGCGTTTGCAGGGATTGAACTTGTAGGACTCACTGCAGGTGAAACAGAAAACCCGGAAAAGGTTATCCCGAAAGCAATCAATAATATTCCCATTCGGATAATCATTTTTTACATCGGCGCACTACTGGTGATCATGAGTATATATCCGTGGACGACCGTTAACCCGGCAGAAAGCCCATTTGTCCAAGTCTTTGCGGCGGTTGGTATTACGGCAGCTGCAAGCATTATCAATTTTGTCGTTCTGACATCAGCTGCATCGGCTTGTAACAGCGCCATTTTTAGTACGAGCCGGATGGTCTATTCACTTGCAAAAAATCAACAGGCGCCTCAAACATTTAAAAAACTGACAACCCATAAAGTGCCTTCCAATGCCTTGTTTTTTTCGGCTGGTATTGTACTGATTGTCGTTATTTTGAATTATGTCATGCCGGAAGGAGTATTTACGCTGATCACAAGCGTTTCCACCTTTTGCTTCATCTTTATTTGGGGAATTACCGTACTTGCCCATTTAAAATATCGCAAAACAAGGCCGGAATTAGCCAAAGCGAGTAAGTTTAGAATGCCGCTTTTCCCATTTGCCAATTACCTGATCCTTGCTTTCTTCGGATTTATTTTAGTAGTGCTTGCACTCGGGGAAGACACACGGATCGCCTTGTTTGTAACGCCGGTGTGGTTCATTCTCTTGTTTGTCATATATAAAATCCGGGGAATGAAAATGAAGAATGCGTGACAGATGGAACAGAAGAAGTTAGCGAAGAAATAAGAGGACATTCTATTAAATGCCGGGGCGGTCTAACCACTAGCCCCGGCGCCAACGGGATCGCTATCATCACCGTAATGTCGTCTATACCAAGCCTGTTCAAATAAGGACAGGCTCTTTCTTCGTATTGATAGCCTCTCTTTTCTAATGTAATCCGGTTCTTTTTGATTCCAAGCCCAACTGCTGTATGATTAGCTGGAACTGTATACGTTAATTCGATGACACCTCCCCGCCGCTCGCCTTTTCCATGAGCGTTTTCCAGAGCGCTTTTTCTTCACTGGTGAGGGTAGATGCGTCATCTCCCCGGTAAATGATGCGTTCATACGCTTGCGTTAATTGGCTCATTTCCTTGGTTTGAAGTTGCCGGTCGATATAGGCCGCATATTCACGCAATGTTTGGCCCGTTTTCCTTTGAAAGCCGCGTTTGTCCAACCGCTTTAGCAACAGCTCGTATGCTTCTATAAAAGTTCCGTCATCATTTTTCTCATTTTTATTTGCAAAAGGACGTTTTCTTCTACTATAAAAGATCGCAAATCCTAAGCCCAAAACAACTAATAACAGGGCGCCACTCCAAATCCATTTGGAAAGCCCGATTCCCGTAAAATTGGAAGTGTTGGAAGGTTCTTTTTCTTCAATAACTTCCTTTGTCTCTTTTTCTTCCTTCTCAGCCTCTTTTTCGGGGGGCGCAGCCGGATCGGTCTGGCTTGCTTGAGATTGGGCTTCGTCGAATACATAAGATGAAGGATTGTTAAATCCTTTTGTCGGTTCAAATGGAACCCATCCCAAACCCGGAAAGTAAACTTCCACCCACGAATGGGCCTCATTGTTTGTTACTTGGTAAATTCTGTATTCTCCATCAGCCGCTTCGCGGTAGTTCCCAGGCGCGTAGCCTTTCGCCCATCTAGCCGGAATTCCAATCGAACGCAGCATTGTTACCATGGAGCTAGAGAAATTATCACAATATCCCCTTTTCGTATCAAACAAAAATTGTTCTACATAATCCTCATCACCGGTTGGAATGGCGACGCGGGTTTGGTCATAGGAAAAATCACCCGATTGGAAGTGGCGCTCTATGGCTTTTGCCTTGTCAAACCAATTATCTTCCTCTTTCGTTATTTCAACAGCCAGCTCCTTAACACGTTCTGGAAACGCTGCGGGAAGCTGCGTATATCTTTTTTGCAGCTGGTTATATTGCTCACCGTCCGGCAAACCAGTTGTCCCTCGCAACTTCTTCATGCTGTATGCGGCTTTCTCGTATGTGACTGTATATTCTTTCAAGCGGGCTTCCGTACCATCACTTGTGTGTGAGTTAATCTTGTCAAGAACCGGATCATATTGGAGAAAACCATTCCCTTCATTGCCTGTTACCGATACAAACCCGTAAGGCCTGACGATATGTGGATATTGGATTTCAAATTGGAAGCTTGCTTTTGTCAATTCTCCCTCGTTGCGCATGTGCTCATCCATTAAAAATGTTTCTCCATATTCGAATCGCTTCATTGGAGCAGATTGTTCCGAAGTAATCCAGCCTTTTCCAGTGTATACATCTTTCGTTTCAATCTTCCAATACTGCCTGCTCGAAGATGTCACTTCGAATACGACCCGATCATCACTGATAAACGGTCCGCCCAATTGGGAGTCGTCTACTCCGTAGCCGATTTTGGAGATACCGGGATTTGCCGTCTTATCTGTAGTCGATTTGATATACGGTACAGGGTCCGGCCAAACTGGGGCTGCTTTAGGTGAAATATAACCTGCCAATACACTGAGTATAATCATGGAGGTTAAAGGAAACATCCATTGTTTCATTAATCCGGATGCATCTTTAATCTGTTCTTTTTCCAACACACGCTGAAAAAAAAGAATTCCGAGAAGTGCGAAACCAATGATAACAATACGCACAATGGCCCGGTTCGCTTCATATTCGGTAAAAGTATCCAGGAGAGCGACATAAAAAATCGTCATCATGTAAAAAATGAAAATTCTCTTTCTGATTGTCAGCCAAAAGCGAAGCAAATAAGTAATTTGCCATAACAATAGAAAAAATAATAGACTGCGAAATCCGGGCGATAATTCGGTCCAGTTTTTGGAAGCAAGCAACGATATATTTAACTGGATTTCCGTACCGAAACGAGGAAGCCAGACAACGATGGGCTCATTCGCTTCCCGAAAGATAAGGTACAGGAAAATAAGGATAAAACCTGACTTTACCGGCCAGCTAATAAACCATGGTGTTCCCAAGAAAATCAAGATGATGGAAAACACAACGAAAATGATGAAGTAATGAATTTGGCTTGTTTTTGTAATTTGTTCCAATGGCAAAAGCCATTCCCAAAGAAGCAAAAAACCAAATACATAAAGCAGTAGTTTCATATATGTCCGATCCTTATTCATGCTTCTTTCTCCCCCGATAAATCGGCTTTTATCTCTCCATCATATAATCTTTCAATGTGCATACCTCGTTGCAGCGCTTCCTGAATCAACACTTTCTCTTGCGGTGCCGCGGCTTTCGCTTGAGCAAGGAAAATAACAACATTTCGCTTCATTCTTACTAGCATTTCTGCCTGTTCCAATAAAGAGCTTGTCAGTGAGGCCGCAATAAAAATCACACTTCCGTTGTGTTGAAGCAGTTTCGCCTCTTCTACCATTTCTTCCATGACATTTTTAAATTGAGACCGCGCTTTCGCCAAGACATATAATATATTCATAAAATGCCGTTCGCCGCCATTCACCGGGAGATATGATGTTTCGCCCCCCGGCAAATACAAGCCTGCCTGTCCCCCGCTCTCAAGTATGGACCTTGCGGCAGAGGCTGTAAATTCAACCATTTTCTCAAAGTGGTCGGCAATGCTGCAATCAAGCACGAATAGCGGATCATTGGACCTTTTGACCTCAAATTCTTTCGCCATGATTTCATTTGTCCTTGCTGTCGCCTTCCAATCAATCCATGAAAATCGGTCCCCGGGCTGATATTCCCTGATTCCGGCCACAAGAGAGGCATCCTTATGATATTGGAATCTTCCTGATCCCATTCCACGCTCCAGCGCCCGTTTAAACGGTTCATGGATAAAAGGATTCAACTTGGGATAGACAAGGATCGTTTTCGGAACAGAAATGGATGTTTCTTTTTCCAAAAAACCGAAAAGGTCTCCGGTTTTAAAACGGACAGAATGAAACATATGCTCTCCACGGGGAATACGGGTAATCTCGTAACGAATCGTCAACCGCCTGCTAAACCCGGGAAAAAGCATCTGTTTATGACCATTGACGGAAGCAACATCTTCGATGATTAAAAAAAGCAGAGGAAAAGGAAATGTTCTTGTTGCAGTGATGGTTACTCGTACATTATTTCCGGCGTAAAGCCGTTCAGAGGAAAGATCCCTCTTCACATCAAATCGTAATGGAAAGGCATTCAGCAAAAGCGAATAGACAGCCACAGGCAAAAAGCTGAAAAACAAAAACCAGCTGACAAACCCGCCTTGAAACATGGCATAGGAGAAAGTAAGGGCAAGCAATAGGATGATAAGGAAAAATCCGGAAAGTCTTTTCAATGCTGCCATAATTGGAATTTTGGAACTTCTTGTTTTCATCTTATTTTACAGCCCTTTTTACCGGTATATCAACCGACTTCACCAATTCGCCTATAAGGGATTCGGCTGAAACCCCACGGTACTTGGCCTCGGATTGCAAAAGGATGCGATGGGAGAAAACATATGGAGCAAGGTACTGGACATCATCCGGGATAATAAAGTCGCGCCCTGAAATAAATGCGTATGCCTGTGCCGCTTTTAGCAAGGCGATTGATCCGCGGGGGCTGATTCCGAGGAATATGTCCGGATGAGACCGCGTCTTGATGGCCAAATCAACGATATATTGTTTAATCGTTTCTTCCGCAAATATATCTTTCACCTGGCGCTGTAAATGTCTTAATTCCTCCAGGCTGATAACCGGTTCCAGGTAGTCGATTGGCGGGACTTTTTGTACTCTCGTCAACAGTTCTACTTCTTCATTTGCTTCCGGGTATCCCATTTTCAGTTTCAATAAAAACCGGTCTAATTGGGCTTCGGGAAGCGGGTATGTTCCTTCGTATTCTACTGGGTTTTGTGTTGCCATCACAAAAAACGGTTTTTCCATATGGAGTGTCGCGCCGTCAATCGTCACACTTTTTTCTTCCATTGCTTCAAGCAAGGCAGATTGGGTTTTAGGCGAAGTCCGATTGATTTCATCGGCTAAAACAATATTTCCCACGATTGGTCCGGGCCGAAAAGAAAACGCCATTTCTTTCGGGTTGTAAATCGATACGCCAAGTACATCGGAAGGCAATAAATCCGGAGTGAATTGAATGCGTTTAAAGTCGGCATCAACGGATTTCGCCAACGCTTTGACGAGCATCGTTTTCCCTAACCCGGGTACATCCTCCAGCAGCACATGGCCTTCCGCCAGGAGCGCAACGATACTGAGCCGAGCTACTTCTGTTTTTCCAATAATGACCTTTTCTATGTTTTGAATCACTTTTTTCACTTGCTGCTGAGAAATCTCGGTCGTCAATGAATACACCTGCCGATCCTATCATATTTTACATGGTGGAATGGAAGGGGACTGAACCGCCCCCTATTTCCAAAAGTCATCAAATACATGTGCCGGCAAATGCCGTTTATGCATTGATTTGCGGTATAAAGCCTCTATCGTATTTTTAGCCTGCGGGGAAACCTGCTTCCCTTCCAAATAGTCATCGATATCCTCATATGACACGCCAAGCGCCACCTCATCCGGCAAGAGCGGCCGGGCATCCTCCAGGTCTGCGGTTGGGATTTTATTGTACAAATGTTCCGGACAGCCCAGCTCTTTCAGAAGCATTCTTCCCTGCCTTTTATTTAACCTGAATATAGGAACGAGATCGGCTGCGCCGTCTCCATGCTTTGTAAAAAACCCCGTAATCGCTTCTGCTCCATGATCAGTGCCGAGAACGACACAGTTATGCATTGCCGCGATGCTATACTGGGCCTTCATCCGTTCCCTCGCTTTTTCATTTCCTTTTGTGAAGTCGGAAATCTTCACCCCCGCCTTTTCAAGGGAAGCCACACTTGCGTCAACGGCAGGCTTTATATCCACTGTATAAGTCACGCTCGGCTTAATAAATGCCAGCGCGTCATCTACATCGCTTGCATCTTTTTGTACGCCATAAGGCAGCCGGACAGCAATAAATTTATATTTTTTCACATCACGCTCCTCGTTCAGCTCGTCAACCGCCATCTGGGCCAGTTTCCCGACTAATGTCGAATCTTGTCCGCCAGATATACCGAGTACAAATCCGTTAAAAAAAGGATGAGCTTTCATATACTCTTTCATAAAGTCGATGCTGATGCGGATTTCTTCCTGTGGATCGATCCGGGACTTTACCTTTAATTCTTTGATGATTTGTTGTTGTAAACTCACGGCGCATGTCCCCTTTCTTCTATTTTCTCAAACGGTCAATCTTTTCTTTGACCGCTTCGATATTCCTCATTTTATTATCCCAGCAATCCTGACTGAGGTCGACTGGATATTCTTCAGGATTTAGCGAACGCCGATACTCTGCCCACAAGAGATCAAGGTTTTCCCTGGCAAACGCCTGAATGTCTTGAAGGCCCGGCAAATCATATACCAGCTCTCCGTCTACAAATATTTCATGAAGTAATTGTTTTGCATTAAAATCTGTTACCAATTTACTAATAAACGTATGAACAGGATGAAACATTTTCAGTTGTTTTTCTTCTTCCGGCTTTTCATCCCATAAGGTGATATAATCACCCTCTGACTTATGATTTAACCGATTAATGATCCGGTAAACCTTTTTACGGCCCGGGGTGGTTACTTTTTCGGCGTTACTCGATATTTTAATCGTATCCTCCCATTCTCCGAACTCATTCTCGATGGCGACCATTTTATATACCGCCCCAAGCGCAGGCTGATCATAAGCAGTAATGAGTTTCGTGCCGATTCCCCAGGAGTCGATTTTTGCTCCTTGTGCTTTCAAGTGGAAAATCGTATATTCATCCAAATCACTTGACGCATAAATTTTGGCGTCCGGAAATCCTGCCGCATCCAGCATTTTCCTCGCTTCTTTTGATAAAAAGGCCATGTCCCCGCTGTCGAGGCGGATTCCTTTAAATTGAATCCTGTCACCAAATTCTTTCGCCACCCGGATCGCCGCCGGAACGCCGGATCTCAATGTATCATATGTATCAACGAGAAACACGCAGTCCCGATGACTTTCCGCATATTTTTTAAATGCGGTATAATCATCTTGATACGCTTGGACCATGGAATGGGCATGCGTCCCGGCAACAGGCATACCGAACAATTTGCCGGCCCTTACATTGCTAGTGGCATCGAAACCGCCAATAAAAGCTGCGCGTGTTCCCCATAAAGCGGCGTCCATTTCCTGTGCTCTCCTTGAACCAAACTCCAGCGCCACTTCATCCCCGACCACTTCTTTTATTCGGGAAGCCTTAGTGGCAATCAATGTTTGATAATTCACGATGTTCAGGAGTGCGGTTTCAATGAGCTGCGCTTCGGCAAGCGGTGCCTCCACTTGCATGATGGGCTCATTGCCAAATACAAGCTCTCCTTCCTTCATGGAACGAACCGTCCCTGAAAAACGAAGGTTCGCCAAATAGTCGATAAATTCCCCATTATAATCGAGATCATCCCGCAAATATCGCAAATCGCTTTCGCTGAAATGAAAATTCCGCAAATAATGAATCGCTTTTTCCAATCCGGCAAAAATGGCATAACCGTTTGCAAACGGCAATTTTCTAAAATATAATTCAAATACTGCTTTTCTTTCGTGGATTCCATCTTGCCAATAGGTTTTCGCCATATTAATTTGATATAAATCTGTATGCAGCGCCAGGCTGTCGTCGTTTTCATGAAATCTCATGCGCCTTTACTCCCTTTCTCAGACTACTCTTGCCCCAAGTGTGTTTGTAAAATGGGTCAATGCCCAGTTGTGGCCCGTCTCATTAAAGCTTGCCACCGCATTCTTATGAATAACCATTTGAAACCCTTTGTTAAAGGCGTCCACCGCTGTATGCAACACACATATATCGGTACAGACCCCACAAATATGGACTTCTTCAATTGCCCGCTCACGCAGTTTTATTTCAAGGTCCGTTCCCGCAAACGCACTGTACCTTGTTTTATCCAGATAATATAAGTTTGGGCTATTTTTTTGCTGCTCGTACAAATCTTTCAAACCGCCGTAAAATTCCCGCCCGCTTGTACCTGCAATATTATGTGGAGGGAAAAGCGCCGTCTCAGGATGCAAGTCATCTCCCTCTTCATGTTTATCAACCGCAAAAACGACAAAATCACCATTTTCCAAAAACTGTTTTGTTAAGCCAACAATTGCCTTTTCAATATCCCGCCCTGGCCTCCCGCAAGTAAGCTTGCCGTCTTCAGCCACAAAGTCATATGTATAATCGACATTTAGCAACGCCTTTTTAGCCATCCATATTCCTCCCTTTTCTTTGCATATATTTTAAGCCTTCTCTTTTTGCCAGGTTAGACAATGGATGACTTTCTATAAAATGCAGGACACTGGCAGGGCTGCTTTTTGAGTACTCTCTGAGCGACCAGCCAATCGCCTTTTGAATAAAAAATTGCTCTATATGCATCGTGTGCTTAATATTGGCAAACAGCAATGTTTCATCCGTCTTTTCTTTATACTTTAATTGAAAGAGGATCATGGTCCGCTGAAGCCACATATGATCGGAAGATAGCCATTTCTCGCCTCTTGATTCGATTAGTTCGGGATATTTGAAAAATAACGTGCCAACCAAGTGGCTGGCAATGGTATCAACAGTGTCCCACCACGGCTTCTTTATAATCAAATATTCAATCAAATCTATATGGGATGCATCCAATTGTTGCTGTTTTTTGCCAAGTATGTCCAAGGCAATATTTTGAAACTCTCTTTCCGGAAGCTCCCACAATTTTAAAATAAAAGGTTTACATTCATCCATTGTCATGTCATGAAACAATTGAATAAAATTCTTTGTGAGATTCCTTCTTTCTGGCGATCTTAATCCAATGAAGGAAAATAGCCCTTGCATATACCTTTCCATCTTTTCGGCATTTTCTTGATTGTGATGTTGTCGCAACCATTCAACCATTGATTGAAACCTTACATCATCCATCATTGCTCACCCCTCATTCAATCGCTTTTAACCCGATTGCGCCAGCAATGATGAAGCTCAAAAATAACATGCGTTTCCACCCTGCCGACTCTTTAAAAAAGAGGATACCCATTATGACAGCGCCTGCCGCTCCCAATCCCGTCCAGATTGCATACGCCGTACCGAGCGGAATGTCCTTCATCGCCAACGCCAAAAAATAAAACCCGAAGCCAAAGGTGAAAATAATGGCAAGCAGCCATCCGATACTTTTTTTCTGATTATACATATTGATGCTCATAACACCAAAAATTTCTCCGAAACTTGCAATAATGAGATACACCCATGCCAAATCAATCTCCTCCATCTGAAGGGTTTTTCGACACTTCACGCTTCTCGTCTGTCGTCATTTTAATTCCCACTACTCCTATAATAATGAAAGCGATAAAAATAAGTTTTATAAAGGTGAAGTCTGCGCTAAAAACGATAAAATCAATCAAGACAATGGCAGCTGCCCCGGAACCTGTAAAAACGGCATAGACCGTTCCAGATGGCAGTTTTTCACATGCTTTAATGACAAAATAGAAGCTGAAAATAATCATCACAATTGTCCCGGTCCATTCCAAAAATGTTTCCGAGTACCTTAGACCAATGACCCAAAATACTTCAACAATAGCCGCAAAGAGAACATATAACCAAGCCATCCGATTCTCCTTCCACCCTCTTTCACGTATATTTTAGCACATCGTGGGAAACATCCCTATAAAATCACAACTTTTAGAGGAACTTTTACTTTTTTGTGGAAGAATAGTAATTTAGAGATATCAGAAAGGAGGATGGATCATGAACAACAGAAACCAAACAAACAGACTGATCAGTTATAAAGAAAAAATGGGAAGAGAACAGGCAGCATCTCTCCTCCAAACCATTGCAACAAAATTAAAAGAAGAGGGGTCCTTTACGCTCCACCAAGGAGAACAGGCACAAAAAGTGGAACCGGGAGAATTCGTCACCGTAGAAATTGAACTCGAAGAAAGAAATGGAAAGTATGAATTTGAATTCGAATTAGAATGGCATGAAGGAGAACAAAACAAGCCCTTAAAAATTGACTGAGCAACATAGCGGTTACTCAAGGGAAGCTTTCTTAATCCCGCGGATAACATGATGGTTATCCGCGGGATTTCTCCTTATACGCGGGTATTTTTTTCTATCCGCGGGTATTCTCCTCTATCCGCGGGTATTTTTTTCTATCCGCGGGTATTATTCTCTATACGCGGGTATTATCCTCTATACGCGGGTATTTTTCTCTATACGCGGGTATTCTCCTCTATACGCGGGTATTTCTCTCTATACGCGGGTATTTTCCTCCATGCGCGGGTATTTTCCTCCATGCGCGGGTATTTTTCTCTATACGCGGGTATTTTTTTCTATCCGCGGGTATTCTTCCTCTATACGCGGGTATTCTCCTCTATACGCGGGTATTTTTCTCTATACGCGGGTATTTTTCTCTATACGCGGGTATTTCTCTCCATGCGCGGGTATTTCTCTCCACGCGCGGGTATTCTCCTCTATACGCGGGTATGACCTCCTCATACACGGGTATTTCGGCTCACCCTCCTATCCACGCTTGTCCGCGAGTTTTGTGCTCAACTTGTAAGTCCAAAGCGGGAGGGCGTTCATCGCAAGCGGCTTTCCTACATATTTTATCTTCCAGCTTAGGAAGCCGCTTGCCGCGCGTTTTACTCCGCTCATGATTTTACCGCCAAATCACAAATAGTCGTCTGTCGGCCAGTTTTGCATAGTGTAATGTCCGAACGGCACCATCATACTTGGGCGCGTACGATGAACTGGGAATGGTGACTGGGTTCGCTATTTCTTCTCTTGGATTCACTTGGATTTATATGGATTATGTTCTCGGCCTATAAAAAAAGCACCCTGCAAAGGGTGCATACAAAATGGTAGAGGTTATTTCCAAATGAGAATGATTTACTCTAAGAAACGTCCACGTTGACGCATCAATTCACGATTTAAGTTTGGATCTTTTTCAAATGCCGCACGGCCGTGCAACCAGAACAAGTTGTTGACGACAACGAGGTCGCCTACTGGAAGTTCCAATTCAATGACGCTCTCATCGCTTTCCATGGAAGCAGAAAGTTCTTCCAAGTATTTAGCTTGATCAATTGTTTCTGGATAAACAAATTGGTCGATAAAGCAGATGCAAGGTTTGTCATTCTTTTTAAAGAATGTTGCACGATTAACTTCTTGTGAAACGTTTTTGCTTGGTGGAGCTTTGTACAAGAATTTGTGGCTTCCAAGCGGATTGTTTGCAAATTTATCAAGCTCTTTCCAATCATCCAAGTGAAGAAGTCTTGATTCACCGCCACGCGCGTTTTCTTCAATCATTTTCATCATGAGCAACCAGTCAGTTGGCTCATCAACGAATGTTCCGTCAGTATGGAGCGTAAAGAGACGGTATGCTTGACGCAGGTAAGAGTCACTATTATCAGTGTCTTTTACTGTAAAACGCGCATAATATTTTCCGGACATGGCGTCAAAATTGGGCTGTCCAAGTAGATGTGTAATCGCTGTTGCAAAAATCACATACTCATCTGTGTTTTCAGTTACACCTTCCAAACCGAGTGTAAATCCGCCTGTTTCGCGGTCGTGAACAATTCCTCTAAGCGTTTCGCCGAGATCTTCTCCCACGAAATCTTGAAGAAGAGAAGATACGATCAAGCGCTGGTATGGTGTGTACTCAAGGCTTTGGACAGAGATGTTTTTCTCTTCCACTGCCGCTAAAAACTTGGCAATCGCTTCTTTGTTAACTGTGATGTGGAACAAACGGTTTGACTGCGGATGAGGCTTTACCTCATAACCGGCTGTTTTCTTTACGAATTTGCTTTCTGTTGCAACTCCCATGAAAATATTCCTCCTGTAAAAATTTTTATCAGTAAAAACGGGTTTGACAGAAAACGTAAAAAGCCAGTTGTCGAACAACCTTTCCAAATAGAAAGGCTTACATTCGAACAACTGGCTTATATTCACTTCACCGCTCTATGGAAGTAGAGTCACAGTGAATATTGCAGTTTTGCTTATTTTACTTTCCCTGTCATTTGTGTACAATCTATACTATTCACGATTTTGAAAAGGCATTTTTCAAAAGGTGAATATGTTTAAAATAATTCTTATCTAAAGAATATCACCGAGTGTCTGCGGTGTCAACAAATTTGTCAAATTTTTTTCGAAATTGTTTCATATTCTCTGAGAATACAAACCATCCCATCTTATTCAATGAAGTTTCACTTTATCCCGCATGTAAGGTGCCGTAAAACTCTCACTTCAAAATCTTGAGTGAATACAAAAGGGCTAAGTGGGAGTAAACAGCACCTAAATGCCAGATTGGTTCAACTAACATTCAGCAGGAGCCCTACTAAATGAAGTTTCACTGTATTGTTCGTTTTTTCATCAGCTGATTTAGTTGTGTCTCACTCCCATTCTGTTACACATCAGGTGTGTTCTTTTTTATTCAATGCCGTTAAACACATCATTTCAAACATAACGTTGGCTGCCAATGCGGATGTGATATCTCCATGATCGTACGCTGGAAGAACTTCCACCACATCAAAACCAATAAAAGGAATATCGGTCAGTTGGCGTAATATTTGGAAGGCTTCACGCGGATAAATTCCCCCAACTTCCGGAGTGCCCGTCCCTGGGGCAAATGCCGGATCAATAAAGTCTACATCAAAAGAAAGAAAGACACGCCGGCCTGCCACTCTATGTTTAATGGAAGAAATTAATGACTTGATTCCCATGTCCAGGACTTCTTCTGTCGTTATCACTTCAAATCCGAGTTCTCTGGATTGATCGTACTCGTCCACGCTATTGATCGACCCGCGCAACCCAATCTGGATAGAATGAACAGGGTCAATTAATCCTTCTTCCACCGCCCGCCTAAAAGGGGTACCATGTGTGTACCTTTGTCCAAAATAGCTGTCCACTGTATCAGTGTGCGCATCAAAGTGGACGAGAGAAACAGGTCCATAATGTTCGGCAGCAGCTCGCAGTTCTCCTAACGAAATGGAATGGTCCCCGCCCATGACAATCGGGACGATTTCCTTTTTATACATAGGAGCCAAAACTTCGACTATATTCTTATATGTTTCTTGGATAAATCCCGGGACAACCGGAATATCTCCATAATCTACAGCGGAAATATAATCAAATATATTGATTTTGTGGTGATTCGAAGAGCAGCGCACAAGCGACGAGAAGTTGCGAATGGCTTGCGGTCCAAACCTTGCTCCTGTTCTGAATGTTTGCCCCGTATCAAAAGGGACACCTATGATGGCCACGTCTACATTTTCCAATGTCTTCACATGCGGAAGCCTCATAAAAGTACTGATCCCACTAAACCTGGGCTCCTTAAAAGTTGAATCTTGTCTGTATTTCACCATGTGCTTTCCCTTCTTTCTACATGACGTTAATGAAAATCCACCTTATTGACCATAAACTGAAGAGCATTCTGTTGATAATAGCGAAAATTTTCAAGGAACATTTGAAGAGCACGGAACATGTACATATTCGTTCTGGCGGAAGCATGAGGTGTAATCAACACATTTTTCATTCTCCAAAATGGATGTTGAGCTTCAAGCGGCTCGCTTTTAAACACATCCAAAGCCGCACCGCCTATTTTTCCTGTTCTTAAAGCTTCTAACAAATGCTCTTCAACAATGACATCCCCTCTGCCGACATTCATAAAAATGACTTGATCCTTCATCAGTTGAATGATATTTTTGTCGATGAGATTTCTCGTCTCATCAGTAGATGGAAGCGCACTGCAAATATAATCACAACATGGGACTATTTCCTTCAACCGCTGAACACGATGGACTTCATCAAAGCCGGCCATATGACGTCCGCTTCGATTTACTCCGATTACTCTCATGCCAAGCGCCCTTGCTTTTCTGGCAATTTCCAATCCAATTACACCCGTTCCCAGCACTCCTAACGTTTTGCCATAAACTTCAGACATTCCAGCAGTATATGACCAGCTCTTCTGTTCCTGAAGCTTTATAAATTGTGGTATATGTTTTGCAAAATAAAGAACGGCGAAAATCACATACTCACTGATCGGAATCGCATGAATCCCTTTTGATGAAGTGACGAGAATGTTCTTATCTTTGATTGGGGTTATCGGCAATTGCTCCGTCCCGCTGCTTAAGACGTGGATCCATTTCAACCCTGGAAGCTTCCGCAATTCCTCAACGGTGACAGCATCATCAAAGTTTCCATAAGTGATCAGAATTTCCACAGCATTTTTCTCCCTTTTGCTCAGTTCATTGATTGTTCTTTGAACGACAGGAACTTGCGTTTCTTTCGCTATTTTTTGTCTCATTTCAGCGGATAAGTCTGATGTTGTACAAACAATCACACAAACACCCCCATTACATTTAACATAGCATGGTGCATATTGATTGAGAAATTGAACTTTTTGATCGTTTTCATCAATCGCTTCTATGGATACATTTCTATTGGCCGATCTATGGTAAACTGTTGGCAATATGATGTACAGAGGTGGCGCGGGAATGGAATTGAGGAATTTAAAAACGTTTCAGGTGGTGGCAGAGTGCTTGAATTTTACGAAGGCGGCGGAGAAACTGAATTTTACCCAGCCAACTGTTACGGCTCAGATTCAGTCACTGGAAAAAGAGTTGAATCAACTATTATTCTTTCGTGTTGGAAGAACCAATCATTTAACGCCGGCCGGCAAGCTGTTAAAGAAGTATACTGATGAACTTTTTTTGATCGTGGATCGAATGGAATCCGCCTTTGAAGATCTCGAAAAGCCAAACGGTTATCTTCATATTGCTGCTTCTGAATTTTATTGCACCAACTACTTTCCTTTCATTGTATCTGAGTTTTTAAAGACATTTCCCGATGTCCATATCAACTTAGCTTCTTGTAACAGTAACGAGGTCATAAAAGGAATTGAATCCAACACTTTCGATTTAGGCGTTATTGCAGGGGAAATAGTAAGAGAAGAAATAGAAAATATCATTTTAGATGAAGAAGAGCTCTTATTAGTCGCAGCAAAATCTGTCTCTGAGCAATTGTCAGTGAACGAAATCATCAACAACTTGCCTTTTATCAGATACAGAATCAGCGGGAACTACAAGGCCCTCATTAACCACTATATACAACAAACAGACTTTTCTCCGAAAAAAAATATTGAATTCGGCAGTGAAGAAGCAATCAAACGCGCTGTCTTAAAAGGAACAGGCTATGGACTGCTATCTAGCAATCTCATAAAAAAGGAGCTAAACAATGGAATGTTGATTCCTATCGAGTTGACGGATCAAAAGATCAGCTTTAAAACATCTCTTATATATTTGAAGAAAAAAGAGGAGAAAGAGGAGTTACAGTCTTTCACAGAAGTTGTCAAATCCTTGTGGGTAAAAGCACCCGAAGAATAAAAGCTCAACAATGCCCGTCAAGGGGCTCGCTGAGCTTTTTGATCAAATGGTTCCTTATAACGATTCCACACTTCAGGAGGAACTCCTCGCCTTATTTTTCCCCTTCAGTGATTTGCTTGAAATGCAAGTGCAAATCTTTCATGGCCGCAATAAGCGCGTTGGTCGCTTTCCCTTTATAATACGTTTGAATGGCTTCTATCTGTTCATCAATGCCATCCTTCAAACTGGTTCCTCTTAGAAGCCGCCCGATAAAATCACTTCCATGTTCAGTTGCAAGAGTAGCGGAGGCTTTTAGTATGACCCCATACTTTACATCAATTTCTGCTGTAATGGTCAGTGTCTCGTAGACGCTTTTGGCAGCCATTCCTTGCGGCAGGCGCGCATGGCCTGCAATGAACATCGTTTTTGCATTAAACTCCATCGATATCCCCTCTTTATTGAATTGTGACAGCCGCTTCTTTAAGGTGTGACTGTTCAGGAATTCTTCGTGCCACTTCTTTTCCGATTTCTATTGATGCTGTTGCAGCCGGTGATGGTGCATTACATACATGGATCGAGCGTTGCCCCATAATAATGTGGAAGTCGTCCACCATGGAGCCATCATCTTTTAATGCCTGGGCGCGAACGCCGGCAGGTGCCGGTACAAGGTCATCCTCTTGGATTTCCGGAATTAATGCTTGAAGGCTCTTCGTGAACTGAGCTTTGCTGAATGACCTGATATATTCTTCCATTCCCTCTTTCATAAACTTGGACGCAAGTTTCCAAAAGCCGCCGTATGTTAACGTTTCAGCCAAGTCTTTAGGATTGAAGTCCGTTTTCTTGTAACCTTCTCGTTTAAATCCAAGCACAGCATTGGGGCCCGCATCCACTTCGCCATCGATCATGCGGGTAAAATGGACGCCCAAAAACGGAAACTTGGGGTTTGGAACCGGGTAAATCAAATGTTTAACGAGATACCGCTTTTCCGGTTTCAACTTGTAGTATTCCCCACGGAAAGGCACTATTTTCATGTCCGTTTTATAGCCTGCGGCAGCAGCAACCCGATCACTGTGAAGGCCCGCGCAATTAATGACAATGCCGGCTTTTATCGTTCCATTATTCGTTTCGATAACGACCTCATCATTTTCTTCATTGATTTTCTCTACTTTTGTGTTTAACAAAATATCGCCGCCATGATCGGCAATGATTTCTGCAAACTTTTCACTCACTTGCCTGTAGTTGACGATACCAGCCATAGGTACGCGAATGGCCGCAAGACCCGCCACATGAGGTTCAATTTCTTTCAATTCGGCTGACTCAATTTTTTCAATAGCCAGTTCATTTTGCAAACCGCGCTCATACAAGTTGTCAAGAAGCGGCAGTTCTTCAGGTTTCGTCGCCACAATGACCTTGCCGCATATGTCGTGATCAATATTGTGTTTCTGGCAAAATTCAGTCATTGACTGGCTTCCTTGTCTGGCAAAACGCGCTTTATAGCTCCCTGGCTTATAATAGATTCCCGAATGGATGACCCCGCTGTTATGTCCTGTTTGATGCGTGGCAACAGCGGATTCTTTTTCAATCACAACCACTTTGGCATTTGGAAATCTGTCATATATGGCCATGCCTGTTGAAAGCCCTACAATACCGCCGCCTACAATCGCAAAATCATACATATTTTTATACCCCCGTCCAAGTTAAGTATGTTTTTTCATGTGTTCCATGCACTTGATCAAATTATTTTTTGTCCGCAAAATATGATACTCCACCGCAGCCCTTAGCTCAGCAGGATCTCCCCGTAACGCCGCTTCATATATAAGGCGATGTTCCCTTTGCGTTTCTTGATAGTAGTCGATTAATAAATTGGGGGCGATTGGTGAAATCCCCAACATTTCGACCATTTTCTGAACGCGGGGCCACGGACAGCCGCTTCTGAGTGTCTGATGGAAGGAAGCATTCAGTTGGATATATTGATCATTTGTTTCATCTGTTAACTCGAGTGTCTCCATTTGAATTAAAATATCATATAAATGTTGTTTATCTTTCTCGGTTAAATAAGGAAGAGACTTTTCCACCGCCAGTCCCTCCAGCATGGAGCGAAGGTGATATATTTCTTCTATATTGTCTTTTGTAATCGGTGTAACGACTGCTCCTTTATGAGGAACAAGCTCGACTAATCCTTCAATTTGGAGTTGCGTCAATGCTTCACGTATGGGCATCCTGCTTACCTTGAGGCGTTCTGCCCATTCCTCCTGGATTAAACGATCGCCTTCTTTTAACGTACCATCCAAAATGGCTTTTCTAAGCCGTTTCGTGACGTTTTTGACAATCGTCGATTTATTTGACGCGGCATCGTTCGACAATGATATCCACCTCTCTTTATTTTGGATACAATCCATAGTTTATCATAGAAGTTTAACGTTTTCAATCAGGAATTTTACAAAAAAATGAATCCAATCTTCATCAAATTGGATTCATTTTACTTTATATGACTATCCTATTTTTTTGTTGTGATGATAGCGAATTTCACCGGATGAAAAATTTTTTCTCATGGACAACATGAGCAAGAAACCGAGAAGCATCCAACCGGCAAAAATAGCCCACTCATATGGCCAAATGAGAGCCGCCGGCATTCCGGGCATGTATAGAATAACGAAGAAAATACTCATAAGAACGGCCAGCCACCCGACAATGCTTGACTTTCCGGCTTTAAATGGCCTCTCCATTTCCGGTTCGTTTTTGCGGAGCTGAACAAAAGCCACCGCAGCCAGCAAATAAGCAATAACAATAGCAAGTCCACCCGCGTTCACAAGCCAGAGAAGCATGGGCCGCCCAAGTAGCGGGCTTACTGTTGCCAAAGTACCGATAAATAAGACAGCGTTTACCGGAGTTCCGTGTTTGGGATGAAGCTTGCCAAACCAAGAAGGAATCATCTTCTTATCGGCCATCGCATACAAAATCCGGCTTCCTCCGATAATAAACGCGTTCCAACTCGTAATAATACCCGCTATTCCTCCGAGTATCAATATAATGCCAAAGATGTCGCTTCCAAACAATTTGGCCATTGCATCAGCCGTCGGGAGTGTAGAATTGGCCAGAGTATTATGATCAAGGCCCAGTCCAACCGCAAATATAATGGCAACATACCAAACAACGGCCATTACAACAGATACGATTAAAATTTTCCCAATTGACCTGGCGGGAACGTTCATTTCTTCCGCTGTTTGCGGAATCACATCAAAACCGACAAACATAAATGGCGTCATAATCGCAACGACCATAATACCGCCAACTCCGCCAATGAATAGCGGCTCGGCATTGGCAGCTTCACCGTTAAAAACACCACCAAAAATGAGCATTAATCCAATAATAGCGATAATAATCGTCAGTACCATTTGTAAAAAGGCGGCGGATTTGATGCCGAGATAGTTTACAATTGTCACAAAGATGGAACCGACCACACCTACAAGAACCCAAGAAAGATATACATCATAACCATTAATCGTATACATGAAACCGACTTTATAGTTTGGAAAAATATATTCGATCACTGTAGGCAGTGCCACCGCTTCAAATGCTACAACCGAAATGTAACCGAGTGCGAGCATCCATGAAGCTGTAAAGGAGCTTTTAGGACCAATTCCCCTTAAGACATATATAAGCGCACCACCTGTCGTAGGCATGGAAGATGCGAGTTCTGCATAAGTCAGACCAACAAATATAACGAGGACGCCTCCGGCGACAAATGCAATCATCGCTCCAACCGTACCGGCTCCAAGAATCCACTCTCCGGATAACACGACCCAGCCCCAACCAATCATGGCGCCAAAGGCTAAAAACAGGACATCCCAACGAGATAAAACCTTTTCAATATTTCGATCTTTTTGCATTACCTTTCTCCTTTATTCATTTATAAGAGATTCTGCTGAAAGACTGTCCGCTTTCAGCAGAGAACATGTTATTACTTCGCGAATGGGTTAAAAGTTACCGTTTTATTTGTTGTAAAGAATTCAGCCGCAGCCTGTCCCTGTTCTTTTGGTCCTTGGCCGGAAGCTTTCGTTCCCCCAAACGGAGCCTGTGGCTCAGCACCGCCAGTCTCTCCGTTTATTTGCACCATGCCCACTTCACTGTTTTCGATAAAATGAAATGCTTTTTCCAGGTTTGTGGTGAAGATCGCTGCGCTTAGTCCGTAAATCGTATCATTTGCTTTTTCAAGAGCCTCTTCATAATCGGCCACTTTCATGACTGCCACAACCGGCCCAAAAATTTCCTCTTTGGCAATTGTCATTTCATGAGTAACATCACCAAAGATCGTTGGTTCGATGTAGTAACCGCCATTAATATCAAGCGTTTCACCACCGTATAAAAGCGTGGCGCCTTCTTCTTTCCCTTTTTGGATATAACCTGTAACTGTATCGAACTGTTTTTTGGAAGCAACGGGTCCCATCGTGTATTCCTCTTGTAAACCGTCGCCGATTTTGATTTGCTTTGCTTGTTCAATTACTTTTTCAACGAATTGATCATGAACAGGTGCTTCAACATATACTCTGCTGGTTGCTGTACAACGTTGGCCTGTTTGTTTCATTGCCCCTTCTACGACGAGACGAGCGGCAAGATCCAAATTGGCATCCGCAAGTACAACCGCCGGATTTTTGCCCCCAAGCTCCAACTGATATTTCTTTCCGTTTGCCGTTGCCTGTTGAGCGATTGTTTGCCCAACTGCGTTTGAACCAGTAAACGTAACAGCCGATACATCTTCATGCTCTGTCATGACTTCTCCAATAACAGAACCTCTCCCTAACACAAGGTTTAGTACGCCTGCCGGAAGACCTGCGTCCGCAAAAACCTTGGCGATTTTTGCAGCAGTGATACCCGTTTCTTGTGCCGGCTTCCAGACGACAGGGTTGCCGAATACGAGTGCGGGAGCCAGTTTCCAAATGGGAATGGCGATTGGAAAATTCCACGGGGTAATCGCCGCCACTACCCCGACAGGAACACGCAGCGCAAGCAAAGTCGATCCGGCGTTCGCCGAGGGTAAGACTTCACCAGTTTTGCGGTACCCTTCCTGTGCGTAATATCGCAAAATGGATGCCCCGCGCAGAGCCTCCCCCTTCGTTTCAATAAAGCGTTTTCCCATTTCCAATGTGGCTGACTTGGCGATATCATCTGCCCGCTCTTCCAAAATATCAGCAGCTTTACGAAGGATTTCTCCTCTTGCCACCGAAGAAGTCGCTTTCCAGCCTTTGAAAGCAGATTTTGCCGCTTTAATGGCTCTATTCACGTCTTCGGGTGTTGAGACTTCAGTTGAACCGATACATTCATTTGGCTTCGCCGGGTTAAAATGTTCGTGCTTTTCTCCTGAAACAGAACCAACCCATTCGCCGCCAATAAAGTTAAGATAATTTTCCATACGTACTCTCTCCCATCTACATCATTTTTCTCTCTTGTCATTTGTACTTCTTTTTCCAATGTTCAATCCTTTTCAACGACTACATACAGTAGAGGCAGGCACTAAAAAAATCATTCCAGTTTACCGGAGTTTGCATTGCTTTTCTGTCGACAAACCCAATGGAACAAGTCGGACCAGCCGGTTCGATGCACCGTATTTCGGAAAAGTTATTTGATATAAAAGGATTCCAGCTTGTACTGCCCAAACGTACTGTTTTCAACGAAGTGCTTCTCTTTCGTTTCCTCTATTGCGGCCAGGGAAGCTTGGTACAATCTGATTTCCGGAAAATATATTTCCGAATCGGATGCCCGTTCTTTCTACCAACACCGAGTGCCCAGTTTAGATCAACCGCAAATCCCCATCGAAAACAGTTTCCAGACGAAGAAAACTCCTTGTATTTCACTAGAGATGAATCCGATAACATTTTATTCGTAAAGCCTTTCATAAAGTGTAAGAAGGAATGGTGAATCGCCCCTAACAGGCCCGATGACTTTTCTCTTAAAGGGGTTTCACATTTGAAAAAGCTAGAGATCTTCCCGCCAAAAAATGGGAACAGCCCCTTTTTTTGAAAAGGTCACAATATTAAGAAGCATCCGACTGTTAAAAGCAAGTCAAAGCGGATCATATCGCTTCTTCCCCCAAAGTTTCGCGGCTACGCTGACAGGAATCGTCTGAAAACTCTTTACAAATCGGAGGGAATGCGGAAAAAGCGGATACAGGATGAAGGCGAATGCGTTTTCGCTACTTTCTCCTGTCCGGCCTGTTTTACATTGATGAAGTCTGATTCCCATTGGCAAAATACGCTCTGGTGACAGATACATAGATGACGGCTTTCTTCCTCTATTCCAGAACTCTTCTTTCCCGCAGTCACCTTCTTTTTCATCAGTCATCATGTTTTGTTGAGAAAAGGATATACAGTTAGAAAAGTTTTCCAATGAAAAAAGCCAGCAACTACTGTAAATGGATAATCCGCAAGACGTGTTACTATCATTTACATTCGTTTACTGGCTCTAAATCTACGTAATGCTTTGTTTACGTTTTCTCAACAAAGTCTGGTTAGATTTGACAGTTTTAAACTTATGTTTATATTATTTTTAATGTTATTTACAAGATAACGATTATTACTATAACAATAAGTTCACGAATCTGTCAATGTTGTTTTATATTAATGTAATTTTTGAACAATATCACAAATGGATGGCCATGGCTACTTCATCACATGCTGGAAATTTTGGACAATGAATGCAATCGGTCCAAACCTTTTGGGGCATCTCCGTTTTTTCGATGATTGTAAAACCGCATTTTTCAAAAAAGACAACTTGATATGTCAACGATATCAACTTGGAGATACCAATATTTTTCGTTTCTTCTATAATTTTCTCAACAAGCATCTTTCCTATTCCACGGCCTTGTGCTTTTTCGGAAACAGCAAGTGATCGAATTTCCGCAAGGTCTTGACCAAGAATGGCCAGGCAGGCAACACCAACCACCTCTCCACCCTCACTTGCTACAAAAATAGACTGGATGTTGATGACGAGCGATTCGCGCGTCCTTGGCAGCAGTAATTCTTCCTTAGCATATTTATTCACCAAATCATGTACTTGATCAATATCTTTCAAAGTTGCTTTGCGGATTTCGACCATTGATTATCACCTTTTTATTTAATATATAACTTATCTTACTGAACGACAGGTGAAAGTCAATACATTTATTCATATTTATGCACATTTTTAAATAATTATTCAAAAATCCCTTTCTTTCACGTCTGTCCATTGTATAATATAAATAAAAACAGATAAGGCAGGGATGATTCTAATGGAAAATCCGCTTACCTTCCCGAAAGGGTTTTTATCTTGCGCAAAAAATGTGGGCATTAAAGATGAAACACTTGATTTCACCGTCATATACTCCGAAGTCCGCGCGGCGGCGGCGGCGATGTTTACGCAAAATCAATTTTGCGGAGCACCTGTCGTTGTAGGCAAAGAACATATCAAAAATGGTTATTTGCAAGCATTTGTCATTAACAGCAAAAACGCCAATGTAGCGACCGGGGAACAAGGCATCGAAGATGTCCATCACATCATTGATACTCTGGCGGAGGAGCTTGCCGTCAATCCGGAGGACATTTTGCCATCTTCCACCGGTGTGATCGGAGTCCCTCTACCTGTCAAAAACATATTGGCAGGCATTCCCGGCTTGAAAAAGGAGTTAACAAAAGAGGCACTACAAAAATCCGCCGAAGCCATCATGACGACAGACACCTTTCCAAAATATCGTAAAGAGCAAGTGGGCAATGCCACTGTATGCGCGATTGCCAAAGGGTCCGGCATGATTGAACCAAACATGGCGACCATGCTCAGCTATATTGTGACAGATGCCGAAATTGCCCCTGAACATTTACAAAAAATATTAAAAAGAGCGGTAAATGTATCGTTCAATATGGTTTCAATTGATGGGGATACGAGCACGAGCGATACTGTGGCGATCATGGCCAATGGCCTGGCAGGCCCTGTCGATCTTGATGAATTTGAACGAGTATTGACCGCGATGCTCATCAGCTTGGCCAAAGACTTGGCCCGTGACGGGGAAGGAGCAACAAAGCTTGTAGAGGTGAGCGTGTCAGGGGCCAACAGTGAACCCGAAGCTAAAAGAATGGTCAAGGCGATCATTAATTCTCCCCTTGTCAAAACAGCCATCTTTGGGGCCGATCCGAATTGGGGCAGGATTATTTCAACGATTGGAAATGCGGATTTCACCATTGACCCAGCTAAAGTATCCGTTTCATTTGGTGATCTCATCGTATTTAAAGAAGGAGAACCGACAGCGCCCAACCAAGAAGAGCTGGCGAAATATTTGAAAGGGAACAACATCGGGATTTTTGTTAGTCTCGGTCAAGGCCCAGGGAACGCCACAGGCTGGGGATGTGACTTATCCTATGATTATGTACGCATTAATGGAGAATATACTACGTAAAAAGAGACGCCTAAAAAATCTCTAACATCAATCAGTTGGAAGAAAACAAAGTGCTTCCCACCGACTGTTTTTTAGTTGGGGGATCTCCCTGCCGGCGCATGCCGTCATTTATGGGAAGTTGCGGACCGGTGTCGCTTATGATTTTTCATGCCCCGAAACAATAATTGAATAATGAAGAAACCCAAAACAGAAGATGGAGCGTTTTTTTTCGGTTGTCTATATAAACCCGAGATCGTTTTGATCCACTGTATTCATCTGGATCATCTTGCTGTGCGCCGTACAGAACGCGGGAATTTCAAATTGCAGCGACTTCCCGGCCCGTCTATATTGATCGCAGAAGGCTGTTCGACTTGAAAAAAAGAGCACGCCTATCGTCTAGACGAACAGGCATTGTGCGCGAACATCGATACAGGGGGCAATCCATTTCGTTTCTGGATCGGGCCATGCTTCTATTAAAAACGATGAGAAATGAAAAGGCCCATCCAGTCCCCTTTCAAAAAAGTCTTCACGCCGCCACTTTTGCATCCGAATGAGATTCGTGGCGGCGCATTCTTTTTTCAAGCTTCGCGAAAACAACCTCAAAAAACAGGCAGATGACCCAATAAATAATGGATGCCACTAAATACATTTCCAGAAATCGGTAACCGTCATTAGCAATAATTTTAGCAAGCGCCATGATCTCCACGACTTTAACGGCAAAGGCAAGCGACGTCGCCTTCATCAAACTAATAAATGTATTGCCTAAATTGGGAAGCGCGACTAGAAACGCTTGGGGCAGTATAATCCTCCGCAAGCCTTGTGCCGTTGTCATGCCAACAGAATAGGCCGCTTCCATTTGTCCAACATTCAGCGCATTGATGGCAGAACGGAAAATTTCCGCCTGATACGCCGCCGTATGAAGCGTATAGGCGATAAACGCATAAATAAGCGGTGAAATACCTTGGGCATCCATGTTCAGGCCGAACTTCGCATTCAAGTAATCTATGAGAACGGGAACACCGTAAAAAAACACATACAGCTGAACCAAGAGCGGCGTGCCTCTTATAAAGGAAATGTACAAAATAAGAAAACGATGTAACACCGGAACGCGGTAAATTCTGCATAAAGCGATCAACAAGCCAAAAATCGAGCCAAACACCATCGCGACAACCGCAATCGACAGCATGACAGGAACACCCTTCAATACGTCCGGAACATGTTCCAAAGCAAATTCCAAATTAATGATAGACATTCATATCACTACCTTTATTCAGATAAGCTAACCCGCCCTTTTTTAAACAGTTTTTCCATAAAACCAATCACGCTTTCAATCAAGATGCACGTTCCCCAATACACGAGGGAAATGACGACATAGATTTGAAACATTCCCATGCCATGGTTGTTTCCCAATATGATGCGCACTTGCCCCATAATATCGATAATGCCAATCGTAAAAGCGAGTGACGTATCTTTCAGGAGCTCGATGATGTTATTTCCGAGGTTCGGCAACGAAATGACAAACGCCTGCGGCAAAACAATCCTTGTTAAAGCCTGGGAATAGCTCATTCCGACACTGTAAGCAGCTTCCAATTGGTCCTCTCCGACAGCAAGATACGCGGACCTGAAAACTTCCGACAAGTAAGCGGCCGTATGAAAAGAAAAGGCCATCACAAGAAAGACAAGCCGGTCCCAACTATTAATATCGATATGGAAAGCAAGCAGTAATTGCGGCAGGCCAAAATAGACGAGAAAAAGCTGTACGAGCAGCGGCGTGCACCTTGTGAAAGATAAATAAAAGGTAGCCAACTGATACAACATCGGCTTTTTCTGAATACGGATGACCGCGATTACCAACCCGAGAATGATGGAAAAAAACAAAGAAAGGCCGAGCATCAGGAGTGTGAGCGGCAATTTCTCCAATACTTTGACAAATAAATCAAGCCAGCCTGCAAACCCCGAATTCATATTCATTCACCACCTGAAAGACGCTATGATCATGAAAGTCCGCGCCGGGCGGCACCGGGCGGCCCAACACGGAAACATTATGGTTCAAAATGAAATCCTTCTTCATTCATGTAATCAAGATCTTTAAAGAAATCTACGCCAAACCATTTTTCGGCCAGCTTGGACAATACGCCGTCTTCCCGCAATTCAACCGTGGCTTCATCTATCTTTTTGGCAAGCTCTGTATGGTCCTTATGGTATACCGTCCATATCGGTTCTTTTGATATAATGCCGGCCACTTTCAAGTCAAGATCCAGCTCTTTTTGAATTTCATTGAACGTTGTGACGTTCATAAACATCGCGTCGGCCTTGCCTTTATCAACAAGTTTGAGATTTTCCGCATTGGAAGGAGCATCCATGCTTTCAATCGTTAATGGACGGTCCTTATGTTGTTCGTTATAAGCGTTTAAAATAGTGCGAAGACCTCCGCTTGGAGACATCGGCGGGAATTTTTTCCCCACCATATCATCCAATGTTTTAATATCATCTCGATCTTTTTTTGTAACGAGCGCTGTCAATGAATAGCCAAATTCATGCTCCGGATACAGAAACTTTTCTCCCCTTTCCGGATTTTTAAAGAACCAGTTAATGGCAAAGTCATATTTTCCCGTATCAACGCCAACCAAATTGGATTCTTCCTCTCCCCACACATATTCAAAGGTATATTCCGGAAGCTTTTTTTCTATTTCTTTCATATAATCCATGTCATATCCAATCGGATTGTTATTTTCATCGGCATACAGAAACGGAGGATTCACTTCATCACTAATCGCTACCTTCACCACTTGTTTACCATCTGTTTTTTCTGAATCTGCTGAACTTTGCGAGCAGCCCCCCATAAAAGCAAAGAGCGTGAATAAAGCGGCTCCCAGTAAAACTTTCTTCATTCCCTTTCCCCCTAGATTGCGTAATCTTCTTCTCTGACTAATCTCTTTAAAAATTGCTTTGTCCGATCATGTTTTGGGCGAACAAGAATTTCCTCCGGCACGCCTTCTTCGACGATCTGGCCTTCGTCCATAAAAACGACACGGGTCGCCACCTCGCGAGCAAATTCTATTTCATGGGTCACAACAACCATGGTAATCCCATCACGCGCAATTTTTTTAATGATGGACAGAACTTCCCCAACCATTTCCGGGTCAAGCGCAGATGTTGGTTCATCAAATAAAATAACGGACGGATTGAGGGCCAATGCCCTTGCTATACCAACGCGCTGCTGCTGCCCGCCGGAAAGCCGCGACGGGTACTCATCCATTTTTTCTGCAAGGCCCACCTGCTCAAGCAACGAGATCCCAATCTCCCTTGCTTCCTGTTTGGATACTTTTTTGGCCACAATCAGACCTTCTGTTACATTTTCCAAAACGGTCTTATTTTTAAACAGATTGTAATGTTGAAAAACCATCGCTGTTTTTCTTCTCAGCGCCAATATATCCCGTTTGGAAGGATGATTTCCCTTCACTGTAAAACCGTCTATGGTAACTGTGCCTTCATCCGGGCGCTCCAAGTAATTCATACATCTTAATAACGTTGTCTTTCCGGAACCGCTCGGGCCGATGATGACCAGCACATCCCCCTTTTGGACTTTCAAGTCCACCCCTTTTAATACTTCATTCTTTTTGTAGCGTTTGGTGATATTTTCCAGTTCAATCATAACCATCCCTGCACTTTTCGAATAGTATATAAAAGACGTTAACATAATTATTCTTACCTGTAAAGTAAGGATTAACCTGAATGCCTTGACGCTCCTAGTAAACTCAGATATATTTAAGCCTATAAAACAAATAGGAATTCTTCATTTATCATATATATGACATATAAAAATCCGGGGTGAGTATGACTTGAAACAAATATTTATCAAAACCAATACGCAAAAGAAATGGCTGCAAACATTAAGCGAAGAAGGTACAGAATTCAGCACTCGTTCAGCCGATACCGATGAACAGAGTAAATTTCCAAAAGAAAATATCGATGTGCTAGTGAATCTTGGTTATACAAGTTTGCCACTTCCGCAAACATACGGAGGAAAAGGCATCGGCATTTATGACATGGTGCTATTCCAAGAAACAATCGCAAGCAGCGATGCCGCAACAGGACTTTCGATTGGTTGGCATATGGGCGTAACAGGTGAGCTTTATGAAAAAAAATTATGGGATGACAGCAAATTGGCATTTTTTGCGGAAGAAGTGCTGAATGGCGCTCTCGTTAACAGGGCTGTCAGCGAAGCCCAAACAGGCAGTCCGACAAGAGGCGGCCGGCCCGGTACAACAGCCGTGAAAAAAGGGGGAAAATGGGAGATATCGGGCCGAAAAACATTTACGACCATGTCCCCGGCTTTAACTTATTTTCTCACTTCTGCGTGGATTGAGGAAAAACAAGCCATCGGGTTTTTCCTCCTTCATAAAGAATCGGAAGGTTTATCCATTGAGGAAACATGGGACGTGATCTCAATGAGAGGGACGGAAAGCCATGATTTAGTGCTCGATCGTGTCACCGTAGATGACTCCATGCTGATGGAAATCAACGAGGGCCCAAGAGGAAACAAAGTAAACGGATGGATTTTACACATCCCGGCCTGCTATCTTGGCATTGCGCAGGCTGCCCGCGACTTCGCCCTCCGTTTCGCGCTGGAGTATTCCCCGAACAGTATTGAGGGAACGATCAGTGAACTTCCCAATGTGCAGCGCCTGCTTGGGGAGATGGACTTGGAGCTAACCAGGTGCCGGCACTTTATATACAACGTGGCGGAAGCATATGATGATGAAGCGCGGAGACCATACATGACAAACGAACTTGGCGCAGTCAAATATACCATTACGAATTCGGCCATTGACATTGTTGATAAAGCGATGCGTATCGTCGGCGCCAAGAGCCTCCAGCGCCAGAACCCATTGCAGCGCTACTACCGCGATGTCAGGGCCGGTTTGCATAACCCGCCGATGGATGATGTCACCATACTAAAACTGGCGCAAACAGCCATCCAAAAAGGAGCGAATTGAAAGAGAGCGGCTGCATCTCCTCTTCAAGTCGATAATAATACCCCGAAAGACGAGAGGTAAGTGAAGAGTATTTTCTAATACCGAGAGTAAATATAAAAAATGGAAAGTAACTTCCGAAAAACGCAAATAAAACAAAATAGTAGAGAGTATTTTCCAAAAGGCAAGAGCAAAAATCGAAATAAGGAATAGTATTTTCATAAAGACGAGAGGGAATCTAAATAGCAGAGAGTATTTTCCAAAATTCAAGAGGGAATCTAAATAGCAGAGAGTATTTTCCAAAATTCAAGAGGAAATCGAAATAAGGAAGAGCATTTTCATTGCGACGAGAGGGAATCTAAATAGTAGAGAGTATTTTCCAAAAAGCGGATAGTAAATGAAAAAAGTCGCCGGGGATCTCAAAAAAGACGAGCATTCCCAAAGGGTGAACGGACTTGCCGTGATGAAACATCAAAGGTTTCTCAACAGCCTGGAAGCGGCCGAATCCGCTCACTTTTTAAATGAAAACCAATCATTTCTTTCAACAAGGAAATGCTCAGACACTCTTCTATTTCGTGATAAAGCAATATACTACGCAGATGTTCCAGAACCTATTCGTTATAAAACAAATTGAAGCGATTTCCGCCATGGAAGAAGGGTTTTGTGGCAATATGAAAAAGAGAGCGGCTGAATCCGCTCTCTTTTCCTCACTTTTTCTTCTCTTCTGTCTTCGTTTTTTTCGAGCCTTTGCAGTTACCGCATAGTTTGCAGCCTGATTTTGCGAGACACATCTTCTTTTTCCTCCCCAAAGAATAAATGTCCGTTGAATCAGAAAACCGGCATAAAAAAACCAGCCGTCATTTACAATGAAATGTAAATGAACGACTGGGTTATTCTGCGTGACTCCTGCGGTCTTCCCGCTGGTTGACAGATTTGGCAGTCTTCTCATTAACGATAAGAATGAAAGGCGTACTATTTTGCCGAACCTAGTAAAAGGAAGTTTCACCAGAAAGCAAATTTTGTACGTCTACCTTTATTGTACAGGCTTTCAAAAATGGTGTCAATTGTCTCTTTGCAGCTTGATGTTATATTTCTTCAGCCTTCTCATTAAAAGTGATTGTGTAATGCCCAATTGTTCCGCCGTTTTTCGGGTCGTTTTAAATTTTGCATAAGCCTTGCCGATGATATCTTTTTCCACTGATTCCAGTATATCTGTCAACGAATCCCCTTCCCCATAATGGGCGAGATGGAAAGAAGGTTCTTCCTCCTTTTTCATATGGAGCGGTAAATCTTCCAATTGAATGTAGTCGCCCGAACTGATAATGACCAGGCGTTCCATTAAATTTTCCAATTCACGAATATTCCCCGGCCATTCGTATGTTTGTAAGTTCGCAACTGCCTCGGAAGTCAGCCGGTATGACCGCTTATGCTTTTTATTGTACTTATCCAGATGAAATTGCAATAACCCCGCAATATCCTCCTCCCTCTCCCGAAGTGAAGGCACACGTATTGGTAAAACATTCAACCTGTAAAACAAATCTGAACGAAAGTTGCCTTTCTTTACTTCTTCCACTAATTCAAGATTGGTGGCAGCAATAATTCTTACATTTGCGGAATGATATGCTGTGGCGCCTACCGGAAGAAATTTCTTCTCTTGCAAAAATTGCAAAAGCTTTGCTTGAAGGTGGATGGGAAGTTCGCCAATTTCATCAAAAAACAGCGTTCCTTTATCAGCCAGCTTGATCAGGCCTGCTTTTCCCCCTTTATTCGCTCCGGTAAAAGCCCCCTTCGCATAGCCAAACAACTCTGACTCTATTAGAGATTCCGGTATCGCCCCGCAATTTATTTCAATAAACGGTTCGCTTTCCCGTTCACTTAATTCATGAATTCGCCTGGCAATTACATTTTTTCCAACACCTGTTTCGCCACTCAGCAGAACCGTCGAATCTGTGGGGGCAATTTTGTCAACCGTATTCAACATAGCTTGATAAATCGGACTGTGACTAATAAAAAAATGCGAACCCGCTAAGTTTTTCTCGTAATGTATTTTCGCAATTTCCTGGCTGTACCTTTTTAACAATGCCTGTGTTTCTTCCAGTTCGTTAGTAGTATGGACAATTTCCGTAATGTCCTTCGTCTGAGCGATGATACAATCTATTTTTCCGTCTTCATCTGTAATGGGATACCCGGTGACAATGAATCTGAGGTCTTTGCCCTCAGATGTTTGTACCGTGCTTACTAATGCTTGCTTTTCAATAACCATTTTTGTGACTGATGGCTTAAATATACCTAGTTCTTCCAGTAAGTAAACACTTTTCCCGATAAAAAACGACTTCGGTTTGTTTGAGAAATTTGCACACGCTGTATTCAGCCATAATACCTGACCTTCTCCATCAGAAATCAAAACTCCGTCAGAGAATGCATTCAGAATTTTTGTGAAATATGGATGTTTCAAAAGCTCTTGCACTTTATTCAATCCATTCACCCTCTCCATCTGTCATTAGAGTAAAAATAACAGCCCATTTTGATTTGAAAACGATTCAAAAGAGAAATTTACCGTTGTTTTTTAAGAAATAGTTGAGTCAATATCGACTCAAATCTGTATTTCTTGAGTCGCTTTTGAACAACAATTGTAAACGCAATCATCGTAATCTGTCAAAACGGGGGCGTTTTTGCTCCCATAACCAAAAAATCTTGGCACAATTATTGCTCTTAGTAAAACCCATAGAACGTGCCAATGAAACAGTATTTCATAAAATATAAAGGTGATAAGGAGGTTGGCGAAGTCATGAAACGAGATTTACAGATTCATATGGACCGCCTCATGAGAACAATTGACAAAAGTGCCGATATCGGCAAACTCCCCTGCGGGGGAATACGCCGGCTCGCGCTGACGAATGAGGATAAGAACATGCGGGATTTATATATACGCTGGTTGAAGAACATTGATTTGGAAGTTCGTGTCGATGATTTTGGCAATATTTATGGCAGGAGGGAAGGAAAAAATCCCAATGCCGCTCCGGTGTTGATTGGTTCCCATCTTGATACACAGCCCGAAGGCGGAAGATACGACGGAATACTCGGTGTGCTAGCTGGACTGGAAGTTTTAACCGTATTGAATGAAAGCGGTATACAAACAGACAGACCGATTGAACTCATCAATTTTACAAATGAAGAGGGAGCCAGATTTGAACCGCCAATTTTAGGTGCCGGTGGACTATCGGGACATTTCGATCACCAATTTGTTTACTCTCGTACAGACCGGGAAGGGAAAACCTTTTTAGATGAATTAAAACGGATCGGCTATCACGGTTCAAAAAGAAACCGCATTCAAAACGCTTATTGCTATTTGGAGCTCCATATTGAGCAAGGTCCCGTATTGGAACATAAAAATGTGGATATCGGCATCGTGACCGGCATTCAAGGAATGAATTGGCTGGAAGTGAAAATCACCGGGCAATCCGATCACGCAGGACCAACGCCGATGAACATGCGGAAGGATGCCCTGTACGCGGCTTCCAAGATGATACAAATGATTAAACAAACAGCCGTAAACTTTCATCATGAAGCTACGGCTACAGTAGGCAGGCTTTCTATTAAGCCAAACTCGATCAATTGTGTGCCCGGGGAGGTCACTTTCTCTGTCGATATCCGCCATTCGCATGACACCATCAAAGAACAATTGACCCAATTATTAATAGAAAAAATCAGCGTTTGTGCTGCCGCTGAAAAAGTTTCAGTTCAAATCGATAAAATTTGGGAAAGTTCCGCGACCCGCTTTTCCGAAAGTTTGATTAACATCATTGCCGAAAATGCCGACAAGCTTGGTTATAGCAACCAGAAAATGATCAGCGGAGCCGGGCATGACGCAAAATATATGAATCGAATAACCCCGACAGCCATGATATTTGTTCCAAGTGCTGATGGAAAAAGCCACTGCCAAGAAGAGTTTACCACGCCGCAAGAGATTGAAAAAGGTGCCAACTTGCTTTTGAAGACAGTCTATCAGTTGGCAAATCATCATACTAACGCTTCCTTCCTGTAAGAAAGCGCCACATCAAGAGGAGGTATATGAAATGTTCGCAGATGTAATCTTTTATAACGCCAACATTTACACGATGGATGAAGTCCGCCCTAACGCAACTAAAGTGGCAGTCAAGAACGGAAAAATGATTGCTTTTGACGAGAATACAAACCAGATGAAAGGTCCTTCCACAAAACTAGTAAATGTAAATGGAAAAACGGTCTTACCAGGATTTATCGAAAGTCATGCACATCCGTTACAGTACGCGGCAAAATTGCTGCAACTTGACTTGAGAGCAGAAGTAACACCCGACATTGAAAGCATTCTTCATGCAGTAAGGGAAAAAGCAAAAGTAACGCCAAAAGGAGAATGGATCCTTGGGACGGGATGGGACGACAGCAAAATAAAGGAAAAACGCTTTCCTACAATGGACGAGCTAAGTGAAGCCGCGCCAGATCATCCCGTATTCCTAAAAAGGACTTGTTCACATAATGCTGTGGCCAATAGATTGGCTTTTAAGGCGAGCGGCCTGCCTGATCTTCCTAAAGATCCTGAAGGAGGTCATTTCCATATTGATCCTAAAACCGGCAAACCAAGCGGTCTCATACAAGAAAACGCCATGCACGAGTTTTCTGTCCCTCTATTTTCTATTGAACAATTAAAAGACGCGATGATGCAGGCACAGAAACAATTTTTCCAGTGGGGAATTACGACTGTGCATGAAATGGCCGTCACTAAAAACGACATGATCGTGTACCAACAGCTTCAAAAAGAAGAAAGTTTCCGTTTGAAAGCCCGCCTTTGGCTCTGGGCAATTGATTTAATGGGCTGGACCGGTGTCCAAGATGAGGCTCTGAAACTTGGAATTGAAAGCCATTTAGGAAATGACCGCCTGAATATTCAAGGCTTAAAGTACATGCTCGATGGAAGTGTCGGCGGCAAAACAGCAGCATTGAACAGGCCTTATGAGAATGATGACAATAACAACGGCATTCTATACATGCAGCAAGACCATTTAAACAAGCTCGTATCCCAATCTATTAAAAACAATTTGCGTGTATCCATCCATGGGATTGGTGAGCGGGCAATCGAAATGGCTCTGAAGGCTATTTCAAATGCGGCCACCCCCGAAGAAAACAAGAGAATGCGCAACAGAATCGAGCATTGTACCTTACCGACAGAAGAACATTTAAAGCAAATAGCGCAATATGGAATCATTGCCGCTTCTTCCATTGGATTTATATACTCGATTGGAGACAGCTATTTGGCAAACCTTGGAAAGCAGCGGGCAGAAAAAGTATTTCCGCATGCTTCCTTTAAGAAATATGGAATTATGTCCCCGGGAAATTCAGATTTACCGGTATGTGACGGCAATCCGCTGCTTGGCGTCTATTCTGCCGTCGTCCGCAAGACGATTGGCGGTCAACAACTTGGAACAGCAGAAGCCATTTCAGTGGAAGACGCGATAAAAGCTTACACCATTGACGCCGCCTTTTCAGGCTTTGATGAAAACATAATCGGTTCACTTTCCATTGGAAAATATGCGGATTTCATCGTATTGAACCAAGACCCATTTAAAACGGATCCGGAATCACTCAAAGACATGAAAGTAACTCAAACAATTGTTGAAGGAGAAATCGTCTTTAGCGACACTTAAAAATATCCCTGAAACGAGGAGAAATCAATATGTATCATTCACAAGAACAAATGATTTTGGGTGGACTTGTCATTGTCTATTTCCTGTTTCTATTTGGAGTCTCTCTCTATATAAATCAAAAAAGTATCAAAACGTATGATGATTATAACGTAGCCGGAAGATCCGTCTCCATTTTCCCATTAATCCTGACGTTCGTCGGCACCGCTGTCGGCGGGTCCACTTTGCTCGGCTATATGGAAAATGGGTACAGGTTTGGCATGGGCCAGCATTGGCTGAACTTCGGCACCCTTTTTGCGGGTATCATTTTAATGTTTTTCTTTGTTAAAAAGATTCGCCAATATGGAGAAAAATACAATATGGTTACGATTGCCGATTTTACAACGTTGCGCTTCGGGGAAGGGGCCCGCTTTCCAACAGTCATCAGTATTTTAATTGCTTACAGTGCCATAACCGGCATGCAATTTGTTGCCATTGCGACTATTTTGAATTTGACCATCGGACTTAGCATCACAACAGGAATTATCATTAGCTGGATTATGCTGACGCTCAAAACGTACTTTGGCGGGATGAAATCCGTTATTTGGCAAGACGCCTTTCATGGAACAATCCAGACGATTGGAATTTTCACATTGTTTGTTGTTGTTATTATTGCATCTGGCGGCTGGGGAAATATGACAGAAAACGCCCTGGCAATGAATGAAAGAGCCAATTTGAGCGTCTTCAACATTTCGGCCACGCAAGTTTTCGTCTATTTATTAACGATTGGCGCCTATCAATTTGTCAGACAGGATCTATGGCAACGATTTTGGGCGGCAAAAGATTTGAAAACGACCACACGCGGCTACTGGATTTCCATCGTACTGGCATTTTTAACAGGATTTTTCGTGATTACGATTGGAGTAGCAGGCAAGTACGGCTTACAGATGGGAGACATTAATCCGACATTGAGCTACTATGAAATCATCGGGAATGTTTTCAATTTTCCAATGATTATTGTAATGATCATTGCTTTATTGGCTACCGTTATTTCTACGGCGGACTCGTTTTTCATGGCAGGGGCCTCTTCTATTGTCAACGATATTATTAAGCCGCGTCTCAAGCTTCAAAACGATAGAAAGCTTCTAGCATACAGTCGTTTATCAGTCATATTTGTTTCCCTATTTTCTTTGCTGCTCGCATTATATATTCCGCAACTCGTTAATTTGTGGGTAACGGGAACAGCGATGTTAGTTTCCTCCCTGCTGGCACCGGTCATTTTCGGGTTATTTTGGAAGGGCGCTACGAAAGCGGGCGGCACATGGGCAATGTGGATCGGGCTGTTTATTGCGGTAGGTTGGCAAGTAGCAGGACATCCATTCGGCATTCATCCCGTTTTTATTGGATTGCCGGTGTCAACCATTTTGGTAGTCGTTATTTCATTACTGACCAAATCCAACAACTCAAATGTCCATTATGAAGAAAAAGTCGTTTAATATTATAAATGTTTCATGTACCTTTCCATCAAAGATGGAAGTGTGCAGGAAACACAAAGGGACCGGGACATAACTAAATCAGCTGTTAAAAAACGAACAATAAAGTGAAACTTCATTCAGTAGGTCTTCTACTGAATGTTAGTTGAACCAATCGGGCATTTAGGTGCCGTTTTCTCACACTTAGACCTTTTGTATTCACGCAAGATTTTGAAGTGGGAGGCTTACGGCACCTTACATGCCGGATAAATTGTCCTAGGTATATACGCAAGCTTTTAGCGTAGTCAAAATATGTTGACGTAGAGATGATAGGGATTTTTTTGCTATTTAATATTTGCTTGTGTCTCAACCCCTTTAATTTGATCAAAAACACAAATCCCCGTTTTCCGATTTGCTGGACACATAAGTGTACACTTGGCACTTGCGATTCGGATTTTGTCTGGAACGGAAGAGTACCCGTTTATGCTGATGCTGGCTGGAACATTGTATCATGGGTCCATCATTGAAAAATACATGATGCCCTTTATGGATGAAAAATGATATATATTAAGCAAATCTTTTAGCCGCCTTTCCAACGAGGTGAACAATCTTCCATAAATATGTTGGACCGCGGAAATACATCCATTCTAATAGGCTTCCTTGCCATTCATGACCTCAAGCCGTTTGTAATAGACCTCTTAATGCAAGGCCATTCCCCAAAGCTCATGTACGAAATCTTCCTCTCGCTTTGCGAACATCGGCATTTTCTGAACCCCGAAGCTTGATGCGCCAATCAGCGACTCTCTCATTTAATCAATGCAAAATTGAATAGGTTATGTAAAATCGCATTATCGTATTATTCAAAGAGCAATTTTATGATTAATAGCATAAAAGATTACTTCAACCTCCTACTATAGCCGGACAACTGTTTTTTTGCGTGATCGCAAGATCTTTTTTACACAGAATGCTCGGGAAATAGGTATAAGAATAGACACGACTTAAGTAAATTTATAGTTGGCATAATAATTGCATCATAATTATATGTAAATCCCAACCACTATAAACATATCAATACTTGGGAGGAGAAAAAAATGAAAGCGGATCTGATCATACAAAGTAAAGCCGTTTTTACAGGCTTAAAAGAACATCCTGAACACCTGGCTGTCGCCATAAAGGATAATAAAATCCTTGCTGTATGTAAACCTCAGGAAGCAAACAAATACATGAGTGATGAAACGCGCCTGATTGATGCCGGGGAAAAGCTCGTTTCGCCAGGTTTTTTTGATTCACACATTCATATTATGGCCGGGAGTCTCTTTAACTACTATGCCGTTCCTTTAAGTGATACGTTATCTGCCAAAGATGCTGCCGAAAAAGTGAAAGCGTATGCAGATGAACATCCTGACAGCTCATGGATTATTGGAACCGGATGGGATTATACCGCATGGGGGGACAAGCATTTTCCCGATCGGCACATCCTTGACCAGTATATTTCTGACCGGCCTGTTTTTCTGATTCATGCAGAAGGGCATTATGGCTGGGTCAATACGAAAGCGCTTGATATCGCCAACATAAAGCCGGACACGGCCAACCCGGATTATGGAATCATTCATAAAGATGGGGATGGTCATCCAACAGGCATTTTAATTGAATCCGCGATGTCACTCGTTGGCGAATATGCCTATAACTTTTCTGATGAACAGAAAAGAAAAATGGTACAGCTTTTCTTGGACCACGCCGCAAGCTTTGGTGTGACCGCAGTGAACGACCTTTATTTGTCCCGGGCCCATGAACAGTTGGAAGGGTACGCCACTTTTAAAGAATTTGATGAAAACGATTTATTAACTGTCAGAATCCATCTATATCCACCGCTAAATGGTGATTGGGAACAAGCAAATGAATTCCGGACAACATTCACTTCATCAAAGCTGAAAATGTCCGGTTTAAAGCAATTCATTGACGGGGTTGTGACCGGCTATACCGCTTACATGCTTGATGTGTATAAAGATAAACCGGAAACAAGAGGTGAAATCGGCTTTTCCGAAGAACAGCTTCAAGAATGGGTCACAGCCGCCGATAAGGAAGGTTATCAAATTAAATTTCACACAATCGGAGATGGCGCTGTCCGGCTTGGCCTCGATCTATACGAAAATGCTCAAAAAGAAAATGGCAAGCGGGACTCACGCCACACCCTTGAACATATTGAGGTCATTGCCCCGGAAGATATACCAAGATTTAAACAATTAGGCGTGCTTCCTTCGGTCCAGCCTTACCATATGGCCTTAATGCCGAGAGAAAGCCATACAGAAAGGGTTTCAAAGGAAAAGTTCCCTTATATTTATCCGAACGCCCTCTTCTTCAAGGAAGGACATGTCATGCCTTACAGTAGCGACTATCCGATTGTACCGCTAAATCCGATGCTGGGACTTTATCATGCAGTAACACGCAAAGATTATTCACTGGAAGATACTTGGAATGAACAGGAAAAAATTACATTGGCACAAGCTTTAAGAGCCTATACTTACGGATCTGCTTACAGCGTGTTCCGGGAACACGAAATGGGCACATTAGAAAAAGGAAAGCTTGCAGATATAGTTATTCTCGACAGGAACTTGTTTCATGTTCCGGAAAAAGAAATCCTCGATGCTAAAGTTGAAATGACAATGGTTGATGGAAAAGTAGTTTATGAAAAAAATACAAAAAAGCTTGTGAATCATCCATAAGATGCTTCCTTGTTTGAAGCCCCTTTATACAACATTTTATTCGTAACCGCTCACAAGCCAAAAGGAGGATTTGTATGCAACAAGACCAAATGAAGCGCTCCCTTACCCTTATCCCGGTTGTACTTTTCGGATTTTCATTTATGGCACTGGCGACTGTTTTCAGCACGTATGGAATAGCTGCGGAATTGTCGAACGGCATGGTATCGGGATCCTATTTATTGGCGCTCATTGTCATGCTTTTTACCGCCTATAGTTATGGTCAAATGGCGAAAGTCGTGCCATCGGCCGGCTCAGCTTACACCTACACGCAAAAGTCGATCAGCCCACACGTCGGCTTCATGGTCGGCTGGGCCGTGCTAATGGATTATTTATTCATTCCGATGGTCAACTATTTGCTGTTTGGCATCTTTTTCTCAGCGGCTTTTCCGGCCATCCCAAGCTATATTTGGATCCTGGGGATGCTTCTGCTCGTTACGCTCATCAATGCCAGAGGAATCAGGCTGGCCACCATGGCCAATGCAATGATCACGATATTTTCTCTGGTGTTTATCTTCATATTTATCGGCTTTTCCGTAAAAGAAATTGTTGGCGGAGCGGGTACGGGCACCCTTTTAAACGTGAAGCCATTTTTCAACCCAGATGAATCTTTCTCTTATATTGTTGCCGGTGCAGCCCTATTATGTTTTTCATTCCTGGGCTTTGATTCGGCAACGGCGTTTGCGGAGGAAACCGTCAATCCGAAAAAGACGATTCCCCGCGCTGTCATGTTGATCACCCTTGTAGGCGGAGCCGTTTTCATGACGGTATCTTATTTTGCATACAATGTATGGCCGGACCACACGACATTTACAGACCCGGATTCAGCATCTCATGAGATCATCACTTTTGTTGGCGGCAAATTAATGGCCACCTTATTTCTGGCCGTTTATGCGGTAACGGTTTTTGGATCGGCAATGTCTTCCCAGGCAAGTGCCTCTCGCGTGCTATTTGCCATGGGACGTGACGGACAACTTCCGAGTTTTTTTGGCAAGCTTCATCCCAAATTTAAAACACCTATCAATAATATTTTATTAATCAGCGCCATCTCCCTTCTTTCTTTAGTGTTGAGCTTGACCTTGGTGGCGTCTTTCATCAACTTTGGAGCGTTTATTGCCTTTATCTCCGTCAATATCGCGGTTATTTCTTATTACTTTATTAAAAAGAAAGAACGGTCCTTCAAAGGAACCATTCTTTACTTGATCCTTCCGGGTATTGGGGCCGTGCTTGATATATGGTTATTATTGAATTTGGACATCCACTCAAAGGTGTTGGGAAGCATCTGGTTTGCTCTCGGTTTTATTTATCTGCTCTTTTTAACAAAAGGATTTAAACAAAAACCGCCTGAGCTTCATTTAAGTTTGGAAAACGATTCACAAGATAGAACAGCGTAACTGTAGAAACATGAATATGGGTCGAAGCCGGGACTAATGATGGCCGGCTCCACTCCATTCCCTAAATTGGATCCAAAAATTACTTTTTTTTAACAAGAGGCAAATCAAATACTCCTTACACAAAATCTTGGAAAAAGGAAGTCAACCCCTTTCTTTTCTAAAATTAATCATATATAATCTATAGTTGTGAAGATTAATTACATAATGCCACTGGATACAGCGACATTTGGAAAAAAGGAGCGATATCAATGAGCAACAACGAAGCGTTACGACAAGAATTGGTTGAATTGGATAAAAAATATTTTATTCATCCCACTTCTTCACTTCAAGATCAACAAGAAAAAGGCCCTTCCATTATTTTCGATAAAGCAGAAGGCGTTCATGTTTATGATCTGAATGGAAAAAAATACATTGAAGGAATGGCGTCTCTTTGGAAT
Organism: Siminovitchia sp. FSL W7-1587; assembly: GCF_037963795.1. Taxonomy (NCBI): domain Bacteria; kingdom Bacillati; phylum Bacillota; class Bacilli; order Caryophanales; family Bacillaceae; genus Siminovitchia; species Siminovitchia sp. FSL W7-1587. Next base: position 1,238,549 of record NZ_CP150169.1, read on the forward strand.
GTTAATATTGGCTATGGACGGAAAGAATTGGCTGAAGTTGCCAAAGAGCAAATGGAAAAATGCGCTTATGTCTCTAGCTTTACCGGCTTTAGTAATGAGCCAGCCATTCGCCTTGCTGCTAAAGTAGCTGAAATGACACCTGGAGATCTCAATGGTGTTTTCTTTACGTCCGGTGGTTCTGAATCAAACGATTCGGCATATAAACTCGTACGTCACTATTGGAAAGTAAAAGGCAAACCAGAAAAAACAAAAATCATCGCTCGCAGAAGAGCGTATCATGGAGTAGCTTCCGGTTCTACAAGTGCAACAGGTATCGAATCTTTCCATGAATTTACTACTTCTCTTGCACCAGGATTTATTCACATCGATCCGGATGATCCAGAAGATTTCAGAAGAGCTATTCAAGAAGAAGGCGCAGATACCATTGCTGCATTTTTAACCGAGCCTATCCAAGGTGCCGGAGGCGTTAACTTCCCGAAAGAGGGATACCTCCAAGAAATTCGCAAAATCTGTGACGAGCATGACATCCTGTTCATTGCTGACGAAGTCATTAACGGATTCGGACGTACAGGAAAAATGTTTGCATGCGAACATTTCGGCATCGTTCCAGATGTACTCCTGTTAGCAAAAGGTATCTCAAGCGGATATATCCAATTGGGTGCAGTTGTTGTACGTGAGCATATCCATCAAGACTTAATCAAATACTCTAAAGGGGTATTGATGCACGGATTCACTTACAGCGGACATCCAACAGCTTGTGCCGTCGGCTTGAAAAACATCGAAATCTTGGAGTCTGAAAACATGGTTGAAAACTCCAGAGTCATGGGAGAGCTTTTAGGCAGCAAGCTAAAAGAACTTCAAAACGAAACAGACATCGTTGGTGAAGTTCGCTATCTCGGATTGATCGGCGCTATAGAAATCGTCAAAAACCAAGAAACAGGTGAACGCTTCGAAGAAAAACTTTCTGGAAAAGTTGTCGCAGAAGCAAGAGAGCGTGGACTCATCTTGAGAAATGTTACTTACTGGGAAAAAGACACAATCGTTTACTCCCCTCCACTTTGCATGACTGAACAAGACGTAAACGACTTTGTCAGCATCCTGAAAGAATCGATTCTTCACATTCAAAAGTCTTTATAATAATAAATACCGACCCCCGCAGAAGATACATTTCTGCGGGGTTTTTTTGAAGTGTTTAACCGCTATTTAAATGTCATTGCCCAGCCCAATCAAATAGCAGGAGTCGGCGATTGTGACACGGTCTTTTTTCCTTGAAAGCTCGTCCTTCTTGAATATGCTGATGCAAACGCATACAACTTTCAGTCCAAAGCCCGGATCGTCATTTTTAACATTGTTATAGGCATGTCGGAGCAATTGTTGCGATCGGTTATGTTGGTTTTCTAAAATTCACTCAGAAGCGCGTTTTAACTGGACTGTTTCTTATATAAGGGGATTCCTTGACTGTCTTTATACTGATATTGATACGCATACTTTTCTTGAACGAGCAAAATAGCAACGGCGCCAATAACACAGGCTAAGCTAATAGCCATAAAGTTTCCCTGGACAGTCAAATTTTGCGACATAAGCAGACCTACCAAAGTCGGCGACAAAATCCCCCCTAATCTTCCAAAGGCCATCATCACTCCAAGTGCTGTCGATCTGATCTCCGGCGGATAATATTGTGATACGACCGGATTAAGCAAGTTATGAATTCCAATCGAAGCCGCCCCAATCACGCCAACAAGCAGATAAGCCAGCACGATATGCTTGGCGACCGAAATAAATATGAGTGACAGGGCTCCTGAACAGAACAATGGAACAAGCACTTTTTTGGCACCATATTTGTCCAGTAACGGCCCAATGGCAATCGTGCCGATCATCGCTCCAACATTGAGCAGCGCCAAGAAAAGCAAGCTCGAACTAAGATCATAACCTGCTTGAATCATTAACTTTGTCAACCAAGTATTCATTGCATATATCAAAATAAAACAACTGAAAGAAATGACCCAGAACATGACAGAGCTTAGCGCGCGCTTTTCACTAAGCAGCACTTTAATAGATACGCCCTTTGCTTCTTTGCCACTGGTTGAAAAGATTGTATTTTCACTAAGCATTTCGCTTGGAACCGTCTTTCTCAATATTTTTCGTATTTCATCGCTTTTTCCTTGACTAGCCAATATTCGCAATGATTCAGGTAACGCCTTTACCATAAAAGGAATGAGTAAAAGCGGGATCGCCGCCAACCAAAAAAGTGGTTTCCAACCATATGTTTCAATAGCAAATTTGCTGATAAGAGCGATGAGCATCGAGCCGACAGAATAGCCACAAAAAATAAGAGCCACCATTGTGCTCCTTATTTTCTTTGGGGCAAACTCGGTTGACAACGCAACCACGTTCGGCATAACACCGCCAAGGCCAAGTCCCGCAAGAACGCGCAAAATAGCAAAAGAGACGGGAGTATTTGCAAATCCTGACAAAAATGTGAATAAGCTGAACATCACTACGCTTATAATGACAATTTTTTTCGGGCCGATTCTGTCGGCAATGATACTCATTCCAACAGCCCCGACGACGGTTCCAATGACCGTATAACTGCCGATTGCTCCTGCTTGTACGGGGGTAAGCGACCATTCCTCCATCAATACAGGGACGACAGCTCCGTAAATCGCCGTGTCATACCCATCAAACAAAATGATGAGGAAACACCAAATCAGCAAATTCAGATGAAAGGGTTTAAAGCCGCTTTTATCATAGATCTCATTTGCGTCTACCGTTTCCATATTAAAAACCCCTTTGTTGTTCAATCTTTTCTTTCAGTTTTAATTTGCTTATTTTCCCCGAAGGCGTGACAGGCAATTCATTCAATATCATGATTGTATCCGGAATTTTATACTTTACAAATCTCTGTTTCATATATTCCGCCAGGGATTCTTCGCTTGCTTTCGACCCTTTTTTTAAAACAACACAAGCACATGTGATTTCTCCATAAATTTCATCAGGCAGGCCAATCACTGCTGCATGAACAATGTCCGGGTGTTGATGCAGGCTTTCCTCCAGTTCCCGTGGATAAATATTGAACCCGCCGCGGATGATCATTTCTTTTTTCCGCCCGACAATTCTCACGTAACCGCTTTCATCAATTGTCGCTATATCCCCCGTATAAAACCAGCCTTCATGATCAATGGCTTTAGCCGTTTCTTCCGGCATATTGAAATATCCTTTTGTCACCACGGGGCCCTTACAAGCGATCTCTCCAACCCGTCCTGTTTCACACTCTTCCCTGTTTTCATCGACGATTTTGATGCGTACACCGGGAATGGGGCGTCCCACAGTTTCTGAGCGAAGCTCATCACTGTCCTCAAAGCCTGTAATCGTAAGGGTTGCTGACGTTTCAGTCATCCCGTATGCCACAAGAACGTTACAGTTCATTTCTTTCCTGATTCTTTTAACCACTTCCACCGGACATGGAGCAGCCGCCATTTCACCAGTACGTAACGAGCTTACATTATATTTGCTAAAATCCGGATGGTTTAGCTCCAAAGTAAACATAGTCGGCACACCGGGATGAACAGTTACCTTCTCTTTTTCTATCAATTCCAGCGCCTTTGTAACGGAATATTTTTCCATCACGATCAGTTTTCCTCCGCAACTGGCTGCCCGAAGAATAAATGTAACGCCAAAAATATGAAAAAGAGGATTTGGCATTAAAAAAATATCTTCTTCGGTACATTTCATTACCTTGGCCGCAGATAATGTACTATACAGCACGTTTTCATGTGTCAACATCGCTCCTTTGGAACGACCAGTCGTTCCAGAGGTAAACAGAATGGCAAATAGATCTTCCTTTGGCTCCACATGAAGCGGTTCTTTTGGTGATCCGCGCATCATCAGTCTCGAGTAAGAAATAAACTCATCCTCTTCAAAACCGACTGAAATCAACTTTTCAAGCGTTTCAATCTCATATCGAAGCTCCTGAAAATAAGCTTTTTCTCCACAAAAAATAAGCTTTGCCTGCGATTGTTCAACCACATAGGCACTCTCTTCTTTACTAAAAAAAGGATTGATCGGAATGATGACAGCACCGGCACGGGCAATGGCATAAAATGCGATTATAAATTCCAATGAATTTTGTAAAGCAATCCCGACGTGGTCTCCACTTTTAACACCAAGTTGGATCAATTGATTGGCAAGCTTCGTCACTTCCTGGTCAAGCTCGCCGTAAGTCATTCTTCTTTCACCGACAACGGCGGCTTCCCTGTCGCAAAATGTTTTTGCGGCTTCCTTCAATGTATTGCTGACATTGAGAGCCTTCTGTAATTGTTTCATTTCCTCACCCGATTTCTGTAATGGCATTCCTTTCCATGGAAAAGTGATAGCTTTTGCACGATCATACTTATAGCGCTTCCCAAATGGCCGCGATTCCTTGTCCGCCCCCAATACAAACAGCTGATGCACCGTATGTTTCCTTTCTTCTTTTTAACTCTTTGACGATCGTATAGGAGATTCTTGTCCCGCTGGCCGCCAATGGATGCCCCAATGCTACGGCTCCCCCATTTACATTTCCAATTTCCGGATCAAACCCAAGTTCTTTTTGGCAAGCTAAATATTGGGCTGAAAATGCTTCATTAATCTCGATCAAAGAAATATCTTTCAGCCGCAAGTCCGCTTTTTTCAAAGCACCTTGAATCGCTGGAACTGGGCCGATTCCCATATATTTTGGTTCAACTCCCACAACGTCCCATGAGACGAGACGCGCGATCGGTTTTAGTTCGTTCTTTTCAGCGTAATCACTTGAGGTGATAATAACGGCCGCGGCGCCATCCACCATGCCACTCGCATTTCCCGGTGTGACGACTCCATTTTCGACAAACCTGGCCGGCAATTTCGCTAATTCTTCCCTGCTTGTTTCGCGAATATGCTGATCATGCTCTATTACCTCATCACCTTTTCTCCCCTTTACCGTAACCGGAACGATCTCCTCTTTAAAATAACCTTTACTTCTCGCCTTGATTGCCCGCGTGTGGCTTCCCAGTGCGTGTTCATCCACTTCTTCTCGTGAAATATTGTATTTTTCAGCTAGATTTTCAGCGGTTTCGGCCATCGTATATCCGCAGTTTGTGTCAAGAAGCCCATCCCAAAGCCAGTCTTCAACAACAGGACCACCAAGCTGGCTTCCCCACCTCATCCCGCGAATGACATGGGGCACTTGGCTCATATTTTCTGTTCCGCCCGCCAATACAACATCCGCTTCACCGTTCAATATATATCTCGCTCCGGTCAGAATGGTTTCAATGCCGGTGCCGCATACACGATTGATGGTAACGCCGGGAACTTCCAAGCGGGCGCCTGATTTCAAGCCGATATGTCTTGCCAGCATGTGGGCATCCCTGCTGGATTGCTGTACATTTCCGAAAACAACCTGATCAATTTCTTCAGGACGGATTCCTGATTTTTTAATCGCTTCTTTTGCGGCAATAACCCCTAACTCCGTAGCGTTTATCTCTCGAAAGGAGCCCGAAATTTTCGCAAAGGGGGTCCGCGCGCCTTCTACCATTACAATGTGACTCATTGTTTGCACCTCTTTCATATTCTAGCGCATCCCGGAAATGAATTTTTCACATAAAGCGCAAGCCTTTCAAACAGTCAATAAATGTCTTAAAAAATGGGCAAGTGCCCGTTGAGCAACGTACAAGCGGGACCACTCCGCAGGGCTTAGGTACACATATTAAAGAGAATCCCCACACTCATCCGGACTATGATAGATTTATTTAAAGTGCAATCATGTTTAAATGATGTATTTTTCCGCTGCAATCACTCTCGCGGCGATACGCCGCTTTCGTTCTACGATATTATGAGGAGTGCTGCTCATCAGGCGGCCTGCTGTATGAAAAAGTGATTCCTGGTGGTGATGGAGATGGTGGAGAATATTTAAAGCATTAACGAAACACCATTGAGCTTTTTCATGAACATACACTTTGACGCAATCAACCATCTGGGCACTTCGTTCCTCGCCCAAGTTGGCAAGCGATTTTTCGGCGCGTAACACCGCGCTTTCACCAGTGTAAATGGCGATGATCAGATCAGCCAAAAACGCTGCCGCTTCCTGTTCTTCATTCATATCGGCCAGTTCGGACTGCTTGAGAGCCTGAATCGTTGAATGGCCATACTCTTTCATGAGCGCAAGTGTTTGTTTTTCCTGTTGAAGCGGGCCGTTCTTGAATGGCTGATGATCAGTTTTAGATTTCTCACTTTTCAATAAACTCGCTGCGATAATCATCCGGTTGATCTCATTCGTTCCTTCAAAAATCCGGTTGATCCGGGAGTCGCGGTATATCGCCTCCACCTCATACTCAGCCATATATCCGTATCCGCCGTGAATTTGAACAGCTTCATCGCTGATAAAATCAAGTGCTTCAGTTGACATTACCTTATTAATGGAGCATTCGACCGCAAAACCGGCAAGCGTTTTTCCATAATCACCGCCATGCGCCTGCATTTCTTCAAACCCTTTCTGCATCGCTCCCGCTGTTCGGTAGATGGCACTTTCATTTGCGTACGTTTGAATGGCCATGTCGGCAAGTTTTTGTTGAATCAATTTAAAATTCGAAAGTGGCTGGCCAAACTGTTTGCGTTCATTCGCATATTTGGCGGCAAGTTCAATAGCTCTTTTAGAAGATCCTAATGCCGATGCGGAAAGTTTAAAACGGCCCATATTCAACACATTAAAGGCAATGATATGCCCGCGGCCCATTTGACCAATCACATTTTCAACGGGAACGGCCACATTGTCCAAGATGAGCGAACGGGTTGATGATCCCTTCAAGCCCATTTTTTGCTCTTCCGGTCCCGTGGCCAACCCTTCATAGTCTTTTTCCAAAATAAAGGCGGTCATTTTTTCCCCGTCCACCTTGGCATAAACAATAAATATGTCGGCAAAAGCAGCATTCGTAATCCACTGTTTCTCACCGTTTAACATATAATGGCAGCCATCCTCAGATAAAACCGCCGTTGTTTTTAAACTCATTGCGTCAGTCCCTGAAGAAGGTTCCGTCAATGCATAAGCTGCTATTTTTTCGCCGCTTAGCAAGTCAGGCAAATAGGCGGCTTTTTGCGCCTGATTGCCAAAATAAGCTATCGGCAACGCGCCAATCCCCGTTTGTCCACCAAATGTAATCGAGAATGAACGGCCCAAAGCCATTTTTTCACCGATAATGGCTCCGCTGACTTTGCCGAGATCAAATCCACCTTCCTCCTCAGGAATATCCGCTCCGATCAATCCAATTTCTCCTGCTTGTTTCATCAAGCGCACTGTTTCAGCAAATTCCTGATTTTCGATTTTTTCCAAAGCCGGTATGACTTCGTTCACAACAAACTTTTCGGCCGTTTCCGCAATCATTTTATGTTCATCTGAAAAATCTTCGGGAGTAAAAATGTCTTCGGGGAAGATGTTGCCGTCCAAGAAGTTTTTAATACCCGCATTTTTTGTCGCCATTCGCTCAACTCCTTTGATACCCATAAAAGGCGATCCGCTTTTCAATCTTTACTGTACTTTTCACATCGCTAAGGTGTAAAAAAGAAGCATCCGAAAATGAGTAGAGAAGGCTGTATATCCGAATGCTTCATAAACTCGCCCTTACCGTCCGGTATATACAGGCTTTCTTTTTTCAACAAACGCAGTCAATCCTTCTTTTCGGTCCTCTGTAGAGAAGGCATTACCGAAACAAGTGTTTTCAATCGTTAAACCTGTTTCCATGTCCGTATTGCTTCCCGCGTTCACAGCGACTTTCAACATTTGAAGTGCGACCGGAGGCTTTTGGGCAAGCTTTGCGGCCCACTCTTTTGCCGCAGCGAGCACTTCGTCCGCCGGTACAACTTTGTTTACAATGTGTAATTCATGGGCGCGGGCAGCATCGAACATATCACCAAAATACAAAAGTTCTTTCGCTATTCCTTGTCCGACTATTTTTTGCAGGCGCTGTGTCCCCCCTCCGCCAGGGATAATTCCCAAGCCGACTTCCGGGAAAGAAAACTTCGCTCTTTCTGAACAAATGCGCAGATCGCAGGCTAAGGCAAGTTCAAAGCCGCCGCCAAGGGCCAAACCGTTAATCGCGGCAATAACCGGTTTCGTTGCATTCTCAATTTGCGTAAAAACATTTCTGGAAACCTTGTTCATTTTATGAATGCCCACAAGGTCGAGTCCGGACATTTCATTTATATCCGCGCCCGCTACAAACGCTTTTTCGCCGCTGCCGGTCAAAACGATTGCCCGGACATCTTCATCCTCATCCAATTGTCCAAAAAGAAGCAAAAGTTCCTTAAATACTTTTGTGTTTAAAGGGTTCACCGGCGGACGATTGATCGTCACAACCGCTACGTGATCCTCGATGTCACAAAGTACAAATTCCAGATCTTTTTTCTCCCGCTTATTTGTTGTAATCATAAAAACCAGCTCCAGTCTTTTTCCCGTGCCTTCCCGCTCTCACCATTTGCTTTATGAGAAGCGGAGGTGCAAAACGGGAATCGTTGAATTCTTTTTGAAAGTATTCCATGACATAATAGCCGATATCAACCCCGGCAAAATCCTGAAGCTCAAATGGCCCCATTGGATAGTTCAAACCAAATTTCACTGCCTTATCGATATCCTCCTCCGTAGCAACGCCTTCTTGCAATAGGCGGATTGCTTCAATAAACTGCGGAATCATAATGCGATTGACGATAAAGCCGGGTGAATCTTTTTTAACTTCCACCACTTCTTTTTTCAAGCGGATAGATAGCGCTTTCAACACTTCGACAGTTTCAGCGCTCGTTTCAAATCCGCGAACGACTTCCACTAACTTCATCAATTGTGCCGGGTTGAAAAAGTGCATGCCTGCAACCCGATCCGGGCGCTTCGTTGCAGAAGCAATTTCCGTAATGGACATTGAGGAAGTGTTTGTAGCTAAGATGACATCTGCGCGAGTGATCTCGTCCAGTAGGGAAAACACTTCTTTTTTCAGAGCCATGTCTTCCAAAACGGCTTCAATAACGATATCTGCATCTTTCATCTCTTCCAGATTTGTTGTTATTTGAATTCGGGCAAGCGTTTCTTGTTTTTGCTCTTCCGTCATTTTGCCCCGCTCGACACTTTTGGACATAAATTTTTCCATCCGGGATAAAGCGCCCTCTAAAAAGCGGTCTTCGATGTCCCGCAAAATTACATGAAAACCGTTCAGAGCAGCGAGATTGGCAATCCCTGATCCCATTGAGCCGGCTCCAACTACCCCAATCGTTTGTATAGACATGATTCCATCTCCTCTATTCATCATTCAAAACATTATCTAAATTATAAATGTTAAATGTACGATTATGTACATACACATTGTAGGAAAAAAGCGCTCTCGTTTCGACATTTGTTCAAAAACATTTTTTCGCAAAGGCTAAACGATACAGGGATTTTTCCAAATTTGCACTAACTCTACTTAAGAAGCCCCACCATAACTTTCCGATATAAATTCTGTTTATGACATATTTTTAAAAAAGGCTGTCCGAAAAGTAAGATTGCAGCTTGAACATTTAAAAAATTAAAACCCAAGAATGCTGTAAAATCAGCATTCTTGGGTTTTAAATGTTAGTGCATTTACTCAAATTTGGACTTTTTAGACAACCCCCACACCTAACTGTTCTTTCTTTTCAGATCATTTTCCCGCGCATATCGTACAGTTTAAAAGCCATCATCAAGTTAAACCGGACTTCGGCATCTCTTAAATCTCCACCAAGCAGTGCTTCTATTTTTTCTAAGCGGTATAATAACGAACTGCGGTGGATAAACAATTCTTCCGCAGTGCTTTTGGCATTTCCATTATTTTGCAAGTACACTCTCAAAGTATGAAGTAAATCCATGTTTTTCCCTTCTGAATATTTTTCCAAGCGGCCAAGCTGATGTTCCAAAAATAAATTAGTTGCTTGCGCATTTTCAAGTTGATGCAAAATCGTATAGGAACCAAGTTCTTCAAAAAAGGCATATCCCTTTTCTTTAAAGCGGCTTTGAACAATATTTAATGCTTGTCTCGACTGCTCGCCGCTTACATAATAACCTTGTATATTGTCTGTCTTTCCTCCGACTCCCAGCAATACATCGCAGTGAATTCCACTTCTTTTGGCGGCTTCCTGAATATCTTTGTAAAAATCCGGCCAAAACCCCTGCGTATCTTTTTCTGCCGGTACAATGAATACATATTGCTCTTTAAACGTGGCGGCTAACATGTCTTTCCTTTTTTCCACGACAAAAATTTTTATATAATCCCAAATAATTGATTTTTTAGCCTGTTGCTCCAGCAAGTTACAGCCTGCTAATTCGGTTTCCGAAAGTATAATCGCCAGCAATGCCACACGATGAGGATTGTACAAGTCCCACAAAAACAAGTTGGCATACTGAAGGATGCTCTCTTTATTTTCAATCTCCTCTGCGAGAAGCTTGCTGATGAAGTTTTCCTTTGCCTGCTCTGTCGCATCCAACACCAGTTTTTGCTTAATAAATTGAATGGAGCAAATGTTTCGGGCCATTTCAATCATGATTTTGTCATAGTCATCCAGTTTATCACCGGACATGCCGACCGCCAAATAACCGAGTAAATCACTCCCGCTATTAATGGGCCAAAGTGAAAAGGTTTGATTGAATTGCGCAAGAACGATGTGAGAATGACTCTTTCTTCTCGCCTTTTCGGCCTCCGTCCGCAAATGAGGGATCAGGTTTTCCTTTCCACCGTCCATTACGTGGGTTAACGGCCGCATAAAACGGTCAAATAAAACAACTGATGAACGAAACAGTTCGCCAAGCATGGATATGATTCCGGAAAACCCTGCTTGCTTGACCGTTTCTTTTACGAGCGCCTGCTGATATTGCAATAAGAAATGCAAGCGGTTTCGATTTTCTTTTTCATTATTATAGAGCCTGGCATTCTCCAAAATGGCGGCTATGTGATTACTAAGCAGGCGCAGCATATGCAAATCTTCTTCTACAAATCCCCCGGATTTCTTCCTTTCTACATGGAGGACGCCGATCGTCTTTAAATCTATGGATATGGGGATCGTTAATTGCTTCCCGCCTGTTTTTTCCAAAAAAGGGAAATATTGTTTTAATAGGTGATTTTCTTCGATCTTCACCTGCTTTGGAGCGGTCATTTTTCCATATGAAGGGGGTTGGAAAATAAAACAGTTATCAGGATCGTTGTAAAGATAAATACAGGCAAATTCGGCATTTGTCCCTTTTCCGGCTCGCGTTGTAATTTCTTCAATGCTTTCTTCAAACGGTGCATCAATAGAAAGATTTTTTGTAATCCATTCTATACCTTCTATTTTTTTTAATTGCATTTCCTTGCTTCTCGTCATGGAAATGGCTAATGCAACGTCCTTCCCGAATTCATCAAAATGCTTTCCCATTTCAAAGAGCGGGACATAACGTAAGAAACCGATCATGCAAAATCCAAACGTATGCAGTTCGTCCTTGATGGGCACCGTAAACCATGTTTGCACGCTCGAACTTTTCAATAAGGAAAAAAGTTTGCACTTCACGGCGGCTGAACTTACCTCTTTATCTGTTAAACTGCGTTCAAGCAACTGAGCGGAACAGTCGTCCACTCTCAGTGGAAACGAATCCCTCACCTCATTAATATTTCCGCTCCACGTCTTTGGCACAAAATGCGCATTTTCAACAAATACCACACCGACAAAATCGCAGTATAACTTCGCGCGAAACGAGTCACTCAAATATTGCAATGCTTGTTCTTCAGTATCTATTTTAATCAATTGGCGCGACGTTTTTCTCAAATGCTGTTCAACTTTTCTAATAACCTTCTCCCTTTGAGCTTCAGCCATTGTAAAACGCTCCTCTCTTATCCATTTATTATAGGACAAAGTATTCACAATGTAACTTTCAGCGTTATTTTTCACTTGTTTGAGGCGGTATTTTTGCACATCCATAAAAACCCAGCTATCTTTACAATAATAATGAACCGCACCTCAATGTTAGACAATGAGGTGGCACTTCATTACAGTGAAAATAGCTGGGTTTCTGCATTATTTATGTAATGATCATAAACGTTGTTTATGTTGAAGCTAAAAAAATTTGTTGGCGAATTACGAAATAGAACTCATCGAAGTAACAAAAAATCCAATCATTATGCCCCAATCCCGCCCGATTGTTGAAAATTGTGCCGTAACACCAACATTGCAATATTTTCAAGATAAACACTCAAAGGTAGATTATGATGTATAAGTACCTCTTTTGGGAAACTGTTTGTTTTTAATCCGATGCTGGAACGACAGAGTCGCAATAAATACAGTTACTCCCCATACGAACAATCCCCCGTACGTCACCACATATACCCAAATGGCTAGCCCTTCGGCGTATCCTTTTGGAAGCACTCCGAAAAATTGAAGAGTTGTCATGAAACTGATAAGAACAGTCAACACCCCAATTGACCATCCTGGTATGATTAATAACCATTTTGGCAGTTTCTCTCCCCAGGAAGTCACGAAAGCCAAAGCAAATAAAGATGCCAGTATCGCCAAAACAGCTGTGAAATCTATTCCGATGGTATATAACGTATATAGAAAAGCAGGTCCTTCCTTTAATGTATCACCAAACGCCGCGACATCTTGCGCAGCTTGTTTTGTTGTAAGCCCTACGGTTGATCCCCATGCCCAAAGCGATTTTAAAATCGCATACGGCAACAGCGCAAAAGCTGCAACATAGCCCCATCCTTTAGTCAAATAAGTTTTGGCAGCTGTTTCTGTCCTTATATGTTTCTCATGTTTTAAACTCAAAAGACATGTTCCCTTCTTCTTTTAGATATGAAGCCGATTTTATTGAAACGCCACTTTTCCATAGATTGCTGACCAACATAAGCAGCGTAGTTAATACTGGAATGAAAACACTGTAATATTATCATTTCAATCATATGAGCAGAATTTAAATTACAAGCGAAAAACTTGTCAGTTCTGCCATCAACTTTTGTACCAAGAGCAAGATGTTTTATAAAATCGCAATCATGTATTCGCAACTACAGTAACGCTCATCTTGAATATGTCATAGAAAGTTCTGCCATCACGCTATTCAACAATTTGTTCTATAAAGTTAATACATATCTAAACGGGCTTATATCCGCCATCCACAGTTATTTCTTCTAATTTCATGAAGATGGGAATTAATCAACATTTATTGGGATTCCAAAGATTGGTGTTTTCGAGAACATTATCAGTTTTACGAGCATGTTCCGTTAACATAGAGGCATATATATTGTTCTTATCAAGCATGTGTTTTCCCTAAAGTTGTAATTGATTGTTAAAAACAAGCTCCCCTTTACTTTCGTAGAATGGTTTCTTGCCGGATAGTCATTTTTTATTCCAACATTCCCTCTTTCCTTTGCTATTAAGTAAGCTACTCACTCATTTTTAAAATGGAGTATTTTACGAACATTGTCAACAAGAACTTTCCTATGCAACACGCAAGATTTGATTTAAATTGTAAAGAGCTTACATGTACGGGATACTCCTAAAGTGACAGTTCACAAGAAAAAAGAAAACATATAACTTGTTCATTTTACAATCGTACTGAACATATGTATTTCCGTTAGAACTTGGTTTGACCGATCGAATGCCTGGCATTAAAATGAATATAAGAAAATTTTCGAAAAAAGGTGAAGAAATGCCGGAGGAACAGAAAAGAACTTCCCTCGAGAACGCATTGCATGTTTTGAAGCTTTTTTCCATGGACGAGCCGGAAATGAGCGTCACCGATGTTTCGAGGAAGCTTCAAGTAGCAAAAAGCACATCCCACCGCCTTTTATCGTCACTCGCTTCGGAAGGCTTTGTGTATAAAGACCCGCATACAAACCTTTACAGCCTGGGATCTTCCATCTTGTCACTCGTTCAAATTGTCAACTCACAAATTCCAATAGCCAATGAAGCGGTTCCGATTTTAAATATGCTTGTGGAAACAATCGGGGAAAATGCCCATTTGGCGATATTGGAGGGGCTCGATGTCGTGTACTTGCAAACGATTGATGGAGTTTACTCGTCTGTTGATTACATCCATTTGGGAAATCGGAAGCCCGCTTTTTGCACAAGTGCCGGCCAGGCAATCCTCGCCTTTCATCCAAAGACGGCGGCGCGCGCTTCACGCCAATTGCGGACTTATGCCGTAAATACAATCACATCTCCGGACGCTTTCTTCCAAAAACTAAAAGACGTCCAAAAGAACGGCTTTGTCATATCTGAACAAGAATATCGGGACGGCATTACCGGAATCGGCGTGCCAGTTTATAATGATAAGAAACAAGTTATGGCTTCCCTCAGCATTACAGCATTAACACAAAGAGTTTCATCAGACAGGATAAAAAATAGATATGTAACCCTTCTGCAAAAAGCGTCCGGTAAATTAACTGAGATGATTATATGGAGAAAAAGAAGTGATATAAAATGAGCGGATCAACTCTCTCATCTGTTACAAATGCTTTACGGATCCTTCGACTTTTTACGCCCAAAAGACAAGAGCTAAGCTTTACGGATATTGTCAGGCATACAAACCTGCCAAAAAGCAGTACACATCGAATGATTGCCACCTTGGTCAAGGAAGGCTTTCTGTCAAAAAATCCGCGAACCAACCATTACCGTCTCGGGCTGGCTATTCTACGTCTCGGCGGTGTCATTTTCAGCCACCGCGAATTATATAAGGAAGCTCTTCCCATCGTGAAAAAGCTGTCTGAAACATTGGATGAGTCGGCTCATATTTGTTTGCTGGAGAATATGGATGTCGTCTATTTATTCCGGGTGGAAAGCCGTCATCCAGATCGACTGTTAACACAAATCGGCCGCAAAAATCCCATTCACTGTACAAGTGAAGGACTTTGTATTTTAGCCTTTCAGGACAAGAGAACAACACAAAAGCTTCTGGTTTCCGAGTTATATCCTTATACACCCTACACGATTACCGATCCAAACGATCTTCGTGCCCTCATAGCCGATATTCAAAAAAACGATTATTGTATTATGAAAGATACTTATTATGAGAACTATACAAGCATCGCAGCCCCTATCCGGGATTATACAGGCACGGTCGTGTCTTCCCTTTCAGTGATCGGACATTCCAGCCGCATTACAGAGAAAAAACAAGACATGTTTATAAAAGAAATCCAAAATGCGGCCCAAAAAATATCTCGGCATCTCGGACACTATTAAAGCCGCGCCCCTTTAAACCGTGCGGCTTAAGTTTTCCCGCTTTAACTGGCAGTAAGCTCCCACTAAATCGAGATTTGGGGATCAGCTGCCTATAAGACTCGGATTTCAAGAGTTCGAGGAAAAACGAGATTGATAAGTCGGGAATTAACTCCCGGTATCAGCCCGATTGGACCAACTAACGATCAACATGAACGCTGATGGGAGTTTCGCTCCATCTTCTTTTATGATATCCGTATAAAAAATCAGTAGCTTGATAGTTTCGTGATGTGTGGGACTGGAATAGTTTGTCCCGCATGATGAGAATCAGGGGATCTTCCGCATGCAAAAACCTTTCCCATAGCCTGGCGTTCGCTTGAACGCTGGCTGTCCGCGATATGCGTTCTTTTTGATATATTTGAAAAGCGGACGAGTAGTCACCTTGACGGAGCAAGCTGTCCGCAAGCACCAAAGCGTCTTCCAATGCCTGGCACCCGCCTTGAGCCAAATATTGAAGCATGGGATGGGCAGCATCACCAAGGAGGGTAATATTTCCCTTCGTCCAATTTTCCAATGGCAGGCGATCATACATGGGCCAACGAATTTGGCGGTCAATAAACGAAATCGCCTTTTCAACCAGGGGATGCCCACCTGCAAAACGGCGGTCCATCTCCTCCGGCGTCCCCCAATCACCAGAGTTCGGTTTGTAGTTGTATGACTTAAAAACAACAACTTGATTGAACAACTCTCCCCGGCGAACAGGATATTGTACAAGGTGCAAGTTAGGCCCGATCCACATAACAACGTCTTCCATGTTAGCATCCGAAATTTCCCCGATGGGGATCGTGCCACGGTATAAAAAACACACCGTTTGATGCTATAATAGCTGTATTACCACTGGAACAGAAATGAGGTGAAATAATGGAAAAACTAATGGTGCAAATTCTTGACAAGATTCAAGATCTACAATCTAACATGAACAGCCGTTTTGACATAGTGGAAACAAGAATGTCGAAAATGGAAGCGAGAGTGTCTCATTTAGAAGCAGAACAACAAGTGATGAAAGAGGAGATATCAACCATCAAACAAACGATGGTGACAAAAGAAGATATTGCCGATGTTGCCGACATTCCCCACATCAAAATGGCTGTCATGGAAATATCAGAGGCAGTCAAACGAATGGAAGAAACCCAAGAAAAACACGAACGCACACTGGACTTGCTTTCACGGCGCTCGATTGATCAAGAGGCTGATATTGCCAAACTGCGCCAGATTATATAAATCTATCTCCTTTGCTCACATCACCTCAAGAATGAATCCAATCTAACAAAGTCGAGTTCCTTCTATTATATATACACCGTTTTTTCCCACTCAAAAAAATCCATTTCCAAAGATGTTTCTCGGAAATGGACTTTCATTTATTTTTACACGATGACAGGTTTAAATTCTGATTTCACTTCCTGATGGCCATTATTCATATCAAGCTCCTGCTTTCTTTCGAGGCCGAATTTCTCCAGGATAGGCAAGTCGTTTGTTTGGAAGAGGTACGCGTCTTTCTCTGCTACGTGTTCATGCCACGCCCAGTTTGGCACAACGAAGTAGTCGCCTTTTTCCCAGTCAAAACGGACACCGTTTATAATCGTATAACCAGCACCTTCATGAACATGATAAATGGACGCATGAGTATGGCGATGTGCCTGTGAATGGAATCCTTTCGGCAACTTTTGCATCCAGGCTGCAATGGTCGGACAAGCTGTTTTTCCGTTGGAAGGATTGATATACTCGACAGCATAGCCGTCAAATGGATCTGGCTCGAATCTGCTTAAACCTTGGAGCGCAGCTTCGGTATGCTTCCATTTAAAATTTCCGAGCGGCGCTTTTTTCTCATAGCGATCCCCAATCGGACGGACCATTCCACCTTCATACCGCTGTTGGGAATAGTTATCCGGCAAAGAAGGCTTCTCCAGTTTTTCCGGATAAGGCTCAAAAAATGTTCCGCCAAGATAGTAGATGGTTGGAATATCGAGGCAGTCCATCCAAATCATCGGTTTGTCACCAGGGTGTCCATGCCCGTGCCAAAGTCCGTTTGGTGTTGTTAAAAAGTCGCCCCGTTCCATGAACAGGCGCTCTCCTTGAACGATGGAGTAGGCTCCTTCTCCTTCCATGACAAATCTTAAAGCATTTTGCACATGACGGTGGGATGGTGCTTCTTCACCAGGCAAAATCAATTGAACTGCCGCATACAGGGTTTGCGTCGTGGATGCCCATCCCCAAGGCTTGCGGTAATTCAATCCAGGGTTTTGCAAATAGATCGCACGCCGTTCGCCGCCTCGGTCCGGTGTAAAAATCTCGGTTGCCTCCATTAGTTTTTTATGGAGCAGGTCATACTTCCAAAGATATGGTTGCGCATGCGGTTCGGGAGTATGCTTCATCAGATCAGGGATTGCGTTCCATAGCGGTCCAAGGTGATATTGCTCAATGTCTTTATTAAAATCCTGGACTAAACTGCTTTCAAAAAACGAACTTTTTTCAGCCATTTTTCTTCTCCCCTTTATTGTAATTTGGACAAATTGCGTTGAATTTGTCCATTATGACCTTGGATATGCCCGACGATCAATTTGTCAATAATAAATTGGACCGGTTTTCGGTCAAAGTTCGGATTGCGGCTTGGCGCGATCAATTGAAGCTGTTCATCCGTCAATTTACTTAACGTTTCCTCTGTTTGAGCCGGAATGTTCTCTAGATCTTTGATGACGTTTTCAACTGCCAACTGATCCACCGCCGCTTCGTCTACAGCTTCTAAACGAATCTTATTTGTATGGTCTCTTCCCCACACATTTTTGGGGCTTTGAATAATTTGACGAATTTCTCCCAGCCAGAAAGGAATCGCTTCAGCTACATGTGCGATCACTTGCATAATCGACCATTCTTCGGCTGATGGCTTCCAACGGATCGTATCTTCAGAAAGATTTTTTACCGTATTCACCATCTCATGGATTGCTTTCTCCACATCACGAATGGCTTGTTGTTGGATTTTTCCGGGCATGCCCATTATCCCTCCACTCTTTTTACTTTGTTCTCAAGAACTCCTACTTTATCGACTTCGATACGAACGACATCTCCATCTTTCAAAAACGCTTGGGGTTCTCTCGCCACACCTACTCCTCCCGGTGTACCAGTCAAAATGACATCTCCCGGTTCAAGCGTCATTAATTCAGATAAAAACTCTATGAGACGCTGAACAGTAAATACGAGATTCGCAGTATTAGAGCGTTGTCTTTCTTCTCCATTAACCGTTAAGGAAATGTCAAGTCCAAAAGGGTCGGCCAACTCATCGGATGTAACAAGCCAAGGCCCCATCGGCGCAGAACCGTCTACAACTTTTCCTTGAAGCCATTCAATCGTCCGCCGCTGAATGTCACGGTATGTGACATCGTTGACAATGGTATAACCCGCAACATATGCAAGCGCCTCTTCTTGAGAGACATTTTTTGCACGCTTTCCTACGACAAAGGCAAATTCAGCTTCATAGTCAAGCTGTTCAGAGATTGGAAAAAAGGGAATATGATCTTCCGGTCCGACAATCGTATTGGCAAATTTCGCGAAAACAACCGGATGTGTCGGTAATTCACGTCCCATTTCCAAAATGTGTTCCCGGTAGTTGTGGCCAACACAAATCATTTTTCCAGGATTGGTTACAGGAGCCTCTACTTTTACATCTCCTTTTCCGAAAACAAGCTGCACAGCGCTTTCATTGTTCAAAGCATATTGAACAGACTCTTTTGCAAATGCAAGACTTTCTTCTCCTCCTTGCAGAAAACCTTCCATATCAGTCGGAATATAGGCTTCTGCAATTTTTTCAGCCCTGATTTTTCCTTCTGCTTGCAACTTCGCTTGAAACGCCGCATTCAGATCAATGACTTGTGCCCCTTCAACCGCGCCGATTCTTGTAAAACCGTTGTGTGTAAAAGTGACCAGCTTCATTTTATCCTCTCCCCTTAATTCACTTATAGTTAACATTGTTCTCTTTATTAAAATGTATCGTATCCGCTTTCAGATGTCAATATTGAAAAAAACAACAGTTGGACAGATGAATAAAATTATGACATGATAATTTCAAATGTTAAAAGGAGTGTTTTTGGGGTGGAAAAAAAGAAAACACTCCCTGTTATACAGTCACTGCAAACAGGGATTGGCATACTGGAATTATTTGTAAGCGAAGACCGGCCCCTAAAGTTTTCCGAGATTCAGGAGCTGACAGGCATCACAAAAAGCAACTTGCATAAATATTTAAACACATTAACGATTACAGGATTGCTGCATCGCGACAAAGACCAGGGAACATACCATCTTGGAAGTAAATTAATCGAATTTGGAAATGCCGCAATTGGAAGTGTGGATTTAATCCAGAAGGCGACCCCCTATTTAAAAAAAATCAGCCGGGAGTTGCAACTTACCGCATTATTATCCGTTTGGACACATGATGGCCCTGTCATCGCCAATATTTGGAACAGTCAACCGGGACTGAATATCGGTGCGCAAATTGGGACTCGGCTGCCCGTTCTTTCATCGGCCGGGAAAGCCTATTTGGCTTTTAAAGATGAAGCCGCCGTCAAAGAATGGAAACGGAAAGGGCTGGAGTACATGCCCTTTGAGTCGAAACAACAGCTTGAAGAAGAACTGCCCAACATCAAACAGCATTATTTTTCATATGCGGCTGAACCACTCGTAAAGCAGATATCCTCTTTCAGCGTTCCAGTACTAGACTACAAATATGATATGATTGGCTGTATTACGATCGTTGGCTTTACCCAGCTTATTCCCACCTCCCATGAAAATGGTATGAGCACATTTGTGATTGAACAGGCGTTTGAGCTTTCCGAATGCTTTGGCTGGCAAAAAGAGAGCTAAATTTCTTTTGGGTCAGGAATAAACAGAAAGCCCCGTATAGAGTGCGACCGGTGTTGGCGCGAGAGGATGATTTTTTATTCCAATCCACGCATGCGACGACGCACTCGTAAAAAATAGAGATGGAACTGCCGGCGTAAATCGTTCCAAGTTCCATCGCCCCCTCCAATGCACCGGCGATAAGTGCGCCTCCCCCAATGCCGATATCGAAAAAAGCCCAATCAGCGCTTCGTGAAAGCTTGAAAAAAAGCCCCCGTCCGAAGCCAATCTATCCCGCCGCCAATGCTCATCTCTCCATAAAACATGCCTGTACCATAAAGCACTCTGGAAAGACAATCTCATTAGCGCCATATTGATTACACTAACGCCCAGTGAACGGATAAAAGAAGGACAAAATCATCAACAGCCAGTAAACACAGCTTTGAATGAAAAAGCACTGGAATAAGCAGAGCAAAATAAGCGCGTAAAATGGAAATCGCAAATATGGCTTGTTTTTTCTTCCCGGGGATATTTTGTTCCTAGACCAAGCGATCGCGCCCTAACACGCTTATGTCCAATTTTCTAAAAATCGTCAGTCTACTAAAAGGCCGGGAAACCCAGAGCCAAGTTTTTAACTTGACAGAATTCTCCATCCCTTCCCCACATTCGCTAAGATCGTTCCTGTTGTAGTCCATTCCAAGCCGAGGAGATGCCATTACGAATAAGCGGAATAAAATGATTGTTTACCCCAATTTTTCAATCCACGCAACTATTCCAAGGAAGATCGCATCACTAGGACACCTGCAGTACCGATTGCACTATAGAAAAAACATATGGAAACATTTTCGACTGAAAAATTCGCGACAACCAAGCCTCCATCTAAGGAAAATTCTCCTCTCGTTTATATTTTGAAGTGATGAATTTCGCAAAAGTTCCATATAGAGGAACTATAAAGTGTTTAAAAGCGCTTTCTTACCATAACATAAAGTTAATGATTCATTATGCCGGTCGAAAGGAGAATTTTATCATGGCCAGTCATACAGCTTATCCCGTCTATGAATTTCATACGACTCTTGAAAGCTACCAATTGCACAAACTCAATCAAATGCTCGTTTTTCTTGTAAAAGAAAATGAATTTTATCGAAGCAAATTAACTGGAATCACATTGCCTCTTCGTTCCATGGCTGATGTATCAAAGCTTCCTTTTACGACAAAGCAAGAATTGGTAGACGATCAAACGCAATTTCCTCCTTACGGGAAAAACCACACATATCCCATCCAGAGCTATGCGCGCTACCATCAAACATCTGGTACTTCCGGACGGCCACTCAAAGTGCTTGACACAAAAGAGAGCTGGGAATGGTGGGAGACATGTTGGGAAGAAGTTTTCCGTTCAAGTGGCATTAATAAAAATGATACCGTTTTCCTGGCATTTTCTTTCGGCCCGTTTATCGGTTTTTGGGGTGGATTTGAGGCCGCGAAAAAGATGGGAGCTTTTGTAATTTGCGCTGGGAGCCAAACTTCGAAAGAAAGATTGGCGACAATGATGGAAAATAATACAACTGTCTTGCTTTGCACACCGAGCTATGCTCTTCATTTAGCCGAAGTTGCCGAAGACATGGACCTTGATCTTCCAAACTCGTCCGTTAAAACGATTATCACCGCGGGAGAGCCGGGTGGATCTGTTCCATCGATTCGCCGGCAAATTGAAACAGCATGGGGAGCAAAGTTGTACGACCATGTTGGTATGACGGAAATGGGGGCTTACGGTTATTCATGCCAGACACAAAACGGCATTCACGTGAATGAATCGCAGTTTATTGCCGAGATTTTGAATATGGAGACGAGTGAACCCGTGAAACATGGTGAGAAAGGCGAACTCGTATTAACCAATTTGGGGCGTTACGGATATCCGCTTATCAGATACAGAACAGGAGATGTCGTGATCAACCATCAGGAAAAATGCCCGTGTAACAATCATTTTCGATTCTTGCCGGGCGGCATTATCGGCCGCGCCGATGATATGGTTGTCATTCGCGGTATTAATATTTATCCATCCTCCATTGAAGCAATCGTTCGGGAATATCCGGAAATCAAGGAATTTCGGATTATTTATTATACAAGCGGGGACATGGATCAAATCAAAGTCCAAATCGAAACAACAGATACCAGAGTTGAAAAGAAGCTTTCAAGCGGGCTGCGTGAACGAGTTGGGCTGCGCATTGAAACAGAAGCTGTTGAACCAGGCGTGTTACCCCGCTTTTCCATGAAAGCGAAACGGGTGATGGATCAACGGAACAACAGAATTACAATATGAGAAGCGCAAAAAGCTGTCCGGACATTTCCCGGTACAGCTTTTTATATTATAACAAGTATATAACGTTTCCCTCCATTCCAAGCGGAAAGTGGCCATACTCAAGCAGCTTCAACAATGGCGAAAACAATTCCGATTGCCCGGCTATTTCCGCAGCAGCAATCAATACGGCGATATACATGGCATGACCCGTCAAAAAGCGGACGGTCTTTTCTTCTTGAAAGGCGGGATAGGCTTTTTCAAAAGCAACATGGAATACAAATTCGGGCAATGCGTCTACCGCTTTTTCCAACAACTGCCCCCGCCCCTGTTCATCCACTTTCTTTTTTAACTGATCTGGAAGCGCGCTCAGTACTTCCCATAATGGGCTTTCTTCAAAACACAGTTTGCTGATCGTCTCTGCCGCTTCCGCCTTGGATATCCACTTGACCGCATAATCGGTTACATGTAGTTTTTTCATAAAATACCGGAATAATGCTTCAGCTTGTTCATGAGGCTTACCTGCATTTTTATACCACTCTATTTTTGATAACCTGCCTGCAAGACCATTGATCGACACCCCGAGTTGGTCTTGATTGAGCATCATAGCCATTTTTCTTCCTCCTTTTGGATCAGTAACATTTAATATTTGGTTGTCAATTCAGGAGGTCCAAATTTCGGTCCATATGGCCCTTCGTCAAGCCAGCGGCCCAGTCTAGGCACAATGGAGACAAGCGAAGCCGCCAGCTCCCTTTTCATATTCATTTCCGGTGAGTCTCCCTGCAGATGATGTAAAGCGGTTGTGGATGCATCCCGGTTCCATTTAGCGGCGATTCTCCTTTCATTGGCCGCCGCCAAAATGGCTGCTCTTCTTTCCTCCTCGTTTCCTGCATGCAGCGCTTTTTCAATACCGCGGACAGCAATCAAAGCATCCGGAACACCCGAATTTAATCCCCGCGCACCAAAGGGCGCAAACAAGTGA
Organism: Siminovitchia sp. FSL W7-1587; assembly: GCF_037963795.1. Classification (NCBI taxonomy): domain Bacteria; kingdom Bacillati; phylum Bacillota; class Bacilli; order Caryophanales; family Bacillaceae; genus Siminovitchia; species Siminovitchia sp. FSL W7-1587. The sequence goes on from NZ_CP150169.1 coordinate 1,261,900, forward strand.
GCCGCTTCACCGGCTAAAAGCACTCGACACTGATCATCTGTAAAAGAATCGGCCACTACTTGGTGGAAACGATAACTCGAAACCCACGTAATTCTATCTGCATATTTCGGGTCCATCACTTTGGGAATCCAGCTTTTTACCCCTTCCAAACTAGTAAACTCTTCTACATCGTCACCTTTTAATAGCTGTAAATCAACCCGCCAGCCGCCTTTGAATGGTACATGCATCACATTGCGATAGCCCATGGCTGGATGCTGGTAATGAAATACCCTTTCGATCGGAAGCGGATCATTCTCGTCTTCCTCCAAATCAACAACAAGGAAAGTGTCATGTGTTCGGGGACCTTCAAATTTCAAACCCGCTTGTTCTCTTACTACAGAGCGCGCACCATCGCAGCCAATCACGTATTTCGCTTTCCACTTGCTTCCAGAATCAGTTGTCATACAAACGCCGTTCTCTTGGATATCCAATTTTTCAACAGATTCTCCCCAAATGAATGATACCCCTGCTTCCACACACGCTTCATACATGTACTTTTCAATTTCATGCTGATGAAGTGAAGTAAAATGCGGCAATGCATTCGGATCTTGATTATCCGTTCTACCGTAATTCCGGACATATACTTCTTTCCCACGGTACAACGTCCGCTTAACGGGCCAAATCACTCCGTTTCTGGCCAATTCAAAGCCAAGTCCTTTCCAGGTTTCCTCCAGCAGCTTTAAAGTGGCACTATGCAAATAAATCGCACGGCTTCCCGGCCTTGGATGATCTTTAGGATTGGCTTCAATCACCACACAAGATATCCCTTTTTTTTGCAGCGCCAACCCGGCGGTAAGTCCAACAGGGCCTGCTCCGACTACAACCACATCATATTTATGGATTGTCATATTCTTCTATCCCTTCATTTATTTGACTCTATTATATTCGGGATAGCGTTTCCAAAATAGAGGATTGTTCCTGTATGCGGAACTCTTTACAAATGGAATGAACCAACATAATAAAGGTAGGAAAAACCTGTTTTTTTAAAAAACAGGGTTGTAACTTGTATAGAAAGTAGATGGCAGATCAAAAAAGTGGGCGTATTTTCCAAAAAAAAAAAAAAGCAAATCAAAAAATGGGGAGGAATTACTGGAATCGGCAAGTAATTCGAATAAGTGGAGAGCATTCTCTAAAAGTCGCGAGCAATTCAAAACTTGGTGAGGAATTACCTCGAATCGGCAAGTAATTCGAATAAGTGGAAAGTATCTCCCAAAGGTGGCGAGCAATTCAAAAAATGGGGGAGTATTTTCCAAAAGTTATCACATAAGTAGACCTCAAAAAAATGAGTAATTCCCAAAGGGAGGATGGGTTTGCCGTACGTAAACTTTCGGCTTATTTTTCACGTTTCAAAAATCCAAAGGCTTCTTGGGCTTCTTTTGGAATGGGTACGGCTTTCGGCTGACTATTTTCAATCGACGTCCAAGCCCTCACCTCATAGCCCTTGGCAACAATCTTGTTCTCCCTCTGAAATACATGTTCTACTTTAAATACTTTCTCTTTCATGTCAATGATTTGTGAATGGACTTCTACCAAATCCTCAAAAAATAAAGGAGACTTAAACTGGCAAAAAGTTTCCAATAATGGCAAAATAATGTTCTTCTCTTTTTGCAACTTTGATACAGGCATCAGTGCTGCTCCGACCAACTCGTGAGCGGCCTGATCCATCCAGCGATAAAAATTTGGATAAAAGACGATCCCGGCTGCATCTGTATCTCCAAAGGCCACCTTGATTGTATGTATGTTTTTCATGTTCATTTATCCTTTCTCTATTTTATTGTTTGATTCATGCGCTTTCACTCACACGGGCTTTCCATACAAGTTGTAAAATAAACCTTTTACATCTTCATAGTACCTATGTGGTTAGTAGTTTGTAAAACGTTTTACCCATTAGCTCCTACACACGCTCTGCTCAAGGATTTTCATCAAATGATAGAGAAGTGATAGGTGCGGGACTTTTATATGATGTTTTTTCGCCCTTGCCCATATGGCTCCATTTAGAAAATCAACCTCTGTCTTACGCCTATTTTGAATATCATAATACATAGAGGAATAATGATTTCCGGACATAGAGGGATGACATACACGATATATGGTTTGCTTTACCTTTTCCTTATCAAAATCAACCTGTTCTGCTTTGGCGACAAGATCTATTTCATTTAGCATTCCATCAATGACTTCGGAAATGCCTGAATATGAACCGACATGGGCAACCGTGCTTAATGTCAGCGTACAAAGAGGATTTAAGATTGCATTAAAGGCCGCTTTTTCCCATATACTTTTTATGACATTTTCCGACACACCGGCATGTAAACCTGCTTGCTGAAACAAGGAAACGATCTGGTTGGCGCCATTTTTCCTTTTCCCACCCATATACATGATTTCGTTATAGCCAGACCCAAATGCCGCAACACTCCCAGGCCCTTGTAAATTTGCCGCATATGTTGTCGTTCCGGCAAACAGCTGCTCTTCTTGAACATAGCGCGCCAATACCTCCAAATTTCCTATGCCATTTTGCAACGTTAAGATGCTCGTGTCTTCGTCTATGATAGCTTGGCATCTTGCCATCATGTCTTCAGTATCAACTGATTTTGTAAAAACGATGATCAAATCGATAGGAGTGTTTACGCATTCCGGAGCAACTGCCTTTATATATACTTGATGAACTCCGTCCTCATTTTCTACGCTCAACCCGTATTTGTTAATCTGTTCCACATGAGCTTGCCAACGATCAACAAGGATCACCTCATAACCGGTTGCAAACAGCGCAGCCCCAAACCGGCACCCCATCGCTCCAGCACCCACAATGGCAATATTCATTTTTCCGTCTCCTTATCAATTTTTCATTTTTAGATAAAAACCTGCCCGAAAAATGGAGGCAGGCCTTCAATCAAAAGCCCCAAATAGGGAACATGACCAAAACAGGAATATAGGTGATGACCAACAATGCGACTATTAAAGCCAGCAACATCCATCCAGAATGACGGGATACTGTCATAAGCGGCGACTTTCCTATGTTCGATGAGATGAGAAGCGTGGCCCCAAACGGCGGTGTTGCCATTCCAATAGCTGTATTGACTACCACAATAATGCCAAAAATGACTGGATCAATCCCAAGCATATGGATAACGGGGAGGAACATGGGAACAACGATAACTAGAATCGCCATTGTATCCATAAAAGCGCCAAAGAAAAGCAAAATGACATTGATGATTAATAAAATCACAATTGGATTTTCCGACAATGACAAGAAACTGCTGACAATTGTGTTTGGAATGTTTTCATAAGCCAAGACATAGGCAAATAATGCGGCATTGGCAATCACAAACATGATCGTAGCTGTAGATTTAGAGGAATCCAAAAATATTTTCCATACATCTTTCATCTTTAATTCTTTATAAATGAAGAAACCGACAATCGTTGCATAAACGACAGCTATGACCCCGGACTCTGTCGGGGTAAAAATGCCCAAAAACACCCCGCCCAATAATATGAGTGGTGTGCCCAATGCCCATAGAGAACGTTTTAATGCTTTAAAAAATTGACTAAAGGTAAATGGCGCATTGCTTCCTTTATAACCCCGTTTCTTTGAAATGATATAAACGACGATCATCAGCGAGATGCCAACGATCAGTCCTGCCGGCAAACCGGCTACATATAAATCTGATATAGAGGCCCCCGAAAGACTGCCATAAATAATTAAAGAGATACTGGGTGGTATGATAACCCCCATAGGACTTGCCGCAGACACAATCGCGGTGGCAAAGCCGCGGTCATACCCTTTATCGACCATTGCCGGGATCATCAAGGTGCCAAGTGCCGCAGCTGTTGCGATAGAGCTTCCCGAAATAGCCGCAAAAAACATGCATCCAAGTATCGTTACCAAGGCCAGACCACCCGTCATTTTGCCTACAATAGAATTCGCTAAATCCAAAATTCTTTGAGCCAATCCTCCGGTGAGCATCAGATTTCCCGCCAGAATGAAAAAGGGAATGGCCATCAAAGCTGACACATCTACCCCGGAAAATAAACGCTGGATCACAATGGTTGGTGTTATATCAGCTATGATTATGTAAATAATAGATGAAAAACCGATTGTAATGGCCATCGGAACACCGAGTAAAAAGAACACAACTGTTAAGATAAAAAACATGGCTACCATGATTGATCCTCCTCTAGCGCGACATGTCGTTTTGCACCTATTTTCGCTAATATATGAATCATCATGATGACGGCAGATATTGGAATAACCGAATAGATCCACCCCATTGAAATCCCGATATTCGCCGAGCTTTGTGCACCAACAACTTCAAGTGCTTGAATTCCAAAAATAATAAGAAAAAGGGAGTAAGCAATCATTACGGCCCCTTGAACAGGAGCGAGCCACTGGCGCAAGCTTGGCCATCTGTCTTCAAAGATGGAAACCGTCATATGAGTGTTGTCGCGGGTGGCGGAGGCTGCCCCGAGATAGACGATGCCAATCATTGCAAAACGAGATAATTCATCAGACCAAAGAATGCCTCCTTGAAAAAAGTAACGCAAGGCAATATGAATGGCTAACACGATCGTCATCATGAACAAAAAAGAAGTAATGAATGCTCTGGTCACCATATCTATCCCCTCGCTGATCTTATCCATTATTTTCTTCATCTCTGCCAACTCCCTATATCATTCAAAATAAAGGGCCTGTCTAAAAAGTCCCCTTTAAAGTAATCAACTAAAATTCAAAGCCTAAGAATGTTGATTTTCAGCATTCTTGGCTTTGTTTTTTTTAGTTTTCAAGCTGCAATATGACTTTTCCGACAGCTCCGGTTGATTTTATTCAATAGATTGAATCTTCTTTAGTAAGTCGTCACCATATTTTTTTGTGTAAAGTTCATATACTTCATCAAATCTCCCATCAAACTGGCTCCTATCAAAATTGTTGATTTCCATGCCTTTTTCTTTTAAAATTTCCTCATACTTTTCGTCGTTGGCTTCATTTTCTTTTGAAATTTCTTGTCCGGCCTCGGCGGCGGCTTCCATCACTGCCTGTTGTATTTTATCCGGAAGATTGTCCAATATCGGCTTGCTCGCCATTAAATAAGCAAAGACAAAATGGATGCCTGTCTTGGAAACATATTTTTGAACTTCATCCACTTTTTCATCATGAATGATATCCAACGTATTTTCTTGCGCATCGATTGCCCCTTGTTCAAGCCCCGTATACGCATCTCCCCAGTTCATTTGTTGCGGGTTTGCTTCCAATGCCTTGTATGAAGCAGTATAAAAATCACTTTCAATCACCCGTATGGACAGACCTTGAAAATCTTCGATTGTTTCAATAGGTCCTTTATTATTCGTAACGTGACGAAATCCTCTGTTCATAACGCCCAACATTTTTAAATTCGCATCCTCTGTTAAGCCCATAAACTCTTTTCCAGCATCAGAAAATACAAATTGATTTACATGTTCCCAATCATTGAATAAAAAAGGCAAGTCTACTAGCGACACTTGCGGGGCAAATTGTGAAACCGGCGGTCCGCTAATGACGCCAAAGTCAAGTGTTTGTAATTGCATAGCCTCAAGCAATTCGCGATCCGCCCCTAATTGTCTAAAGGGATAAATGGAAACGCTTGCATTTCCACCCGTCTTTTTCTCCAGCTTTTCTTTAAACAACTGGGAAAATTTCTGGTAATTTGAATTTTCAGGAGCCTGGTGACCAAGCTTAAACTGGTAAGTGGCCTTACTTACAGATGAGGATTGATTACTTCCTTTTTCCCCTTTTTTGTCATTGGAAGTATTGCTTGCTGAATATTGGCCGCACCCTGCCAAAAAGACCAAAATGATAGAAGATAGCAACAGCATAAAAATGAGCTTTTTTCTCATAACCAAAATCCTCCTCATTTTATTTGATTATATTTTTGATAACGGTTACAAATGAGCGCTTTATTCCTGTATATGGAACTAAAATGATTGCATCTGAAAAAAATGATTCTATGAATAGATAATGGACCCGCTTAATTCCTTTATTTTTTGTGCCAACAGCGCTTGATGGCTCCGATTCCAAGTCTATTCCTTGCGGCTCATTGTAACAGATGCTCCACTACTGACAACATGAATGCTATGGACCATTTAATAGAACAGACCCTAACGTATCGACTTTTTCTTCAAGCAGCAGATAATCTTCTATGATCCATGCCGGAAGCAGTTGCCATCCTAAATGATTGAAGTCTCTAAACAAGTATTCATCTTTCTTGGTCTTCTTTTGCTATGACTGTTTGTTTCCAATCTACTGGCACTTTGCTAAACAAAGGATCTTGAGAACTCCCATGCTCCCCGATTACCGGGCTGTATTACGTTTCCTACCTGAAAGAACGTTCAAGCCGGTGAGAATCGTTTAACGTATTTGCCAGGCGAGAAAGCAATGCGTTTTTATAAAAAATAATTCAGTGTATCTACGGGATTGGGTGCGGTTATCATCAATGCGTCTTTTGGATATTCGCTATTGATTGCTCAAAGAGCTTGATATTCCCCTTTAAAAAAGTCCTGTTTGATACAACGTCGTTTCGGTTCAACTCTTGTAATAATCACTATCATATGACTTCCTGCCAAATCGCTACATTCTCCCTTAGGACATTTCTTTATCGGCACACACTTTGGAGATCAGCAAATGATGTAACAAAATTCGTTCATTGAGATCCAGCAAGCATAATTCCTTTCCCGAACTTGGCCCAAGCGAAAAACAATTGCGGAGCCGAGAGTCCCGGCTCCCCCAATGATCGAAACCTTCACGATTACTCCCACCTCTAGGGAAATGATCAGTTTAAAACTGTTATATGAAAATAGAATTTTTTATTGTTAAAAAGCAAATTCCCTTTCTTTCGTCTGTACAGACACCCATTTTGCGCTAGTAAATTCTTCTACTACCCAGGGATTTCCAAACCGGCCAAGCCCACTGGATTTCGTGCCGCCAAAGGGAATATTGGGGGCATCGTTTACTGTTTGGTCATTGATATGAGTCATCCCGGCATCAAGTTCCAAGGCATACCGTTCTCCTTTTTCCAAATCGCTGGTGAAAATGGCGGAACTTAAACCCCGGTCCGTTTCACCAGCAATTTTTATGGCCTCTTCATCCGTCTCCGCTTTTATCACAAGAGCGATTGGAGCGAATAATTCTGTCTGCGCAATATGACTGTCATTTTTTACATCGGCAAAGATAAAAGGGGTCATCACATTGCCTTCAATGCTTCCTTCCAAAACGGTCCGTGCTCCTTCTTTTTTAGCCAGTTCTACGTAGCCGGCCGCTTTTTTCAATTGCTGCTCATTAATAAGCGGGCCAATAACTGTATGTGGATCTTGGGGATTTCCACATGGAAGCTCTTTCGCCCGGGCCGCAAATGTTTCCACAAACTCCTCATACTTATCTTTGTGAACGATGATTCGATTAATGATCATACATATTTGCCCTTGGTGTATGAATTTTCCGAATATAGCTGCCTTTACTGCCTGATTCACATTGGCATCTGATAGAACAACAAACGGACTATTGCCGCCCAGCTCCAAGGCGACTCTCTTTAAGTTCCTTCCTGCTATTTCTCCTATACGGCGTCCTACCGCTGTAGAGCCCGTAAAACTGATCAGGCGGGGAATGGGGTTTTCTATCATTTCATCTCCAATTTCTTCTATATCGGTTAATAACATGTTAAACACGCCGGGGGAAAGGCCTGCATATTCAAATGCTTTCGCCAGTATGACACCGCCAACCAAGCCTACTTGGATATCTGGCTTATGCACAACCGCATTTCCGAGCGCGATGGCCGGAACGATTGTTCTAAGCGACAAATTCACCGGGAAATTAAACGGAGAAATGGACGAAATGACACCGAGAGGCAGACGATAAACCTTATTGATTTTTCCTTCCGGACCGCCGGGAACCTCCCTGACTTTTCCCACTTCATGAACATAGTTGAGCGCCTCCGCCATTACTCCCACAGCAAGGTGATGTTCCACATTTGCTTTTAAAATCGTTCCACCGGTTTCCCTGCTGATGAGTTGAACAATTTCTTCCTGATGTTCATTCATGTATTCCACCGCTTTTTCAATGACTTGCTTCCGTTCTTCAACCGAAGATCGCGCCCAGCTTTTCTGGGCCTCTTCAGCAAACTGGAAAGCGTTTTGGAGCTGCTCCTTGGATGCGATGTTCATTTCGGCAATCAGCGAACCATCGTAAGGATTTATATTCTGATATGTTCTCCCGCTGTCTCCTGCAACCCATTCTCCATTGATAAAACTGTTGGTCATCTGCTCAAAGCTTTGCATACTCAATCTCCTTCCTCATTTTCTTTATTAATGGCTTGCAAATAGACATCCAAAACAGCGGACCTGCCAGACTTTACTGCTTGAAGCGCCTTTTTTAACGCTGCTTTCACTTCTTCCGGTCTTGTAACCTTTTTTGCATAGGCTCCTCCTGCTGCTTCCGCGATTTTCGAAAGATCTGCATGCGGCGTAAAGTCTACGAAGAACTCGTTCATTTGTTTGGCAATCCCGTCAGGATGAACACCCAAAGTGGAAAGTTTGGGAGATTTCCAGCCCCTGTTATTAAAAATAACTGTAAGAAAGGGCAACTTATATTTACGGGAAATCCAATGGACGGAAGAAGGTACACTAAACAGATAGCACCCATCACCAATTAAGTTGATCACTGTTTTGGAAGGGTCTGCAAGCTTAACTCCTATGGCCGCGCCTCCATTCCAGCCAAGTCCCCCAGCCCCGCTGCCCAATATGGAACCGGGCTTCTTCCGGTGCAAATGGGTATACGATACTTCATAACTTGAAATTAACTCATTGGTTATGATGGTGTCCTCATCACATAATTCCCGGATCGCCGCCAACAGATATTCGGGCGTAATAACATCTTTTGGATATTTCTCCGCGGCACCCTGTTTCCCGCGCAGCGCATCATGATATGCTTTGATCCGCTGTCTTCGGTTTTTAACTTGCTCCCTATGAATGTCGGTTGTAAGCAAGGCGGCGTTTAATTGCTGAAGGGCTGTTTCCGCATCAGCGGCGAAAAACCGTTTTGCGGGAATGTACCATAGCGGCATACCTTCTTTTAATGGGTCCTCGTCGATATAATAAATGACAGCATTCTTTGATGGCTTGTTTTTAAAGGGAATCCAAGGAACATCACTATCGATAACGAGAATGAAGTCCGCTTCTTCCAGAACGGTATTTTGCGCTGGCGTATTCCACTGGTAACCACAATGGAGTATGTTATCAGACGGGAAGTTCATATAATTGGGAACAGACTCAAGTACCGGGATCGCCATTTTTTCACAAAATGCGATTAACTGTTCGACCGCCCTTTCGTTTTTTCCAATATACGAAGTAACCACCAGAGGGTTGGCAGCCTTTTTCAAGTCTTCTATTATCGGCTGTATTTCCATGGGCGCCAAACCACGCGGCGCCACTGGTTCCCACTGCTTTGGATTGATGCTTACCGGTTCGGTTTCCGCTTCCATTACTTCTCGTGAACCTATTAAATAAACCGGGCCTTGGGGACTTGTCTTGGCAATCTGCAATGCCCGATGTACGATTTGTTTTATATTCGTTCCCGTTTTGATTTCATAATCATATTTCATGTAATCTCTTACGATGCCCCGTTGATCGGGAACATCCTGAATCCAGTGAATAAATTCATTTCTGCTTCCTAAAAGCTCTCCTTCTTGCGTAATAGGCGAGGTCCCCGCAAAAATGAGAACTGGAACACGGCCTTTCCAAGCATTATGGATAGCCGCACCCAAGTTTTGCGTTCCGCACTCAACATGGACAACGACTGCCTGTGGTTCTCCGGTTATCTGGGCATAGCCATGGGCGGCACTGAGCGCGACCATTTCATGTGGACAAATGATGACCTCCGGCAATGTTCGACCTTCTTTTTTGGCATCAGCCAATGCTTCTATCATAGCCGGGTGATCACTGCCAAAATTGGCGAAAAGGTATGATACCCCCGCTTCTTGCAAAGCCTCAAGAAATGCTCTACTTGTTGTATACATACTCAAGTCCATTACACCTTTCTGTTATTTTTTGAAAAATGAAAATCGCGTTAATTAAATTGTAATTCCATTAGGACGTCAGTACAATACGATTACATCTATACTTTTGATAGATATGATCTATCAAAAAGGAGGAAGAAAACATGGAACTGCGGTTGCTGAACTATTTCTTGGCCGTTACAGAGGAACTCCATTTTACAAGGGCCGCTGAACGGCTGGGAATTAGCCAGCCCACACTCAGCCAGCAAATTCGCTTGCTTGAAAGCAGGTTAGACACTGTCCTATTTCATAGAAGCGGGAAAAAGGTTGAATTGACTGAAGCCGGAAGGATTCTGTTGGAGCACGTGAACAGAGTGTTTTTCGAATTGGATCAAGCAAAAACGATTATTCAAGAATTGAAGGGGCTCAACCGGGGAGAATTACGAATAGGAAGCTCTGGAAATCATCTCATTTATTCACCATTGCTTTCCTTTCATAAGCAATATCCCAACATTAAGATTTCTGTCTTTGACCTTAAAACTGAAAAAACCGTAGAAAGACTATTGAATTCCGAATTTGACCTAGGCATCGTTTTTTTGCCGGTTCATCATCCAAGAATAGAGACCATCCCACTTTTTTCCTCTAAGCTATATGTCGTATTATCCAACCATCACCCATTAGCCGAAAAAGACACAGTTCATTTGCAAGAACTGCAAGAGTACCCACTGTTTTTATTGCCTGAACAATATTTGATCCGCCAAGAGGTAGATTTATTTAGTAAAAAATCCGGTTTCCGATTAGAGCCGATCGTTGAATTATCCGATACAAACTCACTCATTAAAATGTCCATTCTGAACAACGGTTTTACTATACTTCCCAAGCTTTATGCAGATTACGCCACTGACCTGCCTATTAAATTGGTTAAAATAGCAGACAACGTTCCGGTTATGGAAATAGGCGCAATATATCGAAAAGGGATGATTTTTTCAACAGCTATTCAAGCGTTTTTACAGCATCTAAAAGACTTTTATCAAAAAGGGCATTAAGGAGCAGTAGGAAAAAGCCCACGGAACATGGCCGCACGATGTAACATGTTGGCCAGTAAAACCTCGAAACGCCAGCATCAAGAGCTGGGCATCAAAGTGAAGTGTTGAGTCAGCGAACCTCAAAGCCCCACTGCTAAGACGCTGAACAAAGGCTCATACCAAAAGCGTGCTGGCTGAAAAAAGGTTCGGATCAAAAGCGTGCTGTTGGCAAGATGCTCAGACAGCGATACTCTGAAAAAAATTACTCTTTATCTTCGAGCGCTTGACGATGCTATCAAGACTTTGCTTGTCTTGTCGGTTGCACAAATACACCTGTACGTCACGGCGCCTTTGGGAAGAAGGAAAATGCTTGGCGGTTGTCAATTTGACCATAAGAGTTGGACAACCAAACTTTCTTCTTTGGGAGGACAAAATGCGTGGCGGTTGTCAATGTTTGTGTATGGTGATTGCCGCGGGTTGCAACAATCTTTGGGAGGACAAAATGCGTGGCGGTTGTCAATGCCTTGGAGCGGTACCGGAATGAAGCAATAGCGAAATGAGGATAAGGATAAGGGACGGAAAGGTAATGACAACTTTGCTACACCCGAACCCTCTTGGCTTGGAACAAACATCGTTTCGCCTTTGTGAGCGCGTATCCTTGAAAACGCGGGAATGTTTCTGGCAACATTACTTGTCTGTCGCCGGCGGATCAATCGGGCCTTTACAGGCAGTCGCTTCACACTTTTCTTTGATGAGCTTAGCTGATGGCACTGTAACAAAAATAGTTGATTCATCCACCTCCAAATGGTGAATTATTTGTCCGCTCCTTAAAAAAGGGTTAAAAAGACCCCTTTTTTGATGATGATAACGCTCATTGCTGCTGTCATTGGCTTATTAAAGGGAGGACAAAATAAGAAGGAACTGCGACAAATTTTCCAAAACTTTGTATACTAAAGGTATACGACAAAGCTGAAATGATGTAGAAGGAGAGATTCCATGACAAATTTCAAAACGGCTGATCTATGCGACCATCATGCCGAGCATGTGCAAGTATGCAAAATAGACTTTCACTCATACGGGAAAAAAGCTCGCTTTTTCGGAAAAGTGGAGACCGTAAAAGTACATGAAGACAACGTCCTTTTTTTACAAGCACTGGAAAATGTCCCTGAACATTCGGTTGTGGTGGTTGATGGAGAAGGTTCCAGGAACTGCGCTTTAATGGGAGATCGTTTGGCAGGCATCGCAGCAGCCAGAGGACTTGCTGGAGTGATTATCAACGGCTGTGTCAGAGATTCGGCGGATCTAGCCAATATCACTGTCGGCATATTGGCCATTGGAACAAACCCTTTGAAAAGTAAAAAAGAGGGAAAAGGAGAACGCGGAGGTATTTTGGAGTTTGGAGGAGTTACATGGAAACCCGGAGATTACGTGTATGCCGATGAAGATGGCGTCATTGTTTCCGATCGGGAGCTTGGGTAAAATAAGCGCATATAGGTGACAAACGGACTCCCGGCAAAGCTTTTAGCCGAAGTGTCATCATTTAATTGAATTGAGATTTTATGTTAGCGAGAGATGTCCATTTAAAACCGATTTATCATGACACATTAAAAATTCATTGGAACAGTTTAAGGAGTATTTTAAATGGTAAAGAAAGTAGTTTCAGCCACTGAAGTTGCTAAATTAGCCAATGTATCGCAATCAACGGTATCCCGGGTTTTTACCCCAGGAGCCAGTGTATCGGAAAAAACAAGAAAAAAAGTGCTCGAAGCCGCAGAAATACTGAATTATCATCCGAATGCCTTAGCTAGAAGCCTGATTACCAAAAAGACGAATATCATCGGCCTGGCCATGAAAGATATTCAAAACCCATTCTACCATGAGGTATTAGGAATTTTTTCAAAAAAGCTTAGAGAAAAAGGATATTTTGTATTATTCGTTTATACGGAAAATGAAGAAATCCAGCAAGATGAAATCCATCATTTCCTGGAATACAATGTGGAAGCAATCATTGTGACAGATGCCCTCTTGTCTTCGAAGCTGGTCGAACAGCTCAGGAAAAATGATATCCCTGTCATATTGTTCAATCGGTATGAAAAGAGTTTATTATGCAACTCGGTTAGCTGTGATAATATATATGCGGCAAGAGAAATTGCGGCTTATGTCTATAAAAAAGGGTTCACAGACATCGTATATATTACTGGAAAAATCAATACATCTACCAATAGAGACAGGCAAAAAGGGTTCACAGAATATTTAAAAGAAAAAGGAATAGATGTAAAAATAATAGAGGGAGATTATACATATGAAAGGGCATTCCATGTGACAAAACAGCTCTTAGAAGACGGGCACAAACCGGAGGTCATTTTCGGCGCTAATGATATAACCGCCCTCGGTGCCCTGGACGCGCTTAAAGAAAAAAATATTCGCATCCCCAAAGAGACGGCAGTTATTGGATTCGATGACATTAGAATGTCTTCTTGGCCTAACTACGCTTTATCCACATGGAACCAGCCAGTTCATGAAATGGTTGATGAGACAATCAATATCTTAATGTCCACTAAACAAAGAAAAGATCCGCAAACAATCAAAGTGAAGGGACACTTTATTCACCGGAACACAACCGTTTAAAAACCCTGTTCTCAAAGAAGGCCATCTCACACAACATGAAAAGAGGCCTTCTTAGGAAGCAGAAAAGATCAATCTGCAAATGAGAAAATCGTAACTTAATAGAGTCACATATTGGAAAAACGAAACGCCGCATGTCAAGAACTTTCCGCTTATGCGCGGATTTTGCTTTATGCGCGGGTATTCTCCTGCATGCGCGGGTATTTTCTTCTATACGCGGGTATTCTCCTCTATGCGCGGGTATTTTTCTCTATACGCGGGTATTTTCCTCCATGCGCGGGTATTCTCCCTTATGCGCGGGTATTTTCTTCTATACGCGGGTATTCTTCTCCATGCGCGGGTATTCTCCCCTATCCGCGGGTATTTTCCTCCATGCGCGGGTATTCTCCCCTATGCGCGGGTATTCTCCCCTATACGCGGGTATTTTCTTCTATGCGCGGGTATTTTCCTCTATCCGCGGGTATTCTCCCCTATGCGCGGGTACTTTCTTCTATACGCGGGTATTCTCCTCTATACGCGGGTATTCTTCTCCATACGCGGGTATTTTCTTCTATACGCGGGTATTCTCCTCTATGCGCGGGTATTTTCTTCTATACGCGGGTATTTTTCTCTATACGCGGGTATTTTCCTCCATGCGCGGGTATTCTCCCCTATACGCGGGTATTTTTCTCTATACGCGGGTATTCTCCTCTATGCGCGGGTACTTTCTTCTATACGCGGGTATTCTCCTGCATGCGCGGGTATTTTCTTCTATACGCGGGTATTTTCTTCTATAAGCGGGTATTTTTCTCCATACGCGGGTATTTTCCTCTATCCGCGGGTATTCTCCCCTATACGCGGGTATTTTCCTCTATCCGCGGGTATTCTCCCTTATACGCGGGTATTTTTCTCCATGCGCGGGACACTCCCCCTTACGCGGGGCTTCTTATCGCTTTCATAAAAACATGTTGACAAGTGAAAACGGTTAATATAGTATTTTAAACATATATTTTGAATTGCATACGTATGCAACCCTCTATTGCCCCACTTTGCATACGTATGCATCAAAAGGGAGAGAAAAAAATGGCAACTTTTTTAAAGAAAGGGAAAGTAGCAGAAGCAATTCAACAAGACGATGAGAAAATTTCTCAAATTGTAAGCTCTACCATTAAGAGAATCGAAGTAGAAGGGGATCGGGCAATCAGGGAATTGTCACTTAAATTTGATCATTGGAACCCGAACAGCTTTCGGTTAAGTTATGATCAAATCAATGAAATCGTATCTTCCATTCCTCAACAAACGGTCAAAGATATTGAATTTGCCCAAAGTAATATAAGAAGATTTGCAGAAGAACAGAGAAAATCGATGCAAGATATCGAAGTGGAAATAATGCCAAATGTTATTCTCGGGCATAAAAACATCCCGGTAAACAGTGTAGGATGTTATATTCCTGGCGGGCGTTACCCAATGGTAGCCTCCGCTCATATGAGTGTGCTAACCGCAAAAGTAGCCGGAGTCAAAAGAGTTATTGCCTGTACCCCTCCTATTAATGGACAAATTCCGGCCGCGACGGTCTATGCCATGCATAAAGCAGGGGCGGATGAAATTTATATTCTTGGCGGTATCCAAGCAATGGCTGGAATGGCTATCGGAACCGAGAGCATTGAACCGGTGGATATGATTGTGGGCCCTGGTAACGCCTTCGTCGCGGAAGCCAAGCGGCAACTCTTCGGCCGTGTAGGTATTGACTTGTTTGCAGGTCCCACGGAAACATTGGTGATTGCCGATGAAACAAGTGATCCGGAAATGATCGCAACGGATCTTCTTGGGCAAGGTGAACACGGACCAACTTCACCAGGAGCGTTAATTACCACATCCAGAAAAGTTGCCGAACAAACCCTCGAGGAAATCAAGAGACAGTTGGAAATATTGCCTACTGCCGATGTGGCCAAAGCGTCATGGGAGGATTATGGACAAATTATTCTGGTGAAAAATGAACAAGAAACTTTAGTAGAAGCTGATAAATTAGCATTTGAGCATGTGGAAGTCCTTACAAAAAATCCAGATTTCTTTTTGGAGAATATGACAAATTACGGTTGCTTGTTCTTGGGTCCTGAGACAAATGTAGCTTATGGAGATAAAGTAATCGGAACAAACCACACGTTGCCGACAAAAAGAGCGGCCAGATATACAGGCGGACTTTGGGTAGGAAAGTTCCTTAAAACGGTTACTTATCAAAAAATCACCTCCAAAGAACAAAGTGCCTTTATTGGAGAATATGCGGCGAGGCTATGCCAACTGGAGAATTTTTCCGGTCACGCGGAGCAGGCTTTACTGCGCGTTCGGAAATATGGAAACAAAGGGAAATAATATATGTTTTTTTAAAAAAAGTAGGTGCCTTTTATGATCAATATGTTCGGATTGATTGGCGGACTGATTTTATTAACCGTTCTTGTGATGAGAGGGATGAATCTTCTGATCGTTGCTCCCCTTTCGGCATTTTTCGTAGCAGTGTTGAATGGAATCCCTCTCTTTCCCCCGTTTGCTTCTGAAGACCAGACGGACTTTATCACTGGATATATGGATGGTTTCGCCGGATTTATATCATCATGGTATCTGATGTTTTTGGCAGGGGCCATTTTCGGAAAGGTAATGGAAGACAGCGGGGCAGCAGATAGTGTTTCCCGCTGGATTGTCGAAAAAATCGGTATGAAAAAGGCTGTGCTCGCCATCATCCTTGCCTGTGCCGTACTGACATATGGCGGAGTCAGCTTGTTTGTGGTAGCCTTTGCAGTCTATCCTATGGCAGTTAGCTTATTCAAGGAGGCCAATTTGCCCAGGAGATTTATTCCTGCCGCAATGGCCTTTGGTTCCACGACGTTTACAATGACATCTGCGGGTTCACCCGAAATTCAAAATTGGATTCCAATCCCCTACCTGGGTACAAGCCCATATGCCGGATGGGAAGTAAGTTTCATCACCGCGATGTTTATGCTTATTTTCGGCTATTGGTGGCTGATGAAAATGATCAGAAAAGCCGTTAGGAACGGTGAACATTTTATGGAGAGGGCCACCGATCATACCGAAATCAGAAACGATTTGCCGCATCCACTTATCAGTTTGATTCCTTTATTATTTGTTTTGATCGTTTCTTTCATTTTTCATGATACATTAGCCCAGTCGGCACTTATACTAGCGTTGCTTAGCGGTATTCTTTCAACATGGATATTAAATAGAAAGTATTTTAGAAACTTTTCGGCTGCGGTGGGCGAAGGTACGATAGGCGCTCTCATTGCCATCGGAAATACGGCTGCTGTTGTAGGTTTTGGGGGAGTTGCCAAAATAACCCCTGCTTTTGAATCCGCAGTTGATTTCATGACAAGTATTCCCGGAGATCCATTGATTGGAGGGGCCTTGGCAGTCATGGTAATCGCGGGACTAACAGGTTCGTCATCTGGCGGACAATCGATTGCTTTGCCCATCTTAGGACCTTTTTATTTAGATATGGGTGTCAATCCAGAAGCGCTGCACCGGACGGTCGCCATGTCATCGGGCACTCTCGATTCTCTTCCGCATGGCGGATATGCCGTGACGACAATAAGGGCGATATCAGGGGAAACTCATAAAGACGCATACCCCGCGTTTGGAGCTATGACAGTGGCCGTTCCCATCATCACCGTCATTCTCGCAGTCATTCTCTTTTCCCTTGGCGTTGGTATTTAGAAGTAATATAGATTTGTAAAGTGAAATACCATTTGCTCTGCGGCTGAAAACCTTCTTGACATTGGTATTTAAAGTAAAAATAGATTGGTAGAGTGAAGGATTTACAATCATACTTGAATAAACTCTTGGTCATCTATAAGTTGAAGCTGGGACGTAAGTAGAAAACAAATTGAAATTCCTTGCAAAATGTGAAAAACCGCGTAAAATCAAGGTATTTACATTGGGATCACCCTTAAATTATGCAGCTGATCGGCTGGATTGAGTTCGGTATTGGACCTGACTTAGTCCAGTTTTTTTTGGATCGTTCATTGTTATACCCGTAGATATAGTCTTCTATTCTCCTCATAGCTTACTAGTTTTTCCCCATAATACATTTCTTGCTTTAAAATGCCAAACAAATTCTCCATGGAGGCGTTGTCTGCGCAGGCTGCTTTACGCCTTTGCAGACCATGGCGAACGCTATACGGAAGCCCTCTCATTCGCGCTTCCCCTCTCAACATCCTTTCGTTGTTTTTGTATAAACCATATTCCGATGATCAGCGCGGCGCCAACCAAATCCGAAATGGTTTCGGGGAAAATCATCATGATGCCGCCGGCAAACAGGACCATGCGCTCCCAAGGAAGGGAATTGCGATAAAAGTGGCCGATAACGGCGCTGCTGACGGCAATCATGCCGACGATAGCGCCCATTAAAGCAATGATGAGCTTTAGTGGTGTAACGTCCACCAACACAAATATGGGATTATAAATAAAAATATACGGAACGATAAATGCCGCGATAGACAGTTTTACGGCCGTTACTCCGGTTTTAAATGGATTGGCCCGGGCAATCCCCGCTCCGGCATAAGCAGCCAAACAAACCGGCGGCGTAATATCAGCGACAATACCAAAGTAAAACACAAACAGGTGGACGGCAATAGGTGCGAGTCCAAATTCATTAATAAGCGCCGGGGCCGCTACCGTTGCTGTCACGACATAGTTGGCCGTCGTCGGAAGGCCCATCCCAAGGACGATACAAGCAATCATTGTAAAAAAAAGTGCCAAAATCAAGTGTCCTCCGGATAAGGCGATGATCCCTGCTGCAAATTTGGCGCCTAGTCCCGTAATACTGACGACTCCCGCAATAATCCCCGCGGTAGCAACCGCGGCAATGACCGGGAGGGCTACCCTTGCCCCCTGCTCCAAAACATGAATGATTTTCCGGAAAGAAAGCCTTGTGCCTTTTTGAAAAAAACTGATGACGAAAACGGCGCCGATCCCCAACATCGCGGCACGCTGCGGCGTAAATCCTGAAAGAATGGTGCCGATCATGAGAATGATCGGAAGCAACATATAGCCGTTGCGAAGCATTAAATCCTTAAATACAGGAAGCTGAGACTTTTTCATTCCAAAAATACCCAGCTTTTTTGCTTCGAAGTGGGTGCCGATGAAGATTCCGGTAAAATACAATGTTGCTGGAATGATCGCTGCCAGCATGATGGTCGAGTAAGGAACACCCAAATATTCCATCATAATAAAAGCGGCAGCCCCCATAATGGGCGGCATGATTTGTCCTCCTGTTGAAGCAGAGGCTTCTGCCGCGCCGGCAAACTCCGGCTTGAATCCGGACTTTTTCATCATGGGAATCGTAAAAGATCCTGAGGCAACCGTATTTCCGACAGAACTTCCGGAGACCATTCCTTGCAAGGCACTTGCTACCACCGCTGTTTTTGCCGTCCCTCCCGTAAATCGTCCTGTCAAAGAAAAAGCCAAATCATTAAAAAACTGACCAATTTTCGTATGAATCAACATGACCCCGAAAAATAAAAATAGGAATATAAATTTTGCTGAAATTTGAATCGGGGTTCCGAAAACACCACTTTCCTGATACCAGATGTTGGGTGCAATCCTGTCAACCGAAAAACCCGGATGGGATAATATCGTAGTTGGAATGTGCTTGCCAAAAATGGCATACAAAATCGTAATGCTCGCCACTACAACAATCGGTACGCCGACTGTTCTGCGGGTTGCCTCCAATACGAGTAAAATGCCGATGGCGGAAATAATAATGTCGATTGTGCTGTACCCTGTCACACGGCTTTTTAAGAGGGCGTCGAAAAAAATGATTTTATGGTAGGTAACATACATGGCCGTAAAAGCCAACACAACATCATACCATGGCACATTTTTTTGTAACCGGTGCATACCTTTTTTGGCCGGATATAACAAAAAAATGATTCCCAAGGCTGTTCCCAGATGGACAGCTCCTTGCTTTTGAGAAGGGAGTGTGCCAAAGTAGCCCGTATATAAGTGAAAGACCGTCAAATAAACACCTAAAAATGTGACTACCCATTTCCACCTCCCTATTCTTTGTCTAAATTGACTTTCTCTATCATATCTCTCCAGGATTTCCTGGGCATTTTTATTGAGATTTTCGTTCATGCGCACAAGCCACCACCTTTAGAAGTAATAGGCAAGAAAGAGATGACCACTTCAAATCATCTCTTTCCTTCATTAAATAGTGTGTTTTAACGTTAAAAAACTTCTTTTCTCAGCGTATTGATGTAATACGCCTGTCATGCACACAACTGAAAAAAGCTTTTTGCGTTCTTGTTAATTGGTGAAGTTTCTGCATTTCCTTTACGACAATTCTATTTTTCACTTATTTTTTCAATGACGATTATTGTTTTAAATCTTCCAAACTGTTAATTCCCGTTTTTTCACGAGTCACAATTTGAATGACTTCAGGATAAATATGGCCGATAAATGCCGCATTTCCCACTTCGGCACCTTCAAAGTCCCCTTCTCCCTTTACAGCCGCAAGAGCTGGTACATGCACAGTCATGCCCAGATCCATATTGCCATCGCGAATGCTGGACAGATTCTCAATGGATGCGCCAGTTTCAGTATTTGTAATATTAATGCCGTCCAAATACTTATTCCAAATATTGGCCATTTCTCCACCGAGCGGGTAATAGGTGCCACCTTGGCTTCCCGTCCCCAAAATCAATTCTTGTTTTCTATCTCCCTTGTCAGCCTTCAATTCCGCTACTGGATTATCCACTGTTATTCCCTGCTCTTCATAATACTTTTTCGCACCGGGATGGATCGGCATCCCTTCGGCGCCTTTTAACGCATTTTCAAGCGTCATGTGTACCGCTTGGGCGTGTGTATTTTCACTCGCTTTTTCAATCATCGTTTTGGCCAGCTCATAACCAAGTTCCTCGTCAATCGTATTCGTATTTCCCATTAATATAGCGTAAGCTGTCACTGTTTCTATATCCGAATCAAGGAAATCATACGTATCCTTCGGTATCGTATACCTTTTATAACCGCTGTTTTCTTCAATGTATTGAATGGCTTCATCTGAAAGCTCAAGCATTTTCACATCCCCTACAGATGCTTGGAGGCTCTCGATGCTTCCGGCAGGCAACCCAAGAATGCCAACGGACACATCAATATTCCCATCCTGTACCCCTTCTGCCGCGTCACCAAATCCTTCCTGAAATTCTTCAAAATGCCCTTCTTCAATCCCATACGCGTCTAAAATCAACTTCGAAGCAGTGTTTGTCTCACTGGCTGGAGGTCCTATCGCCACTTTTTTCTTCTCTCCGGCTCCCCCGCATGCGGCCAGAGTCAACATAACCACCATCATCAGCACCAGGAAACCCAACCTTCTTTTCCTATGCATCTTTATTCCCCCTTTTTTGATAGCGTTTTCATAAAAGCGTACTCATAAAATGTTATTCAATATAATTGCGATTTATTTCTTTAGATCATGTGGATATAGTGTTAGTATAACAAAAGAAAATTTATGGAACAATAAAAATTCTGAATATTTATATCCAAATGAGAAAAAATCAAATTTTTTTACAACAACAAGGTTCATATTTCGAACTTTGATCTCCACTTTTATAGCCTGCCTTTTACTCGATTATCAAGTTATTGAATCACAACATTCATAGCAATAATGCCCGTTATACGAGGCATGTTGAAAAGAAGATCATAAGGAAGAAATGCTAACACATAACGTGTTAAACGAGGCAGATCCTCGGTTTAATAGGTTTGATATAACCATGCATAAGCTAAATTTTTATTGTTTTTTCAAAAAATTCCTTGCAATTTGCCGAATGTTAGATATAATATTAAATGAAAATACTAATAATTCATTTAAAACCAAAAAGAAAGGAGGGGATTGAACAAAGTTGAGCACGATAGCTTTTGAAGAAGTGGGACAAGCCATAAGCGACTGGTACGAAGTTATCAAACAGCGCAACGTTTCCAAAGCCGTCGCCATGCAAGAAGAGATTAAAAACATGTTGCCAGGCATGGAAGAAAATCAAAATGTGTTACTCTACTTCAACTTGATTGACTCGCGCTATAAACTTATGACAGAGGAATATAAAGAATCCGGAAAGTTACTAGACAAGGTGAAAGCGAAAGCTTTAGAAGAAAGCACCGATAACCTGATTCACTATTATTATTATTTTTTCTCCGGCATGTATGAATTTTACAAAAAACGCTACATCAACGCGATCATCAACTATAAAATGGCTGAAAAACAGCTGGAAAAAGTACCTGATGACATTGAGAAAGCTGAATTCCACTATCGGCTCGCGATTGCATACTATCGAATCGATCAACATTTTTTTTCAATCACACACACTAAAATCGCATACGACATATTCAAAGCGCACGACATCTATAAAGAAAACATGATTAACTGTGAAATGCTGTTAGGTTTAAATAAACTCGATATGTTGCTACACAAACAAGCTCAAAAACAATATGAGAAGGCACATGCTATCGCGAAAGAAAACGGTTTCCGATACACCGAAAGTTTGACGCTTTTTAATCTTGGCATCTGCTTTGAACGGCAAAAAATGTTCAGAGAAGCTGCGAACTGTTTTAAACAAGCTTTAAGCATTCCTGAACATGTAGAATCATTTGTCGCCGTCCGCTCTACTTATATGATAAGCAAACTTCTGTTTCAACTGGGAGATTATGATGCTGCCCAGTCATGGTACGAAAAAGCGCTCAAAAGAGCCACGGATGAAGGAGAACAAGAATATCTGGCCAAGTTAAAACTGGTATACGCTTTATATGCAAAACAAAATGACCAAGAAGTGAGAAAAAATCTGCATGTCCTCGATGACATGGAACTTTGGACAGAAACAGCCGATCTTTCACTTGAAATCGCGGAATATTATAAAAGTAAGGCTGATTTTGAAAAAGCCGCGTATTATTTTGAATACGCTCATTTGGCTAAAGACAAAATTATCAAAATATCGGAGGAATTACTATGAAAAAAATTACTTTGTTCAGTCTGTTAACAATGTCAGTTTTATTGCTAGCCGTTCCTGCTTTGGCGAAAGAGACAAATGATACAAACAAACCCGTTAAAACTGCAGAAAAAGGTGTAGTTGCCTCTCCTACTATGCTACAAGTCAAATCATGAAAAAGCGTTAAAACAAAAAATCCGTGTAGCTTGTTCTAATGTTGTGTTAAGTGAGGTGGAATCTCACTCAGCACAACATGTCTTCAATTTTTTTATACTTTAGGAATTTCCTAACTCCAACAGAGTGAAACACGAATTTTCAACAATGCCAAGAGTGTACGGGTGCGATTAAATGTCAACTCCTTTTATTCTCCTTCAGTAAGGTATGGGGGAAAATTAAAGAAAACCAATGAATGCCGTAAAAGAGCATTCTTGGTTTTTCAATTTTAAATTTTTTAGACAGCAGCCCCCTTGAGGCAGATCTAATGAATCATTATCTAAGCCCCACTATTAATCTCTTCCGCATTTCGATTCATTTCATCAATAACTTCAAGAATTTTCCTGGCATCATCCATATTATCTTTAAACAAACTCACGATACTGCCAACCGTTCTGAATGATTCTTGTTGGAGTACCTTCTTATCAAGCGTGCCGTTTTTCACAACGTAATCGACAATAAGTTTTACGAACCGAGCTTGGTTCATATTTAAACGATTTTCAGATAGGAATCCCGAGAAAGCGGCATTAGCTGCTTGCGGATCTAGCCCAACAATCTGCCGGACAAGTTTGGTAATTGGGGTTTCACCAAAATCCCTTTCATAGTCTTCCTTCGTATCAAGTTCCTGCCACAGTATTTCTTCCAATGTTTCCACATCTTGTTTGGTTAATGGCTTATTATGATTCAGTTTATAAATGGCCATTTGATCTTTATGATCTTTTAAATAATGATGAACTTTTTTCTTATAACTTTGTAAGTCATTCACATGGAACATCGGGCCATTCTCTTTTACTTCTATAACCTGATCTTGAAAATTCGTATAATAAATCTTTTGTGTTTCCTTTTGAATAAACTTAATTAAATCTCTTAATGCTTCTCGTACGGAATCTAATTCAAATATATCCGCACTATCCCAAAATTCTTCGGTTAGCACTTTGTCAATGACGTATTTTTGCTCTAGTACTTGCGGAATCGTACCTAACTTGGATAATGCTTCTGCTGTTTGCACAACACTACGAATTGGCTTTGTTGCATTATTCGCTTGCAGTTTGGCTAATTCTATCGTGTACATCACTAAATCAAAGCTAATTAGCCCCTAAATGAACTTGGACAATAAGGGTAAAAAATAATATACTGCTTAATGTACCAAGGAGGCTAACAACATGACACGAAACAAACACTCCAAGGAGTTTAAATTACAAGTCATCAAAGAGGCCCAGGAGACAGGCAATAACAGCCTTGTTGCCCGCCGTTATGAACTGAATTCCAACATGGTATGCCGTTGGGTGCGGGAATATAAAGACGGAAAATATGGTGATGTTGATGTCGCTGTTTTACCAGATTTTGACCCGAAAGAAGTATCCAAGGAAAATGAAAAGCTTAAAACATTGCTTGGTGAAAAAGACCTTGAAATCGCGATTTTACGCGACATTATAAAAAAGAAAAACCCTCACTTGCTGAAAAAATTGAAGTAGCCGACCACTGGATTCAAAAAGGCTATTCTATTTCTAAGGTGCTAAAGGTCATAGGGATCGCTCGTTCCACCTATTATTACCAAAAGAACTACCGTGTGGAAGAGAAAAAAGTGAGTGAGGGACGTCCAGCACCAGGTTATTCCTTCACAGAAGACGGACGAAAAGTATCAGACGAACAAATCAAAGAATTCCTTCTGGAGGAAATTGCAGGCGATGGCTTCAACTATGGCTACCGCAAACTGACTAAGAGGCTTCGCCGCGAATATAGCCTTGTCATCAACAAGAAGAAAGTCTACCGGTTGTGCAAAGAGCTGGGTATCCTGCGTCCACAACGCAAAAAGAAGACCCAACACCCTAGGAAACTGGCACGAAACCGTACGATAACAGACTCAAACCAACTATGGGAAGCGGATATCAAATACGGCTACATCGAAGGGGAAGACCGGTTTTTCTTCGTCATGTCCATTATCGATGTATATGACCGTGGAATTGTCGCCTATCATAACGGATTAAGCTGTACAGCTAAAGATGCCGTCCAGGCACTTCAACAAGCATTGTTAAGACGCCAACAATTCAACGCAGCGATCAAACCAGTGATCCGAACAGACAATGGGCCACAGTTTGTTTCCCATACTTTTGAGGAATTTTGCGAAAAATACCATATGGAACATGAAAGAATTCCGCCAAGAACGCCGAATATGAATGCCCATATTGAATCTTTTCATCGAATTTTTGAAGATGATTGCCTCTCAAGGTGGCAGTTTGAAACCTATGCGCAAGCCTATGAAGCTGTCACGGATTTTATGGTCTTCTACAACGAAAGACGGATGCATTCAAGTATTTTGGACCTATCACCTCAGGAGTTTTACGAACAAAATAAGCATCATAAATTGGAAATCAAAGAGGTTCGCGTGTGATCGATTTGAGGGAGTCAGGGCCGATAGGAATCCTAGTCAGGCTACGAAAGGAGCCACAGCGCAGCTGCTTGCCATTTACCGCAGCGCCCGATTCTTAGTAGGCGGTGGAAGGGGTCGGGGCCCCGCCAACGAATACTTAGAATCGACTTGTCCGTGTTACCATCTGTTGCAGGCGAGCCTCTAGGCTTTTATTTTCGCTAACCTGCATGGATACCGCTACACGGACAAAAGCAAGGTCAATGGTGGCGGACAAGAAGCACAGAATCCAAAATCAAGAAATAGAGAGCTATTTTAAGAAAAAGATAGATTAAGAGTAACCATGTCCAAAATACGGGGGTTAATCCGAAAGCGTTTAGCAAATTCATCATCATCAAAAGGAGCGATGATTGGAGAAATATGGTCTTTGATTTCGTTTGTATCCAGAACAGAAAGCACCTGCCAATTATCCCGATTCTTAAATTTTTCCACATATTGCAGATGTTGTCTTACACGGAAGTTTTCATGATCTAGCGTTAAGATATCCCCAATTACTTCGTTTACAAGTTCATTACGATGTTGCATGTATTCCTCTAAAAATATTTTTTACTGGAATCCGCAGACCCATAAAGTGAAACTTCATTCAGTAGGCGTTTTTTTCCATCTCCTACTAAATGTTAGTTGAACGAATCGGGCATGTAGGTACCGTTTTCCCCCACTTAGACCCTTTGTGCCTTGAAGTCGTATATATGGCACCTTACATGCGGGGAAAAAAAGAAATCCGAACGAATTCGAATTCTAACGAAAGAATTTTGCATCATCGTTCGGATTTTTCTTTGGCTATAAACACTTTTGTTTCAGCCTCTTCAAATAGTCGATAAACCCTCAAAAGCTTAATGACAGCAAATCGTTACACCCTTTGGGATTTACTCGTCTTTTTTGGGGTTAACCAGCGACTTTTTCGATTTACTATTCACTTTTTCGGTTACTAGCCACTTCTGGAAGTTACTATCCTCTTTTACTACTCACGCGCCACTTCTAGAAGTCACTAGCCACTTCTCCGATTTACTAGCAACTTCTGGAAGTTACTTTTCAATTCTAGAAGTCACCATCCATTTTTAAGACTCACTTGCGACTTCTATAAGTCACTATCCTCTTTTCTGGCTTACTTGCGACTTCTGAAAGTTACTATCCATTTTTAAGAATCGCTTGCGGCTTCTGGAAATCACTATACACTTCTCCGACTTACCAGCTGACTTCTAGAAGTCACTGTCCATTTTTTAGTCTCACTCGCGACTTCTGACACGAATGTCCACTTTTCCAATTCACTCGCCGATCCAAGTAATGCCTCGTCATGTTCAGATTCGCTCACGGCTTGCCATCCACTTCCTTTGCAAGCTGAAGGGCTAGCCACATCCCAGTTAGGATGCAGCCGTAAGTTCGTGATGATTCTTTTTCATTTTCATCCATTGAAGGATCGTTATAATGATTAAGATCACTAAGCCGGCCAAGTCTTGAAGCATGTTTGGCGTAATCAGCATGATGGAGCCCAGGAACATAACGATCCTAAGCGGCCAACTGAGCGGAACGAAATAGTGGCGTTCCACAGAGATTCCGAGCATGATGACACCCGTGATGGAAGTGAGTGTTACGACCGCTCCTTCGAAAAAGGTTGTATCTATCATGAGCAATGCATTGTTGTAAACAAAAATATACGGTACGATAAACCCGGCGATGGCCAGTTTCATCGACACAAAGCCGGTTCGCATCGGACTTCCCCCTGAAATACCTGCCGCAGCAAAAGCGGCGAGCGCCACTGGAGGGGTCAGGTTTGCAAACAATCCGAAGTAAAAGACAAACATATGAGCGACGAATGGTTCAACGCCCAATTTTACAAGGGCGGGAGCGGCCATAGTCGCAGTAATGATGTATGTGGGGATACTGGGCAGTCCCATTCCCAAAATGATACAGGCGATCATCGTGAAGATAAGAGTCAACATTAAGCTTTCTCCACCGATCGCAACGATCCCATTTGCGAGCTTTAAGCCAAAGCCGGTTAATGTTGCGACTCCGACAATAATGCCCACGGCGGCACACGCAATCGCTACCGACAACGCGGATCGTGCCCCATCTTCCAAAGCGCCCACAATATCTTTAAAAGACATTCTGGTGGTTTTTCTTAATTGGGCAACAAGGACAGTGATGATAATCGTCCAAAAGGCGGCGAATATGATTGTCTTTCCGCTGAAAAAGAGCATATAGATTAAAAATACGAGCGGCAAAAACAAATGTCCTCTTTCTTTCATCACTTCTGATATTGTCGGCAACTCTGAACGCTTGATTCCCTCCAATCCTTCTTTGGAGGCGCGAAGGTGAATTTGTGTAATGATGCCCAAATAATATAAAGCGGCCGGCAAAATGGCTGCAAGGGCAACGGTAGAATACGGAATACTCAATACTTCTGCCATAATAAAGGCTGCGGCTCCCATGATCGGCGGCAAAATTTGCCCTCCAACGGAGGCGGTCGCTTCTACAGCACCGGCGAAGTTATTCTTGTAACCGATTCGCTTCATCAGCGGAATCGTAAAAGCCCCGGTCGTCACTACATTTGCGATGGCCGAGCCGTTAATACTGCCGAGCATGCCGCTCGCCAAAACAGCTACTTTCGCGGGTCCGCCTTTTGTGTGGCCCGCAACCGCCAGGGCAAAATCATTGAAAAATTGTCCCATTCCCGATCTGCCGAGCACGGCACCAAATAAAATGAACAGAAAAATATAAGTGGCGGACACACCGATAGCGGTTCCAAATATTCCCTCTGTTGTCACATAAAGCTGGTTGACGACCATGTCCCACTCATAACCGCGATGCCTGAATATGCCTGAAAAATTTCTCCCATATAACGCATACAAGAAAAAGAGAACGGCCAAAACCGGCAGTGCCCATCCTGTTACCCTTCTTGCCGCTTCCAGTACGAGCACCACAAGTAGTACACCAAATACAATATCGGTATTGTTCGGTATCCCTCCCCGCTGAATGATCCCTAAATAATCCGCAAAAAGATAAACGCTTGTCGCCACCGATAAAAGCGCCAAAATCACATCATACCAAACAAGTTTGCTGCGGCTCCCTTTTTTGCGGGCGGGATAAAGCAAAAAGATGAGCGCCAATACGAACGCAACATGTACCGAACGATGTTTTAATGTTGGAGGAGCTCCCAATACCGAAGTATATAAATGATATAAGGAAAAACCGACGGCAATCAGAGTGATAATGAGCGTTATTTTTTTATTTTTAAATACCCTGAACCGAGATTCCGTATCGTATTTTTCTAAAATTTTCAAATGTCCATCTGGAGTATGCTCGTCTTGATTTACTGCTTTCTCCATTACCTCACCCCTTTTCTATTGTCATTTCCACTTTATGATGATGGGGAATTGCTTCAGGAAGCAGGAGCTTTTTTCCGTTTAGCAAAACGGTCAGCTCGGCAATTTGTGAATGGATCCAGTAGTATGCGGGTTTCGTTTCATGCAAATCCCCCATAATGACAAATCCATCTTCCACTTTCACGCTTCCTTCCTTTTCATTCGGTACGCCGGCCCCAAAAGATTGAAACTTCGTTTCGATTAATGTAAAAGTCTTGTTTTTTTCAATTAACAACTTTTCTTCCCAGATTGTTTTTTCAACAGAATGCCGCCAATGGATAACAATTTCATCTCCGGGGTAAACTGTTTCTCTTACACATTCCGCAGCTGTGTCCTTGTCACAGATCACGAGTTGGAGCGGCTTCTTCATTCCAAATAATAAATTGATAAGCATAAGGCAGACAGCTATTGCGCTGAACAAAAGTACATTTTTTCGAAAGAGGGGCCGCCAATGAATGCTTTCTATTTTAATACGCCTTCCTCTTTAAAATACTTTTCCGCACCAGGATGAAGCGGAATGCCCAAACCTTCTGTCGCATGTTGGATATCAATGTCTTCTGCCGCGCTATGGGCATCTTTTAACACATCGAGATTTTCAAAAATCGCTTTCGTCATATGATAGACTTCTTCCTCTGTTAAATCTTTACTGACAATCATGGCATTGGTAATGGAAATAGCTGGAACGTCCTCTTTATTGCTGTATGCTCCGGCCGGGATAACAGTTTTACCCAAGTATGAGTACTCTTTCGTCAAATATTCCATGGCATCATCTTCTATCGGAATGATTTTTACGCCATGAGATGTTTCCAAGTCCATGATGGCTGAGTTGGGAATGCCGCTGCTGAGCACCGCGGCATGAACAATGCCATTTTTCATTTGTTCTACCGATTCCGCAAAAGATAAGTAGTCTGGTGTAATGTCATCATAGCTCAACCCATGCCCTTCAAATAAGACGCGGGCAGCCAACTCTGTTCCTGAATTTGGTGCTCCCACCGCCACTTTTTTTCCTTTTAAGTCGCTAAAAGACTCAATACCGGAGTCTGCTGTCGTAATAATGTGCAGATAATTTGGATAAAATGCCGCAAGCGACCTTAAATCTTTCTTCGGGTCTTCGCCTTCAAAAGCGCCTGTTCCTTCATATGCCTGGAATCCAGTATCTCCCGTAATAAAAGCAAGTTCCGCCCTTCCGCTTAAAACAAGGTTGACATTTTCTACTGATGCCTGTGTCGCCTGTACAGAGGCATCCGCTCCCAACTGTTCCTGCAAAAGCGTGGCAAGTGCTCCTCCCAACGGGTAATACACTCCAGAAGTACCTCCGGTCGCAATCGTCACAAATAAATCTTCAAATGAAGCCTCTCCGTCTTTTCCATTATCTTTTCCTCCGGAAGTCTTCTCACCACCCCCGCAGGCAGCCAAAAACAGAATGAAAACAAAACATAAAGCCGATATTTTTTTCATTTTTTTGACCCTCTTTCTATTGTTTGTTCGCTCATTGTCAAAATTGCAAAAAACATGCCATCTTCAATTCTCTTGTTATATATAGCGCTTACATAAAAAAGAGCGTTAAAAAGCGGCAAATTTTTCCGCTTACCGGAATGTTTTGCCGCTTTCTTTGTAACATCTTAATTTTTCCCGCAAACCTCTCTCGCTAATTCCCAGCATTTTTGCTGTTTTTTTTCTGTGGTTTTCATTCCTTTTCAGTGTAGCGAGAATTACTTTTTCTTCAATTTCTTTTAACGGCAAGCCAACGAGGGTGTCGATTGCCGTATCGACATGTTGTCGAAGAGCGCCGCCAGCTTTTGTTTCATCGATGAAGCGGTTTGGCAAATCATGTAACTGAATCGTTTTTCCTTGTACGACAATCATGGCCGATTCGACGATATTCGCCAATTCTCTAATATTTCCCGGAAAATGATAGTTGATCAGCCACTTTAATGCCTGTTCGGAAAAGCCTTCTACCTGTTTGTTCATTTCTTTGTTAAACTTTGCAATAAAATGATTCAGTAAAAGCGGCACATCTTGCCGCCTTTCCCGAAGAGGCGGCATACGGATTTCCATCACATTCAAACGGTAGTATAGATCTTCTCTAAATGTTCCTTCTTCAACCGCTTTTTTTAAATCTTTATTGGTCGCGGCAATAATCCGCACATCAAGTTTTATCGCCTTGTCCGCGCCCAATGGAGTAACTTCCCTCTGCTGGATGACACGAAGCAGTTTGGCCTGCAAGGAAAGTGGCATATCCCCTATTTCATCCAAAAAAATAGTTCCTTTTTGCGCCAACTGAAATTTTCCTTCTCTTTTATACAAAGCCCCTGTAAATGCGCCTTTCTCATGGCCAAACAACTCACTTTCCAGTAATTGTTCGGGAATGGCGGAGCAATTGACAACCTCGAAATGCTCTTTTTTCCTTTTACCCGAAAAGTGAATGGCTCTGACAACTAACTCTTTTCCCGTCCCGCTCTCGCCAGTTACCAAAATAGTAGAATCAATATCTTTTACCTTATCAATCAGTTCAAACAGTTTTTTCATACTGGGACATGTTCCGATCATTCCTTCAAAAGCATATCTTTTTTCCAGCTCCTGGCTTAATTGTTCAACCCTTTTATTTAACTGTAAAAATTCTGCCGCCTGCTTAAGAACGGAAAACAATTCTTCCATATGAAGAGGTTTGGTAAGATACGAATATGCCCCTTTTTTAATGGCTTCAACAGAAGACGAAATGGAACCGTAGGCTGTCATCATAATGACAATCGTTTCAGGCTGGATATTCTTTATATCTTCCAATACTTGTAATCCATCTGTATGCCCCAACTTTAAATCGAGTAAACAGAGATCCACTTCTTCCTGCTTGATCAATTGTAATCCTTCTAATGGATCAGTCGTAGCTTGTACATCAAAATCATCTTCCAATGCAAATTGGAGGGATGAGCAAATGGCTGCTTCATCATCAATGATTAACAATTTCATGATGCCTGCTCTCCTTTTTTGGGAATTTTAAAATAAAAGTGCTCCCTTCCCCGAGCTTGCTCTCCAAAGCGAGACTCCCGTTATTCTCAATGACAAATTGTTTGGAAAGTGAAAGGCCCAATCCGGTGCCATGTTCTTTGGAAGTATAGAAGGGCTCAAAAATCTTCTTTGCCTGTTCAGCCGTCATGCCTTCCCCTTTGTCTCTAATAGTGATGACGGCTTCATCTCCCAAACATAAAGCGTTTACATATAATGTTTTTTCTCGCCGCACATGTTCCATTGATTCAATGGCATTTAAAAAAAGGTTGATCAATACTTGCTTCACCTGGCTTTCATCGGCCTCAATCCAAAGATTCGGCACAATGTCATATTCGATTTTGATATTTTTATTTTCCATATTCTGTTTAAACAATCGAATGACGTTTTTCAATAATGGCCCGATATCAAACCGTTTTTTCTCCTTGGAAACCGGCTTGGCGTAATGGATTAACCCTTCAATTAGTTGATTGAGCCGATCAATTTCCTTTGGGACAAGCGTTGCTATTTCATTTCTGAACCGCGCATTTTCCATTTTTTTTGGAATGAGTTGGACAAATGTCTTGATAGAAGTGAGCGGGTTTCGAATCTCATGGGCAATTCCGGCTACTAATTGAATGAGTGCCCGGCTTTTTTCCTCCTCTTGTAATTGGTCCTTTAATTGTTTTTCAACTGTAACGTCTTCAAACATGAGCAATACTCCTGAAATGCTTTGGTCAATATCATAGAGAGGATGGATGTCATATCGGATAATGGCGGGTGCCCCGCTTGGCGATGTGGTTTTTAATTCCTCTCCCATAATATTTTTACCAGAACCAAGCACAGCGTGTTTTCGCCCTTTCAGCATCTTGGACAGGAAAGAAAATTCATTCATGCGCCTGCCGGTCGGCTTCTGTTCTACACCGAGCATATTCATGGCCATTCTATTAATGGATGTAATGTATCCGTACAGGGAAAAAGTGATAACCCCCCGCGCGCTTGACTCCAGAATCTGTTCTTTTAGTTGGTCACTGTTTTTGGTTTTTTGAATTTGCCGCTTTAAAGATTCATTCATCATTTGCAAATCATGCGTCTTTAAAGCCACTTCTTTCTCCAGTTCGCGGTTCCACTTATAAACGACTAAAAATACTACAATAGCGAAAATGACAATAAATATGAGAAATTCCCTTATTTTCTTCAATTTTTCACTTAGCGGCGATTCAAAATTCTCGAACCATTTATGATAGATATCGGAATAACTTTCCGTCAGTTTGATTTGCCGGATTCCAAGGTTTAGTTGGTGCAGCAACGAGTAGTTTCCCTTTTGAACGGCAAAAGAGTATTCGAGGGGGAGCAAATGGGTGTTGATCAACTGATATTTGTCTTCCAATCCATTTTCTTCCAAAAAATATTTCGCAGTAATATAGTTTCCAACAAAAGCGTCAGCACGCTCTTTAAACAAAATGTTGATAGCTGTTTTAGGCTGATGGGCCGAATGGTAATGGATATCCCGGATATTTCGTAAAAAATCATATTCCGGCGTCCGATATTGAATCGCAATCCGCTGTTCTTGCAAATCGGTTACACTTTGTACCGGGCTGTTCTTTGGGACAAGCACACCCGCTGCAGACACGATGTACCGTTCGGAAAATTCCACACGCTCACTTAAATCCCCCGTAAAGGGAACCCCGAGTATGATGTCTATTTCCTGTTTTTGCAACGCTTCAATGCTCTTTTCAACATTCATCGGGATATATTTCACACGAAAACCGCTGTGCTTGGCCACTTTATTCATAAAATCGATATTGAATCCGGTGTATTCGCCATCTTTTTCAAACTGGTATGGGGGAAAATTCGGATCGAATCCTACTAACAGAACGTGTTGTTCCCGAATGTCAGGCACCGTCTCTTTACCGCCGTTTACTTCCTGATCAGTGTCTGCTAATGCTGTAACAAAAAAGAACAGATAAAAGATTGCGAGTAACAGAGCAGTCTTTTTAAACAGAAACATGCACCTCCCTTGATTGTTGCCTGGCCTGGTGATACTAGATTAGCCCAGCAACGAAAGAGGCGCAACTTTGTTATGCCATTTAGTAAAGAAGAATGCCCAGCCCTCCGGCGACCACGATGACCAACATCGGATGCCATTTGTATTTCAGCAAAGCAAGTAAGCAAAGTAAAAAGAGCAGACCTCCAATCAAAGAATCTTTTGTAAAAGCGAGCAGCCCGTTTGATTGGGCAAATGAAAAAGCGGCAAAGATGATCAGTGCCGTGATGATCGGGCGCATGCCGTAAAAAGCGGATTGAACAACAGGAGCCTCGTTGATTTTGTAAAAAAAAGAAGCAAGCAAAAGAACGATCAAAACGGAAGGCAGTGTCATGGCAAGGGCCGCCGTTGCTCCGCCCCAAAACCCCGCCACATGAAATCCAATGAAAACCGCTGTATTTGTGGCGATTGGTCCTGGGGACATGCCCGCCACCGCGATAACATCGATCAGTTCTTGGGAAGTCATCCAGCCATGGCGCTCCACTTCAAGCTGAATCATCGGTATGATCGCATATCCGCCCCCAAAAGATACAAAGCCGATTAACAAAAAGGTCAAAAACAGATCCAACAGCATCTAATCAGCCTTCCCTTCCGATTGTGACTTGCATGCGGACACGTTTTTTCTCTTCCTTTTTACGCGATGGATCGCAACACCGGAGATCATTCCGGCAAAAATTAAAACAATCGGATGGGCATGGAAGACAATTAATAAGAACAGCGCAATCACCACTAAACCGAAAGTACTTTTATCCAAAATGGAAGATTTTGCAGCAGTAATAGCCGCATATACGATAAGCGCTACAACGGCGGGGCGAATTCCTCGAAAGGCCGCTTCGACGAAATCGTGATCCCGCACCGTTAAAAAGAGCAAACTTAACACAATGACAATGAAAAATGTCGGCGTCATCATTCCGACTGTCGCGGCCAGCGCTCCTTTTAAACCGGCGATCCGGTATCCGATAAAAGCTGAAGAATTAACCCCTACCGACCCCGGTGCCGATTGTCCAAGCGCAAAGGCATCAACAATTTCTTCTTCACTCATCCATTTTCGTTTGTCAACGATTTCTTTTTGCATGAGCGGCATCATCGCAAACCCGCCCCCAAACGTAACAGGGCTGATTTTCATAAATGTCCAACATATTTGGAGAAGGGTTCCAGTCCGATTCTCCTTCATATACTGCCGCCCCCTTTCTAAGTTGAATTAATTTCATTTCTGACGCATAACAGATACTGCGGGCGAGCGTTTTTTGCAGATCCGTTTTAGCCTCCTCATCGCTTCTACGGGGGCTTCCGCTCAAGCAATCCCCGCAGGATCGTCGGCTTTTCGTTCAAAATCCACTTAGTTGATTAAAAATATGATTCATATACTTGGATTGCGGCTCCCAAAGCGATTGCTTCTTCTTTGAGCGAACCTTTTTTAAATAAAGTGGAAACAGTTTCCGGCATAAACGTGTGGGCACGGGCACTGGTTACGGTCTCTTCAAAGAAAAAGTCCGTCTCATAAACAAGCATACCGTGGAGAACGATAAGATCGGGTCCTAACGCATTCATCATATTTGCCAACCCGACCCCAAGATAATAAGCGCTCTTTTTGGCGATAAATAAGGCCGTTCGGTCCCCCGCCTTCACCAGTTTCACCAATTGGCCAATATCTATTTCCAGGCCGGTTGCTCTCTTGTATTCATCCAGCATGGCTGGATAGGAGGAATAAGCCGTCAAACAGCCTTGCTTGCCGCAAATACATATTTTTCCGTCTGCCTTTACGATGATGTGGCCGAGGGCGCTGGCATCTCCTTTGCCGGTATAAAAAGGACTTCCCTCATATAAAAAGCCGCATCTAATTCCAAATCCCATAATGCAATACAAAATTCGCCGATACATTTCCCGATGAACAAAAAACTCGGAAGCTGCTCCGCTGTTGGCTCCGTTATCAACGATGATGCGGACCGGAAAACGGGAAAGCTGTTCGGGAATGCTTACCCTTTCCCACCCTTTTGCCAGGAAAGATTCCGGATGTAACAACGTTCCTTCAGAGCGTAAAATCGGGCCAACCGCCCCGACCCCAATCCCAAGTAATTGCGCAAAAGAGATTTTATACTGATGAAGCCATTTATGAATCACTTCATGAATTTCAGCAAACACAACATCTGGCGTATGAGCTTTTGTCATTGGGATCATATGACTTTTCATGATTGCAAATGTAAGGTCCGTTAAAACTATTCTCGTTTCCGTTCTGGATATATCAACACCGATCAGCCAAGCCGCAGATTCATTTATCTTATATAAAATCGGAGGCCTGCCCCCGCTTGATGGGCCCAGTCCTCCCTCTTTGATCAAGCCGTTTTCCAGCAGTTCATCAAGAATTCTTGTCATGGTTGTCGGTTTTGTTTGCACGAGATTAATCAAATCGGCCTTTGAAACCAAATTTCTTTTATGAATGTGCCTATATACTTGCTTATATAATTCATTTTTTCTTGAATCGTTTTCCAAAAATGTTTTCATCACGGGCAGGTCCTCCAAAGCACTTTATTCCTTTTCGGAAAAAAGCATGCGCGATCGGCATTTCCTTCATTATTAAATGTATAGAACCGCAACACATAATTCAAGGCTTTATGGTTAGATCAGGCTCCTTTGGAAGACAAATCTTGGAGCAACATGCTGGACGGGCAAAATGGGCGAAGCCCATAAAGAGGCTGCCGGCAAAAGTCTGATTGATCACTTTTGTCGGCAGCCCTATTTTTACATATTTTCTTGTTTCAATGCGTCGATAATATTTTCTTTTTTTACTTTCGAGCTTGAATACATCATGGAAATCCCAACGATCACAAAAACAGCAATGACGACATAAAGAATACTGAGCCACGGTAAAAAGAAATCGTAGGAAAACGCATGTCCCAAAGCATAGTAAATACAGTACATGGCCACGAAGCTCAACGGCAATCCGTACAATAATGCTTTGATTCCATAAAAGATGCTTTCATAATGAATCATCCGACTAAAGCCTTTCGGTGTCATCCCGACCGATTTCAGCATCGCAAATTCACGTTTTCGTAACGACACACTAGTCGATATCGTGTTTAAAATATTGGCGATGGAAATAATGGTTATTAAACTAATAAATCCATACGTAAACACTGATAAAATCAAAATTAATTGTTCATCCCGTTGTTTTTCTTGATAATGATTTGCGATAAAATGTTTTATTCTTTGAACTTCCTCTATCTTTTTCTGTGTTTTAACGGGATCCGTACTATTTAAGTATAAATAGGGGGTACTTTCTTCTTCTGACAATCCAAACTGTTTGAAAGTGGACTCTGATACGATCATATTTAATTCACCAAGCTCGGCATGCTTTATTCCCATCGGCACCTGGTCCGTAAACTTGGCAACCTTGATTTTACCGACAGATTGCAATTTTTCTTCTTCTGTTTCTTCTGTTTCTACTTCTTCATCTGTTTCATTTGTTTCATCGTCAATCGGCCTGAAAAGCTCAAGCTCCTCCCCTTCTTTCAGATGAATAGCCTTTGTTTCTGTATATTTCCCTGTGCCTGCATCCCCAAATTGGACGGTGTCATGCAAAATCGCGAAGGAACCATTTTTTAAATCATCAAAGCTTGCTCCTGCCTGCTTCGCATAGGCTTGTAATTTTTCATCCTTTAAAGCGTGTAATCTGATATTGTAATGGTATTTGCCATCTACTAACATGTCTTCAAAACCATCCCACTCACGAATGGGGTCCGCCACCTTATCAGCTTCAACCATTGAAACCAAGGTGGACTCTGTGATTAAATTGTAATCCGTAATCTCTTCCGTTTTTATGATATTGCGCAAAAATTGTTCATCATCTTCATAGCCAAGACCGACCTGAATATCATAATTGACCCTTTCTTGTTGCAGGGAAAGTGCTTTTTTCAAGTTGTCCGTAAAGAAAGAGACGGACAAAAATAAAACAATACTAATGACCAATGAAAAAATGGTCGCTTTGTATCTGCGTTTATGGCGCTTTAAGTTTTTCAAGCCTATTTCCGCTTCAATCCCAAATATCTTTCGCACCAACCTGGAAGTTTTGACCGCTTTACCCGTTAATTTTACATCGGCAGTTTGTCTAATCGCATCAATGGCGGAAATGCGGGACGCTTTAATGGCTGGCAGAAAACAGGAAATAAATATAGTTATAACAGATACGATCACCGCGGCAATAAGTGAGCCAGGTGTGACAGTTACTTTTAATGGGACCGTTACACTAAATACATTTTGGATCAGCGAATTAATAAACATAAATGTAATGGCTATGCCGCCAAGTCCGGCTAAAATGCCGATCGGGATACTAATTAACCCAATAACCATTCCTTCAAAAAAGACAGAATTCCGCTTTTGTTGTTTCGTTGCCCCCACACTC
This sequence comes from Siminovitchia sp. FSL W7-1587, assembly GCF_037963795.1. Lineage (NCBI taxonomy): Bacteria > Bacillati > Bacillota > Bacilli > Caryophanales > Bacillaceae > Siminovitchia > Siminovitchia sp. FSL W7-1587. The sequence goes on from NZ_CP150169.1 coordinate 1,299,996, forward strand.
GCCATCATGCCTAAATGACGTGAGCGTTCGGAAACGGAAATCGCAAAGGCGTTATAAATTAAGGACACGGAACCGATAAGAATGATCGCCATGATCACAGCGGTAACAGAATAAAGAGCTTGACGCATGCCGTCACTTTTCACCACACCGGAATAACGAAGCAACTCAATGTTCACTTCATAATCGCTAATGCCAAGCGATTGGGCAAATTTCTCTGTATCCTTGTAAAAAGATCCGGTTAATTTTTTGGAGACGACACTGACATTCAGTGGCTCATCCTTTCCAATTGAATTCTCATTTAAATAGGATATGATAGTATATCCCGGCGACCAGGGAATCTCCCATTTAGGACGTTTCATGATTCCCACAATCGTAAATTCTTTCGCCTGCAGATCAACTAATTGTTCAGAGACTTCACCATTTTCATCATAATTTAAAGCAGAATCTTGTTGTAAAGGCCCTGTTATTTCTGATTGTGGTGCCTCCCTTTTTCCAATTTCCAACTTCATGGAACTGCCGATTTTATAATTGACCAGTGCCTCGGTGACTATTTCCTCCGAAATCACAACTTCATTTTCCTTTTTTGGCAGTCTCCCGCTTGACAGTTCAATCGGAAAATGTTGAAAGCCTTCTTTGTCATACGATTTTAAAAATACATATGGCCGGTATTCATCTTGGCTTCCTTCTAAATAAGCATAGCCTATATCTTTCGACAAAATCACTTTTTTGGTCTGTTCGTCTTTTTGTATCGCTTCCAGTTGCTCTGGATTCACGTCTCGATACAAGACATGCCATTCACCTTTATCGGCAATGGTTTGCCTTTTTAATAAGTCCATAAACGATACACCAATTGTCGATACGCCAGTTAACATCGCTACAGAAATAATCACACCGATAATCGTAACAAGGGTACGCCGCTTATTTTCCTTCAAGTGGCGGATCGTTACTTTATTCACGATATTCATGGACGAACCACCTCGTCCTTTTTGATGTTCCCATCTTCTATCGCGATAATCCGATCGGCTTGTAAAGCAATGCGCTCATCATGTGTAATGATGATCAAGGTTTGCTGATATGTTTTATTGAACATTTTTAATAGCTCAATGATGTCTGCACTATTTTGACTATCCAAGTTTCCTGTTGGTTCATCGGCTAACATGAGAGCTGGATTGCAAATCAAAGCCCGTCCAATTGAAACACGCTGCTGCTGCCCGCCAGAAAGCTGATTGGGCAAGTGATGCAGTCGATTCTCTAATCCTAAGCGGTTCACAATATCTTGAAATTGCTTTTCATCCACTTTATGCCCATCTAATAAAAGCGGCAATGTGATATTTTCCTCAACGGTCAACACCGGAATCAAATTATAAAATTGATAGATCAAACCGATTTGCCGACGGCGAAAAATCGCCAGCTGTGTTTCATTTAATTGGTATATATCCGTATTATCAACAAATACTTTCCCGTTTGTTGGCTGATCGACCCCGCCTAACAAATGCAGAAGTGTTGATTTCCCGGAGCCAGATGGCCCGATAATCGCGACAAACTCGCCTTTTTGGACCGAAAAAGAAATATTGTCTAAAGCCTTGACGGCTGTTTCCCCTTTTCCATATACTTTTGATAAATGTTCCACTCGCAAAATCTCCATTACGAAACCTCCATCCTTTCACATTAGCCCTCCCAAGGACTTGGACACTAAGTGTGTAATTTCATAGAATACAAATTATCAAGAATGCCTATCAACATGAAACGAACAAGACATTCTAAAATTTAAATACAAGTGATTAAAGAAGCGATGAAACTTTGGCGCAGATTCAGATTCTATACAATAGCGAGTTTAGTAAATCAATTAATCGATGTTCATCATGGAGGGAAACTGCCCCAATTAATGAAACAGACCGTGAAACTTGACCTGCTAGTCTTGGATGATTTGAGATTCATCCCTCTTTACAAAGGAGGAGCCGAACTGTTCTTTCATGTCGTTCCCGTGTTCCAACCTGCAATTTCGCCAGTGGAAACCAATGTCTTTAGAGACACGATTTTAACGACAACTGTCATTTAATCATTTATTACTTTTTACAAGCGACAGCTTCCGTTGTAAGCAGTCCTTATGGCATCTTTAATACTGTTGGCAAGCACGATACTTTTTCATGACATTTTTGCTTGCCAAATACATTGGTTACATAGTAATTCTCCGCCTAATTCTTAACAGATAACATCAGTAACTAAAGTTCAATCCGATAATCGGCAAAATCAGCGACAACTTCATCATGGGTAGCAACAATAATAGTCTTACCTGCTTCATTGAATTGTTTTAAGTGTTGTAATACAAGATCTCTATTGTCCGAATCTAATGCACCTGTAGGCTCGTCCGCTAAGATGATGGAGCATGGCTTTAACATTAATCTGGCTAACGCTACTCTTTGTTGTTGTCCACCACTTAGTTGATACACTTTATGAGAAAGTTTATCAACCAGTCCTACTTTGGATAATACTTCTTTTTTTAATTCTTGTTTGTTCTTTCCAGTAGTATTAAACTTTAAAGCGATCTCCAAGTTTTTATCTACCGTTTCCTGATCTATCAAAGCGTAATTTTGAAATAAAAAACCAACTTTATTTCGCAATAGACTTATTCTTTGTTTAGCATTAGAAAGCGATTGATTGTCAATCTTAATTTCACCCGAATCAAATGGTTCGATTCCACCAATCATATTCAGTAAGGTGGATTTTCCTGCACCACTTGGTCCGACTAATGCAACAATATCCCCGTCTTTTATGGTAAAGCTCAGGTTATGAATGATATTTTTCCCCAGATAACTCTTGATAAGCTTATTTACTTCAATCATTTGTTACTCCCCTTTTACTATTAATACGGTATTTTTATTTTCATAAATTCTTATTAGCATCGTAATGATAGCGATCTCGGCACATACAAATGTGGTGATAATCACAAAAAATAGCATACTCACTTTCTCTGAGAGTAAAGCGAAAGTGCTTAATATAACCAACCAAGACAGGAAGTTAAATAAGTAGAAGTTTTTATGTTTATCCCAAGTAGTATACCCATCTAATTAGCCCCTAAATGAACTTGGACAATAAGGGTAAAAAATAATATACTGCTTAATGTACCAAGGAGGCTAACAACATGACACGAAACAAACACTCCAAGGAGTTTAAATTACAAGTCATCAAAGAGGCCCAGGAGACAGGCAATAACAGCCTTGTTGCCCGCCGTTATGAACTGAATTCCAACATGGTATGCCGTTGGGTGCGGGAATATAAAGACGGAAAATATGGTGATGTTGATGTCGCTGTTTTACCAGATTTTGACCCGAAAGAAGTATCCAAGGAAAATGAAAAGCTTAAAACATTGCTTGGTGAAAAAGACCTTGAAATCGCGATTTTACGCGACATTATAAAAAAGAAAAACCCTCACTTGCTGAAAAAATTGAAGTAGCCGACCACTGGATTCAAAAAGGCTATTCTATTTCTAAGGTGCTAAAGGTCATAGGGATCGCTCGTTCCACCTATTATTACCAAAAGAACTACCGTGTGGAAGAGAAAAAAGTGAGTGAGGGACGTCCAGCACCAGGTTATTCCTTCACAGAAGACGGACGAAAAGTATCAGACGAACAAATCAAAGAATTCCTTCTGGAGGAAATTGCAGGCGATGGCTTCAACTATGGCTACCGCAAACTGACTAAGAGGCTTCGCCGCGAATATAGCCTTGTCATCAACAAGAAGAAAGTCTACCGGTTGTGCAAAGAGCTGGGTATCCTGCGTCCACAACGCAAAAAGAAGACCCAACACCCTAGGAAACTGGCACGAAACCGTACGATAACAGACTCAAACCAACTATGGGAAGCGGATATCAAATACGGCTACATCGAAGGGGAAGACCGGTTTTTCTTCGTCATGTCCATTATCGATGTATATGACCGTGGAATTGTCGCCTATCATAACGGATTAAGCTGTACAGCTAAAGATGCCGTCCAGGCACTTCAACAAGCATTGTTAAGACGCCAACAATTCAACGCAGCGATCAAACCAGTGATCCGAACAGACAATGGGCCACAGTTTGTTTCCCATACTTTTGAGGAATTTTGCGAAAAATACCATATGGAACATGAAAGAATTCCGCCAAGAACGCCGAATATGAATGCCCATATTGAATCTTTTCATCGAATTTTTGAAGATGATTGCCTCTCAAGGTGGCAGTTTGAAACCTATGCGCAAGCCTATGAAGCTGTCACGGATTTTATGGTCTTCTACAACGAAAGACGGATGCATTCAAGTATTTTGGACCTATCACCTCAGGAGTTTTACGAACAAAATAAGCATCATAAATTGGAAATCAAAGAGGTTCGCGTGTGATCGATTTGAGGGAGTCAGGGCCGATAGGAATCCTAGTCAGGCTACGAAAGGAGCCACAGCGCAGCTGCTTGCCATTTACCGCAGCGCCCGATTCTTAGTAGGCGGTGGAAGGGGTCGGGGCCCCGCCAACGAATACTTAGAATCGACTTGTCCGTGTTACCATCTGTTGCAGGCGAGCCTCTAGGCTTTTATTTTCGCTAACCTGCATGGATACCGCTACACGGACAAAAGCAAGGTCAATGGTGGCGGACAAGAAGCACAGAATCCAAAATCAAGAAATAGAGAGCTATTTTAAGAAAAAGATAGATTAAGAGTAACCATGTCCAAAATACGGGGGTTAATCCGCCCATGAATAGTCTTGACGGCGATAAATAGTTTATTTCTTTCCAAATAATTAACGGTAATAAACGCTAAGATAATGATAGAGACAATCAAGATTGCAACCAGTATCATTATATTAAGGATAAACGCCGTCTTTACAGAGGAAATTTCATAACCAACCTCTGTATAAATATTTGGTGTAGTTAAAATAGTACTTTCTAACTTACTTTTTTCGATAGTCGGCAATAGTTCTGTGTAAGGCTTACTCGCGTTATCTGTACGTACAAATAATCTACTACTTACTATGCTTAAATAAGCGGAAGGACCTAATGTATCTGCTGTTATCATGGCAAAGATAGGATCATTGGCATAATCTACTTGATAAGAGTCCCCATAATTAAATAGAAAATATTTTTTATCATGATCTATGTACGTAATTTGAATCTCTAACTTCTTTTGATTGTATTCCGTTTCTGTTAATTCACCGGCTACTAATGCATCCATATATTTTTGACCTCTAAACCAGTCCAGATAAGTTTTTCTAATATCATCTTCCGAGTCTTTATACTTTTTTGGTACATATAACTGTAAGGTAGTGTCGTTTGTTGTTGGAATTGGTTTGTTTATAGGTTTTATAAATTTTTTCACATACGTTTTATTGACTACGATGCTATTACCTTCATACGGGTCTAAACGATTAGGTTGTGCATTATTACTACCATCTGGCATTTGTACATAACCTTGGCTAGGTTCAATCAATAAACTGTCATCATTTACAAGGCGAAATAGCTCCCTTGATTTTTCCCCCAATTCAGTCTCGATTTGCTTTCTTTTGTTTGAATCGTCAGATGAATATTCTTGGTATTCTAAAATGGAGTAATTCCTTAACACATCCCACTCATCCAGTACGGTTAGTTTCTGTTTTAACTGATTGTAAGTTTCCAATAAATTTAATAACAGCGTGGTAATAATAATCGCATAAAAGACTTTGGAAGCCATATTTAGAACGGTGATCCTTTTTAATGGCCGTTTATGTTTTATCATAGCCGGAATATTCACTTCGCGGATAACAAATAACGAACATAAATAAATGAGGATTAATATCACGGAAAAAATGGAATAGACGATGAGCCAATAGAACAAGAACCCTTGTAACCCCTTAAAATGGTTATAGAAATATACGGAAATGATACCGATGATTCCTAATATTACGGTTACTAAAAAGAATTGTCTCAATTTTTCTCTAATGAATGTTTGAACGATATTTGCTGAACGATATCCGTGAAGCTTATATACGGCAATTTCGTTATAACGCATAAAAATTTCATAGAGCGTTACTAATAAAAATAAAAGGATATATACACCGAGTATGATGGCTAATGCGATATATGAAGGATTTGAGACAAGCATATCAAAAAAGGTTGTCGTTTTTTCAAGACTGTACTTAAATCCCATGTCTGTAAGTTTATTTTTTATGAGGTTTATATCCTTTGCATTATTTATTTGAAATGTATAAAAGCCGCGGATATTCTCTTCATTAGCTTCTTCGAAAGGGTACAAATAGACGGAAAAATTAGAATTAAACACGTCCATTTTTTTATTTAATGGAATCTGGTTAGTGTTATTAAATTCCTTATCAAATAATTCCTTATTATGTATAGATGCATATATTTTTAGGCTTTGTTGAGTTGCTCCTCCTCCATACATCACTTTTTTATAGATGTTAAATTGATTTTCTTTTGCGAATGTATCCAACTCTGTTAATAGTTGTTTAGGAGGGACAGATTTTGACCAGTCACCTACTGTGATGTTAAAATGATTTTCATTAGATTTGTAATACATACCAATTTCTTTCTGTTGATAAGTTAATATAATCGCTAAGTTTATTAAAATTAAACCAACTGTTAAAAACGCGATCCAAACTTTTTTCATGCTGTTCCTCCTTGCTAATAAAGCGGAATAGTAAAAAGTTCATAATACCTTAACTTAAGAACTCAAAGAACAAAAAATTGTCTCTCCCTAAATAATTAGCTTAAGAGTGCTTTTGTCTAAATTTAGGGGTTTTATATTCCGCTTTCACGTCTTAAACATAGTGTATCGTTTGAAAATGACGTTAAAGTGACTCTAAAGTGACATTTGAGTCACATACAAAGAGGTTTTCTTGATATTCTGATTGCTGATTGAATGCCACGGAGGGATGGAATTCAATTTAAATGGCACCATTCTTTTTTCCGCTTTCAAAAAACGGAATCCGCTGGTAATGTCCTAACTTTTTCTGAGTGGTAAGCCAAGAAAAACTTCGGAAGCACCCTCTTATTTTTTGAATAATTCTGAAAATAAATAATGGACAACAAGACAACAAAAGATTCTGTTGGTATTGTCAACGCACGTGAAAAAATGAGAGGTCGGGACGGAACGATGCAATTAGGCGATTTCGTGTGAGCAATTGTGCACCGCTGTTGTATTCGTTCAATACGATTTTTGCGCCTGAGCAGCCGGGATCACCATAGTCTTACTTACGCTGCAATTACTTCGTTCCGGAATTCTAAACATGTTAAATAATTTGTTTGTAAAACTTAATATGGAAGGCCGTTCCTTCTCCTGGTTGGCTTTGGACATCAACCGTACCGTTTTGGCTCGTCACAATGGAATGAGCCATAGAGAGGCCAATTCCAACACTGTCTTTATCGGCCGTTTTCCCTTTATAAAACCGCTTAAAAATATGCGGCAAATCTTCTGAAGGAATTCCTATTCCATTGTCTGCTATCTTTATTTCGGTGAACAAAGCATTTTCTCTATAGGAAATCGCAATCGTCCCGCCAATCGGTGTATGTTCCACGCAGTTTTTTAACATATTGATGAGCGCCTCCGCCGTCCAATTGAAATCGCCAATAAACGTCACATCATCCTTTTTCTCTATTTGAACGGTTTGCATTTTAATATCAATGGGAACAAGGACAGGTTCTAAGGCTTTTTCAATTAACTCCTGCACGTTAATCGGCTCTTTTTTAAATGGTACACTGCCTGCATCAATTTTTGATAATTTTAATAAAGAAGAAACAAGCCATTCGATTCTTTCAAGCTGAACTTGGAGATTTTGAACAAATTCCTTCCGTTTAGAAGTTGGCAAATGATCATCACTCAATAAATCAGCCATGACGGTCATCGATGTTAAGGGCGTTTTTAATTGATGAGAAATATCGGATATAGCATTCACTAAGTGAATTTTATCCTTCTTTAACAAGTTGCCCTGTTCTGACAGCATCAGCGTCACTTTATAGATTTCGTTTTTTAATATACTTAATTCCCCTTCACGGTTATCCCGAATATCGAGTGTGTAATGACCGGCTGATATTTTTCGTAAATAAGCTGAGAGTTTTTCAAGATTACGATAGCGCCACCAAGTAAATGCAAAAAAAACACTGATGAGCATTCCAATAGTAGCCAGTAAAATATAGAGAGGAAGGATGGAAGTCATCACATTCCACATGACCGCAGCTATTGAAATGATACTAACAATTAAAAATAAAATACGGATCTCTATATTTCTCCACATATCAATCCCCAACCTTATAGCCTAATCCGCGAATTGTTTTGATCAATTGAGGATGTTGCGGATCATCTTCCAGCTTTTCACGTAATCTTTTAATATAGACAGTTAACGTATTATCGTTCACAAAATCGCCGGCTACATCCCAAATTTGCTCTAAAAGCTGATTACGTGATAGGACTTGGCCAATATGGTTCGCAAAAACAAGCAATAAACGATATTCCAACGCTGTTAAAATCAGCTCTTCACCGTTTTTATACACTTTTCCCTCTAACACATTAATCCGAACGGGGCCGATATCAATGTTCGCTTTTGCTTTCGGCTGCTTTTGATAGCGGCGCAACACGGATTTGATTCTTGATAATAGCTCCCGAATGCGGAAAGGCTTTGTAATATAGTCATCAGCCCCCATATCCAGCCCCATCACGACATTGACCTCTTCATCTATAGCCGTTAAAAATATGACCGGAATATCTCCATTCCTTTTCGCCATTTTGCATAATTCATAACCGCTCCCATCAGGCAAGGATAAATCAAATAAGCATAAGTCAATTTCCGCAAAATGCTTGGTTAAGTAATCCTGAGCAGATGCGGCATTATAGCACAGCGTTGTTTCATAACCATCTTGTTGCAGCGAATACTCTAAACCGGAAGCAATCGTCCGATCATCTTCAACAAGTAAAATACGCACGATCTCACCTCTGCCTTCTGCGCTAATCGAAATAGTTCCAGTTTTTTTGATACTTTACGTCTAACAAATTTAATAGGCCCCGGGCAAGCAATCAGTTGCGTTTGCCATTTATGTCATCAGGCCGTGTCTTTTATACAATCCTAACCCTCTTCTCCATTATCTTTCTTCCCCGCTTTTACATCAAGCGCTTCTACTATAAAAAAACTGGCTTCCGCTGTCAAAAGCAGAAACCAATTTCAATATTTTACTATGTTCTTCACCACAGTGCAATCGCGCCATCGGTTCTAGATTCTGTTCCGGCTACCAATACACCCGTTTCAGGGTCTCTCCAAATAATTTGGCCTCTGCCGAAGTTATTCGTTTCCAGCGCAATTCTTATATCATGTCCCAAATACGCCAAATCGCCAGCAATATGATGTGGGAATCTTTGTTCTACTTCAACTGTCCTTCCTTTTATCCATTGCCAGCGCGGTGCATCAAGCGCCGCTTGAGGATGGAGGCCAAAGTCGATTGAATTCATGATTACTTGAACATGGCCTTGGGGCTGCATGAAACCACCCATGACACCAAACGGACCAACAGCTTGACCGCCTTTCGTCAAGAATCCGGGAATAATGGTGTGAAATGTTTTTTTTCCACCTTCCAAAGCGTTCACATGAGTGGGATCCAATGAAAAGTTGTTTCCGCGGTTTTGCAATGCGATCCCTGTTCCCGGAACTACCAGACCAGAACCAAATCCCATGTAATTGCTTTGAATAAACGAAACCATATTTCCTTCCTTATCTGCGGTGGCCAAATAGACGGTCCCGCCTTTGAACGGCTCACCCGGCTGAGGCAAGCAGGCTTCTGCCGAAATCAGTTTGCGGCGCTCCTCGGCGTAGGCTTCACTTAATATTTCTTCCACCGAATATGTCATACGCTCCAAATCCGTAATAAACTTATACCCATCGACATAGGCCAACTTCATCGCTTCTATTTGCTTATGGTAAGTATCGAGTGATTCTTTGCTCGCAAATTCAAAACCTTTCAAAATATTTAATGCTTGAAGCGCCACAATGCCTTGGCCATTTGGAGGAATTTCCCACACATCATATCCGCGGTAATGGATGCCGATCGGCTCTACCCATTCGGGTTCATATTCCGCTAAGTCTTCTTCCGTAAAGAATCCTCCGGTTTCCTTGGAGAATTGAACAATTTTATCGGCTATTTCTCCATGGTAAAATGATTTACCATCGGTTTCGGCAATCATCCTCAATGTCGCGGCATGATCTTTTGAGGACCATACTTCCCCAACACTTGGAGCACGATTGTTTGGAGCAAAAGTATCAAACCAATACTTGAACATGTCCTCTTTTAAATGCTGTGAAAAAGCAAGATAAGCTTTTTTCCAAAACCGGCTGAGAGTGGGAGATACCGGATAACCCTCTTCGGCATATGTAATCGCATCCTTTAATACTTCCTTTAGCGGCAATTTTCCGAATCTCCTTGACAATTCCGCCCACGCTCCGGGTACACCCGGCACTGTTACAGGAATCCAGCCAAATTTGGGCATGGCATCATAACCCATTTGTTTAACCTTTTCAATTGAAATGTGTTTGGGAGCACGTCCACTTCCATTTAAACCATGGAGCTTTCCTTTTGTCCAAACAAGCGCAAAGGCATCCCCTCCGATTCCATTTGACGTCGGCTCACATACGGTAAGGCAGGCCGCAGTTGCAATTGCGGCATCGATAGCGTTTCCGCCTTTTTGCAAGATTGCCAGTCCGGCCTGAGCGGCAAGCGGTTGTGATGTGGCAACAACACCATTTTTGGCATAAGCCGAGTTCCTCGTAATGGGATAAGGGTGTGACAAGTGATTACAAGTAATCAACAATCTCCCTCCTTTTGATAACTAGTTGCATAGTTGATTTTCTATCCAGCCGGAAAACTGGTAACCATGAAAAAATACTGGAGCATGGAGTACGGGCAACTATGAGATGGCCTGTAGCTCCTAAGCGTTTTCTCATTAACTCCTGATCTTTATCCACACCATTCCTGTAAACATGCCCGCCTTAGTTGATGATTTTTTCTGATTGTTCATCCATTTCTCCAACCTAATCATGTATGCACTTACAAAAATTTGTCAAGCCCCACCCTTAAATTGAAAGGATTGTCGAAAAAGGAAAAACGATGCTGATTTTTATACGATGAAACAAACGAACAAAACGATCATAAAATCCCACAAAAACTTTCTTTTGATATATAATATAGCAAATATTATTTTCGTTTCGTATGTTTTTTTAAAATATGAATAGCAATCCGTTCCCGCGCAATTAATGAGGATAAAATATATATTTCGCAACTTCTTTGATTGATTTATATGATCGGCATGTGGATATAGCGTTCAAAGGATTTTGAAAGAGTTTTTTTGCGAAGAGCGGGAATGGCAAATATGAGAATAACGGGCGCATACAGAAAGTTCTTTAGGCGGGTAACATTCAAAATCAGTCGTGATATATTAACAAGACTATTAATCATAGAGGTGAGTACCATCCAATCCAAAGATACATTTGCAGAAAATATGATGCCTTCTTTGACATTAAATGAAACGGATCAAAAAATCATTGAGATACTTCTTGAAAACGCCAGAATTTCTTATACCGATTTAGCCAAACAAATCGGGATTTCCAGAGTAGCTGTACAATCCCGGATTCAATCATTGGTTGATGAAGGAGTGATCGAACGTTTTACAGCAGTTGTTAATCCGATAAAAGTCGGTATTCAGGTCTCCGCTTTTTTCAATGTGGATGTAGAACCAAAATATTTGGATAAAATAGCGGAAAAATTGGCTTTGCATCCCGCCGTTACCAGCCTTTATCATATGACAGGACCCAGTACCCTTCATATGCATGGTGTCTTTAAAAATATGAAAGAAATGGAAGAATTTCTTCTTGAAACACTATACTCCATGAAAGGCATCATGCGTGTGGATACCCAGATGCTTTTAAAGCGCTACAAAAGCAGGATGGGGCTTAAACTATAATCGTATACAGGGGGGATTGCGCTTGGACTTTCAAGGGTACATGGCCATATCAGGGGCCATGGCGCGAACCGGAATTTTCGGCTATGGAGGAGGACCTTCCGTCATTCCGCTATTTCGCCATGAAGCTGTTGTTCGCTATCAGTGGATGACTGATCAAGAATTTGCTGAATTGTTGGCTTTTGCAAACGCCTTGCCTGGACCGATTGCCACTAAACTTGCGGCACAACTTGGCTATCAGCAAAAAGGAGCGATGGGAGCCGTTGTTGCGGTGATCGCCCATATTTTTCCTACCAGTGTGGCGATCGTGGCTTTATTGGGCGTACTTTATACAATGAAAGAATCTGTTATTGTCGCAGGAATGATTGCGGCTGTCAGACCCGTCATCGCGGTACTGCTCGGCATAACCGCATATGAATTTTGCGTAAAAACATGGGGCGGAATGGGGAAGGTCCTCGGTGTTGTTTTTGGTGTCGTTGCTTTCTTGCTGCTCGGCGTATTGGACATCCATCCGGCATTTGTGATTATGGCGTTCTTGGCATATGGAACGATTCACATCAAGCTGTACAGTTGGACAAAAAGAAAACTCTCCGGAGGAAGCGGTAAGCATCATGATAAAGGAGTATCATCATGATCTATTGGCATTTATTCTGGGCTTTTTTTATAGCAAATATCCTTGGCTACGGCGGAGGCCCTGCTACGATCCCGTTAACACAGCAGCAAATAGTCGATCATTACGGCTGGATGACGAATGAGGAATTCGTTGATATGCTGGCAGTCGCCAATGCGCTGCCTGGTCCGATCGCCACAAAAATAGCCGCTTTCACTGGTTTTCAGGAAGCGGGCTGGCTTGGGCTTTTAGTTGCCACAATAGGAACGGTGGCTCCATCTGCCATTGCCATCATTCTTCTTTTAAAATTGTTGAACCATTTTAAACAGTCGCCGGTAGTAAAAGGAATGACACTGTTGGTCCAGCCGGTTATTGCCGTGATGATGATCCAGCTCACATGGCAATTCAGCTCGGTTTCTTTTGCGTCCATTGGTGTGTGGCAATCTATTTTTATTGGCCTTGTTTCATTGATAGCGATTGTTTGGTGGAAAATTCATCCGGCCATCATCATTGTCGCCGCTTTTATTTATGGCGGTGCCCTTTTACCTTATTTTATGGCATAAAAAATGATTCCAGCAGGCAGACATATTTAGATTCAACTGAAAAAACTTAGTGGCGATCAGATTCAACTGAAGAAAGATCAAACGGCAGCTAACACCAAAACCATGTCTTCCGCCTGTGATGACGGGCACTAGTAAGACAAAAACGGTGTGCCGGTCAGGTGGGGTACGCTATATTTTCAAAACTGTGATGACGGGCACTAGTAAGACAAAAACGTCCCCTGTGCATTTGCTATCCCCTTGAGTTTTTTGAAAAATGGGAGTGCTTACGTAGCGCAAGCGCCGCCATAATCGTAAAAAGCCGCAATAAATTGTCATGGCTTTTTACGAAGTTGCCCGCTTTGCACTCACACCAGTTGGAACAAATCGGCAAGCAAAGACAGGAGATTCGTTTGCTCTCACACCACATACGATAGATCCCCTTGGATTGGAACATAGCTTATACTAATGAAATAGACTTGGACTTAACACGCACCCGTCATATCGTTATGTATCTATTTTTCTATGAGCAGCATAAGCCATGCAATACAGCTTTTCATTTTCCATATGGTAATCGATATACTCGCCGGGATGATCCGTAAATCCGATACATTCTTTTTCCACTAATTGAAATCCGCCGCTGAGGAGATTATTTTCCAGAAAAAGGGGCTGAATATTTTGAATATGGGAGTTTGGATATAGCTTCCGCAATTGTTGATGCGATTTAGCGTCCAAATCATAATAAGCCGTATATCCCAAAATAATCGTTTCTTTATTTAAATAAGGGCGCAATTTTTCCAAAGGCAAATAGCTGTTAAACAAGGAAAAATCGTTAAACGATAATACATCAATAACAACATCGATTACTGCGTGCTTGAAAGGAAGATCCAATTGGCTGTTTACTATGTATAGCACTCGCAACCCCGGATTAAAATGCTCTATTTTCCTTTTTAGTGTTCGCAACATTTCCATTGTATTGCCGCAGAACACATATAGCGCATCCGGCGTAAGGGAACAAAGCAGTTTGGGAGGAAATACATATGTCTCCACATTTGTCTCCAAAATCACTTTATGGGAAAAGTCTTGCCGCAGCAACCGATTAAAAATCCATTGATTCCCTTTTTCCAATAAACTGACAAAACTTGGCGTGATTTCTTCGATCATTTGCTGATCATATATATAATGTTCATTTTGCGGCGAAGTGCTGATATCCGGTGTGACGATAATGCCGTCCTTGATGACTGCCTCGTATCCGCAAGCGCAGTGCAGAGCACCTGTAAAGACATATTGTTCCTTAATAAAAGCATCTGTCAGATGCAGCGCCTTTTGACAGTGCGGACAATGGAACATCGATAAAAATGTAATGGGAACACCTGTAACAGCAGCCGCAACATTCATTTGATAAATGGATTCAATTTTTTCATCCAGCAAACGGAGGGAATGATTTGTTTTTTCCTTTTCCTGAAGGAGATTCTGCTTCTTTTCGATTAATACTTTTAAATAGAAATCTATTTCTTGGATGTCCACGAAATGGGTGACCCGTTTAATGGATATGACTCGATGGATTTCCTGCAAAGTGAATTGCAAGTCCTTCAGCTTCATGATTAACGTCATATCGTCGATGCAATTTTGATCAAAGTAATAGTGGGTTCTTTCTTTTGTCGGAATTAATAACCCCAACTCCATATAGTGGCGAACTGTATCAACGGTAACGCCGACATTTTTGGCAAATTGCCCAATTTTCAAGTTGGAAACCTCTCCTTTCCCGGACTGGTACTCTATTTATACAACAAACATGGGGTATGCTCAATGCTTTTTTATACATCACTTGTAATCTGCAATTGACGTTGTGTGAACCCAATGTTTTATGATATGTATAATATTATTGTAAGCGCTTCAATTAGAAAGGGGGAGTTTTGTGAACACATACGCTGATACCATCTTTTACAACGGCAACATCTATACCGTCGACAAAAACAGAAGCTGGGCGGAAGCGGTCGCCATATCCAACGGCAACATATTGTTTGTCGGCTCAAATGAGGAGGCGCAAAGCTATAAAAGCGCATGGACAAAAACGATTGATTTGAAAGGAAAACTGGTCCTGCCCGGTTTTGTTGACAGTCATGCCCATGTCAGTATGGGCGGAGCCGAAGCGCTCTTTACCGTCAAATTGAATCATTGCCGAAGCCAACAGGAAGCGGCAGATGCTGTAAAAAAGTATCTGGATGACACTCCCGGGGCTGAGGTTGTTATCGGAGTGGGCTGGGGAAATGCGATTGGAGCCGGGGTCGGACCGAGAAAAGAATGGCTGGATGAAATTGCGCCGCATGTGCCGGTTTGTCTTTACTCGGAAGATCACCACTCGCTCTGGGTCAACTCAAAGGCATTGGAACTTGCAGGTATTCGCAAAGAATCGGCCAACCCGAAAGGCGGGGTGATTGAACGGGACCGGGTAACGGGAGAACCTTCCGGAACGCTGCGTGAAAGCGCGATGAACCTCGTGACAAAAAACATCCCCGATTACACCGTCGAACAATACAAAGATGGAATTGTAGCCTATCAAAAAAGAGCCGCCGCGTGCGGTATCACATCTGTACATGAGCCCTTTATGAGAAATGGAAATGCGATTAGAGCATACAGCGAATTAGAAAAGGAAGGGAAGCTGACGATTAGGTATCGCAACTCCCTCTTTGTCGATCCGCACCTCGGTATTGATCAAGTGGATGAACTAGTGGCCGAAAGAAAAAAGCATCGTCATGGGCCCTATTTCCAGACAAATTCAGCCAAAATTTTTATTGACGGTGTCGTGGAAGGCGCAACAGCCTATCTGGAAGAGCCGTATGAACATATTGATTTCCGCGGCGAGCTGATCTGGGAGCCGGAAGTCTATAAAGAAACGGCGGCCAGGCTGCATAAAGAAAGATTTACGATCCACATTCACTCTATTGGGGACGCTTCTACTAGAATTGCATTGGACGGGCTTGCGTATGCGGAGGCGCAAGGCGAACCGTTTGATGCCCGGCACGCCATCACCCATCTCCAGCTCGTCAATCGTGAAGATATTGCCCGAATGAAGAAACTGAATATTGTGGCCGTTCCAAACCCGTACTGGTTCATGAAAGAGCCAAGCTATTACTTTGAGATCGAAGAGCCTTATCTTGGCAAGGAAAGAGCGGAATCACAATATCCGATGAAAAGCCTGATTAATGCGGGACTGATTGCCGCTTCCGCCAGCGACTACCCGGTGACATTGAATTTCCATCCGTTAAACGGCATCCAATTAGGTGTGACTCGGATTGAAATCGGGAAGTCAGATGAGCGTCTGATCCATAACCCGGCAGAAAGAACCTCACTCGCCCACATGATCGCAAGCTTTACAATCAATGGCGCTTATTCGCTCAAACTCGACCACCTGACAGGCTCGATCGAAAAAGGCAAAAAAGCCGATTTGATCGTGCTGGACCAAAACATATTTGAAATACCTGAAAGCAACATCCATCAAGCCAAGGTGCTGCTGACGTTATTTGAAGGAAAAGAAGTATTTCGCCATCAAGAATTTTACAACGATGAAGTAACGAAAGGAGAAGTTTGAAAAATGAGCAAACCGATCAAATTCTGTTTATCACTGTTCCTTGTGACTTCATTATTTTTGTCCGGCTGCGGCTCAAGCAGTTCTTCCGAAACCAGGGGAAAAGCGGATGAAAAGGTGTTGAATGTATTTAATTGGTCGGAATATCTGCCTGATTCAGTTATCCAGCAATTTGAGGAAGAAACAGGCATCAAGGTGAATTACACCACTTTTTCCTCCAACGAAGAGATGTACGCCAAGCTAAACAGCGGCAACCTTGGATACGATATTGCCGTTCCCACACTGTTTTTCATTGAAATGTTGGTGAAAGAGGGAATGCTTGAAAAAATCAATAAAGAGAATATCCCAAATTTAAAACATTTGAATCCCGATTTTACCGGCACATTTGCAGATCCCAATGATGAATATTCCGTTCCCTATTTATGGGGATCTGTCGTCATCGCCGTGAATAAGGAGCTTGTCAAAAAAGATATAAAGGGATATGAAGACTTGTTTGATCCCGAATTTAAAAACAGCTTAGTCATGCCCGAAGATAACCGGGCAGCCATTGGCGCGATGTTGGCCATTTTGGACTATCCAATCAACAGTACCGATGAAAAACAAATTGAAGAAGCCGGGGAACTCCTAAAAAAAATAAAGCCAAATATTAAAGCGTTTGATGGAGACAATCCGAAAGGACTGCTCATTACGGGCGAGGCAAAAGCCGGCATCATGTACAGCGCGGAAGCCGCACTGGCAAAACGGTCAAACCCCAATATTGAGATCATCTTTCCAGAAGAAGCCTCTTTCTTATGGCAAGACAATTTCGTCATCCCGAAAGGAGCCCCACATAAAGAAAATGCCGAGAAATTTATTGACTTTATTCTGAGGCCGGAAATGAGCAAAGAAATTTCCGAATCCTATCCGTATGGTAATCCTAACAATGAAGCTGTCAAGCTTCTTTCCGAGGAAATTCAACAAGAGATGACCATCCCGCAAGATTTCTTCGAGCGCTCCGAATATGCGAGAGATGTTGGGGAGGCAACTCTTCTTTATGATCGTATTTGGACCGAAGTAAAACAATAAAGCATAGAACAGCTTCCGGATACATATTCGAAGCTGTTCTTATTTTTTCGCGCCGCGGCGAACCCGTTTACACTTTGTAATGGTTTCGCTACCTCCCAATGATTGTCATGTACTCGCCACTTCTGAGACATTACTAGCTACTTTTTGTATTTACTCGCGACTTCCAAGTGATAAACTTTGCATTATGATCACCACTTACCGGAATACTTCATACTTTTTTCGTTTTACTCGCCAATTCACGAAGATGACTTGCCTCTTTTGCAATTGCTCCAATTTCAAGTGATAAGCATCTTGGATCTGCATCACCACTTACCAGCGGCTACTGGCCAATTGCGCATTTTACTCACAACTTCCTGAAGTTACGCCATTACTCGCTACTTACCGGAATTACTTGCCAAATTGCCATTACTCGCCAATTTCCTGAGTTACTATCCGCTTTTGCATTTTACTCGCCAATTCATGGAGATTACTCGCCAATTGCGCAATTTACTCGCCACTTCCTAGAGATACCTTTCCGCCTCTTTACAAATGGCAAGTCCGCCGCCAAGTCGGCAGCGGATTGTTTAACATGGCAACTTATTTTTGAACCGCACCATCTTTCCTTATCGTTCCTTCTTCACTTCTGCAATGGAATCGTCGATGATGGAGATGATGGTTCCCACTTCTTCTTTTGTGATACAGAATGGCGGCGCAAATGCCAATGTATCTTGACCTCCATAAACAATGCTTCGGCCCAGAAGTCCCCTGTCAAGCGCTTTGGCGACGACTTTTGCGGAAACCGGTTCGGCATACCGTTCTTTTGTTTCCACATTTTTGAAAAATTCTATGGCGCCAAGCAAGCCGGCTCCCCGGCGGTTCCCCAAGTTGTCATGCTTCTCTTCCAGGTATTTGAGCCCTTTTTGCAACTCGGCTCCCATGTTGCGGACATTTTCAACCATGTTTTCATTTTCAATGATTTCCAAGTTTTTCAGGGCAACGGCACAGCACATCGGGTGTCCGCTGTAAGTGTAGCCATGCCAGAAGTTGCCTGCGTAGTTTTCCATCAATTCTTTTTTGATTTTGTCGGAAATGACCATTCCGCCGATGGGCGCATATCCGCTTGAAATCCCCTTAGCCATACAAATAATGTCCGGAACGACACCAAACAGATCCATGCCGAACTTCTCGCCTGTTCTCCCGAAGCCACAAATGACTTCGTCCGCAATGAACAAAATATCATGTTTATCACACATTTCACGAACTTCTTTAAAATAGTCCTTTGGCGGCAGATTGACCCCGCCGGACCCCTGGATCGGCTCGGAAATGAAGGCCGCGATACTTTCTGCTCCCTCTTCTTCAATCAGCGCTCGCAACGATTCAATGGATGAATCAACATAGAGGAAGCCTTGTGCCAAAGAAGTGGTAAACTCCCTGAACGGCTCAATTCCCGTTGCGCTTGTCGATCCCATCGCAACCCCATGATAAGAAAGGCTGCGGGAAATAATTTTTGTTTTATTTGGCTGGCCTTTCACTTTCCAATAATGGCGAGCCGTTTTAAATGCCGTATCGTTTGATTCCGATCCTCCGGAAGTAAAAAAGGTGGTGTTCAAATCACCCGGTGTCCATTCCGCCACCTTTTTCGCCAGTTCGATGACAGGTTCATGGCTGTTTCCTCCGAAAGTGGAGCTAAAAGCAAGTTTTGACATTTGCTCTGCCGCCGCCTGGCCCAGCTCCGTTCTTCCATGCCCGATGTTGACATTCCAAAGAGATGATAAGCTGTCAATCAATTTCCTGCCTCTGATGTCTTTTAAATAAATGCCTTCTCCTTCTGTAAAAATAAAACCCGGTCCATTTTCCACATGCTGTCTAATAGAAGTGGACGGATGCAAAAAGTGTTTTTTGTCTAATTCCGCGAGTTCCGTAAATTTTATTTTCGCTTCATTTTTCATTTGTAAAGACATGTTGTATTCCTCCTATGAATTTTATATTTATTGAGCCTTTCTTTTTCTGACAAATTCAGGTATCGATTCCGCTGTCATATTTGGTCTATGATCTTCCTTAATTGTTTTGATCAGTGAATAGGTGATCAAAAGCAATATGACTGTAAAAGGCAGCGCTGTCACGAGGGAAGCTGTCTGCAGTCCTTGAAGCCCGCTGCTCTTGATAAGTACAACGACGATTGCTGCCATGAGTACACCCCATATCACTTTTACCATCATCGAAGGGTTTAAGTTTCCTTTGGAAGTCATCATGCCTAATATAAAAGCGGCTGAATCGGCAGATGTCACTAAAAATGTAACAATCAGTACGATAAAAATAAGAGATAACAGCGTACTCATTGGAAAATGTTCAAAAGTGGCAAACAAGGCACTTGTCACGTCGGTTTGGACGGCCGCGGCAATATTCGCATTTTGAAATAGATCCATGTGGATGGCTGTTCCGCCAAATACGCCGATCCAGACAATGGCGATGAATGGGGGCACGATCAATACACCGAAAATGAATTCACGGATGGTTCTCCCTTTTGAAATTCGGGCAATAAAAGCCCCGACAAAAGGCGACCAGGCGATTACCCACGCCCAATAGGCGACAGTCCACTCTTTTGTCCACATTCCGTTGTCATAAGGAGAAATGCCCAAACTCATTCCGAAAAAGTGTTGAATGTAATCCCCTATACCGAGTACTAAGCCATCCAGTATAAAACGGGTGGGTCCCAAAATCAGGACAATAATGATCAACCCCAAGGCCAAACTTAAATTCAATGTGCTTAGCCATTTAATTCCTTTGTCAAGACCCGTTACGGCAGAAGTGAGGTACATGACGAGCAAAAGCGCCGTAATGATCATCAGGTTGACATTATTTTGCGAAATGGAAAATACGTAATCGAGACCGCCGTTAATTTGCAAAATCCCCATGCCCAAGGAAGTCGCCACGCCCATCACCGTGGCGATGACCGCCAGTATATTAATCGCTTTATGGATTCCCTTTTTTACCGTCAGCGGCTTCAATATCGTGCTCATTTCGCCACTTTCCCCTTTGCGGAATTGAAAATAAGCCATAGCAAGCCCGACGATTGTAAAAACAGACCATTGATGTACACCCCAATTAAAGAAAGAGTATTGCATGGCGACCCTGGCTGATTCGGGCGTCTTTCCCTCGACAGGGAGGGGGCTTTCTACGAAATGGCTCATCGGCTCGGCGATTCCCCAAAAGACAAGCCCCGCTCCAAAACCACAGCTAAATAACATGCCGATCCATGTATAGAAAGGATAATCCGGCTTTTCATCATCCTTTCCGAGCCTTATCTTTCCGTATTTGCTGGCGGCCAGAACAAAGAGAAAAATGACGATAAACAAGACAGACAATAGATAGAACCATCCAAATGAATTTGTCATAAATTCATAGGCTGTATTAGCCGCATTTGCCAGACTTCCCGGATCGATCACTCCCCATAAAACAGCCAAAAAAACAATGACCGATGAAGTCCAGAAAGTGCTATTCATGAAACTCGAGTTTTGTTTATTGTTCATATATGACTCCTCTGCTCATTCTCTGATCCTTTACTTGATTCCAAGTCTGAAACTGACAACCTTTGGTTCTGTCATGTCTTGAATGGCATATTTGACTCCTTCACGCCCGAGCCCCGAACCTTTCACACCGCCAAACGGCATCCCATCAATTCGATAGTCACTGCTGTCATTGATCATGACTCCGCCCACATTCAGCCGATGGATTACCTGAAATGCCTTATCGATATCCTTTGTAAAAATCCCGGCTTGAAGACCGTAATGGACATTGTTGGCTTTATTGATGGCTTCCTCCACATCATCGACTGCATATAGTAATGCGACGGGGCCAAATATTTCTTCTTGGGCAATGGTGCAATGTTCCGGCACGTTTTCGATGACTGTGGGGGAGTAAAAAGCCCCATTGCGTTCGCCCCCAATTAAGAGATTTGCCCCCGCTGCGACAGCTTCTTTTACCCAGTTTTCCACGCGGATTGCTTCTTTTTCGTGTATAAGAGGGCCCATGTCCGTCGCTTCAAGCCCTTTATCACCCACTTTATATTTGGCGGTCTCCACAATGAACTGTTCTTTAAACGATTCATATGCTTCTTGTTCAACGTACATTCTTTGCACACCGATACAATTTTGTCCGGCTGCGGAAAATGCGCCCGAAACACAGGCCCTAGCGGCTTCTTCGATATTCGCATCTTGCAAAATGATCGCTGGAGAGTTGGAACCAAGCTCCATGCTTAATTTTTTCAAACCTGCTTTGCGCGCGATCCGCTCCCCTGTTTCCAACCCTCCTGTGAAAGAAATCATGCGTATGGCCGGATGCGTCACAAGCACATCTCCTATTTCTCTTCCAGTTCCTGTTACTACAGATAATATTTTCGGCGGAAGTCCCGCATAATCGAAAGCCTTCGCCAGCAACAACGCGCTTAAAGGGGTCACCGCTGCCGGTTTTACGATAATGGCGTTTCCCGAGGCGATCGCCGGCCCTACTTTATGGGCGACCAAATTTAAAGGATCGTTGAACGGTGTGATGGCCCCGATGATTCCGATTGGGAAACGATAATAATAGCCGACGCGGTTTTCACCTGTTTCCGATTGATCAAAGGGAATGGTTTCTCCTTGAACTCGCCTGGCTTCTTCGGCGCTCAACCTCAGTGTTTGGATACAACGCTTCACTTCATTTCTCGCTTCCCGGATTGTTTTGCTTCCTTCTTGTGAAATCGTGACAGCATATGCTTCACTTCGGTGTTCAATATAATCCGCCGCCCGGTTTAAAATGCTCATCCTCATGTGGACGGGCAATGCCTCCGCCACTTTTGCCCCTTCTTTTGCTTCTTCAATGGCGAATAACATCTCTTCCTTCGTAGCGGCGGGAACGGTTGTAATCAGAGCATTATCCTGGGGATTAAGAACGTCTATCGTCTTTTCGCTTCCAACCCATTTCCCGGCGAGATACATTTCCCGCCCCAGCACTTTTGTCGACAATTCCATCACGCCTTTCCGGATGTTTTAACAATCTATTTTTCCTGCCAATAAACGGATGGCCGTTTCGGTTAAAATGGAAGCTCCGATTTCAAGGCAACGTTCATCAATATCAAAAATATTGGTATGAAGATCACGGTTTTTTCCGTCCTCCAGCGCACATCCTAGAAAAAACATCGAACCCGGCACTTTTTCCGTCATGTATCCGAAGTCTTCCCCGCCCATGCCAAAAGGAGCTTTTACCACCTTCATATCCGGATATAAGTCTTTCGCCACTTTCGTTAGCAGAGTGTTGATGCGAGGATCATTTTTCAAGGCGGGCTCTCCCTTCTCTAAAGTGAAGGAATACCTCCCTCCTAATGACTCCGCTATTTTAAAAACATTTTCCACCTCGCGCCCAAGCTTCTCCCTTGTATCAGGTGAATACGTACGGATCGTCCCTGTAATCTCCACCTCTTGAGGAATGATATTGCTTGCGGTTCCAGTGTGAATTTTTCCAATGCTTGCAGCGGCGGTTTCCAAAGGAGAGGCCCTTCTAGAAATCAATCCGTAAAAAGATGGAAGGATGGCTCCCAGCATCCATATAGGATCTTTTGTAAGATGAGGATATCCTCCATGTCCGCCTTCCCCGATGATTTTCGCTTGGAAGACATCAACATTTGCCATGCTAAATCCATCATTTACTTGGATAACCCCTGGGGGTTGCCACGGACATACATGGAGTGCCAATATCGTTTCCACATGATCTAATGCTCCTTCTTGAATCATCCTTGGAGCACCTGACAGTCCCTCATGATCGGTATCTTCCTCAGCCGGCTGGAATATCAATCTCACTGTTCCTTCCACTTTTCCTTGCTTAAAAAGATTGGAAAACATGGTGGCCACACCGAGTAAAATCGCTGTATGGGCATCATGCCCGCAAGCATGCATCACGCCTTTTCGTTTAGACCTATACTCATGTTCATTTATCTCATCAATCGGAAGGGCATCCATATCAGCGCGCAAAGCGATGACTGGCCCGCTACCTGATGAGATTGTCCCCACTACTCCGGTTTTGGCCACTCCCGTTTCAATGGCAACATTGCCCAACTCTTTTAGCTTCTCGCAAACAAATGCAGCCGTATCATGTTCCTGAAAACTCAATTCAGGATACTGATGAAGGTGGCGGCGCCACTCTCTCATTTTTGCTGCTGCCGCCTGTGCTTCACTAACAATCGAAGTTTGACCCGCTGTCATCCCTAATCCCCCAAACGCTTTTTATGTGAAATGATGAGATTTTTTGTTGTGGATCTCCAGCCCAATCTCTCCATTTTCTATTAAAAATTGATAGGCATATAACGCAATCGCCGTATCTTGAGCACCCGTTCCAGTCAGGTCGCATACCGTGATTTCTTTATCATGTAGTCTTCCCGCCATTTTTCCTGCCGTCACTTCCCCAAGCTCGATTACGGGAGCATCTGAAGAGAGATAACCTTGCGCAATGGCATGGTGCAATTCTCCGAGCCTTTCACACTGCGCTTTCGTATCGCACACATATCTGTCTGCTATTTTCGGAATGTTGGCCGCCAATTCTTGCTTTTCTTCGGCGTCAGAACCCATTGCTGTAATATGCAGTCCAGAATGAAGCCAATCCGCCTGGATAATCGGTTGTTTGGCAGGTGTTGTCGTTACGACAATTTCGCTGTTTCGCACGACTGCTTCCGCTGTGTTTTCCAATTGGATGTCGACTTGTAAAATGTCCTCCATTTCATCCTTGAACTTTCGGGCATTTTCCCGGGAACGCCCAAAAACGATGATCCGTTCAAAATCCCTCACAAGTTGTAACGCTTTCATTTGATAGCGGGCTTGTGCCCCGGTCCCTATCACCCCAACCGTCTTTACGCGCTCTTTTGCTAAATACTTTGCAGCGATCGCTCCGGCGGCAGCCGTCCTAATCTCCGTTAGATAGCCGTTATCCAAAAGCAAGGCCTTCGGTTCGCCGGTGACGGCACTGATCAACATCATCAACCCGTTGGCACTCGGAAGCCCGAGCTGATCATTATTGAAAAATCCGGATGATACTTTTAAGGCAAACAAATCTTTTCCTGGAATATAAGCTGTTTTTACGTCCACTTCCCCGTTGTTTTCTTTAACGTCTACTCTCATGATGGGCGGCATGATCACTTCTTTTGTCGCCAGTTGTGTGAAAGCATCCTCAACGACAGGTAGCACCTGTTCATTTAACGTGACAAACTGTTTGATTTTGCTTTCCGTAAAAATATGCATGGTTTTCACCACCTAACTGATAATCGTTAAGTCCAAATCCTCTTTTACAATGAGCTCCCTGCGGTAATTCGCCAGCACTTCACAACCATTCTCCGTTACCCGGAACGACTCGCTGATTTCAATGCCGTATTCATCAAACCATAGGCCCGGAATTAAATGAAAAGTCATATTGGGCTGAAGGACGGTCAGATCTCCCCGTCTGATGCTAGCCGTATGCTCCCCCCAATCCGGCGGGTAATTTAAGCCCATCGAATAACCGACCCGGGATTCTTTTTCAATGCCATATTTTTGAATGACATTTGTCCAAGCCATCTCCACTTCTTCGCAAGTTATCCCCGGCTTTACCGCATCCAACGCTGTATTTAAACCTTCAACAACGATTTTCGATACTTCCAATGCTTCTTCACTTGGCTGGCCAATCGAGACGGTCCTGGCAAGCGGAGAGTGGTAGCGCTGATGACACCCGGCCAATTCAATAATGACCATTTCACCGTATTGATATTGTCGATCGGTCCATGTTAAATGTGGTGTCGATGTATTTTCTCCCGAGGGGAGCAACGGAACAATAGATGGATAATCTCCTCCAAATTCGGGTGTTCCCGTGATTAACTCTTTATAAATTTGCGCGACCACATCACATTCCCGGACACCTTCGGCAATGTGGGCAACAGCGGTATCCATCCCTCTTTCAACAATTTTCGCCGCCCGTTTTATATATTCAATTTCCTGTTCCGATTTGATGATGCGAATATAGTTTACAAGCAAGCTCGCATCCACAAAAGTGGCGTTCGGGAGGCTCTGCTTGAGACGCTCATAAGCCAGAGCCGAGAAATAGTAAGATTCCATTTCAAGTCCGATTCTTCGGTTTGACTGGCCGATTTGATGCAATATATCGGCGACAAATTCCATGGGATGCTTTTCTGAATGAATGTACGTGTCAGGATAAGGAATAATGTTACTTTCAAACAACCAAGTCGTAGCCCTTGCTCCGTTAGCATCCATATGCCTGCCAATCCAAATCGGCTGTTCCTCGTCAGCTATCACGGCCAAAACTTGATCAACATAAAAAGACCATCCGTTATAACCTGATAAATAGTTCATATTTGCGGGGTTTGTAATGAGCAATACATCGATTCCTTTTTTCAGCATTTTTTTCTTTGTTTTCATCAGCCTGTTTTGGTATTCTTGATGACTGAATGCCAACATATAAACGCCTCCTTTATGCAAGTGCTTTCAAAGCTGTAATCTCATTATAAAATGACGGTTATCGGAAAAACATCGTTCATTTTGTATGAACTTTTCACCCCCGCTTTTATACAATTTTTCCAAGTTGACATGATCAAAAAAGGAGCGCCCTTATAGATAAAGAACACGAAACTTGTTGCATTTTACTCGTGATACAGATTCCGAAAAAGCGCGAGCCCGTTTCTCTCTTGCCACCATGAAAGCCGTTTGGCATTAAGCGAAAACGCCGTTCCTCAGCCAACATTCTATCGATTTCATTACAGGACAAAAATAGGGAGCCAACGCCATTCTACCGATGTCAGTACAGGACGTAATTGGGGAGCAGTTCCATTCACCCTATTCGTTACAAGAAAAAAGTGGAGATCAGTCACCATTCACCAACAGCGTTATAGGAAAAAATGGAAATCAGTCACCATTCGCCAATATCGTTACAGGAAAAAAGCGGGATCCACCACCATTCGCCAATATCGTTACAGGAAAAAAGTGGGATCCACCACCATTCGCCAATATCGTTACAGGAAAAAAGCGGGATCCACCACTATTCGCCAATATCGTTACAGGAAAAAAACGAGCTGCAACATCTATTCAACCCATTCGTTACAAAAGTTGCGAAATGGCTCGACCTCTGTTTGTCGATTATCGAAATCGGATTAGCTGTAAAAAGGCTGCCGCGGCCTTTGCGACAACCTCATAAAAAAATACTCTTTTTACAGTTACGCCAGCCGAATGTTTGGTCGAACAAACAATTCACGTGGAAAATCGGCGAGTACTTCACATCCGGTTTCTGTCACTCTGAACGACTCACTAATTTCTATTCCGATGTGATCGAGCCAAATCCCGGGAATCATATGAAACGTCATATTGGGCTTTAATATTGTATGGTCACTCGGTCTGAGGCTTGCTGTATGCTCTCCCCAATCCGGCGGGTAATTAAGCCCGATAGAATACCCAATCCTGGATTCTTTTTTGATGCCGCTCTTTTCAATTGCCTTGCGCCATACGAGCTCCACTTCTTCGCAAGTCATTCCCGGTTTTACGGCATCCAAAGCCATATTGATGCCTTCAATGACAATGTTGGCGATATGTTGCATCTGATCAGTAGGCTTTCCCACAACAACCGTTCTCGCCAATGGTGAATGATATCTTTTATAGCATCCCGCCAATTCAATGATCACCGGATCGCCATTTTGCAAAACATCGTCTGTCCACGTAAGGTGGCAAGCCGAGGTTTTTTCTCCTGTCGGCAGCAGGGGGACAATCGAAGGATAGTCGCCGCCGAAATCTTCTGTTCCACTGATTTGTGCATGGGAGATCGCGGCTGCGACATCGCTTTGCCGAACTCCCTCCCAAATCGAATCAACACCCGTTTGCATTGCTTTTTCGGCAATTTTAGCCGCTTTTTTAATATACTCAATTTCTTGTTCTGATTTAATAATCCGCACCCAATTCACCAAGTTTGTGGCATCCTTAAAAGTCGCATTTGGGAGCCCGTCGGTAAGCTGAATATAGTTTTTGGCGGTAAAATAATATGCATCAAATTCAACACCCATGACACGATTAGCTTGCTTTTTCTTCTGCAAAACTCCCGCAACAAAATCCATAGGATGCTTTACATCCGATTGTACGTAGTCATCTTCATAAGGAATGATATGATCCTCATCCAACCACGTCGTATGTTTGGCCGCACTTGCGTCTTGTCCACGCCCAATCCAGAAAGGCTGTTCCTCATCAATCATGACAACAAGCATTTGATGGACATAAAAAGACCAAGCGTTATATCCGGTGAGGTAACATATATTCGCCGGATCTGTCACAAGCAAGAGATCCATTCCTTCAGCCTGCATCCTTTGTTTTGTTTTCCTGATCCTTTCTTGATATTCCAATATGTTAAACGATAACAAATCAATCCCTTCTTTCCATATATGATGTTGTTTTAAAACCCGTTTCTAAACCGTTTTAAAAACAATTGCAGCCGTTCCGTCTCCGGATTTTCCAGCACTTCTTCCGGCGGCCCTTGCTCAACAATGTTTCCCTGGTCGATAAACACGACGCGATCGGATATTTCACGGGCAAAATCCATTTCGTGCGTAACAAGAATCATCGTCATATTGCTCGTTTTCGCAATGTCTTTGATCGTCTTTAACACTTCTCCGACCAGTTCCGGGTCCAGAGCCGAGGTCACTTCATCAAAGAGCATTACCTTTGGTTCCATGACGAGTGCCCGGGCAATGGCCACACGCTGTTGCTGGCCTCCGGACAACTGCGACGGATATTTATCGACATGGTCTTTCAATCCGACTTTCTCCAGCATTTCAAGCGCCCGCTCCACCGCTTCCTGCTTCGGCACACCAAGCACATGGATCGGCGCCTCGATAACGTTCCTTAATATCGTCATATGCGGGAAGAGGTTGTACTGTTGAAAGACCATTCCGATTTTCCCGCGCACTTTCCGCAAATGTTTCTCATCCGCGGGCACTAGTCTTCCGTTGACTTCCTTGTGCCACAGCGGCTCTCCGTCTACTTCAATCACTCCGGACGTCGGTTCCTCCAATGTCATGAGCATCCGGATAATGGTCGTTTTACCCGAGCCGCTCGGACCGATAATCGTGATCTTTTCCCCCGGCTTGATATCAAGCTCAATTCCTTTTAACACTTCCGTTTCCCCGAACGATTTGCGGATATCCTGGTAAGAAACCATCGGACGTTCTGGCGGATGATCTTGGATGGCTCCCGGGGCCGGATCGTCCCCAACGGCTTTTTTCAATACGGTCATTTACAGGCTCACTCCTTTCGTGGCATGGTGTTTGCCGCCTGCCCTTTTCAGCTTTTTCTCCACATGCTGCACAAGCAGGGACGACGGGTAACTCAAAAGCAGGAACAACAGTCCCACAATCGTGATCGGTTCCAAATAACGCCACGTTTCAGACCCGATGATTTTGGCCGTCTGCAACATCTCCACCACCAAAATGGCGGATAGCAGCGGCGTCTCTTTAAACAACACGATGAGATAATTCCCAAGCATCGGGATGACGGGCGGAATCGCTTGCGGCAAAATCACTTTCACCCATGTCTGAGTCCGGGAAAAGTTCAGCGCCGTGCTTGCTTCCCACTGGCTTTTGGGCACCGCCTCTATCCCGGAGCGGTATATTTCAGATACATACGTGCTGTAGTGGATGCCAAGTCCCAAGGCACCCGTGAGAAACGGGCTCATGGCAAAACCGATGTACGGAATTTCCGGCAAAGCATAAAAGAGGAAAAACAGTTGGACGAGTGGCGGCGTACTGCGGACAAACTCGATAAATCCGACCGCCAGCCACTTCACCGGCTTGATCTTCGCCCGGCGAAGCAGTGTCAGCACAAGCCCGAGCACAAGCGCAATGAGATAAGCGACAACTGTCGCGCCAAGCGTAATCCACATCGCCTTGAGAATTCTCGGAAAAATATCAATCGCAAAACCCCAATCCCAGGTCATCCGGCCGCCACTCCCTTCGCCGCGCGTTTTTCAAGCCAACGCGCGCCAAATATGAGCGGCAGGGCGATGACAAAATAGAGCAGGAGAAGAAGCGTAAAGATTTCCACCTGATCCCCCGTATAATTATCTTTCAGCATCCTGCCTTGGAACGTCAGGTCGGCCAGAGTCACGAGCGAGACAAGTGACGTTCCTTTCAGGAGTTCAATCGAAATATTTCCGAACCCGGGCAGCATGATTTTAAACGCCTGCGGCAAAATGACGAGCCGCATTCGCTGCCAACGAGTCATATTAAGAGCAATACCGGCTTCCGTCTGTCCGCCGGGTATGGCCAAAATCGCTCCCCGGACAATCTCCGATGCATAAGCCCCATAGTTCAGGCTAAGGGCGATCACCCCTGCTGTAAACGGAGACAGTTCCACACCAAAGGCCGGGAGAGCAAAGAAGAAAAAGAACATTTGCACAAGCAGGGAAGTGCCGCGAAACAGCTCGACCATCACTCCCGTCAAAAACCGGACGATCCAAAAGCGCGACACTCTGCCCAAACCGAAAAGAAAGGCAAGGAAAAAAGCTAACACCGCCGATAAAACCAGCACCTGGATGGTGACTTTCGCTCCCTGCAACAATTCTGGAAGAAACTGTATATACGAATCTATCGTTCTTCGGCCTCCTTCTGTTTTCTGATGAAACAAAAGAGCGGCAGTCATGATCACCGCTCCTCTCCTTTTGTTTACTTCTCTACATCCATCTGTTTCATTACTTGGAACAACGGTCTGCGGTTGTGACCTCATCCGGCAAATTATCTTCGCCAAAACCAAACTCTTGATAAATCTCCAAAATCTTACCTGAATCGATTAACTTCTTTAATTCGGCGTTGTATGCTTCCCTCAGCTCCTTGTCTTCCTTGCGGAAAACAGCGGCCCCGTAGCTCATGACGCTCTCTTCGTCAATGACCGGCTGTGTGAAAGGCTTGGCTTCTTCGATTTTGGATTCATCGGCTGAAGCGACCGCTTCACGCAACGTCGCCTCCGTCATGACTGTCGCATCGACACGTCCGGATGAAACAGCGGCAATATTCGACGAAATGCTGTCGGCCGTTTCAATTTGGCTTTCATCCACACCAAGCGATTTCAGGAAATTAAACTGATTCGCTCCCGCCATAATGGACACTTTTACATCCGGATTCGCGGCAATATCTTCATAGCTGTGCAAATTTTTCGGATTGCCTTTTTGAACAGCCATCCCTTCCCCGTACCGGATTTCAACATCACCAAACGCCGCTTCCGAGCAACGTTCCGGACGGATATCCATTCCGGCGGTAATAACATCAAACCGGCCCGCCTTCAAAGCCGGAATCAAGGAACCGAACTCCGTTACCTCTCCTTCCACTACTTCTACACCCATCTCT
This sequence comes from Siminovitchia sp. FSL W7-1587, assembly GCF_037963795.1. NCBI lineage: Bacteria > Bacillati > Bacillota > Bacilli > Caryophanales > Bacillaceae > Siminovitchia > Siminovitchia sp. FSL W7-1587. The sequence goes on from NZ_CP150169.1 coordinate 1,331,117, forward strand.
TTAAAAACGGCTTTTGTTATTTCGGGAGCGACACCTGTGACTTCGTCCCCGTCCATATAGCCGTACGGCTTTTCATTGGCTACGCCAAGTTTGACCTTTCCTTCTTTCTTGATTTGTTCAAGAGTGTTTTGTCCGTCTTTTCCTTTCCCTCCGCTTTTAGACGAACTGTTGGAACCGCATGCACTAACAACAATCAAAAGTACGGCCGCTAAAATGACAAAATACTGTTTCATGAATACTCCCCCTGTTCACTATTTTTTTAATGGAACCTTAAAAAGTGTTGTAGGCAACGGTTTCCCCTTTTCAGCTGTACAGCACTAAAAAGATGTCAAGTCCTGGCGCTCCCATATCATCATGCCGGTGAAGATTTATGATGAATTTTGTCGTTATATGTAATTGTAAGTGCTTTCATTAGCCTTCATTATAAATAGTTGAAATGTAAAAAACATTATAAAATTTGTATGAACTTCATGGGCGTGTCTTTATACAATTTGATGAAAAGAACGCCATCGCCTAGACAAATACACATGCGTATGGCGTATACTTCATATGTTTCTAAGTATTAAAAATTAATCAGACAGGTTGAAAGCCTGTCTGATGAAAAGTCAGAGTGCAAGACGGTCTTTATTTTCATTCATCCCGCTCATCCATATTTTAATACTGAAATCAAGCAAAAACATATCATCGGGATTCGTTAAAGAAAGATTTGTCAGTGATTCAATTTTTCGAAGCCTGTACAATAAAGATTGGCGGTGTAGATTTAACACACGGGCAGCTTGGCTTACATTTCCGGAATTTTCGTTGTAAGCAATGAACGTGTTAATTAAATCCATTTCTCTTTTTTGATCATATTTGATTAATGGGGACAATGTGGAAGTGGCAATTTCACGCACTTCCTCGTTTTTGGATAAATGTAAAATAAGGCGGCTGATTCTTGTGTTGTCAAAGTGGTAGCGCTTTCCAACTCCTTTTTGTTTTCTTCCCACTTCCAAGGCGGAAAGCGCCTTCTGATAACTTCTGTAAAATGCCATTTTTCCATCTTGATGTTTTCCAATGCCCCACGAGATCACAAGCCCCGGCAACAATTTATTTAGTCTTCTCTCCACATGATCCAGAAATTGATTAATCGTCCCGTTGGAGGTGGATGGAGATGCGAATTCAGTTGTCTCCAGAAATATAACAAGTTTATCTACTTCTTGGGCATACATGACTTCCCGATGAACCGATTGCCCGGCATCAGCCAATTCACTCTCAATATACGTCATCATACTTTCAAACCATGAATGCTTCGTTTCATGGCTCGTCCCGCCATCTTTATAAAAAAGAGTATCTAAATTTTCCGGATAACCGATAATACACTCATATTTTAAATCGATATGAAAACCAAGACTCTTAGCCTTCTCTCGCAACGTTTCCTCCTCGGGCTCTTCTTCCGTTGTTAATGAGATGACAAATTCATTCTGTAAGAGACTTTTATTTTCGACAATGGCGGACTCACTCGTCAGCCACAATGCAGAAACCATTACCGCCTGTTCGATAATATTGACTTCCCTTAGTTTTATTTTATACGTTGATGAAGCAACGATAAAAAAATCCCCTTGCTCTTGATCGCTAGATTGAATTTTCATATGAAACAACTGAACTTCTTTTCCCTTTTCTCTACGCAATTTTGAAAAAATCGGGTGATGCGATTCTTCAGTTGCAAGATTCCGTTCCATACTTCTCCATAGACGGCGAACATGGTGAATATTGGCCGAACCTGCTATCACATGCCCTTTACGATTCATGACAATCACCGGCAGGCCTAATTCCTTCTCAACGACGGTGATGATTTCCGCAAAGGGCTTCTTTGTTAAAAACAGTTCGATCAATTGTTGCTGAAATTCCTTCAATCTGATCAATTCATCGTGTTGAATACTGTTAATGGCGCTTGTTACTTCATGTATGATGTCCGCGAACCGGATTTCCCACGGCAAATCCACTATGACAAAATCTTTCTTCTCTGCAAACCGGATAATTTCTTCCGGTATTTTATTAATATAGTGGCCGGTAGCAATGGCCAAAGCGGATGCGCCTGACTCATACACGTCTTTGCAAAATTCAAAGAAAGATTGCATATTCATATAACAGCCGATGCCCGTCGTTAAAACGAGTTCATTTTCTCTCACGAAATTTTCCACGGGACTTTCAATGACAGATACCCATTCAACTAGTTTCTTACTGACGACACCTTCACCAGTAATCACCTTGGCAGTCTCAAAAATTGGAAATTTCAATACATCTTCCAGTGACAGATTCAATGTTCACCCTCCCCCTTGATGCGATGTAACCCAATGTGCGTTATTTTCGTAGATAGTCTTGAATCACTGTTGAAATAACAGAGAGGTCTACATTATTTCCAGTTATAATCACTCCTGTTTTCATGCCTGTTATATCTATTTTTCTATTTAGCAGCACGGCAACTCCGGTAGCGGCAGCCCCCTCTACAATCATCCGGTGCTCATCCGCCATGAAGCCCATTGCTTCGGCTATTTCTTCTTCAGATACGAGCACAAAATCATCGACGAACTGTTTGACAATCTCAAATGTGTACGTATTGTCCAATCCAATTCCTCCAAGCAAACTATCCGCAAGAGTAGGCTGTTCCTTTAAGATAACAGGCTTTCCGGCCATGATGCTCTCAAACATAACAGGAGAACGCTCCATTGAGACACCAATCGTTTTAATTTTCGGATTATATAATTTTAAAGCGGTTGCAACTCCGGCAAACAAGCCTCCCCCTGATATCGGTATGACAACAACATCAATGTCTGGCTCTTCTTCTGCCATTTCAAGGCCAATCGTTCCTTGTCCGGCGATTATAGCGGAATCATCAAAAGGTTTAATCACCGTCAAACCATATTTTTCCTCTAACTCATAACAATATGTTTCCGCATCATCTTGCCCTTCCCCGACAATTTCAACATGAGCCCCCATCCGGCGAATGGCATCCACTTTTGCTTTTGGAACACGATTGGATATGCAAACGGTTGCAGAAATCCCCCTTTTTTTAGCGACATAGGCGACAGCCAATCCATGGTTTCCTGTCGAAAACGTCGCAACTCCGCGCTTTTGTTCTTCATTTGACAATTGTAATATTTTATTGGCGGCACCCCTTACTTTAAAAGCACCAATTTCATGGAAGTTTTCAAGCTTCAAATAAACAGAGGAGCCGTATTGTTCCGATAGTTGAATGGATTGGAAAAATGGTGTGGGTTTTACTACTTGATAGACGCGTTTCTTTGCTTCTAAGATCAGTTGGAGTGTCATCTGTTTTCTCATTGAAGTTTGATCCAATCTGATTCCCTCCCTACAAATACAGAATGTTGTCTGGAATATTACTAATACTATCACAAGAAGTTTAATATATATAAGCTCATTTTAAACGGGAATATGTGGAGGTCATTGAATTCAATCAGGCGGTAGCTCCTTTCATACCCCTTTGATTCATATCCTGCCGATCGGAGGTTTGCGTCTCACTCCCAACCTCTCCGGATAAAAGAGGGTGCTCACACCCCCATTCTGCTGATTGAAAAGCCGGACAGATCGAAGCCTGTCTTCTTCCCCGCAGCCATTTCGCTTAATATTTCTCCTATAACACTCGCAAATTTGAATCCGTGTCCCGAAAATCCGCATGCCACTAAAATATGTTCACTCCCGGGAAGGCTGTCAATGATAAAGTCCGTATCAAGCGTGTTTGTATATGTACATGTTTTTCCTTGCTTATGGGGCATCTTTTGAGAGAGCATGCGTTGGGCAAACTCACTTACATCTTGTTCATCTTCAGGAAAAGCGCCAAATGCAGCCAATGCCTCATCCGGCAGAATCGGCCGGCCTCCATCATGGCGTCCTATTTTTACTCCGGAGCCGTGAACGCTCGGAAAACCATAGTATACCCCATCCGCCAAATCGAACGTAAAGCCCGGAAATTGTCCTGTCCGATACAGATGTTCATCCGAATGAAACCAAGAAAATGTTTTTCTGACAAGTTGCAGCGGTAATTGAAGATCCAAGTGTCTCAACACCGCATTCGTCCCTTTTCCAGCAGAAACAATCAGTTTTTCAGAACGGAATGTTTCTGTATTTGTGCGAACGGTAACATGAGAGTTTGTCGTTTCGATTGACTGAATGCGGGTATTCTTACGAATCTCTGCCCCTCTTTGAATAGCCAGATCACGGTAGGCTCGTACACATTTTTCACTCATCAATACGCCGGATTCATTTTCGAAGCATCCTATTAATCCATCAGGAATTTGAAATCCGGTCCATCTTTGGTTGACTTCCCGTGCCGATAGGACTTCCAGTGGAAGTGAATATTTCTTCGCGCTGTCGATGACATTTTGGACGAATAGCGAATCCGGCAAACCAACGTTCAACACGCCCGTTTTAAGGAAAAGCGTTTCGCCTGATTCTTTTTCCAATTGTCCCCATAGCTCCTGCGCGCGAAGTGCCATGGGAACATAACTCTCGCCTTCTCCATACGCATGGCGGATCAGCCTCGTTTCACCGTGATGCGCCCCTTCTGTATGAGGAGGATCATTGGCATCAACCAATAATACTTTTACTCCCTTGTTTGCGAGCTGAAATCCCGCAGCCATTCCCATTGAACCCGCACCTATAATAATAACCTCGTAGTCCATCAATCATTTCTCCTTTCTAACCGATTATATCTGTTTATACATTATTTTCGGGATTCTCATAACGTTTTCTAGTCTTATTACTTTCAAATGTGAAATGGTAGACGCCAAGTTTTTCCCCAGTTTCAAAAACTTCCAATCGCCCCGTCATTTTTGAGCATGGTAAGCCATTCCATACATTGATAGATTGATACCGCAAGTGACTCCATGTTTTTAAAAAGACTTGCACTGCTACATGGTCATATTCCATCTTGTAGTGATGAAAAATCTGCACATTTCTTGTTCGAGTGAATGGGATGGGAAAATCAATATTGTTGGAAGCGATTGCTGAAAAACATGAATTTCGTGCTGGCGGGAGATGTCCATGACTTTAAGTCAGCTCTCGGCGAATATTTAAAGCTTTCTTGGCTTCTTAAAATGACGAACGGTTTCTTTCAACGAGCAGAATCTTTTGTAAGGGCAAGCCCCATATTTTTGGGCCGTTTTCACGTATAAAGACCATTTGGAAGTTGCCATCCATACGTAGGAAGCCGACTTTCGCTCCATAAATTGATTCTTTTAACGGCTTTTTTGCGTGCCTGCTGAATTGTACAATAGCCAGACACCGCTCACAATAAAGATGGGAAAAAGTTTCAACCGTTTTCTATTCAGACACTTTGCTTTTGATACTGATGGCTGATCCAGATGGTTGGCTTGTTACATCACCTGCCAAAGCCCGCATGATCGACGAACTTCCCGATGGCTCGCCATTAGGCTGAACATTGATTGTAACGAACAGAGATGGTCTACGATGAAAATTGGCTTTAGAATACCATTCCACAAAAATCAAATAGTTCCCCCATTCATCTACACGCATTTATTTCATTTTGCCAAACATTCCACTATTCGGCAAACAGTTGTTATTCAGCCGTCCTCATCAAGGTCACCCTGTTTCAAAGCCTGTCTGTAGTCATCACGGGTATCAATATCTTTTACAATTCCCGAATCATGTACAAAGAGTTCTCTTTTCACCTTGATCATGTTTAGGAGAGCTCTGCCTCCTTGATCACCATCCAGAACCTCCAAGACGGCGTCGCGGAGATGACCGAAAAACACGGGATGTCCTCCTGTCTTTTGATAAACGGGCCGCATGACGAAAGGTTCCGAACTACATTTCAGCAGCCTTGCACCTTCATGAAATACGAAGCTGGTTGTATATTGGGAGATAAAGGGCAGGTCACCCAAAAAGACCATCACGCCCGGACCGTCTGTACTTATATGCTGAACTCCGGCTCTCAGACTTGAGCCTTGACCACTCCCATATTGTTTATTTTCGACCCATTTGAAGCGGGAGTCCCGTATATGAATAGTCCTTTTTATTTTATCGGCTTCATGGCCAATGACGGTGATCACTTCTGAAAAAGGATGATACAGCACCTTGTGAATGACATGGGACAACAAGGGCCGATCACCCCAATCAAGCAATTGTTTTGGCCGTCCCATTCGTGAAGAAGTTCCAGCCGCTAAAATAATGGCGCTGATTGAATCTTTCATTTGCTCTCCTTTTGTTACAATCTATTGATCATTTTTGAGGTACGGTGAATGTGAGGGGAATCTTGTAAAAAACCACCGGAATGGCCATTTTTAACCGCGATGATTTCAGCTAAAATGCTGATGGCAATCTCTTCAGGTGTCTCGGAGCCAATATCGAGACCAACCGGACTGTGCATCCGTTTCAGTGTCTCTTTTGCAAAAACATGCCCTTCTTCTTGCAACACCCGCAACATCCGCTCCCGTCTCCTTTTGGGACCGAGCACACCAATATATGGAGAGGGTGAGGGCAAGACAAATTTCAACGTCTCTTGATCCCTTTCCAGATGATGGTTCATCACAATTATATAAGTGCGATCCGTTATCCTAACTTGATCGGACACTTTACCTGCATCCGCCACAATTCTCTTTGCACCCGGAAATCTTTCCTCGCTATTATAGTAAGGTCTTGGATCGACTACAGTTGTTTTCCAACCAACAGATAAAGCATACCGGGCGACTGGAATGGCATCATGTCCAGCCCCAAAAATCATGATTTCAGACCGGGGAACGTATACATCCAAAAAAATGGGAAGTTCCCGGCCATCCGATAAAGAAATGATTACCGTTTCCGATTTGGGATTTCTTTGCTTTAACTTTTTCTTTGCCAACTCTATGATTTGCGTCTGCGCCTCCCCAACACCAAGACATCCAGCTAAAACTCCTTCCGGCGAAATGAATAAACGCCTTGAGCCGCCTTTAGAGGAAAAAGGAGCGGACATATCCAAACTGGTCGCGAGCACACAAGGTTTTTCGTCATTGATAAAAGCCAGCCAACGATCAAAAGCAGATGAATGATTCAAAGCATGCCCCTTCCTTCCAGATTATTCAGACGATGAAACAAGCTCTATGTGGATTTTAACCGTTCCCGGACAGCCAAGCCCCAACCCCCATACAACCTCTTCATCCAGATGATAGGTTTTCAAAACGGGTTGGCCGGTAGAGATCACCTCTTTCGCGGCTTCGGCTACATCCGCTTCCAGACAGCCGCCTGAAATCATCCCCGTCCTATTCTCATACTCATCAATCAACATCTTGGCCCCTTCACGGCGATAAGCAGATCCATATACTTTTACAACAGTGGCAATTGCCGATTTGATCCCCATTTGTCGTAATTGTAAAACTTGTTCCATGACCCGTTCATTTTCCGTCATCCCTATCATCCTCTCCTATACTGTTTCCAAGACATTGAAAAGAGGAAGATCACTCGCTATCATTCATCCTGGTTCAAAGCCTTCCAGTGTCAAAAGCGAGAGTTTCATATTATTTTTAATCGACGAATGTCTCCTGCTTCTTGTCAACATCCGGGAGCCATACACGCGGCAAAGTCGAATGTGAATCACCAATACAAATCCCGCGTCCCCCGTCATATGTAACATGGGACATGGACTCCGGCATTCTTGTAATGGTCGGGTTGCCTTCTTGCAATATAAATACTTCATAATTCGCAAATAATGACTATTGTCAGACACTGAACGGCTGGCGCCAACGTTTTTTTAAGACCGCCAGTTTGAAGACTGTTGCGTATTGTGTTACCAGCCGGTTTCCAGCTGCGGGATTGTTTTCTGTCCCTATTCGGCTTTTTTGTCAACACTTTTGCCACAGCGGTCATTCCTTCATACTCACCATCGGGATCGGAATATTATATGATTTGGCGGCTTGGTTCATTATATAATGGAAGCCAACCAAACAGACGCCGTGATGGTCACCTCTCGGCTTCTTCTTGATTATGTTGACTTACCTCCCTCTGAAGTGGTGCAATTTTGTTCCTTTTTATTACATTAAGAGTGACTGAATCAACGCTTATGGGGGCAAATCTCTGACTTCGAGCATAGAACGGAACAGTATACCCATCCGAACCTGCTGTCAGATCAACCGATTGAAAAATACCTTCACTCGCTTCTTGATACCCGATCAGGACCCCTTTCTCTCCAATAAAGATTTGCCAGATGCCACAACGTCACATTAAGCCGTTATTCCATCGGAAAATCCGGGTTCGTATGTTAACCAGCAAAAAGGCGTCCAAAAAGCCGATATTTTTTCGACCTGGACACCTATTTTTATAAAAAAGCATTCCTTCCCCTTCAGCCAACCATTTAAGATTTATGGTTGAAAAATTGGAGGGCTGTCCGAAAAATAATACTTCAGCTTGAAAATCCCAAAAAAACTAACCCCAGAATACCGTAAAATCAACTTTCTTGGGTTGAGCGCTTTTACTCTAAATGGGACTTTTTAGACAGCCCTGTCATCTTTATTCACGCTTTTTTAGCAAGCATTTCCGTCAATTTTACATTTCTTCCGGCTCGTTCTTCTTCACTGGCCAGGTCATACTTTTTCAACAGATGAAACAGTTCATTTAATGTGTTCTGTGAAAGTTTCTCCTGCAAAAATTGTTCTGTCCGATCAGCCAATTCTTTCGGCAAGAATGGTTTTTGGTCATCAAGCTTTTTTACAACATCCTCAAGCGAGTGATCTATTGGACATGTTCCCATTACAATTCACCTGCCTTCGACTTGTACTCTTCTTTCATCATAAAGAATTCAAGCCAAAAAAGATAGACTTTCGCCAATACCCCCTTACCCTTCCATCGCGTCGATAACCTGATTATCCAATGGAACGACAGATTCTTTTGTCAAAAGGGAAACGCCGATAAATACGATAATCGATACGGCAAAAGCAAATGCTCCGACAATAACACCTGAAGGCAAGATAGCCAAGTCGTATTTATTTAACATTTCCAGGGAGAAGTTTAGAAACAACCCGACGACAATGCTGGAAATAGCCCCGTATTTGGTAGCCTTTTTCCAAATTAACCCCAAAATAATGGGAGGGAATACGGCTGACGCGAATGTTCCCCAACCGAAGATGCCGAGCAATGCAACGAGTGTATCCATATAAAAAGAGAATAAAAGAGATAGTGTCAAAAGGCCAAGCACAGTCAACCGATTCCATAAAAGCTCATTCTTCACTTGTTTGTTGAAGGCCCGCGGAATATCCCGGATTAAGCTCGCGGCTCCAAGGGTAACAAAAGCCGAACCTGTTGACATGATCGCCGCAAGCAGTCCGGACAGAACAAGCCCTGCCACAATGGGCGGTGTAAAGTGCGTTACAAATGCTGTAAGCGACTCATCCGGAGTGGAGATAGCCGGAAATTTTCCTTGTATATCAAGAGACCTTGCCGTCAGCCCGATTCCAACGACCAACAGCGTTGTGAAAGCGTATGCAAGACCTGCCGTGAAGGCGCCCCACTTTAATTCTTTTTGGCTTTTAATCATCAAAAATTTATGAATGAAATGCGGCTGTCCTGCCGCTCCCAGGCTGAATAAAAAGAACCAGCAAGCGACGGTCATAATCGGATACGTACCGAATGACGAAGTTAATTGGGGATCAACGCTTTGCAGACTTTCGGAAATGTGTTGCACGCCGCCTCCGGCATGGATAGCCATAAAAAATACAACCAATGAAACAGCGACCATAATGACACCTTGAAAAAGATCCGTATAAACACTCGCTATGATCCCTCCGCCCACGCAATAAAATGCGAGAATACCCAATCCAATGATGGCGCCCAACTTGGGAGAAAGCCCAAAAATACTGTGCATAATAATGCCCATCGCCTGGACTTGTGTTCCCAAATAACCGATCACGCCAAAAATGATCGCCAATCCGAGCCAGCCGCGGACTGCTTTACTTTCGTATCTTTTTTCCACAATATCCCCGAGCGTATAAACTTCACCCATGCTGCCGATTTTCCAAATCCGCTTTCCTGCCAAATACCATGTCAACCCAAAGCCCAAAGAAGCCGAAATGCCGATTCCCGCAATAAATCCCATCCCATTGCTAAAAGTCAATCCGGTTCCCCCAAGCATTCCAAATCCGCTTTGAATCGAAGAAAACGCCGCAATCGCCATGACAAACATGCCCAAATTCCTGCCGGCAATTAAAAAATCACCCGCCGTTTTCGTTCTTCTCGTTGCCCATAATCCGATCAAAATACAAATTAACAAATAGATAGCGACAACTGTAATGATCGTAGTGCCCACTGACATCCCCCCTTACATGTTGATATTCTTTTGGCCATCTTGGCGCAGCTGTTGTGTGACGGAATCCTTTTGAAAGGTCAACGTATATAACAGACAAACAAGCACAGCAAGCGGCCAAATACCGAAAATATACAAAGCCATTGCCGGCGACAGGCCCCATATAAAGCCTTTTCCACCTGTCGGCGAATCCATCGTGATCACATCATGGAATATATACAAAAACAAATAAATAGCTGTAACCGTTACGGGAATCCAGATTTTACGGGGATTCCTTCTAATATCTTTTATCAGCCCCAAAAAGATGGCCAGCCCGACCATGATCAAAAAGGGATAAAGAACGGCCCTCCATGAATTTGTTACCATTCCAATCACCATCACAACAGCAAGCCCAAACAGGGCGTAAATGGTTTGATCAATTCGCGACATTATTTTCCTCCCTTTTCAATTTTTTTACTTCAGCAGTTGGCGGAAATGTTTCTTTTGCTTTATTCATTCGTTTGGCGCTTTGCTTTTCAGAAGTACTCATGCGATGCCTGAGGTTTTTTTGGATAGCCTCCACATTCATCGTTACAAGTTTGCCACTTCCTTTGAGGGCTTTTCCTTCCACAAGTCGACATTTCGAGGATGCGAATAGCAATAACAAGGTTATGAAAAGATGGAATATTCAGACCCTTATTTCGGATAGAAATGATATCCGCCTTCTTTCCCGGCTCTAAACTGCCGATTTTATGAACTGATCCAATGGATCGCGCTCCTTCAATAGTGGCAAATTCTACTGTTGCACGTGATGTGAATCAAGCTTGGCAGGTACTTTTCCTTGTTTTAACAGTAGCTCATTTTTTAGCGCGCGATCCATATCCTCATTTGTGAAAAAAAAATCGCGATTATACTTGTGACAACATTCGCAAACATTATTGAATATTCCGTATTTTTTGCATCCAAGGGTTCACATGGAACCCTTGAAGGCTTTTACACGGGATAAACCGGATGTTTCCGTTCAGAAAAAATCGTATGCTTTGACGAGTACGCCTCGAACCGTTGAATGAGTTCCCCGCGCAGAGAATTTGCTGGCACGATGCCGTCAATAATCATTTCCGAAGCCAGCTTGTATATATCAATTCCCTCTTTATAATCTTCTCTTTTTTGCTGGATAAAGGCATTTCGCTCACTTTCATCAAGCTCCGCGATTTTCTTAGCATAGACGGCGTTGACCGCCGCTTCCGGCCCCATGACGGCAATTTGGGCGGTCGGCAACGCCAGACAGCAATCAGGCTCAAATGCTGGACCGCACATCGCATATAATCCGGCGCCATATGCCTTCCGGACGATAATCGAGATTTTCGGCACTGTTGCTTCTGACATGGCCGAGATCATTTTCGCCCCGTGGCGGATAATTCCTTCCCGCTCCACTTTTGTTCCGATCATGAAACCGGGTACATCGACAAGGAACAAGAGCGGAATATGGAAGGCGTCACAAAGAGTCATAAATCGGGCCGCTTTGTCTGCCGAGTCGTGAAATAATACCCCGCCTTTCACCCGGGGCTGGTTTGCGATAATGCCGATCGGTTTTCCATCCAGGCGGGCAAGCCCTGTTATGATTTCGCCCGCAAATAACTTTTTAATTTCAAAAAATGAGTCCGCATCAATGATTCCTTCAATAAAATCATACATATTGAATGGCGCATTTTGATTTTCCGGAATGAGCTCCTCCAATGTTTTCTCCAATTGCTTTGCAGGAGTCGCCTCCCGAACAGGCGGTTTTTCCGAAAAATTCGCCGGAAAATATGAGAGATAGCTTTTGACCAGCTCGATGGCTTCTTCTTCATTTTGGGCCAATACGTCCCCACATCCCGATACCGAACAATGCATGCGGGCCCCGCCCATTTCTTCCAACGTCACTTTCTCGCCAATGACCATTTCCGCCATCCGCGGCGAACCGAGATACATGGAAGCATTTTTATCTACCATGATGACGATATCGCAAAAAGCGGGTATATAGGCGCCGCCAGCAGCCGATGGGCCAAACAACACACATATTTGCGGGATTTTCCCGGACAGTTTTACCTGATTGTAAAAAATTCTTCCGGCCCCCCGCCGTCCCGGGAACATGTCGACTTGGTCCGTAATTCTCGCACCTGCCGAATCTACGAGGTAAATAAGCGGAACCCTCATTTTTTCGGCCGTTTCCTGGATACGGATTATTTTCTCCACCGTTCTAGCGCCCCAGGAGCCGGCCTTTACAGTGGAATCATTTGCCATGACGCATACCGTTTGGCCGTCCATTTTTCCAACACCTGTCACTACACCATCTGCCGGCAGTCCCTCGGCCTCACAATTGGCAAACATGGCGTCTTCTAAAAATGAATCCGGGTCAAGCAGCAATCTTAAACGATCGCGGACAAAAAGCTTTCCGCGTTTTTCATTTTGTTCATGATATTTGGCGGCACCACCTTGCCGAATGGACTCCGCTCTTTCATCAAATGTTTTTTTTGACATCATGTACGGCTCCTTTGCAAAGAATTTACTCCAGCTCAATCAGTACGTCACCTTCATTGACAAAGTCACCTTCATTTACTTTTACTTCCTTTACGGTTCCGCCTGCTTCTGCTTGGATGGGAATTTCCATTTTCATTGATTCCAATATGACTACATCTTCTCCAGCTTCGATGCTATCTCCTTCTTTACAAAGAATCTTCCAGACGCTTCCAGCCATGCTGGCTACCACTTTACTCATCGCTGATTCCTCCTTTTATACGTTTTCACTTCGCTGTTTCGCCCTGCAAATACTGTTCTATGAAATTGGTTGTTGTTTCTCCCTGTTGAAAAGCGGGATGATCTGCTATTTTCCTGAGCAGAGGGATGTTTGTTTTAATCCCTTCCACCTCATAGGCTGACAGAGCATTTTGAAGTCTATTGATTGCTTCATCCCGGTCTTTTCCTTTTACAATCAGCTTCGCAATCATCGGATCATAAAAAGGGGTTACTGTTGATTCATGATGAACGCCGACATCATTGCGAACACCGGGGCCATCAGGAAAAACCAATTTCGTGATGTTACCAGGAGACGGGAAAAATGTCATCGGATCTTCCGCATAAATTCTCGCTTCAATAGCATGCCCTCTCGGATTGATATCCGACTGAGACATCGTCAAAGAATAATCAGCAGCCATTTTCAGTTGCTCGGCAACTAAATCGAGACCGGTAATTTCTTCCGTGACCGGATGCTCAACCTGAAGGCGGGTATTCATTTCAAGAAAGTAAAAATTCTTGTTCCGATCTACCAAAAATTCAACCGTGCCCGCATTGGAATATCCAATGGCCCGGGCCGCCCTGACAGCCGCTTCCCCCATTTTCTTTCTTGTTTCATCGTCTAGAAAAGGTGAGGGCGCCTCCTCAAGCACCTTTTGGTGCCGCCGTTGAATAGAGCATTCGCGCTCCCATAAATGAATAACATTGCCAAACTTATCTGCGAGAATTTGAATTTCAATATGACGCGGATTTTCAATATATTTTTCGATATACATGGCGCTGTCTCCGAAAAAGCTTGCTGCGCGTTTCTGATTTCCGGCAAAAGCTTTTCGCAATTCATCAGCATTACGGACAATTTGCATCCCGATCCCGCCGCCGCCGGCAGAAGCTTTTAACATAACCGGAAAACCAATTTCCTCCGCCGCCTGAACGGCAACTTCTTCATCCGCAAGCGAATGGGCAATTCCGGGAACAACCGGAACACCTGCTGCCTGCATTGCTTTTCTCGATTCAATTTTGCTGCCCATGCGGGCAATCACGTCTGAAGAGGGACCAATGAAAACAAGCCCCTCCGCTTCACACTGCTCGGCAAATGAGCTATTTTCCGAAAGAAAGCCATACCCTGGGTGAATGACATCCGCTCCGGATTTCCTGGCAACGTCTAACACTTTATCTGCATGCAGATAACTTTCAACAACCCTGGGGCCTCCCAACAAATAGGCTTCATCCGCCATTTTGACGTGCGGTGCGTCCGCATCTGCTTCCGAATAGATAGCGACTGTTTGAATACCCAACATTTGGCATGTTCGGATAATTCGAACCGCAATTTCCCCCCGGTTTGCAATCAATACTTTTTGAAACATAAATGAACACCGCCTTTCTTTACTGATGCGTAAAAGTGGGTCTTCTTTTTTCAATAAAGGCTGATACTCCTTCTTTCACATCTTCCGTTTGAAATACCTTCCCGAAATATTTGGCTTCCACAGCCAACCCTCTTTCAAGAGACTCATTCCGTCCCTCTGTGATGGCTTTTTTCATCAGGGACAAAGCAGGCAGGGAGTATCGGGAAATTTTTTCAGCCAGCTCTTGAGCTTTTTTTAAGGCCTCTCCTTGAGGAACAACAATATTGACGAGCCCGATCCGGAGAGCTTCACGAGCGGAAACAGGTTCACCTGTAAACATCAGTTCTTTTGCTTTCCCTTCCCCGACGAGTCTCGGCAGTCTTTGTGTGCCCCCTGCTCCCGGAAATAGCCCAAGTGTGATTTCGGGAAGCCCGATTTGCGCGTGCTCTTCCGCAATACGCAAATCACAGGCAAGGGCCAGTTCGCAGCCTCCGCCCAAGGCCAATCCGTTAATGGCCGCAATCGTGGGCTTTGACAACTGGTCGAGCAAATCGAAAGGATGTTGAAGCCACTTCGATTTTTCTTCAGCCACCTCCTCTCCTTTGCCGATCCAATCCGGAAACTCTTTGATGTTGGCTCCGGCAACAAACGCTTTTTCACCGCTTCCAGTTATGATGACTGTCCTCACTTGGGGATCGTCTTCCATTTTCTGCAACAGACCAGTCAGTTCATTGACCACTTCCGCGCTTAACGAGTTTACCGGCGGATGGTCGATTTCCAAGGTGGCGACCCCTTCATTATTCCATACACGCACCACTTGATCTGCAGACACCATTTTCACCCCATCCCCACATTATTTTTTCTCAATACGGCCCATGGCTTGTTCCCTGTCCCATGCGTTCCCAATACCTTCTTCTTTTAGTTTAAACTTCTGTACCCGCTCCGTGGCGGTTTTGGGAAAAGAGTCAACATATTGGACATAACGCGGAACCATGAAGTATGCCATTCGCTCTTCGCACCATTTGATGAATTCTTCATACGGCAAATTTTCACCTTTTCTCAAAATGACATACACTTTGACATCTTCTTCCCCTACTTCAGAAGGCACCCCCACCGCCGCTGACTCCAGCACCTTCGGATGGGCGTTGATCACTTTTTCTACTTCCCATGATGAAATGTTTTCACCTCTTCGTCTGATGCATTGTTTTAAGCGGTCACAGAAGTACATATAGCCATCTTCATCTGCATACCCGAGGTCACCAGTTCGAAACCATCCCTCCAGCATGGACTCTTCCGTTTTATCAGGCATCTTATAATACCCTTCCATGAATGTGTGTTTCTTTAAAGAACGGATAAGAATCTCTCCGACTTCGCCGACTTGCAAACGCTTACCGTTTTCATCGGCAATTTTCGTTTCTACAAATGGAAATGGCTTCCCGATCGATGGGACTTTCCTTTTGTCAAGAGGATTGGAAACGCAAAATCCGGATGTTTCCGTCAGGCCGTATCCTTCCACAATTTTTATTTTAAACCGTTCTTCAAATTGTTTCCAGAATCTTTCTGGTGTTGCCGCACACGCAGTGATACGAGCAGGGTTGTCGTGATCATTTTCCTGTTCAGGTTGTTTGCACAAAATGGGAATCATCGAACCCAAGGAATTAAAAATGGTCGCTTGATGATAACAGACTTCCTCCCAAAAGCGGGAAGCGCTGAATCTTTTGCTGAGAGCGACCGTGGCATTGGAGTGAATGCCGCCCAAAACGGTATGGGCTTGAGCATTAATATGGAATAAAGGCAATGTTGTTAGGAGAGTATCATCAAAACGGACACCGACCATCCGCTCCGAAAAGGCTTGGGCGGCGTTTATATAGGCGGCATGGCTGAGCATAACCCCTTTTGGCGGCCCTGTCGTTCCCGATGTGTACAGAATACTGTTGATCGCAGCTCCTGAAAAATCTAAAGAAGGCCATTCACTTTCCGAATAAGTGAATATATCTTTAAGGCTACTATATCGGTTCGAATATGAAAAGGCTTGATCCTTCGTCTGGATCATAATCTTTACATCTTTTGGCAATGAAGATAGGCATGGACGTATTCGCGCCAAATACATTTCATCAACTATTATTGCTTTGCAGTCTGAGTGCGTTAAAATGTACTGCAAGCCTGCTCCTTTTAAATGAACATTGATTGGTACAAGAACGGCGCCTATACATGTGAGACCAAACCATACATCCACATATTCAGGGCTGTTGTCAAGCATGACACATACTTTGTCTTCCTTGCCAATTCCCAGCTCCGAAAATCCGCCTGCTGCCCGGGCGACGCGCTTATACAAATCTTCATACGTAATCCGCTGCTCTTCGAAGCGGAGATACACTTTTTCCGGTGTTTTTTCAATTCGCCGGACTAAAAATTGCGCCAAATTTTTCTCACCCATTCTTCTCCCCCTTCCATGACTTTTGATCGTGCTCCTTTTTATATGTTGCAAAAAGCATACCAACTTTCTATTCAGGTATGAGAAGGGGCTCTTTTGCTACATTGGTTCTTTTTTCTGTCGCATTCATGCGAATCTTTTGCAATTTCGCAACAAAAAAAGGAGCTGTTTTGCCCCTCACACATCGGATATTTTGTATTTTTCCAATTTCCTGTATAGACTGGCCCGGTGGATTCCCAATAAACTTGCCGCTTCCATTTTATTTCCTCCTGCTTTTTCCAATGCTCTTAAAATGGCCCTTTTTTCCGCTTCCTCCAAATGTTTCTTCAAGGAATAGATGCTTTCTGCTTGAGCCAATCCTCTTCCTTTTACCAAATATACAGGCAAATGATATGTACGAATGTGATCATCGTTGTCAATGACGTTCAGAGAGCGTTCAAGCACATTTTCAAGCTCGCGAATATTTCCCGGCCAATGGTATTTCATGAATATTTTTTTTACATCATCCTCCATGGATGTCACGTTCAGGCCCATTTCCTCATTCAACTTTATGATGAGGCGGCTTGCAATCGGAAGGATGTCCTCCTTTCTTTCCCGCAATGGGGGAATATCGAGCATAAAAACGTTCAGGCGATAATACAAATCATCGCGAAAGCTTCCTTTCCGCGTCATTTCCCATAAATCTCGATTTGTTGCCGCAATGATGCGAACATCGACTTTTTTAGATGTCGTTGCGCCAATTCGTTCTATTTCCTTCCTTTCCAGCACCCTAAGAAGCTTTGCTTGCATATCGAGCGGCAAATCTCCTATTTCATCCAAAAATAAAGTGCCATGATTCGCCAACTCAAACTTTCCCGGCTTTCCGTCTTTTTTCGCTCCGGTAAAAGCACCACTCTCATAGCCAAACAATTCGGCCTCCAATAGTTCTTTGGGAATCGCCGCGCAATTGACCGGAAGGAACGGGCCCCCATTTCGCGGACTTGCCAAATGGATGGCGTGGGCAAATAGTTCTTTTCCCGTGCCTGTTTCCCCTTTGATCAAAACGGTTGATCGGCTTCTCGCAACTTTCCGGGCATTGTTTTTCACTTCTCTGATTTTGTCGCTGTTCCCGACGATGCTTCGGAAAGAATATTTGGCCCCTCGAATGCGCTTCATTTCTTTTTCGTAAAATTCGATTTTGGACTCCATTTCCTGCACCCGATTCGCCAATGCTTTCAATTCGTCGACGTCATGAAACATGATCTTGCCAATAGCTCCTGTAATTGTTCCGTTATGAAAAATCGGTATCCGGGTCGCCAATACCGTTCTTTCACCAATTTGAATAAAATGCCCAATCTCCGCCTCTCCCGTTTGAATGACGATGTGCATTCTCGTATTTTCAACAACCTCGGTACAATGCTTTCCGATAACGGAATTCGGGTCATCAATTCCGAGCAGCTTGGCATAGGAGCGGCTTAAAAAGTTGACATTGCCTTTGTCATCAACACCCATAATGCACTCAGACAACCCCTCGAGAGCGCTTTCATATTTTTCAATTGTTTGCTGGAGCAATCCATCAGGCTGATCATCCATTGTCCATAACACGCCCATTTCGCCTTGCCCATCATCTATAGCCGATCGATGTAAATAGAATCGTTTCCCAGCGATTAGACGATCTACATGCCTATTATGTACCTTCGTCTCCGGAATGATGACATCCAACTTTTCGCCAATCAGTTCATTCTTTTGTTTCCTTAAAAAAATACCGGCCAAATGGTTACAGGCAGTGATCGTTCCGTTATGGTCCGTGATGATCATCGCTCTTTGAACATGTTGAAGCAGGCGGCCCAATTCCAAATGTATATCGAGACGAGTTTTCATGACAACATCTCCCTTTATTTGGTCACCTATATGTTACTGTTTATTGTAACATTAATTTGAATGGATGGATGGGTTAGTTGCAAAGCTTTATCATATCAGAATGGTGTTTTACCACCGATACTCTCTGCCTATTCGTACATTTCGGCAACAGCCAGCGCCTCGGCTTTTACTCTTTCACAGAGCTCTAGTGGCGCAAGTACTTTGATGAGTGAACCATAACCAAGGACGATTTCACTGGCCGATTCAAGCGTGTTAAATTCAACATCGGCTTCGATCCAGCCGTCTTGCGCCGCTTTGACAGCGCAAATTTTCATGTAAGGCTGTTTAGCCAGGCGATCGTGCACCTTTTTACTAAAGCAAATTTGGGCCAGGTAACGGGGAAGCTGAGCCTTGAACTGTTTTGTGGATTGCTCCCAATATACCGCCAAGTTAAAATGATTTGGCCGTTGAAACGATTCCGCTGTAATTCGGGCCCGCTCGATTCGCGAGATGCGGTATGTGCGCAGCTCACCATCCACCGCCCCAACCAAATACCAGATATTTCCTTTTGCCACCAGGCCTAGCGGATCAACAACCCTTTCCAAAATGTTTTCATTTCGCCGATACGCCATTTCCAACTTTCTTTCCTGCCAGACAGCTTCCTGGACTGTCGAAAGGCATGGAAGTGCTTCCTCTCTTTGATGCCAGCCGGCTCCATCAATATGGATGCGCTCACGCACCAATTTTGCCTCAGAATGCATTCTTCCGGGGATCGCTGCCAACAATTTTTGAAAGGCGGCCTCAAAAGGCTCCTCCATTCCCAAATCGTTAAGCAGTGATGAAGAATGAGCTAGCAACAATGACTGCATTTCTTCCGTCTTCATGCCGGTCAAGTTCGTCCGATAGCCGTCAGTAAGCAACCACCCGCCGTTCGTCCCACGCTCAGAAAATATCGGCACACCCGCTGTGCTTAACGCCTCCATATCTCGGTGCACCGTCCGCTCTGATACTTCCAGTTTTTCCGCCAATTCTCTCGCCGTCATTTTTCCGTTGTTTTGCAGCAACAACAAAATAGCAATTAACCGATCTGCGCGCATGTCACAACCTCCTGTCTTCTTTATTTTATTGTATCAATATGACAACAGATGTCACCTTTTGCTATTTATAATAAAAAAGAAATTTAAAAGGGGGATGATGAAATGAAACCATTACAAGGAAAAATAGCGGTCGTCGCTGGAGCAACCCGCGGTGTCGGACGGGGCATTGCGGTATCGCTTGGCGAGGCCGGAGCGACAGTATACTGTACAGGACGAAGCACACGTGAAAAGCTTTCCGACATGGGCCGTACGGAAACGATTGAGGAGACCGCAGAAATGGTAACAGCCCGTGGCGGCAAGGGCATCCCGGTGCGCGTTGATCACACAGTCGAAGCCGATGTGAAAGCTTTATTTGATAAAATCAATGAGGAACATCATGGCCGTCTCGATATATTGGTCAATGACGTCTGGGGCGGCGATCCCCTCACGGAATGGGGCCAACCATTTTGGAAGCATTCACTTGTGAACGGTTTGGCTATTCAAGAAAGGGCGGTCCATTCTCATATGATAACAAGCTATTATGGGGCACCATTAATGGCGGCGCGCAAAGACGGATTGATCATGGAAATTACCGATGGATGGGATTATCGCTATCGGGGAAATTTGTACTACAGCCTAGCGAAAATTTCCGCGATTCATTTGGCGGAAGCCATGGCGGCAGATCTTCGTCCTTATAACGTCACTGCTCTGGCAGTTACCCCCGGGTTTCTGCGTTCGGAAGCCATGCTTGACCATTTTGGTGTCACCGAAGCCAATTGGAAAGACGCAGTAAAAAAAGAGCCCCATTTCATCGAGTCGGAAACACCTTATTTGATTGGACAAGGCATCGCGGCACTGGCTGCCGATCCGAACATCTTCGAAAGAACAGGAACAGTTCAAACTAGCTGGGATCTATCGGATGAATACCAGTTTTCCGATATCGATGGGAGAAACCCCCATTGGGGAAATTATGCAAAGAAGCATGGTTTAGGATAAAAGCTAAGAACCGTTTTAGCTTTTGCGGGATTAGGGAAAGAGAAAAAAGATGAGAACCTATAGGTTTCATCTTTTTTTAGGTTTATTTTTTTTGTGTGTTCTTGTTGGTAGTAAATTGGAAAGTAAAAAGAGTAATGCGAGTCCAATCAATAGATATGTACTTAATTCATTGTTGACGAAAAAGACATAGCTGAGTGTGATGGCTGTAATGATGAATAAAATAGTGAAAAATAATTTGTATTTTGAAGGTGTTTGGTGTTTGGAGAAGTTAAAGATTGAGTTTATAAACATAACTATTATTAAGATTGTAACGGCTATGTCTAATAAATTCAGAAAATTCATGGGAAGTACTCCTTTTTTAGGAAAAATGTGTTAATGTATACTTGTTTCACATATTAACATAAAAAATGTTAGGGAGAGTTTTAATGTCTAAAAAGAGTTTCAAAGTAATTATTATTGTTTTAGCTGAAATATAAAGAGACTTGTTAGACAACGCGTTTTTTGTTTAGACCTGGCACGTTTTTTTCTTATTCATGATCTTTTTTGAAGGATAGCTTATTTTGGTTATCCGACCAGTTTGTTGCTCTTTTTCAGTAAAACCGCTCCTTTCAAGCATCATATGAACTAGCGGAAAGTCGCCAGCCTCGGCTTCCGTTTGCTTGAAGCCCGCTGTCTGATCTCCGCATATTTATGCTGGAGTAATTTTTCCCATTGACAAAGCATTTTCAGATCAAACCACCTCCGCTTCACACAATACACACTATAGAAGGCAAAAAAACCGCTAGAACCATAAAAAATGAAGAAAGAAGTACGGTCCGCACAAAAATAACAGAACTTTTTTAATTATTATATAAATAATCATTAAAAGAATCCGATATAAAAGGAAACTGCCGGATATAGAAACGAGTTGAGACTTTTCCAATGTGAGGTAACGGCCATATTTTCTCACAATTCAGAACGATTCTGAGCCGATGTGAGATTTCTCCCCTACTCATCAAGAGACTGTTTTAAGAAACTCTTGAAATCAGCTTTTTTAGCGTTTCGATGATGAGAAAATGATCTACATGGAGTTTTCGACTCAGACTCATTCACTGGCTGTTGCAGGCTTTTCAAACATGTTTTTACGATAGGCAAGGTTTGCAAGGAATGAATAGTTATGAATCACTTGATCTTGATACTTGATACATTCGAGTAAATAAGTTAACAACCGAGGGTATAGCTTGTCATTTGGTGTTGTGGTAACCTCATCAAGCCTTCACATGTGAGGAGCGGCAAGTTTTTTCATTGAAAGCCTTTTTACCCCCGGGCTGATTAACTTTTTACTATAAAGTTTTGACAAAAAAGTATAGGAGTGAAAATATGAAAATTTTCAAATCAAGATCAAAAAGGACAGCCGGATTGGAAGCGGTTACTACTATTTCTCCGCAAGTGCTCCAGCTGTCAGTGACTTCAAGCAGCGACCTGGCAAGCCAATTGGAGATGACTGGTTTAACAAAACGGGACTTGAAAATAGTTAAGTCATTAAAGCCCGTTGTCGACGCCCATGTTGAAGAGATTGTCATCAAGTTTTATAATGCTGTCATTAAACAGCCGAATTTGCTGGCGATTATCGAGGAGCACAGTAGTGTTGAACACCTTAAAAAAACATTAAAACGCCATATTCGCGAGCTATTTACCGGTAATATTGACGATGAGTTTATTCAAAAACGGATCCGCATCGCCAATGCCCATGTCCGTATCGGCTTAAAAGCAAAATGGTATATGTCTTCTTTCCAGAAGCTGTTCAATTTACTCGTCACAATGATTTCCAAACAATCGAAAATAGAACACGAGAAGATCATCGCCATTACAGCCGTCTCGAAACTGCTCAGCCTGGAACAGCAGCTGGTCCTCGAAGCTTACGAAATTGAGGAAGAGCGAATCCGCTCCGCCAACAAACACAAAAAAGAACAAATGGCCGGCTATGTTCATTCTATTTCACAAGAACTGGCCGCTATTTCCGAAGAGACGAGCGCTTCTTTAAAAGAGTTAAGTACACAGTCAGACTCCATTCTTGAACTGGCTAAACAAGGAATGGAGCTGGCAGACGACTCGGCCGCCCGATCTTTACGGGGAAAGCAAATGCTCAATGATCTGGGAAAGAAGCTAAGCGATATTCAAAAGGCTGTAGCCGACATTCACACCTTCTCGACTGAATTAAACGAGATCGCTTTAAGCATCACTGAGGTGATCACTCTTGTCGGCAATATTGCGGATCAAACTAACCTGCTGGCTTTAAATGCTTCCATTGAAGCGGCGCGCGCCGGCGAATACGGCAAAGGCTTTGCTGTTGTAGCCGAAGAAATCCGCAAGCTGTCGGATCAGACAAAAACATCGACCTCAAGCGTATCAGACCAGATTATCAAAACAAACACTTTGATTAGCCAAGCAAGCCAATCCGTGGACAAAGTAAATCACCTGATGGCCCAAGGTATTGAGAGCATGGATCGAACAGATAAAGACTTTAATGAACTTCTTGAATTAATTGAAAAAACGAAAGAACAAAACCACCGCATTGAAGACCAACTGCAACAATTAAGCGATATCGTAGTTGAAATTGAACACGCTTCGGAAGAAGTCGCTAACTCTGCCATGACTCTCAATGATTCCACAGAAGACTTTCTAAAACATGAATCGTAAAAACGAGCTTGGAGGAGCCAAGTTTTCAAGAAATAGAACATATATCCCAACTTGTTCGTTCCTCCCTGCGAAACAAAATTGAATCTTCCATCCGCAAAGCCCCTCCCTCCCAGGCCTTTCGTTGAACAGCCCGCGGCGGCAGGTATTCGATCCGCTCCTTCTGTCAGCCATTACACGCTGTTCCCCCATCCACAGCGGATTGTCCGAAATATAAAGCGCTTCTCCTCTGCTTCCCTCCGACTCCTCCCCGTCTTTTCACATCCGCTGTCATACCTGGGAAAACCTTTTCCGCCTTTTCAAAAGCCCCTGCTTTCTTTTCCAGCTCCCCCTCTCCCTTCGCCTTATAATGCTTCCTTATCTCCAGACAGTTTGATCAAAGAGATGATCAGCCAAATAAATTCGATACCAAGCATCCAGCTAACCGGTTCATGTTTATTTGGAAGTCATCCCGAATAACGTTACGTTACCAACGCATAATCGACTTGCTTTCCCCCAACCAGTCAGGAACGACAAGCCAAATAGATGTAATGAAACAACCGGCAACAAGTCTCGGAAGTGTAGGCGGTATCGTTACGTCAAAAAAATTTTACAGAGCACGCTCCCAAATCTGCCGATGCCCTAAAACGTACTGATCATATAGCACTTTTTACATCGAATTTATCCTTAAAGCCTTTTCCTCCTTCCTCTGGCCAATCATCTCCGTATGAAAAGAATGTTAGTTCTTTAGCCAAATTGTCTTCACCGGTTTTCTCCGTAGAAGCACCGGATGAGTCCTTGACTGAAATGCCGCAAGCAACAAATCCAATGAACATGAAAGAAAATACAGCGCAAAAATCTCTCGTTATCACGTTTTAATATTTCGATTTGTTATAAAATTTAGTATATATTGGTTTTTTTGTAATTTCAAATATATAATGTGAATCAGTTATATATATATTTTAAATAAATTGAAGAGGAGGTCTCCATGGATCTACATCGATTACGTTATTTTATTACAATTGTAGAATCAGGAAGCATTTCAAAAGCAGCGGAAGTATTGAATATGACCCAGCCTCCGTTGAGCATCATGATCAACAAGTTGGAAAAAGAATTAAACGTTTTTTTATTCGACCGTTCCGGCAAGCGGTTAAAACTGACAAAACATGGTGAATTTTTATACCGGAGAGGGAAGGAACTGCTCGTGGCGGCCGAAAATATTGAGAAAGAGCTATTGGAACATCGGGACGGATTAAGGGGTACTGTAAATGTCGGCTGCATTACATCAGCCAATTTATTTATCCTTCCTCAAGTCGTTCAAAAAGTGAGGGGAGAATCACCAAACGTGATTGTCCGCGTAAAAGAAGGAAACTCAGCCTATATTTTAAGCGAGCTCAGAAGTCAGGAGCTCGAACTCGGGATCGTACGGACCATCTTTGAAGCAGACGACCTGAACATAACGCCCCTTATAGAGGAACAACTTCTTTTAGCAGTGCCTCCGGGACATCGACTGCTCAAAAAATCTTCAATCGACCTCAATGATCTTAAAAATGAAAAGTTTCTGCTTCCGACTACGTCGTTTGGGCGGGGGATAGCAGACGAAATTATTGAGTCATGCCAAAATATCGGTTTTTCTCCCGAAGTTGTATACTGGGGAACCGAAGTCCTTCCCATGCTCAAGATGGTGAAAAAAGAAGTCGGCATTACTTTCGTGCCAGAAAGCTTCAACAAACTGCAATGGCCCGGAATGCCTATACTCATACCATTGGAAAATCCGAAACTGCGAACGAAGCTAAGCCTCGTGACACTGCGGAATGAATATATTCAAACCGCGTCCAAGCACTTTATCGATATGGTGAAAGATATGGCGAGTCTTTCCTGCTCTTGAGAGAAGCGATAGCGGGGTTCAAGGCTGCTTTTCGGCCTTTAAATGCCCCTCTTTTAAGTGAATGACAGGTCGGGATATCCCCTGATGTAGCTGTAGCTGGATGTGTTACGTTTCACAAAGCTTACCCGTCTTTTGCTGAAGCGTATTACTTCCAATGTTGTCCACCAGTGGACATTCCGGTTTACGCATTGTCTTTCTTTTCTTTGTACAGAGCAAACATTGTTGCGCGGATACTATCCTCACCTGATCCTGAATACCGCAAGTCGTACAAACCCGTTTCCTCATATTTGTATAACTGGTAAATGTTCGTTTCCAACGAAGGCAGTCCAAACCCTATTGTCCGATACCCACAACAAAAAGCCGGAAAGATTGTCAGAGGCCGACATTGTTGGATCCTTAGATTCGTAATACGATAATTTATGAGACAAAACGGTGGGGTGGTGGTCCTCTGAAAGCGATCACATAAGCTGTTTCTTATTTATTCATCATCAGTAAAAACAACATAACCTCTGAAAAAACAGGAAATTGGCCGCGATAAAATCACCGATTGCGGGATTTTTATCACTCCATTTCTGTCGATGAGACAGGACATTTGGGAGAGTCTATTCGATTCATAATACGAAAATCGACTTTGACGATCAACAAAGAAAACTCAAATCAAATGCTGAGGACATGGTTCGACCTTCTAAAAAAAGTGAAAATCGCCATGCAGCAAATCCCATAATAGGAAAAACAAGATCGGGAACGCTCATCAACAGATGTTTTGTCAAGGGGACTGTCAAACTGATGATGATAAAAAACAGATTGAACAGAGCTTTCAATCCCCAAGTCCGCAAGCTTCTGAAAGACCCCGTTAAGCACATTTCAACTGGCATGTACATGCTGTATGACATGGGGAGAAAACACCGCTTGCGCTTGTTGAACCAAGCTGCACAGTGAAAGTAAACGTCCCTTATCGTCTTTTGGGTAAGAATAGACATTCTCCCTGCTTTAAAAGGAATCATAAGAAGTAAGATGAAAAAGGAGCTGTGACAAAATGATTGAATACAAACATGAACCATTCACGGATTTTTCAAAAGAGGAAAACAAGAAAGCGTTTCAAGCGGGAATGGAGCTTGTAGAAAGCTATCTTGGCCAGGATTATCCATTAATCATCGGCGGTGAACGGATCGAAACGGAAGAAAAAATCACTTCGGTTAACCCCGCGAACAAAGTGGAAGTTGTCGGCCGCGTATCCAAAGCGAACCGGGAATTGGCGGAGCGCGCCATGAACAGTGCGCTGGAAGCCTTTGAGTCGTGGAAAAAAGTAAAGCCGGAAGTCAGAGCAGACGTTCTTTTTAAAGCCGCGGCCATTGTCCGCCGCCGGAAGCATGAATTTTCCGCCTTGCTTATGAAAGAAGCGGGAAAGCCGTGGAAAGAAGCCGATGCCGATACGGCAGAAGGCATTGATTTCTTGGAATACTACGGCCGGCAAATGCTTGAGCTCAAAGACGGCAAAAAAGTGCAAAGCCGTCCGGGGGAATATAACCGCTATGATTATATCCCGCTTGGCGTCGGCGTCGTTATTTCTCCGTGGAACTTTGCGTTTGCGATTATGGCGGGGACAACCGTTGCTGCCGTCGTGAGCGGAAATACGGTTCTTTTGAAACCGGCTTCCACAACACCTGTTGTTGCTGCCAAATTTGTGGAAGTGCTGGAAGAAGCAGGCTTGCCAAAAGGCGTTGTCAACTACATTCCGGGAAGCGGCGCGGAAGTCGGCGACTATCTCGTCGACCATCCGAAAACACGCTTTATCAGCTTTACAGGCTCAAGAGAAGTCGGAACGCGAATTTATGAGCGCGCGGCTATCGTGAACGAAGGACAAATCTGGTTGAAACGTGTTATCGCCGAGATGGGTGGAAAAGACACGATCGTGGTCGATAAAGAAGCGGACCTTGAACTGGCTGCTCAATCCATCGTCCAATCGGCATTCGGCTTTTCCGGACAGAAGTGTTCTGCTTGCTCCCGAGCCGTCATCGTCGAAGACGTATATGACCAAGTGCTCGAACGGGCAGTGGCGCTTACGAAAGAATTGACAGTCGGCGACCCGATAAATCCGGACAATTTCATGGGGCCGGTGAATGATCAAAACGCATTTGATAAAATCATGAAATACATTGAGATCGGGAAAACAGAAGGCGAATTAATGGCTGGCGGTGAAGGAGACGACTCGAAAGGATATTTCATCCAACCGACGATTTTTGCGGGGCTTGATCCGAAAGCGCGCCTCATGCAAGAAGAAATCTTCGGACCGGTCGTGGCTTTTGCCAAAGCGAAAGACTTCCATCATGCTCTGGAAATCGCCAATAATACGGAATATGGCTTGACAGGAGCCGTTATTTCCAACAACCGCGCGCACTTGGAGCAGGCGCGGGAAGATTTCCATGTGGGCAACTTGTACTTCAACCGCGGCTGTACGGGAGCCATTGTCGGTTACCAGCCTTTTGGCGGTTTCAACATGTCGGGAACCGACTCAAAAGCGGGTGGCCCGGATTACTTGCTGCTTCACATGCAGGCGAAAACAACGTCTGAAATGCTGTAGTCGTCCATATATCATTACTCACTTTTTAAAAAGAAAAATGGATAGCCCCCCCAAGTTGGGGGGGTTTAATATGAACACACTCACTTGGTTTATCGCCTTGACTGCCTTTTTTTGCGCTTCCAATGCAATCTCAAAAACTTCCTTTTTTTCCTCTGAAACATGTCCCAAAGAAAAGGTCCTCGTTATATCTGAGCAATAGCCGTTTAAAATACACCATATCAAAGAGGATGAGCTCCCCTTCTGTCAGCACTTTATTGGTAGAAATTATTCAGGGAAGGGCGGCATCCAATCCTGACATGATAAATGGTTCAAATGAAACGTTTTTCACACCATTTTTATTCATGCTACAATTGGCGTATCCTGATGCTTCCCGTTCTATCACTCCGGTATTTTCGCTTATATAATGCTTGGTTTCATCCATTGTCAAACTGGCGCTTGCAGCTCCAATCCATAAAATCCTTTTTTTACCTTTCTACTTGTGTTTCTGTAATGTATCGTTTAGAGAGGATTCCACTCTTTTATAATAAAGCGTGTATCCAAACCAATATAAGACATAAATAAGTGTAAAGCCAATAATCGTAAGTACAATTGCTTTCCAATTGAAAGGAACCCAATGAAGAGAAAGCGCCCATATAAAGAAGACAGTTATAGATAAACTATAATGCACCACGGTTCTCTTTAGTGGGCTCCAAGCTTCCAGCTCAAAAATAAAGGAGGCAAGCCCGTAGTAAATACCAATGAAAAAACTTGCTAGCATATAAAGCCAAATCTGCGATACAGGGAGATTTATATTGAACACCATAAGAAACGTTAATGCGATGAATGTTACAATTGACCCAAAAGCGACTCCGTACATGGATCGGTGAATCATTTTAGATATCATTAGCGGGTCCTCCTGACGTCAGTTTTTCCTTTACGCTTGCCACATATTTTCTTGTAATATATTCTTTATTTCCTGAGGAAAAATAAACACAGAGATTTCCATTAAATGATAGTTCAAATCGTTGAATACGATTTACATTACCGATTACAGATTTGGAAAAACGAGTAAAACAACTGTTTCCAAGCAAATTCTCTACTTCAAATAACTTCATTTTAACTTCCAATCGCCGCCCATTTTCCAGTGCTGCGTAAACTTTTCTTTTTTCCGCATAGATGTAATCGATCGTTTCCGGATCTAAGACAATCGTTTGATCCTCCTCCACACCAAATAACCGTTTTGGTTTTTCCTTTTTAATGAAACTAACGAGTTGCTCCAGCTCATCCGTCCACTCATTCGTTTGAATCGTAATGGAAGTATTTTCATATTGATCGTCGATATCGATTTTTACTTTCATTATACTCCCCCCATTCATGAACTCATTAATGCTTGGCACGTCTTAAAAAGCTTGGGTAGGCAAAGAAGGCAATGATGAAGCCAACCGCACCGAATACGAGCAAAATGAGACTGGCGATCAAAAAATCAGTGTAAGTCAATGTGCCGGTCATCGTTTCTTGAAACGCATTATGCGCCCAATACTGCGGCGTTAGCTTTCCAACTTTTTGGAAGAGTGCCGGCATTGCCTCCATTGGCATCCAAAGCCCGCCTAATAACGCACCACCTAAAGTAATGACTTGTGTAATCGCGACTCCCATATTGCTAGTACGGATGAATAAAGATAAAGCTAACCCGAGTCCGGTAATGCAAAATGTCAGAATAAGTGCTAACATACCGAGCAATAAAGGTTGTTCAATTGGAAAATTATAAACTATTTTTCCAAAGGCAAGCAACACAATCATTTGAATAAATACAATCACTACATACGGTAACCATTTTCCGAAAAGATAAGCGTACGGAGAAAGGGGAGTACTCGCAAGGCGCGCCACCATTCCTTTATCACGGTCTTCAATAAACGAAAAGCCCATCGAGATCATAATGAAAAAGACGAACATGACGGTGTATCCGGGTACGATCGAGATAATCACATACTCTTTATCGGCTCCTTCTGTCCCGGCGGTAAAGATTGAAATAAATAAAACGGTAAAAATGATTGGCAAAAGAAATGTCCAAAAATAGAGTCCTTTATCTTGCGCGTTTTTTATCATTTCCATTTGAAAAATGGCTTTCATGGTGATTCCCTCCCATCAGTTTTAAGCACGAAGCTCCGTTCCAGTCAGTTTGAAAAATATATCTTCTAATGTAGGATGGGTAAGTTCAAGTTGCTTTAACACCACCTTTTTCTCCCTGCATACACGCAACACTTCCTCCATTGTCAGCATAGGATTGGCCGTTGTGATCTTGTATCCATTTTTATATGGTGTCACATCACCGGAAACTCGGATATCCTCAAGCAGCTTTGCACGATGATGACATGTAAAAAATATGGCGGGGACGGCATATTTTTCAATCAATTTGTCAATTGTGTCATGTTCTATTAATGTTCCTTTATCAATAAATGCGACTTCATCACAAATCTTATTTACTTCCTCTATATAATGACTAGAGTAGATAATGGTGCGATTTTCATTTTTCATTTGCTGAATCATGTCTAAAATATACCGTCTTGATTGTGGATCAATCCCCACTGTCGGCTCATCCATAATAATGAATTGTGGCTCATTCATTAGGGCGCACCCAATATTTAAGCGGCGTTTCATACCACCTGAAAAAGTTTTCACTTTATCTTTTTTTCTCGCGCTCAAACCGATATAATGCAGTACTTTCTCCGCCTGTTGTTGCAACGCTTTTCCCCGTAATTGATACATCCTGCCAAAGAAATACAAATTTTGTAAGGCAGAGACATTTTCTTCTAAACAAATATCTTGGGGAACGTATCCGATTGTTCGCTTCTGATCAGTATTGGCCGCGCTCGTAAATGTGACTTTTCCTTCATAATCTTGAACAATGTGGACAATGATTTTCAAAAGAGTCGACTTCCCTGCACCATTAGGTCCCACTAAACCCAAACAAGTCCCCTTGTTCAGATTGAGGGAAATCTTATGTAAAGCTTTTATTTTCCCGTAATATTTACTCACATTGTTTATCTTTAACATCATGGCCACCACCTTAAATAGATGTTTTTATCATAAAATACAAGAGGGGAAAACAGGTGGAATACTGCATAACATCACTCTTTTTTCGCACAAGATGCCAGCATTCATGTTTCACCATAAAAAAAGCTCCAAGAAACAGGGATTACTAGTTTCATAGCGCTTTTCCAAAGTATAATGTTAAGTCATAAACCCCTATTTCGTTCTCTTGAAAGAAAACAGGGGGTGTCTAAAAAGCCCCTAAAATAAATCGGTCGTAGAAAAACGAAACATTTTTACGACTGATTTTGCATTTGTAGGGTTTCCTCCTGAAAGTAGTCGGTGGATGCCCGCCACTTTCAAGAGGTTGTGGGCAAGGGCCACGATCCCGAATTCCAAGCGGACCTTTTCAAGTCCCCGCAGAGAAAATCGGCGGAACCTCTTTCAAGTTTATATGGTGTGATAAAAATTGAAAGTATAGTTGATTGACTTCATTAAGTGTATCAATTTCTTGATGTTGTTTTTTCATTTTAAGTTGAAAATCAATTCGATTATTTCGGCATAAGTGACTGTAGGAAATACTTGGAAAACAGGAAAATGAAAGCGTGGCAACTTCCAAAGTCTCATGAAAAATTGCTTGTTTTTCATGGATATTGCCGGGGTGAAAAACGAGACAAGCAGCCTTTCCTTTTATAAGTTGCTGGAACAGGGATAGCTGAAGCTCTTTCGTATGAAAGTTTTGGATCGTAGTAAGCGCTAATTCATTACCTTTCACCCAAGAACCGAACTCTTTCACTTCTATGACAGATACTTTCTGAATCATTCTGTCACGCTTCGGAGGAACTAGTACTTTTTGGAAAATAGAGGTAAAGTGAACGATTTCTTTAACACTTACCCCATGCTTTATCATGTTTTGTTGTTCCTTCTGAAAATCTTGAGCGCCAACAACTTTATACGTATGTTCAATGAAACCTCCCCCTTACTATCCTGTTCACTGTACTAAATACCATTTTACTAAAAACGTAATTCAGTAACCTATGAAAGCACTCCTCCATGTAGTGGCTTTAGGCTGACAAAACCTCCTTTCCAGCGAGAAAATTTGACATAACGGTTAATAATTTGTAATGTCTCACTCCAAACGGCCCGAAAAATTTGCTATAATTCGATTGGAGCATTTCTGATTTAAACCTCCCCCCGTATTTTTTTAAGGTTTGATTCATAAGAGCTGCGCTCATAGCTGTTCATGCCATCAAATGATCCATTTACGTGCTCTTATCTTATTTTTTCGTCGTAGATGATACACCAGATTTCTATGATCTTGGTTCGACAATAAGATGGCAGCTTCCACCATACTCCTTAATTGAACCTTATTTTATTATTAATCAAGTTGGTATGGGCCCAAAAAACAGAACAAGGAGAGATAAAAACATGTCAGATGAAGCCTTAAAGTTATTGACGATAGTGATTTATATGTTGTTAATGCTGTTCATTGGGTGGGTAGCCTACCGAAGAACAAAGGATCTAACGGATTATATGCTTGGCGGTCGTTCACTTGGACCAGCAGTAACAGCACTTAGCGCGGGTGCTTCAGATATGAGCGGATGGCTGCTAATGGGATTGCCCGGTGCTATCTATGCAAGCGGTTTAACAAGTATCTGGATGGCCGTCGGTCTGACGATTGGCGCCTATTTGAACTGGATATTTGTAGCTCCCCGGCTCCGCACATATACACAAGCCAGCAATGATTCTATTACCATTCCTTCTTTCTTGGAGAACCGTTTGAAGGACCATACGAAACTGTTGCGAATCGTATCCGCACTTGTCATTTTAATATTTTTTACTTTTTATGTTTCGTCCGGTCTTGTCGCCGGAGCGGTTTTCTTTGAAAGCTCTTTCGGGTTTGGCTATCAGCAAGGACTGCTGATTATTGCGGGTGTCGTCGTCGCCTACACACTGTTCGGAGGTTTTCTCGCCGTAAGCTGGACTGATTTTGCCCAAGGATTGATCATGCTTACCGCCCTACTCATTGTTCCTGCACTGGCTGTGACCCAAACGGGCGGTCCGGCAGAAACAGTGAGTATCATTAAGTCAATTGATCCCACCCTGTTAACCTTTTTCAAGGATACGACATTTATCGGAATCATTTCATTACTCGCATGGGGGCTTGGATATGTGGGGCAGCCCCATATTATCGTTCGTTTTATGGCGATCAACTCGGTAAAAGAAACGAAAGTCGCCCGCCGCATCGGGATGGGCTGGATGATTCTTTCCCTCATCGGCGCTGTATTAACGGCTCTGATTGGAATTGCCTACTTCCATACAACCAATAAGACGTTGCATGATAAGGAGGCTGTCTTTATTGAGCTTGGACAAATTCTTTTCCACCCGCTGTTTGCCGGATTTATACTGGCGGCCATTCTAGCGGCGATTATGAGTACGGTCTCTTCACAGCTAATCGTTACATCGAGCGCATTGACAGAGGACTTGTACAAATTATTATTCCGCCGGGCCGCAAGCGACAAGGAACTTGTATCATTCGGCCGTTTGGCTGTATTAGCCGTAGCAATAGTCGCTTACATTTTGAGTTCCAACAAAACGGAAACGATATTAAACCTGGTTTCCCATGCTTGGGCGGGTTTTGGCGCCTCGTTCGGACCGATTATCGTCTTAAGCTTGTATTGGAGGAAACTGACGAACTGGGGAGCAATTGCCGGAATGGTGTCCGGTGCGATCACAGTCCTTGTTTGGCAATGGACGGGGTCGGAATTGTATGAAATTGTGCCCGGTTTTTTAATCAACCTATTAGTGGCCGTTATTGTCAGCCTGGCCACATATAAGCGCAACGAAGAAATCGAAAAAGAATTTGATGAAAGTCTTCGTTTGCTGAAAGAGTAAACTTTTTTCTGTCGGGGAAGCGATTCCCCGGCTTTTTCATGCATTCGGGAAAATATGATAAAATAGCGATAGCTGGATTTTCTTGAGATAGAGGGGATTGGAATGGAGCGCATGTTGGAAAAAGTCATGATGATGACAAATATAGAAGAGATTACGGAGGCGATCAGCAGCTATTTAAAAAAACCGGTCGTTATCGAAGACGACCAATTTTCCTTACTGGCTTACAGCTCTTTCTATATTGAGCAATTTGACGAAGCAAATAAGCAAACGATCTTTTCCAAACGCTGGCCAATCTCCATCTTGGAAATGTTTATGGACAAAGGCATTGTGACACAGTTAAAAACGAGCCCCAAGCCATTTCGGGTAAAGCAAATCAAGGAAATAGGCTTGAACCAACGCATTGTCGCAAGTATGAGGTATAAGGACCACATTCTCGGCTATATATGGATACAGGAAACCGGCAAACCGTTGACGGAGGCTGAACTTGACTTTATTGATGAAGTTTCCCATCATGTCGGAAAAATCCTGTATCAAAAAAAACAATTGAAACTAAAAAAAGATCAGGAGAAAAATGATTTTTATAAAAAAATCATGGAAGACGAATTTCAAACCGAAGCTCAAGTCAAGTGGGAGGCCGCCAATGTCAACCTCCCCATCCCGGATTCTTACATTATTTGCGTATTTACCGTGGGACAGACGAGCGAAGATGTTTTTGGGGAGCTACTGGAAAAATCCGGGCTTTTTTCAAATGCCCTGAAACTACCTACCCACCTTTTTATCGACCAATTAAAAATTATCGTCATGATTGGCAGCAACCTGTCACACCGTGGGGAGCTCGTTGATGGCGCCAATGAATTGACAACCACCGTCCTGAGCCAGTTCAACGGCCAGCGAATATACGCGGGAATCAGCACGGAGCGTTCCTCCATCCTTCACTTGAAAAAAAGCTACATGGAAGCAATGGAAGTGATCAAAACAGCGAAGTTTGTCGGGCTGGACTCCCTTCCATCCTTTGAATATAAAAAACTTGGCTTGTTCCGTTACCTGGAATCAATTTCCCAATACCAGAAAAAAATGAATTACGTAAACGAAGATCTGCTGAAACTACAGCAAAAAGACAAAGAAGACCACACGAGCCTGCTCCATACGCTTGAAGTCTACTTGTCGCAAAATTGCCGCTTAAAGCCTACGGCGGAAAGGCTATTTATCCACATAAACACGCTCAAATACCGTTTGAACCAAATTACCGAATTAACGTCCATCTCATTCGACAACTTTCAGACGAACTGTCAATTATATATAGATTTGCAGATGTTAAAAATTAATGAGTGAGAATCTACGGAAGGTTGTCCAAAAAAATGGGATGGTACATGTTATCTCAACGCTTTCACATAAAAAAAGCCATCGTCCAAAAGCCAAAAATCGACGATGGCCTCCCTACTTCGTTCATGCACAACTACGTTCCGACTTTCGGGTTTCCCCGTTTGACGGGCACGCTCCACCTTGAACTGTATCCAATTGTTGGAAAAGTTAAACAATGAATGAAGGCCCCCTGTCAAAATAAATAGCGGTTTTAAGCGGCATTCGTCCCGTAGTTTCAAAGGGCTAATGTCGTTTAACGCTCCCCGTAACGAATGTGATTGTAACATTCTATATATTGTTCAACCGCAATACTCCATTCTTCAAAAGTTGAATACTGCTGTAGATAATATTGTTTTACATTTGAATATTCCCTATAACATCATTATATCTTCCTCCACGCTCTGTATATTATTTCATCAACCTTTCTTTTAAAGCCATATGATGTAACTTTGTATTGGTCAGCTTTTTAGAAAAAGCCAGTCATGCCCACTTCATGTGAATAACGAACTTGTAATGCGATGTACATCGTATTACAATATTAAGTATATTGATTCTGAGAGAGGTGAAAGAAATGGATAAGGAAATGATGAAAGGCAGTATAGATTTATTGCTCCTATCTTTAATTGCACAACGTGATTTATATGGGTACGAGATCATCAAAACGTTAAAGCAATTAAGTGACAAAGCTTATGAAATGAGTGAAGGCACTCTTTATCCCGCACTGAGACGACTAGAACGGAAACAGTGGGTAACTTCTTATTGGAGTGAAACGCAAGTTGGAAGGCGTAAATATTATAGCATTACCGATTTGGGTAAAAAGGAGCTTGAGGTTAAGAAGGAAAATTGGAATTTCATTCACAACCTCGTGAAAAAGAGTTCGGAGGGATTAGGTGAAATCTAATTTCAAATGCTATGTTGAAAAAATACTACAGCAAACCGAGTGCAGAAATGAAGAAAAAGAAGACATAAGAGAAGAACTTCTCATTCATCTGGAACTTTCAAAAGAGGAACTGTTAAGAGAAGGGATGAATGAGAAAGAGGCTGAATTGGAAGCGATAGAACGTTTTGGATCGGAGGTAGAGATAGGACATCAATTGCAACAGTCCATTTTTCCATACCGTAAAGAACTGATGCTGACATTATCTGTGACTTCCTTCGTTTTTTCTATCAGTGTCTACCTGCTTTCATTGTCTGTTGAGGGGGAAGCACATGTTGGCTGGTTAGTTCTATCTATGTTTGTTCATTCATTGATCTTGCTTATCTCTTTAAATCAAGTTGCTCAATTTAACCGTAGACGCTGGATGAATAGCATACTCGTTACTCATATTATTACCTATTTATACGGGTATACAATTGTATCTTCTATTGATCATCCAGCTTTTTTGCCGTTCGCAATTCTTAGTTGGATGAACATTCTTTTAGCACTCTTTTTGGTTTATCGAACAACCATTTATGAGCTTGACTTACAAAGTGAAATGGTAAAAGAGGCAAAATGGCTGCACCTTATTAATCTCGTTTTAGGTGTCATTGTCACTAGTGTCATATTATTTAACCTATGGATTGGAATGTGGTTGTTTGGCGGTTATCATCCATTCATGTTGCTACTAACGATTCCTTTTATATTGTGGATTTTATTATATTTTCTGCAGATGCGATTACTGAAAAAACACAAAAGAAGTGCTTTTGTTATTGCGATAATTTCAATTTTAATGAATGCTTTCATACTCATTTATATTTATTTCCCGTTTTAACAGACTAAGGAGGTTTACTATGAAGAGAAGGAAATGGCTTTGGATTTTCGTCACCATCGTTATCATTCTCACACTTGCCCTTATTGTCATCGGCTTGTTGTTTGGTAAAGATGAAAAAGAAAAACAAAATGGATTGTCGGGCGACTTTGATATTTCTAAACAAGGAACAATTGCTTATGTCCATTACTTACAGGGTAAACCAGAAATTCACTTGTACAATCCTGAACAGTCACTGAAAATGAAAGCATTAGAACTAGAAAATGATCAAATTATTGTAGACCCCAGCTTTTCAAATGACGGTTCCACTCTGGTCTACATAGCTGCGAACAAAGATTCAGATGAAAAGTTGGCAAGCACCGTTTATCAATATGATCTTGAAAAAAAGGAAGTAAAGGAGCTGTTTTCTGTCCAATCAGCTATTACTGAAATCGAATTTTCACCGACAGGAACATCATTGTTTTATTTGCAAGCAGAAGTATTCAAGAACTATTCACCGATTGCAAGTAAACGTCCGCATGATTTTGACTTGCATGAGTACAGATTTGCGGATAAAAAACAAATGAAACAAACAAACCTTAAGAAATACTCAATGGAATCCCTTACAATTGCACAAGATGGTAAGTCTGTATTTGTACAAATGCCGGATGATGAAGACGTAAATACTGCTGAAGGCAGCTTTGAATCGTTCCAGCGGATCTTCCAGATTCCTCTAGACCAACCGACAAACTTAAAAGTTGTCAGCAACCCTGAACGAAAAAACGATATCTATGACTTTACAGTAGTTCCGAATAAAAACGAATTCATCTTTCAATCGGTTAGTAATCCGGACACAGGAGAAACCTTTCAATATGAGTTATACACATACAATGCAGAGACAAAAGAAGAAAAGCAACTAACCAATTTAAAAGAATATACTGAAGGACCTGAAATTGCTCCTGGGAACAAAATTTACTTTATGGTTGATAAGCGTTTTGGTCAAAGAAATAGCGATTATCATCTTTATCAGATGAATTTGGATGGAACGAACATTACGGAGATTCCGCTTCCGAATGATAAATAGAATCCGGACTTGATGAATGGCTTTCTCATAGTCAAATTCCGACTTCTGCCAAACCGCTCAGTATTATGGATAGTCCATTTAACTTTCCTGAATTAGCCTGATTAATGAAAAGCTAACTTATTCGTTCAATAGTGCAAAAGGTAAAGATGAATAATGTAGCAAGGTTGGAGGAGAAAGTGCTATGAAGACGAAGATTATTATTATAGATGACGAGAAACCGATAGCTGATATATTGCAGTTCCGCTTCCAGAGGGAAGGATTTTCTGTACAATGTGCTTATACGGGCCAAGAAGCGCTTAAACTTGTTGAGGATATGCGGCCGGATATCGTTCTGCTTGATGTCATGCTTCCAGATTGCGATGGGATGGAAGTGTGCTATGAGATTCGTAAAAAATACAAAATGCCTATTATTATGCTAACAGCCAGTAGTTCGGAAAAAGATAGAAAACGCAGTTTTGAACTTGGGGTGGATGATTATGTGGCGAAGCCCTTCTACACAAAAGAGCTGGTTGCTTTAGTAAAAGCAAGGCTGTCCAGCCTTTAACCCTACATGAGTTTGTGGATTGAAATCGTCCGTTTGACAGGACTTTCGATCTCCCGCAACCGTTGCGTCGCACTCTATAATCCAAGGGAATAAGGCCGCTTAATCGCTTACCTTTCTATCTTAGGGGGAACATGCCACAATTGAGGCGCAGTTGACCGCCTTTCAAGGCCGCTCTTCGGTTTCCCGCACGGGACAGATATGATCACCGGGCTTGGTCACCGTTCTTCACGTTTCCCCCGCTCGACGGGCGCGATATTTCCATTCGGATGATTGCTTTTTTGGTTTCCCTCGTGGAAGAGGTGCGATACTGCCATGCGGGACACCGGGCTTGTGAACGCTCTTCGGTTTCCCGCACGGGACAGATATGATCACCGGGCTTGGTCACCGTTCTTCGGGTTTCCCCCGCTCGACGGGCGCGATATTTCCATTCGGATGATTGCTTTTTTGGTTTCCCTCGTGGAAGAGGTGCGATACTGCCATGCGGGACACCGGGCTTGTGAACGCTCTTCGGTTTCCCGCACGGGACAGATATGATCACCGGGCTTGGTCACCGTTCTTCGGGTTTCCCCCGCTCGACGGGCGCGATATTTCCATTCGGATGATTGCTTTTTTGGTTTCCCTCGTGGAAGAGGTGTGATACTGCCATGCGGGTCACCGGGCTTGTGAACGCTCTTCGGTTTCCCGCACGGAACAGATATGATCACCGGGCTTGGTCACCGCTCTTCGGGTTTCCCCCGCTCGACGGGCGCGATATTTCCATTCGTTTTTCCCTCACGGGACGGGTACGATTAAAAGGGGCTTATTTTTCAAACCCTTATCTAACGAAACATAGGGGGGGATACAATGTCTTTATATCAGTTAATCCGAGCGAATTCCAACTTTCGATTGACTTGGTTTGCCATGTTTGTTTCAAGACTTGGAGACGGATTGTATTCGGTGGCCATAATCTGGATGACATATCAGGTAGATAGATCGGCATTGTCGCTGGGGATTGTGCTAGGAGCCTTTACTTTTTCAACTTTCGTGTTTGGAATCTTTGCTGGTGTTGTAGCGGATCGAATGAACCGCAGAACCCTTATCATAAGCTCTAGTTTGCTATGTGGAGTCACTGTGCTGGTTATCCCTCTGACCTTTTATTTTGGGATGCTCCATTTACCTTTGTTGGTCTTTTTCTCTTTTGTTTTCGGGGCTTTGACCCAGTTCTTTGAACCCGTGGTTAGAGCATCCGTGTCGAATCTCGTGTCCAAAACAGAACTTACCCAAGGAAATGCGGCATTAGGAACTACAGAGAGTATAGGATATTTGGTTGGACCTACTCTAGGTGGAATCCTGATTACGTTTTTTAATGTGGAGATGGTTCTTGTTTTAAATGGAATATCGTTTCTACTAGCCGCGTTATTGATCTCAAAAGTGAACGTTCCATTAAATAATATGCCCGACGCCATATCCCCGACGAAATGGACTCATGACTTAAAAGAAGGATTGCAATTTATTAAAGAAAATCAATTTGTTATACGTTTATTTCAAATATCCATCTTATCCACCATTGCGTATTCACCTTTTTTTGTCAATCTTCCTATTTTCCTTGATGAAGGATTAACGTTATCCTCAAAAGAACAAGCTACCTTTCTAGGAATCCTTTATTCAATTTTGTCGTTAGGCCAACTCATAGGGTTTTGGCTTATTGGATATGTACCAGATCGCATCCGAGTGAATTTAACCATCGGATATCTCTTACAAGCAATTGGTTTTGGATTGCTTTTCGTTTTAAGTCATCCAGTAGCGATTATGCTTTCAGTAACGGTGGCCGGTATCTCCTTTGGTTTGGTGAGTGCCCCCTTTTACAGTGCGATTCAACGCGAGGTCCCGGGACGTTTGCACGGAAGAGTATTCGGGGTGCAATCTACATTCAATGGGCTTCTATTACCAGCAGGACGAACCATAACCGGGGGCGCTCTAGAATTTGTTAACGCTCGATCGATATTTCTTTTTATGGGAGTCTTGTATTTTATAAATGCTTTCCTTGCAAATCTACTATCAAAAGAGAAATGAAGCGGCATATACAAAAATATGCAAGAATGATGACTCTTCGGCTTCACCAGCCCGTTTTTGTTAAAAATAATCTGGAATATTCTTGCGCTGAAGAGAAGATATTTACAATAAAAATGATTGAGTACACGCATATCGGCATGACGAGCATGAAATAAAAATAAGGGAGGATCAACTCCCTTTGTACTGATCGGGTGCAAGCGTAGGGAGGTTTTAAATGAAATAGTTACCATCTTAATGAGCCAGGACCGATTGGCGCACTCACTTTAAGAAAGACTTTAGTTGCCATTTCTATAAAGAATTGCTCTGCTGCTATGGATTTTGAGCCATTCTTCTCTATCCTTCACATTGCGTTGTAAAATAGGATATTTTCTTAATACCTGCTTTCATTGTCTGCAGAGGGAGAAGCACATGTTGGCTGGTTATAGTTCTATCCATTTTGTTTCTCAAGCCGCAAAACGCTCCCCTGATCCGCTAACACCTTTTTCCAATAGTATCAAGATTGAAAGAAATACTTTCGTTCATTCGATAGCCAAGCATTTACATGGGCACTTCTGTCCCATATCCTAGTTTCACGGCTTTTTTATAGGCGGCAGCGGCAACGGCGAGATCAAAATAAGCAGTCCCGACAGATTTGAAAAAGGTGATTTCTTCTT
The DNA here is from genome assembly GCF_037963795.1 of Siminovitchia sp. FSL W7-1587. Classification (NCBI taxonomy): domain Bacteria; kingdom Bacillati; phylum Bacillota; class Bacilli; order Caryophanales; family Bacillaceae; genus Siminovitchia; species Siminovitchia sp. FSL W7-1587. The sequence goes on from NZ_CP150169.1 coordinate 1,372,291, forward strand.
CTTTCTCTCTTCCTGTAATCTGGCCTGCAGCAAGTTGATCGAGTTCACCATGCAGCAACGAAAAATCCCATTTGCCTTCCTTTTCAGGGATGAGAAAATCACCCGCCTCTTCTTTTGCCCCAGCGATCGTATCGACGATAATTTTACTGCATCTTTGCAAGGTGACTTCATCTACTTCCTGCATATGCGGAAGGTAAGAACCCACACCGTTAATATGCGTGCCCGGCCGCAATGCGTCTCCGGAAAAAACAGGCGTTTCAGCGCGTGTGCTGCAAATGACAATATCCGCCTTTTCAACTGCCGCATTCGCTTCGCCCGCGATTCTTACTTCTCCAGTGTAATTTGGCGAAAGCTTGGAAATACGTTTGGCAAATTGCTCTGCCCGTTCTGTCGTACGATTAAAAAGCCATATTTGTTCAATTGGGCGAACTTCCAAGACAGCCTGCAACTGTTCTTCCGCCATGCGCCCGCATCCGATCACCGCAACAACCCGGGCATTTTCTCTCGCCAGCTTTTTCGTGGCTACACCGCTTGCCGCCCCCGTCCGGAGTCGTGTTAAATACGATGCTTCCAAACAGGCGACATGATCCCCTTCATTTGTATCACTGAGCAAAATGACACCTTGTGTCGTATTTTTTCCCACCGAAGGATTATCCGGAAAAATCGTGACCACTTTTACAGCGGAGATCCCAATTGGTTCAACCGCACTCGGCATTATTAAAGTAGACGCATTCTTTTCGGGATATTGAATCACCGTCCGGACCGGATTTTCCACTGCGCCTTTGACATGTAATTGAAGCGCATGTTCAATATCCGCAATCGCCTCCTTCATTGTATAAACGGACCGAATCTCTTTTTCTGATAAAACCAACATGATAAAACTCCTCTCTTGTTCAAAATCGCGTGAGCGACTCTTTCAATGGTAACACGTTGCGGTGACCATTCAGCCATTAAGGATAACTCCTGCACTTAACAATGGACCATCAAGCGGAAAAGCGGGCCATTTATTGATAGCCGATTCCCCATCATGCGACCATGACAGTTTATCCCTCTATTGCGAAGTTCACTATTTTTCCTCCAATAAAAATCCTTTCGGCAAATTGTCATGAGGATCCACAACAAACTGATGAAAACCAGTGATAAAGGCGTTGCCGGTCACTTTCGGGACAATTGCTTCATACGGCCCAACCTTTGTCAAGGAAAGTATTTCGCCGGTAAAGTGTCCATTCGTAATACTTTCATGGACAAAACTGCCACGCTCTCCCAATTTTCCATGAGCATGCAATGTGGCAAGCCGGGCACATGTGCCGGTTCCGCAAGGAGAACGATCCACTTGTTCATCGGCAAAGATGGTTACGTTCCGCAAATCGGCTTCCCCACTTACAGGTTCATCCGAAAAAATGACGCCATAAATCCCATGCAAACCTTTTTCAATTGGGTGGACAACGTTGATTTTCTCCTCTATAAAGCGTTTTATTTTTGTCCCCCACTTTTGGATTGCCGGCAAATCTTTTTTATTTACTTTTAATCCGAGATCACCGCTATTGACTACAACGTAAAATGCCCCGCCGAAAGCGATATCCACGTGAAACTCATGTCCACCCAGTTGTACGGAGACATCTTTTTCCAATACAAAAGAAGGAACATTCTCAAAAGAAACCGCTTCTACGCGATCGTCAGTGGATTTTACGTACGCAACAATCTCCCCTGCGGGGCTGTCGATGATGAACTTCTGATTTTCTTCTGTCACTTTCAACCTTCCCGTTTCAATACCCATTGTCATGACCGCGACGATTCCGTGGCCGCACATCGTGCTCCAGCCTTCGTTGTGCATAAACAATACGCCAAAATCGGCGTGAGGACTGGCGGGTGGTGTCATGATGCATCCGTACATCCCATGATGGCCCCTTGGTTCGAACATGAGAACTTGCCGAATGTCATCCAAATATTCCATGCAATAAGCGCGTCTTTCCAATTGAGTTCTTCCTTTTATTTCAGGAAATCCATCGGTGATGATTCTAAGCGGCTCTCCAGATACATGAACATCAATGGTTGAATACAGTTGATTCATCATCATTTGACAGCACTCCATCCTTTGGTAAAAATCAAAGTAAAACGCTAAAGAAATTGAAGTACCACTTCAATTTATCCATAATACTATAGCAGTTGAAAAAATCTGTCAACATACTCTTTATACTTTTCTGATAAATTTGCGTTGATAAAATGTTTTATAATAGATAAAAAGTGAAAAATGAGGGAATCAGATGAATGTGTCAATCGGACAAAAGATGAAAATGTTGCGGAAGAAAAGAAAGCTTACTTTAAAGGAAATCGCAGATCAAACAGGATTGTCCATCAGCTTTTTATCACAAGTGGAAAGAATGAAATCATCGTTGACACTCGAGTCGTTGAAAAAAATATCGGATGTGCTTGAAGTCAACCCAAGTTACTTTTTCTCCGATGATGAAACGGCTGAACAGCCCACAGTCATTCGGGCAGGCGATGTACATGCGGATGAAACGGGGAGCCAGTTTGTCTACAAAAACTTGGCCGGGCAATATAAAGGATTGGGGTTCATCCCTTTACTCGTTTTATTAAACCCAGGCGAAAACAAAGGGAGTCAGTTTACCCATGCCGGAAAAGAATTCCTGTTTGTGCTTGAAGGCATGTTAACGGTGCAAGCGGGCGAGCAAGAATATCATTTGCATCCCCGCGATTCCATTATTATTGATTCCAGCCAGCCGCACTACTGGCTAAATGTAACAGAAAAGCCGGTTTCATTTTTATGTATTTCTACCGAGTAATCCAAAAGTCTCTTACTTTCAAATAACCCGATTACAATCCCTTGTAAGTAACCAACAATAGAAGCAGGCTTTTCTCGTTTCTTTACAACAATGCTAAAAACGATAAAGCAATTTATAATTGAATTAGGCGCTACATTCACTAAACTTGCAAGATGCCGTCAGGTAAAACCATGTTACAGCCTTGCTGGACCTATTGGCAGGAAATGATTGCGCTTTCTATCGTTTTTTATTCCCAAGAAAATTGCTATAAAAGGAGAGTTGAGGCTAATGGGACTAACGAGGGATTTTTTTATAACGCTTTCTCAAAACCAGGCATTAAATAGTGCTGCGAAACGTTGGGGTTTAAAACTGGGAGCCCAGTCTGTTGTTGCCGGAACAAATATAGAAGAAATGATCGCCAGTGTAAAAAAACTGAACGCACAAGGTATTTCTGCAACCGTTGACAATCTGGGAGAATTTGTTTATGAACGTGAAGAAGCTTTAAAAGCAAAAGAAGAAATTTTGGCAGTCATCCAGGCGCTTCACGATCATCAGGTGGATGCTCATATTTCGTTAAAGCCCACTCAATTGGGACTGGATATCAGTTACAATTTTTGTCTTGAAAATTTAAGAGAGATTATCGAAAAAGCAAATCAATATGGTATTTTTGTCAATTTCGACACGGAAGATTATGGTCACTTACAACCCACGTTTGATTTGATTGACGAACTATCTGCTGATTACAACAATATAGGCACTGTCATTCAAGCTTATTTTTACCATTCCATGGAAAATATTAAGAAATATAAAGATTTTCGCTTAAGAATTGTCAAAGGGGCCTATAAAGAGCCTGAACATCTTGCTTATCAAGATAAAAAGGATATTGATGAAAACTACATCAAATTAATTGAGTATCATTTACTCAACGGTAAATTTACGTCCATTGCCACCCATGACCACCATATTATTAATCATGTAAAACAGTTTGTGAAGCAACATAACATCCCGAAAGATAAGTTTGAATTTCAAATGTTATATGGATTTAGGAAGGATCTGCAGCTTCAGTTAGTGAAGGAAGGATTTCATTTTTGCACCTACGTCCCGTTCGGCAATGATTGGTTTGGCTATTTCATGCGCCGCTTGGCCGAGCGCCCACAAAATCTTTCGTTAATTGCCAAACAAATATTCAACAAGAAAACGAACACCGCGATTGGAGTAGGAGCTTTGGCTTTGATTTTAATGAGGGCAAATAAAAAGAGAAAAAAGCATACCGCTAAACAACGGAAATGCTCCGGGAATTACAAAAAATAGAACATTGGAATATCAAACAGGTGGGAGAACAAAACGTTTTCTCCACCTGAATTTGTATAAAAGATCAATTTTCTTTTGGCTAGTGGCGCCCTTTTGTGAACCTGTACTGAATGTAAAGCGCCGAGAGAGCCACTTGTGAGCGAAGTACTGAATCAGATCCTTTGGGAAATTCCCATATGATAACCGCTGTAGAAAATCCCATATATATGGAAACAAAGGAAATTCAGTGGGAGAAGACGGCACCTACATGCCCGATTCGTTCAACGAACACTCAGTAGGAAATGGAAGAAAACGCCTACTGAATGAAGTGTCACTTTATGGTTCGTTTTTTCATCAGCTGATTTAGTTGTGTCCCACCCCCAATTGCAGGGTGTAGCCAACCCTTTTACCAGGAGAGCAAAAGTTCTCATATCTACCACCAAATAGGTTTCTTTGTCATGGGAAGGGCGAACTTCTCCATACCGATTGATCCAACATGATGCAATCCCAAGCTCGGAGACAGGAATAATATCGTATTTAAAACCAAAACCCGCACGTAGAATCTCTGATTGATCAAGCCCTAATGTTTCAAGTGCTAAATAAATCGCGAAGCCAAGGCAATTCTTTTAAATGTGCAAAGCTTCGTGCCGCGTTTTCTTTAAAAGCATTTACCTAGCCATCTAAATAATGATTAGTTCTTTGGTGGAAGGAGACAAAACCTCACATCCGTTTTCTGTAATGAGAAGCATGTCTTCGACACGGGCTCCTCCGATATCTTCCAAATAGATGCCCGGCTCAATGGTGACGACCATTCCCGGCTGCAATGTTTTCTCGAGGTCCACTGAAAACAGCGGCTTTTCATGCACTTCCAGACCGATCCCATGCCCTGTTCCGGTGCCGGAATATTTGTTGTAGCCCGATGCAATCAAAATTTCTCTCATATACTTGTCCACTTCCTGATCGGTCATCCCGGCTTTCAAATGGTTGAGACAGTTCTGAAACGACTCTAACACCACTTGATGAATCTCTTTCATTTTTTGGCCTGGATCGCCAATCGCCACGACTCGCGAAATATCAGACCAGTAGCCGTTGTAGTTTGTCCCAAAATCAATGGTAATCATATCTCCTTTTTCGATTACTTTGTCGCTGGCCCTTCCATGCGGCAACGACGACCTCTTTCCCGAAGCAACAATGGGCGTAAAGGTGGATGCGCTACCCCCATTTTGTTTGATGAAGCTTTCCAACTCCGCCGCTACTTCCATTTCCGTTAATCCCGGCCTGATTATCTCCAACACATGGAGAAAAGCTTCGTTCGTAATGCGGGAGGAAATTCTTATATTCTCCAGCTCATCATCGTTTTTCACCATCCGCAAATCTTCCACCATATCATAGGTAGGGACAAGCTCCATATGCAACTGTTCTTTTAATCTTGCATAGTTTCCAAAGTTCAAGTGTTGCTGCTCAAAACCGAGACGTTCCACACCCAAACGTTTGATTTGCTTCGTTGCTTCGTCATAAATTTTATGTTTATGACCGGTATGCTCCTTATGCAGGACGATGTCCAATTCTGTCTGTTTTTTCGCTTGTTCAAAATAGCGGTAGTCTGTTATCAAAATCGCCTCGTCCTTCGTAATCAAGATAAGCCCGTTAGACCCGGTAAATCCGGACACATACCGCCTGTTCCATTCCCCAGTGATCATAAAGCCGTCCATATCCAGCTCATCAAATCTGTTCCGCAGTTGTACAATCCGTTCCATAATCAGAACCTCCTGCTATATTAAAAATAATAGAATCCTATTACCGTAGTCATCAACATGACAAACAATCCGGTACGTAATGCCCAGACACTGAAAGAAGAAGTACGAATGACAGCAGGCTGTCGGGAACCTTCCGTTTCAGAGACGTATTCTTCCAGCTTAGAGGTACTCCGCAAAAACTTTTTAAAGCTTTGGAAGAAACGATCAAACACTCTTTTTTCCAACATAAAAACAAATCCGCCTGCCATAAAAAGAATAAGTCCCCCTAAAAATAAGGCATCCAAATAGACAACATGGGCCCAGCCAAATAATGATGCTGCCACAATGAGGCCAGTCAGTATACGCAACCAGCTTTTTTTCATTGGTTGTCCCCCTTTAACCTGTTTAGATAAAATGGGAGCAAGTTTCTTTTGTCAACCGTTCATACTCCTCTTCATTGCATAATACCCAGTGGTCTTTTGTTACCTCTCTCAACAGACAATCCGCCGAAGCTACTGTCCAATCCTGTTTCGGCAGTCTGATCCTTTTCTTTTCCATCTTGGGATCGGGAACCGGTATGGCCGACAAAAGGGTTTTTGTATAAGGATGGAGCGGATTTTGATATAGCGTATCGCTTTCCGCCACCTCCACCAATTTTCCCTGATACATCACCCCGATACGGTCGCTGATGTACTTCACCATAGAAAGGTCGTGGGCGATAAATAAGTACGTCAGTCCTTTTTCCCGTTGCAGTCTTTTCATCAAGTTAATGATCTGGGCTTGAATGGAAACATCCAACGCGGAGATCGGTTCATCCGCTATTATAAATTCCGGGTCAACAGCGAGCGCTCGGGCAATCCCGATCCGCTGCCTTTGTCCCCCGCTGAATTCGTGGGGATAACGGTTGGCATGCTCTTTTCGGAGCCCGACCGTTTCCAACAGTTCATACACTTTGTCTGTCCGCTCTTGCCCGGACGTATATAATTGATGAATATCCATGCCTTCCGCGATGATATCGCCAACTGTCCATCTTGGATCGAGTGAAGAATACGGGTCTTGAAAAATCATTTGGATGTCCTTATGTAAATTCATCCGGTGCCGTCCATGCATGTTGGTTCCTTTAAACAAGATTTCTCCCGCTGTTGGTTCATATAAGCGCGTGAGCGTCCTCCCGGTTGTCGACTTTCCACAACCCGATTCACCGACAAGACCGAACGTTTCCCCTTTAAAAATGTGAAACGTAATGCCGTCCACCGCTTTCAAAATGTTGTTTTTTCCACTCTTAAAATGCAGCGCGAGACCGTTTACTTCCAACAATTTTTCATTGCCGACCGTTTTAGAAGGACTTTGTTTTTCGTTTAACATAAGCTTTTGTCCCGCCTGTTTCCCCTTCTTTTTTCCGGCAGCTTTTTTATGAAGCAGCCAGGTGGCCGCAAAATGGGTTTCCGACACCTGAAACATGGGAGGCTCGTACAAAAAATCAATTTTTAAAGCAAGAGGATTTCTTAAAGCAAAGGCGTCCCCTTTTGGAGGATGCAACAGGTTCGGAGGTGCGCCGGGAATCGCCTTCAGCTCTTCCTGATCCGTATGCAAATCAGGCATGGCCGCCAACAGTCCTGTTGTATAAGGGTGCTGGGGATTGTAAAAAACTTCGTTCGTTTTTCCAACCTCCACTATTTTTCCGGCATACATCACGGCAACCCGATCTGCCACATTGGCAACGACTCCCAAGTCATGGGTAATAAAAATGATCGATGTTTTCTTCTTTCTTTGGATTTCTTTCAACAGGTCCAGCACTTGTGCTTGCACAGTGACATCCAGGGCGGTCGTAGGTTCATCCGCAATTAATATTTCCGGATTGGATGAAAGAGCCATCGCAATAACCACTCTCTGTTGCATTCCTCCGGAAAGCTGATGAGGGTATTGCTTTAAACGCTCTTCAGGATGGTTAATGCCAACAAGGTCCAATAGCTCAACTGTTCTTTCGTTCGCTTCTCTTTTTGACAGTTGTTGATGCGCCAAAATCCCTTCCCTTATTTGCTTTCCCACTGTCATCGTCGGATTTAACGACGTCATCGGATCTTGAAAAATGACCGATATGCCAGATCCGCGGATATCCATGAATTCTTTATTCGAGTAATTTGCGATATCCCTCTGTTCATACCAAATGCTTCCGCTCACCACTTTTCCCGCCGGCTTCGGAATGAGCCCCATAATGCTTTTACACATCACTGACTTCCCGGACCCGGATTCACCGACAACAGCCAATGTCTCTCCTTTATACAAGTCGAATGAAACACCCCGGACAGCCTTCACTTCCCCATCAGTCGTATCAAATGATATGTGCAGGTCCTCTACTGACAGTATTTTCTCCACCTTTTTCACCTCTACTTCTTCATTTTCGGGTCAAAAGAATCACGAAGACCATCGCCAAGTAAATTGAAACTGATCATGATCAAGCTAATAATCACCGATGAAAACATCAGCATATGCGGGTAAATTTTCAACAGCTTAAATCCGTCATTTACGATTGTTCCGAGAGAAGCGATGGGCGGCTGCAGGCCCAAGCCGATGAAGCTGAGAAATGCCTCCGTAAAAATCGCGCTTGGAATGGTAAACATCGTCGTGATAATGATTGGACCCAATGAGTTTGGAATGAGGTGTCCCCAAATAAGTCTGCGATCCGTGGCACCCAATGTTTTCGATGCCAGGAAAAACTCATGTCCTTTCAGTTTCAGTACTTGTCCTCTAACAATCCTCGCCATATTCACCCATCCGGTAATCACCATTGCCAACGTAATCGAAACGATTCCGGGCTTTAAAACTAAAATAAATAAAATGACGACAATTAAATTCGGAATTCCCATTAAAATTTCGATGATCCGCTGCATCGCATTATCGACCCTGCCGCCATAGTAAGCAGATATACTCCCGTATGCCACACCGATCAACAAATCCAACGCCGCCGCCAAAAACGCGATATATAAAGAAATTCTCGTCCCCTGCCATATTCGCGTCCATAAATCCCGGCCCAAATCATCGGTTCCAAACCAAAAATAACCGGCAACATCTTTTTCCTGATATTGATCCGTCCCGTTTATATCCACGCCATCCAATCCCAAAAATGGGATGTGTTCTAGGACCGGAATCTTTGGCGGCAGATTGGCCCTAGTCAAATCCTGATCGTCAAACCCGTGAGAATTCATGAGCGGACCGAATACCGCCAAAAAAACAATGATGATAATGCAAATCAGCCCGGCAAAAGCCCCTTTGTTTTTCTTCAGGCGAATCCATGAATCCCGCCAAAAGGTGGAAGCGGGACGGCTTTCTTCCTTTTTTTGATGATATGTTTCATCCGATTGCTCAAATAGCTCGTCGTTTAATTCCATCTCATTGATGTTCATTTTCGTCCACCCCCTGATAGGCGAATTCTCGGATCCATCACACCGTACAGCAGATCGACAATAAATATGGCCAGGATAAATAGGAAACTATAAAACAAAGTCACGCCCATGATCACAGGATAATCATTCGTTAATATCGACTTGACAAACTGTTCACCCAGTCCCGGTACGCTGAATATTTTCTCGACAACGAGCGTCCCCGTCATCAGTGAAACAGTCAAAGGACCCATGATCGTAATAATGGGAATCATGGCATTGCGAAGACCGTGCCTGAAAATGACAGCCACTTCCCCCACCCCTTTCGCGCGGGCCGTTGTCATATATTCATGTCCAAGCACTTCAAGCATTTCGGTTCGCATGAAACGGGCAATGGTCGCGACAACGAATGCCGCTAGCGCGATTGTGGGCAAAATGGAGTACTCAAACCCCTCCCAAAACGCGACAGGAAGCCATTGGAGACGCACTCCCACCCAATATTGAAGAAGACCCGCCAACACAAAGTTGGGAATGGACAATCCCAAAACCGCCACAACCATCGCTCCATAATCAATAACCGTGTTATGTCTGATGGCAGCGACAATTCCCAACAGCAGTCCGATGATTGTTCCCACCGCCAACGACTGTGCTCCAAGCACAGCGGACACGCCAATCCTCTCTCCAATAATGCTTGTCACTGGCCGCCCGTCAAACTGAAAAGAAACACCAAAGTCCCCTTTGATAATATTGCTTACATATTTGACATACTGAACACCCATCGGTTCATTTAAGCCATATCTCTCATACAAAACTTCTTTTTGCTCAGGGGTCAGGCGTTCATCGTTAAAGGGAGACCCGGGCAATGTCTGCATTAAAAAAAATGTGAAAGTTGTGATCAATAAAAAGGTTAGCGCCATATACCCAAGTCGGCTGGCAATATATTTCTTCACATTTTTCACCACCTTTAAAGGAATATCATTCCACGACAAGCTCCACCACTGAAGAAAATTCGGATATAAATGAACTACTTTTCAACGGATACCCACTGGAATGAAGCGGTTGAATTCGCATGGGCCACATACCCTTTTACATACGGTTTGATGAGTCTTGCGGACCCCGCTTGGTACATTGGTGAAATGGCGGCTTCCTGGCCGATCAATAGCTTTTCCGCTTCCTGGAGTTCTTCAAATCGCTGTTGAATATCAGAGAAATCAGACATCGCTTTTTTGACTAGGCTGTCATACTTTTCGTTGTTAAAGTCTTGCCAATTATATGGGCCGTCAGATAAAAAGACAGATAAAAATTCAACCGGGTCGGACACATCGTTTCTCCAGCCCGAATGGGACAAGTCGTAATCCTGCGCTTCTTCAAGCGCCAACTTCTGCTTGTTTGGCTGTTGATTAATCGAAATGCTCAAACCGGGCAAGTTCTTTTCCAACTGATTTTTCATATATTCCGCAATCGACTTTCTTTGTTCATCGTCATAACTCAACAGTTCCAAAGAAATGTCCTTTGTACCCAATTCCTCAAGACCTTTTTTCCACAACGCCTGCGCTTCTTTCAGATCTCCCTTATTCAAATCACCGAATTTCTCCCGGAAATCTTCTCCGCCCTCAGACTGTACAAACCCCGGAAAAACAAGCCAATATGCGGCTTTTGATCCGTTTTTCAATATGGAATCGGCAGCCTGTTCTTTGTCCCAAGCCATGTCAATCGCTTTCCGGATGTTTACGTTTTGTAGATATTGATTCTTTTGGTTCATCCTTAAAAAGTACACTTCCGACTTTAATGAAGTCGTAAATTCCGCATGATCTTTATAGGCATCGACAAAGTCAGATGATAAATTGACAGCATCAATAGCGCCGGTTTCATACAAGTTCACGCTTGTCGCCATATCTTTTGCGACATTGTAGCGGATTTCTTCCACTTTTACATTTTCCTCATCCCAATATGACGAGTTTTTCTTCAACGTCCATTTTTGATCGTGATCCCAAGAATCAAGCTGGAAAGGTCCATTAAAGATCAAATGTTCCGGTTCCAACGCGTATTGATCGCCTTTGGATTCGACAAATTCTTCATGTTGCGGATAAAAAACAGCATGGGCTAATAATTCTGTAAAATACGGAACACTGTTCACCAACTCGACTTCGAGAGTGGATGCGTCAATCGCTTTTACTCCGAGCTGATCTGTTTTTCCGTACAAATCGCTTTTGGAATTTTGAATCTCTTCCGCCCCTTTTACCGCATTCATTAAATACGCATGTGGAGAAATTGTTTCCGGAGCCAGGTTCCTTCTCCATGCATAGACAAAGTCGTCGGCCTTTACAGGATCACCATTGCTCCAAACCGCGTCTTCCTTCAATTGAAACGTATACTTTTTCCCATCTTTACTGACTTCATACGAATCTACCACACCTTCAATAATTTCATCATTCTCATTCAAACGAAAAAGACCTTCAAAAATGTTTTGGATGATCGTTTGTGACAGCCCGTCCATGGTGCCATTCGTTCTTAATGTTGGTATTTCACCTTCCACCGACAGATTGAGAACCTGCCCAGATTCCGCTTTCTCTCCTCCACCTGTATCCATTTTCCCGTCCTTCGTCGCCTTTTTGTCTCCTCCGTAGCAGCCGGCAAGCGTTAGGAAACTTGCAAATAAAAGAACCATCAGCCAATAGCGCCTTTTGTTTTCCATGTACTTGTCCTCCCCATTTTATTTATGTAAACGGTTTCAATTAAAAAGTAAATGACTATGTACATTGTCAAATTTCTTTGAAAACAGCTTGTCAAAATTTTTAAGCACTGTCTATTTTCTTTTACAGCAATTAGTTTGTAATAGTATATTTCAGCTTACTCTTAACGCAATCCATTGCGAAACTTTTCCAACTAGTTGCCTGTCTTCTCACATACATTCTTTTTTGGAACGGTTGCCTCCCCTCCTTTTATTGTAGTTATTAATATTGCAATATTTATGCCAGCTTTCCCGTGGCACATTTCTTGCTTTTTTATGTTTAAATAGAAGAAAAGGGGATGAATGGAAACGTATGTATGAAAAAAGAAGAACTCTATTAAATAAACATTTATCAGAAAAAGGAATAGAAGCGGGAATCATTATCGATCCGGCCAATGTGTATTATTACACCGGCTTCCTATCTGAGCCTTACGAACGGTTTATGGCCTACGTCACTTGCCCAAAAGCAGAAAAGGCCTTTTTGTTTGTACCCGCTTTGGATTTTGAAGCTGCCCAAATGGATGCCGACATGGAGACAATCATTCCCATCGCCGATGATGAAGACCCTTTTGAAGTGTTGAAAAATAGCATGGGTTCCTTTCCAACCTGTTTTGGGATCGAAGGAAAAGCCTTCTCCTATGACCGTTATACGAATTTGCTAAAAATGTATCCCGGCGCTCAAATAAAAGATGTACAGCCGTTTATTAATCAGCAGAGGGAGAAAAAATCAAGGGCGGAAGTAGAAAAGCTATCCCATTCTATAAAGCTAATTGAAAAAGTGCTGGCCGAAGGTATCAAAAAAGTTGCGGCAGGCATGACAGAAGCCGAATTGACTGCTGAGCTTGAGTTTTTGATGCGTAAGTTTGGAGCGGACGGCCCTTCTTTTTCCACCATCGTCCTTTCCGGTGAAAAATCCGCTCTGCCGCACGGTTCACCCGGAGATCGCAAGTTGGAAGAAGGAGACTTCCTGCTAATTGATTTTGGTGTCGTCAAAGATGGGTATTGCTCTGACATCACGAGAACTTTTGTACTGGGGGAGCCATCTGAAAAACAAAAAGAGATCTATAACATTGTCTTGACATCAAATGAAGCCGGAATTCAGGCAGTAAAGGCCGGAGTCCCCTTGAAAACATTTGATATCGCGGCCAGGAAGGTCATTATAGATCATGGATATGGCCAATACTTCAACAACCGGGTTGGACATGGACTGGGCATTGAGGTCCATGAATCGCCTTCCATCCACCAACATCATGAAGAGATCGCCGAAAAAGGTCTCGTTTTTACAATTGAGCCAGGAATTTATATACCCGGAGAGGGAGGAGTCCGAATCGAAGATATTGTGTACATCAATGAGAGAGGAGAAGCAGAAGTACTCACTTCCTTCCCGAAAAAGCTGCAAACCCTTTAAATAGACTGGGCCATACCTCAACATAAAAGGCTTCGGATTCGTTTCTAATCCGAAGCCTTCATTGATGAAGGGGGTATTTTAGAAAGATCCAACCGATCGCCGCTTTTGTTTACAATATATCTTCCTTGTTGGTGACCGTATCCGCGGAGTCGGGAATGATGTCTTTTCCGGCAATCCTTGTAAAGTGGTCAGGAGCGTATTGGGCTTTTAGTTTCATGCCTATCAGGTAAATGAATACGGATGCAATCAGGGACTGAACTGCTGGAATTCCAAAAGGGACAAGATACTGTGTTACATATCCCAGGAATCCTCCGCCCGCCATGGCAATTGTTGCCACCCAATTCCAGCCTTCCTTGTCCTCCCAATTTTTATTTCGAATAAAAAAGAAATCGGCAAACATGACACCCGCAATGGCTGGATAGATCACACCCAAAAGTACGAGAAAATCCATAAAGTAAGACAGGATGCCCAGCAACGCTAAAAGTACGCCAACAGCCGAACCGATCACTGTGAGCCAGGCACGTCCTCGTCCCGATTGGACATTAAACATATTAGCGGCTGCCAGTCCGATAGAGTAGCTGGCAACAAGTTGGCTAGTCCACAAAGCGAGCCACAAAATTAAAAATCCCCAAAATGGAAAGCCCAAATTTTGCATCACAAGAACGATATCAGCTTCGCCCACACCTACTGACATAATGGCTCCTGTCAAAAAGAACACAAAACCAATGACAACGATTCCCAATGGTATCAATGCCTGATCTTTTAGGGCTGGTTTAGAATATCGCGTATAGTCTGAAGCAATTAACCATTGCGCCACATTCGCGCCCAAAACGAGGCTGATGCCTCCCATGAATGTCATGGTTGGTTCCGGACTCCAAGACATGATGGCATCCCAGCCTGTTCCTTTCAGGACGTAAAAAACAGCCGCTGTAATCAATAATAATCCTGAAGGGACTGCCAAATAGTCAGTCCATTTCATGGAATGATAGCCAATGACCGCCGGCAAAGCAAAAAGAGCCCCGGCTAATACTGTTAATAATGCCCATAAAATTCGGGAATTCGCATAATCAATCCCGAATACCGCCGCAATCGCATTTCCAGCAACAGCCGTATTTACCGCGAACCACCCCACATTTAAAATCACTAAAGCCAATGCAATAATAAATCTTGCTTGTAAAGATCCAAAACTGTTTCTCGCGATGACTGAAGAAGGCAGTCCCGTTTTGGCGCCAATATATCCTTGCAGGGCATTGCCTGCCCACTGGATGATAACCAAGCCTATCAGAAGAATGACCAAAACCTTTGTCAGTCCAAAACTGCCTGCAAGGGCTGCCCCAATCATGATCACCGGGACAGAGAACTCCAATCCTCCAAAAATTGTCGCAGGCACAATCCAGTGTTGTCTTTCGGATGCAGGTACACGATTCATTGCGGAGTCTTTATCTAAAAAACTCATGTGAATTCCCCCGATTTCCTCTCATTTTAGGCTCTCTCCATATACATTTTTTGAGCGCCTTTTAGCCAAATCATCTCTCCCAATTCCGTCAACGTTTCTATATCACACTCTTTTACTCGTCCAATGACGTTCACTGGCTCCTCGCCACATTTACTTCTCGTCATTTCTGCCCCATAGTAGATGGCTATGACATGTTTTTGCTCTTCGTTTTCTCCTCTTCTCCAGTTGCTCCAATAACACACTTCTCCCAAGCTTGTATAGATCGTTTGATCCTCCGGAGGAATTTTTTGATCGATGGGCAATTCGGCATTGATCTCCCTTCCTGACCATCTGGAATGTACTGCTTCACTTTTAAAAGGCAACATCTTATAAATTTCTCGCGCTGTCCTGCTGTCCTCGTTTAAATGCACAAATAAGCTTTTGCCCGATTGAAATGTGATTTTGATTTTTTTCACGTTTGCTACTCCTTCTCACACATTTATACCTGAATATTCCGACTTATATTTTAAAAAAGGAATTCTTTTGAACCAAAAGAATTCTTTCAAAGATGTCCATCCCTATCCGTCTATATATTCATTTCTTAAATCGCTTTCTATGTCTTCCTGTCTGCGTAAGGAATACTTGCCAAAACCGCCGCCGCCTCCGGTTTTAACAATCACTCGATCTCCTTTGCTCAATTCTTTTCCATTCACCTTTAAAATATGCTCGCTGCCGTGTCCAGAAACAATTTCAACGTCCGGCTCCTGGCCCGGTTCTCCTCCAAAAAGTCCCCATGCAGGTGTTTTGGATCGCTCAAACCACAGTGATACATAAGTTTCGTCACGTAACACTTCATATTCTCTTATAACCCCAAGACCGCCCCTGAACTGCCCTTTTCCACCGGAATTTTTTCTTAAAGCGTATTGGTTGATCCGGATCGGGTATTTGGATTCAAACACCTCAATAGGCAAATTTTTAAAATCTCCACTTACATGGTTAATCAAAGCCGATGGCCCATCGCCGCCTTGGAATGCTCCCCAACCGCCTGCTGTTGCTTCCACACTTAAAAATTCACTGTTATTGTCTTTTCCCGCAAAAGTGACAACCATTGAATCTCCGTAATGGGCGGCCGCTGCTTTTTCCTTCATAACGGGAGAAAGAGCTTTAATGATGAGGTCTATTAATAGACCTAATGGTGTAAAATACCACCCGCAAGGCGCAGGTTCAACGGCATGAAAAACGGTTCCCTCTGGCGCCACGACACGGAGCGTTTTAAAGTTCCCGCCCGTGACAGGAGCACTCGGGCTGATTAGATCTTTAAATGCAACCCTGCAAGCAGAAATTGTCTGGGCATAGCCACAGTTTGTCTGCCCTCTCCTTTGACGGCTTGATCCCGATAAATCAATCGTTATATGTTCGCCTTCCACTAAAACTTTTACTTTTACATAAATAGGTTCATCGTTTGTCCCGTCATTATCAAGATACCCCTCCGCCTCGTATGCTCCATCTGGTATTTTCTCGATGACTTCTCTATCCAACATCTCAGATTGCAAGAAAATATCATGGATACAATGGCCGATTCTTTCGAGACCAAACTTATCTATTAACTCTTTAAATCTTTTTTCACCCGTTCTGCACGCTGCCACTTGAGCATTCAAGTCACCTAAAGCCGCTTCCGGAAAGCGGTTATTCGTTGTTATTAACCGTATAACATGTTCCAGAGGTTTGAAATTTTCATATATTTTCGTAGGAGGGATACGAATGCCCTCCTGGAAAATACTTGTGGCATCCATCGGATATCCCGGATCTTTTGATCCGATGTCAAGCCAGTGGGCTCTTGTAGCGGTAAATCCCACAAGTTGCCCTTCATAAAAAATCGGAGAAAATGTCGTTACATCATTTAAGTGGGTTCCTCCAATATAGGAATCATTTAATATATATAAATCGCCTTCTTTGTACTTCTCTATCCCGCCTATTAAGTCCGTCGTTATTTTAATGCATTCATCCAGGTTGCCGAGGAATATGGGCAATCCGGCCGATTGGCCTAGCAACCGGACCTCTTTGTCAAATAAACAAACACTGCAATCCTTCATTTCATAAATGATCGGGGAAAAAGCGCTTCTGGCTAAACTGGCATTCATTTCATCCGCAGCAGAGATCAGGGCATTTCGCACAATTTCAGTAGTAACGGGATTTTCTAAAAAGTTTTTTTCTTGCACTTTCATGAATATACCTCCTCTTTGCTGAAGATTTTTTCAACTTGAATGTTCTTATTTTCATCAATCAAAACAGCGTATTTAGGCGGAATCACCATTGTCGTGTTCTGATCTTCAATAATAGCCGGGCCTGTCAAATTGTTTCCGTTCATCAAATCCGCCGTTGAGTATATCCCGGTTCTTTTGGCTTCACCACTCCAAAAAGTCTCTCTTGTATGCTGAGGCATTACTGTTTTGCTGTCCTTTTCCTCTTTTTGATGAAACTCCAATTTCTCCAAATCACCTATGGCGGTCATCCTGAGATTCACGATTTCCGTTGGATTATCCGGATTATGATGCCCATATATTTCGAAATGAGCTTGATGGAATAAGCGCTCCAAATCATGTGGATCATCCGAATGATTCACAATGTTGATCGTGTATTCTTGCCCCACATAGCGCACATCCATGCTTTTCTGAAGACGTATTTTATGAGAGCTGATATGCTGCTGGCGCATCATGTCCATACATTCTTCTTTCATTTCTTCATGGGAATGCATTCTGTCTTTATCAACGCTTAACAATAATGAGTGATCATTTCTGACAGAATCAAAACGAATATCTGTTTGCAGCATTCCCCAAGCGGAAAATGTCCCGGATGTGTTTGGAACGAATATTTTTTGTATCCCCAATGACTCGGCAATCATTACCGCATGCATGGGTCCGGCGCCGCCAAAGGCCACCATCGTAAAATCACGCGGATCAATGCCTTTTCTGACAGTCAGAGTCCGGATGGCATCTGCCATCTTCGCATTGGCAATATTACATATGCCTTCAGCCGTTTCTTCGACAGATAACCCAATTTCATCTGCCACAGATTGGATGGCCTTATAAGCGGCTTTCTTGTCCAGTTTCATCCCTCCCCCCAAGAAATGATCCGGATCAATCCTGCCAAGAATTAAATTGGCATCAGTGACAGTAGGTTTTTTCCCGCCGTTGCCGTAACAGGCTGGGCCCGGGTACGATCCGGCGCTCTCCGGGCCGACTCTCAATCCTCCTCCCTCTGTATAGGCGATGGAGCCCCCTCCGGCACCAATCGTATGAATATTCACCATAGGTGAAAGAAGTGGAAAGCCTTCCATCATTGTTTCAGCGGTAATATCCGGTTCCCCGTCAATCGTCATGCTCACATCAAAGCTCGTACCGCCCATGTCTACACAAATTAAGTTTTTTTCATTTATGAGCGCAGAGAGATTGGCACCTCCGATCGTGCCGCCCACCGGCCCGGACATAAGCGTTTGCAAAGGCAGTTGCTTAGCCACCTTTGATGTCATCACACCGCCATTTGACTGCATAATGTAAATATCGTTTGTATATCCGCTTTCAGCGAGCATCGTTTCCAACTTATTTAAATATTTCCTGACGATCGGAGCGATGTACGCATTCATGATCGTGGTGCTTGTACGCTCATATTCACGCCACTCTCTTGCAATATCACTAGAAAGCGAGACTGGGATATTCAGCTCTTTTTCTATCAAATCCTTTACCGCCTGCTCATGGATTGGATTTCTGTAAGAGTGCAAAAAGCAAACAGCGACGGCTTCATAATGGTTTTTTTTCAGACGGTTCACCAATTTTTTAACTTCCTCATCGTCAATTGGCTGTAATATTTCTCCGTCATGGGAAACTCGCTCCGCCATTTCATATATGTGTTCTCTATCAACCAATGGAGCTGGTTTTTTATACTGAATATTATACATGTCCACACGGTTGGCTCTGCCAATCTCATAAACATCCCGAAATCCTTCTGTTGTGACCAATGCAACCTTGGCACCTTTTCTCTCCAACAAAGCATTGAGCCCCGAAGTCGTACCATGCACAAAATATTCAATTTCATTGAAACCCCTTACATATTTACTGATAGATTGCATGACGCCTTCAGCCAGGTTATCAGGTGTTGTCAATGTTTTATGAGTGTGGAAACTCCGGGTTTTTTTATCGTATAAAACCAAATCTGTAAATGTGCCACCTATGTCTACTCCTAAACGGTAACGGTGCATGGTATATCCTCCTCATTTCTTTCAGATATGAACGTGCAGTGAACAATTGTTATGCGCTTACATTATTTCATTCGCAAGCAGTTTTATCTGCTGCGAATCAAAAAACGGCTGGTGTTACAGAGCTGACTAATGTCGTCTCGCTATCAAGCGGATTTTCCCATTTATGAGGAATGGTTGAAGGAAAATGAATGGCATCTCCCTTTTTTAACAAGTATGTTTTGTCATGAATATAAATGAGAACCTCGCCTTCCAATACATAATAAAACTCTTCTCCCGGATGCTGAACCAATTCCGGATCTTTATGTTTTGGATCTAACGTAATAATAAAGGCATCTATTTTTCTTTCTGGGAACTGACTGCTTAATCTGATGAGCGTGGAATCCGAACTGCCTATTCGAAAAGGATGTTGGTCTTTTTTATAAACCGCATAGTTTACATCCCTCTCCTCTTCGAAGAAATAGACCATGGGCACTTCTAAAGCATCTGCTATTTTCTTCAATGAAGTGATCGCCAATGACGTTGTTCCTCTCTCGACTTGCGATAAAAAACTAATGGAAAGACCAGTCGCCGTACTCAGCTCTTTTAAAGTCAGCCTCCTCTCTTTTCTCAACTTTTGAATCTTAATAAAAATGTCCTCCATCAAAATCCTCTCTTCTCTATTTTTACAGTATTACTGAAATTATTTATGATTATACTGTAAAAAATAGAGTGAATCAACCTTTTTTTTAATAAAATTGATTTTTCATGAAAAGGTTTTATGAGGAAGTGGCCGGGACATAAGCAAATACGAAATAGCAAAAACCGAACAATTCATTTATAATTGTCCGGTTTATTTGTGTAAAAAAATCCCCATCATCGCTACGTCAACATATTTCGCTTTCCGTCGGGAGTAAATCAAAATAGTCGCTAGTAAACCCCAAAAGTCGCTTCCCCCAAAAAAGACGAGTAAAATCCCCAAAGGGGAGGATGGATTTGCCGTGATTAAGTTTTCTTCGAGGGTTTCTTGACAGCCTAGGGGCTGGGACATAAGTTGAAAGTTGATTAATATTCGTAAAAATCGTTAGAATAATACCGCGTGAAATCAAGGTTTTAAACTTGATTCCATGCGATTTATTTCATTTTTACAAGGGGACGTCCCGGCCCCTTTATGGCAGTTTTTCTCTAAAAATCTATTGATTACGATCTCACTTTCACCCAAACACTTTTTACCTCGGTATATTCATTCAGCGCATAGCTTCCAAGTTCTCGGCCGATTCCCGATTGTTTATAGCCCCCAAATGGCGCGCCTTCCATTTCCAAGCCGTAGTCATTAATCCAAACGGTTCCTGCCTCGAGACGACTGGCCACATAATGGGCAGTTTGAATATTTTCCGACCAGATTCCGGCGGCCAAACCATAATGACTGTCGTTTGCCCTGCGAATGACCTCTTCTACCGTGTCAAACGGCATCACCACAACGACCGGCCCGAAAATTTCTTCCCTGGCGATGGTCATATCGTCTGTCACATCGGCAAAAATAGTCGGTTGCATGAAGAAGCCTGTATCGAATGCCCGTTTTCCGCCTGCAACCATTTTGGCTCCTTCTTCCTCTCCCTTTTGAACATAGCCAAGGACGCGTTCTAATTGTTTCATGGATATGAGCGGCCCCATTTCCGTTTTATCGTCCAACCCATTGCCAAGAACGAGTTCGTTCGCTTTTTCAACTAGGGCATTCAACACTTGATCATACAATGAACGCTGGACGTAGACGCGTGAACCCGCGCTGCAATTTTGCCCATGATTGTACATGATCCCTTGGAAAGCCCCTTCAATCGCTTCTTCCACATTGGCATCTTCAAAAATAATATTTGGCGATTTGCCTCCGAGCTCCAGGGTTACATGTTTGATTTGATCTGCCGCTTTCTTCATAATGTTTTTTCCCGTGACGGTCGATCCGGTAAATGCAACTTTATTTACTTTCGGATGGGTGACGATTGCTTCGCCTGCTTCGGGCCCGAATCCCGGAACAATATTGACCACACCGTCGGGAAAGCCTGCCTCTTTAAAAAGTCTTGCTGTATAAAGAAGCGACAAGGGAGTCTGTTCGGCAGGCTTGATGACAACAGTGCAACCCGTTGCAAGTGCCGCTCCCAGTTTCCATGAGGCCATTGCCAGCGGAAAATTCCAGGGAATAATCTGCCCCACCACCCCGACTGGCTCATGAACCGTATAATTTAAATATTGTTTAGAGATGGGAATCGTTTGTCCATACAACTTCGTCGACCAGCCGGCATAATAGCGAAAATGGTTCACGGTTCCATCCACATCATCTTCCAGGGCATTTTTAAATGGCTTGCCATTATCAAGCGTTTCAAGCTGGGCAAGCTCTTCTCTGTTCTCCTCCAGCAAATCAGCCAATTTATAGATCAAATGTGAGCGCTCGGCCGTTGTCAAAGCAGACCATGGTCCTTCATGAAAAGCCCTGTGGGCGGCCTCGACAGCCGCATCAATATCTTCTGCCTGTGCTTCGCTCACCGTTGCCAGCACTTCCTCTGTCGCCGGATTTAATGTTTCAAATGTTTTCCCGCTTTTCGCCGGCACAAAATTTCCATTTATATATAGACCAATCGGTTTACTTAAAAAATCCTGTACCTTTTCATTCAAAGTTGCATAAGAAGTAATCATAGATAAGTCTCCTTTTTGTAATAGAATACATTTTTATACAAATCTTTTTCCTTCTAAATAAACTTCTTTTATTTCTTCGAGGTGATTGAGATCTAATAAAGGGTTTTGATCCATTAAAATAAAATCGGCGAAATAGCCTTCTGTAATTTGGCCTGTAGGAATTCCTAATATCTTTCCCGCATTGACTGTCGCCGTTTTCAAAATGTCTCTAGGATTATTCACATATTTATTCATTGTATGAAGTTCACCCAGCAAAGAGGGGTGAGGAGTGGATATGGATCCGGCATCCGAACCGGCGCCAACAAGCACTTGATCAAAAAACTGACAAAATGCTTTCTCGTGCGCCTCTATTACTTTTTTTGCTTTTTCTCGGGCATATAAAGGCACATGCTCCAGACTGGCAAGCTTTTGATAGACTTCCAATGTCGGTACCCACGATGAACCCTTTCTATTCATTAACTCGACGATCTCCTCATCGATATAATGACCATGCTCGATTGAATCTACTCCCGCATTAATAGAGTTGATAATCCCCTCCCTTCCAATGGCATGGGAGGCTACCTTAAGATCAAATCGATGAGCCTCCTCACATATAATCTTTAACTCTTCGTAAGTGAGTTCCGATCTTTCGGCTACTTCGCCTTTGCTTCTGCCATATACTCCTCCGGTGGCGCTTACTTTAATAACACCGGCATGTTTGTATATTTGCTCTCGTGTCGCTTTTAGAACTTCGGAAGGTCCATCCGAAAAACTTCCCCAAAAAGGATCATGTCCGCCCGTCATCGTGATCGTTTTTCCACATGCGACTAATCTTGAACCGGCGATCAGGTTTCTATCGGCTGCTTCGGCCACATGTAAGGCAATATCTTTTATGGAACCAAGATCCCTGATTGTCGTAATCCCTTTCGTTATATATTTTTGGTAATTGGTTACAGCGCGAATGATAATTTGTTCATAGCTTTCTTCCGCGTTCGTTTTAACAGGGTCCGTCTCACCGTCCCAAATAATATGGACATGTAAATCGATTAATCCAGGAAGTAAAAACATCCCGCTTCTATCAATGACATGCTTATCTGATGGAATTTGATCACTTGGTAAAACTTTATAAATCATCTCATCTTTAATCCAAATAGCCTGCTCTTCTTTCAATGCCAGATTTTCACCACAAAAAGCCGTTACCCCATTTATGATAAATTCCATAAACATACCTCCGATAAATGGATCATTTAGTTGCAAATTTTTTTCATCAGATTTTTGCAGACATTGCAATATGTTCAAGGACTCATGAAAAATTTGTCCAATACGGTGACAGGCAGTCACTATTTGTCCTGCGAATCTGCAACAGGCGTATCGGAGAAAGTCCGGATGTATAGTAACTCCCGGATTAACGATAGGTTAAATCTTCTAATTCACGCGGGTATTCGGTGATGAGTCTATGACCATTCTCAGTCAGTATAAGTGTATCTGAGTGTCTAAATCCCCCTATGCCTGGAATAAAAATTCCCGGCTCAATCGTAAATACCATCCCCTTTTTTAACATCAAATCATTATCAAACCGTAATGAAGGCTCTTCATGCGCGGATATCCCAATGCCATGCCCAGCCCTGTGAATGGCGTACTGTCCAAATCCAGCCTCTCTTAACACATTTCTTGATACCTCGTCGACTTCAGCGGCCGTAACTCCCGGTTTAATAAAATCAATTGATGCTTGCTGGGCCAGTTTTGCCGCTTCAAAACCTCTTCTTTGCTCTTTCGTTAATTCGCCAAGGACTACCGTTCTTTCCAGCTCGGCCCGATAACCGTTGAGTGCCACTTGACGGCTATGAATAATCACATCTCCTTTTCGTAGTTTCCTTGTATTTGAAAAGACATGCGGCATGATCGTGCGTTCTATGCCGGAAGGAGACATGGCAAATAAATCCAGTGTTGAGTTTGGATGCTTTTTAGCCGTTTCCTTAAATAAAGCTTCATTTCCTGCCGCATCCATTTCGATTTCCGTGATTCCTTCTCTACACGCCTTTAAAGATTGATCTACCGCCAAGTTGGCAAGCCGGCCCGCTTCCTCTATCAACTTCAACTCTTCTTCATCTTTTATATAACGCATTTCAACGATTTTTTGTCCTACATCAACGAGTGTAAATCCCAACTTCCGGATCCATTCAGCCAGACCCGCGGAAGTCGCACTCATATCGATGCCGATTTTTGATCCTGTCGAATACGGAACGAGCAATTTTTCCAAATGTTGATATGGATGAATACCTTCCTTTGCTTTTTCCGGATGTTCATAATAAGTAAGAATACGATCTATCTTTGCTTCTTCCTTGGCATGAACCTCTTCCAACGCCGGAACGATTAAGCTCGTTGATTTTTCATCTAGCACAAATAGAATGGGACGCGAATATAAGATCGCCTTAAAGGAACTGAGATAATATTGATGATCCGGATTAGAAATGACACAAGCCGCAAGCCCTTGCTCATTCATAAACGTTCTTAATTCATTTAACCGATGGTCTATATTCATTTTTCACCGACCTCCCGGAAGTTTATCATTTGCTTGATGAACGATTGTTGAATCTGTATCCATACTCGCGATATCCTTCTTTTTTGACGTGAGTAACGTGATAATAATGAGGGCAGCGACCGATAACGGCAAAGAAAACAAAACACTGTTCCAATCAAACGGCTTATTGAGTACAAGTTCCCAGAAAAGGGTTGCCATCCCACCAGTAATAATAGAAGCCAGCGCCCCCGCCGTATTGGCTCTTTTCCAAAAAAATGTCGCCATCACAACGGGTGTAATTGCTGCACCATACATCGTGTAAGAATACATTTGTACTTCTAATACACTCGGAAAAAAAGTACCGAGTACATAGGCCAAAATACCAAGCAGTATAACAGACATCCGACTAAAACGTAAATGCTGCCGATCTGTGAGCGTACCCTTAAATCGAGAGTAAATGTCGTAAACGATATTTCCGGCAATGGATAATAAAAAGGAGTTAGCTGTCGTAATGACCAACGCAATGGAAGCAACCAATATCAGTGACCCAACGGGAACCGGTACTGCATTTGCGGCAATATGAAAAATAGAAGTGTCAGATTGAATTTCCGGGTATAACACAACAGCAGTTGTCGCAATAAAGATCGCTAAACTAATAATGATGACATTCCCAAAAAAGAATCCGATTGTTGATTTTTTTGCGGTGATTTCGTCCCTGGCTGCCGAAAATCGATTGTACATATTTTGGTCTCCCAGTATTAATAGGAAGGTCGGTAAAAAGAACCCCAACAATTGCGGGAATGTCAATCCTCCCGACCAGCTTACATGACTGTCAGGCAATGCGGAAACCATTCCAGAAAAACCATCTACCTTGGGCAATAAAAATGGGACAGCGATTAAAAATCCAAACACAATCAATATAGCGCTTACAAAATCTGTGTAAGAGACAGAAAATAGTCCACCTGTTACAGCTAAAAATATGACAAAAACAGCAATGAGTATCGTGCCGGTTTCAGGTGATATGTCAGTCGTCATACTCAGTATGACTCCTCCGCCTATGAATTGGTAAGCGGTAATGCCCACATACGCCAACAGGATAAAAACAGTGGCGACAAGCCGAGTAGTACTTCCATATCTATTCTCCAACATTTCTGGTAAAGTATTTTTCTTCAATAATCGGGCCTTATCGGCAATGAAGTATAAAATCATGATCCCAATAGGTCCACCGGCAAAGTAAATAATAGAGGCGAGAGGCCCGTATTGAAAAATAAAACTGGCCCCTCCGACTATTGTTCCTGATCCCACCCACGTGGCAAGCAATGTTCCAACGAGGATAAAACCCGGCAATCGCCGCCCTGCTATCATAAAATCCTCGGTATTTTTAACTTCGCGCTTAGCAAAATACATTCCTAAGAAAACCATGCTAGTTAAATACACAATAACAATGATTAAATGAACATTCATGGCTTACCACCCCTGGTAGAAGATTGACATTTTACTAAACCATGTAATCCTGTCCTTTCCACTGAATTTCGCAAACATCATATTCTTTTATTTTACTGTGGCGAGTGTAATGTTTAATTGAGATAAAATATCTCTCAACTGCTGTTCTTCAGCCGGCGACAATCCCAGTCTTGGATAGCGCGACGGTCCGCCGGCCTGCCCGGTCAATTCCAGAGCCCGCTTGACAATTTGGACATATTTCCCCGATCCTTCAAGGAAATGACAGAGAGGAAGAATGCGGTCGTTGATTTCCCAGGCCTTGTCAATTTCACCATTTTGGAAGTAGTGAAACATATCTGTCACCAGTTTCGGCACAATATTGCCCGCTACGGACACCCAGCCCGTTGCTCCGACGAAATAAGATTCCATGACCAGCTCTTCAGCTCCGCAAAACACTTCAATGTCGCCTTTTCCTTCACGGGCGAGGTCTCTCGCTTTCTGAATATCGCCGCTCGATTCTTTGACATGTGTAATGGTTTCACATTCTCTTGCAAGCCGCAGCATCAACTCCGTGCTCATATCGATGCCGGACAGACCTGGATTGTTATACAGCATGATCGGAATATCCGTTTCTTTGGCAACTTCTTTAAAATGAAAATAGATTTCTTCTTCCTTCGGTTTGCAATAGTAAGGATTAATGATCAAGGCGGCGTCCGCGCCATTCGCTTCCGCCTGTTTCGTGTATTCGATTGTTTCTTTCGTCGTTTCGGACGCTGTCCCAACCATTACAGGAATTCGTCCGTTTACTTCTTGAACCACCGTTTCAACCATCTTATATTTTTCTTCTTTCGTCAGACTGACAAACTCTCCGGTGCTCCCATTGATAATGACTCCAGCCACACCTTGGTCGATAAAATAATGTATATTGTTCTTAACACCTCCCCAATCAATCTCCTGATGTTCATTCATCGGGGTAATTAAAACCGGAAAAGCTCCCCTGATTTTTGACATTTTACTTCCTCCATTCATTATGTTATAGACTTGCAATTTGTTGATCCGTCTCTTCACTGTCCGAATCGTTCGTATACCAAATAAACTTATTCGTAAACCCGTAAATCAACGTAATGAATACAGCCAAAAAGTTAAACCATAAAAAGGGAAGGTAGGACAAAGTGCTTACACCTAATACAGTGGCCATATATACCCCGCCATCACTCCACGGCACCATCGGCGTCGTAACCGTTCCGCCCGCTTCTGTATTTCTTGAAAGCACCCGCCGGTCAATGCCAAGACGATCATAGTTTTTTTCGGTAATCTTACTCGCCGTGATAATGGATACGTAAGCAGCGCCTCCAAAGAAGTTCCCAAAAAATCCGGAAATGATCGTAGAAAGTGTCACTTTCCCCGCATTATCCGCCCAAGCAAGCATCGTGTTGCAAATAACCTGCAATATGCCGATTTTCTCCATCAAACCGCCAACGCCAAGAGCAAACAAAATGAGAACAATGACATCAAGCATGGAGACAATCCCGCCCCTGTTGAGCAAATTGTCGATAAAATCGACGCCCGATTCAATCGCAAATCCGCTGTAGGAAGTTTTAATCGCATCCAGTATCGTCATATCTTGAAATAGAAAGGACCAAATGGCTCCGAGCAAGGCACCAAAAGCAATCGTCGGAATCGACGGCTTTTTCATGGCTAGAAGGATAATAACAATCACGGCAGGAATGAGCATATACCAGCCAATATGAAAATGCTCCTGCAATGAAGCCATCGTCGCTTCTGCACGGCTTAGGTCGCCGCTTTTGTTCACGTAAAACAAACCGGTAAAGATAAATAACAAGCCCGTTAACACCCAAGCGGGAACACTGACATACAGCATGGATTTGATGTGCTCAATCAAGTTTACTTTCGTCAATGAGGCCGTCATAATCGTCGTGTCTGAAAGCGGAGACATTTTATCTCCAACATAAGCTCCGGAAATAACGGCCCCTGCCACAAGCGCCATCGGTATTCCAAAACTGTGTCCAATCCCCATCATGGCGATGCCGGCAGTGCCCGCTGTGCCGAATGACGTTCCGGTTGCCAGCGATGTCAACGTACAAATAACGAAAGCGGCAAATAAAAAGATCGTCGGATTAATAATGGTGAGACCATAATAAATGATGCTCGGAACGATTCCGCCGGCAATCCATGTACCAATCAACGCCCCCACCGTAATGAGGACCAAGACAGCTTCCAAACCGTTATGAATCCCCTTTAAAATGCCATCCTGCAAATCGGAATACGTGTAACCGATTTTAAGGCCGACAAGCATAATGACAAACCAGGAAACGAACAATGCCAATTGAATCGGAAGGCCAATTTGCGCAACAAACACGTACATGATGACAATAAAACTCACTAACACAAAGATTACTTCAGGCAGATTGGGAAGACGCTTTTCTTTTACCATGGTTTTCCTCCTCATTTTTCATAAACCAGGAATGCCATTACTTAAGCAAAAAACCGTCAGGCAGAGGGTCCGTTGGATCGAGGATAAACGTTTGCGCCCCTGTCATAAACCCTCTCGCACGTATACTGAACCGATTGTCGCCGTCGACTTGAAGCAAATTTGCTTCAAGAAAACTTCCAAAAATGCTTTCATTCACTAGCCGTTGTTCCGACCGGATTTCCCCTTTCCCCACCAGACTTGTAAAACAGGCCGCCGTCGAACCGAAGCCCGGCGAACGGACGAGCCATCCGTCCTCCCGGAACGTGACTGATTTCACCCTTCCCTTGGATGCTTCCGCCCAATCCATTAACACAACCCTTTCAACTGCGCGTTCCCTTGCCAACTTTTGAACAGCCTGTCGTCCCCATTCTTTTAATTCTGAAAGATTGGCGAGTTCCAGCACGGCGCCAACTTCTTTCGCGTCAAACAGAGCATACAAATGCTCCCCCTGCACGAGGGTATACATTGTCTCTAAAAAAGGAATGTCAGACTTCACAAGAGTAAACGAACCTGTCTCCACAATAACGGATACAACCTGTTCCTTTTCCATTACCGCCGATGCAAAAACGATGCCTTGAACGGTTTCTATCAAATACTCGCTTGATTGTTTCTCCTTTAAGCGGCCATTTTCAAGCAGGGCAGTAGTGATGGCGGCAACTCCGGCATTATGAACAGGCAATGTGCCTTCATGATCAAAAAAGATAACAGCCACATCCGCTTCTTCACTGACAGGCGGAACAACGAGACAGCCGGTGATCCCCGCAAAACCGCGCGGCTCTTTTACAAGCAATTTCATTTCTTCTGAAAAAGTGGCCGGCAGCTGCTCCTCCAATTGTTGCAGACTTCTGTAATGAACGAGTGGCACATCATGGATGATCCGAAAAACTTCGCCTGCCACATGCACGTCAGTCGTGTGATACATTTTTTGCAGTTTCATGTCACATCCTCCGTTTCATGCTCCATCGGCGGAATAAGAAGAAACCCTTCCCTAAGCGGATCTTCCTCATTGTAGAAAAAGCGGTGCATGCCCATCAGCCAGGCCGATCCCGATATGTTTGCCACAACCGCGTCCATTCCTTGGACTTGCGTTTCATGAAGCACACGCCCTGTAAATAATGTGCCGACTATACTCTCATGGACAAATTCTTCTTCTATCCCTATTTCGTCATTGGCATAAAGAACAGCCAGCTTGGCAGAAGTCCCCGTCCCGCACGGTGAACGGTCGATCCCGCCCGGCGGGACGACAACGGTGTTTTTTACATCCGCTTCTTTATGCGTTGGCTCCGTAAAAAATTCCACATGGGTCAATCCCCTGATAAACGGAAATTGCGGGTGGACCACTTCCGTTGATTCGTTGATGGCGTTACGAATGTTGATCGCCTTTGCAATAATGTCGGAAGCGTTTTCAGGAATCAAATCGAGTCCCACTGATTTGGCGTCAATAATCGCGTAAAAGTTTCCCCCGTACGCGATATCCGCCTGTACCTCGCCAATGCCTTCCACATCAACGCTGACGCTCTTTAACAAAAAGGATGGCACATTGTTAAAAGAAACGGTGACCGCCTTTCCGTTTTCGACAAGGATATCCACTTCCACCAACCCGGCCGGTGTATCCAATGTCAAGGAGGTCACAGGCTCTTTTACAGAGATGAGCCCCGACTCTGTCAAAGCTGTGCAGACGCCAATCGTATCATGGCCGCACATCGGCAAATATCCGCCTGTTTCAATGTAGATGACGCCGATATCCGCCGCGGGATCGCACGGCTCTGTCAAAAGCACTCCCGACATCACATCATGCCCTCTGGGCTCATTCATGAGCAGCTTGCGGATCCAGTCATACTCTTTTTTCATGTACAGCATCTTCTCCGACATCGTGTTTCCTTTTAGTTCGGGAAGCCCGCTGATGAGAGTTCTCGTTGGATTTCCTCCTGTATGTGTATCTATCGTTGTAAACACTTTTTGCGCCTTCAAATACTTGCCACCCCTTTCTGAAAACGATGATAGCTTAAAGGTTGAATCGGAATACTGGTCTCTTTTTCATTCATGAGCTCCTCCACAACTTTCCCTGTGACAGCCGCCAGGCTGATTCCATCCCCCTCATGTCCTGCCGCTATGTAAAAATTTGGAATCTCATCCACTCGCGACACAATCGGCAAATGATCTTCCGTGTACGGCCGGAGACCTGCGTAAGTACGGATCATCATCATGTCAGCCATTTTTGGATAAAAGCGAATCGCTCTGCGGGCAATACATTGAATGACTTCATGCTCTACCTTCGTGTTAAAACCGACAAATTCCCGGCTGCTCCCGATTAGAAAATTTTGGCTTTCCGTCGGTTCAAAGACAAGCGCCACCCCATATTTCTCTGTAAGCGGATCAACCCGGCGCTCCCCGCCAAACTTGGAAATTAAATAGCCAAACTCCATCACTTTACGCAAACCGATCTGTTCTTGTCTGGAGGCGACAATGATATGCCCTTTCCTTGGCTTGATCGGAATCGACAGGCCCAGCATTTCCCCGATTTTAGGCGCCCAGACGCCAGCGGCATTCACCACATGGTTAGCGGTAAACATTCCGTTTGACGTATCAATGGAAAAAGACCCGTCTCCTTCCTTTTTTACACGCCTCACCTCTGTATGTTTCCAAGCCTCTGTTCCTTGCTCCTTTGCCGCTTCCAACAATGCAAAAGCAAGCATATATGGATTGACGGTTGAATCTGTGGAACATTCCAAACCCCCAAGCAAGTCGTCAGCAAAATACTTGGACTCATGCCGTATATCATTTCGGTCCAACATCCGAAACGGCAATCCTGCCGCTTTTTGGCGTTCCACCCATTGCTCCGCAGCTTCCATTTCTTCTTCAGATTCACAAACAAGAATACTTCCTGGTGCGCGGTATTCAAATGGATAATCCAACTGGCGTGATAAGTCAGCGACAAGCTTCTGGCTGACCAAAGACATCTGGCTGTCAAAACCCGGATCTTTATCTATAGCCAAAATATTTCCGTCACAACGAGAAGAAGTGCCGCTTACAAAATCTCCTTTTTCAACAAGGGTCACTTGCCGACCGGATTTGGACACGTAATAGGCGATAGCACACCCGATAATTCCGCCGCCGATGATGAACACATCACAATGTTTCAAAGCTGTTCCTCCCTTCGGTGCTTACTTTTTATAGGTTGCAAATACTGTGCCAGGTCGCTCCGCCGGCCACATGAGAAAATCAATATTACTTTCGGGAAAATTTTAAAAACTTGAACATATTAGTGTATAATAATCTTTACACTGTAAAATTTTTTATATATAAGGGGTGGAATCATGGCTCTTTCGCTGCCAACTATCCGTGAAGTGCTGCATACGAAAATACGGCCTAACAACATGGACTATATATTGGAAAGAGACGGGCGCTTTTTTTACCAAAAAAGTCCGTTTGAAAAAGAATGGCGATGTAAAACGGTATACGAGGACGACACTTTTATGGCATTAACCAATGCGTTCCAAGAAACTTTCGTCACAGTGGTGCTTGATGCCAATGACAAGCCGAACGGCTATATTACCGCAGCTCAGATGATCCAGTTTCTCTACACCTCCTTTCAACATGTAAGCGCTTTTTATGAAGCAGTCATCAACACATCAGATTCTTCGGTGACGGCCATTGACGCCGACGGTCGTGTCAAAACATGGACAAAGGGCGCAGAAGAAATATTTTCGATTAAACAAGAAGAAATATTGGGACGGTTGATTACGGACTTTTTTGAACCTGACAAACTGGAAATCTTGCATTCTCTTCACGAAGGGAAAAGCATTAAAAACAAACAACATCATCCGCGTTCCGACTTATTTGTACTGATCAATTCCAATCCCGTCTATTACGAAGAGGAAATCATTGGGGCGGTGGTGTCGGAAACGGATGTCACCAGCCAAGTAGTACTCAATGAAAAACTGTTTAACATGTCCTTTGAAGTACACCGCCTCGAGCAAGAGGTCGCGAAATACAGAAAAACAAACGATCCGTTCAGCACTATTAAAGGAAAAAGCAGAATCCTCCAGGAAACAGTGGATTTGGCAAAAAAAGTGTGTGCCGTTAAGTCAACCGTCCTGATTTTAGGGGAAAGCGGCGTTGGAAAAGAAGTGTTCGCCAAAGCCATCCATGATGCAAGCGAAAAAGAAAGCGCCCCATTTATTTCCGTTAACTGTGGGGCCATACCGGATTCTCTCTTTGAAAGTGAAATGTTCGGTTATGAACGCGGGGCCTTTTCAGGCGCCAGCCAAAAGGGGAAAAAAGGAAAGATTGAACTGGCTAACGGAGGAACTTTATTCCTCGATGAAGTGGGAGAAATGCCGCTTGACATGCAAGTAAAATTATTACGGGTGTTGCAGGAGCAAAAATTTTACCGAATTGGCGGTGAAAAGGAAATCAATATTGATTTCCGTATCATTGCCGCAACAAATCGAAACTTATCGGAGCTCGTGAAAGAAGGAAAATTCCGTGACGATTTATTTTACCGTTTAAATGTCGTCAGTGTCCAAATTCCTCCTTTACGTGAGAGGAAGGAAGATATTATTGAACTGACAAATCATTTTTTAAAAGAGTTGTCTATTCGCTACGATCGTCCCATCCAAGATTTTTCCCCCGAAGTTATGCATTCCTTATTACAGTATGACTGGCCGGGCAATATTCGGGAACTGCGCAATGTCATCGAACGGCTTGTCGTTTTTGCGACGGACGGTATCATCAAAAAAGAGTATTTGCCTTTCGTTCCGGACAGCTTCTCTGATCAAAAACAGCTGCCCAAATGGGAAGAGCAAGAACAACACCAAACCATTTTGCCGCTTCAGACCGAAATGGAAAAGCATGAAAGAAAAGTGTTGGAGCGGGCCTTAAAGATCGTAGAAGGAAATAAAGCGGAGTGCGCCAAGCAACTCGGCATCACACGAGCCACCCTGTATAACCGGCTAAAGCGCCTTGGACTTGACTGAATATCCTCCCTTTGTTGGTACAGTTTTTGCATTATAAACTTGCATAGACAGCAAAAGGAGGCAAAGCCTATGACTGGCAACGAGAACTTGGTCATTTGCCGATGTGAGGAAGTCACTTTCGGACAAATTCAAACAACTGTTGAAACATATACATGCAGTGCAAGGGAGTTAAAGCTCAGAACGCGGGCAGGAATGGGTTTCTGTGGAGGCCGCACATGCAGGGTGACACTTGACCGGCTCATTGAAGAGGTACTGCCGGGCATCTCCGTTTCAGACATTCCGTTGAAATACCAGCCGCCTGTCAGACCGGTCACTTTCGGAACGGCAGGTGATCTTGATGACTAGAATTATTGACCACCCTATTTTAGGCAAAATCGAACATAGAAAAAAAATTCCTTTTCAATTTGACGGAGAAACATATACCGCTTACGAAGAAGAAACAATCGCGGCCGCCCTTTTAGCCAATGGCATCCGCCAACTCCGTGTCCACGAACAAAGTGGAACACCTCGCGGATTTTACTGTAACATTGGCCATTGCATGGAATGCCGTGTCACCGTCAACGGGAAGGCAAATCAACGCGCCTGTCTTACGATTGTGAAAAAAGATATGGCTGTTGAGAGCGGAAAGCAGCATCCCAATATGATTAAAGAGATGGTGGCAAAAAAATGAGCGATGTTATTGTGATTGGCGCCGGACCCGCAGGACTTGCAGGAGCCATTGCCTGTGCTCAACACGGCCTAGAGGTAACAGTACTCGATGAGTTTATAAAGCCGGGCGGCCGGCTGCTTGGACAGCTACACGAAGAAAGACCGGGAAAATGGTGGAACGGAATAGAAGAATCGAAACGCCTGCATGAAAAAGCAAAACAATTGTCCGTTCATATACACTGCGGTGTTTCAGTCTTTGATTTGGAAAAAGCCCAAAAACTTTGGAAAATCCATACAGACGCCGGAACATTTGATGCTCCTTTTATATTACTTGCCACTGGAGCAGCCGAATTTCCAATCCCCATACCCGGCTGGACATTGCCGGGTGTGATGTCTATTGGAGCCGCCCAAGTGATGACCAATGTCCACCGGGTTCGGGCAGGGAAAAAAGGGATCATTATCGGAGCAAACATACTATCCTTTGCCATATTAAATGAACTGCAACTGGCCGGCATTCGTGTGGAACGGATCATCCTCCCAGAAAAAAACGCGCTCAGTCAACATGCCGCTATACCGGAAAATGTCATGGAATCCCTGCTCCATGCTTCCCATTTGGCTCCTTCGCGATTTTTGCGCATTGGCAGCCGCTTGATGAAGCGTCCTGCTTTCCGAAACTGGGGTCTTCAATTTTATCCGAAACAAGGCATAAAAGTAAACGGCACTTCCCTCCAACTCCGAAAAGCGGCTGTTGAAATTGTGGGAAAGACAAAAGTGGAAGGGGTACGAACCGTCAATATTGATTCCCGGGGAAATATCATGTCAAATTCGCAAACGGAGTACGAAGCGGACTTTGTTTGCATCGCGGGCGGGTTATATCCACTTGCTGAATTGGCCGCAGTCGCCGGCTGTCCGTTCCGGTATATTCCTGAATTGGGAGGGCATGTCCCTGTTCATTCAGAAACAATGGAAACACCGCTTGAAGGCCTGTTTGTGGCGGGAAATATCACCGGGATTGAAAGCGGAAAAATTGCCATGGCCCAAGGGACTGCCGCCGGACTCTCGATTGCAAAACAGGCGGCAAAAGAGTCCATGATCATTGATCAAAAATTGGATGAGGCCGTACGAGCTATCCAGGAAACCAGGCAGGCGGCCGCCATTCAATTTTCACCAAACATCCAACAAGGCAGAGAGCGCATGAAAAAGATTTGGGAAGAGCTTTCTGCCGAATAGGCTCATAAAAAAACAGGACCGGGCAGGTCCAGTTTTTTTATGCTGATTTGATATTTATGGCAATCTCTTGGCGTACCCTCATGGTTTTAAAAACCTGGCCAATTCACGAACTAACATCTTTACTGTTCATATACTACTTCACCAGTTCTGGATACATCATAACCGAGGGATTGCAATTCTTCTTGAAAAGATTTATTTTGTAAAATCGCCTGCACGTTGCCGATGAGCTGTTCATTTTCATTTGTTTTTAATATGACAAGATCATAGCTTTCTGTCATCAAGGGGATAAAATCAATATTCGCAACTTTGGCCGTATGTTCAATGCCGACACCGACATCGGCTCTTCCATTGGCCACGCTGCTAGCCACTCCCAAATGGCTTGTTTGAATATCTCCATATCCTTTTACGTGTTTTTTCGATATACCGTTAAGCCGCAGTTGTTCGTCTAGCAGCACCCGGGCTCCGGCCCCCTTCTCACGATTAATCAGCTTTAAACCAGCCTTGGCCAAGTCCGGCCAACCCCTTATTTGCAATGGATTTCCCTTTGCCACATAAAGCCCGGCCCTGCGGCCGATCAAGTTCATCACAATAAAGGATTGACTGACAAGCAGCTTTCTTATGTAGGGAATATTATATTGAAGTGTATCACCGTCGAGCAAATGCGTACTGACAATATCCGCTTTTCCCAAATACATGGCAATCAAGCCGTCAAGGCTGCCCGCGTAAGAACGCAACGGACGATACTGGTTTGTGTTCGATTCGATCTGTCTGGCCAAAATATCGAGACTGCTATCCTGGCCGCTGATCACGACTTGACGCACTGATCCTTTTACCGTTTTTTCAGCTTCCACTTCCGGAGCAGATTTCACTTCCAGTGTCCGTAATTTGTAATGCTCCAGCTCATTCGCATCCACACGCATTTGCCGTCCTACCCGGAACGCTTTCAATTCCCCTTTTTTAATTAAGTCATAAACCGTCAATTTGGAGACTTTCAAGAGCCGGGCAATCTCTTCCGTTGTAAAAGACTCATTGTGTGCCATCAACAACACCTCAATACATATAATCACTCTATTTTATCATTTACTTATATGTTCAAGCTAACTATAATTAGTTATAACTAATGATAAATAGATATAACCAAATCTGCTTTTTTGGGGGATTCAGATGAAAAAGTTCGCCATATTCATCTTGCTAGTCGCTTCGTTGTTATTGGCAGGATGCAACAGCAAGGAAACAACCACCAACGTCGACAAGGAAACAGAAGGGAAAAAGATACCATTGACTGTTTCCGCAGCAGTCAGTCTGACAGAGGCACTGGAAGAAATCAAAGAACTCTATGAAAAAGACCATACAGTCGATATCACTTTGCAGTTGGGCGGCTCCGGCACATTAGCCCGGCAAATTCAGCAGGGCGCACCTGTTGACATTTTTCTTTCTGCCAACCAGGAATGGATGGACACATTGGAAAAAGAAGACCTAATCAATCGTTCGACACGAGCAAATATTACAGGAAATAAAATGGTCATGATTACAAGTGCGGATTCCGATATCCAATATACTTCGGCAGCACAAATTTCAGCGAAAGATGTGGAGCAGATCGCCATTGGCAATCCTAAAAGCGTTCCGGCAGGTAAATATACGGAAGAAGCACTACATCATTTGAATAAATGGAATGAGCTAAAAGATCAGCTTGTTTTGGCAAAAGACGTTCGGCAAGTATTAACATATGTGGAAACCGGGAATGCCGACATCGGTTTTGTTTATGAAAGTGATGCGGTGAATTCCGATAAAATCAAGATGTTAGCCACTGTTGACGATTCTTTGCATGGCCCTATCGTTTACCCGGGCGCCGTCATCGCCAATACGAAGCATGAAAAAGAAGCGGAAGATTTTCTAACGTTTTTGCAAACAGAGGAAGCTCAAAACATTATGAAAAAATACGGATTCAAGAAATAACGTTGGTAAGGTATGATGGAACATATGAACTACTCTCCGCTTTTATTATCATTTAAAACGGCTGCTATCGCGACAATCATCGTCTTTATCACAGGAGTCGTCCTTGCAAGGGTGATTGGGCGCAATTCCTTTACCGGAAAAAGCGTAGTGGAAGCCATCATTATGCTGCCGCTCGTTCTTCCTCCAACCGTTGTCGGCTTCGGCCTGTTATACATTTTCGGAAAAAATGGCATAATTGGCAAGCTGTTGCTTGACTGGTTCGACTTTCAAATTGTTTTTACCTGGTACGGAGTCCTCATCGCAGCAATTGTCGTATCGTTTCCATTGATGTATCAAAGTGCCGTCGCCGCTTTTCAACAATATGATCCGAATGTTGAAAGTGCCGCCTATACGATGGGCGCTTCCAAATGGAAAGTATTTTGGACGATTTCCTTTCCGCTTGCCTGGCCGGGTTTGCTCGCTGGGACTGTCCTTTCCTTCGCCCGCGCACTCGGTGAATTCGGCGCTACTTTGATGATCGCCGGCTATATCCCGAACGTGACGGATACGATTCCGCTCGCCATCTACTTCGCAGTGGAATCTGGAGATATGGAGCTTGCCACCTTTTGGGTCATCATTATCGTTGCCCTTGGATTCAGCGCCATTTTATGGCTAAACTGGTGGAGTAAAAAGAACATGATGAAACACACGAAATCTTGATGGAGGGTTCGAATGTGCTTACCGTTGATATTCAAAAAAAACGATCCCATTTTCACTTGAAGGTGCAGTTCACGGCAGCCAATGAAATCGTCATCTTGTTCGGACCTTCCGGATCAGGGAAAACAACCATCCTACATTGTATTGCGGGACTGAACCAGCCCGACTCCGGGACCATCCGCTTGAACGAGACAACATTTTTTGACGGCAAGCCGCTCGTTCCCATCCAAAAAAGAAACATCGGATATTTGTTTCAAGATTACGCCCTTTTTCCACATATGACCGTCTGGAAAAATATCTCTTACGGCATGAAAAATGAAACATTTGCCAAAGACTTCATGAGAGAACTGCAAATCGAACATCTGGCAAACAAATATCCTTCTGAAATTTCAGGTGGCGAAAAACAGCGTGTAGCCCTTGTAAGAGCGATTGCCACCGAACCAGACGCCCTGCTTTTGGATGAGCCGTTTTCCGCATTGGATGACCATACGCGTATAAAAAGCCATGAAGAATTGCTCCGCATCCACCAGCTCTGGCGCATTCCCATTATTTTAGTCACTCATAACCGCGAGGAAGCTGAAAAACTGGGAGATAGAATTTTATATTTGGAGAATGGAAAACTGGCGAACGAAAGACCCCAACAAAAAACAGAGCCTGGTACATAAGTTAAAAACAAACTGACATTCCCGTACAAATCGTGAAAATAAAACCGCGTGAAATCAAGGTTTGTAAATTTGATTTCACGCTGGCTTATTTAATTTTATAGGGTTTTGTCCGAACCTCAAAGTTAGCTTTCTGACTACTTCGCCCAATCAGGTGCGAGCAGAATTGTGTATGTCACCATATAGCGGCCAAATGCGGAAAAGTCTCCCCCGACAGAAAGCAAGCTCTTTTCACCTTCTTTTAAAAAACATTCACTCCTTCCTTATTAGCTTTCTACTTTTTTAACGAACTCGTTTGCAAAAGCGTTAAGGATTTGTCCGGCTTTTTCCGAGATTAATTGATTCTTTTGCTGGTTATTAAGCAATGTCTCGAAACCGCCCATATGCTGAAGTACTTTTTCATCTTCTCCCTTTTCTTCAAAAAGCTCAACAGCGATCATATGAGTTTTTAATGCGCGGGCTGCCTCCGGATTGGAGAACTCTCCTCCTACTTCAAAATGCTTGATGAAAGAGAGGATATCTTGCGCATTTATATCAGATGTCCCACTTGCTTTATTCGAGGCTCCAAAGTCAGCAACTTTTGCGTTATTATGCACTGAAATGAGCGTTCCATGAACGGAGTTTCCAACTACAACCGGCCCGTATTCTCCGTATTTTTCGTTCACAGATACTTGGTTGTTGTCGAGCAAAGCAAGCGATCCGTTAAATGAGCTGCCTACAATGGATACATCGCTTTTCGTAGACATCACAGTTGTTTTCCCCTGGACAGTGGATTCGACTATTTGAACTCTTTCGGCATTTATACTCTCAATGGCACCATGAATTGTGCTGTTCGATACTATGATTGATGCGCCTCCTTGGACCGTCAGTCCCCCGGATACTTCAGCATCTTCAATACAGACGACCCCATCTTTCACCACTACATTACCTGGGTGCTTTCCAGTCATTTTTTCCGAACAGGCTGGTTTTCCGCCAGGCAAAACAGTCACGTGAAAGTCTTTGGATAAGCCGATATTTCCCGCCGCATCAATTGCACGATGTTCAACGAGATGTGTGCCAAATCCAGCAACAAACGGCCCTCCAGGATCATTCTCATTGTAAGTTTGCTCAAAAGCAGCCTTCGAAAGACCTCCTGTCCCCAAGTTACCATATACGAGTGCCTTAACTACTGTTCCGGAATGTGAAAATGTAAACGGTGTACCCAGAGGGGCGTCCGGAAAACCAAAGTAATTGTACCATCCATCTTTATTTAGCCGAAATTCGCCTACGACAAACCCGGATTGATTATCTTTTGGATCAAGCAGCATATCAAACTCATTGAAATATACGTAATGTTCAGTCCCTAACATGGCCAGCGGATCAGACAATGTTTTTTCGGCTAGCGGAAGTTCATTGTCAACAGTCCAGCCAACTGTATCCGATCCCCCGCCAGAGTCCAACGGGTCCATAACCTTTGCCTTTAATTCAAATGATCCTTTCGGCAAATTGAACTGGCTTAAATCGAGATGACGGGTATCATGTTTGTCTTCTATTTTCTTCCCATTAATCTCCCATGTTACTTGTAACACCCTGTCGACAGGATTGGCTGTTTCAACAAAAACGATTTCATCATGCGTCAAATGATGAAGCGTAGTAGAATGGTTGGTGAACTGAATCTCCACATCTTTTTTCGGAAGCGGAGCTCCAACTGTCCACTCTCTCGTTTGTGTCATGCGCGGCCCATCCAAGTATGCGGGGTCTCGGACAAATTCGGTAGTATCCTTCACAGTTGCCTTTATACTGTCTCCCTTTTTTACATTCACTTTCCCAAGTTCTAAATAGCGGCTATTATTCGTATCTGCCACCCTTTTCCCATTAATCTCCCACGTTACATCAAGCATATGAAATCTTGGATGCATTGTCTCTACCCATAGTACATCCTCGGTGCCGACTTCTCCTTCAGGCGTTGAATTAACCGGCATCTTATTGGCGTTTCTCATTCCAGTAATCCGCTGAGTCATGATTTCCCTGCCAACCTGATCGAAGTAAAATCCAGTCCACCGCATCATAGAATGCTCGCTGGGACGCCAAACATTTGACCCGCGTGTTGAACCACTTTCGTAACCGTCCGGATCCGCAGCCCGAATCATCCCCCCAGACTCGCTTTCTTCCCCCAACCAACGCCACCACTTTGCCTTTTGCGCCATCATTTCCTCTGAGCTCATCCGCGTATGGTGCAAAGAGCTTGGCTCGCTGTTCGGATGCGGCAGACCTGGATATTCTCTGCCCCAATAAGGATATTCATCTTGCAGTTGACCCAAGGAATGACCCAACTCGTGCAAAGAAACCAACGGTCCTTGCGGGCTTCCGCCAGTTGTTGTGGCATGCACGCCGCCGATCCCGCCATAAGTAAACGTATTGGCTATAACAAGCGTTTGAATATTTTGAGATTTTTCAGGTATTCCTAAAAGCGGAGCCACATGATCTCTAAGTATCGCATCCCTGGCTTCAACTCCTCCAGCCCCGTATGTCACACCGCGCGCTAACGGATCAGCCGGACATTCATTCGCATATTGGAGATGAAAAACAGTATCCCGACGGACATTTCCATCATCCGGGTCGCAACTGATTCCTGATTCCTTGGACGGTGTCTCTACCATATATACGTTAAAGTAATTCCGATAACTCCGAAACGGCTCAACACTCCACTGGACATTTTGATTCCGATCCACATCCTCGTGAAACTTGTCCATTTCATCAGCGGTATAACCATCTCCCAGAATGATTAGATTCAATCGTTCACTTGCCGGTCCTGTTACCTGCAATGGAACGATATTGACATCACCAACCTCAAGCTGTCCGCTTTTCGCTGATGCAATGGAAAAACGATCTCCTTGCTCCGTTGCAGGACTCAAACCCATAAGCATCAAGACACCGATCGCAAA
Source organism: Siminovitchia sp. FSL W7-1587 (assembly GCF_037963795.1). NCBI lineage: Bacteria > Bacillati > Bacillota > Bacilli > Caryophanales > Bacillaceae > Siminovitchia > Siminovitchia sp. FSL W7-1587. The sequence continues at coordinate 1,413,505 of NZ_CP150169.1, forward strand.
CAAGGACAATATCACCTTTTTACCTTGACGAAACACGTCATTTTCCCCTCCCTAATCAATCTGTTTTTTTAATGTTTTCCTATCATGTCAACATAATGTTAAAGGTAAAGGTCGATTTGAAAAGAATGTTTCATATGATAAGCAAAAAATAGGAATGATGGTAACTAGGTTTGTTTAGTAACAAAATATTCCAATTGTAATGTAAAATAGTATAAAAGATATAAAGGGTGAATGTATGAATAAAGGAAAGCTTCCACTTGTCATTGCCATTGCTGCGGTATCTGGTGGAGGAAAAACAACAGTAGCCACACAGTTAAACCAGAGCTTACAAAATTCAAAAATACTTTATTTTGATCACTACAATTTTGAAGGTCCAGATGACATGATCGATTGGGTAGACAGAGGAGCTAATTATGATGATTGGAACTTGGTTCCGTTGATTAAAGATTTAGAAGGGCTACTTAGCGAACCACTAGATTACATTGTGCTGGATTTTCCGTTCGCCTATAAACACACAAAAATGAGTAAATTTATTGATTTCGCAGTGTTTATTGATACTCCTTTGGATATCGCAATGGCAAGAAGAGTGATGAGAGATTTTAAGAATAATTCTATTGATGATATATTGTTGGATATGAAAAATTATATTGCACAAGGAAGACGGGGTTATCTTGAGATGCTAAAAACGATAAAGCCAAATTCGGATATCATTGTCGATGGGACATTACCTTTATTAGAAATTATTCATAAAATCTCTACATCTGTAGAAAAAATGTAATAACAGGAACGAACTTGGAGGTACATTTCCTCCAAGTTCATTTTTCCTGCTAGAATACGGTATTTCTAAGTCGTAACGTCTCTGCGGTTGGCCAAGGTCATTTGAATTACCCCTTTTTGTTAATTCCCCACAAAAGTGAACCAAACACTTTAACATAGCCTAATAAAAATCGAGGGTAATGTCTGTTTGTTCTTCCGGACACGTCCTCTATAGGAACGCACATATTTGTTAGACATATCGTTTACGATAGATACCATTATTCATTTCCAACTTTTTCAATCAGCTCATCTGCATAAATCTGAAGGGCTTGTCCAGCTTTTTCCGAAATCAATTGATTCTTTAACTGGTTATTTAACAAAGTCTCAAACCCGCCCATATGCTTGAGCACCTTTTCATTTTCTCCTTGTTTTTCAAAGCGCTCTACAGCGATCATATGGTTTTTTAAAGCCCAAGCTGCTTCTTGGTTGGCAAATTCGCCACCAGTCTCAAATTGTTGAATCAACGAAACTAGATCGCTGGCAGTGACATTTGTTCCGGCAACACGTTGGATTGTTACGGCTTGATTCGTATCTGTTTCCGATACTGCCGTAAAAGAAAGCACTGTCTGCGAATCTTGGCCTTCCGGAACTTGCACATAGACTGGCACATTCACTGTCTGCCCTGCTGCCACTTCAATCACTTCGTGTTGGAGCATCGTGTTCCATCCGCCTTCTGTTGCCGCATTCAGCCGGTATAGGTCAGCACTATCCCCACTGTTTGTCACATTGAAATGGTATGTGGCCACTTTTCCGGGAGCCGCTTTTTCCGCCTTGTCCTTGACCGCTTCTACTCCACGATTATAGTCCCCCGCACCATCCAAATGCCGGACAGCCACCCGGTAAGAAAGCACACCATCTTCGTCATATTTCTTATCAAGAATATAAAAGTGGAGCCTGTTATGCTCATCAACGTATTCGCTGACCACTCCATCCGCTGTTCCTGCTTTAAATAACGCATCTGCCAACTGACGATAGTCTCCTTTTGAATACATGGCTTTTTCACCATTCGGTCTCGTGAAGTCTACCTGATCAATATCTTCCGGATTTGCATCAATCACCCATATGTTTGGTGCGGATTCAGCGTTCTTTGTTTTGGCCAACAGCACTCCTGAGTCTGGTATAAATGAGTCAAACCCTACACGATCTACCACTTCCAAGGTATAGTTGTCGTACCATTTCGCTCCCCGTTGCATATCGGCGCGCCAATCATCCCGCAAGGAATTGGGCGGCGTCAAATCTTCCATTTCGATATTGATGCCATATATGCCGCTCCGGCCAAACTGCTCACCGCTCGGGACTGCGCGGGCAAGGACGTCCGCAAACACCGGACCGGTGTCTGCCAATTCATCCCGGTTGACGTTCAAATATTGGCCTTCTGTCAAGAAGCCCTGTTTAATCTTGTTTCTCAGCATATGATGGGATGGCGCAGAACCTCCTAAAGTTGGCTGAACCATCCATCTTGTATGAGGGCCGCCTGGCCCATTAAAGCTGCCGCGACTCATTAATTCCCAAGGACCTGAATACGTGCGGGAAACAGGGTCGGCATATGGATTGTTATAGTTGTCCAGCAACTGCATAATATGTCCAAATTCATGTGCGAAGGTTCCCATTCCATCGTTTTCACCTTGAACAGATATGCCATTTCTTATATCAGCGTGGGACCAAATCCCTTTGGCGGCAACCCATGAAGTCCATGGAACATACCGTGTCGCAGCCCAATTTGGCATATCGGGATATTCGGAAGGCGCTCCATATTCATCACTTACAGATTCGGGACCATCAAACATCATTTCACCAAACTCCTGCCAAACACCTGACTCATCATATCCGGCGTGCAGTATAAATGTAAAATCATATTCTTCTCCCGAAGCTTCCATATCGGCTTTTGCCTTATTCATCGCTTCTGTTCTAAAAGTACTTTTAGGCGTATAATCCGGTGGTAAAAATGGCTGCTGTCCAAACTCATTCATGCCATACTCAAATTCGTTGTGATCCATTCTGTAAGGACCAAAGGCATCAATGTCCACCGACCATTTTCCAAAAGAATTTTCCATCCAGTATTCGTTAATTGTCCGGTGATTGTTTAAAGGTTGAGGTTTGTTTAAAGAATCTTCCCAATACTTCGGCACCTCTTCCCTGGGAATATTTCCATTGATCGGATTCCCATGATGCTCGCTTCCCTCTTCCGAACTTAGAATAAACTCCCGGTCTGGAAAGTCTACTACGACCAATGCGCCTTTCAACACTCTTTCAGGTTGAATATTCGCGTTGTTCCAATCCATCCCTGGTACGGGTCGATAGTCATCCCATGTCATATGTTCCGGCAACACCCAAGACTCGGAATCTACCGGTTCCGGAAATGTGTCCAACCCGGATTGTTGAGCATAAACAGGTGAGGTGAGGCCTACTGAAAGCAAAAAAATACCTAAAACAACAAAAATGCTATTTATTCGCCTCAAACCAGCAACCTCCTTTTATTTTTAACAAAAGCATACCATTTAAATTTAATTCCGACAATTGAGAATATACTGAATGATATTTAAGTACTATAAAGGCTGACTGGTCCTTTGTTCATAAGAACATCGCCTATAACCCATTTTTTTACACATTATTCATTCTTCTTAAATAACAACTGAAATAGGGTTTAGGTGATGTTTTATTCTTAATGTTGATTATATTCTGAATAAAAGTGTGGATCATCACATCTATTCCTTTTCTGTACCCATTTCTAGAGACTTAATGAAAAATAGTGATAAAGACCTGTAAAGCATTTGCAAAAGGTTACAAGGTATGAACAAACCTTTAAGAATCCGTTCTCCCTTGATGGCTGAGTATGCACTGGATGCTTCGCTTTTGCCAAACAGCATAAAAGCAAATGATAGGCAATATATCCTAACGACAACAGATTACTTGCTTACTATTTTATTTATTTTAATAATTTTAAATTGTTTAAATTAAACAGCGGTGTTATGTTATGGATAACTCAAACTGTATTTTTTTAACGAGGGAGGAAATAGGAATTGCGCGGCAATACGAGCAAACCGAAATGAACGATTCACCAAAGGAGGAAGATGGGTAATGAAAAGGCCGGTCATCTATTCACTCTTCATGTTGATGATCCTTTTGGGAAGCACCGCCGAAGTTTCAGCCAATCAGATTTCACCGACTGCTTCCTCCAAGGAACCAGTCAAAATGAATGGACTTGTTCCGGAAACAGCAACAGAATACACCAAAATAGAACTAGAAGACGGAATGACGAAGCCGATCTATCCCATTGATGAGGCCATCATCGAGAACTTGTTGGTTGAAACAGAAACAGATAGCGACGGGGATGGTAAACGGGACCGCGTGGCTATTCGTGTCATGCGCCCGCATACAGATCCCGGAATAAAAGTGCCGGTCATCTATGAAATGAGCCCATATCGGGCCGGCGGAAATCCAGTTGATTTTCACAACGTTGATATGGATTTGGTTCCGATCGACGGCAAGCCGTCGGCAGCAAATCTTGGCTCTTTGGGAGATTATTATGTTCCAAGAGGCTATGCGGTCATTTTAGGATACAGCATTGGGAGCGGTGCCTCGGACGGCTGTCCAACAGTAGGCGATGTACATGAAATCATGGGAACAAAGGCGGTCATTGATTGGCTCAATGGACGGGCTAAAGCTTTCACAGAAGATGGGGGTGAAGTGAATGCCGATTGGTCGACTGGCCATGTCGGCATGATTGGCGTCTCCTATAACGGCACATTGCCAAACGGCGTTGCGGCTACCGGTGTGGAAGGGCTGAAAACGATTATACCCATAGCGGCAATCAGCAACTGGTACGATTACTACCGGGCAAACGGCGCCGTGGTTGCTCCCGGCGGCTACCAGGGAGAGGATGCCGACGTATTGGCTAAATATGTTTTAACACGGAAAAATCCCGATATTTGCCAACAAGGAATTGATCAGCTCACCGAAAAACAAGACCGAATAACAGGTGATTATAACGAGTTTTGGAACAGGCGGAATTATTTGAATGACGCGAATAACATCAAAGCAAGTGTCTTGATCGTCCATGGCTTAAACGACTGGAATGTAAAGACAAAGCAGTTTTCACAATGGTGGGAAGCACTAAAGCAAAACAACATACCGCGAAAAATGTGGCTCCATCAGGGAGGACATAGTGGGGTTTCATCAAATAATTGGAAACAGACGGAAAATAGATGGTTCGATTACTGGCTATATGGAATTGAAAACGGATTGATGGACGAACCGAAGGTCGACATCCAGCGTGAAGACCGTACGTGGCATCAGCAAGAGGACTGGCCTGCCCCTGAAGCAGCTTCCGTAAAGCTGCATCTTAAGGAAGGCACCGATACAGATAGCGGAGTTCTCAGCAGCGAAGCGTTCGCAAATGCATCGAGTCATGAAAGCCTGACCGATACCCCCTTGAAAAAAGCAACTGAGCTTGCGGCAGAACCGGAAATAAAGTCTGAAAATCGCCTTGCTTATCTTTCACCAGTATTAAAAGAGCCCATCCGTCTAAGCGGCACACCTGTAGTGACATTGAAGGCAAGCATTGACCGGCGTGTAGCCAACTTGACCGCACTTCTTGTCGATTATGGCGGAACAAAGCCGGAAATCGTCACACGGGGATGGATGGACCCACAAAACCTGGAATCAGCCGCACAATCTGTACCACTAACACCTCATCAAGCATATACATTCAAGTGGGATATGCAGCCAGATGACTATGTGTTTAAATCGGGGCATCGCCTGGGCATCATTCTTCTTGCAAGCGACCATGAATTCACAATCCGTCCTCCGGCCGGAACAAAAATAACAATATTTCCTGGAGAAAGTGAAATAACCTTGCCAATTGATGGTGACTTGCAACATCTGAATATCACCGCGGCCATCATGGAAAAAACTGTACAGCAATTCGAGAAAGATGGGGAGTTTACAAACAATGAGGCCGCCCGTTCCTTGCAGGTTCATTTAGTATCCATCCATCATTTCGAACAGCAAGGCAAAGCTGAAAAGGTAGTTCAACATATGAAAAGTTTTTACCCTTTGCTTGATCACTATTTTCAAAAAGGACATATGTCAGAACGCGCCTATCAAACTTTGAAATCTGACACGGATTACTTCATAAAAAAATGGCAATGACCTTTTGATTACCAAAATGATGATGAAATAAAGCAACTATTCTCCCCTTGATCCAGACAGATGGGGAGTTTTTTGATGACTCTAAAAAAGGGCGAGAACACCTAAAATTCATATCTTTATCTGTCAACTGCAATAAAATGCCAAAAGCGATAGGCATTTGAAAGAAGCGGTAGATGAGTGCGTTCAAGAAAGTGAACCGGCTTCAGCCCGCATACATAATAGGGCTGAAGCCAGTGTTATTCTAGGCGAAAAGCTCGCAAGGAAAGGCAATCACCATGTATCCCTCTGAATTTACGTAATCCGCCTTAAACACATCCTTGAATACATCCACCCTTACACAATTCCCGTCATTTCTACGAGTGGTTTCAGATCTACTTTTTTATTGGAGTGTCGCTAAAATCGCTTCTCCGTTTTTCTCATACGTCCCCGGCTTTTTCATCCACCTGCCTATATACGGGCTCGCCCTCTTGTTGACACACGGCTTCTTCAAATTCCGGCAGCATCGCACCGACAGTAAAATATTCTAATTTTCCTCCTGCTTTTGCATTGGAAGTATCGGTAGAATATTGTTTTGCCAACGCTTCAAATTTTTCTCCTTTATCAAACGTTTGTTTTATTTCCTTGGCCGTCTTTTCATTCTTTACCAAAATAGGGGGAGCCTGAATCTCCGTTTTCATGCGCTTATAGTACTCTTTTATCTATTTTTCTCAAATATTACCACCACATCTATCGCCTTTTCGTTTAAAAGGCCGATGCGCACCGCCCCTTCCCCAAGAAAGCCTTGACTTGCCAGCCACATCTTAAGCTGGACGCCCAGTTGATCTTTGCTCTCTATCACCTTTTCATCTATTTCTTTATCATTTAATCTTCCAATATGTTGACAAACACACTTAACAATTCCTGTCTATATCTTTCTTTTAGCTCCCATCACTTTCCACTACAACTACCACCGCTCATTTGTGTGTTTTGCGTTGCATGCGGACATGATGAAGGGCTTAAGAATGATCACCAAGCTACTCGCTATGCCTCGCTTTAGTTTTTCATCTTGGGGTCTAAAACGTCCCGCAGTCCATCCCCCATAAGATTGAACCCGAGAACAACGAGCACAATACAGACTCCCGGCACAATCAACGTCCACGGCGCAAGCTGTATAAAATCCCTTGAATCCGCTAGCATTTTACCCCACTCCGGCAAAGGCGGCTGCGCTCCGAGCCCCAAAAAACCAAGTCCGGCGGCATCCAAAATGGCTGTGCCAAATCCCAATGTACTTTGTACGATGAGCGGAGCCATGCTGTTCGGCAATATATGGTGGAGCAGTATGCGGCCATTTTTCATTCCCTGGGCCCTCGCCGCCATGATAAACTCCTCTTCCCGCAAACTAATGACCCTGGAACGGACAAGACGCCCAAAAATCGGAATATTAACGATGGCAATCGCAATCAAGGCGTTTTGCAGAGAGGCTCCCAAAATGGCTACAATAGCGATGGCCAATAAAATGCTCGGAAAAGCAAGCAAAATATCAAAAAATCGTGAAATAAGCATGTCCACCCAACGCCCGTAATATCCGGCAAGAACACCTAAAATCGTTCCAAAAAATAGTGCGCCTATAACCGCAAAGAAACCGACTTGAAGAGAAAGTCTCGCGCCATACGCAATTCTTGTAAAAATATCCCGCCCAAGATCATCCGTTCCAAGCCAGTGTGTTGCAGACGGAGGCTGCAGCCTGTCGGAAATGACTTGTTCATCGAATCCGTAAGGCGTAACGAACGGGGCAATGAATCCAAGCAAAACAAAAAATAGTATGATAAAAAAACCGGTAATGGCGAAACGATTTTTTCTAAGCTGTCTCAAAGCATCCCGCCACAGGGAGGGAGGGGCTCCCATTTCAGGTTCCTCGGGCCTTTTGGGAGGAATTTGTGTTGAGGGCCCCATTTCAACATTTGTTTGCATATTTGATCCCCCTTATTAGTATTTGATTCTGGGGTCGATGACGGTATATAAAATATCGACAATCAAGTTAATAATGACAAATATAAAAGCGATCACCAATATTCCGCTTTGAATGACCGGATAATCCCGATAATTAATCGCCTCAAATATATAACGTCCCACACCTGGCCAACTAAAGATCGTTTCAGTTAAAATCGCACCGCCCAATAATACGCCTGCCTGCAGACCAATGACGGTGATGACAGGGATAAGGGCGTTTTTTAATGCGTGTTTATAAATCACCAGGAACGTGCCCGCCCCCTTTGCCCGGACTGTCCTAATGTAATCGGACTTCATAACCTCCAACATGCTGGAACGTGTCATTCTGGCAATAATCGCCATTGGAATCGTTCCGAGTGCGATAGCTGGCAAAACGAGGTGTTTTAAGACTGTCACCGTTTTTTCAAAGTCCATTTGCAGAAGAGAATCGAGGACATATAAATGGGTGATGGGTGTAATGGGATCCTTGCTTGCCTCTCTTCCATAAGCAGGGAGCCATGCAAGCTCTTGGGCAAACAGCCACTGCTCCATGAGCGCCAGCCAGAAGACGGGCATTGATACACCGATTAAGGCAAACAGCATCGCCAAAAAATCAAACCATGAATTTTGCTTCCAAGCACTGATAATACCGGCATTGACCCCGATAATGATGGCAAATAAGATGGCGAAAAATGTCAGCTCAAAAGTCGCCCCCAACCGTGGCAGCATTTCAGTCAATATGTCGTTTTTAGTCCGCAAAGATGTTCCCAAGTCCCCCTGCAGCACATTTGATAAATAGATTCCATATTGAACGGGATACGGCTTGTTTAAGCCCAATCTTTCTTCCAGTTCCTTAACTGTCGACTCTTTAGCCGCTTCCCCTAAAATGGTTTGTGCCGGATTTCCGGGAATCATATGTACAATCGCAAACGTAATAATCGTCATTCCAAGCAAAACAGGAATAAGCACGAAAATACGCCTGCCAATATAGGCATACATACATCCACCCCATTTCCTAAATTGATGAAAGTGCATTTGATTGTAAAAATAAAAATATAGGGTAATAGAAGGACTCTATTACCCCACCAACTCGTGTGGTCTGCGCCACTCTTTTTCTAATGAACCGGCTTTTGTCCCAGCCCCATATTGATCTTTATTCCAGTTCTACTTCTTCCAACGGATCACTCGTGGATGGATGAGGTATAAAGTTTTTCACGGTGCTTTTTGCCGCCACAAGCGGTTTGGAATGTACCAACAATGCTGTCGGGGCGTCTTCACTTAACAGCACTTGCGCTTCCTTGTATAGTTTGGCCCGCTCGTCTTGCTCTATAGATAGCCGTGCCTGATCCAATAATTTATCCACTTCTTTATTTTCATAGAAGTTTCTGTTCTCTCCTCCGATCGCTTTACTGTGCATCAAGCTGTCAAAGAAGTAATTCGGGTCGCCATTTGTGCCCGACCAGCCCATTAAATACAATTCTTGATCACCTTTCGCCGTTTTCTCCAAATAAGGCGCCCATTCTTCACGGACAATGTTTACCTTGATGCCAACCTGTCCCAAATTGTTTTGAATGATTTCGCTTACCTTTTCTGGGTCAGGCATATATGGCCTTGATACAGGCATGACCCATAGGTCAATATCAAATCCATCCTTATACCCTGCTTTTTCCAGCAGTTCTTTCGCTTTCTCCGGATCGTAATCATACCCTGCCACTTCATCGTTATACCCCAAATAGGTTGGCGGGATGAGGTTCTTCGCGGGCGTCGCGTAGCCCGAATACAATGCGTCAATGATAGACTGTTTGTCAATGGCATAATTGATCGCCTGGCGTACTTGCTTATTATTTAACGGTTCTTTCTGATTGTTGAATCCCAAGTAACCTACGTTATTTTCGCTGCGTGTAAATAACTGCAAATTTTCATCCGCTTCAATGCCTTCGGCATCTTCGGGGTTTACATCATCAATGATGTCCACTTCACCCGATTTGAGGGCAATCAAGCGGGCGGCGGTGTCTGGAATGACTTTATAAATAACTCTATCTAATTTGGGCAATCCTTCTTTCCAATAATCTTCATTTTTTTCCAAAACAATTTGGTCATCCTTCGTCCAACTAGCAAACTTGAATGGACCAGTTCCCACCGGATTTTCGTTAATTTTTGAGCCATGTTCTTCTAAAGCGGCCGGAGATGTTATGGAAAAGTAGTGCATGGCCATATTTTGCAAGAAAGAACCTAACGGCTCATTTAAAACAAACTCGATTTCATAATCTCCTTTTACATTGACCTCCTTGATGATATGTCCCTCTTCCCCTTTATAGCCTCCGAACATGGCGCCGTATAAAGGATAAATATATCCATCATCGGTAAAGCTGTACTGATGTTCCGGATCGGACCAACGTTCAAAGTTGATTTTTACTGCTTCTGCATTGAAATCTGAACCGTCATGGAATTTCACTCCTTCTTCCAGGAAGAAAGTATACGTCAATCCATCTTCCGAAACTTCCCATTCCTTAGCAAGCTTGGGTACGATTTCAAATGACTCTCTGTCATAATCGAGTAAGCTTTCGTAAATATTCTTCGTCACACGGGAGGTTTCTCCATCAGAAACACTGGCAAAGTCCAAACTGCTGGAATCCCCGCCGCGAGCATAAATAAGCACCTGTTCAGTATCTTTTTCTTTCTTCCCCGATCCTTTTGAATCATCTGATGAAGTCTGATCTCCACCGCTGCATGCCGCAAGGAACAAAGCTAGTCCCGTGACAAGTGAAAGTAAAAGAGTTAAGCGTCTCTTCAAACCCATTTCCCCCTTTTCATTCATAAAATAAATTTAATAAAGCTTATTCCTTCTATTTAATAAAGATGACAAGCCACAAAATGCCCTTCTTCCATCTTGCGAAATTCTGGCCTTTCAATTTTGCAAATTTCCATTGCCTTTGGACATCTTGGATGAAAAGCACACCCCAATGGCGGACTCGAAGGGCTCGGCACATCTCCTTTTAAAATAATCCTTTCTCTTGCTACATCCGGGTCCGGTACGGGAGCCGCCGACAAAAGGGCTTCCGTATAGGGATGTTTCGGATTTGAGTATAGTTTGTCTTTCTCGGCCAATTCCACAATCCGTCCCAAATACATGACGCCAACACGATGGCTGATATGTTTGACCACACTTAAATCATGCGCGATAAAAATATAAGTCAAATGAAACGTTTCACGTAAATCCTCCAATAAATTAAGAATTTGGGATTGAACGGAAACATCCAGAGCAGACACGGGCTCGTCACATATGATTAACTTCGGATTGTTCGCAAGCGCTCTTGCAATGCCGATCCTTTGCCGTTGCCCCCCGCTGAACTGATGGGGGTAGCGGGAAGCATGATACATGCTTAGACCCACTATTTCGAGCAGTTCTTTCATCCGGGCTTTTCGTTCCTTTGCGGATGCCATTCCATGAACGAGAAGTGGTTCGGTGATAATTTTTTCCACTTTATGCCTTGGATTTAAGGAAGCATATGGATCTTGGAAGATGATTTGCATATCCCGCCTTAACTTTCGCATTTCTTCAGGTGGTATGGTGGTGAGTTCTTTTCCCTCAAAGCGTATTTTTCCGGCTGTCGGTTTCATCAATTGTAAAATGCACTTGCCGGTAGTGGACTTTCCACATCCGGACTCGCCGACGATTCCAAATGTCTCTCCCGGCATGACATGAAACGAAACTTCGTCAACAGCTTTCACTGCTCCTATTTTCCGTCCCAAAACGCCGCCTTTTATGTCAAAATGTTTCTTTAAACCCTTAACTTCCAAGAGTGGCTTTTGCATGTTCTCCCTGTTCACTCTCCTTCCCCTCATATAAAAAACAGCGACTGCTCCCCCCTTTTGCAAGCGCATACAATTCTGGCGTTTCAACAAAACAGCGATCAAATGCAAACTCGCATCGCGGCGCAAAATGACATCCAACCGCTCCAATTTTCGGCTGTGGAACCGTACCTGGAATAGAATACAATTTTTGCTGTTTTTTATGTAAAACGGGGAGGGACTTGATCAGGCCCTGGGAGTAGGGGTGCTTCGGGTCTTTTAAAACTTGCCGCATCGTACCTTCTTCAACAACCTGTCCGGAATACATCACCAACACCCGGTCACATATTTCGGCCACAACCCCCAAGTCATGGGTAATGAGTAATATGGCAGTCTCGTTTTCTGTATTTAACTTCTTCATCAAATCAAGAATTTGGGCTTGAATCGTTACATCCAGAGCTGTAGTCGGTTCATCCGCTATCAAAAGTTTCGGCTCGCATGCCATCGATATCGCAATCATGACGCGTTGCCTCATTCCGCCCGAAAGCTGATGGGGGTATTCATGGATAATTTGTTCCGGCCGGGGAATACCAACGAGTTTCAGTAATTGGATCGATTTCGCCCGGGCCTCTTTTTTGCTGATTTTTTGATGGATTCGGATCGCTTCAATGATCTGATCTCCAATCGTAAACAGAGGATCGAGAGATGTCATTGGCTCCTGAAAAATCATGGAGATTTCATTTCCCCTTATTTTTCTCATTCGCTTGTTGGAAGCTTTTACGAGATTTTCACCTAAAAAATAGATTTCCCCTCCCACAATTTTACCGGGAGGATTTGGAACCAATTGCATAATCGACAAGGACGTGACGCTTTTTCCACATCCTGATTCCCCAACAATTCCCAGCACTTCTCCTTTATGTATCTTGAGACTCACTCCATTTACAGCTGGAATTTCTCCGGTGTCGGTAAAAAAATGGGTATGTAATTGATTGATCTCTAAAATTACTTCATTCAAATATGTTCACACCTCCTAAAAAAAGCCATCCTATTTGGAATTATGTAAAAAATGAGATTAGGTTAAATATACTTTATTTAATCACAGTTTTCAAGTTTTATTGCAATAACATTTGTGTCTTCTTTCATTTTCAACCGCTTGTTTATTTCGTTACTGTTCATTTAAAATTTCCCGGCATCGCCTCGCCGACTGCTGCCGGGAAACAACTATTTTTCAAAAATATCATCCTATTACCGGCAAACTACGGCCCGCTTTCAATAAGTGATTCAGCTTCTTCTTTGAGCATATAATAGCCTTTATTGGATATTAGCCCATTATTTCGTTGCTGGTCCAGCAACAACATAAATCCATTCATATGTTTCGCTACTTTATCACCGAGCCCTTTTTTCTCATAAAGTTCAACTGCCGCCATATGAGTAGTTAAAGCACGGGCTTCCTCTTCACTTTGAAACTCGCCATCCTCTTTTAAACTCTCCACAAGCGATAGAATTTCTGTTGCGGTTGTTGGGGTTGTTTCTCCAAGTGCGTTTTCAAGAGCTTTTCTGCCTCCAACGATCGGCAATTCTACCAAACTCTTTCCTAGATGGACATGAAATGCAGCACGGTTTGGGTCCGTAAGGAGCCTTCCTTTATTGCTTCCAGCAATGACAATTCCAATCCGATGGCCTTTTTTAAATACATAATCTTCTGGAAGGGTTTCCCATTTGATGCGATGATTTTTTCCAGGCTCCAGAAAGACAGGGTGTTCAAGCGATTTTCTATTCTTGGCGCTAAGCCATCCATGTGTCACAATTTCATAGGGGGATTCAATTGTTGTTAATTCCGTTTCCAGATAGCAGGCGCTGTCGGTTGGAGAACTTTCACCCCAGCACGTTCTGTTGGAAAGTGTCCGGATCCCTTCATCACTGCTTTGATGATCTACCCTTACATCTGTTCCATAATCTACGATCAGCGCTGTAAGATTCGTATTTTCCTTATCAACGACCGTGCGAATATCTATTTCGGGAACACCGCTTAACCGGACATCTTCCTGAAGTTCCGGAGACAAAAAGATGAGTCTGTCCTCTTTTACTGTAAATTCATTTTGCACCATCTGCTTGTCAGTTTGATCCGGGTTATCCGTGAATGTTTGGACAGCTTCTCCATTCACCGGTCCAGTTGTCAGCGTGCCTGGCAAGCTTTCATTTCCTGGAGCAAGTCGTACTCTGACAAACGTTGAATTTTCAGCCGGCCAACTGGAATGTGTTTCCCACTCACCCGGACCTGTTTCCAAGTCTAAAATCGGTTCATCCATGATGCCGTTTTCTATGTCCAGCAGCCAATAGTCGAACCAGCGGTGAAGTGTCTGTACCCATTCTGCTCTTCTAAAATCAAACGGGTCTACATGCCCTGTCTGTGTAAGCCATAATTTCCTCGGTATATCGTTTTCAGCTAACGCTTCCCACCATTTGGAAAAATGGTTCGCTTTCACATTATAGTCATTTAATCCGTGAATCATAAAAACGCTTGCCTTGACCTTGCCTGTATCTTTATAGTAATTGCGCTCATCCCAAAACTCATTGTAATTTCCGGTTTCATCATCAGCGGCGACTCTTATTCTTTCGTGGATCGGTGCGCATTGCCGCACCCTTTTACTGTTTGTCACCCTGCTTGCCAAACCACTGGGGCCGTTGCGGTAAAACGGAATGCCTTCGTAACGATAATAATAATACCAGCTGCTGATGGCACCGATCGGCACGATCGTTTCCAAACCTTCTACACCCGTGGCGGCTACTGCATTTGCTAAGGTTCCATCGTAAGACTTGCCGACCATTCCCACTTTTCCAGCTGACCAATCGGCACTCACTTCATTTCCCTCTTTGTCGAACGCTTTTCCCTTTCCGTTTAACCACTCGATGACCACTTTTACGCTTTCCGTCTCTTCAAATCCACCTGTTGTGGGACAGCCATCGGAATTGTTTGTTCCCACCATATCCAGCAACACGACCGCATATCCCCGCGGAACGAAGTAATTGTCGTAAAATAAAGGGAACATTTCGTTTGTTCCGGAACCATCCGGATCTTTTACTTGGGACTCATTACCTCGTCCCAACTTTTCATAATAAGGACTTGCCTCCATGATTACGGGCACCTTTAATCCTTCCTCTGTTTCTTTTGGACGCATAATGTCAATCGCAATCCGATCCGGCTCTCCATTTTCATCACTGTCCAATTCCGATTGAATGAAAACGGTTTCTTTAATGGCGTCCAAATAAGAATAGATGGGCCGTGTGACGCCATCTTCCAATTCATGTCCAGAAACCGTTACCTGCTCGGCATATACTTTATCATTGTCGAGGTGGGAAAACGACGGCACTAACAAAAGAGACAATACTAGACTAAGGGCCACTCTACTTGTACTCCAACGCATTATATCATTTCCCTCCCTTTTGTTTATATTTTCATAATAATTTAAATATTCTTGATAGAAAAGGGTCTTTTCGGTTAATTATCTGGGATATTTTACAAATTTTTTTTACGAGAATGCTAGATTTCCCAAATCGACATTAGTCTTGTAGTGAGGAAAACGCCATAACATGGTCAGAACGGCTGAAAAAAGAAGCAGATTAAAAAAGCGTCATCAAAACACGCCAGATTAAATCTTTTGGTGCAGATAGCCCCATGTCTACCTTTGCAATATAAAAACCCTTCCAAGAAGTAATACCTATTTCCTGAAAGGATTTCTATCGTTCTATTTGATCCAAACTGTGTTTTTTTGCTCTTGTTCGTTCACGGTCAGCTGGAAAATATCTGGTCGCGCATAATGGCCTACGACATCAAAGTCAAACTGCGCTTCGGCAATCTTATCCAGATCGATTTCCGCGTAGAGAATCTTTTCCTTTCCAAACACTGGCTCAACAATAAATTCGCCCAGCGGATTCACAATACAGCTCCCCCCGCGGGTGAGTTCTTCCGGCCATTCGTTCATTTCCTTGCGTGAAGAAAGATCCTCCGGATACATACTCTTTGTGGCATACTGGTTGCATGACAAAACAAAGCATCTTCCTTCCAGCGCGATATGCCTCATCGTGCAAAACCACGTATCCCTTCCGTCAGCGGTTGGCGCAACGTAAATTTGCACACCTTTATCATACATGGCCGCGCGCGCAAGCGGCATGTAATTTTCCCAGCATATGAGTGCGCCTATTCTTCCGTACGGTGTATCAAAAACGGGCAATGTGCTTCCATCACCTTCTCCCCAAATAAGTCTCTCCGCCCCAGTAGGCTTCAGCTTGCGGTGTTTTCCCAACAGCTCCCCATCCGGGCCGAAAAACAACGCTGTGCAATAGAGCGTCCCCTGGCTGGATTCACTTTCTTTTTCAATCACCCCTATCACAACATAAGCTTTTGCCTTCTTGGCAGCTTTGCCGATTTCTACTGTCTCCTCTCCAGGCACTGTAATGGAATTGTTCCAATACCGAAAAAAATCCTTTCTCCCTTCATTAGACCGGGAACCTACCACCGTTCCAAAGGACATACCCCTTGGGTAAGCCGGTATGAACGCCTCCGGGAACACAATGATATTGGCCCCTTTTTGGCTCGCTTCTCTGATCAACCGGACCGTCTTTTCGACCCCTTTCACTTTGTCCATCACTTCTGCGCCGGCTTGAACAACAGCGACTTGACACTGTCTTTTTTTCTGCAAAATCATCATCCTTCCACTTTTCTTTCCGGGAAAATATATTTCCACCATCTCCCTCTGATATAGATGTTTCTCCTGCATATCTGGCTACCTTCTGTCGGCAAACTGATGCCAAAATTGCGGCAATCCGAGTGCTTTGTACCTTTGGCAAAAACGAAAAGACCTGAGCCTGATGCAATATCGGGCCCTGGCCTTATTAACGTTTCACTTTTCGTAGCACTTCAAGAGCATTGCTTGTCCCAATTGTTTTTAAGGTTTATAGTTATATAGTGCTGTTTTCATAGACTCATAAGAGTTGTTCCAAAAGTCCGGATTCTCCCTAAAAGATTTTGCCACTTGTTTTACCATCACTTTAAATTTTTCATCGTACCCTGGATCATCCTTCGGCGGCAAGTCTTTTTTGAACCCGTCAACAAACTTTTTTGTAAAATCTGTAATCGGTCCCCATTTCGCCACTTCATTTCCGTTTTCGTCTATAAAAATAAAAATCGGAATAATTCGTTTTTCATTCGTCAAATATCGGTCCATCAGTTCCAAGTTTTGATCCCGGAGCAAAAAGCGGACCGGCATATCCGTTTTTTCAGCCAAACGGAGCAAAACAGGGATGTTCAGCATACAATGTCCGCACCAAGGTTCTGCCAAGACAATGACCCGCAATTGCTTGTCTTTTATGGATTGAAAAAAGCGCTCATCCTCCGGGGGAGTAAACTGATCATAAACCCGCGAAAAGCCGTCCTTGTGATATTCAAGTGTTTCGATATATTCATCCGGCGTCAACCCTTTTTCATACCAATTATGTAAATCCATTCTCTTCATCTCCTTTTCCACTTTTATACTAAGAGTACTTCAATAAAATAGATTGTGTAAACCAAACCGCATTCTTCCGTTGTTTCAATTTCGCCAAATCGGTTAAAGTAAAAAGAGATTCCATTTGGAAGAGGTGTTAAGATGCATCCCATCGTATTGTTTGACGGCGAGTGCCATTTTTGTGATGCCAGTGTCCAATTTATCATTCAAAACGATCCAGAAGGAAAGATTCACTTTGCTTCTTTACAAAGCGACATCGGCCAAAAATTATTAAAAGCCCAGGATGTACCTGCCCATATCGACAGCATGATGTTAATCGACGAAAACAAAGTGTACTATAAATCGGCAGCAGCACTGCGGATATGCAGCCATTTGAACGCACCTTGGAAATGGTTATATCCATTGATGGTCGCTCCTTATCCAATCCGCAATCTATTTTATGACTTGATTGCGAAAAACCGTTACAAATGGTTTGGCAAAAAAGAAAGCTGTATGCTTCCGCCGCCGGATATACGCGCCCGATTTTTATCGTAGCAAAAGAACTTGTCACATCCACTTCGGATTTGACTCAAAAGCGGCACTTGGCCGGAGGGGGTTCGCTCAAATGGCGCTCCCTCCGACTTTTGCTTTATTTTCATTCCAGACTCTTGAAAGAGGCTGTTTGTCTGCCGATATTCCCAACATTCCACCCTGAATACAACTTGACAGGCGTTTGACCAAGCTCAAACTGTTCGGGCCGATATTCCCAACATTCCCCCCTGAATACAACCGCCGGAAAGCACCAAAGCGGTCTTGTCATGAAGCCGCCGTTGGCATGCCCTTGCCGGGGCCAAGAGCAATATTGCGCTTTCAAGTCGGGGAGAGGGAGCGGACTTCCCCTCTGACGACCTTTTCTTCGCCCCCCGATCATTCTTTTTCTAAATCCTTCACAAGCTAATCATAGAAGCCTCCGTATTCCCTAGTACACGATTTAGCCGAACTTTCACTTTCACAAAAAATAAGCAGCAAGCCCTTTGGCCGTGGGTTGTGCCGCTGCTTTCTACCTTTTCCATTATTTTACTTGAAGCAAACGGGGCGCCGTTGTGACGAGCAAAGCGATCACGATAAAACATGCCAATGAAGAGATAATGTAAGAAGTGCCGTTGGAAATCAGTGAATAAAGAAAAGCGGATTGACCCGAAGGTGCAAACTTACCCCAAAAAATGATTCCGGCTATGAAATGCCAAGTATATCTGGCAAAGCCGCCAACAAAGATCGCTGCAAACAAGAGCAGTACGAGCCTTGTTTTTCCTTCAGACCTTACAGCCTTTTGCACTGCAGGCGCAAACCATCCTGCCGCTCCAACAAAGCTAAAAGCAACGAAAAATTCAATGAATCCTTGCAGAGGCGTTAATATTTGTCCCGCGGCTTCCCCGGAAACTACTTGCAACATCCCCCACAAAAAACCTGCAGCAAAACCGGCTTTAGCCCCCCAACGAAGCGCCACAATAAAAATAGGCACCATGGCAAACGAAAATTTGATCGCCGGCGTTACCTGAATCGATGGAATCATGTCCAGCATCATCGCAAATGCCGCAAAGATCGCTACCTCGATCAAAATGCGTAAAGACATCTTTTTTCCCATAAAAAAACCCCCTATGATGTAATAACCGACCGTAACCATAGGGGAACAAAGACAATGAAATACTCCATTGCCTTCACACCTCAAATAACCATCCCTGCGCTGGAATTAACCAACAGGTTCTAAGGGTCTGGAACGAATCCACTCTCAGCCAAAAGCTCCCCCTGGCACGCCGATTCAACTACTATCCTTTATTGTAATCTTTTTTTGAAAAATTTCAATATTTGTTATTGCAAGTTTGATACCCGCCAATACTGTGAAGCCATCGTCCCCGACATCCATTCCAGGCCTTGGTCCTGCGCCTGATGGACAGGCTCCCATACTGCTTGGGATTGAGCGTCCGATTGAACATATACTTCATGGTGAGGCGACTGATCATGCTTCCCGGAAATATCATACAAACCATCCCGCCAAAAAGTGGCACAAACTTCATAGTCGACAGCCGGGGAAACAACAAGCGGGTTTTTCACGGAATGTGTAAGCCGAAACATCGCTTTTTCACTGGATTTCTCGATCTCTTCCACTTCCATGCCCTCACTGGATGCTGTTGCTCTATCCTTCATTCTTTTCGTCCATCCGTATCCCCTCGTTTCTCCCACATCTTTCTCAAACTGTATGTGCGGAGTTCCTCCACCAAGCCGCACATGGACTTCTGCTTTCGTTCTGTAATTGGAAGAATGGGGATCAAACCCCCGATTGTCCCCTTGAAAATAACGATACGGAGAAAAAAAGTTGGGGTTTTTTATCCACTTGTTGTTTAAAAATGTTTGATAAAGAAAACGCCAATCAGTTTCGGAATCCTTTCCATTTGACTGTAAAACTTGTTCAATGGCACGAATCTTTTTTGTCATCCGGAACCTCTCCATCGTGGCGTCTTTTTCCCTTTTTCGCCCTCGTTTAAAAAATCCGATGATTCCCGCCGCCAAAAATTTTGGTTCATTTAAATCCTCTTCCGAATACGGAAGGATTCGCTCCGCCTCGATCGAGTATGTATACTCGGCATCCTGCCGGACAGTTTTGTCCGTGTAAAAGCAATTTGTAACACATGCAAGCTTTTCTCCATTGCGCTTGATTATATATTCACTGACCCCGGATATGGGCTCCCAACCCAAACTGATAAGCGAACGCGATACAACAGTCGTTACGATGAGATCCTTAAGAATATTACTTTCATCATTTTTTTCCGGCTTTGTCGCTGTTTGGATTTTTACTGGTCCAGATGTTATTTCCATCATTTCCACGGTGTATAAATAACTCGTTGCCGGGTCCAGCCCCTTATCCGAAAAACAAATGTCGGAACCGCTGTATATTAACTGACCTTCTCTGTACAAACGGTAGAAGCCTATTCCTTCTTTCCAACGAAACGTGATGGCGTTCGTGGATTGCTCAATAGACTCAAGCTGGATGTCAGGCAGATTCGGCACCGATCGCTTTCGCCGTTTGGCAACAAACATAAGGATTCCGGCCAGACTCGCCAATGCAGCAAAAGACCGTTTGACCATAGAGTCACCCCCTAGTTGAAGTTCATTATTTAATACCCAAAAATATAACCGACAACACTTTCTGAAATTTGGCCGTAATAAGCGCACAATCGCACTGTAAAGAAGAGAAGTCAACTCCGCGATACCGGGAAACGTCGAAACTTTGGTTCTAACAAAGATTTTCTTCGGCTGGGTATCCCTCTTTGGTGAATAAAATGTACGTTTCAGTCCCATATGATCGAAATCGATCGGTTTGTATAGCAATTCAGAACAATACATGAGAGACTGGTAGGAACATTAAAGAATGGCAGATTGGCGAAGAGAAACCTTTATAGGGAAAAACTCCAATTCAGAAAATATATTTGGAAAACATTTACAGTAATCCCCAATTTATATCCATACATTTACATTTATTTACTTCTCATCACATGATGAAAAACTTCTTTCATGAGATGACTTCATTTTTTAACATTTATGCCGATTAAATATAATGTAGGAACTGAATTTTTTGCTAAATTTTGTCGAATGAGGAGCCGGAGCAAACAAAGCCTTCGTTAACAACGGCGCCTTCCTCCATTTGACCCCATACATCTAATAAGAACGGTCGTTCCTTTACATGGATCATTTAGAGGTGATGCGAAAAGGTTAAATCATCCTTTTTAACCATTATTAACAGTAAATATTATTTTCATATTATGTAGGGGTTGGTGTAATAAAGATGAAGATTTTTAATTGGTTTTTAAACTTAAAAACGGCAGTAAAATTGATCACAGCTTTCCTTATTCTCGCATTGCTTCAAGTGGGAACCGGAGTGGTCGGGTTGACTCAAATGAACACATTAAATCATTCCATTTCCAACATGTATAACAATAACTTGAAACCAATACAAGAAGTGGCGGAAGCCCGGGATTTAGTCCAACAATTGAGATTGGCCAGCAGGGATTTGTATTTGACGAAGACACAACAAGAAACCGAAAAGTTAGTTGAAGATATTAAGAGAATCAGAAAAGAAATTGAAGGACATGTTAGCGCATACAGTAAAAGCGAATTAACAGAAGAACAGGAAAGTAAAGTATACAGATTTAATAATATTTGGGAATCACACAACAATTCATATGATCGCGCCCTCCAATTGGCGACGGAAGGAAAAAGCGAAGAATATTTGTTAAGCCTTAATGGCGGATTGCTAAATATTCAAAATGGGCTGATCAATGAATTGAATGACCTTATGGACATGGACGCTGCTGCTGCCGAACAAGCCCAAAAGGACGCGCAAAAAGTATATTCCACTACATTCATGATAACGATAGGCATTATTGCTTTTATCTTTTTACTAAGTATATTGTTCGGCATCTTCATTGCCAGAATCATTTCTCGTCCACTTGGAAAAGTGGCTGATTTAGTGGAAAAAGTAGCTGACGGTGACCTATCCGAAACAGTCGATATACAGGCTAAAGATGAAATCGGAATTCTCGCCCGCTCTGTAAACAAGATGATTGGAAATTTGCGGGCCACTATTCAAAACATTTTAGGTGCTTCAGAAAATTTATCAGCTTCCGCCGAGCAACTTTCAGCCAGCACTGAAGAAGTCGCCAGCGCCAGTACAAATCAGGCGAATGCCGCGCAAACGATCAACGAATTATTTAAAGAATTGGCGGCTGCCATTGCCTCCATTGCCCAAAATACGGAACAAGCCGCGGAATATTCAAATAGGACGATTAAAATTGCCCAAGAAGGAGAACAAGTCGTCCACTCCTCTGTCGAGGGAGCCAATATGGTGAGCGTCCAAATGTCCGCACTCGAAGAAGATTCCAATAAAATTGGCGAAATTATAGAAGTCATCAATGATATTGCCGATCAAACAAACCTTCTTGCTCTAAATGCAGCAATAGAAGCAGCGAGGGCGGGAGAACAAGGTCGCGGATTTGCCGTAGTAGCCGACGAAGTCCGCAAGCTGGCGGAACGAAGCAGTGAGGCAACAAGTGAAATATCCGACATTATTAAACATATGCAAGACGCCACTATCCTTAGTGTGAAATCCGTTGAAGAAGGAGTCGCGACAACAAAGCAATCCGGCGAGGCCTTCGAAAATATTATTCAAATGATTAATGACACCGGGAATAAAGTAACAGAAATTGCCAGCGCCAGTGAAGAGCAATCTGCCCAGACATCCGAAATACTCTCCTATATTGAGAGCATTTCAGCCACAACAGAAGAAGCCGCTGCCAGCAGTGAGGAAACTGCTTCAACAGCCAATGCTTTAACTGAACTGGCTGAGGAGCTAAATGCCTCGGTTGCAACCTTTAAGCTAGACAAAAAAATATAATCTATTCTGAGGGCGTCCCCGAAGTCAACTTTTCGACCTTTGGACGCCCTCTTCCATTTAACAAGTTAGAAGTCTGACAGCCAGGGACCCTCTTCTCTTGTTGTTTCGTTTCACGATCATTCATGAAAAGAATGTGAACCTTTTCGTCCCGTTGCGCCCTGGTAAAAAGATTATGATACACTAAACATAAAAAGTGACGGAGTGTGTCAAGCTATGAATAACCCCGTTGTATACAAAAAACGAAACTATCGTCCTGCTATCACGGCGATTACCATCATCTTGATCGGAGCAATCGGTATTCTATTCGGACTGCCGGGAGTGGAAAACTTCGATGCGTTTGATGTTACCATTCTCCCGTTGATAAACGCCATTTTAAACAGCTTTACGTTTATATTTTTATTTTCGGCGCTTATCGCCATTTTAAAGCGGAATATCACCGTTCACCGCAGATTTATTTACGCTGCTTTCACAACGACATTTCTTTTCCTCATCACGTATGTCACGTATCACTTTTTAGCTCCCTCCACCTCGTATGGAGGAACGGGCTGGATGGCGGCTTTATATTATTTTATACTCATTTCCCACGTGCTACTGGCGGCTGCCATCGTGCCGCTGGCGTTAACAAGCGTCGCTCGCGCCTGGAACATGGAAAATGAGCGCCACAAAAAAATAGCCCGCTGGACAATGCCGATTTGGCTATATGTCAGTCTTACAGGCGTACTCGTATATGTCATGATTTCTCCATATTATTAACAAGAAAATGAGACTGGGACACAAGCAAATACGAAATAGCAAAAGCCGAACAATTCATTTATAATTGTTCGGTTTATTTGTGTTAAAAAAATACCTATCATCGCTACGTCAACATATTCCGCTTTCCACAGGTCTCTTCAGCTTCCTCGGCTTGTTTACCGCCTGTTCCCCGAAAGGCAGCACGACGTTCAAGGTTAAGGTTCACTACCATATTGTAAGTCGCCCATCCCTTGCGGAGTTTTCATTCATAGTCCCTTTACTCGGATCGGGGGATAAAAATTTTTCAACGGGTTGATACAGTCAAACTGTTTCCAAAGATAAAAAGGACCTCCAATCGAAACAGTACCGGCATGCAGATCGGCGCCGGGGAGTAATGGGAATTTTTTCTTCCATGCAACCGCATCAGAAACCTCTTGCGACAGTATCCGGCAACAATTGTGGTGAAAAAATGCCCCTCATCCATTTACTAGAACCCCTTTTTATATTGACGTGAGTCTTGTTCAATCAGAAAAAAGCGTACTCGAAACAATGTGAGTACACTTTTTCCTCTAACTGTTAATGATCAGTCCCGTCCGCTTGAACCGCTATAAACGTCCATCCCAAATTCAATGAATCACCCTGAAATTGATTTTGATCTTGGCCATTGTCAACAAATTGGAACTTTACAACAAGGCGGTCACTGGAACCAATGGGCAACCCCTCTTCACCAAAAGCGGGAATCGTAATATTTGTAGCAACAGCATCCGGGGTCATATTTTTTAATCTTGCCAGTGTCGTTTTGTAAATAGGTTGATTGTGTTTATCCATATTCAACAAAAACTCTACTGAAATATGTTCACCAAAATCTTCTGTATTGTCACCTTTTGCATCAATAACCTCATAGTCTGTCTCGATGATCACTTTTCCAATGTCCAAAGAACCTTTGTTTTCCAATTTAAAGTCACGGAGAAAAGAATCTCCGGGCTTGATATTTTTTACTTGAATGAGTGTTTCAGGGTTCACAGACAAATCAAGAGTTCCCGATGCAAATGTGTTATCAGAGACTTTATGATCACTGAAATAAGCGTACGTTCCTCCTCCTATTAATGAAATGCCTAGCAAGATCGACATTAGGCCAATGCCGAGTTTATTTTGATTACCCATTCTTTTCCCCCCTCGTTCCATCTCCCCAGAGATCAAGATAGAGTCCATCTTGCCATTATGAAGCATCCTTTAAATGAGTTTGTTGGGGATGATGATCCGCCACATAATCCAATATAGCCGTACTTATCATATCCCCTGCAAATTGGAGCCTTTCCGGACTGATATTTTCGATCGTGTCATATGACGTGTGATACTCCGGCTCCAATCCGCCATTGGCGGTTCCCATATTAAAGCATACGGCCGTTATGCCCGCATTGTGGAATGGAACATGATCTGACAACCCTCTCTGAAACAGGATCAGTTTTTCTTTATCTTTCCCCCATTTGTCAAATGCGGCGTTCATATAATCCCAAGCGATATTAGGTTCGCCATCCACAGTATTAAAGGCCAGGTATGAGGCCGGTTCATATTTTGCGCCCATCATCTCCATCTGGAAATGAATCGCGCTACGATCAAGGTCTTCTTTTGGCAAGTGATCAACATAATAATGCGAACCGACCAAACCGATTTCTTCCGCGCCAAAAGCAATGAACCTCAGCTCTTTATCAGTTGGCAAGTCTTTCATCATCCTAGCCATCTCAACAATAGCGGCAGTCCCGGAGCCATCGTCATTGGCTCCTGGCGAATAAGGAACACTGTCATAATGAGCCGTAACATAAACGATTTCAGGATTTGTAACATCGGACGGCTTTTTCACCGCCACCACATTTTGTGATGTTTGATTTGTATGGGTGCGAATGATGAGATTCGCTTTTGCCGACCCTTTTGAAAGCTGCTCCCGTAATGATTCGCCATCCACTTTTGTAACACCCACAACCGGAATGGTGCTGTTGTTATTTAGCGTCGGACGGAGTGGAGCAAGGCTTTCATCATGATCATAAATGATGACCCCTGCCGCTTGCGCATTCGTTGCATTCTGCACTTTTTCCCAGAAAGTATTCTCACCTCTTCGAACTAATGCGATTTTCCCTTTTGCTTCATCAGAAAAGTCTCCAGAAAGTCCATGATTCGCATAATATAATTCGGCTGTAATGCCATGCTCATCTGTTGTGGCCGATCCACTCGCCGCTCCCACCGGGAGTTCCTTGTTTTTATCAGTTAAAATGCGCAATGTCCTTTCCACTCGATTGTTAATGGGAAACTCTTGAATGGAAACATCGTAGCCAAAGCTTTGAAATTGCTTTTTCAAATATTCCGCCGCTTTCTTTTCTTCTTCCGTTCCGGCAACCCGCGGCCCAATTCCTGCACTTAATTCCCGTATATGATCCATGACTCGCTCAGAGTCAAAAACGGCTTCCCACTTTTTTATTAAGGCATCCGCATACTCTTTTAAAATATTTGCCGCATGATCGGAAATATGCTTGTTTTCGAGGTGTTTGTGTAACAAAATGTGAAAGCTTTCCATATGCTTGATCGCTTTCTTATATAACTTTCGTTCCTCATAATGTCCCACTGCAGTCATATGGGTGCTTAATGCACGATAAGTTTCCGGAGTGGAAAATTCCCCATCTTTTTGAAAAATCTCCATAAGAGCTTTCATGTTGGCAATACTAATATCATCTTTATCTTGAGTCGCAACAGGTGAATCTATCAGATTCACAGTCTGAAAAGCTGAATTTTTTGGTGAAAATCCCATTAATAGAAAAAAGATGATGAAAAGGGAAATAGATCTTCCAAAGCGGCCTGACTTCATATAAAAGCCTCCTTCGATCATCATTCAATGACAGTTCAGCTAAATTGGAGCAGAAAACCCTGCTCCAATTATTTCTTATCGCTGTTCACCCGGCTTTTGCGTTGCGTTGAATGTCCAGGTCAACTGTAAGGAATCTCCCTGAAATTGGTTTTGGTCCTCTTCGTTATCCATAAAGTTGAATTTGACGACAAGATCGTGAATCTCCCCGGCCGGAAGTCCTTTATCCCCAAACTCGGGATAAAATATATGCTGATTGATCGCTTCCGGTGTCATCTCTTTCAATTCGGCCAACGTCGTTTTAAAAATCACTTCATCCAGATTGTCTACGTTGTAGAGAAATTCCACTTCAATATGCTCCGCAAAATCTTCGGTGTTGTCCCCTTGCGGATCACTTACGGTATAGTCTGTTTCAATAAACACTTTGTCGATATCCAAAGTGCCGCCATTTCCTAATTCAAAATCACGAATAAAAGAGTCTCCCGGTTTCATATTTTCAATGTTGATGATTTCAGTCGGAGCGACAGTCAAGTCCAGAGTACCCGCCGCAAAGGTGTTGTTTGTCACCTCTCTGTCGCTAAAATAAGCGTAAGTTCCTCCCCCGATAAGCGCGATCCCGAGAGCCGCCGACATCATACCCATACCAATACGTTTTTTCATTCCCATTTTTCATTCCCCCTCAATAATGTTTGATCTCAAAAAGAAAGTTGCTCCTTTGTGTTGCAGGACATTTTGTTACTTTTCGTTTCAAAGGCGCTGCGTCCAACCGCATTCCCCTTCATAATGAATGTCAAGCAACATGCCGGATGAAACGTCGCCGTAGCCCGCAGCTATCAAAAAAGTTCCGCACATATTGCCTTTAGCCGGCGTTTGCAACGGACGAGCCATTGTCAGGCTGATGAAGCTGATTGATGAAATAATCGGAATTTCCTTTCAGCATTTGATAGGCTCCAGTCGTCATGCCATCTTTATGATGGTCAAGCAACTGATGAAAAGCCGCCATATGTTTAACCACTTTATCCATCTGACCTTTGGCTTCATAATGGCTTAAAGCTGTCGCGTGCATCTTCAACGCTTGCGCGGCACCGCTGTTCGTAAATTTCCCCAACTCCTCATAGCGTTCAATCGTTTCTTTTATATGAAGCGCAGATACTTTTACAGGTATTTCCGGCCGGGGAGGACTGATAGGAATGATCCCCTGATAATCGGTGTTAAAGCCGCTAATTGGGCGGATTGGCACTTCATTCCACCGTTCAGGATCGACTTGATACAAATCACCGGACGCCAGCCCGTATAAAAAAGCATGAGTCGCAATCACATTTTGCTGAACTAAAGGCTCGCGCTCCCCATCTAAAAATTGACCGGACGTCTCTAAGAAAACAGCGGGATTGCTGTGTCCATTCGGATTAAGACCTTCATAATTAATACCGAGCATCATACCGGATGAAACGCCGCCCCGGATATCAATGACGTTAGCGCCTGTAATATATTGGTCGACGGTGAACTCTTTATACGGTTTCATCGCATCGAATACGGTAACCATCGCCTGGCGGGTCAAATCCTCATATCGTCCGCCCTGAATATGAGGCAATGTTGGTCCCCCCGGATTTAAAGAAATGCCGAGTGACAAAGATACGGGGATACTTGTCCCATAGAAATTTTTGCTTCCCTGATGGTGAATGTCCATCATAAATTCAGGCTGTACTTGGGTCCATAATTTGTAATACCCGATCGATTCGATCGCCTGAAATCCGCCTTCAACCCAGTCTCTGTTTAAATCAACCGTAACTGTTCTGCCATCTACTAGTTTCGGTTCTCCTGTTTCATGGTCATACAGGATCGTTCCCCGCTGATTCCTTTCAGCGCCATCGACATTGTACATGGGGATAAAATAAACCGTTAATTCATCCATGATTTTTTTGTCGGAAGCATCTTTTTCATTTATCAAATTTTCAATCAGACGCAGCGTGGCGTTTGTTCCATACGGCTCATTTCCATGAATGCGTCCCTGAACCCATATTTTCTTGTTCCCATTACCTATTTTTGCAATATAAAGATCCTTGCCTGTCTCACTTCTTCCTTCTTCAATCCCTATTTCCTTTAGTGTAAACACATCCAGCTTGCCGCCACTTTGTTCTTCCAGTTGTTCTAAAACTTGCACCATTTCATCATATTTCATTATTTCTGAACCAACGATGCTGTCAGATGCTGCCCCTGCCATTCCACTGAAGGAGAACATGAGAAATAAAGTTATGACGATGAAACACACACGCGTCCTTAACATTGAATCTCTCCCTTTTGATTTATTCATCTCTTTATGGTGTTGCGGTGAAGCATCTGATCATACTGAATCGAAGGGAACTCCCAAGCAGTTATAAAACTCAAACTCTATGAATTATCGTTTTTCACCCGGCTTTTGTGTCGCTTGGAACGTCCAAGCCAACTGTAAGGAATCTCCCTGAAATTGATTTTGATCCTCTTTGTTATCTACAAAGCTGAATTCAACGAGAAAATCATGAGCCTTCCCGGCCGGAAGTCCTTTTTCCCCAAGCTCGGGGTAAAATATATGTTGATTGATCGCTTCCGGTGTCATCTCTTTCAATTCGGCCAATGTCGTTTTAAAAATCACAACATTAAAATTGTTTACGTTAAAGAGAAATTCCACTTGAATATGCTCCGCAAAATCTTTGGTATTGTCCCCTTGTTGATCACTTACGGTGTAGTCTGTTTCAATAAACACTTTGTCGATATCCAATGTACCGCCATTTCCTAATTTAAATTCACGAATAAAAGAATCTCCCGGTTTCATATTCTCAATGTTGATAATTTCCGTCGGAGCGACAGTCAAGTCGAGCGTACCCGCCGCAAAGGTGTTGTTTGTCACCTCGCTGTCGCTGAAATAAGCATAAGTTCCTCCGCCAATAAGCGCGATCCCGAGAGCCGCCGACATTATCCCCATGCCAATACGTTTTTTCATTCCCATTGTTCATTCCCCCAAAAGATTTCATTTTTATACAATTGTTCCTTATGAGAACAAGAAATTATTTATTCAGCGGATTGTTTGATAACTTTTGGCCATTCTTACTGTTCTCCATACGGTCAAAAAGCCATAGCCGATTAAGAGTATTCCCGGCAAAAACAGGATGAGGGCGGCTCCTAACGAAGAATCGGTCCATTTGAACATATAACCCGCATACGGTATCGCCACCCCTGTATACTGTCCGATTATATTTTCGATATAGACAGGATCCAAATCGGGGCCGTTATTGTTATCTCCTTTTGTCGTAAAATAGCGGCCTTTTGCATGTACTTCCTCAATTCTATGTGTAATGAGGAGATTCTCTTTCGTAATAAAGGTAATGACGTCGCCTTTTTTATATTGATCCCCTTGTGACTTTTGCTTCATCAATATAATAGAGCCAGTTTTAATGCCGGGTTCCATTGAACCGGACAGAACAGCTTTCATTTCATACCCAAAGATGCTCGGATTTTTGCCGGATGCTTTAGATATAGCCACGTTTAATAAAACAATAGCCAGAATCAGCAATATGAGGGTGGAAAAAGTATGGCCAATTGCCTTTTTGGTTGTTTGCCAGTTCATCACAAAGTTTCACCCCAGTCAGTCGCAAACATGTCCATATTCGATTTACGGAGTCTTTTCATTGAGCGCTTGCTTTTCTTCTTTCTCATTTATGTCAGTTGGAACAGGATGATCCGAATACTCATTTTCAGACTTGAATTTGCTGGAAGCTGCCGCATCATTGTCCGTTTGCTTTTTTGTCTCAACCTTACCTGCTTTGTTCTCCTTTTTTTCCACCTGTTCAACCGTTTTGTGTTGTGTATCTTTTTCACCAGTTTTTGGCACTTCTGCCTGCGAATTTTGTTCATGGTCTTCCGATTGAGCGCCGGGCTCCCCGCGCTCTTCTAATTCCGCAATGACTGCAATCTCTCCAACAATGCTTTCTTGATGGGTATAATACGCATTGGTCGGAGTGATCAGATGAGAGGTGATAAAAAAGAACAAATAGATGACGGAAAGAAAGTAAATATGTGAATTTTTTGTTTTCTCATAACCTCTCATCCTATTGACCCCTTTCAAAAAACGATTACACTAGGAAGCTTTTGTTTTCTCAATTGCTTGTTTTTGAGTAATCAGCTCTGTTACAGCCGACTGAATAACATTGCCGACTAATTGCACTCTTTCAGGACTAATGTTTTCAATTTTGTCATCGGGCGTGTGGTACCAAGGCTCCAAGCCGGCGGTTCCCGGAACCATCCAAATAAATAGGGCGGCATCAATACCGGCTTCATGAAACGGCACATGGTCAGATCTGCTAAATTGATAAAGGTTTAATATACCCTCATCGATCTCTAACTGTTCAGATGCCGCTTTCACTGATTCCCAAACAAGATTGGAATTTCCATCAACCGTATTCACATGTAATTGGGAAGCGGACTCATATTTTGTGCCAACCATATCCAAATTGAAATTGGCGATGCTTCTTTCAATATCTCCTGCCGGCAACTGGCCGACATAATATCTGGAGCCCACCAACCCAATCTCCTCCGCGCCAAATGCGACAAATCTAATCTCTTTCGTCGTCTCCAAATGCTTCATCGCCCTTGCCAATTCAAGCATTGTCGAGGTTCCCGATCCATTGTCATTCGCGCCGGGAGAGCGGGACACACTGTCATAATGCGCTGTTACATAGACGATTTCAGGGTTGCTAATTCCCTTTGGCTTTTTGACTGCAATGACATTTTGCGATTTTTGGCCGCCGCGAATATCAAATTCTTGAGTAGACACCTCGTAACCCATTTTTTCAAATTCTGTTTTGATATATTGGGCAGCTTGTTTTTCTTGTTCAGTCCCCGTAACTCTTGGACCAATATCCACACTTAAATGTTGAAGATGTTTCATGGCCCTGTCGGAAGCAAATTGCGGGTCCCATAATTCAATCAACTTGTCGGAATAGGGCTTGAGAATTCGTACTACTTTCGCAGAAACGAGTTCATTTTTCTCCTGCTGCTCAAGTAAAGTATGGAAGCTCTTCATATGCTTGGCTACTTTTGCCGCATCCTTTTGCCTTTCGTAAAGGTCTACCGCAGCCAAATGGGTTTTGAGTGCCCGGGCAGCGACTTCACCGGCGAACTCTCCGTCTTTCTCAAAACGCTCCACAAGTGACTTCATGCCATTGGCCGTTACACCTTCCGGCAAATAGTCGATGACAATGGCGGCTTCGTTATATTGATTTTCTTCACCATCCGGATCGTAGCCATTTTCAATATTTCCGGCGGCATCAACCGAGAACCATTTAATCGTTGTCGTTTCTTCAATGGTTAACGTTTCCGCCCCTTCTCTTGTGCCAGCCACTCTGATCACATTGGAATCCAATGTCGGTCTTGAGCCATCAAGTGTATAGTAGACAGTAGCCGGTTCACTTGTTTCAAACGTCACTTCGATCGGCTCATGATATGTGCCTTCTTCAACACTAAGAGTTGATTCAGGATTTGTTTCATCGGTGGCATTTTGATAAGCTACTTCCAACAGCCCGATCAAACCGCTCGCAAATTCCATTGCTTCGGCATGTCCTTCTTCAAAATCCGGCTGGAATCCGACACTGACCCAACGTTTCGTGTCCGAATCCCACAATGGAGCTCCCACTTCGAAATTCCACGCATAAATCCCATATTCATACCAAAGTGTGTCCGCAGAGTTTCCTCCCGCAGAATATAGTACATCCGGAATCGGTCCCGTCCGCCCCGGTAAAATAACGGTTCCACGGTGCTCCTTAATTCTTTTCAAAATATGTTCGGATGCTTGCCAGAAATAGGCTTCCTGACCGGCAGTGGGACGAGGGAGTGTCTTGCGATTCGCATCATATGCACCAGGTGACCACATAAAGTAACCGCCATGTGAATGGATATTCATGGCAAATGTAATGTTCGGGTTTTGTTCTGCCAACCAAGTCAAATTGCGGCTTTCCGGCTCGGATGATGGCTCCGGTCCGGCATAAAGATCAGATAGGCAGTTTGTTGAACCGCCAATCCAGCCTTCATACACGGTTCCGACTTTGTGATTTCGATTTAAGTCCACTCCCCAAGAATTTCTGTTGGCGGAATCAGATCCTTCCGGTCCGCAATAATTGACCAAATTTCTTCGCTGCATATTATAATCGTAGAAGGAATATAGCCCGCCATCAGGATTGACGCTTGGCACAATAAAAATATCCAAATTATCTACAAGTGTTTTCGTATTCTCATCTGTATGATAGTTTCGCAGCAAGCGCTCTGCAGTTTCTACAGAAACGAGAGGGGTTACCCATTCACGGGCATGTTCCTGCGAGTATCCCAATACTCCCGGTTTGGAACCGTCCCTCACTTTTCCAATTCGGATGGCTTTCACTTCTTGCGGCTCCCTGGAAACCTCTTTCGGCGCATTCAAAAAGTCTGAGAGTTTGATCCCGGATTCTGGTTGAACGATTCCAGTCCCGTTTGAATTTCTATATCTTGTCGCCTTTATTAGCTGACCGGCCGCCCCATTCATGGCAGCAATGACTTGATCAGCTGTACTGTTTGGCTTGGAAGAACCATCCGTTCCCAAATGAACGGTTATCTTATTACCTTCAACAGAAACGCTTATATGTTCATTTGCTTTATCGGGAGCCTTTAGATCGATCTCTATGTCGTTTCCGCCTTCATGCCCCCATGCCTGTGATGTCAAAACGAACGCTGAATTCACCGTGCTTCCAATTGTCGCTTGCGCCTTTCTTCTATATCCGTTTGTTTTATTAGGCAGCGTCACGATTTCAGCCAGTTCGGGAAACTCTTTTGCCAGTTGTTCTATTCGTTCGGTGATTTCAATAGGTGTCATATAGTGATCAACAAAATCGCTGAAGTACTCATCTTCAGAAGGGGTTCCATCACCAATCCATTCTTTTAATGTTGTTTCAATCTTCCCGCCCAGTTGTGTTGTGATAGTGACCTTTTCCGGAACCGCTTCAATATCTTTTAAGACATAGTGATAGAGATACTCGCCGGAATCGACTTTTCTTGTCATCATTGCCGTCTCTTTTTCACCATTCGAGTTTGTCCACTCAGCTGTCATTGCGACATCCGGACCCGCGCTAGACTTCACTTCCAAGTATAAAAATGTTCCCGATTGGTTCTTGAAATAATCCGATCTGAAAATGTTCAATTTATCTTCCGCCTGTTGTTGGAGACGCTGCATTTTCTTTTGCTGCTGCCTTAACTGCTGTTTTGCCTCTTCGGATGTTTGAATGACTTTTACCGTTAGGCCTTGACGTTTTAGCAATTCCATTTCCGCCTGGCTCACAACTAATTGAACCTCGATATCATCATTCCGCGTGTTTATTCCTGCTATATCATAACCGTTGGCGACCAACTCTTCTAATGTCTTTTGATCTGGGACAATCATTTGGACAAGCGCCATTTCCTGCTCCAACTCGACTTCCTTTTCAGGAACAGGTTCTGCAGATATTGCTTCCAATGGGGTGATAACAAATGAAGTGGCAGTTAACGCCAAAGTACTTGTGACAGCAAGAAGAAATGACAACAACCTTTTTGCTCTCAATTTTTACCCTCCCCCTAAAAATTGTCTAAGCATAGAAGATTATATCACTTTATTCTGAATTTTGTTTACATTCCGAAGAAAACAATGCTTAAGAATTAGTAATTTTGTTAAAATTTCCAATAGTTTCAGGAATAAAGACTGAAAATCCAATTGAATCAGGATAAACATTATTGGGAAAATAGACCCGCAGACGTAATCCAAAATACAGAATCATAAGTCTAACCAATCGTTGTTTGTGGCGCACGATCAGATGCAAAAAGAGGAAAAAATCCCCTTACCCAGGAGAAAATCGAATGACGTAGGAACAGGAGGAATGCAGCTCAAAAGAAATTGTTTATTATGTAGAATAATCGGTGATCCACACGCCTATAACGGAGTCATTTAGGAGGGAAAACACATATGAAAGACATGATCCATTCGCTATGGCTATGATGAGGAACAAAATCCAAATCAATTAGAAAATAGGGTATTGTATGTATGGAGAAATAACGTGGAGCGTATTAGTGGCTTACATATGGATAAATTGTTTCCTGTTAAATCCCGTGGAGTTTTTCATCCCATAGACCATAATTCGACCGCGACAGGGAAAAGTGAGAGAAAACTTGAAACAAATAAGAAACAAAATGGAAACAGCGTTGAAAAGCTTCATTCATTTTTTCACGAAATAGAAGTCTCAAGTAATAAGTTAGTCATAAGCACTCTCATGATTGGATATTACCAAACACTATTATTCACGGCAAGCCAATTATTTACTGCGCTTGCCATCGAACGATCACCGACCATAATAGTTCGCTTAAAAGCAATGTCGTATAACAAGAAGCCATACCAAAGGTTGACCTCGTTCCCCCATGCATTTCACATATTCTTCATTCATAAAAAATTGGAAAGGGTATAAATAAACTCTTTATCCACTGTTAAATCCAAGTGATCATAAACACCGCCCTATACCCCATGTAAACCTTTAATATAATGAATTCTTTTTTGCAAGGATGGATGAGTTTCCTTCCATTCTTTCCTTTTCGGCGTCCATTCTCCTTCCTCTTCTTCGCTGATATCATGAAGTTTCACCAATGTTCGAATATATAGTTCCGCATCCTCCAATTGTCTCACGGCATATTCATCAGCCTGATGTTCGAACAGTTTACTGATTTTATTCGGGAGCCATTTCATAAGCATTACGACCCCAACCATGCTGATCGAAAGCAAGAAAGTATAATATCCCCATCCATATCCCAACATGATTTTTCTCGCGAAAAACATCAGCGAACTAATTGCGACCATTGCACAAATAGTGGTCGCCAAGATTAATCGGCCATGTTTCAGCTTAATATGGCCAATTTCATGAAATAAGATAGCTTGTAACTCAGCCAATGTAAAGTTTTTCATTAATCCTTCGGTCATATAAATGTTAATGCCTTTTTTGGAAGCAAACGGAACAGTATACACCCAGGCATTTGTCTCGTTTCGGGATTCCTTTTTCTTAAAAAGATTGACGTTCGTTCCGCACGCTTGCTCTACCGCTTTTTTCAAAGAAGCAAACGGCTCTTGAAGCCCAATGTTTTCATAGTTTCCGATAAAACGGTGCCCAGCAGTATAAACGATCATGATCATGAAGGTAACCGACAAATACCAAGCGATAAACAAATACCATTTTTCAGTAATATTTACATATACCGATAAAGGAATGGAAAAAAGTGCGAAGAAATAGGCAATACCGCCGCCCATCAGCATCAAAATGCCAATGGTCTCCCTCCTTGTCCAATAAAGAAAGCCTGTCTCTTCCATTTCCGGCAGGGAAACTTCATCCTCTTCACTGTTCAACGTGTATTGATATATAGCAGCCGTCAACGCAATCGCCAGAAACGCCGGCAGGAAAATACACAAAACAATGCTCCAAATATAAGAGCCGGTTAACAGCAACCCATACCCCATCGTAAAGTGATAGTTTAATAACAAAGGCAAAAGACCGGCCAATATAAATGGGAAAAACAGTGTAAAAAGAGGGCGCCAGGAAAAAACATGATTAAACGCCAACGCCAGCAGACTTGGCAATAAAAATGAGCCGAAATAGATCAAAAGGGTGAGAGCTAGACCAAACTCAGATCTTAATTGAATAGAAATTGATGTATCGCTTTCAGCAGGCCTTATTGTATATTCATTAAAAAAGAAGCTCCGTTTGTTGGATTGAATGCTTGTCCCATTACTAATATCGACATCAATCCCCCTTCTCGTCATTACCTTCATTTCTTGTCCTGCTGGCAACGACACATTTTCCGGATGTATTTGCTTCAATTGATAATCTTCGCTTCCTATGCGAAAAGCAAGCGGACGTCCTTCATGGCTTTGTGTATCCCTTTGCATTTCCAGAAGATAATGTCCGTGGTAAATGGAATATCCGGTTAAAAGCTTGGGGACTTTCGCTTCACTTTTGGAATCAAACAGTATAAGCGGTGATGACATTGGTGAACGGACGACCAATTCAATCAACATAACCGCAGCTGTCAAAAACGCCGCGACAAGTAAACATATAAATGCTGTTCTTTTCATGGCGATACTCTCCTTAAGCGATCGTCAAACTTGGAAAATGTTTATTTGTGCGGGAAAAAGATGGGACGACTTTGTGATATAAATCGGAAACCTGTTTCGTGCCATACATGCGATCGTCGGAACATTACTGTTATACACCATTGTAAACGTTCTTTATGGAAAAACAAATTTTCACTCAATCTAACATGACGTGCTCATCTGGCCCATAAAATCGTTCCCGGTCTATTGAACAATGGTGATACCCATAAAGGGGAGAGGATTTCCGAAAAACAGCGGGCCTCATCAAACTTAAAACAGGAGGGGCCATCAGTCGATTTATCCGACCTTTGGCACCCCCTCTCCTTTTTAAAAACCGTTGTGATGGCAATATTGTTGAGTATAGTCTGTTAAAGTGTATTCTTATGGGCAAGTCTCCATGATGGGACTGACCTCCTATTAACTGATTTTAAACGATGCCGCTGACTGATTGAGCTCTTCCGCCAAGTCAGCAAGCGCCGTAGCAGTCGAGGCCGTTTCTTCACTGCTTGCTGTTGCTTCTTCGGTGGCGGCCGAAATGCTTTCTATAAACCGGAGCACTTCCGCGGATTGGGCAGCCTGTTCTTCACTTGCTCCGGCAATTTCCGTTACTTTTTGTCCGGTGTCGTTAACCATGTGAATGATGTGATCAAAAGCTTCTCCTGTTTTTTCTGTAAAAGCGACTCCATCCTCAACTGCTTGAACGCTTTGCACAGTATTTTTCTGCATGTTTTTAATAATATCTGCGATTTCCTTGGTAGCTTTACTGCTTCTTTCGGCAAGATTGCGAACTTCATCGGCAACAACCGCAAATCCGCGTCCCTGTTCTCCAGCACGCGCGGCTTCTATGGCGGCATTTAAAGCGAGAAGGTTGGTTTGATCAGCTATATCATTGATGACTTCCACAATTTCTCCTATCTTATTTGAATCTTCTTCCAAGCGGGACATCTGGCTGCTGATCACATTCATCCCTTCTACCGAAGAATGGACGACTTGCCCTCCTTCTTGGGCAATCTTGTTCGTTTCGTTTGATAGCTCAGCAGCGCGTTCTGTATTTAAAGCCACAGATTGAATCGCGTCTGACAGTTCCTTAAACAATTCATTCATAGTCTGAGCCGCATTTGCCTGATTAGTGCTGGTACCCGCAATCTCTTCAGTACTGGCAGATAATTGTTCCGCGGAGGCCGATACATTTTCGGAGGCCTTTAATATGTGTTGGATCGTTGTTCTTAGATTGCTCACCATCTTATTCACTGATTGTGACAAGACGCCGATTTCATCCCTTGTTTTTATATCAACGGTTTCCGTTAAATCCCCGCTAGCCACCTTTTCAACCAAACCGACTACCTTGTTCAACGGACCTGAGATCGTGCGTGCTATGAACAGGCCAAGTCCAATACTCAACAAAAATGTAAAAACACTAGAGACAATGGTTACCGTTTTTGTAAAAGAGTACATCTCTTGCGAGTGTTTATACTGTTCCAATGCTACATCAGCATCCATGTCTGCCATTTGATCAAGAATATCCACTAAGGCCCTTTGTGAATCAGCCAAATCCCCATTTACAAACTGATTATAATCTTCTTTTCTGTCAATAATGGCGTAAATAGAGTCATCATAAGCAGTTTTATATTCTTCATATGCTTGATCAAATTTCGTCAATAATGCCTCCTGTTCCTTCGTTAAAGAGGACTGGCCGTACAATTGTATATTTTGTTCTATTTTCTCCCTAAGTCCGTTCACATCTTTCATTAATTCATCACTGGAATCCGTAATCGTTACATCACGCCACTTCACCCTTAATTCCTGAAAAAGAAATCTCGCTTCAGATAAGTACTCCGCGGGCGCCAATCTCTCTTTATACATGTCATCAACATTTTTTTCTATCTCCCCCATATTTGCCAACCCTAATAAATTTATACCAATTTGAAAAACAGCCAGGATCACAAACACAGATATCAACTTGACAGAGGTTTTTAAATGATAGAACCAGCTAAATAATTTCATTGCCCTACACCTTTCTCACATGGATTATTTTTAATATTCAAATATCTATACCGAAAACACCTATTGTTCTTTCCAGCCCATACCGCCTTTCCTGATAAAAGATTTTCAAAACCAAGCTTAATGATGGGACTTTCGAACTACAAAAATAGGAAAAAAATCATGAATATTGATGTAGTTTATTAAAAAATACTACAACACCTGACAAAATTCAACATATTATGGTTATTTTTTCCTAAATCTTTACAAAAGATCCCAATTTCTTATGTTCATAAAAACAACCTCACTCCGTATGCCGGAAGCAACCTGCACATCATAAAAAAACAGGAAAAAGAAGCATGATCTTTTTCCTGCAAACATTGCATTTTTCACTCATATACAGTTCCTTTTATCGTGTAAAATCGGCTTAAACATTACCTTTTATCATTTAAAACGGGTTTTAATTCATCCTCCACAGTATCTTCCGTCATCTCCACATGAGAGCGGTAAGCCGCCCGGATAATCAAGTGTCCCGACACGGGGGCGGTAATAAAAACGAACAAAATTCCAAGTATTAGGCGGACACTTATAAAATGGTCCGTCAACCAAATGTATATAAAGGCTCCCGTAAGAGATAACAACACGCCCAAAGTCGCGCTTTTTGTGGCAGCGTGGGAACGGGTATATACATCAGGAAAGCGGATAATCCCCAATGCACTAATGACACTTATTATGCTGCCTATTAAAATAAGCAATACAACCAAAAACTCACCGATTTCGCTTGCGTTCAATGATAACACCCCTCTCAACATATTTAGAGAGGGCGATCGTACTGATAAAAGCAAGAATACCCAAAATCAAAATGACTTCAAGAAACGCTTTTGTCTCCAGCAAAATCGAAATGATGGCAACGGCCGAAATGAGATTTACCACAATCATATCCATGGCAACGACCCTATCAGGGAGGGAAGGCCCGCTGATAATGCGATAAAGCGCGATCGCAATGGCAACAGAAAAGAGAACAAGCGCAGCAGTAAGCATGATTTTAATCATTAACGGGTTACCTCCATAATTGCTTTTTCAAATTTTCCAAGCGAGCGCAATAATGATGCTTTATAACGTTCAATATCCAGGGCATGTATATAGAACACATTTCCTTCGGGTGATATTTCCATCACGACGGATCCCGGGGTCAGCGTTAATAACAGGGCAAGCGTTGTCACTTCCCAATCGCTCTGCAGCTCCGTTTTATATGAAAAAATGCCTGGTTTAATATCCACCTTTCTGCTCACAATATGTTTCATAACCAAAAAAGCGGATAAAAATAGCTCCCAATTAAAAATAAAAATCAGTTTTACTACATAATAAAAACGTTGAAGGTAAAACTGCTGTCCAAAAAAACGATGCATAAGAAAAATAATGACGATACCAGTCAAAAAACCAGTAAAGAAAGTGGAAAACCTTAGCTCATCCTCATCATTTAAGACCATCCAAAGAAAGGCGATAAACAAATTCAAAATAAATTGGGCAGGCATGATTCCACCTCCTTTTGGGTTCATTCTTATTGATTTTGATATAATACAGCTTCAATATATTTTTCGGGATTCATAAGTATGGATGCCGCATCTTGTACATAGGGGACCAACCACTCTGCCCCAAAGCCAAAACCGATCGTGGCGGCAGCAAACAGTATACTTGGATATATCCAGCCTTTTTTGAGCGGCTTCTCCTCTTCTTCACCAATAATCGTTTCTCCCCAAAACGACTGCAGAAAGATACGAAGCAAAGAATAAAGAACAAATATACTCGATAACAAGGATAAAGCAAGCAGAATATAAGATTCCCCTTCGATTGCACCTTGACTGATCAATACTTTCCCGATAAAACCACTAAGCGGCGGGATGCCGGCCAATGAAAGCATAACGATAAAAAACAACCATCCCAACACAGGATAATTACGAATGAGCCCGCTCATTTCATTCATCTTACTTGTTCCAGTCAAGGTGATCATCGTTCCCGCCAACAAAAACAGCATTGCCTTCGTAATCATATCGTGAACAAGGTAAAAAATGGAACCTTCCACGGCTGCCGGTGTAGCTACCGCCAGTCCGACTAAAATAAAACCCGCACCGATAATAACATTGTAGGAAATAATATAACGAATGTCTTTATACGCAATCGCACCAATACTTCCTCCGACCAACGTCATTGCGGCCATGATTCCAATGATCGTATGGGTAATATGCGGTTCATGATAAAAGAGCAGAGAAAACACGCGAAACATGGAATAAATGCCCACTTTTGTCAATAAAGCGCCGAATAAAGCCGCAACAGCAGTCGGCGGCGCACTGTAAGAACCGGGAAGCCAGAAATAAAGCAACAGCGCCGATTTTAAGGAAAAAACAATCAAAAACAAAATACCAATTACCGTTAAAATCGGAGTCTGTCCGGCTTCTGCAATCCGCTGGGACAACTGGGCCAAGTTCAACGTCCCAAGCGTTCCATATAAATAAGCGATTGCCACAAGGAAAAGCCAAGAGGACAATACGTTAATCGCTACATACTTGACCGACTCCCTCAGTTGTCTATTGGATCCCCCCAGGGAAATAAGGATATAAGATGCCAAAAGCATTACTTCAAAACAAACAAATAGATTAAATAAATCCCCCGTTAAAAAAGAACCGTTGACACCCGCCACCATAAAGTGGACAAATGGATAAAAAAACATTTTTTCAAATGATTCCCCTATGGAATAAAAGGAAAACAAAAGACAAATGGTGGTAACAATGCTTGTCGTCAAGACAAGAAGCATCGAAAAGGAATCAGCCACAAAGACAATTCCAAATGGCGGCTTCCATCCCCCAAAATGTAGAGACAATATCCCATTGGTCTGTATAAGGTGTAAAATGTACAGGCTAATCCCCGCTGTAAGAAGCATCGTCCCGAAACTGATCCAGCGCTGGGTTCGGATAAACTTGCGAAAAAACACAAGTAATATACCCGTTAAAATCGGAAGAACCATCGGTAATACGAGAATATTATTCATGTTCAGAACCTCTTAATGAATCGGAATGATCTAATCTGGCGCTTTGATAAGTACGATAAGCCAGAACAAGGAATACCGCCGTTACGGCAAAACTGATCACAATAGCCGTTAAAATAAGCGCTTGGGGAAGTGCATCGGCATAGACTTCCGCCTTTTCTCCCAGCAACGGAACACTGCCTTTTTTCAATCCCCCCATGGCCATCAAAAGCAGATGAACGGCATGCGACAGGACCGCCGATCCCAAAATCACCCGCAACAGATTCTTGGAAAGAATGAAATATGTGGCCACTGAAACGAGGACTCCCGCCAAAATAATCGTTAACGTTTCCATATAGTTAAACATCCTCACTTATGCTCAAAATAATCGTTACAACGACACCGACCACCGTCAATGCGACACCTGCTTCAAAAAGCGTAATGGTCGCCAGCCCGATTTTGCCATAGTAAGGAATGCCGATATAAGCAAACGCCTGACTCAAAAAAGGTTTGCTAAATAATAAAGAACCAGCGCCTTCAGAGACGGCGATCAATACTCCCAATGCAGCTACAAGCTTAAAATCAAAGGGAATACCTTTTTGTATTGTTTCTATATCGTGTGCCAGCAACAGCAAAATAAATGCTGAAGCGAGTACAAGGCCGCCAATGAATCCTCCCCCTGGCGTGTGGTGTCCCGAAAAAAACAAATAGACAGCAAAAGTTAAAATAATGAATACGACAATTTTAGTAACGGTCTTGAGGATGACATTATTGATCTCCAATATTCTCTCCCCCTCTGCCGGCCTTTAGCTTCGTCAAAGAGTAAACGCCAATCCCGGCAATGAAAAGGACCACTACTTCAAGCATTGTATCAAATGCCCGAAAATCGCCGATAATCGCGTTCACGATATTTTTGCCCCCGGCTAGTTCATAGGCTTTTTCATAATAGCCGGAAATCGTTTGAAACAATCTTTCACTCTGAACGGACAAAGCCACCATAATAAAGATGGCGCCGACGGAAATGGAAATAATCACATTGAACAGCTTTGTTCCAGCCGGTCTCTTTTCTTTTTCCCATGCCGGCAAGAAATAGAAGCAAACCAAGAATAATGCCGTTGTAACAGTCTCAACAGCGATTTGCGTCAGAGCCAAATCCGGCGCGCGGAAAATAACAAATAAAAGGGCTATGCCGTATCCGAGAACACCATTCAGCAGAACAGCCGTCACCCTGTATTTGGCTAAAGGAAGGGCTAAACCAGCTGCCATCATAACAAAAACGATCAGCCATTCATATGAACGGATTTCCGCATTACCGGATGTGTCAAAAGAAAATGCTCCTGTCATCAATAAGGCTCCGCCGATCATCACGATAAAAAAGAGATAAATATACGTTACATAATGCCAGAGTTTTCCCGTCATATAAGAACCGGTGACGCGTATAGAAGCACTTTCCGCCCATTCCAGCGTTTTGTTGTAAAGCGCATCGAAAGACAAGGCTGACGGAAGCAGATACAATAGGCCTTTCCATCTTGACAGATACTTATAAAGCACAATTCCCAACACAACGACACCAAATGTCATGAATAATTCGGCATTAAAACCGTGCCAAATCGTAATAGGTTTCATGAGGCCCGATATTTCTGGAATTGTTGGAAAAATTTCCGCCAAAGCCGGCCGCAGCAAGTAATCTCCAACAATATTCGGAAAAAAGAATATCCCCAAAATGCAAATGGACAAAATAAGGGGAGAGACTAACATGCCAAACGGAGCTTCGCGAACAGGAAATTCTTCATTCTCCAAACGAGAACGACCAAAAAATGTTTGAAACACAATAATCATACTGTAAATAAAAGTAAAAATACTTGCGATCCAGGCAATCACGGGAACCAGCCCGCTCCATTCAGATAATGAAAAAAGCTGGAGGTTTCTTGCATCCAAAACAGCTGTAAAGAACATCTCTTTACTCAGAAAGCCGTTAAATGGCGGCAGTCCGGCCATAGAAAAGGCGCCAATCAAAGCAACGGTAAAAGAAATCGGCATAATGGACATGAGCCCTCCAAGCTTGCGAATATCCCGCGTTCCCACTTCATGGTCAATAATGCCCACCACCATAAAAAGCGCTCCCTTAAAAGTGGAATGATTGATCAGATGAAACAAAGCGGCAAAAATGGCTTGGGCATATATGGCCGTTTCGGTACTCGAACCCATGCGCAAGGCTGCGGCCCCAATCCCGAACAAACTCATAATCAAACCCAATTGACTCACAGTGGAATACGCGAGCAATGCCTTCAAATCTGTTTGGCGGACAGCCGTAATCGATCCCCACAACAAAGTTGCCAGTCCAACCCCGGTAATCAGCAAGGTCCAAATCTCCTCCACACCAAATACGGGAGTAAAGCGGGCCACTAAATAGATCCCCGCTTTGACCATGGTCGCAGAATGCAAATAGGCGCTGACAGGCGTCGGAGCCTCCATGGCATCCGGAAGCCAGATATGAAAAGGAAACTGGGCCGATTTTGTGAACGCTCCAATCAGCAACAATATCAGAGCCGGTATAAACAATTCATGATTCACATCAATTGTTTTGATCAGTTCCCGAATACTCATTGTGCCAGCCATCATGTACATCATGATAAAACTCACCAACATGGCCAATCCGCCGCTTACTGTGATCAGCATCGCCTTTTGCGCCCCATATCGCGATCTCTTTCTATGGAACCAAAAAGCAATCAGCAGAAAAGAAGAAATGCTCGTCAGTTCCCAAAACACATAAAATACAAGCAAGTTGTCGGTAAAGACAACTCCAAGCATACTCCCCATAAACATCAGTACATACATATAAAAATGCAGTAAAGATTCCTCTGAGGATAAGTAGTAAATAGAATAGAGGATTACAAGACCGCCTATACCTGTAATTAACAGCCCAAATATCAAGCCAAGTCCATCGAGGTATGTAGTAAAATCAATGGAAAGTGAAGGAATCCAATAAAACGTGTGGTAATAAGTGCTTCCGCCTGCTATGGAAGGAATGTAACTTCCAAGAACAATAAACAAAACTGCCGGTACAAAAAGAACGATCCAGCCGATCTGAAAGGATATTCTTTTGTATAAAAAGGGAAGGATCATGGCAGCCAAAAAAGGAATAAGAATGATCGTATTTGCAGTGAACAAAATCATGCCTCCCATTCAACATAAAATTTCAGTGGC
The DNA here is from genome assembly GCF_037963795.1 of Siminovitchia sp. FSL W7-1587. Lineage (NCBI taxonomy): Bacteria > Bacillati > Bacillota > Bacilli > Caryophanales > Bacillaceae > Siminovitchia > Siminovitchia sp. FSL W7-1587. The sequence goes on from NZ_CP150169.1 coordinate 1,458,118, forward strand.
AGCTCATTAAATAATGATTATCTCCCGTCTGGTAAACAAAAATACGAACAGGCATAAGATATTCAAAGCAGCGAAAAACAAATCTGGGAAGCCCTTCATCGGTACTTGACTCTTTGGTTGGCTCGCGAGATAATGGGAAACCATAGGATCTCTTTATTATATATATCAGTTAGAGAGGTGTTGAGCCTATGCTGGTTAAGCAGGAGATTTTATTTTGGACCCGTTGCGATGAAGAGGACAGGCATAAATCACCGTCGGGTATTTGATGAATTTTCCTTCACTATTATACACGAAACCGGGTATTTCCGCACAGAAGATGCTGTTTTCTCTATCGTCCAGACGGTTTCTTTGAAAATGGCCACTCACATATTTGGGTGAATATTGAATTTACCCGAACGATCATTTATAATAGAGGAGTTTTATATCGTGAGTATTGGCCAGTTACAAATGAAATGTATCATCTACTTTCGAGGTGAAATGTGTCATGAAAAAAATAAAGGGACGGATGGATGAGAGTATTCTCGTCTGTGTGTATTACGGCCCAAATGGAGAGCGGTTAATTAAACGCGGTTCTAAAATTGCCAATATGCTGGATTGCCCTTTTTATATATTAACAGTGGACCCACTCCCATTTGATGAATTCGATGCGGAAAAGTCCGCCTACGTCGACAGATGGAAAGAACTGGCTGATGAATTGGGGGCAGAGAATTTTATTCTCAGAGATAATGAAAAGCGACCAACCGCCAAAGTGATTGCCGAAGTTGCCCACCGTCACAATATTACTCAAATTGTGATCGGCCAAACCGCGCAAAACAGGTGGGAAGAAATCACACGTGGTTCGTTCGTCAACGTCCTTTTAAGAGCCATCTCTTTTGTAGATATTCATATCGTATCCATCGACAGAACGGTCCATACCGAAGAAAATATGGCCTTCGAACCCGGGGTTCGCTGCTATTTACTTGAAGACGGAGATGGCTACCGTGTCAGTTTCGCCTATCAAAAAGACGTCTGTTACGATGGCATCTTTTTTAAGGATATAGGGACAGACTTTAATAACGGGATATTTAAATATGTATACAATGGAACAACATACCAAGTCCGGGTACATGACGATAAAATCATCGATCCGATTAAAACACCGAAAAATGTAAAATGTCATGATGCCGCAAAAACAGAAAAAGAGTAGTAAAAATTCAAAACTTGGCGAGTGTGCAGGCGAACTCTCACCCGTTCGCTATGGCAAATAGACTTTTCGCCAATACGTTCGCTCAAAAAACAGGAAAGGCCGGCAACCTTGAAAGCAGGCCTTTCCTTTCTTATGTTTTACATCTTTCAAACGTTACACACCACACATTATTTCAAAAGCCGCAAGCTGTTTAATATAACGAGAATCGTGCTTCCTTCATGTCCAATGACACCCAACGGCAAATCGACCAACTGTGTAAAGTTCGATAAAATCAGTACAACAATAACCCCGATGGAAAAGAATATATTTTGCTTGATGATCCGATTCATTCGTTTCGAAAGGCGTATCGCTTCCGGGATGCGCAACAGATCATTTTTCATGAGAACCATATCTGCTGTTTCCAAGGCCACATCAGTCCCGTCTCCGACGGAAATCCCCACGTTGGCTGTCGCAAGTGCAGGCGCATCATTAATTCCATCCCCGACCATCGCAACAGTCCCGTACTTTTTCTTTAATTCCTTCAAATAAGTAGCCTTTTGTTCCGGCAGGCAATCTGCTATATAGTCGTCGACATGACTCTCTTTGGAAATAACTTGAGCTGTTTTAACATGGTCCCCGGTAAGCATCACCGTATACAGCCCCATTCTTTTCAACCGATCAATCGCATCCATCGATTCTTTTCTCACCATATCTTTTAAAGCAATGATTGCCGCCAACTCATCTTCCTTCTGAACAAAAACAATCGTTTTTCCCTCGTCTGCCAATTTTTCTGCTTCGTCCAATAAGAACTGATCAGCCCTAGTCGTATCAACAAAACTTTTCTTGCCAATCTTCCAAGCCTCATTGTCGATGGACGCTTTGATTCCAAAACCGGCCACATTTTCCAATGATTCAGGTTCCATGAACGATTCGGATAAATGCTTCTCGGCATACTGTAAGATGGCGTTGGCGAGAGGATGATTGGCATGCCTTTCAATTGATGCCACTGCAAGCAGAACAGGTTCTTTGTCCAAACCTTCCCGAACAACGAAATTGGCCACTTCGGGCTTTCCTTTCGTTAATGTGCCCGTTTTGTCAAAAGCAACCGCCTTAATATGGCTTAATTGTTCAAGATGGACGCCTCCTTTAAATAAAATGCCTTTCCTTGCGCCATTTGAAATAGCCGATAATGTGGCAGGCATTATAGAGGCGACAAGCGCACATGGCGAAGCGACAACGAGCAAAATCATGGCCCTGTAAAAAGTCTCTGTCCAGCTCCAGCCCACAAGGTAATGGGGCAGAAACATCATAAGGACAACGGCGGCCAAAACGAACTTTACATACCTTCCTTCAAATCGCTCAATAAAAAGCTGTGATGGCGATTTTTCACTTTTGGCAGACTGAACAAGCTCGATAATCTTTTGAAATAGTGATTCCTCATTCGGCTTTGTAATCCGTACTGTAATCGATCCATTCACATTCATTGTCCCCGCAAACACTTCATCGCCCAATCCTTTGGAAGCGGGCATGGATTCACCAGTGATGGCCGATTCATCCATTGTTGTGCTGCCTTTCATAATTTCCCCGTCGGATGGAACCCTTTCCCCCGGTTTAATAAGTATCATGTCGCCAACCACAAGCTCGGAAACATGCACCCTTTCCGTACCGGATGGAGTGATCCGCCATGCCTCTTCAGGTTGAATTTCCATTAACGCCGATATTTCTTTATGGCTTTTATTCATCGTATAAGTTTCCAAGGCGCCGCTCATGGCAAAAATAAAGATCAATATGGCGCCCTCCATCCAAAATCCGATAATAGCAGACCCGATCGCCGCCATGATCATCAACATCTCTACATTAAGCTCTTTGTTCTGAATCGTGCTTTCAATGCCTTCCTTTGCTTTAAAATACCCGCCAATCACAAACGCGAGGATAAAAAAAGCAATGGAAGTTGTTTGATAACCATTTATATCAATTAGCCAGCCGAGAAAGATCAACACGCCACTAAAAATAGCCGCAATCAGTTCAATATGTGTTTTCATTTTCCCCCAAACTTTATTACTTTTTACGATTGAATGATCTTTTACATATTGTGTTGATAAATTCATTTGCTCGCCCTCCCTTTTTATCTAAAACTCGCCCAAGCTATTTATAATTATTATTATATAAATATATTACTAAATTCGCTCCCTCTAGTCAAGTGTAATTGAGAATTTATTATTCTAATTGAGAATGATTATTACTGATAAAGATTATCATTACTATTTATAACAGACATTTATCTTTTCCGAAAATGATAATTATTATCAAATTATTTTAATTATCATCTGTTGTAAAAATGGCTTGCTCCCTCCCACTCCATACAGAGAGGCGGACTTTTAACCTTAACGAAATGAAGTTTCAATATTTTCCCGCTAAAACAGATCAGCGCAGACCCTCATTCCATTTGTTCATATCTTCCTTTTTAGATTGAATAACATCCGTTTTATTTAAAGTCATGACAAATAGGTGTACAGTGCCGCGGCTACACCTGTTCCTTCTTCCATATGACCTGGAGGAGAAAAGGTTCCTAAAAAAAATGGTTTGAAATGTAAATAATGTGATGAGGTGTTGTAAATCGTAATCATTGCGATTTACAAAAGGGAGAAGTTGGCTGAATAAAATAAAAGAATATTTGAGAGCAAGATAAGCCATTTGGGGGGACCGTATGTTACATAATAGGGAAGGATGACACCATCGCTGTCAATGAGTGGATTGGATATCGCTACCGAGCTTACCTCATCAACCGATGATCAGGGGCCTGTTTTTTTCGTGATCTCTGTCCTTAAACAGTATCCGTTCCACAAGGTTCAGTGGAAAAGCTTGTGAACTGCCAAGTGGCAGTTTTTGTTGGAGATCGTATGGCAGAAATAGCGATGATTGGCTATGGAAAAAATTAGCAAATGTCTATTAATATCTGTTCATTGCTCCCTGATGAAATGAGGTCATCGCATAGCCCCTTCCCTGCCTTTATGAACATGTATGAATCTATCCTTTAAATTGTAATGATGACGACTGTAATCATTTTAAAGAAAAGAATTGGAACGATGAAAAATACGTCTATGCTTTTTACTAAGTAAGATGAAACCCAACAATTGGAATAAAATTTGATTAAAAGATCTTATTCAATCCTTATTTAACGGCAAATAAAAAAACCTCCATTTTGAAAAAGGATGGATCAAAATAGAGGTTTTTATTTTAGCTAAGTATGAGACCATTTCCTAATAGTAGCGCGCTACAATTGCGCCCCATTGCGGAAGACTGTGGTCAAACAGCGCAACAAACCTAAGAGAATAGTCCTTCGTATAACTACTCCCTTAGGTTAAATAGATGATGTGATTAATTTGCGGCTTCTGATTTCCCCGGAAAAATCTTTTCAAACAATGAAATTAGAGAAACACTAACACCGACAACAAGCAACCCAGTTATTAACGATGATGTATTCATCCCATAATGAGCGAATGCTGATGTTATGATATAACTGACAACGAAACCGAGTAGCAAAAAAGACAGAGAAATACCTATTTTCTTCTCCATAAACTTCACCTCCTTCTCCATAAAATTTACCTCCATTTATATACGTTTATAAATAAAACAAAGTTTCAAACAATACATTTAGATATGTCTTTCGGTCGTTCATTCCTCTATACACTATGTACAAAATGGTCCTTTTGTGGAATAAAAAAGGCTTAGACACAAGCAAATAAGAAATAGAAAAAACTGAACCATTCATTTATAATTGTTCGGTTTATTTGTGTTAAAAAATCCCTATCATCGCTACGTCAAAATATTTCGCTTTCCGCGGCCACGGCTTCAGCTTCCTCGGAAAGCAAAGCTCGCTTTCCTGCGGGATCTTCAGCTCGAGCTATTCCCGCAGGAGTCTACATATTTTGACTACGCTAAAACCTTGCCTATTATACACTAGGACAATTTATCCCGCATGTAAGGTGCCGTAAGACTCCCACTTTCAAAATCTTGAGTGAATACACAAGGTCCAGGTGGGAGATAACGGCACCTAAATGCCCGATTAGTTCAACTAACATTCAGTAGGAGATGGAAGAAAACTCCTGCTGAATGAAGTTTCACTTTATCCCGCATGTAAGGTGCCGTAAGACTCCCACTTCAAAATCTTGAGTGAATACAAAAGGTCCAAGTGGGAGATAACGGCACCTAAATGCCCGATTGGTTCAACTAACAATTCAGTAGAAGCCCTACTGAATGAAGTTTCACTTTATCCCGCATGTAAGGTGCCGTATGACTCCCACTTTCAAAATCTTGAGTAATACACAAGGTCCAAGTGGGAGATAACGGCACCTAAATGCCCGATTGGTTCAACTAACAATTCAGTAGAAGCCCTACTGAATGAAGTTTCACTTTATCCCGCATGCAAGCTGCCGTAAGATGGAATGTCAACACTAAACTGTACAAAAAATGAAAGGTGCATTAACTTGTATTCATTTGGTGTAAGATAGTTTAACGATCCTGTATACGAAAATTGTTGAACCAATGTACAAAATCAAAAAGTTCAAATTCAAGTGATTGTTGGCTAGGAAAAACTCTTCCACTAACAAACTCTGTTTTGATGATCTTAAATGTCGCCTCAGCGACCGCATTGTCGTACGGAGTTCCTTTTTCACTCAATGACCGTTTGATACCAAACATGTCTAATGCTTGATCAATCAGGCTGTTTTTAAACTCACTTCCACGGTCAGTGTGCGGATTAACCCCCGTATTTTGGACATGGTTACTCTTAATCTATCTTTTTCTTAAAATAGCTCTCTATTTCTTGATTTTGGATTCTGTGCTTCTTGTCCGCCACCATTGACCTTGCTTTTGTCCGTGTAGCGGTATCCATGCAGGTTAGCGAAAATAAAAGCCTAGAGGCTCGCCTGCAACAGATGGTAACACGGACAAGTCGATTCTAAGTATTCGTTGGCGGGGCCCCGACCCCTTCCACCGCCTACTAAGAATCGGGCGCTGCGGTAAATGGCAAGCAGCTGCGCTGTGGCTCCTTTCGTAGCCTGACTAGGATTCCTATCGGCCCTGACTCCCTCAAATCGATCACACGCGAACCTCTTTGATTTCCAATTTATGATGCTTATTTTGTTCGTAAAACTCCTGAGGTGATAGGTCCAAAATACTTGAATGCATCCGTCTTTCGTTGTAGAAGACCATAAAATCCGTGACAGCTTCATAGGCTTGCGCATAGGTTTCAAACTGCCACCTTGAGAGGCAATCATCTTCAAAAATTCGATGAAAAGATTCAATATGGGCATTCATATTCGGCGTTCTTGGCGGAATTCTTTCATGTTCCATATGGTATTTTTCGCAAAATTCCTCAAAAGTATGGGAAACAAACTGTGGCCCATTGTCTGTTCGGATCACTGGTTTGATCGCTGCGTTGAATTGTTGGCGTCTTAACAATGCTTGTTGAAGTGCCTGGACGGCATCTTTAGCTGTACAGCTTAATCCGTTATGATAGGCGACAATTCCACGGTCATATACATCGATAATGGACATGACGAAGAAAAACCGGTCTTCCCCTTCGATGTAGCCGTATTTGATATCCGCTTCCCATAGTTGGTTTGAGTCTGTTATCGTACGGTTTCGTGCCAGTTTCCTAGGGTGTTGGGTCTTCTTTTTGCGTTGTGGACGCAGGATACCCAGCTCTTTGCACAACCGGTAGACTTTCTTCTTGTTGATGACAAGGCTATATTCGCGGCGAAGCCTCTTAGTCAGTTTGCGGTAGCCATAGTTGAAGCCATCGCCTGCAATTTCCTCCAGAAGGAATTCTTTGATTTGTTCGTCTGATACTTTTCGTCCGTCTTCTGTGAAGGAATAACCTGGTGCTGGACGTCCCTCACTCACTTTTTTCTCTTCCACACGGTAGTTCTTTTGGTAATAATAGGTGGAACGAGCGATCCCTATGACCTTTAGCACCTTAGAAATAGAATAGCCTTTTTGAATCCAGTGGTCGGCTACTTCAATTTTTTCAGCAAGTGAGGGTTTTTCTTTTTTATAATGTCGCGTAAAATCGCGATTTCAAGGTCTTTTTCACCAAGCAATGTTTTAAGCTTTTCATTTTCCTTGGATACTTCTTTCGGGTCAAAATCTGGTAAAACAGCGACATCAACATCACCATATTTTCCGTCTTTATATTCCCGCACCCAACGGCATACCATGTTGGAATTCAGTTCATAACGGCGGGCAACAAGGCTGTTATTGCCTGTCTCCTGGGCCTCTTTGATGACTTGTAATTTAAACTCCTTGGAGTGTTTGTTTCGTGTCATGTTGTTAGCCTCCTTGGTACATTAAGCAGTATATTATTTTTTACCCTTATTGTCCAAGTTCATTTAGGGGCTAATTAGTGTGAAACAATTTAAGCCGATTTAAGTTGTATTTTTATGACCTTATAATATTTGTCTAATTAAGTGTAGACTATCCAAACTCCTCACATTTATTATCAAAAAAAGTAGCAACCAGTCATAGATAAATGGGCCACGGCGAAAACAAAACGTGGTCTGAAAATGGGACGTCTACGGAAGCGTGGACCACCGAAACCACCTATGAATCATGGCATAAAAAAATTCCCCCTTTATGGAAAGATATTATAGGTTATGCCACAAAGTTAGGGGAATCTTCAAAAGGTAAAGTTAATAGAAGCACAAGGGATCGTTTACTTTTAGAAAAGTTTCTTTATTTTTTGGTGCCACGACCAGAAGTTTGCTAAATCTTGTCGAATGATGAATAGGATTACTCTGTTCTCATCAATTGATTTCTTAATTCACTCGCCCCTCGAAACCCTTACAAAAAGAATCTTTTATAACCAACAAACAATTCTCCACCATAATGATCAAGTGTAGATTGAATGAATGAAATTAGTTCAGTTTTATCATTTGTACTCATGTATGTTTTTGTATATTTAGCTAGTTTATCGCACATGTCTTTATCATATGATTTAAGGCTCCTGGCAACCCACTTGCCTTCACCAACCCAATGGCCATCTGCCCTTAGAATCAGTTCAGTTAACGTATTTATTAACTTATTTAAAATAAATAAACTTTCTACGAAGTCTTCTGAACTTCTAAAATCTGACAAAAAATCTGTCATTTGATACCTGGCTTTATTTATTTGCTCCTCATCCCAAAGTTGTGGACCCTGTTCATAAAGTATTTTTGCCTCTTTTTGTAGCTCCTTTCCCTTCCCTTGTTTATCTTCTATAAGTAGACCTTCGGCACACATTTTAATGATGGTGGGCATTCCTATATATCTAGCTGTTTGAAATTCAACCTCTAGAGATAAAGCCGTAAAAATAAATGCTTCTATTTTCCATCCAAGAAAGTGATAACATTCAATTCTTGGTGTTTCTGTTTCATCCATAATAATTAAGTCAATATCAGATTCTGTTGTTAAATTTCCATAAACAGCACTTCCACCTATCAAGACTATATCTGATTCAGGAAAGTGGGAAACGATAAACTGTTGAGCTATTCGCTTGATCGAGTCTCTCATATGAAACACCTCCCATATCAGGATATTCATGTAGATGATTAGTGTTCTAGAACGTAGGAGCTATTGTCATATGGTAAAGCTGAAATTTTTCTAAGTAAGAACCCATAGTCAGAAGAAGTCAATTAACAAGGTTCTCTATAGGCTTTCAAGCATTTAAACAGAGGATTTTTAGCCATGGGAGGGGATCCAACCTCTCAGGAGTGCACCACCGTCTGAATGGTTATCTACCACCACTAGGTCACCTCCATGTCGCCTAATGATTTTTTTCGAAATAGTCAATCCTAACCCCACGCCCCCGGTTGAACGATTTCTCGATGCTTCCCCACGATATAAAGGTTCAAATACTCGTTGGAGGTCCTTCGAGGAGAAACCCTCCCCTGTATCCCGAACAGTAAAGATCACTTTGTTACCATCGTTAAAGCATTGGACAAAAACTTTACCGTAGCATGGTGTATGTCTGACCGCATTATCCAATAAATTGTTCATGGCTCGCTCCAGCAAATGCGAATCGCCCATGATTACGCAATCGTCCCCAAAATGATCCACGAGAATCGAGATGTGCTTTTTCCGAGCTAAAGGATTCAGGCTGTCAATCGACTTCTGTAACACAAGTGGAAGATCGACCGTGTTTTCTTTCAGTTCCACATCTACATATTCTGTCTTTGTAAATGTAAAAAGTTCCTCTACAAGTCGGTCCAATTGCGCTGACTTTTCCTTACAAACCGCCAAATATTTTGCCATTTTATCCGGCGAATCGGCAATGCCTTTCTCTAGGCCGTCCAAATAACCCCGTAAGGCGAATAACGGTGTCCGTAAATCATGGGCAACAGCAGAAATCACAAACCGCCGTTCATCTTCTAATTCCACTTGTTTTTGAAAAGATTCATTTAGACCATCTACCATCACTTTAAATCCGTCATGAACCTCAGCGATTTCTGTGATCCTGGATGAAGGTAACTGGACATCCAAATCTCCTTCTGCAATCTGCCGAGCACATTGGCTCGTTTTCTCCAGAGGTATGAGAATATATTTTCGAATGGCATATCCGACAATAAAAAAAGCCGATATTAGACCAACGAATGCCGCAATCATTTGAGTTACTTTTGAATTTGCTTGATACATAGCAACCCGTCCAAGTACTTGATCATCCTGAATGATCGAAAAATGTTCTGCCCGCGTAAAGGAGGGCTCCCGTTCGGAATTCGTTCGGAAAATCTCCTGATTAGAGTCGGATAGAATCGATACATCCATATTTATTTTCTCTAATTGTCTGCTCAATTGTTCTTGCCAAGCGGGGTCTGTCCACTTATCGGTGTTTGTCTCGATCAAGTGAATCGTTGCTTCCAAATTCTCTTTTTGAGAATCATCCATTCCTAACCTGACAGTTTTCGTTTCCATAAAATGCGCGGCTACATAGAATAACCATGGCAGAGTGAGAATAAGAAATAAGCTGAGTATGGTAAACTTGCGAATGCGAATTGTTTTCATTTTATTCACCTTTAAAACGATAGCCGATGCCCCATACATTGACTACGAATTGTGGATCATTCGGATCGGCTTCAATTTTCTCACGAAGTCGGCTTAAATGGACGCGAATGGTATGTTTGTCGCCAATTCCACTCCAAAACTTTTCAAGTAATTGGTCATACGAAAAAACATATTTTGGATGTTCGGCAAACAATAGCAGTAAATCATACTCTTTCGGTGTGAGTGAGATGGATCGCCCTCCTACAAATACTTCTCTTGTGGACAAATCCAGCGTAAGACGTCCATATTCCAAGACCCTCCTCTTCAATTCTTGGTGAGAACTGGAGCGTCGTAATACAGCCTTCACTCTGGCAACAATCTCACCCGGTGATGCGGTTTTAACTATATAATCATCTCCTCCAAGTGCCAGACCGCGAATCTTATCTACATCATCGCTGCGAGCACTCAAGAAAAGGATAGGTACGTTGCTTTCCGAACGAATCTGTCGACATAACTCGAAACCATTCATTCCTGGCATCATAATGTCAAGTATGATGCAATGAATTGTACCTTGTTTCAGCACTGCCAGTGCCTGAATAGCATCATATGCAGTTTCCACATGAAAACCGTCATTCTCTAAGAAGTCCCTCAATAGTTCGGCAATGCTTTTGTCATCGTCCACGACTAGAATCGTCTGTAATTCCTTCATGCAAATCCCACCTTTCCTCCGATGACTCTCCCGGGATAATAACCTATCAATCAAATTTCATATTTAGTCTATCATTTTTTCCATAAGGAACAAGGAAAGTTATAGGTTTGATAATGGATTGTGATTGTTTTGTGACTTTTTTGCACCATCGTTTGTGATACTTAAAGGTTATTCTTTCATTGTGAACGATCGGCGAATATCCACTACAAACTGAGTGCAATGTTTCGCCCACTCTTTAACTACTGAAAGGAGGATTTTCAAATGGATTTCGGAAATGACAGTTTCGCATTCTTTCCATTCGGTGCATTGTTTTGCCTTGTCCTTTTCTGTTTTGCCGCGGTTCGAATATTTGAAATTCGATACCGTTATCGTGCTTCCAAACAAGAAGACCGAAACATCACCTCGATTCTTCAAAGCCGGTTAGCCAAGGGAGAACTTGACGAGGCGGAATATCAAAGGTTGAAAGATCTTCTTACAAAATAAGTAAAACCTCAAGCGTCACAGAATCTCAATTCATTAGACCGGATGGTTTCGCCTGATCTTAAAATGGAGGTAATATGTATGCATGTTCAAATTGTTTTATTTGATGGATTTGATTTATTAGATGCCATTGCACCTTATGAAGTATTTTCCTCTGCTGCCATGCTCTCCAATGAGGAGATAACAGTAGAGCTTGTGTCCGCTGATGGTGCGGGAATGGTAACAAGTGGAATTAATCGGTTAAAACTCCAAGCAACTGGTACATTTGATTTATCCCGTAAAGGGATCATTCTTGTTCCGGGAGCATCTGGTACCATTCATGATAATGGGCCAGATTCCATTCCAGTAAAATTAAAAAAAGCCGCTGAAACTGAATTAAGCAATCTACTACGAGAAGCAATGAAGAAAGCCGATATTTTACTTTCCACAGTTTGTGGGGGTTCTCTCATTTTAGCAATGGATGGTTTATTAGAGGGGCGCCATGCAGTAACGCATCATATGGGAATGGGTCTTTTGAGTGCTACCAACGCTATTCCAGTTAATGCCCGTATCGTAGATGATGGCGATCTTGTTACTGGCGGTGGCGTTACTTCAGGGCTCGATGTTGCCCTTTACTTAGTTGAACGAGAATTAGGTCCTCGGATAGCACTTGCTGTGGAACAATTATTTGAGTATGAACGGAGGGGTACGGTTTGGAAAGCTGAAGGAAATGCACCTAAAGAAAGCCAACAAGAAAATCCAATTGAAGCGACAAGGGATCATTCCTCTTACCAAGCTAATCAGAATGTTAATTTTCAAGGGAAATGGGATACTACCATTTCCACTCCTATAGGAAACCTTTCCGTTTTATTAGATTTAACTTCTAAAAATGGACAAATAGTAGGAACTGCAAAGCAAGGAGAAGAAATTGTCACTTTGGACAAACCTGTACTTGAAGGGAATCAATTAAAGTGGTCCATGAAAGTGACTAAGCCCATGCGTCTAACTTTAAAATTTATCGTTACTATAGTTGGAAACAAGATGTATGGTGAAGCAAAAGCTGGAATGCTTCCCTCATCTAAATTAACTGGACATCGTATTTCTTAAAATGGAGTGGGAACGGTGTATTCAATTATTGTATTTTTTCATGTAGTTAGTGCTTTATTTTTGGGAAGCTTGCTAGCTCTCCCTTTAGTCATGAATAGCTTTTTTTCTCGCACGAGTAATGAATTAAAGACAGCACTTAAAACAACTTTGAGCTTTACTCGAGCAAGTCATTATGCATTAGTTTCTTTAATGATTTCAGGGGCTTGGATGGTCGTTGCGCATTCATCCTATCCTTCTATCTTATGGATAGGGATTGCAATCCTGCTGGTAATCCTTATTGGTGGCCTGATAGGAATGATGCATAAAAACATAAAAAGGATCATTTTTGCAGAGAACCCTGAGAAGAAATTATTAGAACATGTATCAAAGTTAAAATGGTACAGCTGGATCACATTTTTACTCATCATTGCTTCTATCTTTATGATGACAAATCGCAGCTTGTTTTCCTAAACATTCAATGGAGGAATAGACCTGATGAAAAAAAGCATTGGAATAATCGTTTTAATCCTCCCAATCATGTGGGTATTACATACATTTTCAAAGAATTTTATGATTGATCCTACTTTCGAAAAATTTATTTCTAGAAAAGATCTGATTCTAACAGATCAATCCCTATGGATATTCATGATTCGCATTCATATTTCGCTGGCTATTATTTCGCTTCTCACGGGCCCGTTAGGCGTTATTAAAAGAATACGAGTAAAATCTATCAAGTTCCACCGTTGGAATGGCCGATTGTATGTCTTGTCTATCATTTTAAATTTCATTCCCGGAGTCTATGTCTCTTTCTTTGCAACCGGGGGATGGCCAAGCACAATAGGGTTTCTTATTTTAAATACATTATGGCTCGGAACAACTATCCTTGGTTATTGGTATATCAAGAGACAAAAAGTAACCTTACATAGTCAATGGATCATTCGAAGTTTCTTTCTTTCCTTTGCGAATATGACTATTTATATAATCGTAGCCATTGCCCATAACGCGATGAATTTTTCCTATGGAAATGCCTATACGATAGCTGTCTGGTTATGCTGGACACTTAATCTACTTATAGCTGAATTCATCATTAGAAAAAAAACATTCTCATAAAAATCGACTTGTCATTTTCGTTGGGATTCCTTTCCCTTTGTGTATATACATTTTCACATGAGGTAAAAGGCTTAATCAGAAGGTTGTAATCATTTGCTACTAAGCTAACGGGGGGTTTAGTTCAATAACGTCTTCAACAATCGGGCGCTTATCGGGAATACTGATGGCGCCCTATTTTGCAGAATCCAAGTTTTGGAATAGAGATGTTCAAACAACACAAAAGTTTAATCATTTCCTAAACAGAGGGAAAGCTTGGGAAAGGAAGTTATTTGACAGATGTTTTCAGATCATGCGAACCGTCTCTGTATGCCATCTGATTATTATTGCTTTAAAGCTCCGTTCGCCTCTGGGATGTTTTCCATGTCAAGCGCATTCATTTGACAGAAGTATTCCAGAAAGTTTTTAGCTTCTTTGATTTGCACTTCATCCGTTTTTAATTCAATGATATCTTTTAAGATTTGAGCGGTCCAAACATTATCAAAATAACGAAATTTACCAGAATTCCATGTAGTTCGATGAGGATAGTTCTTATTGACATAATAATTCCAGAAAAGCATCTTCTCTGCTTCTTGATCCGTGAGCTCGATTCTAAATTCTGCATGGGACGGGACCATCCCATCTTCGCTAAGATTGCCAGAAAACGTTTCATTTACCATGTAGAGACCGAGAATCCGTCTTTTTGTTTCTGGTTGATCCGACTCTCTTGCAGTCAGAAGGCCTGCGCTGTTTGGACGCAAACGAGCTACTCTGTTTAGCTGACCTTTATTTTTTCCGCTTTGAATCTTGCCAGTAGATACTTGCCAATCGGTAAATACTCTTTGTTTCTCTTCTTCGTCCAGCCAGAAAACAATTTGTGAGCTTTCATAAACTCTAGGGTTCTTCAGCTTTTCCCTACGCTGCTGTTCAGACGCCTGTCGTTCTTTCTCTTCTTCACGTTTCCTTTCAAGTGCTTCTTCCATTTCCCTTTTCAAAAGGACTTTCTTCAAAGCTTCTGCAACATTCCGGTCATTTAGTGTAATAAATTTTCCAAAAGCATCAGGGTAAACAAATTTTTTTATATCCTCATTAAAATCAATGGTGATGACAGATTCATCATGATCCACGATATTTCCTTCACCAAAGACTTTATGAGTTACTTCTTCATTAATTAAATTCACTAACCCACTCTCCTTATATAAAATATTCAGGTATTTATTGACACCTATTATTTCTAATTAGCCTGCTTGAATGGAACGAAAATAAGTTTCAAATTAAAAAATCGTACTCAAACTCTGTCTAGAAGAAGTTGAGGACGATGATCAAATGCTGTCTCAAAACTATTCTAACTATAGAATATCATATCATATAATCTAAATTAATGCAAATTTATTATTGACAATGGTAATTTTTTATCGTATAATAATTATTTTTTTAATGTAAATGTGACCGTTTGGCATTTCTCCTAAAATCTTGTGAGAACACATACACGGCAGGATTCCCACTTCCTTCCTGCAGTTCCTCTGGGTTGCTCTCCACTAACCGGTCGATCAACTGTTCAACAAGCTTGAAAGAACCAGTAAAAAGGACAAAGCACCAATATCAGCTTTTTGATACTCTGGTAAAATGGATG
Organism: Siminovitchia sp. FSL W7-1587; assembly: GCF_037963795.1. Taxonomy (NCBI): domain Bacteria; kingdom Bacillati; phylum Bacillota; class Bacilli; order Caryophanales; family Bacillaceae; genus Siminovitchia; species Siminovitchia sp. FSL W7-1587. Next base: position 1,473,274 of record NZ_CP150169.1, read on the forward strand.
CTTCTCATAATTATCTTCATCCTGCCAAGGGAACAGAACATAAGCGCCAAAAGCGAAACGCTCGTAAGGTCCTTCCTGCTTGACTACATGGGCATCACGATAACGATGCATCGTATTAATATCTTCCTCCAGTGGTCCAGGATCTTCCCGGAAAAAATCGATACGGTACTTTGCATCAAAGATATAATCATACGAATACATCTTGCCCTTTTTCTCAATCTCCAACATGATATCAGGTTTTTGTGGAACAGTAGGAAGGTTCCCCGCTCTTTTCTGGAAAGACAAAGTGATTTTCTCCTTTGTCTGGGGATGCCTGAACACCTGCTTCGCTCGCTTATTCTGCATCAGATCCACAAACAGATGCCCCTGCCTTACCTGAAGGACACTTTGATCAACTGCTTCATATTTCTTCCGTAAAATCTGCCCCACTTTGAGATAGGTCCAGTACTCATACAAAGTCGCCACATCCTTGACGGACATTTTTAACAACTCGCCTTGTAGAGCCAGCCCCCGATTGATGATCAAATACATTCGAAAAGCGTCACGGTACCCGGGTTTCATCTGCATGACCATATTCAATAAGCTTTTCCTGATCGGACTCATACGTTTCCAAAACGGCTTTTTCAAATAGCTCTTCAACTGAAACAATTTGCGGTCAATTCTGCCAATAAGCACCTCATCCACTGGCATATCATAGAGACCGCTCGGTCTCAATACTCTCTTCTTCAGATCTAGCAACTGATATACAAGCCGCTCCATCATCCACTTCACAAAGCGGTTTTGAATCGGCTACACTTAGTTGGACAGATTTATTAAGGTCATATAGACTTGATTCAATTTAGTCGGAGGAGAATCGAGAATGACTAAAAGGCAAAGAAGAACTTTTTCAAAAGAATTTAAAGAACAAATCGTACAGCTGTATGCAACTGGCAAGCCACGAACCGAAATCATCAGGGAGTATGATCTAACACCTTCTTCCTTTGATAAATGGGTGTGTTAATACAATATGACTGGCTCTTTTTGAAGAGAAAGATAACCGAACGCCTGAACAGGAAGAACTGATTAAGCTACGTAAAGAAAACCAAAGGCTTGCAATGGAGAATGACATTTGCACCTAAAGGTATAATTGCGACTAAGCATATGAAATGCTAAGTCTTACTAAAAAGCAAGCCGCGCTGATCATGGGACGAAAGTAGATGTGATTCGAAATAACGCTCACAAATACTCGGTATCAGCACATGTTTTTACTGCACCGAGTAACCGCAGGTGCAATGTGCCACGTCCTGCAAATCCCTAGAAGTATGTATTATGATGAAGCCAAAATCAAAGATGGCCAGGAAGAAGAGGAACTGGCAAGGCTAATCAAAGACATATTCAAATCAAGCAGAAATAACTACGAACAGAGAAAAATAAAGATTGAGCTTCAAAAGAAGGGCTGGCTGGTGTCACGTCGTCGTATTGGGCGCATTATGAAAGAGCAGGGACATTGTCTCTAAGTATACCGTGGCCCAGTTTAACCCCCGAAAAACTTCAGTCAATGAATCGGAGGTTGGAAACGTGCTCATCGAGAGTTTAATCAGGACAAGGAGTTAAAGGTCGTTGTCAGTGATCTGACTTACGTCCGTGTCAGACAGAAATGGCATTACATCTGTGTTTTGGTAGATTTGTATAATCGTGAAATCATTGGCTACAGTGCCATCCCGAGAAAACTGCCGCCTTAGTTCAGCGTGCCTTTGCATCAATTCCCTACAGTCTAAATCACCTAGAATTTTCTATACCGATCGGGGCATTGAGTTTCAAAATAAGCTGATCGATGAAGCTCTTGAGGCCTTTGACATCGAGCGTTCCCTGAGCGCAAAAGGAACGCCCTATGAAAATGCCGTTGCGGAAGCGATGTTTAAGACAATCAAAACAGAGTTCGTTAATGGCGCCGTTTTTTCCAGCCAACAGGAACTGGATCTGGAACTATTTGATTATGTGAATTGGTTTAATCATATTCGGATCCATGAATCACTTGGCTATTTAACACCCAGTGAATATAAACGCAAGCACCAGGCTGGAGTATGTGCTATTTAGCAGTAACCCGCGCGCTTTACTTGGAGCGGCGGGCATATAGCTTTGGCGGCTGAGCCAGATTCCCTTAAATATCTGGCTTCCTGGCTCGTTATCCTGCCCGCAGAGGCTCCCAGTCAAGCGACAAACTGCACGCACTATTTTTCATTAGAGCTTCAGATATTCAATATCTTAAACAGGTCTATGTTCCTTATAATAATTGTTCAGTTTAGTGATGACATTCCACTTTTTGATTTTGTACATTGGTTCAACAATTTTCGTATACATGGATCGTTAAACTAACTTACACCAAATGAATACAAGTTAATGCACCTTTCATTTTTTGTGCAGTTTAGTGTTGACATAGTATCACTTCAGCATGATGAAAAAATATAGACACACTTGAAACAGTTTTAGGAAAAGAATAAATAAAGGCCTGTCCTCTATCCTTCAAAGCAAAGTTAGAAAACAAGCCCTTTATCAAGCAAATTTCGTAGCGATTAATGGGTGGTCCTCTTCCAAAAACGGTGTGCGGAAACAGCCTTTGTAAACTCTTCTATAAACTCACTTGGGGCATCCCCGATAACAACCCCTTCGTGGCTGGGTAATTGCAGTGCAAGTATGAATTCCTTCCCATGAAATGAAGCTCCTACAGGTTTATAATGGGAATAAGCTTCCTTTATGAAATTAGAAGCGGATTGTAAAAAGGAATTTCCAGTTTTGGCCCCTCCGACAACATATACCGAATCAAATAACACGGAATCACTGTCAGAAAAGTATGGTCCACTTCTAAAGCAATCCCTTCTCCACCTTTAATCATTCCTTGTGCTTCACTAATGATCAAAGGACGGATGCCGGTTTTTTGTAGGGCTTCTAATATAATCGGAAGATTTTTGTCAAACCCTTCCCCAACCAAGACAGCCATTTTTCTGGTATCCGATCGTTTCACTGTATTTTCCTGACTAAGTGCGGGAGATGACTTTGTGATTGTCGGCCCTTGAAAGCTGTCAGGTGGATGGACACCGATTTTGCGGGCAACAGCTTGCGCCAATCCAAGATCAATATTTGCCAACATATCAACTACTTGTTGACGGACCGTCTTTTCCTTGCACATACCCAATTCAAAGCTAAAAGCATTTGTAATATGGTCTTTTTCCGGCTCACTCATGCTGTTCCAAAACATGATCGCCTGGGAAAAGTGATCTTTGAAACTGTCACTCCGCGCTTGGATTTTTCTGCCCTCAACCTTTTCTTGATAGTGAATATATCCTCCTTCTTCTTCGCTGGACGTTGAAGGTGTATTGCCCGCAAGGGCATTTTTATGGTAGCTTACCTGACCGACATTGATCGTTTGTCTCCCATATCCATCCCTTTGATTATTATGGAATGGGCAGATCGGCCGGTTAATCGGCAACTCATGAAAATTAGGTCCGCCAAGTCGAATGAGCTGGGTATCTGTATAAGAAAACAATCTTCCTTGCAGAAGAGGATCATTTGTAAAATCAATTCCCGGCACCACATTTCCCGGATGAAAGGCCACTTGTTCCGTTTCGGCAAAAACATTATCCACATTCCGATTCAACGTCATTTTTCCAACGATCTTAACCGGGATATCTTCTTCCGGCCATATTTTAGTCGGATCTAAAATATCAAAATCAAACATAAACTCGTCTTTTTCATCTATGATCTGCACACCAAGCTCATATTCCGGGTAGTCCCCATTTTCAATTGCTTCATATAAATCCTGCCGATGAAAGTCCGGGTTCTTTCCATTCAATTTTTGCGCTTCGTCCCATACAACTGAATGGACACCCAGCTTCGGCTTCCAATGAAATTTCACAAAAAAAGCTTTGCCTTCCTCGTTTACAAAACGGAAGGTATGAACACCGAACCCTTCCATCATGCGGAAGCTGCGCGGTATCGCCCTGTCGGACATGGCCCACATCACCATATGGGCAGATTCCTGGTTATTGGCCACAAAGTCCCAAAAAGTATCATGGGCGGTCGCCGCCTGCGGAATTTCATTGTGCGGCTCAGGCTTGATCGCATGAATCAGGTCAGGGAATTTGATGGCGTCTTGAATGAAGAATACCGGTATATTGTTGCCGACCAAATCATAGTTGCCTTCTTCCGTATAAAATTTCGTCGCAAAACCGCGCACATCCCTCGCCAGTTCACCCGAACCACGAGACCCGGCCACAGTGGAAAATCTAACAAATACAGGTGTTTTCTTTCCGGGCTCTTGTAAAAATCTAGCTTTTGTATATTTTTTCAGTGATTCATATACTTCAAACTCACCGTGTGCCGCATATCCTCTCGCATGCACCACTCTCTCCGGGATCCGCTCATGATCGAAGTGGGTTATTTTTTCCCGAAAATGAAAGTCCTCCATCAGAGTGGGCCCCCGTTTGCCCGCTTTCAGTGAAAACTCATCCTCTGACACTTTCAGGCCCTGGTTTGTCGTCAATTTCTTACCTTCGTCATAAGAGCGATACCGCTCTAATTGCTCATCTTTTTCATTGTGGTTCAGCTTATCGTCTTTGCTCATTTTATATAACCTCCCCAAAAAAGATCTCCACTCATCCCCTACCCTTACACCGGATGATAAAACTGAGAATTTCGGAGGATATTTCATACAGAAAGAAAAAGCGCTAGCCCATGCCAAAAGCTGTTCAACTAGCTTATAAGCAGTATCACGGCTGCTCGCGTTTGGCAAATGAAGCATCAACACCTCTTGAACTTGTCACAAAGTTTTAGCATGCAATCTAACACTTTCTTTCCATATAAAAAACAGCGGAGATTTCCCCCTCCACTGTTTGATATTTTCCTGTTCTAAGTACGAATGTTACATATAGTACCAACCACCGTTACATATAATTTAAAAATCTATCAATTTCTTCTTCGGTGTTGTAAAAATGTGGCGAAACTCTAATTCCGCTTCTATAATTGACCATTACATGATGTTTAGCGAAATTCTCCAAGTTTCCGCCTTGAAATAAAGTAATGCCTGATATACTGTCTTCCGGAGACAATAACGTTACATGAGGAATTGTTTTAAGACCTGAGCGCAAGCGCTTCGTCAACTTTTGTACTCGCTCATTGATATATTGATTCCAGGGCAGTAATACACTCAATGTTTCGTGTACTCCTGCAATGGCGGAAAAATTCATATTCCCTGTTTCATACCGCCGAGCATCCTTGCTTAAATGAAAATCAATCTTTTCATATTCAAATGGGGCTTCCATACTAGCCCATCCAACCCAGGGCATCCGCATCTTGTTCATAGTAAGTTTATTTATATAGACGAATGAAACGCCATCGGGTCCCATCGCCCATTTATAAAACCCGCTCACAAGCACATCGACGTGTATTTGTGACAAATCCAACTCACGGCTACAAAACCCTTGAATGGCATCTACTACAAACAAAATATTATTTTCTTTGCAAAAATCTCCTAACCTTTGAATGTCTATCATATTACCATTTGTGGCACTCACCCAACTTACACTAATCACTTTTGTTTTGGATGTGACAGATGCAATAATATGATCAACTGTCAGGCGGTTATCAGTAAAAGGAACCGTCTTCACATTCACCCCACATTCTTGTTGTAAAGCAAGCCAAGGATAAACATTCGACGGAAATTCTTTGTCTGGTATAATGACTTCATCTCCTTCAGACAATAAAAATCCTTGTGCTGCCAAGTTGATTCCTGCAGAAGTATTCCATAAAAACGCTATTTCACTTGATTGTACATGGAGCCACTCGGCTACTAATGAACGCGTTTCCTCTATCAGATTCCACCATTTTGGAAAATCAGGTCCATCTTTTTGTCTTTCCAAATGAAAGTCATGAATGCGGTTAACTACATCAGTATGAAGCGGGGACATTGCCGCATGATCCAAATAAATCTTCTCATTTACAATCGGAATGCCTTCCCGGAAGCGATCTATTGCTTCATTATTCATGTTCTCCCACTCTCTTTCTTATTCGGGAATTATACTCAATAACAACATTTCTATTTTACAGCTTTAGATGTTGAAATATTTTCGCGTATATTTCAATTGCTTGCAACAGTGAATTCTCATCTATCCATTCATCTGCGGTATGTGCTTGCTGAATACTGCCCGGCCCGAATACAACAGTTGGAATTCCAACAGGCTGAATTTTACTTGCATCACATCCGAATGGTAATCCGACATAAGAAACATCTTCTGGTTTATCTTGTTTCAAGATTTCCGCCAAGCTTACAAGCGCTTTATCTGTAAGGTTATTCGTCAAAGGCGGATCAATTAAGTATGGATCATTCCACCTAATTTTGGCCCACACCGAATCCGTAACATGCTGTTTTACAATATTTTTGATTTCATTGAATGCTTCTTCCCAATCTTCTTGCGGGTTAAGGCGTCGATCTATATGAATGGAACATGTATCGGGAATTATATTCACCTGTTCTCCACCCGCTATGAGGGTGACACTGATTGAACTTTTACCACAAAGAGGATGTGTCTTATATTCAACTGTTTCTTTTGCGGCCGTTTTTAATACCTGAATGACATCGGCCATGATCTCAATCGCATTTACACCTTCCCAAGGAGTAGCAGAATGGACACTTGTCCCTAATGCATTGACTTCAAAACGTATACTCCCTTTATGAAACGCCGCAAATTGAAGCTCTGTTGGCTCTCCGACTATCGCCAAATCAGCATGAATAGAATTTTTCACCAAAAAATCGACACCGCGATGTTTGTGCTCCTCATCCACTACTGCGGCAAACAAAATATTGATTGGCAGTTGGCCACCACATTCCATCATGGCTTTTCTGATACCGAGAACCATTGCCGCGATTTGGCCCTTGGCATCACATGCGCCGCGCCCATACCATCTGCCACCCTCGCTTTTTAATGTAAACGGATCAATTGACATGCCCTGAATGCTTACTGTATCCAAATGTGTTTCCAGCAGGATTGTCGGACAATCTTCCCCTGCTTTGTAAGACGCGTAACAGTTAAAACGATTAGGCAACACTTCCTCTTGCCAACAGAAAAAATCAGGCAAATACTTTTTTATATACGCTAGCAATTTATCGCCTACCGCTTTTTCACCAAATAATTCACTCGTTTCGCCATGGTCTTCCGGATTGACACTAGGAACCCGAACCAATTGTTCCAGTAAAATAAATGCCTCTTCTTTCCAGTCCATTTTTCTCCATCCCTTCATTTTTTAAAATGTAGAGGGAACAATCACTTTATTTAATTGCTCTATTGCTTTTTGAATATGAGCTTGCCCATTTTGCAAAAGAAACAAGCGATGGCCGGAAAATAAGGCATCCACATGTAAACCACTTAACTTTTTAATATCTTCACGATAACTGGCAAGATCAGATCCCGGAGCATTTAATAACCCAATATCTCCGTGAATAAAAACAAAATCACTCGCAAAGAGCACATTGCCTTCATCTGTTTTCATCAAAAAACAATACATCCCCGGACTATGTCCGCGCACATAAATGGGCTGAAGCCGCAACGCCCCACATGAAATCATTTCTGTTTCATTCATGACATGATCCGGTTCAAAATAAGTAAAAACATAATCTTCGGGATACCCCCCTGCGTTTTTAGCAAGGCGCAGCGCCCATTCCACTTCATCCCTTTGATCATTCATCCAATTATATTCTTCCTCAGACAACCATACCTCCTTCCCCTCTTTTTGAAAAAATGTTGCCCCGCCGCTATGATCAGCGTGCGAATGTGTACAAATAACCCGGGAAACTTTTTCCCATGGAACATACTTCTGGACATTTTCCTTAATTTTTTCGGAATCAATCCCTACTCCTGCATCAATTAATAGGGCATCACTATCACCATTTACAAGGTAAACGTGGCAGTCATACTCATTAGATAAACCGATTTCGCCACTGCCAACTAAAAATACATTTTTTGTTAATTGCATGTTCCTGTCCCTCCCACACAATTCACACATTTTCCCATGAAATTGCTCTCCGTTCTTTTGCAGACGTAATCAATGCATCACATATTTTAATGCCCAAAACGGCTTCTTCCATTGGAACTACTTGACGTGTGCTTTTATTCTTGATCAATTCCACAAAATGCTCCAGCTCATTCCGCAGCGCTCCATAAACATGACCGTGTATGAATGGCGAGAGCTGGATATCTGGTCTCATCATTTTCCCATGATCCATAACAGATAGCGTATCTCCCGGAAAACGATAGCGAATATGTCCGCCATCATACATCATTTCTAATTCCACATCGAGATATTGTCCATATTCATTCGGTAAGCACCACTGTGTTTCCAGGGAACAAATCATGCCGTCTTCCATTTCAATGAAGCCAAAAAAGATCCCTGGCATATCAATATCGGACACAATCTTTTTTTCCATGGCAAAAAATCGCTTTGGCTTTGAATTCGTATACCATACTAATTGATCAATATCATGAGAAAGAGCCATAAACACCGGATGAGTACGAGCATGTAATGAAAACCGCTCAAAAGGTACATTGCGTTTGAATCTGACTGAATGTATGGGTCCTGTAATGGTTTCCAATTTATTTTTCACGGCCGCATAACCAGGATCAAAGCGAAGCATGTGGCCCGGCAATATGATTGAATCACTTGTTTTAGCCAGCTTTAATAACTGTTCCGCTGTTTCAACTTGAGTAGAAATCGGCTTTTCAATTAATACATGTTTTCCATATTCCACAGCCTGGCGCGCGATCGGTTCATGACTCTGTTCATCAGTTGCGATAACAACCGCGTCTAATGCTTTTTCTTGTAACAACTTCGTTACATCCGTATACGTTTTTTCACTGCTAATCCCATATTCTTTCGCCACAATCATTAAACGCTCTTCACTGCGATTACAAATTCCGAATAATTCCACTCCATTCATGGAACGTATCGTACGAATATGCTCAACTCCGAAAGCTCCGGTACCGATCACCGCAATCCTTACCACTCATATCACTCCCGCTTATTCTTCTATTTCTTTACTGCCCATCTTTTCAAAAAACAGTTGTACTTTTGCTTCATATTCGTTCGTGGGTTTGATCATAAGACTTAACACAACACCTGTAATCAGCGTCATGAATGTACTAGTCGCTGTAGTGGCAGCAAGACCTTGTATCCCTCCTACTCCCAGTATAGAAACAAGCAGTCCGCTTCCAGCTCCTACAACAATAGAAATCACCGCGGCCATCGCTTTCATTTTTCGCCAAAATATCGCTAAACAAACAATGACAAAAATAGGCATGTCGGTTACAGCTATCACATTGAGAATGGCATCCACCGCTCCGCCTAAAAACGGCACAATCATGGCCCATATCGTGCCAATAATAGCTAAAATGATCGTTGCGATCCGAGACACTTTTAAATAATGTGAAGGTCTTTCTTTTGGTTTCCACTTTTTATAAAAATCTTCTGTGAATAAGGATGAAGATGCGCATAATGCCGAGTCAGCGGTTGATATGCCGGCAGACAATAACGCGGCAAAAAATATCCCCAATAAACCAACCGGTAATAATTCAATATACACTTGCGGACCAACCATATCCGGGTTAAGACTGGCAACTAATTCTTCGGATAAAATAGAGTGTGCCGCCAATCCCGGTAAAATTTCTAAAATAGCGATTGGAATCGCAATAATCGCAGCGAAAATTAATCCCCATCTCGCCACATTGACTGATTTGGCGGCAAGTCCTCTTTGCATCACAAATTGGCTCGTAATAAAATAAGGGAAACCTAAAATAGTCATCGCGATAATCCAAGGCCAGCCATTGGCATTCTCTGCTGACGGAACCCATTCCGTTAAGTGGCCAGGAACAGATTGAACGACCCCGTTCCATCCCCCTAATTGGGAAAAAATATAGGCGCCTCCGATAAAAAGGCCGGCAAACATAAAGATAAACTGAATGGAATCGGTTATAACGACTGATCTCAAACCACCTAAATACGTATAGATCACGACAATTAAAGCAATGATTAATATCATCCAGTTCATATGAATGCCGAAAACCAACCCTAAAATAACCGCTGCAGCGTAAACCGTCACACCATACCGATTTAACGTATCAGCCAGTATCCAAATGACACTTATTAACCCTCTTACGCGACCATCATAACGGTCTTCAAAAATCTCCGACATGGTATTGTATCTTAATTTTCTGTAAATAGGCACAAAAACAACAGCTGCCAGTACACATGCCATGGCGTTTAACGCGATCCAACTGACAGAAACACCCGCATTATAAACTAACCCCGGCTTACCAACCAAACTCCATGTTGAAAAGTTTGTCGCACCAAAAGTGGCCGCCAACATGAAGGGACCAAAAGTTCTCCCCGCTACCGCAAAATCTTCAAAACTAGAGATACCTTTTGAAACCCACCAACCGATTAATAAAGTAAGCAATACATATAAAATGATAATCACGATATCGATGCTTGCGATCGTATGATCCATTTACCGATTCTCCCCCTTCACCGCTTCCTTTTCCTCTTCAGAAACCATAAACGATAACAACTCGTTGCGGGCGACAGCTATAATCCCTCCGACTATCCATAGTAAATAACCAATCATCACAAAAGGAGTCACTACACTTCCGGCAAGCACTGATCTTAAGATTAAGGCAATGACAAACATGAAGAAACTGACAACCATTAGCCCCATGCCAAATCGCCCTTTTAACACCGGGTCTTTTTCCTGCTTTTCAAATAAAATCTTTCCCTTTAATTCCAAGTACGGGCCGACACTCAGCAAAATGGCGAACACGACAACAGAACCTAATATTAAAACGCTTCCGAAATCCATCTATCATTCCCTCCTCATTTCATATGACTTCTTGCTTAAATACCTTCAATCGCTCTAACACTTTTTCTTTCTCTCTATTTTGAATCCACTCGGCTTCTACTAAACTACCGCCCACGCCAACAGCTTTTACTCCCGCTTGAAACAGCGCTTTCACGTTTTCAAGTCCGACACCTCCAACCGCCAGTAACTGAATCTTGTTTAACGACGCCAGCACATCTTTTATATAGGAAGCGCCTAATTGGCGAATAGGAAAAATTTTAATCAATTCTGCCCCCAACTCACTCGCATATTGAATTTCGGTCGGCGTCAATGCCCCGGGAATATACGGGATCTCTATGTCACGCGCTGCCATGGCCACTTCTTTTGATACGTTTGGAGCCAGAAAAAAGGTGGCCCCACAATCTCTTGCATCACATGCCATTTTTTTCGTTAAAACGGTCCCGGCACCTATGTCCATGTCCTTCCCAAATTCCTTCGCCAATTTCTCTAATACAATGTAACTATTCGGACGGTTTAGTGAAACTTCCAATATGTTTAACTCCGCTTCCTGTAAACAACCCGCTAAAAATAAAGCATCTTCTATTTCCATCCCCCTTAAAATGGGGACAATCTTGCAAGCTGTTATTTTTGCTAACATTTGATCACCGATCCTTTCACTCATTATTGCGACTATTACAATTAACGAAGCGTTTCCGAGTCTTTATTCAAAAAGCGCTCCAACTCATGTTTCATCGGCAGTCCACTTGTATCTCCTTCTGAGCTAACCACAAAAGCGGCACAAGCGTGACCAAATTTTACAGACGTTTCATGATTTTCGCCTCGTAGATAACCATGTAAAAATCCCGCCGCAAAAGCATCTCCCGCACCAATCTCATCCACTACACGCCTCACTGGAAATGGAGGTACAAAGGTATGACAGCCCTTCTGTATGATCCACGCTCCATTGGCTCCATCTTTCATCACAGTAAGCGGGATAGCCCATTCAGCCAACTGCGCTTGGATATCCCGCAAATGTTTTGCTCCACATAGCAGCTTCATCTCACTTTTCCCGGGTAAAAAAATATCGCACTGTTTTGCAATGGGGATCAAGACTTTTTTCGCCTCTTCTATACTCCATAATTTCAAACGAATGTTTGGATCAAAGCTAATGACCGTTTGATGTTGCTTTGCCAACGCGATGGCTTCCATCACCAACTCTTTACAAGAAGCGCTTAATGATGGCGTAATACCAGTAATGTGGAGAACTTTGGCATCTTTCACCCACTTGTTTTGGAGATCTTTTTTACTCAATTGAGTGGCAGCAGAATGGTCCCGATAATAAATCACTTCTGTATCTAATAACTCTTTTTTTTGTTTAAACATAATTCCTGTCGGATAATGAGGATCAATCATAACGCCGCTCGTATCAATCTGATGGGCATTTAATTCATATAAAATTTTTCGTCCAAATGGGTCATCCCCCAATCTGCTAAACCATTTAACCCGATGTCCGAGCCGTGCCAAAGCGATGGAAACATTCGTTTCAGCACCGGCGACAGAAACAAACGAATCGTGGTGTTGCACAATTGAACGATTATTTAATGCGGTAAAAGCGACCATTGTTTCACCAAATGTCAGTACATCCATGTCGTAACCCCTATTCTTCTAGTTCTACGATTGTCTCAATTTCTACTGGTGTATTAAAGGGCAACTCATTCGCTGACAAAGCGGAACGGGCATGTTTGCCTTTTTCCCCAAAGACCTCTTCTAAAAATTCAGACGCGCCATTGATGACATAAGGTTGTTCAACAAACCCGTCTGCCGAATTAACAAAGCCCAATAGTTTAACAAAGCTTTTAATATTGTCTAAGTTGCCAATTTCGCTCTTTATCACCGCTAACGTATTGATCATCGCTTGTTTAGAAGCCTCGTACCCCTCTTGAACTGTTAAATCCTTACCCACTTTTCCTTCATACAAAAGCTTTCCATTTACACGGCAATCTTGACCTGATACATACAGCATATTACTGCCAAACCTTTTAGCGGGTATATAAACGGCAGCAGGTTGAGGCGCCGGAGGCAATTCAATTCCTAATTCCTTTAACTTTTTTTCAATTTGTGACATCGTAACATCCCCTTTGTTTTAATATTTAAAACAACGTTTCAATATATAGCGAAAAAAATTAGAGACTTCCCAAACGGCGTGATATGAATTGAGCAGTCTCTTTCACCTCTAAAGCCAAATCAAATAATCTTTCTTCATCTATACGTGAAGAGGGACCAGCAATACTAATCCCGCCAAGCACTTTCCCATTATAATTGAAAATAGGCGATGCTGCGCAACTCACACCCAATTCATGCTCTTCTCTATCTAATGCGAATCCTTGTGCCCGGATCATTTTTATTTCTTTTTTAAGATGGGCAGCATCGGTAATTGTGTTTTTGGTAAATGGATGAAAATGAATATGATTCATAATATGGTTCCTTTTTTCCTCAGGAAGAAAAGCCAAAATTGCCTTGCCTACGCCCGTACAGTAAACCGGTGCCCGTTTGCCGACTTTTGAATACATACGAATCGATCTTTCACACTCTACTTTATCAATATAAACGACTTCGTGATCATCAATGATACCAAGGTGAACGGTTTCATTCACACGATCTTTTAAATCAACCAAAAACGGACGTATATCTTTTGTCCAATCCACTTTATTCACGATACGTGAAGCAAGCTCAAACAATCTAATCCCGGAATGATATTTTTTTGTATCAGGCTCTTGTTCCAAATATTGTTCTTCTTCTAATGTCGCCAAAAATCGATAAATAGTACTTTTATTTAGATCTAGTCGTTGTGCTAATTCCGTGACACCGATTCCATCATCACTTTTGGCAATTTCTTCTAAAATACGCAACAACCTTACAGTAGATGAATTACGTAATGACTTATTCAAGCTATCCACCTTTTTCAACTATTAAAACATTGTTTTATTATTTTTTCATATTATAATCGAAGCGAAGCATAAAAGTCAAATAAATATAGTTAAAATTTTTTCTACAATGACATGAAAAATGTGAGAAATCGGACATAACACAATCTAGCTTAAGCGCCGCATCCTGCCCAAATAAATGAGTATTCCACACTTGAGCGATAACAAAAACTCGACTAAATTAAATAGCCTAAACGACCTCAAGTGAGGGATGAAAAAAAACCGCAAATCTCGCGGTACAAAAGTTGAAAATGATTCATTCCATTGTTCATTAAGGAACAGCGGAGAGCTAACTCTCCACTGTTTTGGAACGTTCGTTTTGCGCTTCAGATCGTTTCTTTCTGTCTGTTACCTCAAGGACATCAAGCAAAAACACAAAAACCGGAATCCCGATGATCAGCCCCCAAACCCCAAAAAAGTGTTGCGAGAATATCAGGACGATGAATGTATAGAAAACGGGCAAATCCGTTTTGGCCGACATGAACTTCGGATTTAATACATACGCCTCAACCGCATGAATGATCGCAATGGCCGCCACAACATAAACGACCTTAATCAAGCCACCGATCGAATAGGCGATCAAGCAAAGCGGAATCAAGGAAATGATCACACCCGCAACCGGAATGAGTCCCAGAAAAAAAACCATGAGCGCCAATACAAATAGCTGAGGAAAATCCAAGATCACGAGCGCCACCATTGTCAAAAAGCAATTGACAAGGGCGATCATAAACTGGACTTCTATCACCTTGCCAAAGGTACGCGTAAATTTTTTTCCGAAAAACTCAAGCTCAAAATAAAAGGGAGCGAGTTTACTGCTTTTAAATTTTGCCGTAAATTCTTGTAAACGGGGCTTTTCCAGCAAGAAAAACAAGCTCAATACCAAAGCAATCATCACGTGGATACTTATTTTGCTAATATCCGTAAACGATTTGATCAGAAAAGAAAAGCCATTTTCCAAATAGGACACGATTTGATTTTTGGAAATAACCGCTTCGATATACTTGATCACAGTATTGTCGTGCGGCTGCGTGTAAAAAGCGTTGACTTGTTTAATCAACTGGCTTATTTCCAAAGTTAAAATGGGAAGATATTTCACAAGCCCGTATGCCAGCACACCGACAATGACCGTATACATAAACAAAACGAGCAGCTTCCGGTTAACTGGAATTCGCTTTGCGGTGAATTCAATCAGGCGATTCATTAAATACGAAAAGATAAAGGTCAGTAAAATCAAATTCATCATACTTCTCATGCTGTATAAAATCAGGACAATCAGAGCAAAAATAATGATGCGTTTGACCCCTTTTTTTTGAAATATTTCCATGATGCCCATTCAGTTCGTGTCCCCTTGTCTATATATCTCTTATCCCTCTATTATAACAATGATCCCGTTCTGGCAGGAAATTAGTTTTAAAAAAATACATCAGTCTTTTTTGGAACAATCAGGAACCACTTGCAAAAAAAATGATTGAAAAATGGTTATAGATGTACTATTATTTGTATGTGAATTTTTAAGAATTGCTGGTGTAGCACAGTTGGTAGTGCACGTCACTCGTAATGACGGGGTCGCAGGTTCAAATCCTGTCACCAGCACTTGAAAACGACGTTGAAATGTCAACGATTCCGTAAATGTGGAGTCGTTTTTCCTTGTCGGCAAGCTTGTTCCCCATCGGCTTCGTAAAAAGTGTGTGGTGATAATCCAGTCCATTCAATTTAGAATTCGCAAGAACCCTTTGCGCCATCTTAAAATCAAAAGACTGCACGGGAAGTGTGCTGGCCAGACCACTATTTCACTATGGATGACAGCTATTCGGCACCACCAACGAGCCGGGCGGAAACATCATCCCGATATGCGAATGCTGATGCATTGTCTGATGAGAACTTTTACCGTATAATAGCTTTGTTCCACCTCTCAAAATGGAGAAGTACCCAAGTCCGGCTGAAGGGGATGCACTCGAAATGCATTAGGGCGGGCAACCGCCGCGTGGGTTCGAATCCCACCTTCTCCGCTCTACATTTTATTCCGACTTAATATTAAGCGGAAAACCTTGATACACAAGGGGTTTGTGAGTTTTTGTGATTTTTCAATAAGCCTATAATTTTACTCATTTGTTACCAAAATGTTACCACGGAAAGAGAGTTAAAAGCTCTCTTTTTTTATTTTTTCATAAAGAATAATGAAATTTCAAACTCCTATCGAGGGCTCTTTTTATTCAAAAAAACATTACCTTTATTTTTGTGATACCTATTTAATTTTTTGAATAGGTATAGTATAATTAAATTATCGAAAGGGGGTGAACAGGTGGATGTAGAAAAGTGTATCGCAACATTCGCTCTACTGGCAGGAGCTTTCAAAGCCATCACATCGGGCATGAAAGACCTGCACGACATATCGAAAGAGCGAAAAGAAAAGCGACGTTCTCCGGGCAAGAAGAAACGTCGCAGGTGAAACAGAGGGAGGCTAAAACCTCCCTTACCCAAAAATTATAACACATCCACTCGGAAAATATGCTTAAAAAATTTGGTTACAGTAACATAATGGTATTAGCAATTGGCCTTGTAATCATGTTCGTTTATGTTGATTTCCAAACCCCTTCTAAGCTTGACGTGTTCATGATGCTTGTTTTTGGGCTAACAATTTTAGTTTATATATTTAAGCTGGTGTTGATTATGTTTAAGAAAGGAGATGGAAAGTGAAGTACCAATTTGAATCAACTGAAGATTTATTGAGATTTTTAAATGAAAATTTATTGTCTACAGTTGAAGCAGCAGAAATATTAGGTGTATCAAAAGCGAGGATCGGTCACATGGTACGAGATGGAAAATTAATGCCTGCCAAGGACCAGCCTAAAATCTTTTTGAAGGAAAGCGTTTTGGAAAGAAAAGCAGAGCAAGGGGAATTAAGAAAAAAATACAGGCCATACGATGAATAAAGCCCGGGTTTATCGGGCTTTATTTCTGTATTCAATAGGAAATTTTTACGAAAAACACCATAAAATGCTTGCCTAATTATACTATGCATAGTATAATTAGATATAGAAAAGAGGTGAAGGAGTGGATGACTTAGGCAAAATAATAGCCCTAACCATTTCGATTTTAACAGTTCGTCAAATGTGGTTGACCGCCCGCAAGACGAAGTTGGAAATCAAAAAGTTAGAGCTAGAAATCAGAAGGAAGAGGCGGGGAGGATAACTCCCCTCTCTCCCCTAAGTATACCACAATAACATGGATATATTAACAATCGGCATTATTGTTGTTTGGATACTTGCGATCCCCATATTTATTCGTTACCTGTTTTTAAATGCAAGGAAAAAGAGGCTAATGAAGGAGGCTGAAAAGCTTGCAAAGGAACAGACAAACCGAAGCAAATAAAAAATGGCAGCAGAAAAACAAAGAACGAGCCAAATATTTAAGCGATCGCTCTAGGACAAGGAGCTTCATACGGAATCAAGCGACACTTGAGGACGTTGAGGAGCTTAAAAAGCTTCTCGATGATCGTAAGGAGTTGTTAAAAAAAGATGAAAATTAAAATCGGACCACGAAAGCTCAGTTTAACGGACGAGTATACAAAGACAGCTCGTCCATTAAGGGCTTGTTTTTATTTAAACTCAATGGTGACTTCTTCTTCACCAACCATAATCTCTCCTTTTTCGTTATGCGGTATTTTGGCTTTGGCCAATAGTTTATCGTTACTTTCGTCAAACACCCACAACCATACAGCATCCACTCCGTACCATCCGCTTTGATTCCAGCCAAACAATTTTGGCTTGGTCTTTTTTGGTAGCGGCTGATACAACTTCCGGCCCAGGGGCTCCCCATCTGCCACAAGCATGTATAATCCGATTGCGGAAGACCAGGCAGACTTCCCATTTTTCCTTTCCACAATTAAAATAAACTCGCGATATTTGCGAGTTTCGTCAATTTTATGGATAAAACCAAATAGAGCTGCAGTCATGGACTTTTGCCATAACTCCATTATAAAAGGTTTGCCGCCCATCTCGCCTTTTGAATGTTTGCAGAAATTCTCTACAAATTCAATAGCGTGATTTGCCCTAGTTGGTGAGTATTCATATTCTGAATCTTGGTTGTGTAAATCGTCCACAAGCTTTTTATAAACCCTACGGACTTTATTGCTGACTACCTCTTCACCAGAATCAATTTTGTTCCAGTATTCGATGATTGGATTATATGTAAGTGGATAGCGTTTTATTTTCTGTTTCATCGTCTATTCACGAACGCATCAAACCCGTCATCTTCCTCCGCGGCCACTTCCTTAGGGAGAAGGTTGAACAGTTTATCATAGGCAGCCGTGTATCGGTTGATCATCGTGTTAAAAGATTTCTGAGCCGGGTTCTCGACCATCATTTTTTGTGGCCCTTGAACCATTTGATATGTCGGACCTTTTGTCTTGATATTATCTTCAAGGATCTGGAGCGTAATTGTCATAAAAGCGACTCTCTCAATCAATCTTTTTGCAACTTTTTGTTTCTCTTCAGATATATCCTGAAATATTTCCTCTAATTTTGCGATTTCTAAAGCTATCATTTCATCCTGTTTTTTTCTACTAGGTTTTGCCATTTTCGTGTTAACCCCCCCTTATGCGAAAATGACCTGTGTATTACAGAAAACTTGGCGCTCGCTCGGCAGGGCCCCGCTTTTTTGACCGTACCTAGGGGGGCCTGACCAACTTTTCAATTTGTTTTTATCAGTTGTCCAATTTCATCGAACCCACATCCTTCACGGATTGGAGAATGAACTTGCTTATGTTCCTTGTTATGGCAGTCGTGGCATAGTAACTCCAGTAAGTCTTTGTTCAATGTTATGGAAGGATCATTCACATTTTCTTTTGTAATTGGAATTGTATGATGAACAATGTCTCCTGGACTGCCGCACCGTTCGCATATACCGTGTTGACTATCATAGTAGTACTGTCTTAACTTCCTCCACGCTTGAGTTTGGTAAATTTTATCTCCGATTCTTTTGCGCTTGTATGTCACATATCAGCCCGCCCGAAGTTTATCAAATTAAATTTAAGCTGAGACATTCTTTCGTTGATCTCTTCTTGCAACTCCAAACGGTTAGCTGCATTGTGTAAGCCCTTGATGTTATCCTTCTTACGCTGTAGCTTCCGTACCTTGGCATCCGTAACAAAAGAAGTGTAATGATAATAACAGTGCTCGCATTTAAAGTACGTCTCCTGTATTTTGTTTGGATGATACTTAACTTTAAAGACGACATCCGTAATCTTTTCACAATGATTACAAAGTGCGGTTATGGGTTTGGTCATTAGTTATCACCTCTCAATTCGATAAGCAGCGCAGTGATTTCTTGACCACTGATTCCGCATTGATCAGCAACTGGTTTAACCTTGTTGTATGCTTGTTCAAACTCTTTCAATGCAGCCGTAGCCTTCCTTGCTTCACGTTGAAGAGTCTTCAAGCCTTTGATAGTTTCACTAAAGTCCATCTTCACCATAAGTTTCTCACTGACTTTATTTCTAGTAACTTGTGTTCCTTTAGACTTTGCTTCTGCGGCATACCTTAAAACATCAAATTCACTTCCGGCCTTTGCTAATACTTTCGTTGCCTTTTCTACATCTTCGCACGACTTATTGCCCGCCATGATTAACACTCCTTTTAAATTTTTCCATTTAAAAAAGACACTCACTAAATTGTGAATGTCTTAACATATAGCTTATTTATTGCATTTCCCCGTTAATATCTACCCTTGTAGCATTCATTGCTCCGGCAACTCCAACCACGTTGTCTACTCCTAAATCAGAAGAAGCATACCCATCGCCGGATAAAGGTCCCCATACTTCAATTTCATCCCCTGCCGATGCTGACATTTCATATGGCGGGAATATAGGCATTATATAACCATTTTCATTCTTCACCAAAAAGGCATCTTCCATATTACCAAATAGGCCTTCCACTTTTTCAACTTTGACTAATTCGCCCTTGAAGTGATAATTCATTCCCTTGAACTTTTCTTCTGTTTTGTCATATAACATTGCACCGGGTTTTGCCGGATATGCTTCGGCGTTTGCTTCTGCTTCTGTTACGAAATCTTTTTCTTGCTCCTCTTCCTCGATCTCGCTTGCCTCTTCGCCTTCCTCTAGATCTGCTGTTTGCTCAGGTTGCTCTTGCTTCAATTCTTCTTGCGGCTTCTCTTCTTTCGGTGCAGCCGAATCTTCCGATGAACAACCTACCATAACTAACAACGCTGCTAAAAAAACAAATAAAACTTTCTTCAAGACACCATCCCCCTACATATGTATAGGGATATCTTACCAATTAAAAAAGGTTAGCGCTATATTTGTAATGTTGAT
Source organism: Siminovitchia sp. FSL W7-1587 (assembly GCF_037963795.1). Taxonomy (NCBI): domain Bacteria; kingdom Bacillati; phylum Bacillota; class Bacilli; order Caryophanales; family Bacillaceae; genus Siminovitchia; species Siminovitchia sp. FSL W7-1587. Next base: position 1,493,447 of record NZ_CP150169.1, read on the forward strand.
TAAGCATAAGAAAAAGCACCTCTTAGATATTTCTATCTGCCATCTCTTGAATCTCATCTCCACTAAATGTTCTTTTCAATTCTAAGTAATCAACATTAAACCACCAAGTACATTCCAAACCCCAACCATGGAATCTCGAAGAACTTATACCCCTGATCTTTAATTGTTGCTCTTTTAACTTTACAACATAGTCACTACTCAAATTAATGCCGTGATAGTCTTCAGCTAATTGATTGTAGTCACCGCTATAAAATTCTTCAAAATACTTTTCGTCTTCTATAGAATTTACTTTATAAAGCCGAGCCCCGTTTTTTACAGAAAATAAATATCCATTAAAAACATTAGCCCAAGGTTTATAGACTTTTTCCTGTAACCACTCACTACCGATTCCTGGTAAATACGTTGAAGTCCAAAAACCACCTATTCTGTCTCCAAAAGAATACGGTTCTGTAAAATTGGGTATTACCCTTGTAAAATCTACCTTTTCTAGTTTGTTGCGCAAATGTAATTGATCTTTCATTTTTCCTTCCTCCCATCGAACTTATTCGACAAAAGGAGATACTTTCCTGCAACTATTTACCTATAATATTAAAGAAAAGCACCTTACTGGTGCTTTCCTCTTTAAGTTTAAGAAGTGCTTATTTTATCCACAAACTGTATGAGACGTTAGTAGTATCCGAATTTACAAGCAATACTCTATACGGTGTATATTGATAAAGAGTAGAAGTATTATACTCTCTTGTAAATGTTATTGATCTAGAACCATTTTTCGGAACTCCTGAGTGTGCAACATTTTCCCATTTATTATTGATTTTTCTTTGAAGATAAACTGTGTATTCTCCTTTTGTAGCACTTTTTGATGTAATATTTAATGTTAAGTCTGTATTACTTCCGTATGAAATAGGATAAACAAGTATATCCTCTGTTCCATCCTGGTATGTAAAATTACCTGACTTAAATTTACCCTCCCTATTCGAAATATAATTCATAGGATTTAAAGCATATGATTTAGAGCCATTCCATGAAGGTTGATGAATTTCAAAATGCAAATGTTGACCTTTGGAATTTCCGGTATTCCCCATTAACCCAATCATCTGACCTTGATATACTTTATCTCCTACTTTGACGTTTCGTCTTGAAAGATGGGCGTAAACTGTTTCGTAATTTACTCCTCTAATATTATGTTTTATATAAATCACATGACCATAAGATTGCGAGTACTCAGATCGACTTACTGTCCCAGAAGCTGATGCAACCACTTTGACATAGCCTCTCTTGGCAATGTCAACACCATTATGAACTCCTTTCTTAAACCCTTGAGTCAAAACACCCTCAGTTGGTTTTATGAATGCATTATTTACTGCAGCACTTGCGTTACCTCCTACAAAAAATAATGCCCCAATTAGTAAAGCGACAATTAAAACATGTTTCTTCAAGACTTTCAATTTAACATCTCCCTTTTATTTTAATAGCAAGAAGTACCTCACTATATGAAATTTCGACTTTATTTATGAATATCCTTCCAGTTTCTTCCGTCAAATAACGGCAATAAACGACAACGGATATAATAAAAAGATTAGCGCTATCCTTTTCCAAGGGACAGCGCCGACAGATACAAAAACACTCTTCACTTATACAGACTTCGCATGACAACCGCATGACATAAAATATCATCCTACCTCATTTATTCTTTTTCCCACCTTATTTCTAGCTCGTTTAATGTACGCTTGTACAGTGCTTTTGCTTATTCCTAATTCATGGGAAATTGCTGCCCAACTCATTCCATGTGCTACGTGCAAAATATAGCATTGCCGTTCCCGTAGAGAAAATGATGAGAGAATATCCGCAAGAATAACTTTTTCTTCTCTTGTCATTTTTGACTTTCGTTCGGTAGCATCTTCCAATTGCTCTGTAATATCAGGGATTGAATCCATACACTCAAGCGAACGTATTTGATATATCGTTTTTTTGTCAACCCCTCGATATGTCCCTGGCTGCCAGCCAGTTTCTAGCCACTCAATGGCAAAGTCCATATCGTCAATCATGCTACTAATTCTTTTTCTATCTCTTGATCAACAGGATCCGCTTTATCCAAACTTTTATACAATCTAATAAGCTGGCTTTTTCCGTCCAAGTATTCTTGGATCAATCTGTCTGCCCAATTCAGCATAAATAGACCTCCTAACGCTGCCTAAATGAACCTTTGTGTCTTCTGTATGTCGGCCTGCTTCCATCAATTAGGCTTTTAAGTCTAATTCCGTTAACTTCTCAGTACGCCGTTTCTGCGGCTTCCTGCTTTGCTCACATCCTGATGCTCCGTTTCCATTCCCTTAATGGTTCTAAATGGCGGATTCACTTGAACACTCCTTTTAACAAATAAAAAGGACACCAAACAACGCTTATTGCGTCATTCAGTGTCCTCCAGATGGCTGGTAGAACTGAGAATATCACCCTGTTATCATTCGCTTTTTTTATTTTTCAAACTTTCACTTATATCTTTCAAGTATTTTATATTTTTTATTATTTCGTAATCTCGTTTAATAGATTCCTTCTTGTTTGCCAACTCTTGCTTTATGTTTTTTAAGTTAAGCCTTATCTGATTAGAAAATATTTCCCTTGATAGGTCATAATATTTTATCGATCCTTTAATATCAATATATTTCTCACTGTAATTTTCATTATTAAATACTATATATGGGAACAAAACACTACCTTTACCATGGATAACCATACCTATAGAGTTTGATTTAAGTGTACCTTCAGAGATTATGTCGGGATCTTTTTCTAAGTTCACTTCTTTAATAATTGCAGTATTATTTCCAACATTATATAACTCTAATTGAAGCACTCCATATCTATCTTCATTAGCTCTTAAAATTATATACGGTCTGTCTTTTTCCTGTTGCATCTTTGTGTTTGTAGCACTTGCATACATACCCACAAATGAACCAACTAAACCTATCCCTGATACCACTAAAGCGACTTCTTTTTTATATGCTCCAAGAACAATAACGACTAGACCTGCAATAAGAACCAATAAACTAATTAGATAAAGTATAGTCCATGTTTTTATCCATGACATATTTTTATTCTTTTGAACTTCATCAACTTTTTCGTGTTGAAATTTAGAATTTAATTTATTTGAGATAAGTTTTAAGTATATATTAGGAAATAAAAAGAATGCCAACAAATGACTTAAAAACCTCTGTACATCAATATTATCAAAGTGAATAACTTGAATAAAAATAGAATAGAAAGCTATAAATATTGCTATAACAGTAAGCCAAGTTAATAAATTACTTTTTACTACCCTTAAATTTTTTTGTGAAGCAAAGATATTCATTAAGACATGGTATACTATGTATCCTAAAACGAACAATAACATTATAAATATATTTATTAGTGTTGTATTATTTACTGAACCAAATAGAATGATCATTATTTTTATAGCTATCATCATGAAAAGAAGAGATATACAGTAAAGTATTAAACTCGTAATAATAAACTGTATATACGGCTTTGCTTTTTGCAATTTGGAATTCCACCTTCTTTATTTTATATACTGTCTAACTAATTCACTGTAAATCTACAAACTTATTTTGATAATAAAAATTTTAATTATCTTTTTCTATGCACTCTTTTACTAATTTTAACAATGACTTACTTTAGGTTCTATTGATCCAATTATTTATACAAAAATTTTTATGGTATCTGGTGTTAAGACTGTATTTATTCTCTTAAAACTCTTCCCCCTCTTCCCTTCGCATCCGCTTCACTTTCCCCTGGTGAGTAACAATTTTGTATTCTCCATGAGGAGGAAGCTCTCTTAACTTTGCTTTTCCATCACAGATAACTATCACACAGCTGGATGGTATTTCCATTATATCAAATTCTAACCTTTTTCGACCGTTTATATCTATATCTTGTATCTTCATGACAGATACCCTCCCGTATATGGTATAATCAATATGCATAAAATCTTAGCCGGGAGGAATCCTGGCTTTTTTTCATTACCGATGAAAGGATAGAGTCCATTGAAGAAGGCAGTCTTTTCAATAATTGCATTTTTTATATTGGTTTATCTATTAGGAAAGTGGACTAGTATAAATCTCATTCCATTTTAATCCCACATGCCTTGATTTATTTGTTGCATGGGATCACGTCCAATTCGATGGAAGAACCATTTCTCTGCAGCAACTGGATTGATCCAGAGGACTTCTTGTCTCTTTGCTCCAGCTTCTGCAGATACAGTCATTGTTTCTTTATGCCAATTAACCAGTGCGTTATTGTATAATTCGTGGTCATACCCTGATAACAAAACAGGTCCTGGATGATCGTTTAACAATTCAAGTAGTTCGATATGATCATCAAGTGTCATTTCGTGTTTGTAATGTCGTTTTGTGCGGGTTTCAATAATGTAAGGTGGGTCAGCATACACTAAAACCTCTTTTCTTTTATATCGTTCTAGCAACTTTACTGCTGGTTGGTTTTCAATTTGGGCTTGTTTCAACCTACTTGCCACCTTGATTATTTTCTCGGGTAGATTATCCCATTCTCCGCCATTATATAGGTTTTGATAGACAAAAGCGCAACCGCTTTTTCATTTGAGATATGAACATTTTTACAATGCTTGAATAAACAAACGATCAACCAACCTTTTCATTAACATACAAGGCACCTAGAGCAGGTGCTTTTTTACTGTTACCGACTAAACCTTTTGTCCTATATCAAGGTCCTCTGCCAATTTTCGTCAAAGATAAACAAAAATCTTTTAGTAAACAAGAAACAATATATTGTATCTATATAGAAAACACCACTCAACATATGGTATAATTCATGTAATCGTTTGATTAGCCCAAATATATTCGGGAATCATTTTGTATCTCAAGTATGACACTGTATCGGATGACTATTTTCCCGCCGCAAGTTTTCTATTACTTACAAAGGAGAAGTAGGGATGAACAAAGCTAAAGGAAAAGAAGCGCTATTAGTTGAAATCAACGCTTTGAGAAAAGAAATGGTTCGCATCGGAATTGCAAAAGGTCTAAACAATAATCAGACGGTCGAATTAAGCAAAAAGCTTGATATAGTTTTAAATAAGTATCAAGTGATTTAAATGTTATCATTTTAAAAGTAATTTTTAAGATTAAATAGAAAAAGAGCATCATACGCTCAGCTTGTAGAGTCCCTACAAGCTTTTTTATGTTGTAAAATCAAAAAAAGAGCGACCCTATATTACAGAAAAAGCCATTGAGGCGCTTTCTGGGACACGCTCCACTATCAACACCTTTTATGAAGAAAGAAACCACATGGAGATTTTTAATTTTTAGATAAAGGATTAAGTTTTATAAAAAAGAGCGACTGTATTAAAAAGAAATGTGCGGCTTCCAAGTTGGGTGCTCTCTACATATACAGGGACGGACATATAGGAGAAAGTCTCCATTTGATTGTCCATCGCCTCTGCTTTATGTGCCTAAGCTGTATTCAGGGTTTCCAGCCATTTTAGGTGTCGCCGCCAATCGCCCTCTGTACAAGCAAATGCGTCACTTGTGTTCGGGTAACCCAGGAAGACGGAAAATCTTTGAATCATAAACGCTTTGGGGACGATAACCGGAAAATTCCATCCTCATGCCCGTTGTTAGCAATGGATGATCAACACAATGTAGGGATTCATGCTTCTTATGAATGGGAACGTGCTTCCACCGCTATGTCGGGACGTTTATCTCCGTAGCGAGTAGCCTGTTCAAAGGCATAACCAATATGCAATACTTCGTAGTCTCCATGATATGGGCCGACGATTTGGAGCCCGATCGGAAGACCGTCGGAAGTAAACCCCGCAGGCACGGACAAAGCCGGATTGCCCAGCACGGAAATGTAACAGCAAGACCGCATCCAGTCTATGTAATGTTCCATCCGAACTCCGTTTATTTCCGTTGGATATTCGATCGTTACATCAAAAGGCGGAACTTGGCTGACTGGCAAAATCAACGCATCATAATTTTCAAAAAAGACTCTCATTCGGTGGTACAACTCATTGCGAAGCCTCTCGGCTCTCCCAATATCAATCCCGCGGAGTTTGCGGCCTTTGTTGAAATTCCAGACATAACTCGGCTTCATTAATTCGCTAAACCGTTCAAACAATTCATGATTGGACATTTCAAATTCCCAGGCTCGTAAAGTATGAAATACTTCATCCGCTTCTGCCAGGTCCGGATTCACTTCTTCTACATGGCATCCCAAATCAGTAAAGACCTTTATTTGCTCCTGAAGGTTGTTTCTGATCTCTGGATCAACAGGAATTTCCCCGCCAAAGTCGCAAGTCCATGCCACCCTTAGGCCGCTTACCTCTTCTTTAAACGGCTCTGAAAATTTCTCTCCTGATTCATGTATCGCAATTGGTGACCGGTTATCATAACCCGATATAACCGACATCATAAAAGCCGCATCTTCCACATTTCGGGCAATCGGCCCTTGTACGCCCAACGTCGAGTAAGGCGCCGCTTTTGGGTATGAAGGCACTCGTCCAGGCGATGGTCGCATTCCCACCACATTATTAAATGCAGCCGGAAAGCGGCATGACCCTCCCATATCACTGCCATCCGCAAAGGGAATCATTCCGGTCGCAACCGCTACAGCAGCCCCTCCACTGCTTCCTCCTGCAGTGCGCTGAAGGTGATACGGATTTTTTGTGGCACCGTATATCTCGTTAAATGTATGGGCACCCGCACCAAACTCAGGAACATTCGTTTTTCCTATGACGATGGCGCCGCTGTTTTTTAACCGCTCAACAATGAGATCATCCTCTCTCGAAACGTTGTCACGCAAAGTCCGCGAACCACATGTCATGGGAAAACCTTTGGCGTTATGAGTATCTTTAATCGCGATCGGGAGTCCATGAAAAGGGCCTGTTCTTTCTCCTGAAACAAGCATACAATCTGCTTTGTCCGCCTCTTTTAGTGCTCTCTCTTCATCCAGAGAAACGATTGCATTTACACTTGGATTCACCTTCTCAATTTGTTCCAAGTGCGCCTGCATTACTTCACGGGCAGACAACTCCCGATTTTGAATCGCTTTTGACAGCTTGCGCAAAGAATAAAAACAAATCTGATCCATACAGCCCTCACCCCATGCTTGATTGATAGTCCGTAACACCACTACAATCTCTCCAGTTTTTTTATATTGTATAAAAAGTCAGAGTTTACCGCAATATTCCTTCGTTAATATCCCTAACATCAAAGTAATCTATTTTATTTAATTGAATTTTTCTATTATTTACATATAAAATTCAATCAAGAAGGTTGAAAGGAGGCGGTTTTTTTAAGCACAAGGACACCAAACCAATATTGATAAGGGGGATGCCACTTGTTACAGGAACAGTATTTTACAAAACTGGAAGAGATATATCCTGAATTGATCAAGTTTAGAAGAGATTTACATATGTATCCGGAACTTTCCCATAAGGAAATACACACACCCGCAAAAATTGCAGACTATCTATCTTCTATCGGCTTAAAGGTCAAAACAGATGTGGGCGGCCGTGGGGTGGTTGGATTGCTGAAAGGAGGCAAACCTGAGAAGACAGTGGGACTGCGGGCGGATTTCGATGCATTGCCCATTCAAGATGAAAAAGATGTTGAATATAAATCACGCATCCCTGGTGTCATGCATGCCTGCGGACATGATCTGCATACAGCCGCTCTTTTGGGTGTCGCAAAAGTATTAAGTGAAAACCGGGAATCCCTAGAAGGAAATGTTGTTTTTATTCATCAATTCGCGGAAGAAGTGATTCCGGGTGGAGCCAAATCCATGATTGAGTATGGCTGTTTACAAAACGTTGATGTTGTATATGGAGTTCATGTCAGCTCGCTGGATTCGCTTGGGACGGTTGGCATAAGAGAAGGATATACGATAGCCAATGGAGATATATTTGAAATTGAAATTTGTGGAAAAGGCGGTCATGCGGCTACTCCCCACCTGACAGTCGATCCCCTTGTCGCAGGCAGCAAGATTTGATGTGGATGAAAAAGCAATCCTGTATATCGGCAAACTTTTTATCGGCTTAGTTTTAAACTACTTATCCACAAAAGAACATGCTTCATCTGCGGATAAAGAAACGATCCAATAACCGTTTTGCGATAAAACAGTTGAAAGGAGAACAGGTTCATGACAAAAGAAGTAATGACAGCTTTCAGTACAGTTCCTCTATGGATGATTGCGTTTACTGTTATATGCATCGTGATCTTCCAAGCATTGATGTTTATAAGATTGGCTAAAAAAGCGGCGATCGAAGTTGGGATGACATCCAAAGAAGTGAAAACCGCGATGAAAACCGGATTGATCGGTTCTATTGGTCCATTTTTTAGCCTCGGGATTGTGATCATTTCTCTGATTGCATTAATCGGGTCGCCCTTAACCATGATGAGAATTGGCATTATAGGATCGGCATCAACTGAAGCTGCCGCAGCCGAAATAGGCGCAAACGCTTTTGGTAGCAGTCTGGGAACCGAATCTTTTACAGTTGAAGCTTTTTCAACCGTTGTTTGGACCATGTGTCTTGGTGGAATGGGCTGGCTCCTATTTACCTTTCTTTTTACAAAATCTCTCGGAAATGTTCAAAACAAACTGAAAGCCAAAAACCCAAAGTTAATGGGGATCGTTTCCGCGGCTGCCATGATGGGTGCTTTTGGTTACCTGGCTGTTGAAAAAATGGTCATAGACATCAGTTCGGCGGTTGCAGGATTTATGGCCATTTTTACATTGTTTGCGGTATTATTCTTTGCTAAAAAGACCGGTAAAACTTGGTTAAAAGAATGGTCATTGGCCATAGCGATGATGGTTGGCATGTATAGCGGCTACCTTATGTCTCTCATTTAACCGGGGAGCAATGTTTTTAGAAATTCTTTTATGAGGAGGCCCTTGATCCACAAAACGTATTACAAACAAAATAGACCTTTTGTATTCACTCAAGATTTTGAAGTGGGAGGCTTTTTTACGGCACCTTACATGCGGGATAAAGTGAAACTTCATTCAGTAGGCGTTTTCTTCCATCGCCTACTGACTGTTAGTTGAACCAATCGGGCATTTAGGTGCCGTTTCTCCCAGCCGCAAAATCACATACGGCCATAAGTGCGAGCCTATTAAGCTTTTCTAAGAGTTGCTATCATTTTTCATTTCCAGTTGCTGATTGCTGGCAAGCTTCGCGTTGAACGTTTGTTTTTTCCCCAATCGGTAGACTTCCAATGATACTTCATCACCAACGTTCATCTCTGTATATAAAACTTTACGAAGGTCACTCTCGCTCTTAATCGCTTTTCCATTAACAGAAACAATGACATCTTGGGTTTTTAATCCCGCTTTCGCTATTTCACTGCCCTCATCTACTGAAACAACGAAGACTCCCTCTTTAACATTTTTGGGAAGATTCTCCAAATAGACGGATGGAACCTTGTCCAGGCTCATGACACTCACACCTAAATAAGGGCGGACAATCTGCCCGTTTTTAATCAATTCTTCCGTAATCTGAGAAACTTGGTTGCTCGGGATGGCAAACCCCAATCCTTCCACACCCTTTTCGGCAATTTTCAAGCTGTTAATGCCTACAAGTTCCCCTTTTGTATTAATAAGGGCGCCCCCGCTGTTTCCGGGGTTGATCGCGGCATCAGTTTGGATGACGTCAAAGTTCCAAGCACCCGCAGAGGTCGTCATTTCGATAGTACGATTCACCCCACTGATAATCCCCTGAGTAACCGTTCTAGACAAATCAAGCCCCAGCGGATTTCCGATCGCAACGACTTGATCGCCCGCCCGGAGCGAACTGGAATCCCCGAATCGTATTGGTGTGATGCCATCACTTTTTTTCATTTTTAATACGGCAATATCTGTTAACGGATCGGCGCCAACGAGTTCCGCCGCGACTTCCTTGCCGTCATGTAAAGAGATATTTATTTGATTTGCTCCTTCGATCACATGATTATTGGTCACTATATAGGCGGCATCATCTGTCTTTTTAAAAATGACTCCGGAGCCGCTTCCAGACGTTTCACCAGCCGCTCGTTGAAACGGGTCGTTGCTGCGCCTCTCACTTACTACTCCCACAACAGCTTTGGAAGCTTGCTCAACGATATCAGCAAATGAAACAGATTGGGCCGAGACATTTTGCGTATTGACGTTGGATGGAGCCGTTTCAGTCACTTTTTGAGAACTTGATTGAAAACCACCTATATACTGTAAAGAAGCCAGTGTAATGACTGCACCGATCATTCCCGCGGCGGCCGTTGATAAAAACCGTTTAACGACTGATCTTTTATTTACTTGCTTGTCCATCATTAACACCCTCCAATAAGTGCTTTTATATGAACTACTATAAAGAGACAGTGTGTCAAACAGATGTCCGGCTTGCGTTGTTTTAAAAGAAAAGCGCAAGCCGGGATAAAAGGCGTTTTTAGCCACTACAGCATGCCTGCTGTCTTCCTCATATCATGATGAATATGCCTTAGTGCCGCAGCAGCACAGTTAATCTGATTGTTGGCGATCTCGAGTTAATGGCCACACCCACACTCATCAGAGTTGGTGCTTTTCCTTCCGTGCGATGAGACGCTGGCAGGCCTTTTCTTCTCTTGTAACGTACGCGACACTTGAACGTCCTGTTGGCGACACCCTGGCAAGATCGCCTGCACTTGGTCGTTCCTTTCCGCCCAACCAAACGATTCGGTCTTATTTTATGCATTTTTTATAAAAAAATAAAACTGCTGGATGTAAAAATAGCAGTTTATATAAATGATGAAGCGATCTTTGGTAAGCATATCCTGAAAATCGTGCCTGTTGGAGTGCTTTTAATCAGCTCCAAATCACCATCCATGGCCTGGGCCACCATTTTGCTGAACGGGAGTCCTAGCCCCAATCCTCCCACTTTATATTTTTTCTCATGGCCGCGGTAAAATCGTTCAAAGATGAAAGGCTGTTCTTCTTGTGGAATTCCGCTTCCTGTATCTTTTATATCAATGTGCAGAGTATTGATCGATTTTTTGACGGTCACTTCTATTTTTCCTGGCGAGTCCATCGCCTGCTTGGCATTGTTTAGAAGGTTCGTCATAATTTGCTGAAATCTTACGGGATCTACTCGGACATTCTCTTCTTCCTGAAGCAACTCAACATCCACAACCAAATCTCCCAGTTCTTGTCCCACTTTCCATTGGTGGACAGCATCTTTGACAAGTTTATTAAGTGATTGAGTCTTTAAAGAAACAGGAACAGCGCTTGCCGCAAAAGAGTTGAAAGCCAGTAAGTCCTCCACCATTGTTCTCATTTTCGCCGTTTCTTTTAAGGAAATTTCCAGAAACTCTTTCGCTTCTTCTCCACTGACGACACCGTCATTCACAGCTTGCAATAGGCCGCTGATGGATGTTACCGGTGTTTTCAATTCATGTGTCACTCCCGCCAATAGCTCGGTGCGAAGAGCCTCCAGCTTTTGAAGCTGCTGCGACATTTCTTTAAAGGAATGGATTAGTTCATGTACTTCTTCCGCCTTGGCATCGTTTGGAAGACTGATTTGATAGTCCCCATTTCGAACTTGTCGGGCCGCTTTGGAAACCTCTTGAATGGGGTGGGATAACTTCCTGGATACAATATAAATAGCAGCCCAACCGAGCAAAGCAAGGCCGATTATCATAATGAAAAGCTGACGGTATTCCTGTTTCACTTTCGTCAAATTACTTTCCGTTTCAGCGATTACAACCCATCCGAATAAAACAGATTCCGATTCTATCGGCTTTTTCACGACATACAAGGGCTCGGCTCCCCCATCTTCCGAAAGCTTTTGCACATCACTTTCCTCGTTGAGAATTGCAGCATCCAGCCGTCCTTGCCAAGGATGTTCCGGACGGTTGCTCGCCAGAATAATTCCTTGCGGGTCAGCAATGTAAATCAATGGATTTTTTTCCATATCCATCAAGTGCCCACGTTCAGGAAACAGACCGGACGAATTTTCACCAGGAAGCATTTCGCGATCCTGCTGATTGACCATTCGGCTCACCATTTCCTCAGCCATAAATTCCATCATATGCAATCTGTTTTTCAATGTCGTATGTCTGATCCACAAGGCTGATACCACTGCGATAATTGTTAAGCCAACCAAAATGGTAAGCAAATATCGCGTCGTCCAATAACGTTGCAGCGGCACCCTTTTTTTAGTCGTTTTTGACACTAAGCTGATACCCCAATCCCCTGAGTGTTCTGATTTCTCCTTCTTCTTTGGGCCAATCCTTAAGAGACTTCCTTAAACGTTTAATCGATAAGTCAACCGCGCGGTCACTGCCTTCATATTCCCAGCCCCATACGTGCTCGATCAACTGATCTCTTGTGAATGTTTGATTAGGATGTTCAGCCAGAAAAAGCAACAACGATAAATCCCGCGGTATTAAACTGATTTCTGTTCCATTTACTGTCACCCGATGAGCCTGAAGGTCTATTGCCAAATTTCCATATTGCTTCACTTGATGGTGATCCCGTTTCACTCTTCGCAAAACCGCCTTTACTCTTGCCACCACTTCATCTCCAATAAACGGTTTGGAAATGTAATCATCTGCCCCCTTGTTCAAACCATCCACCCGGTGATTTGCTTCCCCGAGCGCCGTCAACATAATAACTGGACAATCGCTTTTTCTTCTGATTTCTTTTAATATTTCCCAGCCATCGATTCCCGGAAGCATCACGTCCAGCAATACCAAAGCCGGTTTTACTTCATCAAACTTGATTAACGCTTCTTTTCCGTTTGAAACCAGCTCTGTTTGAAAATGGGCCTTTCTTAAGTACACCTTTAACACTTGGCTAATAGGATATTCATCTTCTACAATCAGTATGGTTTCCATCTTTCCATCTCCAATGTCTCTGACCGGTTGTACCAATCGGCCACCCTTTTGGTTTATTGACTATATCATGAAAAGATGTCAGCGACATGTCAAGTCTGATAAACATGAAACTTCGAAGAAGCATTCTCCACCAATACCCATTTTATATGGGATGTGCCCCCTATCATGAAGCAATTTTCTCCTTATACTGTGAAACTGCCTCTTCTGATGATGGTTCCCATTGTTGCATTTGTTTTTTAAAAAAATGAGTACAGGCAAATCAGGCTTACGATGTCAAAAGTGATGAACTCATACCATCAATGATCATGTAAAACCCGCCAACGAAAAAATCCGTTTCAAAATGAATCCATCATTTTGAAACGGATCGAACCCTCTATTGTTTCATAGGTATGTCAAATGTAACGGATTTTTCCTTGAACAGCTTTTTCGCATTTTCATCAGCAAGCGGTCCAACTTGAAGTTGGAACTTTTTAAAGATGTCAAATTCATCTTTTCTAAACAAGAAGACGGTCAAAATTTCTTCTTTGTCCCCAGGATTGAATAATCCGCTATAATTCGGCTCCAGCATGCCTTGGTTCAACATCGTTCCGCGGTTTTCATCAACGGTCAATTTTCTTTCAATGAAAAACTTATCAAAAGGAGTCTCACTGCCATTTTCAATGGTTGTTTTTACTGTCAATGCAACTAATTCACCGTCTCCGAAGTTTGTAAATCTTTCTGCGTGTGCTGCCGTCGGGGTCACATTCGCATACTGAACGCCGTCGAGCGTAATTTTAACGCCATCTATTTCTTTTGTTTCGTTAATATCCGTCTTTTCAAAAAAGACCTCTTTATCCGCAATATTGTCTGTCACCATTTTATCTTGGTACAACGTCGATGATGTTTCGGCTTTCTCGGTACCCTTTTCGTTAAAAGGCAATTTGAATACAGCCTCTTCCCCCAGTGTTTGAGCTACATCGTCATTCAAGAATAACTTATCAATTGTTAAAGTAGGAGCAGTCAATTTATCAAATTGTGCTTTCGTCATCGTATGGGCGATCATCCCTGTGAAGCTTTTCCCTTTTGAAAACTGGGAAACATTTTCCGTGCTTTCATCCTTCAGCCATTTATCTCTGTCAACCAAATGCTGTCTTTTACCAAGGTCATCCACGCCATCGTCTGATTGCAGTGTCACTCCTTGTGAGAAATAGACATCTTCATCTGATTGGTTATCTAATGTCATTTTATAGGTGAGTACATACCCTTCATCTTGATCGTCGAAATCCGCTTTCCGCGACTCATTCATATTCGATACACGGACAATTTGGTATTCATCAATCTCAATTGTTACATCATCCTTGTAAGCATGTTTCAGCCCGGGATTTTTGTTTGTATACACAACCTCGACATCTCCGCCGGTTTCCTCTTCGATATACGGATTCAAAACAGCGCCATCGTCTTCTTTGTCGGCGGAGTCTTTCTCGTCTGCTTTCTGTTCATCCTCTTTTTCTTTTGCTTTATCCGCTTTCTCTTCTGTCGCGGCAGGCTTTGACTCGCCTTTTTTGTCATCTTCCTTACTTCCGCATGCTCCCAACAAAAGGATCATTAAGGCAATCGCGTATAAGGTTAATTTTTTTACATTCATGCTATTGTCCCCTTTTACAATTAATTTTCTAACACATCATAGCATTATCCAAGTGATCTGAGGGGAATTTGAGGGAAAACGAAACAAATGACCCAAACGGACAAATTCAGGTAAATAGTTACTTTGATTCAGGTATTTCCTTTTTTATACAAAAAAAACATGCTATCGGCGTAATCCGAGTATTCTTATTGGAATTTTGAATAATATCCATTTCACAACTTACCACACACCATGTCACAAAAGAAATGCATTTCGTGGAACATACCATGAATTTAAGGGGGGCAATCGGATTTTCGTGTATATGGTTTGGAGTTGTTGGCTGGGCTATGGTAAAAGTAGAGAACGCCGCGGCTCTCTGGATTGTTTCCTATCTATTTGAAGCGTTAAATCAACTTCTTAATAGATTGCATTAGCTTATATTCAATGCAATACTTGTCGTTAGTTTGACGATTTTTTAATACACTAATCTATCCTAATATGAGTGGAGCGCAGTCATGTAATGTGTAATGAGGGTGATGACAACTTCTCACTTTTTCATACATTCCAAAGAAGCGAATGAAGATAGGTTTCCTAGCAAAACTTCAAAATACTGATAAAATCGAACTTGTAATAGGTGGAATCCTTATAAAAGTACTGTTAATATAATGATATTACATGCAAAAAGTTGTAAACGATAAGTTCCACGTCGAACATTAGCCGATGAAACGTTAGAACAGAGACAAACCAATCAGCAAACGCTGTCGCTCGTAACGTGCGATGACAAACTAAAAAGACCTAATTGACTTAAACCAAATGAAGATGCGAGTATGGAATGATTTTTCCGCTACTTGGCTACTTGGCTACTTGGCTACTTGGTTCCCAGGTCTTCAAAATAGGAAGACTTTTCCACACGAACCCAAGGCAATGGAATAGGAGTCCTTTTTCAACACTACTTTCCGATTGCTGTTTAAAGATAAATAGATGGAAACGCTTTTTTACCTTGCGGCAGATCACAGAACTGTTGCTGATTCAAAATGAATAAGAGGAGTGAATCTCATGTTTCCGATGACAAATATCCCTCCCTTTATCCAGAGGGAACTTGAACAGCTGAATGAGAAAATCGCCCCGCTCTTAAAAAAGGCATCGAAGTATGGATTTTGGTCAATCCCTTTAATCCTAATCTCCATTTTCAACCTGGTAACGGTTTTATTTCTCATTCCCGATAAGCAAAAAATGATCCTGGCGATCATCCTTTATGCCATAATAGGAGCACTTGGCATGGCGTTATGGAAAGAAGCAAAGCTACAACGCAAAGAAATTCAAAAAGTCAGTGCGGATTATGTAATCAACCGTATTGAAAAAAGCGATATCGCTTCCGCTTCCTTGAAAAGAAAATATACGTCATTGGTAAAAGAATCTCCCATTTTGGCCATCAACTATTTTGTCAAGTTTTTGGAGGCCGAAAACAAAGAAAACCACTATTTTCATCCATAAAGAAACAAACATTGATCCGGGAGTTTTCAAGAGTTCCATTGTTCGAGACTTCCATCTCCCATCATGAAACGCGCGGAAGCTTTTTATCCATAAAGACGATGCCATACTACTGGCTCACTGAACTAGCAGAGCAAGAAAGCGGCAATTTCCTATTCATAGGGGCGGCCTGCTAAACGGCCGTTGAAGATTGGAAACTGCATTCGTGGATTAACGCCGATCATTAAGACCGCGAAAACTCCAAGCAACAGCATCCTAAATCGGCCGAAAGAGCTTGAACATTTCCAACGACAAAGATCTGTTCCATGTGCTGCAAATAACCACATCGGTCACATTCGCGAATTTGGCCGAGGCCCTTGGAGCATCTTAAAACGCGCGAATCAGCGCTTAAAAAAAACGGCAGGCATTCAGGTCCCTGCCGTTTTTTATTCACAATGCCAAAAATTGCCACCAAAACCCGTCAATCAGGACTAGACGACTCTTGTTCCGGCTTTTTCCAAGCAAGTGACAGCGCGACACCTACCAATAAAAAGACGGATGAAAAATAGAAAGGGTAATCTAAATCTATATCAAATAAAATGCCGCCAATAATCGGACCCAACACATTTCCAATGCTTGTAAACATCGAGTTCATGCCGCCTACAAACCCTTGTTCATCGCCGGCGATTTTGGATAAATAAGATGTGATGGCCGGGCGAATCAGGTCGAAACCGACAAAAATGATAAATGTGACAAAAAGAATGTGGAAGTAAGAAGTGACAGTAGTCATCAGGAAAACAAGTATGACTGAAACGATCAGGCAATACCGCACTAAGCCGATTTCGCCCAAGTGTTTCGTCAAGCGGTCAAAAAAGGCGACCTGCGCAACCGCACCCACAATCGCACCACCGGTAATGACAATCGCAATATCTTTTGGCGTGAAGGAAAATTTATGGTCAACAAAGAGAGAAAATAATGACTCAAAGGCCGCCAAACTGAATGCCGTAATGAAAATAATGATAAAAGCGAAAAAATACATCGGGATAAACATCCGTTTGATACCGGCTTTTTGATTAAGAGCCGCCTCATCCCGATTCCGCTCCGGCTCCCGAAGAGTAAACATGGATAAAACCGCCGCAATCAACGCGAATACGGCCGCAGTAAAAAAAGGAATTCGCGGTCCAATTTCAGCTAAAAATCCCCCAAACCCCGGGCCAATAATAAACCCCGTCGAAATGGCGGCCGACATGTAGCCCAGTGCTTTCGGGCGGGTCGCCATTGTTGTAATATCAGCAATAAACGCTGTAACCGCCGGCATGATAAACGCCGCGCTTATACCGCCGAGAAAGCGGGAAGCAAAGAGAACTTCGACTGTTTTACCAAGCCCAAACAACAATTCGGAAAGACTGAAGATGAACAAGCCGTAGACAATCATTTTTTTACGCCCATACTTATCTGCCCAGCGCCCCGCGATCGGTGACATGATCAATTGCATAATGGCAAAGGCCGCCACCAAATTTCCCACAACCGAGCCCGATAACTTTAATTCATTCATAATGGTCGGAAGTACCGGAATGACCAGCCCAATCCCCAAAAAGGCAATAAAAAGATTTATAAGTAATATGGTTAACGTCATATTTTGGTTTTTCATCTGACTATCTCCTTCTGTTATTCCATTAAGGAATATCCAAGAAACAATATAATCCTTTCCAAGGATAAGAGTCAATCATTTTGAAAAAAATTCAGTATCTCTGCGAAAAAAAAGAAGATCGGGAAAAAAGCCCCAAAAAATGTGGAGAAAAAAATAAGGATTTTCTCCACATAGTTTGTTATTAGTATCTTGTTCCAGCCACTATTGGTTGTAAGCTAAGAAAATCAAAGAGTGACAAAACCAGACTTTTTGGACCCTCTTATTTCGCGGATAATTAACAAGAGACAGTGCGTTTTTTGGTTTTTCCCCTTGGATGGACACTATTATTTGGAAGTCTAGTCCAGCGCAAACCGGGACATAGGTGCTACAGTCAAATTATGACTTCTGCGGCGGTTGAATTTAGCATTACTGACGAGCCCCGAAACAGTATCCACCAGTGTTATTCAAAGGGTAGAACCCCAAATCATGCAGAGCAAACATCGGTTTTTCTTCCCTCTCCCCCGATTGATTTTAGCATTCATTATATCCCATTCAGTGTTGGTTTGAAAAAGTTCAACTAACTTATAATGTAGAACGTTGCAAATGAATCTTAGCGGGACATGTCCATTAGAAACACAAATAGCAAGCAATGCAATGACCGTGCCACATCTTGTTGGGAATGAAAATTTGTCATGATGCCTTCACTGCTATGATTTGAATTCTGCTATAATCCGCTTCCCATACCCCATCCTTCCATAAATATGGTTCAATCTTATCCTTTATTTTTCCATAAAGAACCATTTTCTCTCCTTCGGAAAATTCGGGGAAAAAATCATCTGCAAAACCTGCCAGCCAATGATACAGTCCTTTTTCTCCATCCGGCAATACGGTCGGTCTTAGAAAATGATGGGCGTATGTTACATTCAGCCCACATTTCTCCAATAATGCGCTATATTCCCCTATACTGGGGAAGTACCATGGATTTCTTTTTGCAGCATCCACTCCATACTCCTGGCCAAGCACCTCGGTTATACCCCAAATAACCGTTTGGACATTCCCTTTACCGCCGAATTCTGCCACCAATGAAGGGCGGCATTGGAAAAAACAGCATCGTACTTTTCATTTGTTCTAAACGTTTCACCATCGTCAATGAAGAACGGTATGGAAGGATATTTTTCACGAGCCTTTGCAATCATTTCATCTGATGAATCCATTCCTGTCACCAGCGCGCCTGATTTCGAGATTTCATATGACAAATCCCCTGTTCCACATCCCAAATCAAGGATTCTTTCTCCCTTTTGCGAATGAAGCAGCCCTAAAATAGACTTCCCAAAACGAGATACATAATGCAATTTATCATCATATAAATCCGCCTTCCACACATTGCTAGCATTCATGCCATAACACCTCTTTACAATGAAAAATATTGATATTTTCATTATAAGGTATAAAATAAATATTCATCCAAGATATAAAATCTATTATTTTAATAGCTGTAAGCTATGGAGGGAATGCGATGGACATGAGACTGTTTGAGTATGTCTTAGAAATATATAAAACAAAGAGTTTTACAAAAGCCGCCAACCAGCTTCATATCGCCCAGCCATCCTTGAGTAAACAAGTTGCCAAATTGGAACAAGAACTGGGCGTATCTTTATTTTCCCGAAAACCCGGCTCTCCAGTGCAAGCAACACCTGATGGCCTTGTATTTGTGAAGAAGGCTGAAAAGATTTTACAAATGCGTCATGATCTAAAACGTGAAATGCTTGAACGCAAAGAAGGAATAAGGGGCGAATTAAAGATTGGATCTACCGCGATTACAGGAGGACTTATTTTGCCCCCCCTTTTGAAAACGTATAAACAACAATATCCGAATGTCAAAGTGGAACTCATAGAAGAATCAACGGAAACATTAATAGACTTGACAGCAAGAGGGGTGGTGGATGTTTCCATTCTGTCTCTCCCAATAGAAGACTCCCGTTTACATACGAAAACAATGTTTACGGAACCACTATATCTTGTTCTGCCACAAAATCTTTCTGTAAAAGAAAAACAGCATCCCTTGTCTATTCAGGATTTTGCTCATTGTCCGTTTATTTTATTGAAGAAAGGTTATGGCTTTCGCCGCACAGTATTGGAATTATGCGCGAGGGATGGGTTTGAACCACAGATCGCTTATGAAACTAGCAGTATTGAAACAGCACAAGCGCTTGTAGGACATGGCCTGGGAATTACCATCGATCGTTCCTGAAATGGTGATTCAACAAAGCGCTTGCCAAAGCTCCCTTGTCTATTTCCCATTACGTTCAAATCCTACTCGTACATTAGTATTTACCTACCAAAAAGATAGATATATCAGTATGAATGCCAGAGCTTTTTTCAACATATATGAAAAAAATGCAGATCACTGCACAGCCCATTTGCCGGCAGTAAAATAAGTAGGTAGAAAAGATAGCACCGTATGATCGATCCAATCGAACTCCCTACTCAAAATTAAAGAAGGGTTCATAGCAAAAGATTCGACTTGGATCGTAACGGTCCCGATGTTTTTATTAACTGAAATACTTGCCCTTTAAACTCCCGCCAAGATGTTCCAGAGGAAGATTTTTGTCTAATGGATATTCCTGACGCACTTTCTATAAAAATACCATAAGATGAGCAGATGAATGAACAAGGCACACATTCCGTACAGGATGCTTTGCCCACTGTTGTTCCAAACACTTTCGATGAATTTCACGATCCAAAAAGTAGGGAGAACGCCGGCAAGCCATTGCATTCCTTTTGGAACAAAAAAGAGAATAAAAGGAGCGGTAATCAAAAAGCTTGCCATTTTACTCAAGGCAAATCCGTCAACCCTTGTTGTCGCATAAGCCACTAAAAACAACGAAAACAACGGGGCCAGCAAAGAGACAATACAGGAAATGATGACGCTCCAAAAAATGGACATCTCAACGACAGAAGCCAGCCGAAAAAATAGAAAGACCGCAACAATCGTCATCACGAAAGGACTTATTAATCGATAAAACAAATACCCTTTTTTCCCAAGCGGAGTGATTGAATAATAAGAAATCAATTGCAAATCTTTCTCTTCCAGCATTAAAAATCCCCCTACCATTCCCGTAAGCAACGGCAATAGCAATAAAAAGACTAAAAAAATGATTTTTGAATAAACAGCTATGTTGAAGTCAAATTTTTGCTGAAAGAAGGACAAGGCGATGGGGCCGCCCACTTGATATACTGTTATTAAAATAATGGGACCAATGAATGCCAGCAGAAGCATGGGGTCATGACGAATATTTTTCACATCCGCGAACGCGATAGGTGCAACTTTTTTCATCAATTTCTTGTGGCCTCCTTTTGAACGATGTAAGTGGAAAACCACCGCTCAGCCCAGACATAAAAAACGAGCACCCATCCTGCCAATAACAACACGGCCAAAAGAACATCTTTCCAACCTGTCTGTTCAAATCCCGCATTCAATAGACGTAAAGCCCCCTGCGCAGGAAGGAGTATGCTAAAAGGCATCGGAATCAATTGCAAATAATGAACGATTGGCAGCCCGGCTAGCACGAGTCCGAAAGGAAGTGACAGCAGGATAAAGCCATTGATGCTTTGACACCTTGTCGCCAGCGCCAGGCCGAGCAAACTAAAGAGGATGGACGTCAGAAAAATCCCCGCTATGAACTCCAGGCGAATCGTGTTCAACCCGAACGAAACGGCAAACAAAATGGTTCCGCTAATAAATGCTGGCGCCGCCAATGAAAGAATCTTTGCTTGTAAAAAAGAATGAATGTTGATAGGTGTTACGAAAAGCGTATCATATAGCCTTTGCTCCTTTTCCAACACAATGGTCGCCGCGACAAATGTAGAACCAAATGAACTAATTTCCGTTAATAAAAGGATCATCCCTGCCTGTTCTTTGGCGAGTCCAGAAAATAGCGACAAGAGCATAAGCAGCATCAACGTTAACACAAAGTAAGCCATATAAAAACCGTGGCGATATTGAAACTTGAGATCATTTTTGATTAACATCCATGTTTTCATGCCAGCGATTTCCCCGTCACTTTCACAAAAATGTTTCCCAAGGTTGTTTCTTGTGAATGAATCGTTTCTATTTCCTTTTCTTGAATTAGCTTGATAAAAGCCATGTTTGATCCAATTCCATCCAAGTCAAATTCTTGGCAATGTAAAGTAGAAGCAAGTTTATATTCAACGCTTAATTTTCGACGGCCATACTGAAGTTTCAAGTTTCTCGGTTTATCGATTAATGCAATCTTCCCATTCACGATAAAAGCGACACGATCGCAAAGATCTTCGGCTATTTGCATATCATGCGTCGTGACTATCATTGTTTTCCCCTCTTCTTTCTTCTTCAAAATCACCTCTTTTAACAGTTCTTTATTGACTGGGTCCAAACCAGAAGTCGGTTCATCCAAAAATAGGAGCGCCGGATCGTGCAAAAGGGCCCGACAGAAGTTCAAGCGCATCTTCATCCCTTTGGACAAGTTGGAAAAACGTGTATTTCCATGCTGTTCCAAGCCAACCATTTTCAATAGTTTGTAAGGATCCTCTGTTTTTCGATTATAAAGGCCGCCGAAAAAACGCAAGTTCTCCAGCACTGTAAAACGGGAATAAAAATTTGGAAACTCAAAAGCAACGCCTATTTCTTCATAAAAATCTTCTTGAATCGCGCGAAGCTCTTGATTACCAATATAAACATTCCCGCGATACCCCTTAAGCATCCCTGTTAGAATGTTTTGCAGTGTGCTCTTTCCAGCGCCGGAAGGACCCAGAAAACCAAAAATTTCACCATCGGCAACATGAAAATTGACTCCTTTAATGGTTGGTACGGCCGCTTTTGGATAGGCATATTCCAAATTATCAACTTGAATCATTGAGTATCCTCCTCAAGGACGAGACTGTCAGCCATCATCTGGATAAATTGCGCCATCGCTTCCTCATATACGTCTTCCCCAATTGCATTTTTTTGCAGCGCCAAAAGAACTAAGGCACGAATCATACCGATAATCACATCCGGTGGCAGTTTCTGCATTTGCCCCTCTGTTTGCCAGCGTTCAATCAATGGCAATAGAAAATCCGCGTCACGTTGATGATTCATGGCCAGTTTTTCTTCAGGTAATTTTCGCATCAGCAATGCCATCGTAAGTTCATCATGAAGCTGATGTAAAATCGGGCTTTTTTCTAATGAGTATATAGCTTGCTGAAGAAAATGAACG
Source organism: Siminovitchia sp. FSL W7-1587 (assembly GCF_037963795.1). Taxonomy (NCBI): domain Bacteria; kingdom Bacillati; phylum Bacillota; class Bacilli; order Caryophanales; family Bacillaceae; genus Siminovitchia; species Siminovitchia sp. FSL W7-1587. The sequence goes on from NZ_CP150169.1 coordinate 1,516,253, forward strand.
AAGCTGCTTTTTGTTAATCGGGCTGTTGCAATTTGATCGACCAATTCTCTTTGTATTGCCTGCTCTTCTTGTTCAATAATGTCAAAATACAATTCCTCCTTGGATGAAAAAAACTGATAAAAAGTCCCTTGGGCAATTCCTGCTTTTTTCGTCAGCTCTCCGATGCTCGTTTTTTGCAGGCCATGCACTTCAAATAAACGTTTCCCTTCAGTCAGTAATTTCTGTCGAATAAAGCGTTTTTCTTCTTCTGTAAACTTTTTTGCCATTATATCGTCTCCCGCCTTGGTGAATGTGTGAATAATTTTATTTTATATTCATATAATATCATACCAACAGATCGTTTGAAAAGGCCGAAAGAAAAAATAAAGTGAAACTTCATTCAGTAGGAGTTTTCTTCCATTTCCTAACTGAATGTTAGTTGAACCTAATCGGGCATTTAGGTGCCGTTTTTTCCTTTTGTATCAACTCTGGTCTTGAAGTGGGAGGCTTACGGCACCTTACATGCGGGATAAAGTGAAACTTCATTCAGTAGGGCTCCTACTGAATGTTAGTTGAACCAATCGGGCATTTAGGTGCCGTTTCTCCCACTTAGCCCTTTTGTATTCACTCAAGATTTTGAAGTGGGAGGCTTACGGCACTTTACATGCGGGATAAAGTGAAACTTCATTCAGTAGGGCTCCTACTGAATGTTAGTTGAACCAATCGGGCATTTAGGTGCCGTTTTTTCCTTTTGTATCAACTCTGATCTTGAAGTGGGAGGCTTACGGCACTTTACATGCGGGATAAAGTGAACTTTCCTTTTATACTTTTTACGTTTAAACAATCACCATGAGTACTTGCACATTGGTTGCAAAAGATACTGCTCATACCTGTCCCCCTTTTATGATTTAAAGAGCGAACATGCGCGAATACAAAAGTCATAATATTCAAAATAAAATGAGTGGATAGCATCATTCGTAATGGTTGTGGATTCGTCAAATAAGGCTCCAGTTAGGTTGATTACATTAAATTGGAGGGGATTTTTGTTCACCAAGAACGCCAGTGAAAAAAATCAAAGAGGTGAGATGTACAAGAAAGCGGATGGACATTTGCGCTGAATGGTTTGTTTTTAGGCAAAAGACCTTCAACGAAAAGCCAATATCATGTTTCACCGTTGTGAAATGAGTAACACCCAAAAAACACGCAAACGAAAAACAGGAGGAAAACCCCCTGCTTTTGCTGTTCAGTCTTATTCAACTACACGTCTGACGTGGCCTTTAAAAACTCCGCTCCAATAACTTGAACCCATGCTATCAATAGCCGCACCATCAGTAGAGTTGCAGTTTAAGAAAGTTCCATTGCCAAGGTAAATGCCGACATGACCGTTTTTCTTGTAAGTATCAAAGAAAACAAGGTCTCCTCTCTTCATTTCCGAAGGGCTGACGGCTCTTCCTTGAGAGGCAAGCGCGCCCGTTGAAGACCCGACACTCACACCTGCAGACTTAAAGGACCAATGGATAAATGAAGAACAATCAAACAATCCGTTTGCGATATCACTAGGAGACCTGCCTCCTCCAAACTTATAGCTAGAACGGCCGATCAGTGAAGAACCCGCATTAATGGCTGTTTCAATAGCCGATGATCCTTTTTTAAATGTAGGAGTGGATGGCGCAGAAGGCTTGCTACTCTTGACCGCCTTACCACCGGATGTGTTTGTTGTCTGTGCAGCCGCTGTATTTCCGGATGCTGCTGCTGTTCCATTGCCAGATGATGATTCTGCTGTTGCATTGCCGGAAGCTGCTGCCTCTTCTTTCGCTTGTTGCGCTTCTGCGAGAATGGCAGCCTTTTGGATCTCTAAATCTTTCAATTCCTTATTTGCTTCATTTTTTTGCTCTTTCATGGCCGCAAGCAAACTATTCTTATCGTTCATTTGATATGTAAGTTGTTCTTTCAACGCTTCTATTTCGGTCAAGTCGCTCTCGACTTGAGCCAACTTCTTTTGTAATTCCGCTTCAGAAGCTTCCAATGTTTGTTGGTCTTTCTTTTGCTCCTCGATAATCATTTTATCAGCGTCTAGAATTTTTGACATTGCCATCGTGCGGTCAACTAAATCTCCAAAGCTTTCCGCCTCTACAATCATATCCAGATAGTTGGAGGAACCTCCGTTTTGTTGGACGGCCCGAGCCCGATTTTGCAATACTTCTTTGCGCTTTTCAAGCCGCTCTTTCACCTCGGCGATTTTTGTTTCCAATTGCTTCGCTTCTTCTTTCGTTTTTGCAATGTCTTTTTCGGCCCCTGCTATTTTTTGATTTGTTTCATTCACTTTGGCCTCCAATGTTCCCAAAAGATCATTGATTTCCTTTTCTTTTGCTTGCAAAGATGAAAGCTCCTGCTTTTTCGCTGAAATCTCCTGATCCAAATTCTGATTCGCAAATGCGACACTATTTGGAAGTGAAGAAAGTAACAGACCTGTGCCCAATACGGATACGAGTAATCTTTTTTTCAATTTTACGTTTCCCCCTAAAAACTCTCTCTTTGTAATCTTAACTGCTAAAAAATGCTCTATTTCGTCAATAAAGCATATATCCGACATTCTGTATGTAATCCATAATGATTATAACATCAATTTTCGACAGAATGACTTTACAATCACCTTGCATTATTGTTTCAATCGTGTTACAAATATTACCTCCGTATCCATACTGTGGTTCACGTATGTTTTGATTCAACGGGCGACAAGCCTTTACACACCTTGTTTTGCGTAATGCATGAACTCTATATTGCAGCAAGTTTCCGCGGATTCTTTTGTAACAATCGGAATGAAACACTGTTGCCTTTTTATTATATCCATGCTACCATGCAAGTAATCACTTGCATTTATCAAGGAGTTGACCTATTTGCCTTCACAGTCGACATCTGACCGCATTCTTGATGCCGCTATCCGGTTGATCAGCGAAAAAGGATATGCCGCTGCCACAACCCGCTCGATAGCTGAGCTTGCTGGTGTCAATGAAGTAACAATCTTCCGCCATTACGGAAATAAACGCGCCATTTTAAAAGCGATCATTGACAAACTCTCTTATGGCCCGGTTTTGCAAAAAACAATTGAAACGGATGTCATATATGAATTGGAAACAGATTTATTTCATTTTGCAAACAAATACTTTCAATCTATGTTACCCATTAAGGACTTAGTTCTGATCGCCATCAAAGAAGTGGGGACATTTCCAGAAATTGGTGAAGAACTTGCAAATGTTCCCCGCTTTTTGAAAGAGCAGTTAATGGGGTATTTCGAAGAAATGAAAAAAAGAGGGAAACTGTTGGATATCAATGTAGAAGAAGTATCCTTATCCTTCATTGCCATCAATTTTGGCCATTTCATCTCCTATATCCGGTTGGGCCCAAAGATCACCGACTTGGATATTCACCAACTGCTGAAAACGAGTGTGTTTATTTTTTCTAGGGGAATCACCCCCTAGAAAAAATTTTGACCTACATGCAAGCAAGCACTTACACACAAGGAGGAATTTTCATGAAAGAATTAAAAGCATTTTTTAAGGTAAGGACTACTTATATGGGCATCATGGCGGCCATCATGTTTCAGCTCATCTTTTTCTCCGTATGGTTGACCGCTTATAAAGGAGTGCAGGATCGGACAGATCATCTGTCAATCGGAGTTGTGAATGAAGACCAAACGAATGAAATGGACATAGCGAAGGAACTTGGGCAAACTCTCCCCTTCCAAGTAAAGCAATACAGTACTTTCAAAAAAGCTTCCCGTGAAATGGATGAGCGGAAAATAGAAATGATTATTCACATACCAGCAAATTTCACATCTTCTTTAAAATCGGAAGAACGCCCTTCCATTTATTACTGGATCAACCAGGCAAACGCAACATCCAGCAAAACGATGATGGAGCAAGTTGCAAAGCAAGTGAATCATGAGCTTAACGAAAAAGTGTTCTTACTTCAGAAAGCTGCAGGGACGGCGATGTTTGAGCAGAAGTTGCAGGAGATGCCTTTGGAACAGCCGGTTGCACAAGCCATTGAGGAAGCGGTGCAATCTGCCATTGCATCCATTGATCCAGAACCGGTTGAGGGAGTCATCAAGAAAACAAATGCCGCTGAAGAATTTTCAGCCAACCTTGTCCCACTCATGGTAATCATTTCTTCCTTTGCCGGTGCCATGGTTATGATTATGCAAATTCATGAAGCCGCCACAACCATTCGATCCGCCTATTCAAAATGGAGACTGTTCTTTGCCAGACAGTTGATTAATGTGGGGGTCGCCTTCCTGCTGCCGTTTTTGACCATCAGTCTCATGAAGTTATTTGCCGTTACAAGCCAGGAACCGTTTGGAATGATCTATCTTTTTCAAGCCATTATGTTTTTGTCCTTCCTAACGTTCGCTCAAGTATTTGTCTTTCTCTTCGGCAATCTCGGCATGGTGTTCAACATTTTGGCCCTCTCCCTTCAACTTGTCACGTCCGGTGTATTGGTTTCGAGGGAACTGTTGGCGAAAGGTTATCATGCCCTGGCGCCTTTCCTGCCGGCCACATATGGGGCAGACGGTTATTACGCCATTGTCTTTGGTGGAAACAGCAGCATACTTAAGGAAAATATATGGTATTTATTGCTGATTACAGGCATTACTTTCCTATTAGCCATCGGGGCGGTTGCAGTTTGGCGAGATTCCAGCAAGGAAAAGGAAAAGGAAAAGGTCTTACCGCAAGGTACATCGGTGGTAAAGTAATATTCATGTATTGACGAAAAAGACTGATCATCCACTCAGTTTCCACTGATTTGATGATCAGCCTCTCGTCATTAGCTTGAATGATTACTGCCGGCTATCTGCTTGACCACTTCAATAGTCCTGTCAATATCTTCACCCGTGATCCCTCTATGTGTCACAAATCTAATTCTGTATGGCCCCAAGCGGTTGGCTAAAACATCAAACCTGTTTAATCGCTTTATAAATTCTTCCGCACCCATCCCTAAACCAGCAACAGAAAACATCATTATATTACTTTCAACACCGTTCGCGTCAATGTCAATTCCGGCAATACGCGCCAATCCTTCAGCAAGCTTTTTCGCGTGACGATGGTCGTCTTTTAGGCGGTCAATCATTTCTTCAAGCGCCACAATGCCGGCAGCCCCGACAATCTCTGCTTGGCGGGTTCCGCCGCCCAGCATTTTCCGCCACTTTCTCGCCCTTTCAATCAATTCTTTAGACCCTGCTAAAATGGAGCCCATTGGTGCGCTTAATCCCTTAGATAAGCAAAATTGAACACTATCTGTATATGTTGTTATTTCTTTAAGGTCAACACCAAGGCCAATGGCTGCGTTACATAATCTCGCGCCATCCAAATGGACAGGAATATCATGCTTTCTGGAAACTTGGTACACTTCTTCCATATAATGCAAGGGCAAAATTCGCCCGCCCGAATCAGCATGCGTGTTTTCCAGGCAAATCAAAGCGGTTCTCGGACAATGGACATCATCTTCCCGTATTGCCGCAACGATATCAGGAACGGGCATTTGTCCATTCACCCCTTTAATCGTCCTCGCCTGAACACCGGCAATTGTCGAAATCCCAGCTGTCTCATAATAGAAAATATGGGAGTTTTCCTCTAAAATGATCTCATCTCCACGTTGTGTATGTGATAAAACAGCCACCTGATTTCCTTGTGTTCCGCTCGTGACAAACAACGCAGCCTCTTTCCCCACCATCTCGGCAGCTAACCGCTCCAATTGCTGAATCGTCGGGTCCTCGCCATATACATCATCTCCCACTTCAGCATCCCGCATCGCATCGCGCATCTTCTGAGTGGGTAATGTGACTGTATCACTCCTTAAATCTATTGGCATTGGCAGAGCTCCTTTCAAATATGCCCCATTATTGATTCCAATACATTCCTATGTATACATGAACGGAAAAAGAAATGGTGAGATATGATTAATGCTCGTTCAACCAGTTTTCTACCAATTGATGAAACCCTTCTGGATCGGCTAAAGAGAAACCATGGCCCATTCCGGGAATGACCATGCCTTCGCAGTTCGGATGACTGTCCACAATCGCACTCATAGACTGTTTCATGATTTTTTTCTCTTTCTCGCCAACCGTTGCCAAAATGTGGCCGGTCGCGTTTTCAAAGTTATTGGGGATCGTAAAAGACATGTTCTCTTCCATGACTCTCATGAAAGTATCTTTACTCATTTGACAACTTTCTTCATAGTAAATATCGAAATAGGATTCAGGTATGTACATAGATTTGGCTTGAATGTTGGAAAACGTCTTATTTTTTATTAACGGATGGCTGAAAGCCAACATTTTTGCCATTACTCTCGAAAAGGGGATCGGTTTCACTAAAGCGCTGTTGATCATTGCGTAATCAGCCACATCCGGCTTCATCCCAAGCATAGCAATGAGCACTTGGGCCCCTAAAGAAAAACCGATTGCAATCACTGGTTTTCCTTTGCCTTTTTCCTCAATCAAATCTATGATTCTTTCCGCACTTGAATGTATCGTGAATAAGGAATTGCCCTTACTGTGTCCATGCTCAGGCAAATCGGGAACGAGACAATGAAAATTAGTAGAGAAGTGGTTCACTTGCTTGTCCCACATCCAGCCGCTGACCCCGCCGCCGTGAATAAAAACCATTAAGGGAGACTTGTCCATTCCATATTCCTTGTAGTACAACGCCACTTCTTCACCTCCTGTTTCAACAAAATCATGATGGCCATATCACCGTAACAGTCCACTCTCAAAGCTGAAGCAAATCTTCGAACCGCTCAATCCTAGCATCATATTGTTCTACTGTTCCAAACCCGTATGCAGCGTAAACAAAAGGAATGCCTGCATAAGCTGCGGCGTCACGGTCTCCCTGGGTATCACCAACATAAATGGGAGAAGACAAATGATTTCGCTCCATAATAAGCTCGATATTTTGCCCTTTCGTCAGTCCGGTTCTCCCCGGGTTCTCAAAGTCTACAAAATATTTTTCAAGACGATGAAATGCAAAAAATGATTCAATGTACCCTTCCTGACAATTGCTCACAATAAACAATGGATATTTTTGGGAGAGCTCTTGTAATACCTCTTCCAACCTCGGATATAACGTTCCGCCGTTTTCCAACAAGTATTGATTTTCAACTTGGGAGCACTCCCGGATTAAGGCCAATTGACGTTCTTCATCCAAATAATCAAATAGCACCTTTGCAATATCTTGGATTTGCAAGCCCATCGTCTTCTTTAAATCATCTTTTGTAATCGTTCCTCTTGCATCGGAATATTGTTTAAGAACTTGATTCCAGACTTTAGCGACATTTTCCCGCGAATCCCATAACGTCCCGTCCAAATCAAATATAATACTGTCCACCCTTCTTCCTCCTTTAAAACAAGCTCTATTTTAAAGATACCATAGGGCCTGCCACCCGTGGCGTAAACATAAACATTCATCCTGGAGAGAAAATGTTATAGCCACTCAAGACAAAATCGGACATCGTGTTGACCTTATTACTTTAAAAAGGCAAAGCCGCTGAAAAAAAGATCGATCAAATGAAACAATAAAAAAACAAAAAAAGATTTCTGAGAATGGATTTCTGTTTCACCTGTTGGAATAAAACGACGGAAGTATCCAAGAGTATTGAAAAGTTTTTGCAGCAGTCGATCCGAGGCAAGACGATCATCATTGAATGAAACGAAAACAGGCCGCTGGGCCTGTTTTATTGTGAAGGGAGAACATTCAAAATGAGTTTTTTTATCCTTTATGATTGAACCGCGATATGAATTTCAATGTCTCCATTTGGTAAGTATTTTTCAAAATCATGGGAGTAAGCTCTCGCCAATAATCCCGCTTCTTCTTGCTCCCATATCTTTCCCCAAGTCTTTACGACACCTTGCTCATCACTGGCATCCACTTTAAAAATTTTATAATTTTCGCTTTTCGGTATTTCAATACATGTCTCACCAAAACGATCTTCAATGGCAACGCTTAATGAATAATCGCCTTTGTAATCTGATTCATAATCATAATAAACCCCAAATATGTCATCTTGATGTTGTCCCAGATGGCGATAAGCTTCCTCCCACATCGTTGTGATTTTTCCAATGAATTGGCCGTCATGAAAATTATTCGTCCTAATGCTGTCGACTACATATAATTTCATTTTGATCCTCCCTATCATTCGTTCTTTCACTTCAAGTATAGACTATAGTAGTTACGTCCTGACTTCGAAATAAGTTTCATCTATTTAGAGATTCTCGGGCATTTTTATGCCGTTTTAGATGGGATTTTGGATAAAACCAAGGGGGAGTTCAAAATAAAGTGAAACTTCATTCAGTAGGAGTTTTCTTCCATCTCCTACTGAATGTTAGTTGAACCAATCGGGCATTTAGGTGCCGTTTTCTCACACTTAGACCTTTTGTATTCACTTAAGATTTTGAAGTGGGAGCCTTACGGCACCTTACATGCGAGATAAAGTGAAACTTCATTCAAGGAATGCTTTTCTCCTTGAATGTTAGTTGAACCAATCGGGCATTTAGGTGCCGTTTTACACCTTTTGTATCAACTCAGGTCTTGAAGTGGTTATATGGCACCTTACATGCGGGATAAAGTGAAACTTCATTCAAGGAATGCTTTTCTCCTTGAATGTTAGTTGAACTAATCGGGCATTTAGGTGCCGTTTTACACCTTTTGTATCAACTCAGGTCTTGAAGTGGTTATATGGCACCTTACATGCGGGATAAAAGAGAAGACAATCATAGGAACGTTAGTGGTCACCTCAAGTGTTTCACTTTTTTCTCAAAACCCTTACTATGGTGATATCTTTAGTGCGACTTGTCATTGACGAGCATTCATCTGGGTTTTCTCGTGACTTCAATCCACGCACAATTATAGAGTGCGACTCGTTTAGTCATATAAAAATCTATTACAGTGATCTATTTGAATCCACGAAACTTCATTAGTTTGGATACATATAGAAAGCCTTCTGGTTGAAACTACTCTTTTATATTATCCTATTTTCAGCGTTCTATTTGAGGATCTCGGGAGCCGCATATCCGTAGAAAAAGAAACGTGACAAGGATAGTCCACTTAGCAAAGTCACAATTTCCATCCCTTTTCCGCTCTAAATTGTTTTGGTGAACATCCGGATATTTTTTTGAACTGCCTGTAAAAGCTGGAAAAACTTTGGTACCCTACTTGAAAGCAAATTTCAGTGCTGCTGTAAGCCGTAGACAAGAGTAAATTCTTCGCCTTTTCAATTCTCATATGTTCCAGGTACATATGAGGAGTAAAACCCGTTTTCTCTTTGAAAATCCGATTTAAATGGTACGGGCTTACTCCAATTTCTCCTGCTAAAGTGCGTAGTAAAATTTTTTCATGGTAGTGATCTTCCAAATAGTTTTTTGCTTGTTCCACCACTTCTAATTGAGGATCATACATGTCAACGTGCAATTCGGGCTTGCATCGTTTACACGGCCGAAACCCTTGTTGCAAGGCATCTTTGGCCGTTTTGAAAAAACAAATATTTTTGTAATTCGGGGTCTTGGATTTACAAGAAGGCCGACAAAATATGCCTGTTGTTTTCACGGCATAAAAAAACTTGCCATCATATTGTTGATTACACGTAACAACCGCTTCCCACATGAATGCCGTTGAAAATGCAGTTTCCGCTGCCATCAGCAACCTCCCCTTTTATCAAGTGAAACTCAATACTCCACTGATTGTTTGTTGAGCCCCATCAAGCTTTTACCGGGTGTTGAACACCAACTAAACTTCACCTTTTACCTCGGTTTCTTAATCATCAGGCTTACTGCTAGTGAATGCTTCATTTCTAATCATGGAAATGCTCGCCAGTGGAAGGCCAAACCTTTTTCTGTAGTGTCATATAGCCCGCATACAACACAATGACGATGAATGGGGCTGTCAAATACAATTGAAAAAACGGCAGTACTAATATACACAGAATAAGTGATAGGAGCGAGCACCACCAAGGAAATGTGCGATTAGCGAACAGCTTAACACCTGCCGCCATTGAAAGAATATATACAAATACACCCAAGGAGGTCGGTATAAACAGAATATCATTGAAAGACATTGAATAGAACTCTGTCGTAACAACTCCCACTATTGCAAAGGCAACGACAAATATCACCATGCGTCTGGGAATTTGTTTTGTTCCATGTAAAACGGCGAGCTTTTTGGGAAAAGCCCCATCTCTTCCCAACGAATATCCGAGTTGGGCCAAACTGGCTACAAATGCATTAGACGTTCCAATACATATAATGAGGGCTAAAATGGCCGTCACTATTTGAGCTCCCACTCCAATTGTTTCTCCCATCATCACGCCAATTGGCGATAAATTGCTGTCTATATTTCCGTATGTTCCGGTGCCGATTGTAACAAAGCTTAATGCCAGGAACAATATGCTTATGATTACGGCGCTGACAATCGTGCTTTGAACAATATTTTTTTCCGGCTTTTTAAAATGATGAGCGAGGTTGCAAATAGCTTCCCATCCAAAAAATGACCAAAAAATAACGGTTACTGCTTTCCCAATAGAATACCAGCCATTAGAAACGAAGGGCGTGAAATTTCCCCATTCGATATGGACTAATGAGACAAGCACTGTAAAAAGTAATAAAAAAAGCAGACAGGCGCTGATCACCAGCGCAACTTTACCGCTTACCACAACACCATGATAATTGGCTATCCCTGCAATCAGCAAGATGATGATCGCCATCCCTGCCCTTTCAAAATCGTCCAGCCCAAAAGCAAGGCTGATGTAAAAAGCACCAGACATCGAGACAACCGTTTGGCCAACCGCGGCAGTGACAAAATATAACCAGCCAACCACATTGCCTAAGTGATCACCAAAGGAACGCCGAACAAATGTGGCTGCTCCTCCAGCGTCGGGATATTCACGAGCCAGACAGGCAAATGAATAAGCAAGCGGAAAGCTGATCATCACCACAATGGACCAAGACAGTATAGATGCCGGGCCTGCTATCGAAGCCGTTACACCGGATAAAAAAAGGACACCCGAACCAAGAATCGCGGCAATATACAATGCGACACCTTCATATAACCCAATCGATCGTTTTTCCACTGGCCACACCTCTTTCATAAAGTGAAACTTCATTCAGTAGGGCTCCTACTGAATGTTAGTTGAACCAATCGGGCTTTTAGGTGCCGTTTTCTCACACTTAGATCTTTTGTATTCACTCAAGATTTTGATGTGGGAGGCTTACGGCACCTTACATGCGGGATAAAGTGAAACTTCATTCAGTAGGCGTTTTCTTCCATCTCCTACTGAATGTTAGTTGAACCAATCGGATATGTAGGTGCCGTTTTTCTCCCACTTAAACCTTTGTATCAAATCAGGTCTTAATGTGGCGTATATGGCACCTTATATGCGGGATAAAACTACCTTACCAGCCTTACACTTCATATTCTTCTCTTTTCTTGCATTCTAATTCTGCTTTGTAGCCCAGGTTAGAAAACCGGAACAGAAGTGAAAATCCAAGGCAGAGCATGAAAAAAAGAGGTTCCTTGCCATGGAAAAACCTCTTCAGAAAAACGGTATTCGAATGTCGCTAGAATTTATACTGATAGAACGTTTTGCTATCGCATACGGGGAAAACCCGGAAGTAGCATGTCCCAACTTCTCGCTTTGCGTTTAGCTAAAACTGAGATCGGCAACAGCACGTCCTGCTTTTCATTCTGATGGTGTAGTGCAAGGAGCGCCAAGACTTTCTTTAAAAAGCCGAATTCAGAAAAAATATGTGTAAAAGCTTCTGCTACCACAAGTAGAATGATTCTTACTATCATGAACCTTGACATACTCCCTATTTCCTCTTCGTTCACTCATTCTTCACCAAATAAAGTGAAGTTTCATCCAGTAGGCGTTTCCTTCCACCTCCTACTGAATATTAGTTGAACGAATCGGGCATTTTGCCGTTTTCTCCCACTTCGACCTTTTGTATCTACTCAAGACTTGATGTAGTGTATATGGCACCTTACATGCGGGATAAAGATTCGGCAATCGGCAAAAATAATCTCTTTTTTCCCATTTGTTACTCGTTCCGCAATCGAGAAATACTTTCATGCTATTCAACCATCGAAAAAGAAACCGAAGAGCGAAAGCTGTTTCTTCCACTCTTCGGTTTCAGTCACCTAAAAGGCTTTTCTTTCATAAATTCTAATGGAAAGTAACCAAGATAACCCGAACAAGATAAGAACGAAGATGCCGCCCATCAAATAAAGCTGTACATCAGGAGTTTTCATCAACCAGTTGATAAAAGTCCGAAATGACTCCTGAAAAAATTCAGAAATTAATTTAAAGGTAAGTAAATAAATAGCCATTAAAATCATGCCGCCCATCAGTACATGCTGCGGTTTAAATATATAAGAGCACGGTATGCTAAATGACGTAATCAACATCACCAATCCAAAGCCAAGCAAGATATTTTCCAATGAAAATGCGGAGATATTTCCATTAATGAGTAAATGTCCCATATAAACCAACAGCACTACGCCTGTTGTATAAAGAACTGTACCGACATACTTTGAGCTGACAATTTCTTTTCGCGTGTAAGGCAAAGAGTTTAATAAAATATTCACCTGATCCTTCATGTCATAATACAAGGTATTCATTATAAAAGCTAAACTCATCGCAACAACAATCGTGGCATTTGGGATATTTTCCCATACAAAAAAACCAATAAGGGCTAAATAAAAAATAAAATAGTTCTTCTGAATTCGAACATCTTTTTTAATCAAATCCAACATCTAGACCTCTCCTTTATTTGTATAATACATGATGTCTTCTAACGTTGGTTTTTCTATTATGGCTTCTTCCCCAAATATGTTCATCACCCGTTCTTTATGTTCTGTCAATGCCTCAAAGCCGCTTTCGGTTTTTCTGATTGAAATAAATTCTTTCTCAGTATCGGCATCCAGCAAATCAAGGCTGCCTTTTACGATGGCATACTGTTCTTCAATTTGATACATTTCCTTTGTGAAAATATGCCTTCCGCCATGTATAAAGGTAATATAATCCGCAATCCGATCTAAATCTGTTGTAATATGCGTTGAAAACAAAATCGTTTTGTCTCCTGTAAGCATTAACTCGCGAAGAATTTCTAACAATTCCCTTCTAAATACAGGATCAAGTCCAGATGTTGGTTCATCCATGATTAACAATTCTGGATGATGGGATAGAGCCATGGCCAGCGAAGCTTTCATCTTCATTCCTTTAGAAAAAGTCTTTACTTTTTTCTTTAGCGGAAGTTCGAATAATTCAACATAGTAGTTAAACTGACTCTCATCCCATTGTGTATATGCAGGACGTATAATATTTTTCATCGCTTTTAAAGTTGAATCTTCATAAAACACATTTTCATCACAGACAAAGCCAATTTTTTCTTTGATATTTTTTGCATTTTTTTCATAATCCATGCCAAAGACCTTGATCGTCCCGCGGTCTGCTTTTATTAAATTCATGATCAATTTAATCGTAGTTGATTTCCCCGCCCCATTAGGGCCTATCATTCCAGTAACATAACCTTTTTTTACATCCAAGGAAAAATTTTGCAATTGAAAACCCTTGAACGTTTTTTCTACATTTCGCAGTTCGATGACGTTTTCCATTCTCAATCCACCTCATATAATAGCGTCAGCATTTCTTTAAGCTCTGATAGGCTTATGCCCATTTCTTTGGCATTCTGAATCGCATCCACCAGCTTTTCTTCCATGACCTTCAGCTTCTTTTCATGAATGATTTCTACGTTTTGTTCTGCCACATACGAGCCTTTTCCTACAATCGAGTAAATAAAGCCATTTTTCTCCAATTCCTCATAAGCCCTTTTCGTCGTAATGACACTTATTTGTAAATCCTTTGCCAGCTGCCTCATGGAAGGCAGAGGCTCACCCTCCTTTAATTGGGAGGTTAAAATAAGCTTTTTTATTTGGTTGGCAATTTGCTCATAAATGGGTGCCTTAGAACTATTGGATATGATAATTTGCATATTGGGTACCCTCTAATCAAATATTGTATATACACTATATATACAATATACACAAGATGAACACTCATGACAATGGAAAGATTTTTATTCGTAATTATTTTAATAACCAGATAATAAATGCGACTAGGAACCTAAAGGCCGCTCACTCTTCTTCCGGAAGATTTTCAAACGAAAAAAGCTTGTGGAAAACAATTGCTTTTTCCACAAGCCGAGTAAAGAATTAAATTGAATCCTGCTCCATGACGATGGATACCAAAATCGCCAAGCTGACAAGAATTAGCACAGTTAAATTGCTCAACGCTTATTTTGCGTAAGCTTGCAGTGTGGATTGGACTTTTTTTCGAAACTGTTTATTATTCACCATTTCTACAATAAAAGAATTAGAATGAAATTGCAGCATCATTAACTCCCATAATGATAAGTCATCCATGAACAGCACAAATTCCATTTGATTGCCAGAAAGATCCTCAAAATACATCGCTTGATTATAAATAAAGGCAGTCGAGCCTCCTTTTGCTCCAATGTAGCGATAATGTTCTTTATTTTCCGGGATCATTTCCATTGGCCATTCCATCAGGTCTCGTAATGTATGGGATATTTCTGAAGGGAAGCCTTCTCTGGAGATCATATGAAGCAGTCTTCCGTATGTGGCTGGAGAGGCTTTTGGCATGCGGTCAGACCAAACACGCTGTTCTTTTACAGAAAGGTCTACCCCTGCAACTGTTATCTTTTTATGCTTCATTTTTTCGCTTTGTATAAGGGCCTCTTTTTTATAGTTCTCATCAGACATTTCTCTTAATTCTTTTTGCCAGTCAGTATCTTTTTTTTCCTTTTTATATTCATTTAATGCTAACAATGCTCCTACAAGAGGATACACATCGTCATGGTCTTTTAACGCTAATTGGTCGATGCGATTGTTGATGCTTTCAACGCCCAGTACATCAATCAGATAATCAGTGTTTGCATTGGAGCTAAAGGCAATCATTCCTTTTGCGATATCGCGCAGCTTCACTTTATCATTCTCAATTTGACCTGCTTCCTCCATTTGTTCCAGCCATTTTTGATGGGCGCCGCCATCGGTATTCTCTATATAATAACGATTGACTGTTTCTAGTGGAACGGTTGCGTCTTTATGCAAATCGCCATTTTCAATTTGATAGGCGTACTCGATGGCGACGATGATTTTTACAACACTTGCCAGCGGCCGCGGTATATCAGATTGATACGTAATCATTTCTTCATCATTCATCGCAACAAATAAAGAAGAGCTTTCTGGATGTTTCATCAGGTGGTTTAATGTGTACTCGGGATTATGTTTCAATAAAAAATACAAGACTGTTATGATAATGAGTGTCAAAGAGGCGTAAATCATCATTCTTTTTTTCGTGTATGTTTTTTTATCCAATAAAATCAAAAGGATACAGCCTGCGATAATCGCCAGTATAAAAGAAACACCCATTACTTCAACAAAAAAGATGACACCCAATACAATCACCGTTGTGACGGCAAATCGCAGGATATTCCCCTTTGATCGTTGTGACTTTTTGAACAGCGGAACACTGGAGAGTAAAAGAATTCCCATCAGTCCTATCCACGCATAAATGTTCAATAAAATAGCCTCCTTATAAATTGAAACTTCATTCAAGGAATGCTTTTCTCCTTGAATGTTAGTTGAACCAATCGGGCATTTAGGTGCCGTTTTATCACACTTAGACCTTTGGTATCATCCTCACGTTTTGAAGTGGGAGGCTTACGGCACCTTACATGCGGGATAAAAGTGGTGAGGAGCGCCCCTACAAAATCTTCAAATCATGTCAAAATATACCATCATGCAGCACTACTTGTTAAAGGCGAATAGTGCTCACAATGGCGCACTCCGATGAGTCTCAAGTTTCTATTTAATATTTCCTTTTTAGTATCATGATGTTGAAAGCATGTATGATGGTGAGCCCCGTCATTAAGAACCAAATAAGCAGCTTGTAAGTTTCATAGTTTAAAGGCTGTATAAATTGATCGACCATTTCAATGGTGAGCCATCCAAGCGGCAACATCGGAAAAAGAATACTGTATGATTGATTAGCGATTGTTTTTCCCCTCTCGTCGCTTCCTTCAGATCCCCATTCAAAACGCAATGATATCAATAATGCTGCAAAGAAAATGATGACATATAGTAACCTTAAACTAGTGTAAAATATTTCCATTAATGATCCTCCTCCAATTCATACTGAAAAACGTCATGCACATCTACACCAAAAAAAAGGGCAAGATCAAATGCCAATTTTAATGAAGGATTGTATCTATTTTTTTCTAAGGAAATAATTGTTTGGCGACTGACTCCTACGCCGTCCGCCACATCCTTTTGTGATAAGTTGCGTTCAGCACGAAGAATGACTATACGATTTTTTATTTTTCTATTCATCAAAGGCATCGACACCATCTCCTTCACCTAGATAGTAATATATTTTTTACAATAAGTAAAGTATTTCATACATAAAGTAATATATTTTTCACAAAACCAATTTCACCATTGAAAACAAATAAGAGGGTTGAATCAGAGATTGATTGTGCGAACTATTAAAGAATCATTTTTTATTGAAAAATGGATGGATAAGCAATCATACATACATTTGCTGCCGCATTTTTTCACTCGTTCATCCTACCGTGTGAAAGCCGCCATATCTTTCACGGATAGCCAAGTTGATGGAAAATGAATTGATAAAAACGACGAAGGCGCTAAATGGAAAAGGGGCTGGGGCTGTCCGAAAAATAATATGGGAGCTTGAAAAGCAAAAAAAATAAAACCTAAGAATGCTGTAAAATCAACATTCTTGGGTTTTAAGTTTTAGCGTCTTTACTCTAAGTTGGACTTTTTAGACAGCCCCAACCTTCCGTTTGGGAAAGCAATGGGTAGGTGCTCGATATTAGAAAACTTTGGCCGGTAACTTATATCGCAGCTGTCAACAATGATTCATTTCAGTCAAAACAGGAATCCATGAAAACCCATCCTTAGCTTTAGTACCGAACCGCACTCCTACCCAACCTAGATTATACGATCATTTCTTCTACATTAATGATTTTCCTTTAATAATGAACACCGGTGGTGGTTACTATTTATTGGCATGAGTTGATCAAAATAATATATATTAGCCAACCTATTTGGCGCGGCGTTTGATGCAAAACCAATATGTAATTGAGCTTTATGAGGCTGTTTTGGATCAGGGATTCTAATAGCCATACCTTCAGGTTCCCTAAATGTCATTGCATTGCCCGCCGAAATCAATTGTCTGGCTACCGCCTTTCCAGAATTTAAATCGACCGCTGTTACATACGTATTACCGTAAGGCGCAACCGATCCGTTGACCCCATAGGCGTTACCTTCTAATAAATACAAATATGTTCCGTATGAGGCAAAACCTTGGAATGTTCCAACGGGAGGTTGCGGAACATCCGCAATAGGATGGTAGTTTCCTTTCTTCACTTGCTCTAAATCAAACACACCATATCGAAAACTTCCATCCAATCTGTATCGCATTGTCAGTAAACCGTGAGTTTTATCAATGTTGACAGTTGTACGGTCAGCTCCTTCGATAAGTTTATGTTTTTCAAGGACTGGAGAATCTGGTGTTCGTATAGTACCGTTCTCAAATGGAAATCTAGCAATCTGTGTTCCCCAACCGTCATTTCCTTCTGTAACTGCATCCGTTTCAGTCCATAAATACGTCACCCCGTTTTCAACCTCTACACCAATTTGGACTCCGTGGCCGAATCCTTTTAGGTACATATGACCTAACTTATTGCCCTCTTGATCTAATTTCGTCAGTGTTACATCACCATTTTTAGCCCTGATTGCCCCACTGACTGGTTCATTTTCATCCGGGAGCTGTTGACCACCAGCCATTAATTGCACAACATAGATATGCTTATTTTCATCATCAAAAGCAAAAGATTGCAGTACCGTGCCATTGTGCAATGGCTTGTCTTGAATGAATGGAAGCCCTTCGTTTGATAAAACAAACATGTTTGTATTAGGTACTGGCTGTTTTGCCTTTGTCGTAAGAGGAATTGTAGAAATCAGAATGACGATGATTAGCATCATTGGTATTTTCCTACATAACTGAAACAGTCGATTCATTTTGTATGTCACACATCCTGCCTCTTAAAATATTGTTCTATCAACGGTTAAAGTCGCAGTGGAGGTGTCGAATTTTTTAAACATGACAGAAATAGCCCTGTCGCTGCATAGTCGTCTCTTTACGCTATCCATTCCGATGCCAAGTGTTTTCTCGACTCTGCTCATTTTGGGAATCCTCCCTGGTGCTAAAATGGGGTGTCAATTCTCGCGATTTGACACCCCGCTTTTTTGTTCTATTCCACGAAAAAAGCTTCTCCTATTTCCGCCTCTACTTTTTAATATACTTTAATGCAGGTAATAGATCATTACATGTTAATAACGTTACTCCACAATCCAACGCGTATTTGACTTGCTCCATATCGTCCGGACAATAGCACCATGCCAGTTTTCCTTTAGCTTTGTAACTTTGTACAAGTTCAGGGTTCAATAACTTCATGCTCATTCCGATTGCCCATATTTTAGAAATGGTCCCGTCTTCACCGGGAATATAATGAAGCATTTTCTCCCCGGGAAAACCTTGTGTTTTTACATTGTATTTGTCATGAAGATGCGTAATCACTTCTGCATCAAAGCTCGTAAATACACATCTATCAAGGAAATCATATTTTTTAAGCAATTCGACCGTACGGTCGGCGACTTCAATCGCTTGATCACATGGCTTGATTTCAACATTGAAAAGTAATTCAGCATACGGTTGAAGTGATTCGCAAAATTCTTCCAGCGTGGGAATCTTTTCCCCTTCACCAGCATCCAACTCTTTTAATTCTTTTAATGTAAGATCATTTACCATGCCTGTCCCATTTGTCGTTCTATCGACAGTATCGTCATGAATAATGACGACTACATTGTCTTTAGATAGTCGTAAATCAAACTCAATCATATCAACTCCAAGATCAACTGCTTTTTGAAACGCCAACAGAGTGTTTTCCGGATATTTAGCACTATATCCGCGGTGGGCCGCAACGATTATACCGGTTTTTGATTGAAGTTGTTCTATCATAATATGGATCTACTTCCTTACTTATTTAAAATTCTTTCTGTTTCTTCTTTAAACTTTTTCAATGTAGGCTTAATTTCTTCGTCATTATACATAATCGCTTCTATTGCGGAGAAGAACTCATGCATGATGACTGGCCATTCAACATCCTTGTTCGTGTCAACAGCATGTTCAAGCTGTTCATAAGCTACTTGTCGATTTGGTTCTTTTGCCCACAGTTCTTTCATCTCTTGCGATTCAACCATCGTGTTAGTAAATGGAAGATAGCCCGAGTCTATGACAAACTGTAATAATCCTTCCGGCTCTTTCAACATCCATTCGATAAATTTCCATGCTGCTTCTTTATTTTCCGAACCGGCAAGCATAGCAATATTCCCGCCTCCGGTAGGTGCTGCGTATTCATCATTTTTAGGCAGGAACGTTGTGACATAATCGAACTCAACATTTTCCATTAAAGTACCGATTGTACCAGTTGATTGATACATGATTCCGATATTTTCACTCATGAACATTTGGTTAACGATATTACCCGAGTCCTGGGCAGGAGGATAATACATAGCGCCAGTACTTTGTACGTCTTTTAAAAATGAAAATACTTCTTCACCTACACCATTATCAAAAAATCCAACCGATGTATTATCTTCATTAAAAAATGTTCCACCTGATTGAGTAATCATGGCAATTGGATACCAAGTATCGTAAGGCATACTAAATCCATAACGTTTGTATTCATCTCCTTCTTTAATCACTAAGGCGTTCGCCACTTCTTTCAATTCCTCCCAAGTAGTTGGAACCTCTAAGCCGTTTTCATCCAGCATTGACTTGTTCACATGTAAAATGGGAGTCGAACGGTTAAATGGAAGAGAGAGAAGCTGATCATTAAAATACGAATGACCCATTAATCCCTCTGTAAAATCGTCAACATTTAGATCACTTGATTCAAAATAAGGTGTCAAGTCTTCTAGCACCTCTGAATCAGCAAACATCTCTACATATGCCCGTTCTATCATCGCAATATCGGGAGATGTGTCGGCCGAGATGGATTGTTGTAATTTCGTGACCGCTTCATCGTATCCACCCTGAAAAGAACCAACAACTTCAATTTCATCTTGTGAATCATTGAAACGTTTTAACATTTCATCAATTAGTTCACCATTTTTACCGCCTAATGCGTGCCAGAACTGAATCGTCGTTTTCTCACCATTTTTCTTCTTCCCGGCATCATCATTTCCTCCCGAGGACGAACTATCAGAACTACAGGCAATAAGCAACATTGAGATGATTGCCACTATCAAAATCATCAAAATATGTTTTCTCATTTCTTCCCCTCCGAAAATTTTTATTATTAGGAATTATTTAATCCCTGAATAAACAAATGCTTTCACAATATGCCTTGCGCAAAATACATAAATAATCAATATCGGCAGTACTAAGACCACATTTCCGGCCATAATTATATGCCAATTACTAATTCCTTCCGTTTGTCTTAACATCGCAATTCCCAATGTTAGCGGGCGGACCTCGGCAGAATCCGTCATGACAAGCGGCCAGAAATAATCATTCCAATGACTGACGAAACTAAATAATGCAATGGTTGCAAGCGCCGGTTTTGACATGGGCGTCATGATTTTCCACATAATTTTAAACTCACTTGCGTTATCAAGCCGTGCCGCTTCAATAATTTCATCAGGTATTTGCATAAAATACTGTCGTAATAAAAAGATCCCGAAGGCATTGGTCATAAATGGAAGTATTTGGGGAAGCAGGGTTTTTATAAGTCCCCACTCGGCCATCATCAAATACACTGGAATGAAGGTAATCTGCCCGGGTATCATAAATGCAAGTATTACCAGGGCAAACAATACTTTTTTTCCAAAAAAGTCATATCTGGCAAATGCATACGCAGCTGGTATCATAATCAACAGCTGAATGACAATAATGGATGTTGTCACGATCACTGAATTTTTGGCGTAAGTTACAAATGGTCCTGCTTGCATCGCATCTACAAAGTTAATCCATTGCGGTACTTCAGGAATCAACGTAGGTGGAAATGCCATTGTTTCTTGAAACGTTTGTAAGGATGTAGAGATCATCCATAAAAACGGAAATATAAAGATTAATAATACAAGTATCTTTAATAGAATGTTTACTGTTCCTTTAAAACGCGGAAAAAATCCTGAACTCAATCATGCTCCCCCTTCCTGGTGCCACCTCATTCTATTGATAAAATATCTTTTTAGACAGCAACCGGAAATATATGATTGTTAACAGACCAATAATGAACATTAAAATCACACCAGTGGCTGAAGCATACCCTATATTTGTTGTTCGGTATTCGTAAATATAGTAGACTAGCGTATTGGTCGCATTATTCGGTCCCCCGCCCGTCATTATTCTGACAGTGTCAAATACTTTAAAGGAACCAATCGTCATAATGACCAAAATGAAAAAGAGTTGTGGCGAAATTAATGGTAATGTGAGCTTATAAAATACTTTTGATTTTTTCGCATTATCCAGCGCGGCTGCCTCATAAATACTAGGCGATACACCTTGTAATGCCGCAACGATGATAATGATGTAATATCCGATCGCCTGCCATACGGAGACAATAATGATGGAAATTAAAGCTGTTTTGGAACTCTGTAACCATTGGGAAGTCGGCAATCCCAAAGTTTTCAAAATATAATTGAGAAATCCTATACCCGGCTCCATCATCCACAACCATATCAACGCGATTGATACGATGGAGACGATATGGGGCGTAAACAATCCAGCTTGAATGACAAAATTTAGTTTCGTTTGTTTACTTAGCCATAGGGCAATCAATATAGAGATGGTCATTGTTAGTACAACGACACCCAATGTGTATAAAGACGTATTGCTTAGCGATTTATAAAAATCACTTCGCGAAAGAATCTGTACATAATTGTCGAACCCTACAAACTTACTTTTTGCTTTGTTCATTAAGTTATAGTCAAAGAAACTTAAGTAGATCAAATTCAATATTGGATAAATGACAAAAATAAATATCCCCATCATAGCAGGACCAATCATTACATATGGACGCAACTTCTCCCATACTTTCTGTTTGTTCATATCCTAATACTCCCTTAACTTTTCCAAATAGCTTTGGAAATTTGGATGATCTGACCGAATCCGTTCTTCGTTTTCTCCAAAGAAGAATATATCTTCCGCCTGAACCCCTACGTTAATATCCTGATCAACTTGATATTTGTCTTCGGTACTTTTTGCCATAAAAGAAATATCATTATATCTGATCTGATAGATCGTCTCCGATCCTAACATTTCACGCGTAACGATCCTTCCTTTTATTGAAAAATAGGATTTGATCGGTGAAGTAGATAATATAAGTTTCTCTGGTCGAAAACCAAACTTAACATGATCTACGCCCAAGTTTGAGATATTCATGGGAGGAACCCCGATAAATTGCGCAACAAATAAGTTGTTAGGATCACGGTACATTTCTTCAGGCGGCGCTTCTTGTTGAATCACTCCCTTATTCATTAATACGATTGTGTCTGCCATAGACATCGCTTCTACTTGGTCATGAGTTACATAAACAAAAGTAGTCCCCAGTTTTCTATGTAGTTCAATCAAGTCAATTCTCATTTGCGCCCTTAATTTTGCATCTAAATTTGATAATGGTTCATCCATTAAAAAGACGGATGGATTTTTTACCATGGCGCGCGCTAACGCGACCCGTTGTCGTTGTCCTCCTGATAAAGTGGATGGCATTCGATCAAGATATTCGAAGAGCCCGACACTTTTACTGATACTGTCTACCAGTTGCTTTCTCTCATGTTTTTTCACTTTATGATTGACTAATCCAAATTCTATGTTTCCCCTGACAGTCATTGTCGGATAAAGCGCATAGTTTTGAAATACCATTGAGACCCCACGTTTACCCGGCGGAATATTTGTCACATCTTTTTCGCCAATCATTACTTGTCCAGATGTTTGAGGACCAATCCCGGCTATCATTCGAAGAAGAGTTGTCTTCCCACAACCAGAAGGTCCTACCAATACTGTAAAAGAGCCGTCTCTAATTTTTAAATTTAAATCTTCGATCACTACATTTTGCTGAAATGTTTTTGTAACTTGCTTAAATTCTATGGACGCCAATCAACGTACCCCCTCGCATCAATTTGTTATTGTTGAAAAGCACAATTTTGCAAATCACCAATGGAACTCTAATAAACATTTTTCCCATCCACGGTTTTGAAGCGCGTCATCCATTACATTTTTCAAATCTTCTACAGATGTAATCTCTGTCCTTTTTCTCGGAAGCAACGCTCTTAACGCCTCTTGGTAAGAAGGGTTTTTCATGGCTTTTAAAACAGGCGGGTAATCGGAGAATGAACTTCTACTGCTTCCTCTCAACGAGATGCCTTTTTCCAAAACATCTCTTGTATTAATCCAAACTTTTTCCTCGGAAACACCCAGCAAAATGATTTCACCCAGCGGATTTAAGAGATCAATCGCCTGATTGATGGCATTTTCGGAAAATTTCCCTCCTGTACAGTCAATGGCAATATCATATTGATTGCCTTCTGAGAAATGATCACTCAACACATTGAAACATTTCGTAAAATCAAAATGTTCCAACTTATCAGCATTCGCTCCAAAAACTGTAAGTCTATCTTCTTTTATGCCAAATATGTGTGTAAGCATCGTGGCTGTAATATAACCTACTGGTCCGTCTCCAAAAACGGCGACGGTTGAGTTTTGCAGCTTTTCCTTAATCGAACGAAGCGCTTGATATGATACTGTGCACAATTCTGATAAAACAGCTACTTCATCTGGAACTTCATTTGGTATGGGAATCACACAAGAAGAAGGCATGACTATCTTGCTTTGGGTTAACCCATCATAGCCACTTCCCAAAAATCTCTTATGCTCACAATAATTATCCCCCATTTCTTTTTGACATATCGGACAGCAATCATTTGCTTGCTTTCCTTCTAAAATGTAGCCGGGAATGTTGGGAACGATGACTACCCGAGTCCCTTCGGGCAGCGAGTCCAAGTTACTTTTTACTATTTTTCCAATCCCCTCATGAATCAATGCCATTGGCAGTTTTTCTTTTAGCGCTTCAGGCCTTCTTTGACCAGAAAAATAACGGAGATCTGCATGACAGATGCTTCCCAAAGTAGGCTCAACGACTACTTCCCCGTTTTGTAAGGGGTGAGATATGTTTACTTCTTTAAAAACACCAGGTTTTATCAATTGATAAACATTGGATTGAATTTGTTCTTTTGTTTCTAACAAAATGTCGAGCTCCTTTCTGCTATCCATTACATCTAAACGTTCAAATAAACAGGTGATTTTTGAACTGTTCGATTAATAGGATACTAAGAAACAAAATGCTTGTAAACACTTATTTAAACACAAATGAACATATTTGAGTGAAATAAACCGGTATAACCATAGATAAACTGTTCGTTTTTATTCATTTAGGTTAAAAACGAACAAAAAATTAGATTTAGTTAGCATTTTACTATTGGATTATCAATAATGATTATGTTTTTTGTTAATATCATGTAAAGAATCTGTTAAAATTGAATTTAAATGAGCTTATTTAAGCACAAAGAGAAAAAAAAGAGCATAATAGAATAGGATGAGTTCCTCTCTCGAACATCCAAATATTGATTCAAGAGGTGCATTCAATGTTGCCATTGGAAAGACAACAACAAATATTAAAGTATGTTAGAAACAATACCGCCACTACCATTTCAGATCTCGCTAAGCATTTTAACGTTCATGAGGCAACCGTTAGGCGTGATATTCGTTCATTAGTAAAAAAGAGATTGCTCATTAGAACACATGGAGGCGTCATGATAGATGAGGAAGTACATTCTGAGCCCCCTTTCCAAGAACGTACCACCGTCCAATACGAGGAAAAATCACGTATTGGCAAACAGGCAGCAGAGCTAATAAAAGACGGAGAAAATATCATTCTTGATTCGGGTACAACAACCCTTCATATCGCGAATGCCATCATTCATAGAAAAAATATAACTGTCATAACAAACGATATAAACATTGCGGCGATTCTGCGGTCCGCGAAATCAATCAAAGTGATCGTTACAGGAGGAACTTTATTTCCTGATAGCTTTATGTTAAATGGAATGATTACGGATGAAGTTTTAGGGACACTCCATGTTCATAAGGCCTTTTTGGGGACACCGGCCCTCCATCACAAAAAAGGATTAACACATTTTGATGAGTATCTCGTTTCCGCTAAGCGGGGAATGATTCGCGCCGCCAAACAAGTGATCGTCGTTGCTGATCATACAAAGATTGGCAGTGTCTCCTTACACAAGGTAGCCGGCATTAAGCAAATAGACGATATCGTTACTGGAAAAGAAGCTGAAGGTTTAGATTTACATCTGTGGGAAGAGCAAGGGGTTCGTATCCATCTGGCATAACAGCCATTGGATACAAAAGGCAGTTATTGTACAAGGGTAAATGAAACTTCGAATTTGCAAATGATTAACGGCAAGCAATGAAGGCCTAATAATTGAGAAACATCAGATAATCTATGGTTCGCGAACAAAAAAAGGGCCGGGACATACCCCTGTAAAAATGAATAAACCGCGTGAAATCAAGTGGTACTTACCCCCGAAAATGAGACTTTCTACTCTAACTTTTAGGGGTAACCACCGGTTTGAAAACTTTAATTTCACGCGGTTTTATTCTCACGATTCTTACGAATAACAATCAGCTTTTACCTTATGTCCACTCCCCTATTTGAGTAAAAAAATCCCTATCATCGCTACGTCAACATATTTCGCTTTCCGCGTGCCCGGCTTCAGCTTCCTCGGAAAACAAAGGTCGCTTCCCTGCCGGATCTTCAGCTCGAGCTATTCCCGCAGGAGTCTACCTATGTTGACTACGCTAAAAGCTTGCGTATGATACACTGGGACCATTTATCCCGCATGTAAGGTGCCCGATTGGTTCTAACAGTCAGTAGGAGATGGAAGAAAACGCCTACTGAATGAAGTTTCACTTTATCCCGCATGTAATGTGCCGTAAGACTCCCACTTCAAAAGCTTGAGTGAATATAAAAGGTTTAAGTGGGAGATAACGGCACCTAAATGCCCGATTGGTTCAACTAACATTCAGTAGGAACCCTACTGAATGAAGTTTCACTTTATGGTTCGTTTTTTCATCAGCTGATTTAGTTGTGTCAAACAGACTCTTTCTTTTATGATCGTTACGGAGCTTTTCTTATGTTTTTCACGTATACTTCGGGCTGCTTCAATCCCGTAAATTAAGAATGACTTAATTAATCATTCCATCGCCATCACATTATCGTACTGATCATCTTATTACTTTCTGAGGTCATGCACACCATTCCTTTTTTTCGGCCTTCAATGCCCGTCTCAACAAGCGAACCGGATTTTCCACCTTATAGGGCTGTTAATATCTGTTGCGTTACGATTCATTCCAAGTGTCATCGCAACATCGTTGGATGGCCTTCATAAATGAGACGAAGGGACAAAGCAGTGGAAAAATGGAATGTCGGATCTCAAGCTCAGAATGAAGTTTTGAGGCTGTTTTTTCATGCCGATAAGCAGAGCTTACTGCTAGGGTGATCTTGCTGAAAACATGTAAACACATTAATCAAATGTTCTTGCTTTTTCCCAGTAATAACCTCCCCATCGTTCATGTTTTCCGGGATATAGCGGTCAGCCACAATCGTTATGGAATGCGAGGTACATTAAGGTATATTTTTTAGACAATAAGGATTTTACACATAAAATGTTTTTGTCTGACATATCCCATTTCATTGAAGACAAATGAAAGGATTATGTATACCCGTCAAGACAATGAATAAAAAACTTTGAAGTCTCCTATTCTAGAAACTTCCCAAAACTATTTTGGGTGCTAAGGGGATAAAAATCCTTTTTCATACGCATCGCAACCTCATCATCCGTTGCACAAAATAAAGAGTAATTTTAATTCGTTAAAGGAATGTTCAAGTCGATCGATGCATTGGCTCATGACCAAAATTTCCATCGACTTTCCCTCAGAAGAAACAAATACACCTTTACTGAATTGTTCAAGTCCAAGAAAATTTCAGCCTGCCGGGAATTTTTCAGCGGCATTGATTGCGATAAAAAACATTTTAAAATAGGATAGAAATAGAGGATGATCCAATAAGTGGAATTTTATGTAATAAAGTCACAGATAGAAAGAGGGATATTCTTTGACAACGATAGGAATTGATTTAGGGACAACCAATAGTCTAGTAACCTATTGGACGGAGGATAAACCCGTCATTATCCCTAATGTACTCGGTGAGCGAATGACTCCATCCATTGTCAGTGTAGATGAAAATGGGAGTATTTTGGTCGGGCGTATTGCCCAAGAGAGACTCATTACTCACCCGCATCTGACCGCATCCGCTTTTAAACGATATATGGGCTCGGAAAAAAAGTATGATCTTGGAGAACACTCCTTCTCTTCGGAGGAGCTTTCCTCTTTCGTGCTGAAAACACTAAAAGAGGATGCAGAGAATTATCTTGGCAGACAGGTTACGGAAGCGGTTATCAGCGTACCGGCTTATTTCAACGATGCGCAGCGGAAATCAACAAAGCTCGCGGCAGAGATTGCCGGATTGAAGGTAGAGAGACTTATTAGCGAACCGACCGCCGCGGCCATTGCTTACGGATTGCATCAGGAAAAACCGGAAACGAAATTTCTCGTGTTTGACCTGGGGGGCGGAACGTTCGATGTGTCCATTTTGGAGCTGTTCGAGGGCGTTATGGATGTAAAATCTATTGCGGGAGATAACTTTCTCGGTGGGGAAGATTTTACAGAGCTGTTGATTTCCCATTTCATGAAGACGCACAAACTTGAAAGTGAAGCGCTCGACTCGAAGACGAAAGCGGCCATTTACAAGCAGGCCGAAAGGTGCAAGCTATTCATTGGCCAGAAAGCAACTGTGGACATGAGCATGACCTTAAACGGTGAAGTTTATGACTGTCAGCTAAGCCGTTCAGAGTTCGAGAAGTTGGCTCAGCCTCTCATTCTTCGTCTGCGCCAGCCGATTGAACGGGCGCTTCGCGATGCTTCCCTGTCCCCTTCAGACTTGGATGCAGTCATTATGATCGGCGGAGCAACCCGAATGCCGCTCATTAAACATGTCATTGGCCGTATGTTCGGGAGAATGCCGTACACAAATATCAATCCTGATGAAACGGTCGCCTTGGGTGCGGCCATCCAAACCGCTTTAAAACAACGGAATCAAGCGTTGGAAGAGATCATTTTAACGGATGTATGCCCGTATACGCTCGGCACGAGCGTCGTTCGGGAATTAGGCAGCGGGCAATATTCCGACGGAAACTTCTTGCCGATCATTGAACGGAACACACCGATTCCCGTCAGCAGGGTAGAACGGCTTTGTACGATAAGGGATGATCAAACCAGGATAACGGTAGATGTTTATCAAGGGGAAAGCCGGCGAGTCGAAAATAATATCAAACTTGGAGAGCTGAACATTAAAGTGCCTCCGGCCCCAGCCGGTGAGCAAATGATTGATGTAAGATACACCTATGATATAAATGGCATTCTTGAAGTCGAGGTGATTAGTGTCTCGACGGGCGAGAAGAAGCGGACGATCATTGAGCAAAATGCCGGGAATATGACAAAGGAACAGATCGAAGCGCGGCTGTTGGAATTGAAGGATATTAAAATCCATCCGCGGGACCGCACCGAAAACAGGTTGTTGATCGCCAAGGGAGAACGTCTGTATGAGGAGACGCTCGGCGAAGTCCGTGATGCCATCGCGCTGTTCATACAACAATTTGAAAGTGTACTACAAACGCAGGATGATCAAAAAATCAAAATGGCGGCCGAACAGTTTAAGGAACGATTGGAAGAAGTAGAAAGGCGGTTGAATTTCTTGTGAGCATCTGGGATATTTTGGAGATTGATCCGACCTCTGAAGAATCGGCCATCAAAAAAGCTTATGCCAAAAAGCTGAAACTTCACCATCCTGAAGATGATCCTAAAGGGTATCAGCGGCTTAGGGAGGCTTACGACGCCGCCATGAAACAGGCTAAGAGCCAAGCTGCCTCCTTGACTGTTTTTCAGGATGAAGAGGATGAGAGTCAATATGAAGATAGTGAGGAATCTTTTGATTCGGAGCAACACTTTTTCAACTCAAATGATTTTTTCCCTGTGCCGCTGGAGGAGCCAAAAACCGAACGCCATCCGGTATACGCGTTTCTTCAACAGGTGAAAGAACTATATGACGATTTTTACGCCCGCATCACCCCCGAGTCTTGGCAAACCCTTATGGACGAAGATATTGTATGGGAGATGGAATACAGCCAGGAGCTGCGGGATGGGCTCATTTCCTTCCTTGAAGATGATCATCATCTTCCCCGTATCGTTTGGGAAGTGCTGGACAACACATTCGGTTTTCACGAGGACAAAGAAGAGCTGCTGAAGCATTATGATGAAGAATTTGTAGAGTATATGATCAGGCAAATTGAAGGAACGATGGAGCTCAGATATGATTGTTTTGTTAATCAAGAAATCGCCTTCGATATCGAACAATATTTGGATCTGAGAGAATCAGCCCAATATATGCTGATGAATGGGGAAGTAGAGAGAGCAGGCGATTTGCTGGAAGAAGCCCATGGGCTGTTCACGGACGACCCCGATCTGGAATTAATGAGAGGGAAATATTATCTGGAAATAAGGAAGCCCGATGAGGCGTTGGAATGCTTCACCCGCGTCATCGCTCTTCAGCCCGAGATCCTGATGGATATTGGCAGCGTGCCCTGCTTTACTATGATCAGCAGGAGTATGAGGCCGCCCTTGCCGACTGCATGCATCTTCTGAGCAAAGACGAAGGGAACAAGGACCAAAATGTGCTGGTCTTGGCTGGTCGTTGCCATTTAGCGCTGGGTAATACGGCAGATGGCCGAGAGTTGATAAAGGAGACATTAGCAATAAACAAGCTCCATTTTCGATCATATATCCACTGGTGTATTGCGGAGAATGCGTACGGCAAGACCCTCGATCCTGCAGAACGGAAGCAACCGCTCCGAGACGATTTCTTGTTTCACTCATTCCTGTTTTTAAGATTAACCTGGTTTTATATTTGTCTTTACTTGATTGTTTCGCTGCTTTTTGATCTACATCCGTATTCTACAGACCTGTTGCTCATCCTTTTACTGTGGAATGCCTGGAAAATATGGAAGGTTAGACGAGTTTTATCAACTTAGAAAGGAGTTACTCATGTTACATCAATACAGCCGCAAAAAAAGGAAGCAGTTGGAGTTATATTTCCGCTGCCTCTCTACCATATGTACGGACAGTGTTCTCGGCCACTACTATTATGTCTATGAATTTCATAAGGCAGAACGCTGGCTGCGAAAACAGGTTATGAAAAATGCTCTTCTCGCTTGGAACATTACCGATGCGGCATCATTCAAAAGCACCATTCGCTGGTTGCTGGATGACGGTTATCGTGATGAATATAGACAAATACATGCTCATCTGTCGGCTTTGACGGATGCCTCACGCAAAAGATATATGGAAACATCAACGAACCACCCCGACTATGCCAGAAGGGCGGTTGTTGATAAATTCCTTCCGCAACTGCCTTCGGGAGACATTGCTGCGTTTGGAGGAGGATGGGCCATTTTTTTAAGCCGAATCGGCCCTGTTTATGGGTATGTAACAAGCGAAACAGCTTGGAAAACCAAAATAGAAATAGCCAGGCGTCTACAGAGCCATTACAACAATTGGGAGGATTATATGACAGCTTTTGCCGCAGGATACGCTTTTAGCCAATCCGATCCGGAAATGAAGAAAGCCAGGCATATTTTTAACGGGGCTATGAGCTTGTTTGCTAGCAATACATTAGTCGATAAAGTGGTATGGCACCAGAACCTGCTCCCTGATAAAGGGGAATCCCTTCACAAGCAAGGGAAATTGTCTATCTGATGAGCCTTCGTCGATCATACAATGTTGCGCGCAATGAATGGTGTGCCTGAACAGTGATGTTATGTGCAAAAAAATAACCCTTAGAAACCGGACTTGTTACAACCATATTCGTCTGCCGAAACGTAAAAACCCTTGAATTTTTTCAAATAATTCAAGGGTTTTTATCTTTAAAAATAGTTAACGATTAACCATCCATCTTTTAACTCGATATGGTACCCTGTTGATCCCCAATTCACCTGCACCGTTTCCCCTGTTTGTATGGCTAGGTCGACATTCTCCTTAAACCCCTCATATCTATTTGTTAACATATCTTTTACCAATTCCGCATAGTCCGGAAGAGCCTCTAAAACTCCGGCACTCATATAAGCAATAGGATTCTGATCCTTTATGATGATAAATACATCACTATCAGGAATAGCGTATAGTTTTGCACCATGATTTCGTACGGCAATGATGATATCACTTAAATTGGGATGTTTATTCTCATCCATAACCAGAACATATTTAGTACCGTCAATAATGATCTCATCTTCGGCAGATGTATCTTTTCCTTCATTTACTTGTTCTGGATTGGTGTTATGTTCATTTTTTGCTGTTTGTTTATTTGTCTCTTCTTTAACCGCTGGAGTTGTTTCTTCTTTTTTTACGGCATCCACTGTCTTTTCTTCAGGTTTTGCCTTTTCTTCAGGTTCTACTTTTTCTGCTTGTTTATTCGTTTCCTCTGTAGCCGTTGATATTTTTGCAGTTATGGCTGTTGTATCAAGTACTTTTTCTTCTGGTTTCGTATTTTCCGCCGGTTTTTGGAGGTCCCTAACTGCCATTTCTTCTGCTACTTGAGTAGCTTTTACATCACTTTTTGTCCCCGAGTAATGGAATGCACTAGCAGCTAACAAAAATACAGACATCAATACAATAGCATAAAACTTTTTCATCGGTCTCCTCCTTTTTACATTTCCCATGTTTATATATTATCACAAATATTTCATTTAGGTTACAAATGTTACATTTATATTTCTGTATTTTTCTAAACTAGGTTTTCTCTTCTGTTCTTGCTTTTCATTTACCCCTGAAACTTTCTGGCAAACACTATTTTAGCAGCCGTCTTTTATCCGAACCATTTGTCAGGCTAGCTTACGTTTCATCTAAAATTGGAACGAAATAAAAGTGGATATATGAGCGTTTAGGAGACGTTCAAGGATGCGGAAAGAGGATATTGAAGAATTAAGCGGACTCAGCAAATCATATCTATGAAACAAGATTTGTTTCCAAATGAACAAGTATTCGTGAAACCGATTTGTTAGGTTTCGGATATGTTCATGACGGCAACACAAGTATCGTTCAAGACACAATCATCGCCAAAAGCCCCTCAATGATATGGCTTATACACTACCATGAAAATATATTCAATGAATGGGCGCGGCTTAAAGCCGCATATTTATTAAAAGAGCATGAGGCCGTCTTTGTTTTATCGTTAGTGACGGAACCTTCTGACACTTCAAGGGTCGAGCAACTAACTGCTCGGTATTAGGACAAACAAATAGCATTTGCTGAACGAGTCAACCAAATGCTTGTTTTTTGCCTGGCAAAAGTCAAATCACGTCAATAAAATATGCTGAAAAATGCTCAACTAATGATTAGACATATATTTATTGCTTCCGGGAAATTGCTTGATTACATTCCAGGCTGCAATCGCTTCTTTACGGCTTTTTCCTTTATTTTTCGGATCAGCAAAAAAGTCGCGTATAAATTGATTATATTCAAATTGAGGTGCAATGTTTTTCTTGTACGAAGGGTCTTTCTTTCGTTCCTCTTCCTCATACCAAGCGTCTACTACATCACGATATGTTTTTCCGACATTGTTCTTAAAATAGTTTTGGATATAAGTGGAAAAATGAAAGTTGGGGATTACCGATTTAAAAAATGCTCTTACATGCTGGCTGCAGCGATGGTTTTCCATAATGACTGTATCAAGACTTAGATCTGCTTGAGGTTGCACCTTCTTATTCGTTTTTGATTTTCTCGCAGTTTTTTTTATCTCCCCTGTCCGAAGAAATGTTTCAATCCTATCGGAAATTTCTATCTTAGAACCAGAGGCACTTATTCCATTTTCCCTACAAAAAGATTGTAATTCTTCCTTTAACCAATAGAAATCTTTAAAACTTTCCACGCTTGTATTTTTCGTTAGACTAGGTCTCATACATTTTCCCTCCACATTTACTTCATACACATTATAGAACGTAAGTTCCCATTTTGCAAAAAACGTTACAAATAAATCCGTTTCCAAAAAACGCTGGGACATAAGCTGAAAACTAACGAATATTCGCAAAAAACATGAAAACCGTGTGAAATGAAAGGTTTTTACATTTGCCTTCATGTTGTTTATAGGGCTTTAACGCAGCCTCTTGTCAACGATGTGGAGTGCCCAAGTCTGGCCATGCCGAACAATGGAAACCTTAGTCTGAGCCGACATGCCACTTATCGTAAAATGAAAGGTTTAAACTGATTTTGAGCTAAGCCATATCAGTCCATTCAAAAAAAGAACTCATGATCAGTGTCCACCAACGGTAAAAAACCCTTGAATTTTGTACTGCTCGACTCAAAAATCCAAAGGTTTTTTTGCTTTCCAAAACAACTTGATGTTCTCAACTATTTACGTACAGCTTCAAATGTAATCAATTGCGTTTCTTTCGTTGGCTCCTTCATGTAATCATAATCAGCGGAGCAAGTGATTTCAGAGAAACCAACATTTTTCAAAATCAGTTTGAACTCCTCTATTCCATACCACCGGATGGCAAATCTTTGTAATTCAGTGTCCACTAACTTGCCTTTTTTCCATTTTTCATATTTTAAGTGCGTTAAAGTATATTGATCTACCCAATTTATTTCAATCGATTTGCTTTCTAATAAAATACCTTCTTCATCGGAAAAAGGAAAAGTGGAAGTGGATGTTTCTCCTGTACGCCACTGAACAGGAAAGAGCAGGTCAATGATGACACGCCCTCCAGGTATAAGATGGTTATAAAAACATGTAAGGGCATTTTTGGCATCCTCTAATTTCTCAATCAAACAAAATGAACCCGTAGGTATGACAATCGCTTCGTATTTTGAAGGCAATTGAAAACTGCGTAAGTTCCCTTCATACAGATTCGGATGTAACCCTCTTTCTGTACAGCGCTTCCTGCAAGAAT
Source organism: Siminovitchia sp. FSL W7-1587 (assembly GCF_037963795.1). Lineage (NCBI taxonomy): Bacteria > Bacillati > Bacillota > Bacilli > Caryophanales > Bacillaceae > Siminovitchia > Siminovitchia sp. FSL W7-1587. The sequence continues at coordinate 1,550,569 of NZ_CP150169.1, forward strand.
CTAACATGGCAGGCGAATAGTCAATGCCGTCAACAGTATATCCTTTCTCCAGCAAAGGTATTAAAAACCGCCCTGAACCCACTGCTGCTTCCAGTATCTTCCCATTCGTACCTGTTAATCTTTCAAGGTAATATTCAATATCACCATCTACTGAATAGCCAATAGGCTTTGTAACATTATAAAGCTCTGTACTGAGTTCACCATAATAACTAAACAATGCAATTCCTCCGATTTTATATGCGGAAAAGCTCATTGAATGACTTTTCGCACCTTATTCTTGTTACCTGAATATAAAGAGCCGACGATTATCATGAACCCCTCTCTTTTTTTGAATATACACAATTTTTGATATAGTTTAATGATAAAGCTATTGAAAAACCATGAAGCTGAAGGGTACATATTAAAAGAGTGACCCACAAAAGAATCACTCTTTCATCTAAAATCCACTACCTATCCGCGCCGATATATAAACAATCCAGCTCTAGGTAGTTGTGGTATTTTGTGAACATTTTGATGTGAACTTTTTATGTATTCAAAGCATAGTTTGAAAAGCCATCATCATATCGGACACCGCAACAGCATATTATGCTTCATCAAAAAGTTCGCCAAACACGGACTAGATAAAACAATGTATCATTAATTTTGAATATATTTTTCAAAAACGTCCCCAAAGTCTTTTTGTGTGTTTTCTTCATACGTCGTTTTATACCAATCAAAGGCAAATGTTGCCGCTTGTTCAAATTCTTTTGAGATAAGCCCTTCATGGAAACGATTATTCTCAAAGAGGGACTTCGATACTTGCAAACTATCTTTTGCAAATTTCTTCATTCGCTTATTTGTATCTTGGATTTGTGAAATAGCTACCAATGATTTATACAAATCTGCAATCGCTTTTCCTTCTTTTTTGTTAATATCAACAGAAATAGATTGCTCCCCAATCGTAAACTTTATTTCCAAATCTAAATCAATTGTTCCAGCAGTCTCTATTGTGACATTTTTTATCGGATGTTTATAATAATCGTACCGATAAATATTACGCTTGCTACTTGTCGCTTTTTCACCATCAAGATGAATTAGTGCACGATTCGTAAAGCAGTATTCATCAGATTTCGATTTGATTAAAAAGTGGATCTTTTCTCCCTCTTCATATAGTACATAATCATCAGACTCTGTCTTGTCAAAATCTTGCGGAGAGATAATTTTTCCAATGTCACTTAATCCCAAAGCATCACTTGCGATTTTTTTAAACATCCTTACAACCTACCTCCTCAGTATTCATTTCTCTTTTATCATATCTTATAAATAGCCACACAAAAAGCTATTTGGTTAATTTTGTCACATTTTATTTAAAAATAGCAGAAAAAAATCGCAAGCGTTTGTTTAGTAACATACAAATATATAATATTTCCATGTGACATAACCTCCTCTTCATCACTGCCAAAAAAGGTGGCTTTAAAAATTCTTTCAACACTGAGGTCCATTATTCATTTTTCCTTATTTTTTTCTTATACATATATTTGGCCATGCTTTTTTAGCTCTCCTAATAAATGACAGTGAATCTGGTAAAGCCATCTCCATAATCACTTTATCACCCGACTTTATACTCTTACCTGGTTTGCTACATGTAATCTTCGAAACATTTAGTGTAAAAATTACTCAAAAAAAAAGACATAGCAAAAACTAATTAAAATGGGAGTATTTAGTGGGATAGTAATTTTGGCTATTATATTTTTCTTTTTTTTGTTACAATATCTTTATTCCAATACTAAACGTTTAGTATTTAACGTTTAGTATGATGATGGAGGGGTTAATATATGACACGCACTATAGTTCTTGGACTTCTAAAAGCAAATGGCCCGATGTCGGGATATGAAATTCAACAAATGATGGAATCATCACAAACAGATATGTGGGCTTACGTAAAACCAGCATCTATTTATCACGCTTTAAAGAAAATGCAAGAAGAAGGAAAAGTCATCTTGGAAAAAGTTGAAAAGACTGGGTTAAGAACCAAGTCAATATTTAAAATAACAGAAGATGGAGAGTATGAACTTAACCAGCTACTTATAGATTCTTTTACTGATTCATCTGTAGTATTCCCAGCGCCTCTTTATACAGCATTGACATTTATGGAAAACTTACATGATGAACAAGTATTAAGTAGCTTAGAGAAACAAAAACAAGAGATTACAAGCGTTTATAAAAATATGAAATCTGGTTACGAGGCAAAACAGAAAGTTTTAGGGCAATTACCTGCTAATATAAATTTTATTTTTAATAATATGTATGAGCAATGCGAATTACAACTTAAAACCATTGAAGAAATCATTAAGTTTATTAAGGAAGGGAAATAAAATGAAAGGAAACATTCAATATTCTGTTTTAATTGTAGTGATTCTAGCAATTTTTGCAGATATGCTTATGTATGGATTAGTAGTCCCTTTCTTACCAGTTCATGCTGAATCATTAGGAGCCTCACAATCAGAAATAGGTTTATTATTTTCCAGTTATGCCCTTTCCTTGTTTGTTGCTACCCCATTTTTTGGAGCTTTAGCGGATAAAATGGGGAGAAAAAAACTTTTGGTATTAGGCCTTATGGCATTAGCGGTAACAACTTTAATATATGCTTTTGCTACAAGTTTCTGGGTTCTGGTTTTGGCACGTTTACTACAGGGATTTGCTGCGGCAATACCCTGGACAGCTGGATTAGCATTATTAGCAGAAGTGTTTCAAAAAGAAGAAAGAGGAAAAGCGCTGGGATTGGCCATGTCTGGTCAAGCAGGAGGAGTACTATTGGGCCCTCCAATTGGAGGTTGGCTTTATGAATTTGGTGGATACCACTTTCCTTTTTTCATTGCTACAGGGATTGCACTTATTATCGCGATTCTAAGTTTAATATTGCTTCGGAAAATCCCTGAAACGAAGGCAGAGAGTTTTACATCACCTTTTAAAATCTTACAAAACAGAAATGTTTTCATAATTGCTGGGGTTGCAGTAATTGGTGCAACTGTTTTTGCAAGTATTGAACCAACATTGCCAATTCACTTCAATGAAAGCTTAAAAATCTCCCCGGGGGCAATAGGAATTTTGTTTGCTGTAGTAACTCTTGGTTATGGATTAACTTCCCCTCTTATTGGGTCTATTTCTACTAAGATTGGTCATGTTAAGACAATAAGGATTGGTATTGTAATGGCAGCAATTGTACTACCACTAAACGCTTTACCAACTCTTATTTGGTTGCAAGTTGGTACACTTGTACTGTTAGGAATCACCCTTGGAATGATTCTAACTCCTGCACTCCCTAAGTTAGCAGATATTTCTCAAGAAGCAGGTGCTACTTCTCAAGGCCTAACTTATGCGGTTTACAATACAGCCTATTCATTTGGCATGATGGCCGGGCCGGTGGTCGCGGGTACACTTACAGATGGATTTGGACTAAAAATAGCGTATTCAGCATTGGGCGTTCTTTTCATTTTATACTTATTTCCTCTAGCAAAATTAAAATCTTAAAAATGGTTGTTACCAAGAGGATAAAATGTAAAGATTCTATATTGGTCTATCTGAATTTAAACTACCAGAAGATATTCAAGAAAATGAAAATGACATTTTAATTAGGTTGAAGCGAATTCCAACCCACCCCATTGCAGTCTTCCAGCTAAGCTTTACAAACATGGGAGCAGAAAACAAGTTATTTTACATTTGCCCATTTTTTTAAAGCGCGAGTAGGCTTACAAGTATACCGCAAACGTTATAAGTGTCTTGAATGTGGTTCTACCTCTTTTGGGAACGTCTTATATGTATTGGTGAAAACCGTATTATGACTAAAGGTTGTTAGCGTCCATTGAAAAGCAGACCATGTCTAAGGTAGAAGTAGCAGAAAGCGTTATTTATCATTGGTGAATTACATCCAAATGTTGGGCAGGTTCTAAATCATATAAATCTTGCAGGTTATCACTTTTCATAAGAACTTCCTTCTGCCTTAGAATTAGTGTCGTTCTTACTTATTTCGACATTTGGGAAGATACTCCTTTTTTTGTTCCTCAAAATTTTTAAATCTTTTAGGGTTCAAATTTTAAAATTCATTAATAAGTATGTTTAAAAAAGGCTTGTTTGGACAATTCACCAATCAACGAAATATCATGAGACAAGAAATGTATTATGGTAAAAAATATCGCTCTGTAGACAAACTAAATCTCGCCGTAACAAACGTGTATCATTATCACAATATTTGATCTCATGTTTTTCAAACTTGATCAATAGTGGCATGTAATTGTTTTAAAGTACTTTTTAGATCTTTATTAATGCCATCCTTCCGAACGGTTTCAAAACAATTATGTATTAAAAAGCGAGTTTTACATATGCCCTACATACCCATTAAAATGACAAGGCTCAATTGAACAATTTATAAATAATAAGGGCAATATTAATCACAACAACTAATACAAGAGCGGTTGTCATCACAAATTGGAATATCGTTTGAATTGAAGAATGATAGACTTCCTGTTCCTCTTGAGGTGGTTTTCCACTCTCTAAGTAGTGTAATAACTCTTCCTCAATTTCCTGATTCAACTTTTCTAAGTCTGGCTTTTGTTGATGGTGTATATTTTTTTTCATTAAGCAGTCCACCTATTACTATTGGTTTATTTCCAATTGACGTTTTTTCGAACCAATTGCCACTCACCTTTTAAAAGTTCCGTTCAAATGGTTCCATAGCACCCAAGTTTGACTTGTTCAAAGTTAACTTTATTGATAAATAATCAGCCTATATTTCTAATGAAACATAGGCTGATTATATTGAAAAGGTGCTATCTTATTTTAATTTGCTGTTTTACCTTTTTTTCTTCTTCCAGTAAGTAATCCAGCAATTCCAGCTAGCAATGCCATTAACCCTGCTAGTCCTGTGCTAAAGATGGATGTTGCAGTATTCGGTAGTTTGTCACCGTCTCCTTTAGTGTCATGGCTACCAACTTTGCCGTTTGTATCATCGTCTGTTTGACTTCCTGGCGTTTCATCTTTATCAGCGTCGGCGTCAGCATCGGCATCGGCGTCAGCATCAGCGTCGGCATCAGCATCAGCGTCGGCATCGGCGTCAGCATCGGCATCGGCGTCGGCATCGGCGTCGGCATCAGCATCGGCGTCAGCATCAGCGTCGGCATCAGCATCGGCGTCAGCATCGGCGTCAGCATCAGCGTCGGCATCGGCGTCAGCATCAGCGTCGGCATCGGCATCAGCGTCGGCATCAGCATCAGCGTCGGCATCGGCGTCAGCATCAGCGTCGGCATCGGCGTCGGCATCAGCATCTGCGTCAGCATCGGCGTCAGCATCGGCATCGGCGTCGGCATCAGCATCGGCATCGGCGTCAGCATCAGCGTCGGCATCGGCGTCAGCATCAGCGTCGGCATCGGCGTCAGCATCAGCATCGGCATCGGCGTCAGCATCAGCGTCGGCATCGGCGTCAGCATCAGCATCGGCATCGGCGTCAGCATCGGCGTCGGCATCGGCATCAGCGTCAGCATCGGCGTCAGCATCAGCGTCGGCATCAGCGTCAGCGTCAGCGTCAGCGTCAGCATCAGCATCGGCGTCAGCGTCGGCGTCAGCATCGGCATCGGCATCAGCGTCGGCGTCGGCATCAGCATCGGCGTCAGCGTCGGCGTCGGCATCGGCGTCAGCATCGGCGTCGGCATCAGCGTCGGCGTCAGCGTCGGCATCGGCGTCAGCATCAGCGTCGGCATCAGCGTCGGCATCAGCATCAGCGTCGGCATCGGCGTCAGCGTCGGCGTCAGCATCGGCGTCAGCGTCGGCATCGGCATCAGCGTCAGCATCGGCATCAGCGTCGGCGTCGGCATCAGCGTCAGCGTCAGCATCAGCATCGGCATCAGCGTCGGCATCAGCATCAGCGTCAGCATCGGCATCAGCATCAGCGTCAGCATCAGCGTCGGCATCGGCGTCAGCATCGGCGTCAGCGTCGGCATCGGCATCAGCGTCAGCATCGGCATCAGCGTCGGCGTCGGCATCAGCGTCGGCATCAGCATCAGCGTCAGCATCGGCGTCAGCATCGGCGTCGGCATCAGCGTCAGCGTCGGCATCAGCGTCGGCATCAGCGTCAGCATCAGCATCGGCATCAGCGTCGGCATCAGCGTCGGCATCAGCATCGGCGTCGGCATCGGCATCAGCGTCGGCGTCGGCATCAGCATCAGCATCAGCGTCGGCATCGGCGTCAGCGTCGGCGTCAGCATCGGCATCGGCATCGGCGTCAGCATCGGCATCGGCGTCAGCATCGGCGTCGGCATCGGCATCAGCGTCAGCATCGGCGTCAGCATCGGCGTCAGCGTCGGCATCAGCGTCGGCATCAGCGTCAGCATCGGCATCAGCGTCGGCATCAGCATCAGCGTCGGCATCGGCATCAGCGTCGGCGTCAGCGTCGGCATCAGCGTCGGCATCAGCGTCAGCATCGGCATCAGCGTCGGCATCAGCATCAGCGTCAGCATCGGCGTCAGCATCGGCATCGGCATCAGCATCAGCGTCACCGTCATCTAGACATTCACCAAAATCTAATGTAGTTCCTGTTCCGTGATTAGCAAATAGGTCTAGGTCAATGATTGCATCTTGAACTGCGAGACCTTTTATGTCAACATTTCCACAAACTTTTTCATCAACTTTTACACCGTTTACATTTACCGTCGTACCCGCAATTAATTTTAATGCAGCTACATCATTTACTAAATCAAGTGTTAAATCTGTAACTTGGTCTGCTACATTCGTTATTTCTCCAGTTAAACTACCTACAGTCGTTAATAATTCATTTACTAGGTTTTCGAGTACTCCTGCGACTCCTTCAACTGCAGGACCAAGTAAAGGTTTTAATATTGGATCTAAAATGGGGCCTAATAAACTGCCTAAAGCATCAATTAATTTACCTAAAGGTCCATCACCTAATAAAGGTGCTAATGCATCGCCTAAAAGAGGTAAATTATCTAAGTTTCTGGCAAGATCTAATATATTATCTGTATTGAGTCCGCCCGCTAATATTTTTATTTCCAAATTACCTAATGCTTCTGATAAGTCATTTAACAACTCTACTACAATTGAATCAATTGTTTCCTGTAAATGTTTACCTAAGCCATCATCATATTCAACCGTAATTGTTCCATCAGCATTAATCGTCACTGGAATATCTGCTTCTTTATATGATGTCAATGAATCTAATGAACTTTCTAGATTATTGAGTGCATCAAGTGCTGCAAGAACATCATCCAAACCGTTTACCTGCAGAATTCCAGGTGCGATATTTAATAATTCATTTACAAGTATACCGATTTCATTTGTTAAGTCGGTAACTGTGGTAGTTAATCCACCGACAGCAGAATAAAGTCCAGGCAGATTTTCTTTTGTAATCGGTAAAATATCAACCGTTACATCTGCCGTGCCCCCTTCTATCAAGTTCCCTGCAAGCTCGGGTGCGTAAAATTGCATCACAATGTTCGGATTAATAATTTCTGTATCAGCTAGTCCGCCAGAGGTCATTGTTAATGATAGCTCCGATGGCTGACCTGAAACTACATTAACGGCTCCTGAAAGTTTAACATCTGTTAAAATATTTACATTTGCCAAGTTTTGAGCATAGACAGCATTAGTGTTTAAACCAGGTAAACTTAAGGAATTTGCAAATGTGTTTACTGGTATGGTTAAGATCAGTGATGTCGCAGCAATTGTTGCTACTTTTTTCAACTTTTTCTTTCGATTAATAGCTTTTTTGTAATCAAAATTTCTTTTGCTCAAGAATTTCGTACCTCCTTAAATGTTTAATTTTGGTCCTGTACCCCTTGTGCAATCAATTCCTTATAATCTGCACCTCCGAAAAAATGTCGCTTTCTGTCCTAAAATGTGACATGTCTAATTTCGAAATAACATTACCAAATGCGAATGCTCAGATTTCGAAGAAAAATATAAGCAAAAACTATACAGCAAGCCCGAAATATAAAAAAAAGCGTACCAAAAGGCACGCATAGCGAATAGCAGTCTATTCCTGTTTTTTAACGAATAAAGAACTGCACCCCCATTATCAGGCACAGTTTAAACACTTAGAGGTGCTAAAAATAATAGAGCAGAAAAGGGATGCTGTCTGAAGTGAGAAGATATGTATATGTTGAGGATGAATTTTTTTCTCTGTAACTCAATGCCATTTTCACGATGGCAAGCTTTACGATAACCGAGTTCCTTATGGATGACATGAAAGGGATTTTTTTCTTCATCTTGTTCCCATTTGAATTGAATCAGTTCCGAAGCCTGTTCGTCACCATATCATGTAATCGTTGCTTCCTCGTCATTGATCGAATCCACCGAGACATTAGAAGAGCTTAGAACAGCTCCATCATTACTAATACTGTGGTCTTTCTCTGTTTGTTCGAGATAGAGTCATTGTCACTGGCAATGTATGAGCTAGAATCACACAACACAAAAATATTATGGATAAACAATAACCACAATAGCTTTTGCGTCTTGATTTGAAGAAAGATTAAAATAGGAATGCGATGTATTTGCTTTAAATCTTAGCATTTCATCTTTTTTAATAATGGTAGCAATTTGCTTTGCAGTGATTTCAATCTCGCCTGAAAGAACAAAAACATATTCAAAAAGTGCTTCGGTATGTGCTGGAGATTCATGTTTAATTTGCGGTTTTAGTTCAATCATAAAGGCTTCAAATTTTCTGTTTATATTAAACGGTATATAAGTATAGACCTTATAGCCTTCGTCGGCACTTAATGAATCCAAATCTTCTTTTTTGATAACAAATGATTCCTCACTTTCGTCTTCCATCAATGATGAGAAAGATATTTTTAAACCATTTGAAATTTTCCACAGTGTTGTCACTGTCGGTGTAGATTCCCCCCTTTCAATCTGACCAATCATACTTTTACTCACATTGGTTAATTCTGCTACTTGATCCAATGTATATCCCTTCTCGATTCGAAACCTCTTTAAATTTTTTCCAATTATTTTATTAATTTGGTCCATTTTGCCATTCCACCTAATTCTAAAAATATTTGTGCGTTATATTGAAATTATATTCATCATAACGTATACGCTATAGTATAATTTAGACAATATATTATATCAAGGAGAGGTACTTATGTCATATATAGCTGCAAATATACTTGAAACGATAGGTTTAACTCCATTAATCAAGCTGAGTCGGTATACAGAAAATGTAGAAGGCAATATTTTTGCCAAATTGGAGTATTTTGCACCCGGACTTAGTAAAAAAGATCGGATGGCTCTTGAAATAATTGAGAGTGCAGAAGAAAAAGGCTTGCTTAAAAAAAAGCAACCTGTCATTGAATTGACAAGTGGCAGTATGGGGACAGGACTTGCGATTGTTTGCAACTTAAAAGGATATCCCTTTATAGCTGTCATGTCTAGGGGGAATTCAATTGAACGTGCACAAATGATGAAAGCTTTCGGTGCTGAAGTTGTTTTAGTGGACCAACATTCAGATTCTGAACCTGGTCAAGTAACAAGCAAAGACTTAGACCTTGTTGAAGAAAAGACGCAAAAGCTGACAAAAAAATATAACGCATTTAGAATTGATCAATTTACCAATCCAAGCAGTGTTGAAACAGGTGAGAAACGGCTCGGTCCGGAAATTATTGAACAGCTAGGCGATATAAAAATTGACGCTTTTGTTGATTTCATAGGTACAGGAGGGACTTTTATCGGCGTGTCAAAATCACTACAAAAAGCTTTTCCCCACATCAAATGCTATGGTGTTGAGCCGGTAAACGCACCATTTTATAGTTCAATCCAAAAGACAGATGGGAAACATATCATTCAAGGTGGTGGATATAATATTCCATTAAAGTTTATTGAAGAGAATAAAGAACTGATAAATGGATTTATTACGGTCAGTGATCGTGAAGTCACCGAAGCCACTCGATTATTAGCGTCAAAAGAGTGTATCTTTTCAGGGTATTCCAGTGGGGCAAATGCTGCGGCCGCATTGAAACTATTAAAAGGGGACTTGAAAGGGAAAAATATTTTAATTCATATTCCAGACTCAGGAACTAAATATCTTAGTACTAATTTATGGGATATTTTAGATAAATAGACACGAATCTTCTTTAATTACATTCATTATGTAATGTGATGAAAAATCTTTTTATCACAGTTTTTTTATTACTTTTCAAATTAAATGGCCCGATTGTTGAATGATTACTGTATAAAACTTTTTTAAAAATTATCGAACTTTATTCAAAAGGATCATTCTTTAAAATCAATTATCAAACATTATTTCAAAGCAACAATAACTATTTTTATTCATATGGTGCCAGAATAAACAAGGATGCTGTAAACCCTTATATATGACAAGCCTTGCATTATCCCCAGGGGTGTTGGCAAATCTGACAAAGAAAAACATCCTTCACTCCATTTAACGAGTGAAGGATGTTTTTTACATAAAATTGTTTTTATTGCACAAACCCTTATGGTTCAGGGGGTTCGAGAGACGACTACATCATGCCGCCCATAAGCTTGCCACCAAAACCCTCTAAAACAACTGCAAAGAAACACCGTTATATCAACATTTCACAGAAAATCGATAAACAATCCTAAATGATGAATCAATATCTCATGACCAAAAAAATGACCACGTGTGTGACCACAGTTTTTCAGAAAGGAATTGTGCCAACTTGCTAAATAGTTTAGGGCTATCACATGAAGCTGGTAAGAGCAACTGTTTTTGCTTTTAGTATAGCACTTTTTGCAAAAGGGTGTAATCAGAGCCACGGATTAAAAACAACCACCACCAACGATGTACAGCAGATGTTGGATGACCAAAAAGATGGTTTCGTTGTCATTACAAATGAAACCAGTGCCCCATTCTTAGACGAAACAGAAAAAGCATTACTAGAAAAAAAGAAATATGCTTTGCAATTTAATGTCTTCCGCATTGACGGTAAAAACGAGAATCCAGACGGTTTAAGCAAAAACCCTTTCCGATTTGAAATGCAACATGTCAATGCCATTTATTATCTCAAAGATGGAAAGGTCTACGGAGAATACGAATTAGAAACTCTTGAAGGACTGAGCCATCAAGAGACAGCAATTCAAAATAGAAAGTAACTGACTATGCCACGTTTTTTTAGTAAAAAAACGTGGCATCATGTCTTTAATTTTCCATATTATAGTAGATTAGACAAACTCGACTCTCCATATATTTCAATATATAAATTCATCGCAAATCTGTCCATCATACCAGCAATATAATCTGATACACCTCTATTAATATCTCCGGTATTTCTAAATTCTACAGGCAAAAGAAGTTGATCTTTATTAAAACCTTCATCTGTAAGGGCTCCCATTAGTCCTCTAATGACTTTCTCGCCTAACTTTTCATACATTTGAACCTTATTAGTACGATTTACTGAAGTAAATGTTTTTTTCTTAAGCGCCCTTACCAAAGAGGAATAGTTTACAAACCCAAGTTCTTCATTGTATTTTGTTCCTGTCCTATTTTTATATTCATTACTTATATCAACTACGTTAATATCTCGTGCGAGTTTATCTACAATTATAGAAGTAAGCTCCTTACGAAAGATAAATGCAAATTCTTCTGAGGAATAATACATAGAAGACTTGTAAGCATGACTTTTTGCACTTTCTACCCAACGACTTAATATTGAATAATTATCACTATTATCCAATTTTATTTCAAACAAAAGTTCTTCAATATTGAAATAATTTAAGCTTAATGCATCCTCTAAATCATGAGCACAGTACGCAATTTCGTCTGCCAAATCTACTATCTGTACATCAATTGTTCGAGGATATATATTTATATTACTAAGCTTATCTAGGAAGTAATTATAATCTTCCTCATATAAAAACTTACTATCCTGTCGGTCATAAGGTCTAAAATACTTTACAGTACTTAGCAGACTTCTACAAGTTAAATCCAGTCCTTTTAAATTAGGATATTTTTTTTCTAATTTAGTTAGTATACGAATTGTTTGCGCATTACCTTCAAACCCCCCATGCTCTTTCATGAGTTCATTTAAGACTCTTTCACCATGATGTCCAAAAGGAGGATTTCCTATATCATGAGCAAGAGCACCACTTTCGACAACGTAAATGTCATCGCTGTAAACAGATGTATCATGAATCTCTGTCTTTAATAATTCAGCAATTGACCTTGCTATTTGTGCAACTTCAAGACTATGTGTTAAACGATTTCTATAAAACTTATCTTCTTGAACATCTAATAATTGCATTTTTCCTTGCAAACGTCTGAAGGAAGATGAATATAATATCCGAGCGTAATCGCGTTGAAACTCATTCCTATTCCTATTAGTTCCACTTTGTTCATTGTGGAATCTTTCATTAGTCTTTTCTTTCAATGGGAAATAGTAATTTTGAAAGTAACTTTTTAATTGATTGGTTTCCAAGTTATCACTCCTTAATGATAGAAGAGCATAAGGGAAAATTGACCCCACTTGCTGTGTGGAATCAGGCAAAGCCTGATATTTTCATGGGGTCATTTTTTATAAAGCTGTCACACGCCCGTGACAGTTATTCGATCGTCACAGCCGTGTGACAAAATCTATTATTTTGATATCAATAAAACGTCAGGCTCTGCCTGATCTATCACGGAAAGTGATAGCAGTTTTCCCTTATGTTCTTTGTATACCTTTAACAGCGTTACCGATGACTTTCTTTATTCTTTTATATGAATTAGGTAGGTTCCTATGCGGTAATCTATCAATTACTTCTAAAATATAATGTATTTTCTTAACAGCTTTCTTTCTCTCGGTCATCAGAAATTTTCTATCTACTGAGTTATCTCCTGTCAATTGAAGATTCAAAATATCATAAAATTGTTTTGTTGCTTCCTGAGAGCTAATCAAATCTATTTCTAAACAATATCTCATAGAGATCAAATTGTATTCTTCAAGTAAATTTAATGCACTGCTATGGTTTGTTTTTAATAAATTCAATAGTTGATCCCTTTTACTTTCTTTAGGAATCATATAATTTATAAGACTTAGGCTTTCATTTTTGTATTGATATCTGTATCTTGGAAAACCGTTAGAATCTCTGCTTGCATCAAGGGAGTCGTTTAAGTATGGAACAAAAAAATCCTTATCAATAATTATTAGCTTTGGTATAGACAAGTTACTAAGTAGATACACTGGATAATCTAAGCTCTTTACTCCCCCTAACTCTATAATACTTATACCTGTTAAGTCTAAATCCATATTCTCTTTTTTCATTAAGAATTTTATCACTTCCGCATCAATTGAGCTTTCCACAATAATAACAAAGTCTGAAAAGAAAAAGTCACTATTTTTATATCTGTAAAATTTATAATATTGTTGTTCCTGTAAGTTATACCGCTCGAAAAAATTATTTGGAATTTGATTAACGATTGTCTTAAATCCTCTAATATTATCTTCAACTTTCCTAAACAAGACTATTTCTTCATGTTCTAACTGGTCTACAATAATAGAGGAATGAGTTGTAAAAATAATTTGAGATTCTATCTCACTACTAGACTCTTTAAGACCTTTTATAAACTCTCTTTGGGCCTGAGGATGTAAGTTAATTTCTGGCTCCTCAATTCCTAACATTATATTTTTGTGTCTTAACTCGGCTAAATATCGATACATCGCTATGATTGTGAGACTTTGTATTCCACTGCCGCTTTCTGTGATATTATATTTTAATCCTTTTTCATTAATTTCAATATTTATTTGGTCCAGTAAGAGAGAGTAATCTATTTGGCTATCAAAATTAAATACAAATTTAAAGTCTTTATTTAAAGTATATTTTTTTTCAATAGCCTCTTGAATTTTTATTAATCCTACTCTTTCTAGTTCACTAGCAACTTTTTTTACTTTTGGCGTTAAATTATCCCTTCTAGACGTACTCTTCTCAAAGTGTTCACTTAACAGAAGTTTTAATAAAGAATTTTCATTCCAAATCACTTCTTTATTATCCCTATCAATAGGTATTAATATAAACGTAATGTCTTCATTTAATTCATTAATAAATGACTCTGGTAAAGGATTTGTTTTTCCATTTTTCTTATAGAATAGGCTTCTCTTACCCGAAGAGCGTGAGTATGTCATTCGTAAAACAAGTTCATTTCCATTTAACAATCTAGCGTACCTATCGTTATTTGGAACATTACTAAAAGTTAATTCTATTCTTGTATGACTAGCATTCGAATATTGATGTGCTCCTGAATGAAAATGAGGTTCTTCTTCTATATAATTAAAAAAAGCATTTAGTGCCCTTAATACTGCAGATTTTCCTGAATTATTTTTCCCGACCAGCGCAGTTATTTTATCATGATTAATCTGACATTTATTGATAGAACGAAAATTTTCAATACTAGTTCGTATTAGTTTCATCTTTCTAAATACCTCGTTATCATTATTTATTCTCTTATTTTCCACTCATTAAGCTTATAAGTTTTTTTAGCTATTGATAAGATTTGTACTTCTTTTCATTTTTACTTTGAGTAAGTAGTCCTATTACAATGATACCAGTGCTGACAGCTTGTCACAAGACAATGACAGATGCTTGGCGACACAGTTCTGCGTTTAAATCATGTAATTTTGTAACTCCTCTCAGCAAACCGCACAGATCAACTAAAAAGAGGATTACAAGTTGTAATGTCACTTGTAACCCTCTTACATATCAGTTGTAATTTTTCTAGTAACCTCTTTGTTTGTAATTGAATTTGTAATCCTTGCAACCTTTGTATGACAGCCTTTACAGCTCGCGAATTACAAAATCACAAAATTACATGCTCATACCTCGTAGATTTAAAAACTGTTTCTAAAAAAACCCTGCTCTTCTAATAGCTCTTGATTTACATGAATAGCACGCTGACTACGTTTTTTATGCTTCACGACTTTATAATCAACTATTTTCCCCTCATTCTTTTGCTGAATTGTTAACTGCTGCTTCATCCAAGCATCCCTTAGCATCTGCTCCCAAATTCCGATTAACATAGTTCACAGTCAAAAATAAGCCTTCTCTATTCACGATAGCATGGGTGCCATTGGTCGGTTCATATTTATCAAAAATATGGCTTCTATTGGCGTCCAGCTCTTCCAGAATTTCAATCAACACATTTTTGGGACGATCCGCATGACTATTTTCAGCGCACATAGTTAGGAAAAGTTCCGGGAAGTCATCTACTGGCATGTCCAATCCTTCATCTTTAAAAAGATCATTCAAGACTTCAGCAGCAAATACGATGAATGAAAAAGAGCGTGCAATTCTTCCCAGGATTCGATTTGTTGAGGCTGCTTCTTTATATTGCCTTTCTATAAACTCGAAGCGATGTTTGTAACGTTCTTTTTTCAAGTTCTAACGTTTAATAAATTCAACACCGATTGTTCCATAATATTTTTCTATGACCTTGTCATACGATTTAAAGTACTTACTGTCAATTCTATCAGTACTAAAGTTAGTTATATGAATTCTTTAGTCTCCTCGCGTATTCTGGTATGCGAATAGGAGAAGCCGTTTCTTTTCAGTGGAAAGACATTGACTTTGATAATTCATCTCTTTCAATTACGAAGACTTATTATAATCCAAGTAACAATAAGCGAGAATTTGAATTGCAAACACCTAAAACAAGGAGTTCCATGAGAAAGATACTAATTGATCAAACTATCATGGAGTTATTAAAAGAACTAAAGGAAAAGCAAAATGAATTTATTGAGAAAAACAAACGCTTATACAAAAATCAGGATTTCATTTTTACGTGTTCGGAAGTGTATCCGTGTACAATTAAGCAATTTTCCAACCGTCTGCAACGTCTGCTAGCAAAAATGCCTGACTTATGTAAGCACATCACGCCACACTCATTCCGGCATACACACGCTTCGTTGTTAATCGAAGCAAATGTTAATGTGAAAGTTATCTCCCATAGGCTCGGGCATTCTTCAGTAGCGACGACGGACGAAATTTACGGACATCTTACAAGAGGATTAGAAAAAGAGGCCTCTCAAAAATTCAGTGAATTAATGAGAGACCTCCATATTTAGAGTGATTTAACTGGCGCTTATGACCAATAAAAATGACCACAGCTTGATGAAAGTTGCTCTAACCCTTGATGTAACGAGGGCTTAGAGTCTTCCTTACATCATGCCGCCCATGCCGCCCATGTCTGGCATTGCAGGAGCGCCACCAGCGTTTTCTTCCGGCTTGTCGGCAACAACTGCTTCGGTAGTGAGAAGCATAGCCGCAACGGAAGCTGCGTTTTGGAGCGCGTAGCGCGTTACTTTTGTTGGGTCGACAATACCAGCGTCGATCATGTTGACCCACTCGCCGTTTGCAGCGTTGAAGCCGATGCCGACTTCTTCTTTTTTCAGGCGGTCAACGATGACGGAGCCTTCAAGACCGGCGTTTTGAGCGATTTGACGTACAGGCTCTTCAAGGGCGCGCAGAACGATTCTGACACCAGTAGCCACATCTTCTTCGCCTTCGATTTCAGCCACTTTTTTGTAAACATTCACAAGTGCTGTTCCACCGCCGGAGACGATTCCTTCTTCAACTGCCGCACGAGTAGCGTTCAATGCGTCTTCGATGCGAAGTTTGCGCTCTTTCAACTCGGTTTCAGTTGCAGCGCCGACTTTGATGACAGCTACGCCGCCAGCCAGTTTCGCCAAGCGCTCTTGAAGTTTCTCTTTGTCAAACTCGGAAGTTGTTTCTTCCAGTTGCGCGCGGATTTGGTTGATGCGGCTTGCAATGTTTGCAGAATCGCCCGCACCTTCAACAATTGTTGTGTTTTCTTTGGAAACAACCACTTTAGCAGCACGTCCAAGAGATTGGATGCCGGCTGTTTTCAAGTCAAGACCGAGATCTTCAGTGATGACTTCTCCGCCAGTTAAGATAGCGATATCTTCAAGCATAGCTTTGCGGCGGTCACCGAATCCGGGAGCTTTGACAGCAACTGCGTTGAATGTTCCGCGAAGTTTGTTCACAACAAGTGTTGCCAATGCTTCGCCTTCTACATCTTCAGCAATGATCAACAATGGTTTGCTTTGTTGGACCACTTGCTCAAGGAGTGGAAGAACTTCTTGGATGTTTGTAATCTTTTTATCCGTGATCAAGATATATGGATCCTCAAGAACAGCTTCCATTTTGTCGGAGTCTGTTACCATATAAGGAGATGCATATCCACGGTCAAATTGCATACCTTCTACAACGTCAAGCTCTGTTGTAAATCCTTTGGATTCCTCAACAGTGATGACACCGTCATTTCCAACGCGTTCCATTGCTTCTGCGATCAATTGGCCAACTTCTTCGTCACCGGAAGAAATGGCGGCAACTTGCGCGATGGATTCTTTATCTTCAATTTGCTTGGAAATAGCATGAAGCTCTTCCACAGCAACGGCAACCGCTTTTTCGATTCCTTTGCGAACGCCAACCGGATTGGCGCCAGCCGTAACGTTTTTCAAGCCTTCTTGAATCATGGCTTGTGCAAGTACTGTAGCGGTTGTTGTACCGTCCCCTGCCACATCGTTTGTTTTGCTTGCTACTTCAGATACAAGTTTGGCTCCCATGTTTTCAAAAGCATCTTCAAGCTCGATTTCTTTCGCAATGGTTACACCGTCATTCGTAATCAATGGAGAACCGAATTTTTTCTCAAGAACAACGTTGCGTCCTTTTGGCCCCAAAGTTACTTTAACGGCGTCAGCCAGTTGATCTACTCCGCGAAGCAGTGCACGGCGCGCGTCTTCGTTAAACTTAATCTCTTTTGCCATTGATAAAATGCCTCCTTATCGATCGTTAAGATTTTTTCATATGGAAAGATCACTTAATCATTAGCCAATTACAGCCAATATGTCAGATTCACGCAAAATCAAGTATTCTGTACCTTGGTATTTCACTTCTGTACCAGCATATTTAGAGAAGATAATGTTGTCGCCTTCAGAAACTTCAAGCGGTACGCGTTCACCGCTGTCAAGAACACGTCCTGTGCCAACGGCAACTACTTTTCCTTCTTGTGGTTTTTCTTTGGCTGTGTCAGGAAGCACGATGCCGCTTGCTGTTTTTTCTTCCGACTCAACAAGCTCGATAATAACACGATCCCCAAGTGGTTTTAACAAGTGAAACAACCTCCTTAAAAATATGTAAGTTTTATGTTTATTAGCACTCGCACCCGGTGAGTGCTAACCCAGATATAATATTAAATAATTTCATTTGTTTTTGCAAGTATAAACCCCCAAATTTTTATTGAAAAAGTTTTTTACTATTTTCGACAGAGTGATGGAGCATTACATATAACAAACATAGGCGTTTTTCCATCTATGAAATGGGTTATCACTATTTTTCCCCGTTCTGTCTATCTCTCCTTCCTTCTTTGTTTTATTGATTAGCCCGGCCAATTCGCTTATAATTGTATTAATCATCTGAAGTAACTGAATAGTTTTGTGTTTCAGATGTACATACAAAATCAACTAAGGGGGAAATCATTTATGAGAAAAGGCATGCGTCTTTGGCCTATCGGTTTCTTGTTGGTTTGCTTAAGCCTCGTTTTGTTCGGCTGCGGCACTGGCGGCTCGGAAGAAGCAGGAAAAAAAGAAGAAGGATCAGCCAGTGAGGGCGCCGGAGACAAAAAGAAATTCATCGTTGGAACAGATGCCACATACGCACCTATGGAGTACATGGATAGCAGTGGAAATATCATCGGTATTGACATCGATGTTGTGAAAGCGGTTGCAGAAGAGGTGGGAGCGGAAGTTGAGTTTAAAAATATCGGCTGGGAACCGCTATTTCCAGCGGTGAAAAATGGAGAAGTAGACTTCGCCGTTTCTTCTATTACAATGACGGAAGAGCGCAAGAAAGAATTTGATTTTACAGATCCTTATTATATTGCCAATCAAGTGATACTCATTCCGGAAGATTCGGATATATCCAAGCTTGAAGATTTAAAGGATAAAAAGGCTTCCGTCCAGATTAATACGACAGGCCATGAGGTTTTAAAAGAACTTATGGGGAATACGAGCGCTAATATCATCGCAGCGGAAACAATGCCGCTTGCCATTGAAGAGATGCTGAATGGCAATGCCGACGCTGCGGTTGGGGATAACTCGGTTGTCAATGAATATTTGAAAAACAATCCAGACAAAAAATTAAAAGTGATTGAAGATGAGAGCTTTGAAAAAGAGTATTATGGTTTAATGGTGAAAAAAGGAAACCAAGAATTACGTGATTTGCTCAACGAAGGAATCAAAAAAATCAAAGAGAATGGAAAGTTAAAAGAAATCACCGGTTATGATGTTGAGTAATTGTATTGCCATTGATGATCAGACACTGGCTCACATCAGGAGGTGGTTATCATCGACTTTTTAGATATCCGGCTGGATATGATTTGGAATTATAAGGAGTTATTTATTCGGGGCATTTGGGTAACTCTCAGTCTTACAGCGGTCGGTTATGTCGGGGGGATTATTTTAGGGTTACTATTCGGTTTGGGGAAGCTGTCAAAAAGAAAATGGATCTATTACCCGTGCAAGTATTATGTTGACTTTTTCCGTGGCACCCCGCTACTTGTGCAAATTTTAATCATTCACTTGGCTGTTATCCCTACGATTTTTGGCCATTCTTTGGGTTATTTCATCTCGGGGGCTATTGCTCTTATGTTGAACTGCGCCGCTTATAACGCGGAGATTATCCGCGCGGGCATTCAATCAATTGAGCGAGGCCAGATGGAAGCGGCGCGATCACTCGGAATGCCACACAAGACTGCGATGCGCTACATTATTTTACCACAGGCGTTTCGTCGAATGGTTCCGCCTCTAGGAAATGAGTTGATCGCATTATTGAAAGATTCCTCACTCGTTACGGTCATTGCCGCGAATGATTTATTATATGCCGGTAAAGTCGTTGCAGGAGCATATGCCAGATTTTGGGAGCCGTACATCACTGTCGCTATTTTATATTTGCTGCTGACTTATATTTTTACGAAAATCATTACATATGTAGAAAAGCGGTTCAGCAACAGTTATATCCCAACTCAAAGACGAAGGGTATTTTCATTTGGCCGTTCACCATCGGCGGGAGGGTGAGCAGATGATTAAAATTGAAAGATTATGTAAATCGTTTGGAGATTTGGAAGTATTAAGAGGGATTGACTATGAAATTAAGGAAAAAGAAGTCATATGTGTGATCGGTCCGAGTGGATCCGGGAAAAGCACCTTCTTAAGATGCATTAATTTATTGGAAGAAATTACGGATGGAGCCGTTTATATCAACGGTGTCAGCGTAAATGACCGACAGACAGACATCAATGCGATACGCAAAGAAGTCGGGATGGTGTTTCAGCAATTCAACCTTTTTCCCCATATGACCGTGCTGGATAATATTACGATTTCTCCGATAAAAATGAGGGGAATGAACCAGCATGATGCAAAGGAGCTCGCGCACCACTTGCTTCAAAAAGTGGGGCTGGGAGATAAATCCAATGCGTATCCAGAACAACTGTCCGGAGGGCAGATGCAACGTGTGGCGATTGCCAGAGCTTTGGCGATGAAACCGAAAGTCATGCTGTTTGATGAACCGACATCTGCCCTCGATCCCGAGATGGTCAATGAAGTGCTCGATGTCATGAAACAGCTTGCGGTTGAAGGGATGACGATGGTGGTCGTTACACATGAGATGGGCTTTGCACGAGAAATGGGAGATCGTGTGTTATTTATGGATCAAGGGCTTCTTGTTGAGGAGGGCACACCCGAGGAAGTATTTAATCATCCAAAAAGTGAACGCACGAAAGCGTTTTTGAGTAAAGTGCTTTAATAGAATGAAAGTTTCTGGGTGATCCAAACCTTCTTTCTGGTTTGGATTCTTTTTTTCATTATGGCCGACGTTTCTGAATGTATCGGAATTTTGATATGATGGTCGTAGGTATAGAGATGGGGATGAATGGGATATGGAATTTGTAATGATGGTTTTGCCAATTTTTTTAATATTTTTCACGGGATTTATCGGACAAAAAGTCATCGGATTTGATATTCGATCGATCTCTACCGCCGCCTTATATTTAATGTCTCCCTTTCTAGCTTTTCGCACATTTTACAAACATGAATTGACCATCGACTATGTATACATATTTCTTTTTTGCTGTGTATTGTCAGTCTCTTTAATTCTGATTGTCTGGATAACGAGCAAAATGATGGATGCGGAACGTTCACAGCTGTCCGCACTGATTTTAGGCGGGGCCTTTATGAATAGCGGAAATTACGGTGCTCCTGTCGTTCTCTTTGCGATGGGAGCAGCCGGGTTCGATTATGCAGTGATTGTCATGGTCTTCCAGTCTTTCTTGATGAATTCGCTCGGCATTTTCTTCGCTTCGATCGGCGGAAAAGAGCGGGCTTCCCTTCAAGAGTCACTACAGAGGGTGATTCGCATGCCTGTCATTCATGGGGCTTTCTTGGGCATCTTGCTGCAAGTGTTTTCTATTAAGCTTCCGGAAACAACCTTTCATGCTGTTGACCTTGTAGCGGATGCATCCATTCCAACTGTAATGCTTGTCCTGGGCATGCAGCTTGCTGCGATCAAACGCAAACGCGTTCCCTACAAGTTTGCTTCCGCAGGAATTGTCATTAGAATGGTCATTTCACCGGTGATCGCAGTTGCTATTTTGCATTTTTTCCCTGTTAATGAGTTAATCAAAGCGGTCCTTATTTTGCAATCGGCGATGCCCGCTGCGGCGAATACGACTATGTTTGCGATTCAATTTGATACCGAGCCGGATCTCGTGTCATTTACCACTTTGGCTACTACGCTCATTAGTTTATTTACGATCCCTATTGTTTTGTTTCTGATCGGAGCTTAAGCAAGACAAGCCATTACAGATTTTTTTCAATAAAAAACTGTCTGTGGTTATACAGGAGGTTGCCTCGTTCCACTTACATATGGAACTATGAATTTTTTCACTGCTACAAATGTTATAAACCGGCGCGTAAAAAAATTAAGTATTCGGATTAGTGTATGGAAACCATTGAAAATGAAAGGAGCAGAGTGTAAATAACAAGCATTATTTTCAATACATTTATTAATAGTTGGGAAAAAAATGATCTTAATGGAAATGATTGCAGATGATTTATACGATCTTACAAAGCTATATAAGCAATTTTGGAACGAGGAATCTTGATAATTTATATATCGCATTATTCCAAAAGTTATTGCATATCAAATTTGCTAAGAGGACGAACCTTAATGAAGAGCGACGCTGTCTTTTTAAGTTATGTAAAGTAGGCATCTAAGACAAATTAACAAGCATGGGGGCTGAATTATGAGCGGATCTGATCTTTACACATTGGTGACACACGTCCGGTTGGTTGGTGCACGATTACGAAAACAAACCGTGTACCTATACGCAAAAAAGAAAAAAAGCTGGGACAAAACTTTATAAAAATGAATAAACCTCATGAATCTTATTTAAAAACCTTGGTTTCACGCGGCTTTATTTTCACGATTTATACTAAAATCAATTCGTTTTCAACTTATGTTCCAGCCCAAATATCTTCGAGGATCCGCCACCACGAGGAAAAACAGTGTTTGTTCTTTATCAATATTGGATCTCTATTTAAAGAAGAGCCCTTTGGTTGGATGATAGCTACGGAATGGACAACTACGCCAAATGTGCCTCTTTTAGAATACCTCACATATAAAATACTTTGATTAAAAACACGTAATTTGACAAAGCCCACTAACCAGTGTTTTCCGGTTTAATACCGAATCACACTGGTTGCATGGTCTTTTTTTCAATCTGTCTATTTGACAAGGGTATATCTGCTTCCGGAGCTTTCTTTCGGATATTTTTACACCCAGCCGAATCCTCTTACTACCTGGGCAACGATAAATGTGACAATAATCGCAATCGCTGTTGGTAATGCAAAGGCAACAAATGTCCACTTCTTGCTATTCGTTTCTTTGTAAATATTAAATAATGTCGTCCCGCACGGATAATGAAGCAATGAAAACAGCATCATATTCAAAGCGGTTAACCACGTCCAGCCATGGTCTACAAAGATTGATTTGATCGCGGTTAATTCTTCTACTTCTGTCATGGCACCTGTTGATAAGTAACCCATCAATAAAATCGGCAATACGACTTCATTCGCCGGAAGTCCAAAAATAAAGGCCATCAGAATAAATCCGTCCAATCCCAATAATTGGGCAAAGGGGTCCAGAAAGTTGACGAAGTACATTAATAAGCTCGTATCCCCGATATAGATATTGGCAGCCACCCACGTCATCACACCGGCGGGAGCCGCTATAATGACCGCTCTTTTTAACACGAACCATGATTTATCTAGCGTGGCGCGAATAATCGTTTCCCAAAACCGCGGACGACGATAAGCAGGAAGCTCCAATGTATAATGAGTCGGGACTCCTTTCAGGGCGGTTTTGGATAAAGCCCATGAAACAAATAGTGTGACGACGATTCCAAATAACACCATTCCCATGACGATCCCGGCCGTCACCAATGTTCCCATTGTACCGGAATAGCCTACCGCCATAAATAAAGAAGCTAATAAGATCAGCGTTGGCCATCTGCCATTACACGGAACAAAGTTATTCGTCAAAATCGCAAGCATTCTTTCCCGTGGCGACTCGATGATTCTTGTAGACATTATGGCAGCCGCGTTACAGCCGAAACCCATCGCCATTGTTAACGCCTGTTTCCCATGGGCACCTGCCCTTTTAAAGAGCCGATCCATATTAAAAGCCACTCGGGGTAAATACCCGTAGTTTTCCAACAGGGCAAACATGGGGAAAAAGATCGCCATCGGAGGAAGCATGACACTGACCACCCACGCCGTACCTCGATAAAGCCCTAAAACAAGGATGCCATGGAGCCATTCAGGCGCATGAATCCATGTGAAAAAAGCCGTTATATACTGCTCCAACCAATTGAACGTATTGGCCAACATGGTAGAAGGGACATTTGCCCCGGCAATCGTGATATAAAAGACGACTCCCAACATCGCAAGCATAATGGGAAATCCCCAAACCTTCGATGTGAAAATTTTGTCGAGCTTTTCTGTTTGCCGCAATTTTTCCGGGGCTTTATAAGCAATTGTTTTTTCACAAATGGCATTTGAGGTTTGGTAAATATTAGTAACAATCTCATCACGAATATCTTCCGTTGATAGCGACTGTGCCAAATGTAATAATTCATTATAGTTGTTGGGTTTTGGCTGGATATGAGTGCTCATGTGTCAATCCGTCACCCCGTTCTTTCTCTATCTTTTTAGAATAAGCAGTGATAAATGATTCATCCCCATCAAGCAACCGCAAGGCGAGCCAGCGGGCGGGAAGCTCTTTGCCAAACACTCTTTGCACATGGGGAATCAATGTTTCCACCTTCTTTTCAATCTCTGGTGAATACTGTATTTGATACGGAGAAGTGGAAATCTTTCCTGAGATCATCCTGTCGATCGTATCTAATAACTGATTGATGCCCACTTTGTTACGAGCAGAAATTTTGATGACAGGAACACCGAGTTTTTTCATTAATGCTTTCTCATTGATATAAATCCCTTTTTTCTTTGCTTCATCAATTAAGTTAATGCAGACAATCACTTTATCTGTCATTTCCATGACTTGCAACGCCAAATTCAAATTCCGCTCAATCGAGGTGGCATCAAGCACAACAATCGTCAAATCCGGCCGCTCGAAGACAATAAAATCTCTTGCGACTTCTTCGTCCGCCGAGTTGGAAAAAAGGGAATACGTACCAGGGAGATCAATGATTGTGTAATCTACCCCCTTATAGGAAAACTGCCCTTCCGCATGGATAACGGTTTTTCCCGGCCAATTGCCAGTATGCTGTTTTAGTCCTGTCAATGTATTAAATAAAGTACTTTTTCCAACATTCGGATTGCCTGCCAACGCAATTTTAACTGGTTGCTGATGATTCATTTGCTACTAACTCCCCATATATTTTTGAACTTTCTTCCCTTCGCAGGGCAATAGTCGTATGGCTGACACGAAAGGCAATCGGATCGCCGAGCGGGCTTTTTTGCAGCACAATCACCTCTGCCGAAGGGACAAACCCTAAATCCAATAACCTTCTCCTCATCGTGCCCGTTACGAGTAACTTCTTTATTTTGATGCAATCCCCAATGTTGGCTTCATTAAGAGCAATCAACTCATGACCTTTCATCTCCTTTACCTCCCTCATATAAGTTGGGTTGTCTTTACAATGTTTCCCCCGACCAACATTTCTTTAATTTATATTTTATGCACACTAGTTGCCTATGTCAAACTTTTTCGCCAGAATGAAAAAAATGGGCACAGGATATTTTTAGGGCAGGGGAAGGAAAACATAAACGCGCTGTTTGAAACAATCGTCCATTAAGAGTAAAATAGAAATTATCGTTCGATATATATGAAGGAGATTTACTATTTTCATGAAGAAATCATATCTTTTGATTGTCCTCACTTTTATCGTTATGCAGTTGTCCTCTTATATTGGAGTACCGCTCTTTTTCCAAATAGGTACGAAGGTGCTTCATATTGATCCGGAGCAAATGAAAGTGAATGCGGTTGGTTATTGGATTCTGTTCTCTTTTAGTGTTGGACTTGCCCTTGTTCTTTTTCTTTTGAGAAAAAATGAGAAGTATACAAAAATAGAGAAGGACCAGCCGCTCCCCGTCGGACAATCTTTTACTTGGGCAATTATCGGTATTTTTATGGCCTTCTTTGCCCAGATTTCCGCAGGTTTGGTAGAGAAGGCGATTGGCATCAACCCGGGATCAGAGAATACACAGCAAATTTTACAATTGATCGAGTTATTTCCGGCAATCGTCATCATCAGTTCCATTATTGGGCCCATTTTAGAAGAGATCGTATTTCGAAAAGTCATATTCGGAAGCTTGTACGACCGCTTCCCTTTCTGGGTAGCCGCTTTACTGAGTTCCGTCATTTTTGCACTGGCCCATTTCGAGCCTGTTCACATTATTTTATATGCTACCATGGGATTCGTATTTGCCTTTTTATACGTTATGACGAAAAGAATTATCGTTCCTATCATCGCACATGTCTCGATGAACACGATCGTTGTCATACTTCAGTTATTCCTTGTCGATAAGCTGGAGAAATATATAGAAAAAACAGCACAATTTGTATGGTGGATAGGAGGGTTCTTTTCATGAGGTCACCATTATTTTCAGGTACTTTATATATCGTCTTGGGGTTTGTTTTTACATTTTTTGCTGTCCAGCAAGTGGATAAGAACGGCTTTGGTTTTATGGTTTATTTGCTGATAATTTTAGCCACACTGGATTTTGGAGCGGGGCTGCGTCTCATTATGCTCCACTTTCGGTTAAAAAAGGATCAGAAATAGGATGTATATAGTAACAAAGCCTGCTAGTACAGCGCTGGCCGCATAGTGTTGCCTTTTGCTGAAATGCAGTGCTGGAACTTCCTGCCTACAGGTTACGCCAAAGCCTCTTGATCAGTTTGTATGAGGACTTCCTGGATAAAAAAACAACATCTATTTAAAAAAACAGAGACATCGGTTTTTCGAAGTGCCCCTGCCATCGACAGCGAGCATTTCATTACCAAATGTCTCTTTTCTGTTTTATAAAGAAGACGCAAGACGCTTATTTTTCTTTACTATTTCGATAAATTCATAAAGCTGTTTTTTCGTACGTAAAAGGCTTTCTTCATCAATGATTGGGTTTTTCTGTTCCCTGTTAATTTGGCTATCGAGAAAATAAAGTCCTTGAAGACTTTTTCCTTTTAAAGAAGCAATGAGCGGTTTCAATGAGAATTCAATCGCCAATAAATGGCCCGGGCTGCCCCCGGTCATGAGCGGCAATACCGGAATATTTTTAAACACATCTTGAGGCAAAAGATCGAACAATGTTTTTAAAACTCCCGAATAAGCCGCTTTATAAACCGGTGATCCGACAATCACCCCCGCTGTCTCTTGAATATCAAGTGACACTTTTTGAATGGCAGGGCTATGAACATTTCCGTAAACCAAGTCCTCCGGCGGAATATCTTTTACTGAAACATGTTTTATTGAAAAATGTTCCCTCTCCAGCAATCTGCCTAGATAATCCAGAATCTTGCCAGATCTGGAAAATTCAGATGGACTTCCTGAAATAATGACAATATCACTCATTTTATTTTCCTCCCTTTAAGTGAAAACGATTTTAATTAACTGTATGAGCATGTTCTTCTCAACCCAAACGGATTAAACTTGCTACATTTTTTCTAATTGGCCACCTGTTTTATATCCAACAAATCTCATGTATCATTCACCAACCAATCAAATCCCTTCCATGAATGATTTTTCTTCCTTTACAGACGTATGGAGCGCAAAATCCCAAAACTCTTAGTTCTTCCACATCCTTTTTATGAAAGAACTGAGGAGTCACCCCTTCTTCTCTTCATTTGCTATTTTCTCGCTACCATTTTAGGCAACGGTACAAAAAAAGCACCCTCCCAATGCATGATCATGGAGAAGATGCCTTTAGTTGTCTAATCGGCAGCCTGTTTTCATTTGTTTGCTTTCATCATCGGGACTTTCCTTTGTTTCCTTTGCATGTTGTAACGCTTTTTTTCAGTCGTATCAATTTGGGTGATTTCTCCATCGTGCACTGTAATGACCAATGAACCATATTCCATCTTTTTCAATGCCGAAACAATGTCTTCAATCGCATTTTCCTCCACTTTTGCCATCTTCATCCCCCCATTAAAAAAACCTCTTCTACAAAATAAGAAGAGGTTTGCTTTAAACGTCATTTGTTCTCTTCTTATCTTTCAAGCTTACAAACAGCCTGCTGGAATTGGCACAGTACCTGACGGTCTGTTGCCGAGGCTTCAAAGGGCCAGTCCCTCCACCTCTCTGGATAAGAAATTACCTATTATTCAGTTGAAACGTCATTTATAAACGTATTTATATACTATCCCACTATAAATTATCTGTCAAGGATGAATTTTTCATCTTATAGCATTAACCTACTTGTTTTATGGGCTATAGATTAAAAAAGCACCGGAAATATAGGATGCTTTTTTAATCTTCATCACTCTCTGCTGCGGAAGCCTGCGCTTTTTTATAACCCACCTTTGAAATCCAGATGCTGATCTCATACAAAATGAGTAATGGAACGGTCACCATCATATGCGAGATTAAATCCGGAGGCGTAATGAACGCTGCTATAACCAGCAAAATAAAGTACGCATATTTTCTGATCTGTACCAAAAACATCGGCGTAACGATGCCCAACCTTGTTAAAAACAAAATGACGACCGGAAGCTGAAACAAAACTCCAAACGGTACGGTTATCTGAAAAAGAAATTGAAAATATTCATTAATGCCAATTGTTGTCTGTATCTCCATATTGCTCGATAACCCAAGCATGAACCGTATCACAAATGGAAACAAAATAAAATAAGAAAAAAGGACACCTGCTAAAAATAAAAAAACTGAAACCGGTATATAGCTGAGCGTTGCCTTCCGTTCCTTTTCCAAAAGACCCGGACTGATAAAGGCCCAGAGCTGATACAAAATAACGGGGGATGTTAAAATAAACGCCAGAACAAACGTCATTTGCAGAAACACTTTAAACGGATCCGTCACACGGAACGCATTCATCGTAATGTCCTGGGCAGCGCTTGCATGCTGAATCAGCTTAATAAGAGGCTGTGATATAAAAAAGCTGGCAATGACAGCCAACACAAAGAAAACGACTATAATGACCAGCCGTTTTCGCAATTCCTCTATATGATCGATGATCGACATATTGTTTTGACTCATGATTTGTTCATCCTATCACTTATCGCTGTCTTTTTTCGTCTCTTTTTCATCATCGTCTGCCAAACCTTTCGTCGCGTTCTTAAATTCACGCAACGTGTTGCCCGCAGCCTTACCAAGTTCCGGCAACTTCTTTGGTCCGAAGATCAATATAGCAACAAGTGCGATTACAAGTAAACTGCCTACACCTGCACTCACTGCGGCCACCTCCTATCTATAGTTTTATTTTAATGGAAACCCGTCCAATTAGCCATTGAAAAATCATTTATGGTTGTGAATTTTCCGTGTCATCGAGAGGATAATGTTTCAAAAAGTAAACGAGCGACTGCAGCTCCACCGCTAGATCGATATGATGAACACGGATCGACTCCGGCACATTCAGCCTTGCAGGGGTAAAATTCAGTATTCCCTTTACACCGGTATGTTTAATCCGGTCAGTGATGGCTTGGGCGGCACTTGCCGGCACAGTTAAAATAATGACGGCCACTTCCTCTTTGCTCAATCTTTCTTCAAGTTCGGACAAAGCATAAATCGGTACATTGCTGATCTTTTTCCCAATTTTGTTTTTGTCGACATCGAAAGCCATTTCAATTTTTGTATTGTTGTTTTTTAAGAAATTATAATTTAAAAAAGCTGTGCCTAAATTTCCTACACCAATTAAAGCGACTTTCGTCACCTCATCTTGGTCAAGTGTCTTGCGAAAAAATGACAGCAAGTAATTTACATTATACCCATATCCTTTTTTTCCAAGCGCGCCAAAATAAGAAAAGTCCCGCCGAATGGTAGCGGAATCCACTTTCACCGCTTCACTTAATTCGGCCGAAGATACGCGCTGTTTTCCTGATGCATGTAAATTTTTCAAAAACCTGTAGTATAGCGGAAGCCTCTTTGCAGTTGCCTGTGGTATTTTTAACGTTTCCCCGTTCATATTCAATCCTCCATGCCAAAAAGAAAAAAGCGCTGCAGTTTACCCGTTTGCGGAATGAATGTCCTGCAACTGATAAACCTATTCCATTTCACGGCGATAATCGCTACTGGATACCCCGCCTGTTTTTTCTATTAGATAGGTTGGACCTATGATCATTCCCTTGTCTACGGCTTTGCACATATCGTATATAGTGAGTGCGGCTGCCGAAACAGCAGTTAATGCTTCCATCTCTACTCCTGTATTACCGACAGTTTTTACTTCAGCAGTTATTTCCAGGATTTTATGATTCTCGGATCCTTCCATCCAGTCAAAGGAAATATTAACTCCTTTTATCGGGATCGGATGGCACATCGGGATTATTTCCCATGTTTTTTTCGCGGCCATGATCCCGGCTACTTGCGCCACAGCCAAAACATCGCCCTTTTTTATTTGCTGATTCGTAATTAACTCATAAATATGGTCGTTCACTTCAATACTGGAGCGGGCAGCAGCAGTGCGGACTGTTTCCGGCTTTCCGCTGACATCCACCATCTGTGCCCTGCCTTCATTGTTAAAATGCGTCAATTTTTCCACGGCCAAACACCTCCTTATCATTCTACACTATTTCGTGTATACTGTCTGTTTTTGCCACCTAAAAAATCAATTGTCAAATATAGTCAACATGCGATACACTGTCTATGACTAGGGGTGGAAATTATGCTATTATTGCAAGTTCAACAGCTTTCAAAGTATTTTGGGGCTGATTTGGTACTTTCAAATATAAAATTGGAAATTCGCGAAGGTGACCGGGCAGCTCTTGTCGGCAGGAATGGAGCCGGAAAGTCTACCTTGTTAAAGATCATCGCTGGAGAACTTTCACATGATTCCGGCCAAGTAGTCAAACCGAAAGATGTAACAATTGGTTATTTGGAGCAACATACAGGCTTGGAATCAGAATTAACGATTTGGGAAGAAATGCTTTCCGTATTCAGCGAAGTACGAAACATGGAAAAAGAGCTTCGAAAAATCGAGCAGAAGCTTTCCGATCCGGCGAATTACGAACGTGAAGGTGCCTATGAACGTCTATTGAGTGAATATGACAGGCTTCAAGAGCAGTTTAAAAAAATCGGCGGTTATCAATATGAATCAGATATACGTTCTGTCCTGCACGGCTTCCAATTTTTCGAAGAAGACTATGATAAAAATATCGCCAGGCTGAGTGGCGGACAAAAAACGCGCCTGGCGCTTGCAAAATTGTTGTTGTCCAAGCCGGACTTGCTGATTTTGGATGAGCCAACAAACCATCTTGATATTGAAACCATGGCCTGGTTAGAAAAATATTTGCAAAATTATCCGGGAGCCCTTCTCATCGTTTCCCATGACCGTTACTTTCTCGACCAAATCGTTTCTTTAGTATATGAGCTGTCCCGCCATGAAATGGCGGTCTATCATGGAAATTACAGTAAGTATCTCGAGCAAAAAGCCGAGAGATTTGAACAGGAAATGAAACTGTATGAAAAACAGCAAGGTGAAATTTCCAAACTGCAAGACTTTATACAGCGTAACCTCGCAAGAGCGTCAACGACTAAACGAGCGCAAAGCAGACGCCGCAAATTAGAAAAAATGAATATCATGGATCGTCCCGAAGGCGACACAAAATCCGCTTCTTTTTCATTCACAATTGAGAAACAAAGCGGAAATGACGTGTTATCCGTTTCAGAGGCGAGCATTGGCTACAATGGACAGACATTGGCCAACCATATCAATATGAGACTTACCCGCGGCGACAGTGCCGCCCTTGTCGGGCCAAACGGGATTGGCAAATCTACGTTGTTAAAGTCGATCATAAAAAAAATCCCCTTCCTATCCGGGGAGATTCGATATGGAGCAAATGTTCAATTCGGATATTATGATCAGGAACAGGCCAACTTGTCAACCAACCGAACTGTTTTACAAGAATTATGGGATCGCTATCCGCTAATGAAGGAAAAAGAAGTCAGATCCGTATTGGGCAATTTTTTGTTTACCCAAGATGATGTATTAAAAACCGTTTCGTCATTGAGCGGGGGAGAAAAAGCGCGGCTCACCCTCGCCATTCTCATGCTTCAAAAGGCGAACGTCCTCATTCTTGATGAACCGACGAACCACTTGGACTTGGATAGCAAGGAAGTGCTGGAAAACGCGCTTGTGGATTACCCGGGAACCATTTTATTCGTTTCCCATGACCGATATTTTATCAACAGGATTGCTACGAAAGTGATCGAACTATCCACAGAAGGAACAAAAGAATTTCTGGGCGACTATGATTATTATGTGAATAAAAAGACGGAAATGGCGGAGCTGGCACAACTGCAACAGCCGGAATCAAAGAACACACAAGTAGACAGTAAACATTCATACGAGCAGGAAAAAGAAAAAAGAAAACGCGAACGGCAACTCAAAAGGCGGATCGCTGAAATGGAAGAATTGGTGGACCAATTGGAAGCGGAACTGGACATAAAAGAGCAGTTGTTAACAGATCCCGCTGTGTTCAATGACCACGAACGAACTCTTGAAATTCATCAAGAAATGGAAAGAATTCAAAGCGAAATGGATGAATTGCTGGAAGAATGGACGAGGCTTTCAGAAACACTTACGGAATATGACATACCGTAACAAAAATCATGTATTATCCCGATGGGTACTCCGTCGGGGATTTTTTTACCCACAATCTTGTCCACATTTTAAACGTTTACATCATAAGTTATAAACAAACCTATACACATTATCCACACTATATTCGCTTATTCATCCACAAAATGTCGTTTCCAAGCTAGTATATGATCAAGTTATCCACAAAAAAAGACTCCGTTCCAACCGGAGCCCTTACTTTTCTATATCCAAACCGGGGTGCGCATTCATATCAAGTGCACCTCTTATCCCAGCTTCAAATAAGACAGTTCCTGCCGCCGCAATCATAGCGGCATTATCTGTGCATAAATACAGGGGAGGAATAACGAGATCTACATGTTCTATTCGCTCAAAAGCGGATTCAAGTGATTTCCGCAGCCCTTTATTTGCGGCTACCCCTCCGGCCAAAAGTACTTGTTTTACGCCCAATTCTTTAGCAGCCCTGATCGTTTTTTCCGTCAACACTTCCACTACGCTTGCTTGAAAACTCGCCGCCACATTTTCTGGAGATATTTTTTCCCCGCGCTGTTCCGCATTGTGGAGCGTGTTGATAACTGCGGATTTAAGACCGCTAAAACTGAAGTCATAAGAATCCTCTTCCAACCATGCTCTTGGAAGATCAATAGTCGCCGTCCCCTCTTGGGCAAGTCTGTCGATATGCGGTCCGCCGGGATATGGCAAATTCAATGTCCGCGCGACTTTGTCATATGCTTCTCCAGCAGCGTCGTCCCGCGTTTCACCGATTACTTTAAATGAACCGTGCTTTTCCATATACACAAGTTCCGTATGGCCTCCTGAAACGACTAGCGACAACAAAGGAAACGTAAAGTCGGTGATCAGTCGGTTCGCATAAATGTGGCCGGCAATATGATGAACACCGACAAGCGGAATATTGCGGCTAAAAGCCAATGCCTTCGCAGCATTTACACCGACGAGCAGAGCACCAACCAATCCCGGTCCCTCCGTTACGGCAACAGCATCAATATCTTCAAAAGTAACGGCTGCTTGCTTCATTGCTTCTTCAATGACAATGGTAATTTGTTCTACGTGATGGCGTGATGCCAGTTCCGGAACGACACCGCCAAACCGGCGATGGCTTTCAATTTGGGAAGCGACCACATTTGATAATATTTCCTTTCCATCACGAACGACCGCAGCTGCCGTCTCATCACAACTTGTCTCAATCCCCAGAACAACTATATTTTCTTTCTTCATAAATTCACCCACATCACTAACGCATCTTCTTGGTTGTCCGTATAATATCTTTTTCGAATGCCGCCTTCTTGAAATCCCAGTTTTTTATAAAGAGACTGGGCAATGTCATTACTTACCCGTACTTCGAGTGTCATCTTATTCGCTCCGGCCTCTTTGGCAAGATTCATCACTTTAAAAAGCAGTTGTTCCCCCAATTTTTTTCCACGATGTTCTGGAAGCACAGCAATGTTTGTAATATGCGCTTCATCCAAAATAATCCATACACCGCAATAACCTACTTCAATCCCGTCGAGCGTAATAAAAACGTAATATGCAAAGCGGTTATGAGCGATATCGTTATAAAACGCCTCTTCGGGCCAAGGCGCCGAAAACGAGCGGCTCTCGATCTCCACCAATTTACCAATATCTTCAAGTGAGGCCAAGCGAAAAGATATATCTTGGCCGACACTCGTGCTTCGATTTATCATGGTTTCTTCCCCTGCCTCTCCAGCCACTTAGCTTCGGCTTCCACAAGGCGTATATAATTTGGAGTAAACGAATGAATATCCTCAGGGGGTAGGTATAGTCCAAGCAGGCCTAGTTCTCCTGGCCTTGGATTGTATTCACCAACGTGAGAAAAAAATGCCTGGTCTTTGAGAGCGGACCGAAAAGTTTGCTCATGAAGCGGCACGTCGTTTCCATTAAATAAAATCGGTACCGTTTGGTCTTTTAATAATTCAGCCCACTCCGTGGCCAATATATTCCGGTCCTCCATGACCACTTGAAGCTTGCTCTCTTTAAATTGGTATAGGCCCGTGTAAATCAAACCCCGCCTCGCATCAAACAGCGGTGAAATATATCCTGGAAAATAGCTGCCTGTCATTGCAAGCACAGCCAAGCTGGAGACACCCGACAAAGGTATACCCAAACTCCAGGCCATTGTTTTAGCGATTGTCACACCAATCCGCACCCCAGTATAAGAACCTGGTCCTTTGGCTACAACAATTTTATCAAGTTCACCGGTATCTGTTTCACAATCTTTCAAAAGTTGCTGAATCGCCGGCATGACTCGCACACTGTGGTTCTTCTTTATGTTCGTAATGTATTCCCCAATTACTTTCGACTCACTTACAAGGCCTACTCCCAATACTTCGTTCGATGTATCAATTGCCAGGACTTTCATGAAAAAACTCCTTACATAAAGCTTTATATCTGGTGCCATAAGGTTTAAAAACAATCTTGCGATTTTCGCCGCCTACATGATGCAAATAAACAGCAAGTCTATCCGACGGAAGTTGCTCCTGGATAAAATGAGCCCACTCCACAACCGTTACACCATCGCCTTCAAAATATTCATCAAAGCCGAGGTCTTCAAAAGAATCTTCCAAACGATAAACATCCATATGATAAAGCGGAAGCCTTCCTTCATACTCTTTAATGATGGTAAAAGTAGGGCTATTCACTGTTTTACGTATCCCAAGACCGGCAGCCAACCCTTTTGCAAAAGTCGTTTTTCCTGCCCCTAGATCCCCTTCAAGCAAAATCACATCGCCTGCTTCCAATAAATGTCCCAGGTTCTTTCCAATGGCAAATGTTTTTTCCGGAAGGGCTGAAACGATTTCATAATGATTTTCCATGTTAAACTCCCTCAATCGTTTATACAAAAAAACCTTAGGACGCACACCCCTAAGGCTGATTAGTTATCGGACTTGAATAGAACAATTTCAGTAATTGCGGGAGCAGGATTTGAACCTGCGACCTTCGGGTTATGAGCCCGACGAGCTACCGAACTGCTCCATCCCGCGATAATAATAGAATTATTGTAGTACTTGTTAATTATAACGAATCAAGTTCATAAAAGCAAGAATCCTGAAGTTCTTTCTTATTCTTTCCACTATGGAGTCCCGCTGCAAGATCAAATCATGAGTGCGGCAAGATGCGAAAAAGTGTGTGGCATCAGAACGTCACGAAGCTTGGTTGGCCTTTTCTGACTGCTAACTGCCCACATAAAAAAGGCGATCTTTTTTAAAAAAACTAAAATAAGACACCCATTGATATGGATGTCCTGCTTGCCCGGCAACGTCCTGCTCTCACAAGGGGAAGCCCCTCATTACCATCGGCGCGCGAACTTAACTTCCGTGTTCGGGCTGCGGATCATGATGACCGGCGAATCTCTTCGTCATCTGCACTCGCTCGATTCTCATGGGCATTGCCCATTGCGAGTCTCTCTCCCTTGATTCCTTGATCTTCTTGGTCCTTCTGATCCTCGCTTACATTGAGTTTCTTTATATCTTTCAATACTTTTTAAATAAACTAAAATAAGACATCCATTAATATGGATGTCCTGTTTGCCCGGCAACGTCCTGCTCTCACAAGGGGAAACCCCTCATTACCATCGGCGCGCGAACTTAACTTCCGTGTTCGGGCTGCGGATCATGATGACCGGCGAATCTCTTCGTCATCTGCACTCGCTCGATTCTCATGGGCATTGCCCATTGCGAGTCTCTCTCCCTTGATTCCTCGATCTTCTTGGTCCTTCTGATCCTCGCTTACATTGAGTTTCTTTATATCTTTCAATACTTTTTAAATAAACTAAAATAAGACATCCATTAATATGGATGTCCTGTTTGCCCGGCAACGTCCTGCTCTCACAAGGGGAAACCCCTCATTACCATCGGCGCTGAAGAACTTAACTTCCGTGTTCGGGATGGGAACGGGTGTTGCCTCTTCGCTATCGCCACCAGACAAAAATTAACAACATATCTTATTATAATACGTTTTATGTATTTTTCAAGAGTTTTTTCATTCTCTCAAAACCGGGATACATGAGAAGAAGTCCGAGAACCGTTTTTGTTCAATCCAGCTCCGGACGCTATCGCTTTGCGTCACTTCGCTTCTTCTGGCAAAGTCGATTGACTTTTCCGCCAGAAGCTCCAGTGAGCTACAGCGATGGACGAGCGTCCTGCGCTTTTTATATTTGATTAAGTCCTCGATCGATTAGTATCCGTCAGCTCCATGTGTCGCCACACTTCCACACCGGACCTATCTACCTGATCATCTTTCAGGGATCTTACGTTGCCTGGCAAGCCAGACAATGGGAAATCTCATCTTGAGGGGGGCTTCATGCTTAGATGCTTTCAGCACTTATCCCTTCCGCACATAGCTACCCAGCTATGCCTCTGGCGAGACAACTGGTACACCAGCGGTGCGTCCATCCCGGTCCTCTCGTACTAAGGACAGCTCCTCTCAAATTTCCTGCGCCCGCGACGGATAGGGACCGAACTGTCTCACGACGTTCTGAACCCAGCTCGCGTACCGCTTTAATGGGCGAACAGCCCAACCCTTGGGACCGACTACAGCCCCAGGATGCGATGAGCCGACATCGAGGTGCCAAACCTCCCCGTCGATGTGAACTCTTGGGGGAGATAAGCCTGTTATCCCCGGGGTAGCTTTTATCCGTTGAGCGATGGCCCTTCCATGCGGAACCACCGGATCACTAAGCCCGACTTTCGTCCCTGCTCGACTTGTAGGTCTCGCAGTCAAGCTCCCTTCTGCCTTTACACTCTGCGAATGATTTCCAACCATTCTGAGGGAACCTTTGGGCGCCTCCGTTACCTTTTAGGAGGCGACCGCCCCAGTCAAACTGCCTGCCTGACACTGTCTCCCAACCCGATCAGGGTCGCGGGTTAGACGGTCCATACAGCCAGGGTAGTATCCCACCGTTGCCTCCACGGAAGCTGGCGCTCCCGTTTCCATGGCTCCTACCTATCCTGTACAAGCTGCACAGACAGTCAATATCAAGCTACAGTAAAGCTCCACGGGGTCTTTCCGTCCTGTCGCGGGTAACCTGCATCTTCACAGGTACTATAATTTCACCGAGTCTCTCGTTGAGACAGTGCCCAGATCGTTGCGCCTTTCGTGCGGGTCGGAACTTACCCGACAAGGAATTTCGCTACCTTAGGACCGTTATAGTTACGGCCGCCGTTTACTGGGGCTTCAATTCGAAGCTTCGCCTAAGCTGACCTCTCCTCTTAACCTTCCAGCACCGGGCAGGCGTCAGCCCCTATACTTCGCCTTGCGGCTTCGCAGAGACCTGTGTTTTTGCTAAACAGTCGCCTGGGCC
Source organism: Siminovitchia sp. FSL W7-1587 (assembly GCF_037963795.1). Lineage (NCBI taxonomy): Bacteria > Bacillati > Bacillota > Bacilli > Caryophanales > Bacillaceae > Siminovitchia > Siminovitchia sp. FSL W7-1587. Next base: position 1,588,258 of record NZ_CP150169.1, read on the forward strand.
TATTCACTGCGGCTTCTCAGGGCTATTCACCCTAAAAAGCACCCCTTCTCCCGAAGTTACGGGGTCATTTTGCCGAGTTCCTTAACGAGAGTTCTCTCGCTCACCTTAGGATTCTCTCCTCGCCTACCTGTGTCGGTTTGCGGTACGGGCGCCTATTGCCTCGCTAGAAGCTTTTCTCGGCAGTGTGGAATCAGGAACTTCGGTACTTTTTTTCCCTCGCCATCACAGCTCAGCCTACACGGTAAGCGGATTTGCCTACTTACCGGCCTTACTGCTTGGACGCGCTTTTCCAGCTGCGCGCTTGCCTTATCCTCCTGCGTCCCTCCATCACTCAAACGGCAATGAGGCGGTACAGGAATCTCAACCTGTTATCCATCGCCTACGCCTTTCGGCCTCGGCTTAGGTCCCGACTTACCCTGAGCGGACGAGCCTTCCTCAGGAAACCTTAGGCTTTCGGTGGAAGGGATTCTCACCCTTCTTTCGCTACTCATACCGGCATTCTCACTTCCAAGCACTCCACCGCCTCTTTCAAGACGACTTCGCCGCGCTTGGAACGCTCTCCTACCATTGCTATTGCAATCCACAGCTTCGGTGATACGTTTAGCCCCGGTACATTTTCGGCGCAGAGTCACTCGACCAGTGAGCTATTACGCACTCTTTGAATGGTGGCTGCTTCTAAGCCAACATCCTGGTTGTCTAAGCAACTCCACATCCTTTTCCACTTAACGTATACTTGGGGACCTTAGCTGGTGGTCTGGGTTGTTTCCCTCTCGACTACGGATCTTATCACTCGCAGTCTGACTCCCAAGGATAAGTATTTGGCATTCGGAGTTTGTCTGAAGTCGGTAACCCGATGAGGGCCCCTCGTCCAAACAGTGCTCTACCTCCAATACTCTCACCTTGAGGCTAGCCCTAAAGCTATTTCGGAGAGAACCAGCTATCTCCAGGTTCGATTGGAATTTCACCCCTACCCACACCTCATCCCCGCATTTTTCAACATACGTGGGTTCGGGCCTCCAGTCAGTGTTACCTGACCTTCACCCTGGACATGGGTAGATCACCTGGTTTCGGGTCTGCGACCTCATACTCTTGCGCCCTATTCAGACTCGCTTTCGCTGCGGCTCCGTCTTTTCAACTTAACCTTGCATGAAATCGCAACTCGCCGGTTCATTCTACAAAAGGCACGCCATCACACTTATTGTGCTCTGACTACTTGTAGGCACACGGTTTCAGGTTCTATTTCACTCCCCTCCCGGGGTGCTTTTCACCTTTCCCTCACGGTACTGGTTCACTATCGGTCACTAGGGAGTATTTAGCCTTGGGAGATGGTCCTCCCGGATTCCGACGGGATTTCTCGTGTCCCGCCGTACTCAGGATCCACTCGGGAGGGAACGACGTTTCAACTACAGGGCTGTTACCTTCTTTGGCCGGCCTTTCCAGGCCGCTTCGTCTACGCCGTTCCTTTGTCACTCCACTTTGAGTGTCCTACAACCCCGAAAGGCAAGCCTTTCGGTTTGGGCTCTTCCCGTTTCGCTCGCCGCTACTGGGGGAATCGATTTTTCTTTCTCTTCCTCCGGGTACTTAGATGTTTCAGTTCCCCGGGTATGCCTTCCATTCCCTATGGATTCAGAAATGGATACTGCCTCATTACTGGCAGTGGGTTTCCCCATTCGGAAATCTCCGGATCAGCTTGCTTACAGCTCCCCGAAGCATATCGGTGTTCGTCCCGTCCTTCATCGGCTCCTAGTGCCAAGGCATTCACCGTGCGCCCTTATTAACTTAATCTTTTTTCGGTCAACGATTAGCATCGAATCTCTATGTCAGCTCCCTCATTCACGTCATCACGCACTCGTAGTGCGCTCCGGCGCTCATTCAGTCGCTCCCTTGATCTTCACGCTTCTCGTTGCCCTTGGTTGAGTGATACTGATACTCAAACCTAAAGGTTTTACACTTCTCATGGTTGCTCCATAATGGATCATCCATAAGGTGAACGATTCTCGGTTTGTTTCTTCTCATGTTATCCGGTTTTCAAAGAACGAAGCTGCTGACTTCCATCACATGGTGTGATTCATCAGCGCTAATGCTTCATGCAGCTTTGCGACGAGGTGAAGTTCCTCGAACACGCTGTGCCGCAAGAGCACATGTTTTGAGAGTTGTTTCTCATAAAGCGAGAAAGGTTTGACCTCTCAAAACTAAACGAAACGAAAGCGTCAATTTGTATCTATTGGAAATGTTCAGTTGCGGCTCCTGCCGAGCAGTCGCCTCCACATTTCAATTATCCTTAGAAAGGAGGTGATCCAGCCGCACCTTCCGATACGGCTACCTTGTTACGACTTCACCCCAATCATCTGTCCCACCTTCGGCGGCTGGCTCCAAATGGTTACCCCACCGACTTCGGGTGTTACAAACTCTCGTGGTGTGACGGGCGGTGTGTACAAGGCCCGGGAACGTATTCACCGCGGCATGCTGATCCGCGATTACTAGCGATTCCGGCTTCATGCAGGCGAGTTGCAGCCTGCAATCCGAACTGAGAATGGTTTTATGGGATTCGCTCCACCTCGCGGTCTCGCGGCCCTTTGTACCATCCATTGTAGCACGTGTGTAGCCCAGGTCATAAGGGGCATGATGATTTGACGTCATCCCCACCTTCCTCCGGTTTGTCACCGGCAGTCACCTTAGAGTGCCCAACTTAATGCTGGCAACTAAGATCAAGGGTTGCGCTCGTTGCGGGACTTAACCCAACATCTCACGACACGAGCTGACGACAACCATGCACCACCTGTCACCGATGTCCCCGAAGGGAAAACTTTATCTCTAAAGCGGGCATCGGGATGTCAAGACCTGGTAAGGTTCTTCGCGTTGCTTCGAATTAAACCACATGCTCCACCGCTTGTGCGGGCCCCCGTCAATTCCTTTGAGTTTCAGCCTTGCGGCCGTACTCCCCAGGCGGAGTGCTTAATGCGTTTGCTGCAGCACTAAGGGGCGGAAACCCCCTAACACTTAGCACTCATCGTTTACGGCGTGGACTACCAGGGTATCTAATCCTGTTCGCTACCCACGCTTTCGCGCCTCAGCGTCAGTTACAGACCAGAGAGCCGCCTTCGCCACTGGTGTTCCTCCACATCTCTACGCATTTCACCGCTACACGTGGAATTCCGCTCTCCTCTTCTGCACTCAAGCCTCCCAGTTTCCAATGACCCTCCACGGTTGAGCCGTGGGCTTTCACATCAGACTTAAGAAGCCGCCTGCGCGCGCTTTACGCCCAATAATTCCGGACAACGCTTGCCACCTACGTATTACCGCGGCTGCTGGCACGTAGTTAGCCGTGGCTTTCTGGTCAGGTACCGTCAACGCACCGGCAGTTACTCCGATGCGGGTTCTTCCCTGATAACAGAGTTTTACGATCCGAAGACCTTCATCACTCACGCGGCGTTGCTCCGTCAGACTTGCGTCCATTGCGGAAGATTCCCTACTGCTGCCTCCCGTAGGAGTCTGGGCCGTGTCTCAGTCCCAGTGTGGCCGATCACCCTCTCAGGTCGGCTACGCATCGTTGCCTTGGTAGGCCGTTACCCCACCAACTAGCTAATGCGCCGCGGGCCCATCTGTAAGTGACAGCAGAGCCGTCTTTTATCCTTTCTCCATGCGGAAAAAGAAATTATCCGGTATTAGCCCCGGTTTCCCGGAGTTATCCCAGTCTTACAGGCAGGTTGCCCACGTGTTACTCACCCGTCCGCCGCTGACTAAAAAGGAGCAAGCTCCTCTTTTGTCCGCTCGACTTGCATGTATTAGGCACGCCGCCAGCGTTCGTCCTGAGCCAGGATCAAACTCTCATGTAAAGTTTGGTTAGCTCATAATTAAAGCTGACTAATCAATTATTGATTGACGTTTCGTTTCGTTCAGTTTTCAAAGATCAAACAATGGAGCGGGTGATGGGAATCGAACCCACGACAACAGCTTGGAAGGCTGTGGTTTTACCACTAAACTACACCCGCATGGCTTTCTCATCTATAAATGGTCGGGAAGACAGGATTTGAACCTGCGACCCCTTGGTCCCAAACCAAGTGCTCTACCAAGCTGAGCCACTTCCCGTTTCATAGATTGACAGAAATAAGTGGCGCGCCCGAGAGGAGTCGAACCCCTAACCTTTTGATCCGTAGTCAAACGCTCTATCCAATTGAGCTACGGGCGCACTTTTATGTTGGTGCGGTCGAGAGGACTTGAACCTCCACGGTATTGCTACCACTAGGCCCTCAACCTAGCGCGTCTGCCGATTCCGCCACGACCGCTCTTTTCAAAGACAAGATATATATTACCATACTACTAAATAAATGTCAACTGGCTAATCTATTCGGATATACTTTCCAAGAAAGATCAATGAGCCATGCAGGAATCGAACCTGCGACCCTCTGATTAAAAGTCAGATGCTCTACCGGCTGAGCTAATGGCTCGATCGTTTGGCTGGGCTAGCTGGATTCGAACCAGCGAATCACGGAGTCAAAGTCCGTTGCCTTACCGCTTGGCTATAGCCCAATGTCATTGAGCAACTTTTCTATTGTACAACACACATCAAAATATGTCAACAATCTTTAAAGTGGCGGTCCCGACGGGAATCGAACCCGCGATCTCCTGCGTGACAGGCAGGCATGTTAACCGCTACACTACGGGACCATACATATAATTGTAAAATACTTTCCATTCTAATGACCAGTGTGTTGATGACATCGAGCCAATGTGCAGCCAAGTAATCGTCGCACAAAAAAGCGTGAGCTCTTGCAAGTTTGCCACTTTACACTTGCTCTACCGCAAGTCAAGAATCGTCACTTCATCAAGGCTTACGCTCGCCTCTTCGCAATGCTGCCGGAAACTGAATCAAGGAGCGAATGCGACAAATGGAAGCAACTTGTCTTCTTTAGATGCCGCGTAACCAGTATCATTGCATTCACTCCGGCTATTGATGACCCCTACGGGATTCGAACCCGTGTTACCGCCGTGAAAGGGCGGTGTCTTAACCGCTTGACCAAGGGGCCAAAATAAAAATGGCGGAGAAGGAGGGATTTGAACCCTCGCGCCGCTTACGCGACCTACGCCCTTAGCAGGGGCGCCTCTTCAGCCTCTTGAGTACTTCCCCGTAAAAAATAATGGGCCATTCGTTTTGGTTTTTCTTGAACGGCTCTTACGATTATAAATAGTCGGCGAATGCCTGTCAAGGGAAAATCGGAACTTTTCCAGATTTCTTTTCAAAAAGTTTTCCTTTGCACTTGCCACAAAAATAGCGGCTCGTGTTCACCCTGCGCTGCCGGGTATAAATATAACCACAGCGAGAACATTCATACATCCTCCTCGTTGCCTTTTTCTGCTCGGAGAGCGGTGAACAATGGCGCGGAGCACCGACTTTTTTCAAGAGCTCCCTGAAATCCCTGTCACCGTGCTTGTACCCTTTACCTTCGAGATGAAGGTGGTAATGGCACAACTCATGTTTAATAATCCCTTTCAACTCTTCCAGTCCATGCTCGTCATAATATTTTCGGTTGATTTCTATATGATGGTTTGTAAGCAAATAACGGCCGCCTGTTGTTCTCAATCGGGGATTGAAGACGGCTTTATGTTTAAACGGCTTTTGAAAAAATTCCTGCGACAATCGTTCAGTTAAGCTTTGCAATTGTTCGTTTGTCATGCACTTCCTCCCTCAGCCTCACGGGATAACTTTTCTTATCATATCCTAATGATACCAAAACTTTTACCTGGGAGGATACGAAAAAATGCCTGCCTGGTTTCAAAACCAAATGCAAAAAGCTTTTCTTAAAAAAGACAGAAATCAAATTAAAATGCTGAATCAATGTTGGTTTTTTTACAGAAAAAAACACTGCTCGTAACTGGCAGTGTTTCTTTCTTGCTTAAGATTTCTTCATTGTAAGGGACAATCTTCCCTTTTGGACATCCACTTTTTCAACCCAAACCGTAACGATATCTCCTAGCGATACAACATCAAGGGGATGTTTGACAAAACGGTCGCTTAGCTTTGAAATATGGACAAGTCCATCCTCTTTCACTCCGACGTCGACAAAGGCGCCAAAGTCAACGACGTTTCTGACAGTTCCTTGAAGCTCCATTCCCGGTGTCAAGTCTTCAAGTTTTAAAAGGTCCTTCTTTAAGATCGGCTTTGGCAATTCATCCCGCAAGTCGCGGCCAGGCTTCATTAAAGAGTCGATGATATCACGAAGCGTCAACTCGCCAAGGCCAAGCTCTTTTGCTGTTTCCTCGACAGATATATTTTTTAATGCTTCGTTCAGCTTTTGCGAACCAAGATCCGCCGTTGTATACCCAATTGATGAAAGCAGTTGTTGAACCTCGGAATAACTTTCCGGATGGATGGGGGTCGAATCAAGCGGGTCTTCTCCATCCAAAATCCTCATAAAACCAACCGCTTGTTCATATGTTTTTGCGCCGAGCCGAGGGATATCCCGCAGTTGTGATCTACTCGTAAATTTGCCGTTTTCTTCACGGCGTTTTACGATATTGTTCGCTACTGTTTTACTTAATCCCGAAACATATTGCAATAATGAGGGTGATGCTGTATTCACATTCACACCGACCTGGTTTACCGCCGTCTCGACGACAAACGCAAGCTGTTCATTTAATTTCTTTTGCGAAACGTCATGTTGATATTGGCCGACTCCCACGGATTTCGGGTCGATTTTCACAAGCTCGGCAAGCGGGTCCTGAAGCCTGCGGGCAATAGAAACAGCACTTCTTTCTTCCACTTGCAGATCCGGAAATTCTTCCCTTGCAAGATCGGATGCGGAATAAACACTTGCCCCGGCTTCATTAACGATAATATAACTTGCATCAAAATCCAGCTCTTTTAACAAATGTACGGTAAATTGTTCTGTTTCCTGGGAAGCTGTTCCATTTCCGATCGCGATAATTTCGATCTGGAACCTTTTTAAAACATCCGCCATTTTAGCTTTTGCTGCGTCCCGCTTTGCATTCGGCGGATGCGGGTAAATAACATCTATATAAAGCACCTTTCCGGTTTCATCGACGACTGCCAATTTACATCCTGTCCGGTAAGCAGGATCAACACCAAGGACCACTTTTCCTTTTAATGGCGGCTGCAACAATAACTTTCTCAGGTTTTCCGAAAAAATATGAATCGCCTGATCTTCCGCTTTTTCCGTTAATTCATTTCTAATTTCGCGTTCAATTGCCGGCTCAATCAAGCGTTTGTAGCTGTCTTCAATACTTTCTTTCATTTCCTTGGCAACAACGGAAGCGGAATTTTTAATAAAAGTTCTGCTTAAATAATCAATGATTTTTTCTGTATGGGGCTTGATGGAAACGCGCAATATATCTTCTTTTTCCCCGCGATTTAACGCAAGAATCCGGTGAGGAACAATTTTTCTGACAGGCTCTTCATACTCATAGTACATTTCATATACGGATTTTTCGTCTTTTTCGGCGTTTTTGACGGATGAAACAACAAGCCCTGATTGGAATGTTTCTTTCCGTACCCATTGACGAACCGCGGCATCATCTGAAACTCGTTCGGCTACAATATCCTTTGCTCCTTGAATTGCTGCGGCCGCATCCTCTACCTCTTTTTCAAGATTGACATATTTTGCGGCTTCTTCCTCAAGATTTCCTTCTGACGGAAGTTGCCACATCCAATCAGCAAGTGGTTCAAGGCCCTTTTCCTTTGCGACTGTCGCTTTTGTTCGGCGTTTTTGTCGATAAGGGCGATATAAATCTTCAACTGTTTGCAATTTATCTGCGCGGATAATTTGCAGCTTTAATTCTTCCGTTAATTTTCCTTGCTCATCAATAAGCCGGATAACATCTTCTTTTCGTTGTTCTAAGCTTTGTAAGTACTGCCAGCCCTCCATAATTTCTTTTATTTGCACTTCATCCAGGGCTCCGGTCATTTCTTTTCTATAGCGGGCAATAAATGGAACAGTATTCCCTTCTTCAAGCAATTGAATTACACTGGTCACGTGTTTTTTGGAAAGACCTAAGCTTCCCGCCAACTTTTTGACGAGCAGGTCCTCATTTTTTGGTTCGGTTACGATCATTGGTACCCCTCGCTTCACTAAATTCTCTTTATTTTACCTTGTTTACAAGTATGGCGCCAATTATTCGGCTGATACCATATTGTCATATCACCTTCTGATCATGCAAGATAACATCCACTAGAACATATGCACTTTGACAACAATGCCTGAATTGACATTGCAAATCAGTTTAAAAAAAGCCAACAATAAAGATTTTTGTGGGGAAGACCGGTTGTTGAAAACTTTTTTGTTTGTTGTTCTTTGGCTTAATCTTTTTCCCACTCACATATTTGCCAATAAGAACAGTTTCCATTAGGTGTAATATGAGAAAGCAGTAAATTCTTAGGGAAAGAAAGGGAGTTCAAGCATCTGAATTTTACAGTATTAACAGTTGAACAGGGGAAACTTGAGTCAATCTCAGTGGTTACTTGCCGGAACGCAAATTACATTTTATATGGACAGAATTAGTCATACAGCCATTTCCAAGACAAGTTTGATCAGTTGATGACCCATTAATGAAAGTCGTATGAACAGCCATTTTTGCCACTGAGGAATATTATAGACCGATATCGGGTGAAACCTTTCCAGATGATATGCGGAGGATGTGTTGACATAAAGGGGGATCGTTTAATTGAACACTTGTCAATGATGCATCAGTTTGCGGTGCGTGAGCGCCCAACGCAGACAACGTTTAGTTACATACTCGGGTTCTTTGAGAACAATGCAGGACAGACCTAACAGCGAATGAAATGTACTTGGAAAAAGGCTTACTGTTTTCGAGAACTTCCGTTGCTCGAACACGGCGGAAATGAAGACGCGCTCGTTCCTGAAAAATGTGAACATGACCATGAAGCGACCGACTGCGCAATGATCTTTTCAATGGATTGATCGGGAACATGTTATTCCCGATAAAATTCCTATTACGAGAATGATGCCATCAGTACAAGGGAGCGATCGATTCCATTAAAATCAAATAATATGATAAAATACCGGGATGGCTCCAGAGCCGATACGCTATACGGAAACGAATCCAAAACGTTGACGTACGGTATCACCGTTGGACCAATTCGGTTTGGACAGTTTTTGAGCCGGGTGATGATGAGACTTGTAAAAATAAAAGATCAATCACTATAAGTTCATCAAGATAAAAACGTTTCCGAAAAACACTGGGCACAGCAACGTTATCAATGATAGCCTTTGCCGCCAATGTTCCATCTCCCTTTTACTTAACCGCTATATATATATATCCGCTCCATCCTACCTAACATCTTCGCACACCTTGGGGATTGGTTACTCCCCATAACGACAGAAACTCACATCACAAGCAAAGCGTTTGTGATTACTGCCTTTTGTGTTTTTACGTTTAACCTATCAAATTCACTTTTATACGATATTAGCCCATATTAAAAACCCGCTACTTAAAGCAGGCTGCCTACAATAAAAGTGACATCATCAGATTTGTTTGCTTGGGACAGTTGTAGCTTATTGGCGAGTGTATACATTGAAGCATAGGAGTTCAAAAGCTTTTTTGATTCAACTTGTGTAAACCCGTCGGAATGAATCAGAAATCTCGATTGCGGTTCATACGAAAAAGTCTGTGTTCTAATTTTTTGCGGCCTTCCCGACATATAGCCGGTAATAGGCATTGGATAAATTAAATTTCCAGAAGGAGTATATACATAAAATCGAATGTTTCCGACACAGCTATACTCAAAGACATGGCGGGCAAAGTCAACCTTTAAAATGGCGACTGCTGCCCCCCTTTTGCTTAATAACACCCTATTGCTAAATTCCATTAATGTATACACGTCTTCATCGGGATTTGATTGTACAACTGAAGTAACGGCTTGGGAAGATTCGTGCGCATATTCCCCGCTTCCCAGTCCATCGGCAAGTACACAAAGAAAATAGTCGTCGGTCGTCGTCATATAAAAACTGTCTCCGCAAAAATGATTGCCTTCTTTTGCTCTTTGAAAGGCGTATGCTTCCAGCTGTTTATGTTTTAAGTGGATCATAAGGTTGATTTCTCCGTATCAATTGGTTCTGCAAAAATGGCCTCCTGAAGCTTTTTAATCGCTCGCCTTTGCAGGCGTGACACGTGCATTTGCGATATGTTCAACAAGTCTCCGGTTTCCTTTTGGCTCAAGTTCTCCAAGTACGTATACTGGATAATTTTCTTTTCCCTTTCGGTTAATACGTGCAGCACTTTTTCAACAACAAGTTTTTGATTGACTCTTTCATAGCCTTCGTCCACATTTCCAATAATATCAAGCAACGTAACAGTGCTTCCATCCGCATCCGCTTCAATGGAATGATCAACTGATAGCGCCTGATAACTTTTCCCCATCTCCATTGCTTCCAGCACTTCTTCTTCCGTCACATCCAAGCACTCGGCAATTTCATGAATTTGGGGAGAGCGCTGAAGTTCACTCGTCAATTCTTCTACGGTCGTTTTGATTTTGGGACCTAGTTCCTTAATTCGGCGAGGTACATGAACGCTCCATGTTTTGTCACGTAAAAATCGTTTAATTTCTCCAATAATCGTCGGTATCGCAAATGCTTCGAAAGACTTTCCATAGGATTCATCATAACGGCGGATGGCTCCTAAAAGACCGATGATTCCAACTTGAAAAATATCTTCGTGATGCGATTTTCCTTTGGAATACTTCCGGGCAATCGATTCTACCAGATTTTTATAATGCATGACGAGCTTGTCTTGAGCTTCCCTATCTTCATGAAGTTGAAACGCCTTGATCCATTCGTTGACCTCGCTTTTGGCGATATCAGGTTGAGATTTTTTCGGCATCCATCTCCACCTGCTCCCTTTCGAGAAATTTCGTCATGAACACGCTGACGCCTTTGTGCAGCTTTACATTGACTTCGTCCATTAGACTCTCGATTAAATACAGACCCAAGCCTCCTTCACGCAAAAATTCCACTTGTTCTCCATTAGAATAAGGACCTGTTTCTGCGCGGGTTTCTTTTATATCGAAGCTTTTTCCGGAATCTGCTACCATAACTTCCAAACGGTTCTCATAAAGAGCAAAGCCTACTACAACTTCCCCGTTCTCTTCCCTGTTGTAAGCATGTTGGACAGCGTTGGTCACTGCTTCACTTGTGGCAATTTTAATATCTTCAATGACTTCATAGGAAAAGCCCATTCTGCTGGCGATTCCTGAAAGGGTTAACCGTATGACTCCAACATATTCCGGCTTTGCGGGAACCTTCATCTCGATATAATCAAACGATGCCTCCATTTATACTCCACCCTCTACCTCGGTATTGATGTCCATCACATCTGCAAGCCCGGTAATATCAAACAGCCTTTGCAATCTTTCCGACATTCCAGTTAATGTCAAATCTCCTTCATTTGCGCGGAGCTGCTTAAATAACCCTACGAACACCCCAAGACCCGTGCTGTCCATGTATGTAACTTCGGTTAAATCTACAACTAATTGCATTCCCTTCTTCTCGGCATGCTTTATTAATTCATCTCGAACTTTAGGAGCTGTGTAGGCGTCAATTTCACCAGCTATAGACGCGTGAACAGCATTGTTGTTTTCGGTTATTTTTATAGAAACATTCACAAATATCCACCCCTATATAATTCCTGAATAGTTGCTTTTAACACTTACCCGCGTTTTCAAAAAGATAAACATGTTTTTATTTCGTTCTTTTTAAAATGATTAACGTAAAGTCATCCCGCAATTCAAATTCCTGTAGTCTTTCCAAATCTTTAAACACATTATTCACGATTTCCTGGGCTGGAAGATGAATATATCGATCAATGTAACTTGTGAGATCTTCCCTTTCGATAAAACCTTCTTCCGTCCGGCATTCCGTTACCCCATCGGACATGAGAATAATCATATCACCCGGTTCTAATTGGATTTCATACTCTTTATATTCGGTATTTTTATTAATACCAAGCAATAAACCTCTGCCGCAAAAATCTAAGTATTCCTTGCTTTTCGCCTTATAAAAAAATCCCGGTTCATGTCCGGCGGTCGCATAGCTGAATAGATGTTGCTTTGCATCATAAGTGCCATAGCACATCGTTATAAACATATTCGGGTCAACGTTTTGCTCCACGACACGGTTTAAACTTTTCAATACCGAGCCGGGACTGTGATCATCTCCCGGAAGGCTGTCCATCGCATATTTAATCATTGACATCGAAAGTGCCGCGGGTATGCCTTTACCAATAACATCAGCGATGGCTATTCCGACGAGGTGGCTATCGTTTGAAACAAAATGGAAATAATCTCCATTCATTTGTCGGGCCGGCACACTGATCGCCCCAATATCCACCCCTTTAACCGAAGGAATGGATGTCCTTAGCAGTGTTTCCTGCATGTTTGCCGCTACTTCAATTTCGTTCCGCAAAGCCAGCTGCTCCGTTCTAAGGCTTTGATGTTCCCGATAGGCAAGTCCGTAGCCCAACATCACTTCTAGAAGCACATCAAAAGAGTCAATGATTTTTCCAGCAGAGTAATTTTCTTCCATCATAATGGACTTGTGAAGGCTGATTACTTCCTCTGGTGCTATTTGATGTTCAATCAATTTCCGGCTTAATTTTTGTCCTTGATAAAGGATATTTTCATCTTTATCGTTTAGGTATTTCCGAATAATCTCTTTGTACTTCGGTACAATTGTTTCCCAAAACCCCATTAAGAATCACTCCCCTTATCGGAGCCACTTCACCGCAGTTACCACAGTGCCTTTTCCTGGTTCAGACTCTATATTGAAATCATCCATCAGCCGCTTTACACCTGGAAGGCCGGCGCCCAATCCCCCAGAAGTGGAATACCCGTCCTCCATTACTCTGCGAATATCTTCAATCCCGGGTCCTTGATCCTGCGCGATAATTTTAAGCCCTTTTTTTCCATCCAAAAATTCTTTCTCTATCCAAACTTTTCCTTCACCTGCGTATAAAAAGATGTTTCGAGCCAATTCGCTGATTGCAGTTGTTATTCTTGCCTGGTCAACTACCCCAAAGCCCAGTTCCTTTGCTGCATTTCTGCCTAATTGGCGAACTGCCACGATGTCCCATTCATTTGATATTTTTACAAAGGACTGCAGCTCCATAGGCTAATCCCCCAGTTCCTGTTGTAATTTATCCAATCCATTTTCTAAATCAAGGGCTGTAGTCACGTCCTCCATGCGAATACCCAACTCAATAAGCGTAATGGCTACAGCAGGTTGGATCCCGGTAATGACTACTTTGGCTCCCATTAGCTTGGACATTTCCATTACATCGCCCAGCACTTTCGCGATAAACGAATCAATGATATCGAGCGAAGTAATATCAATCACGACACCACGAGCATTGGTGGCATGAATTTTATTTAAAAGATCCTCTTGGAACTCCAGTGCTGTCTGATCATCGAGTTCCCATTGAATCGAAACTAGCAGACAATCCCGAAGCTTTAAGATTGGTATTCTCAATGAGCACCCTCCTCAAGTACCACTATTTTTCTATTTGTGAAGGCTAGTGCTTTCTCTATTCCTTTTTGCAATGTACTCGTCGTCGTAATGTGGTTCAAATGAATGCCGAGATTGACGATTGTCTGGGCGATTTCCGGGCGAATTCCCACAATCATGCATTTTGAACCTACAAGCCGGACCGCATCCGCCGCTTGAATGATATGATGAGCCACCATGGTATCCACCACAGGCACACCGGTAATATCGATAAGAACGACATCCGCCCGATGTTTGACAACACCCGACAGCAAGTTTTCCATGATCAGCTTGGCACGTTCCGTGTCGATGGTTCCCACCAAGGGCATGACGGAAATTTTTTCAAATACGGGTATGAGTGGAGCTGACAGTTCCTGAAGAGCCACTTTTTGTAAAAAAACTGTTTTCTCCCAACTATTGGAATATGCCTCGACGATTTGTCTGTTCAATGGGGAAATCCAATTTTCTATTTCATGAAAAAGTTTCACAAGATCATCGGCCCCATAATTATTTTCTTCCTTCATCCAGTCAAAGATAAGGGTCTTCAGTACTTGCAGGCCGGACATTAAAAAGGTGAGCGGCCAGCCAATTCTCACAACTTGTTCCGCAAATCTTTCGACTTTCGTTTCGTAACGATTCTCTGAATCTACGATATTGAAAACAGCGATGTCAAAAAACTCCCTGCTTATGCTTTCAAATTTATCGTCAGAAATGACATGTAACGGGCCATCCCCGCCCAGCTGTTTCATCTCCACGATCCAGTCATCCATCAATTTGTTCCTATTTTTTTTCAAAAAATTGGCGACTTCCATTTTCAACAAATTTCCTCCTATTCGTACAGCTCCTTAGCTTCAATGATATCAATAACCCTATTTTAACAATATCAGGCCCAAAAAAACAATTTATCACCACAATATTTTACAAATAATTCCAATAATAATCGTTGCCAAACGCTATTGCAATCTCCTTATTTTTACAACAAGAGGGCTTGCAAAACCTGACGGCTACTAGTGAAGGCAGCCCATAAAACTTGCTGTCACGCCGGGTATGACTTTTACGACTCATCCATTGTGGCCAAATCATTATGAAAGAAATTAACGATGCGATTTCCAATTTTGCACAAAAATAACCTCTCTCATGGCCTATGGTGCTTTCTTTTCATTCTGATAGTCTAGTTGCATGAGAGTTTTTCCCAGATGTTACCGATCACTATCATCCCGTTCGAATGGGGCGCTCACCTCATCTGGACGAGGAATATTGATCATCGGCTTCCACAGTGGACGTTTTTCCTTCCGCCTCCGTCCATACTAGTATAAGTGATCTCTTCTAACACCTTGTCCATATGAATTATATCAAATAAGGATGACTTCATTCGCATGTCTTCTTCATTTCACTAAATATGCATTACATTTCACCATTAAGAGGAAATTTAATAGTTAAAAAGTCTTTAGTTTGGTTATTTAATCATGATTCTAAGAAGGCCGTTTAAGAAGGCTTCACTATAAAAAAGTGAAACAAAAAACAGTCCACGCATTAGTTTCTAACACATGGGACTGTTTTTGTACATTAAAGAACTATTTCGTTCAAACTTGGCGTCTTCTTTTTAGCCACAACCAAAATAATATACTTATTCCGAGACTAAAAATAATCATTCCCATAAGCAAGTACCAAAGCATGTTCGTAGCTGTATTTGGCAGTGGCTTATTAGGAGCAGGCTGCGCTATTCCTTGATCATTTCCTGCCTCATCAACAACTCTTTTCTCTGTTTCTTTGTTAAGTGCAGCGGATTGTTTCGTGTTTTGATGTTTGTTACCCAATTCCGGCTGCTCGGTTTTCGGCGGGGTCTTCACCCCCGATATGGATGCGCTCTTCGTTCTGGCTTGAATCGTTTGGCTAGATTCATTTCCGTATATATCTCCCGATATTAATTGATAAGTATAAACCGTATCCGGCTTTACATCATGGTCTGTATATACTTCATCCGTTCCTTGTAATGTCGCAATTTCTTTTCCATTTTTTAATAGCCGATAATAACTGACCCCAGAGGCGTCTTCAGCCTTGAATTTTAATTTTACTGCTTTTTCCCCAGGTTCAGCTTCAAAGATGATTATGTCAGGCGATTGGTCATCTGAAAATACGGCATACGTTGAAAAATGTGGCACTCTTGCTGTAATGACATGTTTCTTTGGATCTACTTCGCCACCAACATGCACCCATTTCCTTTGTTGTTCATCAAGATAATAAATAGCTACTTGGGCACTTGACAATTTTTGATCGTATCCCATCGTTAAGGTATATGGATCTGTCAGGTGGAACGGATTTGGACTATCAACCGTAAATGAATATCTATCGCCTGCTTGGTTTAGCCCCTTATAATTTGTGTTTCGTATATCGGCATGTTGAATAAACATTCTCGTTCCTGCAAGCAGATTTTCGGGGGTGGAAAGCTGTACATTTGTACCTTTTAATGTGTAAGTTTTCCCTGATTTTAATATTCGTTGCTCGTTCAAGTAAAGATAATCATCGTCTATTTCAAACAACCAGCTTTCTTCTATGTCTCCGTAAGTTGCATAAATGACGACTGTGCCGTACTTATGAAACTGAATAAGCCCATCATTTCGTACACTGGCAAGTTCAGAATTGCTGGATTTAAAAGTAGCTTTGTGCCTATATGTTGGTTTTGGTTCGTTCTTTTCATATACAGGAACGACATTGAGTTGATACGTATCCCCTACTTTCAGTTCAGCGGGAGAATGCTTACGCTTATAAAAAGCAAAATAATTATATGACAGCCATTTATCAGTTAAAAAAAGCCATCCAATTAATACCTGCTCTTGAATTTTATGAATGTTTAATTGATTTTTACCGGAAAGAAGGGATGGAGGAACAAGTAGCGATGTGGAAGAGGCGGATGTTGGAGTATGATAAACATCAATAAAAGAACGTGAAATACGAAAAACCCCTGAAAGGAAACTTGGAGGGAAAGAGTATATTTCTTATCTCTCGTTTATAGGAAAGTGATCATAAACAATAGCGAACCTGTTTCCATTTACAAAATGCCGATAACAGCATTCGAAAAAGAAATAAACGACATTGTTGGCTGTTAGACAATACGGGGAAACTCTCCCCCTTGTTTATACAAGACATTCCCTGTACTACACCCGGCTGCTCTTTACCCGGTGAACAGCAACTGCTCCAGCTCATCAAAATGTTTCCCGGGCTTCCCCCACTTGTTCGGTCTACACGTGGGGATGTAGCACACGATTCCTCGTTCCAGAGAGAGGGCACCTTCCTCCAGACTCGGGTTCCTTAGTGGTATTTACGAATCATTTATTTCGTTATGAACCATTTGCTTCAGTATTTTTTGTGTCGTAAAAGGCTTTATAAAAAGTAAATGGAATGTGTTTGTGATCCCGAGTCCACCCAAGACCAAAAAATCTAGCCGGGCAAACACCAATGTCAATATAAAAGAAATAAGGGCCATTAAAACACTCAAACCGCCCCCGGCGTATATGGATACACGATATTGTTGAATCCCTTTTCTGGCATATGTTTCCATGCTCTCCCTGTTTAAAAAAATCTCCCTTGGCTTTTGTGCATAGAAACTTCGATAATACATTTTTGCTACGAAATAACTCCCGATGATCACAATGCCAATGCAAGTAAGTAAGAACATAATCACTACATTTCCTGCAAATGAAAAGTAGAGAAATATTTCATTGGCCAAGTATATTCCTCCAAGGATGGCAAGTGAATAGATGATTAATATGAGAATCGCATAAAACTCCTGGTGCTGAAACTTATAAAATTTATGATGTTCTCGGTCATAAAATATCGTATATGCTTTTTGTTCCCGATAAATCGGGATGAGTTTATCTATTTTTTGCATTCCTTATAATCCCCTTTATATATTCGCTTTAACATGGGATTCTCACGGATCACAATGCTTTATCCAGAGGCTCTATCAGCATATTGATTGAGCATGTTTTCTACAACAAAAGCCTTATCATGAAAGCATCCATTGGTCAATAGCTTCATAAATGTGGCTCATATAGCCTGTTTTACTAAAAATGATCATAAAAAAGCTTGTAGAGAATCATAATACCTGCATTCCCTACAAGCTGACAATTTTTTAAAAAGAGATGAGGCCCAAACTGATTTGTAAGGCATCATCCACCTTTTCCATCATTTCTTCGTCCAGATGTGTAATTTTATCCGTTAGACGCTGCTTGTCAATCGTTCTAATCTGTTCAAGCAGAATGACTGAATCCCGTTCAAAACCATAACGCTTTGAATCAATTTCTACATGCGTAGGCAACTTAGCTTTTTGGATTTGTGCTGTAATGGCCGCAACAATGACCGTGGGGCTGAAACGATTCCCGATATCGTTTTGGATCACGAGCACCGGCCTGACTCCCCCTTGTTCCGAGCCTACTACCGGGGATAAATCGGCGAAATATACATCGCCTCGCTTAACGCCCAAAAGATCATCCCCCGCTTACAAGCCGTTCGACAGTATGCTCTGCCTCGTATTCCGCCTGTATAGCCTCCGATGCAATCGCAAGGTTGATCTTGGCCATTTCCATGTAGCCTCGTCTCATTGATTCTACTATGTGGCGTTTTTTTCGTTCACGAATATACATTTTCGTAGCGCGGTAAATAAATTCGTTTCGATTTACATTCTCTTGTTCTACAAATCCGTCCAGCTCCGCCAAGAGTTGCTGTGGTAAACGAATAATAATTTCAGTTGTTGCGCTGGATTCAGACACTAACCACACCTCCACCATCAATACAAGCCGTTTTAATTCAAATCAACTATAATCATACCATCAAACAGCAGTCCTGCAAAGAACATTTGGGATTCTTTTTCTATTATCGGCCCGGCAAAGAATTCCTTATACATCATTTCTCCCTTTTTAGCTGAATTCCTTCTTTTTTCTACTGAAATTTTACAAAAATCGAGTAGAAAGTTTATTTTCAATTTCGACGGCTTGCTTCCCTCGTTTAAACACCCTCGGAACACGAAAATTGATCGAACATGTTACTTCATAATTGATTGTATCAAGCTTTTGGGCGATGTCATCCACGGAAATAAACAGGTCTTGCCGCCCGCCGATGAGCGTAACTTCTGTTCCAACCGGAAAATAGCGGGGGAGACGAATCATTGTTTGATCCATACAAATTCTCCCAACAATCGGGGCAAATTCATCTTCTATAATAACCCGCTGGCCTTCCAGCTTTCTGAGCCAGCCGTCCGCGTACCCAACCGGAAGCGTGGCGATCCACTCTTCTTCGCGGGCCTTGTAACAAGCTCCATACCCGACGCACTCCCCGGCCTGCAGCTTTTTAACATGAACAATTTTTGTATGCCATGAAAGGACCTGACTGGTTTCCGGAGTAAATTGTCTTTCTTCTGATGGAGAAAGACCGTAAATGGCGATCCCGATTCTCGCTGTATTGAACAAGGAATCATGGTGGCAAAGGGCAGCAGCGCTGTTTGCGGCATGAATATAAGTCGGAACTGTTTCCAAAAGATCAATAAATCGTTTGAATTTTTCCAGTTGCTGCTGATAATAACCTTCTTCTTGTTGATCTGCAGTCGCAAAATGCGTAAAGATGCCCTCAAACAAAAACTTGTCCGATGCAGAGACCATTTTTTCAACTTCTTTCAGCTCATCGGCTCTTCTAAGGCCAATTCGTCCCATGCCGGTATCGCATTTTATATGGACTTTTAATACGTCGCCGTCCTTCATCGACCGGCTCGCTTCCTCTAACCAGTCTGTTTGAAAAACGGGTACGGAAATATTGTAACGGGCAGCCACTCCGGCATCGCTTGGCCGAATAGCGCCAAGCACGAGAATCGGCGCCTCAATTCCATGCTTTCTTAGCCATAATGCTTCATCTAGCAGTGCCACAACCAAACCGTGCGCCCCTGCTCTTAACGCTTCCAAGCCAACCTGCAAAGCCCCATGGCCATACGCGTTCGCCTTCACGGCGGCCAGCATATGTGTGTTCCGCGGCAACGCGTTTCTGATCATTTTAACATTGTCATACAAGGCATCTAAATCAATTTCCGTCCATGTATCACGGAAAAATGGAATTTCTTCATTCAAGTAAGTCACACTCCCCAGATCGACTTCACATTATTGATTATTCAATCAGGGCACACATATGTCAATTGATTTTTAGAAAACCTTCCCGTTCGCTTTATTGTGATTTTTGCGAAACATTAAGGTACTTTCTCTCTTCTGTCCAATTAAAAGCTGTTGTTTTCGTTGTAGCGGTTGCAAACATTGATGCTGGAATGTGTGAATATGGAAAAATGAGGAAATGATCAAGTTGGGAAGGGGACAACCTACTGCCTCCCAAATATAAGAAATGCATCCATGTTGTAAATATTTATCCAATCCCATTCTGCGCTCTCCATCCAAACAACTGCCAGAAGACGGGTTTCCTAAAAGCTATGGCCGAAAAAAATTCTTTCTTCTATAAAAATAGCCTAAAAACGAGCATAGACTTTCACGTAAATGATTTGACATTTTTCGTATGCAAAATCCTGAATATTACCATCATAAGTCATTTTGGCAAAAAAACAACACCGCAAAAAACAAGAAAATATATTGAACCGTGGATTTTTCACTTCCCCATCGTTCCTTAAACCAATCAAGCTTTTCCTGGCGACGTATCTCCCGCCTTGAAACGGGAGACTTCATGCCAGATAATACGTTTCACCTATGTAATGTTACTCGCTTCAATTTCAATATGCCGGAATGTTTTTACATCAAATAACCCGGTATCAGTCAGTTTTAATTCAGGAATAACGGGCAAGGCAATAAAGGCTAAAGTAATAAACGGGTTAAATTCCATGGAGCAACCTATTCGCTCCAAAGCTTTATTAACCTCTTTGATCCGCTCATGAATCACCTGATAATCCAGATCCGACATTAATCCGGCAATCGGCAGCGGAAGGGAAACAATGGGCTTTCCACCTTCCACAACAACGAGGCCGCCTTTCATGTCTGCTGTCACCTGAATGGCCATCAGCAAATCATCATCATTTGTACCGGTGGCGACAATATTATGCGAATCATGGGCAACTGTCGACGCAATAGCCCCTCTTTTCATCCCCATTCCTTTCACAATCCCAAGACCGATATTTCCTGTTTCGTTATGACGTTCGACGACTGCTATTTTCAACTGATCTTTTTTGGTGCACGGCTGAAAAAAACCATCAATCACATCCACCTTCTCAATAAGGTGTTTTGTGACAATCATCTTTGGCTTGATTTCAATAATATTTGCTCTGTTTCCTTTATTCATTCTCACTTTTAAATCTTCACGAGATACGTGCTTTATATGGAGGCTGTCTGTTATGGCGGGTGACGCAACGAAAGCCTTCTTAGGCTGGATCACATGGCCATTTTGGGCTACTAGGTTTCCTCTTTTATATACCCGATCAATATCGACGGTCTTGAGGTCGTTTAACAGTAGGAGATCAGCTTCATACCCCGGTGCGATGGCCCCTTTTGTTTTAAGTCCGAAACATTCTGCCGCATTTAAGGTAGCCATTTGAATGGCAAGTAGAGGATCGAGTCCTTCACGTATGGCTGTTTTTACATGATAGTCGATGCTTCCCTCATCAATGATTTCATCCAGATGCTTGTCATCCGTAACGAATAGGCAGCGGCGCGCAGTATGTTCATGAACAGCTTTCAGCAGAGCAACCAAGTCTTTGGCCGCCGAGCCTTCCCTCAACATCACATACATCCCTTTTCTCAATCTTGTCAGGGCTTCCTCCGCTGTCACACATTCATGGTCGGTACGGATTCCCGCGGCCATATATACATTGATTCCATCCGAATGAATTCCGGATGCGTGGCCATCAATATGCCTTTCTCTAGCCGTTGCATTCATGATTTTGTCTAGCATATTGTCATCTTTATGAAGCACTGAAGGATAATCCATGACCTCTCCGAGTCCAATCACTCTGGGATGGGAGTAATATGGTTCCAAATCTGAAGCTTCAAGCGACGCTCCCGCATTTTCAAAAGGCGTGGCGGGAACACATGATGGCAGCACCAAGAGAACCTCCAGTGGAATATCTTCGGATGTATGGAGCATAAAGTCGATTCCATACGTTCCTGCTACATTTGCGATTTCATGCGGGTCGGCAATGATGGTCGTCACCCCATGCGGAAGGACTACATTGGAAAACACCGGCGGAGTGACCATCGCGGACTCAATATGGACGTGGCCATCAATAAAGCCGGGCACGATATACTTGTCGGATGCATCCACCGTTTCCTTCCCTTCAAATGTTCCTGTTCCGGCGATATAACCATCCACAATGGCAATATCCTCTCTGATAATCTCCCTTGTAAAGACATTGACAACCTTGCCGTTTTTAATCACTAAATCAGCCGGGGCTCTTTTTGCCGCCACGTCTATTCTTTTTTTCAAGTTTTCTTTTGTAATGCCCAATCCATATCCCTCTCTTTATTTACTGCATAACCCATATAGCGCCTTCAACATTTTCCATAAAGCGCAAGTCACCCCTATGGCGATGTCTCCTATCAAAGCTACTATAGTTATGAGTGCGCCTGCCAATACGATCGGAACTATTCGCACCGGGAACACGAAAACGATCGCAGAAGAAAATAATGCAAAAGAAATCCTCCGCAAACACGCATCCCTATTAACGCCCTCCCAGAATAAAGGACGTTCCATCGTGCCATCAAATCAGCCTCTGGTGAACACATTCAATTTTTGGATATCCGGGCTTTCCTCATTAATCCAAAGTTGGATATCCGTTTTTCTCATCAACCCAATGAATGTAGCCAAGTTATCAAACCGTTCTATGATTGTAAAGAAACAATCACTGACACGCTGCCGTATCACCCACCACCTAACAAGCCGCGGGTCATACTTGCCAATTTCAGCGATACGCTATCAATATGATTGAAAAGCTGCTCAATCCTATGATATCAAAATATCGAGATGAAGCAGATGTGTTTGATCCAAGCCTTTTTCTATTATACCCATCATACGTTTCTCTTTTTAAATCAGCCAGAAAAAACTTTAGGATCCAAAGCGCAACATTTGCCCCCCCCTTCCTCCACTCGATATTTTCCCGCATAAAAAACACCTCTTCCTACGTGCCGATCCTTTAAATGGAGGCTGGAAGAGGTAAACTTTTTCGCCATATCCGGATTTAAAACTTCAAATGAATTACACTTTCTTTTTATAGGTGGACAAAAGAGCCCGTTTTAAAGAACCACGTCGGGATTGCGAGTGGCAGACGGTTTATCCTCTATAGCCGGGACACTTACAGCGAGCCGTAAAACGGACCGACATCCTGGTCATAGCATTTTTTCATAAAACATTCCCCCCTACAAATCTTACGGCAAAAAAAATCCCTTTCAGGTAGATATAACCTGAAAGGGAACAGAATATTTTTGCGGACCGTTATTTCTCTGAGTAGCCTTGAACTGAACGAGCAACACCCAATAACTCTTCCTGTGTCAAATCTTGTGACGCCAGCAAATAATCCACTCCGGCTTCGCTCCATACAATCGAATGGTCGTTCATCACGCCGACAGCAAACCCGAGATCCACCATTTCTCCGTCCATATCGACTGTTTCCATGGAAGCGGTTGGAATGACTTCCGCTTTTTCTTGAATCAGTGTAAATGATTTATTTTCACCTTCATAGGTCAATATCACACGCTTGCCCTCGTCAGTTTCGACGGATTTTTCATCGGCAAGACTCACACCCGGAATCTCGGCCATCGGATACTTCACTGTAAACTCTTTTGTGTTCAAATCGGCTAATACCGGAACTTCCAACTGTGCGCTCGTCATGTTTTTCTTCGTATCAAACGCATCATTATCAAATTTCGCGTCAAAATCGACTTTTGTGAATTCAACAGTGACGACCGGATTTTTATCCGTATCCATGACCTGCACACTAACCGGCTCCAACGTCTTTCTATGGAATGTAATTTCCTGCGATGGAAGCATTTTATTATTTTGGTAGCGTGTTTTTGTTTCAAAAATATAATGCTCTTTCGTCGATTTAAATTTCGCTTCCTGATCCTCTAGGACATCTTGGACAAGTGACTCATACAAATAAGCCTGACTGCTGTTTTTCGGCCAATCACTCTGGAAGCGATAACTTTTGTTCAAGGCAGGAGTCAATACGTAGACGCCGCTTTTATTACGAAGAATCATTTGACTCTGTTCTTTTTTGGCACTTTTCAAATGAATCCGGTAATCGCCCGGTTTATGATGCCAAACATCTATATCGTACACTTGCGGCTTACTCCCGACTTCCAGCGTCATCTTGGCCTTTGCCTTGTACCCTTTTAACTCCCCAACCTTTTTATCCAGCCCTTTTGTCACATCCTCCTTTGATTTTTCTCCACAGGCCGAAAGTACGAGCATCGCCAGCAACAATCCTGCAAATAGCCATAGCCCCTTTCTCATTCCTTCAACCCCTTCGTTGTCTCATTTACACATAAAAAGAAGAGAGGAAGCCGGAAACCCGGGATCATTGGCCATCATCCGTTTTTTCCCGCGAGCGCCCCGCACAACGTGGCAATCATTCCGGGCCCTGCCCCCTCTCTCCTGACGCATTAAAAATATATGAGACAACCGTGGACAATATGTCAAAAGAAAAGCCGCCAATTATGTGGCGGCAACGGAAAAGATTGTTTCAGGTTGAACTTTGCAGTCCGATAAGGTATCATTTGATTTTCCTATTTACGGTCCAGGAAAATGGGGTTATTGGCTATCTTCTATAATCACTTGTGCCGCGGCATACTGCTTCGTGTGCGTAATGGACACATGCGACTTCCCCATTGCAGGCTTCGCGATAAATGGCTTTCCGCTAGATTGCGACCCGATTTCAATGTCCATAAAGGATATACCCTTGCCAATTCCGGTTCCCAGCGCTTTTGCAAACGCCTCCTTTGCCGCAAACCTTCCGGCAAGGAATTCTGTTTTCCGCTTTGCGGGCAAGGTATCATATTGCATAAGTTCTTTTTGAGTTAAAATTCGCCCTGGAAACCGAGGCTGGCTCTGCCTAAGCCTCTCAATTCTGTCTAGCTCCACAAGGTCCAGACCGATTCCAGCAATCACGGCTGCACATCCCTTCTACTATTCGTCTCTGTTTAATATAATGGGAGAAGCAATATACGTTTCATTTTTTTATGAAAAATCCGAAAGGAGACACATATGTTTGTCCGTACCGAGTCTTTTAAACAGTTTAAGCAACTTTACCCGGTTGTTACCACAGTTGTCGCCATTCATTTGATCCTTTTTCTATCAATGAAGCTTCCGCTTCTTCCCAACAAGCTGATTTTCGAATCGCTCGTGGGTGTTAATATTTACATTGGCATGGGCGAGTATTGGCGGCTTGTAACCCCCATTTTTCTGCATGCAGGCTTAGCCCATGTTTTATTTAATTCTTTTTCACTTGTGCTGTTTGGCCCCGCTTTGGAGCGTGCTCTTGGAAAATGGCTGTTTGTTTTCGTCTATTTGGCCTGCGGAATTGCGGCCAATATTGCCACTTATTTGCTGAACCCTCCGTACTATACCCATCTGGGGGCGAGCGGTGCGATTTTCGGCCTGTTTGGAATCTATTTGGCTATTATTGCATTAAAAAAAGGAGCGATGCCCCCGCAAGGCAAGCAAGTGATCCTGCCAATGGCCGCGATCGGGGTCATCATGACATTTTTTCAATCAGGCATCAATATTACGGCCCACATTTCTGGCCTGATTGCCGGTTTTTTGATCGGCGCATTATTAATTCAGATCAAGCCTGTTCGCTTTTGGTAAATTCTCGATGGCTGTACCACTTATATATTTCTTGGGCAGCCTCCTGTTCTATATGGGGAATATGCCCCCTTTCAAACGCTTCTCCCGATTTTACCTTAGCTTCCACACCGGCAAGATCGGCACGATCTTGAAACCAGTTGACGCTCATGTCAAAGGCTTGAATCCGGTTCTTGTTCATGAGTACCGTGTGCTGTTCAATCGTTCGGAACCGCATCGTCAACTGCCGGCCATGGATATTCCAACCGGCTGAACGAAATTGGGCATACCCCCAGACCGCCGCTCCTCCAATCAAAATGCATGCCAGCAAGCCATACGGCCAAAAAGTGGCTGACAGTACAATGGTTGCTACGAAGGCGATAAGGACTTTAACAAATAAGTATCGCCTTAGAGATTTCTTTGGAGCGGGCTTCAAATCGGTCACAAATGAAAACTCCTGCAATACCTCTCCCAAAATATCGGGAATCTGGCTCTTTTTCACAACAGGCAAAAGGTCAATAGATGAGCTGTCCTCTTCCATGACAGTTCCTCCCGCACTCTCGATTTTCACACTCGCATATCCAAACGGCTGGCGAATCGGACTTTCCGTAATCTTCAATGCTTGAATCCGGTGCAGTGGAACAGTCGTCGTTCTTTTTTCGAGCAGCCCGCGTGTAATGATTAAATCATTTTCCACTTTTTTAACGGTAAAGTCATTGTACTTAAAGAAAGCTATTAATACGGAAATAAGCCAGGCAATGACCAAGACAACAAACACGATCGCCGATATAAACAAGACCCCGTAACGAATCAACTCCTGCATTTCATTAAATACCTTTTCATACGGGATGAAGTCTTCAAATTGGAAAATAAAAGCCAGAAAAGCGGAAATCACCACTCCGGCCCGTCCCGAGGTAGTAGCCAGAAAAAACAGTTGAGGCGTAGTGATTTTATAAACGACCTCTTCAATCACTTCTTCTTCCACATCTTCCGCATTCTTTCCCCGCTTGGCATCCGCAATGATTTTTTGCAAAGCGGCGGCCTCTTCTTTGTGAATGGCAGTCAGTTCCGCCTCCGCTTTATTGTCGCTGGAAGCCGCTGTTTCCACCTTTACTTTTACAAGCTGAAAAGGACGGTGAAAAATGCCTTCCGAAAGATCCAAGCTTTGAATCCGTTCAAAAGGGATGTATCTTTTCTTCCTTACGAACAACCCTTGGGTAATCCGTAGTTCTTGGTCTTCAAGCCAATAAGTAAAACGAAGCCATTTTATAAAGCCGGAAACGATCATCGTCACGATTAAAAGGATAAAAATAAAAAGCGGCACTTTATTCCAAAAAGAGTCATCACCTGAATTTCCAATGATAACAAATAAAATAAAGGGAATGATCAATTCTTTTAAGGCACTCATGATTTCGTAAAAAATAGTAATGGGATGGAGACGTTTTGGTTCAGACATCATCTTTTGCCACCCTTGCCAAAGCCGAAATCAAACGGCGTAATTCCTCCGCTTCCCCTACATCGACTGCCGGTATTTCATGTGTGGTCGCCGCAGTCGAAATAGAAACGGTCGCTAAATCGTATTTTTTTAAGAGCGGTCCTTGTGAGGTATCGACATGTTGAACCCTCACCATCGGAACAAGCGTCCGGTGTACAAAAATGACGCCGTGCTGCAGCTCCAATTCATGCTCATTTACCTCATACCTCCAGCGTTTCCAACGGATTGAAGGAATGATCCAAACGGCGCTGACTGTTTCTATCAAAGCCAGCAGGCCGGTTACTACAACGATCCAAACAGGCCAATCCAAGAAATAAGCCGCTACTCCCACACCAATTGCAATCGCCCATGCGATAAGCGAAAAAATGACGCCCATCATCCTCCATACTTTTAATCCGCGCTTCGATATTCGTTTTGCCGGTATAGTGATCTCCATGAAATTCTCCCCTCAGTTTGCATCAATACATACGAAATGATCGTACCATGTCATTGCCTATTTTACATCTTGCACAATAAAAATGTAGCTAATTTCCAACAAAAAAACAATCGGAAGATTCAAACCCTCCGATTGTTTATAACATATGTTGACCGCCTACGCTTTTTGAGCGTGTTCTTATATGCCGCCTCTTGCACGGACGGTTATAAGCGAGTAAATATTGCGTTTCTTACTTAATAAGATGTTCTGCGGCCGCTAGGACGGCGCTGCGGTTTCCGGTGGCCCTTGTATGATTGCTGCCCCGGCTTTCCGCGTCTGCTTCGCCCTCCGCCGCCAAAATGCTCCCTTTTAGAAGGAAGCGGACGTTCTTCCGAAATATGGACCGGCGTTTTGTCCGGTTCCTTTGTGATGACTTTGAGCGCAGCAGCAATGATTTCAACAGGATCATCATGCTCAGTCAATAAATCTTTGGCACTCGTTTTATACTCATCCAAATCGCCTTCCTGAATTGCTTCGCTCAGTCTTTCCATCGCGATGCGCTGCTGTCCTTCGAGCGCCTCATCCCAGGTTGGCGGGCGCATCGGCTGCATCCGTTTTTTCGTTGTCTGTTCGACAATACGCAAATAACCCATTTCCCGCGGGCTGACGAATGTAACAGCCATCCCTTCTTTTCCGGCCCGCCCTGTCCGGCCGATCCGGTGAACATAGCTTTCCGGATCTTGCGGGATGTCATAGTTATAAACATGCGTGACACCCGAAATATCCAGGCCCCTGGCGGCAACGTCGGTCGCGACCAGGACGTCGACTCTGCCTTCTTTAAATTTTTTCAAAACGGATATGCGCTTCGCCTGGCTTAAATCACCGTGAATTCCTTCTGCTGTATAGCCTCTGACTGTCAAGGCGTTCGCCAGCTCATCCACACGGCGTTTCGTCCGGCCAAAGACGATGGCCAATTCGGGTGATTGCACGTCAAGAAGCCGGGAAAGAACGTCAAATTTTTCCCTTTCAGGCACCTTAATAAAATATTGTTCAATTAAAGGCACCGTCATCTCGCGGGCTTGAACCCGAACTGTTTCAGGCGATTTCATAAACCGTTCGGCAATCCGGCGGATCGGGTCCGGCATCGTTGCTGAAAAAAGCAACGTTTGCCTTTCATCCGGAACGGTTTTCAATATGGCTTCAATATCATCAATAAAGCCCATATTCAACATTTCATCTGCTTCATCCAAAATAAGCGTATGCACATTGTTCAGTTTGAGTGTTCTCCGGTTGATATGGTCAAGAATACGCCCCGGAGTTCCAACGATAATATGCGGGCCTTTTTTCAATGCGCGGATTTGGCGTTGAATATCCGAGCCACCGTAAACGGCAAGGACTCTTGCACGGGAATCCATACCGATTTTATATAGCTCTTCCGATACTTGAATCGCGAGTTCACGTGTCGGAGCGATAATGATCCCTTGAACCGTCGGGTTTTTTGTATCGATTTTTTCAATAAGGGGAATACCAAATGCGGCCGTTTTTCCCGTACCTGTTTGGGCTTGGCCGATCAAATCTTTCCCTTCCTTGCTGAGAGGAATTGTTTTTGCCTGTATCGGTGTCGCTTCTTCAAAGCCCATTCTATTGACTGCTTTTAAAATAGCCGGGCTTAAATTCAAATCTGAAAACTTCGTCAAAGCTTCTCAATCTCCTTTAAAAAGTATGAGGCAAAATGCCCCACTCACTTTAAGAACCGCTGCAAAAAATTGTAAACGATGTGCTTATTCTATCATTAAAACGAGTCGATTACAATTTTTTGCGACAAAGCCTTTCAGGCATTTTACCATGATTTGTATAATGTTATTCGTCAACTTCCAGCGTCAAAGCTTCCACAACTTTTTCCATTTTCATGCCTCTGGAAGCTTTTACCGCTATGATTTCTCCTCCTGTTAGCTTCTCTTGAAGGGCGGCAGCCAGCTCGTCTTGATCTTGGAAAGAAAATACCCGCTCTTCCGGGAAGTTTTCTTCTGCCCCCTTCGCAATACTTTTCCCTAACCTTCCGTATGTATAAACATACGTTATTTTTTCGGGACTGATTTCTTCGCCTATTTCCCGATGGAATTTTTCTTCATCTTCCCCGAGTTCCAACATATCGCCCAACACGAGTATTTTCCTTCTTTTTTCATCCATTGATTCAATTAATCCAATCACCGCACGGAGTGCTGTTGGGCTAGAGTTGTAGACGTCATTTAAAATGGTGGAACCTTTCGGGCCTTTTCTCCATTCCATTCTCATCGTAGACAGTTTTACAGATTTCAAACCCTCTTTTATATCAGAAAATGGGACAGAGAATTCTCTAGCCGCATGCAGGGCAGCCATGGCGTTCATCATATTATGCTTTCCTGCTATCGGAAGAAACAATGGTTCATCTGGATAACTGGAAACGACAAAAGTGCTTCCTCTTTCTTCCATTTGTATATGTAGCGGATAAAGATCATTGTCCGGCGTTTCTCCAAACGTTTTGAGCCTTGTCTGTTTTAACCTGCTTGCTCTTTGCACAAGCAGCGGTTCATTTCCCGGATAAACGAACAGACTGTCTTCTTTCAGTCCTTCCGTAATTTCAAACTTTGCATCAGCAATGGCTTCCCTTGACCCAAGATCTAGCAAGTGAGCTTCTCCGATATTGGTAATAATCGCCACATCCGGTTTGGCAATATCCGTTAAAAGGGAAATTTCCCCTCTTCCACTCATGCCCATTTCAAGGATGGCAATCTCCGTATCTTCTCTCAAAGATAGAATCGTAAGTGGCAAACCGATATGATTATTCAAATTTCCTGCTGTTTTTTGCACACGGTATGTTTCGCCCATCACAGATGCCGCTATATCTTTTGTCGTTGTTTTTCCATTGCTGCCGGTAATACCGACGACCTTGGCAGGCAGTTCGTTCCGGTAGGCCTTGGCCAGATCCTGCAGCGCTTTTAAAACATCTTTTACCACAATCAGCGGATATCCTTCCGGGGGATGGGGAACGTCCTCTTGCCATAGGGAAGCGGCGGCTCCTTGTTCAAAAGCTTTTTCAACAAATTGGTGGCCGTCCGAATTATCGCCTTTCAAAGGAACGAAAAGGTTGCCGGGAATGATTTTTCTGGAATCAATGGAAGCTCCTTTCAACATAACATGGGCATATGGCGAAAGGTCGTTCATTACATTGATCATGGTGGAGATCTGTCCTATCGTTCTTTCGATCAACGGAATACCTCCTTAAAAAGTATGGGTAATCTTTTGTTTTTCCTCAAAACGCTCTATGCCCAAGTCAATGAGACGCTCAATCAGTTCAGCATATGGAAGACCAGTGTGTTTCCAAAGCAGCGGGAACATGCTGAACGGTGTAAATCCGGGCATTGTATTCACCTCATTGATCAGTACCTGGCCATCTTCTGTTATAAAAAAGTCAACCCGCGCCAGCCCTGAACAATCCAATTCTTTATATGCGGCAATCGCCATTTCACGGAGCTCCGCATACTGCTCTTCGGAAATATCGGCCGGAATGACAAGTTCGGTCGATCCGTCCTGATATTTTGCCTCATAATCGTAAAATGCTTTTTTAGGAACAATCTCCCCCGCAACCGAGCAGGAAACTTCATCATTTCCAAGCAGGCCAATCTCAATTTCGCGTGCCGTTACCCCCTGCTCAATGATGATTTTGCGATCATAGCGAAAGGCCTCTTCAAATGCCGCAACCAATTCTTCCCGGTTTTCACATTTGCTAATGCCGACACTCGATCCGAGATTGGCCGGTTTTACAAAACACGGATACCCAAACCGGGCTTCCACTTCATTATAAGCGGTATCGCGGTCTGCTTCCCAAACGCTGCGAATATACGAAACATATTTTACTTGCCGCAGCCCCGCCTGTGCGAACAAATTTTTCATCGTCACTTTATCCATCCCGGCAGACGATGCAAGCACGCCATTTCCCACATATGGAATATTCAACACTTCCAGTAATCCTTGAATCGTGCCGTCCTCTCCATTCGGACCGTGCAAAAGCGGAAAAACAACATCGTAACCAGACTGAAGAGAAGATGGAATCATATCTGTAGATTTATGTGAAAGCTGATCTTCACCAGTGCTGCTCAGCCCTTCGTTAGAATTGTTATTTAAAAGCTGCAGTTGGGCAACATCTGTGATTGTGTCTGTAATTTTCGATCCTTCGGCCCACTGCCCTTGCTTGGAAATATAAATAGGATAAATATCAAACTTGTTTTTATCAAGCGCTCCGATCACCGCTTTGGCTGTTTGCAGTGAAACCTCATGCTCTGCGGATTTTCCTCCATATAATAAACACAATTTCATTGCTTCTTACATCCCCTATCTTCATGACATGTCTTTTATTTTAACATGATTTGCCGAAAAACAAATGGTTTTCATCAGCCCAGTTTAAAATATGCATTTGGGCAAGCAGGCGTGCAAAGCCTTGGTGTTCAAGAAGGGATTCACTATCATTTTTCCAAAATTTAAAACTAATCGAAATCCTCAAAAATTATGCTATAATAATGCAGACGCCACTCTCACGTTCCCTTAAAAAAAGATTTTTATAAAGGAGGTTTATCTTGAAAAAGATTGGTTTATTGCCCAGAATTATCATCGCGATTGTCCTCGGCATTTTGATTGGTCTTGTTTCTCCCGAATGGCTTGTGCGTATATTTGCAACATTCAACGGACTCTTTGGAAACTTTCTTAACTTTATTATCCCATTATTAATCATTGGATTTATCGTTCCCGGAATTGCGTCCGTTGGAAAAGGCTCGGGAAAACTGCTGGGGTTTACGGCTGGGATTGCTTATCTTTCCACCATTGGAGCCGGACTGCTCGCCTTTCTTACAGCTAAAATACTATATCCCAACTTGTTGAACAATCAATCTGTCAAAGAGTTCACCAACCCGGAGGAAGCACTGGCATCACCCATGTTCACCGTTGAAATGGCACCAGTGATGGGAGTCATGTCGGCATTGCTATTCTCATTTGTAATAGGAATCGGTATTGCCGCTCTCAAACTCGAAACCATGTTAAAGTTCTCCGAGGATTTTCGATCCATCATTCAATTAACGATTGAAAAGGTCATTATCCCATTACTACCTGTCCATATATTCGGCATCTTCGCCAATATGACGCATGCAGGACAAGTTGGAGCTATTTTAAGCGTCTTTATAAAAGTATTTATCATGATTATCCTGCTTCACCTAACGTACCTAATGATTCAATACACGGTTGCGGGCACGACAAGCAGGCAAAATCCGTTTTCGATGTTAAAAACGATGGTCCCCGCCTACTTTACAGCCCTGGGAACACAATCATCTGCAGCAACGATTCCGGTGACATTAAAACAAGGCAAAAAAATTGTAAAACGAGAGCGCATTGCTGATTTCGCCATTCCACTGTGTGCTACGATCCACCTGTCGGGAAGCACGATCACCATTGTCAGTTGTGCCATGGCTGTCATGTTTATGCAGGGTCATACCTACACATTAGCATCTTTAATGCCGTTCATTTTGATGCTTGGAATCACAATGGTTGCCGCTCCCGGCGTTCCAGGCGGAGCCGTGATGGCAGCGGTTGGCCTGCTGGAATCAATGCTTGGATTCGGACCGGCAATGACCGCCTTGATGATCGCCCTTTACATCACGCAAGACAGTTTTGGAACTGCGTGTAATGTTACAGGGGATGGAGCTATCGCAGTGCTCCTTGACAGTACGGTAGACAAAAAAGCAACGGCTTAAAGCCGTGTAAAAGAGGAAAAATGGGCGGAGAAATGCGACTTCCCGCCCATTTTTTAATAGATGATCGCCTGCCATTCACTGTTTCTTCGGTCAAGGACAAGCCTTCCCGCAGGTGCTCTCCTGCTTCGAACCTCAAATTCCTCCATCATTTCATCCATGTCCTGAAAGTCACCCATCACCCAAATCGGAATAACGGCTCTTTGCCTGTCAACGGTGACTTTTTCAAGGGAAAAAGCGAGCCCTTCACACATGAAGTCAGTATATACTTGTAACACTTCAAACGGGACCGGAGGAATGGATCGGCTCCGCAATCTTCCAAAAAATGAACGCTCTCTTTTCGGACTGATCTTGGTGGACAACACACCCCCAAGCATGCCGTAAAAGTGCTCCCAGTGTTTATAATAAGTTCTATTGAAGAAGCCGTCTTCCTGGGTAAGATAGGCATACTGGTTTCCAAGAATTCGATAAAATGGCGGCCTGAGCGGAGCTTTCATATGGCTTAAATACAAAAGCTCCGCCAATGATTGGCTTTCCATTTCATTTAAATCATCCTCATCCGTAAAATCAATCCAGCAAAAATCACCATATCGATCGACATGATCATTCATCAGTTGCTGAATGCTATCTTCCGATGCGTAATGAAGAAGTGTATGCATATTAAAATATCCGTCCTCAAATTTATGCTTCAATAGCAAAAGATTCGCAGGCTTAAATGGAATGCTGTCCATAAACTCTGGAAACTCAATCCCATATGACAATACATACTTGTGCGTATAGTTCATATGTACGTATATTACATTTTTACCGCCAGAATGATTTCTCAACGATACATCCTCCACATCAGATTAACGATGAACCTATTGGTATATCTATATAATAGCAAAAATAACTTGTTGTAGTATTACATATTTACTACAAATTTCACCAATTCAAAAACCAATAGTTTACAGGCGTTCCATTTGGGGACATGTCAACATTGAATACGTGTATATCAATTAAATGGAAATGGGGCGTTTTTTATCACAAACAACTTCTTCCAGGAAACAAATTCCTTTTTGTGGAAAATAACTAAAAAATCTGCCGGAATCATGATAAGAATCTCCATTTAGAGGGTAAAGTAGGGATACAACGAACAGACTTTTCCAATAGGAGGTGAAGTCCCATCCGGATGAAAAAAGAATCCGGTAGTGGGATGCTCCATTGCTTGTTATCAACATTTTACTCGTCATCTTACTCATTGGTTTAACAGCATTTTTCGTAGCATCAGAGTTTGCCATCGTAAAAGTCAGGAGTTCACGCCTCGATCAATTGATGGCGGAAGGAAATAAAAAGGCCGCTATAGCCAAGCGCCTTGTGGCAAATTTAGACGGTTATTTATCAGCAACCCAGCTGGGCATTACCGTAACTGCCCTTGGACTTGGTTGGCTTGGAGAGCCAACGGTTCAAGTCATCGTAACACCTATCTTTGAGAGCCTGAATATACCTGAGCCATTGTCAGGAGTCCTTTCTTTTGTCATTGCCTTCAGCCTGGTCACATTTCTCCATGTCGTAATCGGAGAACTCGCTCCAAAAACATTTGCCATCCACAAGGCAGAAGAAATTACTCTTGCGGTGGCGATACCGCTTATCTGGTTTTATAAAATCATGTTTCCCTTCATTTGGCTGTTGAATGGAGCGGCACGCCTAATAGTGGGGTTATTTGGAGTCAAGCCCGCTTCGGAAGGAGATATTGCCCATTCCGAAGAAGAACTCAGGATTATTTTATCGGACAGTTTAAAAAGCGGGGAAATCAATCAGTCGGAATATCAGTATGTGAATCGGATTTTTGAATTCGATAACCGGGTAGCAAAAGAAATCATGGTTCCAAGAACAGAGATCTTGACAATTGATAAATCAGCCACTGTTAGTGAAATGATGAAAATCATTAAGAAGCAGCGTTTTACCCGCTATCCTGTTATTGACGGAGATAAAGACAACATAATTGGGGTCGTCAACATCAAAGAATTTCTAACCGACTGCATGGAAGACAATTGCACTGACAACCAGCCGATTTTACCATATGTAAAGCCGGCCATCCGTGTCATTGAGACAATCCCGATCCAACAGCTCCTTGTTAAAATGCAAAAAGAACGAAACCATATAGCTGTTTTATTTGATGAGTACGGAGGAACCGCAGGCATTGTGACGGTTGAAGATATACTAGAAGAGATTGTTGGAGAAATCAGAGATGAATTTGATGAAGATGAAATGCCATACATTCGCAAACAGGGGGAAAAACATTACCTGCTTGATGCCAAAGTTTTAATAGAAGAAGTGAACGATCTTTTGGCGACCCATATCGAATGTGAAGATATTGACACCATTGGCGGCTGGCTTTTAACACAAAAATACGATTTGCAGGAAGGGGATGTAATCGAAGCGGAAGGATATCAATTTCATGTAAAATCCATGGACGCTAAACATATTCATGTGATTGAGGTAACTCCTTCTGGATGACCATTTTATTACCCAGGAAATGATGCATTTCGACAAAATGATTATATAATATTAATGTGGAAAGCACCAAAAAACGCATGAATAAGGGGCTGGGACAAACCCTGTAAAATGAAATAAATCGCATGGAATCAAGTTTAAAAACCTTGATTTCACGCGGTTTTATTCTCACGATCTTTACGAATATGAATCAGCTTTTAATTTATGTCCCGGCCCCTATTGTGTTAAAAAATCCCTATCATCGCTACATCAACATATTTCGCTTTCCGCAGGTCTCTTCAGCTTTCTCGGATAGCAAAGGCCGCTTTCCTGCGGGATCTTCAGCTCGAACTATTCCCGCAGGAGTCTACCTATTTTGACTACGCTAAAAGCTTACGCATTATACACTGGGACAATTTATCCCGCTTGTAAGGTGCCGCAAGACTTCCACTTCAAAATCTTGAGTGAATACAAGAGAAAACGGCACCTAAATGCCCGATTGGTTCAACTAACATTCAGTAGGAGCCCTACTGAATGAAGTTTCACTTTATTGTTCGTTTTTTCATCAGCTGATTTTGTTGTGTCCCAGTCTCTACTACTCTATATCTAAAATTGGCATTCAGTATAACCTGGCATTGTCTCGATTTCAGCAAAGACTTCCATTAGTTCAAGCCTTGACTTCGTCTTTGAAATGTTCACTCCCATCTCCATAAGACTATTGATCATTTGTTCCAATTGCTCATGATCTCTTTGCAAAAAGACCACCTCATTTAGAATTTCCACTAATGACATTTTACCTTAAATTTTATGTAGTGTGTATCGCTTACAAAATAATTCACAAAATTTCTATCAAATGTTAAAAGTTTTCTTTATATATCCCCTATTTTTTATCGAATAAACCTGTTTTTTTGAAAAAGGGCTATTCCATCAATATGCTGGAATAGCCCTCCCTTTTATTCGCTTGGGTTCATATCCGAAAAGCGGTCTTTTGCTTCTTCATATTTTTTCTTTGCTTCTCCTTTTGCCTTGTCCCATTTTCCTTCCGCCTGAAGCCGCTTGTTATCCGTCGCTTCACCAAAAGTATCTTTCGCTTCGCCTTTCACTTTATCCCAAGTTCCTTCTATTTTTCTATTCTTGCTCATAAGGTTTCCTCCTTTTAAAAAAGAATTATATTTTATACGTACCCGCTGTAAAAAACGCAAAACCAAATAGAGCAAACGAATCCGTTTGCTCTATTTACGGAGATATTTTTTTTCCGAGAAGGTCATGAATGAACGAAAAAACGCAATGGCTCTTCTTTTCTTTTTATTTCGGCTTGCTTCTAAACGTTCAAGCAAAAGCTGGTCACGTTCTCGATCCTTTATTTTTTCGGCCAGTTTTTCTACTTTCATTGTCAGCTTTTCATTAATATTTGCCAGTTCGGCTTGTTTTTCTTCTAAATAATGGATTTTTTCCGTCAACTTTCCAATTGTTATTTCTTTTTCTGCACTAGGGAGAACCTGCTCACCCCGGCTGGCCACCTGTGCTGCTGTAGCTTCTGCCGCCTGCTCCACTGTCCAGCCTTCCTTGGAAATGCTGTCGATCATTTCTTTTATGTTATCCAAATCCTTTTTCCGAAAAATCCGTCCGTTATTTGCTCCACGTTGAAAACCGTAACCCTTTGACTCCAGAATGACTGCATAATTTCTGAGGGTGCTGACCCCAATTCCCAATGCCTTGGCTGCCTCGGAAGTAAATACTTCTTTTTCCACAACAGACCCTCCCCGATTTTCACTTGTACTAATACATATTCTTCATTCGGAAAGATTGTCCTCTCTCTAATAATGTAGATTGGAAGGAAGTTTTGTCACGCCCTTTTTCAAAAAAAGACAAGGAGAGCACTTTTTTTACATAAGAGTCAACAGCGATAAAAACCAAACTGCATGGTTCTGCTCATCTGCGGCGGCCCTTCGAAACACATGCCTCATATATGGGTGGTTTGCCCGATCCGCGACATGAAGATAAAAATCAACGGTGTCTTGTTCATCTTCAAAAGCGAACCTTAATCCCTCACGATATCGATCCGGACATGGTTCGCTTATCTCTGGTACTGGTTGACGTTTGATAAGGAACATATACAGTGCAGAAAACTCATGAAAATGCCGAATTTCATCTTCCCGAATCTCCGTTATGATCTTTTTTTCTTTCTTTGTCGGTGCCATCTCGATCAGTTTCGTATAACACTGTATGGCGCTGTACTCCCCATTGACAGCTCTTGCAACCTCCTTCAAAAGTCCTTGGTCGACCGTAAAACTTTTCAACGGCTATCTTCCTCTCTTTTTTTCTGTTGTATCATATGCCGTCGCTGTACCAAGGTGCTTGCCCGAAGCACAAGGAGCTATATGCGCCAACATTTTGCCGCTATCTACAAGTAAGCAAGAAACATCAGCCACTATTCGTCTTTTTGCTGAATGAGGAATTTGTTAGGAGCGCCAAGGTGGCAGAGCTGATAACAGTCCCAAAATGAAATACAGGCATCCGTTTCGATCCTTCATGGAACAATACACAAGGCGTCAGAGCTCGTTTGTGAAATGTTAATGGGCGCTTTTTAGTATAAAGATCAATGAATGAAAATAAGTTGAAGCAGATCAGTTTTTCTGATAAAGCTTTTTAGAAGACAATAGTTGCACCATTATAATAACGATGCTTCGTTATAAATAGTGAAGGGAGACGGTGGAAGGCGTTAGGCGTTAATAAGTTTATGAGGTTGAGAAACATACAATCCAAAGGACATATCCAGAACATTAAATTTTCAGATTTTACTCATCATCATTACTCACTTTGATTTTATGCTAGTGGAGTCAAAGGAGAGTGTCCATGTCGGCCTTTGAACGCTCTCCTCTTGCATTTAAAACTTTGACATCATCTTCTGATCCTTACTTATGATGATGGAACTGGTTCCAGTAAAAAACAGCTGATTGCTTTATCCTTCTTATTCTCACCCTGAACGAGTAAATTCAAGTCTATGGCATGTACATTCTGCCCGCATACTCTCTCATTTTTTCTCCCAGAGTGCTATTTTGAATACAAGATAAGATATCTTACTGCAACTAAAAGGGATTGCATGAGAATAATGATTTTTAGGAGTTCAAGCCGTTTAACACTTTATGTAGCAAGCGACGGTTCCCGCCATAAACAGATAGGAGCGATGGTCACTACATTCCAACGCTCCTCTGGACTACCTTGTTTGGCCACGGTGAAAATACCCGATCATCCCATTATCAAACCTGCCAAGGGCGATTGATGGATGGCGTCCTTTTTCTTGGGATGCTCGGGCCAAGTTCTTTTCGACTCATCCGCCTTGGTTCCATGCCATTTTCAATTCTCGTTTTCAAAACTTGCGGCATGGAATACAAGTTTGGCGGTAAAAATACCCGTTTTGCCAGCATTCCGCATTCCGGACATCCGGCACTCCCCCGGTTCCCCTCCATGTTCCGAAAAACCAATGTAAACTCCCCGCAATCATTGCAACGAAATGTATAGCTTGGCAAAATATTTCCTCCTGTTATTTCGGCATGATGTCTTTTTCAAATATTTGCGTTGGTATCGCAACCGTACAACAAGCGTTCGGAATATCGACAATGCCGGCGACATGGCCTTCAACCGGTGCCGAACTGAGCAGCATGTATGCCTGCTCACCTGTATATCCAAGTGTTTTTAAGTAGTCAATCGCGTTTAGGCATGCCCTCCGATAAGCGATGTTGGCATCCAAATAGTGTTGTTTTCCATCTTTTTCATCAACAGAAACGCCTTCAAAGACGAGAAAGTCGGTGTAAAGAGGATCGACAGGCCCCGGTTTGAAAACAGGGTTGTTTTTAATCATATATTTTTCCATTCCACCTTTGATGACATCGACCTTCAGGTCGATCCATCCCGACATTTCAATTCCGCCGCAGAATGTAATTTCCCCGTCCCCTTGCGAGAAATGGAGGTCTCCCACCGACAACTTTGCTCCGTCCACAAACACCGGGAAGAAAATTCTGGATCCTTTCGACAAGTTTTTGATATCACAGTTTCCGCCGTTTTCCCTTGGAGGCACGGTCCGTGCACCTTCCTTGGCTACCCGGTCAAAATCGGCACCTTTGAGTGTTCCTAAAACGGCGCTTTCAGGTGTTGGCAAATTGGCAAGCGGCGGCTCCCGATCGGGATTTGTTGCCTTTAATGCTTCCTCTCTCCTGTTCCACTCGTTCAGCAGTTCCAGCGATGGCGCCACTCCGATGAGACCCGGATGAATGATTCCTGCAAACTTAACCCCAGGCACATGGCGTGAAGTTGTATAAATCCCTTCGAAATCCCAAATGGATTTTTGCGCTTCCGGAAAATGGTCGACGAGAAAGCTGCCACCGTTTTCTTTTGCAAAAATCCCATTAAATCCCCATTCATATTCCTGAAAAGCGCCTATATCCAAAATATCAACGACCAACAAATCTCCCGGCTTTGCCCCATTTACGTAAACTGGCCCGCTCAACACATGAACGCGTTCCAGATTTACGTCCCTTACATCGTTAGGACTGTCATTATTTTGAATTTGACCATCCGTCCACTCCTTGCACTCCATCCGAAATGCCGTTCCCGGATTGACCGAAAAAGCGGCCGGGATATCAGGGTGCCACCGATTATGTCCCGGGTGAGCCTGTCCCTCCATTGGTTTGCTAAGATCCAGCTTAAACATTGTCTTGGGCATGCTTACTTTCCTCCCTACATAATTTTCAACATCTTTAAGAAAAAATTGTGCAACTACATTATATTATAAAGTTTCAAAAAATTATATCGTTTTCAAAAACACTTCCCCATGACGATAACCCGGGACCGCTTAAACGTCTTTTGCTCGACTATGACACTTCGTTAAAAAATGGGGATATAAAATCAATCATTGCCTATCGACGAAACCCATACCTTTCAACTGCCTGTATAAAGTGCTTCCCGCTATTCCCAAGTGTTTTGCGGCCAAGCTGTAATCGCCGTTGCAAAGCTGGATGGAGCGAATCAGCGCCTGTTTTTTAATCTGTTCCTTTAATGGGACCTCCCCATTATACTGGGGCATCAGTCTTCCAAATAAAGTGAAACTTCATTCAGTAGGCGTTTTCTTCCATCTCCTACTGAATGTTAGTTGAACCAATCGGGCAGTTAGGTGCCGTTTCTCCCACTTGGACATTTTGTATTCACTCAAGATTTTAATGTGGGAGTCTTACGGCACCTTATATGCGGGATAAATCTGCCGGCAACACTTCCATGCCAAGCTCACATCCGCTCATTCTGACCAAGGCCATCTCCAATATATGTTGGAGCTCACGAATATTGCCGGGCCACTCGTATAGCTGAAGCGTATCGTAAAATGAAGGAGATACCTTGATAAAAGGCTTGCCCCATCTCTCTGCCCATTTTTCAATAAAATGGGCGGCCAGTAATGGAATATCTTCCCTTATTTCCCGGAGAGGCGGAAGATGAATCGGGATGACGTTCAGATGGAAAAATAGATCTTCCCGAAAATTCCCTTTCTCTACTTCCTCATGCAAATTTTTATTTGTCGCTGCGATAATTCGAACATCGATTGGAATCATCTTATGGCCGCCAATCCGGACAACTTCTTTTTCTTGTAAAATCCTTAGCAGAACCACTTGCATTTCCAAAGACATTTCACCAATTTCATTTAAAAAAGCCGTTCCCCCGTCCGCAAGTTCGAACTTTCCCGAACTGCCGACTCTCCGTGTACCCGTAAAAGCGCCATCCTCATAGCCGAAAAGCTCACTGCCGAGCAAATCACGTGGAACGCCGCCGCAATTGATCACAATAAATGGTTTATGTTTTCGCTTGCTTTCGTTATGGATCGACTGCGCAAAAATGTCTTTGCCTGTCCCACTTTCGCCAATGAGCAGCACGTTGGAATCAGAACGGGCGGCCTTTTTGCCTTCCAGCTTACTTTTCCGGATGATTTTGCTTTTACCAACAATATCTCGAAATGTCACTTTCTCCTGGCTGCCTGAAAGCGGATCGATGAATGGCCTTGCTCTTTGAATTTCTTTTATCGTTAATAATTTCCCGATTTTTTGACTATGTTGAAAGATCGTTTTGGAGGTAAGCAACACATGAGTCTGTTTTAGATTGTTTAACAATTTTAGTTTTATTTCTTGATGCAGGTCATTTGGAATAGCTGGCAAATCATAGAAGATGCGATTTATAAAAATGTCCGTAACATGCTTTCCGAGCAATTCATGTTCTTTCTTTTGGATGATCCGCTGCAACACTCGATTCGTCTTGATAATTTTCCCATATGTATCAATGATGATCATTCCCTCAGCAAACGTATCCGTCGTGACTTCCAAAAGTCGGTTCTTCACTTCGTTGCCTCTTGATTTTTCTAACATTTGTAATTGCTTCTCGATGGCCTCTGCAGAAGGAACAACCAAACCAAGCGTGTGGGGATGAGCTTTCCCTCCCAGCCCCGACATATTCAAAACGCCAACCATATTTCCCGCAGAATTGCGGATCGGAGCTGCGGAACACGTCCATGGATGGCTTGCTTGTATATAATGTTCGAACTCCCAAATTTGTGTAGGTTTTCCTCTTGCGATACAAGTGCCAATCCCGTTGGCCCCCTTTGCCTCTTCGCTCCATAACGCCCCTTCCAGAAATTGAACTTTCTCGGCCAATCGTAACGGCTCCTTATCACCCAGCATTTTGATAAGACGGCCATGTTCGTCACACAGAATAACAAGAAAACCCGAGCCTTTGACAATGGAAAAAAGATGTTCCATAAGCGGGAGAGAAATGCTGATAAATTCCTTTTTCTTCAACTGCAGACTTTTCAATTCACTAGGCGACATCACATTTGTTCCCCTATGGATATACGGATCCACACCATAAGCTTTTGAACGCAGCCATGCCTCCCGTACCTCTTTTTTGACAGCTCTATGGAGCTGTCCATGCCAAACAAAGTCCTCCCAAAGCTCCTGCATCAACTTTCTTTTTATCAAATAGATCACCTCAAAGATATCTTATTTTCATTATAGATTGATCTTTAAGAAAATTGAAACTTCTTTTTATGGCCAAAAAGAACTAAAAGTGCGCTAGGTCTTTTATCATGGTTTCATTTTATCATTAAAGAAGCGAAAAAAGTAGCTATT
Source organism: Siminovitchia sp. FSL W7-1587 (assembly GCF_037963795.1). Classification (NCBI taxonomy): domain Bacteria; kingdom Bacillati; phylum Bacillota; class Bacilli; order Caryophanales; family Bacillaceae; genus Siminovitchia; species Siminovitchia sp. FSL W7-1587. The sequence continues at coordinate 1,630,908 of NZ_CP150169.1, forward strand.
CTGTATGGAACAGTCCATCCAAGCCATAATAACGTAAAAAGGAGAGAATCTTTCATGAATATATTTGAACCCCCGTATTCTCCCGGAGACATTGTTTATGTCCTGTACCGCAACCCCCATACGCAAAACGTTGCCATGATTCAAGAGGCGGCCATTGTCAGCGATCCCGATCACCCGGGCCAACTTGCCGTTTTCCTGTACGAAACGTACTATCCGATCACGGAGGATATGGCAATTTACCGTACGGAGGAAGAGGCTGAAAAAGCTTATAACTACTACTTTGGCTCAGTTGAATAATTTTTCATACAAACCTAAAGGAGGGATAGCAAATGGTGAAGCCATTTATGCCGCAACTTGTATACTTCGAACCAAAAGCAATGGAATATCCACTTGGGGAACAACTGTTTCAAAAATTTACCGACTTGGGAACAGAAATCCGGTATACGACCTCACACAACCAAATCCGTAATTTGCCGGGAGAGAATGATTTTCAAAGGTACCGGATTGCCAAATCAACACTCGTTGTCGGGTTGAGAAAGACGCTAAAATTTGACACATCCAAACCATCTGCCGAATATGCCATTCCATTTGCAACGGGTTGCATGGGCCACTGTCATTATTGTTATTTACAAACGACGATGGGCAGCAAACCTTATATTCGAACGTATGTCAATGTCGATGAAATTTTACAGGCGGCACAACAGTATATTGATGAACGAACCCCTGAAATTACAAGGTTTGAAGCATCCTGCACATCAGATATCGTCGGGATTGACCATTTGACGCATACGTTAAAAAGAGCAATCGAATATTTCGGACAATCGGATTTTGGCAGGCTTCGGTTCGTGACAAAATTTAACACCGTTGACCATTTGCTTGATGCCAAACATAACGGGCGGACCCGTTTTCGCTTTAGCATGAACGCGGAATACGTGATCAAATATTTTGAACCGGGGACATCCCGGTTACACGAGCGGATTGAAGCCGCCGCAAAGGTCGCCCACGCCGGGTATCCCCTTGGCTTCATCATTGCGCCGATTTATTTGCACGAAGGTTGGCAGGAAGGTTACAGGCAGCTTTTCGAACAACTGAGTGCCGAACTGCCTGATGAGGCGAAAAATGGAGTGACGTTCGAATTGATCCAGCATCGCTTTACAAAACCGGCCAAGAGAGTAATTCAAAAAAATTACCCGATGACCAAACTCGAACTGGATGAAGAAAGACGCCGTTATAAATGGGGTAAATACGGCATTGGTAAATATATTTATCCGAAAGAAGAAGAGACAGAAATGAAAGAAACATTGTTCAAGTATATCGAAACATATTTCCCGGAAGGAAAAATTGAATACTTTACGTAATCACTTGTACCGGGTGAAAGAGTCGCCCGGCGCGCATCCGAATGTTGTCTTCTGCCGCAGCGTCATATACGACAATAAAACAAGTCGATGGACCCGCTGTTTTTTCCATGTTCAATGGAGAGGAAAACTGTAAAGATTGGGCCGCAAAAAGCTCCCTCAATTCATATAAAATGCCTTTGGAACCGACGGGAACGATGGCAAGCACCTTTTTTTGACGTGAAAACCATTGAAAAAGACGTAGCGGCGCCACATCTCCGTTACATTCAATGACCTCATTCCCGACTAGCGGTTTCCCTATGACTGCCACTTTCATCTGTTCCGTCAAACACAAGGGAGCTTCCTTCCGTTTCTCTCTTTTACCCAGGACAGAAATGCCAACAGCTGACTGACTTAAGGAAAAATTTGTTTCCGTACTTCCGGTTATAGAAAGCTCCTCCAAACCCAATTCTCGAATCCCTTTTGTAATCCCCTCCTTAAGAGAAAACCAGGCACAATCTCCGCAAAAGTTGTAAAGAACAACAGAAAACGGGACAGCTCCTGCCGACACGCACTCCATAAAAGCGACGCGAAAACTGTAATAGGACACAATCTCATAGGGAACAGCCACTTGATCGTCCGGCTTCATTCCGATCGCCCCGCTGTTGTCACAAGCCACAACAAGTTCCAGCCTGTCATTAAACGGAATGATAGCAACATCTCTCTTCATCTTGCTGATCCCCAAATCCTTTTTTGGAAAATGCCTTCAAACCTTGGAATAATGAGAAGCGCCGCAATAGTGTTGCATGCCGCACCAAGGAGCAAAGAAGGAACAATGGCTACGTAAAATGCTGTGTTGAAAAGAAAAATCATAGGCAAAGGAGCGATCAGGCTGTTGCTTAGGATAAAAAGGATGGCCGCCGTTTTCCTTTTGCCGCTCCGGTATACCCATGAAAACATCCAGACGATCACTGCCATTTCTAGAGCAATGATAAAATGCACCGGTCCCAACGGCATCCCGGCAATTAATGCAGATAACAGGTGGCCGAAACCCGCCACAAAACCGCCCGCCCTTCCGCCAAGCAATGCGGCCGCAAGGAGTGCCGGGAAGGAATCCAAAGCAATGCTTCCAACAAAGGAAGGAATTTTAATCGAAGCCCCGATGACTGACAGAGCCAGAAACAACGCGAGCAAGCTGATCTTTTTAACGCTCATCCTTCTTCCCCTTGCGCTTTCCGTCACGGAATACGTTCGCGCTTCTGACATACTCGACATCTGGCACATTCAACCGGAAATTAATAACCCGGGCCAGCGCGAAAAAATAATCGGAAAGCCTGTTCAAATATTGCAAAGTGACCAGAGAAAGAGACTCGTCTTGCTTCATTAACTTCACAACAAGCCGTTCCGCCCTTCTCGTCACAGTTCGAGCGATATGAATGGATGCGGCAGGCTTCGTGCCCCCCGGTAAAATAAACCGCTCCAATTTTGGTGCTTCTTCAACAAGCTTGTCGATCCTCTCTTCTAAGTATGTGATCGCCTCTTCCGTTAACTTCAAAGGCCGTTTTTTCGAAACACTGGCCAAATCCCCGCCACAATCAAACAGTTCATGCTGAATTTTTTCCAGATCATCCAGAACATCCGCAAATTGGTTACGATCAAGCTCCGCCATTGCCTGCCCGACAAAACCATTCAACTCATCGACCGTTCCATACGCCTCCACCCGAATATCGTCTTTATCAACCCGGCCGCCAATAATGCTCGTTTTTCCTTTGTCACCCGTTCTCGTATAAATTTTCAACACTTTCCCCTCCCCAAAATGGTTAATCGTCTTTCCCACATTTCCGACCAGAATGATTCTGGATGCGAGCCAATATGAACATACTCGCTACTTTTACCAAATACTAGCTACTTTACGATAATACTCACTACTTTCCACAAATACTTGCCGCTTTACGATAATACTCGCTAACTTCCATAAACACTTACCACTTTACAGAATTACTCGCTAATTTTCATAAATACTTGCCGCTTTACGCAAATACTCGCTAACTTCCACAAATACTTACCGCTTTACGCAAACACTCGCTAATTTCCATAAACACTTACCACTTTACAGAATTACTCGCTAATTTTCATAAATACTAGCCGCTTTACGCAAATACTCGCTACTTTCCACAAATACTAGCCGCTTTACGCAAACACTCGTCGCTGATCACGACATGCTCCCCACTCTCCTGAACTCGCGATTACGAGCCGCCGATCACCAAAATACTAGCAATCTCTTATACGGACTACGATCAAGATGCTTATTTCAAGCGCTTTGCCACACCGTACCAGATCGAATCAAACCGGTCACAGCATTTGACCGCATCTTGGTAAAACCAGCCCGTCAAATCACGCCACTCTCTTACTTCTCTTTCCATCGGCACAATTCCTTTAGAAATATCCGTTCCTATTAAAACAATTGTTCGCTCACCGCTTCTTTCCCAATCAAGCCAGGCTTCGATCCATTTTCTTCCCGTATCCTGGGTAAAGGCGGAGCCCATTTGCAAAATCCATTGCTCAACACCTTCCAACACGACGATGCGGCTTTCAGGAAGATCATTCGGAAGGGCATCCTCCCGATAAGCGGAAAACCAATTGAATGAACTTTCTTTATGAAGTTTGTAAAACGACCTCACCCACTCGGCCTTTCCATTAAAGGCACCTCCTGTAACGAAATGCATGTGTCACCCCTCCTAAATCCTTCCTTTGTCCAAACGAGTTCGTATCCAGAAGCCAACGGGACATGCCATTCAAAAAAAGCTTTGCTTTCCGGCGCCACCTTCGATAACAAAAAGCGAATCACTCCTCCGTGAGTAATGACGGCAGCGCTGTTAACTTGAACTGCTTCGATGTGCGCTTTTATGAAATCCCAGCCAGTTTGCACTCGTGCGGTAAACTGGTCAAACGATTCTCCACTGTCAGGTCCCTTAGAAAAAGGGGCATCAAGCCACGCTTGGTAAGTTTTCAATTGCCGTAAGTCCTCATAAGTTTTTCCTTCCCAATCACCAAAGTGCATCTCCTTTAATTCGGTGAGCGCCATCACAGTTTGCCTAGGAAATAAGATACCGGCTGTTTCCAAACAGCGAGCAGCGCTACTTGAAAAAATAACACCGGGCGATATCACATGACTGGAAAGCGCCCGCACCATTTCCCGGCCTTTTTTATTCAGGGGAGAATCTGTCCAGCCAATGTAGGCAGACCGCTCATTCTCATCCGTCATCCCATGGCGTAATAATGTAATAACCAAACGATCATCCATAATCCGGCTTCCGTCCCCTCAGTAGCGGCCCCGACGATATCACCTGTGATCCCGCCAAATGCTGTTTTGGCCACTTTTTTCCACATAACGAACAACAAAATGGCAGCAATGATCATCAAGAGAGCTTCTGTATTCCATAAAAAAACGAGAAGATAAATAGGATATACCCATCCTGTTTGCCGCCTGCATGCTTGTTGAAAAAAATGGGCCAGCCCGTCGTTTTTCGCAGCCGGTACAAATAAAAGCATCAGCCCGGCAACCATTTTACCTAAAGCAGGAATCAGCATGATCCATAAATATGTAACATCTTCAGCCTTTTGAACAATCTCATAAATAAAAAGGAATTTCGCTGCTAGTAGCACGATGATACTGATGACGCCAAACGCTCCCACTCGCGGATCAACCATGATTTCCAGACGTTTTACCCGGTCCCGATAGGAAAAATAGGCATCGCTGCTGTCGATCCAGCCATCCAGGTGAATCCCGCCGGTAACCACAATCATCAAAAACCAGATCATAAATGACACGGCAAGATCGGAAAACGGCGACCATTCCAATAACATGTATAAGCATCCGGAATAGACCAAACCTTGAAGCATGCCCAAGAACGGCAAAAATCGAACAGCACGCTCAACGTACACCGAAGTCATCGGTATTTCTTTACGAATCGGAATCGTGCTAAAAAACTGAAGAGCGATAAGGAAACCGAACCAATAGCTTCTCATCGTTTTTTCCACCGAACCATGATCTCTTTTATCCGCGGCCAATCAAGATGCTCTTTGACGTTTTCTGCCAAATCTCCCATAGACCCGTTATTCATAAAGGGGACGACCCCTACAACTGGAACGCCGGTTTTTTCCTCAATCCAGCGCACACCGTCTTGGAACAGCAAAACATCGCCGCGAAACTTATTAATAATAATGCCTTTTATCCGTCTGCTTTCTTCAGGAGCGAGCAGTTCGAGTGTTCCCACAATGCTTGCAAACACCCCACCGCGGTCAATATCGGCCACGAGCAGGGCTGGAGCCTCCGCGATCTTTGCCACTCTCATATTGACAAGCTCTTTTTCTCTTAAATTGACTTCAACAGGACTTCCAGCGCCTTCCAGCACGATGGCATCGTAACGCTTTGCCAATTCGTTTAATGATTCTTTAATCGCAGCCAATCCCATTTCATATGAAAACGAATCCGTCTTTTTCCCGCATAAAATCACCTCTGTCCGGCCATCCACAGGCTTTAATAAAATCGGGTTCATGAAAGCGGATGGTTCGATTCCTGCCGCTTTCGCCTGAATCGCTTGCGACAGACCGATTTCATCGCCCTCTTTTGTTAAAAACGTGTTGTTTGTCATATTCTGGGATTTAAATGGGGCGACCTTCCATCCTTCGTTTTTCAACAATCGGCAAAGCGCTGAAGTGATGAAACTTTTTCCGGCATCTGAAGCTGTCCCCAATATCATCACTCTCATGATTTTATCCCCTTCATCAAAACAGGAATTCCCGCTTCCACCAAATATGCTGCCGATGCTCTTTTCACAAGCTCCCGGTGCAGCTTCCCAAGCAAATGCCCATACGTCAGCGTGAGCCGATCATTATTCAGCGGAGCGTTGAGCACTTCATTCGAAACAACGACCAATGCCCGACAATGTTTTTTCAAGTCATCTATGGGACGCAAAATCGCTTCCAGCACCCGGTCTTGTTTTCCATCCAATCGTAACTCGTTCGCCAACAAAATCGTTAAACAATCCAGCAACACAATATCCTCCGGACCAAAATGAGCAACGATGGCCCCCAAACGATCGTGACATTCCCACGTTCTCCATGGAAAGCCTCCTTCTTTTCTTTGCTCCTTATGCCGGCGGATCCGCAGCCGCATTTCCTCATCCGACGGTTTGCCCGTGGCGATATAATGAAGTTTGCCCCCTTCGTTTAGTGCCAACCGAGCCGCTGTCTGCTCCGCGAACGTGCTTTTCCCGCTTCTTGCGCCGCCTGTAATAAAAGTCAACCCTGTTTCCATTTCCCTAAAGCCTCCAAAAGAACATCATTTTCCTTTGCCTGTCTCACTCCAAACCGGAGCCAGCGGCCGTCAAGACCAGGATAATTCATCGTGTGTCTCGGCACAATTCCTTTTGCAAGTAAAAAGGTCACAAGCGGAAGTTGGTCAGCAAGCAACGGGTCTTTCAACAAATAAAAATTCACTTGGCTGGCGGACAAGATGTAACCCATTGACCGCAAAGCTTCATGAATACGAAGCCGTTCCTTTGCTACCCACCGGCGCGTTTTCCGAGCATATCCTTCTTCTTGCAAGCAACACTCACCGGCCAATAATGCGAGCGAATTGACCGCCCAATATGGCTGAAAACTTCTTAGTCTTGCCACTACTTCTGGGGAAGCCAGCAAAAACCCAAGTCTCAGACCCGCGATAGCATACATTTTTGTTAACGAACGGACAACAATGAGTCGGGAATATTCCTTTACACAAAATGCGAGCGTATGCCTTTCCTCAAGAAAATCTTCAAATGCTTCATCCACAATGAAAAAGCAGTCATGCTCTTGACAAGCCGCCAATATTTCCAACAAAACAGATTGTGGATAAGTCGTCCCCGTCGGATTATTCGGATGACATAAAAACAACGCATCGGCCTCTTTGATTTGTTCCAGTAAAAGATCAGTATCAAGCGTCCAGCCACTTTCTTCACTCAGTTGAAAAAAAGAAACGATGCAGCCATTCGCCCGGCATATTTTTTCATATTCCGTAAACGTTGGCTGAACGATGATAATCTTTTGTTTCGCCAACAGTTGCCCCAATAATGTGAAAAGCTCCGCTCCGCCGTTCCCCAAAAGAACCGCGTCATTCGACAGCCGCTCCTTTGCGGCAATCAATTCAACAAGCCTTTCACCTTTCGGATCAGGATAATCGACGATATGATCCAGCCAGCTCCCCCAATGTTCCTTTATGGCAGGGGGTGGTCCAAATGGATTGAGATTCACACTAAAATCAAGCACATGCCCGGGTTTTAATACATCCAGTGATTCGTATAGATACTTTGGATTAGATCCATGTAAAGGCCAGTTCACATGCGACTCCCCCTATCATCATCAGCAGCAGGAACACCAGGGAAGTCCTTTTCATGATCGTAACCGTCTGCATAATATGGTCGATGTTCAAGTTTTCCAGACCCTCCCCCATTTCCATCCGGTATGATTTTTTTCCCTGATACACATTCACTCCGCCCAAGCGAATACCGAGCAGAGCAGCGACAGCCGCTTCTCCCCAGCCACTGTTTGGACTCGGGTGTTTTTTGGCATCCCGGAGTAATACGGACCATGCGTGGCGATACGTTGTTTTTACCGGCTTCATGACACACATCATCATGATAGCCGTAAGCCTCGCCGGAATCCAATTGAACAGATCGTCCAATTTGGCGGAAGCCCAACCATATTCCCGATAACGCTCGTTTTGATAGCCGACCATGGAATCACATGTATTGACCGCCCGATAAACGAGGGCAAGCGGCGCTCCCCCGATAAGCCCCCAAAAAAGCGGCGCCGTAATTCCATCACTCGTATTTTCAGCAACCGTCTCGACCGTCCCCCTGACGATTTCTGCCTCCGGAAGCCCCAGTGTATCGCGGCCTACAATATAAGACAGTTTTTTCCGGGCTTCCGGGAGGTCTCCGTCCCGTAAAGGCTCGTATACTTCACGAGCGGCTTCACCCAAGCTTTTTTGAGCAATCGTTGTTGATATGATGACTGCTTCAACGAGGATTCCCGCAACAGGATGGATGTGATAACAAAGCGAGACAAGAAAAAATCCCGTAATATAGACCATGCCGATAACAGCCAAGACCATGGCTGTTCCTTTTAACTTCCGATGCGATCCCCGATTCCAGCGGCGGTCTAAGAAAGAAATCATTTTCCCTATCCATTTAACAGGATGAGGCCAATCGGGCGGGTCCCCAATGGCCAAATCAAGCAAAAACGCGAGGGCAATGGCTGTTAAATGGGCGGTCAACGAAGGCCGTTCCTTTGTAAATGATTATGCAACGCTTCTTTTGTACATAGAAAGACACCTTTGCCGACCAGCCGGCCAAGTAGCGTGATCGAACCGCCAAAAGGAAGAAACGGCCCTTCCTGCGTTGCCGCAATTAATATACTATCTGTCGATGTTCCAGTCGCAAGGGTGCCTGTCGAAGAATCGACGACTTGACATTCGTGCAGCGCTTTTACCTTTGCTTCAGTTGCCGTCATAATGCTTTGTATAAAAGCTTCCTCCGTTAACTTACCGTTTACGAATACCCATGTGTTAATGGTTCCGGGGGACACGAGAACCCGGTGTCTTTCACCCAATGATGCATCGACGGCATTCCCGGCACCCGCGGTCACGACAACAAGCACAGACAAACCAGCTTCCTCAAACACCTGGTGGGAAACATCGTGCAGATTCACCGCCGTCATCATCCCGACTGTTTCATTCGGGTCATATCCATGATCTTTTAAATAAAGGATCATCTCTTCCTTAAAATTGTCGCATTGATAGTTTTTGTCCACATGCCGGTTGACAAAAGAGCGGTGCCAGCCCACGCCTGATCCGGTAACCCCCGATGACATCGTCCGCAGCGGGACCGGTGATTCAAATGTAATGGTCTCATTCGATACTTTCAGCATGCTTTCTTTCAGCAATAACGGATTATGCCCACTTGGCCATTGATGCGGAACGAGCATCATTTGTGGTTTCGGCACTTTTGGGTGCGGATATTTTTCAATGTCCGCTTTATAAATACACTGAATTCTTTCTTCTTTTAACACCTCAGCAGGCGCATCGCATATTTGCTTTTTTCCTTCATGCAAAAGCAGCAAGCGGTCACAGTACAGACCAGCCAAGTTCAAATCGTGAAACACGGAAACGACTGTGAGATTCTCTTCTTTTGTCCACTTTTTTAATAGATCGAGCAGTTCTTTTTGGTAGGCCAAATCCAAGTGATTCGTCGGCTCATCTAAAAGAAGAATTTTCGGCTTTTGTGCCAACGCCTGTGCCAAAAAGACGCGCTGTCTTTCCCCGCCCGAGAGCTCTTCCAACGGACTTTCGGCATATTGGAGAATGCCTGTCTGCTCCATCACTTCGTGAATGATCTTTTCATCTGCCTCATCAAAAGAATGAAACAAGCTTTTTTGATGGGCATACCTCCCTAAAGAAACGGTTTCTTTCACTGTGTAATTAAAAGCCAAAGATGACATTTGCGGGAGGACAGCCGTTAACCGGGCAAATTCTTTCGAGGAAAAAGATGAGATGGGACGGCCGGCCAGCCTCATTTCACCCGACTGAAGCGGCATCGTATTGCTCATCATCTTTAAAAGCGTTGTTTTTCCGCTCCCGTTTGGACCGATGATGCCGAAAAACTCCCCTTTTTGTACTTGAAAAGATATATCTTGAACGACAGGCTTACGCCGATAGCCACCCGAAGCTTGAATAACTTCAATCATGGGAATCTCTTCTTTCATGCTTAATATGGTAATGAATCGTGCCTCGTAAGGATGTTTCCTTCTAAAAAATGGCGTTCGGCGAGAATCCCCGCCCTATCCGCCAATTATTGAAATGCATCGGGATACACTGCTTTTGCCAGTTCTTCAACCCCTTCCGCCAGACGGGGACCGGGACGATTGATGAGATCGGAGTGCACATCAAAAACCTGTTTTTCCTTAATGGCCGTAATATCAGTCCAGCCTTCACGCTTTAACACTTGTTCCACCGGATTATCCACATAGTTGCTATATGTAGTAATGATGACATCCGGATTCATCTTGATAACAGCTTCATCATTTACCTTCTGCCAGCCGTCAATTTCTTTAGAGGCGTTTTCTGCATGAATAATCGTGAGGAGTGTATCCATAAACGTATTGTTACCTGCTGTATAGATTTCCGGTTCGGGAGATATTTCCATAAAAACCTTTTTCTTGTCTTCTTCTTTTATCCCCTTGACCTTAGCTTCAACATCGGCGATTTTTTTCCGCATATCCTCTATGACCTTTTCCGCTTCATCCACTGTATTTGTCGCTTTTCCGATTAACTCAATCGACTTATACACATCATCCAAACTTTCCGAGCTGTTGACAACAAGCACCGGAATGTCTGCCGCTTTTAATTGCTCTACAGCTTTTTGATCATTGGAAGGGTCAACCAGCACAAGCTGGGGGTCTAAGGAGAGGATTTTTTCTATATTCAACTCAAGGCCGCCGATTTTTTCCTTCTGGGCCGCTTCTTCTGGATAATTGTCATGGTCGGATACGCCGACAATTTTATCACCCAATCCAAGGGCAAACGCAATTTCAGTGTTGCTTGGGAGGGCGGATACAATTCTTTCGGGTTCCTTTTCAATCGTTATCTCTTCTCCGTTACCGTCCGTTAATGTGACTGGAAAAGCCGCCTGTTCCGATTGTTTCGTTTGTTGTTCGGATGGTTGATCTGTTTTTCCACTTTTTTCAGCAGCCTGATTACAACCGGTCAACAGGCTGAACAGCATGAAAATGGATAGTAATAAAATGTGGAATTTTTTCAATGTTTCTCCCCCTGTAAATTGTTTTTTTTCTCAATAAAAAAACATCTCTTCGCAAGAGATGTGTGCAGTTTGGAACAGCCATCCAATATTAGATGGCGATTCCACCAGTACACCTCCCTATCCTCGTAGGTTCATGGCGTGAAGAATCAGGCAGGTCTCCTGGCTTATGGTCATCGTGATCGCTGTTCCTTCCCATGCAATGAAACACAGTGGATACTCAGCTCACTCCCATTCACAGTGGCGGGACCGCGTTGGATTTTCACCAACTTCCCTATTAAGTCTTTTCATAAGACACCCCATTCTTTCCATATGAAATTGTCAACTTGACTTTAGTATACATGATCGTCTCTTATTGTACAGTTGGATTTTTCAATGAAAGATGGCTCAAATCCCCTTCCGAGAGAATTTCAATTTGGCTGCCGGCTCTTTTTAAAGCCGTTACACTCGTTCCTTCGATATAAGGAGTTTTCCAAAGCTGGTCCATGTCAAGCTGGCGGAAAATAAGCTGCACCATTTTCACGACAACACCATGGGTAATGATACAAACATGGCCAGATTCATAGGTGGATAGCAATTCTTTGACTAACGCCTCGACTCTATCTTTTACTTCGTAAAAGTTTTCCCCAGACGTATGAACATATTTACTTGGTTGATGCCAGTAATGATGATATTGCTCAGGATAAAGCTCCTTAATTTCTTCCATTGTCTTTCCTTCCAGATCTCCAAGATCCATCTCCATCAGTCGCCCATCAACGGTATAGGAAGAAAAGCTTTCTCCATGAATCAACTCCAGCGTCCTCACGGCACGCTTGCTCGGACTCGTGTAAACCGCTTGCCAATCTATCTCTTTGAACTTTTCTCCAAGCAGTCGCGCATCTTCCACTCCTTTTTCAGTTAAACCGGAATCCCTCCGGCCTTGAACTTTTCCCGCAACATTCCATTCTGTCTGCGCATGTCTTATAAAATATAAATACAGCATAAGTACCCTCTTTCTATACGGTGATTCGTTTTCATTTTTCGTATCATACTGAAATGTAATGATAGTTATAGCGCCTTAACAAACAACACTCTATCTTGTTCAACACCATCATAATCACTATGTACATCAATGCCATCCACCTGTTTATCTCCTTTTTCAATGACAAAACCCATTTTCGTATGGTAAGCGATAGAGCTTTGATTCACTGGAGATGTGACACAGCGAACTGTTTTAACCGCTTTTTTCTTTACATGATCAAAGAAGGTTTGATAAAGTTTGCGCCCGATACCGTGTTGGCGGTAATGGGGATGTATGCCAACAAAATGGATATAGGCTTCTTTCTTGCGTGATTGCGATAATAATCCAATCAGAAACCCGATTATTTCCCCCTTTTCTTCAATGATATAACTAGTGTCTTGAAAATGATCAAAGAATAGTTTGGGCAGCATATCCGTCATCGTACGACCATTCCACCACTCATTTAACACAGAAATAATGATCTTGTAATCTGAAGATTTCACGTTTCTTATATTCATTATCCTGCTCCTCTTTTTTAGGTATAAAAACAGCCCTATCCAAAGGGACAAAGCTTCGCAACTTTTTTGAAACAGACAATTTTATTGTAAATGACTCCTAAATACCGCATCTTACTTTTAAAACGGCATTTCGAGTAGTCTCTTTTTAAGAATAGCCCACTCCTTGCAAAAAGAAAATATCCTGCGGCAAAAAAAAATCCGGCCCCTACCTATGAATCACAACCCGCGTCCCAATCGGAATTCGGCGGGCAAGATCCAGCACATCACGATTATGCATTCTAATACAGCCATGTGAAACGTTTTTGCCAATGGAAGAAGGGTTATTTGTCCCATGAATTCCGTAATGGGGCTTTGATAACCCGATCCACATAACACCAAAAGGACCTCCGGGATTCCGCTGTTTGTTGATGACCGCAAAGTTTCCGTATGGTGTTGGCGTTAACATCTTGCCGACAGCAATCGGGTACGTCTTTATCAACTTGTTTCCGTCAAAAAGCTTGAGCTGGTGTTTCGTCGTTGAAACATCAATCCATTTCGCCACGATAAATCCCTCCAACATCTTTTGGGAATATCGTATGTAGAACATCAATAAAAAGCCCCTTCACGAGAGCTTTCTTTCTCTCCATCTCCCACCGCAGCTCTACCCGGACGCGGATGGACTTCCGGAAAATAGGCGAGGGGACCGTCTTCGATATCGCCGTTCCCGATTTAGCGGGATCAACTCCCGCTTCGCCAGCTTTGGCGATCATCATTTGTTTGGCCAGCGGCCCGGTTCATCTAAAGGAAACACCCTTTGACTTACCGACGGAAGGCTTAGCCACAGCTTGATTGTTGAACAGAATAACCTCTGATACGACTTTTACCAAAATAACCGATAAGGACGGGATAGCACTTGGCAATCCCACCATGGATGTAAGCACCCTATTTCCCGGGCGATCCTTAAGCAGGCATATTTTCGGAAGCGGGGTCGCAAATCGCTTTTTTAGAAAAAAACTCCCCTTAAGGAAAACAGATTTTTATTTTTTATCTGTCTACCTTTAGGGGAGCATATCAGTTTCCTTTCGGGGGCTTTTAGTAGTGAACCATTAATAATATAATACATTCACCTTATTGCATTTGCTGCAGGTTTCATAATATGCATCGCCAATAAAATGATGGTCGCAGGCTTGTTGGATTTCATTTAACCGTACCTGCAATACCTCTATTTTCCTTTCCAACTGCTTAATTTCCTCTCTTATTTTTTGTACATTCATACGGAAAACCTCCAGAGAAAATTATTGGTATATACTGCTTCCGGCTTTTTGGAATTCAGCCGCTTTTTCCTGCATTCCTTTTTCAAATGCTTCCTGCGTGTTTAAGTTGTTTTTTTCCGCATATTTACGAATGTCATGAGAAATTCTCATGCTGCAAAATTTGGGTCCGCACATGGAGCAGAAATGCGCTGTTTTGGCCGCATCAGCCGGAAGAGTCTCGTCATGATATTCCATTGCCCGTTCCGGATCCAATGATAAGTTGAATTGGTCTTCCCAGCGAAATTCGAATCGGGCTTTGGAAAGTGCGTCATCTCTCATCTGCGCACCCGGATGGCCTTTCGCCAAATCTGCCGCATGTGCGGCGATTTTATAAGTGATGACCCCTTCCCGAACATCATCTTTATTCGGAAGTCCCAAATGTTCTTTTGGGGTGACATAGCAAAGCATGGAGGTTCCATACCAGCCAATCATTGCAGCGCCAATAGCGGAGGTAATGTGATCATACCCAGGAGCAATATCGGTTGTCAGTGGTCCTAGCGTGTAAAAGGGAGCTTCTTGGCAGGCTTCCATTTGCCTGTCCATATTTTCTTTAATAAGATGCATCGGCACATGCCCCGGCCCTTCCACCATCACTTGGACATCATGCTTCCAGGCTATTTTCGTCAGTTCACCAAGCGTCTCCAACTCCGCAAACTGCGCTTGATCATTTGCATCCGCAATCGACCCCGGACGCAAGCCATCCCCTAACGAAAAGGCGATATCATAAGTCTTCATGATGTCACATATTTCTTCAAAATGAGTATAAAGAAAGTTTTCTTTATGGTGATACAGACACCATTGGGCCATAATAGACCCGCCCCGGGAGACGATTCCTGTAACACGATTGGCTGTCAAAGGAACATATCGCAACAGAACGCCGGCATGAATGGTAAAATAATCGACCCCCTGCTCCGCCTGCTCCAGCAAAGTATCGCGATATACTTCCCATGTAAGATCCTCCGCAACTCCATTTACCTTTTCCAAGGCCTGGTAAATGGGAACTGTCCCAATCGGAACCGGAGAGTTTCTAATAATCCATTCACGGGTTGTATGGATATTTTTCCCTGTTGATAGATCCATGATTGTATCAGCGCCCCAGCGTGTTGCCCAAGTCATTTTCTCGACTTCTTCCTCGATGGAGGACGTTACCGCGGAATTCCCAATATTCGCATTGATTTTCACATGAAAGTTTCTCCCAATAATCATGGGCTCAGCCTCTGGGTGATTAATGTTTGCAGGAATGATCGCCCTGCCGCTTGCCACTTCATCCCGGACAAATTCTGGTTTCATATTCTCACGAATTGCAATAAATTCCATTTCAGGTGTAACAATCCCTTTTTTGGCGTAATGCAGCTGGGTAACGTTTGCGCCTTTTTTGGCGCGGAGTGGTTTACGCTTTAACCCGGGAAAAATATGACGATCGGCACGCGGGTCATGATTGGATTTAAAGCCATTGTCTTCCGGTTTCATTTCCCGGCCTTCATATTCTTCTACATCCCCTCGTTCTTGAATCCACTTGCTTCTAAGCGGAAGCAAGCCTTTGGCAATGTCTACGTTAACATCAGGATCCGTATATGGACCGCTTGTATCATATACTCGAACAGGAGAATTCGCTTCCACTTTGGCCTCCGTTTTCGTCTCACTCAACATAATTTCCCGCATGGGAACCCTGATATCAGGCCTTGACCCCTCTACATACACTTTTTTGCTTCCTGGAAATTGAAACATGACTGTACCATTTTTTTCATTTGTGAATGACATGGACATAAAAAAATCTCTCCTCTACAAAATAATTGAAAGGACGAGATCTGAATACACAGCTTGGAGGCAGATACATTAAAAAGCCGGGTCCACAAAGAAAGACTGGACCCGGCTTGCATATACTGTATCCCAAAACTGCCGACTAACTTCCCTACGCTGGCATTAACCAGATCAGGTCCAAAGGGTCAAGAAACTTCATCGTGTTTCTCCTCTCAGCCCAACTCATTGGGCACCCCCAGTTATTGCTATTAGATTTACTTAATATTATACAAATTTAGAATAAAAAAACAAGAGATATGACAAAAATGAACCTTTTGTCATGATGTGCCCTCAATCTATCTCCCTTCAGATGATACGTAAAATAGAGATTTCAATAAGATTTTCCATTCAATAAAACCTTCAATCCAATAAGATCCACTCAATAAAACCTTCAAGGAAAAAATACTGGATTCGGATGATAGTTAGAAACAAGAAGTTTGTGGGGCATAAAGAAAAGCCGTTCGCGATTGCCTAAAACTGCCTGTCTAAGAAACAAGCACTTATCCGGCATCCTCTATTATCCTATTGATTTTCGCCAAAAGCTCCATTATCATTAACCTAACACTTGTTAGGTGGTGTGGAATTTTTTGACAAAAGACAAGATTTTGCAAGCTGCCATTCGCGAATATTCCAAATTCAATTACCACGGTGCCACGATGCGGAATATTGCCAAAGAAGTCGGCATAAAACCAGCATCGATTTATTTTTTTTACAAAAATAAAGAAGCGCTGTTTTTGGCGGCTTTTCAAAAGCTATTAAAAGATCATTTCATAGAAATGCAGTCAATTCTTCAAAAAGTGCATGATCGGCCGATTTTTGACATTTTTGAAGCGCTTATCAAAGGAGCGGTCGCCTATCACCAAGAGAATAACGAGGAAACGAATGCCTACATTTCTCTTGTCACCGCACCGCCGCCGGAAATCCATGAGTATCTTCAGGAGCATATCCAACAGTTTGACGACTGGTT
The DNA here is from genome assembly GCF_037963795.1 of Siminovitchia sp. FSL W7-1587. NCBI lineage: Bacteria > Bacillati > Bacillota > Bacilli > Caryophanales > Bacillaceae > Siminovitchia > Siminovitchia sp. FSL W7-1587. The sequence continues at coordinate 1,647,676 of NZ_CP150169.1, forward strand.
GATTAACTCTTTATTGACGCTGATTACACGGGACATCCCGTCTATAACTGAATATCAGGCGACAAGGCTCATCAAACAATTTGTCGTAATCATGGATGGGGTTTTTTGGGAAATAAATCTGTACGATCAAAAACAACTGCAACATCAAATAGAAGAAGCTCTTTACATCATGAGGATTTTGCTGGGAGGATATGAAAATGAAAAATGATTACGCCAGAGAAGCCGTTCCGATGAGCGAGAGGAAAGCATGGTTTTCCATCAGCCTCGTTTGGATCGCGGTTGGCATCGACTTATCCGCGATGCTGTTCGGGGCGGAACTCGGAAAAGGCATGGCCTTTCAAGACGCTTTGTGGGCGGTCTTGATCGGTTCTGCCATTTTAGGCATCTTAGCCGCTTTTTGCGCCTACGTCGGAGCGGTAACCGGATTATCCACATCAATGATTTCCAGATTTACATTCGGCATTTCGGGAGCAAAGCTTGTGTCCTTATTTATGGCGATTTCCTTACTGGGCTGGTTCGGTGTCCAAGCCGGATTCTTTGCCGAGAATGCGTATGCCGCCATTGAAGGTGCGCTCGGATTAAAAGCTCCTGTCCCGTTGTTGGCTGCAATCGGCGGAGTATTAATGATGACAACCGCGGTGATCGGCTATAAAGCGATTGAAAAATTAAGCTCATGGTCCGTTCCACTGCTACTCATCCTTGTCTTGGCGGCAGTGGGGCTGGCCATTCGGCAATTTGGCGCGAGCGAACTGAACGCCCCTGTAGAAAACACATTTACGTTTGGGATGGCCATCTCGCTCGTCATCAGCATTTTTGTTGTCGGGGCGACGATTTCACCGGACATTTCAAGATGGGCTCGAACAAAAAAAGATGCCGTCCTGGCATCCTTTTTCGGATTTTTCTTTGGAAACAGTTTTATGATCATTATCGCAATGATTTTGTCTCGCATTATGGATGAAAGCAGCTTAACAACGATAATGATTACAGTCGGCCTCGGTATTCCGGGCATTTTAGTGCTGATTCTGGCCCAATGGACAACGAATACGAGCAACGCCTATTCATCTGGATTGAGCCTTTCGGTTATTTTTACCAAAACGAGCAAAGTGACACTCACCCTGATCGCCGGAATTGTCGGCACACTACTTGCCGTCCTAGGTATTTATGATCACTTTATCGACTTTTTAACGATTATGACGATGTTTATCACCCCCATCGGCGGTGTTTATACAGCATCCTATTATATCGGGGGCATGCGGTTGTTCCGGGAAGAAAACGATAAACGCTTTAAGCTGTTGCCGCTTTTGGCCTGGGCGCTCGGAACTTTGATCAGCTGGCTGACAATGGAAGGCCCGATTGGATTGGCGCTGTTTACTTTAACAACCATTCCTTCTTTGGACAGCTTTTTGACCGCATTTATCTTCCAGTTGATTTTCATTCTGATTTTTTATAAAAAGGAGCGTTTTTAAATGAAATGGTTAACGGAAGAAGATATTGAATGTATTGCCGTCGGCGCAACCGTGCTCGGAACAGGCGGCGGCGGTGACCCCTATATCGGAAAAATGATGGCTTTATCCGCCATACAACAATACGGTCCCGTTGAAGTGATCACTGTTGATGAACTGAAGGATGATCAATGGATACTGCCGGCTTCCGGAATGGGCTCGCCAAGCGTTCTTGTCGAAAAAATTCCATCCTTCGAGCAACTGGCCGCTCCATTAAAAGCTTTTGAAAAAGCAAGCGGCAAAAAGACCGACGTCGTCATGCCGATTGAAATAGGCGGCGTCAATTCCCTCATCCCTGTGGCGGTGGCCGCCATGAACAATATTCCCATCCTGGATGGAGATGCGATGGGCCGCGCTTTTCCCGAAGCGCAAATGGTGACATTCCATTTAGACGGTCTCAAACCTGAACTCGTCACAGTGGGGGATGAACAAGGAAACGTTGTGACGATCGAACCGGCCGACGGCTATTGGAGTGAAAAAATCTCCCGTAACGTCACCATCTCCATGGGCGGCTCTTCGATTGTCTGCGACTATGGAATAACCGGAAAACAGGCGAAAGAAAGCGTCATTCCCGGAACTTTGACGCTTGCCAAAAATGTGGGTGGCCTTTTACGGGGAAAAAGAGAGTCGGCGGAGCATCCCATCTCACAAATCACCCGGCTTTTGAATGGCCACATTCTGTTTAAAGGAAAAGCCGCCCTCATTAAAAGAAAGATTGAAGGCGGATTTACAAGAGGCGAAGCCCATTTTGAAGGACTCGACAACTTTCAAGACAAGTCCGCGACATTATTTTTCCAAAACGAGCACCTGCTGGCAGAGGTGAACGGCAAGCCGGTTGCCATGACGCCGGACTTGATCGCCGTCCTTGATGAAGAAACCGGAATGCCTATCACAACCGAGGGGCTCAAATATGGCGCGCGCGTTGTCATCACCGCCTTCCCCGCGCACGAAAAGTGGCGGACTGACATGGGAATCGAAACGGCTGGACCAAGATATTTCAAATATCCATATGACTATATTCCGCTCGAAACATTAGTAAAGGAGCGATTGGACAAATGATCAGATTGGGAATTGATGTAGGAGGAACGAACACGGACGGCGTCCTGTTGGATAATGACAATCAAGTGCTTGGCAGCACAAAATCCCCTACAACAAAAGATGTATTTACGGGAATCCAAAAAACGATCAAAAAGCTGTTGGCAGAAACGAACGTGAATGTAAAAAAAATACAAATCGCCACGCTTGGAACGACTCATTGCACAAACGCGATTGTGGAACGAAAATCACTGAACAAAGTCGGTATTGTCCGTCTTTGTTTGCCAAGCGGGACAACCGTCCCGCCCCTGCTGGATTGGCCACCAGATTTAGTGGAAAAAGTACAGGCGGAAACCGTCTTGATCCATGGGGGATATGAATATAACGGCTCCCCTATCTCAAACCTGGATGCGGAAGAGCTAAAAGTCGCGGCGGACCGCTTCCGGGGCAAAGTCGATTCGATCGCGATTTCCGGCGTCTTCTCTCCTGTACTAAGTGATCAAGAAAAAGAGGCCGCGGCTTTTTTTGAAAAAGAACTGCCCGGAATCCCCATTTCGTTATCAAGCGAAATTGGCTCGATCGGATTAATTGAACGCGAAAATGCGACCGTTTTAAACGCCGCTTTGATGACTGTCATCAGCCGCGTGTCCACAGATTTCGAACGAGCTTTAAAAGACGAAGGAATTGATGCCCATATTTATCTGGGACAAAATGATGGCACATTGATGACAAACAGCTACGCACAAAAATATCCAATCTACACGATCGCTTGCGGCCCGACCAACTCCATCCGCGGAGCGGCCCATTTATCAAAAGAAGATGATGCAATCGTAGTAGATATCGGCGGTACCACGACAGATATTGGTGTGCTCGCAAACAGCTTTCCCCGCCAAACTTCACTAGCGGTAGAAGTGGGCGGAGTCCGGACTAATTATCGCATGCCAGACATATACTCTATCGGCTTTGGCGGCGGTACACGGGTGTATTTGAAGGAAGGCTCGTGGAAAATCGGACCGGAAAGCGTTGGATATCAATTGCCGGAAAAAGCAATCGTCTTCGGCGGTGATGAACTAACAGCAACAGATGTGGCAATTGGCACCGGCCAAATGGAAATCGAGGGAACAGATGCATCAAGAGTTGATGATGTTCCCTGCGAATTGATTTATAAAGACTTCGTTCGCATGGTCGAAGATGCCATCGACCGGATGAAAACGAGCGCAGAAGACCTCCCGGTCGTTTTGGTAGGCGGCGGAGCAGCACTTATGCCTAAAACACTCAAAGGAGCAAGCCGTGTCATCCGCCCGGCCCACGCCAGTGTCGCTAACGCCATCGGCGCTGCCCTTGGCGATATTAGCGGGACCGTAGAAAGAATCTACTCACTCGAAAATCAAGACTATAAAACGGTCATTGAAGAAGCAAGGAAGGAAGCCATCCTGGAAGCCATTCAAGCCGGGGCTGATCCCGCCAAGGTGGACATCATCCAACTCGAAGATTTCCCGCTTGCCTACCTCCCAGGCAACGCCATAATGGTCAGAGTAAAAGCCGCGGGTCCCTTAAAGATTACATTGTGAATATGAACAACGCCGGTCCGTGAGTGGGCCGGCTTTTTTTTGGTTGGAATTAGGGTGTGCTTAACGGAAGTGATGGAGATACACATTATTTGTTCCCCGTACTTTAGTATGATCGTGTTCACCGTCTAGTGTTCAGTCTGGATTCACTGAAGACAAGCTCTCCCCTACTCCATAGCTTGTAATATAGTTTCTTCTCATTTCTATAGCAGCCGCCTCTACTGCATGATCACTCCATTAACAATGAGACAATAAAAGCTTCATATGATAGACCCCCTTGACATAACAGGTATTAATACCATATTATAAGCTGTAATATATAGATGATGAACAATCTAGATAAAAAAGTATTGTAGTTAATATAAACGGAGTCAATAGCTAATCTTGCAAAAAGTAGTTTAGAAGTACAAGCGGTCAGAATAAGGCTCCTTCCATATATCCGCAATATTTTATGATCACAAATGAACTGTCTGAATAGTTTGCGAAAGGAACGAACTATATGGAAGATTACATCCATTCACCTCTACGCCATTCATTTACCGCTTGATCAACCTTTTACTGTCAGTTACAATACTTATCATGAAATGCCTTCCATCATCATTAAGATTGAAGCCTGACCAAGGAATTTCGGGTTTTGGTGAAGCGGTTCCAGATGAATTCGTAACAGGTGAAACGTTTGAAAGTACATACCAACTGTTAAAGCAGACCTTTGCCCAGGTCATAATAGGACAAAATCCCATGGCATCTTACTAGAACACCCCGGCTTAGGTGTTGATATAGACGAACAAACTCTGCAAAGAGTAACAAAGTTTCAAGATGTGATTACATAATAAAAGGAGCGAGTACATGGTGGCTTATTTTTATAAAGGGGTAATGGCTACAAATAATAAGCAATATAAAGTCCGTCACCTGACTATGAACGATATAGAGCATATATTGCAACTTCAAGAATTGGTTGTGCAAACACTTGACAACCAGGATATATTGCAGCCGCTTTCTTATGATGAATATCAATACATTATGGATGGCAAGGGGATGATCATTGGTGCTTTCGCCGACGACAGGCTGATTGCTTTCCGCGCCCTTTTGATTCCTCCAAGCGATGACGCAGAACATTTGGGGCTTGATGTCGGATTGAAAGAAGAAGAATTGCCAACTGTTATTTATCAAGAAATATCCAACGTTCACCCTGACTATCGCGGTAACCGCTTGCAGCAAAAACTGGCCCAGCTGATCATGAACGAACTGTCGGCTCTTGATCACTCATTTAAATACGTCTGCTGTACGGTCATGCCCTCGAACATTCCCAGTTTGAAAGACAAACTAGCACAGGGCATGGTGATTGCTGCCTTAAAAGAAAAATATCAAGGACGGCTACGCTATGTACTTGTAAAAAAACTACATGAGAACACCTGCGAAAATTGGACTGATACCACGGCTCTTCCAATAAATAAGATCAAAGAACAACAAACATTACTGAAGGAGGGCTGGCTCGGATTTACATTACAAAAGGACGAGGAACATTATAAAGTTGTGTACGGCAAAATATAAAGTAAATTAGTTATGGGATATTACCTTTAATGTGGGTTCCAAGCACCTCCACAAATTGAATCAAGAAAATCTTTTGATGACCTTTTAATTGAAGAGAATCTGAAAAAGACATCGATCACCTAAAGTACAAACAAGCCTTTCGCTCGTTCCTAAAAGCTGTAAAAAGAGGCCGTCCAAAAAGTAACATCGCAGCTTGAAAACTAAAAAACAAAACCCAAGTTTCCGTAAAATCAACATTCTTGGGTTTTATATTTTAGTGCATTTGCTCTAAATTGGACTTTTTAGACAGCCCCAACCTTCTCCTTTAAAATTGCTTTTAAGGCAATATAAAAAATGGCATGAAGCTGCTCTTCCCTGTAGCAAAATGATCGTTTTTTGACCCAACGATATATCGGCCTCATCAGCTCTTACCTTTAATGGTGGAAATAGAGTAGCCCGTATATACTTTTTTTCCCGGGCGCACTTCACGGCAGGTTCCCTCGGCCTGGGCGATGGCCAGCCAGTCTTCTGCAGTTTCTTTTCGCGGGTTTCGCTTGATGATAAAGTCTACTTCGTTCTGGAAGCAAACTTTCATATTGTCAGCACTGTCACACCCCGAATCCATCCGGACAAGCAGCGGTTGATCTGTCATTTGTCTTGCAAGTTCAATCGTCTTTTGAAGAAATTCCGGGGTGCCATTTTGTGAATGAACATTGCCTTCACGCAACTCTACATTGACACAATACCCTTCTTGTCCCAGATAGGCAAGTATGGGGGCATAGCCGTCACAGCCCTTATACGTTCTTTCCACTCCTTCTTTCCTGGTATTGGAGTTGTCAAAGGGAGAGACATCCACATCTAAAGGGACATATGGCGTATCGTTCGCATAGACAGGCGAAATGGATGTATTTAAACGCTGGACAAGGTCTGCTGACTCTTCCAGCAAGATCTCTTTCCAATCGTCCGACAAGGCAGCCTGGTCCAGCCGTTGGCGAAGAGTGGGGCTTGAAGGGACGTTGTCGATATTCAGGGCGTAACGGAAAAATTCATCTTCCCGGAAATCCTCGATATCATCAAAATCACTCTTGCCCTGGCAGAGTAAGCCGATATAGGAAGAAGCGACATCTCCGTTAGAAATTGAAGGGTTTTCCGTTTTATCCAGTTTCGTATTATTTAATCGCTGCGAAAGATTGGTGTAATGTAAAAGGTCGCCAACAATGGCTAAACCGGTATGCGCTGTAATTCGTTCATCTGTAGTTTCAATAATAAACTTTTTCATAGAAATATCACCCGTTTGGTGAATTTACTAAATTCTTCTTTTTTGGGTATTATACCTGATTTCACCAGCTTTTGGATGCATTTTAGATAAAATTAGTCACGGATTAAGGATATATTTATTAAAATCGTGAGGTGATTTTATTAATATGTTAACTGTTAATATAAACTCTGCAGGATACGATAAAAAAAATATATATTTAAAAAATATAAAGTTTAAAATTAATAAAGGTGAAATTGTTGGTTTAATTGGAGCAAACGGTGCTGGAAAAAGTACAACTATTAAATCAATTATAGGTACTATCAATGAATTTGATGGTACTATTGAAATTCAAACAAATTTGCGCTTTTCTTATATCCCCGAAGAACCTATTATTTATGAAAATCTTACGTTATGGGAGCATTTATCACTTGCTTCATCCTCGTATCAATTAAAAGATTGTGTTTGGATTCCGAAAGCAAACGAGTTACTGCAATTATTTAAACTAGATGATAAAAAAGATGCATTTCCTGTGAATTTTTCAAAGGGGATGAAACAAAAAACACTTATCGTATTAAGCTTCATGACACAGTCTGATATTTATATAATTGACGAACCATTTATTGGTCTTGATCCGATAGCAACAAAAAATCTAATTTCACTTCTTATACTTGAAAAAAATCGAGGAGCTTCAATACTGATGTCTACACATGTCCTAGATACAGCAGAAAAACTATGTGATAGATTCATTCTTTTATCAAATGGTCAAATCTTATGTGAGGGGACTTTGAGTAAAGTTCGTAATCTATCCGGCCAATCAAAAGATTCATCATTACTTGATTGTTTCAATTATTTATTAGAAGGTGAAAGCAATAATGAGTAACTCTTATCAATTATTTTTGCAAAGACTGAAATTAGATTTATTAAATCTATATAAAGTATATAGAGTAATAGTTGATTGGACTATCGCTCTTTACATAATTATTCCTGGTTTAGTTATTGGTATTGCTTTTTATATGGAATGGTGGAGTGAATTGCCTTATGTCCTTCAAACTCTAACTTTTAATAAACTATTAATAATTACCTTTCTTACTTTCTTTCTAAACGACATTAAAATTTTTATATATTCTACTGATCAATTGTTTTTAATACAAAACATAAAGCTTCTCAAAAAGATTACATTATATGGACTAATTTATTCATTATTTGTAACATTCCTTACCTCAATCATTATTTTTATAATTTTACTACCTATTTTAGTTAATAAATTTCATTTAACCATTCAATTTATTATATATTTCTATTTTTACTACTTATCTTCAAATGTTTTGTTTTTGATTATTAGGAAAAAAATAAAAATTTACGGTGAATCTTTTTTATTTTATATACTCTTTTACATTCTTTCACTAACTCTTTATTTTATTTTATGGGATTACTTTTTAAGCTCTTTTTATATTATGATATCAGTAATAAGCATCTATATAATATTCACAATTATATTTTCTAAAAAGATCCTCTTTTCAGGAGTGAAGTTTACAAAATTAGTTAGCCTGGATGAAATTATTAGAAATAAATGGATTAGGCTCGTACTTTGGCAAGGTGGCCATACAAAGTTATTAAATAGTCAAGGTACATACAGACCTTGGATTTTAAAAAGCTCTAAACTTATTTTTAAACAAAGAACAGTTCCTAGTATATTAACAGATGCTTTTATTAAAACTTTTCTAAGAGATAAAAGCAGTATACTTACTTTTTTTCAGTTAATGGTACTATTTATAACTGCTTTATTTCTTGTTTCTAATTTTTGGACTAGATTTATTATCTGGGGATTTGCAATTTATATGATTTTGGATATCTTTAAAAATAATTGGTTAGCTTTCCGCTTTAGCTCATTTATATCTATGTTTCGTTGGGATTATAATGATTTAATTATTTCACTAAAAAAAAGTATGTACATCTTATCATTTCCCTTTATTTTCATTATAGGTGGAATCTTTGGTTACTTAAATTTTAATCCTTTAGGGATTATTATATTCTCATTTATTTCAATTGTTCTATCAATTTTGAAAATAAAATATAATATCCGAAATTTAAATAAGAATTATAAGATAACCTGAATCCGTGGTATAGATTGTTAAAACAATAGAAAACCGGTACTGTCCACGCTTATGAGTGTTTCTTTTGTAATAACATGAATACGAAAACGAAAAACAGGTCACTTCATTTGTTTTCAGCTTTTTTGCCTCCCTTTTGAAGGCATGCTTAAATAAGCCTTGGGATTAGGCTTTTTTAAAAAAGCTATTCTTTTTAACGATGAAGTTCAATAAAAAGCGTAGTGGAAGTTCAATAAAAAGCATAATAGATCCTTTCAAATACCGGAAGCCAGCGATGATGCCTGTGAATTTTTAACTTCCACTGCCTACTGTGATAGACAAGCTTCGAGGCCAAAGTAATCATATTTTGAATAACTGTTCGTATACGACGCCTTTTCACGTTTTTTCTTAATGGGGCATCGTCGGCTTTCAAGCTTTCCTGACCAATGATCCGTAGCAGATTGTATGCAAACAGGCCGAAGTGAAGTACGTAAGCGTAAAATAAAAAACACATAGGAATCCATGGTCATGCATGGAATAATCTTCTTAGAAATAACTTGGGAGGTTATGCGATGACCCTGAAAAATAAAAGAATAGAATGGAAAGAGCGATATACGACTTGGAAAGAGAGTGGCAAAAGTATTGCTGAATGGTGTCGTAACGAGGAAATCACGTTGCATCAAATGTATTATTGGGTGCGGCAATTTGAAGAAGAATCCGTTTCTTCCGAAGCAGATTCTCCCCAATGGCTTACTGTCCAATTAGGAGAAGAAGCTTTTCCTTCAAAACAAGGTGCGATCTTCGTTCATAAGGGAGACCTATCCGTGGAAGTTCGAACCGGAGCCGTTATGGCCTTACTATCTGATATTTTGCTTGTACTCCAACGCCCATGCTGACAAACGTATCGTTCGATAGGGTGTATCTAGCATGCGGGAGCACCGATCTACGCAAATCTATAGATGGGTTAGCCGTTATTGTGAGGGAATGCTTTGACCTAGACCCCTTTTCTCCTAGCCTGTTCGTATTCTGTAATCGAAAACGGGACAAGCTGAAAATCTTGCAGTGGGAACACAATGGTTTCTGGCTTCATTACCGTAGGTTGGAACGCGGAACCTTCCACTGGCCTTCCGAAAAAGACTCAGCTCCCATGCACATTAGCCCTCGTCAACTTCGTTGGCTATTGGATGGGTTGACTCTTGATCAGAAAAAAGCTCACCGTGAAGTGACAGCGCGTACCATTCTATAAAGTGAAACTTCATTCAGTAGGTCCTACTGAATGTTAGTTGAATAAATCGGGCATTTAGGTGCCGTTTTCTCCCACTTAGCAACTCAGGTCTTGAAGTAGGAGTATTACGGCACCTTACATGCGGGATAAATAAAGTGAAATATAGAATAAGGTTCTATGTCAAATGTTGGGGTGAAGTGAGATGGAATCTCACCTACCCAACATGACTTCCAATTTTTTTATACTTATGTAAAAGAAGTATTCTTGCCCTTGCCCTTAGGAAGTTCCTAAATCCAAAGGCGTTCCTCTTCATGACTTTCGTCAGGTTATTAATTCCCTCCAAAAAACCATTTGAGTAATCAAATAAAAAGCTGTTTAGTACCTCTGTCTGCCAGTTCTTGAATGTACGGATAGCCTTCACAAATTCAGGGATGCCCTCTTGTTCTACCTTCCTATAAAAATCCATTAATCCTTGCTTGGTTTCTTGGATCTTAGCCTGTCCATTTTCCTTGGCTTGCTTAAACCAACAGCAGTAGGACTCTTTCAACTCGTAAGCCCTGCGAAGCTCTTCGTCCATCCCAAGGTACCTGTCCAAATACCAGCGATCCTCTTCGGTCAGCTTTGCACTGTCTTTGTAAAACACATAGCGCATCCTTTTACATTTCTTCCGATCATAATCATTCCAATCAGACTGGATTCTTCTTCTGACCCCGTCAAGAGCCCAATAAATATAACGGCAAAAATGAAAACGATCTGCTACAATAACTGGCTTCCCCAACGCCTTTCGGACAGCTGCTTTAAAAGAAGGGCTCATATCCATAATGACCACTTCCACATTGGTTCCATGTTTTTGGAGATAATCCTTGATGGTCTTCTTTTTTCGGTTTGGCAAGATATCAATCGGTTCCTTTGTCTCCCCGTCAGCAATAATCAATTGATATTTTCCTTCCTTTGTATCTCCCTTGTACTCATCGATGGCGATCACCCTGGGCAGTTCTTGAACCTCTGTCATTTCCTTTACGGCCAAACGATCAAACCTGCGCATGACAGTTGATACGGAGACACCAAACTGCTGGGCAGTTTCCTTAAATGTCTTCGCTTGCACGATCCGAACGGATACTGCCTGATTCCACTCGATAGAAAGCCGTTGATATCGATGAACAAAAGGATTGTCCTCCGCAAATCTCTTCCCGCACGAACAGGCATAGCGGCGCTTTTTGTAGAAGAGGTACGTCAACCGTTCAAACCACTTTAAATGTTTGATCTTTTGGATCCGGTAATCATGAATTTTCTTAGTCCTTTCCCCACAGCTGGGACACTTATGTACCTTGACAGCCATTTCTACATGAAGCGCAATACGATCTTCCATTTTCTCCACTTTTGTGATCCATACATCTTCAAGGCCGGGGATTTTTATGGTAAAATTCACTTGCACGCAACTCCAATCTTTTCTTGTTTCTAGGCAATTCAAGTATAAAAGAATTGGATGTTTGCGTGTATATTTTTATGTGCAAATTATGTGGAAACCCAACATTTAGTATAGAGCCCTGAAAAAATTATCCGGTGGAAAATGCCCCTTCCACCGGATTCATGTTTGATGCCTATGAAACAAGTAACTGGACGATCATTAGCGACTCAGAATTTTTCCCGGCAACTGACCAGTGTGTTTCCCACCTCGAATCACGATCTCTCCATTAACCAAAACATGGTCTATACCCTTAGAATATTGATGGGGGTCATCAAATGTTGATACATCAATAATCTCATCCTCGGCAAAAATGGTGATATCCGCGTAGTATCCCTCTTGGATGATTCCTCTTTTATTCATTTTCATTTTCGTCGCGGGCAAAAAGGTTATTCTTTTAATGGCTTCCTCTAAACTGATAATCTTCTTTTCACGAACATACCTTCCCAGTATGCGGGGAAATGTACCATAATACCGCGGGTGAACAGCTCCTCTTCCTAATATTCCATATGGTGCCACCGCCCTGCCATCACTGGAAAGCATGGCTCTTGGATGTTTCATAAAATCTCTTATGTCATCTTTACTCATTGCAAAATAAATTGATTTAATCCCGCCTTGCTCCTCGATCAAAAGGCGAATGACTGCTTCATAAGGAGATACTTCCATGTCACTCGCTATTTCATTAATATTTTTACCCTCGTACTTTCTATTTTTTTCCGTCTTTAGCAAAGCGGCTTTTACATGCTCCCAACTATTTCCTGCCATTGGATTGTCCCATTCAGCATGTTCTCTTTTCATATCTTCGATCACTTTTTCCCGGATCGCTTGATCCCTCAGAAGTTGTGCCATATGTATAGCGCCCTTTTCCTTGGCCCATGGTGGAATGACATCCATTAATCCACTGCCATAAGCGGAATAAGGATAAAGGTCGAAATCGACATTGACACCAGCGGCGCGAGCTTCATCTATCATTGCAAGCGCTTCTTGCGCCCTTCCCCAATCAGGCCGATGGGCAAGTTTCAGGTGAGTTATTAATAAAGAAACTCCCGTCTTCCTTGCTATTTCTATGGATTCTGCAATGCTCTTAAAAACATCTCTCCCTTCATTTCTCATGTGTGTCGTATAAATACCATCATATGCGGCGATCAAACTGCAAAGCTCTAACAATTCTTTTTCACTCGTATAAAATCCGGGCTCATACTGTAAGCCCGATGACATTCCGAATAAACCTTGTTCAAGTTCATATTTTAATAAATCCAACATCTGTTTCATTGGACTTGGCGGTGGGTGATGTTTATCAAACCCCATTACACCAACTTTAATGGTCCCATGTCCTACAAGAGGAGCTATATTAAAAGGAATTCCATTCGCGCCAATCTTTTGGTTTATAAACTCATGTTGGCTAGGCCAATTCCATTCCTGCTTGGCTTTTTCGTCAAGTATCGCCGTATTGGATAAGTAACTCAGCAAATTGTCGCGGTTTTTTTCTAACACTGGAGCAGCACTAAAGCCGCAATGCCCTTGCACCTCTGTTGTTACTCCCTGTCTTATCTTGCTCTCACCTTTATTATTTTCAGGCAATGTCCATTCCGAATTGCCATGTATATCAATAAAGCCCGGAGCTACGATGCGACCCGAAGCATTGATTGTGATTCCGGCTTTTTGAGTTATATTAAAGCCAAGTTCAACGATTTTGTCCTGAACGATTCCAATATCGGCTTTATATCTCTTTTTACCGGTTCCATCAATTATCTCCCCATTCTTGATCAATACATCCAGCATAACGGCCTCCCGTTAAGAGTGATTTAGTCTTTTAACCGTGGATCTAAAGCATCCCTCAAAGCATCTCCAAATAAATTAAAGCCCAGTACTAATATCGCAAGAATAAAACCAGGAAAGAATATAATCCAAGGTGCTTCTAAAATGTAAGACCGTCCTCCGCTAATGATAGCTCCCCAGCTCGGGGTGGGTGGTTGGGCTCCAAGCCCCAGAAAGCTTAAGGAAGCCTCAGCAATAATGGCGATAGGGAACTCCATCGTCGTTAAAACAATAATAGGTGCCAGCGCATTAGGTAACATATGTTTAAAAATAATCCTTGCATGACCCATTCCCAATACTCTTGTCGCTTCAATAAACTCTTGCTCCCGTAAAGACAGAAACTCGCCTCTAATCAAGCGTGTATATTTCGACCAACTCACCAAAGCCATCGCAATGATCAAGTTTGTCAAGCTGGGCCCTAATGCCGCGATAATGGCAATTGCCAACAGTGTTACAGGAAAAGACCAAGCAATATCTGTCATGCCCATAATGATGGAATCAATGCGGCCCCCAAAATAACCTGAGATCGCTCCGAGGATCACCCCAATCAAAAGCGAAATGGCGATGACACCAAAGCCTACGACTAAGGAAATTCTGGTTCCATAGATAACTCTGCTAAAAATATCCCTGCCCAAATCATCCGTCCCAAAAAGATGTTGTGCGCTGGGTGATTGTAACATATTAGGCAAATCTATATAGTCGTAAGGGTAAGGAGCAATGACAGGTGCAAATATGGCCGTAATGACCACAATGAATATAACGGCTGTTCCAAATATAGCTGATTTATTTGAAAATAGTCTTTTCACAAACTCTATATTATTATTTGTTTCGAAATGAGTTTCGACGTGCGCAATCTTACTGTCGTCTTGAAAAACATAGTTCTCTTTCATCTATCTCCCACCCCCCATTAATATTTTATTCTCGGATCAAAAACAGCATATAAAATGTCGGTTATGAGATTTCCGATCAACACTAAAGCGGCCAAAATAAGCATCGAGCCTTGCACGATTGGATAATCTCTGGAAAATATTGCGTCAACCATTAACTTTCCAATCCCCGGGATGCTGAACACCGTTTCAATGATGACAGAGCCTCCAAAAATTAATCCAAGTCTCATTCCGAATAAAGTGATAATCGGGATGATCGCATTTTTTAATGCATGCTTAAAGATGACGCTTTTCTCTTCCAATCCCTTTGCCCTTGCCGTTCTGATATAATCCTGCCTAATCACCTCTAACATGCTGGATCTCACCATTCTCGCAGTGATTGCGGCATCTGTTAGTCCGACAGTAAGTACTGGAAGAACAAGATGCTTGTATGTTCCATAGCCAGATAGAGGAAACCAGCCAAGTTTATAAGCGAAAAAGTATAAAAGCAATAAGCCAAACAGAAAAGTCGGTAATGATAAGCCAATTAATGCACCGGTCATGGATGCATAATCTGCCAGTGTATTCCTCTTAATGGCCGCGATAACGCCAATGGGAATGGAGACAACAAAGGAAAAGATCAAGGCATAAATTCCGATCTCAAAGGTTACTAAGAGCCGTTCGCCAATAATGTCCGCAACCGGCCTATTTTGGAGAATTGAAACTCCTAAGTCACCTTTAAATAGATGACCGATAAAAGTAAAGTATTGAACATAAAGGGGCTGATCTAACCCCAGGTCTTTCTTAATGTTTTCATGCACCTCTGCTGGCGCATTCGGTCCCGCAATTAAATCGACAGGGTCGCCGGGAGATAAATGCAATATCATAAAAACGATAATCGTTAAACCAAATAAGGCGGGTATCATTAAAAAAGTTTTTCTGACGATGTAATTAACCATTGTTTCACCTCAACTGATAAGAGAGATGACCGAATACAAATTGATTCGGTCATATCCATATTGTCGCTCTACTCCATATAGACGCCATCGTTATAGTCGGGGGCTATAGGATCAAACTTGAAGTTCTGTACTTCTTTTCTGACAGCTATGCTATTACTTGGAATGTAAATCGGAACCCAAACGGCTTGTTCGATTAAATATTTTTGTACTTCGTGATAGCCTTTCACTCTTTCTTCCCATGTCGGTACTTGTTCAGCAGCCTGTATCAGATCATCCGTTTTCTGATCCTGCCATCTGGAATGATTGGGAAAAGGGAATTGTTTTGATGATAAAAACCAATCTAGGATATCGGCATTTTGCCAACCATACATTCTTAGGAAGAGTTCCTGCTTCCCTTCCTTTAATATATCTGTGTAGCTTGAACTTTCGTACAATTGAATGTCTGTTTTAATTCCGACTTCCAATAGCTGAGCCTGCAGAACCTCGGCAAGCCTGCCGTAATTGCTGGCATTTTCAGCAGCGAGATTTAATGTTAAACCATCCCCATAGCCAGCTTCTTTCAGTAATTGTTTTGCTTTTTCGACATTATATTCGTACCCATCTTTTTCACTGCCTTCGTAATATTCTTCTTTTAAGATGGGAGGTAAATAACCGTGAGCTACCTCGGCATGTCCTCTAAAAACATGATCAATAATTTCTTTTTTATTAATAGCATGATTTAAGGCGCGACGAACTTTTACATCATTAAATGGTTCTTTATCTGTTGGAAAGGCAAGATATCCAAGTCTTGGGGCTCCACCGGTAAATATCTCGATATCGGCGTTTTTTTCGATACTTCCCATCATCGTTGGTGTTAAGTCCCGCACAATATGAACATTACCTGCTTCAAGCTCCATCATCCGGAGATTCTCTTCCGGGATCATTTTCATAACAATTTCACCTATCAATGGTTTGCCGTTATTCTCCATCCATTCTGGACCCCACTCATAATCGGGGTTTTTTTCCAGAACAATTTTATCGCCTTTGATCCATTCTTTTAATTTATACGGACCCGTTCCGATCGCATATTTACTGCCATACTCATCGCCGTATTTTTCGTAGGCGTCCTTACTGATAATTCCGGCTGCTGTACTGGAAAGTCTAAACAACAGATTTGGATAAGGCTTATCTAGTAAAATCGACAAAGTATGGTCGTCTTCGACCACAATTTCCTTTATGGGTTCGAATTCACTTTGAGCAGGGGATGCCGTTTCAGGATCTTTTATCGTATCAATGGTCCATTTAACATCATGTGCGGTAAGTTTGCTTCCATCATGGAAGGTAACGTTCTTTTTCAAATAAAATGTCCACTTTAAACCATCTTCTGACGTTTCCCATTTTTCGGCTAACCCAGGATGAAAATTAAAATCATTATCTCTACTAACCAATTTTTCAAATATATAAGTTAAGGCATTATGATAATCACTTGTTTTTATATGATTTAATGTTTCGGCATCCCGATCATAAGCGATTACTAATGCTTTCTTTTCGTCTTTACTTTTGGTATCTTTGTTTGCCTTACTTGAGCACCCCGATATGAATACGATGAGCACAGCAACCAGCAATGGATACATCCATTTATTCATTTTTAGTACCTCCCGTCTTATATTTTTGATAATATTAAAAAAATTCAGTCTAAATCGAAGTGACAAGCTACAAAGTGATGGTCATTAACCTTTCTTGTTAGAGGTTCCTCTTGCGCGCATTTTTCAGTAGCGAATTTACAGCGTGTATGGAACCTGCACCCCGAAGGTGGATACAAAGGGCTTGGAATTTCTCCTTCTATTACCGATAAATCTTGCATTAATTCTGGATCTGGCAGTAGTACCGCAGATAGAAGAGCTCTTGTGTAAGGATGGCGAGGATTTTCAAACAACTCATTACTTTCGGCCATTTCTACGATTTTTCCTAAATACATGACAGCGATTTTATCGCTAAAATGATTCACGACACTTAAGTCATGCCCGATAAACAGATACGTCAGATTCAGCTCGTCTTGAAGTTGCTCCAGCAAATTAATAATTTGAGATTGGACGGAGACATCCAATGCAGATACAGACTCATCACAAACGATAAATTTTGGATTAACGGCGAGGGCCCTTGCTATGACAATTCTTTGACGTTGTCCACCACTAAACTCGTGAGGGTAGCTGGACAAATGATGTTTATTTAGGCCTACCATCTCCATTAATTCTTCTACCCTTGCTTTCCTTCTTTCTTTATTTCCCATTTTATGGACGATCAAGACTTCTTCAAGAGCATCTCCTATCTTCAGCCTAGGGTTTAGAGATGCATAGGGATCTTGAAAAATGAGTTGCATATCTTTTCGTACTGTTTTTAAGCCGTTTTTTTTCATCGTTAATAATTGCTTACCTTCAAACAATACCTCCCCTTTACTTTCTTTTAATAACCCCAAAATGGCTCGTCCTGTAGTAGATTTGCCACATCCACTTTCACCGACTAACCCCAATGTTTCACCATACTTTATATCAAAACTAATCCCATCAACCGCTTTCAAATAATTCCCTTGCTTGGGTAGTAATCCTTTGGCTATCCGAAAATGAACTTTTAAATCTTTCACTTCCAACATGTTAGAACTCACACCGTACCACCTGCTCTCATATTTGCCAACACCTTACCAAGCTGCCATTTTTCTCAATTAACGGGGGTTCTTCCAATCTGCATTGCTCTGTTACTAACTCACATCTCGATTGAAACCTGCATCCTTTCTTTATTTGCCCCGGAGCAGGGACAGAACCTTTAATTGAAAACAACTTTTTTTGAGGTTCGGCGATTTTGGGGATAGACTTTAACAATCCAATTGTGTAAGGATGCTTCGGATTCTTAAATATGGTTTTCGCATCCGAACATTCCACAATCCTGCCGCAATACATAACAATGACTTTATCTGCTGTGGCGGCAACCACGCCCATGTTATGCGTAATAAACAGAACAGCAGTCTCCGTTTGTGATTTTAGATCATTCATAAGCTTTAAAATTTGGGCTTGTGTTGTTACATCTAAAGCGGTTGTAGGCTCGTCGGCTACTAACAACTCCGGCTTGCACACAAGCGCCATCGCAATCACAACTCGCTGTCTCATCCCTCCACTAAGTTGATGAGGATACTGTTGCAGCCTTTGTGCTGGAGAAGGTATATTGACCTTTTTCAACATTTCCAGCGCTTTTTCCATGGCCTCTTTTTTCGTCACATTTTGATGCATCATAATCGTTTCCATTAACTGATTCCCGATGGTAAACACGGGGTTCAATGTAGTCATCGGTTCCTGAAAAACCATGGAAACCCTGTTCCCGCGAACAGCCCGCATATCTTTATCGGAGAGCTTCAAGAGATCCTTGCCCTTAAAGACGATTTCCCCGCCTGTAATTTTCCCGGCATGCTCTGGAATCAATCTCATGATGGATAAAGCTGTTACACTTTTACCTGATCCCGACTCTCCCACCACACATACGGTTTGCCCCTTTGAAATGCTGAAGCTTACATGATCTACTGCTGGTACAAGTTCTTTTTTTCGATAAAAAGAAGTCGTTAAATTCGTTATTTCCAAAATTGGTTCTTCCATTTTCATCCCTACTTAACTCAGGTTATTTTTGTCTATCGTCGTTTAACAAACCAAAATAACAAAAATATCAAATAATTTACTTGTGAATCGACTGTTTCTTCATTGCCTCGTTTTTAGCTTCATTTATAAAACGTTGAAATAAACTGACCGAATTGTTATCACGGCTTATTAATTGTTCCGGATGGAACTGTACACCGACAAAAAATGTCTTGTCATGAGCTTCCACAGCTTCAATGATGCCATCAGTCTGATTAGTTGCCGAAACTTTTAATGATGCAGGCAGTTTTTTTGCCGCTTGGGTATGGTAGCTATTTACTTTCCATTCCTTACTTTCAGTAATTTCATCCAATAAGGTATTCGGCATTATTTCGACGGTGTCCCAGTCACTTATACCATCTTTGCCTGAATGGTTTTTGATTGGTTGGTTTGTAATTTCGCCGCCAAGAACTTCCACAATCATCTGATGGCCCCGGCAAACCCCCATTACTGGCAGGTCCTTTAGCCAAGCTTCCTTTATGAGTGCAGATTCAAATTCATACCGATGTCTCTGTTGCTCAATCAAATAGGGCACATATTCATCAGTAGGGTTGATGCCAATGTCGCCGCCGCCTGACAACAAAAACCCGTCTAATTGATTCACTATTTGATTGATGACGCCCTCTTCTTCATGAACACTCTGAGGAGGCATAACAAAAGGAATGCCCCCCAATTGGCAAATCGCATGGATGTATGAGCGTCCTATGTAATAAAAATCGGGTATAAAATCTTGCTCATGCTTCTTCTTTGGCCATGTTTCATTACTCCAGGCCGCGCTTACTCCAATAACTGGTCTCATCTTAATTCTCCTTTATTTTGGAATGGAATGTATAAGTAACCCCTTACATTACTTCCCGAGCTATTTTCGATCATGCATTTGGCTTTTCTTGCATTAGATTCCGGAGCATGTTTGATAAAATAGTCAAAATATATAAACTTATTACTAAAGCAATCTATTAGAAGAAGAGAGAATAAAAGTTGTTATATCCCGTAATAACAAAAATTCACTTAATAATATGTGGTTATTACCTCTATTAAACCATATTCTATTTATTGGAGTCAATTATTTTTTCGAACGATCTCCAAGATCACTAAAACGATAATATCGTAAATATGAATGGGTTGAAGTCATATGTGAACCTCCAACCCAACCTAGCCCTATTTTTAACGCTTTAACACTTTTCCAGGCAAACTCCCAGTATGCTTCCCATTTTCCACTACGACTTCCCCGTTTACGATCACGTAATCTATCCCCTGCGGGTATTGATGTGAATCTTCAAATGTGGCAGTATCTATGATCGTATCTTTGTTAAAAATACATATATCGGCATAATATCCTTCTTTTAATTGTCCCCGTTTTTGTATTTGCATTTTTTGTGCCGGAAGAGACGTGCATTTCCTTATGGCCTCTTCTAAACTCAGGATTTGTTTTTCTCGAACATAATGACCCAGAATTTTGGGATAAGTCCCATAGTACCGCGGGTGTACCGCCCCTCTTCCTAGTTCCCCATACGGAGCAACAGCTCTACCGTCACTAGATAGCATTGCCCTTTCATGTTGCATGAAAGCTTCTACATCTGCCTCACTCATGGCAAAGTATATGGCCTTTATTCCGCCCTCTTCCTCTATCAATAAGTTAACAATGGCGTCGTATGGCGTGACTTCCATGTCTTCCGCAACTTGAGCGAGATTCTGACCTTCATACTTTTGATTCTTTTCTGATTTTAAGAGCGCGATCCTCATATCTTTCCAACTACTTCCAATGAGCGGATTATCCCAATCGCCATGTTCTGATTTCATGTCTTGTACGACTCGTTTGCGAAAATCAGCATCTTTGAGCTGCTGAGCCATCTTGACAGCCCCCTGTTCCTTCGCCCATGGAGGAATTAAATCAATTAATCCACTTCCAAAAGCAGCATAAGGATATATGTCAAAATCCACGAGAACTCCTGAATTCCTCGCTTCATCAATCATTTGCAAGGCTTCCTTCGACTTTCCCCAATTAGGCCGATATGCCGCTTTCAAGTGAGTAATCAGCAACGAAACCTGCGATTGTCTTGCAACTGAAATAGATTCAGAGATACTTTCTAAAACATCTCTTCCTTCATTTCTCATGTGGGTGGAGTATACACCGTCAAACTCACTTACTACTTTGCAAAGCTCAATGAGTTCACCTTTACTTGTATACAGCCCCGGGGCATACTCCAGCCCTGAAGATAATCCAAAGATACCGCTTTCTAATTCCTGTCTTAAAAGCCGAAGCATTTCATCCAGTTCTTCCCTTGTAGGCTCTCGTTTTTCAAAGCCCATTATCGACACTTTTAAAGTGCCATGCCCCACCAAAGGCGCAATATTAAACGGAATCCCCTGCTTTTCTATGGCACACTTCATAAAATCCGCTTGACTTTCCCAATTCCAGTTTTCCTTCGTCTTTTCATCCAACAATACTGTATTCGACAAATAACTCATCAGATCATTTTTACGTGCAGCAATGACAGGTCCGGCAGAAAAACCACAATTTCCCTGTACCTCCGTTGTGACTCCTTGCCTGATTTTACTTTCTCCCTTGTTATTAATAAACAATGTCCAATCTGAATTTCCGTGGATGTCAATAAAACCGGGAGAAATAATATGTCCCCGCGCATCAATCGTTTCTTTTGCATCAGCTTGTAAGTCCAAAGCTATTTTAACAATCTTACTATCTTTTATTCCTAAATCGGATACATAGCCTTTTGTCCCAGTGCCGTCAATAATGATCCCATTTTTAATCACTAAATCAAACAATCTTGTGACCTCCTCTTTACATCGTATTTGGGTAGTCATTTTGATACTCTTTACATCCAACGCGAGAAAAATTTAATACCACTATTCAATCACATTATAACAAGTAGGTCAACAACAACTTTTTTGATGTACAAATATATTGCTAAAATAAAGAATTCCCGTCTAATTCACCTGTTATTCATAGCAATAAAACGTAAATTCACCGTATTATTTACATAAATTAATTAAAATTTGACAAATAAAAGACAAATGCTTATGCTGTATTCCAGAGGTTATAACAAGTTGAGCTAAAAGGAGGAATTGCATTGAAAAAAGAATTAAGAATTGTCAGCCCAAATGGGCATCTTGGGTTTGCCCCCACCAAAAAAGAAAGTTTTGAGCTGGCGGTGGAAACTTGCCCCGACTATTATTGCGCAGATTCCGGAAGTGACGATATCGGTGCATCCGCATTAGGAGCGGACAAATCGGTAAGTATGTATAAATGGCAGAAACATGACCTCGAATTAATGCTGTTGGCCGCTAGAAAACAGGGGGTTCCCATGATCATTGGGTCCGCTGGCGATACTGGAGCCAACAGCCGGGTGGATATGTATGTGCAAATCATTAAAGATTTGGCAAAAGAGCATCATTTGCCGCCATTCAAAATCGGCTATTTTTATTCCGAAGTTGAAAAGCCTTACTTATACAATAAGCTTGCTAGTGAAGTGACAATTGAAGGGTTGGATGGGCGTCCCCACTTAACGGAAAAAGATATTGATCAAACAGACAGAATTGTAGCAGTAGCCGGCATTCACCCGTTCATTAAAGCATTAGATATGGGAGCGGATGTCGTGATTGGCGGACGTTCAAGCGATGTCGCTGTATTTGCGGCACCGGTCATTCGCGAAGGCTTTCCGGAATCACACGCATATTACTTGGGTAAAGTGTTGGAGTGTGCGTCTTTTTGCGCCGAACCATATGGAGCAAAAGAAAGTGTCATAGGGACGATCACGCATGATGACGTGAAAGTAACAGCCATGCACCCCGATCAAAGATGTACGATTGCTTCTGTCGCCGGCCATGCGATGTATGAACGCTCCAATCCGTATTTTGAATATTTTGCCGGTGGCATGTTAGACATGACCAATTGCCAATATGAACAGTTTGACGAAAAGACTTGCCGGATTACCGGTTCAAAATACATACCTATTGAAGGCGACATCAAAGTAAAATTGGAAGGAAGCGGCCTTGTGGGAGAAAAATTTATCGGTATTGCCGGAGTCCGCGATCCTTATACAATCAAAAATATCAATCAAGTCATTGAGTTTGCCCATGAACAAACAGCCAAAGAGTTTGCCGATATTCCTTACCACTTGAATTTCCGGATTTTTGGAAAAAATGGGGTAATGGGTGATCTGGAACCCGTTAAAGAAATAAAATCACATGAGTTAGGTATTGTTGTGGAAGGAATCACTGATTCAAAAGTGGTGGCTGAAGAGCTTACATTATTTGCAACACGGCAAATATTTTATGCAAAACTGCCTGAAGTGAAAGGGACTGCAGGAACAGCGGCCTATTTAATAGACGATGTCCTTTATGCGGGAAGAACGTATGAATGGACGATGAATCATACAGTTCCTGTTGCAGATCCACTGGAACTTTTTAAAGTTGAAATCACAGAAGTAAACGCAAGTATAAACGTATAGGAGTGATTAGCGTGAAAACAAAGCCATTGCAGGAGTTGGCTAAAACCATACGGTCTAAAAACGCGGGAACCGATAAAATTACATTCGATATTATTTTTGATGATCCCGCTCTATACAAACAAGTTTGTAACAGCAACGTCATTACGAAAAAAAATATCGCGGAATTATACGCGATCCCGGAACATATCATTACTGACTTCGTCCAATACGATCCGGCCAACGCCATTAAATTTACCATTTTAAGAAAACAACCGAGCGGCAGCCCTGGTGATGGAGACATTTTTGGTTCTCAACAATATCCGCCTCTGCTTGATTTACAAATACCTGTAGAACAATAAATTGAAGATAGCCCGGGTTCATCAAAGTACAGCAAGAGCCTTTGATTGTCTTGCTGTACTTATTTTCATTTGATACATCACCACTTTCGGGTGATAAAAAATCTATATTTATCGCCTCTATAATATGATTCTTTATACTCCAAAGGCAGTGTGTCTTGAAATACAATTGAAGTGATGCGCAAAAGAGGAAACCCCGTCTCAACATGTAAAATGTCAGATACATGTTCATTAGCCGCCACCGATTCAAATGTTTGTTCTACATGCGTGGGGGTAAGTTCTACATTATCATAAAGATCCAAAGTAGAAAAAGGGATATTTTTTTCAATGGCCACGTCTGCGGACTCCTTGATTTTCATGCCAATATTGTACTCAAAGTAGCTGTTATAAAAAACAATGGGACTGTCATCACCCAACCCGACCAATTGCAGGTTTAACACTTTATCCATTACGTCTATGTGCAATAATCGGGATAGCTGGAAGTCACTCGAAATGACCTTTGAGTCGTGATATTTAGTAGAAGCTAAAAGTCCTTGCTTTTCTAATGTGGATTTAAAGTTATTGATAGTGGTCAACTCTTGTTGAATTTTTGGTTTGGCCACAAACGTCCCAACACCATGAAGACGTTGAACCAACCCCTCTTTTTCCGCAAGCGAAATCGCTTGTCTAACGGTTATTCGACTGACATTAAATTGCTGGCAAAGTTCCCTTTCAGAGGGAATTTGATCATTATACTGCAACTTGCCATTCTTTATATCATCTTCAATAATACTTTTTAACTGTTCGTAAAGAGGTATTGGATCGTTCCGGTTTAACATAACCTCTGCTCCCATCTTTTATATTATTTACAATACCTATTATAACCAGATCCTTTTTAAAAAACACTTCAAAAGATTTATCATCAATGATCTTCAATGATTCCATGTAACTTCCATATTCACTTTATAGAAAATATAAGTTGTGAAATAGCCGCCCGCTGCTTCTGAAATGCAGGATACATTCTAAAAGAAGTTGTATTAACAAAATCCGCCTTGGCTGTCGCGGCTTTTCTCCACTCCGGTCCTCCTATTTCCCAGCTCCCGTGCGTAAAGCTCATCCAACGATTAGCGGTCTTTCCCGCCACCGGAAATACTTCCGCAGATGCGTTCCTTCCGGGCTTTTCTATGAAAACATGTCCAAGGTCATTTCCTGGAAAAAGCAAATTCTTCCTTGAAATATAGAGTCAAAATCCCCCTGATTTTACACTAGTGCGTCCCCCATAAAAGACGCTGGAAATAAAGCAAGATTAAATCATATCCAGGGCTTTCAAGTTCACCAATTGCTCACGGAATATCCTTGTGTATGCCATCCCAATTTAACAGAAACCACACAAGTTTTGCCTACAATGGGGGCAAATACATCAGAGGAGGGAACAGGCATGAACTTTCCTGTTGTGGAATTTCCCTGGCTGGGCAACGGTACAGTCATAGCCATTATTGCCATTGTTCACGTCATCGTCAGCCACGGAGTGGCCATTGGCATTACGACGCTGATGGTTTCCATGGAGCATCGTGCCATCCACACAAACAATGAACAATTGGAGCAAACTGCAAGAAAAATCAGCAAATGGGTTTTAATTTTCACCACTACAGTGGGCGCTATGACGGGGGTTGGAATTTGGTTTTCAACAACTGTTATTCAACCGGATTCAATCGGCTCATTGTTGCGCATCTTTTTCTGGGCATGGTTTGTGGAATGGATCGTTTTTGTCACCGAAGTTGTCCTTTTAATTATCTACTACTTCACATGGGATAAGTGGAAAGGAGCCAAAAAAGTCATTCATAACCGAATTGGAATTGCGCTCGCCATTTTTTCTTGGATTACGGCCGCTATCATTACAGGTATTTTATCCGCCAAACTCACACCCGGCCGCTGGACGGAAACATTGTCTTTCTGGAATGCGTTCTTTAATCCAACGTATATGCCGTCGCTCGCATTTCGGACATTTATCGCTATTATTCTCGGTGTCGCTTTGCTGTCATTTCCTATTAAAATATTTATTAAAAATAAAGAATTGCAACAAGAGATTTTCCGCGTTTTTTCCTTTTGGACCGCGATTTCATTGCCAGGCTTATTAATTACCGGCATATGGTATTTGCAAAGCATTCCGCAAGAAGCATACGACATGATCGTTTGGTCAACTGGTATGACTAAAAATACATTTACCATTATGAATGTCCTTGGGCTTGCCGCTTTTGTCATCTTTGCCTTCTGGATGGTGTTAAGACCGAAAAAACTGCCACTCCTATTATCACTGGCGATTTTTGGAACATCCATGGCCTTCATAGCAGAGTTTGAAGCGGTCCGTGAATCTGTACGAAAGCCATTTATCATTTACAACTATATGTATGCCAACGGCGTTCTCGCAAAAAATGAAGATTTGTACCGTGAAGAAGGCTATTTAAAGCACTCTACTTTTTCACCCGTCAAAGAGGTCACTTCAGACAATCGCGCACAAGCGGGGATGGAACTGTATAAAGGACAGTGTATGGCATGTCATACAGTGGACGGCTGGAGAGAAAAACGCGCTTTTTCCAATAGGCTGAATGGTTGGGATGAGGAAAGCATCGCTTCCTACATTGAAACCCTCCATGAGACAAGGCCGTTTATGCCGCCATTTGTCGGTACAGAGGAAGAAAAAAAAGCCCTTGCCCATTATTTGTCTAAAGTGACTAAAAAAGAGCCGGTGACGGCCGTTTCGGAGGGAAAATGACATGCTGAACCTGTTTTCCATCATACCCAAAGATATCGAGCTGGCGATTCCGGGAAACATTGGATTCTTTGAATTTTTAATCGTGCTCAGCTTCTTGCTGCATATATTATTTGTCAATATTACAGTCGGCTCTTCCGCACTTGCCGTATTTCAAGAAATAAAAGGAATCAAGAAAAAAGACAAGCTGTTTGATGATGCGGCTTTTCAACTGGCAAATCATACATCTGTTTTAAAAAGTATTGCTGTCGTATTGGGTGTAGCACCGCTTCTTCTCATAAGCGTCATCTATACACAATATTTCTACGCCTCAACGATTTTAATCGGAAAAGCGTGGCTCTCGCTAATCATCATTTTAATTGCCGCCTTCTTGATCCTTTATGCATACAAATTTTTGTGGGATCGTATGGCCACTGGTTTCAAAAAAGCGTTTCATATTGTCATAGGTGCCAGCGGCAGTCTATTACTGCTTTTCGTTCCGCTGATTTTCATCGTAAATGTCGTTTCCATGCTTTATCCGGAAATGTGGGAAGGGTCCAAAGGATTCTTTCACGGCCTGTTCTATTACCCGCAAATATGGCAAAGATATTTCCATTTTATTTTGGCCAGCTTTGGTGTGACAGGCATTTATCTATACTTTTGGAACGGCCGATTACAGAAAAAGTTGAACATGAAAGCAATGGATCAGACAGAAAGGCTACAGACGGGAAAGCTATACAAGCACGGGAAAAAACTGGGCTTGCAAGTGGCCATTTGGGCAACGCTGCTGCAATTGGTGTTTGGCACAATCCTTCTCCTGAGCTTTGAGCGTTCTATCATGCTGCTTTATATGGGAGACGATATGTTACTCACAACTCTATTGGTTTCATCCATTTTCCTGACGCTCGCCATGGCCTTTTTCTTATACAAGTTGCAAAAACACGATGTCAAACGCTATTTTGTGCTTGCACTATCGTCCTTCCTGCTTGTGCTCAGCATCATGGGTTGGATGCGCCATGAATTAAGAGAATCGTATTTGAAACCTTATATTGAAGAAAATCCGCGGACAGTACATCAAGCAGACCGTCCGTAACGGATTGCCGACATCATCAATGCAGGGTGGGGAAAAATATGTTATTTCTCCCCCTGTTCACAAAGATGAAGGCCGATTGTTTCCGTGAATCCCATAGTTCTCGGATTGTTTCATTTCAATCCGGGCGGAAGAGAATAACAATAGACCTGACGACATCCGTTAAAAATAAAATGGATAAAAGGCCGATGACCGTAAGGGTATCAGCTAAAGAACCCTCAAACAGAAAAGCCCCAAGAAAAACGAGAACGAGCCCAATATAAGCCCCCGGATCAGAAAACCTCTCAAAAAAAATATCTTCGTCAATCTGGATTTTTTCCTGCAAGTCCCTATCACTTTTTATCAATTCGTCTATGGTTACATCAAACAGCTCACTAATCCGAATCAGATTTTCAATATCGGGATACCCTTTATGATTTTCCCATTTATATACAGCCTGTCGAGACACATTCAATTCCTGAGCCAATTTTTCCTGGGACATGCCGAAGTCTTCTCGTAACTTCTTGAGTTTATCACCAAATTCCAAAAAATCACCTCCATAACATAAGCCTACACAAGTCAGAGGATAAATTGAATAAACGAAACGTTGCAAATGTCAACCAGCAGTTTACATACTGTCTCCTTATGGTAAAAACTCTTGCCCTCTGCTCATTATGAATGGAAAAAACCCTGGAAATAATCCAGGGATATGCAACCATTCATCAATCGCCAAGTATTCTATTGATAGCAATTTTCGGACGAAGTGCCCATACCGATAGCGGCTCATCCAACAAACATGCGTTATTTGCGCTTGTCCCCATCACCCCAAAAATTCGGTGGGGCGACAATGCCGAAACAACTCCAGCATTAAATCTTGGTCATCGTATTGGGAAGCTTCAAAGCGGCTCATGAGCCGCCCATTGCTCATGACGAAGATGATATCAGCGGTTTCGACGGCAACATCCAGCTGATGAGTGGAAAATAAAACGGAAGTTCCTGATTTTTTCACCTTTGAAATAATCTGGACGAACGTGGACATCCAACGGGGATCAAGTCCGTTTGTCGGCTCGTCAAACAACAACAAAGAAGGTTTGCCCATGATAGCTTGGGCGAGAAGAAGACGTTGTTTCATACCTTTTGACAAATTTCCGATCCGATTTTTTCGTTCGTCGATTAATCCGACCGTTTCCAGAGCGCTAGTTACATGGTCCTCGTTGAGGCGGCGGAGTTTGGCATGATATAACAGCCATTCATTGACTGTTGCCACAGCTTGAAAATGATAGTCATCAGGCATGTAACCAAGCGAAGCGGCGTAAGCATAACGGTGTTGGCGATGTTTGAGTCCATTTACCTCGATATGGCCGTCCGTCGGAGGTAAAATGCCGGCTATCATTTTAATCAGCGTGCTTTTTCCCGCACCGTTTCCTCCACATAAGGCGATTGCCTCCCCTTTTTTAATGGAAAAGGAAAGAGGTTTGACCACTTCCGTTTGTTTGTAGCGTTTAACGACGTTGGTGACATTGACGACGATGTCAGAGCCCATGTTTTCGCTTCCTTTCGGTCTTCATGATGGCAACGGTTAAATGGAAAGAGACAAAGATCAGGACATACAGGGCAAGCAAGACATGACCCATCCGGCTGTTGAGCGCGGTCATTAATTCATAGTACGGTTGGCCAAAAATGGCTCCCCCGCCCAGCCAGTTCGTAAACAAAATGCGCAACACTTCTGCGGGATTCAGCAGTGTAAACAATTGTAGTGCCGCCGAAACAACACCAAACGGCAAAAACCCAAGGACACCAATCAGCAAAGAGGGCCAAACCATGATCAATACAAACCAGACCGCAACAGCGGCCATCAGGGATTGCCAACGTGTAGCGGAAAAAGCGCCGATGGCGAAACCGAGTGCCAGAAAAACAGCGGCAAGCAAAACAGTAAATAGATACAGCAAAAGAAATTCGCGCAGCGACATCGCCACTCCCGCAAACAGCCCTATCATGTTGGCAAGTCCAAAGCTAAACGTAATGATGATCCACTGAGCCGCATATTGTCCGGCAAATTTCCCCACAATATAGGATGCTGTCGTTAAGGGGTACGCCATTACCAATTCAAAGCGCCTATCCTCTTTTTCTTGCGTTAAGGACAAAGCTCCCAAAAACAACGTCATTAAAGGCAGCAAATACAGAACAATGTTCATCATGGTTGCCGAAAGCTGTGTATAGCCCGCCATCCCATCAACTTGATGAAGTATGAGAAAGATCATTACACACGTAAAAGTAAATAAGAATAAAAAGGTATAAAAGGAACGCTGCTTTAATGCAGTACGCCATTCATGCGCGAAAACGGTCAACATATCCATCCTTTATTCTCCTTCAACATCAACACCCTGTTTTTTACAACAACAGCAACCTCCCTGCACATTCGGCAGCGAAGGTTGCCCCAATAAGGTTTATTCGTGCTGTTCCCCGTCATCTTGGCCATGAACCTCGTGTTCATGATCATCACCCTGCTCTTTTTCATCGCCGCCTTTATCATGACTGCCCCCGTTTCCATGATCTTGCTGGCCGTGATCCATCATTTCCTTATTTCGCTTCCAAGAATGACTTTTTAAATCTTCTGCCGTAAGCAATTGGCCTTTTCCTTCTTTTTCAATGAGCGCTTCCGCGTCTGCTTTATCCTTAAATGAGTACATGCCATACGCCATCGGTGTTTTGAAAGATGCGTCATATACATATGTCGCATCATCATATGAGATCCACTCTTTCGTGTCAAAATCACGGACAAACACGGCTTCGGTTTCTTTATCATCATTCTCCAACAGCCAGTCTTTCACCATACAGCCAATATCGTCAAACATTAACGTTTCCCCATCTTTCAGGGCTATTTGTGTCGCAAACTGATCATCGGCGACATTCATATGGCAGATGTCACACTTATCAACTCCTTCATCGACTTCTTTTGGCTCCACCGCTGCTTCTTTTTTCCCACATGCGGCCGCCACAATAGAGATGGACAGCAATAAAATAAATAAATACATCCGTTTTTGTTTCATTGTCATTTCCTCCCAATTATAAAAAAGGTCGTACTCGCGCACAAAAAGATCAGGCTCATCCATATTCTCCCGCTATAACGCGTTTCAGACGACTTTGTTTGCGCCATCACCGGTTTGGCCCGGGGCGCTTCATCAAAAACCAGCTGTTCCGGATCACCCTTGAACACTTGTTTTAACAATGTGATTCCCGGGGCATGGAACAACAACTGATAAGCAGGGTTTTTTTTCACAATCGTTAAAAAATAGGGATCGAGCGGATGGCTTAGCTCACTGCTTCCGTCCCCGTTTACATCTAGTACGGCGGCATCGTCCCAATAATTGTTGCGGACATCATTCGAAAAGATACCAAATGCCTGGCCGGGAACAATGTTGGCGATAAAGTCATTTCCGGTTAATGTATTTTGAGTGGCTTCTTTTACCTGCAAGCCAATAAAGTTCATCGCGATCTCATTCGATATGAACCGGTTCTGCTCACTGCTTTCCAAGTAAACTCCCACACGATTATGGTTTAAGCGGTTAGAGTCAAAGACCGAATCAAACACATTAAATACAAGCAACCCCTGGGCATGGACATGCCTATCATTATATGACGCATCGTTTCCCTTCACTTCAACACGCTCCGACTCCATGATCATCAATCCGGTTATATTATGACGGGCATTGTTTTGCAAAACTCGTGTTCCTTCGGTAAACATCAGGTGGATACCATAACGGGAATATGTAACCGTATTTTGCTGAATGACATTATAATGGCTGTGGTCGACATAAATGCCGTCTTGGACATTTTGAATAGTAGATGCCGTAATGGTGTTTCGATGAGCTTGATAAAGATCAATCCCATTAAAAGCGTGTAACTCGCCTTCCGCTTCCGGTTGCCCAGTCACTTGGATGTTTTCCAACACATTATCCGCGGCCTGGAAAAGTTGGATGCCAATAGAATTTGTTTCCACTTTCATATCGCGTAATTGGTGCTTCATCCCGGTCATTTTAACCGCAGTTTCCGCCTCTGAAGACAGGCTTTTCACATGGATATTTTCTAATTGAACCCCTTGTCCTTCTATCGTGATGGCTGGCTGTTTGCCCGATGCCTGAATGATGGCCGGTTCAGTCGCTTTGATCGTCAATGGCTTCGAAATGATGACTGGACCCTTATAGATACTACCATCCAATGAAATGGTGCCATATGGCGGAGACTCGTCAATCTGTTGTTGTAAAGAGGTCGAGGCATATCCGGAATGAACCGGCAATAGAAACAACCAAGCAAAACACGCCAAGATGAAAATCCGCATGAACCACTCCTTCCTTTCCAAACAGCCCTAGACAGTTTTGATGTCGTGGTTTATGAAGTACACTGTATCGCTAACATATGTTGCCAATGTGATAAACAAATGACAAAATAGCAACAAAGACATGATAGAGCGGCTTATGCTACTGTTCGTATACTCCGGAGACTTTTAAGCTTTTGGATTAAAAAATAGCATCGACTTGTTTGTCATACGTATTGTTAAACGATCATCATGAAGGTGAAATTCATTTCTCACTAACACGCAGTTTTGATTTCGGCCGCTATCCCACTTTTTCACGAAAAGCGCTTAAAGAAATGAACTGAAAGCTAAAAAGACAACAATATGAATAAAGATAATAGGAAGGTGATATTCGAAATGGAGGATAATTGGTTTCTAGTAAGCCTATTGTATAAATCAGTGAAGTCAGGTGAACAAAATGTGCCTCCTGAACTAGAAAAGGCTTGGACATAAGTTTGAAGAAATATATGAAGAAAGACATTATTTAATTAGAGCAAAAGATCGAGATCATGCCGAATGGAGTGGTAAGCAACTCGGAAGCCAACATGAACATTCCTATAAAAACATTTACGGTGAACAAGTTTTATGGAAATATGAGAGGTTATTAGAATGCTATGAGGTTGATGAAAAATTGGGAGATGGAGCAGAAATATACTCTCGTTACATTGTCAGCCCCAAGGGTACTACTCCTAATGAAATAGTCGAGAAATATTCCAGAGGAGTGAATAAGGTAATCATTCAAACCGCTGAATACAACGAAAAGATGGTGTGAAAGGAACTCGTATCGGATTAACCCCCGTATTTTGGACATGGTTACTCTTAATCTATCTTTTTCTTAAAATAGCTCTCTATTTCTTGATTTTGGATTCTGTGCTTCTTGTCCGCCACCATTGACCTTGCTTTTGTCCGTGTAGCGGTATCCATGCAGGTTAGCGAAAATAAAAGCCTAGAGGCTCGCCTGCAACAGATGGTAACACGGACAAGTCGATTCTAAGTATTCGTTGGCGGGGCCCCGACCCCTTCCACCGCCTACTAAGAATCGGGCGCTGCGGTAAATGGCAAGCAGCTGCGCTGTGGCTCCTTTCGTAGCCTGACTAGGATTCCTATCGGCCCTGACTCCCTCAAATCGATCACACGCGAACCTCTTTGATTTCCAATTTATGATGCTTATTTTGTTCGTAAAACTCCTGAGGTGATAGGTCCAAAATACTTGAATGCATCCGTCTTTCGTTGTAGAAGACCATAAAATCCGTGACAGCTTCATAGGCTTGCGCATAGGTTTCAAACTGCCACCTTGAGAGGCAATCATCTTCAAAAATTCGATGAAAAGATTCAATATGGGCATTCATATTCGGCGTTCTTGGCGGAATTCTTTCATGTTCCATATGGTATTTTTCGCAAAATTCCTCAAAAGTATGGGAAACAAACTGTGGCCCATTGTCTGTTCGGATCACTGGTTTGATCGCTGCGTTGAATTGTTGGCGTCTTAACAATGCTTGTTGAAGTGCCTGGACGGCATCTTTAGCTGTACAGCTTAATCCGTTATGATAGGCGACAATTCCACGGTCATATACATCGATAATGGACATGACGAAGAAAAACCGGTCTTCCCCTTCGATGTAGCCGTATTTGATATCCGCTTCCCATAGTTGGTTTGAGTCTGTTATCGTACGGTTTCGTGCCAGTTTCCTAGGGTGTTGGGTCTTCTTTTTGCGTTGTGGACGCAGGATACCCAGCTCTTTGCACAACCGGTAGACTTTCTTCTTGTTGATGACAAGGCTATATTCGCGGCGAAGCCTCTTAGTCAGTTTGCGGTAGCCATAGTTGAAGCCATCGCCTGCAATTTCCTCCAGAAGGAATTCTTTGATTTGTTCGTCTGATACTTTTCGTCCGTCTTCTGTGAAGGAATAACCTGGTGCTGGACGTCCCTCACTCACTTTTTTCTCTTCCACACGGTAGTTCTTTTGGTAATAATAGGTGGAACGAGCGATCCCTATGACCTTTAGCACCTTAGAAATAGAATAGCCTTTTTGAATCCAGTGGTCGGCTACTTCAATTTTTTCAGCAAGTGAGGGTTTTTCTTTTTTATAATGTCGCGTAAAATCGCGATTTCAAGGTCTTTTTCACCAAGCAATGTTTTAAGCTTTTCATTTTCCTTGGATACTTCTTTCGGGTCAAAATCTGGTAAAACAGCGACATCAACATCACCATATTTTCCGTCTTTATATTCCCGCACCCAACGGCATACCATGTTGGAATTCAGTTCATAACGGCGGGCAACAAGGCTGTTATTGCCTGTCTCCTGGGCCTCTTTGATGACTTGTAATTTAAACTCCTTGGAGTGTTTGTTTCGTGTCATGTTGTTAGCCTCCTTGGTACATTAAGCAGTATATTATTTTTTACCCTTATTGTCCAAGTTCATTTAGGGGCTAATTAGGTATCACCTTCTCCAAACAGGATAGCTCATTGGCTGAAGCAAACAGATTTAGATAGGGCAAGGTACATTCTGGATTGAATCAAGAGTTGACTCTAGATTATGCGGCAAGCCAACTCCATTTTATTGTACATCACTAGCCGAGCTTCTTGATGTGTAAGTCAAGTTCATAAAAACAAGCGAACGGCAACAAAGATTACTCTTTTTCGTAACGCTCCAGATAAAACGCCAGCGCCTGATTCAACCATTCCTCTTCTTCCTCTGAAAACGGCGTAATTGCCCATTTTTCCAATTCATCGTTCGGCATCTTTTCCATGGGTGGCAAACGCTTGAACGTCTCTTCCCCTATATATTCGAGAACCGATTCTACATACTCCTTGAGGAATTGCTGAACTTGCGCATCTTCTATCGGCCTGCCGTAAAGTTCCTTCACACCTTTACAAAATTCGATATACGCCTGATCAAGCGCAAGTTTCTCTTGCTTTGTTTTACTGAAAACCGAATCAAGGGCGTCTTTGGGAATAGATTTTTCTGCCCATTGCCGTTGTTCTTTCTCTGTTTGGAAGGCCCGAATCAAGCTCATCAACACCGCGCCATCCACCTCTTCCTGTTGTTCCAACAATTTCATTGTCCGATCAATCGTTGTTAACGTCGTTTCTATTCGTTCTTTTTCCGCTTTTAAGCTCTCTTTTTGTAACTGAAGCGTTTCTTTAAGCCCCAGATCAAATGATTTCTCCGTAAGCAACTTCTTGATTTCTTCCAATCGATAGCCGAGAGATTGAAACGTCACAATTTTTTGGAGCTCGCTTGCATCTTTATGACTGTACAGTCGATGACCTGAACTTTTATCTTTCCTGGGAGTCAACAAATTCATCTCATCATAATAATGGAGCGTCCGAACCGGAATACCCGTTTTTTCCGAAAACTCCCCGATACGATAAAACTTTTCCTGACTCATAAACGATCTCTCCTTTCCTTTTTTGGCATCTCATTCATTCACCATTATAAAACCTACGGTTACTGTAGGTTCAAGGGATAAATACCATAAAGAGAAGAAGAGTTGTACGTTGGTTCACTCTTTTTTTGTATGGCTCAGCTTTTATATTCCATTGAAAATAAAAACCCTTTGTTTTTCCGCTGAGTCGTACATTTTCTTATTACCAAAGATTTATTCAATCACCATGTACGATCATTTTCAGGTTAAAATAAGGCCATCTTTTATTCGAAAAGCTGCAAATACAATCGTTAACCGACAAAACTTCTGCATTCTCATAAAAGTCAAAAATGGTAGTAATATGTATAGCCAGTTTTAGAAAAAAAGAGTCTGCTAAATCTCAAAAAGCAGACTCTTTGGAATTTGAACATACTGGCCTAGGTGGTTATTTTTATTTTTCTATATGTCTTTTATTTATTGTTAATATCGTCGTTTCTTCCCATTCTTTCCGTTGACAAAATACAGTTTAGTGAAATAACCGTAATATGCTTGCTATTTCCTCAGGACGATGGAGTTTACATATTCAAGACTTTATTTGTGAAGCACTATATAACTTGGCAAAATGCTTAAAGTGTAATTTTTTTGACTCAGCTGCGTGCTTTCAATTGCGGTTACTCGAATATAATACTGACCTGAAATTAGATTTTCATACGTTACGTAACCTGAGGAATCCATAGGGACTTTCCTTAATTGGTTGTTGACCAGTCGATATAGCTCGACTTTATAACCTGCCTGTTGAGATATAGAATCTAATGTCAGTTGGATCCCTACATAACTCTTAGATTCGGGAACCGTAAAAGAAAACCAGTCATTATCCACTAAAGAATCCATGGACCGCATATTAATTTTGGTTGGTCCTTGGGGGATGGAAGGTATCGAGAACTTCAAAGCAGTTCTTACGTTTTCATCTGGCTCATAAATGTCCGAATTTTTATTGATACCTACATGCATCGTAAATGGTTGGTCGGTACTCGAACCTTTTTCAGAAACGACAAAAGCGGCATATTCTTTCTTCTCTGATGTGTTATAGTCACCTACGTTTTCAGGCGCTGTCCCTTCCGTGCCGTTTAGATAGGTACGATTTTGCGATACGTCCACCAATGTCATAGATAAATTATCAGGGTTTACTTCATAAAGGTATAAATCATAGTCTAACTCGTTTGAATTTGGTGAATCCAACTGTACATTCAAGACATGGCCTGGTTCAACAGTAATAGGATATAGATATTTATATTGTCCTTCTTCTGTCAAATAGTCAGTGAAGTTTAAGTACAATCCATTTTGATTCGCAGCGTCAGGCTCTGTTAATTGAAGTTGCTCCGCTCCCTCAATGCTGTTCGATTGCTCCATTTGAAAAGAACGATCTAAATCAGTTAAATCACGTGGTTGAGGAACAGAGAAAGATTCAATATAATTTTCAGACATTTCCCCATCTTTTTTTACTTGAGCGTAGGCTGATGAAGTATTCGCTAAAAACAAAAATAAACTGCAGACAATGAGCAAATAAAATAGTTTATTAAATCTGATTTTTGAAGTCAATTGTAATTCCTCCTCATTTTTTATAATAACCATGCAACACTAAACAACATTTTCCTCCTTTCTCCATTTGTAAAAACTTTTAAAATAAACTAATTTTAAAAGTATAAATCTATTATAAACTAAATTCCAAATAAAATTAATAACTTTTAATAATTTGTATTTTATTTATTTATAGAAAGTGGTATAAAAAGAGAATGCCCCCTACCATTTCTAGTATATAAAAAGCGCTAAAAAACCTCGGCCATAATGGAATAGACTTCATTATAGCAAGGACTTGTATTGATCATGTCCAGATGGAAATGGAGTTGGTTTTTGTCTATTAGACTGATCAAAAAAACCGGAGAGATGACTTTTGAAATATACAGACAAACTAATAATCGCATTGTATATTTCGGTTTTTTATTAGTTTTAGGGATTTTACATTTATCAAATGAGTGAATTTCAACATTGTTTTCTAAGTCTAAAATACTAATATTCTATATATTCATAATAATAGACAGATCCTGCCTCCGGGATTAGCTTGCGCCGAAGGTCCCGCAGAAGCGAAGCGGCGAGGAAAAAGCAGACTAGTGGAAACCGTCCGCCTGTAGAAATGCAAGTATGAAATCTGTAACATTGGCATGTTCGCTTTTTTAGGCATTACACAGAATGATGAAATAGGTTCAAATGTTAATGAACACTGCACTTTAGATCATTGTAAACTTTTACAAGATAAAAGAAGTCAATAAGCGCAAGAAATGAATTTGAAATTTGCTTTCTATTAGGTAAGCAGTGGATTTTTCGCCGCCTGATCATCTGAGCAGCAGCTTTTTCAAGTCATTCCTCTTAAAAGAAGACGGGGATTTGTACTCTATCACTCAGTGGTATATCATGGAAAGTGTTCTCCATTACGCTCTGTAGATGCTATACGGAGATTAAGCAAGGAGGAAAATGGTCGTATGAACCTTGATGCTTTTAGGTATTTTTTGGAAGTAGCCAAACAGAAAAACTTCAGCAATGCGGCACAAAAGCTATATATATCCCAACCTGCTTTGAGCCAGCAAATTGTGTCGCTTGAAAAGCAACTTGGTATAAAACTGCTGCGCAGAACAACAAGAAAGGTTACCTTGACGGAAGAAGGAGAATATTTATACAAAAAGCTTGCATCTTCTTTTGAAATGATCGAATCAACCATTCAATATATCAAAGAAAATAAAATCGTACCAAAAGCAAAAATGAATATTGCGACTGTCCCGACGGCTGCGAGCCTGTATATTCCCAATCTGTTTAAAAAGATGATTCTCGAATTCCCCGAAGTGGAATTTTATTTGCATGAAACGACCTCGTCCCAAGCGATTGAATTGGTCAGAAATGACAAATACCATCTCGCTCTTATTCGTACCCCCATCCAAAAAAACGAGATGTTGAAAGAGGGGATGAAGATGGTGGAGTTCAGCAGACAGCCCCTTCAACTTGTCGTGTCGGTGGAGCATCCGCTTGCCTCCAAACAATCAATTCATTTGGAAGAGGTAAGAGACGAAAATTTCATTCATTATGATAAAGAACAGGCCTCTTCTCTCCATCATCTTGTGGAAAGAGCCTGTACAATGGCCGACTTTACACCAAAAAGAATTTGCACGGTATCCGAGCTATTTACCGCCATCAACTTGGTGTCTAATAATGTTGGTGTAGCTTTCATTCCAAAAGAGATGGTCGATATTTTACAAACGGGAAAAATCCGGGCTCTGCCGATCAGCGATATGGAGTTATCAAGCTCCATTTCGGCCATATGGAAAGATGATGACTATTTGCCGTTACTCACCAGCCGTATCTTGGACATTCTGCAAAGTGATTTTACCATCTGATATTTTAGCTCTGCAAATGTACATACTGGCAGAATAATTCAGTTTATGTGGCAAGCCGCTTAAACAATGACATGTAGGCGCGCAGATATAGTCAATACAGTTCAGCTCAGTTCAGTTCAGCTCAGATTCAGTCAGCCCTCGCGATGATGCAAAGGGCGATTTTTCAACCCATTTCCCCTTGAGGCGGGCACGATCATTATGCCTTGATGACCTTTTATCTGTTTGGGCGGGGAACCACTTTTCCTTTGCAAAAATAGGAATTTGACGAACAACTTCATGCCAATAGAGCCCAATGTTAAAAAGGGAAAAATGCCATTCCAAATCAAAAAGCCGTTACTTCCCGAGTTTATGTCCAGGAAAGTAACGGCTTATTTAAAAATAAACAATCTTCGAGCTTACCAATCTATCCAACTTTCAATTACTGTTTCCGGGACTTTCTTCTCCCCAAATAGACAAATCCACCACCGACGGCGATCAATCCAATGCCAATGACAATCAAGTTCCCGATGGATGTAGCCGTATTAGGAAGCTTGTCCCCATCTTTTCCTTCGTTACTCGATCCTGTTGAATCTTCTGTTTGACTGTTTTTGTCTGCATCAGAAGAACCATCATTGTTACCATTCTCATTTCCGTCATTTCCTTTTGGTTGATTGCTGCCGTCATTGTCGTCTGGCTTTTGTCCATTACCTCCATCACCATCGTTATGATCTCCAGGTTTATCACCTTTTCCATCTCCAGGATCTTTCCCGTCTCCCGGACCTTCTCCGTCTCCCGGGCCTTTTCCGTCTCCAGGATCTTCTCCATCTCCCGGATCTTCTCCAGGGGTTGTTGGGTCTTTAGGATCTGTCGGGTCTGTCGGTTTTTCAGCTTCTGGATGATAAATGGTTTCATGCTCAATTTTTTTACCATCAGCAGCTAATGTTACAACAAAAGGAGCGTCTGGCGATAACGCCTCTTTTGTCGTAAATGTTAGGTTGTAGTTGCCTTTATCATCAGCAGTAAACTCATCGATATACATTAACGTGTTTGAAGATTGTTCTTTTCCTTCAAAAACGGATAATGTCATCGTTTTATTTGCACTATTGCTATCTTGACCGGTTATTGTAAATGTCCCGTCGTTATTATGAATCGTTTCTGCCTTTAAGGTTAAAGGAGTGATGAAACTAATGAGAACCATAACGACAAAGACATAGATCGTTTTCTTCATCGGAACCTCCATCTATTCATACTTGGCGAATCTAGTATTTTAATACAGGTAATTGTCGGTTTTCATCCCAGTGCCACACATGTTGGAAATCCCACTCCAACGTTTCCTCATAAATCGTTTTACTCGCAAGTCCTTCTCTATCAATGCTTTGACCTTTTTCATTTGTTGGAGACTCAGTTGTAACAGCTTCTTGATCAACAGTCATATCCGCTACGGCGAAATTGTTCGTTAACGTCGCTGTATGTCCTTTAAAAACTCTTCCAACGATTCGATTCGCGTGCGAGCCTGCCGTAACAGAAGGGTTTAAGGCAATGGCGCTTTTTACAACTGTGCCATTATAGCCATATCCTGTAATACCGCCGGCATTGCTTTTCTTTGCTGTAACAGAGCCTGCTGCATATACCTTTTCTGTTACACTGCCGGCATTCGTAATCCCGACAACTCCGCCTGCTTGACTGACATTCGCGGTTACATCAGCATGCGAGTAACTGTTTTTGATCACACCATTGGAATATCCTACTATCCCTCCAACCGTGTTATCACCAGTGATGGAACCAGTTGAAAAGACATTTTCAACTATTCCATTGTTTAAGTTGACGACCATTCCGGCTTGAGCCGCACCTTTTTCTCCAACAACTTTCGCATCTATCATTCCAATGTTTTTAATCGTTCCACCATTCAGTTGAAATAAACCGCCGACATTGGAATGGAAATGACGGATCGTTTTATTGTTTCCGTTCAACTCACCCATAAAAGGTTTTTCCACTGTGTACGATTGACCTGTAAAATCAAGATCATTATTTACGATATATTTCTCATTTGGAAACTGATTCAGTACTTGGAAATCAGCCGCAGTCTTGATCATATAGTATCCATCTTCATTCTGTTCCAGTGAAGGCCGTTGCGGATGACTATTTGGATCAATATACTCTTTATTGGCAACCAATAATGGGCGTTTCGCAACATCATCCCAAGTCCACGTTCCATTAAAATCCCAGCCAAGCTCGTTTTCATACAATGGTTGACTCGCTAATTGTTCTATGCTTTTTCCGAGACCTTTTTCATTATTCGCCGCTTCATTTGTAACGCCCTCTTTGCTAACGGTCATATGATGATTTGCCACATTATTGACTAGCGTTGCCGTATGGCCAGCTTTCACTCTGCCGACAATTCTGTTGGCATAAGATATCGTATTGACCATATCGTTTAAAGCAACACTGTTTTGCAGCGTTGTTTCTTTATACCCATATCCACTAATTCCGCCTGCATTTGAACTTCCCGCCGATACAGATCCGGCCGCATAACTATTTTCTGTTATACTTTCTGTGTTTGTAATACCGACAAGTCCTCCTGCCTGCTTAGATGTTGCTTTTACATGAGCCGTTGAATAGCTGTTTCTAATTTGACCGTTCGAATAGCCGACTAAGCCGCCGACATTTGAGTTGCCTGTCACTTCACCCGTTGTAAACGAATTTTCGATTACACCGTCATTTACATTGATTAATATTCCAATGTTATCACCAGCAGCCTCCACTTTAGCGTCAACAACACCCATGTTTTTAATGGTACCTTTGTTTTGATCCATAAACGCTCCTTGTTTAGATGTATAATGAAGAATTTTCTTCCCATTCCCATCGAATACACCTGTAAAAGCGTTCGAGCTATTTAATGGAGCCGCATTCGCTACATTCGAAAAATCAAGATCTTTGTTGAGCTTATACTGTTCATTTGGAAACTGATTGAGTTCCTGTAAATCTTCAATCGTTTCGATCATGTAGAATCCATTGTCATCTTTTTGAAGCGCTGGTCCCTCAGCTTCCTCTCCTGGCTCTTCCTCGACATCCTCTCCCGGTTGTTCTTCTGTTACTTCGTTGAATGCCAGCGCGGGCCTATTATTTTGTGGATCCCATTTCCATATTGACGCAAAATCCCAACCCAATGCCTGAATATACGTGTCTTTGTTTTCTATTTCTTCTTTCGTTTTACCTAATCCTCGTTCATTGGTTAATGAGTCTGTCGTCACGTACTCATTTTCCATTGATATTCCCTGATATGATAGATTATTTTCCAACACCGCTATATGTCCTTTATAGATTCTCCCGACAATTCGGTTCGCTCGAGAATTGGTAGTAATAGACTTATTTAACGCTGCTGTATTTCTGACAATCGTTCCATTATAGCCATAGCCCGTGATCCCGCCAGCATTACTCGTTCCGGCAGTTATGGCTCCTGTCG
Organism: Siminovitchia sp. FSL W7-1587; assembly: GCF_037963795.1. NCBI lineage: Bacteria > Bacillati > Bacillota > Bacilli > Caryophanales > Bacillaceae > Siminovitchia > Siminovitchia sp. FSL W7-1587. The sequence continues at coordinate 1,689,856 of NZ_CP150169.1, forward strand.
CAAACACGTTTTCTGTTAAGCTGCCGCCGTTTGTTATACCTACAATACCACCCGCTTGACTTACTTGGGCGGTTACATCCGCTGTTGAATAGCTATTTCGGATCGTAGCATTCGAATATCCTACGATGCCCCCAACTGTATTTTTTCCGACAACCTTTCCAGTCGTATACGTGTTTTCAACCGTTCCATTGTTCACATTGACTAGAATGCCCGTTTGCGGTGCTCCTTCTTCCCCGATAACATTTGCATTTTCAATTCCGACGTTTGTAATCGTTCCACCATTTAAATGGAATAAAGCGCCCGTTTTCGACTCCATATTTTTGATGATTTTACCGTTCCCGTCAAATGTGCCTAAAAACGGCGAATCTATATTTAAAGTAGTAAACGTATAGCCGGAAAAGTCCAAATCATTTTGTAAAATATAGTCTGCTTTCGGAAAAAGATTGATCATCTGTAAATCTTGTACAGAAGTGATAATATAGGATCCATTTTCATCTTTTTCAAGTGAAGGTTCTTCCGTATTTTCATTTACCTTTTCTTGATTGTTTTTCAGTAATGGACGTTGCGCACCTTCATCCCATATCCAAACGTGGTCAAAGTCCCAGCCTAATCCTTTCTCAAATGTGGCTTGATCGGCCATTTGCTCTCTTGACTTTCCAAGTCCTTTTTCATTATTGGCATCTTCTTTCGTTATGCCTTCTTTGCTCACCATCATGTTATCGTAGGCGTAGTTGTTTTCTAATACGGCTTGTTGATCACTTCTAATCCGGCCCACAATTCGGTTGGCCGCACTCGTCGTAATGACAGAAGTATTGAAAGCAAAGTTATTTTGAATCGTTGTATCATTGTAACCATAACCGCTTATTCCACCTGCATTGGAGCTTCCTGCCGTTACAGACCCCGTCGCATAACTATTTTCTGTCAAACTAAAGTAGTTTGTAATACCGACTAATCCGCCTGCTTGCTTCTCTTTTGCTTTTACAGTTGCAGTAGAATAGCTATTTCGAATCGTTCCATTAGAAAATCCTACTAAGCCGCCGACATTCGATTGACCCGTAATTTTTCCAGTCGTATAAGAATTTTCAACCGTTCCATTGTTCACGTCGACTAAAATGCCGATGTCATTGGAATGAATATCAATATTTGCTTTTAGTACAGCAACATTTTTAATCGTGCCGTTATTCACATTAAACAATCCTGCGCCTTGATCGCCACTCGGAGTCGTGATCTTCACATTTGTAATGGAATGCCCATTTCCATCAAATACTCCACTAAATGGGCTATCTCCTGATCCGATTGCTTGTAACGACTGCCCTTCGCCATCAATGTCAGCTGTCATCACATAATGGCGATCAGGGTAGTAGGCCATTTTCTTCATATCTTCTAAACTGTCAATCTTATACGGATTTTCTGCTGTACCCTCACCTTCCATTGCTTCCCTTACTACCATAGAAGGCACAACAGGTCGCTGATTTGAAAAATGATCCCAAACAAACAGCCTGACCGTATTCTGATCGGTAAATTTCATTGGTTCATCAAATCGTATGACTTGTTCCCGGCCTTTTTGTTCTAATTCTACCTCTTTGATTTGGGAATCGAGTAGTTTTTTACCGGATTGGTCATACTTGGCGGCAATCACCGTCACTTTATCTAGTGACCCGGGATGATTTAACAAGCCAACTCCTTTAAACATTCCGTTTTCCACATCAACACTTGATAATTCTATATGATTTTCAGCTTGTTGGATGGTAAATTCGTCAATTGTATCTCCAGCTTGGTTATACGCTTTAACCGTTAGCGATTCGGCGTTTGCTTCCAAAATCATCCCTGTCGGGACATTTTCATCATACACAATATGATCCCAGAAATAGGCTTCATTGTCATAATATTTCGGTCCGGAAGAACCCATCGTAATATGAGTCGTACCTAAATTCATCGCTTCCTGACTATTATCCATTTTGCCATCACGAATCGTGGAGCGTTTATATACATGATCATGCCCGCCAATATACAACTGCACGCCAAGCTGTTGCAATTTCTTCGACATAAGTGCGCGATCGGTACTCATACCAGGATCATCACTATGCGATCCGCCAAAATAAGAAAAGTGACCTGTCACAATTTTCCACTTTTTATCCGTGGAACGCATATCTTCTTCCAACCATTTTAGTTGTTCCTTGTTCAGATCCATGGAATTAATAACGGCAATATGAGCATCTCCATAATCAAAGGAATAATTTGTTTCTGGAAACGTCCCTTTTCCATTTTTGGGAGTATTAAAATAATGCGCAAATGAACTAGCATCGGCATCTTGCATGAATTCATGGTTTCCTGCCATGTTTGCTGATAATAAATCAAAATCTTTATAAACATGGTCAAAAACATCAGACCAAAAATCCGCTCTTCCACCTTTGTCAACAAGATCGCCAACTTGTAACATCAGCTTTCCATCGGGATTTTTGCCACGAATCATTTTCAGCGTGTCGGTAAACAAGGAGAAGCTTTCCGGATTTCTATCTGGCACTTGCAAGTCGCCCATCACATAAATTGTCGTATCATCAGAATCGGGTACCGTTTCAAACGAATTTACCGGCCCCCATGGACCGTTTTTCGACACACCATAACGATACTCATACTTTGTCCCTTTTTTCAGCTTGTCTATATTGGCTTCATGGGACGCTAAAATTCGGTAATTACTATTGTCGATATCTTTTCCATATGCCGATTCAAAATAAGAAACATCAGCTTGAACAACTTTTGCCTTTTTCCAATCTGTTTCAGATGCTTCTTTATATTGAACATAAGATTGTTTCACGACTTTATCTGTCACTAGATTAAGGCCAACAGCATCATCTGTTTCACCTACATGGACAACAGGTGAAAATTCCTGTAAAAGCTTGTCCGCATCTAGTTCTTTATCATCGACTACCATTCGCTCGATCTTTACTCGGGAATTGCCATTTGAATCGGTCGCATAGTAGCGAACAAAGTACTCTCCGTACTCTTTAATCGTAAAACGGTTATCGTTTACTTCAACGAACCCTTTTGAATCGAACACTTCCACTTTCACCGACGGGTTTTCACCACTGTCATCTGTCGCCGCCGCGTTAGGAATGGTTACTGTATCTCCAAGTTTAACAGTGCCGGGAAGCTCTTTCTCTACCGTAATCTCCGGAGCGTAATCCGTTCCTGCTGTTTCTTCCCCAATCCAGATTGGCGCACTGATAATCTCATCTTGATCTTTTTGAAATACCCGTACTAAAAAATATTCTCCATTTTTACTAGAAACCGTTTCATCGACAGTGAATGTATTGCTATTAATATCCGTATACTCTTTTACAATTTCACCATTATTTTTGTAAATCGTTACTTTCTCGATATGATCTTCTTTATCAGGATCCAATAGATCAATATGTATGTCTAATTCTTTTGTATCTTTCGGTAAAATCGATCCCATCATTTTCTTGTTGGCAGAATATTTCAAGTCAAAGTTTTCGTCAAATGAACTGTACGTTCTGCGATTTTTCAAGGCATCGTAAATGCCTTCCCTCGTTAATTCTTCTGTCCACAAACCGGTAAGGCCGGGGTGATGTGCTGCCCAATTGGCTTGATGTTCATCCCCTGAATAAGTTGGCGAAACATGCCAGCCATTATCTAATGCTTGTATATAAGTATTAAAATAACGCGACACTTTATATTCAAATAATGAGATTCGATCATCCACTTCTTTTGTTATATGTTTAAAGCCAAAAAAATCACCCTTTCTCATGGCATCAGGATGATTAAACTGGGCAATCGCATCCGGATCTTCACTTAATCTGCCATAAAATGTAGGCAAATCATAACGTAAAACGCCCATGCCAAATTGTCCTGTTGCCCCTTTTCCATACGTTCGCGGGAACCATTCCGTATTAAATAAATTAATATGCCCCGCATTATCATACCAAGTCACTTCGATCCCCGGAACAGTGACGAATTGATCGGTATTATAATCATCATGCTGTTTCCGTGTTAGCTTATACTCTTCCGAATAAGAGTCTTGATATCGTTTCAAGTAATCGTTTCCCGAACTGATATCAAACGTAACATCATGCTCTGTCGTACCAAAAAAGTCGTGGTTCGTGTGCTTCTGTACATATTCAAAAGCATCTTTTGGAAATTCTACCCCATCACTAATCGAGGTGTGGGCGTGAATTTCCCCCCGATATAATTTCATCCCTAAATATTCCGCACGACTATTCTCATTTTTGGCTGCATTTGCCTCATTTTGTTGGACGAACATTATCTGGGCAAATAATGAGAGGAGAATAGTGAAAAATACTATTTTATAAGTATTGTGCTTTTTCACCTTGTCATAGGTCATAATAATCTCCCTTCTTTAAATGAATTACAACTTCTTAATTTACCAAAACATGGTTAACTGACCGTAAACGAATTGTATTATTCCTGTAAAAAGGGTGTAACAAACAAGCCGGGATGTGGATGCTTTTATTCGATAGAGCACTTTTGGCTTGTATGGTGCCGCTAAAGCTACTTTTTCCTCTAAGTCCTTTTCAAAAAGCAAGCGCCCTCTGGCAAAGCATGCTAATTTGGGGAAATATGGTAAACATCTCTCTGCATACTCAAACCTTTTGATTTGGAGGGAATACCTATTCGTTTTTCCGATCTATAAGGGAACCTTATAACCATATAAGATATATGTATTTCCGTACCGTTAAAGGCGGTGCTACGATTGGTTAAAAGATATAGAAAGGGTGCATATAAAAGATGAACGTATTAGTATTTGGCTTGGGGCCAATCGGCATAGAAATCCTCCGCAATGCCTATCAACTCAATCCCCATTCGGTTATTGGGGCAGTGGATATAGATCCCAATAAAGTGGGGAAAGATATCGGAGAACTCAGCGGGGAAGCTGACAGCGGAATCAAAGTGGCCGACAATGTTCAAGACGTCGAAAAAAGAAAAGATAGTCAACCGGTGGCTATCCATGCCACAGGTTCCAATTTAAAACTTGTCTGGCCGCAAATCAAAGAGCTTTTGGACAATGGTTATTCCGTTGTCTCTACATGTGAGCAGCTTTCCTACCCTTGGCATGCCTATCCGGAGCTTGCCCAAGAAATCGATGAGTACGCCAAGTCGAAAAACTTGACTGTCATCGGCACCGGCATTAATCCGGGCTTCATTATGGACACAATGGCCGTCTGCTTTTCGACTGTTTTGACGAGTGTGAAAAAAATAACCGTCATCCGGAACGTCGATGTCGCGAAAAGACGCATACCTTTACAAAAAAAGGTCGGCATCGGCATGTCAGAGGAAGAATTCCTCTCTTTGGCCAAACAGGATAAAATCGGTCATGTCGGCTTGGAAGAATCGGTCAGATTGATCGCCTATGCACTGAACTGGAAGCTGACAGACGTGAACAATACGATCGAACCGACCATTGCAAAAGACCAGGTTCATACCCCGCTCACACCATTGAACACGGGAGATGTTAGCGGTCTTCACCAAGTATCGCGCGGCAGAACCGCTGAAGGCTTCGAGATACATCTTGATTTAACAATGTCTGCCGGTATTGAGCAAAAGGACGAAATCATCCTTGAAGGAAATACCACCCAACGGATCGTTGTGCCAGAGGGCATATTCGGCGACACATCCACCGCCGCCATGGCTATCAACACCGCCAAACGGATCGACGCTATTCGGCAACCGGGACTGCTCACCATGGCCGACATCGGTCTGCCAAGATTCACGTACCAGCCGTCATAAAACATGTAAAGCAGAAGGTTCTCATGCCGCCTCATCTTAGTGGCGAGAACCTCCTGCTTTTTGTTTTATCATTTGAGCATCATTTGGAAAAAAATGGACCCAATGCCGCCCTAGAATAAAAACAGCCAATCATTCAACAATAAACACATGGAGGTGGCACAATGAACAGAAGAGACCCGATCAAAAATGAAAAAAGAGTCGTAACAAGCGTCAATCCACAAGGATATTCAGAAGATAAAGCAAATCAGGCGCCCAAAACCAAACTGGAAGAACGCAGCAAAAAAAGCAACACGAAAATGTAACGAAGAAGGTGATTCCCATCGATCACACATTAGGCTATTTGCGTGAAACAATGTCCAACTATGATGACGAAGAGTTCGGACGGCAAATATACAAAAAACTTGTAAGCCAGCATTACAAAAATGAAAAAGAATTCGTCGAAAAGTTGGGAGAAGAAGAGACAGATTATTTAAATTCCGTCCTAAAAGAAGAACTGAAATATGCCAGGCAGGCGCAAGATGAAAAGCGCCTAAAAGAATTAAATGAAGTATATGAAAGATTAACGCCGTAACCGTGAAGGCGGCCAGCAGAAAAAACTTATCATATTAACTGTTAAAAAACTGCGTACAACATTGCTTTCGATCAGGACTATCGCCATCACATGGTGCTTTATGTAGAAAAGGGGTGCCCAATAAGCCGATTTTTCGGCCTGCGGACACCCCTGTTTCATTTCAACACTTCCGAGTTTGATCGATCATTTCCTGCTTTTGCATGAAGCTTTGTTCATTGAATATGTAAAAACAACTCTTGTATCGTATCATACGACTGTTTGAGCCGTTCCTCATATTGTGGCATATCCCAATTCTCCCAAGAGTACCCCTTCATCTTCAGGAGCCGGCCCTCTTGAACCGCTGGAAATGAATCAATGACATTGCCTCCATTTTCAACATATAATGCCCCCACGTTTATTTCATCCACGAAAGCACTGGCATTCATGCCATCTTTATAAAGATCTCCCACAAACTCTTTCTGACTGGGATCTTTTGCTTGGATCAACAGCCACGGAATTCTCAATTCCAGCATTCCTTCGTCATTCCGATAATAATCCGCCAACGAGTCGTAATCTTTGGATGATGGATTGCCATTGCCTTCCTTCAGCTTTCCGGTTTCATAGGCGCTGAAAGGTAAAACTGTATGTTGTTGGGGCAATGTTAATTCTTTGTTAAGCGCATATTGGATGATGGAAAACTCCCCGCTGTTGTTGACCGGTTTTGGACCTGCTTCAATCATGCCCAATTGATGGCCATACTGATAGGTAAAAAGATTATAATAGGCATCCACTTTCATTCTCGATTCTTTTTTCCTCAAGTCGATGATGAAATCAACGCCATTGGAAAAAGAAACGTTATCGATACCCTTGATCAAATCATTCCCTTGATTCGGAGCAACATCAAGCAGAATCACTGGATCACCTTGTTTGGTCAGATCATTATCCAACCGGATATATAAATACCTTTCATCATGATCGACATATAATGCCTTCAGGCCGCTGTATTTTTGATAAAGCGGCTTGGATTTCCAGTCTTCTGCCACCCCGTCCACCTGAATGCTGTGGCGGTCAAAGCTTAATAAACCAAATTGCTGTTCATTCGTTTGCGCATTCGACCAATAAGGCCGGCGATTCGGGTTGTCATAGTCCATCGTATTCCACGTTCGTTTAAACCACTCATCCTGCCACGTGAAAATAAGGCCTCCCAGTAACTTTTCCGCCATGATATCTTCAAACAAACGCCGAAGAATCGCTCCTTGCTCTTTCTCTGACAAATTGCCCTGATTCCAGCCAAATGGGTTAGCATGGGTCAGTCCCCGTGAACTGGGCACGCCAAACTCGGCAACCAAAATGGGCAGCCGGTGTGCATCATGCAGCTCCGATAAATAGGCCGCATAACTGTTTTTTTCACCCCGGTGATCTACGTAAGACAAATAAGATTCATCAAAATTAAAGAAATCAGGATAATAAGGATAAATATGATAAGACGCAAATTGCTGCGTTTTGTTCATTTCTTTTTTTGTATGAATCACATTTGGATTCACACTGACAAGATCTTCATCTTCATTCGGTTCCGCCGGATGCTCTAACAAATCGGTTGTTACCCAGTTCGTAAAGCTCATGGGCCGAATGTAGCGATATTTGTCCACCTCATATTGTGTGATGAAGTCCATTTGTTGCGCCAACCAATGTTCAAACGGCTGTGCATCCTTTGTTTGAAAATAGGTTCCGTCATAATCTCCTATGGAAGCATGAACGTTATTCGTATTTTGCACCATATGCGGATACCATTCGATACCCAGTATCCAGCCAATGACAAACTCGGAAATATCGGCCCGATAGACACCGGAAGCATGGCCGGGCCTTTCTTCGACGATTTTATTGCCATGAATGACATCAACGATCGTTTTCATTTCTTCTTGGAATTCACGCAGATTCTCTGTTTCAAACGCATCCAGTGATTCTTCTAATTTTTCCTCATTGATCCAAACACCGTGGAAAAGGTAGATTTTCTCTCGATGTTTGTCATTATAGCGCTTCAAAGCCCGATAAAATCCCGGAGGGTGGAGCGTGTATACGCGTAATGTATTGGCATTCATTTTCCCAATTTGTTCAAACCACCTATAATACTCCTCCTCTGTTATAGCAGCTTCCCCCGGAAAAGCACCAGGTTTCCCCATCCCCATGTTAACTCCCTTAATGACAAGGGGCTCCCACTTGTTGCCCTTCAGGATTTCAAAAGAATCTTTGTTTACCCGGGCATTGTATGTCAATTTGGCGGATTTTTTTCCCTGAATGACCTCTTCTTTCTCGGCAAACGACTTTAAAATAGACTCCATCATTGGAAAATAAGTAGACCAGTAAAAAGCTTGATCGGAAAACGTTTGTGCCATTTTATAAATTGACTGCAAACCTTTCATTTGGTAAAAGCGGGGAACATCCGCCATATCATTAAAATCTCCGGCAAAATAATAGCTGGAAGATGGGCCGTGTTCCCTAGATAACACCGCAGCAAATTCAGCCGGGATGTCATGCTTTTTCAACAACTTTTCACCTTCATCCGTCAGATTCCAATCATAATTGGCAAGCACTTTGGCGTCACTCTTCGGCTTGACAATATCAAACCAATATTCATAGTCGGGGCTGTCATCCAAATGGAATTGCTTCCTGCCTTCTTTGGTAAAAGAAACACGTATCCCTTTTTCCCGCAAATGTTTGTCCATTTCCAGCACGACAACTTGATTATCCGTGTCATTGACCAAAAGAAAACCCGCGCCGCTGTAATTCCATGCAGTCCCGTATTCTTCCAAAATCCACTGCGGAATTTCCTTGTTTTTTTGCGGATCCAATTCATCAAAATAGCGGCCATTCCAGCCTGACCAATCCAGCCCCAAATAATCGGTAACACTATTTTTTACAGCTTCATGGGTAGGCGACGCAAATGTATTATATTCCGCGATCAGCAAGCTTTTCTCTTTCTTGCTTAGGCGATCCACAATGGCAGCCCATTCTTCCGAATCGAGACCGCCGTATATTTCACCTGAACGGGAGCCTTCCCGTTCTTTTTCAATCCATGGCAAATCTTCATCATATACCCCATATGTATCTGCCAAATAAATGACGCCATATCGGTCATAATTGTCCGGAAGCGCACGTATATCATATGCTTTTTCTTCATTATTTGGCACAAAACCATAGTAATCGCTTGCCGATTGAAATGGTTGATTTTTATGGTCCGTATATTTTAGATGATTTAACAGCCAGGTGATGCCAAGATGTTCACGAAATGTTTCGTTTGGAACTGTTTTATCAATGATCGCTATATGCAGCTTCTTGCCCGGCTCTGCCAACCATAAAAGGATCGGCAATAGTAAACATATGATGATGACGAGCCCCAAGATGTAAAATCGCTTCATTTGGACTTCCCTTCCCCGGATAGACCTACTCGCTCCATATGCCCCCACTCTTTTTTCCCCAGTAAAAAGGTGATAAATCCTTCACATTTATAAAATAAAGTGATAGGTCGATACCAAAACATTTCCGTCAGGGATATAAATAGGAGGCGCATGAGGTCTTTGAACTTTGGATATGTATTCATCGTCCATGCTTCAAGCAAAATCGTTGCCACTGTAAACAATACGCCATATAAGACAAACAGCAAGATCAACAGGATAGCAAACTCGTAATAAATATCGCCTAAGAAAAAAGCAATCACGATATAAAAATAGCCTGCCAACTCAATCAAAGGCCCCAAACATTCGACAAACCAGAAATATGGAAAAGAAACCATGCCGATGGCTCCAAACTTGGGGTTTAAAGTCATTTTTCGATGTTTCCACAGACTTTCAATCAACCCCCTGTACCACCTTTTCCGCTGATTTCTTAAAGACTGGAAATCTTGCGGTGTTTCGGTCCAACAGACCGGATCCGGTACAAATTGAATTCTTTTCTTTACTTTCTCTTCCTTTAGACGCCGATGTAGCTTGACGACTAATTCCATGTCCTCTCCAATCATATCCGTGGAATAACCTCCAACCGCAACGACCCATTTTTTGGAAAATACACTGAAGGCGCCTGAAACGATCAACATTAAATTAAATGTGCTTAAAGCAATCCGGCCCATCAGGAAGGCTCTTACATATTCAACAACCTGCATAACAACAAGGGCATTTTTCGATAAATCCGTTTGGAATATGGCCCCCAATTGAACATCAAGCCCATTGGCAATCCGGATCGTTCCGCCTGCGGCTATAACTTCATCATTGGACTTAATGATGGGATTCATGACACGCAACAGGGCGTTTTCCTCCAAAATCGAATCGGCGTCAATTGTGCAAAAGTAGGGATATCTTGATGCGTTAATCCCTACATTTAAGGCGTCCGCCTTTCCCCCGTTTTCTTTTTCAATCAACCATACATTCGGATGAATGTCCGACTGATAAAAATGTCGAATCGGCTTCGTCGGAATATGGTTCGCTATCGTTCCCTGAACTTCCTTCATTCTAAATTGCTCTATTATTTTTCTCTGTGTATTATCAGTAGAACCATCATTTACGATGATCAGCTCTATTTGCGGATAGCGCAGACTGAGTATGGAATGGATGCTGTCGATAATACCCGCTTCTTCGTTGTACGCAGGAACGATAATGGACACCGGTTTTGAGTAAAACGCATCAATATCATCTTCATCCACTTCATTTTTATCAATTAAGTATTGCTTCCTTAGCTGGATAAATGCCAATATCAGCATACTGCCGTATGTGACAATGACAATCATCATATAAAAGATGATCGTTCCCGAAAAGAACTTCATTAACAATTCCAGTAAACTGCCCATGTATGGCGACAATCCCTTCCAAGGATTAATAAACCTGCTGTTCTCTTTCCAGCATGATAGTGTGAGGGTCCATTTTCAGCGTTTTGGCTGCCTCCTGACGCACCCGCCAAGCCTCGTCCGCCAACAATGTTTCCAAATAAGGAACAGAGTCACGGAGTGGCAAATTCCCAAGTACCTTCGCCGCCATGAGCCGCTCTTCCCATATCTCTGACGAGATAAAGGGTGTATACTTCTCTATTTGGTGAAGCGTGCCGATTTCATGAATCGCTTTTAAAGAGCGGATGCGGATTTCAGCGTCCTCTTCTTTTAGAAGGCTTTCTAAGAAAGGGACAGTGCCAATCTCCCGTTTCATTCCCAAGGTGTTAATGAAAGCGTATTTGCACGTTGAGGATAACTGATGAAAATTCTTGATAAGCTGCTTCAAGACAGAATCATCCGCAGTCTTGAATAGTTTCTTACATTCATATTCCGAAAATAAAGGCGGTTTCTCCAAAAATTTTTTTAAAAACAAATCCGGCTTGAATAGCGAATAGATTTTTAGCAGTTGAAACTGCTCATCTGGAGATAATTTCTTTTTTTCCATGCTGATACAATGATCAATTAAGCTGTCTATATGAAAATCAACGACCCTGTACAGAGCGTTCATGCGAATGCTCCATTTTCTGTTGGCAAGCAACTTCCCGTAGTGGTCTTTCATAGATTCATTGGAAAACAACTTGATTTTTTCACGAATCAACGGATCGGAGACATTTTTTATATAGGACAAAAAAATTTGTTCGACTCCGTATAGCTCATACGTATTTCTCGGCATCAGTGATTCCGGAAAGGGGCCGCTCCCTCTTACATAATGATACCAAGCGTCTTGATGCTCCTTTATGTAAGCTGCTTTTTTCCTTTCCCGCGCTACTTCCATTGCCCGGTTCGAGAGTAAATAAATGGAAAATACAAGCAAAAAGACGGAAACCACCAGCATAAACTGAATTAAAAGATCAATCGACACATCCATCATGACCATAGCCTTTCGAACGTTCTTTTGATTTGGGCTTCAAATAATCGCAAATGAAATGGTTTCATTACATATTGATCTACTCCATGTTCATAGGCATAGATCATGTCTTCCTCCGTTTTTCTTTTTGTCATCATATAAATGATGATTTTTTTATTATTGGGCAGATTGCGAAGCGTATACAGCACTTCTAACCCATTTTTTCTTGGCAAAATATCATTCATGATCACCAAATGTGTATGACTCGACAAATATCGTTTCGATTGCAGGAAAAGATATCCATCAGAAAACGTCTCAATTTCAATCTCAAAATGTTTTAAGGACAAACCCTCCAAAGAGTTCTTTAACACATTTCGAAAAATCTCATCTTCTTCCAATATGCTAATCTTTACTGTTTCTAGGTGCTTCGCCTTATAATGATTCACATAAACAATTTGCCATTCCTTGTTGGCGTGAACCAAGGCGTTTCTTCCATGTTCAATCAAATCCTCCAATTCCACGTCACTATTGCCAATTTCAGCGATGCTGGCCAAAAAAGCCGCATCATACTGATTAAATAAGGGAATCACTTTCAGTTGTACACGAGATTGGAGACGTTCAAGAAAAGCCTCTGCCTCTTTTTCTCCACTATGGGCAAGAATGATGCACCATTCAAATGGGGCGGCCAGTTTAAAAACAAGATCGGTCTGCCTGATTTCATGTTGTAAAAACAAGGTCATTTCTTGCTCCGCATACTCCAAATCCTCTGCAGCAAAAATCGACTGATCAAAAACGGAAAGGACGATGGCGGTGATCGTTGACCTCGTTCGCACAACATTGGCTTTATAAATATCAAAAAAAGATGTTATATCCAAAGAGGAACTCACATGATGAACGGCGGATGGATTCACTTTACTCTCCCTCAATTCCAAAGTTTGTTTCGTGTGGACTTCGTATATCGCTTTAACTGATAGTTTGCCCCATGGGGTATATACGATCTCATGCTGAATCATATAGAGCGCGACAATAAAAATGCCTAAAAAGTTATTGAAACTAATTATTTCAATCCAGACACTCATATAGAGTGCGACGTAAACAAGCGCATAGGCTGTAAAGAAAACTGCATTTCAATCCACGCACTCATAGCACTCGTTTTGTATGGACTGGCCATTCAACTATAAATGGACAGAACAAACTCCTGCAATAGTGTATCACCAATCAGACAACTGTGTCGATCATTATTTTTCATGGAGAATGGCAAAAAAATCTGCCGATGCAGACATGCTTTTTTATGGAAATCGAAAAACAAGTGACAAGTTGAGGCATTGAGGCTGATGTGTCAACAGGCCTCTCCAGCCGGCAAAAAGGTGATGGCAATTTTGCGTAATTTGGCTTATTATCCGAAATGCTCTTCACTTGGCGCTTCCTATCTGTTTGGATGATCAGTCCCCTTTTTATGAGCCAGCAATGATCTCTTTTATTATAAACGACAGTGTTATATTTCATATTATGGAAAATAATGCTAACCGCGACAGCGACAGCGACACTTCACTGCTAACAGAGAATATGTGAAACAGATCGAAGCTTCTTTGGGAAATGAAAGAGTGGGGATAACGAAACAATGAATGCTATTCATAAATTTTGAAAACCGTTGATCGTATAGCTTCACTGTTATGATAAAAAAAGCAGCACAGACTTTTTAGCCTGCGCCGCTTAAGTGAACATGCTTTTTGATCTTTCATTCTTAGATGACTTTTACCGGGCGAAGTTTGCACTGGTCTCCATGATTCCTTCTTTTTGCTACCTGAGTAGCACGGGATTCACTTTGTCGGCCTTCTCATCTGCATGTTTCTCAATTTAAAAAAGCAGGAAAAAATTCATTTTTTCCCATACAGCTAGAATGAACTTCGTAAGCTCACATTTACCGAAACCATCATTTTCTTTTGACCAAGAAGTAGAACTTCTCAATGGCCAATTTCATTGACACCGTTGGTATTCACACATACACATATCCTCATCTATTGGAAAAAAACTCTAAAGGAAAGAGAACAACCTCCGGAATATATGTGACGGCAAATAATACGGCAATTAATAACGCGATTTGTGGAAATAAATGCCGGAACATCTTGGGCACCTTGATTTTAGCTATTGATGCTGTAACAAATAAGCAAACTCCAAGAGGTGGCGTGACCATGCCAATTGTAAGGTTAACCGCCATGATAATGCCAAAATGGATTGGGTCGACTCCTGCCGCTAAAATCATCGGCAAAAATAACGGTGTAAAAATGGAAACAGCACTAATCGTATCTATAAATGTACCCGCAATTAATAAAACGATATTGATGATGAGCAATAGCAAGATGGGATTATCCGATATACCGCCCATCATTTCTATCAATTGATTGGGTATTCTCTTGAATGAAAGAAACCAAATAAACAAAGAAGCTGTCCCGATTAGAAACACGATCGCCGCCGTTGTTTTAGCTGTATTTAATAGAATTGGCCAAAAGTCTTCCATTCTTATTTCTTTATAGACGAACATTCCGATAAGTAACGCGTAAACGACAGCAACAACACCCGATTCTGTGGGAGAAAATATACCACTGACAATCCCGCCTATGATAATAATGGGCATTAATAAAGCCAGTACAGCATCTTTTGCTCCCCTCACAATTTCTTTTACCGTTGCCCGCTGTTCACTGGAGCGATAATTCTGTTTTCTCCCGACAACATAACTATACGCCATTAAAGCAATTCCCATTAAAATACCGGGTATGACTCCGGCGACAAACAGATCCCCTATCGAAACACTGGCTATAACACCAAATAGGATTAACACAATACTCGGTGGGATAATCGGGCCAATCGTTGCCGATGTGGCCACTAAGCTTGTTGAAAAACCGATATCGTACCCTTCTTTTTTCATGGCTGGTATCATCATTCCGCCTATTGCCGCAGCCGCTGCTATCGCTGTACCGGTCAAGGCAGAGAAAAACATGCTTGCTAAAACTACAACCATTGCCAAGCCCCCAGGTAATGGGCCAACAATTGTTTTAGAGAAATCAATCAGTCTTTTAGAGATCCCGCCTTTTGTCATTAATTCCCCCGCCAAAATAAACAATGGCACAGCTACTAGGGTAAAGTTATTGACTCCGCTAAATACCCTTCTCGGAAGGTTAATGAGAAGGCTTGGGTCGGTAAATAAAATCCCGATAATTGAAACAAACCCTAATGAAAAAGCAATCGGAATGCCTATCACTATAAGGATTAACAATAAAGGTATGAGCCAAATCATTTATACACCTTCTTAATCTGATAATATAGCATGAAAAGCGCACTAATGGGAATCGCCATATAAACATAAGCTTTTTTAATAGGCACCATACCCAAAACTTGTCCTGAATCAAAATTGTCCATCACAAGCCCGAACCCAAAATACAATAGACAAACGATGACCACAATAACAACCGTAAACTCTAACGCTTTAAATACCTTCTCAATCATTTTGGGCATATTTTCAAAAATGTTCACCTGTAGATGCTCACTGTTTTTAATGGCCAAAGCGGCACCGAATAGGACACTATATACAAAACAAACCATTAAAACTTCTTGAGACCATCCCAGTGGCTGCTTGAATACATACCTGAAAACAACTTGTAAAAAAGTAATGATGACAACCGCCGACAAACAAATGGTAATGATTATTTCAAGTGCCCGGCCAAGGTAATCATCTATTTTTTTAAAAGACATCCGATAACCTCCCAGCCAACAAAGGAGATTCCGGGAAGGAATCTCCCAAAAAATCACTTTGTCTTTTCAATCTTTTCGATCAGTTCTTCCGGCACTTCTTTTACCGCCTCTCTTACCTCTTTCGTGGCATCTTTAAAGAGCTCCCGATCAGGTTCGGTAATCGTTACACCATTATCCTCTAGCTTTTTGATAATCTCGCTTTCTTGTTCTTCCAGCGTTTTTCTTATAAAATTAGTTGTTTCATCCACTGCATCTTGCAGGATTTGTCGCTGCTCTTCGTTTAAGCTTTCCCAAACACCTTGGTTGATCACAACAATTGCCGGATTATAAGTATGTGCCGTTAACGATACATATTGTTGCACTTCATAAAACTTCATTGAGTCTATAGTTGGCAACGGATTCTCTTGACCATCCACCAAGCCCTGATCCAATGCGGAGTATAATTCATTAAAATCTACAGGAGTGGGACTGGCATTCAAGGATTTCATATGAACTTCCCAAACAGGTGAAGGTTGCACTCGTATTTTCAAACTTTTCATATCTTCCGGCGTTTTTATCTCTTTTTTATTATTTGTCAAATGTCTAAAGCCTACTTCCCACCAACCTAGTCCTTTCATTTGATGTTGATCTACATATGTAAATAACTGCTCTCCTATTTCTCCATCCAATACTGAATAAACATGCTCACGGTCTTGAAATAAATAAGGGATGCCAAAAATGTTCATTTCCGGTACAGTATTCGCGAAAGAACTATCAGGGGCAACAGTTGTTATTTCAATGGAGCCATCCATTACTTGCTCAATCGCGTCCGCTTCACTGCCTAAAGTGGCGTTTCCATGTATTTCGATATGAATAGAACCTTTTGATTGTTCCTCCACCAATTCTTTAAATTTTTCTGAAGCAATATTATATTGGTGTGAATCAGACCCTACATGGGCCAGTTTCAGCGAAATGCCTTCTTTGTCGTCACCGTCATTCCCACCGGTCTCATTTGTATTAGAGCATGCACTTCCCAATACGAATAACAATAATAATAAAGCAGTAATGATTACGTTTCTGATGCTCATGACTAACTCCTTTCAGCTTCTTTGCTTACCTTTATTTGTGGCGGACCTCAAACATGATGCACCCGTTAGGCGATTTCCAAGGCCCATGCCGCATACCGGGCGGCCTTGATGCCGCCATGCCTTTCGTAAATTCTTTCCTTAAAGTCAGGTCTATCACTGAACCTTCTATAATGTATATATGTTCCCAATATTCGTGATATTGCATCCCGTTTGGAGAAGTATCCACCCCCGGCTCAAACTCTAATACCCTAACCAGTTCTCTTTCCGAGTCCTTTGATAAGATTCTTTCCCATAAACCTTTTACCTTTCCCTCTATTTGTTTACGTGGGAACGCTTCATAAGTTGTAAATTCAAACTCTTGTCTACCCATTTACTTTTACATCCCTCCAAAGATCAATATAAGTCCGGCACCCGGCTTTTGAAGATAGGAACCTCCTTTCTCACTTGAACTACCTTTGATAGATTGACATCCTGTACTAAAGTCTCTTCTTGATTGTCTTGTCCTTGCTTTAAAATATCCCCCCAAGGGTCAATGATCATGGAGTTCCCAGCATAAGTAACATCATCTACATTCCCGACGGCATTACAAGAAATGACATACATTTGATTTTCTATCGCCCGGGCTATTTGTAACGCTGTCCAATGATACTTGCGTGGCGTTGGCCAGGCTGCCACCACAAACAATGCTTGTACCCCTTGTAATGCCAGAGATCTGGCTAACTCGGGAAACCTTAAATCATAACAAATAATGATCCCCATCTTGATTCCATCCAATTCAAATACCTCGACCGCCTTTTTCCCGCCCGTTACATATAAGTGTTCATGTAACATGGGGACTAAATGGATTTTACTGTATTCATAAACAACCTCTCCTTCCCTATTGAAAATGAAGCTTGCATTATAAATATTTGTCTCTACGTTATGAGGAATGGAACCGCCGATTATATTCACTTTATATTTTTTGGCAAGCTCGCTTAAAAAAGATTTCGTTGGTTCTCCATCGGGCTCTGCAAGGGCTTTCAATTGTTTGAGTTTAAATGAAGAAGTCCACATTTCCGGTAAAACAATCGTATCCGGATTTTCTTCTTTCATGACTTTTTCTAGCCAACTTTGTACTTTTAACCTGTTTTCAGCTGGTTTTCCACCAATCACTTCCATTTGGTATATGGCAATTTTCAAGTTTGAACACTCCCCAATAAATTTTTAATTGTATATTCCATTAAAATGTTACGTTTATGAATAGGATCGGTAATTGTCATTCTAAATTGTTCTCCATATTTAAACCCGCACTTTAATGGAACAGTTCCCGAGAAAAAAATCGAGTTCGCCAACGGCACGCCCTTTCTTTCGAGGAATTTCATAATATCTTCAAGTGAAAGGATCGATGATATTTTGTCTTTTTGATAAGGTATCCATCGATGATTGATGTAAATATCAGAGGATAGTTCCAGCAAATCCCAATGTTGAATAACATCTTTCAAATTCCAGGCTTTTGTTGCAAAAGGCTTTTGACAAACTTGCTTTGATTTATGAATATCTGTTGCCTCCAGCTCTCGATCCGTATGATCACTGCCGACAGTTACATAAATTTCATCTGTTCTCCCGCCAAATATGATCACAATTTCCGCTTCGCCGCTTGTTTTGTCCCCGACCACTTCAATCACTTTATTTTGAGTGACATTATTTAAACTGAGTGGATAAAGTGTCGGTATCTCTATCGGTCTTGGAACACCTATTTCTTCCAACTCTTTAATATGATCCATCGTTTTCTTCTTATCTCTTCCGGCATATCCAATGGCATAAACCCGGCTAATGGCCATTTCCTTTTTCTTGCCATTTAACGCCAATGAGAATATTTTTTTATCCATGGCTGTCTCCTTCTCTTTTTTGTATACGCTTTCACACAATTTAAAAAAATCATCAATCCGTAAAATTCCTCACACTATCTACAGTAGACAATAAGTGGTTCTCCATCACTTTGATGGCAAGCTCACCGTCTTTCGATTCCAAAGCTTTTACAATATCCAAATGTTCTTGAATAACCTCGGTAATCCTGCCTTCCTTCATTAAAGCTGTATGCCCCATTAATCTGGCCATATTGTATAGTTCGGATAAAAACTGCTCTAATAGCTCCTGACCTGCAAACTGCAATATTTTCCGGTGAAATAATTGATCCAATTCTATGAACTTAATACTGTCATTACTAGCAATCACTTTCTCTTGCCGTTCAACAATTTTATATAATTGCCGCACTTCTTCTTCAGTAATGATGTCAGATAAAATTTTTATGCCTTGTACTTCAATAGATGTTCGTAAAAAAATGATTTGATCCATTTCTTTTTCTGTAATCTCTCTTACTTTGAAACCTTTTCTAGGAATGTGAACCATCAATCCTTCATTGATGAGGTCAGCAACCGCTTCTCTGACAGGAGTTCTTGAAGTATTTAAGGAATTGGCCAACATTGTTTCTGTGAATATTTCCTTATGACTCAGTTCTCTGACAAGAATCGCTTTCTTTAGTTGCTCATAAACCATCTCTTTCGTTGTTTTTCTATGTATAGGTTCCATCCCCAACCCTCGTTTAACATCCATCAAAAACGCCCCATTTTTTTATTTTTTGTCTGCGTACTCTGTATGATGTGTTATGTATACATAATACATCAATAAATATAAAATTGTCAATATATTTATTGATTTCTAATTCAATCGCTTTTTTTGCGTAAAATAAAATACAAAGCTGCGCACTTCGCATGTGTGCAGCTTTGTATTGATTGCAGACATTCATCCATGGCTATACTTGGCAGAATTCATGAGAACGGACCAAAAGGATGACCTCTTTGCAGTCTTGTCAGACAACTTCTCCTATGTCCGGCACAATCGCTCTCACAGCTGCCCGCGCGTCCTTGTTTGTTCCCATTTCTTATCGCTTTAGAGTCGAGCGGCTATCATTCGGCGAAGTCTGATCCTTCGCTAAAAAATAAACGGGCCGCCCCGCATTCCGGATTTGGCTCAACTGACGAGGATTTCCTGCTACACTTCATCTTCCCGTATACCCAAGCTCCATGGATATGTTCCTTGCCGTTTCTTCCGTTTTGATTTGAGCATACTTTTTATGTTCACCAGACAGTCTGGTGACCGGCCCGCTTACACTTAACGCGGCGACAACACTTCCCTTCCGATTATATACAGGATAGGAAATTCCTACCGTACCGACATCCTGCTCCCCATAGCTGATGGAGAAGCCATTACTGCGTATTTCCTCTATTTTTTTTAATAACTCTTCGGCATCTACCACTGTATTGTCAGTAAACCGCTCGAAGCTCATTTGCGAAATCACTTTCTCCTGCTCCTGTTTGGGCATATAGGCAAGAAGCAGTTTGGGGCCGGAACCAAGTGACAACTCGGACCTTCTCCCGACTCTTGTATATAAACGCAATGCATGGTTGCTTTCTACCTTTTCAATATAGACAGCTTCATTTCCTTCGCGAACAACCAAATGGACCGTTTCATTAATATCGGCCTGCAACTTTTTCATAAGAGGCTTTGCGACTTTGCGAAGCTCCAATTGATCTGCGACAATTCCGCCCAACTCCAACAGTTTAAGCCCTAATCTATAGCGCACATCTTGGTCCGAATGCTTGTTTTTCGTTAAAAATCCCATATATTCAAGCGAAGAAAGCAAACGGTATGCTGTTGGTTTAGGCAAGCCCGACCGTTCCGATATTTCACGTAACGACAAGTCGGTTTCACCTTCCGTAAAATAATCCAATAACTGTAATGCTTTCACAACACTCTGATTCATAGTCCCCGCTCAACCTCCCCTAAAACCTGCCATATTCGTTCTCTCACATTGATGCGTAATATGTGACGGCTTCGTTAATTTACTGACGCTGATGATCACGATACACGCGGAAATCAATGTTGGTATCATCTGGGCAATTCCTTTTGAAAGTATGTCTGCCGCCTGTAAGATTCCTGCTAACCACAATGGCAATTCCGGTTACAAACCGCCCCAAGCCGCTTCTTTCGTTCCGAAAATACCATGCTCATTATCATAATAAGCCCTCCTGTACCGCCAGCCATTACATGGGCAATTCATCATTTCCATTATATAGGAAGGACGCCAAATTCCAATAGGAACAGACAAAGCCCCCAAAATGATGACAAGCAGTTTGGTTATAACGAGATTTGCCAGGGTATATGAAACCAATCTCAAAAGCGTCATCAGCTTCCTATCATGCCACATCACTCTCGCTGATCAACTATGCCGCACGGCGCATAAAAGTTAGCTCTCATTCCCGCCCGCAACCTTCGTGTTACGAGTGTTCGTTATTTTAGCGGAAAAAGCGGTTCCGGAATCAGTTATGCTGTTTACTCTTTTGCCTGATAGAGTGAATCGTGTCATTCAATGAGATTTGCTCGGGATTCGTCAGCACCTCAATCACGACGGGGCTGTCGGAGGCAAGCGCGTGTTCGATCGCTTTCGTAAATTCAACGTTTGTTTTAGCCCTAAAGGCTTTTACCCCGAGCGCTTCGCTCACTTTTGCAAAATCCACATGATTTAACTCTGTTCCGATCACCCTTTCAGGGTAGTGCATCTCCTGGTGCATCCGGATCGTTCCATACATACTGTTATTAAAGATAAGGGCAATAACCGGAACTCCGTATCGCACTGCTGTTTCAAGCTCTTGGATGGTCATCATAAATCCGCCATCCCCCGACAAGGAGACGACCACTTTATCTGGATGGGCCAATTTCGCCCCAATGGCCCCAGGCAAGCCATATCCCATTGCTCCAGATGTGGGTCCGATATAAGTGTTGGGCTTTTCAAAACAATAAAAGCTATGAAGCCATCCAGCAAAGTTCCCCGCATCATTTGTGATGATGGCACCTTTCGGAAGCTTCTCCTGCAAAGTTTGTATGACACCTCTCATCTTGATCCAATCTTCATCTTCATTCAAATCCTTCAGCATGTCTTGCTCATAATCCGACCTGCGGCTCTTCGTCCAATCTCCCCATAATGCGTCAATATTTATTGTTAGCAACTCTTTTAAAGCGGATGTGGCATCTGATACAATCCCTATCTGGGGGTTACGTACCTTTCCCAATGTGTCGTAGTCTATGTCAATATGAATTAATCTTTGCTCAGTGGTTGGAAAACGATAATCCTGAGTGGTGATTTCCGAAAGACGGGTTCCTATCGCTAAGACGACATCGGCTTCTTTCATTGTGTTTATAACGGAAGGAAATGTACCCAATCCCGCATGGCCGACATACAGTCTGTGGTTATTCGGAAAAACATCTTGGCGGCGAAATGATGCTACTACTGGAATATGAAGCTTTTCTGCAAATTCAACGAGCAACCGTTCCCCATGAGAGGCAATGACCCCGCCTCCCGCTATAATGACAGGGCGTTCTGCATCACCCAATAATCTTTCCACTTTCTCCACCTCTTCCGAAGTTGGACGCGGAGAAGGAACATCCACCGGAGGTCCGATATTCATAACCGCTTCTTCACGGAGCACATCTTCCGGAAGCGAAACGACTACAGGTCCCGGGCGTCCTGACTGGGCGATTCTGAAAGCGCGGTGTATAAGCTCTGGAGTCCTTTCGGCATCTTTAAGTTCAACTGTCCATTTAGCTATATGGCCAAAAAATTGATCTAAATCGACCTCCTGAAACCCTTCACGCCCGCGGAATTTACTATGCACTTGCCCCAGAAAAACGACCATTGGCGTAGAATCTTGGTAGGCAGTATGAATTCCAATCGCCAGATTGGCTCCGCCCACACCTCTTGTAGCCATGGCCACCCCCGGCTTTCTCATCGCCTTCCCATAGGCATCCGCCATAAACGCCGCTCCGCCCTCATGCCTCGCGGAAATCAGTTTAATGTGTTGCGAATCGTAAATACTGTCCATCAAGGGCAAATAACTTTCTCCCGGAACACAAAATACGTGTGAAATGGTTTCTAACTCCATGCATTTCACGATGGCATCAGCCACTGACATTAACTTGGTCATCATGCATAACCCCTTTTTAGTCTATTTCCTTTCAATACAGTACAACTCTCTCATCAATGAACAAGTTCATCCGCCGTTCCTAATGGCTGCATTTGCAAACGTCCGCAGTCCATGGAATGACTCCGCTTTCAAAATATCTGTTAGCGATCTTTTGGAAACGGCTTTCCAGCTACGGCTCCTTCATAAACTTGCATTCCCTTCTCGTACTCCATCTTTTCTGACTGACCTGTTTGATACGCCACCTTTTTTACTATTAGATTCCGAATGGACTTCTACTAATGCCGCTTATTATGTACATCTATTATTTCCTGTTATAGCAACCAAGGGGCAGCGCGGAGTCTTTAGCGCTTTAAAAATCCGGGTCCTGTCATAACTGTTTTTCTGTTCATAAAACCCAATGAAAAGACCTCCTTATGTCATGCAAACCCATAGTTTCATTTATTGAAATGATATTTCATTTTACGAGTCAAGTATAACAACTGATTGTATAAAACTCAATCATTTTTTTCTTCAAAGATTGTCTTTTACCTTTACAAAAAATTTGACCTTTGGTTAAACTCGTTTAATTTCAAATAATTCCAACTATTCCTCGTCCTCCTCATCTTCCTTAAATATGGCAAACCAGGTGAGGGCATAAATAGCCGCAACCAGCGGAGACAATAAGGCAAAAAATGCATATGGCAAATAAGCTAATGTCGAAACACCCAAAACCCCGGAAGCAAAAATGGCCCCAGACGACCATGGAATGACAAATGTAGTAATGGTTCCGGCATCTTCTAAAGTTCTTGAGAGAACCCGTTTTGAAATGTTTAATCCTTCATAAGCCGAACGGAACATTTCACCCGGTATCATGATGGCGACATATTGGCTGGCTGATAGCATATTGGTTAAAAAACAACTGAATATGGTAGTAAGAATCAATTTGGCCTGCGTATCTACAAAAGAACCCATTTTGCCTAAAATGACAGAAATAACACTTGCTCTCTGTAAAATTTCACTGAGGCTAAACACAAGGATGACTAATGTTGTGACAGTAAACATACCTGAAATACCGCCACGCTGAAGAAGCTTATCGACATCTTCTACACCTGTTTGATATACAAATCCGTCCATGAAAGAATTTAATATAACGCCGGCCCCAAAAGACGGCTGAAAAATAAAGGCCGTCAAAACCGCCGCTAATGAACCCATATTTAAGGCAATAACAGGCGGAAGTTTTTTTATGATGAGAAAGATTGTGAACAGCGGAACCAATAACAACACTGGATGAATCGTAAAGTGTTCCATTAATGTTTCCGTCATGAGTTCCGTTTTTCCCGAATTGTCATCACTCCCGTACCTTAACCCCAAAAGCCAATATAAAATACAAGAGATGAATACTGCGGGCAGAGTTGTATATAACATGGAATGAATATGTTTAAAAATATTGACTTCCGCTACTCCCGAGGCCAAGTTTGTCGTATCTGAAAAAGGCGTCATTTTGTCCCCGAAGATCGCACCTGAAATGACCATCCCGGCAATCATCGGTGCTTGTATCCCCATTCCAATACCAA
This sequence comes from Siminovitchia sp. FSL W7-1587, assembly GCF_037963795.1. Lineage (NCBI taxonomy): Bacteria > Bacillati > Bacillota > Bacilli > Caryophanales > Bacillaceae > Siminovitchia > Siminovitchia sp. FSL W7-1587. The sequence continues at coordinate 1,714,384 of NZ_CP150169.1, forward strand.
TCCCTATAAAAGCAATTCCCAACGTTCCAATCGTTGCATAAGAACTCCCGGTAAAATACGTAACGATGCAGCAAATGATAAAACCTGTAATGAAAAAATAAGAGGGACTTAATATATGCAAGCCATAATAGATAATTGCCGGTACAATGCCCGATACAACCCAAGTCCCTATAATCATCCCAACACTCATAAGAATCAAAATAATGAAAACAGAGTTTTTCGTTCCCTGTATGAGATAATCTTGAATTTCGACTAATGTGAATCCATTAAATCTCGCTAATAAAACGATGAAAAATAGGGCGATAACAAACACGCTGACGACAGAAAATTTAAACTAGGCCAATGCCACAATCAATACTATTGCAATGATAAAGATATGAGCTAATGCATAAGCAAATGAAGTATCTCTCCCATTCTTCATGATCATACTTCCCCTGACTTTTTTATGTAAGGCCGTTCATACAGAAAAAAGTTCCAAACTTCGTATCAATTGAATCTTAGTGTGGATCTAAAATAAAGTTCGATAATTTATAAAAAAGGCTGATCATTTATAATAAAGATTGATAAAAACATCTATTTTATTGAGTATTTCTTTGTTCAATAAACGCGCCCTTATAATAGAAGAAGATTTTCGAATAAAATTGGATTTATTATGTTATTATTGTTTTGAGATTTTGTAGAAAGTTGCCATCTAAAGAAGCAGAACAGAATAAATGGATTTTTGTGGTGATGTAGAGGCAGATTGATAAAGGATGATGCACAAATGAAAAATATTTTTAATCAATTGCATTCAGAGGAAATTTTAAACCGTATTGACAAATTAAGTCCAGATTCACAACCACAATGGGGAAAAATGAATGTTTCCCAAATGCTAGCGCATTGTTCATCTTTTCAAGACATTGCAATGGGAAATTCTTTTCCACCAAGGGGTTGGTTAGGAATAATAGTAGGGAGGTTTGCAAAACAAATCATGTACAATGACAAGACATTGCCCCATAACATGTCTACTATTCCAACCATTTTGATTACAAATGATAGAGATTTTGAGACAGAAAAAGAAAAGCTTAAACAAAAAATTACCATATTCCAAAATAACGGACCAGAGAAGTGCACAACTCATCCGCATCCTTTTTTTGGTAAACTCACTTCTGAGCAATGGGGTAAAGGAATATACAAGCACCTTGACCATCATCTTAAACAGTTTGGAGTTTAGTTAATCACAAAAATAATCAAACTTTTTTATAAAAGGATGCTTCAATTGAATATAGAAAAAGCGTGTTTTGATCAATCTTCTTTCAAAACATGCTTTTTCTATTTGCTCTTTTATCAAGGTTTATTAAGTTAAATTAATCAAACTTTATTCCAAGGCTATACTTAGCAAATCAAATACAAAAGAAAGGAGCACTGTAAAAGAACTTATTCTAAAGCGACAAATGCGGACCCCGTCACTCAAATCGAGTCCTCTCCCCCAATTGAAAAGGTTCTGATAATCGCGGCATAGGGAGCGACAAAGCATAAGTGGGGTTAAGTTTAGTTTCGATCCAATACTCATATAGGGAGCGATTGGCGGGGCTTTGGCGGACGCAAAAATTAAACTCTAAAATGAACTTTTTCTCTAAGCGTTCTTGTTATCCCCCAAAACAGAAAGCGATATAAAATTACAAAACCAACAAACAAATAAATAAATTCGAAAATAGAAAAAGGCTCATAATCTATGAAATAAGAATTAGCATATACCAAAATCAAAGATGAGAGCTCTGTTAAAGAATCTTTTAATCCATTTTTCTTATATAAACTTCTTAACGATTCTAAATTCAAAAAGTCATGAAGCTTCCCACTGCACCAACCTTTCATAAAGCCAAAAGCTAACAAATAAATTCCTAAAGCAGGTCCAAAAGACAGATCTATAAGTCGTGTCACCAAGCAATAAATGATGGTGAATAAAAATAAATACACGTTATATGCCCCCTTTATTTACTAGCAGTTTGTTCAAAAATGTAGACACACCTAAAAAAGAAAAAACGCCTTATAATAGACGGATAAGTGCTACCTTGTACAAATCCGTTACAAAAGGATAGCTCTACGGAAAGCATACACTTTTTACGCCACTTGGTATACGAAATCCCTTTTGGGAGAAGCTTTTTTTACAACATGTTTCTATATGCCCTGCTGCAAGAATACCAGGGAATAAAGGCAATAAGCGATGATGCTCATCAAAAGCTTCGTAAACAATGAGTACCGAGCCATATTCCAGAAAAAACAGTCTCGTTCATGCCAATTGTCTTTTGTACATCTGGCAATCACTTACACAGTATTCGCATGCTGGACTTTCCTTTGCAGAAAATGATACATGCAGAGTCCCCATTCAACCGACATACATTCCCATTCAATAGAGTCATATCCTTTATTACTAAATGACATTTTTGATGGCAAGTCTATAGTATCGAATCTTAAAAACATTAAAAAGGTGAGTGTGCACCTGCATTACTCACCTTAGTGTTCTTATGCTTTGGAAATAATCATGGAATATTCACATTATAAGTCAAACTCAATCCAGGAATATTCCTGCCTAGCCAAACTTTTCTTATATTTTTTTCAACTGCACGTTTTACAGCAGCTGCTGTACCAGCAGTAATAAGACCTGGTACACCAGCAGTAATGGGATTAACAGCAAACTTTTTAGCATACCACCCTACATAACCTGCCGCAAAAGCACCGGCAGCCCATCCATTCATCTTACGAACTTTAGGACCTAAGTTAATGGATATACCAACAAATCCATAAGGTTGAACTTTTGAAGTTTGTTCAGGTTGTAATTCATCAACCGCCAGTAACATTAGATGAGCATCTTCCTCTGACACTCCTAACTCATTAACTAACGTATCACGATCAGCCGCAAATGTAAGGTTCCCATCTTCTAATTGTTTAACGCATAATCATATACGGCTTTTCCGATCTCTCCCAACACATCCAATGCGGTTTTTGAAGAAACATTTTCTGATAAAACGGATATAATCATTGTCCGTTGTCCCGTATATAAAATACCAGCATCATGTTGGCGGTTCAGATCCCATCCAGTCTTATGAGCCAGTTCCCACTTCGGAATCTCTCCGGCGATTTTCCCGGATGGACTTGGAAGCTGTGATGGAAGACCATTTCTATATTGCTGCCATTTCATGATTTGAATCATTTGTTCACATGCATGCCGGGATACAAGTTGACCCGCGGCCATTTTTCTCAACATGAAAGACACATCAGCCGCCGTAACGATATTTTGCAAATGCTCATGTGCTGGATAGACCATCAGCTTCCGTTGAAAGCGGCTGTTTTTCATCCCCGCTTCCAATAAAGTTTGCTGTATCGCTTCCATTCCGACCAGATCAATGAGCATGTTTGTAGCTGTGTTATCGCTTTGAACGATCATAAGAACCAATAAATCATATATGGATAACTCAATGCCGGGTGTTACGTATTGCAAAGCACCCGCACCACCGACCTGATCCCCTTGATTCATGCTTACACAGTCGCTTAATCGCAGTTGCCGATTTTCCGCGGCGGAAAAAACGGCTGCCATTATCGGAATCTTAATAATACTTTCAGCAGGGAATGGTGTATGTGCCTCATATCCCCAACTGATATCGTTCTGTATATCTTCTATCATGATCCCCCAATCTCCGCCCGCTTGCTCCATGAGTTTTTTAACTCGTATTTCCACAGTTTTCATTTACCAGTCTCCTAATGATGGTTATGTGTTGATGGTATCAGATGATCTCTTCGAATGATTCGTCCTGCTGTTTCTCCCATGTATTTTCCATCTGATACAGTCCATTTTCCATTGACGAAAACGTGACGAATGCCTGATGGCAACTGATGTGGATTTTCAAATGTGGCACAATCCATCACTGTGGCCGGATCAAAAACAACGAGATCACCCCAGTACCCTTCTCGAATCATCCCTCTATCTTTTAAGCGCAGTAATTGGGCAGGCGCACTGGTCATCTTCCGAATAGCTTCCGGAATGGAGAAGATTTTTTCTTCCCGGCCATACTTGCCCAATACGCGTGCAAATGACCCATATAGTCTCGGATGCGGCTTTCCGCCGAACACACCGTCTGATCCGACCATCTGCAACGGATTTTTCATCACTTTCGTTACGTCTTCTTCAACGCCCCAGTGAATGATCATCGTAGCCGCAGCTTCCTCTGAGATCAGCAAATCCATTGCGGCGTCTGCTGGGTCCTTCTGCTGTATCTCTCCTATTTCTTGTAAGCTCTTGCCCTCAAATTTCTTGTTTTCATCCAAAACGACAGAGGCGATGACAATATGATCCCATCCATTATTTCTGACCGGATTATCGTACTCTCCATTATGGAGCATTTCTTCCTTGATTTTTTCACGTAGATGCGGTTCCCTTAACCTGTTTAAGATGGCCTTTGTACCGCCCGCTTGCGCCCAAGGAGGTATAATAGCCTGAAGCATCGTGGAAGCAGCCGTATATGGATATTGGTCAAACGTCACTTCGATTCCTTCCTGCCGTGCTTCTTCTAATTTGCGCAAAGCCTTTTCGAGCTTATCTCTATTGATTTTCCCGCAAACTTTAAAGTGGGAAATATGCAAGCGAATACCCGATATTCTCGCAGCCTCTATCACTTCATCAAGCGCTTCTAAAGACAAATTGCTTTCATTTCGAATATGAACAACAAAGCAGCCATCATACTTTGCGGCTCCCTTGCATATTTCAACCAGTTCCTCCAAGTTTGCATAGGCACAAGGAGGATATTGGATTCCCGAAGATATTCCAAAAGCGCCCTGACGCATTCCCGCTTCCACCCATTCACGCATTTCCCTGCACTCTTCTTTTGTTGCCTGGCGACCTTCAAATCCCATCACAAGCGTCCGAATATTGCCGTGCGGAATTAAATAAGCCGCGTTGCCAATCATATCGGCCGTCTCCAAAAAGGACAGATATTCTTCGATCGTTTCCCACGGCCAGTCCCCGATATCTCCGTTTAGGCCTTTTAACTGTTTCTGCCATTCTTGCTTTGTATGCTTCGATACAGGAGCAACAGATATGCCGTCTTGCCCAAATAATTCCGTTGTGATTCCTTGAAGCACCCTTATTTTATGGATCTCCGGATTGGTGCATAACAAATCGGAATGCACGTGCGGATCGATAAAGCCGGGAGAAACGATGCAGCCTGAAACATCAACTTCTATTTCCGCTTGTTCAAAGACGAGTTTAGCCAATCTGACGATTTTTCCTGAACGGATGCCCACATCCAGTTTTGTCCAAGGATTTCCGGTCCCGTCACATACCATCCCATTGCGGATAATCACATCATACATAGTTGGTGTCACCTTCCCATCATTCCTATCATCTTTAATCCTGCCTCAAGATATCCGATTTCCCGCCGCCAGATCAGATCTGGCGGAAACATCACTCTCGTATACAGGGGTGGGTATCGCGCTTTTCGCTCCCCAATAATAAGTGACAAGAGATATCAAGCTACAATAATTTGATCCCATGGAGCCGCAATCCAGCCATTGCCGCCAAAAGTACCGGCCCAACTCAGTATGATCATGATGACATTGTAAAAAACGAGCCATCATGCGGCAGTCATTTGTATCCTCAAGAGAGAACCCGGCTTTTTCTTTCGTTTCCATATAGCGATATATGCCACACTCCAATAATTGATGAGGAAAAAGACGATTAACAAAAATAACTGGTAAACCATCCAACCGCAGTTTGATTTTGGGAACCAAGAGACGGCCACCACACGTACATAGGGATTGACAAGTTTTTATATCCATTATTGGCTATTTGTGTGCATACTTCAAGCTTCATTATCCAGTATGTTTTGCTCATATGGAAGCCTTGAATATTCAGCAAAAAAAAGAGCCTGTCCCCTGTAAGGACAAGCTCATATGTTCCAATTACTTTTTAAACAACCTCGGCAACAATTCCTTCGGCACCACAATCCTCACTGTTACGAGCGGGTTTACGATCTGGCTGATCCGCACGTCACAGAGCATGCTCAGAAGCCTGTATGCTTCCTGGAATTCGAGCGACAGCTCTTGTTGCAAATGCCCGACAACGCGTTTCGATCCCTTGCGAATCGCTTCGTCCAACGTTTTTGCCGAGGCTAAAAACATGAAGGAATCCGCGGTTTCAACGACAGGAGCTTCAAGTGTCCCGCCTTTTACCGCTCGTACCGTTAATGTCGTCCTGCCGCCAATTTCAACACCGGTTCCATCCAATTCTCCATCTCCCATGGAGGCGTGAAGATCACCCAGGGCAAATAAAGCGCCATCTTGGAAAACCGGAAAATACAACTTGCTTCCTATCGTAATATCTTTCGTATCCAAGTTCCCGCCATGATCTCCGGGTGAAGCACAATGGACACTTCCGGAGGCTGGAGCCACTCCGATAACCCCAATCATGGGCCGCACGGGAAAAATAAAGTCTTCCTTAAAACAAATTCGCCCTTCTTTTACCGGCAAGATTTTGGTCGTCGGCTCCTCAATATGGTCACCCAAAACGCCCAAACCTTTGGATGTGACCATTATCCCACGGGGATCAAGCTCGATTTCCTCGATGTCAATTTGAAGCACGTCCCCCTTTTCCACGCCATTGACGTAGATTGGACCAGTCGCCTGATTCATCGTTTCCAAGTTAATATCCGGACGAAGCACAGTTTCACTGTCAATTTGGCCCCCATAACAATCATGGGTTTCAACGGTGATCGTCTCCTGAAGACGGACGTCTGTAATCGGCTCCATATTTGCAGAGAAATGAGTGATCGTTCTATTTTTGCTTATAAACCTCATATCCCGTTCCTACCAGCCTTTCGGAAGAACGTTAAAAATACCCAATAGCGTATAAATACCGGCACCGGTATATAAAGCAATGATCAAGGTTTGAATAGCAGGATGCGCTAGCTTACCGCATGTCCACTCCGGTTCCTTTTCTTGTATTTTCCTGGATTTATTCAACATCATGACTGGCACAATGGCCATGATGATTCCGGCAAAAGCGCCTGCAATAGACAAGGCATCTACAAACCCGACAAAACCGCTATAGGCCAAAATGAACGGTGGAACAGCAACAACCGCCAATACAATGGCACGATACTTCTTATTCGTTTCCGATGGAACTTTGAAACGGTCGATAATGTTTGTAAAATAACTTTGTCCCAACGCCCAGAAAGACGTCATCATCGCCATTAAAGCAAAGCCGTTCGCTGTAAAAAATGCCCAGTCTCCCAGCATTTCCGCCCAGGCGATCGTAACAACCTCTGTTACTTTATCAGGACCTGTCAAACCAAGCGCCGCCATTGGCACGAGCGTCAATAAAATACCTGTGATCGCCATACCGATGACAATGGCGCGCGGCAAGTTTTTAATCGTTTCTTTATCATAGCCGCGTGACAACTCAGGCACAATGTATTGCGCCAAAAAGGCAAATACGGTCAAACTGAAAACAGGGATGGCAAATTTTGGATTGGTATAAATAAGATATTCCGCTTTCAATCCCGGGCCAAAGACCGATGCCAAAATTAAAATAAGAACTAACACAAGCATCCCGAAGGTTATTACTTTTTCCGCAACCCCCGCAGCTTTTAACCCCAACCAAATAACACCGACAGCCGGAATAAAAAAGAGAAAGCTTCCCAATACATTCGGTATACCGAAAACTTCAGCCATTATTTGGCCGCTTCCAGCCGTATAAGCAATCAATGCTCCAAGCGAGTTGACGGCTACAGATAAAAAGATCAGCCAAGATCCCAGGTTCCCGACATATTTTTCCGCTAAACCACTTAGCTGCAAGTTTTTCTTTGTCCGAAGCGTCGTCTCCGCAACATAAAGCATTGATATTGTTGTAAGAATACCCGCCACAATCACCCAGAAAACGAGCACGGGCCATCCAGCATTTTTCGCACCGTACGCTAAACTCAAAATGCCCGCACCAATATTGGCACCGACAATTAATGCAATCCCTTCCAACAGGGTCAATTTCGTCCGGACAAGTGCGGACTTCCCATTACTATTTGACTCAGACAATAAAACCTCTCCTTTGCTTCTAAAAAAATTCTATGATGTCAATTTGTCTTTAAAAAAAGATACAAAGAACATTATATCAAAACAAAAAAAATGAGACCGATTACATTGAAAGGAATTTTTTTTCGTTTTTTTCCAACTCTCCCAAAACCCTTTCATATCAATAGTTTTATCATTTCCAACTGTATATAAAAAATGAATTCAAAAATTTTTCATCAATACATTTTCGCCTTTTCGCCAAAAATTTGGATCCTATTTTCCACAATTTCACAATTCAGTTCTATTTTTTAAAAGGAGACCGTTTAGTCCATCCTCCTTTTTAGCCACTACACAAAAACACCTCAAATTTAGCCTTAAACATTGGATACAGTTCGAAGAAGGAGAGGACGGTTATACGCGGACAGAAAAGATGATATAAAGTGAAACTTCATTCAGTAGGCGTTTTCTTCCATCTCTTACTGAATGTTAGTTGAACGAATCGAGGTGCCGCTTTCTCCCACTTTCAACTCAGGTCTTGAAGTGGTGTATATGGCACCTTACATGCGGGATAAAGTGAAACTTCATTCAGTAGGCCTCCTACTGAATGTTAGTTGAACCAATCGGGCATTTAGGTGCCGTTTTCTCCCACTTAGACCTTTTGTATTCACTCAAGATTTTGATGTGGGAGGCTTACGGCACCTTACATGCGGGATAAAGTGAAACTTCATTCAGTAGGGCTCCTACTGAATGTTAGTTGAACCAATCGGGCATGTAGGTGCCGTTTTCTCACACTTAGACCTTTTGTATTCACTCAAGATGTTGAAGTGGGAGTCTTACGGCACCTTACATGCCGGATAATTGGAATAATGAACACAATCGAAATGTCAGACGTGGGCGGAAGCGCTTCTACGGCGGAAGAATATTCATAACTACAGTCATTTATAAAATAGAAATGAGAAGAGAGAGTTTCAAAGCACGTTATTGCACAGCATACAGCGAAAGAAGATTTGCTGGAAAAATTTATAACGATTTCATATTTTAAAGAAAACAGAGGGCTTATTTGCTTAGGTTGTAAACAATTCTTCCAGGCCAGGGATTTTTATGGTGACATTTATTTGCACGCAACTCCAATCTTTCTTGTTTCTCGTCAATTCAAGCGTAAAAAATGGGATGTCCACGTGTGTTTTTTTGTGGTATCTACATTATGGGGGCAGGAATCCATTTTCATTCATGGGTTGAGAGCGAAAGATCATGAACGTTTTTTTATATGCAAATTGTGTGTCCCTTACATTTAGAATAGAGCCAACAGAAAAAACCCGGGACTATCAATCCGGAGCAAATGTAAAAAACCCCAGATTCAATCTGGGGAAGATATCCTTAATAGCCACTTCTATGAATCCACTTCACACCAATCCACAATCGTAGCCGCTATAATCTTAGCAGCTTCAAATATTTTTTCAATGTCAATCGCTTCATTTGGATAATGGGCAAGACCAGTCGTTCCGGGCCCAAACACAACGGTTGGCGTATCGCCCACTTGTGATAACAAGCCGCCGTCTGTCCCCCAAGGCGCCGCTTCGATCACAGGGTCTTCGTTCGTTATGGCTTTAAAGTTGCTGATCAAAGAATTCATGAGCGGATGATCCGTGGCAATCTCTCCCGGCACCCACCGTGCCCCGAACCATTCAATTTCCACGGGATGATCTTGAAACCATTCATCCTTCTCAGACAGCTTCTTCATCCATTGCTCCATTTCCGCTTGAACTTGTTCCATCGTTTCATGGGGAGCAATGCCAATTCGTCCCTCCAATTGCACAATGTCCGGAACAGAAGAAGGCCAGTCCCCGCCTTTTATGACTCCCATATTAATGGGAACAGGAATCGGGATATTGTTGTACAACGGATCGGTGATACGGTCGTTTCTGACTTTTTCCAATTCCTTTATATGTTCCGTCACGATGAATGTTTTATCAATCGCGCTAACGCCATGATATCTTGTGCCGCCATGGGCCGTTCTCCCCGTGATGATCAGGCGAAACCATTTGGAACCTTGCTGCTTAGGAAAAATTTTCATGTTGGTCGGCTCTGGAATAATGGCAGCATCTGCTTTATAGCCTTTCAAAATCGCGTCTAACGTTCCCGCGCCGCCGCTTTCCTCCTCCACGACACTCTGAAAAATGACGTCACCTTTCAAACGGATATCCAAAGATGTAACCGCATCCAGCGCAATCATCAATGATGCGTTGCCGCCCTTCATATCCGTGGCACCGCGACCATAGATTTTTCCGTCGACAATTTTGCCGCTGTACGGATCGTCGTCCCATTGTTCATGATCCCCTTCAGGGACAACATCCACATGGCCATTTAAAATAATGGATTTCCCGCCGCCCGTTCCTTTTAAAACACCCACCACATTGGGGCTGTTTTCAAATGTTTCCCGGTTTGAATAAAAATAAGGATGTTGTTTCAATCTGTCCCCATCCAACTCCCAAACGTCGACATCCGAATCAAGGCTGTTCAGAAAAAGGGCCACATTGTCTTGCACTTCCTTTTCATTCCCCTGCGTGCTCGCCAATTGAACTAATTTTTGTAAAAATTTAATATGGGCCTCTCTGTTTTCGTCGATCCATTGATTGATACGATGTTTCATCTCCATGATTTCCTCCCTAGAAAAAATCCTGTATAACTCAATGTTAAACTATAAAGTCATATTTTCATAGATCACTGTAATTCCCATACCTCCGGCCATGCACAAGGTCACCAAGCCATATTTCGTTTTTGAACGGATCATTTCATGGATAAGAGTGACGCTTAATTTGGCGCCAGTTGCACCTACTGGATGTCCAAGCGCAATGGCTCCTCCGTTCACATTTACCCGGCTTTCATCCAAGCCCAACTCTTTTATAACAGCAAGTGCCTGGGCGGCAAAAGCTTCATTTAACTCAATTAAACCGATATCATCAAGCGTTAAGCCCGCTTTTTCCAGTGCCTTTTTCGTTGCAGGAACAGGGCCGATTCCCATGACAGAATGGTTTACCCCGGCACTTGCATAAGCTTTTATTTTAACGAGCGGCCGCAGTCCCTCCTGCTCTGCGCGATCCATGGACATCATCAAAAGTGCTGCCGCCCCGTCGTTCATGGGGCAAGCATTTCCTGCTGTGACGAGACCACCCTTTTGAAAAACCGGGTTTAATGACGCCAGTTTTTCCAATTCAACGGATTCTCTTACACTTTCATCTGTTGAGAAAAATTGAATGCCTTTTTTTGTTTGTATTTCCACTGGCACGATTTCATCCGAAAATATATTTTCCTGAATCGCCCTGGCCGCCTTCAGATGACTGTTATAGGCAAAATAATCCTGCTCTTTGCGGGAAATTTGATATTCTTCCGCAAGCCGTTCGGCGGTAATTCCCATATGTTCATGTCCAAGTGAACATATAAGGCCGTCTGCCATCAGCGCATCTTCCATAATGATGTTGCCAAACTTGGAACCCCAGCGATTTTTCACTATATAAGGAACGTTACTCATACTTTCCGTTCCCCCGGCAACAATAACTTCATTTTGCCCGGCTTGAATGGAAGCCGCCGTATTTGTGATAGCCTTTAAGCTTGAACCACATGCTTTTATAACGATATATGCCGGCGTTTCTTCAGAAAACCCTGCTTTTTGGGACGCAATTCTAGCTGAATTCAACCCGCCGCCATGTACGTATCCATGTCCAAAGACCACTTCTTCCACACCGCTTTTGGGGAAAGCTGTTTTTTCCATTAATTTTTCTAAAACTTGCCTGCCAAGTTCAACTGCTCCCACGTTTTTTAACGATTTGCCAAAAGCGCCGGCTGCTGTTCTAACGCCTGCTACGATCACTGCATCTTGCATCGTGAAATCCCTCCACTATTTTACAAAGTCGGGATCAGGGAAATTCCCGCTATTTTACAAAGGATGAACCTGAAAAATTACTGCTACTTTACAAAGTATGGATCTGAAAAAATTATTGCTATTTCACAAAGTATGGATCTGAAAACTCCGCTACTTTACAAAATCGGCAACATGAAGTGCCGCCCCTGTAGCATTGATCACATCTTCCACTGTATAAGGTTCCTTAACTTCTATTAATTGCAGCCCTTGATCCGTAACCTCGATGACTGCCATATCTGTGATAATCAAATCTACACACTGTTCTGCAGTAAGCGGTAGCATACATTTGGGTACAATTTTTGGATTGCCATGTTTATCTGTATGATTCATCAATACAATGACTTTCTTCGCTTTTTGCGCTAAATCAACTGCGCCGCCCATACCGGACACAATTTTTCCAGGAACAATCCAATTCGCCAAATCCCCGTTTTCACTAACTTCAAACGCCCCTAAAATCGTAATATCCAGCAATCCGCGGCGGATAATACCGAATGCAATCGTACTATCAAAGTAAGATGCACCCGGTACAATAGTAATTGGAATTCCGCCGGCGTTACATAAGTTAGGATCTTCCTCACCTTTTATCGGAGCCGGCCCCGTACCCAGAACGCCATTTTCAGCATGAAACATCACGTTACTATTCGATGGAATATAATTGGCAACGAGAGTAGGTATCCCAATGCCCAAATTGACAACCATTCCATCTTTGATTTCTTGTGCGGCCCGCTTTGCGATCGCCTCGCGTACGCTTACTCCCATGCCCATGCCCAATTCACCCCTTCACTTTTTACGACCATATCGACAAACGCACCAGGTGTAACGACTTCCTCCGGATCCAGCCCGCCGACCGGTACAATTTCTTCCGCTTCCGCAATCGTAACCGTTCCAGCCATCGCCATGAGCGGATTTGTATTTCTTGCACTCTTATCAAAAACTAAATTGCCAAATGTATCCGCTTTTTTCGCATAAACGATTGCCACATCTGCGGTTATCGGCGGTTCAATCAAAAATGTTCTGCCATTGACCCCCACTTTTTCTTTCCCTTCCGCAACGAGTCCATTCACACCGATATCGACTAAAATGCCGCCCAAACCGACACCCCCGGCCCGGATTCGTTCCACTAACGTTCCCTGCGGAGAAAATTCAACATCTAATTTTTTCTCATGCATCAATTTTCCTGCATTCGGATTAGACCCGATATGTGATGCCACGAGCTTCTTTGCCCTGCCTTTTGTTATCAACTGGCCGATCCCAATATGCGGAAACCCGGCATCATTGCAAATTAAAGTCAATTCATCAATGCCGCTTTCTAAAATCGCTTTGATTACAGTCGGCGGATTTCCGATTCCCCCAAAGCCGCCAACCATCAGAGAGGAACCGCTTTTTATATGTTGAACCGCTTCCTGTATCGATTGTACTTTTGTCATCATCGACGCTCCTCTATTTATTAAAAGATATATGGATAACCTTGTAATCATCCTTATTCAACAATGCATTCGCTCACATTTGGCTTAAAAGAATCATTTACCGCGCGCACGGACCTTGTATCAACTTCCGGTAAATTCTGCTTTGTCGGGAATACTCGCCACTTCTCGGAAATATTATCAGTTTTTTGTGAATGCTAACAATTTTCACATAATACGATCAGCTTCCTGGGAATACTCGCACTTTTCCGTTAATACCATCAGTTTCTTGGAAACACTCACAACTTTCCGGGAATACGATCAGTTTTTTGGAAATACTCACCAATTTTCGGATTTACTCGCAACGTCCAGATTTACTAACGAATTTTCCATTTTACTCGCCAATTTCCAACTTACTCTCCACTTTCAGAATTTACTTCCGATTCCTAGAATGATCAGGACTTGCTTAATTTCTTGCAAAGGCCCCCAGAAGTTCCCTTTCTACCTTCCGAAGCGCCGCCGCAAATCTCGTGACCAACTCTTCCACTTCTTCTTTTCTAATGGTAAGAGGCGGTGATAAAATGATCGCGTCACCGGTAATCCCATCTACACCAGCGTTCGCTGGATAAACGAGGAGCCCCTCTTCGAAGTTGGCCCTTACGATACGATTAACGAGGTCACATTCTCGGGAAAAAGATTTTTTCGTTAGCTTGTCTTCCACAAACTCAATGCCGACAAATAATCCTTTCCCACGGACATCACCAATGATTTCACTCGTTTGCGCCAATTCAGTTATTCGCTTTTTTAAATAAGCACCCATACGGGCGGAATTTTCCACAACATTATATTTTTCCATATATTGCAAGACTGCCAGCGCGGTTGCCGCAGACTGCGGGTTGGCACTGAAAGTATGGCCGCTCATGATGCTTTTCGAACCGTTTAAAATCGGCTCCATTACTTTTTCACTCACGACAGCCGCAGCGATCGGCGTATATCCCGCCCCCATACCTTTTCCGGTCGCCATAATATCCGCCGTGATCCCGAAATGTTCCATTCCGAACATCTTTCCAGTTCTGCCTACACCTGTCATCACTTCATCGGCTATAAATAAAATGTCATATTCATCACAAACGGCTTTCATTTTCCGAAAGTATTGATCAGAAGGAGTCAAAGCACCGCCCGCAGCACCGACCAGCGGTTCAGCGATAAAAGCGGCGATATGTTCTTTGCCGACCCGCCATATTTCTTTCTCTAATTCCTCCGCATAATCGTCGTCACATTCCTCTATCGTTCTGCCATTGGCATCCCGATAATAGTAAGGCGCCGAAACAGATGGATAGTTTTCCAGCATAGGCTCAAAACGTTCTCTTCGCTGGATATGGCCAGACATGGACAAGGCTCCCATCGTAATGCCGTGATAGCTCATCCATCTCGAGATAATTTTATTTTTTGTGTTCCTTCCTTGTTCCTGCCAATATTGAATGGCAATTTTCATTGCCGTTTCCGTCGCTTCAGAGCCGCTGTTCACAAAAAAAGACCAGTTTAAATCTCCTGGTGATATATCGCTCATTTTTTTCGCTAACTGTTCCGCCACTTCCGTGGTAAATTGCGAACGGTAAACGAAAGAAACCTTTTTGGATTGCTCCGCCATAGCGTTAATCACTTCTTGTACACCATGTCCAATGCTGGCGGTGACAGCTCCCGAAGAACCGTCAATATATTGCTTCCCTTGATCATCATATAAATAAATCCCTTTTCCATGCGTAATGAAAGGGTATTCGTCATGTAAGACAGGCTTAATTAAATATGTTCGTTTCATATGTTTTCCACCTCAATCTTCAGTTCAATTTCACATATATTTTCATCATGTTAGAAAACGTTTACTTCGCAAAAGTGATAATATATGTATAATAAATTATAGCTAACGCCATCTGGACTATCCATTCGACTAAAATGTAAAAAACATCGGGCTTCATTGTACTTTGTGTATAAAAATGAAAAGTAGGAGTTGTCTAAAATAGCGATCAGCATTCATAAAGCGCTGCAACTGCCCGTTATGAAAAAGACAAGGTTAGTGGCAGGCCATAAGGGGATTGAAAATAATATCAAGTGGGTCACCATCGTTGAGGTGCTGGAAGATATCGGCAGGCTCCAGTACGGAGAATTTTTAATCACAACGGGCTTTGGACTATTGGAAAATGAGGAGCGGATGGAAGCTTTTCATCGTTTGCTCAAATCAAAATTACTGTCGGGAATCGCCATCTATACGAGTTTTTATATGAAAGAAATACCAGCCAGTTTTATTGATCTGGCCGATCAAAATGATTTGCCTTTAATTGAAATTCCCACAGATATAAACTTTTCCGAAATTACGAAAGCCATTTTGGAGCAAATCGTCAATAACCAAATGCACCTGCTCGAGCAATCGGAAAATATCCACCGGGAACTAACGAACCTTATCTTAAATGACCAAAGTTTGACCGATGTCACGCTCCGGCTGTCTCAATTAACCGCAGCAAGCATTCTTATATACAATGAGTTTTACGACATTATTTATGCCAATCAAAAGGATGAATTCCCTGCCAACAAAACCATCATTTCCCTGAATGGCCGACAGGTTAATATATCAAAACATTTATTAGCCAGTTTAGAAAAAGAAGCCACAGTGAACGAAACAATTGAACAGCATATTTTCACCATTTACCCCATCATAGCCAAACAGTCCTGTTACGGCTGGATCGTCATGATAAAGCTGGAAGAAAGCTGGCAAGAGCTTGACGATATTGCGATTGAACAAGCCGCACCGATTTATGCTATGGAATTTTTGAAAAAGCAAGCGATTGAAGAAACACATTTACGCATTCAAAGTAATTTTTTAGACGACATTTTTAGTCAAAATTATATAAGTGAAAGAAACATGATCGACCATGGATTGAAGCTGAATTACGACCTTTCGTTACAACAGGCTGTTTTTCATTTGGCATTCAAGAATTTTGAAACCATTGATGACAACTTAATAGACAGGCTATATCATTTAACCGAACAAATCCTTGTTCAGAAAAAGAAACAGCACTTGATCCAGTCAAAATTACATTCGATTATCTTTTTAACGAATGTAACGGGAGAAACGAAAGAAGACAAATATAAATATTGTATTTCTTTGGCAGACGACATATTGAAAAATTGGCATTACTATTTTCCAAATGTTGAATTGGTGATCGGGATTGGAACAGACTACAATCAAGTGGATGAATTAGAGAAAAGCGCACGGGAAGCACGGTATGCGTTCAGATTGTGTGATTTAATCGGTACGGAAGCGCAAATTGTCCATTATCAGGATTTGGGAATGTATGATCTGTTGTTGAAAATGAGGAGAAACGGGATCCATTTAACATCCATCTATAAAGACCATATTAGCGGGCTGCTCAGTGAAACGGATAAAGAAATTGATCTGATTGAGACGTTGGACAGCTATTTTAAAAATAACCAAAGCATTCAAAAAGCGGCGGCAGAACTGTATATTCACCGTCATACGTTAAGATACAGGCTCAATCAAATCGAAGTCAAAACCGGGCTTGATATAAAATCGACGGAAGATCTGATGAAATTAAAGCTTGGTATTATGGCATATAAGCTGGTTGCCATATTGGATAAATAAAAGCATTAAGGGAAATTTGACAGCCAAGCTCAAAGGCTTCACGATAAACCCCTTTATTTAGCGAAGTAAAGGACAATACATACCGTTAATGAAAGCATGTATTGTCCTTCTTGTCATTTTTGGGAAATATCTTCACCAAAGTATTTTTCACTGATTTCGCCATAGGTTCCGTTTTCTTGAATTGATTTTAAAGCCTCGTTTACTTTTTTCAATAATTCTTCATCATCTTTTTGAATGGCTATCCCCATTTGATCTAAATAAATGGGTTCACCAACTTGTTTAATTTTCAAGTTATTTTGGTTGACAGCATACATTCCAACAAGTCGATCCGTGATGACGGCATCAAGACGCCCCTTTACCAACAAATCCTGCAGCGCGGTAACATCACTGTCGTATGTTTTGACATCATCTGTATATTCTTTTGCATTTTCTTCAAAAGTACTGGAAACGACCACACCTATCGTCTTTCCTTTTAAATCATCCGCGTTTTTAATGGAATCATTGTCTTTACTGACGAAAATTTGAGCACCTGACTCATAATAAGGGTCTGTAAAATTCACTTCTTTCAATCTTTCATCTGTAATCGCCATACTTCCGATAATGGCGTCAAATTTATCTGTTTGCAAAGCGGCGATAATGGTTTGCCAGGGATTCGTCACCGGCTTGGGATTCATGCCCATTTCTTCTGCAATCGCCGTACCAATTTCCACATCAAACCCGACCAACTTATTGTTTTCGGTATAGTTGAAAGGCGGATATAGACCGCTCGATGCAAAGACAAAATCCTCTTTTTGCTTATTTTCGGTACCGCTTGCCGCTTTTTCGCCACTTTCCTTTGTACCGCAAGCAGCCAGTCCTACCAATAGAATTGCCATCATTATTACGAAAATTGATCTTTTCACGATTGTTCCCTCCCTAAAAAAATGAATGTATGTTACAATACTTTTCCTAAAAATTGTCTCGCTTTTTCGCTTTTTGGATTTGTAAAAAATTCTTCAGGAGTGCTTTCCTCTGCGATGACTCCTTGATCCAAAAATACAATTCGATCCGCCACTTCACGTGCAAAGCCCATTTCATGTGTGACAACAACCATCGTCATGCCATCTTGCGCCAATTCTTTCATGACGTGTAATACTTCTCCCACCAGTTCGGGATCAAGCGCTGATGTAGGTTCATCAAATAGCAGTACACGAGGATTCATGGCCAATGATCGCGCAATCGCGACCCTCTGTTTCTGTCCTCCCGACAGCTTATCAGGATAGACATGAGCCTTGTCCGCCAAGCCGACCTTTTCTAACAGTTCCATTCCCTGCACGGCGGCTTTTTCCTTTTCCATCTTACGGACAATAACAGGTGCTTCGATAATATTTTCAATAACTGTTTTGTGGGGAAAGAGATTAAAATGCTGAAAAACCATCCCAATTTCTTCGCGTATTTTATTTAAATTCATATTGGCCGAATCAACTTTACTATCTTTAAACCAAATTTCACCGTCATCTTTAACTTCCAAATAATTCAAGCATCGAAGGAGAGTACTTTTTCCTGATCCGCTTGCTCCGAGAATAACAACGACTTCCTGACTTTTAATTTCTAAATCAATTCCTTTGAGGACGTGTAAATCCTTAAAGTACTTATGCAAGTTTTCAACTTTTATCATACTTATACTCTCCCCGTGTCTAGGTGTTTTTCAATTTTGTTCGTAATGAGTGTGAAAATAACGATCAAAATTAAATAATAAATCCCTGCAATCGTGTAAAATTCAAGCTGTCTAAATGTGGTGGCCGCCTGGCTCATGGAAAGATTGAAGATTTCTGTAATTCCAATAAATGCTACAAGTGAAGAGTCTTTTAAACCGATAATAAATTGGTTCCCCAACGAAGGTATGGAACGCTTGAACGCCTGAGGAAAAATAACGCGCCTCATTGCTTGCTTTTTCGTCATGCCAAGAGATTCTGCAGCTTCCATTTGTCCCTTATCAATAGACTGGATGGCCCCCCTGAAAATCTCGGCAATATACGCGCCGCTGTGAATCGCCAGCGCAATCGCCCCGGCCCAAAATGCCGATAAAACCACAATTTGCGTAATTCCGAAATATAGCCACATGATTTGAACGATGAGCGGCGTTCCACGAATCAGACCAATGTAAATGTTTGCAAGCCACGACAGCATTTTCTTATGAGAGATTTTCATAAGTGCGACGAACAATCCAATTACGCTAGCCAACACTAACGAAACAACGGTAATTTGCAAAGTTACGAGAGCAGCCTGCATAAAGCCGCTAAATGTCGATATGAAACTATCCATAAATTGACCCATGATCACATACATCCTTTTTTGATTTCTTATAGGAAAACGATAGCGCATACATTACAGAGGGAAAAGTGAAGACGCTAGCATTCCAAAAACATATTTATATATTACCAACAAGATGATAACGATTTCATTATCCAATTCATCATAATGTAGAGAGTCTTTTTATACGTGCTGTATAAGTGGCATATGAAAAAAAGATATTTGTAGTATTTTGGAAATTTGGCGAGGATTTTTAAATTTGGGTGAGGATTTCCTTAATCTGGATAGTATACCGCTCAAAGTGAAGTGGACATAGCTTGGATGTGGATAGGATTTCTAATTTATGGAAAAACCACGTATGGCTGTAAGGTTTGGGAAGGATTTTCACTTTCTCGATAGTATCCATGCCAAGTCGGAGAGTATTTCTTCTGAAAAAATCACGCCGCTCAAGGTTCTAAATAAAAGAAGGTTCGGCCAAAAGCTGAACCTCCCACTCTGGGTTATGCTTAATATAAAAAGTAAATCAAAACACTTGTTACAGCTCCAACCAATATGCTCAGCAAGATACAATAGCCCATAATATCGCGAATATGAAGTCCCACAACTGATAGAATGGGCAATGCCCAAAATGGTTGGATCAAGTTTGTCCAGCCGTCTCCCCATGCGACCGCCATCGCCGTTTTGGAAGGATCTACTCCAAGTTCAATTGCAGCTGGGATCTGCAAAGGACCTTGCAATGCCCATTGTCCGCCTCCGGATGGTGCAAATATGTTTACCAAACCGGCCACCCAATAACTGAAAACATTGAACGTCTCGGGTGTTGCAACGGAAATCATCCCATTAATCAGCAGTTGCCCTAACCCAGAGCTTGTCAATATCGCAATAATACCAGCGTAGAAAGGGAATTGGAGAATAATAGGTGAAATCGACTTTGACACATCCATAAAAGCTTTTGCATATTGCCCCAATGAACGATGTAATAATAAGCCGAGTGATAAAAAGAACAGATTAATAATGTCCAAGTCCAAGTCTCGTCCGCCTGCAAAAGAAATAATTGTATAAAAAATGCCAATTGTTCCAATCAATATTCCCAAAATAGGAGTGTATTCCAGTTTCAAGGCTGGCGTTAATTTGCTTGTATCAGTTTCCTTACGAGTAGATGGCCGCTCTTCACCATCTTTGAGTTGATAACGAATCATATTTTTCTTTGGAGACATTAAGATAATAAAAATCGACATGGTCACCACAAGCGATAAAAAGATAATGATTGTGGAAGAGTGAAATAATGTCTCTGATGTGGGAATAACCCCCATCACTTCTTCCAAAAAGTGACCTTTTGTTGCAATTGTTAATCCAATTGAGCTGGAAATTCCTCCTGGAAACAATATAGTGGCTGAGTAAGCGGAAGCTACGAGCAATGGAAAATGAGCGTTTTCATTTCTTTTCCCAATTTCTCTAGCGATAATCGCGCCGACTACAACGGCCAAGCCCCAGTTAATGTAATAGGCACCTGCTGAAACAAGAAAAGTGATCAAGTAGGCTTTCCAAGGTTTGTTTGCCAATTTCGCAAGGTTAGCCAAGCCTCTGTTCATAATAGGTACTGAAGCTAAAGTCATTCCAGTCATTAATAACAGGGCCATTTGCATTGTAAAAGCCAAATAGGCCCAAAATCCATCTCCCCAAGCTGAAACAATCTTGCCGGATTCAGTTGGATTCATTAACAAAGCAATGAAAAAAACGAATACAGTCATAAGAACAGCAATCACAAAAGCATCCGGCAAATACCGTTGAACAACTTTTGCAAAACGATCAGCTACACCTGCTAACATATTTTTCCCCCTCCATTTTCTAGTTTAGATTACATCATAAGATAAACTTTTATAATGCGTAATTATCTGAAAGTATGAAAGGGAAAAGATTTCTTATACGCGATGTATAGAATGTGACTAAAACACATCCTCATCTCCAAAAAGTTCTTATTGCAATAATAAATAAGCTCCCCGGTATTTCAACTGATAAGAGGCCGGAACAGAACCCTAAAATGAGTAAACCGCATGGAATCAAGTTTAAAAACCTGAATTCCATGCGATTTTATTGTCACGATTTTTACGAATATCAATCAGCTTTCAACTTATGTCCCACCCCCTCCTTTTTGATGTATAACTGAATATTCTTCTTTATCTGAATCTATAGACATATCTATTTCCAGTTCCCTTTCCAATGGAAAGTTCGAGCGATTCCCGCTCAGTCCAACGTTTTATTCCATATTTCCAAGCCAATTGATTGATCCCATCTTGATTTGACACATATAGATGCAAGTCTTATTTACTTTAAAAAAACCACTTGCCAATTCCTCACAATCATTCAAGCCGACCACAGGTTATTAAGAAGATAGTAACAGCAGCTATGACAGGCAGTGCCTTTTCCAATGCAAGCTGAAACTCTGATCCACCTTTCACTGCGGACAGCTTTGAAACACGTTTACTGGCTAAGCGTTAAAAAGTAAACTTCAAGAGTGGGCATTTTTATGGTATCCATCCATTTTTTTCAAAACATGTTCTGAATTTTTCTTAGTCCTGAGAGATACAACATACATAATGATAAATGATAATGGTAACGAAATTAGAATCTCGGAGTTTTGCGGCAGTTCGAAAAGTGTAAATGCAACTAAAAAGCTAATTGCCCCTGAAAGCATTCCGGCGATGGCTCCCGATGTATTGGCTTCTTTCCACCATATTCCCAGCAATAATGGGACGAAAAAGGCAGAAACCATTAGCCCCAGAGCCGCTGTATAAAAGACCATTAAAAATGCCGGGGGATTTAGTGACAGTAACATGACAGCAATCCCAATGACCCATGTTAGTATGACGGAAACCTTTAATATTTTCTCCTTTCCTGCGTTGGGATTTATCACTCCACTGTATAAGTCATAAGCAACCGCGCTGCTTAGCGCCAATAATAATGAGTCTGTTGTTGACATAATCGCGGCTAATATGGCTGCAACGATGATTCCCATCATGACAGGCCCAAAAAACTTTTCCGCAATGAGAAGCATCCACATGTCTGAAGAATAATTCTCCATAACGGATTGTCCCAAATTTGCAACATGCGGAACGACTGTGTAAGCCGGAGCGATGACAACAAAAGCATACACGAGTGTTGTATAATTTAATGTTAATTTCGCAGACTCCGCATTATCAGATGTAAATATACGCATAATCAAGTGCGGGGTTACACTAATAGCGGCAGCCCATGTAACAAATGCCCCTATATAGGTTAAAACGGAAAATGATTCACCGAAGGTTCCCAATGTCGGATTTATTTCAGCCGCATGAGCTATAAAATCGGTCCACTTCATTGGTAAATGGGCAATTCCTGCTACAATAATGGCCAATGTTAACAGTAATGTTAAGCCTCCCTGAAGAACATTTGTCCAAGTGACAGCCAACATTCCTCCCAGCGAAACATAAAAAATAAAAACAAGTGCAATAATGACCAAGCCCCATTCGTAAGGCCAGCCCGTGATATATGATGTAACGAGACCTCCCGCTTTCATTTGTGACATTAAATACATTCCTGAACCAACAATGATGATCACTGGAATCAAAACTTTTAAAAAGACACTTCCTTCATATCGGTCAATGAGAAACTCGGAAATTGTAATTTTTCCGGAATTTCTCAATGGCTTTGCCACTAAAAGGCCAGCTAACATAAATCCTACGGAGCATCCAATTCCAAAAGAAGTAATATATGGAAGTCCCAGCTCCCATGTCGTTCCTACACTTGCCATAAAAGTTCCGCCGCTGCCGGCTGCCGAAAGCAGCGCTATCGAATTAACTACCGGCCCAATTCTTTTTCCAGCCGCATAATATTCATCAATTCCCGAATCAGAAGATGATACTTTTTTTTGCGTAATAAGACCGAGTACCACTAAAAAAATGAAATAAATCATAACAATAATCAATTCAGTCATTCTCATAAACCTTACCTCCCTTTCTAATCCTTCTCATTGGGAGAACCTTTTTTTAATAGAAAGAAAATAGGAATTCCAACCGCCGGTATGAGAAATTGTAAAAGTTGTGCTCCCCACACCCAAGATGAAATATTTAAAATTTTCTGGTGATAAGTCCATGGTAAAAATAAAATAATGATATATATAATCATCCCTATCAAAAAGATCTTTTCATAGGTTGGCAGCGAATACCAACTCCCTTTATTTTTCATATATGATTCACACTCCTTTTATTGACCAAAGTCATCAATCCGTTTCCATTTATACTTGGTAATGAGCTGTAACAAAACGGCAAACCGAAAACGGGGATGTGATGTAATGTGCCATGGATCACTTGGCGCATTGTGGACAAAGCTTTTCATTACTGAATAAAAGCTCCCTTTAGACTGCTTTTTAAACTTGCATGACAGTAATGTGATTCCACTGTGTTGCTTTGATATCCCCATCACATTTGTAAAAATCCTTGTTAAAGGATCCGCAGAAACATAAATAAATTGAATATGAAAATCCGGAGTGCGGATCAAGATTTTTTCATGTTGATCATCATACATAAAATGGGGATGAGATGTAGATATTTGATAGGAAATACCTCTACTTTCCAAAATTTCCTTAAAAAGGCGAACAGATTTTTCTTGGGAAAGTCCCATATACACTTCCCATCTTTTTACAGTTGATAGCATCACATCACATCCAAATTGGTTATTTGGTAAAAAACGCCACATTTAGTTTTAAACACAGGATCGCTCAAGTGTATAGAGCGTATCCTGTGCTTTTTATCCAAAGAACAAATGCTTTATTTCCAAACTTGCTTAATAACCCTTGCAAAATTTCCTCCGATAAATTTATCTACATCATCATCACTATATCCTCTTTTTTTCAATCCCATCATGACATGATCCAATTCTTTAGATCCTTTAAAATCCTTCGCATGCGCCAATGAAAAATCTTCACTTACACTTGAATAATATTTCCCTACTACTTCCGGATATAATGTAGCTTGTTCCAGCACACCAGGAGTATCAATCTTATCATCTGGAGGTGCATCGCTGCCGTACCCAACGTGATCGATTCCTGCCAAATCAATCACATATTCAACATGATCTAAATAATCATCGAGAGTCGGCTGTTGATTGATCTCGCCTTTCCAACAAAGTGGCGCCCAAGGGGTTAAACCCATCACACCGCCTTTTTCAGCAAGCAACTTTATTTCTTCATCGGTTTTATTTCGCGGAATATGACTGATTCTCTTAACATTGGCATGAGAAAACACTACCGGGCTTTCACTCTCCTGAATAGCGGAAAGTGTTGTTAATTTGCTCGAGTGAGATACATCTATTAACATACCTAACCGATTCATTTCATGAATCATCTCTCTGCCAAAATCGGTTAAACCACGGTCAATTGTTTCCGTGCAACCGGAACCAATATAATTTGCTTTATTATAAGTAAGTTGTACGACTCTTACACCCATTTCATAAAAAGCACGTAAATTATTTAAGGAATTACCTATGGGATAAGGTTCTTGAAAAGTTAAAATGATAGATTTTTTTCCGGCAGCGGCATTCTTTTGCAGTTCAGCATATGTTCTTGCCACACCTAATGTCTTTTCCTGCTGATCAACGACATTATATATGTTAGCAATAGAACGGATTGTTTCCGAAAATCCTTCAAATGAAAGCAATGTTAGAAAGAAAGCATTCATTTTAGACTTTTGGACCGATTCCGAACACCCCTCAAAATCACCTACTGGATACATGCATCCGTCAATAACCAATTGTTGATTGTCTGATTCCATCACCATTCCTCCTTCTCAACTTGAACAGAACACACTCTAGCTTTTGCTAATTTTGTTTATTATAGAATGCCATTATTAATATGTACAATATTCAAATAGTTTTGTTATGATATAAAATAAATATAGTTCAAAAGAAATGAGGCATCGTTATGGAACTTCGACATTTAAAATATTTTGTCACAGTTGCCGAAGAATTGAACTTTACAAAGGCGGCAAGCCGTTTAAATATGAGCCAGCCGCCTTTAAGTCAGCAAATTAAGCAATTGGAAAACAGTATTGGTGTAAAATTATTGGAACGCAGCAATCGAACAGTGGAATTAACGGATGCAGGAAGAGCTTTTTTGGAGAAAGCGTATAAAATACTCATAGATATAGAAAAAGCGCGTGAATACACAAGGAAGATTTACAAAGGGGAAAAAGGACAATTATCAATTGGATTCACCGATTCAGCACTCTATGACCTGATTCCCATTATCCAATCATATCAAAGCGTGAATACGGAAGTAGATATAACGATGCATCAAATGAGCACCGTTGATCAGCTTAAAGCATTACAAGAAGAGGAAATCCATATTGGATTCATTTGTACCCCTATTCAAAAAAGCAACCTTCATATCATTCCTATTCGCAAACAAAAATTCGTTGTAGTCCTTCCAAAGTCGCATAAGTTAGCCCAATCAGATTCACCCATTAACATTCAGGAATTAGTAGATGATACATTTATAGTTACCCCCAGAAAAGTGAGCCCTGTTTACTATGATACGGTTATGTCTATCTTTCATAAGATGAGTTTTGTTCCAAAGTTGACCATAACGGCACATATTTCAACGGCGGTTATTGCTTTAGTTTCATCAGGATTAGGAATTGCACTGATTCCTTCTTCCATGAAAAATCTCCAAATTGCAAGTGTCGTCTTTAAGGAACTGGATTTTAGTCCCACTATAGAAACATCTGTAGTATGGCGCTTCAATGAAAAGTCTCATATCGTCAACAGTATTGTCACATTGCTTAAGCAGTATATTGCAGAAAACACATCCAAACATAGGTGATAAAAACGTTTTTATTGGCAAGCTATTCCGGTATTTTTTTCTCAAATCGGCTCTGGTACTTTACCAAAAAGCCGACCAATGTGCCCAAAACGCGCCGACCAACTTTATTGAAAAGCCTCTGCCATCTTTTTTGCAACTACACACTTTCATTTATTCGTTTTGTAAAGTGAAAAGATATTTGATAGAAGGAGAAAAAGCCCTTGAATGCAAAGTGTATAACATACAATGAATTTGGCAATCCGAAAGACGTATTAAAAATCGAATATAAAAGCATTGATCCCCCCAAAAATGACGAAATCCTTGTTCGCATGCTCGTTCGGCCCATCAATCCTTCTGACTTAATCCCGATTAAAGGGGCATACGCCCATCGAATTTCACTGCCGGATATACCTGGCTATGAAGGAGTTGGCATTGTAAAAGATGTCGGGTCATTTGTATCCCGGCACCTCATCGGAAGGCGCGTGTTACCTTTACGGGGAGAAGGCACATGGCAGGAGTTTGTCAAAACATCGGCGGAATTGGCTGTTCCCGTTCCTGACTCCATTGATGATATGACCGCATCGCAAGTATATATTAATCCCGTTACGGCTTGGGTCGCATGTACCGAAGTTTTACGTTTAAAACCAAATGACATTTTACTTGTAAACGCCTGCGGTTCCGCCATCGGTCATATGTTTGCCCAGTTTGCAACCATATTGGGTTTTCGCTTAGTTGCGATCACCAGAAGCAACCAATATACCGAAGACCTTCTCCAGCTTGGGGTCTCCCATGTAATAGATACTTCCAGAGAACCGCTGTATGAGACAGTCATGGACATAACAAAGGGGATGGGGGCGAATGCGGCTATCGATTCAATCGGAGGCAAGGCTGGAGAGGAACTGGCATTTTGTGTTCGACCTAATGGCCTATTTTTAGCGATTGGCCTTTTATCAGGCATCCAAGTAAACTGGAAAAACATTTACAATGAAGCCAAATTGCAAGCAACAATGTTCCATTTACGAAACTGGAATAAAAAGGTGTCAATCGACAAATGGCAACAAACCTTCCAATTGTTATTCAAACTCTTGGAGGACCGGAAATTGCGCTTGGCAAAAGTGCATTCCCAACACGATTTATCGAATATAAAGCAGGCTATTGATGCTACGTTAGAACCTCGTAAAGGAAAAGTGTTTTTAACGAGTGATAAAAATTAACGGGCGCCCTCATGTTGGTCATGAACATTTTTCAAAGATGCTACTGGGTAACTGAAAACAATTATTCTAAGGAATCGGAGGAGGGCTTTATGAAAAAGGTATTGCTCATTGTAGCTGTTTCGGTAAGTGTAGTACTGCTTTCTTTATATGGAAGCTACCAGTATTTGGTACATAATCATGAAAAAAAGAACTGAAAATGAAGAAAAAAGCAGAACCGGCAGGTGTCCCCAGCGAAGAATTTATCGAGCAAACGCAACCAATTGGTGGTATAAGCTATAAGGTTTAGCTTGGTGAAAACCCAGCACAAGAGGCCGTCATTGCTGTGTTGCATAAAATGACTCACCTCAGCAAAGTAAGAGCCGAACAGAAGTGGGGGCTATCCCTGAAACGATTAACGATGTGCTTGCAATCGTCTCAAAGAGCCATTTTGTTAAGAAAAGAAGAATGTCTCGCCCTACTTGATGGAGACTTTTCAAGAGGCGACGAAGATCATAACTACCTTTGGAGTTATCAAGGTGGTACGATCGGTAAAGTATATCATTATGTCGGAAAATGAAGAACAAGAGTTTATGAGAGATTATGTTAAAGAGGCAGGAACTACAAAAAAGATTGACCATATGATGCAGGTAAAACAAAAAGGTTCTATGTCAAATGTTGGGGTGGAGTGAGATGGAATCTCACCTACCCAACATGACTTCCAATTTTTTTATACTTATGTAAAAGAAGTATTCTTGCCCTTGCCCTTAGGAAGTTCCTAAACAATAACTGGCTTCCCCAACGCCTTTCGGACAGCTGCTTTAAAAGAAGGGCTCATATCCATAATGACCACTTCCACATTGGTTCCATGTTTTTGGAGATAATCCTTGATGGTCTTCTTTTTTCGGTTTGGCAAGATATCAATCGGTTCCTTTGTCTCCCCGTCAGCAATAATCAATTGATATTTTCCTTCCTTTGTATCTCCCTTGTACTCATCGATGGCGATCACCCTGGGCAGTTCTTGAACCTCTGTCATTTCCTTTACGGCCAAACGATCAAACCTGCGCATGACAGTTGATACGGAGACACCAAACTGCTGGGCAGTTTCCTTAAATGTCTTCGCTTGCACGATCCGAACGGATACTGCCTGATTCCACTCGATAGAAAGCCGTTGATATCGATGAACAAAAGGATTGTCCTCCGCAAATCTCTTCCCGCACGAACAGGCATAGCGGCGCTTTTTGTAGAAGAGGTACGTCAACCGTTCAAACCACTTTAAATGTTTGATCTTTTGGATCCGGTAATCATGAATTTTCTTAGTCCTTTCCCCACAGCTGGGACACTTATGTACCTTGACAGCCATTTCTACATGAAGCGCAATACGATCTTCCATTTTCTCCACTTTTGTGATCCATACATCTTCAAGGCCGGGGATTTTTATGGTAAAATTCACTTGCACGCAACTCCAATCTTTTCTTGTTTCTAGGCAATTCAAGTATAAAAGAATTGGATGTTTGCGTGTATATTTTTATGTGCAAATTATGTGGAAACCCCAACATTTAGTATAGAGCCAACAAAAAACAGCATTTGCCCAAATAGAGACAACTGCTGTCTTTTATGTATAGCTTTTACACCGTGACTTTTCTCAACGGATTAAAGGGGGTAAGATCCAAGTCCAGTTCATTGCCAAGCACAAGATTAGCCGCTGTTAGTCCGACATACGGCCCCATCGTCAAGCCCGAAGCACCCAAACCATTGGCAATAACGAGCCCCTCCATAGAAGGAACAAGTCCAATCAAAGGTGAAAGTTCTTTGCCAAATGGCCTAAACCCGATTCTGATTTCCTTCAATGTGCCGTTGGCAAGACCGGGAGCGATTGACAATGCTTTATCAAGCACTTCTTTTACACCAGATGCCGTAACACGGTAATCGAATCCCGCTCCTGTTTCCCTTGTTGCTCCCACGACTACTCTGGAATGATCAAACGAAACGAGATAATGATCATTTTGCGGGAGAATGACGGGCCAATTGGAAGTGTCGTGTCCTGGAACTTCTAAATGGATGATTTGTCCCCGTTGCGGTACGATGGATACATCTATCCCCAAGGGCTCCAGCACTTTGGAAATCCACGCTCCTGCTGTCACGACAACAGCGTCGGCGGAAATGAATTGACCTTTCACACGGACACCAACCACTTTACCATCTTTTGCTTCCAGATCGGCTTCTCCTGATTGGTAAAGGGCACCATGCTTTTGGGCTGCTCTGTTCAGCGCGTCTCTCATCAACTTCCCGTCTACCCGTGCGGCGCCTGTAACATATACAGCCCCGAGACCGCTGTTTAAAGGCGGAAAAAGCGCTTGTGCCTCGGCAGGGGACAAACGGCGAATTTCACCCACTTCCGGAGTTTCCGATTGCCGTTTTCTAACCATTTGTTCGATTGCATCCAGTTTCGCTTCATCACTATTTACGGCCATCGCTCCCACTAAACGATAGCTGACATTTGTTTCACCATCTTGTCCCAGCATGGATATAAGTGAAGGATAGTAACACGCCCCCGCATTGGCAAGCGTATACAGATCCGGATGGTTGTCATCTCCGCTTGAAATCCAAGGGCAGACAATCCCGGCTCCCGCTGCTGTCGCCTGGCCTTCATGGAGATAGTCCACAACCACAACCTCCACGCCTTCCCGCGCTAAATGGTAGGCCGTGCTTGCTCCTACAATACCCGCGCCTACAACGATTACTTTCATTTGTTCACGCCCTTTCCCATTTCATGTTGCATACTCTAAGCCAGATCGTGCTTCAGCTACGACCTTACGGCTGAAACAAAGCGATTAATGTCAGATGCCTGACTAAAAAACCTGTTATTGCTTGACCAATAGATGCAATAATTCACTCGCATCTTTTAACAACTGGTTGAGTGAAGCGCCTTCTTCCTGTCCTTTTTCATAAACGAGTTGCAAAACCTCTTTAAGAATCATTTGTGACTCATCGACCATGCAAACGCACTCCCTTCTAATGAAGTGGTCCTTGTTCATTATAAAAGAATAAGAGATTATTCACAGTTTATTCATCTTGGCTTGACTTGGAACAGAAGACCCATCACCGCTTACATTATATATAAAAAAGGAGAAAATGACTAAATAAAAAGCAATGAAGCAAATTGATCACTACGATTGTTAAAAATTTCTCCCAATCTTGTTTTAGTTTTTGCAATTTAATTACACCTATTGAAATATAGCAACCAATTGAGGTGAAAAATGTAAAGCAAGACACCCCGTGTTAGTTATAGTTGTAAATAAAAATAAAGGAATGATTCAAATGGCAATACCTATTATCGAATTGGAATTTGGACGTAAACTGTCAAAAGAAAAAGCATTATTTGTATTTAATGCATATTAAGCCAAATATGGAATTTCAAAAATAAAATTCTAAGATTTATTTTAAAGAAGATGCTATTACATTTTGGCAGCTAATAAAACAGAATTCGTTGCCCCGGTTGATGAAAATATTGTAATCTCATTACTCGTGTTGTACTGAAATTCGGCAATGCGGTCGTTTGTTAACAATTTTTACTAAGAAGTTGTAACAGCTGCGGTTTTAAAGGAAGGCGAAAACAAACTGACAACTTTTATAAGTTGAAATAGAAATTCCTTATACTGGAAAATCTATTGAATCAATGGACTTTGAAAAAGGCCTCCCGAATCATGCAAATTATGTTGAAGGTCAATCTTTTAAAACTGTTAAACCTTTGTATCAATGGGGCGATGGTTGTCCTGGATATAAACATTGTGGAAGGAACTGTGGTGATCGTGGAAAATATGGTGGCGATAAATCCATATGATGTTTGCTGCCCTACTCACGATCGTTATTGGTCAAGTTATGGAACTAATGACTGCCAATGTAATTGCAATTTCATTGCTTGTGCAAAGAAAAACTGGTTCTATGCCCCGACGGTATTACACTTAGTGTTATTGGCTTGGTTTCCTCGTAAAAAATTGCAAATGTTCATTAAAAAAACACCCCCACTTATTTATAGGCGGGGGTGTTTAAGGGTTTTTTGTTTTTTTAGCTATATAAAAAGTCAAGACGGTAAAAATAACAATGAGGTTTTATGTAATGTCAGACATTTAAGGGGTAAATTAAAAAGATAGATAGAGAAGTAAAGAATTATCCTCTATCTATCTTTTTTTGTACTACAAATGCCATATTTTACTACAAAAAGAATTTTTACTAACGCACCCGTCAGTTTAAGTAAGAATTTTTATTACGATGATTGCCATAATCCTCCTGAACCAGGTTAAAGCCATATGCTTTATAAAAGCTAGTTTTGTTTTCCTCGTATGACACCGTTACAATTCTTAATCCAAACCGTTCAGACTCTCGCAATAATTCCTTTACCAACTCAACTCCAATTCCCCGTCCTTGATACTGAGGATGAACGATTATATCTTCCATATATCCATGTTTTAAACCCTTTCCACAAACATACCCAAAGGCAATCAGTTTATTATTTTTACCTCTAACCCCAGCCCAGAAATTACAACGTTCAAACAATATTGGGTAATCATCATCTCGTCTACCCCAACCAATATGTTCTCTTAGTTCAGGTACTTCGTTATTAGATATTGGAATGTTTATAATAACTTTATAGTTCATATATACTAAACAACAATGCTAATTTCTCTTTGAAAGAGTCCTATTCCTTATTCCACTAACCTGCCCCTTTAGTGGAATAAAAAAAGCTGCTGATTTGCAGCCAGTTCGAATCCCAAAGGAAAGAACCCGTTAGTGTAAGTACATGTTTCACATACTGAAAAAGCAGTCGAACACTCAAAACTAATGACATTACCTCATTGCGTTCTCTAATATCTTAGTTACACATTTAGTTTTACCCTCGCTATAAGTAGCTCGGTCTTTTGCAGTCTTCGCCAATTCATTTTTTAACTGTTCATATTCATTAACTGCCTCTGGATTGTTACGAAGATAATTTCGAAATAACAAATGTCTAGCTAATTCTGTACTATCTTTATTACACACATATAAGGTTGAAGAATTGATCTAAACTTCCTGAAAAACATTAACAATTTCCTTCTTTTTCCATTCCAGATAAGACACGCTCCAATACAGCCAATGCTTCCGACAACTCTGCATCAGTAATGACCAAGGGCGGCAGCAGTCGTATTACATTCCCATATGCCCCGGCCGTCAGGATGATCACACCATTTTCATAACATTTTTTCACAATGTCTTTCACCATTTCAGGGTATGGTTCCATCGTGTCCTTATCTTTTACGATTTCAATTCCGATCATCGCGCCAATTCCTCTTATTTCACCAATGAACGATGATGAATGCGCCAAGCGCTTTTTGATTTGTTGACCGATTAGATTAGCTCTGTCTGTCAGATTCTCTTTTTCTATTATTTCCAACACTTTAAGGCCTGCGATACATCCTAACGGACTCCCTCCCAAAGTCGTTCCCAGTTCCTTTTGTTTTGGAGAATCCATGATGTCCGCTTTTCCAGTAACAGCTGCCAAGGGGATTCCGGCAGCAATTGATTTTGACAGTACTGTTATATCGGCCTCTACATCAAAATGTTCCATGGCGAATAATTTTCCTGTACGGGCAAAGCCCGTCTGAACTTCGTCGGCTATAAAAACGATGCCAAATTGATCACACAGCTTTCTGACTCCCTTTACAAATGTTGCGGACGGAACGACCAGTCCGCCTTCTCCTTGGACAGGCTCCATCATAATGGCCGCAACATCCCGCGGGTCAACCGTTGTTTGAAATAAGCGGTGAAAACTGTTGAGCAATTCCTCATCTGTCGTTTGCTCATCACGGTAAGGGTATGGATAGGGAACCTTGTATACATCTGTCGCCATCGGACCAAAACCTTGTTTAAAGTCTTTCACTTTACCTGTCAGTGACATCGTCATAAAGGTTCTTCCATGAAAGCTTCTTTCAAAAGAAATAATACCTGGTCGTCCGGTAAATCGCCGGGCAATTTTGATGGCGTTTTCAACTCCCTCTGCGCCACTGTTCAAGAAAATCGTTTTTTTAGGAAATGTTCCTGGGACTAAGCGATTAAGCTTTTCAGCCAATTGAATATAAGACTCATACATAGTGACCGGAAAAACAGGATGAATAAAGCAATCGAGTTGCTTTTTCAGCACCTCGACGATTCCGGGTGGTAAATGTCCAACATTTAAAGTACCAATACCTCCAGCCAAATCAATGAAACAATTCCCATCCATATCCCTTATTAAAGCACCGGAAGCCTCAGAGACTCCGATTGGAATATTGGTGGAAATACCATTGGGAACAGCGTCTTTGCGCTTCTTCCATAAGTCTAATGAGCGCGGCCCGGGAATGGTTGTTTTTATTTCAATAAATCCCAATGAAAACTCCCCTTTCCACTTTCATTCAATGACAGTCCTTACAATTTTACTTTTGAGTAAGCAATAATATGTACTCTATACATTTTCGTTTCATTATTTGAAATATTATTTCATTTTTTGAGTTAATTATAACAACGAAAATAACAAAATTCAATATATTTTTTATATTGTCTTACAATTGATATAAAACTAAATCGCAACACACCGAATCATTTTGATGCTTTCTTTTAAAGGAAACTGGACGGAGCGCGGAATTTTATTACATCGCATCACTTCCATCCCGATATATGTTACGGCTCAAAAAAGAGGCGCCCCAATTAAACTGAACGCCTCTTTTCTTTTTCAAGTTCAATCCATATTCGTGATTTTTATTTGTCTGGAGAAGCCTTTATCAGCCCGTTTATAAGGCCGTTATTTACTCCGATTCCTTCGATACCGGAGCGTTCATCTCTTTGGGCGTGGCCCGATACACAAAAAATGACATGATCAATGCGATGACCGATAGGCCAAGAGCAATGAGATAGACAAATTCAACGCCTTCCACCATTGATGCTTTGATCGTTGCAGGATGAGTCGGGGCCTCTGCTTTTTCCAGAAAATGAGCTTGCTTGGCATTCATCAAACTGATAAATACCGACACGCCTATCGCACCGGCAATCGGCTGCAAAGTGGTCATGATGGCCGTCCCATGGGGATACATTTTTTTCGGCAATTGATTCAGGCCATTCGTTTCAGCAGGCATCATTACAGCCGATATCGAAACCATGAGCAACATATAACAAGCAACAATTACCCAAATTGGTGTTTGCAAGCTTAAATTACTTAATATAAACATCGTTGCGCATAATAGCATGGTGCCGGGAATGAGCAGGTTACGCGGTCCCAATTTATCAAACAGATGCCCCATTGCCGGTGACAAAAGCCCGCTTAACAAACTGCCCGGCAATAAAACCAAGCCCGCGGTCGCAGCCGTCAACGCCAACGGTCCTTGCATAAAGACCGGCAAAATAATTTCCGAAGAGAACATCGCCATCAAAATAATTAAAAATAAGATGACTCCGAGTGTATACATGGGAAACCGAAATACTCTGAGATCAAGCAGCGGTTCATCAAGCTTCAACTGCCGGAAGGAAAACAAGGTGAGTGCCGCGGCCCCAACAATAATCGGCAGGTAAACGAGCGGATTGAGGAATCCAGCATCACTTTCACCAAGCGAACTGAAACCAAATACAATGCCGCTTACGCCAATCGTCGATAACACAATGGACAATACATCCACTTTCGGCTTTGTGACTTCTGAAACATTGATTAAATACTTATAAGCAAACAAAATGGAAAACAAAGCAAATGGAATGACAACAATAAACAAATAGCGCCAACCCAAATATTCTACAATAACTCCGGATAATGTCGGCCCGATTGCCGGGGCGAACATAATCACCAGACCAACAATTCCCATTACCGCTCCGCGTCTATGAGGCGGATACAGCAATAAAAATGTATTGAAAATGAACGGTGTCAAAAGCCCGGTTCCAACTGCCTGAAGTAACCGGCCGACCAACAAAATGCTAAAATTAGGGGCAACAGCGCAAACGACCGTGCCAATTGTGAATACAATCATTGTCCCCAAGAACACTTGCCGTGTCGTAAACCATTGCATCAATACAGCTGATACAGGAATGACAATACCCATTACCAACATAAAACCGGTTGCCATCCACTGCACAATCGTCAAGGATACGCCAAATTCCTGCATTAACGTCGTTAGCGCAATATTTAACAACGTTTCATTTAAAATGGCAAAAAAGGCGCCGATGATTAATGAAAGCATAATTGGCAACACTTTGATATTGGGATCTTCTGATAAAAATTCATACTTGCTTTCCACACATATCGACTCCTTTTTACAAATATTTTTCCATCCTTGAAACATTTACTTTACAAACACAAAAAACCTCCCGTCCTTTTCTGAACAGGAGGCAATGAGACCTTATAGCAAAAAGAAGACACTTCGCCCTTTTTAACTATAAAAGCACATAGCTAATCCTACCCAGAAAAGCACTGTTACAAACCATTCAATACCCAAATAAGAATCGACCTTTCATGCAGAAGTGATCCGAATAGTTCATAACAATGTTTTTTCTTGAAATAGGATTAGAAAATCATGTACTTTGTCCCCTTCCGATTGAAATAATATTCATTTTATACAAACTTGTCGACAAGTGTCAAGTATTGATGAGGAGCCCGGCTACATTGGTTGATTTTTCAATATTCAGCTTTCACCTTTGGGTATTTAGGTTTTGGCAATCGCAATTATACCAAATAGCCGGCGCCCTTTTTCGCATTTAACAGCAACTTTACTTATTTTTTTCTTAAAATTAATAATTTCTTTTTTTGCTAAATGATCTTTCAATGATGGATAAAGTGAAACTTCATTCAGTAGGAGGTTTCTTCCTTCTCCTACTGAATGTTAGTTGAACGAATCCGGCATTTAGGTGCCGCTTTTCTCCCACTTAGCCCTTTTATATCACCTCAGGTCTTGAAGTGGTGTATATAGCATCTTACATGCGGGATCTAAAAGCTCATGCAAGCTTTTTTATGAATCAAGATTCGACACGGGCCCGATTATTGCAGATTTCGTACGTGCCTTTCCAAGGCTTGAGCTGTTCAAATATGGAACTGGCAGTGAATACATCCTCATCGGCCAATCTTTTTCCAATTATTTGCATTCCAACTGGAAGATGACCTGCCAAACCAGCAGGAATAGAAGCAGAGGGGTGTCCCGTGAAGTTTGTAAAGTAAGTGAGGCACCAACCAATTAACCGATTCATTTCAATTCCATTTATGTGAGAAGGCCCCTTTGTCTCCCCATCATCCGCATTATCCACTGGTAGACAAGCCAAAGTTGGCGTCATAATGAGATCATACTCGTTGAAGATCTTTTGAATGGAGTCAAAGATTTCTGTTCGGATGATTTGGTCATTGATGATATCTGTTGCTTTCATATGATGGACATATTCTGACCAGTAAGTAAATTCCT
Organism: Siminovitchia sp. FSL W7-1587; assembly: GCF_037963795.1. Lineage (NCBI taxonomy): Bacteria > Bacillati > Bacillota > Bacilli > Caryophanales > Bacillaceae > Siminovitchia > Siminovitchia sp. FSL W7-1587. The sequence goes on from NZ_CP150169.1 coordinate 1,751,161, forward strand.
CGGGAAGGTCATCTCGATCATTCTTTAATAAATCCAGTCCTTGCTGCTTTAAAATTTCGAATGTTGCGATATTTGCAGTCATCATCATTCGACACCAGCAATCACTTAATTCCTTTTGGTCTCTTTTGATACCGAATTGCACCTCTTCTACATGCGCGCCAGCATCTTCAAACAGTTGCACAGCACTTTTCACAACATTCTTGACTCTTTCGTCTACCGGATACACATCAAAATCCGGGCTGTAGGCTATTTTCCATCCTTTCATAGATTTATGGAGGGCTCCCATGTAGTCCACCTTGCTGTTTACACTCAAAGGATCCCTGGAATCATAACCTGTCAAGGAGGCCATGCCAATGGCAGCATCTTCAACCGTTCTCGTTATCGTCCCTTCATAAAGAAAAGGACTCATACCGCCAAAAGCATTCGGCCTCATGACCATTGGAACTCTGCCATAGGACGCTTGATAGCCGTATGTGCCGCACCAGGCAGAAGGAATACGAATCGATCCACCCCCATCTGTACCTTCCGCAATAGGGATCAACCCATCCGCCACTGCAGCGGCACTTCCTCCCGAAGAACCACCACTATTTTTTGTTACATCAAATGGATTTTTTGTTGGTCCAAACAATGGATTATCGCACGTTCCTCGAAACCCCATGATAGGGCTATTTGTTTTACCTACAATAATCGCACCGGCTTTCTCCATTCTTTCAGCATACACACAATAAAAATCGGCTATATGGTCTTTTAAAGCGGGAATACCTCCATATGTGGCGGGCCAACCGGGTTTAAAATCAAATAAATCTTTTATAGCAGTTGGAATACCATGCAGAGGCCCCAACTTTTCCCCGGCCATCACCATCTCTTCAGCCTGCCTTGCTCTTTCTCTAGCTTCTGAAAAATTCAAGTAAACAAATGAATTGGTCTCTTGGTTGCGGGTCTCAATTCGCTTGATGGTCGCTTCAAGCAACTCAACAGGCGAAAGTCTTTTCTCCCTGATAAGTTGTGACAGCTCTGAAATACTTTTATACGCGTACTGACCCATGAAATGCCTCCTTTATCGGAATTTTCAATCATTATACCATACATGTAAGCGGTTTTATATAGTGAAAGCAATAATAGGTCATGAAGCATTGCTTTAAAAAATGTAACCTTGAAAATTGCCATAGTCTTTTTCTATCAGTAAGCTCTTTTTTCATATTTAGAAAGTTGTTATTTTCGGGTTTGCCCATAAAAAACTGCGGTACCAATTGTTCGCTCAACCATTAATACCGCCGTTTGTTGCTGACTCGTTTATATTTTACTCCTCCAAATACGCTACTATTTCATCCGGATTCATATCCGCCAATCCTAAATCCGACAGCCTGACAGCCCTCTCCCTCAAGTCTTCCTTTACCAGTAAGGACGCCATATCAATGAGTAGATTGCAACACCTCATATGAATACCGAGCTTTTCGCCAAGTTCAACCATCGGATGTAAACCATAAGGAATATCTTCATATATATAACGATGATTTAATGTGACGGGAGCTTTTTCGCATTGATAGACCGGGTTTTTTTGAATGCTTTTATATAAGGTTGCTGCCTCCACCCGATAAAAACGGCGCAGCAAATCAAGTGCGGGAGACAATTTTATCCCTAAGTGACGTCCCATTACCAACCGCTCTTGTTCCAACTCTTCCACAACATTCACGACTGATGGTGTGGCACCTTCAAGGAAAAAGGCAAATTCCCCTTCAGATTCAATTCTCCCCGCATTTAACAGTGCGATCGGCACGTGTAAAATCGGATTGCAATTGTTCAAAGTTGTCACCAACACACTACCGGCAATCTTTAATTGCGGATATACTTCACTAAGTCTGTCTTTTACAATGGCCGAATCACTCGAAGGCAGAGCCGAAAATTCCAGAGATTCCTTGATTTTCCTAATTTGAACATGTCCCGGTGCCGTAGAGTGGCAAGTATAAATGAAAGATTCCGTTTCTGCGACATACACTTTTTTATTCATGCCCATATCTCTGAAAATACTCCTGCATTCCAAAGCTCCCCAATAACCCGGACAAAGCATAATCACTTGTCCATCTTGTAAATAAGGCGCAATCGCGCGCGCCACTGTCCGGTGTGCGCTTCCTGTTGTCGTGATCATAATGACATCCGTATTTTCCATGGCATTTTCCAGATTGGTTGTAGCCTTTACTGGAGCGAAACCTTGGATAAACCCTTCGACTTCGATTCCACCTTTTTCATTGATTCCTTCTATTAAACTTTCCTGAATATCATATAAAGAAATGTTATAACCCAATAACGTTAAATGTGCCGCCATGCTTTGACCGCTATTTCCGGCGCCAATAATTGTAAACTTCAATGTCTATCCCTCCTTAGGCAGATAACGATTCATTGGATTTTTTATTTTTTCAAACGGAAAATCCTCAATACAAGATCATCCCTAAAATAGTGGCCACTCCTTCCGGACGATAAGCAAAATGGGAGAAATTCCAAGCAACGAGCAAACAGCTATGATGAAAACTTCCTATCTGCCACCGCTAAGGCAAATCGCAAATCACATAGTCGCCGGAGCCTTTAGACTAGCCGACCAACATCGTTCCTATCCTTGAAAACGATCTAATCTGTCACAAAAACAAGGCTATGTCACATCTTGAAGTCCTGCATTAAATATAGGTTCCTATTTTCATTGCGGTAGCCACTCAAAAATAATGTTTGCGAAACCATCATGTGGAACTAGAAACAACTGATGCCACCCACAAAACAACTCTTTTTCCTCTTTCATTAGCTGGATTGAATAAACATTCTCACCTTATCGCCCCGGATCAAACTGTCGGTTAAAATAACCGGTTTTCCCGATAATGTTTTACCAACCCGTGTTATTTTCAACCCTGGTTTGTCCATATTCGTTTTCAACATTCCCGCTTCCGCTGAATTTAAAAGAACAGGCTCCATATCACTCTCCGCATTTGTAATGGAAATATGGTATTTCTCGTTCAACAAATCATATAATCTTCCTTCGATAGAATGGTTTGTCAAATTAGGCACACATGCTTTTTGGATATAAGAAATTTCCAAAGCTGCCGGTTCAGTATGAAAAAAGTTGATTCGTTTAATCTCATAGACGATCTCATTTAGCGCCAATCCCAATGCTTTTGCCACTGAAACAGTACAAGGCTTTTCAATTACATGAACCATTTGTTGCTTAAAGGCCCATTTGCTTGAAAAATTGAAGTTGATCAGTTCACCTTCGATTTTCGGTTGCGATACAAAAGTTCCCTTACCTTGATATCTGACAAGTACACCTTCCCGAACCAATTGAAGGATTGCTTCTCTTACAGTGGATCGGCTCACTTGAAAGATGTCCGCGAGCTCAATTTCATTTGGGATTTGGTCTCCCGGTTTCCATACACCGCTTGCAACTTTTTCTTGCAATACTTTTTTAATATGAAAATATAATGGAAGTGCCTGATCAAATTTGTTCGTTTTCAATATTTCCACTCCCGGGTTATTTTGTCATTTTACATGTAAGATTCTAGCTCCTTTTTAAAACGGCCGATCGTTTCTTCGAATTGGAGCATCCACTTTTTATCTTGTTGAATCTTGTGATTCAACTTTTCCAGTTGCTTTTTCACTTCCATAAAATCCGTCTCTTCTTGCACCATTTTCGCATTTACATTTTTGACAGAACGTAAAACGTTTTCAATTTTTTCTTGAGAGATAAAAATACCTTTTCCTAGCACATCAATGGATGATTGTTCGATGAATCTGGAATCTAACTGATGGAATGTACGGTTTTGCTGTAACATATTGTTCACCATCGAACCGATTATTTGATGGGCTTGCCGAAAAGAGATGCCTGCTTCACGGACAAGCAGACCTGCCAGCTCGGTAACAGTGGAGAAATTACGGGATGATTCGCTCTGCATCTTCTTTTCCTTAAAATCAATCGTTTGTATTGTCTCTAACAACAACTCCAATGCTGTTCCCACTTCATGCAAGGAATCCCAAAAAAGCTTCGTACTCTCCCCTGCCAAGTCCTGGCAATGGGCATATGGAATGTTGCTCATGCAACCGATGGCGGAAACAAGGGCTGCCAACACATGTGATGACTTTGCTTTTATACGTTCCAAAGTAACCAGATTCTTTTTATGCAACGTTCTACCGCTGGAAGCAGTTGCTGATTCCCCGACCGTAACGATGCCATATTCATCTGTAGACCAAATATGTAAATCATGGCACAGACGATTGATATGATTCATGAGAATATTCATTGCAGATAGAGCTTCCAACATATAATCACGAGATGCGATTCCATCCAATGAATTGGTCATTGATTCCGCGAAACCCAGTAACTCGGCAGTCTTCTTCCATTTAATCGGAAAAGCCGTACCTGCCATCGCATCTGATCCCAGGGGAGAAAGATTAGTCTGTTGCAAGGCCCTGCCCAAGCGGGTAAAGTCTCGTTCCATTGCATGAAGGATCGCCGAAAAATAATGACCCAATGTAATCGGGACCGCAGGCTGCATATGTGTATAAGCGGTAAAAACCATATGACAATGATAGTCAGCAAGTTCTAACAAGGCGCCGCGCAGCTTTAATAACAGAGCGCATAACCTTTTTATGCCTTCACGGCTGTTCATCCTCGTGACAGTCGCATACAGATCATTTCTGTTTCTGCCTTTATGCAGTTGTTCGGCAACCTCTCTCCCGACTTTATCAACCAATTTCTGTTCAATATAGAAGCAAAGGTTCTCCAAGCGATGATCAATCTCAAACTGTTCGTTTCCTTCATTATGTATTTCTTTCAGTGACCGCATGATCTCTTTACCTGTTTCTAAGTCGACAATGCCTTCGGAAATCAGCATTGATACATATGCCTTATTCACATCAAGCATATAATGAAAAGACCGTTCCGCTCCTTCATCAATAGGTTCAAATAGATAACAAATCACTTTTTCCGACAATCCCGAAGCATACCTTTCTCCCATCTCAATCCACTCCCTCTTTAGCCATTACATTGTTTGAATGACCGAACAATTTCATTAAAAAAAGGGTATTGGAACTTGTGCCTCACATCCACTCAAGACTTGCTTTGAAGTAAAACAGAATTTTTCACAGGCTAATAGATTTTCCATTCATTACATTTATCGTCTCCTTTCCGACATTTATGAATTACAAATCTTTAACCCTGCGTTTAATCCGCTTTCAAAAAAAATGTCGACACCGGCACATCTAGTTTGGCAGCGATCAACTCCAGCTCGGCTGTAGTTATTGGGCGCTTGCCTCCTTCCTTCATGCTGTACGCTTGCACGGTAATACCAAGAGCATTCGCTATCACAACTTGTTTTATATTTTTGGCTGTCCTGACCTCTTTAATTTTTTTGTGCAACATTGTGATATCACCGCCTTTTCAACGTAAAGTTTAAACGGCTACTTTTATTATATACACGTACCGTTGAAAGTCAAGTGCACTACTAAACTTTTTGTTAAATCTACTTAACACAGCGTTTATTTTGGGTAAACTATAAGTATAATGTATAAAATGGTGATGTATGATGAGCTTAGGATCTCGTTTGAAAAAAGAAAGAGAGAAAAGAAATTGGTCCCAAATTTATGTGGCTAAAAAGATTGGAATCACAAATGCAGTCTTATCGAACTATGAAAGGGACTATCGTGATCCTGACACTGACACACTAAAAAAGTTAGCCTTATTATATGGCGTAAAAACGGATTATTTACTCGGTATAACCGATGATCCCACTGGATCTGAAAAAGAAGATGATGATGAGTATCCAACAGTCATCAAAGACCCTGAACTTGACCGCTGGCATAAAGAACTGCCTAAATCCGATGAAGAGGATTTGCGTAAGCTAAGACAAATGTGGAAAATTATCAAAGGGGAAACAGAATAAGCGGATGAATTTCTCACGTGCTTCAATGTTGATGCCAAATCCACCATTCTCCCATTACATATGATAAGCGGGCACTTCCGCCCAAATTTGGCGAGCCACGCACTTTCTTGAAAGTAAAGAAAAGACAAGAGTGTAACAAGTTTTGCCTTTCCTTCACTTCTGGTCGCATATACACTTCGTTCATTGTTTTACCCAAAGATGGCTTTGGTCGTTAAAAAGAGAATAGAAGGAGCCATTAAACATCCAAGACCTGTATAAAATGTTGCATACAAACACCTCATTCTTTTTTAGGATGTTGAAGTACACCGAGAGAAATTAAGCGTTTATAAAATAGTTATCATCAGACCGTAGTCTAAAAGGTTTATCATAAAACAACCAAAAGCAAGCCTCATTTGCTGTTGTAGCAGATTCCCAAAATCGATTTCCGTATGCTAAAAAGGCCGATTATTTTTTCCCGCCCTTCAACATCCACGCCTTCTGGGAAAGTATGGCTGTGTTCCGAAAATGACTTTCGGTTACAGGCATGTCTCTTTTATAGGTATACCGAATACAAAATATTAGAGCATGCTGCAGCCGCCGTACTAAATTACTGCTTTCCCATCTTAAAGATGGAAGAAAAAAAGCTGTACAAAGCGTCACCGGCAATAAATCCGGCGGCCATAACCGTCATCAACTGATGATCTTGGTTTCTATTGATCTTATACATCATAAAGCGGATGAAAATACCGGCAAGCACCGCCCATCCGGCAATGGGATTTATTAATAATAATCCGGTTGCAAACAGAACCCCCATCTGTCGTTTAGGGCCGCCAATCATTTGAAGCAACGCCCCGGGTATAGCCCAAATTATGAGTTGAGTCGCTATTTGGGGAGAAACACCGGATTCAATAGTAGCCGCATACACAAAATTAACAGGCGGGATTAAGTCTTTTTCAAAATAGCTTTGAAAGGATACAAAAACAACTGTAACCGTTACCAAAAAAGCCAGGACAGCGGCATATAATTGCTGCTTTCTTCCTTCCTTTTCAAAAGTTGGGTCTGTACCATTCCCCCGTAAAATGTAGCCCGTTTTTAAGTCATAGCCCATATCAGCAAAAGCAACGCCTGTTGAAGCACTATAGCCAACTAAAATAGCCAAAGCCTCTTTTGGAAAACCAATGAGAATGCCGATGATTAAAGTAATAAGCGCAACCGCAAAAGCCGGAAACCATCCTGCATGCATAGCTGCAATCCCTACGATTAATTCATGAGCAAAAGCAGCAAGCGTCGCAAACAAAATAAAACCAATTAACATCAAAATCGACATATCCTGATATATGCCAGATATCAGTGCCATCAAGACAGCAATGATAAGATAGGCAAGTGTACCGTTTCTAAATCCTTGGGCAATATCTTTTTCATTTCTTGAATACCTATTGACCGATTCACCGTTTCCCTTTTGCTCTTGTTTCTGGAATATTAACATGCATACTTGAGCCAATGCCACGATCCCGGCACCTATCATAAAACCATGAGGTATATAATAATCGTTTATATCACTTCCGAATAAAGGCACTGAATATCCCCTGAGCAAGAGACCGATACCAAACATTGTTAACGCCCAAATATTTCCTATAAAGGCGACACCAAAAGCGGACATCGGAATCTTGGCGATCGAACCCAAAATTCCAATAACAATACCTGCTCCTAATACTTTAGCCCTTTTTCCACCTTCATCACCCGCCTTAATTGCTTCGGCTGTTGCAATACCCGGTGGCCAGGCTTCTTCTGCCGGGAATATTTTTGAATCAAAAAACTTATATAATAAAATGGCATCGACAAACATCGCAAGCGTTACACCTATAAACAAGGGCAATATTAGCTCGGGCATCCCCATGACAAAGGGAATGCCAATTGGCAGCAGTAAACTGCTTGCTGCTCCAAAAGTTGCGGCCGAGATGGAAGTTTGAATCATATTCTGCCGATGGACAGATTTAAAACGAATAAAATGCTGAATGGGTATTCTGGCAATCATCATAGCGAAAATTGCTCCAATGATGGATGTATTTGCGGAAATACCTAATGTTGTGATTAATTGCATCCCGATGACTGCTCCAAAGATAGCCGTAAAAACGATTAAAAAAATCGTGATTGGGTTAAAAATAGTTGGATGTTTTTTTCTCAATATCTATCTCTTCCTTACCAATCATAATGATGAATCACCTTTTGGATCGTTTTTGTTTCCTCTTTTCCATAATGGCGGCATTTCTTCTTATCCAGAAATGCGGAACGTTTTTCCCCTGGATCAAAAGCTGATAGACGCAATGCACGTCCATCCCCTGGAAAAATAACGTCATTTATAAAACAATCAAATCATGACTGACGGTCATGACATTTTCTATTCCTGCTTCGGTTACAACGATGTTGTCTTCTATTCGAACCCCAAATTCATTTTGAAGATAGATACCCGGCTCAATTGTAAATGCCATGCCCGGACGAATCTGATCATCGTTTGTTTGCATAATATAAGGATCTTCATGGGCATCCAAACCAATTCCATGACCTAACCGATGTGTAAAGTAGTCCCCGTAACCGGCTTGGGAAATGATATTTCGGGCGGTTGCGTCAATGTCACCGATCTTTTCATCAATCTTAATAGATGCAATTGCTTCCGTTAGCGCCCTTTTGACCACATGATAAACTTCTTTTTGTTTAGCAGAAATATGTCCGATCCCGATTGTTCTAGTCATGTCGCCTACATAACCATCTACAATCGCCCCAAAGTCAATGACAATAAAATCCCCATCTTCAATCGTCTTGTCAGATGCTCGGCCATGTGGCAGCGCTCCTCTATATCCCGAAGCCACAATCGTTGAAAAAGGAGTGCCTTCCGAACCTCTCATTCTCATTTCGTACTCTAATTTGGCCGCAATTTCCTTTTCTTGTACTCCTATCTGAATAGTTGGTAAAATAGCTAATAAACTCTCCTCTAAAACAGAAACAGCTTTTTTGATACTCTTTATTTCTTCTGAATTCTTATATTGACGCATCTCTTTCAATAGATTCATTGCATGAACAGTTTGCCGCATGCCCAATTCATGTAAGAATTGATATTCAAATAATCGCATCGTATTTGTTTCAACACCGACTCTGCTATAGTGTTGGGCTAAACTGCTTCTTACATCATCTAATAAGGACTGAGGACCTTCATCATCAGAATAACTTAATATACAATCATCCTCGCCCAGCATGAATTTCGTTTTTTCAACTTCCGGAACAAAGAAAATACCTCTTCCACTGCGCTCTAAAAAATATAATGTTAACCTTTCACTTTGTTTCAGTTTATTTCCAGTCATATAATATAAATTTGAACCCGGAACCAATACCAATAGCTCCATATCAAATTCCTTCATATATGCGAGAGCGGCTGCTTTTCTTTTATGAAACATTGTCTGCCTCCTTCATAGTAGATTTAAAATAGCCATGTAGAGTGCGGCAACTCACTCGTATTTTTTCAAATATGTTTCATTCTGATTTCAATCCACGACTCATGTAGAATGCGACGGGTATGATGAAAAAGGTGTGCCGATCCGCGAAAATTTCAATCCACGCAATGATGTAGAGTGAGCCGTTTCATCTAGATATGTGATTACGGCGGTGACCATTATTTCAATCCACGCACTGATACTGAAATAGGCCATCATAGCGAATAGATGTAATCGCTATCAAAATCCATATCGTTGTCAAAAATGTAAACTGTTATTTTCATAGTCATACAGTTTACTCGTTGTCAATTGAGCCGTCTTCCGCAAGCTTGCCAGCGTTTCCGCCATTTTGATGCCCGCAACGATCGGGTTAATAATCGGCATTTGAAACTTTTGAACCAACTCATCTTCTAATCCCGATAAAGCTCCACACCCTAAAATAATCACTTCGGATTTATATATTTCAATAGCTTCTTTTATAAGCTTCGAAGTAGAAGAAAGCAGTTCCGCCTGATCGATCTGATTCAATTGTTGGACAGTCAAATCTAAAGATTGCCAAACACTAATATGATCGCTAAAACCGTATAGCAACATATTATCTTTCATTTTAGGCAAGTTTTTATCCCTGCTTACGATGATGGCGCTATTATGCCCATATACTTGAGCGAGTAATATGGATGCTTGTGAAATCCCAATAACCGGTATATTTAACAATTCTCTCAGTTCCCTCACACCCGGATCATAAAAGCATGCAATACTAATGGCATCGTAGGAGTTTAATCGCTCTTTATCTTTTATCATCAGATCAATCGCCAAATGCTCATAAGTGTAATATTCCAAATCTTTCGGCCCTTCTTGATAAGTGATGATGTCTAATTGAGTATCCGGGAACAAGTTGGGGGTCAATTTGCTTTTTATATTATTGATTCTCTCCTTGCTAACATTGACAGGTAAAACATGTGCTATTTTCATAAGGTTCCCTCCTATTGTTCTTTAAGCTTTTTTAAATATATTATGGTAGAAATAATAACTAACCATACTGATGATAAAAGCATTTAAAGCTGGTATAAATACAGGAATGATGAATGCTGAAAACCCACCGATCAACCAACAAACGATACTAGGCCAGTAGAAGTCTCCTTTTTCTCTCAGTTGTTTTCCAGAAATGAAGAAATAATCTGTTATGATGATAGCGGCGACTGGTGAAACAAAAGCTGCCAATATCCCTAAAAACGGTATAAAAAATTTGATAATACCGCCTAAAGCCAAACTAGTTCCGACTACAGCCACGATAAAAGTCCACCAAAACCTGCTCCAACCAAACGCCTTTGTTAAAGCCAATCCAGCACTATAAGCAGCTACGATTGTCGTAGTCCATTGCAATAACACAACCAATATCATGGAAAGCGCCGGTAATCCCAAAGCCGCGAGCACTTTCGAAACATCCCATGGTTCATCTATTCCAATCGTTGTAGCTGTAAGCGCCATCATTGATCCGACAACAGTTAAAGCCACTTTTGGCGTTATTACGCCCAGTATCCCAGTATACGAAACATTCCTGACGTTACTGGGAATCCACCGCGTATAATCAGGTGAAAAACAAGAACCTGCCACCGAAGCTCCCAAAATAAGATTAATCCCCCAAAATAGCGACTGGGTCGTACTGGGCTCATAAGAAAAAACGCCGCTCATGCTCGAAATGCTCATCACTTTGAAAAAGCCTAACAATGTAATAAGCAAGATTGCCGGTATGCTGATATAATCCAGCCATGCCATGCTTGTCACTCCAAACAATGCCGGAATCACAAATAATAATCCTAAAATGACGATAAATAACTTAGTAAAATCTCCAACATGTAGCATTTGATTAAAAGCCTCTGCGGCAATCGACACTTGCACTCCATACCAGCCAAACGCCGGCAAGACAGAAATAACCATCCCGGTAGTAAAGTTCGTAGCTTTCTTCCCGAACACATACTCCCCCAAGACATAAGTGTTTAACCCTTCTTTAGCGCCGATATACCCCATGGGAATAAAGAATAATAATACAAGCAACACACTTCCCACAATTGCTGAAACGATGGAGTTTGTTAAATTTAAGCCCGTTATGAGACCGCCGCCGGCGGAAAAAGATGAAATAGCGGCAGTCATTCCAAAATAGATTGCCGCTATACCAATCCAAGATTTCTTTTTAGAGTCTGGTATTCTCTCTTGTACATACATCTCTTCTTGTTCTTTATTGCTCCTCGCCATCATAAACCCCCTATTGTTTGACATCCTGGATTGGATTGACTTGACGTTCTTTACGATCTTTTTTCAGATACTTGAATGTTAGAAAAAATTATAAATAATTTGTTGAATCTCCCGCGCTCCTTCTTTTATGATGTCCAACATGTCTTCTTTACTTTTATGTGTAAGCCGATATTGAGGCCCTGCGGCCGTAATAGAAGCGATGACTTGTTGATGTTTATTAAATAAAGGAACCGCCAGTCCGAATACTTGGTCTGTATATTCACCGTGCGTATAGCACCACTTTCTCTCTTTAATTTCTTTTAACTCATTCAATAAAGCGATTTTGTCGGTAGTCGTTTTTTCAGTGTACCTCGTTAGTCCTTGATCGATAATGGCAAGCTGTTCTTCTTCCGGCAAAAAAGCCATAATGACTTTGCAAGAAGCGCCCACATAAAGCGGTGTTCTAGTGCCGATTGACACCGAAAATTTAATTCGTTCCTCACTCTCGGCAATCGCCAACGTCACTCCGTCATTATTTTCCTTCCAAGTTAAAAAGATGGATTCTTTTGTTTTTGCCGCTATCTTTTCCATAATAGGCAAAATATCTTCTGTAATAGACATTCTTTCTCTAATGATTTGGCTAAATTCAATAAACTTTAAGCCCAGCTGATATTTTTTCGTCTCGGCATCTTGTGTTAAAAATCCATTCCTTTCATATGTTTTGACAATTCGATTGACAGCTGTATGGCTTACATCTAATTCTCTGGCTAGCTCCCTGACTCCCCATGCTTTCTTTTGCGCAGTAAAACAATTTAATACTTGAATGGCATTATCTAGTGTTTTTAACATCATCATGATCTCCCTCCTGCTCTTTATACTAATTTATCAAGCCCATTTCTTCTAGTTTGTAATAAAGAGCAGGAATGGGTATTGATGATTACACCTCTTTCTTATAAACCTTTCTGGCATCAGCCAACGAAATATAACCATTTTTCACATCACTGATCACTTGTTGTAAGGGCCGTTCTTCAGGGTTGCCATACCCCCCTCCAGTTGCGGTAGCCAACTCTACAACATCGCCTTTATTAAATTGCAAGTTTTTCACAATTCCCGTAGGCCCTACTTTTGTGCCATCCTTTCTCGTTACTTTAATGTAGCTTTTCTCTCCCTCTTTACCGCCATTCACACCCCAAGGAGCATATTGATGCCTTCCAAAACTGATGGATAGTCTTTGCCCATCACTTAAAGCCCTGTATGTCCGAATCACACCTGAACCGCCAATATATTTTCCAGCTCCTCCGCCATCACATCTTAAAGCGTATTGTTCTACTAGAACACCATATCTGGCTTCGGCAACTTCAATTGGGATGTTATACGTTTCTCCATCCCCCATACAAAATTGCCCTCTTTGTCCATCATGGTCATGAGCCGCACCCCAGCCGCCAACCGAAGGTTCCACTAATAAGAACGGTTCCTCTGTTTCAGGATGTGTGCCGCTTATTAATACCGAGGAAACAGATAGCAAGTGCCCGGCCGGCAACTGATCCGGAATATACGGGGCCATCGCCTTCCATATTAAGTCCGCGCCCCCCAACCTGCCCTCAAAGTTCATCGAAACGGGGGCAGGTCTTTCAGCAGAAATAATGGAACCTTTATCCGTTATAATCTTTAGAGGGTGAAAAATACCTTCATTTATATTTTTCGTTGGATGAATAATCGCCAAGTACATCACTCTTACACTTGCCATCAAGCCATAATAAGAGCAATTCACCGGAGACTGAACTTGTTTATGGCTGCCTCGAAAATCACATATAAATTCATCATCCGTGATGGTCACTTTTACCTGAATAGGATATGGACCTCCAGTATTGGGATCATCCTCTATAAAATCGGACGCTTCGAAAGTTCCTTTTGGCAATTTTGCCAATGCCTGTTTTGATAATATTTCTCCTTGCTGCAGCAAAAAGTTGATGGATTGGATAACGGCTTTCTTTGTGTATTTTTGACAAAGCTCTTCAAATCTTTTTCTGCCTGTTCGCAATGCGGCAATTTGCGCCCACATATCACCTAATGATTGTTTGGGCAAACGAACATTTTGCTCAATAATACTGACAACCGCCTGGTTTACTTTCCCGCCTTCAAATAATTTAACACCCGGCAACTGAAGGCCTTCTTGATAAATTTCGATAGAATCATTCGTAAAAGACCCCGGGTCCTTTCCACCCACTTCTGTCCAATGACCCTTGTTCACTGAAAAAGCAACAATCTCATTTTCGAAGAAGATGGGCATGACCAAACCTACATCTGATAAATGAGAACCCCCTCCCACATAAGGATCATTGATGATAATCACATCACCATCTTGCAAGTCTTTTCCATCATCATAAAGTGTCAATACATGCTGCACCATCGGACTTAGCATACCGATAAAACTAGTTACCCCATTGCCTTGGCTGATCAAATTCCCTTTGGCGTCTGTTAAACCACACGCATAATCCAAAGCTTCATAAAACATGGGGCTCATAGATGTTTTTGCCAACGCGATAAACATCTCATCTCCGATAGACAATAACGAATCTTTGATCACTTCAAGCAAAAATGGGCTTGGGCTTTCAATCTTTTCGGAAAACATGTTCATACCCCCGTTTCAATGATTAAATTGCCGTATTTATCAACCGTTAACGTTTGGCCGGGATACAGTACTGTCGATGTTTGTTTCTCTTCTATAATGGCTGGACCTTGTATGACGGTATCTGTCCCTAAATATTCCCTGGCATACACATTCGTTGGGAGCCAGCCCTCCTGTTCAAAATAAACATCCCGCACCTCTAAAATGGGGTTTTGCCGTTTTGAAGCCATATCTATTTCTCGCGGGCTAATTTTATCCACTTGTCCAAAACCCGTTACATGAATATTGACGATTTCCGTATCGGTGTCAGGCAATTTAAACGTATAATGTTGTTTGTGTAATTCATGAAACTTCTCGATGATTTCCTGGCGATTTTCGTTTGACCAATCGCCATTAGGAACAGGAACTTTGACCGAGTGTTCCTGGCCGGCATATCTCATATCCAAATATCTTGTGAACAAAATGCTGCCAGCTTCCATTCCCTCTTCCATAAACTCTTCAGCAGCCACTGATTCTATCTCTTTCCACTTGTGATTCAGTTTCTGTAAATCCAACTGTTCAAAAGGCTCCACATAAGTCTGTATATAATCGCGCCTCAAATCTGTTTGTAGCATGCCCCAAGCTGAAAAAACAGCAGACGAAACCGGAATGATTACTTTTTTAACCCCTAATTCTCTCCCTAAAACAGCGGCATGCATGGACCCTCCGCCGCCATATGCAATCATGGCAAATTCAGATGGATCATAACCCTTCCGGACAGATATTAGCCGTAAAGCGTTCAACATATTGGAATTGGCAATTTGGATAATGCCTAATGCCCCTTCCTCTGTTGACACTTGGAACAGTGCAGATACTTGTTCCTTCATCACTTGCTTTACTTTTTCCATATCCACATCGTAATCGAAGTTTTTGGGCGATAGTCGCCCTGTCACCAAATGGGCATCTGTTGTAGTAGGCGATTCTCCTCCCAAGCCGTAAGCAACCGGTCCGGGATAAGCGCCTGCTGACTGCGGCCCCACCTGCAAGGAACCTAATTCGTCAATCCAGGCAATGGAGCCGCCGCCATTTCCGATTTCGACAATATCAACCACTGGCGCTTTTATCGGGTAGCCGGCGTTCGTATCTGTCTTTTCGATATAATAATCGGTCGTTATTTTCACTTCAGATTGGTGAATTAAGGAACATTTTGCGGTAGTCCCGCCAATATCAAATGCAATCATATTCTTTTCTCCTATCAATTCACCCAACACTTTCGCACCGTAAATCCCCGCGACAGGCCCCGACTCTACCATTTGAATCGGGTCATTTTTGGCATGTTCAAAAGTCGTGGACCCGCCATTAGATTGCATAATGTACTTCGTTCCATCAATATGAATATTTTCCAGTTCAATTTTCAGGTTATTAATATACTCCGTTGCAATGGGCTTTACATAAGAATTCAATACTGTTGTATTCGTTCTCTCGTATTCACGCCATTCTTTTGATACTTCAAATGAAGCGGTTACATATACTTCAGGCCAATGCTTTTGAATGTACGCTTTCGCCATTTGTTCATGTATAGGGTTTTTATAAGAATGCAAGAAAACAATCGCAATGGCTTCAACGCCTTCTTGTCGAAAATATTCTATAGCTCTTTTTAAATCGCTTTCATGTAATTCAACTAAAACCTCGCCTTTGTAATTCAATCTTTCCGCCACTTCAAGCCGCAAATGCCTTTCAACAAAAGGCTTCGGTTTTTTATATTTGAAATTATAGAGATCAGGCCTGTTTCCCCTCGCTATTTCTAAAACATCTCTCATCCCTTGGGTCGTAATTAATCCTACTTTTACGCCCTTTCGTTCTGTCAACGTGTTGATGACGACTGTAGAACCATGAATGAACATGTCAATTTCACCGGGAGAAATCCCGCTCTTTTGTATGGCATTTAATATGCCCCTTTCGTACCTTCCGGGGGTGGTGTGATCTTTGGCAATGCCAAACTCGCCATTTTTTTTGATATAGACTAAATCTGTAAATGTTCCTCCGATATCTGTTGCAACTCTCATGTTATGCACCTCTCATAAAGTGTACCGATAATAGAACCAGTGGTTCTAAATTTAACTTTGTGTTATTCATTATAATACCAATTCAGAATAATGCAAGAGGTAAAATAAAATGAAACTTCATTCAGCTACTGAATGTTAATTGAGCCAATCGGGCATTTAGCTGCCGTTTTCTCACACTTAGACCTTCTTTTGTATCAACTCACGTCTTGAAGTGGTGTATAGGGCACCTTACATGCGGGATAAAAAAGATAAATATGGTAATAGAAAATTCTTGTTGAATTTTATAAAACAATGCGAAATCTGCGAAAGTT
Source organism: Siminovitchia sp. FSL W7-1587 (assembly GCF_037963795.1). Classification (NCBI taxonomy): domain Bacteria; kingdom Bacillati; phylum Bacillota; class Bacilli; order Caryophanales; family Bacillaceae; genus Siminovitchia; species Siminovitchia sp. FSL W7-1587. The sequence goes on from NZ_CP150169.1 coordinate 1,767,760, forward strand.
GCATAAATGAAAAGCACAAAGAGTGTCACCCACATTTACGTGCATGGGATATGTAATAATTACGCGCCAGTCTTTTTCAAAAGGGAAGCATAGTAGTGAATATGACGGAAACCATTCATTAGATTCGCCTAGTAAAATTAGGATAATCGTCTAAGCTGGTAAACTGCCCAATGCGACTGGAGGCAGACATGAAGTATTTAAAAGGCATTCCGCCGACTTTGTGGAATCAAGAAAGAAGAGGAGGTGAAGATGACATTTTATAAAAAAGAGACTTTTCCCTTCACGACACGGGTATTGATTCTGTTGAAAACGTTCCTTTATGCGGCGTGGACCAGACCATCCTGATTCAGGCAGATGACCCAACCAAACCTGTTTTGTTGTTCATTCATGGGGGATCGTCCATGCCAGTTCCGAGAGTTGCGTCCCGCGTCCGGGTTGATGTGATCACCCTGGCAAAAGAACTCGTATTAGTTTTTGGGGATCAACGAGGGGCAGGTAAATCTTATCATCAATCCATTCCACCTGAATCTATAAGAGTGGCAAAGGGCTTTAACAAACATAGTTTGTATATCAGTTTGAGTGATGAGGAGTAACTGGGTAAATTGGAAATTACCTGCCCTTTATTTTGAGAAGAGGCAAGCTAGATACATTTTATCTTGCCCATCTTAAATGAACGTTTAATGAACGTACTATTAAAAAACTGGAACTACTATCAGAAAGCACCCATGTAATCTTCGATATTAATAAGAAATTAAAAAAACTGCTTTTCCAGCCGGGAATCATCAGCTTTTACAACTTTTTATGATTATGAAAAGAAATATTTTCTCGCCGATTCTTGATATGCGCTTTACCAACATAGAGAAATGCGGCTATTAGCAATAGAGACAGGGAAAGAAATCCGAATGTAATGACGACCTTTTTAAAGCCAATCATATCGAGTAATAGACCTATTGTCACCAGCGATATTTGTAGTACAGTTCTTTCAATCATCGACTTAAATGCAAAAAAACGACCATGGAACTCATTGTCAATCGTTTCTTGGCATAGAGTATTAAAAATAGGGTTAAAGATCCCATAAGAAAGACCAAATAAGGCAAACGCGATAATTGGAAATAAAAATATATGAGAAAATGAAAGTAAAAATTGAACAATGACAATAAAAAAACTTACAACCAACATACTATATATACGATTTTTATGTTTAATTTTCTTACTTATAAAAGTACTAGAAAGAATGAGAGAAACTCCTTCAACAGCATATAATATTCCCTTCATAGAAGGGTTGTTTTGAATAGTACTTATTTGAACGACAAATAAATTAAAACCCGCAATAAAAATAATCGGGATGATAGATAAATAGAGCATCATTTTAACATCGAATGTTTTTGATATTACTGAAAATATCTCTTTGAATTCAACCTTTTTCTTTTTCTCCCTTTTAAAGCCAGTATCTTCGACTTTTAATAAAAATGTGATGATGAAAACAAATAAGAAAGCTACAAATGAAACAGCATAGAGGAAATGTAATGAAGCAAAAGCCAATAAAATTCCCCCCATCGTTGCTCCAAAAATTCTTGAGAGCGTTACAATATTCAAGTTCAGTGAATTAGCTATAAGCAAATCTTTCTCTTCAGTTATTTCAACAATAATAGCTTGCAACGCGGGCTCAAAAAAAGAAGCTGAACAGCTTACACCAATACTATAGGCTAACATCCACCAAACTGATTCGGTCATTAAGGCAATGAACATAAACCCAACAGACATTATTCTCATTATACCGACAGTTAATAAAATTTGTTTTTTAGCTACACCATCAATGAGTCTGCCAGCATATGGACCAATTAATACACTACATACACTGCCTGCCACCAAAAATATAGATTGTAAAAGATGTGATTCCACATTTCTTTGTAAAAATTGCAGATTTCCTATCAGTCCAATCCATAATGCCAATTGGAATAGTAATTGACTCGTCAGTACTATTACTAAATTTCTGTTTTTAAATATGTTTGTTTTAAAATTCATTACATCCTTCCTTTACAAACCTTAGCTTAAGATCAAATGCTAGAGACTCATTTGATCTATATCTAATCCCTTGATTTCACTTTATTTTTAATTCCTCTTCGACATATCGCTCAGTTAAGTGACCTGAAAAAAATATCCTGGCCCAAATGGTTTGAAAACAGACACTTATATCATCCAATATGGGTATTATCTTACTTTTTGTAATTTTCGTAAAGTGATTATCCTTAAGAAAATGAAAACGAATCTTTTAGACTATTTTAGTTTTGGATTAGCGTGTTGCAATATGGTTTACGGTTTACTTTTTCAAAAGTGGGACAAAACGATATAAAGTGAAACTTTATTCAGCTACTGAATGTTAATTGAACCAATCGGGCATTTAGGTGCCGTTTTCTCCCACTTAGACCTTTTGTATCAACTCAGGTCTTAAAGTGGTGTATAGGGCACCTTACATGCGGGATAAAAATGAATAAACCGCATGAAATCAAATGTAAAAATCTTGATTTCACGCGGCTCTATTTTCACTGTTGTACAAATATCTTCGTTTTCAACTGATTATGTCCAAGTCGTTTTCGAATAATATTTCGATGATTGATCATTCAACCTTGTTGATCTACGATGCTTTTCGCCTCCGGAAGTAGAGCACTCCACCAATGAGTAACATCATAATGCCCAGTGCCAGCCAGTTATAAATTGATGTGGCGGTATTTGGAAGCTTGCTCGATTCTGCATGATCAGCTTCACTTTGTTTCGTTGTACCCGCTTTTCTGCCATTTGCGTCTTTTGCTGATTTTTCACCTTCAGGACGCTTTGATTCTTCTTCTGGCTTTTTAGGCTCTGTTCCTGGTTTTGAAGAATCTTCTTCAGGTTGCTCTATTGGATCTCGTGGTTCTTCTCCCGGTTTATCGGGCTTCTGCTCTGTTTCCCCAGGTTTCTCCCCTGTTCCAGGTTGCTCAGGTTTTTCCTCTGGATCTGTTGGTTTCTCCCCTTCTCCCGGCTGCTCAGGTTTTTCTTCCGGGTCTGTTGGATTTTCTCCCTCTCCTGGCTGTTCAGGTTTTTCCTCCGGATCTGTTGGTTTTTCCCCTTCTCCCGGCTGTTCAGGTTTTTCCTCCGGATCTGTTGGTTTTTCTCCCTCTCCCGGCTGCTCAGGCTTGTCAACCGGCTGTTTGGTTAACGTATGGGAATCAATTAATTCATTGTCAGTTGTATAGGCTTCAATTTTTATTTCATTTTTATTGACTGCTAAAGAAGTGTATACTTGCTTGTTTTCCGCATAAAGCACGTCTACATAATCATGCTTTTCTCCAGGGTAAAATTTAGGTCCTGCTGATCCGCCAATAATATAAGATGTGCCTGTTCCATCTTTCTGCGGCTTGCCATCCTTCATTGGGTAACTCCGCATATATGCATGGTCATGTCCTGTTAAAACTAAATCCACATTCAATCCTTCTAAAACGGGAGCGAAAGTCTCAATGGTTGCGTCCGTTCCTCTCTTTGGGTTGCTTTTATATGGCGGACGGTGGAATACAGCAATATTCCAAAGCTTATCTGAGTCTGCTATTTCTTCTTTGATCCACTCTTGTTGTTCTTCCATATCTTTAATACCGAACTCGGAATTCAACATAATAAATCGTACATTCCCGTAATCAAACGAGTAGACAAAGTTTTCCTTGCCTTTAGGTCCATTTTTAGGATAAGGGAATAATGTTTTGTACGTATTTTCTCCATCTCCATACACATCATGATTCCCCATTACTGACATGAATGGTACTTTACGAACCAATCCTTCGGACGCTGTTAAAAAATCATTCCATTGCGCTAATTTATTGCCTTCTTCTACAATATCCCCGCCATGAATAGCAAACTTGGCATCAGGATATTTTTCTAGAGCTGATTCATATAGCTTTGTCCATAATGAAAAACCAGCTTGGTCGTATGCTTGTGTATCCGCGAAAAGCAAGAAACGAAATGGATCGTCGGCCGCGGCATTTTCTGTTGTAAATGTACTTACTTCACTCCAGCCTTCAGCGGTTCCATCTCCCACTCTATATTGATACGTGGTACCCGGGGTTAATTTGGTTGCTTCTGCATAATGTTGCATAAACTCGCCAATTTCATCAGAAACTAATGTTTTGTTTCCTTTAAATCGAAGTACATGTTCACTATCGAAACCTGCTTTATCTGTTTTGGCAACTACTTCTAAAACAGAAGTATCAACGGCAGTATTTGTCCGCCATGTTACATGCTGGGTTGTTTTCGGATCATTCGTCCAAGTTAACGTGATCTTCTCAGGTACAGGTGTTCCAAGCTGTGGAAGAACTTTAAATGAAAATACCTGGCTAACTAACTTCCCTTTGCTGGCTTGTAATTTTAATGGAATCTGGGCCAATGTAAGCAAGTCTGTTTTACTTTCTCCATTTACATCTGTAGGATTCAAAAGAGAACTCCATTCTACTTCCTCTACATCATCCTTTGGCACATGAAAATAACGTTGTTGGCCATCCGGCATATAAATCCGATAAAAATCAAAGCCTTTGTATGGAGTCTTAGCGACAGGAATATATGTCCCTGCTTCCACTGGCTGGAAAGGCTCCCCAGCTACTCCGCTTCCGCCTTTATAAATATGTGTTGATTTTTTCACTTGAATGAGCTTCTGATCTCCTAAAATATCGACTTTAGCCCCTTCAACCGGCTTTCCTTCCTGATCTACCACTTTAAAGGTACTTGGTGTATGAAGAGATTTACCTTCCACACTAAGTGTCAACGGTTGTGAAATCTTATTTTTATACGCTTTTGCATAAAACGGAATGGTACCTATTGCTTCATCCACATACGTTTGTGTGCCATTGGCAAGCGCAATCTCGAAGTCTCCAGACGCATCAATTCCTACATCGAACTTGAGTGTAGCAAGAACCTCATTGTCGGAAAGAGCCACATCTTCTAGGTTGTCCCATTCTAAAGTGATTTCTCCAGTCTCTTCATTAACACTGTTTTGTACAACAGATTGTTGTAACTTTTCCGGAATAATAGCTTTTGGCTTTTCTCCCTCTTCACTATGAAACTGTAACAAATTGCTGTCATATGTCAGAACCATCTTCGTCCCGCTCAATGCTTTAGCATGTTGCATCGTTACTTGCACTTCAAAGCTCGAACCAGCATAGATTTTCTCCGGTCCTTTCCAGGCAAATGCTGGACCACCATTAGAAACATAAAATTCCCAGCTTAGAAACTTATGGTTTCCTGCTTGATCAAACACTTCGATTCTGGCACGGTTTAACCCTTCAGCGAGTGCCTTTTCGGGTTTATAGGAAACTACACCTGTTTTCGCATCATATGCAACAGACACTGGCTCGCCATTAACTGTTAAAAAAATCTTTTTCGGATCAATGCCTGAACCATTTTCATCGCTGACCACAGCAGTAATTTCAGGCTTATTGGAATAGGCGATTTCACCGTCTGCCGGTTTAACATTTGCAATGGTTGGATTTGTTACATCTTCATCTGTATCCTCATATACCGCACGAATTTGATCAATATATATACTTCCGGCTGATTTGGACTGATCACTAGTTGCCATATAACGAATCGCTTGGCTGCTCATTGTATAAGGTGCTTGCCAATTATCCGGAATTGACGCTTCTACATATTTCCAACCTTCCCATGTTACGCCATTAGGATAGCTATCCGTATAGTCGATATTAAAATTTTCGCCATTAGCATCGGTGAGCTGTTGTCTTAACCAATGTTTGTGACCATCACCATAAACCCACATACCGATTTTCTTTGGTTTTCCCGGTATTTTGATTTTTTCTCCTAAAGACGCATAAATGCCTGATGTGCCTTGCGTGTTTAAAAAGTCATAATCCAATTTTAAAGCTTGTTTGCCAAACCTTACCACTTCATTTGATATACCAATATTGACTTTATTGTGCCTGGCTCCGCTGACAGTCCAACTTCCCAGCCCTTGTTCAAAATCTTCCAAGACAATATAGGGCTTATCAACTGTTTCTTCCGCCACCTTTTCCTCTTTGGCAGGATCTGATGTATTCAACTGCTTATTCTGATTATGTATATCTTCTTCGCTTTCCTTATTATGTTTAACTTCTTCGCTTTCCTTTTTGTTAGGAGTAATTACTTCGGCTTGTTCCTTTTTATTTTCTTCTGTATGAGGTACCGCTTCTTGTTTTGGTTGTTGCTTTTCTATACCAACAGGCGCCTCTTTACCAGCTTCCGGTTGACCTTCTACAGATAGGTCTTTTTCCTCAAGTATTTCTTCCTTATTTTGTTGTTGATCAACTTGTTCTTCCGTTTGAGTTGCTTGAGGTGGGTTTTCCATGCTCTCCAACTGATCAGCCTCAGCATAAACCCATCGTACATTACTTCCTATTTGTGTAAATACAATTAAGAAAATAATTGTAAATATAAATAATTTCTTTTTCACAGAAACATTCTCCCCCCAATGCGATAATGGTTATACTTTGTCAATAATCGACAGTATTTAACATACCATCACAAGAGTAATGATTTGTTAAGCTACTATAAAGTTCATGTAAAAGTTTCGTTTATCCAACTAACCCTATATACCTGCCTCAAGTATTCTCATAAATTGGCAAATGATTTAAAGCCATTACCAAAGTCACAAATGAAGAGAATTAACCAAGGGGAGGGGAATATGTCGAAAAAAGAGGAGAATTTTAGGCCATAATATGGGAGTCTTTCAAAAAGGCAGAGTGTTATTCAGATGACGGGAGTACTTTTATAAAGTAGAGAGTATTAGCCTGATGACGAGAGTACTTCAAAAAAGAACAGACCATTCCTTCAGATGACGGGAGTACTTTTATAAAGTGGAGAGTATTGGCCTGATGACGAGAGTATTTCATAAAGTAGCGAGTATCCCAGAGTTAGCAAGAAATATTTTTAGATGATCAGGTAACATCTCCTGCAACATTACTCATCACCTTCGTAGGCGTAGTTGTAGACAGATTGATCAGCCCCAGAAAAATGCTCAAATGATACGCTGTAGACAACGCCGCTCCTGGTGATGACCATATACGATATATATTAGATTCGTAAAAAATTGATATATTCGGAAAATATTACAAAAAGAGGGCTTATCCCCTCTCCTTGGTATTACCAAGTTTTCACACTCACACACCGAACTGATATATAAGTGACTTCCAAATCATTCAATATTCAATTTTACCCAAAATATAAGCAGCTACCAAACCAATGATAAAAGTCAAAATACTAACGAATGTTAATGTCAGATTTGCAGGCCATCCAGGAAAAATAACGAAAAACGATCCAATAACCATCCCGATGATAACTGCAAAAGTACTTATTCGATAATGAGTTAAAAAATAATGAATCACTTTACTCATTATGATAATTCCCAGGGCAATTCCAGCTCCAGTGACAGCAATGATATCAAGCTTAAAATTGCTAATAGCGCCAATTACAGTCGGATAGACACCAATTACCAATAATATAAATGAACCGCTGATCCCCGGTAGAATCATAGCAGAACTGCCGATGAATCCGGAAACAAATAACAGAAAATATGTTGCAAAAGTCATATTCTCTATCACGGCTCCTTCACTTTCGTTTAAAAAAGCGAGTGAAGCGATTAAAATGGCGCCGATGACCAACAGGACGTATTGCTGTGCTTTAAATGTACTCTTTGCACGTGCTTGGCGAAACAAAAAAGGTAAAACGCCCAATATTAAACCAAGAAAAAAGAAGTAAGTCGGTCCTGGATGCGTATGAAGCAGCCATTCCATAAGCCGACTTAACGAAAAAATGGAAAGAACAATACCTAACCCGAGAGGAATTAAAAAGCTTAATTGTTTTTTCCAACCTTTTGAAAATACTCCATTAATCGCTTCTATAAGCCGATCATAAATTCCTAATAGAACGGCAATCGTTCCGCCACTCACGCCTGGGATCACATCACTTGCTCCCATCACTATACCCCGATAAATATTTTTCCATTCCATGTTTGAAACTCCCTTATTTATATTTAGATTAAGATTTACCTCACATGAAAAATGTTCCAGAAAGATCCAATGGACATGTAGTAAAATACGCGAGTGTCCAGCATAGATAAGAAGATAGCGCAGACTCCAATAGTCAACATGATTGTCTTAATAAGGTGCACGGACATGTTTTTAAAGGGATTCCCTGAATTGGTTGCTTCCCTCTTGGCACCTTCTTCGCCACCACCTTGTTTCATCAAGTCATCCAATTATGTTCTTATCTTCATCACTCTGTTCCAATTGATTGCCATATCTAGTCCATCACCCTAATTTATCTACAAGCTATTTATGCGAATATGATTAATATAAATTAATGCAACTGTAATTGCAATTCAGTAGCAAAAATGAACCCCAAGTGGATCACTTCGAAAATTCAATCCAACTGGATTTTTCAAAAGTAAATTATATCTACTTTTCCTTTATATCTCTGAAATTAACTGTTTTTTTCCTTGTCACGAATGGCCCCCTAAAATAAATGATCCCTTGAATTTTCACCTATTCTCAAAATTTGATAGCCGAATAGCTTTACACTTTAGAAGGGATTCAGATAGACAGATTTTTTCATGTTCTGCCCATGCTATAGAACAAACTGGCTAATATTGGTAAAAGGAGAGTATGATCATGCGTAAGATCTCCACTTGACTAACGTGCGCTCATCCTCCCGTATCTCTCATATTGTTCTTCGTCCAGCTTATCCATTAGGTGGGGGTCGAATAATGGGTCTTCGTCGAATAGAATCAATAAATTTCGACTCTCTAATTTTTTTGGTAGCTTTCCCTCCGCATTCGTTTTCCCTTAAGTATTTGATTCATTAAAAAAATAAAATGATTTTCAGGAGGCTGAGACACAACCAAATCAGCTGATGAAAAAAACGAACCATAAAGTGAAACTTCATTCAGTAGGGCTCCTACTGAATGTTAGTTGAACCAATCGGGCATTTAGGTGCCGTTTTTCTCCCACTTAGACCTTCTATATCAACTCAGGTCTTGAAGTGGTGTATATGGCACCTTACATGCGGGATAAAATTGTACTAGTGTATAATACGCAAGCTTTTAGCGTAGTAAAAATATGTAGACTCCTGCGGGAATAGCTCGAGCTGAAGATCCCGCAGGAAAGTGACCTTTGCTTTCCGAGGAAGCTGAAGCCGGGCCCGCGGAAAGCGAAATATGTTGACGTAGCGATGATAGGAAATAAACCGAACAATTATAAATTAAATGTTCGGTTTTTACTATTTTGTATTTGCTTATTTCCCAGCCTCTTGATAACACAATGCCTTGGGAACATTCAAGTAAAAATTCTTCTTAAATCATTCGATCCTCTTTTGATCATTTCTGTATGAGAATCCCAAAAGATTGGACCTCTTCTTCGGGTGGGGATTGATAGCCTATTAATTTACTATGCGTCCAATTCATTTTATCTTTTATTTCAATCAAGAATTCAGCATATTTAAATGCCGCCAACCCTGAATCAATCACTGGAATCCCCAACTCTTGTTGAATTTCATCAAACGTTCCAAATTCTGCTGTACACCCTAAAACAATGATATCCGCCCCATCTTTTTCAATAGCTTCTTTTGAGGCTTGCAAAATTCTTCTTTTCGTTTCTTGTAGATCTTTTTGAAATTCATGCACTTTTAAATCGACAGACTTAAAAGAAACGACCCTTTCACCAAATCCATATTTCCTTACGTTTTCTCTCATCTCAGGTATACACTTTTTTTCACTGACAATGATAGAAATCGTTTCCCCAAGAGTTGATGCAATATGAAGGGAAGATTCTGCTGGAGCGGCCACAACCATTTTTCTGCTAATTTCTCTGCTCGCTCTTAAAGCGGTATCATAAAAGCATCCAATAATCGCGGCATCATAATTTTCCTCTTCCGCTTCTCGAACTCTTTGTATGATTTTCGGCATCACCATTGCCTCATACGAATGGTATTGTAAGTGGCATGGTCCCTTCCCGTTTTCTAAAGAGACTACATCTACACTGGTATCCTGTAGCTTGGAATTATTTAACATTTGTTGAAATTCATGATTAAAAATATCTGTATGAATAGGATTTATAAATAAAATTTTCTTCACTCTTGATCATCTCCTCATCTTTTATACGAAATTTTCTTCTCAGAGCGGGGACTGGTACCCAATTCATTTACTATGGGACCAATTCATTTTTCCTTTCATTTCGGTCAGTAATTCCGCATATTTAAATGCGGCCAATCCTGAGTCAATTACTGGTATGCCTAATTCTTCTTGAAGCTCTCCATACATGCCAAACTCGGCCGTACAGCCTAAAATGATGACATCTGCTCTATCCTTTTCAATGGCTTCTTTTGAGGCTTGCATAATTCTCTTCTTAGTTTCTGTGAGATCTTTCTGAAATTCATGGACTCCCAGGTTGACAGATTTAAAAGATGTTACTTTTTTTGTAAAACCGTAATGTGAAACATTTTCCTGCATTTCAGGAATCCACTTTCGCTGCCCTACTATAATAGAGATAGATTCCCCTAAAGTAGCGCCAATATGAAGAGATGATTCAGCTGGAGCAGTGATCATCATATTTTGACTTACTTCTCGTGCCGCTCTAAGTGCCGTATCATAAAAGCAACCAATCACCATTCCGTCGAAGCCTGCGTTTTCTGCTTCTTTAACCTTTTTCACAATATTAGGCATGGCGATCGCCTCATAGCAGGTATACTCTAAATGCTGGGGACCAACGCCCTCAAGAGAGGATACTTCAATCTCTGTCTCTTTATTTTTATATTGTTTTAAGATTTCAAGATAAGGCTGATTAAAAATATTGGTATGGATAGGATTCAGAAATAATATCCTTTTCATTCTGCCACCTTCTCGTTTGGCGTCTTTTTAATGAATTTATGATAGACAGTATACAAAACAAAACTAATGATAAAGCCATTTACAGCAGGTATGAAATACGGGATTAAATAAGCTACAAATCCCCCAATCAGCCAAGTGATAATACCAGGCCAGTAAAAGCCTTCTTTTCGATTAAATTGTCCTTTTGATACAAAAAAGTATTCACTGATTAACACACCGGCAACTGGTGAGACAAAAACGGCAAGCAATCCTAAAAACAATAGAAAAAATTTGACAATTCCAAATATTGATAGTGCTGTACCAACTATTGCGACGATGAGTGTCCACCAAAATCTACTCCATCCAAATGCTTTTGTCAGTGCTAAACCCGCACTGTAAGCTGCCACGATATTGGTAGTCCATTGTAGCAAAATAACAAATATCAAGGCAATGGCTGGCAAACCTAAAACCGATAAGACTTGCGAGATATTCCAAGGTTCATCAACCCCAAGCGTTGTTGCAGTGAGTGCCATCATGGCTCCTATCAACGTTAATATAATAAGTGGCGCCACTATGCCAACAATCCCTGAAAGAGAAACACTAGAAACCTTTGGATGGGTCCAACGAGTATAATCGGGCGCAAACGAAGCACCTGCCACCATACTTCCTATCACAATATTGATTCCCCAAAAGAGAGATTCTGTAGTAGCAGGTTGATACGATAGTACATGGGATAAATCCGAAGTATTAAAAACTTTAATAACCCCTAAAATGGTAATCCCCAAAATAGCGGGAATGCTTACATAATCCAACCAAGCCATGCTGGTGATCCCGAACAATGCCGGAACAACAAATAGCAAACCGATAATAATCATGAATAGAGGCACTAGATTTGTATGACCCCCAAAAGCCTGATTTAATGCTTCTGCAGCAATTGACACTTGTACACCATACCATCCAAAGGCAGGCAATGCCCCTATCACCATACCTGTTGCGATGTTGGTTCCTTTCTTTCCAAAAGCCGCTTCTCCAACCATGTAAGTGTTCAATCCCTCTTTTGCGCCAATCACTCCCATCGGAATATAAAAGAGACAAAGTAAAATGGCTGTGGCAATACCTAATGATAGTAATGCTTGGGTGAGTGTTAAATTCACAATCAGACCACCACCAGTTGCAAAGGAGGAGATAGCTGCTGTCATGCCAAAAAAAATCGCCGCTACACCCAGCCATGACTTTCTATCTTTGTATGGAATGGGGTTTGTAGAATAATACTCTTCACTTTTAATTACATTGCTCTCATTCGTGGTCGCGATTGTCTTTTTAACGGCTGTATCTCCCATACTCTTCCTCCTTTGATAAATCACATTTTAGGAATATAATGAATTTTTGAAATTCTATCATCTTGAAACTATTTTTTTTCTATTCCAGCAATAGAATAGGAAAACTTTTTCTCCTATTCTATTGCTTTTATTAAAACATCAAGCCTTAATGAAGGCGTATACTAATTCACAAGCACTTTTACTTTTATTCACGCACCAATGCTTTTCTCCGGCTGGTATATAAGATGCCTCACCCGCACTTATTTCAAAAGGATTTCCTCCACTTTCACCAGACAAACTACCTTTCACAATATAAGCGTACTCATGCTCTGTATGGCTTGTCGTTCCTTCTTTTGGCAAACGTTCTCCGCTTGGTATGGAGACAAAGCCAAAGTCGATTTCTGCTCCAGGAAATTTTTTTTGAAAAAGACTTTTCACCGTTTCTTTTTCACTAAAATCGGGTTTTTTTATATTCATTGTTTTCCCTCCAAATGTCTTTCAGGCAGCTCTTTATATTCAAACGTAAGCGGATCTACTTCTACCAAAAAATGCTCTCTTGCCTCATCCACTGTGAAATAACCATTTTTAACGTCCTGAGCAACTTTTTCAGCAGGCCGTTTTCGAGGGTTTCCATATCCACCGCCTGTTCCTGTCATTAAGCGAATCACATCATTCTTGTTAAGCTTATATCGAGGATAGACACCATAAGGCCCATCAATTTCTCCGTTTGATTTATGAATATAAAACTCATTTGGCGAACCATCATTGCCGCCTTTCATGCCCCACGGACTGAATTTGTTGCGTCCGTAAGTAATAGTGGCCGCTTGATCATCCGACAATGCCCTGTAAGCTCGAATGACACCTTTACCGCCGATATATTCTCCCGCACCAGCCCCAGTGCCATCCTCACGCAAGCTGTATTCATCTACCCGTACCCCGTATCGCGTTTCAGCCACCTCTATGGGAATGTTATATGTTTCTCCATCCGCAATACAAAATTGTCCCGAAGCGCCATCTTGGCCTTCGGCCCCACCCCAGCCACCAACCGATGGTTCGACAATTAAGAACGGCTCTCGGGTATCGTGATGATTGCCGGACAAGGTGACAGAACTGACGGATAAATGATGGCCAGCAGTGAGACGATTAGGCAAATGTGGTGCCAACGCTTTCCAAACTAAATCCAAACTGCCCAGCAGCGTTTCAAAATAATTAGAAACAGGAACCGGCCGTTCCGCAGACATGATCGATTTTGGATCAACTAATACTTTTAAAGGGCGAAAGACACCGTCGTTGACATCCTGCTCGGGATTGGTAACAGCTAAGAAAATGACTCTTACCGCAGACATCAAACCTGTATAGGAACAGTTCATTGGACCCGGAACCTGTGGATGGCTCCCTCGAAAATCGCATATAAACTCATCATCCGTAATCGTAACTTTCACTTTAATTTTAAATGGGCCATTCCCCATACCATCGGTATCAATATAATCTTCCGCCGTAAATACACCCTTTGGAAGCTTTTGAAGTTCTTGGCGGGACATCGTTTCACCGTGGTCTAATAAGTAGTCAATCGCAGCCAAGATTGTCTCCCGGCCATGCTTGCTGCAAAGTTCTCTTAACCGGCGATCACCTGTGCGCAAAGCCGCCACCTGTGCCCACATATCGCCCAATGAAAGATCCGGAAATCTTACATTGGATCGAATGATTTCAACAATGCCCTCATTTAAGGTGCCTGCGTCATATAGCTTAATACAAGGAAACTGCAAACCTTCTTGAAATATATCGACCGCATCGTTTGTAAACGAACCGGGATCCTTTCCCCCTACCTCTGTCCAGTGGGCTTTATTGGCGGAAAAAGCGACCAGCTTGCCTTCAGCAAATATAGGCATCACGAGGCCAACATCAGATAAATGAGAACCCCCGCCATTATACGGATCATTAATGATGATGATATCCCCTGGCTTCAGCTGGTCGCCAGGATATTTACGAAGCGTTTCCTTCACCATAAATGTCAACATCCCAATAAAACCTGTCACACCATTTCCTTGAGTAAGTAAGTTTCCCTCTGAATCAGTCAAGCCGCTTGCATAATCAAGTACTTCGTAAATAATGGGACTCATGGATGTACGAGCCAGTGCTACAAACATTTCATCCCCTATCGCCAAAAGTGAGTCTTTCACAATTTCCAGCGTAAAAGGATCTACTTTCATAGTTGTTGTCATACTACCTTTCCTCCATTTCAATAATCAGGTTCCCATAATGATCTAAATGTAGTTTTTGATTTTCATATATGACTGTTACAGCTGATTTTTCTTCTACGACAGCCGGTCCCTGAATTTCTACTTTTGGCGGCAGTTTATCTCGGTCATAAATCGGCGTGTTGACCCAGCCTTTGCCCTCATAATAAATATCCCGATACTCCTTTTTAGCTTCCTCTACGTTCCCCGATCTTGTTATTTCCGCAATTAAAGGCTTCGGTACTTTTCCGAGAGCAATGACATGGAGGTTGACAATTTCCGTGGCGGTTTCTTCCAATTTAAATGTATAATTTTTTTCATGGAGTGCATGAAATGATTCAATAATGGACTCTTTGTCCGCTTGGCTCCACTTTCCATTAGGGACGGGAACCTTCACCGTATGTTCTTGACCCAAATAACGCATATCTGCAAATCTTTGAAAAACAACATTGTCAGCACTCATTCCCTCTTCTTGAAAATGATTGAATGCATGCTTTTCAATATTGTTCCATTGCTGGTCCATTTCTTCTAAAGAAAGCTCGTCCATACGCTTTATATACGTTTGGATATAATCGTGTCTTAGATCAGTCATTAACATACCCCATGCTGAGAAAACCGGAGAAGCGATTGGTACAATTACCTTTTTCACGCCAAGTTCTAATGCCAGTGCAGGAGCGTGCATGGACCCGCCCCCTCCAAAGGCCAATAATGTAAAATCTTGGGGATTATACCCCTTTCTGATTGATATTAATTTCAGTGCATTTAACATATTGGAATTTGCGATGCGAATAATCCCTAGTGCAGCTTCTTCCGCAGATATGCCGAAATGATTGCCTATTTTTTGTTCCATTGCTGATCTTACTTTATCTAAATCTACTTTATAGTCGAAGTTTTTCGGCGATAAACGACCCGTTAACAAGTTGGCATCTGTTGTAGTCGGTTCCGTTCCTCCTAATCCGTAAGCAACTGGGCCCGGGTTTGCGCCAGCAGATTGTGGTCCGACTTTCAATGCTCCCGCTTTGTCAATCCATGCAATCGAACCGCCTCCATTACCAATTTCCACAATGTCCACAACCGGAGTTTTAATGGGATACCCGGCATTTCGGGCATTCTTTTCAATGTAATAATCTGTAGAAACTTTTACTTCGCCATTTTCGATGAGAGAGCATTTTGCCGTAGTTCCCCCTATATCAAAAGCGATAATATTCTTTTCATGAATCAGTTCACCTAAAACCGCTGCCCCAAAAATCCCAGCTACCGGGCCGGATTCCACCATGTTAATGGGGGTTTTCTTTACCTTGTCAAATTTTGTGGTTCCTCCATTTGATTGCATAATATATCGTTGCTTAATATCGGTTTTTTCATGTAACTCATGATCTAATTTATCGATATAAGTAGTGGCTGCCGGCTGAACATATGCATTTAAAACAGCAGTATTTGTCCTTTCGTACTCTCTCCACTCTTTCGTAATATCACTTGATGCCGTAATCAATACTTCCGGCCAAAGTTCTTTGATTATATTTACGGTCTCTTTTTCATGTTGTGGATTGGCATATGAGTGTAAATATGATACGGCGATCGCTTCCACTCCTTCCTTTTTAAAATAATCCACACATTTTTCAACTTCTTCACGAAGAAGCGGCGATAATACTTCGCCTTTATCATTTGAGCGTTCACTTACTTCCAGGCGCAAATGTCTTTCCACAAATGGTTTGGGTTTTTTATAACGAATATTATATAAATCAGGTCGGTTCCCCCTGGCAATTTCTAGCACATCACGAAATCCTTTCGTGGTAATCAAGCCAACTTTCGCTCCTTTTCTTTCAGTCAAGGCATTAATGATAACCGTTGTTCCATGTATAAACATGGAAATCTTCTCAGTATCGACCTTTGCTTTATTCAGTACATCCATTACACCTTTTTCAAAATGAGGCGGGGTGGTATGGCTTTTTTCAATCCCGACCCGGCCTTTCTCATCGACATAAACAAGATCCGTAAAAGTACCACCTATATCTGTAGCAACCCTCATTATATATCCACCTTTCTCTTGCCAATTCGTTATTTAAAATGATGTGACTTTCTATGGGGAATATTATTCCTTAATCTTGGGATATTACATGAACCATTCATCATCCTTCTATACATTCAAAACGGAATCTACATTTTTAAGATTAGCTCTTTCCTCAGGTGACAACTCTAGTCTCGGATAAGGCGCGTTGTCTCCTTGATGCATTTCTCATCTTGAGCGCCTTGGCAATCACTTCGGAAGCGCTTTCAATAAGCGGGTCAAGCGCATCCGAGAACCTTCCTCCTGCCACCAATACGTCACAATGCTGTATGGTTGTCCCTCCTCGTTGTGTAACTGGTATCTTTTTTATTCTTGCAATTCATATGCCAAAACAGATAAACAGCCATTCACCGTTTTTCATAGGTCAACTTTGTATATTCCAAAAGTTGGTGTGCATTATTTTTTACAGAAACTGTCTAATTTCTTTTACAAGATGAAAAAATTAGACATCATGCGACACATATTGCGGCATTTCGGCAGTGGAGAAAAAAGTATAATGGTGACCATGACGCTTCAAGATGGACAGCTCCTTATCTTACAAACAAAATCGTCCCTTCCCGTAAAATGTAAGTATCACATCAACATTTTAGAAAAAGACGATTTGGGAGCCATCGAATTCGTTACTAAAAAATTCTAACACATAGATCACAATTCCGTAGAAGCAATGAATATGCATTGTTTTTTAACCTACATTGTTATTCCAAACAAAAATGAAAATCTGGATAGTGTTTTTCGATTGTTGTCTTTAATTTCTATCAAATATTCCAAAACAACGCGCCTCTTCTAGTGGAGGACTTTCGTATCCGTTGACTTTGCTATGGCCCCATCCCAATGTTTTATTGATCTCAACGAGAAATTCAGCGTATTTTAACGCGGCAATACTTGCATCCAGCACCGGCACACCCAACTCTTTTTGCAGCTCTTCATAAAATCCAAGCTCCGCTGTGCAGCCTAAAATAATCACATCCGCATGGTGATTCTCTATCGCGTCTTGGGCGGCATGGCGAATTTTCCACATGGTTACTTCATGATCTTTTTGAAAATCTAAAACTCCGAGCCCAACAGACTTGAATGTTGAAAAACGCCTTTCCATTCCATACTCAAATATATTTCTTTTGATTTCCGGGATTGTTTTTTCCCGCCCCACAATAATCGCTATATTTTCTCCAAGCGATTGGGCGATAGTAAAAGAAGCTTCAGCGGGTGCGGTAACAATCATATTGTCGGCAATTTCCCTGCAAGCTCTTAGGGCGGGGTCATAAAAGCATCCAATAATAACGCCGTCAAACTGATTGTCTTGTGCTTCTTTCACTGTTTTAATCAAATCGGGTATAACCATTGCCTCATAACAACTGTACTCAACATGTTTCGGACCTTTTTTTTCACCTAAAGATGTTACATGAATGTCGATATGATCATATTTAATTTTTTCAAAATGCTCTTTAAACGCGTGTAAATAACTATTATCATATACGGGATCTATATATAAGATTTTCTTTTGCATTTATGCTTCTCCTTTTTTCTTTGAAGTAATAACGTGATACAACCAGTAAAAGGCTCCCCCTGCAATTAAGCCATTGATTGCTTCAATAAAATAAGGGAAAAAGTATGCGAATACGCTTCCAAATATCCAAGAAACAATCCCGGGCCAGTATACAAGATCTTTTCGAACGAGTTTTCCTTTTGCCACTAAGAAATAATCACTCATAATAACCCCGGCAACGGGTGAAACAAAGATAGACAATAACATAATAAAGTTGATAAAGTGATCAATAATGCCAAACATCGCTAATGCTGTTCCGAGAACCGCCGAGATAAAAGTCCACCAAAACCTGCTCCAGCCAAATATTTTCTCCAATGCCAACCCGGAGCTATACGCTGCTGTAATATTGGTTGTCCATTGTAAAATAATGACTAAAAATAATGCCACGACCGGAAGGCCCAAAGCATGCAACACTTCGGCAACATTCCATGGTTGATCAACGCCCAGTGTAGACGCTGTCAAAGCCATAATGACACCGACAATAACTAGAAGGAGTTCGGGTGATAAGCCGATAAATCCAGAAAGCGCTATTCCTGAAGGCTTTTTATGTGTCCATCTAGCATAATCGGGTAAAAATGTAGTCCCAATAATCATGCCGCCAACAGATAAGTTAATTCCCCATAAGATGGATTTTGCCGTTTCCGGTTCATATGCAAACAAACCATCCATTCCGCCGCCTATATGAATCGCTTTATACAGACCAAATCCAACGATAAATAAGATGATGGGAATACTAATAAAATCTAACCAAGCCATACTAGTGATTCCGTACATTGCCGGAATTGCAAATAAAATCCCCAAAAATATCATGATCCAAGGCGTTAAGGCTTCGGGACTTCCTAATCCAAGGGATAACGCATCCGCGGCTATTGATACTTGAATCCCATACCATCCTATACTTGGGATGATCGTCACAACAAGGGCGGTTGTTAGCTTGGAACCAAAAGCACCAAATGCCCCTTCACCAATGTTGTATGTGTTTAAGCCTTCTCTCGCCCCGATGATTCCCATCGGCAAAAAGAACACAAGTGTCAAAACACAATAGGATGTGATATTGGAAACAATCGCTTGACTGAGTGATAGACCGGTAATATAGCTTCCCGCAGTAGTAAAAGAGGACAGTGATGCTGTCAATCCAAAGTAAATCGCAGCCACATGAAGCCAATGCTTTCTTTTATTCAACGGGATCGGTCTATTTGCATAATAATCTTCTAATTTTCTTTGTTCAGCGGCCATTATGTTCCCCCATTCATATAAGCAAAGGATAAAGTGGAAAGGATGATTCAAATAGCAATCAGACCTTGATCGCAATGACAGCGTCCTGATATCCGCTTGTATTTGGCAGAATAATCGTTTTGTATAGAAAAAAACGCAGCTCTGTCGACTTCTGTCTCTCCTATTCTGCTTTACTCATATTCTTAAGAAATTGCTTTCTTTTCTCCGTTTCCCGGATAAATCGGCAAGTTTGCCTGTCCATCACTACACCAAACTTCTCTTCCGCATCCTCTACAGAAAAGTAACCATTCTTAACATCTCTGATTACTTGATTGACAGGCCGCAAATAAGGATTTCCATAACCGCCGCCCGTTCCAGTCACAAGCTTCAATACATCCCCCTCACGTAAAGGATATCTGGCATACATTCCATACGGTCCATCAGAAGTGCCATCGCTTTTCAGGATATAAAATCGGTTTGTCGATCCTTCTTCACCACCGTTAACTCCCCATGGCGCATACAGATGTCTGCCATAAGTGACAGTAGCCTTGGCCTGGTCAGACAAAATCCGGTAAGAGCGGATAGTGCCTGCCCCGCCGATGAATTGTCCTGCTCCTTTGCCATCACAGTTCAAACGATATTCATCAATCATGACCCCGTACCTGGCTTCTGCGATTTCTGCGGGAATATTATAGGTTTCTCCGTCTCCGATACAAAATTGTCCTCGTTGACCGTCATGCTTCTCACCCGCTCCCCATCCTCCAACCGAAGGCTCAACCAATAAATAAGGCTCTCCGAAATCCGGATGATTTCCCGACAAGGTCACCGAACATACTGATAGAAAATGTCCTGCTGTCAGGCGGCCGGGAAGAATGGAGGCGAGTGCTTGCCACACTAAATCTGCTCCAGAAGAACCACTTTCCCAATAATTGGATACAGGCGCGGGTCTTTCCGCCGAAAAAATCGATGCCCGGTCTGTAATGACTTTCAAGGGACGAAATACGCCGTCGTTGACATCTTGAGATGGATTCGTGATCGCTAAAAAAATCGTTCGAATATCCGTAACAAGCGTTGTATAGGAGCCATTGATCGGCCCCGGAACTTGTGGGTGACTCCCTCTAAAATCACAAATAAACTCATCATCCGTGATGGTCACTTTTACCTGAATGGGAAAAGGACCGTTGCCCAACCCATCCCCATCTATAAAATTTCGAGCTTCATATGTTCCATTGGGGAGCTTTGCGATTTCTTTCAAAGCCATCTGTTCCCCTTGGTATAACAGAAGATCAATCGATGCCTCGACGGTATCTTTTCCGTAGCGCTCACATAGTTCATTAAAGCGTTTCCCGCCAATTTTCAAGGCGGCAATCTGCGCCCACATATCACCAACAGACAATTCAGGGAATCTGACATTGCTTTTAATCAATTCAACAAGAGCATCGTTCATCTTCCCTTCCTCACAGAGCTTAATACACGGAAACTGGAGCCCTTCTTGATAAATATCTGTTGAATCATTGGTAAAAGATCCCGGATCTTTTCCCCCGACCTCTGTCCAGTGGGCTTTGTTGGCGGAAAAACCCAATAATTGCTCCTTGTAAAATACAGGCATAACCAACCCAACATCGGATAAATGTGTTCCTCCCCCGCCATATGGGTCATTAATGATAAAAATATCTCCCGGTTTAATCTCGTTTGTACTGCCATATTTGTTGATGACATCTTTGACCATATAACTCAATGTTCCGATAAATCCAGCAACCCCGTTGCCCTGTGTGAGCAACTGCCCCTGTCTATCGGTCAAGCCGCAAGCAAAATCAAGGACCTCATAAATAATGGGGCTCATGGAGGTTCTTGCCAATGTGTAAAACATTTCTTCGCCAATGGACAACAGTGATTCCCTGACAATCTCCAATGTGAATGGATCATGTTCTTTCATGAGCGTTTGGATATTATTCATCTGAACCTACTCCTGTTTTGATGATTAAATTGCCGTATTTATCTGCATGTAGATTTTGTCCTTTATAGATCACAGTTACCGCGGCTTTTTCTTCGATGACTGCCGGCCCTTCAATCTGCTTTCCCGTAGGCAGTTTGCTTCGGGCATATACGTTTGTTTGAACCCATCCTTCTTGTTCATAATAAACAGGTCTGATTTCGATTAGTGCGTCCTTGAGATGATCTCTGTTTTCAATCACTTCTAAAGAAGGTTTATCTGTTCTTCCCAATGCCACCAAATGAATGTTCACAATCTCTGTTTCCTGTCCTGGCAATTGAAAGGTGTAATTTTTTTCGTGAAGATGATGAAAGGCCTCAATCATTTCCCCAATCGTTTCTTTTGTCCACCTTCCGTTTGGAACAGGCACCTTTACCGTATGTTCTTGACCGATATAACGAATATCCATAAATCGGGAAAAAACGACCGATTTTTCCGGCATCCCTTCTTCCCGAAGCTTTTCCAATGCCGACTTTTCCATTGTGATCCATTTTTCATTTAGGTCGTCAACACGCAACTCCTCGGTTCTTTGAATATACGTTTGAATATAATCGTTTCTCAGATCCGTCATCAACATTCCCCACGCAGAAAAAACGGGAGAGGCAAAAGGAATGATTACCTTCCTTACACCCAATTCTTTGGCAAGAGCGGCAGCATGCATGGACCCGCCCCCACCAAAAGCCACAATGGAAAAATTGCGCGGATCATGGCCTTTACGGATTGAGATGAGCTTTAAAGCCGTAAGCATGTTGGAGTTGGCGATTCGAATAATGCCCAAGGCTGCTTCTTCCGGACTTATATGGAACGCTTTTGCGATCTTTTCCTGTAATGCGGCCTCCACCTTTTTCATGTCAACGGAATAGTCGAAATGATTGGGCGATAACCTTCCGGTATAAAGATTCGCATCCGTAGTAGTGGGTTCTGTTCCGCCCCTGTTATACGCCACTGGTCCAGGCGAAGCACCCGCCGATTGCGGCCCGACCTTTAAGGATCCTCCTTCATCTATCCAAGCTATTGATCCCCCGCCATTGCCGATTTCAACAATATCAACAACTGGCACCTTTACCGGATATCCGGCATTTCTGCTATCTCTTTCAATGTAATAATCAGTAGAGACTTTCATTTCTCCATTCTCGATCAGGGAACATTTAGCGGTTGTCCCGCCAATATCAAACGCGATCATATTTTTTTCACCGATCAACTCCCCCAAGATAGCAGCCCCATAAACACCAGCCACTGGCCCCGATTCCAGCATATTGATGGATTGTTTTTTGGCTTCGGCAAAAGTAGTCGTTCCACCATTGGATTGCATAATATAGTTTTTATCAGGCGACCGCTCAGTTATCTCCTCTTGGAGATTGTCAATATAGGTGGATGCAATTGGTTGAACATAGGCATTTAACACTGTCGTGCTTGTTCTCTCATATTCTCTCCATTCCTTTGTCAATTCGTGGGACACGCTCACGAACACTTCCGGCCAAAGCTTCATGACCTCTTCTCTGGCTAAAATTTCATGTTGTGGATTGATATAAGAATGCAAAAAGACAATGCCGATCGCTTCCACTCCTTCGGACTTAAACTCCTCAACAATCTCTTTCAGTTCATGTGTATGAAGCGGTTGCATGACTTCTCCTTTATAATTGATCCGTTCATTTACCTCTTTTCTTAAAAGCCGTTCCACAAAAGGAGTCGGCTTTTTATATCGAATATTAAAGAGATCCGGCCTGTTCCCGCGAGCAATCTCCAGTACATCCCTAAACCCTTTTGTCGTGATGAGTCCGGTTTTCACACCTTTTCTTTCCGTAATGGCATTGATGACAACGGTAGACCCATGAATAAATTGATCAATTGTTTCGACATGATTTTTTTCGATTACATTCATAACTCCTCTTTCAAAATGTGGAGGAGTCGTAGGGCTTTTATCAACCCGCAGCTTTCCAGAATCATCAATATATGCCAGATCTGTGAATGTGCCTCCAATATCTGTTGCCACTCTCATGTCATCCCACTCCCCTAACTTGTTGTTAAAAAATCACTGGTGTCAAAACACTGATAATAACCGTTTCTTCATTAAGCGGGTTCTTCCACATATGCTTCAGTTCTGAAGGAAAGTGAATAGACTCCCCTTCCTTTAAATAAAACTCTTCCTGTTCAACCACAAAAATGATGGCCCCTTTTAATACATAGTGAAACTCCTCGCCTGGATGTCCAAAGGTAAATGTATCAACTTGCAACGGCTTCACCAATACTTTAAACGCTTCCATTTTTCTGTCATTAAAATGGCCGCTTAACATCGTAAATGTAGAATCT
Source organism: Siminovitchia sp. FSL W7-1587 (assembly GCF_037963795.1). NCBI lineage: Bacteria > Bacillati > Bacillota > Bacilli > Caryophanales > Bacillaceae > Siminovitchia > Siminovitchia sp. FSL W7-1587. The sequence continues at coordinate 1,791,315 of NZ_CP150169.1, forward strand.
GATCTCGTGGTTTGAAATGGCTTTTGATCCTCCTGCTTATTGATATACTTAATCGCTATATCCTTTTGAAAAAAATCTGCCATTTCAATCTGCAACGCATCGGCTATCTTCTTTAAAGAAGTGATTGCCAATGAGGAAGTGCCTCTTTCAACCTGGGATAAAAAACCCACTGATAACTCTGTAGCTTCACTTAACTCCTTTAGCGTCATTCCTTTAGCTTTCCTAAACTCTCTAATCTTCCGCGAAACACTTTCCATAATTTTAGTATCACCTGAACTTTTATAGTATATATTAAATTATTAATATAATATCATAATTATTAAAATACACAATACTTTTTTTATGTGGACTGCTTCCGCAATTCTTAACACTTTATTATGTATCAGTATGGAATGATGACGAAAAAACAGTGAACGGGGGTATTGGAGCCAGCTGTCATTGGCAAAACAAAAGGAGATGGCGGGAAGATGTGAGAGAATTTGGCATGATCGAAAGCAAAAGCGAGGAAGAAAGAGGTGTCCGAAAAAGGTGTATCTGTAAAAGATAGAAGGAATAGCATAATATAATTGAAGAGAAAGGCGCCCAAAGGCCGAAAGCTCGGACACCTTCCTTTTTCAGTACGATCAACCGGGATGGCGACCGCTTGCTCTAGAGGATCGTGTTAGGAGTGAGCCGGATCGTAAAGTCTGAAAAGCGGTGAGTATTGTATTTCTTGCTCGTATTTTTCAAATCCGGATAATCGTATCCGCAGAAATAGCTAGCATTGGCGAAAAAAATAGCCAGGTTAACATGAAGTCTCATCATTTTTTACATGAGTGCCGGCTATCATGTCCATACTAAACATTGAGGTGGGCAATATGACTCTTGTACGTCTCGGCTATGTCGCCATGAGTATGGAACTTCAAAATGCTTCCCCATCAAAAACAATGACATTTTCACAATTTCAAAAAATAAAGGACCGGGAAGCTGCCATTCGTAAGCTGGAACGGATTGCGCTTAACAATCTGGAAAATACACTGCGGCTTTTTAAGCATAATCTGATAAATGAGATACATTTTTATCGAATGACTTCGCGGCTTATTCCACTTGCCACACATGAGGAATTATTGGATTGGGATTACCTTGCGCCATTGTTGGGGATGTTGCGTGAAGTAGGAGCTTTTGCCAAAAAACACCAGATGAGAGTCGATTTTCATCCGGATCATTTTGTATTGATTAATTCTCCCAAGCAAGAGGTGCTGAAAAACTCCGTACAAAATTTAAAGCTTCATTATTTATTGTTGAAAGGGATGGGCCTCGATCAAACCCATCGTTGTGTCATGCATGTAGGCGGCAATTATAAGGAGACCGTCCAGTCGTTGGAACGATTCGTAGACAATTGGATGTTGCTGCCGCCTGCGATCCAACGGATGATCATGCTTGAAAATGACGATACATCGTTCACCCTGGATGACACCTTGTATCTTTGTGAAAAGCTTGGCATCCCCTTGGTGTTTGACTATCATCATCACCTCGCCCATCACAAGGACCCCCATTGGGAAGAGCGCTGGGACCGGGTCACACAAACTTGGAAAGATTCTCCCTTTCCAATTAAAATGCATATTTCCAGCCCCAAAAACGAAAAAACCTTTCGCCATCACGCAGATTATGTAGATGCCGACATGTTTTTCGCATTTTTACATGAAATAAAGGGATCCGTCCCGCAAATTGACTGTATGATCGAAGCAAAGATGAAAGATCAGGCCCTCTTTACATTGATGGAAGACTGCAAGAAGCGGGAGGATGTCGAAATTGTGGATGGGTCATCTTTCTTTTTACGTTAATGATTTTTGCTATACATGAAAATGTGCATGCTAACCATCCTCCCACAATTTTACAATCTGCCCAATCAGTTCTCCAGATCGAAAAATAACTTCACTTACTTCACGAGCTGCCTGATTGATCTCTTCTTTGGCAACATAGTAACAGACCCGATTGGGCGGACGGTCAGTCAGTTGTAAGATTGATCATACACAGCAGGAAATTTTTAAAATCGAATTAAACCTTTTTAAAAAAATAAAAAAACCCCGAATAGATTAACTTTTTCTAAGATTGTTTACAATCCGGGGTTCGGTCAATCAAGTTGATTCCCCTATTTTCATTTTCCCCTTAGTCCGTGTGTGCGACGGCGCTGATTTCGATCAGTTGCTCCGGGAATGCCAAGTAATTCACGCCGATGAGGCTGCCGGCCGGCCGATGTTGTCCCATGTATTCCTTTAACAGCCGGATGACTGGTTCAGTATGCTCTTGCGCATTTGTTAAATAGATCTCGATGTAAGCGAGATTGGACTTTGTGACATCAAACCCCTGCAGTACGCGATCGAGATTTTCAAATGTCTGTCGAGTTTGAGCTTCTATATCGCCCTCGCCAATGAACGCACCCTCCATATCATGGGAAAATTGCCCCGAAATGTAGATATTGCCGTTGACACTGTAACCTTGGGTAATACCGTGATCCCAAAGACCGTGATCATAGATTTGAACATGAGTCATTTTTTGTCTCCTTTACTTCAATGTAATGTCAGTATAAAATGAACGCAAACAAAAGAATAGTACGCACTTTTTTGATAGGTACTTCCAGAAAGGATAGTGTAAATATGAGTATGGCTGATTATAAAGAGAAGGGTAATAGTAAAGAGACACCTTTTGGTTATACAATATCGGTGATTGGTGGTAAATGGAAAATGATTATTATTTATCTCCTGGCCGAAAACAAAACGGTTCGCTTTAATGATTTGAAAAGAAAAATAGGAGCGATTACTTTTAAAACATTGAGCTCACAACTTAAAGAATTGGAAGCAGATGGGATTGTTAGAAGAAAAGAGTATCCACAAATTCCTCCTAAAGTTGAGTACAGTCTCACACAAAAAGCAGAAACGCTATTACCTGTTTTGGAGCAGTTATGTGAGTGGGGAGAAAAAAACTGCAAATAAAAATGCGGAAGTTTTTTACGAGAGCAATGAGAAAACGGTGGTTTTTATTCTTTGCTCATGGCAGAGGCATGGCGGAATATAACTCATTGACATGATCAAACTGTTTAGTAGGCGTTTACTTCCATCTCCTACTGAATATTAGTTGAACGAAATTTAGGTGCCGTTTTCTCCCACTTAGACCTTTTGGATCAACTCAAGTCTTGAAGTAGTGTATATGGCACCTTACATGCGGGATAAAAATCCCATCCTTTACTCAAAATACAATGATTTCATTTTGAATAAACTTTTCAAAATGGATACTTTTCATTTGCAGTAACATCGGGCTTCATTCGATATTTTTAATAAAACTTTATTTAAAACCAGCAGCACGATCGACATTTCGTTCTCTTCCGGCACCCGCCATTTATTTCTATATTGGGCCTGTCACACCAACTATACCGTTGCACGAATCGACACGAAATGACAGCTTTCTACCAAGAGCGGGGAACGATAAAGCTTTTAAGAATCTTACTTTCAGACATGTTTTCTAAGGAAAGGGCACTTTTTACTGTATCGCCGATTTTAAAACAAGTGCAGGAAAAGCGCCAACTGTCCATAAGCGACATTCATTTTTGTGAAATATTTCACATAGAAGGACTGAAAAGCTCCCCTTTTATCTGGTTAACTTTTCCAATACAAGTACTACAATTTTTACTTGAACCTCTAGTCACGTCACCTTATATGATGAATCCAGTCACTACAAATTGGAGGAATCACTTATGGAAAAAGAGAGACTGTCATATAGGGTATGGGCTAGTTTCATGCACTTGTTTTCACTGTTGCTTACTTTCATTTTACCTATTGTCGTATACTTGCTATCAAAGGGGAGAAATGATTATTTTACCCGGCATGCAAAAGAGGGGATGAATCTCCACTTTACATTCTTTCCCATTTTTTTGACGTTGACTTTTATGTCTCAAAAGTTTAGCGTGGCTTCCACCTTGTCCATAGCACTGCTTATTCTCGAAACAATCTTGATTATTATAGCAACGGTTTGTACGCTAATCGGGAAAAAGTTTTCTTATCCTGTCATTAAGTACTTTAAAGTCTAAAACTGCAAGAAAGGAGGGAGAAAATCGTTGGAAAAGAATATGTTTACGATTGGCGAGTTTGCACAAAAATCCGGAGTCAGTATTAGAACTCTCCGCTATTATGACAACATCGGCCTATTAAAACCGAGTGGTTATTCGGAAGGAGGACATCGATTATACTCACATGACGATTCCACCATCCTGCAACAGATAAAAGCCTTGCAATTCCTTGGTTTTCCCTTAAAAGATATTAAAGGTATGCTGCAAAATAACACTGTTGAAGGTGATCTATTATTAAAAGCTTTAAACGAGCAAAAGCAGTTATTTGAAGCAAAAAAACTTGAAATTGAAAATATCCTATCTGATTTACACCATATGATAGAAGTGGTTGAAAATGAAGAATCCGTCCATATTGAAGCTTTTTGTGCCATGCTTCAAAAATTAATGTTTGATGAAGATACAGAAAAGTGGTTTAAAGATCATTTTTCCAAAGATGTGGCTGACAAATTATTCAATATCCAAACATCAGAAGAAATTACCCTAGATAAAAGATGGATGAACATGTTATCTTCCATTAAACAATTATCGGCTAATGAGACAACGCCATCTTCAAAAGAAGCACAAGAAACCATCGCAGCCCTGTTGCAATTGATCGATGACACAATGAAGGGAAATCTCGAAATCATCGAAGAAAAGTTACCGTCCATAGAACCATTGGCCTTCCCAAACCCCTTAACAGAAAGAGAACAGCTATTTTTAAAGCAAGCCTGGGACATTTATCAGACGCATCACCAATGAGATCGAAAAAATATCTAGTCGGATAAAAACAACCACGTGACGGCGCCCTCTTTATGGTAAACAGGTCTTTCAACCCTTGTAAAAAGACAACAGATGGGCTTTTCAACATAGAGCACTTGAAGTTGAGCCCGTCCGAGAGTGAGTTGCCCGTCAAAGAGGCGATAACATACCTAGAAGCCGGACGTGGCGGACCTAGCCTATTTATTTTCTCCTGAATCCACCCAGTTTTTCAGGCATTTCACCTTATGAGCGAGGATCCGCCTTCTATGCGCGGGTATTCACCTCTTACACGCGGGTATTCACCTCTTATGCGCGGGTATCCTCCTCTTATACGCGGGTATCCACCTCTTATGCGCGGGTATCCTCCTCTTATGCGCTGGTATTCACCTTCTATGCACGGGTATTTCACCTTCTAATTTCTAGCTCTCTAACATCCCTTTGAATAACTGATGCAGGATATTTTGGAAATAAAGGTATGCTGGGCAAGGCGTATCCACAGCAAACCTTGCACCTACACACGATGGATCCCAAAGGAGGACACATTGGTTTTATGAGCGTGTCCGTGGAAAATATTTAAATGAGCAGGCATACCTTACTTTTAAAAAATAACACTGGCTCTTACGCAATGACCTCCTATAGATTTTCTACAATCTACTTTTATTACCGACATATCCGTTTCGCGAGCACATTTTTCAAAAAAGTTGTTGACATGCAAATCACTCGATATATAATATCTGATATAGAACAAATGATATTCATTAAATGTTTGATTAGAGGTGAGTGAACAGGTGGCGCCAAAAACAAAGTTTACGAAAGAACAGATCATAGATGCGGCGTTTGAAATTGCAAGGACGGAAGGAATCGATTCAATTACTATCTGTTTTTAAAGTCTTTTTGCCAGGCCAATGCCATTTCAGCTTCATTTTCACTTGCTACTTGAAAAACATATTCTTCTTTGTTTCATTCAATGATCAGGTCCGTGCTCATCACCTTTGAAAATCCAAAAACTTTCCTCATGGTTTCTTTCCTTATCGGTATACTCCCTGCAAACCCAACTACTTTTAAATCTGCCTTTTTGGGGGTCAATCATATAAACGTAGTTCAAATAAAAGGAAATGGTAAAATTCCCATTATACAAGTATTTATTGAAACTATCATAGAGTATCTTCCAGGCTATAAATCCGCATGAAACATTAAAAGGTCTGAGCCCGGTAGAATACCGAGTTCAGACTTTGGAGGTTGCTTAAGAAAATATGATGCCTACCTTTTTGGAGTCACTTCAAAATGTAGTGTTTCTTTTTTCCTGCTTTTCATGGTTGAAAGTGTATATTTATTATCATTCACTCACATAAGATTTTGCATTGGCTGAAGCTTTATCAGCCTTTATTTTATTATCTTTTTTTCTTCCTCATACGGTTAAACTATGCTGTTGTGGTTCTTCAACGTTTACTTGGTCCATCCAATCTTTTCCTTCTAATTGTCTTGAAACGAGCATACTTGCGACTGTATCCCCAGTAGCATTGACCATTGTCGCTGGCGGATCTACGACGACACCGATGGCTGAAATAATTGGCAATGCTTGGATTGGCAAGCCATAGAGAGTAACAATAACCATTTCTCCAATAAAGCCTCCGCCAGGAATCCCACTCATGACAACACCGGACAATAAGGCTATACCAATAGCTGTTAGAAACGTATCTATTCCGCTATAGTCCATGTTGAACACACCAAAAACAAAAGCAATTTTAAGTATTGCTGAAAGACAGGATCCATCCATATGAATGGTTGCTCCAAGAGGTAATACGGTTTCCCGGATATCTTTCGGAACGCCTATGTTTTTAGCGGCTTGTAAGTTTACAGGTAATGTGGCAAAACTGCTTCCAGTTCCCAATGCCGTTGCTGCTGGTGTAAGGATATTTTTCCAAAAACGGGTAACCCCCTTTTTTCCTCCTGCAATAAATGCATAAAGTGTAAATCCAATAGCAAAGTAAAGAATGGCAACCGGATAATAAAGGAGGAATGCTTGAGCGTAATCGCCAATCAACTCCGCGCCCATATCTCCTATCAGCGTAGCGAAATAAGCTCCTAAACCGATGGGTGCATAATACATAATGAGTTGAATGACCTTCATAAATATTTCAGATCCACTTTCAAGAAATCTGGCAAACGGTTTGCCAACTTCACCGGTTAACCCTGTTGCGATTCCAATAAGAACAGAAAACACAATGAGAGCCAGCATGTGTTGACGGGAAAACAAGTTAACAAAATCCGGAACTGTGAAAGTGTTTACAAGTTGTTCTGAAAGTGTAACCGTTTCTACGTTTTCCGGAGTTTCCAAAGGGATATCCACACCAGATCCCATCGGAAAAATGACCGTTGCAGCAAGCATCGTTACCGACGCAATAATACCAGTAACGACGAAAATGGTTATCATCCATCCCATGATTTTACCAAGCCGGCGCATGCTATCCATGTTGGCTACAGCCGATGAAATGGAAAAGAAAACAAGTGGAACAACGACCATGAAAAGTAGATTGATAAACAAGTCTCCAAGTGGCCGAATGACACCAGCCTTTTCACCAAAAATCAGTCCGATAATGGAGCCGATAATAATTGCAGAAAGAAGAATTAATGGAAAACGATAGGCTTTTAATTTTTTTCCCAAAGTCGTTACCCCCTATGTTTGTTAGCTTCTATTCCATTCGAATTAATATTTATCCCGCATGCAAGGTGCCATATACACCACTTCAAAATCTTGAGTGAATACAAAAGGTCTAAGTGGAAGATAACGGCACATAAATGCCCGATTTGTTCAACTAACATTCTGTAGGAGCCCTACTGAATGAAGTTTCACTTTATTCCAGTGGTAATATCCCTTCTCTTTTCTGCCACCCTTGTCAATTTTACATGTTTGCTTTAGCCATTTAATCGTTATATCTCCACTTAATCGAACATATATAATATTCTGAATCCAACAAAACTGCACCAGCCCTCATATGTTTAGCCGTTCTTTCAACACTTTTTATCATTTAATCCACAATCCAAATACATTTTCTCTCCGCTGTATACGTCAACCCTGCAAAACAAATAAATCTTCATTGAATAATGTATGGTTTGCGTATAGGGAAGGAGAACCGCCTGTATGTATAAACAGTACATTTTCACCCTTCTTGAAAGTTTCATTTCGGACCAATTCAATCAGTCCTGCCATTACTTTCCCAGTGTAAACGGGATCTAATAGGATTCCTTCTGTACGTGCCAGCATTTGTACTGCTTCAATCATGCCTTCAGTTGGAATCGTGTAACCTCCGCCAACAAACTGATCGTTGCATTGCACCCTTTCGATGGGAAGGTCACATGAAACATTTAGAAACTTGGCTGTCTCCTGAACTAGTTGATAGATTTTAGGGATCTGTAATTCATTTGATCTGGAAACATTGATCCCTGTTACCTTAATGGGGGCATTGTTTCCATGTAACCCAACAATTAATCCTGCTTGTGTTCCACCGCTTCCACTTGCCACAACAATATGGTCAATCGTGAGCCCTTGTTCAAATGATTGTTGGAGGATTTCCTGTGAACAAGCAACATAACCTACAGTACCCAACTCATTTGATCCACCGACAGGAATGACGTAGGGAGTTCTTCCTGAAGCAATCAGTTTCTCACTTACTGCCTGCATCTCGTCATTCAAATCTGAACCATTTTTTACGACTATCATCTCTTCTGCTCCAAGCAATTTATATAGGAGGTTATTTCCATTCGCATTTGGGTCATATGTTGTTGCAACCCCTTCTTCTAATACAAGCTGGCATTTTAATCCCTCTTTCACTGCTGCAGCCAATGTTAGACGGCAATGGTTCGATTGAAGCGCACCACATGTTACAATCGTGTCTGCTCCCTTTGCAATTGCATCCGCCATTAAAAACTCTAATTTTCTTGTTTTATTACCGCCTCCGGTCAGTCCCAACAAATCATCTCTTTTAATGAAAATATTAGGCCCATTTAATAAATGAGTAAGCCGATTTAACTTTTCAATGGGTGTTTGTACTCGCGTATAACATCTTCTCGGTATTTTTGATAATAACATTCAAATATCCCCACCTTTTTTGACGGCCGTATTGTTTCGTCAATTCTATTACAAACAACCGCCGATCTCTACATCACCCTGTTTATGAATCTTAGATGTCCCGTGTAAATACATATCTTAACCATCCTCTCCCTTTCCACTTTATACGCTGACTGATGCTTCTGACAGAAGTTCTCCCTCAGCAACAAGAACCGCATTTCCCTTCAAAAATATATCTTGAACATAGTCTTCTGTGATTCGAAAGGTAATCGTCAAAATGCCTCCCTTGGTATGAACTTTCACAGGAGAAGATACATTGCTCAACAAACCTGAAATAATGGCCGAAGCGGTCGCACCAGAACCACAGGCCAATGTCTCATCTTCCACTCCACGTTCATACGTTCTAATCTTGATTTGATTTTCACCACATATTTCAATTAAGTTTACATTCGTTCCACTTTTACAGATGGCTGGATTGTATCTGATTGCCCTGGCCCACTGAATAAAATATTGATCCTGTTTTAGATCAATATTCCTTTCAACAAATACTGTATGTGGTACGCCTACCCAAGCAAAATGATAGAAAACGCTTTCATCCGAAGGAAAAGGTTGATGGAGATCGAAACCCTGAATCGGTATGGGCGGAAATTTAATATGGACATTCTCATTAAGTATTCTTCCTTCGTAAATACCATTCAACGTTTCAAAAGTCATGATATCCCCGCCTATTCCCATTAAATAGGCATATTTCACGATACAGCGTGCTCCGTTTCCGCACATCTCCCCTTCACTGCCGTCTGAGTTGAAATATCTCATTTTAAAATCTGCTGAGGTAGATTTTTCCAATAACATGAGGCCATCCGCACCAATATGGAACCTCCTGGTGCAAACGGACTTGACAAAATGAGAAAGCTCAAAACTTTTCATTACAGATTCCCGATTATCAATCACAATAAAATCATTGCCGCAACCATGCATTTTTTTAAACGGTACTTTTCTCAAGCCTGAATCACTCCTCTTATGATGATTTCACTCACTTCATTAAGTTCCCTCCCATATTTCAAGTTGTAGGTCGTGTCGTTTACAATAACCTGTTGACTCTATGTGAAGAACAGCTATAAAAGCACTAGCAAGTTTCATGCCTACGCAACACTTTTCTTAAAACAAATGAAAAAACCACATTTTAAAGTCTTTACAGAAAGATTCAACTTTATCTAATATTATAAATTTTATATATGAATAATGCAAAAACTGCCGAATATTCAGCAGTTTACTTTTGATAGATTATTTTTGCCAGTATAGATTGCAAAGTTTGTAAAGGCTTATCCAATAATATAGAAAGGTGGCATTGGTTTCACAGCAACAGTAACTCTCATGTTGTTTTGTTTCTTTCATCATATTCAAGTATCCTTCAGTTCTTCCGTCCACCTGCAAGCCTCTTTAATATCCATATCAAGATATTCATAGACTGTTGTCCTGGACAGATTACATTTTCTCGCGATGGCAGCGACTTTAAAACCCTGTCTTTTCAATTTGATGGACTCTTTGGTCAAGTAATTCACATACAAAAAAATCCCTCCCATAAGAAGGAGGAATTCTCGTTTTTTCCTCAGGTAGCAGGAAATCTCCTGGAAAGGAAAACCGTTCCGCTGCTTCAAATGACACCAATAATTAGAGCGATCATGACTAAGATGATGCTTAGTCCCCACATCCAGAATAGGGAATAGCGCAGGTGTTTTCCCATTTCCAATCCTGCCAATCCGAGTGCCAGCCAAACTGCCGGCGCCAATGGGCTGACAAAAGTACCAACTATGTTTCCAATAATCATTGCATACGCTGTAGATAAAGAGGATACGCCAACACTTGCAGCAATTTGATCAACAACAGGAAACAATGCGAAGTAATAGGCATCTGTACTTAATACTAAATCGAACGGTACACCTAATACCCCAATGATTATATGCAAATAAGGGATAACGGTTTCAGGCAGTACCTTTACAACATCATTTGCAATTGCATCTAACATCCCTGCTCCATTCAATATTCCTAAGAACAGTCCTGCAGCCAAAATGATCGAGGCCATAGTAAGTGCATTGGGTGCATGGGCACGCAATCTCTCCATCTGATCATTAACCTTTCTAAAGTTAATGGGCAATGCGATACTTACACCAATCATGAAAGCTAAACCTGCCGGGATAATCCCTGCAACGAGTACTCCAATAACGGCTAATGCTAAAAGCGAGTTTACCCAAATTAATTTAGGGCGATTTAAAGAATCATCTCTTGTAGAATGGGCAGCCTCGTGATGATCTTCTACCGAAGCATCCAGTGCTGCTGCCATTTCCAATGCTCCATAGTTCGCAATAATTCTTCTCTTTTCTCTTATTCCTAGAAAAACCGCTAAGACAATCATCAATATTAATCCAATCATTTGTATTGGAATCAGGGGTCTCCATAATTCTGTTACATCCATCTTCAAGACAGAAGCCGTTCTTCCTAATGGCCCCGCCCAAGGAAGCATATTCATAATGCTTGCGCTCCCTCCAACTAGCAGAAGAAGCAAATATGGATTCATTTTCAATCGTTTATACAGCGGCAAAAGTGCCGGAATTGTTATTAAAAAGGTAGAAGCACCCGATCCATCCAATTGTGCAATCGCTGCAATTAAAACGGTTCCAACACTCACTGTAATTACATTTCCGCGTGAAATAACGACCATTTTATTAATGAGCGGGTCAAAGAGTCCTACATCTTGCAAAATTCCAAAGAAAATAATCGCAAAGATAAACATTATGGCAACATTCATAACAGACCCGACACCACTTTCAAAAAAGCCGCCAATTTTTCCCATACTAAACCCCGCAGCCAACGCGCCGAGAATAGGGGGTATAACCATAGCAACAATTGGGGTGACTCTTCCACTGATTAGTAAAGCGACAATGACTAAAATCGTAATAAGACCGATTAAACTAAGACTCAATTGATATTCCCCTTTCCGTAGTTCACTAACTTCCTTTATCTGGATGCGTTTTCATTTGGTGCTATTTTTTTGTTAGTAAAAAATTATCACGGAATAAGGAAAGGGTAAATGTTCTACTCATAAAACAAATAATTATCATTTTGGTAATTTTGTTCATAAGCTTCACAACGAGTGTATTGACGTTCTGGCCTGCCGACAGTTCCGTAGTTGAGCTTTGTTTTTACCTTTTTTATAGAAACTAAATATTCCAAGTAACGGCGTGCTGTCGAACGGCTTATTCCTAATAATTTGCTCAATTCTACAGCTGTTACTCCCACTCCCACAGCCATCTTATCGTTTAATAATTGATTAATTTTGCCTAAAGTAATCGAATCTATGCCTTTTGGAAGCTGCCGATCTGGACTATGTGAATCCAATAAACGGCGAAAACCCGTCAGATAGTCAATATCTGCTTGTTCAAGCTCTTTTTTAGACTGCATATAATTTCTATATTTTTTGTACTTATATAAAGTTTGTGCAAATCGGGCATCGTCCACAGGCTTCACGATAAAATCAAAAATTCCACCGCGCAATGTTTCTTGTATAGCCGATGTATCTTTTTCGGCACTTACGACTACCATATCTACCTCTTGATATTCATGGCGAATTTGCCAAAATAGCTCAAAACCCTCAACATCTGGAATATATAGATCCAGCAATAGCAAATCGGGCATGTTTTGACAGTTTTCAAGATATTGCAATGCCTCGTTTCCACTTTTTACAACCTTTTGAACATCAAACCCTGCTACTTTTTCAACATATTGACGATTAATTTCCGCCACTCTAAAATCATCCTCAATAATGAGTACCGAATATGTTTTCTTCATCCTTCTCTCCTCTAATCTTTTGGTATGATGATGACGAAACAGGCCCCTCCAAGTTCGCCTTCTTCCAAAACAATGGCACCGCCGGCTTCATTCAGCGCGAATTTAGTGAGAGCCAAGCCTGTTCCTCGATTGAAACCTTTCTTGGTTGAATATCCTTGCTGAAAAATCCGGGACATATTTTCTTGCGGTACACCAATGCCAGCGTCTTCAATTTCAAAAATACAATCGTCTCCTATATCAGTAAAAAAGATGGAAACCTTACGCTCACTTTCACCTTTAGTTTTTACCGCATCAAATGCATTTTCAATTACATTACCCAGTGCGGTTAGTATGGCATCCTGCTTTTTCTCAGAAAACTCGTATTCCAGGTGGCTATCTGGATGAATCGTCATCATAATACCCAGTTCATTTGCTTGATTAAATTTCCCTTGCAATAATGCATGTATTAATGGATCAGAAACCTTTTCTTTCAAAAGGTTCAATCTATTCAGTTGCATATTGCTTTCTTTCTTTATAAAATCAATTGCGTCTATCTTTCTATCGTTCTGTATCAATCCCAGAATGATATGAAGTTTGTTAAAGTATTCATGTGTCAGGGCGCGCTGCGTATTAGCATATTGCTTGATTCGTACTAACTCCGCCGTCATTTTTTCCAATTCCGTTTTTTTACGGAAAGTATAAACAACTCCGGTAAAAACATTTTCGCTGTATATCGGAGTTTGATTAACAAGGGCGATATTTTTCCCGAGAACCATTTCCCTGTCATAGTAACGATCCTTTTGTTTAAATAAAGCACTTTTATATAATGAGGGGGTAATCTCTTTGATTGATGTCCCCAGATAATTTATTTCTTTCTGCTTCTTTTTGGAAAAAAGAATGTCTTTTGCCGCCAAATTCATGGCTGTAATCATCCCTTGGTTGTCCACAGCGATGATCCCTTCATGTGTCGACTGTAAAATTGCTTCGTTTTGTAAATATAAATGGGATATTTCCTCCGGCTCCATATGATGCAATAAGCTTTTAATATAATAGGAAATCAAACTAGCTCCTAAAATACCTAAAAGCATAATATTACCAAGTGTAAACCACAATGTTTGGCTTTGATTTTTGATCATTTTTTGGACACTATCGTTAAGAAAACCAACCGACACGATTCCAATAATTTTTCCTTCTGAATAGATGGGTACCTTCCCGCGAATAGATAGACCAAGTGATCCGTTTTTTTTCGATACATAAGATTCCCCGTGAAACAATGCTCTATCATTATCCCCGCCCACCATTTTTTTCCCGAGTTTGCTAGTATCGGGATGCGAGTATCTAATTCCTTCTGTATTCCCGACAACGATGAACTCAGCACCCGATTCCTTTTGTATTGGCGAAACGATTTCTTGAATCGCTAATGAAGGATCTTCCAATTGTAGTGCTTCTTTGATTTCAGGGATATTTGCTACACTATGGGCTAAACCAATGGCTCGTTCTCCTATTTGATCCTCTATCACATTTATAATAAATTTATGAAGAAATATCGAAAAAATAATGCAAATTCCAATGATCAACAAACTGATTAATATGATCATTTTTATTTTCAAGCTATACTTCACCTTTGGAATTCTGCGTTTTCGATGCATATGACAAATCCCCTAAAAATATTTTTAAAGTTTATTATAACATTTGTTTAAAGAACCAGGCGATTTCAGAGTTATTTGAGGAGGATAAAGCAGCGTTCCTTCTTTTGCCGGCAAAAGAGTATGAATGCGTCAAATATGAAACTTTAAAAGCCGATAAGTATGGCTATGTGAAGGTGGATCTTAACCTGTACTCAACTTCACCAAGGTACGCTCTTAACAAGGTCCTGGTCAAGATTTCTTATAACAAGGTTGACGTTTTAAATGATGAAAATCAGGTGATAGTCAATCATTCCCGACTTTATGGCCAATATAGAAAATCAATGAAATGGCAGCCCTACCTCAACTTAATGGCCAAACGGCCTACGGCACTTAAATAGGGCTTACTGAACAACTTATATCCTAAGCAAAAATTACCTTTCGGAAGTTAAGAGAGGAAAACAACCGGTGGATGAGCCGACGAAAAAACGGCAAAAAGGGATCCCGGAGGATCTTTTCAAGGTTCATGATGAGTATTTCAATGGATTCATGCCCGCCAGTTCAGTTTGACCAGATGAGGATGAAGTGAAATGTCAATACATGAAAAAGTGGGAACCACTTCGGTATCCTTTCATCTTTCCACACGATTTTCCGAATGCCTTTTTTAAATTGGAAAAAGAGATGGGAATTGAAAATATTTTGTGCAATAATGAAATGAATATTGATATTTCATATTATTAATAATATTTAAACAAAAAATATTTTACTGGGAGGCTGCAATTATGAACAAACAAAAAATGAAAATCAATGGGGAAAGACTAAAAAACGCTTTGGAAAAGTTTGCTGATTTTGGCCGTACAAAAAATAATGGAGTAACACGGCTGGCATTAACTGAAGAGGATCGGCTGGCAAGAGATTACCTTCGCTCTTGTTTTGAAGAGCTTGGCTTAACTGTAAAGGTTGATGATATAGGAAATATGTATGGTACTCTTGAAGGTATTGAAAACAAACCGCCAATTGTCATTGGCTCCCATATGGATACAGTAAAAAAAGGCGGACGCTTTGATGGGATTTTAGGCGTAGTGGCAGGATTAGAGGTTGTTAGCACATTAGTAGACAATAACATAAAGCCGAATATTCCGATTACTGTGATGAATGTGACGAATGAGGAAGGTGCCAGATTTGAGCCATCCTTGATGTCATCAGGGGTTCTCTCAGGAAAGTTCAATAAGGAAGCCATGTTTAAGAGTACGGATACGGACGGTATTACATTTGGAGAGGCTCTCGGCTCCATAGGATATGCAGGGTCTGAAGAAAACAGGTTAAAAGAAGCGACCGCATTTTTAGAATTGCATATTGAACAAGGCCCGATTTTGGAAAGAGAGCAGCTTTCAATCGGTGTTATTGATTGTGTCCTGGGTATGGTTTGCTATGATATTGAAGTAAGGGGAGAATCTAACCATGCCGGAACAACTCCGATGGGGATGAGACAGGATGCTCTTTTCGCAGCAAATAATGTCATTTCGGAAATTCGGAATAAACTCGGCGATATTGATGATCAGCTCGTTTATACGATGGGAAGAGTGAATGTAGCTCCTAATATTCATACGGTGATCCCCAATCAAGTTGTTTTTTCACTGGAGGCAAGACATACCGATAGAGAGGTAATCAACAAGGTTGAACAGGTCATTCATCAGCTTCCTAAGTCAGAGGGCGTTTTACAGGAAGGCTGCGAGGCAAGGGTCAATAAACTATGGGAAAGAGACACAGTATGGTTCGATAAAGAGTTATGCCGCTTATTCGAACAATCGGCCAGGGAACTGGGATATTCTTATAAAAGAATGGTAAGCGGGGCTGGTCATGATGCCCAGTTTTTACAAAGCTACATTCCATCTGCGATGGTTTTTGTGCCGAGTATTAATGGCAAAAGCCACGTTGAATCCGAGCTGACGAAGTGGGAAGATTGTGAAAAAGGTGCAAATGTTCTTTTGGAAACGGTTTTGTCAATGATTTCATAGTCGGCGACACGGAGCCTTGGAGTATAAACTTTTTACTGCACTTCTAAAGCTTTTGCCCAAAATCCAGAAGTGCAGGTCATTTTTTAATTAATAGAATTGTTTTTTTCTTTATTGTATTGGTCCATTCCTTTTTTAAAAAATTCCAAAACCAGGTCGTGTTGGGTTTTGCCTAAAACATGCTTTCTAATCTCATTAAGTTCGGAAACGAGGTCGGCATCAAGGTGCAAGTTAATTGTTTTTCCTCTTTCCTTTGGTTTAATTTCAATTCCATCCCCTTTTTCTTTTGCCTGTCCTTCAATCAGCATTTTATTTGAAAACCAGGTTTTCTTCGGAATCCAAATAAACTTTCCTTCAATATGAAATTCTGATAAATCTTTTTCGAAATTGATCTCAACTGAATTCGATATTTCTCGGTTGGCATACCTGATTTTCCGGCCAATCTGTTGATTTTCCAGCGTGTTTTTCATTTTTATTTTTACCCTCAACCTTGAATCTCTCCTCTCCTATTCAATTTTTTTCATATATTCCTCGCTGATCATGGTAAATTTCTCTAAAGAACCTTCTTTTTGAACCATGTAAAGAAACTTTGCTTGCTTTAGCTCCCAATCTATTACTATTCCTATAAAAGATTCGCCGTCAGGTATGGTGATTTGCACCCGATCCAACACTTCATATTTCGGGGAAAGATACCCCTTTTCATATAAAAAGTGATACACATCAATGACTGGATATAAAAAGCGCTTTTTTCCCTGTTTCCGTTCCAGGGCCCAAAACTTGTCTTTTTCTTCCACAATCTCGCCTAAATATCCTTCGTCTGCCCATCTTTTTATCGTAGACATATTTATCTTTTTTCCTGTATGTTTAAAAATGAAATCAACGATTTCACTCGAAGAAATGTAATTTCTTCTTTTTTTCTCCTGTTCGATAAGTATGTCCAATTCCTTCCTCAAATCGGACAAAGTATTTTTATATTCGATCATTTTTTTTTCAATCGAGTTTATTTCATTTTCTAATTCTTTTCTTTTCAAGCTAGTCACTGCTCCCTTGACATGACAATGATCCCTATTAAATAAAGAATTTGCTGTATACTTTGCATTGCTATTTTATTACAGAAAAGAAAAAACTTTCATTTTTTTAAAAGTATAACTCCATTCAACAAAAAGTAAAAACATAAAGAATTACATTTCATTATAAAATATTAAAAGTATGCAATCAATGATATTGACAAGTGATTATTGATTCAATAATATTAATATAAATAATATTTGCTCAATTCAAATATCCGGCGGTGACCTTAAAGAAAAAGGATCGGTTTTACGATTACTCAATTGGATGTGAAATGGATAGACGATTTCAAACCGAAATACACCGAAAAAGATCATTCGTTCGCCGATTTGGAATGAGAAGCTGGACGCGGCATAGCTTCCAGATTTCATTACTGTACTGAATGTGGAACGGTTGTATTGAATCACACAAACAAGTTGGGAGGGCGCGAAGATGAATTTTAATCGTATAAAAACACAAGCAATTTCACTGACGGATTTGGCTCAAAATTTTAAGGAAATAGAGCCGGACTTAACAGAAAAAGAGGCGATTGATGAAGCAAACAGATGCCTTTATTGCTATGATGCTCCTTGTATTCAGGCTTGTCCGACAGGTATTGATATTCCGTCGTTCATAAAAAAGATTGCATCAGGAAATTTAAGGGGATCGGCCCGGGTGATTATGGAGTCAAACCCGGTCGGGGCAAGTTGTTCACGGGTTTGTCCCGTTGAGGAGTTGTGCGAAGGGGCCTGTGTTGTAAATGAACTGTCCCTGCCGATTATGATTGGGAATTTGCAAAGGCATGCGACAAACTGGGCAATCAAAAATAAAGCGGAGCTATTTGAAGCAGGTAAAGATAACGGAAAAACTGTCGCAGTGATCGGTGGAGGACCGGCAGGTTTGTCGGCTGCCCGGGAATTGGCCCGCCTCGGTTTCAGGGTAACCGTTTTTGAAGCAAAAGATAAAGCAGGCGGATTGGACACGTATGGAATTGTTTCATTCAGATTGCCGCAAGAGGTCTCTCTTTGGGAAGTTGAGCAGGTGGAAAAGCTTGGGGTAGAGATCCGAACGAATACGATGGTTGGCCGTGACATTTCAGCCGAAGAAATTGTAAGCGGTTACGACGCGGTCGTTCTGGCAATTGGCATGTCCGCGGTTCCAATGCTGGGCATCGAAGGTGAAGATGCGGTTGGAATGCTGGATGCGATTGAATTTGTGGAGTCGACAAAAACACCTCCATTAGATGAATCATTCATCGGAAAAAAAGTAGCGGTTATTGGTGCCGGAAACACGGCTATTGACGCAGCAACATGTTCAGTACGCCTCGGTGCCAGCGATGTAAAAATTCTCTACCGCCGGACAGAGGCCGAAATGACTGCTTATGAATTTGAATATGAATTTGCAAAGCTTGATAAAGTTGAATTTAGATGGCTAACACAGCCAGTGAGAGTGATGAAAGACAATGAAGGAAAAGTAAATGCACTTGATTGTATAAAAATGGAGCTGGGTGAACCGGATGAAGATGGACGCCGCCGCCCGACACCGGTTGAAGGAACAGAATTCACGATGGAAGTCGATGTGGTTATCAAGGCAATAGGACAATCACGTTATATTCAATTAATTGAACAACTCGGGCTTGAACACAACAACGGAACCGTAAAAGTAAACCCTGAGACGCTGCAAACATCCAATCCAAACATATTTGCTGCAGGTGACGTTATTTTTGGGGATAACCAAGGGGAAGCGATGGTTGTTGCTGCGGCGCAGCAAGGCAAGGAAACAGCCTATTCCATTTACAAGCAGCTAATCGGAGACAAAGAAACGGTAAGTGCGTGATTTTACTATTAAGGAGGAATCAACATGGCTGACTTAACTATTCATTTTGCCGGTATTAAAGCACCAAACCCTTTTTGGTTGGCCTCTGCCCCCCCAACGAACACTGGATATCAAGTGCAAAGGGCTTTTGAAGCCGGTTGGGGCGGTGCCGTTTGGAAAACGCTGGGAGACCCGATTATTAATACATCATCCCGTTTTGGAGCTATACATTTTAATGGGCAAAGAGTAGCCGGTTTTAACAACATTGAGTTAATTACAGACCGTCCATTGGAAGTGAATTTAAAGGAAATTGAAGAAACAAAAAAGAAATATCCCAATCATGCGTTAATGGTTTCTCTGATGGTCGAGCCTCAACAGGAAAAATGGCATGAAATTGTTAAAAAAGTTGAGGCGGTAGGTGTGGATGGTCTGGAATTGAACTTTGGATGTCCTCACGGTATGGCTGAACGTGGTATGGGCTCAGCTTCCGGCCAAGTGCCTGAACTTGTTGAAAAGCAAACGCATTGGGTAAAAGAAGTTGCACAAACACCCGTAATCGTTAAGTTAACTCCCAACATTACCGATGTTACTGCTACCGCGTATGCTGCCGTTCAAGGCGGAGCGGATGCTATCAGCATGATCAATACGATTAATAGTTTGGCCGGTGTTGACCTGGATACGTGGAATACGATTCCTCATGTAGCGGGAAAAGGTGCACATGGAGGATATTGCGGGCCTGCTGTTAAACCCATTGCATTAAATATGGTAGCAGAATGTGCACGCAGTCCGGAAATCAATGTCGTGCCAATTTGCGGAATTGGCGGAGTTTCGAATTGGCGGGACGCAGTCGAGTTCATGCTCATGGGGGCAGGAAGTGTGCAAGTTTGTACCGCAGCCATGCACCACGGTTTCAGGATTGTTGAAGATATGATTGATGGCCTGAATAACTACCTGGATTATAAAGGGTTAGCTTCTGTAAACGACTTAATCGGCAAATCTGTGCACAAGTATTCAGATTGGGGCGACCTTGATCTTAACTACAAAATTGTTGCCCGAATTCATACAGAAATATGTATTAATTGCAATAAGTGCCATATCGCGTGTGAAGATACATCCCATCAATGCATTGATATGCTTACATCTAAAGAGGGAAGCAAGTATCTAGAAGTTCGCGAAGAGGATTGTGTCGGCTGTAATCTTTGCCAGATCGTCTGCCCAGTTGACGGCGCGATCGATATGATTGAAATTCCAAGCGAAACACCGATGACATGGAAGGAGCGGCAAACTGCGCTCCAACAACTGGCGGGCAGCCTTGTTAAATAAAAGGGAGGAGCTGCATAAATGAAAAAATTAATTAAGAATGGAACAATTGTGACAGCTGCCGATGAGTATAAAGCGGACGTCCTTATTGAAAATGGAAAAGTGTCTGCAATCGGCCATGATTTGACCAAACATGCGGATGAAGTGATGGATGCTGCGGGACTTTACCTCTTTCCGGGGGGAGTTGATCCGCATACTCATTTAGATATGCCATTCGGAGGAACAGTGACAGCCGATGATTATGAGACGGGAACCATTGCAGCAGCCTATGGCGGAACCACGACTGTTCTTGATTTTTGTCTGACGAACAAAGGCGAACCTTTAAAGGACGCCATTAAAGAATGGCACGAAAAGGCAAAGGGAAAAGCAGTCATTGATTATGGTTTCCATTTAATGATTAGTGAGGTAAATCAAGAGGTATTAAATGAACTCCCATCCATTATCGACGAAGAAGGAATCACATCTTTCAAGGTTTTTATGGCTTATAAAAATGTCTTCCAAGCCGACGACGGTGTGTTGTTTCAGACCCTCTTGACAGCAAAGGAACATGGTGCCTTGGTCATGGTGCACGCTGAAAACGGAGACGTGATTGACTACCTTGTAAATAAAGCATTGAAAGAGGGAAATACAGATCCAATTTACCATGCTCTTACCAGGCCGCCCGAAGTTGAAGCGGAAGCAACAGGAAGAGCCGCACATCTTACCGGGTTAGCGGAATCGCAACTGTATGTTGTACATGTTACTTGTTCTGATGCAGCAGAAAAAATTGCCGAGGCCCGCCGGAAAGGATATCAGGTGTGGGGAGAGACATGCCAGCAGTATTTGGTCCTGGATCAAAATGATTTGGCAAAGCCCCATTTTGAAGGTGCAAAATATGCTTGCTCACCCCCTCTCAGGGAGAGCCGGCATCAAGAGGAGCTTTGGAAAGCATTAAAAATGGGGCACCTGCACACGATAGGATCTGACCAATGTTCTTTTAACTTTAAGGGTCAAAAAGAACTGGGTAAAGGTGATTTTTCAAAAATCCCCAATGGAATGCCGACGATTGAAGATCGGTTTAGCATCATTTTTTCAGAAGGTGTAAAGAAAGGCCGGATTACAATAAATGAGTTCGTCGATTTAGTTTCAACCCGTGCGGCGAAGCTGTTTGGAATGTTTCCTGAAAAAGGAACGATTGCTGTAGGCAGTGACGCTGATATCGTGATTTTTGACCCGAACATTGAGCGGACCATTTCCGCAGACACACACCATATGAATGTTGATTACAATCCGTTTGAAGGACTAAAAATAACGGGAGAACCAGTTTCTGTTCTTTCCCGGGGGGAGTTTGTCATTCGCGACAAAAAATTTGTTGGAAAGCCTGGCTCCGGACAATATTTAAAAAGGCAGAGATATTACAGCCCTTTGAAAATCAAAGAAACCATTTTCAGATAAACGTATAAAAATAAATTTTTAATTGGAGGCAAAACATTGGTTAGAGAAAGAACAAGAGAAACGTCAATTTATGAAACCTTTCTTCAGGAAAAGGAGAGAATCGATTTATTAATAAAAAAAGGTTATGAGATTACGGCAGTAGAAGAGAATTTAAGCGGTGCTTTTGTAGAATTTAGCCGTATAAATGAAAATAATCAAAGGGAAAGAGAAAGACTTCATCTTACAACAGCAGACGCGAGAATATATTTCTCCAACTTATTATAGCGGGCTTTACGCCGGGCAACCTGGAGCCGCGTCAGACGAAGGAAATTCGGGGACAATGCTGAAAGGCGAAGAAGTTGCCGTTATCGGCCTCGAGCTTGTTCCGGTTGCAGCAAGAATGGCCGGATTGGCAAAGCCGGAAGACGCAGCAGTCAATTGGGCGCCGGTCCCCAGACGATTACGGTATCATTATTGACGATTGGCATTACAATCGTAAGCTGGATAACGTTGCGAGGATTTTTAAAAATTATTCCCATTCTCATCGGGATTCTATCCGGCTACCTCATTGCGCTATCCATGAACATGGTCGATTTGACTGGATTTCATGAAGCAGATTTGATTACAGTGCCGACATTTTATGCAATGAAATTCAATTGGCCGGATTTTTTCTCATTCTGCCTGCGGCACTTGTATTGGTACCGGAGCATATCGGCCATCTGATTGTAACAGGAAATATTGTAAAAAAGGACTTGGTAAAAGATCCCGGTTTGGACCGCTCATTAATGAGTAACGGGCTATCCACCACATTATCTAGCTTTGTTGGTGCCACCCCAAATACAACGTACGGTGAAAATATCGGGGTAGTGGCCATTACAAGGGTTTATTCAACCTGGATTATCGGCATCGCTGCAATCATTGCTATGATTCTCTCGTTTTGCGGCAAACTGGCCGCATTGATTTCATCGATCCCTACACCGATAATGGGCGGAATTTCCCTTCTTCTCTTCGGAATCATCGGGGTAAGTGGAATCCGGATGCTTGTAGAGGCGAACGTTAATTACAGCACTTCACACAATATGATTTTAACATGTATCGTCCTGGCCATCGGCCTCAGCGGCGCATCCATACACATCGGTGCCGTTTCTTTGGCCGGAATGGGATTGGCGACGGTAGTGTAGTGGCCATTTTGTTGAGCCTGTTCTTTAAACTGCTGGAAAAGCTGAATTTAATGAACGATTAAAAACTTGGGCCAACGCCCGGTTTTATTTTTGTTTGGGAAAGGTTGGGATGACGGTGGAACAGGTCCGGTACCCGGCCTGAAAACTTCTATGACATATCCCTCAATCGTTTTCACTTTTTGAAAGTGTGCATGCGTTCTGTTTTTTAAGCGGGTTTTAGTAGCCTCCTAATTAGCCCCTAAATGAACTTGGACAATAAGGGTAAAAAATAATATACTGCTTAATGTACCAAGGAGGCTAACAACATGACACGAAACAAACACTCCAAGGAGTTTAAATTACAAGTCATCAAAGAGGCCCAGGAGACAGGCAATAACAGCCTTGTTGCCCGCCGTTATGAACTGAATTCCAACATGGTATGCCGTTGGGTGCGGGAATATAAAGACGGAAAATATGGTGATGTTGATGTCGCTGTTTTACCAGATTTTGACCCGAAAGAAGTATCCAAGGAAAATGAAAAGCTTAAAACATTGCTTGGTGAAAAAGACCTTGAAATCGCGATTTTACGCGACATTATAAAAAAGAAAAACCCTCACTTGCTGAAAAAATTGAAGTAGCCGACCACTGGATTCAAAAAGGCTATTCTATTTCTAAGGTGCTAAAGGTCATAGGGATCGCTCGTTCCACCTATTATTACCAAAAGAACTACCGTGTGGAAGAGAAAAAAGTGAGTGAGGGACGTCCAGCACCAGGTTATTCCTTCACAGAAGACGGACGAAAAGTATCAGACGAACAAATCAAAGAATTCCTTCTGGAGGAAATTGCAGGCGATGGCTTCAACTATGGCTACCGCAAACTGACTAAGAGGCTTCGCCGCGAATATAGCCTTGTCATCAACAAGAAGAAAGTCTACCGGTTGTGCAAAGAGCTGGGTATCCTGCGTCCACAACGCAAAAAGAAGACCCAACACCCTAGGAAACTGGCACGAAACCGTACGATAACAGACTCAAACCAACTATGGGAAGCGGATATCAAATACGGCTACATCGAAGGGGAAGACCGGTTTTTCTTCGTCATGTCCATTATCGATGTATATGACCGTGGAATTGTCGCCTATCATAACGGATTAAGCTGTACAGCTAAAGATGCCGTCCAGGCACTTCAACAAGCATTGTTAAGACGCCAACAATTCAACGCAGCGATCAAACCAGTGATCCGAACAGACAATGGGCCACAGTTTGTTTCCCATACTTTTGAGGAATTTTGCGAAAAATACCATATGGAACATGAAAGAATTCCGCCAAGAACGCCGAATATGAATGCCCATATTGAATCTTTTCATCGAATTTTTGAAGATGATTGCCTCTCAAGGTGGCAGTTTGAAACCTATGCGCAAGCCTATGAAGCTGTCACGGATTTTATGGTCTTCTACAACGAAAGACGGATGCATTCAAGTATTTTGGACCTATCACCTCAGGAGTTTTACGAACAAAATAAGCATCATAAATTGGAAATCAAAGAGGTTCGCGTGTGATCGATTTGAGGGAGTCAGGGCCGATAGGAATCCTAGTCAGGCTACGAAAGGAGCCACAGCGCAGCTGCTTGCCATTTACCGCAGCGCCCGATTCTTAGTAGGCGGTGGAAGGGGTCGGGGCCCCGCCAACGAATACTTAGAATCGACTTGTCCGTGTTACCATCTGTTGCAGGCGAGCCTCTAGGCTTTTATTTTCGCTAACCTGCATGGATACCGCTACACGGACAAAAGCAAGGTCAATGGTGGCGGACAAGAAGCACAGAATCCAAAATCAAGAAATAGAGAGCTATTTTAAGAAAAAGATAGATTAAGAGTAACCATGTCCAAAATACGGGGGTTAATCCGCCTCAATATGTTATCCCGCTAATTTTTCAACTTTACTATTCGATAGAGAAGGAATAAAATCACCTTCGTCTAATTAAATATATAAGAATATAAGAGTTAACCTCCAGACCGTTCTTCAATGGCCTTATATAAAGTAAAACTTCATTCAGTAGGAGTTTTCTTCCATCTCCTACTGAATGTTAGTTGAACCAATCGGGCATTTAGGTGCCGTTTTCTCCACTTAGACCTTTTGTATCTACCCAGGTCTTGATGTGGGAGTATTACGGAACCTTACATGCGGGATAAAAAGGAAGGTGATAAGTTGAGAAGAACTGTTTACCGAGGAATTAGTTATAATGAGGCGCAAACGGTCATTGCCAACCAATTCTATGAAAGGGATGAAAGGAGGAATTTTCAAAACGGCATCAAAGCAAGGTCAACCTTTGGACAGGGAATTTATTTAATAAGTGATATTGAATTGGCAGCACAGTATGCCTTTTGCCATGCTGAAGTTGAAGGTGAAAAAGCGGCGGTTCTAAAGCAGGATTTAAGTTTAGCAAATCCATATATATTAAACTATCGATCTACAGAAGAACAACTAAGAATAAAAGCACTGAGCTGGAAGTTCGGAGGCACATCGGATCCAGGAACTCATTTGGGATTAAATAATGTTGAAGAAAAACAAGGGATTGGAAGTTTAATCAAAGAGTTTTTACTTGATCATGGTTTCGATGGGATTGTCTATCATATTGACGAAGAGATTATCTATTATATTTCTTATTTTCAGAAAAGACAGATTAAAAATATAACTTTAGATTTTGTTTTTAATATTGACGATTTAAAAAGGGCGTCTGTTTTAATTTTACGAGAAAAATATAAAAGGCAATTCATTTAGGCCTTCACATAAAAGGCCCAATCAAACCGCCTTTTCAAAAAAGCGGTTTAAGGTTTAGCAAATGAACGAAATTCCTTCCAGTATACGGAAACCTGCGAACGATTTGAACTTGTCGACTGCAATGAACGGAGAAAATATTGGCGGAAAGCCTTTAGCTGTTATCGCGGCGATGAGGGATATAGGAGGAAAAATGGAGGCAGTGCCATGGGAGCAGTGCCTTTTTTTTTGATGTTTCACAACTTGTTGCGGAGTTTTTGAACTTCTCCTTTTTCCAGTCCGGTGACCTCAATAACATTCGACAGAAACCCCCTTTGCTTAGCAATTGTATGGCTACTTCTTTTTTTTCTTCTAACTTTTTCTCTGTATACACAATCGCCCTTCCCCTCTCTTCATACAAAATCGGGAGTTCCAATATTTCTTCCGCTTCCGGTTAGCTTTCTCACTTCCTTCATCCAGTTTTTCCTCCTCTTCTTCATGGAGCTTTAGATAGGTAAGAAAAACCGGACAAAAACCATCCTCATTCTATTTTCAATAAACAACTCTTCAGCTGCCTATCCACGCTCCTTCTCTTCATATAATCAATTGACTGCATTTCTTCTTCTTTGATTTCCAAGGAATATCTTCCCGGGCTGATCCAGCATGCATTTTTTTCTAGCTTTCTCATCTCATTCTATGTTTGCAGTTGTGGTTTGGCTGTGCGTTTTTCGGGGAAATTTTCTTGTAGAAGATATGTAACGTTGAACAGCAGGGAGGAGAAAATATTGTTTGAGTCGATCAAAGAAAATTTCAAAGAACCGAATGGAATCATCGGTAAAATAGCAGGTAAAATAATGGATTTGGAAAACCGTGAGCTGAATGAATGGGCTGTAAATCAACTAAATATCAAGCCGGGAGAGCGTATTCTTGAAATCGGTTATGGGCCGGGCTATGGCATTTCTTATTTATTGAACCGCCACGAAAAAGTGGTCGTAGATGGGATCGATGTGTCAGAGGATATGAAAGAATTGGCCAGCAAAAAACTGAAAGAAGAAATGGCAGAACAGAAAGTAAATCTGTTCGTTGGCGATATAGAGGAAAGAAGTCTTCCTCCCAATCGATATGATAAAGTACTGTCTGTAAATAATTATACGCTATGGGACGCACAGCTGGAGATCCTGACCAATATTCATCGGGCAATGGTAAAGGAAGGCAGAATTGTTATTACCATGCAGCCGAGGCAGGAAGATGCTCAACTTGGCAGAACAAAAAAATTCGGGGATCAGATTAAACGGGATCTTCAATCAAGTGGCTTTCGTCACATCGAATGTTCCTATAAGAATATTCCTCCTGAACTTGCGGTTACTGTCACGGCAGTTAAATAGAACTCGCCTGAAAACTCCGCGGGCCGGAGCTCCTTGGAGTTCGACTTAAGGAATTAATAAAAGTGCAAAGGCCCGTTCAATCTGTTCTCCTCCAACCAAAGTAATTGCTGCTGTTTGAATACTATAACAGATATACCAATGCAAAACGTCAATATACTAGGGAAATAGCCAATGAATCTCACAAATATCTTATAAATTCTAAGCTAAAAATAGAATGATTCGTAAACAAAGAGCATTTGGTTAGAAAAATACTCACAACCCAATTAAAATTGCACACTAAAACCGTTGAACATATGAATGCCAGTTCCGAATCTTACAAGGTCTTTTTCTTCAAGCTCTTTAACTGCATTTTTTACTTCTTGTAAAATACTTGCATCAAGACCTACTGTATTATGTCCACCAAAAATCTTTGTTACATTGGAAATGTTGGTTATTTTCTTTAATGATTGTACTAACTCCACAGGGTCAGTTGTTGGGAAAAAAGCATACACCGGAGTTTCATCATAAAGCAGATCACCAGTAAATAAATAGCCTTTACTATGGTCAAAAATGGAAATATGTCCTGGAGAATGCCCGGGAGTATGGTAAATAATCAATTTTCTGTTTCCTATCTCTATCTCATCTCTATCAGCTAACAAACCTGTGGGATGACCCTGAAAGGGTTTATATGTATCTGGATTAAATGATTTTGGCGTTGGTTTTGTAATACCTCGACTTACATCTTTCCTGATTTGTTCGATGGGTAGTTTTTTAATGCCATTTATCAGCCAGTCTGCTTCATCTTTATGTACATAAATATCTTTAAATTCACCGTGACTTCCAATATGATCCCAATGAACATGTGTTGTCAACACAATAATTGGTAAGTTGGTCAACTGGTCTGTAATCCTTCTTATATGATCAATTCCTAACCCCGTATCAATTAATGCGGCTTTCTCCTCACCAATTAATAAATAAGAATGGACTTTTTCCCAATGTCCATACTCACTAATAGCGAATGTAGTATCATCTATTTGCTGTACTGTAAACCAGGAATCTCTTAACTCAACCATTTATTAATTCCCCTTCCTAAGATCTTCTATTAAAAGTATTTCTCTGTTTGTATGCTAAAAGCCTTTTTTCTGCCCGATTGTTCAATGAATGCTGATAGCAATAGGCAAAAAGCCACGAACGGCTTCAGTTTGTTCACCTTGTCTCCTGCATATCAACAAATCGGACCAAGATTATAGATCTTCTTGCTTTTTTACCGGAAGAATGGGCACTTTCTGGCTCGAGTGGCATTGATAGCATCATGACAATTTTTGTCACTACGTTAATATAAATTTTTAGGGACATCTTTTAAATCGGACAAAAAAATGTCTTCAAATCTGCCAGTAACAAGGATTGTTTTCATTAACTTTGACTTCATCAAAAACTGGAATTATAATGTATATTGTGTGTAATGTAACCAAACTAAGGAGGATTGTTAAAAAGCTATGGGTGGAATTATTATTTTCCGTGCTTTGAACTAGTAATTTAATACGTTCAAAGGCTCTGTTTTCGCTGACAGAGTAAGCGGGATAAGTCTGCTCATTTTTAACAATCTTTATTCACATTTTCTTCTTAATTGAGAGGGAAGACTGATTATTCAATCTTTCCCTTTTATTGTTGTGAGAAAATTGATTTAGCTATTTTGAACGAAAAAAGGCCTATTTTGTGCTGTTTCGTTGTTTACAATATCTCTATGTCTTTTTGTCTTTCTGCTAAATTAATTGATTCCGTTTACTGGAAGCCACAGACGCCCATGTCTGTGGCTTTTTTGCGATCAGAACTTGAACGGTCAATTATTGTAAGGAAAGGATTGTTAGAATCATGACAAAAAGATGGAAAAAGCATCCACATAGAAAGTTTCCCACTGGGAAACCTCCAAACTTTAGTGGGCAACATTTGATGCATAACAAACGTTTGCTGCGTGATATTGTAAACATTGCACATATATTGGAAAGTGATCTTGTATTAGAGTTGGGAGCCGGAAAAGGAGCAATTACAAATATTTTAAGTAATCGTGCAAGAAAGGTGCTCGCTGTTGAATACGATCGAACGTTTGTAAAGAAATTAAAACAACTTAAATTGAAAAACACAGTGATCATAGAGCAAGACCTATTAAACATTTCATTACCTCGAGAGCCTTATGTAGTTGTTTCAAATATTCCATATGCCATCACAACTCCAATTATGAAAATGCTTCTGAATAAACCCTCAAGCGGTTTTCAAAGAGGTGTTATTGTGATGGAAAAAGGTGCAGCTAAAAGATTTACATCAAGTATTGTGAAAGATCCATATGTGATCGCTTGGAGAATGTGGTTTGATATTCGGTATATTAAAACGATTTCGAGAGACAACTTTTCTCCACCGCCAAGTGTAGATTCCGCTATAATTACGATAAATAGAAAGGTAAGGCCCCTTGTACCCATTACCGATTATTTAATCTTTTGGGGACTGGCCAATTATGTGCTTAGAAATCCACAATCATCTATAGATATAGCACTAGGAGGTATATTTACACCACCTCAAATAAAAAATTTAAAGAGAAATCTTCGACTAAAGAACGAGATTCCAGTTGCGGCGTTATCGGAACAGGGATGGGGATTGATATTTGAAACAATGGTAAGATATGTTCCGAAATTCAGATGGCCAAAGATAAAAAAACGCGAAATGTAACCATTTTTGAAGTCTGAAAGATTTCGTTCCCCATAAAGAACAAGAAAGTGGATTACCTGAACCTTGAGCGTAAAAGTATCGACATGAAGGAATTTGACGATGACTATTGTTTCCAGGTGGAGTCAACAACTCCACCGGATTCCCTCTGTGATATATTGCCCCATTGAATGGGAATAGTGCTTTTATTCATTTCAGCTCAACTAAGACCTCAAATGGTTGCTGACATGAACGTTTGTCCAAAAGAATGAATATTTCCCCCACCTTTTCTTCATCCAAGCCAAGGGAAATATATTTTTTCTCGACAAACATAATCTCTTCTTAACAATAAATGGAGCATATCCCCCATAAAGGCTTCCCACTTATTAAATAGCTCTTTATATGAGAGATTCATACTTTCTCCTCCCAATTTTTAGCTGAACATATTGTAAGCACTTCCAGCAGTGTCAGTGAATTTTATAGAAGAATGAGAGGTCGTGGTTTTAGTCGCCCTGGGTAAAAGTGTGTCCTTACAATCTACGCTTTCCCCCATTATGGCGTATCATTCAAGCCCTCAAACATAAACATTCCGTTTATTTAAACTTTCCGTTGACATATTGAATTTAATTCAATATAATATGATGTAACATTGAGGCACTCATTGTTACAGGATTTCTATGAAGAATTTCTCAAAAGGGGGGATGTAAAAAAGTGACCTCAAACATAGATAAAGTAATCTCAATCATTGAGCCTATTATCCAATTATAGCTCACCTTCTGCTTGCATAACGTATCAATAATGAGAAGGGTCAACAAGAACAACGAAAGCCTCTACATCTAAAGTAAAAGCTTTGCAGCAACGCTTAAATTCCGTTAGCAGAAATGAGTTGGGGACGGATATACCTGTCTAAAAAGAGTTGTTCGGATGCTTCAATTTATAATAAGCACCTAGCCGTGAAAAAACAAACCACTAAAGTAGCGCAACTTTTATTAACTGAATATTCAGATTATTAATGATGGGTATTTTTAGGGAGGTGATAGACACGCGTATCTGTATCGGCCAATAACCACTGTCTCGAATGTTTATTACAAAATACGATCAGGAGGATAGATCATTATGAAAATCTTAAACCGTGTCGCAAACAAACAATTAACGCCTGCCATGAGAAAACAATTTGAAATGGTGGAGCCGGCAACGATTGGCCATCATTTGCATTATGGTTTTATGGATTGCCGGATTCGATCAATGTTACAAGATGTCAAGGTCGTAGGAACCGCTTTTACGGTGAAAACGAATTCAAACGATTCAACGATGGTCCACAAAGCGGTCAGTCTTGCACAAGAAGGAGATGTGATCGTAATTGATCGGACCGGGGATACGAAGCATGCGTGTGTTGGTGAAATGGTTGTCTATGCCGCAAATACCAGGAAAGTCGCAGGAATTATTATTGATGGGCCATGTACAGACATTCAAGCGCTCCGTGAAATCGGGCTGCCTGTTTTTGCCACCAGGCTTTCTCCCATCACGACCAAGCTTTATGGAATAAGCGGTGAAATCAACACAACCATTCAGTGTGGCGGGGTTGCAGTAAAGCCTGGGGACTTCATCATAGCAGATGATAACGGAGTACTAGTACTCCCTCAGGACTTGAATTACCAAAGCATTTTGGAAAAAGCGGAATTGAGCGAAAGAAACGAACCCAAATTCAAACAGATGCTCGACGCTGGAAAGACTTTAAGCAGTATGACGAAAGCAGATCAATTAATCGCTTTATATGATGAAGAGTTCAAGGAGAATGAAAGATGAGAATAAAAGCTTTTATGATCACTTTATTATCCTTCATGATGATAATCAGTGGCTGCGGAACTGATTCAGCCTCTACTAAAGATAAAAAGGCTTCCAATAAGCCGATAAAACTAAAGCTCGGAACGAAAATGCCGGACGAATCTGTTGAAGGAAAGGGATTTAACATCTTTGCCGATCTGGTAAAAGAAAAAAGCAATGGTGAAGTCATTATCGACATATATCCGGCCGAACTACTGGGAAAAGGAAAAACACAAATTGATAATATGTTGCTTGGTACCCAGGATATGTATGCAGAGGGAGAGACCTATTTCGATGATTTTGATTCCAGAGTGCAAGTTAGCAGCATTCCCTTTCTGTTTAGGGACTTTGAACACTTCCAAAAATTTAATACGGGAGAAATGGGACAAGACATTCAAAAAAAGCTCAACTCCGAAGGGATTCGATTTTTAAATACAGAAAGGAACTTCGTGCGGGGACCTTACAGGGTTTTATTATCAAAGAAACCTATAAAATCCGTTAATGATTTAAAAGGGCTAAAAATCCGTTCCTTTGAATCGGAATTTTATTCACAAGCCTACGAGTCTGTTGGTGCCAATCCTACTGTCGTGGCATGGACAGAAACGTATTTGGCCTTGAAGCAAAATTTAGTGGAGGCAGTTGTATCGCCCATTTCCCTCGTTTGGTCGATGAAGTTTACGGAAGTGGCTCCCTATATGACGATCATTGATGAATATCCGCAGGACATTGTCATTGCCATAAGCGAAGAAAAATTCTCTAAGCTTTCCAAAGAGCATCAAGACATCCTGATTGATGCGGCAAACGAAGCCGGAGAGGAAGCTGCAAAGCTATTGGAAGATGAAGTGGAAAAACATTTGGCATTAATGAAAGAGGAACATGGAATAGAAATTTATGAAATCGACAAAGAAGAATGGGCAGAAGCCTTTTCCGGTTTTCATCAAAAAGTGGAGGAAAGCGGAGCATTTCCCAAAGGGTATATTGAACAAATCAAATCGATTGAATAGTGAAGGTGAAACACATGGGCAAAATCATTCAATTTGTGGCTAATGTGTACTTGGCCATTGCATTTCTTTGTTTATTGGCCTTGATTGGTATTCTATCTATTGAAATAGTTTGCAGATATTTCTTCAGCAGTTCCATTATTTGGTCCCAAGAATTATTTTCTATTCTCATTTGCTGGATTACCTTTCTGGGATTTGGCAAATTGGTCGTTGACCGTCAGGATATTTCAATCACATTCTTGATTGATAAACTTGATCCTTTCAAAAGAAAAATCGTCAATGTGACGAATTATATTCTTTTAATGATGACATCCATTGTGATGTTATTCTTTTCCGTGAATCTAACGATCAACCATCTGGACAAAACGACGATTATTATGAAAGCGCCGACAGCATGGTTCTATGCGCCGTTGGTCTTGTTACTGGCACTGGTTGTTTTAGTGTCCGGTTATCAAATGATGTCAGCTCTTAAAGCAGGCAAGTTGCAGGAAGGGGGATAAGTCATGATATTGGCTGTCACATTGTTCGCCGTATTTCTCATGTTGTTGGCCATCGGCTTTCCGGTTTCTTTTTCCATGGCGTTATCCACCCTGGCGGCTTTATTATTGGGCGGCTACACATTGGATGTTCTTTCATTACAGTTAGTGGAAGGAATGAAAGGCTATACCCTTCTTTCCATTCCGTTATTTATTATCGCCGGTAACTTGATGAACTCGGCAGGTATTACGCAAAGAATTTTCGATTTTTCCAATGCTCTGATTGGCCACATACGCGGCGGACTAGCTCAAGTCAATATTTTTGCCAGCGTCATTTTTGCAGGAATATCCGGAACGGCGGTTGGAGATCAAGCAGGGCTCGGGGCTATCGAAATGAAGGCAATGGCGGAAAAAGGTTATGAAAAACCTTTCAGTGCATCACTAACCCTCGCATCATCGGTAATAGGGGCCATTATACCTCCGAGCGTACCATTAATCGTATATGCTTATTTGGCGGAAGTTTCCGTTGAGAAGTTGTTTCTTGCCGGAATTATCCCCGGGCTTCTCATAGCCGTTGTACTGGCCATTTACGTATACGCAGGCGCAATCCGGGGCTCCATTGTAGCCCCGGTGCCTGAACCTTTTTCAACGAAATCACTCGTTAGTACATTTAAAAATGGATTTTTTGCGTTGCTTGCTCCAATCGTGATCCTGGGAGGTATGTTGGGGGGCGTTGTTACTCCGACAGAAGCTGGAGCCATCGCGGTTATCTATTCGCTATTTTGCTCGGTTATATACAAAGAGTTAAAATGGCAATCGTTAAAAGAAGCACTAAATGCAAGCGTTGGTTCAACAGCGCTTATCATGTTTTTAATTGGCGTCGGAACGGCGATGGGCTGGATTATATCGGCAGAGCAGCTGCCTTACTTGCTATCCGACTTTCTGCTTTCTTTAACGGAAAATAAATATATGATGCTGTTGATCATCAATCTATTGTTACTCATTCTTGGTTGTATTATGGAAGGAATCCCGATCAAATTAATCATGCTGCCCATTTTACTGCCAATTATTGATAGTTTGGGAATTGATCGCATGCATTTTGGCATTGTTATGTCATACAACCTCTTGTTGGGAATGATTACCCCTCCAGTAGGTTTGGGGCTATACGTCATTAGCCGGGTTGGTGATGTATCCATCGAAGAAGTTGTAAAAAATCTATTGCCACTGTACGTGCCATTACTCATAACACTTGTGATCCTTACTTATTTCCCCCAACTGTCTCTTTGGTTGCCGGGTATGTTGGATTCACTCTATAGTTCGTAATTCACTAATGAAAATAACGATTTTTTAGGAGGAGCTATTCATGAAGGTTGCAGTCATTCAGTTAAATTCCAAGTCGGATAAAGAAAAAAATTTACAAACCATTTCCGGTTTTATCAGTCAAGCCGCTCAAAATGGGGCTGAGCTTGTT
Source organism: Siminovitchia sp. FSL W7-1587 (assembly GCF_037963795.1). Taxonomy (NCBI): domain Bacteria; kingdom Bacillati; phylum Bacillota; class Bacilli; order Caryophanales; family Bacillaceae; genus Siminovitchia; species Siminovitchia sp. FSL W7-1587. The sequence continues at coordinate 1,826,027 of NZ_CP150169.1, forward strand.
TCTTTACCCGAGTATTGCAATTTTTTGGGAGAAGATCATGAGAAAAACACCCATGCCGAACAGATACCTGAGGGTGAAACCACAACATTGTTCATAGAATTGGCCAAACGACACCGCCTTTATATACACGTTGGCAGCATAGTCGAAAGGTGTAATGAGGAAAAATCTTATAATACCAGTTTTGTCATTGATCCCGAAGGAAAAATCCTTAATAAATATCGAAAAATTCATTTATTTGATATTGAAATCAAAGGAATATCCTCATACAAAGAATCAAACACGATTGAAAGCGGCGAAAATCCGACAATGGTTCAGCTCCCTTTCGGAAAAGCGGGATTGAGTATTTGTTACGATCTGCGCTTTCCGGAGCTTTATAGAAATTATGCATTACATGGCGCCAAAATCTTATTTATCCCGGCAGCATTTACACGATATACAGGGATGCTCCACTGGGAAGCACTTGTAAGAGCAAGGGCCATTGAAAATCAATGCTACGTCATAGCCGCCGGTCAATTCGGAAGCTACTTGCCCGGAAAGGAAAGTTATGGGAACAGCATGATCATTGATCCGTGGGGAACAGTGATTGCCCGGGCATCAGAACAAGAAGGAGTGATCATAGCAGACATCCAAGAAGATATCGTCCAGGCTGTCAGAGAAAGCATTCCTTGCTTTGGACATCGAAGGCCGGAATACTATGACAGAATGCCTGTAATGTAAGAATGTCACCTTCCGTTTAGTGAAAGCTGTCAGACTATAACCCTCTCTTTTATTGCGATCCCCGAACATTGAGGTGACCCCAATGATTAGATGGTGGCTAATTATTGGAGCAGTTCAACATCCGGGGATTTTTTTGCATTGAGGAAGCTCTACATCAAAATGGCTTGCAAATGCGTACCGTCGTGAAAAATTGTATTTTAAATCAAAGAAAAGCGACTGGGTTTAAAAATTCGGGATATTTCAACGGTGACAATTGGCGGGATGGGCATAGAAACTATATGGAAAGAAGTATGCGGAAGCCTTTTTCACCGGCAAAGGAATCGCTCGAACGGATTAACCCCCGTATTTTGGACATGGTTACTCTTAATCTATCTTTTTCTTAAAATAGCTCTCTATTTCTTGATTTTGGATTCTGTGCTTCTTGTCCGCCACCATTGACCTTGCTTTTGTCCGTGTAGCGGTATCCATGCAGGTTAGCGAAAATAAAAGCCTAGAGGCTCGCCTGCAACAGATGGTAACACGGACAAGTCGATTCTAAGTATTCGTTGGCGGGGCCCCGACCCCTTCCACCGCCTACTAAGAATCGGGCGCTGCGGTAAATGGCAAGCAGCTGCGCTGTGGCTCCTTTCGTAGCCTGACTAGGATTCCTATCGGCCCTGACTCCCTCAAATCGATCACACGCGAACCTCTTTGATTTCCAATTTATGATGCTTATTTTGTTCGTAAAACTCCTGAGGTGATAGGTCCAAAATACTTGAATGCATCCGTCTTTCGTTGTAGAAGACCATAAAATCCGTGACAGCTTCATAGGCTTGCGCATAGGTTTCAAACTGCCACCTTGAGAGGCAATCATCTTCAAAAATTCGATGAAAAGATTCAATATGGGCATTCATATTCGGCGTTCTTGGCGGAATTCTTTCATGTTCCATATGGTATTTTTCGCAAAATTCCTCAAAAGTATGGGAAACAAACTGTGGCCCATTGTCTGTTCGGATCACTGGTTTGATCGCTGCGTTGAATTGTTGGCGTCTTAACAATGCTTGTTGAAGTGCCTGGACGGCATCTTTAGCTGTACAGCTTAATCCGTTATGATAGGCGACAATTCCACGGTCATATACATCGATAATGGACATGACGAAGAAAAACCGGTCTTCCCCTTCGATGTAGCCGTATTTGATATCCGCTTCCCATAGTTGGTTTGAGTCTGTTATCGTACGGTTTCGTGCCAGTTTCCTAGGGTGTTGGGTCTTCTTTTTGCGTTGTGGACGCAGGATACCCAGCTCTTTGCACAACCGGTAGACTTTCTTCTTGTTGATGACAAGGCTATATTCGCGGCGAAGCCTCTTAGTCAGTTTGCGGTAGCCATAGTTGAAGCCATCGCCTGCAATTTCCTCCAGAAGGAATTCTTTGATTTGTTCGTCTGATACTTTTCGTCCGTCTTCTGTGAAGGAATAACCTGGTGCTGGACGTCCCTCACTCACTTTTTTCTCTTCCACACGGTAGTTCTTTTGGTAATAATAGGTGGAACGAGCGATCCCTATGACCTTTAGCACCTTAGAAATAGAATAGCCTTTTTGAATCCAGTGGTCGGCTACTTCAATTTTTTCAGCAAGTGAGGGTTTTTCTTTTTTATAATGTCGCGTAAAATCGCGATTTCAAGGTCTTTTTCACCAAGCAATGTTTTAAGCTTTTCATTTTCCTTGGATACTTCTTTCGGGTCAAAATCTGGTAAAACAGCGACATCAACATCACCATATTTTCCGTCTTTATATTCCCGCACCCAACGGCATACCATGTTGGAATTCAGTTCATAACGGCGGGCAACAAGGCTGTTATTGCCTGTCTCCTGGGCCTCTTTGATGACTTGTAATTTAAACTCCTTGGAGTGTTTGTTTCGTGTCATGTTGTTAGCCTCCTTGGTACATTAAGCAGTATATTATTTTTTACCCTTATTGTCCAAGTTCATTTAGGGGCTAATTAGGAACAGAGGGTAAAAGAAAGCGAAAATTGACAGCGTCGTTTTACAAATCCCCCGCTTCTCAGCTGTTACCTGGCATGTTACCTATATTTTTCTTAAATACAGGTTAGTTCTGATTATTGTTTAATAAAGGACGGAGAACCTCTCCTGCTTCAGCAAGCAATCCGTTAAGCGACGCTCCTTCTTCCTGCCCTTTTTGGTAAATCTGTTGCAATGCCTCTCTTAAAAGCCTTTGTTTTTTATCACTCATATCGCCCACTCCTATGAAACAATTTCTTTTATTTGGTCTTGGATGAATTGAAAGGTTGCCAAAGAACCCGGAACCATATGGTCCCGGGATATAATCATTTACTCTCTACTAAAGCCTCTACTCTATTCATCACTGCGCTCTCCAACGCTTTCAACTTCTCATGAGCCTCGCCCATCGTTTTACCCTTCACGCCAAAATAAAACTTACATTTTGGCTCAGTTCCCGATGGCCTGACACAAAACCAAGAGCCGTCACCCAATTTAAATTTTAAAACATTGGACTTGGGAAGCTGTATGAGAGCCTTCATACCGGTTTCGACATGGAAACACTCACTCTTTTCATAATCCTCTGCCTCAATGACCGTAATGCCGTTGATACTTGTTGGCGGGTCATTCCGGAATGATTCCAGGATACGGATGATTTGCTCGGCCCCATCTTTTCCCTTTAAAGTGATCGACTGGAGTGATTCCTGATAATAGCCATATTTTTTATACAGTTCTATTAAACCGTCGTACAATGATTTTCCTTGGGCTTTGTAATAAGCTGCAACTTCTGCGACAAATACAGCGGATTGAACAGCATCTTTGTCACGGACAAAGTCGCCTATTAAATAACCATAACTTTCTTCATATCCAAATAGGAAGGTGTGCTCTCTCGACTGCTCAAACTCCTTGATCTTTTCACCAATAAACTTAAAGCCTGTCAGGACATCGAGCGTTTTTACACCAAAGCTGGAGGCAATCGCCCTGCCCATTTCCGAAGTAACAATTGTTTTGATCATGATGCCATTATCGGGCAATTTGCCCACTTTTTGTTCAAGTAAATAATGCAACATTAAGGCCCCCGTCTGGTTGCCTGTAAGGACGACATACTTTCCTTCCCCATTTTTCACGGCAACGCCAAGACGATCGGCATCCGGATCAGTTCCAAGCAAGATGTCCGCCCCAACCTCTTCACCGTAACGAATGGCCCATTCAAAAGCCGCATGTTCCTCGGGATTTGGCGACGTTACTGTTGAAAAATCAGGATCCGGCAGCTCTTGCTCCTTCACGACCGTGACATGCTGGAAACCAAAAGCGGCCAATCCGTCTCTCACCGGCCAATTGGCAGTCCCATGAAGCGGGGTAAATACAATGGACAAGTCTTTCCCCGCTTTTTCAACCACATCCCGATTGACCTGAATGGAAACAAGCTGATCCAAATAAGCCCGGTCGATATTGTCGCCTATATAAGTAAGCAAACCTTTTTCCAACAAATCTTTCTCAACGGCCACTTCCAACGTCAGTTCACATTCAATTTCACGAATATAGCCGATAATTGTTTCAGACGCCTCCGGCGGCAATTGACCGCCATCTTCGCCGTAAACTTTAAAACCATTATATTCAGGCGGGTTATGACTCGCCGTGATCATGACACCCGCATAAGCATTCAAATACCGAACAGCAAATGATAGAAACGGGGTTGGGCGCAACTCATCAAACAAATAGGCCTTTACGCCATAATGTCCAACAGTTTTCGCTACTTCCAAGGCAAATTCCGGGGACATGCGCCGACAATCATAAGAGATGACCACACCACGCCCCATAGCCTCCTCTCCTTGTTGGACGATATATCGGGCAAGGCCGGCCGCCGCTTTTCGCACGGTATACATGTTCATCCGATTCGTACCAGGCCCAAGAACACCGCGCATCCCGCCCGTACCAAATTCCAATTCCTTATAAAAGCAGTCCTCAAGATGCTTTTCATCTTCGAGAAGAGAAACCAATTGGTCCCGCAAACCTTCACCTTGTGGCAGCTTCTTTAGCCAATGGTCTACCTTTGATCTCCACGCCATAAGTTCAAAATCCTTTCCAAAAAAATAAAACTCAAGATCTATGTTCCTGAGCTATTTATAACACTTGAGTGGGAATAGAGTTTTCTAAACGCTCTTCCAATTCAGCCTTTTTTTCCTCATAACCTGGCTTGCCAAGCAGTGCGAACATATTATTCTTATACATTTCCACTCCCGGCTGGTCAAACGGGTTGACACCCAATAACTTGCCACTCATCGCACATGCTTTTTGGAAAAAATAAACGAGATAGCCAAAAGAATAGGCATCCATTTCCGGAATTTCAATCACCATATTCGGAACACCGCCATCCGTATGGGCCAGCAGTGCGCCTTCAAAGGCTTTCATATTAACGTAATCCACTGAACGCCCAGCCAAATAGTTCAACCCATCCAAATCACTTTCATCCAACTCAATCATAATATCCCGCTGAGGCTCCTTGACTTTGATAACCGTCTCAAACAAGTCACGTCTGCCTTCTTGAATATACTGTCCGATAGAATGCAAATCTGTAGTAAATTGGGCCGAAGCCGGAAAAATACCCTTTCCTTCTTTCCCTTCACTCTCTCCAAACAACTGCTTCCACCATTCAGCAAAATACTTCATCCCGGGTTCATAATGCACGAGCATCTCAACCGTTTTTCCTTTGTTGTATAATATATTGCGGATGACCGCGTACTGGTAGGCGGTATTTTGCATGAGTTCGGGCTTTCCAAGATCCTCCATGGCTTGAGCCGCACCGCTCATCATCATTCTAATGTCTATCCCGCTCACAGCTATCGGAAGCAGCCCCACAGCTGTAAGGACTGAATAACGTCCCCCGATATTATCAGGAATGACAAACGTTTCATAACCTTCCGTATCTGCCAAAGCTTTGAGCGCACCTTTTTGCCGATCCGTCGTCGCATAGATCCTTTTTCGGGCTTCTTCTTTTCCGTATCTTTCCTCAAGCAGTTTCCGGAAAATCCGAAATGCAATCGCCGGCTCAGTCGTGGTACCCGATTTCGAGATCACATTGATGGAGAAATCTTTGCCTACGAGAATATCGATGACATCTGCTAGAAATGCAGAGCAGATCGTATGCCCTACAAATATAATATGAGGCGCTGATCGCTTGTCACTCAAGAGGATATCACGGAAACTATGGTTTAGCATCTCAATAGCTGCACGCGCCCCCAAATACGAGCCGCCAACACCAATCACGAGCAATATATCACTATCACTTTTTATTTTTTCAGCGGCCCACAAGATGCGGTCAAACTCCACCTGATCATACTGTTGTGGCAAATCTATCCAACCTAAAAAATCCTCTGCTGGAGCTGATTGACGGTGTAATTCACCGTGGACTTGTGCTATTGACTCCTGAAATAATATCATCTCTTGTTCTTCCAAAATAGAAAGGGTCTTCGAATAGTCAAAGTGGATATAAGACAATCCCTCACCTCCGGCTAAAAACTATGTATCGTTAGTTAATTCGAAGCGCCAAGCGTCCCTGCACATATCAATAATATACTGCTTAGTATTACAATTCTTAATTCTTCAACCCCAACCATACCGTTGGTAGACCTATATCTTATCTAAAACTAATTGAACTAATTGATAATCATTGTTATTTTTACTATCAATAGTTTTTAATACCTTTGATTTTGGTGCCAATTCCATGCACTTTCAATAATTTGTTTTAAATTCTTCTCTGCCTTCCACCCCAGCTCTTCGTATATCTTTCGGGAAGATGCTACTAAAATTGCTGGATCTCCCTCGCGCCTATCAGTTATTTCAACATTTGCTTTTAATCCTGTTACTGTCTCACAAGTTTCAATTATTTCCTTGACCGAATAACCAAGCCCATTCCCAAGGTTGTATATTGCCGTTTTATTTGTTCCATTAAGCAAAGAATTTAATGCGTGGATATGAGCATTTGCTATATCTGTAACATGAATATAATCCCGAATACAAGTACCGTCTGGTGTGTTGTAATCTGAACCAAATATGGAAATTTTATCTCTTTTTCCTGCCAAATGCTGAAGAATTACGGGAATTAAATGAGTTTCCGGCTCATGGCTCTCCCCTATATGTGCAGATTCATCAGCTCCTGCTGCATTAAAATACCTTAATACGGTATAGTTTAGATTATATGCTTTTGAGTAATCTTGAAGAATCTGTTCAATCATTAATTTTGATCTTCCGTACGGATTTATAGGTAAAGTTTGCATAGTTTCATTTATAATATCGACATTCGGAACTCCATATGTAGCAGCTGTCGAGGAAAAAATGAAATTGTTAACATTATGATCTAGCATTACTCTTAAAAGAGTAAGTGTAGAAGAAACATTATTTTCATAATACTTCATTGGATTGATTACTGATTCCCCTACCAAACTATTTGCCGCAAAATGCATGACCGCTTTAATTGGGTACTTTGAAAACACAAACTCTAGATTTTCCTCATCTCCCAAATCACCTTGAAAAAAAACTGCTCGATGATCAACTGCCTCACGATGACCGGTTGAAAGATTATCTAAAACGATTACTTGTTCTTTTTCCACCAGTTCTTTTACTAAATGACTTCCTATATAACCCGCTCCACCGACAACTAATATCAATTAATAGACTCCTTCCAAACAAAGTAAAGCTATTCAATTACTTTTTTGCCTAAGATTAAACCAAGGCATTTTATAAACGACATTGGAAAAATACCAAGTTAGAAAAAAGGATATTAAATAGCTTATAGCTGTACCTTGAGCCGCTCCTATAGGCCCATTAAGTTTAATTAAAGCGTAGCTTATCAAAATATTAATGACAGCAGTAATAAATGTAATAGTAGCTAAATAATACGTTCTTCCATCAAAGAAAATATAGTTTGTAACCATCTTATACATTCCGTTAAATGCATAGCCTAATCCAAGCCATAATATAAATTGACTAGCGTTTTGATAAGCTGGTCCAGCCATAATTTGTAATATGATTGGAGACAAAGCGTATAAAATTAGGGCTGCTAAAATAATTATTACAAAATATATATAAGTGAATTTAACAATTTTTATCTTTAGAAAATCATTGTTTTGTTTAAGCTTTGAAAAAAGCCAAGGAACCCACGCCTTGTTAAAGGAATCTTGCAATATCATGATAATCATACCTATTTGGTAGCCTACCGTGTATAATCCTGTTTCAGAAATTCCAACTAATGCAGTTATCAAAAACCTATCACTGGCTGTTATAACATACATCCCGACTACATGAGGAATTAAGGGTGATCCATACGATATTATATGTTTTATATCTTGTATGCTTATCTTAAATTTTAACCACTTATTTTTTAACAAAAAGAAGAAACCCAAGATTCCAAATCCAAAGAATGCAATAGTCTCTGCTAATATTGCACCAGTCCAATTTAAATTTAAAGAAATAATAAACCATAAGTTCAAAGTGAAATTTAATGTAGTTTGTAGAATTTGAAAGGCACCATAAGTAAAAGGTTTATTTTCTACTTGCCATATAACTAAAGTAGCTTGAAATATTACTTTTCCGTAGGAAACTAGAATTACAGTCCATAACCAATTGTTAGGAATATAAGTCTTATCGCTAATAAAGTCAGTAAATAACCCAAACACAAGATACATCAGTATTGAATTTATAGTAACAAGCAAAAAGGAATTAGCTATGTATCTGGCTAATTCCCCCTTGTTTTTATCATAGTATACTCTTGTTATAGCACCGTTTATCCCAATACCTATTATTGAAAATACCAGACCCGATACAACTTTAAACATTGAATAAATACCAAACTCTTCGGGGGAGAGATACCTGGTTATTACTGGCAGTAATAAAAATGGAATTGACGCATTCAAAACTTGAGTAATCATGTATATTCCCGCGGAGCCGAATAGAGATGATTTTATTCCGTTACCTTTACTCAAAAGTCCGTCCTCCATTGAGTAACAGCTGTAAAACCTCTAAATCAAATGGTTCATCAATGTCAATATCATACTTTTTATCCATAATGTAGCCAATCTTATTGTCATTCAAACTGGTTTTCGAGTTGAAATTATCATTAATTTTATTTATATAGATTGAACCATTTACTTTATAAAATTTAGGGAAATCTTGCCTTCTTAAAGTACTATTCAATTCTAGTAAATTTTTAGTCTCTCCACTTTCATTTATTGTTCTCATTAATATAGGGTGTTCCGAAACTTCTGTAATACTCACCAAACTTTCTTCCTGTTTCTGAATAATCATCTCGATTGCCTCATCAATATGTTGACTGAGCCTTAGCGGTTGTGTTGGCTGTAAAAGAACGATGTAATCATACCTAGAACCCCTTTTTTTCAACTCTTCAACAACATGTATAAGTACATCAATTGTTTTTGAAGTATCACTTGCTAGATGTGTCGGTCTTAAAAAAGGGACTTCCGCTCCACAATTAATAGATACTTCTGCAATTAAAGAATCTTCGGTAGAGACTACAATTTTATCTATATATCTAGAATTCTTTGCTGCCTCAATTGTATACTGAATCAAAGGCTTGTTATTTACTTTGATGATGTTTTTTCCTGGAATTCCCTTACTTCCACTTCTTGCCGGAATGACTGCTAAAAAAGTTTTATGATTAAACATAAGCTTTATCACCAATAATATTAATGTCAATAAAGCGCTTCTGGATATCTAAATCCCATATGTCTTCATTTTCTAAGATATTTAAAAATCGTTCATCACTTTTACCATCACCAAATGTGTAACTAAACAACCTTGATCCTTCCCGACAATTGATTGCTCTAAGAATTTCATATTTATCTTCCTCGACATGAACAATATTTTTGGAGACCTTCGGATTATATCTTCCTAACTGTCTATTGCCTATATCAATGGAAGGGATACCATAAACCCCAGCTTCTCTTATTCCGGCACTTGAATTACCGACAATAAAATCACAATGTTTTAATAAAGTTAAAAAATACTCGAATCTCATTGAAGGGAAAACTTTAAAACGATCATTGTTGTGAAGCCTATCGTATTCATTTAAAATAATATTGCTACCCTCATCATTATTTGGATAAATGACAACATAATTTCTGTTACTTTCGATAACTGCATCTACCAAGTGTTTAATATTATCACGTAGTCGATCTACTTGAGTTGTTACAGGGTGATACATTAATATAGAAAAGTTGTCAAATTCAATTTCATATCTTTCTTTAACCTTTTCGATAGTCGGCAAATCCTCTGACATCATGACATCGATATCAGGTGAACCAATAACGAAAATGTTTTTTTCTAGTTCTCCCAATTGAACAATTCTTTTTTTCGCTTCTTCATTACTAACTAAATGGATATGAGAGAATTTTGTTATGGCATGCCTAATAGATTCATCAATAGTACCAGAAACCTCTCCACCTTCTATATGAGCAACTTTTATATTATTAAAAGCCCCCACAATCGCGCCAGCCAGAGCCTCTAGCCTATCTCCATGTACAACAATCAAATCCGGATTGAATTCATGAACATAATTGCTTAAACCTAAAATAGTATTGCTTAATGCTATATCCATTTTGGAGTTTGTTTGTTGGTTCACAAACTGGTACAGATTTCGAAAGCCGTCCTTTTCGATTTCCTTCCATGTTGAGCCATATTTTGAAAGCATATGCATACCTGTAATAAATATATGAAGTTCAAGATTGGGACTACTATCTACTTTCTTCATTAAGGATTTAATTTTCCCATAATCTGCTCTAGTTCCTGTTAAAAAGAGAATTCTTTTCATATAACCGCCTCAACAATTCTAAAATTATACTTTCAACTAAGCATTCTCTAGATCAGACCATGAAAGGTGAGTATCACATTCAACAGCTTTAGTTACCTTTTTACCTATTAACGAATTATAATGCTCAGCTTTTATCTCACCAGTCCCAGGCCTTTTAACCCAAATATTATCTTTTGTTAAGACATCGCCAGCTTTTAAATTTTTAGTAGTGACGACAGTTGCAAAAGCAAATTCAATGGTTACTTTTTCCTCTAATGCTGCTTCTTTCTTTCCGCCTCTCATTTCTGCAACTTCTTTACTCGCAACAATTAAATCTTTTAACTCTGTTGGATCCATAGAACATAATATATCTGGTCCAGGTCTATCTTTCCTGTCAGTAAAATGTCTTTCTAATATAGATGCCCCTAATGCTGTTGCCGCTAAAGCGGCATTGTTATTAACAGTGTGATCTGAGAGGCCGATTACTGCTCGAGGGAAAGCTTTTTGTAATTCTTGCATACCACCCAGCCTCACTAAATGGGGTGGGGTCGGATATATATTTGTACAATGTAAGAGGGCATATTGTATATTTTTTCTCTCAAGTATTTCAACTGTTTTGCTAATACTATCTAGATCATTCATCCCTGTTGAAACAATCATGGGCTTTCCGAAGGAAGCTATATGTTCAATTAATGGATAATTATTACATTCGCCAGATCCAATCTTGTAAGCCAATACCCCCATTTTTTCTAACCTATCAGCAGCCGCACGCGAAAAAGGAGTACTTATAAATAACATACCCTTAGATTCCACATATTTTTTTAAGGCTATTTCGTCTTCCTCATTAAGAGCGCATCTTTCCATCACTTCATAGATAGACACATCGGTGTTTCCAGGTATTACCTTCCTAGCCTCTTGACTCATCTCATCTTCAACCACATGAGTTTGATGTTTTACCACCTCAGCTCCTGCAGAATACGCAGCATCTACCATCTGTTTAGCGACCTCGAGACTTCCCTCATGGTTAATTCCAATTTCGGCAATTACTAGTGGTCTATAATCTTCTCCAACTTTTCTATTTCCGATTTGAATATATGGCTTTGTCATTATTTTTTCCCCTCTGCAAAAAATTCTCATCAGTATTATATTTTTCCTCGGCATTTATACCAGAAATAGCACTTGTGCAGACTCCTACTGCTTTTTTGAATCCAATATCTAGCATTGAAAAAATTTCACTAGGAAAAGAACCATCTAATTCAATAATTTCATTTATTCCATAAACTGTTCTTTCACGAGGATGCTTCTTTATTACAATCTGATACTCTTTATGCGTATCGATAATATCCTTATATAACATGATCTTCTCTTTTTCTGTTATATAACCATCTTCTGACAGAGGTTGTGTAAGAATAATAATGCTGTCTTTCTGTTTAAAATCTAATAACATGTTTGCTTTCTTTTCTTCTAAGAACACACCGATAATAAGATCCTTTTCCATATTATTCAAGTGGTTAAACATTGGCTTTAGATCCAGATACTCAAGCTTTTCAAAAAGGTGCTTAGGATATCTTTCTGGATACTGAACCATTATTTTTTTTAGCCTTTTATCTAAGTAAAAGTCTGTACTAATTCTATAAAGATATTTTTTTACAAACAAATTTAACTTGCTTGGTTCTGGGTAGAGGAATAAGTTAGCCCCATCCTCTAAAAAAATAACACTTTTAGCTTTTTTGTAGATATAATTCGATATGGTATAAAGTGAATACGGGTTCCACGGGAAAAGGAATACCGTAGAATTATTGTTTAAGTGTTTTTTCACTCTATTAAATAAAATGCGATCCTTACATTCCTCTATTAAAAGTCGCTCCATCAATTTGCTTCTTTTCCTAATAATAACATCTTCAACTTTTTCAAGTTTATTTAATCTTTCTTTCAAAAGAACAAATAGTTGTTCCGAATTTGAATCGTGCGTTGTAAGATAAAATACTCCTTTCCTAACATCGGAGTATAAATGACAAAGACTGATGAAAATATGATAGGGCGTAGAACAAATATAAAAGTTCATAGATGCTTCTCCGCAATTTTATATTTTAGATTATTTGATGATTGCCGTATTAGTGGGAGCTGAGTTTGTTTGATGATTTTCTTATTGGTGACATAATTTCTTTTTATTAACTTAAGAATCATAAGAATGAGTAAAATAAATAATACTTCTACAGAAAACAGTTTATTAAAGTCTGATTGCATTAATACTCTTCCAAATATTAGCCAAAGTCTGGCATATAAAATTGCTTCAACTATATTTATATTAACAATGCTTTCCGTTAGTTTTTTGGTTATTAAATAAAAGAAGAACGCTGTAAACAAAGAAAATATAATTAACCCTGAAGCTTTAAAATAATAATAGATGCTAGCTTGTGTAGAATAGGCATATCTACTGTTTTTATCATCGACTTTCCGAAGGAATATATCGTATGGAGTGGTTAGTTTCATTATTTTATATATTCCTGAGTTATAAATTTCTTCTTTTGAGTTGCTAAATTTATAAAAAGTTCTTAGTTCATCGTCTAACTTGTCAATATTATTATCGCCTTCTTTCGTAACGCTATAAGTTGCCCACCAAAGTTGTCCCTGCTGTGCCAACCTCATTTTTAAATACTCAGCATTTTCATTAAAATCACGTTTATAAACTATAGAGCTTTGGAAGGAGATAATAATAATTAATACCACAATCAGTAACATACTTTTTCTCAAAATATTATTAAGAATTTTGTAAGACCCATACCACAAATAGGGTAAAAAAACAATGTAGCACATGTTTAGGAAAAAAGAAAACTTATGACCTATCCAAAAAAAGTATAGAGAAACGATCCCTAATAATAAATACACTTTTTTGCTTTTAGTTTTATATAAATAAATACTTATTAGGGGGCTTAAATACAAGAAGGAGTTTCCTATCTTTTCTTCCAAATTAGATAAGTATTGCTCTTGATACAAAAATCTATCTAACTGCACCAAGAAAAATGGTTTATTTGCTACATTTAAAAAAAGAACAAGGTACATAATAAAAATAATCACTAATAAAAGCTCTATTACTCTAAGTTTATTTATCTTCCTCTTACCAATTAAAATATAGGAAGAGTCTATAAAAGTAATATCTTTTATTGGATTATCTCGATTTAATAGCCTGATAGTTTCCATAAATATGACATGAACTAAAACTAATAACAATAACGAATTTACTTTAAATGAATATATATCTAACTCCGTTAAATAAAAAGATCCTATTTCAATAATAAATACTCCCAAGATATTTGTAGTTATATAAAAGATAATATAACTGTATTTCATAAGATATCTTTTTTCTTTAAAATATAGAAAGATCAGATATCCTAAGAATATTATTATTATTATATAATCTTTATAATTACTTGATTTATCATTAAAGAAAAACATTAATGTTAATAAAAAAGGGAAAAAGATACCTGTTAATGAATTTCTCATAACTAGCTAACCTTTCTTTTTATGAAATTCGCTATTTTGTCAAGCCAATTGACTTTTTCTAAATTTATAACTGGTACCTCCATAGATCGTATTTTCGCTTGATTAATCCAAACATTAAACAATCTTTCACTTATAAAGCCAAAGATCCTTTTTTGATAGTCGTCATAACTTGTTATATCTATGCGTTTTTCCAATTCAAAGAGAATATCAAAAAGCCATCGACAATAACTATCGAAACTTTCTTTTTTCATAACAAACATATTATACAGATGTAGACTCTTATCTTTCATTACATGATTAAAGCTCTCGATGTATTCTGGATACTGTTCAACTAAAATCTTTTTTGTTTCTTCTAAATCCTCGATATGATGAGCGTTTTTATAATGTGACCATACTGTTTCGATAAAGTAATTTCTTTTCTTTGGTAAAATGATGTCGTATTCAGATAATAATGCCTTGACTTCATTCTCTTTAAGAATTAACTCGAACTTCTTTTTATCCGAAAGTCGTTTTAATAAATTTGCACTTGTAAAATACCTTCTATAATGTGAAAGTCCAATATACTTACAATCAAGATTTTTCCATGCCCAATATAGTGCTGTTAATTCACAGTAGTTTTGGTTTTTATAAGAGATGTGGTCTCCTGTATTATCTCCTATAAAACCTAAATCTTCCTTACCCTCTTTACCTACATGGATGGGTAAATAAATGTCGCTAATAGGCATATCATATTTCTTATGTGTAGCAACAAGAATCTTTATATCACTCATTTATTAAATTCCTCTTTAACTTTAGTCAACGCTGCCCCAATAACCTGATGCATATCATAATATTTATAGTTGGCCAATCTGCCACCAAAAATCACATTTTCTTCTTGATCGGCCAATTCCTTATATTTCCTAAATAGCTGATTATTCTTTTCATTATTGATCGGATAGTATGGCTCATCACCCTTTTTCCATTCTTTTGGATATTCTCTTGTGATAACCGTTTTATCCTGTGTTCCAAATTCAAAGTGTTTATGCTCTATTACCCTTGTATAAGGCGTCTGGCTATCTGTATAGTTTACCACGGCGTTACCTTGATAATTATCAGTTTCTAATATCTTATTTTCAAACTTTAAACTTCTATACTCTAAAACCCCAAACCTAAAATTATAAAACTCATCTACCATGCCAGTATATACAATTTTGTTTGCTTCTTTCTCTAATTGCTCTCTTTCTGCAAAAAAGTCTGTTTCTAATTGAACGTCGCAATTCTCCAGCATTCTTTCTATTATGACATTATATCCACCAATTGGTATTCCTTGATATCTATCATTAAAGTAGTTATTGTCGTATGTAAACCTTACAGGTAGTCTCTTAATAATAAATGCAGGAAGTTCCGTTGCAGGCCTTCCCCATTGCTTTTCTGTATATCCCTTTATCAATTTTTCATAAATATCTGTACCAACTAAAGAAATTGCTTGTTCTTCTAAATTTCTGGGCTTTGTGATCCCTGCTTCTCTTTTTTGTTCTTCAATTTTTTCTTTAGCTTCTTTAGGTGTCACCACTCCCCACAATTTGTTAAATGTATTCATATTAAATGGCAAATTGTAAATTTCACCGTTATAATTAGCAATTGGTGAGTTAGTATATCTATTAAATTCGACAAATTGGTTCACATAATCCCAAATTTCTTTGTTGTTAGTATGAAAAATATGTGCTCCATACTTATGAACGTTAATATCTTCTATTTTTTCAGTATAGATATTTCCTCCTATATGGTCTCGTTTATCGATAACTAAACACTTTTTCCCTCTTCTAGAAGCTTCATGAGCAAAAACAGACCCAAACAGTCCCGCCCCTACTATTAAATAATCATACATAGAACAAATGCCTCCCAAAATCAAAAACCACTGGTCTCGTTGGATGCCTTAACGACTTAATGCCTAATAAGCACCTTTTTTTAAAATGACTATCCATATGGTTAAAATTAATATTTTTATATCAAATATTAAAGACTGGTTATAAACATAATGTAATTCCAAATTTACTCTTTCGGGATATCCAACACTGCTTCTTCCACATACCTGCCAATATCCCGTAATTCCTGGCTTTACAGATAAAAAATCACTAGCTTTATTATTATATTCTCTTAATTCTTCTTGAACGACCGGTCGCGGACCCACTAAGCTCATATCTCCTTTTAATACATTAATTAACTGAGGTAACTCATCCAAACTAGTTCTTCTTAAAAACCTGCCAAGCTTTGTTATTCTTGGGTCTTCTTCCGGCTCTAATTTATAGTTGTTTTTTATATACTTTTGATAAAGCTCCTTATTTTGCTTGAGCTTGTCATCGGCGTTTACTACCATTGACCTAAACTTATAAATATTAAAAAGTTCCCCACTTTTTCCATACCTTTTTTGCTTAAAGAAGATAGGGCCTTTTGCTTCACCAAATAAATACATTATGCTAACAATTAAAAATAAAGGAAATGATAACAATAGTCCTATTAACGCCCCTAAAATATCAATTAATCGCTTAACAAATAAGTACCCCTGCGATACAGAGGCACTGTTTTCATCCATTATGACTTGAGGAATATAGGAAGATGAACTGAAATCTGGTTCATTTTTACTCATTTTTTCACCTCGTAACCAATATCCCATTAAGCTTTTCTTGTAAATAGGTGGTTAGCTCTTCTTTAATATCTTCATTTTGAAGAGCAAATTCTAAAGTTGTTTTGACGAACCCCAACTTTTCCCCGACATCATATCGTTTCCCTTCAAAATCATAAGCAAAAACCCTTTGAATTTTGTTAAGCTGCTGAATAGCGTCGGTTAATTGAATTTCTCCACCAGCACCTTTTTCTTGCTTTTCAAGAAACATAAAGATTTCAGGTGTTAATACATAACGACCCATGATGGCCAAATTGGATGGTGCTGTTCCTGGTTTCGGTTTTTCAATAAAATTACTTACTTGATATAGACGCCCAGATTGGTTAATTGGATCGATAATACCATAACGGTGTGTAACATCTTCTGAAACTTGCTGAACCCCGATAACAGAGGAGGATGTTTCTTCATACTGATCAATTAATTGGCGCAAACATGGTATCTTGCTTTGAACTATGTCATCACCGAGCAAGACTGCAAAAGGTTCATTTCCAATGAAACTGCGAGCACACCAAACAGCGTGACCCAATCCCTTCGGTTCTTTTTGGCGTATATAATGAATATCGGCCAAGTTGGAAGAGAATCTTACCTTCTCTAACAGGTCGTATTTTTCTTTTTCAATCAAGTTTTGTTCCAATTCGAAAGCATGGTCAAAATGGTCTTCGATTGCTCGCTTGCCTTTTCCGGTCACTATAATAATATCTTCGATGCCGGAAGCAACTGCTTCTTCTACAATATATTGAATAGTTGGTTTGTCGACAATTGGCAACATTTCCTTTGGCATCGCTTTTGTTGCTGGAAGAAACCTCGTTCCCAACCCTGCAGCGGGAATAATCGCTTTTCTTACTTGTTTCAATTCGCAGACAGTCCTTTCAGAAAAAATAAATATCTAATGAAAGCGCACACATTGACTTATGCCCTTTCATTAGACATTTAACATTTACATTTTCTTAACAAAAGATATATAAAGATGTGGGCATCTAACCCACCCTCACACCATGCCCCTGACGACGGGCGTCTAAGGCAGAGCTATACTCGTACCCACGGCATGGCCGAGTGCCTCCATTGATAACGGAAAGGAGACATCACCGAATAATCCTGTTAGGTTACTGTGCTAAAGGTCTAAAAAAGGCCAAATATCCTTTTCTTCCTAACCCTTTCTGGAATCTCGCGAAAAATGTCTTTACCATCCACGATTAGTTCCGAATTATCCATCAACATAAAAAGGATATCCGAGCCAAATTTGGCATTGATCACTTCAAGGGCTTCCTCCATTTTAAAAGCTCTTGTCGTTGTGTTATGCGCGTCAGAAGCGATAAAATGTGTCAAATTTGCTTGAATCAGATCTTCGGTAAATTTTTGGATTTTTTTCCCAAAGTAGCCGACAACGCTTGCTGCCGTTACTTGAGTCGCTGCGCCGTTTTTTACAAACTGATACAATTTGTCCGGCTGCTGAATCAGCTCCGCATTTCTTTCTGGATGGACAATGACCGGTGTTACACCTTTCATTTGCAGGTCAAACAACAGTTGTTCTGTATAGCGGGGAACATTTCCGGAAGGAAATTCGACAAACACATAAGTCGATACTTCCGCAAGTGTCAGAATCTCCCCTTTTTCGTAGTCTTCAACCATTTCGCCATATATTCTCGTTTCTTGCCCGGGCAAAATCTCCACTTTTACCTGCTCGGACTGTAAGTAATCATTTAACTCTTTTGTTCTATGAATGATCTCGTCTTTATAATTATCGTAACTTCCATTTCGGTGATGCGGAGTAGCGATGATCTTTTTAATCCCCTCTTTGGCTGCGGCCTTGGCCATTTCCAAACTTTCCGTAAAGTCCGCAGCCCCATCATCTATTCCTGGTAATATATGACAATGTATATCTATTATTTGGCTCACCCCTTATAAAATAGATATAATCATCTTAAGTTTATATTACTGATGCATGATTTCCAAGTAAATACGCAGATTTACCGAATGCTATTTCGTTCCATAGTAGTAATAATTATCGTTTTTATCCATTTTTTTATTATTTAATACAACACCTAGAATTTTTGCTTGTGCTGCTTCCAGCAGATCTTTCGTTTTCTGAGCCGACTCCGTTTCCGTTTTGCCGCTAGAAATGACAAGGATCGTGCCATCGCATTGATTCGACAAAATTTGAGCATCCGTCACCGCCAATACGGGAGGCGTATCGAACATAACCAAATCGTATTCGTTTAAAGCTTCTTCAAAAAACTGCTTCATTCCGCGTGAACTCAATAGTTCTGCCGGATTGGGCGGTATGGGACCAGATGTAAGTACGAAAAGCAGTTCTTCAGATGTGGATTTTACGGCCTCTTGCAACTCCATTTGCCGCGCCAACACATTCGTCAATCCGAAAGTATTCGTTACACCAAATGTATAATGGACGGTCGGCTTTCTCATATCAGCATCCACAAGCAATATACGTTTCCCCTGCTGGGCAAAAACGATGGCCAAATTAGCCACTGTCGTAGACTTCCCTTCTCCCGGGCCGGAAGAAGTAACCATCAAGGAGCGAATTTCGTCATCGATCGAAGAAAACAAAATATTCGTCCGAATTGTCCGGTATTGCTCAGAGACCGGTGACTTTGGATTTAAACTTGTAATGAGCTGTCTTCTGGCCGGTTTCCCAGCCTTTTTCTTATTTAAAGCCAACGGTTTCACTCCTTAACCTCGTATTTCTCGTTGATCTCGAGGGTCTTTTCATGTCTTGTTCCTCAAAAGTGGCTATGGCTCCCAAGACAGGAAGGCCCAATAACTGCTCTACATCCTGCTCCGTCTTTACCGTGTTGTCCAAATATTCTAGGAGGAAGGCGATTCCTACTCCCGCCATCAGGCCAACGACTAAGGCAATAGCAATATTAAGCAAAGGCTTAGGCTTAACTGGTGTTGGATTCTCGCTTACTTCAGCAGTTGTAAGAATACTGACGTTGTCTACATTCATAATACTGGCTATTTCTTTTTGAAAAACAGTTGCAATCTTATTGGCAATTTCCGCTGCGTTGTTCGGATCGGGATCTTCCACAGTTACATTTACAACCTGCGAGTCTTTCTCACTTTCAACGGTTATTTTTTCATTCAGTTGACTCACCGTCATTTGCAAATCCAAATCGTTTATAACATCTTCCAATATTGCCGGGCTTTTGATAATGACGTTATATGTATTAATTAATTGTAAATTGGTTTGAATTTCTGCGGGATTGTATACAGGCTGGTCGCTTTTTGCCTGGTTAACAAGTAATTGTGTCGAAGATTGGTAGATGGGCGTCATAACAAAATAACTGACAGCTCCACTTAGTACGACGGCCGTTAACGTGACAAGCACGATGAGATTTATCCGCTTTCGCAGTGTTGCCATCAGTTCCTTTAAGCTTATAGTTTCTTCCATAGTTTCCTCCTGGTTAAATCTGTTATATGATATATGTAAATAGTAAAGTTTTTTGTCTAAATTCACAACTATATACGATTATATGTCGTATAATGTAAAAATGCTAGGGCATATTTTGGAAAATC
Organism: Siminovitchia sp. FSL W7-1587; assembly: GCF_037963795.1. Lineage (NCBI taxonomy): Bacteria > Bacillati > Bacillota > Bacilli > Caryophanales > Bacillaceae > Siminovitchia > Siminovitchia sp. FSL W7-1587. The sequence continues at coordinate 1,846,241 of NZ_CP150169.1, forward strand.
TTACTATTTTTTGTAGGGGGCTTAGTATGAGAAGGTTTTTTACTTTTATAGCAGTTATCATATCCATTATATTTTTATTTGCAGGGCATACATATTGGAAACATAAGACCACTTCCATAAATGTTGAGAAAACGTCCGTAAAGGACGCAGCGTCGTCTACTTCAAAAGAAAAAAAGCAAGCTGGAGAAAGCAAGACCGATGAAGAAAAATTGGCAAAAGCTGCGAACTGGCCAGAGAATGCCCAAGCCGCTTTTGAAAAAGCCATGTTGAACAAACAACCATTGAAATTGGCTATTGTCGGCTCCAAAGCGCTAGGCGAGGAAGCAAATGGCTGGTCTGTTCAACTGCAAAATGTATTGGCTGATACATACGGGGATACACTTGATGTGAAAATTTTCCAACATGAAGAGCAGTCGGATCAATTTATAGCTTCCGGCCATGACAAAGAAGTTGCCAAATTCCAACCTGATATCGTTTTATTTGAACCATTCACATTAAATGATAATGGAAGCGTTAAAGCAGAAGATAGCCATGAAAACATTCGCTCCTTTATATCCGCTGTTCAAAAGGAAAAGGAAGGGGCTGTCGTTATCTTGCAGCCACCGCACCCGATCCATAACGCTACGTACTATCCATTGGAAGTAGAAGCGTTGGAAAAGTTCGCCGGGGATAACAACTTGCCATTTTTGAATCACTGGGCCAAATGGCCAGCTGTGGAAAATGAACAATTGCGCTCCTATTTATTGGAGGATCAAAGCGCTCCAAATGAAAAAGGACATGAAATATGGTTTACATACTTGAAGGAATATTTTATCGCAGATGCATAGGAAAGGGAAAGTCGGGCAGATAAATTCTGACCGGCTTTTCTATATGTACGGCCACAATGGCTTGCACCTTCTGCCACAGTCCCTTACAAAAAGGGATTGCCTTCCACTCAGATCCAACAGAAGCTTTTTATATGCTCATTGTTGCTTTCATTGTCCCAATTGCATTTTGTTCTGCCCTTTTTCCGTTGTTCCCCATCTCCTCCGTTGGATGGCGTCGGTAATTTCTTCTAGATTTAATAGATCGACACAAATACCACATTCGCGTCAATTTTTTTCATAACGGAAATCTTAACTGGAATTCCCGCAGCCATATATTCAAACATTTTTATGGGCAGAGTCTGAGTAATGTATTCTGATTCTGGATGAAGCACGATTTGTCCTGCTTGACTCCTTTTCTATCCAGGATAAACCATGTTTCGATCCGCCGTAGACTCACTCTTCCATTATCCATCGGAGCTTGTATCCGCATGAGTTGTCTATCGCTGCATAACATACAACATTTCCTTTTTCAAGCCACGAAGGGTTACTTTCAATTCATCCAATTTGGGAAAATAATTAGCATTGGCTCAAAGTTTTATAAAAACAATCGTGGATATGTGGTGATCGCGGCCACAATTAAGTCGATTTTTTAGCACTCTATTTTGAAACAAGCTTTGGATTTCCCGGTCATTTACCTTGAAACGGTGGCTTAAAAAGTTATTTGCGATGTTCCCAGACAAATTTTGATTAAAGACGGGCTGTAGAAGCATAACCCGCAGAAAATTCAGCTATTTTCTCCTGATCATGGTCAGAAGCGGTTTGTAGTTTTCGCCCACAAGACCAAGGGCTTCCGCAAAAATTTGCAAGGCAATGATCAAGATGCAAAGGATGACGATGGACAGCCAGGCGGTGGCCATGGAAAAAATAATTCCGGCCAGGCTGAATAGAGCCGCAATCGCATAGATCAGAAGCACTGCTTGCCGGTGGGAAAACCCTATTAGCAGCAGGCAATGGTGTAAGTGAGCTTTGTCAGGGGCGGCAATTGGTTTTTTATGAAGAATACGTCTAATAATGGCAAATAGCGTGTCAGAAATGGGCACACCCAACATGATAATCGGAATTATGAAGGAGATAAAGGTAACGCTTTTAAATCCGAGAAGGGAGAGAACAGCGATCATGTAGCCGAGAAACAAGGCGCCGGTGTCTCCCATGAACATTTTAGCCGGATAAAAATTGTACACGAGAAAGCCGAGGGTGCTGCCAATACATATCAATCCAAGAACGAGTACAAAAAAATCACCATGAAGGAATGCCATGAAGGTGATGGCAGAAAAAGCAATGGCCGATACGCCAGCAGCCAACCCGTCCAACCCGTCGATCAAATTGATGGCGTTTGTAATACCGACCACCCACAACAGAGTGATCGGAACACTAACAAAGCCGAGCACGAACTGCCCTCCAAACGGAATGTTCAATTCGGTGATCACCAATCCGCCATAGATGACAACGCCGCCTGCCGCGATCTGCCCAAGGAGTTTCATATGTGGAGGTAATTGTAGCATGTCGTCAAGGATGCCAGTCATGACAATGATGACTCCGCCAACCACGATCGTGAACACACGCTGGTCGAATGGCAAAACGAGAATGACACCTGCCAAAAAACTGGCGAAGATGGCAAGACCGCCCAAAAGCGGCATTGGCTTTTGATGAACTTTTCGCTGATTCGGCTGATCGATAGCTCCCCAATAGCAGGCCAATCGTTTCACGGCCGGAGTCAAAGCGATCGAGATGATAAAACAAATCAACGGCATTACATATATCACTGGAACCTTCCTCCTCCACCTTATCATGTGTAGCTATGAGGTGAAGTACCACAGGTTTTATCATGTAAATGATGGGAGATTATACTTGTGGCAAAAGGAATTCCTTCTGTCGTTCCATGGCCTTCTCTTTGTACATTTCCTTTTCTTCCCGTGACATTTTTTTAAAATCGCTTAAAAATGTTTCGTATTGCGGAATCATTTCATCCACGGCGCCAAAACCTTTCACCATCCCGTACTCAAGCCAAAGAATTTTTTCGCAAAACTGTCTCATCTGTCCGAGTGAATGGCTAACGAAGATGAGCGTTTTTCCCCTCTTTTTAAATTCCTTCATTTTATCGAGGCTTTTTTCAGCAAACGCCCTATCTCCAACGGAAAGTGCCTCGTCAATGAGTAAAATATCGGGATCGATATGGACAGAGATGGAAAATCCGAGACGGGATCTCATACCGCTTGAATATGACTTCACGGGTTGATCGATGAATTTTCCCAACTCCGAAAAATCGATGATTTCCGGTTCCAATGCTTTGATTTCTTCTTTCGAAAAACCGAGCATGAGCAGCTTTAATTCAATGTTATCCCGCCCGGACAAGTCTCCTTTGAGTCCTGCCGCTACTGCGATCAATGCCGCCTGTCCGCTTAATTCCACCGTACCCGACGTTTCGGGAACAATCCCGGCGACGATGTTCGCCAACGTTGACTTCCCTGATCCGTTCATGCCCATAAACCCGACGGATTCGCCTTTTTCAACTTCAAAGCTGACATTGGCCAATGCATAGAAATCCTCGCCATAATCTTTGGGAAAAATCAAATCAAACAGGCGCTCTTTCGTTCCATTGTACAATTTATATTTTTTAGTGACGTTTCTGGCGATAATTGCTTTTTCCATATCATCACGACCTGTTATAAGTAATCAATAAAATGTCTTCTGAATTTCATATGCAGTTTTGCGCCAAATAGGAGCAATATAATGGCGACCGCCCAGAAATAAAGCGAATATCTCCAATGTTCGGCAAAATACCAGCCCGTTCCAAACAGTGCGGCCCGATATCCTTCAATTAAATAATATAGTGGATTGATTTTCATAATGGTCGGAAGCGGGTCTTCTAAAATGGTGACTTGCCATAAAACAGGCGACAAATATAGAAGCATTCTCAATGTCGCGTTCAGCAGCATATGTACATCGCGAATGATCGTCGACAACGTGGACGTAATCAACGAAATGGCGAATACCAAGAAAAAAGTCGCGAAAATAAAGTAAAAGATTTGCAAGAAATAAATCGTCACAAAATAGCCGGATACTTGAAATATCAGGATTGTAATGCCAAGTAATATCAAGTGCGTGTAAAACTGCGAGAAAATGACGATGTTTGGTATAACGCTCATCGGAAAATTCATTTTTGACAGTATGAGCAAACGTGTATAAATCGATTTTGACCCTTGAATGACGGCTTGATAAAAAAAGGTCCATAACACAAAACCGCCCAGCAACCAATAGATAAAGGGCACTTCAAACCCGGGAACCACTTCGATATTCGCCCGTTGGCGGATGCTCCCGAAAACGAACCAGTATATCAAAATTTGAATGACCGGGCTGATCACTTCCCACGCCATCCCAAGGTAGTTGCTTTTATTTTTGCTTTTTAATTCATAAAGGGACAGCCTCCGGATCAAATAGAAATGCCCGATTTGCTCTTTCAAGACGTTCCATGCAGATTTCATGAAAAAACCCTTTCACAGCGGGCGTACGTTGAATAGTTCATTGACGACCCGTTCACTGGCATTCCCTTTATCCAAATAACAAAATTTGTCATAAAAAGCTTGCAATGTGTTAGAGTCGATTTGATATTTCATACTCTTAATTTCGTGAATTAGATCATCAGTCGTTTTAACCAAGGGACCCGGGGCCTCTTTTTCAAAATCAAAATAAAAGCCGCGTAATTTGTCCCGGTAATCTTCAATGTCATACACGAAAAAAATCATCGGCCGCTTTAAGTTGGCAAAATCAAAAAAGACGGAAGAATAATCGGTAACAAGGATGTCCGAAATGAGATACAGGTCACGAATATCTTCATGTTGGGAAAAATCGTACATAAATCCTTCATAGCCTGACAGATCAAGATGTTCCGCAACAAGATAATGGAGCCGGAATATGATGATATATTCATCGGCAAGCTCCCTTTTTAAGGCTGCAAAATCAAGCTGAATGTCAAATTTATACCGGCCTTTGCCGTAGTACTGATTATCCCGCCATGTCGGGGCATATAAAATGACCTTTTTCTCCATTGGCAAGCCGCATGACTTCTTGATTTCCGCGATTTTTTTAGTATTGTTGTTATGGATTAAAAAATCGTTCCGGGGATAGCCCGCTTCAATCATTTTTTTTCCAAAAAGAAATGCCCGCTTAAAAATCTCCGTCGAGTATGCATTCGGTGAAATTAAAACATCCCATTTTCCGGATTCTCTTACAAAGTTTCGCTTATATTTATTCGTGTTTGTCCCCGGCATGTGCACCTCTTCCATGTCAAGTCCGAGCTTTTTTAACGGCGTGCCATGCCATGTTTGGACATAAATGGTTTTCGGGGATTTGGTCATCCAAAGCGGAAATCGGCAATTCGTCACCCAATATTTCGCTCTGGTCACCGTAAAAAGCCATTCAAGAGAAAAGCGCCTGACATATGGGATACCGTGTTTGTCAAATTTCTCCGTACAACGCTTATCAACACTCCACACCATTTTATATCCCGAATGATGGTCTCTTAAAAATTCATAAATAGCCCTTGGATTACAGCTGTACTGCTTTCCCAAAAAACTTTCAAACACAATGAGGTTCTTGTTTTTCGGCAATATTAAGGCCAACCATCTAAACGTCTTTTTGTATATTTTTAAAAGCTTTTTTTTAAGTTTTTTACTCATCACCATCACCGTGCTCCATTTGGAATGCCATATTGAAAAGTATGTCCAATGAATCGGGTAATAAACCGGGGAGAACTTATAAAATGAGGGTGTAAAGCTCATAATACGGTTAACTGATACGCTTATGGGAGGATTACCATGTTTTCATTCCTGACTCGCATGTATGCCACTTTTACAAATGGAAGATCGCGGTTTGAGTATAATCCTGAAGGTTATTACGTCCATCCAGCCAACCGGAACAGGGAATTTAAAGTTTCGGTCGTCATGCCTGTATATAACGCGGAAAAAACACTGCGAAAAACAATTGATTCCGTTATCCGGCAAACGATCGGCTTTGAAAATATCGAATTTTTGATACTGGATGATAAGTCGACAGACAATTCGCGGCCGATCATTATGGAGTACGCCCGTTCTTATTCAAATATCGTTCCCGTTTTTTTTAAAAGCAATAACGGTTCTCCTGCGAAGCCGAGAAATGTCGGAATTGATTTGGCAAAAGGCAAGTATCTCATGTTTATTGATTCAGATGACTGGCTCAGTAAAAACGGAATTGAAGTCCTACACCAATTGTTAGAAAAAACGGGAGATCCTTACGGGATTGGAAGAACGATTAAAGTGGAAGATAATAAGTTTGTCATCACTGGAGAGTACAACAGTTGCGAGTATCGAGAATCGATAAATCCCTGCACGATTCCCCATATTTTTCAGCATTTGGGGCCGACGGCGAGAATGATGAGAACGGAATTTTTAAGACAACACAACTGCCGTTTTCCGCATATGAGGTTTGCGGAAGATAAACAATTTTTCATTGATGTTTTAACCAACTGTCCGAACATATCGACTACAAAAGAGGTTATTTATTACGTCAATCGTTATCGGGACAATAAAAGCCTCGTTTCCAAAACATCTATTTTTGAAAAAACGGATACGAACTTGGAAGTCATTCGGAATGTCATCAAGAAACAGTTGCCGGAAAACATTGAGCGGATGGTTTTGAACCGTTTATACGAATTTGATTGCATCACCAGGCTGTTCAACCGCCACCATTTCTTGCGATCACTTCGAAAAGACAAGTATTACAAGAAATTTGCGGAGGTGTTGGAAACGACGAAAGGGCTGCGGTACGACTTTACCGAAAATTTTTTCGAACCTTGGCATAAAGTGCTCGTTGATCTTTTCAAGCAAAATCGCTATGACGACATTGTCAGATTAATTGAGTGGAGCCTGAAAGATACGACAAAAGAAACAGTCATTCGGCAGGGATTGCCATACTACCGACTGCCCCTTGATGAGCCGTACCAATGGGCCCGAATCAGAATGCTCGCACTGTACCATGACCAAGTCAAGGAAGCTGATCGTTTTTTATTACGAGTCAAGATTTACGGTGACTATATGGACAAACTACATTCATTTGTCATTCGCCAGCGTCATAACGAATTGAATGAAATCGAGTTGCCCATTCGCCATGCGGGCGGAGAGCTGTATGAAATTGAAATTCCATTTGAGCGCCTAGCCGAACTCTCTTCCGCGAGCCACTTCATGTTTATTCGCTACTGTGACTATCAAAAATTGCCGATCAAAATGAACGCGCGCCGAATTTTTGACTACGATAAGCGGCAAATTGATTTTTATACAACAATCGGGGATAACATTGGAGTGAATATCAAGTAGAGTTGAATTGAAATGAGGGCAGACACGTTTGCCGGAAGTCAAATTCGCGTTCCAGAAGACGTAACAACTGAAATTGCAGAAGAGTTCCCAACAGGTTACAGGGTACCGAAGATATCTAATATAGTGGGGGGCTGGGACACGACTAAATCAGCTGATGAAAAAACGAACAATAAAGTGAAACTTCATTCAGTAGGAGTTTTTTTCCATCTCCTGATGAATGTTAGTTGAACCAATCGGGCATTTAGGTGCCGTTTCTCACACTTAGACCTTTTGTATTCACTCAAGATTTTGATGTGGGAGGCTTACGGCACCTTACATCGGGATCAATTGTCCTAGTGTATAATACGCAAGCTTTTAGCGTAGTCAAAATAGGTAGACTCCTGCGGGAATAGCTCGATCTGAAGATCCCGCGGGAAAGCGACCTTTGCTTTCCGAGGAAGCTGAAGAGACCTGCGGAAAGCGAAATATGTTGACGTAGCGATGATAGGGATTTTTTCACAAAAATAAACCGAACAATTCCATCAACGGGAAGATACGTCCAAATACCCGCTTGAAAGAGGGAGTCGAATCTCGCTTAGGATTAGTCGAAAACAGCGCATCCTTTTTGATAAGCCCCAAAAATGAGCCAGGCTTCTTTAAAAAAATGTTTTAACAAACTGCATGAACATATCGACTACGAAAGAAGTCATTTATTATGTGAATCGTTACCTGGGCAATAAATGTCCTGTTTCCGAAAAATCTATTTTTAAAAAAAATGGTTACGAACTTGGAATCTTTAGCATACAAATCGAGCAAACCAGAGAATTTACCTTCCTAAATGATACTCCACCATTTCTTACAAATACTGCTGAAATATTGTGATATAATGGATAGTATGTAAAAGTGCAGACTTAAAAACAGGAATGGCGAACCAGTTAGCCATACCCGTGACAAGAAACAATCCAATCATGATCTTCCGCAACAAGAGTTGTGGATTCCTTTCCTTAACCTGTCTAAAACAACCAAGTTTTCCAAAACTGGGCGAATTCATAAACTGGAAATAATGCTTGCGTGGTTCAACCCAAGGACAACTGTTATAATGACTAGATTTGTAGTGAACTGCACCCTAAAGACGCTCCTTTCTTTGGGTATTTAGATTTTCGGAAACTCATTGATACCAAAGGACGGAGCTTTTTTTATTTAGCAACTTAATATTACTGTCACAATTTCAGCTTTACAATCTTCGCCAAACATCTTCAAAAATAGACTTCAGTATGCTATTCTTTTGTAGAATATTAAAATGGTGCCGATGATTTGAAAAACCGCACGAAACAACGATTTTGCAAAAAACGGAAGAGTGCGCTGCATTCATCACTACCGGTACAAGTTGTCCTTCATATTAGACAACCATTTGAGCTGTTAATTTAATTTGAAAAGAGGTACCTGTGCATGGAACAAACCAGGTTAATAAAAAAGAAGAAAAAAAGAAAGAAACTTAAAATATTTGTCTTTTTCATAATTTTACTTTTAGTAGGGGCACCTTTAACATATGGCGGCTACTTATTTTTTACAATTAAAAATGCTGCCGGGAAGTCATATACCGAACTTGAACGCGAAAAATCAGAATATAGGATAGAAGATGTAAAACTAGGTAAGGATCCTGTATCAATTCTACTTATCGGTGTAGAGGATTATTTAGAAGACGGTCCTGGCCGCTCGGATGCCTTATTGTTAGTCACACTGAATCCAGAGACGAAAGAAGTGGCCACTTTAAGCATTCCAAGGGATACAAGGACCTACATTAAAACAGAAGGCAAAAAAGATAAAATCAACCATGCCTATGCATTTGGCGGAGTACAAGCAACTATACAAGCCGTCGAAGATTTATTTGAACTCCCTGTTGATTATTATGTCGAAACAAATATTAAAGGCTTTCAGGACATTGTCAATGAACTGGGCGGTATAACGGTTGATGTTCCATTTGACTTTAAGCAAGTGGGTATGGACGGAAACATGATATACTTCAATCAAGGGGAAGCGAAACTAAACGGACGTGAAGCATTAGCATTTGTACAAATGAGAAAAGAAGATCCGCGCGGTGATTTTGGACGCCAGGAAAGACAGCAGATTGCACTTAGAGCCATTGCAGATAAAGCTCTTTCCATCAGCTCATTGGCCAAAATTGATAATGCCATTGATGCAGTAAGCGACAGCACGAAAACAAACATATCATTAAACGAACTACTCGGACTCAGAAATTTTTACAACGAAATTAAAAATCAAGAGATCAACATACTGCAACTTGAAGGTGAAGACACGAGGATCAATGATGTTTACTATTTTGTTCCTCATACTGAATCGATTAATGAAGTAAGGAATAAATTAAGCCAGATCCTTGAAATAGAAGACAACATAGACAACACCGGAGAAAGCATAAATGAATAAATGAGCAAAGAAAGGCTGCACCGTAAAGGGTAGGGTTATCCTTTTTGGTGCAGCCTTTTATTTTGGGGTCTATACTAAATGTTGGGGTTTCACACAATTTGCCCATAAAAAATACACGCAAACATGCAATTCTTTTATACTTGAATTGTCTAGAAACAAGCAAAGATTGGAGTTGCGTGCAAATGAATTTTACCATAAAAATCCCTGGTCTTAAAGATCTGTGGATTACAAAAGTGGAGGAAATGGAAGATCGTGTTGTGCTTCATGTGGAAATGCCTGTCAAGGTACACAAGTGTCCCAGATGTGGGAAGAAAACCAAGAAAGTTCACGATTATCGTATTCAAAAGATCAAACATTTAAAGTGGTTTGAGCGGTTAACTTACCATTTCTACAAAAAGCGCCGCTATGCCTGTTAGTGGCAGTTTAACAATGTAGGTTTCGGCAGTATATTATTTGCATACGATCGCTTTACATGGAGTGGCGAGCATGGTAGGCTTTTCGCCTGGCGAAAGAGTGGTTTATTGACCTTTCGCCCTTCGACAGACATTATGCTCGCAGAGGCTCCATGTCAAGCGTTAATGAGCGATGAATATTTATCAATCTTACAAAATAAATATCCTGCCATTTTATACATACCTTGATTGCCAAATACACTATGCCTGTTCGTGCGGGAAGCGATTTGCGGAGGAGAATCCTTTTGTTCATCGATATCAACGGCTTTCTATCGAATGGAATCGTGCACTATCCGTACGGATAGTGCAAGCGAAGACATTTAAGGAAACTGCCAAGCAGTTTGGTGTCTCCGTATCAACCGTCATGCGCAGATTTGACCGTTTGGCCGTAAAGGAAATGACAGAGGTCCAAGAGCTGCCAAAAGTGATTGCCCTCGATGAATACAAAGGAGATACAAAGACAGGAAAATATCAATTGATTATTGCGGATGGGGAGACCAAGGAACCCATTGACATCTTGCCAAATCGAAAAAAGAAGACCATCAAGGATTATCTCCAAAAACATGGAACCAATGTGGATGTAGTCATTATGGACATGAGTCCTTCTTTTAAGGCAGCTGTCCAAAAGGCATTGGGGAAACCGGTTATTGTAGCCGATCGTTTTCATTTTTGTCGTTATATCTATTGGGCTTTTGACGGAGTCAGAAGAAGAATCCAATCTAAATGGAATGATTATGACCGTAAAAAATGTAAAAGGATGCGCTATGTGTTTTATAAAGACAGTGCAAAGCTAACCGAAAAGGAACGCTGGTATTTGGACAGGTATCTTGGGATGGATGAAGAACTTCGCAGGGCTTACGAATTGAAAGAGTCCTACTGCAGTTGGTTCAAGCAAGCCAAGGAAAATGGACAGGTTAAGATCAAAGAAACGAAGCAGAGATTATTGGGTTTTTACAGGAAGGTAGAACAAGAGGGTATCCCTGAATTTGAGAAGGCTATCCGTACATTCAAGAACTGGCAGACAGAGGTATTAAACAGCTTTTTATTTGATTACTCAAATGGTTTTTTGGAGGGAATTAATAACCTAACGAAAGTCATGTTGGGTAGGGTGAGATTGCATCTCACTCCACCCCAACATTTGACATAGAACCTTTATTTGTAACCGTTTCAATATAAATGCTTTCCATAGTGCCTACGTTCTTTTCCCAAGCATAATTCTCTAATACAAACTTTCTACCGGCAGCCCCCATCTGTTTGCGCAATGATTGATCATTAACAAGAATAAGGATTTTCTCCGCCAACTGTTCCACATGTTTCGGTTCTACGATAAAACCGGTAACTTCATCTATTACAACTTCCGGCAATCCCCCCACATTTGAGACAACAACAGGAGTTTCACAAGCAGATGCCTCAATTACTGCCACACCAAAGCTTTCACTAAGACTCGGTGCACAAAAAACATCGATGCGGTTCAACCACAATGGTACTTGATCATTTGGAACAGCCCCAACAAATTCAACGTGCTTTTGTATTCCTTTTTTTCCTACCATTTGTTCTAATGCTTCCCTCCCGCTCCCATCACCTACAAACAAAAGCTTAAGGTTTATTGTATTGTTCTCATCATTGTTTCCTATGTCGGTTAAGACCTTCGCAAATGCTTCAATTAAATATTTAGCTCCATAAATAGGCTCCAAAAGTTTTATCATACCGATTGTTATACTGTTATCTAGGCTTTCCTTCTGTTCGTAACGTTTAAATTTTGTCGTATCAACCCCAAATGGGGTTACCCTGATATCAGTTTCCGGTTTTAGGAATTTCTCTGTTTGGATTTTCATACTATAACTCGTTGAAAGGATTTGATCAGCACTCTGTAAATTCCTTTTCAAGGTTTTCTCTTTGAAGCGACTTTGATAAGGAAACTCAAAAACATCGCTCCCCCACACCGACAAGATCATTGGATGAAAGTTGATTAACCGTCCCAAAGTCCCATATCCACTTGCATAGTGAACATGAAATAGATCCGGCTTTATTTTGTTTAACAGCCTTTTCCCTTGCAATGCGTTCAAATAATATCCTACAGGGGCGTGAAACAACAATTTATGAACTTTGATCTTGGGATGCAATGCTTTTATATCAGGTGTATGTATTGTCAATAAATGAACTTCATAATTTTTTTCAGCAAAAGCATTTACCCATTTGATTGTATGAATGGAATTGGCCGGCGCCAAAAAACATATTCTCATGTTTATGTCTCCCTTTAGCTTTCCTTTAAAAAACGATAAAAAAACAATAAATAGTAGGACATGCCTATTATTTATTGTTTTTTTTACTTATATTTTTCAGAGCTTATAATAGTTGTCCATTTTTTCTTGTTTACTCATTGCATTCCTAGTATCAAATATTGCTTTGCTTGACCGGGCTACTAAATCGTAATCAAAGGCACTATGATCCGTCAGAATTAGAGTTAAATCCGCACTTTGGATTGCTTTTTCAGTGAGAAGAACCGTTTCAACTACTTGATGATCAAGTTTAAAACTTGCTACATGTGGGTCAATTGAAATCACTTCGGCCCCTCTTTGCTTCAACATGGAAATGATGGAAAGGGATGGCGATTCTCTTACATCATCAATATCTTTCTTATACGAAACACCAAGAACTGCTACAGTTGAACCCTTTAATGCCTTTCCAAACTCATTTAATATTTCCAAGCATTTATGCACGACAAATTCAGGCATTGAATTATTGATTTCACCCGCTAATTCAATCAATCTTGTATGATAATTGTACTCCCGCGCCTTCCAGGTTAAGTAAAATGGATCGATTGGTATACAATGGCCGCCAAGGCCAGGACCGGGATAAAATGCCATAAAACCATACGGTTTTGTTTTTGCAGCATTAATCACTTCCCAAACATCAATATCCATCTTATCACATAAAATAGCCATTTCATTTGCCAATGCGATATTGATATGCCTGAATGTGTTTTCGAATATTTTTTCCATCTCTGCAACAGCGGGGCTTGAGACTTCATGAACTTCCCCATCCAGTACAGCCCGATAAAGCGCTGAAGCTACTGCTGTACAATTTGAGGTAATCCCTCCAACAACTTTGGGAGTGTTTTTTGTATTATAAAGCTTGTTACCCGGATCGACGCGTTCCGGTGAATAGGCGACAAATACGTTTTCTCCGACGACAAGCCCATTAGCTTCTAAAACCGGGCTAATAATTTCTTCCGTTGTTCCGGGATATGTGGTCGATTCCAGTACAACGAGCATGCCTTCATGTGCATATTTTGCTATTTCCTTGCTTGATTGGCGTACATAAGACGTATCGGGTTGCATATGCCGATCTAACGGTGTTGGAACACAGATGGCTACAGCATCTACTTCCTGAATACGTTGATAATCAGTTGTTGCTTCCAATCTTCCCAACTTCACCATTTTTGACAAATCTTCATCCACGACATCGCCAATATAGTTATGACCTTCATTCACAAGGTTTACTCGACTTTCTTGTATATCAAAGCCAATGACTTTAAAACCAGCCTTCGCTTTTTCAACAGCTAACGGCAATCCTACATAACCAAGTCCAACGACACCAATAATGGCCTCTTTCACTTCAATCTTCTTTAATAAAGTATTTACAATGGTCAAAATTGACCTCCTCCCCTACTCTTAAGAAATTGTTATGTGATTTTATTGAGCAAGCTTATAACTTCCCCAATTAAATAACATACGACGTATGATCAAAAACTTGCCATACGAAATTATAATGCAGAAACTTAGTAAAAGTATCCCCGAAATTCATCATTAAAAAAACTCACAAGCACGAACAACCTTTTAATATTGTGAGATTCACGCTTCATTTACGGAATTCATTATAACACAAAAAAACAAAGGGAAATAGTAGCTTAATCATACGGGAGAGGTAATACATTCTGTCTTATCTATTAATAACAGCCTGTATTGCTTTTTTACAAAATAAGGAAAAACGCTTTATACGCCTTAGAAAAGCTTGACAGTTAATTACTTTGACAACAATTCAACAATTTTTTTAGATGCATCCGCTTCTCCAAAATATGCTTCATAGTTCGGCGAAATTGATTTATATACAGCATCCACGATCTTTTGAGTATCCGTACCAACAATGTTAGCTTCCGATTCCAGTGTCTCGACCCACTCCGTTTGCTCACGCAAAGTAACACAAGGAACTTCCATGAAATATGCTTCTTTTTGAACCCCGCCTGAATGTTACAATTTTCAATTCAAGATTTTCTAATTTCAACATATCTAAATATCCGACTGGTTCAATAATATGCAGATCAGGTATCTTGTTAATATCCAGTCCAAAATAATGAAGCTTCTTTTTTGTACGTGGGTGGACTGGCCAAACTTTTGGCCCTTTTATTTGAGAAAAAGCATCAATAATCCGACTCATTTTTTCAAAATCATCGGTATTCTCAGCTCTATGAATGGTAATTAACTCAACTTTCGCACCAATCAACTAGTGTGTAATCATTGGTAGTCTTAGTACGAAGGCTTGCCAATCATAACCTTGACATCTGCAGTAAGAAATGAAAAAACACCTCATTTTTTGGTACAGTGAGATTGTCTGAGATCACTACCACAGAAGAGGCGTTCCTACTATAATAGATCAAAATAGCCAATATAATCAACTGCCGAATGAACTTAATTTGTTTTTTTCTGAGCTAGAAGTGAAAGGCATTTGCGTCAAGCAGGCATTAAATAATTCTTTGGTTTCAGTTGTTCTTACTTGTTTCAGCTTGTATTCTGCTTAATTTTCCAGCAACCATGTCTTAAATGTTTCAGCTGTTCGATCGGGTAATAAGTCAATGGGATGAGATGTTTGAGCATCGCAAATAATAACCCCATACTTATGTCGCCGTTTGAAAGCAAAATCATCAATACCAACGAAAGGGACTCTCCTTTTTTGGCAGAGGTGTTTTGTAGATAAGACGCAATAAAGAATCATGGCTAACCGGCATACCTAATGTCCGGCACACTTTTTTCTGCCTGCATTGCATGCGTTGAAAATGCAACCTCTCGAAGAGCATTTTCCAGTCGCTGAGTACGTCTGCGATAAGGAGCTATCCAAGGTAGTCGTTCTGTAAATACTTGTCTCTCACATTTGCTATTTTTGCAGAACCATTTATAAGATTTTACATGAATAAAAACTTTACGTTCTTCTATAGGGAGATCTGAAATCTTACGCATATAGGAGCTATGACGATTAAACGAACGCTTGCCGCATGTTGGGCATAGGGCGGAAGACGAGGAAACAAACACAACAAACTCCATTCGATCAGATTCCTCTAATACCGATTCAACCTTAAGAAAGGGATCTAGTCGTTTCAGAACATTTTTCATGAGTATCACGCTCTTTTTCCTTTTGGTTGTTATATTCCCATTTTATTGTCAAATAACACCCATCAAAAGTGCGTAAGAACCCTTTTTTCAAACAGGACAATTTCCCGTAAATGTTCTTTATCCCGGTTTGAAACCGCCTCTCGAAAGCCTTGAATGAAGCAAAATAGGGGCGTAGTTCTGGATATCGTTTAAGAAATCATCAACGAACGCCTTGTCTTTTTCTTTTGTAGAATACCTCCATTGCCATAAAGCTCGACGAATTTCATTTCTTGTGTAATAGCTTGATGGCTGAAGTGTTTGTCCCTCTGTTTTCGTTTTCTGCGAATTTCGGTAACTAGCACTCGTACAGAACTATAGGGACCTTTATATCCCTGTTCGGTAATGGTATTGTAAATTTCCTGAACAGTACGTCCATTTTTTTCTAAGGTGAAAACCATGAAATTAGATTTCTATACGAAAAAATTAACGACAGAGTCATTCCTAAAATTACTGCTTTTTTCTCAGCTACATGAAGTAGAAAGTCTTCATACGCTAAGTGATTGTCTTTTCGATGATCATTTTCAAAAAGAGATTGACCTTGATTCGATCAGTATTTCGTAGCTGTCACGCCGATTAAATGGCATGAATCCAGATCTATTTCAAAGGCTTTTCCTTGACTTAGTCCCACAAATTCATGCCAAAAATCACTATACAAAACTTGTAATGTCGTTAAAAATCATAGATTCAAGCACATTGCCACTGAATTTAACTAACCATAGGTGGGAAAAGTTCCGCAAAACAAAAGCCGGCGTGAAACTGCATCTACGCCTTGTATTTATGGAAAAAGGAACTTCCTATCCCGAAAAAGCCGTCATATCAATGCCAAAGAACACGAACGTGGTCGGCGGGGTGTTTGGGATTCTTTCCCCGGGGCAAGAATCCCAAACATCCAAAATCAAGTGTTCATCGCACTGATTGTTTTTTGCCTACATGTTCTCGAACAAATAGAAACAGGAAGCAAACGAAAAACCTTACAAATCAGCCGTTATCTACGGGCTGCTTTGTGGAAGCCAGCGCATATTTGGCTTCGAAAAATTGAAGGAAAAGGCGTTCCCTGATAAGTAAGTTGTCATCGCTCTTAAAGTCTAATTATAAATAAATCTCAAATGGATGGAACCACCTGTAGTTAGGTATTTACTTTTTTGGCTCTTAACAGGGAAAACAAATAAGCGGAAAATCCCATCAAATTTTATGCAACACTAGTGCTTCCTTGCTATTAAAATATTTGACTTGGATAATTACCTTGCTTGGGTACTATGCCTCCGAAAAAAGTTTTTTTATTTTGGATAAATCTGCATACACTTTAGCAGCCCTTGCATACCAAGAATGATTTTTAAAAGCGGTTTGTAGAATATTATTTTTATACTCAATATAATTATTTTTTTGGATAATGTTTAAAATAGATTGAGCAAGCTCATCAGCCGAATCTTTTATAACTAAGCCATATCCGCCTTCCCTTACGATCCTTGTTTGCGCGCTACAATCTGTTACGATTAGCGGCAACCCAAAAGAGAGGTATTCAAACAATTTTACGGGCACTGCAAAGTCATGATATGAATTTTTTTGTATCGGAACTATTCCGATATGAGCTTTTTTGAACACTTGTATTAAACTTTCTCCTGATAAGTGCTCAATTGTAACCCAATCATTTTCAGCCTTTTCTTTTAGAAATGTATTTTGTTCATATTCAGCTTTTCTACATATTACATACAAATGAACATGCTTTTTCTTTTTTTGTAATAATATTTCCATTGCGTCAATTAAAGTCTTTATTCCATATCTTTTACTTATCCCGCCTATATATATTAAGTTCACTCTGTCATTTATCTTTGGATTACTTAGATTCTTCATTTTATCAATCCCAGGTGGAAGTTCTTCAATATTTCCATCCCAACCTACATATTCATTCATCTCTAATGAGGGGAGATATAAAACATCAACAATTTTGTGGAACTGTCTTAATTCCTTTTGATAGATAGCGCGCATCACGGGCGTTAATAACTTCTTAGCTCCTTCTAGCGTATACAATTCTTTAAATTTCCAATAAATATCCCGATAAAATAATCCGATGGGAACATTGTTTCTTTTCAAGAATTTCCAAAATCGAATATCACTAAAAGGATGTCTAGGAACATGGTCTTCATCGGTTAACCAATAGGGCATTGTACTATTTTCCATATAGCAAAACAATGTTTTTTTTATTTTCTCAGAATTAATAAATTCCTTTATTTCCCTTTTCCTTTGTTTGCTTTCTCCTGAAATAACGATTATTTCAATCCCATAATTATTACCCAGTAACTTAAAAGCCTCAACCATTTTATGAGGTCTAACACTAGAACCGGTTTTTGGATTGTCACTTAGCTTATATGGAAAATATACAATAATATTTTTCATCCAACTTCACCTTTTACTTGTTTAAATTTCAAAAAGAAGGCTTTATGCATAGTTATAAAACACTTTTTTATTTTACAAGCCTTAAGATTTTTGGTTCATGTAAACCTCGGAGTAATACTTATGAATTTCTTGTTTGAAGCGGCTTAGAATGAGTATACCTACAAAAAGGAAGAACAATAAGATCCAGTAAGAATTAAATATAAAGTCAGTAAAGCCCCCCACCAATACCCGAGGAATATTTACTGTAAAATATACAAATAAACTAATGAGTATAGGGTTTTTAGGCAGACGAATAAAAGAAATATATATTATCTGTACGAATAGACCTATATATAGTGTACCTAAAACAATACCAGCATAACCAAAGTTTGCAAAAGCTTCTCCAGCGAATATGGTATTCAATACTCCTGCTATCCCTGCTTCTACTTTTTCTGGATAATATACTTCCATAACTAGCCTTGCAGATCTTACATGCTCAATATCATACAAATTTAAAATGATATTTGGCAGGCTCTTTCCCATTAACGGATCAATTTTATCACCAAATAATTCAAGGTGTAAAAAAAATGGAGAGATCTGGGATAATATCATACGCCCTATTGGCCCCGTATTATAAGATAATAAATTGAGTAGCGACATATTTCCAATGACCTTATACATGACTAATAAAAAAGAGAAACCGAAAACACCAATTACAGATATCCACCTGAAATTTAAAGTAAGTTTCCCAATATATATGTTAACCAAAATAAACATTAATACATAGAAAAAGATCGGAGCCTTCTGCAAGTCATACACACTTACAAATATCGACATGCCAAATAACATTAAAAACAACAGCCACCAAGGAAGGCTTTTGGTTTTTATAGCATAAATGTAAGCAATTAAAGATAAAACTGGCGGAAGACCAAGTGCAAAGATATTCCTAAATACTATATTTCCTTCAAACCCTCTTCCAGCATTAATTCTCAATTCATCTAAGTTTGAAGCGCCTCTAAATAGTTCAACAATCGGTATTTTATCTAGTATAAATATCATATAAACAACTGCTAAAAAACAAATTAAAGATAGAGTAGTCATCAAAATAAATATATCTCTATCCTTTTTCGCGCTTAATGATACTTTTTTCTTTAGATAATTATGAAATTCTCCATGCGCATTAAAGCCAAACAACCGTGTTACCAAAAGCATTGTTAACGGCATGAAAATCATAATATAACAAATCCAATAAAAGCCTATTTCCCGATAATCATCATTATGGAGCCTTGTTAACATATAATGTTCATCTATATTTAACACTATAAACAATGCTCCAATAAAGCTGGTCACCAGAAGTGAATAGTAAAATATTATTGAGATTAAATTTGGCTTTAAAATTGACAATGATCCAGATACAATTTTAAAAAGATATATGGAAATAAATAATGTGATAATCCAGATTGCTACATAAAACAATATTCTCCACTCACTTTTTATCAAAGATGGCCTTCCAAATTCCTGTTAAATATATGGATCCAAGTAGCAAAAACCATGGTACTACATGTAATATGGCATTAAGTTGAGGATTATTATACAAAAAGGTAATCATCCCTATACTTATTAGTGTTGCCAAATACACGATAATCATTTTGCCAGGCTTAACAGGAATATAGTATACTTCTTGGCTCTTTTTAAATATGATGACATTTACAAAGAGATAAGAAATGATTAAGGCAGCTACCGCTCCCCAAATGGAGAACAAGGGAATTAAAACGATGTTCAGAATTACACTGATAACTGCTGAAATCCCAACATATTTTGATATAGCCCCTGTCTTTTCCTTAAGGAAAAGACCTACAGAAATAATCAGGTAGTAAAAGCTAAGAAATGAACTCATACTTAGAAATGCGATGTAGTTTCTTGCTTCTATATATTCGGGATTAATCATCATCATTTTTAAAATAAGTGGGCTCAACTGAGCAACCATGGTAATCCCCAGCATACCTATTATAAAAATAATGTAAAAAATACCAGCATATATACGGTCAGCATCTGGCTTTTCTCTAATAGACATAGAATAGGGCCGCCACGCCATTTGTACACTAGATGTAAGTAAAGTAATCACCATGCCTATCTTCATAGCGATACCATATATACCTACACTATCCAACGATTCAAATTTTGTTAAAAAAATCCGATTAGAGAATGTAATAACCCAGAAAGCTAATGAAGCAGGAACTAAAGGTGCTCCGTAAACCAAGAGCTTTTTTAGCAAATCTTTCTCAATTTTTATTCTTAGTAATTTTGATAACGTACTAAATAAGGCTATTGATATTAGGATTAAACTGTAAAACCTTGCCCAAAATATTGCATCTACATTATACGAAAAATATTTCAATAGCAAAAAAGAAATGACTGCTACAGCCCCTAATTGCAAAACTGTATAAATCACTACTTTCAGGCTTTTAAATTGGAATCTGAAATAAGTAAGAATCACAGTGGTTATTGCCTCAAAAACGAGTATGATTCCTGTTAGATAAAAAAGTTTCTCGTATCCTGACATCCCCAATAACAAAAAAGAGAGAGGCTTTGCAAAAAGCAGGAATACAATTAAAAAAAGAGAGGCCAGGTACAATCTGAAACTTAAAACAGTCTGAACATACCTCTCCTTCAATTCTTTATTATCGGTACTGTAAAAAAAATAGGCTAAGGCACTGTCCGTTCCAAAAATAATAACAAATGTTAATATAGAGGAAATGGCGTCAATATTTTCCATTATCCCCATTTCTCCCGGACTCAAATAATGTGTATATACAGGGAGCATTAAAAATGCTATAAGTTTCGTCCCTACATTCATTAAAGCGAAAAGGAGAGAGTCCCCCCCAAGCCTCTTAATTTGCTTAAACAAAGATAACCTCTCCTACATCTCAATGCATTTATTAATATCAAATACTTTTTTTGGGCTTTTGGTTTACTTCATTCCATTTCTATATTAAACATTAGCTTTTACAGTCACTAAGTAAATCATAGTCAAATTATTATGGTCGGTAAGCAATAAAACAATTTTTGCTTCTTCTATAAGATCCTTAATCGTTTCGACCCTAGCTGGAATGAAAAGTCAAATGGGGCAACACTTTAAACCTTGCCTCATTTTATTTAAAGCTTGTATGATTTCATTCCAAAACGAATCAAGCTTTTTTCACCCTTCTCGCATCTGCCATATACTTCATAAGAACCAACAGTAGGACAGATAAAAACAAGCCAAATACTGTTGCAATAAGGAGGTTGGCCTTCAAATTCCCTCCTTGATCATTGACTGCTGTATCTAATACTCGTGGCTCCTCCAACTGGATTAATTCACCTTCAATTTCATTGATTTTCTGAAGATAATCATATTTCCTTTTTTCAATTTCACGCAACAAATCAAAATACCTTGCTTCCAAGGAGGTATCTGTATTTGGAGCTTTTAATGCATTTTTATATTCCTGGGCCGACTCTTCCAACTCTAATAAATATTTTTTTGAGTAATTTAACTCATCTTCCTTAGAGCGATGCATCTCCTTATAGATACCATTAACCTTTTGATGGTACAGATTTGTTAGGCGCTTTAAAGAATTTATAACTTGCTTCTTGTCGGTTCCCTCTATGCTAAGTGTAGTTCTTTTCTCACCCTTGGTAATGGTATAGTCTAGATCCTGCTTAAGCTCTTTATCCAATTCCCTTTGGATTAAATCGGGCTCAAGCCATGTTTCCTTTGTGACTGAACCCACATAAACTATAGAAGTCCCTGTATAAGTTTTTCCTTGAGTGGATATAATCCCTGCAATGATCATCAATAAAATTGGCATTATAGGAATTAGCCATTTCTTTTTCCAAAAAAATATTAGATATTCGTAAAAAGTATATTTTTCCGTTTCTTGGCCTGACAATATAAACACCTCCCAGATTACTGGATGTTAAACGAAGTAACCCCTTAGTTTGATAGGTAAGGGGTAAATCGAGTTTAATTTTTTGAAAAGTATTTTTTCATCGTTTCGATCACGTATTTTTGCTGTTCTTCTTTAATCTCAGGGAACATCGGTAATGATATAGCCTCTTTTGCTGCTTTTTCACTTTCAGGAAAATCTCCTTCTTTCAACCCCAGTTCTTGAAATACAGGTTGCAAATGTAGAGGTACAGGGTAATAAATCATTGAAGCTACACCATTTTCCTTCAGGTAGGATTGGAATGTATCTCTCTCTGGTACTCGAATGGTATATTGATGATAGACATGAAAATTCCCACCTGCTTCAACAGGTGTATCTATTAGTTCACCGAACTCTTTTTGGATCATACTTGTATAATTTGAGGCTGCATTTCGTCTATTATCTACCCATGTATTTAAATGCTTGAACTTTACATTCAATACAGCTGCCTGAAGTTCATCGAGACGACTGTTATACCCAAGTACGTGATGATAATACTTTGGCTTACTGCCATGAACTCTTAGTACTCTACAATTTTCAGCGATAACATCGTCGTTAGTGACAATCATTCCGGCATCTCCATATGCACCTAGATTCTTTGTAGGAAAGAAACTAAAGCATGCGGCATTTCCCATTTCACCAACCATTTTACCCCTATATCTAGCCCCAATAGCCTGAGCAGCATCTTCAACAATATAAAGACCATGTTTCTTGGCGATTCCTATAATAGGATCCATGTCTGCACTTTGACCGTACAAATGGACTGGAAGAATTGCCTTTGTTTTAGTTGTAATAGCTGATTCAATTTGTTCAGGGTCTATATTGTAAGTCGTTGGATCTATGTCTACAAATACAGGCTTGGCGCCGCAACGAGCAATTGCACCCGCAGTTGCAAAGAAAGTGAATGGAGTGGTGATTACTTCATCACCTTCGGATACTCCACATGCTTGAAGTGAAATATGTAATGCATCGCTGCCATTGGCTACCCCAATGCCATGTTTTACATTTGAATAGTTTGCAATCGCCTCTTCTATTTGCTTAACATTCGATCCTAAAATAAACTTCGATGAGGTCATGACTTCATCTAGAGCCTGAATCATTTCTTCTCGCAACTTACTATACTGTTCGGACAAGTCTAACATAGGTATTTTCAATATAATCGCTCCTTCTACATAAAACCACGAACCTTAAGTCAGATTACCACAAAATAGTGATGTTGAAAAGAAGCAGAAAAAAGTTTTATTGACAATTTCCGGTATTGTTTTTTGAAATTTACTGTTTTACATGTTATATCCATTAAAGTATCATTTCACTATAACACTAATATTTAGGATAGATGGTTTTATTAATTATACTAAGAATCTTTTCTTTGTTTAGATAGCCGTTTGTATCAGTGGTTATTAGGAGTTAGATTTAAGTAGTGACAACATGCCCTAATCCCCTCAAAGTGATAGGGATCACGCCAGTTTCTTTCAAGGGGATCCCACAAATGGAAAATCAGGCGGAAGAAAACGAATTGTTTTCTTCCTCCTGATTGTTTTTAGACCCACCTATTTTTCTTACTTGAATCCGATGTTCTTCACGGCATTTGACATTTACATAAAATCTCGAATAACACAACCATAAGCGCCGACATGGTGAAAGTTCCTTATCCAAACATCTATGTTCCCTGGATAAAGCTTTTATAAGGGCATCAACAAAATGAACTTTTTTAAAATATGAACCCTGGATGGAACTAAGATAATCCCATCTCACAAGCAATAACATTAAATCACTATCTCAATATTGCTATAATCGTCATAAAGATAATTTTAACATCATTTATAACCGATTGCTGATCCAAATATTTCAAGTTCAAGCTCAGTTTATCTCTCATTACTTCTTCGATATACGTTTTTTCGGGGTCTTCGCTTTTCGCCAAAACTTCATTTTCGTTCCGATATTTTATTGAGGCATAATCAGTTATACCGGGTCTGATTTCAAAGATTCTTTTTTGTTCATTTGTATAATAAGCTGTGTATTTGGGCACTTCAGGCCGAGGACCTACCAGGCTCATGTCACCTATTAGAACATTGATGAGCTGCGGAAGTTCGTCCAGCTTATATTTCCGAAGAAATTGCCCTGTTTTGGTGATCCGGGAATCTTTGCCAACAGTAATTTGTTTCCCTTTTTTCTCGGCATCTACGATCATCGTTCGAAACTTGAAAATTTGAAAAGGCTCTTCATACCGGCCTACCCTCGTTTGTTTAAAGAATACCGGACCTCTTGAATCAAGCTTTATACATATACTTATAATGAACAAGAGGGGAGAGATGATCACCAGTCCCGCCAATGATAATATGACATCCATTGTCCTTTTTAACACATCATTGAGCTTGTTGCCTTTTTCGTAATAAAGCTGTTTTTCATCCACATTGCTCACCTGCCCGCTTATCTTTTATACGTTTCGGCCAGTTCAGTTACAGATTTGATGACACGATGAATTTGATCCTCGCTCATTTTCGGATATAGAGGCAATGAGATGGCTCCTTCATATGCCGCCAATGCTTGAGGATAATCTTCAATTTTATAGCCAAGCTTTTTGTAATAAGGATGCATAGGAACAGGGATAAAATGTACACTTGTTCCGATGCCTTTCTCATTTAATTTTTCAATGAACTCTCCTCGGTTTATTGTAAACCGATCCGATTCAAATCGTAACACATACAAATGCCAGGCATGGCGATTAATTTCGTCGCTATAAGGCGTGATCAATCCTTCTAAGTTTTGAAATGCCTCATTGTACATTTTCGCATATTTTTCCCGAATCTGCTGCATTTTATTAAGCTTTTTCAATTGAACAATACCAAAAGAAGCCTGAATATCTGTCATGTTGTATTTAAATCCGGGATACTCCACCTCATAATACCAGGATCCTCTTTCGGCGTAACGGTTCCAAGCGTTCTTGCTCATACCGTGGAGGCTCATAACCCTTAGTTGATCGGCAGCTTCCTCATTGTTTGTCGTTACCATGCCGCCTTCTCCTGTTGCAAGATTCTTAGTTGCATAGAAACTAAAGCAAGTGTAGTCCCCGATGCTCCCGATCATCTTGCCTTTATATTGTGTATAGACCGCATGCGCAGCATCTTCTATGACAATCAGGTTATGCTTTTTGGCAATCTCCATGAGCGGCTCCATGTCACACGGATATCCTGCAAAGTGGACAGGTATAATCGCTTTAGTTCTTTCGGTAATTTTGGCTTCAATTTGATGAACATCTATATTCATCGTGATAGGGTCAATATCAACAAATACAGGCTTGGCACCTGTATGAATAATGGTATTGGCACTTGCAACAAAAGTGTAAGGTGTGGTAATGACTTCATCACCTGGACCGATTCCTGCCGCAAGCTGTGCAATGTGAAGCCCTGCAGTACATGAATTTAAGCCAATCGCATGCTTGGCATGAACATAATCGCTAAAAGCTTTTTCAAACTGAATCGTTTTCGGACCCTTACTCAGCCAGTTTGATTGTATCGTGTCAACTACTTCTTTGATCTCTTCATCTTCGATGAAAGGTAGTGCGTAAGGGATTGTTTCCATATGTCTATCCACCTCTAAAATAAGTCCAAAAGGACTTTTGTTTAATCACTCATTATGAGCAGGAACTTCTCTGCCAGCACTTTATAATCATGGGTTGCCATGACAAATTTTTTACCATTTAGACCCATTTGCATTCTTTCTTTTTCCGTTTTTTTCATGAGTTCTTTAACAGCAGCAGCTATTTCTTCCGGATTTTCAGGTGGGATCGATATCCCGCATGAAGCTTCTTTTACAATGTCATTTCCTGCCTCAATCCCATGGATAATCGGTTTTGCAGACATCAAATAATCGAGTAACTTATTGGGACTGACACCGTATTGATAAAGAGGGCTTTTCCTCCATCCTATATATAAAGCATCCATTCGACTTAAGAAATCAGGTATCGCCTTTTTGTTAATAACCGGTAAAAAATACAGGTTATTAACACCTTTTTGCTCCGCTTGTTTCATCAGGTGTTCCTTCTCAGGACCTTTGCCGACAAATACAAATGCAGCATTCTCTTCCTTTAACAGTTGGCACGCTTCGATAACATACTCTAAGGCATTCGCTATGCCGTGTGTCCCCGCATAGCCAATTAAAAATTGACCATCCTTCTTTAGTTGATTAATCACTTCTTGATGTTCCTTTGGAATGATTTCTGTAGCTTCATTCCATTGTTCAACATCAATACCATTGGGCAAATAATGAAATTTTCCAGGTGCCATCCCGTGATCAATCATATGTTGTTTAGCCTTTGGAAGAAAGGATACCACTTTATCGGCCTTGCGGTATGCATCATTCTCACCTTTTTGCATGATCATAATAAATGGGTGATATGGTGACATGTTTCCAAGCAACATTGGGGATAACGGCCACAGGTCATGTACTTCAAATATCAACTTGGCATTGGCTTTCTTTGCAATGGCAGAGGCCGGGTAAATATCCAACGGATAAGTGGATGATGCAATAACGACATCAGGTGATACGCCTTCCACTAGCTTTTTCGTGTTAAATTGCAATTCTTTTACAAAAGAAAGCATGTTTAAGAACCTTTTCACACCATTGCCTTCATATTCAGGCGTTTTTATCCAAATATAAGAGATACCGTCTATCAGCTCTTCCGTCCATTTTCCCCTAATTGTAGGCTGGTTGGTTCTAATGTGGGAATGTGACGCTCCAATAATTGTCACCTGATGCCCTTGCTTCACCCACTCTTTTGCCATATGATAGGGTCGATATTCCATTCCATGGATATTTGATCCTGCGTAATGGTTTATGAGTAATATATTCATAACATCACCAATTATTGATTCCTTAACAACTGATCCTCAGGAACGTTTCGTAGCTTTCGTGCCGGCACCCCAATAACCAGCTCTTCTTTCTGGACATCTTTACTCACTACGCTTGCCGCTGCAACCGTTCCGTCTTCATGTATCACTTTTCCAGGCAAAATCGTAGCATTCGCCCCGATCCTGCCTCCTTTTTTTACCGTCACACCTTTAAAATGCTTGAGGCGCTCCTTGGAACGGGCCATATAATTATCATTTGTCGTGACGACATACGGTGCAATAAACACATGGTCTTCTAATGTGGAATAGGCCGTAATGTAACAATTCGTTTCCAATTTACAATATTTCCCCACATTACAATCATTTTCTACAGCTACTCCCCGTCCAACTATTGTTTTTTCACCGATGGACACTCGTTCTCTAATGGTAGCCAAATCGGCAATAAAAACATCATCGCCAATTTCAGCATTGGCATAAATAATCGCGGATGTTCCGATTGTTACACCATTTCCAATCACAGTAGGCGGTAGCTTCTTTACATCCGGCAAGATGGAAGTTTTGGCTCTTGTAGGTTGTTTTCCAATGACGGCATTATCTTGGATGATAATGTTGTTTCCAAGTTTTACCCCATCATATATTACTACATTATGGCCGATCGTCACATTTTCTCCAAACTTGACATTCTTGCCAATCACTGCGTTTTCTCCCATTTGAACATTTTTCATAGTTATCAATTCCTTCGGTTATTGATTTCATTCAATGTCATGCGCTTTTATAGGCATTCTCTTCTCAGCAGACTGGTAGAGCCCGGCAACCAATCGCAATGCCCTGATGCCGTCTTCACCTGTAATGATCGGTTCGCGATCATCATTAACAGCTTGAACCATGTCTTCTATAATACACTGGTGGCCAGGAATTCCGTATGGATTTTCATTTATTTTATGTTTTAATTGCGCAACCTCTTCTTCCGGCATTCCTTCCATCACCCAGTGCTCGATGAAGTTGGCCGTTCTTCCTCCGATTTTCACCGATGCCGTTTCTCCGAAAATGCTCAAAGACTCTTCAAAGTTCTTTGGATATATGGTTGTAGCAGCTTCTATGACACCCAAGGCGCCGTTTTTAAATTTCACAGTTCCTACTGATACATCTTCGGCTTCAATTTTCCGGAGTCTTGTAGCGGACATACTGTACACTTCATCGATATCTCCCATTAGCCATAAAAGGAGATCCAAATTATGTATAGCCTGATTCATTAAAACGCCGCCATCCAGTGATTTGGTTCCTCTCCAGGGTGCTTGATCATAATATTGCTGATTACGATTCCACCGAACAGTGGCATTGGCATGGCTCAGCTTTCCAAAGCGCCCCTCATCCATCATTTTTTTCAATTCCATCATTGCAGGTCGAAAACGATTCGGATGCAGCACTGATAATTTGACTTTGTTCTTCTTGCAAGCCTCTACAATGGCATCTGCGTCTTTTATAGTTAATGCTATTGGTTTCTCAACGATGACATGTTTTTTCGCTTCTGCGGCTTTTATAGCCAAAGGGGCATGGGAGCCGCTTGGCGTACAAATGTTCACAACATCTATTTTAGGATTTTTTAACATTTCATCATAATCTTGATAAGCAACGGCCTGACATTCTTGAACATACCATTCCATATTGGAAGGAATGGTATCGCACACGGCAACCAATGTTGCTCCTGGTGTATTTTTGATTCCTTCAGCATGTTTTTTGGCAATATGGCCACAGCCTACTATTGCAAAATGAACGTTTTCCATTTTTCCACCTCATCACATGGGAGCATAAATTATCCCGATTCAAAGAAAGAACGTCAGTACGAAATATATGGACACGTACTACGTTCTTTGTTATCAATGAGCCATTGTCAGTATTTTCTTTACGGCTTCATGATTGGGACCTTTACATTCCGTCGGATTCTTTTTATTGGTTATTGTCAGAAGCGTTTTTCTAAGTTCTTCCTTATCATTGATAATTAGCTCGATCTCTTGAAGCACCTCAGTCATATTTTCTTCTGTTGCTTTTCCAATAAATATTTTCGGATATACTTGGACGGGATCTACTTCTTCTTCATTCATGATTTCTTCATATAGTTTTTCACCTGGACGGACCCCGGTAAATTTGATTTTAATCTCGTCTTCGGTGAAGCCGGAAAGTTTAATAACTTTTTTGGCAAGATCTACAATTTTTACAGGCTCACCCATATCAAGCACAAAAATTTCGCCGCCTTTTGCCAGAGCGCCTGCTTGGATAACAAGTCTTGCCGCTTCGGGAATCGTCATAAAAAAGCGTGTCATCTCTGGATGGGTAACAGTTACTGGCCCGCCATTGGCAATTTGCTTTTTAAATAACGGAACAACACTGCCTCTGCTTCCCAACACATTTCCGAACCTTACGGAAACAAATTTGGTTTGGCTAACTTTATTTAAGTTCTGAACGATGATCTCGGCAATGCGCTTAGTCGCTCCCATTACACTTGTCGGATTGACCGCCTTGTCGGTTGAAATAAGCACAAAAGTATCAACATTCGCGGCATCGGAGGCTTCAGCAACATTTTTCGTACCATAAATATTGTTTTTGACCGCCGCTTCCGGATTTCTTTCCATAAGGGGAACATGTTTATGGGCAGCTGCATGAAATACAAAAGCAGGTTTATGCTTAGACACTATTTCAAACATTGTATGGCGGTCTTGAACATCCGCAATTTCTGTTAAAAATGCGATTTTATCTTGATGTTTGGATTTTAGTTCCATGTCAATGCTATATATACTGTTTTCGCCATGCCCAAGCAGGACCATCTTTTTCGGGGAAAAGTGGCATAATTGCCTGCAAAGTTCCGAACCAATGGAACCCCCTGCCCCGGTGATGAGTATTGTTTGTCCTTTGATTTTATTGGCGATACCTTCTATATCAAGTTCTACCGGCTCTCTCCCCAGTAAGTCTTCGATGGAGACATCCCGGATCTCAGTGATCTCGACTTTTCCTGATGCTAAATCACCGATCATCGGCAGTATTTGAACATTTTTCACATATTTTTTCGCTTCGGAAACAATATCGTTCAATTTTTGTTTCTTTAATGATGGGATAGCGATCACAACATGTTCAATCTTGTAGCGTTTCATCACTTTCGGCATATCTTCGATCGTACCCGCCACTGGCAGGCCGCCGATCTCCAGTTGTTGGACACTTGAATTATCATCAAGAAACGCAACTGGCTGCAGTTCTGTATTGGGATGCTCTTTGAGCTGGCGGTGTAGCATCCGTCCTGTTGATCCAGCGCCAATGATTAAAGTCCTTACTTTTTTACTTGGGCTAATCCCCCAATTTTTAATGTCGAATAAAACAGACTGGATAAATCTCCACCAAAACCGGACTCCACCCAACAACAGTATGTGAAACATAAATGTTAGTGATAGTCCGCGAGAATATATATTATTAAAGGCAAGCTTTTGAACAATTGCCGTAATAATAATGGATGAGGTCACGACATAAAATACGCCGGCAAGCTCTTCCATACTCGCATATCTCCATACTCTTCGGTACAAGCCAAAAAAATAGGAGAAGAGATGGTGAGTGATTAACAAAGTGATCGATGTAGTAATGATCAGTTCATTAACGACATATTTATAAAATGGGTTTAATAAAAAATGCGACATGAAAATCGATAATAAAACAATCGCTGAATCAATACAGACAAGCACAAACATTCTTGTCTTGTAATTCATGAAACTTCCCTCCCGGCGCGCTTTAGAGAAAACTGCACTCTGACACATTATAACATAAAATTTTCTAAGGACGATGAACATTCTGTTGCAAAATGAATTAGATCGCTTAGCTAGGTCAAAAATTGTCAAATCGGGCAACTTGTACGCGATGGAAACTACCGTGTTTGCCTGTTAATCAGTGTCTAAAAGACTAACTGAAAAACTTACAATCGTCAATGATAATAGAAACGTCTGGCGGCCCGAAAAAAGCCCTAAGGTACCAGGAACTTGGCCCTGATTTTTACGTTTCCCCCACTTCACAAAAAAAGCTCCCTCCTTTGGTAAAATGAGGTTTGAGAAAAACCAACAATCCAAAAAAAAGAGCACTTTTATCGTGAAGTTTATCATAAACCCCACAAATAGAAAAGCAAATTTTCATTAAGTAGTGTTACCAATATTGCAAGATTGTTGCTGCTTTATGAATAACACTTTACTGCTTTTGAATCAAAATAAGGAAAACGAGACGGAGGCCGCATGATCATTTTCAAAGGTCAATATACCCTTGCTTAAGATGTTGTAAACTCCCACTGGGCCGATCAACACCCCTTATAAAACTGCCTTCTACCGTTCCAAACAAATCACTTTCCAGCAGCGAAGACGGGACTGCTGACAATTTTGATCAATGAATGGAGCCGACCTTATCCGGGGTGGATTTTTATACAACCACCCTATATTCCGAAAGGATCGTGCAACGAAGTGTTGCCACCGTGGCACTTATTTCACGAAAAAAGGTTTGTAGTGTCATAGATTCAGCTCTGAATGAGTTCATAAAATACTTCAAATGATGTTGATATATTTACTTTCTTTAAAGAAACAAAGACTGAACGATATTGTTTCCGTAGCGAAAAGAGATGTGAAAAATGTTCAAATACTTTCCTTGGGATAAATGGCAAATTCTTGACATAACATAATAACTAACGCTTACGGAGAAGTTTGCAAATGTTTAAAACAAATTGGAGGGCTCTTCAGCATGAAGAAAATCATCACGTATGGCACTTTTGATTTGCTTCATATCGGGCACATTAATATTTTGCACCGCGCGAAGGAATATGGGGACTATTTAATCGTGGCGATTTCCACTGATGAATTTAATGCTTTAAAACAAAAAAAAGCATACTACACATTTGAACAACGAAAAGCGATTATGGAAGCGATTCGCTATGTGGATCAGGTGATTCCGGAGCATAGTTGGGAGCAGAAAGTAGAAGATATAAAGAAGTATGGCATTGATGTATTCATAATGGGTGATGACTGGAAAGGGAAGTTTGATTTTTTGCTGGAATACTGTAATGTGGTTTATCTTCCGCGCACTGTTGGGATTTCAACGACTAAAATTAAAAATGATTTACAGCTTAGTAATGCTTAGAGAAGCGGCGATTATGTTATATTTACTTGTTTTTCGCGTGTTTTTCTCAATCTTTCAATTATATCCCCAACAGGCGAAAACAACTTTCGTCGCGTCTTTTGGAGATAATGTTTTATTCACATTAAACGCGCTGGAAAAGCAAGTAAACCATTCTATTGTTATTTTAAAAACATCCCAATGCAAAATGGATTTCGAACGGCGATGTGACTGCCTTGTGTTAGCCTTTGATCCCAAGAATGTCATTGGCTGGATTCGCTCCATTTACCATCTGGCTACATCCACCCATGTTTTTGTGGATAATTACTTCGGTTTTTTGGCGGCAACTCGGTTTAAACCGAATGTGATTTGCATTCAGTTATGGCATGCAGCGGGGGCGATTAAACGCTTTGGACTTAAAGATCCTTCTATCCAGAATCGTCCCCCGCGGGCGTTGAAGCGTTTTATCAAAGTATACAGCCGCTTTGATTATGTTGTGGTTGGAAGCCGGAAGATGGCGGACATTTTTCACGAAAGCTTTGGCATTGAAACTGAAAAAATGTTACGGACAGGCATTCCCCGGACAGATTTTTTCTTCCATAAAAAAGCCATGGAGAAAGCGGCAGATTTTCTGAAAACAAAAATCCCAATCATTCACGGAAAAAAAGTCCTTTTATTTGCTCCTACTTACCGTGACAATGACATTCACAACTCCAGGCTCAAATTGAATATTGATCGAATGTATCAGGAATTGAATGAAGATTATGTGCTCCTTCTACGACTTCATCCGGCTATCCAAACAACATTTTGTAACATGTATCCGGACTTTATTTGTGATGTCTCGGGATATTCTGAAGTCAATCCATTATTGGTTATTTCGGATATACTCATTACCGACTACTCGTCCATTCCGTTTGAATTCTCGCTTTTGCATAAACCAATGATTTTTTTCGCTTATGATTTGGACGTTTATACTTCAGCTCGCGGCTTTTGGGAGCCTTATGAACAGCTGGTTCCGGGGCCGATCGTGAAGAATACAGAAGAACTCATAAAAGAAATTCGCAACAATCGTGATGAATACCTTGAGAGGGTTCAAACATTCGCGAATGATTGGAATGAATATTCAAGGGGCGATTCAAGTGATCGGTTAATAAAATACTTATACTGATACATGATTTCCTAACAAACTGGAGGTGGTCATTCGTCCCCTTCAGTTTTTAATGTTAAGCTCCAAAAATGTCTATCGGATGAGTTTTATCGTTTTTTTAAACGTATCGCTTGCTGTAGAACCTAATATTTTTAAAACAAACAACGGTAAACATGTCATCCTTTTCCATCTGGATGGCTGTTTGCATAACCGATATAACCATTCGATTTTCCAGCTTCTCCAGATAGTTGGTGCACGTTTTACAACACCGGCTAACACATCGAAACTACCGCCCACTCCTATAAAAATGCCCTTTTCAAATACATTTACATTCTTTTGAATCCACCTTTCCTGCCTTGGGAAACCCATCGCAACGAAAACAAGATCGGAATTTGCTTTTTTTACCATATCAGTAATACGAGGATCATTTCCTTCAAAGTAGCCGTGATGATAGCCGCCTATTTGGACATTGGGATATTCTTGCTTCACATTACGGATCATCATTTGGATTACATTGTCTTTGGAGCCGAGGAAGAATACATTCAAGCAGTCTTGATTGGCCACCGCCAATAGTTCTGTCATCAGGTCGAAACCCGCTACCCTCTCAAGAAGCGGCCTCTTTAACATCTTCGCTCCCAGCATAATCCCGACTCCATCCGGAATGATAAAATCGGCAGACTGAAGAGTATCCTTATAGTCTTGATCTCGCTGTGCTTTCATAACAATTTCTGGATTCGCAGTAACAATAAATGTTTTCTTTTTCTGTTTGATGCGAGTCTTGATCATATCAATCATTTGTTTTTGGGTCATATTATCAAATTCTATTCCCAAAACATCCACTTTTTTTGACATATTAAGCTCCATCATAACAATTCCCTTTCACATATGCTGAATGGAAGTAACTTCGAATTCATATTCTCCATTATGGTTAATGTTGCCCATGTTCAGGTACTCTAGTCTTCGGTGAAACCAATAAATCTCCACTACCAGCGTCTTAAGAGTTCGACTTTAAAATTGAATTAAATTTAAGTGTATACCGGATTCCAATGCACGCACTCAGATAGGAATCATAGGACACGCATTCAGCTTTTCTCGAATACTTCACGGACAAACTGCAAAAATGTGTCCAACGCTTTTGTTCTATAAGGAGATGATGTAACGATTGAGAATGTTCTTGTGAAAGGCAGGCCGTTTACATCAATGATTTTTAAAGTATCCATGGAGAGCTCCTTTCTGATGGCCCACTTTGAAAGCAAGCTGACACCAAGCCCGGCCTCAACGGACTCTTTAATGATTTGAAGACTTCCGAATTCCATCATTTTTTCGGGAGATATATCCAGGGAATCAAGCATCTTATCTGCCGCTGTTCTTGTTCCGGAGCCTTCTTCCCGAACAATCCATGTTTCTTGGGCCAAGTCGGCGGGTGTCACTTTTTTCAACTTGGCAAGCTTGTGGGTCGGCGCCGTGACAATATGCATAATATCTTTAGCAAAGGGCTCAATCATAAGCTGATGGTGGCGGAAATCCCCTTCCACAATGCCGACATCCAGCTGGTGTTTCAAGACGGATTCCGCAATGTCCCGGGTGTTGCCAATGGAAATGCTTGGAGTGACAAGCGGGTATTGTTCAAGCATATCGGCAATTACATAGGGCAAAATATACTCGCCGAATGTGTAGCTTGCCCCAATCGTTAACGGTCCGCTCGTCTTGTTTGTCAAATCATCGACAAGGCGTTGCATTTTCGTATAAAGACCGAGTATTTCCACCGCATGGTCGTATACGATTTCACCAGCTTTATTGAGTTTCACATATTTATTGGTCCGATCCAATAGCCTCGTTCCGATCTCCCGCTCGAACGCCTGAATGTGCTGGCTTACCGCAGGCTGAGTCATATGCAGTTCTTCAGCTGCCCGTGAAAAATTTTTCTTTTCAGCAACAGCGACAAACACTTCCAGTAGCTGATCCATCTCGCATTCCTCCTAGTATATAAAATGCTTATTATTGCTATTATAATCATTTATTTTTCTTATATATCTTTTTCATATATCCTTACATTAGGAGATCAGCCGGAAGGATGGATACACATGAGTTTTGGAAAAACGGAACATCATAAAGAGGAAGGCGAACCCCTGCAACGGCAGAAGGAAAAAAGTTCTTTTTTCGGATTATGGGCAGGAGGAGTTGCTTTTACGTTTTTCATTGCATTGCTTGGATTTTTGCTTGCAAGAATTCCGGGTTTCAGTTTGATCGGTCAAATGGCTTCTGCCATTTTAATAGCGGTCGTTTTCCGGCAAATTTTCGGCTATCCGGAAGCATTGCGGCCGGGGGTGGCTTTTTCTTCTAAAGTGTTGCTGCGGACAGCGATTGTTCTATATGGATTGAAATTGAATATTCATACCGTTTTACAAGATGGTCTTGGGTTATTGATACGGGATGCGGGCATTATTACGATTGCCATTTTGGTGACGGTATGGGTCGCGAAGCGGCTGCGGGCAAATCCAGTCATTTCGCTTCTTCTTGGTGTTGGAACTGGAGTATGCGGGGCAGCCGCAATTGCGGCGGTAGCTCCAATTATCAAAGCAAAGGATGAAGATACCGCGATCAGCGTGGGGATCATTGCTCTTGTGGGAACGGTCTTCGGTATTGTGTATACGATTTTGCGGCCGGTTTTGCCGCTGACCGGCGCTGAGTACGGGGCGTGGACCGGGATGAGTCTGCATGAAATCGCTCACGTCGTGCTGGCAGGCGCGCCAGGGGGCCAAGAGGCACTGGCCATGGCATTGCTGGCCAAATTGGGACGGGTATTCTTGCTTATACCGCTTTGTTTCATATTGGTTTATTGGGTTAAATCAAGGTCGGGAAAAGATTCGACAGGGAATGCCAAAGTAGGCTTTCCGTTATTTCTTCTCGGCTTTATTGCGATGAGCATAATCGGAACGTATGTGCTCGGATCTGTGATCGTGGTTCCGCAAGGCTTCATGGACTTTGTTTCAAGCGGAACGACGTGGCTTCTCACGGCAGCCATGGTCGGTCTTGGACTGAATGTCAGCCTACAGGATGTAAGGACAAAGGCATTGAAGCCGCTTTTGGCGATGAGCGTTGCGTCCGTCTTGATTTCGGTATTGGCATTTTTGCTTGTGTAAAAAAGAGTTGATGTTCAGATCGTCATTTCGCAGTTCCAGATCATGACCGCACGCCGCACCACTACCGTAGCGGACAGGTCACAACTATTATTAGGTTAAGGTTAAATGGGAAATAAGCTTTGAAAGCTGCTCCTCCAATTCTCCAATCGGCACAAATCTTGCTTCTCTAATCATTTCTTTTCCATTGGCGAAGACAAGAACGGCAGGGACGGTAAAAACAGAGTATTCCCCTGCTATTTCAGGAATTTGATCGGCATTTGCGTGAATCGGAACGATTGCTGGAAATTGTGTCAGCAGCTCTTCCACCTGCGGGAGCAGTGAGTGGCATACCGAACAACTGAGTCTCGATATATAAAGGAGTGTTACCTTGTTTTCTTCAATATTTGCCTTAATTTCTTCCAAGGAATGTACATGAATCACAGCTTTCAATCCTCCATCTAGATGTGTAGTGGGCGATACAGTGAAACTTCATTCAGTAGGCGTTTTCTTCCTTCTCCTACTGAATGTTAGTTGAACCAATCGGGCATTTAGGTGCCGTTTGCTCACACTTGGACCTTTTGTATCAACTCAGGTCTTGATGTGGGAGTATTACGGCACCTTACATGCGGGATAAAGTGAAACTTCATTCAGTAGGCGTTTTCTCCTTTTCCTACTGAATGTTAGTTGAACCAATCGGGCATTTAGGTGCCGTTTTCTCCCGCTTGAACCTTTTGTATTCACCCAAGATTTTGAAGTGGGAGGCTTACGGCACCTTACATGCGGGATAAAGTGAAACTTCATTCAGTAGGAGTTTTCTTCCATCTCCTACTGAATGTTAGTTGAACCAATCGGGCATTTAGGTGCCGTTTGCTCACACTTGGACCTTTTGTATCTACCCAGGTCTTGATGTGGGAGTATTACGGCACCTTACATGCGGGATAAAGTGAAACTTCATTCAGTAGGCGTTTTCTCCTTTTCCTACTGAATGTTAGTTGAACCAATCGGGCATTTAGGTGCCGTTTCTCACACTTAGACCTTTTGTATCTACTCAGGTCTTGATGTGGGAGTATTACGGCACCTTACATGCGGGATAAAGTGAAACTTCATTCAGTAGGCGTTTTCTCCTTTTCCTACTGAATGTTAGTTGAACCAATCGGGCATTTAGGTGCCGTTTTCTCCCGCTTGAACCTTTTGTATTCACCCAAGATTTTGAAGTGGGAGGCTTACGGCACCTTACATGCGGGATAAAATCGTATTTCGGATTAACCGAACCATATTCAGACGATAGGCAATTGGGTTCATGCTCTCAAGGGTCCGCCGTATCTTTGGAATCCAATTGGAAGACGGAGCTTTACTTCCTTTTTGAGCGCATTCCCTTTAATAAAGTGATGTTTTCCAAATCGAGAAATCTATTATATGCTTCACTGTTTACACCGTATAAGGCAATTTTTCCCTGTTCATCATAATGTATTCCCCAGCCATATTTTTTCACTAAGGGGGAAGCCCGAAAACAAGCCTGTGGTTTTGAAAAAAAATGCTCTCGCATCTCTTCTGTATGATGCAATTCCATTTGATGTTTGATTAAATAGGTTTTAAATTGCACATCTTCTTCTGTATATTTGTAGGGATTATGCTTAATGAGCTCATATTGAATAGAGGCGATCGTGGGCTTGCCGTTTCTTGGAACAGGCTCTACAGCCGAATCAACCGTTGAATCCTCGGAACTTGTAATGAATGTATTTTTGTAGCTCACCGTAATCCCCCTTCGAAAAGTTTTTTCTCATCATCGTTCATTACTTTATAATTACGTACAGAAAAATGCCCATTCATCTTTACATACCTTCCGCGATAACGGAACTGTCTTAAAAAGTATATCTTTTAAAAAAGTACCATTCAAATGTTGAAATCACAACGTATTTGAAATGAAAAGAGTGTCCAAAGAACAAAAGACGCCTAGACCCTGATTGGACACCTTCTACTTTAAGCACAATTTTGTCGATGTCTGTTTTGCGTTTACCCCCGTAAGACGGGGACGATCTCAACAACTTGATGACTAAATTCCAGGGGATTCCTCCGCTACAAAGGCTTTGTGCTCAGCAATCCCCGCGCTTTATTCATCGTTTCTTTATATTCGAGCCGAGGTACGGAGTCGTGAACGATGCCGGCGCCGGCTTGAAGGTGCGCACGTCCCTCTTTTATAACAAGGGAGCGGATGGCAAGGGCGAAGTCGACATCGCCGTTCGCATTGACGTATCCGAGTGCTCCAGAGTATACACCGCGCTTTACATCTTCTAGTTCGTTGATGATTTGCATGGCCCGTACTTTCGGGGAGCCGGATACGGTTCCCGCAGGAAGCAAAGAGATTAAGGCATCCAACCCGGAACAGCCTTCTGTCAAGATGCCTTCGACTTCCGAGACGATGTGCATGACATGGCGATAGTACTCTATTTGCATATAGCTTCTAATGTCAAAGCTTCCGGGGACGCACACTTTTTCCATGTCTTCCCGGCTTAAATCAATCAGCATGCGGTGTTCGGACAGTTCTTTTTCATCCGTGATGAGTTCCTCCGCAAGTGCACGATCCTCTTCTTCGGTATGCCCCCGTCGTCTTGTACCGGCAATCGGGTTCGTTTGGATTTTGTTGCCGTTTGATTTGATGAAGCTTTCCGGAGAGGAACCGAGAACCACATATTCTTTGAAGTCCACAAAAAACATATATGGTGAAGGGTTAGAGTTTCGCAGCACCCTGTAAAAATGAAACGGATCGGCTTTCACTTCCCCGCTCATTCTTTGTGAAAGGACGACTTGCTCCACTTCTCCTTTTAAAATGTAGCCTTTTGCTTCCTCAATACGCCTGATAAATTCCTCTTTTTCCATTTGCGGTTCAAAGTCGATCTGGCATTCTCCCAATGTTTCATCTGTGTGGCCGTGGAAAACTTGCTCTTCCAGCTTTATTATTCTCTCTTCCAATTGTTCATTTGTCCGGCCTCCATCCAGGCTGATGGCCAAAATATAAATGGATTGAGCTAAGTGGTCAAAAACGATGACGTCTTCGTACACCATGAAATGAATGTCCGGCATGCCTATTTCATCTTCCAGTTCCTCGCCGATTTTGTTGTACTGGCGGATGGCATCATAGCCTACGTAGCCAACTGCGCCTCCGTAAAAAGGAAAAGGAACATCCAGCTCTATTTTGGGTACCGTACGTTGCAGAATTTGAAGCGGAAAGCCCGTTTCTTTTTTTACTACTTTCCCATTTTTTGAAACGATACTCGTTTGATCTCCCTCACCGATTATTTCCATAATCGGATTTACGCCAATAAAAGAGTAGCGCCCTTGCTCGTTATGTTTCAAGGAGCTTTCAAGCAAAAACTTCTTCTTACCCTCCAATCGTAAAAATACTGTAATTGGTGTTAAAATGTCTCCGTTCAGCTTTTTCATTTTCATTCCCGGTTGGATTGTTTTGTTCATGTCGATTCTCCTTTACTATTTTTTAAAATAAAAAAGCCCCCGAACAAGCGTATCAATGCTTATTCGAGGGCGAACATTCGCCGCGGTGCCACCTCGTATTGGAAAAAGTCTTTCCATCTCGTTTCAGACACGGGAATTTGAATTTCCGATGCCCTATCCATGTAACGGTGGAATCCCCGTGTTTCCCTACTCATATTCAGAAAACAGCTCGCAAGCCCATTCCATTCGGGATTTCGCACCGGATTTCCACCAACACCGATTCTCTGTACCGAAAGTGCCCAAACGTACTCTTCTTGCTCAACGCGATTGTCATATGCTATTGTTTATCTTCCAAAAGACAAAAAGGCCCCTCATCCAAAGGACGAGGGACCGCGGTGCCACCTTTTTTAACTGTTGAAAACAGTTCTCTTCACAGCATGAGTATCTCATGCGTTCTCCCTTGTAACGACGGGATGTTTCGCCAAAGCCTACACCCCCGCAGGGTTCGGTTTGGAAGCTCGGAAGCCCATTCCCCACCGCATTCACGCCGATTTGCACCAACCACCGGCTCTCTTCAGTGTTACGGAGGGTACTATTCTTCTTCATAGCCGTGCATTATGATTGTATTTGATATTATAAAACTTTTTTTGTATTGTCAATACTTTTTTTCTCATGCAAGGTGTGTATGATAAAATAAGGCGGGAATAGGGGGAATGCGTTGATGGGAAAAGAGCAACTGCTCATTGATATTTGCCTTTTGGCGGGGCGCATGATGGCACAAGCCGGAGCGGAAACATATCGCGTGGAAGACACAATGACACGTATGGCTGCAGCGGCCGGATTTCCGAACAGCCAAAGCTTTGTAACACCGACTGTCGTCATGTTTAACCTTGAACCAATGTATACAACGCATTTTGCACGAGTGAATGAAAGAGGTACAGATTTAGAAAAAATTGCACTCGTCAACAGCATCTCCAGACAGATGGTCAAAGGCGAGATCAACCTGAACGAAGCGCAGCAAATGCTCAAACAGCTTGATGAAAAAAGCTTGTCTTTTCCTGCTTGGCTGCAAGTTGTGGCCGCCGCACTGGCAAGTGGGAGTTTTTTGCTTATGTTTAAAGGTATGTGGATCGACTATCTTCCAGCGGCATTGATTGGCGGAGCCGGATTTATTATATTACTGATTGCGCATTATCTCTCAAAGGTAAAATTGTTTGCCGAATTTTTCGCGTCATTTGTTATTGGCGGGCTGGCAGTTTTATCAGTTCAGTTCGGATTCGGAAGGAATCTTGATTTGATCATTATTGCTTCCGTCATGCCGCTCGTTCCCGGGTTGCTCATTACGAATGCAATCCGTGACTTAATGGCGGGACATTTTATGGCGGGTGTTTCGAAGGGAGCCGAAGCGTTTTTGACGGCGTTCGCCATCGGCGCGGGCGTTGCGTTGGTATTTTCGTTTTTTGTATGAGGCGAGCCCATGGCCGCCAAATTTTTCCATGTTTAGGAGTGTTTCTGATGTCGTATATGTTGACACAGATAGTGATGAGTTTTATATCAGCGGCGGGTTTTGGCATTATTTTTAACGCGCCGAGAAAATCATTGGTTTCGTGTGGAATTTGCGGAACAGTCGGGTGGATATTTTTTCGGACGATGACAGATTCTGGCATCGATGCGGTGCAGGCATCATTTGTCGGCGCTTTTGCGGTGGCGCTTGCCGGCCACGGATTGGCGAAGTATTATAAGACACCGATCATTATTTTCATCGTTGCCGGCATTATCCCGCTCGTTCCCGGCGGTGCCGCCTATGAGGCGATGCGTCATATCGTGAGCAATGATTATTCAGGTGCAATTCCGCTTGCCTCCAAAGCCTTCATCATTTCCGGAGCGATTGCGATGGGCCTTGTTTTTGCCGAGGTGTTTGTCCAGCTTGTTTCAAGAATGGGAGCCAAAAAAGCATAGCCTTCTACTGTTTCTTTCGAATCCAGCGAATCGAATCGACTCCGCAATGCGGATGAATGTTTCGGTATTCTTCTTCCAATTCCGACAAGGATAGTTGTAATAGGTCCTCTTTTTTCATAATCCTAATGGCCGTCAACTGAGCGATTAATTCTTTTCGTCTGCTTTTTGCCGCTTGAGCCAACTAAGATCCTCTCCTTTTCATCCTGATAGGTTTACTCTATTTTAAACCTTATAATTCCTATTTGTAAACTAACATTTAATGCTATCGCCTCCTTTATAGGTTTGTAAGAGCGCTTTTCCACCATTTTTGAAACAAAAAACACTTACAAGGCTGGAGCTTGTGAGTGTTTCTTGTGTCATGATATAGGTCAGATTGAAACTGCTTGTTTTTCCCATTATGGAAGTACTGTGAAGCGGTTGAAGCCTGGCGTCTGGATCAATGTGCATTTTTGCATTGCTGATTGCAATAGGCGCTACTCAAAATCCGGTCGCGATCAACTTGACTTTCCCCTCATATGTACAAATATTCCCTACCTTCCTTTTTGGATAGAACATTCCAAATACTCAAACAGTAATCCAATATAATCCTTTCTTTGTGTAAACCATTAGATTCTAACTTTTTCGAAAAATGGAGAAAAACCAGGTCGATTTAAGTAACTTTTTGTCAAAGAAAGTATGTTGGCAGAGGAGATACAGAGTGATCAAAATCAGAGGCCCGATCATGATAGTAGAAATCCTGCTAAGTCGAAGTTTTGGATGATATTCAAAAAATGGATGGCCAGGGAGGGGACGCAAGAAAGTCCTCCCGTAGCCAAGCTATGATGGATTATTTTGTATGTCACAGCCCTCATCCCCGCAAGCGGTCCCTTCATCTCCAGAATCCTGTAAAACAGATGCTTGTTTTTCTTCATTCCATACCTTTTGCAGGGCATTGAGGAAGGTTTGCATCGGCTGGGCACCTGAAATCCCGTACTTTTGATTCATAACGAAAAATGGCACACCACGCACACCCATTTGCTGCGCCGCCCTTTCATCATGGCGGACCTCCTCCGCGTAAGCAGTGTCATCTTTAAGTATTGCCAACGCTTCCTCTCGGTCAAGGCCCGATGCTTCAGCGATATTCGCTAAAACAGCATGATCGCCAAGGTGTTTGGATTCTGTAAAATAGGCATACAACAATTTTTCCGCCAGTTCCTGGCCTTTCCCTTTCTTTTTGGCAAAATGGGTTAACCTG
Organism: Siminovitchia sp. FSL W7-1587; assembly: GCF_037963795.1. Taxonomy (NCBI): domain Bacteria; kingdom Bacillati; phylum Bacillota; class Bacilli; order Caryophanales; family Bacillaceae; genus Siminovitchia; species Siminovitchia sp. FSL W7-1587. The sequence continues at coordinate 1,888,986 of NZ_CP150169.1, forward strand.
TGAGCATCAAACGTGTTGGTTGGAACCAATGTATCAAATTGAAAGTCCAGCCCCTCGTCGGCTGCCTGCTGACGAATGTTTTCCCCCATTTGCTTTGCTTTCTCCACAGTCATTCCGTATTTTTCCGCCAGCCTTTCATGATTGCTTTTTTCTGTGTCCCGCGGAGCATCGGGATCGAGTTCAAAGCTTTTAAACTCTACTTGCACTTGGTCGCGATGGGCAAATTGACTTAATGCTTTTTCCAAACGGCGCTTTCCAATATAGCAAAAAGGACAGGCATAATCCGACCACACTTCAATTTTCATAAGAGCACCTCTTTTACAGTTGTTTGGAGTTGAAACTGCCCAACACCCGGACATCATGTCCATACGTTTTTAAAATGGATATGGCCTTTTGCAAATTGATTTCGTGTGCGCCCAATTGCGCTTCAACGAAAAATCGGTACGTTCCCAACTTTTTCTTCGTCGGACGGGATTCAATCCAAGACAAGTTGATATCAAGGGAGGAAAAGACATTTAAAATGATGGCCAGCAATCCCGGGCGGTCTTGCATCGGCGTGATTAGGAGCATTGATTTGGTGGCCTCGGGCACCTCGGTATGTTCTTTCGAAATGATGATAAATCTTGTTGAATTCCCCTCGAAATCATGAACATTTTTTTTGGCGATCTCAAGGCCGAATGTTTTGGCCGCCCATTCGGATGCGATGGCACCGGCATGTTTATCGTCTGCTTTCACAAGCGATGCGGCTGCATTCGCCGTACTGCTGTAATGTTTTATTTTCGCATTCATTTTTCTGATAAAGTTCCGGCATTGCGCAAGTGCAGGGGCTATGGACCAAACTTCGCGAATGTCGTCAACATCTGCCCCTTCGACCGTCAACAGATGAAGCGCGACAGGCAAAATCGCCTCCCCTTCAATCCAAACATTGTTTGTGACCAATCCATCGGTCGTTAATGTGATCGTACCTTCAATCGCATTTTCAATCGGGACGATTCCTTTGTCCATTTCCCCTTGCGCCACAGCTTCTATCACGTCAAAGATGCTGTCGTGCATAATCAGTTCCACGCCATTTGGTGGAAAATAACGAAGGGCGGCTTCCTCCGAAAACGTTCCCTTTGGCCCTAAATAAGCTACATTCAAAATTAACTTACCCCTTTAAGAAATTGATAAATTTGTATTTTAAGAAAAGCGCAAGCGCCTGTTGAACAACGTTCAAACTCGAACACTCCACAATGAGATCAGGCCAAACTTCAAACAGCGAGAGCTTTTCCGCTGATTGTTAACTGAGCTAATGGGCTTGACTGGCAGTTGATTCCCCATTTACGTTTTTCGGGTACCTTGATAGTAAAGGGGCGGCGTAGTACCTGGCAGATTGCTTCAAAGTTCATGCATTTGTTTCGTTGGCATAACCTTTGTGACGAGCTGACACGATTTCCTCGAAAAAGCGGACTTTGTTGGCTTATCATGCCTCTGAATTCACTCCCTCGAAAAAACAACCGCGCAGAAAAAGCGGGGCTTTTTCAAAGAAAGCGAAGTTTACGGACGCTATAGCTGGACAACGCCAGTCGCCGGTCACCTCGCGCGAATATTCATACAAATATTATATTTCGCACCTTGTAAAGTAAACTTGCCAGCGCAAAGCCTTTAAGAGTGCTAATGGCACTTCTACTTTGGGATACACATTTTCATTTTTTACGCTAACCATTCATCACTGATCATTTGTGAAAAGGGCTTTGACTCGCAAAGCCCTGCTGCTGTTTTAATGTGATGCCTTTTTTCAATCCCGTTCCTTATTTGCTGAGTGCTTCTGTTAATGATGGAACGATTTGTTTTTTCCGGGACACAACGCCTTTTAACACACATTGATTTTGGTCAAGCGAGACGTTAAAGGCCTGCTCAACCGATTTAGCTGCTTTTCCAGCCGCGATAGCGGTTGAGTCGTTTGTTAAAATGTCGGTCACGACAAAAAGGAAAAGGTCGAGTTCACGCTCGGCGATCACTTTTTCGAGCGCCTCTTCAATTTCAGCTTTGCGCACAAGTACGTCTTCAACACCAACGGCATTGACTTGGGCAATTTCCACTTTTGCTTGTCCCATTTGAAACTGCTTGGCATCTTGCGACAACAATTCATCAACCGATTTTCCACTCACGTCCGCACCGGCTTTAAGCATTTCCATTCCGTATGCTTCCACCTCGACACCCGCTATTGCCGCCAGTTCTTTTGCGGCTTCGATATCACGTTCCGTGCATGTTGGAGATTTGAACAACAGAGAGTCGGAAATAATCGCAGATAACATGAGACCAGCGATTTTCTGTTCAATTTCCACTCCGTGTTCTTCGTACATTTTTTTCAAAATTGTTGCCGTACAGCCGACTGGTTCTGCCCGAAAATAGAGCGGGTCGCTCGTTTCAAAGTTGGCGATCCGGTGATGGTCGATCACTTCAGCAATTTGCACTTCGGTAATGTCATCCGCACTTTGTTGACGTTCATTGTGGTCAACCAAAATAACCTTTTTGGCTTCGTTGGCCACAGTGTTGACTTCACGCGGTGCCTCAACGTTGAAGTACTTGAGCGCGTATTCCGTCTCGCCATTAATTGGCCCAAGGCGAACAGCCTCAACATTTTCGCCCAATTTCGTTTTCAGATCGGCATAGACAAGTGCAGAACAGATAGAGTCGGTGTCCGGATTTTTATGTCCAAAAATGAGTGTTTTTTCCATCGCTCTTCTCCTTACTCTCTTTATATATGATTTCGTCAATACCATTTATTTTAACATATTGAATGAATTTTTCCCTGCTTTCAACCCCCTATAATGTTAAAATAACACAATAGAGGGGGCGAATGAGCGATGAAAAAATGGATCGTTATGCTGTTTGTATTAGTGGCCGGGCTCACAATGGCCGCTTGCAATAAGGGGCCACAACCTGAAGAACGGTTTGCTGCGTATATTGATGAATGGAACGACCAGGATTTTAATAAAATGTATGATTATCTTTCGGCAGATGCCAAGGAAAAAGTCTCCAAAGAGGATTTTACGAATAGATATAAAAAGATATACGAAGACTTGAACATTAAAAATGTAAAAATAACTTTTAAAAAGCCTGAAGAAGTGAAGGAAAAAGATGGTAAAGTCCAGTTTCCTTTTTCAGTCCAAATGGACAGTATTGCGGGCAAGATTTCATTTGACCATAAAGCAGTACTCACGGAAGAGGAACAGAATGACAAAAAAAGCTGGTATGTAAACTGGGATACGACGTATATTTTTCCCGAGCTTGAAGAAGGCGATAAAATCAGCCTTTCCATGACACCTGCGAAACGCGGGGATATTGTGGACAAGAATGGCGTCGGCCTTGCCGTTACAGGAAAAGTGTCGGAAGTCGGAATCATTCCTGGAAAAATGGAAGACCAAGAAGAGGAAATCATTACGAAAGTAGCTGAGTTGCTTAGATTGGAACCTGAGAACATAAAAAAAGAATTATCTGCATCATGGGTACAGCCGGAACATTTTGTACCGTTGAAAAAAATACCGGGTGATGATACGGAGTTGCTTGAAAAAGTAACAAGCATTCCTTCCGTTAGTAACCGAAGCGTGGAGGCACGGGTTTATCCTCTCGGGGAGGCAGCGGCCCATTTGATCGGCTATGTGGGTCCGATTACGGCAGAGGAGCTGAAAAAGGCCGGTTCCGGATACCAATCATCCGACGTAATCGGAAAAAGAGGCTTGGAGCAGGTTTTTGAAAAACAACTTAAAGGAGAAAACGGTGTCCAAGTTTTGATCAAAAAAGAAGACGGCTCTGAGGCCATGCTGGCGGAAAAACCTGTAAAAGACGGAGAAAGCGTGCAATTGACAATCGATTCAGGTTTGCAACAATCCGTTTTTAACGAGTTGAAAGACCAAACGGGATCGGCCGCCGCCTTGCATCCGGTAACGGGCGAAACGCTCGCTTTAACAAGCAGCCCAAGTTTCGATCCAAATATGCTGTCTTTAGGCGCGAGTGCCGAAGAGTGGAAAGCATTACAAGAAAACGACAAAGAGCCGCTCCTCACCCGTTTTAAAGCATCTTTCGCACCAGGTTCGGTGATGAAGCCGATCACCGCGGCGACAGCCCTTGAATCAGGGGCAATCGATTGGAAAAAAACGTACGATATTAACGGCAAGTCCTGGAAAAAAGATTCCTCTTGGGGCGGGTATTCCGTTACCAGAGTGACAGAAGCAAATGGTCCGGTCAATTTGGAAAAAGCGCTCATTTTATCGGACAACATTTATTTTGCGATGGCGGCCCTTGACCTGGGAAAAGATAAATTTACGAAGGGGTTACAAACGTTTGGGTTTGAAGAAGACATTCCTTCCTATGGATACCCGCTTGAGCAATCGAAAATCGGAGACATCGATTCTGATATTGCATTGGCAGATTCCGCGTACGGACAAGGAAAGATCCAGATGAACATTGTTCATTTGGCCGCAACATACACTCCTTTTGCGAACAAAGGGAACATGATTCAGCCAATATTGGTAAAAGGAGAAAAACCAGGAACCGTTTGGAAAGAAAAAGTGATGAGCGAACAGACAGCCACAGCTATTCAAAATGCGCTAGTGAAAGTCGTAGCAGATCCTAGTGGAACAGCACGTTCGGCGAGAATACCTAATTATCCGCTCGCGGGTAAAACAGGAACGGCCGAGTTAAAAGCAAAACAAGGGGAGAAAGGAAAAGAAAACGGCTTTTTCGTGGCATACAACCCGGAAAATCCCGAGCTGCTTATCGCCTTGATGGTCGAGGGTGTTGAAGGCCGGGGCGGTTCAGAAATTGCCGTCAACAAAGTGAAAAAGATATTTGAGGGGAAATAAAGAAAAGGGATGGCCTTTTGGGGGTCGTCCCTTTTTGAACACATATTTTTCTTTGAAACGGTAAATAAGAATGGACTGCCCGGTTGACTACCGAGCCACACCCGCTGTCTTTTTTAAGTCTGCCTACTGGTCAAACCAGTACTAAGTCTGTTTACTAGTCAAAGTATGTCCAGCACTAAGCTTTCTCTATTTCAATTCTCCAATGAATGCCCGTTCCGATGCCATATTTTTCAGCAAAAGATTGTTGATTAATGGCAATAGCCACATTATCGAGCGAATTAATATATACGAGGGGCTCCCCTTTTTTGGTGGCCGCAAACGAGCGTCCGTAAATCATGGTTTCGTTATATACTAAAATAGAATTGTGCTTAATGGCTACATTTACATGATCATTGTAGTCGATGTTCAAATCAATGAGCGAAGGTCTGCTAATATTCGTCCAAAGATTGCCGTAACGAACATCCAACACATCGATCATTCCGTATACTTTGCCGTTTTTTCGGTATGCGTCGATATAAGGCAGTGTCACAATGAGACCCAGATCCAGCTTTGGACCCACTTCCTCAAATGTCATTTTTCCCGAAGCGAGACGCGCGCCAGTATAGGCATAAATGTCCCTGCCATGAAATGTATGGGAAGCACCAGAGTTTGGAAGCCGGTTTATCTTTTCATCGATGAGTCTTAATTCCTTGATGCCGATTTCTTTATGAACGTGAGTAAGCGTGCCGTTGTCCGGTGTCACGACCCAATGATTGGAAGCCGTTCGCGCGACGACACTCCGACGGTCTGTTCCAACCCCGGGGTCCACCACCGATACGAAAACCGAATTTTCCGGCCAGTATTCAATTGTCTGCAACAGCCGGTAAGAGCCTTCCCATATATCAAAAGGAGGAATTCTATGAGTCAAATCAAATATTCTGATGGCCGGATCAACACAATTGGCCACGCCGTACATAGCGCAGACAGCACCATCTGCCAATCCAAAATCCGATTGAAAAATTAAGGGGTTACTCACCGCTTTCTTCCTCTCCCGTGATGTATTTGGGCTTAAAAAAATGTTGCGAATAATACGCTATCTTAATACACGGCAAGCCCTTTGTCAAAAGGTCTCCGCCTATTTTACACACTTTTTTCCAATTGAAAGTGCGCGAATTTATTGCGGGAGAGATGAAAGCATAGTATCCTTCATCTATTTTTGATACAGGATGACCTTTTTGAATACAAACGAGTCAAGGTTAAATGAAAAGGATGAGCCCGGACCCAACAATTTGATCAGGCCACTCTTCATACCTTGCGCAATTTCTGATCAAGTAAAGAGAATCATTTCTGGAATAATCTAAGCTAAATGAAGGGCATGAGCCCGGACCCAATAATTTGATCGGGCCACTCTTCATACTTGCGCAATTTCTGATTAAGTAGAGAGTATCATTTCTGGAATAATCTAAGCTAAATGACAAAGGGCATGAGCCCGGGACAATTCCAGGTTCATGCCCCAACAACTTACTTCACATCCGCACCATTCTGATCAAGATCGTTCCAGCATCCGATCCAGTGCCATTTTGGCATAGGTCGCTGTTTTATCGTCAACTTGAATTACATGATGTCCTTCGCCTTCCATAATTGTATCGAGGCACCAAACCAGGTGCGGGAGATCGATCCGGTTCATCGTAAGACACGGACACATGTGAGGATTAAGCGAAATGATGTGCTTGTCCGGGTGTTCCTGTATCAAGCGATTCACAAGGTTCATTTCAGTACCGATGGCCCAGGCGGACCCCGGCTCCGCTTTTTCAATCATATTGATAATGTAGGTCGTGGAGCCCGCCATGTCTGAAAGGGCAACCACTTCACGCCTGCATTCCGGATGAACGATGATGTTCATATTCGGGTAATTTCTTCGGACTTCTTCCATATTTTTCACTGTAAAATTTTCGTGAACAGAGCAATGACCTTTCCAAAGAAGTACTTTGATATTTTCCACCGGTCCATCATACTCCAGTTCATCCGTGATCGGATTCCACACCGCCATTTCATCGAGACTGATGCCCAGACTGTAAGCTGTATTTCTCCCCAAGTGCTGGTCGGGCAAAAAGAGAATCCGCTCCTTTTGTTTGAAGGCCCACTGAACCATTTTTTCAGCATTGGAAGATGTGACCGTGGCGCCACCGTTTTGACCGACGAAAGATTTAATGGCGGCTGTTGAATTAACGTATGTGAGCGGCAAAATGGTGTCGCCAAATATGTTTGTAAGCTTTTCCCATGCCCGTTCCGTCTGATAAATATCAGCCATATCCGCCATCGAGCACCCCGCCCGCATGTCCGGTAAGTACACTTTTTGATCATCAACTGTCAATATATCGGCTGTTTCCGCCATAAAATGAACCCCGCAAAATACGATATGTTCGGCATCGCGATTTTTCTCCGCCATTTGCGCAAGCTGCAACGAATCCCCTCTCGCATCGGCGAATTGGATGACTTCATCCTTTTGATAATGGTGACCGGGAATGAACAGTTTTTTTCCAAGCTGCGCTTTTATATCACGCACTCTCTCCTCCATTTCTTGTGTGGCCATATTCCGATACTTTTCCGGAAGTATATTGGACTGCTTTTCCAACGTTTCAAAAATACTCATACTCTGTCTCCTCCTAGTCTTGATAAATGATGTGATTACAACAAAAATGAGCTTGGACGACACATCCTCCCTCAGGAGGTTTCTCTCATTACACCAATGTCCACTTTTACGCTTATGTCGAACGAGGAAATCGAGTGTGTCAAAAAACCGAGGGAAATATAGTCCACTCCTGTTTCTCCGTATTCTCTGAGGTTATCCATTGTGATACCTCCGGATGCTTCCGTTATGATCCCTTCGGGAACAAGTTTCACCCATTCGCGTATGTCTTCGGGGCTTCTATTATCAAACATGATGACATCAGCTTTTGCTTCAACAGCTTCAATCACTTGTTTTTTTGTCTCTGTTTCTACTTCAATGTTGATCATATGGCCTGCGCTTTCCCTGATAGCTTGAACCGCTTTTTTTATTGATCCGGCGAAGGCGATGTGGTTGTCTTTGACCATTGCCCCGTCGTACAGGCCATACCTATGGTTGTAGCCACCACCGCAACGGACGGCATATTTTTCAAGCATTCGCAATCCGGGTGTTGTTTTCCTCGTATCGCATACTTTTGCCTTGGTTCCGCGCAGCGTTTCAACCGCTTTACCTGTTTTGGTCGCGATACCGCTCATCCGCTGAACCAAGTTCAAGATGACACGCTCACCTTTTAACAAGCTTTCGATTGGTCCGGAAGCAATGGCCAGCCGCTGTCCCCGTTCAACGCGCTTTCCGTCCTTCACGTTTGTGTCAAGCCGAATCGCCGGGTCCAATACCGCGTATCCGGTTTGAATCACATCTTCTCCGCAAAAAATCCCCTCCTCTTTTGCAATAAAAACGACTTGGCCAAGCTCCCGATGTGCGAAGATTTGACTCGAGACGTCACGGTCGCCGATATCCTCCAAAAAAAATTGTTCAAGTAGCAACCGAAGCTTCAGTTTGTTCATTTTGTCCCATCCTTTTTCTGCATTGTATAATTCTTTTTCCAATCCATACGTGATTATTTTCACAAGGAAAGTCGAGCCGAAAATGACCTCCCCTGCTTTCAGTTCTTTTTAAAGCGGAATCTGCCACGAGCCAGGCGGTAATCCCCATGAAAACCCGCTCTATCTCTTCCGGCTTCAAGTCGTCCAAACTTGCGGACAACCATTGCCTGATTCGAGCATTTTCCAACCAGTAAATGTGTTTTTGCAAGCCGCTTTCCGTCCGGGCTATGCCAACGTGATCCATCATCGACCTCTGGATGTCTTGCTTTTTCGGCAAACCCTCTGGTGGACGAACAAACTTCTGCTCTGGCTCTGCATATAAAAAAGCTTCTTCTTTAATAGGATTTGCCTGTACCCATTTGGCCAGGCTTTTCCCCATAAACAGGCCCTCCAGCAACGAATTGCTTGCAAGCCGATTCGCGCCGTGAAAGCCTGTTGTAGCGGCTTCTCCTATCGCGTACAGTCCGGAAACATTCGTCCTGCCGAGCAGATCCGTTTTGATGCCGCCCATGAGAAAGTGGCTTCCCGGTGCAACCGGAATTCCGTCATGCCAATTGACGCCATTTTTTTCACAAAGAGAAGCGACTGTCGGAAATCTTTTCGAAAAACTGTCCACACACGACACATCAAGAAATACAGGATTGCTCTCCCGCAAATGGTGATATATGGTTTGCGCTACGATATGCCTTGGCGCCAAATCGCCAAGTGGATGAACACCGTTCATGATAGGTCGGCCAGTATCATCCACGAGTCTTCCTCCTTCTCCACGGACCGCTTCCGAAATAAGGCCGCGGGTCTGCCCATTGATATATAAAAGTGTTGGATGGAATTGAATAAATTCCATATCGGTCAATTTGGCTCCGGCCCTGTACGCAAGCGCAATACCATCGCCAGTAACGGAATATGCGTTTGATGTATGGGTATACAACTGGCCGCAGCCGCCTGTCGCGACCACTACATGCTTGGCAAAAAAATGCACGACTTTTCCGTTGACATCCTTCGCTTTTGCTCCTGTACATTTCCCGATTACCGAATCTATTATTAATTCATAAGCAAACATATTTTCAAAGACTGTGACATTGTCTGGGAGGTTGGCGACAAAGTGCTCCATAAGCGTTGCCCCGGTAGCATCTCCGCCCCCGTGAACGATTCTTTTTTTACCATGCGCACCTTCCATGCCGAGAACGATTTCTCCTTGTTCATCCCGATCAAAAGGACAACCTTCGTTTACAAGACCACTGATAAGCTTTGGCGCCTCTTTCGTAATAGTGCGGACGACATCAGGATTGTTATGGAAACCGCCGGCTTTCATTGTGTCAGCACCATGTCTTGATGGATGATCAGTCGGACCAACCGCCGCCGCAATTCCTCCTTGAGCCAAGTTTGAATTGCCATCTTTTAGAGAGGACTTTGTGATAATGATCACATTTATATCACTGCGAATTTCCGTCGCCAGCTTTAAAGCGGCGATCCCGCTTCCTATGATTAAGACGCTCGCTTTTTTCATGATTCTCCTCCTGTTTGTTTACAGGTGTCTTGACACATATATTTACATAGATTTACACTTATGACAAGTTCTTTTTTATAAAAAGAAGTTTTTAACAAGAAAAGCGCAAGCACCCGGCCTTAAGCGGGAAGAATGAGAAAGATTACAACGACAGCCACTATAGGAAAATGGCCGTCTGCTCCAACTTTTGAAACTGCCTCTTGAAGATTAAAAAAAATGAGAGCCTCAAGACGATAACGTCTAGCGGCCTAACATCATTCTTTTGAAAAAATTTGCGTTTTTCCTGATGATAACTCTTTTCCCGTAAGAATAAAAACATAAGCGCAAGCGGCAACCATCTCGAAAAAACTGATTTTTTCTTTCGAATGCAGATATACTAATGAGCATTCCTTTTCCTGTCATTGCACCTGCACTGTTGGACATTCTGTCCGAAACATTCTAGAAATAATGTACTTACATGTGTAGTGCTGTATTTGTAGTCAACAACAGAAAGCGGGGGGAAATCGTGCAATATTTTGATTATGCAGCTTCTTGTCCTCTGGATGAAGAAGCGGCCAAAGCATATGTAAAAGCTTCTGCCGAATTTTATGGCAATGCAAGCAGTCTTCATGACATTGGAGACAAAGCCAGACAGCTTTTGGAACATTGCCGGGGAGAATTTTCCCGATTGCTCCGTGTTCCTAAAGATGGCATTTATTTTACAAGTGGGGGGGCCGAAGGGAACTTCCTTGCGATTCAGGCCTTGCTATCGGCTTCTCCTAAAGAAGGAAAGCACATTGTGACCGGCATGGCCGAACATTCATCGGTAGCCAATACAATGAAACTATTAAAAAAATCCGGTTACGACATCACATTTTTGCCGCTTCAACCAGATGGGAAAATCAATCTAAGTGAATTCCAGAGCGCTCTACGTGATGACACGGTGCTTGTAAGCATCCAGCATGGAAATCCGGAGATCGGCACAATCCAGCCTATCAAGGAAATGGCCGCACTTTGCCGCAACAATGGCATTCTTGTCCATAGTGACTGTGTTCAAACGTTTGGCAAAGCAGAAATGTCAACCATTTCTCCTATGGTTGACAGCTTGACGATTTCAGGACACAAGTTTTATGGACCGAAAGGGATTGGCGTTACATACGTCAATCCATCGCTGACCTGGAAATCTTTTTTTCCTGGTACAACACACGAAAGCGGATTTCGTCCGGGAACCGTCAATGTTCCTGCGGTGGCGGCCATGTCTGTTGCGGCCAAAAGAGTAGTCGAACAACAAAGAATACAGGCAGAACATTTTACCCATGTAAAAGAAGCTTTTATTCAATCACTCTCGCCTGCTGAGTCTGCTTTCATCATTTACAATTCCGATTTGCCCTCAACGGTCGGAATGCGGGTAAAAGGGCTGGAAGGCCAATTTGTCATGCTGGAATGCAACCGCCGCGGCTTTGCAATCTCCACTGGCAGCGCCTGCTCCGTACATTTACAAACACCGTCCAAAACGATGACAGCCATGGGCATTACAGGAAAAGAAGCGAAAGAATTTATCCGTATTTCTTTCGGGCGGGAAACTACTGAGGAAGATGTCATACAGCTTGGGGAGACGCTTGTAAAAATAGCCAACCAATACTAGCCGGCTTTCGGATTTTTCCGGAACCGGTCTTTTCATTGCTGGTTTCTTATACTCTATAGCTGTTTTTCTGGGATTTCAGGAACATTCGCTCTTATCTTTTGCATTTCTTCTTATAAAATCGAACGCTTTTGGCTTTCAAATAACGATTTTAAATATATCTCCGTACAGAGAGATGAAACGCTATCCGAATTGGAAGCAGCCATGACGGAATAACAGCATTGGATTCGAGATGTAAGAGCGTTTTTCCAAACAGCGAGCCCGGTATGTGATCAAGTAAAGTAAAAAGACTCTTTTTGCTGATCCTACAAAAAGCAGAGGAATATTGTGGATAAGCCAAAATCAAGAAACTTCCCGTAAAGATAAACGATTATTCGAGGAATCATAAAGAAACTGATTTTGCCATTCCAATCATTGCTGAAAAACCTATGGTGAATTGAATATGGCTTTTTTAAGCGTTCCTCTACTGTTACCTTTTGACAGTATGCTCAAAAAAATAGTCCAAAAGAAAAATCTGCCAATTCATACAATGAAACTGGCAGATTGTTAACATTTCAATATTTTATTCATTTGTTACTCCTCTACTTTGCTTAAACACCGCTCACACTCATTAAAATAGCATTCATGCATTTCTTGCATATCTTCTCCGCATTGGCAACATTGTTTGGCTGGAATGTTCCGGTAAAATTCAATTGGCATCATTGGACGTATCCTCCCTTTTCGTTGTTAAGCATATTGTATTATAACAGATTGAAAATGTCAACATCTGTTATATATCTGTAATGTTTTTTTATGGAGACAAATGTTCCACTTGGTATGATCCGGTTTTCAGTTATGTTATTTCCCTTTCGCTGGCTGCATCATCGTTTATTATTTGACTGCGTCAGTTAATAGGCTGGTACATAAGCAAATACGAAATAGCAAGGGGTCCACTTGGAAGCTGATTCATATTCGTAAAAAATCGCGTGAATAAAACGCGTGAAATCAAGGTTTTTAAACTTGATTCCATGCGGTTTATTTCATTTTTATAAGGTTTTGCCCCGGCACCTATTTGTGTTAAAAAGATCCCTAACATCGCTACGTCAACATATTTCGCTTTCCGCGGGATCTTCAGCTCGAGCTATTCCCGCAGGAGTCTACATATTGCGATTGGTTCACAACATTAGTAGGAGCCCTACTGAATGAAGTTTCACTTTATTGTACGTTTTTTCATTAGCTGATTTAGTTGTGTCCAGCCTCTCTGTTCGCTATCTACGCAGTAGTAATGGCAGACTTTCACCCTGAAGGTACTGTAAAAACAAAGCGCAATTTCCGGGCAAACCATTTACCTCTATTCGTTACCGATAAAGCGGCTGAGCATCCTACATTCTTAGAATGAAAGCTATTTATTGATTGCCTAACAATTGAGAAGTCGATGTTGTCAGGGGATTTCCGACGCCCCCTGACCGATTAGCGGCTCTTTTCTTTTTCCTCGCTCCCTTTCTTCCAAATGTCCCAAATCGCCTTGCCGTCACTATACTGACCTTCGCCATATTCGGTCGGCAGCAGGTCAAAGAAAATATAATAAACGGAAAAATAGACAAATTGATAAAAAAACATGTGCTTCGGCAAATATCCGGCGGAAATAGCCGAATTCACCAAAATAATGGATAACAGATTAAAAATGACTCCTCCGGCCCGAACAAGCGTCTGGGTAATCCGGTTGTTCACCTTTAAACCTTCGTAATAGCTGTAGCAATCAACGAAATATAACATCCGCATCTTAAAGATTCCCAAAGATAAGAGCAATCGGCCCTGCCCCAAGACAACTTTCGCTTTCCCGCCGAAAAGTAACGCGAAAAACAAGTGGCCCGCGGAATGGATGAATGCCACAAGCGGAAGCGTCAGGAAGAATGCCCAAACGAACGTAATCATGTCATTCCAAGTAAACATGAAAGGCCCTCCCCCATAAAAATAATCCGTGCAATCATCCCCTATCACAATCGGCCCAAGATTAAACGTAAAATGCATTTTTTTACAGAAAATGTCCATATTAACAAACATAGTCCATGTTGGCTGGAGGTACGCTCATTGAACTTCTTCAAAAAAAAGCAATTAATGAAAGCTAAACAATCAAAGGATGGGACAAAAAAGGAACAAGAGCTAGAGGTTTTCTCCAATAAAATAACGGAAAACAGAAAGCGTTTTGAACAATTATTTTACTATCCAACGAATAATGCCTTGAAATTCAGGGAGCTGTACATCTCGTCCATCAACCGGCATGCTCTCATTTTATTCGTTGCCGGAGCGGTTGATACGAAGATGATCGATCAGCAAATTATAAAGCCTCTTCTTGAACCACAATCACAATCTACTGTTCGGAATGAAATCAATATCGTAACGGATATTATGCATAATGTCCTGACGACTGCAAGCGGCAAAAAAATAACGAAAATTAAAGAAGCTGTTGAAAATATGTTGAATGGCAGCACTTTGATTTTGATAGATGGGCAAAGAGACGGAATCCTAATTGATACGAACGGTTTTGAAAGCCGTTCTGTAACGGAGCCGACAGCCGAAACCGTTGTGAAGGGGCCTAAAACGGCGTTTATCGAGTCCGCGCAAGTTAACCGTTCCCTTATTCGCCGGCAATTAAAAGATCATCACTTAATAACAGAAATTGTCACTGTAGGGACGAAGTCTCCCCAGCAAGTTTCGGTGCTATACATTCAAAACATCGTGGATAAAGAGCTTGTTGCCACGGTAAAAAAACGAATAGAGGAAGTTCAGCAGGATGCTATACTGGAAATTTCCATGCTGGAAGAAGTGATCGAAGAAAGGCCCAGCTCTTTATTTCCGTCATGCATGACGACAGAACGCCCTGATCGTGCCTGTTCTTTTTTACTCGAAGGACACGTCATTTTGCTGATGGATAACTCTCCCGTCGCATTGGTGACACCCATTACGTTTTGGTCATTGTTCCAAACGGCGGAAGATCAATTTTTGCGTATGCCTTACGGCAATTTTTCACGAATCATCCGCTTAATCGCCTTATTTATCGGCTTGTTGACTCCGGCTTTTTTTCTGGCAGTCACAACTTTTCATCCGGAAATGATTCCGACAGATCTTCTCCTTGCCATGGCTGGAACAAGAGAAAGGATCCCTTTTCCAACTCTTTGGGAGATTGTGCTGATGGAAATAACATTTGAAATTTTAAGAGAGGCCGGAATCAGGGTTCCCACCCCACTAGGCGCCACCATCGGAATTGTAGGTGCCTTAATTCTTGGCCAGGCAGCCGTAGAGGCGAATATTGTCAGTCCTATTATGGTCATTATTGTGTCGATTACAGGCCTGGCCTCTTTTGCCATTCCGGATATCGGCTTGAGTGTGATCGTCCGGATTCTTCGTTTCTGCCTGCTCTTTGCCGCCAATTTTCTTGGCTTCATCGGCATTGCTTTGGCATTGACAGCTATCATGGCCTATGCCGCTTCGCTTAAAGCTTTTGGTGTGCCATTCTTTTCGCCGCTTGCCCCTTATACTCCTTCATCAAAGGACTTGTTTTTGCGCCCGGTTTTAAAGAAACAGTGGCTGAGACCGCAAAACATGTCTCCGCAAAGAAAGATTAGAGCAGCGCCGAAAGGGGAGGAGAAAGAATGATCAAAGCTACCGATGGCAAGCTGGGGACGAGAGAATTGTTTTCCATTATTTTTTTGATGCTGGCCATTAAAGTAACGGACACAACCCCAAGCATTTTCCTAAACACTGGAATAAATGCTGGTTGGATGTTACCCATCTTTTCATTTCTTTTTTTTCTCATTCCCTTCCTTTTGTTATTGGGATTGTTTCGTAAGCATCAAGTCGGGCTGATTGAAATGGCCAATAAATTGACGGGAAAATTTTTTGGGGGCGTCATCACGTTTATATTTATCAGTTTATCTATGGCAACAACTGTAATAAACACCCGCAGTTATGCGGATATTGTCATTACGATGTATTATCCGCACACTTCGGTGTTTATGATCTTGCTGGTTGCGATGGCTACGTGCCTTCTTGTCGCCATCCGCGGTTTGGAAACAATCGGGAGTACAGCCTGGCTAATCACACCAGCTATCCTTGTTTCCGCTGTGCTTCTTATCATTTTTGTAACAAAAGATCTGGATCCGGGGTTTATTTTTCCAATTGCCGGCCCCGGAATGTGGGATCTTATAAAAGGGGGAGTCAGTTACAGCTCGTTTTTGGGAAGCGATATCATTATCCTTTTCCTGCTTGCTCCCTTTGTACGCACTTATAAATCTTTTCAAAAAGCATCCATTTGGAGCTTCAGTGTGAGTTCCGCAAAAATGGTTATTTTTATGGCGGCATTTATTATGATGTTTGACTACCCGTCAGTTGAAAGTATTGCTTATCCGTACCATCACCTGACTAGGTTGGCTGCTGTTGGAGCGTTGTCTAACCATGTGGAAGCTATTTTTCTGGGATTGTGGTTTATGGGGGCGGCTGTTCGTTTTGCCATTTATATTTATATTTGTGCATTTTTACTGGGCAAGTTGATCCGCTTCAACGAATTTGAAGGGCTTTTGCTGCCATTAACAGGCCTGATTATTTTGTTGGCATTAATGCCAGACAATTATTTTCAAGGATTTGAAGCAAGGAAACTGTTATTAAAGATTGGTTCAGGCTTTTTCTTTTCTCTTCCCGTGCTTTTATGGGGAATTGACCGCTTTAAGGGGAGGAAGAAAAAATGAAGCGTTTTTTTCTGCTATTGTTTAGCGCCTTTTCGATTATATTTTTGACAACGGGCTGTGGAGATAAAGAAGAACTGGAAAGGCAGGCCTTTGTCATCGCACTGGGGCTGGACAAAGATGAAAAGGATCACTTGATATCGGTCACCTTTCAGGTTGCCAATCCTCAAGTAAATACCTCAAAAGCCGCGGAAGCACAAAACGAACAGCCGTCTAATATTATATCTGTTTCAGCTCCAGATATATTTTCTGCAAAAGAGCTTACCCAGTCTTCCCTATCCAGAAAAGTTACCTTTGCCCATTTACGGACTATTATTATCGGGGAAGAGTTGGCAAAAACCGATGAATTTCGCCACATCATTGATTCTGCTGTTATTGACCCAGAACTGCGGCGGGAAAGTATTATGATCGTATCGCAAGAAAAGGCGAGTGATTATATTCATAAAAACAAGCCGGCGCTGGAAAGCAGCCCGCATAAATATTATGAATTCATGGAGGAAAGATGGGACAGTACAGGGCTTGTTTCAAAATCCAATTTAAATAACTTTTACCATCGGTCGGAAGGAGAGCTAGCCTTGATCATCTATGCCACAACCAAAAGAAATGAGACCGTTCATACAGATGAAGATACGTATAAGGCCGGGCAAGTTCCTCAAAAAGCCGGGGACCCTGTCCAGATGATCGGTTCTGCCGTCATGCAAAACAGAAAAATGATCGGTACCCTAAACGGGGAGGAGACAAGGATGGCTTTGCTAATAAAGCGGAAATCACCGATAAACTCGTTTGTTGCTTCGTTTATAGACCCTTTAAATGAGAAGTTCAGAATCTCGGCAAGGGTCATAAAGGACGGGCATACAAAAATTAACGTATCTCCTAATCAAGACCCCTTGAAAGTTGCTGTTTCTGTTCCAATCAAATTACAAGTTAGGTCCAACCCCGGGCTCACCAACTATACGACAAATGAAAAGAACCAAACCATTTTAAAAAAGTCGATAGAAAAGCAGTTGGAAAAAGATGCGCTGAAACTGATCAAAAAAACCAAAGTGGAATATAAAGGGGAACCGTTCGCTTGGCACATTAATGCAAGAAAACATTTTTGGACAATGAAAGATTTTCAAAAATATGATTGGGAGAAACACTATCAGCATGCAAAAGTCGATGTGCGCTTTAAAGTAACGATCGAAAACTTTGGGGCGCAAATCAAGCCGATCCCGATAAAACCGTCAGAAAAGGACTGATCGCCCGTGCAATTTTTGTTCATTGGCATCCTTACCTTATTTTTAATGTATTACACATGGGGATTGACCAAGCATGCTTGGAAAGAGGGAAATAAATTTGGAGCGGCTATCATGGCAATCATGACTGCCGCTTTCCCGATCCTTTTTTATTTTAGCGGTTGGAAATAAAGTGAAACTTCATTCAGTAGGGCTCCTACTGAATGTTAGTTGAACCAATCGGGCATTTAGGTGCCGTTTTCTCACACTTGGACCTTTTGTATTTACTCAAGATTTTGATGTGGGAGCCTTACGGCACCTTACATGCGGGATAAAGTGAAACTTCATTCAGTAGGAGGGTTCTTCATCTCCTACTGAATGTTAGTTGAACCAATCGGGCATTTAGGTGCCGTTTTCTCACACTTAGACCTTTTGTATTCACTCAAGATTTTGATGTGGGAGTCTACGGCACCTTACATGCGGGATAAAGTGAAACTTCATTCAGTAGGAGGGTTCTTCATCTCCTACTGAATGTTAGTTGAACCAATCGGGCATTTTAGGTGCCGTTTTCTCCCATTTAGACCTTTTGTATTTACTCAAGATTTTGATGTGGGAGCCTTATGGCACCTTACATGCGGGATAAAGTGAAACTTCATTCAGTAGGAGGGTTCTTCATCTCCTACTGAATGTTAGTTGAACCAATCGGGCATTTAGGTGCCGTTTTCTCACACTTGGACCTTTTGTATTTACTCATGATTTTGATGTGGGAGCCTTATG
Source organism: Siminovitchia sp. FSL W7-1587 (assembly GCF_037963795.1). Taxonomy (NCBI): domain Bacteria; kingdom Bacillati; phylum Bacillota; class Bacilli; order Caryophanales; family Bacillaceae; genus Siminovitchia; species Siminovitchia sp. FSL W7-1587. Next base: position 1,907,267 of record NZ_CP150169.1, read on the forward strand.
GCACCTTACATGCGGGATAAAGTGAAACTTCATTCAGTAGGAGGGTTCTTCATCTCCTACTGAATGTTAGTTGAACCAATCGGGCATTTAGGTGCCGTTTTCTCACACTTAGACCTTTTGTATTCACTCAAGATTTTGATGTGGGAGCTTACGGCACCTTACATGCGGGATAAAAGCGAGTCCCGGCATTACTTTTTATATCGTTTATGAATATTGTTCTTTTTATATGTTGGTCTTGTGAATTCGGCTACTTCCATCGATAGAGCAAAGTATCTTTTTTCAAATAAAGCGGCGAAATGATCTTCGATAACAGCAAATAGTTTGTCACAGGCAGCAACAAGCCGCTCTTCGGAGCGGCCTCCGCCAATTTTAAGTGTGACATGTACGAAAGCATCGTTTTCGGTTCCATCCGCAACGACATAATCCTTCAGCTCGACAGCCCTTGTTCGAATCCCCCCGATCGGGAATAAACCGTCATTTTTGAGAAGAGACTGATTGATTTTTTCCAGAAGTTCGCCAATATGCCCTTCTCCTTTTATATTGTCCGTATACTCCACTATGACGTGAGGCATGAAACCCTCCTCCTTTACAGTAAAGAAAACTTGCCTAGTTGCACTTATACTTAAAGCGAGTTACGCTTTCATTCCGTAGAATAAACTTCCAGCCAATTAACGTTTTGAAAAAACTTCATCACCAACAATGTTATTGACGAGCCTGCCCAGCCCCTCAATCTCGGTTGCGACTTCATCTCCCGGAACAACATCGACGGTTCCTTTAGGCGTACCTGTCAGGATCAGATCATTTTCATCAAGTGTCATAAAGCTGCTCAAGTATTCAATTAGAAACGGAATGTCAAAAACCATGTCCTTCGTTGATCCTTCCTGTTTGAGTTCTCCGTTTACATATGTACGGAGCGCAAGGTTCATCGGGTCTGGAATGGCCGAAGCTTCGACAAACCACGGGCCAATAGGCGTGCACGTATCACGGTTTTTCACCCGTAAATTGGGACGGTAATAGTTTTCCAGGTAATCACGCAAGGCATAGTCGTTCGCAATCGTATAGCCTTTGACGTATTGATAGGCATCTTCACGCTTTACATGCTTTGCTTTTTTCCCGATGATAACGACCAACTCGCACTCATAGTGCATAAACGTAACATCTTGTGGACGGCGTGTTTGAGCGTTATGGCCAACAAATGTATTCGGTCCCTTTAAAAAGACGAGCGGTTCTTCCGGAGCTTTAAAATCAAGCTCGCTGGCATGGTCGGAATAGTTCAGGCCAAGGGCAAATACAGTTCGCGGTTCAACCGGGGGTAGCCAAACAACCTCATTATGGGAAACAAGGCGGCCGTCCAATAATTCTAGCTCGCCATTTTTTTCAGCCGCTTCATGGACAGCGCCAAAGCACGCCACTCTAGCTTTTCTCATTTCGACTCTCCCCTCTGTTCCGGAGCAATGGTATTTTCCAAGGCGCCGATTCTCGAAATCTCAATGCGGACATGGTCGCCTTTTCCGACAAGTGGTGCTCCTTCCGGAACTCCGGCAAGCAATACATCTCCCCGATTCAGCGTCATAAAGTCCGTAACATCTTCGATTAATGTTGGAATCGATCTGATCATGTTTCTCGTGTTATTTTCTTGCTTTAACTCGCCATTTATATAAACACGAATGTTGAGCTGCCCGGGGTCAACAATATCATCCTTGGAAACAATCCATGGACCAATCGGGCAAAATCCATCCCGTGCTTTTTGCTTAATCGCCGGGCGATATACACTTTCATGCGGAATGCTGACATCATTAGCGATCGTGTAGCCTTCAATATAGTCCCATGCATGCTCCGCCTTGACGCGGGTCGCCGTTTTTCCGATTACAACAGCAAGCGCCGCACCCATTTCAAGGCGTTCTTCTCCGGCAGGAAGCGGAATCGGGCAGTTACATCCCGTTAATGTATTGGCAGGTTTGATATAAAGGATCGGTGCTTTTGGTGGCTGTTTGTAAGGCGGTTGATGAAATTGTTCCCGAAATTTATCGTACTGGCCTTGATAGTTTAACAAAACGCCATAAACTGTACCACTGACAGGCGGGTTCCAGGTAATGTCTGAAATCGGCTGCTGGTCACCATGTAGTTCTACCGCAAATTCGTCCAAATTAGCCCGCACATCATCCCAAGCACCAAGCCCCCGAAGGCTGGCTTTTACAAGACTCATGTTCTCACTCCTCTTTTCTGGCCTTGATTATTTCCCTTAACGTTATGCCGCGCACTTTAGCGAAGTACTCATACATTAGGTAAAATACGATTCGGATTTGAAGAATACTCGCGAGAATTTACAAATACTCGCTACACCCGAAGACTTACGATCCAGTTCAAACAAAATACTCGCTACATCCGCAGACTACTATCCAGTTCAAACAAAATACTCGCCACATCCGCAGACTACTATCCAGTTCAAACAAAGTACTCGCTACTAAGAAATATCCCGTCCGTTTCCGGAACGGGCGGGATTTCCGTTATATGACTTTTTTATACTTTCCTTCAAAGAATCCGAGCGGCTCTCCGTCCTGGACGCGCAAATCCGTCACCTCGCCGATATAGAGTGTATGGTCTCCGGCGATTATCGATTGATGGACGTCGCATGTCAGATTCACCAATGCGTCCGGAATGACCGGCATATCGTTAAATGTGTCAAATAAGATCTTCCGTTCTTCTTTGATTTGGCCTGCGAAGTAGGCAGACATGTCTTGCTGACGCTCATTCAGAACACTTACGGCGAACGTTCCGGACTCTTTAATGAGGCGGTTCATGTTTGCTTTTTCGCCAATGGAAATAAGGACAAGCTTCGGATTTAGCGAAACAGACATGAAGGCATTCGCTGTCATTCCATGAACCGCTTCGCCTACCTTTGTCGTAATAACGGTCACCCCTGTCGCAAATTTCCCCATCGCTGTTCTAAAAAGACGATCATCCACGTTCACTCCCCCTTTTTCTTTACTCCCATATAGATCTTTTTTATATGATAAATTCAGGCTTGCGCTTTTCAAGTTTCGGCTCTTTTGTCGGCACTTCTGCTCCACTTATTACGTCCAGAACAGTTGATGCTTCGTTGAACCAACAGTCAGGCGCCGCATGTCCCCAAAATGTTTGACGCATCGGATCGTCAACGTCCCAGCGAATCGGTTTGAAGTCAGGGTCACTCGTCAAATAGTCGCCGCTGTATAACTCAATGCGATGGCCATCCGGATCCCTCAAATAGAGAAAGAAGGCATTGGATAAACCGTGGCGGCCCGGGCCCCTTTCAATGCTTTTGCTATAGCCGGAAGCGGCGAGGACGTCGCAAGCATGGATGAGCGCCAACGGATCGGGAAGCCAGAAGCCGATATGATGAACACGTGGGCCAACTCCGTTCATAAATGCTTGATCGTGAACCGTTTGCTTTCTGTGAAGCCAAGTCGCCCATACTTCCCCTTTTTTCGTATCTGTATATTCGGAGCAAGCAAATCCTAGTTCGTTCATATAGAAATGTTGGGCTTTTTCGACATCTTCGACCATGCAGTTAAAATGATCAATTCGTTGAATACGAGCCCCCCTGTACAGGTCGTACCGTTGCAACAGGCGCTCGACATGATCCATCTTGGCAAAAAACTCAAGCGGAAGTCCCGATAAGTCTTGGACCCGGAGGGTGCGGCCAAGCCCAAGCTGTTTTCCTTCCGCGATCCACTTTGTTTTATATCCCTTCTCTGTAAAAAATTCGGCAATGACATCCAGTTCAGCATTTGATGCCACTTTGTAGCTTAGTGCCTCTACCGCGGGCTTTACGGCTTTTTTCAAATGGATACTGTGGTGATTATGTTCTTCAAGTCCTCGTAAATAAAGATTCTCGGAATCTGCTTCCGTTTCAATAAATCCCAATGTATCCACATAAAATTTTCTTGATGCCTCCAGATTCGTAACGTGTAAAACAACTCTTGCACAGCGAACGATATTAAAGTTCACGATGGTTCCCCCTTATGCATTTATAAAATGAGGTTTGGCCGATTTCTCTTTTTTTAGGAAGTCCGTTACAAATTCTTTATATGGTTCTTTTTCATATCCGCTAAAATAAGTCATGCCCATTCGGATGGGATCTCCAAAGAAGTAGTATTCATAGTGTGTTTGCCTTGCACCGAACGCACTCAAAGTCAAGTCCCAGGCCAGCCTGAACAATTGTACACGCTCATAGCCATTCAAGTGCTTGCCTTGAAGTCCACGATCAAGTATGGGACCAATTTCTTCATGATTGAAGTCATCTTGCGTTGGAATGCCCATCAAGCCGGAAGCCCCCAAGATACGGACAATTTCCACAAGACGCGGGTAAATGCGCGGATACCAGTTGCGTGCCGCGTCAAGAGCTGCAAAATCTGGTGTCATGACTCCCCATTTATCAATTTTGGCATTATGTTCTGCTTTGTACATATGAGAGCGCATCGTTTCAAGAACGAGCATGATTTCTGCGCCTTTATCCTGGACATGCTGGAATTGATCAATCCCGATTGCATCCATGATGCTCAATGCGACACCGAGAATGAATTCTGTTTTGACAATATTTTTAGAAACAACCTGGTGTGACATGTGAATAACGGCATTTGTTTCTTTAAATGTCCGATTGCAGATCGCGGAATTGCCGCAAACGAAGACACGATCCCAAGGTACAAATACATGTTCGAACGATACAACCGCATCTCCTTCTTCAAAGCGGGATGAAAGCGGATGATCCCAAGTGCTTTTACCATAATCAAATGCTTCACGGCTAAGGAATTTCAGGCCGGGCGTATTATTCGGGATGGCGAAAGCCAGTGAGTACGGATCATCTTGGGCTCCGGATTTGTTGACTGTAGAGGGGAAGACGATAATTTCATCTGTAATGGCGCCCTGTGTCGCGAGCAATCGTATACCATCAACGATAATGCCGTCACTCTTTTTCTCCACAAGATGCAATGCGACATTTGCGTCTTTTTGCTCAGCCTGGGCTTTGGCGCGGTTCACTTGCGGATGAATGAGCGTATGCGTCAGGCTAAGGTCGTTTTCGCGGGCGTATTCATAATATTTTCTCGCATTATCGGCAAAGGCCGGGTCCCCTTCCGCAAAAAACTCGCTCGCCGCACCGGCCGCCATAACTTCGGCATTCATATAATCCGGAGAGCGGCCCATCATGCCGCCGGAAGTACGCGCCCATTCCTGGATCGCTTCCCGGCGTGCGATGATATCATCAATTGTTTCCGGCACTTTAAACGTCATGCCCACTTGATTTCCCGTTGTCGGAGATGTATAAAGCATTTTTTCAGGCTTTTCATATTGAAGATCGTACAAATAAGCCATCGATTGCACTACATTTTTAAATGCTGGATGCTCCGTCACATCATCCACTCTCTCCCCGTGAATGTATACGTTGTTGTTTGCCTTCTTCAGTCGTTCGATATATTCTTTGCCTGTTTTAGCTGGCATAGGACTTCACGCTCCTTCATTCTATTTTCCAAATTGGGGAATACGATGGTCGCCGATGGCAACATGTATTACTTTTGGTTCTGTGTAAAATTCCAGAATGGCGTAATGTCCGCCTTCACGGCCAATTCCGCTTGCTTTCATGCCGCCGAACGGAATTCTGAGATCCCGGACGTTTTGCGCATTAATCCAAAGCATTCCGGCTTCTACTGCCTGGGCGACACGGTGGCCGCGTTTTATGTCATTTGTCCACACATAACCGGCAAGTCCGTATTTAACATCGTTGGCATAGGCAATGACTTCTTCTTCTGTTTCAAACTCTATAACCGCCATAACCGGCCCGAAAATTTCTTCTTGGGCAATTTTCATGTCGTTCGTGGCATTGAGCAGTAGTGTAGCAGGCACATAATTTCCTGTTTTCAGCTCCTCTGGAACCGTTCCTTGAAAGACCTCGCAGCCTTCTTCCTTGGCAATTTCAATATAGCCTGTTACCTTTTCAAAATGGCCTTTGTCGATAAGCGGTCCCAACTGTGTGGCAGGATCCATCGGATCACCAATCTTAATGTTTTGAACCCTTTCTTTTAGCGCTTTGACGAATGTATCTTTAATGTTCTTATGAAGGAACACTCTCGAATTCGCCGTACAGCGCTCACCGTTAAAGGAGAAAATGCCCCAGACGGCCGCATCCAGAGCACGGTCAACGTCAGCATCGTCAAAAACGATGAGCGGAGACTTTCCACCCAGTTCCATGGAAGTCTTTTTCAATGTATCCGCAGCGTTTTTAATAATCGCTGAGCCAGTTACCGTTTCCCCCGTAAAAGAAATCGCTTCCACATCAGGATGTGCTACGAGCGTGGCTCCCGCTGTTTCCCCGAACCCATGCACGATGTTAAAAACACCTTCCGGAAGCTCCGCCTTATGAATGATTTCTGCCAGTTTATTCGCTGTAAGCGGTGACAATTCCGCCGGTTTTAAAATAACGGTATTACCTGTTGCGAGTGCCGGCGCCACTTTCCACGTTGTGAGCATGAACGGAGCATTCCACGGAGTAATTAATCCGACTGGACCGAGCGGACTGTAAACGGTATAGTTGACAAATTCGTTGTCTTGCATATAGGCTTCGCCGTGCATTCTCGTTTGCACCATACGCGAGTAGAATCTAAAGTTCTCTGCCGCACGCGCCGCCATATTCCTCGTCTGCGCAATGGGCAATCCCGTATCAAGTGATTCGAGGTATGAAAGTTCTTCTGCTTCTTCGTCGATCAGGTCGGCGATTCGTTCAATATATTTCATGCGCTCGGAAACTTTCATTTTTCCCCAAGGCCCTTCTTTAAATGCTTTTTTTGCCGCAGCCACCGCCTTGTCGATCTCCATCTTACTTCCTTTGGAAACATGGTTGATCACTTCATTCGTGAATGGACTGTGATTGACAAACCGGGCACCGCTCTCAGACTCAACGAATCTTCCATTGATATATTGTTGAATATCAGGCTGTTTTGTATGTTTTCGGATAGCTGATTGTTCCGCTGTTCTTTGTTCCAACATGTTCACCTTCCTTAATGATGATTTAAGCTTGAGGGAACTTCCCTCCCAACTTAGGCATTGATTTCGTCTTTTAGGGAAATCCCGTAGTTTTTCAACACTTGGCGAATTTCTTTTTGCAACTCTTCAGAAGGAAGGGCCATTGGCTTGCGCAACACCGGCTTGATTTTGCCCATCATGCCAAGTGCCGCTTTCGCCGGAGCCGGATTCGTATCTTTGAACAGAACATCGTTTAGCTCCATCATTTCAAAGTGCATGTCTTGCGCGCGTTGAACATCGCCTGCTGTCCACGCGTTGTAAATTTCAGCGACCTGCTTCGGGGCTACGTTGGATGTGGCGCTAATGTGGCCCGCACCGCCGATGGCCAGCATTGGATAGCAAAGCAGTTCAATTCCCGAATATAAGTTAAAATGGCGTCCCGCTCTTAATAAAACACGGTTAACGTGTTCAAAGTCTTTGTTTGATTCTTTAATGCCGATAATATTCGGGCAATCTTCCGCGAGGCGCGCAATCGTTTCCACTTCAAGGTTGACTGCCGTTCTGCCCGGAATGTTGTACAAAATAATTGGAATATCCACGGAATCGGCGATTGTTTTGAAATGATTATAAAGCGCCTGCTGATTCGGACGGTTGTAATATGGCACAATGACAAGCGCTCCGTCCGCCCCTATTTCCTGCGCCGCTTTTGTCAGTTTCAATGCCTCATTATGATTGACAGAACCCGTCCCCGGAACGAATGGAACTCTCCCTGCAACCGCTTTTTTTGCGGTCTCCATAACGGTCAGGCGTTCTTCCACCGTCAATGAGCTGGGCTCCCCGCTCGTTCCCGTCACGGAAATGCCGTGGCTGCCATTTTCAATCTGCCAATCAATCAAACTTTTAAACGTTTCCAAATCAAGACTTTCATCTTCATTAAACGGAGTTACGACCGGAGCCATGGAACCTCTTAATCTTAACCTCGCTTCTTCAAACGACATTTTGTCACCCTCCTGTTATGTTAATCCCTTTAAAATTTTCTGAACAATTAAATCATATATGATTTCATATATTTTGTCAATCCCCTAATCCTTCGTGTTGTTGTTAGCGCTTTCACATTCGTGCCGACAAGGTTCATTAAACCCTTTAGACGCAACCGGCTGCTTAGTTGCGCTTGTTCCTGAAACACGAGCATTTCACGACTCAAGACGAACGTGGAAAAAAAGAGCATTCCATGCTCTTTAGTTCTCACCAGTCGATTCCATCCTCAGCGAACGTCGTCTTTCGAAATCGTCCGCTGTCTTAAATTTATGTTCACGGACAAACATTTCCAATTCCTTTAAATCGGATTTTTTCTCCAATAAAAAGATGATTCTTTCATGTTCCTCGATTGACTCTTTTACCCGAACCGAATACAGTGTTGAACCAATTCCCCTAATGGAGTCGAGCTTTTTCCAAATCCCGGCAATCGTATCGTATAATATTTTGCTTTGGCATTCCCGGGTGATCAACTGGTGAAACTCTGCATTCAGCTTGGCAAATAAGTGGATATCGAAATGTTCAAGCGCCTCCTTCATTCGCTCATTTAATTCTTTTAACTTTATGATTTTGGCAGCTGAAATATAGGGGGCACTTAATGCCGCAGCGTACCCTTCAAGCACGCCAAGAATCTTTAGGTTATCGTAATATTCAGACTCATTTATTGGCGCAACGACTGGACCCACATTGTGTTTGTACTCGATCAGCCCTTCCGCTTCCAGTTGACGGATCGCCTCCCTAATTGGTATGGAGCTTGTCGCAAGTTCTCTTGACAGTTGATCAATGACAATCCTTTGACCCGGCGCATACACCTTTTCCACAATTCTCGCTTTAATGATTCGATAGGCTCTTTGTTGTTTATTTTCTTTTTTCATCATACTTTTATCATATTTAAAATCATATATGATGTCAATTAGAAAGTGGAAGCACTTTGAAAACTTCCCTTTCATGTATCATGCCCTGACTATGAATTTTTACTTGAAACGTTGTGTTTATCGGAATTTCGGAATAAACAATTGATTCTCTTCCAAGTGTTACCCTTTCTCCAAGCCCCAAGGCGTCACTATTTGCGTCTTGCAAACTATCCAGCGCGTTTTTTGCCAATTCATTGAGTTCTTTTTCCCTTTTAAAGATGTGGGATGTTGTAATGATACTGTTAAAAGACGCACTTCAAATTGTAAAAGGTTCAAATATCGGACAACCATCCACGCTGACAAGGATGGCATTATCAACACTGGAAATGGGTCAAGACCCGTAAGTATCACACAGTATTTTAAAGCATGTCCCGCAAAGGATACCGCATAGGCAATTCGCCAATGGAAGACTTTCTTCGCTATTGAAACAAGAGATGTATGCAGGGGAAGCAGCCCGCACATACGAAGACTTAAAAGAGAACATTGAGACATACATCATTACCGCTATACTAAACGCCTCAAACAGAAATTGGCTGGCATGAGTCCGGCTTAGTACCGTCTTCATTCCAGCCAATAGACTGCTTATCATATCACTTTAACTTTTAGGGGTCACCTCAGTGTGACAGGCGTTTTCCCTCCGAAATCGATTAACCTTCATTCTGGTATTGCAACGTCTCCAGTTTCGGGGCATTTTCTTTCAGAACCTCGACAATTTGGATTTGATGCCCATCCAACTCTTTTACTTTAAAGCTGAATCCGTCAAAATGAAGCACTTCCCCCTCTTGCGCATCGAATTTTTGCGATAAAATCCAACCACCGAGTGTATCCACTTCTTCATCTGACAGATTTGTTCCAAGTAAATCATTCACCTCATGAATGAGTACTTTACCATTGAACGAATAGTGGCCGTCCGCAATTTTTGTCACATCTGGAACCTCGTCTGCGTCAAATTCATCCCGGATTTCGCCGACGATCTCCTCAACGATGTCTTCGACGGTGACCAGGCCGGAAGTTCCACCATATTCATCCAGCAGAATTGCCATATGTGTGCGCTCCCGCTGCATCTTTAAGAGCAGCTCACTGATCGGGATCGTCTCAATCACAACGATTACAGGCTTTATGAACTGTGTAATATCCGCTTTCATATCTACCTTGGGATCCTTGATCTGTGCGAGCAGCATATCTTTTATGTTTATAATTCCAATAATGTTATCCTTGTCGCCTTCATAAACGGGATAACGAGTAAATTTGGCATCCTTGATGACCCCGAGCAAATCTTCCATTTGATCTTCCGTTGAAAACGAAATCATTTCCGTTCGGGGAATCATAATTTCCTTTGCAATCCGATTATCAAATTTAAATATATTGTTCACATACGTCAGTTCCGTCTGATTGATCTCACCGCTTTTAAAACTTTCAGAAAGAATGATTCGAAGCTCTTCTTCGGAGTGGGACACTTCGTGTTCAGCCACCGGCTCCAGACCAAACACCCTTACCAGCAGTCGGGCCGAGCCATTTAACGCCCAGATAAATGGAAACATGATTTTATAAAACCATTTAATCGGTTTGGCAACAAGCAACGTGACCATCTCGGATTTTTGGATCGCAACGGTTTTGGGCGCCAGCTCCCCCACAACGACATGCAAAAAGGTAATGATGAAAAACGCAAGCGTAACCGATAAAATATGGGAGACGGAAGCTCCGACCGCCATTTTTTGAAACAGCGGATCCAATAATGCTTTTACAGCCGGTTCACCGAGCCAGCCTATTCCCAAAGCCGTGACCGTAATGCCGAGCTGGCATGCGGATAAGTATTCATCTATGTGAGTAGTAACATGCTTGGCCACCTTCGCCCCCGGTTTGCCTTCTTCCACGAGCTGATCAACTCGTGAACTCCTAATTTTAACGATGGCAAACTCCGTCGCAACGAAAAACGCGGTTAATCCAATTAAAATGACAATCAACAATAAACTGACAACGTCCAAATGGATCACCTTTCAAAGAAAGGTGTACACCTCCTGATTAAGAAATTTTTTGTCCGGCGCGTACCCGGACATTCTTTATACATATATTATACTATTAATATGAAAAACATCTGCTTTTTTAGTGATTTATTTTGTAAAATTCTTTTTCAATTATGAAACCGCAAGCGGTCAAGGCACGTGACAACAAACGTTTCACCATCCATCGGAAAGCCATTTTTTTGTATCATCCAAAGACGGGTACCCTACGAATTTTCGACAAAGCTCTGCCATGGCAACGCCACCATTTTCTATTTTTTTAATCAATATACCACTTTTTCTTCTTTTTACATAAAGAAACCTTTGTGAACGCAGTTTTCAGAGTAGGAAGTTGCTTTATTATACGTAGAATATTCATATTTTACTACAATTGACTGTGTACGTTCCCATTTGAAAATAAAAGGGGAAACCATAAAACGGTTTCACCCTTCTTTTTGGAAAGTGATGATGACAACTCCCAGCACAATACATGCACCACCAATAAAAAAATTGGCGTTTAATTGTTCGTTTAAAAGCAACCAGCCGAGGAAAGACCCGACAATCGGCTGGAAAAAGAAAAACAATGAGCCGACTCCCGCATCCATCAGCTCCAAGCCTTTATTCCAAAGAAAGAAGGCCCCGGCAGTCGAAACAATACCCAAGTACAGGATGCTGAAAATAACGAGTGGGCTTTCATAAAAAATGTCATTGGCTTGAAGCTCCCACAGCATGGCCGGCGTCGTAAAGACGAGCGCAAATAAAATGGCATAGGTTGTGATGGTCAATGACGACAGCCGTTTTGACGCAACTTTTACGTAAACCGACAATAACGCCCACGTAACGGCCGCTCCAACAAGGATCAAACTACCCCAGAAATAGTCGCCGACATGAAAATCCCATCCGATCACAATCGTGACGCCCAATGTCGCCAGCACCATGGAAATGAGTTTTCGCGGCGTAATTTTTTCCTTTAACACCCACCTCGCAAAAATGACGATAAACGCCGGCGTAGCCGAAGTAATTAAAGATCCCGTATGGGCATCGGATAATTTTGTCCCAATAAATTGGAATGAGATGGACACAAAGTAACCGATAAATCCAATCCAGACAAGCAAAAGCCAATCTGTTTTTGCCATCATCTGGCGTTGACCACTTTTTTTCTGAACGGCAAATAAAATGGCATACAAAAAAATAAACGCAATCATGTAACGCAGCCAGACAAGTGTAAACGGCGGAATAAAATCGAGTACATATTTACTGACGACATACATACCGCCCCACATACTTGCCGCCAATGATAAACAGATCGCTCCGATGATACTTTTCTTCATAGGTTGCATACCTCCGTCTTTTATTAGGAAAATGTTGTAAAGTATTTTCCCAAGACGAGGAGGCTTAAGTTGGAAAGCGCCTATTCACCCCTCGACTCAGGATGAATAGTTGCAGGCTGGTCGTTTTCAAAAAGATCAAAATATAATCTCATCTTCTTGACACCTCCCAAACATATTGTTTCCTTCATATTACTCTGTTCATCGCGAGTTTAGCAACCTTATGGACAATTTCTCATTTTACCATCATATATTTAAATATAGAATGCTATAATGAGAGAATCCGTACAGAAAGTGAGGATCTATTTCGTGAACATTTGGGATTTAATCGTTGCATTGATACTCGGCCTTGTGGAGGGGCTGACAGAGTTTGCTCCTGTTTCATCTACGGGGCATATGATTATTGTGGATGATATGTTATTAAAATCTGCTGAATTGCTGGAATCCCAAGAAGTGGCTAATACGTTTAAAGTTGTCATCCAGTTCGGTTCGGTCATGGCGGCCGTGATCGTATTTTGGGAGCGGCTATTAAGTTTGATCGGTATTAACAAGCGCAGCTCATCAAAAGTTCCGATGGAAGGGAGTCGGCTCCGTTTAACACATGTGATTGTCGGGTTGATTCCCGCAATGATTTTGGGGCTGTTGTTCGAGGATTTCATCGATACATATTTGTTTTCGGTCGAAACGGTTCTGATTGGGCTTGTCGGAGGAGCGATATTAATGATTCTTGCTGACTGGAAAGTACAGCGGGAAGTCCGGACCAAAGGCTCCCATGAAGGCGTTCCGCTAGATGGCATCAATTACAAGCAAGCTTTGCTCATTGGTTTATTTCAGTGCATCGCCTTGTGGCCCGGCTTTTCTCGTTCCGGTTCAACCATTTCGGGCGGAGTGCTGCTTGGCCTACAATACAGGGCAGCCGCCGATTTTACTTTTATTATGGCCGTTCCGATCATGGCCGGAGCCAGCGTCGTTTCTTTGTTAAAGAAAATGGACGTGCTGACGGCGGATGTTATTCCTTTTTTTGCGGTCGGATTTATTAGTGCGTTCATTTTTGCCTGGATTTCTATCCGCTTCTTTTTGGCGCTCATCAACCGGATCAAACTAATTCCATTTGCGATTTACCGGATCTTGCTTGCCACCGTTATCATGGTCATATATATAAGTATCAGATAAGCTATAACATACGCGCGGCTTGAAGCCGGGCGTTTCTTTCGTTATACGCGGATGTTTTGCTTTATACGCGGGGATTTCACTCTATACGAGGGGATTTCTCCCTATGCGCGGGTATTTCACTCTATACGCGGGTATTTTCCTCTATACGCGGGTATTTCACTCTATACGCGGGTATTTTCCTCTATGCGCGGGTATTTTCCTCTATGCGCGGGTATTTTCCTCTATGCGCGGGTATTTCACTCTATACGCGGGTATTTTCCTCTATACGCGGGTATTTTTCCCTATTCGCGGGTATTTTACTCTATACGCGGGTATTCTCCTCTATGCGCGGGTATTTTCCTCTATGCGCGGGTATGCCCACTCATTCGCAGACATTCCCACTCACCCACGAGTATTTTCGTTTTGTACTATACAGTTTTAAGCAGCCATGGTATTCTCCCCTAATCGGAACGGTTCTTTTTATTCTTGCTGAGGTTTTTTCCGCATACATTATTCATATGAACTTGTTTAGGAGTGGATATGTATGATGATTCATGTCGTTGCACGAGGAGAGACGTTAAATGAGATCGCCCGCCGCTATAGGAGCACGATTTCACAAATTGCTTCGGTGAATGAGTTGCCGGACCCGAATCGGCTTGTTGTTGGCCAGGCGCTTGTAATACCAGTTGGGGCCATCCAACACATCGTCCGGCGGGGTGAGACACTTTGGCAAATCGCTCAACGGTATCTCGTTCCGCTGGATGCGATCGTACGTGCGAATCAATTGGCCGATCCTTCTGTCATCCAAGTAGGGGATGTGCTAGTGATCCCGGCGCGGGTACACACGGTACAGACCGGTGAAACGTTATGGCAGATCGCCCAGCGGTACGGTACGACGGTGCAGCAAATTGTCACGCAAAATCAAATTGAAGATCCGAACCTGATTACTGCCGGCACAGTACTGACGATCCCTTTTCCCAAACCTGTCATTGATGTGAATGCCTATATCATTAATATGGGAGAAACGGGTGCCCGGGAGGTACGGGAAGTAGGGGAACATCTTACTTATATGTGTCCTTTTGCCTATATTATGAAGGCTGACGGCGGACTTGAACCCATTAACGATGTGCCGGCCATTCAAGCTGCTGTTGAAGAACGTGTCGTCCCGATGATGTGTGTTACAAACTTTACTTTCCGTGATCCCGGAACGACATTGGCACATACGATCTTGTCAAGCACGGAACTCCAGGACCGCCTTTTAACCAATATCATTCAAATCATGAATGATAAGGGATATCGCCTCCTGAACATCGACTTTGAAAATGTAAGGCAGACAGACAGGGAATCATACAATCAATTTTTACAAAAAGCTGTAAATCGCCTGCATCCACTCGGTTATTTCGTTTCGACTGCTCTCGCTCCCAAAACGAGCGGAACGCAAAAGGGGCTTTTGTATGAAGCACACGACTATCCAGCACACGGAAGAATTGTCGACTTTGTCATCCTCATGACCTATGAATGGGGTTATCGACTGGGACCGCCGATGGCCATATCACCTCTCAATGAAATTCGCCGTGTCATAGATTATGCCGTTACGGTCATACCAAGAAATAAAATAATGATGGGCTTCCAGCTTTATGCCAGAGACTGGCTGCTCCCCCACGTTCAAGGGCAGGAAGCAGAAACGTTTGATATGCAGGAAGCCATACGCCGCGCGGTTGCACACGGAGCCTCCATTCAATACGATGAAAGGGCTCAAAGTCCGTTTTTCCGATACACAGACCAACAAGGGCGTCGGCATGAAGTTTGGTTTGAGGACGCGAGAAGTGCCCAAGCCAAATTTAACTTGGTAAAAGAATATGGTTTGCGGGGCATTAGTTATTGGGTTCTCGGCTACCCGTTTCCGCAAAACTGGCTCCTGCTTGAAGATAACTTTATCGTAAGAAAAACGTAGGTCTTTTACACGTTTCTTTCCAATCTCCGCATCAGCCAACTAATGAAGTATGCGGGGGTACGAAAGCTTCTCTCGTGCGCTTTATGGATGGAGTTGGCCTTCGCATATATTTGTTAATCCTCGGGGAAAATCTGGACGTTCGGAAAGCCAGCTAGTTAACGGTTTCGCTGAACCACTTAAAACGCATTCGGCTGAGAGGGCTTTATTGACTTTACGTATGAAACAGGAAACGGAGAAGCGAAAGCTTTTTGATGCCATCGCAGTAAATTTCATGCTATATCATCTGAAAAAATCACAAAAAATGATCGCCATTGATCCTAACTTGCGCCCCTTTGCGCTTATTATATCTGGAAACTGACCGTAACCTTTTTCGCCAGCTTGTAGAGAAAAAATGGGTGTTTTTTTCTACAAGCTTTTTATTGCTGTATAGGACGCCCGTCTTACCCGTCATTATATTTGAATGCCGCCGCATTGAACTAACTCAAGCACATCCTGATACAGAGCCTCTCCTACCCAAATTCATTGGCAAGAATGAATCTTGGATTGACAATAACATAAACGGAATTTATAATTTATTTATTGACTGATAAATAAAAATCGCAAAGGATGATTCTTAGTGGCTGTTCGTGAAGATAAAAAAGAGGTCATTATTGAAAATGCCGTTGGTGTTTTCTCTGAAAGGGGGTATTATAAGGCGACCACTGCGCTTGTTGCCAAGGAAGCAGGAGTCACTCAGCCATATGTATTTCACTTTTTTAAAAACAAGGAAGAGTTATTCAAAGCTGTCATTGACCGTGCTTTTAACCGGATTTATGATTTGTTTGCTAAAGTCGAGGCCCCAGCCGATCAACTGCTCGAAGCGATGGGTTGCGCATTTGCGGAGGTGGTCGAAACTCACCGGAAAGAAGTTTTATTGGTCATGCAGGCTTATGCTATTCCGGAAAAAGGAATCCGGGAACATGTCCGCCATTTGTTTTTGAAGATGTGGGAGTCTCTTACAGTAAAGTTTAACCAGGCAGGAATTCCCGATGCCAAAAATATAGCCTCCCATTTTATCAGTACTGGGCTGTTGATCACGGTAACGGAAGTATTGGATTTACCACAAATTGTCGCGGAATTGGAGCAATAAAAATAAACATTTGCTCTTTTTTTACCAAATCATTTATTTATTGATAAATAAAACGAGAAAAGAGGGTGTTTTCATGTCCAATCATCGGCTGTTTGAAGGTGAGAAATGGCTTGTTGTCACAAGTATGATCGGCTTTTTACTGGCAGCAGCGATAGCGGTTGTCATTTTGGCAAGAGGGCCAATCGTTTGGCCTGAAGGAAACTTACAGGATGCCTTTTCCTTTAATGCGGCTATTGGTATTTTTTTCTTGTCGGTCGCCGCCATTTTGCCTTTTACAGAATATAAAGAGCGCAAAAGAAAGATTGTACGCTGGATGTTTATCGTAGGGGCTTTATATGCATATGGAGTTGAAACAGTGCAGCATTTTCGTGGAATCAACCCCCGGTTTTCACGAGAAGGCTCGGTAATTGATCTCGTCGCTGGAGCACTATTTGGCGTTGTTTCTTTATTGCTGATCCTATTAGGCCTGATACTTACAGTACGGTTTTTTCGCATCAAATCAAATTCGTTTATCTTGGCAATCCGTTATGCTTTTCTCTCCGTTTTAATAGCCAATATGGCCGGATTAGTGATGAGTTTGCTGCAAGGCAGGCTCATAGGTGATACTGGAAATCTCATCGTCCTACATGGGATTGGATATCATGCGCTACAGACATTGCTTATACCCGGTTGGCTCCTGCAACACTCTCAAGCAAGCAGCCGTTTTAAAAAAGGAGGGACTCATATCGGCGGTATCGCCTGGATGTCGGCCATTGTGCTGATCGGATTACAAACCGGAATGGGACGATCGGTATTCGAGTTGACAATTCTGCCCGTGCTGGCTGCGATTATGCTGCTCGTTTGGTTTGGTATGGCAGTTCTTTCATTTGTTGTCTTTTTAGGTAAAATGAAAGAGCGGATGGATCGCAAACATCTTTTTGATTAAGAAAAAACCGAAGAGGGGGGGCAGTCTCCCCTTTGACTTATAGATTCCATGTTTCGGAATACACTTTTCTCAGCAAAACTTGTTACAATACACCTACACCGTTTTACATAGGAGGAATTTCAGTGACATTGTTTATTCTCATGAGAATACTGCATATCGTGGGAGGTTTTACGGCTTTATTTACTTTTTGGGTTCCGGTAGTGACGAAAAAAGGTGGAAAAGTTCACGTTGTTTCCGGATGGATTTATGTGATCGGCATGAGCATCGTATCTGTTTCCGCCTTTTATATGGGCGTCTTCCGCATTTTGGATCCAAGCAGTTCACCAGAACTTATTTCCTTTTCCTTGTTTTTAATTTTTATTGCGATTTTAAGCTCTTCAACAGCCTATTACGGAATTCGGGTGCTTCGTTTTAAAAGGAGGACAGAGAGGCATCGGCATTGGCTTGATGTAGGGTTTTCTGTTACGCTGTTCGTATCGGCGATTGGAATCAGCATTTACGGTTTCGTGCATGATTTTTCCTTGCTGGCTTGGTTTCCGCTACTCGGGATTTTTCTGGCATCCATCCAATTGAGGTATTGGCTCTCTAAACCGGCCCGAAAAATGCATTGGTGGTTTGAACATCTTAGCGGCATGCTCGGCTGTTCCATTGCAACAATTACGGCATTTACCGTTTTTGGAGCACCGCGCTTATTAAATATTGAATCTGTCAGCATATTGCTGTGGTTTCTGCCTACCATTCTATTAACGCCTGTCATTATTGGCCTTTCCGCCTATTACACTAAAAAATTTAATCAACCAAAAGCAAACGTGACTGGATAGAAAAAGTTTCCGTGGCCACAGCATACGTGGCAACGGACGTTTTTGTTTACATCCCAATCTTCCATTCTTTCATTTTTCGATAGAGCGTACTTCTAGCGATCCCCAGCCGTTTCGATGCTTCCTTGACATTTTTCGTTTCACTCAGCGCTCTTTTTATCATTTCTTTCTCAATGTCCTTTAATGAAAGTGATGAAGCAGGCTTCCTTTTCATAAAGCCTTTGAGTGCAGCAGGAAAATGATCTTCTGAAAGGCATTTTTTCTGCCACGGGCCAATAAAAACGCTCGTTCCAACACATTTCTTAACAACGCTTTAAAACCCTCCTTATTGTGAATAATTTCTCCTTCCGAAAGACAAGTTTGATCATCATAGGTGACTTTGTAGCTTTTCCCCATAGAGATATCTAAAGCGATGACTAATCCCAATATTTTCGCCTCGCTCTTCTTGATTATTTGAAAGATCTCCACTTATTCATTTCGATTCCAATTTCCTATACACGAGCTCTATGGCCCCAACATACTTAAACCTGATTCAAAAATGAAAGTGAAGAAGCCCAGTTTATCATTCGGATTCGCAATCCCCGAGGCTTTGGTCGGACTTTCTTTCACTTCTCACTATAACTCTAAAAAGAAATATAGTGGGCAAAGTCATCCGTCGATGACCTTACCCACTAATCCTAGCCTGTTTTTCATTTTATAAAAATCTCCCTTGCTTGTTCATAACAACAATCCAGCCGAATATA
The DNA here is from genome assembly GCF_037963795.1 of Siminovitchia sp. FSL W7-1587. Taxonomy (NCBI): domain Bacteria; kingdom Bacillati; phylum Bacillota; class Bacilli; order Caryophanales; family Bacillaceae; genus Siminovitchia; species Siminovitchia sp. FSL W7-1587. The sequence continues at coordinate 1,926,261 of NZ_CP150169.1, forward strand.
CATGGTGTATGAGCGATTACCGATTGCAAGGAAATGGGGTGCCGTATGTTTATTTATGTCGTAAAAATAGGAGATTCTTTATTCTCTATCGCGGCAAAGTTCCGGATTACCATGGAGAGTTTGCGAATAACGAACGGCTTGAGGACGGACCGGCTTGTTCCCGGACAGGATTTATTGATTCCCTCCAATTTGTATATCGTCCAGCCGGGGGACAGCCTCTTCTCAATTGCTCAACTGGCATTCGTCCCGGCGGAAACGATACGGCTATATAATGGATTGCCATCTGATCAACTAACGATAGGTATGGAGCTATACTTGCCTCCACGGGAAAAGTATTCTGAAGAAGGACTAAGTTATTTAACGCCTTCCACCCCTGAAAGAAACCGGAGGAATGTACAAACCTTCGCGCCGCTTATCTCCAACTTCGGCATTTTTGAATACCACATTTTACCAAATGGCAGTTTAAGTACCTTGAACGATGAGCAGCTTATTAGTCTTATTTGGGAAAATAAGTCAAGGCCGATCGTCGTCATCACCAATTTGACAGAAACCGGGTTCAGCCCCGAACTGACGAGAAGAGTGTTAAACAATCCCCAACTAAGACAGCGCGTCATCGACAATATATACAACCTCATGAAAAGCAAAAGATATGCCGGGGTCAATGTCGATTTTGAAAGGATCCTTGAGAGTGAACGGGATTTATATACAGGCTTTTTGGCAGCACTCCGAGATCGCTTAAGACCGGAAGGATACCAGCTTTCCGTCGCCGTACCCGCCAAAACATCCGATGATATTCCATGGCTGCGGGGCTTTGACTATGGAGGGATCGGCGCCGCGGTGGATTTTGTCTTTATCATGGCCTATGACTTTCATGAAGCGAGCAGCCTTCCTGGTCCGGTTGCTCCCATAACAGAGGTGCGAAAAACGCTGGATTATGCACTGACTAAAATGGGACGAGATAAAATTGTGCTCGGAGTTCCACGGTACGGATATAACTGGACCATGGCCAATGGGGATGTGATAAGCGCAAGGGCTTTTTCCGTATCCAATGCCATTGCGACTGCGATGAGATACCAGGTCCCTATCCAATACTCCGCCGAATTTGAACAGCCGTACTACACTTACTGGGATGAATCAGGCAAAAGGCATGTCGTTTGGTTTGAAGATGTAAGGGCGCGCGCCGCCAAGTTTCAACTGGCAGTCCAATACCGAATCAGAGGTGTCGGCTCATGGCAGCTTGGACTTCACTTTCCACAATCCGGGTATCTTGTACGAGAATTTTTTAAAAAGAGATAAAAGCATTACCCCAAATGGCGGACGTGAAAGCCAAGACCGGAGCCACAATAGAGATTCACACATAAAAAAACACTTCAGGCGAATGAGAGGCCTGAAGTGCTTTTTGTTGAATCTAGGTATTATTTGACTCAAAATATATTCACGTTCTTTAAACGTCATTTTTGCGTTTTTGGCCTCACTTTCTCCCTTCGGAAAAAAGCGATCATCAGCAGGAGCGCCGGAATAATCACCTGAACAAAAACCGAAAAAAACGGAAATACAACAACTAAGTAATGAGTTAAATCCATCATGCTCTCCTCTGCCCAAAAAGAAAATTGCACGACAAAGATCCCCACAGGCCATATAATCGGCCGATAATCGGAAAGATTCAGCCATTGAGCTGTTCCCAATACGCCCGCATAGTAAAACACGGATATTTTAACAAATGCGCCTACAATCCATACAGCCATCACAACAGCTTCCATATTTTCGAAAAAACCGGATAATTTTGCATAGCGGACAACATTCATCAAAGGGTACACCTTGTTGGCGGTCGTAGCTCCCAGTACAAAAAGAACAAGTAAATCAACGAACACAATTGTTATCATGACGCTTAATACCGCGGTCATTCCATACTTCATTCCTTTTTTCTTATCTGATAAAAAAGGAAGCAGAAAGGCAATTAAGAAAAATTCCGCAAACCATCCAGCCGGCGCAACTGAGCCCTTAAGAGGCGGCACTATCCCTTTATCAAGAACCGGCAAAATATTCCCGAATTCAAAATCCCTAGCCAAAAACAAAATGGCGGCGAAAAGGGGCACTACCAAGAGAGGGAAAAGCAGTTGGCCAGCTCTTCCCAGTACTTCCAAACCCCCGTGTATACAAAAAGCGCAAAGTAACACCATTAATGAAATCACAACAATCTGAGGTGTTTTAAACAAAAAAGAGGAAACTATAAATTCGCTGTATGATCTCGTTATCAATCCTGTACTTTGGATATAAAAGTAAAGAATAATGAAGCCGATTACTTTTCCGGGTATTCGACCGGCGATGTCTTCACAAATTTGAATGGCTGTTTTTCCGGGATATATATTATGAAGCCGGACTGCAATATACACTGTCAAAAAACCAATAAAAGACGAAATAGTAGAGGATATCCATAAATCATTCCCTGCATATTTGGCTGTAATAGCAGGCATCGAAAGGATCGCTGTGGCAAGAATGGTAGGATAAAGCAGTATGGCCATTTGTAAAGCTGAAATTTTTCCTTTTTCCATTACGTCCACTTCCCTCACCAAAATGATGAAACAGCATGCGCTTTATAAAAACTTGCCAAGCGGTTGAAATATGACTTCCACTAGTGTGACGGGACCTTTCAAATGTTGAAGATCAAACATGGATAATAGGAGTGCAATCATGAGTAGAACGATAAAAGCCGCTTTATCTCTCTTGGAATTTTGTTTCATTTTTGGCCATTGTAGGAACATGATCACCAAAACGATCATCATTGTGCCAAAAAAACTTCCCCATGCCATCATGCTTTCACCTTTCTTGTGTTTTTATCGGTTTATGAATGTATCCCGGCCTGCGAATGTGTGCTTCTATGACCAGTTCCGTTTTTACATGTGGGAACATTTCTTGCCAGCGATTTTCAACTTTTTTCCACTGTTCGGGATACTTCCGGTGGAACTCCCTCCCAAAATGAACGATATCCGCTTCCAGCTTTTGTGATTCGTTTATAGCTGCTGTCACTCTCTGTTTGATCATTTGCCGATAGGCTTGTTGAATCTTTTTTTCGGAGGTTTTGTGAGACAGATCCAAATCTGTATTATTTTGAACGACCATACCTTCTGTTTTAATATTTACGATCATTTTCCATTCCCCGCCTTGAATTTTTGGAGTTAAATTTACTCTCGTCAATACCGGCACGATGGATACTACCCCTTGTTCATTTTTCGGTTTGACATTAACAGTGTACTCTTCAATTTCTCCTCTCAGCCATAGTAATCCCCTTGTTGTCGATTCGGAAATTTTGCCAACCATACTCTCATTTTTAAATACGGCAATTCCATGTATATTTGGTAATTTTGAGATTTTCCCCGCACTTGTTTGTTCATTTTTTAATTTTAAATAAGGGAGACCAGCACCTTGGTCTTCATCCGTAATCATTTTCTCCAAATCCTGAAGTGTGATGGTCAGACCATGACCTGTATCAGCCTTCTTATGAATCGTTTCCGCCGAATAGCGCTCTATAACCGCTTTTTGCTCGATTATGCTCTTTGCTTTTCCTTCACTAACAAACATAGAAGCCCGTTCCCTTGGCTGCGGATGCCGAAGAAGGAAATCCAGATAATGTTGTATCCCGTCTTTTGCGGCAGCTGTGCCAAAAATAAATACTTTACAGCTGCCCCAAAAGATCCTGCGCGGCAGCTCTGCTTCCAGCTTCGACAGAGCATCGGCCATATTCTTCCCTTTGTGAGATACGACCATCGTTGTCTGCCCACCACCGCTCTCTGCTCCGCCGCCGCCTCCTTGACTGCTTCCACTCAATGACTTTGGAATAAAGATCTCTAGGGAAATTTCCACCTGCCCGTCATCATGTTTATCAATCGCCGTTGCTGTCACAATAGATAGTTCGTCAATTTCCACCTTATCCCAGCAGCCACCCAATAAAACAATCATGGCCAGCAAAATGATACAAACAACTGCCTTTCTTATATATGGGCTCCTCATGCTATTTTCCTCACTTTATTCCTTAATCTTCGGTTTCCCCACCCCTTAGCGGACCCGGCTTTTGGTTTGGTGCTTGCCGATATTCGTTTATATCTTTTTCGAAATGTGGGCGCTTATCCATCATCCATATAGGCGCCCTCCACAGGACGTCTTTCAATTCGTGCTTCTTCAGCGGCGCCAGCGGTGCCAAGTAAGGTTCTCCAAAAGATCTTAATGTACATAAATGTATGATAATGGCCAATATCCCCATCATGATGCCGAGCAGGCCCAGAGTCGCCGACAGAATGATCATTGGAAAGCGAAGAAGCCGTATAGAATATCCCAGAATATAATGGGGGTACATGAAGGATGCGATTCCTGTCGTCGCCACAACAATCACCATCGGAGCCGACACCAATCCTGCCTGAACTGCCGCTTGCCCAATGACGAGGGCCCCGACTATACTGACCGCGGCGCCAATCTGATTAGGCAGCCTGACACCCGCTTCACGCAATGCTTCCAGCATCAATTCCATGATCATCACTTCTACTAATGCAGGAAAAGGAACGCTTTCTCTCGAAGCCGCAATACTGAGCAGCAAAGGGTCCGGTATCATTTCCTGATGAAAACTCGTAATAGCTACATAAAGGGAAGGAAGCACAAGTGAAATAAACAGAAATATATAACGGAGCCAACGAATAACCGTGCCGATAATGTAACGTTCGTAATAATCGTCAGGCGCCTGCAGCATTGAAAAAAACGTAATTGGCGCAATCAAAGCAAATGGAGTCCCTTCTGCCAAAATGGCTACCCGTCCTTCCAGTATATTGGAACTGACCACATCCGGACGTTCGGTTGCCATTAGTTGAGGAAAAGGGGAGAATGGATTGTCTTCAATCATCTCTTCGACATAGTTAGTGTCAATAAAGCCATCAATATCAATTCTTTTTAACCGATTTTCAACTTCTTTAATTAATGTCGGGTTTGCAATCCCGTTAATATAAGCCAACACAACGCTGGTTTTTGAATATTTGCCTAATTTGATGGATTGTATTTTAAGTGCGGGACTTTTAATAATGCGCCTCAGCATGGCCGTATTTACCTGAAGAGATTCAATAAATCCCTCACGCGGTCCCCTTAACACTTTTTCAGCCTCGGGCTCCTCTATCGCCCGGGATTCAAACTTCGTTAAGCCTAAAGAGAGGGCTTGTTTCTCCCCCTCCATCAGCAAAATGGAGCTGCCTCCCGAAATGGATTCGATGCAATCTGCCCATAGGCTCAGTTTCTTTGTCTTAGATACGGATATGTTGTTTTCAATAAACCCAATGCTTGGTTGCTGCGGCTTTGGGTCCTTTTTCTGCATCAATGGAGAAATCACATGATTATCAATTTTTTCCGTATCGGTAAGCCCCTCAATATAGATAATCATCGCTTGCACATTGCCAAACAAACGGAACTCCCGAAATACGACATCGGAACAATTGTTGTAAATCGAACGGAATAATTCAACGTTTTTGTTGAAATCTTCAAACAGAGCCTCTTTAGGCTTGGGAATTTGCACATGATTCGCCGGTTGTTTTTTGCGTTTTTTCCTTAACAACTTCTGCACATTCCGAATCAAGCCAATTCCCCTCCATTCAACCTTTCTTTTATCTTTTTACAAATGGGATTTTTTATACAGTGATAACAGAAACTGTTATGAGGATTTTTGAAAAATGAACAGAAGGCTAGTCCATCTTTAATCTTTTTCCATTCCACATCAGTGAATCCACTCCTTGCGAGAAATGAGCGATGGGAGGATCGTTGGAAACACGAATATCGAATGGGGAAAAGAGAGTATGTTGATTGATATGAACATCTACCTTTTTCAAAGGCCATGGAAGATGATGTATGTCGCCATGATAAATATCTTTTCCGTTCCGGGTTGTATAAAAGCAATATCTTTCGGTAAGCCAATGTTCAAGTGTTCCACTCTCGGCAAAATAAGTATCGTTGGCCGGGATGCAGCTTCCATCAAACGCCAACGGATTGCCCGCTTTTCGGACACTTCTATATTGGATGGCACCGTTTCTTCCAGTCCGTACTTCTATGTTTGCCGGATTGTACGGCAAGCGATACCATCTTTTCGCTATGTTGAGGGAAGCCCAGTCGTCTACATCAAGAGAGAGAAAAAACACACCAGGTTTCCCTTTATAAGTGACGTATGTACGGACATTCACTTCGGGAAAAGACGGAACAACAGAGAACGGCAGCCCGCGAAAATAAATCCCCTTCATTGTAAACGCCACGATCCCCATCCAGGCAAAACCTTCAAAAGTATCAATCTCCAACTCAGGCGGAAGATGCGGCCTTATCAATCGGGGCTTGATGGGCCAATGGAGAAACAATACGTTCCTCCAAACTTGGCGCATAATCCACTTATTGGAAGGCAGCGGCCAAGGCCGGTGTTCGACCTTTTTATCTATGTTCATTGTATCGTTTTGCTGTATGTTGGACTTTGTAGCCGTTGCAAGTATGCCTTTTTTATATATGCCCATTTTTCGTTTCCTTCCCATCTTGATTGAGATTAATTTGCTCGAATGACCAAGCTTCTATGCCAAGCTTTCTTATAGACATAGTTTTTTCGGTTCTGAGTCATAATAAAAGGACACATCTCCTAAAACTTGCTGGAGGACTGGAACATGCCGATTATGTTGTCCTATATAACATTTGGAATCGTCGCCTTTTTATTGATGGCATTTTTATTGCTGATCATTGGCTGGCGTTGGATAATGAAACAAATCGTAAAACAGGTCGGAAAAATCATTTTCACAGACAGCTACCAAGAAAATATTATTGAATTATTGCCTGGTCTAAAACATATGGGTATTCAAAATACGCTCGAGAATAATTTGCGAGCGGAAACGGGAGATATTCTGAACAGGCCGCTTGGATCTTCAAAAAGCTGGCCCCACTTTGATCCAATTACCTTTATTCCTGCCCAAACGACACCTTTTGCGGTATCCACCGAAGAAGAAGTCGATGTAAGTGTCACCATTGGACCAAAGGCCAAAAAGCCAATGAAGATCAAAATTCCTCTCATGATTGGCGGAATGGCTTATGGAGTGGGACTTAGCGAAAAAGCAAGAATCGCTTTGGCAACAGCCGCCAACAATTCTGGAACAGCGCTTAACTCAGGTGAAGGCGGCATTTTATCAGAGGAATTAAACGAAGCCGGAAAATACATTTTACAGTTTTCCAAAACCGAATGGGGAAAAGATGAGCAGATTATTAAGCGTGCAGACATGATTGAAATTAAGCTGGGGCAAGGTGCAAAATTGGGGATGGGTTCTAAAATATCACCCGAAAATCTGACGGGAAAAGCCCGCAAAATCATGGGATTGCAAGAAGATGAAGACGCCATTATCCATGAACATTTTTTCGATGACCAAACAATAAAAGACCTCAAGGAGCTTGTTGATGAACTTCGAAGTTTAACGGGCGGTGTTCCCATAGGGGTAAAAATAGGAGCCGGCGGAAAAATTGAAGAAGATATTGATCACTTGCTGGAAATGGGTGTTGATGTTATCGCGATAGACGGGGCGCAAGCCGCCACACATTCCAGCCCGCCAATTTTGTCGGATGACTTTGGCATCCCGACGTTGCACGCGGTCGTCCGGGCATCCAATCATTTAAGAAAAAGAAAAATGCAGAAGCGGGTAAGTTTAATTATCTCTGGTGGACTTTTGGTCCCCGGCCACTTTTTAAAAGTGCTTGCCCTCGGAGCCGACGCTGTTTACTTGGGATCGGCCATCCTTTTCGCGCTATCACATACGCAGGTCACCCGGGCATTGCCTTTTGAACCGCCAACTCAAGTTGTTTGGCACGAAGGCAAGTTCAACAACCAATTTAATATGGAGGAAGGCGCTAAAACGACCGAGAAATTCTTGTCAGCCAGCACGGAAGAAATCAAAATCGCCTTAAGAGCGATGGGAAAGCGATCCTTGAGCGAGCTTTCCAGAAGTGATTTGACCTCATATGATGAGTTAACCGCGAAGATGATCGGAATTCCGTATACGTTTCGGCCATGGAACGGGGGATGAAGACGGAAGGCTGTTAAGACGGATATAAAGCGGCACGCCAAGAAGCCGGCCATGGATATGAAGACGGAAGGCTGTTAAGTGTGTTTCGTTACCGGCCGGACACCCGTGAAGAAGCCGATCATGGCCGTACCTTTTTATTCCGCAAAAAGACCTCCCTGACTCAAGCGGGAGGCCTAATCTTTTATACCATTACTTTACACATATTGTTTGTAAATTCTACCGGATCTTCAATCGGCAAGCCTTCAATTAGGAGTGCCTGATTATATAACAGGTTTGTGTATAATCTTGCCTTTTCGCGGTCCTGGTCAAACGCCGATTTTAACGCTTGAAATACATCGTGATCTCCGTTGATTTCCAGAATTTTGTCTGCTTTTACTTGTTCATTGTTCGGCATAGCGCTGAGTATTTTTTCCATTTCGATGGATACTTCACCATCCGCCGCCAAACAAACAGGATGGGATTTCAACCGTTTTGATATTTTCACGTCTTTCACTTTTCCGGAAAGCACTTCTTTCATATAATCAAGCAGCTCTTTGTTTTCTTTTTCTTCCGATTCCGTCTGCTTTTTATCCTGCTCCTCTTCTATGCCCAAATCGCCGCTCGCTACGTTTTTAAACTCTTTCTCTTTATAGCTCATGAGCATTTTAATCGCAAATTCATCGACATCATCAGTGAAATACAGAATTTCATACCCTTTATCTGCAACAAGCTCGGTTTGCGGCAATTTGGCAATTCTTTCGATCGATTCACCTGTCGCATAATAAATATATTTCTGATCTTCCGCCATTCTAGATACATACTCGTCTAATGTAACAAGCTTCTTTTCCTTCGACGAGTAGAACAATAACAGGTCTTGCAGCATTTCTTTATCTTGCCCAAAGTTGTTATATACGCCAAACTTAAGCTGTCTGCCGAACTCCTCGAAAAATTTTTCATATTGCTCCCGATCGTCCTTCAGAAGACTTTCAAGTTCCCTTTTGATCTTATTTTTAATATTTTTCGCGATAAACTTCAATTGCCGGTCTTGCTGTAACATTTCCCTTGAAATGTTGAGCGATAAATCTTCGGAATCGACCATCCCTTTTACAAAGCTGAAGTAGTCCGGAAGCAAATCTCCGCATTTTTCCATAATGAGGACGCCATTGGAATATAACTCCAACCCTTTTTCAAACTCTTTCGTATAGTAATCAAACGGAATTTTTTCAGGGATAAATAAAATGGCGTTATACCGGACGGTTCCATCGACTTTGATATGAATATGCTTGATCGGTTTATCAAAACCGTAGTGTTTTTCATGATAAAAATTCTCGTAGTCCTCCGCGGTCAGCTCGTTTTTGTTTTTTCTCCAAATGGGGACCATGCTGTTAATCGTTTGTTCCTCGATGTAGTCTTCGTATTCGTCCTCGCTGCCTTCTTTCAGCCTGCGTTCGGTCACGTCCATTTTAATTGGGTAGCGAATGAAATCAGAGTGCTTTTTAATGATCGCTCTTAAACGATACTCTTCAAGATACTCATCATAATTTTCATCTTCCGTATTCTCTTTTATTTTTAAAATAATCTCCGTTCCGATCGATTCTTTTTCCACCGGTTCAATCGTAAATCCATCAGCCCCGGACGATTCCCATTTGTACGCCTGGTCGCTCCCCAGCGCTTTCGTAATGACCGTCACATGATCCGCCACCATAAACGCGGAATAAAAACCGACGCCAAATTGGCCGATAATATCATGGCCGTCCCGGATTTCATTTTCGTTTTTAAACGCCAACGAACCGCTCTTCGCAATCGTTCCCAAGTTTGATTCCAGCTCGTCTTTCGTCATCCCGATGCCGGTATCCGTAACCGTTAACGTGCGCTCATCTTTGTCTGCCTTTACTTTGATATAATAACTGTCCTTATCAAACACCAAAGAATCATCCGTCAATGCTTTATAATAAATCTTATCAATTGCATCACTCGCGTTCGAAATCAGCTCCCGCAGAAAAATCTCCTTGTTGGAATAAACCGAATGAATCATCATTTCCAACAGCCGCTTCGATTCCGCCTTAAACGCCTGCTTCGCCATATGTATACCCCTTTCATCGATTTGATCAATGGCTAGCACTCTTATCAGGAAAGTGCTAATCATTTATGAAATACCATAGAGAGCGAAAAGTGTCAACAGAAAGGGGGCTTCTTGTTTGGAGCAATGTCAAAACAAGACGGACTTACAGCCATGGTCACTGCCTTTGCTTTAGCACTAGTGACTTTTTTTATTTTCACGATCAAGCCATCATTTTCTTTCCTGCCAACCACTAGTGAATGTCCAAGGAAAAAATCCGTTTTGAAAAGTATTCTTTGAAGCCTCTATGGATTCGGCTTGCAGAAGAACTGATTGCGGAGAAAAAACAACAAGACTTGGAACATACACTTCATGATATAAGAGCCTACTCAATGGTTTTAACCACTAATCTCATCATACCTATGGCGGCATCATCATCTTTGCCGTTTAGGCTTATGTCTGAGCGTCTATTGTATTGGATAAAGCCTTCGCTTTAGTTGCCGTGAGTCCTGTGACTGCTGATACTTGGACTGTGGGCGCTTTCAAGCTTATTTGATAGGTAGATGTTCAACATGTTCCTCACACTCATGGTCGGGACGCTTTTGACTTGTGATTTGGATGAGATCGGCCGGCTCTTTGAGAACTTTGGCAATTATAAGGCCAAGCAAAAAGCCAATTAAACCGGTTACAATCCATCCGGCGCCATTTGTAAATAATGGAATGAAATCAAATACTTGATTGATCGCTTCAGGCGCGATGTTTGCTTCTTTTAAAGCATCGAGAATAGCGACAAAACCGACACCGGTTATGGTGGCAACGTAAACCGACTTATATCCGCCAAATAAATTGTTTGTAAAGATTAATACAATCAAAGCAATCGCAATCGGATATAACAATAAAAGAATAGGCGAAGCAAGCGTCAAGATTTTATTTAATCCAAAGTTCGTAATGATCAAACCAACAAGCGAAAATGGGATGAGCCACTTTTTATAAGAAACGGACGGAATGATCCTTTCGAAATATTCGGAAACGGACGCTAAGCAAGCAACATTCGTTGTGATCCCAGTTAAGAAAATGACTGCCCCAATCATATATACCCCGCCTTGCCCAAACAGCACCTTGGAGCCTTGAGCCAATATTTCTCCTCCATTTTCTTTCAAGCCGATGGAATCCACACTAGAGGCGCCAATCCAGGCCATTGAGAGTTGTAATGCCACAAGTCCAATCATCGTGATCATCCCAGCCTGAATAAAAACCCGTGACACTTCTTTTTCTGATTGGATTCCTAAAGAGCTGATCGATTTAATGAAGATTCCCCCAAATACAAAGGCGGCAAGAACATCCATTGTATAATATCCTTCTGTAAACCCTTTGATAAAAACTCCGCTCAAATATTCCTCTTGAGGCTCGCCAATCTTTCCCATTGGTGTAATCAGCGACTTGGCAATTAAAGTGATTAATAATATTGAAAAGACAGGGGTGATTATTTTTCCTAAACGATCGACAAATTTGGTCGTATTCCACGAGAGCAAAATCGTCAAGACAATGAATATTGTAGAAAAAATGAACAAGTAAAGACTGGCATTTTCCTTACTGTGCACATGTGGATTAATCGCAATTTCATAGACAACAGATGTTGTCCGGGGAATGACGTAAATGGGGCCAAGCGTTAAGAACAGCAATACTGAAAATATAACAGCAAAACGGGGACCCACTCTGCCCGCAAGTCTTTCCACTGTTCCTCCGCCGCGTGTCAACGCAATAATCGCCAATAACACCAAACCGACACCAGTAATTAAAAACCCGCCCATAGCGGTCCAGACATTTCCACCTGCCTGCTGTCCTACCATTGGCGCGAATATCACGTTTCCAGCACCTAGAAACATCGAAAAAAGCATCAAACCTATTGCGAGTATTTGTAGAAAGGGCAGTTTTTTTTGCACCTCAAGTTCCTCCTCTAATGAGAAGGGGAAGAACATCCAGGAGCTTCCCCTTCTATTTTTTTCGTGAACATGTTATCCTTCAAATCTATTTTTCCTTTCCGGTTTTGAGTGTGCTGCCCGCCGGAAATGTGCCTAAAATGAAATAACCGCGACGTTCCCCAAATGAAATGATGAAAAAAAACGCAATGTTCTATTCATAATTCCCGCCACTTCCTTGAAATTGCGGACTGAGTATTGGCTTCATCATTTCGTCCGATTGTTCGAGAAAGGATGAATAGATTTATCGTAAAAGAAAGCCTTCCTTGAATGGATCGCTCACATCCAATGAGAATTTATGAATGCCGGTCACCCAAGCGGACCCCGTTATTTTCGGGATAATCGCTTTATAGTTTCCAACCTCTGTATAACCGACTACCTCGCCTTTAAATTGTGATCTAATAATACTTTCCTGGATAATATATTCACCAGGCTTAAGGTTCAATGTGGAAAGCTTTGCACATGTGCCTGTCCCACACGGTGACCGATCAATTTGGCCATCGCCAAAAACCACGGTATTCCGATAATAATGTTCATCTAATTGTAAACTAAATTCTACGAGATCAATCGTATTGATCTCGGGAATGTACGGGTGGCTGACCGTCAACTGTTCGTTTGCCGCCTTTCTGATCTTCATGCCCAATGAGGTAATTTTTTCCTGTTCTTCAGTGGTTAGTTGTAGTTGAAATGGTTCTGCATCGACAATGGCAAAAAAACTGCCGCCAAAAGCGATATCCATTTCCACATGCCCCACATTTTCAACAAAAACGCTTACACCGCGTTCATATAAAAAGGCCGGAACATTGATAAATGACACTTCCTTCACTTTATCCTGCTCATAAACAAGATGACATTCGACAATTCCGGAAGGCGTATCCAAAAATACCTTGTCTTTTCTTTCAATGAGGCCACTATGGACAGCCACTGTGACAGCCGCTATCGTTCCATGGCCACACATGTTTAAATAACCGCCGCTATCCATAAATAAAACCCCAATATCGCATGATGGCTGGCAAGGCGTGGTCAATATGGCGCCAAACATATTCAGATGCCCTCTTGGCTCATGCATTAACAGTTTTCGTATATCGTCCATATTTTTCTGCACATAACGTTTTTTGTCCATCATGGATTCACCAAGAATCTCCGGAATCCCTCCGATGACAATTCTGGCCGCTTCTCCCATCACATGCGCATCAATGGTTTCTATGTAACTTTCTATCTCAATCATTTCACCATTTCACCTCGTAAATATGTTTCTATATAATAGAGGTAGCAAAAATTGTGCCAACACATTTTAATAGGTATACTTGCTACAATTGCTGTTCTGTTGATCATCTATTACAATAAGAAGTGTCCAAAAATGTTACACATTTGTTTAATAGAAATGGCAGATGTTACACTATTTTAACGAAGGTGTTGGTTATGAAAGAACAATACTTTAAACATTCACACTATTTCTTACAGACGTTAATACAAACAAGTGCGGATGCCATTACCATTATTAACGCATCGGGCGAAGTACAATATTGGAATCCCCAAGCAGAAAAGATCTACGGCATACCGCTTAGAGACATTGAACATAGAAAAATAAGCAAGTTTTTTAAAAGAAAAGATTTGAAATTATTGGAAATCCTAAAAACGAAACGGCCTGTCCATAACGTCTACCACCAACCCCGGCCGGATAAGCACGTAGTCATCAGCTCGGCGCCTATTTTTGATGAAAATGGAGAGTTAATCGGAGCCATTTCCATCGACCATGATATTACCAACATCGTAAAATTAAACGAAAAGCTGACCTTGCAAACAACCCAGCTCCAAAACATAAAAAGGCAATATAAAGTACAGGAACAAAATGGTCCTTTTTCGGAAATTAAAGGGAATAGCGAAGCGATTCAACTCGTAAAAGGATTGGCGCTAAAAGTGGCTAAAACGGATGCGACAGTCCTCATTCACGGAGAAAGCGGCGTTGGGAAAGAACTGTTCGCCCAAGGCATCCATGAAGCAAGCTTCAGAAGTCGGGAGCCATTTATTGCCATTAATTGCGGAGCCATTCCCGAAGCCCTGTTTGAAAGCGAATTTTTCGGTTACGAAAAAGGCGCTTTTACAGGCGCGCACCGGGATGGCAGACCGGGGAAAGTGGAAATGGCCGAAGGAGGCACTTTATTTTTGGACGAAATTGGTCTATTGCCCCTTGACATGCAAGTCAAATTACTAAGAGTCCTCCAAGAAAGAGAAGTATATCGCATTGGGGGCAACACCTCTATTAAAGTAAACATTCGCGTTGTGGCCGCCACCAACAGCGATTTAGAAGAGATGGTGAAACAAGGCACCTTTCGGGAAGATCTGTACTACCGTCTCAATGTGGTTACATTACCCATCCCTCCCCTGCGGGAAAGATTGGAAGACATCCCGCTCTTAGCCAATAACTTCATACAAGAATTTGCAATAAAATACTATAAAGAAATCCCCTCCCTTTCTGACAGCGCCTTGGAATGCTTCATGAACTATCATTGGCCCGGAAATATTCGAGAACTGAGAAATGTGGTCGAAAGAATGATCATCTTTTCAGAAAAACCGATCATCCATGCCGAAGACATCACCCAAATCTTTCCGGCCAACACCAAAAAAGCAGAAGAAAAGGCGGGACTCGCAAAAGAAAAAGCCCTGTTAGAAAAAGAGCGCATCCAAGAAGCCCTAAACAAAACCTTTGGCAACAAAAGCGCAGCGGCCAAATTACTCGGAATGTCCCGAGCAAACCTATATAGAAAAATAAAGCAATACGATATCAAAACATAAAGCCATAAAGACGACGGAAACCTCATTCATGGATCGCTTAATTCAGTGCAGATATCAAAAACGGATAGCCATGAAGACGCCCCCAAAAGGCGGATGCTCCGATGACTGAGACTTCTTTGACAGAACATCAGCTATCGGAGCAATAAACAGAGACAAGCTCATAGGAAAGATATAAAGTGAAACTTCATTCAGAGGAGTTTTCTTCCCTCTCCTACTGAATGTTAGTTGAACCAATCGGGCATTTAGGTGCCGTTTGCTCACACATGCACCTTTTGTATTCACTCAAGATTTTGAAGTGGGAGCCTTACGGCACCTTACATGCGGGATAAAGTGAAACTTCATTCAGAGGAGTTTTCTTCCCTCTCCTACTGAGTGTTAGTTGAACCAATCGGGCATTTAGGTGCCGTTTACTCCCACATGCACCTTTTGTATTCACTCAAGATTTTGAAGTGGGAGTCTTACGGCACCTTACATGCGGGATAAAGTGAAACTTCATTCAGTAGGAGTTTTCTTCCCTCTCCTACTGAATGTTAGTTGAACCAATCGGGCATTTAGGTGCCGTTTGCTCACACTTAGACTTTTTGTATTCACTCAAGATTTTGAAGTGGGAGCCTTACGGCACCTTACATGCGGGATAAAGTGAAACTTCATTCAGTAGGGCTCCTACTGAATGTTAGTTGAACTAATCGGGCATTTAGGTGCCGTTTGCTCACACTTAGACTTTGTGTATTCACTCAAGATTTTGAAGTGGGAGTCTTACGGCACCTTACATGCGGGATAAAGTGAATCTTCATTCAGTAGGGCTCCTACTGAATGTTAGTTGAACTAATCGGGCATTTAGGTGCCGTTTGCTCACACTTATACTTTTTGTATTCACTCAAGATTTTGAAGTGGGAGTCTTACGGCACCTTACATGCGGGATAAAGTGAATCTTCATTCAGTAGGGCTCCTACTGAATGTTAGTTGAACTAATCGGGCATTTAGGTGCCGTTTGCTCACACTTATACTTTTTGTATTCAGTCAAGATTTTGAAGTGGGAGTCTTACGGCACCTTACATGCGGGATAAACGAGAAAGAGATTCGGAGAGGCAGAGCGAAAATCAAAGCACG
Organism: Siminovitchia sp. FSL W7-1587; assembly: GCF_037963795.1. Classification (NCBI taxonomy): domain Bacteria; kingdom Bacillati; phylum Bacillota; class Bacilli; order Caryophanales; family Bacillaceae; genus Siminovitchia; species Siminovitchia sp. FSL W7-1587. Next base: position 1,942,253 of record NZ_CP150169.1, read on the forward strand.
GAGAAAAGCTCATAGGGAAGAAGGCAAGGTGAATTTTATAAAGACCGCGGCGGTTGCCAGACTCATGGGAAAGTGAAACGCTCATTGAGCAACCGGAATCAAGAACCAATATGCAAGAGTTCTTCATAGGTAAGATGTTAACCCTAGCCAATTCATCATTGCATCCTCGAAAGCTTCAGTTTCAATTCCTCATAGGTAAGATACAAACCCCAAAATACATGAGTCTTATCATATTTACCATATAACACATATTTCATAAAAATGGAAGGTTTTTTTCCAAATTGGCTCAAAATACTGGTGTTTTCTAGCTTTTGTACTGTTTTGATTTGTCGTCGATCTCCTGGGGTTGATGTCATGAGATGGATCGACGACAAATATTACAGGATAAAATCATGTTTCCTTTTTATAAAAAAGGCACATTGACTTTTTATCATTTTCCTCAGTCACTGCATTGTCATACGAGTCCTCTTCTTCACTCAATGACCTTTGATCTCAAACGTAAGCTTGATGAATCAGGCGTAAACCTCTGAACAGCGCTCCCAACAATTTAAGGTTTATTATGTTGTCCACTCCATCAAATATTCTTTCTCCCCAGTGAGTTCATCTAATTGTTCCTCACGAATTTCAAAACCATTTTTAAGATAAAAACGAATTGCTTGCTCGTTTTTCTGATACACTTTTAATTGAATACGATTTCGGTTTTCCTTTACAAACTGCAGTAGTTTTTTTCCGTAGCCTTTGCCTTGGCAATCGGCCTTCACAAATAACGCCGCTACATCATTTTCGACCATAGAAATAAAACCTGTTATCTGTTTCCCTACTGAAATAACATATGTGTCCGCCATTGGCAGATATGTTTCCCTCATTGCTTTTCGTTGTGATTTCCAATACGCTTGTTCGATAAATTCATGTGCATCTATTGATGCTTCATACCATATATCAACTAATCTATCCAATTCATTCAGTTTAATTTTTCTTATTTTCAATATAAAACCCCTTTTCCTTAAAACGCTATGAGCTCAATGTTATTTTTAAGTATTTTTATTTTGTCAACCATGACTTATAGTTCACTAAAGAAATGAACAGTGACACCTTTTTGGGTTGTATGATAGGAGAATAAAAAATTCCATACAGATCAAGCAGTGAGTTTAAAAATAAGCCTATCGATGAAGTTCTTAAAGCTTTTAGCATCGAGCATTCCCTGAGTCCAAAAGGAACTCCAACGGTTTCAATAGATTCAAGGGGTGATTTTCATCAGCTTACCTAAAATCTTTAATCTTTATACGGATCGAACTCGTTCGCACCTGCCATACATACCCCTATAGGTCTGAGTTCATGTAGTATTTCGATCGTTTCACTATGGGCGTTCAAAACAGTACGAAGCTTTTTGTATACAAATGGGCTTTCATCTGTACCAGCTCCCCGCAACTCCACTCCATAAGCTTCGATTGCTTCTTTCATTTGCTGAGGTGTAATTTTTCCTCCTCTGCGCCTTCGGGTTTTCCAATTCATTTTACCTGCCGCTTCCGTTCTGCTCATGATTCGACCGGCTCCATGAACCGTGCTATAATAGGCATCTTTATTCTCTTGGCTATCTTTTCCTTTTACAATAACTGAAATATCGGCCATGCTGCCACCAATAAAGCCCAGTTGGCCGGGTGCCGAAGGTGTTGCTCCTTTTCTCACTACTATATATTCACGACCATTATGAACTTCCTTCCATGCGAAATTATGGTGATTGTGTACTTCAAATGTAGATACGGCTCCCAAAATATTTAAAACTTGTGTCATAACATAATCACGTCCGGCATAAGCATACCTTCCCGCTAATGTCATAGCCCTGAAATACATATCTCCGAGCTCACTATTTAAGTCGATCAATGTTGGTGGTTGGTCCATGCTTTCTCCCGGGGCTTTGTCTGAAAATTTTCTACCGTTCGCCAAGTTTAAAAATCCACTCGCCGTTTTATGGCCGAAACCCCGGCTGCCAAAATGGTTGGCAACCCAAATGTCACCGGTCTTTTCCTCTACAAATATATCTACAAAATGATTACCGCTGCCTACAGTACCCAATTGTTTTCTTGCCAACGCCTTTAGGGTGTCATGTTCATGTGTTCCGATTTGCTTGTAGACGTCCCAATCCGGATCGTCAAATAACTCGTGGTCTACTCTTTCGTTATTATTGCGCCCTAAACCAAACGATATGTTTTTTGCAATTTCATCCATAATGCCGGAAATATTATGTTGAACATCTTCATATTTTAAGTTCGTTCTGACCGCTTTATTCCCGCAGGCAATATCATAGCCGACTCCAGAAGGTGAAACTTGTCCATCATACACAATTACTCCGCCGACTGGCTGCGAGTATCCTTTGTGATGATCGGCCATTAACAACGTTTGCACCACATTTCCATGCTTAGAGCAAGTTATGGCTTGTGATACCGCACTTTCTAGAGGTTCTCCCCATACTCTTACATTATTTATTACTTGATACATTTTTTACTCCTTTTTGATCAATATTTTACGAATAAGTTTTTACCCAGTGCTGCCAAACATCTGAAGCTCTCTTATTAGTTTAATATCGAACAACATCTTTTTAAAGATATGTAAGAGAGATTTGCTCATTTTTGAAATATCTACACTATTATCATACATTATCAACGTCCCTCAGTTTCAACATGTCTAGGGCAAGATGACTCTCCCCCTGCCCTATTTCGTTATAAAAACGAACCCTACGGCTTCCAATGCAAAAAAATAGCAGGAGAGAAGTCTCCCCTGTACATCTATCTATTATTCTTTTCTACAAGATCAAATAGGCTATCGGCGTTACGATTAAGATTGTAAGAATAACCCGCTCAATCCAAATAATGATCAGTTGCGGGATCGTAATCGGAATTTCGGTTGCGACGATACAGGGAACGACAGCGGAAAAGAAGATAATTCCGGAAACGGATACAACTGCAATGACGAATTTCACGATGAGCGCCGCCTCGGTGACAAACAGTCCGGGCAGGAACATTTCCGCGATGCCTAAAGAAGCGGCTTTTGCCACAAACAATGGATCGGGTAATTGTACGATAAAAGTAAATGGGTAGAAGATATAGCCGAGCCAATCAAAGACAGGAGTATATTCGGCCAAAACGAGGCCAAGCAGCCCGATCGAAAGAATCGAAGGCAGGATAGCCATGGCCATTAGTAAGCCGTCTTTCAAATTCATCCATACGTTGTCCAGTAATTTTGGCGCCTCTTGGACTGTGTTTTTTGCTTCTTTCCAGGCTGCGGCAAAACGACTTTCTTGAATTTCCACTTCGGGCTGTGGAGTCGCACCCTCATGATATTCGTTTGCCATTTTTGAAAGCGGCCAGATTCTTACCGTAATTGCGGTAACCACAAATGTCACGATGAGCGTGATCCAGAAATACGTATTCCATATGTCCATTAAGTCGAGTGTTTTTGCAACAATAACCATAAATGTGGCTGAAACAGTTGAAAAACCTGTGGCAATAATAGACGCTTCTTTCGCGGTATACTTTCCTTCTTTATAGATTCGATTTGTAATTAAGAGACCTAGAGAGTAGCTTCCAACGAAAGACGCCACGGCGTCGATGGCAGAGCGTCCGGGTGTTTTCCAAACGGGTCGCATGATTGGCCGCATGATCACTCCAATGTATTCAAGTAGGCCGTACCCGACGAGCAAAGCCAAAAAGACGGCTCCGATCGGAACAAGCAGTCCTACAGGAATGACCAATTTCTCAAACAGGAATGGTCCCATGTCCGGATGGAACAGCCAAGTTGGTCCGAATTGAAATACAAGCATGAGACCAACGAACAACCCTATTAGTTTGAAAATTGAGAAAATAATATCTACGCTTGATTTTTTCCATGTTCCCGAAATAAAGGGATACATGGCTCCTGCAGCAATCACCATCAATCCATAGTACGGTGTAAACGTCCCAAGGTTTGTTTGAATAAAAGAGACAATATGATCCAACATGATTGAGTTTCGTTCACCTATCGTAACAGGAATGAAAAACATAAAGACGCCGATAAAACTATAAACAAAAAATTTCCACATTTGTGTATTTGAGTCCGGTTTTATAGCTGTCTCTTCCTTTCTTCTTGCTGCATCCATGTTGATTTCCTCCTATTTGTTTTATGCTCGCACCAAATTCATCTTGACCGCCGGCCCAGCCGGCGGCACAACACTTGTGGTCTTATGTCTTCCTCGCCCCCAGCACTCTCCCTGTTACAAACTGAAGCCAGGCGTAAACACCCGTTTTCACGGTTTCAGCCACGGGAGAGTCTTTTGTCGGATCGAGGCAGACAAAATCGATATAGTGAACTTCCTTCCACTTGCCGATTTCAATGAGCGAGTCAAATAGTTCAATGGTCGTCATACCACCCGGGGTGGATGCGGGAACTCCAGGGGCTTGGGTGATATCCAATACATCCATATCCACCGTGACGTAAATACGGTCCACTTTTTCAGCCAGGCGGCGCAGCGCTTCACCAACAGCGCTGGTAACGCCTTGTTCCCTCGCTTGTTTCAAAGTCACCATGTTGATCCCATGTTCTTTGGCATATTCGATTAAAGGACGCGCGTTAAAATAACCATGGAGGCCAATATTGTAGATATTCTCTCCTTTGACTGCACCGCCATCCACGAGTTGCCGAATCGGGGTTCCGTTTGCCGGGCCCAATTCCGCCGGGTCACGGACATCCAAATGGGTATCGAGTTGAAGAATGCCGATTGTTTCATCAGGAAATGTTTCTTTTATTCCACGAACGGCACAGGCGGTTGTGGAATGATCCCCGCCGATCATGGAAAGGGTCGAATCTGGATAATGTCGTGAAAGATATGCCGCAGCCGTTTCAATCCGTTTGTGCGATGTTACAATATCGGTTGTGTGCATGGCGACATCCCCGGCGTCCGCCACATGAAACCCTGATAAATCGACGTTTTCATCTAAATTGTATGTGGCGAAGCTTTTCCACATTTTGCGAAATTCCAGCGGATATAAAGACGCTCCCGAAACGCTGATCGAGGAGCGTGAAATGGGCGCTCCAAACAGGATCAGGCCGGGTGTCTCCCCTTCTTTAAGGGAGCGCACCCATTGGTGAACAAAATCAGGTTCGCCATCAGCCGGATTCCAAAACCATTCGGGTTTTCTCAGCCAGTTTTCTTCCATTTGCTACACCACCTGAATTCCTTTTTTCCAGACTGATTTGACGTGATTTACTCCGAATAAGTATTGCAGTTTCTGGTAGTTTTCAATATCCCACATGACAACATCCGCCTGCTTGCCTTGTTCCAGCGAGCCGACTTTGTCTTGGCGGTTGATGGCGCAGGCAGCGTTATACGTGGCGGCCGTCAATGCTTCTGCTGGTGTCATGCGCATTAAGATGCATGCCAAGTTCATGACGAGCGGCATTGATGTGGTCGGGGATGAACCGGGATTGCAATCGGTGGAGATGGCTACGGGGACGCCAGCGTCCACCATTTTTCGGCCGGCTGCCGCCTGTTCCCTTAAGTAAAGCGCCGTAGCGGGCAGCAGACAGGCGATAACACCAGCGTCGGCCATGGCCCTGATTCCCTGATCAGACGCTTTGAGCAAATGTTCCGCTGAAATGGCGCCAACTTTGGCAGCCAACTCTGCTCCGCCGTACGGTTCGATTTCATCGACATGGATTTTTGGAATGAGGCCATAGTCTTTTCCCGCTTCCAGTATCCGTTCGGACTGCTCCGGAGTAAACACGCCTTTTTCACAAAAAACATCATTAAATTCAGCAAGCTTTTCCTCCGCTACTACTGGAAGCATTTCTTTGATCAAATGATCCACAAATTCATCTTCCCGTTCTTTATACTCGGGTGGAACAGCATGGGCGCCCATAAAAGTAGGAACGATATCAATCGCGTGGGCTTCCTGCAGCTTTTGCATGACCCGAAGCTGCTTTAACTCAGTCTCTATATTCATTCCGTAGCCGCTTTTCCCTTCTACGGTGGTGACTCCATGAGTCAAAAATGAATCCAGGCGCCGCATCGTTTGTTCCATCAATTCTTCTTCCGTCGCTTCCCGGGTCATCCGCGTTGTCGCGTGGATGCCGCCGCCCGCGTTCATGATCTCCATATATGTCGCGCCTTCCAACCTCATCTCAAACTCACGTTCACGGCTACCGCCATACACAACATGTGTGTGCGGGTCGACAAGGCCGGGGGTGACGAGACAACCGGAAGCATCGACGACTTCCGCTTCATTTTCCCGCTCCCCATATTGTTCTTCCAGTTTTGCCGTCGTTCCAACCGCCTTAATCACGCCATCTTCAAGCCACAAGCTTCCGTCTTCAATGAGGCCGAGCTCCGACATTTCCTCTTTTACCCTTGGTCCTTTTCCATTCAAAGCAAGTGTCGCCAGTTGTGAAGCATGTTTGATCCAAATAGGTTTTGTCACTCTACCGTCCCCCCAAAAGCGATTTTTTCAAGTTTTGTTCGCAAGCATCGGTATTTGAACGCCTTTTTCACGCGCTGTTTTTTCCGCTAATTCGTATCCGGCATCTGCATGTCTTACGACGCCCATGCCAGGATCAGTCGTCAATACTCGCTCCAAACGGGATTCAGCTTCTTTCGTTCCATCCGCAACAATGACCATTCCGGCATGCAGGGAATAGCCCATTCCGACTCCTCCGCCATGGTGAACTGAAACCCATGTGGCTCCTCCGACCGCATTGATAAGCGCGTTTAATATCGGCCAGTCTGCCACAACATCTGAACCATCTTTCATTGCCTCAGTCTCCCTGTTTGGCGAAGCGACAGAGCCGGAATCCAAATGGTCACGGCCAATAACGATCGGCGCTTTCAACTTTCCGCTTGCCACCATGTCATTTATGATTTTTCCGAAGCGGGCGCGCTCTCCATATCCAAGCCAGCAAATACGTGAAGGTAGTCCCTGGAATTGGATTTTCTCCCGGGCCATGCGAATCCAGTTGCATAAATGTTTGTTATAGCTAAATTCACGTAAAATGACTTCATCCGTCTGATAAATATCTTCCGGGTCACCGGATAATGCCGCCCAGCGGAAAGGCCCCTTTCCTTCGCAAAATTGCGGCCGGATATAAGCAGGGACGAAGCCAGGGAAATCGAAGGCGTTTTCGACCCCTTCGTCTTTTGCAACTTGGCGGATGTTGTTGCCATAATCAAAGGTGACCGCGCCTTTATTCATCATCTCAAGCATTGCTCTCACGTGCGCCGCCATCGCTGCTTTTGAGCGTTTTACATAATCTTCGGGATTCGTTATCCGAAGCTTGGCCGCCTCTTCCAGTGACATGCCCGAAGGAATATATCCATTTAGCGGATCATGGGCAGATGTTTGATCCGTCAACACGTCCGGAATAAAACCGCGCTCAATCATTTCAGGCAGCAACTCCGATGCGTTACCTAATAACCCAATCGAAAGAGCCCTTCCTTCTTGTTTCGCTTCTTTGGCAAGCCTGATCGTTTCGTCTAAAGAAGTCGCCTTTACATCTGTGTAACGGGTTTCAATTCTCCGGTCGATCCGTTTTTCATCGACTTCAATTGCAATGCAAACTCCGCCATTCATCGTGACTGCAAGCGGCTGGGCACCTCCCATACCACCTAGTCCCGCCGTTACCGTAATCGTGCCTTTTAATGAACCGTTAAAATGCTTTTTGGCAAGTTCTGCAAAGGTTTCGTACGTTCCTTGAACGATTCCCTGGGAACCAATGTAAATCCAGCTTCCAGCCGTCATTTGACCATACATCATCAGCCCTTTTTGATCGAGCTCATGGAATGTTTCCCAGTTGGCATAAGCTGGAACGATGTTGGAATTGGCAATTAGGACACGCGGCGCATTTTCATGGGTACGAAAAATGGCGACCGGTTTTCCTGATTGAACGAGTAATGTTTCATCGTTTTCCAATTTTTTTAATGATTTTACGAGTGCGTCAAAACAATCCCAGCTGCGAGCAGCCTTTCCGATTCCCCCATACACGACGAGTTCATCGGGATTTTCCGCCACATCCGGATCCAAATTGTTCATAAGCATACGAAGTGCCGCCTCTTGGAGCCACCCTTTCGTATGAAGCTCTGTTCCCCGATATCGGATAACACGCTCGTTTGTAATCGGTTTCAAAATAGTCAACCTCCTTTTCTATCATTATTGTAATTGTATACTGATGTCTTTCTCTTTATAAATTAATAGTATTCTTATAAAATATTTCACTTTTATTCTATTATGAGCACTTATTTTTAAATGGTTTCAAAACAAAGACATAATCTGTCAACTTAAATGACCCAGGCCCATTCGATATTCTGTCGGTGTCTTCTTTTCCATTTGCTTAAATTTCGCATTAAAATAGGTCCGGTACTGATAACCTACCAAACGGGCAATTTCATCAAGCGGTAAATTTGTCTCTTTTAAAAGTCGCTTCGCTTCGCCCATTTTGATTTCATGTAATGTTTCGCGGAATGTTTTTCCCGACTCCGCCGCAAACCTCCGGCTTAATGTACTTTTATGAATCTGGAGTGTATTGGCACAGTCCTCCAAATTCCACTGCGGGTTCCAATAATTAGACTCCATCAAGCTTTTTACTCGGTCAACGAGCGTCTTAAAATCAGCATCAATACGCCCGTCCTGTTCTGTCAGCAAACGAATCGTAAATGATAAGAGATCTTGAACAATCCGATAAACAACCGGTTCCTGAATAATTTGCCGAAATACATCGTGGTAGTCCCTTTCCCAATTGGGGTGCTGCAGCTGCTGTGATTTCATATAGCGGCGAATTTGTGCCAATACGCTTGTAATCCGGATTCTAACCATTTCGGGAGGCGGATAGGGTTTTTTGTAATCGAGAAACGCATGCTCCATCCATTCGCGGATCGCTTGGATGTCCCTCCTTTCAAGCATTTCTATCCATTCCCGCTGTTCCAGAGGCGTTAAAAAAGGGTCCATTGATGACCAGTGGATTTGTTCTGCCTTGGCTAAAATAATGTCATACCCTTCAAAAAAGATCATTTCGGTTAACTGTTTTGTACGTTCATACATTTCTTTTATCGATAACCCTTGCCAATGGGTATTCATGATCATGGCAAGCGGTTCATCTTGTTCCTCTTTCCATTGATCGAAAAACGCATAGTATTCCTCTTGATAACGGTTCTCTGCAGGTACTTCATCCACACATAAAACCAACTGTGAAAAGGCAAAAATGAGCTTTGATTTTGGAAAAGGAAATTCCTGCAACTTTGCATAAACGACAGGAAGCTTGTTTGGATCCTGCGTTAACAACGCTGTCATGGAATGTGGTTTCCTTATTTTTGGCCCTCCAAGGAAGATACCCGAATAATCAATGACTAATTTTTCTGGTGTTTCCCCCGGATTTATTGTTGCCTTTCGCTTATCATTCCTAATTTGAAATCGTTGCCGTTGGATGCATTTCATTAGTTCATCCGGAGCAATTGGCCTGAACAGTACATCCTGCGCCCGGAAACGAAGCCCCCTGTATGCCGTTTGAAAAATGCGTTCAGAAGAAATCCCGAGCCACCGTACCGACCGCAGCCAGCTACTGAAAGAATCGTCGTCGGGCTCCCATTTATCCATGTCAATAATGTAAAGCTCCGGCTGTTCCTTTGCGAACGCTTCCAACATGTTTTCAACACGATCAAAAGGAACAAGCTTAACGCCTGTTACATGAGATTCAACAAGCCACCTTATTCCTTTTGCTTCCAGCTCATCAGTTGTAAAAAGATGAATGATCATAAGTACCACCACCTTTCTTTATTATAACGAGATTCAAACGTAGGAATAAATCATCTTCCGTTACAAATGATAAAAATATATTCATCGTGAAGAACGTGCTTTCAAAATGGAGGGATGGCCATGAGTTCAGTTATCCAGCAAGGCGGTTCAACAACAGGTAAAATACCGCGCGAAAAAGGGTTGGATCAAACCCTTGCTTTGCTGCGGGAAGGATATGAATTTATTTCAAATAGATGCGAGCTGTTTCAGTCCGATATTTTCGAGACGCGTTTAATGGGCGAGAAAGTGATATGCATGAGTGGAGAAGAAGCGGCGAGAATATTTTACAATCCTAGGCTATTTCAGAGAAAGGGAGCTGCTCCAAAGAGAGTACAAAAAACGCTGTTTGGAGAAAGTGCAATCCAAACGATGGACGGCGCTGCCCATGAGCATAGAAAGCAGTTGTTTATGTCGCTGATGGTCCCGGAACGAATCAGTATGTTAAAGGACTTGACTCAACAATATTTTGCAATTGCCGGTTCTGAGTGGGAAGGAAAAAAAGAAGTCATTCTCTTTGACGAAATGCAGAAAATATTATGCAAAGCGGCTTGCAAGTGGGCAGGTGTCCCGTTGAACGAAGCGGAAGTGGGGAAAAGAGCGGATGATTTCGGTAAGATGGTTGATGCTTTTGGTGCTGTGGGCCCGCGGCATTGGCAGGGACGCCGGGCGCGGAACAGAGCCGAAAAATGGATCAGAAAAGTGATTGAGTACTTTCGTTCTGGCAAAATTCAAGCTCCCGAAGGCACGGCACTGCATGCCATGGCCACTTACCGGGATACGGAAGGAAAGCCGCTCAGTGTGCAGATGGCGGCTGTTGAGCTGATAAACATATTAAGACCCATTGTAGCGATCGCGACATATTTTACTTTTTGCGCCTTGGCACTTTACGAATTTCCCGAATCACGGGAGCAAATTGTGTCCGGAAATGAAGAGGATTTGTACATGTTTGTTCAGGAAGTACGCCGCTATTACCCGTTTGGACCGTTTCTTGGAGCAAGGGTATGCAGTGGTTTTCAATGGAATGGTGTGCCCTTTAAAAAGGGGCAACTCGTCCTGCTTGATGTGTATGGAACAAACCATGACCCAAGGCTTTGGGATGACCCATTTTTATTTTGGCCTGAACGGTTTCGCAATTGGAGAGGCGGTCTGTTTGATTTGGTCCCCCAAGGAGGGGGCGATTTCCATACCGGACACAGGTGCGCCGGAGAGCTTGTCACAATCGAAGTGATGAAGACGGGTTTGTCCTTTTTAACGAAGCAACTGGAATATAATGTGCCAGATACACAAAATGTTTCAGTCAGCTTAACAAGGATGCCGACTTTGCCGGAAAGCCGTTTTATAATTGATCAAGTCAAATTAAAGACTTAAATGTATACGGACCCCTTCTATGGAACCTATAACCATTTCGCAAACCTTCCTATCCGATTTTTTATGTATGATGCAGCCCACACGGCTCTGTCTTTGATACGCCCCCTGAATCATTGGTCGTATTCTTTTATGTATGATGTAGCCCACACAAGTCACAGCTTTGAACAGCGCCTGCTATTGGAATAATGGTCACGATATAAAAAAAACGAAACGTCCATGCGCAATCGACATTTAAATGAGTTCTCGAAATATTTACCCAAAGAATACAACCGGAGCGATATGGACAAAAAAGGAATACAAGCACTGGAAGGTAATTCTCATTATGTCCTCATTCTTCAAACGACTTAAGAAAAAACAAAACAGCATACATCATGAGGCAGTCAAAGAGAAGAAAGCCATCTCCACATCATTGTCGGCCAACCTGGAACTGGTCAAACAAAGAACAGGAAACAGTTCTGATATTTCGATCCGGACTTTGAAAATAGGTGAAGTATCTCCCAAATGTCTGGCGATTATTTTTATTGAAGGAATTGTTGATACAAAGGCTATAAATGAGAAGATTGTTGATTCAATCATGAGTAAGTCTTTTCCTGATCATGATTCTTCCCAGCATTTAATTCAATCACTGACAGATGAAGGGATAGCAATCGGAAGCATTAAAACGGTAAACACGCAAGAAGATCTTTTCCTTGCTTTAATGGATGGCAACACAATCATTCTTCTTGATGGAACAGATCAGGCCATCATTGCCAATACAGCAGGCGGAGAAACACGGTCGATTCAGGAACCGGAAAGTCAAGTCTCCGTTCGCGGGCCGAGGGATGGTTTTACTGAGTCAATCCAAACGAATATATCCCTTGTCAGACGCCGGATCAGAAATCCGGATTTATGGGTTGAATCAATGAAGATAGGCAAAAAGACAAAAACAAACGTAGCAATCATGTATTTAAATGGCCATGCGAATGAGAAAATCGTTGCTGAAGTCCGTCATCGATTAAAAAAAATTGATATAGAAAGCATACTTGAGTCCGGATATATTGAACAATTGATTGAGGATCAGGCATTTACTACCTTTCCAACCTTGTATCATTCGGAAAGGCCTGATGCAGTTGCAGGTAATATTCTGGAAGGAAGAATTGCCATCTTTGTGGATGGTTCACCCTATGTTCTTTTGGCTCCCGCCGTCTTTATCCAGTTTTTTCAATCGGTTGAAGATTACTATGCACGCTTTGATATTATAACAGCTCTCCGCTTTTTGAGGATATTGACTTTTTTTATATCCATTATTGCGCCTTCAGTATATATTGCAAGCACTACTTTTCACCAGGAAATGATACCGACACAGCTTGTGATTATTATTGCGGCACAGCGGGAAAACGTTCCTTTTCCGGCATTCGTCGAAGCGCTCATCATGGAAATTACATTTGAAATTTTACGAGAAGCAGGAATTCGGATGCCCAGAGCGGTAGGATCTGCCATTTCAATTGTCGGAGCGCTTGTGATAGGACAGGCAGCTGTTCAGGCAGGCATTGTTTCCCCGGCGATGGTCATTATTGTATCTATTACTGCGATCGCCAATTTTGCAACCCCATCGTTTACCATGGCGATTTCAGCAAGATTAATTCGATTCTTATTTATGTTCTCTGCTGCCGTATTCGGACTATATGGAGTCATCTTAGGCATGATTTTGCTTACGGTACATTTATGCGCTTTGAGATCGTTCGGAGTTCCTTATATGACACCCCTTGCTCCAATATCTCCTGACAATGTTGGAGGCGATACACTCGTTCGCGCACCACTATGGAAAACAAGAGAAAAGGCAAATTTGATTATGAAGCAAGGTGAAAATTTATATTCAGAAGACATGGACAAGCCAAAGCCTCCCCTCAGCCGGGGAATCATCACACGGAAAAAGAAAAAAGGTGACACGGATGAAACATAGAAGGATGATTTGTCTGTACCTTGTTATCTATGTGCTCCTCTCGGGTTGCTGGAACCAAAGGGAATTGACGGATATGGCGATGGTTTCCGCAATTGGTATTGATATAAACGAAAACGGTTCATATGTGGGGACCTTTCAAATCGTGAATCCCACCGGTGTGCCAGGAACACTTCAAGGAGGAGCCACAAAAGGTTCATCTGTCGTAACGTATACTGCAACGGGGAAAAATATGGTGGAGTTGAGCAGGCGTGTGTCAAACAAAGTTTCCAGAGTCATCTTTTACTCCCATGCCAACTTGGTGGTGATAGGGGAAAAGCTGGCTAGGGAAAAGGACATTTCCAATGTATTGGAAGCATTGGATAGGGATATTGAATTTCGCAAAACATCAAAGGTTGTCATTGCCCATCGTTCAACAGCAGCAGAACTATTAAAAGTAACCACTCCTCTTGATAAAGTACCGGCAAATAAACTGACTAAGACACTGCAATTCTCGGAAGAAAGATGGGGCGACACTTTTTCGGTGAATGTCCAGGAATTAACCGAATCCTTGACAACTGAAGGAAAAGAACCAGTTATACCGGGTTTTAAAATCACAGGAAATATAGAAGAAGGAAAGAAGGATGAGAATATACAAATGATTGATCCCGATACAGTTCTTAAGGCTGTGGGAGTAGCTGTTTTTAAAGGTGGAAGACTGGTGAGTTGGCAATATGATCAAGAAGCAAGGGGCCTCGTATGGATCTTGGATAAAATCAAGCAAACGAATATCTCTGTTGATTGGGAAAACGAAAAGAACGCGATTGCCTATCAACTACTTAGGGCAAACACAAAAGTGAATGCTGAGATGGAGAATGAAAAGCCTGTGATATCCATTAAAATTAGCGCACAGGGAGACGTTGGAGAAGTCACTGTTCCCATTAACATAAAAGATCTGCATGTACGGACAGAAATAGAAAACAAGGTAGAAAAGGACATTAAGAATCTGATACAGCACTCCATTAAGCGTATACAGTCGGAACAAACAGACGTTTTTGGCTTCGGGGAAAAAATCTACCGATCATATCCAAAAAAATGGAAGAAACTTGAACATGACTGGAATGACAAACATTTCCCGACTTTAAAGGTAAACGTAAAAGTGGATGCATCGATCATTAGATCTGGTTTAAGGAATAATCCTTTTATATTGCAAATGAAAAGCAATGAGGAATAATGTCTATCGAAATGATTCCAGTTTAATTTCTGCCGCCTATCCTTTCCTGTTTTTAAAAATTGCGATCACAAGCAGTATAAAAGGAATGATCACCTGAAAAGGAAGATGCAGATAAACCGGGATCATTTCCAACCCTTCTTCAAAATGCTCGGACATGTTACTTGCAATCACAATTGAAAATATCAAAACAACGTACCCGATGGGAAAAGCAAGACGGGAAGGCTCTTTTAGATGAAACAAGTCGGCTGTACCAATCACGACTACATAAAAGAAAATACTTATTTTGAAAAATCCAAGAATAATCATGGCCAGCATAAAAAAAATATCCAGGCGCTCCAAAAATTGCGCCAATTCAATGGCTTGAACCGTAACGAGAGGGAATTGAGTCCGCGAAATATACGCTGCCCCCAGCACACTTATATTGACGACTGTACTTATCGCCAGATTAATCCCGCTTAATCCGATGGCGAATATAGCCGTCGCTTTTAACTTACTCGGATGTTTCAAATAAGGAAAGATCATACAAAAAGCGACCATTTCACCAAAAGGAAAATAGATATTTTGGGTCATGGCCATTTTTACAACGGGGATGATGCCATGCTCAAGAACCGGCCTTAATTTATCGAAATTGATCAATCCTGATAAAACGATTAAAATAAAGCCGATAATAGCCAGTAAATAAATAAAAATGAAAAATACTTCTCCTGTTCTCGCCAACACTTCGATTCCTTTTTTGATCGTATAAATAACAACTAACAATAATAATGCTTGATTGACCGCAATAGGTGTGTTGGAATAGCCCAAGATGGCAAGCATTTCACCGAAATCCCTAAGTACCCTTGCAGAAAGGTACACAAAATATATCAAATAGAGAAAAGCGAGAATCCTTCCAAAAAATGTTCCGATGATTTTCTGCAAATAGGTTGTCGGCAAAGCATCGGGATAGTATGTATAAATACGGTAATAGATGAAAAATAGCAAAATACCACCGATTAACCCAATTAACACAGCAATCCAAGCATCCTGTTTTACATCAGTAGCTAATGGTAATAACAAGGCACTGCCCAGTTGGAATAACAGGATGAGAACAAATAATTGGTATGAACTGATTTTTGCCTTTTCCACGGATAAATCACTTCCTGTACGCAAACCCTAAAATGGGTTCATTTTTCGTTTTATCCCAAATGAATCATTTTTATAACAAACCGGTATGGCGTGTATGAGGAAGTGATCATGATTGAAATTAATTGGCATCATATTGCTCATGATGATATCGATGACCATTTTTTCCATCATCATAGACATTTATTTATTAGGTTTTGACTTGAGGTATGCAATCATTGATTGGTTTCGGCCTTTCTTTGTCACAACGTTTACCGAAAAAATTATTTTCTCCCTCTATCCCCTATTAATTATCGTGCAGCCGATTGTTTTCTATTATCAAAAAAGAAAACAAAATATAAAGAACGGCAGATAACACTCTGCCGTCACGCTGTCGAGAAACCCTCGAAAGCTTCATCACGACAAACCCACTTCTCACATTTCGAATGAAGCGACTTTGGGGCGGTATGATTTCTATTAGATTACTCGGAATTGGGAAGCATTCGCGAATTTGAAGAATTACGAGCCCTCTTTCTCCACTTACTCGCGAATTTGAAAAATTATATCCACTTTTGAGCTATTACAATCCGCTTTCGTTTCAGTGAGAAGAATCCATATTGCCGTTCATTAAAATGCCGAACGTTTGATGATCACTTTTTTCAATGCAAGTCCTACAGCGATCCCCGGGATAACGCCCAACATGGGCAACCAAAGGGGGCCCAGCAAGACGCCAAACAATTTTATCTTTGCTGAAAAAACAATACCCAAAGTGACAAAGTAGGCGGTGATCGCAAAAGGAAGAAAGGAATAAGGTTCTTTTCCTCCCCCGGCATCTTTGTAAGCGTCCCACATCGCAAAAAAATATATACAAGGATAAAACATGAGCCACTGAAAATTTGCTTCACTGACCGCTTTATGAATATCACCATGGAAACTGGAAATAATGACCACATTAAAATTGGCCATGATGTTCACTAAAAGCTCCAGCAAAAGCAGTACAATTCCTTTTACATATTTGCCGTTTAAAAATTGTCCGAAACCGGGGAAGGCAATGCTCCAAAATAACGCTTCTTTCGCTCTCACAACTTTTAACCTTTCGACAACTCTTTTCGATCTGGAGCGGAAGGCGGCTTTTCAAACCATCCATTGTCAATCATGATCTGTGTCCCATCCATCACATATTCTCCGACTTCAACCATTAAACGGCTATAGGCAGTCGCTATATCTTTCCGGGGGCTTCCTGCCAAGCTTTGCCCATAAAAGCTCATTCCGTGATTGTTTAACGCATTTGTATGAAACATCAGCAGTTTGTCAGAAAATACGTGGTCTGTAGACTCAGTCACATTTAATCCCAGTGAAACAGGTGTTAATATGTTGCTTTCGGATAAAAACTTACCAAAAACAGCACTATGGTGCTTGGCGATTTCAGATCCTCTAGTCATGAATTTGCGCACTTCTTTCGTCTGGGCAATTTGTGCAAAACCTGTCAATAGAGCCCCTCCAAGGGTATTACGGAACAAATTCAAATATAAAAAAGAAATCTCTGTACTTGTTAAAGGTCTTTGGTCTCCCATCCAGCCAGCCAAAAAATGCCGTTTTTCAACGAATTCAGTTAATGTTGGATACGGAATAAAGGGCGAACGAATGAACACGCCTTTTTCCTGCAGTACATTTGCTGAACGATTAAACAAATCAGCAGAAGAATTCAGACTAGAGGTAAAATGCTGGCGTATATCCTGCCGCGCTGATTGTGCGACTGCAAGACTGTATGAACCCATTCCCATTATGCCCAAGTTGGTGACATATTGAAGGATCATGACATCATTATAAATACGCGGAGCCTTCACATTGACGTCATGCTCTGTAAATCCTACCGGAATGTGGATTCCTTCTGCTTTATAAAAAGCTCTGGCGGTCTCAACCCGCTTTTCAGATAACTCCAAGGCGTATGCAACACAAACTCTTACATCTGGATCTTCTATATGCTCCAAAAAATAAGAAGTAACACAAACCACTAACGTATCTTTCAAGTACGACATAAAAAAAACAGACAACTCACTAGCTGTTAATTGAATGTGATCATGACTCGTCATTAGAATTTAACCTCCATTTTCATCTGACAAAGGATAGTATTTCCTATATGAAAAATCTTATGTCTATAAAGATGGAGCGATCTTTCACTTCTTGACAAATGAAAGCGATTATTCTGACGTTGAAGGTTAAACAGCATTCACTGTGATGGAAATGATGATCTTCCAAAAGAATTGGCAGCACTAATTACCGCTTTTTGGCATTACAATTTTATGTATGTTAATTTATATAACGAGGCCATTGTGTGAATCACATTTGGAAAAGTGAAGCGGAGCCACTGGGAGGCTTGCTTACGAAGAGATCTGTCACATTGAACTGAGCGCCAAAATCGGCGAAAAATGGGCATGACCTAAACTGCCATTTGGAAAAGAACAGCTTGATGTTGATGCTGATGCCGTTGATCGACGAAGAGTAAACGGGGGCTCGGAGGAGAGAAAGGTGGGACGGACATTCACTGGGCGTATACACATAGATAAAAAATATGATTCATAAAAAGGAGGGAAACAATGGAGAGAATAATCGTAATTGGCGCCGGAATACTCGGAGCTTCCACTGCATACCATTTAGCCAAAAAAGGAGCGGACGTGACAGTGATCGACCGCAGGGATAAAGGACAGGCGACAGATGCGGCTGCCGGCATCGTTTGTCCTTGGCTGTCCCAACGGCGCAACAAGGCATGGTATTCACTAGCCAAAGGAGGCGCCGCCTTTTACCCAAGCCTCATTTCCAGCCTTGAAAAGGAAGGCGAAACGGACACCGGCTATGCCCGCGTGGGAGCCATCAGTGTGCGCCCCGAACACAAAACGCTGGTGGAAATTGAAAAAGTCGCCTTAAAAAGGCGGGTAGATGCACCTGAAATCGGTGACATTCAAGTTCTTGGTCCAGCGGAAGCGCAAAAGTTGTTTCCGCCGCTTTCTGAAGGATACGGGGCGGTTTATGCAAGTGGTGCCGCGCGCGTGAACGGCCGAAAACTCCGTGATGCGCTACTGCGAGCAGCTGAAAGACATGGCGCGCGTATCATTTTTGGCGATGCCGCATTTATGCTGAATGACGATCGGCTTGACGGGGTAAAAACAGAGGAGGATTTATTTAGAGCGGATACATATATTGTGACAGCGGGGGCCTGGGCAAAAGAACTTCTAAGAACGCTCGGGATCGAGTTTCGGGTCAAAGATTTGAAAGCCCAAATCATCCATATGAAGCTCCTCCATGAAAAAACGGATGAATGGCCGGTCATTATCCCGCCCGGAAACCAATATATTGTCCCGTTTGAAAATGGAAGAATAGTGGCGGGAGCAACGTACGAGAATTTTACTCATTTTGATGTTCGTGTGACCGCCGGAGGGATGCATGAAATTTTACACAAAGCGCTTGATATCGCGCCCGGACTTGCTGACAGCACCATTCTTGAAACGAGGGTCGGATTCCGGCCATATACACCCGGCTCTCTCCCTGTCATCGGGCCGCTTCCGGGTTATGGCAATGTTTTGGTCGGAAACGGACTTGGCGCAACCGGGCTTACCGCCGGACCATTATTAGGCTCCGTCCTCGCCAAAATAGCACTGGGACAACAGCCCGGCGTTGACTTGGAACTCTATCATATTGCAGGGGCGATTCAACAATAAGATCAAAGGGGCACTCCCTCCCCCTCCGTTTACCAGAATATTCCAATCAATATAATCGCGCCCAATATAAAGCCGCCAACCTGGGAAATGACTTGTGGTGTGAGAACCGGTTTCGGTGTAAAATATTTAATATCCTCTATATCTTTTTCCAATTTTTCTATCTTCGCGTTTAATGCTTTTATTTCGTTAATCAGTTGCACATTGGTATTCTCTTGATCCGCCATAGTAATATCGGCCTCCCCTCTTCTTCAATATAACATACGGTTGAACAAGAGAGTTTGTTTCATTTTTTTCACTAAGATCGTGAACGCTCTATGCTTCTTTTTTCATTGCCATAACAGTTCGCTTTGAAGCGGTGACCATAAAATAGAATGTGAGATGGTCCGGGATGCCAATGATATTTAAACCGTTTGTATTCCACTGCTTCAAGTCATTTTTGAAGTTGATGTCTAAGAGAATAATCCAATACACACGAGGATTGGTATTTTTTTCATGAGCCATTTTTGATGCCAATTGATTTTCCAGCCCAATACATGCTCCACTTTCTGTACATGATGTTAAACATGACACTATTTTAATGGTCCTCCCCCTTCGTTTTATCCTCGGCTGTTCTCCCTTTGGTAAAACCCGTCAACATAAAGAAATCTGATTTAGCGCTAAGCCATTGGGCACGAGTTGCACTTAAGGTTGCAACATGTACATATTCACTTTTTCAACAAATGATTTTTCTTTCTAAAACATGATCAAAAACGCGATAGGCTTTTGGCATCATTAAATAGTACTAGAAACATACGCAAATGTTCCGTATGATAGAATAGAAGATAAATCGAAAGAATTATTTTACTAACGGAGGGATGATGTTGAAAGCGATTGTTCATGAAGGAAAATCGGGAATGAATGGCCTTTTGCTCCGTGATATGGAAGAAGTGCAACCGGGCGCCGGCGAAGTGAAAGTTAAATTAAAAACAGCAGGGATGAATCACCGCGACCTGTTTGTGCTTCAGCGCCACAAACCGACTGATCCGCCACTTATCATCGGGTCTGATGGGGCTGGCATTGTCGATGCAGTTGGTGAAGGCGTTACCAATGTTGAAGTGGGAGAAGAGGTCATCATCAATCCGGGGTTGGGTTGGAAAAAGACGAGTGATGCACCGCCCCAAGGTTTTGAAATTGTGGGACTTCCATTCCATGGAACTTTTGCCGAATACATAGTGATTCCGGCGGAAAACGCCGTACCGAAGCCAGAATTCTTAATTTGGGAAGAGGCTGGTGTACTGTCATTGGCAGCTCTTACCGCTTATCGCGCCCTTTTTACGAGAGGAAAAGTTACACCGGAAACAACAATACTCCTTCCCGGAGTAGGGAGCGGCGTTATTACATTTATTTTACAATTTGCCAAAGCAGTGGGCGCCACCGTGTATGTCACATCACGGTCCGAAGAAAAACGCAGACAGGCCATCGATCTTGGAGCCGACAAAGCCATTGACAGCAATGACGATTGGAACGAAGCATTGGAAGGGGAAAAGGTGGACCTAGTCATTGAATCTGTCGGAGCTGCCACATTCAACAAATCGATCGCCCAACTTCGTCCCGGCGGTACAATTGTGACGTTTGGCGCATCGGCGGGCGACGAGGTGAAATTGGATCTCCGAAACTTCTTCTACGGCCAATTCAATTTGCTCGGATCCACGATGGGAAGCGCAGAGGAATTTCAAGAAATGCTCAACTTCATTGAAAAGCATCGCATTAAACCAGTCATTGACCAAATCTTTCCGTTAAGCAAATATGAAGAAGCCTTTCAGCGGTTGGCAGACGCCGAACAATTCGGCAAGATTGGCTTTTTGATAGATTAAGAAAGTGCCAAGCTTTGGGCGCTCCCTCTCCTACTCTTTTACAAATGTTGCGGTATCACCATTTTCTACTTTACCTTTTAAGGGATATATCCTTTTTGGACGTTCCTTCCTTTGAAAAAAGCCGACACCAGGCAATATTTATAATGGGCAGTGTGAGTGCCAAAGCTTGATCATTCCAAAAGAAAACAACCCGAACCGATACCCAAGCCGGTCCGGGTTGTTTCATTATTTCCTTAATAAAGACGCTCCTGCTATGCCCGGGTTCGTCATTTCATAAGGATCAAGGATTTGATCTAATTCGCTTTCTGTCAAAACACCCAACTCAAGGCAAAGCTCCCTGACGGATCGGCCCGATTGTAACGCTTCTTTGGCAATGGCCGCCGCCGCTTCATACCCGATATGCGGATTAACAGCAGTAATGATACCGATACTCGATTCAACATAGTTTTTCATTCTTTCTTCATTTGCTTCAATGCCGGAGACACATAATTCTGTAAACACTTTGAATCCATTCGTCATGACAGTGATGGATTCAAGCAAGTTGTACACAAGGACCGGTCCCATTACGTTTAATTCAAATTGCCCCGCTTCCGACGCAAGGCCCACCGTTTGGTCATTTCCGATTACTTGGAAGGCAATTTGGTTGATGAGTTCGGCCATAACGGGGTTTACTTTCCCAGGCATGATGGACGATCCGGGCTGTCGTGCCGGCAAACGGATTTCTGCAAGGCCGGTAAGCGGTCCGGACGTCATCATTCGTAGGTCGTTCGCGATTTTGGACATATTAATCATGCATATTTTTAATGCGGCAGATACTTCTGTATAAGCATCCGTATTTTGGGTCGCATCCACCAAATCGTCGGCGGCAACGAGCGGCAACCCGGAAATGTCGCGCAAATGACTGACAGCCAATTCAATATAGCGCGGATCAGCATTTAAACCGGTTCCAACAGCGGTTGCGCCCAAATTGACTACAAACAGGTTCTCACGTGTATTCTTGATTCTTTTTATGTCTCTTTCGATGACACGGCTGTATGCGCCAAATTCCTGGCCAAGGCGAATGGGAACCGCATCCTGTAAATGTGTTCTTCCCATTTTGATCATGTGGTCGAACTCTTTTTGCTTGTTGACAAAAACGTCCCGCATCTCCTCCATTGTGCACAATAATTCGTCCAATACACGCAACACGGCAACATGTATGGCGGTCGGAACCGAGTCATTCGTTGATTGGGACATATTAACATGTGAATTGGGGCTGATGACGGAGTATTCCCCCCGCTTTTTCCCCAATATTTCAAGTGCGCGGTTGGCGATCACTTCATTGGCGTTCATGTTCATCGACGTGCCAGCACCGCCTTGAATCGGATCAACAATAAATTGGTCATGGAGCTTTCCGTCAATAATTTCTTCGGCGGCTTGCACAATCGCTTCTCCCAATGAAAAAGCAAGCAACTCTACTTCCATATTCGCAAGTGCGGAAGCCTTTTTGACAATGGCGAGTGCCCTGATTAATTCTGGATGCAGCTTGTTTCCAGTGATTGGAAAGTTCTCCACCGCTCTCATCGTTTGAATTCCGTAATAAGCAGCGGCGGGGACTTCTTTTGAGCCGAGAAAATCCGACTCAATTCTCAACTCTGTTACCGTAGTTCCCATTTTTACTGTCCTCCAAATTACATATTCCAATATAAAACGCTACCCGGATCACAATTTGATCCGGGCTAAAAAATGATTTGATAGTCCTATCTTACAACGTAAATATCTTTTTGGAAATAGAAACTGCCAGAAATAAATAAAAATAATATAAATTGAGCTAGCTTGACGAAAGTTCAATCAGAAGACTGCAGTGTCACGTCCGAGCGTTTTCTTATCCCTATTTCGGGTTTAGCGGAAGTTCAGCAAGAAGACCGCCCACTTACCCGAACTTCCTACCCCATTTTACTATGGGCTTTTAGATAATATGAGCCAAATATTTTTTCCATTTCGTTCTAAAAAATTTTGACGATATTATGTTTTTGTTTTAAAAAGTTCCCGTTCCCGCCATTTTCCGTACTTATAGTAGCCGAATGCCAGCATACTGCTGATGACAAAACTCGTGCCTATGCCATAGCCGATCCCTTTTTCCGCAAAAAATTGGGCGAATAAAAATGTGAGTGGATAACGCAGCAACCAAAAAGAAATGATGTTCAGGACGAGTACTTGAAACATCGCGCCCGAAGCCCGGACAACGCCGTTCCAGACAAAATTAAATCCAAGAAAAGGGTAGAAAAAAGCGACGATTTTCACATACTCGGTGCCAAATGCAACCGCTCCCGCATCCTGAATGAACATCCTGATTCCCCAGCGGGCAAAAATAAATATGAGCAAGGCCGCCACGAGCATCGCACCCAAGTTCAAAAATGTGGCGTAAATGGTTATTTTCCTAACCCGATCCCACTTGTTCACCGCAATATTTTGGCCGGCCATGCTATTGACAGCAGTACCGAGCGCGTGTGCGGGAAGCATGATGATGCTGTCAAGCCGTTGGGCAGCACCAAATCCGGCCACAACATCCCCGCCGAATCGGGTGACAACACTCATAATGGCAGCCATGCCGGCAGAGATGACGGTCATCTGCAGTCCAGCAGGAATGCCCTGCCGCAAAATGAGCAAAGCTTCTTCTTTTTCCGGAAGCGCCGGCCTGGAAAACGGAATCATTTTTCGAGAAATACTTATGAACAAACCATAGGAAAAAGCGGAGCCCTGCGCAATGATTGTAGCCAACGCCGCCCCTTCAATCCCCCACTGAAAAACATATATGAACAAAGGATCAAGAATCGTATTGAGAATAACCGCCATCATGACAAATCGAAGTGGCGTCTTACTGTTTCCCAGCGCCCGAAAAACTGTGCCAATAAAATTATAGCCGAACAAAAAAAGAATCCCGAGAAAGTTAATTCGCAAATAGCTTGCCGCCTGTTCCAGCATTGCATCCGGAGTTCCTAAAAACAGTAGAATGTTTTTCGCAAACACGAACCCCACCATACCGAGAAGCAAGGATAACCCGCCAAGAATGACAACAAAGGCATTTACAAACATGCGAAGCCTTTGCTCATCATCTTTCCCTTTTAATTGGGAAAGTATCGTTAACGTTGCATGATTGACACCAATGATAAAGGACAGTACCGTAAAAATAACCGTGCTAGAAAGCGCCACCGCACCGAGCGCATCCGCCCCCAACAAATTTCCCACCCATAAACTATCAATAAATTGATAGGAAACTTGAAGCAGATTCGTCAATAAAATCGGAAGCGAGAAAACGAGCAGCTGCTTTCCAATCGGCCCGGTTGTAAAATCATGTTGCCTCACGAAGGATTTCATTCCTTCCCAAACGATATTTATATTTGTTCTTTGATAACTCCGTTTACCAAACCTTCTGAACGATATAAGTCTACCCTGCGATTATTAATATAATCAAGCAGCCCCTTCGCCGTGTTTGTTTGGGCAAAGTCAATGTCCACCGTGGAAATCAATTCGTTATTATATGACTGGTAAATGGTTTTTCCCGTTGGATGGATTACCTCGCTCTCTCCAAAAAAGATATGGTCGTTTTCCAATCCAACCTTATTCGCCAACGCAACAAATACATGGTTTTCCATGGCTCGCGCCCGCAAAAAGACGCTTTGGTATGTCTGATACGGCACCATATTTGCAGCCAGCACCAAAATAAGGCGCGCTCCTTTTTGGGCAAAAATGCGGGATGTTTCGGGAAACTCCATATCATAGGTAATCATGACAGCTATTCTGCCGAAGGGCGTGTCAAACACCGGACAAGAATCACCAGGAGAAAACCATTGTTTCTCGAAATCAAAAAGATGGGTTTTTCTATACTTGCCAATGATATCTCCATTTTTATCAATGACGATGGCAGTATTATATATATGGTCGTCTTCCTTTTCTGGAAGACCGACGATCATTCCCGTTGAATGTTGACTGGCTATTTCTCGCATATAATTTACACTCTCGCCTTCAATCGGCTCTGCCAGGTCCGTTACATTTTCATTTAAAGTATAACCTGTCAAGTACAGTTCGGGAAATAGCACATAGTCCGCTTCTTGTTTCCCGGCTGCTTCAGCAACAGTTTGGGCAATTCTGTAAAGATTTGTTTTCTTGTCATATAAATGACTTCTTAATTGCGCAAGCGCTAAGCGCATGACTGCCATCACGCGGCCCCCTTCTATTTATGAATATTGTACATTTTAATTTTTTTGGCGACCGTGGATTGGTCCACCCCCAAAGCTTCGGCCGCCTTATAAGTCGTTTTATATTTTTTATAAGCCCTTGAAATCAGATCTCTTTCCAACAACTGCTTTGCTTCTTTAAGCGGGATCAACTCTTTTACTTCTATACTCCGCTCAGAGGGGACGGAATGGCTTTCACCAGGAAGCCATTCATCGGAATTGGTAACGACAATTCTTTCTACTACATTTTCAAGCTCCCTGATATTCCCCGGCCACTGATAATATTGCAATCTGGATATCATTTCCGCAGACAAAGAGACATTCAGCCCATACTTTTGGTTGCATTTTTTCACAAAGTGGTTTACAAGCGATGGAATTTCTTCCTTTCTCTCTCGCAAAGGCGGGATGGCGAGCGGAACAACATTCAGACGATAATACAAATCTTCACGAAATAGTTTCTGGTCAACCATCGCTTTAATATCTTTGTTCGTTGCCGCTATGATACGCAGATCCACTGTTTGGCTTTTTGTGCTTCCTACTTTTCGAATTTTATTTTCTTGAATGACATCCAACAGCTTCACTTGGACATTCATCGGCAGTTCGGCAATTTCATCAAGAAAAACCGTACCTGTATCCGATTCTTCAAACAACCCTTTTTTTCCTCCCCGTTTGCTTCCAGTAAAAGCCCCGTCCTCATAGCCGAACAATTCGGACTCGATGAGAGATTCGGGAATTGTGCCGCAATTGATGGCCATAAACGGCTTATCTGAACGGTTGCTGATCCGATGTATCATATGGGCGAGCTTTGACTTCCCAACCCCGGATTCTCCTAGTAGCAGGATCGTAGAGTTTACACCAGCGACCTGATAAATAATATCAATGATGCGCTGCATTTTTTTGGAGCCATACAAAAGCTCATCATCCTCAATTGTTTTGTGTTCTTCGTATATTTTTGTTTGCAGCGTGTTCAGACCATCAATGCCCATCATGATCATAATCCACAAGTTATTTTCTTGGAGGTATTCAAACAGCAACATAAAATGTTGGCCATTCGTTGCCGGAAGAAGCTCTAGCTTATTTCCCCTAAATGAAGGAGTCTTCATAAAAACCTGCTCCCAATTGATATCCTTTAGATAATACCCTTTCTTAAATAAATCAGGAAAATATGTTGCTATCAAACTTTTTTCCCCATACGCCTCTTTTATTTGAGTAGATTGGTCAAAAACAATGATTGCATATTGCCTCTCCACCTCTCGTAACATGTCCCTTATCGCCTCCTCATCATGAAAAAAATCATTATAATGAAAATAATCATTAAAACTAATGAATAAAGCGCTTTCTATAGGAAGAAGGATATTCCAATAAAAAAATGATGAAAATATTCATCAATATGTTATTATTATATGACAACTTTCTTGAAATACAAGACTTTTTCTCATTGGCACACTATTTGCAATAGTAATAGCCAGGAGGGATAAACTTGAAAAGTATCAAAGTATCATTAGCCCAATTAACCCCAAAGCTGGGGGATAAAAGCCATAACCTGCAACTTTTAGAGAAAGCGATTGCACAAGCCGCGGAACAAAAATCAAACATGATTGTTTTTCCGGAATTATTTTTGACCGGCTATGCGATTGGTCATCAAGTTCCATATTTGGCCGAAACAAAAAACGGCCCAAGCTTAACCAAAGTGAAAGAGTTGTGCAAAACATTCTCTATTTATACTGTAGTCGGTTTTGCAGAGATTGATAACGGTTTTTACTATATCTCCTCCGCCTTGATTGACGATCAAGGCGAATTACGAGGAGTCTATAGAAAAACCCATTTATTTGACCGGGAAAAAGAGTTTTTCACACCCGGCACCGACATTCATGTATTTCCTACATCACTTGGAAAAATTGGTATCATGATTTGTTTTGACGTGGAGTTTCCGGAACTGGCGAGAACATTAAAAATCAAAGGGGCGGAGTTGATCGCTATCACGAACGCGAACATGGAACCGTATGAAAGACACCATCACATTTATGCCAAAAGCCGCGCGATGGAAAATGAAATACCCGTCGTGATTTGCAACCGCCTCGGTGAAGAAGGATCATTAAAGTTTTGCGGGGACAGCATGGTCATTGACACTCAGGGAATCGCCTTGCTAAGCATGGAAAAGGAAGAAGGAGTAAAAACAGCGGATTTGCCGCTACTAACAACTCTTGATCCAAAACTGGGTTATATTTCCAAACGGAGACAAGATCTTTATCTAGCATCATCTAAAGAACAATTCGTATAACAGGGAGATGAGAATAATGGATAGAGAAACGAATCATGAACTGGAAGAGATCTTGGCACAAGGAGTCGAGGTGGACGACGTAACGCAAAAAGATCATATGCTGGTCATCGCAATTGGTTTTATCCCGTTTATTGCATCCTTAATATGGTATGGAGCTTACATTTCCTGAAAGTGAATCTGGATGAAGGAGGGAATTTTTGATGAAGAAGACTGGAACAAGCATTTTGCCCATTCCTATAAAAGATCGGAATGCCGGGGGCTTTTCCCTTTTTTGGCTTTGGTGCGGTGGAAACGTTTTACTCGTTACATTCATGGTCGGCAGCGACTATGCTCCGGCAATCGGTTTGATACCCACCATATTTCTGACTATTTTTGCAAACTTGGCAGCCTATACATGCATAGCGTGGTCGTCGCAAAGGTCTGCCAAATATGGCATTGATGAAATCATCGCCTTGAGGCCAACTTACGGCATCCGAGGCTCGATTTTCGGTGTCATGATTCTCGTCGGAATTAATTTTGGCTGGGTCGGCATTTTAACCGCCTTGGCCGGAAAATCCGCCAAACACGTCATGATCACCTATGCCGGTGGATTCACGTTTGCGGGAGATTACATTATTTATTCACTGATTGGCCTATCCATTCCGATCGTATTTTTATTAATTAACCCGAAGTATGGTTTCACGCTAGCAAAAATCACATTTCCATTTTTTATTGCCTTAACCATTTATATTCTATATAAATTAATTCAGCCTGAAAATTGGAGCGCAATGGCAAGTGTAAAACCTACCTTCGAAGTGGGCGGAGCTTATGTCTTTGAACTATGTGTCGCCTTCGCTGTAGCATGGCTTCCTTATCTAGGCGCCTGGAACAAATTTGCCAAATCCCAGCGCCATGCCTACTGGACATCTTATTTAGGGCTGACTGCCATGGGGATCCTTTTTGGATTGGTTGGAGGAATGGCTACGCTATTAACCGGGGAATATGAACCTCCCGCTTGGGCAGGAAAAATCGATGTAGGCTTACCGGCTTATTTAATTATCGTATTTGGAAACATTACGACGATTGCCCTTCTGACATATGGAGGTGTCATGGCTGTTTTATCTATTTTTCCAAAATTGAGATATCAGTTGGTCACACTGGCTCTTGCCTTACCGTCAACCTTGTTTATTTTTTCAACCAGCCTTCAAGATATGTTTAACTATATCTTACTTTTCGTCGGACTTTTGGCCGGTCCTTATTGGGCGGTATCAATTGCAGACTTCTACTTTTTGAGGAAAGAAAAGATAGATGTAAGAGAATGCTATAATCCCAAAGGAATTTATAAATATTTTCACGGGTTTAACCCAGTTGCGATTGGTGCCCAACTGATTGGCATGATTGTTTGGGTGTATCTCGGAGGCTGGATGAGCGGAATGAAAACCTTTTCTTATGCAAGCGGCGAAGGATTGTTCCATCTCTTGTCCGCTACATTTCCAGCTATGGTCGTTGCAGGCTTTGTATATGTAATTGCTGGCAAAGTTGTTTTTTCAAAATACCGGCAAGGAGGCTACACTTTTTCAAAACAAAAGGACAAACAGACAGATCGCGCCGCCGGTTGAAACAAACGCTTGTAAAAGCTGTTGGCATAATGAGGGCAATTCGCCATCCGGCTTTTTCAAATAAAATGCTCTATACACTTAGGAGGAAGATAAAATGGCAAACGATACTTGGAGTACCGTATTACATGCAGGATTGGCAACTTTTATGAAAAGACCATATATGGAGCCGAACCGCCAACTCATCAAAGAAGCGGGAGTAAAGGCGGGCATTCTCGGAATTCCTTTTGACGGGACGACCATTGTCCGGACAGGTTCCACAATGGGACCGAGACGTTTTCGTGATTGTTCATCCCTGTATATTCCTTACCATCTGGATTATGATGTGGATGTCGTCGAAAAGTACAATGTACACGACTTTGGAGATATCAACGTTGTCATCGGCAATGCCTTTGAAACACTTGAAAGCGGAAAACGTGATATTCTGGAACTTCTTCACGGAGGAGCCATGCCCGTCGTCATCGGCGGTGAACACCTTGTGACAGTGGCTGCCACTCGTGCATTAGAAGAATTTAACCCGAATGCAAATTATGGATTTATCTTGTTTGATGCCCATTTGGATACAGCCCCTGACGTTGGCGGCGACAAATGGAATCACTGCTGTCCAGTCCCAAGATCAATGGAATTAAGCTGTTTCAACCCGAAAAATGCTGTTATCATCGGTCCACACGGTTCCTTGAACCCGAAAGAAGAACTAGAATATGTCCGGGAAAATGACATTAGTCTCTTTACAATGAGAGATATTTATAAAAACGGAATAGAAGCTGTCGTCAAACAAGCAATTGAAATTGCTTCTGATGGAACAGACGGCGTATATATTACTTTCGATATGGACTCTTTGGAAGCTTCTCAGACTCCTGGAACATGCGCTCCAACACCTGGCGGAATTACAGTCAGGGAAATGATCCAAGCAATTGATTTGCTCGGAGAAGTCAACTTGGTAGGGTTTGATGTAGTTGAAATCGCTCCTCCTTATGATCATAGTGATATTACGGCCATTACCGCTTCCAGAATGGTTGTCGATATGCTGGCTTCCAGAGCCCGGTATTTGTAAAAAAGCCTTATGACACTCCAAAGGTTAGACACAGCTTAACATTAAAAAAGGTTGTCACAGAAGCCCGTTTTCACTGACTTTCTGGACAACCTTATTTTAAAAATGGCATCAGCAATTCATACGTTTTCAAAAGGTGGAATTACGATTCATTCCCCGCTTTCACAATCTCTCCACATACGATCCGGTCTCCCGCACTTCCAGCCGGGTCGGTTTTGTAGTCATCGGCTTTTTCATGAATGACAAGGGCGCTGCCGTCAGCATCCAAAAGGGAATTCGGCTTCCCGGTTTCTAACGTCACATCGGCTGTTTGTAACACAACATCAATCTTGCCGCTTTGCGGAACTTCAATATTGGGCAAATCCCCGGCATGATACCCTTTCGGATTGTGAAATCCATGCTGCTTGCCGAAAGGATTAAAATGGGCGCCGGCGGATTTAAAATCGGGCGGTGTGCATTTTCCCGTTTCGTGAATGTGGATGGCTTTTGTTCCAGGCTCGAGCCCTTCCGCCATGACGCGGATTACCACGCCTTTATCCGTTTCAACAAGCTCCGCTTCGCCTGTTTTCTCCCCTTCCCGGTTGATCAATGAAATATTGATCGGGGATTTACTGCTCGTCGGCACTGCCTCGTCTTTTTTATCAATTGTCTGATTATCGTCTCCACTACATCCAACCAAGGCCAAAGCCGATGTCAGCCATAACAGTAACAAAGTATTTTTCATCGCGATGGATACCTCCATATG
This sequence comes from Siminovitchia sp. FSL W7-1587, assembly GCF_037963795.1. NCBI lineage: Bacteria > Bacillati > Bacillota > Bacilli > Caryophanales > Bacillaceae > Siminovitchia > Siminovitchia sp. FSL W7-1587. Next base: position 1,973,141 of record NZ_CP150169.1, read on the forward strand.
TAAACAAGTTTTTAGCATCATTAACTTAAATATCATCATTTATACTTTTTGACCGTTTTTCTCCAGTTCGTGAAGCTTTACTTATAAACTGTCTTTCGTTAAGATAAAGGCAATATTTGAGACTTTTCGCTTCGTAAGCGTTTCACCTTTAGGAGTTGATGAAATGTATGATACTTGGGGATTGTTAAGCTCCGGCTTTAACGATGCTGCGGTAAATATGGCGATGGATGAAGCATTGTTGAATTGGCATAGCGAAGGAAAAATCCCTCCCATTCTGCGTTTTTATGGCTGGTCAAAACCTACGCTTTCCGTCGGCCACTTTCAAAGAATAGAACGGACAATCGACCTGGATGGAGTTAAGCGCAATGGCTGCGAGTTTGTCAGAAGACAAACAGGCGGCAGCGCCGTCTTGCATGATGATGAGCTGACCTACAGCGTCGTAGTCTCCGAAAAGAAGGACTATATCCCGCCTTCCATTCGGGAAGCATATTACGAGCTATCTAAAGGGATTATGGCGGGTTTCAACAATCTGGGCATCAACGCCGAATATTCCATTCCGAAAGAACGTTTTCGCGACCGTACGGCAGTATGTTTTGAAAGGCCGTCCGACTACGAAATGCTTGTGAATGGAAAAAAAATTTCCGGACACGCACAAACGAGGAAAAAAGGGGTGCTTCTCCAACACGGATCCATCCCGCTTACCATGAACAAACAATTATTGTTTGACCTTTTTCAATTTCCTGATGAGGATACCCGGTCCGCCAAACGTGAAGCTTTTTCAACAAAAGCCATTACGATTCATGAAGCATCCGGAAAAAGTATTACGTATGAAGAGGCTCAAGAAGCATTTCGCAAAGGTTTTGAAGAAAAGCTCGGTCTGACACTCGTACCTTTCGAATTGACACATGAACAATGGGAAGAAGTACGTGAACTTGCTGATGCGAAATATCGCTCTGACGATTGGAATTTACATTTTAGAAAGAAGGTGCTGGCCAGTGGCAAAAAATGAGGAATACATAAGGAAACCGGATTGGCTTAAAATTAAAATCAATACAAACGAATCCTATACCGGACTGAAAAAATTGATGCGTGAAAAAAGCCTGAATACAGTTTGTGAAGAAGCGCGCTGTCCAAACATTCATGAATGCTGGAGCGAAAGAAAAACCGCCACATTCATGATTTTGGGTGACACTTGTACGAGAGGATGCCGTTTTTGTGCTGTTAAAACAGGCTTACCGACAGAGCTTGACTGGGGAGAGCCGGCACGCGTCGCGGAATCGGTCAAAATTATGGGACTTCAGCATGTTGTCGTTACTGCGGTGGCGCGTGACGATTTAAAAGACGGGGGTGCCGCCGTTTTTGCGGAAACGGTGCGAAGAATCCGCGAAGCAAACCCGGGATGCACGATTGAGATCCTTCCTTCAGACATGAAAGGCGATTACGAAAGTTTAACAACACTGATGTCGAGTGCCCCGGATATTTTTAACCATAATATTGAAACGGTACGGCGCTTGACTCGACGTGTCCGCGCCCGCGCAATGTATGACCGCTCACTTCAATTATTAAAACGCGTAAAAGAAATTGCACCGGACACGCCAACGAAATCCAGCATGATGGTCGGGCTCGGTGAAACAAAAGAAGAAATTCTTGAAACGATGGACGATCTGCTCGCCCATGATGTGGATATTATGACAATCGGACAGTATTTGCAGCCGACCAAGAAACATTTGAAAGTGGAACGTTATTACCATCCCGATGAGTTTGAAGAACTCAAGGAAATCGCATTGTCAAAAGGATTTAGCCATTGCGAATCCGGTCCGCTCGTCCGCTCTTCATACCATGCTGATGAGCAAGTAAACGCGGCTTCCGCCCAAAGACGCATTAAATATATGAAGGGTTATGAAGAACAAGAGAAAACAGAAGTGAACTTTACCTTTTAATCAAACAATTGATCAAGATCCATTCAACCTAAAAAGGCACGCCTCATTGGAGTCAGGCGGTGCCTTCTTCTTTTTTTGCAAGCCAGTCTTTTTTTAACATCCCATAAACGATATGGTCGACAAACTTTTCATACAGCCACTCAGCCTCGCGGATGCATCCCTCTTTTTGAAAACCGAGCCTTTCCGGAATTGCCCTGCTTTTTTTGTTTCCATCAGCCACCCTGATTTCTACGCGATTCAGCTTCAGTTGGGTAAAAGCCAGATCCGTCAGCTCACGGACAACCCTTGTCATGATCCCTTTCCCTGTATACTCTTTGCCAAGCCAGTATCCGATGGTGGCATGTTTGTTTTGCCAATCAAACTCATTAAAACCGGCTACCCCGACCACTTCGTCTTTATACACGATTACCGTATTCATGCTTTTATGTTCTTCATAGTTTTTAAGACTGTCTTTGATAAAATTTTCCGTATCCCGCACACTATACGTGTCATCCACCCAGGGGACCCATTTCCTCAAATGCATCCTCGAATCCCTCGTCAGCTGAAATACCCTTTGTGTGTCATTCAAATCTACCAACTTTAAATAAATGTCTTTATCTACGATATGCACAAACAACTCTGTCACATCCTGACATCATATTGTCACTAAAATATCATATTATTAAATAAAATGAAATAAATCTAGGGAAGTGATTATTTTGAAACATTATCTTGTGTCAATTGAAGCAAGCCCGTCTTCCGCATTGAAAGGAATATGTTGCTTCATTGTATGATGTAAGATAAAGAAAAAGCACTTAAACCCTTGAAATGTAAGGATTAAGTGCTTTTTAAGCTGATAAGGGTGACAGGGTTTGAGCCTGCTGTTTTGTCCCCAATGAAGATGTATCATGAGGCTTTTAGCCGCAACTGCCTTTTCTGCACCGTCACTATATCACATTGACATCTTTTCTTACCTCTGATGAGAAAGGAAGCTTGAGGCTGATAAACGATGCGAGGAGAAACAGAACTCCGGCTGTAAAGTACACAGCAAAGATAGATGTCGATACCATAAATACCCCCGCGCTTCCCGAACCAATCAGCAGTAACGCGATAAATATCGGGGTCATCAATCCATTCAGCCTGCCAACGAATTTCTCGTCCACCTGGCGGATCATCACCGCCATCAAAGCCGTCTCGGCCAATGCCAGAAGGAAGCCAGTCAAAAACCGCATCGTTCCGGTAAGTACAGGCCAGACAGAAAGCACCTCCACGAAGGTAGACACCCCAAGGAAGGCCAGCCCGATAAACATCAGTGTTGAGCCCTTCAGCTTTCCTGTAACCACAGCGGCAGTAATTCCTCCCACCAGCATGCCAAAGCCATCCAGCGCCGTGAACCACTGCACATCAGTCATATTCAAATCCAGCCGTTCAGTAATGACAAATATATCCAAAGGCTGAACCAAACCTGCTCCCAAAGCCAGAATGACATAGACACACATCATGATTTTCAACATCTGATGACTTCTTACATACTTCATACCATCACTCAAATCCTTCATGAAAGAGCCTGACGAATCATTGTCTGATTCGGTCACATCTACCGAAGAAGGAATCAATGCGATGAATAAAGCCGAACCGCCAAATATCACAAGCAAGCTGATGAGCGAAGCTTCAAGCCCGACCATTTGAAAAATAGCCGTGCCCACAATCGGCCCCACAATCACAAATAGCGACATCATGGTCTGGGACAATGCCGTAGCAGCAGGGACATGCTCATCCGGCAAACATCGTTTAATGATTTTCATCGAAGACGGCTGGGAAAACTGGGAAACGATCGCTGAAACGAGCGTTACCATAAAGACAGCCTGCCAATAACCCGCCAGAACGACAAACAAAATGAGCAATATGGAAAGAAAACTTAATATATCCCCCCACAACATCGTCCGTCTGGGACGCCAACGATCGGCCAGCACGCCGCCAACAATCGAAAACAGAAAAATCGGCGCATATTCAATGATCGTCAACAAAGAAACAGCTACCGGATTTCCACCACTTTTTTCCATTACAAAAAACAACAAAGCCATATTTCGAATCCAAATCCCGATGTTTTGCATCAGGTCAGATAGCATAAGAAAAACAAAAGCACGGTTGGAAAATAAATGCTTCATAAGATCCCCTCTTTTCTTTCTAGAATGAAAACCGACCGGTCGGTTTAATATATGTCAAAACAAACGGTATTCCTTACGCTTTAAGAAAGGCACCGTTTGGACTGTCAACAAGCTTAATCCTTATGGTTGTGAAGAACACCTTGCAGGAAGTACTTTACAGCCTTTTTGTATAATACACGAAGCTCATCGGTCGAACGTTCATAAAACGAGGTGACAAGACCATCCAGCAGTGAAGCAAAGACAATCGCTATGTCATCCAGCTCCTCTTCAGGCACTAGCCCTTCTTTCACTCCCTCGGCAAAAATGTCCCGGTAGAGCTTCCGCGGCTCACGTATGATTGCTAAAATTTTTTCCAGCAGCTCTTCGTTCTCCGGATTGCTAATGTAAAACTCTTCGCCCACTTTAATAAGCGGGTTCTGAAAATCATCCACCATATGATCGGCGATACCGTAGACCTTCTCCTCGAAGCTGGGAAAATCAACCGATTTCTCAACCCAGGCGTTTATCCATTCCTGATTTTGTCGGATAAGAAGCTGAACAAACAAATCATCCTTACTCTTGAAATGGTAGTATATGCTTCCCTTGCTGACCCCGATATACTGGACCAAATCCTCCATAGAGGTAGCGGCATATCCGCGCTGGATAAACAGCTCTTTTGCTTTGTCGAGGATGAGATCTCGTTTTTTCCTCCCTTTATCTGTAGACATGTTCATCCTCCTCAGAACATTCAAAACAGCCACTCAAAAAAACCGACCGTACGGTTTAATATTAAGCGATGGATGTTGTTTTGTAAAGTAAATATAGAGCGAAAAATATCCCGCCTTTGGATTCCCGGCTTTATGTTCAAAAACATTGTGGCATCGCTACTTTTTGAATGTGACTTTTAAGGAATAGATCCTTCCTCTCTGCCGACCTTGGGTGCGATGGCATATCATTTTTTCAAATGTATTTCAGAATCCATGAGCCGCCCACCCGCCTCCTAAAAATCTCAGCGGAAAAGAAATGTCCCATTATCATTGTTTTTTATGTCTATTTTTCGTATAATGAAAATGTCGCTTTTCCCGGGATGTAGCTCAGCTTGGTAGAGCACTAGCATGGGGTGCTAGGAGTCGCAGGTTCAAATCCTGTCATCCCGATTCATCAAAACGCTTGCCCTTCAAGGGGTTGAGCGTTTTTTCATTTGTGCAGAAAAAAGAATACCGGGGTTTATTTTTAGGCTCTATACTAAATGTTGGGGTTTCCACATAATTTGCACATAAAAATATACACGCAAACATCCAATTCTTTTATACTTGAATTGCCTAGAAACAAGAAAAGATTGGAGTTGCGTGCAAGTGAATTTTACCATAAAAATCCCCGGCCTTGAAGATGTATGGATCACAAAAGTGGAGAAAATGGAAGATCGTATTGCGCTTCATGTAGAAATGGCTGTCAAGGTACATAAGTGTCCCAGCTGTGGGGAAAGGACTAAGAAAATTCATGATTACCGGATCCAAAAGATCAAACATTTAAAGTGGTTTGAACGGTTGACGTACCTCTTCTACAAAAAGCGCCGCTATGCCTGTTCGTGCGGGAAGAGATTTGCGGAGGACAATCCTTTTGTTCATCGATATCAACGGCTTTCTATCGAGTGGAATCAGGCAGTATCCGTTCGGATCGTGCAAGCGAAGACATTTAAGGAAACTGCCCAGCAGTTTGGTGTCTCCGTATCAACTGTCATGCGCAGGTTTGATCGTTTGGCCGTAAAGGAAATGACAGAGGTTCAAGAACTGCCCAGGGTGATCGCCATCGATGAGTACAAGGGAGATACAAAGGAAGGAAAATATCAATTGATTATTGCTGACGGGGAGACAAAGGAACCGATTGATATCTTGCCAAACCGAAAAAAGAAGACCATCAAGGATTATCTCCAAAAACATGGAACCAATGTGGAAGTGGTCATTATGGATATGAGCCCTTCTTTTAAAGCAGCTGTCCGAAAGGCGTTGGGGAAGCCAGTTATTGTAGCAGATCGTTTTCATTTTTGCCGTTATATTTATTGGGCTCTTGACGGGGTCAGAAGAAGAATCCAGTCTGATTGGAATGATTATGATCGGAAGAAATGTAAAAGGATGCGCTATGTGTTTTACAAAGACAGTGCAAAGCTGACCGAAGAGGATCGCTGGTATTTGGACAGGTACCTTGGGATGGACGAAGAGCTTCGCAGGGCTTACGAGTTGAAAGAGTCCTACTGCTGTTGGTTTAAGCAAGCCAAGGAAAATGGACAGGCTAAGATCCAAGAAACCAAGCAAGGATTAATGGATTTTTATAGGAAGGTAGAACAAGAGGGCATCCCTGAATTTGTGAAGGCTATCCGTACATTCAAGAACTGGCAGACAGAGGTACTAAACAGCTTTTTATTTGATTACTCAAATGGTTTTTTGGAGGGAATTAATAACCTGACGAAAGTCATGAAGAGGAACGCCTTTGGATTTAGGAACTTCCTAAGGGCAAGGGCAAGAATACTTCTTTTACATAAGTATAAAAAAATTGGAAGTCATGTTGGGTAGGTGAGATTCCATCTCACTCCACCCCAACATTTGACATAGAACCTATTTTTAGGACTATTGACGGAGACTTTGAGGATTTTTTTATAGATTCTTCTTTTTCAAAAATAGTTCCTTACTCGTCCTCAATCTCTTATCAAATCTGTTTTTGCTACTTCAAACCTCTGGTTTTTCATTGTTTTAAATATCATATGTTGCAAGGGAGGTGTCCGAAAAATAATATTTCAGCTTGTAAATTTAAAAAACAAACCCAAGAATGCTGTAAAATCAACATTCTTGGGTTGTAAGTTTTAACTCCTTTAATTTAGACAGCCCCGCGCTCTCTATTAGACTTTCAACTCCTTCATATAGAGCGCGACTTATACATAATGTATCGGCTTTATTTGAATCCACGCACTCCTCATTTGAGTTGCAGTCATGCAATTAATTTGGAAGATATATTAGTTCTTTTCGGCCTTCATAATTGTTTCCCTTGGACTTTGGCCGTACAGCGCTTTGTACATTTGAGAAAATCGTCCGACATTGTAAAAACCCCAGCGCATGGCGATATCCGTTACAGTTTCACCCATATTAAAAGCATTTTCAAGCTGTTCGTGAGCACGTTGCATGCGAATATTTCGAACATACCCCATTGGGCTAGTCCCGGCATGTTGCTTAAAGCCGTTTTGCAAGGAGCGCGCACTTACTCCCGCATACGTGGTCAGTTCTGCCAATCCCGGCAGTTCGTGTACATTTTCTTCTATATAATCTTTTACTTTTTGAACAAGCATTTTGCTGGGACTTTCGTTTTGATGGTGAATTCCGTAAATTTTTTCAGTATATGAGCTTTTGGCAGCCAACAGAAAGTTTGTCATGACGAGTGATTCAATATGACGCCGCGCGACAGGCGACAATATTAATGTGCTTTGTTCCTCCCATTCTGCCTGGAGAAGGATGCAGGCTCGGAGCAAACTCCTTCCCGCAGTATTTTGCAGGTCAAATGTCAGATCAAAATCTATCGGTCCATCGACTCTTTCATTGATAAGTGCGGATAAATGATTTTCCAGTTTCTCCCTCAGGAATTTCAAGGCATATTGCTTTGCATCTTTTGTCCATAACACGCTGGCCTTTTCGTCTGGAAGCAATACTGCCCCACTTTTCATACCTTCGGTATACGCTGTTTTGCCATTTCGTCTCACGCAACTATTACCTGCCAATGTAATGTTCACATGGTAGCACGGCGGCAGCGGCGGTAAAACAATTTTTGCGTCCACTCCATATGTCAAGTATCCAAAAGTAAACTTTGTCCCTTCTACTGCATTCAACTTCGCGTCTACTTTTGTACCGTGTACCGGAACAAGTGAATGTTCGCAATATACTTCTGAAACCAAAGATTGCGAGAAATCTACATCATTTGATTGAAGCAGGTTGAAATTACTTAACGGTTCGTTTCCATGTAATAATTGCATGCCAATCCTCCTCAATGAAAGAATGTAATAAAGGGGATTCGGAAAGTTTTATTCTAAAAATTCAGTAAATTGAAAATTAGCTACTCAGAAAGGGCTTTCATCATTTTTTAATGATGTTTATTATATTATTTCTTACCATGAAATCCAACTACTTTTTTCCTCTTGGAACTTATTGGCAGGTTCGGTGCATCTCAGTTGGACGCAATGACGTATTATTCAGGAACAACGCTTACATTTCTTTGGTAATAAAGCATTGGTTTATGATCGGTTTTGTGTAAATCAATCACTTTTCCTATTAAAACGATATGATCCCCGGCTTCAATTTCTTGTACTTTTTTACATTCCAAAACGGCAAACACATCTTTCAAGATGGGAAGCTGATTCGCTGATCGTTCCCATGATGTTTTGGAAAAGCGATCACTCTCTTTGCTGTCGGCAAATATAAAGCATTCTGCTTTTTGATGTCCAGATAAAATATTTACTGCAAATGTATCAGACTTATGGAACGCTTGGAGACTGCTGGATTTTTTATCAATACACCACGAAACTAGCAACGGTTCCAGTGAAACGGAAGCAAATGAATTAACCGTCAATCCTACCGGCTTATCTTGGTCCATCGTTGTTACGATAGAAACACCCGTTGGATAACTGCACATGATTTCTTTATAGGTTTTAATCACAAATGGCCACATCCTTTCCTGCGAATTCACCTTCACACCAATATTCATTTAACTTCATGGCTAATCTTCCGCTCCCGAACCTGATTCTAGTTTGTTCCTGATGACGGAAATCCGCCACCATGAATTCCAAAAAAGCCAATATTGCATACCGGCGCCTAGTAATATTCGTCATGCCTTTTGTGTAAAACCAACTTTCAATTGTGTTATAGACACCGCGGTTTATGCCAAAATGTTCTTTGCAAAATGTTTGGAAGGAATGATCTGTAAAATGAATGACTTTGCTGTTACAATACATCGAATGACCTCCTTCAAATAGGCACATGATCAAATACAATTAGGCTGGTACAATGATACATCGATCCGCAGCCCGTCCGTAAACATGATCAAAATCATGAAGTTCAACTAGGCAGCCAGAAAATAAGCTGCCCACATAGTTATTTTTTTGGCATTGATTGGCTTGTCCACATTGCTGAAGACTGTAAATCTCAAAGACATGCAGAAAACCCTTAGCTTCCCGCCTGAACGACATGCTTATATTCTTGAAACTCTGCGAGTGCAGTCCTTCCGTTTAAGCGGCCAAACCCACTTTGTTTGAACCCGCCTTCTTCAAATTGATCAAATACAACCGCCCAAGCATTGACCCATACAGTACCCGCCTCTATTTTACCCGGCATGCGCAGTGAACGATCGCGATTCGCTGTCCAAATGGATGCCGATAAGCCATAGTCAGTGGCATTGGCTCTTTCAATCGCTTCTTCTTCGCTTTCAAAAATCTCAAAGCTGGCTACTGGGCCAAATATTTCTTCCTGAATGAGCGGAGAATTCACATCTTGGGTCGCAAGTAAGGTTGGACGATAGTAAGCATCATGTTCAGAAACATCCGATCCCTCTGTTTGCCCCCGGCCTCCCCTGACAATGACTTCCGCGCCGGCGGCAATCATTTCTTCCACTGTTTGGTCGACACGAGCTGCATTGGCCGTATCGATTAGAGGACCCATCTGACTGCTCGGATCGTCTCCGGGACCTACTTGAACGGCTGATAAAACTTCTGTCAGCCGTTTGCGGACTTCACCAGCGACACCACTTTGAACGAGTATTCTGCTTCCAGTCATACAGAACTGACCAGTAAATGTTGTGATCCCCGCTACAATAGTAGGAATAACTGCATCTAAGTTGGCATCATCAAAAACGATCATCGGTGTTTTTCCACCTAATTCCAACGACATTCGCTTTAATCGTTTGGCACAACCTTCCATTATTTTGCGCCCCACTTGTGTACTTCCCGTATAACTGATCACTTCCACTTCTTTTGCCTTAACGAGTTTTTTTGAAGCAACATTGCCTGATTCCGTTAAGATGTTCAGCACTCCTTTAGGGATTGAAGGCGTGTCGGCTATTATCTCCGCAAGCAGGCCGTTCACCAAAGCGGTTTGGGCGGGCATTTTGACCACACAAGTACAACCCGCGGCAAGCGCCGGCGCGAACGAACGAACGGAAAGAATGACAGGCGAATTCCACGATACGATGATACCGGCAACGCCGAGCGGTTCACTGACTAATGTGGAATGGAGGTCGTGCTGAATTTGCGCTGCTTGTCCTGTATCCGTCAACGCCAAGGCGGCATAATAACGAAGCTTTGGCGGTGTCAGGCTAAACTCAAATTCCGCTTCGCCCAAAACCTTGCCATTTTCTTTTGATAAAAGCTGAACCATTTCCTCGCGGCGCTTTTCAAGTTGATCTGCCAGGTCATTTAATGCTTTTGCCCGCATATGACGATTATGACGCCATTCCGAATGGACAAAAGTTTTTTTGGCCGCTTGTATAGCATCATGAACATCTGCTTCACTTGGCTCATAATAATGGCCGAGCACTTCACCATTTACCGGAGAAGTAGCAACATTCATTTGTGCAGATTTTCTCCATTCTCCATTAATCCAATTGGCCCTAACCGGTAAAGTCCCCATTTTATTCGTCATCCATATCACTCCCAAGGAATTTTTGGAAGGGCTTGCATTTTTTGTAAAGCCCCTTCCCATTCACGTAAAATTAATACCGCAACCCGGCTTGTTTCATCAATGGTAAAATGTGATCGCCAAAGAATTTCAAATCTTCGTGGTAGTCCAAGAAGCCGAGCAACATGCCATCAACACCGGCCTCTGAAATTTTTACGAGTTGATCAACAACCTGTTCCGGAGTTCCGATTAATGGATATCCGCCATAGCCAGTAATGAACCTTTCTTGCATAGCCTTAATTTGTTCGAATGACCCACTTTCCGAACCTAATCCTTTGGAAACACTTTCCGCAACACCCCAGTCACCCATGTCGAGGATTTGGTTATAAAGTTCTTGCGTTTCCTTTTCTGTTTCACGGCTAATGATATTTCCATAACTTAAAATCCCCAAATTCTTGCCATGATTACGGGCAATACCGCGAACACGCGCCGCCGTTTCTTTTGCCTCCCCGGCTGTGGCAAAAGCAATAAAGTTAAAATCACACTCTTTGGCACAAAACTCTAGTCCCGCAGGTGAGTTCCCCGCATTAACAAGTACGGGATATGGTTCTTGAATTGGCTTTGGCTCTGCTTCCAGCCGTTTTAAATCGAAGTATTTCCCTTTATAATCAAACTCTCCGTCTACCGTCCAAAGTTTTTTCATAATGTCTGTCCATTCAGAGCCATATGCATAACGCTCATCATGTTCCCGTTGTGTTACACCGAACATCCCCATCTCAGCAGCGTACCAGCCCATAGTTAAGTTCAACCCAAATCTGCCGCCTGAAATATGATCCACAGTAACTGATTCTTTTGCTGCAACAACAGGATGTTTGGCAGGTACGTGAATGGTAGAGAACACCATTATTTTTTCTGTCGCTTGTGCCAATCCGGCAGCCCATGTGTGAGTTTCGTAGTTTTCACCGTTAAAATTACTCTCTCCGCCCATCCCTTTGTAGCGTGCAATCGGTACCATTGCTTCGAATCCAAGATCTTCCGCCTGTTTTGCAATTTTGACGGTATGATCCCACGTCACTTCATATGTGGAAGGAGCAAGCGAAGCCATGACGCCATAACTGCAGTTACTGCCAAATACGCCAAGCTTCATTTTTTGATCATTAAAAAGCGGTACCCCACTAGCAAGGCGTGCTTCATATAACTCATCGGAAGTTAATACTTTTCTCATTATTGACCACCTCATCATTTATCATTGTTTATTCCGTCTCGGGGTATTTTTTATGTTATTGAAATTCCCCGGGACAAACTACCCATAAAACGAAACCGAACAATACAGATAGCGAAACATCAACGCCCATGAACTTCAGCAAGCGGAGGCGGTCCCAATATTTTGCCCCCAAGGCTTTTTGACAGGATCAATGTACTGTCCACAAGCTGTACAATTTGACTCATAACATTTGCAGGAATGCCATCATTGAGAGTCGGAGCAGTGATATAGCAAGTTGCCGGTACGTAAAGTGCGCCGAACCACGTGAGAATATCAGTGATATGCCGCTCCACGCCCAAATAATGCTCTGCTGCATTGCCCACAACATATAAACCGACCGGCTTAGAACGAAGGGCCTGAACAGGAAGAAGATCCAATAGCTCCTTGAGAATCGCGGGTATGGACCCCCGAAACACCGGAGAAGCAATTAAAATGGCATCCGCTTCCTCTATTAAACGGAGGGAATCCTCCTGCCAGAAAAAAAACTTTCCACTTTCATCCAATGAAGGACCTGTCCGTTTCACTTGGGCGCTTTGTCCAACTGCGTACTTTTCAGCTACATTCAAAACAGATGCCAAGCGCCCTGGAGGGGTGGGACTTCCATAAATGGTTACAAGTTTTATATGATTCATTAGAGAACCTCCTTCAATAAAGTGAAATTATCTCTAAAATACTCGCCCATTCTCAAATTTTCATTGGCTCCTTACATATCATTGATGGAAAGCAGGTATTAACCAAACAAACCAAAACCTCCTCGCCATTCCAGGTCTCACAGTACCCCTAAGGAACATATCGTTACCCGAGTAATTTACATCTTATGTAAAAACAGTTTAAGCAAACTACACCTACAACGCAGGACCACTATACAAAATCCGCAAAGCCCCCATCATGAGCAGGCGCATAAAGAACTCATGCGCTTTTTCCATAAACACCCATGTTGAATTTCAGAAAAGATCCAAGCTGCACAGGCATCCTTGAGGACATTCTAAATTCTCGTGTAGAACTAAAATAACCTCCTCACCGGATAATGCGGGGAGGAGGCTTTTTCCACATTGTTCAAGATCATGAAATATCGTAATAATACCTTCAACATATTCCTGACTATTTTGCCATTGATGATGGATCTATTACCAACTTATTGAATCCTTATTCATTTTCCTTATTGAAGAAAAGTGTTTTTAATAAGTAACCTATACCCAGGCCAATCAAAACCCCGGGTATTGCATGATCAAAAGACAAGCCAATACCAGCACCTATCATGACACATGCATAAATCAGGATATCTTCTTTTTTCACAATGAAAACCTCCAGTTAAGAGATTGAACAGCTAGTATAAGTATACAAAATGACGCGAGGTCGCTTTCAACTATGACAAATTGTTTGTTTGAAATGGTTGAGAAGGACCTTACGTCATCTTTTATACTAGATGTAAAGGAGGGTTCAGGATGGTGAAATCACTTTTATTTCCCATTATCATAATGTTATTTATGATTTCAGGCTGTACAAACACCGAGAAGGACACTCAAATTCAAAAAGCTCCTATAGATGAAATTGATCAGATTTATATAGATTTTGGAAGTACGGATATGAAGTTTTTTTCGAGTGATGCCCAAGAACTTGAAGCTCGAATCACTTTATACGATCAAGGCCCGGGAGTGACTTTAGACCAGACTGGCAACAAACTATTCGTTGACGTAGAAAGGGATATGACACGCCTTTTCAAAATTGGAAAGAAGCCGAAATTTGAAGTGTATATTCCGAATGATTATAAAGGACTCGTCATACTAGATGGTTCATCCGGAAATGTTTCAGGTGAAAAATTGCAACTACATGATTTAGAAATAAAAGCAAGCAGTGGCAACGTTCAGCTTGACTTTCTACAATTCCATAGTGATGTGAATATCGTTACAACTAGCGGGAATATAGAAGTGAATTTCGACGATCAAAATCCCGACCTGGACTTAGACCTAAAGACGAATAGTGGAAGACAATCAGTTGATATTTCATTGAACAAACATGAACAAACGAAAAAAGGACTAGTTGGTATTTCAGGTAATGGAAAATATAAAATGAATTTAGAAACTGCTTCAGGAAATATTACCTTACAATAAAGTGGAAAAATGATAGACAAGCTTTTTCCGAAGCAGATAATGCAGGAAACGATGACTTCCCCGCCATTTACTATTTTAGAGGCGCATAAATAACATGTGCCTCAGCGATATGAAGTCAAAAAAAACCTCCTTACAAGTGATTAGCAAGGAGGAGTGATATTGAATACATTTATCTACCTTCATGAAAAAGACAAATCAGCATAATATCCGGTTCATTATAGTCCCACTCGTTTTAAATAATCTTTGGCAACCTCCGCGGGAGGCTTTCCTTTCACATTTACTTCATAATTCATTTTTCGCATTTCGTCATCCGTAATGTTTCCGGCCAACTTGTTTAGCGCTTCTATGATTTCCGGATATTTTTCGGCTATTTCTTTCCTCATAAGCGGCGCCCCTTGATACGGCGGGAATAGATGTTGGTCATCCTCCAGCACTACGAGCTGATACTGCTCGATTTCACTGTCTGTCGAGTAGGCATCAACAAGGTTAATATCACCTGTTTGCACAGCATTGTAGCGCAGTTTTGGCTCCATTGTCGTTAAGTTGGAGAACGTGAGGCCGTATCGTTTCTGAATGCCTTTATATCCGTCCTCCCGATCAGAAAACTCAAGGGTGAAACCAGCCTTTACTTCGTCCGCGACTGCCTGCAAATCTGATATTCTTGACAATTGGTGCTGATCGGCAAAAGGCTTTGAAACCGCTAGCGCGTACGTATTGTTGTAAGCCATTGGTTTCAGCAACACAAGATCATGCTCATCAAGAAGACCCTTCCTTGCCTGCTCATACACTTCTTGTCTGTCAGTACTTGCGGCAGTTTCTTTTAGAAGTTCGGAGATGGCTGTCCCGGTGAATTCCGGATAAATGTCGATACTCTCATTTTGCAACGCATTAAATAAAAACGATGTTTTTCCAAGGCCCGGCTTTAGTTCAACTTGCAAATCGGTATTTTTTTCGATGAGCTGTTTGTACATGTTGATTAATATTTCCGGCTCCGCGCCAAGCTTTCCTGCTATCACAATTTGATCTTTTTTCCCGCCGGCAATCCATGGTGCGGCAAGTGTCATAATGGCGATCGCCGTAATCAACCCGACGGCGGCAACAGATTTTTTAAAAGAAAGTTGCTCAAACCTGCGGAGAAGTACATCAAACAATATGGCCAATAAAGCTGCCGGAACGGCACCAAGCACAATGAGAGAAGTGTTGTTACGATCAATTCCAAGCAAAATGATATCTCCCAGGCCCCCGGCGCCGATTAGGGCGGCAAGCGTAGCCGTTCCTACGATGAGCACCATCGCTGTCCGTATTCCCGCCATCATAACCGGTGTTGCAAGCGGAATTTCTACCTTGAGCAAAAGCTGGCGCTCATTCATCCCCATGGCACGGGCCGCCTCAATAAGCGATGGATCCACTTCCTTGATCCCGGTATACGTATTTCGCAAAATGGGAAGAAGCGCATAAGCGACAAGCGCAATGATGGCAGGAACTTTCCCAATGCCGAAAAGAGGAATTAAAAGACCCAGCAAAGCAAGTGATGGGATCGTCTGTAAAACAGCTGTCACCCCGATGATTCCTTCCGCGGCTTTCTTCTTCCTTGTCAAAAAGATGCCAACCGGAATGGCGATGAACACTGCAAAAAAGATGGCAATAAACGATAATTCTATATGCTGTACCAAGGCAGTCAACAAGTCGTCCCGACGATTGGAAAATACGTTGAGAAAGTCACCCATGGACGCCGCCCCTTTCAGCCAGGAAACGAATGACGGCCTTCCGGTCAATATGCCCTATGATTATACCGTTTCTTTCTACTGAAAGCTGATCGTGAGAGGCCAATTTTGACAATGTTTCCTGGAGAGAAGCCGAAACAGAAACAGGTGAACCTGACAAGCTTCTTTCTTCGGACAACGTTGGCGTCATCAATCGCTCAAGCTGAAACGCATCCTCAGCAGATCCATGCACTCCGACGAAGTCACGCACAAAATCGCTAGCGGGATTTTGAACAATATCCTCGGGTTTCCCCACTTGGACTACCGCTCCATCCTTCATCATACAGACGCGGTCAGCGATTTTAAGTGCTTCCTTCATGTCATGCGTAACAAAAACAATCGTTTTTTTGATTGTTTTTTGCAAATAAAGAATGTCATCCTGGAGTTTTTCCCGACTGATTGGATCAAGCGCGCTGAATGGTTCGTCCATTAAAATAATACCGGGGTCGGCTGCCATGGCACGAGCCACGCCAATCCGCTGCTGCTGGCCTCCTGACAGTTCTTTCGGTTTTCTGTCCCGATAAACCTTCGGTTCCAACCCCACCATTTCCAACAATTCATCCACACGCTTTTGAATCTCGGCTTTCCCACATTTTTTTAATTCGGGTACAACCGCGATATTCTCCCCAACCGTCATATGGGGAAACAGGGCAATTTGCTGCAAAACATACCCGATATTCCAGCGTAATTCATGGATGTTGTAATCATAAATATTCTTGCCATTGATGGAAATGGAACCGTGCGACACTTCAATCAAACGATTGATCATTTTCAACGTAGTCGTTTTTCCGCAGCCGCTCGGGCCAATCAATACAAAGAACTCCCCTGTATCAATATGTAGATTCAATGCATCTACTGCTTTACGATTTTCTGAATAAAGCTTTGAGACGTTTTCAAATATGATCATTTTTGGCCCCTTTTTTTAAAATGATAGGGTTATTGTCGCAAGGATTGTGGGAGAGCGCAAATGAAAGGCACTAATGAAACAGAGAAAAGCGTTCCTTTACGTTGTAGACACGCCGGACTTGCTATTGCTGGACGAACCGACAAACCACCTGGAATATGGAAGCATTCAATGGCTGGGAGAATATTTCCGAAAAAAATACGATAAGGTATTTGTTCGTCGTGTCTCGTGACCAGCTTTTTGGCTGATCTTTCTTTTTTGCAAAAAACATATAAACGGCTCCCATAGCCAGGCATATGAGAAAAAGAGAAACATGTACCACGGACCCGATTCGGATGATTACCATCTGAATGATTGTGTTCCAGGCAATCGTTGATATAAAAAGGCCCATTGAAATGCCTGAAAGTGAAATGTGTTCAAGTGACAGAAACATTTCCGTCTATGAGGTCATTCACACTTTTGATACTGTTTTTGGCCGCTTGAATCACTGCTTTTTCACCCCAACCCTGTGGCTGCAAATGGACCGCCTTATCCTCTAAGTTTCCCAACATTTCCTCTTTTAAATCGGATACGGATGGCCAGCTTTTATATGTTTTAAATAGAAACTCCACATATTCTTTTCATTCATTCACGAACTTCTCCCCTTCTTGGGATGAGCAAATCTATCACTTCTTTTGCCTCGTCCCACTTATTAACAGCTCGCACATAGGCTTGTGCCCAAATCGGTCATATGATCATATATCCGCCTTCCGCCCTGGCTCTTATTTCCCCAATAGACAAGAATCATTTTTTGTTTTTCCAGTCTCTTTAAGTTCATATAAATCGAAGGCTCTTTTCATTCGAATTTACCGCCGCTTTTTTCGAAAATTGTTTTGAGCATTTCATATCATAGCTGTCGCCTTCCCATAAAATGTTCAGAATCATCGCGTCGATATGTCCGCGAATGAGATCGCTTTGATCGGAATATTATTCCCCATTTACATCCTCCTTAGGGTGTAAAGTAATATTTTAAAACAAGTTGAAACCAAATTATTCGTTCAATCGTACTAAATTCAAAAGGATGGTGTACATACATGAACAACCATGAAATTGATTACAAAATATACGGAGATGACATGCAATTTGTAGAAGTTGAACTGGATCCAGGAGAAACAGTCATAGCAGAGGCCGGAAGTCTCATGATGATGGATGATGGGATTGACATGGAAACGGTTTTTGGAGACGGGTCGAATCAAAGTAGCGGCCTAATGGGAAAATTGATCGGTGCAGGAAAACGGGTGCTTACGGGAGAAAGTCTGTTTATGACGACGTTTACGAACAGTAGAAACGGTAAAAAGCACGTTTCTTTCGCTTCTCCGTATCCGGGGAAAATCATTCCGATGGACTTAAGTGAGCACGGAGGAAAAATGATTTGCCAAAAGGATGCTTTTTTAGCCGCCGCAAAAGGAGTAGCGGTCGGGATTGAATTTCAAAGAAAAATTGGGACAGGGTTTTTTGGTGGTGAAGGATTCATCATGCAGAAACTGGAAGGAGACGGAATGGCGTTCGTCCATGCCGGAGGCACGATCCATCAAAAAACGTTGGAACCGGGTGAAGTGCTTCGCATTGATACAGGCTGTCTTGTGGCCATGACGAGCGGAATCGATTATAATGTGGAATTTGTCCGCGGAATCAAAACAGCCTTGTTTGGCGGAGAGGGGCTCTTTTTTGCCACATTGCGCGGTCCGGGTACCGTATGGATTCAATCTTTGCCTTTCAGCAGGCTGGCGAGCCGTGTGTTTGCCGCAATGCCGGCAAAAGGCGGTTCAAGTGATGAAGGTGGAATCGGCGGACTGTTTAATTTATTCAATGATAAATAAAACGGCGATCAGTATTATGTAACAAATCGGGATTTTCCATCTAAACTCTTTAAGGTGGAATGCGAGATAAAAGGAACCAAGCGCAAGTGATCTTTCGTTCTGGCCGCCTTTCCGAGTGGACACTATTCTTAATCCGCTTATGATCACTTTTTCGTTTGACATATTAAGAAAAAAGTCCCAAATAATTGGGCTTTCAAGTCAATGAGGTATTTTCACAACTGAGATATTGGGGTATAATGAGAGAAGAAAACAAATATATATAAATCGTTCCGGTGCTGCGAACACCGAAACGATTAGCGCAATAGCACGGTCCCTTGGGGATCGGCGCAGTTATGTCAAAGCCGCCGGAGAGGGCCATCTCAAGGGCGGCTTTAGTCTTTTTTTATTGACAAAATCGCCACAACCAACACCGCAAACGCAATCATTGTTGATATGGATTCATATATTGTCATATTGGCACCACCTCCCCTCATAAAAACTGAGAAGCGTGTGCCGACCGCCCTTGAGAAACCTGTACTATTGTATATTTATTATAACATTTTTCCCCGGAATGGGAACATATGTTTTTATTTCTGAGTATATTTTTTGGAGGTGATTCCATTGAAACATGCTTTGGTTGTTGGCGGGACAGGCATGCTGGCGGGGGTTTCTCTTTGGCTGGCAGAAAAGCGTTATCATGTCTCGGTGATCGCCCGAAACGAAAATCGAATGAATATACTTATATCCAGAGCGTCATCGCCTTTTTCGATCACCCCTTTGTTCATTGATTATTCGGATGAAAATCGGCTGCGAAAAGAAATACAACGTACGATCAAACAAAACGGGCCACTGCAACTTATCATCGCCTGGATTCACTCAACAGGAAGAAACGCTTTGGGTATCATTGCTGAAGAAGCTTCAAAAGCGGGCGGGAAAAACAGGAAGCTGTATCATGTCGTCAGCAGCAGCACAAACTTGGAAGAAGCGGTCAAGAGTGTAAAAATACCCGTTGGCTGCCTGTACCGGCAAATCCAGCTGGGCTTTGTCATCGAAAATGGCAATTCCAGATGGTTGACACATGAGGAGATTGCAAACGGTGTCATTGAAGCCATTCGTCATGACAAGCTCCTTCACATCGTGGGCACGGTTGAACCTTGGAACCGAAGACCATGATAAAAAGCCTGTCGTTGTCCTTAAAAACCGACAGGCATGAATATATTAAATCGTATAATTGATCCAGTCGCCACGTACGCCACCCATTTTTTCATAAAAACGCTTAGCACGATCATTATCAGTAGCTGTCACCCAAGACATATGGACATAACCATTGCTTTTCGAATAATGTTCACATGCTTTAAATAACTTTTGGGCGACACCTTCGCCCCTGGCTTTCTCGACGACATAAAGGTCATTCATAACTGTGATTCGATCAGCCTTCGTTGTACTGTATGTAAAGTACAATGTTGCAAACCCAAGCAATTCTCCCTCACTATCAGCCACAAACTGAATCCCTTCTTCTTTTTGAAGCAATAAGTCAAAAATGTGGTCCACTTTTTTAACAGGCGGCTTTTCCCTTTTATAAAAGTCCACAATATACTCGTACATCAATACATTCATTTGCTCTCTGTCCTTTTGTTCTGCCGGCCTCACTTCAATGGTCATGTAAAATCCCTCCCGCATATATAAAAATTTAGTGCTTTCGTTTATTATAAAGAAAACTGACTACTAAAAAAGATACAGAACCATATCATTTGACCAGTACAGATGGGAGAGAATGAGCATGAATATCATCCCCAAATTGGACAAGCACTTAAAAGAGCCGTTATATATCCAGCTTTATCAATATTTTAAAGAAGAAATACGGTCGGGAAGAATCCCTTCGTTTAAACGCCTGCCATCGATTCGACAGCTTGCGGGCGATCTTCATATCAGCAAAACAACGATTCAATGGGCCTATCAACAGCTCCTCGCAGAAGGTTATATAGAAAGTAAAGAGCGGAGCGGATTTTACGTTGTGGAAATGGAAAGCCGGCCCTTCTCGCACATATTCGGTTCATCGGAACAACCGATTCCTTTCCCTTCTGAGGAAACCGAAATTGTTTATGACTTTTATATGTCCCATATCGATGTTGATCATTTTCCTTTTCAAAAGTGGAAAACATCCCTCAATCAAACGATGCTTTCCGATCCGAAAGAACTCCTTTTTTATGGGGATCGCCAAGGGGAACTCGAACTTCGGATTGCCCTCAGCAGTTACCTCCGCCAATCGCGAGCCGTAAATTGTTTTGCCGATCAACTTGTGCTTGGTGCGGGTACCCAAACGCTTGCCAGATTGTTATGCCATCTGATCGGACATGAAGAACAAAAAATAGCCATGGAAGAGCCGGGATATGAAGGCGTGCGCCATGTTTTTCAACTGTTGGGTTTTCAAGTCATTCCGATACCTCTGGAAGAAGATGGATTAAACGTGGATGAATTACACAAAAGCGGCGCAAAAGTTGTGTATATTACACCATCCCATCAGTTTCCGCTCGGCATGGTGATGCCGGTTGCCAAGCGGATGAAGTTGTTAAAATGGGCGGAGGAAAATGGCGGTTTAATTATTGAAGATGACTATGATGGCGAATTTCGCTACCATGGAAAACCGATTCCTTCATTGCAAGGTCTGGATGTAAACGGCAATGTCGTTTATGTGGGCACATTTTCCAAGTCGCTGATGCCTGCCGTTCGAATGAGTTATGCCGTTCTGCCCGAACGGTTGCTGGCCTTGTATCAGCACAGTTATCAAGGCTACGACCAAACCGTTTCCAGACTACACCAAAAAACATTGCAATTATTCATGGAAAGCGGAGAGTGGGAACGCCATCTTCGCAGAATGAAAAAAATTTACCAAAAAAAGCACGACATCCTGCTGCAAACGGTTCACCATGTGATGAACGATTCCGTACAAGTGACAGGCCAAAATGCCGGACTCCATGTTGTCATAAAAGTAAACAGCGATAAAACGGCTGATGAATTAGTTCATATTGCTAAAACATCCGGTGTCCAAGTCTACAGCACAACGAATAATTGGATGTATAAGCAAAAAGAAGAAACCCCACTTATTCTCCTTGGATTTGGCGGGTTGTCGATCGAGGAAATACAAGAAGGAATCGAACGGCTTCATGAAGCTTGGCTTCCTTTTTATAGATAAAGTGAAGCGAGGTTAACCAGTTATGGTGGCTGAGAACCTCCGTCCCCCCGAGCCTTAAGATCAGCTCAGGCAGCGACATCCTCGAAACACCATACGCTGAACGACAATGCGATTGAAACTTTTCCGGTTTCCTCGTGATTTAACGATGCGATCGATGCTTTTACTGCTGTCTTCGTGAACTGACGATGCGATCAATGCTTTTACTGCTGTCTTCGTGAACTGACGATGCGATTAATGCTTTTA
Organism: Siminovitchia sp. FSL W7-1587; assembly: GCF_037963795.1. NCBI lineage: Bacteria > Bacillati > Bacillota > Bacilli > Caryophanales > Bacillaceae > Siminovitchia > Siminovitchia sp. FSL W7-1587. The sequence goes on from NZ_CP150169.1 coordinate 1,995,170, forward strand.
CTGCTGTTGTCGTCAACCAACAATACGATCGATGCTTTTACTGCTGTCTTCGTCAACCGACGATGCGATCGCAGCTTTTCCTGGTCCTGTCGCTTCACTTGCCTATATTCTGTCCTGTACCGCGCAGGCCTTTGTGTCGACATCCTAAAAAACCGTTTCCGAAGTTTTTCATGTCCTGTCGCCCCGACGAGTCGGACTTTTACTGGCAGTTGATCCCCCACTCGTTTTAAACTGGACACAATTTTTTAAAAAAGTATTGACTCTCACGTTGCGTGATCCTTTATATTTTGCTTGAAGGGAGGTCCTTTTGGAAATGAAGGTAAAAGAAGTTGCAGAACTAGCTAGAATCAGCGTACGAACGCTTCATCATTATGATGCAATTGGTTTATTGGCGCCTTCTCAAAAAACGGAGGCCGGTTATCGGCTATATTCCGATGAAGATCTGGGGAAGCTTCAACAAATCTTGTTTTTTAAAGAACTCGGCTTTTCTTTGAAAAAAATAAAGGAAATCATCCATAGTCCTTCCTTCGACAAGTGCGAAGCCCTTCAACTTCAGAAAAAATGCTTGTTGGAAGAGCGGGAGCGCCTTGACAGAATGATCGGTTTGATCGAAAAGACCATCAAACACGAGCAAGGAGAGATTGAAATGTCCAATAAAGAGAAATTTGCAGGCTTTGACTTCAGCCAAAATCCATACGAGCAAGAAGCACGCCGGCGATGGGGTAACAAAGCCGTCGATCAATCAAATGCAATGTTAAACGAGATGTCAAATGAGGAGCGAATGCAAATGAGCGAGGAGATGAATGAAATTTACCGAAAGCTTGCGCACTTGAAAGACGGCTCGCCTGAATCAAAAGAGGCGCAGGCTGCGATCGCTGAATGGTTTACCTTTTTGAACAGGAATGCGGGAAGTTATTCGCTGGAAGCGTTTAGGGGCTTGGGAGAAATGTATGTCGCCGATGAACGCTTCACAAAAAACATTGACCAATTTGGCGACGGACTGGCAAAATTCATGCGTGATGCCATGGCTGTCTATGCGGATCAAAATAAATAAACAGAACGCCTCAAATCAATATTGAAATAGCCACATATTTTTTGGGGCGCCAAATTAGGCATGGACCCGTTATTGAATCGCGGCCCATGCCTTTTGGGTATTCCGAGTTTGTGATGCGACCGAGCACACAAACACTGCATATTTGTCATTCCTTACTGTGAGCGATTAATCATTTTGCGTTTTAGGCGTGTCATTAAAATATTCCTTCGTCTTACAATTCAATAAAAATAAGTGACATATTGTTTAATATGCCACCTAGTTTTTTCCTTAGTGAATCAAACTTTTTTATCTTTAACAAGGTTGTACAGCTTCTTGACAGCACCCGTCGTTCGAATAGCTATGACATCATTTAACTGGGTAAGCGTATGTTACAAACCGATCTGGCGCATCCCCTATGTAGCTAAATGGATAACAGGTCGTTACGACGAGCACCTCTTCCCCCATTTCTCGTATGACGGTCGTGTCATCTTCCGGAACGATTTCCGTTTCCCGGATTTCATACGTGTAGGAGCCGTATGGCATCGTCAAAACAAACCGATCTCCAATTTCTATTTCCCCAAATTTGCGAAAGACAGTGTCACGATGCCCTGATAAAAGGATTTGTTCCCCTTGCCCAGGATAGACGGACTCCGATAAATGGCCCACTCCTTTTTCCAAAGCGTCAGGGTCTGTCCCTTCAACTACCGGCAACGTTTTTCCCAGCTTAGGTATCTCCAATGTGGCAAAAGCTTCACCATACTTCGCTTTAAAGTCTCTCAATGCTTGATCCGTATCTTCCGGGGAATTTTGAATTCTCTCTTTTGCTTCAACCAAAGATTCCTTTTGTGATTGATTGTGCTGAAATAGTTGGTAACCAAAAACCGCCAACAGCACAACTCCTGCGATAAGCAGTAAATTTCCGATAACTTTCAAGTGGGAATCCCTCCTAAATGAAGGCTTGATATATTTTATTATAACTGATATATCAACGTAAAAGAAGCAAATGTGCAAAGACATTTGCTTCTGTCTTTTTATTCATAACCGAAAACTCTTCCTCTATTTCAGCCATCAATAACAGGTATTTCCGCAGCAATTTTTTATGTTCGTATCCATTTCCAAATTTCTTTCGGTGTTGCATTTTTCCCATACATTAAAATGCCAACTTTAAAAACTTTTCCTGCCAGCTTCATCATGAGCCAAATGCTGGCGGTAAGTATGATGAGAGCAAGGATAATTTCCATCCAGGGCCATGTTTCCAACAGTGATAATCGTATCAGCAAGACACCGGGTGCTGTAAACGGTATAAACGAACCGATCATAGCCATCGTTCCACTTGGATCGCTCAAAATGGGACCGATAAAAATGAGCGGCAAAAATGGCAGCATCATGACCATTCCCTGAAAATTGCTAGTCGCCGTCATATCTTCAACCGTAGCCCCAATACCGACAAAAATGGCTGCGAATAGTAAGTAGCCCGCCACTGCGATAAATAACAAAAGCGGCAGTTCAGGTACGAGCAAATATTTAAAAAGAGGGATATCGATTTTCCAAATAACGAGCGGGATGGCAAAGGCAATCCACACAGTAACTTGTGTAATACCCAACACAAAATAACCGATAATTTTTCCTTGCATTAAATCCCCTGGTGTTACTGAGGATAAGATGATTTCCGCGACCTTTTCCTTCTTCTCCTGAGAGGCTGAAGTAAAAATCATCATGCCGGTCATCACAATGGAAAACAAAATTATGCCGGAGAAGATGCCCGGTATAATTCGTTTAAGCGGATCGGCGCCAGCGGCACTTTCATTGGCTGGTGTCTCTTCAGCCGATATCTTTTCAGTGACCGGTTCCAATGTGATCCCCTGCGAGACAACCGTTTTTTGCTCCTCCGTCAAGTCAAGCTTTTCGATTTGCAGTTGGCGAAGAACATTTTCGATCACGGATACCTCGTATATAAACTCCTCATACACTTGATCGTTTAGGTAAACGGGAACATGTGCTTGAGCCAAGGCTTGTTCTGTCAAAGGAATGAACACTGCTTGTTCATCCGATTTCGCGATTTGCTTTCTGATCGTCTCTTCATCTTTTGCCGTTTTTATCAGGTGCCAATGCTTAAGTTCTTGCGCAGATGCCGCCTCCTTGATTTGAGTAAATACGTTCAATTCATCGTGTACGTACACTTTAACCGTATTTTCCGCCGCATCATCGCCATCATGATCATTAAATAAGGAAGGAACAAAAAAGAAAAAAGCAAATAAAAGTGGGGTCAATAATAAGGATATGACAAATGATTTGTTTTTCATATTTCTTTTAATTTCCCATTTGGCTACTTTCCAGCTGTTACGCACCGACTCCGCCTCCTTCTCCACTGCTTGACAAAGTATGATTATCGGTTGCAATATCAATAAAAATTTCATGGAGAGAGACTCGATCAATGGACAGCTCTTGTATATGAAGCTCTTCGGGAAGATGTTTGATCCAGCCAGGGATATGTACATCTCGGGTTAAATACAAGACAGACACGTCTCCGTTTGTTTCAACGCGTTGTACGTCAGGAATTCTGCCAAGTCGTGCAGGTTCGTTATGGCCGCGGATCGTACATTTGAAATTGGCGTATTGATTTTTGACATCTTCAATCGGCCCGTATATGACTTTTCGCCCGCGGTGGATCATGAATAACCGATCACATACCTCTTCAACCATATTCATTTGGTGTGATGATAGGAGAATCGCCGTACCCTTTCTTGCCTGCTCCTTAATTTCCTGTTTAAAAACTTCCTGGCTAACGGGATCAAGTCCAGAAAACGGCTCATCCAGTATAAGCAAGTCAGGCTCATGAATAATCGATCCGATGAACTGGACTTTTTGCCCCATCCCTTTGGACAACTCTTCAACAGGAACTTTTTCTTTACCTTGCAGCCCGAATTTTTCCAGATATTGTAAAGCTCGTTCCCTCGCTCTTTTCAGCGGATAATCTTTCAATTCCGCTAAATATAAAATCATGTCCATAACCTTCACATTTTTGTAAAGGCCACGTTCTTCAGGAAGGTAGCCGATCGTATGCCGGGGAATTTCTCCCGCTGGATAATCACGAAACTTGACCGTGCCCTCATCCGGATACAAAATCCCCATTATGTTCCGGATCGTCGTAGATTTCCCCGCGCCATTAGGGCCCAAAACCGCCATAATTTCACCTTTATGTACCTCGAAGGAAATATTTTGGATAACACGATTTTGCTTAAACGTTTTACCAAGGTTTTCTATTGCCAAGAGAGGTTCTATAGGTCATCACCCTTTCATACTCTCTAATACGAAAAGGACGGAAAAAAGTTTCATACTAATTGATAAGGGGATAAACCCGTGTTCGTTGTTTTACATGGCTATTATAATAATGTGAGCCGAGTGGAAATCTTACGCACGATTATACTATTATAATTGTTTCGGAGTTGACAAGACTGATAATCGCATAAATCAGGGAATCCATTACCCTATAGACGTTTTTGCGCCTATGTCCATCACGGGGTGTGCTTACTCCTTCGCCATAACAACATATACACTAAGAGGACCATCGCTTGTATTTTCGATCGACAGCATTTCTTGATCTTCACAGTGAATGACATCATGTGTTGTGATTGGGAAGCTTCTTTTGTCGATTGTACATGTGCCTTCCCCTTGAATAACGGATAAAAATACGTTGGATTGGGGATGAGGGTGGGGCGGAATAGACTGGCCAGGCAACAAGTTCAGCAAAAAGACCGTGCTTTTTCCTTTTTGAAAAAGATTTTTCCGGGTAAACTTTTTTTCGTTAAATACCAATTCTGGTGCAATATTCTTTATTTCCATTCATGTTTCCTCCCGTTTTTTTGGTAGAGCTGCCCATCTTTGGAGCTCCATCTTTTTCTTCTATTATACTGAAAATATTTATTTTTTCATGTAAGCCGTTACACTAATGAAGCCGTATCTATTGTTCCGCAGGGTTGTCTTTTTTCGCCCTTGAAGCATCGGCGGCGTAAACCTCCCACGAAGAATAAACTTTTTCGAGTATTTCAACTGACAGATTTTGCTTTTGTAAAGCCCTACCTCATGTGGTACGCGTTTTCTTATTATGGTACGATTCTGATAAGGACTAGCGAATGGAGGTGGAAACCCATAATCGTCCAAAACAGGGAAGAACCGCTTTTATTGAAAGGCATTCGCTTTACCCTAAAGCGGCTGCATCCTGACCATAAGATATATCCTTTGCTTGAAACAAAAGAGGTTATCTTGAAAGCCGGCCTCTCTGGAGAAGAAAAGTTGGCCGAAGTTCTTCGAAAGCAAACTTTTTCGTTTGCTCACCACATTATTCACGACCTCTCCTTGGAATCATGCAGCCTTTTTCAAATCGACTCTTTGTTTCTTACTCCCTATTATGCTGTTATTTTCGAAGTGAAAAATATAAGTGGGCGCTTGAAGTTCATTGAGACGCCTCCTCAGCTAATCCGAACACGTGAAACAGGCGAGGTAGATGGATTTGAAAGCCCTGCCGCACAAGTTGAACGCAACGGCGAACTGCTTGACCTCTGGCTTAGCGATCGCGGAATTCAAATACCGCTTTACCGTGTGGTTGTTTTAGCATATCCAAAGCAAATTGTTGAAAAAGCCCCGTCAAAAACGAAAGTGCTGTTCCCCAGTTTAGTTCCCTCATTCCTGCGAAGCCTCCCCCGTGAGAAAACCATGCTTGATCAAAAAACTTTCAAATGGTTAACTGAAGCTCTTTTGAGCAGCCGCATTCAACATATTCCTAGGCCCGTCTGCGAAATGTATAATATTCCTAGGAGCGCCATTCGTACCGGTGTAATCTGTGTTGACTGTGGAATGATTGGAATGGTCAAAATCAAAAGAAGTTGGCGCTGTGAAAAATGCGGACGCTGTGATCCTAAGGCGCACGAACAGGCGATCAGAGAATGGTTTTTATTAATTGGAAGAGAAATGACCAACAGGGATTGCCGCGATTTTCTGCACGTGGATTCAGATACGGCATACAGAATGATGAAGAGCATGGGCTTGACATCAAGAGGAACTTATAAAAATCGCTCATATAGAATGGACTTTAAATAACACTTGTTGTTTTTTTCTATCCGCGGGTATTTTTTTCTATCCGCGGGTATTTTTCTCTATCCGCGGGTATTTTTCTCTATCCGCGGGTATTTTTCTCTATCCGCGGGTATTTTTCTCTATCCGCGGGTATTTTTCTCTATCCGCGGGTATTTTTCTCTATCCGCGGGTATTTTTCTCTATCCGCGGGTATTTTTCTCTATCCGCGGGTATTTTTCTCTCTATCCGCGGGTATTTTTCTCTATCCGCGGGTATTTTTCTCTATCCGCGGGTATTTTTCTCTATCCGCGGGTATTTTTCTCTATCCGCGGGTATTTTTCTCTATCCGCGGGTATTTTTCTCTATCCGCGGGTATTTTTCTCTATCCGCGGGTATTTTTCTCTATCCGCGGGTATTTTTCTCTATCCGCGGGTATTTTTCTCTATCCGCGGGTATTTTTCTCTATCCGCGGGTATTTTTCTCTATCCGCGGGTATTTTTCTCTATCCGCGGGTATTTTTCTCTATCCGCGGGTATTTTTCTCTATCCGCGGGTATTTTTCTCTATCCGCGGGTATTTTTCTCTATCCGCGGGTATTTTTCTCTATCCGCGGGTATTTTTCTCTATCCGCGGGTATTTTTCTCTATCCGCGGGTATTTTTCTCTATCCGCGGGTATTTTTCTCTATCCGCGGGTATTTTTCTCTATCCGCGGGTATTTTTCTCTATCCGCGGGTATTGGAGCGTGACAGAGCCAAGGCTCTGCACGCTCCAATACCAATCCCCCCTTCCGCCCACGGTTAGGCGTCATCCATAATGATGTAAGTGGCTTTGACTGGACCGTGCACGCCGACGACGAGGCTCATTTCGATGTCAGCGGAGTTGCTCGGTCCGGAAATGAAGTTGACACAGGAAGCTATCGTTTCTCCTGCCGCGATTCTTCTGTCAATTTCAGCCGCGGCCTGGGTGATCCGCGGGACAATGGTGCTTTTCGGAATAACCGCAATATAATTTGTCGGAAGGAGGCTCACCGATCGGCCTTTGCCTTCACCAGAGAAAAGAACGACTGTGGCGGATTCAGCCAGCGTCATATCGCTGAAGGTGATTCCGACATCGGCCCGCTCGGCCGCGGCGATGCCCGCATCCCGATCATTCGAATCCCATTCAAACACCTCGTAGTCTGCCCCGTTTAACACCTCGTCCAAACCAAATTCAGCAAATCGGGGGTCATCCCAGGTAACCACCGTTTTGGCTTCACTTCGATCGATCGCCTCTTTTAAAGCGGCTCCCAACCCGGCTTTATTTGTTTCAATTACTTCCGTATGAACCAAAAGACACTGCTCCTTCAAAACTTCAACCAGCTCGGTACGTGAATACCCGGAAAAAACCTCCCATTGCGGCTTAGGCTTATGTCCCCAATCAGGGCGGACAGGCTTTTCCCTCACACGCGCTCTGCCAAAACTTTCAGCCAAACGATCAAGGAATCCTTCACGATTGACGATATTGCCTTGCGGTTGCGAAAGCTCTCCGCCCGAAGACTTTTCAGTGGCCCCAGCCCGCGGATGAGTTGCAACGCCTTGATCATGCAAACTCAAACTGGAAGTATTGATTTCCGATTCCGGCTGATCAGAACCTCCTTGCTTATTTGCATGTTGCAAAACAGTGTTTATGGCTTTACCCTTTTCTGTCATTGGCCCGCCCCCTTGTTTCGTTCTTTGTACAAGTCCCGGAACCTCTTTTTCCCCACTGAAGGAAGGTCCCGCGATTGCGTCCATCCCCTTATCGGCTTTGGCCCTTTTTTCGACATGCCTGAAATGATGCCCCGGAAAACCGTCGCGGACTTTGTGCTAACCCTATAAAATCGGCTAGATGAAGTCACTTTCCTGAATGTTTTCATGGCTGTCTTTTCGCCGGCTGGCGCATGGCCTCCGTCTTGAACGATCCGCTGCCGGTGTTTGTAAAGCAATTCATGCAGCGGAATACGAACCGGGCAAACTTCGGTGCAGGCCGCACACAAAGATGAGGCGTAAGGAAGCTCTTTGTATTCCTCATAGCCTCCTAAAAGCGGCGTTAAAACTGCGCCAATCGGCCCCTGGTAAATCGAGCCATAGGCATGCCCGCCAATATGTCGATAAACCGGACAAACATTGACACAGGCGGCACAACGGATGCAATGCAGAGCAGATTGGAACTCTGTTCCAAGAATCCGTGAACGCCCGTTGTCAACGATCACCAAATGGAATTCATCCGGCCCATCCGCTTCCCCTTCCATCTTTGGTCCGCTCAAAGCTGTTACATATGTGGACAGCTTTTGTCCAACAGCACTGCGGCAAAGCAAGGAAACCATCACCTCAAAATCTTCCCACGTTGGAACGAGCCGCTCCATGCCCATGACAGTGATTTGCGTCTTTGGCACCGTCGTGGAAAGCCGCGCATTCCCCTCATTCGTCACAATACCGACCGTTCCCGAATTGGCGATCGCGAAGTTGCAGCCGGTAATGCCGACATCGGCTGATAAAAATTCCTTCCGAAGCTGTTCCCGGGCAAACCGTGTCAACTCTTCCGGCTTTTCAGATCCTGAGTAACCCCGCTTTTTTGAAAAAATATCCCGAACCTGTTCTTTCGTTTTATGAAGAGCCGGACCTATAAAATGGGATGGATGATCGTTATCCAGTTGAATGATGTATTCGCCAAGATCCGTTTCGATCACTTCGCAGCCCGCTTTTTCCAAAACTGGATTCAAGCCGATTTCCTCCGTCACCATCGACTTCGATTTTACTACTTTCCTTGCCTGCTTCTGTCGGACAACCTGTTCAATATAATTGTTGGCTTCTTCGGCAGTCTCGGCGAAAAACACATGACCGCCTCTTTTCGCCACACTATCGCTTAGCTCTTGTAAATAATAGTCAAGATGTTCTATCGTATGCGAGCGGATTTTCTCACCAAGATCCCGCCATTGTTCCCAATCGCCCAGTTCATCGACTGCTTTCAACCGGACGGATTGCAGCCGTTCCTGGGCAGGAGGCACAGCCCTTTGCACATCAGGATCATGAAGAGCTTCGTCGGCTCGTTTGTCAAACGCAGCATTGCCAATTTTTATTCCCATTTATTTCTCCCCCCTCCTATTCAACATTTCAGCAAGATGCATCACCTTGATTGGCAGGCCTTCCCGCTTAATCCTTCCACCGATGTTCATCAGACAGCCGCAGTCACCGCCAACGAGCACATCTGCACCCGTTTCCTTGATGTGCTCCACTTTTTCACCCACCATTGCTGATGAGATATCACCCATTTTCACGGAAAAAGTACCACCGAACCCGCAACAGTCCTGACTTCTGGGCAAAGATGACAGCTCCAGCCCATCCACATTTTTTAACAAAGTGAAAGGAGCCTCACTTACCCCGAGCAATCGTGTCATATGACACGATTTGTGATAAGTGGCCCGTCCTTTAAAAGAAGCACCAACATCTTCCATTCTCAGCACTTCTACAAGAAATTGGCTGAACTCATACGTCTTATTCGCCAAATCCTTTGCTTGAAGTTCCCAATGGGGATCGCCCTTAAAAATGTCAGGATATTCCTTGAACATGTAAGCGCACGAGCCGGATGGTGTTACAACGTACTCGGAATCGGCAAAAGCCTGAATCATTTGCTTCATCGCTTCTTTGGCATCTTCCACATACCCGGTGCTATATGCAGGCTGGCCACAGCATGTCTGCTCTTCCGGAAAATCAACCTCGCATCCTTCCCGTTCCAACACCTCTACGACATTCATTCCGACTTCCGGGTAAAAAACATCCGCCAAACAGGTAATAAATAATGACACTTTCATATTTTTTATCCCTCCCTTTCATCTAATGCTAAATGGCGCAATCCCGTAAATGAGTCTTCATTTTAGATTTGCACCTTCAGCCATCAAGAGGAAGCCCCGGAAAATCATTTTCGGGGCATCGCTTCAACATACCATCATTTAATGAGGAAAAAATCTATCCCCCCCAAAAAAAGAAAAAATAAATAACATTTCGCCCTACGGACGACCGAGCATTGCATAAAAAAACCTTGTAAATCTATTATAGCACTCGGAAACACTGTATCACATGGCTTTCGTCAAGAAATATTTACCGTGGAAATATGCTCATTCCCGATGGACATTAAGACGTGGATATAATGTTCGAATGCGTAACTTTTGCCTAAATGCAGTGAACACGAGAGAATAGAGGGTAAATAACATTCAGGGAGTAATCACGTTATGCGCGCGATCGTTTATGCTATTATCTTTTTTTCTTTTTTCGACTTATTTACACAACTGCCGATCATTACCCCACTAGCAGGTTCCGTCGGAGCAACGCCATTTCTAACCGGACTGGCCGTCGGCATGTATTCACTTTCCAATATGATCGGGAATGTCGCCTCGGGCTTTTTAACGGATAAAAAGGGGCCTTTTCGGCTTTTAATGGCCGGCTTGCTGTTGACAGGCGGCTCATTGCTGCTTTACCATCTGGCAGCGAATGCATATATCCTGCTTATTGTGCGCTTTATTCACGGATGTACAGCGGGACTAATCATGCCGGCTGCATTTACATTCATGGCGAATACATCTGAAAACAATAAAAAGGGCAAACGTGCCGCCATTTCAGGGGCATTTATTGGGGTTGCCGCCATCACCGGACCGGCTTTCAGCGGGATTTTGGCAAGCCGGACAAGCGAAGTCACCGTCTTCACTGTAACCGCAGCCTGTATGTTTGTTTTGGGGGCCTTGGCGTTCATTTTTTTAAGAACTTCCAATATTACTCCAAAATCTTCTGTCAGACAAACGGAACGCCCCGTTCTCGAGCTGTTTAAAACTCCTGCCGTTGTAAAAGCATTTTCGGGAGCTTTTTTTCTGATGTTCTCTCAAGGCGTACTAGCCTATATGCTTCCGCTAAAGGTGGCGGAGCTTGGAAGTGACACGAAAACAAGCGGCATGCTTCTGAGCACCTTCGGGATCATCGCTGTTCTCATTTTTATTTCGCCGACAAACCGGCTATTCGATCAAATCAAGCCGATACGTTTGCTTGTTTTTGGCATGTCCTTGATGGGAGTAAGCCTTCTGCTGATCAGCATGGGTGAAAGCTTGTCTGTCCTTTATCTATTTATGGCTTTATACGGAACGGGCTTTGCCTTTTTATTTCCATCTATCAACACACTGCTCATTGAATCGACTACAGATCAAAACCGCGGAAAAGCTTACGGCTACTTTTATGCATTTTTTTCCATTGGCGTTGTTGCCGGATCGAGCATTACCGGAATGTTGCAACTGACGGCTAACGGCGGTTTTTTATTTACAGGATGTCTGTTGTTGATCATCGCCATTCTGCTACTTATTATAAAAGGTTCCATTCAACTGCGTAAAAATGCGTGAACTCTCCTCCTCTGGGAATACTATTCACAAAGGAGGATGAAAAATGGCAAGGAAAAATAAAATTTTGGTTCCCGAAGCACGGGAAGCTTTAGATAAAATGAAGGCACGCGTGATGAAGGAAAAAGGTTATCCGGTAGACATGAAAAATCCCGACCATGTAAAGTACGAAGTCGCCGAAGAACAAGGGATCCCTCTTCAAAAAGGCTACAACGGAAAATTAACGGCGGAGCAGGCCGGAAAGGTAGGCGGCCCCATTGGAGGCAGTATGGTAAAAGAAATGATCAAGATGGCTCAGGAACAATTGAAGCATAAACCCTAAAAAACATACGAATCATTAGTAAGGGCTGTCTAAAAAGTCCAATTTAGAGTAAAATTCAAAGGGGCTGGAACATAAGTTAAAAGCTGATTGATATTCGTAAAAATCGCGAGAATAAAACCGCGTGAAATCAAGAAGTAACCACCGGTTTTTTAAACTTGTTTTCACGCGGTTTATTCATTTTTAGAGGGTTCTGTCCCGGCCCCTTTGTTTTTCATATTCACGCTGGACAACCTCTACTATTTTTTTAGAGCTAAGAAGAGCGATTTTTCAGGACTTTGGACATCCACCTCTTTAATACCTGTTATCACTTTATTCAGCGCGCTTCATCTTATTCATTCACGTTAACTTTCCCGTTTATCGTTTTCAGCTTGATGAGGTGTTCTCCATTTCCAAACTTGACGTCTTTCGCTGTTCTTCCAAAAATTTCAGCATCGCCATTTGTAATACTAACATCAAAGGAGACATTATTCGGTTCTTGATCAGTTTCGATTCTAATCTGACCATTGATGGATGCAAAGTCGATAGAGCGTTCCAAGTTGTTCGACAGTAAAGATATGTTGCCATTCGTTATTCTGCCCTTTAACTCTCCAGTGACTTCATTCATATGAATGGAGCCGTTCTCGGAGCTCGCTTTCATACTTGAGCTTTGAATATCCTTCAAATCAATTTTTCCATTAACCGTCCGCACCGTTCCACTCTTGACATGTAACCCGCTTGCTTGAATAAGGCCATTCACGACTTCGACTGCGATCGTATCATATTCCTTTTCGGGTACGCCTATTTTCAAATAAAAGTTTTCGTTAAAAAAGTTCAGATTAAATAGCTTTCGTTGTCTCTCATTTAATTTGATAATGGCAGAATTACCTTCGGTTTTGGCTTCCAATTTATATTTTTTATATTTTGCCACTTTACCCGTCAATTCAACGGTTATTTTATCTGTCGCCTGCATAGGTACAATGTCCACTTTGGCGTGGTCAACATCCACTTGTATATCAGTGATATTCTCCGTATCCAACTCTTTTTCTTCGAATACATCTTCTGCCTTTATCATGGATTTATATGTCAGTAAGCTGCCCACAACTCCCACTACTAAAAGCAGGCTTGCGATGATCGCCAATTTTTTTAATCTAGTCACGTTTTAATCCTCCTTTAACAATCCTCATATTAAATTTGAGGTAACGGATAAAACCGCTTGAGATGGCTTGTGTGGCAAAATACATTCCAATGACGATAAAAATCCCGATTCCCGCGAGTGCCAAAGATGAAAATAAATCAAAGAACACGAACGTACCGGGAAAAATGATTGTATTTGCCAAAACCAAAAGCGGGGATAAAATGAATGCCGCCCCAGTTATCCAAGCGGCAACAACAATACCGGCTATCGCGATAAATGGTCCAAGTACAATGACTACATTAAAAAATCCCAAGCCAATGACCGCCCATACTGCGCGCATGATATTTCCGGCCGAGGCTGTCGCTTCAACTTTTTCCAAATGGTAAGAAGCAAGCAATTCTTTGGCTATTTTCCGGGGTGAACCCAAAGATGTGGAAATTTGCTCTTCCGTCTTGCCTTCCATTTGTCCCGCATCAAAATATTCTTTAAAATCCTCAATGATATCTAATCGTTCTTCCTCTGGAAGATTTTGCAAGGATGAATTGAGTACCTTCAAAAATTCATTTCTAGTCATTTTTCACACCTTCTTTTATTAATTGGTTGACACCCTCCGTAAATTTTTCCCACTCGTTAAGCAGCTTCTGCAGATAATTTCTACCGTTCTCAGTTAGCTTATAGTACTTTCTGGAGGGCCCTTCCGTCGATTCCTTCAAATAGGTGCTAAAGTAACCTTCCTTCGTCAACCGTCTCAACAGCGGATACACCGATCCTTCAGAAATCGCTATTTGATCGGATATTTTTTGAACAAGTTCATATCCGTAACGATCTTGTTTATGAAGCAGGGCCAGGACACAAAGCTCCAATACTCCTTTTTTAAACTGAACGTTCACCTTTTGTCACCTCACTTTTTATAACCACTACTATACAACGTATAGTACCTTTCTAAAAAAAATACCAACTAAGTGAAAGATATCATATAGTACTGTTCTTTGCAAGGTACTATATAATAAAAAAGGGAGCCAAACAAATGGCTCCCCTTCCTTATTGTGATTGATCCAATCCCATTTCTTCTTTTACTACTTGGGCAATGCGGTTGACATAGCGCTCGCAGTCCTCTTCTGTAGCCGCTTCGACCATTACCCTGACAAGTGGCTCCGTCCCGGACGGGCGGACAAGAATCCGTCCATTGCCGTTCATGTCACCTTCCACTTCTTTGATGACTTCCTTCACTTTTTCATTATCCGTCACATGGTGCTTATCTGTCACCTTGACATTCACCAATTTTTGCGGATATTTTTTCATGTCTTTAGCGAGTTCGGACAACGATTTGCCTTCGAGCTTCATAATATTTACAAGCTGAAGCCCGGTTAAAAGCCCATCCCCCGTTGTATTGTAATCGAGGAAAACAATATGGCCCGACTGTTCCCCGCCCAGGCTATAGTCGTTCTTTTTCATTTCTTCCACGACGTACCGGTCACCCACTGCGGTTTGAATGCTTTTGATTCCTTCGGCTTCCAAGGCTTTGTAAAAACCGAGGTTACTCATGACGGTGGATACGACGGTATTTTGCTTTAAACGCCCTTCACTTTTCAGATGTTTGGCACATATGTACATAATTTGGTCACCGTCTATGATATGGCCGTTTTCATCAATTGCAATAAGGCGGTCACCATCCCCGTCAAAAGCAAGACCGATATCAGCACCTTTTTCCTTCACAAAGGATGCCAATGTCTCCGGATGGGTCGATCCCACACCTTCGTTAATGTTTAGCCCATTTGGAGATGAACCCATTGTGGACGTATCCGCTTCAAGGTCGGCAAATAAATGGGTTGCCAAGGAAGATGTTGCTCCATGCGCGCAATCAAGCGCCACATGGATTCCGGAAAAGTCCTCATCCACTGTTTGCTTGAGAAATTGTAAATATTTTTGTCCGCCCTCAAAATAATCATTCACATAACCAAGATCTGCCCCAGTCGGACGCGGCAGATGATCCTCTTGCAAATCAAGAAGCTCCTCAATTTTTGCCTCCTGCTCATCGGAAAGCTTGAAACCATCCGATCCGAAAAATTTGATTCCATTATCCGGAACAGGATTGTGGGAAGCTGAAATCATGACACCTGCATGGGCTCCCAATGCTTTTGTCAAATAAGCGACCCCCGGAGTTGAAATAACACCAAGTCTCATGACTTCCGCGCCAATCGACAAAAGCCCCGCTACAAGAGCCCCTTCCAGCATGTGCCCGGATATACGAGTATCGCGTCCAATTAACACTTTTGGCTGTTCGACATTATTTGACAAGACATAACCGCCGAAACGGCCCAACTTAAACGCAAGCTCAGGAGTTAGCTCCGTATTCGCCACACCTCTTACTCCATCCGTACCAAAATATTTACCCATATGATTTCTTCGCTCCTTCTTTATCCGATGTTTGCTTAAGCATTTTCTCTTTCCTTCAGTCGGACTTTTGCTTTTTCAGTAGATAACTGCCATTTCACATCTTGAGGTCCGCTCACCTGTAAATCCAGCTCATGCTCACCCGCTTTTAAGCCTTCCATATTCATGAACACCTCAAAATCTTTTTCGACGGCTTTCTTCAGTTCCTCACTGTTGCCTTCCAACTTGATGGACACTGCCCCTTCGGCGGGTGCTAAAATCTCCATATCAAGTCCTTCTGCCAATCCTTTGCTTTCAATCGGGATATTTAGGCTTGTCTCCTCACTGTTCTTCTCCGCAACGATCTTTACTTTTACTTTTTCCGGAGTCGTCTTGTTAACGCCTGCCGGATGTGTAAGCGGGAGTTCCAATTCTGTTGTTTTGTCAATCTTGCTGACATCTACTTCCAACTCTAATTCTTTTAGTTGTTCCAAAACCTTGGTTCTTCCGTATACGATGACCTCGTTAATGTCGGTTTCGATCCGTTTGATAATCGTACTATTCAAAGGTGTTCCTGTTTGCTTGATTTTTAAAGGCACTGTTTTCCTTGGATTGTTGACAGGCACAGTGACCGTTACGAATTCCGGATCAACAAAAACATCCAATTTGTTCAAATGGCGGTCAAGAACGGTTACTTTCGTATCCTGCTTGAGCGAGTGCGTAATAAGGCCCCCTGCATCGATGGAAGCTTTGACATACGATATTTTTTCAATCGTTTCTTTCCCTCCTGTAATTTGGACCGTTTTTGGGTCAACGACCGGAGAGTCCGCTTCAAAGCCTTCTGCAAGTGTATTATTGTTAAATTCCGCCTCTACTGTAAATTCTTCAGTCACTTTCTCCTGGATGGACACTTCAGCATAAGCTGGTTCTATTTTCACTTTCAGCTTATCTGAGAAATCTTTATATAAAATCGGTACACGGCGGTCACCAATACTGACATTGGATAAATCGACAAAAACGGTAAAATCCCTCTGCCGCTTGGCTGCTTCGACAAACCTTCTCTGCCCTTCAATGGTCACATCAACTGTATTCGGAATACCGTTTACAACCAAATTTTCAGAGTCATAATAAACTTCCACAGGCACATCTACAATCGTTTCAACCTCATTATTTTCCATTCCGTTTGGCTTGGACTGATTGTTATTTTTATTCATATCATGATTGACTGAAAAAAACAGAAGCAGCGCAAGGCTCATCGCAATAATTCTTACGAACCAGGGGTTATCCATGAATTTATCCACGTTCTTTCTTCCCCTTTCTTTTCCATAGTGAGGAGGAAGTGTATTTTACTTTAGTGCCGGTTACGAGTTCTTTTTCCAGTAGTTGCTCGAATTCATCCGATGATAAATCATGGTATAGCTCGCCGTGTTGCGTGACGGAAATGTTTCCCGTCTCCTCTGACACAACGATGGTGAAAGCATCCGTCACCTCACTGATTCCAACTGCCGCTCGATGCCGTGTTCCCAGGTCCTTGGAAATGAACGGACTTTCTGAAAGCGGCAAGTAACATGCCGCGGCGGTAATATGATTCTTCTGTATAACGACCGCCCCGTCATGAAGCGGTGTGTTTGGAATAAAGATGTTTATCAACAATTGGGAAGTGAGCGTGGAATTCAACGGGATACCGGTTTCAATGTAATCGCCCAAGCCCGTCTCTCTCTCAATGGAAATGAGAGCGCCGATTCTTCTCTTGGCCATATAACTGACTGCTTCCCTAATCGCCGCGACTTTACGTTTTTGTTCCTCTTCCTCCTGTATTCCACCTCTTGCAAAAATTCTCCCCCGGCCCAACTGTTCAAGCGCGCGTCTGAGTTCGGGTTGAAAAATGATAATAATCGCGAGAAAACCCCATGTAATGGCTTGCTCCATCATCCAGCCCAATGTATGTAAATTGAAAAATTCACTAAGAAAACGGACAATGATAATAACAAAGATTCCTTTTAAAAGCTGAACTGCTTTTGTGCCGCGTATGACCATAATCAGCTTATAAATAACGTACCAAACGAGGAGAATATCTACTATGCGGGACAAATAGTCCATGATCGAAAGGTCTTCAAACGGCATATTCTTTCCTCCATCTATTTATTCAACAGCACGCATCGTGCGCATGATTTAAACATATATAGAACCTTTATATTATAACATAATCCGAAAGATGCTGGTACGTTGGATGCTGGGGTATTAAAAGAAAAAGAAGCTGCTGCAGCAGCCTTGCAGCAGCACCTTATTCTTTTCCAATAAAATCAACGACTAGTTTGCCACTTTCTTTCATCTTATACCATATCCATTCAAACATTTTATCTATTTCTTTTACATCTCCTGTAACAGCACCAGCCGAAGCCAAATATTTCTCGCCATTAATCACTGTAACATTTCCATCCACTTTACCTTCTATTTTGATATTTCCATTTTTGACAGTGACATCACCTGTGACGACTTCCCCTTGTGGAACGATTACTGTATCGTTTTCAACGATCAAGTTGGGTTGTTTTGTATAAGAGAATCTTTGGTCGTCATTCCACATATTTACCATACTTCCCGCCATTAATACAAGGAATAAAGAAACAGCAATCAGCATGGGATGATTTCTGAACCAGCGCTGAATCCCTATTCTGCTTTTTTCTCTCGGAAGGCGAGCCATTACTTGATTCGTAAAGTTATTTGGTGCAACAATCAGTGAAGCACTTTTAACGATGGCTTCTGTCTGTACTAACTCTTGGAAGTATGTTTGGCAGGCCGGACACGTCTGTAAATGTACCTTTAGGGTTTGCTCATCTTCTCTACTCAAGTCTCCATCCAAATACTGGTGCATATAGAGAATGATTTCCTCTGGACAAGCATTCAATTTACTTCTCACCTTTCCTACATATTGTGCAACTGTTTGCGAAGCGCTTCCCGCCCGCGGTGGATTCTTGTTTTTACAGTACCAAGTGGTAATTCAAGTACTTCTGCGATTTCATTTAATGAAAGATCATCAATATACCGTAAAACAATAACCGACCTGTACTTATCAGGCAATCGCATGATTTCCCTTTGCACAATTTCTTGAATTTCCAACGTTTCGACCGCCGCGTCAGGCGTTTTGCCCGAGGATGGCAATTGAGAATACAAGGTCAGGCCTTCCGTTCCTGCAATTTCCGCATCAAGAAAATAGTCTGGTTTTTTCTTTCTGATTCTATCTATGCAAAGATTTGTGGCGATTCGGTACAACCATGTTGAAAACTTACGGTTTTGCTGAAAGCTCTCAATATTCGTGTAGGCCCGAATAAAAGCCTCCTGGGCAATATCTTCGGCTTCATGCCGATTTCCAAGCATTCTGAAGCATAGGGAAAATATTTTGTCTTTATATATTTCCACAATCTCTCCGAAGGCTTCCTGGTCGCCCTTTATCACTTGCTTAATTCTTTGGTTCACCAACTTATCCATTCAACAACCTCCCGCCAGCGCGGTATTCTCTTTATACGGATATATTATCAAAAGGTTTCATTTTTTCGTCCCTATTCTATTTTATCAAACATTCATGGGTAAAAAGGTTTATTCAAGGCAAATTCGGATAAAGATAGATAAGACATAATAGTGAGGGATTGCGATGAGTATCGAAGTGGAAAATATGATCAAAAAAATTGAAGAAAAGCGCATAGAAATGATTCAGCTCGGCTTGGCCCGTTCTTTCGTTGACGAGGGCGTCTTACAATTAAGCAGTCAGCTGGACAAGCTATTAAATGAATATGAGTTCCTTTTAAAAAACAAGCGGGCAGCAATATCTGACAGAACTTGCCGCCAGCATGTTTAAAGCAACTTTTCACCAAATAATGATCCTATTAAGGCAACAGCCACTTTGGCTGTTTTATTTTTTTCATCCAAGATGGGGTTTACCTCAACAAATTCAGCTGACGTAATGATGTTAGCCTCAGCGAGCATTTCCATTGCCAAATGGCTCTCCCTGTATGTAACTCCCCCCAGTACGGGTGTGCCTACACCCGGCGCATCGTGCGGGTCCAGCGCGTCTAAATCGAGCGAAAGATGAACACCATCCGTCCGCCCTTTCAGATAATGAATCGTTTCTTCCATCACTCTCGCCATGCCAAGCCGGTCAATCTCATGCATCGTGTATACCTTGATGGAATGCTCTTTTATCAGTTCCCTTTCACCGGGGTCCAAATCCCTGGCTCCGATAATGACAACATTTTGCGGCTTAATCTTTGGACTGTAATTTCCTACATTTGTCAAGTTCTCATGCCCAATGCCAAGGCTAGCGGCGAGCGGCATGCCATGAATGTTTCCCGTCGGGGATTGCTCTACCGGATTTAAATCTCCGTGTGCATCAAACCAAATGACTCCCAAATTCTCATAGTGCTTGGAAACCCCCGCCAGCGTTCCGATCGCGATGCTGTGATCCCCACCAAGAACAAGCGGGAAGCGCCCATGCCCCACTACAGAGTCAACCACTTGAAAAAGGCGCGTTGCTGCAAAGGTAACCGCGCGCAAGTTTCGCAACTTTCCAGTGGGTTCTTCTACAACACGTTCTATTTGAATGTCTCCCAAATCCTCCACATGGATATGCAGGCGCTCCAGACGTTCAATGACATCTGCATATCGAATCGCGCTTGGTCCCATATCAACCCCACGGCGGGTTTGACCGAGATCCATCGGGACTCCAATAATGGATATGTTCTGATTCACCCAGTTCTCCCCCTTATATCAAACTGGAATCATTGTACCAATTGAGGTGGTCATGACTCAACTGGACAAAACCTTGCATATATATACAATTTTAAACGAACTCAGAATGCCAGTATCCTTAATGGAGAAGCCGCCACCCATTTATAAGCATATAAAAACCCGAAAAGCGGATAACCAGCCTTCCGGGTTGAACACAATTCAATTATGGAGCCTAGCGGGATCGAACCGCTGACCTCCTGCGTGCAAAGCAGGCGCTCTCCCAGCTGAGCTAAGGCCCCGCCAAAATAAAAAAAGAGAGTGAGCCATGCAGGAATCGAACCTGCGACCCTCTGATTAAAAGTCAGATGCTCTACCGGCTGAGCTAATGGCTCGATTGTTTGGCTGGGCTAGCTGGATTCGAACCAGCGAATCACGGAGTCAAAGTCCGTTGCCTTACCGCTTGGCTATAGCCCACTGAAACAATGTTTGTTTGAATCGTTTTACAAATGCAGCGGGTACTTCCGCTCGCAGCAAAGCCCGAGCCGATAGAGTTTGATTCAAAAAGACATTATGTATAATACCCTTTTGTAAAACGTTCTATACAGAAATGTAAAATGGTGGTGGGGGACGGATTCGAACCGCCGAACCCTGAGGGAGCGGATTTACAGTCCGCCGCGTTTAGCCACTTCGCTACCCCACCCTAAAAATGGACAAATAAAAAATGGTGCCGGCCAGAGGACTTGAACCCCCAACCTACTGATTACAAGTCAGTTGCTCTACCAATTGAGCTAGGCCGGCAAGCCATTTAATGAATGGTGGAGGATGACGGGATCGAACCGCCGACCCCCTGCTTGTAAGGCAGGTGCTCTCCCAGCTGAGCTAATCCTCCTTTTTAAATTGCGATCTAGTGGCGTATTTTCGAAAAAACGGGGCATAAGAATGTTATGCGTTATTATAGGAACATTGTCTTCCTTTGGGCGCTTCTTTCTTTTACACCAATGCGCTTGGTTTGTCCCAATTTTTCCAAAAATAAAAATGGTGACCCCTACGGGATTCGAACCCGTGTTACCGCCGTGAAAGGGCGGTGTCTTAACCGCTTGACCAAGGGGCCGCCTTATATAAAACCAAATGAAATGGACCGTCCTTGACGACCCAATAAAGAGTATAGTCGATACCCTATCCACATGTCAACATATAAATGCATTTTTTTTATTTTATATGAAAAAACTTGTTCACAACATCATATTTTATGATGCGTATTCTTTGTAAATACCCCTTTTTCCTGCAATACGGCTGCCGCGAATGATTACCTGGCTCAAATGGACAGTACCCAGTCCAAGCTGTTTTGCATGTCAAAATGATTTTTTCAGGTGGCATCCCATATCCTCCATTGGCTTCAGTTATGGCTGGGCGAAGCGTGACTGAAATGAACCCTTCTACTGTAAAAATGATGAATTAGCACATTTTTGTTATAAACACTTGCCCCTTTGCACCTAGAAAGCTGTGAAACATAGAATAAAGCATTAGAACACCAAGGAGGTGCTTTCATATGAGTGGAGTCGGATATGGTGGAGGTTTTGCCTTGATTGTCGTCTTGTTTATCCTTTTAGTAATCGTAGGTGCAGCCTTCGTTGGAGGATTTGGATTTTATTAAAAAGCGATTCCATATGCAAGCCCTTGCCGCAGACTGGTCAAGGGTCATACACAAAACTCCTTCTATTTTCACAAGACGAAAAAAAGCCTGTTCTTCGCTAAATGAAGAGCAGGCTTTGTCACGTCTAGAGCCGCTTTGCTTTTGTATCCAAGAGGGAAGAATGGAGTGAAGCAACCATGTTCCTTCGACAGGGAAGACAGAATGGAACCAAAACAGCCATGTTCCTTCGAACCATAACCGATAAGTTCCGAAACATTTCCAAACCTTCAGCAAACCTAAAGACCCTTTGATCATGTTGAGAATAATATGTATCAACTCCCTTTTGAAAGCTGGGAACTGCTGATCGTACCCGCTCTCCCGAGTTTTTGTAAAAAACGGCCCATCGTTTCCAGCTCCAACTATCGTAATTCATTTGTCCCCTCCATCATTTCTGAACACTCGGCTGATAGGACAATCCGGCTATTATGATTTTAACAAATGTATGTGTATGATGGCCGGTTTAACTCATCATTCTTGGCTTAAATACATGAAATGAGATGGAATGAGACAAGCTTTACATATGGCAAATAGGCATAAAAATCATGATCGTTTGCTTGTTCAGAAAATGTATAGGCAGAGTTAGTAAAATATAGACATGTATAACAATGAAAGGAAGTAATGAAAATGAAAAACGAACAAATGAGCATTCGGATTCCAAAAGACCTAAAAGACAAGTTCTATGCCATATGTCGGGAAGAGTACATCAACCCTTCTGCACTTCTGCGTGGATGGATAGAAGATTTTATTGAAACGAGGCATAAAGCTGAGCCTGATTTATGAAAAGCCGGGTCGTTACCCGACCTATTTACATCAACTGAGGAGATTATCAAAGAAAACCTTGCGGCTCAAGCAGTTAAAATGAAGTTGGATTCTATTAATCGCGAAGGCAACTTATACTTTAGTTGCATAGTTCAAATAGATGAATCCACTTATTATAAGGCATCCAATCTTGCGCTGGTATGGCTTTTTCTAAATGGACCGCAGTACATTGAAAGCGAACTTAAGCGGCTGGATGACATCCGGGAAATAGAGAAAACAAAATGGTTATTGGAGAGAGATGTCACATAAAGCGCAGGCGTCATTGGCTAACAGACATCTCTCTTTTTTCAAATTTTACCGGCAGAAGACACCAACAAAAAGCAACGGCCGACCTTCTCAGGAATTGCTTTATATTCCCCTTCATAACAACTTCCAGCCGGGCTTGCACTGGCGGCCTCTTCCTGACCATTTCTATTATCTAGTCCCATTCCAATCAGGACTAAATGCCATAAACATTGATATTCCAACGGTTTGGATGGATGGAGAAATCCCCTGATTATTCAACTACAAAAGGTGTATCAAAAGCTGTGACTATATTAAAATACCTTCCTTCTTTATTATTACGCTGAGTTCTCAAGCCACGCACCCTTTGCTCTGTATCCTTGTGTGAAATCAAACGTCTAGCGTTATCTGACTGATCAACAGATAAACAAAGACCTGTGGTTAGACTCTCTAAAAACCTGTTACTAAAAAGTACTGTAGTTTGGGTCACTAATCCACAGCTGCTTCCAGCATAAATAATTACACTGTGGAAAAGCACCAGAGGTAGCGAACCTCTATTCATTAATATACAAGGCTGGGACAAAAGCATTTTAGGTAATGAAAAATCCGAACTATGATTCAAATTTCTTTAAGTTAGAAATCGAATCTTTTCGGATTTTCATGTTTAATAAATATAATATTCTATAATCATTCGCCTTTTTAGTTATGTCCAAGCCTCTTAACGCTCGTTACCTGTCAGAATTTAGGCCACAAGCCGCATAAAGCATTTTTATTATTTCCATTGTCTACTTGACAGGGAGCACTTCATACACTGTAGTGCCCTTCCCTAAATCTATTATATAGACATTCCTTACAAAATATAGATATTTTATGAAAGCGCTTATTTAAGCCCTTTTTTACTAAACTGCCAATGCCTTCGCTGTCCGGGATTTCCACCCTTTGTCTGTACCTTGTCAATACCGTACTTTCATTTTCTTTTATGGTTAATTTTCTCATGTATGACAACGATCAAAACAAGAAGTTTTCCAAAAAGATAAGATACGAACACCATTAAGCAAGCCATAAAAACTTCCATAATAAGAGCATCGGTAAATTCATTTGACACTTGATTTATTCGAGTAACGATCCAACCGCTTAGCGAATAGATAGAGGCAACTGCCGCCATTTGAACAAAGAGCCAGTGGACATTCCACTTCTTTCTTACATGAAAAAAAATCAATAAAGGAAAAACATATATCAGAGTGAATAAAATGGACGTATCGCTTCTAAATACTCCATCCTCAATAGCCCATTGTGGAAAGACAGATAATAGAGAAAAGAAAGTAATGATCAATCCGATTGTAAACGTAATAACGCCTATTACATTAAATTTCCGCAAATCTGCCTGTTTTATTTCCTCGTTCTCCTTAACATTCGGTAACGGAGGAGACCATAATGACGACGTCCTTGCTTTAAAGGGCAACTTCAGCGGACGCTTATTTTCTACTTTTCTGACTTTCTCTACTTCAAACACGTTTGACAATAGATGATCCGGCCACATTTTCAAATCAATATTCGCTGTATACACTGGAATCTGGTCAACCGGAAATTGCTCATATAACTCATAAAAGGCATCTGATTTTTCCTCAATAAAAGAGATATATTGTTTACTCCCGTCCTCTTCCCATTCGACGATCAATTTTGGATAAATAATATACCATCTATTTGAGTCTGTCCCAACCGCCTGAGAATGTCTTGCAATATAAATTGCTGTAATCTCTTTAAAGGGAACCCACGTTTCTTCCATCTCCCCTGTTTCATCATTCTTCCATACATGGTGAACCGCCCCATCCTTTATTTCTCGTAAATCTGTCTGCAACGGCTGTGATTTCACTAGTTTAAATGAATAATGCAATACGATATATGTAATAAGTCCACTAACAAAAGGAATCAGACCGATTAATGGCTCGGAAGTAAAGAAAAAAATCCAGAAGGCCATGATCCCACATGCTAATGTCATCAAAGAAATAAAAAATATAATTCCATAAAGAAAACCTTTAGACTGTCTGGTAATTTTTTGTACATATTTGAAATCTGACCTCAATCATAATCCTCCTTGTAGTATTCTGGCTTTCATTTTTGCTATTACTTATCATGAGCATTTTGCACATTTTTTACATCAAGAACCATAAGGTTTTGAAAGGTATTAAAAAAGAACTTCACCCCTAATTTGTAGAATTTTGAAGTGACCAAACCACAAAATCCGTTAGGAGGAAGTCACATTGTATATTCTACAAGAAAGTCTATTTTCTTTTGAGGAATTGCAAATATTAGAGTCAAAAGATAAATTGCCCATCTTTTTTGGTGTTCTTGACTTGCAACCTTATGCGAAACACTTAAAAAGTTCATACCCCAAGGGGCTGAAGGGCATTCCAAGAAAGGGATATTAAGGGCCCTTATGGCTGCCCCGCTGGAAGGCATCAGTACTTTTACCGGTCTGTATCATCGATTGGACAAAGATAAACGTTTCCGTTATCAATATGGCCTGGATATCAGTCGGCCTGCCCCATCCATCTCTACGCTTAGCCGGGTGTTTGCGTCACTGACCAAAACTGGACTGGCGATAAAAATACCGTTTTCTTTGTCAATTATCTCACCTTTTCTGGAGAAAAATGTCATCCTCCTCTATAAAATACGTGCATTCCTGTCACTTAGTTTCATTTTTTAACTTGTAACTATAGACGAACAACTGTTTTATTTTACTTTTGCCAATTTAAATATGACAAAGCCTGTATACTGCTTGATAGCATTACACAGGCCTTTCCTTGTGCATATATGTTTTTTTACAGTCCAAATCAATGTCCTCATGGTGGATGTTTGATTTTAACCAGCTGCAGGATCTACTTTTCAAGCTCTTTGGCTTTTTCCTCAACTCCTTAAAGAGCCTTTCAGATTCCTCCAGAGAGGACTTATATGAAGCACTATAACTGATTCCGAGCAGTTCCTTATCATCGAGATTTAGTCATCAAAGCAATCTCCCCATTTTCTCCGTTGATATCAAGAGAGATGGTCGGATCATTATTGGTATAACCTTGAGGGAGTGCATGCCAAAATATTTCCGAGCGCCTTGGCCACTGGGATATAAAAACAACTATGAATGTATATGGACATGCTCTCAAAATGCGACGAAAAAATTGGATGACGCACTGTCGAACCAATAAAGAACAATGAAAATCATCATGAAACAACGTTTCGCAGTCAAAATGTCGGCAAATTGGGGTTGAGGAAAGAAAAAAAGCGACTCCCGGAATACCCGGGAATCGCATTATATCCGCTATTGTAAACGAAGCTTCCAGCCGGGCTTGAACCGGCGACCTCTTCCTTACCATGGAAGCACTCTACCTACTGAGCTATGGAAGCGTGGCTCCGCAGGTAGGATTCGAACCTACGACCGATCGGTTAACAGCCGATAGCTCTACCACTGAGCTACTGCGGATTGTATACGAATAGACAATTATTATTATAACCATTTTTAAAAATTATTCAAGCGGTTTTTATTAAACAACCGCCAGGCGAACGATTTATACTTTAGCAAGCCTTCCCGGGCTTGTCAACGTTTTTTTAAAATTTACCGCTCCCGCCTTACGTTTGCTCTTGGAAGTATATATTTTATACATTCCCGATGATCCGCAACACGCTTAAAAAGGGTGAACAACGTACGATACCGCTCTTCCATCGCCCGTTTCACAATTGGTTCAAGGTGAACATTTTTAAGATCGAATAAGATTTCATCCATTTCTCTCTTTAAAAGATAAATGATTTCCTCTTTTTCCATATCATTGATTAACATACCGTGCATGATGACACCCCGTCTATATTTTTGTATTTATAGCTATATCCAAAAACATTTTGATCATACTTATTTTTCTTGCCGCTTTCAGGCATATGCCCCTTTCATTCAAGCATAGATTGTACAAGGATGAATGAAAGAGGATGATGAGATGAACTTTTTTATCACGCTGAGCGGCAAACGGGTGAAGCAAGGCTTTTTTATTATCATTATTTCTTTTTTTACAGCCCTCTTTTACTTCTCGCAAGCATCCGTGCACGTACCGGTTTTGTCGGGAAAAGATGGTCCCAAAGCCATTTACAAAGGCGACAAAGGAATTGCTTTAACTTTTAACATTGGCTGGGGCGATGTCCAGGCGGAGCCCATTCTGGAAATATTGGAAAAAGAAAAGGTCGAATCCGCCACCTTTTTCCTGTCAGGTTCATGGGCGGAAAGGCATCCGGATCTTGTTGAAAAAATAAAGAACCTGGGCTATGAAATCGGAAGTTTGGGTTACGCGTATGAGGATTACACCGAGATCGAAGAAGAAAAAATACGCAGGGATATGGATCGCTCCATAGATGTGTTGAACAAACTCGATGTAAAAGAAGTCAAATTGCTCCGGTCTCCGACAGGCCACTTTGACAAGCGATCGTTGCAAATCGCAGATGAATTAGGTCTTACCATCGTTCATTGGAGTCTAAATTCCCAAGACTGGAAAAACCCGGGTGTTCAAGCAATCGTGAAGGAAGTACAGAAGGCGAGAAAAGGAGACATTGTTTTAATGCATGCGTCTGATTCCGCTACCCAAACAGCGAAAGCGCTCCCTGAAGTCATTTCCATTATTCGCGAAAAAGGCGAAATGGTCACGATTTCCCATCTAATCGCTAACGGAAAGGTAAAAACAACCATTATTCCATAATGGCCTAATCCTTGGGGCATAATCAGCGCTCCCCATCGATAACCGAGAAAAAGCGAACCATCACGTCCGGTTCGCTTTTTTCTTTCCCGAAGGGGCTGGCTGTGCTTTTTGCCTTTTGGCAGCACGGCTGGCAATTTCTTTTTCGGATAATCGGTTATACTTGGGCAGGATCAACAATTGGTAGGCATTACAAGGAATGAGCGTAAAAATCATTAAATATAGCCAATTTTCTTCGTTTGTCCTTAAAACAGGCAACCATTCCATGATCGTGATGACGATCATAAAAAATAAAGCGGAAACAAATGTCGTTTTTGCGGTTGTTTTTGCTTTGAAATAAGCGGTGACAAGCCCTGCAGCCAAAATAAAAATGGCTAATCCAATATATGGAAGCAAGCTCTCCCCTTCGCTTGCAAATGATGAAAAGCGCAAATATACAAGATCAAACAAGACAACAATGATCAAGAAAATTTGGACCGCGTTCCATAATGAAAGCGACCGAAAAATGCCCAGGCCAAATTGATGAATAAATAAGTAGGCGAAAAAACCAACCTGACTGACAACACTAAATATAAAGCCAACACCAACCAGCCATATAAAAGTGGATAAAATGGCACCGATATCAAATTTTGTAAAATATGGCTGAAATTCATTCCAGCGAATGACAAAGCCTAAAATGCCGGTAATGATACCACCTAAAAAAAGCGTTGTAAAGAAAAATCGTAACCAATTTCGGATCGTCACTATCGTGTTCCTCCAACAAAAATCTTTATTACACCGATTTTAACAATGTTTTATACAAAATGCCATTGCCCGGTGGAATATGCATAAATTCTTCACAAAATCCCATATTAAAACTATCGGGAACATATTAAGAAAGGAGCGTTCCTCATGAGAAAGGGAGTCTTGTTGCTCCTGGTGTGCATTATCCTTTTCATTTCTGCATGTGGCGGAAATGAAATGGAGACAGGACAATTGGATTATGACCAAACTAAAAAAATGGTCGTTGATATACTCAAAACTGATGATGGAAAAAAAGCGATTAAAGATATTATGACAGATGAACAAGTACAACAGCAGTTCGTTATGGACCAAGCCGTCGTCACCGAAACGATCGAGCAGTCCCTCGCCTCCAAAAAAGCGGAAGACTTTTGGAAAAAATCACTTCAAGATCCCAAGTTTGCGGAAGCGATGGCCAAAGGAATGCAAAAGCAACACGAAGAACTGCTGAAATCATTAATGAAAGATCCGGAATATCAAAAGATGATGATCGACATCATGAAAGATCCAGCAACGCAAAAAGAGTTGGCTGAAGGCTTTAAAAGCCAGGAATTCCGCGAACATCTCCGAGAAGTTGTAACAGAAACAATTGAAAGCCCGCTCTATCAGGCCAAAATGCAGGAAATTATGATGAAAGCGGCAGAAGAGAAGAAAGGCGGCAATAAAAAAGATAAAGAACAGGGCGGCGGGGATAGCCAATAGAAAACAGGCTGGGAACAAATGCTATAAAAATAAATAAACCGCATGAAATCAAATGTAAAAGCCTTGATTTCACGCGGTTTCATTTTCACACTTCTATCAGTTCGTTTTCAACTTATGTTGGCCTGTTTGATTGCAATCATGTTGAACTGGAAGTGGACATTCCTGTCATTATTTCCTTAGCTGCTGATTGATTTTCTCCGCGATTTCCCGGTAGATTTTACCTACCTTGTGGGTTTCATCATAAACAGATGGGGCAAAATCATCTTCGTTCCAGTCGGGCTGCTGCAAAGGCAGTTTTCCGAGGACTTCTGTTTGGAGTTCCTCCGCCAATTTTTCTCCGCCGCCACGGCCAAAGACGTATTCTTTTTCACCAGTCAGTCTGCTTTCAAAATAGGACATGTTTTCGATGACACCAATGATTTCATGCTTCGTACGTAAAGCCATTGCCCCGGCACGAGCTGCAACAAACGCAGCCGTTGGGTGCGGCGTTGTCACAATGATTTCTTTACAGCTAGGCAACATGGTATGGACATCGAGCGCCACATCGCCTGTTCCTGGCGGCAAGTCCAACAGCAAATAATCGAGGTCTCCCCACTCCACTTCCGTAAAGAAATTGTTTAACATTTTTCCGAGCATCGGCCCGCGCCAAATGACAGGAGCATTATCTTCAACAAAGAACGCCATCGATATGACCTTCACTCCAAAGCGCTCAACCGGAATAATTTTCTTGCCCCGAACAACCGGACGCTCTTCAATACCCATCATGTCCGGAACGCTGAACCCATATATGTCTGCATCAACGAGACCGACTTTTTTCCCTAGTCTGGCCAGAGCAACCGCAAGATTCACGGAAACGGTAGATTTTCCTACCCCGCCCTTTCCACTCGCAATCGCAATAAAAGTTGTTTTACTGTTGGGAGAAAGCAATCCACCGGGCTCTTCCCCGGGCATGTTTCCCGAAGCCCGGTGTTTCTCGAGCTCTTCTTGTGGCAACTCAGTAAATCGAATGCCGACCGTTGCAGCCCCTGCTTCTTTCAATACATCAACAATTTTTGTTTGAAGCTGAAGTTGCTCCGGTGTTCCTGTTTTGGCCAAAGCGATTTTGACACTAATATGCGCCTTTTCTTCCTTTACTTTGACCTCCACAATCCCATTTGTTTCTTCAAGCGTCTTATGTAAAAGCGGATCTTCCAACTTATTCAGTATATCTACTGCTATTTGTTCAGTAATCAAAGTTCGTCACCGTCCTTTTTCGTTTTGCATTCTTGTTTTAGTATAACACATCTGTCCTTTTCTCTTAGAAAAGACGCCCGCCAACAAATAAAACGAGTCTGGCACATAAGCAAATACGAAATAGCAAAAACCGAACAATTCATTTATAATTGTTCGGTTTATTGTGTTAAAAAAATCCCTATCATCGTTACGTCAACATATTTCGCTTTCCGCAGGTCTCTTCAGCTCGAGCTATTCCCGCAGGAGTCTACATATGTTGACTACGCTAAAAGCTTGCGTATTATACACTGGGGCAATTTATCCCGCATGTAAGATGCCGTAAGACTCCCACTTCAAAACCTTGAGTGAATACAAAAGGTCTAAGTGGGAGAAACGGCACCTAAATGCCCGATTGGTTCAACTAACATTCAGTAGGAGGTGAAAGAAAATGCCTACTGAATGAAGTTTCACTTTATTGTTCGTTTTTTCACAGCTGATTTAGTTGTGTCCCAGTCTCGCTCCTTTTACACATTAGTCTTCCAGCGTTTTTTCATTTGTAAAATACCGCATGATCCCCCTATAAATAGCGACCGCCACTTTTTCCTGATAATCATCTTGTTTCAGCAATTCCCGTTCCGTCGGGTTTGATAAGAAACCGATCTCCACCAACGCTCCCGGTTTGTTGGCATGCTTGATTAAATAGACATTTTGAATGATTTTGGCGTGCCGATCTGTATTTTCCAAACTTGTAATCAGTTCATCTTGGATAAATGTGGCCGCCCGTTTATTATCAACAAGATGGGGGGAATAAAAAGTTTGCGCCCCCCTCCAACGAGGGGACGGAATTGAATTTAAATGAATGCTGATGAACAAGTCTGCATCCGATTCATTAATCAACTTCAATCTCTTTTTTAAATCAGCTGTTTTCCTTTTGCTTAAGCCTCGGATGTCCGGATCGGCAAGATCGGCATCTTCCTCTCTCGTCATTAATACGAGTGCCCCCTGCTCCTGCAAATAATCCCTTAGCTTAAACGCCACATCTAGGGCGATCTCTTTTTCAACAGCGTCAGATCTTTCCGCGCCCCCGTCCGGCCCGCCATGGCCTGGATCCAAATAAATGATTTTTCCCGTCAACGGAAGACTCCACGAGTCAAACGAATCTTTCGGAAAGAACTCGTATTGAATAATTAAAAACAACAAACCGGCCGCAATGGAAAGCAAGATAATCTTCGCCCTCTTCCTCATGGAACCTCCCCTTCCGCCATCCTTTCCTCATCAAAATATATGGGACAAGGACTGGGATTAGTACACCTTCCAGCCATGATCCGGAAAAAAATATGCGAATTTTATGATTCCTTCCATCAAAGGTAGTATAATAGCAAGCACAAGCAAATGACCCTTTCCATAATGGAGTGATGAAAAATCAAGATCGTAATCGCCCCCGACTCATTTAAAGGCAGCGTTACAGCCATAGAGGCAGCGCTGTCCATTGAAAAAGGGATAAAGAATGTATTTCCCCAGGCGGAAACCAAGCGAATTCCCGTCGCCGATGGCGGAGAAGGCACGATGGAAACCCTTGTGGCAGCCACCAACGGCCATAAAGTGCCCGTTACGGTTACAGGCCCTTTAGGCAAACCCGTCGAGGCTTTTTTCGGTGTGCTGGGCGACAAAGAAACATGCATCATTGAAGTGGCTTGCGCATCCGGCCTAAATGTAATCCATTCTTCCGAACGAAACCCCTTGGCTGCAACAACGTTTGGCACTGGAGAATTAATTAAAAGGGCACTGGAAGAAGGATACAGGAAGTTCGTATTGGCGATCGGCGGTTCCGCCACAAACGATGGCGGAGCCGGAATGCTTCAAGCACTCGGTATGCAATTATTGGACAAGTCCGGAAAGGAAATCGGCTGGGGAGGAGGAGCTTTAGGCAAAATTCACGACATTCAAATGGAGCGCTTTGACAAACGCGTATCTGAAAGCCGCTTTTTAATTGCCTCTGATGTTGAAAATCCACTTATAGGAAAGAACGGCGCCTCCCATGTGTTCGGGCCGCAAAAAGGAGCGACAGATGAAATGGTGCAAATACTCGACCAAAACTTGACCCGCTGGGCGGATGTCGTAGAACAGGCTACAGGTGTCAGGATGCATAATATGCCGGGTGCTGGTGCTGCCGGAGGAATCGGAGGCGCTTTTCAAGCTTTTTTTCCATCTATCATAAAAAGAGGAGTGGATGTCGTTCTTCACTATTCTAAACTGGGTGAACACCTGAAAGGAGCCGACCTTGTGATCACGGGGGAAGGACAGGTCGATTTTCAAACAGCATATGGAAAAACACCGATGGGAGTCGCCCAAACAGCAAAAGAGCATCATGTTCCAACCATTATTCTTGCCGGCACTGTAGGCAAAGGCATAGAGACGCTTTACCAATATGGAGTCATCGGGATTTTTAGCATTCTGAACCGGCCGATGGACTTGGAAAGTGCAATGCAGCAGGCGCGACCGTTATTGGAAATAACCGCGGAACAAGTTTGCCGCACGTATTTTTATGATAAAAGTACATAAATAGGGCGGATATAATGTAGGGTCGCTTCTTCTTACAAAAAATGGGACTATCTAAAAAATGTCTACCCGATTTTTCACTTGTAAGATTCTCATACATCTGAAGGAATAACCGAAAAAAAAGTCATCAGGCCCGATGGAAGTTAAAAGGCGTCCAATTAGGCGATTTCTCGGCTTTGGATGCCCTTCTCTTCATTTTAAAAAATACAACCTGGACATCCCCCACGACAAGAAACGAAATTTGATACAACGAGGCTGCTTATTCAGACCTGGAAAATTATGTGCTCAATCAAATGTACTTCCACACATCAACAAAATTTTTCAACACTCGTATAGACAGGCAAAAGCTTGACCAAACGCACTTATAAAATGAAGCGCCCGGGTACAATCAAAAAAGGAAAGCGAGCCACCGCCTTCCCTTTTGTATACCTTTAAACGTTTGATAACAACAATTTCCTTTCTTTTAAATACCGTTCAAACACATCGCTCGCCACCGGCTTGCTGAACAAATAACCCTGTCCTTGATTACAGCCTTCTTTTTCGAGGAAGTGAAGCTGACTTTTGCTCTCTACCCCTTCCGCCACGACGTTGATGCCCAGTGTTCTCGCCAGCACTAAAATGGCTTCAATGATAGCTTGGCTTTCCTCACTGTTTTGAATATCCCGGACAAACGTAGAATCGATTTTTACCGTATCAATGGGAAGATGTTTAATATAGCTAAAGGAATTATATCCCGTTCCAAAATCATCTATCGAAATTTGAACGCCAAAATCTCGGATTTTTTGCAAGATGTCCGCCGCATTTTCCAAGTCTGAAAGAATGGATTCAGTTACTTCTATTTCCAGCCATTGGGGATCGAGTCCCGTTTCAGCCAAAATTTGCTGAATAGTGCCAAGTAAATTTGTTTGCTCCAGCTGACGGACAGATATATTCACCGAGATGGTTAACGGAGGATAGCCCAGGTCCTGCCAACTTTTGTTTTGCTTACACGCTTCCCGAATCACCCACTCGCCAATTGGAATAATTAAACCGGTCTCTTCGGCGATTGGAATAAACTTGTTCGGCGGGATCATCCCAAGCTCGGGATGGTTCCAACGGACGAGAGCTTCCATTCCAATTAATTCATTGTTGGAAAAATCAAGTTTCGGCTGATAATCGAGATGAAATTGCTCCTCTTTCACAGCTTTCGTCAATTCATTTTCCAGCATAATTCGCTCAAGCGACTTCTCTTCCATTTCATGCTTAAATAAGGCAAAACCGCTTCTTCCCCGCTCCTTGACAGTGTACAAGGCGGTATCTGCCCTCTTTAGCAAGTCATCCGCGTTCCGCCCATTTTCCGGATATAAAGCGATGCCGATGCTGCACGAAAGGTACAATTGTTCCCCAGGTATTTGAATAGGTTCCTTAAACTTTTGTTGAATCTTTTCCGCGATCGCTTTTACCATTTCTACATCCTCGATTTGAGGAAGTATGACGGTAAATTCATCCCCGCCCAGGCGCGCGACCAAATCCGTTGATCTAAGGGCTTGTTTGATACGCTGGGCGGCCTCAATCAAAATATAGTCGCCCATATCATGTCCAAAGGAATCATTAATATATTTAAACCGATCCAAATCAATAAATAAAATAGCGAGTTTTTCCTGTTTGTTCAGACTGGAAATAGCCTTATCCAAATTGTTCATAAAGAGCCTGCGGTTTGGCAAATCCGTTAGCGTATCATGATACGCCAAATGGTAAATCTTTTGTTCCCAGTTCTTTCGATCGGTCATATCACGCGTTGCGAATAACAGCTTCTTGATTAAACCGCCCTCATTCGTTATCGCACTTATTTTTGTCTCGGCAAAAATAACTTTACCGTTCGCGGCTTGTAAACGAAATTCCATAATGGAGGAAGATTTCTGTTTATCGACAAGCTTTCGCACCTCATTTTTAACAAGATCCCGATCTTCCGGATGAATCCAGTCATATAATTTGCCGCTTTTTTGTTGTGACCTGTCCATTCCAACTACCGCTTGGTGAGAGGGCGATACATATAAAAAATTGCCTTCCGGATCAATCGTGGCAATTAGATCAAGCGAGTTTTCGGTGATTAAACGGTATCTTTCTTCACTTTTCCGAATACTTTCTTCCATCTGCTTTCGAAGCGTAATATCATTGCGAATGGCAATATAACGGTGCGGCTTTCCTTGATCGTTCAAAAAGGGAACAATCGTCGTATCAACCCAATAATACGTGCCATCCTTGGCCTTGTTTTTAATTTCCCCGTGCCAAACCTGCCCAGAACCGATCGTTCTCCACATGTCTTTAAAAAATTCCTTTGGGTGAAAGCCTGAATTGAGAATCCGGTGATCCTGCCCCATCAACTCCTCTCGTTCATATTTGGAAATTTTACAGAGCAGATCGTTAACATATATGATTGTGCCTCTTTTATCCGTTATTGCCACGATTGAAGATTGATCAAGAGCATACTTAATATCGGCGAGTTCCTTTACGACTCCATCAGTTGTTTGTCCATGCAACATTTCGAGAATTTGAACGTTATTTTCTTGATCCATAATGACAATGCCCCAATCCTAATATTTTACTTGATTTGATTTGATCATATCATGGCAACTATGTCAAAATTTTCGTTCTTTCTGAAACGCTTTTGTCAAAGCCCAGGCAAAAGACCGCTTTTCCTTGGTAATATGCACAAGCGGCTCGTCATGAAAATAAGTCCTTGGCAAAAAGGAAGCCATCGTATTCTGATGAATGAGAGCCTTCGTTTCGCTTATCCGCCATCTGTCATGGTGAATATCCCCTCTATATAAATGATTTCCTATCTCCGTAAAAAAGCAGTATCTTTCATATAGCCAAAACGCCAAGCTGTTTTCCTGCGGAATAAAAAAATCCGTAGCCTGTTCATAACTGACAGAAAATGTCTCCTTCTTTCTGTTGCTTCGAAAATGGAGCGTATTTCCCTCTTCTTCCATTTCAATCGAAGCATGCCGATAAGGAAGAGAAGCTCCCAGCCGGCCACCCCAAACAGGAATCCGCTTATTGGCATCCAGACTAAAAAAGTAAACGCCGGGCGTCCCTTTATAAGTCACATATGTCCTTACATTCATTTCCAGAAAGGAGTGAATAAAGGGAGGTGAAGGCAAACCCCGCATCCTCGCATTTGTTACCTGAAAGGGGATGATGCCGATCCAGCCAGTTCCATTATATAAATGGATATCTAAAGTAGACGGGACATGCTTTCTCAAAATCCTTGATGAAACAGGCCAGTGGCAAAATAGCAAGTTATGCCATGTTTGTGTCATAAGCCATCGAGTTTGGGGTAAAGGAAACGGACGTTGGGACGTTTCTAAAAACTCATCATACAATCAAGAGCGCTCCTTTCCACATACTTCTGTTCTTATGTATTCCCGCGAATAGTTTGCCATACACCCTATTTGGCTGATTCATAAGGAGTAGGAATCACTTACCAATATTTCCTATCTGTTTGCGGCAACGGACAGAGTGAAAAAACGCCATAATCCAAGAGATTATTGTTGATTATGTGAGGACGTTTTCCTTTCAGAGACCGATCAAACATCATTTCCATTTTTTGGTATTTTTCTTTACAAATTTCGTGTCCCTAAGTATAATGGATGCTGGTGCTGTTAGACAGCCTGTATATGAAAGGAAGTAGATAGATTGAAAAAGAAATACCGAATATGGACGAAGCCTTTTATCAGTTTATTTTGTTCAAATTTATCCGTGTTTATCATTTTTTATGGATTGGTCTCTACATTGCCACTTTACGCTGTTGGGGCCTTAAATAAAACCGATCAAGAGGCGGGCTTATTAATGTCGATCTTTTTGCTGTCCGCTATCATCGTCCGGCCGTTTACCGGAAAAATGTTGGACACTGCCGGCAAAAGAAAAATGTTATGGATGAGTCTCGGCTTCTATTTGCTTTGCACAATCGCCTATTATTTTATAAAACCATTCCAGTGGCTGCTTGTTCTCCGTTTTATACATGGAATTTGGTTCAGCGTTGTGACAACAGCGTGCGGAGCCATTGCGGCTGATCTTGTCCCTCCGGCAAGAAGAGGAACAGGTCTCGGTTATTTTACAATGTCTACGAATTTGGGCGTCGTGCTTGGCCCGCTTATTGCCCTGTTCCTCATCCAAACATACTCATTTGATGCATTATTCATCATACTCAGCCTGTTAATGATCGTTGGTGCGCTTTTGTCCTTATCGATCCCCGACAAAAGCCAGTTTAAACCAGTGAAAACGAAAAAGAAGTTTTCATTTAATGATATTTTTGAATCAAAAGCGATTCCTGTCGCATTTCTTGCATGTTTGATCGGATTATCCTATGCAAGCATTTTATCCTATTTGTCGATCTATGCTCAGAGTAAAAGCTTGCTGGGCTTAACAAGTACATTTTTCCTAGTATTTGCCGTTGTCATGTTGCTGGCAAGGCCATTTACTGGGAGATTATTTGATATAAAGGGGCCCAACTATATTCTTTTCCCGGGATTGATCTTATTTATGATGGGATTTGTTGTATTGGCCAAAATGCACTCTGGCACAATGTTTTTATTAGCGGGTGCTTTCGTTGGTCTGGGTTACGGCGCACTTATTCCAAGCTTGCAGACGCTTGCCATTCAGTCAACAAATATCAAGCGGAGCGGATATGCGACCGCCACCTTTTACACGTTTTACGATGTGGGAATTGCCGCAGGATCCTATATATTCGGTATCATCGCCGCTTCCTATAGCTATGAAGCGATTTACTTGCTTTCTGGTGCACTTGTTTGCGTTGTGCTGTTATTGACTCTGTACCTGAAGCCGAGGAAACAAACCGAAAAGGTGATGAACGAAGCAGAAAGTGTTTAAGCGCAGCGATATGAAGTGAATGGGGCAGTGGCTTCAGTGTAAGTTCCTGTTCAGAGGCCGCAATCCGGACTTTAAGGAGTGGTAGGGAAAGTGCCGGGTTCAGGCCGATCCTGACCCAAGGAAGAGCGGATGCAATGTCCCACAATACATGGTAAAAGCAGCCGTAGCCAAGAAACAAAAACATCCGAAACGTGAGCGTTTAGATCCAGCCTTTTTTTTTCGCCAAGGTGATGGCTTCAATTTTATTTTTCGTATTGAGCTTTTGAAAGATTTCAGACATGTAATTCCGTACTGTTCCCGAAGACAAAAACAACTCGCTGGAAATTTCTTTTGCCGTCTTCCCGGATGCCGCCAGCATTAATATTTCCTGTTCACGCTTCGTTAACGGATTATCTTGGCGATATGAGTTCATGACAAGCTCATCATCAAATTCCCGCTTTCCTCGCATCACCCTCCTTATGGATTCCGCCAAATCATTGACAGAGCCATCTTTCAACAAATACCCATGTACACCGGCTTTTACCGCCCTTTCAAAATATCCGGGCCTGGCGAAAGTGGTCAAGATGATCACCTTGCAGGGCGAACCGCCTTCCTTCAACTCATCTGCTACATCGAGACCGCTTTTAAGCGGCATTTCAATATCCAGCAAACAAATATCGGGTTGTAGCTTCTCAATCAGCCGGACGGCTTCTTCCCCATTTTCCGCCTGTCCGACAATTTCCATATCGTCTTCAAAATCCAATAACGAACCGAGTGCTCCCCTGAGAATCCCCTGGTCTTCCGCAATCACAATGCGAATCATATGACTGCCCCCTCCTCATCTTGTTTCATGACAATCGGCACTTGCATTTTGACTGTCGTTCCGGCATTGGACTGAATAGTTAATTTTCCATCAATCAAACTCAACCTTTCCTTCATGCCACTCAATCCATTTCCATTCATGTTCTGTTGATCGATGCCAACCCCGTCATCCTGCACCGTAATCGTTATCTTGCCACGACCTCTTTCAATATAGACGGTGCAATGTTTCGCTTTACTATGCTTCACAATATTGGTCCCCGCTTCTTTCAGGCACATGCCCAAAATATTTTGTTGCAAAAGCGGGATGTCCGCAACATCCTCTTCCCCTTTTACGATAAATTGCATTCCGGCCGCATTGATAATCCGCTGCATATCCGCCAGCTCTTCCTTAATCGTAATGGCCCGCATACTGGAAACAAGCTCCCGTACTTGGCGCAATGCTGATCGAGACGTGATTTCTATTTCTTTCGCCTCCGCCTTCGCGCGAATCGGGTCTTTTTCAGAGAGCCGTTGTACAAGCTGGCTTTGAAGTGTAATAAGGGAAAGTGTATGACCGAGAGTATCGTGCAGGTCCCTGGCAATTCTGACCCTTTCCTCTCGCTTAATCAATACCCTTATTTGCTCATTCGCTTCGTCAAGCTGCTTCTCCAACTCCATTGACTTGTTCATGGAACGAAGGCCAAACGGCGACACGAGCATAATGGCGACAAACGGCAGAAAGTATAAAGTGTTAATCCCTTGAACGATTGATATGGCCACACCGATCGCCAAGGCTGTGGCCAGTCCTATTAAGCCTATATAAAATTCCTTTTTATGCTTAAACCATCCAATAAAATGAGCCGAAAAAAATCCCAAAAAGAGATGATATGGACTGTACCATAAGGTTAAAAAAATCATCGTAATGATTTGCACAACCAACCAAAACGTGAATGTTTTTTGCGTGTCAAGCTGGATGTATAACTGTCTGTAGGTGATGAGAAAAAGCAAAAGCAGTCCCCAGCCCAGTAGCGCTTTCCAGCCTTCCGTTCGGGATATATAATAAGCCGGCATCATCAAATATATTAAGAAAATATATGGAAAAAATCCGTACCTTTTCGGAAAAATTTCGAAGGTCCTGCTCATTTTTACACCGCTTCCTGTCTCCTTCTTATATAAGTAGATAATATCATAAACAAAACGAGGTAAGCTGCTAACATGACAATATTCATCCAATCAGGCGCATTTCCCCGAATGATGGACCAAGCGCCGTTCCCAAAGTGAAAAGCGGGAAGGGATTTACCAATCCATTGAACCACTTCCGGCATTATGTCGATCGGCATCCACATGCCGCCTGTAATCGCCAAGCCCATATAAAGGATATTGCTTACGCCAACGGCCGTATCCACTCTTTTCATCGTGCCGATTAAAACACCCAACCATAGGAAAGGAAGCGAACCAAGCAATATCCACCCGCCACTCAAAAGCCATTCTCCCACTGAAAGGGTAACTTTGTTAACCAGAGCTCCCGCTGTAAAAATCACCAGAATCGAAAACACATGAACAATTGTCTGGCCGACAATTTTAGCGGCAAAATACGTATAGCTTGATAGGGGAGTAACCCGCATAAAAGTCGTCCACCCCTGCGCTCTTTCTTCCACCAACCGGATTCCCAGCGTCATAATCGAACTTCCCATCACACTGAATGCCGTCATCGACATGAGAAAGTGGGCATTCAATACAGGGTCATCTTTTGTTACATTCATTACTTTTGTAAAGACGAAATAAAATAAAATTGGCATGGTCAGCGACCAAAAAATATAATAAGGATTACGGAACATCCGCAGCATTTCCGCCTTGCTTTGTTGTATGAATATATTCATTTAGACAGCCTCCCCTTGTGATTTAGTCAATTGTTCAAAGGCTTCTTCTAGCCTTCCTTTTTCCACTCGAATATCTTTCACATGCAGATTTTCCTTATAAATCATGGACAAAACAGAGTCCGTATCATCCGTCACGATGTGCATGCGCCCTTCTTTTTCAGTCACTTCTGTAACGAAAGACAATTTGAGAAAACGTTCTTTGGAAATATCCTCGCCAGCAACGAAAGAGACAGATTGTTTCGTCATTTTCTTTTTAATCTCTGCCGTTTTTCCGTCTGCGATAATATGGCCGTCCTTAAATAAAATCATTCTCTCCGCATAATCATCCGCTTCCTGTAAATAATGCGTTGTAAAAATAATCGTTTTCCCCTCCCGGGCAAGTTCTTTGACGGTTTCCCAAAATATCCGGCGTGACGAAGTATCCATCCCGACCGTCGGCTCATCAAAAAACAATAAATCCGGATTGCCTGCTAAGGCCAAAGCAAAAGCCACTCTCCGCTTTTGACCGCCCGACAATTTTTCCGTCCGCTTTTCCAAATCTCCCTTTTCAAGCCCCGTCAACTGAATGAGATGATTCATCGGCGGCGGGGTGGGATAATATCCTCTAAATAGCTTAATCAATTCCTTCGCCTTCAAACCATCCATCAAACTCACTTCCTGGAGCATGACACCTATTCTTTCCCGAACCGCTTTACTTTTCGGATCTTTATGAAAAATAGCCGCTTTCCCTTCTGTCGGACGAAGCAAGCCGAGCAGCATCAGCAGCGTCGTTGTTTTGCCTGCCCCATTCGGCCCCAGAATCGCCACTACCTCACCTTTTTGAATCGTAAAAGAAACCCCATTTACTGCTCTTTTCTCATTGAATTCTTTTACTAATCCATCCACTTCAACAATCGTACTCAAATCCCTCACCCCCGGTTATCTTACCTTTATTGTAATCTGTGGCTTTCAGGTTTATCAGTAGCTTCTGTCATGGCTTTAAGTGACAAATGTCATGAGAGCGCTTAACTGACTAAAGGAAAGGGATGACTTTATGTAAACGGCGACAATCTAGCTTGTCCATACTGAATGAGAAAGCCTAGCAATTCGATCACAATAGAGGTTTATAAAATGGCTCTCACTCGCATGTGTCCTTGGGAGACATAAAAAAACTCTTATTTGCTTCGCAGAACAAATAAGAGCAGATAGATCGATTTCTATTTTTATAAAGAGAAAGACTGCTAGACCTTCGATTTATCAAACAAAGATGTTGAATTAAAATGCTTTCGAGGCACATACTTTTTAGGACGATTGAATTAATGGAATCAGCTTCTGCTGTTCCACATCAATCAATCCCTTATCTGTAATTCTAATGTGCGGAGTGACTGTAAGCGCTAGAGAAGAGAGTGCCATGGCAGGCGCCCTTCTACCGACCGCAATTCCCATTTCCAATGCTTTCTTTGAAAAATAACCCACTTTTGGCGCAAGCTGCTCAACTGGTTCCGGAGCCATTAATCCTGCGACCGGAAGCTCTACCTTCGCTATTACTTCCTTCCCTCGCACAAGGCATAACCCGCCTCCGCACGCTTCCAAACTTCTTGCGGCAAGCAACATGTCAGCCGCATTTGTACCAACGACAACAAGATTGTGGCTGTCATGTGCCACAGTGGTAGCATAGGCGCCATCCTTCAGTCCCGCTCCTTTCAACACGCCCACGAATGGTTTCTTCCCTTGCCCATGGCGTCCTGTCACTGATACGAAAATATGATCAGGAGGAAGCGTCCGAACTTTCCCTTCATGCACTTCCGCCTCTACCGTCCCCTGAACAGTCGTACCGTTAGATGTGACCTCCATGGTCGTTAATGTTACGCTTCCCTGACGAATAGGAGCATGTATGACAAAGTCGTCTTCACTTAGCTGGGGAAGGCGAACAGTGTTTTTAAGCAAAGGCGGTATAGAACTGGTAATGTCGGTCGTTAGCTCTCCTTCAGACACGAATTGCTTACCTCCAACGTACACATCGCAAACATCCATTGTTTCTAATGAC
Source organism: Siminovitchia sp. FSL W7-1587 (assembly GCF_037963795.1). Taxonomy (NCBI): domain Bacteria; kingdom Bacillati; phylum Bacillota; class Bacilli; order Caryophanales; family Bacillaceae; genus Siminovitchia; species Siminovitchia sp. FSL W7-1587. Next base: position 2,037,474 of record NZ_CP150169.1, read on the forward strand.
TCTACCAGCACCAAATCGGCCAACCTGCCTGCCGCAATCGCCCCTCGTTCCTTCAGACCAAACCGTATGGCGCCTCCAAGTGTGGCATACCGTATAGCTAATGGTGCCGGTATACCTTCCTCGATCGCGCGGCGAACCACCCGATTCATCTGTCCATTTTGGAGCATGTCATTCGGCTCGATGTCATCCGTACACATCGCAATATTCAGCGCATGTGGCACCGTTTGCCACGCTTTGGCTGCTACATCGGCAAACTTGCTGACACTCGATTCTCGAATGTAGACCATCATGCCAGAACGCAACTTCTCCAACACTTCATCATCACTGCGACATTCGTGATCCGAATTTACGCCAGCAGCAAGATAGGCCTGGAGTTGACGCCCGGTCACCCTTGGAGCATGCCCTTCATTCAGTACATTTTTCTCTAAACCGGCTTGTACGATTTGCGCCATTCTGGGGTGCTGATGAATCACGCCCGGATAATCCATTATTTCCGCCACTCCCACGACATTGGGAAGACTGAGAAGCTCAGAAATATCTTCTGCTTTGAACTCCGCTCCCGCTGTTTCCACACCTGGAACAGCCGGGACACAAGATGGGATCGTCGTCAGAATATGGACTGGCAGCCCCCGGCTCGCTTCCACCATATACTTCACACCTTCGACGCCCATCACATTGGCGATCTCATGCGGATCGACTACCGCCACTGTCGTGCCATGGCGCAGGACTGCCCGCGCAAACATGTCAGGGGGAACCATCGTACTCTCGATATGGACATGTGAGTCTATGAAGCCGGGCATCGCATATAAGCCGTCAGCATGCACTTCTTTCTTTCCTTCCATCCAAAACTGCGGCCGCCCGGCTTCATAACGGGCGACGGCCGCAAAGCGGTCAGATTTTATCCCAATATCAGCCCGATATATTTCGGCGGTAAATACGTTAATAAGTTGAACCGACCGAATAACAAGATCCATTTGTTTATCCCCTCTGGCTGCAGCAACAATTGCTTCACGTGAGTGATTCATATTTCATGTACTCCTTTCATGTTCATCCTGTTTAATCGATTATGTCCTTATGATCAAGCCAAGGTAACAAAATAAAGGATAAGCGGGATTAGCAATACGTATAGACCCGGATGGACTTCCTTGTGTCGGCCTGATAGGCTTTTTACCAATACAAACGCAATAATACCCGCGGCAATGCCATTGCCGAAGTTAAAGGTAAAAATCGTCACAACAATTGTCATGAATGCAGGCAACGATTCTGTCGCATCGCCGAAATTTACATTTTGGACGGACGATAACATCATTAACCCGATCAAAATCAGTGCTGGGGCGGTTGCTTCTTTTGGAATAATCATAATCAGCGGAGTGACAAATAATGTAGACAGAAACAACAAACCTGTTGTGACAGCCGTGAGACCGGTACGACCGCCCGCCTCCACTCCTGCGGCCGATTCCACATAAGTGGTGATAACCGGAACGGATAATAAAGAACCCAACGTAGTTCCGGATGCATCCACGAGGAACGGCCTGTCAATTTGTGGCAAATTCCCGTCTTTATCAAGCATGCCGCCTTTTGATGCCACCCCTAGCAATGTTCCCAGCGTTGAAAAAAAATCAGGTACGAAGAAAGCAAGAATGAATGGAAAATAGGCGAGCTGAATGGCATCCGATATATTTAATTGCATGACTATAGGGGCAACGCTTTCCGGCAAGGAAAAAAAAGAGCTTGGAAGTTCAGTAATTCCCATCGGGATGCCGATAAGGGTCGTCACAACGATGCCAATCAGCAAGTGGCCCCTCGTTTTTCTCGCCAGCAAGACACTCATAATCAAAAACCCCAATAACGCCAAAATGGCATTCGGTGAGCCAATGTCCCCAAGGGTGAGCGAATTGGAGGATTCACTGGCCACGACCAGCCCTGCGTTTCTAAAGCCGATCAAGGCGATAAAAAGACCGACACCGGCACCAATAGATAGTTTGATCGCCGGCGGCATGAGCCTTACAATAAGCTTTCTCAACCCTAAAATTGTAAAAAGTAAAAAAAGAATACCTGAGATAAAGACCATGCCCATGGCTGTTTGCCAAGGAATATGTTCAGTAGAGACGAGCGTGACAGCGAGAAAAGCCACCGATCCGAGCCCTGGAGCCAGTGCAAAAGGACGATTACTAAAAAATCCCATGGCGATCGTTGTGAGCCCCGTCATTAAAATGACTGCAACCGTAATCGGCCCTTTGGGCATTCCTCCCTCCTCCAGTATGCCCGGTACGACCACCAACACGTACAGCATTGTCACAAATGTTGTCAATCCGGCAATTGTCTCCGTTCGCCAATCGGTATGATGTGCCGATAGCTTAAACAAACGTTCGGCAGAAGTTCTCAAGCTGCTCAAAACGATACCTCCCTATGATGTTTATCTTTGCATACTTCAAATGAATCGATTCTCCTTTCCGCGGTAAAATGAAAAAAAGCGCTCTTGTGTAGACGGTTCGTCTAACAAGAGCACTTTTTTTGTAAACAAAAAATCGTGCCACCTGTATGAAACTTTTCTTGCTCTCTCTCTTAAGAATAGATCAAAAGAGATCGATTATTGTATTTGATTGTCGTTAAGTACAACAATTGTAAAAGCTAATTGCGTTTTTGAATCATAATCCCTCAATATGGCCTCAACATGTAAACCCATCGTTTTTTCCAGCTTTTCTTTTACACAAGTCTTAAAGATATTCGACAATTGATAATCAACCTTATTCTTGAGGTGCGGCGACTCCTGCTCTAATATAATAGAGCGTTGTGCACGTCGATGCTTGGCTCGAAATATGATTGTATCATCGTCAACAACAATTTTTAATGACAGCGTTCCAACGCCCAATATTTGTTTGGAAACTTCATTATAAATATGGTAAAGCTGTTTCTTATTGTTTGCCGTATCTCCCAAATACACATTATCACCTTATATCATCAACCTTAATTAAGAGAAATATCGCGACATCCATTTATAATTGCCGTATACATGGAGGGAACAGCAAAAGTGTATATGTTAAGGTACTGCATAACGAAAAATCACCTTAAGAATGAGCCATACCCTCCGCATTTAATTGCTTTCGGTTAGTATGATACTATAAAACTAACTTTAAAAAGTCAATACTCATTTTCATGAAATGCCGATATTCCCCTTGTTGGATCAACTTTTTATTTACGATGATAGGGCAGATGAAAAATTGTTTAGAACATGCACTGGAAGTTAATCCTTTACCTGCTTCCTTGTAAGCATCATGCCATCATACCAACAAGTGATTGAATACAAAGCGAGAACAGCCGATTGTTTTAACTTTTGGATAGGTACGGAATAGATGTATGCTTTAGTGACTAAAAATGTGTTTCAAATCACTTTATTTTTTAATGGAAGATGAAGACCAGCAACACTTGTTCTGATTGAGTCTTCGCTATAAAAAACTATCAAAATGAGCATCTTTTAGCAAATGCCTGACCGACATTCATCTCGAACCTATCTTTAGGCTACATTTTTCACAAACTTGAGGAGAGAGTCTTCTGTCGGAAATTGATACATTTCATATAAGCACCTCCGAATCAACCAATAGAAGCCAAGTATATACTTGAGGTTTCTATGGAATGGGGAGTGGGAGATTTTTTGTGAAGAAAGAATATGTGAGCTGTACAAATGATACATACTATCTTGCTTCAGCACCTCGGAATTTCCCGCGGAATACCATGTCAGTCTGGTTTCCTTTTAATGGTTCGAATTTTTCGTCCAGTCGGGTTGGACCACACGGCATCGTTTGTTCACTGGCCTACACCGGACAAACCGACCAGATACCAGTGTTTTTACCTCATGAGGAGCGGGTTTTTCCTCAACCGAGCTATTGCATATACTTTTGATTGAAAAGATTTCCCCCATCCCCGTTTTCAGACTCATCCAACCCATCAAGCATTGCCGAAAGTCCGCATTCCTCAGTCCGTAAATTTGCCAAGCGATTTTATTGAATACCACTCACCAAGACGTCCTCGGTTACTCCCGTCTTCACATACTATAAAAAACGGTGGAGAAAACAAATGCGTCTTCTCCACCGTTCCCATTACAAAGAAGGGGAATGAATTTTTCTTTTGGCCATACATTTTGATAACAGGCCATGGGTTGGCGATAACACGAAAACAAGTGCAAAAATAAGTCCCCCGGCAGTAGCCATCGCGCCGGCAATGGACACATTTAATAAAGTGGCGCTGTAATAACCGATGACCGCGCTGAGAACTCCCACTAAAGCACTGAGCCATAACATGACATGCAGTTTATCTGTTAACAAATAAGCGGTTGCTCCGGGAACGATGAGCATGGCAACGACCAAGATTGCCCCGACGCTGTCAAATGAAGCAACGGTCGTCAAGGAAACCATCCCCATCATTAAGTAATGGATAAACAAGACAGGTATCCCGATCGCCAGTGCCATCTGAGGATCAAACGACGCAATTTTAAATTCTTTGTAAAACAAGAAGATGATCAAGATATTAATGAATAATACGGTTCCAAGCATCCAGACAGCTTTCGGACCGATGTTCATGCCATTAATTGTGACGGTATCCCATGGGGTGAAAGTAATCTCGCCCATGAGCGCATGATTGACATCCAAATGCACGTTGCCGGCATACATCGAGATGAGAATGACTCCAACAGCGAAAAGAGAAGTGAACACAACCCCGATCGCCGCGTCCGATTGTACGCCACTTGAATTCAAAAGCTGGACGAAAAAGGCGGTTAACAAGCCGACAACCGTCGCGCCTATTAGCATATATATTCCGTCAAGTGATTGGCTGATGAGAAAAGCGAGTACGATACCAAGAAGCACCGTATGGCTAATAGCATCCGCAAGCATCGCCATCTTACGCAATATGAGAAAGCATCCAGTGATTCCACATGTAATGCCCACCAGAGAGCCTGTCAAAATAATCCATGCTTCATAGCTCATTTACGGCCTTCCTCTCTTTTATGTGATGTTGATTGTTCAGTAACATGGGTTCACGCCCATATTGGCTCAATTTTTCTTTGAGCTTTGTCATGATTTGAGGAGGCAACTTCTCCATGTCTGTGCGAATGTCCTCAACATCCGGAACAGCGAATTCCCGCTCATGCATTAAATATACCTCGTGCAAACGATGGTTCAATGTATATTCATGCGCCACAGTTAATCCTTTGTTTGTCAGCATATAACGGTTCTCCCCCGCCGGTTTTATATAACCCTCTTTTTCCAACCGTGTGATAGCCTGATTGAGAAAATAGGTTCCGAACGGGCGCCGCTCATTGATTTGCTCAACCGTAAATGAATAAACGTTTTTGTCATTCGTTTTTTCATATAACTCATATAAAGAAATCATGACATATTCTTTTGCTGTTTGTTTTTTAACTTGAATGTGTTTTAAAGCTTTGGAAATAAGCCCTCTTCTTGGAGCGCAAAGCAAAGAGAAGAGGAAAACAACCGTTGCGGCCACTACGATAATTGGCCCTGTAGCCATTTTTTCCGCCATGGTGCTTAACAGAGTGCCGCATATCCCGGATATTCCGCCAATCGCCCCTGATAGAAGCACCATTGTACTGAGCTTATCCGTCCAGTATCTTGCGGCAATGGCAGGTGTGATCAGCATGGCGGACATTAAAACAACCCCAACTGCCTGAATTCCGATCACCACGGCTCCAACAATGAGGACCATCAACAAGCCATTCATCCATTTGACCGGCATCCCGATGCCTTGTGCAAATTGCGGATCAAAGCTCAACAGCTTAAATTCTTTAAAGAAAAGTGCCGTAATGAACAGCAGAACAATTGCTGATATTGCAATAAAAGTTACATCACTGCCGACCAAAGAGGCTGCCTTTCCAAAAATAAAAGCATCCAATCCACTTTTGTTCCCTGCTGGAGACTGGGTAATCCGTGTTAATAGAACAATCCCGAATCCAAAGAAAACAGAAAGGATAAGCCCGATGGCAGTGTCTTCTTTAATCCGAGATTGTTTGGAGATCACTTGAATACAGTACGTCGCCAAAAGCCCAGCCAAAGCGGCGCCCAATAAAAAAATCGGCATCGACTTTTCCCCGTACAGCATAAAAGCCAAGCAGACACCGGGTAATGCGGCATGCGCCATCGCATCTCCAATTAAGCTTTGCTTTCTGAGCAATGCGAAGCTGCCTAGCACCCCGCTTGCAATTCCAAGCAGCAAGGTGCCGAAAAGCACCCACTGGGTATTGGCATCCATAAGCAATCCCAACAATTCTTGAGCCACAATTTTTCCTCCTTTATTGCTCGACTAATGCTGTCCCTTTTTCAAGAAAAGCAAGCCGGCCGCCGTATGTTTTCTGCAAATTCTCCACAGTAAACACACTTTCTGTTGGACCTGCTTCAAGTAAGCGTTTGTTGACAAGCAATGTCCAATCAAAATATTCCGGGACAGTCTGTAAGTCATGGTGGACGACGAGTACCGTCTTTCCTTGACTTTTGAGTTCGTCCAAAAGCGTAATGATCGCCTTTTCCGTCGCGGCATCAACACCAACAAACGGTTCATCCATAAAATAAATCGTTGCGTCCTGCGCCAACGCTCGAGCGAGAAACACCCGCTGTTGCTGACCGCCCGACAATTGACTGATTTGTCTGCCCGCATAAGCCGACATACCTACTTTATCGAGACATTCTTCGGCAAAAGCGGTATCTTTCTTCGAAGGTCTTTTAACCCAACCGACATGTCCGTACCGCCCCATTAACACAACGTCCAGCGCATTGGTCGGGAAGTCCCAATCCACTTCTCCGCGCTGTGGCACATACCCGACCAATTTCCTTTGACTCCGATACGGTTTGCCATAAATTTCAACTGTCCCGCTTGCTCTTGGCACAAGTCCCAAGATGGCCTTAATCAAAGTAGATTTCCCCGCGCCATTAGGGCCCACAATACTGATCAGTTTCCCTTCAGGCACCGAAAAGCCGACCTCCATTAAGACAGGCTTCTTATGATACGCAACAGTGATATTTTCAACTTTCAGCGGTTCCATCCTTTAGTCGCTCCTTTATTTTAAAGCATCCTTGATTGTGTTGATATTGTGCTTAAACATACCGATGTATGTCCCTTCCTCGGTTCCTTCCTCACCCATGGCGTCAGAATACAATTCTCCGCCGATTTCAACATCATGTCCTTTTTCTTTCGCGCCTTCCACAACGGCATTGATTGACCTTTCTGAGATGGAACTTTCAACAAATACCGCTTTTATTTCACGCTCGACCAAGACATTTACAATGTTCTGGACGTCTTTGATTCCGTATTCCGATTCTGTGCTCAATCCTTGAAGCCCTTTTACTTCCATGCCGTACGCATTTCCGAAATAAGTGAATGCATCATGCGCTGTGACAAGAACCCGGCTTTTTTCGGGAATTTCATGAAGGCTTTCTTTCGCCCAAGCATCAAGTTCCGTCAATTCTTGTTTATAATTTTCGCCGTTCTCTTTAAATTCATCAGCATGATCCTTATCCACTTCGCTTAAACCTTTCACTACTTCATCCACTGCATACTGCCAAAGTTCGATATCAAACCATACATGCGGGTCAAACGCATCTTCCCCTTCCCGGATCAAGCTCTCTTCAGGAACCCCTTCAGCGACCGCGTGGGTTGGCTTTTCTTTGTTCATCTTTTCGAAAATTTCCCCCATTTTCCCTTCCAAGTTAAGACCGTTATAGAAAATGATGTCCGCGCCATTCAACTTTCCGATATCTTGTTGTGTCGCCTGATACAGATGCGGATCTGTTCCCGGCCCCATCAAACTTTCGGCTTCAACATGCTCTCCGCCGACATTTTTAACAATATCCCCAATTTGGGCAGTCGTGGAAGTCACTTTCATTTTGTCTTGTCCCTCGCCTTTCTTTTCTGCTTCTGTTTTGGAACTGCCTTCCGAACATGCTGTCATGAAGACAAGAATAATGAATGCTGTTAATGCAAGTAATCGTCTTTTCATTTCTATCTCCTTTTCTCCATTAATTTTCCTCATCGCCAAAATGTTTCCATAGGCAAAATTAAACGTTACTAAAACTTTACTTTACACTTCTGTTTCCCGTCAACAATTTTTTTGGTATAGGGAAAATTTTTATATATTTTGATATGTTGATAAGTCCAAAATGAAGTTCCTTATTATGATGAAAAAGTTATCGCGAACCGGAGTTATCCACATCTCTTTCCGAAATTTGGTGGTTCATTTCTTCCACAAATCTTATTATGTAGTATAATGATAATTAGAAAAATTTCGTATTTAAATGAAGGGGGATATCAATATGGAACATATTACTCACGCCATTCAAGATGATTACCCGGATGAATTCGCCCATTGTTTCGGATGTGGGAGGTTAAATGAGGCCGGACACCATATTCGAACGGGATGGCAAGAAACAGAAACAGTGACCATTTATGAGCCAAAAAAAGAACATATGGCTATACCCGGATTCGTGTACGGCGGCTTGATCGCCTCCCTCATTGATTGCCATGGAACAGGCTCCGCGGCGCTTGCTTTACATAGAAAAAATGGCCATGAGCCCGGGAGCGGACACGAGCCTCCCCGCTTTGTAACAGCCTCTTTGCAAGTTCAATATGTGAAACCAACCCCGCAAGGCGTACCATTAAAAGCGGTCGGGAAGGTCGAAGAAATTCATCCGAAGAAATATAAAGTAGATGTGGAGGTTTTTGCGAAAGATACGGTTTGTGCAACAGGCGAAGTCGTTGCTGTCGTCATGCCGGATACTTTTAAAAAATGACTGAAAAAAGCATCCTTTCACGGGATGCTTTTTTTACAAATACAACTTATGTTCGTAAAGGAACCTATGGGTTATCCACATGAAAAATGCGTGTTGTGGATAACAGGAACCTCATTCCAACTCCTTGAAAAAAATTGTCTTTGAGCAGTAATTTCCCACCGTTATTTTTGAATAATGCTGTAATTAATTTTTAAAAAAGGGATCCCAAAAATTTTCATGTTGTGATGTGCCGCAAGCTTACCCTCACGTGTTTCTTGAATGATGAAGTTTTCGGATAACGGCAGCTTGAAAAGTGTTTTCCCGATTGCCAAATATATACCGGGATCTCCTTCACCCTCGCTTGTGAGAATGAGCGTGCCATCGCTAGCTTTGAGCTGTAAAATACCAATCATTGACGAATGGGGCAGAGGAAGCGCTATATTCATATACGTCCTGCCCTTTGTTTCATGCTGGGAGTAAATGGCTGTAAATACGGTTTTTTCCTTCACCTGGCGAATCCACGCGCGCGGATTTTTTCTTCCATCCAACATTGGATCGACCGCACATATGTTACATGTCATTTCAGTCCATTTGCTCGAGAGCGGCAAATTTAATTGCTGCAATTGTGTACTGATCAATTTGTAACAGACGGCTAATGGCTTAAACCAGGTTGACCACTTTACCGAAGCAAATAACCGATATTGATCTGTATGTTCATAAAAATCAACGATCGTTTTCGGTAAAGTTTTGATATGTACAAAGTCGCTTAGGTTATCCACCAATCCCGCCCGCTGTCCGCCAGTACTTTCTAGTGAACCGCGTATTTGGCTAACGGGGAAACGCCAAATAGCCTGACTCGTTTTAGGTGGTGCGACCACCCAGCCAAGCACACCCAACATGCCAAAAAAGAAACAATTCGTGAAACCATGGAATATTAGCATAAAATCAATACGAGCAAACCAAAATATGTGATTCGTTACATAAAGCAGTGAAAATAAAATGGTCACACCCAGCGCACTGTAAGAGATCCGTATCAAAATAGCCTGAACCTTTAAAGGGAAATGTGTTCGGAAGGCCAGTATGATTAAGCCGTAAATAGCAAATATGTATAACATAACTGAGATAAATTCAAGCAAAGGCCAAAAAGTAATGCCAATAGCAACAAGCATCGGGCCGGCCAAGATGATGGCTACAATCAGTCGATACCACCCCGACTCGTGCAGGCGCCCAAACAACCCGACAGATATAGGAAATAAAAAAGCGGAATAATGGAAATGAATAGCTGTAAGCCAAGTGATCAATGGACTAAAACCCGTATCAATTCCCGTTACATAAGCGAAAAACCAGAGGCCGCCGATCAATAAATACATCATCCCGATATCAATTGACATTTCTGCCCAGTTTGTAAAACCGCGCTTAAAAAAACGCCTTAGCCCATGAAAAGCCACAAAAAAGGTGAACGCCACATACACCAAAGCGAGCAGCATCTGCCCTGTACGCGAAGGCACAACTTGCAATAAAACGAGGGAAAGCATAACAAACCAAATGAAAATGACCTGTCTCCTCTTTAATTCAACGAGTAGCTGGAGCATCACGGGTATGAAAATCAACTGGGCAGCAGTCAACATGAACAAATATGGTTTCGGGGTCACAATGCAACTGGCTATGAAAAAGAATATACCCGCCACCGAAATGGAATTAAACAGATTGCTCCTTAAATTCTCCTTTATAAGCCATCAACCTTCCCGCAAGTTTATTTTGAATATCAACTTGAATCGTAAATACGTCCCGGGCATCGTCATATCTTTCCTCAACGGTTACCACTCCTTCTAATAAACGAGGCAATAGTATCTCGAATTTACCCATAACAAGTCGTTGAGAACCAGAACGAATGTGCATGTATCCTTCAGGAGTCACCTTAAATCGTAAATCCGAATAAAATAAGCGCGGCTCACCTACATAATCCTTCACCATTTTGCGTTTTACATCAATCGTCATAAACGCATTAAAATGACGAGTAACTTTTTCAAAGTAAAAAGTGCGCTCCCAATAGATTTCTACCTCACCCGTCGGTAATAAGCGACTTGTATTTTTGATGTCAAAAGGTATACCCTCCCCATTTTCAGGAAAAAGAAAGTGCCACCGTGTGGCCGCTTTTAACAAAGGAGTCAGCCAAGCAGCACCCTTTTCAATTTTTTCCATCGTTCCGACACCATGAAACGGTTCGCCAATCGTCAGTGCATAGCGCTCTTGCAACTTTGGATGAAGTCTATGAAAATCCTTGCCCAAAAGCTCTTTGTAAATGGGCAATTAGACCGCCTCCCTTCTTGCACGCCTGCAACTTGAAGCCGATGGCAAATCGTTGGCCAATAAAAAACCAATAATGGACAGGACCCAAAGACTGGCATTAAAAGTAACAGGATTAAACGGAGCCAACCAAAGCGAAGGACTGGCAATGAAGGAACTGATCGTTAAAATTGGAAATATGATCATTTGCAGTGCGAATAAATGTCTTTTAGTTGGATAAAGAAGCCAAACCACAGCAAATAACACTTCCAATAACCCAATGACCCATACCCATTTTACAACAACAGTCTCCTCCAAGGAGATGAAGCTGGAAAGCATGGATACTTCCTCAGGATGTTTTGCAATCATCTTCGGTACCAAGCCGTGGTATAACCATATAAAAAAAAAGAACATGGTGATGATGCCAATACTAAAAAAACGCAAATACTGTGATCGCGGCAATTCTCCCCGTTCAATCCACCGTTTTAGTACATCAAAGCTAAGAGCGGTCCCCCATCCCATGGCAGGGCGAAATAAAAGGTCGAGAAACTTGCCAAATAAACCGAACCGACCTTCATAGTCATACTGGGTGATAAAAATGGTTCCATTATTTGATGGCACATACTTCCAATAGCCCTTTCCTTCTGAAATGGGCGATATTTTTTGATCGGTCCCAAAGTGGAGGGAAGATGCTTTTGAACCGTCCTTCTTACTATGTGTGCCGACACTTTTACCCCAGCCAGTGACTTTTACGCCACACCCCAAGCGCCTTTCGTATCGAAAGGATTGCGGATCATCTTCCGACTTTTTGGGTAAATATGTAATAGAGGAAAAACGCAAATCCCATTGTTCATGAAGTTCAGGATTTTGCGTCTTTTCCCATACTTCTTCTACAGATGCGTCAATCGGTATTTCCACATAAATAGGCTTTCCTTTCACCAAATCCCCCCTTCATTTTATGAACGTAACATAAATCCCGCCCCATAATGAAAAATTCCTGTCCATCTGGTCATATTAGGTGATAAAAATGGTTTCATTATTTGATGGCAATACTTCCAATAGCCTTTTTCCCTTCTGTAATGGCCAATATTGTCCCAAAATGCAGGGAAGATGCTTATGAACCGTCATTCTTACTGGTGCCGATGCTTTTCCCCCCAGCCAAAAACTTTTACGCCGCACCCCAAGCGCCTTTCGTATCGAAAGGATTGCCGATCATCTTCCGACTTTTTGGGTAAATATGTAATAGAGGAAACGCGAATCCTATTGCCCATGAAGCTTAGGATTTGCGTCATTTTCCATACTTCTTCTACAGGTGCCGGCATTCGATCGGTTTAAAATCAAAGAGTGGAGGGATCGCCGTCTGATTACTTAACAATTTAGACATGAAAGCCCGATAACACGGCTATGTTGGTGGGAATCGCTCTATTTCTCTTAAAGCAGTTCCAAAAACGCCCTGTTGCGAATCCCAATCTGTATCTTCTCGAACCAAAACTTGCGAATAAAAAGATATGGCATATGATGATAAAATGCTATACCAGCCCTCCAAATGTTTATGTTTTTACAACAGAAATGGACTGCAAACACTGAGTTATTCGAGAATCCCATTCGTCACACTGTAACGTCGCGGGAGTCTCAAATTCCCCTTCACTTTTTGGATAAGTCCTCGACTTCCTTATAATTTTTTATAAAAGTATCCTCATAGTATGGATGTTTTTCCGTCCTGCATCTGTCAAAATCTTCAACTGGATTCTTACCATCAAGCTTTGGCACATGCTTAAAATCCCTCAGAATCTCAAAAAGGCACAGTTCACACAAGCTGAATTCCAGTAAGTCACCATCAAAAGGACTGCTATAGCCAAAATACGCATGAAAATCGTGAAACAAATTGCCTATAAAATCAATGTCCTCGGGTTCACACTCATGATAACGACCACACCTATTACAGAAAAAACTAGTTTTTATTTTTGGTTTCATTTCTCCGCCCCTTTCATTTCATGACAAAACTTCCAGACTTCTATCCTTTTATATTGTCTGGATGGGTCGCCAACGGACCCAAGTAATTCAGTATCAAAAGCCCAGCCATTAGCCGAACGCGCATAATCCTTCAGAACGGCACAAAATATATCGTTCCAGTTTTTTAGGTATAAAGCCAATGTTTCACATATTTATTCAACACCCATTTTACCAAATCAACTGACCGTCCATCTCCTTTTGCTCATCCGCTGTAAGCAATCTTTTTCTGTAAATGCCGACTGCCCCCAGTTGTACACGATGGCATCAACATAACAAGCGGGATCCATCTCTTTATATTTATCTATTCGCCATATCGAATTGATTGTTTGCATTGTCACCCACTGTTAAGCCCGGATGATCAAAACAATCTTTGCTTTTTTGTACATCTTTTTTTCGTGATAAATGAGTCTTTGTGTATGTCACTTTTACATTTTCCCGCATAACCTTTAACCAATCTTTTCACTTCATGACGTTGCGTTAAACGCTGAAACGATTGATTTCCCTTTATCTTCATTAAGATAACATAAATTCCGCCCAAAATGAAAAAGTTTCTGGCCAAGTTTTTGCAAGCAAAAAAATGTCTTCTAGGTAAAATTTTTTCAATGCCGCCTCTGAAAAAACTTTCCTCTCCCGCACTCGTATACATGGTCATTCAGACGAGAGAAAGACAAATGAAAAACAGGCATTTGGGGTTCACTAATTGCTCTTGCACTCATTATTGGCGCAGTCGTATGGTATTTTAACACCGCTTCCACTGCCCCCCCATTGTTAGACACATCTATGAATTGGAGGGTGCAGTTTATCTAGGGAAAAACTCTTTAAAAATATTAATCAAACAATACCGGAGGAATGGAAAGATTGTAAAAGTATATAGCACGAATGCGAGATCATTGAACAGCATGAAGGAAAAAATGGATATCCAGGATACCGAATATGGAAGTAAAGTACTGTTTGATTTAGATGGAAAATGGTTCGTCATCTATGCAACGGTTGTGACGGAAGAAAAATAGTTTAATCAAACATTTGATTATTGAAGAAGTAATCCGTGCATACAGACTTCATCATAAGCCTCTTTCAGCTAATCAAACATTTGATTAAAACAACTTGAATTACTAAGAGGGAACTCCATTTCTCAACTTTTTTGAACTGGCTGAAAGTGTGAAATCCATGGAACAACTCCTTTTGTAAAAGTTCTTAAACAAAAAAAAGGGGCATCCAACGATGTTTTGGCGCCCCCCTCTGGTCATTTCGTCTATTTTATGTCAAATCCGGTGAGAAACTAGATTTCAAAGCACTTTCATTTAGACATTTCGTCCATTTACCCTTCTCTGCTTATTTAACAAATAACCCCGCCACTTCTTCTTTATCATTAAAAGTGATGGTGAAAGTGCGTTTGTCCTTACTATATTTGGCAACGAAAATAACGATATATAAGCCGTCCTTTTCTTCAACTGAAGATTTATCAATTTTTTCAAAAGTGCCGGATTGCTCGATAATCGGAGTCAGCTCCTCCATTTGATCTTCCGGTAGCTTTTCCTTCATTGTTTCGTCAAACATGGCGCGTACTTCTTTATATTTGGCTTCATTAATTAATGAGACGACTTCTTCAGCCTTCGCCACGTATTTCTCCGCAGTCGCATCGTCAACTTTGTTGCCCCCACAGGCAACAAGCGCAAGCATGACAACAACACTCAACATAGTGAATAACATTCTCTTCATGTTAAAACTCCCTTTCTTTTAATCCATATACTATAAGAGAAAAGAGCCAACGCAATCATCGCCAGCGTAACTTCCAATACAATCATTACACTCTCTTTCGGCACATATAATGGTAAAATTCCAACTAATGAATCTACTAGACCATGGATGAAAATAGCCAGTACGACATAAAGAAATTTCTTATGCACAACTCCCTGCAGCACCATAATCGAAAGCCCTATATGCAATAATATCGCAAAGAAACGCTCAATGCCGCCAAGAAAAAAAGCTTCATTGTAGGCAAGAGCAGTTGGTGAAAACAATAAGGTTAATGCTTGGATCCCTACAAATATGACTGCTTCAATACCGCCATGCCCCGCACCAAATAAAAACCCGGATTTCCAATCACGCTGCACCATAAAAAAACGCATCGCGATAAAACGAGCAAGTCCTTCCACAATCCCGGCCGATAAACCAATGACTATGGCAAATAGAACAGGCTGCGTGGCACTAAACATGGAAAAGGCTATACTATTTTCCCCCAAGTATTTCAGGATCGGAACACGAAATAAAACTTGAGATACAACAAATGCCAATACACCTAACAAAAACGGAATATATCGTTTCCGATAAAACGCGTACACAAGCGCAACAAGCGGCAACCCCACGCTTATGGCCGCGGCAAAAATAACGCCAGCCATAACAAATCACTCCCTTATAAAAGGGTATAATAACAGCCGGATAAAGTATGCAGCTTTATCATACTCGGTTCATTTTTCATCATAATTGGTCAGGTAGACTCCTGCGGGAATAGCCCGAGCCGAAGATCCCGAGGAAAGCGACCTTTGCTTTCCGAGGAAGCTGAAGAGACATGCGAAAAGCGAAATATGTTGACGTACGTAGCGATGATAGGGATTTTTTTACACAAATGGGACTGGACATAAGTTGAAAGCTGATTGATCGTGAGAATAAAATTGCGTGAAATCAAGGTTTTTAAACTTGATTTCACGCGGTTTGTTTCATTATGACCGTTAAAAAATCACTCACAAAGGAAGATAGAATAATTTACAAAGCGAAAACCGGAACATTCGCACTGTTTATGGATTTCCACACATAAAGATGGCACATTGTTATGGAATGAGATTAGTTGCCTATTTTTCATCAAAAAGGGAAAGGCGACGATTGATTTTCCAAAATCCATTGCTTTAGATAAGAGCTTCTGCCTGTACCGAGGCAGAACTTTTTCACGATATGGTTAGGAATTAAACCCTTTCCCCTACTTTTTCACTATAAAAGTTTGCACAAAATATGGGGCATGAAAAGTCGTCTCTAACGTCACATTTGCTGTTTTATCAATCAAACGCTTTAACGAAAATAACCCATATCCCCGGTTCCCTTCTTTGCTGGAATAGCGTTTCTCATATATTTTCTGCAAATCCACCGCCTCGTCCCGGCAACTATTACGGACAATAAAATATTGGCGATCCTCTTTTTCAAAAAAGGCCAGTTGCAACATTTTTTCCTCGCTTTGAACCGCTTCTTCAATCGCATTATCCACTAAAATAGAAAGGGCGCGAATAAAAGCAACTTTGGGCATCGCAATCTCTTCAACCGTCTGAGGAATATCTACCATCACTTTTACTTGTTGTTGCTGGGCGGCGATCAATTTTACGCTCAACACGCTTTTCACTTCTGGAATAGCGACGCGCGATAACTTCACAATATCCAACTCGCGATTATTCATCAGCTTGGAAGTCGGAGCGATCACATCATGATAAACCTGCTCAATTTGCTTGATATCTTTCGAGCGCACGCCCGCATCCAGTGCCAATAATACATTCATATAATCATGGCGAAAACTGGCCAATTCTTCATGCAACAGCTCCAGCTTCCCCACATAATCGAGCAATTCTTTGTCTAAACGTTCCTGTTGTTCTTCCAACATTCTTTCTTTTGACAAATGCGAGCTGATCAATATGATTAATAGCAACACAAAAAATAAAATGAATGCCGCAATATAGCTTACTTGTCCATATTGTTGATGTAAGGCGGCCAATAAATTGGTGGATGGCACCGTCAAAATCAGCTCCACGATGAGTCCGGCAATAAGAAGCATATAGGTTACATAATAAAGAGGGCTATCCACCATAAATTGTGCAAGCTTTTGAATCTGCTTACGCCACAGGACAATGCCAATGAAAATGACGATCGAACTGAGGAGATGGATGATGCTAGACGTCCATAAATACAAATTAAATGGCGTTAACATAAACAGCTTCATGCCCAGCTCCATCAACACCATTTTCGCCAATGTGATAACGACGATACTCATTAATGCAAAGTAAAGATTTTGGATAAATGTTAAGTCGTCCTTCAATAAACCCAAACTTAACAGAAACAGCAGCAACATAATCAAATTAAATTCCGGATAACCCGTTGTCTGCACAACAATCCCAAGCAAAATCGTAAAGACAATGCTAACAGTGATCACCATTGTATAGGACAGGCGGTTATAGCGGATTAACCGAATGTACAATAACACATGGCTAATACCAATCAGCACGATCGCGGCAATATCATACACATACATTTACAGCTCACCCTTTAACAGTTGGCGCACTTTGCGGACTAAACGGCGCGACACCGGGATACGTTTGCCGCTTTTTAAAACGATCATCTTCTGCGTTGCGTCATAAGAGGACATCTGCACTGTATTCACAATATAAGATTGATGGCAGCGAAACAAACGGTTGTCCAGTGTTTCCATCTCTTTTAACGCCCCATAAAAATAAACCAAACGGTCCGTCGTGACCAAGGCTAAACGATGCGGCCCATCTGTCATGATATATTCTACTGTGGCAAACGGCACACGTACCGTTGCCCGGGCGTTTTCAACAATAAAATCATCAGCCGGCATATCAGCCATATTGCGGGCCTTATAATGAAGAAGACATTGTTCAAACATGCGGAAGCGCTCATCATAAGGCAATCCTTTATCAATAAACGTTAAAGCAGACACCATATATTGATAAGAGATCGGCGCAAATTCGGAATGCGTTGTGACAAATACAATAATGCCTTGGGCATCATATTCGCGAATCTCTTGCGCGACTTGCAAACCTTTGCGCTCCTCACTTTTAATTTCAATATCTAAAAAATAGATCGGCACAAAAGTCGTCAGCGGTATTTTTTCGATAATATCCGCACTTTTACTCGTCACTTCTATAAAATCATGCGGCAACTGATGTTTCTCGCAAATTTCCTCCACCAGTCGCTTTAGATGCTGCGCTTGAATCACATCATCTTCCAAAATAAAAATACTCAATGCCATCACTCGCTTTAAGGCAGTCTCTCAATAGCATAGCACGGATTTGCCCAATCGTTGAAGCGTACTGCGCCAATTGTTTTCTTGTCTAAAACTAAACCGGATGGAATACGTTTGCTGTTAAGCGCAGACATTCGCTGAGACCTGGACTTGGCTTAACAGCACCGAAAAGCAATCTGATTGTAAAAAAACAGCCCAAGAAAAATTTAAATTCTATTGCCGTAATGAACCGAGAAACATTGATGATTTTTAAAAGGGAGGAATCACTTTGGACAAGACTGCCTTTTCACACGTCCATTTTCTAAAAATGGCTATTCATACAGGCGGCGCCGCAACAAAAAACAGGAAGCTTATCTTAGAACAAGTTGCTACAAAGACACGCCATCTGCTCAAAAGGAAAAATAGCGTGTAGAGAACAATATCTGCTTTCTCCACAAACTAATAATTCCTTCTACGTTCATTCGACCGGATTTACATTTCTTTTTGTCACTGATCCATCCATCAGTCTCACAAATGCCCCATAAAACTAATCGCTGTTTCAACCCCCTTCTCCGTAAAACTGATAAGACCTGCTAAAGATACCCTTTTTGTCATATGGGCAATTTCCTGCTTGTTCACGAAACGAATGTTCAACTTTGGAGCTATCGAAGGAACGAATAAACATCCAAGCGCCCTTCCATCTTTTCCAAGAAGCAGTGAAACAACGGCAGTCCTTTTCATTGCGAAATCGGACATTTTAGCCGAATTAAAAACCATCAATTGATATGAGTCCAAGGCCAAAATAAACACAAGCCCTGTTGTTTAAGTCGTTTGACGTGAAAATGAAACGACTCTTGTACAACAACTTTGCTCATATCCAAAATGTGGGGTATTGTCGACTTTTCCGTAAGTTATTGATCGCATGAATAACGTTTGAACAAGGAACTGACAACATTCATTCATCCGGTCGACACTTCAGTCGAACACTCTTCGTTTCGGATAGCCCTTCGCACCCGGACCATTCTCCCCCACGCCTTGCAGCCCCAAGCTGCTGGCAGGCCTGGAGCTGAATCTATTTTTATATTATTAGGTAAAGCGACCTCTAATTTTACCAGATAAAAGATCAACCAGGGTGACCATCACGATGATCCCCAGTAAAATAATGCCTACCCGCTCCCAATCGCGAACACTTAAAGCGAAAATAAGCGGTGTGCCAATGCCGCCTGCCCCAATGACTCCTAATACTGAAGCGGCCCGCATATTTACTTCCAACCGATACATGACAAAAGAAAAATAGTTTGGCAACACTTGCGGAACAACCGCAAACATAAACGTTTTAACCGGATTTGCCCCCGTTGCGATTAACGCTTCCCTTGCGCTCAAGTCCACATTTTCAATGCTTTCGGAAATCAGCTTCCCCAACATGCCAACTGCGCCAATCCCTAAAGCCAGTACACCAGCGAAAGCCCCGGGCCCCACCGCTTTAATAAATAGTAAAGCAAGAACGATATCGGGAAAAACACGAATGAAACTTAGTATAAACTTGTTTGTTCCCACTAATGTTTTGCTTTTTGTAATATTGTTGGATGCCATAAACGCAAAAGGAATGCTGAGAATTCCCGCGATAAATGTTCCAAGAACCGCAATGGCAACGGTGTCCAACAATCCGCGAAGTAAATCTTCACCACCAGGATCGTACACATACGCCCAATCAGGCGAAAATAAACCCGCCATAATGGCCGAGACGATTTCCATAGAGGTTTCCTTTAGTTCGATGGCGGGTAATCCGGCAAAGGCCCATACATATATGGCAAGTATCACCAATCCGATGAAAAAACGGCGAATATAAACGATATTGTTGCGCTGCGTCATGTTAGTTTCTCCCTTATCCCCATACTGCAGTAATCAATTATAAGGACAACGATTAGTGTATATACAATGACGGATGATGTTTGCCCATATTGAAAAAATCCAAGTGTTTTTTCATAATATAATCCGATTCCCCCCGCACCAACTAATCCTAATACAGCCGCCGCCCGAATGTTGATTTCAAATGCATATAAGTAAAACGAAATAAACGAAGACATAACTTGCGGCACGACACCAAATACGATCCATTTGATTTTATTGGCGCCGACCGCTGTCATCGCTTCCATTGGTCCTGGATCAATCGATTCAATCGACTCATAAAATAACTTTGTAATGATCCCCAAAGAAAATAACATTAACGCAAAAATCCCGGGAATGGGCCCAATACCGAAAATAGCCACAAATAGTGCTGCCAATAGTAATTCGGGAAGTGTTCGGATCAGATTTAATATCAAACGGGCCGGAACAGTCACCCACCGTGAAAAAAAGATATTTCTTGCCGCCAACATCGCTAATGGGAAAGCCACTAATCCTCCCAATGTTGTACCCACAACAGCCATCCTGATTGTTTCCAGCATCGGCGCGGTCACCTCGGAAAAATACGCCCAGTCCGGGGGCACCAACTGAACAACTAACTCCCACATATTGGGAAGGCCATCCATTAATTCGGAAAAAGAAAAACCAATCTGCCATCCGCTTGCCAGCACAATCGCTATCACGAGTATACCTGTCATGAGCGACTTCGTTTTCGTTGGCGGAAGAGATGCGTCTTGCTCTAAAACATATGCTTTTTTCATTCGGCGACCCTCATCTTCGCATGTTTCTTGTCTTCTTTCGTATAGATTTGTTCAAATACTTCATCAGTCGCTTCGGATACAGCCCCATCAAATACAACTTCCCCATCACGCAATCCGATAATGCGCGTCGCATATTCCTTCGCTAATTCGACCGAATGTAAATTAACGACCATCGTTATATGCAGTTCTTGATTAATGCGGGCCAGATCATCCATTACTTGTCTCGTTGTTAACGGATCTAAAGAAGCCACTGGTTCATCCGCTAAAATAATGTTTGCTTCTTGAGCTAAGGCGCGGGCAATCGAAACCCTTTGTTGCTGACCTCCTGAAAGTTGATCCGCCCGTACATAGGCTTTTTCTCGTAAACCAACACGTTCCAACGCTTCTAACGCCAGTTCTTTATCTCGATTCGGAAACAAGCCTAACACCATTCGCAAGGTAGAATGATAACCCACTCGCCCAGACAACACATTTCGCATAACAGATGATCGGCGAACAAGATTGAAGTTTTGAAATATCATGCCAATATCCCGGCGAATTTCATAAAGCTCTTTCCCTTTTGCGCGAGTAATCGACTTTTGATTAACAATGATCTCTCCTTCCGTAATCATATGCAGTCGATTGATCGACCGTAATAACGTTGATTTTCCCGCACCAGACAAACCAACGATCACTACAAATTCCCCTTTATCAATATGTAAATGAATATCTTTTAAACCACGCGCTCCATTTGGGTATATTTTAGAAACATGTTTAAATTCAATCAAAATATTCCCTACCTTCATCATCATAAAGTGAAACTTCATTCAGTAGGCGTTTTCTTCCATCTCCTACTGAATGTTAGTTGAACGAATCGGGCATTTAGGTGCGTTTTCTCCCACTTGGACCTTTTGTATCAACTCAGGTCTTGATGTGGTGTATATGGCACCTTACATGCGAGATAAAAGGGAAATTGGCGGCCCAACCGTTTCCTGCCGGCCTTCATTTCCCTTTATCGTGCTTTTTCTCCTATATGTAGTTACGAGACAGACTTGGCATTCCCTGTTTGGTAGATAGGTTTTCTCTCCTATGTAGTTACGAGACAGTCTCCTTATTTAACTTCTTTACTCACCTTTTCTTCATATTCTCTTACAATATCAAAATTACTATCTTGTGATTCCACATATCCTTCATGGGAGTAAATATCACGAATGATCTCTTGTCCTTCCTTATCTTTTCCAATTTCAATAAAGGCTTGTGTGATTTTTTCTTTCATTTCATCACTAATGTCTGGCCGGACCGTAACCGTATCGTTCGGAATCGGTTCTGTAAATTCGATTACCTTTGTATCATCAAAAACTGTCTTATAATCATCAACGACTACATTCCGGGCATCTTGGAATGTAACAGCCGCGTCAACATCCCCATTGAGGAGAGAAATAATCGCTTGGTCATGGCCTTTTAATGTAACTGCTTCAACATCTTCCAAAGGATGAATGCCCGCTTCCATCAAGGTGGCTGCCGGCCACACAAACCCCGCAGAGGACGTAACGTTTTGATAGCCAATTTTCTTTCCTTTTAAATCTTCTACAGAGTCAATATCAGAATCTTTTTTGACGATAAAAATAGACTTATAGGAATCAACCAATTCTTCTGTTGGTGACCCATCATCATTTACCCCATAGCGCTGTGCTTGCAAGATAACATCTGCAGCACCTTGTTCTTTAGCGAGTACATATGCTGTAGGAGGCAAGAAACCAACATCTACTTGCTTCGATTTCATGGCTTCTACAATCGTGTTATAGTCGGTAGAAACGCTTACTTTTACTGGAATTTCCAGCTGATCACTCAATAACTTTTCCAGCGGCTTTGCTTTCGCTTCTAATGTATCTGCATTTTGCGATGGAACGAACTGTACAGACAACTCTTCTATTTCTTCGCCTTCGCCATCTGTTTTTTTCGATTCCTCATCACCACTGCATGCCGATAACACCGCCAGGGACATGATTAATAAAATGAAACACGCTTGCAACCATTTCTTCATAAAAAAATGACCCCCATCATGCGTAATTTTTATAGTGAACATTCCATCACTACCGGTTTTTGCATACGCTGCATAAAATGCTATATGCTGTTGAAACTATAATGGTTAATCTTTCCATTCCCTCCTAATATATCTAGTGATTGTTGATTCCACTTTAAATGATTGTAAATTTATTGTGTATTTTTATTAATGTAAGTTTTTAGTGAACTGTTCCAGAGAACAAATTGAGAATTAATTGTGATTAGCCAACAGCCCTTGCTATCGCGATTAAACTGCGAATGTACCGAAAAGCAGTGATAAAATCATCGGTCCGGAAACAGTGGGTTTTGGGGCTTATTCTCTTTACAATCGGTAAAATCGCGGCGGCATCCGCCAGCCCTGTATGAAGATAAGTGATCTCCACTTCAAAAGGACCTTTCATTACAACCGGTTTTATTTGGGCAATATTAGAAATGGACGAAATAGTTTGTTCTTTTATGAGGTTGCGGGCTTTTTTCGGGCTTAAATGCCTTGCTGATAGCTCGTTAATAGTCCGCTTGACGATTGCTGTCTCAATCCCCGGAATAAAGTCTTTAGCTTCATCAGCAGTATGTTGACATCCAGTAACAAGAACAACTGGTACACCAAAATGTCCAGCGATTCCTGCGCTTATTGCGATTTCTCCCATATCTTTTTGATTGATTTTAATATTTTCAATCACCCCTCCATGAAAAGTATGATTCAATACTCCCTTGCTCCCCATTTTAGAATGGTAACCTAAAAGAATAGCCGCATCATAGTGAAAACCGATCCCTTCCATCATTGCGAGCGGCTTGGGAGAGCCGGTGATATAATCAGCCGCCGGATGGATCACTTCAGGGATTACATTCCGCATGGATCCATGTGAATCATTGACTACTATCTCTTTAGCTCCACAAGTTAAGACTCCTTCGATGCATGCGTTTACTTCTTCAGTCATCAGCAACCTTGCCCGCTCATGCTCCTGGCCATTGCGCGCAGTATGCTCGCGATGGACAACCCCTGCCACTCCCTCCATATCAGCCGATATAAAAACCTTCATTCTAATCCCCCCTAATAAAACCTATTTAAGTATATTCCCTTCACATAACAACAATCCCTTCCCTAAATAGGTTGAAATAGGTTTTTAATTGTATTATAATGTGACAAATGATTGCAAAAAATTTAAAAATTTACAAAAGGAGGTTGTACTTTGCAACCTATCAAACTAGTAGATGTATACCGCAGTGAAAATTTGGAAAGTTCCCACTTCGGCCATGTCGCCGTTGTGAACTCGGAAGGAGAACTGCTCTATTCAGTGGGTGATCCTCACCGGGTAACATATGCCCGTTCTTCCGTTAAGCCTCTACAAGCGATACCGATCGTAGAAACAGGGGCCGCAGATCAATACGAAATGACTGATCAAGAGCTATCGTTGTGTTGTGCTTCCCATAGCGGGGAATCCCAACATACTGATCGGGTACTTTCCATGTTGAAGCGGGTTGGAGTTGAGGTATCTTCTTTACAATGCGGCACACATATCCCCCATGCGCACGATACATATAAAAATCTCATTTCTTCAGGAAAAGATCTTACTCCTTTGTACAACAATTGTTCCGGTAAGCACGCAGGGATGCTCATAACGGCTATACACCATCATGAAACGCTAGAAGATTATTATTTGCCTACCCACCCTGTCCAACAAAGAATCATACAAGTCATTTCCGAGGTCACTGATTATCCAATGGAAAAAATCAAAACGGGAGTTGATGGATGCGGGGTGCCAGTCCATGCTTTGCCCTTGGAACGATTGGCTTATGGCTTCGCCAGAATGGCTCATCCCCATTCTTTAGGAAGTAAAAGGGCTGAAGCAGTAAAGCGAATTACAGCGGCTATGATAAAGCACCCCGAAATGGTCGGCGGAACAGGCCGTTTCTGCACACAACTTATGAGAACCGCCAAAGGACGCCTATTGGGAAAAGCAGGAGCAGAAGCTGTTTACCTAATAGGTGATAAAGAAACTGGAATGGGTATTGCGATCAAAATAGAAGACGGAAATGGGCGTGCAGTCTATCCAGCAGTATTAGAGACATTAAGACAACTCGGCATGATGAGTCAAGATCAACTCCACCATTTACAACATCACTACCGTCCCGCTTTAAAAAATGCCAGAAATGAACATGTAGGTGAGCTTGTTCCATCCTTTACGTTACAAAAGTGCAAAAGCACTATTGTAAATAAAAAATAACAAGGGGGAAAAAACATGTTTCAAAGACGATTTTTTACTGCTTTTTTAACGATTTTCGTTGCGTTAAACCTTGTGCTTGCAGGATGTTCCGGCCAATCTAGTTCAAATGCGGATCAAAAAAGCAAAACAAACAAGAACCCCGAAGAACAACCAATTGCCAAGAAAGAAGGAAATTCCATTGTCATCGCCGTCAAAGATAATCTCATCAGTATGGATCCACATGACACAAATGACACATTATCCGGATCTATTCAATCGACCATGTTGGAAGGACTTGTCGGTTTTGACAAAGACATGAACATGATTCCTGTATTAGCAGAAAGTTATGAGGCGAGCGATGATGCCAAAGTCTTTACCTTTACATTACGAAAAGGTGTCACATTTCATGATGGTACTCCCTTTAACGCCGAAGCGGTGAAAGTCAATATTGACCGTGTTGCCAATCCGGATAACAAGTTAAAGCGCTATAGCATGTTTGAACTTGTAGAAAAAACGGAAGTAATAGATGAATACACAGTCAGCGTTACTCTAAAAGAACCTTTTGGCGCCATGCTCAATCATTTTGCCCATCCCGCAGGAAGAATCATAAGTCCTGCCGCTATTGAAAAGTATGGAAAAGACGTTGCTATGAACCCTGTTGGAACGGGACCTTTCAAGTTTGTTGAATGGAATCAAAGTGATCACTTAGCAGTTGAAAAAAACCCAGACTATTGGGAAGAAGGCTTGCCAAAAGTGGACGGGATAAAATTTAAGCCAGTGCCAGAAAGTGGTGCGCGTGTAGCCATGTTGCAGACTGGAGAGGCTGACTTTATTTACCCCATCCCCACTGAACAAGCCGAATCGCTCAATGGCACTGACGGCATTATTGTTGAAAATAGCCCCTCTATTGTAGCCCGCTATATGTCAATGAATACGACAAAAAAGCCCTTTAATGATATAAAAGTTCGCCAAGCGATTAATTACGCAATTAACAAAGAGGCATTTTTAAAGGTTGTTTACCGAGGATATGGAAGTGAGATGGATTCCGTCATTCCTGCCGGACTGCAATTTTATTCTAAACAAACACCCTATCCTTATGACCCAGAGAAGGCGAAGCAATTGTTACAAGAGGCAGGTTATGAAAGCGGATTCAAAACGACGGTATGGGGAGGAAACAACTCTGATGCCATTAAGGCCATGGAGTTCATCCAGCAACAATTAGGTGAAATTGGGATCGAAGTAAATGTTGTACCCATGGAGGCAGGAACGTTATCCGACAAAATTTGGTCCGTTCAAGAGGCAAAGGATGCCGAAGTTGAGCTCTTCTATGGAGGTTGGTCCTCTTCCACTGGGGATGCAGATTGGGGAATTCGTCCATTGTTGGCGGGAGATGCAATCCCCCCTAAATCTTACAATGTAGCATATTACGAAAACGAAAAAGTGGATCAACTAATTAATGAAGCCCTGCAGACAGCAGACCCGGAAAAGCGAAAAACAGCTTATGCAAAAATGCAGGAGCTGATTTGGGAAGACGCACCTTGGGCATTTCTAATGGTTGAAGACACGATGGCTGGCAAGAAGAACTATTTAGAAGGTGTTTATCTACTTCCTGACGGTTCTATGAATGCCAGAGAAGCTGAAATCAAAAGATAAAACATGGACTGGAGGCTGGGACACAACTAAATTAGCTGATGAAAAGATGATTGGGATTTTTTTAACACAAATAATACGGATTTGCTTATGTCCCAGCCCCTAATCAAATGACGCTCGGGAAGGAGGAGAACGATGTTTCGCTATATTGTGAGACGGTTATTCGGGATCATACCGACACTCATGATCGTAACTATCTTTATTTTTATGTTTGTTCATTTAATTCCTGGAGATCCGGCACGATTGATCGCGGGTCCGGATGCCAGTTACCAAGATATTGAACTAGTTCGGCAGGAATTAGGCTTGGACAAACCGATCGTGACCCAGTATCTAACCTATATGAGCAACTTATTGCAAGGAGATTTGGGCACATCCATGAAAACCAAACGTCCTGTTTTTGATGAAATTGCCGATAGATTTATGCCCACATTCTGGTTAACGATTTGGAGTATGGCGTGGGCTATTATATTTGGTCTATTGATTGGTGTTGTCTCTGCCACCAAACGAAACAAATGGCAAGATTATGCAGGTATGTTTGGGGCGGTTTCGGGGATTTCTCTCCCCTCTTTTTGGCTGGGCTTGATGTTCATTCAATTATTTTCAGTGAAATTGGGGTGGTTCCCAACGGAAGGCGCTGATTCTTGGAAAAGCTATATCTTGCCATCTGTCACTTTAGGGGCCGGAGTAGCGGCTGTTATTGCCCGTTTTACACGTTCTTCATTAATGGACACTTTAAGGGAAGATTACATTCGTACAGGCCGGGCCAAAGGCTTAAAAGAAAGTATTGTCGTATGGAAGCACGCCCTGAAAAATGCAATGATTCCTGTTGTGACGATGACTGGTTTGCAATTCGGATTTTTATTGGGAGGCTCTATAGTAGTTGAAACTGTATTTAGTTGGCCCGGATTGGGACGTTTACTGATAGACTCCGTTTCATTCCGTGACTATCCGGTTATTCAAGCAGAAATGCTGCTTTTTGCATTGGAGTTTATGTTAATCAATCTGCTTGTTGATATCTTATATGGAATCATGAATCCACAAATACGTTATGAATAGCGGGAGGGATAAATGAAATGGAACATGGAGCTGTCACTGTTTCAACGGAAGAACAGATGGCGCAACAGAATAATGAAAAGATTCGGACCCCGTTTATGGCGTTTTGGCGGAAGTTTAAAAAACAGCGATTGGCTATGATAGCCGGAGGCTTTATTGTTTTACTATTTGTTAT
The DNA here is from genome assembly GCF_037963795.1 of Siminovitchia sp. FSL W7-1587. Taxonomy (NCBI): domain Bacteria; kingdom Bacillati; phylum Bacillota; class Bacilli; order Caryophanales; family Bacillaceae; genus Siminovitchia; species Siminovitchia sp. FSL W7-1587. The sequence continues at coordinate 2,065,340 of NZ_CP150169.1, forward strand.
TGCTCTTATCGGCCCTGTTATCGCCCCTTATTCATCAACAGAACCCGACTATGAAAATATTTTGAGTTCCCCATCATTCAAACATTTGGCAGGAACAGATGCGTTTGGCAGAGATATTTTTAGCCGGATTATTGAAGGAACGAGAATTTCTCTTTTTGTCGGATTAAGTTCTGTCTTCGTCGGAGCTGTCATTGGAACCGTTCTTGGTCTCGTTAGTGGATTTTATGGTGGCTGGATAGATAGTATCATCATGCGGTTTTGCGATGTTTTATTTGCTTTTCCGGGTATTTTGCTGGCCATTGGCATTATTGCCATTTTGGGACCGGGTCTTGAGAATGTGATTATCGCCGTCGCTATTTTTGGCATCCCGACTTTCGCAAGGATTGTTCGGAGCAGTACCCTGTCTATTAAAGAGACGGTTTATGTAGAATCAGCAAGATCCATTGGTGCACCAGCCAGACGGATTATTTGGAAACATATTTTCCCAGGAACAGTATCTAGTATTATTGTTTATTTTACAATGCGAATTGGAACATCCATTTTAACTGCCGCCAGCCTTAGCTTTTTAGGTTTGGGCGCTCAGCCGCCATCACCAGAATGGGGCGCCATGCTCAGTTCCGGGAGAGACTTTTTGAACACTGCCCCCCATGTTACTTTCTTTCCGGGGTTCGCGATCTTCATTACCGTACTTGCCTTCAATTTATTAGGTGATGGATTGCGAGATGCCCTGGATCCCAAAATGAAAGATTAAGAGACGGGAAGTGATGAGATGAACAGGAAGCTATTAGAAATTACAAACTTAAAGACCTTCTTTTTCGTAGATGATCGCCAAATTCCCGCGGTAAACGGTGTCGACCTCTATATAAACGAAGGTGAAACTTTGGGAATTGTTGGTGAATCAGGTTGTGGCAAAAGTGTCACCTCCCTCTCCGTCATGAGGCTGCTCTCTCATACGCCGGGAAAAATCGTGGGCGGTACAATACGGTTTAAGGGAAAAAACCTTTTGTCTTTGTCTGAAAATGAAATGAGACAGATTCGCGGCAACGAAATGGCGATGATTTTTCAAGAACCGATGACTTCATTGAATCCAGTCTATAAAATTGGCGAACAAATCGGCGAAGCGGTAAAACTGCACTTAAAATACGACAAAAAAAAGACGAGAGAACATGTGATTAACATGTTAAAACAAGTAGGAATACCTCGCGCAGAAGAAATCATTCATGAATTTCCGCACCAGCTATCGGGTGGGATGAGACAAAGAGCGATGATTGCGATGGCCATGTCTTGCAATCCAACCCTATTAATTGCGGACGAACCAACCACTGCTCTCGATGTAACGATTCAAGCCCAAATTCTGGAATTAATGAAGAAATTGAAAAAAGAAAAACGGACTGCCATTATGTTGATTACGCATGATTTAGGTATCGTAGCTGAAATGTGTGACCGCGTTGTGGTCATGTATGCCGGACAAGTTGTAGAAGAGGCTGATGTAATAGAAATATTTGAAAATCCCAAACATCCCTATACAAAAGGATTGCTTAACTCGATTCCAACATTAGGCCAAAAAGCAGACCGGCTGGAATCTATCCCTGGTAATGTCCCTACTCCCGCCAATATGCCCAAGGGCTGTAAATTTTCTCCACGCTGCACGAAAGTGATGGATGTTTGTAAAGAGCAAAATCCAGAATTACTGCCCATCTCCACAAGACATCGCTGCCGCTGTTTTCTCTATGAAAATGTCACTGCAAAGGAGGAAAAAATAATTGGCTGAGCTTTTGGTGAGAGCAAAAAATTTAAAAAAATACTTTCCTCTTAAAAAAGGACTGGTTCACCGAAAAAATTCATATGTCCGTGCGGTCGATGGCGTATCACTTTCTATAAAAAAAGGAGAAACATTGGGGCTGGTTGGGGAAAGTGGCTGCGGCAAATCGACAACAGGCAGAATGGTCATGAGATTATTGGCGCCAACAGAAGGAGAAATTTGGTTTGATGGAAGAGATATCAGCCGTTTAAATGACAAACAATTGCGGAGTACAAGAAAAGAGTTGCAGATGATTTTTCAAGACCCTTATGCCTCTTTAAATCCGCGAATGAAAATTGGAGACCTTATTGCCGAGCCATTAATTGTTCATAAGATAATGACTAAAAAAGAAAGAGATAAACGCGTACATGAATTATTGGAGTATGTTGGCCTCAATTCCTATCACGCCAACCGTTATGCCCACGAATTCAGCGGCGGGCAAAGACAAAGAATAGGAATTGCGCGCGCAATCGCTGTCAATCCCAAGCTGATCGTCGCAGATGAACCCGTTTCAGCCCTGGACGTTTCCATTCAATCTCAAGTGCTAAACCTCATGCAAGACTTACAAAAAGAATTTGGGTTGACGTATCTCTTTATTTCGCATGATCTAAGTGTCGTTGAGCATATTAGTGACCGAGTTGGTGTCATGTATCTTGGAAAAATTGTTGAGATGGCCGATAAAGAGTCTTTATATATGAACCCTTTACATCCATATACGAAAGCCTTACTATCCGCAGTGCCTATTGCGAATCCGCGGATCAAAAGAGAGCGGATTATTTTACAAGGAGATATTCCAAGCCCATCCAATCCACCAACAGGTTGCACATTTCATCCGCGCTGCAATGCATGCATGGAAATTTGTAAAACTGTCATTCCTGAATTGAAAGAAATAGAGCCTGGTCACTTTTCTGCCTGTCATTTATATAAATGATAAAATGAAACTTCATTCAGTGGAATGCTTTTTACACGGAATGTTAGTTGAACCAATCGGGCCATTTAGCTGCCGTCAACTCACACTTAGACCTTTTGTATTCAATCAAGATGTTGAAGTGGGAGTCTTACGGCACCTTACATGCGGGATAAAGTGAAACTTCATTCAAGGAGTGCTTTTCTCCTTGAATGTTAGTTGAACCAATCGGGCATTTAGGTGCCGTCAACTCACACTTAGACCTTTTGTTTCAACTCAATTCTTAAAGTGGGAGTCTTACGGCACCTTACATGCGGGATAAAGTGAAACTTCATTCAAGGAGTGCTTTTCTCCTTGAATGTTAGTTGAACCAATCGGGCATTTAGGTGCCGTCAACTCACACTTAGACCTTTTGTTTCAACTCAATTCTTAAAGTGGGAGTCTTACGGCACCTTACATGCGGGATAAAGTGAAACTTCATTCAAGGAGTGCTTTTCTCCTTGAATGTTAGTTGAACCAATCGGGCATTTAGGTGCCGTCAACTCACACTTAGACCTTTTGTTTCAACTCAATTCTTAAAGTGGGAGTCTTACGGCACCTTACATGCGGGATAAACTGGATGTGTGATTGACAAAGGAGTGAAAAGAAAGTGGCGGAAAAGATACTGACAATCATTTCAATTCAAGATGAATATTTGGATATGATTGCAAAGCAAATGACAGAAATCGCTGGAGATTTAATAAAGATTCGCCCCATTTCTATTAAATACCTCGCAAGAGAAACGATTTCCAAAGAAGAAACGATTTTATTGGGATCTAAATTTATATTACCGCTTGTGCGGCCTTTTTTACCAAAAGAAGTAAAATATATCATTGCCGAACGTGGATTTAACTACGTGAATATGGCAAGATTGCTTTCTGCCACGAAAGGAAAAAATATTCTTGTCGTAAATGATACAAAGCAAAACACCGAAGAGACGGTTCAAGCTCTTAAAGAAGTCGTTTTTGAACATAACTATTATGCCTATAATCCAGATACCGGGATTCCGTTAGATATCGACTTTGTCATTACTCCCGGAGAAATGCAACTTGTTCCAGAAGGGCTTTTTGAAGTAATAGACATCGGCTACCGTGTGCTGGCCTTGGAAACAGTCTTTGAAGTCGTGAAAGAACTTGGATTAGATTGCTCCCAATTTTTTTTGACGAATCGTTATATGAAATCTTTAGTGGCATTGGCAAATGAAAACCAATCAAATATTGAATCCACTTATTTTCGTAAATGGGCAAGAAATACAATCGAAAAAAACGCCAAATATTTTCTTGATGACATTATTGCAAATAGTCAAGCAATGAAAGATGTTTTGTATATCGCAAAAAGAATTTCCAAGATGAATGACCCTGTACATATTTTTGGAGAAACTGGTACAGGAAAAAGTGTGCTGGCTCAGTCTATTCATAACGACTCCTTTAACAAGGAAGGACCTTATCTAAATATTAATTGTTCGGCATGGCCAAAGGAATTATTAGAAAGAGAATTGTTCGGTATTGAAGCAAACGGGCAGACTACCCCAGGGTTGTTTGAATTGGCAAACGGCGGAACATTGTGCATTGAAGAAATAGATGAACTCTCTATTTCAATGCAAGGGAGACTTCTTCAAGTAATAGAAGAAGGGCAAGTGATTAGAATGGGAGGGCATCACCCTGTCCCCGTACGAGTAAGAATGATTACAACTAGTAATATGGATCTTTCATTGTTAGTGGATCAAGATAGCTTTCGTAAAGATTTATTCTATCAGTTGTCGGTTTTAACGTGTAAAATGCCAACTTTGTCAGAGCGGGAAGAAGATTTTGAGTCGCTCATTGAAACATATCTTCATTCTCATTTACATCGGGAAGACTTAATCATTCCCCAAAATATGATTGAACTTTTAAAGCAGTATTCATGGCCGGGAAATGTAAGAGAACTGTTTAACGCTTTATCCTACATGGCCTGTCTGGAAGAAAAAGAATTGACGTTAGAATCGTTGCCATTTTACATAAAAGGCAGGCTTCTAAATAACTCAACAGAAGAAATGAGCGAAAGTGATGTAAATGAGCTGATTAAAAGGATAGAAGAACATGGTTTTTTGGGAGAAAGTCTCGCAATTCTTAACATCTTCGCCAAAGGTAAGAAACAATGCGCTTCTTTTGGGCGCGCTATCGTTAGAAAAAAACTGCGGGAGCAAGGTATCATCCTTTCCGAACAACAGTTGCGATTACGATTGGAAGTGCTGAATCAATTGCATTTATTAAATGTTCGCCAGGGACGTTCCGGAACTACTATCTCAAGAAAAGGGGAACGTTTCTTGAAAAAGATGGCTAAGCAAAAAAGTTTTTAGCGAATAGCAGTTGGCGGTTGAAAATGGCTAAAAATGGTGGAGGTATAGATAAATGACGAGAGTTCGATTGAGAGATTTAGGCATAACCATAGGAAGATACAAAACAGGTACGCACAATTCCATTACAGATATACCAGGAGTGATGGTTGGCCATGTCACTCTTTCCGACAAGAAAGAAAATGGTTGTACAGTCCAAACAGGAGTATCTGCCATTTTGCCTCATCCTGATAATGTATTCCGAGAAAAGGTTTTAGGCGGCGCTTATGTCATTAATGGGTTTGGAAAGACAGTAGGGACGATCCAATTGCAAGAGCTGGGCCTTATAGAAAGTCCTATCCTCTTAACGAATACTTTTTCAGTACCGGCAGTCTCGGAAGGAACCCTTCGGCATCTCCTTCATCAAAATCCACAAATTGGCGATACAACAGGCACCGTGAATGTGATCGTGGGAGAATGCAATGATGGGTATTTAAATGACATTCGCGGACTCCATGTCAAGCCCCACCATGCCCGCCAAGCGATTCTATCCGCTAAATCGGGAGTGATTGAAGAAGGATGCGTGGGAGCGGGAACAGGCATGTCTTGTTTGGGGTTCAAAGGTGGTGTGGGAACAAGTTCCAGAGTCGCCTCCTTTGGAACGGAACAATTTACTGTAGGAGCATTTGTGGTTAGTAATTTTGGATTGAAAAAAGATCTTCGTCCCCCAAGGGGTGATTGGACAAGTTGCTCCGAACAGGAAGAAAAAATGCCAGACGGATCCATTATGATCATTCTGGCAACAAATGCCCCCCTCAATGAAAGACAATTAAGCCGCTTAGCAAAGCGCGCTTCTTTTGGACTTTCCAGAACGGGCTCTTATGCTGCTCACGGGAGCGGAGATATTGTCATTGCTTTCTCCACTGCCCATCGTATTCCTCATGAGTCGCCCCCTCACCCAAAAAGGATACCCTTTACATTTTTGAGAGAAGACGGCGATACTATTTCTCGATTGTTTGAAATGACTGTAGATACGGTGGAAGAGTCCATTTGGAATTCTCTTTGTAAAGCGACCACTACAGAAGGAATTCATGGACGAGTCCGGGAGGCGATACCTTATGATATGTTATTGGGTGGTACTTCTTAAAAAGGTCTTTTTCAAAAAGCAAGGCCATTAAAAATAAGAAAAAAGATCGATACATTTTGTCCATATGGCACTCCATGGCTTGGATGTGATTTATAAATAATGTCCGGGGTGCTGTATCTCATTTGGAATGAGCCTGCGCCTGATGATTCTAAATAGCTCAGCAACCTTTAAGCCACTTAATGAGCAATGAATGTCTCCAATTGCAGAGCAACAAAGGTCTAAGCCTTTTATGTCTGGACATGTATTGTTGATCATACACCGGATACATTTCTTCTTTTGCCGAATCCTGTATCTTTTTAGCATTGATCTTCAGGGCGGTGATGATGACCGTAACGAATCTTCAACCTTGCGGAAAACCGCAAGTGAAAATACCTCATTGAGTGAGCAAATCGGGGGATTTACTATGACAAAAGCGCTCCCCGGCATGCCGCACTGAGTACTCCCCTAAACAGTATGCCTCACCTACAGCTCGTGAAATGAAGGCCAAAAGAAAGCCTTGCTCCGTCCCAATATCGTGTAAGGCCTGGATGGTGCAGGCTTTTTATATCCCTCTTGCAAATCTCTCCATCTAGCATTTTGGAAACCATATTATTCCAATAACGTGAAACAAAACTACTAAAAAGGCAGTAAAAAACGGTCATTTTCCATTTAGATTTTTCCTAACGTAAATTCCCTTACGGAAAGCCGCAATAAGGATTGCGGTGAAATCTGAAAGCAGTGCGTTATAATTTAATAAAGAGTAAGAAATAGGAAATAAGGGGTGAAATCGGAAAAAAATTGTAGAATTTAGGTGCTGTAAAAGCAGTAAATGAAACGAAGGACACCATCCATTAGTCCTATCTGGCTTGTGAAAAAGCAAAACTACATGAAAAGGAGGGGGTTATTTATGAGTATCGTCATTACGGGCATGGGTGCAGTCACACATTTGGGCATTGGTCAACAGTTGCTGCGCGAGGCTATCGTCCATCATAAAGATCCCATACCTGACAGCTGGATTTCAGAAGAACTGCAACTCGCATTGACTGGGTTTCGGGTCGATGATGAACAATACAAAGAATTACTGTCACCCTATAAGACTAGAAATATGGACCGCTTCGCCAAGTTAACTATCGCCGCTGTTCACAATGGTCTCTGTGATGCAAAATTGACAGAGAAAGAAGATTTGGAAACATCTGGTTTTATCATGAGCACCACTTTTGGACCTTGGGAATCGACAAATCGTTACACAAAGCAATTAATTCAAGACGGCCCATCGAATGCAAGTCCAAGGTTATTCCCCAATACCGTGTTAAATTCTGCACAAGGCCATGTCTGTATTTCCTTTAACATAAAAGGACCTACCTCAACCCTCACAGGCTTATCTGCGATCCCTTATGCAATGAGTCTCTTAAAAAAAGGACAGGCAGAAAGAGTTATTGTAGCCGGAGCTGATGAATTGAATGAAAATATGGTCGAGGCTTATTGCCATCTCGGCAGTTCTATTCGTTTCGGTGAAGGCGTTGGGGTACTCGTGCTCGAAACATTAGAAAGCGCACAAAATAGGAATGCGATTATTTATGGTGAAATTGGTGAATATGCACTTGGATGTGAGCCATCTTTACACCTTTGGTTTGAAGATATCGATCCGAATAGTACGATTATGCTTGATTTACTTAAACAGATTCCCCTTGACGAACATGTCGATGAGTTGATCGTCGTTAAAACCTCGAACGGTTCGGAAAAGGTCGAAAAATTAGAAGCAACAATATTTCAGACGTTAAACGATACATATTCAAATATAGAATGGCATTGCCCCAAAGAAAAATTGGGAGAAACATTTGGTGCTTCTAGCATTTTACATACAATTAGCGCGGTTCACCTTCTAAATAGAAATACAAATGCGAAAGAAGCGTTGGTGTTAAACAATGAAATTGGTGGAAACCATATGGCACTTCAAATAAAAAAATGGAATGACTCATATAGTTGAAAGTTAAACCATTTGATGAGACTAAGAAGAGTTGAACAACTAAAGGAGCTAAATGATGAGCGCAAATGAAAAGGTTGCTATTGTAACGGGGGCTTCCAGGGGTATTGGAAGAGCGATATCAGTTGCACTTGCAAAAGAGGGCTATAAAGTCGTTGTTAACTATAATCGCAGTTTGGAAGATGCTGAAAAAACGGTAGAAATCATTCAAGAAAACGGAGGAGAAGCAATTCTTCATCAAGGTAGCGTCACTGATCCTGAAAAAATGAAGGAAATGGTTGATACTACTGTCAATCAACTTGGAACGGTTGATGTTTTAGTCAATAACGCGGGAATTTTAATTCCTAAATATTTAATGATGACAAAACCTGAAGAGTGGAATGCCACGATTGATACAAATTTAACAGGTACATATTACGGGATAAAAGCTGTATTACGTCCAATGATTGAAAAAAAGCAGGGAAGAATTATTAATATTAGTTCTGTTGCAAGTATTAGCGGGATTTCAGGACAAGCAGCTTACGCGGCAAGTAAATCAGGAATAAACGGAATGACGAAGGTGTTGGCAAAAGAGTTGGCCCCTTTTAATATTCTCGTCAATTCCATTGCCCCGGGATTTATCGAAACGGATATGACAGGAGATTTTCCAGATCGTATGTTAGAGGAATATCGTGACTCCATTCCACTAAAAAGATTTGGACAACCAACAGAAATTGCTGATTTTGCTTCCTTTTTAGCGTCTGAAAAAGCAAATTATATAACTGGTCAAGTCTTTGCGATTGACGGAGGCCTATCTGTCTAAATATGATTTTGACATTTTGCACAAAAATGGAGGGAAAAAAAAATGAGTGAAAAAACATTAGAATACCGCGTAAAAGAATGCATTATTGACCGTTTAGATTTAGAAGTGACACCAGAGGAAATTATCGATAGTGAACCATTATTTAATGAAGGATTAGGACTCGATTCCTTAGATTCATTAGAACTCGTAATTGCTATTGGAAAAGAATTTGATGTCACAATTGGTGACGATGAATATGAAGTGTTAAATACGATTGAAACAATTTGTCATTTTATTCGCGAAAAAAATAGTCAGCTAGTCTAATTAGATAAAGTGAAACTTCATTCAGTAGGAACTCCTACTGAATGTTAGTTGAACCAATCGGGCATTTAGGTGCCGTTTTCTCATTTTGTGTCAACTCAGGTCTTGAAGTGGGAGTCTTACGGCACCTTACATGCGGGACAAAGTTTGGAGAAAAGACTGTCTATCTTGTTTTAATACGACAAAAAAGCTGGCTTTTCTCCTCATTTTTTGTAATGGAGTGTGAAAGAATGAAGCGCATTGCGATTACAGGAATTGGTGTACTCTCTTCAATCGGAAATGGGAAAGATGATTTTTTACAAGGACTACTCGCCTCACGCTCAGGTTTATCAGATGTAACGTCATTTGATGTCACAGATTATCCAATCAAAAAAGGCGCCGAAATTCTGCCGATTCCTTTACCGGAAAGTGATGCATATGAAGACGAAGTTGTAAAAAAAGCCTTTATTGCTGCAGAAGAAGCGCTTGTTGATGCGGGTTTAAACGACTGTTATGCACCGCAAGAGATCGGTGTTTCCGTAGCAACATCGTTGGGCGGCATCAATTCAAGAGTGAAATATTATACAGAACGAAAAAATAAAGGAAAAAGTGATCCCAGTTTACTGCTACATGTCCCTACTTCTAATATAGCCGGCTCGTTAAGTCGCTATTTTCATTTTCGAGGACCAAATTCAACCGTAGTAACTGCTTGTGCGGCTGGAGGAAATGCACTGGGAATTGGCGCTGATTTTATTCGTGAAGGCAGAGCGACAGCGATGCTTGTTGGAGGCGTAGATCCGTTTTCAATGATTTCATTTAGCGGCTTTACCGTTTTGCGTTCATTATCCCCTAATGTTACAAAACCATTTAACGAATATCGTGATGGACTGACATTAGGAGAAGCAGCAGCATTTTTAATATTTGAAGAAATGGAAGCCGCCATAGAACGAGACGCACCTATTTATGCAGAATTTTTGGGTTACGGAATTAGTAATGACGCTTATCACATTACCTCTCCCGACCCTAATGGCGGTGGCGCCTTGCGTTCAATGAGTGCGGCTTTAAAGGAAGCAAATGTTGCTGCGCAAGACGTTGCTTACATAAACGCTCACGGTACCGGAACACCGTATAATGACAAAATGGAAACGAAAGCCATTAAAGATTTATTGGCGGAACGTCAAACAAACGTATCAATTAGTTCATCGAAGTCTCAACTTGGACATACATTAGGTACAGCCGGCGCCATCGAAGCAATCGTTTGTACACTTGCGATCAAACATCGCTTCTATCCAGCGACGATTCATTTTGAAAATACGATGGATCATGACTTGGATTTTGTCCCTAATGAAACGAAAGAAGGAGAAATTCAATATGCATTATCCAATTCTTTCGCTTTTGGAGGAAATACAGCATCAATCGTCATCGGAAAAGTGGATGGACCATGAGCAAGAAAAACAAGCTGAATTTAACAGATGGATTTCCGACTTCGGTCCAAGTTCAATTCCATGAAGTAGACGCGATGAAAATTGTTCACCATAGTCATTATATTTATTGGATGGAAATAGCGCGATTCCAATTTGCAAAAGCGATGATGGGGCTTTCTTTTACAGACTTTGAAAAGATGGGTGTTTTTCTGCCTGTAACAAAATTAGAAAGCAACTATCTACAATCGGCAACTCTAGATCAAGAAATCGTTATTTTTTTAAAGCTGCTAGAACGCGATGTTGCAATCGCAACGTTTTATTATGACATGCGAGATAAAAATAGCGGGCAAAAGTTATTTGAAGGAATGACAGAACACGCCTTTGTTGATCGTCTTGACAAACTCCTTTTACATTACCCGGAAAAGTGGAATGAGGCGCTGCAACTAATAAAACAAACAAACCCATCCTATATACTCTAACCATTAACGTTATTCAGTTTCCTTATACGTGCCGTGCCAAACATCTTTTGGAGGTTCCTTTATGCTTAAATATGTTTTTCAAAACATCCGTAAAAGAAAAATACGGACGGTTTTAACGGTATTCGCGATTATGGTATGTATTCAAATGTTTACCGTCATTTATTCGATTGTAGAATATACAGTCGCCGACTTAGAAGGAGAAATGGCTAAATATGCGGGGCAAATGTATGTGAAAAATATTAGTGCGTCTTCTAGTGCCGGAGAAGATTTCCCACCGATTAACAGTACGATTTCAAGTAAAACAGGTGACGACATTCTCAAGTCTGTCGATGCCAAAGTAAATACAGATTTAAGTACACCGATTATTTTTCGGCCGATTGCGGGAGCAACCGCGCCCAACATGCCGCCTCAAGCATTAGCAGTCGGTGTTTCCAGCGGAAAAGAGACGGCCTATACCGGAGAGAATGTTGACCTTAAAAAAGGTTCCATGGAACTTGCTGAAGGTGAAAAACAAGTAGTACTCGGCGCTGGCGCAGCTCAATTTTTTCAAGTAAACAATATTGGTGAAAAAATAGATATTTCCGGTGAAACATTTGAGGTAATCGGTCTTTTGAAAAAAGGAAATCGAGTTACTGATCCGATGGTGCTAGCGCCCATTGATCAATTACAAAAAGTCTTTGCATTAGAAACCACATACTCAACCTTGTTGCTAACTGCAAAATCAATCGAACAAATTGATACGTTGTCAAAAACAATCGAAACCGATTTTAAAGACGTTGAAGTAATGACACAAGGAAATATTGCCGACAATATTAACCAATCTCTTGCTGGCACTAAAATGTTCATGAACACTATTTTAGGCACTGTCATCGCCGTTGCTGTAATTGTCATTTTAATCGTTATGACGCTCGCCATTATGGAGCGGACGAAAGAAATTGGTGTCATGCGCGCAATCGGTGCTCAAAAATGGGACATCACAAAAATTATTATCCTTGAATCGCTGTGCATGAGTTTAATCGGTGGAATTCTTGGCGTCATCGGCGGATATCTTATCATGCGGTTTATATTTACAGCACCAGAATTTATTACCGTAAAAATAGCAGTAACTTCTATCGTCATGGCTGTACTTGTCGGTATTTTGTCAAGCCTCTACCCTGGAATAAAAGCCGTCAGTATTCAACCACAGGAGGCTTTGCGATATGAGTGATTGTTTAATCGAAGCAAACCAATTATCTAAAACATATCAGATGGGAAAAGTCGGAGTCTCAGCTTTGAAAAAAGCTAGCTTTACCATTCAGAAAGGTTCGTTCACGGCAATTATCGGCACATCCGGCTCCGGAAAGAGTACGTTACTCAATTTACTCGGTTTAATTGATCATCCAACCGATGGTTCTTTAACATTCAAGGGATTAAATGTGAATCAGCTATCAAACTATGAACAAACAAAAATAAGAGCGGAAAATATCGGCTTTATTTTTCAAAGTTTTCACCTTGTTCCGGTAATGAACATCCTTGATAACGTCATGTTGCAATTGTCATTTAGCAAAAAGGATAAAAAACAGCGAAAAAAAACAGCAATCGAAGCATTAAATAGCGTTGGCTTAGGTACATACCTTCAACATTATCCCGCAGACTTATCTGGCGGACAACGGCAAAGGGTATCGATTGCAAGAGCATTAAGTAAAGATCCCGACTTAATTTTAGCTGATGAACCCACCGGTAGCTTAGATAGTAAATCAGGCGCGGGAGTGTTAGACATTTTTAAAGCATTACATAAACGAGGAAAAACCATTATTATTGTCACCCACGACTTGGAAATTGCTTCCATTGCCAATCAACAACTCGTTTTAAAAGATGGAGAATTACTTGAAACGAATACAAACGACGTAGAACAATTAAAAAAATATTATTACCGTTAGGGGAAAAGAAAGATGAAAACCATTCAAGTCGGAATTATCGGTTGTGGTACGATTGCAAAAATTCGTCATCTCCCCGAATGTCGAGATAATGAGCACGTAACGATCTTTGGCGTCTGTGATGTAAATGAAGAACGAGTGCAAAAGTTTGCCAGAACATATCGCACAAAAGCATTTGCAAATTACGAGGATATGTTAAATGACCCGGCACTAGACGCAGTTATTATTTCACTGCCCCATCATTTACATGCTCCAGCCGCAATCTATGCAGCCCGTGCCGGCAAACATATTTTAGTCGAAAAACCGATTGCGACAAATCTAAATGATGCCTGCGCTATCGTTGAAACAGCCAAGGCGAATGGCGTAAAGTTAATGGTCGCTCATAATCAACGCTTCGTTCCATCACATAAGCAAGCGAAAAAACTAATAGCAGAACGAGCAATTGGACGAATATATTCGTTTCAAGCGACATTCGGCCATAGCGGACCCGAGCAATGGAGTATTGATGGAAACGATTGTTTTTACACACAACCTAAACAAGAAGGTTTTGGCGTGTTAGGTGACTTGGCCATACATAAAATTGATTTAATACAATTTTTGCTCCAGGCAAAAATAGTCGATGTCCAGTCTATGATCGGCTCCTTGTCACGAACACAAACAGAGATTGAAGATGAAGCCGTTTTGGCAGTAAAAATGGACAACGGGATCATCGGATCGATTACAGCAAGTTGGAATTATATAAAACCCGACTTTTCAACCATCATATATGGGGAAAATGGAGTCATTCGGCTAGAAGATGATCCCGATTATCCACTTATCATCCAGTATCGGGATGGTACATCAATTAAGTATGAATTGCCTGACATACTCGAATATGAAAGAAAAATGCCAGGCAGAAGTCAAGTAATTACCTCTTTTATTAACAGTATTTTATACGATGAAACACCTCCTGTAACTGGAGAAGAAGCACTCGATGCGTTATCCATAGTTGTCCAATCAATAGAACAACAACGAGTGGTCATCTAGTTAACCGGAAGTTTTAGATCAATCATCACAGGGGGAATAGTGATGTCCACATTAATTGATTTTGATACGCACCGCCTGGGACTAAACTGTGGTTCAGCACCGATCAGAGACATGCTTGAATTTTACGGCTATCCATTTTCCGAACCTATGTGTTTCGGATTAGGAAGCGGGCTGCACTTTGTTTACCATCATGGCGGCAAAGAAGTAGTTGACAGACAGTATCGTGCGCCGCTAACCGTCATTACAGGACGTACAGAAACACCTTTTGTAGAACTTTGCAGTGTACTTGGCATAAAGATTACATTTAAACGAACGCATGACCGAGAGTTTGCGTGGCAAACCGTGAAAGAACTCGTTGATCGGCACATCCCTGTCGCTTGTGATATCGATGTTTCTAAAATCCATGATACAAATCCGATTGCGGAAACATTCGGTCTTTCAATGGGTGGACATAAAGTCATTTTAATCGGTTACGATGAAGATAAAAATACAGCAACCATTATCGAAAATGTGATTGAAGAACCAGTTACAATTCCTTTAGACGTGTTTCAGCACATTCGTTCATCGGCAGAATTATACCCGTCAGAAAATGAATGGTTTTATATTGATCCACCCCGGCAAATTCAACATATGAAAAAGGCACTTAAAATGGCCATTATTAAAAATGTCCAACTAATGAAGTATCCGGCATTTTCCTTATACGGGACAGATGTTGAATGTAGCGGCTTAAGTGGTATACAACTTTGGCGTGAAGAAATAACGAAATGGCCGGAAATTCTTCATCCAGAGCGTCTAGAGTTAAGTATCTTCACCGTCCATATCCAAAATAGCATTTCAGGCGGCGGGCTGTTTAGAAAAATGTACGCGCGCTTTCTACGTGAAGCAGATGATTATTTACATGAAGAAAACTTAGTCCGCGCCTCTAATATGTATCGCAAGCTGGCAAAGCACTGGGACGAGATCATTAAAACCATGTTAGAAGCCTATAAAAAGAAAGAGTATAACGTATTTTTCACAGAAGCATTCAGTCATCTTGCTGATGAAATTGTGATGAAAGAAAAGGAAGCGATTCGATTGCTAGAGGAGGCTTCAGATAAGTGGCTGTAAACAACAATCATTTGTTTGAAGTGTCTCCTATTCCCGGGGTTCATCCACATTTAAGTTTATTAACAACGATTTTTCGCTACCACCAACAACATTTTGGGAAATTGAAACAAGTAACATTATCTGAACCGCTTTTATTTGGACTCGCTTCCGGACCAGGATTTTTTTATAAAAAAAGAAGCAACCATTGTCTCGTCTTAGGCAGTCATTCCTTTGATCTTTTACAAGACCTTGCCACAAGTACCGGCACGTGGATTAATCGTCGTTTCTCTTTGTCTGGAAAGCATGCGATCAGAGAAATGAAGAACTATTTGTCAATATGGAAAGCCCCCATTTTGGTGACGGTTCCCTTGCATGTTTTTCCTCAGGCAAAATGCGACGAAGAAGAAGCGTTACGCACAACATTAGATGAACCAGTGACAAAATGTATCGTTACTGCCATTAATGATGAACTTGTCCAATGCTATATTCATACAAAAAACATACCCCTTTACCTTCGTGTAGAGTTATTTGAACGCATCTTAAACAAGTATTGCCATCGTTGGGCAGATATTATTTTCCCGAGTAACGACATTTCACTTCATTGGCTTTATGGCCATTCCATCGATCGCCATATCCAACGTTCAACAGGTTGGAGTGGGTACGGAACTCCACATGAACATATGCGCGCATTTTTTTATGATGCGGCACACCATCCGGCTGAACTCTCAATAGAAGCTGTCCTATTAAGTGCTGAAACATTAGGCGGCGACTTTGGCAGGACTTGGTATGGTCAATTTTTACAGGAAGCAAACAAACATATCGAAAGCTCCTATGTGGAAGAAGCGGCAAAACTTTATAAGTTAGCCGCTACATATTGGAAAAAGATTTTAAAAGACTTAGAGATGTCGATGGTTGATACCGATTCGATTGAAAACATGATGGAGATTGAAACATTAGCAGTAGAGAAACTAGCAAAGAGAAAAAAGAAGGCGGGTGGTTGTCATGTCTGCCAGCACAAAATCTCCCTACCAACATAAAAGAGGAATTCACTGTATCACTACAGCAATGGCCAACATATTAAGTGGCGAAAATATAGATCTTTCCGAAGAACTCTGTTTTGGGATTGGTAGCGGCTTAGGATTTACGTATACACGGGGGAAAAGCATCGAGCAATATCTCGTCTTCGGTAGAAGTGATGATTTAGAACTTAATTTATGTGAAATGCTTGGAATATATGCGAAGTTATCCCATGAGCCCGATAGTGACATGGCATTGGAACATTTAATGAAAAAAAAGGCAGCCAATGAGCCGGTTATTGTTGACCTTGATATTAGTAAACTGGCTTATTTAACTGAGGCATTGAAATGGCCGGAAACATCGTCTCATGGTGGCCATAAAGCAGTATTCGGCGGTTATGATCGTAAAACAGATGAAGTCTTTTTATATGAATATCTGTGGCTAGAACCGCAACGAATGAAACGAGAAGATTTTTTTCAAGCTTGGAATTCGTTTAACGGGTTAGCACCAGCTCGTAACTTATGGTACGAGTTTATCTTCCCTAACTCTACTGTGCCTTTGGAAACAGCCATTAAAAAAGGAATTCAGATGAATGTGTACCGTATGCTTTCCCCTTGGAACAAGTTTCATGGGATGGAAGGATTGAAAGCTTTTTTACGGGCGGTTCCGAACTGGCCATATTTATTTCAAGAAGAAGATCGCAGAAAGCTCGCTTATGCTTCATATGTTTCATTAGAAATTGGCGGTACCGGTAAAGGCGCATTTCGTAAAATGTTCAGCCGTTTTCTAAAAAAAGCTGCCCATTCTATTCATGATGAGGCGTTACGAGAGGTGGCGAAAGATTATTTACAGTTAGCGACCCTATGGTCCGAACTGGCCACCCTTCTATTTGAAGGAAGTGAAGATCCAAACAGCGGAATTTTTTCTGGCAGTCGGGAAAATGAAACGTTAACAGAAGAAATATATGCCAAAGAGAAACAAGCGATTCATCGACTATTCGCCATTTCTGAGAATTGGGGCTGAGGAAGTGTTTCGATGCTAAGTATTATTATCCCAACATTTAACCAACGTGAACGATTGGCAGTGACACTGGAAAATTTGGCAAAACAAGAACGAATAGAACATACGACCGTATATGTCGTAAATGATGGTTCGACAGACGGCACAAAACAGTGGTTAGACGAGTTGGACTATTCTTGGTTAGTTCCCATTCATCAAGAAAATAGGGGGAGAAGCGCGGCAAGAAATACAGGAATCAACCATGCACGCTCGACATATGTCCTTTTTTTAGATGACGATATGGTCGTAACCCCTCATTTTATTTGTGCCCATTTAGCAGCCCAACAGCAAAAAGAAGCCATATATATCGGCGAAATCATTAATATTCCGAATGAATATGTTGACGATCTATTTCATAGAAAGCAAACTTGTCTTACTTTCCATGAATTGGACCCATTTGAACAAGAAGATTTCCTCGTCAATTTAGGACGTTATTTTCAAAAGTGGAACAACGAAGGAAACGATATTTCATGGACATGCATGGTTGCGGCCAATGTTTCATTTCCAATCACATTATTTAAACAAGTCAACGGGTTTGATGAACGTTTTAAAGGTTGGGGTGTGGAAGATCATGAGCTCGCTTTCCGGTTTTATCAAGAAGGCGGTACATTTCAATTTTTAAAACAGGCAAAAGCGTACCATCTTGACCATCGCAAAAAAATAAATCGCACACAAATATTAGAAAATGTCTTATATTTTTATAAAAAAACAGGTCTTCACCCTGAAGTAAAAGCATATGTAGATTATGTGACTGGGAAAATTTCGATGAATGAATTATATCGCCAAACGATGAAACGTGAGCCTGCTGTGCATGAGGAGCCACTATTTTTCAAGCCCAATAAGCATTTAACCGATAAAGAAAGTAAGGGACATTTTCATGCAACACATCATTGATACATTCGTACAAAGACATAAACGCCCACAACTTGTAAACATACAAAAAGGCAAAAAAGTGCTTGTTTTAGCCCCCCATCCCGACGATGAAGTAATTGGCGCCGGTGGCAGTCTCTTAAAGCATAGGGATTATGAAAACAAAGTCCATATCGTTTTTATTACCGATGGCAGCAAAGGGCGAACGAGAGAACAGTCGATTGAAGAAACAATACGAGTAAGGGAAAAAGAGGCAATCAACCTCTGCAACGTGCTAAGTGCAGATTACTCTTTTTTAAAATGTAAAGATGGTGAGTACATTCCAGAACAAAGTAAAATTCAATGGATGAGAAATAAGATAGAATCGTATAACCCAACCGATATATATTTGCCGCATCTTGACGATTCTCATCGGGATCATTTTATGACGAATATCTTATTTTTTGAAGCATTGAACAGTTTACCAGAACAAGGACGGAACATATGGCAATACGAAGTCTGGTCTCCTGTCTCACCGAATATCGTCATCAACATTTCTAATGAATTTGAGCGAAAAAGAGAATTAATGTTGCTTTATGAGTCCCAATTACAACTCATCCCCTATGATAAAATAATGGAAGGACTAAATAAATATCGCGTCGCAACGGTACCATTGCCGGGCATTGAATATATAGAAGCTTTTTATCATTCAGATGAACAAGAATATAAGAATAATGTGCGCAGACGACAAGGAGAATGACGATGGAAATAAAAGAAATTATGACGAAACTGAATCACCGCTACCCCTTTTTACTCGTTGACCGAATTGTTGAACTAGAAGTAGATCAACGTATAAAAGGATATAAGAACATAACCTTTAACGAGCCATACTTTTCAGGACACTTCCCTGAAAATCCAATTTTTCCGGGCGTATTCATTATCGAATCGATGGCGCAAGTTGGTGGACTAATGTTCTCTAAAAGAAAGAAAGGCTTCCTCGTTGCTGTTGACAACGCAAAGTTCACGGAGTTTGTTACACCTGGTGATCGACTCATGACCGAAGCTACGTTAATGAAAGAGTTTGGTAAATATGCAAAAGTAGCTGTGACAGGGAAGGTTGAGGAAAAAATTGTGGCAAAAGCAGAAGTGACGTATTATTTTGATGAAACTGCCAATGAAAGAAGACCAGCTCAAGGAAGTAATGCCCTTTTTGAAAAATAATGATAGGATAGGCACATCAATAAATACGAAATCTAGTTGAAGCTTACTGGTCTTTCGTTAACGGATGGCAAACATAATAGGAGTTGGCTTACGAGCGGCTGCACCAACGACTGTTCCATATTTGCTTTGCCACTTTTGATCATGCCATCGACAGTGCTGGATCATCAAAACTTACGCCACAAAAGAAGCTTGTCCTACAACACGTTAAAGACGATGGATTGCGCATAAAGATTTAAAACGAATGAATCATCATACAAGAGGAGAAGATGAATTGCTGTGGGTTCCGAAAATTATGTCTTGAAATTATTGCTCGCTATTTTGCTTACAAGTGCAGCTTATTTTTTGGGAGATGCTATCATTGCGCACAAATTATTTATCTGGCAAACAATCGTCATTGGTGCTACTGTTGTTTTAGCGGGCGCCTTTGTAGAAAAAATCCACGCGCCAATGTGGTTAATCATTATAACACCTTTTCCAATCGGAATGACTTTACTATATGTTTTTCTAAATGAAACGACGTACACCTGGTTTATTACATATGCATTAACATTGTTTATTTATGTGATCATCCACGTTATTGCCAGTTCACTCTTTCGCTTTCATTCTTTAATTCCAGCCTGGAAGTTGCGAAAAGAATAGTAGCTAAAGAGGATAGGGTTGTTGTCAATTTATTTTATTTATGGACTCGTATCCGTACGGCAAATAACGTTTTGCGTATTATTTTTGGCGAAATGCCTTGTTCAAGGAAGCGGCTGGGACATAAGCAAATACGAAATAGCAAAAGCCGAACAATTCATTTATAATTGTTCGGTTTATTTGTGTTAAAAAAATCCCGATCATCGCTACGTCAACATATTTCGCTTTCCGCGGGCCCGGCTTCAGCTTCCTCGGAAAGCAAAGGCCGCTTTCCTGCGGGATCTTCAGCTCGAGCTATTCCCGCAGGAGTCTACCTATTTTGACTACGCTAAAAGTTTGCGTATGATACACTGGGACAATTTTTCCCGCATGTAAGGTGCCGTAAGACTCCCACTTCAAAATCTTGAGTGAATACAAAAGGGCTAAGTCGGAGATAACGGCACCTAAATGCCCGATTGGTTCAACTAACATTCAGTAGGAGATGGAAGAAAGCTCCTACTGAATGAAGTTTCACTTTATTGTTCGTTTTTTCATCAGCTGATTTAGTTGTGGCCCAGTCTCTTTTTGTCATGTGAATAGGATTTGATTTTTATTTTAAAACTCATGTGTTGACTGAGAATAACATGAATACGAATTACCTACTCCTTCCAACAGCATATCATTCACCTCAGATTGATCATACGAATGAAAATTGATTTGCTCTTGCTTCATCGGTACCCGAGAACAGAGCGCAAAATGATAGTTGTCCTGGATTTTTTCACTATAAAAATGATACGCACTACTTTTGTTCCCACCTTGGTAAAAATAAATGCTAGTTCCATCAATTGAGAACGAAAATGATTTTAAAGATACGTGCAGACCTTTTCCAATTGCTTTTACATAACTCTCTTTTAACGTCCACATTTTATAAAAAGCTTCTTCCACATTCGTGCTCTGAATGATGTAGCTATACTCTTCAGGAACGCAAAATTGTTTGGCAAGTTCCACATAGTCTAAGTTTTTATATTGTTCACAGTCGATACCTACCTCTTCCTTTGCGATTGCGATGGCAATCATGTCACCTGAATGAGAAATATTAAAGGAGCAATTAAGATGCGATACAAGGTAAGGTTTTTTATATTTACTATATGAAAATTGTACATCCTCCATCTTACAATCTAGTTCTTTTGCAAGTAAATATTTGACGAATAGATGGCTTAGCACTGTACGAACCTTATCCTTTTCCATCTTAAGGTTAGACATTGTTTCTTTTTTATTCCTGTCTAGTAATGGGAACAAACGCTTATATGGATCGATCGTTGATGTCTTGGACAGACGAATAAAATAAACTTGCAATCAGACCACTCCTTCAGCGAATAAAAAATGAGAAATCTCAACTTATATGGTTAAAATTTTCAGATGAAAGCGCTGATGATCAAGGAAGTGCTGTTGGGGACAGGATGTTGACACTGAAACCTTACATTCGGTGTCGATACTCACCAAGAGCAGCATTTTCAAAGGTAAAAACTGTTTTTTATTAGTGGTAGGTAAATAAAAAGTAACAGACCCGATTTCATATCAAAGTCACATCATTAATGCGCTTATTGATCATACCACTATAGTTTGTTCCCGCTTTATTGTGCTGCGCGACAAAATGGCCAGTCACACTGGACAACTGTGACGATTGTGCTGTTGCTTTACAAGTCATTTAATCGAGTGCGATCACAGTTCCTTATTTGCGTCATTAGCTATCCTCTTATATAAAGTACGACTGCAGTTGTCGCATAGTCACTATCAAAATCTATTCATATGGGGTATTATATGGCAGAGGCTGGGACATAAGCAAATACGAAATAGCAAAAGCCGAACAATTCATTTATAATTGTTCGGTTTATTTGTGTTAAAAAAATCCCTATCATCGCTACGTCAACATATTTCGCTTTCCGCAGGTCTCTTCAGCTTCCTCGGAAAGCAAAGGCCGCTTTTCTGCGGGATCTTCAGCTCGAGCTACTCCCGCAGGAGTCTACCTATTTTGACTTCGCTAAAAGCTTGCGTATGATACACTAGGACAATTTATCCCTTAAGACTCCCACTTCAAGACCAGTGTTGATACAAAAGGTAAGTGGGAGATAACGGCACCTAAATGCCCGATTCGTTTAACTAACATTCAGTAGGAGCCCTACTGAAAGAAGTTTCACTTTATTGTTCGTTTTTTCATTAGCTGATTTTGTTGTGTCCCAGCCCCATATGGCAAGAGGGGCTGTTTAAACAGCCCCTCTATGAGTGAGATTTATTGTCCGCCCATCTCATTCAAATTAACTTCCTGCGCGTTTTCCAATGCTTCTTTTGGCACTTCAATGCTTTCTACTTTATTATAGTTGCTGTAAGTGGATTTCATATCGAGATTCATGTTCATTTTCTGTCCGTTTACATCCGTATCCATATCTGTTACCATGTTCAACGCGGTTAAATAGAATGTTTCTTTGTCAATAAATAGCTCGTAGTCAACTTGATTGAATGTCACATCGCTCATCGCTGCTTCATCCTGCATGTCAGGAGGCATTGTGGCCTTGACATTATCTTTTAAAAACTGATCGAATTTTTCACCGGATGCTTTTAAAGTCAATATATAACTTTTTTCATCTTGTTTAAATTCAAAGTCATCAACAAATTGTTTTAATTGGTTTAATTGCTCAGAAGGGTTCGTTTGTCCTTCGGACATTTGCAAGATTTGACTTGAAAGTTCAGACGGGAGCTTCAACCACGTTTTTTGATTCGGCTCATACACGTAGAAACCGTCTTTTGTCAGATAAGCATCCAATTCCTGTTTTTCTTCCCCAATAGACATAGTCATTTTTTGATGTAATGTCATTGGTTCCATGATAAATTCCATGGCCATATCCGACTTGATTTCCTGCTTCTCCCCGCCTGCATCAACTTTTTGATTCATGGTAATATTACTTTCAAAGCTTTTGATATCCTTGTTTGCTTCCTCAACCTTCTTATAAACTTCTTCCAGTGTGAGATCTTGTTCTTTTTTTGTCGTTTCAGTCTTTCCATCTTTTTCGACTGGCTCCGCTGTTTGGTTACATGCCGACACCACCAGCATAAGCATGGCTCCTAATATGATTGTTAATGCTTTCTTCATGAAAGTCAGCTCCTTAAATGATGTTATACGCTAGGCTGCCCATTATTAAGTACGATTTAAGAGTCTTTTTGTTTCATATTTGTAAAAATTGGTTCTAATGGCATAAAAGGAAACTCGGTGCTGGTATTATATTTTTGAATTCCGCTCTTGCATAGCCCATTCCCAATATTCGTTTATTACCTTCAGCATTTCATCCAAGGAGCAGGCCAGAATTTTAACGGGTATGTTAACTTGTGTTTCCATGAGTCCTTTATTTACCTGGTTAAATAGCTTCTTAATACCCGTCGTCCGGTTGATGATCAATTCGCGGTCAAAAGTAGAAATACCAAGATAAATCTGACCCGAAAAGCTGACAAACTGAATTTCCTTTATTTCATCCCATTTTACGATCCCGGCTCCGATAAAACTAGATTGATCGACAATTCCTTCAGCAGAAATAATAACGGCCGGCTCCCGTTTGATAAATATTTTTAAGTAATAAATGAAACAAAGCCCAAAAATAACAATCGGTAGAATACTTGCAAGAGTCAGCCAGGCTGATTCTTCAGCCTTTACGCTAAAAGATATGAATAAAAGTACAATTCCAAGGACGACAAAAATCAGTGACAAAGCTGCCAGCATGAGAATCTTCTTCATTTTTGGCATAATGACAAAATGATTCATCAACATCCCTCTCTGAGCTAGCAAAAAATTCCATACTTATACAGCTTAATTGTTTTCGATAAAAACATAAATCCCCCAAAAGGACCATCCTAAAAGATCTGTTCGTTCCATCTTGTTTGTTGTATGTCTTATTGGGCATGTCGCAAGCCTGAAACTGGATTTCTACTTCGATATTTTTATGGCTTGGCTTCAATCGTCGTTTGTTTTGCAGCAACCACCGTGTTGTCATGCCGAAAAGTTGCGGACGTTCATTGCTTTTTTCAAGTTTTTCTTGAATGAACAAGGGAATACAACCGATAAAATTGGTAGGAAATGCCTAAATTGCGGAAACTCTTACGAATTGGTTATATGCCAATGACACTGAATAACATACTATTTATTCAGAATGTGAAGAGGTGGAACTTAAAAATGTGGAGGCCGGAACCTTTTTAGCATCATGAACCGCATGAAATCAAGCTTAAAAACCCTGAGTTCATGCGGTTTTATGTTTATCAATTCAATCAGAATTTTTTGCTCCGCATGTAGAAGATTGAGGGAGCTTGCTTAACCTTCATGAAATCAAGCCGGCAGGTTACGAACAGCGGATAATGGGGTCGGCCGCTGATCACCTTTTTTCTGTTGCATCAAACAAACCTCATAATGTCCGCGAAATGCGAACTGTAAATGCCTCTGCAACTTCTGAATCGAAGCAACTATGCCATGATCCAAGCACATTTTTGTTCATCCCATTCAACTGGTTTTTCTTCATTACAAATAACCGTTGAAATATTGGACAACGGGCAAATTTTAAAGTTGGACCTTTTATTGAATTTTGACGCATCGGCAAGTAAGATTGATTCTTTACTGCATTGGATCATCGTTTCCGAAACAAGAGATTCATCCATATCAAAGTCATAAATCGCATTGGTTGTAAAGCCTCCACAGGAGATAAACGCTCGGGTAAAATTAAATCTCTTTAAAAATTCCACTGTGGCCGTTCCTTTCACAGATGCTTGATAAGGATTTGTAATGCCTGGCAACATGATCACCTGTCCAGAAATCCGTCGCTCCTCGAGTGCTAAATTAAAGCGAATGGCGGCACTTAATGAATTGGTTACGACGGTCAACGATTGTACATCTTCAATCATATCGGCTATATGTACGGTTGTCGTGCCCAAATCCAATGCGATCGTATCTCCATGTTGTATCAGCTCAGCCGCCCGCTTTGCTATCCGTTTCTTTTCCTCAAGATATAAGGACATTTTCTTCTCATAAATCATTTCTCTTTGCGTCGGGATAAAGGGAACGGCTCCTCCGTGAATACGAGTCAGTTGTTCATTCATTTCAAGCTCTGCCAAATCTCTTCGAATCGTTTCCGGAGTAACGTTAAGTACATTTGCCAAATCCATTACTAACACTTTGTCGTGTACTTCTAGCTGTTTTACAATAAACATATGTCTTTCTTCTTTATTCAATCCAACTGGCCCCCATTCGATTTATCTCCTCTGGATACATGAACTAGCTAATTTCAATTTTTATATCTTAATTATAAAATAAGACTTCCTGAGCAAACATAAAAATCTAGCGCTATCATGAACCTTTTATGCTTGCGAACGCTTTATCATGTGAACATGGGCGAAAGGACTGCCCTTAATTAGACAATCCCTCCCTTACATGCTTCTCCCTTTCATTACAATAGGATTTCGCGTAATTGCAGGACATCATCAAAAATATAGTCGGCATTTAGTGCTTCAAACATTGAACGTGACGCTTTACCTGATAAACAACAAGTTAAAATAGCAGCAATTTTACATCCCATCGACTGCGCCGCCATATAATCTGCCACTGAGTCACCAATGATCAGAACATCCTCGCCCTTGTGAATGGGCAATGGTATGGACAATACTTTTTCATCCGCCACTTTTCTTCCTTTATACCCTTTTACGTACGTAAATGGTTTCGGTTTGCCAAGTGGTACTTGATTGGGAAATTTACGCTCCGCCTCGCTCACATCCGTTGCCGTCACAACATGTTCTGGATGAAAGTACTCCCAGAATCCAAGCCTTTGAAACGGAATTTTACATTCCAGATAGGGTCTGCTAGTACCGATCCCCAATAAATACCCTTTTTCCCGCAAATCGCGTAAAAAGGAGCGAATGTCTTCTACATTGGCGAGTGCTATTTCATCTTCAAGAAATCCATTTTTCCCCAAAGTATATGGACGCTCTCTTTCTGATTGCTCATAATATGGATCCCCTAAATACCATTCTTGGTACACTTTCCGTCCCAATTCCCACAAAGGATTGTTTATCGGAAAAAGATCATCATCTATTCCCAGCCAATGTCTGGCCAAATCATTCACATACAATAGTAGGTCCTGTTGCTCAACATCTGTTTGCTGAAAATCCCGAACGAACTCATCATAATTTGGAATAAATGAAATGTTGCTTTCATTACATGCTTCCCCAATTTCCCGCAAACGATCTTTATCGATAGGCCGCTGTAATATCGACTCTACGAATTCACGTCGTTCTAATGAGAGCTCGTATAATAATCGCACGAGTTGATGAGAAAAAGTTAAAAACACCATATCCCAATTCGAATTAATACCACGATCTTTTACAAATTGCAATATCGCATCGTTTGATAAGACATGTTCGCGAATACGGCGGATGTTTTCCTCTGTTGGGGAGACGGTAAAGGTATCTCCCGAAAGCCCTAAATATAGTGGATTGTAAACTAATTCCCAAATGGATAATGCGGTTGCATCAAAACAACGCTCCTCACTTAAAAATACGCCATCTACATCAAACAATATTGTTTTAACCATATTGAACGCTCCTTCCTAGCCGGCTTTGCTTCTTGATGCTTCTTGCCAAGCATTCATGCGCTTTTTTATTTTCTTGGTAAAAAATTCATAACCTAATCTAACGAGTATGTTCGTGACAATCACGATGATTGACATCGCCGCGGCAGACTCCGTATTACCTTCATCCATCATCGTTACGATGGCCACAGAAGCTGGTTTTGTTTGAGAAGTATATAAGAAGATAATCGCTGATATCGTCGTCATCGAGTTAATAAAGAAGTACACGAACATTTCCACAATGGCCGCAAATGACATAGGCATGGTGACTCGCGTAAATGTCCTATAAAAAGGGACATTCATCGACTCGGAAACCGATTCAAATTCATGATCCAACTTTTTCAATGCCGTATTGGCCGTGAAAAAGTTGACCGAGTAAAAATGGACGATATTGGCCAATACAAGAATCCAGATCGTGCCGTATAACATATTAAATGGGTTCGGTATGCTCAAATCGGTAAACGGAATCGCTAACGCCGCTTGATTAAAAAAGAAAATATACGCCAGACCAATCGCCAATCCCGGCAGCGCCAAAGGAATGATCGAAAGGAAATAAGCCGTTTGCCTGATTGCCTTAAAGGACCGTGATTTTTCAATCAAATAAGCACTGAAAAAAACAATCGCTGTTCCTAAAACAGCAGTCAGAAGAGCAATCCATAAACTATTTATATATGGTTGAATTCCGGTTGTGGAGGCGCGCTTAAACAAGAAGTGATCGAATGTCAGTGATAAATTATATGGCCAATATGTACTGATTGCGGGCAATAATACTGCTGCCATCAGCAATAAAACAGACCCTGAAATGATCAAACAATATATAAAATATAAACGATCACGCAGACGGTTCGGCTTTATTTTATAAGGTACAGATTTTGCGGAAATCACCGTACTCTGTTTTCTTTGGATGATCCGGTCGGCAATAAAAGCGATGACGGCAGGGATGATCAAAATAAGACCTACAGTTGCCCCCATTGACATCTTGAACTGCCCCACTACTTGCTGGTAAATATCCGTAGCCATCACATTATACTGCCCGCCCACTACAACCGGAGCGCCAAAATCTGTAAAGCTTAAAATAAACGAAATAATAAACGAACTAAATAAGGCGTACTTTACACTAGGCAGTGTAACGGTGAATAATTTTTTGATCGGTCCCGCGCCTAATGTATCTGCCGCTTCATATAAGCGATAATCCGTTGTCGCAAGTGAAATGCTTAATAGTAAAAAAGCTTGTGGAAACGTATAAAACACTTCCGAAATAATAATGCCGACCGGCCCGTACAGATGAATATCCACTCCTGCATTTACACCGAACATAGACTCAAATAAACCAAAAAACCCTGTTGTAACGACTCCATTATTTCCGAATAAATTAATTAACCCGATTCCGTAAGTCATGGTTGGAGCAAATAAAGGAATAAAAGCAATGTATTTAAAAATCGTTTTCCATCTCATTTCCGTTCTTGTCACCGCATAAGCAAATGTAAAGCCGAGCATGACTGAAATGACACCCGTTGTAATCGCAATAAACAACGTATTGTACATTGACTTTACTAAAGAGGGTGTGGAAAAATATTCGATAAAGTTTGCGAATCCAATAAACTGTCCTTGTTCATTCGATAATGCTTTCATAACGAGCTGTAACAGCGGCAGAACAATCGCAATGACGAGACCAAGAACCATTAAAATGATCAGTAGTTTTTGCAGGCGGTCAATCCACCCTGATTGCTGCCTTACCTTTTTATGACGAATCTTCCGTTTCATGGCTGATTGTGCAGGATAGAGCAACTGTTCTTTGTTTACCATATACTCTCTTACTCCTTAAAAAAATGAAATTCCACTGCTTGCCGGCATACTATATCCGCCCTCACTGCGCCCACTTTGGTCATATGTAATCAATCTGTCTTGAAAAAATGTAACAAACATTTCTTTACCCTTTTGCATCACTACATTTCTTGCTTGATTGATAGGCAGATCAACCACTAATAAATTTCTTTCCAATTGTATGTCGCTATTTTTCTCTAACTGTAAATAAACCCGACTTAACGAACCGCGAAACTCCACTGCTTCCACGACTGCTCTGATGCTATCTTCCGACTCTATTTCACTCATGACGATGTTTTCAGGACGAATAGCCACAACAGAGCCTAACGCGTTTTTAATGAAATTGGCTGTTCCAATGAAGTCGGCTACAAACGGTGTGATCGGCTGTTCGTAAACCTCAATGGGAGAACCAATCTGCTCAATACAAGCATCGTTCATGACAACGATTTTATCTCCCATTGATAAGGCTTCTTCCTGATCATGGGTAACCATTATCGTTGTCACTCCAAGCTGTTCTTGAAGATGTCGAATTTCCATCCTGAGATGCATTCTCACCTTCGCATCTAAAGCTGATAAAGGCTCATCCAGTAAAAGAAAGCTTGGCGACAAGGCTAACGCGCGTGCCAAAGCGACACGCTGTTGCTGTCCACCCGACAACTGTGTCGGATAATGATCACGCACACGTTCTAAATTGACTTGCGCAAGGCATTCTTGCACCTTCTCCTTTATGTCACTTTTACTCAACCTTTTGCTCTTTAATCCGTAAGCGATATTTTGGGCAACCGTCAAATTCGGAAATAACGCATAAGATTGGAAGACGATCCCGAAGTCTCTTTTATGCGGCGGCCACTTTGTTACATCCTGGCCTCCCATCACTATTTTCGAACCGGCATTCGGCTGTTCTAAGCCGGCGATTATTCTAAGCAATGTTGTTTTCCCACATCCGCTCGGACCTAGTAAACAGACAAACTCGCCTTTTTCCACTGTGAAATTGATATCATATAATGCGACAAAATTTCCATATGTTTTCGTTACATGTTGGATTTTTAAAAAATCCATCTTTTTCCCTCCTTCTATCAGGTAAGAAAAAAGAGGCATCCGGTACCTCGGAATAAAGAAGTATTCTACTCCAATCCGGATAATCGGAATGCCTCTTCGCCACTGTTATTATTCTTCTTCAGGCGCGCTCTTTTCGTCGTAGCGCTTTAACCACTCATCCAGTATGCCTTCTCGGTTTTGAGCGGCCCAGCTAAAGTCGTTATCAATCATTTGGTCAATGATATTTTCCGGAAATCCTTCATTTGCTTTCGTGTCCACATTAACGGCAACTACACCGTGATATTGTTGATATCCTTCCATCGCGTTATCGCTGATTGCCCAATCTAAGAATGTTTTAGCCGCTTCCTTGATTTCAGGTTTTTTAACAAGAGCATTGGCTTCGATTTCCCAACCAGAACCCTCTGACGGTAAAACCAATTCAACAGGTGCTCCTTTTTCAATTTCGCTTATGACTGGATACGCAAACGTTAAACCGATTGGAAACTCTCCTCTAGCTACGGCTTTTGCTGGTTTTGAACCGGAATGTACATATTGATTCATGTTTTTATGTAATCCGTCCATGAACTCCCAACCGCCTTCTTCCTCAAACATTTGCAGCCAAGCATTAACCATTAAAAATCCGGTTCCTGAAGATGCGGGGTTTGGCATAACGATTAAGTCTTTATATTTTGGATCTAATAAATCTTTGTAAGACTTAGGAGCTTCTACACCTAAGCGCTCTAATTCTTGCGTATTGACAGCAATCGCTGCGACAAAAGCGTCGTTTCCGGTCCAAAGTGCGGGATCATTGACTTGGTCTTTAAACTTAGGTTCTAAACGCTCGATGCCTTTTGGATTATATCCTTCCAATAGATCATGTTCCTCTAAAAATAACAAGCTGCTTGCAGCTACTCCAAACACTACGTCAGCCACGGGATTATCTTTTTCCGCTAATAGCTTGGAGGTCGTTACACCAGTAGAGTCACGTACCAAATCTACTTCAATTTCCGGATGTGCTTCTTCAAATCTTTTCATATACTCTTCTAACTCTTCTGTTTCATAGGAAGAATAGACGGTGATTTTTTCTTTTTTCCCTGAATCGCTTGCTTCTTTTCCTGAGGTTTCTTTCGAATCTTTCGATCCTCCAGAGCATCCAGCTATGATCAATGCGAATAGCGAGACTGCAATTAGTAACAAAATTGGTTTTTTCATCGTATTAGACCTTTCTACATAAGTGTTTTGTTGAGGTGGATTCTACGAAAGTGAAATAGTCACTTTCCCCACCTTATATAACTTGGTGATGGGCATTTTGTATGGAAGAGGGGGCGACCATATATTATATGGATCGCTCGTCCCATTCCATACTTATATAGGATATTATCCTTTCAATCTCTTTCTTTTATTGGCAATATACACGCTTAATCCTCCAATACCGACGAGAAGAAATCCTGCGAGAGCCCAATGAAACATAGAAGTAGCCGTATTAGGTAATTGACTACCTTTATGCCCTTTCTCTTGTTGTTGCTTATCATATGTTTTATTTACTTTTTTATTTCCGCTCTCTTTTTCATTCGTAGTTGGTTGGTCAACTTTTGGCTTGTCAACTTTCGGCTCTTCACTGACTACTAATTGGGTCATCGCGTCTTGTAATGCTTTTAGTGCTCCGTCTACCTCAGACTGGGTAGCATTTTCCTTATGAAGCACTTCCTTGGCGGCAGATAACTTCTCCAAAAATACTTGCACACTTTCTGGTGTATACTTATCTGTATTCATTTTTTCTGACCCTTTAATGAGAGACTCAAGTGCTTTTTTGTCAACTTCTTCTGAAGGAGCTTCTTTTTCTTGTAATGCTTTTATCGCGTCCTGCAGCGCTGTTACAGCTCCATCCACTTCTGATTGTGGCGCGGATTCGTTTGCCATTACTTCTTTTGCCACCGCTAATTTTTCTGCAAAAACTTGGACACTTGCTTCTGTATACTTCTCTGTATTGACTTTGTCTGCTTCAGCAATGACAGACTCGAGAGTTGATTTATCAACTTCTTCTGAAGGAGCTTCTTTTTCTTGTAATGCTTTTATCGCGTCCCGCAGCGCTGTTACAGCTCCATCCACTTCTGATTGTGTTGCGGATTCGTTTGCCATTACTTCTTTTGCCGCCGCTAACTTTTCTGCAAAAACTTGGACACTTGCTTCTGTATACTTCTCTGTATTCACTTTGTCTGCTTCGGCAATGACAGACTCGAGCGCTGACTTGTCAACTTCTTCAGAAGGAGCTTCTTTTTCTTGTAGTGCTTTTATCGCGTCTTGCAACGCTGTTACAGCTCCATCCACTTCTGACTGTGGCGCGGATTCGTTTGCCATTACTTCTTTCGCCGCCGCTAATTTTTCTGCAAAAACTTGGACACTTGCTTCTGTATACTTCTCTGTATTGACTTTGTCTGCTTCAGCAATGACAGACTCGAGAGTTGATTTATCAACTTCTTCTGAAGGAGCTTCTTTTTCTTGTAATGCTTTTATCGCGTCCTGCAGCGCTGTTACAGCTCCATCCACTTCTGATTGTGTTGCGGATTCGTT
Organism: Siminovitchia sp. FSL W7-1587; assembly: GCF_037963795.1. NCBI lineage: Bacteria > Bacillati > Bacillota > Bacilli > Caryophanales > Bacillaceae > Siminovitchia > Siminovitchia sp. FSL W7-1587. The sequence continues at coordinate 2,097,373 of NZ_CP150169.1, forward strand.
TGCCATTACTTCTTTTGCCGCCGCTAACTTTTCCGCAAAAACTTCGACACTTGCTTCTGTATACTTCTCTGTATTGACTTTGTCGGCTTCGGCAATGACAGACTCTAGCGTTGACTTGTCAACTTCTTCCGCAGGAGCTTCTTTTTCTTGCAATGCTTTCATTGCGTCTTGCAACGCTGTTACAGCTCCATCCACTTCTGATTGTGGCGCGGATTCGTTTGCCATTACTTCTTTCGCCGCCGCTAATTTTTCTGCAAAAACTTGGACACTTGCTTCCGTATACTTCTCTGTATTGACTTTGTCTGCTTCGGCAATGACAGACTCTAGCGCTGACTTGTCAACTTCTTCAGAAGGAGCTTCTTTTTCTTGTAGTGCTTTTATCGCGTCTTGCAACGCTATTACAGCTCCATCCACTTCTGATTGTGGCGCGGATTCGTTTGCCATTACTTCTTTTGCCGCCGCTAATTTCTCTGCAAAAACTTGGACACTTGCTTCTGTATACTTCTCTGTATTGACTTTGTCGGCTTCGGCAATGACAGACTCTAGCGTTGATTTATCAACTTGCTCCACATTTTTCAAAGGAATGACATGTTGGTATTCATCTATCCAGTCTGATTTCGTAAAGTCTCGTCCTTTAATAACGACTTTATCGTCATGGACTTCTACATATAATCCTGTACTGCCTGTTCCATCAATCACTTTCTCTCCGCCTTGACCATCTGGACCATACGTATTGATTACTGCTCCAGTACTCACTTGATAAAAGCCGTCATGATTTCCAAACATATCCGGCAAACGCAAATCCCAATGCTGGTGACCCGAAAAAACAATAGCATTCGGATATTTTGAAAGGGTCTCTTTTAATTGTTTATATTGATTAATACCGTCTCGATAGTACGCAACATCCCATGTTCCGTTAATGGTAAATGGCAGTGGCTGGTGCAAGAAAACAAAAATCGGTTTATTTGGATCTTGTTTTTTCATTGTGTCTTCAAACCACTGAAGCTGTGCGTCACTAAGATTAATGGGTTCTTTTGCTTCCTCTTGACCAAGTACAATAAACGGATATCCATTTACTTCTCTTTCGTAGTACACTGTGTCAAGGCCTGTAAAATCTAAAAATCGTTTCTTGCCCATTTCAGTATTCGTGCCATAATATTCATGGTTGCCGATTGTATAGAATAAGTTATCAGGGCGCGGGTTATCAGCCATCACTTGTTTCATTTCATCATATTGATTTTGATAACTGGAATCCACAACATCTCCAACCACGACCATTGCATGCTGATTAGGATTAATTAAATTTAAATCCCATAAAGCACGTTCTGTTTTCTTTATATTGGTATGGGTATCACTAATAACAGACATAGACATCTTTAATCCTTCATTAGCATTTGTGCCTGTTACCATTACTTCTCGAGTGACAGATTCAGTAAATCCGGTACTATTCGTAACACTATAAGTCACTTCATATATTCCTGGGTTAGATGTATCAATTTCATGCTCCACTACCACTTTATCGGTTAAATCCCCATCTAACTGATCAAATGCTGTAACTCCTGGATCAATAAACTCACTTCCGAGTTCGATTACTAAAGGATTTTCACCTTGTAATGTTAATTCTGGCAATGAGGCTTTTTCCAATAATCGGATATTATCAATTGCCCAGAAATAATTATTGACAGCATTAAATAATCTAAATTCAAGTGTCATCGATGTTGCCTGATCAGGCACTTTAATCTTTTTGATTTCTGTTTTATTTAAAACATCGATGCCTTTATTATCTGAGTTCTCATTGTGATCATAGCGTAATACCTGTTGCTCTTCCCCAGTATCAAATTTGGCCGTGATTAATGCCGTTTGAACTCCCTCTTGGCGATAATGAGTATCAAGGCTTAAATCAAGCGTATCTCCGCCATTAACATTCATCTTTGGAGACACTAAAGTACTATCGTACTGCCCTTGAGAAGCAGGGCTTCCTTGATCATCCCATTCGTCTGGATCAGCTATAGCTATGACACCAGATCCTTTTGAGAATTCTTCACGCAGTTGCGTATCAGCAGATATCCAAAAATCTCTCGTTGCAAAACTCCAACCTTGCCATTCTGTTACACCTTGAGGCATATTAGACGCATTTATTTTTTCCCATCCTTCTGGTGTTTCATGTGTCCAGCCTAGAACAGATGGATCAATGCTTTCATCTTTGGCAGGCTGTAGTTTTGCTTCTAGTCCATCAAAATTTTCTGAAAGGATATCAGTGACTAAAATAGCTTCACCAAAACCATATGTATCATTCCAGAAAGAGGATCTTTCAAATGCGCTCCATGCACTTACAGAAGAATCGTCTTCAGATTTGTTATCACGGTCAACAGCATGTACTTCGATTCCTAATTTCTTAGAAGTATTAGGATCAAAATCAAGCATTTCCCACGGTACGGCTATTTCTACAGACCAACCTTTTTCTGTTGTTTGAATAGCTCTTTTAATCTTGCTTTCATTTGCCGGATCATGATTGGCAATAGGTGCGCCACCAAAGTAAAAGTCTGGCTCATTTGAGTTGGGTTTATAAACAAGCCCAATTTGCAAATCATTATCTACATATGGACTGGATTGATGTAATGTCGGGTCTAAAAACAAGCCAATATTATCTTGTTGATACCAGTATCCACTACCATCATGAACGAGTGTGTCGTCGACCATGTCCATTGCCACATAAAGATATTCTTGATCCCAAAGAAGTCCAAATGTAGCTTCGGGAGCTTCTCCTTCTCCTATGTGTTTTGTTAATGGTTCACTAACCTTCCACATTGGCTCATCAATGGAACCATCAATCGTTGGGGCTTCGAGTGTTCTTTTCAAATCGATTGTAGGCCTTTTCTGATCCGCAGCCGATGCGTTTAGTACATGTAGATTCAATGTACTGAAGATCATCAAGAGAATCATCATCATCATGAACATCGATTGTTTTTTGATCACGTTTTGTTACTCTCCCTTATTGAGTGTGATTTGGAATTGCTTGGATGACCTTCTAAACAAATGTGTGGGTGTAATGGTCTTATTTGTTTTTTACTCATTTTTCGCATTGGCTGTTGTTATTAATTTTCACTGCTCTTTTTAACAGATCATTCAAGTAGTTCAATGAATTGCCAAAGCACGAAAGCTGAGTAACTGCAGTTTCCTCCTCTCTAACCTACTAAAAACCAAACATAAACGGACATTTATATTTTTTGTTTAATGTTTGTTTATGAATTAAAACTAGCAAACAAATGTAAAACAAACATTTACTTTATGTAAATTTCATGTAATTTTTCATATAAAAATGTGGTGAAAATTAATTTTTATTGAGAACATCCCTATTAAACCAAGCGTTTCGAAGTCATCAATAAGAAACACAGCCAAATATTCAAATGGTCGCTCATGTCTAAAGCAAACTAAGATATTAGCGTTAAGAGAATGGGTAAAATAACATTGCTGGTGAATCGCTCACTTTGATCAAAAAATGATGTAACAATGAAAAAAATGAGTATGGGACACAACTAAATCAACTGATGAAAAAACGAACAATAAAGTGAAACTTCATTCAGTAGGCGTTTTCTTCCATCTCCTACTGAATGTTAGTTGAACCAATCGGGCATTTAGGTGCCGTTTTCTCCCACTCAGATTTTGAAGTGGGAGTCTTACGGCACCTTACATGCGGGATAAATTGTCCTGGTGTCTAACCCGCAAGCTTTTAGCGTAGTCAAAATAGGTAGACTCCTGTGGGAATAGCTTGAGCTGAAGATCCCGCAGGAAAGCGACCTTTGCTTTCCGAGGAAGCTGAAGAGACCTGCGGAAAGCGAAATATGTTGACGTAGAGATGATAGGAATTTTTTTACACAAATAAACCGGCAAACGACATTTTTAGAATGCTATAAACACATTGGTTTCACCGCATCTTCTTTTGGATGTGGAAATCACTTACATTCTTCCTTAAATCCCCTTGATTAACCGTTCTAACTCTATCATTTCTGATAAATCTGTTTCGTTCATCTTTTATCCGATCATCGTATGTTCTTGTGGCGACCGTACGATTCAGGGCATTTTATTTCTTCGATCCCCTTCTTCTATTGATTAAGCTGTCTGCTGTCGATATTGGTTAACTGTGCTCTCTAGTTGGCTTTTCTTGGTACATATTGTGGTGACAAAACCTCTTCCATTTTTACAAAACTTTACAATTTTTTAACCGCTTACTAATAGTTGATACTTATACTTAATATTACATTGTAAAAAGGAGGAAAAATGATGAAAAAAAGGAATTTACGTACGCTATTAGCAGGAATAACTGCCATCATGCTAGTTATTACAAACTTATTACATACCAGCTCGATTGCGTATGCCACTGTTTCTCATCCACAGCAACAAACAGAACAAGCAACTGAAAGTTCTGGTTCATCTGAACAAGATGCGAAACAACAGTTGGAAATTCAACATGTAGCACCCGAATCATTTAATGCTTTAGAAAACCAGCAAGTAACCGCAACCATTCCAAATGCGGCAAAAGCAACCTTATACTATCAGTCTACACCCCTTTCCAAGCCGGTTGCCGTGATTATGAATAAGGCAGAAAATCATACTTTTACTGCTTCTATCCCGGCCACTTCAGTTTGGTCAAATAAAATGAACTATTGGATTGTAGCTGATGATGGGCAAACCGAAAGAACGTCAGATACTTTTACAGTGCCTATTAAAAATCAAGCGAAAACGGATCCACAAGCCGCTCCTCATCTGATGATAACGGAAGTGAATCTTGGTAAAGAGCCGTTTATCGAAGTGTATAACAACACGACAGAAGCCGTACCGTTAAAAGATTATTCATTGTTGATTCAGGATAAAAAAATTGAATTTAATGATTCAAACATTATTCCAGCTGGAGAAACCAAAATCATTTGGTTCACCAACAAAACGAATCATATAGAAACCTTTCATAACCATTACGGTACAAATGTAAAAAAAGAACAAGTCATCGTGATTGATCATGCCGCTGTATCAGCCAAAGATTCAACCATTAAATTTATCAAGCAAGATGACAATAAAAGTGTATCCGAAATTGCTTACATCTATGATGAAACCAGTGCTAGTCAGCTTTTTTATTTTTATAATAACCAAATGAATGACGGAGGTTTAGCGAAAACAGCTACACCTGGTACATTCACTCATGGACAAGTTCCAGATCAACAAGTGGAAATAGAAGTTTCTCAAGAAGCTCCTCAAGATAACAGCCAACAAGAAAAGACAGCCGATTCTACAAAGCCGGCTCAAAAAGAAGTACAAAAAAACGTTACGAATAAAGCAGAAACGACAAATGAAGAATCGATTATTAAGCACGAGCCAACGGAACAGATTTCCAATGAAAAAGATCTAACCATACATGCAACTGCCCCTAATGTGAAAAGTTTGACACTAACATTTAAAACAGGGAAGCAAATGATGAAGCAAGAGCTTCCTTTCACGAAATCGGAGGGTACAGATGCATTTACAGTAACAGTGCCAAAAGAATTCCTTTGGTCACCTAGTTTCAGCTATCAAATCGTGGCAGAAACTACTGAAGGTGGAACAGTTGTATACCCTAAAGAGAATGATATACAAGTTACCGTCGATCAAGTAACGAATGTGGATACGCAAAAACTTCCCAAGCTATTGATTACTGAAATCACTCCTGACACTGCAAATGTGAATAAAGCTGATGGTTATGAGTTCATTGAGATCTATAATAATTCAAACCAATCTATTAATATGAAAGACTATCAATTACTTTACCGTTACCCTGACGGTACAGCCGATCAAGTATGGAAGCTATCTGATAATAAAGTCATTGCGCCGCAAGAAAGCTTTATTGTCTGGATTAAAAATAGCGGCAACCAAGACAAAACACTTGCTGACTTCAACCAACAATATGGGTTAAATCTGCCAGAAAGTCATGTCACAGAAGTTCATAGCGATGGAATGGCGAATGGCAGTCAGCGCACCCTCGTCGTTGCAGATAAGTTTAATAACGAAATTGTGCAAGCAACCTATAATGATACTGCAGCAGATGATACACTTCCAGATCAAGGCATTGTGTACAGTTACCCTAAACAAGGAACAAAGATGCTGAAGGTTGGTATTGGAGAAACGATTACACCATTAACCATCGTTCCCGGGCAAGCTCCGGAAAAGCCCGTTATGATTGATGAAGACGAAAGCGGAAGCATCGCTAAACCGGTCATTAAAAATCCTGCGGTTACCGTTGACAACGATCAAATCAAGATAAATGTAACTATTTCATCGGAGCAGAAATTAGTAGGAGCAACTATTTCAATCTCACAAAGTGACAAAGCGGATTATCAAACTTGGCAATTGGAACCTTCTAAAGATGACCCGACTAACTATTCCGTGACGATTCCGCGGGATGCGATATGGAGCAATAAAATAAACTATTATTTTACAGCTTCCAATGAAGCGGGTGAGACAAAAACGGAAGTTCAAGAATACAAATTTCCAGCAGAAGATATTGATTATCAAAAGGTGCCGCCTCTTTTAATTACTGAACTTGTTCCGGATACGACAAATAGCAATGGCGCTGATGCCTATGAGTTTATCGAAGTCTATAACAATTCAACAGAACCGATTAATTTTAAAGACTATTCGATTCGTTATCGTTATCCGAATACAGGTGCGGGAAATGACTTAATTTGGGGCCCTAAAGATGACCAAGAAGTGATAATTGCTCCTGGAGAAACAATCGTATTCTGGATAATAAATCATGCAAACACGGATAAAACAGCTGCTGATTTTAATGCGAATTTTAAAACAAATTTAATGGAAGGGAAAAACCTTTTTAAGATTTATAATACATCAATGGCGAACAGCGGCCAGCGCACACTAGTTATTGCGACCAAAACAGGAAAAGAACTGTCCTATGCAAGCTATAATGATGAAGTTGATGTAGATGATACGGTAGCTAACAAAGGTATCTTTTATCGTTATCCAACCGACGGAGGCCTTTATTCGAAAAAAATCAGTGCCGGAAAATCGCCGGCAACTCCAGGATCTGTATTAACGGAACAAGTGCCGGCAGAAAAAGTCAACATACCGAAAGACACAGAAAAACCAGTCATTACAGATACAACAAATAAAAAAGAAATTACTTCAAAAGAACCGGTGACACTTTCAGCAACAGTGACAGATAATCTCGATGTTAAATCCGTTACTGTCTATTATCGTAACGATAAAACAGCCGACTTCAGAAAAGTCAACTTAGTAACACAAGCTGATCATAAATATGAACATATTGTTTATGAACCAGAGTTAATTGGCAAAAGTGAATTAGAATACTATTTTGTCGCGAGCGATGGAAGAAATGAAGCGGTTTCTAACGCCAGTACGATCAGCATTGAAAACCCTAATTTGCAAGAAGGTTTGCGTCTGAATGTCAGCGATAATGAGCTGATTTCCGGCGAAAAAGTAATGAAGGCGACCACAGATGATGGGAAAGCCGCGCCTCAACTATTTATTGATAACAATGAAGTAACAAACACCTTTAAAGCAATGGAATCCGAGGCATATTTTGCCTTTGAGGTAAAAGATACAAATATTTATTTCCAAAACGGCGTAACGATGGGAGATGAAATTCTCCATATCTTCGATGATACGCATACGAACTTTACGACATTTACGATTCCAATCCCTGCGGATAAACTGAAACAAGGTGAAAATACCGTTACGATTCGCGCCGGTAACAAAGTAGGGCCATTTGATGAAACTTCTCAAGAAAACCGAGATGACTTTACGATTAAAAACATCCGCTTGGTTTTATCTGATGGAACAACGATATATGATCCGAAATTCAGTGATCCGAATCAGGATTACTGGATCGGCGACAGCCCGGGAAAAGATCCCATTTATGACTTCACGTTTAATCTCGGGGAAGAAGAATTTGCTTCAACCGCTTATTTATTTGATACAACGAAAGTGCCTGATGGCAAGCATCACATAAAAGCTGTCTCAGGAAATGAAGAAGTTGCCGCTACGGTTATAACGGATAATACGAAACCGATTATTCTTTCTTCTATTAAAGATGGGGAAACGTATAAGGGAGAATTTACAATTGACGCAGAAGCAAAAGATGAAACGAGTGAAGTGACTTCATTAACCGCACAACTAGATGGAGAATATATTTCACTTCCTTACAAAACATCTTCCGCCCTTTTAAAACCGGGAAAACATGAGCTCGTCTATCAAGCTACCGATGCTGCCAACAATACAATGGAAAAAAAGCTGACGTTCCATGTAGTTGAGGAACATCCGTTTTTACCTGACTGGCTATCAAACGATCCGGATAGCACGAGCGCGAATCTATCCGTTACGGTAAAAGATCCGACAAGCGATGAAATGGATGTCGATTTTTACCAAGCATATCAATATACTGCTGAAGACAAAAATATGACCATTTCTCAGAATGCTGTCGACACCGAGCCTCCTAACGAGCATCTTCCTGAAGGAGAAGAGCGGATAACAGATGATGAGCGCAAACCATTGCAAGCTCTGGATGGAAACAAACTAGAAACGGAATCGGATTATCAGTTTCCTTACCACCGTTTTGATGTTACGGTTGATCAGAAAGTAGATGAAAACGACGAAATTGAAATTGTTTGGAATGGTTCTTCCTTAGAAGGCAGAAAAGTAACGATGTATGCTTGGAACTACCAAACTAGTAAATGGGATGCTCTTGTAACGACGATTGCCGGAAAAGAAGACTTTGAACTTGTGGGAACTGTTCAAGGACTGGAATATGTTCAAGATCAAAAAATTAGCGTCATTGTCCAAGACCAAATTGCGACTATTGGGGAAGATTTCAGTTTTGTCTGGATGTCAGATACACAATATTATACGGAAAGCTATCCATATATTTATGAAAAGCAAACAGACTGGATCGTAAAAAATAGAGAAAAGCTAAACATTGAATATGTTTTCCACACGGGAGACATCGTAAATGTTTACGATGATTTAAACCAATGGAATGTTGCGGATAAAGCGATGAAGACGTTAGATGATGCCGGTGTTCCATATGGCGTTCTTGCCGGAAACCATGATGTCAACAACAAAGACCATGATTATAGTTACTATAGTCGTTTCTTTGGAGAAGACCGTTTTAAAGACAACGATTATTATGGAGGTTCTTTCCAAAATAATCGTGGACATTACGATTTACTGTCAGTCAACGGTATGGACTTTATCATGATCTATCTTGGTTGGGGTATTGAAGAAGAGGGCATTGCCTGGGTAAATCAATTGCTCGAAGCTCATCCCAACAGAAAAGCTGTTCTGAATGTACATGAATATTTATTAGCAACGGGTAATAGAAGTCCTATCGGGGATGCGCTTTTTGAACAAGTGGTTGTGCCAAATGAAAATGTCTTTGCCGTATTGTCTGGCCATTATCATAACGCCCAAACATTGGTAGACGAAATTGATGATAATGGGGACGGCATTGCTGATCGGACCGTTTATCAAATGTTGGCTGATTATCAAGGCGGCCCTGAAGGTGGTCAAGGATATTTACGGATTTTAAATGTCAAAATGAAAGATAATCAAATCTATGTCCAAACATATTCTCCTTACCTGGATGATTATAATTATTATGATCCAGCGGAGTATCCTGGAAAAGATGAATTTTCATTTGATTTTGATACAGCGGCACAAACGAAAAAGGTTGCTACGGATTACATTGAAGTCAATGTGTATACAGACGAAAAAATTGGCACAGTAAACAATGTTCCTAGCGGGGAAAAAGCCTCTGTTGTATGGAATGATTTAGATCCGAACCATGAATATTTCTGGTATACGGTAGTGACTGATAAGTTCGGTGGTCAAACACGCTCTGACATTTGGAGTTTTCTAACGGTTGATGGAGAAGTTATTGAACCAGAAAAACCAGAGAAACCGGAAAAACCGGAAAAACCAAGCGATGGCGGCCAACCAGGTGGAAAGCCAAATGATGGTAAAAACAAGCCAGGCAATTCCAATGGAAACGGTCAAGATTCTGAAAAGCCTCGTATAGAACGACCAGCAGCCAAGAATGGCAAAAACCAACCGAAAGTAAGTCAAACAAAGGATGATGGCCAAGCGCCCATTATTAAAAATACATCCAATCATAATGGTACAGGATCATCTTCTTTACCGAATACAGCAACAAATCTATATAATTGGATGTTGCTCGGCGCATTCTTACTATTAATGGGTACGAGCTTATGGCTCATTCAACACTATCGTAAAAAGAAAACGATCAACTAAGACAAAAAACGGACCGGCTGAAACTTAAATTCAAGGAACACTCTTCTTCTTGAAATTGTACTATTGAAGGAGCCGGGACATAAGTTGAAAGCTGATTCATATTCGTAAAAATCGCGAGAATAAAGCCGCGTGAAATCAAGTTTTTTAAACTTGATTCCATGCGGTTTATTTCATTTTTACAGGGTTTTTTCCGGCCCCTATTTGTGTTAAAAAATCCCGATCATCGCTACGTCAACATATTTCGCTTTCCGCAGGTCTCTTCAGCTTCCACGGAAGCATAGGTCGCTTCTGCGGGATCTTCAAAAAGCTTGTCGATACTCCGTATCTAACTAATAAGAACGTTCTTTCATCAATGCTTTTCCAAAATAAAGAAAGAGCGAACCTTCATTGACACCTGCTTGTTTCGCTTTCCTTTAGTAGCACCCCTTATTGCAAAGAATGACAGCTGTCAAAATACGATCTTTTGCCTGTTTCGTTGTATATCCACAAGCATCACCTGATTGATGAAGATGAGACAACAAAACGTTCGTAAGCCGCCGGATCATGACTCGGAATACAAATGAGGTCTGGATGGTTCTGTTCCAATTGCTTAAACAGTGAGAACCATGAAATCATTTGCTTGTAATTGAAATGGGCCAGACGACTCCACCAACTGCCTGTCGTCAGCGTACGATAATTTTCATTCAGATAAACCGCATCAGCTAAGAGAAAAAACCGTTTCCCGCTCGGTTGGTTTAAGAGGAGACCGTATTGACCAATCGAATGTCCTGGCAGTGAGATCAATATAATGGAACCATCTTGAAATAAATCAATTGCATGTTTAAAGGGACCGTATGGAGTGCCATTTTTCTCGAAATGGAGGAGCGTCCGTTTACTCAATGGAATCTGATCATATAGCTTTTTAATATAACCGTTTAGCAAAAGCCGCCATGCGGCGCGCTGACCAAATTCCCACTCTTTACAATCCACGAAAAACCGCGCGTGTTTAAAATCTTGCACTCCCCCACTATGATCAACATGCAAATGCGACAGCAAGACATGCCGGATCTCTTCTGGGGCGATCCCGATTGCTTTCAGTTGAGTAGCTGCATTTTCTTGATCGGTAATGTGAACAGGCGTAATGGCGCTCATAAGTGAATATGGAAAGGTGGCAGTATAGGCGTAAAAACGAGTAGAATAACCGGTATCAAATAACAGATTTCCTGCAACGGGATGTTGTATTAAAAAAAACAACGCAGGAATTTTCATTGTTGTCTTTGGCTTATTTTTTACAAGATGATGGTGTTTCGCCCTACAAAAACCTGCATTGAATACCTGAAGTTCACATGGGGGAGTATCTGGGTGGATGTCCGGTAATGTAAAAGTTTCCCTCACTCGCTTTTACTCTCCTCACATATATCTGCCCTTTGTCCCCATCTCGAATGTTGGAGAGCAGGCAGCTGACGCGGAACAAATTGTGTCAATGTACCGAGTCGATCAAATGTAATCGAAATACGATCCCCTGGACGAATCCATTCATCACGATCGAACCCGCAACAATCTGGAATGGTTCCCATCCCAATCACCGTTCCAGCTGCAGGTTGAAAAATCTTTTGCACATAAGCCAGGACATCATTAGGATGCACCGTGTATTCAGATGTACTTCCTTCCCATCTCCATCTATCCGCAATTTGAACAGATACATGCAAAGCGAGAGGGTTTTCGACTTCATCAGGTGTCACAAGATAAGGGCCAAATCCATTACTTCGTTCAAAATCCTTACTTGTGCTGGGACCACATAAGCTACGAAAATCTTCCCACTGGACATCCCGCGCTGACACATCATTATAAATAACGTAACCTGCAATTGTTGGCACAACTTCACCTGCGGCATCCAGCTGATGGCCAATGACAATGCCAAGTTCCGGTTCAATATCCAAGTAAGATGTATACGCTGGCCATACCAACTCCTCATCTGGTCCACTTACTTGTAGATGATTACATTTGTAATACCGATAAACTGTTTTCTTTTTCTCTTTTTGAAAAGAACGCTTTAAAAACCACTTCAATAAAGAGCGAAGAGGCCACTGAAATTCATGGTTGATGAGTGTCTCACCTGCATTTGCCAAATGCCTCGGACTAAAACCAAAATCTAGTAAAGCCGAAACAGTGTCGAGCGGTGATAACAATTGAACTTCATGTAAAGGATAGATGGCATCATCAGTCGCAAATTGCTCGTACTGCCTGCCAAACTCGACTAAACTTTTTGCTTGCTGTTCACTTGCTGGTAAGTTCTGAAGATACGTCCCACAATCTGTTAACAATGAAGCCGACCTGCCACTTATGTGGTGAAGAGTTTCAAATGAAACGACTCGTTCATTTAATAGTACACCAAAATGAATGTCTTGCTGACCCTTCATGCGAAAACGTAACAGTTTCAAGAAAGCCCCCTCCTTCTCGTTACTCATATTGTACAGATCGCCCAGCATGAATGCAAGTACTTGCTTGCAAATATAATTCAAATGCTTTTTACTCAATAAAAAGTGTTGTTCTGATCGAAAACAATTGTAAATCCTGCGCTCGTAAAAACGATGAGCCCACGCTTGCACTTGGCCTTCGTCCAAATATCGACAGCAATACAACTGGCGCCTCCATCCTGACCTAAAAAAAATATATGTGGCTTTGCGAAAGGCTCACTTGAACCTCCATTGAATGGAATATCTATCTGCAAGTATACTGCGAAAGCAAGTTAAACTTTTCTGTAGTAAGCGTAAAAAATGGCGAATAAAAAAAAGCCCGAATGAATGGTAATCAAAACCACTTCATCACGAGCCATTGCTGTATTAAATTCCCTTCAAACAGTCTTCATGAAGATAGAAAGCCGATCATCCATCTCGAGCGAATTTGTTCTAGCTACGCAAATCCGTGTAAAATACTTCAAAATACCCTCGCAAAATGAATGCGCAATTCATCATCCACTTCATAAACTTGTCGACTTTCCGTGACTGCAGTACTGTCGTTGCTTGGATCAACTCAATTATAATTCATTTAAGTGATTAAAAGGAACTTTATTTTCTAGCACTCTCTTTATATTTTCAATAAAGAATTGAAACCTTTTTTGATGAAACTTCATTCCGTCAGGCATTCCTGCCGTATGCGGTGTTAAAATGACATTTTCCAATTGTCTAAGTTCGCTCTCTAAACTGAGTGGCTCATTTTCAAAAACATCTAAACAAGCGCCACCAATCTCTCTATTTTTGAGTGCAGCGATTAAATCGGGTTCACATACAATCGGTCCTCTAGCTGTATTAATGAAAAGAGCATCTTTCTTCATCTTACTTAAAAATTGACGGTCTACTAAATGTCTAGTCGATTCATTTAGAAAAATATTGACGGTAATCACATCAGACTTTTCGATCAGTTCTTCTAATTCAACAAGAGTGGCTATTTTATGATCGATATTTTTATTAATATCATAAGCTAACACATTCATTCCAAATGCGTTTGCCAACTCTGCAACTCTTTTACCGATTGCACCTAGCCCGATTGTGCCGATTGTTTTCCCAAACAATTCTCCACCTGTATAACTCAATTGCGTTTCATCTTTTTTATTTTTCATAAAGTGGTCTAAGTAAGGGATATTTTTAAAGTAACTGAGCATAAAAGCGATAATATGCTCGGCTACTGCATTGGCGTTAACCCCGGCAGCATTGCTCACCCAAATATGTTTTTTTGAACAAGCATCAATATCAACATTATCGTAACCTGCTCCTGTTTGCACAAACTTCAATTTTTTTGCTTTTTGAAGCAACTGACTATTGACTTGAATATGTTCCGGGATTAAAACGTCAGCTTCACTAATATATTCTTCAATGAGTTCAGGTTCGATCACTTTCACGGACCACTCATTTGGAAAAGCTTGAATGACTCTCCGTTTTGAACCCTCACTATAATAACCTGTTATTAAAATATTCATATATGCACCACCTAGGCCATTTCCCATGCTTCTAAAAATGTACGTTTCACATTAGCAATAACCAATTGCGAGGATTCCTGCTCCAAACGTCCTACTTCAAATGTGACGACAGGCTTTCTCGTCGGTTTTGGACTTTTAAAAAAGTCGATTTCATGTAGTGTCCGAATAAATTGTGCCAGCTCTTCCACACCTACTTCGGAATCTTGAATACCAAATGGAATATGCTTATCACCAAAATATGGTACATTTCTATCTTTGATATAACTGTTTCCGAGATGAATATGTGTTAAATAATCTTTTGCTAACCAAAGCGACTTTACCGGATTTTCTTGCATGATTGGTAAATGACTTTGATCCAGTAACAAACCAAAGTTCTGATATTCACTGCGAATCTTTTGGGCTACACTTACCGCTTCATGTGTTGGTCCTAGTAAATATTGACGATCAACATGCCGATCACCAATCTCTAACGATATACAGAGTTCATAATGTGCCGCTTTTTTTCTAGCCTCATGACAAATCTCCATCGCCGACTGTATAAATGCTTCGATATTCTGTTTTCGATACGCTTCGCCTTCATATTTTCCAGTGACGATATGCATCACTTTGGCGTTCATTTCATAGCAATGTTCGATGAGCATTTTACATTTTTCAACAGACGCTTCTCTCTTTTTTGAATCTAAAGAGCTCAAATCAATCTGTAACGCTCTAAAAGCATCCCCACCGTTAAAAATGACTTCTACTCCGCTATATTCTGTATATTTCTTCACTGCTTGTCTAGCTTTTTCATCCGCGATATAAGACACTTCAACAGCTGTAAAAAATGGATCTTCTAAAATAGACAGTAAATTTGAGATGAATTTTTCAGGTTCTTCTTGAGAAAATGGATACAGCTTTGGTAATACAATGCCGATACTTGCGAGACTTCTAAAACTTTTCATTAGACAATCTTGCCCGATTTCATTAATTCTGGTAAATCGGCTACTGTATTTAAAACATGGGTATGCCAATATTTTCCCCATACTTCAATGGGTGTAGAACCTTGCATAACACCAATTACCGCTCTACAACCTGCATTATAGCCTTCCAACATATCCGCTGGTGTATCGCCTAATTTAATGACTTTCCGCGCATTTTGTACATTCAAATATTCCATTGCTTTAAAAATCATAAATGGCGCGGGTCTCCCTTTCCCTTCTGGAACCATATCTAAATCGACAGCACAGTCAATTAAACCATTTTTCACCCAACCGAGCTTTTCCATAATGACCTGATTGATATCACTATGGAAACCTGTACCCGTCGCTACTTTAATACCATTTTCTTGACACCATTTTAATGTTTCAGTAGCACCTTCGATTTCTTCGCAATTTTCTTCATAATAAGAGATCATATATTTAGTATAATCGTGATAAATGTCTGTTGCTTGTTCACGTGTGGAATCGTCGATGTCCACTTCAAAGTTCTTGAAATCTATCATATTGCCGTTTTTACGAGCAATTAAAAATTGATATAAGTGGATTTTATTTGTGCCCATATGTGTGCTAATTTCGTCTTTTGTAACATCCAAACCATGAGCGATTGCCGCTTTATGTAAGCAATCTCTCACCCCATTATTATCTTTTACAAGTGTTCCGGCCAAATCAAAAACAGCAAGTTCTATTTTTCCATTCATGTTATAGCGCTCCTTTTTCATTCAGTCTATTTTATTTTTTCAATACTTTATCTAGTTCTTTTTGGGCTTTCTTTTGTGCTTCTTCTAACGCTTCTTTTGCCGGTATGTTTTGAATTAACACTTTGTCTTTTGCTAATTCAATTTCGGTATAAATTTTTCCGCCTGTTGGATCGACATATGGTGGAATACCTTTTGTTTTTGCTTGTTCTAATGGAACTGCCAAATAGGGATTTTCTTTTAACTTTTCTTGGTAAATATCTGTCTCAACAGCACTGTCCCTGACAGGAATATAGCCTGTTTCAACTGCCCAATAAGCTGTTTGTTCCGCTGCTGTGTAAAATTTGACAAATTCCCACGCGCCTTCTTGTTGTTCTTTAGGCGCATCTTTAAATAAATTAAACATAACAGAAACGGCTACTGGTCTCGGTTCACTGTCTTTAAAACCTTTTTGCATACCTGTGGCGACTTTTGTAAAATCTAAATCTCCACCATCGCCAGAGGAACCGGTATAACCTGCTGAACGATCATTCATCACGTTGTCAATGGTTTTATACCACCATTCCCATCCGTTTCCTCCGTGGACAGTATCCATTATTTTATCTTCATGAATCCATTTTCTAATACTATCCCAAGCATAGACCCATTCTTCTGAATCAATTGTGACCGTTTTTCCATCCTCACTTACAATATCTCCACCTGCGGAGCGGGCATAATCAATCATGTGCTCGGTATACCACATAACAGACCAACCACTAATGCCTTCCTTTTCTTTGATTAATTTCGCTGCTTCGGCAAGTTCTTCAAAATTTTCTAACTCATCGTAGTTAATGTTATGCTTTTCAAAAATATCTTTTCGATAATACATCATTTGTGAAGCGACAAATGCTGGAACACCTAACGTTTTTTCATCGTACAACCCTTGATCAAGTAAAAGCATGTCGTCTTTGTTAAACTCAGGCTCATTCATATATTCATCTAACGGCAGTAAGACATCACTATTTGCTAACTTCATAAATTCCGGGTATCTATTAATGGCTAATGCCGGCGGTTTTCCAGCAGCTAACGATGCTTGCAAAGCTTGTAATGTTTCACCATATTCACCTTGCACAACTGGTACAATTTCATATTTGTCATTTGATTTATTAAAATCTTCGATTAATTTATTCATCGTTTCGCCGAGCTTTCCACCTAAGCCATAGTAAAATTCGAGCTTAATTTTTTCTCCATTGGCACTTTCAGTCTCTTTCGTCGTTGATCCTTTCGAATCTCCATTCGAACAACCTACTAATACAGCTATAAGTAAAGCGAAACTGGCGATGAAGAAACTAAGATGCTTCCATCTTTTGTTGTGACTCTTCATGTACACTTCCTCCTTTATTTTCTTGCTTCCTTGAAAGATTTGTAGTACCTTGTCCAAATTCTTTATTGATCACCTCCCTATTTGTTCACATACAAGTTGGACATAGAACGGATAATTCTTTTGTTAAAAATAATGAGCAAGAGTAACATTGGTAAAAGTGAAATCGCACTTGCTGCCATTGCAAAAGGAAAGTCCATGCCATACCCGGCCTGTGTCATAAATAAACGCCTCATGCCAATTGTCACTAACATGTTTTCTTCGGACTTCATTAATAGAGACGGCCACATGTAGTTGTTGTAACTATATATAAAAGTAATCAAAATAAGAGAAGCAATCGCACTTTTTGTATAGGGGATATAAACAGTAAAAATCAGCCTTAAATGTCCTGCTCCATCTAATTTTGCCGCTTGTACAACTTCTTTCGGAACCTTCGAGAAAGATTGCCTGAGAAAAAAGATGGCAAATATGCTAATTGCTTCACTCAAAATATAGCCCAGATGTGTATCCAGCAAATTCATATTGGAGATTAATATAAACGACGGAATGTAAGTTACCGCAGAAGGCAACATATAAGTCGCTAAAATCAAAACAAAGCAAAATTGCACCCATTTTTTCTTAATCGCCACAAATGAATAGGCTGCAAAGATAGCGGATAATATTTGTACAATAATAATCACAGCACTGACAAAAATACTGTTCCATAAATACTGCCCCATATTTGATTCAGTAAAAACTCTTACATAGTTCTCAAACTGAAAGGTCGAGGGAAGGATATTGCCGCTATACAATTCATCTTTCGGTTTAACCGAAATCATCAACATCCATAAATACGGAAAGGCCATTAGTAGACTTAGCAACACTAATGTCGAATAGATGGTTACTTCCTTCCACTTTTTGGTGTACAATCATTTCACCTCAATTTTTAAACGTCATTTTCGTGACCATATAATTGATTGCGCTAATGAGTAAACAAATGACTAAAAAGATCATGGCGAGCGCAGAAGCAGGGCCCGTTTCATACCATTCAAAGGCAAGCACATAGAAATAATACAAAATCGTAGATGTCGCTCCAGATGGTCCTCCTTGTGTTAAGATGTAAATTTGATCGTAAGCTTTCAATGAATCTAAAGTAAATAAGACCAATAAGAAAATAAGAATTGGAGAAATAGCTGGCAACGTAATTCTGAACAATTTCCTAAAACCTCTTCCGCCATCTAAACTATTTGCTTTCTCAACATCTGGATCTAATTGAGCCATGGAAGAAGTAAGCAATAAGATCGATAAACCCGCATAGCGCCATATTGTTACAATGATGACAACGAGCATCGCCGTCGTTTCACCAGCCAACCATCCGATTCGTTCAACACCAAACTTGGATAAGATCGCATTAACGATACCAGTATCTTTGTCAAAAATACTTACCCAAACCATTGAAACGACAACAGTTGGCGTAATCCATGATGAAAAAATAGTAGCAACGAAGAAGTTCCGTACTGCTTTTATTTTGTTTAACAACACCGCTCCAAATATACCGATAATAATGGGAGGAACGACTGTGAAAAATGTAAAAACAAAAGTATTTAGTAATACTTTTAGAAAAAAGGAATCTGTCACTAACCCTTGATAATTATCAAATTGGACATAATCATAATCGGGTGAAATATAGTTCCAATCTGTAAAGCTAATATAAAATGTTTTCAACAAGGGATATAACCAAAATACCGTCAATGGAATTAAAGTAGGCAATAACAATAAAAACGGCCACGAATGACTCTTAAAACTTTTTATTAATTTAGGCATTTACCCATGCTCCTTCAAAAAACCTTTCATTACTTCCCCGTCGCTACCATGAGATGTTTTGAATAATTTCGCTATAGTAGGTGCAAGATGGATTAATTTACTTTCTGGAACAATTTTGTTCTCTACAATTTGGTCTCCTTTGCAAATCATAAAGCCATTCATCTCTTCTATTTTTAATGGGTCGTAACCATGTAAACTTTTTAAATTGCGGTAACGAGGTTGCTCGGGAGGAATGAAGTCCTCACCACAAACATTCATTTGTAAATCTAAAATGCCGTAAGGCGCAAATGGTGAATGATTTACCCCTTCTAATATATGAAAAGCTCTCACTTCTTCCATTGCAGTAAAGTCACCCATTATCTTTTGATTACTTTCTTCATCTAATAAGCTGTAAAACAATAGAGAACCACTTCCGTCACCGATAAATCGAACTTTGTTTGTCAATAACGCTTCTTTCCATTCACTTGTAAATAGCCTTTCATTCGGATAGAAGAATGATTTCACATCACTTTGTCCATGATCTGAAAAAATAATGATGTTGAATGGTTTCTCCTGCTCAACCAATGTTTGTTCCAATTTATCGACGCTATCAAATAAAAACGTCAAGCTTTCCATTGCTTCTTTAGAATCTTTTCCAAATTGGTGAGAAAGTGAATCATAAGCCACAAATCTAGTTGCGATAAAATCAAACTGATTTGATCGAATACAAGCAATCGTTTCTTCTAAAGCAATGGTGTCCAAGTTATAAACAGCATGACTTTCATCAATTGAATTATTCTTTTTACTACTTGATTCTGTCACTAAATGTTGTACAAATGGATTATCCGTTGTTAAGGGCCAATGAATGCAGCTACTCTTAAAGGATTGCCTCGCTAAAGTAGAAAATAACGTTTGTTCATGCAGCTGCTGATTACAAAGAGCTTGATGATCACCATATAACACTACTTTTTCTAATGTCTTTGAATGACTAACGATGTTGTCAAAGACAGAATGTTTCTTATCTTCATTTCCAGTTAGAGCTGTTGCATGTGCATTGAATGTAACGGATGGAAATGTCGTCATCATTTTTTTACAATATGAATATCCTCGATTCAAAAAGGAATCTGCATACTTTTCGAACGTTTGATAACCAATCCCATCCAGCGAAATTAAAATATTCATTCGTACACCCTCAAGTTCTTTTCAGTACTTTTATGAAATAAATTGAATTTATCGGCATGAATGCCTACTTTGATTTTTTGCCCCTTTTCATATAACTGATCTAGATTTTTCTTTAGAAGAAAAGATTGATTTTTATATTGCAAATGTAAAAGTACATCAGTACCGATAATTTCAGTAAATAATACTTCCATTAAAAGTCCATGTTCATTTTCGTTGGCGACGAAACAATGTTCAGGCCTGATCCCGGCAATCACTTCATCTCCAAATGACATCCCTGTTAACTGTAAAGGCATTGTTATTTCCCATGACGCGCCATCTATCTCTACAAAGACGCTTCCGTTTTCTTTCGTTAGTTTTGCATTTACATAATTGATTGGTGGAGAGCTTATGAAACTTGCAACAAACATATCTGCCGGACAATCAATGATCTCCAGCGGTGTGCCAATTTGTCTAAACTCGCCATCTTTCATAATCGCGATACGATCTCCTAAAGTAACGGCTTCTACTTGATCATGTGTCACATAAATAAATGTGGAATTAAGTCTTTCATGTAGCTTCTTAATTTCAATTCTCATTTCATTTCTTAGTTTTGCATCCAAATTGGATAATGGCTCATCCATTAAAAAAACTTTAGGCTCTTTCACAATGGCTCTGCCAATTGCTACCCTTTGTTTTTGACCACCAGATAACTGATTCGGATAACGTTTGAGCAAAGGAGTGATTTGTAAAATCTCCGCAGCTGCTTCAATTCTTTTTTTTCTCTCTTCTTTTTTCACTTTTTGTATTTTCAAACCGTAAGCCATATTTTCAAATACGGTCATATGAGGATATAAGGCATAGTTTTGAAATACCATCGCCACGCCTCTATCCTTCGGTTCAACATCGTTGACACACGTCTGTCCAATGAATACTTCACCTTCTGTTACTTCTTCAATCCCCGCAATCATTTGAAGCAAAGTGGATTTTCCACAACCGGATGGACCTAGCAAAACTAAAAATTCTTTATCCTCAATCTCTAGATTTAATTGATTTAATATATTTCTATCTTTCGCATATTTTTTTGTTAAACTCTTCAGTGTAATACTGGACATACTTACATCCCCTTACGCTTTGTTGTTATTACCAGAAATTGACCGATGGTATTGGATTTCATCCTGATCCGTACCACTGATCAAACTCCTATGTTGTAATATCCCCGGTTTATCACAGAGGTTACATTCGATCCTTTGATAAATCATGGTCTTGAAAAGCTCCATCGGCAGATATTTGATCGGTGGATGGACTGAACCATTTACCAAATGACGTGATAGTGTATGCTTGTCCAGGCAATCACCTCTCCGGCGGCTATTTTAAAGGAGAGCTTTTCCGAGTTTTTAAAAATAATATAGAACATACTAGAGAGATGATAGACCGACTTTTCATCATATAACTGAACGCGAAATTATTATTTTAGAATACTATAATCACCCTTCGATAACTTGACTATTGTTCAATATATATTTAATATTTAATCATAAAGTGCTTTTTAATAACTTTTTTAATATGTATTCAATTTTTATTGAACGATATCAGTGTACTCCTAGATTATTAAATATATATGTAGATAAAATTAAATTTTTGTAAATTCATTTTTACAATGACTGCGTCTAATTTCAAAATAAGTTCTTCAAAGACGGGTCCTCAGCTAAAACAATTTGATTTACAAGTAAGTCCGGGTGTGGACATACAGAAATGAAATTATTATTCTAAATATAGTGAAGTATGAAGTATTTTTATAAAGAGGTATTTAATCGTTGTGTCAATTTGATCTAGCACATCGACGAAATGATAAAAGGAGCGTTCAATTGTGGAAAAACAAAAAGAAGAATCAAGCGTCCAAAATGAGCTAAGAGAAAAAGTAATAGACGCGATTGCTCAAACAATGGATTTATATGGTGTCAATTACTCATTTGGAAAATTATACGGTATCATGTTTTTTGAAGAGAAACCGTTAACACTTGAAGAGATGAAAAGCTACATGAATATGAGCAAAAGTAATATGAGCTATGCAGTTCGATCATTAGTCGATTCAGGGATGGTTACGCAACTAGAGGAAAAAAAAGATCGAAAAAATCAATATGTAGCTGAAACTGATTTCTTTAAGACTTTTCGTAACTTTTTCACTGTGAAATTACAAAGAGAAATCGATGTCATGTTAACAGCAATTAACGAAGCCATAACAACACTTTCAGAAATTGTATTATCTGAAGAAACCACGGAGGAAGAAAGACAAGCTTGTTTGAAAGACTTACATAAACTAAAACATAGTGCCAAATACTATAATTGGCTTCAACAATTTGTTGAGCTATTAAGAAATAATGATTTAAGTCTTTTTGATCTTAAAAAGATAGAAAAATCTTAACTCATACAAGAATGAATGAAGTTTCAGGAAAAGAATGTGAATCATATGCGCGTATCCGCTATTGTCTAGTATATGAGTAAGGAGTCAAAATAAAGACTTATAGCTAACTTTAATTCAAACCAAAATCGAGTTTGCTCGTCCATTATGACCGCAAAACCCATATATATAAAACGGCCCAATCTTTGGAGATAAGTTGAAAGCGATTTGATATTCCTACAAATGATGAAAAATAGAACCGCGTGAAATCAAGTTTTAAAAGTTGATTTTACGCGGTTTATTCATTTCTAACATAACCTTAAATGCTCCTCATCACCTTCTCCCGCACCGATTTAGCAGGATCATTCAAATCTTAGCACCCTCTCCTTGGTCATATGCTTTTTCTCCCCCTGAACGAAACTTCTATTTGTAAATTAGTTGGAATTTTTACATTTATTTACTTTCACATACAAGCCTTTAAGGAGGGGAACACTCTCTAATATAAAGAGCCATTTAGTTTTTGCTTAGAAAATGCTTAGAAAAAATTTACCTTTTTGTTGTATATTGGTCTATGTTCACCGAACTATTTACTAATTAGCCCCTAAATGAACTTGGACAATAAGGGTAAAAAATAATATACTGCTTAATGTACCAAGGAGGCTAACAACATGACACGAAACAAACACTCCAAGGAGTTTAAATTACAAGTCATCAAAGAGGCCCAGGAGACAGGCAATAACAGCCTTGTTGCCCGCCGTTATGAACTGAATTCCAACATGGTATGCCGTTGGGTGCGGGAATATAAAGACGGAAAATATGGTGATGTTGATGTCGCTGTTTTACCAGATTTTGACCCGAAAGAAGTATCCAAGGAAAATGAAAAGCTTAAAACATTGCTTGGTGAAAAAGACCTTGAAATCGCGATTTTACGCGACATTATAAAAAAGAAAAACCCTCACTTGCTGAAAAAATTGAAGTAGCCGACCACTGGATTCAAAAAGGCTATTCTATTTCTAAGGTGCTAAAGGTCATAGGGATCGCTCGTTCCACCTATTATTACCAAAAGAACTACCGTGTGGAAGAGAAAAAAGTGAGTGAGGGACGTCCAGCACCAGGTTATTCCTTCACAGAAGACGGACGAAAAGTATCAGACGAACAAATCAAAGAATTCCTTCTGGAGGAAATTGCAGGCGATGGCTTCAACTATGGCTACCGCAAACTGACTAAGAGGCTTCGCCGCGAATATAGCCTTGTCATCAACAAGAAGAAAGTCTACCGGTTGTGCAAAGAGCTGGGTATCCTGCGTCCACAACGCAAAAAGAAGACCCAACACCCTAGGAAACTGGCACGAAACCGTACGATAACAGACTCAAACCAACTATGGGAAGCGGATATCAAATACGGCTACATCGAAGGGGAAGACCGGTTTTTCTTCGTCATGTCCATTATCGATGTATATGACCGTGGAATTGTCGCCTATCATAACGGATTAAGCTGTACAGCTAAAGATGCCGTCCAGGCACTTCAACAAGCATTGTTAAGACGCCAACAATTCAACGCAGCGATCAAACCAGTGATCCGAACAGACAATGGGCCACAGTTTGTTTCCCATACTTTTGAGGAATTTTGCGAAAAATACCATATGGAACATGAAAGAATTCCGCCAAGAACGCCGAATATGAATGCCCATATTGAATCTTTTCATCGAATTTTTGAAGATGATTGCCTCTCAAGGTGGCAGTTTGAAACCTATGCGCAAGCCTATGAAGCTGTCACGGATTTTATGGTCTTCTACAACGAAAGACGGATGCATTCAAGTATTTTGGACCTATCACCTCAGGAGTTTTACGAACAAAATAAGCATCATAAATTGGAAATCAAAGAGGTTCGCGTGTGATCGATTTGAGGGAGTCAGGGCCGATAGGAATCCTAGTCAGGCTACGAAAGGAGCCACAGCGCAGCTGCTTGCCATTTACCGCAGCGCCCGATTCTTAGTAGGCGGTGGAAGGGGTCGGGGCCCCGCCAACGAATACTTAGAATCGACTTGTCCGTGTTACCATCTGTTGCAGGCGAGCCTCTAGGCTTTTATTTTCGCTAACCTGCATGGATACCGCTACACGGACAAAAGCAAGGTCAATGGTGGCGGACAAGAAGCACAGAATCCAAAATCAAGAAATAGAGAGCTATTTTAAGAAAAAGATAGATTAAGAGTAACCATGTCCAAAATACGGGGGTTAATCCGTTTAGTATTCATAAAAATAAATGTATATAAATCTAGATAAAAATATGCGATTTTTTATAAAATTTTTATAGGGGGGGAAATATTGTGAAGACATATATTATTATAGATGATAACCAAAAGGATGTGGAGTTATTATTTCGAATATTAAATTCTACAAAACAATTAAAATTAGTGAAAAAATACACGGGTGCAATACAACTAGAAAAAGAACTAACTGATTTACACTTAGATTTTGAAATAGCTTTTATAAAAACATGGGTGTTTGGACAAAACGGTATTACGATTGCTAAACGCTTAAAAAAAATACGTCCTAATATACAGATCGTTTTTATTTCCAAAGAAAAGGAGTTTGCAGTAGATGCATTTGAATTAGGCGCTATTGACTATATATTGCAACCATATAATAAGAATAGGATTTATAAAACAGTAAACCGTCTTTTGAAAAATAAGAACACTTCTTTACCCAGAGAGAGAGTAGATATGGTTTGCTGTTTTAAGCATTTACATTTTAAAGATCAGAAACAAGAGATTATACCAGTTAGATGGAGAACAACGAAAACAAAGGAATTGTTCGCTTTCCTTATTCAAAATAGAAACGAATTAATGGTGAGAAAAGATGTTTTGATTGAATTACTTTGGCCAGAAGAAGATGTCAATAAAGCATTTGAGAATTTATATAGTTGCATCTACGAAATTAGAAAATTATTAAAGCAAATTGGAGCAAACATTCAAATTATCAGCATAGATAGTGCTTATGAAGTAATTTTAAATGATGTCAAGTGTGATGTTGATGAATGGGTGGCAGGAATTAATGAGCTTCCTTTCATTTCAGAGGAAACACTGCCTAAAGCGTTAACATTAATAAATCAGTATACAGGTGACTATTTGGCAGATGAAACGTATATATGGAAAGAGAATGAACAAGAAAGTCTAAGAATGTTATATCAAGCCTTTTCAAATAAGGTACTTCGATATTTAATTGCCAACGAGCAGTATACAAAAGCTACTTTACTAGCATTGAGAAACCAAAGACTTAACCCTTATTTAGCGGATTCATATTATTTTTTAATGAAAATATACGATAAACTTGGAGACATTTATAATGTTGAAAAACAATTTTCCAAATTGGTAGAAATGTTTAGAACCGAATTCAACACTGTTCCTCCAACTCATATTAAAGATTGGTATAGGAAATGGATCGAAAAACAAGTGAAAACTCCTGAAATATAAATAGACGGGCCACAACTAAATCAGCTGATGAAAAAACGAACAATAAAGTGACACTTCATTCAGTAGGCGTTTTCTTCCATCTCCTACTGAATGTTAGTTGAACCAATCGGGCATTTAGGTGCCGTTTTTTCCTTTTGTATCAACTCAGGTCTTGAAGTGGGAGTCTTACGTCACCTTACATGCCGGATAAATTGTTCTAGTGTATAATACCCAAGCTTTTAGCGTAGTCAACGTAGACTTCGGCGGGAATAGCTTCAGCTGAAGATCCCGCGACCTTTTGCTTTCCGAGGAAGCTGAAGAGACCTGCGATAAGCGAAATATTTTGACGTAGCGATGATAGGTTTTTATAACAGAATAGGGGCTGGGACATAAGTTAAAAGCTGATTGATATTCGTAAAAATCGTGAGCATAAAACCGCGTGAAATCAAATTTAAAA
Source organism: Siminovitchia sp. FSL W7-1587 (assembly GCF_037963795.1). Lineage (NCBI taxonomy): Bacteria > Bacillati > Bacillota > Bacilli > Caryophanales > Bacillaceae > Siminovitchia > Siminovitchia sp. FSL W7-1587. The sequence goes on from NZ_CP150169.1 coordinate 2,123,920, forward strand.
CCTTGATTTCACGCGGTTTATTCATTTTTACAGGGTTCTGTCCCCGCCCCTTTTGCTGTTTCGTATTTGCTTATGTTCCAGCCCCGTTTCCTACGATTAGTCAAGTATCTTTATAATACTTTTCAATTTACTTTGTATGGAATATCTGGGCATAAGAAATAAACCTCAAGTATTTTATTTTTAAATTGAGGTGTGATATGTGATATAATCTAATTGATTTATTGGTCCATAGAGGCCGTGTACGAATAATCGTACTTCGTATTGTTCCTGACCATGGAATAAATACATTTTAGTAGCTTGTTCATGCAAGCTACTACCGCAACCTTGTCCTTCTTCGGATGAGGTTGTTTTTTTAATTTGTAATAGTAATCTACAATGTGATTTGGTGCTGCTTTTTGTTGACGAATCATGTTCCGGACAATGAAATATAAAATTTTTCTTCCTTTTGGATTACCACGCTTATTAATGTGATCCTGGCCTGCATATTTTCCTGATTGGTATCTCCGAATATCAATCCCAATAAAGGCATTTACTTTCTTATGATCAGAAAAGCGTGATAGGTCGCCGATTTCACCAATAAAGAGTGCTGCACTTATGTCACCAATGCCTGGAAAACTTATGAGTAACTCAAACTCTGGAAGTTGTTTGGCTTTCTCGGTCATTTGTTTAGAAACCTTTTCTTTTTCTTCTAATCGTTGAAGAAGTTGTCTTGCGTAATATTGAACCTTTTGAGTTTGAACACTACTTGATGAAACAGCTGGATAAGACTCTTTGGCGTATTCAAAAATTTCACTTGCATTCTGCTTCGCACGATTCTCGGATATCTTTTTAGTGGTACTTCTTATCAAAAGGTTTTTTATTTTTGTTTTACTTGTTTGTAATACAAAATCTGGATGTGGAAATAAATCGATTAGTGTAAGTGCATAAGGTGTGACTCTACTAGAAAAGAATCTCTCAAGTTCTGGAAAACTTAATTGTAACGCATTATGCAAATACATCCGTGTACGCTTTATATCCTCTTCTACTTCTTGATAAAAGCGAGATAAATCACGTATATCATGATAAATATCTGGTTGGTCTAATTTTTCTGGTCGATCATTTTGTCGATGAACTTGGGCCAATTTATGGGCGTCATGTTTGTCTGTTTTCCAGCTTCGTAATGTCCCTTGTTCTAATTGCTTTTTGGCTGCCAAGGGGTTCAATAAACAATAACGTAATTGATTTTTTTGACAGAATGTTTCTAGCGTCTTAGAGTAAATTCCAGTAGATTCAAAGACAAGCATCAAATCTTCAGGAAGTGTATATATTTCATCCAAGAGTTCCTGAAAACCAGCTTGACTATGTATTACTTCACCTTCAGAAAGACACTGTTGATCGTCGTAAACAACCTTGTAGCTTTTCCCCATTGATACATCTAAAGCCATTACTGTTCCCATTTAACTACCTCTTTTCTCTCTTAGTGATGAAAGTTCTTCACTTATTCATTTCGATTCCAATTTCCTATACACGAGCTCAAGGCCCCAACATACTTAAACCTGATTCAAAAATGAAAGTGAAGAAGCCCGGTTTTTTATTCGGATTCGCAATCCTCGAGGCTACGGTCGGGCTTTCTCTCACTTCTCACTATATCTTAAAAAAGAAATAGTGGGTAAAATCATCCGTCGATGATCTTACCCACTAATCTTAGTATGTTTTATATCTAAAATTCAGTTTGTTGCGCTAAATTACTTTTGCTTAGTTATTGCTTAGTTTTTTCATATAAATAGGCAGGTTTTTGATGAGTATTTTCACAAGTACAACTTGTTAAAATATTTTCGAATTAGTTATTGAAAGGAGTAAAAGCGCGCGTATATTGTTTGGAGCTTGGCAGAAGTGAAAGAGTTGTCCACCTAAATGGAAAAAAAAGGAGGCTAATTAGTAATAATCAATCTATTATTTTGGCACTTATCATCGTAAATACCCATTTTATCCGGCAAATGTAATGGCTTCCACATCAGAAGTTCCACCTTTTTCATTTCGTATTACCGATGAAAAAGTAGATGAGAAACATTTTAAATATGGCTTTTTTCTAGGGTTAGAAAAGTGGAAACCATAAGGATCGCAAATTAGTGACTGGTTCGGTTGAGGTTAACAGTGGCTAATCGTGATCCAAGTGGAGCTGAATTACCTTGAATGATGTGTTGCACGATAAGTTAAATGCGGCAAATTGATCTTTTCATTTGAAAAACAGCCCATTCCATAATCAGTGAAACAGGAGATGGAAAGTTTAGCTATTCTACAAATAATTCAGCTTCATAAGGGTTTTCCGGCAAATTCAAATGAAAAAAAGCGGATGATATATTGCCAAATGGAAATGGTAAGAAAATCTCTACGGTATAGATAATCGCACCTCTTTATCCAATTCATAACAAGAAATTTCTTTATCAAAGTGAAGTGATGATGCCCGAAACGCTTGCATAGCCAAGTTATTAATCATGTCTACTGTGAGGAGATAGAACTAAATGAGGAAGTCAAACATAGATTACAAAAAACAAATGAATAAAAACCATAAAAGAAATTTCAAGAAAAAATCTTCTATGGTTGCCGTTGCCTTATTAGCCACAACTCAGGCAATGAATCCTGTTAATGCTATGGCGTCTATGCCTGCTACACCAAATTCTGTCATTCAGCCTTTTTCATCTAGTATTTATGATGAAGAAATTGACTACAAATATATTAAATATGGTCATCTAGAAGTTAGAAACCATCATGTGAAAAAATCGGAAGTAAATCTAACTTATTATACTCACTATTCATTAAATATGGCTTTTAAATTAAAGCATGCAACCTTTAATTTAACAATTGATGAGGATTTAAAAGATTACATCTCAGATGTACGGGTGAGAGTCGGTAGGGAATGGATATCAGCGCATAAATTAGCAGATGGTACATACAGCATCAATCACCGCGATGTGCTAAGTACAGCCCTTATTGGTGTCAATCAACAATTTGATATTAAAATTGTGCTGAATAAAGAAATTCAACATTTAGATAAGGATTTTTATACTGCTGATATTGCCCTTTTTGATAAAGAGAATAGAGTCGTTGTCAATACGACAGACAGTGCTTATTTTAAAACAAAAGATAGTGGCATGAGTCGAGAGAATAATAATCTCGTAACTGGTTCCGGTTATACCGTTGCTGATAACGATCCTCATGGTACAGAAATAACGTTAAGATATACAATGCATTATAAGTTAAATGCAACCAAGCACAATGACGGTCAATTTAGATTCAAGCTTGATGAAAAATTAATCCCGTTTATTAGTGATGTATTAGTTCAAACAAGAGATGGAAAATTCAAGTCTGTTATCTATGATAAGAATGGAAATTTTAGTTATGCATCAAATGAATTAGTATCACACGCGCTTATAGGGATTCGTCAAGGTTTTTCGGTAAAGATTAAATTAAAAGAAACTGTTGAGAATTTACCTAGCGGAATATACTTATTTGATGTTTATCAAACAACTGGTGACGGTAAGAGGATTTTAGACGGTACAGATAATACTACATATTTCCTACATGAAAATCCAAATGATGATGCGGACGCAGATGCCGACGCTGACGCAGATGCCGATGCCGACGCGGATGCCGATGCCGACGCGGATGCCGATGCCGACGCTGACGCGGATGCGGACGCCGACGCAGATGCCGACGCAGATGCGGATGCCGACGCAGATGCTGATGCCGACGCGGATGCCGATGCTGACGCAGATGCGGACGCTGACGCCGATGCGGACGCCGATGCGGACGCCGATGCGGACGCCGACGCTGATGCTGACGCCGATGCTGATGCAGATGCGGATGCCGATGCTGATGCTGATGCCGATGCGGACGCAGATGCCGACGCCGATGCGGACGCCGATGCGGACGCCGACGCGGATGCCGACGCGGATGCGGATGCCGATGCCGACGCCGACGCCGATGCTGATGCCGATGCGGACGCCGACGCGGATGCGGATGCCGACGCGGATGCAGATGCCGACGCGGATGCCGACGCCGATGCTGACGCGGATGCGGATGCCGATGCCGACGCAGATGCCGACGCGGATGCGGACGCCGACGCGGATGCCGATGCCGACGCGGATGCGGATGCGGACGCAGACGCGGATGCGGATGCGGATGCGGATGCCGACGCCGACGCTGACGCGGATGCCGATGCGGATGCCGATGCGGATGCGGACGCCGATGCTGATGCCGACGCGGATGCCGACGCGGATGCCGACGCGGACGCCGACGCAGATGCGGATGCCGATGCGGATGCGGACGCCGATGCGGATGCCGACGCGGACGCCGATGCCGATGCCGACGCAGATGCTGATGCCGACGCAGATGCGGATGCTGATGCAGACGCAGATGCGGATGCTGATGCAGACGCAGATGCGGATGCTGATGCAGACGCAGATGCCGACGCGGACGCCGATGCCGACGCAGATGCCGATGCCGACGCGGACGCTGACGCGGATGCAGACGCAGATGCGGATGCGGATGCAGACGCAGATGCGGATGCAGACGCAGATGCCGATGCCGATGCCGACGCAGATGCCGATGCCGATGCTGATGCCGACGCGGATGCTGATGCCGATGCAGATGCTGATGCCGACGCGGATGCCGATGCTGACGCGGATGCCGACGCCGATGCGGATGCCGACGCGGATGCCGATGCAGATGCCGACGCAGATGCTGATGCCGATGCCGACGCAGATGCCGACGCAGATGCTGATGCCGACGCAGATGCCGATGCCGACGCAGATGCCGATGCTGACGCGGATGCCGATGCTGACGCAGATGCCGATGCCGACGCCGACGCAGATGCCGATGCAGATGCCGACGCAGATGCAGATGCCGACGCAGATGCTGATGCGGATGCAGACGCGGATGCCGATGCTGACGCAGATGCGGATGCAGACGCGGATGCCGATGCTGACGCAGATGCCGACGCGGATGCGGACGCCGATGCGGATGCAGATGCCGACGCAGATGCCGATGCCGATGCCGACGCAGATGCTGATGCCGACGCAGATGCGGACGCCGATGCGGATGCAGATGCCGACGCAGATGCCGATGCAGATGCCGACGCAGATGCTGATGCCGACGCAGATGCCGATGCCGATGCCGATACCGACGCTGACGCCGATGCCGACGCAGATGCGGATGCAGACGCGGATGCCGATGCTGACGCAGATGCCGATGCGGATGCGGATGCCGACGCGGATGCTGACGCGGATGCCGATGCCGATGCGGACGCCGATGCGGACGCCGATGCAGATGCCGACGCGGATGCCGATGCCGACGCGGATGCCGACGCGGATGCAGATGCCGATGCGGACGCCGATGCAGATGCGGACGATTCTAATGGGAAAGAAAGAGTTGGCACTGAAGAGCGTTTAGCTGATAAGGACAATAACGAAGGTGGAAAAAAGCTACCAAATACTGCTACATCTATTTTTAACACAGGCTTAGCAGGATTAACTGCGCTGCTGGCAGGTATTGCTGGATTATTTGCTCGTAATAGAAGAAAGAATAGTAGATAGTTAGTATCTCTATGGAAGTCAGCCTATATTTCACTTGAAATGTAGGCTGACTCATTTATAAAGGGAAGGAAAAGATAATGGGACAGATCTCAAATCTTACATATATCAACCAAGCAATGGATCAGTATGAAGTATATTTTAACAAGCAAATGGCCAATGAAAATATCCAAAGTGTTTACATTCATAATGATGAGTTTTACATTCTCTTCTTGTCAATAGGAAATCAGCACATTCGTTCACGAGTTCTAAAAGCAATGGATACAAGTTTTCATAAAGCATTCCAAAAAATAAAACGAAAGGCCATTCAACTTGTTCAGAAAAGTGGTGTCGATCCACAATGGTTAAAAGTGGATATCGTATCAGAAGTTAAAAAAGTACCTTTTGAAGTTTTAGAAGAAAAGGTTAAAAAAGCGCGTAAAAATTATTTTCGTTGGGGGATTTCTTTTGATTCAGAGTTTCGTTTAGCTTTTTTAGAACAAGAAATTAACGGTAATGCGATGATTAGGAGTACTAACAAACAGCCCTTATCCTTAGATGAAGTAAATATCAATCATTATTTGAAATATAATGAAGGATTACGATTTCCTTTTATAAAAAAACTATACATAAATAAAGACGTCTATCTTTTTAAAACAACAGCTACTTTTAAAAATAAACTTGATGATGAAATTCACGAATTATATAATGGCGAGCTAACAAATGGCATCAGAAAAGTAACGAATATTAAAAAAGAAACAAAACAACTTATAAATAAATCGACATTATTTCTAATGAAGCAAATGACAGATAACGGTCAGTTCGAATACGGCTATTTCTCCGCATTTGCTAAGAAAATAGGAACATATAATATTTTGCGGCATTCTAGCTCTCTTTATGCGCTGGCAGAAGGATATGAAATTTTGCAAGAACCGAAGATATTGGAAGCCATTGAACGTGGGCTGAATTACTTGATAAAAGAAGCGATTGTTTATAAGGAGGATGCCGAGGAACAGACAGCTTTTGTTGTGGATTATTCGAATGAAAACGAAATAAAACTGGGCTCTAATGCTACAGCCATCTTGGCTATGACGAAATATATGGAGGTTGCACAAAGTGACAAATATGTAGAAGTCGCCCAAGCATTAGCTCGAGGCATTATTCATATGAAGCTTCCTGATGAAGGATTCATTCATGTATTGACATACCCCACTTTTCGTGTAAAAGCACTAAATCGAATTATCTATTATGAAGGCGAAGCCATTTTTTCACTGTTGCGTTTATATGCGATTGATAAAAATGATTACTGGTTAGAAGAAGTAAAGAAGACATTCGATTATTTTATTAAATATGATTATTGGAAATACCATGATCACTGGTTAAGTTATGCAGCAAATGAATTAACGATTTACGAGCCAGAGGATAAATACTTTATTTTCGGATTAAAAAACTGCAATCATCGGTTGAATTTTATCTATCATCGTGAGACAACTTATCCTACTTTTCTCGAATTGACAATGGCTGTTTATAAAATGGTAGGTAAAATAAAAGAACTACAAAAAGATTACTTACTCAAATTAATTGATGAAACGTATTTAGTGCAAACGATCAAGCGCCGCGCCGAATACCAACGTGTTGGATTTTTCTATCCCGAGTTAGCCATGTATATGAAAAATCCTGGATTAATCTTGCATGGTTTTTTTATTCGTCATCATTCTTTCCGTGTAAGAATCGATGATGTTGAACACTATTTATCAGGATACTGTCAATTTTTTCATTATTTTATACCGGATTTAATAGATTTTAATCTAACGATTTCAGATTCACAGGAAGATGAATAGGAAATGAGGGTAAGAAATGGCAGCAGGTTTTACTTATCAAGAAATAGCAGACATATTAGATGGTTACTTCTTCAATGAATTGGAACAAAGTTCACCAATCGTTGATTTCGAATTTGACCCTGCCCAGCTTCAGAAAGGGGTATCAGGTAATTGCTTTATTTCTATTTCAAGAGAAAGATGGAATCAATTTCATAAGAAAGAATTACCGTGGATAGATGGTAATGTTCGCATTTTAGAATACTATAAAAACTGTGATTTAATCATTACGGAAGAGCCGATTAAAGAACTGGCCCCGTTTGTAGCCCAGATTATTGTAAAGAATAGTATCAAGTCTATGCAAATTTTAGCAAAACAAGCTAGAAATAAAATGAAAAATCCGGTTATCGGGATTACTGGTTCCGTGGGAAAGAGTTCTACTCGCTTAATACTGGAACACCTTCTAAAAGAAATTAGTAATGTTGTTGCAACCCGCGGAAATCATAATACACAAACAGGTGTTCCGTTATATGGCGCGAAATTATGTCGTAATCCTGATATGGGGATTGTAGAAATATCATTAAATGCGCTGAATAATCGTGGAAATCAAGCCTTAACAATAAGACCTGATGTGTGTATGGTTACTTCTATTGGAGAAGCGCATCTTTCCACATTGCATTCAACCATGAATGTAGCTACATTTAAGGCGAGAATATTCGATGGTTTAACAACAGGTGGTTTAGCAATCATCAATAAGGATATTGGCAAAGAAGAGTTTAGGATTTTATATGAACAGGCCAAAAAAAGAACGAATCGGATTAAAACATATAGTTTGATAGATAAATCCGCTGATTTATTTCTTAAAAAACGGATCTATGAAAAATATAAAACAACGGTCATTTTTCAATATAAAAAAACGGCTTATACGTTTGATATGATCATGCCGAGTGATGGCATCATGATGAACACGTTAGGGGCGCTCCTCTGCCTGGCAGAATTAGGATATGATATTGATTCAATGGCAAGAAAAGTATATGATTTTAAATCACTCGACAGAGTGATGGAATTAAAACGGCTTAACTCAAAGGACCAAAGAAGAATAGACATTATTGATGATTCGCATAATGCCGCAATTCCATCCATGATCAATGCGATAAAAACATTTAAGGAAAAACAGTTTTTTTACAAAGGGAAGAAGATTTTAGTTTTAGGGCAAGTAGCCGACCTCGGTGATCAAAGTGAATACCTGCATGATAAATTAGTTCCTTATATTCTTCAATCGGATGCCGACTATGTCTTTGGCCATGGAAAATACATGAGGGATGTGATTAAAAAACTACCTGCAAACATGGTAGGTGGGTGGTTTAACAATGCGCTAGAACTATCAACTCGTATTCCCTATTATTGTTCTGACGATTCATTCATTCTTTTAAAAGGTTCTGTATCCGGCAGTGACTTTAGAAAAACGAGCCATTATCTCCCTGCACAGATTAAACGTTCGACTAAAGAAATAAAGGACATTACACCACAACCACAGGTATTAGTTGATCATATTCAACCTATGTGGGGCATTGTTGGATACGATTTAAAAGAAAACAAAGAAATTTTTCATAAAGGATATCTCCAAACCAAATCGATTGAAGGAATAGGTCCGATCATCTTATTACTGCTACTCTTTCAGATGGGAATCCAAGACCAGAAAGTGAGTCGTTTGAACAGGTGGCCCACAAATGAAGGGGTAAGTATCAATCAAAAACCTTTTCATTTTGGTCAGACATTCACACATCGTGAATTAGCAGAAGAAGTGATGCTAACCCAACATCCGAGCGCTGTTTTTGAACTGGCCCATTTATATTTTTCTAACAGAAACAAGGCAATGAAAGAGATTACGAAGTTGGTAGAAATGCTGGACATTACGCCGTCAGCCGCTCTTAATTTGACAGGACGGTATCGTGTGAAAGAACAGCAATCATTTCAATTAAGTGACTTAATAAAAGTTGGAAAAGCACTGAAGCAATATCAATCAGAGTTACCCATCATCATGAACTGTAATGGAATGAATATGAGAGGAATCGCATTTGGAACCCTTCGATCACATTGTATCCTTTTTATTGAGGATGTATTATATTGTGGCAGCGGAATGACCAGTGTTGAAGACCTGAAACGCAACTTGACTTTTAGCATGGAATTGACACGAATGAAAAGCTAAAGGGCTGATTCGATTGGATAAAATAAATGCTAAGAGCGAGGACTTAGAAAAAATAAACGAAGAAATAGAAGAAGAGTTATTACAGTACTTGGAGACTGGTGAATTACCAGATGACCAGCCTGAACAATCAGGGAAAAAATCTTCATTTCAGTCGCCATTTCAAGTTTTCGTGACAGGCGCTTTCATTGTCGTTATAATTACTAAGCTCATACAACTTGTTTATGGTTTATTTTAGGAAAGGTCCTTGCCCGGATTTTAGCAAACGGGAAATAAGAAATGGGAAACTTGAAAGAATTGGTGATTAACCAAAAGAACAGTTCCCTGGAACGTTTTCTAGTAGCTCAATTTTCAGAGTATAATCATAACCGCAAGTTCAGCATCCGATGCCATTTAGGAATAAAAGCAAATATCTTGTAGTAGTTAGTTTTTTTGTATACTGACCTTGCGGGGGGCGAAAAGCTCCATCGCCAAATGATTGATAAGCCTAACCCTTTTACCAAATAATATAAATAGCTACATAATAGACGGAAAGGTAATTGTCTGTCCAAATCTACTACAAAGAAAGATCCCTATGGACCTTTTTTGACGTGTCTAGATAATTGTATGCAACATTAGTGATTAGTTGCCATGTTTGAAACACTGGGGAATCATGCTTATAACCCGCTATCCTTGACGTTGTTAGCGGTCATGGTTATGTAACTCCTGAATGAGGAAGTACAGTCATGCTACCACGACCGCTCTCTTCTATGTTTGGCTCTTTTCATTTTCAAGCTGATATATTACTTTTCGGTCAGCTCCTATAAATAATTAGGTAAATTACTTTTTTGATTTAAGGGCGAATAGTGCATATATACATAGGAATACTCCTAAAGCTAGCCCCAATGCACTCGTGTAATTGACCGGTTGATAATATAAATCGTTCACGATATTATTGATAAAAAAAACAAGCATTGATACCGATAAGACTAACATGATCCATATAATTAGTTTGGTACCCCTTGAATATTTCGAATGTTTTTCTTTTTTCATTAAATCCTGCACCTTGGCCCTGGAATTTTATCAAATGCTTTTACTGCTTTGTCGTAAATATAAACATTTATCACCGAATAAAATTGTACCAATACCAGGTATTTAAAAAACACCTTCCTTCACTTACATCCCTCCTTTTTCCTTATAATATCATTATTACAAATATTATGTAATATTTAAAAATTTTATTTCTTTTAAACAAACTCTGTCAAAAAAAGATTGATCATTATCATTGGGTTGTTCGCGTTTGCTTTTATTGCCACCAGTCTTCTTCCCAGACTTTGGAGTAAGTACTTAGATCAACAATGGCTTAAAATTGTTATCTTACTTCCAATTGGTTTCTGTTTATTATGGTTTTGGTTTAAAGCTGAATATACAATAATAAAGATTAACATTCACATCATTAGAGAAGCCAGAAGTCCATTTATGCTTTATGTTCTATGAAAGATTTAACCACAAAACTAAGTTAAGTATGTTTACAGCCAAATCCATCATTTTGAGGATATAAAGAAGGTGGGAAATAGGCTGAAAACGAATCAATATTCGTACAAACCATGAAAAATAGCACCGCGTAAAATCAAATTTGATTTTACGCGGTTTATTGGTTTTTACATGCTATTCATCATCTTCCTCCGCACGGGCTGGCAGGATCAATCGAATCTGTGTACCCTTATTCGGAGTGCTTTTCACTCGAATGGACCCATTATGAAGCTGTACCAATTGTTTCGTAATGGCCATCCCAAGGCCCGTTCCACTGCCGGAGTCGCTTGTGTTCGTGCCTCGATAGTAACGCTGGAACAATTTATCAAGGGTTTCACTATCCATCCCTATCCCGTTATCTTCTATTTTGATAATGATCAAATGTTGTTCTATCAAAGAGGTGGATACTGTGATGGTAGTGCCTGGTGGATTATATTTAATAGCATTTGCGATTAAATTATCGAGAATCCGTTGAAACCACTTTTGGTCAATATAGGCATAAATGATTTCATCATAAGGATGGAAATCGAATTGTATTTCGTTATGAGCCGTTTCATTAATAAAATGTATAATGGTCCGACGTATAAATTCGTTGAGATCAACTTTTTCTTTGACAATCGGCAAAGCTTGATTTCTTAAACGATATGTTAACGTTAAGTCCTCAAGTAATTGCATCATATAAACAGACTTCTCGGAAATCACTTTGGCAAACTCTCTTGTTTCCTTTTCACTCCACGAATAATTTTCAGATTCCAGCATTTGTGAATAACCTGTTATAGAAGCAAGCGGCGTTTTTAAATCATGGGAAATACCCGTTATCCATTCTTCCCTTATTTGCGTCATTTTCTGCCGCTCCGATTCGTTTTGCTTTAAGGTTTTTGTTAATTGAACAAGTGTGGTAATGAAATCCTTATATAATCGGTATTTCTTTTTCAGTCTTCCTTTTTTGTTTAACAAGATGGGACGTTGATGGATATCTTGAGGCTGTTCATATACTCCTTTACCCAGGTTCTCAAGCCATTTCATCATCATAATTAAGGGAACTCCGAATTTACGCGCATACCAAAATGTCCCTATGAAAAGAAAAAGGATCAATAAGATAAAGATGATAAAAAGACTATGACTAACTGTTTTATAAATACCTTCTTCTAAGCTAGAGTTTGAATCTGATTTATACGTCCCCACAATAATGGATTGCTCGGTCTCCTCATCAAAATAAGCGGTCGTTACATGATGCTGATCTTGTGATAATGTCATGAGATCTTGATTGGAGTACTTAGTCGGCTGTTTCTTCGTACCATATTCATCTACTACTTGTCCTGTTGCATCGATCAATTGGACCCAGCCGTTTTCTTCATTGATTTTTTGATAAGCCCTATCTGAAAGGTTAAGCTGATGATTTTTCCAATCAATCTCTGGCTTTATCTCATTTACTATGTCTGTGCCGGAATTTTTTTTACCAAATAATAGGATATACGGCCGTTTATACCCTTCTTCTAATTTCCAATATGAGTATTCCGCGGGAGTTCCCAAAATCAATGAAGCAACTTCACTCTCATTCATATGAGCGGGTACTTTTTCAGCAGTATTGTAAGAGCCGATCACAGCACCTTTCTCCGTTAGAACGATCAGTTGGCCATTCTGATTTTTCACCATTTGTTTTAGTTTTTTATCGAATGTGACCTTTTCATCTTTGATTGAAATCTTATCAATAAAAAACAACTCGTCTGCTTTTGACAAATCTTTTGCAACATCCGAATTCATGATGGAAAAGCCAATAATGGCCCACATGATTATTAAAATAAGAGATAACAAAAAGAAAGCCAGGATGATTTGGATGAAAAACTGTACGATAAAACGTTTATGAATGTTCATGTTTGTCACCATCGGGAACAAATTTATACCCGAGGCCTCTAACTGTTATAATGTGACTCGGTTTGCTTGGGTTTTCCTCGATTTTTTCACGCAGCTTTCTTATATGAACCATAATCGTATTATCCTCGCCTAGAAAATCCCCGCCCCATACCTGCTCATACAGTTGGCTTTTGCTAAATAGTTGATTTGGATGTTTACAGAAGAAGAGCAGCAGTTGGTACACTTGAGCAGGCAAATCCACCATTTTACCATTTACTTTTACTTCGCCGGAAAGTGTATTTACATGGATGTTTCCATATTGATAAGTTGTTTGTGAAGTTGGTGTCATATGGACCATTTTCCTGCGCAAATGCGCTTTGATCCTCGCGACAACTTCCAGGGGATTGAAGGGTTTTGTAATATAGTCATCCGCTCCCAAGGCAAAACCGGAGAGCTTATCCAAATCGGAAGATCTGGCAGTTAAAAAGAAAATAGGAGCATCGGTGGTTTCCCTGATCATGGGACAAATATCAAAACCGCTCCGGTTGGGGAGCATCACATCCAACAAAATCAAGTCATATCGTTTTGTTTTACAAAGTGCAAGCGCGTCCTCGGCTGTAGCGGCTGTATCGATATGTTTGAACGCCTCTCTTTTTAAAATCGTCTCTAACATCTGTAAAATGGCTTTTTCATCATCTACAATTAATATATGTGCTTCTTGCATCAAGATCACCTAATCGTCGTTAATTTATATGAGTATCATATCATCCAAAAAACCAAAGTTGCGAATAATTAAGGGAGAATTAAGGTAGTGTTTCGGCTAAATTAATGTAGGCAACTTATAATAGCTTTCGTAAACAAGAAAGGGGAAGCAACATATGTATGTCATCGGTAAGCGAGAGTTTTTCAACATGTTTAAAAGCATTAAATCCATTTTAATCATTTGCGTTTTATTATTGACCGCCTATTATTCAGCCAAATTTTCAAACGTATTAACGAATATGATAGAGTTTACCCCCAAAGAGATGAAGCATATCCACACGCTTGGCCTGTTAACGTTACTTTTTTTATTTGGGCAATTATTTGTCATGGGGTTATCCCATGATTGTATGAATAGGGAAACCCATGAACGAACGATGCGCTTTTTAGTTAGCAGGACATCAAGATCATCCATTTTATATGGGAAATTTTTTGGCATTGCGCTCTTTTGGTTTGTTTGTGTGGCTATCTCTTTTTTGATTATTAGCTTCTTTGCAAAACAATTTGATTTCTTTATTTTTTCTCAGACCATGAGTTTATTATTCTACCAAATTGCCTTGACCCTTTTACTGTCCGTTCTCATCCCGAAACCAGGCATTACGATGTTTCTTGGCATTATGATTGGTCTTGCTTTTCCGGTTTTTGGTTTATGGATCTCCTTCACAACCAATGAATGGATCAGCTGGTTGAAGTTTATCATGCCTTTTTATTATTTGGAACGTGAGGACTTTTCTTTATTAGTGATCATCATATTTTCAGGTTTGATGCTTTTGATCGCAAATCTGATTTTTAAAAGGAGGGATTGTTAATTGTTTGCCATTGAAACGAAGCAGCTTCAGAAAGTCTATGGAGCGACTCAAGTCGTAAAAGGTATTGATCTAACTGTAGAAAAAGGGGAAGTATTTGGTTTTCTTGGCCGGAACGGTGCCGGAAAGTCTACCTTTATCAATATGCTGACGGGAATTATTCAACCAAGCTCCGGCACTTATTCACTTTTAGGGGTAAAGGGGCCAAATGACCAAGTGAAGAAGAGAATTGGTGTAATGCCCGACTACTCTACTTTTTATGGTTCATTAACAGCGCTGGATCATTTAAAATTCTTGTCTGCTCTCTCGGGAAAGCCCACAGGAAAGCACGGTTGTCTGGAAGTCTTGCGTTTAGTAGGTTTAGAGGACCACGCCCAGTTGAAAACTGCCAAATTTTCATTCGGTATGAAAAAGAAGCTTGGCATTGCACAAGCGATTATCCACGATCCGGAGTTAATTTTTCTTGATGAACCCACTTCCGGGTTGGATGCAGAGTCCGCTATTCATATTCATAAACTAATTCGCCATTTACAAAAAGAAGGAAAAACAATCTTTATGACATCCCATAATTTAGACGAAGTAGAGAAAATTTGCACGAGAATCGCCATTATGAAAGAGGGCAAAGTGGCTAAAATTGGAACAATGTCTGAGCTTAGGTCATTCTATCGCTCAACGCTTACAGTAAGAATTAAGCATTCTCCAATTCCTAAAACAGAGGAGTTGACGCTAAACCAATGGCTGCAAACGGTTGGGACAGATTTGGAGAGAAAAGAATCATTTATAACGATTACGATTGATCATGAGAGAAAAATTGCTGAAATCATACGGGCTTTTAATCAGTATAAAGTGGATATCTACCGCGTTGAAGTGGACGAACCATCACTCGAAGAAATATTTTTAGATGAATAGTTGTGTATTGGCGGTGACTTTATGAATAACTCCTTAGATTTACCAAAGAAACGTTTATCGAAAGATGCGATCAAGGTATGGCTCATCAGTGACACGATTGGAAACATCGTCGGTTTTATTATCCTGGGCACCTTGTTTTACCTTGATGATCGCTTTTCATGGAAAGAATGGATCGGGTGGATTTTAATCGGAATAACAGTACTATTGATCATCGGGTTTATTTGGTCATTGATTGAGCCCTTTTTTCTTTATAAAAACTGGCGTTACGATGTTAATGAAGAGTTTCTGCAATTAAAATCAGGCGCAATCAATGAAACGCATGAGCTGATCCCGATGACTAAAATCCAATCGGTCGCCACCGAGCAAGGACCGATTCTTAGAAAATATGGACTGTACTCCGTGTCGGTTGAAACAATGGGATCTTCTCATACAATACCTGCCCTGCCGAAAGATGTAGCTGTTGAATTGAGAAATCAAATTGCTCAATACGCCAAAATTAAGGAAGTGGAGCAATGATGAAAATGAAACGTTATTCTCCACTCGTAATGCTTTTTCATATAGCGAAATTATTAAAAAATGCCATTTTCTTCGCGTTCTTTTTGTATGTGGTGAAGGCTGGCTCGGAATCGCTCTTCATAAAGTATGGAAGGATTGTTTTCCTGATTGTAGTTGGGTGGTCTTTGTTGTCTATCATTTATGAATGGTTCACCCATAAATACAAACTTGACGAAAAGTCGTTTCACCTTTACAAAGGATTGTTCAACAAATCTGAACAAACGATTCCTTTTTCCAAAATTCAAAACATTAATCGCCATACTTCCTTCTTCCATAAGATCTTTCATATGACTTCCATTTATTTTGAAACTGGGATGAAAGGCGAGAATGCGACGGTAAAGTTCGAAGTGATCTCGCCAATGGAAGCCGATCAAATGGAAGCTCGTGTACAAAATACAGAGCAGAGGGAAGCGACGGATCGGATTCCTGAATCTGCTCATTCAGAGGTTCAAATGGAACAGCAAAACCCGAGTCATTTTGATAATGGGATGGATGGCGAGAATACGACTGTAAAATTTGAAGTGGCCTCGCCAACAATGGAAGCCGATCAAATGGAAGCTCGTATACTAAATACAGAGCAGAGGGAAGCGACGGATCAGATCCCTGAATCCGATGATGCAAAGGTTGAAATAAAGCAGCAAAACCCGAGTCGAACGATTCATTTTCAACCAACGAAAGAAGACATTTTAAAAGCATCGTTTACATCATTAAGCTTTTTAGTTCTTTTCTCTTTGATTGGCTCACTTTATTTCAAAGTCAATGATGTTTTTCATCTGGAAGATATAACAGGGGAACTGATGAAAAAGATCACAAGCACATGGTGGGTTGTGACACTCATTGTGATTGTACTCGTCATTACTTCCATAGCCTTTGGAATCGTGAGAACCTATGTAAAGTATGGAAATTATGAAATATCTTCAGATGCAAATCACATTTATATCAGGAAGGGCGTCATTGATGAAGCGGTCTTATCCATTTCAAAAGAAAAGGTGCAAGCAATTGAAGTGGAGCAATCGATGCTGAAAAGATTACTCGGGCTCGCCGAAGTGAAGTTGACAAGTGCCGGCGGTTTTAGTTCAGGCGATGAATCGCTTGAAATCAATACGCTCTATCCTTTTCTGCCGGTAAAGAAAGCATACGCGATGATATCGGACATTCTGCCATCTTATACGATCACAGAAGACATGACTCGCCTGCCAAAAAAGTCGTTTTGGGTGCGCATATTGTGGCCAAGCTGGTTCTGGTTCATTGCGACAGGTGCTTTATTTTATTTCAAGCCGGCCATCTTGGGGTTGGAACAGGCTTGGATAATTGTATCAGCCGCCCTCTTACTTTGTATTCTAATAGCAAGATCGTTAGATTTTTTCCATACCCGCTATGTCATAAATGGCCAATTTATTCAATTTCAAAAAGGAGCGCTTACCACCTCTTTATTTATCTCAAAACGAGAAAAGGTCATAGAAGTGAAGGCAACACGAAACTTCATTCAAAAAATGCTGGGTCTTGCTTCAATTGAGACTATCAACAGAGGAAAACCCGTACATCATTCAGGTTTGGACGATGTGCCAGTTGAACTGGCGAATTCCTTTTTCCAGTGGTATGTAGACCGGAAAAAGGAAATCAGAGTTGAATAAAGTTAACAACTTGCCTTGAATTAAAGTCATCACATGCCCAACTTGAAAAGAAGGAGACTAGAAAGCGAGACAAAAACTAGGATAGCTAGTTTAGAATATTGAATGTACCATCAACTTTGTTGCTAGCAAGTGAGGGATATTGTATCTACCGCCCTTTCTAAGGGCGGCTGTTCCATGGCCGGCAGTTCACACTTCGTACGCCCTCATCACCTTCAAGACAACGGTTATTTCCAGATGCTTTTTCGTTCAGTCCGTTTGACAAACTTCCCTGACATCGCTTGAACTCGGGCTTTTAACAATAGCTTTCTCCCTTCCACATTTCTTGTGAAAATGGCATATGCCTGTCCAAGTTTCTTTTGCCACTTATCTTCAAAAAGCTGAACGTATTCTTTTTTGCGTCCGATTTCATCAGGGATCGCATGATAATCATGACGGGTATACCACTTTTTCCCGGATGTCCGATGAAGAATATATCTCGGATTATCTATCGGATCAAGAAACTGCTGTAAAGATTGCAAAAACAGCTTTTGTTCGTAGGGAGTCCCCCTTTCAAGCGAACAGCAGACCATGCCATTTGATAACTCCTCTACTACTACTTTATTTCGCTTTAGCGGGGTCTCGATACTGCCAATCTCAACTAAAACATCATAAATGATCTGCCCTGCCGTTTGTAAACTTGATTCTATCGATGAATTGCCAACAAAAATCCGAATAGCCTTCCACCAAAAAGGTGCAGAAACAATCCCGCCCACAACAAGGGCAAAAGTTAACATGGGCAAAAGGCTATCAAACCCTCTATACCTGCTTCCTTCAGCAACATAATACACTGTGCCTATTATAATGGAGGCAGTCATAATGAGCAGTGACTTAAATGTATGCGCAAATAAAAATGGCCTTGGTACAAATGACTTACCTACATCCAGTTGTTCTCTTTTCTTTTCCCCTAGATTTGTTGCTTCCCGCCACCTTTCAAACAAGTTTGCCTTATTTGTAGCTCGTTTCATCATGAGGTGATTTACGTCCTCTGGTGTTTTGGCTGAGAATGGCGGAGACGGAAGGCGGAGACGCTCTATCCCTGAAACAATAATCGGCAATTCCTCATCTAATCCGCTTAATGATTTAAACCGTCTTGATAATGAAAGGTAGTCATATCCTCCATCCAATGTGTTGACATCGACACATACCAAGTGCCAAATATTTGCGCATTTTCGAGAATTATCCTTGTCTGACCGGATGGCTCTCCCTCTCATTTGATTGGTTAACATGAATGATCCGACATAAGAAGCTAAAATGAGCGTGTTTACGCTTGGCGCATCCCAGCCTTCTCCGAGCAAGGCTGTTGTTCCTACCAGCGTATCAATGTGCCCTTCTGAAAAGATGGACGTTATGACTTTGACTATCTCTTGCCTGGATGCTCCAGTAACAATCACTTCACTGTACACGGGATCATGCCGTAAGGGCTGGACTGAAAAATTCAAACCGAATGAATGCAAATGAGGAACTGCATTTGTTGGGATGATGACGATCGAGCCAGTTAAAACACCAAGCCGGCAACGATTTTTTAATTGCCTTCTTAACACTTCAAAGATTGGAATAACACCGATCCGATTGAGTGTTTTCATATCTTGTTCTGCCATTGGCAAGTCATTTTTATAAATGTAGTCCGCCAACACAACAAGCCGGAGATCATCTCCTTGTGCTTGCTTTTCAAGTGAAACGATATGCGTTATACTTTGTAACTTCGAAGCACTCTGCAATAAAGTTCGTTGCATCGTCTTCTTTGCTGTTAGACGGACGTTTTTTCGTTCAAGTGCTCCGATTCCTGATAACTTCTTTCTGATGCTTTTGATCGGCTCATTTTTCACATTCACATGTTGGTCGCGATAGAGAAGCCCACCAAGCAATTCTTCCATCCACTCGACAGTAAACTTCGGCAAATCAGCATGTTTTTCATCCATTTGTTGAAAAGGCCATTGCCACCGGTCGCTGCCCACCTCTTTTAAAAACAAAAGAATGGAAATGAAATACCCATATTTCGCCAGCTTTTCTTCAAGATATTCTTCCGATTTAATCCACGGATGATTTTCTAACAAGCGTATCAAGTCTTTATTTTGTTTGATCTCTTGAATGAACTCTTTTACCTCATCGTGAAATGCACGGATTGGGCCAGCTTCCTTCGGGACCGGGACAGACATCCAGACATAGTCTTGGTGTGGACACAAATCCCCTTCTCTGACTAATGCGGCAATATCAATTTCTTCATCGATCGGTCCGCATAATTCCATATATTTTTCCCATTCCGCCGAGCTTACATCGTAGGGCGGGGTTGCGGTTAACGCAACTACAGTCGGTTGATCCAAATGGTTACGGAACCTTATTGTTGTTTCCCACCAGCTTGTCCTTAAATGATGTGCTTCGTCCATTTGGAAATTTTGCTGAAGCAACTTTTCCAACGCCTTTTCTTTCATGCAAACATCAAATTCATTCTGTTCTTGTTCGACATCATCTCCATCAGAGCCGCTGTCTACCTCTTTCACTTTGCTTTCTAATAAAGCATGTAGCCCTTGATAAGTGGTCACCGTCACAAACGCCGGGTTCCTTAAGTCTGTTGAAATCCAATCAGGTGGCTCTGACTGTTGTAAGAACA
Source organism: Siminovitchia sp. FSL W7-1587 (assembly GCF_037963795.1). Classification (NCBI taxonomy): domain Bacteria; kingdom Bacillati; phylum Bacillota; class Bacilli; order Caryophanales; family Bacillaceae; genus Siminovitchia; species Siminovitchia sp. FSL W7-1587. The sequence continues at coordinate 2,144,168 of NZ_CP150169.1, forward strand.
ACTCTGTAAAACGATCCACCCACTGGTTTCGTATCGCCAGTGTGGGCGACACAATAAGAGTTGGTTTGTTTAACCGTAGCATGACTTCTAAACCAAGTACCGTTTTTCCTGAACCTGGCGGGGCGACAAGATGCAAATGATTGTTTTCTAAATGGGCATCCAAATGTGCCAATACCTCGCGTTGATAACTTCGCCAAGGATAACAAAATTTGATCCCCTCAGGAAATTGCTTCACTTGCTTCACCAACCTACATGTAATCTACTAGCTATTTTTCTTGATAAACCTTATCAGCATCTTCTTTATCTATACACTACTATATTCCATTAAACTCAAATGATCGAATGTTTTCAATATATTTTAAGCGGATCGGAACGTCTCAATAAAAAAAGATACTCGTTGTAATAAAACGACAATTTGGTATGCCTATCCTCATTTGATCGGCCCCCTTGTTCGCATCTTGTTATGCAGCTCTTCTGGACCTTCCACGTGCGAAATTTTTACCATATGAAAGTATTTGTACTAAGGGTTGCCCACGCTTCGAATGAAAAATGTCCCAAAGCGATTCATTTATATTCATACGATTATAAGATTTGATGAAATACATGAAACATTTTTCCAGTCTATATAATGACCTGAAAATGACCAATTTTATTTTCGGTTAAAAACGGCTTTTTATAGAAAACATACTAAGATTAGTGGGTAAGATCATCGACGGATGATTTTACCCACTATTTCTTTTTTAAGATATAGTGAGAAGTGAGAGAAAGCCCGACCGTAGCCTCGAGGATTGCGAATCCGAATAAAAAACCGGGCTTCTTCACTTTCATTTTTGAATCAGGTTTAAGTATGTTGGGGCCTTGAGCTCGTGTATAGGAAATTGGAATCGAAATGAATAAGTGAAGAACTTTCATCACTAAGAGAGAAAAGAGGTAGTTAAATGGGAACAGTAATGGCTTTAGATGTATCAATGGGGAAAAGCTACAAGGTTGTTTACGACGATCAACAGTGTCTTTCTGAAGGTGAAGTAATACATAGTCAAGCTGGTTTTCAGGAACTCTTGGATGAAATATATACACTTCCTGAAGATTTGATGCTTGTCTTTGAATCTACTGGAATTTACTCTAAGACGCTAGAAACATTCTGTCAAAAAAATCAATTACGTTATTGTTTATTGAACCCCTTGGCAGCCAAAAAGCAATTAGAACAAGGGACATTACGAAGCTGGAAAACAGACAAACATGACGCCCATAAATTGGCCCAAGTTCATCGACAAAATGATCGACCAGAAAAATTAGACCAACCAGATATTTATCATGATATACGTGATTTATCTCGCTTTTATCAAGAAGTAGAAGAGGATATAAAGCGTACACGGATGTATTTGCATAATGCGTTACAATTAAGTTTTCCAGAACTTGAGAGATTCTTTTCTAGTAGAGTCACACCTTATGCACTTACACTAATCGATTTATTTCCACATCCAGATTTTGTATTACAAACAAGTAAAACAAAAATAAAAAACCTTTTGATAAGAAGTACCACTAAAAAGATATCCGAGAATCGTGCGAAGCAGAATGCAAGTGAAATTTTTGAATACGCCAAAGAGTCTTATCCAGCTGTTTCATCAAGTAGTGTTCAAACTCAAAAGGTTCAATATTACGCAAGACAACTTCTTCAACGATTAGAAGAAAAAGAAAAGGTTTCTAAACAAATGACCGAGAAAGCCAAACAACTTCCAGAGTTTGAGTTACTCATAAGTTTTCCAGGCATTGGTGACATAAGTGCAGCACTCTTTATTGGTGAAATCGGCGACCTATCACGTTTTTCTGATCATAAGAAAGTAAATGCCTTTATTGGGATTGATATTCGGAGATACCAATCAGGAAAATATGCAGGCCAGGATCACATTAATAAGCGTGGTAATCCAAAAGGAAGAAAAATTTTATATTTCATTGTCCGGAACATGATTCGTCAACAAAAAGCAGCACCAAATCACATTGTAGATTACTATTACAAATTAAAAAAACAACCTCATCCGAAGAAGGACAAGGTTGCGGTAGTAGCTTGCATGAACAAGCTACTAAAATGTATTTATTCCATGGTCAGGAACAATACGAAGTACGATTATTCGTACACGGCCTCTATGGACCAATAAATCAATTAGATTATATCACATATCACACCTCAATTTAAAAATAAAATACTTGAGGTTTATTTCTTATGCCCAGATATTCCATACAAAGTAAATTGAAAAGTATTATAAAGATACTTGACTAATCGTAGGAAATGAGGCTGGAACATAAGCAAATACGAAATAGCAAAAACCGAACAATTCATTTATAGTTGTTCGGTTTATTTGTGTTTAAAAAATCCCTATCATCGCTACGTCAAAATACCTCGCTTTCCGCGGGCACGGCTTCAGCTTCCTCGGAAAGCAAAGGTCGCCTTCCTGCGGGATCTTCAGCTCGAACTATTCCCGCAGGAGTCTACCTATTTTGACTACGCTAAAAGCTTGCGTATGATACACTGGGACAATTTATCCGGCATGTAAGGTGCCGTAAGACCCCCACTTCAAAATCTGGAATGAATATAAAAGGTCTAAGTGGGAGATAACGGCACCTAAATGCCCGATTGGTTCAACTAACATTCGGTAGGAGCCCTATTGAATGAAGTTTCACTTTATCCGGCATGTAAGGTGCCGTAAGACCCCCACTTCAAAATCTGGAATGAATATAAAAGGTCTAAGTGGGAGATAACGGCACCTAAATGCCCGATTGGTTCAACTAACATTCAGTAGGAGCCCTATTGAATGAAGTTTCACTTTATCCGGCATGTAAGGTGCCGTAAGACTCACACTTCAAAATCTGGAGTGAATATAAAAGGTCTAAGTGGGAGGTAACGGTACCTAAATGCCCGATTGGTTCAACTAACATTCAGTAGGAGCCCTACTGAATGAAGTTTCACTTTATTGTTCGTTTTTTCATCAGCTGATTTAGTTGTGTCCCAGCCCCAAAATAAATCAGTCGTAGAAAAACGAACCATTTTTCTACGACTGATTTTGCATTTGTAGGGTTTCCTCCTGAAAGTAGCCGGCGGATGCCCGCTACTTTCAAGAAGTTGTGGGCAAGGGCCACGAACCCGAATTCCAAGTGGACCTTTTCAAGGCTCCGAAGGGAAAATCGGCGGAACGACCGATTGCACTTGATGTGACCGAACACATTTTCCACCAATCAAATTTACGCTTTTTGTTTTGATAATGATAGAAAAGTAACTAGCAGTATGAGTGAATAGAAGAATATCCAAAGAAAGGGAATGAACTCCAGTTGGGAAATAGATTCTCCTGTCCAGTCTAACAATGATACGTGTGTCATTAATGCTGGAGGGAGGAGCCAAACCATGTTCTCCAATGGAGCGGGTAAAAGCTTTTGAATTCCAATGGCCGCAATAGATAAAATGAGCGCTAGTGCAAGCCCTCCATAAGAATTCACTGTGCTTTCCATGACTCCCTTACTAAACAAACTGGCAAGCATGATTCCCAATGTTGCCAATAAAATATGATTGAGAATAGACATGAAACCGAGTGTAAATGTCACTGATTCATTAAACATATTAAAAATGATCGGGTATACAAAAGCGTATATCGCGAGTAGGATAGAAATGAGCCAAATAGAAATGATTTTAGCTAGATAATAGCGATAACTGCTTCCGATATGGAGAATCATCAGTTGTCTCTGTATAGGGGGATCAAGTGCGAGCATACTAACACTAATCCAAGCAGAAATAACATATACGACTAACGCAGTTACGGCATAACTATCAACAACTGGATTAGGTGTATATGTATAAAAAACAAAAATGACAATGATGAAGGTTGATATAGGTGGAAAATATTTCTGGGAACGAAAAAAGTCCTGCAATGTATATTTTATTAGATCTATCAATCCAATCTCTCCTCTTCGTGTGATAGATAAGTTAACTTATTCCTCTTCATATATATTTAATGTGGAAACCGTTTTAATGCTTCCTTGTGAATGAAGAATCTTTAAGAGGATTTCATCACAATGTTCGGCAGATACATGCAGATACCGTTCACTTCCTTTTTCCTCCATACGCAATACGCCATCCCACTCCATCATATGAACATGAGCGTTCTCCATGTGTTCAACAACAATTAATTTAATAGATTCTTTACTCCTATCTGTTTTCGAGATAAGACCATTATGTAAATAATACGTACGATTGATGATAGATTCAAAAATATTAGATTCATGGTAACTTAATACAATTGAACTTCCCTCATCCCGGAGTTTTACAAGTGTCTATACTAAATCCTGCTGCGCTTGATAATCGAGACCAGATAGAGGCTCGTCCAATATGATTAATTCGGGATCATTTAAAATGGCTTGTATAATACCAACCTTTTGAATATTCCCTTTCGATAGCTCCATAATACGCTGGTTATTTAATGTTTCAAGTTGAAATCGCTGTAGGTAATGTTCGATTCGTTCTTGAAGATTTTCCTTTGAAATGCCACTTATTTTCCCCATATAATATAAATACTCACGTGGTGTGAAACGAAGATGTTTAGGAAATCGTTCAGGGACATAACCAATTCGGATATGTTTGTCAGAATAAATAATACGCCCTGAACTAGGTTGTTCAATACCAGCTATTAGCCGCAGCAACGTGCTTTTTCCTGTACCATTGCCACCAAGTATCGCTATAATCTGATTTTCTTCAATGGAAAGTGAGATTTCACGCAAGACTTGTTTCTTTTTATAATTTTTGTTCACTTTCTCAAGCTCAACAAGTATTCTCATAGATTTACCATCCTTTATGTTCGCCCAAATACGACATTTTAGTGTGAACATACCACATCCCGAATAAAACGTTGGCACTGCCTTTTCCGTTCCTAATATATCACACGCCATTCATTTCTGGTGATCCAAGAGCAGACGCCCCACTTTCGCCCCTTCTCTCAATGCCATTTCTTTCCGAAAAATACTGGACTGGATGTTCTGCCGGTATTTCTTTCGACCTCCACTTTGATTGCTTCTTTCTTTATGAATACGCTTCATCACTTTTCACTTTTATTTTGTACTACACACCTATCCATCTTGACTAGCCTATATTTAAAATGCAAGTATTAACGGCCTTTCATCTTCTTTTGAAATATATATACTGCTAATATTGTAATTCCCACGCCATAACCTGCTATCCACCATAAATGTGGAAAGAGGTTGGCATAATCTCCCCGAATCATCGCTTTTCCCATCTCAACAGCATGCACAAATGGTAAAGCATAAGCGATTTTTTCCAACCGGCCGCCAACTAATTCTAAACTAAACCATGTCCCCGACAGCCAGGCCGTTACGTTTGTCAATAGCGCCCCGCAAATTCCCGCTACTGCTTTTTCGTTGAAAATGGTTCCACATAAAAGTCCTATACCTATAAATAAAATGGCTACTGGCAAGATAGTGATAATCGCTAGTAAAACATTCCACGTAAACTCCATCCCCAATATGATTGCCAGGCCATAACAAAGCATTGTCTGTACCAATGCCATCGGAATTAAGGGCAACGTATAGCCGAGTATAAAATCATATGCTGTCATGGGAGTCGTAAATAAACGGGTTAAAAAATCACTTTCCCGATCCTTGGAGATGATTTGAGCCGAAAACAGGGTCATAAAGGATAAACCAAAGACCGCCATGCCGGGCGTTAAACTGCTAATATCAAATAAGTTATTCGGGATATTTTGGTTAATGAGATTTAGTAATAATAATATAATAACCGGAAACGCTACACCAAAGAACAACGATATGGGATCACGAATGATTTCTTTCGTTGTGCGCGAACCAAACTGCATCATTTTCATATCGACCCCTCACCCACTAAATCAATAAACGCATCCTCAAAAGACTGCGCAGATGTTTGTGCGATTAATTCTTTTGCTGTCCCAAGTGCTTTCACTTCGCCTCGTTTTAAAATACAGATACGATCTGACAGACTTTCCGCTTCCTCCAAATAATGCGTCGTTAGAATAATCGTAACCCTTCCTTTTAACCCTTTAATCACTTTCCAAAGTTCACGTCTTGCTAAAATATCAAGCCCTAGTGTCGGTTCATCTAAAAATAAAATATCTGGCTCACTGATCAATGCCATCGCAATACTTAAACGGCGCTTCCATCCTCCCGATAAGGTTTTACTTCGTTGCTTTTCAAAAGGGATAAGCAAAAAAGTACCCATTACTTCTTTCAGCTTTCTCTCACGATCTTTTTTTGAAAAACCATGTGCGCCCGCCATTAGTTCTAAATTTTCATATACGGTTAAATTCGGCGCAATCGCTGTTTCTTGCGGAGAAACAGCGATGAGTTTTTTCACTTGAGCCGCTTCTTTCATGACATCGTACCCAAAAATAAACGCTTTACCACTTGTTAGCTTCACTAAACAAGATAGCATTTTAATAAGGGTTGATTTCCCGGCTCCATTGACACCGAGTATCGAAAATACTTCTCCTTTTTGAATAGTAAAAGAAACATCATTAACAACCTTTTTGTCGCCATATGTTTTCGTTACATGATTTGTTTCAATTGCGGTCATTCGTCTTCCTCCTTTTTGCGAAGGAGTACATTCGGTGGAAAAAATCCTTGCATATAACTTTGTGGGACAATCGCAAGACCTCGTTCTTCATCACCAACAATAACTAGTGTTTCTCCCGCTTCTATATGAAACATCTCCCGCGCCTTTTTAGGAATAACAATTTGCCCGCGCTCTCCAACCGTTGCCACACCAAAAAAATGCTTCCCCTTCGGCGGAATCGATATACCAGACTCTCGCTCGTTATAGTTCACTAAATTATCAATCGTAACATCATACAGTTCTGCTAGTTTGATACAGAAATGGATATCAGGTGTGGAATCTCCCCTTTCCCATTTAGCAACTACTTGGCGGGTGACGCCCAGCTTTTCTGCTACTTCCTCCTGTGTATAATGATGCTGCAGTCGCAGCCGTTTCAAATTCATATGTATCATACATTTCACACCTCCCATCACCAGTATGCTTTACATGACCGTGACCGTCTATCAACAAAGAGTAACATCTATGTTCGAATTTGTTGCCTACAAACAACTTATTAAAAGCAACATGGAATTAGGTAAAAGGAGTAATGGATATGTTATTTACATTTGAAGCCGAATGAAGAATATGTAAAATACAAAACAAACTTCTTTAAGGGTATTTGATACGAGTATCATCATATTTTCTAAACACAATACTGTTCAGTCAGAAATGGCATTCGCTAATTTTTCCCCCATAAAAAACAGACTACCTCATCATAAATGAGATGGCCTGTAAACGTTGAAAAAATGAAGGTCTTGAGAAATACACTTCTAAATTGCAAGCATATCTAATCCATTTATAGCAATAATTAGTAAAAATATAAATGGATAAAAACGTGGAAGGTTATTGAAAAAATCATAATAATTCAACCAGTTAAGAACCAAAAGTGATAGATGTTAGTTGAATACAATATGAAGTATTCTATTTATTTCTAGTTCACATTTATATCTGTTATATTCTCTTCAATCATTTAATTTCATTCTGAATTACTACCAATATGAAGCCTATCTTACCATGGAAAAGCGTTAAAAACATAGCGATTAAAAACTAGTACAATCAACACTTTTAGAAAATCTATTGTATATAAACAACTTATTGAATCATGAAATGGTCATTGAATCGCCACTATTACCTACAATCAATCAATTCTTAGACAAAATGTTAATATGGAAAGAATAAGTATTCAACAAACGGAGGCAGATTGTTTGGAAAAAGGTAGTTTGAAAAAACGATGGATTTTTTGGTGGATTGTTAACTTATTTTGGATTGTTCTTTTTGCAGTAGGTACAGCTGTTGTTTGGTTAAGAGAAGTTGATGGCGCTGGTGCTATCCCAAACACCTGAACTTAAATTAGTCGCTTTTATAGTATTGTTAATTGCGTTTATAATTCCAGTAATTATTCAGATTGTATGGCTAATTATTAATTTGAAAATGGGCAGGAATAATTAAGCAGTTGGTGCGATTGTGGAATAAAAGAAAACTTCTTGAAACATTAAAGAATCTGGGACATGAGCAAATACGAAATAGCAAAAACCGAACAATTCATTTATAGTTGTTCGGTTTATTTGTGTTTAAAAATCCCTATCATCACTACGTCAAAATATTTCGCTTTCCGCGGGCACGGCTTCAGCTTCCTCGGAAAGCAAAGACCGCTTTCCTGCGGGATCTTCAGCTCGAGCTATTCCCGCAGGAGTCTACATATTTTGACTACGCTAAAAGCGTGCGTATTATACACTAGGACAATTTATCCCGCATGTAAGGTGCCGTAAGACTCCCACTTCAAAATCTTGAGTGAATACAAAAGATCTAAGTGGGAGAAAACGGCACCTAAATGCCCGATTGGTTCAACTAACATTCAGTAGGAGCCCTACTGAATGAAGTTTCACTTTATTGTTCGTTTTTTCATCAGCTGATTTAGTTGTGTCCCGGCCTCTTTTTTGCCTAGTATCTATAACATTAACTTATTAGATAGTTGTTTGATAAATGTACATATCATCGTTGACATGTATACCTTGGATAGATTGCTTTCAAATGATCCCCTGGTTTCTACCATACTCTATTAAGCTTTCATAAGGATCGCCACTTAATTTCAATAAATAGGCAAAGGCAGGTTCTGTTTTATAACCCTGCTTTTTTAACTTAATTACCTTTTCTTTAAGACCATTCACATTTTTTATTAGAAAATATTCTATAACCATGTGCAAATAAGCGTTTTGCTCTTGCACTGGAATTGATTGTCCAAAAAGTTCGATTTCCACCCCTTTATAAAAAAAACTGGATTTAACAACTTTATTATTTTTTATTACTTTTACTTTTATGTGAAAAGAATCATAAAAACTATACTTTTCTTTTAACATATTTTTATAAACTTTGAAATCCTTTACTTCCATAATGATATCAAGGTCTGAATCTGGAAGGCTGATATCGAGCGGAACGGTTCCACAAAGAACTGGATTGAATATTTTTAACTCTTCAAATATATTTAATTCACGCAAATGGTAGTATGCTTGTTTTTGTTTCGCACTTCCTACTTTAAGGTAATTAATATCTGTAAAATCCAATCCTATCCCTCCATTTTATACTTCTCTCAAAGGATCATAACAAATCAAAAAATAAATTTCAAAATGAACAATGAGAGCTTTCGGAGTATATTTTTATTTCGATTTGTTTTGTATAAGTTAATATGGTTAAGGTATAGATGAAAAACATCTATGTTCGAATTAAGAAAAAATGGGAAAACCCAACCATAAACATTCTCACCCTTATAAACAATCGTATTATAAGAGACAAAAAAGAAAAGCATTTTTAACCTAAAGTCAAAAATGCTTTACCTGCAAGGCCAATATTTATAAAGCGCTAGTGCAGAACCATACCCGCATTTCCATGAGAGAATCCGATGTATGGGTCGTTATTTGTATTACCGCAGCGCCGAGCGATACCCTGCTTTTGATGCGTTGCATTCCGTGATGACAAATGAATTTAATTTCGCCAGCCAGCGTATTGGAAAGGAAACTATTATGCAAACATTAAAATGCTGTAAGTAGGTTCTTAATAATGAAAGCTAATCCTTCACATTCAACGGGTCCACTCTTTTTGTAGCCACTCTCTTTTTATAGATAACATAGCTTCTATTTAAATAGCGAATGGGGAAACTAAATGCGTGCACAAGCCTTGTAAACGGCCAGACAACAAATAAGCTAAAAGTAGCATATATATGAATCTTAAACCAAATTGGAACTGTCACCATCAATTCCGGTTGTACGTGAAAAGTGAGTATACCTCGAAGCCATGGAGAAATAGTCGTTCGATAATCAAATCCTTGTGAATCGATATTGAAGCTCGTAGCCAGCATCCCCGTCGTAATTGCCAATAATACAAACAGTAAACTAACCCAATCGCTCCATGAAGTTGTTGCTTTAATTCGTTTGACACTCATTCTTCGATACAGTAAAAGAAAAGCTCCCAATAGAGCAACGAATCCAGCTGGTAATCCAAAACTAATAGCAACTATATGATACATTTTTTCCGTTATACCAAGGGAATTATAAAACTCAACTGGAACTATGATGCCTAAAAAATGTCCACCTAATACAATAAAAATGCCGAAATGAAATAGTAAAGACCCTACTCGCAAGCGCTTTTTTTCTAAGAACTCACTGGATTTTGATGTCCAGCCAAGCTGATCTTTTTGATAGCGGTAAATATGTCCACCAATAAATATAGTTAAAACAATATATGGGAAAATTCCCCATAATAATAGATTTAACATGTTCATCTACCTCTTTTCAATAAGCGCATTTGATTGTTTGCATTCGTCTATATTGACTCCATTTACGTCCATTTGGATAAAAAGCGCATCTAATAACAATCCATAATCATTATTCATAGAATGTAGCTTTTCACGTAGTAACCAAATCGCTCCTCCATAATTTGCAAGTAACTCATTACTTTGTTTAGTAGGAACTTGTGCGCAAAACTCCAGCATGGCAGGTAAATAGTCAGGAAGTTCTTTATCAGTAACGGTAAAGCCAGCTTGTTGATAGATTTTTTTTAATTGCAGTAGCTCCATACCTCTTTCCCGTTTTTCCCCTTGTTTTAAATACGTAACATACAAATTCGTTGCTCTGCCAAAGTCAAATGTTTCAATGTATCTATCGAGCCAATCTGTAGAACTACTGTTATTGACTGCTTCTACAAACTTGACTAGTTTTTCTTTCAGCGGTTCATAAGTAATCTGCTCTATTTCAAGCTTTACGTCGGGCAACCCCTCTTCCCAACGACGATCAGGGTACTGCAAAAGAAAAGATATCAGTTGATAATTCAACGCTGGATTCATAAAAAGCCGTCCTTTCATGGTTTCAAATGATATTTATAATAGGATACAGCGCCTCATCTATTAGATGAATCTACAATCAGTAGGCTGTTCTTTTATCTCCTACTGATTGTGTACCTCTTTGGTGTGTCATAAAGACATCTGAACAAATCAGACATTTGGGTGCTAATTAGACGCTTTGGAAAAAAATCATTCTGAAGTTTACATGGACCTTATATTCAACATCTCCGCTATTTAAAAACACGATCACGAAAATACGCCACAACTTCCTGGGCCGCCTTCAAAGTCTAAGCCACACATCCCCTGTTCACTATAAAGATCAGCTATTTCTTCTTTGTGACTCATCGGAATAACAAAACGATCATTGTATTTGGCAATGGCCAATAACCGATACATCTCTTGGATATCTTCTTTTTTTAGCCCGAGTTCTGTAATCAAATCAAGATGAAATGCTTTACCAGTTACTTCCGCCCGCATATAACTTCGCATCACTGCCATCTTTTTCAACACTTTGCGAATTACATCCGTATCTCCGGCGGTTAATAAATTCGCTAAATATTCAATTGGGATACGCATATGATCAATTGCAGGAAAGATATCATCTGTAGCCACTCCGCTTTCCTTTCCTTCAATCGTATTCATGATTGGACTAAGCGGAGGAATGTACCATACCATTGGCAATGTTCGATACTCTGGATGTAAAGGTAACGCAATCTCCCAATCTATAACCATCTTGTATAAGGGAGATTTTTGGGCAGCTTCTATCCAATCCATGGGAATGCCCTCTTTTTTTGCTTCAGCAATCACTTCAGGATCGTGGGGATCCAAAAAGATAGTTTTTTGTGCTTCATATAGTTTTTTTTCATTTTCTATAGAAGCCGCCTCAAGCACTTTATCCGCATCGTACAGCATGACCCCGATATAACGAATTCTTCCTACACAAGTTTCGGAACAAATGGTAGGTTGGCCATTTTCTAATCTTGGAAAGCATAGGTTGCATTTTTCCGCTTTATGTGTTTTCCAATTAAAATATACTTTTTTATACGGACAAGAGGTGACACAATGTCTCCAAGCTCGACATGCATTTTGGTCAACAAGTACAATTCCATCCTCTTCACGCTTGTACATGGCACCAGATGGGCAAGCAGAAACGCATGCCGGATTCATGCAATGTTCACAAATCCGCGGTAAATACATCATAAATACGTCTTCAAACTCTGTCTTAATCCCTTCTTCCATTTGTACAACGTTTGGGTCACTTAACCCAGTGACATGGCTACCAGCTAGATCATCTTCCCAGTTTGGCCCCCATATCAAGTCCATGTACTCTCCAGTAAGTGCTGATTTTGCTCTGGCTACTGGCTGATGTTGTTTTTCTGGTGCATTCGTTAATGTTTCATAATCATAATTCCAGGGCTCATAATAATCATCTAATTCAGGCTGATATGGGTTGTAAAACAAATCGACAAGCCGCTTTGCTTTTGACCCAGATTGCAATGTCAATTTTCCATCCTTTAACTTCCAGCCGCCTTTATATTTTTCTTGATCTTCCCAATGCTTTGGGTACCCAATACCAGGCTTCGTTTCGACATTATTAAAATACATATATTCTGCTCCAGGGCGATTTGTCCACGTGTTTTTACATGTAACACTACAAGTATGGCAACCAATACATTTGTCGAGATTCATTACCATCCCTGTTTGTGCTTTAATTTTCAAGCCAATCTACCTCCTTCAACTTTCTAATCACGACATTTAAATCTCGCTGATTTCCAGTTGGTCCGTAGTAATTAAATCCGTAACTAAGCTGCGCATATCCACCAATCATATGAGTTGGTTTTACATGAATACGCGTAGGGCTATTGTGTGTTCCACCACGGTTATCTGTTAATTTGGTACCAGGAGTGTGGATATGACGATCTTGTGCATGGTGCATAAACGCCATAGTTTGTGGAATACGGTGAGAAACAACTGCTCGCGCTACAACAACGCCATTTTGGTTAAAACATTCAATCCAATCATTGTCTTGCACATCTATTTCTTGCGCATCATCTTTATTTAACCAAATCGTTGGACCTCCTCTAAATAGCGTCAACATTGGTTGCGAATCAAAAAACATGCTATGAATAGACCATTTATTGTGAGGTGTCAAATAGTTCAGTACAATCTCTTTCCCTTCTATTTCTGGACGCTTTGTCCGAAATGGTTGATGATTCAAGATCGGTTTATACACCGCCATCTGTTCTCCAAATTCCTTCATCAGTTCATGATCCAAAAAGAATGATTGTCGCCCAGTTAACGTTCGAAACGGTATTTTTCTTTCTATATTCGTCGTAAATGGCGAATATCTTCTGCCGCCTTTTTCTGAACCAGTAAATGCCGGAGAAGTGATTACAGTCTTTGGCTGTGCTGTAATTTGGTCAAATGTAAATAATTCTTCTGCTCTATCAGCCGCCAAATCCTTAAGCTGAAGGTTTGTTTGTTTCTCTAATGCTTCCCAAGCTTTCACTGCAACCTTTCCATTTGTCGTAGAAGAAAGCATGAGAATTGCTTCACAAGCATCTTTCGCATTTGTAATATCCGGACACCCGTTTGCTATACTCCCATCCTTTATCGTTCCTATTTTCCGTTTAATTTGTTCATACTCTTTTTCCATCTTCCAGTTAATCCCTTTTCCGCCATAGGGCTTGCTGGCAATATTCGGACCAAGGGCTGTCATCTTCGTATAGATTTCCTTATAATCTCTTTCTACCACATGAATTTGTGGCATTGTTTTACCAGGAATCGGTTCACATTCTCCTTTAGACCAGTCCTTAATTTCTCCAAATGGTTGGGCTATTTCTTCGGTTGTGTCATGGTTTAATGGAGTCGCTACAATTTCTTTCATTGGTTCCATATTTATTGTTTTTGCCAAATCCGAAACGGCTTTCGCCAATGCTTTGAAAATATCCCAATCCGATTTCGACTCCCACGGTGAAGCGATAGCAGGGTTAAAGGGATGCACAAAAGGATGCATATCCGTGCTGGATAAATCATATTTTTCATACCAAGTAGCTGCCGGCAAAATTACATCGGAATATAACGCTGTACCAGCCATTCGAAAGTCCAAATTAATTAACAAATCCAATTTACCTTCGGGAGCTTCTTCTCGCCAGTTAATCTCTTCTGGACGCACCGTGCCCTCATCCGTATTTAACAACCCGTGTGAGGTGCCTAACAAATATTTCAGAAAGTATTCATGTCCCTTTCCCGAACTGGAAATTAAATTTGCTCTCCATACAAATAAATTTCTCGGAAAATTCTTTGGGTCATCAGGGTCTTCAATCGCAAATGTAAGTTTCTTTTGTTTTAGTTGTTCAGCTACATATTCTCTTATTTCCTCTATTGTCTCACTTCCGTTTTCAACGGCTTCCTGATATAAATCGATCCCATTCTGATTAAACGTAGGATATGATGGAAGCCATCCCAGCCTTGCGGCTAAGACATTATAATCTCCATGATGATCGTATCTTGCTTTCTCCACATTAGCTCCGGTGAGCTGACTGACTGCCGTTTCCTCAAATCTCCACTGAGAGGTGGCAAAGTAAAAGAAAGAAGTTCCATTTTGCAACTTTGGCGGACCTCCCCAATCTTTGGCAGTTGCTATTTGTGTCCATCCTTCAACAGGGCGTAATTTCTCTTGTCCTACATAGTGCGCCCAGCCGCCTCCGTTGACACCTTGGGCTCCTACCATCATGACAAGGTTTACCACCGCGCGATAAATGGTGTCAGAATTGAACCAGTGATTTATCCCGGCGCCCATAATGATCATCGATCGTCCTTTTGTATCAATCGCATTTTGAGCAAATTCGCGCGCGATTTTAATGACTGATTCTCGATCAATACCAGTAATTTTTTCTTGCCATGCAGGTGTAAAGGGAGCCTCTTCATCATAAGACTTGGCAACATTACCACCTATTCCTCGATTTATGCCATAATTTGCCAGCATCAAATCATAAACAGTGGTGACATACTCTTTCTTTCCATTTATAATTATTTCTTTTGCTGGCACTGCTCGTTGCATTAATTTATGCTCTTCATTGTCAAAGTAAGGCAAATCAACTTCTACTACTTTGTCTTCTTGCCCTAGAAAACTGAGAACAGGTTCTATTTCTTCTCCTGTTTTTTCATCAATTAATAACAGATTCCACTTTCCTTCTTCATCCCACCTAGAACCAATCGTACCTTGTGGGATCGCAAATTCTCCCGTTTTTTCATTACACATTGCTGGTTTCCATTCACTATGTTCACAATCTATGCTAAGATCTTTAGCCTGCAAAAATCGGTCAGCTACATAGTTTTGTTTACCTTTTTTTAATCGAACGATAAAAGGGAAGTCGGTATATTCCTTAGCGTATGATTCAAAATAAGGCGTCTTTTGCTTGTCATAAAATTCATTTAAAATCACATGCCCCATTGCCATTGCAACAGCACCGTCTGTTCCTTGTTTCACTGACAACCAATCATCCGAAAATTTCGTCGATTCCGCGTAATCCGGACTAACTGATACTACTTTTGTTCCTTTATATCGCGCCTCAGCTAAAAAATGCGCATCAGGAGTACGGGTTAAAGGCACGTTTGACCCCCAAGTAATA
Source organism: Siminovitchia sp. FSL W7-1587 (assembly GCF_037963795.1). Classification (NCBI taxonomy): domain Bacteria; kingdom Bacillati; phylum Bacillota; class Bacilli; order Caryophanales; family Bacillaceae; genus Siminovitchia; species Siminovitchia sp. FSL W7-1587. Next base: position 2,159,757 of record NZ_CP150169.1, read on the forward strand.
ATATATCCCGCATTAAACCAATCCGAGCTTTCTGGCACATCCGTTTGATCCCCCCAAATTTGCGGTGAAGCTGGCGGCAAATCTGCATACCAGTCATAAAAGCTTAGCATCGGTCCGCCAATCAAAGACATAAACCGGCTGCCGGCAGCATGACTAATCATTGACATCGCAGGAATTGGTGAAAAACCAATATTGCGATCAGGGCCATATTTAATCACTGTATACAGTACAGAGGCTGCAACGAGTTGCGTTATTTCCTCCCACTCTACTCGTACTAATCCACCTTTTCCTCTTGCAGTTTTATATCTCCTTGCTTTTTCTTTATTTTCCACAATACTTTTCCAAGCTTCTAAAGGATGCTCATGCTCTGTTAAAGCTTCTCGCCATAATTCTAATAATTTTTTTCGAACATATGGATATTTAACTCTAAGTGGACTATATAAATACCACGAAAAACTGGCCCCTCTCGGGCAACCTCTTGGTTCAAATTCAGGCATATCTGGTCCTGTTGTCGGATAATCTAAATGCTGCCCTTCCCAAGTGACGATTCCATCCTTAACATAAATATTCCAGCTGCATGATCCAGTACAATTCACTCCATGAGTAGAGCGAACCACTTTATCATGTTGCCACCTTCTCCGATACACATTTTCCCATTCTCTATTTCCTGCTTGTAATTGACTATGTTGATTTGAATAATTTTCTATTGGCTTCACATAATTTAAACGGCGCCATAGCGGTGAGCGTTTCTTCTTCATCGAAATCCCTCCAATAAGTTGCTTTAACCCCATTTAAACACCAGCCTAAAAAGAAAGGTGTGATCTGGATCACACCCCCATTTTTTAATTATTTATATGATGAACATAACTTAGTACGAGAGGGATGAAGAGATGATGACAAAAAAGCCAAGTATTCAGGTTTCCCTGCAAACATCTAGTCTTATTGCCGGCTTTATGATTTGGGTATTAATATCTTCCTTGATGCCAAGCATTAAAGAAGACATTGCATTAACAGCTGGACAAGTGTCATTGGTTACAGCTATCCCGGTTATTTTAGGTTCCGTTCTTCGTGTTCCTGTAGGTTTTTTCACAAATAGATTTGGTGCCAGAATGATAAACATCATCAGCTTTCTCATATTGTTACCGCCAGTATTTTATATAAGCAGGGCTGATTCGTTTTTGGATTTAGTATTAGGAGGATTTTTCATTGGAGTAGGCGGGGCTACTTTTTCCATTGGAGTAACTTCATTGCCAAAATATTATCCAAAAGAAAAACATGGACTCATTAATGGCATATATGGGATTGGTAATATCGGCACTGCCGTATCTACTTTCTTAGCACCTATTGTTGCACAACACTTAGGATGGCAAAAAACCGTTCAGCTTTATCTCATACTTATTTTAGCCTTTCTAGTATTGAATCTCGTGTTTGGCGATAAGAAAGAGGCTAAAATAAACACCTCTATGTCAGAACAAATTAAAAAAGTATACAACAATTCAACGTTGTGGTTCCTATGCTTATTTTATTTTATAACTTTTGGAGCGTTTGTTGCGTTTACTGTATTTCTACCAAACTTCCTAGTAACCAATTTCGATTTAACTTCTGTCGATGCCGGTATACGGACAGCCATCTTTATTGCAGTTGCTACAGCACTTAGACCAATAGGTGGATGGTTAGCAGATAAATGTAATGCTTACATTATTCTCATATTTGTATTTGTTGGTGTAGGGTTATCAGGGATTCTATTATCATTTTCTCCAAATATAGAGTGGTATACGATCGGTTCCCTCTCTGTTGCCGTTAGTGTTGGTATAGGAAACGGAACAGTCTTCAAACTTGTACCACTTTATTTTTCCAAACAAGCTGGGATTGTAAACGGTGTTGTGGCCGCAATGGGAGGATTGGGAGGATTCTTTCCACCACTTATATTATCTATCGTATTTAATATAACTGGTCACTATGCCATTGGATTCATGGCACTTTCCCAATTTGCTTTCATAAGCTTGATTATTGTTATCTTTATGTATTATAAAGATCAAAAAAATATAGAAAGAAAAATTTTAGAAGGTACTGTAGAAGGTATAATGGTAACAAATAAACATGGTGAGATTGAATATGTAAATACGGCATTTAGTAACATCACCGGCTATTCGAAAGATGATGTGATCGGGAACAAGCCTAGTATTTTACATTCTGGAAAGCAGGATAAGGCTTATTATGAAAAAATGTGGGATGACATAAATAACCAGGGATTTTGGCAAGGAGAAATATGGAATAAACGAAAGAATGACGAAATTTATAAAGAATGGTTACATATCACTTGTATTAAAAATGATTCTGGATCGGTGCAATACTATGTAGGTATGTTTAACGATCTATCAATGAATCATAAATAAAGTGGAAGTTCGTAGCGGAAGTTGGCTTTTACAGGCATTAGAATAGGCATGCAAAACGATGATATTGTTGCATTGCGTCTTACACTTCTGTGTTCACAACCCAGCTGATAGGAACAAATGAGATAGTGAGGTTGAGGTACCGTTATTCCTCAGTGGAATTTTTGTTGCTAATTCCATTAGGTAGCCACGGCACCTTTGTAGTTAGGAAAGAGTTTTAACTTAGCTGATCGAAATAATTATATGCAGATGTCAAGAAATCATTTTAAAATTTTGTGTAAAAATACGAGCGATAACGGGGTTTTTTGCTGAATCTCATTGCAAAACAAAAAAAGAAAAGCCCGTTATCGCTTAATTAATATTGCAAATATCAATAGAACAGTACTCACAACCTATTTCATCCCTAAGAAACTTGGAGTTTTTAATTAATATTCTTCCATCTTTTTCAATTGAAATAACATCCCATTTTTTTAACTGACTAAGCATCCGGTTAATGCTTTCTCTTGTTGCTGCGCAGAAACGGGCTAATTCTCTATTGGTGAATGCCATATTAATAAGAATTCCTTTCGGATGAATGACGCCATAACTGTTTGATAACCGAATTAGGGTGGAGTACAGCGCGCCTTTTTTGCCGTTTAAAAGCAAATCTCTAATCTTCGTTTGGAATTTGCGCATATGGTCAGCTTCCCATTTCATGAATTCAAGAGCTAAAGACGGATTAGAGAGTAATTCTTTTTCTATTCTCTCTTTATTTAGCATGATGACTTCACCGGAGTGAATAATTTCAGCACTTAAAAAGTAAGTGGCGTTATCACTGAATAAAATAAGCTCACCAACTATATCGCCACTATTACATACCCTTAGCAACAACTCTTTACCATCAGCAGTCAGTTTGGAAATTTGAATTTGACCAGATTTAATTAGATATATTTCATTTGCGTCATCACCTTCATGAAACAAATGGCTTCCTTCATGAATTGGTTTTACTGTACCTATTTCATTTAACATGATGGCTAAGGCTGAGGGCTCTTTCTCTGTTACTTTTGGTAACTTATTTATGAATTCATTATCCATGGAATACTCCTTTCTCTTTCTGTTGAAAAGCAGTTTTCCTATTGCAAGGGGTTTATTTTTTCTGCGGATTGCTAGTACCGTAAAAATATCACTTAAAAACGTTTGAAAGAAAATGTTGTGTTCTTTCATTTAGGCTCTATTGTATTACCCAGATCCCGCAAAAGTAGGAATCTTTCCGGCATCTTGCGTACAAATGATTAGGTGTTAAGTTAATCATCTATATCAATTGTAACATGCAATGATATTCATTCATTGTTGGGTGTATCAATAATTTTGTGTCTATATCCATTTTAATGCACCTCGGGAACAACCTCCTTAAGAACAATTTATGAAATTTAGAGAAAATCCTGTTTGGTAGAATGGGGAGGAGGTATTTAATGAAAGTTCTAACGGACCATTAGGCCGTCCCTTGCACGATTTAAGGATTTCTGTAACTGCCCGCTGTAATCTTGGTGCCTAAAGAGATATTTGGTACAGATTTTAAATTTATGCTAAGAGAGGAGCTTCTTTATTTTGAAGAGATAGAAAGAATGGTGAAAATTTTGGTGCCACTTGGCGTCAGGAAGATTCGTTTGACTAGTGAGAGCCATTATTGCGCAACGATTTACCTATATGATTGAAAAGTTATTTCATATAGAAGGAACAGAAGATATTGCTGTAACGCCCCATGCTTCCTTTAAAACTTTGCTGATTTCAACTTAACTGAGGCATTCCTATCTATTACATGGAGATTAACAAAGTAAACCGTAAAAGAATACAAATCACCCACTAGTCTTTTGACTGCCCCCTGTCAAGTAGACAGTGAAATAATAAAAATGATGTAAGCGGCTTTAATTCTAGATTCTATAGGGATGAGTTCGTTTAATCATGATTATAAAAATATATATATACTCATCCACCGCTTTAGATAGCTCCTCAAATGTCTCATACTTATGTAAATAATGCTTTTCGCTTTTAAGTATTTTAATAATTTAGGGGATGGTTTCGAAGAAAGGATTTCTATAAAAGACAGATTTTTTCAAGCCCCTATCCTACTATGATTTAAACTCTTAGTATGTAGACTGCGGCTATTATCATTATATAACCAGTTTTACGACTCTCTTTCCAAAATGCAAAAATTAAGTAAACCGAAACACTTAATAGAGGATCATAAATAGATTAGTAACAATATAAATTACCTTCGACGGGTGCTTAGTACCTTATAAGTACAAAAACATCAAATGGTATCTTGTTTTGAAAAAAACTGTCAATCCACTGAAATGAAACTGATTGCAAGTTCTTTACATATTAGAAGCAATACTACTGTTCATGAGGCTACCAATCCATTGTGTCGTCACTTATTGTTCTGGATGCTTCCTTTTGGCGCACTCGTAACTTCTCGGTTAGCCAATACACCTTTGTATGTTCACTATGGCATTGTGTAGGTGTAATAATTTTCAACCCATCGTGCAGATAGATTTCAAAGCAAAAAGCTTGCTCCGGCCACTTCGTGCATCCTCCAAGGAGGCAAAGCTTTTGTAGAGACTTCCAATCTGATTTAGGCGTCTGAAACATCTCGCCTATATAAGGATTATCATTGCTTAACCATGAACTAGAAAGTGAACTTTGAATGGCCACACAAAATTGGCTATTCAAAATGATTTAGGAAATAGCCTTCTAAACTATTATCTTGATCGCTTTCACGTTGAATCCTGTCTAAATAGAGGTCAATGGTTTCATGTTTTTTTATGTAACGGTCTGTTTGGTGAATTAATGTGATCAATTCCTGCTGAATCTTGTTTATTTTAGTAATCTACTATGAATGGCCTTCTTACAGCTTTTTATATCGCTAAAAGTTTTATGAAAAAAACTTTTAACATTGTTTCCTTTGATAGCCTTACATTAACATCGCTTTCAACTTCTTTAAAAAATGCTTCTCCCCCAGGATTCGTATAGTGAAAACCCTTAGTTCTTGCCTCTTTTTCTTTTGATTTAGCTGGAAAATATACACCGAAACTATGCACACCCTCTATCCATCTTCTAGTAAGGTTACTATATAGAGCATCATTATGACAAATACCTATATGACTATAGATAGTGGAAACGTAATGATCCATTCCAGACTTCATTAGTAATCTTCATCTAAACCGACTTTTTAATCAAATTTTGAACTCTCCTTATACTTTGAAACGGAACACAAGCTTTAATTAATGTTTCGCGAAACTCATCTTCAAGATCTGATGCTTCTACAATAGCCCCACCTATTCCAAAAGTTGCGACTTGATCTTTAATGACGATCGTTCTAATGACAATACTTAAATCGGTATAACCGTTAAAGCCAACCCAACCTATAGATCCTGAATATACACCTCTATGCGACTCTTCAAGTTCATCTATTATGCTCATGGTTCGAAGTTTCGGAGCTCCAGTCATAGAGCCTCCCGGAAAGCATTTTCCTATAGATTTAAAAATACCATTTTCCCAATTTAATTCTCCTACGACTGTAGAAACTAACTGGTGTACAGATGAATATGTTTCTACAACAAAAGCTTCTGGTACTCTCACTGTATCAGGATAGCAAACTTCATTAAAATCATGCCTGACTAAGTCGACAATCATTAAATTCTCCGCTCTATCCTTTGAGGAGTTCATTAAACTTTCTTTCTCCAAACTATCTTGTTTTTCAGTAATGCCTCTTGCTCTAGTTCCCTTAATTGGTTTAGATACCATTTTTCCATTTTCATCAATACTTATAAACATTTCTGGAGAAGAGCTTAATATTGAAAAATCTTCAGTATTGAAAAAAGCGCTATATCTCACTGGGCTCAAAAGTCTCATTTCTTTGTAAAGCAATAATGGATCAAAGCTATAAGGCATAGACGCGCGATTCGTTAAACATATTTCGTAGGATTCACCTTCAGCAATGTATTTTTTACACAATTTGATCTTTTCTTTATAATCATCACGTGTAATTTCTAAATCAATCTCATCTTCCGTTGGGGGTATTAAATGTTCTGGTGTTCTTTTTTGTATATACTTTTCGCTCTTATTAAGCATACTTTCTGTTACATTTAAAGTTTCACCCCAAAAGTTACACACATAACTCTTCTGATCTTTATGATCAAGCACTAAGATATTTTTAGGTAAATAAAGAACAGCATCCGGCATATCTGATGTATGTTTATTTGTTACCCCTCTAAGGGCTTTTAATTCATATCCTAAATAGCCAACGACCCCTCCTTTAAACGGGTGAAGAACATCTTTGGAGTTTTCATTGTCTATTAAAGAAAATATACAATCCATCATTTCGTAAAAATCTCCATAAATTGACTCTTGCCCTTTAGGGCCAGTTATATCCAACCTTGAATCTTTCACATAATAAATGAAGGAAATGGCAGAATCCCGATCACAATTTCCCATAACTGAAAACCTACTGCCGAACTCACTTGATAATTCTCCATCTAACCAAAAACTATCTTTTGAACCATAAAACAAACTCTCATATACTTCAATAGTAGAGAAGTCTATATCTTTTTCAACATTCTTTGGAGTCACACTCATTGGACATCCTACACACTCTAACTTTTCTTTAAGCAAAATCTCGTACATTTAATTGCCTCCCATAGAAATTTCTATAAAATTTCTAATTAATTCAACCCCAAACTCTGAATCAATTGATTCGGGATGAAATTGCACGCCATAAATAGGCAACTCTTTGTGTGAAATACCCATTATCAAACCATCTTGAGTGTAAGCAGTTACTTTAAGTGAAGGAGCGAGTTTAGTACAGATCAAAGAATGGTATCTAACTGCGAAAAAACTATTTGGCAAGCCTTTAAATATATTTTCGCCATTATTGAGAATAAGCTCCCTATAACCGTGTACTGGTTTAGGAGCCTTTCCGACCTCTCCACCTAAATAATAATTAATACCTTGGTGACCCAAGCAGATGCCTAAAATAGGAATATTCACTTCGTTAATGATCCTTTTACATATACCAAAATCTTTATCTTTTTCTGGAGTTCCTGGTCCGGGAGACAAAATAATATTTTTAAACTCGGAAAAATTAATTTTATGGAAAGGATAATCGTTAGTTATTACTACAGGAGAGACCTTCGTTACTTTATAAACATATTGCGCAATATTATTGGTAAAGGAATCATAATTGTCTATTATTAATGTTTTCATTTATTATCTTTCATCCTTTGATACCTTGCCTTCTACCTCACACGTTTCATTCTTATAACTAGGTTCTAATGGATAACTAAAAAATATTATATGAACAAGGTTTTCTTGTTCGATAGAAATGTAGGAAACGGCAGCTACTTTATGTATAAAAAAGCCACTTGCCAACATCCGAAAAAATACATACACTCCTGTTGTTCGGGCATTACGTTCACGGGAGGTATATAGGAGATGTTGGCAATGGCTGAAATTAATTATATCAGATACGAAACCAATACAAAAGGACGCAACTATTCTGAAGTTGCGAGACAGATGGGAGTAGACAGGCGGATGTAAAGAAGTATTCCGACATGGAATCGCTTCCTCGAAAACGTCCTGACACGATAGTCATACTAGGTATCGGCTCTTGATCTCATATTAAGATAACGAGCTCCTTTACAAAGCTCACCATCAAGAAAAGTACATTTCTGTTATGTTAATTCCCTTCCAACCAAGCTGGAAGCTCTTCCTCTGCAATTAGTTTCATATATTCCTTCATTTCCACAGGATATACATCGATTTCATTTGCTTCCATCACAAAGCTATAATCTAGAAACCACACACACGACTTTCCTCTTAAAAATAGATATACTGGCTCATCGCCCTGCGCCTCTTCCACTTCTTCTCCGAACATAAACGTAATTGAATCAAAAACGGCATGACGTTCTTGAAAGTCTCTTAAAAAGGAGCGGAAAGAGATTGGATGGTCCTCATCCTTACAAATTGCGTCCATTTCTTCATCTGTATATGTACCCATGGAGTCAAACAGTTCTCTTTCGATCTTAAAAGGTGCAATCCCCTCTTTTGGCTCTTCCTCAGGTAAACCATAAAAGTCGATCAGATGCTCAACATAATCAAGATTACCATTCATCATCGTAAATATATGATCCATGCCTTCGAAACGTTGGACAATCCTGCCTCCATCTGCTAGGTGATGAAATATCAATGCATACTGTCCATATACGCAACGAACCTTTTTCGGCGCCTTCATCACAGCATGAATCAGGTCTTCTACTTCTTGGACTAGTTGTGTTGAACGGGCTTCATCCCAATAACCGCGATGCTTTAACAGCCTTTCTACGTGATACGCGAAAGCGCCTAGCTGTTGCTCTGTCATATCCCGCTTTAGCAATGAGGCTTCACGTGCAACATCCTCATAACCACACAAGGCGAGCACCCCAATCAATTCATCTGTCGATAAGGCAATCTTCTTTTCTTTTAACAAATTCATCATCCATCCCTCCATAAGCACATCCGCTCTTGTTTAAAAACCAAACCACATTTTTATCCGTGTCATGATCATCTGTATCAATGAGGATGCTTCTGTAGGATAGAAGTATACTTGACTTTGCGTATCTACTTCCGTGTAATCGATATACCAAATGCACGATTTTGACGGTAAAAACAAATGTATTTCTGGAATTTCATTCTCATCTGTGATGTAGTCAGACTTGATCAATGAAAAATTATTAAGGAAACATCCATTCTTCACAAACGCTTTCATAAATGCCTGCATAGCTGGAGGATGCTCTCCTTCAGAAAGCAATTCATTGATTTGTTTTGCGGTCTTTGCAACAGAAAAAGATTGGAACATCTCACTCGACATTATAAAGGGCTCCATGTCGATCCGTTCTTCGGAGGGAAACTGATAAAAGTCTTGTATTGTATCTTCACCTTGTTTATTTTTTGTCATATCCATGTCGTAAAAGCTATGCATGCCATCTTCACATTTTTGCACAAGCACTTTCCGAGACCCCATGTTATGTAAAAGCATCACCGTTTTATCGTGCACGCAACGTACTTTTTTCTCTGCTCTCATCAATAGATGAATCAAACTTTCGAGTCCATGATCTATTTCACCTTTTTCATTTTGATAGCCGCGACGCCATAATAACAATTCCGCTTCTCCGACAACTTCTTGTAGTTGTTCGTCACTTTTCCAATCCCGTGTGTTCTTCAACGCATCAGCCGCCGCTTGCTCGTATCCACACAACAGCATCGCTACGCTTAGTTCTTCTGTCGATAACGAAAATGCTTTTTTCTCCTGAATCATTGTCCATCCCTCCACTAGGTTTATTCATTATCGCAATCAGAGGTACAACTGAATGTGCCTATCCAATTTTTTCTTGATCTATAAACTGCTCAACAAATTCCAACACTGCCTCTAACGGAACATCACTTGCATTTTGTGGGATACTGATAGGAATCTCTTTTTTCTTGTTCATACTTAAAAGGGCACGTTTCACACCTCTTTGTCGCTCCAGAAATGGCTCAAAATCTTTTGGAATGATGCCAATCATTTTTTGGCCCATCATCGAATACATCACAATCCGTTCAATTTCATCCCAACGGATCTGGCCTACACCTACAAAAGAAGCATTTTCGTAAATTCCTTCTTTATCAACTCGTAATGACGGTTTCGGTTTGACAAGACGGTACAATAAATACACAGTACAAAGACTAAAAAATGGGATGGCTACCGCGACCACTACAGGTAAAATTGGAGCGGTTACTGATGTGATGCCTCGTGCTTCTTCTAAAATAGATTCCCGATTTAATGCTGCCCATATTGAACCAGCAACAAATGCTAGAGATAAGATAGAAAGTAACAACATTCTCCCTTTCCCTGGATAAACAATCATACTGTCTTTACTGACTTGTGTTCGTTTTGTTTCACTCATCTAAGATTCCTCCTTCAAACTATTTTTTCATGACAATGAAAAAAGAGCATCAATACTCTCTATACGAATACTCATTCTTCAAACTCTTGCTATTCATACCTTTCGATCCTAGATTCGTCAATGTCATCTGGCAATTCCACAAAATATGGAACTTCTAAACGCTCTCTGATCGCCCGCTTTAAATATGCACGTTTATCGTCTTCAAATTCATGTAATTCCTCTTCTCTTTGAATCGTCCATTCCGGTAGTAACACTGGTTCTGGTTCTTGCCCAGATGTTTGACAATACCATTGCCCGTTCTCTTTGTACAAAATCATTTCTTTTGGCGGATCAAATTTCATTCGACTAAAATGACGCACACCATTTTCCACATATAAAAATAGCACATTTTCAAATGTCTTCGATCCTTTTTCTCGATAACTCTCATCCGGATATTCTAGCTCACCATATTCCAAATAACGCCCACTTGACAGCATTTCCTCTGATACTTTTCGTATTGACGCCTCTTCGCGTGCTTTTTCTTCTGCCATCATTTGCGCTCGTTCTTCTGGGGTAATATATAAATCGATACCCGCTACCATCATCACACGTGTCCAAAACAAGGAAAAGAAAAGAGCCCAGCCTGGCCAGATAAGAGCCACCGCAGCATCCTCCCCAAATAAAAACACATAAATACCCGCGCCTTTCGTCGAGTTAAAGGACCCTAACAGATGGAACAAGAAAAAAGCGCCTAGCGTAATCGTCACTGCCTTTCCTACAAGCTCACGTGTACGAGTGGGAATCCACTTGATCCATGAGAATAAAATTAAAAAAATTTGGTTCCAAAGAAGATTGATATAGACTTCTTGATAAAATGGATGATCGACTAGCGCCTGGATACCATATAAGTTAATTGCCACCAATGACCATAAACATAATGGAATACCTTGAAGATACGTTTTGAGTCGCTCATAACTTGAAAGGTGGTAACTGACAACATACGCAAAACCTACACTAATAATGAGATAACTCACGTAGAGGACAATCGCAAACAAGCGCCACGTATTGTTAATGTATACAAAAAAGATATTTGCAATACTGTAAAGATGAACAAACAGCCCAAACACAAGATACATGCCTAAATTTGATCCGTAACTTTCCTTCTCCTCTCTTTGATCAGACAAAGAATCGATGTTTCTCACAGCCACACCTCAACCCAATTTCCAAAATCACTTGCGGCATTCCAAGCAGCTTTTCCTGCATCCCCTGCAGCCTTCCAACCTTTTTAGCTGCAACTCCAATTTTCTCTCCAACTTGCCGTACAGGCTCTCCTAAAGCCATTTTTTATCGGACCAAAACATTCTCTACAACAGCTGACAGCTTTTGCAAAAATATAAAAATACAATTTTATCCACCCCTGTCAATCTCGGACTCATCAATGTCACTCGGAATCTCTACAAAGTACGGGACTATACGTCTGTATTCAATTGCTTGTTCCAAATACTCACGTTTATCGATTTCAAGTTCGTCCTTTTCCTCTTCTAAATGCTCTGGCAACAACACTCGTTCACGTTCTTGCCCTGTTGTCTGACAGTACCATTGCCCGTTCTCTTTGTACAAAATCATTTCTTTTGGCGGAGTCCAATTCAAGCGATTAAAATAACGAACACCATTCTCTACATATAAAAACTCTACGTATTCAAACGTCTTCGATCCCTTTTCCCGATAGTTGCTTATTCCCTCTGTAATATAATAGTCCAACTCTCCATACTCTAAGTAACGTCCACTTGACAGCATTTCTTCCGATGGTTTTCTTTTCTGCGCCTCTTCGCGTGCTTTCTCTTCTGCCATCCTTCTGGCCCGCTCTTCTGGCGTAATGTCTAAATCTATGCCCGCCCCCATAATCAAACGTGTCCAAAATCCAGAGAAAAAAAGGGCAATGCCTGGCCATGTGAGAGCTACCGCTACCTCTTTACCGAACAAAAATGCATAAATACCCATACCTTTAGTGGAAGCAAAAATCCCCAACAAATGAAACATAAAAAAAGCGCCAAGGATAATGGTTACGATACGAGCTATCCTTTCTCGTGTACGAACCGGGATCCACTTGATCCATGAAAATAAAATAAACAACAATTGAATCCATAGAAGATTAATATAAAGCTCTTGGTAAAATGGTTGATCCACCAGCGCCTGTATTCCATATAAATTAATCGCCACCATTGACCATAAACCTGCAGTGAATACAAACGAATAAGTTGACAGTCGATTATTATCTAGAAAGCGATAATCGACATATGCAGAAATGACACTCACAATCAAATAACTTCCCCACAGCAAAATGGCGAATAGACGCGATGCATCATTTATATACACAAAGAAGATATTGGGAATACTATAGAGATGAACCAACAACCCGAAAAAAAAATGATACCCACTATAAATAAAGAGAAAGCTTTCCTTTTTTTCGTAGGTATGAGTAGAAGGGTTAACATTTACCATCATTTGCACCTCAATTCCACAAAAATTATGAGGAAAGGAATATTCCCCATCACCTACATTAACCAAACAGGCTTCCAAGAGCTTTGGCGCCGCTTGATAGTAAATTCTTCGCTCCTTCTTTGACCTCATTTCCAAAATCACTTGCGGCATTCCAAGCAGCTTTTCCTGCTTCCCCTGCAGCCTTCCAACCTTTTTAGCTGCAACTCCAATTTTCTCTCCAACTTGCCGTACAGGCTCTCCTAAAGCCGTTTTTTGTCGGACCAAAACATTCTCTACAACAGCTGACAGCTTTTGCAAAAATAAAATTTTATCCACCCCTGTCAATCTCGGACTCATCAATGTCACTCGGAATCTCTACAAAGTACGGGACTATACGTCTGTATTCAATTGCTTGTTCCAAATACTCACGTTTATCGATTTCAAGTTCGTCCTTTTCCTCTTCTAAATGCTCTGGCAACAACACTCGTTCACGTTCTTGCCCTGTTGTCTGACAGTACCATTGCCCGTTCTCTTTGTACAAAATCATTTCTTTTGGCGGAGTCCAATTCAAGCGATTAAAATAACGAACACCATTCTCTACATATAAAAACTCTACGTATTCAAACGTCTTCGATCCCTTTTCCCGATAGTTGCTTATTCCCTCTGTAATATAATAGTCCAACTCTCCATACTCTAAGTAACGTCCACTTGACAGCATTTCTTCCGATGGTTTTCTTTTCTGCGCCTCTTCGCGTGCTTTCTCTTCTGCCATCCTTCTGGCCCGCTCTTCTGGCGTAATGTCTAAGTCTATGCCCGCCCCCATAATCAAACGTGTCCAAAATCCAGAGAAAAAAAGGGCAATGCCTGGCCATATAAGAGCTACCGCTACCTCTTTACCGAACAAAAATACATAAATACCCATACCTTTAGTGGAAGCAAAAATCCCCAACAAATGAAACATAAAAAAAGCGCCAAGGATAATGGTTACGATACGAGCTATCCTTTCTCGTGTACGAACCGGGATCCACTTGATCCATGAAAATAAAATAAACAACAATTGAATCCATAGAAGATTAATATAAAGCTCTTGGTAAAATGGTTGATCCACCAGCGCCTGTATTCCATATAAATTAATCGCCACCATTGACCATAAGCAAACCATGAAAAAAAGCAGGTTTGTCTCGAGTCGCTCATAACTTGGAAAGCGGTAAACAATATATGCAGCAACTGCGCTCATCACAAAATAACTTAAACAGAGTAAAACCGCAAACAAACGCGATGTACCATTTATATACACAAAAAAGATATTGGGAATACTATAGAGATAAACAAACACCCCACCCAAGAGATAATTGATTAAAATTGACCGGTAACTTTCCTTCTCCTCACATCTATCATAAAAAGAATCGATGTTTCTCACAGCCACACCTCAATCCTCGATTTCAACACAATTTAAAAAATAGTAAATATAGGCAAGTGGAGATCCCCCCATCACCTACATTAACCAAACAGGCTTCCAAGAGCTTTGGCACCGCTTCATAGTAAATTCTTCGCTCCTTCTTTGACCTCACTTCCAAAATCACTAAGTTTATAAAATTCCCTCTAATATCATCTCCACGCCTGACGTAATTTACAAACCGCTGTCCATTTTTATAAATCACCGTTGGACCTGAAGCTCTGTTCAACAGACCTCCAACTCCTACATTAGGCAGATTCCTTAATCCCGCTATTTCTTTTGGAAGATTGCTAGGCATATATCCATAACGTCGAACAATATAATTCCCTTTTGGATGTTTCATATTTTAGAAGCCAGCTTTGAAAAGTTTATTCATTCCCTGTCAATCTCGGACTCATCAATGTCACTCGGAATCTCTACAAAGTAGGGGACTATACGTCTGTATTCAATTGCTTGTTCCAAATACTCACGTTTATCGATTTCAAGTTCGTCCTTTTCCTCTTCTAAATGCTCTGGCAACAACACTCGTTCACGTTCTTGCCCTGTTGTCTGACAGTACCATTGCCCGTTCTCTTTGTACAAAATCATTTCTTTTGGCGGAGTCCAATTCAAGCGATTAAAATAACGAACACCATTCTCTACATATAAAAACTCTACGTATTCAAACGTCTTCGATCCCTTTTCCCGATAGTTGCTTATTCCCTCTGTAATATAATAGTCCAACTCTCCATACTCTAAGTAACGTCCACTTGACAGCATTTCTTCCGATGGTTTTCTTTTCTGCGCCTCTTCGCGTGCTTTCTCTTCTGCCATCCTTCTGGCCCGCTCTTCTGGCGTAATGTCTAAATCTATGCCCGCCCCCATAATCAAACGTGTCCAAAATCCAGAGAAAAAAAGGGCAATGCCTGGCCATGTGAGAGCTACCGCTACCTCTTTACCGAACAAAAATGCATAAATACCCATACCTTTGGTGGAAGCAAAAATCCCCAACAAATGAAACATAAAAAAAGCGCCAAGGATAATGGTTACGATACGAGCTATCCTTTCTCGTGTACGAACTGGGATCCACTTGATCCATGAAAATAAAATAAACAACAATTGAATCCATAGAAGATTAATATAAAGCTCTTGGTAAAATGGTTGATCCACCAGCGCCTGTATTCCATATAAATTAATCGCCACCATTGACCATAAGCACCCAGTGAATACAATCGAATAAGTTCCCAATCGAGTCTGTTCTTGAAAACGATAGTACACATATGCAGGAATGACACTCACAACCAAATGACTCCCCCACAGTAAAATGGCGAATAAACGCGATGTATCATTTATATACACAAAAAAGATATTGGGAATACTATAGAGATGAACCAACAACCCAAAAAGAAAGCAATACCCGTTATAAGCAAGGAAGAAATTTCTTTTTTCACTGTTTGTATCAGGAGAAGGATTAACATTTATCACAATTTTTCACCTCAATTCCGCAAAGATATTGGGAATGCTATAAAGATAAACAAACACCCCGCCCAAGCGATAATTGATTAAAATTGATCGGTAACTTTCCTTCTCCTCACATCTATCATAAAAAGAATCGATGTTTCTCACAGCCACATCTCAACACACGATTTCAAAGTGGATATCCCCCTATCACCTGCATTAACCAAACAGGCTTCCAAGAGCTTTGGCACCGCTTGATAGTAAATTCTTCGCTCCTTCTTTGACCTCATTTCCAAAATCACTTGCGGCATTCCAAGCAGCTTTTCCTGCTTCCCCTGCAACCTTCCAACCTTTTTTAGCTGCAACCCCAATTTTCTCTCCAACTTGCCGTACAGGCTCTCCTAAAATTTTGTTCGCTGAGATACCGCCAATTGCCGCGCCAACAAATCCACCAACAACCGTACCAACGCCAGGGAAAATCATCGTACCTATAGCCGCCCCTCCGGTTGCACCCGCATATGCAGCACCAATATCCAACGCTGTTCCGGCAAGCGCGCGACCCGTTCTTTGTGCCGTACTTTTATCTTTATGTGCATCCGAAAATGCCTCCATAAAGTTGAGTCCCACCGCCAATACATTTCCTGCGCGGGCGAGATTCTTTTGCCAACCGCCGCCACCTGGTTTTATATTTTTAAGTGATTTTTTCACATCAACGCTCTTTATTGTTGGTATGAAATTGTTACCTAAATTTTTCAATAAGTTTATAGAATTTCCTCTAAAACCATCCCCACGCCGGAAGTAATTTACAAACCGCTGTCCATTTTTATAAATCACCGTTGGACCGGAAGCTCTGTTCAACAGACCTCCAACTCCTACATTAGGCAGATTCCTTAATCCCGCTATTTCTTTTGGAAGATTGCTAGGTATATATCCATAACGTCGAACAATATATTTCCCTTTTGGATGTTTCATCAACTCATGTATTTTAGAAGCCTGCTTTAAAAAGTTTATTCATTCCCTGTCAATCTCGGACTCATCAATGTCACTCGGAATCTCCACAAAGTAGGGGACTATACGTCTGTATTCAATTGCTTGTTCCAAATATTCACGTTTATCGATTTCAAATTCTTGCTTTTCTTCTTCTAGATGCTCTGACAACAACACTCGTTCAGGTTCTTGCCCAGTTGTTTGACAATACCATTGCCCGTTCTCTTTGTACAAAATCATTTCTTTTGTTGGAGTCCAATCCAAGCGATTAAAATAACGGATACGGTTCTCTACATATAAAAACTCCACATCTTCAAACATCTTCGATCCTTTTTCTCGATAACTCACATCCGGATATTCTAGCTCACCATATTCCAAATAACGCCCACTTGACAGCATTTCTTCCGATACTTTTCGTATTGACGCCTCTTCGCGTGTTTTTTCTTCTGCAATCATTCGCGCTCGTTCTTCTGGCGTGATATCTAAGTCAATCACCGTTCCCATAATAAATCGCGTCCACAAACCAGAGAAGAAAAGAGCCCAGCCCGGCCATCCAAGAGCCGTTGCGACATCCCCAAACAAAAAGACATAAATTCCTGCACCTCTCGTTGAATTGAAATCAGCTAACAAATGGAATAAACAAAACGCTCCTAGCGCGATCGTCACTGCCCGTGCCACTATTTTACGTGTGCGAACTGGAATCCATTTGATCCATGAGAATAAGATTAAAAACAATTGACCCCAAAGAAGATGAATATAGACTCCTTGAAAAATTGGATGATCGGCTAGAGCTTGGATTCCATATAAGTTAATTGCTGCCATTGACCATAAATATACTGTAAAAGAGAACAGAAGTGTCCCACGTTGCTCAGGATTCAAAAAACGACATTCAACGTATGCCGCACCAGCACTCATAATAAAATAACTTACACATAGTATCATTGCAAACAAGCGCCACATATCGTTTGTGTACACAAAAAAGATATTTGGAATACTGTAAAGATAAACAAAAACCCCACACACAAGATAGAGGCCTAAAATTGATCGGTAGCTTCCCTTCTCCTCACTTTGATCAGGAAAAGATTCGATGTTTCTCACAACTGTACCCCCAGTTCCACCATCAGACGCTTAGGAAATGAGGACGCCCCCATTTCCAACTTTAACCAAACAGACTTCCTAGCGCTTTTGCGCCTCCTGATAGTAAATTCTTTGCCCCTTCTTTTACATCATTGACCACATTTGAAACTGTTTCTTTCGCTTTGTTCCAACCTTTTTCAACCGTGCTACCGATTCTCTCGCCTGCTTTCCTCACAGATTCGCCTAAATGCTTATTCGCTAGGTATCCTCCTGCTGCTGCACCAACAATCCCACCAACGACCGTACCGACGCCAGGGAAAATCATCGTGCCAAAGGCTGCTCCTGAGGCAGCTCCTGCAGTTCCAGCACCGATATCTAAGGCGGAGCCAGTAAGCGCACGACCGGTTCTTTCAGCTACACTTTTATCCTTATGTTTATCCGAAAATGCTTCCATAAAGTTGAGTCCGACAGCCAATACATTTGCTCCTCGAGCAAGATTCTTTTGCCAACCAGCCTTACGAGGGTTGAGTTTTTTTAGCGATTCTTTTACATCAATGTTCTTTAGGTTCTTTAGATTTTTCAAAGACTTGTTCACATCGATGCTCTTTATCGTTGGAATGAAATTTTGCTTCAAATTGTTACCAAGACTTTTAAAGAATTTCCCACTAGGATTGCTATTAAAGTTATTCACAAACTCCTGTCCATTTCTATAACTTACAATCGGCCCAGAAGTTCTGTTTAAAAGTTCCCCAATTCCTATTTTAGACACATTTCTTAATCCGGCTATACCTTTCAGGAGTTCACTAGGTTTATATGCATAAGGATTAATAAAACTCTTCCTGGTCGGATCATGTAAATTACGTAGTTTAGAAGCCCATTTCGACTCATAAACCCCTCCATTAGATTTCCATGTTGATTTGACATCCAATTTCTTTGTATGAGGGTTATATTCCAGCATTTTCGTTCCAAACATAATTGCTGTCGCCGCACCACGCGCACCATCCCTAATAACAGTTCCCCAATCATAAACATTTTTAAAGTCCTGACCGAGGAAATTCACTACTCCCTGCACTAACGAACGGTCATCTCCACGATTCAAACGAGCCATATCCACGCCTGGAGCTTCCTTATGTAATGTCATCTCTTTGAAGTGCGACTTCACGTCTTGAATATTCACCCCTTGTAAAAGAGGTCCGCCTGCATTGGTCCACTCTACCGCTTTTTGCACAATGGCATCTAGTTCGGTACGGCTCGCTTGTACGTCAGCCATTAAATCGACTCCGTCATTGTCAAGCATATACAATTCATCAACGACTTCGCTTGCGAATTTACGCGAACTCTCAATGCCGTTTAATACTTGGTCTATGTCTAGCTTTCCAAGATTCATAATATGGCTAACCGACGCCGCATACTCATCCACTTTTTGTTTGGACTGCTCCGTTGACTGCTCAACTTTATCTAGCCCTCGAGTCATTTGCGTATCCCAAAAGTCTTCGGTCACTACCCCATTTTCAGAGGGTTCAAATTCAAGGATATACGCCTTCATTTTTTTAATTTTTTCAATCGTAGTGGTGATGTGGGCGCGAAATGCCCGGATCGTTGGGAGCTGTAACTCCGCATGATTCAAGATGATTGCTTCCCCACCTTCTCCAGTGAATGCACCGTCCATATTCAGTACTCTTTCAATTCCTACATCTATCAAATCCAAAAAATCCAAGCGACGTTGCAATTGATCTATGTCTTTATCAAGCTTCGTGATCGCTTGACTGACATCTAAGATTTTCATTATTTTCACCTCATTTTCCCTGCAAGTTCATGGTCCACATTCTCATATTCTTGCACCAAGGTTTGGAATTGCCGTTCCATTTGACTCAACGTCTGAAAATACATGCTTAATTTATCCTCTATTTCTTCTACTTCTCCAGTTTCAGCCAGCAACATGTCTAGCCCTTCAGTTGAATCAACCGCTTCTTTTTGAAAACTGCCAGCAAGCTCTCCGACCGCTTGAAGGATTGCCAGGGCTTCCTCTACGTTTACTTTGATTTCCATCTTCTATCACCCCTTCTTTTCCCTTGCCAGTTTATCAAGCTTTCTTAAATGGTTAATTCGATTGTTTCGGTATTGAATTTGTAGTCTTCCACTCTCGATTTTTTCCTGGAGTCGATCTCGCTTACTATCAATGGCATCGATCATTTCTTGGACTTGCTCTGGTAACTTCACATGCTCCAGTTTAAGCTTATCACGCTCTGCCCTTTCGAAGTCAGATGCAATGGTCCCACGCGCTGCGTCATTTCCTAATTCCGGATGATCGATATGACTTTTATCTGATACTAACGTGCTTTTTTCAGTTACTAACTTACTTCGGACATCAAGCAACTCTTGACGATGCTCTCCTGCTATATCCATTCCT
The DNA here is from genome assembly GCF_037963795.1 of Siminovitchia sp. FSL W7-1587. Taxonomy (NCBI): domain Bacteria; kingdom Bacillati; phylum Bacillota; class Bacilli; order Caryophanales; family Bacillaceae; genus Siminovitchia; species Siminovitchia sp. FSL W7-1587. Next base: position 2,179,935 of record NZ_CP150169.1, read on the forward strand.
TTCCTAATCGTTCGGATCTCATGATTCAGCATATTAATTTGATTTAAATAATAGCTCATCACCTATACACCCTTCTTCGTTTTTATCACGCAGTTTCATCCTTCTTCACTGAATAAAACCATCCTTACTATCAAGTTTTATTTAGCCCTCGCCAGACGACAAAACCAAAAACAGCGATAACTGGTTAACATATTATACAAGGACAAGTAGATCTTCTTTTATCACTTCTGGGATTTTGATTTTCACATCTTGCCCATTGACGATATGGTAACCAAATCCCTCTCCTAATGTCTCTGTACGATCCATTGGAAAGCTTATCACGCTCTGCCCTGATTTTTTCATCAGAAGTATATGTTGACGGACAGACTTTAATTGTTCAATAACTGGGCTGCGCCCCAAACTAATTTCTCGATGATTTGCTGCGGCTATGACTTGGAACTGTAAATGCCCAAACGTTTTCATCATATCCGCAAAAGCAGTTTCTTTCGTCATGCCAAGTGCCTGTTTAAAGTCTGCAACATTATCAATAACAAAGAGATAAGGAGGGAAAGCGGGAAACTCCATCCCCTGACTTAACGCCTCTTCATATTGAACCTTTCTTAATTCCATAACTCGTGTCGCCTCTTCGATCTCTTGATGCATACCTTCCATTGTCATGACATAGGACACTTTTTCATGGCGGTTGAAATCAAATAACGGGCGATCGACTCCATCAAATACGATAATCTTTTCTATGTTAACGTACTTAAGGTAGAACGAAAGCATGACTTTTAACATATTTGACTTTCCACGCTGTGGTTCACCAACAACCAATGTGTGCGCCCCTGCATCCTCAGCCATATAGACTGGCAGCACAGTCTCTTCGTTCAGGCCGAGTGGGATTCCTGGTCGAGGAACTTCTTCCAAGCGTTCTCGGAACCCAGCGAGTGTCAAGCTCTTCGGCAACATGACCATCGATTTTGGCAGTGCCGATCCTTGATAGCGGCTATTGATCGTTTGGATACGCGCTTTCACGTTTTCAATTATTTCAAAGTCCGTTTCCCCTTCTGCTGGTAAGTACGTATGGGCAAGCCAGTTTTTACCTTTTGCGACAATCATTCGACCCGGAACAGACTCAATCGCAAATGGAACCCTTCCAAGTAATGATGTGACATCGGTTTTATCAATCATGTAATGACAAATCTTCATATTCATGCTGTTTAACAGCACAGGCTTCACTGCGTTTCTTGCAGTTACGGTTGCAAAGACATAAATGCCGCGTGATTGACCATCTCGGGCGAACCGAGTGAAGGCCGGCACTAGGTCTGAAAACTCTTCCGGCAAGATGTCATAGTTATCAATGACAATGAAAATCGATGGCATTGGCTCGTCACTCACCTCATTGTAAACGGAGATGTTGCTCACTTCTTTTTCCATAAACAGCTCACTCCTGCATTCCATTTCTTTTTCAATGTAGTCAATGAGCTTTTCTAACTTACGTCCTTCATCCAATTTAATATAATCCCCGGTATGACGAAGCTGGCGCAATGGCAGAAGGGCACCGTTCCCAAAGTCGAGCAAATAATAGTTTGCTTGCTCAGGTGATTGTTTCTCCGCAAATGCTAAGAGTAACGTTAGGAGCGTCATCGACTTTCCGTATCCGCTTATACCAAAGATCATTAAATTGCCGCTCTTGCCCCAATCATAACAAATGGGGAATTGCCGTTGATTCTCTGGGTCATCGGCAAGCGCAAATGGGAATGCTTGTGGATCATCTTCTTCGTAACTCTCAGCATCATAGAAGATCCGTTCTTCTAATGGGTCAAGCCACGGGCTTTTCGCTGGAACAATCGCCAATTCGTTTGTTGTTGTTATAATTTCTTCGACAATCGCCTCAATCTCGGTGATGCTTTCTTGTTTATTGTCCTTTTCCATCTCCGCTCGTGAAACAAGTTTTAAACCGAGATCTGTCACATAAGCAATCTCCTCTTCCCCCTCGTGAGCTGACCTCATATACTGCGCACCGCTCCATGCGCTTTGGAACAAGTCGTATTGCTCGTTACTACCAATTTGTAAATAGCCTCGTCCCGTTTCTTTAATATAAGCGGCATCTTCGTTTTTTAGAATTTCTCTTGAATCCGTGGCGTTTTGTACTTTCAAGGCGATCCGAAAACGGGAGTTACTCCAGATTTGTCCGTCTACCACTCCGCTCGGCTTTTGTGTCGCTAGGAGAAGATGTACACCAAGAGAGCGCCCAATGCGCGCCGCAGATACAAGTTCTTTAATAAATTCTGGTTCCTCATTTTTTAGCTCGGCAAATTCATCGGAAATAATAAAGAGGTGCGGCATCGGCTCTTTAGCGATACCTGATTTATACAGTTCCGTGTAGTCGTTAATATGGTTAACGGTATGTTCATCGAATAAGCGTTGACGCTTCTTTAATTCTGATCGAATGGAGGCTAGGGCACGTAAACTAAAGTTTTCACTCTCAGCAATATTAGTGATCACACCAAGTAGATGCGGCATCCCTTTAAATGGCTGCGCCATTCCGCCCCCTTTGTAGTCAATGAGCAAGAAGGCAACTTCATGGGGGTGGTAGTTGACGGCTAAAGACAAAATATAGGTTTGTAAGAACTCTGATTTCCCTGACCCCGTTGTTCCTGCAAGCAATCCGTGGGGACCATGCATCTTTTCATGTGCATCTAGCTCAAGCAGCTCATCTTTTGCCTTAAAGCCGATTGGCACTGCAAGGGATTTCGTGCTGTCATTGATTTGCCAACGTTTATTGATTTTTAAATCTTTCGCCCGCTTAATCCCTGGGAACATTTCCATAAAGGACACCATGTCAGGGATTGACCGTGTCATACCCTGTTGGTGATACAAAGAAGCGAGCATGCGCGCAAAGTTTTCGTTTGACGGATCGTATGGATCAAACTGGAAGCGTTTATGAATCGAAATGTTCCTTAGTAGCACGATTTCCCCTTCGTTTCGGTTTACTGCTTTCACAATTGTATGCACATGTTCATTTAAGTTTTGAGCCACGTCTGTTAAAAAGATGACGGTGAAGCCAAGCTGTTTATCTTTTCCTTCCAAATATTCCATAATACTGTGTTCTGCAATCAGTGAACGATTTGCGACAAGGAAAACGATGTGCGGGAGAAATTTTTTCGCTTCTCGTTTCTTCTCAAATGCTTCTTTTTGTGCCAATTCTCGCTGACGCAACATGTGATACAACGGATTTAAAATGTAGTCGCACGCCTTTTCATCATAGATGAAGCCTTTTGCCTCTGAACCAGGCAATTGAAAATGTGGTAACCAGCGCATCCACTCCCATTTTCTGCGCTGTCCTTCATGTAAAATCGCGACAAACCGTAAGTCATGATAACTGTGTGCAAAAGCGAGTTGCCCAATAATTTGCGATACTTCACGTTCCACAATGGAAGGCTTTCCAACATATCCGAGCGCACCGCGGGCGACACTTAAACGTAGTGGTGCATCCTCTAGGTGTGAATACTTGTCACGTAACCGCTCAAAATCCTCCAACAGCTCATCCCGATCACGATTCGATAACTCATCACTCGGTTGATTTAATTCAAAGCTGGCGGGCACAGACGAGCGTCCAATTCGAATATCTAAAAAATCTTCGTTGTCAATGGTTCTCTCCCAAATACGGCTACTGACACGACGCGTCTCATCCTTCATTTGTTCAAACGTCGGGAAATGATATGAAAGCGCATGCCTTTGCGCCTCCGCTAGCTCCTGCAATTCATCCCGCTTTACCTCTAAATAGCGAGTGTACACACGTTTACGCTTTTCTTCTTTTTGCTTCCGCTTTTTCTTCTCGCGAAAAAACATCATTGTCGCCACAAACGCCATAACCGTCATAATTGGGACAGACATGAACAACATCCACGTGCGTTTCAATGTAATCGAAATCGTGACCATGATCACGATAATGGAAAGCGGCGGCAGCAAAACCAACCACAGTGGCCGGCTCGTATCATCCACTTCTTCAGACGGCATAGAAAAATCCACTTTATCCGTCGGTTGTTCATAGATCATACGTGGCGTACGGCGGTAAATAGGATACTGTTGTTGCATGAGGGACGTTGGCGTTTCTACCTGGGTCAACGTCGTTTTATAATGCTCACTGCTTTCAACGACCAAAATAACACCATCTAAAATTTTCAAAAGCACGCGTCCAAAAAGAAGCTCATCACCGTCTAATATACGGGTCGGCGTGGATACTGTCACTCCGTTCACATATGGGGCCTGTGTCCCTTCTTTCGGATACAGCGTCCATTTCTTCTTTTCATATAGCAATAGGCAATCCACCTGAATATCCAGTGGTAAAACTACATTGGCAGAAGATTTATTGGAAATGGTCACAAGATTCGAATGACCCATATAATATTTTTTTTTACTTGGAGCCTCTTTTATGTATAGGAAAAAATAAGGTTGACCATCTATGTTCAAATTGCATGATTCACCAGAAGAAAGGGTAAGCAGTTCTTCGTCTCCACACGTAATCAAGCACTGACCATCTTGATCACGAACTTGTATGTCTTTTTGTAAAAAAGAAATACGTACCTTTACATGTTCCCCCGGGCCAATAACAGCAGGGAGTCCATCCACCGCCACCCTTTGCACATACTGATCGTAAAAGACCCACAATGTCGAGGACATTATTTGTCACCTCCACCCTTTTCCTTCTTATAATCCTTTTGATTCCTATCCTTTTCTTTTTCGTCTTTTCCTTCTTGTTTGTCTGGATTACCTTCATCATTCGGCTGGGATGGTTCCTCTTCCTCCGCTAACTCTTCAAGTTCATGCATATAATTATCAATCTCCGCTTCAATCTCCTTGATTAAGTCTTCCCGCTCTTTTCCTGACAGCTTATTATCATTTTTGACTTCTTCTCGACGCTTCAAATTGGCGTATACAAGCCACTCTTTATCTTGAAGCCCGCGGGCAATATCAATGGCTTCTTCATTTTCGCCCCGTCCAATCGCAATCCAGTAATCGAAGTAAGGCTCTGCAGCTTGCAGTACGAGCACATTTTTAAGGTTTTTCCGATGATAGTCTTGCAATGGTTCTACTGCGACATAAGATTGCGCGAGTTCATATTTCACAACACGGGGCATGCTGCTTGGTGAATACGGTTCAAGGGTATCAATCACTTCACTATAGTTTTCATTTAAGAAAGCGGAATGGCTAGCGGTAAATGCTTCTTGCCTTGGTTGTAAAAAGGCAAGGACGTACACAATATACACAATCGCTGGTACAAGCACGGAAATGAGCCCGATGCCTACCCACTTTTGTAGGATCCACCTTGTTTTCGGTACTTTATGTAATTGCTTTTCTTGTTGTTCCTGTTCTCGAATCCAATCACAAACAAGTTCACGTAATCCTTCTAACGTTGTTTGTTGGATGAGAGCTTCTGCTCTATGTGATAGTTTTAATGTGTCATGATGATTCATATATTCATTAAATCGATAATTCCCATCTAAAAGCACTAGTAATGTGGTACGTAATTCAAGAAATAATCTATCGGGGGTTTTTTCATATGGGGGGATACTGTCTTTCACACCATAATGGATAAATGTCACCTCCAGCCCATCACTGACAAGCACGTTCTCCGGGCTGACAATCAAATGAAGTAGATCGTGATTATGTTGGATGACTTTTTGGATCAATGCGTGGGCAACAAAGAGTTTCACACTTTCTTCTTTATTTTTAAGCGTACCAAACGACTTCAATGGGATCACTGGTCTCACTTTAATGACAAAGTCGTCTTCATTTTGTTCGATTTCTCTCGTAGTGTACGGATCACAACCGTCTAGTACTCTTGCTTCTAACGTATCATTTAATTGAATCTCTTCATTTTGAAATGTAATAGTATAATAGCCGTTTTCATCTTTCCCTAACTGCATACCTAGTCGCTCTTCTAAATAAAGTCGTTTTCTCTCACTCATTTTCCCAACTCTGCCCCTCTCCTATGAGCGAATGTTCACAGTATCACTAAACGATCACCATTTGTGACACCATGGTCTGCCAAGATCTGATCTCCTCCAAGTATCCGCGCTTTATTTTCAATCCGGATATAATCCCCCTCTCGTCGCTGTTGGTTCAGCTTTTCAATTTCCCACACAATGTCGATGAACTTGCGCACAGTGTATTGGTCGGATAAACGCAAATCTATCTCCTTTTCTAAATAATTACGCAAATCAACTGTTACTTTTATGTACACAAAAACACCTCTTCCCAGAGAAAAAGCAATCACAATCCACAATAACATGAATCGCGATTGCGCTCCGTAAAATGATTTAGTATCCAATGCGGCTACGGATTTCTTGGTCTGTTGTTTCCACAACGTTCGCAATATCATCCGTTTGTGCTCCAAGCTCTTCGTACAACTGGATGAGCTCTTCTACGTGCCTCCGTTTGTCTTGCCACTGTTCAGCAAATCCTTGGAATGCCTCCCCTTCCCAAGTAGAGCCCAACTTCATAATACGTGCATCTCCTCTTTGCAGTAACTCTTGGTACGATGCTGCATCTGCACGGGTCTCATTTGCCTCCGTGCGTAATTCATCAGGTGTCATACGAATTTGTGCCATGAAAAATCTCCTCCTGAAAATTATGATTTTTCTTTAATACATAATTATTGTAAGAGTGAAATTATTATGATGTCAACCTTTTTGGATATATTTTACAATCATCCTGTTTGTATCTCTTCTTCCTCAAGCACTAACTACCTTAGAAACCCGCTTTGTGGAAGTACAATCTTTTTCGAAGACTGAAACGGGAAGTTAATGATAGTTGAAGGTGTAATACCGTAACTTATCTCTCTTGTGTCTTCATCTTTCCCCAATCTGGTTGATGTGTTCCCCAAAAGTCTTATGTTATCGTTAATGATCAAACATAATTTTTCCATTTATTTATACTTTACACAAAATTATGTTTTTATCAATCATTGTTTCTGATACGATAATAAGTAAATCGTGACACGTATGGATAATCATTGAAAGAAGGAGGATTTAATAGACTGTGAGAAGCAAGAAAAACAGTGTCATCAGCCTATTCATCGCCATTCTAATCATCGCTTCGATCCCCATCGGCTTTTTTAATTACATTGGGCCCGAACCAACGTTTCGTCCAAAAAACACGACAGCACAAATCGCAATTGTTAACGAAGATGATGGTTTTCTTCAAGCAAAAGATAATCTCGTCACGTTAGGACAAGACTCGATTTTAACGATTGAAAGCGGTGAATCTGAGTACGAATGGCCTGTTGTCAGCCGGAGCGCCGCACAAACAGGGCTAGAAAACAAAGAATACGATGCTGTCATTTATATTCCTTCCTCGTTTTCACGCGACATTATGTCATTTAAAGAGGAAGTACCGAGAATCACTAACATTCGCTTTGAGATATCACCCCACCTAAACGCGAAAAACCAAGAACGTGTCCAAAAAGAGCTCGAAGCTGCCCAACAAAAGCTGAACGGGCAAGTCACAGCCATGTATTGGCGTTATGTAAGTGAAGAAATTAACGAAGTTCAAACGAACTTTGGTGAAATACTGGACAAAGAGATCGATTTCTTAAATGAAATGTATTCGTTTTACGCTCCCAGCTCACAAGAACTTGGGGAGGAAATTGATCGCCAGCGTGAGCGCTTAAGACAGCTATTTTCCCACTCGAAAGAGGCGGCGGGTATTGCAGGAAATTCACAAAGCAGTCTTACAGAAGCAGAAAAAGCTTTTGAAACGCTCACGAACAATATCGACACGTACCTAGCTTATCAAGCAGATGTAGTAGATTCCTTACAATTAATCGATCTTGAAAATGAACAGCTGATAAATGAAGCATCCGCAGAGTTCAACTCATTATTAGAAGATGGTGAGAGACGGATCAGAGAAGGCCAAGAACCCTTTCAGCCGCGATTAGAAAATGAAGGAAACAACGTATACGACTATTTGCAAGCGATTCGTGCTGGAGTAGGTACTCTCGATCAACAAATGCAAGGCTTTGAAACGAATATGAACACCTCTTTTCAGGCATTACATCGAGAGATTGACCTTCTGCCGCAATCACACAGGGATGTCATTAGAAATTACAATCAGCAAGACGCTTTGAATGCCTTTTTATCTACAATGGAATCCACTCTCGTCATACGTAAGAACCTGACTCAAAAAACTCCCGATGAGCAACAGCGGCCAGGTGCACCACAAGATGATTTGAAGGGGCTGACACCAAGTACACTTGACGAGATCCAGGAGCAAGCCAAAACCATAAAAGAATTGCTTACCAAGCTTGAACCGGAAAAAGAGAAGCCTGAGCCTAATCCAATACCCGATCCGGAGCCAGACACTAAACCGGGATCATCGGGTGAACAAAACAACGATCTCGAACAAGAAAACACGATGGGGAAGTCAGAAGAACAACCTGATCCAACACCAGATACTGAACCAGGATCACCGAGTGAATCGGACAACGATCTCGGCCAAGAAGACACTTTAGGGAAATCAGAAGATAATGACCTAGACAATAAAAGAGATTCAGAAGAACAACCGGAACAACCAGGAGAACCACCGCAACCAGATACGCCTCAAGATGAACGTTCCCCGTATACGATCTGGGAAGAAGCAATGGCGATTATTGAGCAGCTAGAAAATGAATTGAACAGCCAAAAGACAAACATCAAAAACAACCACGATCTCGTATCCAGTTATGTCGACTACTTAGAAAAACTGCAGCGCTACCTAGATCAATTAGAAGAAAGAACAGAGGCGCTACCGAGCTCACTGATAGACAAAATTCAGGAGCGCGAAAAGCTGATTTTATCATCCGAACCAGCAAGTGAATTTGCGCCCCGTTTTAGTGATCCAATTCAAAATCGTGACCCTGGCTTATTGATGGACTATTACGGATTACTTTCTGAGCTTGAACTGACCATGCGAAACTATAGTTCTAGCAGTACTTTAAATCGGGAACATGCAGATGCGGCGATTAAGCAATTTGCTCGTATGGGAGAGTTAAGGGAACAAATCCTTGGATCACAAGAAAACGTGACATCCTTCATGTTCTTAACCGAGGATATTAAACAATTCCAGAAATTCTCTACAGACGCACGTACCGAAATGGATACTCTCCTTGAAGATACGAATACCGTGCTCGCCGACCTAAGTGATGAAATCAAAGAGGAACAACAGCTTATTTTATCATTGGTTAATGAAACACATGTACATGCGGGCAACGCTGTAGAGCAAATAAAGAGTAACCGCAAACCAATCGAAATTGAAGCTGGGCCAATCGAAGGCCTTAATGGCCACCTTGTGCAGATGAGTCATCAAGCGTCTTTAATGGAGGTCGAACAACTTGGCGATGTCGTATCCTCTCTTAGCAAGCACCAAGACGGTTTGATTGGGTCAACAGAAGAAATGTTTGGCCAAGTCTCAAGTGTCCAAAGCAAATCTGATGATCTAAATAACCGATGGAAAAAGAGTGTGGATACAACAAAACTTGTACATGACAATATGAATGATATTCTTCATAATGCGATTAACGATGGCTATTACAACGACTACGTATACAAACACTTGTCCAACCCTGTCAACGTTGCTGGAGAACAAGTGGTAGAACCTGCCGAACCGTTTACGCCACCAGTTGTCATGCTTGTGATTATCTTGCTTGTCAGCCTACTGATTGGATATTTGGCTCACCATTATGGGAATTTGCCTATCCTTGTGCATCTATCACTATATGTCATTTTATCGGTTGCTCTTGGATTAATTATTAGCATATACGGACTCAATATCTATAAAATGTCGGAGGCACAAGCCATTCAATGGTCCATTATTACGGTATTGCTTGTCCTGGCTACATCAGGATTAATGTGCTTAATACTCATAATCGGACCATGGATAGGAGCACTCGGGAGCGTTTTAATCATTTTCCTATTTACCACTCCGCTCCTTGATATGGCGATGCCAAACTTTCGTTCCAGTAACCCGATAGCTGAACTATTCATATCTATTCAACATCAAGAACAAAAACTATTCGTACCAGGTGCCACGGTACTATTCGCCATTACCTGCTTTTCAATCGCAATAATAGTGGCTAAACACATTTACAAAAATCAACAATTACGTCATTCAGCAGAGGAAGAGGAATATGAAATTTAAACGTTTGACTGTTTGTTGTGGTGTAGTAGTAGTGCTTCTTACAGGATTTTCTCCCCTCTCTTTTGGGGCGAAAGAACCTACACGTACGGATCCCGCCGAGTATCAAGAGCATGAAATCCGGTCCAATCTACGAAAAGATCACACTTCAGAAGAGGCACAAGAGCCGGTGCGTGTACCTGAAGAAGTGCGTAAGTTACAATTCGATCAACCACGAGAACAAGAATACGATAAAATGATTCGTACCCTCTCCTTCACAGGAGAAGATAAATTCACCACTGAAACGATTGCAAGTCATATTGGACTGTTTGATACAGAAAACCCTTTGCCGCAACAGACACCGAACAATGATAATTCATCCGTTGCTTGGCTCCCTTGGGCACTGGGAGGTGTTGTAATAGCACTCTTTTTAACGCTGTTTGTGTATATCTTGCCTAAAGGGTTTAATCAAATGGAGCAGTAAAATCATGAGACTGGGACATAAGTTAAAAGCTGATTGATATTCGTAATAATCGTGAGAATAAAACCGCGGGAAATCAAGGTTTTCAAACTTGATTTCCCGCGGTTTACTCATTTTTACAGGGTTATGTCCCAGCCATTATTTTTGTTAAAAAAATCCCTACCATCGCTACGTCAAAATATTTCGCTTTCCTCAGGTCTCTTCAGCTTCCTCGGAAAGCAAAGATCGCTTTCTGTTTACTGGGATAAGAATAGGTGCATTAGGAGTACTTCTTGAGAGCGACGTCAATAGCTTAGTGATCCCCAAAAAATACGGTAGAGAATGTAATTAAAATAATTCCAGTCACTCTCCATTTTTTGTACCTTTTTTTAATGGTTCTATGTCAAATGTTGGGGTGAAGTGAGATGGAATCTCACCTACCCAACATGACTTCCAATTTTTTTATACTTATGTAAAAGAAGTATTCTTGCCCTTGCCCTTAGGAAGTTCCTAAATCCAAAGGCGTTCCTCTTCATGACTTTCGTCAGGTTATTAATTCCCTCCAAAAAACCATTTGAGTAATCAAATAAAAAGCTGTTTAGTACCTCTGTCTGCCAGTTCTTGAATGTACGGATAGCCTTCACAAATTCAGGGATGCCCTCTTGTTCTACCTTCCTATAAAAATCCATTAATCCTTGCTTGGTTTCTTGGATCTTAGCCTGTCCATTTTCCTTGGCTTGCTTAAACCAACAGCAGTAGGACTCTTTCAACTCGTAAGCCCTGCGAAGCTCTTCGTCCATCCCAAGGTACCTGTCCAAATACCAGCGATCCTCTTCGGTCAGCTTTGCACTGTCTTTGTAAAACACATAGCGCATCCTTTTACATTTCTTCCGATCATAATCATTCCAATCAGACTGGATTCTTCTTCTGACCCCGTCAAGAGCCCAATAAATATAACGGCAAAAATGAAAACGATCTGCTACAATAACTGGCTTCCCCAACGCCTTTCGGACAGCTGCTTTAAAAGAAGGGCTCATATCCATAATGACCACTTCCACATTGGTTCCATGTTTTTGGAGATAATCCTTGATGGTCTTCTTTTTTCGGTTTGGCAAGATATCAATCGGTTCCTTTGTCTCCCCGTCAGCAATAATCAATTGATATTTTCCTTCCTTTGTATCTCCCTTGTACTCATCGATGGCGATCACCCTGGGCAGTTCTTGAACCTCTGTCATTTCCTTTACGGCCAAACGATCAAACCTGCGCATGACAGTTGATACGGAGACACCAAACTGCTGGGCAGTTTCCTTAAATGTCTTCGCTTGCACGATCCGAACGGATACTGCCTGATTCCACTCGATAGAAAGCCGTTGATATCGATGAACAAAAGGATTGTCCTCCGCAAATCTCTTCCCGCACGAACAGGCATAGCGGCGCTTTTTGTAGAAGAGGTACGTCAACCGTTCAAACCACTTTAAATGTTTGATCTTTTGGATCCGGTAATCATGAATTTTCTTAGTCCTTTCCCCACAGCTGGGACACTTATGTACCTTGACAGCCATTTCTACATGAAGCGCAATACGATCTTCCATTTTCTCCACTTTTGTGATCCATACATCTTCAAGGCCGGGGATTTTTATGGTAAAATTCACTTGCACGCAACTCCAATCTTTTCTTGTTTCTAGGCAATTCAAGTATAAAAGAATTGGATGTTTGCGTGTATATTTTTATGTGCAAATTATGTGGAAACCCCAACATTTAGTATAGAGCCTTTTTAATGAAAAAGCCTTCTTGGAATCGACATCCAAGAAGGCCATGGGTTTTAACGTTTTGAGAATTGCGGTGCACGACGAGCAGCTTTAAGACCGTATTTTTTACGTTCTTTCATTGCATGTTTATATTAGATAGTATATTTTTATATCAAGTGTATTTTCAAGGTCATACTCGTAAAATTAAATACATCATTTTATATGTGTTGATATAATTTATATGGTCAATTTGTGGTCAATATAAAACCCCTCACCTCAGAGGGGTTTCGTCATTTCACATCGACGATGATATTCACGCTTATTTTAATGTCGTCTATCTCTCCAATGTCCATGGTGAGCATCCTTGTATTAGGATTCCCCGACTTGATTACACCAGTGAATTTTTCAAATCTTTTGTTTCTGTAAGTAGTGATCGTGACCGTAGTTCCATATTCGATGGCATCTTCGATCTTTTCTCCGATTTCGATTAAATCAAACTCTGTAAGCTTTGGACCACTTGACGATGACTTTTTTGTAGTTTTTGGTGGTTTTGGTACTGCCAATGACATGATTATCAACCTCCATAATTTTTAATTTGAAAACTCGACACCGACAATTGAATCAAACTTAACCATTTGAACATTTTCGTATATATCCACAACGTGGACCATCTTCTTAACTTCATTAATATAATGAAGGATTCCCTCCACTTCCTCGAAAAATCCATCGATCCAAAGTGTAAACACAATTGGCAACCGATATTCAATCGCCGTATGTAACACTTCATTGATCTGCTCCCATCCCTGTTCATCCAGTTGGGGCTTTTTTACGCGTTCCATATCAATTTCAAGCTCTTTAAGCATCTGGACTTGTTCTGGCATCATAAACCCCTGCCACTTGATATTACCGCGATCTTTAATATCCATCACGCTCCCCTCCTTTGTCTAACCGGGGCTACAGATAATATGTTGGCCATGTTAAACGTGCGGAATTGTCTCTTGTGATAGCAGTAGGCTTTGACTGCGGAATCAGATAAAGAAATCACTTTTATCATGCGTTGAGACAATTGATTATTGTTGTTTATGTAGATCATTTCAAGTTTTTGTCCTGATCCCGCTGCACGCTTTAACAAGTTTTTCATATTCTCACCCCGAACGTTAGTTTGTATTTATTATATAAGAACACCCGTTCTTAATTCAACAGGAAATTTTTACGAAAAACACCATAAAATGCTTGCTTAATAGTACCATATATGATACTATAATAATGGAAGGAGGGAACAAATGGCGAGGGTTGAAAAGCTCATCGAAAAGATGAGAAACCGCCCTAACGGAATAAGGTTTAATGAGATCGTCAAAGTCCTTGAATCTAACGGATACATAATGGTGAGAATTAGAGGCTCACACCATCATTTCCGAAACGAGTACGGAGACGTCATCACGATACCTAAGCACAATCCGGTTAAGGCGGTTTATGTGGAAGATGTTTTAAAAAGGATTGGGGAGTAGGTTCCCCTTTCCTACCATCTATTATAGACAACTCCTCGCCTGTTTAAAATGGTAAAAAAAGATGTTAGTTATTACATGGAGTTACCTTATTCAATCGTTATTAAAAAGATTAACGATGGCAGCGGCCAGTATTATTTTGCCGATGTGCTGGAATTAGATGGCTGCCACAGCCACGGAGATACCGCTGAAGAAGCATACAAAAATGCCCGTGAGGCTATGGAGGGATGGCTTGAAACAAAACTGGAACACGGCGATCCCGTTCCAGAACCACGTGAGGATTACAGTGGGAAAATCAATCTTCGCATGCCAAAATCCTTGCATCAAAAACTGGCCATGTTAGCGGAGCATGAAGGCGTTAGTCTAAATCAATACATGCTGTATAAACTTAGTCAGTAGAGGAGTTTTTAAAAAATGAAAATTAAAATCGGCCCCCGTAAACCCAGCCTTAAAAAGCGTATCAGCGCCCGGACGAGTATCAAAAGACAGGTCGTCCATCGTGCCGGGCTTAAGATGCCGCGTGGGTATGGGTGGATAAGGAATCCTAAACGGTACGTCTATAATAAAGCTTACCAGCGTACTACATTTGATATATTTAAGTTAATAAAGAAGCTGTTTAAGTGAAAGCCCGGCCAGCGCCGGGCTTGTTTTTTAAAAAATAAATAAGAAGGGAAAAATGGACCATTTGTAGAATAGGCTATATGGCACATAAAATAACAGAATATTTAGGGGGACAATATAAAAATGGAAGTTGTTTTACCACCAAGATTTACCCGTCATTCTATGTATAGGCTTTTAAACGAAGTAATAGACAATGACTTGCATCCCAAAGCTCGTGAGATTCGCTTTAATTTCTGTGATTTATCTTTTATTGAGCCTGCGGGAATAACAATTTTAAGTAATTTATTTGAATGGCTACGCAAACAAGGTGTAAGGTCTAAAGTAATTTATCCTACAAACATAAACAAGGGGAAAAACTCGCCTATACAGTTTCTGGACGATTCAATGTTCTTTAAACAATACATTGGAAAGTCAATTACCAGTTATCCTGGTGTACGTCCGACCACTATTCCCTTAAAACTGGTAGCGTATAGTGATAGCACACAATGGTTAGAAAATGATTTCACTTTTTGGTTGTCAAATCAACTATCCATACCTCCAAACACCTTGACTACTATTAGAACGTGCTTCGGGGAAATTTTCAATAATATTAAAGATCACGCCCAGGAAAACATTGGATGCATCTTTGCGCAACATTACCCAAATAAAAACCAAATTAAAATCGCAATATCAGACTTTGGAATGGGCATACCAGATAATATTCGTCGTATTTATCCTTCCCTTCAAGATCATTTAGCAATTGAAAAAGCATCCGAAGAAGGCGTTACATCAAAAACTTCTCCAAGAAATTTAGGAGCAGGCTTACATACTTTGATTGAAAATGTGGTAAATAATAATAAAGGCGCTATTCATATTCATTCAAATTATGGTATAGTAAGCTGTATTAAGGGGAATGATGGTGTTGAAAAGCAAGCTACCTTAGAACGAGGTTTTTATCCCGGAACTTTTATTGAGGTTATTCTTAGGACCGATTTTATCGAAAATATTACTGATTTTGAGGAGGAGTTCAAATGGTAATAAATATTTGTGACCATGTAGGACGCTGTTACTCCAACGAAGACGGGAAAGTTATTCAAGACATTTTGCGCCATCATTTACAAAACAATGTTGTAGTAACAATTTCTTTTAAAAACATTGACGGTGTTACCTCTTCGTTTGTTAACACTGCTTTTATTGAGTTGCTCAATGACTTTAACTTTGATGACATCAAACGATTACTAAGGTTTGTTGATTCGACTAAGCAAATTAACGATATGATTAGAAATCGTTTTATGTTTGAAGTTAGTAGAAGAAAAAACTTAATACCGGTTTAAATGAATAGAGCCCGCAATAATCGCGGGCTTTTCTTTTTATTGATCAAATTTAGGCACTGTTATGTCGGAACACGGATCGCACAAGTCATAAGCTTGATTAAGATCCACTCCCCATAGACGGACATATTTGTCAGTCATCTGTGTGCTGGTGTGCCCGAGTATGCGACTCAACGCAATGGTATTGCCCCCTTTGGCTACCCACAGCCTGGCAAATGTATGCCGAAACGTATGAGGACTAACTCTCATACGATCAATGCCGTGTTTAGTCCCTAGTGAATTTTTTACTTTTCGCAGCGCGTCCCGCACCGAAGACGGAGACAGCGGCCGACCATAACGAGAAGCAAAAATGTATTCAGTCCTATCAATCTCGTATTTGGTGATATAATCTTGTACCGTTTTTGAGAAATCGAACGAGAAAGGAACCTCCCGCTCTTTATTCCCTTTGCCGATCACGAGCAACCTGCGCCGCTCGAAGTCAAAACTGATAGGTTGCAGCTCCAACGCCTCACTGATACGCAGACCTGTGCTGACTAATGTATAGAGCAACAAAACAAAACGCTCTTTGTATTGTGGTGTCGCACGTACATTACGGATTGCATCAAAAATTGCTTGCAACTGCTCCGGAGTGAAACTCTGTATTGTTGTGTGGCGTGGAACCGGGCGGCGTATCCCTTTTGTAATGTCGGGGTCATCAATAAGGCCTTTTTCACCTAAGAAATTTCCCAGGTGAATTAAAAAGTCATAATGCTTTGCTCTTGTGCTTGTTGACAGCCTCTGCCCCTCCTTTTGTTTGTTGGGGCGCTGTGCCAGATTCGCCATATACAATCGGCTGACCTCAACGTTGAGACAATCAACGGTAATATTATGTGTCTCGCAAAAGTCAGCAAACTCGTAAAAACGAGAACGGAAATAAGGAAGGTTGCTCGGAAGCAACCCCTCTGAAATGATCCATTCTAAAAAGTCGTCCACTAAGTGGATCACTTGAACACCACCTTATTATCGAGTGTCCAAGGATGCTCACAACGGGAGTTGACCATTTGCGCTATCTCGCTTTTGCTCATAACAGGTCTTGTTGCCGCTTCCCATGGCGACCACCCCGCCTTTTTGACTCTGAAATAATAGGTATCACGGCGAATGCCATTTTCGAGAGCCATTTGTAAATACGGGTCGTTATTTTTATTTTTGGCCAGGCTTGCCCTCCTAGCCTCTTGCACATTCATTTTAGGCGTGGTTGCCGCCTTTTTCGGCTCCCAACCATTTCGTATCCGCTGACTTAACAGCGGAAAGGTGATGCCGTTTTGTTCCGCAAGATCACGTATCTCTTGCGGTATTTTTGATTTCTTGGGCTTTGGTGGCGTTGTGATAGCTCTCTCTTTGTCCCAACATAAACGCCGGACACGCTCGCACAAGAGTGACCGGCTCACGCCGTATTCCTCGGCGCGAGCATAATCCTCAAATGTAATGTAGTAATCATAGATATTTATGGCCATAACAATCACCACTCCAAGCTGTGTTGATTAAGTATTGTTTTTTCGTTATCGCCTTCGTGTCGGACGGCGAATCCGACAACATATCCGTTATCATCCATATCTAAGCGCAAATGATTAGAGCTATCTTTTAGTACGTAGTCTGCATGTTTACGCTGGATGACCACAATCTGACGGTCAAAGTCAACACGAGACTCGTCGTCAGCCAATTGCGTGACATGTATAACATCACCGGGAGCCGGGATGCGTCCGCGTTGAAATTTGAATACGATGCCTTGTCGCTCCGTCAAATTAGGAGCTTTTAGCACATACGTGTGCTTGCCGATCTTATATAAATCAACCTCATTAAAATCAATCTCACATACTGCTAGAAATTGGTTGTGTATTACAAACATTTCATTTCCTCCTATGCCCGCCACCTTTGTGTGGCCGCAGCGAATTATGTTATATTAGGAGGTGAGACCGGAGCCGCTTACTCCGTCTCACCAAAAGGTCCTACTCTGCCGGGTGGGCCTTTTTTAGATATTTAATTCCTTGCGATGATACAAGTGCTGGAGTTTTGCCTTCGGCATATAATTCACAGTACATGCCTTGGGGATCAAAGATCCCTTTTAAGCCGAATTTAGTTTCCCCTACCAAATAACCCTCGGGAAGATCATACTCTTCCGCCTCGTGTACGTAGGTAAACTCACCTACAGTAAAATCCGAACCCTCAATTGCGAATGTGTCCCTAGTAAACGGATCATCCTTACGCGTCTCAATGAACTGCAATCTCACTTTTTCCATTTCTATCATCCTTTCAATTTTTTTATTTATATCAACGACATTTGTCGGTGATACCTTAAGCAACTACCGCCATTACATCTTGCTCGTTAATGCGCTCGACCTTGCTACTTTTTACTTGGATGAAGTAGCGGTTTCCGGCGTCGCAAACCTCGTAAACACCGTTCGCAAGATCGAAGTTGATTTCATCATTCGATTGGCTTTCAGCCTTTACAAAAGCTCGCTCATACTTGTATGTGGCATCTGAACCATTGATGCGAGCAACCCAAGATTTACGGAAATAACCTTTTTCAACCTTTAGTGTCAAGCGAGTCTTTTTAACTGGGCGCTTAACATTTTTACCTTTGAACTTCCAAGCCATCTTTAAAGACTCTGAAAGGTATTCAACCGGACTGCCACCAAACTTTTTTGCTCCTTTTTTAGCGATGGACCAAGCCAGTTTCATAACGCTTTTCATTTTAATCACCTTTTTGAAAGTATTTTTGACTTCTTGAATATATTGTACATGATAATAAAAATAAACACAATACTTTTTCGAAATTTTTTTCGAGATATTGAAAATTATTTTATCAAGGTGTACGATATTAATGAGGTGATAAAGATGCTAACGTTTAAACCATTAAGGGTATTACTTGCTGAGAGAGATATAAAGAGGATGGATTTTATCAAGGATGTCGGAATTTCGTCCGGAACCGCAGCGAAATTATGGAAAGATGAATATGTTTCCCTTGAAGTGATAGACCGCATCTGTGAGGCTCTGGACTGTGAAGTCCATGAGGTTGTAGAGAGAAAAAAATGAGAGAAGAACGTAAACAGCAAAAACCCCCGCTAAATAAGCAGGGGCTTCGTAAAATACAGTATATTTTAACATATATTTCAATCCACACGTCCATTGCGGACGTGACCGTAAATAGAATATAGCACATTCAAGAGGGCTGGACAAGCCCTCTTTATTTATCCGCGCATCTTCTTCAGCAACAGTGAATTTTGCGATCCGGTACCGGTATAGTTTTTAATACCATATTTGGCCGCAAGCTTTTTCCGGTTAGCAAAAGATGAGTCAACGCCGATCGACTTGAGATAATCGACAATGCTACCTGTCTTTTGATTGCCTTTTTTGGCGGTTACGGGCTTGGCCGCGGCGGGTTTGCCTGCTCTCATTTTGTTGAGTAGCTGCGTATTTTGGGCGGCAGTGCCTTGATAGCCGCTGATACCATATTGTGCGGCCAATTTAGCCCGGTTAGCATAGCTGGAATCCACACCAATGCTTTTCAGGTAGTCAACGATACTGCTACCGGTGTAGCCGCTGGATGGCTTGCTGGCGGGCTTTGATGCTACAGGTTTGGCTGCACTTGCACCTTTAACCATTGCAATAAAGTTGCCCCAATTGATCCCCTTTTTGCCATTCCGCAAGTATCGAGGGCAGTCTTTCCCGCTCCATCTGTTATGCTGTACGACATTGCTTATAGGGATTTTGTGACGAGCCATTAACACCTTGACCAACTCTGCGGCGTTTTTGACAGCCTTATTAAAATCTCCATCTTTGTTTACACATATCTCTATATGAATCGACTGAGTGTTCCCTGGACCTTTCCCATCTCCTCCGGCCCAACATTTTATATTATCAGGAAAGGATTGAATAACCCCTTTTTCGTCAACCTGATAATGCCAGCTTGCTTGACGAGGGTTAAGTTTAGACTGCAAGTTTGCATGACTTTGGGCATTGGCTCCCGTACTCTCGTTAGCCGTCTCATGTATTGTAATAAAGTTACACGGATTGCCTGCGCCGAAAGTTCGATTGTTGATGACGTTTTGTGATGCCAATTGTTGTTTGATTGCTACCATGTTAAATTCCTCCTTGTAAAATAAAAAAGAGCAACGCTTATGCGTCACTCATCTTTGTTTGCTAAATATCTTTTTAAAGAAATCAACAAATGGATCCACTGTCTTATCATCCTCTGCCAGCTTGAAATGATTTAGGACTGAATTAATTTCACTTGCTAAATATCCAATGTACAGCACATATAATGCGCTAATCCCAAGTGGTTCCGGCATCAGTAATGCAACAGGAATTGTGTAAACAAGCAGAACAAATAAAAGCAACTTCCGTGCTATACCGAAAATTGCTTTTGAGCTTGAAAATTTAATTGCTGGATTCAGTTTTGCATTTAACCATCCAACCATAAAATCAATAATGTTTGCCCCCATAATCAATGCGAGGATATAAATTAATTTCGTATTATCTGACTCTAAGAAACTAGACAACCACTGAATCATGTCCATCTAACTCACCCTTCTATTTAATATTTAAGCAAAATAAAAGCCCTAATCGGGACTAAATGTATGCTTTACCACGCCATTGACAACAAAAAAGACATAACCATTATCATTAATGGTTATGTAAGTATTATCACTAACGCCAAATCTGGCGGAGTTTGATGTGCTCGATACATATGCCTTTTCGCCTGCTTGCAGTTGCCTTACCCACCATCTGTCCTTCTGGGCCTGAGCGATCAATTGGCTTGTGTCTTCGCTATCATTATAGATGACTCCAAATGTTCCAGCCTTTCGTGCGCCCGTTTCACTTCTGCCGCCAAAAAACAGGTGGGTGTTGTGCTCTGTCGGCGTCTGCTCAAAAACCATACAAGCCTGGTCTGTACGGCGATTATTTTTCCATAACTCGGCATCCGTGTATAATCCCAAAAAACTTTTACCCGCCCATGCCTGTGGACCAGCAACGGCTGTATAGTTGTTGTCTATATTAAAAGCTGCTGTTCTGAATGCGAAATTACGGACATCATTCCGTAAATGAATGATGTCAAAAAATGAGTTGGCAACAAGCAAATTAAGTCCCCGGGCATAGGTTGATCCATTGCTCATGGGAATAGTTCCACGACCGAAACTTCCGATCAGACTCTCATCTGTATGGTAAAAATCTAATGAATATTGACCAAAATTCATCGTCAATTTATTTCCAAAATAAGACCAAATTGAACCATCAGAAATATCGATTCGCTTATTGCCACCTGCTGTTATCGTCCCAGCAAGAATATGCTCTGCTAGTATGCCTCGACCAGTAATAGCGTTGCGGAATGTCTTACCACCATCCTGTGACACGCCTAGCCCGGCGCTTGTAAGCATAACGACCAGGTTAGGGTTGTCAGGATCCCGGGCAATGATGCCATTTGTAAAATCAAGTTCCGTTTGGGCAGATAAAATGGCTTTGGTTACGTTGGCAACCTCGCTAGCTAACGCATTTAAAGGCAGTTTCTTTCTGCCGCTGAAAAGCTCATTTACTGCCTTTGCCGCATTGGAAAGACTCGCCTGATGCCGTTTGACAATATCCTGTGATCCAAACGTCAACCGAATATCAAGTATATTTCCGCGCCAGTCCCTAACTACTGATTTATTGACGACACGAACCTCTTCATTTAATGAAATGCGTTCATCGATGAGAAATACCCTGTCACCAACATTTGTCTGGGCGATAGGGTATTTTTGCTTGGTTAGATCGTGTATGTCAGCGGTCACGCTGATTTTCAGTGATTCATCCACTAGCCTTTTTAAATTGGCATCCATCACAGAGGCGATTTTAACCCGTCCATCCTTTATAGGCGGGGCATGTCGCTTGCCAATACCAGGGATATTTGCAATGGGAGAAGTGTATTCTCGAATAAGTTTAGCATCTTTCCAATCTCCTGCTTCTTTGTCACCCTCGTAATCACCGTATCCTTTGGCATATGTCCAAAAGCTCGTTGCGTCAGTCTCTTGTACGATATTTGAGGCATTGAGCCGGTGACGATACATGACGTTTAAGTCCTCACCGATTAGCTTCTTTATGAAGACAGTTTGTCCCATGACGGTGAACTCTGCTCCGTACCGGTTGAGAGCGTCCTGGAACATTTCTAAGCGCGTGGATCCACCACCAAACCCTTCCCAGTCTATTGCATAATAGTCGCCTGACATTTGATAAAAATAGCCACTGCCAGCAAAGATGATGTCAAATGCAACTTTCGCTGTGAGCGATCGATTATATTCCTCATATACCCGGTCATTGTCAAAGTCATCGTAAAATGATGGAATGGCTCTGATCTCTGCGGATAACAGTTTCCCTTCCCCTTGCTTTTTAACAAAGACGACTTTGTAAAAGTTCTCGTCATCGTCTACTAACGTCCACATTTTTTCAAGGTTTTCCAAAAATACAAGATTGGGTTTAGTGGGTTTAATGACCGCAGAAAATACCTTATTTCCGTTTAAATCTTCCTCAATCTGATAAGTCATTTGAGTGACATAATGCCGGTTGTTTAAGTCGATAAGATACACGACATCACTCCTTTACGCATAACCTCTTGCTTTCACAATCCGCTGTCCTACAGCGCGTGCAACCGCTTTGGCTGTTGTATTATGTGAATGCAACATCATGAGGTACAAAGCATCTTTAAATGTAATGCGATCACCCTCATTAAAAACAAGCGAATCTTCAACCTTGTCACTGGCTTTAAAGCTGAACGATTCGTTTAAATCGGGAACACTTTCGATTAAAACCAAACTTGTTAAGATTTTCGTCGTACTTGCAGGAGATTGTCTCTCTGTATTTCCTTTAAGAAAAAGCTCATTTAATGGGGTCCCTGTATGCAATAAAGGATTCGCAGGCAATAAAATAGCACAAGCCCCTACTGCGTCAATGGTAGGACTTGCGCTTCCGTTATTTTCTATAATTTTTATCGCTTCATCGAATAACTGTTTCATTGCGATCCATCGATCACCGTCTGCCTTTAATATTGTACCCGCTAATACATGGCCTTTTTGCTTATGCTGTACGACTAGACATAAATTGTGGACCACACCTAAAGTTCCAGTTTTTCCACCTAAAATCGTATAGCTTTGTTCAAATGCAGCATCTTGCACTGACGAAGTAATATTAATAGTTCGTGCACTGGATCCTTTAATGGCAACCTCATAATTTTTAGTTCCCCAAACTTTGGTTAACTCCGCAATCCCTGCAGCATGTCGAGTAATCAATGTCATATCCTTCGGGCTTGTCAATTGGCCCGCAGCTGATAACCCGCTTGAGTTCTTAAAATTTGGGTTATCACACCCTAATCGAGCTGCCTTTTTATTCATCTCGGCAATGAAGACTTGTTCTGCAACTTCATCAGAAACAACATTACTATCAGGTGGGCGGATATCTGCAACGTCTCTTTCTATTTCCTCAAAACGTGCTTTAATGTTTGTAAAATGCTTACCTTTTGCATCACTTGTTTTAGCTTCACTTACATCCTTAATGTCAATTCCGACCAGCGTTTTCATATATGGTTCATAAGGCGTTAATGCATTACCTTCTTCAACCTGTAATCCACTGGCTAACGTCCGATTGACTGAAATTCGGATATATACTGCGTTATTTTCCGTTTTCAGCGTATCTCCTTTAGCAACGTATAAAAATCTAATGAAACTTTTATCTTTATCATACTGTGCCGTATAGATCGGGTTATTCGTTATATATGTTTGCCCCTGTTTGATCAATTCATAATCTGCAGTAACATTAACTCCATCGTCGATGATTTCACCGGTCACACTAACCCGGCCACTGACTGTATCATGTTGATTAAATAGATTTTTTCCTGCCTTGATGAAACTTGTCTTTTCAGTTGTGATTGCCCCATCAGGGATATAATCAGGCAAATTCCGTTTAATTTCATCTTCTACTTTTTCTCCCAGGTCAAACAACTCCCGGAAGTTATCATTAATATTATTTCTAGTTTCCCTATCCCATAAAACGCTAATTAATTTTATTGCCATTTTTTCTCGCTCCTTTTGACATACAAAAAAGAGAGGTAGCTATCTCCCTCCCACAATCTTCTCTATTGGTAATAAAAAGGAAAATCGAATGCAATCGTAGCACTGTTACAGTTGTAGATTTGGAATAAGTTCCAGCCTGGCGACAACTCAATAAAATTTTTCCGAGTGTCTCTTAAAAACGCTAGACTATTCCGTGTCACGTTTGGTCCGTCATAAATTACTTTGTCCGTATTTTTGAGTGGTACATCGATCCTTGATCGGCTGCCATTAGTCAAATTCACCAATTGGAATAACTCTGTGCTGCCGACCACATTACTAATCGTTATTTTCAAGTCCTGCTCAAACGGATGGATAGGCACGTTACCAGCATTAAAAATCCGGAAAGTGTTGCCGGCAATTGCATTATGCGTGTAAATCAATGTCTCTTCTACCGACTCAAGCCCCATGCCGAACCCCCACAATCCAGAGTCAGCGCTGATGCCATCACGTTGTATGTCCTGAGTTGTGCCGATGGACTCGGCGAAAGGGAGCGCAGTGGTTTCGAAAATCAACTCCCCTTCACCGTCTAACTCCATTTGTTCCAGGTCAAATGTATTCTGTAACCGCACCAAATAGCGTTTACCGCCTATCAGTTTGTTTTCAGTACTTTCCTGCATCCTCGGTGCTTCGTTCGTGTCTACAAAGGCATACGCAAGCTTCTTGGCCCGGCGCATTTCTTGGATGTAGAAAGGCTCCTTGTCGTTTATCTTTTCAAATAAAAAATCTCTTAATAAGGGATAATCATGTAAATCATGTGCCCTGGCTACAAACGGAACTTTTATAGTTCTGGCATCATATGTCGCTCCGTAATCAACACGCCTGTCGGATCCCTCTGGCTTTGCATACACAGGGTCAAGAGGGATTGACGACACAATAAAGTCCTTCACTATAATTCCGTATTGCTCAAAAGTGAAAGACTCTCCGTTTTCTTTCTTTATTTGAATGTCAATCGTCAAAACCTCCTTATCTGTGCATCAATCGCGTTATGCTCGTTGACATAAGCTCTTACAGCTTCTTTGTTGTCATAGATGTTTACAATAATCGGCTGCCTAAAAACGCTCAGTTCGCTTGTTACATTATTCTGCATCTGCGCACTCGCCGTTTTGTTTATACTTGCCACTTGCCCTCCGATATCAATAGGCTCAATATCTGGGATTGCCGCAAGTGCCAGTTGGTCTGCGGCTTTGGCCACATATTTGACCATACTTAAGATACCGCCAACAAACCCTTCTCCTGTCCAGCTTCCCATGCGCTTAAGCAACTTGGATGGAGATGCAATTTTTAATATGCTTTTTATTTTTCCGGTAACTGCGTCTGCTGCGTCTTTTGCCGCTGCTTTTACATCTTCTATTTTCGACTTGATACCATTGATGAAACCTTGAATAGCATCTTTTCCAATTTTCACAAGATCAATGTTCTCTAAAAATGCTTTGGCTTTGTTCCACGCGTCCTCAATGTTCTGCTTAGCTTTCTCCATTTTCTCTTTGGCCGAGTTCTTGATGTCGTCAAACTTTTGTTTAACATCATTCCACATATTGATGAGTTTTTCTTTTGCGATATTTTTAGCGAGTTCCCACGCTTGTCCCGTCTTATCCTTCATTTCATTGATCTTGTCGATTGCCCACTGTTTGACCTGTGCAAATTTTTCTTTAACGATTTCCCATACAGCAATCAAAACTTTCTTAAAGATGATCTTAATGTTCTCCCAAATAACTCCAAGAGTTTCTTTTGTAAGGGACATTTGTTGGTCAATGAAATCTTTCATTGTTGAAAAATCCCCACGAATCAAAGCCATAATAAACCCTACGGCATTGGAGAAAGTCTCGCTTATGAATGTCCATACGACATCAATAATGTTCCAAACAGCTTCCATAGCATCCTCTATGGCGTGCTTTATTTCCTCGAAGTTGTTAACGGAATCCCCAAGAATCCAGCTTAAGGCCTCTCGCCAAAGATTATCAATGAATTCCCAGGCAATGATTAGGACGTTATAAATGGCATCCATCCCATTGTTAAAGGCTTCTTCCCACGATAATAACTGCTCATCTATCTTGGTTTTGATGTTTTCCCAAATATTTCCGAGCGTCTCTTTTACAGAATCGAATGCCCCTGTTATTGTCTCTACCAGTCCAAAGAATATTTCCTTGGCGTTCTCCCAAACCATGGTCGCATAGTTGATTATAATTTCTTTGATATTTTCCCAAATCTCGCCAGCCGCAGTTGAGATATTATCCCAAATCGCCTTTAGATTTTCCTTGAAACCTTCGAAATCTCCTGTTACCAAGTCGATAAGCAAAAGGATTGGCCCAAGGATTACGTTTTTAATAATCTCCCAGGCAGATTCGGCAATTCCTTTGATGTTCTCCCATGTGCTGGATAAAAAGTCTATTAACCTTTCGAAAACATTAGTACCTATTTCAACTATTCTCTCCCATGTATCTGAAAAGAATGTAATTAAAGGTTCGAAAGTGGAAGTAATATTGTCATAAACTGTTTGCACACGACTGACAATGCCATCCCAAATGTCAGTGGCTCCTGAAGTTATTGATTCCCATAAACCCGTAAAGAAAGTTTTAACCGATTCCCAAGTTTCCTTAACGGTATCTACAATGCCATTCCATTTGTTTATTACGGAATCCCATATATTAATTGCAGTAGTTTTGATAGATTCCCAAAGGTCCGAAAAAAACTCTTTCACAGACGACCACGCTTCTTTGACCCATTCTACCGCGGTATTCCACTTTTCTTTTATTACATCCCATACTTTTAGGCTGACTTCCTTCACTTTTTCCCATAGTTTTTTGAAGAATTCACTGATTGGATCCCAGTATTTATAGATTAAGACCGCCGCCATAATGACAGCCCCAATAATAAGAATCCAAGGATTTTTCATCATAACTTTATTTAATGCCTTGAAAGATGTCTTAACTCCATCAATAATATTTTTTGCTGTGTTAAACGTGGACCACGCCGCCACCATAGCAATAACCGCTGCTCCAACAGCTTGAATCAATGGCATCCACGGCTCTAATTTGTCATAGATTTCTTTTAGCTTTTCAACAACGACAGGAATGGACTCTGCTGCTTTTTTAAGAACATCCTCAAACTTTGACCCGAACTCGGCTACCATTTCCCGCATAGTAGGAAGACCGTTAGATGTAAGCATCTCGTCAATGTTTTGGATAATGGCAATTACACCACGGGCAACGGCCGCGCGCATGTTGTCAAAAGAACCAGTCCACGAGGCACCTGCTTCTTTTGCCGCCCCATCAATACCTTTAAAGTTTTTTGTGCCGTTAAGAAGCGCATCGTTCATGACATCGTGGAATTCTTCTGCACTAATCTTTCCTTTGGACATCATGTCAGCCACTTCTTCCACCGATTTTCCTGTAGCATCAGCGTAAATCTGCATGACAGGAATCCCGGCTTCTGCCAGCTGGTTCATGGTATCCATCTGAATTTTCCCAGTGGCAGTTGCTTTTGAGAGTGCATCAGTTACTCGCCCTAACGTATCGTTTGTACCGTCACCATAAAAAGCAACTGCGTCTGCCCATGCACCAAATGTTTGGGTGGCCTTGTCCACTTCCATGTTTGATGTCACAAACCCTTGGACAGCTTTCGCTCCAACATCAAGGCCATATGCCGTTCCTGATACCGTTTCATTGACTTGATCTAAGACAGATTTCGCCTTTTCAGAAGAACCTGTCATAGTAGTCATAACTCGCTCAAACTGCTCCATAGTGTCGATACGCCCAAAAGCTCTGCCAACAGAATCTCTGACCATATCGAAGCCTTTGGAAAGTGCGGCGGTGATTCCGGCAGCTGTTACTAACTTCCCGACAGTAAAGTTATTTATCTTTTCCTTCACGTTTTCTACAGCCTTTTGCGATTCTTTGAATGCTTTAGCGAAATCGTCAGCTCCGGAAGCTTTTAATACCGCCTCTACGACGTGCGATTCAGCCATAATTCAACCTCCTTTCCGCAATATTTTGGCAACAAAAAAAGAACATCTTATTGGATGCCCTTGAATTATTGAGTTTGGTAACTTACTGCCCCTCATTCGCCTTTTTGGCTATTTGCGCCAGCCTGATCAAATGCGGTTCTGTCCGTTTGGTAGGAGTTTCAAGTTCTCGCAACCGCTTTTTATAGTCAAAGAAGTCCTGAAAGTCCTTATAAACAGAAACGACCTTCTTGCCCTGCTCTTTCGTCGCCGTTGCCGCATGATTGAGCCAGGCTTGAAGGTGAATGTCATATTCTTTATCAACCCTTTTGAGGTTATATGCTCGCATCTGCATTTCATACTCATAAAGGGTCATGTCCTCAATCTCAGACAGCGAGCGATAGCCCAAATAACGAAAACAATTAAGTATTATTTCTTCGTAGGTTTCGATAGATTGGTTTCGGCGTCTTGAGCGTTTTTGTGCGCTTCTTGAATCGCCTTGATTGCCTCTTGAACGACTGGTGACTTTCCCAATTCTTCTTCAACTTGTTCGAATAATATTTTCAGGCCGCCTTCTTTTTCCGCATATTCCTCCACTGCATCATCGATGTCGTTTTGGTGGTAACTCCCTTTGACAGCAGCGTGGATAATGTCCGACAGCGTGGTAACGCTCCTTTGGGCAAGCCCCATTTGTGCGTACATAACCCCCATACCAAATTCCATACCTTGGAAATCTATCTTGTATTTCTCATCCATTAAACGGCAGAATTTTACACCAAATTTAAGTTTTTCATTTTGTCCGTTGATCTTGAATTGCATAAAATCTCCCCCTGTTAATCAAATATAAAAGAGAAGGTATTAACCCTCTCTTTAAGCTCCATCAGGCATTTCTGCGGTTGTATCTTTAAATGCATATTGAACGGCTTGTTCTTGTTCTGCTGTTAAAGTCGCACGACCAAACTGTGGTTCCATTTCAACAGTAAATGTACTTGATATAGTTACGTTTTCTTCTACGTTGGCCGGGTCTTCCCACTCACTTAAATATCCTTGTGCATAAACAGCAGGATATTTTCCTTCTGCGTCTTTTAAATCCTCGTCCACCGTTACTTCCCACAATTCTAGTTTTTCACCTTTAATGACAGATTGGCGCAACAGATCAAATAATGGATCATCTTTAGCTTGTATAGCATTGATCCCCACTTCTGATTCAAGTCCACCAACCCGAATTACGTTTCCATCTTTTGTGAGAATGGCCTCCAAGTCACGAGAGTAACTAAAAGTATGCTCTGTTTGAAAAGCCAGTTTTGCAGCTTCTTTATTCTGGTCAGCTAGCCTTCTAAATAACAAAATCTTATTCTTACCATGTTGCATTTGTTTTTCTTCTGACATGTATATCCCTCCTAATGGAATTGAAATTCAACTTCGATAATGCCGTGCAATAACGGCTCCCCCGCAGAATCGTCAATCAGTGTTTGTGAACTGATATTTCTGCAAGTGACATAAAAATTTTCGGTTTGTTTAAGTTTACGGCAACGAACTTTTAAGGCGTCTATCATTGTCGTTAATTCTCGCCTTTTCTTGTAATTGTGGAATATGTGGATCACCTGCACCACATTTCCATAAATATTACTTTTTGTTCGTAAGTCAAAATCATGTTGTTCCCCAACATAAACAAAGGGATAACCGACTTCATTTGCTGGCAAATAATCAAATGTTCGGTATCCCAATTTAAGAGAGGATGCAAAAATTGCATCAAATATTTGTTGTTGTGGGGACTTTAAGTCAGCTGTCATTTCTTCACCTACTTCATAAGGCTAGGCTACTCCATAAGGCGTTTCATATCTTTCAAAAACTTTTGTTTCTGTTGATGGTAAGCGGGGCCGACAAAAGGTTGGGCTGCCATAAATCTTGTTCCGTGTTCCAGATATGGACTATACTCTGTGCCTGGCCCCACCTTCACAGCGAAACCTCCATCCGCAAACTTTAATTTTATTGATCGCTTGGTTGTTCCTGTTTGATAACCTCGCGTAAAGCTCGCCTTCCGCATCATGCCTCGTTGTAGCTCCGAACCATTAAGTTTAACAACTTCTTTCACATCGTTTAGAGTCGCCTTCTTTTTCAGCGCCCCAATTAATTGATCCGCTCCTCTAAATTGCATTTACGGCAACGCCTTCCAAATAAAAAACGCCTTTCCGATAATCGGATTGGCGCTTTACGTTGTATTTCTGTCCA
Source organism: Siminovitchia sp. FSL W7-1587 (assembly GCF_037963795.1). Taxonomy (NCBI): domain Bacteria; kingdom Bacillati; phylum Bacillota; class Bacilli; order Caryophanales; family Bacillaceae; genus Siminovitchia; species Siminovitchia sp. FSL W7-1587. The sequence goes on from NZ_CP150169.1 coordinate 2,210,002, forward strand.
TTGATAGTTACATGATCAAATTCCTTGGTATAAGGACGTTGTAACCTTGCAACAGTGATGACTTTATCAATCTGCCCAAACAGTTCGTTCGTCCTGTCAACACCCATCTTTGACAACATACAGGGCTTTGTGTCTTTTATTGGTTCTCCTTCCACATACTCGCCCTTCTCTGGATCATAATACGATTCAGTTTCTTTTACAAAAGTGATCCTATCGGCAAACCTCATCAGATAAACACTACCTTTCCGCGTCCGGGCTTCTCTGATGGGTCTTTGTGTGCAGCAATTATAGATTCGTAGGGCACGAATTCATCTTTCAAATCGTAAAAGTTAGTATTATGCCCCTCTACCGATTCAGACTTCATGCCCTCGGCTCCTAGTCTGTTGAATCGCCTAATGCTGATTTCCTCGACAATAAAATGAAGCTCCGTCGGAATATCCTTTCCAAGTAAAGCTTTTAAATGGCTTTTAACATTTTCGATAATGATATTGAGGACTGGATCCTGCAAATTGTCCTCAATACCTAGTAATGTTTTAATTTTCTCAAGCATCTTCCTTTACCTCTTGTATTAATGGCTCCCCGCGCTTGTTTTTATTTGTGGAAAGTTCTTCAATTCGCTTTTTAGTTGTTTTACCCTTTCGGGGGAACTTATCCCCCTTGAGGTAAATGTGGTTATTGTCCTCTAGGTCTGTAAAATCTTTAATAACCTCATATTTAGCCATTAGTGATTACCTCCTTATGCCCCCTCTGGTGTTTCTGGTACTTCGGCAGGTTGTATTTTGGCAAAAGCATCATCTTTCAAGACCATGAAACCAACATCCATAGTTGCACGAATAGCAATTAATTCGCGTTCGAACAAGTTAATTGGGTTGCCTTTTTCATCCACGATAGAAGAAAGTTGCGCTTCCTCTGAAATAGCGTAGTTCAGATTGTAAGGGATGCCGTAACGGACATAATTAAAGTTCCCCGCAAATAACTCACCTTTTTTCATTTCGTTTGATTCAAAGTCTACAACCGGTGAACCATCTAACGTGTTGTTTGTACGGTCATATAATCGCTGCGGGTCTGTAATTGTGCCATCTTTTTGCTTGTAACCATCAACAATATTACGTAGCAATGACCTGTTTTGCTTTTTAGATACAAACGCATTTATGTCAAAGCCTGCATCATTGACAAAGTCTGTCAACTTAAAGAAAGTATCACCGCTAATATCCCCCTCAACTATATGTTCAGAAGATGCAACGGCTTGTTGTAATGATTGAGTAAATGGGTTGTCAACATTCAAAATAGTAGCTTCGTCAAATTTTTTATAAAAAGCTTCAGCGATCAACGGACGGACTTCAGCGAAAAATGAGCTTAGAGTGTATTTTAAAAATTCGCGTGACACCGGAACAATAACACCTAGCTTCTTGGCCACCATCTTAGCTGTTAGCCATTGAGGCTTGGAGGTACGGATGACTTCACCCTCACCGACCCAGTAAGCCCCAACTCCTTCCGCTAAATATTGAAATTCTTTTTCCTGCTTCGTCATTTCCTCATACTGCGCTAGTTGCATCATGACAGAGTTCGAAATAATGTCTTTTAAGACAAGCGTTCCCTGCTCCTTTGGGATTTGACCTGTTTTTGCATTTTGTAATAGTACGTTATCTGGATTAAAAGTAGGCATATTTTATATTCCTCCTATTTTATCAATCTGTGTTTTTGTGCTAATTCAGCTACTGATGGCGTGTTAGAATTATCCATCCTGCCACTACTAGACTTTGGTGTGTCCTGTCTCAATTTCTCTTTCACAGCTTCATTGACAGCTTTGTCAAACGCCGATTTAAAATTATTGATGTTTTCCAAAGTGTTTGCAGCATCCTCGGCAAGTAAGAAATCAGCAAATTCAGCAGGGAGTCCCTTATCAGCCAAATCAGACACCGCATCAGCTTTCAGCTCTTTTAGCTCAATTTCTTTTAAGCGCTTTTCAATTTCTTGCTCTCGCTTGGAGAGTTCTTCGTCTTTGCGTTCTTTTTCGGATAACTTAGACAAACGTTCCTTTTCTTTTAGAGCCTCTTGAATCTTTTGTTCTGTTAAGGAATCCCACTCTTTTTGTTTCTTCTCAAGAACCTTTGCGAGTTTACGATCTGATTCAGCTTCGATTTTCTTCTGCAATTCCTCTGGTGTAAGTTCAACTTTTTCAGGTTCCCCACCTTGAGCTCCATTTGGATCAGCAGGTGGATCATTTGGTGGATCCTCCGCAAAAAACTGTAAATCAAACGGTAAAAATGTATGTTTGTTCTCAATAGTCATCATTTTTCCTCCTATCCCACAAACACCTTATCCCCAATCAATAGAGACACGACAAATAAGCCCCAAAACGCTTTATAAGCCCTTTGACGCTTTTTTGAAGTTGTTTCTATTCGATTGTTTGTAAAGTCCTTGTACGATTGATTGATTAATTGCATCGCCAACCATATCAATCCGATGCACCCCTACCCACTATGCTTCAAAATGTAGGTTTCCGTTGAATTGTTTATAACCTCTATTGGCTAAAGACAAAATTATTCTCGCATTTCATCAATGATTTGCATCTTTCCAATCTCAAGTAATCCGATGTGTTCTGAACGCAAACCATGACTGAAAGTTGTATCAATGTCACCCGCTTTGGTTTTTATGACACATACCATTAATTCACACTCATTCTCTTCTACAAACTTCATTAAACTTTCGGCTAATTTATTAGGAGTTACTTTTCCTTCTTTTTTAGCACGGTATTCATTTAGAGAGATCATTTACAATCCCCTCTCTCTCAATTTCCTATCCCACTCTGCCCGATCCATAGCAGCCGCCTGAGAGCATCGGCAGTTTGGATGCATTGGATATGCATTTACACCTGGTTGTGCATCTGACAATTTAAAAATTTCCCCGTCTATTTTTTTACAGGTGGGGCATGCTTTTGGTTCGGCAATAAACTCGTAAGCATCAAAATCGGCTTGCTCCATGCTGTCCTGAAAGACATCCTGCTGAACTCGAGCCATTTCGGTGCGTAATAACCTTTCGGAATTACTGATGCTTGTGTCAAACGTCTTTCTTAAGTCCCGTGCCAGTTCCCTTGGATTCTTTCCTTGTATGACGCCCTTGTTTAACAGTCTGTCCAGTTGACTTCTTAATGCATCCTGATTATCCCAAAGCCTGTCGCTCCATGTAGCATTCAAAAAGGACGAATTGACAATGGACTTAATGTTCTTCTCGTTATAATTGAGGGATTCTCCAAGGATGGCAGATTGCCTTTTAAACTCTTCCCAAGCCATTTTGGTCAATTCCTCATACAGGATTCTTTCCTCATCACTAACCGCGGCAAGTAGCTCCAATTCGATATTAAGTTTTAGCAATTGGAGTCTGTTAATCTTCATCGTCACGTTATAAAGCCGCATTTCCTCGTTTGCCCGTTTGGAAAACTCTTTATCACGGACATATCGTTCTGCTTTCTCCTTGTACTCTTCGATGTCTACTTTGCTGACGCGTTTTCTAGCTTCTTCCATGGTTATGCCCTCGGCATCAGCATATCGTCCATAAAAGGCCTCTATTTGCGTCTGAATCTCATTCATGGCCTCCATGTATTTCTGCCGGATGCGCCGGGCGATGACAGCATCATTTTTGATTTGCTTACGAATATGGTCGAGTTCTCGCTTGCGCCAGTAACTACTCATCGTCTGTCACTTCTTCTTCCTGTTCATCATCATCATCCTGTTTCGGAAAATCATACGAAACAGCTTTTGTCTGCGGATTCTCATTCTTGATCTTTTCAAGTTCCTCCTGCGGGTTCTCAATGATGGACAGCATGCTCAGTTTCGTTTCATCAGATAGATCACCGCCAAGCTTCACGAATGCCTCGATTTCATCTTTCAACGACTTTGGCAAGTTTGGTGTGAAGATGATGCTTATCTCATTCACGTCAAAACTGCCTTCCGCCGCAATGCTCATGATGTTGTTAATCAGCCGGTAACGATCACGCAATGACTTTTTGAACAAACGTTCTTTGGTCGATCTCTTCAATTCCAGCCCAAACAGCTTATACTTTAATGCTTCGCCCGACTGATTTCCTGAAAATTTTTCATCGTCCGTATTAGGTGTGTGGGTAAACATATGAATGTCATTTTTAATACGGTCTTTGTATGCTTCTGTGCCTTGGACATCATATTTTTTGTAGATGTAGTCTGCGTCAGCTTGTGAGTGCCTTCCTTCGGCATCTGGTTCGGTTTGAAGCATTAAGATATTATTCTTTTTCATTTCCTTAGCCTCTTCGGCATCAATGTCCAAGTTACCCACTATTTTAAGCATTGCGTCATTGAAATCGGACATGTAATTACTAGTGTCTGATTGCGCTTCGTCGTATAAATCTATTAAGTTAAGAACTCTCTCAAAGTCCCCTCTTCGAAATTTGTTATTTTCATATTCGATAATAGGCACACCCTTGAAGGCATGTGCAACTTCATCCTGATGAGTTAGCTTAAAATCATCACCTAGAGCATAAGTGATTATTACATCGCTAGTGTACAGATAAACTGTAACATCATCCTTAAATTGGCTTTTTATATACCGAACGCCAGCAACCGGATTACGCTCTATTGTTTCATCATAAATAACAAAAGTTTCCAGAACATCAGAAATCGAAAATCTTATTTCATCTTGTCGGCTTCTATACAATAGCTCATATGCTCGTCCATAAATAGACTGATCGAGTACCAAGTCACTGTTATGTTCATCGGCATCATTCGTTCGGTTCATATCCCTTATTTTTTCGTTGATGTCATCATCTGGATATTGTGTTTTTAAAGGGATCCCGACCATATAACCCTGCATAAAGTTAGAAACATATTCACCAAAAGCATGTATTGCTCTATGGTCTGCTAGATGCTCTTCTCTTCTTCGATTATTCCTTAAAATAGTTTCGTTTTCGGCTTCGTAGTAGTTTCTTAGTGTTTTAAGCCGTGGTACTTGATGTTGCATATGGTGCTGGATGATTTCGCTTAATGATTCAGTATTTTTTATCAACTCGTCAGCGCTTGAATAGCGATAATGCATATTGGCTTCTGGTGAAAAGCGACGCTTGCCTTTGCTTGAATAAGCATAAGTTGCCGTTTCAAACTCATTAATCTTTGCCATGTTATCCCCCTTTCTACAAACCAAGCAATTGCAGGGCTTTGTATTTCTCTTTCTTAGGCGTTCTGTTGGATAATGTAATATCACTAAGAACTGCATATCTAATAGAGTCCAAAACATCATCAAACTCTTTTACTGGCTCATCTAACGTCTTGTGCCATACATATTTGTATATTTCTTCTCTGAATCTCGGCATTTCATCATAATTAACATAGAATTTATTTGATTTAATTAAGGTTGCTACAGATTCAATACCAAGCATTACCTTTTTGTTTGCATTAATTGCATTTAATTTATTCTTGGTGAATTTAACAACGTATTCCGGTCTTGCTGAGTCACAATAAAAAGGTATATTGCCATACTTCGCAACAATTTTTTTAGCAATTGGCACCCAATCTTTTTCAACATCCAAATGCTGATGTGCATGTTCTTCGATGACATAATAATTACCTGCGGCATCAACGCCAACAACAACAATAGACCCAAAGTGCTCGTAACCCCAGTCAACGCCACAAAAATACCTAACCATTTTAATTTTGGCTAGGTCTTCTTTCGTTACCGCATGCTTTTCTTTATTAAAATCGGCATATACAACTCCGTCACCGGATACCCATTTCCCGTAAATGTTCCTGTCTGTAAACATACCTGATGGAGTGGTTTCTATGATGTTTTTTCGATAGCGTTCTGACAAGAATGTATTATCATCCAATTGAAAAGAATAACTTATGATACCTGGCGCATCACTTTGTATATAGTCTTTCAATAACCAATGTTCCGGATTGTCTGGGTTGGTGTCCACCAATATTCTTGCTCCTTCACCAGAACAACGTGACTTAATCTCATCAAACACTTGTTCATTAGCAAGCGACGCTTCGTTGATGTATGCTCCAAACGCTGTCATTCCTCGTATTTTCTCTAAATGAGCAATAGTGGAATGTCCAGCTTGCACGCAATAAACACCGAATAAAGTAAAGTTATTATGTTTATCAAATGTAAATTGAATACCGTATTTATTGGTTATTTCAGTTAGAATATTGTTTTGGATTGTCCCCAATGTTGCGCCAGAAACAATATACATCGGTTTTTCAATGTCTTGTGATGATGCTATCTCTTTTACTCTGATTAACTCTTGCAAAAAGAGATCGTTGTTTAATATCGTCTTACCTGTACGTTTAGCGCCATGATTAATCAACATAAACCAATCATCGTTAACGCAACGCTTGTATATCATTTGCTGTTTTTTTGTATAAATAGCGTCAAGATTCACGGAATGCACTTCCTAACGCTTCAAAATATGTTTTAAGCTTATCTTCTGTTGATGTGTCTGTCTGTAAGTCTTTTTCAAGTTTCTTAATTTCAGCCTTAGTCTTTTCAACACCTAGTTGCATCTGCTCAAGTTTCAGCCTGCGTTCGTCATTATCGCTAGCCATTTCGTTAAACTGTTTGATTAGATTGCGGAGTTCGGACATAGCCCGGCTTTGAGCATTAAGAAAAGTGGCTTGTCTGTCCCAAGCAAACTGAATTTCCCATTCTTCTTTTTCATTGCTATATAGTTCGCCATCTGATTTTTCGGTTTTCCTTACTTCTTTAGCCATATCGTCTTTGTCTTTGACGAACATGATTTCTTGCGCTCGAATGATAGCCGCGTACTGAATCTGTATCTGATCCCAGATTAAATCAGCAGGATCATCCTTATCAAGCATCCCCATGATCTCCAGTGTCTCTTGTGGAATGTACCGACTGAACAAACCATGCTTCCTTGCCGCTTGGTTCCGTTCTGTAAATTGGTTTTTAGGGTTCTTGTTTCCTGGATGACCGTTTGGATATCTTGGGCTTTTCGAGGTTGCAACCTTTTTGTTGTTGGTTGCAACCTTTTTAGTTACATCCCTTGACCAACCTTCACGGCTTTTCCTGCTTTTTAAGGTGCCGAGTTTCACATCATGCTTTTCTGCCAATGCAGCTAATGTTATCTTGGTTGTTTCCCACTCTTTTCTGATTTCATCCCAGTTAGGCATCTACATCAACTCCACCCCCGTTATGGTTTTAGGCATAAGAAAAAGCACCCACTAAGAGTGCTTTTTATCTAACTTCTTTGCAAGTTCCTCGCCCTCTATTTCATCCGTCACTTTCACGTATGAAACAAACGCCTCTACTGGGTCGTCATCACAAATTTCAACCCAGCCATAATGTTTATTGGTTTGTGTTTCATATCCAATTGCTAAATATTTATCAGGTTTTCCATTTCTTTTTTCTAAACAGATAAAATCAACAAGATAGCAATAACCACTTTCAATTTGTATCATTTTTCTATCAACATTATTAAAAACTTTGTACTTTTTCATCCCATCGTCTCCTCCCATCGAACCTATTCGACAAAAGGAGATATTTTCCTGCAACAATTTACCTAAAAAAATTGCGCCATCCTTTTCCAAGGGACAGCGCCGACAGATACGTAAGGTTATAGAGGATCAGCCAGAACATATCCGCGCCGAACCTCCCTCCCATTTTAACAAGCGCATTTTTCTTTTTTCAACTTTGTAACATCTGGAACATTTGGAACATCTGGACTCAATTGATCCACGATGCTTTCTTTTATTCTTCTGATATGAGAATGAGACAGACCCATATGTGCGGCAATCCACCGATAACTTCTCCCTTCCAGGAGCCAGTACAGAACCTCGCATTCCCTCTCGTCATGGACTTTATGAAACAGCCCCTGAAACTCCAGTATCTTTGCTTCGAACTCTTGTATTTTCTTGACTCTCTTACTCCTTCTGACAACTTCTTTATAAACGGGATCACTCGTGGCGCCTTGTGCCTTTGGCATAGCTGCTTCTAATCCGTATTGGGCTGTTATGCCTTCCCCTGCGTATTTAAGGGATTCCCTCATGATTTTGATGCTGTTGATCATCCAGTGATAGTCTTTTAAGATTTGCTCGATTTCATTTCTTTGCATGATATCACCCCTTTTTTTGATCTACCGTGAACCCAAACCTTTTAATACAGCGAACAAAGGGACATACGCCCTCGGCTGTTATCCATATACACCCTTTGCAGTGGTTGTCTGATACTGTTACCTTCATGCTGTCTCCCCTCCTAAATGCAAAAAGACACCGAAACAAGCGTTATGCTCGTTCAGTGCCTCGGTTTTTCCGATAGCGTTATTAAGTTTTTAGTGGTTCGGTTATCTTTGTGAAATGTGTATGATAACCCGGCCAGTGTTCATCTAGTGGTGAACCTACATATGGCGCTTCTTCAATCGGGAATTTCCACCACAGGCAATCTCCATCATCTTCATGCCACTCTTCGATTGATTTAGGTTCAAGGGCATCTTCTAGCTCCCCAAGTCTTTTTACTGCCATCATGTAATTGAAAAAAGTATCATAATGGGCAAACTCACCAGTTATTGGCTTATGATCTTTCAATGAATATTTAAAACAACCAGGCGATTTCCTTGTAATTCGTTTCATCCCCTCACCTCTTCGTATAACTCACTTCATAATGAGTCGGCTTCCCGTTTTGCCAGGTAATGACTTGCTTTCCGAATCCATCCCCAGGCTTGTCTACCTTTTCCAGTTTTCCGTCTACCACTCTGTATACCGCATTTTCAAGAAGATTAATAACTGCCTTCGTTGCGTTGTCGTGCATGTTAGTCCTCCTGTCGTTTTAGTGCTTGCCGGGCAATTTGTTTTAACTCAAACATGTCTGCAAAAGTGCTTCCTATTATCGGACTGCCAATCTTCTCCAACGCTTTCCGCAACCGGTCGTTTTCAGCTTTTTCTGTTTGCATTTCCGTGAAATGCACATCCTGCAAAGTTTCTACATATTTTTCAAGCCGTCCTATTTCCTTCTGCTGTTCCTTCACGGTGGAGACAAGCCAATACAAATCGCTGACTTCTATCCCGTGCCCGCTTAAACCTCCGCCTAATGGATTGAGATTATCTTTTATCCTTTCCAACCGTTCTTGATTAGTCATTCGTCTTCCCCCCCTCCATTCTCCAACCGCCATCAGTATAGTTATATGCCCATTCGCTCCATTCTGCATCGAGAAAATCTTCTAAATCTGCATGATACTTTGGATCGTACCCTAGCTCGTCAAGAGTAAATTCATCTTCCTGTACACATCCTACCAGACCAATTCTTAAAGTAAATTTAACCTTTCCTTTCATTGGACTCTACCTCCACTCCAACAGATTTTAATGCGGCTAAACAGATTGCGAGTGGTGCTGTTTTTGCTTCAACTGAGGTATACGGCAAATAATATCCGTTATCATCTTCATACCAAGTATCAACAGTGCACCTTTCTTTTTCCGGGCAAATGTTCAAGTAAGTCTTTTTATTTTTTAACTTCTCAACCACCAACCAAGCGTCAGAAATATCACTTGATGGCGCCCATTCGTTTGCATCGCATGCGCTAAAGAATAAATGGTCCCCATTTTCCGTAGTCCACGATTCACCATCTTCGTAAAATTCCCACCCCATCACCTTTTCAGCGATAAGGCGGTCAATCTCTATTAAATCCAATTCGTGCCCCTCCTTTACTTCTTATTTCCAATGAAATTTACCTTTTTTTATCTCAATCCCTTTAAAACTTAGTTGTTGTTTGTCCGTAAAGTCAAAAGGTGTGCATTGCGCCCTATCGAAAAAATCATTTAATGCACAGTTATAATTACAGTAAAACTGACTATAAAATCGACTATATTCAACATCGGTTTTAGTGGTTATGGGTTTTCCACAATTTCCACAAGTAATTTCCCGCAGGCCTTGATTGATTTGTTGCATGGGATCACTCCTTTATCGGATAAATGTCCCTATAAATGTCTTTTGGGACATTTAAAATGTCCTTTAATGGGTTTTATGGCGTTAAATTATCGAAATGTGTATCACTTGTCATCTGAAAATATTGCGTTGTCTTCACAATAAATAATGATGTCATTGTCTGTTTTCTTAAACCAAACATTTGACCATCCTTCGCCATCGCTGAAAATAATCATCTTATCTTTGTCTTCTTCTGTTAATCGTTTCAAAAAATCGTTTACCGTCATTTGTTTTCCTCCTCTCAATCTGAAAGGATTGCTTACGCGTTCAACTATTCGGTATTTCCGAATCATTCATAGCGAGGTTTGGAAAAATCTGTTGTAACCCTCCCACCACACGAGCAATCCAATCTAAACACGTCCCAATTATGGCTTTTTTCTTTTTCAGGCTCTTTCCCACACCTATCACATTTCATTGGAAACATAAGCTTTTTCTTTTTCATCAAGTCCAGTCACCTACCTTATTGCTACAATCAGCAAAATGGTTGTTGCACATAATGTGTCAATTGCGCCTATATTGATCTGGATGTTGCAGCTGGTACCGCCTACCACTCACATAGATGACGGTAGGCACTCCCTTTTTAGTTTTGAGGATATGGACGATGGGCCGATACTTTTCACCTTTCTTCCTCATGCTATCCTCCACCCCTGCTTAATACGTGCTTTGACTTCGTGATTTTGCATGTAACCATACTGCCAAACGTGATCTCGTTCCTCTTTCCGATAGAGCAGGTACCAGCCTGCCCTGTATTTGCGTTTCATGGGATCACTTCCTCCACCCTTATTTCAACTCTTGGGTTGTAAGAATAATATTTTTCAACTTTGCTAGTCACGATTTGAGAATCATCGTGATAAATCACTCCGTTTAAAGCATCCTCAATCCCTTTTAAGTAATTGCTATTATCAGGCTTCGTAATCGGTCTATATAATCCGGCCTCCGCTTCGTTTCTGCGCTTCATGCTGAATCCTTTTAACATTGGTCTATAAATCTTCACTGTCATGCTTACGGCGCCTTCCAATGGCTTTTTCGGGGCATGCTGTCTCGCTACTAATTGGACAAAAGTCTTGTAGTTTTTGGATTTAGCCGGATCGTACATCCTTACTTTTCCGTTTCTAGTAGATGCCCGGGGACGGCCTTGTGCTACGGGTTCCCCAGGGATGGTAAACTCTATCACTCACACCATCCCCTGACCTTCCAGCACTCGCTCACAATACAGATCGTATAGCTTCTTGATATGTAGTGATCGAAGGTATTTTTCGTTGTAACCAGTTACTCTTAATAATTCATTGACATAGAATTCTTTGCTTTCGTCAGACATTCAAATCATCCTCCTTGATAAACACGCCATTAACCATTTTTCCTTTCCTGTCCTTGATTTCGTCGTATGCCATTTCAATACATTCTTCAATGCTCATTCCCAGTTGCATTGCCAAAATAGTAAGTACTACGTACATGTCTCCTATAGAGTCTTTAACTTGATCCGGGTTGCCCTTGGCTCGTCCTTGGCATAACTCTCCAAATTCTTCGCCAAGTTTTAATATTTGTTTGTTTGGGTCTGCTGTATGTAAATTCCGTTCAACTGCCCAAGCTTTTATTTTGATTGTTAATTCTTGCATCATTTTATTGGTACACATCCTTCACAATTTTCTTTCCACGATCCATGTAGATATGAGAAATGCTTTCTGTCGTAGCAAATCTCGTTTCGCATTTAAAGCATCGTCGATTTCTTTTGGTGAATGTTTCATAATGCCTTACATCAATCACCCTAGTTTTCATCCCGCACTCTGGGCATTTCACCGAGTATTCCTCCTTTTCTTGGTCCAATTCGTCCTTTTGTTCCCCGGTCAAGGGCAAGGATAAGGATTTCCTCCTGCGGCCTGCCAAAATATCGGGCTAGTTCGTCAAGCCGTTTGCCCTCTGCCCAAAGACATTCGAAATCGAAAATTTCTTCTTTGGTCCATATAAAATTCAAGTCCTCACAAGCGATGTACGTTTGCCCTGCCTTGTTTTTCAAGTATTGCCACTCTAATTTCCGGAGGGCATTTTCATTTGCCGACACCGCACTAAATCCTCTCATTTTGATCATCCTCCGCCTTTAAAATTCCATAACCCGCAACATCTTCCCAAGGATTTTCTCCAAATGCATCTTTTTGGGTAGCAATCCGCATTAGCTTGTCAAACACACGTACGATAGCAAGCATGTCATCATATTGATCCGGATTGACTCCATCTGGGTAAAGGATTTTTAAAAACTCGCTGGATTTATTAAAAGCATCACCGTATGCTTTGTTCTTTTGGTCTACAAGTCTTCCTATAGACCGACCGATGTTTTCGTATTTGCCACCAAGTGATCCCGTCAAGTCGGCTTCAAGTTCTTGAAGGAATTGGTCTTGGTTCATTCCGCCGCCTCCAATAAATCCGGGTTTTCAAATATAGTTCCTATCTTTTTGTTTCTATTTTCTTTGTCGTGATAGATTTCCCAAAACTGTCCCTTGCCGTCTGTCACTTCGATTGTTTTCTTACTATGCCGTATGAAAATACATTTACGCATTGGATTGTCTGGGCTTGCCCAACCATTTTCAATAATATCGCCGAACTTAAATCTTTCTAGCTTCATTCCACCCCTCCTAAAACCACGCATTTTCACTGTTTTCCGTGTCGATTTCCCGGAAGGCCATCAACACCGCTTGTTCTTTTAATTCCTCGTAAGACAGGTCATGGACTGACCTGCCGTCCTCCGTGCGTGTCCAGCCTTTTGAAAGGAGCTCTTCCAGGACAAACTTCCGTTTTATATTTTCCGGAATGCACGTTCTCACGCCGATCCTACCCCCATCCCAAATTTCGCTTTGGCTTCTTCTAGCCGCCTCAATCTTTCTGCCCGTTCCTCTGCCAATTTCTCCGCCTTTTTCGGCCCACATACGGGGCATGCGTGGAAAAAAGCCAATGCCCCGCCCGCGTCTTTGATCACGTGGGTTCCTCCGCAAAAATTACACATCCCGTTTACCCCCTTTTAAAAACTGTCTCCTACGGTAGTCTTTTCCGTTCATTACAATCGTTTCGGTATTCATCATCATCCGGGAGAAAATCCTTCTCAGGTCTTTTGTTATTTCAAATTCACCGGATGACAGATTTGTTGTGTAAACATTGTGCTTACCAGCCCTTTGGTCGATTACTTCAAAGATTTTTTGTATTGCCCATCCGGACGCTTCACCTTCTGCCCCGATATCATCAAACACAACCAAATCGACTTCTCCTATGGCATTTAAAATACGTTCCTCGCCATATTCGCTGTTCTTGTTGTATGTATTCCTAATTTTCGTTAACAGCTTTGGAGTGGAAATAAAAATTGTTGTATATCCCTTTTCGGTTAATGCTTTAGCAATTGACATGGACAAATGGCTTTTTCCCGTCCCGAACGTCCCTTGAAATAACAGATTCTTAGGGTTTTTAATATCAAATTCTCCGACAAACTTTTTTGCTTTTTCATACGCCTTCCTAAATTCAGCAGGTTCAAAATTATCAAATGAAGCATCTTTCAAAGCAGGATTAATTAAGCTGTTTTCCTCAAATATCCGTTTGAGTCTTGCCTTTTTAGCTTCCTGCTGCTCTTTCTTCACAATCTCGTAAACTTCACATTCGCAACCTTTTTTCCCTTCAAACCATTCACCTTTTTTAGGACCAAATAAATGTTTTGCCCTAATTACCGATACTTTATTTCCGCACCCCTCGCACACATAAGTTCTTTTGACCTCACCATTAAAATCCGTAGTCATATTGGCTATCGTCCCCACTGACTGCATTGCCTAGTTCACCGCCTTTATTTTTCAGCTTGATTAAACCCCTTCGAGCTTCATGTTCATTTGTGTGCCTTAAGATTCCAAGCGTGTACTGCTCTTTCTTATCGTCATGCTTTTCAACGTGATTCCAGATCGCGTAATTAATCTGGTTCGCAGAGTATTTTTGTAACTTTTCAATGAAATTGACTAAGATATTCGCTGAAATAGTACATGTCTGCCTTGTATGACGTATACAGTCAAAATACGAGACTAGCAATTTATGATTAACTCCCACTGGTATAGCGTTGGTTCGCGAAGCGAAATCAACAAAGATTTCTGCATCTTCGGTAGAGGACAGATTTTTGTTTTTTACGGGAGCTTCGGCGATATATTCTTTTAATGTTTTATTGATGTTATATATGTTGTTTATAAATGCTGTTATAGTATGTGGAATCTCATGTGGATTCTCTTGTGGTTCCTCATGTGGATTGCTATTTTTTGACATGTCTTCCTCCTTACTGCCGCAACGGTTTGGCGCTTTGCTCTCATGTGGATTCTCTTGTGATTCCTCATGTGGATTCTCTTGTGGATTTTTTGACTCTTTTTTGTTCCTTTTTTCATAGGTGGCAAGTGATTGAAAATCCTTGTAATGACTGACTGTAATTAACATTCCTCGCTTTTGAGGGAGAGTTTTAACTGTGATGTATTTCGATTCCTCCAACCTGTTCAAGCATCCTCTGATCACGTCCCTTGACCATCCAAGTTCCTTGGAAAGATCAGACATAACGATAATTGTTTGTCCGATTTGGCAACGTTCAGACGGAATATAATTGGCTTCATCTATTAAAAATTGGTACATCATTTTATCTTTGGTGCTTTGGAACTTTAATCGGGGCTGGATGACAAACCCCGATGTCTGTATTGATTTTTCCTCCACCATCGCCCCGATCGCTCCTTATTTTGGAAAAACACTTATACTCTTGCAGTGTTCCAGGTAATCAATCTTTTGTTTGTGTACTGTGATTTCGTCCGTTGTAACAGGTACCATGACTTCAAATAGTTTGCTGGGGGCAAGTTGATCAAAAGGGTTTATCATGAGTGCTTTGTCAACCTGGTACGCAATTACGGACGCTTCTCTTAAGTCAAAGATGTACATGTAATGAATCAGCTGGCGCTTGTAATTCAATGGGACCTTTTCTTTCAAAAACCATTCAAATGCTTTTTTGGTTGCTTTAACGTCTGACACTTTATTCCCCAAGATATAGTCCGTGTTTGCTCTGGCAATCCCCTTTACCTTCTGCGCATCTCGAATGCCTTTGACTTTATTGATTCGTTCGTATAGATCCAAGATGTCATGCTCCAAAATCGTTCCTACGGACATATGAATGTTTGAGAAAGAATCACTAGGTGATTCGGATAGTTTGCTAGCCCACCATTTTTTAAAACTGGTAGATTCATAGTTCATGTAAATCATGTTTGCTTCCGAACCACCTATGAATTGATTCCTGTCATCAGTTGTTTTGATCATTCAGTATCACTTCTAACTGGCCGATTAATATCTTTTTGGCAGCATGGTCATTTGATCTATAAAGCTTGTGAATTTCTTCTTTGGTAGTTTGCAAGACTGTGTAAAGTTCGTCTTTGTCACCAACTTTTTGAAGTGCTCTTGCAAATAAAGTTGTGATTTGATCGTTTAATGTGGCCGCTTCATTCTGATTGAGTTCTTTTTGGATTTCTTGATCCGTGTTAATCAATTCTTCTTCCTTGATCCAAAGACTTAACCCCAATCCTGTGTTAATGGCTACAGCCTTCACAAATCCCCTCTGCTTGGCTCTGTTTATGTCTAGTTGATTCGGGTTACTTACCGGGTATATGCCATTAACAACTGGATAATCTTCCTCATATCGAACGCCATCGATTTCCACCCACACACTTACAAAAGGCGATTCGCCGTTAGGGTTGTAAAAACAAGGGTAGTCATTATCGTTCTTTTTCATCCCGTACCTAACACTTTCAGCCCCATGCTGATATAACAGCTTGATGCAGTTGGCCCATTCTAGGTAGTCTAAAGTGAGTGGTGAATTTTTCTTTACTGGCCTTTTGGCTACTTCATTTGACAGGTCGACTTGAAATAATTCATTAAACGGCTTTAATGCCAATTACATCTTCCCCTTTGTCTCTTGTGTCATATTCCAAGGCTTCATATACTTCCCTAAAATCTTCAAATACCGGACTCCCTGCAAGTGTGGGAGCATGTTTCCGTAGTGCTTCGTAAAATGATCTAAGCATCAAATTTTCCGGTTCCCATACCGGACCGTTAGGAGTGTTGAAATTCATTCCGTTTCCTCCTTCAGTGTGTTATAATCGGCTTAACATATATTTTTAAATTACATTTTTATGGCCGTGTTGCAGCACGGCTTTCTTTGTGCCTCCAGATGTATCCACCTGCCGTTTTACGAACGCCTCTACAAACCCTTTTTATGCCCATTCGATCAATCCCGGTCTCACGTCCCGCGCTATAAACCGATGGAAACTCTTGTAGGATTTCTCCTGTTTTTTTGTCTATTTGCAAAACCCTCTTTCCTGCATTTTGACTGACTGGTACTTTTGCAAGTCCATTTTTATAAGCGTGGATAGAGTTCTCGGATGGAGTAACCCACTCTAAATTACCCAAAACGTTATTTCCCTTTACTCCGTCCTTGTGGTTCACGTACTCCTTATTAAGAGGATTATCAATAAACGCTTCTGCAACTAACCTGTGAACATGATGGTGCTTCATTTTTCCATTCAAATACAGAGAAACTTTTTTATAACCTTTTGAATCAAATGTCTTTAAGGTAATAACTTTTCCGAATTTGATTGACCTTACATTGCCTAGATCAGATACTTCATACTCGCCCTCATAACCCTTTACAGGCTTCCAAACTTCTGAAACACTGTTGTTCATGCAACCCCCTCCTTATGTTGCATACGTAAATTTCGCATTTTGATACTCTGCAAGGTAATCCTCCAGGTTCGATCTAAGTACAACTTCTCCATCAATCTCAACAATGGGATCTCCCTCCATGATCTCGTCTCCCATAGCATCTACACCCCATACTTTTTCAGCGTCATCCCATAGATGATCAAGCACCATCGGATTTTCGATTGGGTATGGCATTTTGCTTGCTCCTTTCCGAAAAAATGAAATTTGTTGTGTACAAGATTCCAATGGCTATAAACGGCACTCCGAAAAACGTGAAGGCTGTCCAAAAGTTATCACCTAGCATCAGCACCACTTTCCTCGCCATATAAAATGCTCTACATTAACCCCTTGTGCTTGCATTTCAGTGATTAAGGCTTTCAATTTATCCTTCTGTTTTTTCTTTTCTTGCATTTCTTCAAGTGATTTAAGTGATCTTACTACATGCTCTGCGGCTGTTCGTGCTTGTTTATAATCTCCGTCAAAAAATGCTGATCTCATAGTAAAGAGACAATTGGTGGCACAAACCATTTCTTTGTATGCTGGAATTTGATCCGATTCAAGAAAATTTTTTAAATCCATATGATGAGACCTCCTATTAATATCGTTATATTTTGCAATATCGTTGTGACGTCGATGCCGCATAACATTGCCGCAACAACCTCTGAGGCGTGAGTTGCTTGACCCCACCGAACAGCGTCCTCAACTGTTAATTTAAGTCTGTTGTTTTCCAGTCGAGAAACCGCACTGCGGGACAAATAAATTTTATCTGCCAATTCTTCTTGACTAAGCCCCGCATTTAACCTCACCTTCCTTAAAATTTGTCCAAACGCCATTTCTTTGCTCACCTCCTTGTTGCAGAATCTGCACATGTGCAGAACGTGAACAGTCAAATGTCTCAAAAACTAGTAAACTTGTATTAAGAGATTCCTTTGAAGTAGTTGGTTTTGTAATGGACATACTCAATGTTTTTATTCATCCATTCAAAAACTTCATCCCTTGGATAACGGGCTTGAACAACTTTTGACTTCGGAAAGCCCTCCATCCGAATGATGTTCTCAACAGTGGGTAGTGCCACTTGGAAAATTTCAGTTAGATGCTTTTTCTTAAGCAAAGGAGGATATGAATGCTTTTGACGAGCATCATTCAGGCCTTGCTCGTACGCCTTTTGGAGTGTATCTTTAAGCATTGTTTCCAAAAGGGTTGTATTTAGCGATTCGGAAGTAGGTAACATTTAGATCACCGACCTTTCTGGCTTGAATTCCCTCAAGAGTATCTGGCACAGCTTGACCTGACCTTTGCCAGTAATTAATGTAGTTAGCTTTTCAACGTCACCAGACGATCTGCTAACAACTGTAGGCTTGACTTCGAATAATCCTTGTTCGATGTATAGCTGCTTTGGATTATTCTTTTCTCTACCTGATTTGATAAGAAATCCTTGCTCACGTAACCAGTCGAACATTTTGTTTCGCCCAAGATTAATGCCGTGTTTTTCGTACACCATCTTTGAGAAAGACCCTACATTGATGGATGTGCTTGAATTAGACACAACCTTACCAAAGCTTGTATATGGCGCATCTAAACGTTGCTGCTCGATTACCATTGCTTTTTCTTGTTCAGCTCTCAAACGTTGTTCTCGCTCTACTTTCAATGTTTGAAGCAATTCAATCCCGAAGTCAGGGTTACTGATAATGTTCTCGATTGTAGTTGGTGTTGCATATAATCCGTACTTTCTGATAGAGGGTAATACTTCCGAAGTAACCCATTTCCTGAACCGTTTCGCTTCTGGTTTACGACTATCGAGAATGACATCATACAGACCATCTTCGTTTACAAAAGTGGCTTGTTGGATTCCGCCAGTAGTTTTAAGGGGGTGTTTTGAAACCACATCCTTTTCCAAACGCCTTGCTACTGTCGCTATGTGACCAAGTCCTAAAATTTTGCAAACATCTTTTAGTAAAAACTTAGGTTGGCCTTGATCACTAATTATTGTTAGTTCCTGACCGTCAAACATTTTGGTTAACTTATTCATGGTTACCTCCTATATGGCTTGTTTTGATTTAGTTTCTATTTTGGAATATTCATCTGATAAAAAAAGTTGGTTCATTGGTATTTGAAGGATTTTAGCCACCATCATGACTTCTTCCGCTTTGAATTTATATTGGCCAACTTCTCTTTTGTAATACATAGAACCGTTGGTGAGATTAAGCTTTTTGGCCATATCGTCGATGGTGTATCCTTTTTTCTTACGTTTTTCTAGGATGATGTTTAAGTTGATTATCATGTTTACACCTCACTTCGGAATATTCTATTTTAGAAATCTTAAATAGAGTATACATATTCCAAAATAGAAAGTCAACGCGTTTTCGAAATTCTTTTTTAGAAATTTTGTTGTTTTCTATTTTAGAAATTATATAATGAGGTTAAATGCTGTAATAGCAAGGAGAATCCATTATGGATATTGGAAAAAGAATAAGAAAACTGAGAGAAAGAAGAGGGATTGAACAACTTGAACTAGCAAAGATGATTGGTATCTCTCAAAGCAAAATGAACAAAATAGAAAGTGGTTTTCAAAAAAGAATTGAACCGGATATTCTTGTTGATTTATCTAACGTTTTGAACGCTACTGTCGATTATTTAGTTGGTAAATCGGATCAGCCTCACTTAACAGAGGAAGAATCCTTTGAAGAATTTATAAATGATCCTGAATTAAAGCGTTGGCATCGAGAATTGCCAAAAACACCAGAAGAAGATTTAAGGAGGCTTCGTAAGATGTGGGAGATTATGAAAGAAGATAGGAAATAACCTCATGTGGAAAGAAGTCCAATTTTCATAAAGGGTGATCTTATGAACTTATTTAAGTTATTTAAAAAGAAACATGTGTCCA
This sequence comes from Siminovitchia sp. FSL W7-1587, assembly GCF_037963795.1. Lineage (NCBI taxonomy): Bacteria > Bacillati > Bacillota > Bacilli > Caryophanales > Bacillaceae > Siminovitchia > Siminovitchia sp. FSL W7-1587. Next base: position 2,229,590 of record NZ_CP150169.1, read on the forward strand.
TATCTCGTTACAAGGATTATCCTGAACAACCTTTTATATCCTCAGATAGAGATATAAAGGAGTGGTTGAAACAAGCTGAAACGTTTCCTGATCAATCGTTTGTAAAAAGAGAAATGATGGTCAGAAATGAGGATGGATTGCTACCAGGACACATTTATATGTTATATTGGCTCAACAAATTTACAAATAAGAGAATCCCGCAATATTTTGAATATGAGTATGGTATTGATTTCGAAAAAGAAGTAATTCTATTGCGGGATCGAGAATTACTTGATAAGTCTTTGAAACCAACAAATAATGGTTTGAACATAATGAACAAATACCAATATATTATTGAAAAACACAATATGAAGAATAAAAGGAAAACAACAGAAGAAATATACGAATCTGCAATAAAAGAAGCGCTTACTCAAAAACAGTCCTTATTAGAAGGTGGATTTTTTCAATATGAATACATAGGTGGAAAGGATTCCTGTCCAACTTGTAATAAATTAGACGGCCAAATATTTAATATTAATGATATGGTTGTTGGAAAAAACGCCCCGCCAATGCATAAAGATTGCCGTTGTACCATTGCTGCACATTCTGATCGAGTAGAATGGGATAGGAAACTTAAAATGAGAGGATTGTAATTAATATATTAATTAATCAGGAGGGACATCATGGTTTTTTTTAGTACAAAAGAGGAGTGCGCTATTTGTGAAAACGAAACTGGCAAACGGAAAATAGCAGATAATAAGTGGGTATGCTCCAGCTGTTTTAAAAAAGCAGACAATAAAAAGCTTGAATCTTTAAATAAGCCTGTTAAAAAGTTGACAGTTGAAGATATTAAGGCTGCCATTGAAGTTAAAAAAGCGAATGATAATGAGCTTGCTAATTTTAATCCAACTAAAAAAATTGATACCTTTATGGAGTTTGATGATAATCAACAAAAATGGTTAGTCTTATCATCATTTCTCGGAAAAAGGAACAAATCTACTGTTTATAATTACAGCGATATCATAGATTTTGAGTTGTTAGAAGATGGAGAATCGGTTGCATCTGGAGGTTTAGGTAGAGCTTTGGTAGGTGGTGCTCTATTTGGAGGTGCTGGTGCTGTTGTGGGTGCAGTAACTGGCAAAAAGAAAACTAAAGGCGTATGCAATAGTTTGAAGCTAATAATAACCGTCAATGACTTTAACAATCCAACTGTTTACGTAAATTTTATTGAGTCACCAACTAAAAGAGATGGATTTGTTTTCAAAGAAATGTATCAGAGCGCCCAGGAATGCTTATCAACCCTTCAATTAATCTGTGATAGGCAAAAAAATAACAGTAGGCAAATTGAAAACAAAACGTCCGATGCAGATGAAATAAAGAAATTCAAAGAGTTGCTTGATGAGGGCATCATTACACAAGAAGAATTTGACACCAAGAAAAAAGAACTATTAGGTTTATAAGGTTTTCGCCCATTTTTGGGCTTTTCTTTTAAACACAACGAGAACATACGTTTGTGAAGCAGGGGGTCATTATGATGATTTACAGCAATTTAGAAGACTTCGTAAAAAATATATACCGAAAAATAGGGATATTAACGCCAAATGAAATTGATATGCAAACAATAGCAGATTCATTAAATATTAAGCTCCGTTTTTGGGATGAGCCAAGCGAGGCAATAGAAAACAATGGAGAATACTGGATTCTTCTTAATGAAGATTTAGGGCCAACAGAACAATGGCAAGATTTTGCCCATGAATTATGTCATGTTTTGCAGCATGAGGGTTATCAACAAAACATGCCAATAAGTTTTAGACTTTATCAAGAGGTTAAAGCAGAAAGCTTTATGTATAACTTTTGCGTACCCACATTCATGTTGGAAGGTTACGAGATTGCTAATTATTACAACATCGAGGATGGAGTGCCTATTATAGCAAGAGATTTTAATGTCACAGAGGAATTTGCCAGGAAGAGATTAGTTCACCTAAGAAATAAGATTTTACAGGCGAAATCGGATGAAGAACACCGCCGGTTTATGGAAAGGCTTTATCCAAAGGCTCCGCCTTATAATGACGAGACTAATAAAGTGTTAGATCAATTAAATGCCATACTAAAAAAGAAAGGAGTAAAAGCATAATGCCACAGCAAAGACTTTACTATGACTATGTTGACGGGGAATTGATTCCTTTTTGGTATGTTCTAACCTTTCAACACCGTGAATTAAACTGGGACAAGCCTATCCATTACTATGAAGCATACAAGCCTTTTGAGTATGTGGAACGGGATGAATTCGATGGGACAATCATTAGTATGACAATTACTCTCGCTGATTTTATATTCAATAGACAATCACCTATAAGAATCGGCTTAAATATCGCTGTCATAAAAAATCGGATCATGAGATATGGTGTTGATCCTGACGTTGTACGGCAGTTTGTTTTGTCTACACCAGAAATAGATGATTTATTAGCGTTGCTGCCGGCCGAAAGAAAAATCAGCTTAGTTGTTGGTTCTTAGTTTTAATACCTGGATTGATAATCGCATAAAAAATATATCACCTTATGAAAGGAGTAATAATTGTGGCTTCATTTCAGAAGTACAAGACTAAACAGGGAACGCTTTGGTTATTCAAGACTTATGTAGGGATTGACCCAAAAACAGGAAAAAGAAAACCCACTACCAGGAGGGGGTTTAAAACAAAAAAAGAAGCGCAGGAAGCTGCTAGGATTTTGGAAGACGAAGTCAAGTCTGGAATTTATCACAGAAACAATCTTACTTTTAAACAGGTGTTTGATGAGTGGTGGTCCTCACATAAAAACACAATAAAATTAAGTACACAAAACGCAAAATTATCAAAGTTCAACAGACATATTTTACCGTGGTTTGGTAATGTCAAAATGGTAGATATAACTAAACAGTATTGCCAAAAATTTGTAGATGAATTATCCAAAAAAATTAACTCTGTCACTGATATAAAGATTCAAGCCAATCTCGTATTTAAGTATGCATTGAAACATGACTACATTACTCGTAATCCTATGCACTATGTTGAAATACCAAAGAAAGATGAAGAAGAAATAATTGAAGAAGGTGAAGTTAGAAATTTTTGGACAAAGGAAGAGTTAGACAAATTCCTTTCCCTTGGGTTAAAACATATGACAACACAAAATTATGTTTATTTTTATATGTTGGCTTATACAGGAATGAGGAAGGGAGAGTTAATCGCACTTGAATGGAAAGATGTTAGCTTTGAGTCCAATACTATAAGAATTAATAAAACAATGTTCTTCAAAGATGGAAAGGAAATTATTCAAACTACAAAAAAATATGCATCAAGAAGGACAATAGCTATTGATAGTGATACGCTCAAATTACTCAAGAAGTGGAAAATAAAACAAAAAGAAAATTTCTTGTCTGATGGAGTTACCGAAAACATTATCAATGTTTTTACAAGAGAAGATTTAAGACCATTAAGATTGGCCATGCCAAATGACATCCTTAAAAGCTTTATCAAGAAGCACAAACTAAGAAAGATTACTGTGCATGGACTTAGACATACTCATGCATCAATTCTTTTTGAAGCAGGAGCAACTATTAAAGAAGTACAAGAGAGGTTGGGGCACAAAGAAATCGAAACAACAATGAACGTCTATACCCATGTATCTAAATTTGTGGCCAAAAAGACAGCAAATACCTTCAGTGATTACATGAAAAAAATATAAATATGGTCAAAATATGGTCACGAGTCTATTTTGATCATATAAAAAGACCCTTTCCACATAAGTGAAAAGAGCCTTTGACCGTTGATATATTAACGCTTCGAGAACTGCGGTGCACGACGAGCAGCTTTAAGACCGTATTTTTTACGTTCTTTCATGCGCGGGTCGCGTGTTAAGAGTCCGGCGCTTTTCAGAGGTGCACGGAATTCTGGATCAGCTTGAAGCAGCGCACGGGCGATGCCGTGACGAATGGCTCCTGCTTGACCAGTGTATCCGCCGCCGTTTACATTGACCAATACGTCGTAGTTGCCCAATGTTTCAGTAGCCGCCAACGGCTGTTTAATGACTTCGCGCAATGCTGCGAATGGAATGTAGTCTTCTACTTCACGATTATTAATAACGATACGGCCTTCGCCGGGTACTAAGCGTACGCGGGCGACTGAGCTTTTACGTCGGCCTGTACCATAGTATTGAACTTGTGCCAAAATAATTGCCCTCCCTTTCAAATTATCCGCGAAGCTCGTAAGTTTGCGGTTGTTGTGCGTGATGTGGATGTTCAGGTCCTGCGTAGACATGAAGCTTTCTGTACATTTGACGTCCTAAAGGTCCTTTTGGAAGCATGCCTTTGATGGCGAGTTCAAGCATTTTTTGTGGTTGCTTTTCCTTCATTTCCTGTGCGGTTCTTTGCTTGATGCCTCCGAGGAAGCCTGTATGGCGGTAGTAAATTTTGTCGCTCCATTTATTACCAGTTAGTTCGATTTTTTCAGCATTTACGATAATCACGTGATCGCCTGTGTCAATATGAGGTGTGTAAGTTGGTTTATGTTTGCCGCGCAAAATGCTCGCCACTTCAGATGCAAGACGGCCAAGCGTTTTGCCTTCAGCGTCAACAACGTACCATTTACGATCGATTTCTCCGGCTTTAGCCATATACGTAGTACGCATTTGTTACCCTCCAATTTTGCAAAAATTAGCTGTTGTTATTTTCATCACAATAAGTTTCCGGGGCTTATCGTGGAATTGAAAAAATAATACCATAGGATATTTTATCGGTTTTGGCAAGTGAAGTCAAGAACAATTTGTACACCTGGGCAGGTTGTTATTATCAACATGGCCGTTTTCCGTAATAGACTTCCCACAAATAGAGTCCTTCGGGGGGAGCAGTCTTCCCTGCCAAGCGGCGATCTTTCGCCGCCAAAATGTCTTTCATTTCCTCCGGGGCCCTTTTTCCTGCTCCCACTTCCAACAGCGTTCCCACTATAATTCTCACCATATTATATAAAAATCCGTTCCCGGTAAAGGTGAATATGATTTCCTCATGACGCTCTTCAATGTCAAGACGCGAAATGGTTCTCACTTTGTTCGCCATTTCTGTTTTTGCCGAACAGAAACTTGTAAAATCATGGGTTCCTTCCACAAATCGTGCCGCGCTTCTCATTCTTCCAATATCCAGGTTTCGAGATACATGAGCATAATAATGGCGTTTAAAAGGGTCTCGTGTCTCACGATTGTACAGATAGTACTTGTACGTTTTTCCGACTGCGTCGAAACGGGCGTGAAAGTCGGGCTCTGCCGCTTCCACATTCAAAAAAGATATATCTTGCGGCAGGAGGCCGTTCAACGCCTTCACCCATCGTTCTGGAGGCAGGGACAGCCCAGAGTCGAAGTGAATGACTTGTCCGCGCGCATGGACCCCTGCATCGGTACGTCCTGAAGCCGTAACCGCAATATGGCGTCCCTTATGCATTTTTGCGAGCACTTTTTCAATTTCGGCTTGGATCGTCCGTCCCTTCGGCTGGATTTGGTAGCCGGAGAAGCCTGAACCGTCATATTCAATCGTTCCTTTATAACGCTGCATGTACTGTAACCCTCTTTTTTAAGATCTCCATAAAATTAGCAGTATGGCCAGTATGATGAAGGCACATCCCGCGAAAACATCGCGCCGAGCCCATTTCAATAAACGGTATTTTGTCCTGCCTTCTCCCCCGCGGTATCCCCGCGCTTCCATGGCGGTCGCAAGTTCTTCAGCCCGTTTAAAGGAACTGACGAACAGGGGAATCAACAGCGGAACGATCGATTTCAGCCTGTCCTTTATGGGACCGCTGGAAAATTCAACGCCCCTGGCCATTTGCGCTTTCATGATTTTATCCGTCTCATCCATAAGCGTTGGAATAAAACGCAATGAGATGGACATCATGAGCGCCAATTCATGAACTGGAAACTTGATTTTCTTGAGAGGTTTCATCAAGCTTTCAAGCCCGTCTGTCAATGTAATCGGCGTTGTTGTCAACGTAAGCAACGTCGTGACAAACACGAGCAGGAAGAAGCGAAGCGAAATAAAGATCGCCTGGCGAAGCCCTTCTTCGTATATGTTAACATTGCCGATACTGTAGATGACATCCCCTTCTTTGTTGAAAAAAAGTTGCAGGAAGAAAGTAAAAATGATCAGTATGAGAACGGGTTTTAAACCATTGATTAAAAACTTCACATTCATTTTGGACAAAATAATCAATAAAAAGACAAACAGAACAAGCAAACTATATGTCAGCGTATTATTCGCCAAGAATACAATAGCGATAAATCCGAACACAAACAGCAGTTTTGTTCTCGGATCCAATAAGTGAATGACCGATTCACCGGGAATATAACGCCCAAAAATCATTTTTTCCATCATGGGAGCATGCCGCCTCCCTCTTTTAGCTCTGCCAGCAGGTCGGACAGTTCTTTGATGGAAAGACATGTTTTTCCAAGCTTTTTATTTATTTTTTGCTCTAGCCGATATTGAAATTTGACGACTTGGGGTACATCCAGCCCCAGTTCAAGAAGTTCTTCCGGATTGGAAAAGATTGTTCTCGGATCGCCGGTTTTTTGTATCCGGCCTCTATGCATGATAACAATTTCATCGGCATATTTCGCCGCATCTTCCATGCTGTGCGTTACTAGAATGGTAGACAGGCCCTTTTCCTGATGCAAGCGGTAAAACATCTCCATAATTTCCGTTCGGCCGCGCGGATCAAGCCCCGCTGTTGGTTCGTCCAACACTAATACTTCCGGTTCCATCGCCAGCACTCCGGCAATGGCAACCCGGCGCATTTGTCCGCCGGAGAGATCAAACGGGGATTTTTGCAATATGTCTTCATCCAGACCTACTTCTTTTATTAGTCTTCTTGCCCTTTTTTTAGCTTCTTCTTCAGAAATGCCGAAATTCATCGGTCCAAAACAAATGTCTTTTTCAACAGTTTCATCGAAGAGTTGATGTTCAGGAAATTGGAATACGATGCCGACTTTTTGCCGGATGCTGCGCAGGTTCTTCTCTTTCTTTCCCGCTGTAATCGTTCTGTCGCCGATTGTAATTTGCCCTTTTGTCGGCTGCAGCAGAGCGTTTAAATGTTGGAGAATGGTAGACTTTCCGGAACCGGTATGGCCGATCAAGGCGATGAATGAGCCTTCCTTGATACGGAGGTTGATGTCTTGGATGGCTAGGCGTTCAAACGGTGTATTGGCTGAATACTTATATTCTACTTCTTGAAGTGTAATTTCCATAGATCATTCACCAACTCTTCATCTGTCAAATACAATTTCGGCAAGCCAAGCCCCACTTTCCTAAGCGTATGGCTCATTTTAACTGGGAAAGGAATATCAAGCCCAAGAGTAATCAACTCTTCCTCCAGTTCAAAAATCTCTTCCGGTTTGCCGTCTTTATACACCTGGCCCTGGTTCAGAATGATCATTCTATCTGCCTTGGCGGCTTCTTCCAGATCATGCGTAATCGATATGACTGTCAATCCTTGTTCATCTTTTAATTCTCTTACCGTCTGAAGCACTTCCTCACGCCCCAGCGGATCGAGCATGGATGTCGCCTCATCCAGAATGATAACATCCGGCCTGAGTGCAATAACACCTGCTATAGCCACGCGCTGCTTCTGGCCTCCTGAAAGATGATGTGGCTCCTGGTTGAGAAAATCATACATATGCACCCGTTCGAGTGCCTCTTTTACACGTACGGTCATTTCTTCATGTGGAACACCGTTATTCTCCATCCCAAAAGCCACATCATCTTGTACGGTCGTACCGACAAACTGATTATCCGGACTTTGAAAAACCATTCCGACCATTCTGCGGATATCCCAAACCGTCTCTTCGTTTAAAGGAAGATTCTGAACTTTGATCATCCCGTGTTCAGGAAATTGGAGTCCATTCAAAATTTTGGCCAATGTCGACTTTCCTGAACCGTTATGGCCCACAATAGCCAGCCATTCGCCCTCTTCTATAGAAAACGATACATCTTTTAAGGCGTAGGATTCCTGTTCTTCATACCGAAAAGAAATATTTTCTATGGAAATGATCGGTTTAGCCATCCTTTGCCCCTCCTCCAGCAAGCATTGACGTTTGCTGATTCGTCCATAAACAGAAAAAAGCCTGCACCTTTCTCCAGGTCACCGGCTGAACCGGCGCCTCACCCTTGCGGATGACCGTGGGAGAAGGTGCATGAAGCTAGACAGGGTCACAAACATTGTGCCTATCGTAACGCTCTTTTAAGCTTTAAAGAAAAGTGCAAGCGCCTGGACCAGCCCCCACTAGCAGAAGACGAGGCTGCTGATTTTAATTCTTGTGAAGCTTCATAAAATAAGCCTCATGCGAGCTTGCCACAAAGTAAGCAACCCTAGGAATAATAGCTTTGGGTAGTCTGCTTCCCTGCAAGTTTCTGCTAGCGACCTCCAGGGGCTAGGCGCTGGATCTGGACATCATCCAGCATATGAAATGACACATTATTTAAAGAAAAAGGGCATTAGACGTACGCCCTGCCCTGTAGTTTTTCTTTTGAATTACACTAATTCAATAATAACCATTGGAGCTCCGTCTCCACGGCGTGGTCCGAGCTTCATGATTCTAGTATAGCCGCCTTGACGTTCTTCATATCTAGGGGCAATATCGGAAAACAATTTTTGTAATGCATCTTGGTTCGCTTCGGCATCTGCCACTTCTTTACGAATGAAGGCGGCTGCCTGGCGGCGGGCATGTAGATCTCCACGTTTTCCAAGAGTGATCATTTTTTCCACAACAGAGCGAAGTTCTTTTGCACGCGCTTCTGTTGTTTCAATCCGTTCGCTGATAATTAAGTCAGTAGCCAAGTCGCGAAGCATGGCTTTGCGTTGCGCGCTTGTACGTCCTAATTTACGATAAGACATTTCGTTTCCCTCCTTTGTTGTGGCAAATTCATTATGTCGTTTCTCTTTTTAATCGTCTTTTCGAAGTTCCAGCCCAAGCTCTTCCAGCTTGCCTTTTACTTCTTCCAGCGATTTTCTTCCCAAGTTTCTTACTTTCATCATGTCTTCTTCGGTCTTATTGGCCAACTCCTGAACCGTGTTAATGCCGGCCCGCTTGAGGCAGTTGTAAGACCTGACGGAGAGATCAAGTTCTTCAATCGTCATTTCAAGGACTTTCTCTTTTTGATCTTCTTCTTTTTCGACCATGATTTCAGCATGCTGGGCTTCGTCCGTCAACCCAACGAAAATATTTAAATGCTCTGTTAAAATTTTGGCTCCAAGTGAAATAGCCTCTTCCGGACTGATACTTCCGTTTGTCCATACATCCAATGACAGCTTATCGAAGTTTGTCATTTGGCCGACACGTGTGTTTTCCACTTGATAATTGACGCGCGATACAGGTGTATAAATTGAGTCGATCGGTATAACGCCAATCGGTAAATCATCGCGCTTGTTCATATCAGCGGGCGTATATCCGCGGCCTCTTTTGGCTGTCATGCGAACTCGAAAGTTGCCGTTTTCGGCTAATGTGGCAATATGCAGATCCGGATTTAGTATTTCTACATCACTGTCATGCATAATGTCCGATGCTTTCACTGCGCCTTCGCCTTGTGCATCTATTTCCAACGTTTTTTCTTCGTCAGAATAAATCTTGAGAGCTAGTTTCTTAAGATTAAGGATGATAGAGGTAACATCTTCGACGACACCTTCTATGGTTGAAAATTCATGCTGTACCCCTTCGACCTGAATCGAGGTGATCGCTGCACCTGGGAGTGAGGATAATAGAATACGACGCAAGGAGTTACCCAATGTTGTACCATACCCACGCTCAAGCGGTTCGACAACGAACTTTCCATAATTAGCATCATCGCTGATCTCAATCGTTTCTATTTTCGGCTTTTCAATCTCGATCATTCACATATACCCTCCTTCAAAACGTCGAAATTCCGGCGGCCCGAAATTCCCCATGCTACATTTGTCTGTGCAACAACTTGATGAGGAACAAATTGAATGTAACCATAAATTCATATATTACCCCATTATAGACAGGTAATACCGAATTTATACAAATTCATTATACACGACGACGTTTTGGCGGACGGCATCCGTTATGAGGAACAGGTGTTACATCACGGATTGCTGTTACCTCAAGTCCTGCGGCTTGAAGAGCACGAATTGCCGCTTCACGGCCTGCACCTGGTCCTTTTACAGTAACTTCCAAAGACCTCATGCCATGCTCCATCGAAACTTTCGCAGCTGTTTCTGCAGCCATCTGGGCAGCAAATGGAGTAGATTTACGGGAACCTTTAAATCCAAGCGCACCAGCTGAAGACCAGGAAACGGCATTTCCTTGCGCATCTGTAATCGTTACGATTGTATTGTTAAATGTAGAGCGAATATGCGCGATCCCTGTTTCTATATTTTTTTTCACACGACGTTTACGAGTATTCGTTTTACGTGCCATTGTATATAACCTCCTTTACCTATTATTTTTTCTTGCCCGCTACAGTTTTACGAGGGCCTTTTCGAGTCCGTGCGTTATTTTTCGTGTTTTGTCCACGCACCGGCAGTCCGCGGCGATGGCGAAGCCCCCGATAAGAGCCGATTTCCATCAAACGTTTAATGTTTAAAGACACTTCACGGCGAAGGTCTCCTTCAACTTTTAAACCGTCAACGATATTACGGATTTTATCCAATTCGTCATCCGTCAAGTCTCTAACGCGTGTATCTTCGGAAACACCCGCTTCCTTGAGAACTTCGATAGCTGTATTTTTTCCGATACCGTAAATATATGTGAGCGCAATAACGACGCGCTTTTCACGTGGAATGTCCACTCCGGCTATACGTGCCATAAGTTTTGCACCTCCTTATTATCCTTGTTTTTGTTTATGTTTCGGATTTTCACAGATTATCATAACTTTGCCTTTTCTACGGATAATTTTGCACTTCTCGCAGATCGGCTTTACTGATGGCCTTACTTTCATTTTTTTAAAACCTCCTTAACAGCCTGAAGTGCACTACTTAAAGCGGTATGTGATTCTTCCCCGTGTCAAATCATATGGAGAAAGCTCTACAGTTACTTTATCACCAGGCAAAATACGGATGAAGTGCATACGGATTTTACCCGATACATGCGCAAGTACCGTATGGCCATTTTCTAATTCTACCTTAAACATGGCATTTGGCAAAGTGTCTACTACCTTGCCTTCAACTTCAATGACGTCTTCTTTCGCCATCCAACTCGTCTCCCTTCTCTAAGTCTTCCAAAACTTCTTCCACAAATTTTCCAAGAGCCCATCGTAACTTCCCATTGGTGACCCGCCCAGTTTCCAACAAGCTTCTGCGTACTTCTTCATTCATGTAGTCTTGGCACTGAAGATGTTGAATGTTTTTCTTTTTGGGACTGTCAAATTTTCTTTTTTCCCCATCCGCGATGAATACAAACTTATCATCCAACCGCTGGATTACAACCGCGTATTGTCCCGCATCCCGTCCTTTTTGGATCTGGACAATCTGGCCTATTTGGGGATTCGAATCAGACTCTTTCAACGAGATCACCTGCGCTCACAGTTTTGTCAAAATCTCAAAACCGGTTTCCGTAATGGCTATTGTATGTTCAAAATGCGCACACATTTTCCCGTCAACTGTCACGACAGTCCAATTGTCCGGAAGCGTCTTTACATAGCGGCTCCCCGCATTGACCATCGGCTCAATAGCCAGTGCCATTCCGGGCTTCAAGCGCGGTCCTTTATCAGGTGGACCATAATTGGGAATTTGCGGATCTTCATGTAAGCTTTGACCAATCCCATGCCCTACATACTCACGGACAATGGAAAAACCTTCTGCTTCCACAAATGTTTGTATCGCATGAGAAATATTTGAAAGACGAGCGCCCGGCTTGGCTTGTTCCAATCCCATATAGAGGGATTTTTCCGTAACATCGAGCAGCTTTTGCGTTTCATCATCGATCTTGCCCACTGCATAGGTCCATGCCGAATCACCGTGGTACCCGCTATATTCGGCTCCAATGTCCAGGCTGACGATGTCACCCTCGTTCAGAACACGGTCTCCGGGTATGCCATGGACAAGCTCCTCGTTGACCGAAACACAGATGCTCCCGCTAAATCCGTTATAGCCTAAAAAAGAAGGATGTGCACCTTGTTGCCTGATAAAGCTTTCAGCAATGCTATCTAATTGTTTCGTCGTAATACCAGGCTGAATATGCTTCTTCAACTCTTGATGAGTCATGGCAACAATTCGTCCGGCTTCTCTCATTAATTTAATTTCTCGGGGTGTTTTTGTAATAATCATTATTTCAAATCCTTTAAAAGAGCATCAATGTCAGAGAATACTTGATCAATATGCTGCTGGCCATTGATGTTTTTTAAATAGCCTTTCCCGCGATAGAAATCCAGAAGCGGCTGCACCTGTTTCATGTTAACGTCGAGTCTGTTTTGGACCGTTTCTTCGTTGTCATCTTTGCGCTGATACAATTCTCCGCCGCAACGGTCACATACACCAGGCTCTTTTGGCGGATTAAAGATCAGATGGTAGGTGGTGCCGCATTCCTTACAGATTCGGCGGCCTGTTAACCGCTCTACCAATATATCTGCATCTACATCAATGTTAAAGACATAGTCGATTTTTTTTCCAAGCTCAGACAATATATTTTCAAGGGCTTCTGCTTGTGGCACTGTTCTGGGAAAACCGTCAAGAAGGAAGCCATGTTCGCAATCTGTTTTGCCTAAACGTTCACGAACGATACCAATTGTTACTTCATCGGGAACGAGCTCCCCTTTATCCATAAAGGATTTCGCCTTAAGTCCCAATTCCGTTCCCTCATTCATTGCTGCGCGGAACATATCTCCTGTTGAAATATGAGGAATTTGATATTTGTCAACAATCTTATCGGCCTGTGTACCTTTTCCAGCACCAGGAAGTCCCATTAACACTAAATTCATTCAAATCTCGCCCCTCTGCAACCACTCGGGCTTAACCGCCCGCATGTTATTTAATGAAACCTTTGTAATGGCGCTTTACTAGCTGAGCTTCCAGTTGTTTCATCGTTTCAAGCGCAACACCGACCACAATGAGCAATCCTGTACCGCCGATTTGGGCTGCCTCCGGCAAGCCGGCAAATTTAATAAAAAATACAGGCAGAATGGAAATCACCGCAAGAAACAGCGCTCCGACAAATGTCAGTCTATATAGTACACGCGTCAGGTATTCTTGCGTATTTTTCCCTGGACGTATACCAGGTATATAACCGCCTTGCTTTTTCAGGTTTTCGGAGACTTTTTCCGGATTCACCTGAACAAAGGCGTAAAAATAAGTAAAGGCGATAATCAAAACGACAAAAATAGTCATGCCGATAGGCTTTGTATGATCAAAATAAGATTGGATCGTACTGGCCGTATCACCTGAACCAAAAAATGTCACGACTGTTTGTGGTGCTACTAAAAACGCGCTTGCGAAGATAACTGGAATAACTCCAGCGGCATTCACCTTTAACGGCAAATGTGTATTTTGTCCGCCGACAGGGTTGCGTCCATCCATGCGCTTTGCATATTGGATTGGAATTTTACGCAATGCCTGCTGGACAAATACGACGCCAACAATGATTGCGACGACTGCGAGCAGGATAAGCAGCATGACGACAATTCGAATGAATAGTTGTTCTCCTGCACCTTCAAATTGCGTTGCATAGATCTGGTTTACTGCATTAGGAATGCCCGCGACGATTCCGGCGAAAATAAGAATGGAAATTCCGTTGCCGGCGCCATTTGCCGTAATTTGCTCGCCCAGCCACATCAGGAATGCTGTTCCTGCTGTCAGGACGACGGCAATCGTAACATACGTGCCAAATCCAGGATCCTTTATCAGTTGAAGCTGTGTCATTCGGTTAAAGCCAAAAGACATGCCTATTGCTTGTATAAATGCTAATACAATGGTGAAATAGCGGGTGAATTGTGCCAGTTTACGGCGCCCGACTTCACCTTGCTTGGACCACTCCGTAAATTTTGGCACAACATCCATTTGCAACAGTTGCACGATGATGGATGCTGTAATATATGGCATAATGCCCATCGCAAAAATAGAGAAATTTTGAAGGGCACCTCCACCAAAAATATTCATGAAACCAAACAAACTCGCCTGATCCTGCAATTTAAGCACATCGGCATCTACATTCGGTACGGGGATAAAAGCCCCGATTCGAAACACAACCAGCATTAACAGCGTAAAAATGATCTTTTTTCTAATATCCTTTACACGCAACAGGTTGGAGATTGTCTGGAACATTAAATCACCTCAGTAGTACCGCCTGCTGCTTCAATTGCTTCTTTGGCGGCAGAGGAGAATTTATTTGCTTTTACAGTCAACTTTTTCTCGATATTGCCTTTTGCAAGGATTTTAACTCCAGACTTTTCGTTGCGGACGACTCCTGTTTCAATGAGGAGCTCCGGCGTCACTTCCGTGCCTTCTTCGAAACGATTGAGTACATCAAGATTCACAATCGCATATTCCTTGCGGTTAATATTTGTGAAACCGCGCTTTGGTAAACGTTGGAATAAAGGTGTTTGGCCACCCTCAAATCCCGGCCGTACTCCGCCGCCTGAACGGGCATTTTGTCCTTTATGTCCTCTGCCGGCTGTTTTTCCGTTGCCAGAGCCAATTCCGCGCCCAACCCGGTTGCGTTCTTTGCGGGCTCCTTCAGCAGGTTTTAACTCATGCAATTTCATTCTGGACACCTCCTTCTTCCTTTTGCTCTTACTGTTCTTTGACCGTTACAAGATGGGAAACTTTGTTAATCATTCCCCTGATCGCCGGATTGTCATTATGCTCTACTGTTTGGTTGATTTTGCGCAAACCGAGCGCTTCGACAGTGTCACGCTGATCTTTCGTACGGCCGATCAAGCTGCGAGTGAGGGTGATTGTTAATTTTTGAGCCATGATCTTCCCCTCCTTAACCTAACAATTCTTCGACTGATTTGTTACGTAACTTCGCTACGTCTTCAGCTCGTTTTAGATTTTTAATTCCTTCGATTGTTGCTCGAACCATATTAATCGGCGTGCTGGAACCAAGAGATTTTGAAGTGATATCAGCAATGCCGGACAATTCTAATACCGCACGAACCGGTCCGCCGGCAATTACTCCCGTACCTTCGTTGGCAGGTTTGAGAAGAATTTGTCCTCCGCCGTAACGTCCGATAATTTCATGTGGAATCGTAGAACCAACGAGAGGCACTTCGATCATATTCTTTTTCGCATCTTCGATCGCTTTGCGGATTGCTTCAGGAACTTCCTGGGCTTTACCAGTACCGAATCCAACGTGACCATTTTTGTCACCGACAACAACAAGCGCGGTAAAGCGGAAGCGCCGTCCACCTTTCACAACTTTTGCGACACGGTTTACTGTAACTACACGTTCTTCTAAATCAAGTTTGTTCGCATCAATTTGACGCATGTAGTTCGTCCCTCCTTTTAATTAGAATTCTAGGCCATTTTCACGAGCAGAATCAGCCAATGCTTTTACACGTCCATGGTACAAATAACCACCGCGGTCGAATACGACTGACTTGATGCCCTTTTCAACTGCGCGTTTGGCAATGAGCTCTCCTACTTTTTGCGCGGCTTCCACGTTACCCGCCGCTTCGAGGCCGAGGTCTTTTTCTTGCGTAGAAGCACTGGCAATTGTTACTCCCTTTTCATCATCGATCAATTGGGCATAAATATTTTTATTGGAACGATACACGCTTAAGCGCGGGCGCTCTGCTGTACCGCTTAATTTCACACGGACACGCGCATGTCTTTTCTTGCGTACTTTATTCTTATCGAGCTTGGTAATCATGCGAGTCACTCCTTTCAGTACCTAGCGGCTTTATTTACCTGTTTTTCCTTCTTTGCGGCGGACGTATTCACCTTCGTAACGAATACCTTTGCCTTTGTACGGCTCAGGCGGGCGTACCGCACGGATGTCAGCAGCCAAGGCTCCTACTCTTTCTTTATTGTAACCTTTAACGACTACTTTTGTGTTGGATGGAACATCAATTTCGATGCCATCTTCCGGATTGAATTCAACAGGATGTGAATAACCTACGTTTAATACGAGCTTTTTACCTTGTTTTTGGGCACGGTATCCAACTCCGACCAGTTCAAGCGACTTTTCAAAGCCCTTTGATACTCCTTCCACCATGTTCGCAAGCAAAGAACGGGTTGTTCCGTGCATGGAGCGATGGTCTTTTGCATCAGATGGACGGGAAACCGTGATCGTATTATCTTCAATGTTGATGTTCATTTCGGAATGAAAGTTATTTGTAAGCTCACCTTTTGGACCTTTGACAGTAACTTTATTTCCGTCCTTTGTCACTGTTACGCCAGAAGGGATTTCAATTGGTTTGTTACCAATACGGGACATTTTTACACCTCCGTTCTTGTATGAGAAATTACCAGACGTATGCGAGTACCTCGCCGCCAACTTGTTTTGCTCTCGCATCTTTATCGGACAATACGCCTTGAGACGTAGAAACAATCGCAATTCCAAGGCCGTTTAATACTTTTGGCACTTCATTCGCTTTTGCATATACGCGAAGGCCTGGTTTGCTGATGCGTTTTAGTCCGGTAATAACGCGCTCGTTATTAGCTCCGTATTTAAGGAAAATGCGAAGGATACCTTGCTTGTTATCTTCTATAAACTCAACGTCACGAATGAAACCTTCTTTTTTCAATATTTCTGCGATTTCTTTCTTGATGTTGGAAGCAGGAACCTCCAAAGTTTCGTGACGAACCATATTCGCATTGCGAATTCTTGTCAGTAAATCTGCTATCGGATCAGTCATTACCATTTATATTTACCTCCTTCCCAGTTTCGGTCTTACCAGCTGGCTTTTTTGACGCCAGGAATTTGACCTTTGTAGGCCAACTCGCGGAAACAAATCCGGCATAGTTTAAATTTGCGAAGGACAGAGTGCGGACGGCCGCATCGTTCGCAACGAGTGTATTCTTGCACTTTGAATTTTGGTGTGCGTTTTTGCTTCACAACCATAGATTTTTTAGCCACTATTTCGCCTCCCTTTTATTTTGATTACTTTTGAAACGGCATTCCGAATCCGGCAAGAAGTTCACGAGCTTCTTCGTCCGTTTTAGCCGTAGTGACGATCACAATATCCATACCACGAACTTTGCTGACTTTATCGTAATCAATTTCTGGGAAAATGAGTTGTTCTTTAATGCCTAATGTATAGTTGCCGCGTCCGTCAAATGCTTTTTTGGAAATTCCACGGAAGTCGCGTACACGCGGAAGCGAAACGGAAACGAGTTTGTCGAAAAAGTCATACATGCGTTTGCCACGAAGCGTAACCTTCGCGCCGATCGGCATGCCTTCCCGTAGGCGGAAGCCCGCAATAGATTTTTTTGCTCTTGTGACAACCGGCTTTTGTCCTGTGATCAAAGCCAATTCTTCAACGGCGTTATCGAGCAATTTTGCATTCTGAACAGCATCGCCAACACCCATGTTCACAACGATCTTTTCAATTTTAGGTACTTCCATTACAGATTTATAGTTAAACTTGCTCATGAGAGCAGGAGTGATTTCTTTTTGAAATTTTTCCTTTAGGCGGCTCATGTCGTGTACCTCCCTTCACTAAACAGTTTTTACGTCATCTAATATTTCGCCTGATTTTTTGGCTACACGAACACTTTTTTCTTTTTCGCTGCCATCTTTCATTTTAATTGTTACTCTTTTATAGCCGACTCTTGTCGGTTCATTCGTTTTTGGATCAATGACCATTACGTTAGACACATGGATTGCTGCTTCTTTTTCAAAGATCCCGCCTTGAGGATTGTCTTGGGAAGGTTTGGCGTGTTTTTTCACAATGTTGACGCCTTCTACAAGTACACGTTCCTTTTTAGGGAATGCGGCAAGCACGGTGCCTGTTTTTCCTTTGTCTTTTCCAGTAATAATCATTACTTTATCGCCTTTTTTGACATGCATTCAAGCGCACCTCCTTATGACCTAAATGTAATTCCTTAAAGAACTTCAGGAGCCAAAGATATGATTTTCATGAAGTTTTTATCGCGAAGTTCGCGGGCAACCGGTCCGAAGATACGAGTTCCTCGAGGCGCTTTATCATCACGGATAATGACACATGCATTTTCGTCGAATTTGATGTAAGAACCATCCGGACGACGGGCTCCACTTTTTGTCCGTACAATAACAGCCTTTACGACGTCGCCTTTTTTGACAACGCCCCCAGGTGTTGCATTTTTCACTGTGCACACGATGACATCCCCAATATTAGCCGTTTTACGGCCGGATCCGCCAAGCACTTTAATGGTTAATACTTCACGGGCGCCAGAGTTGTCAGCCACCTTTAAACGGGATTCTTGTTGAATCATCTCATTTTACCTCCCTTCGGAAATCGTATATATCCGAAAAAATGTTGATTATATAATGACGGCTTTTTCTACGACCTCTACGAGGCGGAAGCGTTTTGTAGCCGATAGCGGGCGAGTTTCCATAATCCGGACGATGTCCCCTACTTTTGCTTCGTTTTGCTCATCATGAGCCTTGAGCTTTTTCGAGTACTTCACGCGTTTGCCGTACAAAGAGTGCTTTTTATACGTTTCGACCATTACTGTGATGGTTTTATCCATCTTGTCGGAAACAACCCGGCCAGTATACACTTTACGTTGGTTGCGTTCACTCATATCGCAAACCTCCTATCATTATCGATTGTTAACCCCAATCTCTCTTTCGCGGACGATTGTTTTCATCCGAGCGATATCTTTGCGTACTTCTCTGATGCGGGCGGTATTTTCAAGTTGCCCAGTCGCCAGTTGAAAGCGAAGGTTAAATAGTTCTTCTTTTAAAGACTTAATATTTTGTTCTATTTCGGCAGTGGTTAATTCACGTATTTCATTAGCCTTCATCTCGTTCACCACCAATTTCTTCTCGTTTAACAAACTTGCACTTTACTGGAAGTTTGTGAGACGCCAGACGAAGTGCTTCACGCGCAACTTCTTCAGGTACCCCGGCAATTTCAAACATGATTTTTCCTGGTTTTACAACAGCTACCCAGCCTTCTGGAGCCCCTTTACCGGAACCCATGCGGACCTCCAATGGCTTTGCAGTATAAGGTTTGTGCGGGAAAATTTTAATCCATACTTTACCGCCACGTTTCATGTAACGGGTCATGGCAATCCTGGCAGCTTCAATTTGGCGGTTTGTGATCCAAGAAGCTTCCAAAGCCTGTAATCCATATTCGCCAAAGCTTACTTCCGTGCCGCCTTTTGCCTGGCCACGCATTTTTCCGCGATGCTCGCGGCGATACTTTACACGTTTAGGCATTAACATGATTATTTTCCTCCTTCCTCGGACTTTTTCTTTTCTGGAAGGACCTCTCCACGGTAAATCCATACTTTTACGCCAAGCTTGCCGTAAGTTGTGTCGGCTTCCGCATGTGCATAATCGATATCTGCGCGAAGTGTATGAAGTGGGACTGTTCCTTCGCTATAATGTTCAGAACGGGCAATATCTGCTCCGCCCAAGCGCCCGGAAACCATTGTTTTGACTCCTTGTGCGCCTGCACGCATTGTCCGTTGAATCGCTTGTTTTTGAGCACGGCGAAACGAAATCCGGCTTTCAAGCTGACGAGCGATGTTCTCTGCGACAAGTTTTGCATCCAAGTCCGCTTTTTTAATTTCAACAATATTGATGTGTACCCGTTTGTTTGTTAATTTGTTTAATGCTTTACGAAGTGCTTCTACTTCACTTCCACCTTTACCAATCACCATTCCAGGTTTGGCAGTGTGGACCGTAATATTGAGGCGGTTTGCAGCGCGCTCGATTTCAACACTGGAAACAGATGCATCCGCAAGCCGATTTTCGATATACTCACGCACCTTTATATCTTCGTGCAATAAAGTTGCGAATTCCTTGTCAGCGTACCATTTAGATTCCCAATCACGAATGATGCCAATTCGCATTCCGATCGGATTAACTTTTTGACCCACGATTTATCCCTCCTTCTTTTCTGATACCACAATCGTAATGTGGCTTGTGCGCTTATTGATCTGGCTTGCCCGTCCTTGCGCACGCGGTCTGAAGCGTTTCATTGTCGGACCTTCGTCTACGTAAGCTTCGGATATTAAAAGATTGTCAATGTCCATATCATAGTTATGCTCTGCATTTGCTACAGCGGATTTCAAAAGCTTTTCCACGATGGGAGAGGCGGCTTTTGGTGTCAGCTTCAAAATGGCAACTGCTTCGCCTACTTGCTTTCCTCGAATTAAATCGACGACAAGGCGTGCTTTACGAGGAGCAATACGAACTGTTCTGGCAACAGCTTTTGCTTGCATCAGGGGGTTCCCTCCTCTCATTAGCGTCTAGTTTTTTTGTCATCTGCGGCATGGCCCCGATAAGTTCTTGACGGAGCAAATTCACCCAATTTATGGCCTACCATATCTTCACTGATATAGACCGGAACATGCTTGCGTCCATCATATACCGCAATGGTATGTCCGATGAATGATGGAAAAATGGTAGAACGGCGTGACCACGTTTTAATGACTTGCTTTTTATTATCTTCATTTAGCTTTTCGATTTTTTTCAATAAATGATCATCTGCAAAAGGCCCTTTTTTCAGGCTGCGTCCCATGCTAGTACCTCCCTTCGTGATTGCGCTACGGTCCGGCGATTGAACCGTAGGACAATCCCGTTACTTTTTGCGTCGGCGTACAATGAATTTATCCGACTTGTTTGTTTTCTTCCGTGTTTTGTAACCGATCGTTGGTTTGCCCCAAGGTGTAACCGGAGATTTAAGTCCGATTGGCGTTTTGCCTTCACCACCGCCATGCGGGTGATCGTTAGGGTTCTTAACGGAACCGCGAACGTGAGGTCTTTTGCCCAACCAGCGGGAACGGCCGGCTTTACCTACTGTTACGAGCTCGTGTTGTTCATTTCCCACTTGACCGATTGTTGCGCGACAAGCGGCTAAAATCATGCGTACTTCACCTGAATTCAAACGGACAAGAACGTATTTTGTTCCTTCTTTACCAAGAACCTGCGCAGAAGTGCCCGCTGAACGTACCAACTGCCCGCCTTTGCCAGGCTTCATTTCAATGTTGTGAACGACCGTACCGACAGGAATATTTGCCAAAGGCAAAGCATTTCCGACTTTAATGTCTGCATCCGGTCCGGACATGACTTCCATGCCCACCTGTAAATTTTTTGGTGCTAAGATGTAGCGTTTTTCACCATCAACATAGTGGATCAACGCGATGTTTGCGGAACGGTTCGGATCATATTCGATTGTAGCAACGCGTCCAGGTATACCATCTTTGTTGCGTTTAAAGTCGATGACCCTGTATTGACGCTTATGACCGCCGCCGCGATGACGAACTGTAGTCCTACCTTGATTATTGCGGCCGCCTTTTCTATTAAGAGGCGCAAGCAATGATTTTTCCGGGGTATCTGTTGTGATCTCGGAAAAATCCAAACTTGTCATCCCGCGACGTCCGTTGGAGGTAGGTTTGTATTTTTTGATCGCCATGTTTTTCCCTCCTCTTCTATTATTGGAAAAGCTCTATTAGGCTTCGAAAAAGTCGATTTCTTTGCTGTCTGGTGTTAACGTGACAACTGCTTTGCGACGTTTTTTCGTATAGCCCGCAAATCGGCCTACACGCTTGTATTTGCCTTTATAATTCATTACGTTCACTTTTGCCACTTTTACGTCAAAAATGTTTTCTACCGCATCTTTTACTTGCGTTTTATTCGCTTTGACGTCTACTTCAAAAGTATATTTTTTGTCTGCCGTCAAATCCATAGAACGTTCAGTGATGATGGGGCGCTTAACTATATCACGTGCATCCATTACCCAAGCACCTCCTCCACTTTTTCAACTGCAGCTTTCGTCAAGACCAATGAGTTATGGCCAACGACATCGAGTACGTTGAGACTGTCTGCATCAATCACTGTTACTCCTGGAATATTCCGCGCTGATAAAGCTACGTTCTCTTCTGTTCTTTCCGTTACGAACAATGCTTTTTTGCCAACTGGAAGATTATTGAGCACTTTTACAAATTCTTTTGTTTTCGGCGCGTCAAACGATAATGCCTCGACAACGAGTACATTTTCTTCCTGTGCTTTCGCGGATAAAGCCGACTTGATAGCTAGACGGCGCATCTTTTTAGGCAATTTATAGCTGTAGCTGCGTGGAGCAGGACCAAATACAGTTCCGCCTCCGCGCCATTGTGGCGAACGAATCGATCCCTGGCGTGCCCGCCCGGTTCCTTTTTGGCGCCATGGCTTTCTTCCTCCGCCTCGCACTTCCGAACGTGTTTTTACTTTTGCAGTTCCTTGTCTTAATGAAGCTCTTTGCATGATGATTGCTTCGAACAAGACATGATTGTTTGGTTCGATTCCAAAGATGGCATCGTTGAGATCAACCTCCCCAACCTTGGAACCTTCTTGATTAAAAAGGCTTGCTTTTGGCATGCTTTATTCCTCCTTTCTTCCAATTTAGCTTTATTTCGCTTTTACTCCGGATTTAACTTCCAACATCGCTTTTTTCGGACCTGGAACGTTTCCTTTGACTAAAATCAAGTTGCGTTCAGCATCTACTTTAACGATTGGAAGGTTTTGAACTGTAACTTTTTCGCCACCCATACGGCCAGGGAGCGCTTTTTGTTTAAATACTTTAGCGGGGTCAACAGGACCCATTGATCCCGGACGGCGATGGAAACGGGAACCGTGCGTCATTGGCCCGCGGGCCTGCCCGTGGCGTTTGATGACACCTTGGAAACCTTTCCCTTTAGAAATTCCTGTTACATCTACCAAATCGCCTTCTGCGAATATATCAACTTTAATCTCCTGACCAACTTCGAACTCACTTATATTAACTCCGTTCAACTCACGGATGAAGCGCTTAGGTGCAGTATTTGCTTTTGCAACATGCCCCTTCTCAGGTTTGTTGGCAAGCTTTTCACGCTTATCTTCAAAGCCAATCTGAATGGCTTCGTAACCGTCTGATTCAACCGTTTTCTTTTGAAGAACCACATTTGGAGCCGCCTCAATTACTGTTACAGGGATCAAACGTCCATCTTCAGCAAAAATTTGCGTCATACCAATTTTTCTTCCTAAGATTCCTTTGCCCATGAGTCACACCTCCTGTATGAATTTCAATTTTTTCCTTATAATTTAATTTCAATGTCCACTCCGGACGGCAAATCAAGTCTCATCAGTGAATCTACCGTTTGTGGTGTAGGACTGATAATATCGATTAAACGCTTATGTGTGCGCATTTCAAATTGCTCGCGGGAATCTTTATATTTGTGTACCGCGCGCAAGATTGTGTAGACAGATTTTTCAGTTGGAAGCGGGATAGGCCCCGAAACATTCGCACCTGAACGTTTTGCCGTTTCTACAATCTTCTCTGCTGACTGGTCCAAAATTCTATGATCATATGCTTTTAATCTGATTCTGATCTTTTGTTTTGCCATTACTTTCCCTCCTTTTCGCCTATTTTTCAAAAATAGACTTGCTCCATGAAAATTTCCCCACACACTCGCCATGGCAAAGCGGCCGGGTGTATCGGCAACCTTCCACATCATTGCAGTCAAAAACCAACATTATACATTATACATATAATAATTGGTCAATGCAATATGAAATTAAAAAACAGCCACTTAAAATAAGAACTGTTTCATTATACAGGTGTTCAAAGCATTTTTCAAACACCCGGGCATTTTAAAAAGTAAGGAATATATCTCAAGACTGTTTTATTAAAATGTATAAGGTGTTTACAAAAGAGCAGAGTTTGTATATGCTGGTTAATAAGTTTACCAAGGGAAACTTTTTTTACCGAACGAACAATTCTGACGCTATTTATAAATATCAAATACAAAGGAAGGTGAAGGTTATGGCGGATCAAGTTGTATCCGTGCGTAATCTGTCTGTATCTTATTACGGGAAGGAGGTTCTCAAAAATATTAATTTTACGTGCGAACGCGGAAAGCTCATAGGTATTATCGGACCAAACGGCGCGGGAAAATCAACGTTGATCAAAGCATCTCTGGGCTTGATTCCCAAAAGCAGTGGACAAGTCACCATTGGCGGGAGGCCGCTGAAGGAAGTGAGAAATAAAATTGCCTATGTTCCACAGCGGGCAAATATTGACTGGGATTTCCCAATCATTGTCAAAGATACCGTTCTATTAGGAACATATCCAAATCTGGGACTTTTCCGCCGTCCGTCGAAAGCGGACAAAAAATGGGCTTTGGAATGCCTGGAAAAAGTGGGGATGGAAGACTTTACAAAAAACCAGATCGGAGAACTGTCAGGAGGTCAACAACAACGGGTATTTCTGGCACGGGCGCTCGCACAGCGCGCTGAATACTTCTTCCTTGACGAGCCCTTTGTCGGGGTTGATGTGGCAAGTGAGGAAGTCATTGTCAATATCTTAAAATCATTGAGGGATGAAGGAAAAACCGTATTCGTCGTTCACCACGATTTGACAAAAGTGGAAAGCTACTTTGATGACCTTATTCTCATTAATAAAGAATTAATTGGCGCTGGGCCTGTTGATCGGATCTTCCGACCCGAGTTGATGCAGGCAGCTTACAAGTCTCCTGTCCATATGTTTGAAAGTTTGGGGGTCGGCATGTAATGGCGTTTATTCAAGATTTAATGACGTATGAATTTTTACAGAAGGCCTTTATTACTTCCATTATAGTGGGCATCATTTGTGGAGTAATTGGAAGTTTCATTGTTTTGCGCGGAATGGCATTAATGGGTGATGCCATTGCGCACGCTGTTTTACCTGGAGTCGCGATTTCGTACATGCTTGGTATCAATTTTTTCTACGGTGCCGTAGCAACTGGCGCTTTGACATCACTAGGCATCGGACTGATAAGCCAAAACAGCCGTATTAAAAATGACTCTTCGATCGGCCTTGTCTTTTCAGCCGCATTTGCCTTGGGAATTATTTTAATCACTTTAGCCCAAAGTGCGACGGACTTGACACAGATCCTGTTCGGAAATGTATTGTCGGTCAGAGCTTCTGACATGTGGGTCACACTCATTATCGGAGCCGTGGTCGTTCTTGTTGTTGTTTTGTTTTACAAAGAATTGCTTGTCTCAAGCTTTGATGAAACGATGGCTGCTGCTTATGGGCTCAAAACGAGACTGATCCATTATTTGATCATGGTACTTCTTACACTTGTCACTGTCGCTTCCTTGCAGACCGTAGGTGTCGTTCTTGTTGTATCCATGTTAATTACTCCGGCATCTACTGCCTATCTGCTGACAAACCGGCTGTCAACCATGATTCTACTTGCCGCAATATTTGGAGCACTGTCTTCGATTATCGGATTATATTTTAGTTTTGTTTATAACCTGCCTTCCGGACCCGTGATCGCACTGGCGACAACAGCGATTTTTCTTGTTGCATTTCTGTTGTCTCCCAAGCAAGGAATTCTGTGGAGGAAGATAAAGTGAAACTTCATTCAGTAGGAGTTTTCTTCCATCTCCTACTGAATGTTAGTTGAACCAATCGGGCATTTAGGTGCCGTTTTCTCACACTTGGACCTTTTGTATTCACTCAAGATTTTGAAGTGGGAGTCTTACGGCACCTTATATGCGGGATAAAGTGAAACTTCATTCAGTAGGAGTCCTACTGAATGTTAGTTGAACCGATCGGGCATTTAGGTGCCGTTTTCTCACACTTGGATCTTTTGATATTCACTCGAGATTTTGAAGTGGCAGCCTTACGGCACCTTATATGCGGGAAAAAAATGAACAGGCAGAAAGCTTCGCTAGGCTATTGCATGGGAGCAACCGGAAACAGGTATCACATAAGAAATATTTTATTTGAAAAGGAGTTTTGCAGATTGAGGAAATTATTGAAATGGATTGGACTGGCGAGCATAGCGGCTTTGTTGCTTACGGCTTGTGGAAATGAAAAACCGGCATCAGAGGCGGGCGGAAAACCGGCATCCAAAAAGGACGAACCCTTAAAGATTGTCACTTCCTTTACAATAATTCAAGACCTTGCAAAGGAAATTGGCGGAGAGGATGTCGAGGTGCACAATTTAGTTCCAACAGGCACGGATCCCCATGAATATGAGCCGCTGCCGGAGGACATTAAAAAGGCTACTGATGCGGATGTGCTCTTCTATAACGGTTTGAATCTGGAAGGAGGCAAGGACGGCTGGTTCTATAAAATGGTAGATTCTGTTGGGCAGAAGGAGGAAAATGTGTTCAATTTGACAGAAAGCATAGAACCGATGTATATCAGCAGTAAAGATGGCAAAGAAGAGGAAATGAATCCACATGCCTTTATCGATCCCAATGTAGGAATCCAAATGGCTGAGGCGATGAGGGACGCTTTAATCGAAGTAGACTCTGATAATAAGGAGAAATATGAAAAACGCGGGAATGAGTACATTGAAAAGTTGAAGGAGATTGAACAGAAGTACTCAGAGGAAATTGAAAAGATCCCTGAAGAAGATCGCATTTTAGTAACGAGTGAGCGCGCATTCCAATATATGGCCAAACGTTACGGGTTAAAAGAGGCCTATATATGGGCAATTGACACAGAGGAAAACGGCTCGCCCTCACAGATTAAGTCACTTGTTCAATTCATTAAAGAGCATAATGTGCCTGTTCTCTTCCTTGAATCTAACGTTGACCCGCGTCCGATGGAGACTGTTTCAAAAGAATCCGGAATCCCTATTTATGAAAAACCAATCTATTCCGATGAGATTGGCAAGCCTGGTGATGAAGTTGATACTTATATCAAGTATTTGGAATACAATATTAACATCATTGCTGATGGCCTGAGCAGATCATAAGTGATGAAAAAAGCAAAGCGCTAAAGTCGATTCGCACTGGCATAACTCAAATATTGAGGCGGCTACCTCGTTGAGCCGCCTCAACAAAACTGCTTCCTTTCTTTGTTAAAAAGCTCCCAAGTTTCATCAAGGGAGTGTGGGTGATGACCGTTTTTTCGTTTATCTGCGCTGACCAGGCGCGATACTACTGGTCTAATGACGATCTTTTTTCATTTGTCTCCGCTGTTCGAACACGACTCCAGCGGTCTGATGACCGTTTTTCATTTATCCCCGCTGTCTTTTGAACAGATGATCTTCCACTGGAATTCAGTACGTAAGAAATACAAAGGCAAAGCACCCCTTGAATATGAAAAACACACAAAGTCAATGCCTACGATTAATTGTTCCGCAGGATCTGAAGGTGAGCCTGAGAAATTCCGTGTGGAGTTTGGGGCCGTGGCTATGGATCACAAGCGGGCATCCGTCAATACTTTCGAGAGCGGATTTCATAAATAAAAATCAGATGGGTGACCTATGGGTCGGTTTTTCGGCCCATAGGTCACCTCTTCTTCTATGTAAAAACGTTGTGCTACCAACATTTGTGAATTTCATTTTTTTAGACAGCTCTTAATAAGTCTTGGCCGGGTTAATGATGAAAAGGGACAACACCCATTTTTTTGCACAAAAAAGAGCAGGGAGTGATCAGTTCCCTGCTCTATATTTGTTTTTTATTTGCCCTTTAGGCAATGCATTACTTTTCGATAGATGCAACGACGCCCGCGCCTACAGTACGCCCACCTTCACGAATTGAGAATTTGGTTCCTTCTTCAATCGCGATTGGGGAGATAAGCTCAACAGTCATTTCGACGTTATCGCCAGGCATAACCATTTCTACTCCATCAGGAAGGTTGATGATTCCAGTTACGTCCGTTGTACGGAAGTAGAACTGTGGACGGTAGTTCGAGAAGAATGGAGTGTGACGTCCACCCTCTTCTTTAGAAAGAACATAAACTTCCGCTTTAAATTTTGTATGGGGAGTAATGGAACCTGGTTGAGCCAACACTTGGCCACGCTGAATTTCGTCACGGGAAACACCGCGAAGAAGGGCACCGATGTTGTCTCCAGCTTCAGCATAGTCAAGAAGCTTACGGAACATTTCAACTCCGGTAACAATTGTTTTCTTGGATTCATCAGCAAGACCAATGATCTCTACTTCATCGCCAACTTTTACTTGACCGCGCTCTACACGACCCGTTGCAACTGTTCCACGTCCAGTAATAGAGAATACGTCCTCAATCGGCATCATGAACGGTTTGTCAGTTTCACGCTCTGGAGTTGGGATATAAGAGTCAACTGCATCCATTAATTCAACAATTTTATCTTCCCACTCAGCTTCGCCTTCAAGAGCTTTAAGAGCTGAACCTTTGATAACAGGAACGTCATCGCCAGGGAAATCATATTCGGAAAGAAGATCGCGGATCTCCATTTCTACCAATTCTAATAGTTCTTCATCGTCAACCATGTCACATTTGTTCATGAATACAACGATGTAAGGAACGCCAACTTGACGGGAAAGAAGGATATGCTCACGAGTTTGCGGCATTGGACCATCCGCTGCAGACACAACAAGAATTGCGCCGTCCATTTGGGCAGCACCAGTGATCATGTTTTTAACATAGTCAGCGTGTCCTGGGCAGTCTACGTGTGCATAGTGGCGTTTGTCAGTTTCATACTCCACGTGGGATGTAGAGATAGTAATTCCACGCTCGCGCTCTTCAGGAGCGTTGTCGATCATGTCATAACCTTTTGCTTCACCGCCGCCGCGTTTAGACATAACAGTTGTAATTGCAGCAGTCAAAGTTGTTTTACCATGGTCAACGTGTCCGATTGTACCAATATTCGCATGTTCTTTGGAACGATCAAATTTTTCCTTAGCCATTAGGAAATCCTCCTTTATAATTAAAAAATATTAAGTATGATAGAGCGCCTTAAAGCCGGGAGGATTCCCGTCTTTAAAGCTGCCCGGACATCTATAAGTAGTTATACTTGATAGACGTTGTAAAATCAATTATTCACCGCTATTTTTTTTGATAATCTCTTCAGCAATTGATTTAGGTACTTCTTCATAGTGATCAAAGTGCATTGTATACGTTCCACGCCCTTGTGTGTTAGAACGAAGGGTTGTCGCATATCCGAACATTTCGGAAAGAGGGACAAATGCTCTTACAACCTGTGCATTTCCTCTTGCTTCCATTCCTTCAACACGGCCGCGGCGGGAAGTAACGTCACCCATAATATCACCTAGATATTCTTCAGGTACAATGACTTCAACTTTCATGATTGGTTCCAAGATAACCGGGTTACATTTTTTCGCAGCATTTCTTAAAGCGAGTGAAGCTGCGATTTTAAAGGCCATTTCACTTGAGTCAACATCGTGGTATGAACCATCGTACAATTTGGCTTTTATGTCGATGAGCGGGTATCCCGCCAAAATTCCGTTGCTCATCGCATCTTCCAGGCCGGCCTGAACCGCTGGAATATATTCACGAGGAACAACACCCCCGACGATGGCATTTTCAAATTCAAAGCCTTCGCCTTCTTCAAGCGGTGAAAACTCGATCCAGACGTGCCCGTACTGGCCGCGTCCACCAGATTGGCGTACAAATTTTCCTTCCACTTGAGCTGTGGAACGGAAAGTTTCACGATAAGAAACTTGCGGCGCACCAACATTTGCTTCAACTTTAAACTCCCGCTTTAAGCGGTCAACGATAATGTCAAGGTGAAGCTCACCCATTCCGGCAATAATAACTTGGCCTGTCTCAGGGTTCGTTTCTGCACGGAAAGTCGGGTCCTCTTCTTGAAGTTTGGCAAGAGCAGCGCCCATTTTGTCTTGATCGGCCTTTGACTTGGGTTCGATCGCAACTTCAATGACCGGCTCTGGGAATTCCATGGACTCCAAGATAACGAGGTTTTTCTCGTCACAAAGAGTGTCGCCTGTGCTCGTATCTTTTAAGCCTACTGCCGCGGCAATATCACCGCTGTAAGCAGTTGAAATTTCTTCACGGTGGTTCGCATGCATTTGCAGGATGCGTCCGATCCGTTCGCGTTTGCCTTTTGTTGAGTTTTGAACGTAAGAGCCGGACTCAAGCGTTCCGGAATATACCCGGAAGAATGTAAGGCGTCCTACATATGGGTCTGTCATGACTTTAAATGCAAGAGCGGAAAAAGGTTCGTTGTCATCGGCATGACGCTCTACCTCTTCCTCCGTTCCCGGCACAATTCCTTTAATGGACTCGATATCCGTAGGAGCTGGCAAGTAGTCAATAACTGCATCAAGAACTGGCTGAACGCCCTTATTTTTGAAGGCTGTTCCGCAAAGAACAGGATAGAATTCAACTTTTAGTGTTGCAGCACGAATAGCTGCTTTCAACTCTTCAGTCGTAATTTCTTCGCCCTCAAGATATTTCATCATGAGTTCTTCATCAAAATCGGATACGGCTTCTATTAAGTTGGCGCGCATTTCCTCTGCTTTATCTTTCAAGTCAT
The DNA here is from genome assembly GCF_037963795.1 of Siminovitchia sp. FSL W7-1587. NCBI lineage: Bacteria > Bacillati > Bacillota > Bacilli > Caryophanales > Bacillaceae > Siminovitchia > Siminovitchia sp. FSL W7-1587. The sequence goes on from NZ_CP150169.1 coordinate 2,259,927, forward strand.
CAGGAATTTCAGATTCGGTTGCATCTAGCACGTCGCCTTCATAAATCCACGCCTTCATTTCCACAAGGTCCACTATACCCCTAAAATTGTCTTCTGCACCTATAGGAAGCTGAATTGCATGGGCATTTGCCTGTAATCGGTCATGGATTGTTTTGATCGCATACTCAAAGTCAGCGCCAATTTTGTCCATTTTATTTACAAAGACGATACGTGGTACACCGTAAGTTGTCGCCTGCCGCCAAACTGTTTCTGTTTGCGGCTCGACACCTGACTGGGCGTCAAGAACAGTTACGGCGCCATCAAGGACCCGCAAAGAACGTTCAACTTCAACTGTGAAGTCTACGTGGCCAGGAGTATCGATAATGTTGACACGGTAACCTTTCCACTCTGCCGTTGTAGCAGCGGATGTAATCGTAATACCGCGTTCCTGTTCCTGCTCCATCCAGTCCATTTGCGAGGCACCTTCGTGAGTCTCACCCACTTTATGAATGCGTCCCGTATAGAAAAGTATGCGCTCTGTTGTTGTTGTTTTACCGGCATCAATGTGAGCCATGATTCCGATATTACGAGTCTTTTCTAAGGAGAACTCTCTAGGCATCTCGTATTTCTCCTTCCTGGAATGTATAAATGATTAGTGGTAAAAATCTTTTTATGCTTACCAGCGATAATGAGCAAACGCTCTGTTCGCTTCCGCCATTTTATGAGTGTCTTCACGCTTTTTAACTGAAGCGCCGCTGTTGTTGGCAGCATCAAGAATTTCATTCGCCAAACGCTCTTCCATTGTTTTTTCTCCACGAAGGCGGGCGTAGTTTACTAACCAGCGCAATCCAAGCGTAGATCGGCGCTCTGGGCGTACTTCTATCGGCACTTGGTAGTTGGCGCCACCAACACGGCGAGCTCTTACTTCCAATACAGGCATGATGTTTTTAAGCGCCTGTTCAAACACTTCCATTGGGTCTTTGCCGGATTTTTCTTGAACAATATCGAATGCTGAATATAGGATAGACTGTGCTTTTCCTCTTTTTCCGTCTATCATAAGTTTGTTGATCAAACGAGTAACAAGCTTAGAGTTATAGATCGGATCAGGGAGAACATCCCTCTTGGGAACAGATCCTTTACGTGGCATTGAGTTTCCTCCTTTCGCGATTCGTTAAAACATTGTAGAATGATCGATTATTTTTTGTCTTTAGGGCGTTTTGTTCCGTATTTCGAACGGCTTTGTGCACGGTTTTCCACGCCAGCAGTGTCAAGAGCACCGCGTACAATATGGTAACGTACACCTGGCAAGTCTTTAACACGTCCGCCGCGGATCAACACAACGCTGTGTTCTTGCAGGTTATGCCCTATTCCAGGAATGTATGCAGTTACCTCAATTCCATTAGTCAAACGGACACGGGCATATTTACGAAGTGCAGAGTTCGGCTTTTTAGGCGTCATTGTTCCTACACGAGTACATACACCGCGTTTTTGAGGGGATGATACGTCAGTCGTTGTTTTCTTAAAGCTGTTGTATCCTTTATTCAGCGCAGGAGAGTCAGAAGTAGTTACTTTAGACTTTCTTGGCTTACGAACCAATTGATTGATTGTAGGCACTGTTTGCTCCTCCTTTCATGATTTTACTAGTCCCACACATCCAGGTGGTTCTTTTTTAGGCAAAAAACAAGTTTTTGCAGATATTGGTTTCCTGCAAAAACACCATTAGTGAGTAATAGCAACGGTTGCCGCTCCCACTTCAATTCCGCACGCTTTGCCCAACCGTTTCATCGAGTCGACTTTTGTAACGGGCACATTCGCTTCGTTGGCGGTTTGAATGATGTTTCCGATGATGCGCGGATCTGCATCCTCGGCGACAATTACTTCAATCACGTGTCCGGACTTCAGAGCTCTCAACGTTTGCTTTGTTCCTATAATTACATTTGTAGCCTGTGACACTTTTTCATAAGACAATGTGTATATCCTCCAAAGTAACAGGTTAATGATAGGATCACCTTGAATATATTATCATCTGATATTTTCAATGTCAACATAAATCAGAGAAATTTATTGATATAACCCGCCAGCCTGAAAGCTGGCGGATTGTTGTTATTGATTATTGTGATTCCACGTTTACTGTTTCTTCCCGCTCCTCAACTACGGCTCTTGCTTTCCTGTAACGCTGCATGCCTGTTCCTGCAGGAACGAGTTTTCCAATAATGACATTTTCTTTTAACCCGAGCAGTTCATCCCGCTTGCCTTTGATGGCGGCATCGGTCAGGACTCGTGTCGTTTCCTGGAAGGAAGCGGCAGACAAGAATGAATCAGTTTCAAGTGATGCTTTCGTAATACCAAGCAAAATCGGACGGCCGATTGCCGGCGTTTTCCCTTCCAAGAGGGCTTTTTCATTTGCATCTGTAAACTGATGAATGTCAAGAAGCGTTCCAGGCAGTACGTCTGTATCCCCTGCGTCGGTTACTCTGACTTTGCGGAGCATTTGCCGCACCATTACCTCAATATGCTTATCCCCAATTTCAACACCTTGCATACGGTAAACCTTTTGTACTTCAAGCAACAGATATTCTTGTACTGCGGCAACATCGCGCGCGCGCAGAAGTTCTTTAGGATCAATCGACCCTTCAGTCAATTCCTGCCCTCGCTCCACGCGATCATTGACGGCAACACTCAAGCGGGCCGTATAAGGAGCATTGTACGTTTTGCTTTCGATTTCGCCTTGGACGACGATTTCGTGCTGACGGTCACGACCTTCGTTAATGGCAGTAACAACGCCGCTGATTTCCGAGATAACCGCCTGCCCTTTCGGATTTCTCGCTTCAAACAACTCTTGAATACGAGGAAGACCTTGCGTGATATCGTCCCCCGCCACACCCCCGGTATGGAATGTTCTCATTGTTAGCTGGGTACCAGGCTCACCAATCGATTGGGCAGCGATGATTCCGACCGCTTCTCCCACATCAACAACAGAACCGGTGGCCAGGTTGCGGCCATAACATTTTTTACATACACCGTGGCGCGTGTTACACGTAAATGCAGAGCGAATCCATACTTTTTCAATGCCTGCGTTGACGATTTCCTTGGCCGAATCCTCGGTAATCAACGTATTTTCTCTCATGATGACTTCTCCTGTTTCAGGATGAACGATCTTCTTGCGAGAAAAGCGGCCAATCAACCTCTCTTCCAGGGACTCAATTTCTTCGGATCCGTCTTTTAGTGCCCCTACGAGAAGTCCGCGGTCTGTTCCACAGTCATCCTCACGAACAATGACGTCTTGAGCTACATCGACGAGACGCCTTGTCAAGTATCCGGAGTCGGCAGTCTTAAGCGCTGTATCCGCCAAACCTTTACGAGCTCCGTGTGTTGAAATAAAGTACTCGAGTACCGTCAATCCTTCACGGAAGCTTGATTTGATCGGAAGTTCAATGATTCGTCCAGCCGGGTTCGCCATCAGCCCGCGCATTCCTGCCAGCTGGGTAAAGTTGGACGGGTTACCACGGGCACCGGAATCACTCATCATGTAGATCGGGTTCAGGTTATCAAGAGATTCCATCAATTTATCTTGTATATCGTCTTTCGCTGCGCTCCAAATGGAAATAACACGGTCATAGCGCTCTTCATCTGTAATCAAACCACGCTTGAATTGCTTCATGACATTATCGACTTTCTTTTGAGCCTCTTCCAAAATCGTCTCTTTTTCTGCCAAAACAACAATGTCAGAAACACCAACAGTAATTCCGGCTTTTGTAGAATATCTGAAGCCGAGATTCTTCATCCGGTCAAGCATTTTGGAGGTTTCGGTAATCTTGAATCTCTTAAAGATTTCCGAAATGATGTTACCGAGTATTTTTTTCTTGAACGGCTGCACGATCGGTTGCTTTTTAATATATTCACGAACGTTCTCTGTTGGAGAAACAAAGTATTTGTCAGGGGTATTTCCTTCCAAATTCTCGATCGTCGGTTCGTTAATGAACGGGAACGAAGGTGGTAAAATCTCGTTGAAAATGACTTTCCCGACAGTTGTAATAAGCAATTTCTTACGCTGTTCGTCTGTAAACCTTTCGTTCTTCAGCGCCTCGGCATGAATGGCGATCCGGGAATGAAGATGTACGTAACCGTTATGGTACGCAAGAAGCGCCTCATTCTGATCGGTAAAAATCATTCCTTCGCCCATGGCACCTTCACGCTCAAGTGTCAAATAATAGTTGCCGAGAACCATGTCTTGTGATGGCGTAACGACCGGTTTTCCGTCCCTTGGATTCAGGATGTTTTGGGCCGCGAGCATCAGCAACCTTGCTTCAGCCTGCGCTTCAGCCGAAAGCGGCACGTGTACAGCCATTTGGTCGCCATCAAAGTCCGCATTGTAAGCCGTACAAACAAGTGGGTGAAGGCGAATAGCTCTGCCTTCTACAAGTGTCGGCTCAAATGCTTGGATTCCAAGTCTGTGTAATGTCGGCGCGCGGTTCAATAGAACCGGATGTTCCCGAATTACTTCCTCAAGTACATCCCAAACCTCGGGATGAACTCGTTCGATTTTGCGTTTTGCGCTTTTTATATTGTGTGCAAGACCTTTTTCCACAAGCTCTTTCATGACAAAAGGTTTGAACAGTTCAAGAGCCATTTCTTTCGGAAGCCCGCACTGGTACATTTTCAGGTTCGGGCCTACAACAATAACCGAACGTCCTGAGTAGTCAACACGCTTACCGAGCAAGTTTTGACGAAAACGTCCTTGCTTTCCTTTCAACATGTGGGAAAGTGATTTAAGCGGGCGGTTTCCAGGCCCCGTTACCGGGCGCCCTCTTCGGCCGTTGTCAATCAAAGCATCTACCGCTTCTTGAAGCATCCGCTTTTCATTTTGTACGATAATACCCGGAGCGCCCAAATCTAATAGCCGTTTTAGGCGATTATTTCGGTTAATAACCCGCCGGTATAAATCGTTCAAATCTGAAGTTGCAAAGCGGCCGCCCTCCAGCTGCACCATGGGGCGCAGTTCAGGAGGAATAACCGGTAGCACATCGAGCACCATCCAGTCCGGATGATTTCCGGAATGTCGAAAAGCTTCCAGTACCTCAAGACGCCTGATGGCGCGCGTACGACGCTGGCCCTGCGCCGTTTTCAGCTCTTCTTTTAGTTGATCCACTTCTTTGTCAAGATCGATATCCTGCAAAAGCTTTTTGATCGCTTCTGCGCCCATGGATGCATGGAATTGCGTTCCATATTTTTCACGGTACGCACGGTATTCCCTTTCAGATAAAAGTTGTTTCTTTTCTAGAGTCGTATCTCCCGGATCTGTCACAACATAAGATGCGAAGTAAATAATTTCTTCCAACGCTCTTGGTGACATATCAAGGAGAAGCCCCATTCGGCTCGGAATCCCTTTAAAATACCAAATGTGAGAGACGGGAGCGGCGAGCTCAATATGGCCCATGCGCTCGCGGCGAACTTTCGCCCTTGTTACTTCAACGCCGCACCGATCACAAACAACGCCTTTGTAACGTACACGCTTGTATTTACCGCAATGACACTCCCAATCCTTCGTCGGTCCGAAAATACGCTCACAGAAAAGGCCGTCTTTTTCTGGCTTAAGTGTTCTATAGTTGATCGTTTCCGGCTTTTTCACTTCCCCATACGACCATGAACGAATCTTATCTGGTGAAGCAAGGCCTATTTTCATATACTCAAAATTGTTTACATCCAACAAGGGGCCTACCTCCCTTTTCCTATCAGGTTTAACCCTTATTGCCTTGACGAATTGATTATTCCTTTGTCGCAGCTGTTTCTTCCACTTTGGTTTCCGGGGCAATGTTTAACGTATCTGCTTGATGAACGTCATCTTCATCCTCAAGCTCGCGCATTTCAATCTCCTGTTCGTCACCCGATAAAATTTTGACGTCCATTCCGAGGCTTTGCAATTCTTTGATCAATACTTTGAATGATTCAGGGACGCCCGGTTCCGGTACATTCTCCCCCTTAACAATTGCCTCATATGTTTTAACGCGACCGACAACATCGTCGGACTTGACTGTCAAGATTTCCTGAAGCGTATAAGCAGCTCCATATGCTTCCAGTGCCCATACTTCCATCTCGCCGAAACGCTGGCCGCCAAATTGGGCCTTACCGCCGAGCGGCTGCTGTGTAACGAGTGAGTATGGCCCGGTGGAACGGGCATGCAGTTTGTCGTCAACCATGTGAGCCAATTTCAGCATATACATGACACCGACGGAAACTCTCGTATCAAACGGTTCTCCCGTCCTTCCATCGTATAGGACTGTTTTTGCGTCAGAAGCCATACCGGCTTCTTCAATCGTATCCCAAACGTCTTCTTCAGTGGCTCCATCAAAAACGGGTGAAGCCATGTGCAGGCCGAGATTTCTTGCCGCCATTCCCAGGTGTAGTTCCAATACTTGTCCGATGTTCATCCTTGATGGAACTCCGAGCGGGTTAAGCATGACATCCACTGGGGTGCCGTCAGGCATAAACGGCATATCCTCTTCAGGCAATATTCGGGAAATGACCCCTTTGTTTCCGTGGCGTCCAGCCATTTTATCTCCTTCGGAGATCTTTCTCTTCTGGACAATGTACACTCTAACAAGCTGGTTTACTCCAGGAGCCAATTCGTCACCGTCTTCACGGTTGAAAACTTTTACATCAAGAACAATCCCGCCTCCGCCGTGCGGTACTCTGAGTGACGTATCGCGGACTTCACGCGCTTTCTCCCCAAAAATGGCATGAAGGAGGCGTTCCTCAGCGGTTAATTCGGTAACGCCTTTTGGGGTCACCTTGCCGACGAGCAAATCGCCGTCTTTGACTTCCGCACCAATGCGGATAATACCGCGTTCATCGAGATTTTTAAGAGCCTCTTCCCCAACATTTGGAATGTCTCTTGTCATTTCTTCGGGGCCAAGTTTCGTATCGCGGGCCTCGGATTCATATTCTTCAATATGAATGGATGTATATACATCGTCTTTTACAAGACGTTCACTCATAATAATGGCATCCTCATAGTTGTAGCCTTCCCATGTCATGAATGCGACTAGGACGTTGCGGCCAAGGGCGAGTTCCCCTTGATCCATGGAAGGTCCGTCTGCAAGGATTTCGCCTTTCGTTACATGATCGCCGACACTTACAATTGGGCGCTGATTGTAACAAGTTCCCTGGTTGGAACGGATAAACTTAAGCAGGCGATATTTATCAAGGTCGCCTTTGACTTCTACGCCGTCGAGTGTTTGAATGCGACGCACCCAGATTTCCCGCGCTTCAATATGTTCGACAACGCCGTCATGTTTACAAATAACGGCCGCGCCCGAATCTTTTGCTGAAACATATTCCATTCCAGTTCCGACAAGCGGAGCTTCCGGCTTCATAAGCGGAACAGCTTGCCTCTGCATGTTCGCACCCATCAACGCGCGGTTGGAGTCATCGTTTTCCAAGAACGGGATACACGCTGTTGCAGCAGATACAACTTGTTTTGGAGAGACGTCCATATAGTCGACACGCTCTCTTTTAACAACTGTATTTTCTCCACGGAAACGGGCAATCACTTCCTCATTGACAAAGGCGCCATTTTCATCCAGTAGAGCATTTGCTTGTGCAACAACGTAGTTGTCCTCTTCATCGGCTGTCAAATAATCAATGCGATCCGTGACAAGCCCCGTCTCGGGATCGATCCGGCGGTACGGTGTTTCAATAAAACCGAAGCGGTTGACTTTCGCATAAGTGGAGAGCGAGTTGATTAAGCCGATGTTCGGGCCCTCAGGCGTTTCAATCGGACACATGCGTCCATAGTGGGAATAGTGGACATCTCGGACTTCCATGCCCGCACGCTCACGGGTTAAACCACCTGGTCCAAGTGCCGACAGCCTGCGCTTATGCGTTAATTCCGCAAGCGGATTCGTCTGGTCCATGAATTGTGATAACTGGGAGCTTCCGAAAAATTCTTTAATAGAAGCAATGACCGGGCGTATATTGATTAATTGCTGTGGGGTGATCGTATTAATGTCCTGTATGGACATACGCTCGCGTACAACTCGCTCCATACGGGACAAACCGATTCTGAATTGGTTTTGAAGCAATTCTCCGACAGACCTTAAACGCCGGTTTCCCAAATGGTCAATATCGTCCGTATCGCCGACACCATACAGCAAATCAAAGAAATAGCTGATGGATGCAATAATATCGGCAGGCGTAATATTTTTGATTTCTTCTTCAATAAAGGCATTTCCTATTACATTAATGACTTTTTCTTCGTCATCGTTAGGAGCATATATTTTAACTGTTTGCACGATGATATCATCTTCCACTACGCCGCCATGACTATTGTATGTTTTAAATCCTGCTCCCTTTTCAAGGAATGGGATCAATTTATCCAACGTGCGGCGGTCAAGGATCGCTCCTTTTTCCGCGATGATTTCACCTGTTTCCGGATCGGCAAGCGTTTCGGCGAGCCGTTGTCCGAACAATCGGTTCTTTATATGGAGTTTTTTATTGATTTTATAACGTCCAACATTCGCCAAGTCGTATCTTTTTGGATCAAAGAAACGGGAGATCAGCAAGCTTTTGGCATTTTCCACTGTTGGGGGCTCGCCTGGACGAAGGCGTTCATAAATTTCGAGAAGCGCTTTTTCCACGCTCTCCGTATTGTCTTTTTCAAGCGTATTTCTTAAATAGTCATTATCTCCGATTAGTTCGATGATTTCTTGATCAGAACCAAAACCAAGTGCGCGCAAAAGAACCGTTACCGGCAATTTTCTTGTCCGATCAATCCGGACATACACTACATCTTTTGCATCTGTTTCATACTCGAGCCATGCTCCGCGGTTTGGTATGACCGTGGCCGTAAACCCTTTTTTGCCGTTTTTGTCAATTTTGGCGCTATAATAAACGCTCGGTGACCGAACGAGCTGAGAAACAATGACACGTTCTGCTCCATTGATGATAAATGTTCCCATTTCTGTCATCAACGGAAAGTCACCCATGAAGACATCCTGGTCTTTTACTTCGCCTGTTTCTTTATTTAAAAGGCGCAATTTGACCCGAAGCGGCGCAGAGTATGTGGCATCACGCTCTTTTGCTTCCTCTACGGAGTATTTCTGTTCGCCGAGACTATAATCAATAAATTCCAAAGATAAGTTCCCGGCAAAGTCTTCGATTGGGGAGATGTCTTGAAACATTTCCTTTAAGCCCTCATCAAGAAACCATTGATAGGATGAAGATTGGATTTCAATTAGATTTGGCAGCTCCAATACTTCACTAATGCGGGCAAAGCTTCTGCGTTTGCGGTGCCGTCCGTACTGAACAAGTTGACCTGTCAACTGTTTCACCCCTCAAATCATGCATTTTAATGATTGATTTCCAACCAAAAAGACTGGAAGATACAAATCATCAGACAAAAAGAAAAATGGTTTTGCTTTGAAAACCACAATTTACCCGAGACAAACTTATATTTATTCATTTTTTCCATAAAAGCCATTGATTATACGTCAAAATTATCTTTTTGGCCATTTTATGGAGAACAGTATATTGGCATTTTACAATGCTATCATAAAAGTGGTGAAGAATCAAATTTTTATTGCTTTAAAAATAAAATATCCTTTTTTCTTGGCGACAACTTCCACAGCGCCAAAAAGCTCTTCTAATTTTACTTTTGTGGAAGGTGCGCCTTGCTTCTTTTGGATCACGACCCACAGCTCCCCGCCTGGCGCCAAATGAGAGAAACTGCCTTCAAATATGGCAAACACGACTTGCTTTCCGGCCCTAATAGGCGGATTCGTCAAAATGGCGGCAAAGTTTTTTTCCTGTATACTTTGAAAACCGGAGCTCTCATATATTTTCACATTTTCAATGTGATTTGCTTGGGCATTCTCTTTGGCTAATCTGAGCGCCCGCTCGTTTACATCAATCATGTGAACATGTCTTCCGGGATACTCCTTTGCGATGCTCAATCCAATCGGACCATAGCCGCAACCGACATCAAGCAAAGGCCCTTCTATTTCAGGCATGGAAAAAGAATCGACGAGCAACCTGGAACCAAAATCGACTTCATTTTTGGAAAAAACACCCCGGTCTGTTTGGAAGTGAAATTTATGCCCTCGCAATACCGCTGTCCAAACGGTTGGTTCACTCTCCGTTTCCGGCGTGCGCGAATAATAATGATCCGTCATTTGGCTACCTCCGTGAACGTGCGAAAAAAGCCCGCCTTAAATGGACGAGCTTTTCCCCAACACAATCATTACTTAACTTCCACTTCAGCTCCAGCTTCTTCAAGCTTCGCTTTCAGTTCTTCTGCTTCTTCTTTAGATGCACCTTCTTTGACTGGTTTAGGCGCGTTATCAACAAGCTCTTTCGCTTCTTTCAGGCCAAGACCTGTAATTTCACGAACCGCTTTGATTACTTTGATTTTTTGTCCTCCAGCGTTTGCTAGGATTACATCAAACTCAGTTTGTTCAGCAGCAGCTTCACCAGCAGCAGCTCCACCCGCTACAGCAACTGGAGCAGCGGCTGTTACACCAAACTCTTCTTCAATGGCTTTTACTAATTCATTTAATTCAAGAACTGTCATTTCTTTGACAGCTTCAATAATTTGTTCTTTCGTCATGATTTTTTTCCTCCATCATTTGATTTAAATCGTTTGTATTCCGTACCCATTTCTTGGCGCTATCAGCGGTTCCATTCATGAGGTTCCTAATGATAACCTCTCTGGTTGACGCAAAATGCTTCGCCGATCGCAAAGCGCCCTTACTTTTTTACGCACCTTGCTCTTCTTTTTGCTCCGCAACAGCTTTTGTAGCAAGCGCGAGGTTGCGAACCGGAGCTTGAAGAACGCTAAGCAACATAGAAAGTAAGCCTTCGCGGGAAGGAAGATTTGCAAGTGCCTTAATGTCTTCGACAGTAGCAATGTTTCCTTCTATGACCCCTGCTTTGATTTCCAGAGCTTCATGGTCTTTTGCGAAATTATTTAAAATTTTCGCAGGTGTTACAACATCTTCTGTACTGAACGCAATTGCATTCGGACCAACCAATGTTTCATTTAGCTCAGCCAGACCGGCAGCTTCTGCGGCACGACGAGTCATTGAGTTTTTATAAACTTTATATTCGACTCCAGCATCACGCAACTGTTTGCGAAGTTCTGTTACTTCGGCAACGTTCAATCCGCGGTAGTCAACAATGACTGTAGATACACTCGCTTTTAATTTCTCGGTAATTTCATCAACTATTTGTTTCTTTTGTTCAATTACTTTGCTCACCTTTACACCTCCCAAAGTTCAGATGAACATTTATACCATAAAAAAACCTCCAAGCGGCAGACTGGAGGTTTCAATGCGTTCAATCATTTCGGACAGATTGAAAAAATATATCGCAATGACCTCGGCAGGAAATTAAGCTTATCGGCACCTGCTGTCTACGGTACAAATGTTTTCATTCAATTTTTCAGCAAAAATATTCTACCAAATTCACTGTTTATTGTCAACTTATGCTTTGACAGAAACAGATGTCGGGTCAATTTTAATGCCAGGGCCCATTGTCGAAGTGATCGTTACATTTTTCATGTAAGTGCCTTTGGCGGCAGCCGGCTTCGCTTTTAAGAGCGTGTCAAAAATGGTAACGAAGTTTTCTTCCAATTTGGCGGAATCAAAGGACACTTTGCCGATTGGAACGTGGATAATCCCAGCTTTATCCAAACGATACTCTACTTTACCCGCTTTGATTTCATTAACCGCTTTGCCTACATCAAATGTAACAGTTCCTGTTTTCGGGTTAGGCATTAAGCCTTTGGGACCGAGTGTGCGTCCAAGTTTGCCCACTTCACCCATCATATCAGGCGTTGCGACAACGACATCAAAGTCGAGCCAGCCTTGGTTGATTTTATTGATGTATTCTGCGTCTCCGACATAATCAGCTCCAGCAGCTTCTGCTTCCTTCGCTTTTTCGCCTTTGGCAAAGACGAGCACACGTTGCGTTTTACCAGTGCCGTTAGGCAGTACAACAGCACCGCGAATTTGCTGATCCGCTTTTTTCGGGTCTACCCCGAGGCGGAATGCCACTTCTACTGTCGCGTCAAATTTTGCATGATCTGTTTTTTTGACGAGTTCAATCGCTTCGGAAACTGCATAAGCTTTTGAACGGTCGACAAGCTTTAAAGCTTCAATATATTTCTTGCCTTTTTTAGCCATTATAATATCCTCCTATATTGTGGTTATAGCGGAATAACCTCCCACGAAGAAGGTTGCAGATTGATATAAAATCCTGCAACCACCAACAATCAGTCTTCTATCTTGATTCCCATGCTGCGCGCAGTGCCTTCAACCATGAGCATTGCCGCTTCCACATTCGCCGCATTTAAATCCGGCATTTTTAATTCAGCGATTTCTCTCACTTTATCACGTTTAATGACAGCCACCGTATTCTTGTTTGGTTCACCGGAACCAGAGTCGATACCTGCTGCTTTTTTAAGCAAAACAGCCGCCGGTGGAGTTTTTGTAATGAATGTAAAAGAACGATCCTCAAACACTGTGATTTCAACAGGAATAATAAGTCCTGCTTGATCTTGTGTACGGGCGTTAAACTCTTTACAGAAGCCCATGATGTTCACACCTGCCTGACCGAGCGCCGGTCCGACTGGCGGTGCGGGATTCGCTTTTCCAGCAGGGATTTGCAATTTAACAACCTTAATGACTTTTTTAGCCACGAGACACACCTCCTTAAGTCCGTGATGTGGTAATAGGGTTTTCCCCTCCCACTCATAAAGCTGTCTTTTTAAAGACAGACTAACCTAAAGAATATTACCACTTTTAACAGCAAAATTCAAGCTGTTGAAAATCATATTTTTTCAATTTGGGTAAAATCGAGTTCCACGGGCGTTTCCCTGCCAAACATGTTGACAAGAACTCTCGCTTTCCCCTTATCTTGATCCAATGACTCTATCTTTCCAGTATAACTGGCAAACGGGCCTTCTTTTACCGTAACCGTTTCCCCTTGTTCAAACTGGACATCAACCTGGGTCTTTTCGAGGCCCATTCTTTTTAATATATAGTTGATTTCTTCAGGCAACAGCGGCGTCGGCTTTGATCCTGAACCAGCAGAACCGACAAACCCCGTCACACCCGGAGTGTTCCGAACAACATACCATGAGTCATCCGTCATAATAATTTCCACGAGTACATAACCGGGAAAAACTTTTTTCTTGACTGTTTTCTTTTTGCCGTTTTTCATGGCCGTTTCTTCATCTTCGGGAACGATGACACGGAAAATCTTGTCTTGCATCCCCATAGATTCTACCCTTTTTTCCAAATTTGCCTTTACCTTATTCTCGTATCCCGAATAAGTGTGGACAACATACCAATTTTTTTCCATGGATTAGGACTGTTCGTCCTTCCCTCCCTATTAATTGTAAAATGTAAGCCAAATGAAAAAACCCGTCGATCGGGCTTTGATGTACGGTGCAATATAGGATTGATAACATTATACCATGCGGTGTTTGCTTATATACAGTTTATCGATTAATTATTTATAAATCGAGAATAAGGCGAATCGATTTGGAAATGACTAGATCAATACCGGCAAAAAATAAGGCAAGTATAATAACAGTTGAAATAACGGTGATGGTATATCCCGTAAGTTCTTTCCGCTTCGGCCAGCTTACTTTTCTCATCTCTGAGCTGACGTTACGGAAAAATTGAGTTATGCTTGACATGGATCAAACCTCCAACATGAAATGCGACGGATTACTTCGTTTCTTGATGAAGCGTGTGGGCGTTGCAATGCCGGCAATGCTTCTTCAATGTTAACCGCTTGTCTGAACCGTCTTTTGAATTGTCCGTGGTATAGTTTCGCAAGCCGCACTCGGTGCAGGCCAATGTGATTTTTTTCTTCATGTATGATAGCACCTATAATCTCGATATATCTCATAAAAAATACCATAGAGAAATAAGGCTGTCAACATGACAGCCGGGTTTTACATAGTTTTTACAGAGTTTTTACAGACTAATTTCACGCAATTCCATATAGCGTTCCAGCTTCCGTTTGACTCTTTGAAGAGCATTGTCTATCGACTTTACGTGACGGTCGAGTTCATCAGAGATTTCCTGATATGTCCTTCCATCCAAATAAAGCGCCAGCACTTTTCTCTCAAGATCGCTTAAAAGCTCGGTCATTTTATCTTCAATACTATTAAACTTCTCCCGATGAATGAGCAACTCTTCGGGATCCATATTTTTGGCGCCAGAAATAACGTCCATCAGCGTACGGTCAGAATCTTCATCATAAATTGGCTTGTCCAAGGAAACGTAGGAGTTAAGTGGAATATGTTTTTGACGAGTGGCAGTTTTGATAGCGGTAATAATTTGCCGTGTAATACATAGCTCCGCAAAAGCTTTAAACGAGGTGAGCTTTTCTTCCTTATAATCCCTAATTGCTTTGTAAAGACCGATCATACCTTCCTGAATAATATCTTCACTGTCCGCTCCTATTAGAAAATAAGAGCGTGCTTTAGCCCTGACGAAGTTACGATATTTTTTGATAAGGTAATCAAGTGCTTCGCTTTCTCCTTTGTGGACTAATTCTATTAAAGCCTCATCTTCTAGCAAATCGAACCCGACATCTTGATCAATTTTCATGTATGAGATCACTCTTATCCCCCGTCCTTTAAACCGTCGATTAGAAATATTATACATGACTGAAAATTCTAACGTCAACTGGTCATTTTTTTCCCCGCCGCCACTTTTCGAAGATTTCTGTCAGATCTTGACTAAGAATGATTTTTCCAGTTGGTGCTTGAACTCGAGTTTTTTCGATTCTGCTTTCTATTTTTCGCTCGGTATCTTCTATTTCTTTTAACAGTTCCCTAGCGGAAATGCGCAAGGCTCCCTGACCAAAAATCACCCATTGCTCTGTAAAATCGGACGTCGCCACGTAAATTTTATTGCGGATATGATGTAGCTCCATCGCCAGCTTTTCTATTCTCTCATCTGCGGTTTCTTCCGATTTTGTATAAATGACCTCCACCTTATGGTTCAAGTATTTCTTTTCATTGCCGCGTACATGGTAAGCATCAAAGACGACAATGACTTTCAAACCGGTAAACCCCTGATAATCAGCCAGCAATTCAATAAGCCGGTCCCGGGCCGCTGCAAGATCCTTCTTTTTTAATTCAATGAGTTCAGGCCATGCTCCGATCATGTTGTAACCGTCAACAATAAGGATGTCCATTCCTTCACCCCCGCAGCGGCTGTCGCTTCCGGTATACTTCATACATTAGCAAAGCGGCCGCCACTGAAGCATTCAATGAAGTGACATGCCCAGCCATTGGCAAATGAATGAAAAAGTCACATTTTTCCTTTACAAGGCGGCCTATTCCTCTTCCTTCACTTCCAATGACGAGCGCAAGAGGAAGAGAGGCATCCATCATGCGGTAATCTTGACTCTTCTTTGCTTCTGTTCCAAACACCCAAACCCCGCGGTCTTTCAACTCATCAATCGTACGAGCGATATTCGTTACACGGGCGACCGGCACATGCTCAATCGCACCAGTTGAGAGCTTGGCCACCGTGGCGGTCAAGCCAACCGCCCGCCTTTTCGGAATGATGATGCCGTGGACCCCCGTTGCATCGGCTGTCCTTAAAATGGACCCCAAATTATGTGGATCCTCCAGTTCATCCAAGATGAGAAAAAAAGGATCTTCACCTTTTTCTTCCGCACGCTTAAACAAGTCGTCAATCTCCGCATATTGATAAGCGGCCACTTCAGCGATGACACCTTGGTGATTTTCTTTTGTCATTTGATCTAGTTTTTGTTTTGGAACAAATTGAATCTGGACCTTTTTTTCATTTGCTAGTTGGATGATCGGCCTCATCTGCCCTTTTTGGGAGCCTTCGGCAATCCAAATTTTATGCATATCGCGACCGGATTTTAAAGCTTCCAAAACTGGGTTTTTTCCGGCAATCCATTGCCCGCTCATGCCAGGCCGCCTCCTTTTTTCTCTTTTTCAACACTCTTGATGGCCATTTGGACAATTTCAAAAAGCCGCTCCCGCTCATCCGCCAAATACAGCCATCCGATTAGCGCTTCAAAAGCCGTGCTGTGCCTGTATGTTTGGACATCGGTGTTTTTCGGGATTGTTCCAGACTTGGCGTTTCGGCCGCGTCTGATGATCTCTAATTCCTGTTCCCTCAGGCATCCATTATCGACCAAGGTTTTCAACGTGGCGGCCTGCGCTTTTGCTGACACGAAGCGGGTGGCTTCTGAATGAAGCCGATGAGGCCTTGTTTTTCCGCTTGCAATCAAGTGCCGTCTGATAAATACGTCGTAAATAGCATCCCCCATATAGGCAAGAGCCAGGCTGTTTAGTTGTTTATAATCTATATTTTGCTGCGGGAGCTGCATCATGTTATCCTCGCTTCCATCTAGTACCTTGTGCGGTATCTTCCAAAATAATGTTCATATCCTTTAAACGGTCGCGTATTTCATCGGCGAGCTTGAAATTGCGTTCTTTCCGCGCCTCATTTCGCTGCTTAATCAACTGTTCAATTTCCTCATCCAGCAATTCTTCGGTTTCCAGTTCCAATCCGAGCACGGAAAAAAGTTCCTCAAATTCCTTCATGAAGGCCTCTATGACAGTTGTTGAGGTGTTTTTCTCCCTCAAATAGTAATTGGCGTGTTTGGCCAGTTCAAACAGGACAGAAATACCATCTGCCGTGTTAAAGTCGTCGTCCATCTTTTCGATAAACTCATCATGGAGCGCTTTGATCTGATCAAGCCACTTCTGATCGCCATCCGCCAAATTGGCGCTGACCCCATGGCGGTGCTTCAAGTTTTGATACGCTGTTTTCAGCCTTTCCAATCCTGCTCCCGCATTGGCAAACAATTCTTCGGAGTAGTTAATAGGGTTGCGGTAATGGACAGACAGCATGAAAAACCGTAAGACTTGTGGATCATGTTCCCTAATAATATCATTGACGAGGACAAAGTTGCCGAGAGATTTTGACATTTTTTCATTCTCGATATTAATATACCCGTTATGCATCCAGTAGCGAGCAAACATTTTCCCCGTCAGCGCTTCGGATTGGGCGATTTCATTTTCATGGTGAGGGAATGTCAAGTCCTGGCCGCCGGCATGAATATCAATCGTATCTCCCAAATACTTTCTCGCCATGGCGGAACACTCGATATGCCAGCCCGGACGGCCTTTTCCCCAGGGGCTATCCCAACTGATTTCCCCTTCTTTTGCCGCTTTCCATAACGCAAAATCAAGTGGATCCTCTTTTAACTCCCCCGGTTGAATACGCGCGCCAACTTTTAAATCGTCAACCGATTGGTGGGAAAGCTTCCCGTATCCATCAAACTCTCTTGTTCTAAAATATACATCGCCGCCGGACTCATAAGCATATCCCTTTTCGATAAGCGCCTCAATAAACTGGATAATCTCATCCATATTTTCGGTTACGCGCGGATGAGCATCCGCTTTCTTACAGCCGAGCGCTGATGTATCTGCAAAAAATGCCTCGATAAAACGCTCGGCCACCGTTATAGCGTCCACCCCAAGCTCCTTGGCGGCCTTGATAATTTTGTCATCGACGTCCGTAAAATTCGATACGAAGTGTACTTCATAGCCGCGGTATTCCAAGTAGCGGCGAACTGTGTCGAAAACTATTGCAGGCCGGGCATTCCCGATATGAATATAGTTATAAACGGTCGGCCCGCAAACGTACATTTTTACTTTTCCTTCTTCTAACGGAATGAATGTCTCTTTCTTTCGTGTTAGTGTATTATAAATTTTAATTGTCATCCCGAATGGCTCCTCTCCCGTTTCATTGCAGCAATTTCGGACTGCAGACGTTCAATTTCCTTTTCCATGGCTGAACAGCGGTCCGCAATGGGATCCGGCAAATCACTGTGGTTAAGATCCCTTTTCAGCCTTACCCCATCCTGTATGACGACCCGTCCAGGTATTCCGACAACCGTTGAGTTGGGCGGCACGTCTTTCAACACGACCGATCCGGCTCCCACTTTTGAATACTCTCCAATTGTAATATTCCCCAGCACCTTCGCTCCAGTCGCAATTAAGGCATGATCTTTGATCGTCGGGTGCCGCTTTCCTTTTTCCTTCCCTGTTCCTCCAAGCGTTACTCCTTGATATACCGTTACATCATCACCAATTTCACAAGTTTCCCCAATGACAACCCCCATGCCATGGTCTATAAAAAATCTGCGGCCTATTTTCGCTCCCGGATGTATTTCAATCCCTGTAAAAAATCGGTTGATTTGAGAAATGAGCCGCGCGATAAAAAACATCTTTCTTTTGAAGAACATGTGGGCGATCCTATGCGCCCAAACAGCATGCAAACCGGAATATGTTAACACAACCTCCACGACCGACCGGGCCGCCGGATCTTGATCAAACACCGTATTAATATCTTCCTTCATTCGCTTGAACATCGACTTCACTCCTCTCTATAAGTGCGTGTATTGAACCCTTGCCATCGACAATGAAACTTGCTCCCATACCCAATCGCACTCTATTGATAAGCTTGCCGCTAAGAAACACAAAAAACGCCTCCGATCAATCAGAGACGCTTTTTTCGCGCGGTTCCACTCTGGTTGGATTCCAGCAATCAAATTGCTTTACACCCCAGCTCTTCCTTTATAACGGCAAGGGGACCCGCTTGGACCTACTGGGAATTTCCGTTCGGCACAAGGCTCAGAGGGGCATTTTCAAAAATCGAGTGGCTTGAACCGTTCTCAGCCGGCGGCGGTTCTCTCTGATCAGCATCGACTTTTTACTTTTCCTCTTCAACGCTTTTTTCTATAACTTTAATATATTACATTTTGAGCATTTTGTTAAAAAATCAAACGCTCCAACCGTCTTTTTACTTTTTCCTTTCCTAAAAGCTCAATGGCATTCGGTAATTCAGGGCCGCGGGTAGCACCCGTAACGGCGACCCGAATCGGCATAAATAGCTTTTTCCCTTTATGGCCAGTTGCTTTTTGGACGTTCTTCATTGCCTGTTTAATCCCGGCCGCTTCAAATGGTTCCAGAACCGAAATTTGATCATAAAATGCTTGGAGAACTTCCGGCACCTGCTCTTCTTCCAACACAGCTTTGGCATCATCATCAAACTCTATGTCATTTTGGAAAAATTGTTTAGACAGTTCAACAATTTCTGCACCATAGCTCATTTGCTCCTGATACAGGGCAACCAGTTTTCTTGCCCAATCCATTTCTTCTTTAGTAGGCTTTTCGCTTATAAAGCCTGCTTTTTGAAGATGTGGCAAAGATAATTCGACTACTTTCTCCAAATCCAGCTTTTTCATATATTGGTTATTCATCCAGGCAAGTTTGTGCTTGTCGAATAATGCTGGAGATTTCGACAATCGACTAGCGTCAAAAATGTCGATAAATTCTTCTTTCGAAAAGATTTCCTCTTCCCCTTCGGGAGACCAGCCAAGCATCGCAATAAAATTAAATAATGCTTCCGGCAAATAACCTAATTCGGCGTATTGTTCAATAAACTGGATGATCGACTCATCCCGCTTGCTTAATTTTCTCCGGCTTTCATTAACGATCAACGTCATATGCCCAAATACCGGAGGTTCCCAGCCAAATGCTTCGTAAACCATCAACTGCTTCGGAGTATTGGAAATATGGTCGTCTCCGCGCAACACATGACTGATTTCCATTAAATGATCATCAACAGCAACCGCGAAGTTATAAGTCGGAATGCCATCTTTTTTCACAATGACGAAATCACCGATTCCATCAGAATCGAAAGAAACCTCGTCTTTTACCATATCTTTAAAAGTATACGTTTTTCCGGGTAGAACTTTAAAGCGGACACTCGGCTTTCGCCCCTCGGCTTCAAGCTGTTTCCGTTGTTCATCTGTTAAATGGCGACATTTCCCGGAATAGCGCGGCATCTCTTTGCGGGCGATTTGCGCTTCGCGCTCCGCTTCCAATTCTTCTTCCGTACAGTAGCATTTATAAACCAAGCCCTGTTCCAAAAGAGTATTATAATATTCTTCGTATATGTGATTCCTCTCGGACTGCCGATAGGGACCATATCCCCCGTCTTTATCAATGCTTTCGTCCCAGTCAATGCCTAACCATTTTAAATATGTAAGCTGGCTTTGCTCGCCACCTTCTATATTTCTTTTCTGGTCCGTATCCTCAATTCTGATAATAAATTTTCCGCCCTTGTTGCGGGCAAACAAATAATTAAATAATGCTGTACGCGCGTTTCCGATATGAAGATGTCCCGTCGGACTCGGCGCATAGCGTACCCGTATGTCATTTGACATCACTTGCTGCCTCCTCAAAGTTCCAAATCAAGTTTGAAACTCTTCATTCTTCTTATATTTTACAACAGTTTAGCCTTTGTTGAAAGGTGGCGTGCTTTAATTGTTTTTTTGAATCAATAAAACAGCCATGGCGGCAATTCCTTCCCCGCGCCCTACAAAACCAAGCTTTTCCGTCGTCGTTGCTTTTACATTGACACGGGCTTTGTCCGCCTCCAACAAACCGGCGATCCGCTCTCTCATCTGTTCAATATAGGGCGCCATTTTCGGTTTTTGCGCCATAATGGTACAGTCAACATTTACAAGATCGTAACCCTTTTGTTTGACAAGCCGCCAAACATCTTCAAGCAGAAGGGCGGAATCCAAATCTTTATTCGCCATATCAGTGTCCGGAAAATGCCTGCCAATATCTCCTTCTCCAATGGCTCCCAGTGCTGCATCCGCAATCGTATGGAGAAGAACATCTGCATCTGAGTGGCCAATTAACCCTTTTTCATAAGGAATTTCAATTCCGCCAATGATGAGCGGCCGTTTGTCGGCAAATTGATGTACATCAAAACCTTGTCCAATTCTTAACATATAAGCCTCTCCCTATCCATCAAGTTGTGCGCGTTTTTCTAAAATGGCTCTGGCAAAATATAAATCCTCAGGGGTCGTAATTTTTATATTATCGTAATCACTTTTAATGATTTTAATCGAAATATCCCCTTTTTTTTCAACAAGCGATGCTTCATCCGTGCCCAAGTACCCTTCAGCTCTCGCCCATTCGTGAGCCTGCTGCAAAATGGGCAAACGAAAAGCTTGTGGTGTTTGTACTTGCCACAAGCTGCTACGGTCAATGGTTTGAACAACTTCATGGTCAACCGCTTGTTTAATCGTATCTTTTACAGGCACCGCTGCGATGGCCGCGCCGGAACGCACCGCCTCACTCACAAGTTGTTTAATGACCGGGCGGCGGATAAATGGGCGGGCGCCGTCATGGACTAAAACAATGCCCGTCGATACAGCTTTTAAACCATTATAAACGCTATGCTGCCGCTCTGCCCCACCATACACAAACGCCAGTTTTTTTTCATAAGGCGAACCCACTGTCATTTCCCGAAAAATCTTTTCTTCCTTGGGTTGTATCACTACAATCATTTTGGAACAATCCGGTTCTCCTGCAAACACCTCGAGTGTATGCAAAATAATCGGACGCTCATTTAATTCCAACAATAATTTGTTTTTCCCCGCTCCCATTCTTGTACCCGATCCGGCAGCGGGGATGATGACATCATACTCCACCTAGTCCAAACCCCTGTCTATAGCGCTTTTTCCAGTAATTTAGGCTTCGCAAAAATCATTCGCCCAGCCGATGTTTGCAATACGCTTGTTACAACCACGTCAATTCTTTTGCCAATGTAGTCTCTTCCTTCTTCTACGACAATCATCGTTCCGTCGTCAAGATAGGCCACACCCTGGTTATACTCTTTTCCGTCCTTGATGACCTGAACATTGAGTTCTTCTCCTGGCAAGACGACTGGTTTTACCGCGTTTGCCAAATCATTTATGTTCAAAACAGAAACGTTTTGAATCTCACATACTTTATTTAAGTTAAAATCGTTTGTTACAACGATGCCGTTCAATAGTTTTGCCAGTTTGACAAGCTTGCTGTCCACTTCCTGAACATCTTCAAAGTCGCCTTCATACATCTCGACCTCAATTTCGACTTCCTTTTGTATCCGATTCAGGGTATCTAAACCGCGCCTTCCCCTATTTCTTTTCAAAGCATCGGATGAATCGGCTATATGCTGAAGCTCCGCCAACACAAAATGGGGGATAACAAGAGTTCCTTCCAAAAATCCTGTTTGGCAAATATCGGCGATTCTCCCATCAATAATGACACTCGTATCGAGGATTTTCAACCTTTTTGATGCATGTTCTTGATCTTCACCCAGGTCACCGGCAGCTTTCTTTTTGCCGGATCGGTTGAACGAAAATAAGTTCGTCAGTTCATCGCGCTTTTTAAACCCGACTTGAAATCCGAGATAGCCGAGCAACAGCGTAAGTAAAATCGGAACAAACTCGTTCACAATGGGTATCTCAATATGATTGATGGCCAGTCCGGCCAAAAATGCAACGATCAATCCGAAAGTAAGACCCAAACTTCCAAACAATATATCAGTGACCGGAGCCTTTACAATCCGGTCTTCAAACCATTTGACCAAGTTGACCACATGGTCAACTGCCCAAAATGTAATGATATAAAAAATAATAGCACCCAAAATAGCAGTAACAAACGTATTATTTATCCAAATAATTTCGTCAAGAGATGCCAATTTTAAAAGTTCGGGAACTAGAAAAATGCCAAGCATTCCTCCAAAAAGCAAAAAACATGCCTGGACAATTCGCTTTAACATGCTTTCACCTCCTTGTTTTAATTATAAGCAAATTAAGCGATTTAAAAACGTGACGAATTGATTATTTTACGAATTCAAAAGCAAAATGGTTTCAAATATTATACTTAAATAGCTTTAAGACCTATCTTTTCTTCATTTTTACTTTAACAAAAGTATGGTACATCTCCATTTCAGACATATGACAATTAGGTAAATTATGAAGGTAGAAATGCTTGCTGTAATGCTTCCTCCACCGTATCTACACCAATAAGCCGAATCCCTTCCGGAACCTTCCAGCCTCCGATATTTTTGGCGGGAACCAATATCCGGGTGAATCCCAGCTTTGCAGCTTCCTGTACCCGCTGCTCAATTCGGGATACGCGCCTTACCTCCCCTGTTAAACCAACTTCTCCAATCAGGCAATCTGCGGGTCTGGTAGGCTGATCGCGAAAACTCGATGCAATACTAACCGCTACCGCCAGGTCAATTGCCGGCTCGTCTAGTTTTACTCCTCCAGCCACTTTGAGATAAGCATCCTGGTTTTGCAATAAAAGGCCTACCCGCTTTTCCAAAACGGCCATCAGCAGCGAAACGCGATTATGGTCAATACCTGTTGCCATTCGGCGGGGATTTCCATAGCTTGTAGGAGAAATCAGGGCTTGAACCTCTACAAGGACAGGCCTTGTCCCCTCCATCGAAGCAACTACGGTTGAACCAGATGCTCCTTTTGAACGTTCTTCCAGGAAAATTTCCGAAGGATTTTCCACTTGCTCTAATCCCGACTCTTTCATTTCAAAAATCCCTATTTCATTCGTAGAACCGAACCTGTTTTTGACGGCCCGCAAAATCCTGTATGTGTGGTGGCGTTCTCCTTCAAAATAGAGAACAGTATCAACCATATGCTCCAAAAGACGCGGCCCCGCAATCGCTCCTTCTTTCGTTACATGTCCAACGATAAAAATCGCGATTCCTTTCGTTTTTGCTATTTTCATTAATTCGCCGGTACACTCACGGACTTGCGAAACGCTGCCTGGTGCAGAAGTTACTTCAGGATGATAGACGGTTTGAATCGAATCCACCACTACAAAATCTGGAGATAAATTTAAAATGGTTTGATGAATCAACTCCAAATTCGTTTCAGCAAAAAGGTAAAGCTCTGATGAAGTGACATGTAGCCGGTTGGCTCGCAATTTTGTTTGTTTCACCGATTCCTCTCCGGATATATATAGAACTTTTTTATTCAATTCAGCCAGTTGGGAAGAAGTTTGGAGCAGAAGGGTCGATTTGCCAATTCCTGGATCTCCCCCGATCAGGACGAGCGAGCCGGGAACGACACCTCCGCCCAAAACGCGGTTGAATTCTGTTGACTTTGTCTCAACGCGGGGCTCTATGTCTGTTTGAATGGAGGTAATAGGCGAAGGTTGAGAAGTCGTATCCGAGGCAGTATGATGGAGTGCTCCCCGTCTCGTTTTTCCGGTTATATTGACTTCTTCCACCATTTGGTTCCACTCGCCACAGCCTGGGCAGCGGCCCATCCATTTTGGTGATTCATAGCCGCAACTTTGGCACATGAACTTTGTTTTTCTTTTCGCCATAGTTTCTCCTCCCTAGCAGTCATACAAAAGATGGGGTACAAGATTGATCTCTATGTACCCCCGTTTCATTAAGACAATGACTCTTCTTTTGTTTTAACGACAAATTCGTCGTCCTCAACATCAATCAGTACATGTTGACCTATTTTAATTGTTCCTTTCAACAGTTCTTCTGAGAGACGGTCTTCAACGAACTTTTGAATTGCTCTTCTAAGCGGCCTTGCACCATATTCTGGATCAAACCCTTCTTCGGCAATTTTTTCCTGGGCCCGTTCAGTTAATTCAAGATCCATTTCCTGTTCCTTCAAACGCTTGATAAGCTGATTAACCATGAGAGTGGCAATTTTCTTCAAGTGTGTTTTCTCCAAAGCATGGAATACAATCATTTCGTCGATCCGGTTTAAAAATTCGGGGCGGAACGCTTTTTTCAATTCCTCTAACACTTGGCCTTTCATGTCCTTGTAGCTTTGCTCCCCATCTTGGACTGCGAAACCGACATATTTATTCCGCTGCAAAGCCTGTGCTCCGACGTTTGACGTTAGGATGAGCACTGTATTCCGGAAGTCGACTGTCCTACCTTTGGAATCGGTCAACCGCCCATCTTCCAGAACTTGAAGCAAAATATTAAAAACATCAGGATGTGCTTTTTCTATTTCATCGAGCAAGATAACCGAGTACGGCTTTCTTCGAACTTTTTCTGTCAACTGTCCGCCCTCTTCAAAGCCGACATATCCCGGAGGCGAACCAACAAGCCTAGAGGTGGAATGTTTCTCCATATATTCGGACATATCCAGACGGATGATGGCATCCTCATCGCCGAACATAGCTTCCGCCAATGCGCGGGCCAGTTCCGTCTTTCCGACACCTGTTGGGCCAAGGAAGATAAAAGATCCAATCGGCCTTTTGGGATCTTTCAATCCTGCACGCGCTCTTCTAACCGCTTTGGCAACCGCTTTTACAGCCTCTTCCTGGCCAATCACACGAGAATGGAGGATTTCCTCTAAATTAAGCAATCTTTCCGTCTCGGTAGAAGCAAGCTTCGATACAGGAACCCCCGTCCAGCTTGATACGACTTGGGCAATGTCTTCCACCGTGACTTCTGTATTTTCCTGTCCTTGTTTTTCTTTCCAAGACTTCTTCGTTTCCTCCAATTCTTCGCGGAGTCTTTGTTCTGTATCCCGCAATGATGCAGCCTTTTCAAATTCCTGGCTTTGGACAGCCGCATCTTTCTCTTTACGGATCATTTCAAGCTTTTGCTCGAGCTCTTTTAAATTGGGAGGTGTCGTATAGGAACGAAGTCGCACTTTTGAACCGGCTTCATCGATCAGATCGATGGCTTTATCCGGCAGAAAACGGTCTGAAATATAGCGGTCAGACAATTTTACCGCGGCTTCAATCGCTTCGTCTGTAATAGAAACACGGTGATGCGCTTCATAACGGTCGCGTAGGCCTTCCAAAATTTGAATGGATTCTTCGACTGTTGGTTCATCAACCTGTATTGGCTGAAAGCGCCGCTCAAGTGCTGCATCTTTTTCAATATACTTTCGGTATTCATCCAATGTTGTAGCACCAATGCACTGCAACTCTCCGCGAGCCAAAGAAGGTTTCAAAATATTGGAAGCGTCTATCGCTCCTTCAGCTCCACCGGCACCAATCAATGTATGAAGTTCGTCAATAAATAAAATAATATTGCCTGCCTGCCTAATTTCATCCATCACTTTTTTCAAGCGGTCTTCAAACTCGCCACGATATTTTGTCCCCGCAACAACTGTTCCCATATCCAGTGTCATGACTCTCTTGTCACGGAGCGTTTCAGGCACTTCGTTATTGATAATTTGCTGAGCAAGACCTTCAGCGATCGCTGTTTTCCCTACGCCTGGCTCTCCGATAAGAACCGGGTTATTTTTTGTCCGCCTGCTGAGTACCTCAATGACGCGTTGGATCTCCTTGTTCCGGCCGATCACCGGGTCCAGGCTCCCTTCCCTGGCTATTGCTGTTAAATCGCGGGCCAAACTGTCCAGTGTCGGCGTATTGGCGCTAGAAGCATTTCCACCGCCATGTGTGCTGGCCTCATTGCTCCCTAAAAGTTGGAGAACTTGCTGTCGCGCTTTGTTGAGGCTGACACCCAGATTATTTAAGACTCGCGCCGCTACACCTTCACCTTCACGAATTAGTCCAAGCAAAACATGTTCCGTGCCCACATATGAATGGCCGAGTTTTCTTGCTTCATCCATCGAAAGCTCCATTACTTTTTTGGCCCGTGGGGTATAGTGGATCGTCTGAGACGTATCTTTTCCGCGTCCAATCAAGTTTTCAACTTCTTTTTGAATTTTTTCTGGACCGAGACCAAGTCCGTATAACGCCTTGGCTGCAATTCCTTCCCCTTCTCTGACAAGACCGAGTAAAATATGCTCAGTGCCAATATTTCCATGGCCCAAGCGAACTGCCTCTTCCTGGGAAAGGGCCAATACTTTTTGTGCTCTCTCTGTAAAACGACCAAACATCATGCTAATCTCCTCCTGTCCGTTTCTCTTCAAGCTTTAAACGTTCCCTGATTAACGCCGCTCTTTTTATATCCCGTTCAACAGGTCGAAGCGGCCCTCCTGCATATTGTTGTAAAAATCCTGGTTGTGTCAAAATCATGAGTTCATTTAATATGTTTCTTGAAAGATGAGTAATATATCCTGTATCTATGCCCAATCTGACGTCAGATAAACATTCTGCCGCCTCTTTTGTTTCAATAATTCTGCAATTGGCCAAGATCCCGTATGATCGGAACACTTTGTCTTCTAATTGTATGTTTGATGTTTTCACTAATGCTTCACGGGCTGCCCTTTCTTGGGCCACAATTTGATGAACAACACCTATTAGGTCGCCCACAATATCCTCTTCAGACTTCCCTAATGTAATTTGGTTGGAGATCTGGAATATGTTTCCCAGAGCCTCACTGCCCTCTCCATATATTCCCCTCACGACAAGTCCCAACTGGTTGATGGCTGGGATAATCTGATTCATTTGACGAGTAAGAATCAGAGCAGGCAAATGAACCATGACGGATGCGCGCAATCCAGTTCCAACATTAGTCGGACATGTAGTTAAGTAGCCAAACTGCTCATCAAACGCATAATCAACATGTTCTTCCAACAGGTCATCAATTTTACTTGCGCGTTCCAATGCCTCCATAATTTGCAAGCCCGGATAGAGGCATTGTATCCTGATGTGATCTTCCTCATTGATCATAACGCTGACGTCTTCTTTTTCGGAAAGGAAGACTGCTCCATGGGTTGCTTGCTCCGCCAACCTTGGACTAATCAAATACTTTTCCACGAGCACTCTTTTTTGCAAATCTTTTAATCCGTCAATTTCCAAAAATTCCAATGCACCGTAGTCGCGGAAAGCATGTACTTGGATCGTTTCATTTATTTTATGAATAATTTCCCTCGCTTCCTCATTGCTAAACAACGTAGGAAACTTATAATTTCGCAGATTTCGGGCCAATCTGATGCGGGAGCTTAAAATAATATCCGAATCAGGGCCTTCCGAACTCATCCAAGAACTGAGAGCTTGATTAAGAAACTTTTCGAGACTCATTCGCTTTTATCCTCCCCTTCATGCAATTTTTTTTCAAGGGAGCGAATTTGATCGCGTACTTCTGCGGCTTTTTCAAATTCTTCCTGCCGAACCAAAAAACCGAGTTTCTCTTTTAACAACTCTATTTCTTTTTTCAAATGCAAAGATCCGCCAATCCTTGTAGGCACTTTCCCTCCATGTGCCATATTCCCACTGTGCAGTCTTTTAATGATGGGGGCAAGCTGGTGCCGAAATGTTTTATAACAGTTTGCACATCCGAATCGCCCAACCTTGGCAAATTGCGGGTAAGTCATCTTGCAAACTTCACACTGAAGCACTCCTCCGGAAATCGATTCCGGAGCCGCTTGCTGATAAGCGGGATCAATATTCAATAGTCCGGCAAGCATATCGTTGATCGAAAAGCCGGTCCCTCCTTGAAGCAAATAAAGTTCCCCTTTTTCCTGTGCACAGCGCTCACACAGCTGAATAACGGTTTTCTCCCCATTCACAACTTTCGTAAAATGCAGGGAGGCCGGCCTTTCTTTACACTCTTGACAAACCATAATAGCCATCCTCCTTTTCCCCTAATCATATTTAATCGACAACAGCATCGCTTTTAACATACGAGCGCGCAGCTCGTCTCTTTCCGGTAAATCGATGTGTAATACTGTCCGGTCAATCACGTTTAGCATTAATTTTGCCTCGCGTTCGTTCAGTATTTTTTCCTCCAATAGTCGCATAATAACATCTTCCGCTCTTGTTTGAGAGATCTTTTTCCCAATCAGCACTTTTAATTGATCAATTAGATGGGCCTGATTATGAATTTTCACCCTGGAAATTCGGATATAACCGCCTCCCCCCCGCTTGCTCTCTACCATATATCCTCTTTCCATCGTAAAACGGGTGTTAATCACATAATTAATTTGCGAGGGAACACATTGAAACTTATCAGCCACCTCGCTTCTCTTTATTTCTACGATTTCGCCTTCACTAAGTTCCAATACTTTTTTTAAATATTCCTCGATAATATCTGACACATTCCGCATCATCAAGCCGCCTCCCTGACTTTATGCTTGACTTTGACTATATTTGACTTAAATTATACACGAAAAAAAGCCTCTTTTGCAATCAGATCGGTCATCTATATTTTTGCCTTTTTCCGACAAAATAAAACCAAAGCAAAAAAATGGCTATTTCGGAATAAAACAGAAAAAACATAGAGCGTATCCACTCTATGTTTTCGCTTGCCCGGCAACGTCCTGCTCTCACAAGGGGAAGCCCCTCATTACCATCGGCGCGCGAACTTAACTTCCGTGTTCGGGCTGCGGATCATGATGACCGGCGAATCTCTTCGTCATCTGCACTCGCTCGATTCTCATGGGCATTGCCCATTGCGAGTCTCTCTCCCTTGATTCCTCGATCTTCTTGGTCCTTCTGATCCTCGCTTACATTGAGTTTCTTTCAATACTTTCTTAAACATTCCGCATCATCAAGCCGGCTCCCTGACTTTATGCTTGACTTTGACTATATCCTTTCGGCTCTCAATGCTTTTTAAAAATCAAAAAGACACCCATTAATATGGATGTCCTGTTTGCCCGGCAACGTCCTGCTCTCACAAGGGGAAGCCCCTCATTACCATCGGCGCTGAAGAACTTAACTTCCGTGTTCGGGATGGGAACGGGTGTTGCCTCTTCGCTATCGTCACCAGACATATGTTGTTGTGAGATTCATTCTCTCAAAACCAGGATACATGAGAAGATTTCCGAGAACCGTTTTTGTTCAATCCAGCACCGGACGCTATCGCTTTGCGTCACTTCGCTTCTTCTGGCAAAGTCGATTGACTTTTCCGCCAGAAGCTCCAGTGAGCTACAGCGATGGACGAGCGTCCTACGCTTTTTCGTTTGATTAAGTCCTCGATCGATTAGTATCCGTCAGCTCCATGTGTCGCCACACTTCCACACCGGACCTATCTACCTGATCATCTTTCAGGGATCTTACGTTGCCTGGCAAGCCAGACAATGGGAAATCTCATCTTGAGGGGGGCTTCATGCTTAGATGCTTTCAGCACTTATCCCTTCCGCACATAGCTACCCAGCTATGCCTCTGGCGAGACAACTGGTACACCAGCGGTGCGTCCATCCCGGTCCTCTCGTACTAAGGACAGCTCCTCTCAAATTTCCTGCGCCCGCGACGGATAGGGACCGAACTGTCTCACGACGTTCTGAACCCAGCTCGCGTACCGCTTTAATGGGCGAACAGCCCAACCCTTGGGACCGACTACAGCCCCAGGATGCGATGAGCCGACATCGAGGTGCCAAACCTCCCCGTCGATGTGAACTCTTGGGGGAGATAAGCCTGTTATCCCCGGGGTAGCTTTTATCCGTTGAGCGATGGCCCTTCCATGCGGAACCACCGGATCACTAAGCCCGACTTTCGTCCCTGCTCGACTTGTAGGTCTCGCAGTCAAGCTCCCTTCTGCCTTTACACTCTGCGAATGATTTCCAACCATTCTGAGGGAACCTTTGGGCGCCTCCGTTACCTTTTAGGAGGCGACCGCCCCAGTCAAACTGCCTGCCTGACACTGTCTCCCAACCCGATCAGGGTCGCGGGTTAGACGGTCCATACAGCCAGGGTAGTATCCCACCGTTGCCTCCACGGAAGCTGGCGCTCCCGTTTCCATGGCTCCTACCTATCCTGTACAAGCTGCACAGACAGTCAATATCAAGCTACAGTAAAGCTCCACGGGGTCTTTCCGTCCTGTCGCGGGTAACCTGCATCTTCACAGGTACTATAATTTCACCGAGTCTCTCGTTGAGACAGTGCCCAGATCGTTGCGCCTTTCGTGCGGGTCGGAACTTACCCGACAAGGAATTTCGCTACCTTAGGACCGTTATAGTTACGGCCGCCGTTTACTGGGGCTTCAATTCGAAGCTTCGCCTAAGCTGACCTCTCCTCTTAACCTTCCAGCACCGGGCAGGCGTCAGCCCCTATACTTCGCCTTACGGCTTCGCAGAGACCTGTGTTTTTGCTAAACAGTCGCCTGGGCCTATTCACTGCGGCTTCTCAGGGCTATTCACCCTAAAAAGCACCCCTTCTCCCGAAGTTACGGGGTCATTTTGCCGAGTTCCTTAACGAGAGTTCTCTCGCTCACCTTAGGATTCTCTCCTCGCCTACCTGTGTCGGTTTGCGGTACGGGCGCCTATTGCCTCGCTAGAAGCTTTTCTCGGCAGTGTGGAATCAGGAACTTCGGTACTTTTTTTCCCTCGCCATCACAGCTCAGCCTACACGGTAAGCGGATTTGCCTACTTACCGGCCTTACTGCTTGGACGCGCTTTTCCAGCTGCGCGCTTGCCTTATCCTCCTGCGTCCCTCCATCACTCAAACGGCAATGAGGCGGTACAGGAATCTCAACCTGTTATCCATCGCCTACGCCTTTCGGCCTCGGCTTAGGTCCCGACTTACCCTGAGCGGACGAGCCTTCCTCAGGAAACCTTAGGCTTTCGGTGGAAGGGATTCTCACCCTTCTTTCGCTACTCATACCGGCATTCTCACTTCCAAGCACTCCACCGCCTCTTTCAAGACGACTTCGCCGCGCTTGGAACGCTCTCCTACCATTGCTATTGCAATCCACAGCTTCGGTGATACGTTTAGCCCCGGTACATTTTCGGCGCAGAGTCACTCGACCAGTGAGCTATTACGCACTCTTTGAATGGTGGCTGCTTCTAAGCCAACATCCTGGTTGTCTAAGCAACTCCACATCCTTTTCCACTTAACGTATACTTGGGGACCTTAGCTGGTGGTCTGGGTTGTTTCCCTCTCGACTACGGATCTTATCACTCGCAGTCTGACTCCCAAGGATAAGTATTTGGCATTCGGAGTTTGTCTGAAGTCGGTAACCCGATGAGGGCCCCTCGTCCAAACAGTGCTCTACCTCCAATACTCTCACCTTGAGGCTAGCCCTAAAGCTATTTCGGAGAGAACCAGCTATCTCCAGGTTCGATTGGAATTTCACCCCTACCCACACCTCATCCCCGCATTTTTCAACATACGTGGGTTCGGGCCTCCAGTCAGTGTTACCTGACCTTCACCCTGGACATGGGTAGATCACCTGGTTTCGGGTCTGCGACCTCATACTCTTGCGCCCTATTCAGACTCGCTTTCGCTGCGGCTCCGTCTTTTCAACTTAACCTTGCATGAAATCGCAACTCGCCGGTTCATTCTACAAAAGGCACGCCATCACACTTATTGTGCTCTGACTACTTGTAGGCACACGGTTTCAGGTTCTATTTCACTCCCCTCCCGGGGTGCTTTTCACCTTTCCCTCACGGTACTGGTTCACTATCGGTCACTAGGGAGTATTTAGCCTTGGGAGATGGTCCTCCCGGATTCCGACGGGATTTCTCGTGTCCCGCCGTACTCAGGATCCACTCGGGAGGGAACGACGTTTCAACTACAGGGCTGTTACCTTCTTTGGCCGGCCTTTCCAGGCCGCTTCGTCTACGCCGTTCCTTTATCACTCCACTTTGAGTGTCCTACAACCCCGAAAGGCAAGCCTTTCGGTTTGGGCTCTTCCCGTTTCGCTCGCCGCTACTGGGGGAATCGATTTTTCTTTCTCTTCCTCCGGGTACTTAGATGTTTCAGTTCCCCGGGTATGCCTTCCATTCCCTATGGATTCAGAAATGGATACTGCCTCATTACTGGCAGTGGGTTTCCCCATTCGGAAATCTCCGGATCAGCTTGCTTACAGCTCCCCGAAGCATATCGGTGTTCGTCCCGTCCTTCATCGGCTCCTAGTGCCAAGGCATTCACCGTGCGCCCTTATTAACTTAATCTTTTTCGGTCAACGATTAGCATCGAATCTCTGTGTCAGCTCCCTCATTCACGTCATCACGCACTCGTAGTGCGCTCTGGCGCTCATTCGGTCGCTTCCTTGATCTTCTCGCTTCTCGTTGCCCTTGGTTGAGTGATACTGACACTCAAACCTAAAGGTTTTACACTTCTTATGGTTGCTCCATAATGGATCATCCATAAGGTGAACGATTCTCGGTTTGTTTCTTCTCATGTTATCCGGTTTTCAAAGAACGAAGTTGCTGACTTCCATCACATCATGTGATTCATCAGCGCTAATGCTTCATGCAGCTTTGCGACGAGGTGAAGTTCCTCGAACACGCTGTACCGCAAGAGCACATGTTTTGAGAGTTGTTTCTCATAAAGAGAGAAAGGTTTGACCTCTCAAAACTAAACGAAACGAAAGCGTCAAGTTGTATCTATTTGGAAATGTCCAGTTGCGGCTCCTGGCTGCTCGAGGTCGCTTCGCTTCTTCTGTAAAGTCCTGCGGACTTTTCGTCAGAAGTTCCAGCGCTGGTCGCAGCCGAGCAGTCGCCTCCACATTTCAATTATCCTTAGAAAGGAGGTGATCCAGCCGCACCTTCCGATACGGCTACCTTGTTACGACTTCACCCCAATCATCTGTCCCACCTTCGGCGGCTGGCTCCAAATGGTTACCCCACCGACTTCGGGTGTTACAAACTCTCGTGGTGTGACGGGCGGTGTGTACAAGGCCCGGGAACGTATTCACCGCGGCATGCTGATCCGCGATTACTAGCGATTCCGGCTTCATGCAGGCGAGTTGCAGCCTGCAATCCGAACTGAGAATGGTTTTATGGGATTCGCTCCACCTCGCGGTCTCGCGGCCCTTTGTACCATCCATTGTAGCACGTGTGTAGCCCAGGTCATAAGGGGCATGATGATTTGACGTCATCCCCACCTTCCTCCGGTTTGTCACCGGCAGTCACCTTAGAGTGCCCAACTTAATGCTGGCAACTAAGATCAAGGGTTGCGCTCGTTGCGGGACTTAACCCAACATCTCACGACACGAGCTGACGACAACCATGCACCACCTGTCACCGATGTCCCCGAAGGGAAAACTTTATCTCTAAAGCGGGCATCGGGATGTCAAGACCTGGTAAGGTTCTTCGCGTTGCTTCGAATTAAACCACATGCTCCACCGCTTGTGCGGGCCCCCGTCAATTCCTTTGAGTTTCAGCCTTGCGGCCGTACTCCCCAGGCGGAGTGCTTAATGCGTTTGCTGCAGCACTAAGGGGCGGAAACCCCCTAACACTTAGCACTCATCGTTTACGGCGTGGACTACCAGGGTATCTAATCCTGTTCGCTACCCACGCTTTCGCGCCTCAGCGTCAGTTACAGACCAGAGAGCCGCCTTCGCCACTGGTGTTCCTCCACATCTCTACGCATTTCACCGCTACACGTGGAATTCCGCTCTCCTCTTCTGCACTCAAGCCTCCCAGTTTCCAATGACCCTCCACGGTTGAGCCGTGGGCTTTCACATCAGACTTAAGAAGCCGCCTGCGCGCGCTTTACGCCCAATAATTCCGGACAACGCTTGCCACCTACGTATTACCGCGGCTGCTGGCACGTAGTTAGCCGTGGCTTTCTGGTCAGGTACCGTCAACGCATCGGCAGTTACTCCGATGCGGGTTCTTCCCTGATAACAGAGTTTTACGATCCGAAGACCTTCATCACTCACGCGGCGTTGCTCCGTCAGACTTGCGTCCATTGCGGAAGATTCCCTACTGCTGCCTCCCGTAGGAGTCTGGGCCGTGTCTCAGTCCCAGTGTGGCCGATCACCCTCTCAGGTCGGCTACGCATCGTTGCCTTGGTAGGCCGTTACCCCACCAACTAGCTAATGCGCCGCGGGCCCATCTGTAAGTGACAGCAGAGCCGTCTTTTATCCTTTCTCCATGCGGAAAAAGAAATTATCCGGTATTAGCCCCGGTTTCCCGGAGTTATCCCAGTCTTACAGGCAGGTTGCCCACGTGTTACTCACCCGTCCGCCGCTGACTAAAAAGGAGCAAGCTCCTCTTTTGTCCGCTCGACTTGCATGTATTAGGCACGCCGCCAGCGTTCGTCCTGAGCCAGGATCAAACTCTCATGTAAAAGTTTGGTTAGCTCATAATTAAAGCTGACTAATCAATTATTGATTGACGTTTCGTTTCGTTCAGTTTTCAAAGATCAAACTTGGCGCCGCTCTTTTGAGCGACTTTATTAGTATATCAATCTGACGAGAAGATGTCAACAACTTTTTAAAATCTTTTTTATCGCGACGCTCTCGCTCGTTCAGACAACGATTATTAATATAACACCTTTTCACTTGCTTGGCAATAGGTTTTTTGAAATTTTATTTTAAAAATGATATGAAGAGGAAAGAACCCTAACGTATAGGGTTCTTTCACAAGGCCATCTTAATCTCTCTGTCTCATTAAAGGGAAGAGCAGAACATCTCTGATAGAGGGAGAGTTCGTTAATAGCATGACCAGCCGATCAATTCCTATTCCGAGACCACCTGTCGGCGGCATTCCATATTCAAGCGCTTCTAGGAAGTCTTCATCCATTTCATGCGCTTCATCATTTCCAAGTTCACGCTCCTGAAGCTGAGCTTCAAACCGCTGCCGTTGATCAATCGGATCATTCAGCTCTGTAAAGGCATTTGCATGTTCACGGCCTACGATAAATAATTCAAAGCGGTCTGTAAATCTCGGGTCTTCTTCGTTTTTCTTCGCAAGTGGTGAAATTTCTACCGGATGCCCGTATATAAATGTTGGTTGGATTAATTTTTCTTCTACGAGTTGCTCGAAAAATTCATTGACAATATGCCCATAAGTCATATGATCCGTAATTTCCACATTATGCTCTTTTGCAAGTCGAATGGCTTCCTCATCCGTCATTTCACGCCAAAAATCCACGCCTGTATATTCTTTGACCGCATCCACCATATGGAGACGCCGCCATTTCGGTTCCAAATTTACATCGTGATCGCCGTATTTTATGGATACTGTTCCCAAAACTTCCTTGGCGATAGAGGCAATCATATTTTCAGTAAGCTCCATAATATCATTGAAGTCGGCATACGCTTCGTATAATTCTATCATCGTAAACTCCGGGTTATGCCTTGTAGAAATTCCTTCATTCCGAAATACCCGGCCAATTTCATATACTTTTTCCATTCCGCCGACAATAAGGCGCTTTAAGTGAAGTTCAATAGCGATCCTTAAGTAAAAAGGCATGTCCAGTGCGTTATGATGTGTTTTAAAAGGACGTGCCGCTGCTCCGCCTGCTATGGCATGAAGCATAGGCGTCTCCACTTCCAAGAACCCTTGACCATCTAAATAGCGCCGCATCGCCTGAATGATCTTACTTCTGGCAATAAATGTTTCTTTGCTTTCTTCATTGGTGATTAAATCTAGATAACGCTGGCGGTACCGCTGTTCCACGTCTTTTAAGCCATGGAATTTTTCAGGAAGCGGGCGGAGCGCTTTTGTTAGGAATATAAATTGCTGTGCTTTAATCGACAACTCGCCAACTTTTGTTTTAAATACAGTGCCAGTTACGCCAACAATATCACCAAGGTCGGCAGATAAAAATAGATCGTATTGTTCTTCTCCTACCGCATCTTTTCGTACATATATTTGAATTTGTCCGGCAAGATCTTGAATATGTGCAAAGCCTGCTTTTCCTTTTCCGCGCTTTGTCATAATGCGGCCGGCAATCGTAACCGACTTGGCAAGCTCGTCCAGCTCTTCTTTCGTTTTTTCCCCATATAATTCTATAACTTCGTCTGTCAGCCCCGTACGCTCAAATCGTTTGCCAAACGGATCTATTCCTTTTTCCCGCAAAGCGCCCATTTTATCGCGCCGGACTTGAATTTGATCATTCAACTCTTCATGGCTCATTTTTTCCACTCCATTCTCCATAATACCCTCATTTTACATAAAATTAATGTCAGGAACACCCTCTATGAAAAAAACTGCCATTAGCTGGCAGTAAAAATAAGGTCCATTCTTTATCCCGCTTTTCTCTCTCTGCCTTCCACTTCGTCCACAAGTGTGTCAAGCAAGCGGACAAGCTCGTCTCTTTTATTGCATTCATTTACTGCATTTCTCACTTTGCCGCTCCCACGGATGCCTTTCAGATACCACGCAGCGTGTTTGCGCATTTCCCGCACTGCTACCTCTTCTCCTTTTAACGCTATCAGGCGATCGAGATGGAGTTTGCATACATCAATCTTTTCTTTAACCGTCGGATCTCCCATAAGTTCGCCCGTTTCCAAATACTTGACCGTCCGGTATATCATCCAGGGATTACCCAATGCCGCGCGGCCGATCATAACCCCGTCCACTCCAGTCTCTTCCAACATTCTCTTGGCATCTTGCGGGGTTTTTACATCTCCGTTTCCAATCAACGGAATGTTAATGGACTGCTTCACTTCTCGTATAATGTCCCAATTCGCTTCCCCTTCGTACATTTGAACGCGGGTTCGCCCATGCATGGATACGGCGGCGCCCCCTGCCCGCTCGACGGCTTGGGCATTTTCCACGGCAAAAATATGTTCATCATCCCAGCCGATCCGCATCTTTACTGTAACAGGTTTTTCAACTGCATCTACTACGGCTGCAACCATATCATAAATTTTATTGGGTTCCAAAAGCCATCTGGCTCCTGCTTCGCAACGAATAATTTTATTGACGGGGCATCCCATATTGATGTCGATAATATCCGCATTCGTATTTTTATCAACAAATTTGGCTGCTTCAACAAGGGTTTCTTTCTCACCGCCAAATATTTGCAGGGATAGCGGCTTTTCCCTTTCATCAATATAAAGCATATTCATCGTTTTTTCATTTTTAAATACAATTCCTTTGTCACTGATCATTTCAGCGCAAACAAGTCCGGCTCCAAATTCTTTCACCGTCAGACGAAAAGCGGAGTTACAAACTCCTGCCATTGGTGCCAGCACAACAGGATTCTTCATTTTAATATTTCCAATCTTTAACATTACATACATCCTCCTTTCTTTAGTTTTCATCGCCCAATTCATCTGGAGGCGTTAATTCCTCGACAGAAACGTTCAGTAACTCTGAAATTTGGACAAGTATATGATCGGAAGGCAAACGGCTGCCTCTTTCAATTTCTCCCAATACCGAAACGGAAACACCGATATCTTTCGCAAGACCCTCTTGCGTGTAACCTTTTAATTTTCGAAAAGCGCGGATGCGCCTTCCCCATTTATCTGTTTCCATAAGCGAACACCTTCTTTGTCAGGTATTTCGTCCAATCGTTTAGCTAAAGAAACATCGTTGTTTGGAAGTTCTAATGTTCCATCAATCTCCAATAACGGAACGAGGACAAATGCTCTTTCCGTCATTCGAGGGTGAGGGATTTGTAAAACCTCCATCTCAATATTTTCGGTATTATATAATAAAATGTCAAGGTCGATTTTTCTGGGACCCCATTTGTATTTACGCACCCGTCCCAGCGTTTTCTCTATGAAAAGACACTTGGATAACAACTCCTCTGGCGAAAGGGACGTCGCGATTTTGACGGCCATGTTTAAAAAAGGGGCTTGGTCTGTGTAGCCAACCGGATCGGTTTCATAGATGGAAGAAACTTGCTTAACACAAATGCCTTCCGTATTCTTTAATTCCCTTACAGCATCCAGAAGGAATTTTTCCCTTTCACCTATATTTGAACCCAAGGATAAATAAGCGATGTTATCCATGGCGCCTCCTTGTAATTTCCACGGCAACTGATTCGTAAATCCCCGGGATGGGCGGATTTGGCTTGATGACTTTAATAGTTGTGCTATGCGCCATTGTGAAACTGTCCAGGATTGCAGCAGCAATCTGTTCCGCAACAGCTTCAATTAATTGGTATCGTTTGCCTTCCACAATCTCCTTGCACAAGTCATATACTTCAGCATAATTAATCGTTTTTTCCAAAGCGTCCGACAATCCAGCGGGCTGCAAGTCCGTTTCAATCACCACGCTGACCCTAAATCGCTGTCCAAGCTTGGCTTCCTCCGGAAAAACACCATGGTATCCATAAAGCTCCATTTCATTCATGAAGATTTTATCCATTCCACTCTCCCTTTCCGACAAGTGCGTCCATCATGGCCGCCATCCGGCTCATCTCTTTTACATCATGAACCCGCATGATGTGGCACCCTTTTTGAATTCCGTAACAAACTGTAGCGCCCGTTCCTTCCATACGTTCCCCTACAGGCAGATCTAAAACCGTTCCGATCATCCGTTTACGCGAAGTTCCAAGGAGAACAGGAAAGCCGAGGCCAACAAGCTTATCCAAATTGCGCATCATTTCTATATTTTCGTGGATGTCTTTGGCAAATCCGATCCCCGGATCAAGAATAATGTGCGAGTCAGGGACCCCCGCTTTTTTAGCAATAGAAATACTTTCATAAATGTCGGTCAAAACATCTCTTACAAAGTTTGTATATTGTCGATTGTCCCGGTTATGCATCAAGATGATCGGGACATTTTCTTCAGCAGCAACCGCCGCTATTTCCGGGTCCTTTTTGGCTCCCCATATATCATTGATCATATGAGCGCCAGCCAGAACAGCCGCTTGAGCTGTTTCCGCTTTGTACGTATCAATTGAAACTGGAACTGGAACACTTGAAGCAATAGCTGTAACGGTCGGTATGACACGCGAAATTTCTTCCTCTGCGGAAACAGGTTCATGACCCGGACGCGTCGATTCCCCGCCAATGTCGATGATATCGGCACCGTTCCTTACCATTTCCTTGGCATGCTCTACCGCCAAGGTGGAATTCTCATAGCGGCCGCCATCCGAAAACGAATCCGGCGTTACATTTAATATTCCCATTATGTATGTTTTTTTTGTAAAATCCAGTGTATATGGTCCACATTCCATCACTGCCACTCACATCCCCTTGGTTAACTGTCTCATTTTAGTTTACCGTTTTATTTGTAAAATGAAAAATAAAAGACAAGCCCGTTTGGGCTTGCCGGATGTCATTATAAAAAATGTATTCTAGTTCCTATTCGAAGTATTAATCTTCAAATTGATAAAGAGCCGTACTCAAATAGCGCTCGCCATTACTTGGAATAATCGCTAACACTTTCTTGCCCTTTCCAAGTTTCTTAGCCACGGACAAAGCAGCTGAAATGGCTGCCCCTGAAGAAATCCCGCCAAGAATTCCTTCCTCTTTAGCTGCTCTCCTTGCCTGTTCAAATGCTTCTTCCGTCGTCACTTGAATGATTTCTTCATAAACTTCCGTATTAAGAATAGATGGAACAAAACCGGCTCCGATCCCTTGAATTTTATGCGGGCCAGGCTTTCCACCCGATAAAACTGGTGAATCTTTCGGTTCAACAGCATAAATTTTAATGTCGGGGTATTTTTCTTTCAGGACTTCTCCGGCTCCTGTAATCGTTCCGCCCGTTCCTATTCCGGAAATGAATGCGTCCAACTGATCTCCCATTTGCTCCACAATTTCTTTTCCGGTAGTTTCTCTGTGAACTTTTGGATTTGCTTCGTTTTCAAATTGTTGCGGTAAGAAGTAGCCATGTTCTTTTGCAAGCTCGAAAGCTTTTGTTATCGCTCCGTTCATGCCCTCCGCTCCGGGAGTCAATACGAGTTCCGCACCGTATGCGCGCAACAAGTTGCGCCGCTCTAAACTCATCGTATCCGGCATGACAAGAATGGCCTTATATCCTTTGGCGGCCGCCACCATCGCCAAGCCAATTCCTGTATTGCCGCTTGTCGGCTCGATGAGTGTATCTCCTTCTTTTAATTTCCCTTGGGCTTCAGCTTCTTCAATCATCGCTAAAGCAATCCGGTCTTTCACACTGCTTCCCGGGTTCATATATTCCAATTTCAAGTAAACTTCTGCGCTGTCTTCTTCAACTATTCGATTTAGCTTGACGATCGGGGTGTTGCCAATAAGTTCCGTAATCGAGTTCGCTATTTGCGCCATTTCTCTCCACCTCTAATTCCGAGTAATTGTATTGGTTTATTTAAACTTACCATGTTGTTTCCCCAGTGTCAATGATGACATGCGCCTTTTCACCTATGCTTCAAGAAGTTTTCTTATTTCGTTGCCTCATGTAAAATGTCTTCCAAATCGGCTTTTGTAAAATGGTATTCGGCGTTGCAAAAATGGCATTGTGTATCCGCTTTGCCGTCTTCCTCTATCATATCTTGTATTTCCTCTTTACCGAGGCTGATAATTGCCCGGGCGAACCGCTCTTTAGAGCAATTGCATTCAAATTGAATGGGCAATTTTTCAAGGACTTTAACATGTTCTTTGCCAATTAAGCGAAAAAGTAATTCCTCGGGGGTCAATCCCTGTTGAATCAATTTGGAAACAGGAGGAGTTTGTTGGAGCCGCTCCTCAAGCTCTGAAATAATCTCTTCATCCGTTCCGGGCATCAACTGGATAATGAAGCCGCCAGCAGCCAAAATGGAGTTGTCGGGATTCACAAGAACACCCACTCCGACAGAAGAAGGAGTTTGTTCCGACGTGGCAAAATAATAAGTAAAATCCTCTCCAAGCTCCCCTGAAACGAGCGGCACCTGACCGGAAAAATGATCACGCAGCCCGATATCCTTTACAACCGTAAGTGTCCCGCTTGTTCCCACGGCGCGGCGAACATCCAGCTTGCCCAGCTCGTTTAAGTCAAAGTGGATTTGCGGGTTTGCCACATAGCCCCTTACATGGCCCTTTGCATTAGCATCAATGATGATGGGTCCAAGCGGGCCATCACCTTCCACCTTGATGGTCAGCTTCTCTTCCCCTTTTAACATTGTTCCCATCATCACTCCGGCAGTCATTGCCCGCCCTAGCGCTGCTGAAGCGGTTGGCCACGTATGATGCCGGGATTGGGCTTCGTTGACTGTTTCCGTACTGGCAGCAGCATAAGCCCTTACTTGACCATCATAAGCCAAGGCTTTCACGACATAGTCATTCATGAGAAGCTCTCCTTTTCAATCCAATAAATTTCTTTTGTAAATGAGATGTAAACCTTTTAAGGTTAAATCATGGTCAATGATATCGATCATATTCGTTTCTGAAGCAATTAGATTTGCCAATCCGCCAGTAGCAATGACCGTTGGCCTCTTTTTACTTTTCTCAATAATCCGCTTAACGATACCCTCTACTTGTCCAACAAAACCAAAAAGAATCCCTGCCTGCATCGCTGCGACGGTGTTTTTCCCAATGATTTCATCAACATGGGTAATTTCAATTCTGGGAAGCTTTGCGGCTTTCGAATACAAGGCCTCAGTCGAGATTCCTATGCCGGGGGCAATCACCCCGCCCGTATATTCAGCTTTATCATTAATATAGCAAAAGGTCGTGGCTGTTCCGAAATCCACAATTACAAGCGGACTGCCGTACACGTGAATTCCGGCAACGGCATTGACAATCCGGTCCGCTCCAACCTCCCGGGGATTTTCGTATTTAATGTTCAGGCCTGTTTTAATACCCGGGCCGACGATTAACGGTTTGACATTAAAATACTTTTCGCACATTTTCTCCAAAGTAAACATGAGTGGCGGTACTACGGATGAAATAATAATACCGTTAATATGCTCAAAACGAAGGCCGACATGTTCAAATAAAGACTTGATGACCATGCCGACTTCGTCTTCTGTTTTATGGCGGCTTGTTTCTATTCGCCAATGATATTTTAAATGGTCGTTTTCATAAACGCCAAGGACAGTATTCGTATTTCCCACATC
Organism: Siminovitchia sp. FSL W7-1587; assembly: GCF_037963795.1. Lineage (NCBI taxonomy): Bacteria > Bacillati > Bacillota > Bacilli > Caryophanales > Bacillaceae > Siminovitchia > Siminovitchia sp. FSL W7-1587. The sequence continues at coordinate 2,302,321 of NZ_CP150169.1, forward strand.
CAAGACAAAAATCAACACTCTCACCACTTTTATGACAGACTTTTTTCTCACACATCATACCATAATTGTGATTTGGATGTAGATAGAGAATCACATTTTTCAGAAAAAAACTTCCCCTCTTACATTTCCGATCACATCCGCTCATCATGGTGATGAGAGTTGCTTTGGGCTCAACACGAATACGACCACTCGTTGCACAAAAAGACACCGAACCCAATCGGTGTCTTTTGTATTATTAGTCATCTTTGCGTGATGGTGGATCTTTAGGATCATTATGATCAGGCGGAGCAATCGGATCATCCGGCCGTTGTTCCTCAATGGCCAATGAATCCGTTGAATCGTCTTTCGGCTGGATCGTCACTTTTGGCTCCTCGCCTTCGGATTCAACTTTCTGGTCATCACTTTCCGGATCAATTGTCTTTTTCGTTGCTTCAGGCAATTTTCCGGTATCAAACAAGCTCCTGATTTGTTCCGCATCAAGCGTTTCTACTTTCAATAACGTTTGTGCGATCAGCTCAAGCTTATCTCGATGCTCAGTGAGAATGGCTCGCGCCCGCTCGTAGCATTCTTTAATAATCCTTTGAATTTCCTTATCAATTTCATAAGCGATTTCATCAGAATAGTTTTGCTCATTATGCAAATCACGACCAAGGAACACTTGGCCTTGCGGCTGGCCGAATTGAAGGGGGCCAAGCTTTTCGCTCATCCCAAATTCAGTGACCATCCGGCGGGCAATGTTCGTGGCACGTTGAAAGTCGTTATGCGCTCCTGTAGAAACTTCTCCGAACACAATTTCTTCCGCCACACGTCCGCCTAACAAGCCGACGATCTTATCTAAAAGTTCCGGTTTCGTCATAAAGTAACGATCTTCCTTCGGCAGCATAACCGCATAGCCGCCCGCTTGGCCTCGAGGTACAATGGTCACTTTATGGACCATCTCCGCTTCATCAAGGACAAGACCGATCACCGTATGGCCGCCTTCATGATACGCCACAATGTTTCGCTCTTTTTCCGAAATCACCCTGCTCTTTTTAGCAGGTCCGGCTATGACGCGGTCCGTTGCTTCATCCACATCGGTCATGTCAATTTTCTTCTTGTTGCGCCGTGCGGCTATAAGCGCAGCCTCGTTAAGCAGGTTTTCCAGATCGGCACCTGAAAACCCGGGTGTCCGCATGGCAATTGCTTTTAGATCAACCGAATCATCTAAAGGCTTATTGCGGGCATGGACTTTAAGTACAGCTTCCCGGCCGTTCACATCAGGGCGGTCTACCGTAATTTGCCGGTCAAAACGTCCTGGCCGGAGTAAAGCTGGATCCAGGATATCCGGCCGGTTCGTCGCTGCAATGATGATAATTCCTTCATTTGCGCCAAAACCGTCCATTTCAACGAGTAATTGGTTGAGCGTCTGCTCCCGTTCATCATGGCCGCCGCCTAGTCCGGCGCCACGCTGACGTCCGACAGCGTCAATTTCGTCGATGAAAATCATACAAGGTGCATTTTTCTTCGCATTTTCAAATAAATCACGTACACGGGACGCACCAACCCCGACAAACATTTCAACAAAATCAGATCCACTGATGGAGAAAAAAGGAACTCCCGCTTCTCCGGCAACTGCCCTTGCAAGAAGCGTTTTACCTGTTCCCGGCGGTCCTACAAGCAAAATCCCTTTTGGGATACGGGCTCCCAGTTCCGAGAACTTGCGCGGATCTTTTAAGAAATCAACAACCTCAACAAGCTCTTGCTTCTCTTCGTCGGCCCCAGCAACATCCTTAAAACGGACTTTCTTCTTTTCTTCCGTGTAAAGCCTTGCCTTGCTTTTCCCAAAATTCATTACACGGCTTCCCCCGCCTTGCGCTTGGTTGAGAAGGAAGAAGAACAAAATAAAGATGATGATAAATGGAATAATCGTCGTAAAGAACGAGACCCATCCGCTCGTTTCCTTGGCAGGCAATACTTCAACGTTGGCCGCTGCTTTATCAATGCGGTCAAGCATAGCCGGGCTGTTCATCACATACGTCGTGAACTGTTTATCTTTTTCAGTGCCTTTTAAATGGCCGATTATTTCATAAACGCCTCTTTCAGGCTGGATGGAAAACTTATCTATGTCCCCGTTTTCTAAATGATTGACAAATTTGTTATACGATATATTTTCTGTCGTCTCATTGGTATTGTTGAACCAACTGACAATTCCAATCAGAACGAGAAAGATGAGTAAATAAAAGATCGTATTTTTAAAGATCCGGTTCATCCCTAGCCTCCTCCCACGGTAAAAAAACTATATTCAATAGTATCATAGACATTTCAGACTTTACAACCACATTGGCTCGCCAAATTGCATCCTTATTCATTCTTTAACATTATTGCCATATACCTCTCTTTTCAAAACCCCTATATAAGGAAGGTTCCGGTATTTCTCTGCATAATCGAGTCCATAGCCGACAACAAACGAGTTTGGAACAACAAAACCAACGTAATCTGCATGTATGTCTGCTTTGCGGCCCGATGGCTTATCTAATAAAGTGACAATTTTGATCGAGTTTGCCTTTCTGTACCTGAATAGTTCCACAAGATAACTCAATGTCAATCCACTGTCAATAATATCTTCAATAATTAAAATATCCCTGCCTTCAACGGGTGTGTTCAAGTCTTTCAAGATTTTTACTTCTCCGGAAGAAGTGGTCGATCTGCCATAACTGGACACGTCCATAAAGTCCATCTCCAAATATGTATCCACTCTTTTTAACAGGTCCGCCATAAATGGCATAGCCCCTTTTAACACACCGATGGCCAACGGAAAACGGCCATCATACTCTTTTGTCAGTTGACTGGCAATTTCTTTAATTTTCGCCTCAATTTCTTCTTCGGTAATGAGTATTTTTTCAATGTCATTTTTCATGTACTTTGCTGCCTCCCAGGCTTTTTGCAATGCATATGTAATAGGATTCGTTCATTTGAGGAGAGAGATCATAGCAAGATTTTTTCACTCCGGGCACCCATAAAATACGGCCTGCGGCATCCGAGACAATCGGCCAACTGTCCCGCTTTGCCAAGGGAACCTTTTCATCAATAAAAATATCTTTGATTTTTTTGCTCCCATTCATGCCTTTCAGTCTCATTCGATCACCGGGAACCCGTGTCCTGACCATGAGCGGAAGTTGGATAGAAGCCGGATCCAGAATGACAAAGTCGTCCTTTTCCTGAGTACGCTGGCCGCTGACTTTATCCAATTGAATGGTGAATTGGCTCGGGATGTAAACCTTATCCCCGGCATGTAGATGATAGTGATATTCCAAGGGCAGTTCCTTTTTGTCAAATGTAAACCGGCACTTTTCGTAAGACCGGATGATATGCAACCCAAGGGGAAGTTGTAGCGTTGCAGATGGGTGATCTCCTTTTAATAAACGGTCTATTGACGATAAATGGCGAGTTGTAATCAGGCCGATTTTTTTCTTGTAAAGATAGCTTAATATTAGATGAATACCTCTTCTTTGTAAAGGCAAAGGCACTTTTAAAAAAGCAGGAATATTGACAAGAATTTCTCTTTTATCTTTTTTTAAAACGGTCTCCATTTCCCGTTTTGCAAGCTCTTCCAGAAATTTCTCATCTTGTAACACTTCTTCGCTGAATCGCTGAAAATGTTCATGCGCTTTTTCGTTTTCTCTTTTCAAAACGGGGAGCACATCCAGTCGAAAGCGGTTCCTCGTATAATCGGGGTGGTTATTGCTTGGGTCCCTCCTGGGCTCCAACTGGTAAAAAATACAATATTCTTCAATTTGTTCTTTCGTTACACCGAGGAGCGGACGTATGAGCATTCCCGGCGAAAAGGGGCGCATAGCTTGAATCCCTGCGCGAGCTTTGCCGCTGCTTCCCCGTGTCAATCGCATCAAAATGGTTTCCATCTGATCGTCAGCATGTTGTCCAACAGCCAACTTATTGGCCTGGATTTGCTTCATGACATCCGCCAAAAACAGATAACGATATTTCCTGGCCGTCTCTTGCATGCCTGCGCGATCTTGCTCCATTTTTTGTTTAATATCGATAGAGGCTGAAAAAAAAGGGATGTTGTTCTTTTCGCAATACGAGCGCACATATTCAAGGTCCGCCTTGGATTCCTTGCCGCGAAGCATATGGTCTACATGGGTTGCTGCAAGTTCAATTTGAAACTTGTTTCTTCTTTTTACCAAAAAGTGAAGGAGCGCCATCGAATCGGGACCGCCCGAAACAGCAGCACACACTTTGTCACCATATGTGATCAATCCATGTTTTTCAATAAAAGCGAGCGTTTTCCTTTCAAATTCCAGCATATTACCTATTCCCTTATTTAGATTCAAAAAACAATTCCCTCTGCACATAGTTTAACACTTTTGGCCAAAATAAGGTATGAAACTGCTGTTATAATAAAAATAAATATATGTACAATCCGTAGAGAAAAGAAGTGACAAAAATAACTGCCGCTGTCTCCATGAGGGAGCCCTTTTTTCGACTTCTCTTCTGTTTGACACGCCTGTTTTTCATGGCGGTCCGGCTCATGATGGATAACATTTCCTTCTTCATTTGTTCGGCTGACGCATATTGCCCCGTTAATGCTTTTTCCAATATCTCTTGGTAGCGGGACAGTTCCGCCGACTTTTGAATGTATGCTCTTAGCTGGTGAATCCCGCCGCTATTTTTCTGGAAGCGATTTGGGTAAAATAAATTAATCATCACCATCGCTGTTGAAAAAAGATCGTAAGACGGTTCGGCCTTTCTTGATCCCAGACCCCAATATCCCCGGTCAAAAAATTCAGTGAACTCTTTTACAGCACGCCCCCTTCTAGTCGTTCCTCCAACATCGATACAGCGGATTTTTGCCGGGTTGACGGATACGATTAAATTTTCCGGTTTTATATCACAAAAGATCCAACCTAGACGATGCAGCTGCTCCAAATGATGCAGTAGTTGAACAATCATCACGCCTGCCCAAGAAGTCCCCTTTTGCCGAATAAATGATAGCAAATTTGGGCCGTTTATGTATTCCATCGCATAAAAAGGAATGCTTTTTTCACGCGGCTGTTCCCAATCATCAACATCCAAAAGGGAAGGTCCAAGGACAGATCCCTGGACCTTTGCAAGTTCCTTTAAGACATTGACCTCCGATATGATTGACATACTATCGTCACTCATCTTTATGGCGGTATAACCGCCTGCGCCTTCAGCAAGATAGACAATTCCGTTGGCACCGCTCCCCAGTTTTTTTATAATGACGTATCTGTTGTGATGCCACTTCCCTCGTATGACCGTGCCCGGAAGGACATTACATCGATTCGTCCAGGATTTGTTCGTCATCATCTCTGGCGAACAGCCCCCTTAATGAGCGTTTTTTCTTGAACATGCCAATCGCTTCTCGGACGGCTGGACCTGTGGGTGTGATGCCGCCAGCCGTTAATTTTGGAAACACACTCGTCAGCGCATCCAGCTTTGGCGTCCAATCCACCAATTGTTCTGTGTCAACTCGTTTCCCGGGAAATATACAGACAGAAAATTGATTATTTCCTGTCCGGGCATTCAAACTTAAAGATAAATCGAGCAGTGCTTCCTTTACGGTTGGCAATTTGAATTTCATGCTTGCACTCGTATCAATAAGAACAGCCACTTGCAGTTCGGCAGTTTCACCAAGCTCATCAACCACATCCATGACTTCTCCTCTTTGCTCCGGAGGAAGCTCTTCAAGGGAAGTTTCTTTGCTCAATATTTGTCGCAGTTCCCGATTTACTACTCCTTGCAATGTTTGTGTCATCGCTTTTCTTGTTACCATTTGAACGGTTTCGGATAGGTTTTCCGAATAAACGATTTGGCTGATGCCCCCACCTGCTTGGGCAATGCCTTCAATTTCCGTAATCCCTTTTTCATCGATCGAGTCATTTTCAAGCACGCCGATCACATTGACAGTGATCCCATGCTCTTGGGCCAAGGCTGCCATGGCAACCGGATCCTCGCCCTTATTGGAACAGCCGTCCGTGATCAAAAGCATTTGTTTTAAAGTGCCTGCTTTCACAATTATTACCTCCATTTTCGGCTCTTATCATGCCTGATAACTTTTACCAGCGTCGCCGGAAATAGGGGTTTTTATACTAGCTGACACTTGAAATCTTTCTTGTTGCCTTGTTGATTGGAATGGCTGCCCATTTTGGTGTGTTATGCTTAATTTTTGCAGTGATAATCGTCATATCATCCGGAATGGCACCGGAGCGGGTTCTGATCACCTCTTCCATGATTAAATCTGCAATTGCCTGCGGTTCATCAGTCTGGATCTCCCGCAACTTCCTTTTCATCCATAATTCATAATTTTCTACATGCTTTGGCCCTTCAAAGACACCATCACTCATCATGACGAGCAAGTCGCCCGGCTTCAATTGTTCATTGACAATATCAACATCAAAGTCATCCAGAATCCCTATCGGCAAGTTCCCGGCCTCTATTTTTTTAATTTTATTCCCCCTTTTGACAAAGCTTGGAGCAGAACCTACTTTAATGAATTTTGCTTCTATCGTCTGTAAGTCGATCATGGCCAAATCAAGAGTGGAAAACATTTCGTCATCTGTCCGTAAAGAAAGGACAGAGTTGATTGATTTGATCGCCACTTTTTCTTCGATTCCGGACTGCAATATCTTTTGAAGTAATTTCAATGTTTCATTGCTTTCCTGATGGGCTCTTTCGCCATTGCCCATTCCATCGCTGATCGCAAGGGCAAATTTTCCCGAACCAAGCTCAATTGTTGAGTAGCTGTCTCCTGATAAGAACCCACCGCCCTTTGCCGCATGGGCCACACCAGTTTCAACCGCATAGGCTTTTGCGGACCTAAGCGTTACGTAATGAAACCCTTGCGGGAAGTCAGCCGTTTCCCGATGTTTCACGATAATGGTCTCGTTAAAAATATCTGACAAAAGTGGGGCGATGATTTTCTCCGCCTCCCCGTTTCCGTACCAGCCGGGGATCATAAGATCAATATCAATCCCACCCGGTTCCAAACTGTATATTTCAACTTGTTCAATATCGATCCCAAAGTCCTGAAGAGATTCCAAAAGAAGTTCTTCCTGTCGATGATGATTGTTTTGCTCGCGTTTCATCTCTTTTGCAAAATCAATCATCACCTCTGAAACGCCCATTAGCTGCTCGGCCACAAGCTTCCGGCTCTCCTGCACCTGCTTTTGCAACCTCTTATTCGCTTGATAAAACACAAGTTCCTGATGGATCACATCCCTTACCTTTCCAGCCTTGCTGCAATGCTTTTCCAGCGGCCGATACACTTGTACGGGGATAAAACCGGTTTTATCGTCCATTTCATGCATAACTTGCTTCATTAATTCATATGTTTTATCAAACTGCGCTCCCCAGCATTGGGATTTTTTATGACAAGTTTGGCATGTCTTTTCTGTCACCTTGCTTAAAAACAGGTCATACTCTTGTTCTTCCTTTTCAGGATCAGCCCATTTCTCGGGTTGCGAAAAACTGGTTGACAGCGCTTTGAACACAGAGGAAAATTGCTCCACCCTGCGAACAGTTATGTCCCTTACCTTTCGGGCGTATTGTTGTTGATGAAGCGCATGTTCCGCAGTACCGGGGATATGGCGCGCCAATCGTTCTGTGAAAGGCAAAGGGGTTAAAAATAACAACAGCACAGCTAGAATGGACTCATACATGGAAATGCTTAACGCGCCTCCTTGGCTTCCGTACATTCCTAGAAGCAACGTGGCAATCATGAGACCAATGGCGGTTCCAGCCCGTTTCCCTTCCTTCAAAAGGCCGCCGAGCAGACCGGCAAAAGCAAGCAAACTCATCTGATAAAAGCTGGACATGTCCGCCAAGCTGAAAATCAGCCCTGTTACAACACCGACGGTCGATCCTACCGCTGCCCCCGCGGTAAAAGCAAAAACCAAAACAAGATAACGCGACATAATATGTTCAATGGACAAGTCATATATCGTCCAGCCAATCGTCCCGGTCATCACAGAAGCAAGCATAATCATCAAGCTGATCACTTCTTCCGTTTTTAAAGCTTTCGTCTTCCTTAGTGTCGTCAAAAATGGAATGCTTTGCATGAATATAAAAACGAGCACAAAGGCTAATCCCGCTTCCACGCCAGCCATCATGAGATCATAATTTTGTAAAATTTGTCCGTTCTGGAAATATGTAACTGAGCATTTGATCAAAAAAGAAATACAGAACACATAGTAAGGAACAGCCTTTATAGGTGCTTCGTGGATTTTTTCCATCATTCTGAATGAAATTAAAAATAGAATACTTGCTGTAAAAATAAAGATCACATTGCTGAGGGATATGGTCAATGCCCCGGCCATCAATCCCAGCAGGACAAGCGGCGATCTTCGCCTTCGCAACATATAGGCACAAGCGAAAAACGGGAGGGCAAATGGGCTGAGCTGCGATAATATTAAAGCTCGTCCAAGCAAAAAGCCGACCAGCACCATAGCAATCCCTTTATCCAAAAAAACGTATTCCAGCTTTTTCCGAACATTTCTTAGTCCTTTAAAAAGATCGAAGTCCGCTTTCTCCAATTCCATATTTCCAACAGTTCCGATCAGCATCTGTTCTCCCTTACCCATCTTCATCTCCCCCGATTCCAAATATTGAAGCCCATTATATAGCGGCGATGAATAAAAGTTTGTCATTTTTATGGATAACAAAGACAGAATCGTTCGACTCTTTCAGATACAAATATCCGACATTATAAAAAACCCTTTTGTCTTCTTAATGGCGCGGTTTTTTGGCTGATTTTCCCATCAAGTTTCATACGATCCTTCCGTTGTTCCGCCAAAATATGTTGTACTTTTGCCGATAATGAACACGAATTATTAAAAATAAGCAAGAAAGCAAGACAACCTTTGCCGAGTGAGATAAAGAGGAGTCGAAACAGGTTATGGAACGTAGCCGCTCACCTGGACTTCACGCCGGCATTCCACCGCCAGGCTTTCTTCAAGGGTTAAAAGGCATGATCGCAACACATGAAAGTGAATGGTCGTGGGTGAATGGGCATTGGTGAATGGATTTGAGTGGAACATATTCCAGTGTCAAAACCTATCCTCAGAATGAAAACATTTAAAAAATTTCTGGAGCATGGGGATCCAATATCGATTGGATTGAAACTCTTCGCTTTCATGTTCGTATAAGTTACTAAGATGGAAAGTGACAAGGGGATTGAAAATATTGCGAGATACAAGAGAAACAGTGATCAGTATGTCTATGGCGGAAAAGATCATATGGTACGTTATTTTCTCTGTCGGAGGTATGACGTTAGGCTATTTTTTCACTAGAATTGTACATTGGCTGATAGATTTAGAATGGTTTATGAAATGGATCGGTGATTCTAATACATTTGTGTTCCTGATGAACCTTCTTGAAAAAATACAAAGCTTTACGGGAGATTGGTCCAGTGTATTGCTGTCCGTCATAGGTTTATTATGTGGTTTGTTTCTTGTTCATTGGCTAATGGAACAGAACATTTCAATTAAGATGACAGATGCAACAGTCACTGTTCAAAATAAGTTACTGAATATGGAAATCCTTCGAAAAGACATCCAGCATGTTTTCCTTGATAATGGAGAATTGGTTATTGTCGGATTTTCGGGACATGAACTTTTACGTGAGCCGCATGATACGAGCAAACACAAGATTGAACAAGCTTTTAACAAGCATGGCTATCCTTGGAGAAGTGAGGGAGATCCGTATAAAGATCACTATCAATTATGGTTTGAGGATTCTCCAGATTTATTAATACCTGAAAACGCGCTTATGAAAGCGAGAGAAAAAGCGATTGAAAACGACGATGAAGAAGCAATGAGAGATTTGAAAAGTGAGCTGGCAAAACTAAATATCGTTGTTCGCGATGAAGATGGTTTACAATACTGGCGCAATGTTTGAGGAAGATATCGTAGATGAGCGCTTGATAAAATCAAGCGGGAGCATCCGATCAGAACCGTTGCCGTTTCTCCTTCAATTGATCGGCCAAAATGGATTGGAATGGCTTGAACAATATTCATTAGCGGAACAGGGATAACAAAAAACCCCATGGATATTATTTACATAGATCATGCTTCGCTCCAATATTTACCATAAAAAAATAGGAGGATCTCCAAGAGATTCTCCCATTTAACGTCCGTACCTGCTATATGGAAAGTGACAGCAAGTTATTAGCCACGCCTTGAGCCACGGCCGCCCCGTTTGGACTCAGTATGGCGTTTTAACGATGATAAACGATCTTCACTTTCTTTCAAAAAGCGATTCATTTTTTGTTCAAAACTTTCTTTGGTGCGAAAATCATTCATCCTGCCATGACGCGGGCGTTGACCGGAGTGAGATTGTGACTGGGGCTGATCTTTCGCTTTGCGGATAGATAATCCAATCTTTCCGTCCTTCTCAACATTTAAAACCCTGACAAGTACTTCATCACCGACTTTTAAATGCTCATTAATGTCCTTCACATAATTATCGGCCACTTCACTTATGTGGACAAGTCCGGTTGAGCCTTCGGGCAACTCCACAAAAGCCCCAAAATGAGTAATGCCTGTTACCTTACCTTGTAACTTGCTGCCTACCTCGATCGACATAAAAAAATTTTTCCTCCTTAAAGTGTATAAAAAAATAAAGCTTTACTTTATATTATAGCTAACTGCAAAAAAAAGTGTCAATATGAGCTCTTTTTCTCTTTTTCTTTCTTTTCGGAATTTGGGATATTAAAGATGATTTCTCCTTTATCAGAGAGGAAGTATTCGCTTCTGGCGAGCTTGGCAATATATTCGTCATCATTCAATTTGGCAATTTCATTTTCAAGTATGAGTTGCTCTTTTTCCAGCTTGGCCAATTTTTCTTCCATTTGCACCTTTTCCATTTTTTTTTCCGCTAAACTTTCTTCTCGTGACATCAGCGTAGAAATTAATAAGGCGCTGACTGCGATGGCCATGACAAAGAAAACGGTAAGCCGCCGAAACAATAACTTTCTCCTTCTAGCTGCCGAACGGGCTGCAACCTCCTGCTGTTTTGTATAACTGTTTTCAAGAGAAGCAATAGCCTGTCTTTGCTTGGTTCCCATCCTGTCTCTGTCGCCTCCTATCTCTTTCTACGAAGAAATTCTATGATTTTACTTACTTTATTCTTCGTGTTTTGAAAAAACCCTTCTAAAGAGCTTCCCATTTTCACGACAAACTTTTCCACTTTTTTTGGAACGATCATCTTTCCGATCCATAATATTGGTCGAAAGACAGTCGTTACCAACCATTTTAACACTTTCCCAACTGTTTTTACAAGCGCTAATCCAACTGAAAGGAGAGAGATCACGATATATTTGATCAGTAAAAACAGGCCCCTGACCGGTTGATAGATGAGGAGATGAACAAGCTTTTTTATGATGTGAACGGCTGCTTTGACAAGGCGAATGACCCATTCAAGCAAACGTTCATAACTCTGCTTGAACAAAGCCTGGTAAGCGGCAAACCCAAGACAAAGGGCGAGGAGCAAATAAATCCTCAATTCACCCGAATTGACCAAAAAAAGAATGTAAAAAATAAGGATGCCTTGAATAAACCAAAATAGCAAATCATTAATAAATACGATCCAACGCTTGCGGTTTACACGGTTTAAAAAGCGCTGGTACGTATCAAGCATGGCTCCAAATAGACTTCCCATGACAATCATGGCAAGTAATGTTTGGAATTGGACGGATAAACTCATTTGAATAACTTGCCAAAGAACCCTTTAGCTTTTCCTCCGTCGTGATCATCAAGATATACGATGTCATACACTTTGCCCTTGATGGATACGACCCCTTTGGTCACATCGAGATTTTTCATTTGCAAGTTTTGACCCCGAATGGCCAGAAATCCCATGACGGTTTCCAGCAAAAATTCCTCATTATCAAAGCTTTCAACTTGCTTTACACCCGTTATATCAATCAATCTGCGGCCGCGCATAATCAAATCATGCTCTGGAGCCGGCTTCGTTCCGGTTTGCGTTGAATCATAATATTGGCTCATCTTCATCCCCTCTTTTTCATACCGTTTGTGATAAATGTATGTATCGGGGGAATGAAATAGAACAAGCCTTCTTTCCAGTTTCTACAGGTTTTTTATTGTTCCAGCCGTTCTTCATTTACCAATGTGTACATGGCGGCGGCATCTTCTTTTTTCGTAGAATCCTTTAATTCTTTCACTTTGACAGTGACAAGCTTCTGCCCGAAACGGATCGTCAGTTCATCACCCGCTTTTACGCTTGAACTTGCTTTTGCCTGCTGATCATTGATGTGGATCCTGCCCTTATCGGCCATTTCTTTCGCTACAGGCCTTCTTTTGATAAGTCGGGAAACTTTAAGAAATTTATCTAAACGCATCTCGGTCAAACCATTCACCTGCCTTGTTTTTTGGCTTCATCCCAATACTGGTCAAGTTGTTCGAGTGATACATCACTATGTGGACGCCCGCTCTCTTTCACTTTGGACTCCACATACGTAAACCGGCGATAAAACTTTTCGTTTGCCTGCTGAAGGGCTTCTTCCGGATGAATGCCGGCCAGCCTTGCTGCATTGACAACCGCAAAAAGCACATCTCCCATTTCATCAAGCTGAGCCTCTTTGTTTTCTTTCGCCAATTCATCCGCAAATTCCTGCACTTCTTCCTTTACTTTTGTTAAGGCATCTTCAGCACATTCCCAGTCAAAACCGATTTTTGCTGCCAGTTTTTGATATGTATAAGCGCGAAGCAAGGCGGGAATTCCCTTTTCAGCATGATCGAGCAAGGAAGCCCCTTCGTCCTGAGCGTTTTTTTCAGCAGCTTTAATTTGCTCCCAGTTGGCTGCAACAGCTTCAGATGTTTCTGCGTGGACATGACCAAAGACATGTGGATGGCGGCGAATCATTTTCTTGGAAATACTTTCAATGACATCTTCAATGGAAAACATTCCATCATCTTCCCCTATTTGAGCATGCAGCATCACTTGGAGCAATACATCACCAAGTTCCTCCACCATGTCATCTATATGATCGCGGTCAATCGCATCGAGCAGTTCATATGCTTCTTCAATCAAGTATTTCTTTAAAGACTTGTTTGTCTGCTTTTTATCCCATGGACAGCCATTTGGACCTCGAAGTTCGGCTATTATCTCCCTTAATGACGAAAATTCTTTTAATGTTTCCTCCCGGCACGTCAGCGGAGGGACATAAAGACTCGTCAAGTTGTCCACGGCTGCCTGCCTGTCCAATTCGTAAAGAGGAATCTCTTTGAGACTTTCCCGGCTGCTGCCCCCTGCTGTAACAATAATCACGCTATGATCATCCGGGTATTTTTCCATAAGGGTCAGTTTAACTTCGGAAGCAACGAACTGGTCGTATACTTGAGCGATGATGACATGCTGCCCGATGTTAATATCATCCCGGCGAAGCATTGTCGCATCAAGCAACTGAAATCCTGTAATCGGGTCGATTTTAACAGCTGAAAAAAGGCTATCAAGAAAGCTTTGCCCGCCGCCGATCGTAATTTGAATCCCTTGTTGCGGACCGTTTTGAAGCAACATTTGGACAGTCTTTTCGGCCACAAGCGGATGTCCCGGCACAGCATACACCAGTTCTTTTTTCCGGGCTTCATCCAGCAGCTTTTCGGTGATTTCTTCATAAACCGCCTCAAAGGTGTCATGTTTTTCATATACGTCATCAAATGCTTGAAAAACGATTCCTTCCGCTTTCAATTCATTTACAACGGGATGCTCCTTTGTTCGAAAGAAAAGCCGGTCTGTTTCTTTCAACTTTTTATAGACACCGAGCGGAAGCTGGTCAAGCTCTCCCGCTCCCAAGCCAACGACAAATATTTCGTTCATTTCCTTCTCCCTTCTTCTGTTGTTCTCCATCGGAAAGCAGTTGCTTTCGCATAAAACGGAACATGCTTTAATTCCTCATTGTCGAACAGGTTACTGTAAAGTAAAAACGATATATAAATGAATCCGCCGACTAACACTCCGCCAAGTGCCGCTACAGTACTCCACAGCCTTCCTTCAAGCCCACATACTTCAAAAAGAAACAGCCATACCTGAAGTACAGCGGTCATGGCGGTACAGGCCATCAACAATCGGGGCAAGGTTTTGAATATGACCATGTGTACAGGAAACCGTTTTTTTAACTCGTTTAACAGTAAAATGAAAATGACGCCCATCCCTATATTGGTAGCCAAAGCGGCGCCAAATGCTCCATATTGTGGAACAAGCCATGTGTTTAATACATATTTGCACGCAATTCCTACGAGTAAATACTTTGCCGGAACGAGCGCCGCTCCCATCCCTTGCAATATTCCGGTAAACGTCATAACCATAGATGCGAAGAAAATGGCGGCGGCAAGTATACCAAGTGTTAAGGAGCCATCCTGGTTTTTAAAAAGCATCATGTTGGTTGGCTTAATAATGTTCATTAACCCGATTGCCGCCCCTGCCCCTATAACAGCACTCAGTTTTATAGTTGATTCCATCTTTTTTTGGAGGATTCCTATATTTCCTTGGGACCAGGCGGCGGCTATGGCTGGAACAAGGGCTAACGACATTGCCCCTACGATAGTCGTTCCAAGCTGTATAAGCGGCTGCCCCCGGTCAAAAACGCCTTTTAACACTTTTGCATCCACACTCTCCATACCGGAATGGAGCAAAAGAGAATACATATTCAACGAATCAACAAGTTGAAATAAAATAAGCAGAAGGCCGCTAAAACAAATCGCCGTCCCGTGTACAAGAACCAATTTTCCCACCGCAACAAACTCATGAAAAGGAAGGCGGACGGCATTTATGAAGATTCTGATGTTCCTTCCGGCAAATATAGCCAGTAAGACAGCACCCGCCGCACTTCCTACAACTGCGCCTGCCCAAGTACCCCGCCCCACTTCATAAAAGGAATATCCTTTATCCACTAAAAGAAAGGAGATGAGTAAAATGGCCGCGACCCGGAAGACCTGCTCTATCACCTGGGCTAAAGCAGTTGGCACCATATTGCCGTTCCCTTGAAATATCCCCCGCCACAGAGACAGAAAGGGAAGCAGCAAAAAAGGAAACGCGGTTACTTGAATAACGGGTCCCAACAGAGGATCGCCCATCCAGCGAGCAATCATATTTGCGCCAAAGAAAAAAAAGGAAAACAAGCCGAGTCCCACAAACATTAAAACGATAAATGCGGCTTGAAGCTTATTTATGACACTTTGTTTATTTTGCTGATCTTTTGCAGCGACTATTCTTGAAATAATAACAGGAAAGCCGGTTGAAGCAAGCACATAAGCGATTCCGTATAGTGGGTAAACTTGCTGGTAAATATAAAAACCCGTGTCACCAACGATATTCTGAAAAGGGACGCGGTACACGGCACTCAATATTTTAATAAACAGCGCTGCTGCCGCCAATATAAAGGCGCCTTTGATAAATGGTCTCGTTTCTTCTGGCAAGCTACCTCTCGCCTTTCTACAAAAAATCTCCATTTATTATAGCATAAGAAAAAGGCTTGGCGGACGCCAAGCCCTCTTCCAATATTGTTTTATGAGCATTACGATTCCATTTGTCGAGCCAAAAAGCTGGCTGCCGTTTCGGCAGATTTTTGTTCAATTTCACCGATTACCTTATCTTTGGAAAAAATAATTACAGCGCCGATCGGATCGCCCCCCGCTATAATAGGGGCAATCGTATAAGAGGAAAGTTCTTCCTCATGCCCCTCGACAAGCGAAACGGAGCCCGGATTCGTTTCCAGTTTGGCCGAACGGTTCGCCATAGCCTCTTCAATCATATCGCTATTATTTTTATTCATATAGTCCTTTTTCGGCCCGCCGGCGACCGCAATAACTGCATCCCGGTCACAAATAAGGACGGGGCTCCCCAGGCTGTCAAATAAAGCTTCTCCGTATTCTTTTGCAAAATCGCCCAATTCGTTAATCGGGGAATATTTCTTTAGGATAACTTCCCCTTCGCGATCCACAAATATTTCCAGCGGATCACCTTCCCTGATTCGCAATGTTCTGCGGATTTCTTTTGGTATGACTACTCTTCCCAAATCATCAATACGACGAACAATACCTGTTGCCTTCATCATAGTTGCCTCTCTTTCATCAGATGACTGAGTTTTTTAAGTAAATGCTACTTTGTATAGGTTCCCACAAAAACGTTTTTCAATTCATTTCCATATGTGATTGAAAATAGTATCTTTCAAAATCAGGGTTTTATTCAAATGATGTGCATTTTTTGGATCAATTTCATAAAATCTTGATCGGCTGGAGAGCGCTTTTATTATGGCTGGGGAACTTTTTTGGCCTCTCCCAGTTCTTTAATCATTTCAAGCGCGATGGCAAACCACTCGTCCGTTTTCATCCGGCTCGTTTGAATCGTGATTTTCAGACGGGTTCCTTCCATGCCAAGACCCACGTTCCTTCCATGTTTGGTTGTTGCCTGGAGAACGCGCCTGCCTTCCATTTCACTTGTTCCTTCTTCCGAAAAATAAATGGAGACTTCTGTTTTAGATTGTTTTATGGCTTCCAATTTGATTTTTCGTGCATACACTTTCATTTCCGCAACTTTAAACAAGTATTCTACCTGATTGGGGTAGTCGCCGAAGCGGTCTATCATTTCTTCGCGCAGCTCTTCAAGCTCTTCCATTGTCTCAATGTTTCTAAAGCGCTTATACATCTCAATTTTTTGCTGTCCATCGGCAATATATGCATCCGGAATATAGGCATCCAATTCAAGTTCCACTTCAAACGGCGGCGGAACATTTTCGAGTAATGTCCCTTTACGCTCTTCAATTGCTTCTTTCAGCATTTGCGAATACAGATCAAAGCCGACAGAGTCAATAAAGCCATGCTGCTGGGCCCCCAGAAGATTTCCCGCTCCCCGGATAGACAAATCTCTCATGGCAATTTTAAAGCCTGATCCGAGCTCAGTAAATTCCTTAATGGCCTGCAGTCTTTTCTCCGCTACCTCTGTGAGGACTTTATCTTTTCGATACGTAAAATAGGCATACGCCACCCGGTTTGAACGGCCAACGCGCCCCCTCAACTGATACAACTGAGACAACCCCATTCGATCAGCATCGTAAACAATTAATGTATTGACACTCGGGATATCGACGCCCGTCTCAATGATCGTTGTCGTCACCAGCACATCAAACTCACCATCAAGAAAGCTCAATATGACGGCCTCAAGCTCCGTTTCCGCCATTTGCCCATGCGCGTAGGCAACACGCGCATCAGGGACAAGCATCGAAATTTCCTCCGCTTTCCTTTCAATATCTTCCACCCGATTGTAAAGATAATAAACTTGTCCCCCGCGTGCCAGTTCCCGTTCAATCGCTTCTTTCACAAAAACACCATTATATTCCATCACATACGTTTGAACCGGAAAACGGTTTTCCGGCGGCGTTTCAATGACAGACAAATCACGAACCCCAAGCATCGACATATGCAATGTCCGCGGAATGGGTGTCGCGGTTAACGTTAATACATCCACGTTTGTTTTTAACTGTTTTATTTTTTCTTTATGTGTTACACCAAAACGCTGTTCTTCATCTACAATGAGAAGGCCAAGGTCCGCAAATTGCACATCTTTTGACAAAAGTCTGTGAGTGCCGATCACAAGGTCGATCGTGCCGTTTTTTAATCCTTTGACCGTTTCGGACAATTGTTTCTTCGTGCGAAAACGACTCATAATGCTAATATTAATCGGATAGCCATTAAATCGTTCCTTAATCGTCTCATAGTGCTGTTGAGCCAAGATCGTTGTCGGAACAAGAAATGCTACTTGCTTGCCGTCCATGATAGCTTTGAAAGCAGCACGAATGGCAACTTCCGTTTTCCCGTAACCGACATCACCACATAATAAGCGATCCATTGGTCGTTCCCGCTCCATGTCGCGTTTAATTTCAGCAATGGAACGAAGTTGGTCTTCAGTCTCCTGATATGGAAAAGACATCTCAAACTCACGCTGCATATCGCTGTCGGGAGAAAACGCATACCCTTTCGTCGCTTCACGCTCTGCGTATAACTTGATTAAATCGTCCGCAATATCCTTGACAGAAGACTCTACTTTTTTCTTGACCCGCTTCCATTCACTGCCGCCGAGCTTGTACATTTTCGGATCTTTGCCCTCGGCTCCGACATATTTTTGCACAAGATCGATTTGATCAACCGGAACGTATAATTTGTCATTGCCTTTATACGTAATGTGCAAGTAATCTTTATGCACCCCGTTGATCATCAATGTTTCAATTCCCAAGTATTTACCGATCCCGTGATTTACGTGAACAACATAATCACCGGGACTCAGCTCAGAATAGCTTTTAATCCGCTCGGCATTGGAAAGTTTTTGCCTGCGCCGTGCCTTCCGTGTCTTTTTATTGAATATTTCTTCTTCTGTCACAACAACCAGTTTCAGGGCCGGAAGTTCAAAACCCGTATTCAGCGAACCCTCAATGATCTGAATCCCGGAGAAGCTTTCTGAATCACCAGCGATTCGAGCTTCTATTCCATAATCCCGCAATACCGACTCCAATTTTACACTGCGTTCCTGATCTGGTGCTAAAAACAGCACTTTCATATTGTTTTTTCGCCATCGTTCCACTTCAGACGCAAGCAAATGCATCTGTCCATGAAAGTTTTGCATGAGCTTACACGAAACATTTGCAATGTTTTGAGGATTTGTATTTGGGATATGCCGCAAAAACAAGGACAAATAAACACGTGGAAGATTGGATTCCGCCAGTAATTTGTTGAACGAATGAGCAATGGCAATATCATGGGGAATCTCCCCGTGTTCAAGAAGCGTCATAAACCATTCAGCCTCTTCTTTTTCAAGGCGTTCATTCATTTCCTGGATTCGGCTTAGTTCATCAAACACAATGAGTCCATTATAAGAAACATAGTCTAATAAACTTGTACCCGGTTTATAGGCAAACTGGAGGTATTTGAAAAATTGTTCAGGTTTTTGTCCATTTCGGAGCAACTCAATATCAGCCTTCACATTTTGAACGAGCAGTTCTTTTACCGCATCCTTTTTTATTTTCTTTAAAGAGGCGGATAAATGTTCTTCCAAACTGTCCGCAGCATCGAGCAAATGTTTCGATTCGACGGGAGACTCGGTTGCAGGACCGATCGTCACTTCTGATAACTTTTCTTTTGAGCGCTGGTCATCAACTGAGAAGGTCCGGATGGAATCTATTTCTATATCAAACAATTCGATACGAATCGGGTCAATTTCCGTTAATGGATAAATGTCCAATATTCCGCCGCGCAGACTGAATTCCCCGGGGGCGCTTACCATATCAGTCCGGTTATATCCCATTTGGATCAACCGTTCTAAAGTGTCCTCCAAATGTAATTCAGATCCTACTTTCAAATTAATCTGGTATCTTTTCCATAAACTTGGCGGAGGAAGCACTTTTCTCAATCCTGCCATTGGAACGACAAAAACACCCTGTCGTCCAGACACCATGTGATTCAGCGTCTCGATTCGTTGAGCCTTCAGCTCCGGACTGGCAATTCCCATCTCGGAAGCGATCAGCTCATTCGCAGGGTAGAGAAACAATTGGTTTTCATCAATTATTTGTAAAAGGTCTTCGTGAAGCTTTTGCGCCTGCAACAAATTATGGGTGACAATGACGACGGACTTGTTTGTATGTTCCGCCATCGCGGCCGTAAAGAGCGCCCTTACTGAGCCTGATAAACCAGCAACAAGCTGTTCGCGCAATCCTTCCCTTATTCCTGTAATGACAGATTGCAGTTCGCTCTGCTGTAATATTATATCTCGTAGACCATGCATGTCTTTCTCCTCTTTTCAAGAAATGGGGGTAGAAATCTGCCCCTCACCGTACAAACTAATGGATCAGATAATCATATTGGTGCAATTCGGGGTTTCGGGACAGTGCCTCATGGCAGTCCTCACAAATTGCTTTAATATGAATATTCCCATCCGATTCATATATTACCATTTCTTGCCTTTCTTCTTCTGTTAATTTATGCAATCCCAGCTCCTCGGAGTGCACAGAAACATCTTCTATTGTACCTAATTGTGCCGAACAGTGGCGGCAAAAATAAGAAATCAGCATAACACTCTCTCCTCGGCTTTGTAAATACACTTTATAGTATAAACGCCGAGGCCCGTACTTATTCATCCATTGGAATTAAAACGATTCATCACTTCCAAAAATGGTTTTTTCAACCATTCTTCGCAAGCATCAGCACACGTTTGGATGACGGATTGCATTGTGCCCCATTCCTCTTCCGTGAATTTTCCCAGTACATAATCCGGAACGGACATTCCGGAAGGCGGACGGTCAATTCCAATCCGAATCCGATTAAATTCATTTGTTCCAAGATGTTGAATCGTTGATTTCATCCCGTTATGTCCACCAGCAGAACCTTTTTGGCGAAGTCGGATTTTTCCCACTGGCAAATCCAAGTCATCATAGATGACGAGGAGATTTTCAGTCGGAATCCGATAGTAATCCATTATGGGCCGTATACATTCGCCTGAAAGGTTCATATAGGTAAGCGGCTTAACCAATAAGGTCTTTTCACCGTCATGATGTATTGTTCCGTACAAGCCGTTAAATTTTGATGACTGTAAGCTGATGTCAAGTCTTTCGGTCAGTTCATCAATCACTTCAAATCCGACATTATGTCTTGTTTTTTCATATCGAGAACCGGGATTTCCCAAGCCGACAATTATTTTCACTGCCTACCCCCCAATCGCACTTTTCCCAATCCTGCTGAACAAGCGGGGAAAAAGCGCAACCTTGTTGGCTGCGCCTATATTGAATCTATTTTTACTCTTCCGATTCAGTTGTTGCATTCCCTTCATCCGTTCCCGAAACCTCAGCAGCTTCACCTGCTTCTTCCGTTTCTTCTTCCGTTCTTGGTGTCAGTATTGTTGCAATTGCTTCGTCATCCTCATGATTGATTGTAATCGAGTACTTTCCGCGAATTTCGCCGATAGAAATTGTTTCTCCTATACCTAGATGAGATATATCAACCTTGATTGCTTCCGGAATTTCATCCGGTTTTGCCGTAACATTTATCTCGTGCATGATTTGCTGGAGAACGCCTCCGTCCTTGAGGCCTTCCGCATCTTCCGACAATTCTACACGGACGCTCGCTTCAATCTCCTGTGACATATCAACAGACAAAAAGTCGGCATGGATCACTTCTTTCCTGATCGGATCCTCTTGGTATTCATGCAGAATCACATTGAGTTTTTTACCTTCCAAATCAAGATCGATTACTCCGTTCCGGCCAACTTCGCGCATCGTTTTCATGAAATCGCCCATGTTGATTGCGATTGGCGTATTATCAATTCTGTAACCATACACAACAGCCGGAATGCCTCCCTGCTCGCGCAACTCCCTTACCTGTGAGCGGCGTTCGCTTGTCCTTTCTTTTGCCTTCAATACGTTAACCATAAACACCTTCTCCTGTAATAAGTAATAATGAAATAATCACTATCCTTATCTATACCTTATCATACAATAACTTAAACCTCTATTTTTGTATTTTTTCACGATCAATCAAACAAAGTGCTTACTGACTTGTTTTCATTAACGCGGATAATGGCCTCGGCAATCAAAGATGCGACGGAAAGCTCTTTGATTTTGTCGATTTTCTTTTCTTCGGGAAGGGGGATCGTGTTTGTTACGACAAGCTCTTTCAGACTGGAATTTTGAATCCGCTCAATGGCAGGTCCGGATAAAACAGGATGCGTACAGCAAGCGTACACTTCTTTGGCTCCTGCTTCCATCAATGCATTTACAGCCAGCGTAATCGTTCCGGCAGTATCAATGATATCATCAATCAAAATCGCCGTTTTTCCTTCCACGTTTCCAACGATATTCATCACTTCTGCCACATTTGGACGAGGGCGGCGTTTATCGATGATAGCGATCGGTGCTTTCAAGCGGTCAGCCAATCTTCGCGCCCGCGTTACGCCTCCATGGTCCGGCGACACGATCACAAGCCCGTCCTCCACTAACTGCTTGCTTTTAAAATAGTCCGCTAAAATCGGAACACCCATTAAATGGTCAATCG
The DNA here is from genome assembly GCF_037963795.1 of Siminovitchia sp. FSL W7-1587. NCBI lineage: Bacteria > Bacillati > Bacillota > Bacilli > Caryophanales > Bacillaceae > Siminovitchia > Siminovitchia sp. FSL W7-1587. The sequence goes on from NZ_CP150169.1 coordinate 2,324,388, forward strand.
GAATATCGAAAAAGCCTTGAATTTGCGGAGCATGAAGGTCTAGTGTAATCACTCTTGTCGCGCCTGCCGTTTCGATCAGGTTGGCGACAAGCTTTGCCGTGATTGGTTCCCGGGCTCGCGCCTTCCGATCTTGGCGTGCATATCCATAATAAGGCATGACAAGATTGATGTTCTTGGCCGAAGCACGCTTTAACGCATCAGTCATGATTAACAATTCCATTAAGTGCTTGTTGACCGGATCGCTCGTTGACTGGATCACATATACATCACAGCCGCGGATGCTTTCCTCAATATTGATTGAAATTTCACCATCGCTGAACTGACTGACCGTACATTTGCCAAGCTCCACTCCGATCGTTTTGGCGATTTCTTCCGAAAGGACACGGTTTGCGTTCAATGAAAAAATTTTTAAAGACGAGTCAAGATATTCGTTAGACATGGGGAGCCTCCATTACTTTTTTAAATTTAACTTTTTAGTATAATTTTCTTTATTGACTTGCCGGGCCCGTGCAATCGCCAAAGCATCTTGTGGAACATCATCCGTAATCGTAGAACCGGCGGCAATATAGGAGCCTTTCTTAATCGTTACCGGGGCTACAAGGTTTGAATTGCATCCGACAAACACGCCGTCCTCGATCTTCGTGAGGTATTTGTTTTTCCCGTCATAATTGACTGTGATGGAACCACAACCGATGTTGACGTCTTTGCCCACTTCTGCATCCCCGATATAACTTAAATGCGATGCTTTGCTGCCTTTTCCGAATATCGATTTTTTTATTTCTACGAAATTACCTATTTTTACATCGTCATGGATAGTGGATTCAGGCCGGATATGTGCAAATGGACCAATATTTACGTTTGCCCCAACCGCACTATCGAATACAGCAGACTGGCAGATGGTCGTATTGTGAGATATTTCACAATTGTTGATTTCAGTATTCGGGCCGATCTCGCAGTTTTCCCCTATCACCGTTTTTCCACAAATGCTTGTTCCTGGAAAAATAATTGTATCCTGGCCGATGAGTACATCTTTATCAATATAAGTATTAGCCGGGTCAATCAATGTAACTCCGTTTCGCATATGGGCCTCATTGATACGCTTTCTCATAATGCGCTCTGCTTCTGAAAGAGCCACACGATCATTCACCCCAAGAGTTTCTTCGAAATCCTCCGTTTGAAAAGCAGTAATCAATTCCTTTTTAGACTTTAATATCTCAATGACATCGGGAAGATAATATTCACCTTGAGAATTGTCATTGGAAACATTTTCAAGCGCCTCAAATAAAGCTTCATTGTCGAAGCAGTATGTTCCTGTATTAATCTCATGAATGCGAAGCTCTTCTTCATTCGCATCTTTATGTTCGACAATCCGTTCGACAGCGCCTTCCGCATTGCGGATTATGCGTCCGTAACCATGCGGGTTTTCCGCAAAAGCCGTCAAAACAGTGGCTTTGGCGCCTGTTTCTTCATGCTGCTTAATCAATGCTGACATCGTTTCGGACTTAATGAGCGGAGTATCGCCGCAAATGACAAGGGTCGTTCCTTTTTTATCCCCCAAAGCATCTTTTGCCTGCATAACTGCATGGGCTGTGCCAAGTTGCTCCTCCTGAATGACGAATCGGCTTTTTCCACCCAAGTGTTGCCTGACCATATCCGCTCCAAATCCTACGACTGTAACAGTCTCGTTAACTTGAAGCTCGGATATATTGTCAACGACATGTTCAACCATTGGTTTTCCACAAACTGGATGGAGTACCTTATAAAGCTTGGATTTCATCCTTGTCCCTTGCCCCGCAGCCAATATTACCGCGAATCTATTTGACATAAACGGTCCTCCAATTATTTTTTTCCATAATGAATATAGCCTAAAAAGAGGTTTTTTTCAAGAAAATAAGAAATGCGGAGGTGCCCGGATATGTCCCGACAAGCATAAAAACACTCTCATGGAGGGAGTTCTTCGGACAAGCGGCTGCTCAATCAAACGTGATCAGCATATAGAATAAGCCCCATGTCGGATTCCCATAAAATTCCACCATTTTCTTGCCATGTATGCTTCAAAAAATGTTCACAAGAACGCCAGGGGAAAAAAGGATAGAACCGAAAAGAGAAAACATGAAAAAGAGCCTTACTATTCAGTAGGCTCTCGATGTAATAATGAGTTATATGGTTAGGAAGCGCCAGCTTCTTCTAATTCCGGCTCCTCGATGTCACCTAGACGGTGGTATTCTGCCAAAACCACTTCCTGAATTTTATTTCTGGTGTTTGAATTAATTGGATGAGCAATATCCCGAAATTCCCCATCTGGTGTTCTTTTACTTGGCATGGCTACGAACAGCCCATTGTTTCCGTCAATGACACGTATATCGTGAACAACAAATTCATCGTCAAGGGTTATTGAGGCGATTGCTCTCATTCTTCCCTCGGTGTTGACTCGCCGCAGCCTCACATCAGTCACTTCCATTGTTTGTTCACCACCTTCTCGCTCTAATTAGGTACCATAATGTAGTTATTCAACGTAACTTGCTATTCTCCTTCTAAAATTGATAACTTTTTTGAATTTTTTAATATATGAGCGATTTATTTTTATGAAGGTGAAAACGACAACCCTGAAGGGCTTAAGAAATCAAACGGCGGCCCTCATTTTATTTTACAAGTGCAATGACTTCTATTTCCAATAGGACGTCTTTTGGCAGGCGGGCAACCTCCACACATGAACGGGCCGGCTTGTGATTGGAAAAATATTGGGCATAAATATCATTGATCGTTGCGAAGTCGTCCATGTTTTTGATAAATACAGTCGTTTTTACGACAGTATCAAATGATGCTCCTGCCGCTTCTAATACTCCCTGCAAATTGCGGAACACCTGATGGGTTTGCTCCACGACACCGCCCTCAACAAGTTCCCCCTGCGGCGTGAGCGCAATTTGTCCCGAGCTGTAAAACATATTGTTTACCACGATGCCTTGAGAATAGGGGCCAATCGCAGCAGGTGCCTGATTCGTTGAAATCGTACGCATCTTCGTTCTCTCCCTCATAGAAAGTTTATTTTTTTGGAAAAATAGTTCCCTGTCACCACATTGATCTTTTTTTCTTTCATATTGACATCAGTCAATTTTACTAAAGAAATATAATCATCAACAAGCCTTTCCTCAACATGTTCGGATTCAACCAATACGGCGATCCCCGCAACAGACGCATTAAATTCCTCGAGCAAATTGATCATCCCGTTTACCGTTCCGCCGGCCTTCATAAAATCATCGACAATCAGCACGCGCGCGCCTTCCTTCAAGCTGCGCTTTGAAAGAACCATTGTTTGAATCCGTTTTGAAGAGCCGGAAACATAATTGATCGTCACGGTCGGTCCTTCGGTGACTTTCGGGTCACGTCTGACAATAACAAAAGGGGCATTCAATTGATTCGCTACAGCCTGTGCGATCGGAATGCCTTTTGTGGAAACAGTCATGATAACATCAATTTCCCGGTCTGCCACTGCGGCTGCGAGCAGCTTTCCTACTTCATTCATCATTTTTGGATTTCCCAGCAAATCGGTCATAAATAAATATTCGCCGGGTAAAAGGCGTTCTGGGTCTGCAATTAGTGAACAAAGCTTGTTGATAATCGCTTCTGCCTGATCCTCTTTCACCATTGGGTAAAATTTTACTCCGCCTGCGGCGCCGGGGATGGTTTGCAAAACGCCAATGCCCTGGTGTTTAAAAATGTCATTAATGATGACAAGATCTTCGCTGATGGATGATTTTGCAGATTGATAACGCTCGGCAAACCAAGTCAAAGAAACGAGTTCGCGAGGATGATTCATTAAGTAATGCGTCATATCAACAAGCCGCTCGCTACGGCGAAATTTCATTCTGTAACCTCCAGTAATATGTATAAGCGAATATTTTAATGCAAATATACACAATTGTACGTATTTAGGCAAGAATTGTTATGAACGGCCCAGCATCCTGACTGCAAAGACTTGATGACAGAAACCTCGCAATCCGTTATAAATTCGGTGTAGTCTTGACTCACGCCTTACGAGGCCAAAAACGGTAGGCCCGCTTCCACTCATCAGCACGGAATCTGCCCCAAATCGTTCCATCTGCTTTTTAATGTGCAATACCTCGGGATACTTGGAAAACGTGACACCCTCCAGAGCATTGCCCATATGCTGGCACACACCTTCATAATCCTTTTGCATAATGGCTTGGATCATCCCTTCCGTATCCGGGTGCTGAATACGGCTCATATCCAGATTGCCATATATTTCGGAAGTGGAAACCCCGATAGATGGCTTGGCCAAAATTACCCAGCAAGATGGAGGCGGCGGAAGCTTTGTAATTTTTTCGCCCCTGCCACGAGCCAATGCCGTGCCTCCGTGAACACAAAACGCCACATCCGAACCAATCTCCGAGCCAAGAGCAGCCAGTTCTTCCACCGAAAGACCGATCTGCCATAATTCGTTCAGACCTTTTAATGTGGCTGCTGCATCACTGCTTCCCCCTGCGAGTCCAGCCGCTACCGGAATCACCTTATTGATCGATATTTCAACGCCTTGGCGGATACTAAAGCGCTCTTTCAACAACTTGGCTGCCTGATAAGCCAAATTCCGTTCATCTCCTGGAACATATCGGCTATGGGAAAGAATCGCTATTTTGTCTTCCTTCACTTCGTTTAGTTCCAAGCGATCCGCCAGATCAATGGTTGTCATGACCATTTCTACTTCATGGTAACCATCGCTTCTTTTACCGAGCACATCTAAAGTCAAGTTGATTTTTGCCGGCGCCTTGATTAAAAGTTTCAAACTGCTTCACCTACTTCGCATTCTGACTGCAACAGACAGGAGCCTGATGTATTTGGCGCCTTTGTTCGTCTTTGGCGTATTACCGTATTTTTTCCATTTTACCATGATCTTTTCTGAAAAACCATTCGATCCATCACCCTTGATAAGCCGACCATTCAGCTAAGAAAAGCCGAAGCAAATGCTCCGGCTTTTTTCGCGGGTAGTTTATTTACTTCAGGCTAGAAACACATCATTCTTCACGATTGCCTTGATTGGCCGAGTTGCCGTTCAGCCATTTCAATGGCTCTTTTCACCATGTTTCCCGCATCGCGGGCTTTAATTCCGCCCCAACCTTCCTTCTGGACGACATCGTAAAATCCCAACTCTTTCGCCAATTCTTCTTTCAATTGATCCGACATGACTCCTCTTCTCCGTCCCAAAGCGAATTCCCCCTTCGCCACCCGCCTTTATATTTTGATACAAACGTGAACGATTATAACTGCCAATGTTTGCTGAACCGAAGGCAAGCCTATTGGTTAAATTACCAGAAAAAACTGAAAAATTATCGCGTTTTCCGAGAAAAGCTGTTTTAAGAAAAAACAAAAAGCCTGTAAAGAAAAACACCCGCTTTCTCTACAAGCTGAGACTGCATTACTGTTGTCCTATTGCTATATTACCTGTCGTTTCATCATAAAAAGTAAGTTCAACCGTTTCTGTCAGAACGTCAGCATAGCTGTAAGATACACGTTCAAATGCATTTTCGTCCTGATCCAGTTCAACAACGAAAACCGATGGATAAGTTTCTGCCAATACTCCGGAACGTTCGATTGTTTTTCTTCGGCCTCCATTGGCTTTTAACATCAATCTTTTGCCCAAATTAGAATCAAGGGCTTTCTTAATGCTCGCTAATGTTTTTGGCATTTTTTCGCTCCACCTCACTGTTTCCCATTATATCACGCCTGGTAAAAAAGGTCAAACAAATTTATTATTTTATCAATGAAAACCGGGTGTTGTCAATCAATTTTTTTCTACATTATGACCTATTTTACAACAACCTTAGTATTACACCACGATATAAATATATGTGCTGTGCAGCAAAAATTTTGTATAAGCAAAAAAAGCCTCTAAAATACAGGGGCCAACTTCCTTTATTGAAAATTGACCCGCTCACAAATGTATCGTTTATTCATCATCAACTGGCCTAAACGGCATGCCTGTACGGAGGACGCCTTTCGTTTCAAGGCCACCCAATCCTTTTTGACCTGTCAATGTATTCCGCAGGACATCCCACACGTTGATTCTCTCCATAAATGGCGTAAAGCTGATTTTGGTGACGATATAGACGGGATCTAGTGCATGGATGTTGACGCGTTGCGGCGAGCTGGCAAAATTGGCTCCAGCCAGAATTAAAGATTCAAAATGCGACTGGCAAGCACCGGCAAATATAACGAGCTGGTCAAGATTTGGATTTTTCCTCCGCGCGGCCCTGACAGCTTCTACAAAATATTTGGAATGCCGGTAAGCATTTAAATCCATTTTCTTTCCCTTGGCTCTTGAATAGGCATCATGGCCTGTAATGACAAGGATATGAGGGTGGTATTCATCGATGAGAATGGGAATTTTTCTATACATCTCTTTTTCATCACAATGAACTCCTCTGACAGATACCCCAAATTTTTTGTATAAGTCCAGACACCTGTTCAAATAATTCGGGTCTCCATCCATATGAAGGACACGTCCGGGTATTTGAAAATAATTATACTCCCTCTTATAGCCGTCCGTAGCCGTATATTCCTGCTTAGACCTAATCAGCTCCAAATCCTGTCGAAAAAGCTTCAACGACTGTTCCTCCAGTAAACGGACTGCCGATGATCTTGTCAGCCTTTCTTCTTCGGAAAATGGGACAAGATCTTCAATCGGCGCATCTGCCACCAGCCGATAATCCTCTCCATAGAGAACAGCTGTTGTTTGACCGTCAATCTCCATGATGTCAATGACCCGAAATAAAAGATCACATTGATAGGATAAGCGGCCGACAATCGTATTAATTGATATCACGGTCGTCAACTCCATAAACAGCGCAAATTAAATTCCTTTGCCATAGGCTATGCGCCCTTCCTGTTCAATGTGTCTGTTTATTGTTCTCCTTCGCCAAACTCTTCAAAGAGCGCGTCACTTAATACTCCAAACTCTTCGACAGACAGCGTTTCACCACGCCTTCCAGGATCGATTCCGGCCGCTGTAAGTGCCGCCAATATCTCCGCTTTTTTTGATTTTCCTCCCGGCAAACCGCCAGCCAAATTATTCATAATGGTTTTTCGCCTTTGTAAAAAACCCATTTTCACAACTTGGAAAAAGAATGATTCATTTTTAACCTCAACAGCCGGTTTTTCCCGCAATATCATTTTGACAACGGCCGATTCCACATTCGGTTGGGGCATAAACACCGATTTAGGCACGATCATCGCTGTTTCCGCCAACGTATAGTATTGTATCATGATGGAAAGTGAGCCATATTCTTTTGTGCCAGGGCGCGCAGAAATGCGGTCAGCGACTTCCTTTTGCAACATGACGACTATCCCGCGGATCGGCAAGTTTTCTTCAAGCAGCTTAAAAATGATTGGCGTTGTGACGTAATACGGCAAATTAGCAACAACCATTATTTCTGTTGACTCTGTAAATTTTGTCTGGATCATTTGTTGAATATCCGCTTTTAAAATATCTTCATGAATAATATGGACATTGTCATAAGGGGAAAGCGTGTCTTCCAAGATAGGAAAAAGCCGTTGATCGATTTCATAAGCAACGACTTTTTGGGCACTTTTCGCCAGTTGTTCCGTCAAAGCGCCGATTCCCGGACCAATCTCTATCACCCCTGTATCTTTCGTCAAACCCGCATGTTCAACAATCTTCCTTAAAATATTCGCATCAATCAAGAAGTTTTGCCCCAAACTTTTTTTAAAGGAAAACCCATATTTCCGCAAAATTTCTCTCGTCCTTATTGGGGTGGCAATATCTTTCTGCGTCATTGGCCTTCCTCCTGTCGCACCTTTTCCAGGGCTTTTAAAAAATCTTTACGGGACACTTGAAACATCATTAATCGTTTATGAAGCTGCTTACCGTTCGTGTAACCAATTTTAAGCAACTGACCAAGTTGCGCCCGCCGCCTTGCGGCATGCATTCCACCGATGAGCCCCGCATCGAGCAACTCTTTTTTTGTAATAACCTCCTTAACTTCTTCTGTCAGCGTGTGCGTTGCTTTTATGGCAAGGCAAATTGCTTCAGGAGAGGCATGCTCCACACCGACACCTTTCCCGCCTTTTCCCATTGCTTCTTCCTTATCGATAAAAGCATGCTTGCAGCCAGGCACATTGTCACTGACTGTTTTACGGATTTTTTCTCCCGGAAAATCAGGGTCCGTTAATATGATTACGCCCCTTTTCCGCTGGGCATGCCTGATTTTTTCAATCGTTTCCTTGGATACGGCAGAACCATTCGTTTCAATCGTATCGGCATCAAGCGCCCGTCTGATTGCCTTTGTATCATCTTTTCCTTCCACAACGATAATTTCTTTTATTTTCATTTTTCCTCCATATAGTGAATCGCCAAAGATCTTTTTATCTTAATTTTATTATAACCCGCCTTATGAGAAAAAAGAAAAAGCAGAGGATCGACTCCCCCGCTTAGTCCAAAATTTTCACTTTGACTTTTTTGCTTCCAAAGCTGTGTGCCTCGCCACTCGTTTGAACATGCACATCAATTTTATTCCCTTTAATGGCACCGCCTGTGTCGCCGGCCACAGCATAACCATAACCTTCAACCCAAACTTTTGTACCGAGTGGTATGACATTCGGGTCAACCGCAATCACTTTGGCACTCGGATTGGCCTTTAAGTCAATTCCAGTAGCCGTGACACCTGAACAGCCATTGCATGTTGCCGTATAGGCCGTTGCGCTCACGTATATTTCTTTTCCGCCGCTATCTTTTTCCACTGTTTGTATAATTTGTGGCGTTTTTTCCTTGGTGTTCTGTTTAGTGATCTGCGGGGGCGGGGTGCTCTGTTTCGTTCCCGTTCCGACAGCCACAACCTTTTGGACGCTTTCTCTTATTTTCTTTTCTGAAATAAGCGTCCGGTTCACTTCCTTGCCGTTTTCAACTGTCACTTCGTACTCTTTTTTTACAAGACCTTGTTTACCTTCCTGGATCACTTTCTCCGTGCCATTGGGCAAAGAAGGATCTTTCTGCGTAATAACTTCAAAATCAATCGGTTCTTCCACTACATCAGTGACTTTTTGACCGCGAATGATATGTACCTCGCTATTAGGAGAAATATTTTCTTCTAGCCGAGGCTGCACCTTGTCCAATGGTCCGAAAGTGATTCCTTGTTGTTTTACAAAGTCGGCGACTGTCGTTGAAGTAGTCCACACTTCTTTCACGTTGCCGCCATCATTGAGAACAAGAGGAAAAGCCCGTTCTATTTGAATGTCCATACCGGCAACAACGGGGGCGGTTAGAGACATGTTCACCTGATCTTGTTCTTTCAATTCAATCTGATTTTCTTCCAAAAGCTGTTTTACTGTTTTCGCAGTCGTCCAAACAACCTGTGAATTGCTGCCGTCCGTGATCTCAACTTTTTTCGCCGGTTCCCAAACAAGAGAGAGTTCATCAATTAAAGCTGTTTCTGGATGATGTGATAAATAGTCCGATTCTTTTATATCGATATTTAATTCATTTAGCATATCCTGAATCGTGTCGGCATGTGTTTTGACAACAACTTTTTCTCCGTCTAGAGTTAAAGCCACTGTTTTTTTTGTTCCCTCGTTAATCAAAGTAATGAGGGTTGCTGTAAAAACGAGAAAGCTCGCAACGGCGAGTCCCATTTTTTTTCGTTTTTCCATCTGCATGAAACTGGCCATGGAACGACTCCTCCTTTTCGTCTCATGAATGAGCGTTTTCTATATTTGAGCCATTCCTTTACGGGAATTGCTTCGATTTACTTTCATTCAATGTTTATCAGGAAGAGTTTGTAAAGTTTAGGGGTATGAAGGATTATTCATGTATGCCAAATAATTTTTTCGCATTTTCTGTTGTCGCCCGGGCGACTTCTTCATAGGATATTCCTTTTAATTCGGCAATTTGTTCAGCCACAAGCTTTACATACGCCGGTTCATTCCTTTTTCCCCGGTACGGATGCGGCGCCAAGTAAGGACAGTCCGTTTCGATCAGCAGCTTGTCCAGCGGAACTTGCTCGGCTACTCTCTTTGGTTTTTTGGCATTTTTAAACGTAACGGGACCGCCTAAAGAGATGAGAAAATTAAGTCTTAAACATTCTTTGGCAGATTCTGCGCTTCCGCTAAAACAATGCATAATACCGCCGATTTCCTTGGCATCTTCTTCCTTCAGGATCTGAATGATATCCTCTGTCGCTTCACGATTATGTATAATCAGCGGCAAGCGCAACTTCTTTGCGAGCCTGATCTGTTTGCGAAATACTTCTTGCTGAATATTTTTCGGCGACTTATCCCAATGATAATCAAGCCCAATTTCCCCATAAGCAACTACTTTCGGATGGCGGGCCTTTTCTTCAAGCCACACCAAATCCTCTTCCGTCATGTCGATGGCATCAACTGGATGCCAACCGATGCTTGCATATAAAAAATCATATTTATCAACTATTTGGAGAGCTCTTTCGATCGTTTCCCGATTAAAACCGACAACAACCATATGCTCTACCCCTGCTTCTTGTGCCCGTTTCATAACCTCTTCCAAATCATCGTTAAATTGTTCGTCATTTAAATGGACATGCGTATCAAATAACATAGGCTCTTCTCTCCTTTAACGAGTATAAAGTATTTAAAAGTAACATAAGTCACAACAAGATAACATTTATATTACAAAAAAAGAACATAGGGAGTCGGGCTGAAATAGGGACCTAATCAGCCTTTCTCTCTATGCCCCCAATACTTTGGTCATTTTCTGAATTTTTATTTACATTAAGTTTATTTTACAATAGCACCATTTTGTAATCTTTGATCAACAGATGCTACCGACAAAACACCATTTTCTTCTCCGGCCAAAATCATTCCCTGCGACAATTCGCCACGAAGTTTGACAGGTTTTAAGTTGGCCACCACAATCACTTTTCGACCGATTAAATCTTCAGGCTTGTAAAATTCCGCAATGCCGGAAACGACCTGCCGCTTTTCATATCCGAGATCCAGCTGTAATTTTAACAGCTTATTCGCTTTTTTAACCGGCTCACAGTCAATCACTTCCGCCACTCTTAACTCCACTTTCATAAAATCATCGATCGTAATTTCAGGTGATTGTTCCGGCTTTTCTACAGGTTCCTTTGCCGGCTGGGGTCCTCTCATTTCGCGTTGGATATAGCTGACCTCTTCTTCCAGTTCAAGCCGCGGAAAAATAGGTTCCCCCTTTTCAACAACTTTCGTCCCTTCCGGGATATTACCGAACGTTTCCAAGCTTTCCCACGATGTAAATTGGTCATCGGCGATATTTAATTGGGAAAATATCTTTTTCGGTGTTTCTGTTAAAAACGGTTGTAATAAAACCGCCGCCCTGCGAAGTGACTCGGCCAAATGCACCATGACACTGCCTAATTCCCGGCGCTTTTCTTCATCTTTCGCCAAAATCCACGGTTGTGTTTCATCAATATATTTATTCGTCCGGTTGATCATATGCCAGATAGACGAAAGGGCTACGGAAAACTCCATATGATCCATCGCTTTTTCATAATTTTGAATGGTTTCTTTATGCTCATCAAGCAATTCATTGTCAAAAGGAGTAATAGACCCTTCATAAGCTGGTATGACACCGTTAAAATATTTATTGATCATCGCGATCGTTCTGTTTAATAAATTTCCCAGATCATTTGCAAGATCGAAATTGATTCTTTCAATGAACCCTTCCGGAGTAAAAACGCCATCAGAACCAAACGGCACTTCCCGCAGTAGATAATATCTAACAGCATCGAGACCGTAACGTTTCACAAGCATAACCGGGTCGACGACATTTCCTTTCGATTTGGACATTTTGCCGTCTTTCATGAGCAGCCATCCATGGGCAAACACTTTTTTGGGTAGCGGCAAATCCAAAGCCATCAGCATAATCGGCCAATAGATCGTATGGAAACGGACAATTTCTTTTCCTACAAGATGTACATCTGCCGGCCAATATTTTACGTATTTTGAATCGTCGTCCGAGCCGTATCCAAGAGCGGTTATGTAGTTCGTCAACGCATCGATCCATACGTAAATGACATGCTTCGGGTCACCAGGAACGGGAATCCCCCAGTCAAATGTCGTCCTTGATACGGCCAAATCCTCAAGGCCTGGCTTAATGAAGTTGTTGATCATTTCATTTTTTCTTGATTCGGGCTGAATAAATTCAGGATTTTCCTCGTAATATTGAAGAAGCCTGTCGACATACTTACTCATTCTGAAAAAGTACGACTCTTCTTTCACCTTTTCCACCGGGCGGCCGCAATCCGGGCAATTGCCGTCTTCAAGCTGGCGCTCCGTAAAAAATGACTCGCAGGGCGTACAATAAAAACCTTCATATTCATCTAAATATATATCGCCTTGATCCAGAAGGCGCTTGAATATTTTTTGAACGACTTCTTTATGGCGCGGCTGTGTTGTGCGGATAAAATCATCATATGATATATCCAGCAACTTCCACAGCTCCTGGATGCCGCTCACCATTCGATCTACGTATTCCTTCGGCGTAATGTTTTCCTTTTCCGCCTGCTTCTGTATTTTTTGTCCATGCTCGTCCGTTCCCGTCAAATACATCACATCATAACCGCGCATTCTTTTATAACGAGCCATCGCATCTCCGGCCACCGTCGTATACGCATGGCCGATGTGCAAGTTGCCGCTCGGATAATAAATCGGTGTTGTTAAGTAAAAAGTTTTCAGTTTCTCCTTCACACTATTTTCCTCCCTCTCATCATTGCCTCTACTAATGGACTATATATTAAACGGTTTTTGCCATCATCATGTCCTCTTCTACAGTAAAAATATACGTGAAATATAACAATCCTGCAACTTGAGGGCTATTATAACAAATAGAAATTCTTATTTAATTACCAATATTGACAAAACTAGTCAACTTTTCATAGGCCATTATATTCAATAAATTTACAAATTCTTTATTTAATAATTGACGGATATGGGAAAGACTGGTACTATTGATGTAGCTACATAGGCTATAAAACACGATCGTTTTGATATAAATGGGTGAAAGAGAGAAGAGAAATTGGGGAGGGCAATGTAATGAAATCTACCGGAATAGTGCGAAAAGTGGATGAACTTGGACGGGTTGTCATCCCGATTGAGCTTAGGCGGACACTTGGCATTGAAGAAAAAGACGCGTTGGAAATATATGTTGATGATGAGAAAATTATTTTGAAAAAGTACAAGCCAACCATGACCTGCCATATAACAGGAAATGTTTCAGATGACAACGTGCTGCTCGCAGGGGGAAAATTGGTATTAAGCAAGGAAGGCGCGGACCAGCTCATCAATGAAATTCAGGAAGCTTTTAAAGCGAAAGAACTAGGAGTATAACGATAAAAAAGCCGCATCCTTAAGGAAACGGCTTTTTTCACGTAGTGATTCAAAAAACTTCCTTCCATTCATCTTTATGATCCAGCATCTTCCGAGCGATTTCTTTGGCGCCCTCCAAACTATGACTAGCAGCCCATCCGCATTGAACCTCGTTACAAGCCGGTACTTCTGTCGCTTCCAACACATCGTTCAATGTTTTCTCTAAAATGTGTAACACTTCTTCATAATCATCATGGTTCACAAGAGACATATAATAGCCAGTTTGACACCCCATTGGACTGATATCCACTATTTTGTCGGAATGGTTCCGGCTGTATTCGGCCATCATATGTTCCAATGAATGCAGTGCCGGCATCTTCATATGTTCCTTGTTCGGCTGACAGAAACGGATATCATATTTCTTGATGATATCTCCTTTCTCTCCCTTGATGACACCTGCAAGCCTGACATATGGGGCTTTCACCTTCGTATGATCCAAATTAAAACTTTCAACATTCATCTTTTGATTTGCCATCATCGCTCACTCCTTTTTAGTCGCTTCCATAAGCCATACAAAACGATTTTTTTGTGTAAAGGTTACAGCAAAGCCTGCTTCGCCAAATAGATGATTCATTGTGGAAATAGTCGGATAAAACTCTGTCTTCAAATCGGCTGCCAGGCGATTAAATTGTTTGCTTTCCGCTTCCTTAATCATATCCTGTTTCACTTCAATACTCACGAAAATTGTATCAGCAAAAACAATTCGGCCTCCTTCTCCGAGCATTTTTCCAAAGTTTTGAATGGCATCCGCTTTTTCCGCATCTGTCAAATGATGGAATGCATATGTGCTGACAATTGTATCCGGATTTCGTTCCGGCATTGGAAATTCGAGAAAATCTCCTTCAACAATTGTCGCCCCAGGCAATTTATGGCGAGCAATGTTTCTCATTCCTTTGGAAGGTTCAATGCCATATACCTCTTTCTCCATCTTGATCATTTTTTCTGTCAAGTTTCCCGTACCTACCCCAAATTCAAATATATACCCTTTTGCTTTTTTTGCAACCTCCAAAAGAATGTCATCATATCCTTCGAATACTTCTTTATATTCAATGTCACGGCCACTAACCGTTTGATCATATGTTTTTGACCAGTCGTCAAACAACTTATCAAATTTTCGCGTCAACCCCATTTCCCCCTTTTCTTATAAAAATACTATGAATTAATGTATAATTACTGTACCATCTGATTTTTAAAAAAGCAATGGGCCTTTAGCGTATTCTTCAAGCAAAAAAGAGACTGGAACATAAGCAAATACGAAATAGCAAAAGGGCCGGGACAAAACCCTGTGAAAATGAAATAAACCGCATGGAATCAAGTTTAAAAACCTTGATTTCACGCGGCTTTATTCTCACGATTTTTACGAATATCTATCAGCTTTTAACCTATGTTCCAGCCCTTATTTGTGTAAAAAAATCCCCATCATCGCTTTCCGCAGGTCTCTTCAGCTTCCTCGGAAAGCAAAGGTCGCTTTCCTGCGGGATCTTCAGCTCGAGCTATTCCCTCAGGGGTCTACCTATTTTGACTACGCTAAAAGCTTGCGTATGATACACTGGGACAATTTATCCCGCATATAAGGTGCCCAATTGGTTCAACTAACATTCAGTAGAAGCCCTACTGAATGAAGTTTCACTTTATTGTTCGTTTTTTCATTAGCTGATTTAGTTGTGTCCCAGCATAAAGAAGCTCGATGATCCAAATTTACATTTTTGAATCATCAAGCTTTTTTGTCATGCCTAATTTTCACTGAGAAAATGGATAGAATTCACCAATAACAGTATTGACTTTATATAGTTAGCCTCATTATGATTCACCGATATGATAAGCTTGATAAATTTCTCGTTTGGGCACCTTCCGGTCTTTTGCAACAAGTTTGATGGCTTCTTTGGCCTGAATTCCTTTCTCTGATATATACTGATTCACATGATCCTTTATCGTGAGTGGCGCCCACCATGATGGTTCTTCTTCTTTCTCTTCTCTGCTTCCTTCAACGACCAAACAAAATTCTCCGCGAATTTCTTCGGTTTTCGTCCAATCAAGCGCTTCTTGGATCGTCCCGCGCAAAAATTCCTCATACTTCTTTGTCAGTTCCCGGGAAAGGACTATTTTCCGGTTTCCCCATATATCCAGCATATGCTGGAGTGTTTCTTTCAAACGGTGGGGCGCTTCGTAGATAAGGATCGCTCCTTGTTGAAACTTCAAACGTTCCAGCGCTTTTTTCTTCTCTTTTTTCCCCCGCGGCAAAAAACCGAAAAAATAAAATGGCTGCGGCGGCAGTCCCGAAGCAATAAGCGCTGTAATCGCAGCATTGGCCCCTGGCAAAGGAATGACCGAAATTCCTTTTTCAATCGCAGCTTTGACCATTTCAAAACCGGGATCGGAAATGCAGGGCGTTCCGGCGTCGCTTACAAGCGCCACTTTTTCCCCTTTCATTAATCGATCAACGATCTGGCGGCCGCTTAATTCTTTATTATGCTCGTGATAACTTACGAGGGGAGTATCAATTTCAAAGTAATGGCATAATTTTTTTGTATTCCTCGTATCTTCGGCAGCGATGACATCCGCTTCCTTCATGAGCCGAATGGCCCGGAACGTCATATCTTCCAAGTTTCCAATCGGAGTAGGTATTAAATAAAGGATTCCTTCGACACTTTCATGATTGCTTTTCTGACTGCGCATCTTGTTCACCAGCCTTTAAAAATTGCTCTTTTTGGTGCCGCGACAGACGCTTGAAAGCATATTCGGCCCGCAATGCTTCCCCTTTTTCCCCAAACTCCTCAAGATAAATCATGCTCACCGGCACTCTTGTCCTTGTGTATTTTGCCCCCTTGCCAGCATTATGCTCCGCCAGCCTGCGCTTGGGGTCCACCGTATAGCCGCCATAATATGATCCGTCGCCGCATTCAAGTACGTAAAAATAATGTTTATTATTGTTCTCCATATAAAATCTCTCTAATTTCAGGCGTATATTCGTTATTTTCGTCATAGACAAACAAAGGAGGCAGCGTCTTTAAACCGGCATTCCCGTTTTTTGTCCCTTCCACCAAAATCGTATTCGCCTCTTTTCCGCTTTTCGGATATACAAAGCGCAGGCGCTTGGGCTCAAGCCGATATTGCCTCATCAGCGTTAAAATATCGAGCAACCTTTCGGGCCTGTGGACAAAAGCCGCCTTGCCCCCCTGGCGCAACAGCTGGCTGCTCACACGAATGACGTCTTCCAACGAACAAAGAATCTCATGGCGGGCGATGGCCAAATATTGATTTTCATTCATAACATGTGGGGAGGGAGAGGCGAAATAAGGAGGATTACATGTGACAACATCGAACTTGCCGTAACCGACTGTTTCGGTGATTTCCTTTAAATCACCATGAATCATTCGAATTCGATCCTCAAGCCGGTTGTATCGAATGCTCCTGACAGCCATTTGATAGAGGCGCTCTTGAATTTCCACACCTGTAATGGCGGCTTTCGTTTTACTGCTTAGTAAAAGCGGCACAACCCCATTACCACTGCATAAATCAATAATATTTCCCTTTTGAATCGGGATATAAGCAAAGCGGGCCAGCAAGACAGCATCAAGTGAAAAAGCGAACACTGTCGGGCTTTGAATGATTTTAAGATTTTCGGCCAAAAGATAATCCAGCCGTTCGTCTTCGTATAACTCTATCACGTTTTCTCACTCCATTACAGCAGACATCTTGCCGCACTTGAAAATAGCCTTCCCAAATATAGGAAGGCCTTTGTTCGTCTTTATTTTTTATTCAAGAAGGATAGGCAAAATAGGCAATCTTCATCCCTGCGCGGGCTTCCAAAATGGATATTGCAAATATGGAAGCCTTCCTGATACAAGCGGGCCAAATTATCATAGCCCTCACCAATTTCTTTCATTCGATCATATTCAACGTGCTCGTCCTTTTTTTTGTCGGCCGATAAGAAATTTTCCTGATCCATTTCTTGATTCAAATGTCTACGCAAATGGTCGTTTTCCAGTTTTAGGGCATGATTTTCTTCAATCAGCTCCCCCAAATACTGCTTTAATTCGCCAAGTTGCTGATATAACTGGCCGATTTGCATTTCCATATTACTGACTGAATCATAGAGTTCCTTCTTATCTTTCATCATACCACCCCATTAGTCCGAGGCCTGAACAGACGTCACACTCTTAGCTGTAATCTCTTCTAACGTATATTCTAAAATCCGCTCCTGACCGGACATTTCCACTTGCAAAATTCTTTCCAAAATATTTAAGCCAATCACTTTTCCCGAGCCATTCGGCGTACGAATAACATCCCCTACATCAGGAAGTTCTGCTTTAGCCGCTTCATATTCGTCGTTTTCATATTTCAAACAACACATAAGCCGGCCGCATAATCCGGAAATCTTTGTTGGGTTTAACGATAAATTTTGGTCTTTTGCCATTTTGATCGAAACAGGCTCAAAATCACCCAGAAAAGTGGAACAGCAGAGCATACGCCCGCACGGTCCAATCCCTCCAAGCATTTTGGCCTCATCTCTTACGCCAATTTGCCTCAATTCGATTCTTGTACGGAAAATAGAGGCCAGGTCTTTTACCAACTCCCGAAAATCAATCCGTCCGTCCGCGGTAAAATAAAAAATGACTTTGTTGCGGTCAAACGTATATTCAACATCGACGAGCTTCATATCAAGTTGATGCTCGGTGATTTTTTTTGAACAGATTTCATATGCTTCTTTTGCTTGTATTTTATTTTCTTCAACGTTTTGCTTATCTTCCTGATCGGCAATCCTGACAATTTTTTTAAGCGGCAACACAACATCATGTTCGCTTACTTGTTTCTTGTCTGTAACGGCTTTTCCAAATTCTATTCCCCTTGCCGTTTCAACAATGACATAGTCATTCCTGACAACAGGATGATCCTGGGGATCAAAATAATATATTTTACCGGCTTTTTTAAACCGGACACCCACTACATTATACAAAAGAAGGTCCCCCCTGCAAATTCAGCACAAGCTGTTCCATTAACAGCTGAGGATTCATATTTGCGTGTATTTTTTTCTTGGCTTCCAAAATGGCTGTTATTTGTTCCGAAATCCTTCTTAGCGACGTTTGCAGCGCATCTTTTTCCAGTTTTTCCTTTATATCCGGATAAACTAGTTGCCGATCCTTCCCCAAGTGTATATAAAACAAATCTTTATATAAAAGCAGTAAAAGCGATAAGCCTAAATCAAGCTGAGACCTATCTTTAAAATGGCTCAACCAATCATTTTGTAATGCGGTCATTGCATAGAGCGGATTTTCTTTTAAGATGTCATATAATTTTAACACTATCATTCGGGCTTGTGCAAACCAATCTTCGTCATTCAGCCTGACGGCTTCTTCCAAATCATTCGTTACAGCGGCCAACAGCACCGCTTTTGTTTCATGAACCCCCGAATGCAATAGCTTTTCCAAAAGCTGTTCCCGGCTTAATGGGTGAAATGGTACTTTTTGACACCTTGACATAATGGTCGGCAACATTTGCTGTGGCTGCTCTGTAACGAGGATTGCCATCGTTTGCACATGCGGCTCCTCCAAAAATTTGAGCAGACTGTTGGCCGCTTGTACGGTCATTTTTTCTGCATCAATGAGAATGTATATTTTCCTCTTTGATTCCATACCCGACTTGCTGAATTCAGTCCGCAATGAGCGTATTTGATCTATTTTAATGGAAGCACCGTCCGGCTCCACGACATGAACATCAGGGTGGTTGCTGCTTTCAATTCTTCTACAGTTGCTGCAGCGGCCGCATGGATTCATATGATCACGACTATCCTCACAGAACATGCTGGATGCGAGCAACATGCTTGCCGCGCGTTTCCCTGTGCCCTGTTCGCCTTCAAATAAATATGCATGGGCAATACGGCCGTATTGAATGCTATTTTTTAACAGTCTAGCCGCGACGGGCTGTTCGCGTGTAAATTGTTCCCAGTTTTTGGCCACCGGTAACTCACCCTTACGTGTATAAATGAATGAGCAGCCCTTTTATTTCGCCAATCTTATCCAAAATATAAATGGACTGCTGTTCTTCTTTCAGTATGTCATTCGTTAACTCAATCAATTTTTCATCTATCGTCTCAACAATCTGAAGCGTTCTTCCGTCAGAAAATCGATTCCAACTATGAGATTGTTTTAAGTTCATGCCGAATTCAACAGCTTCCTGAACAAACCTTTTAACAAGCTGTTTATATTTAGCCAAGTCTTGGAAACTCCGCGTCTTTCCAAGCCGTTCGCCAGCTGCGGATAAATCGGCCATTAACGTGGCAAGCTGCTCCTCTTGCAGTTTCATCCCTTGAAAGGAAATCATCTCGGAAAATCTGGGGTTGTCCGTACGTTTTATTTTTTGCCCGGTCACGAAGTGTCCTGATCTTGATTTGGATGTCTCGTTAATTTTCATAAGCTACCCTAAAATTGATGAAATTGCTCGATTGGCAGGACAAAAACCGTGGCTCCCCCAACGGACACTTCAACTGGATAAGGAATGTAGGAGTCGGCATTTCCTCCCATTGGTGAAACCGGAGCCATTAATTGCTCCCGAGATTTGCAATTTTCCCTAATGACTTCGAGCGCCTTTTCCACACGGATATCTTCTGTCCCAATCATGAATGTTGTATTTCCCGATTTTAAAAACCCGCCTGTCGTCGCAAGTTTAGTAGCTCTAAAATTATGTTCAACCAACGCGTTCATCAACCGGTTGCTGTCCTGGTCTTGAACTACGGCCATTATCAACTTCATGTATATCACCCCTTTAAAAAAGTGAAAAACAAATATTTGTTATTATCATTATTATATCAGTTAAACGAATATGTGACATCGTTATATGATCCATTATATCCAAACATCTTCTATTTCGAATCAACCATATTTCTACATTGTTGTTCAATAATATTCTTTGCAGCCATAAAAAGTACCATTACTTTGTTTCGTATGATTTCAATTGTTCTTCAATAATATTCTTTGCAGCCTCGTAAACATTATCCAGCGGTTGGCTCGCATCAATTTCCATCATACGCTCAGGAAAACGGTTTAACAGCAATTTATAACCTTCTCGTACTTTTTGGTGAAATTCAATCGTTTCCAAATCAAGGCGGTTAATCTCCCTTCCCGCGTGTTTGGCAATTCGTTTCAGCCCCGCCTCAGGTTCAATATCAAAATATAGCGTTATATCAGGCATCAAGCCATTGACGGCAAACTGATTAATCGCATATACCTCATCAATCCCAAGCCCCCTGGCAAATCCTTGGTAAGCAAGGGAGCTGTCAATAAAACGATCACATAATACAAGCGTGCCGCGTCGAAGTGCCGGTATAATTTTTTCCGTTAAATGCTGACGGCGCGCGGCCGCATATAACAAAGCTTCCGTTCTTCCGTCCATCATCGTATGTTCTTTGTCCAAAATAATCGTTCGGATCTTCTCGGCAATTTCTATTCCTCCCGGTTCACGGGTAGCAAGAACAGGTACCCCGGAAGCGGAAAAATCCATACGCAGTCTTTCAATAATAGTCGTTTTTCCCGCTCCCTCAGGACCTTCCACAGTAATAAACAATCCACACATCCCTTTACCTCCGCAAACTATATATGTCGTTTAGTATAACGTTCTTTTTACCGGAAATGAACCTTTTGCTGTTTCCCTTGAAACCTGTCATGATTCACACCAGATCTTTCATTGGTCACTCATCCCCCAGCAAGAAGGAAGCGAACTGCCTCCCCCGCATCATATTTTACTATAAAGCGAAACTTGTTGTTAGTTAAGCCATTTGGGCTTACTGATAGTTGATCCCCCGTACATTCTCAACTTCCAGCGATTTCTTGCAGTGGGGGCATACTGCCAGTTAATTCGGGGTGGAAAAAACAAAAAAAACCGGGCTGTATCCGCAAAAGCCTGGTTTTTATGTCACGATTTTCGTTTCTTTAATAACCTTCATTTGTTCAATGTAAAACTTATATTTTGGATCATCCGTGTCCGTTTTGACCATTTCTCTCTCACATTCCGTACAGATAAACGATGTATAAAGATGTATACCGATTTTTTTCGGCTGCTCGCAAATAATGCACTTTTCCATCTCTCCACCTCCACACAAAGTAGTGTACCCAGCTGGATAAATTGTATACACAATTTATAAGATTTGTTAGTTTTTAAAATCATTGCTTTGTAAATTCTATGCAGGGTAGACAGTTACTGTGTTTGTCTTTTAAAAAACAGAAAAAAACGAAACACCCGCCACGGTTTGGCGAATGTTTCATGGAATCACATATAGTTGAATGAGAGACAAAGCTGCAACACCCGGCAATCCTAGAAAACCTGAAATTGCGGCGGTGATCCAATTAATTGGGACGTACAAACCAAATTGATTGCCAAAGGCATTTAAAAAAAATAAAAATAGCGCTCCGATGACCAGCTTCATTGCTGATTGACCAATGAATCGAATCAGCCGACCGGGCCTTCCCGATATGAGCAAAAAAATGATAAGACCAGCCAATGATGAAATAATGATAATGGACTCCAAGCTTTCCCCTCCTGTTCTCCCGTCCTATATTATTTATTGTATGAACGGTCTGTCCAAAAAGAACGGCAGGCGGCTTGGTAGTTATTTTTTTATTGATACTTTTCTTAATTTCGCTTCACGTAAAAGATAAATATATTTTGCTTTTGCCATGAGCGCTTTGTATTTTAATTCATCATGCTCCCCATAACTTAAATGCATCAATTGTTTTAAATGAAGCCAATTATTTTTTGTCTCTTCAATCAGTTCAACAAATTTTTGATCATATTCTTTCCGGAGTTTTTTTCTCTGAAACATGCGGCGCCTCTCCTTACAAAACTTCTCTTCTGCCTTCCAATGCCTTTGATAAAGTGACTTCATCCGCATATTCAAGATCGCCGCCAACCGGAAGTCCGTGGGCAATTCTTGTCACTTTAAGGCCGGATGGCTTTAGAAGCCGGGAAATGTACATGGCTGTCGCTTCCCCTTCTATATTGGGATTCGTCGCCAAAATCACTTCTTGAACGGTTTCGTCTTGAAGCCTTTTAAGCAAATCCGGAATGTTGATATCTTCCGGTCCAATTCCTTCCATAGGAGAAATAGATCCGTGCAAGACATGATAAAGACCTGTATATTCTTTCATTTTTTCCATGGCAATCACATCTTTCGGCTCCTGAACAACACAAATGACGCTGCGGTCACGCCGTTCTTCTTTACAAATATAACAAGGGTCCTGATCAGTAATATGCCCGCAAACCGAGCAGTATCCAAGATCCCTTTTTGCATTGACCAATGCTTTCGCAAAATCAAGGACGGTGTCTTCTTTCATGCCAAGAACGAAAAACGCCAGGCGGGCAGCTGTTTTCGGCCCGATTCCCGGCAGTTTCATAAAGCTGTCGATCAGCTTGGATATTGGTTCTGGATAGTGCATGTTGTTAACCTCCTAAAAGCCAGGAAGGTTTAATCCTTTTGTAAATTGTCCCATCGTCTGGCTCGTTAATTCTTCGGCCTTTTTAAGCGCATCGTTTGTCGCGGCCAATACAAGGTCTTGAAGCATTTCAATGTCGTCGGGATCGACAACTTCTTCATCAATTTTGACTTCAAGCACTTCCTTATGGCCGGAAACAATAACGGTGACCATACCGCCGCCAGCTGTGCCTTCTATCTTCTTTTCACCAAGCTCTTCCTGGGCTTTCGCCATTTTCTTTTGCATTTTTTGCATTTGCTTCATCATGCCTTGCATATTTCCCATTCCTCGCATCATTAAAAACCTCCAAGATAGAAAATTAGTTTTTGATTTCGAGAAGATCTTCCCCAACAAGCTTGAGCGCCTCGGCAACGAGAGGATCTTCTTCATTCGTTTTCACCTGGTCGCCATCCGGCTTTTTCTTTTCTATGAATTCCCGGCGGATTTCCGACCATTGCTTTTCGGGAACCGCGATAATTTGATAAGCTGTACCGGCCAGTTCTTCCAACGTTTGAGACAGCGTTTGAAAATATGTTTCATTTTCCATGGCCATCCGGCAATGTATATCATGTTTAAATTTTAGTACAAACGCATTCGATGAAGCGGCGGATGGTTCTGCATCGTGGAGAAGTGCCGCCAGTTGCACCATTTTTTGACCGTTCAACGATTCAAGCAAGTCTCCCCAGCAGCTTTTAATGGCATTTAAATCCTGGCGTGTTGCATTCTCCAAAACCTGCATGATGGGTCGGGCATTGACCCGAAAATCTTTTGCATTGCTTCGGACCGCTTTTCTTGGAGCCGGATCGCTTTTTGCTTCTGCCGATCTTTTGGTTGATTGTTCTTTCAACAATGTTATCTCTTTTTCAAGCGCCTCGATCTTTTTATACAGTTCTGTCACTTCAGGCGCGTCATTTGGGAAAGATTTCACTTGCGTTTGGCATAGTTTCACAAGGCAAACCTCTAAATAAGTGCGTGCATGATTTGAAAATCGCATTTCCTGCTGTGTTTTGCTTAATATATCGATGTATTCATAAATCTGCTCAGGAAGCATTGATTCAGATAACTGTTTAAAATCCTCGTCCAATTGGGCGCGGACCATTGCTTCTTCCAACTCGGGTGCCGTCTTGTAAAGCAAAAGGTCGCGAAAGTATAAAATAAAATCTTCCGAAAACCGAGCTGGATCCTTCCCCTGCAAAAGCAACTCCTCAAGGGCGCCCAAAGCAACAGCAACTTCTTTCTCGTGAATGGCCTTCGCCAACTTGTTCAAACTGCTTTGGGAAATGGAGCCGGTTACCGTCAGTGCGTCTTCCACCGTTACCATATCCGTGCTGAAGGAAATCGCTTGATCGAGCAGACTCAAAGCGTCCCTCATGCCTCCCTCGGCAGCAGCGCCGATTACGTGTAATGCCTTTTCATCATATTTCAAACCTGTTTCATTTGCAATATGAACCATTCTTTTTACAATATCATGCGCGGTGATTCTTTTAAAATCAAAACGCTGACATCTAGAAATGATCGTTAACGGAATCTTGTGGGGCTCTGTCGTTGCCAAAATGAAAATCACGTGTCGGGGCGGCTCCTCCAATGTTTTTAATAATGCATTGAAGGCTCCGATGGACAGCATATGCACCTCGTCAATAATGTATACTTTGTAGGATACGGCATTGGGCGCATACTTTACTTTATCACGAATATCGCGGATTTCTTCAACTCCATTGTTGGATGCGGCATCAATTTCAATCACATCAGAGATGGACCCGTCCATGATGCCTTGACAGGCCGCACATTCATTACACGGTTCAGATACCGGCATGCGTTCACAATTTACTGCCTTTGCCAGTATTTTGGCCGCACTTGTTTTTCCAGTTCCTCTGGGACCGGAAAATAAATAAGCATGGGATATTTTTTGTTGGAGGAGAGCATTTTGCAACGTTTTGGTGACATGTTCCTGGCCGACTACATCTATAAAAGCCTGTGGGCGCCAAACTCGATACAATGCTTGGTAACTCAATGCCTCTCCCCCTTTCTTTGCCATTTTAGTGAATTTCGCTGTTTATATTATACCTTAATTAGGCAAGAAATTACAGAAACAATCCG
This sequence comes from Siminovitchia sp. FSL W7-1587, assembly GCF_037963795.1. Lineage (NCBI taxonomy): Bacteria > Bacillati > Bacillota > Bacilli > Caryophanales > Bacillaceae > Siminovitchia > Siminovitchia sp. FSL W7-1587. The sequence continues at coordinate 2,349,359 of NZ_CP150169.1, forward strand.
TAATGACGAATGTCTTTAAAAAGCACCTGAGCCTCCTCCGCCGCCGTCAACGCCACCTCCGGAATAGCTGGTGTCGGAACTGTCAGCAGAAGCCGTATTCATTATATGTTCATCTGCTAATGCAAATGAAGAAGCAGTGTTCAACCCTGAATAGAAGAAAACGTCCACCGTAGAGTAGCTGGCCACGCTTGTTTCATTCTTTTGAATAACTTGGCTAAAATAATCCGCCAGACGGTTCTTTTTCGTCCCCATACTATATATTAGCAAACGCTTTTTATCATCCTCGCTTGATTGTTCCCATTCGGAGACAGGAATTTGCTCATACTCTTTTTCGAGCTTGTTCCACTCCTCCTTTAAAAGCATACCTTCATATGAGATAGGCTTATAAAATATAGCCAAACATAAGCTGGCGAGTCCCAATGCCCCTGCCTGGAACATGAGTCCATATAGGTCATAGATGATGAAAAAAGCAGAAGCAATAAGCATAGCCGTACCCGTCGTTCCAAGCGTCCATTTTAATAATGGATTGTTTTCATGGAGATTTGATTGATCGATCTCTTTTTTGATTGCATCTTTCCATCGGCTTATTTCTTCCTCATATCGATCATGGTTCGATTCCAACTGTATGTACTGTTCCAAATCATTCAGGGTAAATGTTTTATTCCCCCCCACCTTTTCAAAGAGCAAACGAAGCAAAATCTTTTCATGAGCTTTTTCCGCTTCCCCATCCAGCAGCAAAAACCGGTCCTCTGAAACCTGCCGGACATATCCTTTTCGTACAAGATCCATTAAAGCTGCCGCCAGCAGTTCCGGTGAAAATTGATATAAAAAATAAAGAATAGCCGGCATGCTCAACTTTTGTTTTGGAATCATATATTTCCTGCTATTAATTTCATTTTTGGCTGCTCGTTTTCTTTGTTTACTCTTCATTGCCTCAGATGCGATCACCCCAATAAAAAGAGCACCAAATATCAATAAGAACCATTTTCCAACTGATGAGGTTTTCTCCCTGTTTTCCGCAAATGTTTGTGCTTTGTCAATCAACTTTTGTTGCTCATCCAGCAATGTTTCGCGCATTTCTTGATCAGAGGTTTCAGTCAAGTCCGGAAATAATGCCGAATCATATGCCACCCGAATATCCCCATTTTCACCAGCTTCCACTTTATGTAACTGGAATGTAACAGCACCGCTATTTCCAACCTTCTCCTTACCGAACGATTCATCATACCCAAAGGCAATCACATCATCCGTTTCAGCAGGGGGATGGACCGTGATAGTCATGTTCCCATAATCCGCTTCATTGCGTTTATCAAAAAAAGGCCAATAAAACTCTGTTATATCAGGATGCTTAGAAAGACCGTTTTTAATCATATAATGGAGTTCTACACTAATATTCTCATCGCTCCCGCTTCGAGACACTTTATATAAATCTTTTTCTTTCTTTACTTTTAGCTCTTTTTCGCCTTCATTCGCTGTAAAATCGGTTATTTCCGCACCTTTCTTCGGAATTATTTCCCGGGTAATTCCGCGAAATTTGTCATCAAAAGAATAAGATTGGACTTCAGTCACTCGCACATCCCCATTTTTTTGCAAATAGGCATCGATGGTTACATCCGTTATCGAAAATTCCACTGCCATAGTCTGAATAGGCCATGCCCCAATCATAAACAAAATCAATATGAAAACAAGCTTTTTCTTCATCACAAACACCTCACTTTCCTCTTATACGGGATATAGGAGGAAAAAGTTTCAGATAGCAATCCCTCGAATCGAATACACATACACTCCGATATACTTTTTTTTCACTGAAAACTAAAAAATCCATCTGCCATTGCAGATGGATTTGATATTGAATGGATTGCCGTGCACCTTCCGTCGACAGTGTTTCATAAGTGTTACTCTAGCAGTTAGCTCGATCCAGGCTGCCCCGCGGCACATGGGATGGCCCACTTAATGCTGCTTCCTTCCGGACCTGACATGGTTCATGGGTTCCCATTGCGCAGGACCCAGATGTCCACACCACTTACTTGAGGCAGATCCTTACAAAACAACAGCCTCGGGAAGGGATTCAACCCCGCTGGAGCGGATTGCGGGTACAGGGCTCCGCTATTTCCCCGTCTAGCACGGTAAGAATTATTGTACCACTTTTTCAGCATAAAATCAATGTTTACTAAAGGAAAGTTTGTCCGGCATTAACTGGCAGTAAAATCACCTTTTTAAAAAATTGTGAGTGAAATGACATTGGATATCGACTGCCAGTATATGCCCGATTGGTTCTACTAACAATCAGTCGGATACAGTTAACTGGCAAGCTAAGAACATATCCTATGGCAATGTCTGCATGGTCCACCTTCTGTGGAACTATCCGGCTATTGAAGCTTCACTTTATCCCTTCTTTTTCCTGCGAAGTTCACGAAAAAATTGGCTTAGAAGCTCTCCGCATTCATCCGCCAATACTCCGCCGACCACTTCACTTTGATGATTAAAGCGGGCATCAGAAAGCAAATTCATAAGTGTTCCCGCACAACCGGCCTTTGGATCAGAAGCTCCGTATACGACTTTTTTTATACGCGATAAAATGATAGCGCCACTGCACATCGGACATGGCTCCAACGTTACATATAGTTCCGCATTTTCAAGACGCCATGTCCCTAGTGTCCGGCAAGCTTCCTGAATGGCGATGATTTCGGCATGCGCTACGGCATTTTGCTCCGTTTCCCGTCGGTTTGATGCTTTAGCGATGATTTTCCCATTTAAGACAATGATAGCCCCGATGGGAACTTCACCAATTGAGCGGGCCTTCTTTGCTTCTTCAATTGCAACATTCATATATTTCTCTTCATTTTCCATCGTTTTTCTCCTCATTTTTGCTACATATGATTGTACCAAAATTTTTTATTAGAGGTCTTTAATTTTCCTGGCATGCATACAATGGGACAAGATAAACGTTTGACTAAGGTGGTTAAGGAGGGTAAACATGCAAATCCATGTCGTCGAGCCCAATCAGACTTTGTCCTCGATCGCTTCCTTGTACGGGATAGCTCCAGCTATCATAACGGAAGCCAATGATTTACAAAATCCCGATCGGCTTGTGGTCGGGCAAGCGATTGTCATTCCGATTATCGGCAGGTTTTATTGGGTACAGCCTGGTGACAGCCTCTATACAATCGCGAGAAGATTTGGCATTTCTTATCAAGAGCTTGCCCGAATCAATGGGATTAGTGTCAACCAGCCTATTCGGGTTGGCTTGCGGCTCTATATCCCACAGGGACCAAAGCGAGAAGGAGAGTTTTTAGCTTATGTCGAGCCGAGGCGTACGGGGACCGTATCCCCCGTTTTGGAGTCGAGTGCGAGAGAAGCATCTCCTTACTTAACATATTTGGCTCCATTTGCTTACTTGCCAAAACGTGACGGAACATTAGATCCCCCCCAGTTAAATCGTTTTCCCGAAATTGCCCGCGCAAACAACACATCTCTCGCCATGGTCTTGGCCAACCAGGAAGAAGGACAATTTAATACTGAACTTGTTCATATTTTGCTTACAAATGAACAAGTGCAAACAACTTTTTTGGAAAATATTGCAACAGAAGCCAAAAGGGTCGGCTTTACCGATATTCACTTTGATTTTGAAAGGATTGCAGCGGAAGATCGTGAAGCTTATAACCAATTTCTTCGAAAAGCACGCGACCGTTTCCATGCGGAAGGCTATATCATTTCCACGGCACTTGCTCCCAAAACAAGTGCTACACAGGTGGGGGAATGGTATGCGGGGCATGATTATCGGGCGCACGGCGAAATTGTCGATTACTCTTTGATCATGACATATGAATGGGGCTACAGCGGCGGTCCCGCAATGGCTGTTTCCCCCATTGGACCAGTTCGGGATGTATTGGAGTACGCGCTAACCGAAATGCCTTCACGTAAAATCATGATGGGACAAAATCTGTATGGCTATGATTGGACGCTTCCGTTCGTCAAGGGAACGACGGCAAAAGCTGTAAGCCCCCAGGAGGCCATTCGGATTGCCCTTGAAAACAATGTAGCCATCGAATACGATACAACTGCACAAGCCCCTTTTTTTCATTATACGGACGGAGAAGGGAACAGGCATGAAGTTTGGTTTGAAGATGCGCGTTCCATCCAGGCAAAATTTGATTTGGTTAAAGAGCTCGATCTTCGGGGTGTCGGCTATTGGAAACTTGGGCTGTCTTTTCCACAAAACTGGCTCTTGATTACTGACAATTTTAATGTAGTGAAAAAATAAAAGCGGCTCATTTGAACCGCTTCTTTCAGTTAATGACTTCTTTATTTCTCATATAAGGGCGCAACACTTCCGGAATTTCAACACTTCCGTCTTCTCGTTGGTAGTTTTCCAAGATTGCCGCCACCGTTCTTCCTACTGCCAAGCCAGATCCGTTCAGCGTGTGCACATGTTGCGGTTTGGCTTTTGGTTCAGTGCGGAAACGGATATTGGCTCTTCTTGCCTGAAACGTTTCAAAGTTTGAACAAGAAGAAATTTCTCTGTATGTTTTATAGCTCGGAATCCATACTTCAAGATCATATTTCTTGGCTGCTGTAAAACCAAGATCCGCTGTACACATGCTCATGACGCGATACGGCAAATTCAAAAGCTGTAATACTTTTTCCGCGTGGTTTGTCAGTTTCTCAAGTTCGGCATAAGAATCTTCCGGTTTTACAAATTTAACTAATTCCACTTTATTAAATTGATGTTGGCGGATCAAGCCGCGCGTATCTCGCCCCGCAGACCCGGCCTCTGAACGAAAACATGCACTGTAAGCCACATAGTTAATCGGCAAGCGATCGCCGTCCAATATTTCATCTCGATGGTAGTTGGTCACTGAGACTTCCGCAGTCGGGATAAGGAAAAAATCATCACTTTCAACATGAAACGCATCCTCCGCAAACTTCGGCAATTGTCCCGTTCCCGTCATACTTGCACGATTCACAAGGTATGGCGGCAACATCTCCTCATACCCGTGTTCTTCCACGTGAAGATCCATCATGAAATTAATGAGAGCCCGTTCAAGCCTGGCTCCAAGGCCTTTATAAAAGACAAATCGACTTCCAGTAACTTTTGCCGCCCGTTCAAAGTCCAATATATTCAAGTCATCGGCCAATTCCCAGTGCGGTTTCGGCTCAAATGTAAATTGTGGAACATTACCCCATCTTCTTATCTCTACATTATCATCTTCCGTCTCTCCTACCGGAACACTTTCATGAGGAATATTGGGAATAGCTAAAAGTAATTGCTGCAACTCTTCTTCAATCACACGGAGTTCTCTATCCAATTCCTTTACTTGCTGGCTGACTTGCCGCATTTCACTAATCAAATGATCGGCATTTTGCTTTTCTTTTTTTAACTGGGCGATTCTTTCTGAAACTTCATTTCTGTTATTTTTTAACTGTTCCGATTGAACAATCATTTCCCTCCGTTTTTGATCAAGTTGTTCAAACTTATCTAAATCAGCCAAATCCTCGCCGCGATGCTGCAATTTTTTCTTGATTTCATCTACATTCCCTCGAAGAACCTTCATATCCAGCATACGATTACCTCCCAAAATATTTTATTTAAACAAAAAAACTCCCGATCCCAAAGGGACGAGAGTTTACCCGCGTTGCCACCCAAATTGAAAGCCTGAGCTTTCCTCTTTGCCTGATAACGGGGTGATCCCGAAAATGCTTACTTGCCCGAAATGATCGGCGGTTCGGCATTTTGCTCAAGGACGGATTCACAGGCAGTGCCGCCAGTTTTCACCAAACACCGGCTCTCTTAAAGGACACTGTTCCGCTACTATTTCCTCTCAACGCATTCGCTCGTATTTTGTTGATAATATACTACATATCCAAGTGGAATGCAAATGTACTGTCTTATCTATATAATTGTCATCTGTCCGCTTTTCTAAACCAACAGATATTTTTTAAAACCAACCTTTGACTGTTTTAACCGAGCTATCCCAAACATCGCCGAAAAAGCCGCCTATTCCGCGCATCATTAGAACAAACCAATTGGCTTTCTCCACTTTTTCTCCTGTCACCATATTGACAGATGCCGTTTTGCTTTTTGATAAAAAGCCGTAAGGATCTTCTCCCTCATATGCGGCTTCCAGAACGCCCACTTTTTCACCTTTTTTAATCGGTGCGGTCAATTTCCCTTCTTTATTCAATTTCTTCTTATCTATTTTAACACGAGGTTTGTACATTTTTTCTTCCCCGTTTTTCACTACCACTTTTAAAGGGGATTCAGACTGAATGGAGACAGATTTTTCTTTTCCGCTTATGACAGGTATCGTTTTATTATTTTTTACTTGATAACCTTTCGGATATATTTCTTTTACAGAGAAGTTTGTAAAAGCATAGTCCATCATTTTTTTGGATTCATTAAATCTGGATTTGTAATCACCTTGGCCGTTTTTTCCTTTCGCGTTCATGACAACCGTAATAACCCTTAAACCATCCCGTTTAGCCGTCCCGGTAAAACAGTACCCAGCAAAGTCTGTTGTCCCGGTTTTTAATCCATCTACGCCTTCATAGCTAAAATCTAGAGATGGGAGCATCCAGTTCCAGTTCACCATTTTTCCAGGCTTACCAGGGAATTCTTTCTCAGGTATGCTCGTTGTTTCCAATACTTCGGGATAATCATTCATCAGACGGGAAGCCAGTTTTGCCATTGATCGTGCAGACATGATATTTTCATCTTCTGGCTTGGTTCCCTCTGGATGTTTGCCTTTTAAATCCTTATTGTTTAGACCGGTGGAATTGACAAACTTATAGTTTTCAAGACCCAGTTCTTCCGCTTTTTTGTTCATTAAGTCGACAAACTTCTTCTCGGAACCGGCAATGGCTTCGGCAATGGCGATCGTGGCGCCATTTGCCGAGTAAATCGCCATCGCTTCATATAATTGTCGAATCGTATATTTTTTCCCCGCTTCAAGCGGTACATTTGAAAGATTTGTATCAATAGAAACCTGATGAACATAATCGCTGATGGTTTGTTCCTGTTCCCAAGATATTTTTTTATCCTTAATCGCTTCGAACATTAGATACTCAGTCATCATTTTGGACATTGAGGCAATGCCGAGCGCAGTATCTTCATTTTTTGCGTACAGTACCTTTCCTGTACTTGCTTCAACGAGGATTGCCGCATCCGCGTTAATATCGAGCGCATCCTCAGCGGAAGCACGTTCAGGAACAGTGATCATGCTAACGAACATAAGTAACGACAGAAAAAACGCTAAAAATGGTATCTTTTTCCGAATTATCACAAGTTTACCCTCCAAATTATATGTACACCTTTGTCATTTTAACATAGAAAAACATCGTTGAGTAGGCTGTCTTCTTTTCAGTTTCATAACAAAAAAAAAGCAAAGCCCATTCACTGGATTCATCAGGGCTTTTGCCATTTTTTTATGATAATGAGTAGTTTGGCGCTTCTTTCGTAATCTGCACATCATGCGGATGGCTCTCACGAAGTCCGGCACCGGTCATTTTGATAAATTGGGCATTTTCACGGAAATACTCCAAGTCGGCGGCACCGCAGTAACCCATTCCGGCTCGAAGACCTCCAGTCAGTTGATAAAGGGTATCTGCGAGCGGCCCTTTATAAGGAACGCGTCCTTCGATTCCTTCTGGGACAAACTTTTTCGCATCTTCTTGGAAATAACGGTCCTTCGATCCTTTTTGCATGGCGCCTTCCGATCCCATGCCACGATATACTTTAAAACGACGACCTTGGAAAATTTCTGTTTCTCCTGGACTTTCCGACGTTCCGGCAAGCAAGCTTCCGAGCATGACAGCATGTCCTCCTGCAGCAAGAGCCTTCACGATATCGCCGGAATATTTAACGCCCCCGTCAGCAATGATCGTTTTTCCATGCTTCCTCGCTTCTGTCGCGCAATCATAAATAGCTGTAATTTGCGGGACACCAATTCCTGCTACAACGCGGGTTGTACATATGGAACCCGGTCCAATGCCCACTTTTACAACATCCGCACCCGCTTCATACAATTCCCTCGTCGCTTCTGCTGTTGCAACGTTACCAGCAATCAAGTTCAAATGGGGATATAGCTTACGAATTTCCCGGACAGTTTTTAACACACCGGCTGAATGGCCATGGGCCGTGTCAACAACGATGGCATCAACCTGTGAATTGACAAGCGCTTCTACCCGCTTATATGTGTCTGCCGCAATCCCGACTGCGGCGCCTGCAAGCAGACGGCCTTTTTCGTCCTTTGCGGAATTTGGATATTCGATCACTTTTTCTATATCTTTGATAGTAATTAATCCTTTCAGGACTCCTTTATCATCAATCAAAGGTAATTTTTCAATACGATGTTCCTGAAGTATTTTTTCCGCTTCGGCAAGGGAAGTTCCGACAGATGCCGTAACAAGATTTTCTTTCGTCATGACTTCGGTAATTGGAAGAGAGTAATCCTGAATAAAACGCATATCCCTGTTTGTAATAATGCCGACCAATATTTTGTCTTCTTCATTATTAACAATCGGGACTCCTGAAATCCGATATTTCCCCATTAAGTGCTCGGCATCATACACTTGATGTTCCGGGGTCAAGAAGAACGGATCAGTTATCACGCCACTTTCAGACCGTTTTACCTTATCGACTTGTTCGGCCTGTTGTTCAATGCTCATATTTTTGTGAATGACACCCAGACCGCCCTGGCGTGCCATGGAAATGGCCATGTCTGACTCGGTAACAGTATCCATTCCTGCACTGATAATAGGGATGTTCAGCTTTAGGCTGTCTGTCAGGCTTGTACTCAAATCAACTTCTTTCGGCAAGACCTCAGATTTAGCCGGGATTAACAACACATCATCAAATGTTAATCCTTCTTTTACAAACTTTGACTCCCACATTTTTTTTCGTCCCCCTGCCCAAAATATTATTAGTAGGTTATCAATTGGTTAAAATACTGTCAAGGTTAATGGGTGATGTTCAATTTTTCTAATTATTCGGAGGTGTTTTGTCTGTCAACATACAAAAAAATATGGATGCAATTCAATTTTTTTCGGTCGGCAACTACAGTTCAAACTTATTTAAAAAGAAAATATGAAAACCACCATATAGAGGATGCCGAAAGAAAAAGCTATGATAATTGTTACCCATTTATGTACTATTTAGAACAAGGCGAAACATACTACACCCAAGCTGACCAATCGCCATTTTCCATCAGACCTATATTGCTTTATTATGGATTAATTCATTTATTAAAGGCATGCCTTCTTACAGTGGACCCAAACTATCCCGGCACAACCTCTGTTTTGGCTCACGGCGTTTCTGCACGAAAAAGGAAAAAGCGGAACTATCAATTTCTGGAAGATGAAGTAAAAGTTCAAAAAAACGGCTTATGCACCTATTTTTCAGAGCAAATGTATCAACTAAAACACTTGGAAGGAGAGAAATATAAAATGGGGGAGTTACTGGCTCAAGTTCCGGAACTGGACGACCTGTACTTATTTACGAGCGGTAAAAGCAATTTTATGCTACTGAAGCAACTCCCCGGCAATATTTGGACAATCCCTGCTGAATTAGCGCTGAACTATCATATAAGTGTTCAGAGGTTAAAACAATTTTTAGATAGCAAGCATCCTGAAATGATTTATTGGCTTGAAAACAAAGAGAAGGAAACAGAGATTCTCATTGACGGCAAGCGGACGAACTTCTTTCCGCCTTTTCGTTATCACATATTTAAAGAGAAATTTGGACTTGGCTCCTCCTTACAAGCCGCCATTCTTCTTCCCGACCTTTTGATTCACTATTTGCTCCTATTTAATTTAAGCATGATCGCCCGTTATGAAACGGAGTGGTGGATGGACCTCATAAAAACGGCATCTGATCTTGATTATCCATTCATCCATGCTTTTTTAAATATTACGGCTGAAAAAAGTCCACAAATGATTCTTGATTATTTAACGGGTAATGAAAAAACATAGAGCGTATCCACTCTATGTTTTCGCTTGCCCGGCAACGTCCTGCTCTCACAAGGGGAAACCCCTCATTACCATCGGCGCGCGAACTTAACTTCCGTGTTCGGGCTGCGGATCATGATGACCGGCGAATCTCTTCGTCATCTGCACTCGCTCGATTCTCATGGGCATTGCCCATTGCGAGTCTCTCTCCCTTGATTCCTTGATCTTCTTGGTCCTTCTGATCCTCGCTTACATTGAGTTTCTTTATATCTTTCAATACTTTTTAAATAAACTAAAATAAGACATCCATTAATATGGATGTCCTGTTTGCCCGGCAACGTCCTGCTCTCACAAGGGGAAACCCCTCATTACCATCGGCGCTGAAGAACTTAACTTCCGTGTTCGGGATGGGAACGGGTGTTGCCTCTTCGCTATCGTCACCAGACATATGTTGTTGTGAGATTCATTCTCTCAAAACCGGGATACATGAGAAGAAGTCCGAGAACCGTTTTGCGCTTCGTGTTCAATCCAGCTCCGGACGCTATCGCTTTGCGTCACTTCGCTTCTTCTGGCAAAGTCGATTGACTTTTCCGCCAGAAGCTCCAGTGAGCTACAGCGATGGACGAGCGTCCTACGCTTTTTCGTTTGATTAAGTCCTCGATCGATTAGTATCCGTCAGCTCCATGTGTCGCCACACTTCCACACCGGACCTATCTACCTGATCATCTTTCAGGGATCTTACGTTGCCTGGCAAGCCAGACAATGGGAAATCTCATCTTGAGGGGGGCTTCATGCTTAGATGCTTTCAGCACTTATCCCTTCCGCACATAGCTACCCAGCTATGCCTCTGGCGAGACAACTGGTACACCAGCGGTGCGTCCATCCCGGTCCTCTCGTACTAAGGACAGCTCCTCTCAAATTTCCTGCGCCCGCGACGGATAGGGACCGAACTGTCTCACGACGTTCTGAACCCAGCTCGCGTACCGCTTTAATGGGCGAACAGCCCAACCCTTGGGACCGACTACAGCCCCAGGATGCGATGAGCCGACATCGAGGTGCCAAACCTCCCCGTCGATGTGAACTCTTGGGGGAGATAAGCCTGTTATCCCCGGGGTAGCTTTTATCCGTTGAGCGATGGCCCTTCCATGCGGAACCACCGGATCACTAAGCCCGACTTTCGTCCCTGCTCGACTTGTAGGTCTCGCAGTCAAGCTCCCTTCTGCCTTTACACTCTGCGAATGATTTCCAACCATTCTGAGGGAACCTTTGGGCGCCTCCGTTACCTTTTAGGAGGCGACCGCCCCAGTCAAACTGCCTGCCTGACACTGTCTCCCAACCCGATCAGGGTCGCGGGTTAGACGGTCCATACAGCCAGGGTAGTATCCCACCGTTGCCTCCACGGAAGCTGGCGCTCCCGTTTCCATGGCTCCTACCTATCCTGTACAAGCTGCACAGACAGTCAATATCAAGCTACAGTAAAGCTCCACGGGGTCTTTCCGTCCTGTCGCGGGTAACCTGCATCTTCACAGGTACTATAATTTCACCGAGTCTCTCGTTGAGACAGTGCCCAGATCGTTGCGCCTTTCGTGCGGGTCGGAACTTACCCGACAAGGAATTTCGCTACCTTAGGACCGTTATAGTTACGGCCGCCGTTTACTGGGGCTTCAATTCGAAGCTTCGCCTAAGCTGACCTCTCCTCTTAACCTTCCAGCACCGGGCAGGCGTCAGCCCCTATACTTCGCCTTACGGCTTCGCAGAGACCTGTGTTTTTGCTAAACAGTCGCCTGGGCCTATTCACTGCGGCTTCTCAGGGCTATTCACCCTAAAAAGCACCCCTTCTCCCGAAGTTACGGGGTCATTTTGCCGAGTTCCTTAACGAGAGTTCTCTCGCTCACCTTAGGATTCTCTCCTCGCCTACCTGTGTCGGTTTGCGGTACGGGCGCCTATTGCCTCGCTAGAAGCTTTTCTCGGCAGTGTGGAATCAGGAACTTCGGTACTTTTTTTCCCTCGCCATCACAGCTCAGCCTACACGGTAAGCGGATTTGCCTACTTACCGGCCTTACTGCTTGGACGCGCTTTTCCAGCTGCGCGCTTGCCTTATCCTCCTGCGTCCCTCCATCACTCAAACGGCAATGAGGCGGTACAGGAATCTCAACCTGTTATCCATCGCCTACGCCTTTCGGCCTCGGCTTAGGTCCCGACTTACCCTGAGCGGACGAGCCTTCCTCAGGAAACCTTAGGCTTTCGGTGGAAGGGATTCTCACCCTTCTTTCGCTACTCATACCGGCATTCTCACTTCCAAGCACTCCACCGCCTCTTTCAAGACGACTTCGCCGCGCTTGGAACGCTCTCCTACCATTGCTATTGCAATCCACAGCTTCGGTGATACGTTTAGCCCCGGTACATTTTCGGCGCAGAGTCACTCGACCAGTGAGCTATTACGCACTCTTTGAATGGTGGCTGCTTCTAAGCCAACATCCTGGTTGTCTAAGCAACTCCACATCCTTTTCCACTTAACGTATACTTGGGGACCTTAGCTGGTGGTCTGGGTTGTTTCCCTCTCGACTACGGATCTTATCACTCGCAGTCTGACTCCCAAGGATAAGTATTTGGCATTCGGAGTTTGTCTGAAGTCGGTAACCCGATGAGGGCCCCTCGTCCAAACAGTGCTCTACCTCCAATACTCTCACCTTGAGGCTAGCCCTAAAGCTATTTCGGAGAGAACCAGCTATCTCCAGGTTCGATTGGAATTTCACCCCTACCCACACCTCATCCCCGCATTTTTCAACATACGTGGGTTCGGGCCTCCAGTCAGTGTTACCTGACCTTCACCCTGGACATGGGTAGATCACCTGGTTTCGGGTCTGCGACCTCATACTCTTGCGCCCTATTCAGACTCGCTTTCGCTGCGGCTCCGTCTTTTCAACTTAACCTTGCATGAAATCGCAACTCGCCGGTTCATTCTACAAAAGGCACGCCATCACACTTATTGTGCTCTGACTACTTGTAGGCACACGGTTTCAGGTTCTATTTCACTCCCCTCCCGGGGTGCTTTTCACCTTTCCCTCACGGTACTGGTTCACTATCGGTCACTAGGGAGTATTTAGCCTTGGGAGATGGTCCTCCCGGATTCCGACGGGATTTCTCGTGTCCCGCCGTACTCAGGATCCACTCGGGAGGGAACGACGTTTCAACTACAGGGCTGTTACCTTCTTTGGCCGGCCTTTCCAGGCCGCTTCGTCTACGCCGTTCCTTTGTCACTCCACTTTGAGTGTCCTACAACCCCGAAAGGCAAGCCTTTCGGTTTGGGCTCTTCCCGTTTCGCTCGCCGCTACTGGGGGAATCGATTTTTCTTTCTCTTCCTCCGGGTACTTAGATGTTTCAGTTCCCCGGGTATGCCTTCCATTCCCTATGGATTCAGAAATGGATACTGCCTCATTACTGGCAGTGGGTTTCCCCATTCGGAAATCTCCGGATCAGCTTGCTTACAGCTCCCCGAAGCATATCGGTGTTCGTCCCGTCCTTCATCGGCTCCTAGTGCCAAGGCATTCACCGTGCGCCCTTATTAACTTAATCTTTTTTTCGGTCAACGATTAGCGTCGAATCTCTGTGTCAGCTCCCTCATTCACGTCATCACGCACTCGTAGTGCGCTCTGGTGCTCATTCGGTCGCTTCCTTGATCTTCTCGCTTCTCGTTGCCCTTGGTTGAGTGATACTGACACTCAAACCTAAAGGTTTTACACTTCTCATGGTTGCTCCATAATGGATCATCCATAAGGTGAACGATTCTCGGTTTGTTTCTTCTCATGTTATCCGGTTTTCAAAGAACGAAGTAGGCTGAACTCAATCACATGGTGTGATTCATCAGCACATTTATGCAATTTTGCGGCTAATAGCAACCAAGTCCTCCCTCGGCTACAATATCGCAAAGGCCACAAATATGGTGGAGCCTAGCGGGATCGAACCGCTGACCTCCTGCGTGCAAAGCAGGCGCTCTCCCAGCTGAGCTAAGGCCCCATAAAGTAGAAAAATCCCCATTTTTATTACCAAATGTGGGATGGTGGGCCTGAGTGGACTCGAACCACCGACCTCACGCTTATCAGGCGTGCGCTCTAACCAGCTGAGCTACAGGCCCACTTGGGATTTAAAGAGTTTGACCTCTCAAAACTAAACGAAACGAAAGCGTCAATTTGTATCTATTGGAAATGTCCAGTTGCGGCTCCTGGCTGCTCGAGATCGCTTCGCTTCTTCTGTAAAGTCCTGCGGACTTTTCGTCAGAAGCTACAGCGCCGGTCGCAGCCGAGCAGTCGCCTCCACATTTCAATTATCCTTAGAAAGGAGGTGATCCAGCCGCACCTTCCGATACGGCTACCTTGTTACGACTTCACCCCAATCATCTGTCCCACCTTCGGCGGCTGGCTCCAAATGGTTACCCCACCGACTTCGGGTGTTACAAACTCTCGTGGTGTGACGGGCGGTGTGTACAAGGCCCGGGAACGTATTCACCGCGGCATGCTGATCCGCGATTACTAGCGATTCCGGCTTCATGCAGGCGAGTTGCAGCCTGCAATCCGAACTGAGAATGGTTTTATGGGATTCGCTCCACCTCGCGGTCTCGCGGCCCTTTGTACCATCCATTGTAGCACGTGTGTAGCCCAGGTCATAAGGGGCATGATGATTTGACGTCATCCCCACCTTCCTCCGGTTTGTCACCGGCAGTCACCTTAGAGTGCCCAACTTAATGCTGGCAACTAAGATCAAGGGTTGCGCTCGTTGCGGGACTTAACCCAACATCTCACGACACGAGCTGACGACAACCATGCACCACCTGTCACCGATGTCCCCGAAGGGAAAACTTTATCTCTAAAGCGGGCATCGGGATGTCAAGACCTGGTAAGGTTCTTCGCGTTGCTTCGAATTAAACCACATGCTCCACCGCTTGTGCGGGCCCCCGTCAATTCCTTTGAGTTTCAGCCTTGCGGCCGTACTCCCCAGGCGGAGTGCTTAATGCGTTTGCTGCAGCACTAAGGGGCGGAAACCCCCTAACACTTAGCACTCATCGTTTACGGCGTGGACTACCAGGGTATCTAATCCTGTTCGCTACCCACGCTTTCGCGCCTCAGCGTCAGTTACAGACCAGAGAGCCGCCTTCGCCACTGGTGTTCCTCCACATCTCTACGCATTTCACCGCTACACGTGGAATTCCGCTCTCCTCTTCTGCACTCAAGCCTCCCAGTTTCCAATGACCCTCCACGGTTGAGCCGTGGGCTTTCACATCAGACTTAAGAAGCCGCCTGCGCGCGCTTTACGCCCAATAATTCCGGACAACGCTTGCCACCTACGTATTACCGCGGCTGCTGGCACGTAGTTAGCCGTGGCTTTCTGGTCAGGTACCGTCAACGCACCGGCAGTTACTCCGATGCGGGTTCTTCCCTGATAACAGAGTTTTACGATCCGAAGACCTTCATCACTCACGCGGCGTTGCTCCGTCAGACTTGCGTCCATTGCGGAAGATTCCCTACTGCTGCCTCCCGTAGGAGTCTGGGCCGTGTCTCAGTCCCAGTGTGGCCGATCACCCTCTCAGGTCGGCTACGCATCGTTGCCTTGGTAGGCCGTTACCCCACCAACTAGCTAATGCGCCGCGGGCCCATCTGTAAGTGACAGCAGAGCCGTCTTTTATCCTTTCTCCATGCGGAAAAAGAAATTATCCGGTATTAGCCCCGGTTTCCCGGAGTTATCCCAGTCTTACAGGCAGGTTGCCCACGTGTTACTCACCCGTCCGCCGCTGACTAAAAAGGAGCAAGCTCCTCTTTTGTCCGCTCGACTTGCATGTATTAGGCACGCCGCCAGCGTTCGTCCTGAGCCAGGATCAAACTCTCATGTAAAGTTTGGTTAGCTCATAATTAAAGCTGACTAATCAATTATTGATTGACGTTTCGTTTCGTTCAGTTTTCAAAGATCAAACTTGGCGCCGCTCTTTTGAGCGACTTTATTAGTATATCAATCTGACGAGAAGATGTCAACAACTTTTTAAAATCTTTTTTATCGCGACGCTCTCGCTCGTTCAGACAACGATTATTAATATAACACCTTTTCACTTGCTTGGCAATAGGTTTTTTAAAATTTTTATGGGATTAAAATTTAGAGGAGGATAAGATGTTTCCACTTGCCAAAACGTGCGCTCTGCCGAGGGCTAAGACCGTGGCGAAGCCGCACCGAAGGGGAATTAATTCCCCTTTGACCCTCCCTCTAATGCTCGCCGAGCAAAAAAACAAAATAAAAAGATATGATAAATTCCCTCGTATCTCTTGTATTTCATTTCGTTTATTTTTTGCCATTATCATTTTTCTCAAATCATCAAGTTCAAGTTCGCCATCAACATACCTTTCAGTTTAAGCTCCGATTTTCTTTGATTAATGGTTGGGATTTACCGCCAAAATTTCGGAACATCATACTATACATCTTTATCTGTTATTAAAAATATTTTCCCCTAATTTCATTTTAGTGTAATCATATAGAAATCCCTTTTTTCTCTTTTTAATAACATCAATATTTCTAGTAAGAATCATTGAAATTAATAAATTTATCAACTTTACACCGACTAAAATAAATACTAAAAAACTTACTAATTCCAAATTACTCATATTGATTACCACCCTTTTGCTGCACAAAAAGTTTTAAAGATTTTAGGTGCCTTTGGACTGTTTTTCCACTTTTTACAAGTAGCATAAGCCCCTAGATCTTTTGATTGATATAGTGTTCGGATCATAAAAGCACGTGTTTTTTCACACAACATGTGCTGGTTGTAAGAGATGTCAATCTTATTAACGGCCACTTCATCAATTGTTTGCATGTACCCAATTAAATTTTTTGCGGTTTTTTATATTTCACTAAACGATTAAAACCTTGAGCGATTGCTTTCAAACTTTTGCCTAAATCCTCGCCATCATAGATATTATTCACTGATAACCCTTACAGTCCGTTCCAAACCATTGTCAAGATGTCGCTATCCAATCCACAATGTCCGTTTGGGCCCGTTTTGCAATCTGTTCCGTAGCCTGTAGTTGCAATTGTTGCCTTGCGCCTGGTTTTTTATGTCACTTTTCAATTTACTCTTGATAAGTAGCTAGTCAAAATGATAAACGTACGAACTAATATTTACAATTGAACATCAAAAATATTTCTTAATAATCCAAATACAAGCAGCCCGTATATCCATTTTTTCAAAAAAAGAACATCGGGGAATGATCCGATGCTCCGCATTGCTTATTCGTACAATTCTTCACCTGTGATTTCTTCATCACTCGGCGTTGTTGATATTTCTTCAATTCCTTCGGCTTTTTCTACTTTTGCGACCGTGGCGACAGATTCCTCTTCATCAAGCCTGATCAGAATGACACCTTGTGTATTACGGCCCATGACGGAAATATCTTCAACCGCCATACGAATTAAAATGCCGCCGGCAGTGATCAACATCAGGTCTTCATCACCTTTAACCGTTTCTACAGCAACGACACTTCCCGTTTTCTCGGTAATATGGCAAGTAATTAGACCTTTTCCACCGCGGGATTGTATCCGGTAATCAGCTGCTGGCGTCCGCTTGCCGTAGCCATTTTTTGTTACGACAAGAACATCGTGGTCCTCCTCGAGAATTTCCATTCCAACAACTTCATCGTTTTCGGTTAAATTAATCCCTTTTACGCCAGTTGCCGTTCTTCCCATTGGGCGTACATCTGTTTCAGGAAAGCGGATGAGCAGTCCGTTCTTAGTTCCAATCACGATATCTTTATCGTTATCCGTTAGTTTTACCGAAATAAGTTCGTCGTTTTCCCGAAGGTTCAGGGCGATCAGTCCATTATTTCGGATGTTGGCAAAGGCTGATACCGGCGTTCTTTTAACAATTCCTTCTTTTGTCGCAAAGAACAAGAACCAGTCTTCCAGGACTTCTTCCACGGCGATGATTGTATTGATCCACTCACCTTTATCGATCTCCAGCATATTAATGATCGGCAGTCCCTTGGCCGTCCGGCTGTACTCGGGAATCTCATAACCTTTCTTCCTATACACTTTTCCTTTGTTTGTAAAGAAAAGGATGGTGTCATGAGTAGACGTCGTAAGTAAATGTTCTACGAAATCATCTTCATTTGTTCCCATTCCTTGAACACCCCGGCCGCCCCGTCTTTGGCTACGGTATGTGGAAATGGGCAGCCGCTTGATATAACCGTTATGGGTTAACGTGATGACAACATTTTCCCTTGGAATCAAATCTTCATCTTCGATGTGTCCCACTCCACCGGAAACAATCTCAGTCCGGCGGCCATCATCAAAGCGCTCTTTAATTTCCGTCAATTCATCGCGAATAATTTGCAACACTTTTTCTTCATCAGCCAGAATGCCTTTTAATTCCGCAATCAGCTTTAGAAGTTGCTGATATTCATCTTCGATTTTTTCTCTTTCAAGACCGGTCAAGCGCTGAAGCCGCATATCAAGAATCGCCTGAGCTTGCTTTTCGCTCAAGTTGAATTGTTCCATTAACCCGGTTCGGGCAATGTCGGTTGTCTCCGACCCCCTGATCAAGCTGATGATGGCATCAATATGATCAAGGGCGATTCTTAATCCTTCTAAAATATGGGCACGGGCCTCCGCTTTTCTCAATTCAAATTCTGTTCGCCTGCGAATGATGACTTTCTGATGTTCCAAATAATGTTCCAAGCATTGCTTTAAGTTCAACACTTTCGGCTGTCCGTCCACAAGCGCCAGCATATTAATACCAAAACTCGTTTGCAAGGCCGTCATTTTATATAGATTATTTAAAATAACATTTGCGTTGGCATCCCTGCGGACTTCCATGACAATTCTCATGCCGGAACGGTCTGATTCATCCCGTAACTCAGTAATGCCGTCCAGTTTTTTTTCACGCACCAGTTCGGCAATTCGCTCGATAAGCCTTGCCTTATTCACTTGGAAGGGAATCTCATGGACGATAATCGTTTCCCTTCCGTTTGATTTCGTTTCAATCTCAACCCGGGCCCGCATAATAATGGAGCCACGGCCTGTCTCGTAAGCCCTTCTGATACCGCTTCTTCCCACGATCAGTCCCGCTGTCGGAAAATCCGGTCCTTGAATATATTCCATCAATTCTTGAATCGTTATTTCAGGGTCCCTGCTCAACATCAGAATGCCGTTAATAACTTCACCAAGTTGGTGGGGAGGAATATTCGTTGCCATTCCTACGGCAATCCCGGAAGAGCCGTTGACAAGCAGGTTTGGAAAACGGGCGGGCAACACGACCGGCTCTTTTTCCGAACCGTCATAGTTCTCTTTATAATCAATCGTGTCTTTATTTAGGTCCCGTACAAGCTCCATCGAAATCTTAGACATCCTGGCCTCGGTGTACCTCATGGCGGCCGCCGAGTCGCCATCAATGGAACCAAAGTTCCCATGTCCGTCCACAAGCATGTACCTGTAGCTGAAATCTTGCGCCATCCGAACCATCGTTTCATAAACAGGCGAATCTCCGTGAGGGTGGTATTTTCCGATAACCTCCCCAACGATCCGCGCTGACTTCTTATAAGCTTTATCACTTGTCATCCCAAGGTCATTCATGGCATATAATATCCGCCTATGAACAGGTTTTAATCCATCCCGGACATCGGGAAGGGCGCGGGAGACGATGACGCTCATCGCATAGTCGAGAAAGGATGAACGCATTTCCTGACTTAAATTGATTTCCTTCACATTTGATTCAGGCATATCTGTCATGCTAAAACCTCCCTTATCCCGAAAAAAGCAAGTGAGGATTCTCACAAGCTTTTAACCGGCAAAAATTAAATATCCAAATTCTTTACGTATATTGCATTCTCTTCGATAAACAACCTGCGCGGTTCCACTTTTTCACCCATGAGCATATCAAATGTTTCATCTGCATCAATGGCGTCTTCCAAGGTCACCTGCAGGAGCGTCCTCGCTTTCGGATCCATCGTCGTTTCCCAAAGCTGCTCGGGATCCATTTCTCCGAGTCCTTTATACCTTTGCACAATCGGTTTTGGCTGCTCCGGCAACTCTGCGATCAGAGCATCTAATTCACGATCGGAATAGGTATATAATTCCTTTTTCCCTTGGCTGATTTTATAAAGCGGGGGCTGGGCTATATAAATATAACCCGCTTCAATCAATGGCCGCATATAACGGTAAAAGAGCGTAAGCAACAGCGTCCGGATATGGGCGCCATCCACGTCCGCGTCCGTCATGATCACTATTTTATGGTATCGGGCTTTGGAAATGTCAAAATCGTCTCCGATTCCAGTGCCAAGAGCCGTAATGATCGCCCGCACCTCATTGTTGGACAGAATGCGGTCAAGACGGGATTTTTCAACATTAATAATCTTTCCCTTTAGGGGTAAAATAGCTTGGAAGTGCCGATCCCGCCCTTGTTTCGCGGAGCCGCCGGCGGAGTCTCCTTCCACAATATATAATTCACTGATTTCAGGATCTCTGGAAGAGCAGTCCGCGAGCTTCCCTGGAAGACTGGATATTTCCAATGCATTTTTTCGCCGTGTTAGTTCACGCGCTTTTCGAGCCGCCATCCTCGCTCTGGCGGCCATTAAACCTTTATCGACGATTTTCCTTGCAAGTGTCGGATTTTCCAAAAGGAATTTCTCAAAGTGCTCTGAGAAAAGAGCGTCCGTGATCGTACGGGCCTCTGAGTTTCCAAGTTTCGTTTTCGTTTGTCCCTCAAATTGCGGATCTGGATGTTTGATGGAAATGATGGCGGTCAAACCTTCCCGGACGTCTTCTCCTGACAAATTGCCATCATTTTCTTTGATGATTTGATGCTTTTTGGCATAGTCGTTAATGACTCTTGTCAAAGCAGCCTTAAATCCCGATTCATGCGTGCCACCTTCATATGTGTGGATATTGTTTGCAAAGGAATAAATATTACTTGCATACCCGTCGTTGTACTGCATGGCAATTTCAATGGCGATCTCATCGCGCTCACTGTCGATGTAAATCGGTTCCTCGTGAAGCACTTCTTTCGCTCTGTTCAAGTGCTCTACATAAGACATAATCCCGCCTTCATAGTGGAATTCGAGCTTTTTGGGTTCCTCGCGCTTATCTTCAATCGTCAATTTTAATCCTTTGTTTAAAAAGGCCAGTTCCCGGGTACGGGTAGATAAGGTTTCAAAATCAAATTCAGTCGTTTCCGTAAATATTTCCGGATCCGGTTTGAAGTGAATGACGGTTCCTGTTTGGTCTGTATCACCGATGATTTTCAAATCAAATTGGGGTACGCCTCTTTTATATTTTTGATAATGAATTTTTCCGTTCAAATGTACATATACTTCAAGCTCGCTGGACAACGCGTTGACGACCGATGCGCCAACACCGTGAAGGCCTCCGGAAACTTTATATCCGCCTCCGCCAAATTTTCCGCCGGCGTGGAGGACGGTCAGAATAACTTCAACTGCCGGGCGGCCCATTTTCTCATGAATACCCACTGGTATTCCACGCCCATTGTCTTTAACGGTAATGCTGTTGTCTTCTTCAATAATGAGATTAATTTCATTGCAATATCCAGCCATCGCTTCGTCAATACTGTTGTCCACAATTTCCCATACGAGATGGTGCAAACCTTTTATGCTTGTTGAACCTATATACATCCCGGGACGCTTGCGAACCGCTTCAAGCCCTTCAAGCACCTGGATTTGTTTTTCGTCGTACTGTTTTTGAATGGCCTCTTGTTCCATTGACATGAACGATTCACCTGCACTTTCCATCTATTTTAAAATGAATCAAACATATTGTTCATCTTGTATCGTTCATTGCTTTTTTCTTTAAAGTAGCGAGGGCGACAGGGGTGAGATACATATGATTCGGTGTAATTACGAGCGATTTATAAGGGCCGTCCGCAATATTGACCACACTCTCTTTTTTCTTTTCCAACATATCTTGCATCGGCTCAGACTCATTGACTGTCTGCATATCTAAAATGGCAATGATATCACTCAAACGGACCAATGTATCATCACCTACATGAACATACATACAAGGTCCTCCTCATTCCACTCTCGTGATGTTGCCGTTATGAACTGAAAAACTGGTCGCTTCTCTTATCGTTTCATGGTCAATCCCGCTCGTTGTCGTTGTTGTCACAAACGTTTGAACTTTATCCTGAATGGTATTTAGCAAATGGGATTGGCGAAAATCATCCAATTCGGATAAAACATCATCAAGAAGCAATATCGGGTATTCACCAACTTCCTCAAAAATGAGTTCTATTTCGGCCAGTTTGACAGAGAGGGCAGCAGTGCGTTGCTGGCCTTGTGAGCCAAACGTTTGAACATCTCGCCCGTTAACATAAAAATATATTTCATCTCGATGCGGGCCAATCAGGCTGATTCCCCGGTCTATTTCTCTATTCCTTAAAGTGGAAAGTTTTTCCTCAAATGTTGTTACCATTTTGGACGAATCGGCCTGTTCTGATACATCCAGAGATGGTTTATACCGAATCGTGAGGGACTCAAGGCCTCGGGAAATACCGGAATGAATCGGCTTTGCCCAGTTTTCGAGGATTCGCACAAACTCAAAACGCTTCTGAATAATTTTGACAGCAATGTCAATATACTGTTCTGTTAATACATCCAAAAATGTTTGATCCGTTTGTTTTTTCATTTGCAATTGTTTTAAATACTGGTTTCGCTGCTGCAGAATTTTTTGGTATAAGCCTACATGGTAAAGGTAAAGGGGAGATACTTGGCCAATTTCCATATCAATAAAACGACGCCTTACTTGAGGGCTCCCTTTGACAAGATGGAGATCTTCAGGCGCAAACATCACAACATTCATATTTCCAACATATTGGCTTAATTTCCTTTGCTCTATATGGTTAAATTTGGCTTTTTTTCCTTTTTTGGAAATCGTTAACTCCATGGGAGCAGACCCGCTCTTTTTTTGAATCCTGCCCCTTATTTTAGCATACTCTTCATCCCATCGTATCAAATCCTTGTCATTTGAAGTTCGATGGGACTTGGCCATGCCTAAAACGTAAATGGCTTCCATGACATTTGTTTTTCCTTGGGCATTTTCTCCAACGAACACATTGACTTTATTTTCAAAAGAAAGTGAGAGTGTTTTATAATTTCTAAAATTTTCCAATTCCAATTGCTCAATATACATGGAAAAGACATCCTTTAATGGGCAACAAGAAAACTTCCCGCTCCCTGCACTTCGATACGATCACCCTCATAGAGCTTGCGACCGCGCCTTTGCTCAGGTTCTCCATTGACCAAGACGGTATGCTCGCTCAAAAACCACTTGGCCATTCCGCCTGAATCAATCAGATCGGCAAGCTTTAAAAATTGACCAAGTGTGATGGTGTCCGTTTGAATGACAATTTTTGTTTCCACGCTCTCACTCTTTCCGTTTATGATCTCATACCTTTATTTTACTAAAGATTTACGCTCATGACAAAGAATACGGGGGGCGCCGCCAACGATGTTAAAATCATTAAACGAAAAAAGAGCAGACAACGATCATTCCTTGGATGGATATAAAAAACCTGCCTCAAGGGGCAGGCTGTCTTACGCAGTACGAACAGGCAAAATAAGTTGCAAAATGGTCGGATCTTCTACAGATTTAATAATAAAAGGCCTCATGGCGCCCGTAAAGCTGACGGTAATTTCATTGCCTTCCACAGCGCGGAGGGCTTCCATCATGTATTTCGCACTGAACGAAATATTTAAAGCTTCACCCTCAAGTGAATGAATGGGAATTTGCTCCGATACATGGCCGATTTCGGGTGTATTGGAAGAGATTTCAATCATGTTTCCCTCAAGTGATGTAAGTTTGACCACATTGTTTCTTTCTTCCCGGGCCAACAACGAAGCCCTGTCAATGGCGTCATTAAACAATTTGCCTTCAAGAACAATATTTGTCTTATATTCCGCTGGAATGAGTCGAGATGTATCAGGATAATTTCCTTCCAACCGGCGTGAATAAAAGTGAATATTTTTGGTTTTAAAAAGGACCTGGTTATCGGTAATAAAAATATTGACCGGTTGGTCATTATCATCCAGGATCTTGCTAAGCTCAGTAAGGCTTTTGCCAGGGATAACCGTTTGATAACTTTCGTTTTCCGGTAAATCGACTGGTGATGTCTTCATGGCCAGTCTGTGGCTGTCGGTGGCAACGCAGGTAAGTGACCCATTTTCAATGTGCCAGTTTACACCTGTCAAGATCGGGCGTATTTCTGAGGTGGACACTGCGAACACTGTTTGTCTGATTAATGTTTTCAAAAGATTGCCCGGCATGGAAAATACAGTTTCATCCGATACTTGGGGAAGAAGGGGGTACTCCTTATGGTCAAGCCCGTTTAGATAGAACTCTGCTTTTCCGGAACGGATGAGTACTTGCCTCGAATCTTCCACCTTCATTTCTACTGTATCCTTTGGTAGTTTTCTGACGATATCTCCGAAAAAACGCGCATTCAGGACAATGCCACCGGGTTGAACCATATCAATCAATTTATCGCCATTTTCTTCAACAGGTATATAAGATTCGATGGAAATGTCGGAATCACTTCCAGTAAAAGTAATGCCATCTTCTGTGGCGACGATTTTAATTCCCGTCAAGATAGGAATGGTTGTTCTTGAAGAAACAGCCCTCATGACATGATTGACACTGTCCGCGAGCCGATTCCGCTGAATGGTAAATTGCATTTTTATTCCCTCACTTCAGCTTTATATATATTATTTTTTAATAAAAAAATCGTAGTAATAGTAGTAGGCGTTGTGGATATGTGGATAAATATGTGAATGATTGGAAATCTCGCCTTATTCACATGTGTACAAGTTGTGCATGTCCATGTTCCGGTTATGCACATAATCCTCAATGTGAACTTTTAAGAGAATCCTTGATGTTTTGAATAATAGACTGTAAATCGGCGTCTGTTTCCAATAGCTTTGATATTTTATCATAAGCGTGAATGACCGTGGTATGATCACGGCCGCCAAATTCTTCGCCAATTTTCGGGAGGGAGAGATCCGTAAGCTCCCTTGCCAGGTACATGGCAATTTGTCTTGGAAAAGCGATTGATTTCGTTCTTTTCTTCGCTTTAAAATCTTCAAGTTTCACATTAAATTCGGCTCCAACCACTTTCTGGATATCGAGAACAGTAATGACTTTTGGTTTGGAGCTGGGAATAATATCCTTTAATGCTTCAGCAGTCAAATCCGCATTAATGTCCTTATTAATAAGGGATGAGTAAGCGACAACGCGTATTAACGCACCCTCCAGTTCCCTAATGTTCGTATCGATTTGATTGGCTATGTACAGCATAGCTTCATTCGGTATGTCCAACCCGTCCGCTTTTGCCTTTTTTCTTAAAATGGCGATTCTTGTTTCCAGATCAGGAGGCGTAATATCTGTGATCAACCCCCATTCAAAGCGGGATCTCAAGCGGTCTTCCAATGTCGGAATTTCTTTTGGCGGCCTGTCGCTCGAAATGATAATTTGTTTGCTTTCTTCGTGGAGCGTGTTAAATGTATGGAAAAATTCTTCCTGAGTTTGTTCTTTTCCGGCCAAAAATTGAATATCATCTATTAAAAGCACATCTACATTTCGATATTTATTTCTAAAATCATCGGCTTTATTGTCTCGGATCGAATTAATAAATTCATTTGTAAATTTTTCGGATGACAGGTAGACAACCTTTGCCGTTGGATTGTGCTCTAATACATAATGACCGATGGCATGTAACAAATGTGTTTTTCCAAGCCCGACCCCACCGTAAATAAAGAGCGGGTTATAAGCTTTGGCCGGAGCTTCGGCAACAGCGAGGGATGCTGCATGGGCAAAACGGTTCCCGGCGCCAATAACGAAGGTATCGAACGTGTATTTGGAATTCAGCATATTTTGGTAGTTTTCTTTCCTATGAATTTCTTGTACTGGATGTGGAGCAGCCGGTGTTTTGCTTGCTTCCTCTTCATTTTCAGGGGGAATGATAAATTTTACCTCCAAATTTTCTCCAATAATTTCATATAAAAGTTTAGAAATTAAATCCGCATAGCGTCCCTCTAACCAATCCCTGGCAAATTCATTGGGAGCTGCGACTACTAAAGTTTCACCTTGCAAACGATAGGCTTCAGTAAATTTAAGCCATGTATCAAAACTGGGCTTGCTAATTTTTTGTTCAATATTCTTCAGGACCTGGTCCCAAAGATCGGCCAAGTTTTCCAACATTTACCCCCCTTTATTTTAGTAGATCCCGACTTATTGGTTCCTTTCCAAGAAAAGAAATTGTGGAAAAGTATATAATAGTAGAAAACGGGTATTTCGACAATATCCACTTCTTGTGGACAAAGATATGCAATGGAGGTTTATAAACAATCCACATTCTATCCACAATCTGTGGATAATGATGAGGATTGAGATAGGGCATCCACAAGTAAAACACTATTATCATATCAAATTAAGCATGGTCCTGCAATGAGTGCCAAAGATTATCCACAATGCTAAAAAACGGTAAAAAATAATTATTAACAGCCCTTGGTTTGTGAAAAACTTGTCGATAAATATTGTGAATAAGAAATAATGAACTCACAATTCATCAACAGGCTCGTGTTGGATTAAAATGGATGGAAAAAATGAAGGGGAAGGTTGACAATCTTTCTATGACATCTTTATAATTAGTAAGACTGTCTTAAACGAGAATGATCCAACCCTCGAGGAGGTGTTACTATAATGAAAAGAACATTCCAGCCAAATAGACGTAAAAGAAGTAAAGTTCATGGTTTCCGTGTGCGCATGAGCACGAAAACGGGCCGAAGAATTTTGGCTGCTCGCCGTCGTAAAGGAAGAAAAGTTTTATCCGCGTAGACCACTGAAACGTCTCAGTGGTCTTTTTTCTAATAGATGAGAGAACGGGGCTCAGCTTTTGAGGTGGATGAATGAAGAAAACATTCAGAATTAAAAAAAATACGGAGTTTCAGGCTGTTTTTAGAAAAGGGGCGTCGGTTGCCAATCGGCAATTCGTCGTCTACATACTAGAAAAGAAAGATCAGGGGCATTTTCGGATCGGATTATCCGTCAGTAAAAAAATCGGAAATGCGGTGACGAGAAATCGAATCAAACGATATATCAGGCAATTTTTCCAAGAGAATCAAACACGTGTGAGTCCCATGAAAGATTATGTTATCATCGCCAGGAAACCGGCGGCCGAGATGGATTATCATTCCATTAAAAAGAGTTTGGAACATGTGCTCCTGCTGGGAAAAAGCATACGAAAAGAATCAAATGATAATAAATGAACAGAAGCGGAGAAAAGTGTTAAAATAACGGATAGAGCTGTTATCATCGATACGTTATTCTGATACACAGGGAGGATATAAAGTTTTGAAGAAGAAAATATTTTTATTGTCAGCATTGCTGTTTCTCGTCATCACCGCAGCAGGCTGTTCGACGATTGAAAACCCTGTGCCGATTACATCCGAGAGCACTGGTTTTTGGAGCAAGTATATCGTTTATCCTTTATCATGGCTGATAACGACCACAGCTGAAATGTTCGGCAACAGTTACGGTTTGGGGATAGTGATTGTCACGATTCTCATTCGGTTAGCGATATTGCCGCTGATGATCAAACAAACCAAAAGTTCAAAAGCAATGCAAGCACTTCAGCCGGAAATGCAAAAATTAAGGGAAAAATACAGCTCAAAAGATGCAAAAACCCAGCAACAGCTTCAGCAGGAAATGATGCAGCTGTTTCAAAAACATGGTGTGAATCCGCTGGCAGGCTGTTTTCCGTTGCTGATCCAAATGCCAATTTTAATCGGGTTTTATCAAGCGATTATTCGTACGGAAGAAATTGCTACCCACACATTTTTATGGTTTGATCTCGGAAAGCCGGATCCTTTGTTTTTACTTCCGATTATTGCGGGACTGACTACTTTCCTGCAGCAAAAAATGATGATGGCCGGAATGGAAGGCCAAAATCCGCAAATGCAAATGATGCTGTACATCATGCCAGTAATGATTTTGATTTTTGCAATCAATTTCCCGGCGGCACTTTCCTTATACTGGGTAGTCGGAAATATTTTTATGATCGTCCAAACGTATTTTATAAAACCGCCTGTCGTTCAAAAATCGACGACGAATGAGGGAAAGGTGAGGGGAGCTAAAAAGTGAAACAAGTCACTGCCAACGGACAAACCGTGGAAGAAGCAGTACAATCAGCTTTGGCTCAACTGAATGCAACAAAAGATCAAGTGGAAATTCAAATTGTCGATGAAGGAAAAAAGGGGCTATTCGGGCTCTTTGGTTCTCGTCCGGCTGTCGTTAAAGTAACGTTGAAGCCGGGCGCCATTGAATCCGTCGTGGATTTTTTGCAAAATGTCCTTCGGAATATGGGCATTGAAGCAAACATTGAAACGGTTCAAGAAGATGATCGCAACGTATTTGTCAACATCACTGGTGAAAAAATGGGGCTTTTAATCGGGAAAAGAGGACAAACCGTCAATTCTTTGCAATATTTGACACAACTTGTTGCCAATCGCCATTCAGGGCATTATATAAGAGTCATTTTAAATCCGGAAAATTACCGGGAAAGGCGAAAAGAAACGTTGGCCCGCCTGGCGGAACGCCTTGCGCAAAAAGCAGTTCATGAAGGCGAGCCGATAAAGCTGGAACCAATGCCAAATTACGAGCGAAAGATTATACATACTGTGCTGGCGGATCACCGTGGTGTACAAACCGTGTCAAAAGGGGAAGAACCCAACAGATACGTTGTGATTCAACCAAACACTTCTCAAAGCTGAGAGGTGTTTTTTTTCTGTGTAAGGATACCATTTAGCTCTCAAAAGTGTTGTATCCCTTCCTTATCTATAAAAAAATTTCCATATAAATGAAAAGAGCCAATACTCTCATTCATTGCAGCTAAACAAAAGCCAACCATCTTGGAAAAAGATCAGTTGGAAGCATCAAGGGAAACCAGTTAGAAAAACAAGTTTTGCTTAAAAGGAAGAAAAGGGAGTGTGGTTGAAGCATATTAAAAATGTCGTCTGAACGTTTTGTTACATTCAGGGAAATTTTCAAAGCCAGGAACCTGTCTTACGCCATTGTTATTCACATGTGGATAAGATAAAATAAAGAATGCAGCTTATTCCAATTGTGGATGATTGGCGATAAAAAAGTTATGCACATTGTGCATTGATATATGAATTTTTTTATAAGAAAAGAGGTGAAAAATAATGGATTTCGATACGATTGCCGCGATATCGACCCCGCTCGGCGAAGGAGGAATCGCGATTGTCAGAATCAGTGGCGATGAAGCGGTTCAGATTGCGGATCAAATATTCCGGGGGGCAGGGGGAAAGCAGTTAAAAGATGTGGCAACCCATACAATTCATTATGGATTGCTTGTCAACCCAAAAACGGGTGCGAAGGAAGAAGAAGTGATGGTGACCGTCATGAGGGCGCCACGGACGTATACACGTGAGGACGTGGTGGAAATCAATTGCCATGGCGGGCTCGTCTCGGTAAATCGTGTTCTTCAACTCGTTTTAAATAATGGGGCACGACTTGCAGAACCTGGGGAATTTACGAAAAGGGCATTCTTGAACGGACGTATTGATCTGTCGCAAGCAGAAGCGGTAATCGATCTGATACGGGCAAAGACGGACAAAGCAATGAATATCGCTTTGGAGCAAATGGGCGGCCGTCTCTCAAAATTGATCGCCAAATTGCGTCAGGAGATATTGGAGACACTTGCCCATGTCGAGGTAAACATCGATTATCCGGAATATGATGATGTAGAAGAAATGACGCATCGCCTTTTAGAGGAAAAAGCCATCTATATTCGTGACCAAATAAAAAAATTACTAAATACCGCCGAACAAGGTAAAATATTACGTGAAGGTTTGGCGACTGCCATCATCGGACGGCCAAACGTCGGAAAATCATCCCTCCTAAACAGCCTCGTTCAGGAAAACAAGGCGATTGTGACTGATATACCTGGCACCACGAGGGATGTTATTGAAGAATATGTAAATGTAAGAGGCGTTCCTTTGCGTTTAATTGATACGGCGGGGATCAGAGAAACGGAAGATATTGTTGAACAGATCGGTGTGGAGCGGTCCCGCAAAGTATTAAAGGAAGCGGATTTGATTTTACTCGTACTCAATTCCGCCGAGGAATTTACTTCTGAAGATGAGCAACTTTTTAAAGCCGTTGAAGGAATGGACGTTATTGTTATCGTGAACAAAACGGACTTGCCAAGAAAAATAGATTTGGAAAAAGTAAGGGACATGGCTTCATCACATACCGTTGTGACGACTTCTTTATTGGAAGAAGAAGGGATCGATGATTTGGAACAGGCGATTGCCGATATGTTTTTCCGCGGTGAACTGGAAACGGGTGATTTGA
Source organism: Siminovitchia sp. FSL W7-1587 (assembly GCF_037963795.1). Classification (NCBI taxonomy): domain Bacteria; kingdom Bacillati; phylum Bacillota; class Bacilli; order Caryophanales; family Bacillaceae; genus Siminovitchia; species Siminovitchia sp. FSL W7-1587. The sequence goes on from NZ_CP150169.1 coordinate 2,379,719, forward strand.
CATATGTATCGAACAGCCGTCATATCGCATTATTACATCAGGCGCTTGATGCGATTGAAGATGTCATTACAGGTATTGAAATGGGGACTCCAATCGACATCGTACAGATCGACATGACCAGAACATGGGAATTGCTCGGAGAAATTATTGGTGATACTGTACAGGAAAGTTTGATTGATCAGTTATTTAGTCAATTTTGTCTCGGAAAATAAACAACAGGCGTTAATAGAATAAGTGATAAAGGAGCGTGTAACATGAAGCAATTTGAGGCAGGCCAATATGACGTGGTTGTAGTCGGAGCGGGCCATGCCGGATGCGAAGCTGGACTGGCGGCCGCCAGAATGGGAGCCAAAGTGCTCATGATTACAATTAATCTGGACATGGTTGCTTTTATGCCGTGCAATCCATCTATAGGCGGTCCGGCAAAAGGGGTCGTCGTTCGGGAAATTGATGCCCTTGGCGGAGAAATGGGTAAAAATATTGATAAAACAGCCATCCAAATGAGGATGCTCAATACCGGTAAGGGTCCGGCTGTTCAGGCACTGCGCGCCCAGGCGGATAAATTCCAATACCAGCATGAAATGAAAAATACGCTGGAGAATGAACCGAATATTACGCTTCACCAGGGCATGGTGGAACGATTGATCGTTGAAGATGATATATGTCGCGGAGTTGTGACGATGACGGGAGCGGTCTATCGCGCCAAAGCGGTCGTCATTACAACGGGAACTTTCTTGCGCGGAGAAATCATTCTGGGCGAGTTAAAATATTCAAGTGGACCAAACAATCAACAACCGTCCATCAAACTGTCGGAACATCTGCAAGAGCTTGGTTTTGAAATAGAAAGATTTAAAACAGGCACTCCGCCACGCGTGAATAGCCAAACAATTGATTACAGCAAAACGGAAATTCAGCCTGGTGATGAAGAACCAAGGGCATTCAGTTATGAAACGATCAAAAAAGTGACAGACCAATTGCCTTGCTGGCTGACGTATACGAATGAACGCACTCATCGTTTGATTGATGAGAATTTGCACCGTTCTCCGATGTTTTCCGGTATGATTAAGGGGACGGGCGCGCGCTATTGTCCATCAATAGAAGATAAGGTTGTTCGTTTTAGTGATAAGCCGCGCCACCAGATTTTTCTCGAACCTGAAGGGCGCCATACAAATGAAGTATATGTCCAGGGACTTTCAACAAGCTTGCCGGAAGAAGTCCAGCATGAACTGATCAAAACGGTTCCCGCTTTAGAACAGGCGCGAATGATGCGTCCGGGATATGCAATCGAATATGATGCGATCGTTCCAACCCAGTTGTGGCCGACTTTGGAAACAAAAAAAGTGAAAAATTTATATACGGCAGGCCAAATTAACGGAACATCCGGTTATGAAGAGGCGGCGGCCCAAGGGCTTATGGCGGGCATTAACGCCGCATGTAATATTTTTGGTAAAGATGAAGTGATTTTAAGCCGCTCCGATGCCTATATCGGCGTATTGATTGATGACCTTGTTACCAAAGGAACAAATGAACCATACCGGCTTTTAACGTCACGTGCTGAATACCGGCTGCTATTGCGCCAGGACAACGCCGACCTTCGCTTGACCGATATAGGATACGAACTGGGACTCATATCTGAAGAACGATACGAGCGGTATAAGCGGAAAAAAGCTGATATTGAATCCGAAATAAAAAGACTGCAAAAAACTATCTTAAAACCAAATGAAAAAACGCAGGCTATGATTAGAGGAGCGGGCGGCAGCGAGCTGAAAGACGGCATTCGTGCATCCGATTTATTAAAGCGTCCCGAAATGAAATATTCCCATATCATCCAGTTGGCGCCCGGTGAAAAAGAACTGCCGCAAGACGTGATTGAACAAGTTGAAATTCAAATTAAATACGAAGGTTATATCGAAAAATCTTTACAGCAAGTTGAAAAGCTGAAAAAACTTGAAAACAAAAAAATTCCCGAAGACATTGATTATGATGCCATCCAGGGCATTGCGACCGAGGCGCGCCAAAAGCTAAACAAAGTCCGTCCGCTTTCCATTGCCCAAGCTTCCCGGATCTCCGGCGTAAATCCAGCGGATATTTCTATTTTGCTAGTGTATATTGAACACGGAAAAATAGCCCGTGTTGCAGGGGATGGCGCTTAAGAAAGGATTTATCAATGAATAGAGAGCAATTTACAAACGAATTAAAGAAAATGGGTATTGAACTAGACGAGCGTCAGCTCAACCAATTTGAACGGTATTACGAACTGTTGGTGGAATGGAATGAAAAAATGAATTTAACGGCGATCACCGATCATGAGGAAGTGTATTTAAAACACTTTTATGACTCGGTGAGCGCTGCGTTTTTCGTTGATTTTACAGGTTCCCTGTCGCTCTGCGATGTCGGGGCGGGAGCTGGATTTCCGAGTATCCCGCTTAAAATTTGCTTTCCGCAACTAAATATAACGATAGTCGATTCATTAAAAAAGCGGATTACTTTTTTACATGAACTTGCCAAAGAACTGAAACTAGAGAAAGTATTTTTTTATCACGACCGTGCGGAAACATTTGCTCAACATAAAGACTTCCGTGAACGATTTGATATCGTTACCGCGAGAGCAGTAGCAAAAATGTCTGTTTTAACGGAATTATGTCTGCCGCTTGTAAAAAAAGAAGGCATATTTGTGGCAATGAAGGCGGCAAACGCCGAAGAAGAATTAAAGGCGGCCGAAAAAGCGATCAAGCTGCTTGGTGGAAAAGAGCAAGCTGTCCACGATTTTACATTGCCAATAGAAGAAAGCGAAAGAAACATCATTATCATAAAAAAAGTTAAAAAGACTCCAAATAAATATCCGCGGAAACCTGGTACTCCCAATAAACTGCCGCTTGAATAAATATAGTCGGCAAAGGAGCAGTTGTTCGGCAGGGATTTGATTATTGGGATAGAATGTATTTAAAAAAGGGAGTTATTATTTCAAGGTGGTGTGAAGGATGAAACATCCTTTCTCGCGTTTTTTTGGATTGGGCGATAAAGAACTGCCGACAGAAAGAGAGACGGCGGAAGAGAGGGATGAGGTGAAACAAATAACAGTTTCAGACATCATTCCGAATCGTTTTCAACCAAGAACCATATTTGACGAAACAAAAATAGAAGAGTTGGCCCGGACCATTCATACGCATGGGATCATTCAGCCAATCGTCGTCAGGGAAGCAGAAAACAGCCAATATGAAATTATTGCCGGAGAACGAAGGTTCAGGGCAGTCAAGATGCTTGGCTGGGAAAAGATCCCCGCCATCATTAAAAATTTAAGTGACACGGAAACTGCCTCCGTTGCATTAATTGAGAATTTGCAGCGAGAAGAACTGACCCCAATAGAAGAAGCAATAGCTTATGGAAAGCTGCTGGAACTTCATAATTTAACGCAGGAAGCATTGGCGCAAAGATTAGGAAAAGGGCAGTCAACCGTTGCCAATAAACTTCGTTTGCTCAAACTTCCAGAACAAGTTCAAGAAGCTTTATTGAAAAAACAAATTACAGAACGTCACGCCCGGGCGTTAATACCGATAAAAGATCCCGAAAAACAAGTTGAATTGATGAATTTGATCGTTGAAAAAAACTTAAATGTAAAGCAAACGGAAGAACAAGTCGTAAGAATGCTTTCCACCGACAAGCAACAGCCTAAAAGAACGCCGAAAAAAAGAGCAATCAGCAAAGATATGCGGATTGCTGTCAATACGATCCGCCAATCACTTTCTATGGTGGCTGACAGTGGAATCAAACTAGATTCAACGGAAGAAGAGCATGAAGAATACTATCAAATTACGATTAAAATTCCTAAAAAGAAAGATTCATAGAAAATGACGAGCATGAGAAGCTTGAAAAACAAACAAGTTTCTCATTTTTTTACGGATAACTGGAATAAGTAAGAAATTTTTTATTTAAGCGTAATCCTCATAGAATATTTGTTAAAATAAATTAGGTGAGATAATTTACAGGAGGAAGTTAAGGTAGGTGACATAGTTGGGAAAGATCATTTCCATAGCCAACCAAAAAGGAGGAGTCGGAAAAACGACGACTTCTGTTAATTTAGGGGCTTGTTTGGCCTTTATTGGAAAAAAAGTATTGATTGTTGATATTGATCCTCAAGGAAATGCGACAAGCGGCGCAGGAATTGATAAAGGTGAAGTCAACGAATGCATATACGATGTACTTGTAGATGATTTGGCGATTGAAAAGGTGATTAAAGATACAGCGGTAGAAAATTTATATGTGGTTCCAGCGACGATTCAATTGGCAGGGGCAGAAATTGAGCTTGTTCCGACCATTTCGAGAGAAGTTCGCTTAAAGCGCGCGATGGACCAAATCAAGGATGACTTTGACTATATATTAATTGATTGTCCTCCTTCCCTTGGTTTGTTGACCATTAATGCATTGACGGCATCCGATTCCGTCTTAATCCCGGTCCAGTGTGAATACTATGCTCTTGAAGGATTAAGCCAGTTGTTGAACACCGTCCGTCTTGTACAGAAGCATTTAAACCACCATTTAATGATAGAAGGTGTCCTGTTGACAATGCTTGACGCAAGAACCAACCTGGGGCTACAAGTCATTCAAGAAGTAAAAAAATATTTTCAAAACAAGGTATATCAAACCATCATTCCGCGGAACATCCGGTTGAGTGAAGCTCCCAGCCATGGTGAACCGATTATTATTTATGATCCTAAATCCAGGGGAGCGGAAGTATATTTAGATCTCGCAAAGGAAGTGGCTGAAGTTGGCTAAAGGTCTTGGAAAAGGCATTAATGCTTTGTTTGCGAATATGGAAGTAGGAACCGAGGAAGCGGTTCGAGAAATAAGTCTAAGGGAAATTAAACCAAACCCATACCAGCCGCGAAAACTATTTTCCCCTGAAGCGATTGATGAATTAAAAGAATCCATTAAACAGCATGGTATTTTACAGCCTATCATCCTTCGCAAAATCGGAAAGGGCTATGAAATCGTAGCTGGTGAACGGCGCTTTCGTGCTGCAAAGGCCGCCAGATTGGCAACCATTCCTGCCGTCATTAGGGAATTTAATGATGAGCAGATGATGGAACTCGCCGTATTGGAAAATTTACAGCGGGAAGACTTAACACCCATTGAAGAGGCAAGAGCCTATCAAACGTTAATGACCAATTTGAATGTAACACAAGAAGAATTGGCCAAACGGCTTGGAAAAAGCCGCCCGCATATTGCCAACCATGTCAGACTTCTTGCCCTTCCTGCCGATATTCAGAAATATATTACGGAAGGCAAGCTTTCGATGGGGCACGGACGGACATTGCTTGGTTTAAAGCGGAAAGAGCAAATGAAATTAATGGCGGAAAAAACAATCAAAGAGGGACTGAACGTCCGCCAACTTGAAAAACTGATCCAAAACATAAACGAAAATGTTCCACGTGAAACAAAGAAAACACCACCTAAAAAAGATGTGTTTATCAGGGAACAGGAACATCGTTTACGGGAAAAGTTTGGAACAACCGTAACGATTAAGCAAACCAAAAACAAAGGAAAAATTGAAATAGAGTTTTTATCTCCGGAAGATTTAGAGCGCATTTTGGAGTTAATCAATTTACAAGATTAATATGGATGAGACATGGGAAAAAGTCAGGTGAGTACATGGTATTGCTGGGAACGATTGTAAATGGTATTTGCATTATCATCGGTACATTACTCGGAAGAATTTTGCGGTTCATTCCTGAAAAAATGAAAGAAACAGTTATGTACGGTATTGGACTATCCGTTATAGTACTGGGACTGCAAATGGGTTTTAAAAGTGAAAACTTCTTGATCGTCATCATTAGCATCGTGTTTGGCACTGTCCTCGGCGAATGGTGGTCGCTTCATGATCAATTAAATGCCTTGGGACGTTGGCTGGAAAAGCGCTTGGGTTCAAAAGAAGAGGGAACGGTCGCTCAAGGCTTTGTAACAGCAACCCTCATCTTTTTAATCGGCGCGATGGCGATTATCGGGGCGCTCGACAGCGGGATACGAAACGATCATGACGTCCTCTTTACTAAAGCGGTTATCGACGGTTTTACCGCCTTTATTTTATCTACGACACTCGGCATTGGGGTCATTTTTTCCGCTATTCCAGTTGTCGTTTATGAGGGAGTGATCGCGCTATTCGCAACCCAAATCAATCGAATCGTTCCTCAGCCATTAATGGATCATTTTATTTTGGAAATGACGGCAGTTGGTGGCATCATGATTTTTGCTATCGGGCTCAATTTAGTCGGCATAACAAAAATACGGGTTGCGAATTTACTTCCAAGCATTCTTGTCGTGGCCATGATCGTTACAATATTGCATTTTTTTTAGTAAAATATTTAATAAAAATCTAGCTGGGAATTGTGCCACGGTCAAACACTGTGGTTTTTTTATTTTTTCATGTTACTTTGCCGATCTTTTATCAGTCATATGAAAACGCATGCGTTGAAACATACTTTTCTGAAAACAAATGCGGTCCGCTTCCAAAATACCGGCGGAAATTTGCTTGGCCAGTTTCATGACAAGACTTAAGCGGGTGTTTTGCAGGACGACAAATTCCATATGGCCTGCCACATTGACGATTCCCGTAATGGATGCGTGGCCGACTTCGGGCAATTTTTTATGTACCCCGGCCCCCGGCTTGACGGGTCCTGCGTTCACTTTAATGTCGCCGATGCTCGCGATACGTCCGAGACAAGCATCAATTCCGATCATAAAGGGATTCCTGTAATGTGCTTTTATATATTTTAAAATGTTTTCGAGGTTCATGGCATGTACTGGATCATCCAGAGTCCCGAACACATGAAATACATTCAACCCATTTTCTTGTAAAAATGAACCGATTAAAGGCCCTAATGAATCCCCGGTGGAGCGGTCTGTACCGATGCAAACAACAACGATTGGCCGATCAACAGAGCGGGGAAACAGCCCTAATATCGTTTCACATATTTTATGTGAGGCCATTGGATCTTCATAATGTACAATCAGTTCATTTCCCATAAATGATTCCCCTTTCCTGTTCGCTCAGCCAACACGAATGAACCTTGTGATAACCAGTATACGAAGAAGCTGTCTTTTCTATACATGGATAAATTGCCGGCTCCTTTCATGTGTGGAAATGGAAGAAGGTTATTGATAAAATAGGAACCAAATCCAAGGCAAGCCAGGTGAAGACATATTGGAAGAAAAACTCGATCAAGTTGAAAAGCAAACAAACAAGTTCGTAGAAAAGTTTACCGATTTGGATTTATGGATTGATGTCGGCTTTGTGGCATTAAAAATTCTCATGATTTTAGTGCTATCCTTTATTGTGGTAAAAGTCGGAAGGGCAGCAATCCAAAACATTTTTAAAAGAAGAGCGAGAGTGCCTCTTCAGTTTTCAGAACGCAGGGAAGCAACGCTAGTGAAGTTGTTGCAAAACATATTAACTTATACCGTTTATTTTGTGGCGATCGTCACCATATTATCGTCATTGACAGTCGATGTAACGGGCCTTTTGGCTGGTGCGGGGATACTGGGGCTAGCTGTCGGATTTGGCGCCCAAAACCTTGTAAAGGATGTAATTGGCGGTTTTTTCATCATCTTTGAAGACCAATTTTCCGTCGGAGACTACGTAAGAATTGGCCAATTTGAAGGAACCGTTGATGAAATAGGGCTCCGCACTACGAAAATACTGAATTGGACAGGCGAACTATACATTATTCCAAACGGCAATATAACGGAAGTAACAAACTTTTCCCTCCACAACAGTGTCGCCATTGTTGATATCTTTCTCGGATATGACGCGGATTTAAAGAAAGTGGAAGCCCTGATCGAAAGCGTATTGGAAAAGATGCCGGAAAAATACGAGGAGATTGTCAGTCCGCCAAGTATTCTCGGCATTCAACAGTTTGGTGCTTCAGAAGTCATTTTAAGAGTAACGGCCGAAACATTACCGTTACAAAACTGGTACATTGCCCGTGAGATCAGGAAGGCGATCAAACTGGAACTGGATGAACACAAAGTAGATGCTCCGTATCAACGGATTGTCATGTTTTCAGGCACTGATCGTCAAGAGCCATCTCAATTAGGTGAAACAGAAGGGGGATAAAAATGGAGCAAAAAGAATTTGATCTTCATGACGTTGTAGAAATGAAAAAACCGCATCCATGTGGAACAAATCGTTGGCGCATCATTCGTATGGGGATGGATATTAGAATGAAATGTGAAGGCTGCGGCCATAGCGTCATGCTGCCCCGCAGGGAATTTACACGCAAATTGAAAAAAATCTTGGAAAAGCATGAAGGCTAATTCATGCTTTTTCTTATGGTTTACAGGGTTGTCTTTTATAGAAGGACTCTCTATAATTATGAATGGATTGGGGAGAGATTTTCCCTAGAGTAGAGGAGTGACCGATATATGGCTCTAACAGCAGGAATTGTTGGCTTGCCAAATGTGGGCAAATCAACTTTATTTAATGCGATTACAAAAGCCGGGGCAGAAGCTGCCAACTATCCGTTTTGTACGATTGATCCTAATGTGGGGATCGTCGAAGTGCCGGACCCACGCTTGGAAAAATTGACAGAGCTTGTCAAACCGAAAAAAACGGTGCCGACTGCTTTTGAATTTACGGATATTGCGGGGATTGTCAAAGGTGCCAGTAAGGGTGAGGGTCTTGGGAATCAATTTCTTTCCCACATTCGCCAGGTGGATGCCATTTGCCATGTTGTCCGCTGTTTTGCGGATGGAGACATTACCCATGTTTCCGGAAAAGTGGATCCAATTGATGACATCGAAACCATTAATTTGGAATTAATATTGGCCGACTTGGAATCAGTGGATAAACGTATTGGCCGTGTCGAAAAAATGGCCAAACAAAAAGACAAAGAAGCGATGGTTGAATTTGAAGTGCTTAGCAAATTAAAGGAAGCTTTTGAAGCGGATAAACCAGCCAGAGCCCTTGATTTTACGGAAGATCAGGCAAAAGTTGTAAAGCAATTCCACTTATTGACAAGTAAACCGGTATTATATGTAGCAAACGTCGGGGAAGAAGACGTTGCCAATCCTTCTGATAATGAATATGTACGAAAAGTCATGGATTATGCAGAAAATGACAATGCCGAAGTCATTGTCATTAGCGCAAAAATTGAAGAAGAAATAGCGGTTCTGGATGATGAAGAAAAAGCAATGTTCCTCGAAGAGCTTGGCATTAAAGAATCCGGCCTTGACCAGTTGATCCGAGCCGCATATGATCTGCTTGGTTTGGCAACATACTTTACGGCCGGGGAAAAAGAAGTACGTGCTTGGACTTTTAAAAAAGGAATGAAAGCTCCACAATGCGCCGGTATTATCCATACAGACTTTGAAAAAGGATTCATCCGTGCGGAAACAGTTTCTTACGAAGACTTGCTTGCTGCCGGTTCCATGACAGCTGCCCGGGAAGCCGGAAAAGTCCGTTTGGAAGGAAAAGAATATCTCGTTCAGGATGGAGATGTCATTCATTTCCGATTCAACGTCTAACGACTCTGCGAACAGTGCCCTATTTTTATATTTTTTTACACAAATAAACCGAACAATTATAAATGAATTGTTCGGTTTTTGGCTATTTCGTATTTGCTTATGTTCCAGGTTTTTTCGATTAGAAGGCGCGTAAATATGAATATGATGTATATGGCGGCCAGGCAATGCTAAAGCGAGCCTGGTTTTCTTTATGTTATAAAGCAGGATTAAATGGGGGTTACACCGAATGTATGAGGAATAGTTTGATCATTCCAACAAGGAGGAATCTTATTCCATGAGAGAAGTTGTCATAGTCGAGGCTGTCAGAACGCCCGTCGGGAAGAAAAATGGCATGTTAAGCGGCATTCGGCCGGATGAACTGTTAGCCAAAGTGCTGAAAGAGGTGGTTGACAGGGCCGGGATCGACAGTAGCTTGATTGAAGATGTGATTGCCGGCTGTGTCACGCAGGTAGGTGAACAAGCGAATGATATTGCCAGATTGGCCGCATTAATCGCCGGTTTTCCCATTACGGTTCCGGGGGTTACGCTCGACAGACAATGCGGATCAAGCCAACAGGCGGTCCATTTCGCTTCGCAAGCGATATTAAGCGGCGACATGGATGTTGTCATTGCCTGCGGGGTAGAAAGTATGTCACGTGTGCCGATGCTCTCAAACTTGCAAGGGGCAACATATAGTCCACTTTTAACAAATCGCCATGAAATCATCCATCAAGGGTTATCCGCGGAAAGAATTGCGGAAAAGTGGGATTTTACGAGAGAAAAGCTTGATCAATTTGCGCTAAAAAGTCATGAAAAGGCGCTGCGGGCTATCCAAGAAGGGCGGTTTGAAAAGGAAATCATCGAGATCGAGACTGAAAAAGGCATCATGAAAACCGATGAAGGCCCGCGGGAAGATACATCAATGGAAAAGCTTGCTAGTCTTGAACCACCTTTTTTGAAAAAGGGGAGAATCACAGCGGGAAATGCAAGTCAAATCAGTGACGGAGCGGCGGCCATTTTGCTAATGTCCCGGGAAAAAGCAAATGAGCTCGGCATAAAAGCCCGCTTTAGAATCACTGCGAGGTCAGTTGTTGGCTCGGATCCAACACTCATGTTGACAGGGCCGGTACCAGCAACTGAAAATGTATTAAAAAAGGCGGGGATGCGGCTTTCTGACATTGATTTATTTGAAATCAATGAAGCATTTGCTTCAGTCCCGCTGCACTGGCTGAAAGAGACAGGTGCCGATCCTGAGAAATTGAACGTAAACGGAGGAGCCATCGCTTTGGGGCATCCATTAGGAGCAAGTGGAGCAAGAGTCATGGCGACACTGGTTCATGAGTTGGAAAGACAAAATAAAAAATATGGGCTACAGGCAATTTGTGAAGGATTTGGCATGGCAAACGCAACCATTATCGAGCGGTTGGAGGGATCATAAAATAACCTTAAGGAGTGAAAAGAATTGGGGCCGACACTTAGGGATATTTTCGAACAAACTGTTGCCAAATTTCCAAGTAAAGAAGGTTTGGTCGATCGAAGGCTCGGCAAAAGATGGACGTACCAAGAATGGGACGAGGACGTCAACAAGCTTGCCAATGCTTTTAAACAGTCAGGGGTGCAAAAAGGAGACCGTGTTTCCACGGTTTTGTTTAATACGGCCGAATTGGCAACAACATTATTTGCCTGTATGAAAATTGGAGCTGTCTTTAATCCGGTCAATTTTCGGTTAACTGGAAAAGAAGTTGCGTTTATTTTACGAGATGCCAGCCCAAAGCTTGTTTTATTTGAAAACGCAACGGCCAGTGCGGTAAAAATGGCTGCACAATCGTTTCGGGACATGGAATTTTGGTCAATAGATGAATGTCATGAGCCTTTTGCCAAAAGCTATGAAGAGCAGGTAAGCGGCATGTCTTCTAAAAGACCTGAATGTAAACTGCATGAAGATGATCTTTATGCGATCATGTACACATCCGGAACAACTGGAATGCCAAAAGGGGTGATGCATTCTCACCGAAGTATGATTGATCAAAGCACCATTATGTCGGCAGTCATGCGCATTACGAAAAATGAAAGAGGCTTGAGTGTCGCGCCAATGTTTCACTGTGCAGAACTGCATTCTGCTTTTTTACCGCGCATCCTGATGGGCGGATCAAATATCATTATGCATCATTTCGATCCGAAGGAATTGATCAAAACAATTAAGGAAGAAAAAATCAGTTTCTTTTTTGCCGCCCCCACCATGTGGTATATGATGTTGAGGGAAGATTTATCACAAGCCGACTTTTCTTCGCTCCGTGCCGGTCTATACGGAGGGGCGCCGATGGCCCCGGTGCTTGTAAAAGAAGTCAATCAAATGTTAAACATTGACTTATATCAAGCATATGGCATGACGGAAATGGGCCCTGCTATTACTGTATTGTATGAAGATGAACAACTAATCAAATCGGGTTCATCCGGAAAGCCGCTAATCCAGCATGACGTGCGTATCGTCAAAACAAGGGAAGACGGTCCATCTGATCCTGAAGACATATGTGGAGCAGGTGAACTTGGAGAAATCATTGTTCGAGGCCCAAGCACGATGTTGGGATATTATAAACAGCCCGAAGCGACGACAGCAGTTTTTTACAAAGGATGGTACCATTCAGGAGACATCGGGTATGTTGACAGCGAAGGGTATCTTTGGGTGAGTGACCGGGTAAAAGATATGATTATTTCAGGAGGAGAAAACATTTATTCACGAGAGGTGGAAGATGTTTTATTTGAGCACCCGAAAGTATTGGATGCAGCAGTTGTCGGAGAGCCGGATGAAATGTGGGGAGAACGTGTCGTTGCCTTTATCGTGAGTAAAGATGAATTGTTGACAGCGGAAGAACTCGACCGCTTTTGTACGGAACAAGGCCGATTGGCGCGTTATAAGCGTCCGCGACGATATGAATTTGTTGATAAGCTGCCAAGAAATGCAAGCGGCAAACTGCAAAAATATCTATTGAGGGAAAAAAACAAAATAAACGGTTAGTTTTTCCAGTCATAAATACCCTTTTTCTTCAAAAAATAGAACAGAACCAATGGCATTTGTTATTGGTTTGGCCTTTGAGAAAAAGGGGGTGCACTGCGTGACAACACTTCGGAGAATTGCTTTGGCGTTAGTCATTATTGGCGCAATTAACTGGGGATTGATCGGATTATTTAGATTTGACCTCGTTGCGGCCATCTTTGGCGGACAAACTGCCGGCCTGTCAAGACTTGTTTACACATTAGTTGGATTAAGCGGCCTCATTTGTTTGTCTTACTTCTTTGATGGTGATACCGAGGAGGTTGCTCGGGATCGGGAAGTGGATCAGCAAGCAAGGACAAACACAACGAACCAACCGAACTATGGAACAGAGTTTGCTGAAGAACCAGATCTTGATAAATTGTATAACCCTTCACAAGAAACTTACGAAAAAGATAAAGAATGATGTAAAGGCCATGCAGCAGCATGGCTCTTACTTTTTTATGAATTGTTATTCTCTGGACTTTATGATATAATTTTTCCTTGTGAGTAATGAAAATTGCTCCTTGCCCCTTTAGGGGCCGCATAGACCACAAGGAGGTGTAAAAGATGAGAAAGTACGAAATCATGTACATCATTCGTCCAAACATCGAGGAGGAAGCAAAACAATCGCTCATCGAGCGTTTTGATCAAGTATTAACTTCTCATGGTGCAGAGATCATCGAATCAAAAGATTGGGGCAAACGACGTCTTGCATATGAAATCGAGGATTTCCGCGATGGTTTTTACCGTCTAATCCACACAAATGCAAGTCCTGAAGCAGTTCAGGAATTCGATCGGCTTGCAAAAATCAATGATGATATCATCCGTCACATTGTCATTAAAGAAGAAGAAAAATAAATGTTTCACGTGAAACAATTTTAAGAAGTACACGGGAAGGGGTTGATTCTGATGATGAACCGAGTTGTATTGGTAGGCAGATTAACGAGGGATCCGGAATTGCGGTATACCCCAAGCGGGGTGCCGGTCGCCAATTTTACATTGGCTGTAAACCGAACATTTACGAATCAGCAAGGGGAACGCGAAGCGGACTTTATTAATTGTGTCATATGGCGTCGTCCAGCAGAAAATGTCGCCAACTACTTAAAAAAAGGAAGTTTGGCTGGTGTTGATGGCCGGATTCAGTCGCGCAGTTATGAAGGGCAGGACGGAAAACGCGTGTATGTGACCGAAGTTGTTGCGGACAGTGTCCAGTTTCTGGAACCTAGAAGTGCAACCCAACAAGACCGAGGTGGAGATTTTGGAGGAAGCCAATTTGGTGGTGGAACCCAAAAAAGCCAAGGTTATTCTTATGGGCAACAGGAACAACAGGGAAGCCAAGGATATACTCGGACAGATGAAGACCCGTTCTCTAACGATGGACAACCGATCGACATTTCTGATGACGATCTACCATTCTAATCATCATAAAAGGAGGTTATGCAAATGGCAGGTGGACGCAGAGGCGGACGCAAACGCCGGAAAGTGTGTTTCTTTACTTCGAACGGAATTACACACATTGACTATAAAGATATAGACTTGCTTAAGAAGTTTATTTCTGAACGTGGCAAAATTCTTCCGCGCCGTGTAACTGGAACGAGCGCCAAGTATCAAAGAAAATTGACAGTGGCTATTAAACGTGCACGTCAAATGGCGCTTCTTCCGTTTGTTTCAGGTGAATAATGGTTTTCGAAACAGTAAGGGGTAGACTCTTGCTGTTTTTTTGTCCCGCTTTACGGGCTGAACGAGCATCGTAAATGGGGCGATTGGCAGATAAAAGCCGATTGGCTTAACCAACAATCGGCGAAAAAGGTTTCCAGAGATTGGAGCTTCACTTTCTGGCAGTGCCTCTCATTTTAAAAGATGGCAGGAAAACGGGAATGAAATAGAGGATGAACTTCCAGATAAATGGGTTTTAACCACAATCGGCGAAAAAGGTTGCTGGAGATTGGAGCTTCACTTTCCGCTTTAACGGGCAGTAGGCCTCCCAACAAAGCTGAAAGTAAGTCAAAGGGGTAAGATGTTGAGTTAGATTTCCAGTAAAGCTCGATTTTTTCGGGTCGACAAGACAAGTAAAAACCTTCGGCAGCGCCCTAGCGCGCGCGGTTTGATCGCCAAGATGTTTCGACACACCGGATGTGCGGGTGCAAGCGCAGTGGTGCCAAGGTGAGATTCGACAATATCGTCATCGTAAGTGAAAAAGCGTAAGTGTCGTCTTGAGCTTTCCAATAAGATGCTTTCGATCTTAGTCTTTGTTCTGCTTCTTATCAGTAAGATCATCTTTACTGATAAGAAGTTTTACTTTATAGCCATCAGTTGAATGAATAGTCAACAATCGTTAAAATGAAAAGGTATATATGTTTGTGATGAGGTGAAATAGTGAAAGATACCCGAATGCTCACGGAAGGGGCCCTCATGCTCGCTGTGTTTGCTGTGTTGATGTTCCTTTCCGTTTATGTCCCGGTCATTGCGTTTATCACTAGTTTATTTTTGATTCTTCCATTTCTTTTATACAGTGCAAAGCACCCGCTGAAACATGCGTTTCTTTTACTGATCGGTGCTATTGCGATGTCAGCTATTATCAATATCATGTTTGTTCCGATTGCCATCTTGTACGGAACGACAGGGTTGGTGATGGGGTATTGTATTAGAAGCGGAAAGAGCAAACTGATTTCATATATGGCATCAAGTATGGTGTTTTTAGGAAATATTGTTCTCTTTTACATCGCGGCCGTTATACTATTAGAAATCAACCTTATGGATGAATTGATAAAGAGCTTTCGATCTTCGGGCGAAAGTTATGCCGAACTTATGAAATCATTGGGGCAAGTGCCCAATGAGCAAGTTACACAGCAAATAGAAGAAATGATCAAGTTACTGAAAGCATTGGCGCCAAGCTTGCTGATCGGGGTTTCTTTTCTGACAGTCATACTGTTGATGGCTGTGAACTTTCCGATATTGAAAAGAGTCGGCGTGAATGTTCCGCAATTCTCTCCATTCCGTACTTTAAAATTTCCGAGAAGTATTTTATGGTATTATTTAATTACCATCATTATTTCACTTGTAGCTGACTTGGAAGAGGGTACATATTTATATATGGTCGTCATGAATGCGACTTATATTTTGCAAATGATTCTGTTTATCCAGGGATTGGCTTTTATCTTTTATTACAGTTATTTGAAAAGCTGGCCTAAAGCCATTCCAATCATGGCTACGGTCATGACCTTTTTATGGCCGATCTTTTTTTCAATCGTCAAGTTATTGGGTATAATTGACTTAGGTTTTGATTTAAGAGAGCGGTTGGCTAAGAAGTAAATTTAGGATTAAGGGAGCTGAAAGGATGCCTCCATATAAAAAGCAAGGGAAGAACCGTTATCCGATCTTTGGAATAGTCGCTCTTAACGTCGTTCTTCTGATCATCATCAGTTTCCAATACTGGTGGGCGGGTGCATTTGGTGCTCTCTTGCTCGGGATTTTCATTTTCTTTACAATACAAGCGGAAAATGAGAGGCTGCGCGAAACAGAACAATACATCTCGACGATCTCCCATCGCGTTAAAAAGGTGGGAGAAGAAGCGCTGTTGGAAATGCCGATCGGGATCATGCTGATCAATGATGATTATGATATTGAATGGACAAACTCTTATATGGCTTCCTGTTTAAGCGAAAATACACTTGTGGGAAAGACTTTATATGATATCTCGGAAGCGCTTGTTAAACTCGTAAAGGAAGAACGAGCGACGGATATTGTCACATTAAATGAGCGGAAATACCGTGTCCAAGTAAAAAATGAAGAACGCCTTCTTTATTTTTTTGATGTGACAGAAGAAATAGATACGGCCAAACGGTATCAAGAAGAACGTCAGGTTATCGCGACCATTTTAATTGATAATTACGATGACGCTACACAAGGAATGAATGACCAAACGAAAAGTGAACTGAACAGCACCGTTACGGCGCTTTTAAATAATTGGGCCATAGAGCGGGACATCTTCCTGAAAAGAACATCATCCGACCGGTTTATTATTTTATTAAATGAAAAAATTCTCAAGCAATTGGAGCAGGAAAAGTTTTCTATTTTAGATACCGTGAGGGAAACGACAGCAAAGCAACATGTGCCTTTAACGCTCAGTATCGGTGTTGGGCTGGGGGTATCATCCTTTCCTGAACTCGGCGCTTTATCGCAATCAAGCCTGGATCTCGCGCTTGGACGCGGAGGCGACCAGGTTGCCATGAAATTGCCGAACGGGAAATTGAAATTTTATGGCGGGAAGACCAATCCGATGGAAAAAAGAACGCGGGTTCGCGCACGGGTCATTTCCCATGCCTTGAAGGATTTGATTACAGAAAGCGACAAGGTCATTGTCATGGGGCATAAATATCCCGATATGGACGCTATCGGTGCGGCAATCGGTATTAGAAAAGCCGCCCATATGAATCATCGGGAAGGCTATATTGTGATCGATTTTGACGAAATAGACCAGAGTGTCAGAAGGCTGATTGAGGAATTAAAAAATGAACCCGATATTTATACAAGGCTCATTACACCGGAAGATGCCTTGGAAATTGCGACGGAAGATACATTGCTCGTTGTTGTGGACACACATAAGCCATCTCTCGTTATTGAAGAAAAACTGTTAGGTAAAACGGATCGGATCGTTGTCATCGATCACCATCGACGAAGTGAAGATTTTATCAATAAGCCGTTGCTTGTCTATATGGAGCCGTATGCTTCATCCACCTCAGAGCTTGTTACAGAACTGTTGGAATACCAGCCCAAAGGAAAAAAACTGCATCGACTTGAGGCAACCGCTCTTCTTTCTGGCATTATTGTAGATACTAAAAGTTTTACGCTTAGGACAGGTTCCCGAACATTTGATGCGGCTTCTTATTTAAGGTCACGCGGGGCGGACACGGTTCTTGTGCAAAAGTTTCTGAAAGAAGATGTGGAATCGTATGTAAAGCGGGCGAAATTGATAGAAACAATGGAATTTTACGGTGATGGGATTGCGATTGCGACGGGTGCGGATGATGTGATTTATAATCCGATCATGATTGCCCAAACAGCGGATACGCTGCTGACGATGGAAGGTGTAAATGCCTCATTCGTTATTTCAAAGAGAGATGAAAACACTGTCGGCATCAGCGCCCGTTCACTCGGTGAAGTAAATGTTCAAATCGTTATGGAAATGTTGGGCGGAGGAGGCCACTTGTCGAACGCAGCTGTCCAACTGACGGATGTATCCGTTTTGGAAGCCGAGTTGCAATTAAGGCAAGTGTTGGATGAATATTTCGAGGGAGGTCAATCTTCATGAAAGTCATTTTTTTAAAAGATGTCAAGGGAAGAGGAAAAAAAGGGGAAATCAAAGATGTTGCTGTCGGCTATGCACAAAACTTTTTATTTAAACAAGGCTTGGCAATCGAAGCAACTCCCGGAAATTTAAAGGCGCTTGAAAACCAGCAGAAAAAAGAAAAACAGAGAGAAAAAGAGCTGTTGGAAGAATCTAGACAATTAAAGGAAAAACTTGAAAAAATCTCCGTGGAAATCACAGCAAAGTCGGGAGAAGGCGGAAGACTGTTCGGATCAATTACGAATAAACAGATTGCTGATGAATTGAAAAAAGCGCATAATGTTAAGGTCGATCGAAGAAAAATTGAACTTGACCAGCCGATCCGTTCACTTGGAGTGACGAAAGTACCGGTCAAAGTCCATCCCGAAGTAACGGCAACACTCAATGTACATGTAAAAGAGCAAAACTGAAATTCATATATGTCTCCATATCATTTCATGGTAAAATGGAATAAGTATTTAAAATGTGATCCGGATACCGGTCACATTTTTTCTATGGCATGTTTTATGCGGGAGCAGGGAGGGGGATTGAACAGTGAATGATTTATTAATAGACCGTACGCCACCGCAAAATATTGAAGCGGAACAGGCAGTGATCGGTGCTGTTTTTCTTGAGCCTTCAGCGATCGTATTAGCGTCGGAAATCCTTGTGCCCGAAGATTTTTACCGGAGCGCCCACCAGAAAATTTTTGAAGTGATGATTGAATTAAACGAATCGGGAAAAGCGGTGGATCTTGTCACGGTAACCGAAAAATTGGCGGCATCCAAACTGCTGGAAGATGTAGGAGGAGTTTCTTATTTAAGTGAACTCTCCATATCGGTGCCCACAGCCGCTAATATTGGCTATTATGCCCGGATCGTGGAAGAAAAAGCGCTCCTGCGCCGTTTAATCCGTACGGCCACTGACATTGCCACGAACGGCTACACACGGGAAGACGAAGTGGAAGAACTGCTCGATGAAGCCGAAAAAAGCATTATGGAAGTAGCCCAGCGGAAGAACGCCAGCGCTTTTCAAAACATAAAAGATATTCTCGTCCGAACATATGACAATATTGAAATGCTTCACAACCGTAAAGGGGAAATTACCGGGATTCCTACGGGATTCTCTGAACTGGACAGGATGACCGCAGGCTTCCAGCGAAATGATCTGATCATTGTTGCCGCCCGTCCATCAGTCGGTAAAACGGCTTTTGCATTGAATATCGCGCAGAACGTTGGAACAAAAACCGATGAAAATGTCGCGATCTTTAGCCTGGAGATGGGGGCAGAGCAGCTCGTCATGCGTATGCTTTGTGCCGAAGGCAATATCGATGCCCAAAATTTAAGAACAGGGGCACTGACAGATGAGGATTGGCGTAAGTTGACGATGGCAATGGGGAGCTTGTCCAATTCCGGTATCTATATTGACGATACCCCTGGAATCCGTATTAGTGAAATCCGTTCCAAATGCCGCAGGCTGAAACAGGAACACGGTCTTGGGATGATCTTGATTGATTATTTGCAGCTTATTCAGGGCAGCGGACGTGCTAAAGAAAACCGGCAGCAGGAAGTATCGGAGATTTCCCGTTCATTAAAGGCATTGGCCCGTGAATTGGAAGTTCCCGTCATTGCCTTATCCCAGTTGTCCCGTGGTGTGGAACAGCGTCAGGACAAGCGCCCGATCATGTCTGACATCAGGGAGTCGGGAAGTATCGAGCAGGATGCTGATATTGTGGCATTCCTGTTCCGCGAAGATTATTATGATCAGGAATCAGAAAACAAAAATATCATTGAAATCATTATAGCGAAACAGAGGAACGGCCCGACCGGGACCGTCCAGCTTGCCTTTGTCAAAGAATATAATAAATTCGTCAATTTAGAGAGAAGGTTTGACGATTCCGCCGCGCCGCCTGGCGCATAGCGATTGAGCACTTCGTATTCGGAGTGCTTTTATTTGTGCCTTTTGACGCCAATATAGCCTCGTCACCTTCATGGCTGTCCTTTATGTTTAAAAAGCGAATTTCTAATAAAATAACCAGAGGTGCTGTCCGGAAAGTAATATTTCAGCTTGAAAGTTTAAAAAACCAACCCAAGAATACTGTAAAATCAACATTCTTGGGTTTTAAATGTTAGTTCATGTATTCTAAAATGGACTTTTTAGACAGCTCCCCATTTATTTTTGTGGAAAAGCATCTTGAAATCTGTCTTGATACAATCCGCTTTGTTCCAAAGCATAGCCAAACTGATATAATTCAGCTTCATCACCATGTTTTGCAATGAATTGAACGCCAATTGGCAGGTTATGCTTGGATAAGCCGCAAGGAAGCGACAAAGACGGATTGCCTGTATAGTTTGTTGGCGATGTCAATCTTAACAATGCATGGCGAACAGCTTCCGTTTGGCCTTGAATTTGTACTTCCCGCTGGCCAATATTAGTTGGTAGAATAGGGAGTGTCGGAGTGAGCAATACATCGACGTCATCAAAGACCTGATTATATTCGGCAATTAACTGGTTTCTTTCGACTTGTGATTGCACATATTCATAGCCTTTAATAGCTTGACTTGCGACTAATCTTTCAAATACCTCATCGTCTACATCGCCTTTGTGGTTTTGGATAGTATCTTCATGTACCGCCGCAGCTTCTGATTGAATCGTTATACTTTGCGCTATTGCGATTTTATCCAAAATAGGAATATCCACTTTCTTAATGATGACACCGAGTTCTTCATACATATGGATGCAATGAATGACCTCTGCGCGCACTTCTTCGGCGATGAAATCAAAATAATAAGAGGGAATACCTAACGTTTTTCCTTTTACATCTTGGCCAATCAAAGAGGAGTAGTCCTTTTTTTCCATTTTCAAAGAGTACGGATCCTCTGAATCATATCCGGCTATAACGTTTAGCAATAACGCGTTATCCTTTATATTCTTGGTCATCGGTCCAATATGATCAAGAGTATAAGCCAGAGGATATGATCCTTTTTTGCTCACCAGCCCAAAGGTCGGCTTCATCCCGACAATTCCGCACGCCGAGGATGGAATCCGGATAGATCCGCCTGTGTCGGTTCCTAAAGCGCCAGTGACCATGCCGGAGGCAACAGCGGCGCCTGAGCCACTGCTCGATCCGCCGGTAATTTTATCTAAATGATGCGGATTGCGGCACGGCCCAAAATAGGATCGGTCACCGATTGGTCCATAAGCAAATTCATGTGTATTCGTTTTTCCTATTATGACCGCACCGGCATCTTTTAATTTTTGGACAACCGTTGCATCCGTGTCGGGGATAAATTGTTCATATAGTTTCGAACCCATTGTTGTCCGAATCCCTTTTGTAAAAATTAAATCTTTTATGGCAATAGGGATGCCGTGAAGCGGGCTTCTTATTTTGCCGGCCAATAACTCCTGTTCGAGTTTTTTGGCGGTTTGTAAAGAATCTTCTTCTGCAACCGTAATAAAGGCATTGCATTTTGGATTTTCTATCGCAATTTTATGCAAAGTTTCTTTTACCAATTCAACAGGTGATAATTCTTTCTTTTTCATTAATTTTGAAGTTGATAAAATATCCATATTACGCTTCCGCCTTACTTAATGTATTCGTTACTTGCCGTTGACCAGGTTTCACAAAGAGCATTGCAATCATTCCTGCGCCGGATGCGATCGCAGCTGCCACAAACATCGAAGTGTAACCAAAACTGACAACTAAAAACCCGGTTAATATCGGAGCTATAATGGTAGCTGTATTGGTAATAAAGTGTGTAATGCCGCCAAATGTACCTGCTCGGCTCGGTTCCGTATCAATAATAACCGACCAATAAACAGAATTTGGAAGTGAATTAAACGCATTCCCGATACACATCAAGACCATAACACCGACAATGGTGTTTGCGGTAGGGATCAACATGAAACATATAGCTGTCAATAACAATGAAACAACGGCCAGTCCAGACCTCGCGATTCGCAGACTTCCTGTTTTGAGACGCAAGTAGTCGGAAATTTTTCCGCCAAGCAATACGGTAAAACAGGCTCCAATCCAAGGAATCATTCCCAAATACCAAAGAGATGATAACTGAAAGCCAAATTGATCTTGTAAGTATTTCGGAGTCCAAGTAAGCAATAAAAAGTTAATATATTGGAAAGCAAAATAGCCTAAAGCATTAAAAACGAGTGTCGGATTTTTAAAGAAATGATACCATTTAATTGAATCATCATGCTTACTAACGACTTTTTCATTTGGCAATAAATCTTTTACAGAGCGGATTTTTTCCAACTCTTCCTTTGATACATTCGGGTTTTGCTCGGGTAAATCCGTAAACATTTTTGCCCATATGAAAACCCATACAATTCCCAGGCTGCCCAAAATAATAAACATCATTTTCCAGCTTGTGACAGATAATAGCGCAACTGCGGCAGGCGCTGTTAACAATGCCCCGAGCGGAGTTCCTAATAACCCCAAGGATACAGCAAATCCACGTTCTCTGGGTGTTGCCCAGTTCGCATTTGTTTTATTAATGGTTGAAAACGTCGGCCCTTCGGCAAATCCAAATAAGATACGAATGATGGCAAATCCGGTTAGAGCAGAGCCGCCAAACAGGGCCATACCAATATCTCCGGCAAATGCAGTGGCGATGACAAACAAGGACCAGCCAATTCCGATAAAAATCCAAACAAATTTGGGTCCTTTCTTATCCGCGAGAATTCCTCCGAAGAGAGAACCGAATAAATATCCGAATCCAAAATATCCTAGTACGGCTCCCCATGAAATAGGGTCAAATCCATACTCGCCAATAATATCTTTTTGTGCATATGAAATGGCTCCTCTATCGATATAGTTGATGATCACCATCAAAACCATCATTAACATAATTTGATAGCGGTAATTATGCTTCATGTAACATCCATCCTTTATAAAGTTGAAAAGTATTTTTGCGCTTCAAATCTCACCCGATCATAATGGTGAGCCAAAGTTTTTTCCACATGATTCGTTTGTAATCCTTCTAACACTTTCAAATGTTCATCAATCACTTCTGTTCGTCTGATCGGACTTTTTAAAACTTTCATCGCGATTCTGCGCATCAAGTCATACACTTGATCACTTATGGAGACCATCTTTTTATTATTGCCAAAATGGTTGATGGTTTTATGAAATTCTTGATCTATTAAAGTAAACTCGTAGTCTGATTGTTTCGTTGAGACCGATTCCATTTTATTGATGATGTTTTGAAGTTGTTCAATTTGTTCACTAGTAATAGTTTCTGCCACTTTTTTTGCCATTGCGGTTTCAAATATTAACCTCACTTCTAAAATATCATCTACATCCTTCATCGTTAAAGGGCTTACATAAGTGCCTTTATAAGGAATTGATATGAGCCATTCTTCCGCTTCTAATCTTTGGATGGCCTCTCTAAATGGTGTTCTGCTTATACCAAATAACTCCTTGGCTTTATTTTCAGTTAGTACTTCATGATCGGTTAAAACCCCCTTGATGATTGCCTCTTTAATGACGTGATAGGATTGTGCTTTTAACGACTTTGGGTTTATAAAAGACATTTCCATCTTTTGTACCTCCTATTGAAAATTAATCTTAAAGCAGTAAAAGTGATTTGTAAATATATAATATATGATACAGAATATTCAGCATTTAATGGCGAATGAACTCTTTATGTTGGAGCATAAGCAGACATTTGAGGGCCACTTTTCCGACTAGAATAGATGATTCGGGAAGGCAGAGGAGCACGGATGGATGTGAATTACATATCAAGAAGACAGTGTGGCTAATAGAAAAACTGTTCGGAGAATGAGTATGATGAACTGGAATCGGCACTTATAAGTTTATGAAAAATTCGTGTTACAAACACTTAGGAAAAGACTTACCAACTGCGTATATAAGGAGGTTGATGTGCCGTAAAAGACTCTGCGGTATCAAGAAACAGGGCAGAGATGGCGTTTAGCGCTTTTTGGTCTTATTCGCTATATGACTTGGCCCGCCTCTTCTTTTTGGGAAAGGGAGCAAGGGGAGAATACTGTTAAAACCTTTACCAAGTAGGTTATAATAAATGAGGGAGAACCTTGCTTTAAAGACGAACAAATCATGAGAGTTCAATTGTTAATGTTCGCCTTTTGGCTTGACTCTAGGCAAGGCCCATTGATAAAATATAATTAATTCATATTAGGGTTCATTTTTGAACCAGCGGAGGTGCTTTTTGCATGTCATCAGTAGTGGTTGTCGGAACGCAATGGGGAGATGAAGGAAAAGGGAAAATTACGGACTTTTTATCAGAAAATGCAGAAGTGATTGCCCGTTATCAAGGAGGCAACAATGCAGGCCACACAATTCAATTTAACAACGTTACATATAAACTGCATTTAATTCCGTCGGGAATTTTTTATAAAGATAAAATCAGTGTAATCGGAAACGGCATGGTGGTTGATCCGAAAGCGCTTGTAAAAGAGCTGGAATATTTGCATGGCCATGCTGTTTCAACGGATAATTTAAGAATTAGCAACAGGGCTCATGTTATTTTGCCTTATCATCTGAAAATTGACGAAGTGGAAGAAGAACGTAAGGGCGCTAACAAAATCGGTACGACAAAAAAAGGAATCGGTCCCGCGTATATGGACAAAGCGGCACGTGTCGGCATTCGGATTGCCGATCTGCTGGACAGGGAAGTGTTCGAAGAAAAACTGACGCGCAACCTGGAAGAGAAAAACCGGCTTCTTGAGCGTTTTTATGAAACAGACGGTTTTAAACTGGAAGATATTTTGGATGAATATTATGAGTACGGACAACAGTTCAAGGAGTATGTGTGTGATACATCTGTTGTGCTGAATGATGCATTGGATGAAGGCAAGCGTGTCCTCTTTGAAGGAGCGCAAGGGGTCATGCTTGATATTGACCAGGGAACATATCCATTTGTAACCTCATCCAACCCGGTCGCAGGCGGTGTGACGATCGGTTCCGGCGTGGGGCCGACGAAAATTGACCATGTTGTCGGTGTATGTAAGGCGTATACGTCAAGAGTGGGAGATGGCCCGTTTCCGACTGAATTGAAAGATGAGATTGGCGATCAAATCCGCGAGGTCGGCCGTGAGTACGGAACGACGACCGGACGCCCGCGCCGTGTTGGCTGGTTTGACAGCGTTGTGGTCAGGCATGCCCGCCGTGTCAGCGGCCTTACAGACCTGTCGTTGAATTCCATTGACGTATTGACGGGTATTCAAACATTGAAAATTTGCACGGCGTATGATTATAAAGGCACAATGATTACAGAATACCCTGCTAACTTGAACATCTTGAAAGAGTGCAAGCCTGTTTACGAAGAATTGCCTGGCTGGACAGAAGACATCACCGGCTGCAAAACACTCGATGAGCTTCCTGCCAACGCACGCCATTACCTGGAGCGCGTTTCGCAATTAACCGGCGTCACACTTTCCATTTTCTCCGTGGGGCCTGATCGCTCGCAAACAAATGTCATAAGAAGTGTTTGGAGATAAAGTGAAATTTGAAAAAGAGGTTGAACATCGTGATCGACATCACTGCTGTTCAGCCTCTTTTTAGGCATGAGGACTTTTCACCGCTACATGGAACTGGACTTGATGCGTGAGATTGATAAAAAATGAATCCGGGAATAGGGCCGAATACGTTTAGAACTGGATGCGTGAGTTTCGTATAAAGTGAATCCGGGAATAGGAACCGAAAACGGTTCACATCCTTTCGTGCACAAAAAACATGGTAGGAAACTTCTAGCGTGGGGACAATGTGGCCAGCCCTTTATAGCCGCAAAGATACAAGAGATACGCACGAGAGTTTCCTGCGATAATAGAATATTATAATGCGGGAAAAGAGACAGTGAAAAATCATCTATCACAAGAAGTGTTCATAAAACAAAGGGAACAGGCATAGATTAAAAACAACATGAAAATAGTGACATGAAAGAGACAGCCTAAAAGAATTTGTCGAAATATCTTGCTGATCCGCATTTCATATGTTAATATTATCACTAACTTTTATTTTAAAAAGCATTGCGACGACGATGGCTCTCGTAGTGCTTTTTTTACTTTTTATGAACAAAGTTTTTGTATCAATAGCAGGGTGACTGGTATAAAAAGGATTCGGGCGCTTTTGGAACGGGTCCTTTATTTGTGCTAAAATAGAGAGATTAAGAGGAAAAATATAATTTACTAAAATATAGAATGAATGATGAAAGAGGAGATGGGGCCGTGGATAAGAAAATCCTGGTAGTTGATGACGAGAAGCCAATTGCTGATATTCTCCAGTTTAACCTGAAAAAAGAGGGATTTTCTGTGCAATGCGCCTATGATGGCGATGAGGCATTAAAGCTTGTGGAAGAAATGCAACCGGATATGATTCTATTGGACATCATGCTTCCGAACCGGGATGGCATGGAAGTATGTCGCGAAGTGCGTAAAAAACACGACATGCCTATTATTATGCTGACGGCAAAAGATTCGGAAATTGATAAAGTGCTAGGATTGGAATTGGGTGCGGACGATTATGTCACAAAACCATTCAGCACAAGGGAACTGATCGCACGCGTGAAGGCAAACTTGCGCCGCCACTCGCAAATCGCCGAGCAATCGGCGGAGGATGAGAACGATGAAATTAATATTGGTGCACTTACGATTCATCCCAATGCTTACGTTGTTTCCAAAAATGGTGAAACAATTGAACTGACACATCGCGAGTTTGAACTCCTTCATTATCTGGCCAAACATAGTGGTCAAGTCATGACCCGCGAGCATTTGCTCCAAACGGTATGGGGATATGATTACTTCGGAGACGTGCGGACTGTGGACGTTACTGTGCGGCGTCTTCGCGAGAAAATTGAAGACAACCCAAGCCATCCAACATGGATTGTAACCAGAAGAGGGGTCGGCTATTATTTGCGTGTGCCTGAACAGGAGTAGTCTTTATGGAAAAAGTAGGTTTTTTCCGTTCAATCCATGTTAAGTTCGTAACGATTTATTTATTGCTGATTATGATTGCCATGCAAATTATCGGTGTATATTTTATCGGAAAACTGGAAGAACAGTTGATTACAAACTTTAAGCACTCGATAGAAGGCAGGCTTCCATTATTAGAGTACAGCCTGAGCGAAGAGATGAAAAAAGACAGGACAGATGAAGAGGCTCCTTCGCTCGAGGAAGAAGTACGCAAACTGCTTTTTGACTTTTCAGGGGAGGATATCTCCGAGGTTCGCGTCATTAATAACAGAAATATCGTTGTCGGAACGTCTGAAAGAAATAACCAGGGCATCGTTGGACAGAAAACAACAGATGTCATGGTAAAGAGGATTTTGGCTGGCGGGAAGAAAGAAGACAATATTTTTATAGATAAACCATCAAAAGATCGTGTATGGATATTGACGACTCCGATCAAATCTGGAGGAGAAGTGGTCGGAGCCATTTATCTTGTTGCCAAAATTGAAACCGTATTTGACCAGCTGGAAGAGATCAACCAAATATTTATTTCGGCAACATTGATCGCCATGTTCATTACGGCAATACTCGGGATTTTGGTCGCGCGCACGATTACAAGGCCGATTTCTGATATGAAAAGGCAGGCCGTTGCCATGGCTAAAGGCAACTTTTCGCGCAAAGTCCGTGTTTATGGTGATGATGAAATTGGCAAGCTTGCTCTTTCGTTTAATCACTTGACGAGAAAGCTCCAAGAGGCTCAGGCGATGACGGAAGGGGAACGGAGAAAGCTTTCCACAGTTCTTTCCAACATGACGGACGGAGTTATTGCGACGGATAGGAAAGGCCGTATCATTTTGATCAATGAACAAGCGGCCAAAATGCTCTCAGTTTCACGTGAAACAGTCATTTCCCACCCTATTACCGAACTGCTTTTCTTTGAGGATAAAGACAGTTTTGAGGACTTGCTGGAACAGCAGGAACCGATTGTTCTCGATTACAGTACAAATGAATCTCCTTTTATTTTACGGGCGAACTTTTCAGTCATACAACGTGACACCGGGTTCATCAATGGGCTTATCGTCGTGTTGCATGATGTAACAGAGGAGGAAAAAATCGAGGCAGATCGGAGAGAATTTGTTTCAAACGTTTCGCATGAACTGAGAACCCCACTGACAACCATGCGCAGCTATCTTGAAGCATTGTCTGATGGAGCGCTTCATGACAAAGAGTTGGCTCCTCATTTTCTGAATGTCACACAAAATGAAACGGAACGGATGATCCGCCTGGTCAATGACTTGTTAAAGCTCTCGAAAATGGACAGCAAGGACTATGAGATGAATAAAACTTGGGTGGATTTTGTCTCCTTTTTCAGTTCAATCATTGACCGTTTTGAAATGGCGAAAGACCGGAACGTTTCCTTTAGGCGCCAACTTCCCGACAAGGTCATTTTTGTGGAAATAGATGAAGATAAGCTGACACAAGTGTTGGATAATATTATCTCGAATGCGCTCAAATATTCTCCGGAAGGCGGCCAGATTACTTTTAAGCTGAAAGAACTCGATGATAAAATTGAGGTAAGTGTAAGAGACCAAGGTCTTGGCATTCCAAAGGAAAATATAGAGAAAGTATTTGACCGTTTTTACAGAGTCGATAAGGCGCGAACAAGAAGGTTGGGTGGAACCGGCTTGGGCCTTGCCATTGCAAAAGAAATGATAGCAGCCCATGGAGGTCATATTTGGGCAAGAAGCGTGGAAGGAAAAGGTACGGCCATTATTTTCACGCTTCCTTACGATCCTGAACAAAAGGATGATTGGTCGTGAATTACGAAAACATGAAATCGTTCCTGCTTTTTTTCCTTGTCTTAACGAGTGTTGTGTTGACATGGAATTTATGGACGTACCAGCCGAAATATGAATTTAGTGAAGAAAAAAATGTTCACGAAGTATCCATCTCCGATCCGAAAGATGTGGCGGATTTAATCAAACCGGTGGGGGTTTTGTTTCATTTCCAAAAAGACCACTATGGGACGGGCAAGGACGAACATATTGATCAATTACTTGCCGAATTAAACGGCTGGACATTTTACGATTTCAGCGATCCAGTCGTTTATTCGCCTACCCAAATTCGCAAGCTTTCCGAGTCTGGAGAAAATATAGAAATCATCTTTCCCGACCTTGTCCCATTTGATGTGTATAAAAGGGTTTTGCGGTTTGAGTCCAACAATCTTCCTTATGGAGCATTCAACCGGATTGTCATCCGCCTGGATAGTGAAAAGCAAGAAGACGGGTCAGTATATTTCATTTCCACAAAAGATGGAAAGGTATATGAAAGCCATGTTAATCATGATCAGCTTGTTTCATTGTTCAACCATTTGGAAAAGAGTAAAACAAAAT
The DNA here is from genome assembly GCF_037963795.1 of Siminovitchia sp. FSL W7-1587. Lineage (NCBI taxonomy): Bacteria > Bacillati > Bacillota > Bacilli > Caryophanales > Bacillaceae > Siminovitchia > Siminovitchia sp. FSL W7-1587. The sequence goes on from NZ_CP150169.1 coordinate 2,408,910, forward strand.
ATGACGCTTACCAGGCATACAATCTTCCCGATGGGAGAATCAAGTTTCTTCCATCCGAACAAATAGAGGTTCCGCGTTATAAATACTACTCCGACTACATTGAACCCGAAAGCTTCAAAAATGCGCTATTTAAAGATCCGGACTATGTGCGGAGAGATTCGATCACGGATGGCGCAAAATATACGGATGGGACGAGCCTCATGACCGTTGACTACTTGACGAACATGTTTTTTTACGTGAATCCGAGCCAGACCATTAATACTAGGATAAAAAGTGAAGACATGAATGTTTTGGAGAGAAGTATTAATTTTGTCAATGAGCATGCAGGCTGGACTGATAATTACCGTTATCTCAGCATGGACCCGTATGATAAAAACATAAAGTTTTTATTGTTTATAAAAGGGTACCCCGTATTCAGCCAAGAAGGTATGACGAAAATGGAGCTAACTTGGGGAAAAGAAGAAATTTACCAGTATGAGAGACCTTATTTTATTCTGGATATTCCACTTCCCGCCCCTAAGGTTGTGACATTGCCATCCGGAAAAGAAGCAATGGACGAATTGCTTTCCAATCCGGATATTAAAGTCGATTTAATCCAAGAATTCATTATTGGTTACGGACTTGTAAAAGATCCCGAAAATCCCAAGTTATTGACGCTGGAACCTTCCTGGTATTACTTGTACGCAGGTTCATGGCTACGTCTTGATACTGAGGAAATAAAGGGGGAATAACATGGACTGGAGTAGACTGAAAAGCATCTTTATCATCGCATTCCTGACTCTCGATGTTTTCCTCCTGAGCCAGTTGTTGAACAAGGAACGGATCAATCAGCTGGAAGTCAAAATGGATGTCTCATTGGAAGAAAGCTTAAAAAATGACGACATTGATTATAGCAGTATTCCAAAGGAAACCTTTGCTGATCATTACATGAGCGCCAATACGAAAACATTTACGGATGAAGAATTGGAGAAATTGAACAATCAAACGATAAACAGCACCGATCGGACGATGATCCAATCGGAACTAAAGACACCAGTGAAAATCGGAAAAAATTTCGACACGTCCGAATTGGATCAATTCATTAAAAATGAAGTGTTATTTGGTGAGCAATATGTGTTTGGCTATCATGATGAAACAGCTGGGATCATTACGTATTTTCAGAAACACCAGGAAAAGCCATTTTTCATAAATAAAAGCGCAAGCCTGGAGTTTACAGTCACTAAATCAGGAGAAGTTCAGTCTTATAAACAGACGATGCTAGAAAAGATTGAACCGATCAGTGAAAAAGAAGAAGTGCTTCCTGCCATTCGGGCAGTTGAAGCGATTTATCGCAATGGGCTGATGAAGCCGGGAAGTAAAGTGGTTGAAGCGAAACTCGGCTATTACACTGTCGTAAACATGGAAGCTACCCAAGTATTGACACCGACGTGGTGTATTGTCGTGGAACATGAGAAAGAAAAAGAGCAGTTGTTAGTCAATGCATTTGAGGGACAAATTATCGAAGTGAATCCCGGTGACGAAGAAAAAGTGAAATTGGAGTGAACAAGTACATGTCGATGCAATTTAGTGTTTTGGCCAGCGGCAGTTCGGGAAACGCCTTTTATATTGAGACAAATAAACACTCCTTTCTTGTAGACGCCGGAGTCAGTTGCAAAAAAATCGGGGAATTAATGGAGAAAATTGGACGCGATCCAGCAAAGCTAGATGGCATCCTTGTTACCCATGAACATAGCGACCATATTAAGGGCCTGGGTGTCATGGCCAGAAAATACCGGCTTCCCATCTATGCGAATGAAAAAACGTGGAAGGCAATGGACGGCATGCTCGGGGAAGTGGTGACTGATCAAAAATTTGTTTTTGAAGTGGAAGCTGTCAAATCTTTCGGAAGCCTCGACATTGAATCTTTCGGCGTCTCGCACGATGCTGCTGAACCAATGTTTTACATTTTTCGGTACGAAGGGAAAAAGCTCGTCTTGATCACGGATACAGGTTATGTCAGCGATCGGATGAAAGGGATGATCGCTGATGCGGATACGTATATTTTTGAAAGCAACCATGATATTGAGATGCTGCGGATGGGAAGATACCCGTGGAACGTGAAACGGAGAATATTAAGCGATGTTGGACATGTCTCCAATGAAGACGCGGCTTTGGCGATGAGCGAGGTTATTGGCGACCGGACAAAACGCATTTACCTCGCCCATTTAAGCCGTGACAATAACATGAAAGACCTGGCACGGATGAGCGTTACCCAGACGCTGGCGTCCCGGGGAATTGAAGTGGGAAGCCATGTCCGACTGTTTGATACCGATCCTTACATACCGACCGACCTCGCAGCCGTATAAAAAATGTTTAAATAAGCGTAAATACAGGAATAGATAATGAAAACACGCGGCGGTTGGCTGCCTGTTTTCATTTTTTTGTCCACACCCTAAGCTATTTACAAAATAGAAAACGTTTATTATTTAATTTCTGTCGCTTTGCGCATTATAATAAGGAATATGAAGGGAAAACCTTTTGGGGAATGGAACGTAGCAAAAGAAAGGAATGGTGTCTAGTGGGACTTTACGATGATCACAGCCCTAACCGCTTTAAAAAGAAAAGAGGCGGATTCTTTTCAGGAATCATCGGCGGAATCATCGGCGCGCTTTTAATGGCCCTGCTCTTTCCAGCATTAGATTGGAATGAACCCCCGAACCAAAACAATGCAGCGATTGAAGAAAATAGAGGCAAAACGGATCACCCATCCAAGAATGTCTCACTTGATGTCACGACAGACATAACCGAGGCAGTGGAAAAAGCCGGAAAAGGTGTGGTAGGCATCACCAATATTCAAACGGCAAAATTTTGGTCTGGCGGGGAGGGCCAGGAAGCGGCAGGGGTAGGATCAGGAGTCATTTATAAGAAAGCGGGGGACAAAGCGCTTATCGTAACGAACAACCATGTGGTCCAAGGCTCTTCGCAACTGGAAGTGACCCTGTCAGACGGCAAAAAAGTTTCCGGGAAACAGCTTGGAGGCGATATATGGACAGATTTGGCGGTCGTTGAGATAAATGCCGATGGAATTGCCGATGACGCCGTAACAGAATTCGGCGACTCTGACGCTTTGAAAATCGGGGAGCCGGTCATGGCAATCGGAAATCCGCTTGGACTCGAATTTGCCGGATCCGTGACCCAAGGCATTATTTCCGGAGTCAATCGGGCGGTGCCCGTCGATATTAACGGAGACGGTGTGGCTGACTGGAATGCGGAAGTCATCCAGACAGATGCCGCCATTAACCCCGGCAATAGCGGTGGAGCGCTTGTCAATATTGCAGGACAGGTCGTTGGCATCAACTCCATGAAAATTGCGCAAAGCACAGTAGAAGGCATTGGCTTCTCGATACCGATCAACTATGTTATTCCAATTATTGAAGACCTAGAAAAATACGGTGAAGTCAAACGCCCGTCGATGGGCGTCACATTGCGTGATGTCGCAGAAGTATCCGCCTATCATCAGCAGGAAACACTGAAATTGCCGAAAGACGTAACTACTGGTGTGATGATCGAGTCCGTTATGGCCAATTCACCTGCTGGAAAGGCAGGATTGGAAGAATTGGACGTCATCGTTGAACTGGACGGACAAAAAGTGGACAATGTCATTGCGCTCAGAAAACATTTATACAACACGAAAAAAGTCGGCGATTCGATGGATGTCACGTACTATAGAGGCGGCAAAAAAGAAAAAACCACTATCAAGCTGACGGATGAAGCCAGATTATAAAATGTTAAGCGGGAACAGCCAAATGAGGCTTTCCCGCTTTTCTGATTTAATGGTAAAATAATCTGTGGATAAAGAAAGTGGCGAGTATTTAAGAGAAAGTCGATAGTATATTTTGGGAAGTTGCTAGTAAATCGAGAAAGTGGACAGTAATTTCGATAGGTCGCAAGTAAATCGAGAAAGTCGGTAGTAATTTCGATAAGTCGCAAGTAAATCGAGAAAGTCGGTAGTAATTTCGATAGGTCGCAAGTAATCAAGAAAGTCGAAAGTATTTCCAAAAAGTTGCGAGTAATATCGGAAAGAGTATTTTATAAAGATGGCGAGTCTTTCTGAGAGAATCGCGCGCCTTCAAAATTCAATTGCGATCTCGAGAAATACTAATTATTTTTTAAAAAAAGAAGAGTTATCCAGAAAGCGATACGAAATCCATGTTCAAAACGATTTTTTATGGTCATGATTACATGATGATATAAACGGAAAGGAGGTTATTATATGATTTATTGTTGCGGCGAGCACGTTGAACTGGCATTGGATGTCATCGTGGATGAGCACGAAACCTTTCCCAAACTTGAAAAATTAGAAGAAGGGAAAAACTTGTCCACAACTTGTGAATACTGCAAAAAGCACGCTGAATATCTTGTAGGGAACTAATATTCCCATACTAAATGTGGATAGTTTATGTGGATATGTGGATAAGGTATGTGTATAAGTTGTTTGTTTCATGTTTTCAACTTGTGTATAACTTCAGAGAAGGGGAACAGCTATGAATATCACCATCATTTCCGTCGGAAAACTGAAAGAAAAATACTTAAAACAAGGAATTGACGAATACCTCAAGCGCCTCACAGCGTACGCCAAAATAAACATCATCGAACTCCCCGATGAAAAAGCCCCCGAAAACTTAAGCCCAATCCAAATGGAACAAATAAAGAAGAAAGAAGGAGACCGGATCCTTTCCAAAATCAGCCCCAACGCCCACGTCATCGCCCTCTCCATCGAAGGCACCATGAAATCCTCCGAAGAACTCGCAGCCCGCCTCGACCACCTTGCCACAACCGGCAAAAGCAAAATCGTCTTTGTCATAGGAGGCTCACTCGGCTTGAGTGCGGAAGTGATGAAACGCGCCGATGAGGCTTTGTCTTTTTCTAAAATGACTTTTCCACATCAGTTAATGCGATTAATATTGGTGGAACAGGTGTACAGGGCGTTTAGGATAATAAAAGGGGAACCGTATCATAAGTAAATGAGTTTTTAATTTTATGTAAAAACTTGTCTACTCTTCTTTTAGAAATAATGTTCATATTTTCATCTTAAAAAATGAATGTAAAAGTATAAGTCAGGGTTTTTTAATTGTTATTAAAGAAGTAGGATTAATTCCGACTCCAAGGGATTTTAATAAATTATTTTTACTCAAGAAGGATAATAGGAGTTATTAAAGAATTATAGTACAGGTATAAAAAAATAAATATTTTCAAATGAGCTGAGGAGTTTGATATGAATAGTTTTAATCAAAATAAAAACTGTGACTGTGAATTTTGTAAAAATAATCGTGATTTTACTTTACCAAATGATATTATTGAGGCTGTAAAACAGGGCAACTTAGTTATTTTTGCTGGAGCTGGTGTAAGCACAGAATCAAGAAGTGTTTATTACTATACGCTCTATGAGGAAATTAGAGATGAGTTAAATATAGGACCAGAAGCAAATATGACATTTTCTGAACTAATGAGTGAATATTGTAAGCAACCGAATGGACGAGCAAAACTTTTACGGAAAATAAAAGACAGACTTGATTATGTAAATTCATTCCCTGAATTAGAAAGAACGGCTTCAAACTTTCACAGAGAAATAGCAACTATATATCAAATAACTGAAATAATTACTACAAATTGGGATGACTTGTTTGAAAGAAAATGTGGGGCTGTACCTATTGTAACTGTTGAGGATTTTGTTTTTTGGAATAATCCGGAACGTAAGGTACTAAAAATACATGGTTCAATAAATAATTATGGAACAGTAATTGCCACTAAGGAAGACTATGAAGAGTGTTATAAAACCTTGGAAAGTGGGATTATTGGAAGTACATTAAAAACCATGCTTGCTACAAAGTGTGTTGTTTTTATAGGCTATTCTTTTGGAGACGAGGATTTTAATAAGATACATAACTCTTTGATTGAAGAGATGAAAGGGTTTATGCCACATGCCTATATTGTCACTTTAGATGAAAAAGCTAAAGAGAAATTTAAAGAATTAAATTTTACGCCTATAATTACAGATGCTACATATTTTATAAAGGTTTTAAAAGAACATTTAATACAAATGGAATTAATTGTCCCTGATGAAAATTTTGAGGACATTTATGAAGCACTATTTTTAGTTGAAGAAGAACACACAAGACTTTCAGGCGCTTTTAACGTTAAACAGAATCCCGAAATGATTCTAGCTTTATCATATCAAGATGGGCTTATACACTCTTTTGAAAGAATTTTGGCTATGAAAAAAACAGGACAGTATTCAAATCCTGACCGAGCAAAAATAATGATTCACGATTACGGTATATTGATGCAAGAAAAGTATGAAAAAGGTGTGTACCATGACGTTGCTTATATTGAGGGATATAGAAATGGTTTAATACATTTCTTAATAAACGGAGAACTTGATCAATTACCCTGTTACTATGTACTAGGGTACGAAGAAGATATATTTAATTTCGAAGAATATCAAGAAATCGCACCTAATTCAAAAAGCTTACATCCTGAATCTTATAATTATGCTTTAAAAATTGCAAATAAGATTGAAAATAAAACGGGGGATAGTGTTTTTCATCATACACCTTTTTTATAATAAATTATATTTTGAAGGAATGACATGACTAAAAATACCTTTATTAAATCTACCAAGACTATTTTTTTGTAAGTGTATTTGTTATGAGAAATTCATCCCATTTTTAATATTAATATTAAAGTAGTGGAATTAGGTATGGGAATCATTCTTTAGATAGTAACGATATTGACTTAGTAATAGTTTCTGATGATTTTGATTTGATGTTCAGTCATAAAAAAATTCAAATTGTAAAAAGTCTTATTAAATCACCAAAAAAGTTAGATTTAATTTGCCTAACAACGGAGGAATTTAGGAACAGTTATGGCAATGTTAATAAATATTAAATCAATTATGAAAAACGAGGCGGATCTTGGCTCTTCAACTGACAACTATTTTTTTTCGCGAATGGATAATTGCACATGGGCATTTACATATGTACTAAAAAATAACTTAGAGGAGTTTTTGGTACCTTGTTTATATTGTATTTCAAATATGATGCAAACTTTAATACTATATTGTAAGGCTGGAAAAAGTAAGTATTCGGAACAAAGCCAATCCCTACTTTCTATGTTACAACAAATTCTAAAAGAATTTATTTCAAAGCCTCAAGTTCAAGAATTATTAAAAGAGAATAATCAATTAAAATATTTTATTGAAAATCAAAAACTAGAACTTATTTCAATGAATGGGGGGGCCTTTGAATTTGAAGTCAATTTGGATTTAATACATAGTGAAAGAAATAGAGGGGCCCTAAGAATTCTTTGAGGTAAAATTTGATAATTTACTTCACGATGTTGAAGATATGGAAATATTGGATAAAATACTACTACTAAGGGTTTTATCTAATTATTGTTATTTAATTAAAGAAAATAATGTAGATGAAGTAGGCTTATATGAAGAAATTAATCCAATAAATACTGATGAATTTATTAATCAAGTGTTCCACTTGGATGAAATAAATGTTGATGTAGTTACTGATCAAGATTTAGCAAGACTTTTGATTATGAAAGATGATGAGCTTCGTATGAAATTTTCTAAAACTGTAAACGGTGTGGAAGAAAGAGTGTTATTAAGAGAATCACAAAAACCCCATGGAGCATTTGAAATATCCGATATGGAGTTACCGATGACATTTAGAGGTAGAAGGTACTTTATGTGTTTACCATTTAAATCAGGAGTGGAAATTAGAGGTAAATCTGTCCCTGTAGATATAGCATATCAAATAGTTAGACCCCTTTATTGAATTTAAAAATTGTGTTGTTGTTTTTGTAACAGCCAAAAGATGCTCAGAAAATTTAATGAACTACATAAAGAAAATTAAAGATAGACTTGGCTGGCCAATCGAAGTAATAGAGGAAAAAACACTAGCAGCGTTATTGAAAAACTCTGAGCAACTCTAAATACTCTAACTAAAGCCTCATTTAGATACATCACGGAGAACCGTACCATAAGTAAATAAGGTTTTTTGTATTATTTATGCTTATGTGTAACAAAAATTATGATAAGACTTGTGAAGGAGGTTGAGTTCTTTTTCAAACAAAATAAATTAATTCATTGGTGTAGAAAGTCCATGGAGTATATTGGGAAATAAATATAACTTTTATTTACATTACTTATAATATTAATTTTTTGTAACCTCTAGGAACAACTTTAAATTTATTCGGACCAAGAAATTTATGCCTCGTCAAATTGGAAAGCCGTTGTAATAGAATACTTTTAAGGTTTGCTATATGAAGGGAGGTAGCTTGTGAGTAAATGAAAAATAGTAAGTTGAAACAAATCTCTTACCAAGAATTATTGCTTGAAGTACAAGAAGTATATGAATTGCTGCATAAACTAACGAATTCGGATATTGAGATTACCTCCTACATTTCAATATCTCTTATTCCTTATTTAAGCTTTGTGTGTGATGGTTTGGATTATTTTCATGCAGGAACAAGAGAAGTTCATTCTAGTTGGTACAATGACATAAAAGGAAATTGCGTCCAAAAATTAATAAAAGAAAACCGTAGTGCTTTAAAGTTATATTCAGGGTATAAAAGAAATACGGTTATTTCTAAATTAGAAGACGATACAGCCCTTTTCTATGAATTTTTAACTAGTAATTATAATTTAATCCAAAAAGCATTTATAAATTTATTTGGTCAACATGATTTGGGAATTTACTACTTTAAAAACATTGATTATGCAAATACTTATCAGTTATTTAAAAACATTAAAACTCTCTATATTGGTAATAAAAAAATTATTGGTCCTTTGATGAAGGAGTTTGGTATAGTTCTTGCTAATTACATTTCCAAAGCAAGTATTTATCCAAGTGAGCAAGTCTTTCAATAAGATTTTTTCTCTTACTAATAATTTTACTTATCAAGACGTTTATTTTAAGGATTCTAGACGTTTTGATGCTTTTAATAATACAGAAAATAAATATTGGCGACTATTTTTGTATAATTATTATTGTCAAAATAATTTTATTAGGAACATTTTCCCGGTGGTATTAGGAGTCCGTGGAAACTTTTATTACCGAATGAAGTTTTGTACCTATCTATTATCAATAAAAGGTTTAGATTTATTGTTAAAGAAAGTACCGGAAATCGCAGAAGAATACTTTAATATTAATGAATTAATTAATGTTAAAGAGACTATTGTTCCAATAAAATCTGGTTTAAGGAACAATCTTTTCCACTATAATATTGTAAATATTCCATTTGGAGTATTTGACGAAAAGAGAGATATTTTTAAACAAATGGTAGAGTATTCAGTAAAGGGATCTTTTGAAGATTTCGATAACCAGGTAGATAAAGAATTAGATAAATATCAAGAATTAATAAATCAAATTTTATTTTAGAGCATTAATGTAAACATTAAACTAGATCAACAGTTTTCCATAAATAAGGTTGGCCCTTATGTATTTTTGGTAAACTAGCCGCCGCTTGGTCTACTGAAATGAAAAATTGTTTTTAAAAATATTTGCCATTGGTATACAAACCGATTACGCAATACTTCAAACCCGGCTCTGCCGTACATCATCTGTTTGATGGTTTTCAGGTGGTTCACATGGCTTTCCACGGGGCCTTATGCTCCATGGCTCCCGTATTCTTATCCGAATGGCATCGAAATTCTGGCATATACCGTTAACAAACGGTCGGATAAGTCCATTTTCAAGCTCTGTATGGTCTTCCACCCACTTGCAGTTGATGGTCCTCTTTTGCCTTTTCCAATTGGCGAAAAGAGTATATAAGCTCATTAAGCTTTTCGATCATGGGAATAGGAGGAATCAACTCCGGGTGAATTTCGGCAATTCTTCCATTTTTCAAAAACTTTTAGTTTCCACTTGTTACATATGACCTCAGTCGCTTCCAACTCGTGCATGTTACCTTCCTCTTCTCTCCCAATAAATGGATAAAAATTCAATCGCTTTTTAAACTCTTCTTGTGTTCCTCTCTCGTTTTGAGTTTGTATTTCAATAAAATGGCAGGATGTTCTACAGCAATTCCGATAAATATGCTCAGATAATTTGTGACTTGATACGGAGCTTCTATGAGCGTGGTGTCTTGCGGAGGGCCAAAGTGTGCAGATACTCTTTTTCGCAAGACGAGTAGCTTATCACGCTCACCTCCCCATATAAAGCGCGGTCATATACAAAACCTACCCTTTTTAAATGTCGCAAACATTGAGCTCCCACCTGCAAGCGAGCGTATTTAAAGTGAGGTAGGAAGTTTCTTCCTTAAAATGTAAGCTCGTCACCACCCCTAAGTTTGACGCCCCCATAACACCTCCATTTTTATAAAAATGTCAGGATATTTCAAACTATGTAAATACAATATTAAGCAAATGTTAAGATAATTAACGTAAAACAAATATTCAGTTAAGAATGACAACAAAGCTAACAATCTATGTTTAAATAAAGATTGGTAAAGGGGGAGCAAGAGTGAGTAAAGTGGAATTACAAAATATTTCCAAATCCTATGATAAACAAGCGGATGTACTACATAACATTAATCTTTCCATTGAAAAGGGTGAGTTTTTCGTTCTTGTTGGTCCTTCCGGATCGGGAAAAAGTACATTGTTGCGTATGATTGCCGGCTTGGAGGAAATTACAGGGGGCACGCTCAAAATAGCGGATCGTGTGGTTAATCATTTACCTCCAAAGGATCGCAACTTGTCGATGGTTTTTCAAAATTATGCATTGTATCCCCATTTAAATGTAGAGCAGAATATTTTGTTTGGCTTGCGTGCTAAAAAAGTTAGTAAACAGGAACAACAGGAAAGATTAAAAGCGACAGTTGATATGATGGGGCTTTCCAACTTGTTGAAACGAAAGCCTAGAGAGCTTTCTGGTGGTCAAAGGCAACGGGTTGCGCTTGCCAGATCGGTTGTAAGTGAAGCGCCTCTTTGTTTAATGGATGAGCCACTTTCCAACCTGGATGCAAAGCTTCGCGCACATATGCGTATAGAGATACGCAGACTGCAGAAAAAACTTGGTTTAACGATGATTTATGTAACACATGATCAAGTGGAGGCTATGACAATGGGGGATCGGATTATGGTTTTAAATAACGGAGAAATCCAGCAGGTTGGAGAGCCCATTACGTTGTACAATGAGCCAGCTAATTTATTCGTTGCTTCTTTTATAGGTTCGCCAAAAATGAATCTTGGAAAAGCTACCTTAATCAATCAAAGCTTACGGGTGGAAGATTCCCTTGAAATTGATATGGGCTCTATAGAACTAACTGAAAAAATTGCTCAGACCGCAAATCTAACTGTCGGTATTAGAGCGGAACATATTTTACCAGCAGTTGATAGAGAAGCTACACATAAGCTGGAAGTCATTAATGTAGAGCAACTTGGCAATGAAACGCTGGCAACATTCGAAGTAGGAGCAGAATTATGGACGGCCAAATGGTTAGGTCAATGGTCGATCAAAGTTGGGGAAAAGGTTCCCGTACATATATCCAATGACAAACTTTGCTTTTTTGATACTGATTCAGGTCTCTTATTAAAAGCAGCTTCTCCAGTAAAGGAAAAAGAGGTAGCGGTTGTATGAAAGAAGCAGTGATGATGCCAGACCAATATACGCAAATTGATCTGATGAAAGTGAAGAAAAAGCAAAGAAGAACCCGATTTATCAAAGGAATGCTGTTTCTTTTACCTTCTATCATTTTATTTAGTGTGTTTTTGTTTTATCCCATGGCAAGAACGTTATATTTAAGTTTTTTTCTTACTGATAACAGTGGAGCGACAACTGTTTTTGTAGGATTCGATAACTTTAAAAACATTTTTACGTCGCCCATATTTTTAAAAAGCTTACAATCAACGTTTTTGTTTGTTTTATATACAGTGCCAGGCACGATTTTGATTAGTTTGTTTTTAGCTGTTATTGCCAATGAAAAACTACGAGGTATCGGTTTTTTTCGGATGATATTTTCTTCTACAATGGGGATTTCTGTAGCCGCGGCGTCTGTATTTTGGATGTTTTTATTTCACCCGACGCTAGGTTGGCTGAATCAGCTTTTGGAAGCGCTGGGATTCGAAGCAATAGGCTGGCTGACAGACCCGGATTGGGCACTCATTTCTGTGTCCATCTCAACCATATGGATGAATCTTGGCTTTACTTTTCTTATCTTGTTAGGTGGATTGCAATCAATTGATTCACATTTATATGAAAGTGCGGAAATTGATGGCGCTAGTTACTTGTATAAATTAAGGCATATTACAATACCTATGCTGTCCCCGACGTTATTTTTCGTCATTACGGTTTCATTGATTAATGCGTTTCAAACATTTGGTCAAATTGACATGTTAACTCGCGGCGGTCCGCAAAACGAAACGAACTTAATCGTTTACTCTATCTATCAAGAAGCATTTGAAAATTATCGCTATGGTACAGCAAGCGCACAAGCCGTGATTCTGTTTTTCATTATCCTCTTTATGACATTGCTACAGTTTAAGCTGGGAGAGAGGAAGGTGCATTACCAATGACCATGTCTTTTGGTAAAAAGCTGGTTTTTTATCTTCTTCTGACAGTATCTGCTTTGTTGTTGTTTGCACCTGCCATTGTGGCATTTTTAATGAGCTTTATGTCTAGTCAGGATATTTTGACTGGTAAAATTCTTCCTGAAACATGGACGTTAGAAAATTATATCAAAGCGTTTGAGCGTTTTCCTTTATTTGGTTATTTAATGAACAGTTTGATTGTGTCGCTCCTTATTATGATTGGACAATTACTGTTATCAAGTTTAGCTGCCTATGCATTTGTGTTCTTGGAGTTTAAAGGCAGGGATACGTTGTTTTTTATCTTTATCGCAACAATGATGATTCCTTTTGAAGCTTCCATCATTCCTAACTTCCAAACAATTCGGGAGTTGAATTTATTAAATACATATACAGGTATGTCCTTACCGTTTTTTGCAGTGGCATTTGGAACGTTTTTATTACGACAACATTTCAAACAAATTCCGAAAGAGTTAAAGGAAGCAAGTGAAATATCAGGGATGGGAGATTTTACATTTTATTTAACGGTTGTTCTTCCCGTCGCCAAAACAAGTTTAGTTACTTTAGGTGTTTATGGATTTCTGACTTCTTGGAATATGTATCTTTGGCCGTTACTGGCTACCACGGATGATACGGTGCGGACGGTGCAAATTGGATTAAAGCAACTTCAGTCGCAAGAACAACTCAATGAATGGGGTGTTATTATGGCTGGCGGGTTGATCGTCGTGTTACCAACATTAATTCTTCTGTTTCTAGGACAAAAGAAATTACAAAAAGGTTTAACAGAAGGCGCAATAAAATAATGCCACTAGTAGTTTGTGTGGACTGAGTGAACATACCCTGCGGTAGTAGAAGATGGAAAAAACTCATACGTGAAGCTTCACTAATATGACGAAAATGCATTTGAAAAACGTAGAATGGAAGATTTATAAAATATACATATGAAAAGGAGTGGAGATGGGTGAAGAAATTACTTATATTGATTTTGGCAAGTTTTACGCTTGTACTTGCTGCTTGCAATGCTTCTAAAGAAAAAGAGGATGAAGGTAAAGCCGAAGCCAAAGAAGGCGGAAAGTCAGGGGGAAAAACAGAAGTAACTTTTTGGCATGCCATGGGCGGTCAAGCTCAGGTAGCTCTGGATGAAATTGTGGAAAAATATAACAAATCACAAGATGAGGTTCAAGTGAAAGCCGAATTTCAAGGGACATATGAGGAAACATTATCCAAGTACCATAGCGTAGGTGGAACAGATGATGCGCCCACAATTGTTCAGGTCAATGAGATCGGGACGATGTCGATGATTAACAGCGGTAACGTGGAACCTATTCAAAAGTTTATAGATGAAGAAGGTTATGATATGAGTAATTTGGAGGAGAATATTACCAACTACTATAAAGTAGATGGGAAATTTTATTCCATGCCATTTAACTCATCAACTCCTGTCATGTTTTATAATAAAGACGCCTTTAAAGAGGCCGGTTTAAATCCTGAAGAGCCGCCAGAGACATTTGAAGAAGTAGAAGAAGCCGGCAAGGCGATTAAAGAGGCGAATCCTAAAATGAAAGGTTTTGCGCTTCAAGCTTATGGCTGGTTATTTGAAGAACTGCTGGCAAACCAGGGTGGTTTATTATTAAATAATGATAACGGACGCAGTGATACAGCAACAGAAGTAGCGTTTGATAATGAAAAAGGGAAGTCTATTTTTAAGTGGGTTAAGCGAATGATGGATGATGACACATTTGCGAATTATGGTATAAATTCCGATAATATGGTAACCGGGTTTTTAAGTGGTGAGGTTGCAATGTTTATGCAGTCCTCTGCAACCGCAAGAGATGTAATTGATAATGCGCCATTTGAAGTGGGGGTTGCTTTTATACCTTATCCGGAAAAAGAGGAGCGCCAAGGTGTTGTAATCGGCGGGGCGAGTCTGTGGATGTCTAAAGGAAAACCGGAAGAAGAGCAGCAGGCGGCTTGGGAATTCTTAAAGTATTTGCAGAAGCCTGAAGTGCAGGCAGAATGGCATGTAGGAACGGGGTATTTTGCTATCAATCCTAAAGCGTACGAAGAGCAAGTTTTAAAAGATGCTTATGAGAAAATGCCGCAATTACAAGTAACCGTAGAGCAATTACAGGCAACGAAACCATCCGTGGCCACACAAGGCGGATTAATGGATATGATACCCGAAGAGCGTAAAATTATCGAAACAGCATTGGAGACAGTATATAATGGCGGAGATGTCGATGAAGCATTTTCTACCGCTGTAGAGCAAGTGAATGACGCAATTGAGCAAGCGAATGCTGCTAGAGGAGAATGATTATTTTAAAGGGAATGAAGGTGGATGTGCTTCATTCCCTTCCTGTATAAAGATTTTTTAATGGCTGTGGTTGCTTTTTGCTTTATAGGGGAATTAGTTGTTATGATAGATGAAAATGTGTTAGATAAATTTTCTGTTCTAGTTAGTTCGCAACAACTTCACAAGCCTAAAATCCAAATGAAAGAAAATTTTGATTGGTCAAAATTTATAAGATACTTTGCTTGTACAGAAGGAGAGACTTTCATGATTACGAAGATTTATGGCCATCGAGGCTGTATGGGGACATATCCGGAAAATACTTTAGCAGGATTTATGCAAGCGATTCGAGAGGGCGTTGACGGGATTGAATTAGACGTTCATATGACGAAGGATGGAGAAATCGTAGTGATCCATGACGAATTTTTGGATCGAACAACAGATGGTACGGGCTATATTAAAGATCTAACCTTTGCAGAAATAAGAAAATATAGTGCCGGAGTGAAATTTTCCCACTATGATGCATTTGTCGATCAATGGCGCTTGGAAAAAGTCCCTACTTTAAAAGAAGTTTTAGAATTGCTAAAACCGTATGAAGTTGAACTGAATATTGAGTTAAAGACAACCAGGTTTATGTATAAAGGAATTGAAGAAGCGGTTCACCAAATCGTTCAATCATATGGGAATAATAGAAAAGTGATCTATTCCTCCTTTCATTTGCCGACTTTAATGCGTATGAAGAAACTAGATCCGAATGCTGATATAGCTCTTTTAGTAGAAGGCATGCTACCACACCCGCATGAGTATCTAGATTATTTTCATTTAGAGTCGGTCCATATTTCTAAAAGCGCCATATTAAACAATGTAGCGCATTGGAAGCCAGTTTTTCCGAGACTTCGTGCTTGGACAGTAAACGATGCGAACGATATGAAGCAATTGTTTGATCTTCGTGTTGCTGCTATAATGACAGACTTTCCAGAAAAGGCATTGATTTATAGAAATGAACGGGAAGCATTTATTTAAAAAAATTGGAGGTTTTTTGTTCATTTTATTATTGCTTGCAGGGTTGTTATATGCTAGAGCGGAAACCCAAGTGGAGCCAATGGTTGTGGATAAAGCAGAAGTCTATGCCCACCGCGGTGCGAATGACCGTTTTAATGAAAGTACACTTACTGCTTATAAAATAGCGGCTCAAGACGAAGTGGATGCATTAGAATTGGATTTACGCATGACAAAAGATGGAGAGCTTGTGGTAATGCATGATGCCACTATAGATCGAACAACCAATGGAAGTGGGGAAGTATCTGAGTACACGTTTGAAGAATTGATGAAGTTTGAAACTGTTGAAGTGTTTCAACAAGAAGAAAAACGAGAAGCAATACTTTCCTTAGAGGAAATGTTTCAAGTATTTGGAAAAAACGAGCATTACTATATTGAAACACGACTAGTGAATGGAAAAGCGATAATGGAAAACCAGCTGGTTGAGTTATTAAAAGAATATGGGTTACTGGATCAGCAATACGTTTCATTCCAATCGTTTTCCGAGCAAAGCTTACAAAAATTGCAAGCATTAGCTCCTTCCATTCAGTTAACGTTATTGTTTAAAAAAGGTGAATTTGATTTACAGAAGGCAAAAGAAGTTCCATACCCAGCCATCGGGATAGAGTCAACTGACGTAAGTCTAAAGGTAGTAAATGAGTTGCACCAACAGGGAAAAGAGGTCCACGTCTATTTTACTGATTTAGCAACACAAAAACAGGAACAAAAGCGGGTCAAGCAATATCAAGTGGATGGTTATTTTACAGATTTTATTGGTTATACAAAACAATTATTAGAAGAATAAACGTTTTTTCCCTCAGTCTAAAAATGATAAAGCGGTCGCTGCCATGCGACCCATTTTATGTTCGTGAAAGAATAAACAAGCAGCATCCATGATAATGAGTAAAATGAACATTAAGCAGAATCCCCGTCTCCATACGAAGCACCTGCCGCGTAACCGTAGTGCCGCCGCAACCACAATGAAAAAGATCCTGCCTAAAGATGCAGGAACCTCCTACGACAATGAAGGGAAAATTTACTGCCGTCATCCTAACAGTTTCAACATCTAACAATATGAATGTAAGACTAAGAACTTGAAATGATCCGTATATTTTTCTGGAGAATGAAACTCTTTTTTAAAGGTCAATAATGGGAGTTCGTATGGAATGGGTCATTTGGTAGTAAAAGATGTGCGAAATTTACAGATAGAATCCCATCTACATCGTATTTTTCGTTATTTCAATCGTATTTGTGTTTAAGGTTTAAGCACATTCGAAAAGATTCCATTGTATTAATATACATTCCTAGCTATAATTATAATAACTTATTGTAATTATAGGAGAGAGTTCTATGAAAAGAAAAAATATTATTATTATAGGTGCGGCTGGCAGAGACTTTCACAACTTCAATACGTATTATCGCGATAATGAAGCCTATAAAGTTGTCGCTTTTACAGCAACACAAATTCCAGATATTGATGGACGCAAGTATCCAAGTGAATTAGCGGGTGAACTATACCCAGATGGTATTCCCATTTATTCACAAGATGAATTACCAGAGTTGATTAAGGAATTACAAGTGGATGAATGTGTTTTTGCGTATAGTGATATTAGTTACGAGGATGTTATGAGCGTGGGGGCAATCGTGAATGCAGCGGGCGCCAACTTCACATTGCTCGGTCCAAACAGCACGATGTTAAAAAGTAATAAGCCCGTCATTTCTGTTTGCGCAGTGCGAACTGGAACTGGAAAAAGTCAGACGTCGCGAAAAATAATTGAAACGCTGTTGGAGCATGACTTGAAAGTCATTGCAGTGCGACACCCGATGCCGTATGGCGATTTAAATGCGCAACGTGTTCAGCGCTTTGCGACAGTCGAAGATTTAAAGAAACATCATTGTACAATCGAAGAAATGGAAGAATATGAACCACATGTGGCACGAGGAAATGTTGTGTATGCGGGCGTTGATTATGCAGACATTTTGGCAGCAGCTGAAAATGATCCAGATGGCTGTGACGTTATTTTATGGGATGGGGGAAATAATGATTTCTCTTTCTTTGAGCCTGATTTAGCTGTTACTGTCTTGGACCCGCATCGCCCGGGTCATGAGCTGAAATACTATCCTGGCGAAGTTTGTTTAAGAACAACTGATGTAGCCATCATTAACAAAGTGGATAGTGCGTCAAAGGAAGCCATTCAAATTGTAGAAAATAATATAAAATTTGCAAGTCCCCATAGCACGATTATAAAGGCTGAATCAAAGATTACAGTCGATCATCCGGAAAGTATTATTGGAAAACGCGTGTTAGTCGTTGAAGACGGTCCGACGTTGACACATGGAGAAATGAAAATTGGTGCAGGTACCGTCGCGGCAGAGCGTTTGGGAGCGAAAGAAATCATTGACCCACGTCCATTCGCGGTAGGTACATTAACCGAAACGTTAAATAAATACAAACATATTGGAAACGTCCTTCCAGCAATGGGATACGGCGAACAACAATTAAAAGATCTTGAAGAAACGATTAATAAGGCCGACTGTGACGCAGTGATCATTGGGACACCGATCGACTTAACTCGCGTCATTTCAATTAATAAGCCGTGTACACGTGTACACTATGATTTAGCTGAAATGGGCAGTCCGAATTTAAAAGATATCGTAACAGATTTTATCCAACACCATAAGCTTGTGTGAAGTGACTTTCAAAAACGGAAAAAACTAATCAACACAATAAAAGAAATCGATGAAATACACTTGACTAATCGTAAGAAGGGGCTGGGATATAGCAAATACGAAATAGTAAAAGCCGAACAATTATAAATGAATTGTTCGGTTTATTTGTGTTAAAAAAATCCCTATCATCGCTACGTCAACATATTTTACTTTCCGCAGGTATCTTCAGCTCGAGCTATTCCCGCCGGAGTCTGCATATTTTGACTACGCTAAAGCTTACGTATTATTTAGGTTGCTATCAAATATCCTAATATTGGTAAAGCAATCGTATCAAAAACCAATAAAAATATAAGAATAGTAGAGTTTTTATCATATTCTCCAGTATCTTTTTGAAGTTGAGTAATAACGCTAAGTGAAAAGATTAAAATTACTACCCCAAGTGCTATTGTAAAAATACTTTTAAGGTCCAAGTTTTATCACCCTTAATTCATTAAGTTAATACAATTAATTCCTTTTTGCCATTTTATCATTTAGTCAATAAAATCAAAAGCGAAACTGTGAAGTAAGAGTGATTACGAATCTTACTTCACAGTTTCGTGTACATTCCCTATCCCTTTCTCAACAATAACATCTTACACTACGCTTTTTTAACTTCTAAATAATGAATTTGATGCCCATCTTTGTTTTGTACTTTAAATGTATAGCCTTCATGCTCTATTTCTGAATCGAGGTCTGCATCGATGCTTTGGGTCAGGAACCAACCGCCGATTGTGTCCACTTCTTCGTGCTCTAAGTTTGTTCCCAGTAAATGATTTACATCTTCAATTAGTAATTTTGAATCTAAAATAAAGTGATTTTCACTTAATTTGCGGATTTCGGGTACTTCGTTTTCATCAAATTCATCTCGTATTTCTCCGACAATTTCTTCAAGTATGTCTTCGACGGTGACTAATCCAGACGTACCCCCATATTCATCCATCAGGATCGCAATATGGATCCGTTCTTTCTGCATTTTTACTAGTAAATCATGTATGGGGATCGTCTCAATGACTCGAATGACGGGATTGATGAAATCTTCAATTTGAAACTCTTTATCTGTTTGTTGGGCCAGAAGGTTGGCCGCTAAAAATTCTTTCACATTGATAAAGCCTTTAATATGGTCTTTATCACCGTCAACGACCGGATAGCGTGTAAAATTTTTCACTTTAATCGTATTCAAAATTTCTTCATAGCTATCGTCAATCGAGATGGCCGCAATCTCTGTTCGCGGGACCATAATTTCTTTTGCGATTCGTTCATCGAATTCAAAGATATTATTCATATATTTGAGTTCATTCTTGTTGATTTCCCCACTCTTATAACTTTCAGACAGCAGTATGCGCAGTTCCTCTTCCGAGTGGGCTACTTCATGCTCTGAAGCAGGTTTTATGCCAAATAGTCCAATAAGCAAGCGGGCCGACCCATTTAGCGACCATATGAAAGGGTACATTAATTTATAGAACCAAATAATGGGTACGGCGAAAGCAAGGGTTACCGCCTCAGCTTTCTGAATCGCGACTGTTTTTGGAGCCAGTTCCCCCACCACTACATGTAAAAACGTTACGAGGGAAAAAGCGATTGCGAATGACAAAATACTTGTCAGTGATTCATTTAATTCAAAATACTCGAATACAGGATGCAATAATCTTTCGACGGTCGGTTCTCCCAGCCATCCTAATCCTAAAGCAGTCATGGTAATCCCCAGTTGACATGCGGATAAATATTCATCCAGATGTGTGACAACCCTTTTTGCAGCAAGAGCGCCTTTTTTTCCTTCAGCAATTAATTGATCTATTCTTGATGTACGGACTTTTACAATGGCAAATTCCGTCGCCACGAAAAATGCGGTTAAAGCAATTAATACAGCAATTAAAATTAAGTTTATGGTTGTCAATGAACAGCCTTACGAAAGTAAGACTTACACCTCCCAATAAAAGATCGTTCTATTCTTCAGCATTTCCTTGAAGAAAGATCATGACAAATTTCAATAGTTCAAATACAGCCATCAGTGCTCCCGCGACGTATGTCAATGCGGCTGCATTTAGTACTTTCTTTACACCGTGTTCTTCATCATTAAACAATATACCTTCAGAAAGCATTAAGTTTTTGGCGCGTTTACTTGCATCAAATTCCACTGGGAGTGTAATTAATTGAAAAGCCACTGCTGCCGAGAAGAAGACAATGCCAATACCGATTAAAGATAATTGTTGTAAAAGAAATCCCCCAATAAATAAAAAGGGAGCAACGCCAGAAGCAAAATTCGCCATAGGAAAAATCCGGTGCCGCAGGACAAGAGCTGTATATGATTGTTGATGTTGAATGGCATGACCCACTTCGTGGGCTGCGACGGATACAGATGCGATAGAACGTCCATAATAAACTGGTTCCGATAAACGAACGACACGTTTAATGGGGTCGTAATGATCGGAAAGCATGCCGGGCACGACCTCGATCGGAACGTTGTGCAGCCCGTTGCTGTCCAGAATTTGCCGAGCGGCCTCCGCACCAGATAAACCCGTCCGGGTTTTCACCTCTGACCACTTATTAAAATTTCCTTTTACCTTAAATTGTGCCCAAATGGAAATCCCTAATGCCAAGAAAATGAAAATGTCCATTGGATGAAAAAACATGGAAATATCACCCCCAAAGATTTAACTAAGCAATAAAAGTAATGTTTGTATCAATGACAAACTTTCATGAGAGATTTTTTTCTTAATATCGTCAAATTTCTTTTTGTCGGTTTTCTCTAATTGAGCCAGAATTTCAGAAACTTCCTTTTCCAACCCTTTTATTTTCAGTCGCAGTTCTAATACGTCAACTTCTTCTGAATATTTTGCAATGATTTCTTTCTTAATGTCATCTAGTGACATTCCATCTTGTTTTCGTTTTTCAATAAATTCAATTCTTTCAATGGAAGACGGGTCATAGTAACGGTAATTTGAAGCGGAACGTTCCGCTTTCAACAAACCAAGATTCGTATAATAATCGATAGTCCTCTTGGTAACATTAGTTTTATCAGCTAATTCACCGATTCTTAATTTTTCTGTCCCAACTAAACCCCTCCTAACCAAAACGTTATGGTTACAAGACAAATTATACAAAAAATGTTGCTTCCAGGCAATGTTTTTATCATGAGGGAAAATGCTTTTGAAACGCGGGTTTGAGCCTGGAAAACTCTTTTTTTTAGGGAAAGTGTTGTAACAATACCAACCGCAAAGGTCGGCCCAACTTATTTATACGTATACCTTTTCTGCGGGTTTCAATATAAGCCGATTTGGGAGCGGCAAAAAGCGATGGGGGCCGGAATCTTCCTTACGGTTGGCAAATTTTTGGTGAAGATTGCTTAGCTCCAATCAACGAGAGACTGGCATGTTTGAGGGTGCCTGCAGGGGCGGATTCCTTTAACGAAACTGTCAGTATGTAAGAGGAGGCACTTATATGTCTTTAAACAATCTGTCCGGCTATGTTGTTATAATAAGGGAGTGTTCAAAGAGTGATATGCTTCCAATGAGGTAGACGGAAAAAAAATATACTTCATCTTGCCTGATGGGGAGCGGTTCAGAGCGTATAAACGCCAAATTGGACTTGCTTTTTTAAAGAAATGGAAATTCACCCGGGAAAAATTTGCTTTCCCTTCACAGACCAAACAGTAAGGAGTTGCACTTTCATATGAACAAAAATGATATAGCCAACATTCGTAAACAATTCAAGCTTGATAATGATTTATTAAAAGTCAAAGATATTTTTAATGTCTACATCAGAAAAGAAAGCAGCGATATTTACCATCAAGAGAGCCAGCCGTTTTCCATGCTGGAACGGGAGCAGCAGGAGTTGTTCATGAACAATTTCAAGAAGGTGCTGACCGGAAAATTGGACGTGAAATTATTTGAAGTGAAGTTTCTGGAGCATGCAGAAGATCACACACGGTTTATTCTTCATGAAGGTCTGCAAGCGGACGATGTAGATGAATGGAAGGAGCAGATGTTGCGAATCGTTGAAAAGACGTTCAAGGATGTCCAGTACGAAAAGGATATGGTAGTCACCTTCATTCGGGGAGAGTATTTTAAACCGACGAAAAGAAGTCATGAGGAAGCGGAAGTAAGTGGCCGGGATGAGGTTTATATGCATCCTTTTATTCTCTGCAGCATGAATCAGACGGAGCAGCCGAAAAGAACGTTGGTGTTTGATTATATTGAGAAGGAATTTAAGTCGAACGTCGTAGTTGACTCCATTATCAATATGGCATCTCCGAAAGCGGGATTTTTGTTTCCTTGTTTCACAGACAATTCGGCTGATGTCAATCGCGTGTTATACTCGGCGGGCAAAGCAAACCAACCAGATTATCACTTTATTGAGAATGTGTTAAATGGTGAAGATATTATGACTGCCGAGGATGATAAAGCCGTTTTTGAGTTTGTCGTAAAAGAAGTGGTTGGAGACGAGGTGGATACCCATACGCTGTCCAACGTATACGAAGAAATCAACCGGATGATGGATGAAGAGGAAGGGGCGGAGGAAGAGGTTCCTCCAACATTGGATTATAAAGATGTGGAACGAGTGCTAAAGGTGAGTGGAGTGGAAAATGTCGATACGGATCTAGTGGAAATGGCTTTTCAAAAAGTCGTCGATGACGAGAAGTACGAGCTGAAAGCAAGTAATATTGTT
Source organism: Siminovitchia sp. FSL W7-1587 (assembly GCF_037963795.1). NCBI lineage: Bacteria > Bacillati > Bacillota > Bacilli > Caryophanales > Bacillaceae > Siminovitchia > Siminovitchia sp. FSL W7-1587. The sequence continues at coordinate 2,432,189 of NZ_CP150169.1, forward strand.
CCGAGTTATACGTCTAAATCTATCAAAATTAATACAAAGGTGGCGAATATTTCTATCAGTCCAAAAGACTTAAAGTATGTTAGACAGGTTCATTTAAACGGCAAGCGCTGTCTGTTGATTGAAGTGGAAGAGGATACAATGATTGAAGGTTTTAAATTGATTCCAGAGACATCTTTGAGTCGCTAGAGAGAATAGATATTGAACAATCAAGGGGTTGTCTAAAAGGGTAAAGGCGTTAAAACTTAAAACCCGAGAATGTTGTTTTTACAGCATTCTTAGGTTTTATTTTTTTGCTTTTCAAGCTTAATATTACTTTTCGGATAGCTCCATATAGCTATGCCAACTGTTGTGGATGGCATTTTTACTTTGGGCAGGTAGGGGCATGTCGGGTATTCTGGAACGTATGGCGCTTCGGGGCAGATGGATCGAATGTAGTTTTAAATGAAAAAATATTTAAATAAATGTAATAAAATACGGAATCATTGACAAAATGGAGAGATTAAAATAAATTCTTGTATTAGGGAAACAAAATTAACTATAGTAAAATTTGATTCCCTTAACCAAGTTAGGGGGTGGCCTATTGATTCAGAAACAGTTAGAAACAGAAAATCGTCTGCAAGCTCGGAGAGTGAATTACAAAAAAAGTTGGCGAAAGTATGTATTTCTTTTAAGCTTTCTTGGTTTTATCTTAATATTCTCCATGATTTTGGCCAATTCAATAGGTCCAGTACCTATCCCTTTTCAACAAACCATTGCCATTATGTTGGATGCTCTCCATATCGAACAAGGATTGGATTACATAGAGAGGGATGCCATTGTTGTAATGGACATCAGACTACCGCGTGTAATTGTCGGCGCATTGGTGGGAGGAGCCTTGGGTACGGCAGGAGCCATTATGCAAGGTTTATTTCGAAATCCTTTAGTCGAGCCGGGCTATATTGGCGTTTCAAGTGGTGCGGCATTAGCCGCGGTCATGGTTCTTTTTTTTGGCTTAGTAAAATACAGTTTGTGGATTTTGCCCGGAGCAGCCTTTTTAGGTGCGCTTATATCAATGGGGATTGTGTTGGCAGTTTGGGAGATGAGCAGGAAAACATCAGTGTCGACATTACTGCTGGTGGGTTTGGGGCTAAATCTGTTCGTCTCGGCTGTTATTAGTGTTTTTGTTGCCAGTGCTCCCAGTGAGCAAGAGCTTCGCAGCATCGTCTTTTGGTTACAGGGTGGATTGGAAGGTCGAACTTGGCAACATGTTCAACTCATTAGTCCATTTATTCTTGCGGCTATAGTAGGTGTCTGTTTTTTCGCAAGGGAATTAAATATGATGTTGCTCGGTGATGATCAAGCAAAAAGTACCGGAGTGAATGTCCGAAGAACAAGATATATTTTGTTAGGCTTAAGTGCCCTTATGACCGGTACGGGTGTAGCTGTCAGTGGGACAATTGGCTTTGTCGGCCTTGTTGTGCCACATGTGATTCGCCTTTTATTCGGTGCCGATCACCGCTTTTTACTTCCTGCCAGCGCGCTCGGTGGAGCGGCATTTCTTGTTTTGGCGGATACTGTTTCACGTATGGCTTTTGAAAGGGTTCATCTGCAAGTGGGGGTTGTTTGTGCTTTAATCGGAGCGCCGATCTTTTTAATGCTTGTTCTCCGTTCAAAAAGGGGGAGTGTCTAATGAGTATCTCGTGCCATCAACTTGTGGTTCAAATCGGAAAAAAGAAAATTCTAAAATCGGTTTCTTTTAGTGCGATAAGGGGCACTTTTATTGGTCTGATTGGCCCAAATGGCTCTGGAAAATCGACTTGGCTGAAAGCTTTAGGCGGATTACTAAGTTATCAGTCTGGTACGATCCGCATTCAAAACAAGAAAATCAGCTCATATTCCGCCAATCAATTGGCAAAAATGATTGGTTATGTGCCTCAAGATACAACCATTGGATTCGATTTTCGTGTGAGAGACATCGTAATGATGGGGAGACATTCCCATATCCCGCGTTTTGGTTTTGGCCGTTTCACCGATTATGAGCGGGTGAATGAAGCGATGGAAAGAACAGCGATTACCCATCTCTCTGAGCAATCGGTGACAAGCTTATCCGGCGGGCAAAGGCAAATGGTGTTTATTGCCAAGGCTTTGGCGCAAGACCCGTCTATTTTATTATTGGATGAACCTACTTCGGCACTTGATCTTCATCGGCAGCTTCAAGTGCTCGAACTGGTGCGCGAATTGGTTGACGAAGGAATGATCGCTATTGCCGCTTTACACGATTTAAACATGGCTGCCAGGTTTTGCGATCAATTAGTTTTATTAAAAAACGGAGAAGTGCAGGCCGCGGGGGAGCCTAAAGCTGTATTGACAAAGAAAAGGTTACAGGAGAGTTATCATGTTGAGACTGCTATTCGCCATGATGAACTCATTCATGCCCAGACCGTCACAGCGTTAAAATATCAGCCTCCCGAACAGGAAATCATAAATGAAAGAAAGAATGGAGTTGGGTAATGGATGAGAAAAATCATATTTTATGGATGTACGCTGCTCGTGTTATTTTTTGTGAGCGGATGTGGGCAAAATGAACAAAAGACGAACAGTGAACCGGCAAATCAACAGAAAGATGCGGAGAAAGAGTCTTTTTCGAATGATAAAGAAAAGGGTCAGGAGGGTGAATTCCCGCGTACGGTTGATGTTTACGGAGAAGAAATCACAATCGAAAAGAAGCCGGAAAAAGTTGCGGCATTATCTTTAAATGTAGCGGAAATTGCAGTGGATTTACTTGGTGCGGAGCACATTGCAGCTATAACAACAAGCGCGGAAAATGATCGTTTATCCCATATCACCGAAGAACTCGATCAGATTCCCCATAAAATTGCAGGCGCCACCTCATTAGATCCGGAAGTTGTTTTGTCGTATGAGCCTGATTTGGTGCTTTTAACGTTAACCCATGGGTCTGAACAGGATGCGAATAAGATGTTGCAATCAGCGGGTGTGCCACTAGCGTCTTTTGACCGTTGGATGACGGTGGAATCTTTAATGGAGAATTATCAACTTATTGGCGAATTGGTTGGTGAAGAAGCAAAGGCGGAAAAAAGGGTGGCGGAGATGAAGGCGAAAGTGGAAAAGGTTCAAAAACAAGTGGCGGATCAAAAAGAAAAGCCTTCTGTTTTACTGCTTTCACAAGTAGGTTCTAATACAGGCCCTTATATTCTGGGTCCATCCAGTATTGCGTATGACATCGTAAAACTTGCGGGTGGCACACCGGCATCGGATGTACTCAACTTGGATAAAACAACGCCTGCTTCGATAGAGCATATAATCGAAATAGATCCGGATTACATTGTTCTCGTTGAGTGGGGATCGACAAGCGGGGAATTTTCCGAACTGTTGGATTCACCGGGGTTTAACACTTTGCGTGCTGTTGAATCAGGCAATGTAAAGAATATCCCGGCAAAATCTATTTCCCAGCCTAATGCTTATGTAGTAGATATACTGGAGGAACTGGCAGAATGGATTCATCCAAACCAATGACCAATGCAAGGATGTGTATAAAATGATTGGTATCATAATTTTTGCGTATGGCGGTCCAACATCTATGGATGATTTACTGGATTATTATACTCATATCCATCATGGCAAGGCGCCGAGCGAGGAAAGTATAGAAGCAGTGAAAGAAAAGTATAGGCATGTTGGAGAAGCAAATCAGCTTGGAAGTATGACAAGAAGGCAGGCGCTGGCTTTAGAGCATGCTTTACAGCCTTGCTTTGAGGAACAAGTAAAGTCCTATGTCGCTTTTAAACATACGCCTCCTTTTGTGCGGGAAACGGTTGAAAAAATGGTGGCAGACGGGGTTGAAAAAATCATCACCTTTCCGATTAAACCACTGTATTCAAAAATGGGCATTCGTTACTACCAACGTCAAGTCCGAAAGACTTTGAACATGCTTGGGTGTGATATGCCGATTGTGGATGTTGAACACTGGCATCAACAGGAAGATTTTATCCGAATCTTAGCCCAGCGTGTTCAAGAAGCGTTAGATTGGTTGCCTAAAGACGAATTTCAAGCTTCTTCTGTTATTTTTACGGCCCATAGTCAACCAGGTCTTGCGAAAACGCATGAAATCTATATACAGCAGTTTTCCGAATTGGCAAAGTTGGTTGCGGAGCAATTGCATGTGCCGGATTGGGAAATAGCTTACCGAAGTGCTGGTGAAAAGAAAGAACTGTGGCTTGGCCCTGATGTAAAAGATGTCATTCGAGAAAAAGCAAGCCAAGGCATTAAAGCGGTAGTCACATGTGATTTATTATCAGTAACAACCAATTTGGAAGCTCTATATGACATAGGATTCGATTTACAGGAACAATGTCGAGAATGGAACATAGAGTTAGTAAGGACTGCTTTTTTGGATGATTCCTATGATTTTATCCAAGCCTTGAAGAAAGTGGTCGTGCAAAAAGTAACTGCAGAAGCAAAAGGTTGGTTACGCCCTAATGCCATATAGTTTGTTTGCCCAAACCCGAAAAGAATGTAGTTTCTTTATCGGGTTTTTACTTTCGTATTATTGTGGATGGCTAAAGGGACGGGGAACATTTTAGCGTAAGGAATGTGAATATTGAAGGCATATGCAAAGTAATAGAATAGTAACATCTGGCGTGGGTGGGATTTTATGGTAAAATGCCACACATAGGAATTTTATCCTAATTGTGGTAAAAATGGCTTTTCCCTATACTGTATTAGGTCTCGCGGGACTTTAATTTTTTGTATTATAACAGTTTAGTCATCAATTCTTCGAAATCAATCTTAAATTTAGATAATACAAAATAAAGATTCTTATCTCTAAAAGGCTCTTATGAACGATGATTAGGGTATAATAGAGTTAGAGAAGATTTGTGATTAGTTCGCGCTCTGCTTGTTCGATGCTCAAGTAAGAGCGCCTTCATTCTATATGTAAATTTCAGTGTATAAGGAAGGTCGAAATGAGCGATAAACAAACGAAAACAGACGTTATCTTAATTGGTGCTGGCATTATGAGCGCGACTTTGGGTTCGTTACTAAAAGAGTTAGCGCCGCAGTGGGAAATCAAAGTGTTTGAGAAACTGTCAGATGCGGGAGAAGAAAGCTCTAACGAATGGAACAATGCGGGTACGGGCCATTCCGCACTTTGTGAACTTAACTATACACCCGAAAAATCGGACGGATCGATCGATATCCGCAAAGCAGTAAAAATTAATGAACAGTTCCAGCTATCAAAACAGTTTTGGTCTTATCTTGTAAACAGCCAAATGATTCACGATCCGCAGGACTTTATTAGGCAAATACCCCATATGAGTTTCGTAGAAGGGGAAAAGAATGTCGCATTCTTGAAAAAACGTTTTGAGGCACTGGCAAACAACCCTCTTTTTCAAGGAATGGAGTTTTCCGATGACCCGGAAAAATTGAAGGAATGGGTTCCGCTCATCATGGAAGGCCGCACATTGAATGAACCGATAGCGGCAACAAAAATCGACTCGGGCACGGACGTCAACTTTGGTGCATTAACACGCATACTATTTGACCACTTAAAGCGAAGGGGCGTCGAAATCAATTATAAGCACTATGTGAAGGACATCAAACGTAACAGCGATGGCTTGTGGGAAGTGAAGATGCATAATATGGACAGTGGCACAATTGAACACCATACTGCAAAATTCATCTTTATCGGCGCCGGAGGAGGAAGTCTTCCATTACTTCAAAAAACCGGTATTCCCGAGTCAAAACATATTGGAGGTTTTCCTGTAAGCGGACTGTTTATGGTCTGTAAGAATCCGGAAGTGGTAGAGCAACACCACGCAAAAGTGTACGGTAAAGCAAAGGTCGGCGCTCCTCCCATGTCGGTTCCGCATCTTGATACAAGATTTATCAACAACGAGAAGACATTGCTGTTTGGACCGTTTGCCGGCTTTTCGCCCAAGTTCTTAAAGACGGGTTCAAATATGGACTTGATCGGTTCTGTTAAACCGAATAATGTCATCACGATGTTGGCGGCAGGGGTAAAAGAGATGAAATTAACAAAATATCTGATCCAGCAAGTGATGTTATCAAACGAACAGCGCATGGAAGAGTTGCGCGAGTTTATTCCGAGCGCCAAAAGCGAAGATTGGAACATCGTGACAGCTGGCCAGCGCGTGCAAGTCATCAAAGACACCGAAGCCGGCAAAGGAACGCTGCAATTTGGCACGGAAGTGGTGAATGCGGCCGATGGTTCAATCGCCGCGTTACTTGGTGCTTCTCCTGGTGCTTCTACTGCTGTTCACGTGATGCTTGAGGTATTGGAAAAATGCTTCCCGCAACATGTGAAAGAATGGGAGCCAAAAATTAAAGAAATGATCCCTTCTTATGGCGTGTCACTAGTGGAAAATCCAGATCTTTTCCAAGACATTCATGCTACAACAGATAATACGCTAGGTTTAGTGGATCATAGAAAAACAGATATGCTACAGGAAGCCTAAACTGCTGGGCCGAAAGTTTTTACCAATATAAAAAGCCGTATGGATACAGCATTTCACCTTGTATCCATACGGCTTTTCTTGTCTCTTTTGGGCGACGGACTGTGTTCAGTCATTATTTAAAAACGGGAATTTTTTTCAACACTATACAAACGGGAATAGCCACACCAATCCCTATGACACTCTGAATGATGTCTCCGGGAATGGAAGCCAATGGTACAATCCAACTGCCATACAGCACCCGCTCCCAAACGTAATAGCCGGCGATCATAGGAGGTATCGAAACAATCATGGCAACCAGGTTGAAAGTGATGCGGATTAACCCCCGTATTTTGGACATGGTTACTCTTAATCTATCTTTTTCTTAAAATAGCTCTCTATTTCTTGATTTTGGATTCTGTGCTTCTTGTCCGCCACCATTGACCTTGCTTTTGTCCGTGTAGCGGTATCCATGCAGGTTAGCGAAAATAAAAGCCTAGAGGCTCGCCTGCAACAGATGGTAACACGGACAAGTCGATTCTAAGTATTCGTTGGCGGGGCCCCGACCCCTTCCACCGCCTACTAAGAATCGGGCGCTGCGGTAAATGGCAAGCAGCTGCGCTGTGGCTCCTTTCGTAGCCTGACTAGGATTCCTATCGGCCCTGACTCCCTCAAATCGATCACACGCGAACCTCTTTGATTTCCAATTTATGATGCTTATTTTGTTCGTAAAACTCCTGAGGTGATAGGTCCAAAATACTTGAATGCATCCGTCTTTCGTTGTAGAAGACCATAAAATCCGTGACAGCTTCATAGGCTTGCGCATAGGTTTCAAACTGCCACCTTGAGAGGCAATCATCTTCAAAAATTCGATGAAAAGATTCAATATGGGCATTCATATTCGGCGTTCTTGGCGGAATTCTTTCATGTTCCATATGGTATTTTTCGCAAAATTCCTCAAAAGTATGGGAAACAAACTGTGGCCCATTGTCTGTTCGGATCACTGGTTTGATCGCTGCGTTGAATTGTTGGCGTCTTAACAATGCTTGTTGAAGTGCCTGGACGGCATCTTTAGCTGTACAGCTTAATCCGTTATGATAGGCGACAATTCCACGGTCATATACATCGATAATGGACATGACGAAGAAAAACCGGTCTTCCCCTTCGATGTAGCCGTATTTGATATCCGCTTCCCATAGTTGGTTTGAGTCTGTTATCGTACGGTTTCGTGCCAGTTTCCTAGGGTGTTGGGTCTTCTTTTTGCGTTGTGGACGCAGGATACCCAGCTCTTTGCACAACCGGTAGACTTTCTTCTTGTTGATGACAAGGCTATATTCGCGGCGAAGCCTCTTAGTCAGTTTGCGGTAGCCATAGTTGAAGCCATCGCCTGCAATTTCCTCCAGAAGGAATTCTTTGATTTGTTCGTCTGATACTTTTCGTCCGTCTTCTGTGAAGGAATAACCTGGTGCTGGACGTCCCTCACTCACTTTTTTCTCTTCCACACGGTAGTTCTTTTGGTAATAATAGGTGGAACGAGCGATCCCTATGACCTTTAGCACCTTAGAAATAGAATAGCCTTTTTGAATCCAGTGGTCGGCTACTTCAATTTTTTCAGCAAGTGAGGGTTTTTCTTTTTTATAATGTCGCGTAAAATCGCGATTTCAAGGTCTTTTTCACCAAGCAATGTTTTAAGCTTTTCATTTTCCTTGGATACTTCTTTCGGGTCAAAATCTGGTAAAACAGCGACATCAACATCACCATATTTTCCGTCTTTATATTCCCGCACCCAACGGCATACCATGTTGGAATTCAGTTCATAACGGCGGGCAACAAGGCTGTTATTGCCTGTCTCCTGGGCCTCTTTGATGACTTGTAATTTAAACTCCTTGGAGTGTTTGTTTCGTGTCATGTTGTTAGCCTCCTTGGTACATTAAGCAGTATATTATTTTTTACCCTTATTGTCCAAGTTCATTTAGGGGCTAATTAGTGATGCTGCTTCCTCGCCGCTCTCCCTTCCAGGCAATTTTTCCAACGATATAGCCTTGCAAACCGCGGGTTAAAAAGGTGATAGGCGCCCACAATGTCCAGCCCGATACTAGGTCAAACAGCCCCATTCCGGCGGCCCCGGCAATAGCTCCCTTTTTTGGACCGAATAAAATGGATGCGATAAAGAGCATGGCTGTTCCAAGGTGAACCAAACCGCCATTCGCTGAAATAGGCAGTTTAATATTTAATAAGAGAGTGGCCACGAATACGAGAGCTGTTAACATGGCTGTCAGGATCAGATCAAACGTGTTGGAGCGCGAATAACTAGTTGTTCTTTGCATCATAGACCTTCTTTCTCTCATTTTGTTTTATTGATAAGATTAGCAAAGGATTGACTCCGCTAAAAGTGCCACTTTTATAAAAATAGAAGGGGCCAGATTGCAAAAGAAGCTTGGTCATTCATGGAGATTGATTGTAATGAGGAAGAGTAAGGTGGCCGTTGGCTATTTCAACCGTCCAAGCCAAACGGGCCATTCTTGGGCATTAAGAAAAGCTAACGAGGAAAAGGCGGTTGCCAACGAAACAAATCATACGATTTATCAGAAATCAGGAGGATGATGGGGTGAGTGAAACCGAGATACAACATCTTCAATCGTGACTCATTGGTTGTATCAACTCGTCCAGCCTGGGTAGCAAGACTGATATTTTGAAAAAATAAATCCCGTTCGTCTTCATTTAATTGTATTATTTACCAAATGAATAGAGATAATTTACTAAATATTTAAATATTACCTAATATTGTGTTGATTTAGAAATGAAAACGCTTTACAATAATGACTAATATACAAAAAATAAAAAAGGAAAGGAAGGAAATCAAAAATGAAAAAGTCACTCTACCTCGTTTTATGCATGTTGCTGTTTGCCTATTTTGTTGGGCCAATGGAGAGCTTGGCCGCATCCCCCCAACAGGAAAGCCCAAATGAAGTCTATGAGCGCTTCGATCTGCCAAAACTGGATAAAGATAAGACTCTCGCCTTGGAAGAAAGATATAAAAAAGATATCCAAAAGCTGCCGAAACAAAAAAATATTGATGCTGCCGAATTAAAACAGCTGGAAAGTAGCAATCTTAAAACCACCTCAGTCAGTTCTCAAGGAAACATATTAGAAGAACCAAATGCCCCTAAGTTAAACAGTCCCGTTGAATCAACTTCCCCTGATGTGACTTCTTTAGATGTTAGTCCACTTAGCGCAGATAACAGAGTAAAAGTAACGAATACAACTATAAGCCCTTATAATGCCATGGCACAAATCAGCTTTAGAGATTCATCCGGGAGTTGGTATGTATGCTCTGGGTCATTTATCAACGAGACGACAGTTCTTACAGCGGCACATTGTGTATATGATTCATATAATGATGAATTTTTCTCATATTGGGCTGTTTCTCCAGGACAAAATGGTACAGAGTTGCCTTATGATGGGGTGGCTTCTACCACGGCTTATGCACCATTAGGTTGGATGTCATCAAACCCTCCAGATCCGAGCAGCGTATACTTTAAAGATGTACAATATGATTATGCGGTTATAAAAATTGATTCTACTCATTCACCAAAATTATCTCTCAGCCAAAATGCGGGAGTGAACGATCCGATCATTTCTCATGGATATCCTGCTGATAAAGGTACAGGAACGGGCTATTATTACTTATATAAAAGCTCCGGCAAAATAAATAATATTTCTCAAAATACGATCATCCATAGCTCTTCTGTCACTGGCGGTATGAGTGGTGGGCCGATTCTGAATTCCAATTCTGTGATTTCTGTCAACAGTACAGCAAGTTGGGGACCAAAGTTTGGACCATCTGAAATATACCAAATATATCAATGGATGTCTCTTTAGTGACGGCCAAAAAACACTTACATTATAACCCTACTCCAAAATTTTGGAGAGGGTTTCTTTCCATTATGAAATAGCAGATAGCTGGATTTTTGAAAAAATGGTTTTTTAATTGGTTATGTCGAAAGATATGTTTGTTGTGATGTTAAATCGTCTTTTGCCTCTTTGGTTTATGCGTCTGCTTGAAAAGGGTGTTGAGTGATCATAGCGTCGCGCTAATGTTCTTTTGGATATTTATGTTACATGATGGAATCATTTATTTGTTATAAGCTACATATAAATGAAGAAGAGAATCCTATGTGTTCCAAATGTCAACGATTGAAAAAGAGGAAGTGAGAGCCATCAAACCGTTTATGATATTTTGTTTAGCAATCTTGTTAGTTAGTTGCTCTACTTCGGGTAATTCGAAAGAACAGGAGGAACATTCGAAAATGAAGGAAGTTACTTTGAAAATCATTGGTGGAGAAGAAAACGAATACTATTTGATAGAGGTATCAACAAAAGGAGAGCAATCTGACAGCAATTCTGCTGTGTTGCCTCAAGGGAGACTAGTAATGACAAATGAGGAAAAGGAAGCAACAATCAAGTTACATATGGATATTCCTTACACCATTCATGTGTCTAAATCGAAAGTGAAAACGGTAGATGAATTTATGGCTAAAAAGACATCTGGAGAGGTAGTAACCGGACCATTACTAAAAACCATCGAATTTACTCCTCGTCAAGACACAAGTACGCTAGAAATTCGTTTAGACAACGATCACAATGAATGATCAAAGAACAGGCTCCGTATGGCGGAAGTTGAAAGCAAAGGAATGCTTCCGCCCATGTCCAAACTGCAAGATTGACTGTAATCTTGATTGTCTGTGAGAGAAATCATATATCCGACCAGCATTACATGTATCTATTCAAGCTGGGTGACTTCATGTTAAAATGAATTGTTCGCCCCGACCGATCGTGTGGCAGTGGACAAGCAAGCTGAATTATATCCATGGAAAAAACACTTAACCAGCAATTAAAACAATGTGTTGCATCCTGTAAATCGATGTGTTAGTATTTCATTGTACGTATGACCAAAATGTTCAATTGGTCAAAATGGTTTCCCGAATGGGGGTGAAAGCACATGGCCATTGATCGGAAGCAGCAAATTTTACAGGCGGCAACAAACTCCTTTTCCTTATTTGGCTACAAAGCTACTACGATGGATCAAATAGCCAAATTGGCCAATGTCGGCAAGGGGACAATTTATACTTTTTATAAAAATAAAGAAGAGCTGTTTCATGAAATTATTTCTACTTTAATCCTTGAAATGAAAGCGGCGGTTGAAAAAGAGATATATGATAATGCAACGTTTTATGAAAAGGTGGATCGCGCGCTTTTTACATTATTGGAGTTCCGGACTGACCATCAACTCATGATTAAACTCATACAGGAAGAAAAGGAAATGGGAACGCCGGCGGTAAAGGACGTCATCCAAAAGATCGAAAACACGATTATCCAGTACGTGGGAAACATTGTCCAAAAAGGGATTGAAAAAGGCGAGATTAAGCCATGCAATCCCGAAATCACGGCTTTTGTCATTTTGAAGCTTTATGTCGCGCTCATCTTTGATTGGGAGAAGGTCCGTGAGCCGTTGGAGAAAGAGGACATATCAAAACTGTTTAAATTATATTTGTTTAAGGGGTTATCCAACAGATAATCCTTATTTTTAAAACAATTTTGACCAATTGAATAAAGCGGTCAATGATTATTTTGCGTGAAATTGACTAGTTGAATATAATGGTCGTTTTTTCGGAAGGGAGAATAAATGGATGGAGAAATCTAGCTTTTTAACGGAATGGAAGCAAATTCTGACAAATAAAAAAGTGCTGATTCCCGTTATCGCTGTCATTTTTGTTCCATTATTATATGCGGGGATGTTTCTTTGGTCTTTCTGGGACCCATATGAATATTTGAGTGATTTGCCTGTTGTTGTCGTAAATGAAGATGTTGGGGCTGACTATGAGGGAGAGAGATTGGAATTAGGTAAAGAACTGGTCGATAAGTTGAAGGATAACGATGAATTCCAATTTCACTTTGTCCCCAAAAAAGAAGGATACCGGGATTTGAAAAACCGAAAATATTATATGCTGATCGAAATACCGAAGGATTTCTCGAAAAATGCGACGACGCTAATGGACGAAAAACCAAAGAAATTAGCTTTAAAGTACGTACCGAATGAAGCTTACAATTTCCTTTCTTCTCAAATCGGAGAAACAGCGGCAAAAGAAATCAAGGCCGAGGTTGCCAAAGCTGTTTCCACCACATATGCCGAAACAATGTTTGCCAAGGTTGAAGAAGTAGCGGAAGGTCTTGAAAAAGCGAGTGATGGCAGTAAAAAATTAGATGAAGGGGCTAAAAAAGTAGCGGATGGATCCAAAGAATTGACAGATAATCTTGAAGTGCTGGCATTCAGCTCCATTGAATTTGAAAATGGAATAACAAAGGTACGCTCCGGTTCCAATGAACTTGCCAATGGATCACGGGAACTGGCGGACGGGATGAATCAATTGACAGATGCCAGTGAAAAACTTTACAGCGCGTCCACAGAAGTGCAACAAGGCTCACAAGCATTAACAGGCGGTATTTCCCAAATGAACAACGGGTTACAGGAAATGAGCGGGAAAATACCGGACTTGGTCGAGGGAACAGGACAGGTGCAGGAAGGGCTCAAACAGCTTCAAACCCAATTGCCAAAGCAAATGGCCACTACGATCCATGCGAAAATCCAGGCAAGCGGCCAGGAAATGAATCAAGGTTTGGATCAATTGAATCAGGGCATTAACGGGAAACTGCAAAATGACTTAGTGAATGGGCTGTCTGGGCAGCTTTCAGCAGGTGTGGCACAAGGAGTTGCCGATCAAATTGATAAAATGCAAAAAGAGCAGATGGATAAGCTTTCCGCAGCTTTATTAGATAATGGGGTTCCAAAAGAAGCCGTTCAAAAAATAATTTCCCAAGTAGGAGCCGCCTCCCCGACGAAAGAACAAGTTGAGCAGACCTTAGTGAATCAACTGCAACCTCAAATAGAAACCGGCGTCAATCAAGGAGTTCATCAAGCCACTGCGGGGATCGATGAGGCATTCGGCTTGTATAAGAGTGAAGTAAATAAAAAACTTGGCGGCTCAACCGCCGGACTGGAGAAAGAAATTCAACAAGCGGTTGATCCGGCATTGAATCAATTAGGAACGGGTCTTGGAGCTATCCAGTCTGGCCAGCTTGCGCTTCAGGAAGGGGTCAACCAACTGTCGAATGGAGCAAAAAATCTTAACGACGGGTCTTCCAAGTTAAGCAGCGGCCAACAAGAATATGTGAAAAACATGGAATTATTCACACGAAAAATGGGAGAAGCGAATTCTGGTGCCCACCAATTATCGGACGGCGCCAATAAATTACATGACGGAATGGGTCAATTGGCAGATGGCTCCTCGAAAATCAAAGACGGATCGCAAAAACTAGCTGATGGGTCCTCTAAGCTGTCAGAAGGAACAACCGAACTGCATGGTGGAACAGCAGAATTACATGAAAAATTGAGTGATGCGGCAGAAGAGGCGGGCTCGGTAGAGGCTAATGATGATACGTATGATATGATGGGAAATCCTGTTAAAGTGAATAAGGAACAGGTAAGTCCGGTTCCAAACTACGGAACAGGTTTTGCTCCATACTTTGTGTCGCTGGGATTGTTTGTCGGTGCTTTATTGATGACTATTGTCTTCAATATGAAGGAACCCGCAGGAAAGCCGCGTAATGGCATCTCCTGGTTCCTTGGCAAATTCGGCGTTGTGGCCGTTATCGGAGTGATCCAGGCATTATTAGTCGATGCTGTCTTATTATTTGGATTGGGAATGGAAGTAAAAAGTATTCCATTATTCCTTTTTGTATCCATCATAACGAGTCTTGCTTTTATGACATTGATACAACTTCTCGTCACCACAATGGGTGATCCGGGGCGTTTCATTGCGATTATTATTTTGATTTTGCAACTGACAACAAGCGCGGGAACGTTCCCGTTGGAGTTAATTCCGAAAGTTCTCCAACCGATCAACAACTTATTGCCGATGACATATACCGTTCAGGCGTTTAAAGCGGTGATTTCAAGCGGAGATTATGCGTTCATGTGGCAAAATATCGGTATTCTAGCCTTATATATCCTGGGCTGTGCCGCGTTAACAATAACTTATTTTATGGTCAAAAAGAAAAAAACAAACGGACAGCATTCAGAGGCTGCAGTATAGCGATCAAAGACAGGTATTATGACAATGTTGTAATACCTGTCTTTTTGTCAATATGTTGGTTTATTTAAAAGGTGGCTGATTATTTAAGCGGGAATGCGATCTGTTTTCTTCCTATTTTCCTTCGTGTTACACTCGGTTAAAAGAGGTAAATGGAGGAATGGAACATGGAGCAATTACAAGGCAAAACAGTTGTTATCACAGGAGCAAGCAGCGGAATTGGCGCCGCCATTGCCAAAGAACTGGCGGCAGAGGGCGCCAATGTTGTTCTGGCCGCCAGACGTCACGAAAAGTTGAATGAAATAGAGAAGGAGATAAATCGGCAAGCTAGAGGGAAAGCATTTGTGGTGAGGACGGATATGGCCAACAGGGAAGAAGTAGAGGAAATGGTGAAAAAAGCGCTGGAAGCATTTGGACGTATTGATATTTTTGTCAATAACGCGGGCCAGATGCTTTCCGCCACTGTCCAGTCCGGTAAAGTCGAAGAGTGGGAGAAAATGATTGACGTGAACATAAAAGGGGTGCTATACGGTATCAATGCCGTTTTGCCTTCCATGCTTGAACGCTCGGCCGGTCATATTATCAATATTGCTTCTGTTTCCGGTTTTGAAGTGACAAAGATGAGCACAGTTTACAGCGCAACCAAGTTTGCGGTCCGTGCTATTTCAATGGGACTGGAAAAGGAACTGGCCAGAACCGGTGTCCGTGTAACTAATATTTCTCCGGGCATGGTGGACACTTCATTGAGCACAAGTGTGTCCAACCGTAAAAAACTGGAGGCTGAGGATATCGCAAAAGCTGTGTTATACGCCGTTACCCAGCCTGATTATGTGAATGTAAATGAAATCACCGTCAGACCGGTTTGATGGAAAAGAAGCCGGGGGCTCCATTTCGCATTTTTCACGCAGCCTTTGAACGCCCCTTCTTGACTTTTCGCACTTGGCCCAGGGGCACTGTCACTTCATCAGAAGTCTTTGTTTAATTCTTGGAGTCTTTGGTCGATATGGGAAATGACGAAGTGACATTCTTCAATCTCAAACTTATTTCGCGCTTTTAAAAAATATTGAAGACATTTCACCGCATGTTTTCGCCATGCTGTTAATTCCTCAACTGTACATTGTTGTATCTGTTTTTTAACTCGTTTCCGGTCCATTTTGATCACCCTCCCAGAAAATTCAAATAAGGGAGTTGGAAGGCCTATTTTTCAATCGCGCAAAAAGGTGCTGTCTAAAAAGTCCAACTTAGAGTAAAGACGCTAAAACTTAAAACCCAAGAATGTTGATTTTACAGCATTCTTGGGTTTTATTTTTTTGATTTTCAAGCTCTAATATTACTTTTCGGACAGCTCTATTATTTTTTCTCCATTTCAAACACTTGCTGGACGTCTTTGTCGCCCCGGCCGGATAAGTTTACGATAATGATATCATTTTGATCCAGTGTAGGGGCAAATTTGGTCGTATAGGCGATGGCGTGCGCACTTTCCAGTGCCGGGATGATGCCTTCCACTTTTGACAATAATTTGAAGGCTTCCAGCACTTCATCGTTGGAAACTGTGTAATATTCCGCTCTGCCTGATTCTTTTAAGTAGCTGTGTTCAGGGCCGATTCCCGGATAATCCAATCCGGCAGCGATGGAATAGGTTGGCTGTGGGTTGCCGTTTTCATCTATTAAGGCGAGACATTTGAATCCATGGAGCTCGGCAGGCACGCCTTTCGTCAAGGAAGGAGCTTGGTCAGGCTCGATCCCGATCAGACGTACATCTTGTTCGTCTATATAATGGGCAAATGCGCCTATTGCGTTGCTCCCCCCGCCTGTACAAGCGACAACCGCGGTAGGCAGCTTTCCTTCTTTTTCCAGAATTTGTTTCTTAGACTCTTCACTGATGATGGCTTGAAAATGTTTTACAATCGTTGGATAAGGATGTGGACCGACCGCTGATCCAAGTAAATAGAATGTATGGTCATAGTTTTGTACCAAATCGTTCAATGCTTCATCAACTGCATCTTTTAAACGACCCTGGCCTTTATCCACCGCGACAACCTTTGCGCCCAATAACTCCATTCTGAATACATTCAGCGCCTGTCTTCTCGTATCCTCCGCTCCCATATAAATGACGCAATCCATCCCGAACATCGCGCAGGCGGTAGCAGTGGCCACCCCGTGCTGTCCCGCCCCGGTTTCGGCGATAATCCGCTTGATGCCCATTCGTTTCGCAAGCAAAATTTGCCCGATGGCGTTATTGATTTTATGGGCTCCTGTATGGTTTAAATCTTCCCGCTTTAAATAAATTTTTGCCCCGCCAAGTTTGTCCGTCAAATTTTTAGCGAAAGTGAGCGGATTTTCTCTGCCCACATATTCTTTTACATAATAGGCAAGCTCTCTATTAAATTCTTCATCATTTTTGTACTTCTCGAATTGCTCCTCCAACTGGTCCATTACTTTCTGTAAGTCAGGAGGAACGAAACTTCCGCCAAACTGGCCGAAATAACCTTTTTGCTTCACTGTGCTCATCTTGTCTCAACTCTCCTCATAAATATAACATTTATATAAATAGTAACAGGTAAAGAATTCATTGTACATACTTCCCGGTTCCGTTTCACACTATTTTGTCAATAACTATCTAGCGCTAACATATGGAAAACAAATCCCTATAAGTTTCGTTTTACCGGAAAAAAAGATTTCAAACAATGCCTAAACGTTGTTTGAAATCTTTCTGAAGCTGGTCGGTATTTGTAAAGAAGGTATCTATAAATCTTTTAAAACATCATAAACATTCGTCAGTCGCTGAATCTCAAAGGAAGGCACGACCTCATTCCGTTCTTTTTGCTCGCGGTTGATCCAGACAGATTTGATTCCTGCGCGATTTGCCCCCAAAATATCTGTGTTTAAGTTGTCGCCTACCATGATGGCCTCATCATTGTGCAAGGACATTAGTGACAGAGCATGCTCAAAGATTCCTTTATCAGGTTTCCCTTTCCCATAATCGCCAGAAATGATAATTTCCTCAAAGTATGGTCTCAATTCTGGGGTGATGGTCAATTTTATGTTTTGCAAGCTTGGTGATCCATTGGTAATCAGCACGAGCCGATAATCTTTTGTAAGTGTATCCAGCACTTGAAATGTATCGTCATAAACAAACGGGACTTTCCGGCGGTTTTGGGGAAAAAGTTCTCCCAGTTCAGACCCCAAATCCGGATCATCTATACCCAATTGTTTCAAACCGAGTGTCCATGCGTCTTTTCGATATGTGGGAACAATGTTGCTTAATTTTTGAAAGTCTGCTGTTTCATCCTTAAACTCTCCCCATAACCCTTCAAAAGGATTGATCCCGATCATTTGGGTAAACGGATATGTTTCATAAGAAGAGTATAGCGCTCTCGCACTCTCGCGAACCGCTTGTTCCAATTGATCCGGGTCTAATCCACAGCGTTCTTCAGCCGTTTTACATGTCGCGGCAAAAGCCTCTTTCACACTTTTTTGATCCCATAACAGGGTATCGTCTAAATCGAAAAAAATAGCCTTGATCATGATATTCCTCACTTTTATTTTTTCATTCACCACTAATCTCATTGTACCTATAAAGCAGGCCAAATTCTAGTCCCGGAACAAAGCAGCCGCAACGCTTTTTCCATATGTTTCATCTTTAGGCCGGACAAAAATATGGTTGGAGCTGAATGTTACCAAATAGTCAAGGTTATAAATTATACAATATAAAGCTTTTTATCCTATGGATTTATATTTTATATAAATGATAGGTGTGTTTTTGGAGGTTTTTATTCAATTGCTGATTTGGAAAAGCGGGTATCTGAAGGAAAGTTTTGTGAAGATTTATATGATCAATTGAACGTTCTCTGCTTCGAAGTGCCATCTTTACGACAAAGAAAGCAAGATATACCATTATTGGTAGAAGATTTTGATGAACAGGATCGAGGAAAGAGTCGGATTTTACCCAATGCAGCTTACAAGCAAAGGAATGTCCATTTTATCCACATATAATTGGCCCGGGAACATTCGGGAATTGGAAAACGTGTTAGAAAGATTCATGAACGAGAGTACTTCAACCGTTATTCCGGATTTATTAGTGATGAAGCAGATGCAAACATTACCGGGGTCTTCTTCCCAGAATAAAATAGTTCTTTGCCATCCTTGGCTTCTACTTCACTTCTGCCTTTAAAGGTTGTGGATTAAATAAACATTACATTACTATGGCAGTTCGTTGGAAAGTAAAAAGCAGGCAGCCCGCTCTTTGGGAATCTCGATTTCAACGCTTTATAACAAGATAGAGATTATCAACTAATATATAGAAACAAGCTAAATATGGAACGGAAAGGCGGTATTATTGGTGGAAAAGCATTTGTCTCTGTTGATTATGGGTGGTGATCAGCGCTATGTTGAAGTCATTAATCAATTAGCTTCCAAAGAGATCGATATATTTGTAGCCGGATTCGACCAATTGATTTTCTCCCATTCCAACATACATAATGAAAAGCTGGATCAAGTCGACTTTAGGCGAATTGATGCCATTTTGCTTCCTTTGGGCGGAACGAATGCCCGCGGTGAAGTAGAGGCCGTCTATTCGGAGAAATCTTTGAACGTGTCGCCCGATATGTTAAAAAAGACTCCTGAACATTGCATTGTGTATACGGGGATTTCAAATGAATATTTAGACCGTATTGTGAAGCAAGCTGATCGCAAGCTTGTCCGTTTAATGGACCGTCACGATGTTGCTATTTTAAATTCCATTCCTACAGCCGAGGCCGTATTAAACATTGCCATAGAAGAAACAGACTATACGATTCACGGTTCTCATGTGATGGTGCTGGGATTTGGCAGAACGGGTGTTACTTTGGCAAGGCTATTCTCCGCTGTCGGGGCGCAAGTGAGTGTGGCCGCAAGAAAGGATGCCGATCTAGCCCGCATCACTGAAATGGGGCTGCGTCCGGTTCACTTTGACCATTTAGCCGATTATATTGCTAAAACCGATATTTGTATCAATACAATTCCCCAACAGATTTTGGAAGCGGCGATCCTTTCAAAAATGAACCCGGCGGCTCTGATCATTGACATAGCCTCCAAACCAGGGGGAACGGACTTTGCATTTGCAGAAAAGAAAGGCTTAAAGACCATCCACGCTCTTGGGCTTCCAGGGAAAACGGCTCCAAAGACAGCCGGAAAAATAATTGGCACTATATTAGACAGGCTTTTAACACAGTCGTTCTAAATATGCCTGCCGCCTAATGGTGGCAGATATTATATATTGCCGTTAAATTTCATATCCTATCGGCAAGTAACGGCCCCCCGGAAAGACAGCCGGGCACTGGCTGTATGAGCAAAGATCGCGGATGTATATCGAGAGAAATCCAAAGGAGGTGATCTTTTTTAGCAGGCAAGATGGCAATTCACAGCATTCTGATACAATTGTTTTCTTATTTCTTTACTTTTGAAATGGTCATCCCATCCCCAATTGGAATAAGCAGAGAACCAAAGTTTTATCCCGCATGTAAGGTGGCATACACACCACATCAAGACCTAAGTTGATACAAAAGGTCTAAGTGGGAGAAAGCGGCACCTACATGCCCGATTCGTTCAACTAACATTCAGTAGGAGATGGAAGAAAACCCCTACTGAATGAAGTTTCACTTTATTAAATTTTTCCATGAATTCAGTATAACGCTTTGCTTTAGCTCCCGGATCTGCTACACTGCCGACCGCAAGTACGTTATCAGCGACGATCAAAGCATCTGGTTCCCCAGTCTGATGCATATTTCAAGTAGTTTTTATAATTAACTTATCTGCATCCATAAAGAAAAAAATCGCTTCTGATCGACACGAGTTTTTCAAGGATTTGGAGAACTGGTCCTGTCATACAGGATACTTGATCGCCAAAGCCGGCTTTAGATAGATTGCTGTGTGCCAACTCAGCGTATCTCTCCTCAAGTTCAAGGGAGGTTAATGTTCCATCTGTACCGAATCCCCTGGCAAGGCAAATCCCGCTATAACCTCCAAGGGCTCCTATTTCCAAAATCTTTTAGCCCCGGAAATGGATATGAGCATGGTTAAAAGCTTTTCGGAGGAGGGAGGATACTGTGGAGGGCAGTCCGTTTTCTTTTATGGATGAAATCACTTCCTCCAAAAGAGGATTTTGGTGATAAAAGACTGAATCGATATAACGGTTAATTTGCTTCATGACATTCCATTCATTTCTGATGTTTCCAAAGGTACTTACATTCGAAACAGATGTTTCTGCATTTCCGTCATGTTTGAAGCCCCCAATAATGGCGGAGCAAATAAGCTATCATTTTACAAGAAGGATGATGTCGAATATTTTCCAGCAAGCCCTTCACAATGGCAGGGCTGAAACTCGGCTCCAATAGATGTTCTTTTAACAAGCTTAACGATTCTTTTTCAATCGAATCTTCCATTTCTTCGATTTTTTCTTCCATCATTTCAAGGAGCTGTTCCTTTGTTATATTTTCATTTGTCGGACTTTTTAATGTTTGAAGCAGTTCTTGCGAAATAAAAGGGATGGTTGTGTATTTAGCGAGTATATTTGTTTTCTCGACGAGTGATTGGGCCAATAGTTTTACATCGAACGGCGCATCACCAAATAAAAGAAGTTGGGAATAAGTATTGATGAGTCCTTTGACACAATAGATAAGATCATATTTTGACTTTTTGATTGTTTCACCATAGTTCCGTTCCAGCAAGGTTAAAATCATTTTCTCGAATGATACTTCATAGGCATACATTTTATTCATAAATGTATCGTTAATTGTGAGTATTTGCTCTTTCAGGAGCAGTTTGGCAAAGTCATGATGTTTTTGAAAAGAATGGAACAACGTCTCATAAAATTCATATAAAAGAGCGGGATTTTTCGTGTTTTTGACCAGATAGTCAATATCTGATAAAATTTTCCTCAAAAAGTGATCAAGTAAAGCCAATATTAATTCATTTTTTGACTTGAATGATAGGTAAAATGCTCCTTTGGAAATGCCGCAATGTTCTGTTATTTGTTGAACTGATGTGGCCTCGAATCCTTGCTTCGCAAAAAGCTCCAATGCCTTTTCCATAATTAATTGTTTTTTCATCATAAAGCGATCGCTCCCAGGTATTTATTGACAAATGACCAATCAGTCATTATTATAAATAAATGTAAGAAAATAGTCAATTTAGGGCAGGTGGGATAGTGAAAGGGTTAGTCAATTTTGTCTTAAAGAACAAACTTGCTGTATGGCTGCTTACGATTATCATTACGGTATCAGGCATTTATTCAGGGACTCGAATGAAAACAGAGACGATTCCCGATATTTCCATTCCGTTCTTGATGGTTACGGGGGTATATCCCGGGGCTACTCCTGAACAGGTGATGGAAGATGTCTCCATTCCGATAGAAAAAGCAGCGGAAAACCTCGAACATGTAAAAGCTGTTTATTCCAGTTCCTATTCAAATATGGCCAGTATCGAGCTGGAATATGAATACGGCACTGATATGGATGAGGCAAATCGCGAATTAAAATCAGTGTTGGATAATCTGGAATTTCCAGAAGAAGTAGAGAAACCGACAACATCTGCGATCAGCATGAACATGATGCCGATTATGGCTCTTAGTATCAGCAGTTCGAAAGATGATATTGTTGAATTAACATCAACAGTAGAGGAAAGTTTGCTGCCGAAAATTGAAAAACTAGATGGTGTTGCTTCAGCCACCATTACCGGCCAGCATATTGAAGAAGTGGACCTTATATATGATCAAACGAAAATGAGTCAATTCGGTTTGACGGAAGATAAGGTCAAGGAAATGATTCAAGCCAGTAACATGGCAGTTTCATTGGGACTATATGAGTTTAAAGAAGGCGAGCAGGCTGTAGCGATTGATGGCAAATTTATGACCATTGACGAGCTAAAGGAAATGTTGATTCCTGTTACGCCCACACCTTCCAATTCATCACCATTTGTAAAGCTTGGCGATATTGCGGAAATCAAGACAGTCGGAAAGGTTGAATCGGTTTCCCGGACAAACGGAAAAGATGCCATAGCCATCCAAATTGTCAAAGATCAGCAGGCAAACACCGTTGATGTCGTTAATAAGGTCAAGAAGTTAGTCAAAGAGGAAAAATCGAAGTATGAGAATCTTGTGATTGATACAACGCTTGACCAGGGAGAACCAATTGAAGAATCCGTGGCAACGATGATTGAAAAGGCGTTATTTGGCGGGTTAATTGCTGTATTGATTATTCTTCTCTTCCTAAGGGACTTCAAATCAACACTCATTTCCATTATCTCCATTCCGGTTTCTATTTTCATGGCATTGTTGCTATTAAATTGGATGGATATCACATTAAATATTATGACGCTTGGGGCGGTCACCGTAGCAATTGGGCGAGTCATCGATGACTCGATTGTTGTTGTGGAAAATATATACCGTCGCTTGCATTTAAAAGAAGAAACATTAACAGGCCGTGCTCTTATACGTGAAGCGACCATTGAAATGTTCAAGCCGATTTTGTCCTCAACATTAGTGACGATTGCTGTATTTGCACCGATGATTTTTGTCGGCGGCATGGTCGGTGAATTGTTTATGCCATTCGCCTTAACGATGGCGTTTGCGCTGGGAGCTTCATTACTTGTGGCGATTACGATCGTTCCGGCTTTGTCGCATTTCTTATTTAAAAAGAAATTATACGGTGAAAAAACGGAAACGAGCCACAAAGGGCCAGGCAAGTTGGCAAACGGGTATCGAAACTTTCTTGAAAAAGTGCTCAACCATAAAATCATAGCATCAGTGTTGGCGACCCTCTTACTGGTGGGCAGTTTGGCGCTAACGCCACTCATCGGTTTCAGCTTTATGGGAAGCGAAGAAGAAAAGGTAATGTACTTAACGTACACACCAAAAGCGGGAGAGCTTCAAGACAAGACATTAGAAAATGTAAGAGAGCTTGAAGAGAAAATGCTGAAACGCGAGGATATTGATATTGTTCAAGTGTCCATTACGGAAGCTGGCGACGAGACGGCAATGATGATGGGCGGCGGCTCAGGCGGCGCCTTAATGTACCTGATTTTTGATGAGGAAATGGAAGACTTCCCGGAAGCAAGGGAGGAAATAGAAAAGTATGTAACATCACTTGACCAATCAGGCACATGGAAAAGCCAGAATTTCTCTTCGGGATCAGGAGCTACCAATGAAGTAAGCTACACTCTTTACAGTGAAGATTTAAATAAACTGAATGAATCTGTAAAACAGGTAGAGGACATCATGAAAAAACATGATGGATTAAAAGATGTTTCGTCCTCTGATGAAGAGGCTTATGTTGAATATACATTCCGAGTCGACCAGGCAGAATTACTGAATTATGGGTTGACAACAGGCCAGCTTGTGATGATGCTAAGCCCGCAAAAAGCAAAAGATGTTTTAACGACGGTGGAAAAAGACGGGGATTCCTTAGATGTCATTGTTCAACAAGAGCAAGATGCTAAACCGGAATCGATCGATGAACTCCTGGATAAACAAGTACCGACTGCGCAAGGCAACACAGTGCCTCTTTCCGAACTTGTCAACGTGAAGAAAGGGACTACGTTTAATACGCTTGCACGCAGTAAAGGCGAGTACTATGCAACGGTTTCGGGGACAGTAAAAGGCCAAGATATTTCAAAAGTAACATCCAAGATTGGTAAAGAAGTAGATAATCTGGATTTACCTAAAGGCGTGACAGTCGGAGTTGCCGGTGTACAAGCCGATATGCAGGAGACTTTTACACAATTGGGTATGGCCATGGCAGCGGCAATTGCGATTGTGTATTTTATCCTTGTAGTTACTTTCCATGAAGGTGTCGCACCGTTTTCGATCTTGTTTTCATTACCGTTTACCGTCATCGGATCTTTGGTCGGGTTATTTATTGCCGGTGAAACGATTTCGGTCTCTGTTATGATGGGACTATTGATGCTGATCGGGATTGTTGTGACGAACGCCATCGTTCTGGTCGACCGGATCATCCGTATGGAGCGCTCCGGATTGACGATGCGCCAGGCGATATTAGAAGCCGGAGCAACTCGTCTTCGCCCAATTCTCATGACCGCCATCGCTACAATTGGCGCGTTAATCCCATTGGCACTGGGAAATGGCGGAGGCGGCCTAATCTCAAGAGATTTAGGGATTACCGTTATCGGTGGATTAACAAGTTCGACGTTGCTAACTTTAATAGTTGTACCAATCGTGTATGAAGTATTATCCAAGTTATTCAAGAAAAATCGTAGACAAATAGAAGAAAATTAAGAAATGCGGCCCTGCGAGCAGGTAGAGATTACTTGCTTGCAGGGCTTTATTGCAGTCCGCTAACCTGCGCACTAGAGTTCCACTTTAGGCAGAAGTAACAATCAGCTTTTCCTTTCATAACATCTTCCTTTTCAATTCCTATTTACAAGAAAGCTAGAGAAGATTCATGTAAGACTCAATTACTGCCGCGACTTCTTCCGCTTTTACTTGATCATGGCAAGGAAGGGCTAACGTATGTTCTTGTAAATAACGGGCATTTTGCTTCGTTTGTCCGTACTTGCGCTGATAGTAACTCGTTGCACTTAAACAGTAGGTGCCAAAAGTGGATTCTATCTTGTGTTCGCGTAAATAGGCGATTAACGATCCAAGTTTAACCTGCTCCGGGATTTTAAAAACAGCAGACTGGACATTATGAATCACATGATCAGCAATCTTTTGGTTAGTAAAACCTAAAGGTTCCAAAAGCTGACGATATGTTTCCTTTAACTGGTTCCTTCTTTTAACAATTGAATCAAGCTTTTGTAACTGTTTCAAGCCCATAAGAGCTTGAATATCAGGCAGGCGATAATTGTAGCCGTAATCGACAAAATCTAATTGTCCGTTTGCCGGGACAGCACCATGATTTAACTTTCTTTCGAGCCAACTGCTCCAACGGTCACTATCTGTAACAATCGCTCCACCTTCCCCCGTAGTTAACAGTTTTCTTGGATGAAAGCTAAAACAAGTCAAATCGGCGATTTTTCCCGACTTGACGCCATTCTCACTGCTGCCTAGTGCACAGGCGGCATCATCAATTAATGGGAGCTGATAATGGTCACACATTTGTTTAATCTGATGAATCCCGGTTGGATTGCCGAGTGCGTCAACAAAAATAACGGCCTTCGTTTTCGGTGTTATTTGCTTCTCTAACTCTTCTGGCAGCATATTAAATGTATCTAAATCGACATCAGCAAAGATTGGCTTTGCTCCAAGCTCTTCAACGACATTCGCGGTAGCTGGAAATGAAAAATCAGAAACAATGACTTCATCACCTGGCTGAATATTGACTAAGCGAAGGCAGGTCGAAAGGGCTGTTGTTCCAGATGTTGTTAAAAAACTATGGCGAGCACCGACATACTGTTTCAAGCTGTCAGTGAATTGTTGAACGAACGGCCCTTTCGTTAATATGCCGGAAGAAAAGATTTGTTCAAGCTCATGCTGAACCTCTTCAAAGCGAATGTACGGTTCAACTAATCGAATCATCTGTGTTCTTCTCCTTTTTAGACATTTGGCGATTTTTAATGACTTTTGCGGGAACGCCGACAGCAATACTGTAGGGAGGGATCGTTTTATTCACGAGGGCGTTTGCGCCAATTTTTGAGTTGGCTCCGATAGTAACGCCGCCAAGAATGGTCGCGCCGATACCGATATTACAGTTTTTTTCGATGATAATAGGTGAAGAAACGAGAGGAGAAAAGACAATGGCTTCCTCAACATCATCTGGATCAATGTGAAAAGAGGCCAGCATTCGAACCGCGGGACCGATCCCGGCAAATTCGTTAATCTCGACCCCGCCAGCCCCATGGATAAAGCATTGCTGGCCGATCCAACTATTTGAAGCGATCCGCAATGTATCTTTGTAATAACCTTTAATAATCGTGTCATGGCCGATGTAAACATTGTCACCAAGATGAACATTTTCAGGATGGAAAATGCGCACGCCGTCTTCAATAATGACATGTTCACCACAGCTGCCAAGCTCGTCATATGAGAACGTTCCATCTCCTTCTGACTTCCACTTTTTCAACCGGTAAACCTCCAATCGCTTGATCATTTCAATTTCATACTGTTTGCTGTTCGCTGAATGCCTTCTTCCAAGTCTACTTTTGCTTCAAAACCAAGCAGTTTCTTTGCTTTTCTCACCTGAGGAATGCGTAGTTCAATGTCAGCTGCCGTCCGCTTGTCATATTGAATGTTTGATTGAGAACCGAGGACACGGATGATCGTGTTCGCTAAACCATAAATCGTAATAATCGCCCGTTCATTACCGATATTAAAAGATTCTCCAATGGCCTCATCGACGGTTAAACAGCGAAGAATCCCATCGACCATATCGTCCACATAACACCAGGCTCGAATTTGGGTGCCATCACCATGAATCGTGATTGGTTCATTTTTTAGGGCTTGCTGAACCATTGTTTTAATGGCGCCCTCGCCAACCTGCCCAGGCCCATAAACATTAAAGGGTCGAACAGCTACAGTGGGTAACTGGTACTGCTTGAAATAAGAATAAGCAAGATGCTCCACGGCTAGTTTGCTGACAGCATAGGTCCATCTTGCTTCTCCGACAGCTCCTAAAATGGTGTGAGTCGTTTCGGTTGAGCGGAACGCTACTTGGCCAAACACTTCACTTGTGCTAAAACAGATCACACGTTTTAAATTAGGGAGGGAAGCGGCTGCTTCCAGAACGTTGGCGGAGCCGATCATATTGACTTGCATCGTTTTAACAGGATTTTTAATGACAGTGTCAATCCCGGCAATACCGGCAGCGTGGACGATGTAATTGGCCCCTTCCACTGCTTGTTTCAATGCTTTCAGATCAAGAACATCACCGGTTATCGTTTGTAAATTTGGATGATCTTTATATGGTTTACACTTTAATGCGTTTCGGGAAAAATTATCGAAAATCGTTACTTTGTTGTGATCAATTAATTTTTCAATGAGCGCTGATCCGATAAATCCGGCTCCACCTGTTACGAAAATATGTTGATCTATTATTGGTGCGGGCTTTAAATCATTATTCATATTGTCACCTGCTTGCTTATGTTTTTCGCTTGACTTCATTATTTTATGAAAAGAGTGGATGGAGAAGAACGATGAATCGTGAAAAGGGATGCCTATCCTTTTTCAGAATCGATGATTGCTTCATAGATCTTAAGAAGTTTAGCACTGTTTTTGAGATAGTCATGGTGCGCCTCCACGTATTCTCTTCCTTTCCTTCCTATTTCAGGAAAGGAATCCTGGTTATTTAAAAGAAAGCGCAGCTTTTCAACCAAGGTATCGGGGTTGGCTGAAATAAGCGGTAATGTTTTTGGATAATAAGAAGCCATGAAGTCACTAATATAACAAATCACCGGTTTCCCTAGCGCCATCGCTTCAATCGCAAATAAGCCGTAGCTCCCTAAATGAAGCTGATCGATAATCAAATCGGCCTTTTCATAAATTTTTTTAGCCTCTAGATGATTCATGCGTTGAACTAATTGGAAATCGAACGCGAATTCAGTCCGTAATTGTTCAATGGCTTGTAAAATATAAAGAGTTCCTTTGATTTGCGGGTTGGTTGGAGCATGAACGATAAGTGGTCGTGTTTTCTTTTCCAAAAAAGTTGGTGCATATTCGGATAGATCGATCATTTGTGGTACAAAAAAAACGTGCTGATAGTAAGGCTTGACATAGTAATGCATTTCATGATCAGGAGCAATGCAATATGGAATGTTTTCAGCGAGAAACTCCAGTTTACGGGAAATCCAGTCGTCATTGTTCATTTTTACTTTCGCATAGCGATTAATTTGCAATGCCTTATTTAAGGAACGAACTTCACTCCCCCAATGCTCCATAATGATTGGTTTCTCAGCAGTTCTAAGTTGTTCCAAGTCGGAATGGTCAGTTAGTAAACTCGTCGAAAAATGAAAATGGAATAGATCGAACTCGGGAATGAGCTGATTTTGAATATAGTTTACTTTGTCGCTATTTTCTAATTTTTTCCAATCCTTTATTTCATACTCAGAATGATAGCCTAAATAACTATGATAATTGTTAATGATTTTTGAGGTGGCTCCGTTTTTTTCTAATCCCTTGGAAGATGTATGCAATTGATTGGCAATTTCCATCGTGCCTTGAAGGACTTTTAATCTCGATCCAACATCCGTTTCTTTCATAGCTTTTCTCCCATCCTTTGTTTTAAAGATAAGAAAGTTCAAGTATTTGTTGTCTAACGCCAGCGCCTATGCCTAGCAGTCTTTGAGGCGCAACCTATTCGACTGCGCGGTGGAGAATCGAGGAAACCTTAAACGAGGCCATCGTTTGCTGCAATAAGGTCAATATCGGCTCTTTTCGTTGTCATGTTTCCAGCTGCGAGTTCCAGGCGCATGGATGAAGACAATCGCTGATGAAGGCTAAGGGCGCCTTTTTCAGCGATTGTCTCGCTTTACGCTGATTTCACTTCTTATCCTTTATCTCATTGCGATTAGCTCCAGTTTGCACGTTGCTAAACCGGTGCATGCGTTTTGTTATATTGTATGAAACAAACATCCGGAGGATATAGGCAAGAGAAACAAGGGGAGATTTTGTATCGAGCAGGAGAATGGGAAAGAAGAGTGGAGTAAATAGGATGGAATCAGTTACATCCTTTAAATCCGTGATGAGCCAAGTATGGCGGAATGTTGCCTCATCATACATTGGTTTACTCTCCAAGGTAAGTGCTTGGTGCTATTAAAAACTTTCCGGGAAGAAGCCTTGAAGGCCAACAAAGTCTCTTTCCAGCCAATGTGTTGAACGAAAGGGATGAATGCAAGTTCAAATTCGGAGTTCAGCTATTTTGTCTATTTCACATTTCATTTCAGAAACATTATTAATATTTTGAAATTACTATTTATTGCCATAAGTTACAATTGATAAAAATGAACAAAAAACTATAATCAAACATGAGACGATTAGTTTAATGATTTCATAAGAAAAATAAGGGGGGTGTTACTTGCTGAAGAAAGTAAAAAATTTCGAAATGCTGTACTGGAACGGTAACGGTATTGAAAATGGGTAAAAGAAGCAGGTAAATCAATTTGGCGTTAAAATGAATTTATTGAAGATATTTCCGGATATGATTTTATTTCTTGGAAAAGTATATTCCTAGGAGAGGAGTATACTTTTTTTTATTTTAAACCACTAGTGTTGCAACTAGGTTGCATACGATAATTTCAGACACGTCTGAAAAAGAAAAAAACCTTTGTAAAGGACGGATAGGTGATAGCCTGCCCAAATCTACTACAAAGGAAATCCCTATGGACAAACATACGCTATTTACGTCAGCTTGGTAAATGGGCTGAAGCGATTACCTTTGAATTAATTGATGAAGAAGCAGCATCTGCAGGTAAACCATATCCATGGCCGAACGGAACAGTTTGCTTGGAACCAGCTTTATATTGCCATGATCGCCTACAGTTTACGACTGCTTCTTAGGTTGGAAACCAAGACAACATTGACCTTATAACAAATGTTCACAAAGTTACGAGCTTTGCTTTTTTCCGACGTTAAGAGCTGTTGGAAATCCTTCAGCCTACATAAGGAAATGTCGATCGTCCCTCTTGCCTCGGGTGTCAATATACATATTTTACCAAATGAACATACTCATCTTTGATTAAGGTTTGTCCCTTTTTCAAATTTGATAGACGATATAGTTCTGAATAGTCAGTTGAATAGTTTAACTATTTAATGTAGCGCTAGTGGTCATCTATACCACATTTTAGTCTATTATTCGATAAGTATTATCAATATTGAGACAATTACTATATGTTCCCATAAGTTACAATTGATAGAATATGGGCAAAAAACTATAATTAAACATGAGATCACTAGATTATTAGTATAAATGATCTCATTAGAAAAAATAGGGGGTGTTACTTGTTGAAGAAAGTTAAAAAGGTATGGAAATGGGTAAAGGAAGCTGGTAAATGGGTTTGGCGTTTAATAGAAGTTATTGATATATTCGGATAAGATAAATTATTTTATTTTTTTGAAAAAAGTATATTCCTGAGAGAGGAATATACTTTTTTATGTGATATAAAATGATTCCTACTTTATTGTTTTTACTCAATTATTTGCCTACATAAGCATGACAATCTTTAATCATCCTGCCCTTACATTTTTATCAGATTTCTCCTACCGCAAACTTCTTTACGTAAAACCGCAATGAGGATTGCGGTGAAATTCGAAATAGATAGACTATAATATAATTAGAAAGAGAATGAGTCATAGTAGCTGAAGCTATAAATAGGCCTTGGGAAATGATTTGCTTGGCTTTGTGGTAAAAGGGGGTAGGGATTAGGCATAAAGATGGAGCCCCATGACACTTGATATATGTTTTTACAATAAAATAAATGGACATTTTAGAAATATAGCGATCAAAATGAGCATGAAAAGTTTAGGTGAATCAAATGGAAATTATGAAGGTGGAAGGGCTTACTAAAGTTATTAAAAAGAAAACACTCATTTATGATATTTCATTTTCTATTAAACAGGGTGAAGTTTTTGGATTTCTTGGACCCAATGGTGCTGGAAAGACAACTACGATTCGGATGTTAACGGGGATGATTAAGCCAACAAGTGGAAACATTTATATCAATGGCTGGAACATAGAAACAGACTTTTCCAAAGCAATGAGGCATATGGGAGGGATTGTGGAAAATCCCTCACTCTATTTGTATATGAGTGGTTGGGAAAATTTGAAGCAACGTGCTCGACTTTTAGATTCAAACCCGACAGACAAAGACTTGTCTGACATCGTTGAACTTATCGGCTTAAGCTCTCGCATTCATGAAAAAGCAGTTCATTTTTCACTTGGGATGAAGCAACGTTTAGGGATTGGGCTCGCACTTATCGGGCGGCCTAAAATGATCATTTTAGATGAGCCAATTAACGGTTTAGATCCACAGGGAATCATTGATGTTCGGAATCTTATCCAATACCTTTCACGAGAGAAAAATATTTCCGTTTTCATTTCCTCACATATTTTAAGTGAATTAGAACATGTATTAGATAGAGGAATCATCATTCATGAAGGAAAAAAAGTGACGGACATTGAAAAAAAAGATCTTCAAGAAGCTGATAAACATACGTATCAGATTGAATTTCAGACCGATCTAACGAAAGAAGAGATCGAAGCTATCTTTCATCTTCACAAAGTACAAATCATACATATGACAAACAGCCATATTCATTTTTCAACAAATACGAACGGCGCACAACAAATACTCTCAAGTTTCATTAATCAAAAAATAGTCATCACCCACTTTTTAAAAAAGGAAAAATCATTAGAGCGTATCTATTTAGAAGCAATTGGTTCTAAGGAGAAAAGTGTATGAAAGCAGCCATAAAAAATGAAATAATAAAGCTTTGGTTAAGAAAGAAAATTGTTGTTCTTTTAATAATTAGTGTTGGAATGATGATTCTTTCGGCAACACTAAGCTACTTGGATTCAAATGAAGTTAAAATGGCATCCAATGAAATATATGAAATGGAAAAACAATCGCTCAAAAGTTTATATAGTAATAAAGAAATAGACTCTACATACATAGAACGTTCATTGGAAATCATCGATACAAAAATGGTTCACAATATACCTGCGGAAGGTTATCAAACAGGGGCAATGCTATTATTTGAAGAAATCACGGGAGGATTTTTTATTTCAATCATTTTACCTTTTGCAGTCATTATTTTGTGTAGCGATATGATTGTAGGCGAACAAACTACAGGAAGTTTAAAGTCGCTATTGTTTTCTCCCTTGGGAAGAGGCAGATTGTTATTCTCTAAGATTCTAGCAGTTTTTTTTGTTTTACTAGGCCTATCTGTATTTTATTTTTTTCTGGAATACATCACAACAGGAACGCTTTATCGTTTCGGTGGATGGACTGATCAAATTGTGTTGACCCTTATAAACCCTGGTATTTACTCAGTGTGGCAAGGAATCGTATTAGGGTTTT
Organism: Siminovitchia sp. FSL W7-1587; assembly: GCF_037963795.1. Classification (NCBI taxonomy): domain Bacteria; kingdom Bacillati; phylum Bacillota; class Bacilli; order Caryophanales; family Bacillaceae; genus Siminovitchia; species Siminovitchia sp. FSL W7-1587. Next base: position 2,464,788 of record NZ_CP150169.1, read on the forward strand.
TGCTTTTAATAATTTCAATGACTTTCTATATTTTATTAGCAATTTTCTTTTCTGTTATTTTTAATAATGTCATGAGTTCAATTTTAGGATTTATCACTTTTGTATTAATTCAGTATACTTCCCCGCTTTATATGGAAAAAATTCCTTATCTATATTACTCCGTTTTCCCTAACGTAAAATTAGCGCTGTTTTTGGAAGGGGAAGGAGCAACACAACCATATGGTGTGAGTCTTATTACGGCGATTGTCGTCATCGGACTTGCAATAGTATTATTATTATATCTATCAATGGTGATTTTTAAGAAAAGAGATATATTTGTGTAAAACTTTTTATGATCAAAAACGATAAAGGAAGTAGTGTATGGATTGTGTAAGTGATTGGAATAAGGTGTCCAATAATTTTATAAAAGGAAAAAGGATTGAATACTCGCTTATTTTCGTTGCGACTTTTCTTGTTACGTTTATCTTGTACCTATTTTCATTTCATAAATTTATAAACAGCATGTTGATTTACATAATGATTTTCATTACGGTCTTTTTTTTCATAAGCTTGCTAAGGTTAAAAAGACTTTATCACTCCATTTCATTTAAATGCTCAAATAAATTGATTTTCTATCAATCTGGCATTGTTATAAAAAATAAAGTCATTATTCCTTGCCGTAAAGTGTATCAAACAAAAATAAGGCAAGGGCCGATTTTGAAGAAGTATCATTTAGTTTCTTTAGAAATCATTACTGCAGCAGGTTCCTTAGAGATTGACTATATAAAACATTCAACAGCAGAATCTATTATCAAGTACATTGAATTAAATGGAAATCAAGAGGAAATAAAGAATGAGTAAGATGCATCCATTCCTTATTGTTTCTTATGCGGTCAAACTGGCGATAAGATTGATCCCTCCTTATTTATTAGTGTTAATTTTTCGTTCCAGCGCAGGTTTAAAAACGATCAATGAACATATTAGTGGGACCATTATATCCATTCTTGGTTGTAGTTTCATTATGTTCGGGTTCGTGAAATGGTGTACTTTGCGTTACAGTATACAAGATGATCAAGTAATCGTTAAAAACTTTTCATTTTTGCAACACACGGTAGAATATATTGACGAAAGAAAGGTCGTTAATTGTGTGACGACAAAGTGGTTTCCAAGTAATATGCTGGGAATTTCTGATTTGCGAATTCAGCTGGAAGGGGATGAAGATGAGGCAACCATTTCTCTGCCCGCGATAAGAGAGCAAGATCGACTCGCAATTGTTAACGCCCTAAAAGCCGAAGAGACCAACTCTGATTTTGTAAAAAGATTTCAAGTAACATCAAGAGAAGTCCTCGGAGGCTTAATCACCAGAGGACTTATATTTACACTTTTTGTGATTTTTCTATCAACCCTTGTTTCAAATATTTCCAAATCCGAAACTTGGGAAGGATACTTTTCTATCGAATTTTGGATACAAGGAATCGCCAATTTGCCAGGCTCTGTCTATATGTATGCTTCAGCTCTCTTAATCATGTCATTGATAGCACAGTATTCCAAAGCAATTAATTTCAATCTTCAAATGGATGATCAGCAAATTAAAATAGTGAGCGGAGCATTCTCCAAAAAAATTGTCAGTATTTACATAAAAAATATAAAGGGTTTGATGGTTCAACAAACCCTCGTTCAAAAATTATTTAAAAGGTCGACCCTTTATATAGAAACAATTGATCAAGAGCAAAGAAAAATCCTTTTACACCCTTTTGTAAAAAATGAAGACATCCCTATGTTTATAAAGTTGTGTTATAAAGAGGACATCCATTTGAAAGAAGAGAAATGGAAGAAGCAAGGCGGGAGGCATGCTGTACTTCTCATCTATTTAACTGCATTCTTCATTACGGGCTTGTGTCTCTACATGTTAGCTGAAACCTTGTTCCCGATCGGGATACTTGCCTTACTGATTTTATGTAGCATAAAGGTAATGGAGCATTGGAGTGTAAAATTTCAATTTGAAGCGGACCATTTAATTGTTGAACAAGGAGTTTTCATCAAAAAGACGCATATCTTGCAAAACGCTCATCTTCAATATGTAAAAACAAGGAAAATGCCTTGGCATCACCTGGCAATTCGACATGTACAGTTAGGTTATTTTAATAACTCTGTAAGAAAAAGGATCAAGCTAAAGTCCATTCATAAAAATCATCTCCATTTGCCATTGCTGTAAAAGTACTAATTAATATGGAGTATTAATTAGGAGGCAGTTTAGATGAAGCCGGTTTATCGAATTAAGAATAATCTTTTTGAGTTAATTTATGATAAATATGATACACAAGCGAACCTAGCTAAAGAAATTCAAACAGATCCCTCGTATTTGTCAAAAATATTATCAGGAAAGCAAAAAGTAAGTCCGAGAATTGCTTATGTCATCGCCAAATCCTTAGGGGTATCGGTCGGGGATTGCTTTTACATTAAAAATTCCAAGCGAAAAGGGAGTTGAAATCAAATGGCAATCAAGGATATTCGTTTCATTGCCGCTTTGTCATGGAGCCCCGGCGGGTATCACTTATTGCAAAGGGCTTTGCAAAAGCCTATAGCTTCCGCCAATCCATGTATAACAAACACTGCGTTGATGAATTACTAGCAGTCATATAAACATCGGCACGTTATAAGCAATTTGTCACTTTCCATACAAAAGATGCATCCAAAAGAGTATAATACATAAACAAAAGCAAGATTATAAAGTGAAACTTCATTCAGTAGGAGTTTTCTTCATCTCCTACTGAATGTTAGTTGAACAATCGGGCATTTAGGTGCCGTTTTCTTCCACTTAGACCTTTTGTATCAACTCAAGGCTCTTGAAGTAGGAGTAGTACGGCACCTTACATGCGGGATAAAAATGGCCACTATCAATTTTGTAAAACAAAAGGAGATGCAATGAGTAGATATAACCAAACAGGTTGGAACTTTGACAATAGCTATGCACAGTTGCCGAATTTGTTTTATACGAGCATAAGCCCTACCCCTGTCCACTCGCCCAAATTGGTTATTCTGAATGAACAGTTGGCTGAGTCTTTGGGGTTGAATGTGGGAGCGCTTCAAAGTGGTGAAGGAGCAGCGGTGTTTGCCGGAAACAGCATACCGGCTGGGGCTGAGCCGCTTGCACAAGCGTATGCGGGACATCAATTCGGCCATTTTACTATGTTGGGTGACGGGCGGGCAGTACTATTGGGTGAGCAGATCACACCGCAAGGTGACAGGATGGATATTCAACTGAAAGGTTCAGGCAAAACGCCTTACTCTCGCGGGGGGGATGGCCGGGCGACGCTGGGACCGATGTTGCGCGAGTATATTGTCAGCGAGGCGATGCATGCGCTTGGTATTCCTACAACCCGCAGTCTGGCTGTTGTGACAACGGGGGAGCTCATCTGGCGCGAAACGAAGCTTCCGGGTGCCATTTTGACACGTGTGGCGGCCAGCCATCTGCGGGTGGGAACTTTTGAATATGTTGTCAGATGGGGCGGAGTCGATAAGCTTCAAATTTTAGCCGATTATACCATTAAGCGGCACTTTCCGGAGATTGCAGATGATGAAAACAAGTATCTCTCTTTGCTTCAGGAAGTGATCAACCGCCAAGCGGAGCTGATCGCCAAATGGCAGCTTGTTGGTTTTATTCACGGAGTCATGAACACAGATAATATGGCTATAAGCGGAGAAACAATTGATTATGGGCCTTGCGCTTTTATGGATGTTTACGATCCTGATACTGTATTTAGTTCTATTGATACCCAAGGCCGGTATGCTTACCAGAACCAGCCGATCATTGGAGGATGGAATCTTGCCCGGTTTGCTGAGACGCTATTGCCGCTCTTGCATGAAGAACCAGAGCAAGCGGTAAAAATGGCGCAAGAAGAGGTTTCCGGATTTTCGGAGCTGTTTCATTCCCATTGGCTTGCGGGAATGAGGGCTAAACTCGGCATTTTTAATGATGAGCCTCAGGATGAAAACTTGATTACCGAGCTCCTTGATTTGATGAAAGATCATCGCGCGGATTATACGAATACTTTTCGGGCATTAACGATGAACCGGTTGGAAGGAATGGATCTTTTTAAAACAGAAAGATTTACCCAGTGGCAAAAAAGATGGCGGGATAGGATGGAAAGGCAACAAGAATCAACCGCTTCCTCCCAGGAGCTCATGAGGAAAAGCAATCCTTCCGTCATTCCGAGGAACCACCGCGTAGAAGAGGCGCTGGAAGCGGCAGTGGAAAAAGAAGACTACAGCGTGCTTGAACGTTTGCATAACATTCTTTCCACCCCTTATGCCTATACAGAAGAACAAGCAGAATACTGTACGGTGCCTGCTTCAACGGCTCCTTATGTCACCTATTGTGGTACTTGATGTCTTTATCTTCATAAAGTAGGATTGCAGACCCGTAAATAGTACATGGCATGAATCGAAAGATTTGGCGATGGATTTGGTGACATGGTATATTCAACTAGGAAGCTTAAATATACTATACGAGGAGAGTTGACATGCGGAACTTACAGGGGAAAAATGCTTTAATTACAGGAGCCGGCAGAGGGATTGGGCGAGCAACCGCCATTGCTTTTGCGAAAGAAGGCATCCATGTAGGTCTAATTGGCAAAACGTTTGACAACCTTGAAAAAGTGGCCAAAGAACTTGAAGAATACGAGGTCAACGTAACTGTGGCAGTAGCGGATGTATCGGATCACGACTCGGTGATGGCCGCCGTTGACCATGTAAAATCGGAGCTTGGTCCAATAGATATTCTGATCAACAATGCGGGAATTGCCAAGTTTGGAAAGTTTCTAGACCTTACTCCTGAGGAGTTCAAACGAATTATTGATGTCAATGTGATGGGAATGTATTATGTTACAAGAGCGGTTCTGCCAGATATGATAGAAAGGCAGTCCGGAGATATTATCAATATTTCTTCTACTGCCGGGCAAAAAGGCGGGCCGGTTATGAGTGCATACAGCACATCCAAGTTTGCCGTGTTGGGTCTTACCGAATCCCTCATGTATGAGGCAAGAAAACATAATATCCGTGTGACCGCGTTAACCCCGAGCACTGTCGCCACTGATTTGGCGTTTGCGGAAAACTTGACGGATGGTAATCCGGAAAAAGTAATGCAGCCGGAAGATATCGCTGAAGTCATGGTTGCACAATTAAAATTGCATCCCCGCGTCTTTATCAAATCAGCCGGATTGTGGTCGACCAATCCTTAACTGTATAAAGGGAGGCAATCCAAGGCCGAACCATCGGCAGTTGGATTGCCTCTTTTCATTTCATATAATCGGGTAAAAAAGTAACGATTTCAGGGAAAATCACAACGAGCGCCAAACATACAATCATCATAAGCAACATCGGGATGACCCCTTTGAAAATACGCTGAATGGGTACATCTTTGGCAACCCCGCTAATAATATAAACACTTAAACCGAGCGGGGGAGTCAATAAGCCGATATTCATGACGAAGATCATAACGACTCCAAACCAAATACCGTCAAATCCCAGCATTGTAATTAACGGGTACACGACTGGCAGCGTTAAGACAAATATGGCGATCCCTTCCAAAAAAAGACCTAAAATGAAATAGGCGATTAAAATGAATACCAATATGATCATTGGCGACATATCTAGATTGGATACAAACTTCGTAATGACGACCGGAATTTTGCTTAATGCCAGAAATTTGCTGAAAATATCAGCGCCGATCAAAATAAAGAAGATCATGGCAGTTAATCGGGTCGTCTCATTTAACGATGATTTAAAATCGTCCCATTTTAATCTTCGCGTTGCAACTGCTAATAAAAATGCCCCAAAAGCTCCGACACCGCCGGCTTCCGTCGGTGTAAAAAACCCAAAGTAAATTCCTCCGATACTTAACGCGAACAGAAAAAGAAATGGCCAAACACTTGATAAGGACTTTATTTTTACTTTTAATGCTTTTTTTCCAGTTACCGGAGCTACATCAGGATTTCTTAGCACGATGATGTAGATGGCCAGCATGAATAAAACCATCTGTAGTATACCTGGAACGAGGCCGGCGATTAATAACTTGCCGATTGGTTCCATCGTTAGAATACCATAGAGCACAAGGATGACACTTGGTGGGATCAGGATGCCGAGGGTGCCTCCGGCGGCAACGCATGAAGTGGATAATGCATCATCATAACGGTATTTTTTCATCTCGGGCAACGCGATTCTCGCCATTGTGGCGGTTGTTGCGTTGACAGATCCAGAAATGGCCGAAAACAAAGCACTTGTGCCAATCGTTGTCATCGCAAGCCCGCCTTTTACATGCCCGATCCATGAGTCCACGGCGGTGTACAAATCATTTCCAAATCCACTATAAGACAAGAACATCCCCATTAAAATAAATAAGGGAATGACGCTTAAGGAATAGGAGCTTGCCGTCGAAAAGGGAGTAGTTCCCAATTGAACAAGTGCCGACTCCCAACCCCTGATCATGGCTAGTCCGAATGTGCCGACAATGATCAGTGATACACTGATTGGCACTTTCATGAGAAATAACAGCAGTAACGTAACAATCCCTAAAATACCCAACAATTCCGGACTCATTTCTTATTCACCACCAAGCTGAAATGTGTAATCGCTTTAAATATGGCTGTAAGCGCAAAGATCACAAGTGTAAAGGAAATCACAAATAAAAAAGGGTGAATAGAAAGAGCCAAGTCTGATGTCGTTGTTTTCCTCTCCATGAAACGGAGCCCGTTATCAAAAATATGCCTCGCCATAAACAACAGTGTAAACGTTATGACGATTTCAATAACGCCATTTAAAACATGTTTCGCTTTTGTTGACAATCGGTCAACGAGAAAATCAATCGTGATATGATCCCCATGACGATGTGTAATAGCCAATGCAAAAAAAACAAGCAGGGCCGCACCGAGTTCCGTCATTTCATACGTTCCTTTTAATGGTTTGTTCAAAAAATTTCTGCCTGCCACATCCAATGTGATCAACACCATAATAAAAATAAGAAACATATTTGAAATGAACTGTTGAATATCCACTATCTTATTTAATATTTTTTCCGCCTTCTCTACTATATTGGCCATGGTTTAAGCCTCACTCCTGCTTGTTGCTTAATTCAACTGCTCGATCATACACTTTTTGTCCAGGCAACCCTTTTTCATCAACGTTCTTAATCCATTTTTCAATGGTAGGGTTGATATATTTTCGCCAATCTTTCAATTCCTCTTCACTTAATTCGTGAATTTCAATCCCTTTTTCTTTGGCTTGTTCAATGGCGTCTTGTCCGAATTTATCAAAAACTTTTCCTGTTTGCTCGGCCATTTTCTTACCGGTCAATTCTTTCATCGTTGCTTGATCCTCTTCGCTCAGGTCATTCCAGATGTCTTCATTCATGACAACGAACATGGTAGTAGAATAAAAGTTTCCAACCGTCGCATAGTCAATGACTTCATCCAATCCCCATGTTTTAATAGCTTCCCAGGGTGCAATGGTTCCATCCACCACGCCGCGTTCCAAGGCTTCAAAATTTTCGTTCATGGGCATGGATACAGGTGTAGCTCCAAGTGCTTTTAACCACTCACTTGTTTCAGCCGAAGGGGAACGAATTCTCATGCCTTTCAAATCATCCACACTTTTCACTTGTTTTCCGACCGTAAATAGTTGACCGGGATCCGTCGTATACAGCCACAAAGGAATCGTTCCGGCATATTCATCATCGAATTCGTCAAATTCGTTGTATAATTCCCATAAATGATCGGAGCCCTCCAACGCGGACTTCGACATAAATGGCAGTTCCATCACAGAGGTTAATGGAAATTGATTGGGTGTATAACCATGAACGCTTAAAGCCAAATCGACTGAACCGGTGGCAGCGGCATCAAAATGTTCATCCGGCGCCGCCAAAGAGGCTCCGGGATAAGAATTGATCTTTATCCTGCCATCTGTCGCTTTTTCTAGTTCAGTGGCAAATGTCTGAATTTCCTCTTCCATAAAATGTGTGGGTGGGAAAAAGTGTGAGAAGTCAAATTCATGTTCTTGGCCACCTCCGTCGCCATTCCCGCTTTTGTCTTTTTTAGCGTCTGTACTTTCACTTCCTCCACCGCAGGCAGACAGAAAGATTAAGCTGATTAATGCCATGAGTTGAAAAAACCACTTTATTTTTCTATGGGCCATAAATTGCAAATCTTTTCACTCCCCCTAATATTGAGATTTCAAATGTGAAGCGTTTTCATTTAGGACAAAACTCCTCCTCCTTTTTTATCGATTTTCTATAATCATATATTATTTAATATATGTTATCAAGTTTTTCTAGCATATTTTTCTATATTGTGAGAAAAAAAGCTATAATATGACAAAAGAGATTGTCAAAAGATCCCTAAAGACCAATAGATGGTTATTCTTGTCCAACGGAGAAAAAACAAAAAATGGTCACCCGACCCGGTTATTCGTGCTTGGAGTAGGAGGGTGGCCAATAGATTGTATATTCTTATAATGAAAAGCTTCGGACAGCGTCTTATGTTTTTCTTATGATAAAACTCAAATGTCTTCCAGATGTCTTGTCTTGACGATAGGAGAATCCACCCTTGTTTAAATAGGTACAAGTCCGGTCAAGGGTGATGTGCTCAGAAGGGATGCCGATGAGTTCACATTGTTTTTTGACGGTAAGCTGGTTGTCTATATGATATTTTTTTGTTTCGGCATTGAAATAAATAAAGTCATCAGCATAACCGAGGTCTTTGAATTTTGTGTACACATTCTCATCAACTTCAAATTTTTCCTGGCTCAAAGCTGCGCCAAGATGAACACGGAAATCCCCCGGATGACAGCCCTCCGCGTGTATGACGTGCTCAAACATCTTCAAGGTAATTTCTTTAGTCGTGCCCCTCCATCCGGAATGAATAACACCAATGAGACCGTTTGCCTCATTGTAAAACAGCACTGGGACACAATCGGCAGTAAAGCAGCATAACAATACATTCGGCTCATATGTGTACAAGGCATCCGTATTCGGAATGGCCGTTTCAGGTCGGTCGGCACCGCGCCCTTTGTCATCGGCCGTCACCTGATGGACATTGGCGCTATGCGTCTGATGAGCGCACACAAAGTCATCCAACCGGCAGTTTAAAAAGGCGGCCAACTTCTGGCGATTTTCTACAACATGATCAAGGTTTTCACATACATGGAGAGCCATGTTGTTCATTTCAAGCCTGCTTTTATCTTTCATCGTCATCCCTGCCATGAAACGGTCATTGCTTGTGTACATGTTTATTTTCATACCTTCACCTTCTTTTATTTTCATATTCGCCAAATGTCGAATCTGATCCTTGGAAAAATCAGTTTTGCGTCTGTTTCTGCCACATGCATATGGAGCGAAAAATAAGCAAGTGCGTCAACAACGAAATGATATCGACTCACATACAATCTTTTTCATATGCAACAATAGAAAATCTGAAAACGATTCTGCCTAATGACAGGAACCTCTTTTTTTCACGGGTGTTACGAAAAGGATCATTACAAAAAATGAAAGGGGAAAATCGGAACATGTCAAGCTTTAAAGAGACAAAAATATAATCAACATGCTATCGTTTTACATAAAGGATATACCTGCTAAATGGCTAAGTGTTTATGGGTCTAAATGGCGGTCAACTTCAAATGGAGTGGTTCTTTAACATAGAGACATATGCTTATTTATCCTTTGGTGAAACAAGTGCCACTTTAAAGTTAGAATCGTCGTATATGATTTCGAACCTGTCTATTGAATGTGCCAAAGATGCGAATGGATTTTTTTCTAGTGTCGTTTTTTTGATGTCTTTGATTGGGATTTTCTTTAATCGGTCCTTGTTGAATGGTTCGTTATGTATTTTATATCCAGTAGATATGAACAGGGTTGCAAAAGGTATGGTGAACAAAAGTGTTTCAAGGTCTTTTCCAATGAAAAGCGGACTAAAGCAGGCAATGATACAGCCCCAATAGAGAATAGATAACCATGCATCCTTTTACGATATCAAAATATTCGAGCTTTCTTTTTAGTGTGGGTTCGGGAGTTAGGACATGACCTTAAGGTAGGGGCCCGTCATTTTTTCAAACTTTACACTTAAAATTATAGCATAATGAATGGAATGACATGAGAGAAATCGAGAAGTGCCCCTCATTGATGTGAAGCCGAGTGCTGTATAGATAATGTTCCGGTTTCTGAAGATTAATGTTCGTGAATCGGGGCTCTGCATGCTTCTGCCATGATTGGTTCCGCTGCCATAAGTACCCATAGCTGCAAGTCAGCTATTTTAACAATAAAGGAGGATCACCCTCTTATGCCCAAAACAATTTATCTGCACACATAGTCACAGCTCCAATGTTTTAATATAATAGAATTTAATAGTTTGTAAGAATTTACAGGGGGATGGAAAAATGGAGAAAAAGTTTGATCGGGAAAAGCTAATGGCCAATCTGTTTAAAGCACGTTTTCCTTTCCTTTATATAGCTACATGGGAAGAGGACAGAGTGCTTTCACTCATAGAATCGATTGCTTCCAATCAGGCATTAATTAAAACAGAAAGAAAAGTCATCACATGGAAAATTACGACCGGGATTGAAGGAGAGGCTAACGGAAAAGGAGATACAAAATCTGCGCTTAAAGCTTTGGAACTTATTGAGAATTATCAAGAGCCTGCTATTTTTGTCCTGCATGACTTTCATATTTATTTTGGGGACGAAGGACGCACTCCAGACCATCAAATTATCCGTAAATTAAGGGATATCAGCTTGAAGTTGAAACGCAGTCCAAATCCTAAAAATGTTGTATTTCTTTCTCCTGTACTAAGGCTTCCGCATGATCTTGAGAAAGATATTACAATCGTCGATTTTGACTTGCCCACTTTTCATGAGATCAAACAAATTTTGGACGATCTTATTGAGGTTAATAAACAAACCGGACGAATTGCAGTTAATCTGAGTGAAGAGGAAAAAGAAAAACTTGTAAAGGCAGCACTTGGACTTACGTTGTCTGAAGCGGAAAATGCTTTTGCACGCGCAATGGTAGAGGATGGACAACTATCTATTCATGATGTAGAAGTGATTTTAGAAGAAAAGGAACAGATCATCAAAAAGACGGAGATTCTTGAATTTGTCAATAGCCGCTTGAATATGGATGACATTGGGGGGTTGGAAAATTTAAAGCGCTGGCTGCGAAAAAGAAACAAGTCGTGGCTGGAGTCTGCCCAAAAATACGGTCTGCCGGCTCCAAAAGGTGTGCTCATAACAGGTGTGCCTGGATGTGGGAAAAGTTTAATCAGCAAAGCGATCAGCGCGATGTGGCAGCTTCCTTTATTACGACTGGATATAGGAAAAATTTTCAGCGGGATTGTCGGGAGCAGTGAAGAGAATATGAGAAAAGCAGTTCAAACGGCTGAAGCCATTGCACCTTCTATCTTATGGATTGATGAGATTGAAAAGGGATTCAGCGGTTTAAATTCATCCGGCGACGGAGGTACGGCCAGCCGTATTTTTGGCCATTTTTTAACGTGGATGCAGGAAAAGGAGAAGCCGGTTTTTGTCATAGCGACAGCCAATAACATTTCGAGCCTGCCTACGGAATTGCTGCGAAAAGGCCGATTTGATGAAATATTTTTTGTCGATTTGCCGACGCATCGAGAGCGGGTCGAAATTTTCAAGGTTCATTTACAGAAAAGATTAAAGGATCCGAACGTTACCGGAGACTTTCAAATAAATGATAACAATTTACATCAACTTGCCGGATTGACAGAAGGATTTGTCGGGGCAGAAATTGAACAGGTAGTCATAAATGGATTATTTGAAGCATTTTACGAAGAAAGAAGTGTTACACTGTCTGATTTTGAAAAGATATGTAAACAGTTTATCCCGCTGTCAGTGACCCAGGCTGAACAAATCAAGGGAATCCGTGACTGGGCCAATGTCAGGGCTGTAGCTGCAACCCCGCGCGAAGACCGAGAGGAATACACGGAAAGTAATGAGGCCGCAGGCATCGGTGATATCATGGCATCACGTGGCGGAAGGACGATCGACTTTTAATCTGATTGAAAGGTGGAAAATGCCCATTGAGTATTGAACTTGTACTGATCCCGGTAGGAATTGCACTGGCACATGCTGCGGGCTCGTTAATCGAGAAAAAAAGCGGCCATACATACAGCATCCAAACAGTCATGAAGAGACAGCATTTGCTGCAAAAAGCCATTGAACAATATGGCTGTAACGTTTATGAACTTAATGAAGATAATTGTCAGGCAGAAGTAGGGGATATTAAAATCTTTTTCCAACAAAATGACAAGGGAATTTTTGAAGCAGTATTTGATGAAAGTGTAGAAAAGGAACATGCATTGGAGTTTATTGATAACCTGCACGTAGAGTATAAATATTTGATCCAGCAAGAGACGTACCAGAAGCTGCTGCAACAGGCCCAGGAAAAAGGGTTGGAATTGGAATCGGAAGAAATTCAGAAAGATCGTTCCATCTTATTAACATTCAATGTAAGTGAGTGGTCGGCAGGTGAGAAAAATTGAGGGATAAAAAATTACAAATAAAAATTACAGAGGACGGCCAAGTTTTTGCCGAGACAATCGGCATCAAGGGAAAGGATTGTTTGGAGTATATAGAGATGCTTGAACAACTGCTGGATGCTGAAACAATAGACTCTAACTATACAGAAGAATACTATCAAACAGAGATCCAGTCTGTTCGCCAAAATAAACAGTTTATAAAGGAGGGCGATTAGTCGATGGCGATCACCAGCAAGGGAAAAGGGTGGGAGTTGAGAAACTCAATCTGGATGCTTTGGGCCATCCTGACATTCGGATTTTTTAATTATGTTTCTTTTTATTATATTTCTTTTCGCGTGAAACAGAAAAAATGGTTTTTTGCCGCTCTGCTATATTCATCGATATTTATCACGACGATGGTTATTAACAATATTTTTTCGGAAGAACATTGGATGTTAGATGCAGGGGCTGTTTTTTTGATAGTCGGATGGGCTGTTTCGATCATCCATGTATTTAAAATAAGACCAGAGTATTTGTTAAGGCTTGAAGCCAAGACGGCAAGCGGCCATAAAGAACGGGAGATTCAATCGCTGAGGAAACAGATAACGCGGGAGTATGGGGGTACTGTTAAATCTCCGTCCACAGTAGCGCCTGTTCAACAAACAGTTAAGGAAAAACCGGAAGATACGATTCAACTGATTGATATTAATACTGCTTCCGAAGATGAAATTGCAGGAGTTCCGGGAATCGGCGCTTTGTTCGCCAAAAAAGTGGTTGAGGCCAGAAGCAGGGCGAACGGCTTTACATCGTTTGACCATTTTGTAGAAGTCCTCGCCATTAAACCGCACTTGGCTGAAAAGATGAGACCTTTCCTTGTTTTTCCTGAAGAAACGGAAAATAGTTCCTTGGAAAAATCAGAGGGGAGAATTGTTGACTTCTAATGAAACTCGTTATTCATCGTTACTTGTCTTGTACAACTGTTGAAGGCCCTGGAAAAAGATTCTGTCTTTGGGTGCAAGGCTGCTCTATTCGCTGTGAAGGTTGCGGGGTGCCTTGGACATGGTCAAAACAGAATGGAAGCACGATCACGGTTGAGGAGCTTTTTAAGGAAATCGAAAAGAGCAAAGAAGAGAATGATATAGAGGGTGTCACATTTCTTGGCGGCGAACCTTTCGATCAAGCGGAAGCTCTTGGAAAGCTTGCTGGCATGGTAAAGAATGCGGGCTTGACAGTGATGACATTTTCCGGTTATCTGTACGAGGAGCTGAAACATAGAACGAAAGCCCGAAGCCTGCTCGCCTGTACAGATTTATTGATAGATGGGCCTTTCGTGAAAGAAAAGCTTGATTTAAGCCGACCTTGGGTTGGCTCCTCTAACCAGCGGTTTCACTTTTTATCACCTGCCTATAAGCACTTGGAAAGCGACCTTTCCTGCATTGACAATAAAATTGAAATTCGAATTTCAAAAGACGGGACTATTTCAGTTAACGGGATGGCAACGCAGGAAGCATTAAATGAGTTATTTGATGTAAGTGAGTTTAAAAAAATCAAAACGGTATAAAAGAGGTTGCCCAAAGGGGTATGGCTTTTACTCGCGGTTATTAGTTCAAATTGCTTTGGATAAATAATTGTGGAGTTTGGCTGCATGTTCTTTTGAGGCGGCTTTTTTTTCGTGTCACTTCTTTTGGGGAAAATTTGTTTATAAGTATTACATTTAGTGCAATAATAGGCTGTAAGTATTATATAATAGGCATAAAGGTCTATGACAACAATTTGATGATTGGAGCCTTGTATGATGGTAAGGAAACAGATGGAATACATACAGCATGAAAAGAATGCAACCCTCATTACATCATTAGGACAGAATGAAGTTTTGCGACTTGTTGCTGTGGCCATATCCGAAGAAATCCTTCAATGTAATGCCGCTGGGATTTATTTACGTCAAGAAGATGGAACATACAAAAGAATGGCTGGTTATGGCGTAATGCTCGAAACAATGATCTTTGATCCAGAAGAAGATCTTATGATTCAACGAATCATGAACACAAAACAAACTTTATATATACCAGATATGTCCATGGATCACCATCTGGTTTCGGATTATGTGGAAGCGTTTAACATCAAATCATTATTAGCTTCACCCATTTTCTTTGAGGATGAATTATTCGGCCTCATTTTTTTGTTTAATGATAGAACTCCTATGTGTCTATCGGAACCCGAAATCCAAGGGGTTGAAGTGTATGCGCATATGGTTTCTGTAGCCATTCGGAATGCCGGTATATTTAAACACCGGGAGCTTATTGCCGAGGAGCGGCTCATGCAGGGAGTGCTGCGCGATTTATGCATGTCTACATCATCTGAAGATAGTTTGCATACGTGTTTTTTCTACTTGGGAAAGGTTTTACATACTTGGCAACTCGCGGCTTATCTCTTGGATCCATGTGACCAACATACCATTACCCTCATAAAAACATGGGGTGATAAATTAGAATTGGGGCAGAGCCTGACAACGTTGATTCAAGATGTTGTAAAAGCAAAACAAATCCTGTTTATTGAAGATGTGCGTGAAGATGAAAGGCTTAAAGGACAGTGCCATATGAAAAGTATATTGTTGATTCCTTTCGCTTCAATGGGGCAAGTGGCGGGGGTAATAGCCGCTTTCAACGTTTACCCCGATGTCCAAATCCCGCTGGCCCAGTCTATTGTGGATGCGACCGCTCTTACGCTTTCAAATGTACAGTATGTGGATAGACTGGAGAATATGGTGGAAGAAAGGACAAAGGAACTCGCTGCTGCTAATGAAAAAGTGACAAGCATCATTGATGGAATGACAGATGGTTTCTTCACTTTGGATCAAGAGTGGAAATTTACTTATATCAATAAACATCAATTTTTACCCCAAAACAAGACTGTGACAGAAGTATTGGGCAAGAGCATATGGGATATTTTTCCAAAGGCAGTTGGTACGGCTATGTATAAAGAATTTCATCGGGCGATGAGGGGAGACATTCCTGTCCATTTTGAAATGCGTTCAGTTTATGAAGATGTTTGGCATGAAATCGTAGCCTATCCATACGATGACGGAATCTGTTGTCTTTTCAAGAACATAACGGAAAAGAAGAAATACGAGAAAGAGCTCAGAAGGTTATCCAGCTTGGATTTAATTGGACAAATGGCAGCGGGTATCAGCCATGAAATCAGAAATCCAATGACGACGGTGCGGGGTTTCTTACAGTTATTAAAAATGGAAAATAAATTTATCCAATACAAACGCTATTTGGATTTAATGATAGAAGAGCTCGATCGTGCCAATGCGATTATTACGGAATTCCTTTCAATCGGAAATACAAGGACATCTGAATTACAGATGCTTGATTTAAATACCATTGTTCACGATATCGTTCCCTTAATCAAAATCGACGCGGCCAGTCAAAGCCAAATAATTGCTGTTGAGACGGGAGATATTCCGCAACTTCTCTTAAATCGTAATGAAATTAGGCAATTATTAATGAATCTTTACAGGAATGGCTTTGAAGCGATGAACGAAGGGCAAGTGCTGACCATTAAAACATATAAAGAAGGGAACCATGTCGTTCTTGCCGTGCAGGATCAAGGAGCGGGAATCAGTCCTGAAGTAATGGAAAAGCTGGGAACACCCTTTTTTACAACTAAAGACAATGGCACCGGTTTGGGGCTCGGTGTGTGCTATGCCATTGCTGCCCGTCATAATGCAACAATCGATATTGAGACAGGGTCTGAAGGGACGACGTTTTTTATTAAGTTTCAGGCAAATTAATTCTTGCGTAGTTTCAAAATATGATCATGACAATACATACAAACTTTTAAAAGAAATATAGATATCTCGACCTTTTTAAAGATAAGATGTTGGATTCATAGGATTTATTTATACATTTATTGCGATTATTGTACGGCTATCAAGAGTAAAAATTGGATAAACATGCTGGGGGGTTCAATAAGTCGATTATTCGGCCTATGGACACCCCCCTCTGCTTTTAAACGTTGTGAGCTTTATTTGTATGTTACTTTTAAAAGATATATCCTTTGCGGGCGGTCCTTAATGGTTTATGGCTATTCAATGATGTAGATGGATTCCATCGTATCGTCGGAAGGGCTTTGAAAATATGCGCCCATCGCATAAAGGTGTCTAATCGTTTGTATATGAGATTGGTTGATTTCCTCTCCGGGTGTAAGGAGCGGGATGCCGGGAGGATACGGAAGCACTGTTTCTCCGCAAAGGGAGCCGACTGCCTCGTCCAAAGCGGCTTTTCGGCGGGGCATATGAAAGGCGTCCCGCAAGGAAACCTTCGGTTGATATAAAGTGCCTTCTGGATCAAAAAAAACCAATTCCTTTTTTGGCGGTCTGGCTTTTTCAGACCAATGTTGTAATGTTTCATCAACCTTTTTGATGGAGGATACGACTTTATCAATATCGCCTTCTTTTTCATGGAGCGAAAACAAGAAAACAACATGGCGTGGGTCACTCATTTCGGCGGTTGCGCCTTGCTCATAAAACAGGTCCAGCAATTGATATCCGGAAACAAGTTCATTTTTACACGAGACAATCCACTTCAAAGGATCTCTGGCATATACTTCCTGACTTCCTCCCCATATGGAAAGTATTTTGAGATTCTCAGAAAGAGTTTTTCTGCGGTCTTCCAAACGCTGTACGGTTTCTTTTAACTGTTCCCTGCCGCGCTCTACTAAATGGCGTCTTGCAACATCCAAGGAAGCAAGCAACGGATATGAAGGGCTTGTGGACTGAATCATACCGAGTACTTGTGCCAACCGTTCACGGGAAACGAGCTGGCCTTTCATATGGAGCATGGAGGTCATATGCATGGAGGTTAACATTTTATGCGTAGACTGTATGACCAAATCGGCTCCTTTCGAGAGGGCGGACGGCGGAACTGTTTCCGCTTGGCCAAAATGGGCGCCGTGCGCTTCATCCACAATGAATGGTACGCCGGCTTGATGACAAATAGCCGCTAATTGGGTAAGGTCTTGACTCATCCCATAATAATTTGGATTTGTAATCCACACTCCTTTCACATCAGGGTATTTCTTTAAAGCCTGTTCAATATAATATGGTTCCGCCACCATTGCTGCTTTTGTGGTGGACTCCATTGCCGGAGCAATGTAGATCGGCTCGGCCCCGGCCAACAATAAACCGTGAAATACAGATTTATGCATATTGCGTTGAACAAGAATTTTGTTTCCCGGCTGACATAAGGAGAGCGCTATTCCGACGTTTCCTATCGTACTTCCTCCCACAAGAAAGAACGTATGATCCGCTCCAAACGCATCCGCAGCCAAACGCTGCGCCTTTTTGATCGCATTTGACGGATGATGCAGATCATCAATCCCTTTTGATTCAGTGGCATCGATAGACAATAGATTGGAAAAATGTTTTAAAGAATTTTCGTCAAAGACGCGTCCATCCTTATGACCTGGTACATGTAATGAAGTGCGGTTCTGTTCCTCATATAAACAAAGCATTTCATAAAGAGGGGCTTCCATATGTAAAGATGTACTTGTTTTTATATGATGATTCAAATGACCATCTCCTCTGTTTTATAGTAGAAACGATGAAAAAATATGAATTTTCTACCTTTTCATCGTGCTCATTATAACCTATTTTCGGTAGGAGGTGAAAGAGGGAGTATGTTTTTGGGGGAGAGAATGAAGACGTGGAAAACAGCCATATTACGCGGGAAAGGACTTGGAACGGGCCCATCACGGCTTGACTCCTCGTGCCAGATTGGAATGGAAGCGGGAACAATTGTAATTGAGGGGAAAGCTTCACTTCGCTTTTCAACTAGATAAATCGCTTGAAAAATAAAGTGAAGCCAAGAGGTTTCATAATGTTCTGAGCTATTCCTAGTCTAATAAATCTTTGTTCTTTTTGTAGGATCGCTTTAATGAAATATAGTTTGATAAAAACGCAACCAATCCGACCGTAATCAGGAGTCCGATTACATCCGCCAACTGCTTCTTCAGTGTTGATACTCCCATAAACAAGATGTATAAAATGAAAAAAATAACAACAAAAATAAAGGTTTGGTAAATCAACGCTTTTCTTTCTCTTTGAAACTGTCTGGCCGTTACTACATTTTCGTATTCCATACCAGAGAGCATATACCTTGTCGCTATATAAAGAAGCGGGGTGCAGAACCCTAATCCCCAAAGGATGTTAGCGTCAAAATGCCAGATAGACAATAGTTCTATAAAGGCAATGGCACCGAAAAGTATCATCGAGGTGACAGCTGCTTCAGCCATAAAGTAGACTATTTTCAAGCGTTTGTATTCATCTTTCGGCAGAAAAAACGTTAACCATGATGTAATCAATGTGACTCAACCTCCCAAAATAATTCATCCAATGTTTTTTCCAATGCTTTGGCAATGGCAATACAAAGTTGCAGGCTTGGATTATATTCGCCTTTTTCGATCAATCCAATCGTCTGCCTTGTGACTTTCACTTTTTTTGCCAACTGGATTTGTGTCATGGATTTTTCTAATCTCGCCAACTTCACTCTGTTGTTCAATGTATCACCTACATTCATTGCCTGATGTAATATATATATTACTTATGTAATTTATATGTTACATCACTTCGGTTATGAAGTCAATTGGTTTTGACATTCACACTTTCCATATATGCCTTTTATTAAATGGAAAAATTGGTATGGAGTAAGCGCCAGTGATCAGGTTTTGTAAAAAGGTGTGAAGGCGGATAGGGAGGGAGGACCCGTGGGGTTAGTTGTTTTTTAACAATGTGTAAGAGAGCAGCATGTAGATGCCACTCTCTTTGTGGGAATTATTGGTTTTTTCCTGGATGGTCATAAACATGCTCAGGATAGTCGGTAATGATTCCATCAACATTCAGTGAGAACAATTCGTAAGCTTGCTCCTGCGATCTGGAAGTGTATGGATACATTTTCATTCCGACGGCATGAACGCGGTCTATAAGCTCCGGTGTCACAATACTGATCGTCGGGTTAAAATAATCGGCATATGCCGCAAAGTCCGCAAGCTGTTCATCTGTAACGCCTGCCCATCCGCCGCCTAATAACACACCATGGGGTAAAAGCGGCAGAAGCTCTTTGGAGGTTTCGATGGATTCATGATGAAAAGACTGAATGACCATCTTTTTATTGTTTGGCTTATGCATATTTCGTTCAATCAAAGCTTTCGCTACCTTCTCTTCGATCCCGGGATATCGTTCAGGTGATTTAAGCTCAATCAAAATGCCGGTTTTTCCACGGAACTCATCAAGTACTTCCTCAAAGGTCGGAATTTTTTCACCTGCAAATTTTTCACTGAACCAGCTTCCTGCATCTAATTGTTTCATTTCTTCCAATGTAAGATCTTTCACAGCACCCGTTCCATTCGTGGTCCGGTCTACCGTTGTATCATGCATAATGACTAGTTCGCCGTCCTTTGACATTTGGACGTCAATTTCTATGTAATCAGCCTTCATGTCTACACCTTTTTGAAACGCGGCCATCGTATTTTCCGGTGCATGGCCCGATGCCCCCCGATGCGCCACATTAATCATTTTAAGCTGCTGTTGTTTTGAAATAGGGCCCTCCTGTGCCGCAAGTGCTGGAGCTGTATACATTCCCATGGCGAGGCTTGACATTAAAACGATGGAAAAAAACTTCTTCAAATCACTCACTCCCTTCATTTTCAACTCTATTATAAGAAGTAATGATAAAGCCTTCATGAATAAATGATAAAAATACTGTAAGAATATTTGGTTAATTAGTCGCGTATCCAAAGTCTTGCTTTTTTTTTTTCAAAAGACTAGATGAGAACAGGCTTGCAAATAGGCGTATGCCATGGAGCAAGGCAAGCCCGCAACATATAATATGGGGAGGAAAGCTTCAGCGCCAATTCATTTGATGAGAGGTGACAGCTTTGAAAATGGTAAAAACGATTCATAACATGAAAACAAATATCATCGCCCAAAACGGAAACATTAATTTTGGAGCGACAGTTCAAAGCAGCCATACTGCAAATACCAAGATTGCCGGGGTTTGTTTTTCATTCGGCGATTGTTCTCATGTCATTGATCTGAATAAGCAAACGACGGCAATCGGCGTTAGCCGAGGGAAAAACGGCAAAGGGGAATAAGGAGCGAACTTTAACCAAACGTGGAAAATGGGCATATATATAAACAACGACGAGTTGGGAGGAGAGAGTATGCCCTCAAACATAAATATATACAGCATTAAAATTAACAATATTTCCAACAACGGTTCTCTAAACATTGGTGATGCTCTGCATAATTCACATTCAGCCAACACCAAATCGCAAGGGGTCAATTCCTCGTACGGGGATATTTCTCCGACAACTTCGGGCATGGAAAATGTGTTCATCGATCCTGATGGAAATGACCAGGGGGACATCGCAACTCCAGCCAATGTGAACGCTAATCAGCTTTAATGAACGCTTCTAAGAAAGGAGTAAAAAATGCCTTACTTTATAAATATTCTCACAATGAAAACCAATGGAATTACCAAAAACGGGAACTTGGATATTGGAGCAGTCATCCAAAACAGCCATACCGCCAATACAAAGTTTATAGGAGCCAACCTTTCTCTGGGTGATTTGTCTCCTTCCACTTCCTTAATGGGCAACGGCAGCATTGACACCGATATAAGCGACCAAGATCAAATAGCCACTCCATCGTTCCCGATCAGCAATCAATTTTAGACAATTAGGGGAGATTGACCATGCTTCCATTTCCGTTTCTATCTAAAGGTGGACTGCCAAAATGGCTGACACAATCATATTTAAACAATGACATTCAAAAGTTTGTTCAAGAAATGGTTGAGCAGTCCATCTCCTCATCTATCAAAAATGCAAAGATGATGGGAAGCGTGCACGAAGTTGAAGAAGAAAGACCGGAGCAAGCGAATGGGACACTCCAGGCATCCACTTTTGAAAGCAATGATCACGTTTACGTTCGAGTGTTTGTCAAGGATGAATCTGTACTTCCCAATGTGAAAATTTATCATAGTTCCAACGAGCTTGTCATTGAAGGGATGCCCTCTTCAGATGACCGGCATATCATTTCCCTGCCTTCTCCGGTGCGAATGAAGGAATCTGTTTCGGAATATCGTGACCATCATTTGCAAATCAAAATGAAAAAAAGAATCGATCCCCAATTTACAGAGGTAGCTGTCCCGACATTGGATTAGGAGCAGTTCTTTGTATTTTGTTTTGAGCAATAAAGGGGGGACAAACAAATGGACTTTGAAAAAATAAAACAATGGATGGAAATTACACAAAAATATCAAAATGGGAAGTTTTGGGAAACAATTTTCGATGGCAATTCCTTTGATGAAGATGAGGAGACGTCTGAAGTACATCCTTTACAATCAAAAAACAAATCTGATCCAAAAAAATACCCGAAAACGGATATTTATGTAACGGAAACGGATGTCGTTGTATTAATGGAGATTCCTGGTGCTTTAAAAGAGGATATTGCCCTGTCCGTTTCGGGCAGTAAGCTTTCTGTCAAAGGAGTATTGCAGCCACCCATGATCAATGGGGCTTCTGTCTTGAATGAACGAAAATATGGAGAATTTCAAAGAAATATTGATTTGCCGGAGCCTGTCGACAGTAAAGACATCTATGCCCGATTTAAAAATGGACTCCTTACTATATCCTACGCACGAAAATATACAAGGGAAGAGAACATCATGATTCGGTAAGTCAACATTTTATCGTAAGGTGTGATGCATGTTATGCCCTTTAGAAGAAAAGAACTTAAAAATCACTTCCCGGAGGACATTTTTCAAAAAATCAGAGCGCTCGAAAAACAAGTGAAGAAGTTGGAAGTGATCGAAGATCATGTGGAGGCTTTGCGGGCGGACAAAGGATCGGCTCCTTTGGCAAATCAAAAAATAGAGAAAGATTTGGAAAAAAAACTCTTATTGTTTATAGAGGAGGCCATCAAAGGAGAATTGAAACCGATACGGCATTCGTTGGAAGGATTGTCAAAAAGAATTTCCAAAATGGAGAAGCGTGTTTCTTTTTATGAAAAATGGTTAGGGGACTATTTGACAATGTACGATCAGTGGATGGAAGAAAACAAGATGAAGGGAAGGGACAAGAGAGAGCAGGAGACGCCGATTGTGTACCAAGAGATCAAGGTGGATAAATTGTTTGTTGATAAGTACGAACAGGTGAATAACTTGGGAAATCTTGGCATCAAAGATTTAAGTGGGCAACTAAATATCGGTGCCACTTTTGAAAACAGCTCGAATCCCAGTGAATATCTTGATAAATGGACAGAGAAAGCAGATAAGTTTCATCAAACGATGGAAAAGCTCAAAGGGCTAAACAGGCAAGACGCAGAAAAGCCTAGTGAAGGAGCAAAAAAATCGGAATAAGAGATTTCTAAGACACAACAGCAGTCCCGGCTTTTTTCTTTTTGAAGGGGGATGTCTTAATCAAACATTTGATTAAATGAAACAATAGACGAATAGGGGGTAAAACGGAAAAACCTTACATAAATGTAGGCTTTCCGTTTTTTTATTTTACCTATGATCCTGTAAGTCCTTACAATGTTCCCTCATTCATTTGGCGGTCAGCGTTTGGCCGATCAACAAGTCTTTTGTGACCCGGCGAGAGCTGCGATTGATTTTATAAGACTTGCGCACCATTTCTCATCGAAGAATGGTCGCATTTTTACTGGGTATGGCCCAACTGGAAGATCGGTATGTATCTAGGAGAAGATGGCAATATGACAACAAGCCACGGATAAGACCCTGGCCATTTACAGTTATATTTTAAGAATGCTCACATCACTGCGGAGCAAGAGGAACTGATCAGATTTGTGGACCAGGTAGGCAAAGAAGATTTTGAATTGGTGGAGTTTTTGCAACAATGGTTTGATACGAAAGGATTTGACTGCGGGGGCTATTCTCGGAATGAATACGCTATCAAGTTTTTCCACGAGCGTTATAGAGAGGAAATGGGTGAAATATAGAGGTTATGCCATATGGGAGCCCTATAATCAAGTTTATCAACTGTATAGGTATGATAATCAAGCGTTGAGTGCGGTAGCCTTCAATGACTAGAAGCGTTACACTTAATATAGGGACCCTTCTTGCTATATTTAAAAATGGCAAGTGGGTCATAAATGCATCTAGATGTTGCAGATTGTTTATAGGAGGGACACCCAGATGTTAAAACCATATTTAGTGGTAGAGTGGAACGATACAGAGACAGATGCGAAAGGCTGGCTAGTCGTCCATAACTTTGTGAAAGGCTACACAGGTGGCGGGACGAGAATGCACCCGTCTGTGACAAAAGAAGAAGTAGAAAGACTCGCTGAAGCAATGGCTTATAAATACGTAGCGAGCGAATCTAAAACGACCGGAGGTTGTAAAGCAGGTATTTCCTATGATTACAAAGCGCCGGACGCGTACGATGTGTTAAGAAGATTTTTGATTGCGATGATGCCTTATATAGATAACGGTGTATCTTTGGGAAGTGATTTAGGAACAAAATATGAAGATGTTTTGAATATCTTCCATGAATTCGGTATTGATATTCCTCTCACGCAGTCAATGAAGCAAGACCCGGCAGTATTACAAGGGATAAAAGATTATGATGACCTATTAACAAAAAAAGTGGACGGGCTGCTTGTAAATGATGTTGTGACTGGCTATGGTGTCGCATTTTCTGCGGATGAAGCCTGGAAATTTAAACATGGGAAAGACGGCGCGAGAGTGGTCATTCAAGGATTCGGCTGCGTAGGTGCAAGCTGTGCATTGAAAATGTCTCAAATGGGATATAAAGTCGTCGGTATTTCAGATGCCAATTTGCTTGTAACGTGTAAGGAAGGCTTGGATGTTCAAAAGCTGATCGACCATAAAAATGCTTACGGAGAAATGGATCGGGATTATTTTGAAGCAAATTATGAAGTAAGACCGAACACGGAATGGCTTGATGTCGACTGCGATATTTTAATTCCGTGTGCGCTGGAGGATGTCATCAATGCATCCAATGCTGAAAAAGTAAAAGCAAGCTTGATTGTGGAAGCAGCGAATATTCCGATTTCAGCTGAGGGAGACAAGATCATTAAAGAAAGAGGAATTGATATTGTCAATGACTTTGTCGCCAACCTGGGGGCAATCCGTTCCTATGACGCTGTTATTTTTGGTTTGGTAGAACCAAATCCGCAAGCGGTGATAGATGATATTGAGAGACTGTGCCGGAAAAATGTGTCCCGCTTGTTTACGGAAGCGAAAAAACAAAATCGTTATCAAAGAGACGTTGCTTTTGAGATTTTTAAACCGGAAAAGAGCGATTTAATAGAATATACGGCATCAAGTTCAGCAACAGCCGTTCAGTAAAAATGGATGGGGAGCGCAGTAAAGCGTCTCCCCCGAACTCGTGACTTTGATATGATAACGAGGTTTCGGATCTTCATATTCATTCACAAATAGGCAGTACCGAACAATCGTAAGGAAAAAAGCTAAGGTTTTTAACATATTGGGGGGAACTGAATGGAAGAAGAACTAGGGAGTCAACAGTCAAAAGGATTAAAAAGATCGATGAAAAGCAGACATTTGTTTATGATGTCTATAGGAGGAGTCATTGGAACAGGCCTTTTCCTTGGGTCTGGGTATGCAATTGGTGAAGCGGGACCTGCTGGAGCCATTACCGCATACTTGTTCGGTGGATTGGTGATGTACCTCGTGATGATCTGCCTTGGAGAGTTATCAGTGGTCATGCCGGTATCAGGTTCATTTCAGGCGCATGCAGAGCGATTTATCGGTCCCGCAACTGGATTTATGATCGGATGGACTTATTGGTTGAGCTGGGCCATTTATGTGGGTTTGGAGTTTATCGCCGCCGGATTGCTGATGGCCAGGTGGTTTCCGGATGTCCCGGTATGGGTTTGGTGTGCCATTTTTGCTTTACTCCTATTCGGCATTAATGCATTGACCACTAGAAGCTTTGCCGAAACGGAATATTGGTTCTCCGCCATTAAAGTACTTGCTGTACTCTTCTTTATTGTCGTTGGCGGTGCGGCGATTTTTGGACTCGTTCCGATAAAAGGCCAATCCGCGCCATTTCTTTCAAACTTTTTCAGTGATGGACTATTTCCAACGGGATTTATGGGTGTTTTTATATCGATGATGACAGTTGTCTACGCTTTTATGGGGTCGGAAATTATGGGGGTTGCCGCAGGTGAGACAGAAAACCCGGAAAAGAATATCCCGAAAGCCATTCGAAGCATTGTCATCCGGATTATGGTTTTCTATGTACTGGCAACCTTTATTTTATCGGCTATTGTTCCGTGGAAAAAAGCGGGTGTGCTGGAAAGTCCTTTTGTAACCGTATTTGATATGATTGGTATTCCATATGCCGCTGATATTATGAACTTCGTCATATTGACGGCCGTTCTTTCAGTGGGAAATACAGGTTTATTCGCTTGTACAAGAATCCTGTATTCGCTATCCCAAAGCGGACAGGCTCCCCGTTTATTTGGTAAATTGAACAAGCGCGGCATCCCGATGAACGCCCTTTTCGTTACATTGGTGTTCGCATTGCTCTCGTTGTTAACGAGTGTCATGGCGGAAGAAACATTGTTTGTCGTGTTGCTGGCCATTAGCGGTGTTGGGGGAGTAGTCACTTGGATGGCGATTGCATGGGCCCAGTATAGGTTTCGTAAGCAGTATATTGCTAAAGGCGGGAAAGTAGAAGATTTGACCTTCAAAGTTCCTTTTTACCCTCTTGTCCCCATCCTCTGTTTGCTCATGTGTGTAGGAATCGTTGTCTTCACTGCTTTTGATCCCACACAGCGCACGTCACTGTATATCGGATTCGGCTTTGTTGCCGCATGCTATATCTTTTACTATTTCAAGTTTGCGAGAAGTAAAGTGCATGCACCGGTCTTGAGAAATAAAGAACCTGATAAATTTGCGCAATAGAAATGGGACTGCACGAATTTTGCCCGCGTGAGCTTAAACAGCAGGTGAAGGCTGGGTGGATGATAGAGATTCGTATGAGGGCCAAAGTTACCCGGCTCCGTGGATGCAGTTATACAGTTTAGATCCATTTTGAAGTACAATGAAGTTTTTACGATAGAAAGAAATAAAGAATGAACATCTTGGGAGGGCTTATCATGAATAATCAAAAAGCATACACAGTTTCAGATGCCATTGTGGAAGAGTTGGTGAGAGCGGGAGTTGAGGTAGTTTACGGGATTGTCAGTATTCATAACATGCCGATCTATGATGCGATGCTCCGCAGCGGAAAAATCCGCATCGTCACTGCGCGCGGAGAAAGCGGGGCGGTCAATATGGCTGACGCCTATGCTCGTGCGACAGGGAAATTGGGAGTTGTGCTAACGAGCACGGGAGCCGGTGCGGGAAATGGCGCGGGTTCATTGACGGAATCATGGAACGCCGGTACTCCGCTTCTCCATATCACAGGGGAAGCAGATTCCCATTACATTGGAACAGATCAACGTTATATCCACGAATGTAAAGATCAATTGAAGATGATGGATGGGGCGAACAAAGCGGCGTATCTCTTGAAGAGACCGAAGCAGATCACGCCATTTATGCGTAAAGCGATCGAAGAGGCATTAACAGTTCCAACAGGGCCTGTTACTGTACAAATTCCAACAAATTTCCAGCCGCTGATCATTCCGCGCAATCTATTAATAGAAGTAGGAACTGTTCAAGATACGAAAGTGAAAATTAATCTGCCGGCCGAAGTAGTTGAAAAAATTGCAACAGCCAAAAGGCCGATTGTGTGGGCAGGCCATGGCGTCATCGCTTCAGGCGCATCGGAGGAACTTCTGGCATTGGTTGAAAAAATCCAGCCTGCTGTTGTGACAAGTGAGGCGGGAAAAGGCTCCATTCCCGAAAATCACCCGCTTTGTATCGGCAATTTTGCCTTTTTTACGCAATTCGAGGAGCTCTTGAAAAAGTCGGATTTGCTGATCAGCATAGGCGTCCGTTTCCGTGGTGGAGAGACAAATGGCTGGACATCTCCGTTACCTGAAAACCACATTAATATTGATGCGGATCCAAATGCGTTTAACCGTAACTTTGATACACTTTATGGATTGGTCGGTGACGCCAAGGCAGTTTTGCAAGAGATCAACAACGCGCTGGCCGAGAGGGAATTAACGCCGGATACCGCTTATGTGGATGAAGTCAAAGCTGTCCGTCAAGCAGTGCGTGACGATCTTTGCAGTTCCATTAAGCCTTATGGTGATATAGCTGCGATTATGCGTAAACAGCTTCCTGATCATACAGTCCTGATAACGGATGTGACGATCCCCGGCTATACTTGGGGGAATAAACTGGTTGACGTCCACGAGCCGAGAAATTACCTTTACATGGCAGGCGGAGGAATCGGACAGGGCTTGCCAATGGCAATCGGTGCCAAAATTGGCCAGCCGGATAAGCCGGTCGTACTCATCGCGGGAGATGGAGGCTTTATGTTGAATGCCGGTGAAATGATTACGGCGACCCAAGAAGATGCGCCCATTATTGTCCTGCTATTCGATGATGGCGGCTACGGTATTTTAAGGTACTACCAGGAAGCCGCTTACGGCAGACGCGCGGCTGTTGATTTGAAAAATCCCGATTTCGTCATGATGGCAAAATCAATGGGCTTTGAAGCAGAAAAAGCAAGTTCCGTTCAGGAGTTTGAAAAAGGATTGGCAAACGCGCTTGCCAGCCAAAAACCTTATATGGTTGTTATTGATGTGGAGGCAGTAGGTACGCTCCATTATAAAGACTCCGAGGAATATATCGCATCTTTCCGTCCGCACGGGGAATAAACAATCTGTCGTCATCCTCTTTGGAACATGAGAATGATCGTCTGCATGAAAAGCTGAAAACAGGAGGCATCATGGTTATGACACTAAACTTGAAACTATATATAAACGGAGAATGGATAGAGTCTAATAATCCGGACAAGCAGGATATCTTAAACCCTGCCAATCAGCAAATCATCGCCAAAGCACCGAAAGCGACGAAGGAAGAGACAGAAAAAGCGATTCATATGGCAAAAACAGCATTTGAAAGCGGCGTTTGGTCAGAAAGGACTCCCCAGGAAAGGGCGCAAACGTTGCTGGAGATCGCTGAAAAAATGGAAGAGAGTATGGACGAGCTTGCGGATTTGGAAATGCAAAACAATGGGAAAACAAGACGGGAAGCACAAGCGGATGCTGCTGAGGCAGCTAACACTTTCCGCTATTATGCGGGACTGCTCAATCAGCCGAATGGACAAATATATGAAGCGTCACAAGATATGCAAACGATGATCGTAAAAGAACCAATGGGGGTTGCGGGCTTAATTGTTCCCTGGAATTTCCCGCTATTGATGAGCGTCTGGAAAATGGCTCCCGCCTTAGCCGCGGGAAACTCCATTATTTTAAAGCCGGCTGAAATCACCCCGTTGACGGCTGTAAAAGTGTTTGAGCTGATGGATCAAACAAGTTTACCCAAGGGAGTGGCCCATTTAGTGATGGGTTCAGGAGCCATCGTTGGTCAAACGATTGCTGAAAGCGATCATGTGGACATTGTTTCCTTTACGGGAAGCACGGGCGTTGGACGCCAGATTATGAAGGCGGCAACAGGCAATCTGAAAAAAGTTTCCCTCGAACTGGGAGGGAAATCACCGAACATTATTTTTGATGATGCTGACCTTGAAACAGCGGTTGACTATGCGCTTTTCGGTATTTTTATGGGAGCTGGACAGGTCTGCTCGTCAGGGAGCCGCATTTTGGTGCAAGAAGGAATCTACGATAAGTTTGTTACAACATATGTGGCAAGAGCCAAAGCAATCAAAGTCGGGCCGGGAAATGAAGAAAGCTCGGAAGTGGGCGCGATCGTCAGTAAAAAGCATATGGAAAGCATTTTGGAATATATCCGGATTGGAAAAGAAGAAGGAGCCACACTTTTATGCGGAGGGAAGCGCATAGAGCGGGACGGGATGGAGAAAGGCTTTTTTATCGAGCCGACCGTTTTTACAGATGTAACCAGTGACATGCGGATCGTCCGGGAAGAAATCTTCGGTCCCGTAGTGGTCATCCAAAAGTTCAAAGACGAAGAAGAAGCAATCAAGCTGGCAAACGATACAGAATTCGGTCTTGCGGGCGCGGTATTTTCCAAAGACCAACATAAAGCCATGCGCGTCATTCAAAAAGTGCGTGCAGGAATTACGTGGGTGAATACCTACCATTTGACAAACGTCCAGGCTCCATGGGGAGGCTACAAACAGAGCGGTATCGGCAGAAGCCTTGGGACGTATGGGCTGGATGAATACCAGGAAACAAAGCAAATCAATATCAGCCTGAATCCTCAACCGATTCAATGGTTTGAATAAGAAAGGCAGGCTCAGCTTGTAGAGAAAATAGGTGTGTTTTTTCTCTACAAGCTTTTTTATTTTGTGTTTTTACAATATGTTCATCTGACGTCACCCTTTTTCTTAACATCGAGTCCATTTGTATTGTCTCTTTCGTATTCCGGTTTTTCACCAATCTCGGTCAGTCAAAGAAGCCATTCAAAACAAAGTAGAATGTTGTTCCTCCCGGTTTTCTATTTGTTGCTCAATTTCATTCATAATGTTTTCCAGTGAATGGACGACACCTTTATCGTCTTTAAACATGACGTGATTGGGAGAAAAATGAACGGGAGAATCCAATCCGGCGGCTGCGGAAATCCGGAATAGCCCTTTTCGGAGTGTGATGAGATAATTGGCGGCCCGATGCTTCTTTTCGTTAATGACTAATGCCTTTTGCAGTAAAGGGTCGGTTGTGGCAACTCCAACGGGACAGATATTGGATTGGCATTTTAATGTTTGAATGCAACCGACAGATATCATGAAGCCTCTGGCAATTTGCACAAGATCGGCGCCCATGGCGAGCGCTATAGCCACCCGGTCCGGGGTAAAAAGCTTGCCGGACGCAATTATTTTGACGCGATCCCGGACACCGTATTTTTGAAGTGTCGATACGAGGATGGGAAGGCCCGACTTCACAGGCAAACCAACGCTGTCTGCCAGTTCTTGATAAGAGGCTCCCGTTCCGCCTTCCCCGCCGTCTATTGAAATAAAATCCGGTCCTTTTCCCGTCTTTCGCATGTAACTGGCCAACTCTAAAACGCTGTCGTTTCCCCCAATGACTATTTTGATTCCGACAGGTTTTCCGGTCGTTTCTCTGATTTTCTCAATAAAGTCGCACATCGTTGGGACGTCGTGAAATTGACGGAAACGGTTTGGGCTGTCCAAAGATGTATATGGCTTTACTTTGCGAATGGCGGCTACCTCTGGATTTACTTTTTCCGCATCAATATGGCCGCCGCGGACTTTTGCGCCTTGCCCCAGTTTTATTTCAAAGGCCTTTACTTGCGGGATTTCGCTTTTTCTTTTTAACTCCTCCCAATCGACATCCCCGTCCGGGTTTCGAATACCAAATAAGCCGGGCCCGATTTGCACCATAAGATCAACGCCGCCTTCAAGGTGATAGGGGGATAATCCTCCCTCCCCGGTATTCATCCACGTTCCTTTTGCCATGGAGAGTCCTTTTGATAAAGCAGTAATGGCATGTTTTCCCAGTGCCCCGTAACTCATCGCCGACATGCCGATAAGCCCTTTCAGGATAAATGGATGCTTGAGCCCGGCTCCAATGACGACAGCATCATTATCGTGCAGTAGATACGCCGATGACTTATCCTCCTCCCATTTTTCAACCCTTTGTGTAAAAAGAGGGTCCTTAATAAGTAAATACTTTTGGGTCAATGCCAAGGTTTCAGTGTCTACTTTCAATTCTTCTGTCAGTTTTGGAAACAGATCATTTCGGACGTAATAGCCTTCTTCTTCAAAATCACGTTTAGAGCCAAACCCGATCGCATCCCGCTTGTATTTTGCGCTCCTCACAATATGTTCATAGTCGTCTCTTGAGTAAGGCCTTCCCTCTGTATCGCTATTAAACCAATATTGGCGCATTTCCGGCCCGATTTTTTCTAGAAAATACCGGACCCTGCCAAGCACCGGATAATTCCTTAAGATGGAATGCATCTTCTGATTTCTGTCAAATAGAAGCAAATATGCAAAAAGAAAGATGATTGTTCCAATGACAAAGATGCTAGTCATAAAGCCAATCACGATGAACATATGTGCAAGATCCATGTTGACCTCCAATTTAGTACAAGTTATAAAGCCAGATCGTCTGTAGAAAGTAGTATTTCCATTCTTGTTGTAATCATTTATTCGGGAGAGAAGTTTGAACGATGGAGCATCATCCATCGTCGGCACGCGAGAAACGGGCTTTGATGCTATTTGAGATACTGAATAACAAAATAACAAAAGTCATTCAGTATTATTTTTTGTTAATTATAAATACAAACGTAAGCTTCATGTTATGGGAGAGGTATTCAGGATACTAAAATAGTCAATACCATCATTTTGGACTGGTCCATCATCATCCCACAGTGGTGAGCATAGCAGGAGTTCCTACCGCCTGAAAAACCACCTTGTGAAAGAGAATAAAGAAAGTAATGGCCAGTAATGGTATGTTCATGGGTGACGAATGGTTTGATCTACGTGAAGGTAATCTGTATATAGTCAATTATTAGGGGGGGGGCTGTAGCCATTGCCTCTTATCATAATTGTACATATCATAATTGTACATATCATTGTTGACTTTTATACATTGGATTCTATCTCCTTTATACTGACTTATCCTAGAAGAAATGAATTGAATAATTTACAGAGGGTAATGGTAGTATAAGGATAATGTATGATAGATTGTAAAGCGGGAATGAAGGAGGAAAGTCTGAAATACTCCCATAATTACTTCTAAAATTAAAGCCGCATGCCAAATAATCCATCCAAGATGACTTTTCAAAAAAATTATAAACCAATAGCGAATGTATCTAAGTTGCTTTAGTTTCTGGCATAGCAATGAGAAAACCTTGAGATATCACGAGTGCAATTGCTTGTTCGACCGTGATCTCACGGCTTACAGGGAGAGCATCTGATTTTTTGTATAACTCTGGATTATAAGGTTCTTTTTTCTTCAACATGTGATAAATTGCAGTTAACAACATTCGTGCAATGGCGATAATGGTACGTTTGTGACCGCGGCGTTTTTGATTCATGCGTAGCGATTCCTTATTTCCGGATGCTTTTCGCTTTTGACTACAGCGGCAGTACACTGTACCAAAAGGGGTTTGATATAGACCACCGCTCTGGAAACCCTTACTGACTTTTTTCTTGCCGGCACTTTCGTTATTTGTAGGTGTTAGCCCTGCTCAAGAATAGAGATGCTTAGCTGTCGGAAACACGTCCATACAAACACCTATCTCAGAAATCACGGCAATGGCAGAGAAGATGTTCTTAAAAGACGGAGCAGTTAAGATCAAGTTAATTTCATCCATGTAGGGCTCTGCAAGAGAAAATATCTGTTTTTCAAGGTCAGCTTTTCGTGCAGAAGGTTTTCTACATGCTGTTTAATAACCGTTAGTTTTCCAAATTGTTCGGGTGTTATAAGACCATTATTGGCAAGTTTTAGTTCTGGAATTTTATGATCCATGGAACCATGAATAAGTGATTTAATATCAAAATCGGGTGTCTGTCGGGTCTTCTAATAGTTTGTCAATGATATTTATGGAACTTTTTCCAAACGTATCAGAAACAACACTTCCAAGCTGAAGATTAGAAACCGTTAAGCTGTTTTGAAATCGGTTTTTTTCACTGGATGTAAAATGAATCAGTTAAAGCGATAGCCCATCAAATCACAAAGCTGTTGAATAGCTAGCGGAAGCATAAAGCTTTCAGCAACAAGATCATGTTTTAATAAATCCGCAATCTATTTATCATCTTTTTTGTCGGTCTTCTTGCCACGAATGGCTTTGACGTATTTTGGATGTGCCAGTGTGATGTTGCAGGAATCTTCTAGTATATTAAACACGGGAATCCAATATTTCCCGGTAGATTCCATACAAACATCTTTACAATTGTTCTTACAAAGCCACTGCGACAGCTCCACCAATCTTTTTGTAAAAGTTGAAAAGCGACGGTGTTTGTAAGTTGTGACATTTTTTATTAGTTGAAGCAATACAGGCAACAACAAAGGTTTTGTGGACATCAATTCCACTCATGTTATACAAAGAGAAGTCTACGTCCTCGAAGTCACACTTGTTTGTGCTTGAAAAGGCAATCTACACATATAAACATGCTTTTCCGCTATCGGAATGGCCCACTCCTGTGCATCCCTATACATCTACAATAATAAAAAAGTGCTCCGCACAACTATATTTCATGCAATTTTGTGCCTTGAGCGAGAGTGAAAGCGGATTAACCCCCGTATTTTGGACATGGTTACTCTTAATCTATCTTTTTCTTAAAATAGCTCTCTATTTCTTGATTTTGGATTCTGTGCTTCTTGTCCGCCACCATTGACCTTGCTTTTGTCCGTGTAGCGGTATCCATGCAGGTTAGCGAAAATAAAAGCCTAGAGGCTCGCCTGCAACAGATGGTAACACGGACAAGTCGATTCTAAGTATTCGTTGGCGGGGCCCCGACCCCTTCCACCGCCTACTAAGAATCGGGCGCTGCGGTAAATGGCAAGCAGCTGCGCTGTGGCTCCTTTCGTAGCCTGACTAGGATTCCTATCGGCCCTGACTCCCTCAAATCGATCACACGCGAACCTCTTTGATTTCCAATTTATGATGCTTATTTTGTTCGTAAAACTCCTGAGGTGATAGGTCCAAAATACTTGAATGCATCCGTCTTTCGTTGTAGAAGACCATAAAATCCGTGACAGCTTCATAGGCTTGCGCATAGGTTTCAAACTGCCACCTTGAGAGGCAATCATCTTCAAAAATTCGATGAAAAGATTCAATATGGGCATTCATATTCGGCGTTCTTGGCGGAATTCTTTCATGTTCCATATGGTATTTTTCGCAAAATTCCTCAAAAGTATGGGAAACAAACTGTGGCCCATTGTCTGTTCGGATCACTGGTTTGATCGCTGCGTTGAATTGTTGGCGTCTTAACAATGCTTGTTGAAGTGCCTGGACGGCATCTTTAGCTGTACAGCTTAATCCGTTATGATAGGCGACAATTCCACGGTCATATACATCGATAATGGACATGACGAAGAAAAACCGGTCTTCCCCTTCGATGTAGCCGTATTTGATATCCGCTTCCCATAGTTGGTTTGAGTCTGTTATCGTACGGTTTCGTGCCAGTTTCCTAGGGTGTTGGGTCTTCTTTTTGCGTTGTGGACGCAGGATACCCAGCTCTTTGCACAACCGGTAGACTTTCTTCTTGTTGATGACAAGGCTATATTCGCGGCGAAGCCTCTTAGTCAGTTTGCGGTAGCCATAGTTGAAGCCATCGCCTGCAATTTCCTCCAGAAGGAATTCTTTGATTTGTTCGTCTGATACTTTTCGTCCGTCTTCTGTGAAGGAATAACCTGGTGCTGGACGTCCCTCACTCACTTTTTTCTCTTCCACACGGTAGTTCTTTTGGTAATAATAGGTGGAACGAGCGATCCCTATGACCTTTAGCACCTTAGAAATAGAATAGCCTTTTTGAATCCAGTGGTCGGCTACTTCAATTTTTTCAGCAAGTGAGGGTTTTTCTTTTTTATAATGTCGCGTAAAATCGCGATTTCAAGGTCTTTTTCACCAAGCAATGTTTTAAGCTTTTCATTTTCCTTGGATACTTCTTTCGGGTCAAAATCTGGTAAAACAGCGACATCAACATCACCATATTTTCCGTCTTTATATTCCCGCACCCAACGGCATACCATGTTGGAATTCAGTTCATAACGGCGGGCAACAAGGCTGTTATTGCCTGTCTCCTGGGCCTCTTTGATGACTTGTAATTTAAACTCCTTGGAGTGTTTGTTTCGTGTCATGTTGTTAGCCTCCTTGGTACATTAAGCAGTATATTATTTTTTACCCTTATTGTCCAAGTTCATTTAGGGGCTAATTAGAAAGGATGGTTATAAAGATGTTTAAAAGAAAAAATTTAGAATGTGATAATTGTAAAAGAGAAATCCAACCAAACGAGGAATTAGTCGTTCATTTAACTCTCCCAGAGACTAAGAAGATGCCAGTAGGTGTCTTAGATAAGATTTTAAAAAAACATGCTAATGAAATTTATTGTAAGAGATGTTTTAAAATTATAAGTTCATAAAATAATAGTGTGGGAAGTGCATATTGAGCAGGATGATCCTCTTCGTTATCAAAAGCTTGAAAAATTTTATGTGAATCGAGTAGAGAGGGGCTGTCCAAAAAGCCCCTAAAATAAATCAGGCGGAGGAAAACGGCTTGTTTTCCTTCGCCTGATTTGTAAGCGTAAAATAAAACACACATAGGAATCAAAGGTCATCCATGGAATAATCTTCTTAGACATAACTCGGGAGGTTATGCAATGATTCCGAAAAATAAAATAATTGAATGGAAAGTGCGATATACGCTTGTTAAGGGTCCAAGGAATTATATAAATAACGCTTTGCTGTTGGAGAATGAACTTTGTGAACGGGTTTTAGCTTGTAGAGAAAGCAGATTCTCTCCAAGCTTTTTTATTTTGTTTTGTGCCTATAGAATCCGGGAAAACAGGTGACAGGTACTTTTTTTGTTTGCAGTGCTCCGCAAGCTTCTTCCTTGATCGGTAATGAGATCGAACCAGCAATGAATCAGGTGCCGATTATCTTGAATCGCTACCGTAAGGAGGCATTTGCTTGGGTATTAGTCATTTTTTGATGATCGAATTGAAAAAATCGCGTTGAAGCTGAAAGAGGTTGTCGAATGGTTTTTGACAGATGTTTTTTACCAATTTCATACTTTTAAAAAACTATTATACAATGGAGAGGGAGGCAATTGTTTTTAAAAAGGCAATCGGCAAGGTAATATCGCGTTTGGACAAACGAAGAAAGGTGATGTGATTCGTGATTGAACGCTTAAAAAATAAGTTGATTGGAGTCGTGAAGGCTGTTGACCGCTACCCGTTAACGATGCTTTTTCTTGTGGCTGTTGCAACAGTGAACGTGATTTCCATACAAAATGAAAAGGAAGATTTTTCAAAGTATCTTTTTACGTTTGTGGTCGGAGCCATGCTGAGTGTTGTTGGCCAGCACGTGTATGAGCGTTTTTGCACAAAGGCAAGTGAACGCTTTATGCTGATGGGCGGCGCGATCCTTTTAACTGCTGGTTATTACTTTATGATTCCATCGGCATCCGCATTTAATATCGAAATTAGCATAAAAACGGCTGTTGCCATGTTTGCACTGCTCATGGCTTTTATTTGGGTTCCCGCTATTAAAAGCAAGGTAACCTTTAATGAAAGCTTTATGTCCGCTTTTAAAGCATTTTTTATCACGGCGCTTTTTTCAGCCGTTCTCGCTGGAGGCGTCAGCACCATCATTTTTGCGATCGATCAGCTTCTTTTTTCCATACATTATAAAGTCTACTCTCACGCCTTAAACATCATTTTTTCTTTGTTTGCACCGATCTTCTTTTTGTCCTTTACGCCCCCTTATCCAGGGAAAAAGGATACGAATCTATCAACAGATCAACTTGAAAAAATGGAAAGGGCCATTTCGGTTCCAAAAACGCTGGGTATTTTGATTTCTTACGTCATTATTCCGCTGACTGCGGTGTACACCATTATTTTATTTGTTTATGTCCTTTTAAATATTCGCGGGGATTTTTGGACGAATAACCTGCTTGAACCGATGCTTGTTTCCTATACGATTACCGTTATTTTCGTGTGTATTCTGGCCAGCAGCCTGGACAATCAATCCGCAATGATATTCAGGAGAATTTTTCCGAAGGTACTCATTCCGATCGTACTGTTTCAAACGATTGCTTCGATCTTAAAAATATCGGAAGCAGGAGTGACTCATGGACGCTATTATGTCATTATGTTTGGGATTTTCGCATTCATTTCAGGCATTATATTCAGCTTTTTCCCTGTTCGAAAAAATGGCTGGATTGCGGCTGTTTTGATCGTTTTTTCCGCTATATCGATCATTCCTCCCATAGATGCGTTTACAGTCAGCCGAACCAACCAGATAAATGTCCTGAAAGATACTCTGACTGAGAACGGCATGTTGGAAGAGGGCAAAATTGTACCGAACTCATCCATATCCGAGAAAGATAAAAAAACGATTACGAGAACGGTCAGTTATTTGGACAGCATGGATTATCTGAAAAAAATTGATTGGCTGCCGGATAACATTCTTTACGATGATCACTTTCAGAAAACCTTCGGTTTTCAAGCAGTATACGATGGAATAGACGGGGGCGGTAAATCACAATATGCCGATCTGGACTGGCAGGAAAGCCCTGTCGTGAATATAGAACCTTACGATCGAATGGTTCAACTGACGGTTAATAGTAAAGAAGTACAGCAAGTTCCAGTTGAAATCAATAACGTACATTATATATTGAAGCAAGAATTGGAAAGCGATGATATCATCCTCCGTTTGGTCGATGAACAGAACGCCGAACTGATAAAGGTTCATACAAAAGAAGTGTTTGCTGAAATCCTTGAGGATGAAGAAAGTTACGGGGGAGGCACCAAAATGCTGTCTGTAAAGAAAGCAACTGTTACCCGTGAGAACGACAAAGTAAGAATGGATTTGCTCATTACTTCTGTGAGTCATTATGACAATCAGTTTTTTGCAGATATGTTTGTACTACTTAAGATCAAATAAGCACCTTTGTGAATGGCACCCTCCATCGTGAGAAACGATCAAACGATGGGAGGTGCTTTCTAATGCCTTTCATTACAGCTTTAGAGAAAAGCGAGATGGGGATTTACTGAATGATCTGACTGTTATGGCTGGATTGGCTTTTATACAGCCGAGTTCGCTCGCAAGTTTGGAAAAAAGGGCGTCACTTTTTATATTGCTCTCCAAACGGGTATTTCGTAAGGGGGAGCTTGTCATTACAGGAAGACTGTGACAGTATAGGCATATAGGAAACAATTAACTATATTTTTTTGAAAATGTTAAATAGCGAAATGAGGAATGAGAAGATGACCAATTTGCCCAATTGCCCAAATTGTAATTCTGAATACACGTATGAGGATAGAGGATTTCTTGTTTGCCCGGAATGTGCCCATGAATGGCATCCGGAAATGAAAGCAGACAATATGGAAGAAGAGCAAGTAGTCAAAGACGCCAACGGCAATGTATTACACAATGGTGATACCGTTACAGTCATTAAAGATTTAAAAATAAAAGGAAGTTCGTCAGTCGTAAAAATGGGGACAAAGGTAAAGAATATTCGCCTCGTTGAAGGGGATCATGATATAGACTGTAAAATTGACGGCATCGGCGCCATGAAACTAAAATCGGAGTTTATCAAAAAGATTTAAAAGGCTTTTGTGAGAAATGAGACTCTTAAAGCATTTACGGGTGAGTGAAGCCAAAAACAAAGATGTTTTGGTAAAAGAAAGAGTAGGGCTGGGACATAAGTAAATACGTTGCGGGATAAAGTGAAACTTCATTCAGTAGGCGTTTTCTTCCATCTCCTACTGAATGTTAGTTGAACCAATCGGGCATTTAGGTGCCGTTTTCTCCCACTTAGACCTTTTGTATTCACTTAAGATTTTGAAGTGGGAGTCTTACGGCACCTTACATGCGGGATAAATTGTTCCAGTGTATAATACGCAAGCTTTTAGCGTAGTCAACATATGTAGACTCCTGCGGGAATAGCTCGAGCTGAAGATCCCGCAGGAAAGCGACCTTTGCTTTCCGAGGAAGCTGAAGCCGTGCCCGCGGAAAGCGAAATATGTTGACGTAGCGATGATAGGGATTTTTTTAACACAATTAAACCGAACAATTATAAATGAATTGTTCGGCCTTTGCTATTTGTGTCACAGACTCCTTCTTTTTAATGTACGTATTGAAACTTCATGTTCTCCTAAGATTCCAAAGATGGACTTTTGGTCTTCCTGAATCATCTTCACAAGCATGTTTTCATAGAAAGCTCAGCCAATCTTCGTAAAATCATTTTATTCTCTTTTTGGATATATGCCGCCCGTATAACACCACGTCCAAGCTGTTTCATTCCTTCTTTTTCCGATACAGCTATGTAAAAGAAAGCTGTGTCCGATTTTTGTGGCGGCGATTCTTTCTATGGTATGTTCACTGGTCTTTAATGACTGCGTGTTCTGAACATCTATCATTTGAAAAAAGCTAATAAACGTTTTATGAAGGTTTTTATTATATCTTTTGTTGTGTTCCATTCATGGTGAAAGAATCGGGGATATTGAATTAAAAAGGAGTTTAACAGAGACTCACAAGATTTCAACTCGAAACAGGCTTTCTTTGGCATATTTCGCTTTATCGAGCCAACTAACAAACTAGGAGTGATCAATCTATTTCTTTTTTACAGATTGCAGAAAGATAATATAAAATAATTTCTTTCCAAATTGCGATTTTTTTCCATGAGGATGGGCAATCATGTTGCATATAATCAGTCGTGTACGATGAAAAAATCCTGAGACATTCGTTGCGGGATGGGTCGAGGAGGCTTTCACGCTTGTAGGCAATGAACGTTTTTCCGTAATACTCGTAGAGTGCACGACATTGGCCTTGTGTAAATTTGCTAGTACCATTCATCGAAATTGGTTATTGGTTGGAGTCAAACTTTTGTTTCAAACCCTATCAAATTTACGAGCGTTGATTTGATTATATAGACTCTTGCTTTACTTGTCATCATTGGAAAATGTAATTGTTGGAAGCTTTTCAGGATGAAAATTAAATTTTGCACAGAGGAAAAAACTAGCTTTTAACGAGTGCATATCACAAAACTTAATGAATGGAGCAGTTACTTCTTTTCTTTATATGGCTAACCTGCCGGTTTAAACAGCAGCCATAATATAGAGATACATATAATAGGCTACTGGTATAAACGAGATGATGAAACCAATGATTCTCGTTTTTGGCTTAAATTGTAAAACCAAGCCAATTATCCAAGTTAACAATAGTATTAAGTAAAAATAGTTGTTTGTAGGTTCCGGTGTTTCCGCTATTCCGCTCATTAAAAATCCTAAAATACTTGAGATGCCAACAAACAGCCCTGTCATAATGTTGACTATAATCAGTACGGTTTTCATCAGTTAATGACCTCCAATAAAGATCGTTCACTTGATTTTAATGTGGTTCCCATCCAGATTAGTGCAACAATATCTTTGAAGGGAAGGGAGAGACTCTTTTTAAGATGATGTTATGCTTGAAATATATGATAATGCTTATTTTATATAATTTCCATAGTTTAAATTTATTAAAATAATAAGATGGGTCAGTTCCAGCGACCTGTGATCAGAAAGATTGGCAAAGGCATAGCAATGATGTAAAAGGATACATCAAAAAAAACCGTCAGGAATACTTTTTGAAGGTCGCCACTAGGTAAAATGCTTGATTTTTATAAATTAATATCACAAGATTAGTTTATTACTTTTAGTAACTAAATAAGCGGTCTTTAAAAAATTGGAGGGATACTAGTGGAAATCGGAGTGACCACGTTTGTTGAAACAACGCCGGATGTTCAAACAGGTGAAGTGATCAGTCATGCTCAGCGGATTCGCGAGGTTGTCGAAGAGATTGTACTTGCCGATCAGGTTGGATTAGATGTGTTTGGAGTTGGTGAACATCATCGAAAGGATTTTGCCGCCTCTGCGCCCGCAGTTGTGCTTGCGGCTGCCGCTTCCCGAACAAAAAGGATTCGTCTGACAAGCGCGGTCACGGTGCTTTCTTCAGATGATCCGGTACGGGTTTTTCAAGATTTCGCCACGCTTGATGGCATATCAAACGGCCGGGCTGAAATTATGGCGGGGAGGGGCTCATTTATCGAGTCTTTTCCACTGTTCGGCTATGATTTGAATGACTATGAAGAGTTGTTTGAAGAGAAGCTTGAATTGCTGCTGGAGTTGTGCAAATCCGAGAAGGTAACTTGGAAAGGGAAGCATCGGGCGGCCATTGATCATCTTGGTATCTATCCACGACCTGTCCAAGACCCGTTACCGGTGTGGATTGGGAGCGGGGGCAATACACAATCGGTTATCCGGGCGGGTACGCTTGGGCTCCCGCTTGTACTTGCGATTATCGGGGGCAGGCCGGTGCAGTTTGCGCCTCTTGTGGAACTGTATAAAAGAGCTGCCGCCAAAGCGGGGCATGATGTGTCGAAGCTTCCGGTCGCCTCTCATTCTCATGGATTTATAGGAGAGGATACGGAAGAGGCGGCAGATACATTTTTCCCGTCTACCCAGCATGTGATGAATGTAATAGGCCGTGAACGCGGCTGGGGTCGCTATGATCGTTCAAGCTATGATGCGGCGCGGAGTTTTGAGGGAGCACTATATGTGGGAGATCCGGAAACCGTGGCACAGAAAATCATCCACCTCCGTAAAGAAGTCGGCATTACCCGATTTATGCTCCATGTACCGCTTGGTACGATGCCCCATCATGAGGTCATGAAAGCGATCGAACTGCTTGGAACAGAAGTGGCCCCGCGCGTCCGGGAGGAAGTTGCGAAATGGGAGGCCGGGTAATAAATAACATCTCGCCAAACGAAGATTTTCGTGTGAACATGACGAGTGATAAAAGCCGCTCGTCATGTTTTTTAAATAGGCTGTTTTCTAAAAGACTGTTGTTTTTAGGCCCATTCAAGGGATCATTCGTATGTAAATTATGGAGGTGATAAAATGGTATTTACATCAAGAAAAGATATATGGATGGGGATTGTAATTTGGGCTTTGATTGTTGTATTTATTTGGGGTTTTTATCAATCCGTTTTTGTTCAAATTGATATACTCGGAATGATTGTAATGGTTATTATGATTTATTTATTGGGAACAATCTGGTTCAATACTCGATATAAAATCGAAAATGATACCCTTAAAATATCATACGGACTTATAAAAAAGGCTATTGATATACAAGAAATTCAATCAATTCGGAATACAACTAATCCATTTGTGGCTCCCTCACTTTCTGTTCATCGTATTGAAATCAATTACGAAAAGTATAAAGCGATTCAGATTTCCCCCAAAGATATACAGGCATTTGTAAATGAGTTACAAAAAAACAACCCACGTATTCAACTTGATAACGAATGCAACTAAAAGTGAAAAGCAACCGTCCTCTTAATTCGAGGTCTTTTCTTATGCTCTTTTCAATATTTCAACAGTTGTATTTTTACTTAATACCTGCGATACAATTCAAAGCCTCCCCACAAAACCATTTGGTAAAAGTAGATGGTGGCCGAATAATGGCATCTTTCGCTTTTTCGGTAATGAACAGAAAAGAAAAAGTGCCGGCGCATCTTTTTTTTCGGATTCTATATCACGAATAAATAAAAAAAGCTTGTAGAGAAAAACCATTTACTGCTCTACAGGCTGAGTGCACTTCTAAAAATATTCCAAAAATGATTACAAAAGCCTATATCTTCAGCCTTAACATTTTGAAGTGAATTTTCTAACTTGAAAAAAGCTGCCTGCCTTATATTCAAACTATTGATCAGGCATGCGCTGAGGTTAGTTCGCGCCGCCTCTTGTCAATTGGCATCCCTTTTTCAAGGGGAGTTGGGCTAGTTAGTCACGAAGTTTGCTCAAGGTGCGCTTTGAATATTTCCTCCGCGATATCTTCGTTTACTCCTTTTTCGAGCTTTATGAGCATTTTGATGATTCGCCACGCTGATAGTTGAATCGTTGAAAAAATGACGACTCCAATCTGCTTTTCTTTTATAAAGCCGCAAAATGTATGGAATCCCATTGTGGTTCCTCCATGGTGTATGAGCGGAAACTCGCTCCATTTGACTTGTTCAATAAACCAGCCGAGACCCATGCTAGTTTTTTTCCAGGAGGTTTTTCCATGCGTTTGATGGGTCAATGCCATCGCCTCTTGCAAAGGGCTTTCCTTCAACCCAATTTGATATTCCAGGTACTGCAGCATGTCATGCAGGCTGCTTTTTAAAGCTCCTGCGCCATTTATGGCCGGTAGTTCCATTGGCCGAATGGGCTCTTTTTTTTGATTATATGCTTTTACGTATCTGCTGTTTTGCTCGGCAGTACCTGTG
Organism: Siminovitchia sp. FSL W7-1587; assembly: GCF_037963795.1. Lineage (NCBI taxonomy): Bacteria > Bacillati > Bacillota > Bacilli > Caryophanales > Bacillaceae > Siminovitchia > Siminovitchia sp. FSL W7-1587. The sequence continues at coordinate 2,508,406 of NZ_CP150169.1, forward strand.
ATAAAAGTGTCTTTTAAACATAATGGCTCCAAAATATGGGATTGGATAGCTTGCTCATAAGTTACCCCCAATATTTCTGCCAGGATGTTTCCCAACAGACCTACACCAATATTGGAATAACGCCACTTTTGATCTATTTCTCTTTTTAAGTCATAATCCAGGAAAAACTGATGTATGTCATCATGGGTAAAGTGTTTATACGGATTGTCTTTATCTTGTTTATTTTCTTTCATTCTTTGGCGGATTTTTTTCATATCTTCCCTTGGAAGGCCGGAAGTGTGTGTGGATAAATGCCGGAATGTTACTTCTTTTCCGTTATAAGAAAGTGCATTTTTATATTCCGGCTTAAACGTTGTAACAGGTTCATCCAGGGAGATGGTTCCTTCCAGGACTAATTTTGCAAATAATAGACTTGTAAATGTTTTGGTTGTGGAGCCCATTTCGAAAATACAATCACCGATGTCGGTGTTCCTATTCTCGTCATACAAGTGCCCGCTTACCCACTTCTGTTCTTTTGTGATGACACCAAGACCCATACTGGCGTTCTTTGCCCGGCCCAATTCTTTTTGAATTAATTTGTTCGCTTGTTCATTCAAAATGCTCATATTCCCCCCTTTTCTTTTTATATTACTTTTTAGTGGGATAAAATTCCATAATAGAAAGCCGGCAGTTGTTATGAAATTCCCCAGCTCTTTAATAACGATGTAATAGCTGCTTCTAATTCATCCTCTGGTATTCCGGCAAATCCAAGAATCATTTTTGGCGGATGTTCCACCTTTTTCTCCAGTGAATAAGAGGAGAGGGGGTGGATTTTCATCTTGGCATTCACGGCTTTTTGAACGAGGTCTTGTTCATTCATGCCATTTTTGACGACAAGGACAATGTGAAGGCCAGAGTGCTCGCCGATGACTTCGACTTTGTTCTGATAAGGCTTTAGGATGTCCAATGTTTTTTCTAATTTTTTGCGGTAAATTTTCCTCATTCTGTTCAGATGCCTTTCGAAATCTCCTTTTTTCATAAACTGGGCAAGGATGTGTTGGTCAATCCTAGAGACCGAACAGTGATAAAAGAAAATGTCCGCATCTTTATATCTTTGTAATAGTTCCTGGGGAAGAACCATGTAGCTGATCCGCAAAGAAGGGATAAGTGATTTGGAAAAGCTCCCCAGGTAAATGACTTTTTCACTATGGTCCATGCTTTGCAGGGAGGGGATCGATTTTCCGCTATAGCGGAACTCACTGTCATAGTCGTCCTCTATAATGTAGCGGTTTGCATGACCCGCCGCCCAATTTAACAGCTTGATCCGCCGGTTGACAGAAAGGACAGATCCATATGGGAAGTGATGGGAGGGCGTTACATAAACAACGTTAATCCCGGTTTGGTCAAGCGTATCCACTTTGACCCCTTCGTCATCGACCTCGAGAGGATACACTTCGTTTTGATGGCTTTTTAAAATATGAGAGATGACATGGTAGCCCGGGTCTTCCACTCCATACACCGTTTTTTTAGGAAACAATAAAATAAGTTGTTGTAAAAGAAAATCACTGCCGGCACCAACCACAATTTGTTCGGGAGAGCATTGCACTCCTCTCGCATGATATAAGTAATGGGCAATCTCCCGGCGAAGCTCAAATTCACCTTGCTTGTCGCCTAATAAAAGGAGTGCGTGGTGCTGTTCGTCAATTGTGTCTTTGGCGTATTTCCGCCATTTGGCAAACGGGAAGTGTTTCGTATCGATCCTGCTGGGAAGGAAATGATATTTCATGTTTTCTTTTTCATCTGTCGGCACATATGAGGTGGCGGCGGCTGTTTGTACATACTCCAAATCTTCATAGGCAAGCACAAAATAGCCTTTTCGCGGAATTCCTTCGACATAGCCTTCTGCCATTAGTTGATCGTAGGCAGCTTCCACTGTATTTTGGCTGATTTTTAAAAAGTCCGCGAGCTTTCGCTTAGACGGCAACTTGGAGCCATACTCCAGGCGGCCTTCGGTAATTTCTTTTTTAATATATAAATAGAGTTGTTCGTATAAAGGTACGTCTATAGATCGGTTTAAATTGCAAGATAACATATCCATTTTTTTAACTCCTCCTTATCTGACCCTGTTATTTTTATGAAAACTGACACTTTTAACAGAGCCACTTACTTTCTATAATAATGGGAAATGAAACAAATCACAACTTGAAGGAGTGGGGAACATGGGAAAACAACTGGGAACTGAGACGGTTAAAAGAGGAATGGCGCAAATGCAAAAAGGCGGCGTCATTATGGACGTAGTTAATGCGGAGCAAGCGAAAGTCGCGGAGGCTTCCGGCGCAGTGGCTGTTATGGCGTTGGAAAGAGTGCCATCTGATATCCGCGCAGCAGGAGGCGTGGCCAGAATTGCTGACCCGAGAATCGTTGAAGAAGTGATGAACGCCGTATCCATTCCGGTTATGGCAAAATGCCGGATCGGCCACATTGTGGAAGCAAGAGTGTTAGAAGCGATGGGCGTAGATTATATTGACGAAAGTGAAGTACTGACACCTGCGGATGAAGAATTTCATCTTTTAAAAAGTGATTATACCGTACCATTCGTATGCGGATGCAGGGATTTGGGAGAAGCCGCCCGCCGGATCGGGGAAGGGGCCGCCATGCTGCGGACAAAAGGGGAGCCTGGAACGGGCAACATCGTGGAAGCTGTTCGCCATATACGCAAAGTCAATGCGCAAGTACGTAAAGTTGCCAGAATGAACGATGATGAGCTGATGACAGAAGCGAAAAATCTTGGAGCACCGTATGAAATCCTTAAGCAAATCAAAGAAGAGGGCAGGTTGCCGGTTGTTAATTTTGCGGCAGGCGGTGTTGCCACTCCCGCAGATGCGGCGCTGATGATGGAACTTGGCGCGGACGGTGTATTTGTCGGATCAGGCGTCTTTAAATCCGAAAACCCTGAAAAATTCGCAAGTGCCATTGTACAAGCAACGACATACTATACGGATTATGATCTAATCGGCAAGCTTTCCAAAGAATTGGGCGCAGCGATGAAAGGGATCGATATTAATAAGCTCAGTCTTGAAGAGAGAATGCAAGAGCGCGGCTGGTAGAAGTGCTGCCGCTTGAATATTTTTTACATGAAGGGAGGTCGAACGATGACAACAATTGGCGTGCTGGGATTGCAAGGTGCGGTAATAGAACATTTGAAACAAGTAAACGCTTTGGGATTAAACGGAATCATCGTGAAGAAACCGGAGCAGCTTCAGGAAATAGATGGGCTCATTTTGCCTGGCGGAGAAAGTACAACAATGAGAAGACTCATTGATCAATATGGTTTTCTTCAGCCACTTAAACATTTTTCCAAGCCGATTTTGGGCACTTGCGCCGGATTGGTGCTTGTTGCAAAAGAAATCGCCGATTCCGATGAAGCCCATCTTCAATTAATGGATATCAAAGTGAAACGGAACGCTTTCGGCCGCCAAGTAGAAAGCTTTGAAACGGAGCTTGATGTCAAAGGGCTGGGTAAACCTTTGACGGCTGTGTTTATTCGCGCTCCTTACATCGAGACGGCAGGTGAAGGGGTGGAAGTGCTTGCCACTTATGACGGATATCCGGTGGCCGCAAAGCAAGGAAGCATCCTTGTGAGTGCTTTTCATCCTGAGTTGACAGGGGACAGGCGTTTCCTTGCAATGTTTGTCCAGATGGTAAAAGAAATGAATCCGGCAGTTCCTTAAGGGATGTGCGGACTGCTATTTCCAATCAAATACTAGCCACAAAAATAGTGGTTCGCCATCTATTTATGTACGCCGGAAAGAGCCGCTGTCATCAGATTGTCAGCGGCGCTCTTTTTTTAGCTTATCAGACAGACTTGAATTTTCTTTTGAGATCCTCCACTTCTGCGCGAATGCGGTCTCTATATGACTTCACTTTTGCTTTGCGTTCCGCAGAGCGCTCTTCCCGTAATTTTTCCCGTGCTTGCTTTTGTAACTCCATTTCTATTTCGCGTGCGTGTTCAACCTCTTCTCTAATCATGCTAGCTTCATAGCGGCGGGTTTGAGAGGAAAATTTAGACATGATATCATCGTAGACGGCATCATATTCGTCAGACATCACCAAAACAATCGCAACATCATTGTCTTGTAGACGGGATGAAATGGCCGCAATTAAACTGGATTCTTCTTCAAGGTCATTTATATCTACTATCGCCCCGATGGCGGCCCCCGCACCAAAACCGAGCAGTACACCCAATGGTCCGCCTAAAACCCCCACAAGTGAACCGATCAAGCCGCCGATTAAGGTATCGTCTCTTGAGTGAACGCCTGTATCAAACCCATCTTTCAAGACGATTTGCTCGTTCTCCTTTTTTAAAATAACCACCTGTGATAATGCGAAGTCGTTACTTTGGTATTGCTTTTGCTTTAATTCTGCCAGCGCCTGAAATGCCTCGCTCTCCTCGTCAAAAAAAGTGACAACCACATTTTCCATAAAACATACCCCTTCCTGAAATAATCGGTTACTATTGTTATTCTCTTTTTTTACAATAGAAAACATTTAATGTATGACAAAAAAGAGACATCGACTGTTGAAGAGGCTGATTGACGATAATTTGCCACTTTTATGTGACCTATTTCTTTTTATGAGAAGGTGGGACATATTGAGGAGACCCTGAAAAGGGCGAGGGTAAAATGTCATCGGACTGTATCAATATATTTCATATAGTTATGCGACTTCCATTCAAATGCGCTTCACCATTCTGGCTGTTATTTGGGGCGTTACTATCATGACATGAGCGGGGTCCACCCTCTTTCAAGAGCGTTGCAAATGTCGTTTTTTACACTATATGTGATAGAAAATAAAGGAACCATGCGAAGAAGCAAATGTGACCTTTATCTTCTTTCCTGAAGAATGAATCAATAATAAACATCGTTTCTCAAACGGTACCACTGAATAAGGAGCGGATACCGTTTGAGGTATAATATATAGATGTCTGGCACGAGCTTCCAGATCAATTAACTCTTCTTCATCAGTAAATAAACAAAATATGGCGCTCCGATTAAGGCGGCCATAATCCCTGCGGGTATGCCTTCGGCGTGTCCCAGATTACGTCCGATTGTATCTGCAAGCAATAATAGCCAGCCGCCCATCAGAGTGGCCACCGGGATACATAATTGGTTTCTTGGTCCGACTAATGCTTTTGCCATATGCGGTGACATGAGTCCGATAAATGCGATGCCGCCTGTTACCGAAACGGCAGATGCGGCCAGTGCAACAGCGGTGAGCAGGAGTACGATCCGTTCTTTTTCGATGGAAAGTCCAGCCCCGATTGCAACAGGCTCGCTGAGTCCCAAAAGATTTAATCGATTTGCCTTATATAATGTAAGAGGAATCAGAATAGCTAACCACGGAAGGATCGCCCAAATGAACGGCCAGTCTGTACCCCAAATATTTCCTGCCAGCCATTTGGCAATAAAATCCACTTTTGTACGTTCAGCGGATGAGATCAGCACAATCATTGCTCCAGATAGGGCCATGGAAAATCCAATTCCGACGAGTACTAATCTTATAGGTTGAAGCCCCCGATTTCTTTTGTATGAAAAGAAGTAAATAAAACATGCTGTCATGAGAGCCCCGATGAAAGCGACAAATGGAAGCAGATAGACGAAGGAGCCCGCTTTTATGGGAAAAAACAGAAAGAAAACAGCAACAGCGACACCTGCTCCAGAGTTGATGCCGATGATACCCGGGTCAGCCAAGTCATTCCTTGTCATCGCTTGTAAGATAGCTCCCGACAATGCGAGTCCCATACCTGCCAATACGGTGACAATAATTCTTGGCAGGCGAATGGAAAATAAGACGAATTCCTCTTTAAAAGACCCTTGTCCAAGAAGGGTGGGAATGAGCCTGCCGTAAGACAGGGGAGAATCGCCCAGCCCCATGCTGATGATGATCGTGACCATGATCAGTATTGACAAGATAAGCAATATCAATTGCTGTCTTTTGATTAAGGCGGGATGTATCATAAGAGTGCCTTGCCTCCTTTATGTACAATGAGCAGGAAAAAAGGCAATCCCAAGATCGCAATAATGGCTGCGACGGGTGTTTCGTAAGGCGCGTTCATTGTACGGCCAAGCGTATCGGCCAAAAGCATAAAAGCGGCCCCTCCGATCGCCGACATGGGGATAATGAAGCGATAATCAGTTCCCACCACGGCACGAACCATATGGGGAACCATTAAACCAACAAATACCATATTGCCAACAAGAGCAACGGAAGCACCTGCCAGAAGGATGATCACAATAAAAAGGGCTATTTTGATTTGTGGCGTATTTTGTCCAAGTCCAACAGCAACTTCATCACTCAAGCTTAAAATAGTCAGTTGTCTTGAAAGGGATAGGGCAATCAGTATACCGATTAATATAAACGGGACGATGACTTGAAGCTGGCTCCATGAAAGGCCGGCTAATCCACCGGCGGTCCACATGGACACATCTTTTGAAACTTTGAAATAAATGCCGATCCCTTCTGCAATGGCATATAAGAAGGCAGATACAGCGGCTCCGGCCAATACGAGGCGAAACGGAGAAAATCCGCCTTTTTTCGCTGCCCCCAATCCAAAAACCATCATGGCTCCCACCGCTGCTCCCAACAAACAGCCGATCATCACGCCAACATAATTTGTGGATGGCATCCATACGATCGTAATGGCTAAAGCTGCATTGGCTCCGGCCGTTATCCCTAATAGACCCGGATCAGCAAGGGGATTTCGCGTCATTCCTTGCATGATTGCGCCGGAAACGGCCAAAGCCGCTCCAACAAAGGACGCACCGACTTCACGAGGAAGACGGATGTTAAGGATGACTGAAGTCTGCTCGCTTTTCTCATTAGACATTAGAGCGAGCCACACATCTTTTACTGTGATATCAGCTGCTCCCAGCACCATAGCGGCCATAAATACGCATATTAAAATAAGAATTCCGGCAAGCAGCTTATATGCAAATGGAATGAAAGGTTGTTTTTCTTTTATCATCAGTCACTCTTCTTTTCTTTTTCTTGTTGCGGATGAGGAATATTTTTATAGAAATCATGTCCATCTTGTTTTACTTGTCAAGAAAATGTTGCATAAAATAATCTAGTTGAAGTTCCAACGTAATGGGGTCGTTAAAGTAAAATTCCTTTGCATTCACCTCAAATACGCGGTTATTTTTAACAGCTGGAAGGTTTTGGTACGTTTCGGTTTCTTGGAATGAATGATCCGCATCGGTATTTTTGCTCACGATGAGATAGTCGCCGGCAAATTCCGGCAGGACCTCGGGTGACAAGGCATAGTAGCCATCTTTTAAAGCCATTTCTTTTACTTTTTCCGGCATGGGCAACTTCATTTCTTGATAAAGGATTTCCGTACCGCGTCCCCAATTGTCACCAAATACATAAAGCTGTTTGTCGAAGCTTTCAATAACAGAAACCGTTGCGTCTTCACCTATTTTTTCTTTGATCTTTTTTCCGGCTGATTGGGCGCGTTTTTTGAAGTCATCTACCCACTCCTTGGCTTCTTTTTCTTTATTGAGCAGTTTGCCAATTTCCAAGTGTTGTGTCAGATAATCTACTTTTCCATATGTATAGGTGACTGTAGGTGCAATTTCGTTTAATTTATCAATATTTTTTATATTAGAGAGTCCAATAATCAAATCCGGGTCCAACTCAATGATTTTCTCCAAGTTTTCATCGGATACTTCCTCAACATCTTGCAATTTTTCCTGAAAGCGGGGATTCATTTTAGACCATGAATCAACTCCAACCAGATTGACGTCCAAAGCCATGACATTGCCGGCAAAACTGGAGAGTACCACAACGCGCTGCGGATCGGCGGGAACTTTAACAGGCCCGTTTTCCGATTCGTACGTAATCGTTTCTGCCTTTTCTTCCTTGCTTTCCTTTTTAGTTGATTGATTGCCGCACCCGCTAATGAACAGCATGAACAACAGTACGGCTAGGATCCAGCGTTTCTTCATTTTTGTGTTCTCCTTTAATTAAGTTATAAGTGATGCACATAGGTTTGTTCGTTCGCGGGTCACGACCGATTTCAGCATCGATCTGAAATACACTTTTGAGGACCGGATGAGTGATGACTTCCTCGCAATTACCGGCTTTCACGATGTTGCCCTCTTTTAAGGCGATCATATAATCTGCAAAACGGGCCGCTTGATTCAGGTCGTGAAGGACCATGATAATGGTGCGCTCCTGCTCTTGATTCAGTTTTTGTAAAAGCTCTAAAACTTCTAATTGGTGAGCCATATCCAAGTATGTTGTTGGTTCGTCCAGGAAAATCATCTCTGTTTCCTGCGCAAGCGCCATGGCGATCCAGACACGTTGGCGCTGGCCCCCCGATAGTTCATCGACAGGGCGGTATTTAAAATCGCTAATACCCGTTACTTCAAGGGCCCAGTCAATTACTTCGACATCCTTTTTCGTTAAGCGTCCAAACCCTTTTTGATAGGGGAAGCGTCCATAGGAAACGAGTTCGCCGACAGTTAGTCCACCTGCACTTTCCGGTGTTTGGGGAAGGATAGCCATTTTTTTTGCAAGCCATTTTGTATTTTCTTTTGAGATGTTTTTTCCATCTAGCACCACCGCTCCTGAATCATGTGAAATAATTCGGGTAATTGCTTTCAATAAGGTTGATTTTCCGCATCCATTCGGACCAATGATGGTTGTTATTTGTTTGTCGGGAATTTCTATACTGAGATTTTTCACAATTAAGCGTCCGTCATAGCCCACGTTAAGAGCATCTGTATATAAGCGGATCATTCTTTCACCTCCGATGTAAGAAATATATAGTTGAGAATGATTATCATTTTCGTTATAATCATAAATATAAAGGTGAGGGTATGAGTTGTCAACTAGCTGATTGAGAATATTTTTCAATTATGCATAACATACTGGGAGTGAAGGAAATATGGAGCAGGCGGACATATTCGATGTAACCGTGATCGGAGGAGGGCCAGCAGGGCTTTATTCGACCTTTTACAGCGGTTTGAGAGCAATGAAAACAAAATTGATAGAGTATCAGCCGTTTTTAGGCGGAAAATTACATGTATATCCGGAAAAAATGATTTGGGATGTTGGGGGTATAACCCCAATCCCGGGAGCTAAATTGATTGAACAGCTTGTGGAGCAAGGATTAACTTTTCATCCAAAAGTCGTTTTGAATGAAAAAGTAGAATCAATTTCACGAAATAATAAGGGAATGTTTATTTTACATACAGCTTCAGGGGGAAGGCACTTTTCAAAAACAGTGATTATTGCTGTCGGCAGCGGTATTTTAAAACCGCAAAAACTGGAGATAGAAGGGGCCGATAGATTTGAAATAGCGAATTTGCAATATACGGTTCGATCGCTGAAACGTTTTAAGGATAAAACCGTCATCATTTCCGGCGGGGGGAATTCGGCCATTGATTGGGCCAATGAATTGGAGCCGATCGCCAAAAATGTTTATTTAATTTATAGAAGAGACAAGTTAACCGGACATGAAGCGCAAGTGCACCAACTTATGAATAGCTCTGTTGTTTGTTTTTTTAATACGACGATAACAAAACTGCGGGCTTGTAAACATCATGACGTGATCGAGCGGGTGGAATTGACGAATGTAAAAACAGGTGAAGTGATGGAACTTCCTGTTGATGAAGTGGTTATTCACCATGGTTATGAACGTGATACGACACTGCTGGATGACAGCGAGTTAAAGATGGCAAGAGCAGAAAATGGTTATATATGCGGCAATGCGTCCAGCGAAACGTCGATTAAGGGCCTTTACGCAGCGGGAGACATATTAAAGCACGAGGGAAAACTGCATTTAATTGCGGGAGCCTTTCAAGATGCGGCAAATGCCGTGAATAAAGCGAAGCAATATATTGAGCCGGAGGCGGATGAAGTCGGTATGGTTTCTTCTCATAATGACGTATTTAAAGAGCGCAACAGGGAATTGGCCAAGCAAATGATACAATCGTTCTAGGATTGATATCCACCACCCCATAAACACCGGAGCTTGAGGCGATCGAATAAACATAAAATGGAGGCGGGACATAAGTTGAAAACTGATTCATATTCGTAAGAATCGTGAGAATAAAACCGCGTGAAATCAAGGTTTTTAAACTTGATTCCATGCGGTTTGTTTCATTTTTACAGGGTTTTGTCCCGGTCCTATTCTTTATTTATGTGTTAATGACCGCTATAATCCCTTCCTCATCGTCCAAAACAAGCTCGATACCGGCAAAAGGGTCTTTATTTAACATTTCATCCAGCCATAGTCGAACGGCTTCGATGATGTGAATCGTCTCCAGAACCGACTTTTGCCCATGGATATAAGCCTCCGCGGAAAATCCGTCGTCATCGTCAAACATGAGTTCAACTTCTACTTCTTGGGGCTGTACGTTTTTCTTGCGGGATTGAGCGATACAAATGGCGTTGATGATATCTTGTTCGGAAATGATTATCTGCCCCACGGATTCATATCCTCTCTCTTTTTCTGTCTTTTAAGAGCTTCAAAGACTTTGCGGATAATTACGATCAAAAAGTAAATCGCTGCAAGGTTGATCATTAATCCCAAGATTGATCCCAATGCCCCCATATTGGCGAACAGGCTGCCAAACAATAAACCGGCAAGACCTCCAACCATTAACCCTTTCATGAGACCTCCTGAAAAGAATCCGCCTTTCTGGTTTGTTTTCTGCATTTGCGATTTTGTTGTAGTGGAGTCCTTAGGTTTTTCTTGGATGTTTGAAGGGTTTTTTTGCGTATTAAACCCTTTCTTACCCGACTTGTATCTTTTGGCCTCAACAGTGGTAACGTCATCCTGGAAGAAAAGGCTACTAACAGGGGAAAAGAAAAGAGTGGCAGCCAATAAGGCTGTCATTAGTTTTTTCATGGTGTTCCTCCTCAGTAAAAATGTCTGTACTATTATTATATACGATTTATGGGCTAAACTTAACGAATATGATGAGGAAAGCGGATATTTGTAGGAAATTAGATCATGATAGATGATGTGAGTGTTTACAGTAAGGATTAATCCCAATTTGATAAACGGGAAAGTTTTCCTCGTATATTGTCCTAGATGACGATGATGATAGGGGTTTGGCAAGGACTTCTTAAGCAAAAGTCCCCATTGCACCATCTGCAATGGGGATGATCCATCGGGAGGGGTTTCCCCTAATATTTTGTTAGAAAGAAATAGGGAATCGGTCCATTAACATAAGAAGACTCCAACTGTGGAGCATGGAAGAGTTGTATTTAGAATTGAAAAAAACTAAAAATTTTAACTTTATTGCCGATAAGTATAATAATTAGTACTCAACTTTCGCAGAGTGAAATCGGCAAATAAGCCTTGATATAACTAGGAAGGCCGGAGACCCACTGCTCAAGTTGACTATCTATTGTTTACGAGAATGGTTCTTTACAGGACATGAATTAAATGAGCGGGTTATTCATATCCACAAAATTACACCGTGAAAGGGTTGGGTCCCAAAAATGCGGATTTTCAACGATAAGCATTTTGATCCTTTTGATAAATCCTGATTTAGGGGTACTTTGAATATATCTCAATCGGTTCTAATCTATTGAAAGGCTACCTTATTTGCGAAGAGGTGGCCTTTTTATACTCTTTATCGTTTAAAAACAAGGGTTCTTTATATATATGTAGAATCTACCATATTATTTTTATTTTCTACCCTATCTATATCTAACTTAAAAGTACAGGCATAGTCGCTAAACCAAATTCCGACTGGGGGTCAGTCATTGTACTCTGCTATTGGAATGAATGAAAACGCTTTGAATGACGAACTTGATCAGCTAATTAATAAAGAAATTGATATGGTTAGTTTAGAAAATGATAAGCTTGAGCAAATGATGGAGTCCTGATGCAATAAAATAATATTTTTGTCGTAGCGGACCGAAGGGAGAATAAGGAACAAAAATATATTGACAACCTCACCAAGCCCGAACCTTCTTGGCATTGACAAAACTTAAAGTTATTTTGTTCCCACATCATCCGGATGCTACCCCATAAAGCACCTTCGTTCTTCGAACTTGTGCAAGCTGAAAGAAAAACAATCTTAAAGTCGTATAACAATTTGTACAAATATTGATACTTATTAAGAAGTGCTTCGATAACGCTTTTTTTAAACGATTTCGCCCTTCTTATTGGGTATTAAAGTAACCCCTATAGTGGCCACGATTCCAGCTATAACAAAGGTGTAGAAGCTCCATATCAAATCGAAGTTCATGCTTAATAAAAGTCCGATGATCACGGGACCGGAAATCGCTCCGATTCTTCCAATTCCAAGACCCCAGCCTATGGCTGTAGCCCGAGATTCTGCCGGGTAGTACTTTGTCACAAATGCATTCATAATTTGTGTACTGCCAACTGCTCCGAAACCAGCGAGCCCCACTAGTAAATAAACAACGGCCATGGAAGGGACTCCTATCGTTAGTAAAAATGCGCTCAAGGCGGCTAAAGCATATGACACTCCAATGACTCGTTTCGATCCCCAGCGATCCGCAATAGCGCTCGCAAGAAGTGCTCCGATTCCGGCCGTTAAGTTCATGACGAGCAGAAATGATAAGCTGGAATGAAGTGAATAGCCTAATTCCCGCATAATCTGTGGCAGCCATGTGTTTAATCCATATACAAGGTAAAAACCCATAATATAGGTAAGAAAAATGGCTAAAGTTGCCCTGATATATTGCTTGGAAAAAAGGCCTTTGATCGACTTTTGCGACTTTCCTTTTTCATTTGCATGTATTTCTCTCAAATTTTCAAATTGAGAAATATCCATTTTATAACGTTTGCATATGGCTTCAGCTTCATTTACATTTCCTCGGGAGAGAAGAAAACTAACTGACTCAGGCAAGTATTTCATCATGATTGGAATTAGTAGTAAAGGAATGGCCCCAATCCAAAACATAAATCTCCAGCCAAGCGAGTCTAAAAGAAGTATTGCTAATATAGCGGCCAAAACAGTTCCAAACGAATAACCAGAAAACATAAGGGCATAGTTGAATGATCGTCGATGAGGTGGTGAATACTCTATCGCCAGGGCAGAGGCTGTTGGAATGACGCCCCCTAAACCAATCCCGCCAATAAAGCGAAATATGGCAAACATTGTTGGGGATGTTGCAATGGCACATAAAATCATCGTGACTGAAAATAGCGCTACACAAATAATCAACGTTTTCTTTCTGCCTATTAGATCGGTGACGGAGCCGACAAATATGGCGCCGAAAAGCATTCCGAATAACGCATAGCTCCCAATGGTTCCGGCATATGCGGGAGACAATCCCCAAGGTTGATAGTCTAATAGGCTTGGCAATACAGCTCCATAAATTCCTAGATCGTATCCATCTGCCAATATACAAAAGAAACATATGCTTAGAATAAAGTACATTAAAGAACGCGGAACCCCAGACTTTTGTGCATGTTTATGGCTATCTTCCAATTCAACGGTTACTCTCTGAGCGCCTTGATTCATTACATGTTTCACCCCTCATCTGATATTGAAACAGTCGTTAATTGAGCAAGCTTTCTTTCCGTTAAAAAATGGGAGCCGAGGCTCCCATTATGACGGAACGCCTGTCTCGCTGTTTTTTGGCCAAAACCCGCGGATCACCTATTTCTCGTATGAAATGTCAGCGCTTTTTTCGATGGACGCTTATGGACAAGGAGTCGTTCACTCAATCCAGGTTCCGCTCGCTTTCCTTGTCCATCAGCCAAATCATTCCTGCCCTCGCTCACAGCCCGGCATTTTACTGCGTTTCTCAGTCCTCAATCCAACTGCTCTCATAACGATCATCTTCTATATCTCTCGCTGTTTTCATCACTTGTAGCGGTCGAAAAGTGTCAATCATGACTGCAAGTTCCAGTGTCTCTTTCTTACCAATACTCGCTTCAATAGTACCTGGGTGCGGCCCATGCGGTATACCGGAAGGGTGCAGTGTAATAGAGCCTTCATTAATTCCTTTTCTGCTCATGAAATTTCCTTCTACATAGTAAAGCACTTCATCACTATCAACGTTACTATGATAGTAAGGAGCCGGGATCGCTTCAGGATGATAATCAAATAATCGTGGCACAAACGAGCAAATCACAAAGTTATGGCCTTCAAAATTCTGATGGACAGGAGGCGGTTGATGAATCCTTCCAGTAATCGGTTCAAAATCCCCAATGTTGAAGATATAAGGATATAGGTAACCATCCCATCCAACGACATCTAAAGGATGATGATTATATATGTGGGAATGAAGGGCTCCCCGTGCTTTTGTTCTTACTTCGTATTCTCCTTTTTCGGTAAAATAGACCAGTTCTTCGGGTCCGCGAATGTCTCTTTCACAAAAAGGGCTATGCTCAAGCAACTGTCCAAATTCGTTGCGGTATCTTCTGGGTGACGTAATCCAACTCGTTGTTTCAATGACCAAAAATTTAGTCTCTCCATCATCTGGAATCACTTTATAAATCGTGCCTACAGGAATGATAATATAGTCGCCTTTACCGTAGGTAAGGGTTCCGAACATCGTTTCTATTTTACCTGTCCCATAATGGACAAAAAGCACTTCATCACCGTCGGAGTTACGGTAGTAAAATTCCATGGGGTTGCTTGGGTAGACTACACCGATCACCAAATCGTCGTTGCCCAATAAGTACTCCCTTCCTGATAGAGCATCTTGGCCTTTTTTTACTTTATTTGTGTTGAAATGTCTCGGCCTTAGTGGGCTCTGTTCTTCATACTCAAAAAAATTCTCTTGCAACAGGGAGGAGGTAACAATTTCCGTTGGCGGATGATCATGATATAAGATGGATTGAATGCCGGAAAAACCTTTTGTACCCATGACTTGTTCCCGATATAGAGTGCCATCTTCCTTTCTCATAACAATGTGCCTTTTACGGGGTATCTTGCCCATCTGCTTATAATATGTCACGGCCATACTCCTTTCTATATTCTTTTTATATAGTTGCTTTACTTCTCCGCTCAATAAGTTTAGCTGGTAAAATGGTTCCGGTTACTTCTCCAAATCCAATGCGATACCCAGCCCCTTGACACCAGCCTGTCAAAGTAAGTTCATCCCCATCCTCTAACCAGCTGCGCTCTTCACCGTTGCTTAACTTGATTGGTTCTGTTCCCCTCCAGGCCAATTCCAGCAGACTTCCTCTTGATCTCTTTTCAGGTCCGCTAATGGTGCCAGTAGCAATCAGGTCTCCTGTATTCAGATTACATCCAGTGATCGTATGGTGGGCAATTTGCTGTGCGGCGCTCCAGTATAAATACTTATAATTGCTCGCGGCTATGCAATCCGGCTTTTCCATGTTTGGAGTCTTTAAAAAGACTTCCAAATGAATATCAAATGAATCTGGTTTTGTATGTTTTAAATAAGGGAGTGGTTCAGGGTCCTGCTCCGGCCCTTTTACGCGAAATGGTTCTAATGCTTCCATCGGAACAACCCATGGTGATATGGAGGTTGCAAAGTTTTTCGCTAAAAAAGGACCTAATGGCTGATATTCCCATGCTTGAATATCCCGCGCACTCCAGTCATTCACAAGAACCATCCCAAAAATTTGCTCTTCCGCTTTTTCAACCGGGACCGGTTCGCCCATCTGATTGCCCATGCCAATGAAAAAGCCCATTTCCAATTCAAAGTCCAACTGCCTGCAAGATGTGAAAATGGGCTTGGTTGTGTCAGCGGGCTTTATCTGTCCGCAGGGTCTATTGAAATGAGTACCGCTCGTCACAACTGAGCTGGCTCGACCGTGATAACCTACCGGAAGATGGGTCCAGTTCGGCATAAGCGCATTTTCTTTTCCTCTGAACATGGTGCCTACATTTGCCGCATGTTCTTTAGAGGCGTAAAAGTCCGTATAATCCCCAATTTTTACGGGAAGTTCCATCTTTACATCTGCTTGCGGAATAAGCGCTCTTTCTCTAAGCTGTACGTTATCTCTCAACTTTGGTTCATTTTCACTTAATAGCATTTGCAGTCTTCTTCGAACGGATTGCCACACATCCGGCCCTTTGGCCATAAACGGATTTAAAAAAGGCGCGGCGAACACTTTTTCTTCTTGATCAATGATATCCTGAAAATAACCTTCTTCTTCCAATACTGATAGATCTAAGACATACTCTCCAATTGCAGTCCCCACACGCGGCTTGCCGCTGTTGTCTCTCAGTCTAAAGATGCCATATGGCAGATTTTGAATTGGAAAATGATTCGAAGGTTCCACCGGAATAAAAGAACGCATATCTTCACTAACCCCTCTCTATCATGTTCAGATCCTTAAATTCACTTCGAGGTGTCTCAAAGCTGCATGAGCCATAAGAATGTAAATATTCTTTTCGCAGTCTCATTATTTCTTTTGTGCTTATTTCTAAATGGCGCCATGTTATTTTCTCGTTCTGGAATGAAAAAAACTTGGCGTCTTTTTCTTGGAGAATTTCAGTGATAGATTCCTTATCTAAATGATGTTGATATGCCATCAGGCCGGCTACAAACACATTTACAAATCCGTGCATGTCCGCCTGGACTTCACTTCTATACAAACGTACCGGATGATGGAGCCCGGCGGTAAATTTGACAGGAACTTTGTGTTCCTTGCAATGATAGATAAAGCTGCCAACAATATTGCTATCTGGTATCAGGCTGGCCTTTATCCCGCCTGTTCTAAGTTTTCCGCCAATTGAATAAAATCGGCTTTGATTTTGCTGTGAGATCAATAGAGCCGTTTTGGCCAATTTTTGTTCCCAAAATCTATCATTCTTATGGATGGGAAACTCGCAATAGCAAGTGATATGATGGCGGCTGCTACGTTTTCCCACCTCGTTCATGAATTCCGCAGTAATGTTTAAAGAGGGCAGAGGCAACTCAAACTGATTGACTCTCACCTTCGTTCCATGTTTTAACTGAAAATGTTCAATGGAAGCTAAATCGTCTTTAAAAAGTTTAATCGTTTCTCTTTCATTTTCCGCTTTTCTCCCCAAGGCAGAAATCGCTAACGGCTTTTCCGATGAAAATAATTCCAGGTAAGGTTCCAATTTCTCCAATTGGGAAGCTGGGCAAACAAAGGGGCCGATCATCCAGGCCTCACAACTATGGATATAGGAGGCATAGTGATGTATGGCTTCTTCTAACGGTAATTGAGTTGGCGGAAACAGTCCGGCATAATCAATGAGCTTTTTAAAAAAAGCTTCGAAACTGTGGGGAGCGGTTGCTATGTCCTCTTTTGCTTTATTAACCAACTCTTGTTTTCATCCTTTCCGCATCAGTTGCTGAAAGTAAAGTGCCGGCTTCCTGTTCAGCATTTTTGAAAAGATTCCTTTGCATAAAGATCAATTCCTCGGCTAGATTGTTCATTCTAGTTTGTATATCAGCATCCATAATCTCATTTTTTTCATTAAAATGACTATTATGGGCATATACATAGCTTGGAGTCGTAAAAGCTCTTAAATAGCCGGCAATCGGTTTTAGTTGGTTTTCAATCATTAAATAATGTTGGAACGTTCCTCCGACTGCCACAAAGCCCATGATCTTATGGCGGAGTGCCGCCGGTGGAAGCAGATCAAAAAGATTTTTAAGCGGTGCGGGAATAGATCCATTAAAAACCGGAGTTCCAATTATATAAAAATCGGCGGCCATCACTTTTCTAATTATTTTTTGGGTATCTTCATTGTAATCATGAATGGGCCTGCCATCGGAAAATTCTATGTTATAATATTTAAGGTCCAACAACTCGGCATGAATGTCAGGGTCTTTTTTCTTTACTTTATTTAGTATTTCATTTACCAGAATGGCTGATTTGGCACCGACAATTGTTCCGGATATTCCAAGTAGTTTCAATATTCTCACCCCACTTCATCAAGATACGATGGCTTGTTTGTTTTTATGGAAGGCCGGCATTACTTCGTCAGCAACTAATGTAATTGACTTCATGACTTCTTTATGGGGCAGACCGCCAAAGTTCATAAGCATCATCATATGAGTACAGCCGGCTTCTTCATACTTTTTCATTCGCTGAATAACGTCTTCAGGTGTTCCAATCAGAAGCTGTTCTCTGGCTTCCAAGTCTTCAAACTTGGCGCTTCTGCCATATTGTCGGGTATCGAGATACAAGTTGACATGCTCTTTTGCAACCATTTCCGCTTCTTCCCTTGTCTTTGCCACAAATGTGTGGAGTGCGAGCGGTATGTTGACAGAACGAGTGTCATGGCCGGCTTCTTGGCGTGCCGCTTTATATCCGTCAATGATCTGTTTCAATTCTTCTATCGAACTGCTTGCCACATAGGGGACTCCCATGATGTTGTATCCCATTTTGCCGACATATTTGGAACCTCTGTCACTTAAAGCCCCAATCCAGAGGGGGACCTGTTTTTGCTTGGGCAATACTTCCAACTTCACATCTGAATATTGATAATAAGGACCTTCATGAGAAAACTTTTGTCCTGTCCATGCTTTTTCAATGACAGCCAAAGCATCGTTAAAGCGATGCGCTTTGTCTTTACCATCAATGCCAAAGCCTGAGAACTCGTGGGGTAGATACCCGCTCCCCATTCCCAGATTTACTCTTCCGTTGCTTAGCACATCTAATAGAGCATAATCTTCCGCAACCTGAATGGGATTTTTAAATGGAAGCGTCACAATGGAAACTCCCAATCGAATGTTTGTTGTTCTCTCGGCCGCTGTCGCCAACAATAACGGCGGGGTGGTTAATATCCCATACTCGCTAAAATGATGTTCCGCAAACCAAACGGAGTCATAACCCAACTCATCCGCAAGCACTGTTTGGTCCAATACCTGTTGTAAAAGATCTTCATGAGACCTCCCCAGCTTTTCCTTGTAGTTGTCAAATACCGTGAATAATCCAAATTCCATTCTTAATCCCTCCATACGTTAGTAAATTAAACACAAAAAAACCAACAGCATAGAAAGTCCTCACATAAGTGGTCCACACCTATATAAGCTACTTTCGATACTGCTGGTTGTTAATCTACTTCAAGGGTTCAGAACTTCATCTTTCACCCAATAGATTAGCCAGCGAATACGTAGGCTTTTCTGTATTTTCTGCCATTATAACGAATGTTTTAAGGGAATGCAAGCGCTTTCTGTTTTTGTAAATCATGATGGCTTCGTTTCCAAATAGCGGTTCCGGGCTGAGATGACGGCTTGTATTACCGCTTTTTTGGGAGGTATGATTAATTTTTCCTCTATATTTTGGATGATTTCGTCCATATCATGTTTAATAGAGTATCCGATGATCAGTGAAGAAGAAAAGTGGTTCGTGAGATCTTGTATAAAAGTAAATGTGGCATCTTTAATGATATCAGTCTCACTATCTATTACAGCAATACAACCAATTACTTTTTGTGTTTCAAAAATAGGTGTCCCTTTAGGCAGTTGTGCAAATCCGGCTACTAAAATATCATTGTTTTTCTCGCGCTGCAAATAAACCCATCTCCTTTCAATTTTGCGGCCACAAACTGTTGGCGAGAGAAGCAAATTGGCAAAAGGCGTTTAGGCCTTCAGCAACTCTTCTTTTGTTTTATTGCTCATTAGCCATTTCACTTTTATTCTTTTATGGTAAATGATTGTATCATTATTTCATAATGTAACGACAATTTCTAGCCTTCCATCTATTTCTGCAGCCTTGACTATTCCGGTATCACGCCTTTTTCCCATTCCACTTGAACTTCAAATGCCCCGCTCAAAAAGTTTATCATTCCCATCCATATCTATATAATCAATTTTTTCTAAAAATTCCTTGCAATTATCGGGAGTCTGCTATAATCTTAAGTTAATTGTAAGTATTTTCAATCAAATCAAAAAGAAAGGAGCAGGTTGAAAATAGATTGAGCAGGATAGCATTTGAAGAAGTCGGACAGATCATAAACGACTGGTATAAAGTTATCAAACAACAGGATGTTTCCAAAGCCGCGATTATGCGGAAAGAGATCGAAAACATGTTGCCGAGAATGGAAAAGAATCAAAATGTGTTACTCTACTTCAACCTGATTGACTCACGCTATAAGCTCATGACAGAGGACTACAAAAAATCCGGAGAATTACTAGACAAGGTGCAAGCCAAAGCTTTAGAAGAAAGTACCGAAAACATGATTCACTATTATTTTTATTTCTTCTCCGGCATTTACGAATTTCACAAAAAGCGCTATATCAAAGCCGTCATGTACTATAAAATGGCTGAGGAACAGCTGAAAAAAATACCTGATGAAATTGAAAAAGCCGAATTCCACTATCAGCTCGCGATTGCATACTATCAAATCGAACAAAATATCTTCTCAATAACGCACGCTAAAACGGCATACGCCATATTCAAAGCGCACGACAGCTATAAAGAAAAAATGGTGAAATGTGAAATGATATTAGGGGCGAATAAACTCGACCTATTGCTTCATGAACAAACCAAAAAACATTATGAGAAGGCTCGTTCTATCGCCAAAGAAAACGGCTTTCGATACACCGAAAGTTTGGCGCTTTTTAATCTTGGCATCTGCTTTGAACGACAAAAAATGTTCAGCGAAGCTGCGAACTGTTTTAAACAAGCCTTAAGCATCCCGGAACATTTAGAGTCATTTGTCGCCGTCCGCTCCACTTACATGTTAAGCAAGGTTCTGTTTCAACTGGGAGCTTCCGACGCTGCCCGGTCATGGTACGAAAAAGCGCTCAAAAGAGCCACGGATGAAGGAGAACAAGAATATCTGGCGAAGTTAAAACTTGTATATGCTTTGTATGCCGAACAAAATGACCAAGAAGTGAGAAGAAATCTTCATATCCTTGATGATATGGAACTTTGGACAGAAACAGCCTATCTTTCACGCGAAATTGCTGAGTATTATAAAAATAAGGATGATCTGGAAAAAGCCGCGTATTACTTTACGCACGGTGGTTTTGCCAAGTACAACGTTCTTAATTCCGCCCTGCCGCCCCTGCTTTCTTTCCTTTCCCTTAAACGCGCCTAAATAGGCGTGTTTTCTAAATCCAAGAAGATTTGAATTCAGAGAAGAATGCTTTCAAGTTCTTTGACATCAATCATGGCTTCAAATCATTCGATTTCCTCTCGAATCGCATTAATCGACATACATTAACTGCCGCTTTTGGGATCTGCCATCCACTTTCTCTACAAGCTGAGCATGGAGATGTGACCATGCTTTTTTCTTATCCCTTAACAAGACTTCACTGTATGGATGAATGAGAAGAAAGGATCTACTTTTCGATAGAAATATGGAAAGAGCGAGTAGCGGAAGTGACAAAAAGAACGGGATCGGATTTGCGGTATTCATCGGGCAAGATAAAAAAGACTTGCGGGTTTTTTCAAGCAATGGCACAGTAATATTGAGTGATCGTTTGAAAAATAACGTTACATTAGAGGAAGGTACATATATGGGCGAAGAAAACATTACAAGACTTGAATTAAATGATAAAGAAATTATTTTGATCGGGACAGCACATGTTTCCAAGCAAAGTGCGGAACAGGTCAAGAGCGTGATTGAAGCGGAAATGCCTGACTCGGTTTGTGTGGAGCTGGATGAGCAAAGGTATCAAGCTATCATCAACAAAGACCGCTGGAAGGACATGGATATCTTTAAGGTGATTAAAGAAAAAAAAGCAACGCTGTTGTTAATGAATCTGGCCATTTCTTCTTTCCAAAAACGGATGGCGAATCAATTCGGCATTCAGGCGGGGCAGGAAATGATTCAGGGGATTGAGTCGGCAAAAGAAACGGGAGCGCAACTTGTCCTCGCTGACCGAAACATCCAGATAACGTTTGCCCGCATTTGGAATAATGTAGGATTTTGGGGAAAGGCCCAGTTGTTGACACAAATTTTTTTCAGTATTTTCAGTGACGAAAAGATGACGGAAGAAGAACTGGAAAAGATGAAGAACGATGACACCATCAACGCCATTCTAAAGGAATTTACCGATAACTTTCCAAAATTGAAGGAGCCCTTAATTGATGAGCGTGATCAATATTTGTCGCAAAAGATTAAAGAAGCTCCCGGAAGAAAAGTTGTTGCCGTATTGGGGGCGGCCCATGTGCCCGGCATCATCAATGAAATCAAGAATGATCATGATTTGAAACGATTAAATGAACTTCCGCCGAAATCCAAAGTTCCCAAAATTATTGGCTGGTCCATTCCCCTTGTCATTTTGGCGATCATTGCCTACACCTTTTTGGCAAATCCGTCCGCAGGGCTCCAGCAGACAATAAGCTGGGTGCTATGGAACGGTTCTCTATCCGCCATTGGAGCAGCGATTGCGCTGGGACATCCTCTCGCCATTTTAACGGCGTTCATTGCAGCGCCCATTACTTCCTTGAATCCGCTCTTGGCGGCTGGCTGGTTTGCGGGGATTGTCCAGGCCATGGTCAATAAACCGCATGTAAGAGATTTTGAAAATCTTACGAAGGATGTTTTCAGCATAAAAGGCTTTTGGCAAAATAAAGTAACACGCATTTTGCTTGTTGTCGTGCTGGCCAATCTCGGAAGCTCCCTGGGAACATTTGTCGGCGGCGCAGACGTCATCCGTTTATTTTTGGAGAATCTCAAATAATTTTTTACAAGAGCAATTAACCAAATTTATAATGAAGCAGCTGTCCTTTCTTGACTCAGAAAGGGACAATACTCGTCTTCTTATGCTGCTTGATGCATTCTTGCATAGAGTACAAATTGTCATAAACATACTGATTCGCTTTTAATAAAACTTATGGGATATGGCTTATCTTCGAGGTTTAAGCTTAGGAAATTGAAAAGAATTAGCTATAAAGGTACGGGCGGCCCCACTTGTTTGACTTGCCCGGTTGTACGTATGGGAGGAATGGAAATTGTATAAAAATGTGATTGTCAAAACACCAGGAAAAAGCTATGTGAAGGGATTAACGACATCCAATCTTGGCATTCCCGATTATGAAAAAGTATTAAAGCAGCATGCTGCGTATGTCGAGGCTATGGAAAAATGCGGAGTTACTGTTACTCACTTACCGGCTAGCGAACAATTCCCCGATTCCACTTTTGTTGAAGATACCGCTGTTTTGACGCCTGAATTTGCAGTCATCACAAACCCGGGAGCCGCTTCCAGGAACGGAGAAATCCAAGAGATGGAAACAGTTCTTAAAAGGTTTTACGAAAAGTTTTATCACATCCAGTCACCGGGCACTTTGGATGGCGGTGATATTTTGCAAATCGAGGATCACTTTTATATTGGTATTTCGGATCGTACAAATGAAGCGGGAGCTCGCCAATTGAAGGACATTTTGGAGTCGGAACATTATAAAGCCACAATCGTACCATTAAAGGAATTTTTTCATTTAAAGACAGGCATTACTTATCTGAGTGACAACCTGGTTGTGACGGCCGGAGAATTTATCAGTCACCCTGATTTTTCTACATATGAAAAAATCATTGTACCTCCCGAAGAGGAATATGCGGCAAACTGCATTTTAGTCAATGATTATGTTTTCATCCCCAAAGGATTTGAAACGACCAAGCGATACATCCAAGAGGCCGGTTACAAAACGATTGAACTTGAAATGTCAGAGTTTCAAAAACAGGATGGAGGCTTAAGCTGTTTGTCTTTAAGGTTTTAAATGATACATCAAGAATGTGCAGCCAAGCCATCAACTTAATTGAAGATAGCTCCATAAACTTTTATAAAATAAAACCAAAAATAAAGATCGCGGCGGGCGTCCATATATATTGATAAATGAAATTCATTTTTTCCCTCGTATTCTTTTGGGGGAAGGGTTATTTTTCAAAATCGGAATGTGGTTCAAATGTCGAAGACGAGAATATTGTATGGACGATATTGCTCTGTTTTTATCTGATATCCTAACCATCAAAAAAGCTTCGGGCTAAAAATGCCCGAAGCTTCTTACAACGCGTCTTGAATGACCTTTTTATAATAAAGGACGGAGAGCAGGCCGAAAATGGAGTACAGCACAGTATATAGCCCCATGACGATAAACATCGGTGTCCATAATTCGGTTCCGAAGAGGAACCAGCCGGACTGGACGGCGAAATAGCCGTGAAGCAATCCGATTCCAAGCGGAATGCCGAAGTTGAACAATTGTTTCGCCTGAATGCCCCGCAACAGGTCTCCTTGGGAAAACCCGAGTTTTCGCAGGATGGTGTAGTTTGGCTTTTCATCTTCACTTTCATCCATTTGCTTGAAGTAAAGGATACAGCCTGAAGTAATCAAAAAGGTAAGTCCTAAAAATCCGACGATAAACATCGTTAGACCAAATAATTGCTTTTGAGATTTGATCATGTCATTAAGCGAATAATAAGTTTCAGCTTTATGAAAACCGAGCTGATGAAAAATATCGTTCGCTTTTTCTATCTCTTTTTTGTCTTGAATGTCTATGCCGATATAAACCGATTCCTTTTGAATATCTGGATTCAGATTCTGCTTCATACGGTTAAATACGGAATCGTCCACAATGGCAGTCGGAAGCCCGCCGGCGGTAAAATTTAAGGAAAGAACGTATTCCTTTTCCAAGCCTTTAAAGGTTTGCGGAATCGTTTCGTTTTGCATGTTCCACTCGATTTCACCCGTATCTTTAAAAGACACAAACCTAGACATTATATCAGAGTAGCCGGTAAATACTGTTTCGTCAGAAGAAAGATCCACACCTTTAACATCCTTGTCACTGACAACAGACACTGTCATCACATTGGGGTCAAAATTCATTCCATCCATTGTGGTTTCCAGAATGTCTTTTACATTGGCTTCTGCTTGTAGAACGTTGATTTTTGTGTCACTGAAAGCAATTTGATTCCTTTTAAAAGTGTCTTTCAATTCATTTGCGTCATTGACATCCGTCAAGGTAAAATCGGCTGGTACATTGTCCTTCGCTGATTCTCCTGCGGAAAAGTAAGAAATGTAGCTGAGAGAAAGCAAGCCGATCGCCAGGGCTGAAACAGTTGTAATGACAGTCAAAAGCAGGGCATTTGACTTCATTCGGAACATGATGGAGGAAAGCGACAGTACCTCGTTTATATTCAGATACCCGTTCTTTTTTTTCCGAATGAGATGGAAGATGAAACTGACCGATCCTTTATAAAAAAGGTAAGTTCCGATAATGACGCTGCCCAGAATAAACAGCATGGCCAAAGACAGTTCTGTCATCGTTGTAAAGTCGCCGCCAAACAATTTTGATGAAACATAATAGCCGATGACAATCAATCCGATCCCAAACACGCCCATGACGGCTTCGAGTTTGGACAATTTTTTGACTCTTATTTCCGTTGAAGAAAGAACCCGGAATAACGACAGGATCGTTTGCCTTTTGATAAACAAGTAATTCATCAACAGGATGAAGAGATAAATGACAACAAAAACAATCACTGTCTGGATCAATGCTTTTGTCGAAAAATGTAAGGTGGCAATAGCATCGACACCGGTTAATTTAAATAAAACCATGATCATGAACTTGGAAGCGGAAAAGCCGATAAAGATGCCGATCGCCAAAGAACTGAAGTAAAGGATGGCATTTTCGGCGCTCAACAGCCGGAAAATCTTATTTTTTGTCATGCCAATGAGCTGAAACAATCCAATTTCTTTGCTTCTTCTTTTAATGAAGAGGTTATTGGCATATAAGAGAAAGACCGATACGATTGCCACGAGTAAGACAGATCCGGCCCGGATGCCGGCGGCGCCTTTGACAGTGCCTTCCACCACGTCCATCGAAGGGTCATATTGCAAGGTGACAAAAGCGAAATAAAGGGCGACACTGAAAATTAAAGCAAACACATAAAGGTAATAATTCTTTATATTCTTTTTCAAGTTGCGAAAAATGAGCTGATTAATGTTCATCATGGACACCGCCCAACACACCTTGGGTTTTCATGATATCTTTCAGGAACGCCTGCCTCGTTTCTTCACCTTTATTCAGTTGTGTATATATTTGTCCGTCTTTAATAAAGATGACCCTGCGCGAGAAGCTTGCCGCCACCGGATCGTGAGTAACCATGATAATGGTTGCGCCCAGCTTTTCATTGAGCCCGCTCAGTTTGTTTAAAAGGTCGGAGGCGGATTTGGAATCGAGCGCTCCTGTCGGCTCGTCGGCAAAAATGATGCTGGGCTCATGAATGAAAGCCCGGGCCGCGGATGTCCGCTGTTTCTGTCCCCCGGAAATTTCATTCGGATATTTATCTTTTAAGTCAACGATGCCTAGTTCGGATGCCAACTGGTGAAATCTTTGCTCGGCTTCTTTTCTCGGTGTTTTCGTAATGGACAAAGGCAACAAGATATTTTCTTTGACAGTTAACGTATCCAGTAAATTATATTCCTGGAAAATGAAGCCGAGGTGATGCTTGCGGAATTCGGCCAGTTGTTTTTCCTTCATGCCGACGATGTCTTTTCCATCAATTTTGATCGTCCCCTCGCTCACTTTGTCAATGGAAGAAAGGACGTTAAGCAATGTCGTTTTTCCCGAGCCTGACGCGCCCATGATACTGACAAAATCTCCTTTTTCCACTTGAATATCTATTCCTTTTAAGACTTCCTGCCTGTTAAATTTATTTCCGTAACTTTTGTAAATTTTTTGCGCTTCAAGAATACTCAATTTGGTTCACTCCTTTACTTGATATATTTATCATAAAAGGATTGGATATCTTTTTCCTTCGATTCGGCGAACAAATGATAAAAGCATGTGACAATCATGTCACATGCGAATGAGATTCTCAAATTCGTTAGAGGAATGTCGTTCCTGTTCCCGGCTATGATTGATGTTGCCATAGTGAGTGATCACGGGCAAAAGTTCGAACCCTGTCATTTCGGCAACCGCTGTTTTCCCCATAAAGTGAAACTTCATTCAGTAGGGCTCCTACTGAATGTTAGTTGAACGAATCGTGCATAGTAGGTGCCGTTTTCTCCCACTTAGACCTTTTGGATCAACTCCGGTCTTGAAGGGGTATATATGGCACCTTACATGCGGGATAAATCTTAATAAACCCAAAATGATTGGTAAATGAAATGTATTTTTTCACCACCGTATCCTGTTAGAGGACTAAGTCGGAATGTGATTCAAATGTCGAAGATGAGAATATTGTATTGATCGTATTGTTCTGTTTTTATCTGAATTTTATCCTAATCATAAAAAAACTCCGGGCTAAAAATGCCCGAAGCTTTTTACAACGCATCTTGAATGACCTTTTTATAATAAAGGACGGAGAGCAGGCCGAAAATGGAGTACAGCGCAGTATATAGCCCCATGACGATAAACATGGGTGTCCATAATTCGGTTCCGAAGTAGAACCAGCCGGACTTGACGGCGAAATAGCCGTGAAGCAATCCAATTCCAAGCGGAATGCCGAAGTTGAACAATTGTTTTGCCTGAATGCCCCGTAGCAAGTCTCTTTGTGAAAACCCGAGCTTTCTCAAGATGGTGTAGTTTGGCTTTTCATCTTCACTTTCATCCATTTGCTTGAAGTAAAGGATACAGCCTGAAGTAATCAAAAAGGTAAGTCCTAAAAACCCGACGATAAACATGAGCATCCCAAAATATTGTTTGGCAAATTTGTTTATTTCATAACGCGAGATAGCATCGGTTTTATGAAAGCCAAGTTGTTTAAAAATGTGGTTCGCTTTTTGTATCTCTTTTTGGTCTTGAATGTCTATTCCGATATAATACGGTTTTATTTGAATATCTGGATTTAGATGCTGCTTCATATGGTGAAATACAGTATCGTCTACAATGGCAGCCAGCTTAATATCATTTAAAGCGGTAAAGTCTATGGAAATAATGGACTCCTCCTGCAAGCCTTTTAACGTTTGGGAAATGGTTTTATTTTGCGTTTTCCACTTCATTTTCCCGCCTTCTTTCAAAGGTATGTCCACATCGTTTGATGGGCCGCTAAACACCGTCTCGTCAGAAGAAACATCCACACCCTTAACATCTTTGTCACTGACGACAGCCAATACCATTGTATCGGAATTCCCGCCATCCTGGTTGTCCAGAATATCCTTTACATTGGCTTCTACTTGCAGAACGTTGATTTTTGTTTCGCTGAATGCGATCTGCTTCTTTTTAAATGAGGTTTTCAATTCATTTGCGTCCTTTACATTCTTAAAGGTAAAATCAGCCGGATAGTCTTGAACCGAATTATCCACCGAACAGTAAGAAATGTAAGAAAGAGAGAGAAAGCCGATCGCCAGTGCTGAAACAGTCGTAATGACAGTCAAAAGCAAGGCATTTGACTTCATTCGGAACATGATGGAGGAAAGCGACAGTACCTCGTTTATATTCAGATACCCGTTCTTTTTTTTCCGAATGAGATGGAAGATGAAACTGACCGATCCTTTATAAAAAAGGTAAGTTCCGATAATGACGCTGCCGAGAATAAACAACATGGTGGACGCTAATTCTTTAGCGAATTTACCACTAAACATTTCCGTTGAAACATAATAGCCAATGATAATCAACGCGATTCCGAGTACGCCGATGAAGGCATCGCGTTTGGATAATTTCTTTATTTTTACTTCCGTTGAAGAAAGAACCCGGAATAACGACAGGATCGTTTGCTTTTTGATAAACAAGTAGTTCATCAACATGATGAAAAGATAAATAACAACAAAAACAGGCACTGTCTGAAACAACGCTTTTGTTGAAAAGTGCAAGGTGGCGATTGCATTGATACCGGTTATTTTAAATAAAATCATGATGATGAACTTGGAAGCGGAAAAGCCGATAAAGATGCCGATCGCCAAAGAACTGAAGTAAAGAATGGCGTTTTCGGCACTCAACAGCCGGAAAATCTTATTTTTTGTCATGCCAATGAGCTGAAACAATCCAATTTCTTTGCTTCTTCTTTTAATGAACAGGATATTGGCATATAAGAGAAAGACTGCTACGATTGCCACGAGCAAGACAGATGCGGCCTTGAATCCGGCGACGCCTTTGGAAGAGGAAGCTGTCTCCTTGATTATTACTGGGTCATATTGCAAGGTGACAAAAGCGAAATAAAGGGTCACACTGAAAATTAAAGCAAACACATAGAGGTAATAATTCTTTATATTTTTTTTTAAGTTGCGAAAAATGAGCTGATTAATGTTCATCATGGACACCGCCCAACACACCTTGGGTTTTCATGATATCTTTCAGGAACATCTGCCTCGCTTCTTCGCCTTTCAGTTGCGTATGTATTTGTCCGTCTTTAATAAAGATGACCCTTTGTTTTTCCTTCCTGCCGACGATGTCTTTTCCATCAATTTTGATCGTATCCCGGCTCACTTTGTCAATGGAAGAAAGGACGTTAAGCAATGTCATTTTTCCCGAGCCTGACGCGCTCATGATACTGACAACATCTCCGTTTTCCACTTGAATATCTATTCCTTTTAAAACTTCCTGCTTGTTCAATTGATTTCTGTCACTTTTGTCCGATTTTTGCGCGTCTAGAATACTCAACCTTGTTCACTCCTTTACTTGATATGTTTTATCATAAAAGGATTGGCTGTCTTTTTCCTTCGACTCGCCGAACAAATCATAAAAGCATGTGACAATCATGTCACATGCTTGTGAGACTCACAAATTCGTTTTGTTTTGGAAAGATGAGGGTGAATGTCGTCCCTGCTCCCGGCTTTGATTTTACATCGATTTGAATCAATAACGATTTTGCCGCTTTTTTCACCAAATACAGCCCCATTCCTGTGGCGGCTTGGTCTGGATGAGTTGTTGAGGTAAAGCCTTTGTCAAAGATGCGGGGAAGGTCCTTCGGATCAATCCCTCGGCCGTAGTCCCGCACTTCAAGGACTGTTTGACCATTTTCCATCCTGCTGCGAATGATAATTTCGGAAGCTTCGCTGTATTTTACCGCGTTTGTTAACAGTTGTCTTATGATAAAAGCCATCCATTTATCGTCACTCAGGACTTCATCCACTTGCAGGTCCACTTCAAATCCGATTCCTTTTTGCATACACCATGACTGCAAATTTTTAATTTCTTTTACAATCAAAGGCTCCAAGGGAACTTTTCCAACATGAAGATCGTTTTCAATGAACGAAATCCGTTTTTGATGGAGTTGCTGATCAAGCAACAGATGGATTCTCAGCCATTCATACGCCAGCCGCGCTTTCGCTTCTTCATCATCCAACCGTTCAATCATTAAGTGCATGGTTGTCATGGGAGTCTTCACTTCATGAATCCAAGATAATAATTCATCTTTTTCCTGCTCGAGGGCCAGCCGATTTTTACTATATATTTTCATCTGTCTGGCTGTTTGATCCGCCAGGCTGTTTTTTACTATTTTTTCAAAAGGTGATCTCGCTTCCGCGATCCCCGCCAAATCAAGGCTGCCTTCCCAGTCTTTCAGGCTTTTGTAAAAAGGTGTTTCTATATTGTACCGGACTGCCAGAAAGATGATGAAAATCAAGGCCGTTAAAAAAATAATATAGCCTACTGACGCGAGCGGGATGGCTGAATCAATATAAGCGATAAAAAGAAACAGGAGTTGGGTAAATAAAAATAACAAGATCCAACTACATCTTTCGATCAAAAATTTTTTTATCATGTTACTGCTCCTCTTCTTTCGCCATATAACCTTGTCCGACTTTTGTTTCGATAAATTTGCCAAGGCCTATCGTCTCGAGGCTTTTCCTTAAACGGTTTACATTGACGGTCAGTGTATTGTCGCTGACAAATCTTTCATCATCCCAAAGGCTTTTGATCAATTCCGACCGGCTGACGATGGTATTTTTCTTTTCAATGAGAACTTTCAAGATAAACATTTCATTTTTGGTCAATTCAATTGTCCCGTTTTCATTGGTAACCGTATTTTTCGCGTAGTCCACTGTGGCGCCGCACCAGCTTTTCATATCCAACGTGTCTGTATTATAGTTATAGACACGGCGGAGAATGGCCTGTATTTTTGCAATCAGCACATCAAAGTGGAAAGGTTTCTGGATAAAATCATCCGCACCTAGTTGCATGGACATGACCATGTCCGTAGGGTGGTCTCTTGATGACAAAAAGATGATTGGCACATTGGAATGAGAGCGAATCAACCGACACCAATGAAAGCCGTCAAACTTCGGCAATTGGATATCAATAATGACCAAATCAGGTTTAATCGCAGTAAATTCCTGAAGCACCCGGCCAAAATCTTCTACGCCGTACACATCGTAAGACCATTGTGTCAAACGGTCTTTGACCTCATTGAATAAGGATGCATCGTCTTCTATGAGAAAAATCTTGAACATGGTATCACCATCTTTGCTTTTCTAAATATTATTGTATATGAAAATGCATGTATAATGATAGTGGACATAAAAGGAGGGAGTCGATGGATTTGCTTGCGATCCAACCTTATATTAAAGTTACCAGGGTCGTGGATCTTGAACAAAAAAATATTGTTCAACACCGGCAAATATACTTATATCGAAACCGTATTGTTACCCGCTACCGAAGGTTCCCTATAGAGGATGTCCTTGATATATCTTTTCGGAAAGTTGGCGGTGAAGGGGGCCTGCTCTTTTTACACACTGTTCAGGGGATATTCTCTTATGTTGTTGAAACTTCACCGGAATTATTTATTCAGGCGTTCAAGGTTTATATAAAAGACTTGCGGTGATATGCAAGTAAAAAAATAAATTCAAGATACAATTTAAAGGATGTAACCGGAAAGTTGGTATGTGGCCTGGAAAGGTCGGCAAACAACCGGACAGTCTCAATGGGTGAGAAAAGCATTGTCCCACATGAGTTTAAGACCATTTTCCAGTAGTATCTCAGAATTGCCCAGAATTTGACATATCCATCAGGTAATCAATCGAATAGGGGACTCCAGGCGTTACGAGCCTCGCGAGGTACGCAATGGCAAGTGAAGAAGCTCAAGCAGACTTGCGAAAAAGCATGGCTTGTAGTGTAAAACGACAGTGTATAAATTTTTCGCAAAAAGCAAATTCAAAACAAAACGCCTAGCTTAATACCCCTAATACACGAGAAGATCAAATTTGATATAATGTAAAAATATCACTTTTTATTTAACTTTTAGGAGGAATTTTTTTGAAAAAATTAGTGTCAGTACTATTTCTTGTGTTTGTCATGGTGATCGTTTCAGCTTGCGGAAAGGAAGAAGCGGATAAAAAGAAGGCGGAGCCGGCAAAATCCGAGCAAGAGGAGAAAGGTGTGGAAGTGGAGAAAGGATTACGAAATGTGGAAGTCACACTTCCCGCATCTTTAATTGGAGAGAAAGATACAGACGAACTCATAAAGGAAGCAAAGGCAAAAGGCGTAAAAGAAGTGACAAAGAATGATGATGGATCAATCACTTACAAAATGTCCAAGCAAGAACATGAAAAAATGATGCAGGAAATGGAAAAAAGTGTTCAGGAATATATCGAAGAAACGAAGAATGATGAAAATGTTTCATCCATAAAAGACATTACCCACAATAAGTCGTTTACTGAGTTCACTCTTAGTGTGGATCAGGAGAAATACGAAAAGAGCTTTGACCGTGTTGCGGCTTTGGGACTCGGCATGTCCGGATTGTACTACCAAGTATTTTCTGGAGAGTCTGCGGAGGAGGCCAAAGTAACCATCTCGTTGAAAAACGCGGATACGGGGGAAGTATTCGATACAATTGTTTATCCTGATGATTTACCAGCCGAAGAGGGGAAAAACTAGTTCATCCTTGGTGTAAGAACACCGCCTCTTGTTCCGGGCGGAACTTGCATTTATAGACATTTGCTCTTTTAAAACATGGTTCCCTAGTTATTTTTGTATATAATAAAAAGAGAAGGATAAAAATGGATAAAGGCTTATAGAGGTGAACATGATGAGGCATGCTGTAATCACTGCGGGTTCAAAGGGACTGGGAAGGCAAGTCACAGAAAGGTTTCTTCGGGATGGCCGCTCCGTCACAGTCAGTTATCGAAGTGATGTGGCGAGAGTGGAGGAATTAAAGAAGGATTGGGAGCCTTTTTCCGAGCAACTGCAATTTGTCCAAGGGGATGTCACGAAAAGAGAAGATATAGCACGAATTGTGAAGAAGGCACTGGAACGCTTTGGCCGAATCGATTATTTAATCAATAATGCCGGTCCTTACATATTTGAACGGAAAAAGCTCGTTGATTATAAAGATGACGAGTGGGACGAAATGATTCATGGCAACTTGAGTGCCGCCTTTCATTTTCTCAAGTTAACGGTTCCTGTTATGCGCAAGCAGCGATTCGGCAGAATCGTTACATATGGATTTCAAGATGCTGAACAATCTCCGGGATGGAAGTACCGCTCCGCATTCAGTGCCGCAAAAGTGGGACTCGTATCTTTAACAAAGACGATTGCGTTGGAAGAAGCCGAGTTTGGCATCACTGCCAATATGGTTTGCCCTGGAGATATTGTCGGCGATATGAAAGAAGCAGACATCGAAACGGCAAGAAAAGTGAGGGATACGCACACCCCGATAGGGCGTTCCGGTACAGGGGAAGATATTGCCCGCATTGTTGCCTTTTTGTGTGAAGATGATTCCGATTTGATAACAGGAAGTGTGATTTCGGCGTCCGGCGGGCTGCGCGTTGTTCATCGTTATGATAAAAGTTAAGATCACCCAAATGTAATGGCTATGTCTTGTCCCCCTCATGCATTTACTGATATGGCTTTATAAAACATGGTGCTTACAAGAAAATGGGGAATTTGATCCTTGATATTTGCGGGAATCTGTCATGAGCTGTGGAGATACTTGTGGTATATGTTGTAAAAACAATGGAATGGAAATTATGGAATGATTTCAATCGGGGACCGTCTAGGGCTCCGATTTTTTTGATAAAGGCTCTATATAAATGTTGGGGTTTTAAACATATGTCAAAATGCAAAATCAGTCGCAGAAATAAGAAGCGTTTTTCTGCGACTGATTTATTTTAGAAGCTTTTTAGACAGCCCCTAATTCTCTGTTTACTCGTAAACTGTTACTTTAACTGTTCTGACTCCCCAGTTTAATGCTTCCTGATTAGTAGGCACGTGTAAGTCAATTTTATTTCCTTTTATCGCGCCGCCAGTATCTCCCGCAACGGCAGTTCCGTATCCTTCTACATGAACTTTGGACCCAAGAGGTATGACATTCGGATCAACGGAGATGACTTTGGCGTTAGGGTTTTTTATTAAATCAATGCCGGTAGCGGTAATGCCGCTACATCCTTTGCAACTGGCCGTGTAGGCCGTCGCTGTAACTGTGATTGTTTTATTGGCAGTTTCATTTGTCGTATCATTCGTAGTTTCATTCGCGGTTGCTTCGGGACTGGCAGTCTGAACAGGTGCTTGTGGCTTTTCTGTTGTATTGACTGGCGCCGCCGCGTTTGAATTCGTAATCGTTAATACTTGATTCGGGATGATAAGGTCACTTGTTAGTCCGTTCAAACTTTTTAATTGGCTGACGGAAACCTTATGCTGTAATCCGATACCCCAAAGTGTATCTCCCTTTTTAACTGTATATGTGTCCGTTGCCGCTGAAGCTGCTCCAGAAAAACCTAATACTAGAATAGATGCTGTAACCATAGATATGACTATTTTTCTCAACATGCAAAACTCCTTTATTTTAAATCGTAGGTCTTAGTATAACAGGGGAATATGACAGCCGTATTTCATCTGTATATACTTTCGGTTACAAAATATTTCCAAAAAACATGAACATGTCTTGGTAACCAAGCCTGGGAATCGCTATTTTCAAGGTTCTAAACAAAAAAGCCACTATATTACAGAACCATGTTATATTTTAATAAAGCCGGGAGCGAGGAGGAAGAATGGTGAAAAAAGAGAAGCTGGTTCGATTGTTTGACAGGCAAGCGAAAAGATATGCCAAGGGAAAGGATTCTGCTTCGTTAAAAAGGTGGCGCCAAGAGTTGATTCGTCAAGCCGAAGGAGAAGTTCTTGAACTGGCGGTTGGGGCGGGAGCCAATTTTCCTTACTATCCTTCAGGGGTCAAGGTGACGGCGACGGATTTTAGTGAAGAGATGCTTCGCAAAGCCAGGGTGGCGGCCGCCGCTCATCACATGGATGCTGTTTTTATTTGTGCCGACATCGAGAAAATGAGCTTTGATGAGGAATCGTTCGACACCATTGTTTCGACGCTTTCATTTTGTTGTTACGAAAATCCTCTCGGCATGTTTCAAAAAATCCAGCGTTGGTGTAAGCCTGACGGGAACATTTTATTATTGGAGCATGGTATTAGCTCTCATGTCGCGATTTCGACATTCCAAAGGACTTTCAATCCACTTTTTTGCCGTGTGGTCGGATGTCATCATAATCGTGACATGCTGGAGCTTGTAAAAGCTTCGGGAATCGAGATTGACAAGGTGGAAAGCCACTGGTTTAACATGGTGCATCTTATTTGGGCCAAGCCGGGAACCCGGGTCTAGTGCGTTATCATCCGAGTCGGAAGGGTATGGCAAAGGCGAATGAGAAGAAATGTCCTTTGCGCTATTATTTCACGATTATCAGACGGGAGTGCTAAGTTTCTAAAAACTGCTATTGACTCAATACGAGCCGGATTGTTAAAATAACTTATCGACAAAAATATGAGCAATGAGGGTTATGGATCAAACTATAACCGGAGCAGCTTCTGGAGAGACCGTGATTTACGCGGCGCCGAAGGATTCACAATCTCAGGCAAAAGGACAGAAGAGTAACATACGAACTTTTATGTACGTTATTCTACTGACTTTCGGAGATTGGAGAGATCCAATCTTTTTTTATGTTTACAATTTCAAGAAGGGGGCTATTACAACATGGAGAAAAGACGCGCAGTTGTCAGCGTGGTTGGGAAAGATCAAGTAGGGATTATTGCCAGTGTAACGAAAGTGTTGTCGGATCACCACATTAACGTTTTGGATATCCGGCAAACCATTTTGCAAGATTTTTTTACAATGATGATGGTCGTTGATGTAACGGGCATTGAAAATTTGGAAGGCTTGCAAAAACAGTTTGATGAACTTGGCGTGAAAATTGGACAGCAAATTAATATTCAACGGGAAGAGATTTTCCAGTCGATGCACCGTATATAGAAGGAGAATGTATATGAATATAGCGCTGAACGAAATGATGGAAACGATTCGGATGGTCCAAATGGAAAACTTGGACATTCGTACCGTCACCATGGGAATCAGCCTGTCGGATTGTGCTGATTCTGATTTTGAAAAAATGAACAAACGGGTTTATGAGAAAATCATACAATACGCCGGGAATTTAAAAAGCACGGCGGAGGCGGCAGAAAAAGAATTCGGTATTCCAATCGTCAATAAGAGAATTTCCGTCACGCCAATTGCCGAGTTGCTGGGCAATGCGACGAAGGAGCAGGCGGTGGAGTTGGCCAAAACATTGGACAAAGCGGCCGCCACAATTGGCGTCGATTTTATCGGAGGTTATTCTGCTCTCGTTCATAAAGGCATTGCCAAAGGAGATCAAACACTGCTTGACGCTCTCCCGGAGGCATTAAGCGTAACGGAGCGGGTTTGTTCTTCCATTTCTGTTGCCACAACAAGAACGGGCATTAATATGGATGCTGTTCGCGAGATGGGTTTGATTATAAAAGAAGCGGCGGAAAGGACGAAGGATCGAAACGGGATTGCCTGTGCCAAGCTCGTCGTTTTTTGTAATCCTGTTGAGGATAATCCGTTTATGGCGGGTGCTTTTCACGGTGCGGGCGAAGGAGAAGTTGTGCTGAATGTGGGAGTCAGCGGCCCGGGCGTCGTGTTAAATGCTTTAAGGCGCCATCCGGAGGCTGATCTTGGAGAAGTGGCAGATATTATTAAGAAAACGGTTTTTAAAATCACGCGAGCCGGCGAACTGCTTGGCAGGGTTGTTGCAGAACGTCTCCAAGTTCCGTTCGGAATCATGGATTTGTCACTTGCTCCCACGAACGCCATGAATGACAGTGTTGCCGATATTTTGGAAGAAATCGGCCTTGAGCGGGTCGGAACACATGGGACAATTGCGGCTCTCGCTTTAATGAATGACGCAGTAAAAAAAGGAGGGGCCATGGCGAGTTCTTATGTCGGCGGTTTGAGCGGCGCTTTTATCCCGGTGAGTGAGGATGAGGGCATGATCCGGGGCATCGAAGACCGGGCGCTCACTTTATCCAAACTGGAAGCCATGACATGTGTTTGCTCGGTTGGACTCGATATGATTGCCTTATCCGGCGATGCTTCACCTGCCACGCTGGCTGCGATCATTGCGGACGAAGCCGCGATCGGTATGATTAATAAGAAAACGACAGCCGTTCGCGTCATTCCAGTCCCGGGAAAGCGGGAAGGAGATATCGTGGAATTTGGCGGACTGCTTGGGCGGGCGCCAGTACTGGGTGTCAACCAATACAGCTCAGAGAAGCTTATCCGCCGGGGCGGGCGTATTCCTGCACCGCTGCAATCATTAATTAATTAAGTAACATAAAAAAAGCTCCCGGGTCACCAGTCCGGGAGCTAATGGCATATTTCTTTGCCTCAATTACCTTTTATTCAACGCTTCCAAATACAATTCATTCACTTGATCCCAATTCACAGTGTTCCACCAACTAGAGACGAATTCCGGTCGTCTGTTTTGATACTTCAAATAATAAGCATGTTCCCAAACATCTATGACAAGCAGCGGTGTTTTCCCGGTCATTAACGGCGTGTCCTGATTAGCAGTACTCATGATGGATAACTCCTCACCATCAAGTACAAGCCAGCCGTACCCACTGCCAAACCGGGAAATGGCTGCTTGGGAAAGCTTATCTTTGAAGTTATCAAAGGTTTTAAAGTAATGTTCGATGGCTTTAGCAATATCCCCTGTTGGTTCATCACCTCCTTTTGGGCACATGATTTCCCAAAAAAGGCTGTGGCAGTAATGCCCGCCGCCGTTATTTCTGACACCTGTCCGTATTTCCTCGGGCAGGGAATCCAAGTTGCTGAGGATATCCTCAATCGGTTTATTTTGCAGATGTTCATGGCCTGCCAACAATGTATTTAAGTTATTGACGTATGTAGCGTGATGTTTACTGTGATGGATTTCTAATGTTCGGGCGTCAATAAATGGTTCGAGTTCATCATAATCATAGTTCAATTCCGGTAAAGCGAATGATGGCACTTCTATTTCCCCTTTCCCATTAATTATTGCACATACACAAAAAAGTTTCCCTAATGCAAAATTAATATAAAGAGGTGTCTTTGTCAACTCTTTCGTACAAAATAGGACTTTATTACTACGAGAGGTTTTTTGAAGTTCTCTAAAAAAGGGTTTTATGATTCATTTGAAAAGTGGTGTAGGGAAAATCAGGATTTGGTTTTCTGTCATACAGGTTGCTATTTCCAAAAAATGTTTGATTTTCAATTGAAACATGCGGAGTACTATCGCTAAAATAAAAGTTGTAAAGGAGGATGGGCGACCGTGAATTGTAGAGCAACATAATCCTTAGTCGGTCGTTGGAGTGTTCATGATCTGAAAGAAAATATATACACTCCAGGCGGGTACCCTAGGATTTTTCATAAAAAATAATGTCACTTTATTGAAGGAGGAAGCGCATGTTCAAAATCAAAAAGAATATTTCTTTTGTGCAATTGATCCCGAAAGTACTGCAAATTATTTTAAATATTTCACTCGTCTTCCTCGCCATCATTTTATCCGTTTTACTTATACAGGAGTTAATCATTTTCGGCCAAATTCTTATTCGAAAAGAAAGCAATGATTATAAACTTTTTCTGGCCAATATCCTTCTCTTCTTCTTATATTTTGAGTTTATTACGATGATCGTAAAGTATTTTAAGGAAGAATATCATTTTCCCCTCCGCTACTTTCTTTATATAGGCATCACGGCCATGATCCGCTTGATCATTGTTGATCATGATCACCCATTAAATACGTTGTTTTATTCCATTGTGATTTTAATTCTGATCATCGCGTATTTCATTTTGAATATTACGCCAAGAGAACGTCCAGACAGCAAATGGTTTTTCAAAAAGTAACAGGAAAGTAGTCTATAATCTTTGCTTTATAGGCAATTCTCGCTATGATGAAAGTATGAAGTGAAGGGGTGATGTGCGAATGGAAGTGGAAATCAATAGAAGCACGCTTACGTTAATGAGAGGCGATATTACTAAACAGAAGACGGATGCGATCGTCAATGCGGCAAATGGCACTCTTTTGGGCGGAGGCGGGGTGGATGGAGCCATTCATCGAGCGGCTGGGCCCGAGTTGCTGGAAGAGTGTAAACGGCTTCGGAAAGAAGTTTTGAAGGGAGAGATGTTGCCAACGGGTGATGCGGTCATCACCAAAGGGTACCTCCTGCCGGCGCAATATGTCATCCATACGGTGGGTCCTGTTTGGCAGGGAGGAGATCAGAAGGAAAAAGAGCTGCTCGCCAATTGTTATAAAAACGCACTAGGCCTGGCGAGTGAAAAAGGACTGCAAAGCATTTCTTTTCCATCCATTTCAACGGGAGTGTACCGTTTTCCCATTGAACTCGCCTCAAAAACCGCTTTAAGCACGATTATCGGCTTTTTAAAAAAACATCCATTCGGAAAAGTAGTCATGACGTTATTTTCGGAAGAGGACTATCACACATATCAATCATCTCTGGAAGAACTGATAAAAGAAATATAAGAGCTGTCCGAAATAGAGCATAACATTGAATGAACGGGGAGCTTAATGATGATTGATTACAAATATGATAAGTTGTTATCTATAAAAACCACCGGAGATTGTGAAGGCCCCTCTGCCCATGTTCATTATCACCGTTATGAGCCGACACCCTATGCGGCATTGGAACAGCTTTTTTCCCGCTATAGGCTGTCCAAAAGTGACTGTTTCGTTGATATGGGATGCGGCAAGGGGCGGGTTGCTTTTTTCGCCCACCATCTTTTTCAAGTCTCGGCAACAGGTGTGGAAATGAACCCTTCATTGTATGAATCTGCCCTCAAAAATCAAGCAAGTTATATTAAAAACGGGAAGCTAAAAGCAGGTATCGTTAATTTTCGGCGTCTATTGGCGCAAGAATATGACATACATCCAAGTGATAATGTTTTTTTCTTTTTCAATCCCTTTTCTGTGCAGATTTTCATGAATGTCATTCATCATATTGGCTTGTCGGTGGCACAAACTCCGCGGAAAGTTGATCTTATTTTGTACTATCCTTCCATTGAATACGTGCATTATGTGATCAATTACACGCCATTTCAGCTTATAGACGAGGTTCGGGTCGACTTTTTATATGAAAAAAATGATCATGAACGGTTTTTAATTTTCAGGTGGTGTTAGAGGAGGGACAACGATGGGAAATATGTGGAATAAGCGGTTTGCTACAGAGGAATATGTATACGGAGAAGAACCCAATGCATTTATTCGGGAACATGTCGGCCAATTGAGGGCTTGCGGGCCGGTCGTCTGTTTTGCGGAAGGTGAAGGGCGCAACGCGGTTTTTTTGGCAAGGGAAGGCCATGATGTGACAGCTTGGGATTATGCGGAAAGTGGTCTGCGAAAAACGAAAAGTCTGGCGGCAAAACACGGTGTCGTTGTAAAGACTAAAACAGTCGACTTGCTCGAGTATGAAGTTGAAGCAGGCCAGTTTGATGCGGCAATCATGGTGTTTGGCCACTTTCAGAGTCGCGATCAAAAAGAAGTTTTTAAGAAAATGCTCAAGGTCGTCAAACCGGGCGGTGTGGTGATGCTGGAAGTGTACTCGAAAGAGCAAATCAGGTATGGGACGGGCGGTCCACGGGAAATCGACATGTTGTACGACCCCAAGGACGTGCTGGATTGGATCGGAGGCCATCATGTAGTTCACTTTTTCTGGGGCGAACAGGATCGAAAAGAGGGCACTCTTCATAAAGGATTGGCCCATGTGATTCAATTGGTTTTGAAAAAGAAAAGATCAGATGATGAATAAAAAGCAATCCTGCATTTTAGTCTGTCATTCCGATAAGTTCATATTGGTAACCAAAAAATAAATCAAAGTCTGATATGGAATCTAACCGTTAACGAAACTGCAATATAACCTAAAAAATTGCAGCGTGTGGCTGATTTAGCAAAGGGGTTATACCGTACGGTGGGTTGAAAGGAATACTCAATGAATATCATCTTGATGATGTTGAAGAGGTGTTCTGATTCATGCAAATGATGGAGAGGAAAGCGAGTAATAACATGGAATCGGCGAGAAAATGGATAAAGCGGACAGTATTTTTCAAAAGCCATGAGTAAATAAGAAAAGTGGATAGAATTTTTCAAAAGCCGTGAGTAAATGGAAAATTGGATAGTATTTTTCAAAAGCCGTGAGTAAATCGGAAAAGTGGATAATATTTTTCAAAAGCCGTGAGTAAATCGAAAAATTGGATAGTATTTTTCAAAAATCCCGAGTAAATCGAAAAAGTGGATAATATTTTTCAAAAGCCGCGAGTAAATGGAAAATTGGATAGTAAACCCCAAAAAGACAAGTCAATCCCAAAGGGGGGATGGATTTGCCGTGACTAAGCTTTCGAAGATTTGTTGACAGCCTGAGCAGTTATTTACTGCTCTTTTTTATTTGAACTAATGAAAGTTATCTACCTTATTTAAGGAATTCCCTTTCCTGCTTTTCTATGTTTGGCATCTTGATCAAAGAGAGATAAAATAATATTATCTCAATGGATAAGGTGGAAGTTGCAAAGTGGATGCATTTCTGAAAACTGTTTTTATTGGCCAACCTAAAACAATCGGCGAGAAACATGCTGAAAACCCGATGGATCGGGAGTGGCGGAGCGGTATCTTTAAAGAACCTGTTCAACGCCCTGTTTGGCTTGGAAAAACAAATTTACAAGGGGATGGCCAGGCGGATTTGAAGCATCATGGAGGTCCGGAAAAAGCGGTGTTCGCCTATCCGCTGGAACACTACGGCTATTGGAACAGTGAATTTCCTGATGCGGGGTTGCTTCCTGGAGGAATGGGGGAAAACTTTTCGATCAGGCATCAAACAGAAGAAGATGTGGCGATTGGCGACATTTATGAAATTGGTGATGCCGTGATACAAGTATCCCAACCAAGACAGCCTTGCTGGAAGCCGGCCCGGCGATTTAAAATCAAAAACTTGGCTTTGCTGTTGCAGAACACAGGCCGTACTGGCTGGTATTACCGTGTATTAAAGGAAGGATACGTTGAAGCGGGTCAATCCTTTACGTTAATGGAGCGCCCGTATCCATATTGGACAATCGAAAAATGCAATACAATTATCCACAAGGATAAAGAAAATATGGAAGAAGCAATGGAGCTTTCTCGCTGTGAAGCTCTTTCTGCCAATTGGCAAGTAACATTAAGCAAACGGGTCCTGAAAAAGGATATGCCGGATATCCGGAAAAGAGTATACGGACCAAATGAATAAGCGGGTACTGTATGTAGTAAAACATGTTTAGAAAGGATTCAGATGAATTTGGACCTTATATTGACATTTGTAATTTTAGGCATCACGATTATTTTATTTATGTCCAACCTGATTCGGGCCGATCTCGTGGCGGTTATGGGTTTGCTGGCGTTTGTATTGGCGGGAATATTGAGCCCCGCAGAAGCGCTTGTCGGCTTTTCCAATTCCGTTGTGATCATGGTCGCGGGTTTATTTATTGTCGGGGCGGGTATTTTGCATACCGGACTCGCGCAGATGGCAAGCAAATTCGTTCTCCGTTCGGCGGGGAAAAGTGAAAATAAGCTGTTTGTGATTCTGCTTGTTATCGTTGCGCTCATTGGTACATTTATGAGCAACACTGGAACAGTGGCGATCATGCTGCCGATCGTTGTCAGCATTGCCATTAGCATTCACAGCAGTCCTTCCAAGTTTTTAATTCCACTTTCATATGTGGCCAGTTTTTCCGGCTTGCTGACATTGATCGCTTCCCCGGCAAACTTGATTGTCAGTGAAACACTTGTCGAAAATGGATATAAAAAGCTTGGTTTTTTTGATATTACACCTGTAGGGCTTGTCGGCGTCGTTACCGGTATTTTGTATTTATACCTTGTACGCAATAAACTGCTTCCGAAAGGGAAGAAGCGGGGTGGTTCCGAAGATGAACACCAGCTTTCGCCCAAACAGCTCTCTGTTGATTATCAGCTGGGGGGCCGCTTGTATAAAGTGCAAGTGCCTGAAGAATCAGTGATGATTGGCAAACGTCTGTCTCAATTAAAAATACCGGCAACGTATCAGCTATACATTTTAAAAATTGTCCGAAAATCCCAAGAAGGATTGAATCTTCTGCCAATCAGATACCAAGAGATGGCTGGGCCGACGAGTGTCATTCAACCAAAAGATGTGTTATATGTTCA
This sequence comes from Siminovitchia sp. FSL W7-1587, assembly GCF_037963795.1. Lineage (NCBI taxonomy): Bacteria > Bacillati > Bacillota > Bacilli > Caryophanales > Bacillaceae > Siminovitchia > Siminovitchia sp. FSL W7-1587. The sequence continues at coordinate 2,551,664 of NZ_CP150169.1, forward strand.
AGGCTCACTTGAAAACATTGAAAAAATGGTCAAAGATTTCGGATTGACAATCGATGAAGAACAATCTGAAGCAGATGAGCTTGTATCCAAACAATTAGGCATTGCAGAAGTCCTTTTGACCCCGCACTCCAAATTCATTAACCAAACGATTAGGGGAATTGGCTTTAGAGAAAAATACAATTTAAATATTTTGGGCATCAATCGTCAAGGGCAATTTGTTTTGAAAGAGCCATCCAAGCAGCGTCTTCGCTTTGGGGATGCTCTTTTAGTCCAAGGTTCTTGGGACTCCATTGAGTTGTTGGCGCAGGAAACAAATGACGTTGTCGTTGTCGGGCAGCCGCAAGTACATGCCAGAAAGGCGGCGGCAAGCGGTAAGGCTCCTGTCGCTGCCGGTATTATTTTATTGATGGTTTTTCTTATGGTATTTGAAGTGTTTCCAACTGTTATTTCGGTATTAATTGGCTCCGTATTAATGATTTTGACAGGGTGCCTGCGCAATATGGATGACGCCTATAGCCAAGTCAATTGGGAGACCATTGTTCTTGTCGCCGCCATGTTGCCAATAGCGACTGCTTTGGAAAAAACCGGCGGAATGCTGATCCTTTCGGAAATCATCATTAAAACGATGGGCGGATTCGGATCGCTCGGTGTATTTGCAGGCATATATTTGCTGTCGATGATTTTTGGCCAATTTATTAGCAATACGGCGACCGCTATTTTATTTGCGCCTATTGCAATGAATGCGGCGTTGACGATTGATGCCAACCCATATACATTTTTAATTGCTGTCGCAGTGGCATCCAATATGGCTTTTGCCACACCGGTTGCTTCTCCGACAAATGCGATGGTCATGACGGCGGGAGGCTATAAAGTGTTCGATTTTGTAAAAGTCGGCATCCCTTTAATGGCCGTCGTGTTTGTTGTCATGATGTTTGCCATCCCGTTCTTTTTTCCATTATAAGGATGCAAAAAGGTACTTTCATTTGGTGAGAGTGCCTTTTTGAATTATCCAACATAACGTGTTAACACCCTATCCACCTGTGTTCCATACACTTCACCAAACAGGTTGAGATGGACAAGCAAATAGTATAACTGATACAGTGGCTTTCTTTCATGATAATGCGGATCTAATGGATAGCGGTCGCTATAGGCACGATAAAATTCTTGTGAAAAGCCCCCAAACAGTTCCGTAAAGGCGATTTCAAAATGTCTGTCGCCAAAAAGAAAGGAAGGATCAATAAGGTATGGGCGGCCGCCGGGTCCGGCCATCCAATTGCCGTTCCATAAATCTCCGTGCAAATAAGACGGCTTAATATCTTCTGGAATCCAGTTTCCCAGACCCTTCAACAGCTCGTCCATTTTTTCTCGCCTCTTCCCCGTAATGACGTTATTTTTCATTCCCAGCTCTAATTGGGCGCGCAGCCTCCGATCTCGATAATATTTGAGCCAATTGTCGTAAAGTCCGTTTGGCTGAGGCAGTATACCAATATAAGTATCTTGAGAAAAGCCATGTTTTTCCCCGGCATGTTCATGCATGGCGGCCAATTGACAGCCGAGCAGGGTCTGAGTATTTACAGTTTCCTGTCCTTCAATCCATTCCAAAACGAGAAACGCCGCCTCCTTTTCATCAGAATAGGCCAAAACATCGGGTACGGAAATGGTTCCTGTATCCTTTATGTACTGTAAGCCCTTGGCCTCCATTGAGAAAAAATGCTTTGGGGAATTTGGGTGACACTTGATAAAATACTTGTTCTTGTTGGTTTCTACGAAAAAGCTTTCATTAATCGACCCGCCATACACCCGCTTTATCTCCCGGATATTCGTATGATCGCCCGCGGCCGCCAAAGCCTTTACCAAGGTTACTTTCACCATGAACGCCTCCTTATCATTATCTTCAAAAAATATGAAATTCCAATTTTGTTATCGACATTATCAAAAAACCATTTACAATAAGACTAGCGGTTTTATCCGTGAAAAGACAGAGGGAGTTTAAAGTAGTAATGAAGACAATACTCACGGTATCGATGATCAGCTTTATGATGTTGTTTATCTTCGGCTGTACAAAGAGTCATAAAATATATGATGAAATGATGGAGCAAGGGCATGAGCAAATAAAACAAGAAAACTATGAGATTGCAACTGACTTTTTTAAGAATGCTTTAAATGAAAAGCAAAATGATGAAAAAGCTGCCATCCTGTTTCAACAGACCCAAAAAATGACAGAAGCCAAAAGGTTTTTCGATGAAGGCAAATTGGACGCCGCTAATAAATCAGTTGAGCAAGTGGTTAACATGAAAGATGGTTCGGACAGTCTTGTAAAAAATGCCAAACAGCTACGAAAACAAATAGCTGATATGGAAGCGGTAAAAAAGAAATATGCCGAGAGTTACGAAGAGGCCAAGAAAACATTCCAAACAGAACGATATGACGAATCCATTTCCATACTCGAATCTATTTTACAACAAGACTTGAGCCATCCGTTTTTTTCAGATATAAAGCATGATGCAGAAACAAGTTTGTCGGAAATGAGGGCAGTAAAAGCGACAGCAGTAAAGGAAGCGGAAGAACTAGCGAGAGCCAGGGCAGAAGCTGACAGAGCGGAGAAAAAGCAGTTCGTACTAAAGGCAAAAACGGTTGGAGCAGCAGAAGGGTATTGGCTCACCGCCGACAAGGCGGCCGCATGCCACCTTACAAATGATTATCTTGCCTGTGCGGTGAAAGAGTCGGACGACTTGTTTAAGGACCAGATCGTAGAAGTAAATTGGTTAAATGAAGTTGAATTAGAATTGACGTTTGCAGACGGCTATAAAACAAAGCTCGCTTTGGTGGAAAAGAATGTGTTGCATACGGAGGGCGAAAGAATGTACAGGGTCTCAAAAGAGGAAGCGAACAGCATTTATGAGGGCCATTATAAGCTCCCATAAAAAAACAAAGGGTTTTCAGCCCTTTGTTTGCGATTAGAAGTGCGACTGGGCTACCGTCTGCTGCGCTAGCCCCGTTTTCTTTAAAATAGTTTTTGCATGGATATGATGATTCCCAGATGAATCCCTTCGTGCCAAGTCACGAATTGGAGCGCGGCGTCTACCGTATCCAATTTGAGATATCGAATATTTACAGTCTCATCGGCAGTGTTTTGCAATTTACTATTAAAATAACTCAGTATCCGCTCGCCCTGTTCTTCAATGGCTGTTAAAAGATCTTCCACGGAGGGGATCTCACTGCCCCAGTCGGCAGGGCTGGATCCGTCGATAAAAAGATCGTACCATTCCGGGTGAACAATCTCATAATCGTGATCGGCCTTGCTTAAATAATCTTCAGCCGTTATATAAACGTGACCCGCATTCCAGCGTATCGTATTTGAAAACATCGGCGGCTGCTCGTCCCATTTGTCATCAGGCGTATTTCTCAATGCGATCAGGAAAGCGGCACGAGAATATTGAAACATGTTTAATGATTCCATTCGATACACCCTTTTTCACTTATTTTACATCATTATATTCCAGGCATATGTCCAACTCCAATAATCTGTTTGACAATGCAAAAAAGACTTGTCATGGCCGTGCCATATCTTGGAACGGGGTTCTGGGAAGTTGCAATTTCCAAGCGGCGGTGCAAGAGAGAGCCAGGAAAAAGAGAAGCCCTTAAAGGAATACAGGAGCTGTCTATTGTTTAGTACAAATCTCATTGATGGTTTCGTTGTTCATGTAGTAGCCCTTCGGAAAATGAAAGACGCACAAATCCTTTTTCGAAGTTTTTTAACTCCTATAACAAAATTACCTTTGTATACGGGTTATAACCGTATAAAATCATCTACGCTTTTCATTACCTGATCTAAGGCCGAGATTGACATTGCTGTATGAAAGGGTTCCATCTCTAGAGAGTGATTGGCATTGGGGATTATTTTTATTTCCATATTTGTTTGATGTTGAATGCTTTCGATTTTACTTGGAATATAATGGTCATCTTTTTCCCCTATCACAATAAGCGTCGAATGTTTGCACATCAATAGTGTTTCAAAAATGGAGTCAAACCGCAGTAATGGGGTTAATAGAACCATTTTAGAATGTACATACCTATTGTTTTTCATCAGGTCGTTAATAAGGGGAATTGTGCCAAGAGATTTCCCTAAAAACATAGTTTCTTGATATTGATTACTTTTAAGCACATCGTCAATGATGGGTTTTACATCATGACGGATCATGTTTGTTATTTCTGCCAATGGAAGTTTGAATATATCCTGTCCGTAAGAATAGTGGACATGGACAACATCGTACTCATTTTGTAGCATCGTCATTGTCGAATAATAAAATAATGGCTGATCATACGTGTAACTTAATCCGGAAAACATAAAACAAACAATCTCATTTCCATTTTCAATATGAGTGTATGGAATTTCTTTTTTGTTCGCTATTAGCGTTTTTTGCTGAACTTTCATGTCGTTTCACCACCTGATCTTTATCCCGCTTGCAAGGTGCCATTATACACTACTTGAAGACCTGAGTTGATTCAAAAGGCCTAAGAGGGAGAAAACGGCACCTACATGCCAAATTCGTTCAACTAACATTCAGTAGGAGATGGAAGAAAACGCCCACTGAATGAAGTTTCACTTTATTCTAAAGGCTCATGTAAGGAGACTTTCCATTCAACTATATAACAGAAACGCCAAAGAAAGACGCTTTGGAATTGCTTTTTGACAAGGTCATTTGGTTTCTCGATTTGTGAGCCGAGAACGATTCTATGTGTAAAAATCGACATTTTTAAGTTTTAGGAATGTAAGCGCTTAAAAATGGGCATTGTGATGGATGACGTTTCCTCTTTTTTCAAGTATAATCCAAAACATAAGGATTTCCTTTGTTGATTAAGTACAAATGGAGAGTGTCATCGTGAAATCAATTACAGTAAAAGAATTAATGAACAAGTTTTCATTAGAGGTATTGGCTGGGGAAGACCAGCTTGATCGCAAGATTACAAAATCAAAAGCGCATCGTCCGGGATTGGAGTTTGTCGGTTTCTTTGAATTTTTTCCGATGGAGCTTGTTCAGGTGTTGGGGAGAAAAGAGTTAAACTTTTTACATACACTGACAAATGAGGAGCAGAAGTTGCGTATTGGAAATATCGTTCATTATCATCCGCCTTGTTTTATTATTACGGCAAGCCAGGACAGCATACATCATCTGACCCAGTGCTGCATTCAAGAAGGAATTCCTCTGCTTCGGACGCATGAGGATCCGACATCGGAATTTGTTTCCAAGTTGGATGCTTATATGCTGAAAGCATTGGCTCCCGAAATGGCCATACATGGCGTTTGTGTGAATGTCTCGGGAATTGGGGTTTTACTCAGGGGAAAATCCGGTATTGGAAAGAGTGAAACGGCTCATACTTTGATTCGCCGTGGACACCGCTTGGTGGCCGACGATGTTGTGACATTAAAAAAGCTGGGGCCGCAAACGTTGTTGGGAACCCATGATCAAAAGACGAAGGAACTGCTTGCATTGCGCAGCATTGGCCTTGTGAATGTCGTTCGTCTATACGGAAGAGAGGCGTTCCAGGATCAAACCCGAATTGTGTTGGATATTGAACTGACGAAATGGGAAGAAAACTCGTTATACAATGATCTGGAGTTGGAACCGAAATTTTCGGATTATATGGGTGTTCGAATTCCATACATTGAAATCCAGCTTCAACCGGGCCGTGATGTGGCAGGACTTATTGAAGCAGCCGCCAACAACTGGTATTTGCAGCGGGAAGGTTACAGCGCTATGGAGGAATTTTCCAAGCGGCTGGAAACGGAAAAATAAAAATAGACGGGGATGCATGAAGAGATCCTCGTCTATTTTTTGTTCTATTTGAGATGAATCAGGTAATCTCCCTAATAAAGGAAGTTTACTAATTTCGCGTGAATCATGTTACACATTCATCAGCCTCCATTTGCTGTTTCAAGCATCTTCTTTGAGTTCGACAGAAATAATCATGATCGTAGTGGCAACGATCAACATGGAAAATACAGCTAGAAACATATGGATCAACTCCTACCAAGTAATAAACCCTCTTGAACCTACAGGTGCGTGCTGGATCATGTCGTTAAGCGGAACGGCATACGCCAAGACGATGAGCGCCAAAGCGACTCCGACCCAGATTCCCCAGTTTTCCAAATACTTTGCGGTATGCGATGTGTCGCTGTTTGCAATTGGAAACTCGACAAACTCGCTTTCTTTTTTTGCTTTTGGCGCCGCAAATAACAAATTGGCAACGATATACACCATCAAAATGGCTGACAAGAATAAAATCGTTCCTCCAATGGCCATGGTAACGTGGTTGGAGAGCAAGCCCTGAAACCAGTCAAGAGCAGATTCGTGTCCATTGTAACCGGAATAAGCTGTTCTTCGCGGTGCTCCAAGAAGCCCCAACAAGTGTTGTGCTGTAGACATAAGTGTCATACCAATCGCCCAAGAAAACACTTGGATAAAGGCCAGCTTTTGCATATGCTTGGGAAATTGTCTGCCCGTCAAATACGGGATGAGCCAAAAGGTAACGCCCATAAACGTCATGGCGACAGGTGTCCCAACTGTAATGTGGAAATGGCCTACGACCCAAAGCGTATTGTGCACAAGCTCATTTAACTGAAAGCTTGCGTTTATGATTCCCGTAGCTCCTCCAGGGATGAAAAACAGCATGGCGATAAAAATGGATGTAAATCGAACATCTTTCCATGGAAGCTTTCTAAACCAGCCAAACAATCCGGTTCCGCCTTTTTTTCTTCCGGATATTTCAAACGTTGCGAACATGGAGAAGGCGGTCATCAAGGTTGGAATGACAACCATGAACGTCAAGATGACTTGTAAAAACTTCCAAAAACTTTCAATTCCGGGTTCGGTCAATTGGTGGTGGAATCCGACCGGGAATGAAAAGAGAATAAATAAGATAAACGAGAAACGTGCGAGTGAATCGCTAAATACATCTGTTCCGACAATTTTTGGCAAAACTGTATACCAGGCAATGTAAGCAGGCAAGAGCCAAAAGTAAACGAGCGGGTGGCCGAAATACCAGAACAGGGAACGGCTCAATTCAACGTTGATCGTTTCTACCCAACCAAACGACCATGGGATGTACTGAAACACAACTGTCGTTACGACACCCAAGCAGGCGATGATCCATAAGAGCAAAGTGGCCATGGTCATAAAAGCGAATAAGGGGCTGAATTGTCCTTTGTTTTTTCTTTTCCATACGACATAATGTCCAATTAATGCAAAGCTTGTGAGCCATGTTCCGATGATAAACAGTGCAAGCCCGACATAAAACCAGCCGCTCGCTTTTAAAGGAGCGTAAAAGGTATATAACACGGACGCTTTTCCGGAAATGATCATCACTGTTGCCATAACCGTTCCAACTGTCATCACAATTAGCCCCAGCCAGGCTGAGCGGCTTACTTTCGGACCAAAGCTTCCTAATGTTTTGCTCATCCCGGCAATCAAAAAGGCGAAAATGAAAAAGGTGGTAAAAATAAGTGCCAGCAATACGCCATGAGCAGTTAGCACTTGATAGTAATCAAGCCATTTGGGAAGCTCCAGGGAGTCGTTGCGGACAAACACTTGAAGCAAACCGCAAAGCGTTCCGATAATAAATGCGATATAAGCGATTTTGATGTTCCATAATGCCAATTTTCTGTCTGCTAAAGCGATCATGGTTCATACACCTCGATTTCGGTTGACATCATGTGATGGCCGGCTCCGCAATATTCGTTGCAAAGAACCAAATATGTTCCGGGTTTTTCAAACGTATAGCTTTTGTGGGTAATTCTTCCCGGAACAGCCATCATGTTTACTTTTGTATTATCAATGGTAAAGCTGTGGACAACATCTGTACTTGTTAATGTAAATATAATTTCTTTTCCTGCCGGAACTTTGATCTTTCCAGGAAGATAGCCAAAAGCTTGGCTGATAATCACTGCTTCATAAGTGTCATCATCAAGTTGTCTTACACCCGGCTTATCAAAGGGCGGTGTCTCGGCCACCTTCTCCGGATCGATCGTATCCATCCCGCCAGCGGGCGTATGCCCATGGGCAAAGGCGGTTACGCCAACAATCGTTAAGAATGCGGCAAGTGATAATGTTCCGAAAATCAACCAGATCTTTTCAAATTTATGAAAATGCATGTCTTTTCACCTACTTTTCTTTTTTTATCTGCCCGCATATAGAAAATACGTAGCGCCCCACATAATAATAATGATGATTCCAACGCCTAACACACTGATAAGTGTTCCTTTTAAATTAGGTTCCGAATGATGGTGTTCCTTAGTAATGTTGACACTTTCCGGTGTTCTTTTTTCTAGTTCCATCGTACTCACCCTCCCGCGTTGATTTCTAATTCCATCATACTTCCGTCAGATTTCCCCTCTCTGTGACAAAAGTCACACTTCACACCGATTTCACATGAACTTCATAATCCATTCAAATTTTTGACAAAAAAGATTCGCGTTGGTGGCAAATATCGGAAAATCTGGCCCCAAATTGAAGTTTTTAAAGCAAGTGTGACAATGAAAAGTACGTATACAACGTTCCTTGACGAATAATTCTTCGATTATATAAGATAAGTGTGATAAATAGTTTGAAAATTTACTATATAAAGACGGTTGAAAGGGGGATTGACAGTGGTTACGAAAAAGAATCATGTTCTGACTGCCGGTTTTGCGCAGTTCCCGAAAGGTACTCCGATTTATGAAACACAGAAGGTGATCGGGGCCATCCTGATTATTGATAAGTCAACGGATATGATTGTGGATGCTTCTTTTACTTTCATCTTAAAGATGACAAATGAATTTATTTCGTCTTTGGTCCGTGGAAAGTGTATTAAAAATGGCGTTGAAGAGATTATTCAAGAGGTGGAAACAAAGCTGCTCATTCCGGGACAGCGCGCTGTGATTCAATCCATTATTACTGCTTATGAACGTTATCAAGATATGAAGTAATACGGGATATTAGCCAAGCTTTTAGTTTACTTAATTGTGTAATATGTAGAAAAATGGCTTGAATGTCAAAAAGATATAGAGTATACTTGCTAATGAAAGCGCTTCATTTATTGCGTGAGACTGGATTATCTACGTGGAAGGGATACTCATCTTTTCCAGGTAAGTGGATGACAAGCCAGTAGTTTAAGAAACACGATGCAAGGCGGATAGCCGTAACATCTGTTCTTTTACTGCCGGCTTTTTTTGTTGCCAAAAAGATTTTCTGGGAGGAGGTCAGTATGGAATTTGGTTTATTTACTGTATTTGATCAATATAAAGAAAAAATGAGTCGGACGCATGAGCAATTGCTTTATGAAGTATTAGAGCAAACGGAGAGGGCAGATCAGCTTGGCTATCATTCTGTCTGGTTCGCGGAACATTATTTTAGCGAGTATGGCATTTTAACAACCCCGCAAATGCTGTTATCGGTGGCGGCAGAGAGGACCTAAAATATTCGTTTAGGAGTATCGATTGTTACGTTGCCATTTAAAAAAACTGAAAATTATGCACTATTGGATGTTTTAAGCAATGGACGCTTAAATCTTGGATTGGGAAGCGGGTATTTACCCCGGGTTTCATATTGACGAAAAGGATAAAGCCTTTCGATTTAACGACGCGCTGGCGGTACTCGAAAAGGCGTGGACTGGAGAAACATTTTCTCATAGAGGGGAATACTTTCAATTTTTTGATGTGAAATTGGAGATGTTACCGAAGCAAAAAGAAGTTCCTACTTGGATAGGCACTTTAAGTCCAAGGGGAGCGGAATTTGTCGCGAAGATGGGATATAGCATTTATGGGCGTTCCTTATGTGGCGAGCAAGTCTATTTCAGAGTTGAAAGAAATAATTGATCGCTACAAGAACGTGTACCGTGAATCTGGCCATGATGAAAAGAAAATAAACATTCCGCTCGCTGTCCATACATTTGTCGCTGAATCACGGGAGGAAGCGAGAGAAATCGCAAAGAAACATGTAAATCTTTATTTGGATACACGTCAATACGGCAGGAATGCGCAATTTGAAGACCTTGAAGAGCGGGCACAATTGCTGATTGGCTCTCCGGAAGATGTGATTAACCGCTTGAAGAAGTATGAGGATGCTGGCTGTGACCATATTATGATGCTGATGAATTTTGGTGGCTTACCACATGAGCAAGTACTTCGTTCCATGGAATTAGTTGCTGAAAAGGTCATGCCCGCTTTTAAAGTAAAAAAAGAACCAGTTTCCTTGTAAGATTTTTTGAAATGCTGTTCGGTGTTCTTCGGCCAGATGACTGTTTGGCGCTCTCATCCATTAGCCGGTAATACTTATTTTAAAATAAATGAAGGAGGAGTTATCATGAAGGTTTTAAGACTGGGACATGCATGTTATTTGTTGACGAGCAAGGAGGGGAAACGCTATTTAATTGATCCTTTTTTGAGTTTAAACCCGGGATGTCCTGAAGAGTACACAAAGCCGGCATTTTTACGTACGATTGATGCAGTGTTTATTACTCATGGCCACTTTGATCATACCCAGGGCTTAGAAGAGGTGGAAAACGCCAATCCTGATGTTCTAATAGTGGCACAGTACGATTTTGGAATGATCTTGCTGCAAAAGGGCTATTCTAATGTTCATTTATTAAACTATGGAGGTTCTATTTACCTTGATGATGTGAAGGTCACGATGGTACAAGCGATGCATACTTCATCTTATGGTGAAACGGAAGGAACACCGATATATGGGGGCCAGCCTGCCGGGTATATATTCAATTTTCATGGCGACAGGACGCTCTATCATTCAGGAGATACTACAATGATGGCCGATATGAAGATTATTCAAGACTTTTACAAACCGAGCGTGGCCATCCTTTCAGCCTCGGGGCAGTTTGTAATGGGACCTGAAGAGGCGGCATATGTTGTGAAACATCTGCTTGATGTTGAATACGTAATTCCGAACCATCAATTTCCGAACAGCCACACCACACCCAGGCCCGAAGTTTTGGAAGGCATGGTTCAACAATTTCCGGTAATAGAAACGATGATGAATAAAGATGAAAAGCTGCTACATCTGTTGGAGGATGATGATAAAACAGAGGTCATCATCCTTAACTACGGAGAAGAAAAAGAGTTTCCTATTTTGCAGGAGGCCTCTGTATAAAAGTAATATTGGCATGATAATGATTTCTTACACGAGGATTGCGGCGAGGTGAGAAACGAGTAACGTATCATGGTCCGTGCCACCGGAACCGGAGAAAACCACAGAAAAATTCAGTCAACTATTCTTTTTAAGGAGTCACTCTCTGGTTGATCTTGCAGGTTGGGGTGGCGACTTACTTACAGTTACCGGTCAAGCAGCCAATTCTTCGAAACACTCAACAACTTATGATGCAGCAATGGAATTGATTGGCCATAAAGACAAAGTGAAGCATGTTTAGCTCTGATGATTTACTAGCTGATATTGATGCTGTTAATATAGGAAAGATTTTGCTTAGTAGTAATAGACGACTACATGAAGTTGTCAAAGAGTATTATTCTTTTTTGTATCTAACTAGATACTCGTCCTTCTTGACCAATAGATTTTTTGGAGATCTTAAGCTGGTAAAATCTCAAAGTGAATTGTGCATTTGACGTTCCTCCCTATTCACTTAGTGACGGAGAACAAGTAGCTTCAGCATTCAGAGACACCATAAGCAAGAAAATGAACAAACAGTAGGATTTAAAACACCGAGCCTGTTCCATAGTGGCGAAAGGCTCGGTTACTTCTCTTTTTTATATTCAATAAGAACATCTATATATCCTGAAGTGCTTTTCTTCAAGTAAGATACTTTCAAGGTGTTTGGATCAATCCACTCTAATTGATAACTACCCCTATGAAACGGTTGAAATCCACGATAGCCTCTTATGGTCGATAAATGCTCTATGAGAAAGGGATTTTTAGTTATTTGATATAATTCACTGACATATGATTCAATGACAAGAAATTCTTCTTTACCGTCGGGTGAAGTAAAATGAGTGTATTCTAAACGGTCATACGTTATCCAGTGTGAAAATATTTTCATGAATATAATCACAACGCCTATGGTTATAAAAAGTCTTTTAATAACGATATCTTTGATGCTTTGTGATAATACAACCAATCCAGAAATAATTACTAAGATTGTTAGGAATAGGCTTATTTCCATGTGGTTAAATCCGTTTGGTTGAATTCCTAACTGTAAATAAAGGCCCTTGCTTCTAAGAATAATGAGACTAATAGATAGTAGAACACTGCCAATTAAAACAGCTAGTGATAATCTTTTACGAGCTTTGATAAATTTCGCCTCCGATCAAATGATAGAAAGAATGATCAAAATATAAAAGTTCTGTTTAATTTTAGAATAATATATTTTTCTGTTTAATGAGATGAAAAACTAACCCGGTTTCTGCAAAAATGCTTGAAATCCCGTCACAAAAGTATTACATAGCATAAGCGACCTTTGCTTTCCGAGGAAGCTGAAGAGACCTGCTGAAAGCGAAGTATTTTGACGTAGCGATGATAGGGATTTTTTTACACAAATAAACCGAACAATTATAAATGAATTGTTCGGTTTTTGCTATTTCGTATTTGCTTCATAAAGGCTTTTTCCCATGTCCCCCAATGACTGTAGAAGAAATCTTGGAGAAGTGAAAAACGATATCGATTCTGTTGGCGGAACAAATTGCGAAAACCGCCATCGCCATGCAGGGGGCTGATTGGATTGGCGCCCGTATGGGAATGAAAAAAACCAAAAATCGCGAAACGCCTTAGGAACTTAGCTTTTTCTTGTTTTAAGCAAATGTAATCCTAATCCGAATAGGGCAATACCTATAAATGATCCGATGGTAAAAGACAATGAAAAGTATCCGGATATCAGATATATGGTCAACATACTCACTACATAGCCTGCCGCAAAACTATAAAAAAATTTGGGGTGCATTGGGTTGATCCTCACAATCATAGATTACAAGATTATTGTTTACAGAGTACACTCTTAATCTATTCTGCAAATGTCGACAGGGCAGTTTTCGCAATGGATTTCATCTTTTAAGAATTGGAGGTCGTGGATGATGATGTTTCCATCAGCGATAGAAATGACTCCGTCTTTTTTTAAAGCTCCAAGAAGACGGTTGACGACCTCGCGGCTCATGCCGCAAAAGTTGGCAAGCTCTTGGTTTGTCAAAGATAAGTCAATGATTATTCCTTTGTCTGTTTTTATGCCATAGCTGTTTGTCATACGAATGAGTGTTGAATAGAGAGCGCCCTTTTTTCCATGCAATATAAGGTCGCGGAATTTAGAATGGGTTTTTTGATGGTGAATGCCCATCATTTTCATGAATTCGGCGGAAAGTCCGGGATTGATTAACAAATTCTCTTCCAGATCATCTTTATGGATGATGGCGCATTCACAGTCTTCGATTGCTTTGGCATGAACGGTGTATGTTGAAAGTGTGCAAAACAGCCGCACTTCACTAATAAAGTCTTCGGCATTTACAATTCTGAAGGTAATTTCCCGGCCGTCAGGCGTTATTTTTCCGATTCGTACTTTGCCGGATTTAATATAATAAATTTCGTTTGCTTTGTCACCTTCCTGAAAAAGATACGCCCCTTTTTTCCATGCTTTTTCTTTGTGCCGGATTAATAGCAGATCGTGTAGATTAACGGGCTCCCGTTCTGTCAAATTCATGGGTATCCCCACCTGACATGTTATTTTTTCAAGACGTATTCGTCTTTACTCTATAGTATACCACGGCGCGAAGCGGAGTTTCACTTTGATTATGACTTTATTTTATTTTTAGAAAATAGCCGTTGTGCTTCGGGAACTTGTTCGCGGTAGCGCCCAAATAAGGAAGAATTGTGTAAAGCGGCTGGCATCCTCATTTAAGCGGATTTTTCTTTTGGCGCGAACAATATGTTGGCAATTGTTAGTCTTTTACGTACGATAACCCCGATCCAGGAAGCGAGTGCCGCTTTCAAAAGGCCGACCACAATAAACGGTGCAAAAGCACTGGCGAATGCCGCTGGCCAGCTCAAGTTGGCAGCTATTTTGAGCCAAGCAGTTCCAAATAACAGTGTAATAAACATCCCGATTGTATTGGCAATCATTGCTTGGGTAAATTTGAAGGCTGTTTTTTCCAGGTACCAGCCTATGAAAAAGGCTGTCGGAATAAACCCGACGATAAAGCCGCCTGTTGGCCCGACCAGTACGGAAAAGCCGCCCGAAAACTGGCTAAACACAGGGATTCCGACAGCTCCCATTAAAATATAGAGCAAAACTGATAATGTACCATATCTTGCACCAAGAATGGTGGCGGCAAGTCCGATGGCAAGCGTTTGCCCTGTAATAGGCACTAACGGAAGCGGTATGGTAATTTGTGCAAAGATGCCGATTATGGCCGCAAACAGTGACGCAATCATCATTCCTCTTAGCTTTTGCCGTTCCGGTGTCATCCTTTTCCCTCCAATTGTTAACCAGATATAAAAATAAGGTTTCATTTAATTTAATGGTTGGAGAGGGTTTTGTCAATCATTTGTTGAAATAAGCACTGTAACGAAAAACACTCATATCCGATGCCTGAAAACGAGATCAAGAAAGGCCGATGATAAAGGGAAACTTCATTCAGTAGGCGTTTTCTTCCATCTCCTCTGACTAAATGTTAGTTGAACGAACCGGACATTTAGGTGCCGTTTTCTTCCACTTAGACCTTTTGTATCAACTCAGGTCTTGGTCTTACGGCACCTTCACCTTATATGCGGGATACAGTGAAACTTCATTCAGTAGGGCACCTACTGAATGTTAGTTGAACCGATCGGGCATTTAGGTGCCGTTTTCTCACACCTGGACCTTATGTATTCACTCAAGGTCTTGAAGTGGGAGTTTTACGGCACCTTACATGCGGGATAAAAAGTCGCGACACACTGACATTTTACACCAGCTGTTATACATTATTGAAAAAGCTCGGGATAAGCGGTTTTTGCAACCAACTCAACAGCTTCACCGATTCTTGGTCCTGAACTGCCCATTAGGTCATTATCCACTAGATATACTTCGTCGTTTTGAATGGCGTTGATGTTTTCCCAACCTTTGCGCTCTTGGATTTCTGTGACCGGATTTTCATGCAGCCCCGTTGTCACGATTATTTCCGGGTTTTGCTTGGCCACTTCTTCAGCCGTCACATTTATTAAGCCTACTTGGTCGCCAAATGTATTTTTCACACCTGCTTTTTGTAAAATCATATCCTGAAGTGTATTTTTTCCAACTGTATACATTTCGGGAGCGGGAATCATTTCTACATAGACTGTTTTCGGATTTTCAATTGTTTTGACTTTCTTTTCTACCTCCGCTATTTGGGATTGTATATCTTTGATCAATGTTTCTCCTTTTTCTTTCACATTCATTACTTCGGAAATTTGTTCTATATCACCAAATACATCTTCAAAAGAAGAGGCCGATTGGATTACAAAAACGGGAATTTCTGCATCTTCCAGCGTCTTTAACGCACCTTCGTCAGCTGTTGTAGAGGCAAATACAACACCCGGATCTAAGTCAATTATTTTTTCCGTGTTTATATGGACAGAGTCTGAAACACGTTCAATTTCTTTTGCCTCCTCCGGATAATGGTCAAGATCAGTCGCGCCGATGACTTTATCTCCGGAATCGAGCGCGAATAAGATCTCGGTGTTGCTTGGTTCTAAAGAAACAACTGTTTTCGGAGCTTTTTCAAACGTCACTTCTTTTCCTGTATCATCTGTCACGGTGTAGGGTTGGTCGGCTTCCGCTGATTTATTTCCTTTGTTATCGGCATTCTGGCATGCACTCAGAAAAAAAGCGAGAATAATAGCAGATAGCCAGCCAAGTAATTTTGCCTGTTTCATCACATTATTCCTCCGATTTCTTCATCCGTTTTACAGGGTAAGATTTGCTTATAAAAGGAATCTCTTCAACGCCATTTATTTTATTCACATAAACTGCCATTACAAATAAGACATTGGCCAAAAGATGAGTGTAGTCAAAGAGCCGTTTTGGCACTTCTTTTTCCAAACTGACTTTATGTAGGGCACGGACAGATTTCTTCGCTTCACTGCGGCAAACATGAAGCACACAAGCCGCTGTTGTGCCTTGTGGAAGGACAAAACGGTCAATTCGATCTTTTACTTCTGCCACATAAAAGTCGTACATCTTGCTTAGACGGTTTACATCCTCTTCGGTAATGGCCATTTTTCCACGGACAGAACCATTTAAATGGTAAACCATCGGAAGCAAATACATTAAATCTTCGTGAACAACCGGTATCTCTTTTGTAAGCGAAGCCGCTTGTCCAATCCGTGTTGTCAATGAATCTGTTCTGATTTCGAAATCCACGGTGGAAGCAGATTCACGCATATAAGGATAACAAAGATATCGCAAGTCTTTCTTTTCTTTCAAGTTCATTCCCTCCTTTGTTTCTTTTTCAGTGGAAGTGGCCGCCTTCTGACGTCCGGATGGCGGACCAAAAAAAGACGGCCGGGGAAAAGCGGGCAACGCTCAAGGTTCATCAATTACCCCTGTATTCAGAAGGGCAAATAGTATGGGTCAACGAACAGTAGGGCATCATCGGCACTACCAGTTCCAACTGGCCAGATTTCCTATCAAGCTTAAAATAAGTGGCTACACTTCTGCAAGAATTTGACTTATTTAGCCAGTATATCACGTTTCGTATGATGGTTTGACAGGTTTCCGGGTAGAGACAGATTCAATATCATTTTTTGAGCGACTGCTTAAGGGTAATGGCCTGGACGGCGTCAAGGACAAAAACACTTAAGTTTCGCATAACATAGATTATGCGCCAATGACGGGCAAACAAACTTGACGAATAGGTGAGGGAGGTCATGTTGTTTTTAGAAAACGCCATTCTTTTTCTGCCAACACCCGCCCAAATAAAGCTATTTGTGAAAAGAATTTAACCTGGCTTCTAATAGTATTTTAGTGTTAGGCAAAAAGGACGTTTTTAATTTTTTCAAAAAAAACTATACTAAACTTATAGCACTAATATCAAATTAGGAAGTGAAAAATGTTGAAGAAGCCTTGGCTGATTTTGCTACTTGTCTGCGTGGCCTTGCTTGGCTGTCAGCAGGACGAAACAAAAAGTGGCCAACCTAAAGAAAATACTGGTACATCAAAAACACAAAAGACTACAGAAGAAAAAGAAACGTACAGCCTGATTGGAGAAGAAATCGAGAAAGAACCGGCTGGACACTTGTTCGAAAAATATATCGGAAAAAAAGAGTTTGCTGATCAAGAAGAGTATGAAAAAGCAGAAGAAGAAGCTGTAGCTGAATACCTGGAAGAAATAAAAAACAAAGATACGAAGGATTGGGATGCCAAGCAGTGGGCAACATCAATTATTACAAGTCTCCGTACGGATGTCGGAAATGTCATTCAGCCAGTGAGAGATATGGAAGTAAAGTATCACGAACTAAAACTACCCGACGGAAGACTCGTTCAGGATGTCAGTGAAGAAGAATTAAACGAACAGCCGGATGAAGTGAATATAGCTGTTTTGATAGATGCCAGTGGAAGCATGAAGGCGGAAGTTCCAGGTGGTATAAAAATGGCATTGGCAAAGTCAAGCATCGAACAATTTTCAGAAAGCTTGCCGGAGAATGTGAACATCTCCTTATCTGTCTTCGGTCATAAAGGGACAGGATCAGATCAGGATAAAAAGATGTCATGTGAAAGTATCGAAACCGTTTATCCTTTGAAAGCATACGATCAAAAAGCATTCTCCGCTGCGTTAGATCAATTTGATGCGAGCGGTTGGACGCCGCTTGCGTCAGCCATACAGAAAGCGGAAAAGGAGCTCAAAGAAACGAGCGGTGAGCAGGCAAAAACATTTATTTATGTTGTTAGTGATGGTATTGAAACATGTGATGGGGATCCTGTTCAAGCAGCAAAGGCTGCCAAGCATTCACTAACAGACCTGCAAATGAATATTATCGGATTTGATGTGGACGACGAAGCTGATCGCCAGTTGAAAGAGGTGGCCAATGCCGGAGGCGGAAAGTATACATCGGTTAATAACAAACAGGAATTGGATGAAGAGGTTACGAAAAGCTGGAAGGAAAGCATGGGAAAAACAGGGTGGCGATACTGGTTTAGCCAAAATTCCCATAGTACTAACGTTTCGTCTGTCAGAATGGCTAGTGAGCTCAGGGGATTACAGGGAGATTACCTCACTTCACTGAACAGGGAGCATGATCGAATGAAAACAGCTTTAAACGAACTATCGGATGAAGACATAATGGATCTGGATACCAAACTAGCTATTTCAGATGCAATAGATGAACGGACGAAAACCGTTAAGGAATATGCAGACTCCGTCAGACAAGAAAAGCATCGTGAAATTTTTGATACCGCGGACAGCATAAAAGAGAAAATGGATCATGTAACAAAGGACCTTGATCTATAGAAAAAAGTTGAACAGCCTCCAGCTCTCGTTTGGACATCATGAATCGGGGAGAAATAGAAAAAAAGAGGTTTCCCACTGTAGGGTTTTCAACTTTTTCATAATGTCGCATCGTCCAACTTACATGCAAGGAAGTGGATCATGTTTTCGCCATGGCCACTTCCTGTTTGGAAAGAAGTGGTTTGAAAGTGTCTGCCGTGCATTCACTGGGGAAAAAATCCGTTTCTGACTAAATACCCGAACGGCAAGGTCGCCATATGATCATTACAAGCTTTCGGACAGATGTCGGAAATATCATTCAACCAGTGGAAGATGTTGAAGGAAAGTACAACGGGAGACTCGTTCAGATGTACAGGAGTTATAGGAATTCCCATTATTTTCCAATATATTTTCTGAACTCCTCATTGCAAATTCATATTTATGGTTTGTAAACTCGATATTTAACTTTGCTAAATATCAACCACCTTCAAAAAAACCAATTATGGCACGTTCTTTTATTTATCGTTACAGCTATCACATTTGGTTATGCTTTTTTCATCAATGATCCATTCAGCACCAATACTCGCATTCCTTTTTTTGCTTTTCAATTTGCTATTAACAAATTAACCAAAAAACTATGAGGCCTCATCTTTTTCTATACGCTTAACGACGTCCGGATAAAGTCCGGTTAAAACCTTTAACTCTGCCAAAAAAAACAAAACAGGTTACCGATTTTAGCAAAATGTAATGATGAACATCTACTTTGCTTCAGGAACAATCAGTGTCTCGTCTAATTTCTTGGTATGCTGCCACACACATGTCCAATCGCCACTGTTTAAAAAGGATACAGGCGAGGTCCTTCACAACGTTTTTAAATAAAAAAAGAAGCGCCCAATGGCCGAAAAAATCGACTTAATGGACAACTCCTTTGTTTTTCTATACGGGATTTTTAACCAAATATCTTTATGTTATACGTATCTAAAAACCATTGGGGTACAAAGAACCTAGCCGTTAACAAAGGGTCAACAATCTGCGAGATTTGAGTATGTCCAATCGCGCTTAATAGCATCGTCATTTCGCTCAGTTCAAGGTCTGTATGGGGAAGGAGCAGATCGACCATTTCTTCCACGGCCGTTTTGGCGGCTTCGTCCAATGTCTTGGCTGATACTAATTGACTCAGACCATCTGAATTTTTAACCACGGGGTGCTTCAAGCTTTTTCCTTTGAATACTTGTAAGGTTATATCCGCTTTTCCCGGAACTTCGATACCGGATACACCAATTTCTCCGTCTCCCATTGCTGCATGCATATCTCCCAGGCCAAACAAAGCCCCTTCGTGAAAAATAGGGAAATAGATGGTCGCTCCCTCTGCAATGAGAAGTGTATCCAGGTTTCCGCCATGGCTTCCCGGTGTGCCGCAAGGCACGGCATCGTCCTCAGGAGCAACACCTATCACACCAATCATTTTATTAAGCGGGATTTTCACTTTTTCATTAAAAATGGCATAGTTGTCTTCGATTGGAGTGATTTTCACGGTAAATTCATCGATTCGATGGCCCATGACACCCAAATTTGGTCCAGTAGCAAGCACGCCACTTTCCCCAATTTCAATACTGTGAATCGTTACAGCCAATACATCTCCCGGCTTGGCCGATTCTACGTAAATGGGGCCAGTTGCGGGATTAATTCGGTTCCAATCAATACTGTTCATCGTTGTATGATCGGACTGGATTTGATTTTCAAAGCAGTCGTAAGCTTCAACTACCAACCTGGTTCCCGAGTCCACCTTTATAACGGGTTCGTGTTCTTTGCTAAATGAATAAATAGGCTTTCCCGTTGGTACTATTTGCGGCATTCTCTTCCCACCCTTTTATAAAAAGTACATATTAAGCCTATCGTAACATAGAAGTTAGGTAAGTCAATTTTCGTCGTATTTGGTGATCTATTCTCTATCAACATGGCAAAAAGGCGGGGGCAGCCCTATTTGTGCTACATCCGCCTTTCCGGTTAGTTCGGTACCTTCCCAATTACCATCCGGGAATAACGGCACCCTTATATGTTTCATCAATAAATTGTTTGACTTCTTCTGACTGGTATACTTCCAAAAATTGCTTAATCGCAGGGTCATCTTTACTTTCCGCTCTGGCGGCAACAATATTCACCCACGGGGAATCTTTTTCTTCCATAAAGATGGCGTCTTCTGTTGGAACGAGTCCACTTTCAATCGCGTAGTTGGAATTGATGGCCGCCGCATCCAAATCATCCAATTGGTGTGGAATTTGCGCGGCTTCCAATTCTACAAATTCATAATCCTTTTTGTTTTCTTCAATGTCCTTGACGGATGGTGTATCGCCAGCGCCTTTCTTCAGTTTGATCAGTCCGGCTTTTTCAAATAATAGGAGGGAGCGGCCGCCATTGGTCGGGTCGCTGGGCAATCCCAGCTTTGCGCCTTTTTTCAGTTCGCCGAGATCTTTCACTTTATTGGAATATACACCCATCGGGGTCGTAATCGTATTTCCGACGTTGACGATATCGTAGTTGCGATCTTCTTTTTGTTTGTTCATATAAGGTTCATGTTGGAATACGTTCAGATCAAGATCTCCTTGTGCCAGTGCTTCGTTCACAATGAGATAGTCGGAAAAAGTTTTTATATCAATTTCCAGGTCTTTATCTGCGGCCAGTTCTTTTACTTTTTCCATGATTTCCTCATGTTCACCTGCGGTGACACCTACAGTCAGCTTTCCGTCACTGAGCAGGTCTTTCGCTTTTTCGTCTTTATCTCCCGCGTTTTCTTTGTCGCCGCCTCCGCAAGCTGTAAGGGCGGCGATCAGTATGAGGAGTAAACTGGATAAGAGCCACTTTTTCATATTGCCATTCCTCTTTTCTTTTTTTGATGGTTGATTAGTCTTTTTTCAATTTGGCTGCCAAGCGGTTGCCAAGCGACTGTAGCCCTTGCACAAGGATGATGAGCAAGATGACTGTTACATACATCACATCGACTTCGTAACGGAGGTGTCCGTAGCGGTAAGCAAGGTCGCCAAGACCGCCGCCGCCGACAAGTCCCGCCATGGCCGTTGCTCCGATTAAGGAGATGGTGGCAATGGTTAAACCAAGAATGATGGATGAGCGGGACTCCCTTACAAGCACGTGCCATACGATATGCCTTGTTTTCATCCCCATCGCTTCGTATGCTTCAATCACTCCGCGGTCCACCTCTAAGAGGGCGGTTTCCATTAAGCGGGCGATATAGGGCGCTGTATAAATAACGAGCGGCACGATCACCCCTTTTACACCAATCGTTACTCCGACAATGAATTTTGTAAAAGGCAAAATAAAGAACAACAAAATAATAAATGGAACTGAACGGATAATATTAATCAATACGTTTAAAACACCAAAAACAAATTTATTGCCGAGAGCTTTTCCCGGACGGGTCAAAACAAGCATGATTCCCAAAGGCAAGCCAATTAAAATGGATATTCCTAAAGAGATTCCGACCATTTGGAAGGTTTGGATGATGGCTTCCCAAATATCAGCGCCCCAGTTGTCAAGAAACTCGTTTATTTTCGTCACTAATCTTCACACCTTCCACATGAACCTGATCTTGTTCCAAATACCGAATGGCTTTATGAATTTCGGCCGGATCACCTTTCATATGAACGACAAGCTGGCCAAAGGTATCTTCTTTTAAATGTGTAATGCTGCCTGATAGAATGTTTGGATATATATCAAACTTCTTTGTAACAGTGGCCAACGCTGGTTCGCCGCTTGATTCCCCGAAGAAAGAGAGAGTAACGACTTGGCCGCTTTCATTTAATTTTTCCAGCATGTCGTTTGGTATTTTATGTGTAAACAGATTGCTGACAAACCGCTTCGTCGTCGGATGTTGCGGTGAAGTAAAGAGGTCTTTCGTTTTTCCTTCCTCGATTACTTCCCCTTTTTCCATGACGGCCACACGGTCGCAAATTCGTTGGATGACGTTCATTTCATGCGTAATCAACAAAATCGTGATGCCGAGCTCTTTATTGATTTTTAACAGCAATTCCAGAATGGCCTCCGTTGTATCAGGGTCCAATGCGCTTGTCGCTTCGTCACTTAAAAGGACTTCGGGCTCGAAAGCCAACGCACGGGCAATGGCTACCCGTTGTTTTTGCCCGCCGGACAGTTCGGCCGGGTAGGCATGATGCTTTTCGTCGAGTCCAACGATTTTTATATATTTCTTGACCCGCTCTTCCACTTCCTTTTTGCTGAATCCGGCAAGTTTCAGCGGCAGGGCGATATTTTCATAAACAGTAGCCGTCTTTAACAAATTAAAGCCTTGAAAAATCATTCCGATGTTACTGCGGGCTTCGCGAAGTTTTTTGGTAGACAGCTTTGTTAAATCGATCCCTTTTACTTTTACAGAACCCGTATCCGGTTTTTCCAATAAATTGACGCAACGGATGAGCGTGCTTTTTCCTGCGCCGCTGTATCCAATGACACCGTATATTTCACCCTTTTTCACTGAAAGTGACACATTCTTTAATGCGTGAATAGAGCCTTGCTTGCCTTTAAATGTCTTTGAAATTCCCGCCAATTCGATCATGTGTATTTGCTCCTTCATGCTTTATTTTCAAACCCGTAATGGCTGGAAGAATATTCGGGGACGGGTGGCCCCCTTCATTCCTTACCAGGAAGGAATGACAGATCCTTCAAATGTTTCATCAATAAATTGTTTTGTTTCATCAGAGCGGTACACATCCAAAAACTTTTGAATCGCTTCGTCGTCTTTGGACTCGGCTCTTGCCGTAACAATATTTACCCATGGAGAATCTTTCGATTCGATAAAGATAGCATCTTTTCCAGGTTTGAATCCATGTTCGATCGCATAATTGGTATTAATCGCCGCCGCATCCAGTTCTTCCAACTGACGGGGAATTTGGGATGCTTCCAATTCCACAAATTCAAAGTTGTTTTTGTTTTCTTCGATATCTTTGACAGTTGGCGTGTTTCCCGAGCCTTCTTTTAGTGTAATCAATTCGGCTTTTTCGAATAAAACGAGAGCGCGGCCGCCGTTTGTAGGATCGTTAGGCAAACCGAGCTTTGCCCCTTTTTGCAGTTTTTGCACATCTTTTACTTTGGAAGAATAAATACCCATCGGGAACGTTACTGTTTCGCCCACATTTACAAGATCCAGGTTTCTGTCCTTTTTAAATTGATCTAAATAAGGTATCGTCTGAAATACGTTGAGATCAAGCTCTTTTTCGTCCAAAGCGATATTCGGCATGACATAGTCGGTGAAAACTTTTACTTCTATTTCCAAATCTTCTTTTGCTGCAAGCTCTTTTACTTTTTCCACAATTTGCTCGTGCGGTCCGGCCGTTACGCCGACTGTCAATTTGCCGTCGCTGAGAAGACCTTCAGATGTTGATTCTTTATTTACAGTTTCTTTTTCACTGCTTTTTCCTCCACCGCATGCGGCAAGGGTAAGTGCTAGCAACACAACGAAACTAGTTAATAACCATTTGTGCATGTCATTTCCTCTTTTCTTTATATATTTAGTCTGCATTTAAGGCGTATGTTGAAAATCACATACGGGGAGGTTTTTTCTTCAAAATGAAAAATGCCTCCCAAAATGAGAGGCATGGATATACATTGTAAGTAAATCGGTTTACCTCTCTTATCTTTCAAAATACAACAGTATTTTGCAGGATTTAGCACCTGTTCTTGTTTCGTCAAACAAGAATGGTTGCCGGGCTTCACAGGGCCAGTCCCTCCGCCGCTCTTTATAAGAGAATTTCAAATTCAATTGTTACATAGATATTATCCTTAGTTAGAAAAAATGTCAACAAATTTTTCATGGAAACTGAAAATCAAAAAGTAAAACCCAAGCTTTAAAATCAACATTCTTGGGTTTTGAATTATTGGACTCTTTAGTTTTTAAGGAGAAGTTTTTGGAACGCAATGAAAGAGCAAATTTATAAAATTAATTTGTTTGACGATTTTTATTTATCTTTGTCAAAAATTTATATACTCCAATTATTAAGAAATAGATAATAAACACATTTAATAAAAATGCAGAGGGGATAAATTCAGTAGTTGATAAATTCTTAGGAGAAAAAAGGAGGAATGTAGTAGTTAATTTATTAGGTCCATGATGTATTACCCAGTTAAAAGGAAGTCCATACGATTTTCCTTGAGAAGGAGAGATTAAGACTATGCTTATAGAAACGATAAAGCTGAGATATAAAAAACGTCTGTACTTTATCATTATGATCATCTCCTTTTAATAAGATTATACATAATTTTAAACAAAAAACATTTACGGAAATATTTTTAGCTTTTTTAAATATGTACTAGTATCACCGAGCTTTACATCAGGTGTAAAACCTAACGACATTTTTCAAGAGGTTGTTTTTTTTTGAACGTAAAGGACGAGATGTCTAACCACATATGTATATTGTAGGGGCTGGGACATAAGCAAATACGAAATAGCAAAAACCGAACAATTATAAATGAATTGTTCGGTTTATTTGTGTAAAAAATCCCTAACATCGCTACGTCAACATATTTCGCTTTCCGCGGGCACGGCTTCAGCTTCCTCGGAAAGCAAAGATCGCTTTCCTGCGGGATCTTCAGCTCGAGCTATTCCCGCAGGAGTCTACCTATTTTGACTACGCTAAAAGCTTGCGTATTATACCTGGGATAATTTATCCCGCATGTAAGGTGCCGTAAGGCTCCCACTTCAAAATCTTGAGTGAATACAAAAGCCCTAAGTGGGAGAAAACGGCACCTAAATGCCCGATTGGTTCAACTAACATTCAGTAGGAGCCCTACTGAATGAAGTTTCACTTTATTGTTCGTTTTTTCATCAGCTGATTGAGTTGTGTCTCAGACTCTTTGTTTATGGTAATCCAGGGGAATCTATAGAATAAGAAGTTAAGATAACAACATTAAAACAATAATCTTTTTGGGGTTAAACCGAAAAAAACCTTATGGGGTTGTGGGTTGGAAGATAATGGATTGTTCCCGAGGAGCTCATGTATGGCGCTTTGATCTTTTTCATCTCCATAAAGTTCGAATCATCTTCCGTCAATCTGAATATAATCATTAAGAATTTGCCGTATCCGAGCAAGGGAGGTTTACCCCATGAAGAAAAAGTGGGTAACTGCTGTTTCATTTATTTGCGCCGCTTTGTTATTAATGTCTTGTTCTGCAAGTGGCGGAAATGGAAAAGGGCAGTTTCCTGAAAAATCCATTACGTACAGCATCCCGTTTGAACCAGGCGGACAGTCTGATATCGAGGCCCGGCGGCAGCAGTCATTTCTGGAGAAATATTTAAAGCAAAAAATTGTTATTCAATATAAACCTGGCGGTGGTGGTTCTGTAGGCTGGAGTGAGTTGGTGAATCAAAAGGCGGATGGATATTTTCTCGCAGGCATCAACATCCCGCATATCATCCTGCAGCCGCTTGCCAATGAAGATACAGGGTATCAAACAGAGGATATTGTGCCTATAGCCATTTTCCAGACAACGCCAATCGCGTTGACTATCGGTAAAGACAGCGGGATTGACTCGTTGGATGACTTTATTCAAAAAGCAAAGGAAAATCCGGGGTCGATCACGGTCGCGGGATCAGGCAACTATTCCGGCCATCATATCGCCTTTTTACAGCTTCAAGATGTGGCAGGGATTGAGTTGCAATATGTGCCGTTTGACGGGGCGGGCCCATCTATGCAAGCTTTTCTGGGAGGCAATACGGACGCTGTATTGGCGAATTCCAGCGATTTATTAAAATATACCGAAGACATGAAAATTCTTGCCATCGGGTCTGAAGAAACATTCGAACCGATGCCGGAAGTTCCTACATTTATCGAAGAGGGTTACGATATTACCGCCTCGATTGATCGCGGGGTAGGAGCGCCGCCGGATACCGATCTAAAGATCATTCACAAATTGGAAAAGGCTTTCCTGAACATATTGGAGGAGCCGGGGGTGAAAGATCAGATGTATGAGGAAGGCTTTGAGCCAAAAGCAATGGGCCATGAAGAATCAGTCCAATATATTGAACAGAAAACGAAGGAGTTTGCGGATATTTTGGAAAAACAGTAGGGTTACATGCTGCCAATTATTGAAAATGAGGCAATGCGGAACTTTCTATACAGGAATGGAATAATCATATAGGCAAAGGTTGAGTGACCACCGCCCAATTGGTCCTGGAATAAGCCCTGAGATACAGAACGGGAGGCGCAAAGATGATTGATTCGATTCCATCTGTGATGAGCTCATTAACGGACCCTTTCAATATCCTGCTCTTATGCACCGGGGTATTAGTGGGCATGATTGTGGGGGCATTACCCGGGTTAACCGCCACGATGGCTTTGGCACTTCTGTTGCCTTTTACTTTTACGATGCAGCCGGAGATGTCACTGATGACGATGGGCGGCTTATATGTGGGCGGCATTTATGGCGGCTGTATCTCAGCCATATTGATCAATACCCCCGGTACACCGTCCGCAATCGCCACCACCTTTGACGGATTTCCATTGGCGAAAAAAGGGAAAGCCGCCCATGCTCTTATCGCCGCGGCCATGAGTTCGGGAATAGGCGGGATTATCGGTGGTATGGCTCTTTTGTTTTTAACGCCCATATTAGCAAAGTGGGCGCTCAGCTTTGGCCCTTCGGAATATTTTTGGGTGGCGGTACTAGGCTTAACGATGATTGCCACCCTTTCTTCGGGATCTTTGCTAAAGGGATTGATTGGGGGTTGTATCGGGTTGTTGTTGGGAACGGTCGGAATCTCTCCAGTTGGTGGGGAATCCAGATACACGTTCGGCTTTTCCGGCCTGCAATCGGGGTTGGATATGGTTGTCATATTAATCGCGTTCTTTTGTGTCCCGGAAGTAATTTCAATGATTGAAAATAAAATCAAGCCGCAAAAGGCGCTAAAAAAAGAAAAGGGCATTTCTAAGAAAATCTTTTTCTATATCATCAAAAAACCGGTTTTTTTCATTCGTTCGTCGCTTATCGGCATTATTACCGGCATTATTCCCGGAGCCGGCGGCAATGTGGCAGCACTGCTCTCTTATGATGCTGCCATTCGGTTTTCCAAAGACAAAAAATCATTTGGCAAGGGAAATATGGACGGAGTAATGGCGGCTGAAACTTCCAATAACGCAGAGGTCGGAGGATCACTGGTTCCGCTTTTGTCACTCGGCATTCCGGGAGCGCCACCGGCCGCTATCATGCTTGGAGCGCTTATGATGCAAGGAATTACCCCCGGACCAAACCTTATGAACGACCATCCGGGGCTCGTTTATACCTTTTTAATCGCGTTTATTTTGGCAAACGTGATCATGTTGTTCTTTGGTCTAATCGGTTCACAAACGATTGGAAATGTGCTTACGCTGCCTATCTGGTATCTTGCTCCCTCCATTGTCTTTTTGACGGTTGTGGGAACTTATACGATCAGAAACAGTTTGTTGGATGTTGCCATGCTCGTTGGGTTTGGCTTAATAGCTTATGTCTTGAAAAATGCCGGTTTTCATCCAGCCCCGATTGTGCTTGGCCTCATACTGGGGCCGATTGCCGAAAGAGGGTTGATCCAATCGATTTTGCTTGGAAAAGCGTCTGGAAACATCTGGACACTGTTTTTTTCCAGGCCTGTTACGGTTGTTTTAATCATTTTATGTATCATTTCTATAGCAGGTCCAATCGTGTCAAGTATTCTGAAATCAAAAGCGAGAGAAGGTGTTTGAAGTGATCAGGCGAAACATGTCGTATGATCTTGTGTTCTCTCTGGTCCTGGTGTTTTTATCGTTGGCCGCCATATGGAAAACAAAGGGACTAAATGAAATGAGCTACCTTTTTCCGCGCACAGTAAGTATCATTTTGCTGTTTCTTAGTGTGATGTATTTGGCAGTCGTTTTAGTAAGAAAAGAACGCCCAAAGCTGTTCGAACATATTCATAAACGTCAACTGTTTATTATTGGTTTGGGCATGGTCGCATATGTCGTACTCATAGGTTTACTAGGCTTTTTATTGGCCAGCATCATTTATCTTTCGGTATTTACATGGTATTTAATGATGGGAGAGGATAAGCCCGGTAATAGGAGGGTGTTTCATTCAGCTTGGAGCGCAATGGCGGTCAGTGTGTTTTTCTTCGTTTTATTCCGCTATATATTCAATGTTCCTTTGCCTGCCGGTATTTTTGGCTGAAATGAGGACTGGATTTGTTCTATAATAGAATTGGACATTCATAGAAAGAGAGGTAACAGCTGTTGCGAGACACCAAAAAGCAGGTATTGGACTATATAGAAAAACATAAGCAGGACTTAATCGGAGCAATTGTGAAAGCGGTACAAATTCCAAGCGTGATTGGCAATGAGCAGGCCATGCAGGAATATATGAAGAAAAGATATGAGGAAATTGGATTACGAGTGGAAGAGATACAGCCGCGATATGAAAAAATTCGGAATCATCCTGCATTCAGCAGTTCAGGGCTTTCATTTGAAGGACGGAAAAATATCATTGGCGTTTGGAAAGGGACGACAAAAAATACGCCTTCTTTAGCATTAAACGGCCATGTCGATGTTGTTTCCCCTGAACCTGTGGAGAAATGGACAAAGGACCCATGGGGCGGTGAAATCGAAGGAAATAAATTGTACGGCAGGGGTTCTGGAGATATGAAAGCGGGACTGCTGGCCAATTGGTTTGCTTTAAAGGCTTTATTGGATCTTGGTCTCAAGCCAAAAGGGGAAGTTCAGCTTCAAAGCGTCATCGAAGAAGAAGCGGGAGGAGCCGGCGGCACCCTTTCATTATTGGAAGCAGGGTATGTAACAGATGGCTTTATTGCAACGGAACCCCACGCTTTAAGGCTGACTGTGGCACATGCCGGTGTCATGTATTTTCGGGTAAGAGTGCTCGGAAAAACGGCGCATGCCGGGATGGCGCATTTAGGTGTGAATGCCATTAGCAAAATGTATAAAGTATACAGCGCCTTGGAAACATTGGCGGAAAAAAGAGCAAAGGAAGTCTATTTTGAACTGTTTCATAAAGGTTCCGGCCAATCTGTTCATTTGAACTTGGGCACTTTACAGGGAGGCGACTGGGCTTCCAATGTGCCGGGTGAAGCAGTCCTTGAATGCAGAATCGGGTTTATTCCATCAGAAACGCGAGCGGAGATCAAACAACTTGTTGAAAAAACAATTCAACAGGCTGCTGAAGAAGACGAGTGGCTTCAGCAAAACCCTCCCCAATTAGAATGGTACGGATGGACAACAGAAGCATGGAACCAAAATCCCGAACATCCTTATATCCAGTCATTTAAACAGACGGCTGAAAGCATATTGGGGCGTGAAGTGGAAGTCGCCGGACGGGCAGCCGGAAATGACGCGAGATTTACCCAGTATTACGATAAGCCGGGTCTCGTATTTGGGCCAAAATGTGCCAATATGCACGGGCCAGACGAATATGTCGAAATTGACAGTGTCATCGACACGGCAAAAGTGTTAGCCGCTCACATCATTGATTGGTGCGGTGTCGAAGAGGCATGATTCGCACTTTCTGGCTGTAACAGGGATGTTCCGTTTGAAGGGATTGGCATGGTTGTTTAGAGAATGGCTCCCACTAGGCTGGGCATTTTGCAAATCTAAAATCAGGCGAAGGAACCTCGTTGGTTTGCTTCGCCTGATTCAGGTTATAGGCTAAAACGTCCGGCCGCAACGGCATAGTGCTCGGCTCGTTAATCGACCATTCGTTTACGAAAGATGATCACTGTTAATAGAGAAATGATAATGACCCAAGCAGCGATAATCGCAAAATGCGAAAGTACATCTGCGCCGCCCGCGTTTGCTTCCACTTTTGTCGCAATATCAAGCAACTGTACGTTCGGCAAATAATTGGCCGCTTTCAACACGGGATACTGTTCAGCCAGTGACTTGGAAAATGTTCCAGCGGAAAAAACGATAATAACAGGCAGGACAAGTGCGGAGGCCTCCATAATAGACTTCGCATAAAGGCCCAATAATGTCCCTAAACCGATATAAAAAAACGATGAAAGGATGATAGCCAGAGCAATGATTCCAATGTTCTTGGGAAGATATTCAAAAAAGATCGCACTTAGAACAATGGAGAAAAGCGTCAACAGGAACGACAGTAAACTTTTCCCGCTGAGAATTTCGGCTGTGGTGGCGGGAGACAGCATCAGTCCCCTTAAAGTGTTTTTCTCTTTTTCTTCCGCAATGAGACAGCTTTGAACAAAGGCTGCGACCATGGCAAATCCCATGTTGAAAATCATATAAATGGATTCAATCGAACTGGTGCCCATGCGACTATACAGGGCAGCGAGGACAGGCGGAAAGAAAATGATAATTGAAACCGCCATATTCCGTGAAAAATCCTTATAATCCTTGACAAAAATGGCGTTTACGCGTTTCCATGAAAATGTCATGCCAGCTTCCTCCCTGTTACTTGAATGAAAATTTCGCCTAAAGTCGATTCGTTTGAATGGATTCTCATTATTTGATCTGTTTTCATCAGACTATATAATTTATCTGCACCTTCTGAACCTGTCGGAACAACGACTTTTTGTCCGTTTGTCATTTCCACAGTGACAGTGGCTTCGGAATATTTTCTTTTGAGGTTATCGGGTGTATCTAATAACTGAATTTTCCCTTTATTTAAAAATGCAATGCGATTACAGAGAGTATCTGCTTCATGCATGTCATGTGTCGTTAAAAAGATGGTCGTTCCTTTTGCGTTTAATGCTCGCAGGCCTTCATATATATGGAGGGTGTTTGTCGGATCAAGAGCTGATGTCGGCTCATCCAAAAACAAAAGCTCTGGTTCGTGCAACAATGCGCGTGCCAATGCGACCCGCTGTGTCATCCCTTTTGATAATGTAGAAACTCTTCTGTTTTTATCCTCTTCCAAATTTACAATTGTAAGAGCTTCTTCTATTCTTGTGTGCGGAACATCATATAAATGACAATACAGCTTCAAATTATCTAAAACAGATAGCCTTCCATATAAACCGCTGTTATCAGTTAGAACACCAAACCGTTTCCGATAGTCCGGATTTTTCAACTTGGAAACAGGTTCTCCAAAAACGGTAGCTGTACCGGTTGTCGGGTTCAGTTGACCTGTTAAAATCTTAATGGTTGTGGTTTTGCCTGATCCGCTCGGACCCAAGAACCCGAAGATCTCTCCTTTCTTTACTTGGAAATCGACGCCTTCCAGAGCAGGACGATTGGCAAAAGTTTTCACCAAATCTTTGACCTCAATAATATGTTCCATGTTTTCCTTCACCTCATCCGTTTGTGTATCTACAGGTTACAAGATCATGAATCATCAAGCATTAAAAAGTCGATGAAAGGAGTTGATAATGAGGTGAATGGAGTATAAGGGAAGTTGATAAACCAATCATCGGGTATTCAAGCAACTTGATGATTTTCAATGAGGTACATTGATGATTAACGGCAGTTTTATATCGACATATTTCCCGAGAAATAATCATTATTTCAGCCCAAGCATCTCCTTCAATACAGCCATTTTTGATTTGGACAAAGGAATTGTCGATTTGTTGCTGTCATCCAAAACAAGGCTGTAGCTATTCCTTGTCCAAGTAATCACTTCGCGCACTTTTTGCAAATTGACAATATAGGAACGGTGACAACGGAAAAATCCGAAAGGCAATAACCGATTTTCCAATTCCTGCAATGTAAAGTCGCTTGAAAATGATTCGCCTTTTATATGCAAGAATGATTGCCCATCACTGCTTTCAATATAATCAATTTCCGGTGGGTTAAAGAGGACAATTTTATCCTTTATTTTGGTCGGGATCTTTTTGAATTGAACGGGTTGCATCATTTCGCTTCCTTGTTCCTTTTGTATGGGGTCAGCGGCTTTTTCCGAATGGTCGCTTTCAATTTGAATGGATGTTAATCCGCTGTTGTCTAACTTATACACCTTATCACCAGCCGTAATGGCACTTTCCATATTTCCCGTCAGGATCAAAATACTTTTATCTGATTCACGAAGCTGATGCAGAAGGGACAAAAATATTCGTTTAGATTCCAAATCCAAGTTTTGATCGGGTTCTTCGAAAATATAAATCGCAGGATTTTGCAGGAGCAGGCAGCCAAGCTGCACCCGCTTCGTTTCCGAATAGGTTAGTTGATGAATTTTTGTGTTCCGTTTTTTTTCAAGGTGAACCGTTTTGATGATTGTTTCAATGTCTTGATTGGAACTATAGATATTTTTTATAAAACGAAGCATTTCTTCTATCGAAAGCCGTTCGTATAAACTCGGCTTCAAGAAAAAAAAGCCCATATTTTTGGACGGGTGCTTTAACGGGCTGCCATTCATCTGAATTTCTCCCCGTGAAAGAAACGTTTTACCGAGGAGTAAATGCAACACTTGCTCCTGGATATTTACACTTGAATATACAGCGACCACTTGCCCGGGATGGACTGACAGGTTAAATGAAGGGAAGATGAGCGTATCGTGTACCCTTTTTTCCGCATTTGCAAATTTCAATTCCATGACTGTTCCCCATTTCTCCAAATCTACTTACAATCTGCATTATAACAGTTAATCAAAAGGATCGTGTAAATGAAAAAGCCCAAGCCGATCCCGGCTTGGGTTTGTAGGGGAGAACATTAATCTTCTACTAAAGGGTAGACACCATCTTTGTCATGTGTCTCTCTTCCGGTAAGTGGCGGATTGAAAACACAGATCATTCTCATATCTTTTGTCGCTCGTAAGTAGTGTTCATCATTTTGATCAAGCGCGTACATTGTCCCGTCTTTCAGAGGATAGACTTTGCCGTCGGAAACGGTTTCGATTTCCCCTTCTCCGCCAACGCAATATACGGCTTCCAGGTGGTTTTTATACCAAATATGAGTTTCAGTTCCTGCATAAATAATCGTATCATGGAATGAAAAGCCCATGTTATCCGATTTTAATAAAAGGCGGCGGCTTGCCCAAGTGTCCGCTTTTACTTCGTTTTCTGTCCCAATAATTTCATCCAATGTTCTAACGATCATTTTTCCATCTCCTTCATTGTTTTAAAGCGGCTTGAATGCTTTCATCTATTATATTAAGACCTTTTGTCATTCCTTCTTCATCAATCGTTAAAGGCGGCAGGAACTTGAATACTTCTCCTTTTGGACCGGAAGTTTCCATCAAAAGTCCTCGTTTAAAAGCTTCTCCACAGATTTTTTCGGAAATTTCGTCTTTGGCACATGCCACTCCCTGCATCAATCCCCGGCCTCTTTTTTCCGCTTTCAACTCCGGGTATTCCTCAATGATCTTCTGAATAAAGTGAGTCATCTCAGCGGCTTTTGTTTGAATGCCTTTGGAAAAATCATCTGTTTTCCAATAATCCAAGGCCTCTGAAGCCGCAACAAATGCCAGGTTGTTTCCGCGGAACGTTCCATTATGTTCACCCGGCTCCCAAATATCGTACTCGGGTTTTATTAATGTAAGAGCCATCGGCAAGCCATATCCGCCAATCGATTTGGATAGACAAATGATATCTGGTTTAATGCGTGCGGGTTCAAAGCTGAAAAATGTCCCCGTTCTTCCGCATCCCGCCTGTACATCGTCAACGATCAACAGTATACCGAATATTCTGCAAATAGAAGCGATATTTTGCAGCCATTGATCACTTGCTGCATTGATGCCCCCTTCTCCTTGGACTGTTTCAAGGATCATGGCCGCTGGCAAATCAAGACCGCTGCTGCGGTTTTCTAGAAAATGTTCAATCATTTTGATGGAAGAAACGTTTTCGACTGCGTTTTCATAAGGCATAAAAACGGTGTTGGAAAGAGGAATGCCAGCCCCGCTTCTTTTTGCTTCGTTCCCAGTTACTGAGAGAGAGCCTATCGTCATTCCGTGAAACGCATTTGTAAAGCTGATTACGGTATTGCGACCGGTTACTTTTCTGGCGATCTTTAAGGCGCTTTCCACAGTATTGGTGCCAGTGGGACCGGGGAACATCACTTTATATTCGAGTTGACGCGGTTTCAATATGATGTCATGAAACCTCCGCAAAAAGGTGCCTCTTGCAACAGTGGCCATATCAAGACTGTGTGTAATTTCGTCCTGTTCCAAGTATTTGATGAGGGATTGCTTCAATTTTTCGTTGTTATGACCGTAATTTAAAGCTCCGGCCCCGGCAAAAAAGTCGATATACTCTTTATCATTGACGTCCCACAACTTGTATCCTTTTGCTTTTTTAAAAACAGCGGGAAAACTTCTGCTGTAGCTCCTTACGTTTGACTCAAGCGTGTTAAAAATGTCCATGTCCATTTCCGGTTGGCTCGTTACAGTTGACATGAAGTGCATATACCTCCAATTTTTTATTTAAGTGGTCCAATCCGATAAGCAATCTCGGCTTCATGTGAAGGATCGGGAAATTGGTCTTCCCCAAAACATTCAAATGTTTTATAGTCGGTTCCCAGTTTTTTCGCCAATCCTTTGAATAAACGGTTAGAAGCGATATTTGTCGGGGTTACCGTTGCTTCGATGAAGCGGACATTTTGTCCTTCAAGTCTGTTAAGGAGCTTCATGATCAACGCAGTGGCTAACCCTTTGCCTCTTTGAGTCTGATCGACGGCGACTTGCCAAATAAAAAGTGTGTCAGGGGATTCGGGTTGGAGAAATGCGGAAATGAATCCAACGATCCGGCCATCTGTTTCTGCAATGATAGATGTTTTATGAAAGTACTTTCCCCACATGAGGTAGCTGTAAGATGAATTGACATCAAGGACTTTTGATTTTACGACAAGATCAAACATATGGCTTCCGTCATCTGCGGTTGGTTCCCGAAAATATATTGTTTCGGTGATCCTTCCCTTTGCTATTGGCTTTTCTTTTACCTTGCCGATTGTTTGGTCACCCCCTTTGATAAAGTTGTATACCATCATATCGAGAGTCATCATGAAAATCAAAACGGCTCAGCCGTGATGAGAACGATTTATTCAGTATGAGCATGAAACTGCTATACATTTTAGTATGTTTTCTTTAAATCCCTCCCGAATGGTCCTATTGAGAGCTTGACTGAAGAAGATGAATTGTCTGTTTCATGTTTACAAAAAAATAATTAGGTAAATAAAAGTGATAGATATGATATGGGGCCGTTTTTAAAAAGAATGTAACAGCACTATAAGTAGACCAGGAGGATCTGATGGATAGAAAAGCTTGGAAGAATCCAGTATTTACGGTGTCAGCTTTTATAGTATCCATACTCGTATTATTGGGAGCGCTGATGCCAAAGCAATTTGGAATTGTATCGGGTAAGTTGTTTAACTTTACATCAAAGAATTTTGGATGGTTTTATTTATTAGCCGTTTTTTTAGTCATTGTTTTTTTGATTGGGTTGGCTATCAGTAAATATGGATTGATTCGGCTGGGAGGAGAAGATGAAAGGCCGGAATTTCCCTTTTTCACATGGATCGGCATGCTTTTTTCTGCCGGTTTTGGGGTAGGGCTTGTGTTTTGGGGGATTGCTGAACCGATGAGCCATTTTTTTTCACCGCCTTTTGGCGGATTGGAGCCGGAATCGGATAATGCTGCTAGAGTCGCAATGGGTTACTCGTTTTTCCATTGGGGAATCAGCCAATGGGCGGTCTTTGCCATTGTCGGTCTCGTGATCGGTTTTCTTCAGTTCCGCAAGAAAAGGGATGGACTTGTCTCTACTGCGCTTGAACCGGTAACGGGCGGTAAACCCGTTGTAAAAGGAACGATTGATGCTTTGGCGGTTATTTCAACCGTAATGGGAATCGCTACTTCTGTCGGACTCGGCGTCCTTCAAATGAATGGCGGATTGAATGCTTTGTTTGGAGCGGGGCATTCGGTCGGCGTGCAGTTGGGAATAATTGTGATGGTTTTTATTTTTTATATGATTTCCTCCACAACGGGTTTGGAAAAAGGAATCCGTTTTTTGGGCAATGTCAACTTGGGTATGGCGCTTGGCATATTGGTTTTTGTATTTATCGCGGGCCCTTCCGTTTTTATTTTGGAAACATTTACGCTTGCAATCGGTGATTATATTACAAACTTCATTCAATATAGTTTAAGGTTGCAACCTTATGTCGGAGGGAATTGGGTGCGGGATTGGACTATTTTTTACTGGGCTTGGGCAATAGCTTGGTCGCCTTTCGTGGGGGCGTTCGTAGCACGGGTATCGAGAGGGAGAACCATCCGCGAATTTATTTTTGGGGTAATGGTCATTCCGCCGGCAATCGCCTGTTTATGGATCGCGGCTTTTGGAGGGACCGCCTTATGGCTGGATTTAAAAAAGGGGACAGGCATAGCCCGTGCTGTTGATTTAGATCTCACGACCGCTCTTTTTGCCACGTTTGAACACCTTCCGTTTACCGGATTGATTTCATTCGCATCTATTCTGTTAATTCTTACTTTTCTCGTGACATCTGCCGATTCGGCAACTTATATTTTGGCGAGCATGACGACCTATGGGAGCTTGCATCCCCCGCTGTTGGCAAAAGTTGTGTGGGGCGTACTCGTTTCCGCCATAGCGGCTGTTCTTTTATATGCAGGCGGACTGGAGGCATTGCAAACAGCTTCGCTCATATCGGCGTTGCCTTTTACGGCCATATTGCTTTTGTTGATGGTGTCCACTGTTAAACTGGTTCGAAAAGAACCGCTTCCGGTGCGGAAAGAAGATTTAAGACGCTTCAGGCGTTTGGAAAAGGCCGCCGCAAACAAAAAGACAAAAAAGTAAGGGCCTGATAGAATGATGACCGGATCGGGAAGAAAGATGAAAGGGAGGCGCTTTCTTCGGGTATGACGTCATACTTGCTTGACAAGACTTTTTTAGCTGGCAATATAGAATGGAAAAGGGAGGAGCATCATAAAAAAAGAACAGCCACGTTCTTTGGAGAGGTGGCTGTGCCAGTCCGATGATTGTCTATTTGACACTGTATTGTGATGGGCATTCAATCTTCCGGTACCATTCTAAAGTGATGAACAAAGCACGGGTTTTTTACATCCCGTGTCCCGGGTTTTTATTTTGTCTTGAATGGTTCTGGTTTTTGACTTTATGCGAGCCACTTTGCGGTTCTGGCTCGTTTGATTTTCTCTTCTGCTTTTTTTCCATGTTTTTACTCATGTCCTTGCACCTCCCATTTTGGTATCCTTTCCAAACTTCTTATTTATATGAGCCTCTATGTGGCAGGAAAGAGGAGGATATGCCAATAATGCTGAGTATCCTTCCACTCTTGTTATCTTAATGTAGCGAGAGAGCATTTAATGGGGTATTAACATGGAAAA
This sequence comes from Siminovitchia sp. FSL W7-1587, assembly GCF_037963795.1. Lineage (NCBI taxonomy): Bacteria > Bacillati > Bacillota > Bacilli > Caryophanales > Bacillaceae > Siminovitchia > Siminovitchia sp. FSL W7-1587. Next base: position 2,589,363 of record NZ_CP150169.1, read on the forward strand.
TGAAGTTTGAACCGTATTCTGGGTTCACGTAGACTATATTACATAGAGTTTTCCATCGGTTTTCTCCGGTTTGTGTGAGTTTCATATGACTAAACCAAGTAATTTGATCGATACAGGCGGATTACATTTTCTTATTTTGGAAAATTCGAAATAAAAAAACAGGGGGATATCACTATTATGAGAAAGTATGCTCTTCTGTTGGCTGTATGCCTTCTCGTTTTTCTCAGTGCATGCGGTTCCAACAGTTCGTCTAAAAGCGGAGGGAAAGGAAAAGACGGACAAAACACTCTTGAACAAATCAAGAAAGAAGGAAAGGTCAAACTTGGCGTAGCCAATGAAAAGCCGTACGGCTATATGGACGGGGACAAAGTCACAGGTGTCGCGCCTGAAATAACAAAAGCCGTTTTTAAAGAGATGGGTGTAGAAGTAGTGGAAGGAGAGGTAACGGAGTTCGGTTCCTTGATTCCGGCTTTGAAGGCGGGCCGATTTGATGTCGTTACCGCCGGAATGGATATCCGTCCGGAACGTTGCTCGGAAGCGGCGTTTGGTGATGTTGAAATCCGATACGGGGAAGGGATGGCTGTTCAAAAAGGCAATCCGAAAAATTTGCACAGCTATGAAGATATTGCCGCGAATCCGGATGTGAAAGTGTCCATTATGGCGGGAGCGAATCAGTTTAATTTCCTGAAATCGCTTGGTGTGGATGAAAGCCAAATTGAAACGGCCGACAGCATTTCGTCGAATATTGCCGCTGTTTCATCCGGACGTGTCGATGCGACAGTCATGACGGAGGCGACGTTGCGTGAAGCGGTCGCTTCAGCTGATGAATCCAAAATCGAAGAAGCCAAGCCTTTCACGCAGCCGGTCATTGACGGAGAGAGCGTCATGAGCTACGGCGCGGCTGTTTTCCGCAAGGAAGACAAGGAACTGAGGGAGGCATACAACGCCGAATTAAAGAAGTTATTCGATTCAGGAAAGATTTTGGAGATTTATCAAGAGTTTGGTTTTGGCGAAGATAATTTGCCGGACGAGGTCACAACCGCAGACCGGTGTGCTAAATAATATCCCGCAACAAATGAAGGCGCACCTAAGAATGAAAAGGGGATGTCTATCATAGATAATGTTACAATGTTTCTTCCAGAATTGTTGCAGGGAGCGAAAGTCACCATTCAGGTGCTGTTTTTATCGGCCGTGTTAGCTTTTTTCCTTGCCTTTCTTTTCGGTTTGGGCAGGGTGTCGCGCTTTTGGATCGTCCGGTTTTTGACGGGAGTGATGGTCGAGCTGTTTCGCGGCACTTCCCTGCTTGTGCAAATGTTCTTTTTCTTCTTCGCCCTCCCGGCCTTTGGAGTGGAACTGTCTCCGTTTACAGCAGGGGTGATCGCCCTTAGCCTAAACTATGGGGCTTATGCATCGGAGATTGTCCGGGGAGCGATTTTGGCCATACCCGGCGGACAGACGGAAGCCGGTATTGCTCTGAATATGACTCGTTGGCAGCGAATGCGGCTCGTCATTTTGCCGCAGGCGTTTAAAATCATGCTGCCGGGGTTTGGAAATATTTCGATTGAACTCCTGAAAGGAACGTCACTTGTCTCGCTTGTGACTCTGGCCGACCTGACGTTCCAAGGCAGGATGCTGAAAGATAATTATACGGGGGATCAGGTGGAAATCTTTACGCTTCTTCTCCTGCTCTATTTTGTCATCGCCCTGCCGCTTATATTTGGCGCGCGTTGGCTTGAAAAACGCGCGGCGAAGGGAGTGGTGGCCGGATGACATGGGATTGGGGTTTTGCGATTGATATTTTTCCGAGAATCCTCAAGGCGATGTGGATTACGCTTGGCGCGACAGTTGTCGCTTATCTCATTGCGCTTGTGCTCGGGCTTGTTCTGACGCTGCTTCGCCGGACGAAGATCAAGCCGGTGAAGTGGCTGGCGGTCGGATTTATCGAGTTTGTCCGCAGTACGCCGCCACTCGTCCAACTGTTTTTCCTCTTTTATGCCTTGCCGGAAATTCCGTACATCGGTTTTGCCATGAGCCCGTTTCTCACGGGTGCCTTGGGACTTGGCATCCATTACAGCACGTATATATCGGAAATTTACCGCTCCGGGATAGAGGCGGTGCCCAAAAGCCAGTGGGAAGCAAGCACGGCACTGAACTTTTCCCGGACTCAGACATGGGTGAAAGTGATTTTGCCGCAAGCGATTCCGCCCGTTATCCCGATGCTTGGGAATTATCTCATCGTGTTGTTTAAAGAGACGCCGCTACTATCCGCCATTTTGGTGGTGGAGATGTTGCAGACGGCCAAAATCATCGGGTCTGAAACATGGCGTTACTTGGAACCGATCACGATTGTGGGACTGTTGTTCCTGCTCTTGAGTTACCCGTCGTCCCTGCTCGTGCAGCATGTGGAGAAAAAGCTGAAAAGGGCAGGCGGCAAACACCATGCCACGAAAGGAGTGAGCCTGTAAATGACCGTATTGAAAAAAGCCGTTGGGGATGATCCGGCCCCGGGAGCCATCCAAGATCATCCGCCACAACGTCCGATGGTTTCTTATCAGGATATCCGCAAATCGTTCGGGGAAACGGAAGTGTTAAAAGGAATTGACCTTGATATCAAGCCGGGGGAAAAGATCACGATTATCGGTCCGAGCGGCTCGGGTAAAACGACGATTATCCGAATGCTCATGACATTGGAGGAACCGACATCCGGAGTGATTGAAGTGGACGGAGAGCCGCTTTGGCACAAGGAAGTCAAAGGAAGATTAGTACCCGCGGATGAGAAACATTTGCGGAAAGTGCGCGGGAAAATCGGAATGGTCTTTCAACAGTACAACCTCTTCCCGCATATGACGATATTAAGGAACGTTATCGAGGCGCCGATCCATGTGCTTGGCGTGCCGAAGCAGGAAGCGGTGGAGCGGGCGCTTGAGATGCTGGAGAAAGTCGGATTGAAAGACCATGTCGATAAATATCCGGCGCAGTTATCGGGAGGCCAGCAACAGCGTGTGGCCATTGCCCGGGCACTTGTCATGGAGCCAAAGGTAATGCTCTTTGATGAAGTGACCTCTGCTCTGGACCCGGAACTGGTCGGAGAAGTGTTAAAGACGATCAAAGACATTGCGAAAACGAGCAATATGACGATGATTCTCGTTACACACGAAATGGATTTTGCCCGTGAAATATCCGATCGCGTCGTGTTTATCGACCAGGGGAACATTGTTGAGCAAGGGCCGCCGGAAGAAGTGCTGGAAAATCCGGAGACGGAACGGCTGCAAACATTTTTACAACATTTTCGAAATGGTTACGAATAAATAAAAATGATCCTTCTGCTTAAATTGTGGAAGGATCATTTTTCTTCTGAAAATCACCGGTCTCTTTTTCCTGGGCAATCCTGTCCAACTGGTGAAATATCTTGTAAAATGACGTCTATATTTTTCACTTACTCTAGGACATCTATCTGATTGGCACTTTGGTTCAAACCTCCATTTTTCCTTCAAAGGGAAAAACTTGCTATGATATTGTAAGAAGTGAACGAGCTAAAAAGGGTGGTTTAATGGAAAAGCTTTCGGTTGTCTCATTGCTCAATGTGATTGGTGAGTTATTTTCGGATGAAATTTCAATTGCTGTATCGAATACAAAAGAATACATATATTATCGTCCGAGCAAGCGGGTTGATTTAAAAATCAAGCCGGGGGACCCTGTGAAGGAAGGAACAATCGCGTATAAAGCGCTGACTACGAATCAAAAAGTGTCAGAGTTTATTCACCGTGAAGTGTACGGAGTGCCCTATCACGGCATGGCTGTGCCGTTCGAATATGGGGGGAAGCTGGAAGGTTGCGTGACGGCCATTTACCCTGCTTATACAGAAGGTAAATCGGTTGTAACGATTAAATCAAATGATGGCTGGATTCCCGTCCCCTTTGAAAACGTAAAGTATCTGGAAGTAAAAGATCGAAAGACACATGTTTTCGCAGATGGCTTTTCGGGAACCCATAAGGATCCGCTGCAAGAGTTTGAGTATTTATTGCCAAGAGACATGTTTATTCGCTGCCACCGATCATTTATCGTGAATGTTCGCTATATACAGGAAATATATCCAGACACCCACTCAACATTTATTTTGGAAATGGACAATCAAACAAGAATTCCTGTCAGCCAATCGTATGCCAGTTATTTCCGGAAGATGCTCGGCTTTTGAAAAAAATTCTTCTGCCTCAGCCATTATATTTTGTCGCTTAATCGGTGTTTTTCTTGTTATAGGCCTGATTTCTCCAAAAGCTTCATGCATAGGATAAAATAATTTTTAACTATATGCAGAGAAAGAGGGATATCATTGGGTAAAATGAAGGATCGCATCAGAGATTCACGCTTATGGGACCGTATTTGTTCGGCTGAAGAAGCGGCTTCCTGGATCAAGGATGGGATGACATTGGGATTAAGCGGTTTTACTCGAGCAGGTGATGTGAAAGCGGTTCCTTTTGCGTTGGTGGAGCGGGCTAAAAAAGAACCGTTGAAGGTAAACGTGTTCACTGGAGCCTCTCTCGGGTCTGATGTTGATAAAATGTTTGCCGAAGCTGGTATCATACGTAAACGTTTGCCTTTTCAAGCAGATGCAGTGATGCGGAAAAAGATCAATGCAGGAGAGCTGTTATTTGTTGATCACCATCTTTCTCATACGGCTGAATATGTCAGGGCAAATACGATAGAACCCATTGACGTGGCTATATTGGAAGCGATTTCGATTACAGAAGACGGAATGGTGATCCCCTCGACATCCGTAGGGAATTCCTTGTCTTTTGCGAAGCAGGCCAAATCGATCATCATTGAAATCAACATGGCGCAGCCGTCACTATTGGAAGGGTTGCATGACTTATATGATCCCGAAAAGCAAGGTGAGCGTTCACCGATCCCATTGAAAAAGGTGGAGGATCGGATCGGGACAACCGGGATTCCGGTTGATGTTGAAAAAATAAAAGGAATCGTATTTACAGAGCAATTGGATTCTCCATCCACGATCGTGGACCCGGATGATGAAACGCAAATGATGGCAAAACACTTGATTGGTTTTTTACGGAAGGAAGTAAAAGCAGGCAGGTTGGCCGAACACCTTGCCCCATTACAATCGGGCATCGGGTCGGTAGCCAACGCGGTACTTCACGGGATGCTTGATTCTGAATTTAAAGACTTGGAAATATACTCTGAAGTTCTTCAAGATGCTGTATTTGATTTAATTGACGCGGGTAAAGTGCGATTTGCTTCTTGTTGTTCCATAACATTATCGGAAAAGAAAATGAACCACGTTTTTGGCCAGTTTGAAAAATATCGGGATAAGCTGATTATGCGTCCTCAAGAGTTGTCAAATCATCCGGAAATCATCCGCAGGCTTGGCTTGATTTCTATTAATGCGGCTTTGGAGTTTGATATATACGGCAATGTGAACTCGACACATGTTTCCGGTACAAATATGATGAATGGAATTGGCGGCTCCGGCGATTTTGCCCGCAATGCCCGGCTGGCTATTTTCGTAACGAAATCATTAGCCAAAGGCGGCGATATTTCCAGTATTGTCCCATTTGTTTCTCATGTGGACCATACGGAACATGATGTGGACGTTGTGGTGACCGAACAAGGATATGCGGATTTAAGAGGGTTGGCACCAAGAGAAAGAGCACCCTTAATCATTGAAAATTGTGCCCACCCCCTATACCGTGATCAGTTATGGACGTATTATAGCGAAGCGTTGGAGCGGGGAGGCCAAACACCGCATGTTCTTGAAAAAGCCTTTTCTTGGCATATCCAATATAAAAATCAAGGAACAATGCTTCAACAAATAAAGGAAAAAGAAATGGCATAAGCCTTGGCTGCTATGCCATTTTTTTTGTTTTCTATTATAAATCGGATTATTTATTGGAATAGTAGATGACTGAAACCGTCTGATCATCAATTTTTTTTAAAAAAACTTGAAAGACATTTTAAATCGAATTACCTTATCTAAGAAAGACTGAAAATAACGATTGAAGAATTACCTGAATCAAGGATTGCTTATTTCCGAAATGTTGGGAAGTATGGTGAAAAGCAAAATAAAAAAAGTGGGAAAATCATTCCACAATTTCAGGCAGACCGCAAGATACTCAAAGAGATGATTCGTCCTAAAGAGGAATGTCGTTACGATGTTTGCGTAGTAATACATAAAGATTTTAATGTGACAAAACCAGCCCATGTTGGTAAATTATCCGGCGGGAAATACGCTGTTTTCTTGGCAGTCAGTGAATTTTGGGGAAATATTTTTTAGAGATAGAAAGAAATGATCTATCGATAAGAGAACAACTAATTATAGAAAGAATGTGACATATTAGTTCCTACGAAGCAGGGACATTCAGAATTCGCAGTAGGGTGATTGTAAAATCGGAATACCTTTTTTCAATATGTAATTGCGAGCCGGCAGCATTTAAAAGCAATCGTTTTGCTTTTGCGCAATTCTTTGTACCTGTATTTTCGAATAAGAAAGACCATTGATCATGATGGACTCTTCCAATAAAAAATCGTTATGTTTGATGCTCATTTTTTACATGAATGGGTTTGCCTTGATGCTCGCTTTCTGGCTTCCTTTATTCTTTTGCATTTTTTCACAGTGCTGGAGAAATGTATGGACGAAATCATCTTCCATGTTAAAATGAGATGTAACACATTGTTGAAAGCGATTACAGTAATTTATGGACAGAAATGAGGTGGTCACGTGGCTAAAAACAATCAAATCGTATTAGGCGGCTCGCTATTAACACTCAAGGAAGTGGTTCAGATTGCGCGTTGCCATTACCAAGTGGGGATAAACCGCGACTCCAGAGAAAAAATTCATCACAGCCGACGATATGTTGAAAGTCTTTTGGAGGAAAAAAGGGTAGTATACGGGCTTACAACCGGTTTTGGAAAATTCAGTGACACTTACATCCCAAGCGAGATGGGAAAAGAATTGCAATTAAACCTGATTCGCAGTCATGCATGCGGTCTCGGTGAACCGCTTCCTGACGATGTCGTCAGGGCCGTTATTTTACTGAGAGTCAACGCCCTTTTACATGGACATTCCGGTATTCGCCTGGCGGTCTTGGAAACAATGGTTGAAATGCTTAATAAAGGGGTGACACCTGTCATACCAGAACAGGGTTCGCTCGGAGCAAGCGGGGATCTTGCACCACTGGCGCATTTGGCTTTAGTGTTAATGGGAGAAGGTGAAGCCAAGTATCGGGGTGAACAATTGAGTGGATTGGAAGCGCTTGCCAGAGCGGGAATATCTCCAGTCTCACTTGAAGCAAAAGAAGGATTGGCGTTAATTAATGGAACACAAGTCATGACGGCGATTGCGGCGCTTGCTTGTTGGGATGCGATCCAGCTTGCCAATTGGGCGGATTGTACTGCCGCTTTGACGGCTGATGTTCTTCGCGGAGTCAAGCAAGCATTTGAACCGGAAACTCATGAAATTCGCCCTCATTTAGGGCAACAGGAAGTGGCCAGGAACATGTTAAGATTGACGGCGGGAAGCCAGTTGATCACAAACCAGGGGGAGTTGAGGGTACAGGATGCTTATTCGATTCGGTGCGTTCCTCAAGTCCACGGTGCGTCAAGGGACGCTTTGCAGCATATACATGAAAAACTATTAATTGAAATGAATTCAGTTACAGATAATCCGCTTATTTTCGCGGATAAAGATAAAGTCATATCGGGCGGGAATTTTCATGGGCAGCCGATGGCCCTCATTATGGACTATCTGGCGATCGCGGTGGCGGAATTGGCCAATATCTCCGAGCGCAGAGTGGAAAGGCTTGTGAACCCCCAATTAAATGGAGATTTGCCCGGCTTTTTAACAAAGCGGGGCGGTATGAATTCAGGATTGATGATTGTTCAATATACTGCCGCGTCGATCGTATCAGAAAATAAGTCACTTGCCCATCCGGCAAGTGTCGACTCCATACCGAGTTCGGCCAATCAGGAGGATCATGTCAGTATGGGGACGATTGCCGCAAGAAAAGCGGCAAGCATCGTGAACAACAGCTATCGGGTCATCGCCATTGAACTGTTTTGTGGTGCGCGTGCCGCCGATTATCGAGGTTCTGAAAAACTGGGCAAAGGAACAAATCGGCTATATACGATTTGCCGGAGACATGTTCCTTTTATTGAGGACGATCATGTGATGTATCCTTATTTAAACAAAATAGTAGAACTTATGAAAGAAATGGAAATCACAGAGGAAATCGAACAATTGCTTCAAAAGGACTTGGGCGCTTAAGCGCACGAGCAAGTGATATAAGAAGAATATTCCAAGTTTAATTCAAACCCACGATGCTTTTTCTCGATAAAAGTTTTATGACTTTTTATTTGGTGAAATACGGAAAATACTTGAAATTAAAAAAATGAACTGCCTCCACTGTCAATGGGGGCAGTTCATTTTACGATTGATCTCCTCTTAGGTAAAAGACATTAAAGCGATCCCATGTAGCCTCCATTTGATCAAGACGGGATCTGGCTTCATCCATTCGTTCTTTTCCAACGCTAATAATGAGGGCGTTTATCAAGCTAAGCGGCGCCGTAAAGGAGTCGATGAAGGACGGCATTTGACTTGACGCAGTTAAGGGGATGTCCGCGTGTTGGATGAGCGGGGAGAGCAGGCTGTCCGTAATACAAATCGTTTTTGATCCTTTTTCCCTGGCAAAAGCGAGTGTTTGGATGGTGCTGTTCGTATAGCGCGGAAAGCTGATCCCGATAACGACGTCTTTTTCCCCCAAGTTGTACAATTGTTCCGAAAGGTTTTCTACAGACCTAACGATTTCGGACTTACCCAAAATAATATGCAAATAATATTGAAGAAATATCCCCAGGGCCGCAGCACTTCGATTGGCGGCAATATAAATGTTTTGCGCTTCTTCAAGTATATGAACCGCCTGATGAAATTTTCCAATATCTACTTGTTCAATGGTTGATTTAATATTTTCGATATCGTCGCGAAAAATATTATAAAACCATTGCTCTTGATCATTGTAAACATCTGCTGTCATTTTCAGTCTTTCAGTTGTCGTAAGCTGCTTTTGAATGGAATTTTGCATATGAGTTTGCATCTCCGAATAACCGGAATAACCCAAGAATGAGGCGAATCGAACAACCGTTGCTTCGCTGACATCTGCTTTTTTGGCAAGTGCCGCGACATTCAAAAATGGAACTACTGTCGTGTTCTCCAAAATATAATGGGCAATTTTTTTAAACGCTTTGCTCATTTCCGGCAGCTTGTTTGCCATATGACGGTAAATGTTTTGTGTTTTCATTTGTATCGTTCCCTTCTAAAGTGAAAGGGCAGTGTGGCTTACAGTATACATTAATGGAATACGGGCATTTTTGCAATAAATATTTTATTTTGTTTACATTTTGAAATAAATGATTCCAAATAGGCTTTTTAAGTGTATAATGAAATATATATTTCATAACATATAAAAAGTGAAAAAATAATTTCTTTGATGAGGTGCTATGAATGGCAATCAGTGAAAGAAAAAGTATAGGGTTAAGGCGGTTCATGGAAAAAACCCCCCGGTCCTTGGAGCTTTACAAAAAGACGCTGGATGTGATGCCAGGCGGGGCGACGGCTAATATTAAATTCTTTTCACCGTATCCGATCGCAATGGAAAAAGGCCGGGGCAGTTACTTGTATGATATTGATGGGAACGAATATATTGACTATTTGTTGTCTTACGGGGCGTTGATTTTAGGGCATGGCCATCCGGACATTATCGAAGCTGTGCATGTACAATTGGAAGAATCGGGTACTTATCTGTTTGGAGCACCCCACCGGCTTGAAATGGAAATGGGAGAAAAAGTAAAACAGCTTTATCCGAGCATGGAACGGCTAAGATATACGAATTCGGGGACAGAAGCTACTTTGCTCGCAATCCGTTTAGCATATGCTTATACCGGAAAAAATAAAATCGCCAAATTTGAAGGACATTACCATGGCGGTTATGACCAAGTACTCGTTAGTGTCAATCCTCCTGTACATGAGGCCGGGTCGGAAAGGCACCCACATCCGGTAGCCGAATCAAAAGGAGTCGACCCGTACCATGAAAAGCATACGATCATATTGCCATTTAATGATTTGGATGCGACTTATGACATTTTGAAAAAAAATCAACACGATCTCGCGGCAGTGATCATTGAACCTGTTCAAGGAGGGTTTATCCCAGCTACCCAAAGCTTCATGGACGGATTGAAAAAAATGACAGAAGAGATGGGCATACTTCTTATATTTGATGAAGTGAAAACCTGCTTCAGAATGGGGCTCGGGGGAGCGCAAGCCTACTACCAAATTACCCCTGACTTAACAACGCTCGGAAAAGCGGTTGGCGGTGGATATCCGATCGGGATAACCGGAGGAAGAAGAGATATTATGGAATTAAGCGCACCAACGGCGTCCGCAGATGTGTTTGACGTTAGCAAAAGCCGGCATTCCAGCGCCAAAGATGTATTATTTCACAGCGGCACTTATAACGGGCATCCGGCCATATTGGCCGCGGGATTAGCCACGATCCAAGTGTTGGAAAGGGAAATCTGGCATATTCAAGATATGGCGGCCAAATTGAAAGCGGGTATTGCAAAATTGTTTTCTGAACGAGGCGTTGGGATGCAGGTATTGGGGCTGGGTTCCATCTTTAATATTATTATTACGGAACAAGAGAGCATATCCAACTATCGCGACCTTCAAAAAGCGGACTTTGCCTTGAGAAGAGAGCTTGATTTCTTGCTTTTAGCCGAAGGGATTTATACAAAGCCTTTGAATCGCTATAGCATATCGGCCGCACATGGAGAAAAAGAAATCAGTAGGACATTGGAGGCTTTTGAAGGGGCGTTAGGGAAGCTTTGCTAGCCAGGGCCGAGAAAACGAAAAGAGAGAAGGGATGTGAACTGCCCCCTTTAAGTATTCAGGTTTTATTTTTTTACCTGTCTACTTACAGGGGAGCATATCAATGTGTTTTCCCGTTCTCTCTTTTTAAAGTCCCAGCTCAGGGAGCCATCGGCTAAGGTCGCAAATGAATAAGCAGCCTCCCCGCCACTTACTTGCCCCTGTTGCTTGAGGGCTATCGTATCGTGTCTTATGTGTTTCGCTCAGCTTTACGCTTTGGGTTGCTGCTGGGTAATGCAGTGAATATTGCCTCCGCCAAGAGAGACTTCACGTGTATTCACTGTAACGACCTTTCGATCCGGGTACATCTGTTTAAAAATATTTACCGCCTCTTCATCTTTCGGATCATCAAACGCCGGCAATACCACCCCGCCATTGCATAAATAGCAATTAATGTAAGTTGCAATAAATGTTGTATCGGCTGAGCGGTCATAAGCATCGGCGGCGAAATCAATTTCATTGCTTTCTGCTTTTGTAATGGTAATTTGCCGCGGCAGCGGAATTTTATAGATTTTCAGTTTTCGCCCTTTGGCGTCCACTTCCTCCTCAAGTTGTTTATAGGTTTTTTGAAGTACTTCATATTGCGGGTGTGCAGGATCATCGGTCCAACTGATGGCAACTTCTCCGGGCCGCACATAAAATAGTACTTCATCTACGTGTCCGTCGGTTTCGTCACCAACAAGACCTTCTTTGATCCAAATGATTTTTTCAATATTTAAATACTCTTTGAGTTTTTCCTCGACTTCTTCTTTTGACATACGTGGATTCCGGTTCGGGTTTAAAACGCATTGCTCTGTTGTAATGAGCGTACCTTCCCCGTCTACATGGATGGCGCCGCCTTCTAGTATGAAGTCTTTTGCGTCATAGCGATCAATTTGTTCAATTTCTAATACTTTCCTTTTTACAAGTTGATCTTGATCCCAGGGGAAGTACAGTCCTTCTTCCAAACCTCCCCAGGCATTGAATCCCCAATCCACGCCTCGCACTTCACCTTTGTCATTTTTGACAAAAGTGGGTCCTATATCACGCATCCAAGCATCATTAGATGATATTTCGACGACCCGTATTTGCTCGTCCAAAAGAGCGCGGGCATTTTCGAACTGTTCCGCTCTAACACACACCGTAACCGGTTCGAATTGTGAAATCGCTTTCGCCACCTCTGCAAAAGCTCGTTGTGCTGGCTTGGCTCCAGCTCTCCAAGTATCTGTTCTGACTGGCCAAAGCATCCATGTTCTTTCATGTTCCTCAAACTCGCCAGGCATTCTAAATCCATCTGTTCTGGGTGTACTGTTTATCGTACGTGCCATTACTATCCCCTCCATTTATGTTCACTGATATTATCATGCAACTTTTATGCCACTCGGGAAATTATCACTGTTTTGCTAAGCGCGATCTTGCCTATGCGGTTCCGGCAAGGTCGCTTCTCAGCTTTTTGAATAACCTCTTGCTTCATGGAGTTTTATGTCATGAGGAAAAAGGTTGCTTTTGAGGAGCAGCGTGCAAGGCCGCCTGGGGAGCCATGTTCTTGAAACATCTTACCGCAACGTACCTTCCCAATGGCGCCGTCTGCTCTACGTTATCCGGACAGTTACAATCCATATTTTTTTAACCGTCTTAAGTAGGAGGATTGCGTCAATCCCAAAGACTGAGCCGCCTTTCTCGTGGAAGGATATTTCATTTTCGCTTCTTCAATTAGTCTTTTCTCGATTTTTTCCAAATAATCTGGAAGGCTTTGATTATTTAATTTTCGGATCGAATGGTCCATGAACTCTTCATATAAAATTTTATCCGGCAGGTCGGATACCGTGATCGTGTCACCTTTTGCCGTTACAATTAAACGCTCAATCATATTTTCCAGCTCGCGGATATTTCCGGGCCAGCTATAATTTTGAAGGTATTCAAGCACCCCTTTGTCCAAGGATGATGTTTTCATATATGTATCATTAAATCGTTTTAAGTAATGATAAACCAATGGCGGGATGTCCTCTTTTCGTTCCCGAAGCGCCGGTATTTGGATGGAAATGACATTCAACCGGTAATACAAATCTTCACGGAATCGCTTTTCCTTAACCATTTTTGGCAGGTCCTGGTTGGTGGCTGCGATGATCCGGATATCGACTTTTTTTAGCTCCGTGCCGCCGACGGGGATAAACGATTTATCTTGAACCAATTGAAGTAACTTCGGCTGCAGGGACAAGGGGAGTTCTGCAATTTCATCCAAAAACAATGTCCCGCCATCCGCTTTTTCAACAAGCCCTTTTTTTCCGCTATGGCTTGCTCCGGTAAAAGCCCCTTTTTTATAGCCGAAAAGTTCTGATTCCAAAAGGTTTTCCGGAATGGCTCCACAGTTGATTTGGACAAAATTTTTATCTTTTCGCGTGCTATGTTTATGGATTTCACCGGCAATCAAGCTTTTGCCCACACCGGATTCACCCGTTAATAAAATGGTTGCGTCCACAGTGGCCACCCTATGCACCAAATCCAGCAATTCCTCGTTGCTCTTGCTGTTTCCGATGATGAGTTGGCTCGTTTTGTCCCGATGCTGATTTTTCTTCATCTCCTGAAGCTCTTCCCAATACTTTCGCATTAGGGCTTCCGCTTTTTCCAGCTTTAACGAGTTCTTCACCGTTTCGGTAATATCTTTTACTTGAACGAGAATGTACTCGGCATCGTCTTCTGTAATTTTTACAAGATAACCAGTCGCCAAAAACTGCCGGTCTTTGGAAGTTTGGACTTTTGTCACAGCTTCTTTTTGTTCCAATACGATTTTCGTTACGGAGGGAGTGAAAAAACCGTTGTTTTCCAAGTCATTGACATGTCTGCCTATGATTTTTGAACGGGGCGCGCCCATTTGTCTTGTACTTGTATCATTGCACCATAGTGCCACGCCATTTTTGTCAGCTATAAATATACCATCTTTTAAGTGATTGAATACGCGATGAAAATGTCGATCATTAAAAAAGTACTTTTTCATAAAAGCGCCTCCTGAATTCATCGAAAATTGATTCGCTTACGCATCGTTTTTATTCACTATCGGTGCAAATCTATTATATATGACTGGCTTTCTTAAAAAAAGGATTTATTTTTAAAGGGATTCCTTTTGGCACGCTTTTTGCATTGATAAATGTAAGTGAGGAGGATGCGTATGGAAAAGACATTATTGAAAGTGAACAGAGAGCGTTTGCTTGAAACAATAAAAATAAGCTCTTCCATCGGCTCATCCGCACATGGCGGTTTGCACCGTTTGGCACTGTCGGAAGCTGATAAGAACATGCGCGACATTTTTGTTGACTGGTTAAAAGCGGAAGGTCTTGCAGTAAGAATAGACGATTTTGGAAACATATATGGAAGAAGAAAAGGAAAAAAGGATAACGGTCCATCCGTTGCCATCGGATCCCACTTGGACACACAGCCTTGCGGCGGAAAATATGATGGCATCTTAGGTGTTTTAACCGCCTTGGAAGTGATTCGTGTTCTAAATGAAAACGATATCGAAACGGAATATCCTGTTGAAATTATTAATTTTACGAATGAAGAAGGAGCGCGTTTTGCGCCTCCGATGCTTGGTTCCGGCGGAATTACCGGGAATTTTACAAAAGACTTTATTTACCACATTAAAGACGATGAAGGAATTTCGTTTGAACAGGCTTTAAAAGATATTGGTTATATGGGAGATTCCGAGAATCGGTTAAAAAACATCAAAAATTTTATTGAACTGCATATTGAACAGGGCCCAATTTTACATGAACAAGAAAAAACAATTGGTGTTGTGCAGGGAATACAGGGCAATGACTGGTACACGGTGAAGGTAGCGGGAAAGACGAACCATGCGGGTCCGACTCCGATGGAAAACAGGCAGGACGCACTTGTGGCTGCTTCGAAAATGATTGTAAAGGTGAACGAGATTGCAAATGACATCAAAGGCTTAAAAACAACCGTCGGAAAAATGGATGTGACCCCTAACGTCACGAATGTTATTCCCGGCGAGGTAGTTTTTACGATTGATATTCGCCATGAGGACAACGAATTGAGGTCCCATGCTTTCGAAAGATTAAAAGAGCAACTCAGTGCCATTGCGTTAATAAGTAAAGTGGAGTTAACGATTACAACCGATTGGAATTCAGAGACGACCTTATTTGCGCCGGTTGTCAAAGATGCCGTCAAAGAGGCGGTAACTGAATTAGGTTATTCATCCATGGAACTGTTCAGCGGCCCGGGCCACGATGCGAAATATATGGCAGAAGTGGCGGATACAGGCATGATTTTTGTCCCCAGTGTTGACGGAATCAGCCATAATGAGCAGGAGCTGACATTGGATGATGATATTGAAAAAGGGGCAAATGTCCTTTTATATGTTGTTCAGAAGCTGGCAGGCACTAAGAAATAAAGAAAATTTAAAATAAGGAGAGATTTTACATGAGCCAACAAACTGAAACATTATTTAATGAGTTGTCATCACTTGACAAAAAGCACATTCTTCATCCGTCCACCAATCCAAAGTTGCAGTCAGAAACCGGTCCGAAATTGATTTTTACAAGTGGCGAGGGCATCTACTTAAAAGACATGCGAGGCAAAACATACATTGACGGGGTTTCCATGCTGTGGAACGTGAACCTGGGCCATGGTGTGAAGGAATTGGCCGAAGCATCATATGAACAAATGATAAAAGCCGCCTACACTACCACTTTCTACGGTTATTCGAATGAAGCGTCCGTGCGCTTGGCCGAAAAGATTGCCGAAGTTTCGCCCGGCGACTTAAATACGATTTTCTATACTTCCGGCGGCTCTGAGTCCAATGATACTGCATTTAAATTGTCACGATTTTACTGGGATTTAAAAGGCAAAAAAGACAAGAAAATCATTATTTCTTTGAAAAGAGGCTATCACGGTGTTACGGTTGCGACGCAAAGAGCGACTGGCATCGAGGCTTACCGTGAATTTTCCGGATCAAAGGACCCTAATATTGTAAACGCGAAGCCGCATTTGACTGAATGTGAGCTCGGAGATAAGAGTCATCCTGAATATGAAGGTTCCATCAGAAGCATCATTGAAAAAGAGGGCGCTGATAAAATTGCGGCTGTCATCGTAGAGCCGATTCAAGGTGCCGGAGGAGTCCACGTGCCGCCTGAAGGTTATTTACAAGCTGTTCGCAAGCTTTGTGACGAATTCAATATTCATATGATTGCTGACGAAGTCATCTGCGGATTCGGAAGAACAGGAAAAATGTTCGGTGTGGACCATTGGGACGTCGTTCCTGACTTCATGTCGATCGCAAAAGGGATGACAAGCGGATATGCGCAACTTGGTGGAGTGCTCATGACAGAAGAAATCAGAGACGCATTCAACACATTCGACGGAATGCTCGCGCATGGATTTACGTACAGCGGACATCCTACAGCATGTGCTGTCGGGTTGAAAAACATCGAAATTCTCGAACGGGACGGCCTGATTGAAAACGCAAGAGTCATGGGAGATGAGTTGAAAAAAGGGCTCGACTATTTGGAAGACAAATATGCATTTGTCGGAAACACGAGATCTAGAGGTCTTCTTGCCGGATTCGATTTGATGGAAGATCCAGAAGCGGGAAAACCGTTTGCCGGATCGATCAAAGCTGCCGCGACTGTTGTGGAAGAGTCCTATAAACGTGAACTGTTAATCAGACCATTTGATTTCACGCCTGGCATGAACATCGTGGCGATTGCACCGCCGCTCATCGTACAAAAAGACGAAGTGGAAAAGATCATTGCCATTGTCGATGATGCAATCGGCGCCTTCGCAAAAACGATTTAAGAAGAAAAGCGGAAGCGCTCGACCAGCGACGTACGGACTGGAGAGCCTCAGACGAGATAAAGGAAACACGGCGACGAAGGAGCCGATGTTGACTTATCGTAGGAGGAGGCTCGAAGTCAGCTAGTCGCTGAGCGCTGAAGCTGGACAAAAAGAAAAGCGTAAGCGCTCGACTACCGATGTACTAGAATCATTGCTGGACCAACCAGCCACTTTTTCCAAGTGAGGGGATGAAAATGATGAAAACTGGTGAAACTTTGAAACTTCATCCAAAAGTTAGAGATTTTTTAAAGGAAGAAAAGAAGAAACTATTTATCGATGGCGGCTGGCATGAATCGGCGGATGGCCAAACGTTTGAAACAATTAACCCTGCAACAGGGGAAGTGTTGGCTCACGTCCATGAAGCCCGTGAAAAAGATATTGATAGAGCGGTTGAGGCTGCTGTAAAAGCATTCGAAGAAGGAAGCTGGTCGAAAATCAGCGCATCGGATCGTTCTAAATTGATGCATAAATTGGCTGATTTAATGGAAAGGGATTTTGAAATCCTCGCCCAGTTGGACACATTGGATAATGGTAAACCGATTCAGGAGATGAGAAACGCCGATTTGCCTGGAGCGATTGATCAGCTCAGGTATTTTGCGGGCTGGGCGACGAAAATGACCGGTCAAACGATTCCGGTTTCCAAATCATTTTTTAATTATACCCGCCATGAGCCAGTGGGTGTGGTCGGCCAGATTATTCCGTGGAATTTTCCGATTATGATGGCATTGTGGAAAATTGCTCCGGCGCTTGCGACGGGTTGTACGATCATCTTGAAACCGGCGGAACAGACGCCGCTATCGGCGCTTTATTTGGGCAAACTTATTGAGGAAGCGGAATTTCCAAAGGGCGTTATCAATATCGTTCCTGGATTTGGAAAGTCAGCAGGCGATGCGCTGGTTAAGCATCCAAAGGTGAACAAGATTGCTTTCACTGGCTCTACCGGTGTTGGCAAGGCGATTATGAAAGAGGCCGCGAACACAATGAAGCGTGTAACACTTGAGCTTGGCGGCAAATCGCCGAACATCATCTTGCCTGATGCCGATTTGGATAAAGCGATCCCTGGGGTATTCAGCGGAATTATGGCCAATCAGGGGGAGGTATGCTGTGCCGGTTCAAGAGCATACATTCCTGAGCATATGTACGATGAGGTCATGGCAAGGCTTGCCGATTATGCTAAAAATGTAAAGTTGGGAAATGGTTTGTCAGAAGATACAGAAATGGGTCCGCTTGTTTCTAAAAGGCAGCAAGACATCGTCACTTCTTATATTCAAAAAGGCATTGAAGAAGGGGCCAATCTTTTGGCCGGCGGAGAAACATTCGATAAAGGCTATTTCGTTGCCCCGACTGTTTTTTCTCAAGTTGAAGAGCATATGACAATTGCGCAGGAAGAAATTTTTGGGCCTGTCGTCGCTTGTATGCCATATAAAACAATTGATGAAGTGATTGAACGGGCGAATAACAGCCCTTACGGACTTGGAGCGGGATTGTGGACGGAAAACCTGAAAAATGCCCACGTTGTAGCCGATAAATTAAAGGCAGGGTCGGTTTGGGTCAACTGCTACAATCTTACAAACGCGGCCGTTCCGTTTGGAGGTTATAAGCAGTCTGGTATTGGACGTGAAATGGGCTCTTATGCGCTAGAAAATTATACAGAAGTGAAAAGTGTGTGGATTAACTTAGAATAACGGGATTTGGCCTGGCAACTTTCGCCAGGCAAGACTCCCGTGCCAAAAGCGGGGAATTGCCCACATCGTGAAAACGCATTCGCGTCGTGTCGCCCTTCTCTAGACATAAAACTTGCGAGGTATGAAACTTGTATGGAACAAACCAATCAAATTGAAAGAAAACTAAAGTTAATGCATGTTGTTGCCATAGGACTTGCGTACATGTCACCAATGGCGGTGTTTGATACATTCGGCATCGCTTCCGATATATCCTCCGGCCATGTGCCAGCCGCCTATATCGTTGTATTTGTTGCCATTTTGTTCACGGCGCTCAGTTATGGAAAGCTTGTCAGGCAATTTCCCAGCGCGGGCTCTGTCTATACGTATACGAGAAATGTGATCAATCCTTATTTGGGTGTTATTGTTGGTTGGGTCACATTTATTGCCTATATAGCGCTTCCGATGATTAATGCTTTGCTTGCTGATATTTATTTATCAGCCGGATTTCCGGAAGTTCCAGGTTGGCTTTGGGTTGTTGGCCTGATCGCTATCATCACCTTCTTAAATATTTTCGGTGTAAAAATTGCTGCTTCGGTCAATATGCTTCTTGTTATTTTCCAGGCGTTGGTTGGGGTGATCTTTGCGTACCTTACGATTCGTTCAATCGTGAAAGGGCCGGAGAGTTTTATCCCGATCGGTGACATTTTCCCTTCCGGGGGTGAGGTGCCAGAATTATTTGGGGCGGCAGCATTATTGGCTCTCTCGTTTATCGGGTTTGATGCAATCACAACCTTGTCGGAAGATACAATAAATCCGAAAAAGACCATTCCGAAAGCGATTCTTCTCGTAGCTGGAATTGGCGGCGTTTTCTTTTTCACTGTCACTTATTTTATGCAGTCTCTGTTTCCTGACGTTTCCATTTTTAAGGATATTGAAGGAGCTTCCCCAGAAATTGCCGTGATCATTGGTGGAAATTTATTTTTGTCCTTTTTCTTGTCGGGAGCATTGTTCTCTGTCTTTGCTTCGGGTTTAGCCGCACAGCTTAGTGCATCAAGACTTCTTTATGCGATGGGAAGGGACGGGGTGCTTCCGAAGCGCTTTTTTGGATACTTGCATCCGAAATTTAATTCTCCTGTGGCTAACATTCTGCTTATCGGAGTTTTGTCTACTTCGGCCATTTTCCTTAGCTTAGAAGCGGCTACTTCTCTGATCAATGTCGGGGCGTTTACGGCGTTTTCATTCGTGAACCTTTGTGTGATCATTTCTTTTTTCAAACACAAAGGTCCTCGTTCATTTGGTTTTACTGTAAGTAGTCTTCTTTTTCCACTCATCGGCTTGGCATTTGTTGTTTACCTATGGATCAGTCTTGATATCTTTTCCATTATAGCAGGCCTTATATGGGCGCTGTTGGGAACCATTTACTTAGCGTTTACGACGAATTTCTTTAAAAAGGAGCCTCCTCAGATTGCTTTTGATGAATTGGAAGCCTAGTTCTCTCTCATGACTTGTCTATGATAGCTGGGTGATAATGGGGAAAGCTGAACAGTAGCGGGAAGCAAAAAATGAACAGGTATTCGTGAAGGAACTTTCAATATAAAGGTAGAGTAAAGTTGTATATGAACGGCCCGATGCATAAAACGGTTTTTTGAATGTGGCGCTTTTTATAAATCAAGCCTGAGTCCAAAATAGGGGTTCAGGCTTATTTTCGGTTGCGTCTGCCAAAAATCATGCAAAAAAGAAAAGGTTATGCAATGGTGAATACAACAGCTTCATTTTGCTGATGTAAACGTTGCTAATTAGCGTTCACAAGCTTGGCATAAAAATTGCAATCAAATATGATAGCGCTTTATCCATCAGGAGGTTACTAAATGAAGACATATAATGAAGAAAAATCAACAGTAAAAACACCCACTTTATTTGTTGCGCTTATTCCCATTGCATTCATGATAATAGCCCTGTTTGTCGGGATATTTATTTACGAGGCCGATCCGCATATTCCCCTTTTGCTTAGTGCGGGTGTCGCTTCCATCGTCGCTTTGGGGCTCGGTTATAAGTGGAAGGATATTGAAAATGGCATGCTTGATGCTGTCAGAATGGCTCTTCAAGCTATTGTGATCTTAATGGTTATCGGAGCCATTATCGGGTCATGGATTGCTGGCGGTATTGTTCCCACGATGATTTATTACGGTCTTGATATTTTGGCTCCGGGTTATTTTCTTGTTGCCGCTTGCGCCATTTCCTGTATTGTATCCATTGCATCAGGCAATGCTTGGACTGCCGCCGGGACGATTGGAATCGCCATTATGGGAATCGGCCACGGTCTCGGAATGAATCCGGCAATGGTCGCGGGAGCAGTCATCTCAGGTGTATATTTTGGCGATAAAATTTCCCCGTTATCCGAAACAACGAATTTGGCTCCGGGGATTGTCGGAGCGGAGCTATTTGAACATATTAGGCATATGCTTTATACGACTGTACCGGCTCTTGTCATTTCACTCATTATTTATGCGGTTATGGGCTTGAAATTTGCCGGAAAGGGTTCCAAGATTTCCGAGGTTGGTCTTCTTCAATCCCAACTCGCGGACATATTCACGATTTCCCCGTGGTTATTGCTCGGACCGGTATTCATTATTTTTATGATGATCATGAAAATCCCTGCTTTGCCTGGATTGACGATAGGCGCGCTGATCGGAACATTTTGTGCCATAGTTGTCCAAAAGGTGCCTGTAGGCGATGCCATCGGCATTTTGTATTACGGCTATTCTATTGAAACGAATATCAAAGTAGTAGACACTCTTCTCAATAACGGCGGTATTGAATCTGTTTTGTATACGGTTTCACTTATCATTATTGCGATGTGTTTCGGAGGTGTCCTTGAAAAAACAAAGATATTCGAAACAATTGTTCATAGTTTACTAAAATTGGCGAAGAAAACGGGAAGTTTAATTGCGACAACTGTCGCAACATGTATTTCCGCCAATATTGTCGGATGTGATCAATACTTGTCAATCATCGTGCCGGGGCGCATGTATGCAGCAGAATATGAGAAAAGGGGATTGAAATCCAAAAATTTATCGAGGACACTTGAAGATGCGGGAACAATGACTTCTCCGCTCGTTCCTTGGAATACGTGTGGCGCTTTTATGGCAACGACATTAGGAGTCGCGACATTGAGTTATTTGCCATTTGCGATTTTATGTTTGCTTAGTCCGCTTATTGCCATCCTATATGGAATGATCGGATTCAAAATTGAATATAAAGATGAGGTTGCAGCAAAGAAAGCTCTTAAAAGTAAAGCAAATGCCGCAGGCTAAAAACGATCATGCCGGAAAGAAGCGACTTTTTCGGCATGTTGGCACAAGAAGAAATGAAAGCGATTACGAAAAGTCGGCTAGATAAACGTATAATAGAAAAAGCGATAGGAGAGACGGAAATGGAAGAGATGATTGTAAGTCCCTGCGAAGGCATGTTAAAAAAGATTCAGATTCACCAAGAAGATGACTTGCAGCGGTGTTCAACCATTTTTCAAATCAAAAAAACAGATGGCAGTATATATGAACTAATCAAGTCCTATCGGGGAAAGTTATTGTCGGTTGAGGTGAAGGAAGGAGATGAAATCCTGAAAGGAATGGTGCTCGCGTATGTGGAAGAGCTTGCCATTGATATGTAAATGGCCCGTTGGTTAAATTTTCAAATAACATTAAAAGGGGGCAGGTTTTGGATGAGAAAAAAGCTTGGCATGTTAATGATTGTGGCTATACTTGCGTTGTTTATTGCCACTGGATGCGGGGGAGGAAGTACGGGGGGAAAAGAAGAGAATGTCGTCAATGTTTTAAATTGGTCCGAATATTTGCCTGAAAACCTCATTCAGCAATTTGAAGAAGAAACAGGGATTAAAGTGAACTACAGCACGATTTCTTCCAATGAAGAGCTGTTAGCGAAATTAAATGTCGGAAATGCCACCTATGATTTGGCAGTGCCATCCACGTATTTTATTGAAGTATTAATCAATGAAGGAAAACTGGAGAAGATAAATAAGGAAAATATTCCAAATTTAAAAAACATTGATGAAAAGTTTTTGGGGTGGGATTTTGACCCAAATGACGATTACTCGGTTCCGTATATGTGGGGAACGGAAGTGATTGCCTATAACGAAGATTTGGTAGATATTGAGATTGATGAATATAAAGACTTGTTTGATCCGTCGTTAAAAGACAGCCTTGTCGTATTGGATGACCCGCGTACGATGCTTGGCGCCATGCTTGAAATGCTTGGATATTCCACAAATAGCACCAGTGAAGAGGAAATCATGAAAGCCGGGGAGGAATTAAGAAAATTAATGCCAAATATAAAGGCATTTGACAGTGACAGCCCGAAAAACTTGCTCGTCAGTGGCGAAGTAAAAGCGGGTATCGTGTATGGAGCAGAAGCGGCTTTGGCCATGAGGGAAAACCCGAGCATTAAAGCCGTTATTCCCAAAGATTTCTTAAGCTTATGGCAAGACAACTTTGTTATTCCCAAAGATGCCCCCAATAAAGAAAATGCGGAAAAATTCATTGACTTCATACTTCGTCCGGAAATAAGCAAAGAAATCACGATGGACTACCCGTACCATAACCCGAACAAAGCTGCCTTGGAATTATTGCCGGAAGATGTCCGAAAAGAGTTGGAGTTATCCGATGAAGACTATGAAAGGGGCCTCCACGCAGTAGATGTGGGGCAAGCCATTCAATACTATGACAGGGCATGGTCGGAAGTAAAACAATAAAATGAAATGATCGATTCATACTGTTGAAGGAGTGGAACCATGAGTGATCTATCATTATGGCATGCGACAGCAAACAAACATCCAAAAAGACCTTCACTGGAAGGAGAGAAAACATGTGATGTTGTCATTATCGGCGGCGGCTTTACCGGGCTTTCCGTCGCATATCATTTACAGCAAAGAAATGTAAAAACGATCGTATTGGAAGCTCAGTCTGTTGGCTGGGGCGCAAGTGGAAGAAATGGCGGGGAAGTACTAATCGGTTATGTGGAGCCGATGAGCGCGCTTGCCAAAAAGTATGGCAGAGAGACTGCCAAACAGATGTTTCAAATGTCGATGGATTGCGTGGATGTAATTGCAAATATTATAGAAAAAGAAAATATCCAATGTGATTTTTTCAGAAACGGCAATATGTTGACAGCTTACAAGCCGTCCCATTTGGATTCGCTAAAAAAAGAACAGGAATTTTTGTATGATGAATATCATTTTGAAACAAAAGTGATCGAAAAGGAAGACATGCATACGGAAATGGAGTCAACCTATTACCATGGCGCACACATCGACGATAAAAGCGCGATTTTCCACCCGTTAAATTACTGTCTTGGATTGGCGGACGCTGTGGAAAAATATGGCGGAACCATTTATGAAAACTCCGAGGCTATGAAAATAGAACATCCGTCAAAAGACGAGGTGGTCGTCAAAACGCGCAATGGCTCTGTCAAAGCGAAGCACATTGGTATTTTTGTCAATGCCTATACGACAGACCTGCATAAGCTGATCAAAAGGGCCATTGTACCCGTAGAAAGTATCGTACTGGCAACAGAAAGGCTGCCGGAAGAGCTGTGCAAGCGGCTGATTGTCAATAATCGGGCGGCCTGTGATACGAAAAATTTGCTGTATTATTATCGCTTATCGGCTGATCACCGGATGGTCTTTGGCGGTTCCGGCCGCACAACGAGCAAACGTGATGCGAAACGCCTGTTTATTCATTTGCAAAAAGGAATGACAGAGGTATTTCCCGCATTAAAAGACGCGAAAGTGGAGTATACATGGAGCGGAAAAGTAGGATTTACGATTGAAAAAATACCTTACATCGGGCAACTCGATGACGGTACTCATTTTGCTTTCGGGTATGCCGGACACGGAGCGGCCATGTCCACCTTACTCGGGAAAATAGTTGCTGCAAATATTGTAAATGAAGGAGATAAAAACAACCCTTTGGACCGTTCAAACTTAAAGCCGATTCCTTTTCACAGCCATAATGCAAAAGGTCTCGGCATTATGAAATATTACTTTAAAATAAAGGATTACATTTCATAATTGTGTGAGAAAGGAAGACTGTCATGATCAAACAATTGGATTTAGAAGGAACACCAAGAGAAATAGGGGAAAAACATGGGCGTGAAGGGAAAGAACAAATCCAAATCAGCTTGGGCACTTATGAAAAATTGTTTTACGGATACCATCGTATCGGTTGGAAAGAAGCGAGAGAGCGGGCGCTTGTCCATCTAAAAGCGATTGAAGATTACGATCCCGGCTTCCTCGAAGAAATGGAGGGGGTGGCGGCGGGCGCCGGAGTGGATTTTGAAGATATACTGGCGTTGAATGCTCGCAGTGAAATCGCGCTTACCGGCAGAAAGGATCAGATTTTTTCTGATGGCTGCACGTCCATTGCCGTGACTCCGCCCGCTTCAGATGAGACGATTATTGGACAAAACTGGGATTGGAAAGGGAGTCAAAAGGCGAGCCTGTTGCTGCTTCGCATAAAACAAAAAGGAAAACCTGATATAACAATGGTAACCGAAGGCGGCATCATTGGAAAAATAGGATGGAATTCAGCGGGGCTTGCTGTTTGCCTCAATGCATTGATCACTGATAAAAAATCGGATGAAGTACCGATTCACCTTGGGTTGCGAGCTGTACTCAACTCTTTCTCTTATCACGAAGCGATTGCCAAGGTGAAGGACGGTCAAATGGCTTCTGCAGCCAACTTTTTGCTTGCCATTCAAGAAAACGGACGTGGTTCGATGGCGGCCAATATCGAGGTGTCAACGTTTGGAATAGACATGATGGGGGCCCCTGACGGAGCCATTGTTCATTCAAACCATATTTGCTCGCCCTCCTTGTTGCGTAACTTGAAGGATTTGAATGAATTTAAATACACCGACTCTGTTATCCGGAAAAACCGTGCTGAGCAACTGATTCGCACCGCCCTTGCGAAAGGAAGGGCAATTGATGAGGAGAGCTTTAAAGAATGGCTTTCCGATCAATTTAATTATCCGAATTCTATTAATCATTTTCCTAACGAAAATGCGCCCGAGCATAGGCGTACCGAAACCGTATTTTCAATCATCATGAATTTATCGAAACGGAGAACATGGCTGTGCATCGGCAATCCGACACCGGAAAAGTACGAGGAACTATAAATGACTCTTGATGATCCAATAGTGGATACGTGCCATTCGTTAGAATGCAATTTTTGCAGGCCTGAATCCATCAACACCAAATTTGATCAGAAGGGAAAAGAGATATCAATTAGTAAAATCCGGTACCCAATCTATTTGGAACTTGGTACTGCTGAGACTGGGACAGAACCCTATAAAAATGAATAAACCGCATGGAATCAAGTTTAAAAACCTTGATTTCACGGGTTTTATTCTCACGACTTTTACGAATTTTAATCAGCTTTCAACTTATGTCCCAGCCCCATCTTGTAAATAAAATCATGAAAAATAAGAAAGGAAGCGGGAAGCACCATGAGTGAGACGGACACTTCTATAAAACATAAACAAATCGTCATAAGAAATATTCGTCAAAAAGACATTCCGGAGGTCGTAAAAGTAGCCAACCTCAGCTTTGGCATTCCCGATGTCGCTTTTGAACCGGAACACTATGAAAGTCACATCCGAATATTCCCGGAAGGGCAGTTTTGTGTCGAATATGGTGGGAAGATTGTGGGCGCGTGTTCAAGCGTTATTGTCAATTTTGCCGAGTATGGCGAGGAACATACTTTTGATGATATTTCAGATGATGGATATATCCGTAATCACAACCCGAAAGGCGGCCATTTATACGGGTTGGATGTTGTCGTTCATCCCGATTACCGGAAGCTGAAAATTGGACGCCGCTTGTATGAAGCGCGTCGTCAGTTGTGCCGCCGTCTCAATTTGAAAGGCATCATAATTGGCGGCAGAATGCCCAATTATCATCAATATGCTCATGAATTGACGCCGGAACAATATGTGCATGAAGTCATTAAGAAAAAAATCTACGATCCTGTCATTACATTCCAAACAATGAATGGATTTACGTTTAAAAAAGTCTTGCCCAACTATTTAACAGGTGATGAAGCATCTCTTAAAAATGCCACATTAATGGAATGGATCAATGAAGACTACGTTCCATCCTCTGACAAAGACTACCGACATTCTTTACCTGTCCGCATCACGACCGTTCAACACGACATGAAGAAAATCAGTTCTTTTTCTGATTTTGCCACACAATGTGAACATTACGTCCGCAACAGTTCTAAATTCCGCTCGGATTTTATTGTATTTCCGGAAGCGGTTACCATGCAATTGGCCTCTTTTTTGGAGGAAAGATTTCCAAGCGGCCAAGCGCAAAAAGCGGCTTCTTACACAAATGAATTCATAAGTCTATTTTCCGATTTAGCCTTAACATATAGCATCAACATTATTGCCGGCTCTCACTATGTCCAAGAAAACAACGAACTGTATAGTGTTGCTTTCCTTTTTAATAGAGACGGAACGATGGATAAGCAGTATAAACTGCATATTCCCTCAGAAGAAGAAAAGTGGTTTGGGATACAGCCGGGGACCGAATTGAAAGTATTGGATACCGAATGCGGTAAAATAGCCATCTTGATCGGTTACGATATTCTGTTTCCCGAGTTAGCCCGTCTGGCAGTAGATAAAGGTGCCCAGATTATTTTTACCCCGTTTACTGCCGAAAACGAGCAGGACTTTTTAAGAATACACTATTGCGCCCGTGCCAGAGCTGTTGAAAATCAGGTGTTTGTGGTGACATCAGGTTCTGTTGGACATTTAAGCCATGTCACGCTGACAGATTCCCGTTACGGAAATTCGGAAATCTTTTCTCCCATTGATTTTTCCTTTCCGGGGGATGGAGTCATCGCAAAAGGCCGCTCGAATGTGGAAGCACTTGTAACCGGTGAAGTGGACCTTGAAGCGCTGCGAAGAATTCGGCTAGCCGGTTCAGTAACGCCTTTGAAAGACAAGAGACAATATGGGTTCTCGAAAGTGAATGCGCTCACGCCTCATGATGAGTCAGAACGGCCAGGCGAGTGACTGGCCGCAGCTTCATCTATAAAACCTGAAAGTAGGTGACGTTATTGACTTTTATAGGAACGATCATTTTGATTTTGTTTATCGTTTTAATAGCTTATTTGGTTATAACAATAAAGAAAGAAATATAAGCCAGAGTTTAAGATGCAATATGGTAGATATTAAAGTTATTTTAGAGAGGGGTTGTCTAAAAAATCCAATTTAAAGTAAATGCATTAAAATGTAAAACCCAAGAATGTTGATTTTACGGCAATCTTGGCTTTGGTTTTTTTGTTTTCAAGCGGCAATATTACTTTTCGGACAGCCCCTCTCTTTAAATGGTAACTGGATGCCGTTATAAGGGCATCGCTCAGGAAGGATAAGCGGTTTACAAAAGGTAACATCTCAAGGATATATCAATTCACATAGCGTAAAATGATATTTACATACAATTTTATAAAAGTATTTTCGTTTTTTGGAATAACTGAAAGATTTCAGGTGCACTGAAACAGATTCAAGGATAGCATAACGACGGTATTTTGAGAACATTGTCTTCTGAAAAGCTTTTTTGCGAAATAAGAAACTGAATCGTACTGCTCACTTTTTCATAGAAATGTCGGGTACTCGAAAGGAGTTTATTTAGGAATAAAGCGGGTCCCATTATTCACGGGGATCGGCTTTTACAGGAAAACATGTAACAGATGTCCTGCCTCATACCCATACAGTACATTCCCCCTGCACATCCAACGGATATGATTCTGTTGAGAACGAAATGGGAGAAGAGACAGAAAATGAAGGGTTGAAAAAAAGTCCATAGATGTGGTAGAGTTTAAAATGGAAATTTTCATAACCGCAAGTTTGTATAACCTCAATAATCTGGTTTGAGGGTCTCTACCAGGAACCATAACCTCCTGACTACAAAAAGCAATCTTATTTTGTGGGCAGGGGTTTTTTATGTTTTAAAAGGGTTCACTTAAGATTGATTCAACAAACGTTTAAAAGAGTTTTATAAATGTGGTGTGCAAAGTGTAGGGAGGGGCCTTAATGAATTTGAAAGTTTTTATACTTGCTGCGGCTACGATTGGAGTAGGTCTGGTCGAATTAATTGTCGGCGGCATTTTACCTGTTATGGCAGACGATCTGCAAGTCAATCTTGGTACCGCGGGACAGCTTATTAGTGTGTTTGCGCTTATTTATGCCGTTTCCGGTCCTGTTTTATTATCATTGACGGCAAAAATTGAGCGGAAACGATTGTACCTTATCGCATTGTTTATATTTTTCCTCGGAAATGTCATGACTTATTTCAGTCCTAATTTTTTGCTCGTTATGGTTGCGAGAGTTATAACAGCTATGAGTACCGCCTTAGTTGTTGTCCTTTCGTTAACGATTACGGCGAAGATTGTCGAGCCGGCGCATAGAGCAAGAGCATTAGGTTTTATTTATATGGGAATTAGCTCATCGCTTGTTTTAGGTGTGCCTATAGGTATTATCATTACCGATCACTTTGGATGGCGGACTATATTTTTAGGCATCGCTTTTCTTTCCCTTATGTCCATTGTTTTCATCTCTTTATTTTTAGAGCGAATTCCTACTGAAAGAGTACAGCCGCTATCCGTACAAATAAAGTCGCTAGGAAACATAAAAATTGCGAGCGCCCACTTGGCAACGATGTTTATGCTGGCTGGGCATTATACACTTTATGCTTATTTCACCCCATTTTTGGAAACTGCATTCCATTTGAATCAAAATTGGATAAGTATTTGTTATTTGCTATTTGGTCTTTCGGCCATATGCGGCGGCGCATTGGGTGGAGCATTGGCTGATCGAATCGGATCTCAGAAAAGTATTTTACTAGTCATTAGTTCTTTTGCCATTGTGTTATTCTTACTGCCATACTCCACTTTTTCTTTTCCTTTATTCTTGGTGGCGATGATGCTTTGGGGCGCATTAAGTTGGAGTCTTGCTCCTCCACAACAGAACTACATCATTCAAATTGATCCTGATGCTTCCGATATTCATCAAAGCATTAACAACTCCGCTTTGCAAATTGGAATATCATTGGGGTCGGCAATTGGCGGAGTCGTGTTGGAGCGTACAAGTTCGCTAATAAGTACAGCGCATGTTGGGGCTGGTGTCGTTGTGATCGCTTTAATATGCGGCATTTTTTCTCTTGCTAGGTCTTCCGGTATCGATCATGCAGAAATGTAACATATCATCTTGATGAATGATGCTATCATAACGACAATGTCTTTCTGAACGAAAAACAAGTACTGTTAGGTAAAAGATTCACCGTTTTCCATGGTTTGGTAATAGAAAATACTTCACCATGGATGTGTCATCATATATCGTAGCCATGTCCCCGAGCATATTGTTGGTGAGTATCTTTCTTTACATGGACGCTGGTGTTATCTGTCAGGTGCTTAACCATACGATTGGGCATGTACGCTGACCTGGCAAACAGATATAACGAACCGGAACTGTTTCTCTGGAAAATATGCTCTTCGTTGTGATTTGTATCTTCAACAGGAAAAAACGAATGCCGTCAACGAGCATGCGTCTGCCCGCTGATCCGGCATCTTATTTATTTAAACGAAGCTGGGCGAATACTGCAATGGTTAAGGTAATGAGCAGCATAAGCGTAGAGAGTGCATTGATTTCCGGAGAGACGCCAAACTTAACCATGGAGAAAATTTTCAGCGGCAAAGTTGTGCTGCTTGGTCCTGCCACGAAGAAGCTAATAATGACATCATCGATCGATAGTGTAAAGGAAAGCAGGGCGCCGGCCAAAATGCCCGGACCGATTATAGGCAGTGTCACTTTCGTGAAGGTTTGCCATTCATTCGCTCCCAAGTCTCTCGCCGCTTCCTCCAATGAGCGGTCAAACCCTTCCAATCTTGCCCGTACAATGACGACGACAAAAGGAATGCAAAATGTGATATGGGCAATCACAAGCGTCATGATCCCAAGGGGGATATTGGCAAGCGCGAAAAACGCGAGTAGTGAAATACCCATGACGATTTCCGGAATAACGATCGGCAAATAAAGCATTCCGTCCAAGGCGGTTTTGCCTTTGAAGTGATAACGATACATTCCAACCGCTGCCACTGTACCTACCATTGTGGCAACAATAGTAGATACGGCCGCTACGGTTAAGCTGTTTTTGGCAGCCGCCAGCACATCGCTATTTTGCATCAGTTTGCCATACCACTCAAAAGTAAAGCCTGTCCAAACCGCATTCAATCTGGACTTGTTAAAAGAAAAAATAATTAAGACGAGGATTGGCACATATAAAAAGCCATAAATGAACGTTGCATATAAAATAGATGGCAAGCTTTTAAATCGGAAACCCACCTATATCACCTCAATCCCTTTTTTGTTGCCGCCGACTCTTAAGTAGATCAGGATGAAGATTAATGTCAGCACCATCAAAATCATGGAAGCCGCCGATCCGAACGGCCAATCTCTAGCTGTCAGGAATTGGTTTTTAATCAAATTTCCAATTAATAACGATTTGGATCCGCCCATCAGGTCAGGAATAAAGAACAAACCAAGTGTCGGGATGAATGTAAGCAGGCAGCCGGCAACGATCCCGGGCATTGTCAGCTGCAAGGTAATTTTTGTAAAAGCCCGCCAAGGCTTGGCGCCTAAATCACTCGCGGCTTCCAAGTACGATTTATCTAGCTGTTCAATGGAAGCATATAGCGGCAAAACCATAAATGGGAACAATGTGTAGGTTAAACCAACCATTACCGCACCATGGTTATAGAGCATCGCAAGCGGTTCGGAAATGATTCCGATTTTCAACAATATCATATTGATGACACCTTCCGTCCGCAAAAGGACGATCCATGCGTACGTTCTGACTAGAGAATTCGTCCAAAATGGCACGATCACAAGCATTAACAGAAGATTCCGGTATTTTTTGGGCGATCTTGCGATAATGTAAGCAAAAGGATACCCGAAAACAAGACAGATAAGTGTTGTAAATCCGGCAATTAAGATAGAGTCCCACAAAATTTTCAAATAGAGCGGATCGAAAAAACGCGTGTAATTTTCAAGTGTAAATGTGTATTCTATACCGCCGTATAGGCCTCTGGTTGCAAAGCTGATGAACAAAATAAATAGAAGCGGAAATATAAAAAACAATACGAGCCAAAACGTGACTGGGGAGAGGGTCCATGCCATCCCCAATAATGTTCCGGGCCTCCGTTTTTTCTTCTGCCGGACGGGAGGACTCTCTGCATGGGCAATATTGCTTTTCATCATGTAATGACCACCGCCTTATCAGGTTCCCAGCTTACGAAGACATCTTGACCAACGGCAAATGAATGGGCTACTTCCGGCATTGTATTTACCGTAACTTGGTTTTCGCCCGGAAGAGAAACGACTGTTTTTATGATCGACCCGACATAAATATGCTCGACGACCTTCCCGGGAATGGCGAAACTCTCCCTGTTTGGTTCTATATGAAGCTTGATTCTTTCAGGACGAATCGCCATCGCCACTTGGTGATTTAACGAAAGTGGCGCTGTCTGGACAACGGGGATTTTATGTCCGGAAAACGCCAGGTAGGCATGCGAATTGTTTATTTCCATAACCGTTCCTTCAAAGAGATTCGTTTCTCCAATAAAGTCGGCGACAAAACGGGAAGCGGGCCGTTCATATATTTCATCTGGCGTTCCAAGCTGCTCAATAATGCCATTGTTCATAACCGCGATCCGGTCTGACATTGTCAAGGCTTCTTCTTGATCGTGGGTGACATATATAAATGTGATACCGAGTTGCTGTTGCAGATGTTTTAATTCGACTTGCATTTGTTTGCGCAATTTAAGGTCAAGTGCGCCGAGCGGCTCATCGAGCAGAAGCACTTTCGGACTGTTGACCAAAGCGCGGGCGATCGCCACGCGCTGTTTTTGTCCCCCGCTGAGTTGGTCGGGCTTTCGCTCCGCGAAAGTTTCAAGTTGGACAAGTTGAAGCGCTTCCATTACACGCCGCTTTATCTCCTCTTTCCCTACTTTCTTCATCTTGAGTCCAAAGGAAACGTTGTCATATACGTTCATATGGGGGAAAAGGGCATAGCTTTGGAATACTGTATTGACATCCCTTTTGTGTGGGGGAATCCCGCTCACTTTTTTTCCATCTATTAATACATCACCGTCAGTCGGCTGTTCAAACCCGGCAATCATGCGCAACGTTGTCGTCTTTCCACATCCTGAAGGGCCTAATAACGTCAGGAATTCCCCTTTTTTAATATCCATGCTGATGTTTTTGACAACTGTGTTACGCTCAAAACTTTTGACGACGTTGTCCAATGTAACCATCACATCATTCAAAACAATGATCACTCCTTCATCTGAGTTGCTGTTTTTTGTTTGAAAATTTCGTTTCTACAAAACTAATAAATAATAATGCAAATTATGTGCCAATTTATAAATGTATTGATAATATAGCCATAATAGTGAAAATTCCTAAAAGTACTATGTCTTTTCGCATAAACTATTCATTAGAGAATAGAGCGGAATCATTTTTTGCTTGGAAAAAAGTATGCACATATTATATTATTCATGCGGATTTGAATAAATATTTTCAAAAATACATAGCTATATGAATTTTTTTGTTATAATATTTAGAAACGACAATAAAAGACAAGGGAAGGGATTGATCATGTGTTCCTCTTATCCAAAGATATTATTCAACCGATTGTAAAATTATCTGTTGACGAACCTGGTCCAAACTGGCAAGATCTATTGTCTAATAATAATCGGTTTATTTTTTTAGAGGAAAATCGCAAGATTAGCAGTTATATTCATTTACGAGATTTACCTGTCAGTTACAGGGAAAATGTCGGATTGCAGTTGGAACAGTTGAATCCATACGCCAAGCCTGTCACAGAGCTGAGCACATTGTCGGAAAGTCTTCCTTTCTCTGCCATATTTCAAGTCTTGGGAAAGGATATTTCATTAGTTAAGAATGAAAGCGGTTCAATTGCCGGCTATGTTCTACGCGAGGATTTGCTCATTGAATTGTTTAAACAAGAAGATATGAATTTTTTGAAAGTGTTGATTGCGTCGATACCGATGGGAATTTTTATTGTGGATAATCGTGGAGTCGTCGTTAATTATAATGAATCAGCCTTGAAGATGACCCGTTTTGCGCCGGAGCAAGTGCTCAATCAATCGGCAAGTGATATTTTCGATCCTCATCATCTAAACCATGTCTTTTTAACAGGTGAAACAGTCTTGAATCAAATTCAAGTATCAAACGAATCCGGCTTGCTAGTGGACTACAGTCCGATCATCAATGACGGTAAAAACGTTGAAGGCCTCATTATCATCGTCCAGGATTTGCCAATGGTTGAGCAGATGGCGATGGAACTGGAGTCAGTGAAAAATTTGAACAAGGATTTGAACGCCATTTTATCAAGTATTTATGATGAAATATTGGTTGTCAATGCGCGTGGAGAACTTCTCAGATTTAGCGAGAATGCGATTCCGGAGTTTTGGGGAGTGGATTTAAGTGAATTGCTTGGGAAAAACATCATGGAACTGGAAAAACAGGGGCTATTTATGCCTTCTGTCACGAGGCTCGTTTTGGAAAAGAAAAAGAAGGTTTCCGTAGTGCAGGAAACGCCGGGCGGAAAAAAGGTTCTTGCAGTTGGAAACCCCATTCTCGGGGAGGATGGGGAAATCGAACGTGTCATCGTGGCTTCCCGGGATATTACGGAAGCGACGCGCCTCCGGGACGAGCTGCGTGAAATGAAAAAAATATCAGCCCGTTATAAAGAAGAACTCGATCAAATCAGAACGCGGGAAAAGCTGCAAAGACAACTGATCTACTGCAGCCAGAAGATGGAGGATATTGTCGCCCAAGTTCATAAAGTTGCCAAGTTCTCTTCAACAGTGCTGATTCAGGGGGAATCGGGCGTCGGAAAAGAAGTGATTGCGCACGCCATTCACCAACTGGGAGTCCGGAAAGACAAGCCGTTTTTAAAAGTGAATTGTGGGGCCATCCCGGAAACGCTGTTGGAAAGCGAATTGTTTGGGTATGTGAAAGGAGCATTTACCGGGGCGGACCCTGGAGGTAAGGAAGGCTATTTTAAACAGGCGGATCAGGGGGTTTTGTTTTTGGACGAAATCGCTGAGTTGCCCCTCAGGCTCCAGGTAAAGCTGTTGCGTGTCCTCCAAGAGCGCGAAGTAACACCTGTCGGCAGCACTCAGTCGATTTCCGTCGATGTGCAAATCATTGCGGCTACGAATACAAACTTGCGGGAAATGGTGGCGGACGGCACGTTCCGTGAAGATCTGTTTTACCGGTTAAATGTAATCCCGATCCATGTGCCGCCTTTAAGAGAAAGGCATGAAGATATCCCGCTGATTGCACATCACTTTTTGAAGCAGTTGAATGAGCGCCATCACAGCAATTATCATTTAACGCCCGATGCGTTGAATCTGTTGGAGGCATACACATGGCCCGGTAACATCCGTGAGCTGCAAAATATCGTTGAGCGCCTTGTCGTGACAGCGGATGATGAGTTGATTGATGCCAACGTCGTGGGCCAGGTGCTGAAACTGAATGAACCGATGAAAAAAGTAAAGCCGATCATTACGAACATCATGCCGCTTCAAGAAGCATTTGAAGCCGTTGAGGAACAGCTTATTTCCCAGGCGATGAATCTGTATAAAACAACAACGAGGGCGGCCGCGGCACTCGGTATAAGTCAATCTTCCGTCAGTCGCAAATATCAAAAAATCTTACACCGCAAGCGTAAAAAAGAAGGGATCGGTTCCCGTTGAAACAATTGAAATGTTTTATTAAGTAGCCGGAGACGGTTCATAGCGGCCACCCATTATGCATAATTGCATACAAATTTCCGTTTGTGCATAAAATCGTTTTCACTCCGTCAAGGAGGTTGAATATAAAAACGCTGAAGAATCAAGGAACGGCACCTTTTAACTTGCTAACGCGAGCCCGCTTTTTAATGTGGCATGGAAATTGCACATTAGAACTACGAGAAAAATGATGGAGGTGCCAAAAATGGCTAGTCAAGTAGTAAAAGATTCCAAGATTCAAGAGTTGATTGAATTAGATAAAAAACATTATATTCACCCGACGACAGATCCCAAATTGCTTGCTGAAGAGGGACCACCCATAATTTTTGCAGGAGGGGAAGGCATTTATGCCGACCATGTAAATGGAGATAGATATATAGATGGAATGTCCATGTTGTGGAATGTGAACTTGGGGCATGGGGTGGCCGAGCTTGCTGATGCGGCCAGAGAACAAATGATGAAAATCGCTTATGCTTCCTCTTTTAAAGGTTTTTCAAATGAGCCGGCTATTGAACTGGCCAAAAAAATTGCTGATATGACGCCTGGCGACTTGGAAGCTGTTTTTTACACGTCCGGTGGTTCGGAGTCGAATGATACCGCATTCAAACTGGCCAGATTTTATTGGGAAATCAAAGGAAAGCCTAGCAAGAAAAAAATTATTGCCGTTTCAAACGCATACCACGGTGTGACGATTGGAGCCCAAACAGCAACAGCATTGCAGGCATTCCATGAGTTTTCCGGCTCCAATATTCCGGGATTGTTTGTACACGCGACTGCCCACTTGCTCAACGCGGAACAAGGGGATAAGAATGATCCGCAATATGAAGAATCCATTCGTGCGGCGATCGAAAGAGAAGGGGCGGACAATATTGCCGCCATTATTATCGAACCTGTACAAGGCGCGGGCGGTGTGAATATTCCTCCGGAAGGATATTTGCAAGCTGTGCGCAAGTTGGCGGATGAACATGACATTTTATTTATCGCTGACGAAGTGATTTGTGGATTTGGACGCACGGGAACGATGTTTGGCGTTGAAAACTGGAACGTTGTCCCTGACCTGATGAGTATTGCGAAAGGGATTACAAGCGGATATTCCCAGCTTGGCGCAGTTGTCATGAACAAGGAATTCCGCGACACGCTCGTAAGCTTTGAAGGAGTTCTTGCGCATGGATTTACTTATAGTGGACATCCAACAGCTTGCGCGGTCGCATTGAAAAATATTGAGATGTTGGAGCGCGATAACGTATTGGATAACGTGAAAGCGATGGAAAAAGTGATGCGGGACGGGCTCGCATATTTGAAAGAAAAACATGATATCGTCACAAATACGAGAGTGATCGGGCTATTGGACGCGTTTGATCTTAGGGAAGATAGGGAAAATGACAAAACGTTTGCTCCGGAAGTAAAAGCGGCTCCAACCATTGTGGATGAGTGTTTTGACAGAAAGCTTATTTTAAGGCCGCTTGGCATGGATCGTATCGCGATAGCACCGCCACTTATTATCAATAAGGAAGAAGTGGAGAAAATCATCGCGATCATTGATGAATCCATTACGGCCTTTAAAAACAAGCTCAAATAAAAAGAACCAAAGGAGGTTTACGGATGTATTACATCAATGGAGAATGGTATGAGTCCGATCAAAAAGAGCAAGTAAAAAATCCGGCAACGCTTGAAGTGATCGACACTATTTCGCTTTGTGGAAAAGAAGAAACGAAGCAAGCCATTGAAGCCGCCAAAGAAGCCTTTAAAACATGGGGGAAAACGACAGGGAACGAAAGAAGCGCCTATCTTTTCGAAGTGGTTCGTCTCATGAAAGAGAAGATGGAGGAACTTGCCCAAATCATCACACTTGAAAACGGCAAGCCGCTGCCGGATGCAAAAAGGGAAGTGTTGGGCGCCATCAGCTATTTGGACTGGTACGCGGAAGAAGCGAAGAGAATATACGGAGACGTGCTTCCTTCATCCCATAAAGATAAGCAATTAATGGTTATTAGACAGCCAGTCGGTGTTTGCGGAGCCATCACTCCATGGAATTTCCCGCTTTCGATGATCACTAGAAAAATTGCGCCTGCGCTTGCCGCGGGCTGTACAGTCGTATTAAAACCGGCTTTGGAAACACCGCTTTCCGCGATCAAAGTATTTGAATGTTTCCATGAAGCAAAAGTACCAAAAGGTGTCGTTAACCTCGTAATCGGACCTGCTGAAGAAATTGGCAAAGAGTTGACTTCAAGTCCCGATGTTCGAAAATTGACATTTACGGGGTCTACGGCGATCGGGAAAAAACTGATGCGGGATTCAGCCGATACGATGAAGAAAGTGTCCATGGAATTGGGCGGACATGCACCCTATATCGTATTTGAAGATGCTGATCTGGATCTTGCCGTTGAAGGTGTACTGCTTTCCAAGTTTAAAAACTCCGGCCAAACTTGTATCAGCACAAACCGTGTGTACGTACAGGAGTCGATTGCCGATGAATTTGCACAAAAGCTTGCAGAGCAGGCTTCCAAGTTGAAAATTGGCGACGGTTTGGAAAAAGGTACGGATGTTGGTCCGTTAATCAATGAAAAGTCTTTGGAAAAAATGAAGAGCCAAGTGGAGGATGCTGTCAAACATGATGCGAAAGTCGTCCACGGCGGAAATGTTTATAAGTACGAGAAGGGCAACGGCTATTTCTTTGAACCGACAGTCCTTTTGCATGCAACGGACGATATGCAAATTGCGACTGAGGAAACATTTGGCCCAATTGCCCCGGTCTTTACCTTCAAAGATGAAGATGAGGTCGTTGAAAGAGCCAATCATAAAACATATGGCTTAGCCGCTTATTGCTATACGAAAAATCTTGGCCGCGGCATGCGGATGATGAAAGAGTTGGAGTTTGGCATTATCGGCATTAATGATCCTGCTCCAATCGTCATCCAGGCGCCATTTGGCGGAATAAAAGAGAGCGGAATGGGCAAAGAAGGCGGAAAATACGGCTTGGAAGAATACCTGGAGGAAAAATTCGTATCCATTTACGAAAACTAATAGCGGCGGATGGCGCGTAACACAATTGCGCGCCATCCTACTACAAAAAGGAGGGACTATCGTTTTGAAGGAAAACTTGGCAAACATTCTAGAACAAATAGGGGCCAGGCCTATGGAACTGCGGGATATTTACAAAGTCAACGAGATGGCCGCTATCGGGTTCGGAGATCCGTCCATACCATTTAAGCCCGAGCACTTGGCAAGCCAAATTGAAACTTTTCCTGAAGGCCAGGTAGTCATTGAGCATGAAGATGGGACCATTATCGGATCATGCTCTAGTGTGATCGTCAATTTTGAAGATTATGGGGTCAATCACTCATTTGATGATATATCAGACAAAGGATATATTAGAAACCATAACCCGCAGGGAAAAAATTTGTATGGAACAGAAGTTGTTGTACATCCCGAATACAGGGGTCTTAAGGTTGGAATGCGCTTGTATGAAGCAAGAAGACAAATTGTAAAAGCCTTTCAGCTGGAGAGCATTCTGTTTGGAGGGCGTATACCAAACTATCATAAACACGCCCAAGAGCTTACACCTGAACAGTATGCACAAAAAGTGATTAATGGAGAATTGCATGACCCGGTTATGACGTTTCAACTTCGAAATGGATTTAAATTTATTTCCATCATGCCGAACTACTTGCCGCAAGATGCAGAGTCATTGAAATATGCTGCGTTAATGGAGTGGAAAAACCCGGATTACAAACAAGTGTAACCGTTCACAATAAAGAGATGGAAGGTCCATATTTTCCGATTGCTTTCGGACAATAACCTTCCTTTGAATAATAAAAAAATGTTTGCCAGGGGGCTTTTTACATGCAAAAAAACCCGTCTTTGAAAAGATCTCTCGGTTTATGGGCAATTGTTGCACTCGGATTGGGGTATATGACGCCAACAGTTGTATTCGATACTTTTGGAATCGTTTCTAAACAAACGGGGGGCATGGTCCCCTTGGCATACCTTGTCGGTTTGGTTGTTATGCTGTTTACAGCCATCAGCTACGGAAAGATGGTAAGAGTCTTTCCAAGCGCCGGTTCGGCTTACACGTATACGAGGGAAACGATGGGTCCCCATTTAGGATTTTTAGTGGGATGGGCATCATTGCTTGATTATTTGTTGCTTCCCCTTGTAAACGCTGTCATCATTCGCTTATATATGGAAGCGTTGTTCCCTGAGGCGTCGGCATGGATTTGGGTCCTCATCTATGTGGCTTTTGTAACAGCGATTAATGTTTACAGTATGCGCTCCACATCAGGCGTCAATACTATTTTGGTTGTGTTTACGATGGCCTTAATGATTGCATTTGTTGTTTTGGGAACCATTCAGCTTTCCAAAGGAATGGGAACTGGCACGCTGTTAACGATTCAGCCGCTCTTTCAAGCAAATATGGACACTGCCGCCATTTTAGCCGGGGCAACCGTAGTTTGTTTTTCGTTTATTGGATTTGACGCCATTACGATGTATACGGAAGAAGCAAAGGACATTAACACAGTGCCAAGAGCTATTGCTTTAACCGTGCTGATTGGCGGGGCGATCTTTTTCATTGGAGCGTATTATGCACAGACATTGTTTCCGGATGTGTCCGTCTTTCATGTTGTCGATGATACACTTCCCGAGATTGCTCTTCACGTCGGGGGAGTGATTTTTCAACTAATCTTTTTGGCCGGCGCGTTTGCGGCCACAACCGCTTCCGGATTGGCCTCTCATTCGAGTGTATCCAGGCTATTGTACGTAATGGGAAGAAACGGTGTTCTTCCAAGGAAACTGTTTGGATATGTTCATCCGAAATTTAGAACCCCGGCCATTAACGTTATTTTCGTCGGGTTGGTCAGCTTGTTAGCGATGGGGCCGAGCCTTGAACTCGTTGCCAGCCTGATTAATTTCGGCGCGTTAATCGCTTTTACGTTTGTAAACTTGTCCGTTATAGCCTACTTTGTCTTTAAAAGGAAACAATATAAAACACCAAAACAAGTATTCTCTTATATCATCATGCCGACGATAGGAGCCGCCTTTACGGGAGTTCTCTGGGCGTTCCTTCAGGCGGACGCGTTTATAGGGGGAATCGTTTGGGTCGTGATCGGCATCATATATATGTTGTTCATGTCCAAGGTTTTTAAAAGAAACATCAAAGATTTGGACCTGGATGAAGCCGAACAATTACCGAGTTAACAAAACAGCCTTGCGGGGCTGTTTTTACATGGTTGAAAAGGAGTGGATAGTTAAATTGGAAAAGGAGGATAAATGGATATGCGCGCTTATGGTCAAGCCCCATTTCTCAAATCAGACAGGAGACATCTTAAAAATGGAATCCATCATGAGACGAAGCATTTTACTGCAGATTCTTGTTTCATTATGTAGTCCTTTTTATAATGAAGAAAGAAGAATGGTGAATGGCATGGTTTCATACGAGAATTTCTTTCTATTTATCTTAATCAGTATTTTAGGTCCAGTGATCGGGTTGCTCATATTAATCATCTATAATGCGTTTGAGAAGCAAATATATTTGTTGGAAGTGGAAAATTCAAAAGTTTTATTGGAAAAAGAATTGGAAACAACAAAATATATTAGACTGAATCAGCAAATCCAGCCCCACTTTTTATTTAATGCTTTAAATTCTATGTTTGGGTTAATCCGTTTAAAAAAATATGACCGTTTATCAGAAACATTTGAACATATGATTTTATATTTACGTTCCAAATATCATCAAGAACAAACTTTATATTCTTTAAGAGAAGAAATGGAGTATACAAAGCACTTTTTGGCGATACAACAGCTCCGTTTTGGGGAACGACTTCATGTTAAATGGGATGTTGAAGAGGGAACGGAAGAGTTACTCGTTCTCCCTTATCTATTGCAGACTCTTGTTGAAAATGCCTTTAAACATGGAATAGAAAAGGTGGAAGGGCCCGGAATTGTTCATATTATGATTCAGTCGACCGCGCGTCGGCTTTCTATCATTGTGAAGGATAATGGGCCTGGTTTTGCTTTTAACCCTTTAGAAGAAGAGAGCACAATAGGAATAGGTTTAATCAATGTCTCTAAACGGTTAAACCTATTGTTTGGGGAAGAGGCCCGTATGGAATTTTTGTTAGATGAACAGCAGGACGAGCATGGTGGAAAAGTAGTTGTGTCGTTGCCGAAAATTTGTGATAAATCAGAGTTGGGAGGTGAAACAATCAATGAACATTTTGGTTCTGGATGATGAACCGATCGAGTTGGAGCAATTAGAATTTTTAGTTCACTTGCATTATCCCAAATGGAGCATTTTTAAAGCGTTGTATGGTTCAGAGGCAATCAAATTGGCTGAACAGATGGTTGAAGTGGAAGACTCTTTTCAGCTAGCACTTATGGATGTTCAGCTTCCCGGAATGAATGGCCTGGAAGTGGCAACAACACTAAAATCGCTAATGCCCAATATGGAAATTATTATCATATCCGCTTTTCAAAATTTTGATTATGCCAAGCGGTCTATCCACTTAAAGGTACTAGATTACATTGTCAAGCCAGTGATAGAGAAAGAATTGGTTGCGGCTTTGCGGAATTTTCTAAAGACGCGTCCGGAATATGACAATTATTCAGACATTGTACGCGCGGTTATTCAGATGGTAAAAAGACATTATAAGGAGCCATTACGGCTAGCTTCTATTGCGAAAGAACTTCATATTAATGTTAGTTACTTAAGCCGGCTTTTTAGAGAAGAAGTGGGTATTAACTTCTCCGATTATTTGTTGCATTTTCGTATTGAAAATGCAAAGAAGATGCTTATCCAAAATAAAAACTGGACGATTCTCCGAGTAGCAGAGGAATGTGGCTTTAATAGCCAGCATTATTTTAGCAGCGCTTTCAAAAAAATGGTCAGTTGTACACCAAAGGAGTATCGCAACAAGAAAGTAGTTTAAGACGATGATCAAACCATTAAAACCTTTAAACATTATCTATTTAATCTCAAGTTGGTTATCAATCAGTATGATATTTATCATTGGGGAAGTCGTTATTCGATTTGGTGTTTTTTCCAGTATCGTTATTGTGTGCGCCTTTATGTTAGCATTTTGCGCCTCTTTTCTTTTACAAAAGCTGACCAAATCACCTGCTTTCGCAATCAAAAAGCAGTCTATAGCAGGAAGAATTATAAGGTCTGTAAGGATTTTAGAAGTTTATGTGTTGCATCTTTTTGTAAGTGGGTTGATTTTTCATTCTCTGTTTCAAATAAATATTTATATTTCTGTTTTTAGTACGGCAGCTACTTTTCTTATACTTGCTTCGTTTCTTCCAAACAAGAAAAATTGGAAACAAATGATAAAAGAAGCTAAATTTACTATTATCAGTGGATTAGCAATTATCCTTCCTACTTATATTTATTTGCAAAAAGGGCTCGAATCTTTATACCATAATCTTTTGTACTATCAGCCCCAGGTTTTGAATCATGATGCAGAAAGTTTACGTTTATTATGGCTCATTGCTTTTTTTATTTTCTTTGCAAAGTTATTATGGCAAGGAGATGTGATTGTCAAATATACAAATCCAAGTTTTAAAAAGGGAATTA
Organism: Siminovitchia sp. FSL W7-1587; assembly: GCF_037963795.1. Lineage (NCBI taxonomy): Bacteria > Bacillati > Bacillota > Bacilli > Caryophanales > Bacillaceae > Siminovitchia > Siminovitchia sp. FSL W7-1587. The sequence goes on from NZ_CP150169.1 coordinate 2,632,257, forward strand.
GCAAATTGCTGATTGCCGTTTTTATCTTTTCTACTTTTCTACTGGCTTTTGCAACGATGAATGTTGTCGCCATTACACAAAACTTGGAATATAGCCATGCAAATGAATTATTTATATTATTAATCAAAAAGCTTTCCCCTTCGCTCATGTTTAAGATGTTTTGTTTTGTCGTTTATGTTGGCACACTTATATTATTCATTGATACACTTCCGCAAAAAGTGGGAGAAAGAAAAAGTAAGACGCCTTTTGTTCTTCTTTTAATAGCCGCGTTAATGACAGTTACTGTTTTTCACCATTATAGTCTTCTTTTGATTTATACATTTTTTGGCTTACTCATTGGTATATTAGTCATGGTAGCGACAGCTACCGAGGTGATTCGCAACATAATGTCAAGAAAGTGAAAAAAGTCCCAACAATAATGCAATATTATTGTCGGGACTTTTTTTATAATGAATAAACAGAGATCGCGAACAAAGCAGTGATGAAAGGGTTATCATTCTGAGAAAGGAGAATCAGATTGAAAATATATATTTTGCAGAGATTGCTTTCCCTTATACCGGTCATGTTAGTAGTGGCTATTGTCGTCTTTTTCTTGATACACCTGACCCCTGGAGATCCTGCATCCATTATATTGGGCCCGGATGCTCTGCCCGAAGACATACAAGAGTTACGGAATGAGCTTGGCTTAGACTTGCCTCTCTATGAGCAATTTTTCAGTTGGTTTAGCGGGGTATTAATAGGGGATTTGGGAGATTCGCTTTATTTGGATATGCCAGTTTTGAAGGCGTTTACAAGTCATTTGGCCCCTACTTTATCCTTGGCTATTTTGGCTCAGCTTATCTCAATCGTCATTGCCATTCCACTTGGAGTGATCGCTGCAACAAAAAAAGGCACAGCAGTAGATCAATTTTTCATGGTATTTGCTTTACTTGGAATCTCTATACCGAGTTTTTTGCTGGGACTTTTACTCATTCTCTTATTCGCGGTTGAGCTTCGTTGGCTTCCAGCTGCCGGCTATCAACCGCTCAGTGCAGGATTATGGAACCACTTGAAGTTTTTATTATTACCGGCCATCACCCTTGGAGCCATTCAATCCGCGTTAATTGCCCGCATGACCAGGTCATCCATGCTCGATATACTCAGCATGAATTATATTAAAACCGCCCATGCAAAAGGCCTGAAAGAAAAAGTCATTATTTATAAACATGCTTTTCGGAATGCCTTCATTCCAATCTTAACGGTTATTGGCCAGGCATTTGGCACTTTAGTAGCCGGCGCGGTAGTGACCGAGGTGGTTTTTAATATACCTGGGCTCGGCCAGTTGATTGTTAATGCCATTCAACGAAGAGATTATGTTCTCATTCAAGGGAGTGTCCTATTGATTGCCGGAACTTACGTCCTGATTCATCTTGTGGTGGACCTATTATATGGAATAGTAGATCCGAGGATTAAACTAAATAGAAAATAGGGGGTGAAGGAATGCTTGCAAAAGTGATGGAATCGGATGTCGCCGTGCAAAAAAAAGATATTGCCAAAGAAAGAAGATCTTTATTTATCAGACGGCTTTGGGCGAATAAAATGGTTGTGATTGGCGGAGGGATCATGTTATTGATCACTTTGTCAGCACTTGCTGCTCCGCTCATTACCCAATTTACTCCTTATGACTTGGAGGCGGTAAACCGTTTAAAGCCCCCAAATGCGACTCATTGGTTTGGTACTGATAACTTCGGACGGGATATATTTAGCCGCGTAGTTTACGGAGCAAGAGTATCCTTGGCTGTAGGGCTTTCCGTAGCGGTTATTACAGGTTTATTGGGTCTGTTTATCGGAATGTATGCGTCGTATTATCGCGTTCTCGACCACATTTTAATGAGAATTGCCGATGGTCTGATGGCCTTCCCTTCCATTCTTTTGGCTATTGCGATTATGGCAGTAATGGGGCCTAAGCCCATAAATGTTGTGATCGCCATCGTCATTGTGGAAACACCGGGCGTGGCCAGAATTGTCCGCTCAGCTGCCCTCGTTGTAAAAGAACAGACTTATGTTGAAGCGGCAAGAGCACAAGGAGCAGGCTCCTGGAAGATCATTTGGTCGCATATCGCACCGAACGTTCTTACTCCTCTTATCGTTCAAATTACATATGTTTTCTCGGTTTCCATGATCATAGAGGCATCTTTGAGCTTTTTAGGAGCGGGAATTCCGGCACCTGAACCAAGTTGGGGCAATATTTTATATGATGGCAAAAGCGTGATCCAGACAGCTTGGTGGATGACTGTATTTCCCGGGATGTTTCTCTTATTGGCAGTGTTAGGGTCGAATCTGCTTGGGGATGGCTTACGTGACTTGATTGATCCCCAGTCTCATCAAACAAAAAAATCATAAATAATAGGAGGTTGAAGATGTCTATTCAGCCACTTTTGGAAGTGAAACATTTAAGAACAACTTTTACGACGGAACAAGGGCCTGTTGCGGCGGTTGATGATGTCACCTTTAGAGTAAACAAAGGCGAAACCGTGGGGGTTGTAGGAGAATCGGGTTGTGGTAAAAGCGTAACTTCTGAATCAATTATGAGGTTATTAAATGAAAAGACGACTAGGTATGAAGGGGAGGTTTTATTTGAAGGAAGGAATTTGTTGAAGCTTAGCAAATCGGAAATGCGGAAAATCCGTGGAAATAAAATATCCATGATCTTTCAAGACCCGATGACTTCTTTAAATCCGGTACAAACCATTGGAGATCAAATAGCTGAGGTAATTGTAATCCACCAAAAAGTGAGCAAGGGCGCAGCACTAAAAAAAGCGGAAGAAATGTTGAAGCTTACCGGCATACCGGCGCCAGAAAAAAGAATACATGAATATCCGCATGAGATGTCTGGAGGAATGAGACAGCGGGTACTCATCGCCATGGCTCTGGCATGCAGGCCCAAAGTACTGATCGCGGATGAGCCGACCACTGCTCTTGACGTAACGATTCAAGCCCAAATCCTAGAGTTGATTGATGATTTGAAATCAGAGCTGGAAATGGGCGTGATGATGATCACACACGACCTGGGTGTTGTAGCTGAAGTGTGTCAACGGGTTGTCGTCATGTATCTCGGCCAGGTAATTGAAGAAGGTGTGGTGGAAACATTGTTTTTCAATCCGCTTCATCCTTATACCAAGGGCCTGTTGAAATCAATTCCCCAGATCGACGGAGACCGGACGGAAAAACTGCATGTCATTAAAGGAGTTGTCCCGCCTTTAACCGCTATTCCAACTGGTTGCCGTTTCGCGCCAAGATGTGCGTTTGCCGATGAACAGTGTAAGAGTAGCACACCTGACCTACAAGAAATAGGTAATGGCCAAAAGGTGAGATGTTGGAAGGCAGACGAGTTTTTAAACAAGGAGGGTGTGGGACAAAATGCAGCAACAGTATGAAAGGCAAGAACCTCTCTTGCAGGTTAAAGATCTCCAGAAACATTTTCGAATCACAAATCCACTAGGCAAAGTGACCGGTCACGTAAAGGCGGTTAATCATGTCACGTTCGATTTATTTGAAAAAGAAACATTGGGGCTTGTTGGAGAATCCGGATGCGGCAAAAGTACTACCGGCCGAACCATTTTACGATTAACAGAACCTACTTCCGGTGCGGCTTTATACCAAGGGCAGGATATTTTTTCATTAAAAGAAAAAGAATTTATGCCTATCAGAAAAGAAATGCAAATGGTCTTCCAAGATCCCCATTCTTCGCTTAACCCCAAAAAAAGAATCGGCTATAGCATTGAAGAGCCAATGAAGATTCAAGGGATTGGAACAAAGGCTGAAAGAACAGACAAAGCGATGGATTTGTTACATAAAGTTGGATTGCGCAAAGATCAATATGATCGGTATCCTCATGAATTTTCGGGAGGGCAAAGACAACGAATTGGTCTCGCGCGGGCACTGGCTGTCACGCCAAAAATCATTATATGCGATGAACCAGTCTCGGCTTTGGATGTTTCTATACAATCACAAGTCATGAATCTTCTGCAAGAGCTGCAAGGAGAATTTGGACAAGCCTATTTATTTATAGCCCATGATCTCAGCGTTGTTCGCCATATTTCTGATCGAATCGGGGTCATGTATCTGGGCAAAATCGTAGAGTTGGCACCAACCGATGAACTTTTTCAAAATCCGCTTCACCCTTATACTCAAGCTTTACTGTCTGCCATTCCGATTCCCAATCCGCGCAGAAAAAGAGAGAGAATCGTCATGAAAGGAGATGTGCCCTCCCCGGCAAATCTGCCTTCAGGATGCGTTTTTCATACGCGGTGCCCATACGTCATGAATCGATGCAAGTCAGAAGTTCCAACAATCATACAAGGGGCCAATGGCCATCAGGTTGCCTGCCATCTCCATATGTAGCTGATGGGGTCAGATAAAAAAAGGAGAGAGACAACGTATGATTAAGAATGTATATCTTCAAGGATCTGCCAAGGACATTGGATTTGGTCACGGGAGTCAAGGGAAGCAAGAAGTAATCAATAGTTTGGAAACATATGAAAAACTATTTTATGGGTTCAAAAAAATGAGATGGTCCGAAGCAAGGGAATACGCATTACTTCATTTAAAGGCGATTGAACAATATGATTTGCAGATGGTGGAAGAAATGGAAAGAATTGCGGAGGGTGCGGGAGTCGATTTTGAAGACATTTTAACATTAAATGCCCGAAGTGAAATAGCCCTGACCAATCAAGGAGAATTGCTGGCGGATGGTTGCACGACGATGGCGATCACCAGCCCCATTAGCAAAGACACTATCATTGGCCAAACTTGGGATTGGACTCCATCGCAAAAAAGAAGTTTGCTATTACTCCATATACAAGCCAAATCTAAACCCCGAATGACAATGGTGACTGAAGGGGGCCTCATCGGTAAGATTGGTTACAATTCGGCTGGAGTCGCCCTGTGTTTTAATGCTTTGCTGACAAATAAAAGGACAAACGAAATACCATTACATCTTGGTGCCCGTGCCGTCTTAAACTCCTATTCGCAAGCTGAGGCGATAGCCAAAATTGCAAATGGGCAAATAGCCGCCGCTGCCAGCTTTTTAATTGGATATGATGACGGCAGTGGGAACGGGATGGCAGTTAATCCGGAAATCTCCCCTTTTGGCATTGATTATGTAGGCGGGGATGAAGGTTGGCTGACCCATACAAACCATATTTGTTCCGCTAGTCTTAACAATAAATTGAAGGATTTGAATGACTTCAGGTTTGAGGATTCAATCCTTAGGAAGAAGAGGGCGGACCAGCTTATAAAGACAAGCCTTGCCGTCGGCGAACCGATCAATGAAAACGTATTTGAGAGGTGGCTTTCAGATACATTTAATAAACCAAGTTCTATTCATCATTTTCAAAATAAAAATGTTCCTGAACATCGACGGGCAGAAACGATCTTCTCGATTATCATCAATGTAACAAATAGGAGGGCGCTATTACGGATTGGCCAAGAAGGAGAATTCAAGGAGATTGACAGCTTCCGAGAATGAGCCTGGAGAATAGTCGGAAAAGAAAGATAATAAAAAGTGGAGGAAATATCATGAAAAAAATGCTGATATCTTTTGTGGCAGTTATGATGTTAGTTGGATGTGCTTCATCATCTGATGATGCGGGAAAAAGCGGAAAGAATGAAAAAGGCGGAACATTGAATGTTGCGTATATGGCACAACCTCCTACCTTGGATCCGCATGTAACTGTTTCTGTAGCCACAACTGATGTGGGACGTAATATTTTTGAAACCCTTTTGGCCTTTAACGAAAGGAATGAAGCCGCGCCATTACTCGCGGAGTCATTTGAATCAAGTGAAGATCTTAAAAGCATCACTTTTACATTAAGAAAAGGTGTCAAGTTCCATAATGGAAAAGAAATGACCGCAGATGATGTAGTGGCATCCATGGAACGCTGGAAGGTACTGAATGGCAAGGCAAGCACCTATTTTTCCAAATCCGAATTTGTGAAAGAAGACGATTATACTGTCACGTTAAAAATGGATAAACCATTTACAATCGCCAAATATATTTTAGCCACTAATATAAACTTCCCGGCTATTATGCCAAAAGAAGTGATTGAAAATGCGCCAAAGTCCGGAGTTAAGGAATATATTGGAACAGGACCATTCAAGCTGGAAGAATGGAAGCAAGATCAATATATAAAGCTAGTGAAAAACGACGATTATCAATCACCACGCAAAGAACCAGATGGATTGGTCGGCAAAAAGGAGGCGATGGTTGACGAATTATACTTCCATATGGTCCCTGATGCATCGACCAGAACGGCGGGCATTCAAACAGGAGAGTACGATATAGCTCTGCAAATTCCATATGATAATGTTCCGGCAATAGAAGGTGACCCGAACATAGAAGCAATGACCCATCCGGAAGGATTCAGCACAGTTGTATTCAATAAGCGTAATGGATTGTTTTCTAATGAAAAAGCGCGGCAAGCATTAAACCTTGCAGTAGATAAACAAGAAGTGATGATGGCTGCATTCACCGATGAAAAGTTTTATACATTGGAGCACGGATTGTTGACGAAAGAGTATGTAAGCTGGTACAGAGAACAGGGAAAAGAGCAGTATGAAGCGCATGATCCGGAGACTGCCAAAAAACTGTTCAAAGAGGCTGGCTATAACGGGGAAAAGCTAAAAATATTAACAACGAGAGATTATGAAGATCAATATCAAATCGCGGTCGTTATTCAGGAAAATCTTAAAAAAATAGGCGTCAAGTCTGAATTACAAGTATATGATTGGGCAACATTGATGGAAGTTAGGGAAGATGATACATTTTATGATTTAATGCCAATGGGTTACAACCCGGTAACAGACCCAACGCAAATTAACTTTTTAGACTCCAGAATTCATTATACAGGCTGGTCGAATAGTCCGGAAATGGATCAATTGTTGGATCAATTGATGGTTGCTCCATCAGATGAAGATGCTAAAGAAATTTTCGGTAAACTGCAACATGAATCTTGGAACTATTTGCCTGCAATCAAATTTGGAGATTATGATAGTGTTGCCGCTATACGCACCAATGTGGAACATTTTGAGATGTTTCATGGACCGATTTTATGGAATGTTACAAAGTCAAAGAAATAAATCGACAGAAAACAATCTTTTTGTAACGTTATGATCGGCTTGATTGCAAAAACGATGCGGCAAAAAACGAAAATCCGCCTTTCCATCATGAATAGTTCCGGCCTTTTATGTGGATATCTTAGTAGAAGCAAAAGGTATCCACATATTTATGAGAGAAAGGTCTTGGCAGAGTCGGTATCGGCAGCTATTTTAGTGGAAAACGAACAGACGATGCGGCAAAAAACGAAAATCCGCCTTTCCATCATGAATAGTTCCGGCCCTTTATGTGGATATCTGAGTAGAAGCAAAAAGATGTCCACATTATATGAGAGAAAGGTCTTGGCACAGTCGGTATCGACAGCTATTCTAGTGGATAAATGAGTAAAATGTAAAGGGGTCAAAGCCGGCGCCAGCGCTATAAAATAAGTTGTTATATAAAAGTAAGGAAAATTGTTCCGATGAAAGGGCCTGGGATCCAAAGCGGGTTGTCTTTCATTTGTCATGTAACCGGCAAAATGTTCGTTTCGGTGGAAAAGTACAACAGAAAGTTGCCGGTGCCGAAGGCTTTGAAATGAGCAAAATTTCTATTATATTTTATTGTCAAATTTTAGAAAATGGCCTTTATCATTTTTAGGTGGTTGGGTGTACTCCAAACTTACTGTAAGTTCTTTTAAAGAGGGGAGACCTGTGATATGATTTTTCATAATAGTCACTCTTTTATTGTGCTTTGTTTCTGCCAAAGGAGGTGACCTTGTTTGATCGAATTTGACTATGTCCTTCATTAATGAGATTTAGTAGAGGTAAACAGAAATAACACTATGAAGCTTATATTGTCTACGATGTATAAGATTCGATGGCAGCTGTATGAAAAGGCATTGGTTCCCCCGATTTGATGTTTATAGATTAGTCATGGCGGCCCAACGTAGGCTCCATTAAGGTACTTGTAGGATAAAGAGCGCAGTAGGTGCTAAAAAGGTAGAAAAGCCAATACTCTTGATGGGCTTCACATATAAGGTAACCCGATTACGAATATATCTCCGGCCGTTTCAACATAAGTATAAAAGCATAAAGGCATCATCATAGCGGCGCTAGGATCTTTGTCCAACAGTCATCCGTCTATAATCTTCCTTTATCTCGGCGTTGGATGACTAGACTCAGTTGCTTCCAACATGATCTTCCATCTCAGGCTTAAAAAGCATCCGATAGGTGAGCGGGCGCTATGTGAAGTGGAGTTCAGAAATTCAGCGTATTGTCTCGCAAGTTATCCATTTGCCGGGCTGGCCATTCTCTTATCTCTTAGCAACTTATCTGGTTTGGGCTATATAAGAAATGTGCGGGTCAAATAAAGTAAAAGGAAGGTTATGATGAAAATATTCAAAGATTTCATAAATACATATTCGATCGTTGGTTATGATCCTGAAACAGAAGAGCTTGGGGTAGCCGTTGTTTCCAAGTTCCTCGCAGTCGGTTCTATTGTGCCGTGGGCCAAAGCAGGAGCTGGTGCTGTGGCGACACAATCGTGGGCAAATCCCTTATATGGAAAAAGAGGGCTGGAGTTAATGGAGAGTGGGAAAAGTGCGGAAGAAACCATCAGCATCCTCACTGAATGTGACGAGCAAAAAGCCTTACGTCAGGTTGGAATGGTCGATGCGAAAGGGAACAGCGCCACATTTTCTGGGGATGAATGCTACAAATGGGCCGGCGGGATGTCGGGGAAACATTTTGCTTGCCAAGGAAACATTTTAGCGGGGCGAGAAGTTGTTGAAGCAATGGCCGCAGCATTTCAATCATGTAAAGGTGATTTGGCCACCCGTCTTTTAAAAGCACTCATGAGCGGGGAGCAGGCAGGGGGAGACAGACGTGGAAAGCAATCGGCGTCTTTATTGGTAGTTAAAGAAAACGGAGGGTACGGCGGGATGACAGACCGTTATTTGGATCTTCGTGTCGATGATCATGAAGAACCTGTAGAAGAGCTTCTTCGCTTATTCAATCTCCATCAGCTTTATTTCAAGAAATCAAAAGGCGAAGAGATATTGTTCGTTGAAGGCAGCGTAAAAGAAGATCTGGCATGTTCTCTGTACAAATCATCCTTATTGACTGCCAAAGATCCGACCGATGATCAGCTCCTTGACGCTCTCCAAGACTTTCATCTGATTGAAAACTTTGATGGAAGTATGCAGGTGAGGGGACAAGGGGAGCGTAAGGCAGCAGAGTATATTGAAGTGTTGCAATCTAAAGGATAAGAAAACCGCATAAAGACTTGGAGCTTCATTTCATCATTCAAGGTGGAAAGAAAGGGAGCGAATCATTTTAAAAAGGACCTGTTTCGCGAACGCAAAAACGCCAAAAAGGCTTCTCTTATAAGGGGTTGTAACAGGCGCAACACCGATAATGCCAAATCGTTTTTTGGTGTGTTTTTTGCTAATGAGCGCTCTCTTTCTTTTTGTATCATGTGGGAACATGTCATTTATTCATAGGTGAGTTCGGACTTTCCAGCTCCAAAAGCTTGGATTTCATTGCAAGACCACCGCGATAGCCGGTCAATGCGCCATTTTTTCCAACAATGCGATGACATGGCACTGCGATCATAATGGGGTTCGCGCCAATAGCTGCGCCGACAGCACGAGCCGCCGTTGGTTTGTTCAGGTAGTTTGCGATGTCGGAATAGGTCTTTGTCTGTCCGTAAGGAATCTCACAAAGAGTATTCCAAACTGACAGCTGGAATGGCGTCCCTTTGTAATCAACTGGAAATGTGAATTCTTTCCGTTTTCCTTCTAAATATTCGATGATTTGCATTTTATAAGGAGCGAGATTTTTCTCATGTTCAACGAGTTGGCTGTCCGGAAAATGTTTTTCAACCCATGCAGACAATTCTTCCAATGGTTTGTTAGGTGATCCAACATATACAAGCCCCTTGGATGTGGCTGCTATATAAAAACGCCAATTTTTATGTTCTAGCAAAGACCAGTAAATAGCGGATGTATGGTTTGATTTCATATTATTGATTCTCCTTTTTACGCTTGAATCGCTGCAGTTTACGATATTGTGCAGGTGTATGGCCAAACTGCTTTTTAAATAGTGTTATAAAATAGGGTGTGTTTGGGATTCCCACACATATGGAGATATCCGTAATCGTTTTATTGGTTTGAGTTACATACTCTTTTGCCGCGTTTAATCTCACTTGTTGTATATATTCGGCAGGTGTGATGCCTTTAATCTTTTTAAATGTTCGGTGTAAATGGTACGGACTTCCGTGGGCGATACTTGCCAGCGCTTCTAAATGTAATGGCTTTGTAAAATGGTTATGAATGTATTCCGTGACAAGAGCAATCCACTCATGATCAGGCAATTCCTCGTTAGTGGGCTTGCAACGTTTACACGGGCGAAAATTTGCTTGGAGAGCTTGCTCTGCCGTTAGAAAAATACGGACATTCTCTTTTTTTGGCACACGAGATTTACATGATGGTTTGCAGAATATCCTCGTCGACTTGACGGCGTAGAAAAATTGATGATTGTAAGAAGGATCATTGTTTATAATCGCTTGCCATCTTTCATTTGTCATGAATGTGGCGTTATCCGGCATTCCGCAACCCTTTTGAAAGCTATTCTGTTGTTTGCCTTCCATTAAGCTCTCACCTTCTTAAGCAAATGCCCCCTAAACATTGAAATGGACGATTTTGCAGATATTCAATGGCAACCTCACTTCGAATCATGAAAAATAATTCCCAGTCCATAGCGTTTTCCGGAAGTAACAGTACTGACTCCATGGCGGATTTTCGTTTTATAATACCCTTTTTTACCGAAGAAAGGCCGATGGCTGGTGGGAAAAATGAGCGCCTCACCTTGTTCCAACGTAATGACATGACCCCGGCTTTGAGCACGTGGAATTTGCTCCACCAGTAAAAATTCTCCCCCGGCATAGTCATGATCCCTTTTGTTGAGTCCAAAGACTACTTGGAAGGGGAAGAATATATCTCCATATAAATCTTGGTGCAAACAATTAAATCCTCCTTTTTCATACTTTAGCATCAAGGGGGTTGGCCTCGTTTGTCCATATGATTCACATATTCTTAGAAAATCTTGTAGATGATCCGGAAATTGTGCAGGCTGGTTTAAGTAACCCGCCCATCTATTTGCTGTTTTAGCCAGTTCCACATACAACGACTCTCTTAATTGTTGTAGTGGGTCGGGCAGTGGATATAAAAAATATTTATACTCTCCATTACCAAAGCGGTATCTCTCCATACTGACAGTTGATCTGAATAACTCCTCTTGTTTATAAAACTCGATGAAAGAGGCGCATTCTTCTATCGTTAGCAGGGATGGAAGTTTTGCAAATCCAATTTTATCCAATTCTTTTTGAATCGACGCCCAATCTACATTTTGAATACGTGTCCTTATATTTAAAGACATTCAACCTCTCCCTTGTTCATGATTTTGTACAATCTAGTATAACGGCAGATGAAATAAAAAATAAGTTCTTTAGAACGTAATAGCAAGATATTGAAATTTTATCGGAGGATGATGTGATAATATGTACATCAATTCGGTATAAGGACATAAAAATGCTTGCCAGGATGAGGAGATGGATAACATGACATTCCGTACACTTGAAGATGACATCACCATAATGTTACCTGAAGATTTTGATCTGGAAGCGAATCTTGGGTATTTAACACGGGAAAAGAATGAATGCATGTATGAAATAGAGGATGGTTTTATAACGAAAGCCATTGCTATTGAAAAAGCTAGATTCTTAATACAAATAAGCGTTATCGCTAACAAACAGATGGTTATTCGTTTTTTGGATGCCGCCCAACCTGTTGAGGAGTGGCATAGGGAGAAGATTGTCAAATATATTCGCGAATGGTTTGATCTTGATCGAGATATAACGCCATTTTATAAAATAGCAGAAGCCGATCCGCTTCTTAAAACGCCTGTTGAAAAGTTTCGCGGCTTGCGGGTTATTGGGATTCCCGACTTATTTGAAGCCTTATGTTGGGGTGTATTGGGACAGCAAATTAATATCGCATTCGCATACACATTAAAAAAACAGCTTGTAGAAGCATTTGGGGAATGTATGGAATGGAAAGGAAAAAAATACTGGATTTTCCCGTCGTACAAGCAAATTTCACAACGAACCACCAGTGATTTTTCAAATATTAAAATGACGCTACGGAAAAGTGAATATGTGATTGGCATTGCTAAGCTAATGGAAAGTGGAGAGATATCGAAGGACGAGTTAATGAAAATGAGCTTTCAAGATGCCGAAAAGAAATTAATCCAGATTCGTGGCGTTGGTCCTTGGACGGCCCATTATGTTTTAATGCGTTGTCTTAGATTCGGTTCTGCTTTTCCAATCGATGATGTAGGTCTTATGAATGCAATAAAAGTACTGCGTAATATGGATCGAAAGCCAACCAAAAATGAAATAATGGCCTTATCGGCTTCATGGAAAAACTGGGAATCGTACGCTACTTTTTATTTATGGCGTACACTTTATTAGCGGGGAAGAGCCCGCAGCCGCGTGATCAGTGGAGACCAAGAAATAGCGTCTGGACCTTTTGTATCACCCTCACGTTTTGAAGTGGGAGTCATACGGCACCTTACATGCGGGATCAATTGTCCCAGTGTATCATACGCAAGCTTTTAGCGTAGTCAACATATGTGACTCCTGCGGGAATAGCTCGAGCTGAAGATCCCGCAGGAAAGCGATCTTTGCTTTCCGAGGAAGCTGAAGAGACCTGCGGAAAGCGAAATATGTTGACGTAGCGATGATAGGAATTTTTTTAACAAAAATAAGGGCTGGACATAACTCTGTAAAAATGAAATAAACCGCATGGAATCAAGTTTAAAACCTTGATTTCAGGCGGTTTTGTTTTCACGATCTTTCCAATTCTATCTCAGCCCCATTGTGCAATGATAAAGGAAGAATGAAACATCTTTATTGCGATCAGCTGTGTGAAATGAAAATGTTGTACAAAATTATCAAATATAAGCGTATGATCTATGGACCAAATGAATGGAACGTCACAAGTAACACGAACAGTCGGAATCCTCATGGTGCTCGTAGCGGGAGCCGGGACAAATAGGGAAAAGAACGCTCAAACTAACATCTCTGCGAGAATTTCATATGAGCGGATCCGGTCCTTTGGGTCAAAAACTTGTGAGTTAACGATGATTTCATCAGCTTCTGTTTCTTTTATAAATTCACGCAGCTTCTCACGAACGTGTTCAGGGCGGCCCACAATTGTGGAGCGCGCATCAAGGGTTCGTTCAACAGAGGCTTTTTCAAGCGGCGACCAAATTTCATCCATATTGTCAACAGGCGGTTTTAATTGAGACGGCATGTTGCGTATCAGATCCAAGAACTGCTGTTGCTGGGAAGTGGCAAGCCAAGCGGCTTTTTCATCTGTATCAGCGGCTATGACGTTAACGCCAACCATCACATAAGTGCGGGCTAACGTTTTCGATGGCCGAAAGTTATTTTTATAAAGCTGTATAGCCGGTATCGTGTATTGGGGAGCGAAATGGCTGGCAAAAGAAAAAGGGAATCCTTTATAAGCGGCGAGCCTGGCGCTAAAATCACTCGAGCCAAGGAGCCAGATTGGAATGTTGAGTCCTTCACCGGGAATGGCGCGGACCTGTGCTGTTCCATGAAAATACTCCTCCAACTCATCCACTTGCTGCGGGAACTCTTCAGCTCCCCTATTGAGTGTCCGTCTGAGTGCGTAAGCAGTCGCTTGATCGCTTCCCGGCGCACGACCGAGTCCTAAATCAATCCTTCCGGGATACAGCGATTCAAGGGTTCCAAATTGTTCAGCGATGACAAGAGTCGCATGGTTCGGGAGCATAATGCCGCCCGCACCCACTCGAATGGATTTCGTGGAGCCGGCAATATGGCCGATGAGGACCGATGTAGCGGAACTGGCAATACCGGGCATATTATGATGTTCGGCAAGCCAGTAGCGGTTAAATCCAAAGCTTTCGACAGTTCGTGCCAATTCAACACTGTTTTTAAAAGATTCTGTTGCCGTGCTTCCTTCGGTAATGGGAGCCAAATCAAGAACCGACAGCGGGATGCCGTCAAACAGTTTTATGTTAGGTGATTGTAACAATGGAATCACTCCTTGGTTTCTCTTATAAAAGATGATAAAGTGTTTGCAATAGCACGTCCAATGATCCGTTTTTCATATCGAGTCGAACGGAAGTTTTTGTCATTTGCCAATGATCATTTTCTCTTTTTGGAGGGATATTGTATGGAACGTTTATCGCAGGAAGAAGTAGCGGTGAAATTGCAAGAAAATAAAAATTGGAAACTTGTTGATGAAAAATGGATTACGAGAAAGTACCGTTTTCGCGACTACTTAAAAGGAATCGACTTTGTGAACAAAGTGGCACAAGCCTCGGAAAAAGCGCAACATCATCCATTTATATCAATCGACTACAAGCTTGTGACACTTAAAATTTCTTCTTGGCGAGCCCGTGGCTTAACGACACTGGACTTTGAAATGGCAGATCAATATGATCAATTTTATGAGGAGTGTACGAAAGAAAACTAGAATACTTTCCAATATGAAAAGTTAATGCTATCATTACTACAAGAATCATTCATATGCAAAAGCACTGGGGGAATCCTTGAAAAGGACTGAGAGAAGAGTGCGCACTCTGATACCCTTATCACCTGAACAGGTTGGAACCTGCGGAGGGAAGTGACATGCCGATTTATATGATAAATTTGGCCGCTTCCTTTATGGTAAGTGGTTTTTTTGTGTTTAAAGGGGGCATGTAGTTGAAGTTGATCGCTGTAACAAATGATAGGTGGCCGATCAAAAAGGTAGGACAAATAATGGTGGAAACAGAGCCGTTTGTCGATCATTTTATCATCAGGGAAAAATCAAAAACGGCTGATGAGTGTATGCAACTGATCCAGTTGGTATTGCGTGAGGGAGTCTCTTCTGAAAAACTGATCGTAAACGACCGGGTAGATGTAGCTGTTGCGGCAAATATCCGAAGGGTGCATCTTCCGGGGCACGGGTTGGATGTGCAAACGGTAAAAAGGTGTTTTCCCCGACTATTAGCAGGATGTTCTGTTCATTCCGCGGAGGAAGCCGATCAGGCAATCGCGGGCGGAGCTGATTGGCTATTATATGGACATGTATTTGAAACAGCCAGCAAAGGGCATCTGCCGCCGCGCGGACTTGAGGAGTTTTCAGAGATAAGTGTGAAATACGATGGCGCAGAGATTTATGCGATTGGGGGAATCAAACCGGAACATATCCCCGAACTGAATGCAGCAGGTGCCTCGGGGATAGCCGTGATGTCAGCGATTTTTGACAGCAAGGATCCATTATCTGCCGCAGCGGCTTATGATGACGCCAGGCAGGCAATCACTTGAGAGGGGGGAGCGAGATGGAAGTGAAATTAAACGGTCAGCTGTATGAGTTGCCTGAACATGTTACGACCATTCAAGAGCTGCTCGATCATCTTAAGTTGTCCAATCGAATTGTCATTGTCGAGGTAAATAAAGAGATTGTTCAAAAGTCCGATTATGGAAAGCACATTCGTGAACGAGATGAGATTGAAATGATTCATTTTGTAGGAGGAGGATAAGCATGTTAAAAATAGGAGAGAAAACATTTGACTCAAGATTATTGTTGGGTACAGGAAAATACCCTTCATTTGAAATACAAAAAGAAGCTGTTCGCGTGTCGGAAGCAGAGATTCTTACGTTCGCGGTAAGAAGAATGAACGTATTTGAACCGTCGCAGCCCAATTTCTTGGAAATGCTTGATTTGAAAAAGTATACCCTTCTTCCAAATACAGCCGGCGCTAAAACAGCGGAAGAAGCTGTCAGGACGGCACAACTTGCCCGTGCATCTGGATTATGCGATATGGTGAAAGTGGAGATTATCGGATGTGACCGATCATTGCTTCCTGACCCTGTTGAAACGTTGAAAGCTTCTGAAATGTTGTTGGAGGAAGGTTTTACTGTACTTACGTATACATCAGATGATGTTGTACTTGCCAAAAGATTGGAAGATCTGGGAGTCCACGCTGTCATGCCGGGCGCTTCCCCGATTGGCTCGGGACGGGGAATCTTAAATCCTTTAAATCTCAAATTTATTATTGAGCAATCATCTGTTCCGGTCATTATTGACGCAGGAATCGGTTCTCCGAAGGATGCGGCTTACGCAATGGAATTGGGAGCGGACGCCGTATTGTTAAACACTGCCGTTTCAGGAGCAAAGGATCCAGTGAAGATGGCCCTTGCTATGAAACTAGCCATTGAAGCAGGAAGGCTCGGATTTGAAGCCGGCCGGATCGAAGAGAGGGATTATGCGGTGCCGAGCAGTCCTATTGAAGGATTGCTTCCATCGTGAACAGCCGTTACTCGAGACAGGTACTGTTTGAACCGATCGGTGAAGCCGGTCAAAAGAAAATTTCTCAATCCCATATTTTAGTGATCGGAGCGGGGGCACTTGGATCTGCAAGTGCCGAAATGCTCGTTCGTGCAGGAGTAGGGAAGCTGACGATTGTAGATCGGGATATACTTGATTGGAGTAATTTGCAGAGACAGCAGCTTTATACCGAACAAGATGTGCTCGATCAGTTGCCAAAAGCGGTTGCGGCCAAAAAGCGGCTTGGCGAGATTAATAGTGAAGTCGACATTGAAACGATGGTTGCGGATGTAACAGCAGAAAATGCTGAAGAGCTTGTCAAAGGAAAGACGTTAATTGTGGATGCGACGGACAATATCGAAACGAGATTGTTAATGAATGACGCATCCAGAAAAGTAAATATACCGTTCTTTATGGGGGCTGTCGTCGCCAGCTACGGCTTGACCTATTCGATTGGGTGGAACGACCGTCCATGTCTCCATTGTCTGCTCAATACGCTTCCGCCGCAAACACTCACTTGTGATACAGCAGGGGTAATCAGCCCGATTATTCAAGTGGTAACAGCACATCAAGTAACCAATGTATTCAAATATATCGTGGGAGAAGAAGTAGATCACAGGCTCAAATCGTTTGATCTTTGGACGGGCGATCAAGCGGCAATTGATGTAAGACCGTTGCGTCGTCCAGATTGTCCAAGTTGTTCAGAACAAGCGACCTTTCCGTTTTTATCCAAAGAAAATCAAACAAAAACAGCGGTATTATGCGGACGGGATACAGTTCAACTCACACTGTCGCGTGAAAGGATGGTCGAGCCGCGCCTGCTTTCTGAAACCATTCGTCCGATTGTAACAGATCTTGTGTCTAACCCGCACCTTGTAGCCTGCCAATTTGACGGTCACCGGATTGTTTTGTTCCGTGATGGCCGTCTGCTTATTCATGGAACGAAAGATATTGTGAAAGCTAAATCGCTTGCGGCCAAACTGTTGGGGTAGACATTGGTCTGCGAAAGCGGATCTATTCTGTAAAGGATCAGTAAATTGAATAAAGAGATCGCGTCCAAAAGTCGATTGGACGCCTCTTTTTTAACCATTTTCATAAAGTTGGCAGAGGTGGGGAGGGCAAGCTCTCCCGCAAAATCAGTGTTATTATGTGAAATACTGCCTTTTATTTACACGGCAAAGGACGCATAATGTGGCCTACGAGACTCCGCCGTTGGCATAAAGACTTATCTTTGTAAAAGTGTTTCCTGAATAATAGGAATCTCAAGCGGCAGATTTCCTCATTTATTTGATCAATTTGCTTTTCTATTCATTCAAGTTATACAAGCTGTTGCTTTTGTTCTTTTAAATTATACATCCGTGCACAACGCACACCTCTTTGAAAGAAAAGAATTGTAATCCCTCGTACGAGCTACTGTTCTTTTTTGAGTTTGCGCTTTTAGGCAATTTGAGCTGGTTCCGAAAGAGAAAGAATCTGACATTAGGAAAGCTCAGTTGGAAAATGAAATGGACTGCAAAACATATCATTTCATGGGTCCAACTCTTCATTAGCTTGGTTATTTAGGGAGCGATTTTGATAATACTGCCTTTTTCCTGACAAGTATTTTCACGTTCGGCTCGAAAACGAGACCCTGTCCAGTCATGGCGCGCGCTTTTCTCCATGTTACTTCGTTTGTTTTCAGTTGCAAAATACATCTGCAGCTTTTATACTTATTATTAATAATTATTGGAAAATTAAATCATTAGAACAGCATTTCATATCCAGCGGTGGGGGAAGTTGAGTGAATGTCATCATTGCTCTTTCATGTTCAAAAACGAACATCAGGAAATTGCTTATGAAGCTGAAGACCCGCGGGAGTGATGGGAGGCTAAAGCTGACCTGCGAAAAAGCGTTCGCCTGTAAATAAGAATGATATCTGTCATTGGACATTTCGCTTGCTTTACAGTGATTGAATAATATTCACCAGCCTGTTGGGTGAATCCCAAAGAGAGGTTTTACTATATTCATAAGCATTCCAGCTTATCTTTTGCTCCATTTTGAATGGCTAGTGCTGTTACATCGAGTTAATGGTTATGATGAAATTGGTTAGTAGTGTTTTTTCAAAAAAAGGATTCATTGTATACGTTTTCTCTGCTATTTGTATTTGCCGTTCTTGCAGGTATCTTGGAAATGAAAGATGTCAAATAGGGGAAGGTGGTATTTTTGCAATTGAAGCGTTTGCCAGTCCTGATTTTGGCGACAAGCATTTTGTATATTCTTATTATTCCGACTGATCCCTTGCTGTTAAAATTGTTTTTTAAATTAATTCCAATGATACTCATTATCATGTACGCTTTCTTTACATTACCAAAGCAAAAAACAAAAGCACATTGGCTGCTTTTGATTGGCTTCGTTTTTTGTTCCATTGGTGATGGAACGATACATTGGTTTATTGTTGGTCTGACAGCCTTTTTAATTGGACATTTATTCTATATAGCTAGTTTTGCTTTTCAATGGAAGTTTTCCAAGTGGCGGATGGCATGTGTTCTTCCTCTCATTCTTTATTCCTGGGTGTTTGGAAGAGCATTAATTCAAGCACTTGCAAACTCTGGAGAACAGGCTCTCATTTTTCCGGTTAGCATTTATATGATTGCGATCGCAAGCATGACTTGGTTCGCTATTATGACTGGAAATGTTTATCTTGCCTTAGGGAGTATCTTATTTGTTATTTCAGATTCCATTTTAGCCTGGAATCGCTTTGTTTCTCCCGTACACTACGAGCATTTACTTGTCATGTCCACGTACTATGCCGCTCAATTTTTCATTGCTTACAGCATCAGGAGTAACAAAAAAGCAAATGCGCTTAGCATGGTAAGTTAACCCCGTTTTTGCATAAAATAATGGAAGTTTGAACGGATCGTGGATGTAATGTTCCATATTAGTACGAAAAAAGTACACTCGACTATTGGAAACCTCTTTCTCTTTCGCATGGATACCCTGGATTGATATTGTTTTTTTGATTAAACAACTACTTAATGGTAAAAAACGGGATTTGGTAACTTGTGAGCATATGGAAGTGACTGAAAATATAATTGAAAAAGATTATTGTTTACTAGTTTGGCAGAGAATAACTATGCTATACATCATGCATCGAAAGATGGAACTAAGGATAATAAAATATTAAATGAGTTAGATACACATTTTAAATGACCTTGGAAGTCGTTTTGCTCAAAAGTATTATGATTCGTGGCACAACAGAATTAGGTGATGATCTAGTAACAGGAATGACAGGTGATCTTTGGCCTTAGGTTCATCACCCCAGGAGCCGGAGGGCATGCCAGAGAAGGGCTATTGCCGCTCCGCTCCGAAGGCATCAGTTCTTTTACCTTGCCAAAGATATCCGTATTCATGCAGCCTGGATATCAGCTGGCCTGCCCATCCTTTCCCCGCCTTTTCCTCATAATCAAATACTTACCGCTAATCCGTAACCGACAAACAACCCTTTTGAGATTCAAAAAGTCATGAATGAAGAAAAAACGCCATGAGCAGACTAAACTTATCTGTCATTTTTGCCTGCTACAATAAAACCAAAATGTTATTGCTTCAAAAATCCTGTCGATGGGATGATACTCAGACCAGTTTATAAGGAGATTGAATTTGATTCAAATCTTATTTTAATCCGCTAAAGTTAAATCTGTTATTTGTGTCCATTTAAAGTACAGTGGTCTGATCAAAAGTTTGATTCACATGAAATAGCGGCAAAATCATATTCATTCAATTAACAACGGAAATGAATGAATTGGAATTCTCGCTTTATTGAAACATTTCCATAAACGTTTACAAAATCTTTACATTAAGTTGATTTACTTTTTACAGTATCTTAATATAACATGGTGAAAGAGCAAAAATATGTCGAAAAAAAGGGCTGAAGAAATGGATTTGCAAACAATTCTTTTCATGTTTTTTGGAGGACTCGGTATTTTCCTTTATGGCATCAAATCAATGGGTGATGGCCTTCAAAAAGCGGCGGGAGACGGACTTAGGGATTTGCTTGACCGTTTTACAACCAATCCCTTTTTGGGTGTATTAACGGGTATTGTTGTTACGGTTCTCCTGCAAACGAGTTCGGGGACAACTGTATTGACGATTGGCCTTGTGACAGCAGGATTTATGAATTTAAGGCAAGCGATTGGCGTCATCATGGGCGCCAATATTGGAACGACCACAACTGCATTTATTATTGGAATTAATATATCGGACTATGCCTTGCCAATTCTTGCATTGGGTGCCTTTTTGATATTCTTTTTTAAGAATCACAAGGTCAATAACTTTGGTCAAGTATTTTTCGGATTCGGTGCTTTGTTTTTTGGGCTGAACTTAATGGGTGACGCGATGAAGCCTATGCGTGATGCGCAGTTTTTTACAGATTTAACTGTCAGCTTCAGTGACAACCCGCTTCTTGGAGTACTGGCCGGCGTCGTGTTTACGGTTATTATCCAAAGTTCATCCGCCGCTATAGCCTTGTTGCAAACATTGTTTGACCAAGGGGCTATTAACTTGCATGCGGCTTTGCCGGTTTTATTTGGTGACAATATTGGAACAACCATTACAGCCGTGTTGGCTTCCATTGGCGCATCGGTGGCAGCCAAGCGCGCTGCGTTGACGCATGTCATTTTCAACGTCATTGGAACGACCATTGTGCTTATTTTATTTATTCCATTTACTCATTTTATCGAGTACATGCAGGCGAGCCTTGATTTGAATCCAAGAATGACGATCGCTTTTGCCCACGGGCTTTTTAACGTATCCAATACGATCCTGCAATTTCCGTTTATAGCAGTGCTTGCATGGATCGTAACCAAGCTTGTTCCCGGCGAAGATACGACAATTGAATATAAACCGGTTCATTTAGGTGAAAAGTTCATCCGCCAATCTCCTTCGGTTGCTCTTGGACAGGGGAAAAAAGAAGTCATTCGGATGGCGGAGCTGGTTGAAAAAGGAATGGAAGAAATTAAGGGCTATTATAAGACCAAGAGTAAAAAACATCGGGAATTGCTCCCGCAAATCGAAGATGCTTTAAACATCTTGGACAAAACTATTACAGATTACCTTGTTCAAATCTCTTATCACTCCTTGTCGGATCAAGACATAAAAATCCACAGTTCTCTCTTGAATACAGTCATCGACTTGGAGCGGATCGGGGATCACATTGAAAATATTACGGAACTCGTTGACAGTCAATTACAACAAAAGGTGAAATTTTCCGATTCGGCTATCAATGATTTGGACAGGATGTTTGATTTAACTATTTCTACGCTCCGTCAATCTATAGAGTCGCTTGAGGCCGATGATGAGTCGCGTGCACGGGCAGTGCTGGAGAAGGAGCAATTGATTAATAAAATGGAATGGGAATTACGCAAAAAACATATTCAACGCCTCAATGATAATTTATGTACAGGCACTGCAGGTATTGTCTATGTCGATATCGTCAGCAACCTTGAACGAATTGGAGACCACGCAGTCAACATCGCTGAAGCGGTCATCGGTGAAGCATAATAAAGTGAATTTTCAGTTAGTGGAGGGTTTAGCCTCATCAGATGTGGCATTTTTGACCCTCTAACTCCCACTGATAAGCATATGAAACACAAAGCTGGATATACATGGAGCTCAATGCTCTGCTCATATGATACCCGAATGAACGCAGAGTAGCTTTTCGCTCATACCGAAACATCGGGCTACTTCCAAAGCTAAAAGATCTACCACCGTGGAGACTGTTCCAGATGTAAAAAGCCAAAGGCAGTCCACCGAGTCTATTGGAATACGGTCTATGAAGAAATGAAGGAAAAAACAAAATCAGCCCTTGAATGTGAAAAGAACGCAGTAACCTACGATCGGCGCAAAGTCGAGGTAGAAAGCGCACTCCAGTCACAATCAAGGGCTATTAGTCGTTCAACTTATTCCCTTGCGAGGCCTTGAAAAGGTCCGCGTGGAATTCGAGATCGTGGCGCTGCCTCTTGAAAGTGGCGGGCATTCGCCAGTTTCTTTCAGGATGAGACCTCATAAATACAAAAACAGTCGCAGGAAAACGCATCGTTTTTTCTGCGACTGATTTTTTAAAGGGGCTTTTTAAACAAAGTCCATAGTTGTCTAGTGTAATCTATCAAATTACCCAATATTAAGAATGAGACTGAATTTTTTATTATAGGTAGGTGAATTATACGCTTTTTTTATTTATTAATACACTAATTAATGAAGGAAAAATTTAAAAGATTGGAGGGTAAATAGTAAATGCGAGCCAATCGTTGTTCTAATAATTGTTGTAGTTGTCCTATGTGTGATGAATGTGTTGTTGTCAACCATATAACATGCCCGACTGTCGTTGGAGCAACAGGGCCGACAGGACCCGCGGGACCGACAGGACCGAGGGGACCCACTGGCGACCCTGGACCTACAGGTGTGATCGGACCGACCGGAGAAATCGGACCTACTGGACCTGCAGGCCCGACCGGAGCGACAGGCCCAACCGGTCCGACTGGAGCAACCGGAGCGACGGGCCCGATTGGTCCGACCGGAGCAACCGGAGCGACAGGTCCACCTGGTCCAACCGGAGCAACCGGAGCGACAGGTCCACCTGGTCCAACCGGAGCAACCGGAGCGACAGGTCCAGCCGGTCCAACCGGAGCGACTGGAGCAACGGGTCCAATTGGTCCAACTGGAGCGACTGGAGCAACGGGTCCAGCCGGTCCGACCGGAGCCACAGGTCCAACCGGCCCGACCGGAGCAACCGGAGCGACGGGCCCGCCTGGTCCAACCGGAGCGACTGGAGCAACGGGTCCAATCGGTCCAACCGGAGCGACTGGAGCAACGGGTCCAATTGGTCCAACTGGAGCGACTGGAGCAACGGGTCCAGCCGGCCCAACCGGAGCGACTGGAGCGACGGGTCCAACGGGTCCAACCGGGGTGACGGGGGCAACGGGTCCAGCCGGCCCAACCGGAGCGAGGGGAGCGACGGGTCCAATTGGTCCAACCGGAGTGACTGGAGCGCCTGGTCCAACCGGCCCAACCGGAGCGGTAGGAGCAACGGGTCCAGTTGGTCCGACGGGACCTACTGGAGCGACAGGTCCAACGGGTCCAACCGGAGCGACTGGAGCAACGGGTCCAGCTGGCCCGACGGGTCCAACGGGAGCAACGGGTCCAACCGGTCCGACAGGAGCGACTGGAGCAACGGGTCCAACCGGTCCGATCGGAGTCACCGGAGCAACGGGTCCAATCGGTCCAACCGGAGTGACTGGAGCAACGGGTCCAACCGGTCCGATCGGAGTCACCGGAGCAACGGGTCCAACGGGTCCAACCGGAGCGACTGGAGCAACGGGTCCAACCGGAGCGACTGGAGCAACGGGAGCAACGGGTCCAACCGGTCCGACAGGAGCGAGGGGAGCAACGGGTCCAACCGGTCCGATAGGGGCCACCGGAGCAACGGGTCCAACCGGTCCAACCGGCCCAACCGGAGCGACGGGTCCAATTGGTCCGACCGGAGCCACCGGTGTAACGGGTCCAACCGGCCCGATAGGCGCAACTGGAGCGACAGGTCCAATTGGTCCAACGGGTCCAACCGGAGCAACGGGTCCAATTGGTCCGACCGGAGCCACCGGTGTAACGGGTCCAACCGGCCCGATAGGCGCAACTGGAGCGACGGGTCCAATTGGTCCAACCGGTCCAACCGGAGCAACGGGTCCAATTGGTCCGACCGGAGCCACCGGAGCCACCGGCGCAACGGGAGCAACGGGTCCAACTGGCCCAACCGGCCCGACCGGAGTAATCGGCCCAACCGGCTCGACGGGCCCAACAGGTCCTATTGGAGCGACGGGTCCAACCGGCCCGACGGGTCCAATTGGTGTAACGGGTCCAACCGGTCCGACGGGCCCAACCGGAGTAACGGGTCCAATCGGATTGACCGGCCCAACCGGTCCGACAGGCCCAACGGGAGCAACGGGTCCAATCGGGTTGACCGGCCCAACTGGTCCGACGGGTCCAACTGGCCCGACAGGTCCAACTGGTGCCACCGGAGCGACGGCGTCCATAGCTATTACAACTTATGGAGTATTTTACAGATCCACTCAAACAGGTATTTTAGCGGCGAATTCAATTATTCCTTTAACAACTACCGATCCAATTACCACTCCTGACCTTGTATTGGCAGCTAATGGAGGAGTACAAGTAAATACTGCTGGCTTATATTCGGTAACGTATATGGCAACTGGACAAAATGATACGAATTCGAGTACGGTCACCTTTGGTTTAAGTATAAATGGTGTTTTTACGCCTTCCTCTCAAATGACTACAAGCATATTTACTCCTGTAAATTTAGGCAGACAGCCTGGAACGAATACAATAATACTCAGACTTGCAGCGGGCAATATATTAACTCTGGTTGTTACCAACACAGCAGCTAATCAATTTTTTAATGGACCAAATGCTGCAAGTATCACTCTCGTTAGAATAGCTGACTAGCATAACAATCCAACAGTAAACTAGTGTTTATGCAATCGATCATGGCTTAATTTCACTTTAATACAACATCGAGAGTCTATTAGGTGGGGGAGAATCACGAAAATGTATAAAAAAAATGGGCGATCTCCTAGCAGTTATTATAATTGTCGTCATTGCTCTAAACTTAACTGCGCTTGCAGAATGGTAAACTTTATTGAATGTCCTACTCCACCGACGGGCCCAACTGGCCCGACGGGTCCAACCGGAGTGTCGGGCCCAGCCGGGTTGACCGGCCCAACCGGAGCAACGGGTCCAACCGGGACAACGGGTCCAACTGGGGCGATGGGCCCAACTGGCCCGATAGGAGAAGTTGGAACAACGGGTCTAACTGGTCCGACCGGAGCCACTGGGACAACGGGTCCAGCAGGTCCGACCGGCTCGACGGGCCCAACGGGTCTGACAGGAGGAATTGGAGCGACGGGTCCAACGGGGGCAACGGGCCCAACCGGCTCTATGGGCCCAACCGGTCCGAGCGAAGCAACGGGAGTAACGGGCTCAGCAGGACCGAGCGGAGCGACGGGAGTAACGGGTCCAACGGGTCTGATCGGAGCGACGGGGGTAACGGGTCCAGCAGGTCCGGGCGGAGCGACGGGAGTAACGGGTCCAGCAGGTCCGGGCGGAGCGACGGGAGTAACGGGTCCAGCAGGTCCGGGCGGAGCGACGGGAGTAACGGGCCTGGCAGGTCTGACCGGAGCGATGGGCCCAACTGGTTCGAGCGGAGCGACGGGAGTAACGGGCTCAGCAGGTCCGAGCGGAGCGACGGGAGTAACGGGTCCAGCAGGTCCGGGCGGAGCGACGGGAGTAACGGGTCCAGCAGGTCCGGGCGGAGCGCTAGGAGCCCCGGGTCCAGCTGGTCCGACTGGAGAAACGGGAGCCCCGGGTCCAACCGGTCCGAGCGGAGCGACGGGAGTAACGGGTCCAACCGGTCCGAGCGGAGCGACGGGAGTAACGGGTCCAGCAGGTCCGAGCGGAGCGACGGGAGCCCCGGGTCCAACCGGCCCGACCGGAGCGCTAGGGGCGACGGGCCCAATCGGTTCGACAGGTAGCATAGGAGCGACGGGTCCAATCGGTCCGACCGGATCGCTAGGAGCGACGGGTCCAATCGGTTCAACAGGTGGTATAGGAGCAACGGGTCCAACCGGTTCGACAGGTGGTATAGGAGCGACGGGTCCAATCGGTCCGACTGGAGCGCTAGGAGCGACGGGTCCAATCGGTTCGACAGGTGGTATAGGAGCGACGGGTCCAATCGGTCCGACTGGAGCGCTAGGAGCGATGGGCCCATTCGGTTTGACAGGTAGCATAGGAGCGACGGGTCCAACCGGTCCGACCGGAGCGCTAGGAGCGACGGGCCCAATCGGTTTGACAGGTGGTATAGGAGCGACGGGTCCAACCGGTCCGACCGGAGCGCTAGGGGCAACGGGTTCAACCGGTCCGACTGGAGCGCTAGGAGCGACGGGTCCAACCGGTCCGATCGGAGCGCTAGGGGCGACGGGCCCAACCGGCCCGATGGGAGTGATAGGAGCGACGGGCCCAACCGGCCCGATGGGAGTGATAGGAGCGACGGGGCCGACAGGCCCGACCGGAGCCACTGGAGCAATGGGTCCAACAGGAGCCATGGGAGAAACGGGGTCTACTGGTCCTCCCGGAGCCACTGGAGCAACGGGCCCAACTGGCCCGACAGGCGAAACGGGAACAACGGGCCCAACTGGCTCAACAGGTGACGTAGGAGCGGTGGGTCCAACCGGCTCGACCGGAGCCATTGGGAAAACGGGTCCAATCGGTCCTCCCGGAGCCACTGGAGCAACAGGGTTTACTGGTCCTCCCGGAGCCACTGGAGCAACGGGCCCAACTGGCCCGACGGGCAAAACGGGAGCAATGGGACCCACTGGCCCGACGGGCGACACAGGTGCAACTGGTTCAATTGGAATAACTGGACCTTTAGTTACAACTGCTGGGGTATTTTACAGACCAGTACCAACAAATGTTTTAGCGGCCAATTCCATTATTGCTATGCAAGTCACCGGACCAAACACCACTGGTGATCTGGTATTAGCAGCGAATGGCGGTGTGAGAGTAAATACGGCTGGTTTATATTCAGTAAGTTATATGGCGAACACAGAGAATAATGTTAATGCAAGCACTATAACCTTTGCATTAAATATAAATGGTGGCGCTGCCATACCTGCATCTAGAGTAACTACAAGCCCATTTACCACTAGAGACTTAGGAGCACAACCTGCTATGAATACCGTATTAGTCAGACTTGCAGCTGGAGATATTTTAACTATGATTGTTACATCCGCCTCAGCTAATCAATATTTCAGCGGGCCAAATTCGGCAAGTATCACTCTTGTTAGAATAGCTAATTAGCCTAACTGTCTAGATAGTTAAACTGAGTTTATGCAATCGATCTATATTTTTTAAACGTCATTGGGTTACCTAAAGTGGCATGAACACAACATTTCAATAATTGAAACTAAAGAATCTTATAAGAATTGTGATACTTATTCGAATGAGAATATCAACATAATATAAAAATAATTTAATGCAATTTTGACGCTATTTAAAATTACTAACCGTTAAAAAGAAAGTTGTAGATCATCTAGTCCAACTTTACTTTAGAGAATCTCTAGTGAAAGGTTCGGCTTTTTTAGTTAATATTCCGCTTAATTTTATTTTAAAACATCATGAAGAGTTCTATTAGGTGGAAAGGAGAATAGTAGAAATGTATAAAAAAAATGGGCGATCTCCTAGCGGTAATAACTCTCGTCATTGCTCTATACTTAACTGCAACTGCAAAAGGGTAAATTTTATTGAATGTCCCACTCCCGGCACTATGACCGGCCCAACCGGTGCGACCGGCGCGCCGGGTCCAACCGGCCCAACGGGTGCGACCGGAGTGACGGGTCCAACCGGTTCAACCGGCGCCCCCGGGGCAACCGGCCCAATCGGTGCGACCGGCGCCCCCGGGGCAACCGGCCCAATCGGTCCGATCGGCGCCCCCGGGGCAACCGGTCCAATCGGCCCGACCGGCGCCCCAGGCGCGCCGGGTCCAACCGTGACCGGCGCCATAGGAGCGACAGGCCCAGCCGGCGCCACAGGAGCGACAGGCTCAATCGGTGCGACCGGCGCCATAGGGACGACGGGGCCTGCCGGTCCGACTGGAGCGCTAGGAGCGCCGGGTCCAATCGGCCCGACCGGCGCCATAGGAGTCACCGGCTCAATCGGTGCGACCGGCGCCCCAGGCGCGCCGGGTCCAACAGGTGCGACCGGCGCCATAGGAGCAATAGGCGCCACCGGTGCGACCGGCGCCCCCGGGGCAGGCCCAACCGGCCCGACCGGCGCCATAGGAGTAACGGGTCCAACCGGCCCGACCGGCGCCATAGGAGTAACGGGTCCAACCGGTGCGACCGGCGCGCCGGGAGCAACGGGCCCAACTGGTTCGACCGGCGCCCCCGGGGCAACCGGCCCAATCGGTTCTACAGGCGCCCCCGGCGCCGCGGGCCCAATCGGTGCGACCGGCGCCATAGGAGTAACAGGTCCAACCGGGGCAACCGGCGCCCCCGGCGCGCCGGGTCCAATTGGTCCGACTGGAGCCCCCGGCGCCGCGGGCCCAACTGGTCCGACCGGCGCGCCGGGTCCCATCGGTGCGACCGGAGCGATAGGCTCAACCGGCGCGACCGGTCCGACCGGGTCAACAGGAGACCAAGGTCCAACCGGTTCTTCGGGAGCCATAGGCGCCCTGGGTCCAACTGGACCTACGGGAGCCCCAGGAGCCCTCGGGGCAACGGGCCCAATTGGACCTACGGGAGCCCCCGGCGCCGCGGGCCCAGCTGGTTTGACCGGAGCGATAGGCTCAACGGGCGCCACCGGTCCGACCGGCTCCCCAGGTGTAACAGGTTCAACCGGTGCGACCGGAGCGATAGGCTCAACGGGCCCAACCGGTGCGACCGGAGCGATAGGCTCAACGGGCCCAACTGGTGCGACCGGAGCGATAGGTTCAACGGGCCCAATCGGTGCGACCGGAGCGATAGGCTCAACGGGCCCAACCGGTGCGACCGGAGTTACAGGCTCAACGGGCCCAGCCGGTGCGACCGGAGCGATAGGTTCAACGGGCCCAATCGGTGTGACCGGAGTCACAGGCTCAACGGGCCCAACCGGTGCGACCGGAGCGATAGGTTCAACGGGCCCAATCGGTGCGACCGGAGTCACAGGCTCAACGGGCCCAACTGGTGCGTCCGGAGCGATAGGCTCAACCGGCGCGACCGGTCCGACCGGCGCGATAGGAGCGACCGGCGCCACTGGTCCGACCGGAGTCACCGGCGCCACCGGCGCGACCGGTCCGACCGGAGTCACCGGCGCGACCGGTCCAATCGGTCCGACCGGCGCTACGGGCGCCACCGGCCCAACCGGCGATACTGGTCCAACGGGTCCAATTGGGCTCGTTGGAGACATAGGCCCAACCGGTCCAACCGGCCCGACTGGCGCTACCGGAGTAACGGGTCCCACTGGACCGACGGGCGGAACCGGGGCAATTGGTTCAACTGGAATAACTGGACCTTTAGTTACTACTGCTGGTGTATTTTACAGGACCACTCAAACAGGTGTTTTAGCGGCAAACTCCATTATTCCTATGCAAATCACCGGACCCAATACAACTCCTGATTTAGTATTAACAGGGGGCGGTGTACGAGTAAACAATCCCGGCTTATATTCAGTAACTTATATGGCGAATACAGAAAATGATCTTACTGCGGGTATTGTTACCGTTGCTTTAAATATAAATGGCGGTGCTCCCATACCTTCCTCCATATTGACCTCAAGTCCATTTGCTGGTGCGGATTTAGGGAGACAGCCTGCTACCAATACGGTATTAATCAGATTTGCCGCTGGAGATCTATTAACTCTAATTGTTACCTCTGCAACACCTAACCAACTATTTCGAGGACCAAACCCTGCAAGTATAACACTTGTGAGAATAGCCAACTAACTAGCATCATGGAAAAAGCCATTGTTAGTTGAAAGTCTAAAGTTGGGAAATGCAAGGAGTTGAACTTACTTTTTATAGGTTACGAGCCCATGTTTCAAATGATTGGCTTATAGCTACTTTGCTAGACTTATAAAAAAGCAGGACCCTCACTTACTAAAAAAAGGAAAATACCCGATAAATGGATTCAAAAAGGATATCCCATAAATTTGTATTTAAATGATGGAACATTTCCCGTTACACATATCAGAAGAATTACCGTGTAAAGAGAAGTAAGTGAGTGAGGGTCGTCCAGTATCAGCTATTCCATTAACGAAGACGAAAGGAAAATATCGGATGAACAGATCAAAGCGTTTTTGTTAAAACTTATTTTTGGCGGGTGTACCGGGGATGGCTAACACGAATTGACTGTGATACTTCGCTGTCATCAGAACGCTGTTCAGCGAACTTGTAGTTTGATGATCTTTGAATATCGGCATAAGACATATTGTTATTGGGCGCAGCTTCTTCATTCAACCTTTCTTTTTTCGCCATGTTTACACCCCTTCCCGGTCGCTGAAATAAGGATTGTCGGTTGTTGAGAAATCAGATGCCTGTAAGCTTGCGTTTTTCTCCACACCATACAACGAAGGACTTTCTTCTTGATTATCCCGCTTTTTTTCAACCCCTGATTCCATAACGGACATGAAACCGTAACCAGTAGGACTTTGTTCAAGCACTACTTTCGGTGCGTTTTTCAACGATTTATACGGTTGCTTTTTTTTCATGACGAGCTCCCTCCGAATGGTCTATTTTCTCGTTATTTATGTTGCCCCGTCTGTCCATATCAATCCTTTTTTTATGGAATAAACTTTGTAAGCCAGGCAATATACAATGCCCCCGGAATAAACAATGCCTGCGCCAGGATTGTTCCGAGGAAGCGGGAGGCAATCATCATGACAGAAACACCTTTCAATTGAAGATAATTGCCTCTTTGATTCACGACATCGTCGGCCAACACCGATACTTTCGGGTCGACAAAAACAACAAGGAGAATAGTGGCTACGCCATTGATGAGTCCCGAAGACATGATGGTGGTGGCGCTTCTTTCGGGAGCGAGCAATGATGCATATAAGGCAGAAAGGACTCCCGTCGTATAAATCGCAGAAATGATCATATTCAATAAAAATAACCGGACAGGAACCTCTCTTATTTTGATTCCCTTTAAATAGGAGAGAGCGGGGGCGTGGATATGTTTGATCCCACGCCGTATGTATTTGATTGAAAATCCTTTGCGGAACAGTCCTGGGACCGATCCCCTCTCCTCGGAAAGATGAATAATGGCTCTGGAAAAAAGGGCAATGAATGTTGGGAGTAACAGGATTCCAAATATCGTTCCCAAAGTCGATGAACCGATAATGACGCGAAATTGATCTTCCACGAAGGCGAGAGCATTTTCTTCCGGGGCGTTATCAATCAGCCTCCCTGTAAACGGCTGTTGCATCATGTTCGCCAACCGGGAAACCGTTACCATTATGTTGAATAAAGATAGGGCGGAGGCAATCATCCGTACGCTGGCTCCCGAAAGCCTAACCGCATACGCTAAAATCTCAATCGAGTGAATGAGAAAAATAAATAATGCAATGAAAATGAGCGTTACTGTAAAAAGTTCCAAGTGATCTTCAACACCCTGCCAATATTATTTCGGTCTTATCAGCTTGTAAATATTTCCGATTTCGGCATATTCATTTCCAGCCAGGCGGGCGACAGGATTAAGTTTGTTGGTAAGAATATAGCCCCTTTTTTCATCATATACATCTTCAGCGATATGAATATAAATAATCCGCGCCAAGATGAGGTCAGCCGCTGTCACGCCTTCATCATTTTTTATTTCATATTGATGCTCCACCTTGCACTCGAATCGCACCTTCGCCTCGGCAACGGCCGGAACATTTACTTTTGTGCTTTTAGTGGTTTGGAGGGAAGTCAGTTCCAATTCACTTTCACCAGCCGGCAAGGTTGCTGCTGTTTCGTTGACATCCTTAATGATATGATCTGTGCTGATATGTACAACTAATTCCCCGCTGGACACCGCATTCCGGGAAGTGTCCTTCATGTCCCCGTTTTTTCTGCCGATGGATAGCGAGATAATCGGCGGTTTGCTGGAAACGACATTAAAGAAGCTGAAAGGAGCCGCATTGATCACTCCTTTTTCCGTAGAAACCGTTGTGACGAAAGCAATTGGCCGCGGGGCAATCGTCCCCGTCATCAGTTTATATACATCTTTCGCTGCCAGTTCATCTGGGTTAAAAGTCAGCACGATTCACATCCTCCCCACTCATCATAACTACATACTGAATTTTATGGTACACGGTTCTGATCAAAAAGGAAACGGTTACGCTTTATTTGGCGGGTTCTCATGTATGCCTTCAAACCGCGCAATCGTCTATACCATGAAGAAAAAAAGCCTGTAGAGAAAAATGTTTTTTCTCTACAAGCTGAGAATGAGCCGCGGGCTCTTCCTTTTTAACTGTTTATATGCTCTTTGACAGCATTTTTAATATTGTTTTCGGTAATATGCCAATGGGAAGTATTCCATACGGCCTTTTCATCTTTAAGAAGAAAGATTTGCGGCGATTCATGTTTGATGTCGAGGTCGCTCGCAATTTGATTGGAGACGGTTCGGCTTTCACTTACGATTAAGAAATACTTATTCATGTCTGTTGAAAAGCTTTCGTATTCTTTAAAGGCGTTGGCGCTGACCGGGCATGTTGAACTGTGTTTAAAAATGAATACGGGTTCTTCGTTCGTTTGGTGCAAGACTTTTTCCCATTCATCTGTTTTTGTGAGTTGTATCAGAGTAGACATGTTTCTCATCCTTTCATTCTTTGTTTTATTATGGCAGATTTGCCAGATTCATTCATGTTTTGTGCTTTTTTCTCGTTTTTATGTACGGAGAAATGAATGTGAATAAGATCTTGCCGGGGTCTTTTCAAACTGCCGCTTTTTACGGGTTGTTACGAGGCTCTTGCCGCAAAAACCGGTGCCACATGGTTCGGGAAAATGCCACTGACAGTATCGCTTTGAAAAGTGCGCCTGTATCGTTAAGAGTCTTTTTGCGTATGATGTTCTATTACCTAATGCGCAGAAGCAATGATTCGGGCAAAAATGACGTCTAAAATATGATAAAATAGGTTAGATATAGAGTAGGGAAATAAAGGATAGAAAGAAGGTAAGCATCAATATTTTGGTACCAGTTAATAAAAGCGATATCCAGAGAATGTTCAACCCCATCGTCTATCGGCGGGGAAGGGAATATTATTTTCAAGATCGGGTGGGGAAGCTACACTTTGAACATTCAAACGGTACTTGCTGGGCAAACGTAGAGGGCAGTCATTCTTATTTGGTTGAAATACAATTGAATAAAAATCCGGATCATATGGCCATGTTTTGCGACTGTAAAGCATATTTGCGATATGATGAATGCAAACATATCGTGGCGGTCATGTTGAAATTGTGCGAAAAAGAAGCAGAAGTGATCAACATGGTGGGATACACGGATAACGGGAAATATTTTGCTGTTGAAGAACTGCTTGAATCAGTTGGCACCGCGCCTGCTGAGCCTCCCGTTTCATCGTTTGGAAAACCGATGAAAATCGAGTACCATTGCGACTTTTCCAATCCTCAAGCTTTGTTTATAGAGATAAAAGCGGGAGTGGACCATTTATATGTTGTCCGTAATGTGAGTGAATTCATCGAGAACGTAAAGGGAGGCCGTGAACATCTTTTTACACCAAAATTTACTTACAGTCCTGAAGAACATGTTGTAAGTTCGGCTGATCAGGAAATATTATACGAGCTTTTGGCAATGATCGAAAACGAAAGGCTGTATGCAGATGGCATCCGTTACCAATACTCAAGCAATGCGATTTATTCTACAGCCCGTTCCATCATGATTCCTCCGCTGTTTGCCAAGTCGCTTTTGAAAAAATTGACTAAGAGAAAAACCGTCAGTAAACTGGACAATCGTTCTTTCTCGGAATTAAAGTTGTTGGATGAACCACTGCCTTTTCAGTTTGAACTCGACAAAAATGAAAAAAAGGAATTGGAACTTTTTTTGCCGCATATGGAAAATGCCATATTCATGAAGCCATATGAGCTTGTTTTTATGAATGGAAGAATTTTTTACCCAGCTCCTAACATTTTGCCGCTTATCGAAAAAATATTTGACATCGAAAATAAAACGAACCGTGTGTTCATACCGTCTGAGAAGGCAGATGCATTTGCTTCCGAAGTGCTCCCAATGCTGAAAAAAGTTGGTACTGTTCAAGTGGCGGAAAAAGTGAAAGAACAAATTATTCAAGCGCCGCTCACGGCAAAGTTGTACCTCGACTTGGAAGAAGATACGATCAAGGCCAGGCTGGAATACCACTATGGCGACTTTTTGGTTGATCCGTTTCAACCTCAGGGGCAGGATGGAACTATTTTAATCAGGGACGTGGATAAAGAGCAGGAAATCATGACCATTATGGAGAACGCAAAGATGAAATATAACGGGAAGGAGCTCCATCTGCAACTGGATGAAGAGGAGCTGTACGATTTTATATTTACAATCTTGCCGGCACTGGGAGAACGATGTGAATTGTATATGACCAATAGCCTGCGTCTGTTGGTTATGGAAGAACAGCCCGTCCCGAAAACAGAAGTTCGCACGGATGAATCTTTCGGCTTGTTAGAAATCAGCTTTCAAATGGATGGGGTCGATCAAGAAGAAATTGCCAAGATTATGGAAACTGCCATTGAAAAGAAACGGTTTTACAAGCTTAAAAGCGGAGCGTTTTTATCTCTTGAAACCGATGAATTTCGATCACTTCAGGAAATGTTTACCGATCTCCATATTCAGAGTGGGGAAGTAGCGAAAGGCACATTGGAAGTGCCCATTTATAGGGGTATGCAATTGGATGAAACTCTTCGCACAAAAAAGCAGTACGACCCTTCTTTCCGCAAGCTGCTTGACCACTTAAACAATCCTGAAGAACAGGTTTTTCCACTCCCCGAAGGGCTCAATGCTTCCATGCGGGAATATCAAAAAACCGGTTATCAATGGTTCCGATCATTATCCCATTATCATTTGGGCGGAATATTGGCAGATGACATGGGGCTTGGAAAAACACTCCAAAGCATAGCCTATTTATTGTCGGTGATCGAAGGGAACAAGCATTTAATCGTCGCACCCGCATCGTTAATTTATAATTGGCAGAGCGAATGGGAGAAATTTGCGCCTGGTGTTAAAACAGTCGTCATCTCGGGAACGCCCGAGAGCCGTGAAAAAATGTTAAATACCGAAGATGCCCACATCTTTATCACTTCTTATTCAACGCTTCGCCAAGATATTCAGCTGTACAAAGATAAGCAGTTTCATACGTTAATTTTAGATGAAGCCCAGTTTATTAAAAATTACTCAACGAAAGCGGCTTCGGCTGTCCGGGAAATCCGCGCAACGAGGAAGTTTGCATTAAGCGGGACACCAATTGAAAATTCAGTTGATGAATTATGGGGCATTTTTCAGGCCATTTTGCCCGGTCTGTTTCCGGGGCTGAAAGACTTTAAAAAGATGGAGCCTAAAAAAATAGCGAACATGATCAGGCCTTTTATATTGCGCAGGCTTAAATCCGATGTGTTAAAAGAACTTCCCGAGAAGATTGAATCAACCCATATTCTGGAATTATCAAAGGAACAAAAGGAGTTATACGTTGGTTATTTGCAACGTATCCAGCAAGAAACGGCCGCCTCTTTGCAAGAAGAAGGATTCCAAAAAAGTCGGATGAAAATTTTGGCGGGCATTACAAGATTGCGTCAACTGTGCTGTCATCCACTGCTCTTTTTGGAGAACTTTCAAGGAACGTCGGGAAAATTGGAGCAGCTTTTGGAAATAGTCGAAAATTCTATTGCGAACGGGAAACGGCTCCTCATTTTCTCTCAATTTACGAGCATGCTGGACATCATTCAAACCGAGTTGACAAAATCCGGCTATCCGCATTTTTATTTAAACGGCAAAACCCCTTCGCAGGAACGTTTGCGCATGAGCCAGCAGTTTAATGAAGGGGAGAAGGCCATTTTCCTCATCTCGCTGAAGGCGGGCGGCACCGGGCTCAATCTGACAGCAGCCGATACGGTGATTTTGTATGACTTGTGGTGGAATCCGGCTGTAGAAGACCAAGCGGCGGGAAGAGCCCATCGCTTTGGACAAAAAAACGTGGTTCAAGTGATCAGATTGATTACGAAAGGAACCATTGAAGAAAAAATTTATCAATTGCAGCAAAAGAAAAGAGAGCTGATTGAACAAGTTATTCAGCCCGGAGAAACAATGCTGTCCAGCCTATCTGAAGAAGATATAAAAGAAATATTGAGCATGTAGGGGCTGGGACTTGCGTTGAAAACTGATTGATATTCGTAAAAATCGAGAATAAAAACCGCGTGAAGTCAAGAGATTTTTAAACTTGATTCCATGCGGTTTATTCATTTTTAGAGGGTTCTGTCCCGGCCTCGTTTTGATTTGGGTGTATTGGAAGTAAGAAAAGATAGACCCTTCCAAATGAGTCTAATTATCAATCATTATGTCGGAATATTGAATAATATGATTGTAACTGCAAATTATTTTCGATAATTTCTTCAATATTGTAAAGTGATCTTCGTCTGTTTCATTGAATATATTCCTTAAAGTGGTCAATGGTCTGCATTATTTTATTAAGAAAGGCAGCTTTTAATACAGTATATAAAATAATAATAATTTTAACTTGAAACTAATTATCAACCGTGTTATGCTGTTATCAGATTATAATTATTATAAATAGGGTGGGATGAGTAATGACGAAGAAAGATCACCGTTTGACAACGAGTTGGGGAGCGCCTGTAGGAGATAACCAAAATTCCATTACTGCCGGTTCTCGTGGGCCGACGCTTATTCAAGACGTTCATTTGTTGGAAAAGCTCGCTCATTTTAATAGAGAAAGAATTCCTGAGCGGGTCGTACATGCAAAGGGTGCGGGCGCACACGGGTATTTTGAAGTAACGAATGATCTATCAAAATATACGAAAGCCAAGTTTTTATCGGAAGTTGGAAAGAAAACGCCCATGTTTATTCGTTTTTCTACAGTTGCCGGGGAGCTTGGTTCAGCTGACACTGTCCGGGACCCGCGTGGATTTGCTGTTAAATTTTACACGGAAGACGGCAACTACGACCTGGTAGGAAATAACACGCCTGTATTTTTTATTCGCGATGCCATTAAGTTTCCAGACTTTATCCATACGCAGAAAAGAGATCCAAAAACACATTTGAAAAATCCAAACGCCGTTTGGGATTTCTGGTCCTTGTCGCCCGAATCGCTTCACCAAGTAACGATTCTTATGTCTGACCGCGGTATTCCTGCCACTTTCCGCCATATGAATGGGTATGGGAGCCATACATTTAAATGGACGAACGCCGAAGGCGAAAGTGTATGGGTGAAGTATCACTTCAAGACAGACCAAGGAATTAAAAACCTTGATGTGAACCTTGCGGCGAAACTAGCCGGAGAAAATCCGGATTATCATACTGAAGATCTGTATAATGCCATTGAGAATGGCGACTATCCTTCCTGGACGCTAAAAGTGCAAATCATGCCGCTTGAAGACGCCGAAACGTATCGTTTCGATCCATTTGATGTGACGAAGGTATGGTCGCAAAAGGATTATCCGCTGATTGAAGTCGGGAAGATGGTGTTGAACCGTAATCCTGAAAACTATTTTGCTGAAGTCGAACAGGCAACATTTTCACCGGGCACGCTTGTTCCAGGCATTGATGTATCGCCAGATAAAATGTTGCAGGGCCGCTTGTTTGCCTACCATGACGCCCACCGTTATCGAGTCGGAACGAATCATCAGCTCTTGCCGATTAACCGGCCCATCAACGGGATCAACAATTATCAACGCGATGGCTCCATGCGTTTTGACGACAACGGTGGCGGATCCGTCTACTACGAGCCTAACAGCTACGACGGACCAAAAGAAACGCCGGAAAACAAGCAAGCTGAATATGCCGTTTCCGGTGTTGCGGCAAGTACCAGCTATGATCACCATGACCATTACACACAAGCGGGCGACTTGTACCGGCTTATGAACAAGGAAGAGCGCGAACGACTTGTTTCTAACATCGTTGCGGCCATGAAGCCGGTTGAAAAAGAAGAAATCAAGCTTCGGCAAATCCGCCATTTCTATAAGGCGGATCCCGAGTATGGAACGAAGGTGGCCGAAGGTCTTGGCCTAAAAGTTCCTACTGATGAGGAAGTATTAGCTTAATAAAAAATCAATGTGCGGGACCCGATTACGGGTTTCCGCTTTTTTTTTTGAACTAGCCATACATGCTTCATAAAGCCGCCAAACAAGGCATATGATGAAGCGAGGGAGGAGAATGTATGACGTTCAGCCATATCTCGCACTTATCCTGTGCCAAATGTTCATTCGTATACAAGCCTGACGAGGTTCATCAACTGTGCCGCTGTGGCTCTCCACTCCTTGTAAACTATGATTTATCCAGCATTTCCATGAAAGTGAAGCGTGCGCATTTATTAAACAGAAGCAATGATCTGTGGCGTTACCATGAACTGCTGCCTGTCCAACACCCGGACAATATTGTCTCATTAGGAGAAGGCATGACCCCTCTGCTCCCCATGAAGAAAATTGGGCAAGAAATGGGCCTTCCACGGCTGCTGATGAAGGATGAAAGCTTGACTCCTACAGGTACATTTAAAGCCCGCGGGGCCGCGCTGGGAGTTTCAAAAGCGAAAGAACTTGGCGTGAAAGCGTTTGTCATGCCGACAAATGGAAATGCCGGAGCCGCCTGGTCCCTTTATGCGGCCAAGGCGGGAATCGAAGCGGTTATTGTCATGCCTGTCGCTGCTCCCCCATTCATTCGCTCAGAGGTTGCCGCAACAGGATCGAGACTATTTTTCGTGGATGGTTTGATCAGTGATGCTGGAAAAATGGTTGCCAAAGCCGCTGCCGATTTTCATTTATATGATGCTTCCACATTAAAAGAACCGTACAGGATTGAAGGCAAAAAGACGATGGGTTATGAAATTGCGGAGATGATGGATTGGCAAGTACCTGATGTCATTATCTACCCTGCAGGGGGTGGCGTTGGATTAATCGGGATTTACAAGGCTTTTCGCGAACTACAGCAACTGAGATGGGTTGACCAAGGCAAAATGCCAAGGCTGGTCGCCGTCCAGTCGGAGGGTTGCGCTCCCATTGTAAAGGCGTGGCAAGAGGGGAAAATGGAATCGGAGCTTTGGCGTGATTCAAAAACAGTTGCCTTTGGAATCAATGTTCCGAAAGCTTTAGGGGATTTTTTAGTGTTGAAAGCCATTTACGAAACAAACGGTTTTGCGCTCGCCGTAAATGATGAAGAAATTTTGGAGGAACAAAAAAGGATTGTCCAAACAGAAGGTGCTTTTGTTTGTCCCGAAGGAGCGGCTACTTTTTTGGCTGCGAGAAAACTCGGCAATGCCGGAGTAATTGATCAAAAAGATACGGTGGTTACCGTGAATACCGGGATGGGACTCAAATATTTACATGTTGATGAACAGAACACTCCTGTATTACAAAGAGACGGTTATATCAAAAGCCTTATTGATGAGTAAATTCTCCCTCAAACATCTTGGGAAAAAGGGAGGTCCACCGATGAGAAAAAACTTTGTGCTTCATATTTTGGCCGCCTTTATCCTTGCTGTTCTGGCGGGATGGATATTCGGAGAAAGAGCAGTAGTCGTTCAGCCGTTGGGAGATTTGTTTTTAAGGCTTATTAAGTTTATTATTGTCCCTCTTATTTTATCCACGATTATTGTAGGAGTGACGGGCGCCGGAGATGTAAAAAAACTGGGCAGACTGGGAGGAAAGGCAGTCGTCTATTTTCTTGTAACCAGTTTTATCGCTATTGCGCTCGGCCTTTTTGCGGGATTTGTTTTTCAACCGGGCGCCGGTGTTGAGGTGGCTGTCCAAGGGGAAGCTGTCGAAGCGGCCGAAACCGAAGGTGTCATCGCTACATTATTAAATATTATACCTACCAATCCATTTGAAGCTTTAACAACCGGAGCCGTGTTACAAATCATTTTCTTTGCCATATTTATGGGGATCGGCATCTCTCTCGTTGGTGAAAAAGCGGCTCCTGTCCAGAGATTCTTCGAGGGCATGGCTGAAGTGATGTATAAAATTACAGGCATTGTGATGAAGCTGGTTCCACTCGGCATCTTTGGCTTGCTTGCCCCCATTGTCGGAACGTATGGGGCATCTGTCCTACTGCCGCTGATAAAAGTGATCATCGCAATGGTTGTCGCTATCATCGTTCATGTTGCCCTCGTGTATTCGACCGCGGTTAAAACGTTTGGCAAGATGAATCCTCTGCACTTTTTTAAAGGGATCTTTCCAGCCGCGTCCGTCGCTTTTGCAACTTGCAGCAGTTCGGGAACGCTGCCGGTGACGATGAAAAATACCGAGGAGAATTTGGGGGTATCGAAAACGACGACCAGTTTTATTTTACCGCTCGGGGCAACGATCAACATGGATGGAACAGCGATTTATCAAGGAGTTACCGTCATGTTTATTGCCCAGTACTTCGGTACGGAATTAACGTTTGCGCAAATTCTGATTGTCGCCCTTATGGGAACACTCGCTTCGATTGGGACGGCGGGTGTGCCGGGTGCGGGGTTAGTGATGCTGACGATGACGTTGGCCGCCGTCAATTTGCCGCTCGAAGGCATTGCATTAATTGCCGGGATTGACAGAGTTTTGGATATGTTCAGGACATCCGTCAACATAGTAGGAGATGCATCGGCCTGTGTGGTTGTGGAGCAGGGAAGCGAACCAACTGCGCAAAAAACAGCATGAAAAATGGAAACCGGGCGTAACACCCGGTTTTTTTTACATAATGGCCTTTGCCGAAAGAGACGTTCAATTTGTGTGTGCCAAACGAAGCAACGTCGGCTTTTTGCGAAAAGCGGGGTTGTTTACCCTCGTCACAAAGCTTATACGATGCAATAAAAATCAGCCGCTGCAATCATTCTTGGGCAGACCGCCCATGCTTTCGTCATCTGTTGATAATCCAAAGCATATGAGCTTTTTTGAAGAAATTTCCATGAATTCAGTAAAAAGCGTTGCGGAACTATCGACTTCCTTTTCAAGAGGCGCAAGTTTTCTTAGTCATTCGCTAGCTTCAGTTTTTCCAACAGTCTAAAGAACAAGCTCAATATGATGGCAACGACGGTCGCCAATCCCATTCCGGCCAATGAAACCGCGCCGATGTGAATGGTTGCGCCGCTGATTCCGATGGCGAGTACGACACATGTCAAGATCATATTGTGAGATGTGTTGTAATTGACATTTGCCTCAACGAGCATCCGGATGCCGCTAACTCCGATAATTCCGAAGAGCAGAAGGGATATTCCGCCCATGACGGGCGCCGGGATCGACGAGATGAGAGCCGCTAATTTACCGCAAAAGGAAAGAATAATGGCAATACAAGCAGCGATGCCGATAATCCAGGTTGAGTAAACCCTTGTAATGGCAAGCACACCGATATTTTCTCCGTACGTTGTGTTGGGAGTTGACCCGACAAAACTTGAAATGATGGTGGAAATCCCGTTGCTCATTAATGAACGGTCTAACCCGGGATCTTTAACCAAGTCTTTTTTGACAATATTCCCCGTTACGACCAGGTGGCCGATGTGTTCAGGGACGAGTACAAGAGCTGCGGGCAGGATTAAAAAGATATCCGCCCAATTGAATTTCATCGCATAGTATGTGGGCATTGTAATCCAATCTGCTTCTTGGACAGCCGTTAAATCGACCATGTTCATTGATAAGGCAATTACATATCCCGCAACAATTCCAAGCAGGATGGGAATGATTTTTAAAAATCCTCGAAGTGTGACCCAGCATACGATCGTAATTCCAAGGGTTAACAAGGAAACGGTAATCGTCTCGGGATCGGGCTTCCAATTGGCCGCGGCGTCCTCCGGTTTTACCAAACCAGCCATTCCGGCTGCGACTGGAACAAGTTCGAGACCGATGACAGCGACGATCGCTCCCATGGCGGCGGGCGGGAATATGACATCAATCCACGCGGTTCCCACCAGCTTGACAATGAGCGCAACGAGTATAAGGATAATCCCGACAACAAGGAATCCGCCGAGTGCGTAGGCATAGCCCTTTCCTCCGGAATAATTGCCCAAAACGGCAAATACGGGAGAAATAAAGGCGAAACTGGAGCCGAGATAAGCTGGTATTTTCCCTTTTGTGATAAAAATATAGAGCAATGTGCCGATTCCATTCATGAGTAAAATGGTTGCGGGATCAACTTGAAACAATAATGGAACCAAAACGGTGGAACCAAACATGGCGAATAAGTGCTGGAAGCTTAATGGCAAGCTTTGTAAAATAGGTAGTCGTTCATCGACCTGAATCTCTCGTTGGCTCATTCTTTTCTCTCCCTCACTGTTATTTGTCCGCAAAAAAAGCACCTTGTCCGATAGTGGGCAAGGTGCTGGGTATTTTGCATGGAAAATCTACCGTTTATATACGGTTGATCGGATACCTTGCCAGCCTCACGGGACCGGTTTAAAGGCAAATATGATGAAATTGTCTTAAGTATTATGGCAGGTAGCGTGTGGAAAGTCAACTGTTTAAGCGAAAATAAATCAATTCATCGACCAATATTGTGCAAGCTTTCCGCGCGTTCCTCAAACAATTTACAAATCTCAACAATCGTAAGGACAGCTTTTTCCATCACGTCAACAGACGCAAACTCATAGGGACCGTGGAAATTTTCTCCTCCTGTAAAAATATTTGGCATCGGCAGTCCCATGAACGATAGCTGGGAGCCGTCCGTACCGCCCCGGATTGGGAGGATAACCGGTTCAATCTGCAGCCGTTTCATGGCATCTGCGGCAATATCGACAATTTCTTTGACGGGTTCAATTTTCTCGCGCATATTGTAATATTGGTCTTTTACATTGACGGATACGCGTCCAGGTCCGTATTTTTCATCAAGCCTGCTGGCAATGGTTTGGACAAGCGCTTTTTTCTCGGCAAACTTCTGCCGGTCAAAGTCGCGAATGATATAGTGAAGGTTTGTTTCCTCGACATCTCCCCGGATCGATAAAAGGTGGAAAAAGCCTTCGTATCCGTCCGTTAGCTCCGGAGTTTCATCGGCCGGAAGCTGGGCGTGAAATGCCATCGCGAGCTTTTGTGAATTCACCATGATCCCTTTGGCTGATCCCGGATGTATATTTGTACCTTTGCAAGTGACATGAGCACTTGCCGCATGGAAGCTTTCATACTGTAGCTCGCCAAGTTTCCCGCCGTCTACTGTATAGGCAAAAGCCGCGTTAAACGCCTTTACATCAAATTTATGTGGTCCACGGCCAATTTCTTCATCCGGTGTAAAAGCGACCCGTACTTTGCCATGTTTTATTTCCGGGTGCTGTAATAAATAATTCATTGCTGTCATGATCTCGGCAATCCCCGCTTTATTGTCGGCGCCAAGCAAGGTTGTCCCATCCGTGGTTATAAGCGTATGTCCTGTATAATCCAATAAGGACGGAAATTCTTTTGGGGATAAGACCCGCTTTTTGTCTTCATTCAATATAATGTCTTTCCCGTCATAGTTTTCAATCATTTGCGGATTTACCCCAGTCCCGGTGAAATCTGTGGCCGTGTCCATATGGGCCAAAAATCCGATTGTTGGGACATCTTTGTCAGTATTGGACGGGAGTGTGGCCATGACATATCCATTTTCATCAACAGTGACATCTTTCATCCCTATGGCTTTTAATTCATCCACGAGCTGACGAGCCAGCGTCCATTGCCCGGGAGTGGATGGACATGAATCGCTGTTGGCGTCGGACTGGGTATCAATCTTCACATAGGAAACAAATCTTTTAATGATTTCGTTTTTCAACGTTTCAATCTCCTTTCTGTGTGATGTAAAGGGAATACAATATACAAAAAAGTAGCCGATTGTCTTATGAAAAGCAATCGGCTTTACGCATTTGTTGTTTTCTCGGTTACTACTGCTTAGCTAATCGCCGACGAAACACTAAAGCCGAAATAGTGAATATAACGAAAGCTGTTATTGAACCGGCAGTAACTATCTTTAATACATTTCCTATTGGAGTGCTGAATAATAAAGCAACCGAGATGACTAGGACGCCACCAGTTAACCCCGTCCCTAAAATTGAGAACGCTAAAATTTATTCATTCAATCAACACCTTACACGAATTTCGATCCACTTTTCGCTCCATTTTTCAATTTCTTTCATAATGGGACCAAGGGCCATTCCTTTTTCAGTCAGCGAATACTCTATCCTTACCGGGGTCTCCGGATATACTTCACGTTTGACGATGCCTTCTTTTTCGAGATCTTTT
Organism: Siminovitchia sp. FSL W7-1587; assembly: GCF_037963795.1. Taxonomy (NCBI): domain Bacteria; kingdom Bacillati; phylum Bacillota; class Bacilli; order Caryophanales; family Bacillaceae; genus Siminovitchia; species Siminovitchia sp. FSL W7-1587. The sequence goes on from NZ_CP150169.1 coordinate 2,676,711, forward strand.
AAGCGCTCTGATAGTACGCGGGCACTGATCGGCATGGCTGCTTCCACAGTGCAGAAACGCTGCGGGCCATCCAACAACTGATGAATAATCAACCCTGTCCATCGCTGTCCCAATATGCTCATCGCTTTTTCAAACTTCGGACATTTATTTGAATTCATTGTCCTCACCTCGCTCATCATCATTATATCACTAGAACCATGATTTTTATAAAATTTATCCCGCATATAAGGTGCCGTAAGGCTCTCACTTCAAATTCTTGAGTGAATACAAAAAGTATAAGTGTGAGAAAACGGCACCTAAATGCCCGATTGGCTCAACTAACATTCAGTAGGAGAGAAAGAAAACTCCTCCTGAATGAAGTTTCGCTTTATTTTACACTACTTGACAACTAATGTTAACTAATATAAAGTTACTTACATAAAGTAAGTTATTGTTTTAGAAAGGAGGCATGAAAAAATGGTTCATCCTATTGTTGGCACAATTCAGTTGACAGTCCGGGATTTGGAACGAGCCGCTGATTTTTACCAAAATATCCTCGGGCTTCGGTTGTTAAAAAGGACCGGAAGTGCCGCGGTGTTTACAGCAGACGGAAAAAGGGCCTTGCTGGCGCTTGAGGAAAACAAGCATGCCAAACCAAGAAAGGGTAGGACGACAGGATTGTATCATATGGCCTTTTTATTGCCGGACCGTTCGTCTCTTGCTGATGTATTACAGCATTTTATCGACATTCGTCTTCCTTTGCAAGGGGCGTCGGACCACCATGTCAGTGAAGCGATTTACCTGGCGGACCCGGAAGGAAATGGAATTGAAATATATGCGGATAGATCGCCTGATACATGGCGGAAAGGTGATCAAATATTTATGACGACTGCGGCGCTAAATGTAGAAAATCTCATGGAGGATGCTTCCGAGTCCGGCTGGAAAGGTATGCCTTCAGCAACCGTGATGGGTCATATCCACTTGCAAGTAGCGGATTTAGTTTCTTCGGAGCACTTTTACTGTGATGGACTTGGTTTTGACAAGATTCTCCATTATGGCAGCCAAGCCTTATTTATTTCCAAGCACCGCTATCACCATCATATTGGTTTAAATACGTGGAATAGCGCGGGGGCGCCGCCTCCTGAAGAAAACAGCACAGGATTAAAGCGGTATTCTCTTCTTTTTTCGAGTGAAGAGGAGCGGGAGAAAGCGGTCCGGCGATTGGATAAAATCAATGTCTCCATTTTTAGGGAAAAGGGCATCATAATAGTAAAAGATCCATCTGATATTCAAATCAAGTTAGAAGTTGACCATAAAGGAGAGCATGAATGATGATTCAAACAAAACAAGATTTTTTAAAAGCTGTGAAAGAAAGACGTTCTTACTATGCCATTAGCAAGAAATCGGATATCTCTGATGAACAGATTGAAGAAATCATCGCAAATGCCATCAAGTATACACCAACAGCTTTTAACTCCCAAAGCGGCAGGGCAGTATTGCTGCTCGGAGAAAATCACGATAAGCTTTGGAATATAACGGAAGCGGTTCTAAGGGAAATGGTTCCCGAACAAGACTTTGAGCCAACCGCTCAAAAAATGGAAGGCTTTCGGAATGGCTATGGAACCATCCTTTTCTTTGAAGATCAATCGGTCGTAAAATCATTGCAGGAATCATTTCCGACATATGCCGATAAGTTTCCGGATTATTCCTTGCAGTCATCCGGAATGTTGCAATATATCGTGTGGACGGCCTTGGAAATAGAAGGATTTGGCGCATCGTTGCAGCATTACCAGCCGTTAATAGACGAAGCTGTGCATAAAATATGGAACATTCCATCCGATTGGAAACTTCTTGCCCAAATGCCTTTCGGAAAGCCGACGGCCCAGCCGGGTGAAAAAGAATTCAAAAGCATCGAAGAGCGCTTCAAAGTGTTTAAGTAAATAGAGAGGTTCCAAAAGGAAGGACGCCTTTTTGTATAATGGGAACACTCCAATTAGTGTACTTTGTGCCGAATATTGGAGAAACAAGCAATAAATCAGCCATTAAAAGGGTTGTGCAAACAAAGTCAAATGAGAGATTTGATGTCAAAGAAGTTTGTACGAATGAGCACATTGGTTTTTTTCAGCACACAAGGTTTTTATAATGAGGAGAAAAAGCCGGGGCATAAGAGTGGCTATTCATACAAATTGTGAAAGTAAAATCGCGTGAAATCAAGGTTTTTCAATTTGATTTCACGCGGTTTATCCCGCATGTAAGGTACCGTATACAGCAATTTTAGACCTGAGTTGTGCAAAATAGTGAGAGAAAACGGCACCTAAAATCCCGATTGGTTCAACTAACATTCAGTAGGAGCTGAAAGAAAGCTCCTACTGAAAGAAGTTTCACCTTATTCATTTTTATAGGGATTTGTCCCTGCCTTCATCTTTGCTTGGGCGTTTTCTTTGAACATCTCTGTTTTTGGTCATGAATCAATCGAACATCATCACATACATTTCGATTATCTTCGTTTTCCGGGAATTCCGCTTATCGTTTATTCTGGTTGTGATTCGCTAAGGTGGTTTCTCGCTACTCTCTCTATTTCCGGCTGTATGAATCCTGCAACATCAGGTCGAGCAAATTGCTTGGTTTCAAAGGCTTTCCCGTGAGTCTCATGTTGGAAGTATACAATTTTTTGCGGTGAAATTGTCCAATATATGGTTAGTTTGATAGCTGTTGAATATCCTTTTCCCGAATAGTCTTATTGCTTGTAAAAGATCCGGAGAATTTTACATATCCGGGCATTTTTTGCCCCTCTACAACATTTGCGTTAATGGTCACGGAGTCGTATACATAGTGATTTGCGTTTAATAATTGTTGAATTGCTTTCATGGTATTGGCCACATCTTTTTTTGTTTTTCCGTCTGCCTGAATCATCATATGAATGTGCATCGGTTTCGCAAGGGGACCCGTCTTACTCCATTTCGTATTCGAATCCAACGTTCCTGTTAAACTATCCAGTTGCACTTCTACATGGATGATGTCGGGCACATCTTTTATTAGTAATTCCCTGATTTCTTCGGACGCTTCATTTTCCAGTCTATCCCTAAGAGATGTATCCCTTTTGGCGTCAAAGGCGACCTTCGGTTGCAAAGCTCCCGTTACTTCAAACTCGAACCCTTTCTCACTTGCTACCTGTTCACCTTCATACGTGTAACCGCCGATTTTCAAATTGAAAAAGCCGTCAAGGATGTGGAATGGTTCATTAAGATATGTTTTCGTCAGATAGCTGTCCAATGCTTGCTTGGAAAAAAGGTCGCTAACGGCATTTCCGTTAAAGTCAATGTAGAAAAAAAGTGTGGGAGCCCATAGCATAATGATCAATGAGCCATAGATCCGTTTTTTCTTTTTCATACGCTTCTAACCTCTTTCAACCATTTTAAAAGCAGGAGAGCCATGAGGCTTCCGACAAGCGCAAACACCAGATGAATCAAAGCGAGAAAAGCTGCGCCAAGCAGCATCTCCAGAGCGAATAGGCTGGCTTGCGTTGAATCCACCAATGACCAAATGAAGCTGGGCAAAAAAGTGATCGCTGTCACCATTACAAAATGTTTATAAAAGAGATATAGGACAAACCCGAAAATGGTATATGTCAAGACGAATACTAAGTGATTATTGAGCAAGGATGTTATGAGCGCGAAAAAGAATGAAATTGTCACAAAGATTATTTGATAAACCGCTAATTTCAAGTAGATATTGGCAAACATTTTATCGTTGTCAATCGGGGAAGGAATGACGGCATTTTCAATGGGCTCACTTGTCGATTTCGCATATTCGCGGCAGTTGTCACATGATGCCAAATGCTCCTTCAGCCAGGAAGCTGTTTCTTCATGAAGAAGCCCTTCGTGATTCAAAGGCAGCAAATCTTTGGCGATATAACAATCTTTATTCATTGACCGACCTCATCTCTTTTTTCAATTTCATTTTTGCTCTATGGAATGTTACCCTGGCATACAATTCACTTTCTCCTGTCAGGTCGCCAATTTCTTTAAAAGACAATTCTCCGTATATGCGGTACGTAACAATATCCCTCGATTTTTCATCCAATCTGGAAATGCGTTTGATCAGAGTGCGGCTGTCTTCGCGCAAGACGAAAAGGTCCTCAAGGGGGAGCGGCATTGCTCCTGCTTCGCATGCAAGCTTTTCTTGCAACAATTTGGAATACTTTTTTGAACGGTAAAACTTCTTTAGTCTGTTTTTGGCGATCGAGAAAACCCATGTATTGATTGAAGAATTTCCAGTAAAGCGGTGAAAACCTTTAAGCGCTTCATAAAAGACGTCTTGGGTCAGGTCTTCGGCAATGAATGGATTGCCTGTTTTTACAAAGAAAAAAGCAAAAATCTTTCGCTGAATACGCCGATACAGATTTTCTAGATCATTCATTTTGCCCCCTCCGAAATTCGTATCTATAAGATTAGTACCATGAAGGCGAAATTCGTTACTTATGTTAACTAATATTTTTATCGGGTTGACAATTATGCTTAAAATCTATTATTCTCAACATAATACGAAAAAGGGAGTGATGTACAATGGGCGCGTCGGCTGTAGGCGGTAAAAGCAGGATGAGAACACTGGATATGGTGTATATCAGCTTATTTTCCGCTTTGATGATGGTAGGGGCCAATATCACATCTCTTTTGCCCTTCATGGTTGTCGGCGGGGTACCCATCACCCTGCAGGCTTTTTTTGCGGTCTTGGCGGGGGCTTTTCTCGGCGGGCGTCTTGGAGCTGTTTCAATGGGTGTATATGCATTGATTGGTCTTATGGGAGCTCCGGTGTTTGCGCGGTTTCAAGGCGGCATTGGCCAAATCATTAGCCCTACCTTCGGATTTATCATTGCATTTGCGTTTACGGCATACATAACAGGAAAAATGGTTGAGAAAAACAAGAGCATGTTCCGATTTATCGTGGCGGCATTGATTGGAACGGCTTTCAGCTATGTGTTTGGAACGAATTGGATGTATATGGCATATAAACTTTGGGCGCAGGCGCCAGCTGCTTTTTCCTATAAAATGGCTTGGGCATGGATGGCCGTTCCGCTTCCAAAAGATATTATTCTGGCGATATTTGCCGGGATGTTTGCGCATCGGATGAGAAAGATTGTGAAAACAGGAAAGTAAGGGGAGGATGGAACGATGAATATATATGAACATATCGCAGATATGGCATTGGAAGGAAAAGAGCTGACAGATGAGCAGGCAATGGCTGTTCTGGAGTGCCCGGATGAAGATTTGTTAAAGCTGCTTCACGCAGCTTACCAGGTGCGGAAACAGTTTTACGGCAATAAAGTGAAATTGAACATGATCATCAATACGAAATCGGGTCTGTGCCCGGAAAACTGCGGGTATTGTGCTCAATCAATTGTATCAAAAGCACCGATTGAAAAATACTCCATGATGAAAAAAGAAGAAATAGTGGCGGGTGCAAGCAGGGCGGCCGAATTGAATGCGGGAACTTATTGTATTGTGGCGAGCGGACGCGGCCCGGCCAGTCGTGAACTGGATATTGTGGTCGATGCCGTCAAAGAAATTAAATCTACCCATAAAGAAATGACCATTTGCGCGTGCCTCGGCATATTAAAGCCTGAACAGGCTGCCCGTTTAAAAGAAGCGGGGGTCGACCGTTACAATCATAATATCAATACGTCAAGCCGCCACCATTCCAATATTACGACTTCACATACATATGATGATCGTGTCAACACGGTGGAAACGGTGAAAGAATCCGGGATTTCGCCATGTTCCGGGGTCATTGTCGGCATGAAAGAAACGAAAGAAGATGTCATCAACATGGCCCGGAGCTTAAAAGTACTTGATGCGGATTCCATTCCGGTCAATTTTCTTCATGCCGTTGACGGGACGCCTCTTGAGGGGACAGATGAATTAAATCCCCGTTATTGTTTAAAAGTGCTCTGTCTGTTTCGATTCATGAATCCGACGAAGGAAATTCGAATTTCCGGGGGAAGGGAAGTTAACTTGCGCACCCTCCAGCCGCTCGGCTTGTATCCAGCCAATTCCATTTTTATCGGAGACTATTTGACAACCGAAGGGCAGGAAGGCTCCACGGATTGGCAAATGCTCACGGACATGGGTTTTGAGGTGGATTTGGAACCGTTAAATCGGGAAAAAGCAAAAGCGATTTTGTAATGGAAGGCGTCTGTTTCAGATGGAGAAACAGCCGCTTTTCCATGATGGTGGTCTTGCGGGGAGGGTGTCGGCATACAACTTGATGCCAATTTCTTCTGAAAGCTCCTCCAAATATCTAAGCCTTCTCCCAAGAGACTTTCTTGTTAACATTGCTCCCTGTATGGCTTTAAAACAGGTTGTTTTTTGACTTTTATGTAAATGCGTGCCCGTGCCCATTTTTGTTATTGGAATCATCCATCAACACGTTAGCCGATTTTAATGGGGCGGTAAAAAATATTCTTCAAAAATGGGGATATGCTTGCTGGATGACTTTTGCATTATTGGGGATTGTGTTGCTATGAATTCCTTTTTTGAGCTGTTTTTTCAAGGTCCTTTGATAAAAAGCTCTTTTTTAAAAACCCGTTCTCAGCTATGTATTTCATCTTAAAGAAAACGAAAGAACTTTCCTTCCCGGAAATTTGACTGCAAAGACAAGCGGTGGCTGTATGAAAAATTCGCAATAGGGCTCGTCCTGTATGATATGATTGTATGAAAACAGATTTTCTTATTAAGTTGGGGGATTAGCCATGGATATATATAAAGAAATGTGTGATTTGATCGGAAAAAGTAAAGTATCGATCAATGAAACACTTTTACAGCATCACAGCAAGGACGAGTCTGATTATGAAGCTGTGAAGCCGGACGTAGTTGTTTTTCCCGAGACAAAAGATGATGTGGTTCAAATTGTCGAATATGCGAATAAGCACCACATCCCAGTCGTCCCATTCGGTGCCGGCTCCGGTTTGGAAGGGCAGGCCATTCCAATCCACAAAGGAATTTCGATGAACTTTGAACGGATGAATACAATAGTGGAAGTAAGGCCGGAAGATTTGGTTGCTATCGTACAGCCTGGCGTTACACGTGTTCAATTAAATGAGGAGCTCAAAAAATACGGATTGTTTTTTTCTGTTGATCCGGGTGCGGATGCGTCCATTGGCGGAATGGCCGCAACAAATGCCAGCGGCACTTTGACGGTTCGTTACGGGGGTATGCGGGATCAAATTTTGAATCTGGAAGTCGTGCTTGCCGACGGTCGCGTTATTCAAACGGGGAGCCTCGCCAAAAAGTCTTCATCGGGATTTCATTTAAATGGTTTGTTCGTCGGTTCGGAAGGAACGCTCGGAGTGTTTACGGAAATTGCGCTGAAGCTCCATGGTATTCCGGAAAACATTGTTGCGGCCCGTTGTTTTTTCAAAACGGTGAGGGATAGTGTGGATGCGGCGGTCTCCATTCTGACTGCGGGTATTCCAATCGCCCGTATTGAACTAGTCGATTCCCGAAGCATCAAAGCTGTGAATGCTTATTCCGAAACCGATTACCCCGAGGCACCGTTGCTTTTCCTTGAATTCCACGGAAATCAGGCGGGAAATCAGGAAGATATCGAGTTTGTCAAAGAAATTGTGGAAGAGGCGGGCTGTCTTGAGTTCTTGTTTGAAACGGATTCGCTTAAACGGGCCTTGCTGTGGAAAGCGCGCCACGAGTTAAATTATGCGTTGCGACACGGCAGTCGTGAGCTTGCCAGTATGACGACGGATGTATGCGTTCCGATCTCCGCTTTGTCGGACAATGTGGAGTTTGCAGACACCCAACTGGATGTCTTGGGATTAAAAGGCGGTATCGTCGGTCATGTGGGAGACGGGAATTTTCATGTTATGATCTTATTTGACCCAAATTCCCTTGAGGAAATCGATAAAGCGAAAGATTTAAATAGACAAATTGTCAATAAAGCATTGCTGTCGGGGGGAACATGCACCGGAGAACACGGAGTGGGTCTTGGTAAGCTAAAATACCAAAGACAAGAACATGGGGAAGCCTTGGATGTCATGATTGCTTTTAAACAGTTATTAGACCCGAACAATATTTTAAACCCTGGGAAGGTTCTTCCAATCAATGAAAAAAATGCGTAGAGAATGAAGTCTCTGCGCATTTTTAATTAAATAACACCTTGGAACAGCATCGCGTCGGCAACTTTTACAAAGCCTGCTATATTGGCGCCTGCAACAAGGTTTCCGCTCATGCCATACTCATCAGCCGCTTTTATGCTGTCTTGGTATATGTTGGTCATAATTTTTCTAAGTTCTTTATCCACTTTTTCAAAGGACCACGGCATTCTAGAGCTGTTTTGAGCCATTTCCAGTGCCGAAACCGCCACACCGCCAGCGTTTGATGCTTTTCCTGGCGCATAGAGGATGTCATTGCTCAGGAATGTTTCCGCTGCGTCATGTGTACAAGGCATATTTGCCCCTTCTCCGACCGCTTTTACCCCGTTTTTCACAAGGGTTTCCGCCGCGTTTTTATCCAATTCATTTTGTGTGGCGCATGGAAGGGCAATGTCGCAAGGAATTGTCCAGATATTTTCGCTGCCTTCAAAATATTGGGCATTGGGGCGTTCGTTAATGTATTCGCAAATTCTGCATCTTTCCACTTCTTTTAAGTGTTTAAGTGTTTCAATGCAGATGCCTTCAGGATCATAAATATACCCGGTGGAATCACTGCACGCAACAACTTTAGCGCCAAATTGCTGTGCTTTTTCGATCGCGTATAAGGATACATTTCCCGATCCTGATACGACCACAGTTTTGTTTTCAAAGCTCATGCCTTTATCTTTGAGCATTTCTTCAACGAAGTAAACAAGACCGTAACCAGTTGCTTCAGTCCGTCCAAGACTTCCGCCATATCCGACTCCTTTACCGGTCAGGACGCCTGCGTCAAAGTGACCGCGCATTCTGCGGTATTGGCCAAACATATAGCCGATTTCTCTTGCGCCGACACCGATATCTCCGGCTGGAACGTCAACATCGGAGCCGATATATTTGCTAAGCTCTGTCATGAAACTTTGTGTAAATCTCATGATTTCCGCATCCGATTTTCCTTTTGGATCAAAGTCGGCTCCGCCTTTTCCGCCGCCAATTGCCTGGCCAGTCAGGGCGTTTTTAAAAATTTGTTCAAATCCCAAAAATTTAATGATGCTTGCGTTAACGGAAGGATGGAATCTTAATCCGCCTTTATACGGTCCCAATGCGCTATTATATTGTACCCGGAATCCGCGGTTTACTCTCACCTTTCCTTGGTCATCAACCCATGGCACACGGAATGTGATCAGGCGTTCCGGTTCCACGACTCTTTCAAGTATACCATTCTCCATATAATGAGGATGTTTAACGAATACAGGCAGAAGAGAGTCGAAAATTTCTTGAACGGCTTGTAAAAATTCCGGCTCGTTAGCATTTCTTTCCTTTACAGTGTTGTATACATTGTCAATGTAAGTTTTCGCCGCCTTCACTTTATGATTTTCCATTTTCATAATCATTGCCATTGTTTTCACTCCCATTCACCAGTATTTTCATGTCATTTTCAAAAAAAACCACGTCCAAAAAAACTTGGTATAATTTATTTTATCTTTTACAATTAATCTATACAATATGAATATGAGATAATTTTAATGCCAAAATGAGATTAATCATTTGAGAGCGGGGATAGTCGAATGGAATTAAGACAGATTCAATATTTTATTGAGGTGGCAAAAAGGGAACATATGACGGAAGCTGCCGAGGCGCTGCATGTCGCCCAATCCGCGGTAAGCAGGCAAATTGTCAACTTGGAAGCGGAGCTGGGGGTTGATTTATTCATACGTGAAGGTCGCAGTATTCGTTTGACGGCAATTGGACGAATGTTTCTTGAAAAGATGGAACACGCCATGAATCTGATTGAGCAGGCCCAAAGAGAGATTGAAGAACGCCTTGATCCGGAAAAAGGGACCGTCCGCATTGGTTTTCCGAGCAGCTTGGCGGCGTATTTGCTCCCTACGATCATATCCGCATTTAGAAAAGAACATCCTTATGTCAAAATCCAACTTTACCAAGATTCTTATCGTAATCTGGTGGAAGCAGTCGTGTTGGGGGAGGTCGATCTCGCTTTGCTTGGACCCGTTCCGAAAAAAGAAACAAGAGTCAAAAGCGAAGTGTTATTTGTTGAAGATCTCGTGGCATTGCTGCATGTTAGTCATCCCTTGGCATCGAAAGCTTCCATTAATCTGGAGGATTTGCGCAGGGACCCATTTATTTTGTCGCCAAAGGGGTATATTTTGCAGGATATTGTGGAGGATGCATGCCGGCAATACGGATTTGTTCCAATGGTGTCTTTTGAGGGGAAGGATATCGACGCGATCAAGGGTCTTGTTGCTGCCGGCCTCGGGGTCACATTGCTTCCTGAAGTTACGCTGGTGGACAGCTTGCCGCGGGCGACGCAAAAAGTTCCTCTTTCCGAGCCGCATGTAACGCGGACTGTTGGAATGATTATTCCTAAAAACCGAAAATTGCTCCCGACAGAATTGGTTTTTCATCAATTTTTAAAAGAATTCTTCCAGAAGTTGAGCGGCTATCGCTAGTATCGGCAGGAAAGAGTTGAATCAAAAAAATACGATGAGACATACGTATTTATTTCATGTATATTAATAAGTGAGATTGAGTAAAATTTTATCAACATATGGGGGGTCCTTATGAAACTGGTATATGAAGGAAAAACAAAAAACGTATACGAGCTGGAAGACGGGAATTTTTTGCTTCAGTTTAAAGATGATGTTACCGGGGAAGACGGCGTTTTTGACCCTGGAGCCAACACTGTCGGATTGACGATTGAAGGAGCAGGACAAACCGGTCTTCGCTTGACGAAGTACTTTTTTGAACTTTTGCAGGAAAAGGGCATACCTACCCATTATGTAAGTGCAAATGTGCAAGAAAATACGATGATTGTGAAGCCTGCCAAACAATTTGGAAAAGGGCTTGAAGTGATTTGCCGTTATAGGGCTGTAGGCAGTTTTTATCGCAGGTACGGCGCCTATGCCGAGGAAGGACAACCATTGGACGGATTTGTTGAAGTCACATTGAAGGATGATGAGCGCCAGGATCCCCCGATCAGCGAAGATGCGTTGGTCATGCTGGGTATTTTAACAAATGAAGAATATAAGCAGTTAACAGGACTTGCGGAAAAGATTGGACGGATCGTAAAGGACGCCTTAAGTGAAAAAGGAATTGAGTTATACGATATTAAATTTGAATTTGGCAAGGTTGGCGAAAATGGGGACATTACGCTGATTGATGAAATTTCAGGTGGAAACATGCGGGCGTATAAAAACGGCCGGTATATTGAGCCGCTTGAACTTGGCCGGTTGCTGTTGAACGGTGAATAAATAAAGTACCATTTCGATAAATTGGAGGGGGAGAAATGGATCAATTTATGAAAAAAGCCGTTGAGTTGGCGAACCAAAATGTAGATGAAGGGGGCACGCCCTTTGGGGCTGTTCTTGTAAGGAATGGTGAAGTGATTGCAGAAGGGGTCAACGAACTGCACAAAAAATTTGATGTGAGCGGACATGCCGAGCTTGTCGCGATTCGAAAAGCTCAAGAACAATTGCAAACGAATGATTTAAGCGGTTCGATTATGTATGCGAGCGGCGAGCCCTGCCCCATGTGCATGACGGCCATTTACTATGCGGGCATTGACACAGTCTATTATGCCGGATCGATTGAGGAAGCCAAACAGGCAGGCATGGGCACATCTGTCTATATATACAATCAACTGGCTCTGCCGCGGGAAGAAAGATCCGTCAAAATGATCCATATGCCGGTTAAAGGTGAAGAAAAAGATCCACTTGATTATTGGAAAGCGAAAAAAGGGGAGTAATCATGCGGATTGTATCCATTTGTCCAAGCAATACGGAAGTAGTCGGGTATTTGGGGAAAGAAGACATGTTGGTTGCTGTTGATGATTATTCCAATTGGCCGGATCGAGTGGCTGATTTGCCGCGGGTAGGACCTGATCTTACTATTGATATGGATAAGGTTGAGTCCTTGCGGCCAGACCTGGTGTTGGCTTCTCTCAGTGTGCCGGGAATGGAAAAAAATGTGTACGAGCTGAACAAAAGGAATATTCCCCATATCGTCTTAAACCCGAATACACTAGAGGATATTGCGTGTGACATCGAAACAGTTGCCGAAGCGCTCCATTGTAAAGAAACAGGCAGCGAAAAAGCCCGCGCTTTCCGGGAGAGCGTCAGCCGCTACAGGAAATTTTCCGAACAGAAGGATGAAAAACCTTCCCTCTATTGGGAATGGTGGCCGAAACCTGTTTTTACTCCTGGGGGAGCAAACTGGTTAACGGAAATAAGCGAGCTTGCTGGCGCATATAACATTTTCGCCACAGAACCAGAGGCAAATGTACAGACTGACTGGGAAGAAGTTAGGAAAAGAAACCCGGATCATATTTGTCTCGTGTGGGTCGGGGTGAAAGAAGAAAAAGTAAACCCCCATTTATTGCTAAAGCGGCCGGGATGGGAAAAGATGAAGGCAGTACAGAATCAATCCGTGCATGTTCTTGGAGATTCACTGTATTGCCGGCCCTCGCCCAGGCTATTGCTTGGGCTTGACAAGCTGATGAATACTTTGTGGGGTCAGTCCCCGCCGCGGTAACGTACCGAATGGCGGGGATTGACTTGTTTACGTGAATGTATTTTTGAAGCAGGGGAAATACTCTTGCCTTCATAAAAACGAACCAAACAAAGCTCATGCTAACGGATTTTGCCACTCGAATTTTCTTTAAGGGGACGGACAGGACATTTTTCCTTTATAGAATCGTTCGCTTTCAAGTAAAATAAAACATGAATGATTTTTTCTTTTCAAGAAAGAAAGGGATCAATATTGATGCTGCCAGCAAAAGGTACAAGAAAAAAAAGAATACTTACAGGCATCGTGATCTTGTTCATAGTCTCTTTATTTGTCCCCACCCCTTTTCATATTTTCCAGCCCGGGTCAGTTGAGGAGCTAGGCTCGAAGGTACTTGTGGAGGATGGGGAACAAGAGGCAGAAGGACAACTGTATTTAACGACAGTCCTTTCAATGAAGGCGAGCAATATTTATTATTTGGCTTATGGGCTTCTCGCTCCTCATGCCGCTGTTGAACGCTCCACGAGTGTAAAAGGCAACATGACGGATCAGGAATACAACCGCTGGCTTAAATATTTAATGGATTCTTCCCAGGAAAGCGCAGTCGTTGCCGGTTTAAAAGCGGCTGGGGAAGAGGTAAATATTTATCCAAAAGGGGTCATTATCCAAGCGGTTGACGAAAAGTCGAAAGCGAAAGGATCGTTGGAAGTCGGGGATATTATTCATACAGTGGATGGTCTCCCTGTACGAAAGTCCTCTGATTTGCTTGCTTACCTCAAAGGGAAAGAGACGGGAGATGTAGTTACGGTTGGATTGAACAGGGACGGGGTGGAAAAAAAAGAGGAAATCGAACTCATCCCGCTTAAACATTCGAAAACAAAGGCTGGTCTGGGCATTGTCCTTTCGGATTATACGAAATTGGAAACGTCCAGGAAAGTAAAAATAAAAGCGGGTGATATAGGAGGACCTTCCGCAGGATTGATGTTCTCATTGGAAGTTTATAAACAGCTTCAAAACAGGGATATTACGAAAGGTTATAAAATTGCCGGCACTGGAACGATTAGTCAGGACGGAAAGGTCGGACAAATTGGCGGCATTCGTGAGAAAATCACTGCTGTTGATAAAGCGGATATCGACATATTCTTTTGTCCGAAAGATATAGAGCCGACTGACACAAATGAAAAAACTGTAATGGAAGAAGCTGAGAAATACGGCTATGACGTAAAGATTGTTCCAGTCGAAACGTTGGAGGAAGCCATTAAATTTTTGGAAAAACTTCCGCCAAAACCTTAGGAGGGGAATTATGGTGTTTAAACGTATTGGCAAAGCAGTCATAATGGGTCTGATTTGTTCGGTGCTTGTTTTATCTGGACAAATGAATGCAGCAGCGCAAAAAGACGATGTCATCAATGAGAAACTGGGAGTGCCGATCGTTGTTTATGGGGAAACACTGACGAATGAACAAAAGGATGAAGTGCGCAAGCTGCTTGAAGTGACGAACCCGGAAAATGTCGACGAAATTACGGTAACCGCCCAGGACTTAGCGCGTTTAATTGGCGGAAATCCCAAATCCCGCATGTTTTCTTCAGCAAAAATTACCGTGAAAGAAAAGGGGAATGGCCTTGTTGTTTCCATCGTTACACCGGAAAACATTACGGAAGTAACGAGTGAAATGTATTCGAACGCCCTTTTAACCGCCGGAGTCGAAAATGCCAATGTGGATGTTGCCTCCCCAGTGAAGGTAACAGGGCATTCCGCCCTTGTCGGCATTTATAAAGCTTATGAATCAAAAGGTGAAGTTCTTGACAAAGATCGGATGGAAGTGGCGAATGAAGAATTGAGCCTTGCCACCGAACTTGCTAATAAGGAAGGGCTGAACGATGAAAAGGTAACAGAACTGTTAACCGAAATTAAAAAAATGATCGCCGAGCAAAATCCGGCTACACGGGAAGATGTGGAACAAATTGTCGAAGAACAATTAAATAAGATGAACATCGAGTTAAGCGAAAAGGATCGTCAATTACTAATTGACCTATTTGATAAAATGAGGTCTCTGGAAATTGACTTTGACGGTGTAAAAAAGCAACTGGAAGATATTAAGGGAAAGCTGGAGGAAGTCGTCGGCGATGAAGGATTTTGGGATAAAGTCGCAAACTTTTTCCAAAAGATAGCCGACTTCTTCCGCAATTTATTTAAATAAACATCAAAAGCTCTTGAAATAATAGGGCCCCTTTCAGGATATGGACGATGCAAGAAAGTCCGGATCTTGAAAGGGGCCACTTTCCATTGGAACACCTGAGTGTCTTAATGCAGTTTTTGGAAAAATTTACAAAATTATCCGACAAATGTTTTAACAGCATCACAGGCTTTCAGGACAAGACCTCTACAAATAATGACCACTACAGTGTCCATCACACTTTAAAGCGGGGTATTACATGATTGCCAAGCCTTACAAATATGTTGTTTGTAATGGAAAGTTGTAGCACTTAAAATGATTCGATTCAAGATCTTGAGCTAAGTGAAAAATTCCGATTATCCACTTTACCTATCCATTATTTTGCATATTAAGGGCGTTTCCGGCTAAAGCATATAAAATAATAGTGGAAGCTAAGTGAGCTGAAAATTGGTTTGGATCTTGCTGAGGATATACTTCAACAAAGTCCATTCCAATCACGCCTTTTTTCGTAAACTCGTGAACAAGCGTTAATAGTTCATAAGAAGAAAGCCCATTGCCGTCCACCGGGCCTCCAGGGTTGAATGCAAAATCAAGAACATCGCTGCAGATGCTCAAGTATACACCATCCACATCTTTACTTGCCATTTCATATACTTCATTTGCAGTTTCAATGAGATTTTTTTTGCGGATATCGTTAATGGTAACTGTCACCGCACCAGCTTCTTTGGCAAGTTTTCCACTGTCCGGTTTGTTCCTTGGGCCATGAATTCCAGTGTGAACGAGGCTTTCGTTTCTAACGCCTTCCTCCGGTGGGTAGGTCTTGGTCACCGCGAAAAGTAAGAAGGGTAAAACGTTTGATTGTAACGTTTCTCTCGAAATAAGTGAATATAAAGGTAAAAAGTCCTGGAGGCTTGTGCCCGATTTTGGGTGAGCGGGTATTCTCGCGACTTATCTTGCACGAAACTGAACAGACATGATAGAATTTAGATGTTCTGTGTGTGTGGGGGTGTTTTAGTGGCGTTGTTCCGTGTCTGTTTACTATACGGTGCGGTGCGGCACCATATCGGTTAGAGCATCAGAACGCTTACCCTTTACGGGTCAAGCTCACCCCTTTTCTCTTCTCCCACAACCCCATGTGGGAGAAGTTATTTTTTTTGTTTGGGAATCGCAATAAAGATGATGGTCGTCCTGTTAATAACCTTGTGATATACTGGTGGTGACCAGTTAACGCAAGTAAAAATTTGAAAAAAACGAAGCCATACAGCTTCTAACTGCGGGGACCGCAGGGATAGCCTAATCCATAACTTTCGGTTACGAATGTGTTCTTAGGAACCCCCCCCCCCACTTCAAGCGTAAGCTAAGTGGCGGGTGGTTCAAAGTGAGGAACGATGCCAAAAGATAAAGAGATTAAGCAGCCTAGCACCATTAGAACACCGGCACCAAGCTGTGGCATAATTTTTTTGTTTTTTCACTGTCTACTTGACAGGGAGCGGTACAAACGTACTAGGTGTGGGCTATTTTACGCTTACCCGCCAGGCCAAAATAAAAAAGAGCCAAAAAAGGCTCTTTAAAAAGTTATTTTGGAAAGTCGGTTGATCTTTTTTCTAACTAATAATCATTTTCTAGGGACACAAGTGACAACACCCTGAGGCATTGTTATAGTCCCATAAAATTCTCCTGAGAGATAAAAACCCTTTTTATATTTATTACATGAATTAACAACTTTCATCCCTAAAGTACCAACAGCTAATATTAGCATAGTTAAAGCTGTAGGGGATAATCCTAGTTTCATTTTAATAAGGGCGGCAGCTACCCCAAAAATTCCTCCACTATAATTAGTAATTGTATTTAATTTTTTTACAGTTGCATTAGAAATATAAATACCTCTAACTTTAGTTTTTTTAGTAAGGGTTCCAATTTCTCCAGGATTCACTGAGGAATTCTCAGAATATAAAACATTTCCTACAACTTCATTTGTTCCGTTATTTTGAATTTCTAATTCGTATTTTAAGTAAAGTTCTTTTGCATCAGGACTCAATAATTCAATTTGCTCAGACTTATTATTTTCTAAGTTAATAATATCAATTCCTTTGGAGTCCATTTCTTCTAATAAATTAATTAGCTGATCAAGTTCGTCATTCAAAGAGTTTTCACTCATTCCTATAGCAGAATACACTGACTTACCACCATTCGGATTTTGATTTAGCGACTGTGCCTGCACTTTTAGGTTAGATATAGATAGTGTAGAAAGAAAAAGCACCAAACTTAAGAACAAAACACTAAACTTTTTCATTTTCATAATAATCTTAAATACAAATATGTTTGTTGCATTCAAGGTCTTTTAAATTTATTTAGTATAAAATCACTTACAAAAAAAACTACCAATCCAGCCATTAAAATTATAAATGAAATATTAAATCCCGAGCTTGTAATAAATGAGTATATAGAACTTGCTAATAAAGCAACCATATAAAAAGCAAATCCTATTTTTATAGCCTTTTCAGTACTTTTTCTTTCTTCATTTGTCATTTTTTTAAAAAACAATCTATCAATTCCTCCTCAAATATTACTCCATAGATCACCTCATTTGTATTTGGCAATCAAATGTATCAAAAGGCAATCAAGTATACTCATTTAATTGTATAAAGATCCAATGCCGTGCCGCTTGACATGAAGCCTCCGCACGTATAATTTTCTGCCTTCTTCAAATGCTATCGTGCTAAATCTATTTCAATCGTCTCCTTTTTTTGATTTGATTGAAAATACTTACAATTCTTCCGGATATTATAGCAAACTCCTAAAAAATTGCAAGGAATTGTGTAAAAAAATGACTATATGTATATATATTATAGATATGGATAGGCATAAAGGCTTATAAATGTACGTGCAAAAAAAAATAAAATACACATAAAAAACAAATGGGATCTGTGTGAATGAATTTCATAGTCTAATCAAAAGGAGGCCAATCTGTTCTTTCATAAATTCATGAAATTTATCTGGTTTGTTGTTATCCGGCATGGGTACAACCTTGACGGGGAGCAGTTCAGTGTGTGGATAGTACTGGATTTCTATTGTTTTAACAATCTATACCACAGATTCAGGATGTATTTAAAAACACTGAACATACCGCCATTCACCTCTTGAGATTCTACTTGGTTTTAATTATCATTATTACATATTATGTAATACTAAAACTATTACATAAGGTTTTTTATGAATTAGCCGAGAACACTCGTGACTTCTTGAACTACCCTCCACTTAGCTTTCATGATTTCTATATGCTTAATATAACACAAAAATGCTTTGTACAAAGCGTTTTAACGAGTGTTTTTTATGCGAGAAAAGATCTCCACCCTAGCTTTGCTTGAGGAATTCCATGATAAAGAAAAGGAGGGTGCTCCAATGTCGTTTTTACAACCGTTTAATCCAACCAAGACACCGCCGAATAACGAACACAACAAATCCGAACTAGACGACTGTGAAAATGAATATGTACATATGACGCTACCGAATGGAGAGGGGGTGCGCTTTAAGTGCGTGTGGTCTGGTTACCGCTTCTCGGACGATGAAGTCGCGAGGTTGATGGCCGGTTACGACATCCGGATTAAGACCGACCATATCGATGGAATCATCGGTTCGTTCATACAATCTTGCAAATGGGTACATCTTGCAAATTTGTCACCATTGTAATGAGGCATGTTGTCGTAATGTGCGTCCATGTGGATAATACCTACTTTTTTGCCTGTCGTTTCGACTAAGGCTTTTACAATGGGAAATGTCACACCATGGTCTCCGCCTAATCCGATAAGGAATTTATCGCTTTGCCAAAGTTTGCTTGAGAAATTTGTAATTCTCTCCATAGTTTCTTCCACATCAGCAGGTACGATATCGATATCACCGATATCACCTAATGTAATATGTTCAAATACATCTATATGGTCTAATTCAGGCAGTTATCCGCTGTATCTTGCCGAGCAAAGCCGCATAACTTTCGGACCAAGCTCACATCCTGTATAATCCCCCCAAGTAACGGCGCCTTCCCACGGAATACCATATACTATGGCATCTACATTCGACATATCTTTGCTTTTGGAAATATTCTCTGTATTTAAAAAACACGGGGTATTGCCATAAAGCATGTAACTCATTCCTCTCTTGTTTATATAATATCTATTACGTCATTTTGACAAACTGTAAACGTCATTTGTATTTGAATTCAAGTTGTGGCTAGTAGACTATGTGCTGGTAAACAGGATGGTAAAGGTAATTAGGCAATAGAATGAACATAATATCTTTTGATTTTGGGCTTTATTTGAAAAATTAAAAAAGGCCACTGAGAATATGCTAAAAAAGAAAGAGCCGCAACATAATAGTAAGTGGATAACAAAAATAAACGGCTTTAGCCCTTGAGTGCCAGGCGAAAGCCGTTTAATATTTTATGGTTAAACATAAAATAAGAGAATGACAATAAAGTATAAAATCATTGCAATCAATCCGACAGGAACGCCAAAACGGGCCCACTCGCTGCTCGTAATGTTCAATTTGCCGGCGGCGATAATGTTCGGTATATTTCCGGGAATCAGCATCCCGCCGCTAATTAGAAGTCCCAACAGGATGGAAATTAAAGTAGTATCTGACATTTGCGGACTGATTTCTGCCGCGGCCAAAGTTGCATTATCCAAAACTGCCGAGATCATGTTGATCCAGTATAAAATTTGCGGGCTCAGCCCGAGCAAATACCTTTCGATGAACGGCTCAAAACCTGCACCCAGCAATGTTAAGCCCATAACGAATAAGTACACTTTAAACGCTCTAATGAAGATTTCCTTGTAGCTTTCAGACTCCATGCTAGCTCCAAGGCTCTCGCCATTCCCTTTTGGATTCACGATAATGGCTGCTAGAATGCCGAACAAAATGACAGCGGGAATGACATCGGGACCAATTAAACGGAGCAAATAGAAAAAGTCTGCGTTTAATTTACTTACAGCAATCGTTGATAACGGCTCACCGATTGGAGTTAAAGCAGCTCCAAGACCGATCGAGAAACACGCCAATATGACGAGGCGGATTTCCGACTTTCTTTCTAGACGGAGCACGCTTACAATCACGACTAATACGATTGCGGCGATAATGGCAGTAATGATACTGGAAATAAGTCCAAGAATAATAACAACCAGAGCGATGAAAAGGCGGGCCGGGATAGCTCGGCTCATCCCCAAAATTCCTTTTTCAATCGAAGACTGAAACCATTTAAATAGTAAGCCGGCAATTAATACTGCCAGCGTAATATGTACCGGATCCACCAACGCTTTTGTAAAAAGGGCTCCCGTAAGCACCTGGCTGATTGCGGCAGCCAAAAGCCCCATGATAAATAAAAAGGCTTCCAAATTCTTTTCAACTTTATGAACTGTAAACGGTAAAAATAGCACGAGAATTAATATAATCGTTAAACCTAAAATCATATATTTCTATCCTTTTCTCTGTTTTTCTTTCTATTATAGCATAATTAGACATCATTAAATCATGGTGATAGAGGAAAATAATAGGTGTCGAGGCTTTTGCGGTTATGAAAAGAAGGAGGAATGAGTAGATAAGAAGAGTTTGGGACACAACAAAATCAGCTGATTAAAAAACGAACAATAAAGTGAAATTTCATTTAGTAGGTTTTCTTCCATCTCCTACTGAATGTTAGTTGAACGAATCGGGCATTTAGGTGCCGTTTTCTCCCAGACTCTTTGTTATTTCGTATTTGCTTATGTCCTAGACGCATCATGTATTGCTTTTCATACTCTCTGGTTTGGGGCTACAAGCGACTTTGCAACGCCTGAGTATCAGGGCGAGATGTTTGATATACAGCGGCTCGCTATCTCAGCAGTTTCTTTTCTCTTTTCTTTACTCACTTATCAATGGTATCTTCGGGCTGTATGTAGTAGTTTTCAAACTGGAATGGCTGGATTTTTGATTCATATCCGCAGGAAGCGGGCTTTGATTCAATAAACCGGACGGCATTCCACTCTACTTCCGTACCGCTACACGCGGCTCTGTTGATGAGATCGGCGACATCTCTCTTTTTAATCATTTGATAATCAAAAACTTTTTGTGCCGGTGGCGGCAGGGCGGCGGTTCTCTTGGCATTTGCGGCAGGAACAGTTAAAGCCGGGCTCAACACTATCAAAAATGCTCATAATGATATCCGCTTCAAGACTGAAAGCTTCCCTTTCAGATAATAGGTTCATAGAATAATGTAAGTCGGATCATTCAGAAAATACAAAAAGGGATGGCTCTTTTGCCGGGAAGGAATCAACGAGAAAGGAAGGTCATATACTGTATCAGTTTCAAAAAGGGGGAAAATCATTGTCCATCTGGGAAGATGTCATAGCAGTTCACCATACATGCAAGCATATGCCGCTTCAACACAAGCTTATATTGACAGCGCTTTTTAGTGGACTTGCCGCGGCTTTTCAATCAGCCGGAGCGCTGTTTCCAGGGGCGGGATGTCTCATTAGCCTCCTTTCAACAGCTCCCATTATTGTTTGTACCATTTTTTCGCTGCCACTAGGAATGTTGTCTTATTTCTTGACCATTCTCATGTTATTTTTCTATCCAAGCGAGTTGCTGATTTTTCCTTTTACGACCGGGCTGCTTGGTCTGGCCATCGGTTTTTGTTTTTTGATTACAAATACACGCTTAACTGCCGGAGTGATTACATGTTTAACACTGGCATCCGGGATTTTCTTCGTTTTATACGGATTGCAGTTTCCATTGCTCGGACCCGTCGTATCAACTTCGCCGGATATTCGGATCGTGTTCGGAATTTTGTTGTTTTCGGCTTGGTACGGCTGGATTT
Source organism: Siminovitchia sp. FSL W7-1587 (assembly GCF_037963795.1). NCBI lineage: Bacteria > Bacillati > Bacillota > Bacilli > Caryophanales > Bacillaceae > Siminovitchia > Siminovitchia sp. FSL W7-1587. Next base: position 2,698,374 of record NZ_CP150169.1, read on the forward strand.
GGCTTTGGACCAGCCACTTCTTCATAAAGAGATTCAGAAACATGATCGCTTAGTCATTTTCCGGTATTTAGTTCGGGTGGTGTGATGAAACGTCTGCCCAAATACGACAACAGTCGTTCTTTCCAACTCATTGCCTGTTTCATGTTAGGGATTTTCCTATGAACGGGGAAACAGAATGCATCAAATCAAGCATTTCATTACGGGCCTTTCCAATTCTCATTCGTTTATCGGCAGGTTTCACAATGGATCTCCATTTCAGCATTTGAATGCTGCCCATCGTCTCGGTTCAAAACAACTAATTCTGTAATAAATGATAAAGTAGCCGCTCTTTATCATCAAAAAACTGTTTCATGATGGAATAGTGTCCTGTATTTTCAAGCTTTGTTTCTTGTAACCCATTTTTGGTACATTCATAGATGATTGAATCCGGGTATGCCATCATGATGGGGGAGTGGGTGGCGATGATGAATTGTGAAGACTGCGCCGCGAGATCATGGATGCGGGCCAGTAGGGACAATTGTCTTAAAGGTGACAATGCCGCTTCCGGCTCATCCAATATATATAGGCCGTTTCCCCTAAAGCGATTTGTGAAGGCGGCAAAAAAAGACTCGCCGTGAGACTGTTCATGTAATGAAGTTCCTCCGTATTGGTCGATGATGCGAGAGCCTGTTCCCGGTTCTCTATCAAGTTCTTCTATATGTGTAGCCACATTATAAAATGTTTCCGCCCTCAGAAAAAAGCCGTCTTTCGGTTTTTGGACTCCTCGTATTACCCGAAGATGCTGTTCCAGTTCGGAATGGGAGTGATAGGTTGAAAAGTTAAAATTGAATGTGCCGCCTTCCGGATTAAACCCAGCACTGATTGCGATAGCTTCCAACAATGTTGATTTCCCCATTCCATTTTCTCCGACAAAGTATGTAACTTGTGGATGGAAATGAAGTTCTTGCAGGTTTTTGACGGCCGGAAGGGAGAAAGGATACTTGGACATGGAAGGCAATTGTTCTTTCTTCAATGCAATTCTTTTAACATATTGATTTGATTGATGTAGTTTCATATGAATCGCCCCAACGTATATATTAATTCCATGTTACAACATTTGCGGTCAAAAATCGTTACATATTTCCCCGGCAATAAACGACAATTTCCTAATGGGTGGTGAAATAGATGAAAAGGAAAAAAGGCATTGTTCCCGGTGATAAAGTTGGGTTGACAGCTCCGGCAGGCCCGGTTGAAGCGGGATATCTCAGAAAAAGTGTGGAGGCATTAAAAGGTTTTGGGTGGGAAGTAGAGGTCGGCGACACATGTTTTCAGGAATACAGGGGATATGTAGCGGGACCGCCTGAAATGAGAGCTGAAGAATTACACAAGATGTTCGCCAGCCCGGAAATATCTGCCATATTTTGTTTGCGCGGGGGGTACGGGTCAGCGCAAATCTTGTCTTTGCTCGATTATACGCTTATAAAAGATAACCCCAAATTGTTTATCGGGTATAGCGATATTACGGCCCTGCATATTGCCTTTCAACAAAAAAGCGGGATTTCGACTATACATGGACCAATGCCCGCCTCTGATTTAATTGATGCGGATGAATATACCAAATATACATTGCAGTCGTTTTTAGAAAGTCCATTTTCACCACGCATCATTGATAATCCTGTTGGTGAGCCCATCGAATGTTTCGTGCCTGGAAAAGCCCGCGGCATATTAACAGGAGGAAATCTAAGTCTGATTGCCAGTTTAATGGGGACACCGTATGAACTTGATACAAAGGGGAAAATTTTATTCTTGGAGGAGGTGAATGAAGAGTGGTATCGAGTGGACCGAATGTTGACTCAACTCGCCATCGCCGGGAAATTTACTGCCGCGGCGGGCATTGTTCTCGGTTCATGGACAGGTTGTTCTCCGCCAACCAATGATTGGACGCTCGAAAACTTATTTCAAGAATTTTTCCTGCCTTTTAACAAACCGGTATTATTCAACCTACGGGCAGGTCATTGCCGGCCTGCGGTCGCGCTCCCGTTCGGGACGCTTGCCGAAATAAATGGTTTTCAGCGAAGTCTCCGAATTTGTGATTGATTTTAGGCAAGCTTCTTGCTACCACGAACATTACATTATACCATTATGATGAATTGACTGGTTGAGGAGACATGAAATCTATGGAAAAAGTGAAACTCGTAATCCTGCAAACGAGCGATGTCCATGGCCATATTTTTCCAATCCATTATGGAACAAATGGATATGCAGATGTCGGACTCGGTAAAATCTCTACCCTTGTTCAAGCGGAAAGAAAGAAAAATAACTATACCCTGTTAATTGATAACGGCGATTTGATCCAGGGGACACCGTTAACATATCAATATGTTCGGTCGGATTCCAGGAACAACCTTCCAAACCCCATGGTGGTCGTTTTAAATGAACTTCAGTATGATGCTGGTGTGTTGGGGAACCATGAATTCAATTATGGCATGGAAGTGCTTGAAGCTGCCATCTCGCAAGCCCGGTATCCGTGGTTGTCAGCCAATATTGTAAGCAGCGCGGACGGCACCCCTTATTTTGGAAAACCTTATATGGTAAAACGATATTCAAACGGGTTAAAAGTGGCCGTGCTTGGTTTAACGACGCCTTATATACCTTATTGGGAAAAGCCCGAGCATATACAAGGACTCACTTTTGACGATCCGGTTGAAACAGCGAAAAAATGGGTTCCTTTCTTGAAGGAAAAGAAGCAGGCTGATGTGATCATCATTTCATACCATGGCGGATTTGAACGCGATTTAGACACAGGAGAACCGATTGAAAAAATTACCCGAGAAAATCAGGGCTATCGGCTATGCCATGAAGTCGAGGGAATTGATGTGTTGCTTACCGGTCATCAGCATCGGCAAATTGCGGGGAAAAAAGTGAACGGTGTCATTGTACTTCAGCCGGGAAGCTCAGGTTCTTTTCTTGGCAAGGCTGAATTGGAACTGGGGAAAAGAGATGGGAAATGGACAGTCATTCACAAGGATTCGCAACTATTGCCTGTTGTCGGTGTGCCCGAGGATGGGACAATACTCGAGAAGGTCAAAATATATGAGGAAATCACCCAGCAATGGCTTGATCAGCCGATTGGCATAATAGAAGGGGACATGCGTGTAAAAGACGCGTTGGAGATCAGATTGGGGGATCATCCATTAATCGAGTTTATCAATAAAGTGCAAATGGATGCGGCAGGTGTTGATATTTCCGCAACTGCCTTGTTTGACAATGAATCACCGGGATTTCCGGAGAATGTGACGATGAGAGATGTTGTTTCGAATTACATATATCCGAATACTTTAAAAGTTGTCCGTATTACGGGGAAAGACATGAAAGACGCCCTGGAGCGCTCGGCCTCCTATTTTAAACAATATAAAGGCGGAAAAATTGAAGTCAATCCAACATTTACAATCCCGAAACCGCAGCATTACAACTATGATATGTGGGAAGGGATCGAGTATACAATTAATATTTCCAAACCTGAAGGAGAGCGTATCGTCAAGCTCCTATATAAAGGCGCTCCTGTAAAGCCCGATGCCCACTACGATGTCGTCATGAGCAACTACAGGGCCGGTGGCGGCGGGCAGTACTTCATGTTTCAGGGGAAACCGGTCATAAAGGAAATCACAACAGATGTATCTGAATTGATTGCCAACTACCTGTTAGAAAGAAAAAAAGTAAAGGCAACGGTAAACCATAATTGGAAAGTCATTTATGATTGATGGATAAATGCGGCATTCACAAGACCGCCCGTCAGTAAAACCGCGGCGGTCAAGTAAAACCAAACCATGAGCACCACCATGCTGCTGAGTTGTCCATAAAGTTGGGAGTAATTGACATAAGAAACATAATAGGAAAATCCGATTGAAACGGCTTGCCAAGAAATCGTCGAAAAGAGTGCTCCGGGCAGGACGGAAGAAAGCGGAACCTTGCCACTGGGCACTAGCTTGTAAAAGAAAAGAAAGAACAAAAACAAATAAGCCGAACCAATTCCCCATTTAATGATCATCCATGTTTGATAAGAAACAGGGGAGAGTTCCAACTGGGAGGATAAAAAGATGTGGCCAATTTCCTCCCCAATGGGAACGAGCAGGGAAATGGCCAATGTCACCATAATGATAGCAGTTAAAAATAAATCTTTGCCAAAGACGAGAAAAAAACTTTCTTGTCTGTGAATGCCATAGGCATCATTCATTGCCCGGACGAGCGACTGCACCGCCATGAAAGAAACCCAGAAAGCGGCAAGCAGGCTGATGGAAGCCAGCCTTGTCCGGTGCTCGCTTAAAATGGCCATCACATTATTTTCTATCAGTTTATAACTCCCTTTTGGAGCATATTGTTGTATCGCGGCCAAGACGTCTGCTGAATGGATCGGTAAAAAACTAAGCAGGGAAATAACAAAAATTAAGAAGGGAAAGATAGATAACATAAAAAAATAAGCCATTTGCGCAGATTGGTCATGAAACCGTTCCGTAAAAAAGCGTTTGAAGACAGAAGAAATGATTTTCATATCTTTCCCTCCGGGTTGTACTTCTTTTGTATTATTCCCCTATTTTCAAAACAATTTTCCCCGCATTTTTATTTTTCTCCATTCGTTCATGTGCTTGATTGACATCTTTCCAATCCCACACTGAATCAATGACGGGTTTTAGTCGCCCTTCGGAAAACTTTTGCAAGGCGAAAGCGGCAAAAGATTGCGTTAAAGCGATTTTTTTCTCAACAGGCTGGGAACGAAGAGCTGTTCCAATGATTTGAATTCGTTTAAATACTATTTTTAACAAATTCACCTCTTTTACTTTGGCCCCGCCCATTGTCCCGATCAACACAAGTCTGCCGTCGAGGGCCAGGGCGTTTATATTTTGCTCCCAATAAGGGGCTCCGACAAAGTCCAGTATAAGATCGACCCCGTCAGGCGCCGCTTTTTTTACCTCCGGAAGAAAAGGACCTTCTGTATAATTGATGACGGTATCAGCCCCCAAAGAACGGCAAAGGTCGAGTTTCTCTTGCGACCCGGCGGTGACAATGATGTTGGCGCCGACTTCTCTAGCAAGCTGAATCGCGGCAGTACCGACGCCGCTTGCACCCGCGTGAATCAATATGCTTTGTCCTTTCTGCAGCTTCCCCAAGTCAAACATATTCATATACGCTGTTAAAAAAACTTCCGGAATCGCGGCTCCTTCTTCAAATGACAAGTTTTCCGGAACCGGCATGGCCATCCCTGCCGGAATAGCCGCATATTGGGCATAACCGCCTCCGGGAAGAAGGGCACACACACGGTCCCCTTTATTCCAACCCTGAACATGCTCTCCCATCTCTTCTACAATTCCAGCCATTTCCAGACCCAAAATAGAGGATGCACCGGGTGGCGGCGGATAATGTCCGCGTTTTTGCAACAAATCGGCCCTGTTTAAAGCAGTCGCCTTTACCCGAATAAGAAGTTCATCAGGGGCAATGTCCGGTTTTTCTGTAGTTCCAATCTTTACATTTCCTTTTTCATCTACAAGGATTGCTTTCATCATGACCCTCCGTTCCAATTTGAAAAATCAAAACTAATGTAAATATGCGCTATCTCTGTTATCGTATAAAAATAAACATGTTTTTTCCAGAATATCGGGTTTCTAAAAAGAGGTTGATGAAGTAATGAACGAATTTTCCACAATGACAAAACAAGCTGCAAATCAGAGAGTATTTCTTGTATGTGCCATCATATTTATTGCTTTTAACTTGCGGCCAGCCATTACCTCTGTCGGTCCGCTTGTTAGTTCGATCCGCACAGATCTCGGGATGTCCAACGGGGTGGCTGGAATGCTTACCACTTTGCCTCTGCTGGCATTTGCCGCACTTTCGCCTTTTGCCCCTATAATTGGAAGGAAACTGGGAAATGAACTCGCCATATTAATAGGTATAGGGTTGTTGGCCGCCGGCATCATCATTCGTTCAAGCGGAAGTGTCGGCACGCTTTTTTTCGGAACAGTCCTGATCGGCATTGGCATTGCCATAGGCAATGTATTGTTGCCAGGCATTGTTAAGTTGAAATTTCCTGATAAAGCGAGCTTTATGACAGGCGTATATACGACGTCGCTCGGAATTTTTGCAGCCCTCGCTTCCGGACTCAGCGTTCCTTTATCGGAAAATCTCGGATGGGGTTGGAAAAATGCTTTATTGGCCTGGGCTTTGTTAGCGGTCATTGCGTCTGTTGTTTGGCTCCCGCTAACTCGTAAGCAAAAGGAAGAAAAAGGGAAAATCCATATCGTGCGGTCTAATGGTAGCTTATTTCGCTCCAAGCTTGCCTGGCAAGTCACATTTTTTATGGGGTTGCAGTCATTTTTATTTTACTCTCTGATCACATGGATTCCTGAAATTGCTTATAGCCATGGGTTTAGTCGCACGATGTCGGGCTGGATGTTGTCAATTCTCCAGTTTGCGGGTTTGCCGGCTTCTTTCATTGCCCCGGTGATTGCCGGCAAGTTACAAAACCAAAGAGGTATCGTACTTGTGATCGGCTCTATTTATTTGATTGCTTATTCCGGTCTTTTGGCGGGGGGCGGCCAAGCGATGTTGACCGTTTGCATCATATTATTGGGATTTGCCCAAGGAGCCGGCTTTAGCATGGCTTTGACTTTCTTTGTTTTGCGTGCAAAAGATGTGATGGATGCAGCACGTTTGTCCGGGATGGCACAATCTTTGGGATATTTAATGTCCGCTATCGGCCCCATGTTAATTGGATATGAACTTGACTTGACACAATCATGGACATTGCCGATTATTACCCTTATGGGGGTCGTTTGCGGAATGACTTTGGCTGGTATTGGCGCAGGAAAAAATAAATATGTCCTGTAATTGCTTTTGGCGTACTTTTATGCAGGAATCTAGGGAGGGAAGAAAATGAAAAAATCTGAAATCGAATATAAAATTGCCGATATTAAAGCGGATTATGTCAGGCTTCAACATGACTTGGAAAAACTGGAATATGTAAAAGGAAACCTTCATCCGCTGGAAAGACAGCTCGAGGGATTGGAAATAGAGCTGAAGAAATGTTATCAACAGCTTGATGAACTCGAACTTGCCGAAAAAAAGATATAAAGTGAAACTTCATTCAGTAGGAGGTTTCTTCCAACTCCTACTGAATGTTAGTTGAACAAATCGGGCATTTAGGTGCCGTTTTCTCCCACTTAGACCGTTTGCATCAATTCAGGTTTTGAAGTGGGAGTATTACGGCACTTTATATGCGGGATAAAGTACACATCAACAATTTCTTGCATAGGCTGGAAGAAAGAAACAAAAGCTAAAGTTTGAGGAGTGAAAAAGTGAACGCGAAAGTATTGCGGTACTTTGCCGGCGGAAATACCGCAAAGGGTTTTTACTGTTTGTACGACAGTAATTTGCGGGAACTGGATCGCGTATTTATTTTATCCGGAAAATCACATGTCGAAAAATCACGGTTAATCGGGGAGTTATTGGCTGACTGGATCGGAAAGGGTTTTGATTTGGAAGTAATCCACCGGCCAAGTGATCAGGACGCCGTAGAAGGTTTTATCATCCGTGACCTCGGATTCGGCATCGTGGATGGGGATCCGCCGCGTAATGTAGGAAAACATTTTGTCGGTGACGGTTGGGAAACGATTGATTTGGATGTAATGGAAAAAAACCAGAATGAAACGGAAAAAATAATGGAAGATAAGAATCAAGCCCTGGTCAAAGCGTACGAGTGCTATGCGAAGGCATTGCGCATTCATGATGATTGGGAAAAGTTGTATATCGACAGAATGGATTTCGCAAAAGCGGACGATGTGGCACAATCGTTAATCGAGAAATTATTTGGAGAAACATCCAAAGGATGTACAGGGACAGCCCGACGTCGATTTTTAGGAACAACAACGCATCAAGGCTCGTTTGATTTTGTTGAAAATATTACGGAAGGTTTAACGAAAAGATATTTGTTAAAAGGCCGGGCGGGAACGGGCAAGTCGACATTGCTGAAAAAAATTGTCGCGCAGGCTGAAAAGCGGGGTTATGACATGGAAATCTATCATTGCGGCTTTGATCCGGAAAGCTTGGATATGGTTCTTGTAAGGGAATTAGGCTGGGCTGTTTTTGACAGCACCGCACCCCACGAATATTTTCCATCAAGAGCGGGAGACGAAGTCATCGATATGTATGAATTGACGATCGCTCCAGGGACAGATGAATTAATAGCGGAAGAGGTCGCTAAAGTGGAAAGCAAATACCGTGAACAAATGGCAAAAGCACAAAAGTTTCTGGCCGAAGCCAAACAGTTTCAGGATCAACTGGACACAATTTATCGACAACAATCTGATCAATCCCGCTTATTAGAAATTTACAAGGATATTTCAAATGAAATAACCCACTTGGCCAACAACTTGGAAGAACATTAAAAACTACTTGACTAGAGGTAAGAAGGCGCTGTCCAGAAAGTCAGCCCAGACTGATTTTTCTGCGACAGGAGGTTTCTAAAAAGCCCTTAAAATAAATCAGGCGGAGGAAAACGGTTTGTTTTCCTTCGCCTGATTTTGTGTTTTTCGGGTCTCCCCTTGAAAGTAGCTGGCAAATGCCCGCCACTTTTAGGAAGTTGTGGGCCAGGGCCACAATCCCGAATTCCACGTGGATCTTTTTGAGTCCCCGCAGGGAGAATCGACGGAACGACCGATTGCCCTTGATGTGACCGAACACATTTTCTATCTCGGTCTTCCGCCTGGAGTAGATTTCTGCGTTCTCTTCACATTCAAGGGCTGTCTTCGCCTTTGCCTCCATCTCTTCATAGATCATATTTAAATGAACCTGCCGGTTGCCTTTGGCTTTTGTGCATTGGGCTTTTGGCGGGCAATCGGAACAGTCCTCGCATTCGTATATCTTATAGCTTTGGATATGGCCTGAGGTATTCTTTTTATTTTTGTATGTTATAAAAACCACTTTCCGGCCATTTGGGCAGATGAACTGATCATCATGCGCCAGATACAAATCTTTATACTCATCGTAGGTGAAAGTATTATCCAAAACACCTTCTTCTTGGAGAGTTTTAAATTCTTCTTCAGTGATGTTTTCTACGAGACCTTCGTGCGGCTCATTTTCTGCTGCATTCACTTGAACAAATGAAGATAAGAAAACCGAAAAGAGTACTGCTCCAAATAAAATACCTATTTTTTTTCATAAATAAAACCTCCCTTTTTTATTTAATATAGTATAATATAAACAGAATAATGTGAAATTTCTTATTTTAGGAAATGTAAAAAGGGATGATATTATTATGAGATTAGTTCTTATTATTTTTGGGTCTATCATTATAATCGTTGCTGGTTTTATTATTTATAAATACCCCATTCAAAAAGCGATAACTACTAATAAAGTCTTGGAACACGTTAAAAGTAAGGGGTTGGATGAGGATGATTTCATATCTATGGAAACCTTATACGATTCAAAAGTAGGAGAATATTATGTGGAAATTGTATATAAGGATGAACCGGATATCTCTTATATTTATATTTATAGAAAAAAACAAAAGCCTCCGATTATTGTTATCAAACAGTCGTAAGATAGATGACTTAACCCCTGGTAAACATGAAGAAAATTAAAAAATGAAAGAATTAATAAGGTTTGTCATATTTGAATTTGGAGTCAATGTTCTCGTTCGTTTTACATGATTCAACCAATAAATCGATCTTGCTTATTTGGATGGAAATATCTATATATAACTGCATATGAGGCGTCATCACAGAAACATGTGGGTATTTAATATTGCAGAACCTAATGCCTCAGCAGTAGTAATACTAAACTTCTTTGCTAATGGAACATGCTTCCACTTCTGCGTTCTGTATCTCCTGCGACGATCACACGCTTGTTTTGCAGAGAGCTATCTCTTACTTTTCCACAGAAGCGTAAAAGGTTCTTTTCTTGCAACACACAACCTTCTCCTTGCCAACCGACAGGCAGAATGTTGACAAGCTTATATTGAAAACGAAATAGTCAAAAAATAACCCTCCATAATCTGTTTTTCGGAAAATCTCAAGCAGTGACATTGGTTGAAGAATTGAGCTTAATAAGGTTTGAGGAAATTCAATGAATGAGAAGATTCATTTTAGAGGTTTATGTTTTTCGATAATGATATGAATAAACGATCCCTAACCGAAAGTTAAAATGGATAAAACCTTATGAAGGGATAGCTTTGTTTGAGGAATTTCTTTCAATGTCCATAATGTATATGCCTAGAGGGAGAGGGATCACGTATCATTTTATCTTCCCTGATACTGTCATAGGCTACTAGCTGATTCATAAAGTTTTTACAAAAATAAACATTTCGTTAGCAGGCTCTTGTATCTTGGTACCCACTAAATGAATGGATTTTATCATCTCCTTTATACGTTAGCAGTACAAACCGAGGCTTTGGGTTGTGCTGCTCATTTTTATTTTTAATAACGCTTTCAATTGTTTGTCTTTTCAAGAAAAACAATGTATTATATTTTTACTAGGTAAATAGTATAATATTGAAACACCATATTCATTTTGTTTTTCTGAGGTGAACAATTGTGTGTTCCATTATAATCAGGAGGGATGACGATGTCGGAAGCATTAAAGCAGTTTTTGGAAAAGAATGTAACCGCTTTACGTGAGCAAGGCCTCTATAACGAAATTGATACGGTGGAAACGCCTAACGGACCGGTTATCAAAATGAATGGAAAAGAGCAAATCAATTTATCCTCCAATAATTATCTTGGTTTGGCAACGGATGAGCGCTTGAAAGAAGCGGCTATTACCGCTGTCAAAGAATGGGGGGTCGGAGCGGGGGCTGTCAGGACGATTAACGGAACGCTCACACTCCACGATAAGCTGGAAGAAACACTTGCCCACTTTAAAGGAACAGAAGCGGCCATTTCGTTTCAGTCCGGTTTTAATTGCAATATGGCTGCGATATCAGCCGTCATGAATAAACATGACGCAATCTTGTCGGATGAATTAAATCATGCTTCCATTATTGACGGGTGCAGGCTTTCACGCGCAACCATCATCCGATACAATCATTCGGATATGGACGATTTGCGCAAGAAGGCAAAGGAAGCGAAGGAGTCGGGCAACTATAGCAAAATCATGATCATAACAGACGGTGTTTTTTCCATGGATGGCGACATTGCCAAGTTACCTGACATCGTGGAGATCGCCAAAGAGTTTGACTTGATTACGTATGTGGATGATGCGCATGGCTCCGGTGTTCTTGGAAAAGGAGCCGGAACAGTGAAGCACTTCGGCTTGGAAAAAGAAATTGACTTTCAAATTGGCACATTATCCAAAGCGATCGGTGTGGTTGGCGGGTATGTTGCGGGAAAAAAATTAGTAGTTGATTGGTTGAAAGTCAGCTCCAGGCCTTTTTTGTTTTCAACGGCTGTTACGCCCGCGGATGCTGCGGCAGCGACAAAAGCGATTGAGGTTTTGATGGAAAGTACAGAATTATGCGAACGTCTTTGGAAGAATGCCCGCTACTTACAAGATGGATTGCGATCGCTGGGATTTGATGTTGGAAAAAGTGAAACGCCGATCACGCCATGTATCATTGGAGAGGAAAAAACAACTCAACAATTTAGTCGACGCTTATTTGAAGAAGGCATATATGCCAAGTCCATTGTTTTTCCTACTGTGCCAAAAGGAACCGGTCGCGTACGCAATATGCCGACAGCGGTACACACGAAAGCCATGCTGGACCGTGCCATTGCGGTATATGAAAAAGTCGGCAAGGAACTCGGTGTTATTTAGCGTGAATTTACTCATATGAACGGACAGTAAGACTTTCCTTCTTCTATCCAATCTGGAAGGAGGTTATCTCCAACAAGCGCTCAATTGCTAAAGGGCGCTGTGGCGACAAGAAAAGGAAAGCCTTGGTATCGTCATCGCAAGGATTTTTCGAGGAAGGCGCTTTCCGAGCTTGCCAACGGGACATGACGATCTTAACCTTTGTTCTACTTTTGATCAGCGGGACCCGATGATTGAAGTTTCGCCTTATTCGTGAACCAAGGGGGAATTTTTTAATGAAAAGAATCTTGGTGACTGGCGCGCTTGGCCAAGTTGGTTCAGAACTTGTTTTAAGGCTGCGGCAAGAATATGGCAAAGAACATGTTCTTGCGACAGACATCCGGACATCCTTGGGGGAGGTCGTAGATTCGGGGCCGTTTGAAATAGTGGATGTGACGAACGGGGAAAAATTGCAGGAAGTCGCAAGTAGTTTTAAAGCAGATACGATCATTCATTTGGCAGCCCTGTTATCCGCGGTGGCCGAAACGAAGCCGTTAGTCGCTTGGAATTTGAATATGAATGGCTTGATCAATGCACTTGAAACTGCCCGGCAATTGAATATGAAAATTTTTGTTCCCAGTTCAATTGCCGCTTTCGGCCCGTCGACACCAAAAACGAATACCCCACAAACAACGATTCAGCGGCCGGAAACGATGTACGGTATTAATAAGGTGTCGGGTGAACTTTTATGTGAATATTATTTTAAAAAATACAAGGTGGATACGCGTGGCGTTCGTTTCCCTGGGCTTATCTCCCATCTGGCTCCTCCAGGCGGCGGAACGACGGACTATGCCGTTGAAATATATTACGACGCGGTGCAAAAAGGATCTTATATATCGTGTATTCAAAAAGGCACATACTTGGATATGATGTATATGCCTGATGCGCTTGAAGCCATTATCAATCTGATGGAGGCGGACCCTAACCGGCTCAAACATCGCAATGCCTATAATATTACTTCCATGAGCCTCGATCCCGAGGCCATCGCAAAGGAAATCCAAAAACATATCCCGCATTTTTCCATCCAGTATAAAGTGGAACCGATCAAGCAAATAATTGCCGACAGTTGGCCGAATTCTCTTGATGATACGTGCGCCCGTACCGAATGGGGGTATAATGCGGAATATGATTTGTCGAAAATGACTGCGGATATGCTTGATAAAATTGAAGCAAAACTGGAAAGAAGTCCTTCCTGACCATGGCTGGGGGGCTTCTTTTTTTGTATAATGGACATATTGGCAATTGGAGGTTTGTAATGTTGCTGAAAAAAGCAAAAGACCTGTTGCGGTCATATTTTGGATATGAACAATTTCGCCAAGGTCAAGATGTCATTATTCAACATGTATTGGGAGGACATGATACGCTCGGTATCATGCCGACAGGAGGAGGGAAATCCGTTTGCTACCAAATCCCGTCCCTTATGTTGCGCGGGATTACTCTGGTCATTTCCCCGCTTATTTCGTTAATGAAAGACCAGGTGGACGCGCTGGAAAAGTTGGGCATCCCCTCAACCTATATTAACAGCAGTATTTCTGATGAAGAAATGAGAGAGCGGCTTTCAGGTGTTTATCATGGAAAGTTCAAATTGATTTACATTGCGCCGGAACGTTTGGAATCCCCAAGTTTTTTGCGGCTTTTACGCCAGGTTCATATCTCTCTTATTGCCGTTGATGAAGCCCACTGTATTTCTCAATGGGGCCATGATTTTCGGCCAAGCTATTTAAAAATCCAAAAGCTGATTGCCGGTATCCGTCCGAAACCTGTCGTACTCGCCTTGACGGCCACTGCCACTTTGCAGGTGAGGGAGGACATTCGCCAACTGCTCCATATAAAAGAAAAACATGTCGTTGTGACTGGTTTTGCACGGGAAAATTTGCATTTCCATGTTGTTAAGGGCCAAGATCGTGATCTGTTCTTAATGGATTACCTAAAGAAGAACAGCGGCCAAGCCGGTATTATATATGCCGCGACGAGAAAAGAAGTGGAGCGGTTACAACGCCAATTGGCGGGAAAGGGAATAAAGGCGGGAAAATACCACGCGGGCATGTCGGAAACAGCGCGCAGCCAATATCAAGAACAGTTTCTATACGATGATATTCAGGTGATGGTCGCCACAAACGCATTCGGTATGGGGATTAATAAATCAAATGTCCGGTTTGTTATCCACTATAACCTTCCGGGCAATCTTGAAGCATATTACCAGGAAGCCGGACGGGCGGGCCGCGATGGTGTTGATAGTGACTGCATTTTACTTTTTTCCCCGCAGGATAGTCACATTCAGTCGTTTCTAATTGAGCAATCGGAGATGGACGAACTCCGAAAAGAAAATGAATATGGCAAGCTGAGAAAGATGATGGCTTATGGCCATACGGAATCTTGTTTACAGCAATATATACTCCATTACTTTGGTGAAGAGTCGTCGGCGGAGTGCGGACGATGCGGAAACTGTACGGATGACAGGGAACAAATAGATGTCACCGTTGAAGCGCAAAAAGTACTTTCATGCATTTGGCGCATGAATGAGAAGTTTGGAAAAACAATGATCGCAAAAGTGTTGACTGGCTCTTCTGATCAAAAGATCAGGAGTTTTGGTTTTGACAAGCTGTCAACGTACGGAATCATGAGTGAAAAAACGCAAAAGGAAACAGCCGAGCTGATCGACTTTTTAACAGCAGAAGGGTATTTGCGGCCAACGGATGGAACATATCCCGTTTTGATGCTTACTGAGAAAGCAGCCGAAGTATTGCGGGGGAATCAGCAAGTCAAACGGAAAGAAAAAGTGAGTATTTCACAAGTTGTGGAAGATAATCTGTTGTTTGATGCGTTGAGAAAGCTCCGCAGGGATATTGCCGCTTCCGAACGAGTGCCTCCATATATCATTTTTTCAGATACGACCCTAAAAGAAATGAGCGCGCATCTTCCCATGACGGAAGAAGAAATGCGCCAAATCAAAGGAGTAGGAAGGAAGAAGCTGGAAGCATACGGCGCCGCTTTTCTGGCGGAAATTGCCCGGTACTGCCAACATTCGAGCAGCTAAGCGCGGGGACACGCCTAGTCACCATATTACATATGAGATGCGGAATCAAGGCATGGAGATAGCAGAAATTGCTCAAGTCCGGCAATTGTCTGACCGGACAATTGAAACCCACTTATTAACATGCCCGGGGGATAACCTGCCGATTAATGGGTCGACGTTCGTTCCGGAACATTATGAGGAAATCATCGCAGAAACTGTGCGGGAAGCGGGAATGGAAAGGCTGACCCCGATTAAGGAGCTTCTCCCGGAGGAAGTCAGTTATTTCATGATAAGGGCCTATTTGGAAAAACAAAAAACAGTTTAATCAAACGTTTGAATGGAAGCTGTAATCCAATCAAACGTTTGATTGGATTACAGGAAAAGCATCCCCAGGCTGATGATGATTCCGCTTACAAAAAGGGTGATGATACAAAAACCCATGATATCCCGTGCTTTTAAACCAGCAATCGCAAGGGCAGGAAGTGCCCAAAAAGGCTGGATCATATTGGTCCACGCGTCTCCCCATGAAACGGCCATCGCTGTTTTCGGAACGGATGCCCCCATTGTTTTTGCGGCTTCCAGCATGACGGGAGCTTGAACCGCCCATTGGCCCCCTCCGGATGGCACAAAAAAGTTGACGAGTCCCGCACTCCAAAAAGCAAAGCAGTAAAATGTAAACTCATTGGAAATGGCAACAAATGCTTCAGACATTACGGTTGCCAGTCCTGAAACGGTCATCATTCCCATAATGCCGGCATAAAACGGAAATTGGATAATGATTCCGCCAGCCCCTTTTACAGCCTCGGAAACCGCTCTCAAAAACGCTCCCGGAGTTCCGTGAAAAAGAATCCCAAATATTAAAAATGTAAAGTTGACGATATTCAAATTCAATTGAAATCCGTTTTTTGAAAAATAATAGACTAAAAATATGATGCCAAAAATACCTGTCAATATGGATACCATTCGGCTATTTTCCAGTCTGACAGCAGGGGTTAGTTGCTCTTTTTCAAGTGTCGCTGCCTGTAGGTGATCCGCTCCTTCCAACAACTTCGGATCGATCGTTACCGTCTGGTTTTTATCGGGCATCATCATGCGGTTTAATAAAGGAAGAACAATAAACAGTGCAAGCAGGATGATCATATTAAATGAAGCAAAAATCGTCTCACCTGTTGAAATAACTCCAATTTTATCCTCAAACGGATGACCGGGTGTGGCGATGGATAAGGGAATAGAGCCTGAAAAACCGCCGTGCCAAACGATGAAACCGGTGTAAGCGCTTGCTATTAACAGGCGATAATCCACATTTTGCACTTTTTTCGCCAGCTCTTTGGCAAAAAGAGCGCCGATCACAAGCCCAAATCCCCAATTAATCCAGCTTGCCAGCGTGGAAATGACGGTTACAAGGATGATGGCAGAACCTGGAGATTTTGCAAGCGCGGCAAGGTTACCAAGTATTCTTTTAAAAACACCGCTGCTTGCCAGCACGTGTCCTGTTACGAGAACAAGCACCATTTGCATGGAAAATTCGAGCAGCCCCCAAAAGCCTTCACCCCAAAACTGGATCATTTGATACGGTGTGCTGTTCGTGAAAATAAGGCCAAGAATAAAGACGATAAACGATAATAGAATAACAAAGAGGAAGGGGTCAGGCAAATACCTTTGCATTAACCCGGTTGAAAAGCCGATCAACCTCTTCAAGACTATCAACCTCCATATATGGATTGGTCTTACTTCATGTAAGGTATATTCTACATTGTTTTGTAAAAATCCTTTATGATTGCCAGCCTTTGTGAGTTTTCGTTGCATTTTCAGTTTATTTTCGATAGAATACAAGCCGATATCAAGGGGGCATGACAGCCCTTAACAGAAGGAGACTTGTCATTGATTAAATGTATTGCCACCGATATGGACGGAACGTTGCTCAACGCCAATCAGGAAGTGAGTGAAGCCAATCAGGAAGCGATTCAGGAGGCGCGGGCGAGAGGAATAGACTTTCTTGTGGCCACTGGAAGATCTTATCATGACATGCGTTACGTGCTGGACCATACAAATATTGACTGCCCGGCGATTTTACTGAATGGAGCAGAAATTCGTGATGAAAATGGGGAGGTTGAATACGGGGTCGGACTCGATGAACAAACGGCAAATACCGTTGCTTCCGTGCTCAACAGGGCCGGTGTGTATTTTGAACTGTACACGAGCCAGGGAACGTATACGACGAGTTTTGAAAAAGGGATTCAGGCAGTGATGGATATTTATCGGACGGCAAATCCGTCCCTTGAAGTCTCCAGTTTAAGAAATAGAGTAGAAAAGCGTTTCAAAAAAAGAGCTATTCAGATCGTGGATAACTATAACGGAATTTTTGCCGCCGAAGATTGCGTCACCTATAAGTTTTTTGGCTTTTCAAAAGATATGGGACTGCTTGCCGATTTAAGCAAACGGCTGGAAGTCATTAAGGGAATAACGGTTACCGCGTCAGGGCGCCACAATATCGAAATTACGCACCGGGATGCCCAAAAAGGGTCCGCTCTGAAAAGATATGTGGAAAAACGGGGGATTTCCATGGAAGAAACGATGGCCCTGGGAGATAACTACAACGATTTATCGATGCTCAGGATGGTGGGACACTCGGTGGCAATGGGGAATGCTGAACAGGAAGTAAAAGACGCTTGTCACTATGTGACAGGGTTAAATACGGAAGACGGAGTGGCGGAAGCCATTTATAAGATACTTGAGGAAATGCCGATTTCATAACGATAAGCCTGTAGGAAAATGCAGCAAAAGTACCCGATAGTGCAGCACTTAAAAGTTGCCTATGGGGTACATTTTATTTTTCTTTTCGCATGCTGTTTACAATACTTGATCTTTTTCCCAGTTGTACGTCCAAAAACGTTCGTTTAACATTCTCTCTACCCAGGCCGGATTTTTTGCGGCAACTTGTTCGAGCATTTCATCCATCATCCACGCAGTTTGTGAGATGTGCGCCTTCAGGACGTCGGCTTTTTGATCCCAAACATCGCTGACGTCGTGGATGATGTCGGCTTTTCCGAGTTCCTCTTCGTGATTGTTGGAAAAGGCGACACAGTGCAGTTTTGGCCGTTTATCCTTCGGCAGCCTGCGGACGGCTCTGACAACAGCCCGGGCGGTTGCTTCATGGTCCGGATGTACGGAATAACCTGGGTAAAACGAAATAATCAAGGATGGGTTTAACTCTTCAATCATTTTGAAGACCATATTGGCCAATTCTTCCTCATTTTCAAATTCGAGTGTTTTATCCCGGTAGCCCATAAGCCTAAGATCTTGAATACCCATAATATTGACTGCCTTTATAAGCTCCGCTTTTCTGATTTCAGGCAGTGACTCTCTCGTGGCAAAAGGTGGATTTCCCAAGTTCCGCGCCATTTCGCCAAGTGTCAGGCATGCGTAAGTGACCGGCGTGCCGTTTTGGATATGTTTGATGATCGTTCCCGATACGCCAAAGGCTTCATCATCGGGATGCGGGAAAACAACAAGGACGTGCCGTTCTTTTTCCATTGGCGTCAGCTCCTTTTGAATCTATTTAAAAGGTGTTTTGCTTATTTGCAAGGCAACGGCCAATTTTCCGGAATAATCATGGCCGGCAAGAAGAAGTCTTCCGAGATCATCCACTTCAAAATGTGTCAAGCCCTCCGCATAAATCCATCCAATCGGGAGCTTTAAGCCTACTCTATAAGGACCGTCGCCTGTAATCTTTCCATGTTCATAACATACTTCAGCATTGCGAATAAACGCACCTGATGAGAAAAATGACGCATCTTTATGGGAAGCGTACGCACCGTTTGTTGTTTCCAAATGGATGAACACCGCTTCTCCAGCAAAGCGATTGATCATATGTTGGACTTGCTGAATATTGATCTCTTCCAAGTTGTTTACCTCCTTCACCCGTGAGCCTATGCTCATTTTACTAAAAAATGAATGGAATTACGAAAGATAGGATTTTTACGATGGGAGAGTGTCAACTCTTTTTCAATGATTCAACAATCAAATGAATATCGCTAAAAAAAGATTTTCAGCGTTTTCTCAGAAAAAAACACCCGGCAGAAAGGGCATCCGCCGGGGTTCCTTGATGTTCCTATTTATTTATGAAATGGACACCAAACAGTCCTTCAGAACGGGAATGGTTATTCATATTTATGAAGCGCGCCGTGCATGACTGGACCGACATATTGGTTTAATTTCCATCCATGCTTAATGGCGGCCGTAACAAATTCTTTTGCGGCAAGGACGGCATCCTTAACAGATGTTCCTTTTGCCAAGTTTGCTGTAATAGCAGCGGCAAATGTACAGCCGGCTCCATGATTGTATGTTGTATCGAGCTTGTCTTTTTCCAATAAGATAAATTCTTTGCCATCATAGAACAGGTCTGTGGCTTTATCCGTCTGTAACCCTGTTCCTCCTTTAATGATCACATGTTGAGCACCGAGTTCATGAATTCTAGCGGCCGTTTCTTTCATGTCATCGACTGTTTTGATCGGCCCAGTTTGGGCGAGCTGCCACGCTTCAAACAAGTTGGGCGTGACGATGGTGGCGCGGGGAACGAGCAATTCGCGCATCGCGTCGGTATTTTCCGGCTGAAGGACTTCGTCTTCACCCTTACAGACCATAACGGGATCGATGACGACATTTTTCAATTTGTGTTCATCTATTTTTTTGGCACCAAGCTCGATAATATCTACTGAACCGAGCATGCCCGTTTTCATCGCGTCGATTCCAACAGAAAGGATCGTGTTTAACTGCTTTTCTACGATTTGGACATCAATGGGGAAGACTTCATGGTTCCAGTGATTGTTGGGATCCATTGCCACAATGGAAGTGAGTGCCGTCATGCCGTACACATCATTTTCTTGGAAAGTTTTTAAATCCGCTTGTATACCGGCTCCTCCACTGGAATCGGACCCAGCGAGTGTCAAAGCTTTTTTCATGTAAATCGTGCTCCTTCCAATTTAAAGGTTGTACCAGTCCCACTATTATATACCTCTCGCGGGAAAAAGAAAATTCCCACACACCATGTGAATCAAGCGTATGCTTGACATAGATTTTGAGCGCGCTTAAACAAGCACTCCGCGTCCCAAGAACCAAGAAGAACGTCATTTCTGTTATAATGATGACAATCTCATTTTTCTAACACCATTTTTTTGTTGTTCAATAGGGCTTGCCGAAATGACGGGTTTCCGGTGCGAACTATCATGGCATTTTTGAAAAACAGCAAGTGGATTTTTTGGCGCATTATCAGATGGCACAGGATTGTGACATATAGAGAACCCGCGCTGCCGCTTGGAGGACAACCTGCAATATGCTCATCCCTATTTGTTTTTTCTCAATTCGGACAGGATTATTTACCAGAGGGACTACTTAGTTCTTACATTCGGGAGGCATAATATGGAAACCATTATTTTGGCCGGGGGAAAATCAAGTCGAATGGGACAAAATAAAGCGCTTATGCAAGTAGGTGGGCGCCGCGTGATAGACCGGCTCATTGCCGAATTCGAGCCTGTGTCAAAAAAAATCATAGTGATCGCCAATAATGTGAAAACTTATAAAAACCTGAATGTGCGTGTCCTGGAAGATGAAGCTGCATTTAGGGGGCAGGGACCGCTTGCGGGGATCTATACAGGGCTGCATACCGCTGGAAACGGACCGTGCCTGATTGTAGCCTGCGACATGCCGTTTGCTTCTGCAAAACGGGGGTGCCAATTGATTGATCTTTTAAAGAAAAATGATCGGGATGCTGTTATACTAAGAGATTCTGAACGGATCCACCCGCTTTTTGGCGCTTATAATGCTCGAATTGCCGAAGTGGCAAAAGCGGCATTGGAGGAAGGGAAACGGTCGGTAAAAGCATTGCTTGACCGGATTGATGCCGAATATATGATAGTTGATGATGGTACTCTGGATATCTGGAATATGAATACAATGGAAGACTACATAAAAGCTGGCGAATTGGCCAAAGGGAGTGAGAAAAATGACATGTGAGATTACGAGAGAGCCCATCAATATAAACGACGTTTTTCAAAAAGTCGTTCGAAGAGAAGCAGGAGCCGTGACAACGTTTATCGGTACTGTACGCGAGCTGACACATGGAAGGAAAACCCTTTATTTGGAATATGAGGCTTATCAGTCTATGGCTCTTAAAAAGATGGAACAAATTGTCAAGGAAATGAAGGAAAAATGGCCTGTTGTCGAGGTGGCCATGGTCCATCGAATCGGCCGGCTTGAAATAACCGATATCGCCATTGCCATCGCTGTTTCCTCTCCCCATCGCCCGGAAGCATATGAGGCAAACAGATATGCAATTGAAAGAGTAAAGGAAATGGTTCCGATTTGGAAGAAAGAGCATTGGGAAGATGGGGAGGAATGGATCGGCAACCAACAAGGAACGAAAGAATATGCGACAGGGAAACCGAAGGAAGGTGATTTGGTTGAATAAAGTACTGTTGTTTGCCCAACTTAAGGAAAATGCCGGTAAAAGTTTCATAGAAATCAATGCGGCCGGCAAAACAGTCGGGGAATTGCGTGCTTACCTTGAAAAAAAAGCGTCATTGGGTAGTTTGGACGGTATTATGATTGCCGTCAATGAAGAATTTGCCAAAGATGAAAAGGTCATCGGGGAACATGACGAAATCGCGTTAATTCCTCCTGTCAGCGGAGGGTGATGATAATGACCACCCCAGCAGGCCGTTATTCTCGTCAGGAGTTATTTAAGCCGATTGGACCCACCGGGCAAAAAGAAATTCGGAACAAAAGCGCGATTATTGTCGGCGTCGGAGCGCTCGGAACAAACACGTCCGAACTTTTGACAAGGGCCGGAGTCGGAAAGCTGATTTTGATTGACAGGGATTATGTAGAAATGAGTAATTTGCAGCGCCAGCATTTGTTTACAGAGGAAGACGCCAGGAAAAAGTGGCCAAAAGCGGAGGCGGCAAAAGAGAAGTTGGCGCTTATTAATAAAGAAGTGGATATAACCGCGATTGTTGCCCAGGCAGATGCTCCTTTGTTAGAAAATGTGATAGATGGCGCGGATTTATTAATAGATGGAACGGATAATTTTGAAACAAGATTTATCATGAATGATTTGGCACAAAAATACCGGATTCCTTATTTATTCGGCTCCTGCCTTGGCAGCTTTGGCATGGCCTTTTCCATCATGCCGGATGTGACACCATGCCTTCAATGCTTGATAAAAAAAATCCCATTACAGGGACAGACATGTGACACCGTTGGCATTATCGCGCCAGCGGTTCAAATGGTAACAGCCCACCAGGGGGCGGAAGCGTTAAAAATTTTATCTGGCAATGTAGCGGCGGTTAATCAGGCGTACGTTTCCTTCGATTTGTGGGAAAACAACTACTTATCACTAAAGACGGATGCTTTAAAAGAAAGTGGCTGTCGTTCATGCGGAGAAGAGCCGGCATACCCGTTTTTGGACCCGGCCCATGAAATGAAGGTGGCTGTTTTATGTGGCCGTGATACGGTGCAAATCAGGCCGGCAGACCAGAGAGATTTTCCTTTGGAGAAAATGGTCAGGCAATGGCGTTCAGCGGGATATGAGGTAGGCGGCAACCCTTTTCTTGTTTCCGTTCGCAAGGGAGGAGCGAGAGCTGTCTTTTTTCGCGATGGCCGTGCGCTTATTCATGGCACAAGCAACCCAGATACAGCCCGCAAAATTTACCATTCTTTAGTAGGGTAGTAATAGGGCCGGTTTTTCGCCTCTGCGAGTGCGTGGATTGAAATACCATGGTTTAAGTCAAACCGCTCAGCCACTCTACATGGCGCGTGGATTGAAATCGTTTCAATGTCAATGTCTAGCGTCTGGCCTCGTACGTCACACTCTACCTGAGTGCGTGAATTGAAATTTGGCCAAAGCGCTTGTATTCGGCGCGCACTCTACATGAGTACGTGAATTGAAATAGCGATAGCCAAAGGTATTCCTATATCGAAGTCGTCTCACTCTATATGAGCGCGTGAATGGAGCATAAGCATTTTTTGATAATAAGTCGCACTTTAAAAGAGGTGACGGCTTCATCATTCTTATGGAGAGAAGACACCCTTTTCATCTCAAGAACTGCAAAAGCAGGTGAAGTGGTTCACCTGCTTTTAGCCAATCGATCTATTATTTTTTTGCTACCAATACGATTTCTCCGCCGTCCAATACTTTTTCATATTTCTCGGCTTCTATTTCGGTTAGCCCAACTGCTTCCAATTCGGAACGAAGCTCATCTCCTCTTTCGCGGAATACGTTTGTTACCGTGTTTACTAAGCCTTGTTCAGATATTCCGACTTTTCCCGTTTCCAAAGCATCCGCCAAATCCTTTTCCCGTTCCTCGCCGTGGGCAAATACATATATATTTTCCCGATCGTAGCCTTCGGCTGTTAACTGGTTAATGATTCCTTTTGCCTGTAACCCATTTTCACATACTTTTACTGTATTCATAAAAGACACCTCCGAAGTCTTTTTGGGGAACGAATGGATCCACCAGTATGTATATATCCGGGGACGTTTCACATCAAACATCATCATACGCATTTCAATTTCCTTCTCTTTGAAAATATGCAAGAATAAATGGGGATAAAGGAGGAGTTAGCGTGTCAAAAAAAATTTTGAAAAACGATTGGTGGCCGCTTTTAAAAGAAGAGTTTCAGAAACCTTATTATTTGAATTTGCGGTCGTTTTTGATTGAAGAATATAGAGAAAAAGTGATTTATCCATCCATGCATGATATTTTTAATGCTCTGCATTTTACCGCTTACAACGATGTGAAAATAGTTTTGCTGGGTCAGGACCCTTACCATGGACCGGGACAGGCGCATGGCCTTAGTTTTTCCGTAAAGCCGGATGTCCGCATTCCTCCATCTTTGCAAAATATTTTCAAAGAATTAGAGAATGATCTGGGCTGTTATATTCCGAATAACGGCTATTTGGTGAAGTGGGCCAAACAAGGAATCTTGTTATTAAATACGGTCTTGACAGTAAGGGCCGGACAGGCCCATTCTCATCGCGACAAAGGCTGGGAAATATTTACGGATAAAGTTATTTCGTTAGTGAATGAACGTCAAAAGCCGGTCATTTTTATCCTTTGGGGGAGACCCGCGCGAGAAAAGCTTCGTTTGATTGATACAAAAAAACACAAAATCATTCAGTCTCCCCATCCGAGCCCTTTGTCAGCAAGCCGCGGGTTTTTCGGAAGCCGGCCCTTTTCCAAAGCGAACGCATTTTTACAAGAATGGGGCGAAGAACCGATTGATTGGCAAATTCCCAATTTGTAACGCTTTTGATTTTTTGGCGAAATGTCCTTATGCTTGTAAGGGAGAAAAACCAATAGTGAGCATGTAAAGGGGATGTGTCCGTGTACGTTACATATAAAGCATTTATTGATAAAATGGAACAAGAGTTGTCAAAGGCGAAACAAGCAGAAAGCGCAAAAGAAATCCGCAGCCGCATGTCCGCTGTCAAGGCTCTTGCTGAATTGGTCCTCGAAGCTGGCGGCCAGGAAGTAAGCCAAGAGCAGAAATGTCAACAAGTTTCGCCGCAACCAATGAATGACCTTGGTGCCAAAGTTTTGGAAGATGAAGAAGCAAATGGAGAATCCATTTTTGATTTTTAAGGATAGGAGCGTAGGCGGATGAAGACATTCATTATTTTAGGAGCAATCAATGCATTTCTTTCTGTTGCACTCGGGGCTTTCGGTGCACACGGACTAGAAAATAAGCTTGAACCCAAATATTTGGAAATATGGAAAACGGGTGTTCAATACCAAATGTTCCATGCTATGGGTCTCATTGCGATCGGTATCATTTCCGGGAAGATTGGGGCAAGCTCTTTGCTTTCATGGTCGGGCTGGCTGATGCTGATTGGCATCATTTTGTTTTCCGGCAGCCTATACGTCCTCAGTACTTCGGGGATTAAGGTGCTTGGGGCGATTACACCGTTTGGCGGGGTCGCATTTCTTGTTTCCTGGGTTTTGCTCATCGTGTTTTCAATAAAATATGTATGACAAAAAAATCTCGGATCTGTACAGGTCCGAGATTTTTGTGCGTTTTAACGTGCCGTACCTGCCCCGAAAGGATATTCGTACTCAATTGGTTCGTCAAACGTGACATAATCAACGTACACCATCGGGATTAAATATCTTTTTCCTGTTTCCGGGTCACTAATAATGAGGTGATCACGACCGGCCGCCTCAATCAGTCCCCGAAAAATCATCGCGTTCCATTCCTTATTATTTTCAAATGTAGCGTGCACTTCAACAAGTTTCCCTTTGTTTATGCGAAGTATATTTTCAATGTATGACTGTTCTATTGGAAGCATACCGGGAACATCGATGCCACCTTTAGTCCCTGTTACAGGTGTTGGAACTTGGAGCGGCTGCGGCGCTTGAGGCGGCATCATTCCATAATAAGGCTGTTGGCGGTACAGCATTTGACCATGCGGGTAATATCCGGCCACTTGCGGTTGGTTTGGTTTAGCCAAAAGGACTCCCTCCTCCAAAAAAAGTGAATCATTCCTGAATGAAATGCTCTTTCATATGTATGCAAAGTGGAGGGGGAGCATGCCAATAAAAAACCCCCATCCAAGCAAATGGGGGGGATAGGTTCATTTTACATGTAAAAACTGATCTATTTGACTGTCTTCAAGCAGATGTCCAACAAAAAATGAACCGAATTCGCCATAGCGCGCACTTACTTCATCGAAGCGCATTTCGTATACAAGCTTTTTAAATTGCAACACATCGTTGGAAAAGAGGGTAACGCCCCACTCGTAATCGTCAAACCCGACAGAACCGGTAATAATTTGCTTTACCTTCCCGGCGTATTGGCGACCGATCATTCCGTGGCTGTACATGAGGTCTTTCCGTTCTTCCATTGAAAGCATGTACCAGTTGTCATTGCCCTCTCGACGCTTGTCCATCGGATAAAACGAAACGTATTTCGTTTTGGGCAAGATCGGATATAAACGGGAACGGACATACGGGTTTTCGTATGGGTCTTCATCAGAGTCGCCCGCCAGATAACTGCTTAATTCAACGACGGAAAAATAGGAATAAGCCGGCCTTGTGTATTCCGCGATTGTCAGTTTATTAAATTCGTTTTCAAGATTATTCAGTTCTTCCATAGTCGGACGTAAAATCATTAGCATGAAATCCGCTTTTTGACCTATAATCGTATACAAGGCATGGCTGCCTTCTTTGCGTTCCTGTACATGGTCAAGTTTGTCGAGGAATAATTTAAACTCGTGGATGGCGGCTTGCCGTTCATTATTTGATAATAATTTCCAAGCCGCCCAATCGATCGTCCGAAAATCATGAAGTGTATACCAACCGTCCAGTGTTTGTGCCGGTTCACTCACATTGATCACTCCTATACTTTATAATCCATTATTACTATAGCACAGTTTATCCATTTCCTGAATGCACATCCCTTTCACTCAAAAGGGAAGTTGGACAGGAATGGCTTTGTTGAAAGAGTGTAAAATAAATATGTGATCTTCGGATGATTCTCTTGGAGGGATAAATATGGAATCTTTATTTAATGAATTACGATTGAAAGCGGCCGGATGGGATAAAAAAATTGTTTTTCCGGAATCAACGGATCCGCGAATTTTGGCTGCGGCTGGTCGATTGGCAAGGGATAAGCTGCTTACACCTGTGTTAATCGGCGATAGGGAAGAGATTGCAAGCTGTGCCCAAAAATTAGATGTTTCCCTGCGGGAAATGGAAATATACGAACCACAAAACGCTGCCGACATGGATGAAATGATCGGCGCACTGGTGGAACGCAGAAAAGGAAAGTTGACGGAATCAGAGGCAGCGGATGTTTTGCTCAATGTGAACTATTTTGGAACGATGCTCGTTTATTTAAATAAAGCCCATGGCTTAGTGAGCGGCGCAACACATTCTACCGCCGACACGGTTCGGCCCGCACTTCAAATCATTAAAACAAGAGAAGGGGTCGGCAAGGTTTCCGGAGCATTTCTCATGATGAGGGATGAAGAAAAATATATCTTTGCCGATTGTGCGATCAATATTGACCCAACCAGCCGGGAGCTGGCGGAAATAGCAGTAGAAAGTGCCAAAACGGCCCAAATGTTTGATGTAGATCCCCGTGTCGCCGTCCTCAGCTTCTCAACGAAAGGATCGGCTCACTCCGAAGAAACCGAAAAAGCGGCAGAGGCGGTTCGTCTGGCTAAAAGCATGGACCCCGATCTTGTCATCGACGGTGAATTTCAATTCGATGCCGCTTTCGTACCGGCTGTAGCGGCTAAAAAAGCACCAGATTCGGTTATTCAAGGGGATGCGAACGTTTTTATTTTTCCGAGCCTGGAGGCGGGGAATATTGGCTACAAAATGGCGGAACGGCTTGGAGGCTTTGCGGCAGTTGGTCCAATCCTCCAAGGACTAAATGCCCCCGTGAACGACCTTTCCCGAGGATGCAGCGAAGAGGACGTATTTAGACTTGCGCTCATAACAGCCGCCCAATCAGCAGGGCAAACGTAATGGCATCAAGAGAGACAAGAGGAGAGAACTGATGGGAGAACATAAGTCTTTATTATACCAAGATCAATGGCGTTTCATTGATCAATCGGGGCTCGCCCCCCATTTTAACGCATTGGATTCGTTTGCGATTGATGATACCCTTTGCCAGTCGGTAGGTAGCGGAAATTCTCCGCCAGTTGTCAGAACATGGGTACATGATGATACAGTCGTGTTGGGGATTCAAGATACGAAGCTTCCACATCTTGAAGAGGGGCTGCGGTTTTTGCAAGAAAAAAATATAAAATGGATCGTGCGTAATTCAGGCGGATTGGCTGTGTTACTTGATGAGGGGGTACTGAATATATCTCTCATTATTCCGGATACAGAACGCGGCATTGACATTAATCGCGGATATGATGCCATGTGGGAGCTTGTTAAAATGATGTTCCACGAGTATTCATGCCGGATTGAGACAGGGGAAATCGTCGGCTCTTATTGTCCGGGAAGCTACGATTTAAGTATACGGGGGAAAAAATTTGCCGGTATTTCCCAGCGGAGAATCCGAAATGGTGTCGCTGTTCAAGTGTATTTGTGTGTTTCGGGCAGCGGCTCGAAACGGGCGCAGTTATTACAGGAGTTTTATACGCATGCAAAATTCAATGAATCAATGAAATATACGTTTCCGGCGGTTGAGCCAAGTGTCATGGCTTCTTTGTCCGAGTTGTTGAATCAGAGGCTTACAATAACAGACGCTATGCAACTGTTATTAACCACGTTAAAGAGGACGAGCGGTCAAATTTTTATGAGCAGCCTTCAAGGGAAAGAGCTGGAGTGGTATCCTCATTATTTTGAGCGGATGCAAGACAGAAACAAGAAATTTATGGGGGCATAAAGAGAAGGAGTTTACGATTGCCTAAAATGCGCTTTTAGGCAAGGTAAGTAAAGTTTAAAAGGAGACGACAATTTCCAATCCTGCGGGACAATCGAGAGTACGAATAGAGATGGATAGTGGCCATCTACCGCTTCAATAACGACCATGTGCTGTTTCTTCAAACTCTATGTCGCTCATTAAAATAAAAAGCTTCTCTTTTTCCTGCAAGCTAAAGAGACTGGTACATAAGCAAATACGAAATAGCAAAAACCGAACAATTCATTTAAAATTGTTCGGTTTATTTGTGTTAAAAAAAACCCTATCACCGCTACGTCAACATATTTCGCTTTCCGCGGTATCACTTCAGTTCAACTTGTACGTAAATGGAGCAAGGTATTTGCTTATGCGAGTATTACTCTGCTAGTTTCTCCAGATTGCCGTTTCGGTCCATTTTAAAGGTAGTGGCCGAGCGATCATCCTCGTCAAACAGGACAAGCTTCCTTGCGCGGTTCAAAATTTTCATCAATGTCTCATAATCTTCCTGCATTGTTACAGATGTGTTCTCCAGTTCTTCCACTTTTTGTGCCAGCTCTTTATTTTCGGCCTTTAGATCGTTCAATTCTCTTTTTAATCTCTCATTCTCACTTCTTACAATTTCAACATGAAATTCCGAATGATGGAGTTGCTGTAAATAGGCGATCACGTTGCCGAGATTTAATTCATTGCCCAGTGGGGTTGTCTGATCGTTTGATATCGTTTGGTCCTTAGTAACTTTTGATGCAGGTGTACCGATTATCTCCGTTCCTGCGCTTTGATCCGTCACCGGAGCTTGGATATCTTCCAAAGAAGGAACCGGCGGCTGATACAAAAGCTTTTTCTTTCCTCCCTGCTCTTTTCCTAACAGTCTTTGTCGTTGTTTTCGTTGTTTTTTGGCCAAATCAAGTGCTTTTTCATATTGTTGGCGGACAACAGCATTCCACCGGAATCCGCAGGCCGCGGATGTTCGATTTAATTTGTCCCCAACTTCTTCAAAAGCATTTAATTGTGTACTGCCTTCACGGACATGTCGAAGAACGGTCTCAGCCAAAAGCAAATCATTTTCTTCTGTCCAGGCATCTTGACGTGTTTTCATTATAACCAACTCCCTTTGAACTTTTTTGGTTAGTTAAAGCATGTACAAGAAAAATGGTTTTTATACCAAAATCGCAAAATAATAATAGTTTTTGATGAGACGTTCCAATTTAATCTTGCTTTCTTGTATAGAAGAAAAAATACGTTGCTTGGGAAAAAGCGCCTTTTTGGCGTCCGTAGGAAAGGACGTCTGGAAGGGCAAGGGGAAGCGACATGAAAATCGCCATTTAAGCTGGTCGAGGGAAAGGAAGTCTAAAAAAGGCAAGCGGTAGGGAAGTCGCCAGCTTGATTCTGCTGCGGGTAAAGAAGTCCGAGTGCAGGTGAAAAGAGAAGGAAGCCGCGCTTGAGTCAGCCGCTGGAAAGGACGTTTCGAGTGCAGGTGAAAAGAGAAGGAAGTCGTACTTAAGCCTGCCGCGGGAAAGGAAGTCCGAGTGCAGGTGAAAAGAGAAGGAAGTCGTACTTAAGCCTGCCGCGGGAAAGGAAGTCCGAGTGCAGGTGAAAAGAGAAAGAAGTCGTACTTAAGCCTGCCGCTGGAAAGGACGTTTCGAGTACCAGTAAAAAACAAGGAGGTTCCCGCTTAAGCCTGCCAAGTACAAGGCAAGCCGCCACCACAAGAAAGGATTCGTCAGCATCTCATCGCAGGAAGAACAAGCGCTGGTTTCGAGGACGTCGCCTAGTGCCTGCTATTCAGGGAAGTGCAAAGCGCTCGGGACAATTAGCATGATTACGCACAAAGAATGAACGCAGGCTTCGAGAAGGATGTGACGAAGAAATGATAGCCCCGGTTCCCATGGCTGACTTATCTTTATGCCCTGAGTATCACTGATCCCATCATGAAATAGTGTTAACCCGCTGAAGAAACTGCACGAGTTTCACACCCACTTTCCTGTTTTAGACTTGCCTTGGTGCGGGGATTGATAAGTGTGGCTTAGTCCAGAGGTGAATGTGGAAGGAGCTTGCGCTTGGCTATTCTTTTATAAAAAGGTGAATTTTTCGGTAGCCGGGTGTTCTTTCTTTACTTGTCGAAAACCGCTATAATAAAAACATGATAGATAGGAAGAGGAGAGCCGATAGTGGATTCCAGCATTAAATTAAGCGAGGAAAAAGTGTTTAAAGATCCCGTTCACGGATACATACATGTCAGGGATAAGCTCATCTGGGATCTGATTGGAACTAGGGAATTTCAGCGGCTGCGCCGTATTAAGCAGCTTGGCACGACTTATCTCACCTTTCACGGGGCTGAGCATAGCCGGTTCAGCCATTCGCTTGGGGTGTATGAAATTGTCAGAAAAATTATTGATGAAGTTTTTGAAGGACGGCCGGAATGGAATGCGGATGAACGTTTGCTGTCACTTTGTGCCGCCTTGCTCCATGATTTAGGACATGGACCTTTTTCTCATTCATTTGAAAAAGTGTTTCGCCTTGATCATGAGAATTTTACAAAACAAATTATCCTCGGAGATACAGAAGTTAACGAGGTACTTACATTTATTAGTGACGACTTCCCGCAAAAAGTAGCTGAAGTTATTCAAAAAACGTATCATGATAAGCTCGTGATCAGTTTGATTTCCAGCCAAATCGATGCAGACCGGATGGATTATTTGCAAAGGGATGCTTATTTTACCGGCGTAAGCTACGGCCACTTTGATATGCAGAGAATCATGCGTGTCATGCGCCCTCGCGAGGATCATGTCGTGTTTAAATGGAGCGGCATGCATGCGGTTGAAGATTATATTATGAGCCGGTACCAAATGTACTGGCAAGTTTACTTTCATCCGGTGACCCGAAGTGCCGAAGTGATTTTAACAAAAATACTCCAAAGGGTAAAAGCACTGTACAAATTGGGGTATTCCTTTAAGAAAGAGCCCTTACACTTTCAATCTTTATTTGAAGAAAAAGTGACACTCGCCGATTACTTAAAGTTGGATGAACCGGTCATCTTGTATTATTTCCACATGTGGGAAGAAGAGGACGACCCTATATTATGTGATTTATGTCACCGCTTTATGAACAGAAATTTGTTTAAATATGTAGAGTTTGATCCGGCCCAACAATATAAGGTGCTACGTGAACTGGAGGATTTATTTCGGGATGCGGGCATTGATCCGGAATATTATTTGGCGATTGATTCATCATCAGATTTGCCTTATGATTTTTACCGTCCGGGAGAGGAAGAAGAGCGCTTGCCGATTCATTTATTGATGCCTAATGGCGAACTTTCCGAGCTTTCCAGGGAATCGGCGATTGTCCAAGCGATTTCGGGAAAAAGGCGGACCGATCATAAATTGTATTATCCCAAAGATTTGCTCCAACGCATGTCTGGGGAAAATAAAAGTGCTGAGCGCATTCTTTCTATCCTGCATAGATTTTAGAATGCAGACAGATACGAATGAACGTATTGGAAAAACTGTAGCGGGGGTTGAACGATATTTATGCTTCACGATCATCAAAAATTAATGGCGGTTTTTGCTAAGGCCGGTGAAATTGTCGGCAGAAAAAAACTGCAAAAAATGATATTTATCGCAAAAAAAATGAATTTTCCCTTTGAAGAAAAGTTTGAGTTTCATTTTTACGGGCCTTATTCTGAAGAATTGACGCTGAGGGTTGAAGAACTTTGCAATTTTGGCTTTATTGAAGAAAAGAAAGAGGATAAGGGAGGATACAGCCAATATCGTTATATGATCACGTCATCGGGTCGTGAATTTTTGGAATCCGAATCGGTCAATATCCCCCTTCTTGAAGAATGTTTGACCGATATGAACGAACAAAGCGCCCGATTCCTCGAGCTTGTTTCGACTATATTATACTTCGAACATCTTCCTAAAAATAAAGTCGCAGAAAAAATTGCCGAGCTAAAAGGAAAACAAAATTACTCCTTGGAAGAGATTGACGAGGCTTATGATTATATACAATCATTGAAAAAGACAGTTTATCCGAATTAACATTCGGAAAGACTGTCTTTTTTTTAGCGTTGGAGGTTACATAAGCAAATAACAAGTACATCTGGGCAGACACTTTCCATTTAAACGATTAAAGGTCGCTGTATCTTTTGCCTCCAACGGCATAATGGTTTTTCGTCATTTCTTCTATTACAATCGTTACGGAATCAGCCGAAGCTCCCGTTGTTTCCGAAATGGCTTCCGTTACTTTTTCCACCAATGCTTTTTTCTGTTCTTCTGTCCGTCCTTCAAACATTTTGATGGTTACCAATGGCATTGTTTGTTCCTCCCCGAAAATATGATTCTTATGAAAAAGTGTATGCTTTTCACTCGCTCCTTTCAAGCAAAGAAACACAATGAATGAGTAAAGTTCATTTATTTTGTATAATATGAACAATAGACTTTAAAAAGGGGCTGGATACGTGGAAAGATTTTTAAGGTTTCCGCTGGAACAAATTCCGATCGTGGCGGCGGTATTGCTCATAGCTTTTACGGTACATGAATTCGCGCATGCCTATACCGCATATAAATTTGGAGATCCGACGGCAAAACAACAGGGCAGACTTACATTGAATCCTATGCACCATCTTGATCCGATAGGGACATTACTTATCTTTATTGCCGGGTTTGGCTGGGCGCGCCCAGTGCCAGTCAACCGCTATTATTTTAAGAATCCCCGGCTTGCGGGCATTATTGTTTCATTGATGGGACCGGTGAGTAATTTTGCCCTTGCTGTTCTCGGGTCTGCCATATTTTTCATATTGATGGTGACGGGTGTTTCTGCGCAACTGCCCATCTTTGTAATCCAATTTTTCAACCTGTTTATTTGGATGAACGTCTTGCTGTTTGTGTTTAATTTACTGCCCCTTCCGCCGCTTGATGGGTATCGTATTGTGCAAGACCTTGTTTCACCGGGCGCAAGAGCAAAAATGACGCAATATGAGCAATACGGTTCAATCATATTTTTAATTTTAGTCATTACTCCACTGTCACATTATACAATTCACCCCATTTTAAACACGGTCGTCCCTTTTTTTGTGAACAGCATACATAATGTATTTGCGCTGTTTTTGTGATAGGGAAAAGGAGGAGTTATGAAATGGAGAAAAAGAGAAAAGTTGAGTTCAATATCATTAAAGATGATCCTACCATGGGACATAAAGGCTTCGGAATCGGTTCGCTCAGCCTGGAAAATATTACACCGATTATGATTGATGTCGAGGAAGAAGAAGTCTGGATTGAGGAGCAGGCAATGCATGCCCGCAGTAAAACGGAACGCGGTGTTAAGTATTTGAAAGACAAAAGCGAGTTCCCCCAAGAGGGAGCAAAGAAATACTGGGTCGTATGGGTCGCCGTGGACATTAAAGAAGAAGGCCCGTATTATGCGGGAGTTACTGCTTGTGAACTGTGGATCAACCGTCCCGCCCGCCGCGGCTATAAATCAATGCCGGAGCATGTCAATCATTTAGATAAAGCAATGAAGGGGAGGGTGATCGTCCACAACATGGATCAACGATCAAGAAAAGTCCTCGCCGACTTTTTGAAAAATCACGATGAGAAAATGTGGCTGAACTCTAGTGAAGAACTAAGAAAAGAATTTGCTAAATAAATGGTCCAATCTTCTATCTTTTTGAACAATCTATGACAGTTAAAAAAAAATGTTATAAGCCAGCTTGCCGATTCATGGGAAAGCAAGTAAACTTAAAGATAGTTTGCACATGGCAAACTGGGACAAAAAAAAGCGCTGGCTAGCGCTTAAAAAAGCTTGGGGCCGCACACCCCAAGCACTTTTTGTTTCAAAATGATAAAAAATGTTCTTTTATATATCTCATTATCTAAAAAACCTAACCGTGACCGAATCTGCCGGACAGGAAGTCCAAGTGCAGGCAAAGCGACAGGACGCGGCCATTTGAGCCAGAGCCGCGAGACAGGACGTCGCCGCCTGAGCCTGCTGCCGGCCTAGGCGCCCTGGTGCGGGCGTGGCAAGCAAGGACAAGAAGAGCTTTGTAAGGTCTTATCATAGTACTAGGGACAGAGAGAGTGGTGAAGATTCGACTAGTATCTGTCCACTCCCGGCTTCACTTTGTACTCTCCGGCAAAGATTATGGGGATGTTTACCTTTTCGGGATAGCTTCACGGAGCTTGCTCGAAGGTAGGTGTGAGAGGATTCAACAATATTCCCGCTATACGCATTCTTTGTCGCGACGTTTCCTTTATCCTTGTGGGAGCAATGCTCGGTCTTTCATACCTATCTCCTCGTTAACATAAGCCAATCCCAGTAGCTGAAAAAACTTCGCTTACGGATTGTCCATGTTTTCGAAGAACTGCTCAAGTCGGTTCAGTATACATCGATAAAAAACAGGGATACATGTTTATGCCTTCGTATAATGGAGATCCCAAATAATGCCGAATGGGTCTTTTACTTTTGCAAATTTCGCTCCCCAAAAAGTGTCCTGCAGTTTCATGGAAATGGATCCTTTTTCAATCAACCGCTGATAAATCGTTTCGATCTCTTTCTCACTTTGTAATTCGAGTGTTAACGAAACTTGGTTGCCAGAGATTATATGATTTTCCGGCAAAGTATCCGATACCATCAAAATAAGATTGCCTTTTTGAAACTTCGCATGAATGACTCTTTCCTCAGCTTCTGGAGGGGACGGAAAATCTGCTTCGCCAAAGGTCATGATTTCTACTATCTCACCATCGAAAACATCCTTATAATATTCCAGTGCTTCTTTCGCATTTCCACCAAATGTAAAATAAGGAGTTGCCTGATACTTCACTTTTCTTCACTCCAATCAAAGTTTTGATTCTCAGTCTTTTTCATTATAAACTGAAAAAGTCTCATTACTAGCATCTTTTCATCTTGAACAGGAATAGGGAGTGATCACCTTGCTAGCTCATATAAAAAAGTATTATGTACAAATTTCCTTAGTCGTACTGCTTACACTTGGAGCTATTATGTTGGAGCTTCTGCTGCCGACACTCATGGCTAATGTCGTCGATATTGGAATTGTAAAAGGTGATATTCCTTACATCTTAAAAACCGGGGGCCTTATGGTCATTTGTGCATTGGCAGCTGTTTTGCTCATGACGGGGGTTTCATTTTTTGCATCACGGACAGCCCTTGGTTTTGCAAGAGATGTCAGGCGGGACTTGTTTGTCACCGTCGAAAATTTTTCTGTCCAGACGTTTGAAAAAATCGGAACAGCTTCCTTAATTACAAGATCAACGAACGATGTGAAGCAAGTTCAAGATGTATTAAATATGGTTTTGCGCATGATGACACGCGCTCCTCTTATGCTCGTTGGAGGAATTGTTTTGGCGGTTGCGAGGGAGCCGGGCCTTTCGGTTGTTTTTCTCGGTTCACTGCCGATTTTGGCGTTGCTGATTTTTTTCATATCCAGAAAAGCCATTCCGTTATTTGCAGCGTTGCAAAAAAAGACAGATAAACTGAATCTCGTTGTCAGACAAAGCCTGACGGGGGTCAGGGTCATCCGGGCTTTTAACAATGTTGAACATGAGAAGCAGCGGTTTCATGCCGCGAATGAAGATTTTCGAGATACCGGGATTCGAGTCAATAAAATGATGGCCGTTCTTTTTCCGGTCATGATGATTGTTATGAATTTCACGAGCATCGCGATCGTCTGGTTCGGTGCTGTCAGGATTGACCAGGGCCTCATGCAAGTTGGAAATTTAATGGCCTTTTTACAGTACGCCATGATGATTTTAATGTCATTAATTATGCTTTCTTTTGGCTTCATCATGATTCCCCGGGCGCAAGCTTCTTTAAAGAGGATCAATGAAGTACTCCTTATGGAAAATGATATTTTGGACCCGGAAACACCGAGAACCAGGAGAAACCTAAACGGAGTCATCACATGTAAAGACGTCTCGTTTCGGTACGCCGGAGCCGAAAAACCCGTATTAAAAAATGTATCATTTGAGGCCAAGCCCGGTGAAACGACGGCAATTATTGGAAGCACGGGTTCGGGAAAATCAACACTTCTGAAACTCATACCAAGACTTTATGATGTTGAAGAAGGCACTGTCTCGATTGATGGGGAGGATGTCCGGAACATCTCCCAGCAAGAGTTGAGGAAGAGGATCGGTTATGTGCCCCAAAAAGCGATGTTATTCAGCGGCACAGTGGCAGACAATTTGCGCTATGGGAAGGAAGATGCGACCGATCAGGAAATGTGGGAAGCGCTAGATATCGCGCAAGCTTCCGGATTTATAAAAGAAAAAAATGAAGGATTACATTTGTATGTCGAGCAGGGGGGAGCGAATTTTTCAGGTGGACAAAAGCAGCGGCTTTCGATTGCGCGGGCCATTGTTAGAAGACCTGACATTTATTTATTTGATGATAGCTTTTCAGCACTAGATTTTAAAACGGATGCAAAATTGCGGAGTGAACTTTTCAACATTGCGAAAGAGGCTACGATCATCATTGTCGCCCAGCGTGTCAATACGATCATCCATGCAGATCAAATCATTGTGTTAAATGAAGGGGAAATAGCAGGCATTGGAACACATAAGGAGCTGTTTGCAGAAAATCAAGTTTATCAGGAAATTGTATTATCCCAACAAGCCGGGGAGGAAGGGGCATGAGTAAACAAAGCAGGCGCCCGAGCTTCCGTCCAGGGCCGGGTGGCCCGCGACATGGGATGGCCCCGGGTGAAAAACCTAAGGAATTTAAAAAAACATTGAAAAGGTTGCTGTTTTATTTAAAACCAAGAAAGGTTCAACTGACTTTCGTAACTATAGCAGCCATTTTTTCAACATTGTTTAACGTCATTACACCAAAGTTGTTGGGGGATGCGACGACTTCCATTTTTGCGAGTGTTACAGGCGGTACGGGAATTGACTTTCCTTTCTTAAAGCAATTGCTCATGCTGTTGCTTGGTTTATATGTTATTTCTTCCCTCTTTACTTATTTACAGCAATATTTAATGGCTGGGGTCTCCCAGAAAACGACGGCTGATCTCAGAAAAGCCGTAAATGAAAAGCTCACCCGCTTGCCGCTCCGTTACTATGACCGGCATCCGCATGGTGATATTTTAAGCCGTGCTATCAATGATATTGACAATATTAACAACGCCATTCAACAGGCGCTTTCGCAAATGATTACCTCGTTCATCAGCATTGCGGGAATCATGATCATGATGTTGGTGATTAGTCCGACATTGACCCTTGTGATTTTGATTACTTTTCCATTGAGTGTCCTTGTCATCAGGTTGATTGCCTCCTTCTCCCAGAAGCATTTCGTTGGGCAGCAGATGGAACTGGGAAAAATCAACGGGCACATTGAAGAAATGTTCTCAGGCCACCAGGTGGTTAAGGCGTTTGGACATGAAAAAAGAGCGATAAAAGAATTTGATGAAGTGAATGAACGGCTTTACGAGTCCGGCTGGCGCGCTCAGTTTATAAGCGGGATCATGATGCCGATGATGTCATTTGTCGGGAACTTGGGATTTGTCTTTGTAAGTATTTGTGGAGGTCTTCTTGTTTTGAACGGGAGCATTCGCATCGGGGATGTGCAAGCTTTTATTCAATATTCACAGCAACTTTCGCATCCGATGACACAGGCTGCGGGAATCGCCAATATGGTGCAAACGGCAGTCGCTTCGGCAGAACGGATTTTTATATTGTTGGATGAACCGGAGGAAAAACAGGAAGTGCCGGTGAATAAGGATCTTGGTAAAGTTCAAGGTAAAATTACTTTTGAGCATGTTCGCTTTGGTTATGAAGAAGGGGAACCGATTATCAAAGATTTAAACCTGGAAGTGGAACCTGGCCAAAAGATTGCCATCGTTGG
Organism: Siminovitchia sp. FSL W7-1587; assembly: GCF_037963795.1. Lineage (NCBI taxonomy): Bacteria > Bacillati > Bacillota > Bacilli > Caryophanales > Bacillaceae > Siminovitchia > Siminovitchia sp. FSL W7-1587. Next base: position 2,736,472 of record NZ_CP150169.1, read on the forward strand.
ACCTACAGGTGCCGGCAAAACAACAATTATCAATTTGTTAATGAGATTTTATGAGGTTGATAGCGGAAGCATCTGGATAGATGATATGGATATTCGCGATCTTACGCGTGAACAAGTCCGATCGCTGTTTGGCATGGTGCTTCAGGATACGTGGCTTTTTAACGGAACAATCCGGGACAATATTGCATATGGGCGTAATGGCGCGGCAGATCGAGACATTATCCAGGCTGCCAAGAGCGCTTATGCCGACGACTTTATCCGGACATTGCCCGATGGGTATGATACGGTTCTGGAGGAGGATGCCTCGAATATTTCACAGGGCCAGCGCCAGCTCATTACGATTGCGCGGGCCATTTTGGCCGACCCGAAAATGTTGATTCTCGATGAGGCGACAAGCAGTGTCGATACGAGGACAGAAATGAATATTCAGCGGGCGATGAATCAATTGATGTCAGGCCGCACAAGCTTCATCATCGCCCACAGGCTGTCAACGATACGTGACGCTGATGTAATCCTCGTGATGAATCGGGGCGACATTATCGAAAAAGGGACACATACAGAACTGATGGAACAAAACGGATTTTATACGGATCTGTATAAAAGCCAATTTGCATAGCCGATTTCTGATGCCAACATGAGAAAGCGGAATGCCTAAGGGATAAATTGGCCGAGCCGCTCCCCATTTTCGGTTGAGCGGGCCCGTCCAGGGAGGAAACCGCAAATCTGATCATGACTCCGGGCAGATCGTGCCCGTTTACCAGAGAGAACGAAAAAACGGTCATCAGTACTTTGAAATAGAGGGAGTCCGATCAGTCGAGCTTTCGGCTTTTGGACACCCTCTTCTTCTATTTAAAAACATGGTGAGATCAACATTTGTACATTTTACCTTTTAAAGGAGCATTCTTTGCTGACTGTTCCACTCTGTCACTCGAATATTTTTTCCCACCACCGCTTTTTCGCTTCTTTTTTCCGTGGAGATGTTTCCAAAGGTTCATCTTCCAAGTGGATGATGCAATGTTCGGCCGGCTCCGTTCCTTTTACAAAGTAAGTGTTGCGAAATACTGGGCAGGAGGTAGTGGCGATCTTTCCGCTTGTCGGGTCAATCGGGACAGCTACAGTATTGGCCGGAGGCAAGAAGGCATGATCTTTTTCATCCTGTCCTTCCAGAGCCTCTTCCATAAAGCGAATCCATATATTTTTGGCGTACAACTTGTCTGCGGTTGACGTCATTTCTTTTCCTTGATCGTATCCGGTCCAAACTACGGACGCCAGTTTTGGGGTAAATCCCGCCATCCAGCTGTCAGCATTTGTTGAACCGGACTTGCCGGCATATTCGCGGGACATTTGATTGACAACCGATGCACCTGTTACAGAGGCATAGCCGCTTAGCTTCGGATCAAACATCCCTGTCATCATATGGCTTAATACAAATGTGAGTTCCGGCTTTAACACCTTCTCTTTAAAAGCGGGTGCTTCGTAGATGACTTTCCCGCGGTAATCTTCCACTCGTGTGATAAACACGGGTTCAACCTGTGTCCCGCCGTTGGCAATCATGCTGTATGCATTGAGCAGTTCAATTACTTTCACCCCCGATGCTCCCAGTGCCAGGGAAGGAACTTTTTTTAATTCGGATTGAATACCCATTTTTTTGGCTGTTTCGATCAGTGCCTCTTGTCCCAGGAACAAGTGAGTTTTGACGGCGTACACGTTGTCTGATACGGCAAGCGCCTGGGCCATCGTTACTTCTTCATTCGCATATTGGTTGTTAAAATTATGCGGAGTATATTCTTGATGCATCCCGTCTAATCTGAACGTTGTCGGTTCGCTGCGCAGCATTGTGGATGGTGTAAATCCGCGTTCCAATGCCGCGTAGTAAAGGATCGGCTTGATCGTTGATCCCGGCTGCCTGACTGCTTGCACCGCCCTGTTAAACGGGCTTTCATTGTAGTCTCTTCCACCGACAAGCGCTTTGACATATCCAGTGTCAGGTTCCATCGCAGCAAATCCAACCTGTATTTCCGATTGATCGGATATGGTTTTCTGAACAATTTCTTCGGCAATTTTCTGATAATGTACATCCAATGTCGTAAACACTTTTAAGCCGCCGAGTTCAACAATCCGATTATCCAAGCCTGCTTTTGATGACAATTCTTTTTTTACAACATCATAAAAATAGGGCGCGAAATCTGTTTTATGGTGCGGATGTTTTCCGATGAAATGAAGCTTTTCCCTTTTCGCAGTCTCTTTTTCTGCAGCAGAGATTTTCCCCGTTTTCTCCATGGCCGTTAAAATCAGATGCTGTCTTTCTTTTGCCTTTTTAGGTGAGACAAGGGGAGAGTAAATCCCCGGTCCTTTCGGAATCCCAGCAAGCATGGCGGATTCCGCCAGAGAAAGCTCATTCGCGCTTTTTCCAAAGTAAAATTGACTGGCGGCTTCAATGCCATAGGCACCATGACCGTACGAAATTGTATTCAAATAGCCTTCAAGAATATCATCCTTGCTGTAATTAAACTCTAGGCGTATCGTATAAAATGCTTCCAGCAGCTTTCTCGTCCATGTTTTCTCCAACGTTAAAAATAAATTGCGGGCGTATTGCTGGGTAATCGTACTTGCTCCTTGGACTTTGCCCATGGATTTGATGTTGGCAAGCATGGCTCCGCCTATTCTTTTTACATCGAAACCTTTATGTTCATAAAATGTCCGATCCTCAATCGCAATGATGGAATCAATGGCATCGGGAGAGACATCCTCGAGCGAGACCCAATACCTTTTCTGCCCGCTGTTGCTTTCCCCGATAACCGCTCCATCCGCCGCATAATATAAAGTCGATTGTGGGATGGAGAGCGGAGGGGGACCCAGCACCTTTATCCATAAGAAAAAAGATAGAAGCAAAATGCCAACAGCAGTTGCCCCCATTAAAAATAAAAAGAAAAAAATGCGTACCGTTCTCCATGTCTTTTCCTTTGTTACTGCCTCCATCCCTTTCACCCCCGAAAATTCTAGTAATCTTCTTTCAACAGTATGAGAGAAAACGGCCAAATTTATTCATCAAGCGCGTAATTTTGGTAAAAAATAAGGCCGATTTTAAAAAGGGGGTGGCATCTTACAATAAAAGAAGGGCTTACAACATTATAAGAACGGACCTTCAATGAACTGATTTTAGCAAGCGGGACGACTGGATTGTTTCGAAACAAAATACGCAAAAAAATGAACCTTTTGCAAATAACATTGTCGTTCCATGGACTTTCTGCCGGGTTTTTCCTATAATATAAAGGTTATATTAAGCATAAAAGGAAGTGATGGCATTGACGGCTGAAGCAGAAATACCAGTCAAAATCCATCTCATAACAAAAATCCGGCTTGATGATGAAGAGGAAACGTACGAATTGGTCGTTTTTGGACATTATTTTAAAAAAAATAATAAAGTCTATTTAACATATGATGAAGTCCAAGAAGAAGGGACAGTTCGTTCAGTTGTAAAAGTGGATGAGGATGAGGCCACGATCTTAAGAAAAGGCGTCATAGACATGCGCCTCAAATTTTGTTTGAATGAACAAAAAAGCGGGTCCCACATGAGCGAATTTGGAAGCCTTTTGTTATCGACCAATACGAGGGGCATCTTCTTTGAAGAAAGCGCCGAGAAATGTGAAGGCACTGTAAAGCTGCATTACGATTTGTTTATGCAGGGTGCCCATGCGGGTGAATATGATATGGAGATCAATTATAAGGAGGAATAGGTGACTATATGAATGTTGTTGAGAAGATTCAGGAAAGTTTAAAGCAGGAAATTGCAAACGCCGTCTTAAAAGCGGGTTTGGCTGCAAGAGAGCAATTGCCTGAAGTAATCTTGGAAACACCTAAAGACAAATCGCATGGAGATTATTCAACAAATATGGCCATGCAACTGGCTAGAGTGGCGAAAAAAGCCCCTCGTCAAATCGCTGAAGAAATCAAAGATCATTTCGATGGAACGAAGGCATCTATCAAGAAAATTGATATCGCGGGACCAGGCTTTATTAATTTTTACATGGATAATAGTTACTTAACAGACTTGGTGCCTGCTATTTTGGAACAAGGCGAGCAATATGGACGATCCAATGCGGGAAAAGGAGAGAAAATTCAGGTTGAGTTTGTTTCGGCCAACCCGACCGGAGATTTGCATCTGGGCCATGCCCGCGGAGCAGCTGTAGGGGATTCCCTTTGCAATATTTTAGATATGGCGGGTTATGATGTATCAAGGGAATATTATATTAATGATGCCGGTAATCAAGTACATAATCTTGCGTTGTCGGTGGAAGCCCGTTATTTTCAGGCGCTCGGAATAGATAAAGCAATGCCTGAAGACGGTTATCATGGCCAGGATGTCATTGAAATCGGGAAAGAATTGGCAGAACGGTACGGAGATGAATTTGTCCATAAAAGCGAGGAAGAGCGGATTGGCTTTTTCCGCAAATACGGCCTGGACTTTGAACTGAAAAAATTGAAAGACGTACTGGAACAATTTCGGGTTACGTTTGATGTGTGGTATTCCGAAACGTCTTTGTACGAAAGTGGAAAAATAAAGGACACATTGAAACTGCTTGAGGAGAAAGGACATCTGTACACGAAAGACGGGGCCACATGGTTTCGCTCTACAGATTTTGGCGATGATAAAGACCGTGTATTAATCAAAAAAGACGGTACTTATACGTACATCACGCCGGATATTGCTTACCATTTGGATAAACTGAACCGTGGTTTCGATAAGCTGATCAACATTTGGGGGGCGGACCACCATGGTTATATTCCCCGGATGAAAGCGGCGATTGAAGCATTGGGATTTGATCCTGGGCGCCTAGAGGTGGAAATCATTCAGCTCGTTCACTTATATCGTAACGGAGAAAGAGTGAAAATGAGCAAGCGTTCCGGAAAATCTGTCACAATGAGTGATTTGATTGAAGAAGTAGGCCTAGATGCTGTCCGATACTTTTTTGCGATGAGAAGCGCGGATACACATATGGACTTTGACCTCGACCTGGCCGTGGCGGAATCGAATGATAATCCCGTTTTCTATGCCCAGTATGCCCACGCCCGGATTTGCAGCATATTGCGCTCGGCTGAAGAGAAAGGCCTGTCTATTGAGGGCGACATTGACTTCTCAAATCTGAAAAGCGAAAAGGCTGTGGAACTGCTCAAAAAGCTTGGTGAATTTCCGCAAGAAGTAGCAGAAGCGGCTGCCAAACGCATCCCGCATCGCATCACAAATTATATTTTTGATTTGGCGTCGGCTTTCCACAGCTATTACAACGCTGAAAAAGTATTGAATGAAGATAAGCCGGAAGAAACAAAGGCAAGGCTCGCTTTAGTAAAAGCTGTGCAAATTACGATGAAAAATTCCCTTACCCTTGTCGGAGTAGCAGCGCCGGAAAAAATGTAAACCAAATGAGGAGCGAAAACGCTCCTAAGCTTGTAGAGAAAGTAAGTAATATTTTTTCTATAAGCTTTCTTTATATCTAAGTATATAGAAGATGCATCAGCTTCATTTAGAAAACGACTCTCACCCAGCTAGACTTGCCTGTCTAGCTGGGTGGCAATCTTCTAGGAGCAGAAATGCTCCTTTTTTGTTACATTCGATTACCGAACTCGCCTGTTCATTCGCATATTCCTATAATGATATGGTTCGGTCAAGCTGACTAATGTTCTCGAAAATATCGGCTGAAAAAAGGCGTCATTTTTACATAAATTGGGAAAGTAATTGGTTGAGCTACATCAACCGATCTGTGTTACCTCAAAAAAGTTTTTAGCTGTATTATCGACGTAGGTTTGTTTTCAAGGCAATCTACTGGATCTTTGTAATCTTATGTATGATGCAAAATCAATATATATCTGGCACTATATACCATATAATCAATCATTTGATTAGTTCCTTTCCCCTCTCAAAAGCTCGCCCCCAATAAATGGAGGAAAAATACCAACAATATCCAGTTGACTGTCTCAATCTAGGCATTTTATATTAAAGTAAAGCCTAAGTAAGGGAAGTGCTATCAACAACGATTATACTGTTAGGATTTATTTTGGTGTCATGCTTGGCGCAAAAGCCGCCATGTCACTATTGAAAACGCTTAGCCTACCTTGTAGCCTACGACTATGATTTTGTACCGGTAAAGAAATCAAAAGCTAGATGATCATTAACCAGGAAAAAGCCAAAGCTAGATGATCATTAACCAGGAAAAAGCCAAAGATACGCGTGTTATTGCACAGCTCGTGAAGGGTGGTCGATACTCTGTACATAATCTTGAGGGCCTAATACTGAATGATAAATAAAAGTGCAATGAAATGTAGGTCATTCATTATTTTTCAATTTCTGTCTATTTGCTTTTGAAACATTCATATTGATTACAGAGGCTATGTCATTCAAGTGCAAGCCCGTTAATCTTTTCCACAAGCTGAAAAGCCCGTTTAACTCCAACACTACTACGTTGCAAGCATTTCTTCGGAACATTTCACGAATATCAAAAGGAAGTGGAAATCAACTCAAAGATGCGCCAAGCTGCTTTTCCATTACAACTCTTAAACTCGTAACTCATTTACCATTCGTTATTTAGTTAGTTGATCTCTTAGGATCAGACCTTCTACTTGCTCGATTTATAAATAGGTGTTTAAAAGCATTTGGAAGATATTTTAATGATATAGAGGGGGGCTTTTTCCATGATAAAAAAACTATTAACAGGTGTCATGATTTTAGCTATCATACTAAGTCCAATTGCGCCAAAAAATGTGTTAGCTCAACCAAAAGAAGATTTAACATCTATTACATTTTCAAATTGGATCAGAACATTGGGCTCTCAATATCCGTTATTACAATCATACGGGTTAGTTATCCTAAAACAACCAAACATAAATATAAAAAACATGAGCAGTTTAAATAATCATCAACAAATCGCAAGGTCGAATGTGCGTGAATGGCTTGATTATTACAGCCCCAAGTTAATCTACTTAAACGAGTCCTTGAATAGTTTAAGTCAAAGGACAGATCAGTATTATAACCGTTTATATCAATTAGCAGGACAAATTGATAATGAACAAGAAAAAAAAGAATTTTTAAATCGCTTTAATCGACTACAAGATACTGTGGAAGATATTCAAATCAGTATGCAAAACACATCTACTGATTTGAATACATACAAAGGGTTATTGATTTCGGACAATCAAGCCTTGGCGGAAAGAGCTGAAAAAGCGATTCATGAACTAAGTGGAGACAACGGCGAAGCTGTAAAACTAGGAGAACAAATTAAAAAGCTCTTGGCAGAAATCCAAGAAGAATTATTAAAAATATTAAACAATCCCGAATAAGTATCAGAATTTTCATTTAATTTCGGTAAGCAAATTTACGACTTAGTTAAAACGAGTGGTAATACAAAGACCATTGATGTTGCGTCCTTAGAAGCTCTGGGGAAAGTATTGGTGAACGCTAAAAGCTTTGAAACAAAACAATATGCTAGATCTATCCAGCAAAAACACGAAGAGCTGCTAGTGCTTATGAAAAAGCTATCAGAAGTTGAAATGCAAATCACAGAAGTTACTGTCATGGAAGACCAAATAGTTGGTTTTGAAGCAATGGTTAAACGCGAAGTAACTATTTTAGATAAAGTTGCTAATGAATTTACTGCTTTAAATAATGTTATGAATAGCCTGGCAGAGGATGTAGAATCAGGATCTATAACTCCTGCCGAATTACAAAAACAATTGAAATACCTCAAAGCTATTATTCGTGACATTGACGAACAGACGAAACAATTTGAAGGTTTCACCACAAATATCAAATAAATTAGCTCTTTCAAGGAGGTGCCAAAAGTGGCCAAAAAAATGTATAAGCCTATTATGGTAATTGTCACGGCGGGAACAGTTGCATTTAGTATGATTGCGCCTTCTTATGCTAGTGCAGAAGCGGCGAAACAAGAAGCTGTACAAGTGAGCCAGACTGACAGTTATAAGAAATTTCAATTAGGACCGGACGGCCTTCGCGAAGCCATAAAAACAACAGGCTCTAATGCACTTGTTATGGATCTGTATGCACTGACCATCATTAAACAGCCAGATATCAACCTTAAAAATGTTAGTGTCATAGCCATACCTTTGCAAACAAAAATAGTGGAGGATCAAAGTAATGCGAGAGAAAATGCCAAGACATGGCTTGATCAGTTAAAACCACAATTAATACAAACCAATGAAAATATCATTAACTATGACAATAAGTTTGAAGGCTATTATGAAAAACTATTAGAAGCGGCAGATCAAAAAGATCCAGCAGCTTTAACCGCAAGGTTAACCAGACTATCCGACAGTGTTATGGAAAACAAGCAGGCGGTAGATAAACTAATTGTTGATCTAAAAAAATTCAGAGAAAAATTAGAATCGGACACAAAAAATTTAAAGGCCCATACCAATGAGATAACCACTATTTTAGCGAGTCAAGAAACAGGTATCCCGCTTCTTAAGAATCAAATAGAAACATACTATGACGCTATAAATAAATATAACAATATTCTAATTGGCTCTGCGGTAGCAACTGCCGTCGGTCCACTTGCAATAGTTGGTGGAGTAGTTGTATTAGTCACAGGTTACGGAACGCCACTAGGTGTTGGGTTAATAGCCGGAGGAATCGGATTAACCGGTGGCGGAACAGCAGGAATTGTATTAGCTAAAAAAGGTATAGATGAAGCAGAGGCACAGATTAAAGCTCTCACAGGAGAGGTTACAAATGCTGAAATCCAATTAGCCGGTGTAACCGCCATAAAACAACAAATGCAATATTTAACGGATACCATCGACATTGCGATCGATTCATTACAAAACATGTCTACACAGTGGAACACAATGGGCGCGAAATATAAAAGTCTAATTCGTAATATCGATGTCTTAAGCCCACAAGAATTTGATCTTTTAAAAGAAGACCTGCAAATTGCCAAGGCAAGCTGGAAAAATATTAAAGGCTATGCCGAAAATTTATACGTGGAAGAGATTAAAGTAGTCGATAATCAATAGCTTCAAAAGCCAAACACCCGATTAACATTGAAAAAGCGATAAATGAAATGAAATCTTTTTAAGGAAAACTTCTCTTCTTGCAGGAGCAGAGATGCTCAGTCTTTTTAGACGGGGTTCAGCTGGCACTGCTTATGCAAGAAGCCTTTCCTTGAAAATGGAATGTATTCCTTTAGAGCTTGTCTCAGCAGATGTTTATTTTTGATATAACTAAAATATTGGAAATATTATTTCCAACTCCAAATGGGTGATAGACATGAATAGGAAATGTTTTAGAAAAACTTTGGTTATCATGATAATCACTATTTTTACAATAGCCTGTATAACACCAAAAAGTGTGGTATTTGCCCAACAACAAACTGAAAATAAACTCGGACCTGACAATTTTCAGGAAGCGTTGAAAGATGCAGGTTCAAATGTAGCGATATTGGATTCCTATGCTCAAACAATCTTGGATAAAGAACTGCCAACTTTAAATGGTATAACCTCCATCAATGATGAATTAAGAGGCAATATCACAAAAAATCTGACGAGCGCACAAGCAAACGCCAATGATTGGTTAAATGATATAAAACCTAATATGAGACAGTCGATCAAGACGGTCGTCAACTTCAATGATGTGTTTCAAAACCATTACGATAGCATGTTGGAGGCTATTGAACAAAAAAACAACCAAAAATTAGAAGCCGAAATATCCCAATTATATCAGAGTATACTGGAATATAACCAAAAAGTGGATGTAATGGTGGAAGATTTAATGAAGTTTCGAGACAGGTTAAGTAACGATGTCAGGAGCTTGAAAGGAAACGTGAACGAGCTGCAAACCAGTCTTTCCACATCAAATGCGGATATCCCATTAATGAGAAAACAAATTGAGTATTACAACAGTGTTATTAGTAGTGCGAACGGAAAAATAGCTGGTGGTGCCATACTATGCTTAGCTTTAATTACTTGTATAGCTGGTGGACCAATGATTGATAGCGCTGTTAAAGAAAAAAATCATGCGGATGAGGAAATAGCTAAACTAGAAGAGAAAATAGCTGGAATAGAAAAGGAACTGATTCTTGTAACAGATATACAAAGCAAACTAAATTATATGGCAGACACTACTGATAAAGCCATTAACTCACTCCAAAGTATATCCAACCTCTGGAATGTAATAGGGGCAAAATATCGTAACCTGTTAGATAATGTAGATAATTTTGACTCAAAAGATTTTGAGTTATTAAAAGAAGATTTGCAAATATCAAAAGCCAGCTGGGAACAATTAAAACAAGTAGCGGATAATCTGTATACTGGACTAGAAAATAATAATATTATAGAAGAGGTTCAATAGGGTCTCCTTAATAACTAAGGTTTCCCTTTTTTTTTGTCAAAGTTATATGCAAGAGTAGGCGGAAATCTATACGAACACATTACTGATCAACTTGTATTATGATAAAGATTTTTTTCATTTGGCGGCAAGTTAAATGGTCGAAGCCAAAATAAATCTATCCAGTGGGGAGATGCGATTCAGCGGAACAAGGCTTTTCCCCTCGAGCGCTGATCATCCACGGAACACCTGAATGTAAGTGAGCAAGAGACAGTAGAAGACAAATTTCAGAAAATCCGTATCTTCCACTCTTCATTCGCTTGTCATCTTTTTTTTGAAAATGAGCCATTTGGCGCACTTCCGAAACGGCTAGGCCTCCATCAACAACCAAGCAACCAATGAGTCGTAAAAACACAGATAAAAAACCTCTCCGGAAGATCAGGGGGAGGATGATTCTTCCGATAGATGACCAAGACCAAACAGGCTGTTCAGGTTCGGGTAGCGCTGGCGAACAAGGGAATTGCCGGATCAATCAAGGAAACTTGCTGCTGGATGCCATTTGCGCCCTAGAGGACACCCAGGAGATTTCCGTTTACTGAACGAAAGGGTGAAAAGCTGGAAGGAATGACCGATACAGTCCATGGGTTTATTGTTCTATTTGGCAAGTGAAAAAATGTATGAACTGGCAATGTAACATCCATGCGACTTGCCAACAGTCTTGCGAATGCAATAAAGATTTTCGATAACAGAAGGTCGGTCAAAAGCAATAAGTGAGCATGATGACGAACCGGTCGCTTCCAGCTTTCGTTAAAACCGGGTCTCCAAAGCTTTCGATCCAAATAGGTATCCAAGACCGAGAAAAGAAGAAAAGCATAAGTGTGAACCAATCCATGAACCAGAGCATCAGCTGTATTTATTTGGCATACCACTAGAAATCTATAAGCGTGGTTAGTGAGTGTGGTTTTTAAAGATGATAAAGCACCAACAGCTCTGCCCATGTTTTCTGGTACACATTGTGGAGCGGAAATGCATCTTGGGCACTATAAAGGGCTGGCCCTGGAAAAAACAGTTTATGCGCTATAACAACCCTTTTATCAAACCTCCAATCCATTCTATTATCCGGAAACGGATGTTCACCGCTTGAAGGTCGCGGTGACTTAATTGTGTCGATTGCATGATGTCTTCGGCAATTATTTTTTTGACATGGGCAATAAATTCATGGTCGTATATAAAGCAATTGATTTCCTTATTTAACAATAAGCTTCGATAGTCGAAATTGGCTGTGCCGATGTCACAAACAGCATCATCAAACAAGAGAACTTTCGCATGGAAAAATCCTTCTTTGTATTGATATACGGTGCCTCCTTTGGCCAGTATCTTCCGCAGGTAGGGAAATGATGCTTCTTTGACGATGGGATGGTCGGACATTCTTGGTACAAGAATCGTCACTTTTACATTGTTTTCCAAAGCTTTTTCAAGAGAAGCCATGACTTTTTTCGGTGGAATGAAGTAAGGGGTGCCAATGAAAATGCTGTTAGTAGCCTTTTCAATATGGCGGATGATTTCCTCTTCTGCACCAACCCCTTCTGTTGGGAAAAAGCGATGGGTAATAGGCCCTTCAGCGAGCGAAGGGAATAAAGCTTGTTCATCGAAATCTGTTACCCCCGTCGCTCGTTTCCAATCCCGCAAAAAAACGCTCTGTAAATCGGCTGTCCCCGTTCCTTCAATGCGCAAGTGATAGTCCCGCCAAGGAGAAAGAAGTGAATCAAGGTCAATGTACTCTTCTCCAATATTATAGCCCCCCACATAACCGATCTTTCCATCAATCACAGTGATTTTCCGGTGGTTGCGGCGTTGGAGGGTAAAAAAGAGAAACGGCAGGCGAGGGGTGTTGCAATAATGCACTTCGACCCCGTTCCTCCGGGCTTTTTGGATGAGTTGTTTGGACACCGTTCTTGATCCAAACCAATCGAGCAGCAGCCGGACTTTGACACCACTTTTTGCACGGTCCATCAAAATGTCGAAAAACAGCTTGCCAAACGAGTCGTTTCTTACTATGTAAAATAATACGTGAATGCTTGATCGGGCGTTATAGAGGTCATCAAAATACTGGATAAACAAGTCAGTTCCCCGGACAAGCAGTGTGATGTCGCTTTTTCTCAAGGGGGATTGCGGCGGTTTGCCTCTTTTTCGGGCAATAAAGCGGCCGATATAATAGTCGGTCATGCAAAATGAGACTAAAATGATAACAATTGCTGTAAAGCAGGCAAGCCACTTCAATGAGAACCCCCCTCCTGTCCATGAATATATGCCCGTTTAGTATTCCCATTTTGGAAAAGGAAAAAGCTGTGAAACGAAAGTTTTTCATGTATAATATCTGTATAACTCCATATGTTTAGGCAATCGGTGGCTTTTTGTTGAAAATCTGTTTCGGAACATTCAGTAAAAAGCTGAAAAGGGAAGTTGGTGCAAATCCAACGCGGTCCCGCCACTGTAAAATGGGAGCGTCCTGAGATAACCCACTGTGTTTTGGTACGGGAAGGGGCAGGAAGCGATGATCATAAGCCAGGAGACCTGCCGATTTCACCTCTACAAGTCAACCTGCGAGGATGGGGAGATGAAGCTCGGATAAATAAAGTATGATTTTATCTGGCACTGGTTGTGTCTTTCCTGAACATCTCTGCATGGAGGTGTTTTTTATTTTTAAAAAGAAATGGGGATGGATTTGGTGAAAAGAATACATATGTTATTAGCCGCGCTTTTCCTTGTGGCCGGGCTGTTGGCTGGCTGCGGAAGCAAAGATGAACCAAAGAATGAAAGCGTGGAACCTAAGACGACGGATGAAGCCAAGGAAACGGGTTTTCCGATAACGATTAAAGATGGAGTGGACAAAGAAGTCACGATTGAAAAGAAACCGGAAAGAATCGTTTCGCTGATTCCGAGCAATACGGAAATTGTGTATGCAATCGGTGCAGGCAATGAAGTGGTGGGTGTTAATGAGAACGACGATTATCCTGAGGAAGCGGCGAAAAAAGAAAAGGTTGCCGGAATGGAGTTAAATGTGGAAAAAATCATTTCTCTCGAACCGGATCTTGTTCTTGCCCATGGATCAGGAATGGACGTATGGGAAGGCGGATTAAAGCAGCTTGAGGAAAGCGGTGTGACAGTTCTTGTTGTACATAACGCGCAGAGCTTTAGTGATACGTATGAAACGATTGAGATGATTGGGAAAGCCACGGGACATGAAAAAGAAGCAGAAGAAGTCGTACAAGAAATGAAATCCAAACTGGAAGAAATCAAGGAAAAAGCAGAGAAGATTCAAGAAGAAGAGAAGAAGTCGGTTTTTGTCGAGCTCTCCCCTCCTCCCGAAATGTATGCAGCCGGGAAAAACACCTTTATGGATGAAATGCTGGCTATTATTAACGCGAAAAACGCTGTGGAAGAAGAAGGGTGGCCAAAAATGAATGAAGAGGCCATTATTGCGATGAATCCCGATGTGATCATCGTCAATTATAGTTATGTGGAAAATGCTACCGATGCAGTAATGGCACGCACTGGCTGGCAAGATATGAACGCGGTAAAGGAAGAACGGGTCATTGCGGTCAACGAAGATTTGGTGAGCCGATCCGGCCCACGTTTGGCTGAAGGAGTAGAGGAGCTTGCAAAGGCTGTTTATCCGGATGTTTTCAAAGAATAATCCTTTTTTTCCCTATATCATTGCGATCGGGCTGTTGATTGCCGTAATGCTTGTCAGTATCTCGACGGGTTCCGTAAAGGTGCCCATACTGGATGTTGCACGCATTATTGGCAGTGAAGCTTTTTACCTTCCGATCGAATTTCCCTCTGATCCCATGTATACGAATATTGTCATGAATATTCGTTTGCCCCGCGTCGTGCTTGCCGGACTGGTGGGAGCGGCTTTGGCGATTGCCGGAGCTGCTTTTCAAGGGCTGTTGCGCAATCCACTGGCGGACCCTTATACGCTCGGTGTTTCATCGGGCGCTTCAGTTGGCGCGGTCATTACACTTTTTTATCAATTGTCCCTGCCTTTGGTTGGAATGTATACACTGCCGCTATTAAGCATTGTTTGCGCATTTATTACCGTCATTTTGGTACTTTCTTTTGCGCGCAGCATTGACAGAACGATGAAAGTGGAAACGATCATATTGACGGGGATTATTTTTAGCTCTTTCCTTGGCGCCTTTATCTCGTTGATGATTGCTTTATCCGGAGAGGAGCTGCGCCAAATCATCGGCTGGCTTTTGGGAAGCGTCTCGATGAGGGGCTGGAGCTTTGTGAAAATTATTTTGCCGTTTTTACTGGTCGGCAGCCTTATTCTTTTTTGGAACGCGCGTGAACTGAATGCGATCGCTTTTGGAGAAGAACGGGCCAAACATCTTGGCGTCAACGTAGGCCCAAGAAAGGTGGCCGTCTTGGCGTCCAGCTCTGTCCTGACAGGGGCGGCTGTCGCAGTGTCGGGAACGATCGGTTTTGTGGGTCTTGTCATTCCCCATCTGGTGAGAATTGTCTGGGGGCCGGACCATAAACACTTGCTTCCGCTTTCTGTTTTGGCGGGAGCGTCTTTCCTCATCTTGGCAGATCTTGTGGCTAGAACGATCATCGATCCTGCCGAGCTTCCGATCGGAGTGATTACCGCATTGATCGGGGCCCCGGTGTTTGCCGTCATTTTAATACGAAGAAAATTAGGGAAAAGAAGCTGAAGGCTGTCCGGTTTGGGCAGCCTTCCTTTATTGTGTAAAGGAAAACCATAGGATGGGCGTGTGGTTCCGAATAGTTTATTGCGAGGGTTAAAAAAAGCTTCGCTTTTACAGGTAGAAGCAAAGAGAAAAAATAAAAAGGATAGGGCATTTTGGGGTTAGCCGGAAGAGTAGGACGGTTGGCGAACTTTCAGCAATAGAGGCTTTCATCCCTAAAGTAAACCACCCGTTTACATGAACGAATTTTGATGAATCATAATAGAATTTCTCGAATCCATAGCAGGTTCCATCTTGACTGAATGCTCATTCATTATATAATGGTAGTAACAAGATTCGGAAAAGTGCCGGTTTTAAAAATAGATGAGAAGGGGGCACCAACTGTTATGGATGGATTGCTATTGCTGAATTGGCTTGCTTTTGTATTCGTAACCGCTTACGGCGTTTACTTGTTTGTGTATGTGGTAAGAACACGGATTCAATTTATTAAACTGGGAAAAAAAGAAGAGTTTGATCGCAATGTGAAAGAAAGGCTTAAAAATATTTGGACGTATGTGTTTGGGCAGAAAAAGCTTTTAAAGGATAAAAAAAGCGGCATTATCCATGTGATGTTTTTTTATGGTTTCATTCTCGTGCAATTTGGGGCAATTGATTTTATTTGGAAAGGGCTTGCACCGGGATCCCATCTTCCGCTTGGCCCTCTTTATCCGGGATTTACTTTTTTCCAGGAGCTTGTCACGCTTGTCATTTTAGTGGCGGTGGCCTGGGCGTTTTACCGCCGTTACATTGAAAAGCTTGTGCGCTTAAAGCGGGGATTTTATGCTGGGCTCGTATTGCTTTTTATTGGCGGACTGATGGCTTCCGTCCTTCTGGGGAACGGAATGGCCCTCATCTGGGAAGGGGAAAATCTTACATGGACGGAGCCTGTTGCGTCAGGCATTGCGGCACTGTTTGGCTGGATGAGCCCGTTCGCAGCGGCGGTTGTGTTTTACGTCGCGTGGTGGGTGC
The DNA here is from genome assembly GCF_037963795.1 of Siminovitchia sp. FSL W7-1587. Classification (NCBI taxonomy): domain Bacteria; kingdom Bacillati; phylum Bacillota; class Bacilli; order Caryophanales; family Bacillaceae; genus Siminovitchia; species Siminovitchia sp. FSL W7-1587. The sequence goes on from NZ_CP150169.1 coordinate 2,752,528, forward strand.
ATCTGCTTCTATTACTCGCTTTCTTAGTATATGTGCCTCAATCGAAGCACGCCCATTTAATTGCCGGTCCGGCTAATGTGTACCTGGAGCCGCTTGACAACGACGCGAAGTTGAAGCCGATTGATTTTGAGGATGAGTCCGCCGAGACATTCGGTGTAGGAAAAATTGATGAATTTACAGATCTTCAGCTTCTTGACTTATACGCGTGTGTGGAATGCGGCCGCTGTACAAATATGTGTCCTGCGACAGGTACAGGAAAAATGCTGTCGCCGATGGATATTATGATTAAGCTGCGTGACCATTTGACGAATTACGGGGCAGCTGTTACAAGAAAGCAGCCTTGGGTGCCGGCATATGCATTTGCCAATACGCTTGGAAACAGAATCGCAAAAGCGGGCAGCACAGAAGGAGCCGAGGAAGCCGCAGCGGCATTGGAGTATCAGCCGAGCATGATCGGGGATATCATTACAGAAGAGGAGCTGTGGGCGTGCACAACATGCCGGAACTGTGAAGACCAGTGCCCGGTTATGAACAAACACGTAAGCCACATTATAGATATGCGGCGTTATCTCGTTTTAACAGAAGGAAAAATGGACCCTGATGCACAAAGAGCGATGCAAAATATTGAAAGACAAGGAAACCCGTGGGGATTGAATCGAAAAGAGAAAGAAAATTGGCGAGATTTGCGTGATGATGTTCATGTTCCGACGGTGAAAGAAATGAAGAAATCCGGCGAAGAATTTGAATACTTGCTTTGGGTTGGTGCAATGGGGGCTTTTGACAACAGAAGCCAGAAAATTGCTCTCTCTTTCGCCAAACTGTTGAATGAAGCCGGCGTTAAGTTCGCGATTCTCGGAAACAAAGAGAAAAACTCCGGAGATACGCCGCGCCGCCTTGGAAATGAGTTTCTATTTCAGGAATTGGCTGCGGCCAATATTAAAGAATTTGAGAAAAACAATGTGCGAAAAATTGTAACAATTGACCCGCATGCATATAATATTTTTAAAAATGAATATCCCGACTTTGGTTTGGAAGCGGAAGTATATCACCATACAGAATTGCTTGCGCAATTGGTGGCGGAAGGACGCTTACAGCCAAAGTATGAGGTGAATGAAAAAATCACTTTCCATGATTCTTGTTATCTTGGAAGATATAACGAAGTGTATGATCCGCCGCGTGACATTTTAAAATCAATTCCCGGGGTAACCCTTGTGGAAATGGAGCGCACCCGGGAAAACGGGATGTGCTGTGGAGCTGGCGGCGGATTGATGTGGATGGAAGAAGATACAGGCCAGCGGATTAACGTGGCCAGGACAGAGCAGGCTCTTGTAACAGACCCTTCCGTTATTAGTTCTGGTTGTCCATATTGCTTGACGATGTTGTCAGATGGCACGAAGGCAAAGGAAGTGGAAGACACTGTACAGACATATGATGTGGCAGAGCTTCTTGAAAAAGCCGTCTGTGGGGAAGAGAAAAAGGAGGCTTCATAATGGTCAAGGTGCTTCAACAGAAGCGCCTTCCCGTTGGCTCTTAAGTTGAGCGAGCGTTCAGTCAATTTAATGTAAACGGTTTATCAGCTGGCAGTGAGGTTCCGCCCTTGGCATAAACGCGCTAAAACGATTGGAGGATAAGCTTGTAAGTTCCAATAATACACTTTTTTCAGATTATCAATCTACCGGCATGAACATGAAAATCTAACGATTGACATTATGAAAGGGAGGGATTGAATTTGTGAACAAGTTGATGTTGTTTATAAAAATAATAATTACTGTTTTAGGTCTGATATTAATCTTCACCGGTTTAGGGAATGACAGTATTTGGTTTGCAGTTTTTGTGGCACTTGTTATCATTTTTATCATTTTTGATTCTGCTTTGGATTTTTTTAAAAAAAGAAATCCTAAATGAATCTGTAGAAAAGTCATAGCATGGCAGAGCATATACTCAGTGGATGCAAGAGGAAGAAAGTGAACGTGGCGGGTGTCTCTCATGGCTTGGAGTGGTAGCGGGAGCAGAAAAACGTTGGTAACTTTGCAGCACTCGAACCCTCTTTAGCCCAGAGTTGAATCCAGTTGCCAATAACCGCCGAACAAGTAAAAGCTTCGGTAGCGACACATCGAGGGATTCCGATCACAAATCACAAAAGGATGGCGGCGTACAGGATGTACGAATGTAAGTGAAGCGCTAATCAGCCGTATCGTCAGCGCATGAAGGATAAGCGTAAGGTCGTCACTGGTTGAGTTTACAACAGGACGCTTTCAATCTGGGCCTTTGTTTCATTTTTTATCACTGGGCGGATTGCGTTTCGCAAACTAAGAATACCACATCGAGAAGCAATATCTGCATGCCCCCCTGTGGGCTTAACCTCATTTATCCCGCATGTCAGGTGCCATATACACCGCTTCAAGACCTGAGTTGATACAAAAGAGTCTAAGTGGGAGAAAACAGCACCTCAATGCCTGATTGGTTCAACTAACATTCAGCAGGATATGGAAGAAAACTTCTACTGACTGAAATTTAGCTTTATTGAAAAAATTTTCATAGATGAAAAGATGTTAATAAAAAGGAGTGGGATTGATGACAAGGTCAGTAATGGTAGCCGGAGCGCGTACGCCATTTGGAAAATTCGGAGGGGCACTCGGTTCTTTAACAGCATCCGATCTTGGAGGAATTGCTGTAAAGGAAGCTTTGCGGCGTGCGAACGTACAGCCTGGAGAAGTCGAAGAAGTGATTTTGGGAACGGTCTTGCAGGGTGGACAGGGGCAGATTCCATCGAGACAGGCGGCAAGGAAAGCCGGTGTCCCTTGGGAAGTTAAGACGGAAACGATCAATAAAGTGTGTGCGTCCGGAATGAGGGCCATTACGCTAGCGGATCAAATCATCCGAGCTGGTGATGAAGAAGTGATTGTCGCTGGAGGAATGGAGTCGATGTCCAATGCACCCTATGTTCTGCCAAAGGCACGATGGGGGTATAAAATGGGTGATGCTCATTTGGTCGACTTAATGATTTACGACGGATTGACGTGTGCCTTTTCCGGGGTTCACATGGGGAATTACGGAAATCGTACGGCCAGAGAGTTTGAGATTACAAGAGAAGCCCAGGATGAATGGGCGCTTAGAAGCCAAAAACGGGCGTTTGCCGCAATGGAAAAAGGGGTGCTGGCCGAAGAAATCGTTCCGGTCGAAGTCCCGCGGCGAAAAGGAGAGCCACTCATTGTGACGGAAGACGAAGCGCCGAGAAAAGATACTACTTTGGAGAAACTTGCGAAACTAAAGCCGGCCTTTGATGGGGACGGAACGATTACGGCAGGAAATGCACCGGGTGTCAACGATGGTGCGGCGGCGGTTGTATTAATGAACGAAGAGCGGGCGAAACGAGAAGGAAAGGAACTGCTCGCATACATCATCGGTCACGCAGAAGTCGCAGTTGAAGCAAAAGACTTTCCTCAGACACCGGGACTCGTGATTCATAAGCTGCTTGAAAAAACGGGTAAGACCTTGGAAGAGATCGACTTATTTGAAATTAACGAGGCATTTGCAGCTGTCGCTTTGACGAGTGGCAAAATTGCCCATCTTGATCATGAAAAAGTGAATGTAAATGGCGGGGCGGTAGCTTTGGGACATCCAATCGGCGCAAGCGGCGCCCGAATTTTGATAACGCTCGCATACGAATTAAAGCGGCGCGGCGGCGGACTGGGCATCGCCTCAATTTGTTCCGGCGGAGGCCAGGGAGATGCTGTCATGATTGAAGTGCCCAAAACAAACTGAGGGAGGAAAAACGATGGAAATTCAAAACGTATTCGTTGTAGGAGCGGGACAAATGGGTTCAGGGATTGCCCAAGTATGCGCGCAGGCTGGTTATCAAGTTTTTTTAAATGATCTGCAAACAGATATTGTTGATAAAGGACTAAGCGTTATTGAGAAAAACCTGGATCGGCAAGTGCAAAAAGAGAGAATAACAGAAAACGAGAAATATAACATTATCGGCAACATCACCACATCGACCGATGTAAAGGATGCGGAGAAAGCCGATGTCGTCATCGAAGCAGCTATTGAAAATATGGAAGTCAAGACACGGATTTTTGAAACACTTGATAAGCATGCTCCTGCCCATGCTATCTTGGCGTCAAATACATCTTCACTCCCGATTACGGAAATAGCAGCTGCAACAAAGCGGCCGGGGAAAGTAATCGGCATGCACTTTATGAACCCCGTCCCAGTCATGCAACTCGTTGAAATTATCCGGGGGCTCGCCACGGAAGATGAAGTGTACCAGTCGATCGAAAGCATGACGAAAAGTTTGAAAAAGGTCCCTGTTGCAGTGAATGATTTTCCGGGATTTGTTTCAAACCGGGTACTCATGCCCATGATCAATGAAGCCATTTACACATTGTATGAAGGGGTGGCCACAGAAGAAGCGATCGATGAAGTGATGAAGCTAGGCATGAATCATCCGATGGGACCGCTCACTCTTGCAGATTTTATCGGACTGGATACCTGTCTATACATTATGGAAACCCTTCATGAAGGGTTCGGCGACGATAAATACCGCCCATGCCCACTATTGAGGAAATATGTGAAAGCGGGTTGGCTCGGCAAAAAGGCGGGACGCGGTTTTTACAAGTATGAATGACCGCGCCGGGATACATCAGGGAGGGAATGAGCATGGACCTTCGGTTGACGGAAGAACAATTGATGATGAGGAAAATGGTTCGCGAGTTTGCTAAAAGCGAGATAGAACCGTTTGTAGAAGAAATGGAAAATGGAAAGTTCCCGCGACAGATTTTAAATAAAATGGGAGAGCTCGGCTTGATGGGAATTACTGTTCCGGAACACTATGGCGGATCCGGCATGGACTTTATCTCCTACATTATTGCCATAAATGAGCTTTCCAAAGTAAGTGCTACAGTAGGAGTTATCTTATCCGTCCATACATCTGTTGGTACAAACCCGATATTAAAATTTGGAACGGAAGCGCAAAAGAAGAAGTATGTTAGAAAATTGGCCACGGGCAAGGCGCTGGCCGCATTCTGTTTGACAGAGCCGGGGGCAGGATCGGATGCCGGCGCGATCAAAACGAGCGCGGTCCGTAAAGGAAATGACTTCATGATTAACGGCTCTAAAGTCTTTATTACAAACGGCGGCGAAGCAGATATTTATATTGTTTTTGCCGTAACAGATCCGAGCCGGGGAAAACGGGGCGTTTCAGCTTTTATCGTTGAAAAAGGCACGCCCGGGCTTGTGATCAGCAAAGATGAGAAAAAAATGGGACTCAATGGATCAAGAACCGTTGCCATCACGTTTGAGGACATGAAAGTTCCGGCAGACAATCTGCTCGGTGAAGAAGGAAATGGTTTTAAAATCGCTCTGTCGAATTTAAATACCGGCCGTATCGGCATTGCGGCCCAGGCGCTTGGCATCGCAGAAGCGGCGTTAGAAGCCGCGACGAAATATGCTACGGAAAGAAAACAGTTTGGAAAGCCGATATCAGAACAACAGGGAATTGCTTTTAAACTGGCGGACATGGCGACAAATGTGGAAAGCGCCAGGCTTCTTGTGTACCGGGCTGCGGCGATGTGTTCTTCTAGCGAACAGTGTGTCAAAGAAGTATCAATGGCCAAATTGTTCGCTTCCAAAACAGCGGTGGAGACGGCCATTGAGGCAGTTCAGGTGTTCGGGGGCTACGGTTATACGAAAGAGTATCCCGTTGAAAGGTTTTTCAGGGATGCCAAAGTGACAGAAATATATGAAGGTACGAGTGAAATCCAGAGAATGGTGATTAGCAAACATTTGTTGAACTAAAGGAGTGGTTGGGATGAATTTTAAATTGAGTGAAGAGCATGAAATGATTCGAAAAATGGTGCGGGACTTTGCGGTAAACGAAGTGGAACCAACAGCAGCGATACGTGATGAAGAAGAACGCTTTGACATGGATATATTCAAACAAATGGCTGATCTCGGACTGACAGGCATCCCCTGGCCGGAACAATATGGCGGGATTGGCAGTGATTATTTAGCTTATTGTATCGCAGTAGAAGAATTATCACGTGTTTGCGCTTCCATTGGCGTGACGCTTTCGGCTCATACTTCTTTGGCGGGCTGGCCGGTATATAAGTTCGGTACAGAGGAGCAAAAACAAACATATTTGAAGCCAATGGCTGAAGGAACAAAAATGGGCGCATACGGATTGACAGAGCCGGGGTCAGGATCAGACGCGGGGGCTATGAAAACGACAGCGCGCGATGACGGGGATCACTTTGTCTTGAACGGATCGAAAATATTTATTACAAACGGAGGAATTGCGGATATATACATTGTTTTTGCATTAACGGACCCGAACGATAAACGGAGCTCCACCGCTTTTATTATTGAAAAAGACTTCGAAGGCTTCTCTGTGGGCAAAAAAGAGAAAAAACTCGGGATTCGCTCTTCACCGACGACCGAAATCATTTTTGATGAGTGTAAAGTGCCGAAGAAAAATATGCTGGGGGAAGTAGGGCAAGGATTCAAAATAGCGATGATGACGCTGGATGGCGGCAGAAATGGAATCGCCGCCCAAGCAGTCGGCATTGCACAGGGGGCACTTGACGCGGCGCTGGCTTATGCGAAGGACCGAAAACAGTTCGGAAGGCCGATAGCCGATAACCAGGCCATTTCTTTCAAACTTGCCGATATGGCCACGGCCATTGAAGCTTCCCGTCTATTAACATACCAGGCTGCTTGGCTGGAGTCTGAAGGTTTGCCTTACGGAAAGGAATCAGCCATGTCAAAGCTGATGGCGGGGGACACCGCGATGAAAGTAACAACGGAAGCGGTGCAAATTTTCGGCGGGTACGGCTATACGAAGGACTATCCGGTCGAACGATACATGCGCGATGCGAAAATCACCCAAATATATGAGGGAACACAAGAAATTCAAAGGCTTGTCATTTCTAGAATGCTGACAAATTAAATGAGAAAGAAGGTGAATATACCGTTGACAGTAAAACGGACAATAAAAGCCTCTGTCAAAGATGAGCGGTTGATCGAAAAAAGAAGAAACCAGATGATCCGCGGTGCTGTTTCTCTTTTTAAGAAAAAAGGATTTCACCGAACGACAACGAGGGAAATTGCCAAGGCTGCCGGCTTCAGCATCGGTACGCTCTATGAATATATTAGAACGAAGGAAGATGTCCTGTTTCTCGTCTGTGACAGCATTTATGAGCAGGTAAAAGAGCGTTTTTACAGCATTGACCTGAAAGCGGGAACATTGGAAAGCCTGAAACTGGGAATTGACCATTATTTCCGAATCGTGGACGAAATGCAGGATGAAGTGCTTGTCATGTATCAGGAAGCAAAAGCTTTAACAAATGGAGCTTTGGCATATGTATTAAAGAAAGAGTTGGAAATGGTCGGGATGTTTGAGGAATTGATCCGGCGCTGTGTTGAAAATGGGGAGCTGGAGATCAATAATGAGCAGCAGCAATTATTGGCGCACAATATTTTTGTCCAAGGACAAATGTGGGGATTCAGGCGCTGGGCATTGCAAAAAACATGTACGATTGATGAATATATTCAACTCCAAACCGATTTGCTTTTTTCAGGGATAAAAGGATTCAAGAAACAAGTAGAAGTGGGAGGAGAATGACGAATATGGTAACTGATGTATACAGGCCGAAAAACCACATCCGATTTGTAACGGCATCCAGCTTGTTTGACGGGCATGACGCTTCCATTAATATTATGCGGAGAATCTTACAGTCAAGCGGTGCAGAAGTCATCCATCTGGGACATAACCGTTCGGTCGAAGAAGTTGTTCATGCTGCCATTCAGGAGGATGTTCAAGGGATTGCAGTATCTTCTTATCAGGGGGGGCATGTTGAATATTTTAAATATATGCATGATTTATTAAAAGAAAAAGAAGCACCCCATATTCGGATATTCGGAGGGGGAGGCGGCGTGATCATTCCCCGTGAAATAAGGGAATTACATGATTACGGGATAGCGCGGATTTTTTCTCCCGATGATGGCAGGGAACTTGGCCTGCAGGGGATGATCAACTTGATGTTGCGGGAATGTGATTTTCCGACAATTCCCCAATCTCTGCCCGAAGAAGTGGAAAAACTGCAAACGGGGGACATATCGGCGGTCTCCAAACTGATTTCCATCGCTGAACAGAAGGTGCTGGACCCTGACTTGGACGCATACGGGGAAATATTTTCAGAAATAAAACAGCTGGCCCGGGATGTTCCAGTGCTTGGAATAACAGGGACGGGCGGCGCCGGTAAAAGTTCATTGACGGATGAGCTGATCCGCCGATTTCTTCATGAGCTGCCAGAGAAAAAAGCGGCTATTCTTTCAGTAGATCCGACGAAACAGAAAACCGGCGGCGCGCTTCTGGGCGACCGAATTCGAATGAACGCCATCTTCTCACCAAGAATATACATGAGAAGTCTTGCTACAAGAGGATCGAAAAATGAATTGTCACAAGCGATCAAAGATGCGATCAACGTTGTAAAAGCATCCGGGATGGACCTTGTGATTGTCGAAACGAGCGGGATCGGGCAGGGGGATGCGGAGATTCGGGAGATAAGCGACGTATCGATGTATGTCATGACAAGCGAATTCGGGGCGCCAACCCAACTGGAAAAAATTGATATGATCGACTTTGCCGACCTTGTCGTTATCAACAAATTTGAGAAAAAGGGTTCAGAGGATGCGTTAAATCAGGTACGTAAGCAATATCAACGCAGCCATATGTTATTTGACCGGGATTTGGATGAAATGCCTGTATATGGCACGATAGCGAGCCAGTTTAATGATCCGGGTACGAACGCCTTATTTGCCGCACTAATGGAAAAAATCAATGAAAAAGCCGGAACGGATTGGCAAACAACTTTTTCCACTTCGGAAAAAGTTGAAAAGAAGGATGTCATTATTCCGGTCAGCAGGCAGCATTATTTACGGGAGATTGCCGATACAGTCCACCGGTACCATAAAGCGGCAGAAAAACAGGTCCGTATTGCCCGGAAGCTGTTCCAATTGGAAGGTGTAATCGCCGCTTTAAAAGAGGAAGAGGCAAATGGTGAAGCGCTGGAGGCTCTTCAAACTTTAAAAGAAGAGACCGCCAAGCAGCTTACCCCGGAATCAAAGGAAGTACTAGAATCATGGGAAAAGAAAAAAGAAGTATACGCCGGGGAAAAATATGTGACAAAAATCCGCGATCGGGAAATTGTTACGGAGTTGACTGTAAAAAGCCTTTCAGGTCTCTCCATACCAAAGGTCGTTCTTCCAAAATATGAAGATTACGGAGAAATTTTAAAATGGGTATATAAGGAAAACGTGCCCGGCTCCTTCCCTTACACAGCAGGAGTGTTCCCATTTAAACGCCAAGGAGAAGATCCGAAACGCCAGTTTGCCGGAGAAGGAACGCCGGAAAGAACGAATCGCCGTTTCCATTATTTATCAAAAGACGATCCGGCCAAGCGGTTAAGTACCGCTTTTGATTCAGTCACGTTATATGGGGAAGATCCGGATTACCGCCCGGATATTTACGGCAAAGTCGGTGAGAGCGGCGTGAGCATTTGTACACTTGAAGATATGAAAAAGCTGTATGCCGGCTTTGATTTATGCGCTCCCACTACATCCGTTTCCATGACAATTAACGGTCCTGCGCCGATTATTTTGGCCATGTTTATGAATACGGCGATCTTTCAACAAGTTGAAAAAAGAAAAGAGGAGCTTGGCAGGGAATTGACGCCAAGTGAACAAGAAGAAGTAAAGGCATGGACCTTGCAAACTGTTCGCGGTACGGTTCAGGCCGATATTTTAAAAGAAGACCAGGGGCAAAATACATGCATTTTCTCAACGGAGTTTGCCTTGCGCATGATGGGCGATATTCAGCAATATTTTATTGACCATAAAGTAAGAAATTACTACTCCGTGTCCATTTCCGGATATCATATTGCCGAAGCTGGAGCCAATCCAATTTCCCAACTGGCTTTTACACTTGCCAACGGTTTTACGTATGTCGAGTATTATTTGAGCCGCGGCATGCATATTGATGATTTTGCACCGAATCTGTCCTTCTTTTTCTCAAATGGGCTTGACCCTGAATATACAGTGATCGGGAGAGTGGCGAGACGGATTTGGGCGGTTGTCATGCGAGAAAAATATGGAGCGAATGAGCGAAGTCAAAAGTTGAAATATCACGTGCAGACATCGGGCAGATCGCTGCATGCCCAGGAAATTGACTTTAATGATATCCGCACAACGCTTCAAGCTCTCATGGCCTTGCAGGACAACTGCAATTCCCTTCATACAAATGCGTATGACGAAGCCATTACGACACCGACGGAAGAATCTGTCCGCAGGGCAATGGCGATTCAAATGATTATTACAAAGGAACACGGTCTTTCCAAAAATGAAAATCCGCTTCAAGGTTCGTTTATCATTGAGGAATTGACGGATCTTGTCGAGGAAGCTGTATTGAAAGAGTTCGAGAAGTTAAATGACCGCGGAGGCGTTCTTGGCGCGATGGAAACACAATACCAGCGCAGTAAAATTCAGGAAGAATCGATGTATTACGAAATGCTCAAGCACTCTGGGCAGTTGCCGATTATCGGTGTGAACACGTATCTGAATCCAAATCCCCCATCTGAGCAAGAATTGGACAATATGGAGTTGGCCCGTGCTACAAAAGAGGAAAAAGAAACACAAATCCAAAACCTGCGGCAATTCCAGGAGAAACATGAAGACCAAGTAGAAACAGCACTGAAAAAATTAAAAGAAACGGCCATGAAGGGCGGCAATATTTTTGCCGAACTAATGGAGACAGTTAAAGTGGCCAGTTTGGGACAAATTACCAATGCGCTGTACGAAGTTGGCGGCCAGTACCGAAGAAATATGTAGTCGCGTATATGGATTTTTATCGTATAACAGGATAAAATTATAACTATAAATTGTTCCATGACTGGATGTGGGTGCATGAAGTTCGGGGTCAAGGTGTTAGGATATTCGATTGCAGTTGCCGTAAGTTATTATTTGTACCAAAGCCGTCTTGGGGCCATTCCTTTTCTAGCAGCCTCCGCAGTCATGTTTTATTTAGGGTACCGACTATCAAGCCCCATATTCAAGAATGAGAAAACCCGTCCTAAAGAACAACCGCCCGAGACGGGGAAGTAGCATCCATGGCTTCGTTTAAGGCCACGGATGTTTTTCTTTTGTGCAGCCATGTCTAATTTGTCATAAATTTATTTAAAAATAAATTGACAAGAGGGCGGGAATCTATATAATTGAAATTGAGAATCGTTATCAATTCTTATTCAGTCAAGGAGTTGTTCACTAGTGAGAAAAATAGTAGCTTTTGTACTTTGTGTCTTTATGATGACACTTGCAGCGTGTGGAAATCAAAATTCGGCTCCAAAAGATAATGAGTCGGATAAGCAGAATAAAAAAGAAGAAACAAAAGAAAAGGTTGTTAACTTATATTCAAGCAGGCATTACGATGTCGACGATGAATTATACGGAAAGTTTGAAGAAAAGACAGGCATTAAGGTAAACGTTATCAAAGGTGAAGCAGATGAGCTGCTTGAGCGTATTAAGCGGGAAGGCGATGCAACCCAGGCCGATTTGTTTTTGACGGCGGATGCCGGCAGGCTGTTCCGTGCGAAAGATGCTGATGTTCTGGAATCTGTCGAAAGCGATACGCTTGACAAGCAAGTTCCCAAGAAATTCAGAGATAATGACAAAACTTGGTACGGTTTGACAAAAAGAGCGCGAATTTTAGTGTATAATAAAGATAAAGTAAAAGAAGACGAGCTTTCCACATACGAAGATTTAGTGGATGAAAAATGGAAAGGGCGCATTCTTGTTCGTTCCTCCGAAAATATTTACAATCAGTCATTATTGGCTTCCTTTATTGAAATTGACGGCGAAGAAAAAGCGAAAGAATGGGCTGAAGGTATTGTGAAAAATATGGCGAGAAAACCGGAAGGCGGAGACCGTGACCAGGCTAAAGCAATTGCTGCTGGTGTGGGTGACGTCGCCATTATGAACACATACTATTTTGGCCAGATGCTCAATTCCGAAGATCCGGAAGAAGTGAAAGTGGCTGAGCAGCTCGGCGTTTTCTTCCCTAACCAGGAAACAACGGGAACACATGTGAACATCAGTGGAGCCGGCGTTGTCAAAGGGTCAAAAAATAAAGAAAATGCCATTGCCCTCCTTGAATACTTAACAAGCGAAGAGGCGCAAGGAAAATTTGCGGAAGCAAACTATGAATATCCAGTAAATGAAAAAGTTGAACCATCCGAGTTATTAAAGTCATGGGGAGAGTTTAAAGAACAAGATATTCCTCTTTCAGTACTTGGCGATAACAATGCCAAGGCACTCATGGTCTTTAATGAAGTAGGCTGGCAATAAGGAATATGACCCTTGCCGTTTGGTGCGGCAAGGGGCGTTGCTATATTAATGGGGTGTAAGTTTCGTGCGAAAGTTGGTTAATGTAAACGGTTGGACGGTCGCTGCCGCCATCATTATCATATTGTTGTTTTTGCCGAATTTGGCGATCGTTTCAGGCTTGTTTACGCCGTCAAATGAAAACTGGGAGCATATTAAGGAATTTGTGCTGTATAAATATCTGCAGACATCTCTCATTCTTGTACTCTCAACCGCTTTTTTGACAATTGCCATTGGGTTGAGTCTCGCTTGGCTCATTGCCCAGTACAACTTTCCGCTGCGGAACTTTTTAAAATGGGCGCTCATTTTGCCCCTTTCGATTCCGCCATTTATCGGTGCTTACACCTATCATGGCATTCTCAATTATACGGGTATTATTCAAAAAACACTCCGGAACCAATTTGATATGTCCTTGGATCCGAATTATTTTAACATCATGAATATACCAGGGGCTATTTTTATCTATACATTTTTTTTATATCCATATGTATATACCATTACGAGGATTTTTCTGTCACAGCAGACGGCTTCCCTCATTGAAAGCGCGAGAGTGTTAGGGAAAGGGCCATGGCAAATTTTTTTCCAGGTTGTGCTTCCCATTTCGAGAGCAGCCGTCGTTGGCGGTGCCAGCTTAGTCATATTGGAAGTACTGAATGATTACGGTGTGGTCAAATATTACGGTATTCAAACGTTCAGCACAGCCATTTTTCAAGCTTGGTTTGGGCTTGGTGATGTCGGAACTTCAATCAAACTCGCCGGTACATTGATGGTCCTTGTCATTTTGATTCTTATTGTGGAGAAGCTATTGCGTGGCAGGAAGCAATTCAGCTTTTCTACAACGAAAATCAGGCCGCTTCCGCTTGTCCAATTGACCGGCATGAAAGCCAAATTGGCTTCCATATACGGTATGACCGTTTTAAGCTTTGGTTTTTTCATACCGGTTTTGCAATTAGTCGATTGGCTTGTGCTTACATGGGGGAAAATCCCATTCCAGGAATTTTTCACATATGTGAAAAATTCAGTCTTTGTGGCGGGAACCAGCGCCGCCATCATTATCGCTTTCGCGCTCGTTGTCGGCAATTTCAGCAGGCTTGTTCACGGAAAAGTGGCGAAAACAATGCCAAAGGTAACGGTGCTGGGCTACTCCATCCCTGGGGCGGTGATTGCCGTAGCGGTCGTTACGACCTTTATTGCCATTGATCAGATGCTTGCTCCCATTTATCAAAGAATGGGCCTGCAAACGACGCTTGTGTTAAGTGTTAGCATTGTGATGCTCATCACCGCCTACATTATTCGGTTTTTTGCGATTGGCTTTCATTCGATTGAATCTGGTTATGATAAAATAGGAACAGATTTTCGCGATGCTTCACGCCTGCTTGGCATGGGGCTGACAAAAACATTCATCAAAGTGGATGTTCCTTTGATGAAAGGCGCCATTATTAGCGGATTTATTCTTGTTTTTATTGATATATTAAAGGAAATACCGTTGACATTAATCCTTCGGCCGTTTAATTTTGATACCTTGTCCACAAAAGCGTTTCAGTACGCGAGTGATGAAAAAATCATGGAAGCGTCCCAGGCTTCCCTGGTGATTGTTGCTCTTAGCGCTTTGTCTATCTTTGTCTTTCACAAGCTACTTGAAAAGGAGCCGCGATAAATGTTTATTTCGATAGAAAACGTCTGCTTTTGTTATGACCCGAAAGAAAGAGCAGTGGATGGATTTTCAATGAAAATTGAAAAAGGTGAAGTAGTTTCTATACTGGGGCCGAGCGGGAGCGGAAAAAGTACCTTGCTTCGTTTATTTGCCGGATTGGAAGTGCCTTGTGAAGGTTCTTTTACAATCGAGGATGAAGTCATATTCAATGATAAATCATTCATTCAGCCCGAAAAGCGCGGGATCGGCATGGTGTTTCAGGATTATGCCCTCTTTCCTCATATGACCGTCGAGGAAAACATCGCGTTTGGCCTGAATAAAATGAAGAAAGCGGAGAAAAAAGCAAGAGTGGCCGAAGTGCTTGAGATCGTCGAATTAACGGGATATGAAAAAAGATACCCGCACCAGCTGAGCGGGGGCCAGCAGCAGCGGGTGGCCATCGCCAGAGCGATTGCTCCGAATCCCAACCTTCTTTTGCTTGATGAACCGTTTAGTAATTTAGATGCCGAGTTGCAAGTGAAAATCAGAAAGGACTTGCGCAACATCTTAAAGGCTGCCGGCATTACCGCCATCTTTGTCACCCATGACGAGAATGACGCCTTGGCAATTGCCGACCGGATTGTTCAATTAAAAGATGGAAAAATTGTCCATAGCGGGAGGCCGTGCGATATTCTTGGCGCCCAATCCTGGTCTGGAAAAAACGTGCAACACCTTGAGAAAGAAGATCTCATTGAAGTTTAAAAAACTTTTCCAAACTCTTCGGAGTTTGGATTTTTTTTTGCTGTTTTTTTGAATTCGGGCTTTTTTTCATCTTAATAGAGAAATAAACATGAAAAGAGTAGCATAAACGAAAGATATTTGTTTATAATGTTGAGTATGGATTTTTAACTATAAGGCTATTGAGAGCCATTTAAATACATATAGCGGAAAGGTTGTGCGATGATTGAACTTGCAAAATTTAACGTTGGAAGAACGGGAAGAAATGTCACTTATTGAAATTGCACAGTATTTGTTGGAAGAAAAAAAGGAGGCTTTACCATTTCAGGAATTGGTTGCTCAAATTGCCAACTATTTGGAGCTTTCGGATGAGGAAATGTCTTCGCGAATGCTACAATTTTATACGGATTTAAACGTGGACGGACGCTTTTTGACATTGGGTGAAAACCGCTGGGGCCTGAAAGAGTGGTATCCGTTTGATCAAGTAGACGAAGAAATCATCGCTCCCGTCAAACCGAAGAAGAAAAAGAAAGCAAAACGGGCCTTTGAAGAAGATGAGGAGTTGCTCGAACTGGAAGAAGAAGATCTTGAATACGACATGGATCTTGAAGATGAAGACGTAGAAGAAGATGAAAGCCTGGAGGCGCTTCGAGAGGAAGAAGAAGCGGAATATGAAGAAGAAGAAGAATTGTTGGATGACGAGGATTATGAACTGGAAGAAGAGGAGGAAGACGTCGATTTAGAAGAAGAAGAAGAGGAAGAATAAAATCTTGACTTCTCTTCTCCTAATCTGTAGTATTTTATTTGGGCTCCTTGAAAAAGGATATACAGATAATATGTAACGCTCCCGTACAGCAATTTGTGGCGGGGCGTTTTTTATTTTAGTAACTTTGGGAAACATGAGGAAGGATAAGGAGGAAAAGTTGTGTCTAAATATATATTTGTAACAGGTGGTGTCGTTTCCTCACTCGGAAAAGGGATTACGGCTGCCTCACTCGGGCGCCTTTTAAAAAATCGCGGATTGAATGTGACGATTCAAAAATTTGATCCTTATTTAAACGTGGATCCTGGCACGATGAGTCCTTACCAGCACGGAGAGGTTTTTGTGACAGAAGACGGGGCGGAAACCGACCTGGATTTGGGACATTATGAAAGATTTATTGATATTAACTTAAATAGATACAGCAATGTTACAACGGGAAAAATCTACTCGGAAGTGATCAGAAAAGAGCGGCGGGGGGATTATAACGGAGGAACGGTTCAAGTGATCCCGCATATTACAAATGAGATAAAAGACCGCATCTTCCGGGCAGCCGAAAAGACCAAAGCAGATGTGGTCATTACGGAAATTGGCGGCACAGTCGGAGATATTGAATCTTTGCCGTTTTTAGAAGCGATCAGGCAAATGAAAAATGATGTTGGCCGGGAAAATGTCATGTATATTCATTGCACACTTGTTCCTTACATTAAAGCAGCCGGCGAAATGAAGACAAAACCGACGCAGCACAGTGTAAAGGAACTCCGGAGTCTCGGTATTCAGCCAAACGTCATCGTCGTACGGACAGAAATGCCGATCTCCCAGGACATGAAGGACAAAATCGCCTTGTTCTGTGATATTGAAAAAGAGGCGGTTATCGAAGCACATGACGCAAGCACGCTTTATTCCGTACCGCTTTCATTGCAGGAGCAGCATTTGGATCAAATCGTTTGTGATCATTTAAAAATTGTTTGCCACGAAGCGGATATGGCAGGCTGGAAACTCCTTGTTGAAAAAGTACAAAACTTGTCCAAGACGACAAGGATTGCTCTTGTTGGAAAATATGTGGAGCTCCAAGATGCCTATATTTCGGTTGTTGAAGCATTAAAACATGCTGGTTATGCATTTGATGCAGATATAGACATCAAATGGTTGAATGCTGAATTCGTTACGAAAGAAAACGCGGCGGAAGTGCTTGCTGATTGCGATGGGATTCTTGTTCCAGGCGGTTTTGGTGACAGGGGTATCGACGGTAAACTTGCGGCGATTCAATATGCCCGTGAAAACCACGTTCCATTTTTCGGCATTTGCCTCGGAATGCAATTAGCTTCTATTGAATATGCGAGGAATGTATTGGGGCTTGAAACGGCTCACTCTTCCGAGATTAATCCAGCTACGGAACATGCGATTATCCACTTGCTTCCGGACCAAGATAGGCTGGGAGATTTGGGCGGAACACTCCGGCTTGGGTTGTACCCATGTAAATTGCAAGATGGGACAAAAGCCCGTGAAATGTATCAAGAAGAATTGATTTATGAACGTCATCGCCACCGTTATGAATTTAACAACGAATACAGGGAGCAGATGGAAAAAGCCGGTTTTGTATTCTCGGGAACAAGCCCTGATGGAAAATTGGTGGAAATTATTGAAGTTGCTGATCATCCATGGTTTGTGGCAAGCCAATTCCATCCAGAGTTTACATCTCGCCCAACGAGGCCGCAACCACTCTTTCACGGCTTTATCCAAGCAGCATTAACAGTAAAAAAATAGTCGATGTATGAAAAAGCTGCCTTCATCACAAGGGCAGCTTTATTTATATTCTTCCAGCATATCGTCTATGTTGAATTTGAGACCATAATAAATATACAAAGCGGACATTAAGGAAGGAATACAAACGCGGTTCCCGTCTTCAGCAGGAAGAATGGGCTTGATTACGTGAGTATTGATATGTATATCAGCTAATTGTGATAAACATTCCGCACCATCTTTTACCGTACCGGCAACAGATACAAATGGAATGCCTTTTTCTGCAAGAGTTTTCCCAAGAGAAAGCGCATCTTGATCATCGGATAGGCGTGTGAAAACAATCACTCTGTCCGTGTGGGACAATTGTGATGATTGTTCAAGCTTTTTCGTTTTTTTCATCGGCTCGGGTCCATTCAAGGCATTCATGACGACTCCTTCCATTTCGCCATACCCTTTTATAAAGATAGAACCTTCCCCGACAGCTGCTTGGGCCAAAAGCCGGGCTCCGTCTTCTAATGGAAATTCTTCTTTCTCTCTAACGCTGGAAAATACGCCGATCAGTTGCGTGGATAGCATTTTCAACATATATGTTGCTCCTTTTTGGAAAAATATACATATATTATAGGCACATTTATGGAATAGCAAAAGAAATATGATCCGGTTGAATACTTTAGAAGGAAAAAATGTAACTCATATCGAACTTAACATACTATAGAAAAAATATTAAAAATAAATATATAATGCTAGTATTTTATACTTAATGGAGGGGTTTATTGAGGAATATAAACAATAGGGGGATGAATATATTGAAACAAAAAGTGTTAATAGTCGATGACCAATTCGGAATAAGAACATTACTGAATGAAGTGTTGCAAAAAGAAGGTTATGAAATATATCAGGCTGCCAATGGTCTTCAGGCATTGCATGTTATGAAACAACATGCTCCCGACCTTGTTCTTCTTGATATCAAAATCCCTGGGATGGACGGGCTTGAAATATTGAAAAAAATGAAGGAAATAAATCCCGAGATCCGCGTCATCATCATGACGGCGTACGGGGAACTGGATATGATAGAAAAAACAAAAAAGCTCGGAGCCCTTGCCCATTTTTCCAAGCCGTTTGATATTGAAGAAATCCGTACTGCAGTCAAACAATACGTATCCTAACAAATAAAAAACCACATAAATCTTTTCTCCTTTCGGTCTCCGCTCTTCATTGGTATTCAACCAAATAATCTGTTATGATGAAACTGCGAAAATTGGGTACAGTTTCATGTGGTTGTGCAGGCAGTCCCAATGTAAAAGGAGGAAAAAGTTGTGCCATTAGTATCGATGACAGAAATGCTCAAGCGAGCAAATAAAGAAAAATACGCAGTCGGCCAATTTAACCTGAATAATTTGGAGTTTACCCAAGCGATACTTCAAGCTGCTCAAGAAGAAAAATCACCCGTTATTTTAGGAGTATCCGAGGGAGCTGCTCGTTATATGGGTGGATTTAAATTGGTCGTACAGATGGTAAAAGCGCTTATGGAAGAATATGGAATTACGGTCCCTGTTGCTATTCATCTTGACCATGGTTCCAGCTTTGAAAAATGCGCCAAGGCGATTCATGCCGGTTTTACATCTGTCATGATCGACGGCTCACACTTGCCGCTTGACGAAAATATTGCATTGACGAAAAAGGTGGTTGAACTTGCCCATCTGTTTGGCGTTTCAGTGGAAGCGGAATTGGGGCGGATCGGCGGACAAGAAGACGATCTATCTGTCGATGATGCAGAAGCTTCGTATGCCATTCCTGCCGAGTGTGACCAACTCGTTCGTGAAACCGGAGTAGATTGTTTTGCGCCGGCTCTTGGATCGGTACACGGTCCTTATAAAGGAGAACCTAAGCTCGGATTTGACCGTATGGAAGAAGTGATGAAATTAACGGGAGTGCCACTTGTGCTTCATGGCGGTACAGGCATTCCGCTGAAGGATATTCAAAAAGCCATTTCCTTGGGAACGGCAAAAATTAACGTAAATACAGAAAACCAAATGTCTTCCGCGAAACGCGTACGGGAAGTATTGCGCGACAATCCGGAAATGTACGATCCGAGAAAATATCTCGGCCCTGCCAGAGAAGCGATCAAAGATACCGTAAAGGGCAAAATGCGTGACTTTGGCTCAGCCGGTAAAGCGTAATGGATTCTGCGGCAACATAATGGTTGCTGTCGTCAGCCATTCGGTAAGACCGAAACCGCCAGTGAGAGTATGGCGGTTTCCCTTTATTCTATTATAAATGTGAAGGAGTTGTGTAGCTTGAAGTTTTTTCTCGACACAGCCAACATCGACGAGATCAAAAAAGCCAATGAATTCGGCATCATAGATGGAGTCACAACAAACCCTTCCTTGGTTGCCAAGGAGAATATTTCGTTTCACGACAGGCTCAGAGAAATTACATCTATCATTCCCGGGTCTGTCAGTGCCGAAGTAATCGCGCTTGATACGGAAGGTATGGTAAAAGAAGGCCGGGAGCTGGCAAAAATCGCTCCCAATATTACCGTCAAAATACCGATGACGCCGGATGGTATGAAGGCTGTTAGTATACTATCTAAAGAACAGATCAAAACGAACGTCACTTTAATTTTTAACGCCAATCAGGCGCTCGTTGCCGCACGGGCAGGAGCGACTTATGTTTCTCCGTTTATCGGGCGCTTGGATGATATCGGCCATAGCGGGGCGAGTGTAATCGGAGAAATTGCGGACATCTTCTCCATTCATGGCCTCGATACGAAAATCATCGCCGCTTCCATCCGCCATCCGCAACATATTACCGAAGCCGCTTTAAATGGAGCGCACATCGCCACACTGCCCTATAAAGTATTGGTCCAGCTTTTTAAACATCCGTTAACAGATTGGGGCATTGAAGCCTTTTTACGGGATTGGGAAGCTAGAGAAAAAGGTGATTCATAATTACTTTTTTTACACGTGCGCTACATGTTTCTCCGTAAATTGTTTATAATAATGGGTATGATGCCTTTTTTTTCAAAAAAAGTTGGCCAACCAGGAGCGAAAGGAAGACTAAAATGGAAAAGCTTAAGATTGCCGGCGGGTACCCTTTAAAAGGAACAATTAAAGTGAGTGGGGCAAAAAACAGCGCAGTCGCCCTCATACCGGCCACAATCCTTGCTGAATCACCGGTAAAAATTGAAGGCCTACCCAACATATCAGATGTCGATACATTGAGAATTTTATTAGAAGAAATAGGCGGGGTTGTCTCTTTGCGGGATGATGTGATGCATGTCGATCCACGCAATATGTTATCTATGCCGCTTCCGAACGGGAAAGTGAAAAAGCTGCGTGCATCGTATTATTTAATGGGTGCTATGCTCGGCAGGTTTAAAAAGGCAGTCGTTGGACTTCCAGGCGGTTGCCACCTTGGACCGCGTCCAATTGACCAGCATATCAAGGGCTTTGAAGCGCTGGGGGCAAAAGTGACAAATGAGCAAGGGGCGTTGTATCTTCGTGCCGATGAATTGACCGGAGCCAGGATCTATTTGGACGTTGTCAGTGTGGGCGCCACAATCAACATCATGTTGGCGGCTGTAAAAGCCAAGGGTCAGACAATTATCGAAAACGCGGCAAAGGAACCGGAAATTATTGATGTGGCAACACTTTTGACAAATATGGGTGCCAAGATCAAAGGAGCGGGAACAGACGTTATCCGGATTGAAGGTGTGGATAGGCTGGATGGCTGCCAACATACTATTATCCCTGACCGCATTGAAGCAGGCACTTATATGATCTTAGGTGCGGCTATCGGCGAGGGAGTTCTCATTGATAATGTGATACCGCATCATTTGGAATCATTGATCGCTAAGCTTCGTGAAATGGGCGTGCCGGTTGAGACAGGGGACGAGCAAGTTTTCATCGGCCAGTATGAACGGCTAACGCCTGTAGATGTAAAAACGCTTGTCTATCCCGGATTTCCAACTGATTTACAGCAACCGATCACGGTCCTGTTAACGAAAGCAGAAGGATCGTCAATCGTTACCGACACGATCTATTCCGCAAGGTTCAAACATATCGATGAACTGCGAAGAATGAATGCGGACATTAAAGTGGAGGGCGGTTCCGCGATCATCAACGGTGCTACAACCTTGCAGGGGGCAAAAGTAAAAGCTTCCGACCTTCGGGCAGGTGCCGCGCTTGTCATCGCCGGATTAATTGCTGAAGGAATTACTGAATTAACGGGTCTTGAGCATATTGACAGGGGATATAGCGGGCTTGTTGACAAGTTAAATGGTCTGGGAGCGACCATTTGGCGTGAAAGAATGACGGAGCAGGAAATTGAACAATTGAAAAGTTCTTGAATTTTTTTCCAGCAATCGATGATCCTGTTAATTTTTTCATAGGGGCTATCACATTTAGCATAATGTGTTATACTATTAAACGGTTATGATGTTTAATTGCCAAAACGACGGGAGGAAAGTCGATGGAAAGAAGTTTATCTATGGAACTTGTACGAGTGACTGAGGCCGCTGCGCTTAAATCGGCTAGATGGATGGGGCGCGGAAAAAAGAATGAAGCAGACGATGCAGCAACAACGGCGATGCGTGCTGTTTTCGATACGATCCCAATGAGAGGTACTGTTGTCATTGGAGAAGGCGAAATGGACGAGGCTCCCATGCTTTATATTGGCGAAAAACTTGGTACGGGCGAGGGGCCGCTAGTCGATGTCGCGGTTGACCCGCTGGAAGGAACGGATATTGTAGCTTCCGGGGGATGGAATGCTTTATCTGTCATTGCCATTGCCGATGGAGGAAACTTGCTGCACGCGCCTGACATGTATATGCAAAAAATTGCCGTCGGACCTGAAGCAGTTGGACAAATTGATATAAATGCCCCTATTCTGGATAACTTAAAAGCTGTAGCAAAAGCTAAAAATAAAGATATCGAAGATATGGTGGCGATTGTGCTTGACCGCCCCCGACATGAAGCTATTATCACAGAGTTGCGGGAAGCCGGAGCTAGAATCAAGCTAATTGGCGACGGTGACGTTGCTGGAGCCATTAACACGGCCTTTGACACAACTGGGGTCGACATTTTATTTGGAATGGGCGGTGCCCCCGAGGGCGTTATTGCCGCAGTCGCATTGAAATGTCTTGGCGGCGAATTACAAGGCAAACTCATGCCTCAAAATGATGCGGAATTAGCACGTTGTAAAAAAATGGGTATCGATGTAAATCAAGTTCTAACAATGGAAGACTTGGTCCGTGGTGACGATGCAATATTTGCCGCTACCGGAGTCACTGATGGGGAACTTTTGAAAGGCGTCCAATTTAAAGGAGCCTACGGCTCCACCCATTCTGTCGTTATGAGGGCAAAATCGGGAACCGTGCGCTTTGTAGAAGGCCGCCACAGCCTCCGTAAAAAACCAAATATGGTCATGGGAAGTTAATATAATGGAGGGTTTTTTCCCTCCTTCCTGATTTTTTCATGTTTTTATAAATCTCATAGCCTTATATCTTATTCTTCTTACCCTCTGTAATTACCAAAGTCATTCCTTCCATTTATTCTCTTGTAACATCACTTGCACCTTAGATTTCATGTAATGTCGTATGTATCTTGACTTGAGGACGCGGAAAATGTAGCAGATTATGATGGAAGCAGAAAATGAAAAAATTGAAAAAGCGTGGTGTAGAAATGGCCGAATTAACCATCTCTCTGCTGGAAGATATGAAACTGAAAGAACTTTATGAGTTGGCACGTGAATATAAAGTTTCATATTACAGCAAACTGACGAAGAAAGAATTAATTTTTGCAATATTAAAAGCACGGGCTGAACAAGAAGGTTTCTTTTTTATGGAAGGCGTTTTGGAAATTATCCAATCCGAAGGCTTTGGATTTTTAAGACCGATCAACTATACGGCAAGTTCTGAAGACATTTATATTTCAGCATCGCAAATTCGCCGTTTTGATTTGCGCAATGGCGATAAAGTGTCAGGTAAAGTGCGCCCACCGAAGGAAAATGAACGCTATTACGGGCTGCTCCATGTTGAAGCGGTGAACGGAGATGATCCGGAAAGCGCCAAGGAACGTGTTCACTTCCCGGCATTGACACCTCTTTACCCAGATAGACAAATGAAGCTGGAAACCACTCCTTCCAACTTATCTACAAGGATTATGGATTTGATATCCCCGGTTGGGTTTGGCCAGCGCGGCTTGATCGTTGCACCTCCAAAAGCCGGTAAAACAATGCTTTTAAAATCCATCGCCAATTCTATTACAACGAACCATCCTGAAGCGGAATTGATCGTGTTGCTCATAGATGAGCGACCTGAAGAGGTGACGGACATCGAGCGTTCGGTAGCTGGAGAAGTTGTCAGCTCGACGTTTGACGAAGTGCCGGAAAATCACATCAAAGTGGCTGAACTTGTTCTTGAAAGGGCGATGCGCCTTGTTGAGCATAAGCGGGATGTTATCATTTTAATGGATAGCATTACGCGGCTTGCCAGAGCATATAACCTTGTTATTCCACCAAGCGGGAGAACCTTGTCCGGAGGAATTGACCCGGCGGCATTTCACCGTCCGAAGAGATTTTTCGGGGCAGCCAGAAACATTGAGGAAGGCGGCAGCTTGACTATATTGGCCACTGCTCTTGTCGATACAGGTTCACGCATGGATGATGTGATATACGAGGAATTTAAGGGAACGGGAAATTTGGAGCTTCATTTGGACCGGTCTCTTGCGGAAAGAAGAATTTTTCCTGCCATCGATATCCGGCGCTCAGGTACGAGGAAGGAAGAGCTGTTGTTACCAAAAGACCAGCTTGAAAAAATCTGGAAATTGCGTAAAGCGATGTCGGATATGCCCGATTTTGCGGAAAAGTTTTTGCGCAAGCTGAAGCAAACCGAAACCAATGAAGAATTCTTTGAATTATTAACAACAAAATAAAATAGTGCAATTGCAATTTTTGTCTGTCCCTGTTATAATAAAAAATGTGTTTTTTTCAAACATCTGCGAAGCCAAGCTTCGGTTGGAATATAGAACTCTGTTTCAGCAAATGATTCAGGGCGTAAGGAGATGAAGGAAAATGAAAGCAGGAATCCATCCTGAATACAAAAAAGCAATTGTAAAATGCGCTTGCGGCAATGAATTTGAAAGCGGGTCTGTAAAAGAAAGTATTCGAGTTGAAATTTGCTCCGAATGTCATCCATTTTACACTGGCCGTCAAAAATTTGCTTCCGCTGCAGGACGCGTTGACCGCTTTAACAAGAAATACGGACTCAAATAAGCTAGTGAAAACGGGCAAGAAGGCTTGCCTGTTTTTTTATTGGGATAAAGGCATTACAGCAGGAAGGAGCAAGTATGATGAATCCGGGAATGCAAGGTGTTGTCGAAGTTATATGCGGCTGCATGTTCTCCGGTAAAACGGAAGAATTGATCCGCCGGGCTAAAGAGGCCCATTACGCCCAAAAAAAGGTCTTGTTATTTAAACCTCTGTTGGATAACCGTTATAGCAAACATGAAATCGTTTCACATAATGGTCTTTCCATTAAAGCGCATGTGATAAAATCTGCGGATGAACTATTAAAAAATGTTCCTGCCGAAGTAGATGTGATAGGGATTGACGAAGTGCAATTTTTTGATGATGACGTCATACTGGCAGTTAGCCGCCTTGCAGATGCGGGGCATAGGATAGTGGTTGCCGGATTGGATCAAGACTTTCGGGGCGAGCCATTTGGCCCGATGCCAAAACTGCTGGCGCTGGCAGAGCATGTGACCAAACTGCATGCCATATGTACAGTTTGCGGGGAGCCTGCCACTAGAACGCAGCGCCTGATTGATGGAGAAGCCGCTTTTTATGATGATCCAGTCATCCTGGTGGGGGCAGCGGATTCTTACGAAGCAAGGTGCCGGAATCATCATGAAGTTCCTGTAAGATCGATGAAAGAGCATTTGAGCTGATCACAAACACTGCTTTTACATATATTAATGATCAGAAGCGGATTCTTTTTCTTTAAAATGTTTGCTTGCATAAAGTGGGCGGTGTACTATAAAAAAAGATATGCAAAAACGTTGAGGTGAAGGCTTGTGTTTGATAGACTCCAATCCGTGGAAGACCGCTACGAAAAGCTGAATGAGCTGTTGAGCGATCCAGATATTGTCAGTGATCCCGAAAAGCTGAAAGAATACTCGAAGGAACAATCGGCGATTGCTGAAACGGTGGAAACGTACCGGGAATATAAGGAAGCGAAAAAAGAATATGATGATGCCAAGGAAATGCTTGATGATAAATTGGATCCGGAAATGCGGGAAATGGTCAAGGAAGAGATCGATGAACTGGCAGAACGGATCGAGGTGCTGGAAGAGCGCCTAAAGATATTGCTTATCCCTAAAGACCCAAATGATGAGAAAAACGTTATTATGGAAATCCGCGGAGCCGCGGGCGGAGACGAAGCAGCATTGTTTGCCGGTGATCTGTACCGTATGTACAGCCGCTATGCCGAAACAAAAGGCTGGAAAACCGAAGTTATTGAAGAACACTCTACTGGATTGGGCGGATTTAAGGAAATTATTTTTATGATCAACGGAACCGGAGCCTTTTCCAGGTTAAAATATGAAAATGGAGCGCACCGTGTCCAGCGCGTTCCGGAAACGGAGTCAGGCGGGCGGATTCATACGTCGACCGCTACAGTAGCCGTCTTGCCGGAAGCCGAGGAAGTGGAAGTCGATATCCATGAGAAAGATATCCGTGTGGATACGTTTGCATCAAGCGGGCCTGGAGGACAGAGTGTTAACACGACAATGTCTGCTGTTAGGCTTACTCATATCCCCACGGGCATTGTGGTCTCTTGTCAGGATGAAAAGTCCCAAATCAAGAATAAAGAAAAAGCGATGAAAGTTTTACGCGCCCGCATTTACGATAAATTCCAGCAAGAAGCTCAGGAAGAATACGATGCGAATCGAAAATCAGCAGTTGGAACGGGTGATCGGTCGGAACGAATTCGCACATATAATTTTCCACAAAACAGGGTAACGGACCACCGGATCGGACTAACGATTCAAAAGCTCGACCAAATTTTGGAGGGCAAACTGGATGAAATCATAGATGCCCTCATAGTGGAAGACCAATCCAAGAAATTAGAGAGCGTGGAATAGCGAATGTCTGATAAACAAACGATCTTCAAAGCCCTTCAATGGGCTTCTTCTTTTTTAAAGGAGCATGGCCGTGACCAAAATGCGGGAGAAATATTGCTTATGAACCAATTGAAATATACTCGTTCCCGGCTGCTTGCCGAGTTTCGGACGGAACTTTCCGAGAAGGATTGGGAACAATTCAGTCGGAACGTAAAGGAGCATGCTGCTGGCAGACCTGTGCAGTATATCATGGGCCATGAAGTGTTTTTAGGCAGGGAGTTTGTCGTAAATCCCCATGTTCTGATCCCGCGTCCAGAAACAGAGGAATTGGTTATCGCGGTTTTGAAAAAAATGGACAGGCTTTTTGGTGCTTCTAAACAGGGATTGCGGGTAGCAGATGTTGGAACGGGGAGCGGGGCAATTGCTGTAACATTAAAACTGGAGCGGCCCGGCCTCGCAGTATACGGAACTGATATTTCCGCGAGTGCGATTGACATAGCGAAAAAAAATGCCGACCGGCTTGGAGCGGCCGTACGGTTTGCGCAAGGGGACTTGCTTCAGCCCTTGATGGAGATCGGGCATAAATTCCATGTGATCGTCTCCAATCCACCATATATTCCACAGGGCGAAAAAGAGTGTTTGCCCGATGTTGTTAAGGATTATGAACCGGCATGCGCCTTATTTGGCGGGGAAGACGGTCTTGATGTGTACCGGCGATTCACCGAACAGCTTTCACATGTACTTGAAGATCGGGCGATCGTAGCTTTTGAAGTTGGTGCAGGGCAAGGAGACGCAGTCAGCCAAATGATGAGAGAACAATTTTCTGAAGGGGTAACAGAAGTGCTTTATGATATAAACGGTAAGGACCGGATTGTTTTAACCTCTTTATAATATTTCCGCATGATGTTTATAGCCTCCAAAATTTGTCCATACTGTCTCGTGAAGGGATGGGGTGGAACAGATGAGAAAGTATATGAATCAAAAATTCTATCAAAAAAATATGGCATGGCTCTATATGGTGGTCTTATCTTTGGCAACGGTTGCCAATCTTGCAATACCAATTCCGCCAGAAGAAAGGGCAGAGGCCGAAGAAATACAAGTCATTCCGCAAGAAGCGATCCGGCTGAGAATATTGGCAAACAGCGACGGCCACCAAGATCAAGAGGTGAAACGCTCCATCAGAGATGCTGTTAATCAAGAAATTACGACGTGGGTGGAGCATTTGACATCGATTGAAGAGGCGCGCAGATTAATCCAATCCCGCTTGCCGGAGATCGAACAAATTGCAAATCGTGAGCTTGAAAAAAGCTCCATTGATTATGGTGCCGAAGTAGAATTTGGCAACATTCAATTTCCAACGAAGCTATATGGAAACTATCTTTATCCCGCCGGAAATTATGAGGCGATTTTAATTACATTGGGAGAAGGAAAAGGAGCAAACTGGTGGTGTGTTCTATTTCCGCCGCTTTGTTTTCTGGACTTTTCCACAGGAGCGGCTGTTAATACCAACACGGATGAATCTGCGGATAAATCAGTCCAAGATGTTGAAAACGGGCAAAACAATGCTTTGATCGCTGAACAAGAGAAAGCGGAAAATGCAGAAAGTGCCGACTTCGCCGAACAAGAGAAAGTGGGAAAAAAAGAAAGTGGCGCTTTCGCTGAACAAGAGGAAGCAGGAAATGCAGAAAGTGCCGACTTCGCCGAACAAGAGGAAACAGGAAAAAAAGAAAGTTCTGCTTTCGTTGAAGAAGGGGAAGCGGGAAAGAAAGAAAATGGCGCTTTCGCTGAGCAAGAGAAAGCAGGGAAAAAAGAAAGTACCGCTTATATCGCTGAACAAGAGGAAACAGGAAAAAAAGAAAGTTCTGCTTTCGTTGAAGAAGGGGAAGCGGGGAAAAAAGAAAGTGGCACTTTCGCTGAACAGGAGAAAGCAGGGAAAAAAGAAAGTGCCGCTTATATCGCTGAACAAGAGGAAGAAACAGAGGTAAAGTTTTTCCTGAAAGAATTGTTCGATCGCTTTTGAATCTGAATCTCTCGAGTCGCTTGAGAGATTTTTTTTTTACAAATTAGAAATATATTTTTGCATGTATGATTCATATGAAGTAAACTGGCGTTGTCCAGCTTCGGTGCTTAGCGATTAGCAAACATCGAGCTTTTCCTGAGATCATCGCTTATTCGGGAAGTTTTGTTCAGCTCGTCTTAAAGTCGCGCGAAGCTATTCTAATGAAGCGAATGTGCAAAGCTTTGAAGCATGTGCTTTGTTCCTTGCATGACGGTGTGTTCTTGAATTCGTCAGAAGCTCTCCAGTTTACTTGTTGATGCTAAACGGGCTTTGTTTATGTTTGTTGTGTATCGTTTGCCCGGTTATGCACAGCCTTTATCCACAAAAAAGGATTAACTATCCACAATTTGTGAATAACTTACTTTTCAATCACTTGTTATGCTAGTTTTATATTCATAAATGATTCTTAAACTAGCAATAATAAACGGTAAGGCATTAATCAAACGTTATAAATTGAGGTGGCCTCATTGAAAACAACCTATTGGTCTGTGGATAATGATGTGAACAGTAAAAAAAACTATCCACAAATAGTAAAAGCAGCAGAGCTCATCAAAAAGAATGAAGTTGTGGCCTTTCCAACGGAAACAGTATACGGACTGGGCGCCAATGCTACATCTGATGAGGCAGTGGCAAAAATTTTTGCGGCAAAAGGAAGACCGGCAGATAACCCGCTTATCGTTCATATTGCAACTTTTCAACAATTGAAGCAAATTGCTGTGGATATTTCCGATACAGCCATGAAGCTTATGCGTACATTTTGGCCCGGTCCGCTCACACTCATATTCAACAAAAAGCCTGGAGCCGTGTCCCGCTTAGTGACCGCCGGGCTGAATACTGTCGCGGTTCGGATGCCGGACCATCCACTTGCAATGGCCCTTATTCGCGAATCAGGGCATCCAATTGCCGCGCCAAGTGCCAATAAATCCGGTAAGCCAAGTCCAACGACAGCTAAACACGTGCAAGATGACTTAGATGGTATTGTAGCCGGAATTGTCGATGGCGGACCCGCAGGGGTTGGAGTTGAATCAACAGTCGTTGACTGCACTGTAAGTCCCCCGGTGATTCTACGTCCAGGCGGTATTTCAAAAGAAGATATCGAAGCAGTTATTGGGCCAGTGGAAGAAGATCCTTCGATCGCCAGCTCAGTGTCCAAACCGAAGTCTCCAGGAATGAAGTACCGGCATTATGCTCCGGATGCACCGCTCTATCTTGCCGACGGTGAACAGCAGTGGATTCAACAGTTAATTGATGAAAAAATGGCCGCAGGGTTGAAAGTGGGTATACTGGCTCCGCAGGAAACCGCTTCGTTTTATAAGGCTGATGTTGTGGCACCCTGTGGCAGTAAAGCCGATCCAAAAAGTTCAGCCCAGACGCTTTATCAAGCTTTGAGGTCCTTTGAGAATTCAGGTGTGGATATCATATTTTCGGAAGTCTTTCCCCGTACAGGCGTGGGGGCAGCTATTATGAACCGTCTGGAAAAAGCGGCCTCCCATCGGTGGGTGAAACAGCATATGAAAGATCAGGACTGAAAGACAATTCTACTCTTTCGTTTCCGTGCATAAGCTCTTATAGGCACGTCCGAAGCGAAAGGGGTATTTTGATGATACTTCCAGAAATCATTACTTTAGTCATCATGGCTTTTGCGGTAGGAATGGACGCATTTTCCGTTTCACTCGGCATGGGAATTTTCAAACTGAGATTTCGCCAAGTTTTTTATATTGGAATGACAACGGGTCTTTTCCACATGTTTATGCCATTGTTTGGCATATTAACCGGGCATTTACTTTCAGAAACATTTGGCAAAATTACCGGTTACGTTGGAGGGGGCTTGTTAATGGTTTTGGGAGTACAAATGATACTATCCAGTTTTAAAAGCGAGGAACAAATGGCGATCGTCCCTCAAGGTTGGGGACTATTCATTTTCAGTTTCCTCGTCAGTCTGGACAGCTTTTCCGCCGGTCTCAGTCTCGGGATGTTCGGTGCCCGGGCAATGGCTGCCATGATCTGTTTCGGTATCGTGGCGGCATGTTTGACATGGAGTGGACTGATTATGGGGCGGAAAGTGCAAAGTTTGCTCGGGGTGTATGGAGAGATGTTTGGCGGATTCACTTTAATTTTGTTTGGGATAAAGTTGATTTTTTCATGAGATTATAAGTTATGAAGGCCAGCATTATCGTGCTTAGCTTGGTAGGCAATAGTACCTCGACTTACACTAAAAACGATTATATCGTTTTTTTTGTTT
This sequence comes from Siminovitchia sp. FSL W7-1587, assembly GCF_037963795.1. NCBI lineage: Bacteria > Bacillati > Bacillota > Bacilli > Caryophanales > Bacillaceae > Siminovitchia > Siminovitchia sp. FSL W7-1587. Next base: position 2,783,260 of record NZ_CP150169.1, read on the forward strand.
TTACTGACGGTTTTTTGTATTTCATATGTTAATCAATAGATGACACGCTGACTGGCCGGACTTTTTCATAAGGTTGATGAAAAAGCACTCTACATTTGTACGCAAAAAAGTGAATGGTTATAATAAGGTAAAAGAGGTAGGAGAAGATATGAATATTTTATTCGTTTGTACCGGGAATACATGCAGAAGCCCAATGGCTGAGGCCATTTTTCACCATATATGGAACGGAAAAGCAGATGCCAGATCTGCCGGACTGTTCGCTGCTGAAGGGAGCAAGGCTGCGGACCATGCGCTAAAGGTATTGAAAGAAAATAACATGAAGCTGGAGCACCGTTCAAAGCAATTGCAAGAAGAAGATATCCATTGGGCTAAATATGTGTTCACGATGACAGAGGGGCATAAACAAATGTTGATGGACATGTTTCCGGCGGCAGCGGACAAAATTTTTACTCTAAAAGAATATGTGAATGGGCGCAATGGAGATCTTGATGTGATAGATCCTTTTGGAGGAGACCTGGAAGTCTACCGTTCAACGTTCCAGGAACTTCGCGGGTTGATTGCCAGGTTGTCTATTGATTGTTGAATCTGTCAACTTGTGTAAACAAAGAAGAATCAAACAAATGAAAGGGGAATGTTACACGATGAAAGTGGCAATTGCATCCGACCATGGGGGAATATTGATTCGCAAAGAAATCATTAAAGTAATGGAAGAATTGAATATAGAATATGAGGATTTTGGTTGTGGAGACGAAAGCTCGGTCGACTACCCCGACTTTGCCGTTCCTGTAGCGGAAAAAGTGGCAAGCGGTGAATTTGACCGGGGCATTTTAGTTTGTGGAACAGGCATTGGCATGAGCATCGCCGCGAATAAAGTAAAAGGAATCCGCTGTGCTTTGGTGCACGATGTATTTAGTGCCAGGATGACACGTCTTCATAATGATACAAATGTACTTGCTATGGGAGAACGTGTGATCGGACCCGGTCTTGCCCGCGAGATTGCAAAGGTTTGGTTGGAAACGGAGTTTGAAGGCGGCCGCCATACAAGGCGTATCCAAAAGATTTCCGATTACGAAAATAGATAAGGGGAGAGATATACATGGAAATAGAACAATGGCGGAACGAGCTGCGGTTGATTCTCAAGCAATGCGCCAAGGAATTGCCGATTAGGCCTGGACAGATATTCGTCGTTGGCTGTTCCACATCTGAAGTGGCGGGAAAAAGAATCGGAACATCGGGAACGTTTGAAGTGGCAGTCATGATCTTTGAGCAATTGCAGGCTTTCGCTCAGGAAAAGAACATCCATTTGGCCTTCCAATGTTGTGAACATTTAAATCGCGCACTTGTTATCGAAAGGGAAACAGCCGAACTATTTCATTTCGATCAGGTAACGGTTGTTCCCGTTCGTGAAGCAGGCGGTGCCATGGCAGCACACGCCTATTCTCGCTTTCAAGATCCGGCCGTTGTCGAGTTTATAAAAGCGGATGCCGGTATTGATATAGGAGACACGTTTATTGGCATGCATTTAAAACACGTCGCAGTTCCGGTCAGAATCGGCCAAAGGTCACTCGGAAATGCCCATGTCACAGTGGCGGCCACTCGTCCAAAGCTAATTGGCGGTGCGAGAGCTGTTTATAATCGCGAAAAACTGAACAATCAATGCCATCACTAATAGAAATGTTCCGTTTTTGTCTCCAAAAAGTCAAAAATCCATTTGGCTCGGACATTACTTCATGTTAAAATGTAAACAAGAACGAAACGATGGATTATTATTACCGATACAAGGGGGAGCACAATGAGCAAGGTAAGCGAAAATAGGGCGGAAAGCGCTATAGCCAAACAGGATCCCGAGATATACGAGGCGATTCAAAAAGAATTGAAAAGGCAACAATCCAAAATTGAATTAATTGCATCCGAGAACTTTGTGAGTGAAGCGGTCATGGAAGCTCAGGGATCTGTTTTGACAAACAAGTATGCAGAAGGCTATCCGAGTCGCCGTTATTATGGCGGTTGTGAATATGTTGATATTGTGGAGGACTTGGCGCGTGACCGCGTTAAGAAATTGTTTGGCGCGGACCATGCGAATGTGCAGCCTCATTCCGGGGCACAAGCTAATATGGCCGTCTATTTTACTATTTTGAAACATGGCGATACGGTCCTTGGCATGAATTTATCCCACGGTGGCCACTTGACACATGGCAGCCCCGTCAATTTCAGCGGAATGCAATATCATTTTGTTGAATATGGGGTAGATGAAAAAAATCACCGTATCAATTATGAAGACGTGCGGCAAAAAGCATTGGAACATAAACCGAAGCTGATTGTTGCCGGAGCAAGTGCTTATCCCCGGGTTATCGACTTTGAAAAGTTCCGGGAAATTGCTGATGAAGTCGGCGCATACTTGATGGTCGACATGGCGCATATTGCCGGATTGGTTGCCGCCGGCCTTCATCCGAACCCGGTTCCTTATGCAGATTTTGTCACATCTACAACGCATAAAACTTTGCGGGGGCCTCGAGGCGGATTAATCCTATGCAAAGAACAATATGCCAAAGCGATCGACAAGTCTGTATTTCCGGGCATTCAAGGCGGTCCTCTTATGCATGTCATCGCCGCAAAAGCGGTTGCCTTCGGCGAAGCGTTGACAGACGATTTTAAAGCGTACAGCCAACTGATTGTTGAAAATGCAAAACAATTAGGCGAAAGCTTAAAGAAAGAAGGCATTGATCTCATTTCTGGCGGAACGGACAACCATTTGCTTCTCCTTGATGTGCGCTCTCTTGGTTTAACGGGCAAAGTGGCGGAAAAAGTCCTGGATGATGTCGGGATAACCGTTAATAAAAACACCATCCCTTATGATCCGGAAGGTCCTTTCATCACGAGTGGCATTAGGATTGGAACAGCGGCAGTCACTTCACGGGGCTTTGGAAAAAGCGAAATGGAAGAAATTGCTTCGCTTATTGCATTTGTCCTTAAAAACCATGACAAGGAAACAAAATTAAATGAAGCGCGTACTCGGGTAGAAACACTGACGGCCCGCTTTCCGCTTTACGTATAAAGTGAAACTTCATTTCTTGGTATGCCTTTCCCAAGAAATGTTAGTTGAACGAATCGGGCAATTAGGTGCCGTTATCTCCCACTTGGACCTTTTGTGTCACCCTCACGTTTTGAAGTGGGAATCTTACGGCCTTACATGCGGGATAAAGTGAAACTTCATTTTTTGGTATGCCTTTCCCAAGAAATGTTAGTTGAACGAATCGGGCAATTAGGTGCCGTTATCTCCCACTTGGACCTTTTGTGTCACCCTCACGTTTTGAAGTGGGAATCTTACGGCACCTTACATGCGGGATAAAGTGAAACTTCATTTTTTGGTATGCCTTTCCCAAGAAATGTTAGTTGAACGAATCGGGCATTTAGGTGCCGTTATCTCCCACTTGGACCTTTTGTGTCACCCTCACGTTTTGAAGTGGGAATCTTACGGCACCTTACATGCGGGATAAACTGTAAAAAGCTTCAAGCCTCCGGTGTTTTGGAGGCTTTTTCATATGTCGGTTTTTTGCCCATTATATGATCTTTATTTTCCTTGCCGAAAGAGAGCCTTTTATGTAAAATTAGCAGGGATATGCTGGCCAGAGCCGGGAAGCAGGTTCGATTGATCATCATGATAGAAGTTCGTATACTGCTCCGCTTCTGTTCCAACCAAAAAGCAAAGGAGAGATCTTATGGGCAGAGTGCATGTGATCGACCATCCTCTCATTCAACACAAATTAACTTATATTCGCGATAAGAACACGGGAACGAAAGAGTTTCGTGAACTTGTTGATGAAGTCGCCACGTTGATGGCGTTTGAAATTACGAGGGATATGCCTTTGAAAGAAATCGAAGTGGATACCCCTGTATGCAAAGCAAAATCTAAAATATTGGCAGGGAAAAAAATAGGCATTGTTCCGATTTTACGGGCCGGGATCGGCATGGTCGATGGTATTTTAAAGCTGATTCCCGCGGCGAAAGTAGGACACGTCGGATTGTACCGCGACCCGGAAACTTTAATGCCTGTCGAGTATTACTTAAAACTGCCGAGTGATGTGGAAGAAAGGTTTTTTATCGTTGTAGATCCAATGCTTGCTACTGGAGGAACTGCGGTTGAAGCAATTCGTTCTCTGAAAAAAAGAGGAGCGAAACAAATTAAGCTGATGACTCTTATCGCCGCACCGGAAGGAGTAAGTGCGATCGAAAAAGCCCATCCCGACGTAGACATATACGTTGCCGGACTTGATGAAAGACTGAATGAAAAAGGATATATCATCCCTGGATTGGGAGATGCCGGTGATCGTTTGTTCGGCACGAAATAGGGAGGCATATTCCAGTGGATAAGCGTGTGAAAGTATTATCCATTTTTGGGACGAGGCCGGAAGCGATTAAAATGGCTCCGCTTGTCAAGGAGCTTCAAGCGAGAAAAGAAGAATTTGAGGCAGTTACGGCAGTTACGGCCCAACATCGGCAAATGCTTGACCAGGTGCTGAATATATTTAAGATTAGGCCTGACTATGATTTGAATATGATGATGGATAGGCAAACATTGGTTGATGTCACAACGCGCTGCCTGACAGGGCTCGATAGCGTCATCAAGGAAGCTCGGCCCGATATTGTTCTTGTGCATGGCGATACGTCAACAGCGTTTGTAGCGAGCCTTGCAGCCTATTATAATCGAATTTTGGTCGGACATGTAGAAGCCGGGCTCAGAACATGGAATAAATACGCCCCTTTTCCGGAAGAAATGAACCGTCAGCTAACAGGCGTCATAGCAGACTTGCATTTTTCCCCGACGGAAACATCGGCGCGTAACCTTTTAAATGAGGGGAAAAGAGAAGAGTCCGTCTTCATAACCGGAAATACGGTCATTGATGCCCTGAAAACGACCGTTCAATCGGACTATCGGCATCGTACCCTTGATTTCATAGGCGGTGATCGGCTTATATTGCTGACGGCTCATAGAAGGGAAAACGTAGGGCAGCCGATGAGGAATATGTTCCAGGCAATACGGACGATGGTTATGAAGCATCCTGATATTCAAGTTGTTTATCCTGTTCATATGAATCCGGCTATCCGGGGAATTGCGGATGAGATCCTGGGGAATGACCCAAGGATCCACTTGACAGAACCGCTTGACGTTATTGATTTCCACAATTTTGCGAGCAGGGCTTACTTCATTATGACCGATTCGGGAGGAGTGCAAGAAGAAGCGCCATCGCTGGGTGTTCCGGTATTGATTTTGCGTGAGACAACTGAAAGACCGGAAGGAATTGAAGCCGGAGCGTTAAAGTTGGCTGGAACGGATGAAGAAACGATTTACCGGAGTGCGGAGGAACTGCTGACAGACAAAAGAGCTTATGAAAAAATGGCAAAGGCGAATAATCCATTTGGAGATGGAAAGGCTTCTGCCAGAATTGCTGATGCCTTAGCCTATCACTTCCATTTGAAAAAGCATCGGCCACAACCATTTACAACAGGTTAAAGCAGGAGACAAAGAGCCCATTCTTGTAAATGCCTCGGTGGTTGTTGTTACGATGCTTTATTTGCCAATAATGACGTCTAAACCCATATTTTAGTTGAATTTTGATGATTTTGTGACAAAGCCCTAAAGGAAAAATAGTTTGTTTTGAAATTCACACTAAACTCGTTGACATTGACATATGCCTATTGTATGCTAACAAAGGATATGAAGGGAGATTGTGATATATCTTTTTTCATGGGTTGTCAATTAGCGAAAAAGCACCTGAACAATAGGTGGGGATGCTGTATGAATAGGAAGAATCGTCATCCGCTTTATGGGATGGCCCTTTATTCTGCGATTCTCGCACAATTGGCAGGGTCGACCCTGGTAGGTGTATTTGCAGGGAATTGGCTTGATGACATAACCGGGAAGGAGCCGCTATTTTTAGTGGTTGGCCTCTTTTTGGGTCTAGCTGCCGGAGTTATGGCGCTTATATACACAATCCGACAATTTTTTTCGGAGGATTAGCATAATGGATGACCTCCAGCAGTTATTTAATAGACATCGGAAGTACATAATGTACTTGTTAGCAATTTTTGTATTGGGTTGGGGATTCACGAAACACCAATCTATTTTTATGGGATTGATCCTTGGTACAATTCTCAGTTTTTTTAATCTATGGTCGATGGTTCGCAGAACAAATCAGGTTGGAGAAGCCGTTTCAAAGGGGAAAACCGTACGTTCTTTAGGCACATTGTCGCGGATGGCTGCAGCAGTGCTTGCGGTTTTGATTGCGACGAATTATCCGGAAAGGTTCCATTTGATCAGCGTAGTGATAGGATTAATGACATCTTATGTTGTCATTATGATAGATGCTATAATTTCCCTCAGCTTTAGAAAAGACAAGCAGCGGAAGAGAGGTGAATCGGATGAATCATGAAGCGCCAATCAAAGAAATATTTGGATTATATTTTAATATGGGAAATGTCTTAATGATTAGCGTTGCCTCGGTTATTGTGTTTCTTCTCGCCTTCATTGGAACGCGCAGGCTTGCCATGAAACCGACAGGCATGCAAAACGTTATGGAATGGGTTTTTGATTTCGTTAGGGGAATCGTGAAAAGTACCATGGACTGGAAAACAGGTGGTCATTTTCATGTGTTGGGTGTTACCTTGATTTTATATGTATTTGTTTCCAACATGCTTGGTTTGCCTTTCGCGATCACGATTGATCATGAATTATGGTGGAAATCTCCAACGGCCGACCCCCTCATTACATTAACGTTGGCAACAATGGTTGTCGCGCTGTCCCATTATTATGGAATCAAACAAAGAGGACTTGGCAGTTACCTCAAAGGTTATGTACAACCGGTGTGGTTTTTGCTTCCGCTTAAAATTATCGAAGAATTTGCCAACACATTAACGTTGGGGCTTCGTCTTTACGGGAATATTTTTGCCGGTGAAATTCTCTTGGGCCTTCTTGCCGGAGGTCTTGCGGCACATGGTGTTGTTGGCTGGATTGCAGCAGCTGTCCCAACACTGGCTTGGATGGGATTCTCTATTTTTATCGGAGCGATACAAGCATTTATTTTTACAATGTTAACGATGGTCTATCTTGCTCATAAAGTAAGTGCGGATCATTAATATATATTGTTCATAACTATGGACATCCGAAATCTTCATTTTTTATATATTTTAAGGAGGAATTTTATCATGGGTATGTTAGCAGCAGCAATTGCAATTGGTTTAGCCGCTCTTGGGGCAGGTATTGGTAACGGATGGATCGTATCTCGTACAGTCGAAGGTATTGCACGTCAGCCAGAAGCACGTGGTGTGCTCCAAACAACCATGTTTATCGGGGTTGCGTTGGTTGAGGCCATTCCAATCATGGCGGTTGTTATCGCGTTTATGGTTCAAGGAAGATAAGGTTTTATTTATAGACAAGCATTTCGAAATGGCGAAGAAATACACTTCGCCATTTTTTAAGAAAAGCAAGGAGAAAGACCGGTTAAAGCCGCCTATCAGCCCCGAGACAAAGGAATCTAAGGGGACGGGAGCCAAGGCTGGTCTAACATATGCGCAGGAGGTTTATGGGGACAGTGGAAATAACTTCCCGGAAGCCTTTTGCGCGCTGATTTTTACCATTGACCTTTCATCGGCAAAAAGCCGGTTTAAAGTTTAATATCAGGAGCTTGGAAGGAGTGGAGCGGGCTTGTTAAAGAGTAGCTTTGTACTGGGAACACAAATTGGAGGAGTCCATTTTAACGGCGGCGATATTTTGTTCCAGCTTTTCATGATGCTTATTTTGTTGGCGCTTTTGAAAAAGTTTGCCTGGGGACCTTTAATGGGTGTCATGAGACAAAGGGAAGAACATATTGCCAATGAGATCGACTCGGCTGAAAAGAGCCGTGAAGAAGCGAATAAATTGCTTGAAGAACAGAAAGCATTACTGAAAGAAGCGCGCCAGGAAGCGCAAAACATGATTGAAAATGCTAAGCAACTAGCTGAAAACCAGCGCCAGGAGATTATGGATACAGCCCGCCAGGAAGCGGAACGTATGAAAGAGACTGCGCGTTTGGAAATTGAACAGCAAAAAGACAATGCAATGTCTGCGCTTCGTGAACAAGTTGCTTCATTGTCTGTCATGATTGCATCAAAAGTGATTGAAAAAGAATTGGATGCCGAAGCCCAAGGGAAACTGATCAATGAATATATTGAAAGAGCAGGCGAGGATCGATGAGTAATCCTGTCGTTGCCCAGCGGTATGCATTGGCTCTTTTTCAATTGGCTAAAGAACAAAATATGTCAGACCAAATCGTTGAAGAGCTGCGCACTGTAAAAAAGGTGCTTGTCCAAAATCCGGGTTTTATCCACCTTTTGCAGTCACCAAAGCTTTCTGTCAATAAAAAAAGAAACCTTATAAAAGAAGTTTTTCAAAATGCGTCACAATCTGTCATCAATACGATGATGCTGTTGACCGATCGGCATAGGGAGAATATCATTCTCGAAGTTGCCGAAATTTTTATCAAGTTGCTGAATGAAGAGCGCGGAATTGCGGAAACAGTCGTGTATTCTGTACGACCGCTGACTGCGGAGGAAACAAAGGCCATTTCTGAAACATTCGCGCCAAAAGTGGGGAAAACCGCATTAAACATTGAAAATATCATTGACTCCGAATTACTAGGAGGCGTTAAGGTCCGCATCGGAAACAGAGTTTTTGACGGAAGCCTTAAAGGAAAACTTGACCGACTTGAACGCACGTTAGTCAGTTAATATCAACTTGAAAAATGAGGGGTGAAATCCATGAGCATCAATGCTGAAGAAATCAGTGCGCTGATCAAGCAGCAAATTGAAAACTATGAAGCAGATTTGGAAGTAAGCGATGTAGGCACAGTTATACAAGTTGGGGATGGTATTGCCCGTGCCTACGGACTTGACAATGTAATGGCAGGGGAACTTGTGGAGTTCTCAAATGGTGTCATGGGAATGGCGCAAAACCTTGAGGAGAGCAACGTCGGTATCGTTATTCTCGGACCTTATACGGAGATTCGTGAAGGTGACGAGGTTCGCCGTACAGGGCGCATCATGGAAGTGCCTGTCGGAGAAGAACTAATTGGCCGTGTTGTAAACCCGCTCGGACAGCCAGTCGATGGCATGGGTCCAGTCAACACTGTGAAAACTCGTCCGATCGAAAGCCCCGCGCCAGGGGTTATGGATCGAAAATCAGTCCATGAGCCTCTCCAAACAGGGATCAAAGCGATTGATGCGCTTGTGCCGATTGGACGTGGGCAGCGTGAGCTCATCATTGGTGACCGTCAAACAGGTAAAACGACCGTTGCCATTGACACGATTTTAAATCAGCGCGATGAAAACATGATTTGTGTGTATGTTGCGATCGGACAAAAAGAATCTACTGTCCGTAATGCGGTTGAAACACTTCGTAAATATGGTGCGATGGATTACACCATCGTTGTGACAGCTTCTGCATCACAGCCCGCACCACTCTTATTCCTCGCTCCGTATGCGGGTGTAACAATGGGAGAAGAGTTCATGTATAACGGCAAGCACGTGCTTGTTGTATATGATGACCTTTCCAAACAAGCCGCGGCATACCGTGAACTTTCCTTGCTTTTACGCAGGCCTCCTGGCCGGGAAGCTTATCCGGGGGACGTATTCTATTTACACTCCCGTCTTTTGGAACGTGCTGCGAAGTTAAGTGACGCAAAAGGCAGCGGATCATTGACCGCTCTTCCATTCGTTGAAACACAGGCGGGAGATATTTCGGCTTATATTCCGACAAACGTGATTTCGATCACGGATGGACAAATCTTCCTGCAATCAGACTTGTTTTTCTCAGGGGTGCGCCCTGCGATTAATGCGGGTCTTTCCGTTTCACGTGTTGGAGGATCAGCACAAATTAGCGCCATGAAAAAAGTTGCCGGTACACTTCGCCTTGACCTTGCGGCATACCGTGAGTTGGAATCATTTGCCCAATTCGGTTCAGACTTGGATAAAACGACTCAGGCAAAGTTGGCACGCGGTCAGCGAACAGTGGAAGTACTTAAGCAAGACTTGAATAAGCCAATCAGGGTAGAAAAGCAAGTCATGATCTTATATGCTCTTACAAGAGGATTCTTGGATGACATTCCAGTTCAAGATGTACGGAGATTTGAAGAAGAATTGTACTCTTGGCTTGACCACAATCGCGCGGAATTGCTCGAAAGCATTCGCTCTACCGGGAAGCTTCCTGCTGACGAAGACATGGCTGATGCTTTGAACACATTCAAAAAAACATTCGCTAAAAGCGAATAATAGATATAATAGTGGGGAAATGGCGCCCAGTTTTCCGGCGGATGGAAGCTGCGGGCGTCTCCCTTAGAATGAAATGGCAGGGTGGTGAATCAAGTGGCATCATTACGTGATATCCAATCTCGTATTAATTCAAACAAAAAATCGAGTCAAATTACCAAGGCGATGCAAATGGTCTCGGCAGCCAAGTTGAATCGTGCCGAAACAAATGCGAAATCGTTTGTTCCCTATATGGAAAAAATTCAAGAGGTCGTAGCCAGTATAGCTCTTGGAAGTCAAGACGTCGAGCACCCCATGCTTGTATCCCGACCGGTTAAAACAACCGGATATTTGGTTATTACAACGGACCGAGGTTTGGCTGGCCCCTATAATAGCAACGTTTTGCGGGCTGTCCAGTCAAAAATTCAAGAAAGGCATAAAAACAATGATGAATATGCCATCATCGCGATTGGTCGTATGGGTCGGGACTTTTTCCTAAAAAGGAAGATGAATGTGGTATCTGAAATCATAGGTCTTCCTGATCAACCTTCATTTTCCGATATTATGGAGATTACGAAAAATACAGTGGCAATGTTCTCGGATGGTACGTTTGATGAGTTATATATGTACTACAATCACTATGTCAGTGCGCTCACCCAAGAAGTGACCGAGAAAAAAGTATTGCCTCTTACCGACTTGGGGTCTACTACAAAATTAATGTCCTATGAATATGAACCTTCCGCTGATGCCATATTGGAAGTGTTGTTACCGCAGTATGCGGAAAGTTTAATATACGGTGCCCTTCTTGACGGAAAAGCGAGTGAACACGCTGCCCGCATGACAGCAATGAAGAGCGCAACGGACAATGCGATCGAAATAATAGACAATCTTACTTTAACCTATAACCGTGCCCGCCAGGCAGCCATCACCCAAGAGATTACAGAAATTGTCGGCGGTGTGGCAGCACTTGAATAAGCTAGACGGGCTGTTAACAGTATTCATACTGGAATCCTCTGTTTTCAAGTATGATGTCAGCAAAGAGATCACCTTTGTTGAATACTGTTAAGCATTTCGAGGAATGTCACGGAATTTGAAAGAAAGCAAATTGTGCAAGCAAAATTCTAAAGCCGGACTGAATTGACGCCGAGCCGTCATTGATTAAAAATCACAACCCAGGTAGGAGGGGAAGTAATGAACAAAGGACAGGTTTTGCAAGTAATGGGACCGGTAGTCGACGTGAAATTTGCCGATGGCCATCTCCCTGAAATTTACAATGCGCTAAAGATAACATATGATGCAAAATCAGACACAGAAGTAAATATTGACCTGACACTGGAAGTCGCCCTTCATCTTGGTGACGATACAGTTCGTACAATCGCCATGGCATCTACCGATGGTGTTCAACGGGGCATGGAAGTTATTGATACAGGTGCATCCATTTCCGTACCTGTAGGTGACATTACCCTTGGGCGTGTTTTCAACGTTTTGGGTGACCCAATTGATTTAAACGAGGATATTGATGCAAGTGCAAGGCGCGATTCCATCCATCGTGACGCTCCAAAATATGAGCAGCTTTCCACTGAAGTGGAAATTTTGGAAACGGGCATCAAAGTTGTTGACTTGCTTGCTCCATACATTAAGGGTGGAAAGATCGGCCTGTTCGGTGGTGCCGGTGTAGGTAAAACGGTACTCATTCAGGAACTTATCAATAATATTGCCCAAGAACACGGTGGTATCTCGGTTTTCGCCGGTGTTGGAGAGCGTACCCGTGAAGGGAACGACCTTTACTTTGAAATGAAAGATTCAGGCGTTATTGATAAGACAGCGATGGTATTTGGTCAAATGAACGAGCCGCCTGGCGCCCGTATGCGTGTTGCTCTAACGGGTCTAACGATGGCTGAATATTTCCGTGATGAACAAGGACAGGACGTTCTATTCTTTATCGACAACATTTTCCGCTTTACACAAGCAGGTTCTGAAGTTTCCGCCCTTTTAGGCCGGATGCCTTCGGCAGTTGGATACCAGCCTACACTCGCTACGGAAATGGGTCAACTTCAAGAACGTATTACTTCTACAAACGTAGGATCAGTAACATCTATCCAAGCGATATATGTTCCCGCGGATGACTATACGGACCCGGCTCCGGCAACAACGTTTGCCCACTTGGATGCTACAACCAACCTGGAGCGTAAATTGTCCGAGATGGGTATTTATCCTGCGGTAGATCCGTTGGCATCAACATCAAGGGCTCTTTCGCCGGAAATCGTCGGAGAGGAACATTATGAAGTTGCCCGTAAAGTGCAACAAACCCTTCAAAGATACAAAGAGTTGCAAGACATTATTGCGATTCTTGGTATGGATGAGCTTTCTGATGAAGACAAATTGGTCGTTCACCGTGCGCGCAGGATCCAATTCTTCCTGTCGCAAAACTTCCACGTCGCTGAACAGTTTACAGGACAGCCGGGTTCTTACGTTCCTGTACAAGAAACAGTCAAAGGCTTTAAAGAAATCCTTGAAGGAAAATATGACCATTTACCTGAAGATGCATTCCGTCTCGTTGGACCAATCGAAGATGTGCTGAAAAAAGCCGAAGAAATGGGCGTTGAAGTTTAACTAGGGACGAGGAGGCGATAACATGAACGTTTTAAAAGTGAGCATTGTTACTCCGGACGGTCCCGTTTATGAATCTGAAGCTGAAATGGTCAGTACGAGAGCTGAAACAGGTGAGCTGGGTATTCTCCCAGGGCATATCCCTTTAGTTGCGCCGCTTGAAATTGGTGCAGTTCGCTTAAAAAAAGCGGATAAAACCGAATATGTTGCGGTCAGCGGCGGCTTTCTTGAAGTTCGTCCGGAAAAAGTGACGATTCTTGCCCAATCCGCTGAAAGAGCTGAAAGCATAGATCTTGCCCGTGCTCAGGCTGCTAAAGCAAGAGCAGAGAAATATTTACAAGCAAAGCGTGATAATGTAGACTTTAAACGGGCAGAACTGGCATTAAAACGAGCCATGAATCGAATAGCTATTTATCAGAATAAGTAAAAGTGACACATGTTTTTACAACACCTTCTGGTCAGACAGATCGGAAGGTGTTGTTGTGAACGATCTTTATATATGACAAGTAGGGAGGAAGGATCTATGATCGACGGGTTGGAAATTGGACAACAGGCCCTCGTGAGCATCATTTCCCATCTTGTATTTATTGGCATTACATTTTGGGCTTTACAAGCACTCCATTTTGACAAACTACTAAGCGCTAATCGTGTCTTCCAAGCAAGATTGTTGTACATCATTTTAACAATCGCCATCGGTTCTTCTGTCAGCAATTTTTTTCTTGATTATCTCAACTGGTCCAGACAACTTCAATTCCTTTTATAATATAGCCCTTTTTGCCTATTTAAAATTTTTGATTTGTTGTTATGATTTGAAACAGGTGAAGAAAATTGTCGAAATAGGATATACTATAAAGTAGTATTTGTCTTTTTTTGATGCTTTTCTCTCAGTATGACATCCTTCTTGGTGGCAACACTGGTATCAGGGAGGGGAAATACGATGAGAAAAGAATATTTCTTTCTTTTTTTGCAAATGATGGTTATGATCAGTTTGATTGCCTCTTTTATCGGGAATAACACCAATGCGGCCAATTATGGAAATATGGACATGGATCACTTGGCACGTGGGGTTTCCCAAAATTCAGGTGCGATCATTGAATGGTCTCTACATACAAGAGAAACGATTGATCTTTCGGAAAAGGATCGGTTCATACATAATTTGAAAAGTCAGTTTCCCGGATGGGTTTGGACTGTTTCTTCAGAGAACGGTTTAGACAACGTGACGGGGCGTATGGAACATGACGACTTTCGAGAAACGATCAAAGTAGTCACCATGGAAGACGGAGGTTCATCTTATAGTTTATACGAAGTGACGGGGAAGGTGTGGAACACCCGCATTTCCAAGAAAATAGAAAAAATCCTCCAGTCCAGAACAGACCAATTATTTGAAAATAATGTACTTGTTTTCTCTTGTATCAAAGGCGTATTCAATGAAGATACCGGAAATTTGGCAAACGATTTGCTGCTATTTTTCCAGGCTGAGGAAAAAGAGGCGCTAAAAGAAAAAGATTTTTACTCTATTTCTGCTAACTCCTCTCTTTTTTCACAATCAATTTCGCTAACTGAACATGAAATGAATCTGCAGATCGGACTGCGCAATAACGAGACGGGAAGCACATCCTTCGTGATAGGCACACCCATCTTAACAAATGAATATTAATATTAAGAAAATGGACGCGGAGGGGAACACTCTTGGAAAAAATCATCGTCCGCGGCGGAAAAAGGCTCAGCGGCACCGTAGTTGTAGAAGGCGCCAAGAATGCTGTCTTGCCTGTTATCGCTGCATCCCTATTGGCTAGCGAAGGAAAAAGTATCATACGAAATGTACCGACTCTCTCCGATGTATTTACAATTGGTGAAGTGTTGCGTCATTTAAATGCAAAAGTACATTTTGAGAATAAAACGGTATATGTCGATGCTTCGGATGAATTGCAACATGAAGCGCCTTTTGAATATGTTCGTAAAATGAGAGCTTCCGTTCTTGTCATGGGTTCTCTCTTGGCCAGACAAGGAAAGGCACGGGTTGCACTTCCAGGAGGATGTGCGATCGGATCTCGTCCCATTAACCTTCATTTAAAAGGATTTGAAGCGTTGGGAGCCTCTGTTGAAGTCGGTAATGGCTTCATTGAAGCATCAGCAACCCAGTTAAAAGGTGCAAAAATTTACCTGGATTTTCCCAGTGTCGGTGCAACTCAAAATATCATGATGGCCGCCGTTTTGGCCAAAGGCACAACCATTATGGAAAATTGCGCGAAGGAGCCGGAAATTGTTGACCTCGCCAATTATCTAAATAAAATGGGAGCCGTTGTAAAAGGCGCCGGAACAGCAACGATTAAAATTGAGGGAGTCGAAAAGCTTTATGGAGCCGACCATACGATCATTCCAGATCGGATAGAGGCCGGGACTTTCATGGTGGCCGGAGCCATAACCGGAGGCAATATTGTTGTAAATGGAGCAGTTCCAGAGCATCTTGCTTCTCTTATCTCCAAACTTCAAGAAATGAATGTAGAAATAGTCGAAGAAAAAGATGGGCTTCGGGTGATAGGTCCGGATAAACTAAAGGCTGTCGATCTTAAAACGATGCCTTACCCGGGCTTTCCGACAGACATGCAATCTCAAATGAT
Organism: Siminovitchia sp. FSL W7-1587; assembly: GCF_037963795.1. Taxonomy (NCBI): domain Bacteria; kingdom Bacillati; phylum Bacillota; class Bacilli; order Caryophanales; family Bacillaceae; genus Siminovitchia; species Siminovitchia sp. FSL W7-1587. The sequence goes on from NZ_CP150169.1 coordinate 2,798,769, forward strand.
GGCGCTATTGCTTTGTGCACAGGGTACAAGTGTCATTACGGAAACTGTATTTGAGAACCGTTTTATGCATGTGGAAGAATTCCGCAGAATGAACAGCAATATCAAAATAGAGGGGCGTTCGGTCATCATTGAAGGACCGAGCAACTTGCAAGGTGCAGAAGTCGCGGCAACCGATTTGCGGGCAGCCGCCGCACTCATCATTGCCGGACTTAAGGCCGAAGGCTATACACGCGTAACAGAATTAAAGCACTTAGACCGTGGCTACTTGGATTTTCATAAAAAGCTGCAAATGCTCGGAGCCGATATTGAACGTGTTCAAGTTGAAGCAGATGAGTTTGGTTTGGAAGAACAACACTTCCAGCCCAACATAAGCTTAAACCCCTAATGAATCGATTGATCATAAGGGGCTGGGACATAAGCAAATACGAAATAGCAAAAACCGAACAATTCATTTATAATTGTTCGGTTTATTTGTGTTAAAAAAATCCCTATCATCGCTACGTCAACATATTTCGCTTTCCGCAGGTCTCTTCAGCTTCCTCGGAAAGCAAAGGTCGCTTTCCTTCGGAATCTTCAGCTCGAGCTATTCCCGCATGAGTCTACCTATTTTGACTACGCTATAAGCTTGCGTATGATACCTAGGACAATTTATCCGGCATGTAAGGTGCCGTAAGAGACTCCCCCTTCAAAATCTTGAGTAAATACAAAAGGTCTAAGTGTGAGAAAACGGCACCTAAATGCCCGATTGGTTCAACTAACATTCAGTAGGAGCCCTATTGAATGAAGTTTTACTTTATTCTTCGTTTTTTCATCAGCTGATTTAGTTGTGTCCAGACTCTCTGTCGTACATAAGCATAAATGCTTGTCCTCTTGAATAAGTTGAATTAAGGCGGTCAATCCGGGCCGCTCTAATTTCATATTGGAGGCATCGGGCATGAAATCACTGAAAACAGCTTTAGTCATTTCCTTTCTTGTATTAGTAGTTTCTTTCTTAATTCCTTCTTTACTTGTCTTGCCTTATTCCAATGAAAGAGCAGGGGCCAAACTGGATGAAGAAAAAAGTTCTACCGAGCAAAGCGTTGATAAAGCCAATCCGGCTGCAGAAGTCGCTGTTTTGCGTACAGCGACGAATACAGTGGAAAAGCTCCAGCTGGAAGAATATGTAGAAGGGGTGGTCGCATCGGAAATGCCTGCGGAATTTGAAGAAGAGGCCCTAAAAGCACAAGCTTTAACCGCAAGAACGTACATCGTCAATCATCTTCTAAGTTCAAAAGACGATCGTATTCCGCAAAATGCCGATGTTTCGGACACTGTCAACCATCAAGTGTATAAAAATAAACAAGAATTAAAACAGCTTTGGGGAAAAGAATTTGATTGGAAAATGAAAAAGATTAAAGAAGCCGTCGAGGCGACTAAAGGAAAAATACTTACGTATCAAGACAAACCGATTAATGCCTCCTTTTTTTCAACCAGCAACGGTTACACAGAAAATGCGGAAGAATATTGGAGCAATTCCGTTCCTTATTTAAAAAGTGTAGAAAGTCCCTGGGATGCCGACTCACCGAAGTTTCAGGACAGAAAAGTGTTTAGTGTTCAAGAGTTTCAACAAAAGTTGAACATTCGTCTTGAGAACAGCAATGATGTGGGCACGGTCACAAAGCGAACATCGGGAAAAAAAGTGGCGGAAGTGTCCATTGCGGGAAAAACATTTACCGGCAGGGAAATTCGTGAAAAACTCGGTCTTCAGTCAACTGATTTTAGTTGGAAAAGGAAAGGAGACACGATCATTGTCTCAACAAAAGGCTATGGACATGGAGTGGGGATGAGTCAATACGGTGCCAATGGAATGGCTAAAGAAGGAAAAAAATATGAGGAAATTGTCCGCCACTATTATCAAGGAATTTCCATTTCAAATGCCAACAGCTACTTTGATAAAATCATGGCAAGCAGTCAATAACGAGCCGGCCTCGACATGAGGCCGGATTTTTTGTACCTTTGATAAAATTACATGTTCCATTCGATGAATAAATTTTTAGTATTTCGGAAAAATAAGATGTTAATTTCTCATTTTTGAGTATATAATTCTGCCTTTTTGTTCACAATGATGGCAGAGGTGATGAAAATGAGAGAGGAAGAAAAGAAACGATCTTCTCTAAAAAACTTTTTTAAAAAGCGGTGGGTGTTTCCGGCCATTTATCTTGCAAGTGCTGCATTGCTCATTTCGGTGCTGTTTTGGTATCAAACGGCAGGAAATAAAACAACGGATGATCAAAACCTGGCTAAAGACAGCCAAGATTTAACGGGAATGTCAGGCGAGGATTCAGCCATTGAAGTGAACCAGGCTTTTGAAAATGTCGCAATGCCTGTCAAAAACGAAGATGAAGCTCAAATTGTCACGCAATTTTTCGATACAAATGCATCCATGGAAGAGCAAGAAGCTGCACTCGTCGTTGATGGAAGCACATACCGTCCAAACATGGGTGTTGACATTGCCATGAAAGATGGGAAAGAATTTGAAGTGGTTGCTTCACTTAGCGGAAAAGTGGTTTCCGCAAGACAAGACTCCCTGCTTGGAAATGTCATCGAAATCGAGCATGACAATGCCGTCAAAACCATTTATCAATCTGTAAAAGACATGAAAGTGAAGTCCGGAGATAATGTAAAACAAGGAGATGTCCTTGGAACTTCTGGAACGAGCCAGCTTAATAAAGAAGCGAAAAATCATGTTCATTTTGAGATTAGAAAAGACAATACGGCACTCAACCCGATTGATTTCTTTGGCCAGCCATTTACCGCTTTTGAAAAAGTAGAAAAACCGGCTGATACGTCCGGTGAAAAAAATAACGAGGTTGAAGAAAGTACCGGTGGTTCAGAAGAAGAAAAAGTGAATGAAAGTACCGGTGATTCAGAAGAAGAAAAAGCGAATGAAAGCACCGGTGGTTCAGAAGAAGAAAAAGCGAATGAAAGCACCGGTGGTTCAGACGATGAAAAAATGAATGAAAGCACCGGTGGTTCAGATGATGAACAAACAGAAACCGGAAAAGAATTACAACCAGAAAAAGAAACGGAAGAATAATATAATCAAAATAGGAGGCAAGCAGATGCGCTTGTCTTTTTTATTTTTCATAAAGAAATCAAGGTGAAGTGATCGTTGCAAATGGGGCTCAACTGCCCAAACGCCCGATTTGTTCGGAACTGCAAAAGAAAAAACGATGGCAGCGACACATCGCAGTTTTTGAAAGGGGCGATCACAAAGGTGTTGCGGCGTACAGGTCGTATGAGTGCACCGAAAAGGAAGTTTCGGCATCGTAAATCGCACCAAGAAAAAGCGTAAGCTTTCTAGCACGTTCCCGCTTCATCTTGCCAACAGGACGCTTTGATCTTAGCCTTTGTTGCGCTTTTGATCTAGGGTTTAGAGTTTTGCAGGTTAGGAATGCTTCGTCGTGTAGCGGCGCCTGCACGCTCCATATCTGATGGGCTTCTTTCGGCTGATTGCAGTCATTGGGTACGTTGCTAAACGGGCGCTTCTGCTTTTCTGCTACTTCTGAGCGTGGAAGAATGAACCCGGAGACCTAAGACGCGACATCACATACCCCTCTTCATTGCAATTTCACTTTGTTTTTTACGTAAGTGTTTGCAAGCGCTTATTATTTGAATGAATTTTCTCCTATCCTTGTCCTTATTGGCTATTTCGAGCATATATCACGTGCAGGACAAATAAGATGATACAAACACCAACAAAAAATAGAGAGTGCTTGAGGTGAGTAATCGTTAATATGGATCCCACATTCTGTTAAATATTTGTTTAATTCCTGTAAAAGTAATTTTCTTGTAAAAAGTGATTCTCCAGCCGCGCAGTATGCTTGTTTCCGAAAAAGCAGACCCAGCAACTTTTTGATAAAACGAGTCTCATTTCACACTCCTCACATCCAATTCAGGGAGGGCGAGTGGTGTGCACGATTACATCAAAGAACGTACAATCAAGATTGGAAGGTATATCGTGGAGACGAGAAAAACAGTTCGCATGATTGCGAAGGAGTTTGGCGTATCCAAAAGTACTGTCCACAAAGATTTAACCGAGCGGCTGCCGGAAATCAATCCGGAATTAGCCGTTCAAGTCAAAAGTATATTAGAGTACCATAAATCAATCAGGCATTTACGAGGAGGAGAAGCGACAAAGCAAAAATATAAAAAGGCAGAATTGCAAAAATAATTTGAAATAAGGCAAAATGCCTTCTCAGCTTGTAGTGAAAATAAGTATTTTTTCTCTACAAGCTTTCTTTATATCTAAGTATATAGAATGCATCTATTTGAAAACGACTTCCGCCCACCTATACTTGCGCGTCTGGATGGATGGCAATCTTCTTCATGTCAGAAGGCAAGGCTAACTATATAAAGTCAATACTGTTATTGGTATATTCCATCCATTTTCTCAGTGAAAATTAGGCATGACAAAAAAGCTTGATGATTCAAAATTGTAAATTTGGATCATCAAGCTTCTTTATAATCCTCATCAGTTTTCATTAGATAAAATATGACTCATTAACTTCTTTGCTATGTGGCTAATCTGGGACAAAACCCTGTAAAAATGAAGTAAACCGCATGGAATCAAGTTTAAAACCTTGATTTCACGCGGGTTTTTCTCACGATTTTTACGAATATGAATCAGCTTTCAACTTATGTCCCAGCCCCTTTTCTCTATTTCGGATTTGCTTATGTCCCAGTCCTTTTTGCACTTGTCATTTTGTGTAAGAAAATCAAAAAACTTGTCAAGTTTTTTGTAAACGATCTCCTTTTCATTTCAAAGGTATGATAAAATATTACATTAGGGAAATCTAACATAGGACGAATTACATACATAACTTTTTTATTTAAATATTGAAGGTAGGGATTCGAATGTTCGCAAAAGATATCGGCATTGACTTGGGGACGGCAAACGTTTTAATACATGTAAAGGGACAGGGCATTGTATTAAATGAACCGTCTGTAGTGGCTATAGACCGCAATTTAAACAGGGTACTCGCGGTCGGAGAAGAAGCTAGACGCATGGTTGGCCGCACACCCGGAAACATTGTCGCAATCCGTCCTTTAAAAGATGGAGTCATTGCCGATTTTGATGTTACTGAAACCATGTTAAAGCACTTTATCAACAAGTTAAATGTCAAGGGCTTTTTATCCAAGCCACGCATTCTGATTTGCTGTCCAACAAATATTACGAGTGTGGAACAAAAAGCAATCAGGCAAGCTGCTGAAAAAAGCGGTGGAAAAAAAGTGTATTTGGAAGAAGAACCGAAGGTAGCCGCGATTGGAGCAGGAATGGATATTTTCCAGCCAAGCGGAAATATGGTCATTGACATCGGCGGAGGAACAACGGATGTGGCGGTTCTGTCCATGGGTGATATTGTTACATCCGCATCGATTAAAATGGCCGGAGACAATTTTGACAATGACATATTGAATTACATAAAGAAAGAGTACAAGCTCTTAATTGGTGAAAGAACAGCAGAAAACATCAAAGTGGAGATCGGAACGGTATTTCCGGGGTCCAGAGATGAAAAAATGGAAATACGCGGCCGTGATATGGTAACAGGACTGCCAAGGACGATTACTGTACGTTCTGGTGAAATCGAATGTGCATTAAAAGAATCCGTGGATGTCATTGTTCAGGCTGCAAAAAATGTGCTTGAAAAAACACCGCCCGAGCTTTCTGCTGACATTATCGACAGAGGGGTCATTCTTACTGGCGGGGGAGCCCTTTTACATGGAATCGACCAGTTGCTTGCTGAAGAGCTCCGGGTCCCGGTTCTAATTGCAGAGCATCCGATGGATGCTGTTGCGGCAGGTACTGGGATCATGCTTGAAAGTATAGACAGAATTGCCAAGAGAAGTTTCGTTTAACAAGGAGGCGTATTTATGTTAAGAGGCTTATATACTGCCGCATCAGGCATGTATGCTTCACAGCGGAAAACAGAGTTGTTGTCCAATAATATGGGGAATGCGCAAACACCAGGCTATAAAGCCGACCATGCATACTCCCGGGCCTTTCCAGAAATGTTGTTGGACAGGATTGATTCGTCGGGCATGACACGGAACCAGCGGGTGGGATCACTAAATACCGGAGTATATGTTCAAGAAATCATTCCCCGTTTTATACAGGGGGATTTGCGGCAGACAGACCGCGCAACCGATTTAGCTTTGTCGGACCGCGGGATGGGGAACGTCCTGTTTTCGATTGAGCAAGACGGCCAAGTAAAATATACAAGAAATGGCCGTTTCACTGTTGATTCATCCGGGTACTTAACGACAGAAAGCGGGTATTATGTCTTGGATGAAAACTCAAATCGGATTCTCTTGAACAGCGATCAATTTCAAGTCGACGGAGAAGGCCGAATTATTGAAAATGGAGCTCAGGTCGCACGGCTCCGTCTGGCTGTATCTGAAAATCCGGAAACCCTTCTTAAAGAGGGAGACGGAATGTATAGAACAGAGAACGGGGAGCTTCTGCCGCTGGCGGCAAACCAAACATATGAGGTTTCCCAAGGCTTCATTGAAGGATCGAATGTTGATCTAACAAGATCCATGACTGACATGCTGACCGCATATCGCGCTTTTGAAGCCAATCAAAAAGTGCTGCAAGCTTATGACAAAAGCCTGGACAAAGCAGTCAATGAAATTGGAAGGCTCAATGGATAATAAGAAGGTGAATGTACAGTGAATAGAACAATTATTACAGCAGTAAACACATTAAATCAGTTGCAACAGCAAGTTGAATTGGTTAGCAATAACATCGCCAATTCAAGCACCACCGGTTATAAAAGACGAGAAGCTTCTTTCGCTGACTTAATAGCCCAGCAAATAAACAATCAGCCCAATACAGCAGCTGAAGTCGGAAGAACATCTGCTTTCGGAATACGTCAATCAGTCGGTGCCAGATTATCACAAACAGCCATGATCGCTGCACAAGGGCCTTTAAAATCAACCGAGCGCCAGTTGGATATTGCTTTTACAAAAGAGAATCAATATTTAAAAGTGCGTGCCCAAGATGGCTCCATCCAGTTTACCAGAGATGGCGAACTTGGATTTCAATTGAATGGGAACGGCGAGTATATCTTGACGACGAAAGAAGGAAATCCCGTTCTTACGGAAGACAATCAGACCATCACTGTTCCGGCTAAAGTGGAACAGTGGACGATGATACAGCCGGGCTTGTTTGAAGCCCGGTTGGCAAACGGACAGCAAATGAACTTCCGTTTGGGCGTTATTTCGTTAAACAATCCACAATTTATGGAGCAAAAAGGCAATTCGCTTATTGGGATTCCGGCTGATTTGGAAGGGGCAGTAAACCCGAATATAATATATACGGAATTAAATGGGGCAAGAAACAATGAAATTTCCATGCAATCGGGCGCACTGGAGTTATCCAATGTTGATATCGGAAAAGAAATGACTGACTTAATGACTGCACAACGTTCAATGCAATTTCAATCAAGAACTGTAACGCTTGCCGACCAAATGATGGGACTAGTGAATGGGATCAGGTAACTCTCGATCGGCCGATACGAAGGGGTTCTACTATGTCAGCTAAATTTTTACGTAAAGAAGAAGCAAAAGCGATCCATAAAAAAGAAAAGCGGCATGAAGAGAAAAAAAAGGAATGTTCCCCGGAAAAAATTAAAGTACGTCTCATTCCCATTTGGTTGCGGACGATCATTGTCCTTCTTTCCATTTTCATCTGCTTGATAACTGGGGTAGTCGTCGGATACAGTGTCATTGGAGATGGAAAGCCGCAGGATGCCTTGAAAAAATCAACTTGGACCCATATTATTGATTTAGTAAATAAAGATCGTTGATGAGACTGGGACACAACTAAATCAGCTGATGAAAAAACGAACAATAAAGTGAAACCATTCATTGCTAGTTGAACCAATCGGGCACCTTACATGCGGGATAAAGTGAAACTTCATTCAGTAGGCGTTTTTTCATCTCCTACTGAATGTTAGTTGAACCAATCGGGCATTTAGGTGCCGTTATCTCCCACTTAGCCCTTTTGTATTCACTCAATATTTTGAAGTGGGAGTCATACGGCACCTTACATGCGGGATAAAGTGAAACTTCATTCAGTAGGCGTTTTTTCCTCTCCTACTGAATGTTAGTTGAACCAATCGGGCATTTAGGTGCCGTTATCTCCGACTTAGCCCTTTTGTATTCACTCAAGCTTTTGAAGTGGGAGTCATACGGCACCTTACATGCCGGATAAAGTGAAACTTCATTCAGTAGGCGTTTTTTCCTCTCCTACTGAATGTTAGTTGAACCAATCGGGCATTTAGGTGCCGTTATCTCCGACTTAGCCCTTTTGTATTCACTCAAGCTTTTGAAGTGGGAGTCATACGGCACCTTACATGCCGGATAAATTGTCCCAGTGTATCATATACGCAAGCTTTTAGCGTAGTCAACATATGTAGACTCCTGCGGGAATAGCTCGAGCTGAAGATACCCGCAGGAAAGCGACCTTTGCTTTCCGAGGAAGCTGAAGCCGTGCCCGCGGAAAGCGAAATATGTTGACGTAGCGATGATAGGGACTTTTTTAACACAACTAACCCGAACAATTATAAATGAATTGTTCGGCTTTTGCTATTTCGTATTTGCTTATGTCCCAGCTTTTTTTAATATGAGGAGGAGTCGAAATATGCTTGATATTAACCAAATAAAAGAAATTATTCCTCACCGTTATCCATTTTTACTTATTGACCAAATTTTGGAAGTGGAAGAAGGAAAACGGGCTGTTGGCATAAAAAATGTAACGGCGAATGAGGATTTTTTTAACGGGCATTTCCCGGACTATCCTGTTATGCCCGGAGTCCTTATCGTAGAAGCATTGGCGCAGGTAGGGGCTGTTGCGATGCTTAAAAAGGAGGAAAACAGGGGAAAACTTGCTTTTTTTGGCGGAATTGACAAATGCCGTTTCAAACGGCAAGTAAAACCTGGAGATCAGTTAAGACTGGAAGTGGAGATGATCCGTGTCAAAGGGCCGGTCGGCAAAGGAAAAGGGATTGCCACCGTCAATAATGAAGTCGTTTGTGAAACGGAAATCATGTTTGCCCTAGGAGAATAATGGCTATAAAAAAGCAGAGAGGGTATTTTTTTGTGAATTATTCCTTTCTAACATATTTTTTTGAAGTATTTTGGGGATTTTGGGAAAGCTAATGTCAGGCCTAAAAGGGTCCAACAGAAAACGGAAAATCGGCAATGCCGATCTGCCCGGAATTATGCGGGACGAATAAAATCTGAAAGGAGCTTACCAAATGAGTCCAAAAGTGTCAAAAATGATTGGAGGAGCAGTACTTGCGTCATTGCTGTTAGTTGGATGCGCAAATAATGACAATGACAAGGAGCCGAACGATAATAACAACGGGGTAGTCGAGGATAATAACGGAACGAACGACACCAACAATGGTGTAAATGACGGAGACAACAATAACAACAACGACAACAATGACGGTAACAACCTCGATGACAACGGCAAGATGAATGATGCGGATAATGATTTAAATAACGATCCGAACATGGATGACAACGAAAACAATCAATAAAAAAGCGGGGTCAATGCCCTGCTTTTTTTATTTTGACTTTTTGATGCTGCCAACAGGTTTTTTCCCTATCTTCATTCTTACTTTAAATTCGGCCAGCAGTTCTTCACCTTCCAAGCCTTCTTTAATCAAATCGTCGAGGAGAAGTTCCAAATACTCATTGCGCCTTTTACTCAAGCGACCGGAGAAGAGCACACTAATATGTTCCTCCATATCCACGATCTGGTGTATTTTTACAGTGAATGGGGCCGGATCATTGGCTGCATGGGTAATGATAACCCGGATTTCAAGCGGCATATTTTGTTCACGCAACTTTTCGAAATACGGTTTATATTGTGCATCGATAAATGCTTCAATCACCCAGCTCCCATCTTCATTTTCTTTATTGATGATTAAACCATCCTTCAACGGTATGTTTTTGGCATGTTTTTCCTCTAAAACTTGCAGGGCAACGATTTTAAAGGTTTTCAAATCGCGTCTCCTCCATACGTTTCTTTTATAAAATTATAACACTTAACCCATCCGTTGTATTGTGATATCCGGTTTTTGCCTATGAAAAGAAACATGTAAATTGATTTATTTTTATTGTTTGGCATCCAAAATCCGGAGTAAAGCGATCAGTTCTAAGAAGATTTTCTAGTTTTCGGAGGGAGTTTTCACGAAAAAATGAATTTTTCCTATTTTACAACAGGTAATTGGACCTTATATACTAAGTATGAAAATAATGAAAGGGGTGATTGATTGATTAACCAAGTAACGTTGGTAGGCAGGCTGACAAAGGATCCCGAGCTGCGGTATACAATGGAGGGGAGGGCTGTGCTCAACATTATGCTTGCTTTAAACCGCCATTATAAAAATGCCAATGGTGAATATGACGCAGACTTCGTTCTATGTACTTTATGGAATAAGACCGCAGAAAACACTGCCAAATATTGCAGTAAAGGGTCCGTCATTGGTGTAATCGGTAAAATTCAAACGAGACATTATGAGGACCAAGATGGGAAAAGAGTATATGTGACCGAGGTAATGGCGGATTCTGTCAAGTTTATGGGCGGAAAGCCGGCACGTGAAAGTCCTTCAAAATCGCCTGCTGAAACGCTTGAGTTTAAGGAGGTGAATGTTTGAAGCAGGTCCCCACGTATCAATCGCTGGAAATACTGATCAGCGACCTCATTTTTATGCTGGGCAAAGCCAACGAAAAAATCCATTCTCTCACTGATCGGGTTTACCAGCTTGAGCTTTTGCATGAACATTTTCCCGGCCATCCCACTCTTTCCAAACAACATATTTCCCTCGAGAAAAAATAACAATAATGGTTGATTCTATCCTTTCTATATCAACTCTCCGCATCATATCCTCATTTTGGCAGACCAGCAGGTAAAAGCTGGTCTTTTTTCTCATGGAACCATTCATGTTGTGGTATGAATAAAGACATCCAGGCTGAGTGCTTGCCGCCTGGATGCATTGAGTTCGATCCATTTACTTTTCTTCCGTAACATAGTGGTTTCATTTAGGGATCCAAAAGGTGTGCCCGTTAAAAACGACAATGCCGGGCAATGTTTCTTCACGGCCATTTACTTTTCTTTTATTTTGATTAGCAGGGTATTCGACAACAGTAGTTCCTTTCCTGGCAATAAATACGTCGCCGCTATTCGCTTTTCTTTCACTCCTCGTTTCATATCCTTTATTTTCGTAATATTGTTGGGCAGGGATGAATCTTTTTTTCGTGAACTCAGAAAGGGAGCCAAGCTCCAGATGTGCCACTACTTTGGCGGGAAGGTCGGTATTATTAATGAGCCCGGTAGGCTTTTTGGGCCCGTATGCGTATAGAAAAACGTCCTCTCCAGAGTGGCCGCGAGTGGTGAATCCAAGATGTGCCCGTTCTGCCATCAGGGTGACAAGTTCCTTTTCAATGTCTTTGCTTTCCTTGATCTTCTTGATGTTACTTTGGGCTAGATTGTCCAAACCATAAAGATGGAGGACTTCTTCTAAATTGGAGCGGTCATGTTTCAATTGCGAAACAGCTCCCGTGACAGTTAATGAGGCTTTTTTTAAGGGGGCGACAAACTTTTCCGCCGGCGTCTCGGCATATGTTTCGTCTGTTTGCTCATTTCCCATCGTTAAACCGCTGTTCCCATGATCGGCAACTGCGATTAAAAGCGTGTTCCGATGTTTCTTGGCAAATGCCAGCGCTTCCTTTACTGCTGCATCAAAAGCCAGTACCTCGCTTATCATGCCTACTGGATCGTTTTTATGTGCTGCATAATCCACTTTGCTTCCTTCAATAAATAGAAAAAAACCTTCCGGATGATTGGATAGCGCGCCTAAAGCTTTTTTTGTCATATCAACGAGGGATGGTTGTTCCGGATTCAGCGTTGGCCGATCGAGGTCGTACGCCAAGTCTTCTTCGGCAAAAAAGCCGTATAGCTCGTTTTCTTTTGCTTTTTGCAATTCGGATTTTGTCTGGACCATACGAACATCCCTGTTTTCATTTACAAATGCATATTTTTTGCCGCCGCCCAGCAGGATGTCGATGTTTTGGTGTGCTTGCTGTTGGCCGATTTCATGCATGTTATCACGGCTCATTGTGTGGGATGAAAAAGCGGCCGGAGTGGCATGCTGGACAGGGGATGTAGCTACAATGCCAGTTGCAAGTCCTTTCGCTTTCGCTGCTTCCAGTATGGTTGCTACTGGACGTCCTCTTATTTTTCCATCAGTGTCTTGATAGGGCACCATCCCTATATAATCTTTTAACGTTTTATGACCGGTGGCCATGGCGGAGGCTGCTGCGGCCGAATCTGTAATCGCGGATTGGTAGGAATATGTTTGTACGCCGCCAGTTAAGATGGAATCGAGTGCGAGCGGCTCTCCTTTATAATGTCTCGCCAATGTGATCACGTCGGCGTTTGTACCATCCATCACCATAAAGATGACATTCTTTTGCTTCTTGCTCGCTTCGTTATCTTCTTCTTTCCAAGGAGTGGAAAAGGGTAGCCCGAATAATAGCAACATCATCAATATTTTTCTGACCATTTAAACACTCCCCCAGAGTTATAAATGATGTTTATTATTCGGGTAAAAACGGTATTTTATTCGTAAAAAAGAATTCTACGGAATGATCACAACAAAAAACCGCAGCTTATCAATTGCTGCGGGAAAAGTGATTAATAAAACTTTTTATAACTGTCAAATTTGCTCTTCCAATAAGAATTGTTTACATTTGAAATTTCTACGCCATTGCTGCCGGCGTGGACGAATTGTCCGCCGCCAATATAAATCCCAAGATGGGAAATACCACTTTTATATGTATTTTTGAAAAAAACCAAATCCCCTGGCTGTGGGTTGTTTATAAAATAAGAACGGTTATAATATCCTTCTGCGCTTGTTCTGCTAATGCTTTTTCCTGACTGTTTAAATACGTAGTGAATAAAGCCGCTGCAGTCAAATCCGGCAGGTGAAGATCCTCCCCAAGCATATTTCGTTCCAACCAAACTCTTTGCGGTATCAATGACGCCCGATCCGGTTTGTTTAACAGGCTGCGGCTTGGTTGGGGCCGGGCTGGCTTGTTGCGGGGGTTGGCTGCTTCCTGGTGATGTCCCACCGCTTACTTTCAGTGTTTGTCCGGCAAAAATCAAGTCAGATCTCAGCCCGTTTATCTGTTTAAGACGGTTAACGGTTGTCCCATAACGGGCGGCAATTTTGCTTAATGTATCTCCAGCCACAATTTTATATGTTCCACCGCTGTTACCGGAACCCGAGCTTGGTGCTGGTGTTGGTGCCGGTGAGTTTTGAGCAGGTGATCCATTTGCGCTTCCAGACACTTTCAAAACTTGCCCGACTCGAATAAGATCCGAACTTAAGCCGTTCAAAGATTTTAATTGAGCGACGCTCGTATTGTGCATGTTTGCTATTTTAATTAAATAATCTCCGGACTTGACGGTATATGTAGCGCTTGATCCGGAAGAACTTCCAGTACTGGAAGAAGATGGTCTTGCGGCGGGTGCTGCCGATTGGTTTGATGTAGATGTGGCGTCAATTTTCAATACTTGCTTTGGGAATATAATATCGGTATTTAATTTGTTTATTTCCTTGAGACGGGATACGCTAGTTTTAAACTGATTAGCTATTTTCCAAAGACTGTCCCCCGGCTTAACCTCGTAAGATGATGCAGAGGCTTTTCCAGCAAAAGTAGTCGCCATAATAGCTACCGTAGCAGCGCCTACCAGCTTTTTCCTCATATTTGTATTCCCCCTAAGTTTTGAATGGCTTTTCAGCCAGTTTAACATAAAAAATCCACATTTCATGAAAATAATACAAAATGTTACATTATTTTAATAAAGAAACCATATATTTCCAATAGCTACGAAATGTAATTCTTTTCATCCTGAGGGTGATATCATAAAATGAAAGAAGAGATGTATTCCAGGAGGTTATAAAGTGAAAAAGAATAACAATATTGAGACACAAGTAATACACGCGGGGTATAACCCGTTAGAGCATTCAGGCAGCCTGACCCCGCCTTTATTCCAAACATCAACGTTCTCTTTCCCGACAGCGGAAGAAGGGGAGTCCCGTTTTGCCGGTGAATCAGAAGGGCATATTTATTCACGGTTTGGCAATCCGACCATTGCCATACTGGAAGAAAGAATGGCGGCGCTGGAAAATGGGGCAGCCGCACTCGCTTTTACTTCAGGAATGGCTGCAGTAAGCGCCACATTATTTCATTTAACGAAATCCCATGACCACATTTTATGTTCGGATGGCATTTATGGTTGTACGTTTGGGCTTTTACAACTGTTAAAGCAAAAGTATGAAATAGACCATGACTTGATCAATATGGATGACGAAGAAACGTTGCGTAAATCAATTCGCCCAGAAACTGCGGTTATTTATGTTGAAACGCCGATTAACCCGACCATGAAGCTTGCCGATCTCGAAATGATTGTAAAAGTGGCGAAAGAACATGGTATTCGAGTGGTTGTGGACAACACGTTCTGCTCCCCGTATTTACAGCAGCCGCTAACACTTGGTTGTGACTATGTTGTGCACAGTGCCACCAAATATATTGGAGGCCACGGGGATGTCATTGCCGGAATTATCGTTGGGGCCGACAAGGAAGAGATGGCGGAAATGGCCGCGTCTGTCAGAAAAGATATCGGAGGGATTATTTCTCCATTTGACGCATGGTTGCTCATACGTGGTTTAAAAACGCTGGCAGTCAGATTAGACCGCCACTGCGACAATGCTAAAAAAATTGCTGAAACATTAAAATCACATCCAAAAGTCGGAAAAATGTTTTATCCCGGGGATGAGGAGTTTCCACAATATCAATTAGCCCAAAAGCAGATGAGACGTTCGGGCGGCATGATCAGCTTTGAAGTGAAAGGTACGAAGGAAGAGGCGCAGGCTATTTTAAACCGCGTACAGCTCATCAAGCTCGCGGTCAGTCTGGGAGACACCGAAACGCTTATTCAACATCCCGCATCGATGACCCATGCCGGAATATCGAAGGATGAGCGTGAAAAGATGGGCATTTCCGACACATTGATCCGGCTGTCCGTCGGTTTAGAAGCTTGGGAAGATATTTGGGCTGATTTGAAACAGGCACTTGATGGAATAAAATAAAATTTGAAGACAGCTTGTCTGTATACAGGGCAAGCTTTTTTTCTGATCATGATGAGCTTTCATGACGATGTGTTACGTGCTGGTTGATTTTCTCATTGTCATAAAAAAAGAGGGACTGCTATAATAAAAAAATGTCATACTGAGTTTTAAGGAAGGATAAATGTCTGGGTGCTGACAGATATGCGCCACCCTTTAAAACCTCAGGACTTCAATGAGAAGATCGGCATGTAAAGGAGGAAGCTTGAATGAACGTGTTAATATGTAAAACCGCTGTAGAGGCAACAGAACAGGCATATGATATTTTTAAAAGAAGCTTCGGAAATGGGCTGAAGACACTTGGTTTGGCAACGGGAAGCACGCCCCTAAAATTGTATGAGAAGATTCGTACTTCAGGATGGGATGTTTCCCATGTCACGACAGTAAATCTGGATGAATATATCGGGCTCTCGCCGGATAGTCCTCAAAGTTACAATTATTACATGCAAGAAGAATTGTTTAAATACATGAACTTTAAAAATACGTATCTACCAAATGGAATGGCAGAAGACCCGCAGGAAGAATGTGAGCGATACGAGCAAATCCTCAAAGAAAATCCCGTTGATTTGCAAATATTGGGAATCGGCCCCAACGGCCATATCGGCTTCAACGAACCGGGAACATCCTTCCATTCTCTTACTCATGTTGCCGAACTGACCCCTTCTACACGTGAAGCAAACAAACGATTCTTTGAAAAGGACGAAGAAGTCCCCACTAAGGCCATTACAATGGGCATCTCATCAATCATGGCTGCCAAGGAAATTATCATGCTTGCGTTTGGAGAAGGAAAAGCAGATGCTGTGCGCAAGATGGTAGAAGGTCCCGTATCGGTCGATTGTCCAGCGTCTGTTTTGCAAAAGCATGAACACGCTTGGGTCATCTTGGATGAGGGTGCTGCCGAAAAATTGAAAAGATAAATATAAAACCGAACCCCGGCCCGATATGCTCTCCTTTAAGCAGACAGGTAAAAAATTGAAAACCTGGATGCTAAAAGGGGAGCAGTTCAGCCAAAGCAGAGGTTCGGTTTTTATCGTTCGTCGCAGCTTCTTTTTCTGTTTGTTTCCGTGATCTTGCGTTGTGAAACCGCATCCTGTTCGTAAATATAGCTTCCCTAAAAAAAGACTTGGGTCTTAAAAAGCTGAGAAACCTTCTATTGATTTTCATTAAATTTTAGCAGGTGAGGAAGGAGCTCAGTGAGCGCTTTTTGGGTTTTCTCGGATGCATACGACAAATTGACAAGAGCGCTTAGCAATTTCGGATTTTTTTGAAGCATTTCAATGACGCGCTGCATATCGGCATCTCGGGAATGTTCCCGCAAAACAAGGGGCGGGTATTCTTTTCCTGTCGGATCACCAAACATCATCCGCATCAATTGCTCATCGGGAATGGAATAGGCACGTTTAAAATCTTTTAACATGTCTATTGTAATTTGTCTTTTTCCTGTCTCATAAAAAGAAAGGGCGGTTTGGCTGATATGAAGACGGCGTATGGCCTCTTCCTGGCTTAATTTTAATATTTCCACGCGATATTTCCTTAACTCTTCATGAAAAGCCATCGTCATCCCCCGTTAACTTTTTTGTCTAAACATAACGGGTTTTTTCTTCTCGAAAGCTTGATATTCAATTTTGTAATAAAATTTCCTATTTCATTTTAAAATAATGAGAATTATACAATAAAAGTCTGTTTTCTTTATGGGTACTTTTAACTATGATAAAGGTAACGGGAGAAGGGGGTGAATGGTAGTGTCTGCGTTTGTCAAAATAAAAAAGGTAATTGCGAAAGGCGGTTTGATAGGAAAAAATATGGCATTGGTTTGTAAGGGGACGAGGGTTGAGGGTACACATATATTTCTAATGAAGCCAAAGTTTCATTTCTATGACTCACTCATTAGCAACACTCCTCTGGACCCTCATCATTCGGAGTCCTTCCGTTTATCTCCCCTCCACGTTGAAACAACCATCATGATTGAAATAAAGGCCGATGTTCACAAATGGCGAGCGGCAATATCCATAGATTTGAACAAATGGAAATTTTTTGTGGACCCCTATTTGGACGAGACCGGCTTCTTTCCGCAGAGAATGGCCTACATGCTGCTTGCGTCTTTCGGATTGAAAAACAACCGCCATGAACTAAGCTTCGCAACATTGGCCACGATGAGAAATTCCTACGTAAGATACATAAGAAGTCCTCATCTCCATCGGGATCAAGGCGGTAAAGAAGGGCCGGAATCAAAAAGCTGAGGTACTCCTTTCACCCAATGAATGTTCAGAAGCATTTTCCAATCATTATTCAAAAATAATTCAAAAATACAGATCATTGATACGATCATATTTGTAAACGGATACATTATTTTATTACCTTTCAAACAGCTACAAGATTCTGAAAAATGGTTGACGAAACCCCGAAACCACGGTATTATTTAGAACAATGTATCCCACTAAAGTATAGTAAATGGGTAAGTTTGAGAGGGGCGAAAAATGGTGAGTGAGCAATGGATTTTCCTCGACGGCGAATTAGTAACGAAAGAAGATGCCGTTGTTTCGGTATATGATCACGGATTCCTGTATGGGGACGGTGTTTTCGAAGGTGTTCGATCATACAATGGAAACATATTTCGACTGAACGAACACTTAACCAGATTATACGAATCTGCAAAATCAGTGATGATAGATATACCGTATACGAAAGAGGAAATGACTCAGGTTCTAATAGAAACTCTCCGGAAAAACAATCTGAAAGATGCCTATATTCGTCTCGTTGTTTCCCGTGGAGTCGGGGATTTAGGGTTGGATCCAGCAAACTGCAGAAAACCTTCTGTCATTGTCATTGCTGAACCGCTCCGTATTTTCCCGAAGGAAATGTATGAATCGGGAATAGAAATCGTAACGGCCTCGACACGGAGAAACCGTTCAGATGTCTTAAGCCCGATGGTAAAATCCTTAAACTACTTAAATAATATTCTTGTAAAAATAGAGGCGAATCTTGCCGGAGCACATGAAGCTCTTATGTTAAATGATCAGGGATATGTGGCGGAAGGTTCAGCTGATAACATCTTTCTCGTAAAAGATCAGAAGCTGTATACGCCCCCTGGACATATTGGAGCGCTCGTAGGAGTTACGAGAAATGTCATTATCGAAGTTGCTCGTGAAAAAGGCTATGAAGTATTGGAGTCTGTTTTTACATTACACGATGTTTACACAGCAGATGAAGTATTTTTGACCGGTACAGCCGCGGAAGTCATCGCAGCCGTAAAAATTGATGGCCGCGTGGTCGGAGACGGAAAACCTGGCCCGGTTACAAACGACTTGCTTGAAAGTTTCAGAAAAATAACAACAACAGACGGAGTCAAAGTTTACGACGAGGCTCTACATGTAAGCTAAGACAGATAAAAGAGAAGGAAGCGGGGATTGACATGCGGAGCGACATGATAAAAAAGGGGATAGACCGAGCCCCGCACCGGAGCTTGCTTTACGCAACGGGTGTAAAAACAAAAGATTTGGATAAACCGTTTATCGGTGTTTGTAATTCATATATTGACATCATTCCAGGGCATAAGCATTTACGGGAATTTGCCGAAGTGGTGAAGGAAGCCATTTGGGAAGCCGGAGGCGTTCCGTTTGAATTCAACACAATCGGCGTCGACGATGGCATTGCCATGGGACATATTGGAATGCGTTATTCACTGCCCAGCCGGGAACTGATCGCGGATGCTGCGGAAACGGTTATCAACGCACACTGGTTTGACGGTGTATTTTATATTCCCAACTGTGACAAAATCACACCGGGAATGCTCATGGCGGCTTTCCGGACAAATGTCCCGTCGATATTTGTCTCGGGCGGTCCGATGGAAGGCGGGATGTCTTCAGATGGTGATCCGTTGACTTTAACTTCTGTTTTTGAAGGAGTCGGAGCCTATCACGCCGGAAAAATGACAGCGGAGAAATTGCTAGACATTGAACAGAATGCATGTCCGACATGCGGCTCTTGTTCCGGAATGTTCACAGCAAACTCCATGAATTCCTTAATGGAAATGCTGGGGGTTACCATTCCCGGAAACGGAACAATTGTCGCCACATCAAATGAGCGTCACCGTTTAATCAAAGAAGCCGCCAAAAATTTGATCCGCATGGTCAAGGAAGATGTCAAGCCAAGAGACCTTGTGACCGAACGGACCATTGATGATGCATTTGCACTTGATATGGCCATGGGCGGCTCAACAAATACGGTTCTCCACACATTGGCTATTGCACACGAGGCAGAAATAGATTACGATTTATCTAGAATTAACGAAGTAGCCAAACGTGTTCCTTATTTGTCAAAAATCGCTCCAGCATCTAACTACACGATGCAGGACGTCCACGAAGCCGGTGGAATCAGTGCCATCATTCGCGAATTATGCGAGATGGGCGCTGTTGAGCGTGATCGTTTGACCGTTACTGGCAAAACCGTTTATGAAAATGTGAAAGACAGCGTCATTACCAATCCTGAAGTCATACGGCCAAGGGAGAAGGCATATAGTCCAGTTGGAGGATTATCCATCCTTTACGGAAACATCGCTCCAAATGGCGGGGTCATTAAAGTTGGCGCGGTGGACCCGTCGATTACAACATTCCGGGGTAAAGCGATTGTATTTGACTCTCAGGAAGATGCGCAAAAAGGAATTAACGACGGTACTGTACAATCGGGACATGTCGTAGTCATTCGTTACGAAGGGCCAAAAGGCGGACCCGGAATGCCGGAAATGCTCGCGCCTACGTCAGCCATTGCCGGCCGGGGACTGGACAAAGAAGTCGCTCTGATAACAGATGGGCGTTTCTCCGGGGCATCAAGAGGAATCTCGATAGGACATATTTCTCCTGAAGCTGCTGAAGGCGGACCAATCGCATTGGTGGAAAATGACGATGAAATTTTTATTGATTTGGAAAATCGGACTATTCAACTGCTGGTAGATGATGTTATACTTGCCGAAAGGCAGAAGAACTTAAAACCGTTTGAACCGAAGATCAAGAAAGGTTACTTGGCAAGATACTCAAAGCTGGTCACGTCCGCAAGTACAGGCGGCGTCATGAAAATATAAACCTTAAAGGCAATGATGAGGAAAAAGTGGATGAAGCCCTGCATTTACAGAGAGTCGGAACTGCTGGAAACCGGCAATGCAGTCATTCGCGACATCACCTTAGAGCCGGAATCCTGAAAGCGAAAGCGATTATGGATTCACGGGGATTACCCAAAGTTCCCGTTATCAATGAACAGCTTACCTGCTGTTCATGAGTCAGTGATTGTCACTGTAAAGTAGGGTGGTACCATGAAAGTTTTTTCATCCCTGCATAAAAGGTTCTCCTTTTGTGTGGGCTGAAAAAACTTTTTTTATTATAAAAAAAATGACAAGATGAGTTGCTGCCGCACTGGTAAAAGTTCTTATTAAAAATAATCATTCAATTCAAAATGAAAGGAAGGCGCTAAGAGGTGAGTATAGGTTTCCCGATGAAGACAGGCAACCAAAAACAAGACACGGAAACGCAAGAGCAAGTTAAGACTGGAGCAGACTTGTTCATAGAAGCACTGCAAAAGGAAAACGTCGAAATCATTTTCGGATATCCGGGAGGAGCTGTACTCCCGATTTACGATGCTTTATATAAAAACCCGATCAGGCATATTCTGACAAGGCACGAACAAGGAGCCATCCATGCCGCGGAAGGATATGCAAGGGTAACCGGAAAACCGGGTGTTGTCATTGCTACTTCCGGCCCGGGGGCTACAAACCTTGTGACGGGTATTGCCGATGCCATGATGGATTCCCTTCCACTCGTTATTTTTACCGGACAGGTCGGCAGTTCCGTGCTAGGAACAGATGCATTCCAAGAGTCGGACATTGTCGGAATCACGATGCCGATTACAAAACACAACTATCAGGTGAAAAAGCTGGAAGACCTTGGCCGGATTATTAAAGAAGCATTTTACATTGCGTCGACCGGAAGGCCCGGCCCTGTACTCATCGATATTCCGAAAGACATCGCGACGCAAACGGCAGGCGTTTATCCGGAAAAGCCAATTCATCTGCCGGGGTATCAGCCGACCACACGGCCAAACTATTTGCAAATTCAAAAGCTGGTCAATGCCATGGCCAGTGCGAAAAAACCACTTATACTTGCAGGGGCGGGTGTCCTGTTTGCAAAGGCCGCGGAAGCATTCCAGGCTTTTGTTGAAAACACAAGGTTCCCGGTGACGAATACATTACTCGGGCTTGGCAGCATCCCTGGCGACCATCCTCAATTCCTGGGAATGGCGGGTATGCACGGAACTTACGCATCCAACATGGCAATTACCGAATGTGATTTGCTCATCAACTTTGGAGCCCGGTTTGATGATCGCTTGACTGGAAACTTGGAACACTTTGCACCGAACGCAACAATCGCCCATATCGATATTGACCCGGCCGAAATCGGGAAGAACGTTCCCACGGAGATTCCGATTGTGGCTGATGCAAAAGCGGTATTGGAAGAGCTCAACAAAACGGATTTCCATGTTCCGGATATTTCCGAATGGACAGAGCACTTGGATGAGTACCAAACAAAATATCCGTATAAAACGCCGGAATCAAAGGAGAATGAGTTGTCTTCACCGCATGTGATCGAAATGATTCACGAAATCACTAACGGAGAGGCCATTATCACAACAGATGTCGGACAGCACCAAATGTGGACCGCCCAATACTATCGCTTTAAAGGTCCACACAAATGGGTTACCTCCGGAGGACTGGGATCGATGGGCTTTGGTTTTCCATCAGCGATCGGCGCGCAAGTTGCCGACCCTGAAAGGACGGTTGTTTCCATTTCAGGAGATGCGGGCTTCCAAATGTGTCTTCAAGAGTTGTCAGTCGTAAAGGAACTTGGGTTGCCGATCAAGATCGTTATTTTAAACAATAAATGTCTTGGAATGGTTCGCCAATGGCAGGAAAAGTTCTACGAGGAGCGTTATTCCCAGTCGTTGATTCCCGAGCAGCCTGACTTTATCAAACTTGGCGAAGCATATGGGATTAAAGGCTATAAAGTGGAAAACGCCGAGGAAGCGAAAGCCATTTTTGAAAAAACATTTAATACTCCGGAGCCGGTTATCATTGATTGCCGTGTCATCCAGGAAGAGAATGTCTATCCAATGGTTGCCCCAGGCACAGGACTACATGAAATGATTGGGGTGGGACAATGAAACGTGTTGTAACATTAACAGTCAACAATAATAGTGGTGTCCTTAACAGGATTACCGGACTGTTTTCCAAAAGACAGTTTAACATCGAAAGCATCACCGTCGGACCAACGATGAACCCGGGGATTTCCAAAATGACATTAATCGTTCCGATTGAAGATCCGGCGAAGATGGAACAGCTTTTAAAACAACTGCAAAAACAGATAGATGTTTTAAAAGTGACAGACATTACAGATAAGAGAATGGTCACAAGGGAACTGGCATTAATCAAAGTCACTTGCCCGCCGGCAATTCGCAGCGAAGTATACAGCATCATCGAACCGTTCAGGGCAACCGTCATTGATATGGGCAAGAACATTATTACCGTCCAAGTCACCGGCGAACCTTCAAAGGTTGAAGCATTTATCGACCTGTTGAAGCCGTATGGCATTAAGGATATTTCTCGAACAGGCGCTACGGCGTTTGTTCGGGAACATCAAATACAAGAAACATCAGAACAATCAATTTTACAATTATAAAAGAGGAGATGGAAATTATGGCAAAAGTATATTACAACAACGAAATCAACGAGGCAGTACTACAAGGAAAGAAGATTGCGATCATGGGTTACGGTTCTCAAGGGCATGCCCATGCAAGCAACTTAAAAGATAACGGATTTGACGTTATTGTAGGTGTAAGACCAGGAAAATCTTTTGAGCAAGCAAAAGAAGACGGACATGAAGTATATCCGGTAAAAGAAGCGGCTGCCCAGGCAGATATCATCATGATCCTCCTGCCGGATGAAAGACAAACAGCTGTATATGAAAATGAAATCAAACCTGAATTGACTGAAGGAAAAGCATTGGCATTCGCCCACGGATTCAACGTGCACTTTAACCAAATTGTTCCTCCTTCAAACGTTGACGTATTTCTTGCAGCACCAAAAGGACCTGGCCATTTGGTAAGACGTACATTCCAAGAAGGTGCGGGTGTACCGGCTCTATTCGCTATTTATCAAGATGCCACAGGCAAAGCAAGAGATATTGCATTGGCATATACAAAAGGAATTGGAAGTGCCCGTGCCGGCGTATTGGAAACAACTTTCAAAGAGGAAACAGAAACAGATCTTTTCGGAGAACAAGCAGTTCTTTGCGGTGGAACAACAGCGCTTGTAAAAGCTGGTTTCGAAACGCTTGTCGAGGCTGGATATCAGCCGGAATTGGCATACTTTGAGTGCTTGCACGAATTGAAATTAATCGTTGACCTTATGTATGAAGACGGATTGGCAGGTATGCGCTACTCCATCTCCGATACAGCACAATGGGGAGACTTCGTATCCGGTCCGCGTGTTATTGATGAAGGTACAAAAGAGCGCATGAAAGAGATCTTGAACGATATTCAAACAGGGAAGTTTGCAAAAGGCTGGCTGTTAGAAAACCAGTTGAACAGACCGGAATTTAATGCAATCAACCAACGGGAAAGTGAACATCTCATTGAAAAAGTAGGCCAAGAGCTTCGCGAAATGATGCCATTTGTCAAGGCCGGCAAAAAGAAAGCCGACAAGGAAGTGGTGACCAGTGCGAAAAATTGACATCTTTGATACAACACTTCGCGATGGAGAGCAGTCGGCTGGCATTAATTTAAATACAGCCGAGAAGCTTGAAATTGCCAAGCAATTGGAACGCTTTGGAGTAGATGTAATGGAGGCGGGCTTTCCCGCCGCCTCTCCAGGCGATTTGGATGCGGTGCGGCAAATTGCTTCCACCATCAAACATTCATCTGTTACAGGATTGGCCCGTTCAGTAAAATCTGACATCGATGCAGCCTGGGAAGCCCTCAAAGTGGCTGAATGTCCAAGACTTCACGTCTTTATTGCCACTTCACCGATCCATATGACTTATAAGTTAAAGCAAACTCCTGAACAGGTCGTTGAAACGGCAGTTGAATCGATTAAATATGCGAAGCAATTTTTCCCGATTGTGCAATGGTCAGCAGAAGACGCATTTCGCTCTGATCCGGCGTTTCTTGCCCATATCGTGGAACAGGCCATCAAGGCTGGCGCTTCAGTCATCAACTTGCCCGACACGGTTGGTTATGCGACTCCGCATGAATATGGAGTGATGTTCAAATATATGAAAGAGAATGTTCCAAACGTTGAGCAGGTTAAATTGTCTTCCCATTGCCACAACGATCTCGGCATGGCAGTAGCAAACACGCTTGCCGCAATTGAAAACGGCGCTGATCAAGTTGAGGGTACGATTAATGGAATCGGGGAAAGAGCCGGTAACGCGGCCCTTGAGGAAGTAGGAGTCGCTCTTTATACGAGAAAAGATGCTTACAATGTTGAAACAAACTTGACGCTGAACGAAATCAAACGCACGAGTCAGCTTGTCAGCCAATTGACCGGAATGGTCATCCAGGCGAACAAAGCTGTTGTTGGAAAAAATGCGTTTGCCCATGAATCAGGCATCCATCAAGACGGCGTGTTAAAAGAGCCGACCACATATGAAATTATTACTCCGGAGCTTATAGGCGAAACATCCAACAACTTGGTGCTCGGAAAACATTCCGGCCGCCACGCGTTCCATGAGCGCGCGAAAGAAATGGGTTTCCTCCTTGATAAAGAAGCTTTAAACGAAGCATTCAAAGAATTTAAACAATTGGCTGACCGCAAAAAAGAAATTACGAAAGAAGATTTGTGGACTATTTTGACGCACCAGCAGTTGAAAGCCGAAGAGGCAGCTATTTATGAACTTGAGTCTATTCAAGTTCAATACGGTACAGAACATATCCCCACAGCTACAGTACAGGTAAAAATTCCAGAAGGAACGGTCGTAGAAGATGCCTGCACCGGAGCCGGCAGCGTAGAAGCGATTTTTAACGCGCTCGAACGGATTGTAGATGGAAAAGTAAACTTGCTTGACTACAGGGTTTCTTCTATTGGCAAAGGAAGAGACGCGCTTGGAGAAGCCGTCGTTAACTTGACTTTTAATCATACTGAAGAACTAACAGGCAGAGGTACGGCGCAAGATGTATTGGAAGCATCGGCCAAAGCGTATTTGAACGCTATCAACCGTTCGTTGCTGCAAAAGCAAATGGAAGAGCTCGTAAAGTCATCGGTGTAATATAAATATGAAGGAGGAAACACGGGATGAAAAAACGGGTAGCTGTACTCTCTGGAGACGGTATTGGTAAAGAAGTAACGGAAGCGGCAGTTGCCGTGTTAGATTCAATTGGCCGCCGCTTTCACCATAAGTTTGAGTGGGTGTATGGTTTACTAGGAGGGGCAGCCCTAGACGAAGCCGGCCATCCCATTCCGGAAGAAACAATCAAGATTTGTGATGAAAGCGACGCTATTTTACTTGGTGCGATCGGCGGCCCAAAATGGGATCACTTTCCGAAAGAACTGCGGCCGGAAAAAGGACTTCTCCAAATTCGAAAACACTTTGAGCTAAGTGTGAACTTGAGACCCGTGCAAGCATACAAAACGCTTCTAGCCTTCTCCCCATTAAAAGAAGAAGTAGCCGAAGGTGTGGACCTTGTATTCGTAAGGGAACTAACGGGAGGCCTTTATTTTGGAGAACCGAGCTACCATACAGACGATCAAGCCGTCGATACGTTAGTTTACGGCCGTGAAGAAATCGAACGTGTCGTCAGATTCGCATTTGAGTTGGCAAAACAACGGAGAAACAAGGTTTCTTCGATCGATAAAGCGAATGTATTGGAGTCGAGCAGATTATGGCGAAAAATTGTGGAAGAAGTGGCTGCCGAATATCCAGAAGTAGAATATGAACATATGTTAGTAGACTCTGCATCTATGAAGCTAATCACTTCTCCCGCTTCATTCGATGTCATTGTCACCGAGAATATGTTTGGCGATATTTTAAGTGATGAAGCATCCGTTATTGCAGGCTCGCTCGGAATGCTGCCATCCGCAAGCCTTCGCGCAGATGGTTTCGGCTTGTACGAACCTGTACATGGATCTGCGCCCGACATCGCTGGACAAAATAAAGCAAACCCGGTTGGAGCCATCTTATCCGGTGCCATGATGCTTCGCAGTACATTCGGCATGAACCAGGAAGCAGCGGCAATTGAAGAAGCGGTCAGAAACGTTTTTGAAGACGGTTATTTTACGGGTGAGTTTAAAGTTGACGGCAGCAATGTATTAACAACAACAGAAATGACTGAAAAAATCATTGAAGAAATAGAAAAGGAACTTATTTCAGACCATATTTTAGCGGCTTATTCGTGAGGTGTGACAGTTGGGCAAAACAATTATTGAAAAAATATGGGAAAAACATGTAGTACACAGAGAAGAAGGTAAACCTGACCTTCTATATATCGACCTTCATCTTGTTCATGAAGTAACTTCTCCGCAAGCGTTTGAAGGATTGCGGTTAAATAATCGCAAAGTGCGCAGGCCTGATCTCACATTCGCGACGATGGATCATAACGTTCCAACACGCTTGAATGAAGAAGTAACGGACCCAATCGCCCAGAAACAAATGACTACGCTGGAGAAAAATTGCTTAGAATTTGATGTTCCACTTGCTGGAATTGGACATCCGAACCAGGGCATTGTTCATGTTATCGGGCCGGAACTCGGGCTAACACAGCCTGGAAAGACAATCGTTTGCGGCGACAGCCATACATCGACACATGGAGCATTTGGCGCTCTTGCTTTCGGTATTGGAACAAGCGAGGTTGAACACGTACTGTCCACACAAACATTGTGGCAGTCAAAGCCAAAAACAATGAAAGTCGAAGTAAAAGGAGATCTTGGGCCGGGCGTAACGGCAAAAGACTTGATCTTGGCCATCATCGCCAAATATGGTGTGAACATCGGAACAGGCCACATTATTGAATATACCGGGGAAGCGATCCGCAAGCTGACAATGGAACAACGAATGACAGTATGCAACATGTCTATTGAAGCCGGTGCAAGGGCAGGCTTGATCAGCCCGGATGAAACGACCTTTGAATATTTAAGAGGCCGTGAACATGTCCCCGCAGGTGATGCGTTTGATAGATTAGTTGAAGAATGGAAAGGACTCGTGTCTGACCCGGATGCACAATATGATTCAGTCATTGATATTGATGCCTCCGAGATCGAACCCTTTGTTACATGGGGAACAAATCCTTCCATGGGCGTCGCGATTTCAGAACCAATTCCAAAGCCTGAAGATGCCAAAAATGAAGCTGAAAGAGAATCCATTGAGCAAGCGCTCGAATATATGGGTCTTGAAGGCGGAGTAAAAATGACCGATGTGGATATTCAATATGTATTTATCGGATCATGTACGAACTCCAGAATGGAAGATTTACGTTCGGCGGCTAAAGTATTGAAAGGCAGAAAAGTAAAAGGCGGCGTAAACGCCATCGTTGTTCCCGGATCACGAACAGTCAAAGCCCAGGCGGAAAAAGAAGGTTTAGATAAAATCTTCCTTGATGCCGGATTTGAATGGCGCGAGACAGGATGCAGCATGTGTCTCGCCATGAATGCGGATCAAGTGCCTCCCGGCATGCGCTGTGCTTCGACGTCCAACCGGAACTTTGAGGGACGTCAGGGGAACGGCTCCCGTACACATCTCGTCAGCCCGGAAATGGCTGCCGCTGCGGCGGTTGAAGGCCGATTCGTTGACGTGAGAAACTTATTGAAAGGGGAGGTGCTCACATGAAACCCATTAAAGAAGTAACGAGTGTCATCACCCCGCTGGACCGTTCCAACGTAGATACAGACCAAATTATCCCGAAGCAATTTTTAAAGCGGATTGAACGTACCGGATTTGGGAAATACTTATTCTATCATTGGCGTTTTCACGATGACGGTACGGAAAAGCCGGATTTCGTATTAAACAAACCTGAATATAAACATAGCGAGATTCTGGTTGCGCGGGAAAACTTCGGCTGTGGTTCTTCGCGTGAGCATGCTCCTTGGGCATTGGGCGACTATGGATTCCGTGTCGTCATCGCACCAAGCTTTGCCGATATTTTTCACAGCAATTGCTTTAAAAATGGCATTTTGCCTATTCAATTGGAAGAATCAAAAATCGAAGAACTGCTGCAAGCAGGGAAGGAAAAGCCGTTGCAAGTCACAGTCAATCTTGAGACTGAAACAATCAACACAGCGGATGGGAACACCTATTCATTCTCCATTGATCCGTACCGCCGCCAAATGTTGTTGAACGGCTGGGATGAAATCGCCTTGACATTGCAGTTGGAAGATAAAATTGCGGCTTATGAAAAATCAATCGCTAAATAAGTAAGGAAGACTTGACGCTGGCTTGGAGACCAGCGGGCAAGTCTTTTTTTATGTGAGCGCATGGATTGAAATGTTTTATAGTTAAGGTCTCCGGCGGAAAAGAAGTAGTTGCACTCTATATGAGTGAGTGGATTGAAATTTCCAATTGTCTATGAACTGGATAAGCGGTATGAGTGTTGCACTCTATATGGAGTGAGTGGATTGAAATTTGCCGGGGAAGAAGGGGGAAACTTGGACGACGTCGCACTCTATATGAGAAAAAGCACATCTTGGTCATCTTGAAAAAATAGAACCTTCGAGCGGGCAGATGCGGAATAATGTCTTGACTTATTATGATAAAACCATATAATTAAGTATACTAAACACTTTAGGTTACTAACAGGAGATTTTTAAACGAAATGTTAAATGAATACATTCGACATGTCAAAGAACTGCATCAGGCAGAAGAAAATTGTAATTTGGCCATTGTGAATGAATATCGACCGCTCATGAAATATGATTTAACCTCGAAGCAGGAAATGCTATTGAAAATGGTGAGAAAATATAATGGTTTAACAGTGAGTGAGCTAGCCAAGCATATGAAGGTAACTTCCAGTGCAGTTAGCCAGATTATGTCAAAGCTGGAAAAAGATCATTATATTAAAAGGTCCATCAATCCTGCCAACAGGAGAGAAATCATTGTGTCCCTCGCCCAAAAAGGAAAAGAGTACTTTGCGGAAAGGGACCATATTGAAATCAAGATCATTCAAAAATATTATTCAAAGCTCAGTTTGGAAGAAATCATTACATTGAAAAACATTACTATTAAGCTCGAGAAGCTAATGAGCGGGAATTGATCAAAAAGGTGGGAAAAATCCGATGAATTATATTGATAGGGCCTGCCAAAAGATCCAAGTGGAGGAAGGCAGGCAAGCAGTTGAACGATTGCTGATTGAGTGCTATGTAAAGCCCGGAATTTCAACAAAAGAACTTTCCCGCTCTTTACAGATTCCTGTTCCGATCACGGTTGCTATTAGGAATGAACTGGTAAAAGCGGGAGCGCTGACATCCCAACGAGGAACTCGCTGTACTTTCCATGGCAAAAGATTTGTTGAAACGGAGTTGGGATATACCAGTTTTCATAGGGAGTTATGGAACAAAATCAGCAGCAGTCCTTCTTTCCCAACAGATCTCTTTGTAAAAAAATATCGACATATATATGATTCCAGACCACAGATCAACGCTGTAATTGATCAATCAAAATGTACGCCCGAAACAAGTTTTAAGCGGGCCATACATGCTATACGTTCCCACTCCGTGATCGGTAAAAAAGTACTTTGTGTCGGAGATGATGATTTAGTCAGTGTTTCACTTGCACTCATTTTGAAAAAGCTTTTACCAAACAGGAATATACACACAAACATACAGGTCATAGATATCGACAATAAGATGTTGGAACATATCGAAAATATCTCGCGGCAATACAACTTAGAGATTGACTGCCTGCAATGGGATGTAAGAAATCCACTGCCTAAAGAATGGGCGGATCAGTTTGATTGTGTTTTTACAGACCCGCCATATACATCATCTGGTCTTTCATTGTTTCTTTCCAGGGGAATTGAAGCCCTAAAAAACCAAATAGGATTGAAAATATATTTATCCTATGCGCATAAACACCCAAATTTCATGTTACGTATTCAAGAAGAGATAACCAAATTAGGTTTGTCTGCAACAGAAATCATGCCGAATTTTAATGAATATGAAGGAGCGCAAATTCTCGGTGGCAGCGGGCAACTAATGACATTGACAACAACTTGCAAAACAACCCCGCTGTACACAGACACATTTGAAAAACCTTTATATACAGGGGAAATCAAACAAACGCTTCGCCAGTACAGTTGCAAAAAATGCCGAACAACTTATCATGTCGGTTTCGATCAACATTATAAAACAATCGAACAACTGAAAAAGGCAGGGTGCAGTGCCTGCTATTATAAAACATTTGACCTCATCAAACGTGAGGTAAAAAATGTCGAGTGATTGTTTAGATGTCTAAATAATAAAGGTGATTAAAATTAAGGAGGGTTTGAGTGCCTATATGAAATATACAACAGAAGGAATCCATATAACCGCCGATTTATGGTCCATTGACCCATCCATTATCAAAAACAATGTATTGTTGGCCGCTTTGGCGAAAAATGCAGCCAAGATGTCCGGAGCCACGATCGTATCCGCTCAGTGTAAAGAGTTTCAACCGTATGGAATGACTGCTGTTATTTTGTTGTCGGAAAGTCATTTATCCATTCATAGCTATCCGGAAAAATCGTTCATTGCCATTGATTGTTATACGTGTGGAGAAAAAACCGATCCAGAACTTGCCATTCACCATTTCATTTCCAGCCTGAAACCGCTAAAAGCATATGTGCGAAAACTGAAAAGAGGAGCAGGTATGATTCGTGATATGCCTATCAAGATAAAATTAGACCCCGCGGGTTGTGTTAAAAGCCTTACATGAAAAATCAGCAAAAAGAACATGGGCTCCCGATTATGAAAGGTGCGCTTTCAGTTCTGCAATGTGAGGTTTACCAAACAGTTGTAGCAGGAGACCATACGATTTTAATTGGAAAAGTCATTGATATACGTGTAGAGAAGCGGGACCCCATGTTATATCACCGAAGAAATTTTGGTTCAATTCCCGCAACGTTTTATACAAATCAGTGATGCTGTCCCCGAGTAATGGATAATACATCTGTTGCTTGGGGGTTTTTTGTGGTAAGGCATTAGCATCAGAAATGCATTCGATGAGTAAAAACCTTTATAAACGGGCGCTCAGTAATGTTTTTATGGATCTTGCCGCAACGTGTTTTTACCTGTATAATAGACAGTATCAAAAAACCATTAAAACTATTATAGTTTAAATGGTTTTTGTGGAGGGGTATAGGTTGAAAGAAAGAATCATGCAAGCCTTTGTGGATGAAATGAAGGATAAAGGGATTAAATTTACGATGAACGACTTGGCGGGCCGGTTGGGGATCAGTAAACGGACATTGTATGAACATTTCCCGGCAAAAGCGGATATTTTAGATGCCCTGATAGAGTTGACAATCAGCGAATTTGATGAAAGAACAGAGACGATTATTCAAGATAACAGCCTAACCCTGCTGGAAAAAATAAAAGCGGCCATTAAGGTTGTTCCGAAATATGATGAATTCTATGATCTGCACATATTGGAACAGATGAAAAAGTACTATCCAAAGCAATGGGAAAGAATGCACAACTCTTTAAATGAGTGGGAGCCTTTAAAAAAGCTGCTTGAACAGGGGATTGAGGACGGGGTCATTAAAGATCAAAATATTGATTTGCTCATGCGACTCGTTATAGATGCAACGAATCTTACATTGGACCGCCACTTCATTTGGGAAAATAGGATCACTGTGGAAGAGGCTATGAGTGGTATTGTTAATGTTTTATTGTTTGGAATGGTTGCAGAACAGGGTGAACGTTAATCACCGCTGCAACCATTATGTTATTTTTTTGCGTGAGAAAACTTTAAAAACCAAAATGGTTTTCACATTTTTGTAGAGGTGCTAGCTATATGAGTTTTTTGAAACAAATGAGTAGAAGAAAAAAGATCGGCTTAACTTTTGTTGTGATCATTCTATTTTTGGATATGCTGTTATACAGTGTGATCATTCCTTTAACTCCCTATTATGAAGAGACATTTGCCGCTTCACCCACGATGATCGGCGTTTTATTTAGCAGCTATTCTATTACATTACTGATTACGACAACGTATTTTGGAAAGTTGACAGATCGGATCGGCAGAAAAAAACCGATTGTTGGCGGCTTGATTGGATTAAGTCTCTCTACGATCCTTTTTTCCAACCCGATGCAGTTTGAAGTGTTAATTATTGCCAGGGCATTACAAGGCATTGCTGCCGCGGCAACTTGGACGGCGGCGCTTTCTTTGCTTGCCGATTTATTCGTTAAAAAAGAACGGGCTGTTGCCATGGGGCTGGCGATGACCAGTCTGTCTGCGGGCACATTATTGGGAGCGCCAGTTGGGGGCTTGCTTATTGAAGTTGGCAGTTATCAAACACCCTTTTATACGATATCAGCCATCCTCATCGTAGTTGTCATTCTTGCAGCCATCTATTTAAAAGAGGCGAAGCGGAGCAATGTGCAGGA
This sequence comes from Siminovitchia sp. FSL W7-1587, assembly GCF_037963795.1. Classification (NCBI taxonomy): domain Bacteria; kingdom Bacillati; phylum Bacillota; class Bacilli; order Caryophanales; family Bacillaceae; genus Siminovitchia; species Siminovitchia sp. FSL W7-1587. The sequence goes on from NZ_CP150169.1 coordinate 2,831,628, forward strand.
ACCAAAAAAAATAACGGAGCTGTTAAAACAACGTCCCGTCATCTGGATATTGACAATTATGTTCATCAGTGAAGGAACATTGACGATGTTAGAGCCTATCCTGCCGATGTATTTATCCAGTACGTTCAGCGGTAATTCCCTCTTTATCGGCTTAATGTTTGGGGTGTTAACATTGGCTTATGGCGTTATGGCGCCCATTTCCGGCTTGTTAATAAACAAATACACACCGAGTCGTGTCGTTTTATTTGGCTTGCTTCTTGTGGGGGTATTTTTGCCGTTCATTGTCTTTGCCAAATCCGGTTTGCAAATGGTCATTGCTTTGTTGCTTGTGGGGGCGAGCATGGGATTGGCGGTTTCACCGACTTTGACAATGCTGGGCAATACCCAAGGCGAAAGTGAACAAAATTCTTATGGGGCTCTATATGGTTTATTTAATATCTTTTTCGCCGTATCGGCCATCGTTGGTCCTTTTTTGGGCGGTGTTCTCGCAGACGCATTTACTTCAAAAATAACGATACTCATCGCAAGCGGGGCTGTTTTCATTTCCACTCTCGGGCTCGCATTATTAAGGAAAAAAAGTATGTGTGACAACGAATATGCGCCCTCGGCAAGCGCTGTTCGAAGAGTGGATTAAAAGGGAAAATATAGATGATAAAAAAGCTTGCTCTTGAATAAAAACAGGGGCAAGCTTTTTGTAATGTGCTGTAAGACTCCTACTTCAAAACGTGAGGGTGATCCAAAAGGTCTAAGTGTGAGAAAACGGCACCTAAATGCCCCGATTGGTTCAACTAACATTCAGTGGATCCCTACTGAATGAAGTTTCACTTATTATTAAACGGACGCTTTTCGAAGTAAGAAAAATGAGCTGGCTATACTGAATAAAATCAGTGGCAAAAGCCAATAGGAAACCCCGGCCGCCGTTTGGGACAAAAACCAGTGAAAGATATCGGTCCACACACGGAAATGATGAAATAAAAATACCGCGATACTACTGGCCAATAACAGGGATAACAATAACAGCAGCAATCCTTTGCCACCAAAACGCTTGGCAAAGCTCATAATCAGAAATCCAAGAAAAAATAAAAAGGTAAACAGAATCATGTACATCACCAATTGTTCCATAAAAATCCCTTCATTTAAATAAGGAAGATGGAAAAAGTATAATCTGTTTCCCCAGCTGTTTAACATGTTTTCAAAGAAGGCAAAAATACTCACGAAAAGGGCGATGATAAAGTTTGCCGTAAGACCCATCAAAGCTGTGCCCCAGAAATAATCTTTGCGCGTGACGGACATCCCGATTGCAAAGGAAAAGGACTGGGCAACGACGATCATCCCCAATGTAAGCACATAGGCAAAGATGGAAATGACACCGCCCGAGTAAATGTTTTCATCATTATTAATCAGTAAGCTGACAATCAGATTGACAAAAAAGCTAAAAGAGAGAATGATTAACGGAATATAGAGCCAAATCCATTTATCTTTCCGGTGAATGCTGAAAACAGCTTTCATGTTCATTTGGTCATCGCTCCTTTTTGTTCACGGCTCTTTGTTGTCAGATATATGCTTAACTGCTGCAGCGAAACAGGGGTTATTTCCAGGCCGATTGTTTCTGCTTGTTTTAGCTCATGGCCATGATGATCCCGAATAACCGTGGCTGATAGCAATCCTCCGAACGGTTCCCGATGGATCACTTCTTTCCCGGAAATGAAACCTTCAACTTCAGGTGCCCGGCCGGTAACCGTAAAGGCCATTCCCCTGAGGTCCTCAGCATCTTGATCGATGATCAGCTCACCGTCCGCCATCATGAATATATGCTCAAGCAAATTGCTCACTTCATCAATCAAATGTGTAGAAAGAATCACTGTACGTGGATGTTCCGCATAATCATCCATCAGCCGATCGTAAAAAACATTTCGGGATACGGCATCAAGACCCAAATAGGGTTCATCAAATATCGTTAAGGAAGCCCGGCTCGCCAGTCCAATGACAATTCCAACCGCTGAATGCATGCCGCGGGGAGAGCTTTTTAATCCGACGCTTGGAAGGGAGGCGAAATTCATCTATTAGCGAAAGAGCAAAATCCTCATCCCAATTCGGGAAAATAGATTTGGAAACAGCAATGGCATCACCTACCGTATAATGATCCGGGTATTTTTGACTCTCCTTTATAAAACAAATTTGCTTCAACACATTCCTGTTTTCATACGGATTTTCGCCAAATACCTTAATGTTGCCTCCAGTTGGAAAAATTTGCGCAGTAATCAGTTTCATTAATGTCGTTTTGCCGGCTCCATTTCTCCCGAGCAAGCCATATATTTTGTCTTTTTCTATGGAAAAGTTAACATCATTTACAGCTTTAAAGCTGCCAAACGCTTTTTCCAATCCATTCGCTTCGACGATATAGCCCATTACTTTTCAGCTCCTTTCCGAATAAGTTCAATCAACTGTTCTGACGTAATTCCCAGTTTCTTTGCCTCTCGGATCACCGTTGCGACATGTTGTTCATAAAATAACTTTTTCCGTTTTTCTTTTAGCTTCGAACGTGCGCCTTTCGCCACAAACATTCCAATCCCCCGCTTTTTATAAAGAATTCCATCATCTACCAACAAGTTGACGCCTTTAGCGGCAGTAGCAGGATTGATCTTGTAAAAGGCCGCGAATTGATTGGTTGACGGGACCTGAGATTCTTCCGACAAACTGCCTGAAATAATGTCATCCTCGATTCGCTCGGCAATTTGTATAAAAATGGGGCGTCCGTCATCTACTAAATGTTTCACCGCTTCACCACCACATTGGTTAGTTACTTATGTAATTAACCATATAACGAAAAGGTGTTCAATTCAACATTTTTTAGATTTGTAGCATCTAAAATAAAAAAAGACTTGCTTCGCTATGATGGACAGCAAGTCTTTCTTCATAAAGGTGGGCACTGGGAAAGGAGTGCTATACCCGTTCATTTTTATTCTTTTTAACGTATTCCTCGAAGTACGCAAAAAGCTCTTTAACTAATTGCTCATTTACTCTTGTTAGTCTGGTCATAATATCATTATAGTATGTCTGATCGGGCAGCCGCTTAAACAATGCCCTGTCTGGAGCTCCTTGTGAATCGTTTGTATTCACTTCAATCAACCACAGTTCTCCTTTGCCATCAACACCGAAATCGATTCCAGCTTCCATGAAAATATCATGTTCATCTAGCAAATGACAAATGTGCATGGCTGATTTGGCGACATTTTCCATAATTTGGGCAGCTCGCTCTTCGCTTTTAAATAAGGTAGATAATACTTTCTTTGTAGGTTCAACAGTTCCATTGCTTTCAAAGTTTGACACAATCGACTCGGGTCCTCCTACACGGACTAAATCTCCGGCATAAACCCATTTCTCATCAAGATCCCGCTGTAAATGGGCCCGAATGTCGATGGGACGTTCTTTGTACATCAACAAAGGTGCCCCTTCCTGTACAATACAAAGCTCATCATTATAAACGCCGGACAGTTCAGCAAACAGTGGTTCGATTTGATCAAAGCCCTTGCCAGGATGTCCCTGCAGTTTCCAAACGAGCTGCCCGTTCTCCTTCGTAATTTTGCTGATTTTTTCACCGCCAAAAGTAAAAACAGACTTTATAAAAATGCATTCATACTCACTTATAAACTGTTCAAAAGATTGCCGAGAAAAAACACCTGTATGAGGTATGCGAAAGTACGGTGCGGGTTTTTCTTTCACAATTTTGTACATTTCCCATTTATTAAAAAAACCACGGACTGGATCCAACTTCGGCTTCACTATTTATCCCACCTTTAGATACTTTATGAGTTTTTCGACCCATTATAAAAATATGCGGAAACCACAAAAATGGTTATATTCAAAAAAACATTTGCTTTTCTTACCTGTACAAAAAATGAGTTAGAGGCTTAAAGTGAATCCAGCTTGAGGTGTTATGACAGTAAAAATAATCATCAGCATTCAGTACACTGGCAGAGAAAAGAAGAGTGGTGATGATAGCCGTCTCGATGTGTGCATGTATCGATATTTTCCTTGCATTTACGACAAAATCTTACTAAACTTCATATTTTTTTAAAAATTATGTTGCGGACTATTCAAAAATAATATATAATTCGGTTTAAAGTAAAGCGCTTTACTTTTGAATCGAGTGAGGAGATTGAAAAGTCTATGAACAGAGTAAAATGGGGAATACTCGGAGCCGCCAATATTGCATACGATCAAGTTGTACCGGCCATTCGCCGTTCTGGTATGGGGGACGTAATTGCTGTTGCTTCTAAAAGCAAAGAAAAAGCTAAGCGCTTTCATATCTCCAAGGTATATGACTCATATGAGGAATTGCTGCGGGACGATCAAGTCGATGCCGTATATATTCCCTTGCCGAACGCACTACATAAAGAGTGGGCCGTGAAAGCCATGGCGGCACAAAAACATGTATTAGTGGAAAAGCCTGCGACCATTTCTGAGGATGATATGCAAGAAATGTGCGAAGCGGCGCAACAGAATCATGTAATCTTTATGGAAGCCTTTATGTATCAATTCCACTCTCAGCATCAGTATGTAAAGGAGCTGATGGATTCAGGGGTAATCGGTGATTATCGATATGTAAAAGCACACTTTTCATTTTTTCTGGAAGATCGGGAGGATATCCGGTTTAACAGAGAACTTGGCGGGGGAGCGTTATGGGATGTCGGATGTTATGGCATACATGCAGTTACCCAGATTGTGGGATTGCAGCCGACACATATTTCCATGATTGGAAAAGTGGATCCCGAGCATCAAGTGGACACGACCTCTGTTTGTTTTTTACAGGATGATAACAATCGTTGCGCGGAAGTCAGCGCCTCTTTTGAAGGATCATTTCTTGATCGCTATGAAATTTTTGGGGAAAAAGGCGCGATTATCGTTGAGTCGGCCTTTAGGCCGGATGTTTCAAAAGATGGAAGCGGTATCGTAAAAATGTTAGATCTCAATGGTCATGAAATACAGAGAAAGTCATTTGAGGATGATCAATATGTAAAACAAGTTAACCACTTTCAAGAGTGTGTCATCCACAATAAAACTCCGATTTATAATGAAAGCGATTCACTGAAAATCGTAAAATATTTAGAAAGTGCTTACAAATCAATGCGGAATGCTTCCAAAGTGATAGAAATATAATACAATATACATATACTTTGGAAAAACATGGTGATAAAAATTGAAAGTAACTATTTATGATGTAGCAAAGGCGGCCAATGTTTCAATTGCGACCGTTTCAAAAGTGATCAATAATACCGGGAACATCAGTGACAAGACGAGACAAAAAGTAAAACGAATTATGAAAGAGTTGGATTATTACCCCAATATGTTGGCTTCCGCATTAATGGGCAAGCAAACGAAAACAATAGGATTGCTCATTCCCGATTTAGTCAACCCGTTTTTTTCTGAATTAGCTAGAAGGATTGAAGATAGAGGGCATGAATTAGGTTATAACATTGTCATTTGCAACACCGATTATGATAGTGCCAAAGAAAACAAATATCTATTGTTATTGAAGCAAAAAAGGGTAGACGGTTTTATACTGGCTTCAGGTTTCGAAGATCTCAAGAAAGTGGAAGAATTAATAAAAGAAGAAATTCCCGTAGTGATCGTCGCCCGCGACTTTCCCATGTTTTCGGTGAATGCCGTAGCAATAGATGACTTTATGGGCGGCTATGTGGCGGCGAATCATCTAATAGAATTAGGGCATCAAAATATGGGAGTCGTCGCCAGAGATTTATGGAGTAACCGGGAAAGGCTAAGAGGCTTTCATTATGCCTTGGAAAGTCATGGTTTGCAGATCAATAAAAACTTTGATTTTATAAAGGACATTAACGACCATATTAAAGCTGGAAGACATATGACTGAAAAGTATCTTACAGGAGATAACCGGCCTACAGCCATATTTGCCTGCAATGATTTGTTGGCCGCCGGTGTCATTCAAATGGCAAAAGAATGGGGCTTACAAATTCCGGAAGATTTGTCGGTTATTGGCTTTGACAACACATCTATTGCCACAGTCATAGACCCGCCGCTAACGACTGTTGCGCAGCCAATTGAAAGTATGGGTCGAGAAGTAATGGATTTGATGGTGTCTATTATCAATGGTGAAAAAGAAGAAAAGAGCCGAGTGACTCTTCTCCCTTCATTGGTCACCAGAAAATCAACCCAAGCTTTGAATGTAGCTTGTAAAACGAATTAAACTTTTAAATTTGAAAGCCGTGCTGCTTGAATGCGTTTTTTGTATAAGTAAAGCGCTTAATCCAATCAATAAGGAAGTGTTCAACGTTGGCAGGGAACTGTCTGATTGTCCAATCGGGCGGACCGACCGCGGTCATTAATAATTCTATGGTAGGACTGCTTGATCAAATGAAACTGACAGGCATGAAAGGGAAGGTGTATGGATCAATTGGCGGCATACATGGTTTAATCAATGAATCGTTTATTGATTTAAGTACGCTGTCAGACAATGATTGCCATCGGTTGCGCTGGACACCGGGAGCTGCTCTTGGCACTTGTCGGCATAAATTGACCGGTGATGAAGTAGATCAGATCGTTAATTTATTGAAGAGAAAGGAAATTCGATATTTCTTTTATATTGGTGGGAATGGTTCTATGAATGTGGCTAAGCTGATAGACGACAGGGCAAAGACGATGGGGTTTGATCTAGTTGTAGTTGGAGTGCCGAAGTCAATCGACAATGACGTAATGGGAACGGATCATTCACCTGGATATGGAAGTGCCGCTAAGTTTCTGGCGACTTCCATATTGGATATGAAGATGGATGTGGCGAGTTTCCCTTATAGTGAGCGAATTACCATTATTGAAACGATGGGGAGGCATACTGGTTGGCTGGCTGCGGCATGTTCATTGGCCACTTGCCAAACGGATGCCAATCAAAATCTGGTATACATTCCGGAAGTTCCATTTCATCTGGAGGAATGCCTGATGAAAGTGATGCAGGCGCACGAAGAAAAAAGAGATACTTTTGTGATTGTCGCGGAAGGAATTAAAAATGATAAAGGCCAGTTGATAAATGAAAAGGATGTGGAATTTGACGCGCTGGGCCGACCGAAACTAGGAGGAGTATCAACTTATTTACAAGCTGTCATTGGGTCTGAAACCGGAATAGAGACCAGATCCATTGCCCCGAGTATTTGGCAAAGAAGCAGCATGTTGCTTTCTTCCAAAACAGATGTCCAAGAAGCGTATGAGCTCGGAAAACAGTCATGGATGTATGCGGAAAAAGGATATTCAAGCATCATGGTCGGCTTGGACAGGGAGGAGAACATTCAACATGATTATGTCATTGCTTATCGTCCCAAACCATTAGCGAGCGCGGCCGGAAAAGAAAAATTTGTGCCAATCGACTGGTACGATGAAAAAGGCAATACCATGACTGCTGAATTTATCAAATACGCAGAGCCGTTAATTCAAGGAGAAGTTTCCCTCCCGATGGAAAGGGGTCTGCCCATCTATCAACATGTAATTTAAGGATTGTTTTTAAGCATTAGTTAAGCGCTATACTGAAAACGATAATCTGTTTAAGGGAAGTGGAATCGTGAGAAAGAAAGTGAGATGCGCAGTCATAGGAGTTGGACGCCTGGGCATGATCCATGCGGCAAATCTCGTTTATCATATACCGAATGCCGAAGTTGCCACAATTGTTGCTTCGCGAATGGAGAGCGCTGAAAAAGCTGCCCGAAAGTTGGGGATTGACAAATTTACAAGCAACCTTCGGGAAGTATTAGAAGACGATGCCATTGAAGCGGTTATCATCGTCACACCAACAAATACACATGCTGAAATCATTATACAGGCTGCCAAACATAAGAAGCATATTTTTGTGGATAAGCCCATCACCGAAACGAGTGAAGAGGCGGACTCGGTGATTGAAGAATTGAAAAAACATCAGATCATTTGTCAGGTCGGTTTTATGAGAAGGTTTGATCCCTCTTATTTGGAGGCCAAAAAAAGGATTGCGCAAGGCGATATTGGTGAACCCCTTCATTTTAAAGGAGTGAGCAGAGATCCCGGGTCGCCGCCTGAGGCATATATAAAAACAAGTGGCGGAATATTCTTGGATTTGTGTATACATGATTTTGATATAGCGAGATTTTTACTTGGAAGTGAAGTGAAATCTATTCAATCCTTCGGCAAAGTACTCGTTCATCCGTTCATGAAAAAATACGATGATGCGGATCAGGCCTTGTCATATCTTGAATTTGAAAGTGGCGTGACAGCTGATATAGAAGGAAGCAGGAATTCTACCTTTGGCTATGATATTAGGGGAGAAGTGTTAGGAACTGAGGGCATGATACAAATTGGCTCGCTGCAACAACATAACAATATTATTTTTACAAAAAATAAGTCTTATTATGATACGATTCCCGACTTTCCCACTTATTTTAAAGATGCCTTTTTAATAGAAATGGAACACTTTATTGAATGTATACAAACCAATACGCAACCGAGTGTGAATGCAATGGATGGAAAGATGGCATTGCAGATTTCTGAAGCGGCCACAAAATCGTATAAAACGAATAAAAAAATATATGTGCGTTAAATAAGGGGAGTTGAAAGTGATGAAAACGATTCGACTAACGATGGCACAAGCATTGGTCAAGTTTTTAGACAATCAATATGTTCATTTTGATGGAGAAGAAAGAAAATTTGTAAAAGGTGTATTTGGAATATTCGGACACGGGAATGTGACGGGAATAGGTGAAGCATTGGAGAATCACAAAGGCGAGCTGACATATATTCAAGGTAAAAATGAACAGGGGATGGTCCATGCCGCCACTGCCTTTGCTAAACAGAAAAACCGGCTGGAGATTTATGCTTGCACCACATCGATTGGACCGGGGGCATTGAACATGGTGACTGCCGCAGCCACTGCGACAGTCAATAGAATACCCGTCTTGTTGTTGCCGGGTGATATTTTTGCCAGTCGTCAGCCCGATCCCGTTTTACAGCAAATAGAAGACCCGCGTGACTATACCGTTTCCTCTAACGATGCGTTTAAACCGGTCAGCAAATACTGGGACTGTATTTCTCGCCCTGAACAGTTGATGACCGCGGCTTTAAACGCGATGCGGGTGCTGACCGATCCAGTGGAAACAGGGGCAGTGACACTTTCCATGCCGCAAGATGTTCAGGCGGAGGCATACGATTATCCAGTCGAGTTTTTTAAAAAGAGAGTTCACTATATTGAAAGGAAAATACCATCAGATGAAGCAGTTGAGCGCGCTGTTCAACTTATCTCGAGAAAGAAATATCCGGTAATCATCGCGGGTGGAGGAGTACATTACTCATTTGCGGAAAAAGAACTGGCCCAGTTTGCCGAAGAGTTCCAAATTCCGGTAGGCGAAACCCAAGCCGGAAAAAGCGCTTTATCATGGAAGCATCCATTTAACATGGGCGGTATGGGAGCAAACGGTTCCCTGGCATCGAATGTTTTGGCGAAAAAGGCTGATTTGGTGATCGCAATTGGAACAAGGTTAACCGATTTTTCCACCTCTTCCAAATGGGCCTTTGAAAATCCGGAAGTCGAGTTTTTAAGCATAAATGTAAGCGGATTCGATGCGATGAAAATGGAATCTCAAATGCTTGTGGCTGACGCTAAAATAGCTCTTGATAAATTAACAGAAGAGTTGAAAAACAAAAGTTATCAAAGCGATTATGACCTGAATAGATTAAAAGATTTGAAAGATGAATGGACAAAAGAAGTGGATCATTATTATTCTCAAACGCTTGAAAGCGGTTTATCGCAAACCCGGGTAATTGGCGAGATTAATAGATTTATTGGTGAAAAAGATATTATCACTTGCGCGGCTGGAAGCATGCCCGGCGACCTTTTGCGATTATGGAGAACAACGGAGCCAAAAACATACAATATGGAATACGGTTTTTCCTGTATGGGTTATGAAGTGGCGGGGGCTCTGGGGGCCAAAATGGCCGCGGATGATGATCAAGAAGTATATGCTTTCGTTGGCGATGGGAGTTATCTGATGCTTCATTCAGAACTCGTGACAAGCATTCAAGAAAAGAAGAAAATAACGGTGCTTTTATTGGATAATAATGGGTTTCAATGTATACATGGCTTGCAGGTCGGTCAAGGAAGTGAAGGGTTTGGCAATGAGTTTCGCTATCGTTCGGAGGAAGACAACCGGTTAAGCGGTCCATATCTGGATATCGACTTTGCGGCCAATGCCAGGAGTATGGGGGCAAAAGGTTATACAGCCCACACAATAGATGAATTGAAAAAGGCATTGGAAATGGCTAAGCAAGAAACAGTCACTACATTGATTGATATAAAAGTTTTACCTGGCACAGGTTCTAGCACTTATGAGTCTTGGTGGCATTTGGGGGTTGCGGAAGTGTCTGAAAGTCCGAAGGTCGAACAAGCACATACGGTGATGGAAGCACATAAAAGCAAAGCAAGAAAATATTAAAACGATTAACAAATAGGAGGAATGCGCCTTGTCTACATTATTAGTAAAACCAAAAGAACAGCCTGCTGAAGATGGAAATATTCTTCGTGTCACACCGGAATCCGCCAATTGGGAATATGTAGGTTTTGAAGTGTACACATTGCGACCCGGAGAAACGTTTGCAAAAGAGACTGGGGATAGAGAGATGGCCATCGTCCTTTTATCCGGCCGTGCCAATGCAGCAACAAAATCCCAATCGTGGGCCAACATAGGAGAAAGAATGAGTGTGTTTGACGAGACCCCGGCATATACCGTGTATATTCCAAATGATGACCAAGTAAAATTGGAAGCTTTGACTGATCTGGAAATCGCTGTTTGCACGGCTCCTGGAAAAGGGACTTACGAAGCACGGCTAATTCGGCCGGAAGATGTCGATGTGGCACAACGCGGCTCTGGTTATATGGAAAGGGAGATTAATGGAATTATTCCAGAGGATAAGCCGGCCGACAGCCTTTTCGTGTTTGAAGTCTATACCCCGGCCGGAAATTGGTCCAGCTACCCGCCGCATAAGCATGATACGGATAACTATCCAAACGAAACGTATTTGGAAGAGACTTACTATCATAAAATCGATCCGGCAGAAGGTGGGTTTGCCATCCAGCGAGTTTATACGGATGATCGCACTCTTGATGAAACGATCATCGTCAACGACGGCGATGTCGTCCTCGTGCCCAAGGGGCACCATCCTTGTTCGGCACCTCCAGGTTATCGACTATATTATCTAAATGTCATGGCCGGCCCCATCCGAAAATGGAGATTTACCAATGACAAAGACCATGAGTGGTTAACAAAGCTATGATGAGGAAAATAAAGTCCATATCAGGCTTGGCTATAGGTTTTTCTATAGCCAAACCTGCAAATTCAATATAGGGGGAAGAGCTATGCCGATTGATCATCTTCCATTTAAACTGGGCATTCATCCGATTAATTGGGTTGGCGAGGATGTTTTGGAGCATGGTGACTTTTTTACATATGAGCAGGTGATGCGGGACATATCTACATTGGGATTTAGAGGGACAGAAGTCAGTAGAAAATTCCCAAAAGATCCAATTGCTTTAAAAAACGCCTTGAACAAATACAATCTTGTTTTAACAACGCAATGGAAATCTGTCTTTTTCACAGACCCAACAAGACATAAAGCCGAATTACAAGCTTATCGGGATCATGTGAAATTTCTGGCATATTTCGGGTGTAAGGTTGTGAGCACAGCCGAAATTGGCGGATCGATGCTTAATCAAGATCCCCGCCGTAAACAGGACGAAACGTTCGTTGAGCGATTGGATGATGATGGTTGGAAGTATTTAGTAGAAGGACTGCATAAAGCTGGAGAAATATGCAAGGAACATGGAATGGATTTAGTGTACCACCACCATGCGGGCACCGTGGTGGAGCAGCCGGATGAAATTGCCAGGTTGATGGAGATGACGGAACCTCATCTCGTTTCATTACTATATGATACGGGGCATGGTTATTATGGCTCCAATGATCCCGTGACATTATTGGATACGTATTTTGACAGAATAAAATATATTCATTTAAAAGATGTCCGGGAAAATATTCTGCAACGCGCTAGAGAAGAATCTTTTAGTATTCGTCAATCAATCCGCAGTGGTATTTTCACAGTCCCGGGAGAAGGTTGTTTAGATTTTGAACCGATTATCACAACGTTAATAAAAAGAGGGTATACTGGCTGGGCGTTAATAGAAGGAGAGCAAGACCCGACAATTTATCAGCCAGTTGAATATGCGAAGCGATCGTTATCATATTTACAAAAAATGGTTCATCCATTCGTTTAAAGCGGAAAAATAGTCTGGAGGGGAATTCATGAAAGAGTTCATCAGGTGTGCGGTTTTGGGACTTGGCCGCCTTGGTTACTGGCACGCTGAAAATCTTGCCACCAAAATCGAGGGCGCCAAATTGGTAAAAGTTGTAGATCCGTTACAAGGAAGAGCTGAGCAGGTTGCGCGGGAGTTGAGCGTGGACAAGTGGTCACATGATCCAATGGCCGCTTTTGAAGACGAACATATCGATGCTGTCATTATCGTTACACCAACCAGTACACATGCCGAAATGATAAAACTGGCTGCGCGACATGGGAAACATGTCTTCATAGAAAAGCCATTGACTCAAAAATTGGAAGAAGCAGATGAAGTATTGCAAGTCATCGCGGAAAACAAAATTACTTGCCAAGTGGGCTTTATGCGCAGGTTCGACCCTGCGTATGTAGAAGCCAAAAGAAGGATAGAAGCGGGAGACATTGGAACACCTCTTTACTTTAAGGCGGTCAGCCGAGATGGCAACGTGCCCCCGGAAGAGTTCATCAAATACAGTGGAGGAATCTTTTTGGATGTAGCGATTCATGATTATGATATTGCGCGCTTTCTGATGAACGATGAAATTTACTCCGTTCAATCAAGCGGGAACATCTTAATGGAGTCCAATCGGTTGATGGAGAAATATAAAGATGTAGATCAGGGCTTGTCACAAATCAGATTCAAATCAGGCGCTGCAGGAGACATTGAAACGATGAGAATCTCTTCATATGGCTATGATATCAGAGGTGAAGTGGTCGGCACCGATGGAGCCATTCAAATAGGGTCCATGAGAAATAATGATGTCAGGATCTTTAAAAAGAATGAGAGCAGCCATGATCTGGTTCAAGATTTTCCAACAAGATTTAAAAACGCGTATTTATTGGAAATGATCCATTTTATTACAGCCCTGCGCAAGGGAGAGCAGCCATTGTGTACGGCTTTAGATGGAAAAAGGGCTCTTGAAATTGCCATTGCGGCTACAAGATCATTTAATAATGGTTGCCCCGTGTTACTAAGAAATCAAGAAAAATATAAAGAAGTGATGTTATGAGTGTTCATATTGGAATATGTCATTGGTCATTACCGATTGAAGGTCCTTACGCAATCAAATTGCGAATAAAAAGAATTTGTATGCGTTTTCAAAAAGGGCAAATGATGAATACTGGGAGTCTATTGCATTACTTTTGAAAAGATAGGGGTGATTTCATATGTTGCTGGAACTAAAAAACATTAGTAAAGCTTTTTCCGGTGTTCAAGTGCTGCATGATATGAATATCGACATCAAAAAAGGTGAAGTCCATGTTCTTTTAGGAGAGAATGGGGCGGGAAAATCAACCATTATTAAAATCATCACTGGCGCATATCAAAAAGATACGGGAGAACTAAAATGGAAGGGTGAAAATCTTGTCATCAATAAACCAAGCGATGCGATTAACGCTGGAATTGGAACCATTTATCAGGAACTGAACCTTATTCCGGAGCTTTCCATAGCGGAAAATATTTTCTTGGGGCATGAAAAAAAGCGAAGTGGCAAGTTTTCATTATTAGACCGTTCGACAATGAAAAATGAAGCAAAGCAGCTGATGGAGCGTTTAGGTCAAGATATTGACCCGGATGAACTGATCCAGAACCTGGGGGTTGGTCAACAACAATTAGTAGAAATTGCGAAAGCCCTTTCTTTAAATTGTGAACTCATTATTATGGATGAACCAACATCAAGTTTAAGTGAACGGGAGGCCGAGCAACTATTAGTAACGATAGAAAGATTAAAAAAGCAAGGAATGACGATTATATATATTTCTCATCGATTGGAAGAAATCAAAAGAATCAGTGACAGAATAACGATTTTACGAGATGGCAGCAAAATTAGGACTGTTGAAACCGCCGCAACATCAATAGATGAAATGATTGCGCTGATGGTTGGCCGTTCGCTTGACAATAAATTTCCCAAAATCCAGTTTGAAAAAGGCCAAGAAGTATTTAGTGTAAAAAACGTTAAACTAACGCCGGATGCGCCAGAAATTAACTTCTCCGCATATCAAGGTGAAATTTTGGGAATTTCTGGATTAGTGGGGGCGGGACGTACTGAATTGGCCAGAGCGTTATTTGGCGCAGACCCCATTTATTCGGGAGAGGTATTTGTTTTTGGAGAAAAGCAACATATTAGAAATCCGATTGATGCCATTAAAGCCGGTTTAGCCTTTATATCTGAAAACAGAAAAGAAGAAGGATTGTTTCTCGACCAATCCCTCACCTTTAATAAGACAATCACAAAGTTAAATAAAGTAAAAAGCAAAGGACTTATTAATGTAAGGAAACAAAAAGAAGTAGCGGAAAAATATATAAAAGATTTGAGCATTAGACCCAATAATATCAACTTGTTTGTAAAGTATTTTAGCGGAGGAAACCAACAAAAAGTCGTCATTGCCAAGTGGCTCTTTACGGATGCCAAAGTGTTTATCTTTGATGAACCGACAAGAGGAATTGATGTCGGCGCAAAAGTGGAAGTATATAAATTAATGAATTCATTGGTTGAAGAGGGTGCCGGGGTAATTGTTATTTCCTCTGAGTTGCCAGAGATCCTTGGCATTTCAGATAGAATCATTGTGATGCACGAGGGAAAAATCACAGCGAATTTAAATAGAAATGAAGCAAATCAGGAAGTAATCATGAAAGCCGCGACAGGAGGTTGTTCATAAATGAAAGATCAATCAGAAGTGATCCAACAAAGCGAAATGCGTATAAAGGATCAAAACAAGTTTCGGGATATGAAATATATGGTGAATAAGTTTGGCGCATTATTTGGATTGGTCATTCTGTCGGCTGTATTTGCGATCCTTTCACCGAGCTTTATGAAATTAGACAATATTATGAATATAGCGAGGCAATTATCTATCAATGCGTTGTTGTCAATTGGCATGTTATTGCCCATTTTAACAGCGGGCATTGACTTGTCGGTAGGTTCTATTCTCGCATTTTCCATTGTGATCACCGGTGTTGTAACGGTCATGTGGGGCATGCCCCCGATTCTGGGAATATTTGTTTGTCTCTTAGTTGGAGCGTTAGCCGGTTTACTCAATGGATTGCTGTTAACCAAATTAAAATTGCCGCACCCCTTTATTTCCACTCTGGGCACAATGAATGTGTTTCGGGGGTTGGCATTAATTATTACTGGCGCGTCTCCCATTTTTGGATTTTCCTACTTAATCAACTTTGCAGGACAAGCCGATGTTGGATTTATCCCTTTTAGTTTTATTTTAGTACTTTTTGTCTGTCTCCTTTTCCATATCTTTTTAACCCGAACTGCAACAGGAAGATATATTTATGCGATAGGAGGTAATAAAGAAGCAGCTCGCTTGTCGGGTATTCCTGTTGATCGCGTATTGGTGATCGTATATACCATTAGTGGTTTAATGGCGGCACTAGGTGGATTGGTTTTGATTGGGAGAACGAATGCCGCATCCCCAATTGCCGGATTAACATATGAATTGGATGCCATTGCCGCAGTCATTATTGGCGGGGCAAGCTTTTTTGGCGGGGTCGGCACCGTATGGGGAACTTTGATAGGAGCAATGATTATTGCGGTGCTTCGCAACGGGCTTAATCTATTAGGCACTTCAACAGATGTTCAAACCGTCGTAATAGGAGTAGTGATCATACTGGCCGTTTTTGTGGATGTATTGCGCAGACGTTCCAAAAATCAGTAAATGATTTAGCGGGGGAGGATTGAAATGAAAAAAAGACTCATCATTATTATGGTTGTATCTGCTTTATTCATGATAAGTGCTTGTTCCGCGAACAATAAAGCAGGCTCAAAAGGCGATTCCGACAAGAGTCGAGACAGTGGACAGGTAAAAATTGGCGTTGTTCTAATGGCGTTAAATTCCGAATATTGGAAACTCCATATGGCCGGAGCTAAAGAGGCGGCGAAAGAATTGGGTGTGGAAATTGAAATACTGGGACCGGCTGAAGAAACGTTATATGAAGAACAAGTAAAAATGGTAGAGGATTTAATTTCCGCTAATGTAAATGGGCTGGTCATTGCGCCAAGTTTACCCGAAGCGATTTTGCCGGCGCTAGAAAAAGCAAATAGCGAAAACATACCTGTTGTTTTAGCTGACGCGAATGTAGAAGCGTTTGATAACCGTGTTACTTTTATTGGAACAGAGAACTATGAAGCTGCCTTCAAAGGTGGAGAATTTATACGAGATCAGTTGGATAAGGGTGATAAAGTCTTGATTGTTCGCGGACAAATGGGGGCGAAAGTTCATGATGAAAGAACCCAAGGCTTCCAGGATGCTTTAAAGGAGAAAAATATTACTTTTATTGTACAAGATGCCCAAAGTGATCGTGTGAAAGCGGTCAATATTGTTGAAAATGCTTTAACGGTTGACTCGAATATAAAAGCGATATTTGCTACTTCCGACGAAATGGCTCTAGGTTCTTTTAAAGGATTGGAAAATAAAGATAGTCAAGACATTCCTTTAATCGGCTTTGACGGCACCCCGGACGGGCTGCAAGCTGTTGCGGATGGAAAATTGATCGCAAATATTGCACAGGACCCTTACCAAATGGGTTACCTGGGAGTAGAATCCGCCTACAAAGCGATAAAGGGAGAAAAAGTGGAGAAAAGGATTGATTCTGGTACTGAAGTGTACACAAAAGATAATGTTGAAAAAAGAATCGCGGAAGTTGATCAGTATTTAAATAAATAGTTACTTCTGATTTTTTTCAGTAAGGAGTTGAATATATGTTAGCGGCAGTATTTGAAGACATAGGAAAATTGACATTACAAGAAATAGAGGAGCCTGACATCACAAGAGATGATGAAGTGAAAATAAAAGTGGAAGTGGCAAGTATTTGCGGGTCAGATATTCATATTTTGGCAAATCCTCCCTCTCATCCCGCAACGAAAGGCATTATTCAAGGACATGAATATGTCGGGGAAGTAATCAAGATTGGAAAAAATGTCAGGAATGTTTCTGTAGGAGACCGGGTTGTTGTTGATCCAACGACTGTATGTGGCCATTGTTATTATTGTCAAACGGGCATTCAAAATGTATGTGAAAACTTCTCGACGATCGGGATTTTTCAAAATGGAGGTTGGGCTGAATATAGTGTGGTTCCTTCCAGAAATGTATGTAACATTTCAAAGGATGTGCCAGTCGAATCAGCCGTTTTAGCTGAACCCCTCTCATGTGTCATAAATGGCTGTGAAAAAATAAGGATCAACCCTGGCGATCGTGTAGTTATACTAGGCGCCGGCCCAATGGGACAGCTATTTACACAAGTACTAAAGGCGTCTGGAGCCGGACAGATTATCGTAAGTGATCTATCTGATTACCGTCTGGAACAGGCGAAGCGATCAGGCGCAACCCATATGTTAAATCCAGCAAATAACGATATAGGGGAGGTAGTAAAAGAGATAACGGGTGTAGGGGCTGACGTCGTTATTGATTGTGTTGGCGTTCTATTTGACCAAGCGTTACAAGTAGTTCGAAAAGGCGGTAAAGTTTTATTGGTAGGGATGAATGAAAGTGCCAATCGTCCCATAAAACAATATGAAATTACAAAAAAGGAAATAACCGTTTTCGGTACGATTATTCAAAACAATCATTTTCCCAAAGTGATCAAAATATTAGAGTCAAATATTTTAAATATTGAAAGCCTTATCACTCATCGGACATCATTGCGAAATATCCATCAAGCAATCGACGCGATGCGAAAAGGAGAGGCAATCAAAATCATGGTATATCCACATCATATGGAGGAGTAAAAAATATGATCAAAAAGTCTTTCCTATCAGTTGGTATGTTAATCGCTATATTATCAATAGTTGGTTGCGGCAATCAGGCAAGTGAGGACCATGCCGAATCCGCCAATACAAAAAAGAATGGCGGCGGGAAGCCACAAGTCGCTGTTGTGTTAAAAGGATCTGATCAAGAGTATTTTAAATTGGCGGAAGCCGGAGCAAAACAGGCGTTTAAAGATTTTGATGTTGAAGGAAAGTTTCTTGCAGCAACAAAGGAAACACAAGAGCAAGAGTTAATCAATTTACTAGAAGATTTATTGACCAATAATCCGGACGCGCTGGTTGTCATGCCAAGTACTAGCGCGGTTATTCCAACCCTAAGTAAATATCACGAAAAAGATATTCCGGTTCTATTAATTGATACGGACTTAGAGTGGGAAAATCAATTAACCTATATTGGTACTGATAATTATACGGCTGGCCAGAAAGCGGCCGAGCATTTAAGTTCCATGTTGTCTGAGGGGGATGAAGTGGCTATTATCGAGGGCGTTTCTGGTGCGGCGCAAAATGAAGCCAGGATTGCTGGCGCAAAGGATTATTTTAAGAAACATAAAATAAAGGTTGCTTCTGTTCAAGCAGCCGATTTTGACAGAACAAAGGCCGTGAACACGATGGAAAATATGATTACAGCTCATCCGAAAGTGAAAGGAGTATTCGCTGCAAATGATGAAATGGCCTTGGGAGCATCCCAGGCGATTCAAACAAACAAACTCGATATACCTATTATTGGGATTGATGGCACAACAGACGGTTTAGCATCTATTGCGCAAGGCGATGTCACAGCAACAATCGAACAGCAACCTTTTAACATGACGTATCTCGCTGTTGAAAACGCATTAAAAGCAATAAAAGGTGATCCGGTAGAGAAAAACATCAATAGTGGGATTGAACTCATTACCATTGAAAATGCGCAAGATAAATTGGAGAAAGTGAAGCAATTGCTCGGAAAATAAAATCATATGATCTGGCATCACTACATGCATCGGTAGTGCCAGTTTTTGATGATCCCGAAAATGAAATAATCGCGGAGTAACTATCCATCGAACAATCGCCGGTCAATCCAATCTAACATCATCCAAGCCAGCCAGATAAAAGAACTTGATGATAAGAAAATAGATAGCGGATTTCCTATAGACAATGATAAAGACATCCAAAAACCGCGGCCCAAAGGGACTACCGTGTAAAAGCTTCCAGAAACGTTTTAATGAAAAATATTTTATTAAAGAAAGATGGTTGAGAACAATGCCTCATGCAATCACGATTGGCATTATCGGTGCAGGGCGAATTGGCAGACTGCACGCTGAAAATATCGTTCATTTTCCCAATGTGAGACTGAAAGCAATTTCCGATTTATTTACAGAACATGTAAAAGACTGGGCAAAAGCAATCGGGGTTGAGCAAATAGTAACTCATTATGATGACATTCTTATGGATAAAGAAATTGACGCTATTTTTATTTGCTCCCCAACAGATACTCATGTGCCGATTATTAAACAAGCTGCCGAACTGGGCAAACATATTTTTTGCGAAAAACCAATCAGTTTTTCAGTAGAAGAAACCAAAGCCGTTTTAGAGTCTGTCAAAAAGGCAAATGTTACATTTCAAGTCGGCTTCAACCGCAGATTTGACCGGAATTTTTTGAAAATACATGAATCAGTGAAAAACGGTGTCATTGGCGCACCACATATCATAAAGATTACATCGCGGGATCCCGAGCCGCCACCGGTTGGTTATATAAAGCAATCAGGAGGGTTGTTTTTCGATATGTCCATACATGATTTTGATATGGCGCGGTACCTTGCCAATAGTGAAGTGGTTGAGGTTTTTGCGACCGGGGCCAATTTGATAGCATCATATATTGAGGATGCTGGAGACATAGATACCGCTATTACTACATTAACATTTGCCAATGGCGCTCTTGGAGTAATAGATAATAGTAGAAAGTCCGTTTATGGTTATGATCAAAGGGTGGAAGTGTTTGGCGAAAAAGGCAACTTAACTTGTGAAAATGATCGGCCAACAACGGTAGAACTAAGTACTTATGGAGGCTGTTACAAAGATGCTTTACAGCATTTCTTTTTGGAACGTTATAAAGATGCCTATATAGCTGAGACTCGGGCATTTATAGAGGCGATTCAAAACGATTGTCCGCCAGCTTGTGACGGAAACGATGGTTTACAAGCAGAGCGAATCGCCCAGGCCGCAAAACAATCATATATCGAAAAGCGCCCTATTAAAATGGATTCGCATATTGGTCAGTTAAGCTAACCCAGTGGGATGTTGCCACCATTGGAAACAAGCGCTTCATTCATTCATGATCCACATCAAAAAGTAGCGATGGTACCGAAGGAACAGTACTATCGCGATCTTTTAAAAACGATCTGGTTCAAGGTTCTGGATGCGTATGCTCTATCCACAAAAATGAGCAACTCTACTGAATGTAAAAAGAAAAGATCATGAGACAGTGATAGACGGAATACGGATGAAAGAAAGCTTTCAGTGTTATTCACTGGACGATGCGAATATACGCTTTTGCTCTCTTTTTTTAAAGAAAGTAAAGCGCTTAACCTTTTTTGAGACATGATCAACTTTATTATATCTGTTCCAATGTGGTTTAAATTAACTGTTTAAGTGCGCTACTTAGAATACAAGTCGAGCACGTTCTTTTTTCCATTCATGATTTATGACTTCATTCACGACAATAACTAATTGGAGATGTACTTTTAAAGAGATATCCGGCAAGTCCAAAATGAAATTGGAGGGATTTACATGGCATTATCAACTGCGGAATTAATCTATAAGGCGAAGAAGGCGAGACGTCACGTTATTGAAACAGTCCATTACGCCGGAGCGGGACACATAGGTGGTCCTATGTCAGCGATTGATCTATTAACTTATTTGTATTTTAACGAAATGAATATCGATCCAACAGATCCACGGGCTGAGAACCGCGATAGATTTGTTCTATCGAAAGGACATTCAGCGATTGCTCTTTATGCTGTAATGGCTTTGAGGGGATATATGCCGGTGGAAGAATTGAAGACTTTTGATTCCTTGAACTCCAGATTACAGGCACATCCCGATATGAACACACTTCCCGGTTTAGACATGTCTACGGGATCTCTCGGTCAAGGAATATCGGCGGCAGTGGGCATCGCATTGGGAGCCAAATTGCAACATAAAGATTTCCGGACTTACTGCATGATTGGCGATGGCGAGTCACAAGAGGGGCAGGTATGGGAAGCGGCGGATATTGCCTCTAAGTATCGGTTGGATAATGTAGTCGTTATGTTAGACAATAATAGACTTCAACAATTTGGCTGGAATGGCGAAAATGGCTCCAGGGAAATTCCTGTTACGAATCCTCAAAAACGCTGGGAGGCTTTTGGATGGCATGTGATCACTATCGACGGACACGATTTTGCCGAGATGTCAGCAGCCTTTCACGAAGCAAAGAAAGTGAAAGGAAAACCTGTGATGATCGTGGCCAATACAGTAAAAGGAAAAGGTGTCAATTTTATGGAAAATGCCTATCTTTGGCATTCAAGAGTTCCAACAGATGAAGAACTAAATAACGCGTTAGCAGAATTAAACATAGGGGGATAAACGATGGATCATTTACTAATGGACAAGCAAGAGACAATGAGAGAAATCTTTGGAGAAACATTGCTGCGGTTGTCAATGGAAGATGAAAGGGTTTATGTTGTGGATGGAGATTTGGCAAATTCAACGAAAATAGATGTGGTAGCCGAAAAAAATCCTCAAAAGTTTTTGCAAATGGGTATCGCCGAACAAAATATGCTTAGTGTTTGTTCCGGATTGGCTACAACTGGTTTGCAACCTTGGGCTGTCACATTTGCCGCATTTCTGTCCAAACGGGCCATTGATCAAATTCAAGTTCAAATTGCCCAACCGAATGTAAACGTCAAGATGATTGGGGGGTACAGTGGCTTGCTTACCGGTTTAACCGGAAAAACACATCAATCATTGGAAGATATCGCCATTTTCCGTTCATTAGCGAATGTGATCGTTCTTGCCCCGGCTGATAGTGTGGAAGTGAAAAAGATGATGCGGTTCGCCCATCAATATGACGGACCGGTTTATATTCGTTTGGCGCGAGATCCTTATCCAGTTATATTCTCCGAGGATGATGAATTCCAAATAGGTAAAGCAGTTTGCCTGAAAGAAGGAAAAGATTTAACCATCATTTCAACCGGTACTCAAACGAGCCGTTCGATAGAAGCCGCGAGACGATTACAAGAAGAAGGTTTTTCCATTGCTGTCCTCCATATGCCATCAATCAAGCCGTTGGATAAAGAAGCAATTGTAAAGGCCGCTGAGACAACAGGATTCATCGTCACCGCTGAGGAGCACAGTATTTATGGCGGGCTGGGCAGCGCTGTTGCCGAAGTTCTAGTTGAGGAAAAGCCTGCTCCTATGCTGCGGATTGGTGTAAAAGATCGAAATGCCGAGTCTGCCCCCAATGAGCAGCTTTTAGATAAATATGAGTTATCGGCAAGCTCCATGGTAAACGCAATAAGAAACTTTTTAAAAAGAAATAACCGGCCAGTAAAGTAAATAAAAATGGTCAATCATTTGTTGCATCACTCCATAGATTGTCTGGTTGTATAGCCAAAAGATGCTCAAACGATCCGGTCTAAAAAATGCAGGAACAAGCCGCAATTTCCGAAGTGAAAAGCAGGGTGGGGAAACCTCATTGGAAACAGTGGAGATTTTTTGTTGAAAACTTTTCAAAAGCGTTATAGAGCTAAAGCGGGAAGCAAAGCGGCAATAGAAACATAGGAATTCGTTCTGCGCCATAACTCAGGTGCTGGAGGTTTTATGATCGAACAAATCAAGGAATTAAACGCACAGCAAAAAATCACCAGGAGCAATCACCTTCATTTTCATGCAGCGGTTTTTTGCTTCTGGTTTTCTATTTATACTTACGCGCCATTATTTAGTGTTTATTTAGAATCCATTGGTTTTTCCTATGCCGAAGCGGGCATCATTTTAGGAGGTTACGGGATTTCTCAAATTCTTTTGCGTTTTCCATTAGGTATTTTATCCGATATGTTACTGAGCGTTAGAAAGCATTTGCTGATAGGCGGTTTTGTTTGCGCTTTCGCCAGCTGTCTGATATTGATCTTCTTTAAAGATTTTTGGGCTGTATTGTTCGCTAGATTATTGACCGGCATTACGGCTTCTATGTGGGTAATGGCGACTGTCCTATATTCAAATTATTTCACTCTTGAAAAAGCCACAAAAGCAATGGGAGCCATGCAATGTAACACGGTTGCCACCCAGCTTGTCTGTATGACCACAAGCGGTTATTTTATTCATGTCGGAGGCTGGGATTTTCCTTTTTGGTTAGGAGCCACTTTCTCCATAATGGGGATCTATTTTGCTTGGCATATAAAAGAAGTTGAGGGACAGCCGTTTAGCCGCCCCCATTTACATACCGGAGAGTATATAAAGAAGACATGTAGCATATCCGGCCTAAAAATAGTCACTTTTCTTTCTTTAGTGGCTCATGCGATTTTGTTTATAACCATTTTCGGATTCAGCCCTATTATCGCCGAGTCGATTGGTCTGAAAAATACACACGTTTCTTGGTTAATGGGAGCCTTTTTTATTCCACATGCCTTAACTTCATTAGGGCTCACCTTCTTACATTTAAACAGGAAAAATCATAAAGTGATTTTAATCATCTCTTTTGGATTAACCGCCTTTTTTCTGGCATGTATTCCATTTGCGAAGTCGTTGGTAGCGATCAGTATGTACCATGCAGGCTTGGGGCTTGCGCTCGGTTTTATTTTTCCTTTGTTGCTGGGAGAAGTAGTGAAGATTAGTCCCAGTCATTTAAAAACCTCGGCAATGGGCTTTTATCAGTCGTTTTATGCAATCGGGATATTGATCGGTCCTATGATTGCCGGGATCATTGCCGAAAAATCAGGGGTACATGAAGTGTTCTTTATGACAGCAATCATGTCTCTTTTATCAATAGCCAGTATAGGTTTTTACCAAACAAAATAACCTTTCATCTGTTCATACAGCCCCGTAAAAGCAAGCGATTTATGGAAGCGAAAAAGTTGCGATATCGAAAAAGAGGTTGTGTTTTGCCATCCGAGATTCCAATGGTTCATCATATCCGGGTCTAAAAAGGCGGTCATTCCTTCTTGGGCCCGTACAAAAAACTTAAAAGGATAACCGCTCAACCGAGGCATAAAATGAATCAAGACCATTGATCTGGAGGGTTATCATGAGTATACTCGCAGGAGAACTTACATGGAATATGTTCCTCTTGTCTGTCCTTATCATAACGGCCATTGTGTATGCCACATTCATCCACCGAAAGGAACAAGCAAAATGGCATGACAAGCGGCCCGTTCTTTTTTATACAGGCCTCGGCCTTTTTTTCTTGGCGGGAGGAACTCCTTTCACGCAGTTAAGCCATGTTTCTTTTACTCTCCATATGGTAAACATGAGTATTCTGTATTTCTTAGTCCCGCCGTTATTGCTGCTGGGCATTCCCCGCAAATGGTTCAATCCCAAAACAGGACCTCTCATTTCCGGCATCTTTCTCACTGTATTCGCCGCATTATTTCTTTTATATCACCTGCCCTTTTTGATCCAATACTTGCTAAACCGCCCAACCATCCACTCCCTATTTAAGTTCGGCCTTTTTGTCGCAGCAGCAGGGATGTGGTGGCCGATTATTTTTTCAGTAAAAAAAGAAGAGACGAAACGTTATGCCGTTTTAAGCGGAATATTGTTGATGCCGGCCTGTCTGCTTTTTATTGTAAATGGATTTATGAGCGGGGGAATCGGAGCGAATACGAATCCATTTCTCAAACAACTCTCCGCTCAACTATGTATCGCTCCCGAGCAAATCGACCATATTTTTCCTTATCAATTGAAATACGATCAGGTGATTGGTGGAATCGCCATGCTGGGTCTTCATAAATGCTCGATAATGTTGGTATGTAATCTTAAAGGCCGAGCGATGAGAGGGAACATAGGGAACTCCGAAAAGGATGTGTCCTTTAAAAGGTCAAATTCAAAATAGCAAAGGTCGCTTTCCTGCGGGATCTTCAGCTCGAGCTATTCCCGCAGGAGCCTACCTATTTTGCCGACGCTAAAAGCTTTCGTATCATACACTGGGATAATTTATCCCGCATGTAAGGTGCCGTAAAAAAGACTCCCACTTCAAAATCTTGGGTGAATACAAAAGGTCCAAGTGTGAGAAAACGGCACCTAAATGCCCGATTGGTTCAACTAACATTCAGTAGGGAAAACGCCTACTGAATGAAGTTTCACTTTATCCCGCATGTAAGGTGCCGTAAAAAAGACTCCCACTTCTGAATGAAGTTTCACTTTATTGTTTGTTTTTTAATCAACTGATTTAGTTGTGTCCCAGACTCGCGCCAACCCTTTATAGGAAATCGGGATTATGGCAATGACCCACAACTTCCTGAAAGGCGCGGGCCCCTGCCAGCGCGCATCCTATAGATGTTAAATAGGGACGGAGAAAACGATTTGTTGCCTTTCTCCTGGATTGATGTGCAGGAGATTTTTAGACAGTCTCCTGTCAAATTTTTTGAGGCCAAAAACTCCATTTGCGAAGGAGCGCCAAGGTAGCTGGAATCATGAGTGGCCGGACGATAAAGGTATCCATTAAAATCCCGACGGCCATCATAAATCCAAACAACTTTAGCTCGTAAATGGGCATTGTAGCCAAAACAAGAAATGTCGCAGCCAGGATCAATCCAGCCGAGCTGATGACGCCGCCGGTTTTATCTACGCCTCTTTTAATGGCCTCTTCAAACGGCATTGATTTCAATTCCTCACGAATCCGGGCAATGAGCATGATCGAATAATCGACTCCAAGGGCAACAAGAAATACAAAAACATACAATGGAATTCTGTAATTAATCGCATCAAGCTCCAAAAAAACTTTGAATAACCATATTGAGAGCCCAAGCGTGGCGGCGTAGGAAAGGACAATCGTACCGATCATATATAAAGGCGCAATGATGGAACGAGTCTGCCATCCGAGCATGACTGAAATGAAGATCACCATCAAGACCATTACAACGATTGTATCCCGATCATTGATATCTTGAAGATCCGCATTTACCGCACTTTCACCCGCAACGTACAGTTTTGTCTCGGATAATCCTGCGTCTTTTACAATGGCCTCACTGTTCTCACGTATTATGTTTACTGTTTCGAAGGCTTCGGTTTCATATGGATTTCCTTCTACAATAAACGAGAACTTGGCGCTTTTTCCATCTTTGGAAAGCGGATTTCCCTGAGCCGTTATTTGTTCAACGCCTTTTATATCGCCAACTTCTTTCAGGACAGATTGGAGTTGTTGCATGTCAAGTTTTTCCTCGGAAACGAGTAACAATGTTCCTGGAGCAAGACTTCCTTCCGAAAAGTCTTTGCTTAGCTGTTCGTAGCCTACGCGGGATGACAAATCTTCCGGGAATGACGCAATCAAATCATAAGATTCCTTTAAATGGGTTGTATTCCAGGCGCCAACCCCCATGACCACAATCAGAGGCAAAAGAAAGAACAGCGGGCGCTTTACCACAACTTCTGCTATTTTTCCCCATATCGATTTTTGATCAGTATTCTCTTCCCCAAATTTCGGAATAGACGGCCAGAATGCTCTTCTTCCAATCACGGCAAACAGGGCGGGCAGCAATGTCAATCCGGCAATTAGCATGGCGCCAGCCGCGATCGCAAAGGCAGGGGCGAAATTTCGATACGGTTCGTATAAGGTGAAAAATAAGGTGGCCACTCCGAGCAAAATCGTGCTTCCACTGAAAAATATCGGCTCTTTTACGTGACGCATCGTTTCGCGCATTGCCGCGTCTTTTAATTCATGTTTCCGAAGCTCCTCCCGGTAACGGGAGAAAATCAGCAATGAATAGTCCGTGACGACCGCAAACAGCAAAATCGTCATGATCGATACCGCCTGGCTGTCGATGGCAAAAAGTCCGGCTTTTGAAGCCAACCCTATGACTCTGTCCACGACTGCATAAACAATAGC
Organism: Siminovitchia sp. FSL W7-1587; assembly: GCF_037963795.1. NCBI lineage: Bacteria > Bacillati > Bacillota > Bacilli > Caryophanales > Bacillaceae > Siminovitchia > Siminovitchia sp. FSL W7-1587. Next base: position 2,858,829 of record NZ_CP150169.1, read on the forward strand.
CGCACCGATAAGCGGAATAAAAGTGAGCAAAGGAGAGCGATAAATAAACAATAATAACACAACAATCAAGCCTACCGTTGACAACAGCAAAATGATATCAGCGCGGCTGAACAATTCCACTGCATCCGCGGCGATACCGGCTGGACCGGTCCATGATAATGTCACATTCTCAGGTACAGAGATTTGCTTTTTAACTTTCCGAACCGCTTCGTACAGATCATTTCCTTCCAACTCTTCTGAAAGTGTAATCGGGATGAAAAAGGTTTTGCCATTTTCTGAAACAAAAGATTGCACTACTTCTGGCGGCATGTTGGATAATGGCAACAGTCCGACTTCTCCATACTGATCATCCAACTTGATTGCTTCCACTTTTTTTGAAAATCCAATGACTTCCTCTTCGGAAAAACCTTCTTTCTTGGAAAAAACAGCAAAAAGCGGTAATCCTTTGTCTTGAGGAAAGTGTTTTTCCAGCTGCCGGTCTGCAATGATGGATTTTGCATCAGCTGGCAATCCTGCGTTTTTATTCGCCGCGACAAACTCTTTTGCCCCGGGAGCAAAGCTTGATAAAATACCCGCGACCAACAGCCAGAGCACCAAGAAGAACCACCAGCGGCGATTATTTTGTATCGGCTTGTTAACCAATCTGCTTCACGTCTTTCTCAATCATAAATGTGATGAAGATAAACAAGGCAAAGCTGATAAGCAGGATAGCTCCGCCGCAAATATAAAAAACCAAAGAGAAAACTTCATTGATCCCAAAAGGCTTAATAAATTGGAGCCACATGCCGGCTGTTAAACCAATAGATCCCAAAATGGCCGTCCATCCATGAGCAGTGAGTAATTTTTTTGCACGCACTTTGTAGATTTTGTAAAATGCTCCCCAGGCAAACATCGATAACCATCCTACCAATAAAATATGCGCATGGATAGGGCGGAATGCATATGATTCGGCTCCCGCCATATGGGAACCTATTAACGCCCCAATCAACCCAAAAATAGCCGCAATTCGAATAAAGCGAAGGCTCCATTTTTCTTGTTCCATGTAAAATTCCTCCATCCAGTTCATGTGTTAGCCTAATGATAAGCTCCCAACATAAACGGAACATGAACGGATCATTACAATTTCGGTAATGAGATGATAAAAGTCATGCCTTGCTGTCCGTTTCTCTTTGCTGTAATATTGCCGCCATGCAGTTCGACGACCTGCCGGACGATGGCCAAACCAAGCCCGCTTCCTCCAATTTCTTTTGTCCTTGAATCATCCACCCGATAAAAACGTTCAAAAATGCGCCCTATTTTTTCTTCTGGAATACCGATCCCTGTATCACAAAACGTTGCTATAACGGTATTGTCCTGTTCCGTCAAAGTAATTTCGATGGAGCCGCCTGTCTCGGTATACTTAATGGCATTGGAAAGGAGATTGGCCCACACTTTTTCCAAAAAAGCCGGATCTCCTTGCAATTCAATCTCATCCAGCTCCAACGATAATGACATTTCTTTCTCTTCGAGTGCCCACCTGTAACGGCGAATCGTTTCTTTTAATTGCTCGTCCAGCCTGAATGTTTTGAGTTGAAGAGGTGATAAAAGCTGGTCAAGTGAGGTCAAGAGCATAAGCTGTTTCGTCAGTGCGGAAAGCCGTTCTGTTTCAGCTTGAATGACCTTGGCGTAATTTTTTCGTTCAACTGCTGGCGGGTCATTTTCGATCAGGTTGGCATATCCTTTTATATTTAACAGCGGTGTTTGAAAATCATGAGATACATTATTGATAAATTCCTTTCGGATCCGGTCATTTTCCCCAAGCCGCTCCGTCATTAATTGAAAGCTTTGTGCAAGCTGGCCAATTTCATCTTTCCGATCAATTTGCAGCGGGTCGGTGAATTTCTCTTCGCCAACCCTTTTCGTTGCTTCAGTCAACTTTACAATCGGTTCAATCAGTTTTTTCGCCATAAACAGCATGGCCAGCAAACTGAGTATCGCCATCGTTACGATCATTCCCGCAAGCAGGAAGTGAACTTCTGTAAACAGGAACTTAATGTCCGGTCGCAGAAATAGTGCGTAATTCATCCCGTTATAGGTGAAGGAGGTCCCAACCGTATTGGCCGACTCGTCGGCAAAAAAGCCGGTCATAAACGTTTCTGTTGGAAAATGTTTCATTCCATGATAGTCTTCGCCTTTCAGAACACGGTCAATGTTTTGCGGGGACAGATTATCGACACGAAAAGGAGTGCCATACGTTTCTTTTTCCCGTTTTTCATTGATAGCGATCAATTTATAACCGGCATCCGCTTGTGTTTGAAGAAATTGTTTCAAGTCATTCTCCTTCGTGCTTTCAACATAAGAAACGAATGATTTCACAATCTCCATATTTTTTTCATCATTGGCCGCTTTTAATGTTTGGTGGTAAAAAGTGTTGACTGCCAGAAAAGCAACCAAGGCACTTGTGAGCATGATAACGAGTGTAAAAATGAGAAATTTGCTATATAGTGACTTCATTTATCCAGGACCTCTAGTTTATATCCGACACCCCGGACTGTTGAAATGACAACATTCTTTGCCAACTTTTCCAGTTTATCGCGAAGTCTTTTAATATGGACATTCAATGTTTGTTCATCACCTTCATAATCAAACCCCCATACCCTCTCGAGCAGCATTTCCCGTGTAAGCACCTGGTTGGGACGGGAGGCAAGTATGGAAAGAAGTTCAAACTCTTTTAAAGGAAAGAGATAAATCTTTTTTCCAGCGGATACTTCATAACTTTTCCTGTTGATTGTCAGAGGACCGGCTTCAATCAGCATATCGATCGCTTTTTCGTACCGCCGTAAAATCGCATTCACACGAAAAAGCAGTTCTTTCGGCTCAAAGGGTTTTACGACATAATCATCCGAGCCGGCGAGAAATCCTTTTTCTTTATCTTCCAACTCGCCTTTGGCAGTCAGCAACAATACGGGGATATCGGCTCTGGCTCTTAATGTTTTCGTCAATTCATAGCCATCCATTCCGGGCATCATCACATCGACAATCGCCAAGTCGGGTATGTCGTTTTCAATCAGTTCAAGTGCTTGATAACCGTTTGCCGCTTTTTCAACCGCATAGCCCGCTTGGGACAAGTGAATATTCACAAGCTCCAAAATATATGGATCATCATCTACAACAAGGATTTTCATATTTCGCCAGCTCCTTCCCCTTTTTTCTGAAAATGATATTTATGCTTGTTTCATTATAAAAGATTGGCGGCGGGGAAGCGAGTGTATGGAAGATCATTCTAATTCAGGCCCATATAGGAAAAAGAATTTTTTGTATTTTGTAGTATTTTTGCTTCCGGAATCGTCTAATTAGGAGGAAAGGAGGAAAGTTTTATAAAAAAAGTTGAAACCTTTTCTGTTATCGTACGTAGAAGGAGCGACAATCTTTTTTTCTTTCAAAGGTAATAGAATAAACAGAAGAAAGCATGATTAGTAAAATCGGGGGGAATATCGTGAAGAAAAAAGTATGGATCTGGATTTTGTCTATTGTCGTAGGACTGGGGATCATAGCGGCCATTGTCTTTTTTTTCATTCAAAACAGAATCGCAAGTGTCTCGGAAGAAATGTCGGAGGAAACATTCACCGTTCAGAAGGCAGCGGAACGGGAATTGTCTGAAACGATACTTGTTACGGGAAAAATCGTTCCTGAAAGTGAACAGAAAGTCTTTATTGAGCCGGATAAAGGGAGCATCATAGAATATTCCGTAGCGGAAAACCAAAAAGTGAAAGCGGGAGATCCTCTATTTAAATATGATGCTTCCAAACTGCAAAGCGAGTTAAATAAAGCTGTTAGGGAAAGAGATTTAATTCAAAAAAGAGCGAAAGCAGAAGAAAAGCAAATAGCGGACATGAATAAGCGAATAAAGAATGCAAAGGCGAATTCCGGGTCTGCGTCTGCATCAAGTGAACAGGAAGCAGAAGTTCCTATAGAAAGCGTCGATGACCTGACGAAAGAAAAAACGGAAATAGAAATCCAACATGAAACCACAAAGGCAGAAATTGTTGCTGCCCAAGAACAAATTAATGATTTGGACAAGCAAATCAAAGAGATGACTGTCGTCAGCAAAATAGACGGAATGGTCGTTAAGGTAGACAAAAATGCTGTAAGTACAGAAAACGCATCACCTGAGCCTGTCGTACATATCATTTCGAACCAACCGTTTAAGGTCATTGGAACGATGAGTGAATTTGATGCGGTTAAAATTAAAGAAAAACAATCCGTTATTATCCGTCCAAAAGTTTATAAAGATAGGGAATGGAAAGGGGAAATAGAATCTGTCTCACAATTTCCAAATGAGGAAGGAAGCGGCGGCGGTGAGGACTTCTCCGGCGGTGGAGGTAGCGGCGGCAGTGTAACGATGTATCCGTTCAAGGTAAAGATAACGGACGATACATCTGAATTAAGGCAAGGATTTCACGTCTCTCTGGAGATTAATGTTGCCGCTGAAGGAAAGTCTCTTGCTATTCCACATGCCGCGTTGCACGAAGAAGACGGCGCGGATGTCGTATATGTATTAAAAGACGACAAACTTGAAAGGCGCGAGGTTCAAAAGGGCGCGATGAATGATGAGTTTGTTGAAATAAAAGAAGGCGTCAAAAAGGATGAACTAGTCGTCATTGAGCCAACGGAAGGATTGCATGATGGAATGGAAGTGACCTCTTTTGATGAAGTTGAGTAATATTACAAAAGTGTATGGAAACGGGTCACTGAAAGTTCCTGTATTGCATGATATTAATATAACCATTGAAGATGGCGAATTTATTTCGATCATGGGCCCGTCGGGTTCGGGAAAATCCACATTAATGAATATTATTGGATTTTTGGATTATCCGACAACAGGCACGTTTGAATTAAATGGTGAAAAAATCAGTTCCGCCAGTGAAAAAAAACTGGCGGAATTAAGAAACAAGCATATTGGATTCGTGTTTCAGCAGTTTTTTTTACTGCCGAGATTAAATGCTTTGAAAAATGTCGAGACGCCGTTAATCTATGCGGGTGTTTCAAAAAGAGAAAGATCGGACAGGGCGATGCAAATGTTGACGAAAGTCGGGCTGAAAGACCGGGTAAAGCATTTGCCGAGCGAACTTTCGGGAGGTCAAAAGCAGCGTGTCGCCATTGCCCGTGCTTTGGTGAATAATCCTTCGATCATATTGGCAGACGAGCCGACGGGAGCGCTTGATTCCACAACGAGCAAACAAATTATGGAACTGCTCGTCCAACTGAATAATGAAGGAAAAACAGTCATTATTGTTACCCACGAAGATGAAATTGCAGAATATACGAACCGAAGGATTATGTTAAAAGACGGCAGGATTACAGATGACCGGAGGAGAACGCCATGAGTATATGGGAAAGCTTTAAAATTGCGTTATCCTCGATTTGGAACCATAAGATACGCTCACTGTTAACGATGCTCGGCATTATTATCGGGGTGGCGGCCGTTATCATCATCGTGGCCATTGGACAAGGTGCCAAGACAGAAATGACAGACGAGTTATTCAGCATGGATAAAAATATTGTGGAACTGTATTATGAGGAGGATATGTCAGAAGATGGAATGGCCATGATGACGGGGGAACAGCCGGAATTATCTACGGCCGATATAGAAACTCTTGCCGAAGTTCCGGGGGTAGAAGCCGTTTTGGCAACAAACATGGCTTCGGGAAGCCTGTTGGTGGATGATGAGCAGGTTGACCTGGAGATTACGGGTGTTGGAAGCGAGTTTTTTTCGGCAAGAGATATTCAAGTTGTTGAAGGGCGGCCCCTGAACCAACTGGATAATGACGGGATGAACCGGGTACTCATGATTGATACCGTAGCCAAGAAAAAGCTTTTTAAAGACAGCGATGAAGTCGTCGGAGAAGTGGTTGATGTAAACGATAATCCATATAAAATTGTCGGTGTTTATGAGTCCCCGGTTCCGGAGCAATTCCGATTTTCAGAAAATGGGGAAGCGTTAATGCCGAGGTCGGTTGTTTCCATGATGTTTGGAACGATGGAAATAGAAAGTCTGGCGGTTATAGCCAATAATCCCGAGAGAATATCGGAAATAGGGCAGGAAGCGGCAGACACACTGACAGAAGCGAAAGGATTGGAAGAAGACCAAGGCCGGTACGCTATCTTCGATTTCTCCGAATATGAAAAAGAGTTTAATACGGTTATTACAGTAATGACATTGTTTATCGGCAGTATCGCGGCCATATCCTTGCTCGTTGGCGGGATTGGTGTCATGAATATTATGCTCGTATCCGTGACGGAACGAACGAGGGAAATTGGTTTGAGAAAGGCGCTTGGAGCCACACGCGGGAAAATACTTCTACAGTTTTTAATTGAGTCGATTACGCTAACCTCGTTGGGCGGTTTGTTGGGAATTAGTTTGGCTTTCTTTGTCTCAATGCTGATTTCCATTTTTGCGCCGATAAACGCCATTGTGAGTCCGCTCGTCGTCCTAATCGGAGTTGGATTTTCTGCATTCATCGGGGTTATCTTTGGAATTCTTCCAGCTAATAAAGCTTCCAAATTGAGCCCGATCGACGCATTGCGTTATGAGTAACAACTAAATATACGAATATGAGTAGCACAGACCAAGACCAAGGTTTGTGCTACTTTTTGTTAAAGCAGAAGTGAAAAAAGGCAAAACAGCTCATGAACAGTTTATATCTCTATTTAAAAGAGACGGCCTCTAACGTCTCAGATGCGGAACTGGCAATACCTGCTCTTGGAAAATGTTTAAATTGGCTAACCATACAAGAAGCTTTTCGGGAAGAACTATTGTACTTAATCCTAAATTGTCATAAAAATACAAAAATATCAAACGTGGGAAAATATAGAAAATTAAAGCGATTTATGTTATTATATATGCTGTTAGATGTAAGCGTGTTATCGGTAAATTTTATAAAAAGGGGAGGCATTTTATAGAGCAGCATAATCTTAAGTACCATAATAAATATTAGTTGTTAAGCTTTGAAACCAAATAGGCGCAAAATAATATCTATAGTGATAACGCTGGTGAAGAGTGAGATATTAAACTTCGCAAGCAAGTTAAAAAGAGGAGAAATGAAAATTGAAAAAAATAAATTTTTGTTTTTTTACTGTGCCTTGTTTTTTAAAAGTAATATTGCTCTTTCCCAATTTAATCATTGCTGAAAATAAAGACCAAGAGAGGGATATCCTTTTCTTAGGAAAATATTCTAAAGACGAAATACACCAAATCACGGAAACTAGAAATTCAATAAAAAAAGTAGAAGGTGCGGATATAATTCCTAGTTTTAGTGATGATATTAGTTCAGAAAATATAAACAAATATGATTCTATAGCTGTTTCATATGAAGTAGTTAAAAACAACAAATCACTATCAAAAAAGTTAAAAGAGAATCTGGAGAATGGAAAGAAAGTATATTTATATGGGGATCTTACTTTTGAGGATTATAGTAAAGTTTTAGAAGTTGATATATCGTTAGACACAAAGACTAGAAATAATGAAGTGAAGAAATTGGTATTTGGAAATAATAATAACAATGGCAACGATAGTAAAACTTTGGAAATAGAGGCTATTGATAAGTTGCAAATAATTGGGTATTCCCTAAACAAAGAAGATAATATTAAAGTTCTTGGTTTAAATATAAGTCACCATGATGAGAATGGAAAAACAGAAATTATACCGGACTCACTTTACTTAAAAGGAATATTAAGATATGAACAAAAAGATATAGAAAATGACTCAGTTACACTAAATAATGTTCCTGGTGAGCCAGTTTTACGAAATGATGTGTTACTTGTTGGAGAAGCATTTTATATAACAGATATAGTAGGAGAAATTCAGTCGAATTGGTATTTGTATAAATTACTTGACGAACAAGACCCTGATTGGGATTATTTTTTACTTGATAATGCTGTAAAACCAAAAATCATGAAACATAATGGGAGTTTTTTTGGATCCACATGGAGAGCAACCTTTATGCGTATAAATCATATCTTACCATCTCACCTAAAAAGTAGATTGATAGAATCTACTCCAAAAGATACTGAAGGAGATGATTATGGAAATTACTCTCTATCAATTTCTTTTCCCTGGCAGATTTCATTTACAATACCTTACAGAAGTAAGCCCACTATACAATTAGATGAAGATTTGAAACTGAATCAATCTGATTGGTATGTTGAAGCACAAATGTTTGGTAAATACAGAGGGCTTGAATCGAGTAGAGAGCAGTATAGATTTATTACTGCATGGACAGCTGGAACTGACCATCCTGTAGGTAATAATATAACAGAAATGATAGTTAGAAACTATGTTGAATTTACATCAGGAATAGATGCTTCAACAGATACGGGAAATCAGTTTTTAGTTAGGTATAGGCACTAAAATTAGAATTAACTAAATTTTAAATATATATTTTTTTCTGCGCTTGAACCTTTTTCAAGTTCGTTGTTGGCTTGTTGAAGGTTTTTTCTTTTTTGCGAACTGGAGATGAAGAAGCATTTATGGTAAAAAGCAAAGGAGGACAAACCAATTGAAAACTGCTTTAGAAGCTTTTGTAGAAAGAAACATAGAGTACTATGAAGAAAAATGGAAAAATGAATACAGTTGGAATTGGGCAGCTTTCTTTTTAACATTTTTATGGTTAGGTTATAGAAAAATGTATGGGGTTATCTTTGGTTTCGTGGGGTTAAACTTATTGATTGATTTTATATTATACTTTGTTACACACGAGATTTATTCGACTACTAGTAGTACCATAATGAGCATTATATTTTTCATAATTCCCTCAACTGTTTTAGGCTATACAGGTAACTATTTTTATAAAAGACAAGCTGAAAAAAATATAATCTATCTAAATAAGTTGAATTATGATACAAGTGAAAGCATGAGCGAACTAAGAAAAAAGGGAGGGGTGAGTTCAATTGGATTAATGTTAGCCATTAAAATAATGATGATGTATTATTTTCTCTCACAGATTATGTATGTGATACTATGAGATTTGAGCGCTTATCATAGTAATGCAATGGTAGAAAATAAATGATTGTAATCTAAAGGAAGTCGATGTTCCCTAAGGTTTTTGGTTAGTAATGAATGTAGTATCCTGTCTCATTATCCCGAATGGGGAAAATAAGTTACTGACCATTCATGTAAAGCTGGATGGCAAAAACCTATAACCTCGCATATATTTCAAGAGGCGGGGCGACGTAGAGGATGCACAAAGTGCAAGCGAAGTGTCAGACAAGGAAAGCACGGACTACATCGCCTACGCCCAAAGATAAAGCGCAAGCTTTTTCAGGGACGTTTGCTGGCTGGCTTGTAAACAGAGTTGCGGATTCGTTGTTGCATTCCGTCATTTGATCGTTGATATGACGGCTTTTTCGATTTCCTGGTAACTTGTACATCGGCATATATTGGATGACAGCCAGTTTTTCATCACATCTTTTGACGGGTTGCCATTATGTTGAAGGAGCGAATGGCAATTGAGGATGAAGCCCGGTGTACAGTAGCCGCATTGGAATGCGAAATGCTCGACAAAAGCCCGCTGTATGGGGGCATCCCGCAAACCTTCGATTGTTGTGATGGTATGGCCGGAAGCTTCGACAGCAAGCATAATACATGATTTAAAAGGCAGAGTGTCAACGAGTACAGTACAGGCCCCGCAATCACCATTCAGGCATCCTGGTTTCGCGCCCGTCAAGCCAAGCTTTTGGCGAAGAACGTATAAGAGCGTTTCCCCTGCGAGTACCTCAACTTCAACGATTTCCCCGTTTATGTCCATCTCGACTGTAAATCTTTGTTTTTCCACTAAGCTCCCTCCATTTCCATGATAAAATCCATCAACATGTTTCGCAAAACGAACAGGCGATATTCTCTTGATCCTTCAATGTCATCAAGGATAGGATCAGGTACTTGTTGCAAGGTGTGTTCAACTCTGCTTGCAAACGATAAACCCGTCCTGTTGATGGCTGTTTCCATTGCGGATGAGCGAAAAGGAAAGGGGCAAAGCCCGCTGAATGCCAGTCTGAGTTGTCCATCCGCTTTGACAGCCGCTCCGGTAATGAGGGGATAGCCGGTATCCCATTGCTTTCGTATTTTTCGCGAAATGTAGGGAAGCTGTAGAAAGTCTGTATCTGTTAGAATTTGGACGAGAAGCCGCCCTTCTTCCAGAATTAGTTCTGTGATCGGCACTTCTTTTACCCCTTGCATATCTGCGACTAGAACATGGCTGTTCGCCAGCAGAAAAGGCAAAATCGCTTCCCGGTAAAATATTTTTCCGCATATATTTCCTCCAATCGTAATCTTGTTTCGGGCGGTACGGTCGGCCACTTCACTGGAAACATCCGCTAATAATGGAAAGATATTTCGATTTTCAAGAGCGGTCAAAGGAACGGACGCGCCAATCGTTAAAAATGGAGATGATGTTTGTAAAACCATACATTCCGGAATTCCTTTTATATCAATAATGGAACCTGGCGTATCTATGTTCAATCGGCCAAGTGTTAAAATTTCGGTTCCTCCGGACCAATACATCGGCTGTTTATCGTCCTGTTTTAGTGTTTGGAACAAATTCACGGCTTCCTGTAATGTTGTTGGCTTGTAATACTTTACATAGGCTGGCAGCACTGCTTACATCCTCCTTTCTTTTGTTCTCCATAACAATTCAGGGGTGAGAGGCAAATGGTGAAGATCCACTTGCAACGCCGTGGACAAAGCGTTTGCCAACGCGGCCGGCATGCCGATGAGGCCATGCTCGCCAACTCCCCGCGCCCCATACGGCGCATCTATTTGAAGGGATTCTACAAAGTCGACGATATACTCGGGCTGTTCCCCGTACCGAATCGGCTGGTATGTTCGCAATTGCGGGTTAAGTACTCGCGCGTGTTGATCAAAAATAAAGGTTTCCCGGCCTGCAAAGGACAGGCCCATGCTCATGGCTCCCGTTACTTGCCCTTCTGCGGACTTTTGATTTAATACTTTGCCAATGTCGATGACGGATATCGCTTTTACTAAACGGTATTCGTATGTTCTTGTATCGACTTCAACTTCGACACCTTGGGCTCCGACAGTCCACTCAGGCCCGTGTTTGCCTGCGCCGGTTTCTTTATTGAGCTTCGTCATGTGTCTTAAGGTGTATGTTCCGTTTCCGATAATCTGTCCGCCAATTGATATGCCGCTGGGAAACGTATAGCCGTAGGCTATCTCTTTTACCGCAATATGAATCGTTGGGTCATCTCGTAAAAATATTTTTTCATAACCGACTTCCAAATCTTCAATCGGGGCAAGCAAAATGCAGGAAGCTCTCTCCTTTAATTGAAAAATAACATCATCCGCCGCATTCAAAAGGGCTCTTCCAGCCATGAAAGTTCCCCGGCTGGCAACGGTTTTCCAATGTTCCGGTGTATGTTGCGTATGAACGGTCATTTGAACGTGGATGTTCTCAACCGGCATTTTTAATTTTTCCGCTAACATCTGTGCCAAGATCGTTTTAGTTCCCGTGCCGATTTCAACAACGCCGGAAATGATATTGATGCTTCCATCCGGATTGAACGTTAAAATGACTCCTGAACTAGAATTTGTGTCGATCGTGGAGTTTTTCCAAAGGCAGCTGATCCCTTTGGCTCTTACTTTGTTCTTGCCAACGGCGGTGATCCGTCCTTCATCCCAACGGATCAGTTTCTTCAATCTGGATAGGCACTGTCGTACATTTCCGACATTGCTCGTATTCAGTTTTACTTGGGAAGGTGACGTATCGCCGGGCCTGATCGCATTTTTATATCTGAACTCGAGGGGATCCATGTTCAATTTATTGGCGAGCATATCCATCGTCCGCTCAAAGGCAAAGTGGACTTCCGAGTGGCTGAATCCTCTAAACGGACCGGGATACGGATGGTTCGTGTACATGCTAAGTGAGTCGCAATAAATATGTTCAATCCGGTAAGGCCCCGTACAATCGACGGCACCCGCCCGAGCCAAGTCAGTCGATTTATCGGAATAGGCTCCGCTGTCCCATAAATACAGCAATTCCGCCGCCTTTAATATTCCATTTTTCGTGCATCCAAGTTTTATCGTCGCGTCCAGCCCGATATGCCCCGGAGCCGTGACCATATCTTCTTCCCTGTTGTTGGCGATTTTCACTAATCTGCCGTTTACCGCTTTGGAGGCGATATACGCCAGAATCTCTAGTTGTATGGACGCTTTTCCGCCATATCCTCCTCCGACCAAGGGTGTTTTGACAATGATGTTGCCTGAGGGAATTTGAAAATACGCGGCAATCAGTTTTTTGATCATAAAGGGGGCCTGCGATGACGAAGTAATTTCAATGATCCCATTATCATGAATTTGAGCGAGGGAACAACGTGTTTCCATTGCGGCATGGTCTGAGGGATGGAACGAATAGGAGGCAAGTACAGTGACATCGCTCTCTTCCCAGCCCTTTTGCATATTTCCTTTGCGAATTTTTATTTTTGATGCGATGTTTGTTCCGGGTACGGGATACACGCCCTCTATTTTGTGATAACTGCCAAGCTGTTCATGAAGGAGCGGGGCGGCTCGGTGCAGTGCTTCGCGCGGGGAGTTTACAACTGGAAGGGGATCATATGCAACTTGGACTTGATTGGCCGCAAGCTGAGCGGTTGCCATGCTATCCGCGACAACAATCGCAACAACTTCTCCGTAATAACGCACCCGGTCGACAGCGACTGGCGGACGATCCCGAATCTCTTCACCGGTGAGCGGTAAGTTATCGCCTGTAATAATCGCTCGGACCCCTTTTATTTTGAGGGCATCGGATATGGTAATCTGGACGATTTTTGCATGAGCGTAGGGGCTTGTAACCAGTTTTCCGTGCAACATGCCCACTGTTTCATCATCATTTGTATATTTCGCTTTCCCGGTCACTTTTTCCCAAGATTCTTTACGATACACACTTTTCCCAATAACATTCATCGTTCAGTCACTCCATCCGTTTTCGGTTATAGTAACATCTTATGATGATGGTAACCGGTAACATTCATCAACCTTAAGGGAATTAACCAAGACTTGATGATCCGTTGAAATGGATGGGGCGTAAAGGAAATAAGGGATTACCATATTTTTGTTAAATGGCGAAAGTCGGCTAGTCGTATTTTCGGTTCTTTCGTTATGAAGCTGGTGTATAGGTTGTACCGGTCAGATTGCTTTGTTAATTTTTTGTAAATATCCTTTGTTTTTATGTTAAGTTCCTGTAAATGCGCTTAAATTGTAACGATTTATGTCGATTTAATGTATAACAAATTGGAATTCCGGAGTTGATGATCTATTTGAGTTGACGAACGTGCAATGCCATTGTTCAAAATTTTATCGGATAAAAAAGTGGGCGGTGTATGAGTGATGAATTGGTTTTTCAATTTAAAAGTGGGAGTGAAGTTGACCTCGGCTTTTCTCATTATCGCACTCCTTCAAGCCGGTACAGGTATGATCGCACTATCGCAAATGAGCAAAATCAATCAAGAGGCAGAAATGATGTATCGTGAAAGCCTTATCCCCACTCAAGAACTGGGGGAAGCCCGGAACCTTGTTCAGCAATTAAGATTGGCGAGCCGGGACTTATATTTATACCCGGAAGAAGCGGACAAGAAAGTGGAAGAAATAAAAAAAATGAAAGAACAAGTTGCGGCACACATTGAGGCATACAGTTCAAGTCAATTAACAAAAGAGCAACAAGTGAAGTTGGCGCAATTCAATAATAAATGGGAATCCCATAATATTTCTTATGATCAAGCCGTTCAGTTAATACTTGAAGGCAAACAGGCCGATTACTTGTTAACCATTAATGCGGGTTTGCTCAAATTTCAAAATGAGATGTTTGATGGGTTGAATGAGTTGATGAAATCAGAGATAGCATTGGCTGAAAAAGATCAAAAAGATGCCGAATCGGCTTATGAAACGACTCTGGTCATAATGAATGGCATTATTTTTTTCATTTTTATACTCAGTATGGTGTCTGGTATGTTCATTGCCAGAATGATTTCCCGTCCGCTGCGGCAAGTAGCTCGTTTAGTTGAAAATGTGGCTGATGGCGATTTATCGGAGACAACCAAAATACAGACAAAAGATGAAGTGGGAGTTCTTGCCCAATCGATCAACAAAATGATCTTAAACTTGAGAGCCACAATCCAACATATTTTAAGTGCGGCGGAAAATTTATCCGTTTCTTCCGGGCAGGTTTCCGCAAGCACTGACGAGGCTGCAAGAGCCAGTACGAACCAGGCAAATGTTGCACAAACGATGAACGAGTTGTTGAAAGAATTATCGGACGCTATCAGCTCGGTTGCACAAAACACGGAAGAAGCTGTAAAATTGGCCCATGAGACAATAGAGATTGCTGAAGATGGAGAAAAAGTCGTTCAATCTTCTGTAGAAGGGTCCGAAAAGGTTAGTGCGCAAATATCCAGCTTGGAAGATGGATCAACAAAAATCGGAGAAATCATCAAAGTGATGGATGAAATTGCTGAACAAACGAACCTCCTTGCTCTGAATGCGGCCATTGAAGCAGCCCGGGCAGGTGAACAGGGACGGGGATTTGCAATCGTTGCAGAAGAAGTTCGTAAATTGGCAGAAAGAAGTGTTGAAGCGACAGATGAAATCTCAAGGATCGTAAAAACGATGCAAGAAGCGATTATCCGCAGTGTAAAGTCTGTTGAAGAAGGAGTCATCAAAACGAAACAATCAGGTGAGGGTTTTGAAAAAATCATTACCATGATTCATCACACGAGAGATAAAGTAACAGAAATTGCGAGTGCAAGCGAAGAGCAAGCCGCACAATCTTCAGAAGTCCTTTCTTATATAGAAACCATTTCGGCCACAACCGAAGAAACGGCTGCCAGCAGTGAAGAAACGGCATCAACGGCAAATAACTTGACCAATTTGGCGACGAAATTAAATGCTTCAGTCGCAGCGTTTACTTTACACAAAAAAGACCGTATTTCTTCTTCAATTGAAAACCCCAAAGCGGCTCCATAATGATTTTCAACAGCGGCATAACGGTCTGATCCCGAAGCAACAGCGGGTTCAGGCTTTTTTTCTGAATAAAGGGCTGTAGTTATTAACAATTAGTGAAAATTCCCCGATATGTAGGTTTTAGACGAAAATCATATTATAATGGAGGGAGAATATTACGATCTGATCATTGTTAAGGGGACGATAGAAAATGAGTCAACAGAAGACAGGTGCAGAGCATGCATCTTTTGGAAATCAGCTTCAAATCACTTCTTTTTTAGCTGATGTAATTGCTCTTTTTAAAGGGGTTGTGTTAATAGCCAATGTACTGCCTGTCTTTACGGGTTTTTGGCTCGCCGCCCACTTTACAAATACAGTCATTGATCCCAATTTATTTTTCTTGATAATCATTGGAAGCACACTAGTCATGGCCGGGGCGCTCGTCCTTAATAACTGGTATGAGGCCGATATAGACAGAGTCATGGCCAGAACCCAAGTGCGACCGACAGTGACAGGCAATATTTCATTAAAAATGGCGTTGGGGTTGGGTATCGCATTAAGCGTCCTGGGATTTCTTCTTTTGTTTTTTACAACGATGGAGGCTGTCCTTTACGCTTTTATCGGGTGGTTTACGTATGTCGTCATGTACACGATGTGGACAAAGCGAAAATATACATTTAACACGGTGATCGGAAGCATCTCAGGAGCAGTCACACCGTTGATTGGATGGGGAGCAATTGATTCTGCCATGCATATTATCCCAATCGTTTTATTTATGATTCTGTTTATTTGGCAAATGCCTCATACATTCGCGATCGCGATGAAGAGGTATGACGAATACAAAGCGGCAGGCGTTGCCATGCTCCCGGTGATCCGGGGCTTTGAAATGACAAAGCGACAAATTTTTGTGTATGTAGCCTGCTTGTTGCCTCTGCCGTTTTTTCTGGTGTCGCTCGGGACCACCTTTATTGTGATTGCGACTTTACTAAACCTCGTCTGGCTGGTACTTGCGATCCGGGGCTTTTTTGTAAAAGATGATGTGAAATGGGCTCGTGCCAACTTTGTTGTTTCTGTTAATTATATTGCGATTTTGTTTATCACGATGGTGATTGTGACGATCTAATGTTTGGAAAGCAGTTAAAGGCTGCGACATAAGCAAATACGAAGTAGCAAAAACCGAACATTTTATTTATAATTGTTCGGTTTATTTGTGTAAAAAAAATCCCTATCATCGCTACGTCAACATATTTCGCTTTCCGCAGGTCTCTTCAGCTTCCTCGGAAAGCAAAGATCGCTTTCCTGCGGGATCTTCAGCTCGAGCGATTCCCGCAGGAGTCTACCTATTTTGACTACGCTAAAAGCTTGCATATTATACATCAGGACAATTGATCCCGCATGTAAGGTGCCATATACACCACTTCAAGACATGAGTTGATACCAAAAGGTCTAAGTGTAAGAAAACGGCATCTAAAAGCCCGATTGGTTCAACTAACATTTCTTGGAAAAGGCATACCAAGAAATGAAGTTTCACTTTATCCCGCATGTAAGGTGCCGTAAGCCTCCCACTTCAAAATTTTGAGTGAATACAAAAGGTCCAAGTGTGAGAAAACGGCACCTAAAAGCCCGATTGGTTCAACTAACATTCAGTAGGAGATGGAAGAAAACTCCTACTGAATGAAGTTTCACTTTATGGTTCGTTTTTTACTCGGCTGATTTTGTTGTGGCCCAGACTCTTTTTCGTGATTTCTAGGAAACGTTTAGGCCGGATATTGATGATTAAACTCGTGCTTTGCAAAAGTATGGCATACCCCAAATTTTTTTAACTAATTCAAAACACTTTCTTGCTTTAGTCTCTTATAGTCTCCACTGGAATAACCTGTTTCCAATAAGACCTCCTCATTATGCTGTCCAAGAAGGGGAGCAGGTTTTGTCAGTTCTCCGGGTGTTTCTGAAAATTTGGCAGGAAAGCCCAATGTTTTGACCGCCCCGGCAGCCGGATGTACATATTCCAGTATCATTTCCCGTTCTAGAATATGGGGGTCACTCAAGGTCTGATTGTAAGTATAAATCGGACCGCAAGGAATTCCGTGTTGTTCTAAAAGCTCCAGCCAATACACGGAATCGCGCTTTGATAATGTTTCTTCAATATCTTTTTCAAGTTCTTTGAGATGAAGCGTGCGCAGGCTGTTTGTCAAATAACGCGGATCTTCCATCCAATTTGGCCGATCGACGACATGCAAACAAAATGTTTCCCATAACTTTTGATTGGCGGCCCCGATTAAAATGAAGCCATCCTTTGTTTTAAAGCCTTGATAGGGTGCGGCGGCACGGTGGGCTGTTCCGGTTTTTCCCGCTACTTGTCCGCTGCCAAAATAAGCTGCTGCTTCCCATACCGTCCAGGCAAGCCCCGAGTCAACAAGAGACACATCAATATACTGCCCTTTTCCGGTTTTCAACCGGTAAATGTAGGATGTCAAAATGGATTGAATGGCTGTTTGGGCGGCAGCCAAGTCGTGAATGGCAATTCCGACTTTGACTGGCTTTCCGCCTTGTTCGCCTGTCATTTCCATGAGACCGGACAATCCTTGCGCCATAATATCGAACCCGCCTTTATTTCGATAAGGACCGGTTTGGCCATATCCCGATATGGAGCAATATATGAGCGCGGGATTTAATTCTTTTAAGGTGTCGTAGTCGATCCCGAGCTTCTTCGCTACCCCCGGGCGAAAGTTTTCTACGAAAACATCTGCTTTTTTGACTAATTCATATAAAATGTCTCGGCCTTCTTCCTTTTTGACGTTCAGGCACATGCCGCGTTTATTGCGATTGACCATCATATACATATGGCTTTCATTGTTGTGAAACGGTCCCATGGCCCGCGTATCATCGCCATTTGGATATTTTTCGATTTTAATGACATCTGCTCCCATATCGCCGAGCACCATCGTGCAGTATGGTCCGGCCAATACTTGTGACAGATCAATCACTTTCATGCCTTGTAATGCTTGATTCATGTCGTTTTCACCTGTTTCTAACTCTGTTAAAGTTCGGACGGCGCTTCTCTAAAAACGCCTGAATGCCTTCCTCGTAATCTTCGGAGCTGAACGAATCGAGAATGGATTTTGCCAATTCTTCATCTTCATCGGTGGCTCCGTCTATGATCTTGTGGATCACCTGTTTTATTCCTGAATTGGCCACCAAAGATTTTTCGGAAATGTTACGAGCAAACTGGATGCATTGTTCCTCCAGTTCGTCAGAAGCATACACATAATCGATCAAACCGATGTCGCGCGCTTCTTCCGCCCCGATTAATTTTGCCGTATAAAGCAATTCTTTTGTCTTAGTTACCCCAATTAGATTCATAAGCCGCTTCGTGCTTTTTACATTATAGATAATCCCGATATTGGCGGCTGTAATGCCGAATGTTCCGTCAGCAGATGAAAAGCGGAAATCGCATGAATTGGCCAGTTCCAGTCCACCGCCAATCGCAAGCCTTTGTATAAGGGCGATCGTTGGCCGGGAAAATCGGTACAACTTTTCAATCGCTTCTAGCGCGGCTTTATTATAGGCTTTTGCTTTTTCGGCCTGGTAGCGGACATCAAGAAATTCGGTAATGTCCGCTCCGGCGGAGAAGGCTGTTTTATCAACGCCGCGGACGATTAAAACTCTAATGGCGGGGTCCTTTTCCAGTTCATCCAAAATAGAAGACAGCTTGCGAAACATCTTGAGCGTAATGGCGTTTTTTTTCTCAGGGCGATTCAAAACGAGAATGGCAATATCTTTATTTCTTTCTACGTATAAAGGATTTGTCATTTGAAACCTCCGGTTGATTAATCGTTTCACTCTTACTCCCAGCTTACGATGATAGAGCCGCGGAACTCTTCTTCGATGAATGTTTTCACCTCATCAGATTGGTAAGCTTTCACAAGCTTTTTCACTACAGCGTCATCTTTATTTTCGTCCCTTACAGCAATGACATTTGTATAGGGCGAGTCCGTTGATTCCAGAAGGATGGCGTCTTCTTTTGGGTAAAGGCCGGCGTCGATGGCAAAGTTTGTATTGATCGCTGCCGCGTCGACCTCGCTGAGCTGCTTGGGAATTTGTGCGGCATCAAGCTCGATAAATTCAAGGTTTTTCGGGTTTTCTTTTATGTCTTTCAGTGATGCTGTCTCTTTCGCATCATTAGCCAGTTGAATGTGGCCGGCTTTTTCCAAAATAAACAGCGCCCGGGAACCGTTTGTCGGATCGTTGGGTAGTCCAAACTTGGCTCCCTTTGGAAGGTCATCAATACTTTGATAGTCTTCCGAATAAACCCCCATTGGATTTAAAATCGTTTTGCCTACAGATACCAAATCGGTATCGTGGTCTTTATTAAACTGATCCAAGAAGGGCTGGTGCTGATAGCTGTTCGCATCCAGTTCACCGTCAGCCAATGTTTTGTTTGGCAGGATATAATCAGAAAAAATCTTTAACTCAATGTCCAATCCGTCTTTTTTCGCCACTTCTTTAACCTTTTCCATAATTTGCTCATGGGGGCCGGCTGTAGCGCCCACAATAAGCTTTTCTTCTTCCGTCTTTGTTCCCGTCGCATTGTTTCCACATCCGGAAACAATAACAGCCAATAGTAATCCTAGTAACAATATTCTAATGTTTTTCATTTTCTTCCCCCCAGTTTTTTGGGGAATATCAAGAAACAAAAAAGCCTCTCTTCTTAAAAAAAAGAAAGAGAGGCTTAGTCATATACTCATCATAACTGGTTCCTCTCTTATCTTTCAAAACACATTCATGTTTTGCAGGATTTAGCACCTTTCTATTTTTAATAGATGGTTGCCGAGCTTCATTGGGCCAGTCCCTCAGCTACTCTTGATAAGAGAACGCTATTTCATTTACTTGTATTTCCCTATTATTTAAGAATGTAAAGCATGGGATAGATAATGTCAAGTTCATTTTTGGAAGTGGGCGAATATGGTACATTGTCAAAAGGCAGTGGTATAATGGACACATCAATATGCGGGAGAGAATGTAATGAAGAAATACATTGAGGCTTTAAAACCAACGGTTTACTCGTTGTTTGACCATTTTCACAACCATCCGGAGGTAAGCTGGAAAGAATATAAAACGACTGAATATATCCGGGATTTTTTAGTCAAAGAAGGATTTGCCGTTCAAACATTTGATGATGGCACTTGCACCGGTCTTGTAGCTGAAGTTGGAGCAGGAGAGCGGTGCGTTGCTTTGCGTACGGATATAGATGCTTTATGGCAGGAAGTCAATGGAAAATTTCAAGCAAATCATTCATGTGGTCACGATGCCCATATGACGATGGCAATTGGAACGATGTTGTTGCTCAAAAAAGTGGGATTTCCCGAAAATGCCAAGCTGAAATTTATTTTTCAACCGGCAGAAGAAAAAGGAACAGGCGCTTTAAAAATGTTGGAGAAAAAAGTGCTCGATGATGTAGATTATTTATATGGTGTTCATTTGCGACCTATCCAGGAACTGGAAGATGGTTATGCGGCACCTGCGATCCTTCATGGCGCCGGGATGTTTTTATCAGGTGAGATCAAAGGGGACGATGTTCATGCAGCAAGGCCCCATCTAGGAGCGAATTCCATTGAAATTGGCGCATCCATCGTGCAGCAAATCCAAGGCATTCATCTTGACCCGATGGTTCCCTATTCGGCAAAAATGACCAAATTCCAGGCAGGCGGCGCAGCGAGTAATATTATCCCTGGCAACGCATCCTTCAGTTTGGATGTAAGAGCGCAGACAAATGAAGTACTTGAGCAATTGGCCACAAAAATTGAACATATCGTCGCATCACTTGAAAAGCTTCACAACGTTAACATTCAGTTGGAGACGAAAGCGCATATCGCGGCTGCGAAAGCGAATCATGATGCCATTCGTATGATGAGAAAGGCGATTGTTGCAGCACTCGGAGAGGACAGATTGGAAGAGCCCATTGTTACATCCGGAGGGGAAGATTTTCACTTTTACACATTAAAAAAGCCACAGCTTAAAGGAACCATGCTAGGGCTCGGGTGCGGGCTTGCACCTGGTCTTCATCATCCGGAAATGACGTTTAATCGTGAGGCCATGCTTTCAGGTATAGAAGTTTTAGCTTACGCGATATTGAAGACATTGGAGGGAGGATTCAAGCATTGAGTTCGGAAGTACTCATTAAAACACTACAAAGTGTGGAGGAAATGGCTCTTGTAAAAGAATTGGAAGAATTGGTATGGAAGTGGGATGCCATTCCTGTTCACCAAACGGTTACGGCCATAAGAAATGGGGGCCTCATCGTAGGTGCCTTTCATGACGAGAAACTTGTTGGTTTCAGCTACAGTTTTCCGGGATTCTTGAATGGAAAGGTTTATTTATGCTCTCATGCGCTTGGCATCCATCCTGATTATCGGGTAAAAGGGATCGGCTATCAGTTGAAAGAAAGGCAGAAGTCTGAAGCAAGAAAGTTGGGCTATGACATGCTCACATGGACTTATGATCCGCTTGAAAGCCGAAACGCCTATTTGAATTTGACCAAACTTCGCTCAGTCTGCAATACTTATATCGTCAATTCATATGGCGAGGGGAAAGACGAGCTGAACAATGGCTTGCCGACAGACCGATTCAAAGTAGAGTGGTGGATCAATAGTGATCACGTAGAAAAGCCGTCTTCTTTTAAAGTAGATAAGAGTAACGCTTTTCAGGTGCCGTATCAGGAAGGTGAGGGAGGTTTACCGCGACTGGGAAATTTGGACCTTCCTTTTTCCGCCGAACAAATAGTAGTTCCCGTGCCTGCATTTTTCCAACAAATGAAAAAAGAAGACATGGGGCTCGCCATAGATTGGCGAATGAAGACAAGATCGATCTTCCGACAGCTTTTTAATGCTGGATACACGGCTGTGTCACTCATTCGCCATGAAGATGCGCCAGTTCATCACTACCTGCTTGTGAAAAGGTCTGAGCTGCAATTGGATGAAAAAGCAAATTAGTTAAACCGATTGCGGGGGTGAGAAAGTCCTCGACAGCCTCATTCGGCTTTTGATTGTGCCCAGTTTTCTGGAACGAAGAGGAGCCCTATAAAAAAGCTTGTAGAGAAAGAAGCGATTTTCTCTGCAAGCTCTTTTTTTACGGTATTGGGTGTGCCGTTTCAGCTGTTGAAATCCGTTCTTTATGGATGGTAACCCGATCCAATTTTTCACGGTCGACAGCAAAGCCGATCCCGGGACCAGTTTGCACTTGAATAATCCCGTGGTCCATCGTTACTTCCGGCTGGATGATGTCCTCAGTCCAATAATGGGAAGATGGCGCCGTATCTCCCGGAATCGTAAAGTTCGAGAGGGATGTCAAGGCGATATTGTGTGCCCTGCCAATCCCCGTTTCAAGCATGCCGCCGCACCAGACGGGAACACCGTTGTCTTTGCAAAGGTCATGGAGCCGCACCGACTCGCCAATTCCTCCTACGCGTCCAATTTTAATATTGATAATCCGGCAACTCCCCAACTGTAGTGCTTTTCTCGCATCTTCCAGGCTGTGGATGCTTTCATCGAGGCAGACAGGGGTTTGCAATTGTTCCTGAAGGGTGGCATGGTCGATAATGTCGTCATGGGCAAGCGGCTGCTCGATCATCATGAGATTGTATTGATCAAGTTTCTTCAAATGATTAATGTCATTTAATGTATAAGCAGAGTTGGCATCCGCCATGAGTGGAATATCCGGAAACTCTTTGCGTACGGCATCTATATAATCAAGGTCGGCGCCTGGAGCAATTTTCACTTTTATTTTCCTGAAGCCTTCATCCACATATTCAGCGACTTTTTCAACGAGTTTTACAGGCGAGCTTTGTATGCCGATGCTTTTGCCCACTTCAATCTCTGTTTTTGTGCCGCCGATCAATTCGGATAAAGCGATGTTGTTTTTCTTGGCAAATGCGTCCCAGATCGCGGTCTCAATCGCCGATTTGGCAATTTGATTTCTTCTGACAAAAGTCAGCATATCATGCACTTCAAGCGGATGTTGAATCGTTTTGTGCATCACTTTCGGAATGAGAAAATCTTTTAACATATATGTGGCTGTATACGTTGTTTCCTCATTATAATACGGCTCATCACTCGTAACCGTTTCGCCCCAGCCGGATACACCTGATTCGTCGACCGCTTCTACAAGGCACACATGTTTTTCCAATGCGGTGCCAAAGCTTGTCGTAAAAGGCGCAATCAATTTCATTTTAATCGTATGAAGAACAACCTCTGTCAATATGACGGGTTTCATTGTGACTCCCCCTTTGATTATTCGTAAATAAAGCATACGCTACTATCATCGCATTTTCAATTGACCCCGCAGGGCATTTTTATCTTCTAAACCAATCTGCATGTTCATCCATATGAACAAACGGGATGTCTGTATCCACTTCGCCTGTGATTCGTTCCATGGAAATGTCTTTTCCCGCGAGCCAAGCGCCAAAATCCAAGACAGTGGGAAATTGATCACCGCCAAGCGCAAACCAGACTTTCAATTCATTTGGAAAATAAGCGGCCGTATGAATCGTCCCTGCCCAGCTTGCATATAAATCGGAAAATATGCCTTTATCCGTGTCATTAAGCAGATGAAAGGCTTCTCGCGCTTCGCTCAAATGGGCCTGGTGTTCTTCCAAGATGGCAAGCCTTCTCTTTGAGTCGACGAGATGCCCCCGGTTTTCATGTTGTAATAGTTCAAAATGATTCGTACATATGCGTGATTCCCGAACTTTTACTTCACGTGGTGTCGCTTCTGCGATGAATGTTCGGCCACTGCGATCATGCATAATGTAACTAAAAGAATGCCGGTGGGGAATTTCTTTTAAAAGAGCCACGGCCTCCTCTACATGTGCACACGTTTCCAAAACAGTCCTGTTGATCATGCTGCAAATGAATCCGTCACCAGGTTTCTTCCGATTCATGAAATTATACCCCATAACCAATCCTTTTTCGTTCATCCCATCGGAGCGGCCCGTTATTCTTTGGCTTGGCCCGGCCGTTGCATATCCATGATCGGAAGGATGGAAAAATACAAACCGCCCTTCATATGTTTTCGGGTGGTAATCGTAATTACGTATAAAATAATCATTTCCCGTCAAAATTGAGCAACCGGAGCGGGGAATTTCCAGGCGGTAACCACCAAATTCCGTCAATACTTTTTCAATCGGCCACTGAAGCGCTTCTTGAAAACCAAGAAGCTCCTCCCAAATCGCGGGAGCAAACGAAGCGATCGCCTGTTTTGCTTCCGCGGCATTTATCTGAAATCTGGGTCTGCGGACTTTCCATTGATTCTCCCGATTTATAAGTGTAAGCGAGTCCTTTAAAAGCTGGCCTTGCATTTTGCCAAAATCGTAGTGCGTTCCGCGAAACGGGATGATGTCGCTATAAATAGTTTTCAAGGTATGCAACCTTCCTTTCCATTCTATACGGTTCATTTTATGGAAAGGAGGAAAGGAAAACAAATGGGAAGTCTTTAAGATAAAGTCAATGGTAAGTGAATGATAACAAGCGTTTTTACTTTTTCGATTAAAAAACCTTATCAGCAAAGTATTTTGACAGCGGGGAAGCAATCCTCGTATCTATTCTGGGTTCGCGCTTTGAGAATATTGGGGAAGAGAGAGAAGACGAAGAAACCTCGTTAAAAGTTCGAACGGCTTCACGCTCGCAGGCATGGTTGGTTTTCTGAAAAATAGAATCAAGATGAAGATGAACGGCTTTGACCTTGCCTTATTTTTGAAAACTCTTGGCAAGCGGTCCGACAATTGATCACCACTTGAATTGGAACGATTTCCTATTACTTTACTGTTGGAGTGTGGCAATGGCACATATTCCAGAAAGTGGCGGCAATCCTAAATGAACATCGGGCGGATCATCATTTATCTCAATGACAAAAGGAGCCGGGGATAAGAAGTCTTAAATGAACCTATATGAGTTTTCATGATGTAAAGAGGCATGGTGTCCAGGAGCCCAAAGTCAAAGTTATTTCCCCCAGATGAAAAAGAAAAAAGCACACGATGCGATAGGGCACCGAATGCTATTAAAAGGGAGATTAAACATGAAACCGTTTTCTAAACTTTCATGAACCTGTTATCATTCTAAGCTTACTGTTACGAAGGATAATGTTCAAAACAAGGTTCTTTTCAACACTTTTCCCCAACCATTTTCTTCTGTGGCGTAAAAGTCTCCTTTTACAACCCCGCCGCCAAGGATATGAAGCGGTTCTAGTAAATGTAAAGGTTCAGTCACTGTTTGTGTAACACGCAGCTGCACAGGATGGAATGTCTTTTCATGCAATATGAAATCAGGTGATGTATCTCTTTCGATAATCTCTTGCATGTATATCCCGCCATCCGGTTTTGAAATCGTTCTCAGATTCAAATGTGGAGTGGTAATCGGTTCTTCTAAAGCGGGCATGGTCTCGTTCAAATTTACTGTCATTTTAATCAGTTCTTTGCCATTTTTCCTGGCTGCTCCATGAATTTCCCTATTATTCTCTACTATTTGTATATTGGCATATTTTTTCGGATAACCCCATAAATCTCTGCCTGCCGCAATTGCTGCATCATTATTTTCATATTCATATATATAATATCCACCGTATTGATTGCCATATGCTGCTGGAACAACGAAGGCGCAATCCATAAACGATACTTTGTCCGTGTTGCTGAAGTCTGTAATGGAAATAACGATTTTGTTGGTCACATATTCAAAGGGTGTATAAGATAGGATGCGTTTGATTTCGGATTCATTTGCTTCTGCAACCGCAAATACCGATAAATAATTTTTACATGAATAGGGAACAAACGGATCCGGAAATAATGGCGCATGAATCGGGACGTTATTTGTTGCTTTATTCAAGAACATCTACCTCCTAAACATCTTTTTTACTTACCAATAGCAAGACAAGTGTAGAGGCAATAGCAGCCGGAACTAATTCATATAGATAATCTACCCATGGTGTGTTAACCCAAATGATTGTCACTACTGTTCCCGTGATGATGCTCCAAACGGCCCCCTTTTTGGTAACGATATTTGTATAAAGCAGGAAAATCAATAATGGCCCAAAACTGGCGGCGAGACCGGCCCATGCATACAAGACGAGTTGAAAGACAGACTGGAGATTTAACAATGCGATTAAAGTGGAAATGATGCCAAGGCTAACCATCGTTATTCTTGAGATGAGCATGGACTGTTCATTGGTAAACGTTTTATTTGTAATCCCTTTTAACAGGTCGCTCGCGAATGCTTGTGTTGCGATCATCACTTGTGACGAAAAGGTGGATTGGATCGCGGCAAAAATGGCGGCTAGTACAACACCTGCCAGAATTGGATGCAAAGTATCTACTGAAATCTTTGGAAAAACATACTCAGGATCATCTAGGGTCGGAACAATTATTCTTCCAATTAATCCTAGTAAATTAGAGCCAGTCATAACCACTATTACCCAAAACATGGCGATAAACGCCCCTTGCGTAATGGTTTGATCATCTTTGGCAGATAAAAATCGCTGGACAATATGTGGTTGTCCAGGTTCGCCCACTCCAAAAAGGAATAGGCCCAAAAACACACCAATACCCGCTGCTCCGGTTGCTCCTCCCAACGAAGAAACTAAAATGGGGTCAATGTCATGTAAAGTTGAAAAAAACTGTACCGGTCCTCCAAATTCAAAAAAGATCATATAAAGCGGAAAGAGGATGAGGACAGCCAACATAACAAGCCCTTGGGTAAAATCTGTCAATACGACTGCCCGATACCCGCCAAAAATGGCGTAACCGATCACAAAAGCTGCAGATAAAATAAGACCGATGTTGTAATCAAAAGAAATCGTTGCATCGAGTGTTTTCCCGGCGGCGGTTAATTGGGAGGCCATCGATGCCACAAAGAAAACGATAATGACGATACTGGAAATAATTTTAATTGTTTTTTTATCACTATCCAACTTTAAACTGAAGTAATCCGGTAAACTTAATGCTCCCAATGCTTCTCCTTCTTTTCTCAGTTTGGGAGCTATTACGAACCAGTTTAAGAGATATCCAATGATGAATCCAGGCAGCATCCACATAGTGGATATGCCGGCTGCATAGGAATAACCTGCAGCCCCAATAAATATCCAACCACTCGTGTCGGTGGCACCTGCACTGATGGCAGTCGCCCATGGACCGAAATTTCGATCTCCCAAATAAAATCCTTCTTCACTTTTAGATATATATTTTTCCGACATGACGCCAATGATAAAGACGATAATCAAATAGAGAATAAAAACGGTTATCATGAATGTCCCCCTTCTCTATTTTTATATTTAGTGAGAATATAGGTTGCTAAAAACCCGAGCAGTGGGACAATAATATACAGAAACACGATTAAAAATGTATTTTCCACCTTCACTCACTCCTTTTCTATTTTTAAAGATTATTTTGTTATCTCGTCTATCACTTTTCCATACGTCAATGTAAAAGCTCCTTCTATATACATAGCGCCTAGTATTTCTTTCACCCCTAGTTGGTATAGTGGATCAGCCGCTGATTGTTCCATTATTAATTGTGCTTTGCCGTAAACTTGTTTCTTCAATACCGCATTTTGCAACTCATTTTTGATAATTTTATTGATATCCGTGCCATCATGCTCCGGATGCGGCATTCGTTTTACTTGTAGTCTGGGAGATAAGTTCGGGATGACTATTTCTTGGTCATCTCTCTCGAACACAATATCAATCACTTTTTTTCCTTTTCTTTGAACGCTTCCTTTGACCATATGTTCATTGCACTCAAATTGTACTTCCGCCAGTTTTTTCGGGTAACCCCATATTTCTCTTCCCGCACAAAGTGAATCATCAGTATTCACATATTCGAATGCCACGCATGCGCCTGAAATTCCCTTGTAAGCACATGGGATCACTACGCCTCCCTCGCTGTATACATCCAAACCTTCAATTTCATTATTTTGTAAAATAAATACTTCAAATATATCAGAAATCAGTTCAAATTCTTTTGGCAAAAATTGCTTTAACTTTTTAACATCTCCCCGGCAATATACGCTCACTTTCTGATAATCCTTATATTCATAAGGAAGCTTTGGATATAGTGGTGAATATTCGGGTAAGATGTTGTATTCATAGTTTGACATGTTACATTCCTCCTTCTGTTTTGCCAATATAAAAAGCAAGTTTTATGCCAATAAAAAAACCCTGATTTTACAGGGTTTGATCATTGTATAACTAGATTTTTACCTATATTTCAAGTATTAAATTGAGTAATTACCCATTTTTGAGTAACTTTACTTCTAAAATATACGTTCCTAATTGATACTTTTTGATTTTATTGCTTAGTGACTGTTGGGGCATATCCAAATTTCTTGCAGCTTGTGAGATATTTCCCCCCGAATGAAGCAATTCTTTTTTGATGATGTCAATTTCCGTCTCTTCCATCATTTCTTTGAAGCTTTTTTCTCCGTGCGGATAAGAGGCAAGTCTCGCATAGGCCTTGTCAATGATGCGCAGATCTTCCAAAACATTGTAGTATTCAATGTCACCGGCTTCAATATACCCGGAATCTTTCACGTTCATGAGACGTTCGACGGCATTTTTTAATTGTCTAATATTCCCGGGCCACTCATAATGGAGGAACTTCTCATAAGCCTCTTCGGTCAAGCCGAGAATGTGTTTATCGAACAATCTATTATAGTGGTCGATAAAATGATTGGCCAAAAGAGGAATGTCGATTCGTCTTGCACGTAAAGGAGGAAGTTCAACATTGATCACACTTAAACGGTAGTAGAGATCTTCACGCAACTCATTGTTTAAGAGAAGTTCTTTAGGATTAACATTGGAAGCAGCAATGATTCTAACGTTAATAGGCAGTTCTTTCGTTCCGCCGACTCTCCGTACTTTTTGTTCCTGAATGACTCTTAATAATTTGGCTTGTAATTCTATTGGAAGTGAATTCAACTCATCTAAAAATAATATTCCTCCATTAGCCAGTTCAAACAAACCTTCACGATCAGTTGCACCCGTGAAACTTCCTTCTACTGTTCCGAAAAAATACGTTTCCAGCAAATCTTTAGGAATTGCCGCACAATTTTGTGTGATTAATGGCATTTGTTTTTTGCCGGCCTTATGGAGCGCATTCACATATATTTCTTTTCCGGTGCCAGTTTCTCCATATATGAAAATAGGGGAGGGGCTGTTGGCAATGGCCGGTATTTCCGCCTTTATTTTCATAATCATTTGACTTTCTCCGATAAAATCAGAAAATAAAACATCCATATTGCCACTATCATGATTCGCATCCGTATGTTTATGTTGTTCTACTTGCAACTTCCGTAATTGATCCGAGATATCTTGGAGGGTTGAAATGTCTTGAAAAGTTTCAAATGCACCCGTTACAGAGCCATTTTGGATTAAAGGATAGGTAGATGATAAAGTAGTCTTTCTTTCACCCCGATAAGTGATGAACGTTTGTTGCTTTTCTATGATCGGTGTTTTTGCTTCAAAAACATGACAGAAAGTACTGTTTTCTTTCGTCAGGTTTGGAAAAACCTCGAATATTGTTTTGCCAATGATGGATTCATGATCTAAACCAATTGCATGAATCGCGTTATTCGCGTAAATAAACTTAAATTGGTGATCGATGATCATGACGCCTTCTTTAATTGTCTCGATGACATGCTTAAACTTTTCTTCCACGTCGCCACCCCTTTTGCTTATATTATAAACAT
This sequence comes from Siminovitchia sp. FSL W7-1587, assembly GCF_037963795.1. NCBI lineage: Bacteria > Bacillati > Bacillota > Bacilli > Caryophanales > Bacillaceae > Siminovitchia > Siminovitchia sp. FSL W7-1587. The sequence goes on from NZ_CP150169.1 coordinate 2,888,541, forward strand.
AGTGCAAGCGGTGATCATTGAACAACCTGTTTATGAATGGAAATTGCTATTGTAAATACCAACAGGCGTCCCGACTTGTCACCGTTCCTTTAATTCTGGATGTACACTTCAAAAATACAAAGTAATGAGGATCAACTGTCAGTAAACGCCCAATTAAGTAAAAGCTTCGTTAGCGACACACCGCAAGTTTTTCAAAACGATGGCGATCACAAAGGCATCGCGCTGTACAGGAAGTACGAGAGCAAGCGAAGTGACAGGAGAAGGAAAGCTTGGACAGCCATCGGTAATACGAGATTCGAGGACGTCGCTGCCTGAGCTTGCAACAGGACGCTTTTAATCTAGCTTTTGTGCCGCTTCTTATCAGCGGATCGCAGTCTTAGAACACCCACATCACCAGCACGACCTATATCCCGCGGGCCTAACGCCATTGATTGCAAGTTTCGCGCATCTTATGGTTGGGTGTCCCCGTTTATGCGTCGAAAAAACGAGCGCTTGCCCTTTTCTTTGTAATAATAGAAAGAACTGGAGATTGTTATGGTGCATTTTTCTCTTGTCACAAACGCTTCTGTTGATTATGATAATTGTGCAAAGATTTCCTAAACAGGGGTGAAACGGTTGGCGGATGAAGTTGAATTGATGATTGTGGACGATTTAATGGAGGCGATTGTTCAGGGGAAGTTTAAGAAAAATAAACGGCTTCCATCTGAAACGGAGCTTACGGATTATTATAAGGTACCCCGCATTAAAGTGAGAAACGCTTTCCTCAAATTGGAGGAGATGGGCTATATCTATTCCAAGCAAGGGAAAGGCCGTTTTTTGAAGGACAAGCACCAGCAAGTCGAACTGCATTTGACAGGGAGTACAAGCTTCACGGAAAAAATGTTGAATGCCGGTTTAACACTCGAAACGAAAAATATTAGTTGTGAAAAAATTGCTTATCATCCCCGAATATATAAGACTTTACAATTGTCCGAGGATGCCGAGGTATTTAAAATTTCCCGCCTCCGTTTGCTTGAAGGGAGACCCATTGCCTTGCATAGCTCTTACTTGGCCAAGTCCACTTTTCCACATATCGAACAGGAAGGAAAGGAACTGAAATCCATCTTTTCCTATTACCGGAAAATGGGTTTTACGGAATTTACGAGCGGTGAAAGCCTGTTAAGCATCTCTTTTCCTACAAGAGAAGAACGTACCATATTGGAATGTCCCGTGTTGGTGCCGCTTTTGATAGTGGAAAGCAATTGCATTGCGGTTCCGCAAGATAAAGTGTTGGAATACACAAAGATTATTTATCGCAGCGATTCCTTCAACTATTTTATCACTACAAAATAACATAAAGGTATCACTTTTCAATAAAAATACCGGATGAATCACAAGATGATTCGTCCGGTATTTTTATTGAGTGGAAAAACGCCCAAAGGCGGCTTTTTTCCGGCGACACCGCTCGAAATAGAGCGCAAGTAACTGGGAAGGTTTTTATTCGGATAGCGAGATGTTTTTTCATAAAGTCCTTGTCATAATCTGTCCGAAGGCTAGGCGATTATAACGCTCCGCAACTTTACGCTTTCTTTGTAAACTCTTTACACAGGCTAAATTGGCAACAAGTTAAGATGGGTTTGTAGGAGGTGGAGTCATGAATAGAAAAAGAAGAATGCACATTTTAATAGACGGCTCCCGTGATTTATCAAAAAAAATGGCTCGTCAAATAGAGGAAAGCCATTCTGTTGAAGTGTTGATGGAACCTCAGGAAGCATTGACGATGATCAAGATGAGAGAAACAGCCCAAAAGTCACTTTTCTACCTTGGAGAAGTGCTGGTGACAGAATGTAAAGTAAGCGTAAATCATCAAGTCGGGATGGGCATTGTGGTGGGCATAGAGCCGGATCTTGCCTATTATCTTGCGGTCATCGATGCGGCATTTGAGGCTCAATGCGGTGAAGTGGATGGGTGGTTGCCGTTGCTGGCTGCAGAAGAACAGCGGATTGCTGCTGAAAAGAACGTGAAAGCGTCGGCGATTCATAAAACAAAAGTGAGTTTTGAAACAATGGATGTTTAACAGGGGGTGGAGAGATGTCGATCGATATGGTTCATGATACGCAGAAAGTATTTCGCACGATCCTTCATTGCATGTCGAGACCTGGAACGATTGAAAGTTTGAAGGAGGTGACGGACCGCCTTACAACTGCGGTGGAAAGTCTTCCCGGAACTTTCGTAACGGCTTTAACAATACTCGATCGAGAAGCTTCTTTTGCGGTTGTTGGTTTAGATACGAAGAAGACTGAAGAACTGATGGTTGCTTACACGATGGCCGCCCAAGAAAAGATTTCCGAAGCCGATTATGTGTTTATCACAAAAGAAGCCGCGAAGGAGCAAATTGCTGATGTATTTCAGCAAGTGAAAATCGGAACGCTGGAGGACCCGCAACAGTCGGCAACGATTATTTTCGAGACAGAATTTAGCCAGGGAGGTAAATGGTCTTTGGCAGGGCCGGGCATTAAAACGACAAGAGAAGTCTCCATTCATGATGAGTGCGAGTGGCTTGAAGCGCGAAACAATTTAAACAAAGAGTTTCCGTTGGGGATAGACATGATTTTCGTAGATGAACTGTCGAATGTCATGTGTTTACCGAGGACGACAGTCATTAAGAGGTGTGAGGTGTAAAGGATGGCTTATGTAGCTGTAAAAGGCGGAACTGAAGCGATAGAAGAGTCGCTCAAGCGCTTGACATATGAACGGATTCGCTCGGAAGAAGCGATGGAAGTGAAGGCAATCATGGCCGGAATGCGAGGAATGATTGATCAGGTCATGTCGGAAAGCAGTCTGTATTCCGAATTGCTGGCTGCCCTGGCAATCAAGCAGGCTGAAGGAAATATGGAAGAGGCTGTTTTTCTGTTGCGCGCCCATCGCTCCACTTTGCCGAGAAATTACTATACACGAGTGATCGAGACGGAAAACATGTTTGTCGAAAGAAGGATTTCCGCCAGTTTCAAAGACATTCCCGGAGGCCAAATCTTGGGAGCCGCTTATGACTATACGCATCGGCTCATGGATTTTGATTTACTTTCAGAATCGAAGGAAACGATACAAGATTGGTTGAGTGCATACGAGAAGCAACACAGTTCACAATTGGAAAGCAATGGAACAGATTTACAGGCTTTGCCGAAAGTCGTGGATTATTTGCGCAAAGAAGGATTATTTTCTTCCTATGAAGAGGATGATACGGAGCCGCTTGATGTAACAAAGCGCAGCGTCCGATTTCCAACTACTCGCAGTGAACGCCTGCAAATGTTAACGAGGGGGCAAACAGGGGCTGTGACGTCCCTTGGATATGCGGCAATACGAGGGTATGGCGCGGTGCATCCGACGGTCGGCGAATTGCGTGTCGGAATGTTGCCTTTGAGCATCGCGGACCCAATCGACCCGACAAATGAAGAGGAAAACGATTATTATATCGGTCAAATAAAAGTAACGGAAGTAGAATCATTCATTCCAATTACATCTAAAAATGAACAAAATGAAGATGAAATTGAATTCGAAATCGGCTATGGCATTTGTTACGGCCAAAATGAAACAAAGGCGATCGCGATGAGCATATTGGATCAAGCGTTGGAGCATGGCAATAAAGATTATCCAACACATGATGAAGAATTTGTGCTTTTGCATATTGATTCAGTTGAATCAAGCGGATTTATCTCTCATTTAAAGCTCCCTCATTATGTCACCTTCCAATCAAAATTAGACAGTGTGAGGAAAATCAAAAAGGGAGATGAACAGCATGAAGAATAAACTTCACTTTGCTTTGCTTGATGAAGGATCAAAAAAAGAGATTCGCAGGACAATCCTGAAAGCAGTCGCCATTCCCGGTTATCAAGTTCCCTTTGCATCACGGGAAATGCCAATTGCGCGTGGCTGGGGCACTGGCGGATTACAAATCACTCTATCCATTATTGGCAAGGAAGATGTGCTGAAGGTCATTGACCAAGGAGCAGACGAATCAGTCAATGCCGTGAATATTAAAAAACTTGTGAATCGAACAACAGATGTCCAAACAACGACGGAAACGGAAGAGGCAACAATCATTCAATCAAGACACCGAATTCCCGAAGTGCCGCTGACAGAAAAGCAAGTGCTCGTTTTGCAAGTTCCCATTCCCGAGCCGCTTCGTTGGGTTGAACCAAGTGAACGGAAAACGAAGCAGTTACATGCGGAAAGAGAATACAGCGGTGCTTGGCTTATGCTGTTTGAACAGATTATGAAGTATGGAAAGACAGCCACAAACGCGGACCACCCGGTTCTTGTACACGACAGATACGTCATGGCGCCGAGCCCGATTCCCCGCTATGATAATCCAAAGATGGATCAATCGGAATCACTGATATTGCTTGGAGCCGGCCGGGAAAAGAAAATTTATGCGGTACCGCCATATACGAAGGTAATCTCATTGGCGTTCGAAGATTATCCGATGGAAACAGAATCGTTTGCAGGCAAGCAATGCCATTTATGTCATTCGACTGATGTGTTCCTGGATGAGTTGGTCAACCCGGAGACGGACGAGACCTATTACCAATGCAACGATACAAGTTATTGCCTTGCGACTTTAAATAACAATGAAAAGAAAGCCGGGGTGGCGGTGCAAGATGCAAGATGAGCCTATTTTAAAAGTGGTGAACTTGAAAAAACAGTATGGTCCGGGCTGTCAATGGTGCAGCAACGGACATGAGTCCATTTTTGAGAAAAACCGTTGTCTCCGCTGCGGTACAGTTTATGCCTGTAATGATCTTTCCTTTGAATTATATCCTGGAGAAATTTTAGGGGTCGTTGGGGAAAGCGGAAGCGGGAAGTCCACCATGATGAAATGTCTGTATTTTGATGAAGAAGTGACATCGGGAGCGGCGTATATTGGCACATATGACGATGGTGAAACAAATGTCTTTCAACAATCATCACAACAAAAGCGCCATATCCGCAACACGATTCTGGGAATGGTCTATCAAAATCCGGTATTAGGCTTAAAAATGGACTTTTCCTCGATCGGCAATATAGCAGAGAAGATGATTGCCGCAGGAGACCGTCATGTAGAGAGGATGGAGAACCGGAGCAAAGAATTGCTCACACATGTTCATATTCCCCTTGCCCGCATAAAAGATGAGCCGAAAAAGTTTTCGGGCGGCATGCAGCAACGTGTGCAAATAGCAAAAGCATTATCAAATCAGCCGCCGATTTTATTGTTGGATGAAGTGACAACAGGATTGGATTTATCTGTTCAGGCAAGTGTTTTGGATTTGATCAAAACGATCCAACAGAAGTTTGGAATCAGCATGATTGTCGTTTCCCATGATTTGGCAGTGATACGCATGTTGGCAGACCGAACGATTGTAATGCTGGACGGAAAGATTATCGAACAGGGATTGACAGATCAAATTTTGGAAAATCCCCAGCATGCCTACACGCAGCAACTTGTATACTCGTTGATATAACGGAGGGATTTTGTGTATTTACTAACAAATGGCCAACTTGTTTTGGAGAATCAGATTTTGAGCGAGCATGCCGTAGTAATTGAAAATGATAGCATTGTTGATATTATCCCTGAACAGGATGCTGTGAAATACAAAGGTTATAAAATCTTGGATGCCAATGGCGGGTATATCTCACCAGGTTTCGTCGATATTCATTCCGACTATATCGAGGGGATCATCTCTCCGCGTCCAACGAGCATGATGGATTTTACGTTGGGGATTCGTGAAGCGGAGCGAATCTTGATCAGCCACGGGATTACAACGATGTTCCATTCACTATCCATTTACAAAGATGACAGCTTTGGAAAAAAACCGATACGTCATTCAGAAAACGTAAATCGGTTGATCAATGCTATTAACGAGACACATACGAGCAAGCATTTGATCCGCAACAGAATGCATGCAAGATTTGAAATTGACAATATTGAACAAGTAGACATATTTATCCAAAACATTCAGGAAGAAAAAGTTCATCTTATTTCGTTTATGGACCATACACCAGGGCAAGGACAGTTTCGCAATTTGGAAATTTACCGGGAAACACTAAAAGGTTACAACGATATTTCAGATGCTGAAATAGATGAAATCATTACCAACGGTATGAAGAAAAACAAAATTACGCTGGAACAGATGAGGGAAATAAGCAAAATCGCGTTGGATAAAAATATTGCCATTGCTTCCCATGATGACGATGAAATTGAAAAGCTGACTCTGGTCAAGAGTTATGGCACATCCATTAGTGAATTTCCGACAAGTCTTGAAGTGGCGAAAGCGGCAAAAGAAATGGGGTTGTGGACCATTGCGGGTGCACCAAATGTCATGCTGGGAGGTTCACATTCCGGTAATCTATGCGCTACAGAAGCTATTCGGGAAGATGTCATTGATATTTTGTGCAGTGACTATTATCCACCCGCGCTTTTGCACGCGCTCTTTAAATTAAGCGAGGAACATGACATGGCTTTACACAAGATGTTTCAGCTTGTCACTTTAAATCCTGCCAAAGCAGTCCGGATGGATGATCAAATCGGCTCTATTAAGAAAGGAAAAAAAGCGGATATCATCATTATCGAAAAAATGGATGATGGTTATCCAGTCATAACAGCCTCGTTTGTAGATGGAAAACTAATAACAAGGACGAATTATCGATGAATACAAAAGAAGTGAAATTGGGCTATGAACCGTTCATTCATGAGCATGTCACACTGAAAAATGTTCAGTTCGGCCAATATAACGAGATCGGCCCGTACAATTATTTTGAAAATGTGGCGTTGGGTGACTATTCTTATACAGGCCAATTTTGTTTCATCCAAAACACTGTCATCGGGAAGTTTTCCAACATTGCCGCGATGGTCCGGATTGGGCCGACAGATCATCCTTATGAGAGACCTTCGCTCCACCATTTTACTTACCGCAGAAGGATGTTTGGCTTTAGTGAAGAGGACGATGAAGAGTTTTTTGAGCAAAGAGTGAGCCGGAAAGCTTTAATTGGCCATGATACATGGATTGGACACGGCGCCATTATTCATCCGGAAGTCACGATTGGAAACGGAGCAGTGATTGGAAGCGGTGCGGTAGTCACAAAAGATGTCCCGCCATATGCCATTGCAGTCGGCGTACCCGCCAAAATCATTAAATATCGCTTTCCAAGTGAAGTCATCGACAAACTCCAAAGTATTCAATGGTGGAATTGGCCGTACGAGAAAATCAAAGAACAGGTGGATGATTTTCATCTGCATGTGGAACAGTTTATTAAAAAACATAGTGAGAGGTAAGATGGAATGTCTCAATTGCTTGAAGTGAAATCATTGTACAAATCCTTCACCATCCATCATCTTGCCAACAATATTCAGGCACTGAACGACATCAGTTTTACGTTGGATGAGGGAAAATTCATCGGAATCGTCGGCAAGAGCGGTAGCGGTAAGTCTACTATTTTAAAGTTGATTTATCGAACATATTTGCCGGAGCGCGGAGAAGTTATTTACAACTCCGAACGTTTTGGAAGCATTGATTTAATGAAAGCCAGCGAAAGAGAAATGATCTATTTACGCCAATATGAAATTGGTTATGTTTCGCAGTTTTTAAGTGTCATGCCGAGAACGACAGCCCGTGAAATTGTTGAACAATCCGTTCTGGAAATGGGTAAATCGCTTGATACGGCAAAAGTGACAGCAGAGGAAGCCCTTGCCCATTTCGATTTAGACCCGGAGCTGTGGGATAACTACCCTGTGACTTTTTCGGGAGGGGAGAAACTGCGGCTCAACATCGCCAGCGCCATTGTCAAAAAACCACGCCTGTTATTGTTGGATGAACCTACTGCCAGCTTGGATAATGACTCGAAGGTAAAGGTTCGGGAAGTCCTTGAAAAGCTAAAAAAAGAGGGAACGACACTAATTGGTATTTTTCATGACTTGGAGTTTATGGAAGGACTATGCGACAAAGTCTATGACTTTCACAAAGGAAAATGTGTGGAGGGAATAAAAGTATGAAGGCCGATTTGCATGTGCATTCCGACTTTTCCGATGGATCGAATACAGTGGAAGAAATAATGGAATTGGCTGCCGAAAGAGGCATTACACATATCAGTCTTACCGACCATGATACAGTTAGCGGAATTGAGCATGCCCAAAAGGTCGGTAAGCATCGGGGGATTACAGTGATCCCAGGGATTGAAATTTCTGCTTATGATTTTAAGAGAGAGCGCAAGGTGCATATATTGGGCTATGCCTTTTGTAAAAGCGCCCACCATATCCAAATGCTTTGTAACCCTCTTCTTCAGAGGCGGCATGCGAATTCTCTATGGCAAATTGAGCAGCTTCAAAAAAATGGGATAGACATAGAGGTTCAGGAAGTGATGAGGCGCGCGGCCGAAGGCGGAATCATTTATAAGCAGCATATTATGTCTTGTTTAACGGATGATCACTTTACAACCCCGGCATATCAACAGTTGTACAAACAGCTTTTCAAAGGCGAGGGCATATGTGCAAGGGATATCATCTACGTCGATGCAATTGATGCTGTTCAAGCGATTAAAAAAGATGGTGGCTATGCCGTTTTGGCTCATCCGGGCCAACTGGATTCATTTGACATGGTTGAAGAACTTGTACAGCATGGGCTGGATGGCATTGAAAGAAATCATTACGATCACTCCGAACAGGACAAGAGCAGAACAGAAGCCTATGCCAAGAAGTTTGATCTGTTCATGACGGGCGGAAGTGACTATCATGGCAGCTTTGGTGCTCCGATCCAACTCGGGGAATTTGATAGCCCTACAGAAGCAGTTTATTCAATTATCTAGATATTGTAAAAACTACTTAAGAAATATGTAAAACACCTCTTTAAGCCGGCGGGATATGTTTGAATAGTAAGTAAAAGAAGTCCATCTGTATCAGTGGGGTGAAATCATAACGAAAAAAGAAGCAAAAATACTCCAAACGAGTAATAAGAACTATTTTTTTAAAAGGAGACAGTGATGAAAAAATCATTCTTACCATTAGTAATGTTAATCGTCATTTCTGTATTTCTGGGAGCTTGTTCGAACACGAAGAAATCTGCTAGTTCAGAAGAAATTACAATGGTATGGTATCCAAATGAATCTGGAAATGATTTAAAAGCGGCTCGTGATGAGATTGGTAAAGTGATAGAAGAGGCAACAGGAAAAAAAGTAACCCATAAATTGACAACGGACTATGCGGTAGCCATTGAGACGATTGCCAATGGCAACGCCCAAATGGCATTTATGGGTGCACAAGGATATATCGAAGCAAAGAATAAAAGCGAAGACATTGAACCCGTTGTCGTGCCAAGTGGCGCATCGGGAACGTTGGAGGATGCGGTTTACCATAGCTGGCTGGCTGTCAGAGCTGAAGATGCGGAGAAGCACAAGGAGAACGGCGAATTTACTATAGATAAAATCGTTGATTCCAAATTCTCTTTCGTGTCCAATAGCTCAACATCTGGATTTAAAGTACCTTCCAACAGTATCGTTACTCATTTCTCTAAACAAGATCAATGGAAAGACTTGACTCCGGAAGATTTAATGGAGGGCGGAAAATTCTTTAAAGAAGTGCTATATGGCGATTCGCACCAGGGTTCAGCTGTAAATCTGTTAAGCAAACGCGCTGATGTCGCGGCGTTTTGTGATACATGTGTTGGAAATTATGTAGAAGTAGCGGACGGTGAAGAAAATACTGCAGGGTCAACTTATAAAGTAAGAGATGACGCCGCTGAGCCTTTTAATACATTGACTGGCGAGGAGTTTACTTTAATTAGCGTGACTCCGGTATTAAACGCGCCTTTCGTAGCCAATGCATCCACTTTAAGTGAAGAAGATTTCAAAAAGATCCAGGAAAGCCTCGCTTCGGATGAAGTGGCAAATAATGAAACAATCTTTGTTCCGGAGGATTCAGAACAAGCAGGGTTATTCAAGAAAACAGACAAGGAGCGTTTTGTAGTTACGGATGATGCCTGGTTTGATCCAATTCGTGAACTGGCAAAATAGCAGATACAGTTGCAAAGGAGCGTATTTCTCAAACTTCCATACGCTCTTTTGTTTGAGTAAAAACGAGTGAGGAGTAATATAGATGCCGCTTTTAGAAGTGAAAAATATCTCTAAACAGTATGAACAGGATAAAAAGGTGCTGGAGGAAGTCAACTTTAACATCGAAAGTGGAGAGTTTGTATCTATTATCGGACCTTCAGGGGCCGGTAAATCGACATTGCTTCGCTGCCTCAATCGCTTGGTGGATATTTCAAACGGGAAAATTATTTTTCAGAATGTCGATGTCATGAATTTATCTAAACGAGACTTGCGTAAACATCGAACGCAAATTGGCATGATATTCCAGCATTATAATTTGGTGTCTCGTTTGACTGTCATCGAAAATGTACTGCATGGCAGATTAGGCTATAAGACCAATATTCAAGGCATTTTAAAGCGATATTCAGAGACGGAAAAAGAGGAAGCATTTACCCTGTTGGAAAAACTGGGCATGATGGAGCATGTGTACAAAAGATGCGATCAATTAAGTGGCGGGCAAAAGCAACGGGTCGGTATTGCCCGGGCATTGATACAGCATCCGCAAATACTGCTTTGTGACGAACCGATTGCCTCATTGGATCCGAATGCTTCCAAAGTAATTATGGATCATTTACAAAATATATCCCGAAGCATGAATATTACGTGTATCGTTAATTTACATCAGGTGGATGTGGCGAAACGGTATTCAGACCGCATTATCGGGTTAAACGGCGGCAAGATCGTATACGATGGTCCGGCAGAAGGGCTGACACCGGATATCATTCATAGTATTTACGGATCTGAGGCTGGCGACCTGATTATGGAATAGGGGGAAAACAATGAATATCGATGTGCTTAGAAAAAAGAATCGCCAATTAACGCTTCTCATACTCGTTCTTATTGGAATGACACTCCTATCAGCCAATATAACCAACTTTAAATTTATGCATAGCCTCTTATCTGTCTCTGAGGCTTTTAAATGGATTGCATCGAATCTTATGATAACGGGTGAATCGTTGCAAAAGCTGCCCTCCATCCTGGATAAGTTGCTGGAAACCATCATCTTATCCATCATTTCCACTACTACAGCAAGTGTCTTTGCCTTATTGCTTGCCATTCTGGGATCACAAGCAACGAGAGTGAATATGTTTTTTAGTACGTTAAGCCGCTTTATCGCCTCTGTATTTCGTAATGTACCGATTGTTGCTTGGGCCTTAATTTTATTGCTATCATTCGGACAAAATGCCCTTACCGGTTATTTTGCTTTGTTTTTAACAACATTGGGATTTTTAACACGTGCATTTACTGAAACGATTGATGAAACGAGCAACAGTTCCGTAGAAGCCCTTAAAGCAACAGGGGCTACTTATTTCCAAGTAGTGCACAATGCCGTAATCCCCGAATGCGCTCCACAAATCGTCAGTTGGATTTTGTTTATGATCGAAACGAATATTCGCAGCTCGACATTGATCGGAATTTTAACGGGAACAGGAATTGGTTTTTCCTTCGATTTATATTACAAGAGCATGGATTATAACATGGTAAGTCTGATTACCATGAGTATTGTCGTTGTTGTCATTGGAATAGAGCTAATCTCAAACTATGTAAGGAGGGTGATTTTATAATGATTACGGCCAAAAGCAGCCCGGCCTTGGAATTGAGGACAACCCATTCAGGTAAAATAAAGATCACGAACTGGAATAAATCAAAGATTGTCATGACAGCAACGTTTGTGAGCTTGGCGCTTCTAACCGTTTATGGGTTTTTTGCGCTTGATTATAAAGATATTCATTTTGCGCAGGCGACAATTGATACGCTAAACAATTTAAAACTGGTATTTCTGCAACCTTCCCTCAATAATTTTTCTTTGGGAGAGGCTTTATATCAAATAACCTTGACAGTCGGTCTGGGGTTTTTAGCTACGATAGCAGGTGCTGTATTATCTTTGTTTATTGCCTTATTTGCCGCCAGAAATCTCTCGCCAAAACCGATCGCCAATACAATCATTGTGATTGTGGCTTTTATCCGGGCTGTTCCTACAGTATTATGGGTACTTATTTTTGCGATTGCCGCGGGGCTGGGCAGCGAAGCAGCCGTCTTGGGCATGCTGTTCCATACCGTTGCCTTCTTGGTTAAGGCGTTCGCAGAGTCATTTGAGGAGCTGGATGACGGTGTTATTGAGGCTTTGCGTGCTTCCGGGGCAAGCTGGTGGCATGTTGTGACAAACGCTGTACTGCCTTCTGCGGCTACATCCCTGTTATCTTGGACATTCCTGCGGTTTGAGACAAACTTTACCGTAGCGGTTGCCATGGGAGCGGCGGCAGGTGCCGGAGGAATCGGTTTTGAATTGTTTATGGCGTCAAGCTTTTATTTTGACGTGCGGGAAGTCGGCTTTATTACGTACGCCATCCTTCTTGTCGCTGTGCTGTTGGAATTGACGTCTACTCGATTAAAGAAGCGCTATTTAATGAAAGAAGCTGTTCGATGATCGCAGAGCATCTCTACACATGATAAGTGATGGTTGTGTGTTTTTAATGATCGTAGATATACTTCCAGCTTTCAAAATTCTTAGGGACGATGAATAACACGCTGAGAAGAAGTCAGCCTGCAATACTACACTCTTGCAGGTTATTGGCTGTCCTATTTGATAGCACTACGTTTTAAATGAAGGGGGGAAGTCTAAGGGCCGAAAAATGGCTATTAGATCTCCCCTTCTTTTGCTGATCCATTCGACTATTCATATGAAGAGATACGAAAGCAATAACCATTGCTCCGTGCAAACCAAGGTAATCTCATCAAGGGCGATTGGCCGTTCCGTCTCTGGATTGTTGCGGAAAATTGGAAAGGTATACATGAAATCGGATGGATGACTACTTGAAATCTCCACTGCTATCAGAGGGAATCCTAACGATTTGATTTTAACCGCTTGCTTGATTCCAGCGGCTTTTTGACAACAGGAATGGTAAACAAGAAAGTCCATGAGCTTGATGTTTCATCCATTCTGCGCGTTAGAAAAACAAACAATGGGTTTTTTACGAACACAGCGATTTTATGCGACTGGTTATTTTAAAAATAGGAGGTAAGGTTTATGACACCGTTTAACCGGGAATGAAACAATGAAAAAGCAGGACAAATAACTAAAAAATCAGAATAAATGGTCGTGAAGGAGAAAAACCTCATCATATAAGAAAAAAAGAAAAATAAGAGAATGTGTCTAGTTATTTTCCACCTTCAAACAATTTACCAAAAAAAGGATAAATAAAGAGAGAATAGTAATGCTTCATAGAATGATTTTATTACTTTTGTTATATGTAAATGTTCATTGATAGGTACTTGTAAATGTATAAGCGTTTTTGATGGCGAATGAGGGCGCATTGACCTGCTGTACGGAAAGATGTTATTAACTATTATAGTAGGAAACTTTTTTTCTAACTTGATATTAAAGGAGTCACGAGGGAGAAAATGCTGGAATCGAAAAGAAAAGCGATTATATTTTTTTCTATATCCTTATTGCTGGCAATAACAGCAGGTATGCTCATATTAAAAAAAGTCCAAGCCCTAAATACAAATTTAGGAACAATGGTTCAAGTTGTGACTGCGAACCAAGACATTCCATCCAGAACTTTAATACGGCCTGAGGACATAACGTTTGAAGAGATTCCTCAAAAATATTTAAAAGATTACCATATTACTAACACCGAAAAATTGGTAAATAAAGTGTCTATGGTTCCTTTATCAAAGGGAGATATTATTACAGGCAATATGCTCAAACAAACTTCTTCCGTAGTTGAAGAGAATAACCGTCTCATTTCCGTCATGAGATCGGACAGAATTATTTTTGATGAACAGTTGGAAGCGTTGGATCGCGTTGATATTATTGTTTCCCATCGTTTCGATTCCAAAGAACAAACGACCTATTTTATGAAAGATGTAAAAGTTGCCCGCGTTTCGAAGGAAAAAAATAAATTTAAAGGTGTCCAGTTGGAAATTCCTACTGAACAGGCGCCACAACTGATACATATGCAAAATTATGCGGACAGCGTTCGAATCGTAAAGGCAAATGTGGGAAAACCGGGGGAAGGTCGAGATAAGGCCAAAGCAGCGCCGGAACAGCCAGCACCGGAAACACCAGCGGCGGAGCAACCAACTCCAGAAAAAAAGTAAAAACACCTGAAAGAAAATGGGGAAAAATAGCGCGAAAACGAAATAAAATGAGAGCAGAAGGCAAACCCAAAAGAAACAGCCTAATTGAATATCGCTGTTGATCGGCACGGAATGAAGAAAGCCGTGATTATAGTTGGAGGTAACCATGAATACGAGTAAAGCCATAGTAATAGTTGGTGAACAAAATGAACTTTACCAATCGATTGAACAAAGACTAGATTCGTACGAGCTGCAGTTAATCCATCCCAATCAAATTCAGTCTCAGTTTCAACAAGTCGGTCTGGCTATTTTAATAAAAAACGAATCAGCCTCACCGCTGGATATAATACCTCAATTGCTGGAAGAAAATCCACATATGGCGATTTTATACATCCACGACAGTCAAGACTTTCTTTTGCTTCGTGATGTTATCCGGCTGGGCGCAATTGACTATATTGTACTGCCGGATGAAATCCACGTGCTGGAAAATCGTATTCGGGAACTGAGCATAAGGGAAGAAACCATGGCGGAAACAGCTTCTACCAGCGGTTTCAAGAGAGGAACCGGGCAAATTTTCGCCTTTTACAGCGGAAAGGGCGGTTCTGGCAAGACATTTCTCAGCACCACTTTTGCCCAAACCTTAAAATTGGAATCTACAGCCCAGGTACTGCTTATAGATTTGAATTTACATTTTGGCGGGGCAGAGACTTTTCTGGGGATGGATAGCGAAAGGTCCATCATCGACTTAAAACCAGTCATAAAAGAAATTAACGAAAACCATATTCGAAATATCGCAGAAGGTGAACCTTCCTCCAAATTGGAGATGCTGATCAGTCCCCGTGATGCAGAATTGGCGGAAAGTGTTGACGGCGAATTTATCACCCGGCTCCTTCGAGCCTGCCGAAGAACATATGATTTCATTATTATTGATCTGCCGTCAACGATTGATGAATCGACATACGCGGCTCTCGTAGAGGCGGATCGCATCTATTATCCGATTACGATGGACACCCCATCTATCCGCCTATTAAAAAGCGTAGAAGATCTCTTTCAGCGGCTCGGCATTGCAACCGAAGACCGTTTCGAGTTTGTCATCAATAAAAAAGGCAGAGAGAATGAATTGACAAAGAAAGATTTGGAGAGATTTGTCTCCTACCCTGTCGCCGCAGAAATTAGAAGAGATATCAAAGGTGTTCAGGCAGCAATCAACAAAGGGAATCCTATTCGCACCCAGCCAAAAGAGAAGAAGATGATTTTGGCGGCAAAAGATATACATAAATGGGTACATTCCATGCTTAAATAAAACAGTAGTTTCAAAGAGTGAGGATAACACTAGGAGGTGCCGTCATTGTCGCTCTTTCGGAAAAAATTCGATCCAGTCAAAATTGAAGAGCTTGTTGAGGATCACCTTCATTTGTCTAAATCCAATCCGTTTATTGATGAATTGGTAGAGCACTATAAATTGCGCCTGTTGGCAGAAACGAATCTGGAACATTTGATCAGCTTAAGCGAAGGGGAAAGAAGGCTGACGATCGAACGGCTGATCAACCAGTTTATGGCCGAAGAAAAAGTCATCATTCCCCGAAGCGATAAAGATATTCTGCTATCACGCATTATTGATGAAAGTGTCGGATTCGGACCTTTGGAGTCCTTATTAAACGACGAAAGCATCACAGAAATTCTTGTGAATGGCCCTAATGAAGTCTTTATAGAAAAAAAAGGAAGATTAGAGCGGTCAAATATCACATTTAAGGATGAAGCACATATTCGTCACATCGTTGACAGGGTGATCGCCCCCCTTGGGAGACGGCTTGACGAAAGTTCGCCAATGGTGGATGCACGCTTGCCGGACGGCAGCCGTGTCAATGCGGTTATCCCTCCCATCAGCTTGAACGGGACGCTCATTTCAATCAGGAAGTTCAGAAAAACCCCATTTGAAATGGAGGATTTGATTTCCTTTGATTCTTTAAATGAGGAAATGGCCCGCTTTATTGAAGCACTTGTAGAGGTGAAAATGAATGTGCTGATCTCCGGAGGAACGGGAAGCGGGAAAACAACACTCCTAAATGCGGTGGCAAAAGCCATTCCGGGTTATGAACGTGTTATCACCATAGAGGATTCAGCGGAACTTCGCCTGAACCGTTCAAGTGTGGTCGGCATGGAAGCCCGCCCTGCCAACGTAGAAGGAAAAGGGGAGGTCACCATCAGGCAATTGGTACGAAACGCCTTGCGGATGAGACCCGATCGTATCATTGTCGGTGAAGTCCGCGGAGCAGAGGCTTTCGATATGCTTCAGGCAATGAATACGGGACATGAAGGATCATTGACAACCGTGCACGCCAACACGCCGGCGGATGCCATACGCCGAGTGGAAGGGATGGTGGTGATGGCCGGGATGGATTTGCCGCCCCATATCGTCAGGGAATATATTGTCGGAGCTCTTGACTATATTTTTCAGGCAGAAAGATTAAGTGATGGCTCGAGAAAAATTGTGAATATCGCGGAAGTTTATGTCGATGATCAAAATCGGATTAAAGTCCAGGATATTTTTCGTTTTAATAAAACCGGCATTGATTCTAAAGGAAAAGTAGAGGGGCATTTTACAGCAACAGGCGTCATCCCAAGATGCCTGGAACAAATGAACGTGCAAGGCATCCATATAGATCCTGCGGTTTTTGAAGCAAAAGGAGGAGCAGCCCATGAATCTAAGCATTCCTATTTTGTATAGCTTATCTGTTTTGCTCCTGTTGTTTTCCGGTTATTATTTCCTTGGTTATCGATCCCAAAAAAAAGAGTGGTACAAAAAAGTCCGCAGCTGGTTTCCCGAGGAACAAAGAAAAAGCTTTATCAGCGTATGGGGCGACCGCTACGATCAATCTAGAGGCGCGGAAAAGATCAGTGGCAAGCTCCAAAATGCGAATTTAAAAATTCTTCCTTCAGAATACATAGGAATCCACATCTTGGGCTTTCTTGTTTTCACGGTATTATTTTTAAACATTTTCAACATGCCTCCTATTGTAAGCATATTGATTGCCATAGGTTTGCTGATCGTTTCACATTATACATTATTTTATCTCAGAAAAAATAAATACGAAGAAAGATTCAATGAACAGCTTGGCGATGTTTGCAGAATGCTTGGAAACGCTGCCCGCTCCGGCCTGACGATCAGCCAAGGAATTGACTTGGTAGCGAAGGAAATTCCGGAACCGGCGGGAACAGAGTTTAAACGGATATCCCATGAATTGAAGCTTGGGGTATCACTGGAAAGTGCTTTAAAATCAACACAAAAAAAGAATAAATCAAGAGACTTTCAATTGTTTATTGCGACGTTGCTCATTCAAAAGAAAACAGGCGGAAACTTGGCTTTGACGCTGGAAACGATGGCCAATACGCTGGAGGAAAGAAAAGTTCTCACCCAGGTGATCAAGACGATGACATCGGAGCAAAAGTATATTTCCTATATTGTCCCGGCATTGCCGATCTTTCTTTTGCTCGTGATGAATAACATCATCGAAGGTTTTATTGAACCGCTATGGACAGCCCCGGGCTTGGTCATTTTGACTTTGTTTTTACTGGGAATTGCCCTTTCTTTTTTCCTGATCCGCAAAATTACAAATATTAGGGTGTAACACATGGATGCATTAATCATTTTATGCGTAATCCTTTTCTGGCTGACAATCATACTGACAATGAGCCATTTATCCGCTTATATCAAACAAAAACGTCTGCTGATTGACCACGTTTCCGAGGTCACCCATACAGATGCGTTCAGCAAGAAAAAGATGAAAAAAAGCAGTCGGGCAACCATCGTCCAGAAAGTATTAAGATATGCAGATGAATTTTCCGATCTGGGAGAAAGGATCAATTTTTTCAGTGAAAATGAAGATGTTGCCGTTTGGCTGAAAAAATCCGGGAATGTATATCAGTTGTCCGTTCAACAATTTCAAGGGATAAAAATATTCCTGATGGTGGTTGGCTTTTTTGTGGGAGTGCTATCTTTCATTATCGGGCTTCCTTTTTCCCAATATGGCTTGATCTTCCTTCCGCTTGCCGGCTACTTCACGCCGATTATCATCGTGCGGACACAAGCGAAGCAAAGGCAGGAAGCCCTGCGGCTTGATTTGCCGGATTTTCTCGATACGATCAGCACAAGTCTCCAGGCAGGAGTCAGTTTAGACCAAGCATTAAAGGAGGTGATTCGCTTCTTTGACGGACCTCTGAGGGAAGAATTTTCCCGTTTCCTTTATGAAATTAATTTAGGGGTGCCGCGCGATACAGCTTATCGGAATTTATTGGAAAGAAATGACAATCGGGAATTTCAAGGCCTCATTAAAGGTTTGATTCAAGGAGAAAGATTAGGTGTGCCAATAGCGACAACATTTAAAATCCAGGCGGAAGCCCTGCGTCAAATCCGTGAGGAGCAAATCAAGGAATTGGCGGCAAAAGCCTCGCCGAAAGTCACAATGGTGACCACTTTTGTAGTGGCGCCAGTATCCATTTTAATGATTGCCGGGTTGATGGTCTTGAACTTGATTTTTGGAGACAATAGCATTTTTAATTTATTAAATTAATAGTAGGAGAGATCAATATGAAAAAATTAACTGCATTATATGTAAAAAGCGTCAACAAAATGAATGGGTTCGTTCAAAATGAAAGAGGCTCGCAGACCCTTGAGTGGATTGGTATTGCCGCAGTTGTCGTCATCGCTGTCGGTGTTATTTCAACAGCTTTTTCGGGCGGGGATTTTGGTAACACGGTAAAGGATAAATTTGTAGAGTTTATTGATAAAATTGGATAAAAATTCAGATCGAGGGAGGTAACACAATGAAAAAATACGCATTCAGTTTGCTTTTTACCTTCCTTGTTCTTGCCGGCTGCAATGCCCAACAAGATGTGGACTCCAACAAGGATGATGTCAAGAAAGAACCAGTCCAAGAGGAAGCAAAAGATAAAGGATCTGAAAGAGAAAAAGATGGCAAACAAGCGGATAATGAAGAACAGCAGGAATCTTTTTTCTCCGACTTACAAGAAATACCGAAAAATGCAAACGATCTGATTAACCAGCCGGCAGGTCCGTTCGGAGACCGGGTTTTGGACTTGAATGAGGACAAGGAGAAAATCATCGAGGCCATAAAAGATATGCCTGCCTTGCCTAAAGAGGCGACGGAAGAGGATTATGACAAGTATTTTCGTTATGTATATGGCCAAGTGGCCAGCGACTTTCCCGATCCGCAAGATATAATGAGCAAGTGGGAATTTGCCATGTCCGGCAATCCTGATCTTCCAGATGAAAAATATCAATTCAAAGAAAACTATAATATTGAAGTCATTCTTGATTCGAGCGGCAGCATGGCAAATGTCATCAATGGAAAAACGATGATGGACCTTGCCAAAGAGACGATTACGGATTTTCTTTCAAGTGCTCCGGCAGAGGCGAATGTATCCTTGCGTGTGTATGGTCATAAAGGGAGCGGTTCAGATGGGGACAAGAAAATGTCTTGCTCCAGTATTGAGCAACTATATGGTTATGAAACCTATAATGAATCAACGTTTCAAGAAGCCTTGAAAACTCTTAAACCGAGCGGATGGACACCGATCTCAGGTGCTTTGAAGCAGGCGAGGGAAGCGATGGAAGCTTTTGATCCGAAAACAACTACCAACTTAATTTATTTGGTGAGTGATGGGGTTGAAACTTGCGACGGGGACCCTGTACAAGAGGCCAAGGCATTAAGCGATTCCGGTATTTCTCCCATTATCAATATTATCGGGTTTAATGTGGACTCGGACGCCCAGAAGCAGTTGAAAGAGATGGCAAGAATTGCTGACGGCACTTACACAACCGTCAACAATGGGGAGGAATTACAGGAAGAATTCAAACGTGCTGATGAAGTTTTGGAAAGATGGGAAGAGTGGAAGAAAGATTCCATTAGGGATGTTGACCATCAAAGAGTGGAACAGAGTTTTGAGATTATCGGGTTTTCTAATAATTGGGGAAGCAAAACGAGACAGCAGTTTCTGAATCTCAATAAGGTTCTAACAATCATGAAAGATGAAGGAAAGATCGATGTTCATCAGAAAGATGAATTAAGAAATAGAAATAAAGAGGTAGACGCACTGGCGAATCAGATACAGGATGAGATCAGAGATGAGTTGGACCAATTAAATGTGGAGAAAGCGGAAGAAATTAAAAAGCAAATAAATGAAAAATACCAATCGAATACAACCACTGAATAGACAGCCTTGGGTAATAAAGAGAGGAATCAAATATGAGGAACCCGAAAATATTAAATAGAACTGCTGCACTGATCGCGCTGTTTTTCATTTTGTTTCAATCGTTTGCGCTGCCAGTTGCAGCAGTCGCTCCTTGGACTGGCGATCCTTGGAAGGGTGACACTTGGGAAGGCGATACCTGGGAAGGTGATTCTTGGGAAGGTGATTCTTGGGAGGGTGACACCTGGGAAGGCGACACTTGGGAAGGCGACACCTGGGAAGGAAAGTCTTGGAACCAGGGACCCGGAGAAGGAGTCAGCGACTGGAACGGATCAGAATTTAACGGGAATCCGTGGAATGCCCCTGGCTATAACGGGAATCCGTGGAATGCGCCCGGCTATAACGGGAATCCGTGGAATGCGCCCGGCTATAACGGGAATCCGTGGAATGCCCCCGGCTATAACGGGAACCCATGGAATGCCCCCGGCTATAACGGGAACCCGTGGAATGCCCCTGGCTATAACGGGAACCCGTGGAATGCCCCCGGCTATAACGGGAATCCGTGGAATGCTCCCGGCTATAACGGGAACCCATGGAATACCCCCGGCTATAATGGATCCCCGTGGAACGCTCCTGGAAATTCCGGTGGAGGAGCCTCAACCAACAGTCCCACTGCTTACGATGTAACCAAATATATAGCCAACGATGTCGTGGGCGGTCAAGTTAGTATGATAGGATCCTATACGAGTGGCGGAAGCGGTGGTTTTGGCGCTGCCGGCGGTTATATGACCGGGATGCTATTAAATGGCGTAAAAATGGGCATGGGGGAGAGGATCCCGTGGTACGTAAACGCTGCTTCTGATGCCAAAGATTTTTATGATAAAGGGAAAGGCGTCTACGACGCGGGTAGTACACTTCACCAACTTCGCACGGGTGGAAGTTTTGGCTCGACAGTTGCAAGAGGGGCATCCACCACCGCCCCTGCGATAGGAGCTGTTTCTAAACTGTCAGCAGTGGGCGCGGGAATCAGCGCCGGATTCTCTGCCGTTGACACAGCAATAAATACAAAGAAGGCAATTGATGTATGGAATAGCAATGCCAGTGGTGCCGAAAAAACAGCCGCCACTGCAGATGCTACGGCAAGTTTTGGGGAAACGCTTTTTAATGCCGGTATGGTATCATCCGCCATTCCGGGCGGCCAAGCCGTCGGTGCCGGTTTAATGGTTGCCGGTGGAGTTGTTTGGGGAGCATCCAAAGTAACGAAATTCTTTGCGGATGGCACTGCCAAAAAGGCATGGAACAAGACCAAAGACGTTGCCAAGAATACTTGGAACAAGTTCAAAGGCTTGTTTGGCAAATAATGATTGCGTGTTGTAGGGACAGCCTTGTCTGACGCTAAACATTCATCCATATTTGTTTATGAGTGCCAATCATTTACGTTTTCAGATGAGAAGGTTGGGATACAGATGGAGCATAAAAAGTTAATGAAGGAAGCCGCACGCTATAAAAAATGGTTTGAAGGTTATACCTTAAACCCTTTTGCTTATGACATAAACGGCAGAAAATATCATTATGTTCTTTATCATGGAAACAAGACGAGTGACTTTAAAGGGTACGCCATCATATCACTTGATGGCGGCCCCAAAAGTGAGTACAGGGAGGCCATTTTTCCGCTCAAAATGATGTCGGCTGCTTCCGCCAATATTTTTGAGGTAGTCGGTCCGCGAAGCAAAGTGTTGCCCGAATACTTTAAAGGTGTTATTGACACAGTAGAAACCTATTTTTCAGATGACCCCACAATGCGGGAAGGAAATCAGCTTCTTAAGGAAATAATGGACCTGCAAGTCCGCTTCAACAGTATTTATCATGAATATGAGAGTTACTATGATCATCATATATTAGTGAAAAGAGAGATTACGGATCAGGATATTGATGACACGTTCACTGTTTTAGCAAAACTCGATCTCCTGCAATTCAAACAGGGGCTAATGCTGGAAAAACTGGACAATCAATTTTCGGATTTCTTTCAAAAGATCATGAAAGAAAGAAAAGTACTGTCTAATCAAAGCCGACAATTTATAAAAGGGATGCAGTCCAGCAAAGATAGCTTAGAACAAGGGTTGGCGGGGTTCACTTATGAGCGGGATATAATGCATCTTCCGGAAGCAGAGCAAATCGAGAAAAAGAAAGAATACATGATAAAAGCCGCTGAAAAATTCATACAAGACAGGGAAAAACACTTGAGAGGGCCCGCCGCCTTATAGTCGACACCTTACAGAAGAAGTTTTATCATGAATAAGCTGATTTCGTAAACAGTGAGGAACAAGATTTTACCCCGCATGTAAGGTGCCATATACACCACATCAAGACCTGAGTTGATACAAAAGGTCTAAGTGGGGAGAAAAAAAGCACCTAAATGGCCGATTCGTTCAACTAACATTCAGAAGGAGAGGGAAGAAAACTCCTACTGAATGAAGTTTCACTTTATAAGATGAAAAAGAAAACACAAACAAGAATTCAAGAAACAGGGCAATATAACAAGTGGATTTTCGGGACAATAGCCGAAACTTCATTTGAGTGGTGAAAGAGAAATTTGATAAAACAGTGAGCGTAATGATTACATATTGTAGCAACAGCCTAGCCTGATACTAAACATTTATCCATCATTTGTTGATGAGTGCCCGCCATTTATGCTTTGAGATGAGAGGGTTGGGATACAGATGGAGCATAAAAAGTTAATGAAGGAAGCGGCACGCTATAAAAAATGGTTTGAACGTTATAGCTTAAACCCTTTTGCTTATGACATAAACGGAAGAAAGTATCATTACGTTATTTATCATGGAAGCAAGACGAGTGACTTTAAAGGGTACGCCATCATATCACTTGATGGCGGCCCAAAAAGTGAGTACAGGGAGGCCATTTTCCCACTCAAATTGATGTCTGCTGCTGGCCACAATATTTTTAATTTGGCCGGCCCGCGAAGCAAAGTGTTGCCCGAATACTTTAAAGGTGTTATTGACACAGTAGAAACCTATTTTTCAGATGACCCCACAATGCGGGAAGGAAATCAGCTTCTTAAGGAAATAATGGACCTGCAAGTCCGCTTCAACAGTATTTATCATGAATATGAGAGTTACTATGATCATCATATATTAGTGAAAAGAGAGATTACGGATCAGGATATTGATGACACGTTCACTGTTTTAGCAAAACTCGATCTCCTGCAATTCAGACAAGGGCTTATACTGGAAAAACTGGACAATCAATTTTCGGAGTTCTTCCAAAAAATCATGAAAGAAAAAAAAGTATTTTCTACTGAAAGCCGACAATTTATAAAAGGGATGCAGTCCGGCAAAGATAGCTTTGAGCAGGGGATGGCCGAGTTCACATATGAGCGGGATATAATGCATCTTTCGGAAGAAGAGCAAATCGAGATAAAAAAAGAACGCATTATAAAGAACGCTGAAAAATTAATACAAGACAGGGAAAAGCTGTTGAGAGGTCCGGCGGCTTTATGAATGAATCCTGGAGAGTAAGGAGTTTTATATCATGAATAAGCCAATACCATATGCTTTTTCATTATTTGTCGGCAAGTATGAAAAATTTTTGTTGATTGCTTTTTTAGTGCAGGTTCCGATATTGCTCCTGCATTCATTTACAACCAATTACGTTCATGCAGTGACACCGACAAACGGTTCCATTTTTTCAGTTGCGGATATTTACTATGCCTACATTACAATGCTTCTATTAATCTATGCGATGGTTCCTTTTATCAAGTATACAGTTAATGAATATGAAGGAAGAGAGAATCCATTAAAAAATGCTTTCTATACATTTGCGGCACAGGGCTTCCATATCTTTCTGTTTTCGGCTGTTATTTCACTACTGACAGTATTGGGTTTTATTCTTTTTATTATTCCCGGGTTCGTCATATTGGCGGCATTTATTTCGGCTCCCATTATCGCAATCATGGATGGAAAGTCTGTATGGAAAAGCACGAAGGAAAGCTTTCAAATTTTTAAGAAGCATTCTTGGAAAATCATTTTGTTTATTTTCCTGATTAGCATATTGGAGTTTATCATAGGGATCGTATTAAATTTTCTTCTCTTATCAATAACGGATTCTTACGCAGCGGTGGTCATTACGCAAATCTTTTTAAATACGATCTTTTTTCCGGTGTTTGTCGTTATTTTAACCAGCTTGGTCATCAAATGGCGTGAAGGATTAAACTCTCTTGAAGTCAAAAATGAGGCGGTCATTTAAATGGAGGGGCTCACACATGATGAAGTGGATAAAAAAGTTAAAAGATGAAAAAGGCTCTGCCACCATAGAGTTTTTGGGAATCATGCCTTTTATGTTGCTTATTGCGGTCATTATATGGCAATTGGTTGTGACCATCCACGGCGTTGTGCTCATCCAATCTGCGGCGAATGAGGCGGGAAAGGTTTATTCCATTACGAAAGATAAAAGTGAAGCGGCTTCGGCGGCTCGGGATATTATTTCAACGGGCAGCGGTTATCTTACATTTCAAAGCGCGCCGATAAGTGGAGATCAGAATTATACGGCAGAGGTCAACGCGAAAATTCGGTTTGTGTTTCTTCCCAAAAAATATTTTGGTACAACCTCCTATCCTTTCTCTTCCACCGCAAAAGGCAGGGTTATTGAATGAAACAAATATGGAGCAAAAGGTTGAACAATGAACGAGGCAATGCGGCCATATTCATGATCGGCATTTTATCGGTTATGATGATCATGTTTGTTTTTGTGTTAAATTTATCCAAGGTATTGGCCGTAAAAGAGCAGGCAAACACGACTGCCCAACAGGCGAGCCTGGCGGCGACTGCCGTTTTATATGAACAAATTTGGGATTCAATTGATGCCTATGAAGATGACTTGAACAAAAAGCTGCTTGAGGGTTTAGATCCTGAATCGGAGACGACCATCAGTGAATTGTATCCGAAAACGATTGCCGAAAGAGTAGATGAAGAGACTGTAAAAATCCAATCAGCCAAACCCGAACTCAGTCAAAATGAAGCAAGAAGAAAAGCGATGAATCAAGTGATTTCAGATGAAATTAAGAATGGAAAATGGGGAGATATGTTACGGGATCAATTAGATGATGATTTGCGTTTTCACATTATACCCGCTATGAAAGCCGCGGCAAAAGATACAATCCATGAAAATAACGGAAATACGAGCGAAGCGGAAATTCGCATTTTTGAAAAAGAAAGAATCTATGTAAAAGCATCGAACAATGTGGAATCCACAGCTTATGGCGACTATCTCAAAGGAATCAAAAAGAAATTATTCCAAGAGTCAGCCGGACCCAAGATTGATTTTGTCAAGTTTTTATCGATTCGAGGAACCCATTCCCTGGATGAATAAAATGGAAAGTGGGTATGCGTGACATGACAAAGGAAAAGAAGTGGCGCAGAATATATCTGTTTATCATGATTTTTGTATACGGAATTTATACTCCTGTTACCGTCATCGAGTGGGTTGCAGGAGACGGTAAATTCCCGCTTACGGTAATCATTGCATGCCTGGCAATACCTTTCATAAGAAAGAATCATCTAATGAAGCTCAGAGAATAGTCGATCGTTTACCGAGCAGAGATAAATTTTCAAAAGTAATACAAAGCAGAAGGAGAAAATGACTTGGTTCTTTCTGCTTTTTTTACATGTTGGATCGTAAACAGGTCAGAAGTTCCATTTGGAAATGCAATGAAAATCAATGGCGGATGGTGTTTCATCAGGGAACTCTTCTTGCACAAAGATGATCACAGAGCTGTGCTTTTTTGGGGAAAAATTCAAATGAAGGAAAAGGAAATACTCTTTCACTTAGTAGGGGCCTATCGAGCCAAAAGAAATACTCTCCAAATGAGTAGTTATACGATCGAGGAAAAGAAAATATCCTCCAATTTGGAAATTGTGCTTTTTACAACATGAATCATTCTCATTTACATATACCCCGATAGGGTATATAATGTCGAAGAAAGGAGCTGGTATAGGAAATGAAACAATTCCATGTAGGAATCTTGATCTTCGACGATGTTGATGCCATGGACTTCGTTGGTCCATATGAAGTTTTTAATTTATCTACCAATAAAGAAAGTGATGTACCCAAGTTATTTTTAAATCAATTGCCCCTAAAGGAAAAGCCGTTCCTTGTAAATACTGTTTCGGTAGATGGCGAGCCAATAACGGTTCATAATGGCTTAAAAGTGCAGCCTGATTTCAGTTTTGATACAGCGCCCGGCTTTGATGTGATTGTTGTCCCGGGAGGGCCATATCGTGGCATCAAAAATGTATCTGGCCATGCAAGCATTATCGACTGGATCACGCAACAGTCAAAAAAGAGTTTGATTGTTTCTGTATGTACCGGGGCTTTTCTTTTAGCGAAGGCAGGATTGTTGAATGGAAAAAAAGCCACAACGAATCAAGCGGCGTTACATCTCTTGCAAAAGTCTTATCCTGAAATCGAGGTCATTCGAGACGTCAAATACATAGATCAAGGAGACATCGTGACATCGGCCGGCATATCATCCGGGATTGACATGTCCCTTTACATAGTTGAAAGACTTCTCGACGAAGAAGCGGCTATTCGAACGGCAAACACGATTGAATATCATTAGGAATATCTGAATATGCGGCTTTGTTGAACGAGAATGGCTTGAAGGATTGTGGAAAGTCACAAATACTATGATTATAAAACTATTAATTGGTTTGTATTTCCCAAGTTCGGATCGTATCAGTATCCCGTGCTGTCTTTAAAGACTGCATGGGTGCTTTCTCCTTCTGCATTTGGCTTCCGCACGCCCTGTCCTTTCTCCCCCTGCATGTGGCATGCGCACGCGTCCCTGTCCTTTCGTTTTTTTTCTTGCGTATTCACTTCCCGTATTTACCTCCCCGTGCTCAAAACATATTTAAGCGACGCTTTTTCCGGTAAGTTTGATGATTGCCTGTCCCCCAATGTATTGCTACAACTGTAGCAGTTTTGAACACTTCACTCGCTTTTTCATCCTCATTTTGTTTATTAATGTCTTATTCTTTAAAAACATCAAAAGTTTTTGCGCCATTTGCTATATGAAGAGATATACATTTGCCCTCATTTGTGAGTTTGGCGAGCTATCTATAATGGTCCTTAAAGCAGATGGCGAGCGCATTGTTAATCCGACTGCGGTCACACATGATGCGAGGCCACTAATAACTGGAAGCCGCCGCATGCTCGTATTTTCGTGAGGGATACAGTAAAAAAGATAAACGTAAGTGTATCCGAAGCGGAGGTCTCCTGATCGGAGAGGCAAGGGTAATAGGGAATATGCTGTCCGGACTGCGCATAACTACGCCCCGTCACTCTTTGGTATCCCATCCTTGATCACCAAAATAAAAGAACGGCATTATTTATTTAAATATCTCGCACAAGATTAAAACAAAGCTTGCATGGTTTTGTCGAATATGGGTGATGATCTTTTCAAATGTCTCTTAAACAGATGAGTTGATGGCCTCCATAAATATCGTACAGTTTTTTTAAAAATTGGCTTAAATGATAGTTGAAAATGACGTTACGTCATCTTGTATACTGATGTTAAACACTCTATGTGAGGTGAAGTTTTCATTGCTATCCATTAAAGAAGTAAAAAAGCGGACCGGGGTGACAGTGAGGACGCTGCGTTATTATGATCAAATCGGATTGCTTCTTCCGGCGGGCAAGACGGAAGGAGGACATAGGTTATATGGAGAAAGAGAACTGATAAAACTGCAAGAAATTCAATTTTTAAAGTCGCTGGGCTTCAGTCTTGGCGAGATTAAAGAGATGCTTTCGAATGAACGGAATTGGACTGAGTGTTTGCAAGATCAGTTGACTTTTGTTTCCAATGAAAAGAAGAAATTGGAACAAATGGAAATGACCTTGCAAGGGTTATTAAACGAAATAGCGATAGATGGTGAAGTGGATCTATTGAAAGTTCAGCACTTAATTAAGCTATATACAAAGGACCCTAACAGCAGAGACATATACAGGAAACAGGTATTTAATGAATCAGAAGTGGAGCTATTGAGACAGCTGCCCAACATCAATCGAACCGATCCTGATACATTGGAGTGGATTTCCTTGCTAGCGCAATTGAAGAAACATATGGACAAGGGGCCGGAAGCACCACAAATCCAAAAAATCATCAGACGCGTATTTGAAAAGTCGGAAGAAGCTTTTGGGAATAACGACGAATTTCTGGAAAAGGTCTGGCAAGTCCGGAAGTCTCCGGAAGCATCGGAAAAGGCCGGATTTTATCCGATTGAACCGGAAGTGCTGGATTTTTTTGAAGCGGCTTCCGATATTTATTTGAGTAAAAAAGGAGATTTGTGATGAGTACGGCCTTATTGCTTTCAGTAGGGGCATTGGCGCTGTTGGATACACTAAGCCCGACGATTTTGGGGGTTACCGTCTATATGCTCCTTTCGGAGAGAAGCAAAGTTACGGGCAGGCTGATGGTCTATTTGGGTACTGTTGCGTGTTTCTACTTTGTGGCCGGGCTCATTCTCATGTTGGGATTAGATACTATAACCAGGGCTATTTCCAATATAACCGACAACATGATAGTAAGCAGAGGTATGTTCATCATTGGACTGGCTCTATTGATTGGCAGTTTCTTTGTGCCAACAAAAAAAACTGCTCCTAAAGTGCGGAAGCCGAAGAGTGCAAGCATGCTGGCGATGGTGGCGCTCGGATTCACAACGGGAGTGGTGGAAGTCGGGACGGCGTTGCCTTATTTTGCGGCTATAGGCATTATGACGGCTGCACATTTACATCCGGTGGAGTGGCTCCCCATGCTGGCGGGCTATAATGTGATCATGGTTCTTCCAGGGATTCTGTTGCTGGCGGCACATTGCTTGTTTAAAGGGTGGCTGCAAGGACCATTGGAAAGAATCAGATTATATATCGAAAAAAACTCGGGGTCCGCTCTTTCATGGATGATGACGATCGCCGGCTTGATTTTATTATTGAATTCGTAGTTTTTTGGTGTGTAATAGGGAGGCGAGCAAATTGAAAAAGAAGATGTGTATCTGTTTGGTTTTATCGGTTTTGCTTTTGGCTGGCTGCGCGACTGGTGGCGGAAATAAAAAGGAAACGGCCGATCTTAATAAAATCGAAGCAATCTATATTGATCATGGCAGTACGAACGTTCATATCAATAGTGTGAATCAATCTCAGTTAGAGGCATCTCATTCAAAATTAATCATGGATAAAAGAAAAAAAGAAATCTCTATCAAATTGGAGAAAAGCTTCTTTAATATTGGTCCAAAAATGAACTTTAATAAAAATCTTCACGTGAACATTCCAAAGGATTATAAAGGAAAAATCTTCATCAACGGAGGTTCGGGCAATATCACATCGGAAGAATTAGAAACGGAACATATCGAAGCGACTACAAAGAGCGGCAACATCTCCCTTGAATTTGCCGATTTTCACAGTGATGTTTTTGCCCAAACGGCAAGCGGCAATGTAAATCTTTTATTACATGAAAAGGAGGAACCCGATATCCAGTTAACAACGAAGACGGCTAGTGGCCAGCAAATCATTTCTGTTCCGCTTTTCATTAAACATGGAGATAAAAAAAGAATCGAGGGCAAAGGGGGAAAAGGCTTGTATCAGGTTGATATTGAGACCGCTTCAGGAAACATTACCGTACAGTAAAGCACCAGGCGGCGTAAAAACAGAAGTTTTTAAATGGAAAGGAAGAAACGGTTGGCACGGATACAAATGGAGATGGTTTGTTCTTGTATCGAAGTTGAGGCATTAGCCGCTCTTTTGAATATCATATCAAGAACTTGAACAAAAGGGCGGGAATGAATGTGGAAAGCACCTATCTTAATTGTCTGGCTTTTTTCGGAGTGGGAGGCGCCCACCCAGGCGGTCTGCAATTGACAAAAAACATCTTATCCAGGGAAAAAATCGGTAGCACTACAAAAATCCTTGATGTGGGCTGTGGAACAGGGCAAACTTCTGCCTATATTGCAAAAAAGTACGGCTGTCACGTAACAGCCCTTGATTGTCATACAATTATGATCGAAAAGGCAAAAAAGAGATTTCGCTCGCTGCAGCTTCCGGTCGTGACTTGTTATGGAAGTGCCGAACACCTGCCTTTTGAAGACGAATCATTTGATATGATTTTGTCCGAATCGGTTACTGCGTTTACAGATGTCTCCAAGTCCATACCAGAATACAAACGGGTGTTAAAGCCAAATGGCATATTGCTGGCTATTGAAATGACACTGGAAAATTTGATTACCGAAGCTGAGTTAGCCCAGATTCTTCACTTTTATGGGGTGAGGCAACTACTGAGCGAGGCAGAATGGTGTGCCCATTTTCAAAAAGCCGGTTTCCGACAAGTTCTTTCAGAAAATTTCAAGTTGCATCCAGACGCACAGAATATGTGCCATGCCTTGGATTTCTCACTTTCAAAAAATATAGATCCATCCTATTTTCACACACTTCACCAGCACCAATATTTATCCATGGTGTATAAGGATAGATTAGGATGCCGCATATATAGATGCCAGTAAGCTTTCTTGATGGAGAGGAGTTGGTTTTGAAAAGCATATTTTTACAAAAAGCGGAGTGAAAAGCCTTCGCTTTTATTTTTATTCCCAGCGACTTTGTCTAATGTCTTTCTTGGACGGCCCGAGTCCAGAGTCTCATCGCACTCGATACATTCCCTCCTTTTTGCACAAAATCCCAGTACTGAATCATTTTGTATATGTGCTACTATAAGATAAGGAACTGCCTAAACAGAAAACTTGAATTCACATTCGGATGGTGACGAACAAGTGACAACCATTTTAGTAGCCGACGATGACCAGGATATTGCTGATTTAATATGTCTGCATTTGGAAAAGGAAGGCTTACATACTATCAAAGTGTACAATGGCAAAGAAGCGCTTCATGCCATTCATTCGCAACATATCGACTTGGTCATATTGGACATTATGATGCCGGAAATGGACGGTTATGGGGTCGTTCAGAAAATAAGGGAGCAATATTATCTTCCGGTGATTTTTTTAAGCGCCAAAGCATCTGATTTGGATAAAATAACCGGACTTGTCATGGGGGCGGATGATTACATGGTCAAGCCATTTAATCCGATGGAGTTGGTAGCCCGCGTGCAGGCCCAGCTTCGGCGTTCGAAACTGATAGGTTATTCCACGGAAAAAAATGAAATCATTTCCGGAGGATTGGTTCTGAACGCCGATGAGCGGACCGTTAAACTGTATGGTGAGTCCATCGAATTAACGCCTAAGGAATTCGACATTCTTCATTTGTTGGCAAGCTATCCCAATAAGGTATTTAGTACGGAAAATATTTTTCAGAATGTATGGGGCGAAGCTTATTATGGAAGCAGTAACACCGTGATGGTACATATTCGCGGTTTAAGAAAAAAGTTGAAAGAAGATGGGGATAAAAACAAGTTCATTAAAACCGTTTGGGGAATAGGGTATAAATTCAATGCGTGACATCCTGCGGAGCTTTCGAACCCAGATGATTATCCGTCTCTGCATGAGTATGGCTGCCGCCGGAGGCATCACATACGGACTTTATAAAATTCTTCAGTTTTATTATCAAAAAGAGGTGAGAGCAGAGGATCCTCTTGCGCAAGTCCGCTTGAAGATAGCCGAGATAGGGGATATAAATTTTTTCCTGATCATTTTTATTCCGCTTGCCATCCTGTTTTTCTTCTTTTTCACTAAATCTTACAGTTCTTATTTTAAAGAGATTTCCACTGGGATTCATCAACTGGCAAATGGAGATTTTAATACCCGCGTCCGTATAAGGACAAAGGACGAATTTGGCGACATTGCGGAAGATATTCATAAAGCGGGAGAGAAGTTAAAAGACTCATTGGAACGTGGGGATGTTGCCGAAAGCAGTAAAGATCAGTTAATTGTCAATCTAGCTCATGATTTACGTACACCGCTGACATCCGTTTTGGGATATTTGGACTTGGTTTTAAGAGAGACCGATCTAACCAAAGATCAAGTTCAGCACTATTTGACAATTGCCCATACGAAATCTGTACGGCTGGAAAAGCTTATTGATGAGCTATTTGAAGTGTCGCGGTTAAATTATGGAATGTTAAAAATGAAAAAGGAACTTTTAGATCTCGGAGAATTGCTCAGGCAACTAAAGGAGGAATTTTACCCGGAACTTGAAAAAAAGCGATTGACAGCCAGAGTGGATGTGACGCCTGATTTACAAATATCCGCGGATGGAGAAATGCTGGCCAGAGTTTTTGAAAATCTGCTTTCGAATGCGGTTCGCTACGGCGTGGACGGCAAATACATTGATATAAAGGCGTATGTTGATGAAGGAGATGCTGTTGTAGAAGTCGTTAATTATGGAAGTTATATTGCTCCCGAAAACGTGGCCCATATTTTTGACGTCTTTTTTACGGAGGAAAAGTCCAGATCTGTCGATCAGGGCAGCACAGGGCTTGGCTTGTTTATTGCCAAAAATATTGTGGAACAACATGATGGGAGCATAACCGCCAAGAGTGATCCCGTTCAAACGATCTTTACGGTGAGACTTCCCATGAAAATTTAAGAAAAACTTAATCATTTCTTCCTGCTTTCTTAAGTGTCCTTTCCTACGATTAACCTTATAGGAGGGAGATTTATATGAAAAAGGCAGGCTCGATTATTTTTATTTTATTTTTATTAGGGCTTACTGTGGCATTCATTGTTTTGGAACCGGAAAGCGACGTCCGGAAACCGAGCAACACAGCCGGGAAATCCACCATAGCCATTGATAAAGATCATATTTATACGGGCCATCTGTTATTAATCAATCATGACCATCCTGTCCGAAAATCCGGCGTGATGAAGGACATTATCGACTTATCGGAAAATGCCTTCGTATCAGAAGGATATGGATTGTCGCGATCAGATATCAGGCTTTCAGAACATGTAGCGAATGAATTTTCGAAAATGGTCAAAGACGCTGAGAAAGAAGGCGTTGGTCAATTTATGGTGAATAGCGGCTTTCGCACCTTTGAAGAACAAAACCGTCTCTACTCGCAAATGGGAGCAGAGTACGCCATGCCGGAGGGGTATAGCGAACATAATGCGGGAATCGCATTGGATGTCGGTTCTTCTGAAATGAAAATGGAAAAAGCGCCCGAGGGAAAGTGGCTGGAAAAAAACGCATGGAAATATGGCTTTATCCTGCGCTATCCCAAGGACAAGTCCGCGATTACGGGAATACAATATGAACCGTGGCATTTCCGATATGTCGGTTTGCCGCACAGTGCTGTCATCCATCAGGAAGGCTTTGTCTTGGAACAATATTTGGAGTATGTCAAACAGAAAAAGCATCTGCTGGTACGCCTGGATGGGAAAGAGTATGAAGTATCCTATTATGAATTAACCGATCAACCTACCATTGAGGTACCTGTCGGCAATACATTTGAGATATCGGGTGATAATATGAGCGGGGTCATCGTTACAAATTGGGAACCATAAGTGAAACTTCATTCAGCAGGGCTCCAACTGAATGTTAGTTGAACGAATCGGGCATTTAGGTGCCGTTATCTCCCACTAGGACCTTTTTGTATTCACTCAAGATTTTGCAGTGGGAGTGTTACGGCACCTTACATGCGGGATAAAGTGAAACTTCATTCAGTAGGAGTTTTTTCCATCTCCAACTGAATGTTAGTTGAACCAATCGGGCATTTAGGTGCCGTTATCTCCCACTTGGACCTTTTTGTATTCACTCAAGATTTTGCAGTGGTAGTGTTACGGCACCTTACATGCGGGATAAAGTGAAACTTCATTCAGCAGGCGTTTTCCCTACTGAATGTTAGTTGAACCAATCGGGCATTTAGGTGCCGTTATCTCCCACTTGGACCTTTTGTATCCACCCAAGTTTTGCGGTGGGAGTGTTACGGCACCTTACATGCGGGATAAAGTGAAACTTCATTCAGCAGGCGTTTTCCCTACTGAATGTTAGTTGAACCAATCGGGCATTTAGGTGCCGTTATCTCCCACTTGGACCTTTTTGTATTCACTCAAGATTTTGCAGTGGGAGTGTTACGGCACCTTACATGCGGGAAAAAAAGATCGTTCGATCTTTGCAAATACGGATTTCATCTATTCCGGACATTTGTTTCCAACTTCGTTCATTGAGTTACTTGTTGAAATGGACTTTGATAGAATAAAGGGAAGTCTGGATGATTCCCCCTGCACATGGGTTATATGGAGGAATGCACATGTCGAAAATCATTTTTACAAAGGGAAGAATACATACTTTTGATCAACGTCATCCGGTAGTGGAAGCGGTCGTTGTTGAAAATGGAAGAATCGTAGATCTTGGTGCACATAGTGATATGATGTTGCAGTGGGGAAGAAATGAAGTACAAGTCATTGATTTGCAAGGGAAAATGGTGACGCCGGGCCTGATTGACAGTCATATGCATCTGTCGGGAGTTGCTTTTCAGTTTTTGGATTTGAACTTGACAGGAGTCGGGTCCAAAAGAGAGTTGCTGGAAAAAGTCAGGCAAAGGGCAAATACGACTCCATCAGAAAAGTGGTTGTTAGGAATGGGATTTGATGAAAATCTTTTTGATGATGGCGGAATCCCCACGATTCAGGAACTTGATGAAGCGGCTCCGCACTGTCCGGTTTTTATCAAAAGGATTTGCCATCACGCCTTCCTTGTGAACAGTAAAGCACTCGAAATGGCCGACTATCATTCTTCGATGGACGTTCCGGCGGGTGGAAGCGTTGTTCTTGACCCGAATACGAAGAAGCCTACGGGATTGCTGCTTGAAACAGCCTCCAAATTGATTACGGACCGCATTCCGGAAAAGTCATATGAAGAATTGAAGAACGGGCTGGAGCAGGCGATGAAATATTCAATGGAACGGGGATTGACCAGTGTCCATACGAATGACCCGAGCTATTTGGGCGGTTTGGATCAAACATATCAATTGTACGATGAATTGATTAATCGAGAGAAAAATGGGCTGCGCTGCAATTTATTGATCGACTACCCCTTTCTTAACCGCTTAAAGGAAAGAGGAATGTATGCCGGGTATGGCAATGCGTCATTGCGGATCGGCGCGATTAAAATTTTTGCGGATGGCGCATTTGGAAGAAGGACCGCGCTGCTCTCCGAGCCCTATCATGATGCGCCTGGCGAGTACGGTGAAGCGATCCATGATCAGGAAACCCTTTTTCAAATAGTCAAAAATGCCCGGGAATATTCCATGCCGATTGCTGTTCATACAATCGGGGATCAGGCGGTGGACAATGTACTGCGCGTACTCGAGCAATTTCCCAGAGTAAAAGTTCGCGACCGCATCATCCATGTATCGTTGCTAAGAGAGGATGTAATACAACGTTTGGCGAAACCAAGCTTGGTGGCGGATATTCAGCCAAGGTTTGTAGTTGGGGACTTTCCTTGGATACAAGACAGGCTTGGTGAGGAAAGGATACCGTATGTATATGCGTGGAAATCCTTGCTTTCCGCCGGAGTGTTATGTGCAGGCGGATCTGATGCGCCCATCGAACCTGTTGATCCGCTCTTGGGCATTCATGCCGCTCTTACACGGAGGCATCCTGGAGAATCTCACGAGGGCTGGGGTGAAAAAGAAAAACTATCCATGAAAGAGGCCTTGAAGTTATTTACCATTGGCGGAGCATATGCGACGAATGAAGAAGCTGTCAAAGGGACCATTTCAAGAGGAAAGCTGGCGGATATGACCGTCTTTTCAAAAGATCTGCTGGCGATTGACCATGCGGATGAATTATTGAATATAGAAGTTGAAATGACCATCATCGGTGGAGATATTGTTTTTCAAACCTAACAAAGGCGGTGCTGTCCGAAAAGTAATATTTCACCTTGAAAATTAAAAAACAAAACCCAAGAACGCTGGAAAATCAACATTCTTGGGCTTTATATTTTTTAGTGGATTTACTTTAAGTTGGACTTTTTACACAGCCCCTCTTGCATAATGGAAGAAAGTGCTACATGAAAAAGATGAAACTTTTTTTCTCCTAATTCAGTATATAAGTATAAGAAATATATTTTTTAGGAGTGTTTAAATGGGGATTTTAGCAAGGTTTAAGGATATTATGGCCAGCAATATGAACGCCTTATTGGACAAAGCAGAGAATCCTGAGAAAATGATTGATCAGTATATGAGAAATGTAAATAGCGACTTGGGAAAGGTAAAAGCTGAAACAGCTTCCGTCATGGCGGAGGAGCAAAGGTCAAAAAGAGCGTTAAATGAGTGTTCTGCTGAAATTGAAAAAATGCAGCGTTATGCGGTGAAAGCATTGGAAGCGGGAAATGAAGATGACGCGCGGAAGTTTTTGGAGAAAAAAGCAACTTTAACGGAAAAAGAACAAGAGTTGCAGCAAGCATACAGCCTGGCCGCCTCCAACGCCATTCGCATGCGGGAAATGCATGACAAGCTTGTGGCTGATATCGGCGAGCTGGAAGCCCGGAGAGCGATGTTGAAAAGCAAGGCCGCCGTTGCCAGGACTCAGGAGCGGATGAATAAAATGGGGTCATCTGTAACAGGAGCGAACGCCTCCATGGCGGCATTTGGTAGAATGGAAGAGAAAGTGGAACGGGCGTTGGATGAAGCGAATGCCATGGCCGAGTTGAATATGGCGCCAAAAGATGACATAGAAGAATTGACTGCCAAATATGATCGCAAGCCGGATGTAGAAGATGAGCTGACAGCTTTAAAAAAACAACTTGAAAATAAAGAATAATATTTTATGAGAAGGCGCTTGAACACAAATAGATAACCTTAGTGTGAGCTGTAGCCCGGGCTGCAGCTTTTGCGCTGTTTTAGCAAGTGATTTGAGCGATGAAAGGGGGAGTATCGGTTGGTAATTCATTATAAATGTGCGAATTGCGGGGATGATATGGCCTTTGACAGCGAGACGGGGATGTTGGCTTGCCAAAGCTGTGGAAGGCAAGATCATATAGATCAAATATCAGAAAACTTAAAGACAGTCGTTTTTTCAGATGATGAAGCAAAGGAGTATCATTGTGAAAATTGCGGAGCCGCCTTAATCACAGAAGCGGAGACAGCAGCAACGAATTGCAGTTTCTGTGGCGCGGGGGTCGTTTTGCAGGATCGTCTGTCCGGTGTATTGGCGCCGGCAAAGGTGATTCCTTTTAAAATTAGTAAGGAAGAGGCGATGAGCGCTTTCAAGAAATGGTGTAAAAACGGTCTTCTTACACCAAGAGGATTTATGTCGGCCGACAGGGTCAAAGGAATCACCGGGATGTATGTTCCTTTTTGGCTTTATGACGTAAGCGGCCAAGCAGAGGTGGAGGCAGTCGCTACGAAAGTCAAAAGGTACACAAAGGGAGATTATGAATACACTGAGACGAAATATTATGAGGTGTACCGGGATATCGATTTGTCCTATGTGAAGGTTCCCATTGATGCATCTGAAAAAATGGACGACAAAATCATGGATAAACTGGAACCTTTTCCTTATGATCAATTAAAAGACTTTAAAACAGCTTACTTGGCAGGATATATTGCGGAAAAGTACAACTACGATGATCAAGAGCTTTTCCCTCGTGTTCAGTCCAAGATCAAACCATTCATAGATTCATATATCAGCTCTACCATTTCGGGGTATTCTTCTGTTACATATCGTCGAAAAGATATTGATACTACAAAGGTTCGCAGTGATTATGTCCTGCTCCCCGTCTGGATGGTTTATTATGATTATGATAAAACGGAACATACTTTTGCCATGAACGGTCAAACCGGCAAGATTGTCGGCAAGCCGCCAATCAGTTATTCAAAGGCAGCCGCTTGGTTCGGAGGGATCGCAGGCACTTCATTTATCACGTTGAAGATCGTCTCTCTCCTCATGGGAGGTGGCTTGTGGTGAGGAACCACTTTTTAAAAAACATTTTGCTGATGGCTGTTCTCTTGTTGTTGTCCCTTTTGGTTTTTACAACCGCGGCAGCAAATTCTCCGGAAAAACAAAGAATCTTTGATAATGCCGAACTTTTGAACGAAAGTGAAGTTAGAAAGCTTGAAGCGCTGGCCAAAAAATATGGGGCGAAAAGAGATACGGATTTTATCATATTGACCACCAATAACGAGGAAGGCCAAGACACGAAGGAGCTTACCCAAGATTTTTATGATCAGCAGGCGCCGGGCTATGATAAGCCTAATGGAAATACCGTTATACTGACGCTTGATATGAAAAATCGGAACGTATATGTAGTCGGTTTTTACAAGGCGAAAAAATATTTGAACGATGAGCGGGCAGATCTCGTCCGAAAAAAAATAACCCCGGACTTAGCGGATGGCAATTACGACAAAGCGTTTCAATCATTTATTAAGACGTCTTCCAAGTACATGGGATTCAGGCCGGGAGTGAATCCGGATAATATCTTATTTAACGGGTGGTTTCAAATCATCGCTTCGCTCGTGATCGCATTAGCGGCGGTTGGCATAATGGCTTTCAATACAGGTGGAAAAGTGACTGTCAACGCGCGCACATACCACGACCAGAAGAATACAAAGGTAAAACAAAGAAAAGACCAGTACATCCGAACAAAAACAACGAAACGAAAAAAGCCTTCCAACAATAGCAGTGGCGGGAGTGCCGGTTCTGGCGGCGGCGGGACCACAAAAAGCGGACATTCCCACAGCGGCAGTATGGGGAAATTTTAGGTTTGAAAGGAATGATCATCGGTGGTATTTTTTAAAAATCAATTTGCTAACGTAGTTGAGTGGGAAGAATTCAGGGACGATATGATTTTTTGGAAATGGAGCAACCGGGAAATCAAAAAAGGAAGCCGGCTCATTATCCGGCCCGGCCAGGATGCGATCTTTTTAAATAACGGCAAAATTGAAGGGATCTTTCAAGAAGAAGGAGATTATAATATTGAATCACAGATTATCCCTTTTTTATCGACTTTAAAAGGATTTAAGTTCGGCTTCAACAGCGGCATGAGGGTTGAAGCGTTGTTTGTCAACACGAAGGAGTTTACCGTGAAATGGGGAACGAAAAACCCCATTAATATTCCCACGCCCCAGCTTCCGGGCGGCATGCCAGTCAGGGCCAACGGTACTTTCCAATTTAAAGTCAATGATTATATCGCGCTGATTGATAAAATTGCCGGAGTAAAAAACAGCTATCTCGTAGAAGATGTAAAAATCAGGATCATCTCCATTCTTGATCAGCTTTTAATGAAGTGGATTTCAAAAGAAGGAAAAGACATGTTTAATTTGCAGGCAAACGCTTTTGAAATTGCCCGGGGAATTCAGGAAGATCTTGACATGCAAATTCTTGATAGCGGCATGACGATCACGGGCTTCCACATTATGAGCTTCAATTATCCGAAAGAAATCCAAGACATGATTACGAAGACTGCTTCGCACGGCATGATCGGAGACCTTCAAACCTATCAGCAAGTATCAATGACGGATGGCATCGCATCCGGTAAGGTTCAAGGCGGCGGAACCGCTGCGGATATGGCCGGAATGATGATGGGGATGAGCATGGCCGATAAAATGATGAAAAATATGAATCAAGACCAGCAGGAGGCGCCCCATCAGACTGGCCAACCGCAAGCAGGGGGAGGAAAATTACCGAATTTCTGTCCGAATTGCGGGGAGAAAACAAGCGGCGGGAATTTCTGCTCGAGCTGCGGGCAGAAGCTGGTGTAAGCGAATGAGAAAAAGGGGACTGTGTAAAAAGTCCAATTTAGAGTTAATACACTAAAATGTAAAGCCCAAGAATGTTGATTTTACGGCAATCTTGGGTTTGTTTTTTAGTTTTCATGCTGCAATATTCCTTTTCGGATAGCCCCTTCAACTATTGGAAAGTAGCTGGCAATTCCCCAAAGTCATGAGTAAATCTAAAAAGTCGCTGACAATTTTCCGAAATCGTGATTAAATCTGCCGCTGGCAATGCCCCAAAGCCGTGAGTGATTCTAAAAAGTCGCTGACAATTTTCCAAAATCGTGAGTGAATCTAAAAAGTCGCGAGTAATGACCTGGAATCGGCGAGTAAATTTAAAAAATGGATAGTATTTTCCAATAGTCGCTAGTAAACCGAAATAGTGGATAGTAAATGAAAAAAGTCGCGAATAATCCTAAAAAAGACGAGCAAATTCCAAAGAGTGAATGGATTTAAGCTTTCGAGGGTTTTTTGACAGTCTAAGGCTCCTTATGGATCAGATGAAGGAGCCTTAGCTTTTTATGCGGGAACAATTGGGTTTCTGACGATTTTCACTTCGTAGAAAGAAATGTAATTATCAATGATATCATCAGGTCTGCCTCCGGGATCACGGGAGTGCGCACACCTGCCAAGATGGATGATCATCACCAAGTGATTGTAACGGCGCCTATCTCAGCGTGGTTAAGGGGAATGTGCACTCTTTACAATGCCCTTAACTTGCAAATAGCTTTTGCACATTATCCGCAAACTCGTCGGCGGATTTTTTAACGGTTCCTTTCATTAAAATATCTCCCAATGTAGCTAAACGACCTGTCATTTGCAGATCCATTTCATAATGGATTTTTGTAACATTTTCTTCCACTTCTTCAAGCTGAACAGTCATTTTTGACTTAAATAAACCAGCCAGTTTCATCGGTTTGCCAACCATTTCAACTTTCAGTTCTTCACCTTCCACAGCATCGGCCAGAACCCCATTGGCTTTAAATTTAATGGTCATGAATTTTGTTTTGACAACCATATCTGCTTCATATTCCGTATCACTATGAGCGACTAAATTTTGACATCCTGGTACGCAACTGGCCAGTTTTTCAACATCCATAAAAACCGTCCAAACATCCTCTTTTGCCGCATTGATCGTAAATGAATCTTTTATCTTCATGAAAGTCGTTCCTTTCTTTACTGAAATAATTGCTTCATACTTGCCTCGATTCGTTCGCTAGCCACTTCGAATTGATCGGTGCAATGGCCAAAAGCCAGTATATTTTCCACGCTCGTTTGACCCGCATGATCGGTCACAACAAAGTGTTGATCATTTAATTCAATCCCGGTGCCTTTGAGGAAGAACGTTGACGGTATGAATCCTTCACTAAAAATGAAACTATCACAATCCAATGATTCCATTTGGTCATTATGCTTATTTTTTATATCTACTTTTTCAACACGTGATGTCCCATGAATCTTGTGTACAGCATAATCATCTGCTTGGACCGTTACGACATCAACGCCTTGCTTTGCTAAAATGGCAGAGACAGCACGTGAGGTTTTACTGTTTTCATATACAGCTACTTTTTTTCCCGGGAGTAAGTTTCTGTTCATTAAGCCGATTGCCATCGTTGGCGTCATCACGCCGGCCGGTCTTGTTCCATAGATTTTATGCGCTTCTCTTGGTTTTTCCAGAGCGCCCGAGCAAATAATGATTTTTTCGGCCGTTATATCTTTTGTTCCCGAAGGCGTCTGGATATTCAATTCGTGATTTCCTCCGGCAAATGCTTCAAATAAACCGGTCACCGTTGCCTTCGTCCATTTTTCATAGGGCAGATCCTTGAATGTTTCGACTAACTTTTTTTCTGATTCAAATCCCTCTTCATGAAAAAGTGGGTTGCAAAAACCGCCAAATTCATCGTTATAGTCGACGACTAACACATCTTTCAGGCCTAACTCATGCGCTTTTAATGCAGTCTCGATTCCAGTTAAACCTGCGCCTATAATGACAAGTTCATACTTCATCTTTGTGGGCCCCCTTTTACGGCAATCGTTGAATGTTGGATACCTTTTAGAGGCACCTTATGATCATCCAATCCATATTCATGAAGGATATCGACGATTTTTGGAATGCAGCAGTTGCCTTGACACTCGCCCAAAGTCGCGCCAGTTCTCCTTTTGACTCCGTCAATGGTTGTTGGTGGAACAGGGCCTTCCATGGCATTTGTAATTTCGCTTCTTGTAATGGTCCGGCATAAACAAATAATTTCTCCCACATTTTCTTCTGAATCATCAAATAAGTTGGGGATCTCCAGTTTCGCCTCATGATTTTTTTCCAGTTCCAATCCGGCACTTTGTAATTGCTCAGCCACAACTTCGGCTATACCTGGTGAAGCGGATAAACCAGTAGAGCGAATACCGGCAGCGTGGATAAATTGTTTGTTTTTTTCTGAAGGTCTAATGACATAATCGCCTGTACTGCAGACGGCTCTAATGCCGGCAAATTGCCGGATGCTATCATATTCTCGTACTTGAGGGATGAGCTTTTCACAACCAGTTACAACTTGCTCCATTCCTTCCGTGCTTGTGGATTTATCCTCTTTATCTTGCTGGTCTTCTGCTGTCGGGCCGAGTAAAAATCCGCCAAAAACGACTGGTGAAACTAATGTGCCTTTTGATTTGGCAGTCGGCACCGGCAAAATAATTTGTGAAATGTCAATTTCTTCTTCTGTTAAGATAAATTGTCCTTTTCTTGGTGAAATGGTGAAACTCGTATCACCGATCATCCGGCTAATGTGATCCGAATACACACCCGCCGCGTTCACGATATACTTTGTCTTGATTTCCCGGCCATCTTCTAATATGACGGAAAAGCCATTCTCGATCTCTTTTATATCAGTGACGCCCGACCCTAAAAACAGTTCAGCTCCGTTGATGACTGCTAATTCGGCATAAGAACGGGTGGCGGTAAAAGGGTCACAAATCGCTTCACCAGGAATGGAAAGAGCGCCGACTACTTTGTCTGTAACAGCCGGATTCATTTCCAATACTTCGTCTCTATCTAACCATTGGACATGAGCACCGTTTGCTTCGGCATTGGGGATATATTTGTTTTCAATGATGTCCTTTTCTTCTTCGTTTGTAGCGACCATAATGGCACCACAAGGAATGTAAGGAATTTTTAATTGTTCTGTATAATCAGGCCATAAATCACGGGAACGTTTCAAACACTCCGCTTCCAAAGAATTGGGGGGCGCATCAAAGCCTGTATGGATAATTCCGCTGTTCGCCTTACTCGCACCTTCACAAACATCAGGCTGTTTTTCTACTAAAGCAATAGACAAATGATACAGGGATAGTTTTCGTAATATGGCAGTTCCTACAACTCCGCCGCCAATGATTACTACGTCTTTTATTTCATTCTGCATTTGTTTTCTCCCTTCATCAAACAGATCATGTTGTTAAAACTATTATACAATCAACATAAATACACGTCAAATTGTAATAAATACACAAAAAGTAGTCAAGAGCTTCAGCAAAAAGGGCTGGGACTCATGCAAATATGAAATAGCAAAAGCCGAACAATTCATTTATAATTGTTCGGTTTATTTGTGTTAAAAAAATCCCTATCATCGCTACGTCAACATATTTCGCTTTCCGCGGGTACGGCTTCCTCGGAAAGCAAAAGTCGCTTTCCTGTGGGATCTTCAGCTTGAGCTATTCCCGCAGGAGTCTACATATTTTGACTACGCTAAAGCTTGCGCATTATACACTAGGACAATTTATCCGGCATGTAAGGTGCCGTAAGACTCCCACTTCAAAATCTTGAGTGAATACAAAAAGTCCAAGTGTGAGAAAACGGCACCTAAATGCCCGATTGGTTCAACTAACATTCAGTTGGAGATGGAAGAAAACGCCTACTGAATGAAGTTTCACTTTATCCCGCATGTAAGGTGCCGTAAGACTCCCACTTCAAAATCTTGAGTGAATACAAAAAGTCCAAGTGTGAGAAAACGGCACCTAAATGCCCGATTGGTTCAACTAACATTCAGTAGGAGATGGAAGAAAACGCCTACTGAATGAAGTTTCACTGTATTGTCCGTTTTTTCATCAGCTGATTTAGTTGTGTCCCGGCCCCTTTCACGTTACTGTTACTCAGAGGTCCAATTTTTTGAGCGTTCCACTGCTCTTTTCCAGCCGGTCATTAATTTTTCTCTTTCTTCTTCTGTTATTTTTGGCGTATATCGTTTGCTTAACTTCCATTTAGAGGCGATTTCATCAAGGCTGTTAAATTCCCCAATCGCCAAAGCGGCTAAATAAGCCGAACCAAGGGCAGTCGTTTCGGTGATGACAGGAACATCAATCGGTATGCCGAGTAAGTCTGCTTGGAATTGCA
This sequence comes from Siminovitchia sp. FSL W7-1587, assembly GCF_037963795.1. NCBI lineage: Bacteria > Bacillati > Bacillota > Bacilli > Caryophanales > Bacillaceae > Siminovitchia > Siminovitchia sp. FSL W7-1587. The sequence continues at coordinate 2,933,033 of NZ_CP150169.1, forward strand.
TTAAAAAGTCATTCACAACTGGACCGCCATCCACACGCATCACTTTTATGCTGATTCCCGAGTCTTTTTCCATGACATCCATGTTTTCCTTCACTTGATAAGCAATGCTTTCCAGTGTCGCCCTTACTATATGGGCTCTAGTTGTTCCGGCAGTAATGCCAACCATTGTACCCCGGGCATATGGATCCCAATGAGGTGCGGCCAAACCAACAAATGCAGGCACAAAATAAACTCCGCCTGTATCTGGAACAGACTTTGCCAAGTTTTCTGTTTCTTGAGCCGTTTCAATGATGTTAATTCCATCTCGCAGCCATTGAATAGCTGCTCCCGTAATATATATGCCGCCATCTAAAGCATAGGAAGTTTTATCGTTGATATTCCAAGCAACTGTCGTTAATAAACCGTTCTTGGAATCTACTATTTTTTCTCCCGTGTTCATTAGCATAAAGCAGCCTGTTCCATAGGTCGTTTTAACAGTACCTGGCTCAAAGCAAGCTTGCCCGAAAAGAGCGGCTTGCTGATCGACCACATTTCCGGCTATGGGAATTTCTCCGCCTAAAAAGCTCCCCGGATCTGTTTGTCCATAATGTTCGCAGGAAGGGCGAATCTGGGCCATCATTGATTTCGGGATGTTTAATTTTTCTAAAATATCATCATCCCAACAACCTTTATGAATATTCATTAACATCGTTCTGGAAGCGGTTGAATAGTCGGTAATATGGAGCCGTCCATTGGTCATTTTCCAGATGAGCCACGTATCTATGGTTCCGGCCAACAAATCTCCTTTTTCCGCTTTTTCTCTTGCCCCATCCACGTGATCCAAAATCCATTTTATTTTCAATGCGGAGAAGTATGATTCAACTAAGACACCGGTTTTTTCTTTTATGACTTTTCCCCATTCTTCATTTAATTTGTCTGCTTCTTGAGCCGTTCTTCTATCTTGCCAGACAATGGCATTGTAAACGGGTATGCCGGTATGCCGATCCCAAACAACGACTGTTTCACCTTGGTTATCTAATCCTATTGCTGTGATTTCATTAATCCTTAGATTTCCTTTTTCGAGAGCAGTCCCGATGGATTCTTTTGTTTTCTCCCATATTTCTAACGCATCATGCTCAACCCATCCCGGCTGAGGATAGTATTGCGTATGCTCTACATATCCTTGGGAGTGAATTTCCCAATCATCATTTAAAATTAACGTTGTTGTACCTGTAGTTCCTTGATCAAGTCCAATGAAATACTTTTTCATATTTAAGCACCTCTTTTACCAGATTCATGCTGTTTGTTTTGATTTTCTCTTGTAAACCAGTAAGCTAGTGCAATGGCCAAAATACCCGCGGCTATTTTACTTAATACAACAGCAGTAATCATATCGGGCCGTACTCCGCCGGTAAAACCCAAGTGATCTCCTAATGCCGCGGTTGCCGGCACCAGCCAAGCGGTATTGATGACTTTTCCTCTTACATCCATATCTTTCATCATCTTATAAACAGGGATACTATTGGCCATTGTAATGACAATGCCCGCCGCTCCAACAGCATTCATGCCTAATTTTTGGCCCGCTTTTCCCAAAGGCTTCTCCAAACCTTTCACTACCAAATGTAATATGGGAAAAGTTCCTAATAGGATAATCCCGATAAATCCTACAATTTCAATTCCATCCGATATGGGAGCCATTCCGGGTATAATTACTACGCCGGTTAATGATTCAAACGCGGCAGCCCCTAAACCGATCGTAATTATGATGACAATCAATTTCCCAAAAATAAGCGCACCTTTGATGAATACTTCCGGGATAATCGCTAAGCCTACTATTAAAATAAGAGATAAAATCATGACCGGAATTAAGTTGATAAAAATCATCTTGACATCAAAGCCGGCTATTAATCCACCGATTAATCCACCAAATGGGATCGTTACCATTCCAGCCAATAAGCCTTTAGCAAAAAATGGCCGATCTTCTTGCTCGATCAGTCCCAACCCGACTGGGATCGAAAAGACTAATGTGCATCCAAGCATTGAAGCTACAACCAAACCAGATAATAATCCCGCTTCTTCATTCACAGCCAATTCCATGGCCAATGGGTAGCCGCCCATATCATTTGCCAGAATAGAAGCGAACATTGCCGGATCGGCACCCATTACATCAAAGATTGGAATAATGACCGGTCCCAATACACGCGCAATGACAGGAGTTAAGGTGATAATCCCAACCATTCCAAGGGCTAATGGGCCCATTGAATGAAAACCTTCTTCAAATTTCTCGCCAAGTCCAAATTTATTTCCAATAATCCTGTCAAGTGCACCGAGGAGTAGGCCTATCGCCATAATCCAAATAATCAATTCATCAAAACTCATGTGTATTCCTCCTAACATTCAAAGTAAAACAACATAAGAATAGTGCAGAAAAGGTGGATTTTCATTATGTTTTTGTGTTTTAATAGCGGTTTTATAGTAACTTTATGTGCACTTTCATGTATTATACTCCTTTATGCAAACGATTTCTATGAAAAAGAAGGGAATAATAAAAAAAAATCTACTCTTCTTATCAATAAGAGTAGATTTTTAATCAGTTTTTATATCCTATTACTTTAATGCCTTCCTCTATATATTCTTGTGCGATCTTCTTGTTTAATTTGTCGTTTGTCACAATGGTGTCTACGTCTCGAATAGAGCATACTTTTACTAGCGCTTTTATGCCAAATTTACTATGGTCGGCCACGGCAATGATTTGCTTCCCATTTTCAATCATTATTTTTCTAACCCGTGTTTCTTCCAGATGATAATCTGTAATGCCGGTATCTTTTGTAATGCCACCAACACCAATGATTGTTTTATCCACATTGAACTCTTTCATAAATTGTTCGGAAATAAATCCGGACAGAGCCAGTTCATTCGGCCGTAATATTCCACCGGGTAAAATGACTCGAAATGTTGGAACATTTACCAGTTCTTGTGCGATGGTCAGGCAGTTTGTAATAATGGTAAGGTTTTTTTTGTTCTTTAAGTGGCGGGCAACTTCCAAGGTTGTCGTGCCGAGGTCGATCATTAATGTCTCTCCGTCAGAAATGAGCTCCGCGGTTTTTTTGCCGATCATTATTTTTTCTTTGGCATTTTTGGTAGATCGGGTATTATAAGAAGGTTCCGCGCCAGACTTGCTTTGTAACACCGCTCCGCCGTATACCCGTTTTAACTTGCCTTCCTGCTCAAGAAATTCTAAATCTCTACGAACAGTTTCAATGGATACATTGAATTTTTCACAAAGTTCGGGCACTTTGACGATTTTATTCAACTCTAACATTTCCATAATAATACTATATCGTTCTTGTGCTAACAATTGGATTTCCCCTTTTTAGAACCTCGCTTTTTTGTCTGTTAGAAAAAGAATCATGTATGTGTGAATCAAGATGATGTTTGAAATTATGGTAACCCTTTTTTCAAGTATCGTCAATTTCGCAATAGATTTTAAGATGAAATGATAAAACATGCAAATCTGCGACACCTTTGTGGGGATACGAGATAAAAAGTCTTTAGGAGATTAGGATAACTGAAAAAATACTTCATCAAAAGGAACCATCGGCAAACGGCGGACAGCCACTTTTCCATGGGGAATCCAGTTTCCTGAAATTTTCTGAAAAGTGATTGTGCATATCGAGCAAATGTGATAAGTTTAAATGTAATCATGAAGTACATACTGCATAATTAATTATCGGGAAAGGATTGCCTTCTTTGTAAGGGTGAATGAAATGACATTAACGGAAATGATTCAATCTCACTATGGCCAACTGTCTAAAGGCCAGCAAAAAGTCGCCAAGTATTTTCTGGAACAACCAAGGGAATTTGTCGTTCATTCTGCCAAGGAGATCGGGGAGATAATCGGGCTGAGTGAGACGACCGTGATCCGGTTTTGTTACGCCATCGGTTTGTCAGGGTATTCAGAGCTGCAAAAAACAGTACGCGACCAAATTATTTATGAAAAAAGCAGTTTGTCCCACTACTATTCTTCCAAACGAGAGTTGGCGGATGGGCCCCGTTTTTTTGAGCAGATGATGGAAAAAGACCGCCAACTTATACAGGAAACGATCGGCCGTATAAATGAGGAAGATTTTAACAAGGCTGTTGACCGGCTAGTGCAAGCCGAGAAGGTGTATATATGCGGGCTGAGATCGTCATTTTCACCAGCCAATTGGTTTGCGTTTTCACTCGGCATCGTCAGGGAAAACGTTTATCTCATTCGGAGGGATACAGACGATATCTTGTCCGCCGTTAGTGGAATGAATGCTGATTCCGTTTTCATTGCCGTTTCTTTTCATCGTTACATGAAGGAAACGTTTCATATTGCGGAAATGGCCAAAAGAAAGGGGGCGGCCATCATCGGAGTCACCGATTCTCCGCTTGCCCCGCTTCGGAACGTTGCCGATATTTTGTTGCCGCTTCATTCGACGGAAATGTCCACACTCGATATGACACCCGCCTTAATTTCTTTCATTAATGCCATTGTGGCGGGTGTAACCATCAAGGATAAAAAAGGCTTTGAAAAACGGAAAGAAGAATATGACCAAATACACAGTGACGAGTTATTTTTCAATTAATCTTGGTAAAAAAGAGGGAATCAAATGATCGAAATACGTACACTTCACACTATTCAGGAGTTACAGCTCATACAAAAGCTTGAAAAAAAGGTCTGGGGCATGGAGCCGATCCCAATCCATCAAACGATTACCGCCGTGAGAAATGGCGGACTGATGCTTGGGGCATTCGTTGATGGGGAGCTTGTCGGTTTCAGTTACAGTTTTCCCGGTTATGCCAATGGAAATAGCTTTCTATGCTCACATCTTCTTGGAGTTCACCCCGATTACCAGCATAGGGGAATTGGAAAAGCGTTGAAAGAAGAACAAAAGAAAGCCGCATTAAACAAGGGATATTCACTGTTGACATGGACATATGACCCGTTGGAAAGTAAAAACGCGTATTTAAATTTATCCAAATTGGGCGCCATTTGTTCCACTTATATTGAAAATTGTTATGGTGACATGAACGATTCATTGAACTCCGGCTTGCCGTCAGACCGTTTTAAATTGGAATGGTGGGTTGACCGGCAATTCCGTTTGCCAGACGATGGAAAAGAATGGAGAATTCCTTGGGAATATGCACAAAATGAAATGCCCAAACTGCCGAATATTGAACCTCATTTATCTGAAATAGAGGATTATGATCTCGTTTTTGTCCCGATCCCTGCCGCTTTCCAGCAAATGAAACAGCAAGACAACATGCTCGTCATCAATTGGCGCATGAAAACGAGGACTATTTTTCAAACATTGTTTTCCAAAGGGTATGTGGCCATAGCGCTTGAGAAAGAGCAGGAAGGACCTGTCCATTATTATAAATTGGTTAAAAGAAAATTATTGGAGGCGGAAAAACATGCGAATTAAGGAAGTTACATTGCGTCATATGCAAATGAGGCTGAAGTTTCCATTTACAACAAGCTTTGGGACACTCCAGAACAGAGACTTTATTTTACTTGAAGCAAAAGATGAGAACGGCCGCAGCGGCTGGGGTGAATCAGTTGCTTTTCATTCTCCTTGGTACAGTGAAGAAACAATGAAAACAAACTGGCATATACTGGAGGACTTTTTAATTCCGACTTTATTAGATCAGGAGATCAAACATCCCGACGAAGTTTCAGAACTTTTTTCCAATATCCGCAAAAATAACATGGCCAAATCAACGCTTGAAGGCGCAGTATGGGATTTATACTGTCAAGAACAAGGGATTTCTCTTGCGGCTGCGCTTGGCGGACAAAAATCAAAAATCGAAGTCGGTATCAGCATCGGCATCCAGGATACTGTTTCGGATCTTTTGCGCTTGATCGAAGGGCATGTTGAAGAAGGTTATAAAAGAATGAAAGTGAAAATCAAGCCCGGTTGGGACGTTGATGTCATGAGGGAAGTGAGGAAAGAGTTTCCGGACGTTCCATTAATGGCTGATGCCAATTCAGCCTATACTTTAAAAGATATTGATACGTTAAAAGCGTTGGATAAATTTGAATTAATGATGATTGAACAACCTTTGGCTTCCGATGACATTATCGATCATGCCCGGCTACAAAAAGAAATCGCAACTCCTGTTTGCCTTGATGAAAGTATTCATTCTTATGAAGATGCGAGAAAAGCGATTGAGTTGGGGAGCTGCCGGATCATTAATATTAAAATTGGCCGTGTGGGAGGGCTGAGCGAATCCAAACGCATTCACGATTTGTGCCAAAGCCATGAAATTCCTGTATGGTGTGGCGGCATGCTGGAATCGGGAATCGGACGAGCTCACAATGTGGCATTGACGACATTGTCAAACTTTACATTGCCTGGTGATACAGCCGCTTCTTCCCGTTATTGGGAAACAGACATTATCAAACCGGAAGTGACTGTTAAAGACGGTTATATTTCCGTTCCTGAAAAACCAGGAATTGGGTACGAACCGGATTTGGAAGCGATCGACCGTTTTACAATGGAGAAAAAAACGTTTTCGTAAGGTTCTGAAGGAGAAAAAATGTCTTTTTTCTCCTTATTTATCAAATTGACAAAAGATTCAAAAAAAGGAGAGTAATGGATGAAAAAGAGTATTCATATAGGGGGAGCATTTATCGGGCTCATTGTAGGCGCGGGCTTTGCTTCCGGCCAAGAGATATTGCAGTTTTTTACAAGTTTTGGCTGGCCGGGAATAATCGGGTCGGCAGTAGCCACTTTCTTGTTTGCCTTTTTGGGCATGAATCTTACACAGCTTGGATGCCGGCTGCAAACGAAATCTCATAAGCGGGTCATTTACCACATTTGCGGCAAGTATATTGGTCTTGCTGTTGATATTATCATGACATTCTTCTTGTTTGGAGTTACGGTAGTGATGTTTGCTGGAGCGGGTTCCATTTTCGAGCAGCAATTCGGGGTACCAGGCATTATTGGCAATATAATCCTTTCGTTCATAACTATTATGGTTGTTTGTCTTAATATTGAAAAGGTAATTTCTGCAATGGGTTTGGTTACGCCGTTTTTAATTTTGGCGGTCATCGTTATTGCTATCTATTCCTTGTTAACAATGGACGGAACCTTCGCTCAAATGCAGGAAGTTGCCCATTCTCAAAAACCGGCTGCAACTCATTGGTTGTTAGGGGCTTTTTTATATGTGTCCTATAATATTGCCGCTGGTGCGGCGATGCTTGCCGTGATGGGGGGAGCTGCGACAGATGAGAAGACTGCCGGGATTGGCGGAATGATTGGCGGGATCGGTTTGGGAGCATTAATTTTTTTCATTAATATTGGGATGTTTGCCAAACTTGATACCGTCTCTGGCGCGGATATGCCGATGCTTTATTTGGCTAACGAAATATCCCCGATTTTTGGCGGCATAATGTCGATAGTCTTGTTAGGGATGATTTTTAATACTGCGGTCGGGATGCTTTATTCATTCACGGCACGGATCAGTCCAATCGATACACCAAGATTCAAAACCTTGGTAGTCGCTTGCGGAATCGCCGCATTCGCTGCCAGCTTTGTAGGATTTACGACGCTTGTCGGCACAGTTTACCCCGTCATGGGTTATCTTGGATTTACACTTATTGCGGCAATCATCATCGCGTGGTTTAGATGGAATAAACGTCCCAAAAATCGAGATGTGAATATACTTTCATCCTAATGGAACGTTTTACGAACATTGAAGGGGCTGTGTAAAAAGTCCAACTTAAAGTAAATCCAGTAAATAATGTAAAGCCCAAGAATGTTGATTTTACAGCATTCTTGGGCTTTTTTAAACAATTTCAAGCTGAAATAGTGCTTTTCGGACAGCCCTAGCTAAAGATCATATTGCCGAAACCGCTCTTTTGGTATCACCAGATTTAACTGGCGGTAAGCTAGATAAAGGGGGATCATTTTACAGTAAAAGCCCAACTATTAGTGGACCCAATCTCACTTAATGGAAGTTTCGCTTTATGATTGTAAAATTGGCATCCAACACCGGCCAATTCTGCGGGAAAGCCTGCCCAAGCACCCAATAGGCAATTCCGCGGAGGCCATATTCTTTTACCGTATCGTACTTTGCCTGTACACTGCGGGCATCTTCAAACCACACTTCATGCTGTTGGCCTGTTTCGTCTGTATAACGGAAAAAGGGAGATTGATAGGTTTCGTGATAATGGATAGAGGCACCGTACTTGACCGCAAGGTCGACCGCCTCTTCCGGGGAAACTGTTTTAGCAAATGTTCCTTCTTCCCAAGGTATTTTCCAATCACGTCCATACAGCGGTACGCCCATAAGAATTTTGTGGCGGGGAATCGCCGTAACCGCATAATCAAGAACTTTTCTTACTTCATTAATGGGTGCGATGGCCCATGGCCTTCCGCCAGCCCATCCCCATTCGTAAGTCATAACCACTACAAAGTCGACGATTTCTCCGTGCGCAACATAATCATGTGCCTCATATAGCAGTCCTGGCTGATCCTCCCTGATTTTCGGCGCGACCGCGGTTGAGACCAAGTATCCTTCCGGCCGTAATCGTTCAACCACATTCCTGAGGAAGTGATTGTATCGTTCGCGATCTTCCGGATAGACATATTCAAAGTTAATATTGATCCCCATATATCCTTTTTCTTGAAGCAACGTTTGAATTTGGGTGATCACTTTATTTTGAATGTCCTCGTTTCGGAGGACAAGGGCCGCCCGATCGGAACTAAACGTATTTCCGTCAATGTTCGTAAGGACAAGCAGCGGAGCAACATTTCCGTTCTGAGCCGCTCTTATAATGCGGTCGTCCTTTAAAGGAGAAATCCGGCCATCTTCCAGCACAGTATGACTGAACGGGCTGATATAAGTTAAATAGGGTGAAAGCGTCGAAACAAGGTTTACACCTTTTTGCCCCATATTAGTAATGTAGGCATTTACTTCGATCGCTCTCTTCGGCTTTTCTGGAATACTTAGCCATTGTCCCAGTTGGATCATGTCGGGGGTTTGAATGTGGTTGGCCTGAACAATGGCAGAAACTGTTGTTCCATAGTGTTTTGCAATGGCTGACAAGGTTTCCCCCGGTTGAACAATATGATACCAAACAGGAATGGTTATTATTTGGCCAATATACAAATTCGTTGGTTCAGTCAGATTGTTGGCATTCATGATTTCTTGTAAGGGCACACAAAAACATTTAGCGATTGACCAAAGTGTATCACCGTGTTGAACGACATATTGATGATAGGGTGTCGGAATCACCAATGCTTCACCTGGCACCAACCTGTTTGGATCTTTCAAGCCGTTCACGGCAACAATTTGGTTGATCGTTGCCCCATATTTTCGGGAGATGTTCCAAAGCGTGTCTCCGCTTTTTACAACATGGATTTTCATCTATGGTCACCTCAAATAGGCGAATCAATCTCTTTTACCATATTCAAAGCAAAGATTTTGTGACACTAAAAAAAGGGGTAATATGATTTTTTTTTTAGAAAAAGTGAGGCCGGGCCACAACTAAATCAACTGAATAAAAAACGAACAATAAAGTGAAACTTCATTCAAGGAATGCTTTTCTCCTTGAATGTTAGTTGAACCAATCGGGCATTTAGGTGCCGTTTTTTCCCACTGGCCTTTTTGTATTCACTCAAGATATTGAAGTGGGAGTCTTATGGCACCTTATGTGCGGGATAAAGTGAAACTTCATTCAGTAGGGCTCCAACTGAATGTTAGTTGAACCAATCGGGCATTTAGGTGCCGTTATCTCCCACTTGGCCCTTTTGTATTCACTCAAGATATTGAAGTGGGAGTCTTACGGCACCTTACATGCGGGATAAAGTGAAACTTCATTATTTGCTTATGTCCCAGCCTCCGGTATTCAAAGAGCCGCAAGGGGTTTGCGAATCCATGAACTCAAAACAATGCAACATAAAAAAGGAGCTATAGTAATGTCTATAGGCTCCTCTATGGATAAGGAAAATCATTGTTCCACACCGTTTAATATTAGTTTGTAAAAAATATTCGCTTTTAAAGATGCTGATACAGTACAATATTTTTCTTCGCCTAACCGGATGGCCCGCCACACTTTCTTTGGGGTAATCTCACCATTAATGTTAAATGTCACTTCAATATCCGTAAACTCTTTGGGGGTTTCTTCCGCGCGTAACCCATGTGTGACAATTTCGATATGATTGATCTTATCTAAATAAGGTTTTAAAATCATTGTGACATCAATGCCGATACAGCCGGCGAGTGAGCCCAAGAGCATTTCTGTCGGAGTGGCGCCTTTTTCCCTTCCGCCGTACGCCTTTGTGGCATCCATCCGGATCTCATATCCAGAGTCACCCACTGCGGTAAATGCCCGGCCGCCTGTCCATTTTGTAATTACCCGCATATCAACGATCCTTTCTACTTTAAGTGGTTAGTAAGTTAAACTTGTACCAGGGCCTACTGGGATGCCAATGAAATACCATATGGCAAAGAAAATGGTCCAGCAAATAAGAATAACGATTGAATGTGGCAGCATGAGTGAAACGACTGTACCAATTCCGTTATTTTTCCCGTAGCGCTGTGCGAAAGCCACGACGAGTGGGAAAAAGGGCATTAATGGAGAAATGATATTCGTCGAAGAATCACCAATTCGATAGGCTACCTGAGTGACTTCCGGAGCAATTCCCATTTGCATAAACATCGGAACAAACACGGGAGCCATAATGGCCCATTTCGCGGAATCCGCCGCAATGAACAAGTTGATGAATGCACAAATCAAAATGAATGCAATCAGTAACGGAACGCCGTCTACATGAATGGATTGTAAAAAGGCCGACCCTTTCACGGCCATTAAAGTTCCCAAGTTCGTGTAGTTGAATAACGCAATAAATTGCGCGGCGAAAAAGATCAATACAATAAAACCGGCCATCGTTTCCAACGAGGCGGACATTAAGCTGGCAACGTCTTTGTCGTTCTTAATTGTCTTTATTATCATACCATACACGATACCCGGCACTAAAAAAATCACCATCATCAGGAAGATAATACTGTTCATAAACGGAGACTGGATCAAACTTCCTCCTTCTCCGCGCAAAACCCCATTTTCGGGGACAGTTAATAAAGCAATGACAGCCACAGTCAGTAACACGGAAATATTTGCCCACAACAATCCTTTTTTTTCTTTGTCTGAAAGCGTCTGAACAGATTCATTTTGTTTATCGGGGACAAAGGTTCCCAACCGGGGCTCGACTATTTTTTCCGTTACAAGCGTGCCGATCAATACGATCAAAAAAGTGGAAGCAAACATAAAAAACCAGTTATCTGTCGGGTTAACCGTATAACCTGCATCCAGTATACGAGATGCCTCTGTCGTCATTCCGCTCAGGATGGGATCGTTTGTACCGAGGAAAAGGTTGGCGGAATACCCACCGGCAACACCTGCGAATGCTGCTGATAAACCTGCCAATGGATGGCGCTTAAAGCCAAGAAAAATAATGGCCCCAAGCGGCACGAGCACGACATATCCGACAGATGCAGCCACGTTAGAAAGGACTCCAATCAAAACAACGATGGGAGTAACGAGCTTTTTCGGCGCTTTTGTGACAGTGTTTGTCATCAATGCGCCAATATAACCTGTTTTTTCCGCGACACCTACTCCAAGCATGGCGACTAATACCGGACCAAGAGCCACGAATGAAGTAAAGTTGTTCACAACATTGGAAAACATATATGCTATGCCTTCAGGAACGAGGAGGCTGACTATTTTTACGGTCAAAACCTCCGTTTCCATTGTTTCCTTATTCACACCTTCATAGGTGACACTTGTCTCCATTAAATAAAAAATATGAGATAACATCATGACAGCTATTGTGAGTAACATAAAAATGGTAATGGGATGGGGAAGTTTGTTGCCTTTTTCTTCAATAAAGTTTAAAAGCTTCATTGATTTCTGGTTTTGTCTTGTATCCATTGTATGTTTTCCCTTCTATAGGTTGCAGATAATATCATAGTATACCTATAAGATTTATTAAAATCCAGTATAAGATACCAAGATTTCGCACGTAAATTTTTCATATTCACAAGTAAGCGCATACTACCTTTAGCACGTCTCGCTCTGGAATATTTGATACTTGTTCCAATAATTGAATAGAAATGAACGCTTGTTTATTTCTAAAGATAAAGGAAGAACCCTAACGGGGTTCGAGAATTTCCATATATAAGCGCCGGGAAATTTCGGGTTGGTTTAGCCCAAACTTCAGATGACGGTTGATCACTTCAACTGTTTCGGATTTCAATAAATTTCGGCGCATCCAAAGGCTGTGTATGCGGAAGGTGCTATTGGTTTTAGTGAAAACTACAGAATAATAGGTTATGAACATTAATTTTATGTAATTTATTTACTTTTTCCCAGTCTCAACTATTCAATCTACATGCTCCAAATGTAAAAAATCACTGATGAGCTTCAAACTTTTTTCTTTGGGATAGTCTTGGTACAAGTTGCTGGCCATTTTGACGGGGTCGCCAAAAAAATATCTTTCATACTGAGTTTGTCTTGTACCGAACGAACTCATTGTCAGATCCCAGGCCAAACGGAATATTTTTACCCGGTCGACAGCGGATTTATCTGTTCCTTGAAGGCACTTATGCAAGTAAGTGCTTATGGGGGAAGCAAAGTCATTTTCAGGTGGTAATGTAACCAACCCGCTGGCTCCAATTAATTGGACGATTTCCGCAAATCGGGGGTACAGCTTTGGAAAAATGGTGCCGGCTACTTTTAGTGGTACGAGGCTAGGGCGCATACAACCCCAATCATCCAATTCAGCATCATTTTCCGATTTTGCCAATAGTGATTTCATTGTTTCATATCCGCTAATGATCTCGGAAATTTTTTCCTGTACATGTTGATATTCGCCAACGTTGATCGTTTCGGCCAACATTTGGGCCACCCCAAGGAGAAATTCTGTTTTTTCTATTTGTCTAATGATTACTTGATGGTAGGCTAAAGGGTGGAAGGAGCTTTGCAGCTTGAAGTCGGTAGCTGCCTCCAAATTGTCGTAAAAAAATACGTTTTCCCACGGCACTAATACGTTGTCAAATACAACGATAGAATCCATTTCTTCGTACCTAGAGCTGAGGGGATAGTTAAACGTTGACTTGCCTCCCACAAACGATTCTCTGCAGATAAATTTCAAGCCTTCCGTATTCGAAGGGATAGAAAAAGCAAAGGCCTCATTTGGATCAAAGAAGATTCTGGGAGCCGTATAAACCAGTACCTCATCTGTAAACCCTCCTAGGGTGGCAAGCATACGGGCGCCCTTGATCACAATTCCTTTTTCATTTCTTTCAATTACTTTGGCGGAAAGAGCTTCCTCCGTGAATCCCAAGTTTATTTGCGAGCGGTTTATCTGTGGAGTTATAAAAGCATGAGCAAATGATAAGTCTTCTTTCATGGCTCTTTTGTATAAAGAGATAATATGTTCGGGAAAGCAGTTTTTCATTCCTTTTAAAAAGGCAGCTGAGGAGGCAAAACTCATAATCACCGTATTCATATAATCGGGGCTTCTGCCAAACATCCCATGGGTATGTCGTGCCCAGTGCTCAATCATTTTTCTTCTTCTTATTAAATCGTCTTTTGTTTTTGGATGCAGATAAGAAAGCCCGACAGGCTCATCTTGATCCGGAAAAAGGAACGTCATTTGCTCTTTTAAATCGTCTTTATTTTGTAAATCATAAAGGGATGCGATCGTTCGGACAACTCCTTGAAAGGAGGGATGGTCGGAAATATGTCCTTCCACTTTTTTACCATCGAGCCAAATCTCGGCCCCCATCCTGTTTAATCTGTCGATATACCCTGTTCCATCAATGATTCCCATTTCACCACTCCTCATTCATAGGAAGTTGTGCAATGGTTTCAGTTTATTAGAGATGGAGATTGTTCTATTCCCTTTTTCTTTCAAGAACTTTGTTACAATGTCGGGAACAGTTTAGTACAATGTAAGTAGCTCGGGAGTATTCTGAATATTTTTGGCGGCTGATTGAAAGGCTGTCCACAGCGGTCTCCTAGCGTTAGTGGTGAACGAAGTTGAAGCCGGTATGGACAGCAATTGCAGGAGGGAACAGAATGAATCTCGGATGGGAGTATTTAAGAATTGTAAAAAAGAGGTTTCAACATATAAAACAACTCGGGGATAAGACTATGGAACAATTATCAGAAGAGGACATTCATTGGAGGTTGAATCAAGAATCAAACAACATCGCCATGATTGTAAAACATCTTAGCGGCAACATGATGTCCAGATGGACCAACTTTTTGGAGTCGGATGGGGAGAAGCCATATCGGAAGCGCGAGGAAGAATTCATTGATGACATCCCGACAAAAATGGAACTGGAAAAGGTGTGGGAAAAAGGGTGGGATGCCCTGTTTCATGCCTTAGACCAATTAAAGGAAGAAGAGTTGTTAAAGCAAGTTTTGATTCGCGGTGAAAGCCATACGGCGATGGAAGCGATTGAAAGGCAATTGGCCCATTACGCTTATCATATTGGCCAGATCGTTTATATCGGGAAGCAAATCAAGAATGAAGATTGGAGCAGTTTGAGTATCCCCAGAGGAAAGTCAGAAGAATACTTACAGCAAATGTTTCAAAACATCAACAAAAATAGTCTTGAGGGTTGAGGGAGGGCGCGGAGTTAGAAGCTATTAAAATATTTCACTATGCAAATGCATTATTTTTTGCTAGCGCCCCTGATTGGCATTTACACAATCGCTTCTACTCATTTCATCGCAATTATTATTAAGCAGAGCAACATGAAATACGGCTACGAAGAAGAGTTGATGTGACTTATCGCAGTGCTTTGAACTCACTCAGAAACGAGGAGAGGAAGGGGAGAGTTGGCGGTAAGCGGTAGCGCCAGTTTATTGCGTGGAATATTTTTATGGGCAAATTGTGTGGAAACCCCAACATTTAGTATAGAGCCAAAATTTGATCTAAATTTAAAAATAAATAAGCTTGTAGAGAAAAAACATCATCTTTCTCTACAAGCTGAGAGAGGGTGTTCCCTCCTTTAGTATGCTTTTGCCCAGTATACCAATTCCTCTGCTTCTTTTCCGCAGCATACGCATGTGTCCGCTATTTTTTCCTGTTCAAATGGAATACATCGTGATGTAGCTAATGTGTCTTCTTTAATCTTTTCTTCACAGGCGATATCACCGCACCACATAGCTTTAATAAATCCAGCTTGTTCTTCTAAAATCGTTGCAAACTCATCCATGTTTTTAGCAACATTGGTTTTTTCTTGTAAATGTTTTTCTGCACGATTATATAAATTCATTTGCACTTCTTCAAGCAAAGCAGGTAAGCGCGTTGGTAATTCAGTTAATGTAACAAATTCCTTTTCACCTGTATCACGACGGACAAGCACCACTTGTTCTTTTTCAATGTCTTTTGGTCCCATTTCAATGCGGACTGGGATACCCTTCATTTCATACTCGTTAAATTTCCAGCCAGGCATTTTATCACTCGCATCGATGTCTACTCTTACAAGATCCTTTAATTGGTCACGTAAATGATACGCTTTATCCAACACACCTTCCTTATGTTGCGCAATCGGCACAATCATCGCCTGAGTTGGTGCAATGCGTGGCGGGATTACTAGACCACGGTTATCCCCATGAACCATAATTAAAGCCCCCATAATCCGAGTGGATAACCCCCAAGAGGTTTGATGGACATATTGACTGTCACCATTTTCATCTAAATACGTAATATCAAATGCTTCCGCAAACCCTGTACCAAAATGGTGTGAGGTTCCAGATTGCAAAGCTTTTCCATCATGCATAAGGCTTTCGATTGTCAATGTATATTTAGCACCAGCGAACTTTTCCTTATCCGTCTTTCTTCCTTTAAGGACTGGTATAGCTAAGTACTTCTCCACCACGTCCGCATAGATACTTAGCATCCGCTCTGTCTCTTGGGAAGCTTCTTCATCAGTTGCATGTGCAGTATGCCCTTCCTGCCAATGGAATTCGGAGGAACGTAAGAATGGTCGTGTTGTTTTTTCCCAACGAACAACATTTCCCCACTGATTATAAAGCTTTGGCAAGTCACGGTAAGAATGAATATTTTTAGAGTAATAATCGCAGAACAACACTTCTGAAGTAGGGCGAACGGCAAGACGTTCTACCAACTCTTCGTCCCCACCATGTGTCACCCAAGCTACTTCAGGAGCAAACCCTTCCACATGGTCTTTCTCCTTTTGCAACAGACTCTCTGGAATAAATAACGGAAACGCAACATTCGTGTGACCTGTTTCTTTAAATTTCTTATCTAACACATCGCGTATATTTTCCCATATTGCAAACCCGTACGGCCTAATGATCATCGTTCCGCGAACCTGACCATAATCAACCAACTCTGCTTGCTTAACGACATCGGTATACCACTGTGAAAAATCATCTTCCATTGCAGTAATTTTTTCTACAAACTGCTTGCTTTTCTTACCCAAAACGAAACACCTCATTTAACTATTTTATTTACATACTAATAACAACTCTACCTGCAGTGGAGACCAACTTCGGTCAACCGTATTGAAAATGTGTGTTACCGGAAAAAAATTCGCAAATCGTTTCCCGCACGAACAGACATAGCGACGCTTTTTGTAGAAGAGGTAAGTCAACCGTTCAAACCACTTTAAATGTTTGATCTTTTGAATGCGATAATCATGAACTTTCTTAGTCCTCTCACCACAGCTGGGACACTTGTGTACCTTGACAGCCACTTCTATGAAGCGCAATACGATCTTCCATTTCCTCCACTTTAGTGATCCATACATCTTAAAGACCAGGCATTTTATGACAAATTCACTTGCACGCAACTCCAATCTTTTCTTGTTTCTAGTCAATTCAAGTATAAAAGAATGGGTTGTTTGCGTGGAATATTTTTATGGGCAAATTGTGTGGAAACCCGAACATTTAGTATAGAGCCACACAAAAAAAAGCGCCGCCCGGGCGCTTTTTTTCATCATACTAACAAGTGAAACAATGTGCTGTCTTTATTTACTTCAGTATAAGAAATGCCTCTTTTGTTCATCCGTTCAATCAGGCCCGCGTAATCTTCGCGGCGTTTCAGTTCTATACCGACCAAGCCCGGTCCTCTTTCTTTATTGTTTTTCTTGGTGTATTCAAAAGTGATGATGTCATCATCGGGTCCAAGGACTTCATCCAGAAACTCACGCAAGGCTCCGGCGCGTTGCGGAAAGTTCACGATAAAATAATGCAGCAACCCTTCATACATCAATGACTTCTCCTTAATCTCCTGCATTCTGCCGATGTCATTGTTCCCGCCGCTGATGACACAAACAACCGTTTTTCCTTTAATCTTGTCCTTGTAAAAGTCAAGTGCCGAAATGGGCAGGGCTCCGGCGGGTTCGGCGATAATCGCGTGTTGATTGTATAAATCCAAAATGGTTGTGCACACTTTTCCTTCCGGTATGGAAACAATATCGTCGACATATTTTTGGCAAAGCTCAAAGGTGTGATTGCCGACACATTGTACAGCCGCCCCATCTACAAATTTATCAATGGCCGGAAGCGCGGTAACGGCTTTATTTTCAATCGATGTTTTCATGCTTTGCGCGCCTTCCGGTTCAATCCCGATCATTTGCGTATGCGGAGAAACGTTTTTGATATAAGTGCTTAAACCCGCCATAAACCCGCCGCCGCCGATGCTTCCAAAAACAAAATCCACCGGTTCATGAATGTCATTCATAATTTCAACCGCAACAGTTCCCTGACCGGCAATAATCTGGTGGTCATCAAACGGGTGGATAAAAATCAAGTCTTGTTCTTCCGCAAATTCATGAGCGCTCTTGGAGCTGTCATCAAAAGTGTCGCCCGTTAAAACGACCTCGATGTATTCGCGACCAAACATTTTCACTTGGTCGATCTTCTGCTTT
Organism: Siminovitchia sp. FSL W7-1587; assembly: GCF_037963795.1. NCBI lineage: Bacteria > Bacillati > Bacillota > Bacilli > Caryophanales > Bacillaceae > Siminovitchia > Siminovitchia sp. FSL W7-1587. Next base: position 2,950,958 of record NZ_CP150169.1, read on the forward strand.
GGGGTTGTTTGCGGCATAAAAATGGTGCCTTTTATTCCCAAGTGGGCACATGCATATGCGACACCCTGGGCATGATTGCCGGCACTTGCACAAACAACGCCTTTTTCACGAGCTTGTTTTTCGATCGTTTTCATTTTATAAAAAGCACCGCGCAGCTTAAATGAACGCACATGCTGCAAATCTTCCCTTTTTATATATACATTGCAGTCATATTTCTCGGATAATCTTTCGTTTTTTTGCAAAGGCGTATGGGCCACTACGTCTTTTAGAAATTGATAAGCAATGAGGATATCTTCCAGATTCACGGTCTTTGTCTTTTCCTTAGTTGTGTTCATGGCGTCATTTCTACCTCCGCTTTCGTATAAACATTTCTATATTATAACATGATACTTATAAAAATAACACATATAATATTCGCAATATTTCGGGAAAGCGGTTACATTTTATCTTTTCTTAAAATATAGGCATTCTGCCGTGACGCAACCGATTATTTAGAGCGTCCCGGGTTTGCAGAGGAGTGAAACCAGCCTCTTTCCCCATTAGATGTTCGCACACCGGGGAAGATTCCTTTTGTGAGGGAACTTCCTTGATTGGTAATGGTTCTCGGACTAGTTGGACAATTGGCATGTACGCACGGGCAACAGTATCCCCCTTTCGGACAGCATCCAAGACAGCTTGAGCCAGGGCTTGCCGGTAAAAAAGTAATTACGATGGGTGAGATAAATTGAATGCCGGCAACGATACTTGCTCCTGAATGGACTGCCGCATTAACATTGGCCTGCATGTTTTTTCATCTGAAGTACATGCTACCTTGTACCCCTTTAAATCATTTTTTTCCACCGTAACATCATGTTGTGGGATGCTGATGTAAGGTACAATTTGTATATCGGCATTTGCGATTCCATATGGTATAATTCTTGCTGAATGTAGGTTGTTATTATGGGATTATTTTCCAGTTCGCTTTATAGATATCCCCAATGTGAGGACGGTTGCATCCGACATAACAGATATGTTCCCTTCATCTTCTCCGGTCACGATATTTGGATTTGCTTTTCGGAAGCCGAGCTGTGAGCGAATCATTTTTTCGCTTTGATTTCTGGTAAAATTAGGGTGCCTATACATATCACATAATGATAAAATAAGCTGATAAGTACATTTTAGGAGGTAGAAAATTGGAATCAAAAATAGATACTCCGAAAGGGTTCGGGCAAATACTGGATTTGACTTTTAGTATCAGTAGGAAGAAGTTTTCGGAATTTATATTGATTATGCTCATATTTCTGGGACCCATTTTTGTGTTGCAAGCGGTGTTGGAACTGGCTTCAGGGGTCGGCTTTTTTCGGGAGGTTCAAGCGGAAGGTGCTTGGTATGACCGCACCTTGGATAGCTTCGATGAAATTTCAACTATGAGGGATGTGGCAATCGGTTTTTCGGCTTTGCTTTCTTTAATATTTGGACCGATAGCTGGAGCGGCCATTATACTTGCTGTAAACCATATGAGAAAAGGAGAAGAATACACCGTAGGATCGGTTATTAAAAGTGCATTTTCACGCTTTTGGCCTATTTTTGGAAGCAATATTTTGTTTTACATGATTGCGGGCGGCCTTTATTTTATTCCGTTGATTAGCATAATATTTTTAGGGGTTTTGGGCGCGGCTATATTTCCTGTTGCCGGCATTATTGTGGCTGTTTTTCTTTTTCTGGTAACCCTCTTTGGGCTCGGCCTGTTTTTGACTCGCTTGAGCTTTTATTTCGGTTCAGTTGTCTTAAAAGAAGAAACACCTGGTATTTCTAGAAGCTGGAAGCTGACGAAAGGCCGCCTTTGGCCAACATTTGGGATTTATGTTGTATTTACTTTGATTTTTACGTGCATCACCATGGCATTGGAATTTTCTTTTGGCCTTATGTTGGGTAATAGTGTTTTATTGGCAATGATCGTCAATGTTGGCACGCTGTTTACCTCGCTCATATTTGCCGTTGGTTATGCTGTCATGTATTTTGACTTGAAAGCACGTCACGATGCAGACGACTTAAAGGAAATGATTGGAGATTATCAGACTACTTAACAAGTCAGGTGATGATTTATGTTAGAAGCGGACGAGGCGGGCAAAAAGCTGAAAGAGATTTTGGGCAAAGATGAATACCAAGCGTATCAAAGTGATCCTTTATCGGAGTGGTGGGGAAAAATCAAGGAGCAGTTTGCAAATTGGCTCGAAGGATTATTCCCTTCTTGGGAAGCTCCTCAGTCCGCTTCAGGCCCGCTTTTTATTGCGGTTGTGGTAATGTTTGTCATCGTTCTTGGTATAACGGCATTTTTTGTTGCACGGACTGTATCGAGATCGCGTAGATTTCGTGATGACCAACCATTTCAATCCAAGAAATATTTGGAGTGGACATGTTTAAAGCATTTGTCTGAAGCCAAAAAGCTGGAAAACATTGGAGAGCTTTCTCCTGCAGTACGTCATCTTTTTTTGGCGCTCCTTCTTTATTCTGATGAACAAGGGTGGCTGAAAGCAAAAATATGGAAGACAAATTGGGAGTACTACGAAGAGATCAAACACACCAATATTTCTTGGGCCGAACGATTTTATGAATTGGCAAAGGTGTTTGACGAAATTGCTTATGGGGAGAAACAAATATCACCTGAAGAATTTAGCCGCTTCCGAAACAAAGTTATGGCATGGCTGGAACAGGTTGAAGAGAAAATGGGCAGTTAGGCTGGAAAGGGGGATGGGGCTTTGGAAAAAAGGAGCTCAAACAACAAATTGTGGTTTTGGGGCGTTATCGCCCTTTTGTTGTTGCTTGTATCCACCTACCTTTTGGACATGAAGGAGCCGAAAAAGTATCGGGATTATGATTCCGAATCGCCTTCTCCCACGGGTTTAAAAGCTTGGTATACATATTTGAAAGATGAAAAAAACGTTGTGCAAAGATGGCGTCATTCACCGGAACACTTGAACGTGGATTCTCCGAATCAAACACTGATCATGGTCCAGCCCGCATTCATACCGGACGGGGCAGAAATGGATGCTTACAAACAATTTATGGAAGCGGGAAATTCCATCATATTATGGTCAATGAACCCGCAAGGAATGTTTGGCTTGTCCACAGAACCTATAGATGGTGACGGTAATGGCAAGGTATCGGATCAAAACAAGAAAGAGCATGGCGCGATGATTTCATATAGGCAGCGGCTCATTGCCGCCCCTGATGATCAGGTGCTTTTAAACGATGAATTCGGCCCAATCGCTTTAAAGCGGCAGGTTGGCGACGGCCAATTGATTGTCTCTCTTTTCCCAAATTGGTTAGAGAATGGCCAGCTGATGGAGGAGGATCATGTATCATTAGTAATCTCCCTGCTTAATGAAGCTGGCGGGGACAAAGTCCTTTTTGACGAATATATCCATCGTGAAAAAGGCTCTGGGGAAGCATTGATTTTATATCCGCAATGGTTTTTATTAATGATGTTTCAATTGGGGATAATGGCGATACTTTGGCTGTGGTACAGAGGCAAACGTTTCGGCCCGGTATTGATTCCGAGGGAAGAGTCTGTTCGTTTCAGTGATGAAAGTATTCGAGCGATCGCGGCTTGGTATATAAGGGGGCAACGGTATCGGGATTCCCTTGCCATACAAGCTGATTTTTTAAAACAGATCTTTAAAGAACGGCGGGGTGTGCCCTTTCAGAATGGCTGGACAGATTTAACACCTTACTTTCTACAACGGGGATGGAAGAAAGAAGAAGCAACTGTTTTTTTGGAAGGGTTGGCTGACGTTTTACAGAAGGAAAGTGTTAGCAAACAAGAATACTTGCTATGGTCCAAGAAAATAGATCGTGTGAGAAAAGAGGTAGAGCGTGGATGAGACAAAAGATACAATCTTTGCTGGAGCAATATGAGGGTGCTATTTTAGGACAACGGTCAAATCTGCGGCTGTTATTGTCGGCTATTTTGGCTGGCGGCCACGTATTGGTCGAGGGGGTTCCCGGAACGGGAAAAACAGCGATGGCAAAGACACTTGCAAAATTGTTGGACGGGAAGTTTGAGCGGATCCAATTCACCCCTGACTTGCTTCCCAGTGATATTACGGGAAGCATGATTTTAAATATGCAGGAAGGAAAATTTGAAACGTTAAAAGGTCCAATCTTTACAAATATTTTACTGGCTGATGAAATTAACCGGACGCCTGCCAAAACACAAGCCGCTCTCTTGGAGGCGATGGAGGAAAAACAGGTGACGATTCAGGGAACAACGTACCCGTTGCCGGATGTGTTTTTTGTCGTGGCCACCCAAAACCCAATTGAATTTGAGGGGACTTACTCACTGCCGGAAGCACAACAAGACCGCTTCTTATTCAAGCTCAATATCAATTTTCCGGAATTTAATGAGGAAATGGAAGTATTAAGGAATGTGTTGGAAAACAAACTGGATGCGAGTTTAATATCTCCTGTCATGGATTTGGCTGACTTTTCGGCCATTCAATCAGAGATTGAAATGGTTACAGTAGGAGATGGCATTTTGGAATATATCATGCACATCGTAAGAAGAACGCGCGAAACTAATGCCATTCGTTTCGGAGCGAGTACGAGGGCGGGCATTTCGATCGGAAAAGCCGCGAGGGCATGGGCATATCTTGCAGGCCGGGATTATGTGACTCCGGATGATATTAAAATGGTGGCAAAGCCCGCATTAAGGCACCGGATCCAATTATCCCCGCACGTTGAACTGGAGGGAGCAGCCGTTGACCAAATTATCGAAGAACTGGTGGGGGCGGTTCCTGTTCCGCGATAGAGGGATTTTGCCGACGAAACGCCTGCTCATTTTATTTGGCGTGTTGTCTATGGGCCTGTTCATGATCGGATTTTTTTCCGAAATTTCTTGGAGAGCAGTCATCATCATCAACATACTGCTTTTCTTGGCAAGTCTTCTTGATTTGCTTTTGTCCCCAAAGAAGGGTGAACTGACTTTTGAAAGGGAGCTTCCGGAGCAAATGGAAAGAGGGCTTCCCAACGAAATACAAGTAAAAGTAAGGAATCGGTCGCAACACTTCGTCTCATACAAATTTATGGACGATCTTCCGCAAACGTTTGAATGTCCTTTTCCTGTTTTTGGCCATATGCAAAAGGAATCTTCAGCATCCATTTCATATGAAACGACCGCTTGGCAGCGGGGAAGATATGAAATTATAAAGCTTTATGTCAGATACAAAAGTGTGTTGGGTCTTTGGGAAAAGCAAACAACCTTTGATTTGCCGAAAACAGTCAAAGTCATTCCAGATTTAACGGAGACAAAACGATATTTGGAGAGCGCTCAACGATATTTACTTTATGAGGGAACGAAAATCCGGAAATTACAAAAAGGAACGGGAGAGTTTTCTCAAATTCGCCGCTATGTTCCCGGTGATGATCCGCGTATGATTAATTGGCGGCAAACGGCTAAGTTGCGTGAAGTGATGACAAATGAATATGCGCCGGAACATGGGAAATATATTATGATATTGATTGATTGCGGGAGAATGATGGGGGCAGAGCTCGCAAAAGGGAGCCGCTTGGAAAGAGTATTGGATGCGGTTGTGGCTGTAACAGCAGCAGCTCTGCAAAAAGGCGACTATGTTTCCGTTCTTGCTTTTTCCAAAGAGATTAAAAAATACGTTCCGCCCGCCAAAGGGATGGAACACCTGCAAACGATTCTGGAAGCCATTTATGATTTGGAAGCAGATCCAGTTGAGCCGAATTATGCCGCTGTTTTTGCCTTTTTGGAAACCGTCCAGAAAAAACGGAGTCTCCTTCTGTTGTTTAGTGATGTAAGGACCTTTCTTCATGAGGAAATGGCACTGAGTTATTTGCAATCGCTCAGAAGAAGGCACCAGTTTTTGATCATGGGGATGGAAGACTTGCCACTCTTGGAAAGGGCCGATGACGAGCCGGTTACGGTACAGGCTGCTATGATAAAAAGCATCGCCCAACAGCAGATCCTTTTTAAAAAGCGCGAAAAAGCAAAATGGGAAAGGCAGGGTCTGCAGTTGATCGAAGCACCCGAAGAAAGCTTGGCGGCAAGTGCAATTTCCGGCTATATCGAGATTATGAATCGCAATGTTTTGTAATTTTTCCGGGGCTGTCCGAAAAGAATATTGCGGCTTGATAACTTAAAAACAAAACCCAAGATTGCTGTAAAAATCAACATTCTTGGGTTTTACATTTTAATGCATATATTCCTAATTTGCCTTTTAAGACAGCCCCAGCTTATATGTGGTCTACTCCCTCTTTTTCTCTTCCCTCAGACAAATATGATCTATATTATCCAGAGTAAGAATGATGAGTCTTGGATGAAGACCGGTGCTTTTCAATCCGCATCTTGCCGATCACAATGTAGAAAATAAGACCTATGACGGTGGCGAAAGCTGTAAAATACTTGGCTTCCAAAGAAATGGCGGCAGGAGTAATAAAACCTTCGATCAATCCGGCAATGACAAATAGTGGAACGGTGCCTAAAAGCAGTTGAACGGACCGTTTTGCTTGTATTTTTAAATGAATCCTTCTTGGAAGTGACCCGGGTACAAAAAGTTTGTATCCCATTAATAATCCCGCGCCTCCGGCAATAAAGATGGCCGTCAGTTCAATCATTCCGTGGGGAACGATATACGCCCAGAATTCATATGTTTTATTTGAATGCCAAAACAAGGCGAAAAGCGCTCCGATCAATATGCCGTTATAAATAAGTACATAGACGGTTAACAGACCGAATGTAATCCCGCCGGCAAAAGCCAATATGGCAACCTGTATATTATTCGTCATGATGCTGGCCGACATCATCGAGGAGAGCACTTTTCCATCGTGACTGCCCAGCTGGTCCGGGTCGACGTTTTGAGCGATATCAGCAGGGATGATGGAATAAAGATTTAAGGGGTCATTCACGACAGAAAAGAAACTCCCGAGTCCGCCTAATGTAAAAAGAACGCAAGCCGCCAGTACAAATTTCCATTGCTCCAATAGGAGCCCGATAAATGTTGTACTGAAAAAATGGCGCATTTGTTTTACACTTGATATTTGATCTTTATATAATAAGTTGTGGGCTTTTGAAACAAGACCGTTCAAATAAAGAGTCACATCTTCTTGTGGAAAATATGTTTGGGCATATGACAGATGATTGGCTGCTTTTTGATAATGTTTGTAAAATTGGTTGATGCCAGCCCCATTAATATCAGGCTTTCTTTTACTTAATTCTGCCATCAATCGTTCAAGTTGTTTCCAATCATCTCGATGATTTTTGACAAATTGCTTTGCGTTCATATGTAGTCTCCATTTTCTTCTGTTATTCTATTATCATAGTCATTTTTTCTTTTGGAATCAAATATTGAAAGCGAGTGTATCTATTGGAACAAGAACAAGTTGGCATTAAAACGCCAGAATATGTCTCTCTGCAATTTAAGCTGGCCGGCCTGGGGAGCAGGGCCACCGCATTTTTAATTGATTCAGCCATATTGATGGTGGCCAATCTGCTGATGTACGTTATCGCATTTGTTATTCTTACTGGAGAAATGGTTCTTTTTGATACCTCCTCTATCAGCTTATTTTTGTTTGGGATCATCATTATCATGATGTTTGTCATCTATTGGGGATATTTCATCGCGTTTGAGTTTTTTTCCGGAGGAAGGACGATCGGAAAAAAACTCATCGGCATCCGTGTCATTCAGGATAACGGCCATAGTCTGACATTGCTTTCAAGCTTTATTCGCAACTTGCTCCGCATCATCGATGCCTTACCCGGCAGCTATTTGGTCGGCATTTTTATGATCTTTTTTCATCCCCAGCATAAAAGGGTCGGTGATCTTGTCGCCGGAACGATTGTTGTTCACGAGCGAAAGGCCCAAAGCAAAAAAAGCCTTTCCCCGGTTGAGAAGGAAATAAGCAGACGAGGCCTTGCGAAACATGATCTCGATCTTGGTGAGTGGGCACTCGATTCTTTGGGTGCAAAAGATTGGAAATTGATAAAAACATACGGAAACCGGCTTTCTGGACTAACGGCACATGAAAGAACTTCACTTACGAAACAAACAGCAGATATTCTCTTTGGAAAACTCGGTATGGATATGAGCGAAAAGGAGCAGGTTGAGTTGGAAAACGCGCTTCTCGTTCTTTATTTGCATATGAAAGATGAGTGGGAGTATGAATTATAATGAGTTCTCTATCTCCCTTTTATCACTCAACAAGAGAGGCAACGCCCAAAAGGAAGTTGCCTTTTTTGGTGCGCCCGGGCTTGGGCATCTTTCGCAGTCCGATTTTACACCAAATCTTTCGCAGTCCGATTTTACACCAAGTCTTTCGGAATTCGAAAAGCCTCAAGTGACACTTTACTGTATTCTCCATTAGCGAAGGTTTGCTGGAAATTGGTACGAAAAAATCGCTCTTTAGGAAGATCAGAGGTCTATGACATGAACTTAAAATCTCAGTATTGGCGCGCAAGAAGTAGAAGTTGAGGAAGATTAGAAGCTTATGACATGAACCCCAACTTAGAGAAAGTTTGGTATTTCATCGGCATATATGTGAAAATACAATCACTGTTGGAACAAGGATAAAATCAAAGGATCATCGGCTTACATTTGTTTGTTGGAAGTGGTTAACATATCTTCTAATCTCTCCTTCGCTGATTTCCACTCACTCTCAATTACGCTGTAATATACTGAGTTACGATAGGTTCCATCTTTACGTATCATATGATTTCTTAAAATGCCTTCCTTCAGTCCACCTATTTTTTCAATCGCTTTTTGTGATCTGACATTTTGCTCGTCCGTTTTAAATTGAACTCGTATTAGTTTTAAAGTTTCAAAGCAATACGTTAATAACAAGTATTTACATTCTGTATTAATATGTGTTCCCCATACAGATGGAGAATACCATGTCCAGCCGATTTCCAAGCTTTTGTTGGGGTGGGAAATATCAAGAAATCGTGTAGAACCAACAATTTGATTGTTTTCACGAAGGAATACAACGAATGGACATTCTTTTCCCGTTTCTTTTTTGTTTAACGCTTCTTCAACCAAAGACTCCATATCATTTAATGAATAAATGTTTCTTGGTAAATGATCCCAAATCATTTTATCCTTGCCGACATCATATAAACCTTGTATATGCTGTCTATCCATTGGAACAATCCGCACTTTCTCGCCCGCAAGTTCATTAAACATATTGTTCATTCCCCATTTCCTCTTTATAACGTACACACACGATGAATTGATTTTCTTTGTTGTGATAAACATTGTAATACTCATTTATTCAAAACGCATCGCTGGCAATGTAAAATTTTTAAGTGGACAACCATGAATGAGCGCAAGCTTGTTTTAAAGATTGATTGCGAGAGCAATAAGAAGTGTGGTGTCAAGAGGAAGTGAATAAAAAATGTGAATAAAAAATGAAAAATTTTTGTTTACAAAGATGTCCTTCAGGATATATACTAATTACACAAATTCCATGGAGGTGCAAGTATATGAACAAAACAACTAAGCAAGGAATTATTTTCGCAGCAGTGCACACCATCTTTTTTCTAAATTTGGCTTTTGATTTTTATTACTTGTTTTAAACCCGCCTCTTTTAAAGCGCTTTCATATACAGTTTTTCTCATCATTAAAAAGGGCTCTCCAAATACTGGAGGGTTCGCTTTTTGCTGCTTACCCTCAATCATTACCCTATATTCAAGCTGAAGATGTTTTACTTACGTGGAAATGATTTTTACATACATTCCTTCTTCCGCTTTTCTCTTCGCCTTTTCGTTCATTTTTTTAATTTTCTTTGATAATGCAGAAGCGCGTATGAGTTGACCGTCACAAAGTACCGATGGGTCAATAAGCCTTATTTTATTTTTACGGTGTAAATCATATGTAAGTTTATCTTCTTTGACATTTACATGACGCTTTATGTTGTTAACAAGATTGTTAACTTCCTTGTCTTGGGTCATTCGTAATAAATCAATGACCTCTTCATCCGTTAAAAGCAGCGTATCGAGATCAATAATCTTTTTTTCCAAAGCTATTTTTATCGTCTTGGCCAGCATATCATAGCCATAAACATTCAGAGGATTCATAAAGAAATCAATGACTTCTTTATAGTAAGTTTGTACAAACCATTCAGCCGCTGTTATACTTTTCAGGTATATTTTCCCGTCGCGCAATCGTAAATGATTTAAGAACATGTTTATTTCTTCGGATGTAATCTCTCCGTATTGGTACATATCTCTCAGTGTATAATCAATTCTGTCCGCACATAATTCGGGAGCGGGCTGCTCAAGTATTGTCCATTTAGAGTGATCCAAAAGGATGCTCTGATAATCAAAACCGTATTGATTAAGAATACGGGGGATTTCAGAATCGGCTATGACTCGATCATAAATTGTTTCGTGGTAATCTTCCGCTTTATTTTCAAACACAAAATCAATTACGTGTGAAAATGCCGTATGCGAAACGTCGTGCAGCAAGCCTGCTACTTGTTCTTCTAAAGAGCCGCCAAGCTTTTGAATCAGAAGCATGACACCTATGGAATGATCATATCTTGTTACATTCCACTTTTCATTCACAAAATAACTGGCTCCTCCTTGGTAAACTCCTTTTAATCTTTGAACGGGACTGCTGAGAATAAGCTCTTTAAGAAGTCCATCTACCGTATATTTTCCATAAATAGGATCTGAGATATTCATTTTCCCGATTCTCCTTGTTAAATAGAATGCGCTGGCTTTTCGCCACCGCGATCCCTCACGAAGTTAGAAATCTCCATCAATACATGGGGTTTTGTTTGGCTCCGTATTTAATCTGATAACGCGGCAAAACAGGAACGTGCGTTCTATTTATATTATGGAATATAGGTTGTCTTTTGTCAAATGCCAATATAGGAATCTGTAAGTGCATACCAATCTCTGAATATAAATGAAAGCAGAACTCTCCATATGCGTGCTTGGACAAGTGATCTATGCTGATATGGAGCCGATGAGAACGGGAGAGGTTAAAATGGAAAAAATCTTTGATCATGTCATGGGGGGAGGCAAAGTTAGGGGGAAATGCGTGTTTGGCCGGCGTTCAAAACAAAGTGAGCCATACACGAACGGCAACATGGCATTGATGCCATAAGCTTTCAGAGAGAAACTCATTTTTGTGGTAAAAGGGGGAAACAGAGTTGGAAAGGAACTTGCGGAAATAGGGAGAAGTCCTTTACATAAATCAAGCATCTATTGGTTGGTTTCATACAGATTCTACACAGCGAAGCTTGCCGAGCAATGCTTATTCATCTCAGTTCATCATGCCCAGCCACGCTGATACAGCCTGGTCATCGAAGGAAAGGGAGAAAACCAGCCAGTCTCTTTGGTGAATCGAGCCAAGTTCTTTTTGACTACATTCCTGCTTGAGTTTTTCTTGGGACGGGGCTGGGACATAAGTTGAAAATTGATTCATATTCGTAAAAATCGTAAGAATAAAACCGCGTGAAATCAAGTTTTTTTTAAACTTGTTTCCATGCGGTTTGTTACATTTTTACAGGGTTTTGTGCGGGCCCCGTTCTCTTTTCATTTATTTCAGACAACCCCTGTCATGGCATTATTTAACGTAAATAATGCCAAGCGTTGGTAACAGCCTCTCTTGCCCTTATCTTTTTATAATCTATTTTTGTATGTTTGGCGGCAGTTTCCAGCATTCTAGCGGCGGCGGCTTGTGCTTGGGTGGAAAGCAAAGCTTCATTTACATTCACTAGCCGGCCATCTTGCACGACTACTTTCCCGCCAACAATAGTCGTATCAACCTGTGATGTCCCCGTGATGATCGGGAGTGAGGCATCATCAAATAGTGCCCCGGCAAATTCAAGTCTACCGGCGTCCACCATAAACATATCGGCTGCCTTTCCCACCTCTAAAGAACCGATACCGTCTTCCCAGCCAAGAACTTTAGAGGAACCTCTTGTAGCCACATGTAAACAATCTTCGGCACTTAGTGCTGTTGCGCCATGCTGAAGCTTATGGAGCAAATTCATGATCTTTAATTCCAGCAGCATGCTTGATGAATCGTTTGAAGCAGAACCATCTACCCCTACCCCTACTTTTACACCCGATTGAAGCATTTTCAAAATCGGAAAGGTTCCTGAAGATAGTTTCATGTTGCTGCTTGGGCAATGAGCGACGCCACAGCCACAAGTTCCTATCTTTTTAATTTCATGATCATTAAACCAAATTCCATGAGCGTACCACACATCATCACCTACCCAACCTGTTTCCTCCATAAATTCCAAAGGACGCAAGCCGAGCTTTTCTTTACAGAAATCTTCCTCATCTTTTGTTTCGGCTAAATGTGTATGCATCCGGACACCGTAGCTTCTTGCCAGATCGGCCGATTCTTTGAGGAGATCCCGGCTTACAGAAAATGGCGAGCAAGGGGCGACCCCCACTTTTACCATTGCAAAACGATGATGGTCATGATACGTTTCAATGACCCTTCTCGTATCCTTGAGAATGATATCCTCATCTTGGACGACTTCATCAGGCGGAAGCCCTCCCCTCGATCTTCCTAAGCTCATGGAACCCCGTGTAGGGTAAAAGCGAATACCCAAATCATGTGCAGCCCTAATTTCTTCATCAATCAGTTCCCCGGAAATCCCATTGGGAAACACATAAAAATGGTCTGAAGAAGTAGTACAGCCACTTTTTAATAATTCTCCCAATCCAACCATCGCACTCAGGTAGACATCTTCTGGCCTTATATGCCGCCAAATATCGTAAAGTGTCATTAACCAATCAAAAAGCTCACAGTCTTGTGCCCACGGAATGTTTCTAGTAAAGGTTTGATATAAATGATGGTGCGTATTGATTAAGCCAGGGTAGATGATTTTCCCTTCGGCATTGATCACGGTGTCCGCTGTTTCATAAGGAATGTTGGTCCCGATTGCCTTTATTTCTTGATCCTCGACAAAAATACTTCCCCCGGGATACCGCTGGCGTTGTTGATCCATAGAAATAATATTTCTTGCATTTTTTATTAATAAACTCGGCATATAAAAAAACCTCCATTAAAAAAATCTTGCTTGGTACAGTTTGGACTATGGTCATTTCACAGCACCGGAACATGATATCTTTTCCTCATCCGCCCCCTTTTTACAAAAAAAACCACACAGCTGCAAAGTGGCAGCTGTGTGGCGAAAATAGAGAAACCTCTAGAAAAATCCACACTTTCATTTTAGGATTCATTGTAAGTTTACTGTAAATTGAAAAATAATATTTGTCAACACTAATGTGTAAACAGCGGCTGATTCATTCCTCCTTTCTTGCTTTGCGATAAACTCTGTGTAAGTATGGGCCGACAAGGTAAAATAGCGTACCGGAAAGAGAGCCGGTCAGATTCCTTAGATTTTAAGCTAAACCTCCATACTAGAGAACTGAAAAAGCTGTCTGATCCCGCATGTTTTTTGGCGATAGCTGAAAACAACAAACAAGAGGATTAAGCATAGGGTGGGAGACGGTTGTAACCTATGTACATTCATTCTGCCTATATCTTGTTGCTTTTGACTAATGACCCGCCCTTTTTGTGAAGATACAATGTAAAAGTAAATAAAAGCACGTTTTGCGAATCTAAAGTGGATTTGTAAGCGTTTTACTTAAGGGGAAATATAATGGGGTGATACATTTATCAGTAAGTGAAGTAAACTTATACATCAGATTTTCGCATGTATGGAAGATCCTTGTCAATGAAACTCTTACGAGAAGAGAATCTGTTTCTTGCTTTGCCCAAGTTCCAGGGAAAGGACAGGGGGAGAATATTGTTGGCTGTGTGGTATTGTAAATTTGATTTACAATGTCTATCCCGATTTTTTCATAACAAATCTGTCACAACTTTTTCTCCACATTAAATTTTCTAAAAATTTAATGTATTACTAAAATTAGGCATCTATTTGTTTGACAGCTTTCGCTCTTGTGATGACAGAAGCCGCTCGACAATGAACATTGAGGAGGAAATCGAATGGGAAATACAAGCTTAATGAAGACAACTACCTTGGGATTTCAACACGTTTGCGTCATGTATGGCGGCGCTGTGGCAGTACCGATCATTGTGGCACATGCTATCGGATTAACGCAACAACAGCTCGTTTATCTTATATCATTTGACTTATTGGCATGTGGAGTCGCCACGTTGATTCAGGTAATCGGCGGGAAGCATATCGGAATCAAATTGCCTGTATTGATGGCTGTCTCTTTTATTGTAGTGGAACCAGCCATTGCAATTGGAAAGATCTATAGTATAACGGGTGTTTTTGGCGCCGTTATCGTCTCTGGCTTAATCATTACACTTTCCGCGCCCTTGATCGGAAAATTGGTTAAGTTTTTCCCGCCTATCGTTTCAGGTTCCGTGATCCTGATTATAGGAATTTCTTTGATGCCGGTTGCGATGAACAATGCGGCAGGAGGAGCAAATTCCCCTACTTTTGGGGAACCGAAGAATTTGATATTGGCGGTGTTTACTTTAATTTGCTTTTTAATTATAAACACTTTGTTCAAGGGATTTATTAAAGTCGTATCGATTTTACTTGCGTTAATTATTGGTACGGTTGCGGCCAGTTTTTTTGGGTTGGTGGATTTTAGCGTGTTCAATGAAGCGAAATGGCTCAATATACCCCGGCCATTTTACTTCGGAGCCCCGACATTCCAGCTTTCGTCCATTATTGCCATGACGATTATTTCTTTTATCATTGCGATTGAAAGTATTGGTGTGTTTTTTGCGCTGGGGGAGTTTACAAATAAGGAAATCGGTGAGAACGATGTGAAAAAAGGGCTCCGCGCAGAAGGTCTTGGCTCTTTTATTAGCGGGTTTTTTAATTCCTTTAACCATTCGACTTTTTCCCAGAATGTCGGACTAGTTCTCCTTACAAAAGTAACACAGCTAAAAGTTCTGATCGCCGCGGGTGGAATCCTGATTTTGTTGGGGCTTGTGCCAAAAGTGGCGGCGCTGACAACGATGATACCTGCTCCCGTATTGGGTGGAGCCATGGTACCGATGTTTGGGATGCTCATTTCAGCAGCCTTAAAAATGATCAGCAGTGAAAACTTGTCCTTGCCTTCCAATCAATTGATTATCGCAGTAGGTGTTGGAATTGGAATAGCGATTAAGGGTGTTCCGGCTTCATTTGAACAATTTCCTGATACGATCCGCTTAATTTTTGGAAACGGGGTAGTAATGGGCTCATTGGTTCTCATTCTATTAAACGTTATTTTAAATGGTATCAATGGTCCCAGGCATACGGACCATGTTCCAAGTAATGCGAATGCCATGAATATGGAACAAAAAGCTGTTAGCGGTGACAGTTGAATCATGTTGGAATGAATTTGCTTTTACATTTGTTTATTTTTGTTAACCTCTACCTTTATATATTTGATGAATCCCCTAACATATATCTGGGGGATTTTTTTTTGGTAAGCTTAGCGATGTGTTTCTATTTTCAATATTTGCCGTATAAAGGGACAAAGCTTGTAATATGCTTGTTAGCAGGGAAACTTTATGAAAAAATGAACTTGTGCCTGCAGTCATTTATTGATCTTAGTATGAGCTTAAAGGGAGTCATTCCATTATGGCAGACTTTTTTATGTATTTTAGTCCAGTTACACAAGCATTGATGGCTACTTTATTTACGTGGGGAATGACAGCGTTTGGTGCTGCCCTCGTTTTTGCTACAAGAACAATAAACCAGCGGCTATTGGATAGCATGTTAGGATTTGCCGGTGGTATCATGATTGCAGCCAGCTACTGGTCTTTATTGGCTCCAGCCATCGACATGTCAAATGGGAATTCCGTCGGGGCTTGGTTTCCTTCGGCAATTGGTTTTTTGATGGGCGGCGTTTTTTTGTGGGGGATTGATACAGTACTGCCTCATCTCCACCCGAATACTTCCTTTGGCAAAGCGGAAGGATATCAGGCGAAAAAAAGAAAAAGAAGTACATTGTTGGTGCTTGCAATCACGTTACACAATATTCCAGAAGGGTTGGCGGTTGGGATTACTTTTGGTGCGCTTGCAAGTGGGGGAACGGAAGCTTCTTTAAGTGATGCTTTAACCTTGGCGCTGGGAATCGGCATTCAAAATTTCCCTGAAGGAGTTGCGGTTTCCATGCCGTTAAGGGCGGAAGGTATGTCGCGAAGAAAAAGCTTCTTTTACGGACAGTTATCAGGTATGGCGGAACCGGTTGCCGCAGTTATCGGGGCATTTGCTGTTGCGATTATTGAACCGTTACTGCCTTATGCGTTAAGTTTTGCAGCTGGAGCAATGATCTTTGTTGTAGCGGAAGAAGTTATTCCGGCTTCTCAAGAGAAGGGTAATAAAGATTTGGCTTCAATGAGCTTAATGGTCGGCTTTGTAGTGATGATGATTCTTGATGTGGCATTAGGATGAACAACCCCTCCCTGGGAAGGGGTCTTTTTTTTCGCGGTCTGCAAAGGCGCGGGAGGTATGCGCCATGATAAGTCCAAACTAACTCCAAACTAACTCCAAACTAACTCCCCCGGTAGGTGCTGTAACCGCCAGGAGCGACCAAAAGCGGAACATGGTAATGGGAATTCATATCAGAAATTCCGAATCTAACAGGGACTTGATCCAGAAACGGGGTTGCCGCTGGAATAACCCCTTTTTTCTTAAAGTAATCAGCCACATAAAATACGAGTTCATACTCCCCCGGGTTGATTTGCTCATCACAGAGCAGGGGAGAATCAACCCTGCCGTCGCTGTTTGTAGTAACGGTTTTGATAAAGGTCCGTTCTGGTTCCAACTTCCAAAGGTCGATGTTTAAACCTTCCGCAGGAATACCGTTCATTAAATCAAGGACATGAGTTGTTAATTTTCCATTCATGCTTTTACACTTTCCTTTGCTTTTTCCAAACCTTCATTGACAAGATCCTGGCGGCTGACCACAAATCCTTGGAAACCATATGGCGGCCTCGGTTCTGTCCAGACAGCGCCTTTGTATCCAGGAATATCTTCAATCACCGCTTCCCAAGTACGATTATTGGATAAAAATTGAACTTCGGCCAGTTGCGGAAAACGTTGAAGAACCCGTAAGCCAATTCGATAAATCAGATCCTGTATTGATTTATTATCTGCTTCATGGAACACCGAAGCGGCTATATCACGGACTTGCTCTGCCGGCACATAAACAGCAGGGTTATCTGCGACGGCATCTTCTTTCTTATTGTACCGATAGAGAATGTCGAGATAAATATATAAAGGCCGATCTTTTGCTTCTGGCAAGGTCGTATACTCATCCCGAATATAGCCGTAAAAGGAACTGCCCGAAACCTTAATCAAATGCAGATCCCGAATGCCGCTTTCCTGTTTGGCAAGTTCATAGCCTGCTTTGCTTCGCTGGACCTTCACCGTCGTAGTGATCAACTCATTTCTTGAATGTCTATATACGAGCGGACTTGTCTCCAAATGCGTGTCACCCGCGACTTGAACTGCCTCGAATGGAATTTCGTCTGCCGTTATTTCAACTGCAGTTATGTGGGAATACACATCAAGAAAGCGCTTGCAAACAAAGTGTAAAAATCCTTCGAAAGTGGAGCCGTGATATTCAGCAGCTTTGCGAAGAATAAAGTTTTTCATAGAGTCAGTTGCGACCACACGGGAATTATCCGCTTTTGTAAATGATTCCAGGAACTCCCCTTCAAGTGCAATCTTTGCATTCATCCCAAAAATGACATTGTTTCGTCCCGTAAACCCCGATTCTGGAATCGCTTTAATTCCATCGAGCGGCTTTTGATAGGTGCGGAACACAAAGACGTCACCTTTCCCATAGTACATTAATCTTTTTTGTGAACTCATTCAAATTCCTCCTCAAGCTTTATATTGTGATCCCTCACTTGCAAAACGTTCTTTTTGCAAAGCGAATGGTAACACCCGATAGGTGGGAAAAACGCGAAAACACTCTAGGAAGCGATAAAGTCTTGTAGCCGGAAATAGGCAATTTGATATACTTGTTCAAGCGCTTCTTTGAATTCAGCTTCTTGAGAATGATCGAGGCGTTCCTTCATTTTTGCTAGAATGGTTTCCTTCGTGTGGTTTCTGACAGCCAAAATAAACGGAAAATGAAATTTGGTTGTATAGGCTTTATTGAGGGATAAAAATTCTTCTCGTTCGTCTTTTGTCAGTTGGTCAAGGCCTGCACCGGTTTGTTCTTTCACAGAAGCTTCAGCCATTTTAACACGGGCAGCTAAATCCGGGTGTGCCCTTAAGAGGGCCAATTTTTCGTCAAATGCCGCTTTATTTACTTCGTTTACCATCGTCTGATGGAGTTCGGATATAGAAGCAAATGGCCGTTTCATCCATACTCGCTCGGCGACCCAGGGGGAATATTCAAAAATCCAGCCAAGCGCCTCGGTAAAATCGATTTGATCCATCCCATTGAGAATTTCGAGACTTAAACGCACAATCGTTCATCCTTTCGTTATTGTAAAGGTTCGACTTTTCAGAGTAATGGGTAAATTATATAGCAAGCTTTCGGGAATTACTATTATTTTATCTTCCATTTATATATAAGGTCATTAGTGTCGAAAGACAAATTCCCAAATATGGATTGTGCATAAAGCACAATATTGCTTTGGTGTGCCGCTATTATGTTGTGGGGTAAGTTGTGTGCAAGTCCATTTAGCCTGGCCTCCGGTTCCAGATTTTGTCTCTCTTCCCAAATCCGGCTTGACGGTGGTCTTACATTCCAACTTTTATAAGGTAAAAATGACTAATGAAAGTTCCATTCTGATAAAAAACCAAAAGGAAGTTGTTCAAATGTTTACTTGACAGGAGAATGATTAAAACAAGCTATCTTTTTTCAGAAAAATGATGACGAATTTTCACATATCCACCTTATTTTCTTCTGACAGTCGGTTCTTCTACCCAATTCCTCTCCTTCGTTTTCTAGTCGCAAAGGCAGGATTGCTTCTTATCCGGAACGCCCATGACCACAACTTCTGAAACTCCCGTTAGAATCTAACGCCTGGAAGGGAAAAAATGTAAAAAAGCAAGTTTATTCGATTTCTTTGGAATCAAAGTGACGGCAAAGTGTGGGAAAACGACAATTGCCGCAAGTATGAACGAGAAAACGAGAACAGAATGATTATAAAAACGATCACAGTGGGAAGATTAAATGAGTGTTTTAAATAAATAAACAACTCCTTTTCATTTTATTGAGCTTTATTTAGCTTAAGAGGCGTTCATGGTGTGACAACGTCTGTGTGTCTTATGTGCACTGATTGAAGTTTCATTTTTATGTAAGCCCTTTAAAAATGTATTGACTTTTATAGTTGAATAAACTAGAATCTGAAAATAAAGAGACAACGTCTTTATATATGTCTTTTAATTAAAGGAGGGGAACCTATGT
Organism: Siminovitchia sp. FSL W7-1587; assembly: GCF_037963795.1. Taxonomy (NCBI): domain Bacteria; kingdom Bacillati; phylum Bacillota; class Bacilli; order Caryophanales; family Bacillaceae; genus Siminovitchia; species Siminovitchia sp. FSL W7-1587. The sequence continues at coordinate 2,970,333 of NZ_CP150169.1, forward strand.
TTGAGGGGCCAACATTGTGGGGGCTTTTGCCCTTGATTATTTTTGTCGTATTGGCGTTTAGAAAATGGCACCCGGTCGTTGCCATTGCCATAGCAACAATTGTTGGAGCGGTAATGGGCGGGCACGGCATTACATCTATTGCTACACAAACAAAAGAAGGGTTAGGTTCTTTCCTTGCCTATGTCGGATTAATTATCCTGGCGGGAGCAGGGCTTGGGAAAATTGCGGAAAGAACGGGTGTGGCAGAAAATATTGTCCGCTTTGTCATGCACCGGGTCGGGGTCAATACACCGAACAAAGCAATTATTGGAACGATGGCATCATCTGCCTTATTAACCGGTTCCCTCGGAACACTGGCTGGTGCCAATGCGGTCATCGCACCTGTCGTAATTCCGATTGTTGCATCAGCCGGTCTTTCGTCCAGCGCGGTGGCAATCATTTTTCAAGGGGCTGGTGTGACGGGCTTATGGCTCGGGCCATTTACTCCACCCATGGTCACTTTTATGGAAATCACCGGCTTGTCATACGGACAGATCGTTTTATATGCAGGTCTGCCATTAGCAGTTGTTATGTGGCTCGTTACTTTTATTTTTGTGAAAAAGACTTTACCGCAGACATTGCAACAGTTTCCTTACTCAGATGAAGATATTATGCTTTCCAAAAACAGTCAATCAGAGCAACCAGGCAACGAAAAAGTTAAGAAACAGGCAACTTTCGTCTTTTTGGTGACACTGTTTGCCTTAATTGTGTACGGCATCCTTACGGAAGGCGGGTCAACGTTTGCCATTGCCGTAATCGTTATCACTGCCGTAGTGACTGGATTGGCTGGGCGTTTGACACCGAATGAAATAGCGGAACATTTCTTTGAGGGGGCAAAGCCGTTAATTTGGCTGTTCTTCCAGTTTGTCTTGTTTTCACCGTTTATTTTTTATATAGAGCAACTTGGCGGGTTTGAAGCGTTGAAAAATCTGCTCATGCCGTTTATTGAAAAAGGCGGAGACATTACGCTTGTCGCTTTGACCACGATTACGGGTATTGCAGGCATTCCTGGAGCGGCGGTTGCGCAAGTTGTTGTTCTTGATGAAATGTTCAAGGGACTTTTCACTTCTGCCGGTATTCCGATCAGTATCTATATCATGGTCCTTCTTGTCGGCTCGCAAATGACCGAAATGCTATATCCGATCGGAGATACCCTTGGCGCAATGGGAATTGCCCGCTCGAAAGACTTGAAGAGCATGGTCATATTCGGAATCGTGGGGACAGCCGTGATCGTTGCGTTTGTCATTTTGCGGACTATTATTATATAAGGTGAGTGAATGGGATGGATTTTTCATCATATAAACGCCACATTGAAACATTGGCTCAAGAGGCCAGTGGAAAAACCGCCGTTTATATCTGCACACCTGATGGGGAAATAAAAATCAATGAAGCGGAAAGAATGCAGGCGGCAAGTGTCATAAAAGTACCAATCGTCATGGCCGGTCTCCATGCTTTTGATCAAGGTATGCTCGATCTTGACAAAAAAGTCGTTGTTCAAGATAAAGTGGCGGGCACGGGTGTACTGAATTATTTATCTGGTAATATGGAATTAAGTATTTTAAACATGATGACCCTTGCTTTGATTGTATCTGACAATACAGCTTCTAACTTGTTGATCCATGAAATTGGACGAGAAAACATTAACGCTTTTTGTCAAAAGGCTGGGGCAGGCCAAACAGTTCTTGGTCGTTATTTTATGGATCACGAGGCGATGGAGCGCGGGATCGACAATTACACCTCGGCCGGAGATATGATCCGGTTTTTCCGGTTAATCGGCCACGAAAACAAACTATTGTCAAATGAAAGCAGAAAAATCATTTATCAAATGTTAGAAAATCAGCAATTTAGGGAGAAGCTCGCAGCTTACCAGGCCATGTTTCATGACAAGGTATCAATCGCCAACAAGACGGGAGAGTTAAACGGCATTCAGCATGATGTCGGGATGTTTACCTTTGAAAATAGACAGGTGTATGCTGCGATATTATCTTCCAACTGGATCAACAATTATCAGGGCCGGGAATTTATTTCGCAGATCGGCAAACTGACGATTGAATACATGACGGCCACTGAATAAAAAGGGAGAGTCTTATGAATATCCGAGTCGCGGCTTTTGGTACGAAGGAAACAGTAAAAGGGTTGGAGAATTACAGCAAGTTGTTTTCTAATATTTCTATCGTTCCGTTCACGTATCAACAGCCAAAAGAATGTGTAGATTTGGTGGAAGAAGCCTATACGTGCGACGTGTTCTTGTTTGCCGGCCCTGTGCCTTATCTGTATGCCAAAAATGCCTTGGAACAAATGAATGTCCCTTATACCCACGTGCCGTTTGATGAATTGATGGTTTCCCATACATTCTTTTTATTGGCGACGGAATATCAAATGGCGATTCGCAGGCTTTCCATTGATATTATGAACCCGGCGCATGTGACAGAAGTATTGAACGATCTTGGGATGGAGCAAAAAGATATTTTTATCCATGATATTCATGAAATTCCGGGTTTGGACATTGCGGAAATTGTCAAGCGCCATCAACAGCTTTGGGATCAAGAGGCGATTGACTTTGTATTAACAAGTATCGATGCAGTCGCCCAAGCATTGAAAGAGCTGAACATTCCTTGTCTGAAAATGCCGATTCCGATGAAAAACTTTTTGCATGGCTTGCAAGAAGCTAAAACGCTCGGACAAATAAAGCTGAGTGAAACGTCCCGGATCGTGATGGGGCTCGTGAAAATTAAAAATTTGGACCGCGTATCGGACAGTCTGGGAGATTTTCAATTTGAGCAATTGTTATTGGCTTTTCATCAAATACTGCTGAATTACACTCATAAAATGGACTTCTCTTTATATAAGGGCCATTATCATCAGTTCATCATTTTTGGGACAAAAGGCAGCTTCGACAAGCTGATTTCGGATAATCATTTGTCCTGTTTTGTAAAAGAAATAGAAAAGAAATTAAACATTACAGTTGCCGTCGGATTTGGTTCCGGACTGACAGCAAGGCAGGCGGAACATAATGCCCAAAGTGCGTTACAACGCGCATTGGAAGAAGATGAAAGTATTTGCTATTTATACAACGAGTCAGGAGCTTATATTTATTTGCTGAACGAGGAAGAGGATGTCAACAAAGAATCATTGATGAACGCATTGCTTACTTGTGGGCTGACGCTTGAAACAGCGTCCAGATTTGCCGACTTTTTATTGCTTCGTCAATTCCGCCCCTTCACTTCCCAGGAGTACGCTGAGTACGCGAACGTAACAACGAGAACCGCTGCGCGTCTCATTAAAAAAATGACAGACACTGGCGTGCTTGAATCGGTTGGCGAAAGAAAGATTCACGATATGGGAAGGCCAAGGGCAATTTATCAAATAAAGGAGAATTTCAATTGAGTCATCACATCAAAGAGGTTAATACGTACATTGTTGAAGTGCCATTAGTAAATGAGTGGAAAATATCGCTTTACTCTTCTAAAGTGAGACAACATGCCATTGTGGAAGTAGTCACTGAAGATGGAGTTAAAGGGTACGGAGAAGCATCTCCTTCTCCTGCGTTCATGGGCGAAACGGCGGAAACAATTAAGCTGGTGAATGATCAATATTTGGCTCCTGTTATCACTGGACTGCCGCTCCAATCGTTGAGTCAAATCCATAGGAATATGGATCAGACGATTTATGGCCAAAGTGCCGCAAAATCTGCGATTGATATCGCCATCCACGATGCTTGGGGAAAAATGGAAAATAAACCTGTATACGATCTTGTTGGCGGGCTTTACCGGGAAGAAATTCCTTTGACTTATGTGATTGGAATGAAAAGTGACGAAGAAGCCTATGAAGAGGCTGTAAAAGTAATGAATCTCGGGTTCCAAACAATCAAAATCAAAGTTGGAAAGGACCCTGTCAGGGATATACGTGTAGTCCAATCAATCAGACAAGCCATTAAAGACAACAAGAAAGATGTTCGCATCCGTCTGGACGGGAACCAGGGATATCATGTAGCGGACGCGATCAAAGTAATCAGAGAACTGGAAGAGACAGGTGACTTGGAATCAGTTGAACAGCCAATTGAAAAGTGGAATATATTCGGATTGAAAGAAATAAGAAGTGCAGTCAAAACGCCTATCATGGCGGATGAGCTGGTATTCTCCATTCATGATATGACTAATATGATCAAAATCGGCTGTGCCGATATTGTCAACTTGAAAATTTGTAAAGTCGGGGGAATCCACCAAGCTAAAAAAATTGCCGGAATGGCGGAAGCAGCAGGAATGACTTGCACAATCGGCAGCAACCTGGAGCTGGGCATCGGGATCGCAGCCAGCATGCATGTCGCAGCCAGCACTCCGGTTATAGTAAATCCGAGTGATTTTATATGTGGTGCTTATCTGCATGAACATGATATCGTCCAAACCCCTATGTGGGATTTAGTGGAAGACGGTAAAATCAGAGTCAGTAACGCAGCCGGACTTGGCGTTCATTTGGCGGAAGACCTAATCAAATAAAATGTTCGGCAGTTCTCTTTAAATCACGAATGAGAAAGGTGTTACAATGAGAATCAATATAGATCGGCTTATGAGTGATATAGAACGTTATGGAACATATGGTTTAGATCCAAAGGGCGGGTTGACCCGCCCCAGTTTCAGCGAGCCGGATTATCAAGTGAGAGAATTATTTATGAAAGAACTAAAGGAGATGGGGCTCGCGGTATATGTCGACCCGATCGCAAATATATGGGGACGCTGGAGCGGTGAAGATACCTCTAAAAAATCCATCGTAATCGGGTCCCATCTCGATACTGTTCCAAATGGCGGCATGTTTGACGGTGCTTTGGGCGTCTTGGTGGCAAAAGAAATCATGAAAACGATCATCGAGCATGAGGTTCCATTAAAGCACACATTGGAAATTGTCTCCTTTACAGCAGAGGAGCCCAACGACTTTAACCTTTCTACGATGGGAAGCAGAACTTTTACCGGCAAACTGACAAAAGAAGATCTAATGACAGTTACCGATTCAAAAGGGACGAAATTGAAAGATGCTGTTGAAAAAGCTGGCGGTTCATTGGAACGTCTCCCTATTGAAAAAGACGATATCGCGGCATTCGTGGAGCTTCATATTGAGCAGGGGAAACGGCTCGAATCAGCAGAACTTCCAGTAGGGGTTGTCGATCGGATCGTTGGAATCTACAGGGATAAAGTCACGATTATTGGCGAATCGAATCACTCGGGCACAACGATGATGAACGACCGGTTTGATGCTTTGACCGCAGCTTCCGAGATGACACTCGCGGTAGAAACAATTTTGAGAAATCATGGCACTGATGCAGTGGCCACAATCGGCAAATTGGATGTTTTTCCGAATGCGGCGAATATTATACCCGGAAAAGTAGATATGGTGCTTGAAATCCGTTCCGGAACGGCAGCGGAACGGATAGAGTTGAAAAAAATGATCTATCAAAAATGGGATGAAGTGATAGACAGACGGAAAGTGAGCATCAACGTTGTCAATATACTCGATCAACAAGAATGCCAATTTGATGAACAAATCGTTCAGTGGATTCAAGAGTCTGCCAAGGATCTTCAAATCCCTTACACAACATTTTCATCCATGGCCGGCCATGATGCCACGCATATGGCGGACGTGGCAAAAACAGCCATGATTTTTGTAAAAAGCATCAATGGCAAAAGCCACTGTCCCGAAGAATTCAGCAAAAAAGAAGACATTGAACAGGCTGCAAATGTGATGCTGAACGCCGTACTAAACATAGATCAAAAACTATCGTAGCAGGAAGGTTAAGTGGAAGTTATAGAAAGCTTTCCTTTAATGACTTGAGCGCCAATTTGTGAAGGGGAGGCTGATCACCCTCCAAAAAAACAATACAAAGCCAAGCATGTTATTTTGGCTACGGGAGCGTTGGTCACATTGGCTGAGAAAATCGGTGTAGATACGGAGTAAGGAAGAGAACCGAGAATCAAAACAGTCGTACAAGTAGATTTGGCAGGTAAACAATCATCGACGGGATCTGGACTGCAGGAACCGTTGCCGACGTCAGTGTCCATACAATCGTCTCGGCAGGTGACGGTACCAAAGTTGCCAACAATGTCATCTCTGAATGGAAGAGAAGCACTATGTCACTCATGATGTGCTCAAAGGTTATATAATAGATTGGAAGAAAAAAGAGGATGTCCCATTAAACTGGCTCCTCTTTTTTGGTGGTTTGGCTTTTGAATAAAAAGATTTTTCAAAAATAAGGGTAGGAGATTGTTTAAATTTGATATATGATGTTGGTAAATTAGAAAATGAGTCGTTTTCATTCGTCATGATTGATAAGTGACCGTTTGCACAAAGTACAGGAAGTAGCTATAGTCAAAGAACAGACAAGGGAAGTGGGGCAGAAAATTGGGACAAGAAATAGGCCATAATGTCATTTATCAGGCTATTATGGAAGTTTCAAATCAGTTAACCCAGACAGAGAAAAGACTTACCGACAGGATGATGGGTATAGAGAAGCGCCTTGATAAGGTGGAGGGCCGTCTCGATAATCTGGAAAATCGTCTCGCTAATTTGGAAGACCGTTTCGGTAGTCTAGAAGTGCGTCTCGCTAATTTGGAAGATCGTTTCGGTAGTCTAGAAGTGCGTCTCGCTAATCTGGAAGACCGTTTCGGTAGTCTAGAAGTGCGTCTCGCTAATTTGGAAGATCGTTTCGGTAGTCTAGAAGTGACTCGCTAATTTGGAAGATCGTTTCGGTAGTCTAGAAGTGACTCGCTAATTTGGAAGACCGTTTCGGTAGTCTAGAAGTGCGTCACGCTAATTTGGAAGACCGTTTCGGTAGTCTAGAAGTGCGTCTCGCTAATTTGGAAGATCGTTTCGGTAGTCTAGAAGTGACTCGCTAATTTGGAAGACCGTTTCGGTAATCTAGAAGTGCGTCTCGCTAATCTGGAAGATCGTTTCGGTAGTCTAGAAGTGCGTCTCGCTAAATCTGGAAGACCGTTTCGCTAATCTGGAAGATCGCTTCGCCATTCTCGAAACCCGCCAAGGTAACTTGGAAGCCCAATTAAAGTCTATGGAGCAAAACCTGACAGACCACATTAAGCACCTGGAAACAAAGTTTACGATTGTGCTGGAAGAATTGGTAGAAACAAAAGCAGATGTGAGAAGAATACAAAGAGCAAAATGAAGAGCGGCGACACAACGCCACTCTTATTTATTCGCGAGATTGGGTTATTCATCACTATTAGTTAAATGATCTCCTATTTGTTAAGACCTCATTAAGTGTTTTTCAATCATTGGGACACTTCAACATATGAATGTAATAGAAAGAACCTGAAAAGGAGGAATAACAATGCCACACAAAGCTGAGCAATCCGCTTATATTGAGTCCTCTGAAAAGCAAATGGAATTATATCGCAGGACGTTAATCATTGTAGTCATTTCACAAATTTTCGGGGGCGCGGGACTCGCCGCAGGGATAACTGTTGGAGCATTGCTTGCGCAGGAAATGCTCGGCTCGAACAGTTTTGCCGGAGTTCCGGTTGCTTTGTTTACATTGGGTTCTGCTGGATCGGCATTTATTGTAGGACGTATTTCTCAACGTTTTGGCCGCCGCATTGGACTGGCGGGGGGGTTCCTTGCTGGAGCGCTCGGGGCTGCGGGTGTAGTGATCGCCGCTATCACGAGTCATGTTTATCTGCTGTTTGCTTCACTATTGATTTACGGCGCCGGAACCGCTACAAATTTACAAGCGCGTTACGCGGGTACAGACTTGGCCGGTTCGACACAGCGTGCTACAGCCGTGAGTATTGCCATGGTGGCTACGACTTTGGGTGCTGTGGCGGGTCCCAATTTGGTCAATGTCATGGGAGATTTTGCTGAAGCAATCGGCATCCCATCCTTGGCCGGTCCGTTTATCTTGGCCTCCTTTGCATATTTTCTAGCAGGACTGATCCTTCTTTTCTTCCTTCGCCCTGATCCCCTCTTTGTAGCAAGAGCCATTACTAGTGAACGAGTGGAAGCGAATCAGATAAAGGAGAAGGCCCTTGAAAAAACAAATAGCAAGGGGATCGCGGTAGGCTTTACAGTAATGGTTTTATCTCAATTTGTGATGGTTGCCATTATGACAATGACACCTGTACATATGGAAAATCACGGACATGATTTATCCAGGGTGGGATTAGTCATTGGCATCCATGTCGGTGCCATGTATCTGCCATCTTTGATTACCGGTATCCTTGTCGATAAATTTGGGCGCGGCACAATGGCTGTCGCCTCGGGAATCACATTACTTTTTGCGGGAGCATTACCGGCTATCGCCCCGAGCGATTCCTTGGTTACGCTTATTTTGTCCTTGGCACTGCTGGGGCTTGGATGGAACTTTGGCCTTATTAGTGGAACAGCCCTCATCGTTGATGCAACAAGTTTGGCTATCCGGGCCAAGACACAAGGCGCAGTTGATGTGTTTATTGCTCTTTCAGGAGCGCTTGGCGGGGGAATTTCGGGCATTATTGCAGCGCAAACAAGCTATACCATGTTGTCAATTGCGGGCGGGATGATTTCTTTACTCATTATCCCGATGGTGGTTTGGAGCAGAAGCGGTTTGAAAAGTGTTGCCGGAAGTTGAAGAATCCAGTCATATAATATCTAGAAATAAGAAGATAAAGCCTTGGTTTCCGACGCCATCTAAAAAGAAATCCCGGCTGCAAGAGTGCTTTCTTCTGAGGTAAGGCTTGAAGATTTTTCATCAAGTTTCTTTGTATATTAAATAAGTACTTTTTTTAGAAATAAGATCAAAGCCGAAAACGGCACAAGTATGAGATCGAATCTGGTCGCCTGATAAAAAAATACCTGACGGGCGACCGAACGACTTGCTTTACGAAGGGAGACGTTCCGTGGTCAGTGGACATGACCAGCGGTCGTCTCCTTTCAATTTTTCGTGCAAGCATGAAAAAAAGATGATGCTCTTCAACAAAAACAGACGCTGTCCTTTTAGAAGCCATCAGTTTTTCATATGGACATCTCCCTATTGTTTTACAACGAACGGATCATTTATTGTTTTACATCAACTAGCTGAAACCGTTCGCACACTAGCAGCATATCGTCTGAAAACTCAAGCCCCATTCGGCTTAATTCTTCTGAAAAATATTTGACATGGGTATGCTTCCAATATGCATATGTCCCGTCCCCCTCACCTTCCGCGGCAGCGAAATCTTCGGGAACATTTTTTATCGGCATGATGTCAACTTCAACTGTCTGAATGATGGCCACCGGCTCATCACGACTGTTGAGAATAATGCTGTAATCACCAACAGATGGTACCGGTTCATTTTCAAACTCATAAGAAACAAAGCTTGAACAAGTTGCGGTTTTTACGCCATCTATGACCAGCTGGGCCAGGTGGTCCGCATCAGCCCCAAATTGCCAGGCGCTGACAGATGCGGGCTTCTCCTGTCCCTTCCAATAATCATTCCAATATGTTTTGGCAGCTTGGTTCATCGTTTTTTCTCCTTTGCTTTTACTATGTACCTAAGACTAGTATACAAGGAAATAAACGGTTGACAGAACATTTTCTTCAATCTTGTTTTCACAAGTATTGTGTTATGCAGGGGCGCTATTCAACCCTCAAAACACTCTATTTAAATAAAGTGCTTCCGTTTTGTCGTGGTTTGATAAAGTAACCAGCATTTTCGGTATTCGGCTATTTTCGCCCTTGCCGCCATAGGTTTTCTTTTTCCCTTCGGAGATATTGAACAAATAAAGAATTGTTTTTTGTTCATTCATACCAAAAAAGGAGAAGCTATTGGATGGTTTTTTGTTTGTTCATATATTCAAAATGTTTAAAAATTTTGTTAAGATCAAATAAAGTAATGAAAAGAGTCTGACAACTGCATACGCCTTGCATCTAATGAAATAGCTGACATTCTCCATGATGGAAAAAATGTAACAAGGAGGAATGAAGTTGATTAAAGTACCGAACGGGGAAGAAATTTTCGTAATTGATGCTCATATCGCCTTATGGGACGCAAGGAAAGAAAATCGATTAAACATTCATGGGGAGCAATTCATTAATTGCTTCTATGATTATCACAAAAACTTGAGCCCAAAAGAATTCTTGTGGCCAAGGGAAGAATTCGACACATATTCCCCGGAAAAGTTGGTAGAAGATGTATTTGTTAGAGGGTATGCGGACATGGCCATTTTCCAGCCGGTTTTATTAAGCGAGTTTTATAAGAATGGTTTTGGCGATTACGATGTGAATGAAGAGTTATCCAGGCAGTTCCCGGGCCGTTTCATTTGTAATGGAGGCTTTGATCCTCGGCATGGGGACAGGGGGTTAAAGGAGTTGGAAGAAAATAAGGAAAAGTATGGTTGGCAAGGAGTAAAATTATATACAGCAGATTGGTATGGAAATTCCAAGGGATACAAGCTTTCAGATGATTGGTCCAAAAGATACTTGGAAAAATGTCAAGAGATGGGAATTAAAAATATCCACATCCATAAAGGACCAACCATCACCCCGCTGAACCGTGATGCCTTTGACGTGGCAGATGTGGACGATGCGGCAAGCTGTTTCCCTGAATTGAACTTTATCGTAGAACACGTCGGGCTTCCCAGATTGGATGATTTTTGCTGGATTGCTACACAAGAAAAAAATGTTTATGCCGGATTGTCTGTTGCCATTGCTTTAATTCACACACGACCGCGGTATTTTGCTGAAATAATTAGCGAACTATTGTATTGGCTTGATGAAGATCGGATTATCTTCGGAAGTGACTATGCCATTTGGGAACCAAAATGGCTCATTGAAAAGTTCTTGGAATTAGAGCTTCCGGAAGATATTCAAGAAGAGACTGGTGTTACGTTTGATCTTGATGTGAAAAAGAAAATTTTAGCTGAAAATGTTGCAAGATTATATAACATTAATATTGAAGAACAAAAGGAAAAATTAAAAAACAGCCCATTGCCAGTACAGATGGTTTGATGAGTTCTTGTATTTTGCACAACGAATGGTTTGGGAGGGGTTGCATAGCGATGACAAAAGAGGAAGAAGTTTACCAAATGCTTGAAAAAGTATATGATCCCGAACTGGACGAGCCACTCACCGACTTGAATTTCATCGACCGCGTTGAAATAAACGGCCCATCCGTTCATGTTGTTTTCCGCTTGCCCACTTATTGGTGCTCTCCAAATTTTGCCTATATCATGGCTGAAGATATAAGAAAATATGTTTCAGAACTCGATTGGGTGACAACTGTACAAGTTAGTTTGCTGGACCATTGTGCTTCAGACGAAATAAATAAAGGTGTGACAAATCGGCGGTCATTCAATGAGGTTTTTAGTGGATTATCTGACGGGGATCTCGAGGATTTGCGCCGGACATTCGATATTAAGGCCTATTACGCCAGGCAGGAAAAGCTGTTAAAGCATCTTCTTAACAGGGGAATGACTGAGGAAGAGATAATAGGTGTGTCGATTCAAACATTAAAAAATTTACCATTGTCAGAGAAAGGCAGGCTGCTTCGAAATAAGTATTTGGAAAAAAAGAAGGCATTACATCACTCCAGCCTCCTAGCTGTTACAACTCCGGAGGAAGAGCCGTTAACGAAAAAAGTGTTTAAGGATTATCTGCGAGGGGCTAAAAGAACACGTATGAGCATGGAATTTAATGCTCACTATTGCCGGGGATTGTTGGAGGAGAGATACAATTTGCCTCCTTCCGAAGAAGTCGACTTGGTTAAGGAATAAACGGATCTTTATCTGATCCGGTTCATTAAAAAATAAAAAAGGAATGGTGAGAAGAATGAGCAAAAAGGTATTGATCCTTACTGGAGATGCTGTAGAGGCTTTAGAAGTATTTTATCCTTATTATCGCTGTATTGAAGAAAACATTGACTGTACAATCGCTTCTCCCACAAAGAAAAAGCTTCAGACAGTTATCCATGATTTTCTTCCCGAGATGGAGACATTTACTGAAAAGTGGGGATATAAGATCGAATCCCATGCTTCTGTAGATGAAATTGATCCAAATGATTATGACGGTCTTATCATACCGGGCGGACGTGCTCCGGAATATATTCGAATGAACCCGAAGGTTCAGGAAATAACGGCTCATTTCTTACAAGAAAAAAAGCCTGTTGGGGTCATCTGTCATGGCCAGCTCGTCTTAACGACAGTCAGGGAGTATATTAAGGACAGAGAGATGACGGCATACTCAGCCTGCAGGCCGGAAGTGGAGGCATCGGGGGCCATCTATATGGAAAAGATGCTGCATGTGGACGGTAATATAGTTTCAGGACATGCCTGGCCGGACTTGCCAGGTTTCATGAGAGAATTTTTTAAGCTATTGAAAGCGAAAAAAGAAATCTCTGTTTAAGGCTTGACAAGGATCGAGGAAACTCGGTCCTCATTACTTTTTATCCCGCATCTAAGGTGCCGTATACACCACTTCAAGACCTGAGTTGATACAAAAAGTCCAAGTGGGAGAAAACGGCACCTAAATGCCCGATTCGTTCAACTAACATTCAGTAGGAGATGGAAGAAAACGCCTACTGAATGAAGTTTCACTTTATGATGGTCAGAAATTCGGATTTAACAGCATCGAGGCGATATATAATATCACGACTCCTTCCGTTGTTTTGGGATTAATTCCTATAAGTTCCTCAATCTTATTTAAACGGTAATGCAGAGTGTTGATGTGTATGTTCATCGCTTCGGCTGTATTTTTAATGGACTGATTATTTTTTATATATTGTTGCAGGGTATAAATTAAATGCTTTTCCTCTTTCATTTTGTAAATGGTTTGTTTTAAAAATTCGGTTTGTATTTCTGCTGATATATCTTCTAGTATGATTTCAAGAATTAAATCATCGTAAAATACGATGCCCTTGCTTTTTTGAGCAACTTTTAACGCTTTTTGGGCCTCTTTATATGTTTTCTTGATATGATGTTTGCATATATTTTTACCAACACCGATGGACAAGGATTGAAGGTGTCTTCTCTCGAAAGAGTCTTTAAACCTTTTTAATTGATAGTGGAATGCGCTTTTACTATAGGCAGGACCGGCTTTTTTCAAAACCAGAAAATTTTCTTGTCCCCAGCGGATTATAAAGGAATTATTTTCACCAAAGATGGAATGAAACAGTACAATGACATCTTTTTGCAATTTGCTCATTTCATAGTTGGATACCTTTTTGATATCCAAATGTATGAGGGCGCAAATAAGCGGGGAAGCAACCGGAATTCCCAGCATCATGCCGTTTTCCAAAAACTCATTATCAATGGAGACGACGTTCAACCATTCATGAATATAGGATTCGATACCTCTTATTTCCCATTCATGTCTTTCGGTATAAAAAGCTTCTTGTATGATAAGCTCTGTCATTCTTCTAATTAACTCAGCATATGGCTCTACTTTTTTTGGATTGCCGGTAATGCCGACAACGCCAATCACTTGATGGTTAAACATGATGGGCATATTGATACCGGCTTTTACCCCCTTCAAGGTCATAGCCTTTTCTTTATCGATATAGAGCTTTTTCTTTGTGTTAATGACGATCTCGGCACCTTCGTGAAAAGAACCGACTCTGCTTTTCTCTGTAGACGATATAATGAATCCGTTTATACCCATTAGTATAATATCCTCTTTCATGACTTGGCGTACTTCAGAAGTGATTCTGGAAGCCAGTTTTGGTGATAATTCCACTTGTATTCACTCCTTTGGATAAACACACAAGAAAAAGCGTATGATTTGCCTTTTAATTATATCATCATACATAGATTGCGAGAAGAATATCTTCTATAATGTATTGAAAATTAAAAAACAGGGGGCTTGTCATGCTTACCTCTCAGATAAAGGAACACTTGATCAATATAACGGGGGCGGAGAACTTTGTCGATTCCCAAGTTGAAAGACTCGTATATTCATATGACGCTACACCAGACTACCAATCAATGCCCGATGCTGTTGTGTCGCCAAGGAGTTCTGAAGAAGTGGCTAAAATACTAGCTTTATGCAATGAATACAAAATCCCCGTCATCCCCAGAGGATCAGGAACAAATCTATGCGCCGGTACTTGTCCTGTTAAAGGAGGCATCGTCATCCTTTTCAATCATATGAATCAGATTTTGGAGATTGATGAGGAAAACTTGACAGTCACCTGCCAGCCGGGAGTCATTACTTTGGATCTGATACGGGAGGTGGAAAAAAAAGGATTATTCTATCCGCCTGACCCTAGCTCCATGAAAATATCAACCATTGGAGGAAATTTGAATGAAAATTCCGGGGGATTAAGAGGCCTTAAATATGGTGTTACCCGGGACTATGTGTTGGGGCTGGAGGTTGCTCTTCCAAACGGTGAAATAGTCCGAACAGGCGGCAAGCTTGCCAAAGATGTTGCCGGCTATGATTTGACAAGATTGTTTATTGGTTCGGAAGGGACATTAGGGATTATAACTGAAGCTACCTTAAAGCTTATTCCGATTCCTAAAACGAAAAAGACCATGCTTGTCCATTACCAAGATTTAGAAGATGCGGCACGGTCCGTTTCGAAAATTATCGCAAACAAAGTGATACCTGCAACTTTGGAGTTTTTGGATCAACCTACATTAAAAGTGGTGGAGGATTATTCACGAATCGGTCTTCCGACAGACGTAAAATGCGTATTGCTGATTGAACAGGACGGGGAAGGACACAGTGTTGAAAAAGATATGATAAAAATAGAGGAAATATGCAAAAGTGAGAATGCATATTCCATTCAAATCGCCCAAACAGAAAATGAAGCTGAAGCCTTACGGACGGCCAGAAGAAATGCCTTATCCGCACTCGCGAGAATGAAGCCAACGACCATATTGGAGGACGCGACTGTTCCGCGGTCGGAAATAGCTAAAATGGTGATGGCCATTAATGAAATAGCCAATAAGCATCAAATAAACATATGTACTTTTGGTCATGCCGGGGATGGAAATCTGCATCCAACTTGTCCGACAGATGTACGGGACAAGGATGAAATGCAAAGGGTGGAAAATGCGTTCGATGAAATATTTGATAAAGCGATTGAGTTGGGCGGGACAATTACTGGAGAACACGGAGTAGGGATTGTGAAGGCTCCTTATTTGGAATGGAAGCTTGGGGAATCAGGCGTCAATGTAATGAAATCGATCAAAGATGCCTTGGATCCCAATCATATTATGAATCCCGGTAAAATGTTTGCAAAAGATACTCGAAAACGGGTGGTAGTATCGAGATGACGACAATGACGGAAATGGAAAATATTCAAAGGGGTTTTCAAGAGCGAATGGACGAGAAAGAGCTGCTCAACTGTATGAGATGCGGCTTTTGTTTGCCATCTTGCCCAACATATATTGTTTCAGGATATAAGGAAAGCCAATCGCCAAGAGGAAGAATCGCCTTAATGAAGGCGGTTTACGATGGTTTAATAGAACCGGATGATGAATTTGAAAGAGCTTTGAATCTGTGTTTAGGATGCAGAGCTTGTGAACCCGTATGTCCAGCGGGGGTGAACTATGGATTTTTATTGGAGGAAGCTCGAGACATCATCAACCAAAATAAAAAGCGTTCCCTGTCAAGCCAACTCATTCATCAAGCGGTTTTCAAACACCTTTTTCCGAACCAGAACAACATAGAAAATATCACAAGTCTCATTGGATTTTATCAACGCTCCGGCCTGCAAAAAGCGGTTCGTAAAATTGGCTTTTTAAACCTTTTTCCCAACCATTTAAGAGAAATGGAAAGAGTACTGCCTGAAGTTCCAAAGAAAACAAACATGACAAAGCGCATAATGCGAGTAAAGCCTGACAGTATAAAAAAAGCAACAGTCGCGTTTTTTACCGGCTGCCTAATGGATACAGTTTTTCGGGAAACAAATGATGCGACAATCAAGCTATTGCAAAAAGCAGGGTGTGAAGTCGTTATCCCTCAGACACAAGTATGCTGCGGGGCGTTGCACGGACATAGCGGCGAAAAAGAGCTGGCGAAAAAAATGGCCAAACAGAACATTGAAGCTTTTGAAAAAGAGCATGTTGATTATATCGTTACCAATGCCGGAGGTTGCGGTGCTTTCTTGTCCGATTATGACCATTTGCTAAAAGATGAACCTGGCTGGGAAGGACGGGTAAAAGAAGTCGCGAAAAAGATCAAAGACATATCAAGCTTCCTTTATGAAGTTTCTTTTCATAAAGAAAACCGTCTGGTTTTAGATGAACAGATCATCACTTTTCAGGATTCCTGCCATTTACGGAATGTCATGCATGTCAATGAAGCGCCCCGGAAATTATTGAAATCCATCAAGGGGGCCAAGTTCCGTGAAATGGAAAATGCTGATAGCTGTTGCGGATCAGCCGGCATCTATAACATTGTAGAACCCGAATCATCAATGAATATTCTTAATCAAAAAATGACTGTTATAAAAGAGACGAATGCAACAACCATTGTAACGGCCAATCCAGGCTGTCTACTGCAAATGAAGCTTGGAATAGAAAGAGAGAACCTGCGCGGAGTTCGAGCAGTTCATATAGTGGATTTACTACAGGAAGCCTTGATGTAAATGAAAAACCGAGTTGAAGAAGTCCCCCGGCTGAAGCCGGGGGTATAGATATCAAACAAAAGGGGAGTGGAGTATCGTTTCCTCTTACTTTTGATAATGTCCTGGACCCGCTTTTTTGATCGGACACCACGGGCAGTTTTGGCCAGTTTTTTATTATCGCCGTTATATTCTTTCGTTTCGGAATTGAGATAAGGAAATGTTTTGTAATCCCCGGTTGCCCATATTTATAATCCCTTTTTACCAATGTTTTATCTGATTGGTCACCCGTTTTTTCAGACTCTAACTCTATTTGCTTTTCCAACTGGTTTATGTGCCGCGCCTTCCGTACAAAAGGACAAGCAGGAGCAGTCCAAGAGAAAGATCACTTCTTCATTAGGGAACGCTCCGGGAAGCCAAATCAAACTTTTCAACAGGGGAACATCGGGAAAATTCAGCTCATTCTACTTGGTTTGGTGAAAGAGGTGACTACATTTGGAAAAAATGTCCCTTACTCCGTCTCTTCTTCATTTTTTTCCGACAAGACTTACTTACTGTTTTGGTGAATTTGCTTGCTTATTCGTATCGTTTCCTTTACCTATTTTTGGAAGGATACTTGTTCATCGCTCACAAGGACCTGTCTGTAGGCCAAATACCTTATTAACAAGATCTTCAAGGTTTCGAAAAAATAGGCTTTTTTCACCTGGATTAGGAAAATGCATCGTCCAGAAACTTGCTATTTTATGATTTGTCTGGTATTCTAGAGAAGAGTTATTTTTGCTCTCTCAGATTTTGTTTTTCGTCTAAGGTATTAGAGCAAGGATAGTAACATATGTGCGAACAAGCGCACCAGGAGGAAATGTTTTGGAACAAGGTAAAGTTAAGTGGTTTAATGCAGAGAAAGGTTTCGGTTTCATCGAAAGAGAAGAAGGAGACGATGTATTCGTACATTTCTCAGCTATCCAAAGTGAAGGGTTCAAATCTTTAGACGAGGGTCAAAGTGTCACTTTTGAAGTTGAACAAGGCCAGCGCGGCCCACAAGCTACAAACGTACAAAAAGTTTACTAAAAGGTTGGAAACAGGCCCCTACTTGGGCCTGTTTTTTTTGTCCACCCGGTTCGGGCTATAAACTTGTTGATGAAAGTTGGCTGCAGGCTGGGCATTTCGACTACTCCCCAAGCCCCTCCGCGATCCCTAGTAAAATAATTCCCAGCATGACAATGGCGATCATGACATAATGACGCTTGCTCAACACCTCATTGAGAAACATCCGCGATAAAACCACCGAGAATATGCCATGGGCTGCAATCAGCGGGGCGGCGATGATGGCATTGCCTGCCAGCGCGAAAACATAGAAGAATTGTCCGATTGTTTCTAAGATGGCAGCCAATCCTTTATCATGCTCTTTAAGTATCACAAATGGCTCTTTTTTAATAATTTTGACATATAAATAGGAAAGTAGGCCGACAATAAAGAATGTGAATTCATAGGCAAGTAAAGCCGAATCTTCACTGATCAGTTTTAATTCATCCAAATACATGCCATCTACGAATGTGCCTAAGCCATCGAAAATACTGTAGAGAATAGGGAAAGTGATGGCCAATATGCCGATTTGGTATTTTTTGGGGATGACCGCATTGCTGGCCCGCAAGCTTTCTATTTCACCCTGTTTTTCCAAAATTGCCAGTCCGATCACTCCGGCTGTTACGGTGACGATTCCAAGAATGTTGATTAAGCTCATTTCCCGTGGAAAGAAAATAAATAATAAAATTGCGCTGACAGCTCCTGAAGAGTTTTGCACAGGTGCGGCAATAGACAATTCAATATATCTCAATCCGACGTACCCGATTGTCATCGACAAAATATACAGTGCCGAAACCGGAAAATACCGAATCATATCAAAAGGGTCAAAGGCGATCCCTTTGATTAGCATATAGGAAACAGCATGAATCCCCATGACAAAACCAACCATTGTAACAATTTTAAGATGACTGTATTTGTCGCTGCTATCGGAACCTTTTTTATAATACAGATTTGCGGCGCCCCAAGAAATGGCTGTTAAGATAGAAAAAATAAACCACATGTCGTTCGTCCCTCTTTATTTTCGTAAAAACCTCTTCTATATTATCATAAAGTCAGCCACGCACAACCCCCAAAATATGTTGACGTGAAAAGAGGGTTGTGACTTTGATAAGACAGTTACATACTGTATTTAAAAATAAAAATCCGAAGTTTACTCAGTAACCTTCGGATTTTTGTTTGGGCTTCTGTCTACTCCGTTTTAAATGTTTGAATAAACTGGCTTAGTAATTTTCGTTGCATCGGTGTCAGAGCATTCATGGTTTCAATAAACTCTTTATATTCTGCGGTTTGTTCGTTTGCGCTATCAGAAAAAAATTCTGAAAGACTAATGTTTAATACCTTACAAATTCTTTCAAGGGCATCTAGGGATGGTTTACTGACACCTTTTTCTATTTTAGAGATTTGGGAAGGGTCTAGGTTTGTCTTTTCTGCGAGCAGGCGTCCGGACATATTCGCTTGTTCTCGGAGACTTTTTATACGTTTTCCTACGTTAATCATGATATTCACCAACTTGGATGGAATTTTATTCAATGAACGCAAAACAAACTGGAAATTCATTAAAACTTTCCGTTGACATATTGAATTTAATTCAATATAATATGACGTAACATGAATTAAAGGGCTATTAAAAGAGAGGGGTGTAAAAACGGCTCAAAACGTGTATACATCAATATGAAACATACATAGTCGTCAAGTGACTCATCCGTTATTATTTGAATATTGCAAACAAAAATAACTAACCGCTTTGAATTTCAAACTATTTTTTATGATGTATTACATCATAAGTAGATTGTACCAACAAATAGGAAGGTCAACAAGAACAACTCAAACTATAAAGGTGATGTACTTGTCAAGATTTCAGATTAAACAATTAAGAGAAGAAAAAAATATGACCCAAGCTAAATTAGCCGAGATTATCAATATTCGCCAGGAATCTCTTAGCAGAATTGAATTGGGGCGAATTAATCCATCGATTGCAACCCTTGAAAAAATTTCTGATGTCTTGGAAGTACCGATTAGTCGGCTGTTTAAGAAAAATTGAGCCGTAAAATTGTTGTACATGTATCATTGTGATTTTTTAAAGAGTATTTCTCTTATATTTTTCATATTTCAATAATAATATCCCTGACCCGGCTTTGCTCGTTGAAGCTGTAGTCGTTTTCTTTTTGATCACCTTACTCTAGGGGCAGTCATTCTGGGGACAGATGCTGCCCCGGAGGATGTAGAAAAGTTAGAATGGAGCGGGTTTGGACCTGCCTTCGTTCCGTATTTAATTAACCATCGGGTGTATAAAAGAGATTTGAAGATCCCTGGTTAAGGAGCTATTGGTTTTGAAAGCGCTCTTAATGCATTGACCCAGCCATTTTGTCATCTTGGCTTTCAAAATACTTCCATTATCATTGTGTTTTTCTTTGTAATTCTTGCCGCCAGGAGATAGAGGGGCATGGTCGATCATGGGACCCCCTCTCATTCTGTTGTTCGCAGTTCAGTTATAGTATTGGCTTAGGGACATGGATGGTGAATCGTTATGTACGGATATTACAGAAGCGATTATGTTCCATCAAAAGTGAGGAATACGAAATCGTAATGTCACGATTGATCGGGATTCCGGCACCGGAGGACAATGTGAACGTGATAACCCCATGACATAAAAGGAAAAACATTACATTGCCATTTGAGAAAAGAGGGGAATACGTATGAAGAAGAGTAATGTTCTAGTATTGGTTATGCTTTTGGTTATTTCTTTATTTGGTTGTTCATCTGGAAAAGATGCAACTACCAAACAGTCTGACAACGGCGGAAAAGTAACAGGAGGGGAGCTGCAGGTTGCTTATAATGCTCAGCCGCCGACCATGGATCCGTTATTAACCTCTGCTGTCGCAACAAGAGATATTACAAGACATGTTTTTGAGTCACTGGTTACTTTTAATCAAAAATTTGAAGTTGAACCAATGCTGGCTGAGTCATATGAGGTGAGTGATGATGGAAAAACGATCACGTTTCAATTAAGAAAAGGCATAAAGTTCCACAATGGGGATGAGATGACTGTTGAAGACGTAGTTTCTTCCATGAATCGTTGGAAAGATACGACCCCGATGGGAAAAGCTTATTTCTCAAAGGCGACTTTTAAAGAAAGC
The DNA here is from genome assembly GCF_037963795.1 of Siminovitchia sp. FSL W7-1587. Lineage (NCBI taxonomy): Bacteria > Bacillati > Bacillota > Bacilli > Caryophanales > Bacillaceae > Siminovitchia > Siminovitchia sp. FSL W7-1587. The sequence goes on from NZ_CP150169.1 coordinate 2,991,115, forward strand.
GGCGAAAACGCCGTCGTATTGGAAATGCCTGAACGGCTTTCAACAGCTCTTGCCATGCTCGCTGATCCGGGACAATCCGCGGTTATTGTGCCTAAGGAAGTCAATGAAGGGGCAACAGAGAAAGGTTTATCTGAATTTATTGGAACCGGCCCTTTTCAGTTTAAAGAATGGAAAACGGATCAATACATCCATTTGGAAAAATTTGAAGATTACCAATCATTAGAAAAGGAAAGTGGTGGCTTGGCTGGTAAAAAAGAAGCGCTCGTCGATGATATTTATTTTCAATTTATCACAGACGCTTCCACAAGATTGGCTGGCATCCAGACAGGAGAATATGATGTGGCCAATGCGATCCCATTTGATAATGGGGAACAGCTGGAAGCTAATGCGGATGTGACCATCTATGTTGATCACAATGGTTTCAATGGGATTGTATTTAATAAGAAGCAAGGCCTTTTTAAAAATGTAACTGCCCGTCAGGCAGTGAATGCGGCATTGGATTTGGAAGAAGTGCTTAAAGCTTCATTTACAAATGAAAATTACTATGAATTAGAACATGGGTTAATGATCAAGGATCAAGAAAGTTGGTATAGCGAAGCAGGTAAAGATCAATATAACCAAAATGATAAAGAAAAGGCGAAAAAAATCCTTAAAGATGCCGGATACAACGGTGAAGAAATTGTGATGTTGACGAGCAGAGATTATGAAGATCACTATAATGCCGCGGTTGTCGTTCAACAAGAACTTGAGAAGATTGGCATGAAGGTTAAGCTGGATGTTTATGATTGGCCAACTCTATTGGAAAAGCGAGAGGATCCAAATGCCTTTGATATTTTTGTGACAGGGTTTCCAACCGAGCAAATCCCGGCTAAGTATTCATTTTTAGATTCCGCCAAGGAATGGCCGGGATGGAGTGACAGTCCCGAGATTGATGAATTGCTAGATCAAATTAATAGGAGTGCTTCTCAAGAGGAAGCCAAGAAATACTTTGCTCAGCTTCAAGAAGAATTCTATCAATATTTGCCCATCATTAAATTTGGCAATAAAACGACCATTACTGCTACTCGTTCAAATATTGAAGGCATGGGTTTTTTACAAGGAATCATCTTATGGAATGTTGAGAAAAAATAGCCAGTATTCAGAGAGTGGTGAGACATTTGAAGGGATATATACTAAAGCGGTTGCTTTCGTTGATTCCTGTATTAATGATTGTTTCCGTTGTTGTTTTTCTTCTTATCCACATAACGCCTGGTGACCCTGCTGCTGTCATATTGGGTCCGGATGCAAGTCCCGCCGAGGTTGCCGAGCTTCGAGAGCAGCTCGGCCTTAACCTCCCGCTTTACGAACAATTTGCGAAGTGGTTGCTTGGAATTATACAAGGAGATCTTGGATATTCTTACTTCATGGATGAATCTGTCTTGCAAGCGTTCATGTTACATCTGGGACCGACTTTTTCTTTAGCTGTAATGGCACAGCTTTTTGCGGTCATACTTGCTATTCCTCTAGGGGTAATAGCTGCCAGAAAGCGAGGCACAATCATAGATCAGACGTTTATGGGTTTCTCCTTGATGGGGATTTCCGTACCCAGCTTTTTATTAGGATTATTTCTCATATTGTTTTTTGCTGTAAAGCTAAAAATACTTCCGGTTGCAGGATATAAACCAGTAAGTGATGGACTGTTCCAGCATGTAAGATATTTACTATTGCCAACGATCGCTTTGGGCTCTATGCAGGCGGCACTGATTGCCAGAATGACACGATCCACCATGTTAGATATTTTAAATGCGAATTATATCAAAACAGCCCGCTCAAAAGGAGTCAAAGAAATCATTATCGTTTATAAGCATGCGCTTAAAAATGCTTTTATCCCTATCTTAACCGTCATTGGCCAAACATTTGGCACTCTCATAGCAGGGGCAGCTGTAGTGGAGACGGTATTTAATATTCCGGGAATAGGACAGTTAATTGTTAATTCTGTGGAACGGCGCGATTTTGCGGTGATTCAGGGGTCTGTTCTACTCATAGCGATTAGTTATGTCGCCATTAATCTGGTCATTGATTTGCTTTACAGTGTGATTGATCCGCGTGTGCGATTAGCAAAGAAGTAGAAAGGAGGGACATCTCATGCATACATCAACTTTTAAAGATGAATTGGGATTGTCAAATGTGGCGCAAAAAATGAAAAAAGAACGGCGTCATTTAATGGTTCGCCGTTTTTTATCAAATAAATTAGCCCTTACCGGAAGTATCATTATTATTCTTATACTCTTATTTACTATTATCGGTCCATTGATAACCCCTCATGATCCTTATGATCTGCATGCGAAAAATCGGTTGCTTGCCCCCAGTTCGGAATATTTTTGGGGGACTGATAACTATGGCAGAGATCTTCTCAGCAGAGTGGCACATGGAGCAAAAGTGTCTATAGGAGTGGGGCTTTCAGTCTCTTTGATTACATCTATCCTTGGAATGATTATCGGGCTCTATGCCGCTTATTTCCATGCGCTGGATAACATTTTGATGAGAGTTTGTGATGGACTGATGGCTTTTCCGGCTATTTTACTGGCAATTGCTATCATGGCAGCCATGGGACCGAGGATTGAAAATGTCATTATTGCGTTAAGTATTGTCTTTACCCCTTATGTAGCACGAACGGTACGTTCGGCGGCTTTAGTCGTCAAGGAGCAAACATACATTGAAGCGCTACGGTCTCAAGGCGCTAGCTCTACCAGAATTATATGGTCTAACATGGCTCCCAATGTGATATCACCCTTGGTTGTCCAGGCTACTTTTATATTTGCCGACTCGATCATAACAGAAGCCGCATTAAGCTTTCTTGGGGCGGGAACTCCGGCGCCGGCTCCTAGCTGGGGCAACCTGCTATATGACGGCAAAATGGTCATTTACAATGCTTGGTGGATGACTGTCTTCCCGGGAGTAGCCATTATGCTGACCGTTTTGGGCCTAAACTTGTTTGGGGATGGTCTGCGCGACCTTTTGGACCCTCATCACAATAAAGCTGGAAAATCATAGGCAACGGAGGTGGAAACATGAGTGAAAAGCTATTAGAGGTTAAAGAGCTAAAAACCCATTTTCAAACTGAGTGGGGTACTGTTACAGCAGTAGACGGAGTCTCTTTTACCGTTTATGCCGGAGAAACGGTTGGAGTAGTGGGCGAGTCAGGGTGTGGAAAGAGTGTAACGGCGGAATCCATATTAAGACTCCTTAATGAAGCATCCACTCGGTATGAAGGTGAAATTCTATATCTGGGAAAGAATTTACTAAATTTTTCTGTCAAAGAAATGCAAGATATTAGGGGTAACGATATTTCAATGGTTTTCCAAGATCCGATGAGTTCATTGAATCCCGTTTATACAGTGGGAAATCAGATTGTTGAAGCCATCCTTCTTCATCAAAACTGCGGTAAAAAAGAAGCATACGCAAAAGCAATTGAAATGTTGCGGATCACGGGAATTCCTTCACCTGAAAAGAGAATTCACGAATATCCTCATGAGCTTTCCGGAGGTACAAGACAACGGGTAATGATTGCTTTGGCGCTTTCTTGCAAACCCCGGCTTCTCATAGCGGATGAACCAACGACAGCCCTTGATGTAACAACGCAAGCTCAAATTCTCGATTTAATCGATCGTTTGAAAAAGGAATATAACATGGGGACTGTGATGATTACGCATGACTTGGGTGTCGTAGCGGAGGTATGTTCAAGGGTCGTCATTATGTATTTGGGACAGGTGATTGAGGAAGCTGATGTCAAATCCATCTTTCGGCAACCGTATCATCCATACACCCGAGGATTATTACAATCCATTCCGCACTTAAATGGAGAACGAAAAAAGGAACTCTATGTCATCAAAGGCAAAGTCCCAACACTATACCAAGTTCCCAAGGGGTGTCGGTTTGCCCCGCGTTGCCAATTTGCCAGTGAGAAATGTAAGGAGCTTATGCCCAGGCTAGTAGAGGAGAAAGATGGCCGCAAGGTTAGGTGCTGGCATTACAAAGAAATCACTGAAAAAAGGGAGGATGTCTATGCCAACACAGCCAACTAAAGGAGCCAGTCCCCTCTTGCGGGTGAAAAACGTAAAAAAACACTTTCTTGTGACAAATTCTCTCGGGCGAGTAACTGGAAAAGTCAAAGCGGTAGACAATATTTCTTTTGAAGTAAGATCTGGGGAAACTTATGGCTTGGTGGGTGAATCCGGATGCGGGAAAAGTACGACAGGACGAACAATTATGCGTTTGATTGAACCAACTGATGGAGAGGCGATCTATAGAGATAAAAATATTTATCAATTGAAGGAAAAGGAGCTCCTTGAAATAAGACGGGCTATACAAATGGTATTCCAAGATCCTTATTCATCCTTAAATCCGCGTAAAAGGGTTGGTCATATTTTGGAAGAGACTTTGAAGATTCATCATATCGGAAATAAAAAAGAACGAATGGACCGAGTGATGAGCATGTTGAACGTAGTAGGCTTTCAGCCGGAACAATATTTTCGATATCCGCATGAATTTTCGGGAGGACAAAGACAAAGAATTGGCTTGGCCAGAGCCTTAATGGTGAATCCCGAATTGATCATATGTGATGAGCCGGTTTCAGCTTTGGATGTATCCATTCAGTCTCAAGTACTAAACCTTTTGAACAAAATCCAAAGAGAATTCAATCTTTCATACTTATTTATTTCTCATGACTTAAGTGTTGTGCGTCATATATCTGATCGTATTGGGGTTATGTATTTAGGGAAAATAGTGGAAGAAGCGATAACGGATGAATTATATAAGAATCCACTTCATCCGTATACTCAGGCCCTCTTTTCAGCAGTACCGATAGCCAACCCGGAATTAAAAAGAGAGCGAATTACGTTAAAAGGAGAGGTTCCTTCACCCCTAAACCCTCCTGATGGATGCGTGTTTCATACTAGGTGTCCTTATGCCACCGAGTCATGTAAACAGGAAATACCGATGAAAAAAATGGTTGCGCCCAATCATGCGGTTGCATGTCATTTATATAATTGAGGAGGAAATTCAGATGAAAATCGAAAAAGTGGTATTAAGAAAACTGAAAATGGATTTAAAGTTCCCTTTTCAAACTAGTTTTGGAACATCAGAGGGTCGAGAGTTCCTCATTACGGAAGTATACGGCGAAAATCATATTGGATATGGAGAATGCGTGGTCGATACCAAACCTTTTTACAGTGAAGAAACGGTTCAAACTGCTTGGCATATGATGAGAGACTTTCTGATTCCGTTTCTATTTCAAAAAGAAGAAATTCTTCATCCAAATGAGGTGCGTGATATTTTTCGGAAAGTTCGTCGCCATAACATGGCTAAATCAGCACTGGAAGGTGCGATCTGGGATTTGTACGCCAAGGAACAGGGAAAGCCTCTTGCTGAAGTCATTGGTGGCGAGAAGAAACAAATATCCGTTGGAGTCAGTATCGGAATTCAGAAAACCAAGGAAGATTTGGTTGAAATTGTTGGAAAATATCTCGAGCAAGGTTTTCAAAAAATTAAAATAAAAATCAAGCCTGGAAAAGATATTGAAATGTTACAAGCTGTCCGAGACCAATTTGGAGACATTCCCTTGATGGCCGATGCCAACTCTGCCTATACACTTGACGACATTCATCTTTTTAAACAAATGGACCCTCTTCATTTGATGATGTTTGAGCAACCGCTAGCCCATGACGATATCATTGATCACGCAAAGCTGCAGGAGGCGATTAAAACCCCGATTTGTCTTGATGAAAGCATCCATTCTGTTGAGGATGCGAGAAAAGCGATTGAATTGGGAAGCTGTAAAATCATCAATATTAAAATCGGTAGAGTCGGCGGTATTGCCGAAGCGATCAAGATTCACGATTTATGTAAAGAAAACCAAATTCCTGTATGGTGCGGGGGCATGTTGGAGTCCGGTATTGGCCGTGCCCATAATCTGGCCATTACAAGCTTGGATAACTTTACAATTCCTGGCGATACCGCACCATCCGCCCGCTATTGGGAAGAGGATATCATACAACCTGAAATTGAAATGAATGAGAAAGGAGAAATTGAACTGTCAGCAAAGCCGGGTTTGGGATATGAAATTAATCAGGGCGCATTGGAACGATATACAGTTTCTACAGAAACGTTTCTTAAAAGCAAACTTCAAACGGAAAAATAACATGAATGAGTAGAGAAAATATTGCGTCATAAACTGGGGGATTTAAGATGGTTGAAACAATTAGTGTCGATGGGCTTGAGGCTGATTTATATAAAATCTTCGACTATTTACATGAAAATCCTGAAGTAAGTTGGAAGGAATTCAATACGACAAATTATGTTGCCAAAATATTTCAACAGGAGGGAGCAGATGTTATTACTACGTTTGAAGATAGTCCTGGTTTAGTTGCTGAGATAGGGGATGGTCCCATTACTGTTGGAATCCGTGCCGATATGGATGCTTTGTGGCAAGAAGTAGATGGAGTGTGGCGGGCAAACCATTCTTGTGGTCATGATGCTCATATGACTTTAGCTTTGGGTGTATTTTTAACTTTAAAAAAATTAAGGACTAGTCTTCCGGGAAAGGTTAAGTTTATATTTCAGCCAGGTGAAGAAAAGGGAGATGGCGCCTTAGCAATGATAGAAAAAGGTGTTGTCGATGATGTTGATTATTTATACGGGGTTCATTTACGCCCTGAAACGGAAGTAGGAAACGGGAAAGCTACTCCCGCAATCATTCACGGGGCGGGGAGTTCTATTGCAGGTAAGATATTGGGAGAGGATGGCCATGGCGGTAGGCCACATCTACAACCAAACGCCATTGAGGTTGGCGCGGATTTGGTTAATCATTTAAGGGGAATACGTCTTGACCCAATGGTACCTTATTCTGTAAAGATGACAAAGTTTCGTGCTGGAGGGAATAACAGTAACATTATACCAGGTTCCGCAGAGTTTAGCTTAGACCTTCGTGCACAGACTAATCAAGTGATGACTCTGTTAAAAGACAAAGTGGAAAAGGTTTTAAGCGCCATTTCGAATTTGTATGGAGTAGAAATACATTATAAGTATACATCCAGTGGAGTAGCTGCTAAAGTGGATGAAGAAGCAAAAGATATTATGACGGAAGCCATTCAGCAATCCATTGGCGTGGAAAATGTATTGCCGCCGAGCTTAACGCCCGGCGGAGAGGACTTTCATTTTTATAGTGTTAAGCGCCCAAAAGTAAAAGCGACCATGCTTGGATTAGGGTGTGGATTAACCCCTGGGTTGCATCATCCCAAAATGACATTTGATCGTAAGGCTTTAATAACTGGTACAGAAATGTTAACGAGAGCCATTATGCTGACTTTCAAAAAGAACGGGTTCGATGTGATGGACAAGCGCAAAGGACAAACCTTATATCAAAGGTAAAGTTGTCCACTTGGTGAAAAATGTGAAGTTAAGTTCCGGGCAGATAAAGCTGATTTTCCATTCGGTTGTTCCGTTCGGTCATGGGAAGCTCATAGGTATTATGATGAAATGGTGTCGTTGTAATCATTTTGTTGGGGCACAGACAAAAGAAAAGTAGCGCTTTACGCAAAAAGGACTGTAATTGGATGCCATCATCTCTTGTCTGTTGTTCAACATCAATTAAGTATGAATGAAACGGGAAGAAGGCGGGATTATGCAAGGAAGGCCTCTATTCATGGTGTTGTATGTACCTTGGTAAGCATATAACCATGATAGAGCGCCTTTTCTTTTTTCCAAAATGTTGCCGTACGCATGCAACCAAAGAATGCTATTTCTCAATTTCAAACACTCAAGTAGCTTTTTTAAAAAGGAATTTCGTCATTTATTTCGAAGAACCTTTCTGGTTCCTCCAAAAAACTCCCCCTTTCTGCTTATGTGACTCCACCAATGAATATTAGCCTATTTAACTTGGCTTGCCGTATTTTCTTCGGACTGCGCTTCAGTGCCTCCTACAGTGGAAAAATATGTTAATTTATTGAAAAAAATACAATTTTTTTACTCGAAATTCATCGTTTGTGTGCTAAAATAGGTTCACAATGTTCGTTGTAGTAACAAATGATGATGTAGCGAAGAACCTGAAATAAAATAGCTGTTTATCAAAATGAAGAGGTGATCATGATGGGAGCACTCAAACTAAACAATATTTTTGTAAACTTGCCAGTGAAAGATTTGAATCGGTCGGTTACTTTTTTTACTCACGTCGGCTTTGAATTCAATCCCCAGTTTACTGATGAAACGGCAACATGCATGATGATTGGCGACCATATATTTGCAATGCTGTTGGTGGAAGATAAATTTAAAACGTTTACCGATAAAGAAATTGTAGACGCGACGAAAAGTACGGAAGTGCTCCTAGCGTTAACTGCGGAGAGCAGGGACCATGTAGATGAGATTGTCAATAAAGCTTTGGCTGCCGGTGGCAAGCCCTCTAAAAAGCCTATGGACCATGGCTTTATGTACGAATGGGGATTCCAAGATTTGGACGGGCATACTTGGGAAATTTTCTATATGGATCCAAGTGCAATCAATCAGCAATCATGACATGTTGTTAAAAGGGACCTCAAATATAGGTGTCTCAAAAGAGAATATGGGGAGCGAAAATGATTAATTTTGATCCATCCTCTGCAATAGATAAAGAGCTTGGCTCGCGGGGGTGTTACTAGCCTTTTTCCAGACCACTTCCTATGACGTGGCGGAAGAGCTATTCAGGATTTTCTTAGCTTACACCGGGGCGAAGCAGAGTACCCCTGACCAGCGAGAAACTAGGTAAAAACCTGCACCTCCAATGATTTTGAAATAACGGCAGATCCGAAAGCGCTATTTTCGGGTTTGTCGTTATTACGTCTTATGGGCCCTCATCTTTTGGCTTACCTAGTGATTTGTATCATGTTATCATCGAGCATAAGAATAGGTAAACGGATTGATGAAGATGCAACGGGAGGTGCTCTTATGATCATTTGGATTAACGGAGCTTTCGGAGCTGGTAAAACACAGACAGCTTATGAGCTGCATAGAAGAATCCCAGGCTCGTATGTATTCGATCCGGAGAACGCAGGATTTTACATAAGAAAAAATATTCCGCCAGAAACCTTGGAAGCAGATTTTCAAAACTACCCGATGTGGCGTGAATGTAACTACTCGATGTTGTCTTACATTGATCTTAAATATAATGGGGTCATCCTTGTGCCGATGACGGTCGTCCATCCTCATTATTTTGATGACATCATTGGCAAATTAAGAAGGGATGGCGTACAGGTCAATCACTTTACGCTGTGTGTTTCCAAAGAGACATTGATGCAAAGATTGCGCAGCAGGGGAGAGGGCAGACAATCTTGGGCGGCACGGCAAGTCGAGCGCTGTATCGATGGACTGTCCAATGAAAAGTTTCAGCATCATCTGCAAACCGATCATCTGTCTATTGAGCAAGTGGCAGAGCAGATCGCTTCAATGTCGAGCATTTCACTTCTTCCCGACAACAGGGGAAAACTGAGCAAAGTATGGGCTAGAATGATAACGAAAATCAAGCATTTCCGGTTTTTCTAACCCGTGGGAATGATCCAGCATGCATGTCATACAACTCTTCGATTGGTCAAAATGGATATTCGCCATCGGTTTTGTATCGGCCTATATCTTCAACAAATAGCCAAAAGAGCAGAATGGAACACCTACGTGGAAATTGGAATGAGTGTGTAGTCCGGTGCTAAGGTCGTGACAAGAGAAGTAAGCCAATTTCCTGTCAAACTTTTACGATTCTCTTTCTGCAAGAGAAGTGGCCGCGTAAAAAAGCTTGTAGAGAAAAAATGTCCACTTTCTTTACAAGTGAAAGATTGGCAAAACCCGCTCTCGTTTTAAGATCACTGATATTGTTTGGCAACGAGAAATTCAACAACAGGGAGTATGATCATCGCGAAACCTAGCACAGCCAGCAAGAATATGTTATTCGTTCCGTTTACTAAATGATCAGCGGTGACAGCTGCCAGTATGATGAATAATAAAATAAAATAGCTTATTTTGGAGCTTTTCTCAGTAATTTTTTGGCCAAGTTCTTCTTCTTGTAATATACCGTCCTTTTCTTCTTTATTTCCCCAAGTGATCGCGGAAAAAAACATCATTGACAATATCGAAATCGTTATAATTTCATTGAATCCAATCGCTTTTCCAGTACTTATTTTATAGATTGTGAAAGCAATGACAATGAGTGTGGCAGTCCCGATGATGAGTGCGCCGATTTTTTTCGTGCTCATTTTTCGATCTCTCCCTCATGTAAGAATAAATCATCCACTTTGATGCCTAACGTTTTCGCAATGTTAAAGGCTAGTTGCAAACTAGGATCATATTTGTTATTCTCAATCGCATTGATCGTTTGCCTGCTGACGTGGCACAAATCCGCTAATTTTCCTTGGGAAAAACCTTTCTTTTCCCGGTATTCTTTTATTCTATTTTGCATCGGACAGCACCTTTACATTTGAAATAGTGTAAAACTTATTTTACACCCATCATTGTAAAATAAGATGAACTACCTGTCAAACATTTTTTACAGCTGATAGTGGAATATTTTCTCGTTTTCCATTTTTCGATCGTATTAGGGAACGGTTATGGCACATTGAAAGAAAGTTGCCGGGTCATTTATGTGTAATGTAATGCGTGATGAATCGTCTAATATGTAAAGGAAGGAGGATTTTGATGACGAAAAAAAGGTTTTATATATGGCTTCTTTGTGTAATCACGGTGTTTGTCTTGGCGGCTTGCAAGTCTGATGATTCCGCGGACAGCAGTGGAGAAATGGCCAAAACGAACGAGTTATCCGATTCCAAAGAATTTGCGGTGCGAGATGATGCGGAGAAATCTACGGAGGATGAACCAGCAGGAGAAGAGAACATAGATGTTACAGGCGACCGAATGATCGTACACCGGGGCAATCTGGAAGTAAAAGTAAAAAATTTGGAGACGGCCCGGAAAGACATTGAGAAAAAGGTGAAGGAATACGGGGGATATATCGTAGAATCTAATATTTACAGAGAAGAAAATGAACTGATGAGCGGGTATTTAACCATTCGCATCCCTGAAAAACACTTTCAACAGTTCCTAAATGATACAGAGAAAGCGGCTGTCGAAGTGATGGAAAGAAGTGTCACGGGACAGGATGTAACGGAGGAATATGTGGATTTGGAATCCCGCTTAAAATCAAAGCGGGCGGTAGAACAACGGTTGCTTGATTTTATGAAAACTGCTCAAAAGACTGAGGATTTATTGAAAATCTCAAGTGATTTGGCGAAGGTCCAGGAGGAGATTGAGGTCATTGTTGGCAAAATGAAATACTTGGAAAACCAAACCGCCTATTCTACAGTTGACATTTTTATGAAGGAAAACAAAGTGGTTGTTCCAGGAGTGGACGGAAACAAGTTGAATACGTGGGAAAAAACAAAACAGCAGCTTGCTGTCAGCTTGAACTTTTTACTTGCGGCCGCTTCGGGGATTGTCGTATTTTTTGTCGGAAACCTGCCGATTTTGATTTTAGTCACATTGATTGGTGTGGGAGTTTATTATTTTGTAAAAAGACGGAAGAGAAAAAAACCCCATATAAAGGACACGAAACAGGACTGATTTTAGCAGTAATTTTGAAAGAGTCTCTTGTCAGAGCCTTTGCCATAGATTTAGTTGTTCGCAGAGCACTCTTTTTTGACACACTTCCAATTCAATAGGGGCTGGGACATAAGTAAATACGAAATAGCAAAGGGGCCGGGACAGAACCCTGTAAAAAAGAATAAACCGCGTGAAATCTAGTTTAAAACCTTGATTTCACGTGGTTTTATTCTCACGATTTTTACGAATATCAATCAGCTTTTAACTTATGATCCAGATCCCGGTCATCGCTCGTCAAATATTTCGCATTCCGCAGGTCTCTTCAGCTTCCTCGTTAAGCAAAGGCTGCTTTCCTGCGGGATCTTCAGCTCGAGCTATTCCCGCAGGAATCTACATATGTTGACTACGCTAAAAGCTTGCGTATGATACACTGGGACAATTTATTGTTCAGCTGATTTAGTTGTGTCCAGACTCTTCAAGCCTATCATTCTTAACTTTTACTAAATAACCTGTAAACACAAGGAATCAATAACAAAGTTATGAACGTTGAAAATAACATACCTGAAATGATGACGATTGAAAGCGGGGCTTGGTAATCGGCAGACATTCCAGTTGCCAATGCTAAAGGAAGCATCCCGCCTACTGTCGTTAACGTTGTCATAAAAATGGGGCGTATACGATTTTCGCCGGCTTGTAACAAGGACTCGATCACTGGCAGTCCTTTTTTGCGCAGTTGGTTCGTGCGATCAATGATTAAAATCGCATTGTTTAAGACAATTCCAATCAGTATGATGAAACCCATGCCTGACATAAAGTGTAATTCCGCTTGGGTGATGAATAATCCAAGGATAGCCCCAACAATCGTAATCGGTATGATGCTCATGACAATGAGTGGTTGCCCGAGATGATTAAATTGCACGGCCATCACCACATACACTAAAAACAGAGCAATACCAAAGGCGAATAGGAACTCATTCATTAGTTGGTTTTGTTCTTCCAAGTCGCCGGCTAATGTAACGGTAAAGTCTTGTGAACTGTCAAAGCCTTTCAAAACTTTTTGAATGTCATTGTTGATTGTGCCGAGATCTTCCTTGTCTGCGTCAGCCATGATCGAAATATATCTTTCTCCGTTTTTATGAAAGATTTGATCGGGCCTATATTCTTTTTCAAAGGCTACAAAAGATGAAAGCTTTTTTTCACCATTGGCCGTTGGAACGGACAATTCCAGCAACGCCTCTTTTGTCAACTTCTCATTACCTTGATGAGCATATACTTGTAATTCGTCGCCACCCCATTCAACTGTACCGATAGGTTCTTGCAACAAAAACGCTTCAATCGTTTGTTTGATATGTAACGTTGATAGGCCTGCCGCTTTTATATTTTCTTCTTTTAATTGAATGGTTGGTGTCTCGGAAAAGTTGTCTAGTGAGCTTGTGACATCTGTAATCCCCTTAATAGACTTTAATTCTTTTTGTAAAGCGTTTGCGCCTTTTCGTAATTCAGCATACTCATCACCACTTATATGGATTTGCACCGGGTATCCGCTGATGCCATCCAAGGCTCTTTCAACGCCCCGAATGGGTTGCGTTTCTTCCAAGACCCGCAACTTTTTTAAAATATTTTCTGTAACCTTCTCTTGTTCTGTTGTTATTTTACTGCCCGTTGTCATCACAATATTCACTATTAGTCTATCGTCAAGGTCAAGTACATAATTGGCCTTTACATCTTCTGTAGAACTTACGGTTTCATGTACTTTTTCTGCGATCATCTCTTTCTCTTGTTGAGAAACCCCATTTTCTAAATCAATCACCATTTCAGTATATCGATTAAACATATCCGGCATGATTTTCATTGGTATTTTGGGAATGAGGAAAAGTGATAAAGAAAATACGATAAAAAACGCGATGATGACGATGAAACTGCGACTTTTTTTCTGAATACACCATGCTACCGTATTTTTATATATGGACATAAAAAACGTTTTTTGATGATTGCTTTTTTGTTTCTTTAATCTTATGAATTCATTGGCAAGTGTTGGGATTAATGTAAAAGCAATGATTACAGAGCTTATTAATGTGATGGCGGTCACAACTGACAAAATCATCATAAATTTTCCGGAATCTCCCCCAATCAGGCCAATTGGAAGAAAGACTACGATTGTTGTAAGGACAGATGCGATAATGGCTGAAGCCACTTCCTTTGTTCCTTCAAGCACTGCCTGTAAATTGTTTAACCCTTGTTCTTTTTTCTTATAAATAGCTTCCAGAATCACAATCGAGGAATCTACCATCATCCCAATACCGAGCCCTAATCCAATGAGTGTCAGCATGTTCATACTATAATCGAGTAAGCCTATGGCTATGAAAGTGAGCAATATGGACGTGGGAATCGATAAGCCAATAATAAAGGCAGCTCTGATATTGCGCAAAAAAAGATACAATACAACGATCGCAATCATTCCGCCAATCCACATATTGGTCGTCACATCATTCATCGAGTCATTGACAAAGTCCGCATGGGCGATTACTTCATTGACGGTAAAGCCTTTCACCAAACCTTCTTCTTCAATCTTTCGTAATTCATTCCTGACAGCTTCCGCCATATCTGCTTGACTCGCGCCTGCTTTACGGGCAATTTGAACCATTATCATATCTTTTGAGCCATTTTTCCATGTGTTGGAGGAATTTGTGACTGGATTGATTGAAATAGCAGAAATATCCTTTAACTCAACCAATCCATTTTCCGTCGGGATTTGCAGTGTTTTCAAGTCTTCCATATTTTTCAAAGCAGTGTCCCAACGCAAAGAAAGGCTTTCATGTCCATCTGTTAGTTCTCCTACAATTGCTTCGTTGTTCAATTGTTGAATCACTTCGACTGCTTGCTGTATCGTTATATGGTTCTCGTTCATTTTGTCTTGATCAAAATGAATATCTACTTGCTGTTCGGTGAAACCATCCAACTTTACTTCGCGTACTTCAGAAAGTTTTTCCAAACGAGGTTTCAACATATCCTTGGCAAAAGCAGACATCTGATCGGGATTTCCGCCTGAAACATCTACAATAAATTCAAAGGATGGATTTTTCCCGTCCTGCAACACTTGATAGTAATCGAGGTTCGGAATATCACTTAAGACGACATTCGCTTTAGATTCGACATCCTTAAATATTTCATCCCCTTTTCCACTTTCAAATAATATCTTGATAGAACTGCGTCCAATTGAAGTAGTAGATGAAATTTCTTTTATTCCTTCCATTTCTTGAAGTGTTTGTTCAAGAGGATTGGTAATCTTTCTTTCTACATCATCTATATGTAAGTTACTGGCCTCGACATGAATCGTGGCGCTATCAAGTCCAACTGTTGGAGTCAATTCTTTGTCTAAGTTAAAAAATGTAAAAATACCTAGCACGATGGTAAAAAAGGTTGCTAATATGATGAGTATTTTTCTTTGAACGAGCATTTGAAGTAAACGCAAAAAATATCCCTCCTAAAAATGTAAGAATAAATCGTAGGGGCTGATAATTGGGCAGTACGATTTCCTGAGACACAATTTAGTAAAATGAGCTCCCGCTTCTACTCCTTTCATGGCAACTTTCAACCACTTGGCCGTTGGAAAACATATCTTCCTTTTGGGGATTACATCCTGAAGTTTATATTAATTGTTCCCGGTACCGCAGGAGGCAACATGGATGTTCATCTCCAGCCATTTCGTTTTTTGATGGCCCCTTTTACCAAGTTAAAATGAACATGTCAGGCAAATTATAAGAGATGACGCAAGGTCGCTTTCAACCACTTCTTGTAAATTTTTATGGGGGTGGGATGGTTTTTTCCAGCAAAATAGTTCTGGCTTACAGGATTGCGGCATTGCAAGTGGTCAGACAAGATAGGTACAATAGTCTTATACATCATGTAAAGTGGTGAAGAGGATGAAGAAAATTTTTGAAGAGAGGTTAAAAAAGCACAAGTTGATTGCCGCGGTCAAGCAGCCCAAGTCAATTGAACAAGCCATCAAGTACAAGGAGCATATATCAGCGGTTATTCTGATGACAGGGAATATATTGACGGTCAAACAATATGTGGATGTGCTCCAAAAAGCGGGGTTGCCGGTGATTTTACATGTGGAGAAAATTGGCGGTTTGCAGGTAGACCATTATGGTATTGATTTTATTCAAGAGTATGTGAAGCCATTTGCCATTGTAACGACGAAATCCGGTATTATCAAAAAAGCAAAATCGAAAGGAATGTATGTCATTCAAAGGGTTTTTCTCATTGATACGGAGGTATATGATCAATTGCTTGCCGGCTTGGATCATCTTCAGGCCGACATGATTGAAGTGATGCCGAGTCGGATCATCGATTTTTTGGCGGATTTATCAAAAGCATCACATGTTCCGGTGATCACCGGTGGATTGTTGACAACTCCTTATCATGCGAAGGAGGCTTTGGAACATGGAGCTGCCGCCGTATCAACATCCAATACTGAATTGTGGAAAATGGATTTGAATGATCTTTATTAAATGTTTACATTTTATTTATATGTCATTAACAAAGATTGGCTATCATCAGTATTGAAAAGTACATAGAAGAAAAGGCGCGATAAGAGAGGCCGCAAATAACTGTTGATGAAAAACAGTCTATTTGCGGTTCTTTTATGCTTTGAAAGGGGGCAAGCATAAAACGGCTTACGGGAATGGAATTGAAGATAATGCGGTTTGGTATCATAACAAATTTAATAGAAAAGAGAGGTTTCATACAGTGAAGATACGTCTTTTCATGTTGGCATTATTGTTCTTTGTTTTTAGTATATTGAGTGCATGTAACAGCAATTCTTCCAAAAAGGATTCGGGAGATCAAGAATCAGCCGCTTCCAAAGAATCTTCCGGAGATACGATTGATTTAACCTGGTATTATCCCGTCAATGTCGGTGGTGAAATTACAAAGGTAATCGATGGTTATGCAGAGGAATTCAATAAAGAGGGAATTGAAGTAAATGGAAAAAAGGTAACCGTGAAGCCTGTTTATAGCGGCAACTATGATGAATCCATGACCAAAGTGCAAACGGCCGTTAAAAATGGCAAATCCCCAGACATGGCTGTTCTATTATCGGTGGATCTTTTTCAAATTAAGGATTCCATCATGCCGTTGGATGATTTGATCGCTGAAGATCCGGAAGCAAAAAAAATGATGGATGATTTCTTCCCGGGTTTTATGCTCAATTCACAAGCGGAAGGAAAAACGTGGTCTGTCCCATTTCAACGGAGTACAGTTTTGCTCTACTATAACAAAGATATGTTTAAAAAAGCCGGATTGGATCCGGAAGCTCCTCCAACTACATGGGATGAGGTCGTTGACTATGGGAAAAAGCTGACAAAAGATGGAAAGTGGGGTATTGAGCTGCCTGCGACAATAAGCGGATATTGGATTTATCAGGCGCTTGCTCTCCAAAACGGAGAAGAAAACTTGATGAGCGATGATGGAAAAGAAGTCTATTTCAATTCTGATGAAGCCAAAGAGGCGCTTCAATATTGGATTGACCTTTCCAAGAAGCATAAAGTGATGCCGAAAGGTGTTCTCGATTGGAATACGGTTCCGACTGATTTTATTGAAGGCAAGACAGCAATGATGCTTTCGACAACCGGTAATTTAACCAATGTTAAGAACAATGCTGATTTTGAGTTTGGTGTTGCCTTTTTGCCGGCAAAAGAGCGAATGGCTACCCCAACAGGAGGCGGAAACTTCTACATTTTTAAAGATATTTCAGAGGACAGACAAAAAGCATCCATGGAGTTTATTAAATGGATTGCCGATCCTAAACGCGCGGCTCAATGGAGCATCGATACGGGATATATTGCAACGCGTCAATCAAGCTACGAAACTCCTGAATTAAAAGCTTATACGGATTCTTTCCCGCAAGCTTTGACGGCGATGAAACAGTTGGAAAATGCGCATAAAGAAATATCAGTGTATGAGCAAGGAAAAATTATTAAAATCCTGTCGGATGCCATCCAAGCGGCGATTAATGGTGAAGATGTGGACAAAACATTGGATCAAGCCCAGGAACAGGCCGATGCTTTATTAAAACAATATAAGTAATTCATTTTTTGTTTGAGGTGAAGGAATTGGGGAGAAGCAAACTGGTCAAAGAAAATACTGCAGCTTGGATTTTTCTCCTTCCGTCCTTCATCTTTCTCATCATATTTACGTTATATCCAATCATAAAAACGGTATATTTGAGCTTTTTTCAATCAGATTTATCAACAAATGAGCCAGTTTATATCGGTTTGGATAACTTTAAGGTGATGCTGGAAGATGAGGTTTTCCGGAAGGCGTTTATCAATAATGTTTGGTTTGCGATTGGAACCGTACCAACAAGTGTTTTATTGGGACTGCTGCTTGCCATTTTAGTCAACAGGTCGATGAAGGGGAGTGGATTGGCAAGAACCTTTTTCTTTTACCCCGTTGTCATCCCAATGGTAACCGCGGCGTTTATATGGCTGTTCTTTTATACACCGGAATATGGGATGATCAACAGTTTGTTAAAAGTATTTGGTGCGGGGGAATTGAATTTGCTGGGAAATACAGAAACCGCGCTAATGGCCATTATGGTGATGGTCATCTGGAAGGAAGCCGGATTTTTTATGGTTTTTTATTTGGCCGCCTTGCAAAACATTCCCAAGGAATTAATGGAAGCATCTTATATTGACGGCGCATCGAAGTGGACTCAATTTCGAAGGATTGTCTTTCCCCTTCTTATGCCGACAACCTTATTTTCTTCTGTGATTGCAACGACTAATGCCTTTAAAACCGTGGATCAACTTGTTGTCATGACTCAAGGTGGACCAAATAATGCCAGTAATCTATTGCTTTACTATATTTATGAAAGCACATTTCGGTTTATGGATTACGGAAAGGCATCGACTGTCACAGTTGTTGTTTTAATATTGATGTTGATCATTGCGGCCGTTCAGTTCTTTGGAACAGATCGGAAAATTCATTACAGTTAAGGTGGTATTCCATTGAATCGGCTTATTAGTATTTCAACGCATGTTTTAGCTTTTCTTTGGGCGCTTCCACTTTTTGGAATCATTTATATGGCTTTTAAAGACACGAAGGCAGAAGGATATTCCTTTACCCTTCAGCACTTTGTCGAAGCTTGGCATTCAGCTCCTTTTGCCCAATATTATATCAATACGCTGATCATTGTTACCGTCATTTTAGCGGTGCAACTTATTACGATCACGCTCGCAGCCTATGCTTTTGCACGGATGAACTTTATCGGTAAAAGTGTTATTTTTCTTCTTTATCTCGTCCAAATTATGATTCCGGTAGAATTATTGATTTTCCCCAATTCGGGGACAATCGCCCAGTTGGGAATCTATGATACGAAATGGGCGATTATGTTGCCATATTTTACTTCCGCTTTCGGTGTGTTTTTACTAAGGCAAACGTTTAAAGGCATACCATATGAACTGGAAGAAGCGGCTAAAATGGAAGGGTGCAATCGGCTGCAAACGATTTGGCATGTGTATGTTCCGCTGGCGAAGCCAACTTATGTTGCCTTTGGTTTAATTTCTATTTGTTCACAATGGAGCAATTTTTTGTGGCCTTTGATCATTACTGATTCAGATTCCAATCGACCATTGACCGTGGGGCTTTCCATGTTTGCCAAAGCCTCCGATTCCGGAGCTCAATGGGGGGTTGTTGGAGCGGCAACGTTATTTGTTGCATTTCCTCTATTGCTGGCATTCTTTATTTTTCAAAAGCAATTTATTTCCAGCTTTATGCATTCGGGAATTAAATAGCGGGGTAACGGGAATGGGAATGGTTGTTCAATTTCAACCTATGCAATATTTTCATATCCAATGATGTTGATGAAGCGAGGGCTATTCTGATCGGCAAGGGTTGGAAGTCGATTGAAATCATGTAGAAGGCAGTCGGTACGGACGAAGTTTATTTATTGGAAGTGAGCCGAGCGCAATGGGGAAAATGCGGATAGCTTGGCAATGGCGGTGAAGTTTCGTTTATACTCCGTTTGCCGATCGGCCGCTTTAATCCTGCTTTACCCGATCATTTGGAAAAAATGTTTGCCTATTATGGACATATGGAATGTTGATGATGTTGTTCTGCATCCGGGTAGCAATTTTGGCACAAGAAGGTGGGATAGAATCAGCGGCTCGTTTTCCCCTGAACATGTTGGGTGATTTACCCGATGAAACCAAACTTGCCATTGAAAATGCTCCAATCGGAAAATGTCATCGGAGCAACTATGGAGGAAGTGTTTTTCACCGTTTGAAAAATAGCAACCGCCGTGCCGGGATCATGTGGGCAACAAGTCATTGTTATGTATTGGAAAGTGGCTTATTCGGCTTGCATATCAATGACTACCATGGCCATAGTATGAACATTTGCAAATTGGTAGGGAATCGCTCTTTTCTCATTTCAGGGAAGCACCTTCTGAATTGATCCTGAAAACAAATACGATGAAAAGGGCAGAATGTTCAAAGAAACAAATTATGACATTACTTCAACGTTAATGGCTGGAGGATGAGAAGATGCCAAACATTCAACTAGATCATATATACAAAAAATATCCCAAAAGCGGGGAATATTCCGTCAAGGATTTTCATTTGGAAATTGAAGATAAAGAATTTATTGTGCTTGTCGGACCTTCCGGGTGCGGGAAATCAACTACATTAAGAATGATTGCCGGATTGGAAGATATTTCCGAAGGGGATTTATTCATTTCCGGGAAAAGGGTAAACGATTTGCCGCCCAAAGACCGAGACATTGCCATGGTGTTTCAAAACTACGCGTTGTATCCTCATATGACAGTGTTTGAGAATATGGCGTTTGGCTTGAAGATTCAAAAGGAGCCCAAGGATCAAATTGCAAAAAAGGTCCATGAGGCAGCTGAGATTCTCGGCTTAACCCATTTGTTAAAAAGAAAACCAAAAGAGCTTTCCGGCGGCCAAAGGCAAAGGGTAGCATTGGGACGGGCCATTGTACGGAATGCCGGAATTTTTCTTATGGATGAACCACTGTCGAACCTGGATGCGAAATTACGGGTGCAAATGAGGGCGGAAATTAGTAAATTACACCGTCAACTTGGGACTACAACGATTTATGTCACTCATGACCAGACAGAAGCCATGACGATGGCAACGAGAATTGTCATTATGAAAGATGGATTGATTCAGCAAATCGGCTCCCCGGCAGAAGTATATAAACGGCCGGCAAATATATTTGTCGCTAGTTTTATTGGCTCGCCTGGTATGAATTTCTTGAAAGGCGACATTCGGGAAGATGGCTTCTTTATAGGTTCTGGCGATATCCGTTATCCTTTTTCGGCCAGCCAAAAGGCTCTTATTGAAAAAAATGGGCGCAAGCCGGTCATGATGGGAGTCAGGCCGGAAAATATTATCATACATGATGAAAAAACCCCTTTTAAAGCAATCGTGGATTTAGTAGAGGTAAATGGGGCTGAAATGCTTGTTCACACTCGGTTTGCCGATCATTCCATTATCATTAAGTCCCAAACAAATGAAGCTATAAAGACTGGGGATACGATTTTTCTTGCAATTGAGGAGGATTCGATTCACTTATTTGATCAAGAGTCGGAGGAACGGCTTACAGATTGATGTTGCTTGAACTTCTACTGAAAAAGGCGGAGAGTCCAATGGTAAATATAGATCATTATGATGCATTTTGTTTTGATTTAGATGGTACGATTTTTTTGGGCGATGAAATTTTACCAGGAGCAAAAGACAGTGTTGACTTTATTAGGGCACAAGGTAAGAAGGTGCTGTTTATTACAAACTCCCCCACTTTAACACGCAAAGGATGTCAGGAAAAGTTGGAACGGCTAGGGGTGGCTTCGTCTATTGAAGAAGTGTTTACAGCATCTTATATTGCGGCATTGTATTTTACCAAATATTTCCCGGAATCCTCGGTTTATGTCGTTGGTGAGAAAGCAATCAAGGAAGAGTTCAAGCAATTTTCATTACAATTGACTGAAGCTCCTTTAGAAGCAACACATGTAATTGTCGGTCTCGACCGCTCCTTTAATTATGAAAAGCTGAACGCGGCCATGACGGCGGTACGCAACGGGGCGAAGTTAATTGTAACGAATCCCGATCCATTTTGTCCGGTTCCAGGAGGATTTATTTCAGATACATTGGCCATTGCCCGGGCAATTGAAACGGCGTCTGGGCATGATATTTTTAAAGTAATCGGAAAGCCCTCCACTTTTTATGGCGATATGATCCTTACGCAACTGAATGTTTCAAGGGAACGCTGTTTAATTATAGGAGATCGCCTTGAAACAGATATCATGCTGGGAAAATTAAATGCTTTTCGCACTTGTCTCGTATTGACAGGAGTAGCCAGCCATGAAGATATTGAAAAATTGAACATATTTCCCGACTATATCATTCAGGGTTTACAATCAATGTTTGCACACCTTTTAAAGTCATAGATATAGTCGACGACTGTCTCGCTCCCAAAGCTTTGCTTTTTGAAAGACAGAACTTGGTATTTATCATTAAGAAAGATGAAGTTTCAATCAGGCCCACAAAAAAATATCAGTCATGCAGATGGTGTCACAAGATGCGGTGTTTTCCCTACTGAAAAGAAGCGGAAAAAGGTAAAGGTCGAAAGTGTCCTACTGGCCACCTTAAACAACATCGCCCTCAAAGCTCGCGCATTTTTAGGGACGATGACAAAGCCGGCAAAGCTTTTCTTGTCCTGTCGCTGCGCTTTCACGAGACATTGCGAAAAACCATAAAAGATGGCGATGTGTCACTGCCGTATTTTTTGTCCTATGATCTAAGTCAATCAAGTTTTTACTGGCGGTTGTTTTGGGGATTCTTACTGCCCATGAAGTGCTTTGCGAAAGAGGAAAGTGAAAAGAGTGGGCCTGCCACTCTTTTATTTACATATCAATATGAACATGCCAATTTTGAGGATCCGAATGGGATTGACATACCAATTCCGGTGAAAAAACAAACGACCACGGATATACAGATGCACTGTTTATACGAAGATTGGGTGAAAAGATTCCTTTTGCAATGACTGTATGCTTTTCCAAGATTTCAACTTTGATTTTTTGAATATCCAAGCTTTGAGACATTTCGTTCCGTAAAAAAACAGTGGCGACAAGTCCCCCGTTTTTTTTATACTTTCCCCTAAATAAAACAGCGCTATATTGGGAAGATGAGGGTGGAAGCTGTTCCGCTGCCTGAAGGAGCTCATTTTTTTGTTTTGGAGTTAATTTGCTTGCCCAAACAGGATGAAATTGTATCATCTGTATCCTCCTTCCTTTCGTTAGAATCCCTCCTCTTCTTATGTTAAATGAATGGACGAGACATGTCACCCTCCCTGTCATATTTCCCGAGAAATAACCAGCATTTTTGTTTTTGCGACAGACTGATTTCCCAATTTGTCAAATGAGTTGGATCTTACAAACAGAGTCTGTGACACAACTAAAGCAGCTGATAAAAAAAACGAACAATACAGTGAAACTTCATTCAATAGGGCACCTACTGAATGTTAGTTGAACGAATCGGGCATTTAGGTGCCGTTTACTCCCACTTAGCCTTTTTGTATTCACTCAAGATTTTGAAGTGGGAGTCTTACAGACCTTACATACGGGATAAATTATCCCAGTGTATAACATGCAAACTTTTAGCGTAGTCAAAATATGTAGACTCCTGCGGGAATAGCTCGAGCTGAAGATCCCGCAGGAAAGCGATCTTTGCTTTCCGAGGAAGCTGAAGAGACCTGCGGAAAGCGAAATATTTTGACATAGCGATGATAGGGATCTTTTTAACACAAATAGCGGCCGGGACAAAACCTTGTAAAATTGAATAAACCGCTAGAAATCAAGTTTGAAAACCTTGATTTCACGCGATTATATTCTCGCGATTTTTACGAATATCAATGCTTTTAACTTATGGCACGGCTTCTTTGCTATTTTGTATTTGCTTATGTCCCAGCCTCAGCCTCTGGAAAGAAATGGCTTTCCCAGCTAGATAACCCCATTTGGAAAAGATGGGGTCTTCGAAAATGATAGAGAGGCCCTGTTTTTTTGTTATACTGAGGGAAGAAGGAAACAATTTCCTTGGAAGGCAGCATCATGTGGATTGGCCATGAAAAGCGATCAGAGGAGAGAAACATGGATGAATGAAAAAACGTCAGCAACAGAATGCCCAAAATGCGGTGGGAAGGATTTGGGAAAAGGCAAGCACAGTGGATACGGCAGGATGAATGCGGTCAATAAAATGAACCTAGGATCCAATGTTATCTATATTCTGTGTACAGACTGTGGATATATTATAGAAAGCTATGTAGAAAAGCCAAAAAAGTTTAAAGGAACATATAATGATTGAAACATGTCATCCATGCAAGACAGGTATGTATGGCAGTATGAAGATGTTTTAAGAAAACAACATGAGGGCTTCCGATTTACCCACTCCGGGATTCGGAAACCCTCTTTATTTTCGGACATATTTCTTTTGCGACAGTTTGAAATATGAAATGTAAAACTAAGTTTATATATTTGGTTATCATGTTATACACTCCACTTTGTTCCCCAAAAGCGCCGGAAGGGGATAGAGATGATCTTCCGAAAGCCGTGCTATGAATTCATCATTACGCTCCTTGTTGCTTGTTGTTTTGATTCATTTTCTTATAGACGGTTTCTATTTTTTTATCAAGTTGTCAGGCAATTTGCGCCGCTTTGGTTCATTCATCTTTTAACTCTTTTTGGATTGATAGTAAATCATATGTTCAAGACTTGTCCAATAATCCATGGTGTTCGTTTGAATCTTGATTTCAATAAACACAAGATCTTCTCTGTCTAACATTGAATGATGAAATGAAGACTGCGATAGTGTTTGACTTGATCTGGAATATAGTCCTTACATTTTACAACCGTGTTGTCTTATTGTTTCCGCAACTTTCGCTGATTGATAACCTGATATAAAGGAACATGTCACACGGATGTCGGCAATATCTAACATTCAACATGATGTCATGAGCAACAATACCAACTTGTATAGTGATTATTGCCGGAACTTCCGCAGATGAATTTAGGTTACATTTAGCAAGCAAATTGGGTGGAATCCAATGACAATATGCAAAAATTAAATAAAGTTGCTTGGTTTTGGTCAGGTTGTTCCGAGACGGACCGATTTTGGCACAGCGCTTATAAAAAGATATGGAATCATCTGAATTCGACTTCCGAGTAGAATTCCCGCAGTTTATATGTGCCTGCCGATTGTCTAAACCATTTTTCAAACTTTTGAATATGTTTGGTATGACATGCTTTTCCTTCTAGGGGTGTAATCGTGATATAACCTTCTTTAAGTGAGGAAAAGTCGCTTTCCTTTGTGAAATCAGTCAGTTGTAAAAGATTATCTTTTAACCAGTAATATACATAGCCGTCCGCATCATTCAGGCCTACATAGCTGTAGCGTTTGACAGATAGATCAAGCGGAACGACACGGACTCCTCTGCACGCTTCCTTTCCAATATAGGGCAAGTTGATATTGACAAATACCCCTTTGGGGATTTGGTTCGCCAATAATGTTTCTAACACTTCATATAAGAACCTTTTCGGATACTGAAAGTTTGTGTTATGGCTGCTTAACCGATCCAAAGATACGGAAATGGATGGGATACCGTACAACGCGGCTTCTGATGCGGCCGCCATTGTTCCTGAATAATGCACATCCCGCCCCAGATTTGGTCCCAGGTTGATTCCGGAAATCACAAAATCGGGCGGTTCCTCGATTAAAATGTCTAATCCAAGCTTGACACAATCAGCGGGCGTTCCATTGATGGCCCATGTGGGAACATTGGGTCCAAACAGCGACATTTTGGCTGCTTTTACCGGCTCGTTTAAAGTGATGGAATGGCTTACAGCACTGTTTTCTTGATCCGGACAGACAACATGAACTTCCCCAAAATGCAGAAGAACTTCTACGAGAGCTTCCAGACCCGGCGCAAAACTGCCGTCATCGTTTGTTACTAAAAACTTCAAACTTGATCTCCTCCATTGCTTGGCGGCATGTCTCCAAATAAGATAAGTGTTTCTGGAGCATCCAAGCATTTTCACTCGTGTCAAATCCATCCAAAACCGTTATATAGTCTTTGTTCATGATTCGTTCCAGGAATTGTTTTTGTTTTATTTTACCGTCTCCAAGAGGAGCATGAGGTTGTTCCAAGGTTGAGTCACGCAAATACATTTTATTCACACGTTGCAAATCATTCAATACGTTATCGAGCGAGATATGCGTTATATGGAATGTCGTCTGAATCGCTTCGGATCGATGAGTGATAAATCTGTTTAAGGCAGCGGCCGTCGTGATCAATTCTTTATCGACTTCTTCCATTAATTCAACTGATAAAGTAATCCCATAATGATTTGCTATTTCTTCTAATTGATCGAGGCTCTGGTTTAATATTTTTTCATGCCACAAAGTCCATTCGGCGGATAACGTCCTTTTTCCGGGATGGACGGTTACATTCTTTGCTTGAATGGCATCCGCAAAAATAATGGAGCGAAAAATTTCCTCCAACGATTTTCTTCGTATCCTTTCATTTAATGAACAAATATTTGTATCCCAACTAGCCGCATGGACCGTTACACCCAATCCATATTGTTTAAGCACCTGGACAATCTCCCGTGTATTCATATGGCAAAACCAAGCCTGCTCTGCCCATAATTCGATTCCATCCAGATGATACTCATGTGCCAGTTGCGCCATTTCGCGGATTCCTTTTCCCCACATTAATGTCGATGAGGCGTATAACTTCAATATACTCCCTCCTCAATAGAAAGCTCTTTCAACCAGGCCAACACCTCATTTTCGTTAAAATGAACCGATCCAATAGGGTAAGGGCTTCTTGATGTGGGTCCGTGAAAGTCGCTTCCGACACTTTTTAACAGGTTAAATGTATCAGCCATATGATTCCAATATAATGTGGTCATTTGTTTATGTCTGGAATAGTAAACTTCAATTCCGTCCAGTCCCCGGTCTACCAATTTTTTTAAGGACCATTCCCAACTATATTCTCCCGGATGGGCCACAAATGCCTTTCCGCCGGCGTGGTGAATGAGCTCGATAGCTTCTGTCGCCGACAGTCCTTCGCGATCAACAAAGGCTGGCGCTCCTTTCATGAGCAACGCTTGAAAAGCGTGCTCTCGATCAGAAAAGTAGCCTTGATCAACAAGTTCATCTGCAATATGTGTTCTGACAATGACTTTTTCATTTGCGCGTTTCCAACAAGCGTCCCAGTCGATCAAATAACCGAGCTGCTGCAACTTTGCGACAATCTTTTTGCTCCAAAAAACCCGCTCTTGTTGCCGCCAATGAATATATTCGCATAATCTTTTATTCTCAACATCAAACCCATAGCCTAAAATATGAAGTTCTCCTTCTTCGCCGTCGGTGTTTAATTCGATTCCTGAAATGATAGTTATTCCTTTGTCGGCAGCGCTTTCACGGATTTCTTTTGAACCTGCAATTTCATCATGATCTGTAATCGCCATGATGGAGACGCCGCGGAAACTGGCTTCTTCTACTAGTTTGAAAGGCGTCCATTGACCATCTGAATACGTACTATGGATATGTAAATCGACCTTCATGATCACCCTCCATTTCCACAAAAATCCTCATCTATAACAATAGCGGAGGAATATCAATCACTTATTAGGTTTCGTTAAGTTAGTCGTAAAGTTATTGTAAAGTAGATCGCCTGTGTCGTATTCGGCTGTTTTTTTGAAAAAAGTGGATCCATACAAGCATATAGAGACATGAAGTCGGGGGAATTTTCAACTGGTATTTACCCAATGTAAAAATTTTAACACCCAGTTTACATTTGGCGGGCAACGGCGGTTGTAAAACCAAGTTTTCAACTCGGAAAGGACCGGCCAGGCATTTTTTAAACGTAAGTAAAAGAAATATCAAGCGATTCTTGGTACAATGATATCGGACAATTTTCTTATATTATTCTAGGTTATGGCAAAAGCTGGCTGCAAAGTGTTGCCAGTGTAGTTAAACGCCATACAGGTTTTTTATTCGGGAAGCTGAAAAAAGCAAATGAAAGGAATTGGTAATATGAGTATACATAGAGCATTATCCATTGCGGGTTCTGCCGCGAGAGGAGGAGCGGGGATCCAAGCGGATTTGAAAACATTTCAGGAACTGGATGTATTTGGAATGAGCGCCATTACGGCCATTGTGGCCAATCATCCAAGGACAGATCAGGGGATTTTTCCTCTGCCGGTGGATGCGATAGAAGCACAAGTTTACACTGCCCTTCGGGACATTGGAGCGGATGCCATTAAAGTGGGAATGCTGTTTACGGAAGAAAATATTGGCAGCGTGGCAAGCTGGATTGAAGAGTCCGGTGTGTCTAGTGTTGTGGTAGATCCCGTCATGATTGGGAAGATGGGTTCGCCTTTATTGAAAGACGAAGCGATCATTGCGCTGAAAGAGAAACTACTGCCGCTCGCTACGGTTATCACACCCAATATGCCGGAAGCTGCGCGGTTGCTTGAGACAGACGAGCTGAAAACGGTCGAAGATTTGAAAGAATCCGCGAAAGCCTTGGCCGACCTGGGTCCGAAATATGTTCTTGTCAAGGGAGGGCGCTTAGAAGGACCTGCCACCGATGTGTTATATGATGGGAAAAAGTTTTATGTACTGGATGCTCCGCGAATTGACACGATTCATACGAATGGGGCGGGTTGCAGTTATTCTGCGGCCATTGCGGCAGAATTGGCAAAAGGCAAAGCAGTTCCCGAAGCGGTGGAGGAAGCAAAGAAATTTATCACTGCGGCCATCCGCCATTCGATTCAATTCAAGCGGGGCGTTGGCCCGACTTATCATGCCGCTTATCATAAATACGGAGAAGAAGGCGTAAAAGTAACAGTCGAATAAACATTTACTCAAAGTACAAATAAGCTAACAGTACAAGCATAACGATATCTAATCTTGCATTAAAAGCAAACTGCATAAAACTATCATTCAACACGGGAAATTTTGTTAAAATAATCGCGCCGATCATAATGCCAATTAATGGGAACGTGGCCTGTTGCACCCATTTTTTTAAGATGATGAGTAAGCCGCAAATGATTTCAATAACGGCTATAGCAGTCATGAATTGCAGCGGAAAAGGCAAATTCAAGCTAATAAATGTTTCACCCAATTCAGGATTGACAAATTTCATGATTCCGGAAGTCATAAACACATAGCCGACGAGATATCGGACGATTGTCAAAGTACATCCCCCCAAATAAGAGCTTGTCTTTGTATATAGATATGAACATAATGAACGTAAATGCGTTATTTTTTAAAAATAAATGCCCGCAAACCGTGTACTGTTCCAATGTCTCCCTTGTCAGCCATATTGCATAGACTAATATATGGGGCCGCAAGGGGGTGGAAAGATGGCAATATACTTCAATGATGAGGAACATCCTTATATTTTTAAAACGGAAGAGGAAATCGACGGGCAGAACCAATCGATTGCCAAATATGATTATTGGTCCGATCTCATTGAAGAGCAAAAGCGAGTACAGTCCAAGATTGATCAGTCCTTAAAGGGCTTAAATCATAAAATAGAACAGCAAGAACATGCCCAGCAACAGCGTTGGCGAAAGATATACTATAAATTTAATGAACAGCGTAAAATCAACGGAAAACGCAAGGAATTCGAGGATTATGTAAAGAACTGGCTGGAGAATATTGAGAGTCAGAACGAGCATCTTCAGATATTGCTGAATGAGGACAGCCAATTAAAACAGGACATCCTGGAAAAATTGCACAATCTTAAGCAAACGCAACAAGATATTGAAAACCGTCTGGAAAAGCAGGAAGCGACAATCGAAGATTTTCTGGCCGATTTGCGCGAGCACCATGAGTTCCAAAAGGACATGGGGATTCAGATATCCAAGCAAGAAGAAAGGCACCAAGAACTCCTTGACAGGCTCGATAATCAGGAGGCGTTAACGGAAAAAGTGTTACGGCAAGTGACAAATCTTCGCTCCATTATATTTGAAAGGGCGGGCCACTTGGCAGAAAAAATCGAAAATGGTTACCAGCTCACCTCTTCATATATTTATAAATTATTGACCGGCCAGGTTTTCCTGTTAGAGCAGAAGGAGAAGCAGAAAAAAGGTACGGATTAGACCAGTCCCGAATGCGAGCCATATGGCTTGCGTTCGGGAATTTTTTGTCCGAAAGAAACTTGAAATATAGTCCAAGTACTTGGAACACGAAGCAATACTTCCCAAATGATCAAACGAAACTCCGGTTATTGGCAAATACTTCAAGGATTGAAGGCCATTCCGTTTGTTGGAAAATACTCGCCAAAAGGTTGAAGGCCACTTGGTTTATCGGCTAATACACTTCGGATGATCGAAGGCCACTCCGGTAGGTACATACTCTCAAGGATTGAATTCCACTCGGTTTGTTGGAAAATACTCTCCAAAAGATTGAAGGCCACTCCAGTTATCGGTACAATACGATCTAAAAGATTGAACTCCACTGCAGTTATCGATACATACTCTCCAAAAGATTGACTAACCAACGGTTATTGGTAAATGCTCCTTCTCCGATTTTCCGTGAGAACTACCAATATGCACATGATCTGTGAACGACAGGGAATGCTATGTATGAGTATTTTTTGTCAAGGAGGAATGTTTCATGAAAAAGATGTGTGCCGGAATGCTGTTGCTGTTAACTTTGGTAGTTGGTTTCGCCGGAACAGCGATGGCGGGCGATGTTGAATTAGGCAAGGAATTGGGGAAGCGCAATTTTACAGCGGAGCAAGTAAATAAAAGTGATCCGGAGTTAACGAAAAAATACGCCGAGATGTTGGGCATCGACACGGAAGGGAAAGATACGGAAACCTTACATAAGGAAATAAAAGAAAAGTATTTGCAAAAGCAAGCAGAGGAATTTGGTATCAGCACTGAAGGGAAAACAACGGAACAATTAGAAAAGGAAATCCAGATGGTTTGGATGAAAAATATCGCGAAGCAATATGGTATTCAAACAGAAGGCAAGGATTTGAACACATTAAAGAAAGAGGTCAAAAAGGCGAGGCTCAGTGAACAAGCGCATGAACTCGGGATTTCAACAGAAGGAAAGTCGTTAAAGGAGTTAAGGAAAGAAGTTTGGGAAGCACAAGTTCTGAAGCATGCAGAAGAGTTGGGAATCTCCACGGAAGGCAAGGATCTTCGCGAACTGGCCAAAGAAGTGAGACATACGATGATTCACCGGGCCGCTGAAAAGCTGGGAGTGAATACAGACGGAAAGTCTGACGAAGAAATTTTCCATGAGATTATGATTAACCACGGTGAAAAAGCAAGGGAAATGAAATTGTTTCCTTTTAAGGAAGAGAAAATTATTTTCATGGAGGGACATCCGGGAATGTAAAGGAAAACGCGCCCACCTAAATGGAAAGTGAGACGATCCCAACACGTTAAAGTTTTATATGAAGCAGTCTGTTGGCTGGAATGAAGACGGTACAGAGCCGGACTCATGCCAGCCAATTTCTGTTCGATGGGTTAGTATTGTAGTACTGGATGTATGTCTCAATTTTTTTAAACTCTTCGTATGTAGCAGGTTGCTTCCCCGTCATACATCATATATGCGCTTCTTTTATGCCATTAAAGCGCCCGTTTATTGAACCTTTATGACATATCATATAGTGAGTAAGGAAGATTTCTTTTCAATGACAGCTTTTATCGTTGAAACACTTTGTTCGATTGATCATAAATATCTCTTCTTCCATCCGGGACGTTATCCCAAGGTTTTTTAGTTGTCTCAAAAAAACATTAGAAGAGTGATCGAACGAATTTTCTTAAGTGATACCGGCTTACTGATAAAGCCCTCCAGTGTACAGTTTCACAAGGTTTACCGCCACTTTTTCAAAGTCCCCGTCTACTTCTTCCAACACGAGATCCCACATGAGCTGTTCGTTCATGTAAAACCAACCTTTGGCGATAAGGGATGCATCCAAGTCCGGACGCGCAAGACCTGTTTTTTGAACGAAGTCGATATCGGTGGTAATGCCGTTAATAAAGCGGGTGCGAATGTTATTCCATTTTTCACTGACAATTTCTGAAGCGCCGATGGCTTCCTTGACAATTTGCATGATCGCTTTTTCTTCCAATGCGGCTTTTAAAAATAGCTGTGTTTGTTTTTGTATCTGGGAAAAGGCTTCTTCTTTTGTTTTAGGTCGGAACGGAAGATCCGCCACCTCATACATCTTTTGCATGATCGTTTCCATTAACTCCACAAACAATTCATCTTTGTTCCGGAAATACACATACGCGGTGCCGTATCCTGTATGGGCCATTTTATTAATTTGGGTCATTGTTGCTTTTTGAAATCCATTTTCGAGAAAAACGGCGCGGCCGGCCTTCAGCAGATTTTCTCTCGTTTGAAGGGCTTTCATTTGCCGTTTCGTTAATTGTTCTGTTCCTTCCATTTTGTTCGTCCTCTCAGAATGAAAGATGTCTATGTATATATTAGCTTGTATGTATGTAACAGGCAAATATTTCATTGACATTATGTCATTGACTTGATGTCATCGTCTGGGTTATATTATGATTATAGTCAACTATCGGTTATGAAGGAGAATTTTATATGAATGAAAACGCTTATTTAACACAAGAATATGCACGTCAGCTGGATGAAGAGGACGAACTGAAGCAGTATCGGGAAGAATTTTATATTCAACCCGGAATCATTTATATGGATGGAAATTCGCTCGGTCTGCTGTCGAAGCGGGCAGAAGACTCTCTTTGGCGGATGCTAGATTCCTGGAAGACATATGGTATAGATGGCTGGACGAAGGGAGAACATCCGTGGTTTTATTTTTCCGAGAAACTGGGCGAGATGACTGCTCCTCTTATTGGCGCCAAGCCCGAAGAAGTCATTGTCACCGGATCGACGACCGTGAACTTGCACCAAATCGTCTCAACTTTTTTCAAACCTAAAGGAAATAGAACAAAAATTCTTGCCGATGAGTTGAATTTTCCGACAGACATTTACGCATTGAAAAGCCAACTGGGTATACATGGTCTTGATCCGGAAGAGCATTTGATTCAAGTAAAAAGCGCTGACGGCCAGACGCTTTGCGAAGAGGATATTATCAATGCAATGACGGACGACGTGGCATTGATTGTCCTTGCCGGAGTACTCTATCGCAGCGGGCAAATCTTGGATATGGAACGCTTGACGAAAGAAGCGCATAAACGGGGGATTTTGATTGCCTTTGACTTGTGCCATTCAATCGGCGCTATTCCCCATCAATTAAGTGAGTGGGGTGTCGATTTTGCCTTTTGGTGTTCATACAAACATTTAAATGGCGGTCCCGGCGCGGTGGCTGGCCTGTATGTCAATGAAGCGCATTTTGGAGCGAACCCCGGACTTGCGGGCTGGTTTGGATCGCATAAAGAAAAGCAATTTGATATGGAACATACACTGACACCAGCGCCTGATGCGGGAGCATTTCAAATGGGAACGCCGCACCTTCTGAGCGCGGCGCCATTATACGGTTCTTTAACGATGTTCAACGAAGTGGGCATCGAAAAAATTCGCAAAAAATCGCTGGACATGACAAAATATATGATGAAGTTAATTGACGCAGAATTAAAGGATTTCGAGTTTGTCATAGCCAATCCGCGTGACGAGGATAAAAGAGGCGGACATATTTATCTTGAACATGATGAAGCGGCGAGAATTTGCAAGGCGTTAAAAGAAAATGGCATTATTCCGGATTTCCGGACGCCGAAAGGAATTCGCTTGGCTCCGGTTGCCCTCTACAACACGTATGAAGAAGTATGGAGAACGGTTCAAGCATTGAAGAAGATTATGGCCGAAGAACAATACAAGCAGTTTGAAAATAAAAGAGACGTAGTCGCATAGTGTATGTTGGAACGGGACGCAGTCGGCACTGCCCGTTCCATTTCATCTAAAGTGGAGGCGATTTCACTAACTTTGTGAATGTTAAAAGGGGGAGACAACATGGCAAAATCCATTTCGGAACTTCATCAAAAACTTGAAAGTGAAAAGGGTATTTATACGGATTTTAAAAAAGACATGACATATGGGGAGTATTTGGGGCTAGAGAAAATTTTATCAAGTCAGAAAAGGCTGTCCGATCACCATGATGAAATGTTGTTTATCATTATTCACCAAGTGAGTGAGCTGTGGATGAAGCTCATATTACATGAAATGACAGCAGCCATCCAGGCAATTGAAAAAGGGGAATTGCATGCCGCTTTCAAAATGCTGTCACGAGTATCAAAAACACAAACACAAATTATTCAAGCTTGGGATGTTTTATCGACACTTACACCCGCGGAATACTTGGAGTTTCGCGATTCCCTTGGTCGGGCCTCGGGTTTTCAATCGTACCAATACAGATTGATCGAGTTTGCCCTCGGCTACAAATCAACCCATATTTTAACAATATACGAGAAAGATCCAAAAGTGCATGAAATGCTTCAGCAGGCCCATCAAGCTCCAAGCATTTACGATGTGTCCATTCAAGCATTGGCTCGCGCAGGATTTCCGATCAATCCGGAATTGTTGAATCGCGACTTTTCCAAAACGTACGGAGGAGATCCGACGGTTGCGGCTGCCTGGAAGGAAGTGTACCGTAATGTGGATCAATATTGGGATTTGTACGAGCTGGCAGAAAAGCTTGTCGATATTGAGGATTGGCTCCAGCAATGGCGCTTCCGCCATATGAAAACTGTCGAGCGTATTATCGGCTTTAAAACAGGGACAGGTGGTTCTTCCGGAGTTAATTATTTGAAACAAGTATTAGATCATCGTTTCTTCCCTGAATTGTGGGATTTGAGAACAGAGCTGTAAAATAGAAAGATGACGCACCCGGGAACTTTTAAAATTTCGCGGAAGGGAAGGTGGGGAGCGCACCTTCAGCATACGTCAACGCCGGTAAGCAGCCGGCGGTGTTTTATATAAATTGAAAGACTATTTGGACAAACAGGGGGAAATGGTATGGAAGAAAGAAAGGAACAATGGTCATCCAAGCTGGGCTTTATTTTGGCTTCCGCCGGGGCGGCGATCGGCTTGGGGGCCATTTGGAAGTTCCCATATGTAACTGGAATGAGCGGCGGCGGAGCTTTTTTTCTCATTTTTGTCGTATTCACTTTGTTAATCGGACTGCCAATGCTCATTTCGGAGTTTATTATCGGGAGAGGGAGTGGCAGGGAGGCGCTTAGCGCATACAAAAAGTTGGCTCCCGATAGTTTCTGGGTGTGGGTCGGCAGGCTCGGCTTACTTGGTTGTTTTTTGCTTCTTTCCTTTTATAGTGTTGTCGGGGGCTGGGTGCTTATTTATAGCGGTTTGTCGCTCCCCGGGAAAATTATTGCCGACGGCGCCAATTATCCGGACTTGTTTGGAGCAGTGACCGGTTCTCCGTGGATCACGCTACTGGGACTGCTTTTGTTTACGCTCGCCAACGTGCTTGTCATTGCCTCGGGAGTTCAAAATGGTATCGAAAAAGCGAATAAATATATGATGCCGCTTTTGTTTCTCTTTTTTATCATTCTTGTCATTCGCTCCTTGACGCTTGATGGCGCGATAGAGGGTGTCAAATTTTTCTTGGCTCCCGACTTCTCTAATATAACGGGCAAATCATTGTTGTATGCGTTAGGACAGTCGTTTTTTTCGCTTGCTGTCGGCTTTTCGTGCATGGTCACGTACAGTTCATATTTGAAAAAAGATGTCAGTCTGACTTCCTCTGCCGGATCGGTTGTGGGAATGAATATATTTGTTTCATTATTGGCGGGATTAGCGATTTTTCCGGTTGTATTCGCTTTCGGATATGAGCCGGCGGAAGGTCCGGGACTACTATTTATTGTGTTGCCGTCTGTTTTTTCGCAGTTGCCTTTCGGTGAAGTGTTCTTAAGCATGTTTTTGCTCTTGTTTTTATTTGCCACATTGACGTCATCATTCAGTTTATACGAAATCATAGTTGCAGCTTTTACGGCAAATGGAAAGCGGTCAAGGAAACAAGTCACCTGGCTTGCGGGAGTTGTGATTTTTATTGCGGCGATCCCGGCTGCATTGTCTTCAAGCAGTCTTGCCGACTTTACAATTTTTGGCAAAAGTGTTTTTGATGCGACCGATTATTTGGTGAGTAATCTCATGCTTCCATTTGGCAGTTTGTTGATTGCGCTGTTCATTATCCATCGCATGGATAAGGTCCTCGTTAAGGAAGAATTTTTGTTGAATGGCACCATCGCTCCAGGTTTCTATTCCGGATGGCGCCTGCTGATGACTTGGGTTGTCCCCGCTACGATTGTGGTGGTATTCTTAAATACGTTGGGACTCATTTAAATGGAGTGATATAGATGGAGAAAAAGAAATGGATTGATATTTCACAGCCGCTGACAAATGAAATGGCTGTTTGGCCGGGGGATACGCCGTTTTCTTTTCAACTCAGCTTTACGAAAGAGCAAACGGGCTCGGTCAATATCGGCCAAATCACGACAAGTGTTCATTCCGGAACGCATATTGATGCGCCATTTCATTTTGATCATGAGGGGAAAAGGGTACATGAACTGGATCTTGACCTCTATATTGGGCCGGCCCGGGTCATTGATGTCACGGGATATGAGAGCGTGGGTCGCGCTGAGCTTGAGTCGTTAGGGATTGAAGGAGTACAGCGGCTTCTTTTACGGACCATGACGGACAGGGATCTGACGGTTTTTCCGGAAAAATATACCGTTTTGCGTGAAGATGTTGGGCCTTTTTTAAAGGAAAAAGGGGTGCGTTTGCTTGGAATCGATTCGCCATCTGTTGACCCCGTTGACAGCAAAAAAATGCTGGCGCATCACTCTCTCCATGAAAACGGCGTGTTTATTTTAGAAAACATTGTATTGGAAAGAGTAGAACCGGGTAACTATGAATTAATTGCCCTTCCCCTTGCGATTGAAGGGGCGGACGGAAGCCCGGTTCGGGCAGTAATAAGGCCAATTTAGCGACAATAATGGACTCCGCGGGGAGTCCTTTTTCTTTGGGTGCGAATGGCTACGAGCCAACAGATAGCGATTCTGTTCACTCTCCTAAATAGGGCGGATGCCTGTTACTGGAGAGTATCTATTTTCAGGAAAAAACATGTAGTTCCACCTTTTCATGAGGCCGCCGATAAAAGGCTGCTTCTGATTCAGAGTTCATGTTATTGAATAAAGTTTGAATTCCCGACCTGCTATTATTCCTTTCGGTTTTGTCGCAAACTTATGATAAAATAACTTCAATTATAATGAAGAAAAACGAGTGATGGATCATGAACGAAGAAGATATTCTTGAAATGGAGTTAAAAGCCATATTGGACGCTTCGTATGACAATATCGTCATTACG
Source organism: Siminovitchia sp. FSL W7-1587 (assembly GCF_037963795.1). Classification (NCBI taxonomy): domain Bacteria; kingdom Bacillati; phylum Bacillota; class Bacilli; order Caryophanales; family Bacillaceae; genus Siminovitchia; species Siminovitchia sp. FSL W7-1587. The sequence continues at coordinate 3,028,117 of NZ_CP150169.1, forward strand.
GATGGTCAAGGAAAAGTGTTGAGGGCAAGTCCGAACTGCTTATCCATTTATGGAAAAGTAGCGGAAGAACTGATTGGAAAAAACGTTGATGAGTTGGAACGGAAAGGAATTTTTTCTCCCTCCGTTACGAGAAGAGTACTCGCCGAGAAAAAAGAAGTTCAGGTGATGCAGCATACACTGACGGGCCGCTCGGTCATGGCAACGGCTCTTCCGGTGTTTGATCATGAAGGCAACATGATCCGGGTCATCAGTTTTTCACATGATTTAACGGAATTACGGCAGCTCAAGGAAGATTATGAAGAACTGCGCGCCAAAATGGAATATTATGAGAGCGAAATTCAGGAATTACGGGATAAAGAACAAATTCTTGAGGGCATTACATTTAAGAGTAAAGAAATGCACAACATTTGGCAGCTTGTGCAGCGGGTCGCCATATCAGATGCGACCGTCGTGTTTCTGGGAGAGTCGGGTGTCGGTAAAAACGTATTCGCAAAAGCGATCCATGAAAAAAGTGAGCGAAGAAAAGAAGCATTTATTGAGGTAAACTGCGGAGCCATTCCGGAAACATTGTTTGAATCGGAAATGTTTGGGTATGAGCGGGGAGCCTTTACCGGGGCGAATAAAGAAGGGAAGCCCGGATTAATGGAGCTGTCCAATCATGGCACACTTTTTTTGGATGAGGTTGGGGAGCTGCCGCTCGGACTTCAGGCAAAACTGCTGAAGGTGATTCAGGAAAAGAAAATCACCCGAATTGGCGGGACACAGCCGAAAAATATTGATTTTAGAATTATTGTTTCGACAAACAGGGATTTATGGGAAATGGTCCAAAAAGGACAGTTTCGCGAAGATCTTTACTATCGCCTGAATGTAGTGCCGATTACAATTCCGCCCCTTAGGGAGCGCAAGGATGATTTATGGCAGTTGTGCCACTTTTACTTGGAGAAATTTAATGAAAAATATAAAACCGATAAAGTTTTTCATCAGGCGACAGTCAACGTAATGCTCGATTATCAATGGCCGGGAAATGTCAGGGAGCTGGAGAATTTGGTTGAGCGGCTCGTCATTACGACAGAAGGCCGGGTAATTTATCCCAATGCCTTGCCGTTCCATGCGCAAACAAACGCATCTTCACCTGAGATGGAATCAGAAGTATGGGAAGAGGGCGGCAGCTTGCAGCAGGCGTTGGAGCAGGTCGAGATTCGCTGGCTGAAACGGGCTGCCAGACAATACAAAACGACCTACGAAATGGCCGAATACTTGGGCATCAGCCAATCAAGTGTTGTTCGGAAGCTGAAAAAATACGGCATTAATTCATAAATGAATTATAATCCATTAATGAATCAAAAGAAGTCTTTTTGATGCATTAATGGATTTTTTTATGGGCCAGATTCAACACCTGCGCTTTTCGAAAGTTGGCACGGATTTTGCAATGTATATTTTGAGACTATAAAAACTGACAGGAGGTTATTTTATGTATAAACCAAAAGATTCTTCACAGTCCCCGCGATTTGTCGGAACGAGGACTTTTATGAGATTAGAACAAATACGAACAACGGAAGGAATTGACTTTGCCGTTCTGGGTTGCCCGTTTGATACGGCGGCTTCCAATCGGACCGGCCAGCGTTTCGGACCGCAGCATATCCGCAACTTTTCAGTGCTCCTTCGTCCCTACAATCCGGATATGGAAATTGATATTTTTGAATATTGTTCCGGGGTGGATTATGGGGATATTAATGTCATTCCGGGAAATGCTCTTCGGACTTATGACAATATGGTGGAAGAGCTGACACCGCTTTTAGAAAAAAATGTCATACCGATTATCATGGGTGGCGACCATTCCATCTCATTGGGAAATTTGAGAGCTTTTCATAAGAAATTCGGTAAAATCGCTTTGGTTCATTTTGATTCCCATGGTGATACGTGGGAGCATTATTACGGGGAAAAATATATGCATGGAACACCTTTCCGCCGTGCCGTGGAAGAAGGGCTTCTTGATGTCGAGCACTCGATCCAAGTTGGAATGAGAGGGCCGCTGTATAGCCCGGATGATATTGAGGATGCACGAAAGCTCGGTTTTGAAGTCATTCCGATGAAGGAAGTGCGGAAGATTGGCTTTGAACAGGTAATGAAAAGAATCCATGACCGGGTCAAAGACCGTCCGGTATTTGTCACATATGATATCGATTTCGTAGATCCCGCATACGCTCCGGGTACAGGAACACCGGAAGTTGGGGGACCAACTAGCTATGAAGCGCTTGAATATGTACGGGGTCTTGATGGGTTGGATGTGGTCGGTTTTGACTTGGTGGAAGTGCTGCCGAGCTATGATGCCAACGAAATTACGGCTGTACTCGCTTCTTCAGTGATTTATGAAATGATTACGCTGACGGCTTTAAAGAAAAGACGCCAGTTGAAAAAGGAATCTAAAGATTAAAAAGTTCAGAGAAGTAAAGGGGGAAGCAGCATGAACTTTAACACATTAGACGTTGCTATCATGATTGCATATTTGCTGCTGTTGGTTATTGTTGGGATTATTGGTTCCCGACGGGCCAAAACATCTGAGGATTATGTATTAGCCGGAAGAAATCTTGGTTTCTTTATGTATTTCGGCTGTCTCGGAGCTGTTATTTTAGGTGGGGCATCAACGATTGGCTCCACCAAACTTGGTTATGAATTTGGGATATCCGGCATGTGGCTTGTCGTTATGCTCGGTTTGGGGATTATGTTGCTCGGAATTTTTCTCGCCAAAAAAATCTCCAATCTTTCTGTCATGACTATTAGTGAATATTTGAGTAAGCGCTTTGGGGTGGAAGCAGGCCTTGTCAGTGCTGTGATTGCCGCGACATATGCGATGATGGTTTCCGTTACGCAAGTAATTGGAATGGGTACGATTTTAAACGTTTTACTTGGCTGGAATTTAACCGTTTCCATGCTGGTGGGAGGAGGAGTTGTTTTATTCTATACAATCCTTGGCGGCATGTGGTCGGTTACGATGACGGATATTGTACAATTTATCATTATGACGATCGGGGTTTTCTTCATCATGCTTCCGCTCGGTCTTTCCAAAGCCGGAGGCTGGTCCAATCTGCAAAGTCAATTGCCGGACACATACTTTACTTTTACCGGAATCGGCGGCCAAGAAATTTTTCAGTATTTCTTGCTTTTTGCCCTTGGAATGGTTGTGGCCCAGGATATTTGGCAGCGAATATTGACAGCGAAAACAATTAAAATTGCACGGGCCGGTACTGTTGCAGCCGGTGTTTACAGCTTGCTTTACGGCATTGCCGTTGCGATTATCGGCATGTGCGCTTTCGTCATCTTGCCTAATTTGGAAGATACACAAAATACATTTGCCAGCATGGCGGTTGCCATTTTGCCTTCCGGGGTGTTAGGCTTGGTGATCGCGGCAGTTGTCTCAGCGCTCATGTCTACGGCTTCCGGCACATTGCTCGCCTCTTCGACATTGATTTCAAACGATATTATCAAACGGTTTTTCTTGAAAAATATAACAGATGATCAATACTTGGCATTATCGAGAGTCGTTACAACAGTCATTGGCATATTGACGATTGTCTGTGCATTATGGATTCAGGATGTGCTTGTGGCGCTTGATGTGGCATATGCCGTATTATCGGGAGGCATTTTTGCGCCGGTTATTCTAGGATTGTTCTGGAAAAAAGCAACGGCCAAGGCCGCATTTTATGCCATTATCGCGAGTACCGCCGTTATTTTAGCCGGATTGGCCATTGAAGGCATTACATCTACGGCACCCATCATCTACGGTATTGCCGTCAGCTTTGTTGTCATGATTACAGTTTCAATATGGTCGCCCAACAAAGGCAAAGAAGTTGACCTGAACGTAAAGGAAATGTAAGCGGTAAACGAAAGGTTTTATAAAGAAGCAATTTACTTGCTGAAAAAGGATTACCATGCAGGTTTCAGCGTAGCATGGTAATCCTTTTTAAAATTCTCTCCTAACTGGTAAATGCTGCTTTGCATAAATGTTTGATCCCCGTTTAAAAATGGACCCACCCCAAAACGGCCGTCACGTTACTCCATGAATTCCGGACGTTGGAAACCAAAATAATGGTGCATTTCACCATACATTTTACATCATTCAGCGTATCTTTCCTTATGTAAATAAAAGGTTGTTTCATCCGCTGAGATGCTTCTTATATTCTCCTGCCGTAACTGCTCCTAAAACGGCTGCTCCAACTGCTGATGCGTTGACTGTTGAAGAAACATGTAATCCTTTTTTTCAAATACGTCCACATAAACTTGCATGAGAAGCCGGTTTTTTTGAATGTAGCGGCGGCAAATTTTGTGAGACTGTCATTCATCGAGCCATTGATTTAATTTCTCGTAATGGTAAATTACTATTATTGGGAGTATCAGAAGATCACGTTCCAATCAATACGAGAGATGTATTGGAGAAAGGAATTCCCATTTTCGCCGCTCAAGAAGTTCCTTTTCAGAATCTGGGGGCCTTACACATTGCAAAAAACCTTTCTGAAACTAGTTCCGGAAACTCCTTTTCACATCAAAACAATTGAAGATTTGGTGATCGCCATGGATCAAATTGTGCAGGAGAAAAAATGGGAAAAATCATATTTATACTTTGATTGGGGTGACTACATTGCTCATACTCGACAGGCAAAATAAAGTATTGGAGTTTGTCAGGAAAAACAGGGTGGCAACAGTGGCGGAATTGGCACAGCACTTTAGTGTTCATGAAGCGACGATTCGAAGAGACTTATCTCTCCTTGAAAAAGAAGGAAAGTTGAAGCGGACTCATGGTGGAGTCATGATTGAGGATGAAGTGCATTCTGAACCGCCATTTCAAGAACGGGAATCAGTGTGGTACGAAGAGAAAAAAAGAATGGGCAAACTGGCGGGAGAGTTTATCAATGATGGAGATAACATCATTTTAGACTCAGGGACGACTACTGTGCATGTCATTGATGCCATTTTACATAAAAAGGACATTACTGTCATAACGAACGATATTAATATTGCCGCCAAGCTGCGCTTTTCGAAGTCAACGAAGGTGATTGTCACCGGGGGAACGCTTTTTCCGGAAAGTTATATGCTAAATAGCATGTTGACAGATCAGGCATTAAAAGAGCTGCATGTACACACGGCATTTATTGGGACGCCCGCCTTCCACCACACACACGGCCTCACTCATTTTGATGATTATTTAGTGTCAGCAAAAAGGGCGATGATTCGTTCCGCCAAAAAAGTGATTGTTATGGCTGACCATACTAAAATCGGCAAAATATCTTTATACAAAGTAGCGGATATGAAAGAAATTGACACCCTCATTACTACTAAGGAATTAGACGCAGAGCAAAAATACATTTTGTCAAATGCCAACATTGATTTTCATTTAGCCTAAGTATAAAAGGGTTTCATTTGAGCTTCTCTAGTGTATCATTTATACAAGACTCATTGGATGTGGCGTACAGCGCATTTTGTAGAATGCTATTGACACCTGTATTGTATAAAAATACATCAATGCAGGGTAAAAGTATTCAGTCAAACGATTTCCATCCATTTTCTCAGTGAAAATTAGGCATGACAAGAAACTTGATGATTCAAAAATGTAAATTTGGATCATCGAGCTTCACTATAATACTCATCAGTTTTCATTGTAATTAAGGAACCCAACTAAATCAGTTGATGAAAAAATGAACAATAAAGTGAAACTTCATTCAGTAGGAGGTTTCTTCCATCTCCTACTGAATGTTAGTTGAACCAATCGGGCATTTAGGTACCGTTTACTCCCACTTAGTCCTTTGTTATTCACTCAAGATTTTGAAGTGGGAGTCTTACGGCACCTTACATGCGGGATAAAGTGAAACTTCATTCAGTAGGAGGTTTCTTCCATCTCCTACTGAATGTTAGTTGAACCAATCGGGCATTTAGGTGCCGTTTACTCCCACTTAGTCCTTTGTTATTCACTCAAGATTTTGATGTCGGAGTCTTACGGCACCTTACATGCGGGATAAAGTGAAATTTCATTCAGTAGGCGTTTTCTTCCATATCCTACTGAATGTTAGTTGAACCAATCGGGCATTTAGGTGCCGTTTACCCACTTAGCCCTTTGTTATTCACTCAAGATTTTGAAGTGGGAGTCTTACGGCACCTTACATGCGGGATAAAGTGAAACTTCATTCAGTCCTAGTGTATAATACGTAAGCTTTTAGCGTAATCAACATATGTAGACTCCTGCGGGAATAGCTCGAGCTGAAGATCCCGCAGGAAAGCGAGCTTTTGCTTTCCGGGGAAGCTGAAGCCGTGCCTGCGGAAAGCGAAATACACGGGTGTGATGGAGTTCGCCTTCAAATTCACATTGACAATAGTCATCATAAATGACCATCGAACTTTTCCCTTTAATTACATCTAGTGCAATGACATGTTTCATATCGTTTCTCCTCGTATATTAGTAGTAAGAGCTTTTTCGCCAAATATAGAAGTCTTCACAGTGCCTTATCGATTCCAATTTCCTATACACGAGCTCTATGGCCCCAACATACTTAAACCTGATTCAAAAATGAAAGTGAAGAAGCCCAGTTTATCATTCGGATTCGCAATCCCCGAGCCTTCGGTCGGACTTTCTTTCACTTCTATTATAAAAATAGTAGCACAAACCATGGCCTTGGTTTGTGCTACTAATCTTAGTATGTTTTAATTGGAAATTACTTTAATACCTCTTTTTCTTCGTAATATTTTTTTGCGCCGTCATGCAACGGAATGTCGGCAAGCTCTGTAGTTGCGTCCTCCAACTTCATTTGCTTGACGATGGCATGTGTTGATTCCAATTCGTTCAGATTTTCCCAGAAGGATTTGGTCAATTCATATATCACTTCATCGTCTACTGAAGCGTCAGCCAAAAGCAGCATTTTAATGGCGAGGGTATCTACGTCTTCTTTTTGGTTGTCATAAGTTCCTGCCGGGATGGTCATTTCTGCGTACCATGGATATTTTTCCATTAATTCTTTGCGAACTTCCGGATCAATGCCAATTAATGTTCCATCCGCCGTTGAAATCATTTCTGTTACCGCAGCAGTTGGGAGACCCGCCTGAATCAATGCGCCGTCTATTTGTTTATTTCTCATTAAATCAATGGCTTCTGTAAATCCGACGAAGTTTTCTTTGATGTCTTCAGGGTATTTAATCCCGTATGCAGGGAGAATAATACTTGATTCAACTTCAGGTGTACTTCCTACAGATCCTGGAGCAAAACGTTTCCCTTTTAAGTCTTTTAGCGATTCAATTCCGGAATCTTTTCGAACAACGACTTGGTTTGGGTTGTAATAGAGGCCGGCGATGACACGGAGATCCTCATATTTGCGGTCTTTGAATCCTCTTTCTCCATTATAGGCTTCCCAAGCGATACCCGCGGTGGCAAATGCAATTTGTGCTTCGCCTTCTTTCATCATATTCAAATTGTCAACACCGCCGTTGGAGGCTTGCGCATTGACACGTACGCCTTCGACCTTTTTACCCCACATGTTGGCCATTGCCGAGCCCAATGGGTAGATTGTTCCGGTAGTAGAAGCGGTCGGGAAGTTAAGATTTGTATTTTTAGAACCTCCGCTTTTTCCGCCATCCTTACTTCCACATGCTCCAAGAGTTAAAATGAATAACATTAGACATAAGAAAATAAGCTTATTTTTCATTTTCATAATCCTTTCTCTAAGTTGATTACGTGCCAGATGGTTTGACATCCTGGGCTTTCTTCTTTGTTGCAGCTTGCCATGCCAATACGATAACGAGCAGGGCGATTCCGATTAAATCTGTTATATAATCGGGTGAAATCATGAATAAGCCAGTGGCTGTGAGCAGGACGCGTTGTATATTTGACGCCCATGATAAAAGCCAGCCCTGCAACCCAGCAGACAGGGAAATGACCCCGATCGCTGCGGTAATCGAAGGCAAGATACTTTTTGAATAGGCAGCTTCTCCCAACAGCAGGGCCGGTTCAAAGATAAAGAAGAACGGTAGAATAAATCCGGTGATTCCGAGCTTCACCGCAGTCATGGAGACCTGGTGCTGACTCGTATTCGCGATCCCGGCCGCCACATAGGAGGCTAGGGCAACAGGCGGCGTAATATTGGATAAACAGGCGTAAATTAAAACAAACATATGCGCGGCAAGCGGTGTGACACCGAGGTTGACCAAAACTGGTGCGCCTACCGTCGCCACGATGACGTAAGCCGCTACGCCGGGTACACCCATCCCTAACACGATGCTCATCAGCATGACAAGAAATGCGGCAAATAAAACACTGTCATTTGTATAATTCATGACACTGTATCCGAAATTCAGGCCAAGGCCTGTTAATGACACCGTTCCTATAATGACTCCGATGACAGCACAAGCTACGGCTACGCCAATTGCCCCTTTCGCTCCTTCTTCGAGCGCCAACAAAATATCTTTTAAGCCCATCCGCGTTTCTTTCCTGAGCCAGCTTGCGACAATACAGGCCGCGATGGAAAAGACCGCCGCATAAAGCGGAGTGTAACCAAGAAACAACATGCCAAGCAAGACGATTAATGGAAGAGATAAGTGGCCTTGCTTTTTTATGACTTCCATGGCCTTGGGGATATTTTCCTTGGACAGTCCTTTTAAACCGAGACGTTTTGCCTCAAAGTGGACAACCATAATCAAGGCCAAATAATAAAGAGCAGCCGGAATAATGGCAGCGATCATTACCGTCGTATACGGAACGCCTAAATATTCGGCCATGACAAATCCGGCGGCGCCCATAATTGGTGGAGCAAATTGTCCTCCAGTGGAGGCAACTGCTTCGACAGCCGCAGCAAATCGGGCTTTATAGCCATTTTTTTTCATCAAAGGTATCGTTAATGTTCCGGTGGTTGCCACGTTCGCAATCGCGCTTCCATTAATCATTCCCATCAAGCTGCTGGCAATAACAGCCACCTTTGCAGGTCCCCCCGGTGAACGTCCGGCTATCGTCAATGCAAAATCATTAATAAATTGACTGAAGCCGCTTCGGCTTAAAAATGCGCCAAACAAGATAAAAAGAAAGACGAAAGTGGCAGATACGCCGATCGCTATTCCAAAAATCCCTTCACTGCCCCAGAAAAGATAGTCAATAATGCGATTTACTGAAAATCCGCTGTGGCCAAATGTCCCGGGTATGAACGGTCCCAAAAAGTTATATAACAGAAAAATCAGTGCTAATATGGCGAGATTTCCAACTACCCGGCGGGCGGCTTCGAATACCATGAGAATGCCTATGGCTCCGAAAATGTAATCCGCTGTTATTAAAAATCCCCCTCTAAGGACAATCGCCTTATAGTTGAGCAAAACGTAACTAATAGACAGAATACTTAGAATAATAAGGATCGAGTCAATAACAGATGGAAACACAATATGTCTTTTGCTTTTTTTCGTTGCGGGATATAACAAGAACGTCATGACCAGTAAAAATAATAAATGCCATCCCCTAAGAGTCATGGCATCGAAAACCCCCGAACTGGAGGTGAAAATTTGGAATATGGACCAAATGACTGCTATCCCTGTGACCACCTTTGCGGCTTTTCCTGCGTAATGCTTAACTCGAAATTCACTGTCTGCTTTTTCAATCAATTCATTTGTTGCATTCCCTTGATTTTCCAACTAAAAACTCCCCTGGTTCTTAATAGATTTATATATAATGGTAATGAATTATTATCATTATAGCAAACTGATTTAACAAAATGTGACTACTTTCCAGATTTATTTAAGCCATTTTTATGAAAGAAATCAGGTGGATTATCGGTAACAAAATGGTTTTGACGTTGACAAAGTAGAGAAACGATTAATTTCTTACTTTTTGACCGTTTGGCGAATGCATATTCCCCAAAAGTTTATATGATAGTATAATAGTCCTTGACGCGACTTGAATTTAAAGGAGTGCAGGTTTATTTGAATAATAATTTCAGACTGCATCTTACCTTCATTATGATTATATTTTCGATTTTTATATCTTTTGTCGTTGCGTTGCTCAATCAAAATAACCTTAAAAATACGCTGTTTGAAGCTCATAAGTTGAAGCTGGAAATGGTCGAGGACAATATTTTAAGTTCTCTGAATACGATTGACAAAGCGTATATGCTATTTGACAAAAATATTGCCAAGGATATGGAAGATAAGTCTAAAGTCCTGCTGGGATTGTATCAACAAAATCCTGATTTCAGGACTTGGGATTTTACATCTTTAAAAAAACAAATCGGCATGGACATTTACATCATAAATAATGAGAATGTCATTATTCACAGTAGTTATGAGCCGGATATTGGCCTTGATTTTCGTAAATGCTGCGCAGAGTTCGCCAATTTGCTGAATATCAGGAGAAATGAAGGGACATTTGTGGATGACGGGTTGGACATCCAACAAACCAGTGGAGAAGTCAAAAAATTCAGCTATATCCCTACTCCTGACCGTAAATACATATTGCAACTCGGTGTTTCTCTGGAAAACGGCGAGATTTTTAAGCAATTCAATTATTTTGATGCAGAAGTAGAGATTGAGAATAAGTTCTCCATTATTGACTCGATTCGAATTTTTAATAATGACGGATATGTGGTCGGAAGAAACGATCAGACAAAAGAAGATATCACATTTTCATCCGACAATTGGGAAGCATTTAAATCGGCGACCAAAACGCGAAAGTCGCAAGAGGTAAAAGGCCGGTATAACGGAAGAGACGTCACGTACCGTTATGTTCCTTATGCGGCTGAATCAGCACGAGGGTATTCCACCAGCAGAGTTGTAGAAATCATTTATAACGAAGATGATTTGCATGAAGCGTTGAGTAAGAGCCGGAACAAGTTTTTTTCTCAGATGCTTATTATTTTTACCGGGGCCATCATCATCTCCATGATTATTGCGCGCTGGATGGCGCGGCCGATGTATTTGGCATTTCATGACAGTTTAACCGGACTGAAAAATCGGGCGGCCTTTGAGGAAATTGTAAAACAAAAATTAAGCAGCAAGAAACAAAATTTGGCTTTAATGATGATTGATCTTGATAACTTTAAGCTCGTCAATGACCGCTTAGGTCATTTGGAGGGGGACCAAATCTTAAAAATGGCTGCTTATCGCATTCAAAGATGTGTAGGAAAAAGCCATGAGTCCACAAGGCTTGGCGGCGATGAGTTTGCCGTTATCATTTCCGGCTTGGACGAAAACGAGATCATATTCGTTGCTTCCTCTCTTATTAAAGATATTGATGAGCAATTTGGTGAAATACGCTTCAGGAATCAAATCGATATTTCCGTCAGTATCGGCATTGCTTTTGCCGATTCGGAAGATGATTTGGCGAGTTTATATGAAAAAGCTGACCGTGCTTTATATGAATCAAAGGAAAACGGAAAAAATCAGTTTCAAATTTTCCAAAAAACGAACGAAGCAGGATTTTAAGTTGATGTTTCGGAATTTAGGCATGCGGGTTCCTTTTTTTGGAAAATGGCTGCTTGCTGGAATGACGGAACGAACAACCAGAGTCCAGTAACAAAAGTGAATTGTCGACAAGAAAAGCTGGGGTGGATGATTTTTCCGATGTCACCTTCTGAATTCATTTCAACCAAAACTGAAAGCTTGCTAACTTTTTTTTCCAGCTTGTAAAATGAAGATGAATAAGTAGAATGTTAGTATGCTTTTCATGAGGAGGAAAGAGGATGTGGAAAGAGTTCAAGAAGTTTGCCATTCAAGGAAATGTTCTTGATTTGGCTGTGGCGGTCGTGATCGGGGCAGCTTTCGGAAAAATCGTTTCATCGCTAGTGGAGCATATTATTATGCCTCTTGCCGGCATTTTGTTGGGGGGCTACAGTTTTGAAAAGCTGGAACTCCAAATGGGCGATGCTGTGATTAAATATGGCATATTTATCCAAAGCATTGTGGATTTCTTTATTATATCGGCAGCGATATTTGTCTTTATAAAATTAATTAATAAGGTGAAATTTGAAAAGAAAGAAGATGAGGCCGATGCTCCTAAAAAGCCGTCAGAAGTGGAATTGCTGTCTGAAATTCGCGATTTGTTAAAAGCGGAAAAAAGCAATGTGCAAGAATGAGTCGTAAAGCAGTCAGGACTGTTCGAAGAGGAAGTAGCTTGTAAAGAATGTAGCAGAAGGATGAGACATCCAAATGACGAAAAAATAGCTTTATTGATACGATGGATTTTTTATGTAATAAGGAATTTTGGCGTCCCGTTCATCCTATCCTCAAAAAAATAAGCTGAAGCAGCCGTCCGTCTGCTTTAGGTTGAAGAGAAAGCGGATCGTAAATCCCCAAAGTTGCGAGTAAGTCGAAAAAGTGGATCGTAAATCCCAAAGTTGCGAGTAAGTCGAAAAAGCAGATCGTAAATCCCAAAGGTTGAGAGTAAATCGAAAAAGTGGATCGTAAATCTCAAAAGTTGCGAGTAAGAGAAAAAGTCGATCGTCATTTCCAAAAGTCGTTAGCAAACCTCAAAAAAGACGAGTAAATCCCAAAGGTTATATGGATTTGTCATGATTAAGGGCTATCTAAAATGTCCAATTTAGAGTATATGCACTAAAATGTAAAACCCCAGAATGTCGATGTTATGGCATTCTGGGGTTTGTTTTTTATTTTCAAGCTGAAATAATACTTTTCGGACAGCCTCCTAAGCAGTCGTCCGGCTGCTTTTTTGAATATGACCAACACACATGATTATTCATTTTTACTTGCTTGGATTTCCAAGGCAATTTTTACTTCATCACTGACTACGACACCACCCGTTTCAAGTGGGGCGTTCCAAGTCAAACCATAATCGCTCCGATTGATCTTTCCTTCGACACTGAAGCCTGCTTTTTCGGCTCCACTCATTGGGTCTTTCACCACACCGCCTGTTATAACAGTAAATGTTTCCGTTTTGGTCACGTCATGCAAGGTGACTTCACCCGTCACGGCATATTGTTTTCCTTGTTTTTCGAAATTTGTTGATTTGAATGTCAAAGTCGGGTATTTTTCAACATCAAAAAAGTCGGCAGACCGAAGATGGTTATCGCGGTCTTCGTTGCCAGTGTCAATACTTGCCACGTCGATTGAAAAAGAAACCTCGGCTGTTGTCAAATCTTCAGGGTCCGCTTTTATATCAGCAGAAAATTCATTGAAAGTTCCTTTTACTCTTGAAATCATCATATGCCGAATAGAAAATTCAACCGTGCTATGCGCTTTATCAAGTGTCCATGTAGAAATTGCCACTAAAATTCCTCCTCATTAGTTACAAAAAGTAAGTTTGTATTTTAATTATAGTTAATAGTTATTTATTTGTAAAGGGAATATGTTTGCTTTTTTTTGACAAGCGTGATGGAACGATGAATAATCAAATTAGAGAAATAGACAGGGAAAGGAATGGTTGGTCGTGCGTATGGTTGATATGATTGCCAAAAAGCGTGATGGGAAAGAATTGACGCCCGAAGAAATTCAATTCGTCGTAAATGGCTATGTTAGTAACGAAATTCCCGATTATCAAATGTCCGCATTCCTCATGGCCGTTTATTTTCAAGGGATGTCCCATGCGGAAACGGCGCAACTTACACTGGCAATGGCTTCGTCAGGGGACAGGATTGATTTATCAACCATTGATGGAATCAAAGTTGACAAACATTCTACGGGTGGAGTTGGAGATACGACTAGTATCATTTTGGCGCCTCTTGTCGCAGCACTCGGCATTCCGGTGGCCAAAATGTCTGGCAGAGGGCTGGGACATACGGGAGGAACGATCGATAAGTTGGAAGCTATTCCGGGATATCGGGCAGAGGTATCGGAAGAAGAATTTATTCGGCTTGTCAATCAAAACAAACTCGCGATCGTCGGGCAATCGGGGAATCTCGCACCGGCCGACAAGAAGATATATGGTCTTAGGGATGTAACTGCAACTGTAAATTCAATTCCGCTTATTGCAAGCTCCATCATGAGCAAAAAGATCGCTGCAGGCGCCGATGCGATTGTGTTGGATGTTAAGACTGGTTCCGGCGCTTTTATGAAAAAGTTTGAAGACGCCAGGTTGCTTGCGAATACGATGGTTGAAATTGGCAACCAGGTGGGCAGAAAAACGATGGCAGTCATCTCAGATATGAGCCAGCCGCTTGGCAATGCGATTGGCAATGCATTGGAAGTAAAGGAAGGCATTGAAACGCTACAAGGAAGAGGCCCCGCTGATTTAACCGAATTATGTCTCGTTTTGGGCAGTAAAATGATCGTGCTTGCAGAAAAAGCGGAATCTGAAAAAGAAGCACGCGAATTACTGGAGAAAGTCATGAAAAGCGGTGAAGCACTTCAAGTGTTCAAACAATTTTTAGCCGCACAGGGAGGAGATGTTTCTGTCGTTGATAATCCGGAAAAGCTTCCGAAGGCTGTTTATCAAATTCCAGTCGCATCCCCTGAAAATGGATATGTTTCGGCAATCAAAGCCGACGAAATTGGAACAGCTGCCATGCTGCTTGGAGCGGGCCGCGTAACAAAGGAATCCGATATTGACTTAAGTGTTGGAGTCATGTTGCATAAAAAAATTGGAGACAGGGTACATTCAGGAGAATCGATCGCGACAATTCACAGCAATGTCCAAAATGTTTCGACTGTAATGGAAAAAATCGTAAAAGCGTACCGTTTTTCCAAAGAAAAGATTGACCAAATACCATTAATCAGAGGATGACTTTCAACATTTGCCGCTTCGTGATATGATCAATGAAAGTGATTCTCATTTATAAGATGATGGGGGTAAAGATATGTTGGCTGTTAACTCAATTGCGGAAGTCATCCGTGAAAGAACATCTATTAAAAAAGGTTTTATTGATAAAGAAATTAGCCGCGAACAAATTCTATCATTGTTGGAGGATGCTGTTTGGGCTCCAACACATGGCGTGCGTGAACCGTGGCGTTTTATCTTTATATCGGGAGAACGGAGAGAAGCGTTTATCGAAAAAGTGCTTACATGTGTTGAACCTGCAAAGCATGAAAGCACCCGCGCCAAGTTTGGGGAAGTGCCGGTTTTTTTGATTGCAGTGGTGGACGACGATCCGCGGCAAAAAATACGGGAGGAAGATTTTGCGGCAATAAGCTGCCTCTTGCAAAACTTCCAGCTTCTTGCCTGGGAACAGGAAATCGGCGTATGTTGGAAAACACCAGCTTATATACATGACCCGCGCTTCCGCTCGGCGCTCGGTGTCGAGCCTGGAGAAAAAATCGCCGGAATCATGCAAGTGGGATATTTTGATAAAGAAATAGTGGCAAAAAGAAGCCGGAATCGGACGAATCCTGCTGAAAAGTTAACAGATTTTTAAAGCGGACCCGTTTGGGTCCCCAGCTTGTAGAGAAAGTGGATGGTAAGTCCCAAAAGCCGCCAGTAAATCTAAAGAATGGCAAGTAATTACCTGGAATCGGCTAGTAAACCAAAACAGTGGATAGTAATCTCGAAGAGTCGCGAGTAAATCAAAAAGTGGATAGTAATCTCGAAGAGTCGCGAGTAAATCAAAAAAGTGGATAGTAATCTCGAAGAGTCGCGAGTAAATCAAAAAAGTGGATAGTAATCTCGAAGAGTCGCGAGTAAATCAAAAAAGTGGATAGAGTAATCTCGAAGAGTCGCGAGTAAACCAAAACAGTGGATAGTAATCCCTAAAAGTCGCGAGTAAACCCCAAAAAAGACGAGCAAATCCAAAAGTATGAATGGATTTGCCGTGTTTAATTTTCGGGGGGTTTGTCGACAGTCTGAGGACCCGTTTGGGTCCTTTTTTCATTTAAATGGTCGGCTTAAATCGGATGGGATTACGAAAAAGCTTTACCTTAGTGAAGAGTTGCTGATTGAGTCCATCGTCGTCCAGGGAATTCCGGTGCCAGCGGCCAGATCACAAAAGGGAAGCGAAAGCTTTTTCCGAGGATATGGAATCGAAGACGGCCATGGAAGGCTGACTTTTATGCTGGAGGTGATTTTTATTTCTTCGGCGCTCTTTGAAAAAATGTCGTACGATTCATCAACTTCAGTAGTTTTCCCCATCTGGCCAGCCTTCCCGCTCTTTATTTTTATCACGACACCCCCCGTAGTGATTTTGGAGCATTGACGCACATATTGTTTTTTATTATAGTTTATGGGGTCAACTATTTAGGGGGGATGTCCTAACCATGGAAATCAATCAACGAATTTTTGAGCGATTTATGAATATTATGCTTTCTGGAAGAAAAGGGATGTCTACGCTTGTTTCAGAACAGCTTTTAAAAGACTATTCTATTGAACAATTTACACTTATCCAACAGGTTTACAAGCTTGGCACCATTCGGGTTTCAGAACTTGCCGAGTTGCTGTACGTACATAAAAGTGCCGTGACGGTTCGTGCGGATAAACTTGTAAAAAAAGGATTGCTTATCCGGGAACGGGACATCGAAGACCGTAGAAGTGTCTATTTGCGACTTTCTGAGGCGGGCGTTGAATACTACGAAACGATGGAAAATAAAATCAACGAGTTTGTTGAAACGATTGTAAAAGATATTCCAAAAGATGAAATGGAGCGTTTTCTGCAAGTTTTTGAAAAAATTGCCTATCACATCGAGAATTACAGGGGGGAAAAAACATGAGAACGGTCTTGCGTCTGAGATGGCTCGTCTTGGCTGCTTGGATAGTTTGCGCGATAGCATTAGTCGTATTTGCGCCGAATATGAATCAACTTGTCCGGGAAAAAGGCCAGTTGACAATTGCGGACGGATATCCGTCAACGGTGGCGGCAGATATATTGGCCAAACACTCACCTAAAGAAAAAGGGGGCGAGTCATTTATCGCCGTTTTTCATAGCAATGACACATTTTCCGAGGGGCAGCTTTCAAATATTGCGTCCACTATCGATTCACTCGACCAGAAAAAAAGTGAATTAGGGATCAGTGAAATCACGACCCACTTTCAAGACAAGGACTTATCGGACCAGCTTGTCTCCAAAGAAAAGAATACAGTCATTGCATTGCTCGATGTGAAGATTGGGGACGAGGAAATAAAGGATGTGCGCAAGCGTCTTGATCAGGAGATCAGTACAGCCGATGTGGAAACGTACATGACTGGAAATGCGCTCATCAACGAAGATGTCATTATCAGTTCAGAAAAAGGGCTGAAAAAAACAGAAATCATTACCGTTATTTTCATTATGGCCGTTCTTCTGTTAGTATTTCGCTCCGCTGTGGCTCCGTTTATTCCGCTTTTAACAGTTGGGATGACGTATTTGGCTAGTTCGTCGATCGTTGCCTTTTTAGTAGATCGGCTCGACTTTCCGGTTTCCAATTTTACACAGACATTCATGGTGGCGGTGCTTTTCGGAATTGGAACTGATTATTGTATTTTGTTGCTAAGCCGTTATAAGGAGGAGCTTTCGAACGGGCAGGATATTTATTCCGCCATTGTCGCAACTTACAAAACGGCTGGAAAAACGGTTGTATACAGCGCCATTGCCGTCATGATCGGTTTTGCGTCAATCGGGTTTGCTTCATTTAAACTTTATCAATCGGCAGCAGGGGTAGCGGTCGGCGTTTTTGTGCTTTTGATTGCCCTATTTACGATCGTTCCTTTTTTCATGGCGACCTTGAAAAAAGCTCTTTTCTGGCCGGTGAAAAAAAATATTTCTCATAAAGAAAGTAGATTATGGGGCTGGATGGGAAACCTCGCGATTACAAGACCGCTTGTTGCCCTTGGTATCGTTGCCTTTTTCACCGTTCCGCTTCTTGTAAGCTATGACGGCGAACTTTCATTTAATTCATTGGATGAAATCGGCGATGAGTATGACTCCGTCAAAGGATTCAACATTGTTGAGGATAATTTTGGTCCTGGCGAAATGATGCCGGTTCAACTCGTCATTGAAAATGACGATCCGATGAAACCAAAAGAGTATTTAACCTTGATTGAGTCGCTCGGAAATGATTTGGAAAAGCTTGAACACGTGGAAAAAGTCCGCAGTGTCACAAGGCCGACAGGTGATAAACTGGAAGAGTTGTATGTGAAAAAGCAAGCCGATCAACTCGGCGAAGGGATCGGTGAAGGAACAGAAGGCATCTCGAAAATCAAAGATGGCTTAAATGAGGCCGCTACTTCGATTAAGGATTCCAAACCAGAGTTGGATAAGGCAACCGGCGGGATTGGCGAGTTGCAAGAAGGCACGAAAGAATTGCAGTCCGGTGTCGGTCAACTGCAAACGGCGCTGGGTGCCATCGAAAATGGAATTCGCCAGGGAACAGATGGCGCTGGTGAGTTGAAAAAAGGGGCGGCTGAAGCAAGTCAAAAGGCCGCGGAACTTCAGGCGGGAACGAAAGAACTGCTGGGGGGATATGAGCAGGCTCAAACGGGTTTGGCGCAATTAAGCTCTGAATATGGGAAAATACCGTCGACTTTGGAAGGGGCACAAAATCAGCTCATGTCGTTGGAAGAGCCGCTCGGAAAACTAGCGCAAAATCACCCGGAAATCATTAACGATCCAAATTTCGCCGAGATTCAGTCCATTGTGGAGAATGCGACAAAGCAGGTTGCGATTGCCGGAGGAACGGTTTCTGCTCTCAATGGCGAGTTGGAAAAAGTGAGAACGGGTCTTGCAACGGCAAACAGCCAACTAACAAGGATAGTAGAAGGCTTGGGCCAATTTTCTTCGGGTTTAAAAGAAATAGAGAACGGTTTGAAGGAACTGGAGTCAGGTTTGGGAGCCGCTGCTTCTGGCCAAAAGCAAGTTGTCGATGAAATCCCGGCCATTGCATCGGGAATGGGGGAAATTGCTAGTGGTCAGGAACAACTTCGTTCTGGCTTTGGTCAAATGGGAAACCAATTGGATGAATTAAGCGACGGGTTATCCGCCAGCAGTGAAGGTCTTGAAGAAATAGAAGGTGGATTAGGCGAAGCGAAACAGCACTTGTCCAATTTGGCAAAAGACACCGACATACAGCAGTCGGGAATTTATATTCCGGACCAATTGTTGACAGACAAGGAATTCCAGCGCGTGTTTGATATATACATGTCCGGGGATGGTAAAATGACAACAATTGACGTGGTCCTTGATTCCAACCCATATGCGAAGCAATCGATGACGATGCTTTCTGATATTGAAGATACGATTCAAAATGCCGTTAAAGACACGAAACTGGAACAGGCCAACATCGGTATCGGCGGCGTAACGAGCATGAACAGGGATCTCGAGTCCATGTCTGATGCGGACTATTCAAAAACCGTCATGTTTATGATGGCCGGAATCGTCGTCATTTTAATCATTTTACTGCGGTCGCTCGTTATGCCGATTTATATCATTGCTTCGCTGCTATTAACCTATTATTCATCAATCGCGATGACGGAAGTGATTTTTGTCAACATTCTTGGATATCCGGGAATCAACTGGGTTACACCATTTTTCGGGTTCGTCATTTTGATTGCCCTTGGCGTAGACTATTCTATCTTTTTGATGGACCGCTTTTCCGAATACAAAGAGCTGGACGTGAAAACAGGCATTATGCTCGCTATGAAAAATATGGGTACGGTCATCATCAGTGCTGCCATTATTTTAGCGGGCACCTTTGCGGCAATGCTGCCATCAGGCGTCTTGTCCATGCTGCAAATAGCCACATTAGTACTGACAGGACTACTGTTTTACGCTTTAATCGTCCTGCCGCTATTTGTACCAGTACTCATCAACCTGTTGGGAAAAGCAAACTGGTGGCCTTTTATACCGCGTAAAAGCGATCAGTAACATACTGAACCGGGAGGCAGTGGCCTCCCGGTTTTTTTTGAGGGCGTTTAACCCGCTTGCGAAAAACTAACGGCAAACGGAACCCTCGCGCAAGGGAGGGGGAGCTACCCGTTGATTCGTGAAGGGAGGAAGCTACCCGCGTATAGGGGAATTTACCCGCGTATAGAAGGAGCTTACCCGCGCATAGGCGGAATTTACCCGCGTATAGAAGGAAATACCCGCGTATAGGAGAAACTTACCCGCGTATAGGAGGAACTTACCCGCGTATAGGGGAGCTTACCCGCGTATAGGGGAATTTACCCGCGTATAGGGGAGCTTACCCGCGTATAGAAGGAAATACCCGCGTATAGGAGAAACTTACCCGCATATAGAAGGAAATACCCGCATATAGGCGGAACTTACCCGCGTATAGGAGTAAAATTCCCCGTGGATTAACAGAAATCCTCGCATTTGATCGATGGGACACGCTCAGAGTGTCATCCGGTCTTTTGTTCTTACAGGCTCTCTATAAAGCTTAAAATTTTTTGGTGAAAGTATTGGTGTCCTTTGCTGTTAGGGTGCAGTCCGTCTGGCATAAAATTTGAAAGAAAGTCGGGGTTTTTTACATAGATTCCGCCTTCCCGGTACATATCTTTGACGGGGATGCCGCAGAGTGCGGCGGTTTCCTTGATCGCTTCGACATATTGGTCCAGCGTTTCGCCACGGCTGTTAAACTCCCCTTCGTTTTCCCGCCAGCGCGGCAACGGGGTGATCACGCTTAATTGTTTGGTCGGGTATTTCTGGATCAGTGCTTGCAAGAATATGTCCAAGGCGCCGTAAAAAGTATCATTCGTGGCATCCCCAAATTCTCCAAGCGGCTTCTTTCCCAGTCTGAAGTCATTTGTTCCGCCAAAAACTGTCACATAGTCGACATCCAAAGGAGTTCGCATAAGCCGTTCTAAAAATGTTTCTTCCGTTGTGTAGCCCGTTCCTGATAGGCCGTAGTTGATGACCGTACAGCCTGTCCGTTCCTTGATGTAATCATGGTATTTCTTTGTCTGTGGTGAATGCTTTTGATCCGTTATACTGTCGCCAATTATGAGCCATTTCTTTCCGGTCAGGTTGTATCTATGCTTTCTAAACAAGATATAATGCTCCTCCAGTTTCTTGTATTTATTGAGAAAAAATCAGCCCAGAATGTTTTCGTCTTTCTGAATAGGGCTGGGACATAGGTTGAAAGCTGATTGATATTCGTAAAAACCGTGAGAATAAAACCGTTGTGACAAACTTGATTCCATGCGGTTTATTCATTTTTACAGGGTATGTCCCGGCCCATTCTTTTATACTTTTCCTGCCCCTTTGCCATTGCTTTTTTATATTTTCATTGTATTTTGGTAAAAAATCAATTAATGAGCTCTGTGTGTATATCAATTTCAAAGCTGACACTCTTTATGACTGACGTTCTAAGTTTTCCGCGCTGATAAAACGAAAGCTTTTCAAATAATATCCGCCAGGAAGACATTGACTAGGATCTTGCGATATTGCGGGCAAATTCTAGATGCAGTGGGCGTATGCACCATTACATGGAGTGGCGGATGATTGGCTCTTGCAATGCCCTGCGGCGAAGAAAATGATGGGGCTGGGACATAAGTTGAAAGCTAATTGATATTCGTAAAAACCGTGAGAATAAAACCGTTGTGAAATCAAGGTTTTTCAAACGGTGGTTACCCCTAAAAGTTATATTTTCTACTCTAACTTTCGGGGGTAAGTACCAACTTGATTCCATGCGGTTTATTCATTTTTACGGGGTTTCTGTCCCCGCTCTTATAGAATAGAATAAACTCTTTCTAATAGTCTGTTCCATCACAAAAGCAGAACTGCTTTGAGAGGCTGTAGACTATAGAGTTTGGAGGCATGGTCGTTCTTTTCGCATTTTCTCAGTTGGAAGCTTAACCTCCGAAAGAATGAGGTGATTCAAAATGGGAGAGTTGAAAAAGAGCAGTTGCCTTAATGGCTTCTGCTCCTTGATTTGGCTTTCTTTTGAAACGGTGCCCACCAATTCAGGTCTCCAAGCAATTTCATCAGAGAGGGCACTAAGACCATCCGGACGATGGTTGCATCAATAAATATCGCGATGGCAACCGTCACTCCCATCTGTTGGACGGGTACGACTCCGGTAAAAGCGAAGGCCCCAGTAATGACAATCATAATGGCTGCCGCGGATGTGATGATTTTACTCGTCGATATCAGGCCTTCAAGCGTAGCCCGATCGTTGTCGTGTGTCTTCATATATATTTCGTGAATCCGTGAAATGAGAAAGACTTCATAGTCCATGCTTAGTCCGAATACGATGCTGAAGGCGAATACTGGAATCATGAGCGCGATGTCTACCGGATGAAAGCCCAAGTGCCCGCCCTGGAATAACCAAACGACGAGGCCGAATGTACAGCTCAGACTGATGATATTCATGATGATCGCCTTTAATGGAATAAGGACGGACCTGAAGGCGATAAATAAAATCACATAAGTTGAAATTAAGATAAAAGCAAGGCTGTAAAAAATTTTATCGTAAATTTCATCAAAAATTTCCTGCTGGAATTTCGGATGTCCTCCGACAAGAAGCGGGATTTCACCTTGGTCATCACTCCAAGACCTTACCCAGTCTTTTGCTTCTTTGGATGACGTGTCGGTATCCAGTGTCACTTGAAACAAAGCATCCCCGTCATTTGTTAATTGATCGATGGCAGGGTTTACTTGTTGAGCCATTTCAGGAACGGCGAGTGCGTTGATGATTTCATCTGCGCTTAAGTCGGTCGCGGAAAAAAACGAGTCTACTTTATTTACGAGCGGATCTTCTTTTAGCTGGTCAACCACTTTTTCCAAGTCTTCCAGCGTTTTCCTGTCAGTGATTTTTCCCTCAGTTTCTGCTATGACGGGAACCGTCACCTCGTTTTTCGTTTTGAAATGATCCTCAAATGTTTCAAATGCTGTTCTTGCTTCAAAAGTCTTCGGCAAGGCATCCGCTTCGGGAATGACCAAATTCATTTTTCCAACGGGAAGGGCCCCGGTAATGAGCAGAAGCGAAGCCAGCACAGCCATGATGACAGGCCGT
Organism: Siminovitchia sp. FSL W7-1587; assembly: GCF_037963795.1. Lineage (NCBI taxonomy): Bacteria > Bacillati > Bacillota > Bacilli > Caryophanales > Bacillaceae > Siminovitchia > Siminovitchia sp. FSL W7-1587. Next base: position 3,050,938 of record NZ_CP150169.1, read on the forward strand.
TTCATAACAAATGTTGCAAAAGCATGCCAAGCGCTCGATTCCTTTTTCTTTTCCCGAAAAATCATCAGTTTATTGATGCGCGGCCCAAGAATGGAAAGCAAAGCAGGCAAAAAGGTATTCGCGGCCAATACGGATGTGAAGACAACCGCCACTCCTGCCAATGCAACAGCCTGAAAAACACCTACTTCGATGAATAACATGCCGATCATGCCCAGAAGCACGCACAGGCCGGAGAAGATAATCGTTCTTCCGGAAGTCGCCACTGTTTTGATAATGGCTTCTTCAACAGGCTGTGTCGTCAGTTCCTCCCTAAAACGGTTTACAAACAATAGGGCGAAGTCGATTCCAAGGGCAAGCCCGATCATCGGAGCGACGTTTAGCACAAAAATCGATAAATCCATTGTGTTCCCGGTAAAATAAAGCAATCCCATAGAGAAAATGACGCTTACAAATCCGGTCAGAAGCGGGATGATAGCTGCGACGAGCCCTCTAAAAGCCAAAAGCAACACAATCAGGGCAATTGGAATGCCAATTAATTCAGCCCGGACGAGGTCGTCCTGCGCGGCTTTGCTCATGTCTTCCTCAATGACATGCCCGCCTGTCAAGCTGGCCTTAAACTGTTTATCGTCTTTTAGTTTATCGCGAACATCCGATATTTGTCCGCTCATTTCATTTTTTTCTTCATCCAGGGAAAGAAGCGCGTATGCCACATTGTCTTTCATCATTTCCGGATGTTCCAGCGGCGAGCGGTTTAAGTCAACATCTTCTACTTTTTTGACTTCTTTTAGTGTATTTTCAATATAGGCGGCGAAATTTTCGGATTTCCCTGTATCTTTTTTTTCAAATAATAAGATAGTGGATGATTGGGGAATGTCAAATTCTTTTTCAAGCTTATTTTCTACTTCATTATACATGCCGTTATATTCAAATCCGCTTCCCTCCAAAACAGATGGGAGCTTTAATGCAAAAAATCCGAAAACAGCTGTGATAACGATCCAAGCAAACAATACTAGTTTTCTTTGTTTATAAATAAAGGAACCGAATTTTTCCATCAATGATCCTCGCTCTTCTCTTTTTTACTCATTTGGAAGAATGAATCCGTCCATCGGATGCTCTATGTATAGAATACCATTACTTACATCTTTCCTGTTTCGGTTTTCATAAAACTTCTATGTCAAATGTTTGATAAAAAGCTTCCTTTGCCGCAAACCGGATGAAGAAAAGAAGACAGCAAATAAAAAAAGAATCAGTCTGCCGTTTCTTGACGGCGAAAGGCTGATTCTCTTGCGCTGGATTCATCCGGGAAAAAGCATGAGGCGCCAATTTTTTCATACAATCCGCTCTTTTTAAACAGTTCAATACCCCAATCAGGCAGCCCGGAAACTAGAACCGTGCTTCCCGCTTTTTTTATATTTTCGATAATGGAAGCGAGTTTATCCTCTCCGGTCGCATCTATCATGGTTACATGCTGCATATCGAGCAAAATGACCGAAGGCATTCTTCCAATTGAGGCCATTAAGGAATGTTCAAAGCTTTGGGCGGTACCGAAAAATAATGGACCTTTTATCGTAAAAGTTTTTATTTGGAAGTGAGCAGTCAAATCAAGTGTTTCCTGTTTCCGCTTTTGCGGATCAGGCGGATTGTCGATTTGCAGTTGTTCGCTTTTCTTTTTGACGAAAGAAAGAACAGCGAGCAGCAAGCCCACTTGGACGGCGACGGTCAAATTGACAAATACCGTTAAAAGAAATGTAACGACGAGAACGAGCGAGTCGCTTGTCTTTAACTGTAGAATATGTTGAAAAGCTTTGTATCCGCTCATATTCCAAGCCACTAGCATCAGAATCGGAGCCATTGCGGCAAGCGGAATATACGAAGCATACGGCGCAAAAAGAAGCAACGTCAGCAAGACGAAAACACTGTGAATGACTCCGGACAATGGGCTGACAGCGCCTGATTTAATATTTGTTGCTGTTCGCGCGATCGCACCTGTCGCCGGAATTCCGCCAAACAAAGGAGAAACGATATTGGCAATGCCCTGTCCAAACAACTCACGGTTTGATTTATGTCTGTCTCCCGTCATACTGTCGGCAACTACTGCTGACAGCAAGGATTCTATTGCTCCAAGAGCGGCTATCACAAGAGCGGGTGTTATGAGCATCGTTATTTTTTCCAATGTTATCTCCGGAAACTGAAACTTTGGCAGTGACTGCGGTATTCCGCCAAAGGCCGTGCCAATTGTCTCAACTTGTCCAGGGTAAAAGATGACGGCACATAAAGTCGGAATCAACAATCCGACCAATAAAACCGGAATCCGCGGGAAAAGCCTTGGGATAATCATAATGACGAGAAGGCCAATGAAAGCTGTTAATATACTGTACCCGTTTATTTGGTCTAGATGACGAAAAAGTTCCGCCATATTTTGATGGAAGTATTCCTTTTTTTCCAGATGATCCAAGCCCAAAAAATTTCCAAGCTGTCCGGTGAAAATAATGACAGCAATCCCCGTGGTAAATCCGATTGTGACGGACCTTGGTATAAAGTGGACTAGGTTCCCCAGTTTTAAAAAGCTCATGATGACCAAAAGAATTCCCGACATGAGACCGGCTATTAATAAATTTTCATAACCATATTGAAGTACGACGGCGAGCAAAATCGGAATAAATGCTCCTGTAGGACCCGCAATTTGAAAGCGGGAGCCTCCCAACAAAGATACAATCAATCCGGCAATGATCGTCGTATAAATGCCATATTCGGGTTTTACACCTGAAGCCATGGCAAAAGCCATTCCAAGTGGAATGGCTACGATACCGACAGTGATCCCAGAAACGAAATCTTTGCGGAGGCTTGCGGGTTGGTAATCGCGAAATCGATCATCACCAAACAATCAGCAACACCTCTAAATATATGTTCATACGAAAATGAATGGAATTTGTATATCTATCTTTATTATAGACGATAAACACGGGAAAAGCAAAAAAAGTTTTTTATAAACATGCAAAAATGTGAATAAATCCTTTGAGAATTGTATGAAAAAAAGCATCTCATTCGTGACATATAAATAAAAAACAAGATCAACTTCATCATTTTTGTACATGTTGACCATAGAGTTATAAGTAGGATAAAGTTACAGTATATGTACGAAAGCGTTTCAATTATTTTTGCTGGTCACGGTGGGGAATTACATAATATAGAAAGCGAGGAGGAATATGGGATGAAACGTTATGTCAACTACATTAATGGGGAATGGGTTGCTTCAGAATCTGGTGAATGGGTTCAAAATACGAATCCGGCAAACGGCGAAGTACTTGGAGAAGTAACGTCATCGACCGAAAAAGATGTGGACCGTGCGGTGCAGGCTGCTAAAATGGCGCAGAAAAAATGGGCATTAGTTCCCGCTCCGGAACGGGCAGATATTTTATATACAGTCGCTAACCTGTTAAAGGAAAGAAAAGAAGAATTAGCCCAAGTGTTGACGACGGAAATGGGGAAAGTGATTGCCGAAGCCCGTGGAGAAGTGCAGGAAGCAATTGATATGGCATTTTATATGGCAGGAGAAGGGCGCCGGTTGTTTGGTGAGACTGTTCCATCCGAATTAAGAGACAAATTTGCGATGAGCGTACGGGTACCGGTTGGTGTTGCGGGATTGATTACACCTTGGAATTTCCCCATTGCCATTGCCTCTTGGAAATCGCTTCCGGCCCTTGTTGCCGGGAATGCCGTTGTTTGGAAACCGGCGACAGAAACCCCGTTCTTGGCAGCCGAATTTGTAAAAATATATGAAGAAGCCGGCCTTCCAAAAGGATTGCTGAACCTTGTATATGGCTCGGGAAGCGTTGTGGGCAACGCGATCGTTGAACATCCAGGGATTGATCTCGTTTCATTTACAGGCTCCAATGAAGTTGGCGCTAAAATCAATGGCCGTGCGGGTGAACTATTGAAACGTACGTCACTGGAGATGGGCGGAAAAAATGCCGTAACGGTATTGGAAGATGCTGATCTGGATTTGGCCGCGGACGGCATTGTTTGGAGTGCGTTTGGTACAACAGGCCAAAGGTGTACCGCTTGCAGCCGTGTGATTGTGCAAGAGACGGTCAAGGAAGCCCTTGAGCAAAAAGTATTAGAGAAAATGAACAATTTGAAGCTTGGAGATGGGCTCGATGAATCCGTTGATGTCGGACCTGTCATTAACCGCTCTGCTTTGGAAAAAATTCATGAGTACGTGAAGATCGGGCAAGAAGAAGGAGCCAAAATGTTGGCCGGCGGTGAGATTGCAACCGGTAACGGTCTCGATAAAGGGAACTATTATCAACCGACGCTCTTTACAGACGTCAGAGCCGACATGAGAATCGCCCAGGAAGAAATTTTTGGGCCTGTCGTTTCTTTTATACCGGTAAAAGACTTAGATGAAGCCATTGAAGTGAACAATAGTGTGAAATTCGGATTATCCAGCTCGATTTTTACAGCCGATGTCAACAAAGTATTCCGCGCCATGCGCGATTTCGATACGGGTATCGTGTACGTCAATGCGGGTACGACGGGAGCGGAAATCCACTTGCCGTTTGGGGGAACAAAAGGAACAGGAAATGGCCACAGGGATTCCGGAGTCGCTTCCCTTGATGTCTTTACGGAGTGGAGATCGCTATACGTAGACTACAGCGGAAAAATTCAGCGGGCGCAAATTGATAATTACTAATCTATTATCTATATAATAGGGAAACAGGGCTGTCTAAAAAGTTCAATTTAGAGGAAATACACTAAAATGTAAAACCCAAGAATGTTGATTTTACGGCATTCTTGGGTTTTCTTTTTTAAATTTTCGAGCTGAAATATTACTTTTCGGACAGTCACCTCAGCTTGTAGAGAAAGCAGGTGCTTTTTCTCTATAAGCTTTTTTATTGATATGTTCATCTGATTTTACCCTTTTCTCAAAGAAAAAAAGCCTCCCTTACACCTAGCCCTGTCTGTCCAGGTGTAAGGCAATCTTCTTCATGTTCTGACAGGCTCCAGTGAGAAGCACCTGCTCGGATGCCTTTTGTAACCCCCTCAACCGACAATAACGAAGCCCATGCGTTCTTTTGAATCTGCGAAGCTTCGTTTGAATTTCCCTTTCCAGTTGGCGCTCCGTTCTTTTTGAATACTCCATCTTGTATGAAGCAATTTTATCACCGTTGCGTGTTACTAGGTGCTTTTGTTGCAAGAAATGCTTAAACTCTTTGGCTTCTTTTGTTCCCACTTCTTGTGGTGGAACATCAGTTACTACCGTTACATCGTTTCATTCATGATCTTCATAGTCACTTGCTAGTTCGGCAAGAATAAAAACAAAAAGTGCTAAGTTATACTACAGTATGACTTAATTACTTACTCAAATTCTATTTCGTCCATCCAACTTTCTCCACCTTCATTCCAAATTCTTTTTATCCGTTCAAACTACTTCGAACGTTCGATAAGCTATTTAGCATAATTGCTTTACATTACCTTTTTGACATTCGTCCATCTTTCTTAAATACTTTTGATAAATTACATATATAAAAATGATCATACATGTTTTGGTATCGATGGATTAGATGAATACAAACCGTCCTGTTGAGTTCGAGGTATCACTGAAAGTGTGAGTGATTAAATTCACTTGGCATATGAACATATTATGGGATTTCATAATTCTATAGATATAATGATAATATTTTAAATATTAATATTTTACAAAAATATCACTTTATGATATTGTCTTGTTAATCAACTCACCAATCATCTAAGGAACGAAGTTCTTTGGAAGTTGAAATTAATAAAAGGGGTGTTGTTTATGAGAAAACAATTAGGTGTTATTTTACTAGTTACTTTATTTTTGTTGTCTGTTCCTACGTTTGTAAGTGCAAGTCCATTAACCATACATGAAGAACCTATTTATTCACAATCGGTTAAAGAAGGCGATGAATCATTAAGTCGGATCATAAAAGGGAAAGATATTGATTTGTCCTTTTTAGCTGAAAATAACACGGTATTAAATGAGGTGCAATATCTAGAAAAATGGAATAAACATAATCCGGATTATGAAGTTTCAAACGTAAAAATAGTAGGAGATAATGAAGGAAGTGAATCCAATAGCGTTTCGCCTTCGGTCGTTATCGGTCCTGATGGACGAACCAAAGTTTCTAATATTAATGTTACCCCGTATAAACAAACGGTCTACTTGGAATCTATATATTTAAATACTTTTAATGAATTAGTGATTTATAGATGTTCAGGATCGTTTTTTAAAGATAATTTGGCTCAAGGAAAAGTGCTAACTTCTGCTCATTGTATTTATACACGTGAAATGGACGAGAACTTTGTTCAAGGTTATGTATTAGGAATGGCTATATATAGAGGAATGAAAGATGGAGTGTATGATGATGTTTCTTACGCAAGTTCTGTTAAAATTCCATCTGAATATATTAATACTGGGCAAATAGCTACTGACATTGGCGCTGTTACAATGCAGGATGATTTGTCTATTGGGTTAGGAACTTTAGATTTAGAAAATGCTTCCTCAAGAACTGTAAAAATTGGAGGTTATCCTGCTGATAAACCAAATTATAATCAGTATATAATGAGTGGGAGTGCTAACTTGAGCAATGGAGTTTTAAGCTATACAATTGACACTTATGGTGGACAAAGTGGTGCTCCTGTGTTGGATAATAATACAAACAAGGTTATCGGAGTCCATTCTGCAGGTAGCACAATTAATCAAAAAAATTATGGAACTGCTTTAGACCCACTTAAAATTCTTTTTTTAAAACAATAAAACAGGTGTTTCACTGAAATGAAGAGGATCATTTTCTTTTTGTTATTAGGTATAATAATAGCCATGATATTTTTTTTCTATAAACAAATAGTTTTTGAGAATAAGGAAGTAAAAAATGAAGTAGTGAAAGAAGAAGAGATTGAGTTTAAAATGTCTGGCTATTATTACTTCGGCTATCTTGATCAAAGAGAAAAACAAGATAGTGAGTTTGAAAAAGATTATTTTCATAATATGGATAACCACTTTCAAGATTATTATCATAACATGTTCATAATGTCTAAAAATGATAAAAAATTAGAAGAAGAATATATGAAATATTTTGAATCGATAGGCGGGTTGAGACTTTATTCAATACCGAGTACAGGTTTAAATTTAAAAAATGGTGACTATATAACTTTTATTGTGAAATCTCCTATTAAAGAATCATATCCTGCGATGATTGGGAAAATCGAAAGTGTTGAAGTGTTACATCCTAGAGTTGGTCATTAATCATTAAAGTTAAATTCATTTTAATGATACGAGGTAGATAAACGAATGATGTTTCTTCCAAAACCTTATAAAAAAAGAGTGGGATTTACCACTCTCAGCTTGTAGAGAAAGCAGGTATTTTTTCTCTATAAGCTTTTTTATTGATATGTTCATCTGGTTTTACCCTTTTCTGCCTGTCGTCTCTGTGGAAAGAACGTGAATGCAGGCGCTGTTTTCCATAAAAACCGGGTAGGTTTTTATCTATATGTACGGCTTAATGTATAATAGAGAAAAAACATGATTGAAACGGTTATCCGTTATGGAAAGTGGATCAGGATGATAAAACTCTAAGGTAAAGGAGAGTCTTTCCTTGATTAAAATGAAACTCGTCGTTCCCCGAAAAAATTACATAACAAATGCGCTGGACAGGTTTCATGAGTTTCTTTTGAGCGAAGAGAGTGAAGATCGTGAGGGGCCTGATTTCACATTGGAAGAAGTGGTTGTTCCTACGGATCAAGTAAGGGGAAAAACGTTTGATGCCGACGTGATCATTTCAAGGGGGCTCGTGACAAAACTATTAAAAGAAAGTCACGATTCCACTCCAATCGTTGATATTCCTGTTCAAGGAATTGATTTGATCCGCAGCCTGGATGAATGCAGGAAACGTTTCGGACAAAAAAAGGTTGCGGTGATTGGTGCGGCGAACATGATTTTTGGTGTGGAGAATTTGGAGGATATTATTGAATTGCCGATTCACAAATATATTCTGGATGATATTCGTTCATCGGATCATCTCGTAGACTTGGCGGCAAGTGAAGGTTGCGAAGTTATCTTATCAGGTTATAATACGTGCAAATATGCCGACCAAATCGGGTTGAGAACGATGTTGATTGAAACTGGAAAAGAATCGTTTCGGCAAGCCTTGACTGAAGCAAAGCGCCTCGCCATCGTAAGCAGGAAAGAGCAGGAGAAGGCCCAGCAATACAAAACCATTTTGGACAATGCCTATGAGGGGGTTATAGCTGTTGACCTAAATAGAAAAGTGTCCATTTTTAATATATCCGCTCAAAAAATATTGGGTATTTCCGGTTCTCATTTGCTTGGAGCTCCGATTACAGATGTTTTGTCTAAGGGTGAACTTCTTGACCGCCTGCTTGATGAAAAAGATTTTCACGAAGATATCATTTCCTATGAATCGATTCAGTTATCCGTGAAAAAAGCCGGGATCTTTCTCAAGGGCAAGCGTGTGGGAGATATGGTCGCTTTCCAGGATGTGACCGGAATTCAAGAAATGGAAGGAAAGATCCGGAAAAAAATGCATATGAGGGGCCATGTCGCGAAATATTCGTTTGGAGACATTTTTCACAAAAGTAAGGCCATCCAAGAAGTCATTGATACGGCAAAATCCTACAGCGAGGCGGATTCAAATATATTAATTATTGGGGAAACAGGAACGGGGAAGGAAATGTTTGCCCAAAGCGTTCATAACCATAGCCAGCGAAGCAATAACCCGTTTGTGGCGATTAATTGTGCCGCGCTTCCGGAGAGCTTGCTCGAAAGTGAACTTTTCGGTTATGTGGAAGGGGCCTTTACCGGAGCGATGAAAGGCGGCAAACAGGGTTTTTTCGAACTTGCGCATCGAGGGACGCTGTTTCTCGATGAAATTGGAGAAATCTCTCCCAAGTTGCAAAGCCGCTTGCTTCGCGTTCTCCAGGAAAGGGAAATTATGAGGATCGGAGACGATAAAGTTATTCCGGTTGATGTAAGAATTATTGCGGCAACGAATCAAGACTTACTGAAAATGGTGCAAAATAACGAATTCCGGGCGGACTTATTTTATAGATTGAGTGTGCTGGATCTCAAACTGCCGCCATTGAGGGAGCGGCCCGAGGACATCGCGGTTTTGGCGGAGGCCTTTTTACAAAAAGTGACATTCACCAAATCGGCACTGCAATTGCTTTCAGAGCAAAGATGGGAAGGCAATATTCGTCAGCTGCAAAACTTTTGTGAAAGGTTGACAGTGCTTTGCAAGGGACAAGTCATTGATGAACTGGAGCTGGCCAAGCATTTGCCGGATCAGGGGGAGCGAGAGTCCACTGAAAGCAACCCATCCTTTTTATCCGAAAAAGAAAGAATCATCCGTGCTCTTGAAAAGCATCATTTTCATAAAGGGAAAGCGGCGGCTGAATTGGGAATGAGCCGGACAACGTTTTGGAGAAAACTGAAAACCTGGAGAATTGAAACGAAATGAAACAAAATGAGGAAAAGTGTTTCGTTTTGTTTCATTTTTATTTTCACGCAGTTGTGATTCCATTGAGATGATGGATGGCATCATATTTGCATAATATTATCTTAGAACGATGTATGAAGTAGGAGTGAACCACAATGAAGACGGAAGAAATATGCGAACTTGTCCGCCCGCTCATCCCTGAAGGCCGAATTTTAACCCAAATGGCAGACAGATATTCATATAGTTTTGATGCTTCTTTCGGGGAATATTTGCCCGATCTCGTTATCCAACCGGAAAATAAAGAGCAGATTGCGGCTATTATGAAGCTTGCCAATGAACATATGATCCCTATATATCCAAGAGGGGCGGCCACATCGTTAAGCGGCGGCTCGCTGCCTGTAAAAGGCGGTATTGTCCTTGACATGTCCCAGTTTCATAAGAAGCTGGTTATTGACAGGGAAAATTTACTGGCCATCGTTTCTCCCAGCGTTATTACCGGAGACATTCATCAACAGGCAGAAGAAGCAGGATTGTTTTATCCGCCCGACCCAAGCAGTTCCCATGTTTCTACGATAGGCGGAAATTTGCTTGAAAATTCGAGCGGGCCCAAAGGGTTAAAATATGGAACGACGAAGGAATATGCCATAGGTCTCGAAGTCGTTACACCAACAGGGGAGATCATCCGTACCGGCGGGAAGACAGTGAAAAATGTAACCGGGTATGATTTAACGCGACTGATTGTCGGTTCGGAAGGAACGCTTGGAATTGTGACTGAGGCTATATTAAGGTTGATACCGAAACCGCAGGCTCGGAAAACATTGCTTGCATCGTTTGAAAGATTAATAGATTCGGGTCATGCCATAACGAATATTTTATCTGCCGGAATTTTGCCAAGCGCAATGGAATTAATGGATAACGCTTGCATCCGTGCGGTAGAAAGCTACACGCCAAGCGGGCTGCCGGTCGAAGCGGAAGCGATCATAATTGTTGAAATTGATGGGCATGAGGCAGCCATCGCCGAGGAAATCCAACGATGTGAAGCGATTTGTTTTGCACAAAAAGCAACAGAAGTGAGGGTGGCCCAAACCGAGGAAGAACGGGCTAACATTTGGAGGGCGAGAAAGATGGTTTCGCCTGCGATCACAAAAATGGGCCCAACGAAAATTTCTGAAGATGCAACGGTCCCCCGGAGCGAAATTCCGAAAATGATGGAGCGGCTACATGCCATACGTGACAAATATCAACTAAACCTCGTGGTGTTTGGCCATGCCGGAGACGGAAACCTTCATCCAAATATTATTACGGATAAGCGGAATGTGGAAGAAATGAAGCGGGTGGAGTCCGCGGTGAGTGAGATTTTTGAAGCAGCGGTTGAATTGGGCGGCACACTGTCGGGAGAGCACGGCATTGGTACGTTGAAGTCGCCGTATATGGAAATGGAACTCGGAAAAGAAGGCGTTCAGATGATGAAAAAAATTAAAGATGCCTGGGACCCGAACGGAATTTTGAATCCCGGCAAAATTTTTCCGCAGCCCGGTCAAACAAAGGTGGTTTTAACGTGAAAAACAATGCTGTCTGTCATCCAGAACATCAATACGTTTCTCTGCTCCATGAACTGACTTATGAGGCGGCTAATATGTGTGTTCAGTGTGGTTATTGCCTTCCAGCCTGCCCTACGTATGAATCGATGGGGAAGGAATCCCAATCACCGAGAGGGAGAATCAATCTAGTGAAAATGGCGGCAGAAGGCAAAATTGATTTGCAAAAAGACCTTGCCGAACCGATTGATCTTTGTCTTGGCTGTCGCGCCTGTGAAGTTGCCTGCCCGGTAAGCGTCCCTTACGGTGAAATCTATGAAGCGGCCAGGAGCGTCATTGCCCAGCAGCAAAAAGAGGAGGAGAACAAGTCTTCTGTTGGCGTAAAGATGCGCGACAAAGTGCTGAACAATGTTTTTCCTCACCGCAAACGGCTTCGTCTGATCGGAAACGCCACATGGCTTTATCAAAAAACAGGCGCCAACAAGTTGGCCCGTAAGCTGAAGCTCGTGCATAAAGTATCCGAGTCGATGGGGCAGTTTGAAAAAATCCTGCCGAATGTGGAATCTCCATTGAAGCGGTATAAATATGGTGAAATCTATCCGGCCGGCGGCGAGAAAAAAGCGACTGTCGCTTTTTTTACAGGATGTGTCATGGATGCCATGATGTCAAACATAAACCGGATGACCATTGAATTGCTCCAGAAAGTGGGGTGTGAGGTGTTTATCCCCAAAGCACAAAGCTGTTGCGGTGCATTGCATGCCCACCAGGGAATGATACAGGAAGCGAAAGAATTGGCCAAAGCCAATATCGAGGCTTTCGAATCGTCCGGAGCGGCCTATTTTATCAACAATGCCGGGGGGTGCGGCGCGATGCTTTGTGAATATGATAAGCATTTGAAAGGAGAGCCGGAATGGGAAGAGCGTGCCCGGCGGTTTACTGAAAAGTCTCGCGATATAACAGAAATGCTCGTGGAGTATGGCCCGCTTCCTTATAAAAAAGAGGAATGGGACGGGATCATTACGTATCAGGATTCCTGCCATTTGCGAAACGTCCAGGGTGTATCCATCCAACCGAGGGAGCTGTTACGCTCGGTTCCGGGGGCCGAGTTTGTAGAAATGAAAGGGAGCAACCGTTGCTGTGCTTCCGGCGGAATCTATAATTTGATCCACTTTGATGAATCGATGAAAATCCTTGATGATAAAATGGAAAGCGTTAAAGCAACCAAAGCCAAAACGATCGTGACGACCAACCCGGGCTGCCTGTTGCAAATGAAGCTGGGGGTGGAAAGAAGCGGACTTGAGAATGCCCGGGCTTTGCATATTGTGGAGGTGCTCGCGGAAGCTTGCGGGATTGAATCATAAAAGAGCGCATGGCGGCTCAGGCGCTCTTTTATCCGGCATGTAAGGTGCCGTAAGCCTCCCACATCGAAATCTTGAGTGAATATAAAAGGTCTAAGTGTGAGAAACGGCACCTAAATGCCCTATTAGTTCAACTAACATTCAGCAGGAGATGGAAAGAAAACGCCTACTGAATGAAGTTTCACTTTATCCCGCATGTAAGGTGCCATAAGACTCCCCCTTTAAGACCTGAGTTGATACAAAAGGTCTAAGTGTGAGAAAACGGGACCTAAATGCCCGATCGGTTCAACTAACATTCAGTAGGAGCCCTACTGAATGAAGTTTCACTTTATCCCGCATGTAAGGTGCCGTAATACTCCCCCTTCAAATCTTGAGTGAATACAAAAGGTCTAAGTGTGAGAAAACGGCACCTAAATGCCCGATTGGTTCAACTAACATTCAGTAGGAGCCCTACTGAATGAAGTTTCACTTTATGCCGTAAATATACTTCAATAGTCATCTTGCCGTCTTCCTGCTATCCATTCAGTGCGCTGCCAACAGCAATTTCGTCTTTCGCTTGTTTATCCGCTTGTTGTTTTTCAGGGAAGAGAAGGCTGAAAATGACACCGAAGGCCAAAGCGATAAAAAATGTGGTAAAGCGGGAAGAGATGATTTCCTCAAGAGGCGTGGAGATCCAGACGACCGTTCCCACAAATCCGGAAATAATCGTGGCGATCACGCCGGTTCCAGAGTATTTTCTCCAAAAGAAGGTGAGAATGATGGCCGGTGAGAGTGTGCAACCGACTCCTGCCCATGCCCAACTGACAATCAAATAAACGAGCGATTTGGAAAAAAGGGCGATCATGAGTCCAAGGAAGCCGGCTCCAAGTATCGTTAGCCTGGATACCAAAACGAGCTTTTTTTCTGACAAGTTGATACCAAGCGCATTTCGGACAATATCTTCGCTGACGGAACTCGTTACCACAAGTAATTGCGAATCTGCTGTTGAAATGATCGCTGCCAAAATACCGGCAAGAAGGATGCCCGCAATCCACTCAGGGAACAAATCAAGAACCATTAAGGGCAAGATCGTTTCCACATCCGCAAAAGCTTGGCCTCTATATAATGTCAAAGCGGTAATCCCAATCAAGAAAGCTCCGGTATAGGCAAACACGGTCCATAAAATCGCCACTGCTGTTCCCGTGTTGGCTTCTGATCTGTTTTTTAATGCCATAAAACGCGCGCTTAATTGTGGTTGGCCTCCAAGAAATCCGAAGAACCAGGCAAAGTTGTTAAATAGTAAAAGACCCAGTGCGAATCCTGTTAATCCGCCAGTCCACGAATCCATCGTCGGACCCGCACTTACTAAGGCATCAAGGATGGAGAGATTCTCCGCTTTGATTTTAAATAATGCGATAATGGGCAAGCCGACAAGGGTAAGCAGCATCATCAAGCTTTGAATCATATCGGTCCAGACGACGGCGATGAATCCGCCGAGATAAGAGAGCAGAATGACAATGCTGATACTGATCAAAACGCCTGTCACCGGCTTGATGCCAAAGACGGTAAACAATGTTTTCCCCGCGCCGGCGATTTGGGCGCCAAAATAAAACATCATAAAGCTGATAATCAGTATGGTACATATCCACAGAATGATTTTGGCTTTCGATTCAAACCTTTTGGTCAAGTATCCGGGAAGTGTCATAATTTGATATTTTTCGGCTTCTCGCATAAACTTTTTCGCCAAAAACAACCAAGAAAAGATGATGCCTGATGCAATGCCTACAGCTACCCAAATGGCAGAAAAACCGGTCATAAACACAAAACCCGTATAGCCAAGTAGAAGCCAGGCGGATTCGCCTGTCGCCCTTTCTGAAAAGGCAAGCGTCCAGCCGGGCAGCTTTTTACCGCCAAGAAGAAACTCCGAATGTCCCATGTCTTTCCTGCTGAAATAGTAGCCCACCGCGACCAATATCAGACAATACAAGGCGAATTCAACAAGTATGACAGTATGCATTGTCATCTACTCCTTATTTTTAGTCGATCACAAATATACTTTCTGGCCGATGTTTCGTTGTACCGCGCTTTCGTATATTTTCAGTGCTGCGACAAGATCAAAAAGAGCCATGCCAGTCGACTTAAATAAAACGGGCCTTTCATCAGTTCTGTTTATGGCACCCACCTTGTTGACAATAACATTTGAAAAAGGGATGATTTGCCGGGGAGCCATCCAAGCGTTTTTAAGAGGATCGATCACGTCTCCTGTTTCGTTTTTTGCATCAAGCGTGTCAATATACATACGGGAAGCGCCCTTGAATAGAGCTTCGGGAAATTCCCTCATGTCCACCCGAAAGGAGCCGATTCCAATGATGAGCTTTCCCGAATATATGTGCTGGTTATTTGGTAAAACCGGCTGTTTTGAAGTTGTTGCGGTAATCACGATGTCGGATTGTTTCACGAGTTTTTCTAGAGAGTCTTCCGCTGTGATGTCGATATCGGGAGCGATTTTCAGTTTCAGCTTTTCAATAAAAGCTTCTGTTTTTGGGCGTGAACGGTTCCATAAAACGATCTTATTAAAATCCCGTTCTTTACATGCCGCAGTTAACTGATGTAACCCTTGAGCGCCTAATCCAACGAGACCGATGATTTTCGCATCCCGTTTGGCCAAGTGTCTTACAGCCAAGCCGCCGAGTGACCCGGTTCGCATATTTGTCAACGTTGTGCCATTTAAAATAGCTTTCACTTGACCACTCTTGCCACAAAGCAGGATCATCAGTCCCTGAGTGACAGGAGTTTCTATATTATCAGGGAAAACGCTTACAATTTTGGTGCCGATTGACTCAGCCGCTATACACGGCATGAGCAGAAAGGTATTTTCTCCTGTCGATAATTGCATTCTTTGTCCCATGACGAATTGTTTTTGATGGTAAAGTTTGTAGGCATGTTCCAAAGAATCCGTTATTTGAGTGAGATGAATCGCCTTTTGGATGTCTTTTTCACCCAATAACAACAAGGTTTGTCGCCTCCTTTTATATCGCGTTATACAATGGCATGTTCCAGCACTAGATCATTTTCTGCAAACCGTTCAAATCGTAAAGGCGTCAAGTCAATCGTTTCATATGCTCCTTTGCATATGAGTTCTGCCAAGCCTAGTCCAACCCCCGGAGCCTGCTGCATCCCGTGTCCGCTAAAGCCGAGTGCCATGTAATAGCCGCGCATTTCCGGATGGGAGCCGATAATGGCATTTTGGTCTTTCAGATTATAATCGTACAGTCCCGCCCAGCCTGATTCGAGTTTCAGGCTTTCAAAGTTGGTGATTCGGTGGGCAAGAATTGGCCATAGCTCCTCGAAATGGGAGCGCTTCCAATCGAAATCATATCCAGGCTTTACATGATCGGAAAATCCGGTAATGATCCGGTCGCCTTCGTGGCGAAAATATACTCCCGTTGGATCGACTGTAAGTGGAAGCGGGTTTTTCAACGGTACGGCAGGATCGAACAAAAAGATCTGTCTCTTTAAAGCTACTATTGGGAGAGGAAGACCCATTTTTTCACTAAGCTCGGCACCCCAGGCACCCGCACAGTTCATCACGACTTTCGCTTCCTCTACCCTGCCGCTTTTTGTTTTGACCCCTGTCACCTGGCCGCGGTCATGGAGGATCATGTCGACTTCTTCGGAAACATATTCAACATCCTTTTTCCGGGCCTCATATTTATATGCTTGCATCACGGAATAGGGATCCAGATACCCGTCCTCCGGACAAAACAATCCGCCGGCCAAATCAGTTGGATTCAACTCCGGAATAATAGCGAGCAGCTCTGCCGGCTCTAAAAATCTGGATGGCACGCCGAGCTCGTTTTGCAGCTTTTGTTGTTTCTCCATCGCCGACAGCATATCATCTGTGGCGAGGAATAAATATCCACGCTGTTTGAAATCGATCTCTGCGGGATCGCCGTTTATTTTCATTGTTTGAGAGAACTGTTTATACTGCTGAAGGCTGTAGCGGCTGAGCGTTATGTTGATGGCTGTTGTGAAAAGCTGCCTGATGCCTCCGGCACTTCGGGGAGTCGAAGCGTATTCATAGGCGGGGTCTTTTTCAAAAACGATTATTTGTCCTTCATAGCCGCATTTCCGCAAATGGTATGCGGTACTCGATCCCATAACCCCTCCGCCGACAATAATGATGCGATGTTTCAATGACTTGCCTCCTCTCTGCTGATTACATGTCATTATAAAGTAGATACTCATTCAATCAATATAAAATATGCACAACATTTAGAATATAAAAATAGTAGAATTTTGCTATAATTTTTGTACATGGAGAGAAACTTTATCTCGTTCGGGGGTTGAAACATGAAAATTCTTGAGCAAATTGCACAATCAATCGTGGAACAAACTTCCTCTTTATTAGGGGTATCCATGAGCATTACAGATGCAGAAGGGGTGATTGTCGCCTGTGATCGGAAAGAGAGAATTGGGTCGTTGCACCGTGCATCCGCCCAGGTAATCAGAGAAGGGAGAGAAGTTGTTTTTACGAAAAACAAAGCAAAGATTCTTGAAAATGTACTGCCCGGTATTGCTACGCCTATCCGTTTGCACAATCAAATCATTGGCGTACTCGGAATTATCGGAGAACCATCAGAAGTGGAAAAGTATGTCAACATCGTTCGCAACCATGTAGAAATGATACTTCATGAGAACTTTCGAACCGAGTCACTGCTCCTTCAAATGAAAACAACTGAACTGTTCGTACAGCACTTGATTCATTTTAATGAATGGGAGAATAATGGCGAGCTGGAAAACTATTGCGAAATGCTCGGTTATCGGTTTCATCTACCCAGAGTTTGTCTGATCCTCCACCTGCCTTCGCTGGCACAAATAAAGGCAGAAGCAAAACCTGTTGCTTTTTCCCAAATAGAACTTAAAAACGTTATTTGTCATCAATTCCAAGCCACCATGAGTGATATTGTGTGTCCGATTGGCCAAGACAAGTGGATTGTTCTCAAACAAATCGAAGAGCAAAAAATGGGAACGTTAGCGGAGTTATGCGAACGTTCTGCTAGAAAGTTGACTTTGTTTCTGGAGCGGCATCATCTTCATTGCAAGGTTTCCATTTCATACGGCAAATGCTACAAGGGGCTTGAAGGAGCCTCCAAATCGTATCGACAGGCGCACAAAGCGCTCATCATTGGTTTGGAGAAAAACAAGAACAATGCAGTCTATTCGTTTGACAGTTGGGCAATTCTTCCCGACATCTTCTTGGAGGAAATGGATTTTTCCTTTTTAGACCTTTTCGCTGATGACATACAAAAAATATGGGCGCATCCCGAAGCGGAAATGCTGGTCAAGACGTTTCTTTCTTACTGTGAAAATAATATGAATGTTAGCCGGACTGCGAGGTTTCTATATGTGCACCGCAATACGCTCATTTATAGACTCAATAAAATCAACCAATTATTCAAAATTGACGCCCAGTCCTTTGAACAATGCCAAGTCTTGTACATCGTATTAAAAAAAAGTATAAAAATCAGAGCTTTGCAAAGGCAGGGGTGAAATTTTTACGAAAACAATATACCTAATGGCAATAAAGGTACCATTCCCACGCTCGGCGAGAATGACAGTGAAAGATGGATGATTGAGCAAAACAACGATGATCATTCTTTCTTTCCCAAACCGCTACAGGGAGATGACTGGATTTACAAGAACGCTTTAACGAGTGGTCATACGCAAACGGATGAAGTGAAAATTCCCGTCATGTTTGTTTTTTCTAAAAAAGGGTATTGGTTAAACATTACACTGGAGAAAAAGATGAACAGGGGGAGTAAGAAACGTGAGTATGACATCTTCCATACCCGATAATACACCTGATTTGAAGGCTGGTTCAAACTTACAAATAAAGTCTTTTGTGAAAGGAGACCCGTCACCATTTCATAACATCGATTATAATAAGACAGGTGTTTACGAATTGACTGATTACACTTTTAGAACACCTTTGGAAAAAATGGATGTTTTCAATGAACTGCTTACGATTCCGTATCCGTGTGAGATCTGGATATTGCCTGTTACAGAGCCAACTACCGCTTTGTTAAAAGAATTACCCAAAAACAAAACCTACGAAAAAACTGCTTCGTTATTCACACTGTTATCGTCCGTTAAACAAACGATGGAAAGGGACCGGACCTTTTTGGTGGCACAACATCAGACAGCTGGCGAAATCATAAAAATTCTTGAAAAGCTGGGCTTTACCGTTACAGAAAAAAGCCCTGAACAATTAACATCCATACAGTTGGCATAAAAGGCAGGGCCACAAGTGGAAAGCGGATGGATATTCGCGCAAATCGTGACAATAAAATCGCGTGAAATCAAGGTTTGTACATTTGATTTCAGGCGGTTTGTTTTTTGTTATAAAAGACGGACAGTGATCAGTGGATGGCGTTTCTGCTTGCAATTATTCATTTTTAAGAATAATCTGATACAAAAGACAAACTGGAAAATGATCTAGTTTTTTGAATACATACATGATCTTCGGCAATTTATAATAACGAAAATGTAAAATAGGGAAATAGTACGATAGGTATTGTTGGGAGACCTTTTTTGGAGGGGGATGGGATAGATGCGGTGCGGCCCCAATTTGTTTGTATCATATTTAAATATACATTGAATTTGAGCGGGGGGAATGGATATGCATGTTGCGATTGCGGGCGGAAGTGGTTTTCTTGGTAAAGTGTTGCAAAAGCAGCTTTTGAACAATGGCTTTCGCGTGACTATTTTATCAAGAGATCCTGACAAGGTCGAAAAATCAGAAGGTCTTGCGGCTGTCAAATGGCTAGTTGATGGAGCACGGCCTGAAGAAGAACTGATAAATGTGGATGCTTTCGTCAATCTGGCAGGAGAAACGATTAATGGAATCAGATGGACAAGCAAAAAGAAGGATAGAATTGTAAGAAGCAGGCGGGCTGCAACGAAAGAACTGATACGCTTGGCGGAAAAAATGGCCCACAAACCGAAAGTGTTGGTCAATGCTTCGGCTATTGGGTATTATGGCATGTCTGCCACGGAAACATTTACAGAAGCTTCAAGGAGCGAGGCGACCGACTTTTTGGCAACTGTCGTAAAAGATTGGGAAGAACAAGCCTTGGCGGCGGAAGGACTTGGAATTCGAACCGTGCTTGTCAGATTGGGCCTGATTCTTGGAAAAGAAGGCGCGCTCCCTTTGATGGCACTTCCTTATAAGTTGGGGGTGGGAGGGACGGTTGGCTCCGGTGAACAATGGGTTTCCTGGATTCATGTGGAGGATGCGGCCCGTTTAATAGCTTTTGTAATCGAGCATCCTGCTATTTCTGGACCGATAAACGCCACAGCACCCAAGCCGGTTCAAATGAAAGAGTTTGGAAAAACGCTCGGCGCTGTTTTGGGGCGGCCGGATTGGCTTCCGGTTCCTGAATGGTTCATTCGCGTGTTACTGGGAGAAATGAGCAATATGCTCGTTCGGGGGCAGCGGGTGACTCCCGAAATGGCGATCAAACATCAATTTGATTTTTTGTATCCGAATATAGAGATTGCATTAAAAGAAATATTAGATAATAATAGATGACAAGTTTATCAAAAAATAGATTTTTTATCCAATTTATGCTACCATTTATCTATACAGTAGCATGACTAGAGGATGAAGATATGAGCCTAGAAAAGATGAATATAGGTGCGATGATTAAATATCATCGCCAATTAAGGAATATGACCCAGTCCGAATTATGCAAGGGAATTTGTTCTGTCACACATTTAAGCAAGTTTGAGAACTATAACAAAGAAGCAAATTGGGAAACGATCATGCTGCTGCTCGATCGGTTGGGCATTTCACTGGATTCCATTCAGCAGACATCAGAAAAGATTTCTACAGAACTTTCCGATTTACTCGATGCGGTGCTTTCGTATGATAAGGAACGGGCAACGGAGTGCTACAATCGTGTGAAGGAATTACAAGAGTGTATTACGTTTTCCAACTATATATCACTCTATCATTTATATGTATATCGCTATCACTTGCTGATGAATCATTTGGAGGAAGCTGAAAAGGAACAAGAAATTATCAGACAAATAGTCAATTCAATGCCAGAACAGGAAAAAGAGCTTTATGAATTTATTAATGGCGCTTACTATATTATAAAAGGTGATTATAAATTATCTTTGGATACTCTGCTAAAAGTAGAAGCGAATGATCTATTGCCGTCTTCGTGGCAAGCGGAACTCTATTATTTCATTGCCTTCAATTATGCTAATCTAAAAGATAGCAGCAGCAGTGTTGCATACGGCCATAAAGCGTTGGAGGCGTTTTCCAGATCGTTTAATTATTTGCGAATATTGCATACCCAGTTTCTATTAGGCATTGCGTATACAGATTTGGGCATTTACGAGAATGCCACTGAACAATATAACTATATATTTAAAAATATGAACTTGATTAATGCGGATGAATTAAAGTCGGCCATGTATAACAATTATGCCTTGCTCTTAGAGAAAATGGGCGAAATGGATCAGGCTGCCCGCTATTATCTCCTTTCAATGGAACATGCGCAGACGGAAACGGAGTATTTAACGAGCTTGTGCAGTTACACCGAGCTTCTCATTTCCCTGGGCCGGAAAGAACAAGCACTCGAAAATATTTCAAAAATACTGCAGGAAACAAAAGCAAGCTCCATGAGGAAGCAGCAGCTCATTTTCAAATATTATCAATACTTATTGAAAAACAGAAAAGATAGAGCGATGGACTTTCTGGAAAATGACTTGCTTCCATATTTGGAAAAGACCTATTTTATAGAAGATTATAATAAATTCGCTTTATCCTTGGCCCGATATTATTCAGACTCTAACTTGGATAAAGCTCTTTATTATTATAAAAAAGTCGCGGAAAGGGGGGAATGAAAATGAAAAAGCTATATTTAACAGCAGGAGTGGCATTTGCGCTGTACGTCGCTCCAATTATTGGAGGAGTCGTCCCTCAAGCACCACCAATCTTTCCTCCGGTATAAAAATGAACTGCTCCGCCTTGGAGCAGTTTTTTACTTCTGATATAATAAAATAAACTTCATCGTATTTGAGTAGGGGAACCGGTGTCGCCGGTTGAGAAAGCATTGGTGAAATGCTGACCCTTTGAACCTGATCTGGTTCATACCAGCGAAGGGAACGTCAATGAATACAAATATATACTTTTGGCGCCTTTTGGGTTCTTTTTTCCCGGGCGCTTTTTATCATTCAAGGAGGAACATCCAATGAATAAATGGTGGGCAGGTTGCATCACATTGCTTTTATTCCTGGCAGGCTGCGGGAACAATGCGGCCGATAAAAATGAAAATGAAAAAAAAGAAGAAAAAGGACATCAAAAGGTGTCGGTCGTACTCGATTGGTCGCCCAATACAAATCATACGGGGCTTTATGTGGCGAAGGAAAAAGGCTTTTTTGAAGAAGAAGGCCTGGATGTTGACATCATCATGCCGGGGGAAGCTGGCTCTGATCAGCTTGTTGCTTCTGGAAAGTCCGAATTTGGAGTGAGTTACCAAGAAAGCGTGACAGAGGCGCGTGTTCAAGACGTGCCGATTGTGTCTCTTGCAGCCGTGATACAGCACAATACATCCGGTTTTGCCTCCCTTAAGGAAAAGAACATTACATCTCCGAAAGACTTTGAAGGAAAAACGTATGGCGGCTGGGGAGCCCCGCTTGAGAAAGCGGTCCTGGCGTCACTGATGGAGGTGTCTGGCGCCGATATAGAGAAAGTGGATATTGTCAACATGGGAGAAGCGGACTTTTTTACCGCTGTGCAAAGAGATGTTGATTTCGCTTGGATTTATTATGCATGGACGGGAGTGGAAGCGGAGCTTCGCGGGGAAAAAATGAATATGATTTACTTGACCGATTACTCTGATCAGCTTGATTATTATACGCCAGTCATTACGACGAATGAGGAAATGATCAAATCGGATCCGGATACGGTTAAAGCATTTATGGCAGCCGTCTCCAAAGGGTACGAGTTTGCTATCAGCCAACCCGAAGAAGCTGCGGAGATATTGATCAAAGCGGTACCGGATCTTGATCCGGAGCTTGTGAAAAAAAGTCAGGAATGGCTTTCTCCCCGCTATCAAGATGATGCGGCCCGCTGGGGAGAACAAAAGGCCGAAGTATGGAAAAACTACATGGACTGGATGCTTGAAAAAGATTTGCTCGAAAAGGAAATGGATGTAGAAAAAGCCTTCACGAATGAATTTTTACCCAAATAGGAGGAGTAAACGATGACAAACTCACTGATCAGCATACAGATCATCCCGAAAACAAAAAGTGGCGAAGACGTTATTCCATATGTCGATGAAGCGATTCGAGTCATTGAGGAATCCGGAGTCCGTTATGAAGTACATCCTTTGGAAACGACGATGGAAGGGGACTTTACCAAATTGATGGATGTTGTGAAAAAAATGAATGACCGGATGATTGAAATGGGCAGTAAAAATGTGATCTCCCAAGTGAAAATATTGTATCAGCCGGACGGAATTTCCATGGGCCAATTGACGGAGAAATACCGGTAATGAAAGTGCTGGTCAAAAAAGGATGGAGGCCACTGGGGGTCCTCCTCCTTTTATTATGTATATGGGAAGTATACGTAAAACTTGCCAACATTCAGGGCTGGCTGCTTCCTGCCCCCAGCTCCATTGCAAAAGAAGGGGTTTCCGGATATGCGGAACTCGCGCCGCATATCCAGTCTACAGTTGGACTGGCCATTGGAGGATTTTTGATCGGATGTGCAGTTGGTATTCTTGTCGCCATCTTGCTTCATTTAGTGCCGGGATTTCACGAATCCGTTTATCCGCTCCTCATTTTATCGCAGAATGTGCCGATTATTGTATTGGCGCCGCTTCTGGTGATTTGGTTGGGGTTTGGGCTTTTACCCAAAGTCATTGTCATTACCCTTGTCTGTTTTTTCCCTGTCGCGGTAGCGGCGATGGACGGGTTTAGGAGTGCCCCGGCCGAGATGAAGCGATATATGTTAATGGTCGGTGCTTCAAAAATGCATATATTTACAAAGCTGGAATGGCCATACGCTTTATCATCTGTCTTTTCCGGACTCAAAATTTCCGCCACATACAGCATCATGGGGGCGGTGATCTCGGAGTGGCTCGGAGCGAAAAAGGGGCTTGGTGTTTATATGACGCTCGCTTCCTCCTCATTTCGCACGGATCGCGTTTTTGTCGCGATTTTCATTATTATGTTCTTGAGTTTGTTGTTTTTTGGGGTGATTACCTTGATGGAAAACAGGCTGATCAAGTGGAGAAAAAGGAAGGTACTGTGAATGGGCCATTTAACAATACAAGGTGTAAGTAAAAGTTTCGGACAAAAAGAAGTGTTGCGAGATATTCAACTGAACATTGCAGAGGGCGAATTTATCTCGATTCTCGGACCTTCCGGAAGTGGAAAAAGCACTTTGTTTCATGTGATTGGCGGTTTGCTAAAGCCTGATCAAGGTTCCATCTTTTTACATGACCAGGAGATTACCGGAAAGCGGGGTTTTATTAGTTATATGCCGCAGCATCACGCGCTTTTTCCATGGCGCACCGTCCTTCAAAATGTCCTGCTGGGCCAGGAGTTGCAGGGAGGAAAACAGGATCAACAAAAAGCGTTCGATATGATCCACAAAGCTGGTTTGGCCGGGTACGAACATTCGCTGCCCGATGCTTTGTCTGGCGGAATGAAACAAAGGGCTTCTTTTATTCGGGCGTTATTAAACCCGCAGCCGCTTATACTTTTGGATGAGCCATTTTCGGCATTGGACGATTTTACCCGGCAAGATATGCAAAAGTGGCTTCAGTCAGTTTGGATGGAATATCGCCGGACGATTCTTTTCATCACTCATAATATAGAAGAAGCATTGTTCCTCTCGGACCGAATTGCCATTTTGTCGACGAATCCAGCAACGGTCGTCAAACAGTTCGAGGTTCCATTTGAGAGACCGCGAACAGGAAATCTCGTTTTATCAAATGAATTTTTAGAGTGGAAGCGCCTTGTTGCAAATCATATCGCCAAACAGGATGATGAAAATGCGTAAGATGATTGATTCACATATTCACCTTGATTTTTATAAAGATGAAGAGATAACGGACATATTGGGAGAGATGGAGCAGATGAATTGTGCGGGACTCATTTCCGTTTCCTTCCATTTGGAATCGTCCAAGCGAAATATGGCGCTAAGCAAAAAATATTCCCATGTTTACCCTGCTTTCGGATTCCATCCAGAACAGCCGCTTCCTAGTGATCGGGAATTGGCTGATTTCATTTCCTGGATGGAGGCCCGGGTAGATTTGCTGACGGCTGTAGGCGAGGTGGGCCTGCCGTATTATTTGCGGAACGAGCATGGTCCAGGCTTCCAACTGGAAGGCTATATCGAATTGCTCGAAGAGTTTATCAAATTGGCAAAAAGATGGGACAAGCCCATTGTTCTTCATGCCGTTTACGATGATGCTCCCCTAGCGTGCGACCTGCTCGAAAAACACGAGGTGACAAATGCCCATTTTCACTGGTTTAAAGGAGACAAGAAGACAATCCAAAGAATGGCGGCCAATGGTTTTTATATTTCAATTACACCCGATATCTTGTACGAAGAAGAAATTCAAGAGGTTGCCAAGCAATATCCACTCCGCCAAATGATGGTGGAAACGGATGGACCGTGGCGTTTTGAAGGACCTTTTTCCGGAAAAATGACCCATCCGGCCATGATTCATGACGCGATCCCGGCAATTGCCCGGCTTAAAAAAACGCCCCTCCCGATTGTATATGATCTGTTATACCAAAACACAATCAAATTTTACCGCCTATGAAGCCGAATACGTTTTAATGGACCCCAAAACGGAAAAAGAAAAAGAAACGAAGTGGAGGGATTCAAATGACATCAGAACCTGGACAAAATAAAATAGATCGGGCAAAAGCTTTGGCGAACCGCAATAAAAAAGATAAGGCCTTTTACAAAGATAAAGCGAAGCAAGCCCAACGCGACCAACTCGTTATGCCAGTTGATGACCTTTCCGATGACTTGATTGAAAAGCGCGAAGAAAACGAAGACGATAAAAGGGGAACCTATGGGCCGAAGGATTTATAGATAGACAAAAAGCAGTAATCGAGAAAATACCGGGATTACTGCTTTTTCGTTTCAGATAAAAATTGACGTTTTTTTTTTTTTGCAATTTTATATATGTAAATAAGAGCTTTTTATTATTACCGCCAAGGCCGAAGCATTAAAAGTTTAACAAGTGAATAACAAGTAAGCATTAGACGCTTAACGTTGTGTAACAACGGGAGGGGGCTGTTTTTTATAAAAAAAACCGAACGGCGCTAATTCTTTTTACTGTACTAGCTTTTCTCTGTTTCGAAAGACAAACCGGATAAATTTTTTTAAAAAAGAAGGAAAACATATACGAGATCTAAAATACATATCTATAATAAACAATTTAAGGGGAGGGAACCGCTGTTTGTCTTCATACGATAAGCTGTCAGATCAGAAATTAGCAAGTTTTTTTGTGGAAATTAACAAGAATATCAAAAAAGGAAAGCTTTCTAAGGCAATGAATTATGAAATAGCCTTGATCCAAGCTGTTGCTGACAAACGTGGACTTTCAAAATTAGACTTGCAAAAGCTTTACTTGAAAAGTGCTCGATATCTATGATGATGCCCGAGCGGTGAAGGTGAAAAGGAAAGCTGACATGAAATTCATCTTGACATCGTCTTCAAGCACCTTTAATATATAAAATAATATGATTTGTTTGATATGTGATGGCTATGACGAAGAGAAGTAGCTGTATCTTGGCACTAAAGAGAGCCGGTGGTTGGTGAAAACCGGTGTGCGGGAACAGTGAATGGGCTTCCGAGCTTCCAAACCGAACCTTGCTGAGGGCAGGCAGTAGGCTTTGGCGTATTCTCGGCGTTATAACGAGACGGGCATTAAGCATTGGCGCTTGTTGCCGGCAAAGTGGGCTGTGCAAACAGCTAATAAAGGTGGTACCACGGGTTTCCTCGTCCTTTGGATGAGGAGCCCTTTTTGTTTTTCATAAAGAAAATCGATGAATAAGAAGAGTACGCTTGGCGCATTCGAATCAGAGAGCTGGTGATGGTGGGAAACCGGCACGAATCGCCTTGTGGAATGGCCTTATGAGAGGCTTTCTGAAGTCAGAGTAGGAAAGCACGGTTTCCTCCGTTAACGGGATAGGGTATCGAATGGTTGAAGACGATTCTGTACCCGAAAGAGAAGGAAATTTTTTATTTCCAAAATGAGGTGGCACCGCGATACATTCGCCCTCTATAAATGCACTTTTGTGTATTTATGGAGGGCTTTTTTTTATGAAAAATGAGATGGGAGGAATGATGATGCAAACTTATTTGCAAAAGCTGATGGCGGGAAATCATTTAAGCGTGGATGAAATGACGGCTGCGGCAAGAATATTATGTTCTGGAGAGGCGACGGACAGCGAAGCGGGCGCGTTATTGGGACTGCTTGCTTTAAAAGGTGAAACGGCTGATGAAATCGCGGGGCTTGTTCAGGCGATTCGGGAAAGGTCCCTTCCCATCAAAAAGACGAGAGGAAGTGTGATGGATAATTGCGGAACAGGCGGGGATGGGTCCAAAAGCTTTAATATTAGCACTGCGTCTGCATTCGTGATAGCCGGTGCCGGGATTAAAGTGGCAAAGCATGGAAATCGCAATATCTCTAGCCAAACCGGAAGCGCAGATGTACTAGAGTATCTCGGTGTTTACTTGGAAAATACTCCAGAAGAAACGCAAGAGCTGCTAGAGGAAAACGGAATTGCCTTCTTGTTCGCTCCTTACGTTCATCCAGCCATGAAAAGAGTAATGAAAGTAAGAAAAGATTTACGCGTGCCAACTATTTTCAATTTAATTGGACCGCTGACCAATCCGATTGAGCTTGATACCCAGCTTGTCGGCATTTACCGCCGCGATAAGTTACAGATTATGGGTGAAGTGTTAAAACGCCTTGGAAGGAAAAGAGCTGTCATTGTAAACGGTGCGGGGCATATGGACGAATTGTCGCTTGCTGGAGAAAATCATCTCGTCATTTTGAATGAAGGCGAGCTGAACTCCATTACGCTCCACCCGGATGAAGTGGGTTTGCCGACATATTCCATTGAAGAGATCACAGGCGGGGACGCGGAACGAAATGCCAGGATTATGATGAGCATTTTAAGAGGGGATCAAGGTCCGTTCCGCGACACAGTGCTGTTAAATGCCGGTGTCGGCATATTTGCGAACGGCAAAGTTGACACCATTCAGGCGGGAATTCAATGTGCGAAAGAAAGTATTGATTCAGGCGCAGCATTGTCCAAACTGGAATTTTTAATAAGAAAGAATGAACGAATGAAACGGGGAGTGGTATGAATGACGATTCTTGACCGGATTATAGCCCAAAAAGACATTGAGGTGCGTGAGTTAAAAACGATTTATACTTCCTGCCAAGTAAAGCCCCAAAGAAGAAAATCGCTGTTTAACAGCATTCGTAATGCAGACACGATGAGTGTCATTGCCGAGGTGAAAAGGGCGTCGCCTTCTAAAGGAGATATTAAGCAAGATGTCGATCCAATCAGGCAGGCCCAAAAATACGAAGAGGCAGGAGCAAGTGCGATTTCTGTTCTAACCGACCGCCAATTTTTTAAAGGGTCGATGGCTGATTTGGCTGCTGTCTCCGCTGCTTTGCCTGAACTGCCTTTATTGTGCAAAGATTTTATCATCGACCGAGTGCAGATTGATGCCGCGGTTGACCACGGAGCAAGCGTTATTTTGCTTATCGCCGCAGCTTTAAGGGAAAAACAGCTTAAAGACCTTTATGATTATGCGCAATTAATGCAGTTAGATGTATTGTTTGAAGTCCACAACGAGCGGGAAGCTGAAACGGCTTTAAGAATCGGAGCCAATATCGTTGGCATCAATAATCGGGATTTGAAAACTTTTCATGTCGATTTGGCGGTGACGGAGCGAGTGGCCGCCCTCGTTAAAAACGAAAATGTTGTCATTGTCAGTGAAAGTGGGTTACAAACGAAAGAAGATGCTACTTTTGTAAAAGAAGCTGGTGCAAGTGCTGTTCTAGTCGGTGAAACATTGATGAAAGCAGAAGATATTGCGGGTACAATGTCTGATTTGAAAATTCCCCTGTTGAGGGCGGTGCGCTGATTGCGAGTCAAAATTTGCGGAATTACAACAGAAGACGCTGCTATAGCGGCTTCCCGTTCTGGTGCTGATATGATCGGTTTCGTATTTGCGGAAAGTTCGCGAAGAATCAGTCCGGAAAAGGCAAAAGAAATTGTTCAATTGCTCTCGGACAATGTAAAGATAACAGGCGTTTTTGTAAATGAAAAGGCCGAGGTCATACGCGATATCAAAGAAATGGTGAGCTTGGACTACGTGCAACTGCACGGTGACGAATCACCGGAGTTTTGTAAAAGTCTTGGAGTTCCGGTCATTAAAGCCTTGGCCATCCGGGAAAAAAGCGTTATCGAAAAAATGTCCCAATATAACTGCGACTATTTTTTATTTGACAGCCCCGGAGTACAGTATCACGGGGGGAGCGGTAAAACCTTTGATTGGCATCTCCTTCAAGACAGGGATATTCCAAACGAAAAAATCATCCTTGCCGGGGGACTGAATGAGATAAATGTCCATGATGCCATTCGAACCGTTCGTCCCGCAATGGTCGACGTATCAAGCGGTGTAGAAACGAACGGAAAAAAAGATGTAAAAAAGATTGCTGCGTTTATTAAAGCGGTAAAAGGGAGAGAGAAGGATGTCCGTGTACACATTACCTGATCATAGAGGAAAATACGGCGAGTTTGGCGGTCGGTTTGTGCCAGAAACGTTGATGACGGCCGTGCTTGAACTGGAAGAAGAATACGCTAAAGCAATTGAAGACCCCGAATTTGAAAGGCAAATGGCCTATTATCTAAAACAATACATCGGGAGGGAAACCCCGCTTTATTATGCGGAGAACCTATCAAAACAGCTTGGCGGAGCCAAAATTTATTTGAAACGGGAAGATCTAAATCATACTGGAGCCCATAAAATTAATAACACAATCGGCCAGGCCCTTCTTACACTCAGAATGGGAAAGAAAAAGGTTGTAGCTGAAACGGGAGCGGGACAACACGGTGTCGCAACAGCAACGGTATGTGCCCTTCTCGGATTGGAATGTATCGTTTTTATGGGGGAAGAAGATATTCGGCGGCAACAGTTGAACGTATTCCGAATGGAGCTGCTCGGAGCGGAAGTCAGAAGCGTATCGCAAGGAAACGGCACATTGAAGGATGCGGTTAACGAAGCGCTTCGCTACTGGGTTGCGCATGTAGAAGATACTCATTATATTTTAGGTTCGGTTGTCGGTCCTCATCCGTTTCCACAAATTGTCCGTGATTTTCAAAGTGTGATTGGAAGAGAGACGAAGCAGCAATTGCTTGGGCAAGAAGGTAGGCTGCCGGAGGCAATTGTGGCTTGTGTTGGCGGGGGAAGCAACGCAATGGGAATGTTTTATCCGTTCATCAATGATAAGCATGTGAAAATGTACGGTGTCGAAGCCGCTGGTCCGGGGATCGAAACAGGCAAGCACTCAGCTACCCTTACTAGCGGAAAAGCGGGGGTATTGCACGGGACATTGACATATCTCCTTCAGGATGATGCGGGACAAATCCTGCCGGCTCATTCTATCTCGGCGGGTTTGGATTATCCTGGGGTTGGTCCGGAACATTCCCATTTAAACGAATCAGGGCGCGTGACATACACTTCCGCAACGGATGAAGAAGCGCTTGAATCGTTTCAGTTGTTGGCAAAAACAGAGGGAATTATTCCTGCGCTCGAAAGTTCCCATGCCGTTGCATTTGGAGCCAAATTGGCCAAAAGAATGGCTCCCAATGAAATCATTGTTATCTGCTTATCAGGCAGGGGCGACAAAGATGTAGATACAGTCAGAACAGCGTTGGGAGGAAAAGAGAATGGGTAAAAAACGGATTGATGAAGCATTAGCCCGTGTATTGGAACGGGGAGACAAAGCGTTTGTCCCTTATATAATGGCAGGGGACGGAGGGTTGGACAATTTGCATGGACAAATTACTTTTTTAGAAAAATGCGGGGCTACAATTGTGGAACTAGGCATTCCTTTTTCCGACCCTGTCGCGGACGGACCGACTATTCAAGAGGCGGGAATCCGGGCTTTGGCAAGCGGAACGACGATGCAGGCGGTACTTGACGTTTTAAAGGAAGGAAAAGCGGATCGCCATGTTCCGATCGTGATCATGACTTATTTCAATCTTATTTATTCCTATGGAATAGAAAAGTTTGCCCAAATGTGTGTGGAAGCGGGAGTTGACGGGCTCATTATTCCAGATGTGCCGCTTGAGGAAGAAGAACTCGTGACCCCCGCACTTTCCGAACATGATATAGCCTTGATTCGTCTCGCTTCTCCAACAAGTCCTCGCGGCAGGATGGCCGAAATCGCCAGCAGAACAGAAGGATTTCTTTACGCCGTGACCGTCAAAGGAACAACTGGCGCGAGAACGGATTATGAAGCTGGGATAGCCGACTATTTGAAAACATTAAAGTCTTTTTCTGCCACTCCAGTCCTTGCTGGTTTTGGCGTCTCCAATCCGGAGCATGTAAAAGAGCTGGGAGAACATTGTGACGGAGTGATCGTCGGAAGTAAAATTGTTCAACTGCTGGCGGATGGGAAACATGAGGAAATCAAGACACTTGTGCAATCCTCGAGATTTTCAGAGGAAAAAACTTTAAGCGATTTATAATATTTTGGCTTGATTGATAAGGAAATGGGGTAAAGACAAGACAAATGCGAAAAGGAGGAAGTTCCTTATGGGACAAACGAAAAAAATAAATTCCTTAGTATTGCTAGGTCTTGGTCTAAGTCTTGCTGGCGCCTATCTGTCTTCCAGGGAAAATCGTGAAAAAGCGATGCTGAAGGTCAGGCAGATAAAACATAAAGTGATCAGACTACGGGGAGCCCAAGAAGAGGATGTCAACTTGGTGGAAAAGGCGGGCCATCCGGATAAATATTCTTTGGAAGACGCCAAAATGGTATCGGAAGGATCTCAATACGGTGTTCACTTTTATAACGAAGAACAACAGCAACCATAAATGTACAACACAGCCCTGGCCGGGGCTGTTTTTTATTGTGGCGTCAGGGGCGTGTTGTGAACCAGACAATGAGGGATATAACCAATATGTGTGCGAGTTGTGATGGCCTAACAAGAAGAATGCCATAAAAATGTCAACATTTTAAGACCGAAACTCGAAGTCGCTGTTCCGGCAATATCCAAGTGCACCCATAAAAATGTCAACATTTTAAGACCGAAACCCCAAGATCTCCGGGTTGCGAGGCAAGCCCCTATTACGCAAGCCATTGTAAACAACGTCATCATGTCCGTGTCATAGTCCCGATAATGAAAAAACGTAAAATCACTTATCATAAGCAGTTCATCACCTTTGCTCTGTTCATGGGGATTCAAAATACTTGAATTTTTTTGGTATTGTCCATTTTTACCGCATACACTAAAATAGACATATTGCAGTCTTTTGAACGTTAGAGGTGACAGTATGATTTTGCAAAAATATGACGGTATGTCGAATGATGAGTAAAAAGCGCAAATTGATTCGTATCATTTTGTTGTTTTGTTTTATATCGCTCTTTTTATATTTCAACAATCATTGGCTGCAAACATCTTCATATGAAATATATTCAGAGCGGGTTCCAAAACCTTTTGACGGGTTGACGATTGTCCAGTTATCGGACTTGCATGATGCCACTTTTGGTGACAAACAAAATAGATTGGTAGAAAAAGTGAAGAATCTCCACCCAGATGTAATTTTTATAACAGGAGACATCGTTGACAGCAATCGCTATGATTTAGAAAATAGCTTGGACCTTGTCCGGCAACTAGTAACTCTTTCTGATGTGTATTATGTAACGGGAAACCATGAAGTGGCAGTAAATCAGGTGGAGAAAATCAATGCGTCCCTGAAAAAACTTGGTGTCCATGTTCTGACAAATGACGCCAAAACATTTACGTTTGATGGGGAGCAGCTCGTCATTGCTGGCATTGAAGATCCTTTGATGAAAGGCTTGGATTATCCCGACAAAGCGGTGACAGACTCATTGGAGGAAGCTTTTACCGGAATAAGGGGACAGCCATATAGCATTTTACTCTCTCATCGCCCCGAAGTATTTGATGTTTATGTAAAAAAAGAAATTGATCTCGCTTTTACAGGACATGCACATGGCGGACAAATTCGCCTTCCGTTTATTGGTGGCTTGATTGCGCCGGGGCAAGGCTGGTTTCCAAAATATACGGCCGGCAAGTATGAACGCGGGATGACCACAATGGTTGTTAACAGGGGACTGGGGAACAGCATCATTCCGTTCAGAATCTTTAACCGCCCAGAACTTGTCGTTGTAAAGCTGAAAAGCAGGTAATGAAACGATGCCAAGATAATCTCCGTTTACCGACGCATTGAGAGTTTTTAATTCTCATCGTTTTAACATTTGTGAAGAAATTCTGATCATGACAAACTGACTGAATAAAAATCCGTTAATATGGCATCCTTTTACAGTAAAGGAGGCCTTTGTCATGTTAAATTTAATTATCAAAATGATCATCACTCCGATCGTGCTTTCCATAGCAGCCGCCATGTTGACGAATGTCAATTATTTCTATGCGTATCAGCCAGTGGTTATAGGGGTAACGCTTGCTGTTGCCGGCCATTTGCTGGAATGGGCGCTTCTGTCGCGCAGTACCTTTTGGTTAAGTACCATAGGCGACTTTGTTTTATCTACTCTTACTATTTACATTCTTAGTTATTTTTTTGCTGGGGCCGAAGTGACTTTTTTTGGTTCAATGGTAGTAGCCCTTTTCTTGACGGCGATTGAATTTTTCGTTCATATGTGGCTCATTCGTTCGGGAAGGGCCACGAAAGAGGAGAAATTGGGAAGATGAGAAAAAGATATGATCCCCCGTTAAAAGGAGGCTCATATCTTTTTTGTTTACATCAAGACTTCATCAGGTTGCTTCCAATAAGCTTCGTTTCCGGGCAGATCGTCAAACCATGCAGCATCATCCGGACAGTCAAGGACCATGAATTTACCGTAATCACCGTCGCGTGACTGATGAAATTTCAAGTAGGCTTTTCCATCTTGGATCGCCAATATTTCCACTTTTCCTGCTGTGTGACTCATGGAAAGGCGAACCCTTTTTCCGAGTCCGGAAGTTTTTGCCTTGGCTTTCTCAACGATATCGTATACTTCCTTCAGGGAAAGTACAAAATCATTGTTGCCGGCTACAGGGCGGTTTACAAAAAAGTAATAAGGTGTTACTCCCGCCCAAGAAAGTTTATCTAAGAGTTCTGCCAATACGTCAGGGTCATCGTTGATCCCCCGCAGTACAGGGGTTTGATTGACGACGATCGCACCGGCTTCGTGAAGTGCCTGGAAGGCCCGGCGGGCTTCTGCAGTGATTTCTCTGGGGTGGTTAATGTGGGCCATAACGTAAATACGGTTTTCTGTTGTGGAATTTTCTTTGATCACCTTTAATAGCTCTTCATCTTCATAAATCCGCATCGGATTAAAGACAGGGAGTTTTGAGCCAAGCCTGATGATTTTTACATGCTCGATTTCTCTGAGACTTTCGATGATCGATTTTAATCTTCTCGTACCGAGCATCAGCGGGTCTCCCCCGGTTAAAAGCACGTTGTTAATTTCCGGATGCTGGCGGATATACTCAAGTCCCGGACTAACATCGAGCAATGCCTCTTTTACGTCATTTCTAAATAGACGTTTTCTAAAGCAGTAACGACAATAAGCACCGCATACTTCGGAAACGATCAAAAGAGCGGTTGTCGTATACTTGTGCTGGCATCCCGGTACGACATAGTTTGTATTTTCGTCCGAAGCATCCCAGCGCCCGTACTCTTTTAATTCTCCTTCACTAGGGATGACCAATCTTCGAATCGGATCATTTGGATCATCCCAGTCTATTAAACCTAAATAGTACTCATTCACGCGAAATACAAATTTCTCTGTAATTGCTTTCAATTTTTCGCGCTGTTCTTCCGGAATCTGCTTGATTTGGTCAATTTTCGTAATGTACTTTGGCAAAGCCAATATTCATCACCCCATTTTTATATAGTATTACTACTATAACATAAACTTTTTTATAGATTTCGAAAAAAGTAATTATCTGACGAATTGTCAAAAATTTGTTATGAAATTGACCAAGGAAAAAGGAGGCCTTCCTATATGCCATGTATGGCTTTTTTTATGCTGTTTTCACCGGAAGTGATCTCTACAATCTTATTGATTAACTTTCCGGAATCAAGGATAGATTTCAGCACCAGTGCGATATCTCCGCAGGAAATGTCCACGTTGACGATCCATTGCATATTTTCTTGCATGTTGATTTTTCCGGACGGGCCTCCGTGGATCAAATGACCGGGACGTATGATAGTATAGGAAAGTCCGCTGTTTTTTAAGTAATCTTCCGCTTCTCGTTTATGATACAAATAATCCTCAGCGGGTCCTTGGGGGTCGTCAGCTCCCAGGGCGCTCAATAAAATGAAGCGGGGAACTTTGATGCGGCTTGCCATTTTAATAAGCGTTTTTATATGTTTTAAGACGGATGAATGGGGGGCTTGCTCATATGCTTGTTCGTCACAACCACTAGAAAAGATAACCACATCTGTCCCTTTCATCACGTTGGACAAGTGCTCCTCATCCTGGTTCTCCGTTATCATGGGGCCTGTTTTCCACGTTTCCATTTTGACATCATGGTCGGTATGTTTGGATAAAAATTCAAACAGGCAGCGTCCCGGATGCCGACAATCGCTAACAAGCAAAATGTTCATCGACTTTCGCTCCTTTCCCAATTCTTCTTTTATGTATGTATTTCCTTAATGAAAGTTTTATAAACCGATCGTGTTTCATGAAAGCGGCTTCTTGTTATAATGGATGAAAAAGGAGAGAATGCGGCATGTGTGGACGATACAGTTTGTTTTCCAAACAGGATGTAGTGACGGAGCGCTTCCAACTGGCGAATTCCGAGCAACTTGAATGGGTTGAACGCTACAATATCGCGCCGAGCCAACAAGTTTTGGCCATCATCCGGGACGAGAAGGGCAACCGGGCAGGATTTCTAAAATGGGGACTGGTGCCTACGTGGGCAACAGACCCGAAAATCGGCAATAAAATGATCAATGCCCGCATGGAAACCGTCGACCACAAGCCAAGCTTTAAGCGATTATTAACGAGAAGGCGCTGCCTGATACCAGCAGATGGGTTTTATGAATGGAAAAGAGACGGGGACAAGAAGCAGCCTTACCGGTTTCACTTAAAAACAAAACTGCCTTTTGCCTTTGCGGGACTTTGGGATCGCTGGGAAGAGGGAGACAAAGTCATTCATTCGTGTACGATCATTACCACGGAAGCGAATACACTTGTACGAGAAGTTCATAACCGGATGCCAGTCATTTTGACGAAAAAAGCAGAGCAAATATGGTTGGATCGCACAATTGAAGATTCGGCAAAACTTAAACAGTTGCTTCTACCATACAGCGCAGAAGATATGGAATCGTATCCGGTTTCTACTTTAGTGAACAGCCCGAAAAATGATCAAAAGGAAATCATTCAATCATTATAGGAAGCCTGGCCGTGAGCCGGGTTTTTTCATGAAAATGAAGCTCGTATCGAATAAGCGCATTCTTATCCGCATTTTGAACAGCAGCGGGTTTGTAGAAAATGGACACAAATAGCGGTCTCTTTTTCCAATCTTTATATGTCTTTGGCGTTTTTTGTTGACAGCGAGTGATCGGCAGGTTATATTATAACCGCTGGTTAGTAACCATTGGTTATCAAGGTGGAAGGATGCTGATTCATTCATGTTCAAAAAACACGATCTTCGTGCAGAAGAAACAAAAAAAGCGATTTTGGAGGCAGCTGGCAAATTGTTTGCCGCCCACGGATTTGAGTCGGTGACCATCCGTGAGATTGCCAAGGAAGCCGGCTGCTCGCATACGACCATTTATCTTTATTTTAAGGATAAGGAAGGACTCCTCCACGATCTCTCGATGCCGGCCCTCAATCAACTGGAGCGGCAGTTTGAAACAATTTTATCTGAGGAAAAATTATCTCTCGAAGAAAAGCTGCGCGGCTTAAGCCGTGAGTTCATTCGCTTTTGCCTCTTAAAGCGAAATATGTTCACCATTCTTTTTACGGAAAGAGCGGGTAGAGTCGATGAAGCTGAACCGGAGTTGGACATAAACCGGACGCGTAACAAGCTTTTTGCGAGTATGATGGCTGCGTTGCAGGGCTGTCTTGAGCTTCAGCAACATGACAACAGGCTCTTGACTTTTAGTCGGATTTACTATTTTGCCCTTTATGGAATCGTTGGAACCTATGCGCATTCCGAAGAGTCGTACGAACAGCTGCGGGAGCGGCTCGGCTCCACTTTTGACGATATGGTTGATGTGCTTTTGGCTGGCTTTAAGAAAAAGTTGAATAGAGAAGAGGGAACAATATGAAAATGAGCCGGATTTCCGAGCATATTTGGAGCCTCAAATCGTGGGTATTCATTCCCATCCATGTCTGGCTCGTTGTGGAGGAAGATGGAGTTACACTCGTTGATGCGGGAATTCCGCAAATGGCAAAAGGTATTTTGAAGGCAGTAGATCAAATTGGAGCGGGGCCGCTTAAAAGAATTGTCCTCACACACGGGCATTCTGACCATGTCGGAGCAGTCAAACGAATCCTGGCATCCACTCCGGTCCCCGTATACGTACATACGATTGAAATTCCTTTCATGGAAGGTGATCTCGCATACCCGCGTAGGAAAAAAGCCGCGGTCTCCCTAGAAAAAGAAATTGTCGAGCCTCTCCCTGCAGATGAAACCGGGCAACTGCTTCCGATTGGAGGACTCCAGCCTTATTTTACCCCAGGGCATTCCCCGGGACATGTTATCTATTGGCATGAAAGAGACCGTGTCGTTTTGGGGGGAGATTTATTCACCTCCAAAAAAGGGAAGCTTCGCAGGCCGATGCCGATGTTTACGGCCGACATGGCTGAAGCGGTCGAGAGCAGTAAAGTTCTTTTCCGCCTAAAGCCCGTCCATCTCGAAATATGTCATGGAAATCCTGTCCACAACCCGGCAGATCAACTGGAAGAGTATTTGCGCCAAACCCTTTAAGGTTTTACTTAAGAGTGAAGAATAAGGGCAGGAATTTTTAGCGCGATTGCTATAAGGAGCCGAGCCCTGATATATGAATACTATGTACCGCCAGCTTACCAGCTGCTCTTAAAGCTTTATTGGATCAAAGAGTAATTCGGAAAGCTGGCTCCTTAAACATTTAGAAGCCGCCGTACTCAACATGTTTGCTCCCTTATAATCAGCTATCTTACGTTGTAAAAGGTTATTATTCAAAAGAATATGGTATAATCAATGGAACGAAAGGAGGGGTGAGACATTGGAAGAAAGCCTGCAATTAATATTATCAAAATTGGAAAATGTTGAGGGAGAAATTCAAGGGGTAAAATCTGAGCTTCAGCTCATCAAAACCGATCAAAAAGAAATGTATGCAGAGCTTCAGGAAGTAAAAGCCGATCAAAAAGAAATGCGTGCAGAGCTTCAGGAAGTAAAAACCGATCAAAAAGAAATGCGTGCAGAGCTTCAGCTCATCAAAGCCGATCAAAAAGAAATGTATGCAGAACTTCAGGAAGTAAAAACCGATCAAAAAGAAATGTATGCAGAACTTCAGGAAGTAAAAACCGATCAAAAAGAAATGTATGCAGAACTTCAGGAAGTAAAAACCGAAGTGAGAATAATTGATAAAAAAGTGGACAATCTCACGAGTGAAATGCGCAGCCATTTTAAGAGGATCGATGCAAAGCTGGACGAGCACCAATCGGTCTTTAAAGTAGTCAATAAAGAGCTACAAAATGTGAAATATGATATTGACTATTTAAACATAAAAGTTGCCAGCCATGATATGAAGTTGCATAACATCATCAGGAGTATGCAATCATAATCACCTATTCCGAAAACTACAAGCATGCCCACAACCATATATATCCTCAACAGTTATTTCCACATTTCAGATCCCGGAGGTCCGGGATCTTTTCCTTGTTTAAAATACTTTCCTCCACCCATGGATGTGCCAATGAAGGGCGTCACTAACAAAATAATCCAAAGGTGAAAATGCTATTGGTAAAAAATATCACAAAAAAGTGGTGAACAGCAAAGGAAACCATAAGGACATTTATCAATCTGCATGGGCCGCCACTTTTATACAGCCCAATTCCCATGTTTTTACAAAAAATAGTCGGGTAAATATGTAGTCACCCCACATGAGTTAAAGGAGGCGTTCACTAAAATGGACAAAAAAGCCATTGGTGTATTTCAATCTGAACATGATGCCATTCGGAAAATAGAAGATCTGGAAGCACAAGGTTATGATCCCAGTGATATATACGCAGTAGCTCGGGAAGAGCATGATATTTCCATGCTTCGCGGACAGACAAACGTAGATGTCCGGTCAGGCGGAGGGGATTGGTTTGACCGCTTCGTTCGTTTTATGACTGGTGAAGAGCCGGTAAAAGAGGCGATGCAGAACATGGAGCTATCGGGCCCTGACATGGAGCGATATTATCAGGAAATTGATGACGGAGGAATTTTTTTGTATGTCGATAAGGAATATGGGGAAAGGTACAGCACCAGTGTCCATTCGGGATATATAAATCCTTACGATGTGCCAAACGTTGATGCTGAGTTGCGCACAGAAGCCGATGCAGTTCCACATGCGGAGCATAATATCGTTCAAAAAGGTGCTAGGGGAGATAAAAAGCGCTCTACGTAAAACAACCGTATACAGACAACGAACAATCCAGCCGATTTTAAAAAAAGCGGGGGCCAATAGGGTCAAAAAATCGCCCTATTGGCCCTATATGCCATGTTTCAATATGTGCGATTCAGCTTTTAAAACAACAGCGCTAAAGTTGTTGTTTAATTTTTTCCAACAACACACGGCAGCCTTCACTCACCAAGTCGTAAGTTTCTTGAAAATCACCAGTGTAATACGGATCAGGCACATCTTTTTTAAAATGGGTTAAATCGAGCAACCGCATAACTTTTGGGTGTTCCGGCTCTCCCGTTATTTGATAAATGTTTTCGATATTGGATCGATCCATTCCGATAATATAGTCAAATGTCTCGAGGTCTTCCTTTGAAAATTGTCTGGCGACAAGCCCTTCTGTTTTAATTCCATATTCTTCTAGTTTTCTTTTCGTTCCTTGATGAGGCGGCTCTCCGATGTGCCATGAGCCGGTTCCGGCTGAATCTACCAATATTTGATCCTTCAGTCCTTCTTTTTCCACCAAGTCTTTCATAATCGCTTCCGCCATTGGGGAGCGGCAAATGTTTCCCAAACAAACAAATAACACCTTTACCATGATCAGTCTCCCATTATTTCTTTCGATTTATATGTTATGGTATCATAAATAAAGAAAATTGAAAAACGTTGGAACCGTCGAATTTTGTATTGATTTGTTTTATAAGTTCTTTATAATAAGATTGGTAGATTGTTTTTCAAAAAGGAATGAACATATCCAAGAGGAGAAAGTATTCAATGTCGAGATATAAACCAAAAAAGAAACGAAAAGCGCTAAAAATCGTTTTGATCGTGCTGCTGGTCCTAGTTGTGGGTCTTGTCGGCTACGGTTATTCCATTTATCATAATTTGAACAAAACAGCCAATTCCATACATAAACCTGTTGAGCGAAATCCGGAAGTGCCGCGTTCCTCCGACTTGGAGCTAGGCAAAAAAGAACCCTTTTCAGTGTTGATGCTTGGAGTTGATGAGCGGGCAGGGGATCGCGGCCGGTCGGACACGATTATCGTCATGGCGGTAAATCCGGAAAAAAAGTCGATCGAAATGCTTAGTATACCCCGCGATACACGTGTAGAAATCGTCGGTAAAGGGATTAATGATAAAATTAACCACGCCTATGCTTTTGGCGGGATCGAAATGTCCATGAATACGGTGGAAAAATTCCTTGATATTCCGATTGATTATTATATCAAAATGAACATGGATGGATTCAAAGAAATTGTGGATTCGGTAGGCGGAATCAATGTAAACAATGATCTTGAATTCTCCTATGAAAAGAAACATTTTCCCAAAGGGGAAATCTCCCTAAATGGAGCGGATGCTCTTGCCTATTCCAGAATGCGTAAAAATGACCCGAGGGGAGATTTTGGGAGACAAATGCGCCAGCGCCAGGTTATTCAGGGAGTCATCAATAAGGGAGCGAACATTTCCGCATTATGGAAATATGATGATGTTCTGAAAGCCCTCGGAAAAAATGTCGAAACTAATATGTCTTTCAATGAAATGGTCGAAATACAAAAAAATTATAAGAGCGCCCGCCACAACATCGAACAAAACCAGATCGATGGACAAGGACAAAGGATAGACAACATCTATTATTATATTGTCTCCCAAGATGAGAGGGAGAGAATTCAAAGCATTCTAAAGGAACAATTGAATATATAGCTTGAAAGAGGCCGGGACAAAAACCTATAAAAATGAATAAGCCGCATGAAATCAAATGTAAACCTTTGATTTCACGCGGTTTTATTTTCACGATTTGGACGAATATCCATTCGTTTTCAACTTATGTCCCAGCTTTTTTTCATGTTTAAAAAAAGGAGTCTAATAATGGAGAAAAGGCACTTATGGCTATTGGCGGCAATCGGATGGTGTGTTGCCATTTTTACCGCAACCGGATCACCTTCTTCGACCGGTGGGAACACGCTCATATTTTTTGAACGATTTTTGCACCTCACGCCTGAACAAGCATCAGTACTAAATCTTTTATTTCGGAAATTTGTTCACCTAACCGCATTTGGATTACTGGCCATCCTTTTTTATCACGGGCTGCGCAAAAAAAGGTTTTTGCTGGCTTGGTTATTCACCACCATATATGCGGCAAGTGATGAACTGCATCAACTATATGTGCCTGATCGGACTGCCTCCATTTTGGATGTCGGGATTGATTCCCTGGGGGCTCTTCTTGCTTTGGGGTTGGTTTCCGCTTTAAGAAAGCGCTCGGACAAAAATGCCTAACATATCATCGTATATTTCATCAAATTGTTCGATGGGAAGCGGGTTGTGACCCAAACCAAGCTCAATCGTAAAACCTGGTTTCCGAAACTCCTGTATAAACCAATCTTTGTAACCAGTATAGTTGTCAATGTAGCGCACAGACTTATAACCGCTTATCCGGGCAAAATCCCGAGCAAGGACTTCAGATTCAGGCGGTTCAAGTCCGTCATATCCCCAATAGATTTCTTTGCCTTGTGTATGAAGGGCAAGCAGAATATCATAGTTTTCCTTGCGGGCGAGCGCCGCCATCGCTTTTGATTCCGGTTCTGAAATGGGGAAAAAACCAGGAAAATCACGGGGTCCCGGCTTTTGGGGCTTGCGCTTTTTTTCCAACTCCCACTTTGCCGGAAATTGCTTGTTTAAATCAACTCCTCGTATGTTCGCTTTCCAGCCGGAGAAGTCGGCGCTTCCCCGGTTTAACGACACAACCTCCGACGCCCAATCACCCGGAGGACCATTTAAAACCATATTCACTCCATCGGGATTCACCATAGGAACAGCATGTAATTCGGTATGTGTGTACATGTCAAGCGCTGGAATTCCCCTGATTGTTTCATTGTTTATCAAAGCAATCATATACTCGTGTAAAAATTTCATCAATACCGCGCTTGTAATCCACTCATTGGCGTGAAACGCTGCATTGATTTGCACCTTTTTCCCTTTTCCAACTTTCAAAATATGCAATGGATGACCAAGATGGCTTTTTCCAACAGTAGTTTTGTTCATGAATGGAAAAATCTTAGTGAGTTGATCGACATGACGGTCCAGCTTTTTGAAATCATAACTTTCCGGACTGATCTCCAACGGCGCCGTTTTTTTGGGAACTACTATTTTTTGCCCGGCTTGCAACTGATCCGAATCAACATCTTGATTTAATCGTTTCAGGGCTTTGATGTGTAATCGTTGGGCGTGGGCAATTTTCCCAAACGTATCCCCGCTTTGAGTCGTATAACTCTCTGTCGTAAATCCGGGGATTGTCACCCTCTGTCCTGTTTGAAGAATATTCGACTTTGCTATTTCGGGATTGGAATCAATGATTAACATAAGCGGGATCGAAAACAATTGGCTGTAATTCATAAGTGTATCGCCTGGTCGGACCCGGATTTCCACGGCTGTCCCTCCCCGTTTGAAAAACGTTTTATCATATATAGGTGTATGTGTAAAACACAGATACATGCTGATTTCAAACGGAAAACAATGTATGATTGGAAAAAGAACAGTAGATTGCAAGAAAGGTGAAAAGAGATGCTTGGAGCCATTGAGGCAGGAGGGACCAAATTTGTTTGTGCTGTTGGGCAAAAGGACGGACGATTGGTTGAGCGGATTCAAATTAATACAGACATCCCCGAGCGGACAATCCCTGAGGTGATTGCGTTTTTTCGAGAATTTCCCATACAAGCGATTGGAATAGCCTCATTCGGGCCGATTGATATCAATAAGGAAAGTCCGACCTATGGATACATAAAATCGACACCCAAACCCGGATGGATCAACTTCCCGTTTGTCCAGACGATGGAAAATGCCTTTCATGTGCCAATTCATTTTATCACCGACGTGGACGGTGCCGCTTTGGGAGAGTGGGCTTATGGTGCTGCCAAGGGACACAATAGCTGTTTATACATCACCGTAGGGACAGGAATCGGCGCCGGGGCGGTTGTTGATGGAAAGCTGTTGCGGGGGTTATCACATCCGGAAATGGGGCATATTTCCGTTCGCCGTCATCCGGAAGATTCTTATGAAGGCTTTTGCCCGTATCACCGGGACTGCATCGAGGGGCTTGCTGCCGGGCCTGCTATTGAAGGGCGTTGGGGAGTAAAAGCGGACATGCTTCATCATGAGAAAGCATGGGAAATGGAAGCTTATTACCTCGCCGAAGCGCTCGTCCAGTATATCCTTATTCTATCCCCGGAAAAAATTATTATGGGGGGAGGCGTGATGAAACAAAAGCATTTATTTCCTCAAATTCATTCCCTTGTCAAAGAGAAACTTGAAGGCTTTGTTCCTCTTCCTGACAAGTTGGTGCATTATATTGTGCCGCCGCAGCTCGGAGATGATGCAGGGGTTACGGGAGCTCTCCTCATGGCAAAACAAATTTTAGAGAAAAAGAAAGCCTATGAAAAACAAAAATAAATTTTTAGAAAACGAAAAAATGAGGAGAATTTTCCCTAATAAAAAAGTAAGATGTCTTTCATCCTAAAGTCTTATAAATTAATTCACATCGACTTCCAAATATTCTTGGGGTCCGTCAGAGACATCAGCCTGGCCGTTTGTAAGTTCAGTAATCAGGTCGGAAAATTGCCCGGTTCCTTCACT
This sequence comes from Siminovitchia sp. FSL W7-1587, assembly GCF_037963795.1. Classification (NCBI taxonomy): domain Bacteria; kingdom Bacillati; phylum Bacillota; class Bacilli; order Caryophanales; family Bacillaceae; genus Siminovitchia; species Siminovitchia sp. FSL W7-1587. The sequence goes on from NZ_CP150169.1 coordinate 3,094,841, forward strand.
TTCCACATACACATCGATCTCTACCTGGTCTGAATAATGAATGTTTTTCACCAGAAATTTTTGGTTTCTGAGCTCGTTTTCCAGTTTGCCGAGCCATGAATAATCAATACCGATTTTCATTACATTCATTAATCTTCGCTCGACGATCCCAACGGCGTCGATCCCTTCCGAAGCCGCGCGGCCATAGGCCCGGATGAGTCCACCCGCCCCCAGTTTAATACCGCCGAAATACCTTGTTACGACAACGACAGTATCCTTTAACCCGCGCTTTTTTAAAACTTCCAGCATCGGTATTCCGGCTGTGCCGCTCGGTTCCCCATCATCATTTGCCTTTTGGATCAGGTCATTTTCACCGATCAAATAGGCAGAACAATTATGGGTGGCATTCCAATGTTCTTTTTTGATGGACTGTATAAAAGCCTGTGCATCCTCCTCTGTTTCCGCTCGATTTACATGGGCAATAAATCTGGATTTTTGTATGATGATTTCGTGTGATCCTGCTGTTTTGACTGTTAAATAACGTGGAAGCATCGGTACGTTCCTCCTAAAAACTCTTTTTTTCCCAAATGACATGTCGTGTTCTAAAGAAATTATACATGATATAATGACTATGTAGAATGGGAGACGTATAACCAAATCCTAATTTTACCAGTAATTCATTTCGAAAGGGGGAGCCTTCAAGGAGTATTATGGCACTGAAAAAGGTAAACCCGAAAGCGCTGGACAAAATCGTAGAACAGATGATTGAGACGGTCGACAGGAGTAAAGATGAAATTTTTCAAATCGGGGAGCAATGCCGCCGTGATCACGATCACATCATAAAAGAGCTCCAGGAAATAAAGGACGAAGTTAAAGAAGTTATCCAAACCGGAGATTCATTGGAGGTTAAGGCCAAACTGGCAAGGAGGCGCCTATCCGATGTAAGCAAGAACTTCAAGGAATTTTCCGAGGAACAGATTCGCGAGGCTTATGAGTATGCCCATGAATTGCAGACAAAATTAACAATCAATCGCCAACTTGAAAAGCAGCTCAGAATGCGAAGAGATGACTTGGAGAGAAGGCTCATTACTTTGCAGGAAACAATTCATCGCGCGGAAACACTCGTTTCCCAGATTACGATCGTATCGAACTACCTTGTAAGTGATATAAAGGAAATGGGAGAAGCGTTGGAGGATGCCAAGTTAAAGCAGGAATTTGGACTTAGGATCATCGAAGCCCAAGAGGAGGAACGGAAACGCTTGTCCCGGGAAATGCATGACGGTCCCGCGCAGCTGCTGGCAAATGTTCTCATCCGTTCGGATTTGGCGGAAAAAATGCATAAACAACAGGGTCCGGAACAGTCACTCCAAGAAATTCGCAGTTTAAAAGAAATGATCCGGACAGCGCTTTATGAGGTGCGCCGCATCATTTACGATTTAAGGCCGATGGCGCTTGATGATCTTGGGTTGATTCCGACTCTGAACAAATATTTAACGACAGTCGAAGATTATCATAAAGGAACATATATTGAATTTGTCTATTTGGGAAAAGATATTCGACTTCCACCGAAATATGAGGTTGCCCTGTTTCGGCTCATCCAAGAATCGGTACATAACGCGCTTAAACATGCCAAAGCAGAAACAATCCAAGTAAAGGTGGAAATCCAAAGCAGCAAAGTGTATGTCACAATAAAAGACGATGGAATCGGCTTTGACATAAGTGAGACAAAAAGCGGAAGGTTTGGCATGATCGGGATGAGAGAACGGGTGGACATTTTGGATGGACACCTTTCGGTTCACTCCAAGCCGGGGGCCGGAACCATTATTACGATTAAAATACCATTGCCCTTATAAAAATGATTATGAATAAAGGAGGAAGGACGATGCAAACAAGAATTGCCATTATTGATGACCATGAATTATTTCGTGAAGGCGTTAAAAGAATTTTAGAATTCGAAAAAACTTTTTCAGTTGTGGCTGAAGGGGAAGATGGCTGTGAAGCTGTGGAAATTGTTGAGGAATATTCACCTGATGTCGTTTTATTGGATATCAATATGAAAAACACAAATGGCATAGAAGCGACAAAACAATTAATGGAAGCATATCCCGAAGCCAAGGCGATCATCCTTTCCATTCACGATGAAGAGGCGTATGTAACACACGCATTGAAAACCGGAGCTGCCGGCTATATGTTGAAAGAAATGGATTCAGATGAACTCATTGAAGCAATTAAGGTCGTAGCAGGCGGTGGATGTTACATCCACCCGAAAGTAACCCATAAACTAATTAGGGAATATAGACGTTTAGCAAACGAACAAAATAAAGGTACAGGCTACCAGCAGCCTGAAGTCAGAGTTCCGCTTCACCTGTTAACGAGCCGCGAATGTGAAGTATTGCAGCTTCTCGCCGACGGTAAAAGCAACCGCAGCATTGGTGAAACGCTGTTTATCAGTGAAAAAACGGTTAAAAACCATGTCAGCAATATTTTGCAAAAAATGAATGTGAATGACCGTACCCAAGCAGTTATTACCGCTATTAAAAATGGCTGGGTTGAAGTAAGATAAAGAGCTTTATTGGCAACACAAATTGCTGAAAGCGTCGGGACGCGGAAGCGTACCCCCACAATAAAGTCGGGGCAAAGCGCTAACTGCGTTTTGCTCCTGATTCCTGTTGGAGAAGAACAACCATATATGATCAATCCTCTCCCGAGATTTTGCATCCACTTTACAATACTCCTTATCCGGACGTTCTCTCCTTAGATTCGAAACTTCTTTTTTTTCAGTAAAAAGTGAGTATCGTACTTTGATAGAGGGCTTTAAGCGTCGATTTCTGGACTGGTTTACACCAAAACGGTTCTGGTGTTGACGTACAACATTGCCAGCTTGTATATGGACACATGCGTTATTGTCGCAAGTAAGTCCTGATGGAGAGGGAGCATCGTGTACAACTCTGTAGCGCGGTTTCGGGCCGGAACCCGGATGGCTGCTTGCGGTTGTCCTTGGGAATTACGGCTATCGTCGAATTGATATGGAATGACGCAAGAGAGGCGATTGCGTAAATCACAAAAAACCCTGCGGATTACCAGTAAAGAGCGGGAGGGCAGTTATCTGCATGGTAGACAAAGCTACTTTTCAAAAGAGTTTTCTTAGATAGAAACAGATGTCATTTCCTAGGTAATAGAAAAGTTGCTCCATCAGACATGATGGGAGCAACTTTGAAATCTTAATGGACCGATTCACTTATTTCCTCGTTGTTAAAGTCAGCCCGTTCTGGCAATGAGCGATACTTGAACTTAAAGACAACAAATGACAATATGGCAAATACAGCAAAATAAACGAATAATACGCTTATATTTCCCCACATCTCGGACGTGCTTCCTAATGTAATAATATTCCGATAACTATTAATGGAATACGTAAATGGTAAAAAGACACTTAGATTACGTAATCCTTCTGGAAGCATATCAACCGGTAATGCTGAACCAGTCGTAGATAATTGTAGAACAACAAATGCCAAAGCAAGAAATCTGCCAATGTTCCCCGCTAAACCTACTAGGAATAATACAATCATTAAGAAAGTCAGGCTTGCCATAATCGAGAATAAAACGAAGGAAATACCGCTTTGTACATCTAGTTTTAATATGAATAGCGTGTACAAAGAGATGATTAATGCTTGGGCGGTAGCAAGCATAGATAATTTTGCTATTTTCCCGGTAAACCATGATGTGGCTGATGGAGGCATTGTAACTGGTTTTCGATACTGAACAGCAAACGACATCACTAAAACTCCAACGTACAGTGCCAATGTTAAAATATACGGTGCGTTGGCATCACGATAAAATGGAAAACTATTAATGACTTCACCGTCTAACACAACAGGCTCAGCAAACATCGCAATATTCTCTTCTTCTGGATTGATACTGCTCGTTCGCTCAGCGCCTCCTTCTAGACCTGCCTGCAATTCTTCACTTCCATCAGATAGTTGTTCCAGACCTCCGTCTACTTGTGAGACACCATCTGTTAATGTTGCCCAGCCTGCCTTCACTGTTTGATTTCCTTCACTCACTTGACTAGAACCATCATGTAGTCTTGTAGCACCAGAGGATAGTTCTTGCCATCCACTTTCGACCGCATTGTTGCCGTCACGAATTTGTGAAGAACCATCATGCAGTTGCGCCGCTCCATTTGTAAGCTCATTCCAACCACTTTTTACAGTGGCATTACCGTCACTCACTTGTTTTGTTCCGTCATGTAATTTAGCAACGTTTGTTTGTAATTCTTTCCACCCGGCTGCTACCGATTGATTGCCGGCAGCCACTTCTTTTGAGCCTTGAGCTAACTGGCTTGCCCCATTCTGTAATTGTTGTTGTCCCTCTACAAGCCGGGAAAGGCCATTGTCTAAAGCGGTTACCCCAGGATTTAGCTCATTTTTAAGCCCATCTCGTAATTCATTAGCTCCATCTACCAGTCTTTGAAAATCTTTTTGTTTTTGAGGAACTGTTTTTAAACCTTCGTTTAATTGTCCCATGATGAGTTTATATAGAACATTTTCTTCCAGTCCATCCACACTGTTAGGCAGTTGTTCAAGAGCTGCCCGTAAATTTTGCATTGATTCAATTGTTTCATTAACACCCGCTTGCGCCTGTTGAACTCCTGCAGCTAATTGTTCACTTCCGGGAAGAACTTTTTCGCTCAGCCCGCTTTTAAGCTGTGCAGTCCCGTCTTTTGCTTGTTGGGCGCCTTTTAGTAATTGAGTTGAACCGGAATGAAGTTCACCTGCGCCCTCCGCTAGTTGAGAAGATCCAGTTGAAAGGCGGTTAATGTCAGATGACTTTTCATTTAAGGCACTTAATAATTGTCCAGTCCCATCATTTACTTGTCTGGCGCCATCTGCTAATCTGGCAATATCATTTACTTTATTTTGTAAATTATATAACAAGGTGCCGGTTCCAATGTTTAATTCTTGTGAACCGTTAGCAAGTCTTGTTATGTCCCCTTGCTTGGATATTAAAGATTCTCGCATCGTCCGTGTCCCGTCTGCCAACTGTTTAGCGCCATCTGCTAAACGTCCTATATCGGACGACTTTTCATTCAAGGAATCAAGGATTTGTTCAGATCCATCTTTTAATTGTCCAGTCCCATCATTGATTTGTTTGGCGCCATCTGCAGCTTCAGTAAATCCGCTTGCCACTTCTTTCAGTTGTGATACGACATTTTCTACATATGTCGCGGTAATTTGTGTAGACAACTGTGTTTTTAATGTTTCAGCAGCTTTATTCGTCACCTGGGCGGCCATGAAGTGCAGCCCTTCGTTTTGTGTATATTTTAATTCTGGCTTTATCGGTTCGTCATCAAGGACAGTCAATGCCTTTTTTGAAAAATCTTCAGGTACTTCAATCGTCATATAATATTCCAGCTTTTCCATACCGCTCTTAGCCTCTTCAGGTGAGACAAAATCCCAACCCAATGACTCATTTTCTTCTAAGCTGGCAATTAAGCTTTCGCCGATGTTAATTCTTTGGCCATCTGAAATAGCGCCTTGATCATTATTAACAACAGCTACTGGCAAATTATCCGTGTTATCGTATGGCCCCCATTTTGGAGATAACATGATCATCGCATATACAAGTGGAACGAGGAGCGCCAAGCAGACAGATAGAAGTACGTATTTATTTTTAAAAATACGTCTCATCTCTGCGGAAATATAACCCGCTTTTTCCATGAAATATCCTCCTTTAAGTTGTCTTGCTGTCTTTTCCTATTAAGAGGTAATGGATAACATTCAAGTGCTGAAGTTCAAACGACACGAGTGGAAAAAATGGAAAGTTCAATAAGGTAAGAATGATGATCTGTTGGAAAAAACAGTTTTCCATTTGCTTTGTTAAAAAAGGCAATGAAAATCATGAGATTTTCACTGCCTATCCTCAATCATTTAATTGAAGATATACTTTCTTAAAAAATGGAAAGAGCCACCTAATGCAATAAGGCTTGCGCCCGTTAATAAGGAGAGTGGAATATTCGTTGCTGTATTCGGGAGAACTCCGCCTTTACTAGTACCTCCTAGCTTTGGAGGATCATTGTTGTTATTCCCTGCCCCTACATTTGTACCATTTTGCTCACCCGGCTTGTTATCATTGCCAGGCTTTTGCCCGTCACCCGGCTTTTCACCATCACCCGGCTTTTGCCCGTCTCCTGGTTTTTCACCATCACCCGGCTTTTCACCACCTCCGGGCTTATCACCGTCATCCGGCCTTTCACCACCTCCTGGTTTATCGCCATCCCCAGGTTTTTCACCATCTCCTGGATCTGCGGCTTCTTCAACATAAACAGTCCGAGTAGCTGTCCCTTTATTTCCAGCTTTATCTGTCACTGAATATGTAACGTTATATTTACCGGCTTTTTGAGTATTTACTTCTCCCGAAATCTGAATTTGTTCGCTGAGATCTCCATCAACATTATCTTTCGCAGTTGCCCCTGGCTCGTTGTACGTTTCACCAACTTTTAAAGTCATTGGGTTGTCGCCGTTTAACGTAATAACCGGTGCTTCATGATCGACTTCTGCCTCTGTTTCTTCTACTTTCACGGTCGTAAGCAGCGTATCTTCAGGCGGCGTACAAGTAACAGGCAAATTAACTGGTGTTGTCCCTAACTTGGCATGAATTTCTGCTTTTATTTCACCTACATGGATATCTATATCCTCATTGCCCGCAGTATAACTTGCATCATTGGCACTTATCCGGAACGGAATAAAAGGCGCGTCGTTGTCAAACGGAGTTTCCGGGATGGCAACTCCTTCTGCTCCGACTACATTCACTGTCTCATTTGCTGCTTGCAAATGAAATTGCTGTACATGACCATTAAAAGGATTAATTAACCCCTTTAATGGTGCTAAGCTCCCAGTCACATCCACTTCAATAGCTGTTTCAATATCAGAAACAGAAAACTGCTGATTTGGATTCACCGTATCCGGGACAGTTACAGTAGGGGTAACCTTCATATCAATAAGAATGTCTCCGGCAATGGACGTTTTTGCGACACATACGTAATTGAACGATTTTGTTGCTTGTTGTGCATGTGCGGCGATCATTCCACCGCTATAGAAAAATACGCAAATAATACTTAAGATCATAATAGTGAGCTTTTTTGCGATTTTGCTCATGATTATCTCCTCCTTCTTCTTCGTTTGTTTCTTCTTTATCCCGCATGTAAGGTGCCGTAAGCCTCCCACTTCAAGACTTGATGAGTAGATACAAAAGGTTTTAAGTGGGATAAAACGGCCCCTAAATGCCCGATTGGTTCAACTAACATTCAGTAGGAGCCCTACTGAATGAAGTTTCACTTTATTAATAAGTCACGTATCACACTCCCCCGACTTCATAAAACAGCGTTGTAAACCTTTTCATTTTCTGTTAGTATGAAAGCAGTTATAGTACAGAGATGTATTAAGTAATCTGTTGTACGAAAGCTGTACTACTACTTTAAGATTTTTACACCTTTTCACCAATTCCTAAAAATATCGTATTTTCATCAAATTGATTCGGTTATACCCTATTTTTATACGGTCAATAACGACCTTGCGATAAATACAAGCCTTCATTCATCCCGCATGTAAGGTGCCATATACACCGCTTTCAGACCTGAGTAGATACAAAAGGTCTAAGTGTGAGAAAACGGCACCAAAATGCCCGATTGGTTCAACTAACATTCAATAGGAGCCCTACTGAATGAAGTTTCACATTATAAGGGATATATCTGTTTTTAAATAGCTGATCGCAGTTCAAGGAAAAAGCAAAATGAAGTTCATTCTATCGAGGGAGGGGGGATGAAGATCCCAAGTTGGAAGTTTCATTCAGCTTTTCTTGTAATTTTTTGTTACCTTATAGCTATAAAGGGGAGTACGGACGGCTAAAAGCTTCATGAATCTTGGGATGAATTGATGAAAAGGAAGGGGAGCATGTTTCATGACATTGACTTTGGACCATTATCTAGACTCCTTATTTCATCATGGATTAGACATCATTCGCAACAATGAAAAAGCGATACAACATCATTGGGAGCAAATCCAACACTATTTTCAACATACTGGTAAAAAAGTGGCCAGCACTACAGCAATATCCGTTAAAATTTTCTCGGACATCCTTTTTAATCATCAATACAACAAAGAGACAATCATGAATCAATTGAGGGCTGAATGGAACAAAGAAATAGGCAATAATCCATTGAACAAATTCATGATATCGTTATTAGAAAATTCAGTTCATCAAGCCGCTAAAGTAAACAAGGATAATCACTATAATGATCATCAAGCAATCCAATATGTATTTACGAAGATCAGCGAACATATTTTGACAGAAAAACTTGAGCACTTATTTACACTTGATACTTTTTTAGAACATCTTGTTGCTTCTGAGCAACTGCCAATTGAATGGATTGCTGTTGTCGGAAGAAGAGACAATGTGTTTTACGTGGAAAAATGGTTCAATCAATACCAATGTTTACTGCATGCGCATGTTCATATCGCAGCAGAAAATATATTTGATGTAACGGAACAGCTGTTGAGATATATCACTCATTCTAATGATAAAAATGTGATGACGATTCCTTTTGAAAATGTCACTTTATTATTGTGTACGGAAAAAAACAGCACGGGGCATATTGCTCCTTTTATTCACCATGCCTTGCACCTTTTTCAAAGCAGTAAAACAATTTTAAACATAGCCCGGCAAGAACAGCGTTGGAAGGATTCTGTTATGATGTTTTATGAGTCCATTATGCAGGCAAAATCGTTTAAAGAGGCATTGGAATTGGTCACAAAAGGATTTACCGATTATTTACCGTTTGAGCGTTGCGGCATTTTTTCCTATTCCCCAAATGATGAAATTGGGATCGGGTTATCCGGTCATCGCTTCGATATAAAAGCAATTCAAAAGATTACGGAAGATGTACGTAATTTTCCGCTCATTCATAATGGTTTAGAGCTATTACGGTTGCTTGGAAATGGAATAAAGTTTTTACAACCGCTTTATATTCCCGAGGCCAAAGCTAGTTTTCCCATTAGGTATATTCATCAATTCCAATTAAAGACGGTAGTGGTGGCACCCATTTTTAAAGCTTCTAATCAGGAATTAATCGGGGCGGCTATTTTGGATCAAGGTGCCAATAAACATTTCACTATGTCACAAGATACGTATACGGCATTGATCAAGTTCGGACAAAGCGCGGGGGAAATTATCGGAAAATTTAAAAATAACATTAATTATTTAAATCAATCCCTTCATTTATCATTGAGAGAAATTGAAGTGTTGACATTAATGGCGGAAGGGGAATCGACAAGCAGTGCTGCCGACAGGCTACACTTAAGTGAATATACGGTGAGGGATTATATTACGAAAATTATGCAAAAAATGAAAGCAAAAAATCGAACTGAAGCGGTGGCCTATGCTATCAGACATGGAATTATTTAAAAAGTCTTATGGAAAAATAAAACAGGTAAAAAGGAGCGTTACGAGATTTTCTCCTTTTTACCCCGACTGAAGTAGGGTTATAGGTGATACGACGAAGTATGAGGGGGAGATAACAGAACCTCATTTCCCTTTTCGTTCAGGGAGGCAGAACGCAATAGTAGCCTTAAAGCACTCTTAAGTCGAACGATGCTACTACAGTGGCTGATTTTGCTAGTCGTCAGCCAAGCTTTCTGTATATGATGGCTTAGACATAAAAGAGAAATCCGAAGGGCACCCGCCAGCCAGTTTTTGATCCCACATGTAATGTGCCGTAAGACTCCCACTTTAAAATCTTGAGTGAATACAAAAGGTCCAAGTGTGAGAAAATGGCACCTACATGCCCGGTTCGTTCAACTAACATTCAGCAGGAGATGTAAGAAAACGCCTACTGATGAAGTATCACTTTATCCCGCATGTAAGGTGCCGTAAGACTCCCACTTTAAAATCTTGAGTGAATACCAAAGGTCTAAGTGTGAGAAAACGGCACCTACATGCCCGATTGGTTCAACTAACATTCAGTAGGAGATGTAAGAAAACGCCTACTGAATGAAGTTTCACTTTATCCCGCATGTAAGGTGCCGTAAGACTTCCACATCAAAATCTTGAGTGAATACAAAAGGTCCAAGTGTGAGAAAACGGCCCCTAAATGCCCGATTGGTTCAACTAACATTCAGTAGGAGATAGAAGAAAACGCCTACTGAATGAAGTTTCACTTTATACAGTGACGGCGACTTGATGATCCACGCTCTCTTCTTTATATACAGAGTCAATGAGATCCTGATATCTATTTTCAATTATATCCGCTTTAAGGGATAGCTTTGGCGTTAATTCTCCCCCGTCAATCGTCCATTCTTCGCTAATAATGATTACTTTTTTAGGTTGTGCATAATTCGTAAACTTTTTAGTGAGTGTAGCTACTTCTTTATTTAAAAGTTGTTGTACTTTTTTATCCTTACATAGTGCTTCTTTGGAATCCGTACGAATTCCTTGCGCTTTCGCCCAAGGAATGACGTTTTCGTAATCTGGATTGACCAATGCAATAATGTATTTCCTGTTGTCGCCAACAACAAGCGATTGACTAATGTATGCGCTTTCGTTAATAGCCGTTTCAACTGGAGCCGGTGCTACATTCATCCCGGTTGATAATACAAGAATCCGCTTTTTACGGTCGATGACTTTTAAATACCCATCTTCATCTAATTTTCCAATGTCACCCGTTTTAAACCAGCCATCTTCAAACGCTTTTTCTGTTTCTTCGGGATTGTTGTAATACCCTTGTGTAATGTTGGGACCTTTTACTAAAATCTCTCCGTCTGGGGCCATTTTTAATTCGACATTAGGTAAAATTTTCCCAACGGTCCCTACTTTGGCCCGGATGAATGGGTTTGTAGAAATAATGGGTGATGTTTCCGTTAACCCGTAGCCCTCCAGTAATGGTATATCTAAAGCCCAGAAAAATCTTGCTATGTCTGCATTGAGCGTTCCTCCACCGGATACGAGTCCACGCAATCTTCCACCTAACTGATTCTTCACCTTTTGATAAACAAGTTTATTGGCGATCTTCCATTTACGAGCGAGTTTTTTTGGTAAATAATCTTGTGAAATATATTGATTAATAGTCGCATTCAGATAGTATTTGTACTTTTCTTCGCCGACTGATAGCGCCCAATTAAAAATTTTTCGTTTCATGGCTGAGCCATTTTCCATTTCACTTTGTATTTTTGTATACACTTTTTCAAACAATCTTGGAACGCTCGTCATGACAGTAGGCTTGAATTCCTGTAAATTTTCAGGGATGGTTGTGATATTTTCTGCATAACTAATCGTTGTGCCAATCGATAATGGCAAATAATGTCCGGCGAGCCTTTCAAAAATATGGGAAAGCGGCAAATAAGAAAGCGAAACATCTTCAGGCAACAGTTCAACCACCCAAAATTGTACGCCTTCTATATTGGCCAAAATATTACCATGTGTTAACATGACACCTTTTGGTTTTCCTGTTGTTCCGGAAGTGTTCATAATAGTAAGCAACTGATCTCGAGGAATATGTTGCCAAGATTGTTCCCAATTTGGTTTAGCTTGGTTGTCTCCAATATTTTCCACTTCTTTAAATGTCATAAAATAATCATCTTCCATTTGTTGGGGAAACATCATAATCATATGATCCAGCTGTACGCCTGTTGAGATTAACTTATCATACTGTTCCTTGTTTTCAACAATTGCTGCTGTGATATCGCAGTTCTTTAAAATATAGGCAACTTGTTCGGCGGGGATGGTAGGGTAAATGGGTACGCTAACAGCCGAAATGCTAGCTAATGCAAAGTCGGAAATGGCCCACATAGGATTGCTGTTTGAAATAATAGCCACTTTTGCTTCTGGTTTTATACCAATATAGGTTAAACCATTCGCAAAGCCTTTAATCCTATTCCATAAATTCTGATAGGTTAATTTTTGAATCGATCCTTCTTCTTTCCATTGATAAGCTATATGATTAGGATATTGTTCAACCGTTCGATTTAGCATTTGCAACACATTAGCTACTTTCATCTCCCATCACCTCTTTGCAATGATTAAACAAACCTCTCATCAAATCACTTGAAATTAGAATGATAATAAGATATATTGATTGATAATCGGGATAAAAATTTAAAATAATCAAATAAATAAATCCGTTACTAGCGCCCAAAATAGCGCTAGCGCATACTCATTGCTCCTTACAAAAGCAAAGCTGTACAATCATCTGTAACCCAATTTTTTCTCCCCTAAAAGCAATTATGTTTGAAGTTTATGGTTAATACGTGATAAAATGCTTTCCAATTTTATCGCCATCCCTATTTCTCCTTCGATCTTCAACTTACCGCTTAAAAAAGCGGTGGTTCCCTTTAGAGTTCCTTTCGCCAACTTGATAAAATGATCCGCTTTTATATGAAGGATACAATCTGCTTTCTCCTTTGCACCTTCAGCTATGTAGCTATCCTCGCCTCGCAATACGAATTGAAAAGTATCCGGATGATCATCTTTTACATGAAATTGATATACCGCTTCGATTCCCTTTACAAGCGCCGGATTCTCTTTGATCGTTGCATTCATTGTGTCTATCATATGTTTCACTTCTGACATAGGCCTTTCCTCCTTATTTTGGTGACATATACTTTATCGTATAAGAAGTTGATTTTGCTTACTACCCCGTTAATTGTCGGATAAATGGCCATACTTGTTTTTAACCCCTAAAATGATAGGTTATTTATCATTTTCAATGTATTGTTTCATCGTGTTTGCCTAAAATGCAGTATTGAAATAGATTCAATGATAAAAAAGGTTCCAATTCTAAGCTATGTTATTTTCAATAAACAATATTCCAAAACTGAAGATTCTTTCTCCAATCTTTCCTCCAGTGTTTTCGCCATGGCGTGGAGTGACAATCGTCCAAATTACTAATGAAAGCGCGGGTACGCGGAAGCGCAGCCCAACCCAACATTAAGTTGGGGCAAAGCGCTGTCTTGCATTATGTCCTTATTCGTGATGGAGGTGAAAAGCGATCTGTCCCCCCATTTTTTCATTCGATTTACAACACTTCTTGTCCGGAAGGTCTCTTCTTAGATCCGAAATTCCTTTTTCCAATCCAATGATAAAAACGCATTTGGCAAGAGGGTTTATTAAGCGCTGTCCCGGAGTCGTCCTTCACAAAAAACGATTTTCGTGCAGACGCTGCAACAATGACACGCAGCGCTTGTTTGCCAGCTTCCCGTGCGCAACATGTAAGAAAACATGTGTATATTGCCGGAAATGCGTCATGATGGGCAGGGTGGCTTCGTGCACAACCCTGTACCGCTGGTCCGGCCCGGAGCCCGAATGGGCGGATGCGGTGGCTCTTGAGTGGGACGGACAATTATCCAAGGCGCAAAACGCCGCGGCGGCCGCAGTTTTAAGTGCTGTCAAGAAAGAGGAAGAACTGCTGGTATGGGCGGTATGCGGGGCGGGAAAAACAGAGGTCCTTTTTTCAGGGATTGAAGCAGCGCTCCAACTTGGCAAGAGAACTTGCATTGCCACTCCGCGTACAGACGTCGCCTTGGAGCTTGCTCCACGATTGCAAAAAGTGTTTCCTTCGATAGCTGTGGCTGTTTTGTACGGTGGGAGTGAAGACCGGCATGTATTTTCTCCTCTGAGTATATCTACTACCCACCAGCTCATGCGTTTTGAACGCGCTTTTGATGTCATGATCGTCGATGAAGTGGATGCTTTCCCCTATTCTTTTGATCAAAGCTTGCAATGGGCAGTTGAAAAAGCGGCGAAGAAAAATGCCGCTCGCATTTATTTAACGGCAACGCCAAGCAAGCGCTGGCAGGAAGAATGCCGTTATGGAAAAAGAAACTTTATCAAGATTCCTGCCCGCTATCACCGCAAGCCACTCCCGGCTCCCGTATTTGTTTGGTGTGGCAATTGGCGCAAATCTTTTGAAAAAAGCAAACTCCCCCGTGTTGTACTAAAGTGGGTCCGTGAACGGCTCCAAGCAGGAAAACAGGCTCTCATTTTTCTCCCTCATATTCAACTCATGGAAAACTCCCTTCCATTATTTAAACAGCTTCATTCGTCTATTCAGGCCGTACATGCAGAGGACCCATTAAGAGAAGAAAAAGTGAATGCGATGAGGAGAGAGAAAATCCCGATTCTTTTAACGACAACGATTTTGGAAAGAGGAGTCACCTTTTCAAATTTGGATGTAGCGGTGATCGGTGCAGAAGATCCTATTTTCACTGAGGCGGCTCTCGTCCAAATTGCCGGACGTGTTGGCAGAAGCGCCGATTTTCCTGGCGGGAATGTCACTTTTTTTCATCATGGCAAGACGAAAGCGATGATCCAAGCCCTCGTTCATATTAATCATATGAATAAAGCAGCCCGAAAAGCGGGATTGATTGATGAATAGCCATTGTCTTTATTGTGATGATCGTATTCGGGGAGAATGGTCGTGGACGAAACTGATTTCGGGGTCACGGGAGCAAATGTTGTGCGGGAGTTGTTGCGGAAAGCTGGAGAAAATTACCGGAAGTGTTTGTATAGTTTGTTCTCGTTCACTTCCATTGTTAGACACAAAGTATATTCACGGAACCATTTGTCATGATTGTGTCAGGTGGGAACAAGATCCCGAGTGGCGCGGTTTATTGGCAAACAATGTTTCTATTTATCAATATAATGATTTTTTTAAGGAGCTTCTGGCCCGCTTCAAATATCGTGGAGACTATGCATTGGCCAAGGCTTTTGGAGCAAGCGTGCGAAAATTTTTATCAAAGAAAACGTTTGATTTGCTTATCCCGATCCCATTGAGTCCAGACCGGCTTCTAGAACGGGGGTTTAATCAATCAAAAGCGCTTGCGGAAGAAGCCGGATTTCAGGTAAATGAGGTGTTGGAGCGCGTCCATGGAGAAAAGCAGTCGAAAAAATCACGGAATGAAAGAATACATTTGCAGCAAGTGTTTACTGTTCCGGAGCGAGCGGATGTTTCCGGAAAAGAAATTTTATTGATTGATGATATATATACAACCGGATCTACCATTCGGCATGCCGCGCTTGTATTAAAAAAAGCCGGTGCAAAAAATGTGAGCGCTTTTACCCTGGCAAGAGGATAATTTTTATAGTGGACTAAACAAACAAAGCTTGCATCCGATATAATAGTTACGATGCTGAAAAGGAGGAAGGCTTTTATGAAAATAACCCCTTACAACCGTCCTGATTTGAATCCGTATAAGCATCAACCGCAACAAGCGGGGCAGGAACTGCGGAAAAGTGCAGCGGATCAAGTAGAAATTTCAGAGGCGGCAAAAGAGCTCCAGCAATCGTCCAAATGGGAAGCTGAACGTAAAGCCCGCGTTGAACAATTAAAACTGCATATCCAATCAGGTGAATATAAAGTACATCCGAAGGCTGTTGCCGAAGGCATCGCCAAGTATTTTACGGAGAAATAACCGGAGGCCGTGGAAGCCATGAAAGCTTTAATAAATATATTGGAAAAGCTCCATACGTTGCATGAACACTTGTTTGATTTAGCCAAAAAGAAAACGGAAGTGTTGAAAAGCGGCGATGTTGATAGCTTGCAACTTATTTTGCGGGAGGAACAGAAATGCACTTCCGCAATTACAGTGGCAGAAAATGAACGAGAAAAGGCGGCGCGTATCTTTTTACAAGAAGACACCGATGCTGATGTGACACTCTCTGCCTGTATTCAGGCGGCAGGTAATGATGAGAGGGCGTCGTTGCAGGCTCTTCAGGAAAACATGTCACAAGTCATTGGGGAACTTCATGCGCAAAATGAACTGAATAAACAGTTGATTCAACAGACGCTACAGTATGTACATCTAACTTTAGATTTATTGCAGCCTCAGCCTGAGTCGGCGATATATGAAAGGCCGGCTGGAAAAAAACAGTCAAAGATGGCTCAATCCTTCTTTGACTCAAAAGCTTGATATCGGAGGAACTGAATATGAGATCTACTTTTCATGGGTTAGAAACGGCAAGAAGAGCTCTTTTGACGCAGCAGAGCGGGTTGTATACAACCGGAAATAATATAGCCAATGCCAATACGTTGGGATATACACGCCAAAGGGTAAATTTTCAAGCGACGGAAGGCTGGCCGCCCCCTTCGGTAAACCGCTCCCAATTTGCCGGACAATTAGGATCAGGTGTTTCAGCTGAGTCAATACAGCGGATACGAGATTTTTATTTAGATGTCCAATTTCGCGCAGAAAATTCAAAGCTTGGTTATCATGGATCGAATGCAAGCGCCATGGCCAAACTGGAAGATATCTTAAATGAAACCGGAAAAGATCCGGTCGGGCTTTCTAAGACGCTGAGCGATTATTGGCAAGTGTGGCAAGAATTGAGCACGAATCCGGAAAACGACGGTGTGAGGGAAGTTGTCATCGAAAAGGGGAATGCGGTTGCCGAAACGTTTCAACACCTTCATAACTCAATTGAGTTTTATCGACAGGACTTGGGTAAGCAAGTTGACGGAGGCGTGGACAAAATTAATTCTCTGTTGAGAGAGATCGATGATTTGAATCGCCAAATCGCTCAAATGGAGCCGCACGGCTATTTGCCGAATAATTTATATGATGAGCGTGACCGCTTGGTAGATGAGCTATCTGGTTACATGGAAATTGAAGTGGAAAAAGTTCCGAATGAGGGGAATGTAAAAGCGCTTGCGGAAGGTACCTATGTGATTCGGGCGAATGGAATTGAAATTCTCAATGACGATCGTTATTTAGAACTTGAGGTTGATAAGCCCGATGGGTATGTTACGAATATCTCGTTTGGCGGTATACCGGTTGATATTGTAAATATGCCGCAGGGATCAATGAAAAGTTTGATCGAAAATTACGGATATGGCAGTGCGGATAATGGAACGTATTCGGAACTTTTGGCCGATTTGGACAAACTGGCCAATGATTTTGCGGCAAGTGTAAATGCTGCCCATATGGAAGGAGTCACAAAGGACGGATCACCAGCCGGTGCGCTTTTTACAGAAGGCGCGGGGGCGGCAGGAATTCGCATGCTTGACATAACTCCCGATCAATTGGCTCCATCGGTGACTGCAACCGGGGACGGAAAGAATGCAAGAAATGTAGCCGACTCCTTTAAGGGAGTTATGAACGAATACGAAACAGTCATTGGAAGAATTGGTGTCCAGGCACAGTTTGCCAACCAACAGACGAAAAGTGCAGGTAACTTAAAGGTAGCTGTTGAGGAAAAACGCTTATCGGTAAGCACTGTACACCTTGATGAAGAAATGATGAATATGATCAAATTTCAACATGCATATAATGCCGCTGCCAGGACGATTACAGTCATCGATGAAATGCTTGATAAGATTGTGAACGGAATGGGTGTTGGCGGAAGATAGGAGGCAGGAGACCATGCGCGTTACTCAATCAATGCTGGGCCACAATTCGCTTAGGCACTTAAGCAATTCTTATGGCCGGCTCAACAAGATTTATGACCAAATAAATACCGGAAAGAAAATTACTCGACCTTCCGATGATCCGGTTGTCGCGATGCGGGGAATCACTTTAAGGGCACATCGAAATGAGATACAACAATTCAAAAGAAATTTTGCAGAAGCACATAATTGGATTGACAATACAGATGCCGCCCTCAATCAAGCGGGAGAAGCCATGCACAGGATTAACGTGCTTGTGAACCGGGCAGCGAATGAAACAATGGAGGAAGACGGAAAGCAAGCGATTGCCGACGAAATTAAACAAATTAAAGAGCAGCTGATCAACATCGCCAATACGAAGGTGGGAGATAGATATATCTTTAGCGGCACGGCGACGAATGAGCCGACAGTAGGCGGAAATATCAATACAGAAGCAGTGGAAATTGAACTGGGAAAAGGCATTAAAATCCCTGTCAATGTCACCACTGAAAAAGTGTTCTCCAATGATTTTTTCGCGAAAATTGATCAAGTGGTAGAAGATATTGAAAACGGTGGCGACGTACAGCAGCATATCGGCCCGATGGAAAGATTGATGAACGACTTGGTGACAGAAAGAACATCCCTTGGTGCAAGAGCCAACCGGGTAGATTTAATGGAAGAGCGGGTCGGGATGCAAGAGATTATGGCCAGACAGCTCCAGTCTGATAACGAAGATGCGGAATATGAACAATTGATCACAGAAATGGTGAAGGAGGAGAGCCTCTTGCGCGCCTCGCTCGGTGTCAGCGCACGGGTGATCCAACCGACATTAATTGATTTTCTCAGGTAAGGCGAAACTTCCATCAGCGGCATTGCTGATTGTTAGTTAAGCCAATCGGGCTTATACTGGCAGTCGATCTGTCCTGGCTGTTTTTGTTGATCCCGTTACATAAAGTTGGATCTTACTGCCAGTTAAAGGGATTAAAAGGATAAAAAAGCTATCTGAAAAGGATAGCTTTTTTGCACGTCAGAAACGGATCACGTTTACCGCAGTGAAAATATTCATGTCCAAAGTAAAAGGGAGACTAGATAAATCGCCAGTACTTTGCGCTCTTATTGAGGAGGTATGAAAGTGAAGTTGCCGCAAATTCGTTTGGAATCGGAAATGGGGAAAATCGCTGTCTACTTGACACAAGGGAAGCATTCTATGCATCACGTTCAGCCGTTATTGGAAATCGAACAGCCGCCGGCTGAACTCGAAATCGAACGAACGTCGGCCAAATTGACGATTGACCAGACGAAAGCTTGGGAAGACATGAATTTAAAGCATGTTTTTCGCTCAATTGAAGAAAATACAGACCATGCCCAGCAGGAGTATCGAAAAGGTGTTGCAAGACGGGTGGATGAGGGAGATGAAATGATGAAGATTGAGGATAAAAACTCAAACCCCATCCCTGAAATCGCGAAACGAAATATAGCAAGACCTCTCCGCACACCGAATATTACGTTTATCCCTTCCTTTTTTAGCGTAAAGATGAGCTACGAAAAAGCGAAGCTTGATTATAATTGGAAAGTGCATCAACCGCGATTTGAAGCAAGGTTCGAAAGCCCGGTGATTGAGTATGAACCTGGGGAAGTAATTGTGGAAATGGTTAGAAGACCGTCGTTAAAAATCGATGTGGTGAATTTGCCGAAAAGGCGTTTAGGAGAGTGAACGATGAATATTACAACGAAATATCATGGTGCCGTGAAAGTGAATGAGAGAGAAATTCTCCATTTTACATCAGGGATTCCCGGATTCCCGGATGAAAAACAGTTTGTTGTATTACCGTTGGAGGACACCGGTTTCGCCGTAATGCAGTCGGTAGCGACTTCGGACACGGCTTTCATTGTCACGGAACCGTTTCTATTTTTCCCTGAATATGATTTTAAATTAGAAGAGCAGGTCATTGATCAACTCGAATTGAGGGCTGCTGAGGATGTTCGTGTCTATATCATCTTGACGGTCCATGACCCATTTGAGAAAACCACCGGCAACTTGCAAGCACCGGTTATCATCAACACGAAAAATCGCCAAGCGAAGCAAGTTGTATTAAACGATGGTGTATATAAAACGAGACACCCGCTTTTCGGGCAAAAAGTGGAGGGGTGACGGCATGCTGATATTGACGAGGAAAAAAGGAGAAACGATCCAAATTGGCCCAGATATCGAAATCACCGTCACGGCCATCCAGGGAGAACAAGTGAAGCTCGGGATCACCGCGCCCAAACATGTTGAAATTCATCGCAAAGAAGTCTGGCTCGACATCCAAGCCGAAAATACGAATGCATCGGCAGGGGTGAAAAACCTCTTCGGACTCATTGAAAACATGAAAAAACAATAATTATAGAAAAAGCTATTAAACTATCCTGCCCTTTGCCGATATAAAATGTGAAAGCGAAAAAAACGGGCGGCCGACCGAACTCTTTCGCTGAAAAATTACACCACCGTTCACACGGACGTGAGCGGCAACATTCAAGGAGGAAAATGCAAAATGAGAATCAACCACAACATTATGGCGCTCAACACGCACCGTCAATTAACACAAGGTACAAGCCTTGCATCAAAAAACATGGAAAAATTATCATCTGGCCTGCGTATTAACCGTGCAGGTGACGATGCTGCCGGCTTAGCCATTTCCGAAAAAATGCGTAACCAAGTTCGCGGAATGGAAGCTGCTCAACGTAATGCCCAAGACGGTATTTCTTTAATCCAAACTGCTGAAGGCGCGTTAAATGAGACGCATGCTATGCTACAGCGTATGGCTGAACTATATACTCAAGGTGCAAATGAAACGTTGGAGCCGGAAGATGCTGAAAAGATCCAAGCTGAAATTACACAATTAACAGCACAAATAGATGATATTGCCAACCAAACAAAATTCAACACAAAAAATATCCTGAACACTAGCGGCTCAATCAAGTTGCAAGTAGGTGCAAATTCTGGTGAAACAATTACGTTGACATTAACGAACAACACAGCATCAGGATTGGGTCTCGGCGGATTAACATCTATCAGTGGCCTTACTACTGCTTCAGGCTTGAATGCAACATCAAGTGCCAACTTAACGATTGTACAAAATGCCATTAACGCTGTTTCTCAAAACCGCGCAAACCTTGGTGCAGTACAAAACCGTTTAGAGCATACCATTAATAACCTTGGTACATCTGCTGAGAACTTGACAGCAGCTGAATCTCGCATCAGAGATGTCGATATGGCGAAAGAAATGATGGAGTTCACAAAGAACAACATCTTGACTCAAGCATCACAAGCAATGTTGGCTCAAGCCAACCAATATCCGCAAGGAGTTCTTCAACTTCTTCGTTAATTTTACAAAAAGGTGGTCTTCTATTACAGAAGGCCGCTTTTTTTATTCCGTTTTTGATAAACGGGAACAGCTCAATCTATTTTCCTTTCCGCCTTATTGACAGCTTTTTATCACTGATTTCCATAGCAGTCAATTTGATCATGAGGTTCCTCCCGGATATATTGGGCATTTCCTTTTTTCGACCTATAAAAAGAGCAAATGTGTCCTCTTTAACTTACTTGCCCATAAACCTAACCACATTTTTCCATGTTGAAGATCCGTTCCAAATACCCACTTTAATAAATGGCGAACATTGTCGATATAAGTAGTGAGAAAGCAGTAAACCAAATGATGGAGGCAAGTTACTCTATGAAGTTATTGTTTAAAGGTGAGACCATTCAATTAAATAATGAATTATCCTTGGAGTTTGTCAAAGAAAAAATTAATAGTCTTTTGGCTGATCAATACTTTTTTAGCCATCTCGTAGTTGATGGAGTAGAGATTTATGAAGAACCAGAGCAATTTCTGGAACAACATTTAAATGACATTAACGAGCTTGAAATCATTGCAAGGACCGTACAAGAGTTTGTGAACGATCTTTTATTGACCGCGGAGGATTATACGAAAAGAGCCATTCCAGAAATTGAAGCACTCGCGGATCATTTTTACAACCATCCTAATCATGAAGGCTGGAATAAATTTGGCCAGCTTCTGGAAGGGTTGCAGTGGTTAACCCATATGATTCAAACGATTGACTCCTTCTCCCAAAAGCCTGAAAACTGGATGAATTATTTAAAGGCGAGTATTGCGGTAGAAGAGGAATTGAAAAATCTGAAAGAAGCTTTGGAAAATAAAGATCACGTTTTAATAGCTGATATTATCAACTATGAGATCCTGCCATACTTTACAACGCTTGGCGCAGAGATTCAACATACAATTGATACAGAGGGCTATCGTCATGATCTTAATTAATAATCGCAATTATTTAAGATTGAGAAACCGCCATTTATTACAGCAGCTAAATGAAATGGAAAGCCGCTTAGATGAAAAACGGGTTGTTATCGAGCCGTCAAAAAAAGAAAATCCTACACTCAAAATAAATAAAGGTGGAAAGTTCCAATACATTCATAGCAAATATGATCCTGTCAACGAGTCAAAGCGAATTATGCAACAACAGAAGAATATGGAGGCATATGATCATGTCTTTTTTGTGGGAACCGGGCTTGGTTACCATATTGAACAATTTGCGAAAGTTTATCCGGATAAAAAAATAACGATTTTTGAACCTGATTTGGAAGTCTTGTATCATTTTTTAACGGTCCAAGATATTACGAAGTTCTCAAGTCAAATCCAAGCGATCTTTTTTGCTTCTGAAGAAAGTGAAATGAAACAAGAAGTCCAGAAATTTATTAACATTCACGGGAAGCGCATCTTTTTTTTCACGTTACCCGTCTATCTCACTCTATACCCACAAGAAACGAAACTATTATTTGAGACGTTCAAAGAAGGCTTAAAAGATCAAAAAAATATCCTGGCTACGGCTGCAGCCTTCCAAAAACGTTGGACGATCAACGCAATTAAAAATTTCCCATATGTCTTAAAAACACCTAATATATTGCATGACATTGATCAAAAGGCTTTTGAGGGGAAACCGGCCATCATTGTGGCTGCAGGACCTTCACTCTCTGAAGAGTTTGAGCATCTGAAATTCATTAAGGAAAACGGATTGGCTTATATATTTTCGGTGGGATCAGCGATCAATGCGTTAATTGAACACGGAATTTATCCCGATGCCGCCTGTACGTATGATCCTAAAGAAAGAAATCAAAATGTCATACGCATTATTAAAGATAGGGGAATAGAGGAAATCCCCCTAATTTATGGGAGCTCTGTTGGGTTTGAGACATTGGAAAACTATCCGGGCCCCATGCTTCATATGATTACAAGCCAGGACCCGGTTTCGCCATTTTTACTGGGATCCTATAAAAAAATCTCTATTGTTCAAGACGCACCTTCCATTGCCGTGGTGACGTTTCAATTACTTGCTCTTCTTGGCTTTAAGCAGATCATACTTGTTGGACAAAATCTGGCTTTTCATAATAGATTGCGGTTTGCAAAGGGTATACATTATAACCATATTCCGAAAGAAATCTCTCCGGAAGAGGAACAACATTTAATAACAGTGAAAGATGTTTATGGAAATGATATTTATACGGACAGTAGTTTCAATCAAATGCGTCAGCAGCTTGAGCTATATATCAGCATGAGTCCCAACGTAGAAGTGTTGAATACAACAAAGGGTGGAGCCGTTATAGAAGGAACAACTTTTTTGCCTCTTACTGAGGTGATAGAGCATCATCTGCGGAAGAAAAAAAGTGTGTCGCCGCAATGGTATAAAGCGAATAATCATTACAATCAAATGTATGCTTATAAGCAATTGGTTAAACTGGAAATAGCGCTTGGCAAGATGGAACCCATTATGGAAAGGGCTTTAACAGTTGTAAAAAATATCGCTGATTCTGTAGAGAAGCTTCATGTAGCCAATATGGAAACCAACTTTATAAAACTTGACAAAGAAATAAAAAAACTAAAAGAAAATCCTTTTTACAAATATTTCATTGAGCCGATGGTAAGAGTACAGCACAAGCTTTTAGAGGAATCAAATAAAGAAATTCGCTTTGAAAAAAACCTATACAAAAAAGGGAATCAAGTTGTGGAATCGTATCGGGCGTTTTTGGAAGAATGTGTGGCGCACGTACAATATGTAAAGCCGTACTTCTATGAGTTAAAAAATAATACAATTTTTGAGAGTGAACAAAATGACTATTAACATCATTCATGTAGCGAGTTTTTCGGGGAACATTGGAGATGTAGCAAACCATGAAGGGTTTTACCATCAATTTAAGCAATTATTCTCAGAAGAGATCACCGTAAAAAAGCTTGAAATCAGGAAGTTTTATAAAAGATGGAATGAACAAAAGTTCGACATGGAATTTGCCAATTACGTAAATCAATTTGATTTATTTATCATTGGTGGAGGTAATTTTTTTGAGCTTTGTTGGGATTATTCCGCTACGGGCACGACAATCGATATTAGCCCTGAAGTGTTGCAATCAATCCAAATACCAATTTTGATTAATGGCATAGGCGTCGATGATAATAAAGGGATCACTCCATCCAACATACTGAAGTTTAAGACGTTCTTGAACGGCTTGTTTGAAAAAGACAATGTATTTTTCACTGTCAGGAATGACGGATCTTTGAAAGTTATTCAGAAATACTTCAAGGAATTTGCTGATTTGATTCATAAAGTTCCCGATCATGGCTTTTTTCTTCATGAAACAGATTATATGAATGCCTTTCAACCGCTTAATCGTCATAACATAGGATTTAATATAGCTTTAGACATGTCTGACATCAGATATCAACATATCGGCTATGAACGCTTTCTTGAAATAATGAGTAGACAGATAAATAGATTATTATTGGAAACAGATAACAATATATACTTATTTCCACATATTCAAAGTGACTATAACGCCATATTAGACTTACTGAAGTTACTGAAAAATGAATATGTCCGAACGAGGGTTTCCATTACGCCCATTATCCAGGGAAGAGAGTTAAACACCTTCAAATACTATCAAGATTGTAAGTTTATTTTCGGTATGCGTTTCCATGCAAATGTGTGTGCGATCTCATTAGGGATTCCGACATTGGGATTGATCAGTTATCCAAAACAAGGATATCTGTATGATGAGATTGGGATGCCAGATAGAAAAACAGATATAAATCATGGGAACTTTACGGCCACTTTGGAGAATAATGTGGATCGTCTTATACACGATGATGATTTTACAGTTATGTTAAAGAAAAATTATTTACAAAAAATGCAAGAAATAAAAGAGGAAAAAGAGAACATATACAGACATCTAAAGACTTGGATCAAAAAACAATTGTAAATGTTGGGGGTTAAAATGTTTAATGTTATTCGTATTGCTTCAAGAAAAGTTGGACCAGAATTTCCACCTCTTGTAATACCTGAAATTGGTATTAATCATGAAGGTGATCTAAATAAAGCTATCATATCCGTTTTTCATGGATAAAAAATATGATCTGGATATTGATGATATGGATGATATAAAGACGTTATTAACATTGGTTTAGATATAACTCTGACTCTCCATATGATTGGGTTGATCAAAAAACACCCATTTGCACAAAGAAAAGTGGTCACTCGGCAAGATGTACAGATGGGTTGGAACTGGATTATGATGAAGAATTGCAGGGGAAAAGTAAAAACAGGCGGGGAAGCCATCCACGCCTGTTTATCCTGTTATCGTTTTGATTTTTTCATGCCCAGATTTTTGAGCTGGGCCATTATTTTATTTCGTGACTTTTCATTTTTCAAGAGATATGCAGCTCCAAGAGCTAAAGTGGTGAGCATGGTTTTACCTTTTTTCATTGATTTTCACTCTCCTGACAAGGGATTGGTTTCTTTTACTTTTCCCATTTGCCGGAAAGTCAAACAAAAAAATTTTGCGGGCTTTTTCATAGTGGAATTTATTGCGAGACACGGCCCGTAACTACTTATTATTTGTTTCCTGAAGTCGTTATCAATCTCATCCATCTTCTTTCCATTTTCGTAAATGCTTTCGGTTTGGGCACTCGATGTTCTCAATCATAAACATTTATTGTTCGAACTTCCCATCCGGATTAGCCATTTTCTTCCTGTTGACTCATTCTTACATTGGTCCGATCCACTTATGTAAGTTGACTTCTCGCTAAGAATCTTTGATAGTCTTTTGAACTTGATCAACCTTTTTTAAAGCGAATCTTTTTTCAATATGGTACTCCTAATGGCCTTTGGTATTTACTCTTTCCTTGAACAACGGCCCATCAAAAACAAAAGTATGATACTCGCCGGACTCCCCCATCGGGCAAATATCCGCTTTTTTGCTAATTTCTTCAATAAATCGTTTGTCCAGTATGCGGCCGACCCAATCCTGTGGTAACATATCGCCTCTCACTTTAATCACTTCGGCCTTATAACCAAGCTTGATAAATTGATTTAGCGCATCCAGCATCATGGATTCTTCCATCCACAATGGATATAGGGCTTGAATGCCGGCAGCTGTGGCTAATTTTTCTCCCCATTCTCGATGGCCTTCCAAATAAATGTCGCCAAAGGCAATGGCATTTAATTCATATTTTGTTTTAAGATCAAGCAAATGTTTTAAAAAATCCTCATTATATGTATCGTATGAGCAATGGATGAATTCAATGGGAATGTCGAGTGCTTCCGCTTGAGCTTTCATTTTGCCGATTTCTTCATCGTGGGCAAATGTCCTTCCTGTTTCTTGAGGTACTGTCGTGACAAGGCATGCAACTTTTTTGTCTCCTTCCACAAGCTTGTGTAGTGCCATGCAACTATCTTTTCCCCCACTCCATGATAGAGCAACTCTCTGGCTCATAAGTCATTCCTCCTTCCCTTCATTATACTAAACAATGTGAATTTCCTGGGAAATAAGTGGATAAATTGTCGAAGGGGCCGCCTAAAATGCATTTTTTTTAATAAATAATCAGAGAGGGAAGCCAAAAGTCGAAAAAACGACTTTTTGGACAACCCTTCCTTTGATATTACTTCTACCACCAAAATGGAAAGAACGGATAGCCAAAGCCAAAGCCAAACGGGCCAAAAAATGGTCCAAAGCCAAACGGCCTGAAGAAAGGCCTTCCGAACCAAAGTCTTTCGTCTTGCTGCGGATACGCTCCATAATGGCTATAGTGGCCATACCCTTCTGGATGATAATAGTGATTCACTTGGGATCCTCCTCTTTCATGTAATTTGTAATGTTCACCCCATCATATGCATTCAGCACATGAAAAGGCATCTATAAACAGGGCAGGAAACCAAAATAGGCATTTCTCACGAACCATGTTTGGATTAGTAATAAAGCATTATTAAATATTTGAATTTGTTGCCGATATTGTTTATAAGGATGATATTTTTTGCCGAAGGAGAGAGGACGATGGTTGGATCGGTTGGAGGACGGCTTGCAGCGGACGAAATGATTGTTGCCTTTTCCCGGCAAAAGATTGTTACGGAGTCCATGCAAAGGGGAGAACAATCTTCTAAAACTTCTAAGATCGAGTCAAAAGCCCGTCTGGAAAAAGCGATGTCTTACGCGAATGATCTGTTAGAGCAGTCAACGCAAACATATTTGAAATATGAGCTTCATGAGCAACTCAATCAGTTTTATGTGAAAATTGTCAATCAGGAAACAGATGAAGTGATAAGAGAAATCCCCCCAAAAAAGCTGCTGGACATGTTTGCGTCCATAGCAAGCTCTTTGGGGCTTATTGTAGACACGAAACTTTAAAGGGAAAAGGAAGTGGTTTCAAATGAGAGTCAGCGGTTTGGTAAGTGGTATGGACATCGATAAGATGGTAAATGACTTGATGAAGGTCAACCGGATGCCACTAGATAAGTTAAAACAGAAAAAGCAAATTTTAGAATGGCAGCGTGATGATTTTCGTTCGATCAATACGTTAATGCTTGGATTTCGTAAACGTTTAACAGACCTTCAATTTTCAAGCAATTACCAGGCAAGAACGATATCGACATCAGATGAAGCAAAAGTGACGGCAACTGTAGCGAGTGGAGCGGCAAAGACTTCCTATTCAATTGAGAGCGTCAGTCAATTGGCAAAAGCGGCCTATAGAATCGGAAACAAAATAACATCTGATGGAGAAAAAATAGATCTAACCCAAAATTTATGGAGCCAGTCTCAAACTGTTCTTCCGGACTTGACATGGAACCAGGGTGTTGTAGAAACGAAGTACTTAAAGACACCAGATGGAAATACACCGATTGACTTGGAATTAAATGGCGCTTCGATTAGCAATAATGAGCTAAACGTGAAAGTGAACGGAAAAGTTTATGAAGTAGTGACATCTGGAGTTCCCGAAAAAGGACAGGTTTTATATGATGTCGGTGCAGGAACGCTTTCATTTGGAGAAAGCTTGCCAAAAGGCAGTAGTGTAAGAGTTGACTATGCCATTGCCGAAAAAACGATCTCCCATACGGCGAGTGCCGAACAATCCAATTGGAGATTGGGAAAAGGAGCGATTTCGGAGCTTACGGTCACGATAGATGGCACGGCTTATACAATGGATCCGGCTTCCGTCGATGATGCGGGGTTTGCCGACCTTGGAGGTATTGGAAAAGTTCATGTGCTGTCGGGCGAAATCCAGTTTAACGATCCGCTTGCTGAAGGATCAGAGCTAACAGCCACATTCAAACAAAATTATTCAAGTTTTACTATTGGGTCCCATCAAGCAACAGGGAAAGTGGAAGAACGGATATTTTTTGCTGGAAATGAATCAATGAATGGCGTCATAAAAAAGGTAAATGAGTCTTCAGCAGGGGTTACGATGTTCTATGATTCATTTAAAGATCAAATGACATTAACGAGAAAAGAAACCGGAGATTTTAACAATGGCGGAGATGGAATCATCTTGTCCGGCCAATTTCTCACGGATGTTTTGAAATTTTCAGGAACGACGGAATCACGCGGACAAAATGCAGTATTTACCGTCAACGGCTTAACAACAGAACGCCAATCCAACACTTTTTCGATGAACGGAGTCACGTTTACTTTAAAGCAGACATTTACAGACCCCGTTTCTGTTGCGGTTTCAAATGATACGAATACAGTAGTTGAAACAATCAAAAGCTTTGTCAATGAATATAATGAATTAATTGGCAAGATAAACGATAAATTAACCGAAGAGCGTTATCGAAAATATACGCCGCTAACCGACGATGAAGAGCGAGATAAGCTCACGGAAAAGCAACAGGAAAAGTGGGAGGAAATGGCAAGAAGCGGTCTCTTGAAGAGCGACCCAACCTTAACCGCTGCTCTTTCCCAAATGCGCCTCGATATGTATAGTTCAGTAGAAACGAATGGGACTTTCAAACAATTGACGGCGATTGGCATTACAACAACATTCAATTATCGCGATGGCGGAAAGCTTGAAATTAACGAAGCGAAATTAAAGGAAGCGGTGGAGAAGGATCCGGAAGCTGTAGAAAACTTGTTCCGCGGTCCGGGAACATCGGATTCCGACAAGGGAATCGTCAACAAGTTATATGATACCGTCGATCAAACAATCAAAAGAATCCAGACGAAAGCCGGCAGGGCGACTTCAATGAATAAGCAATTTGCAATCGGCAAGGAGCTGATTGAAGTTGATAAAAACATCGACAGGTTTGAAAAGCGACTTAAGATGGTAGAAGACAGGTTGTGGCGACAATTTTCGGCAATGGAAAGATCAATTCTGCAGTCGAACAATCAGGCGATGTACTTAATGCAGCAATTTGGAATGTGATGAATGATGAGGAATGGAGGGAGAAAAAATGGCGAGCAGGAATCCGTATGAGACGTATCAGACGAATTCTGTCACGACGGCACCTCCCGGAGAGTTGACGCTAATGTTGTATAACGGCTGCTTGAAATTTATCGGCCTTGCGAAAATTGCAATTACAGAAAATCAGATTGAGGACCGCAACAGAAATATTCAAAAAGCGCAAAACATTATAGCTGAACTGATGGCTACGTTAAATATGGAAATCGGCCTGGCAAAAGAGATGATGCCATTGTATGAATATGTGAACAGGCGTTTGCTTGAAGCAAATATTCATCAAGATTTGGAATTATTAAAAGAAGCAGAAGATATCATAACGGAATTTCGCGATGTCTGGAAAGAAGCCCTTCAAATTAACAGAAAGCAACAGCACTCTCCATCAAAAAGGACCATGCCATGAGTGCTGTCCAGGAATGCCTTCGTCTTACTGAGGAATTGTTGGTGATTCTCCGTCATCCCAATTCCACAGAGCGTGATCGCTTGATACATAAAATTGAAGAGACGCTTACCAGGCGTGAGAATCTGCTGCCGCAAATAAAACCTCCTTTTTCCGAAGAAGACATAATAGCCGGGAAGAAGCTGGTCGATCTTAACAACGAGTTGTCATTTTTATTGGAGAGTGTCAATAGTCATATTCTACGGGAATTAAATGAGCTAGAATTGAAAAAAACTTCTGCATCGCGATATGCCAATCCTTACGGGTCCGCGAGCCAGCTTGACGGGGCTTTTTATGATAAACGTCTATAATTGTTACCTTATTACTCATAAATTCGACAAAATTTTTGGCGGTGTAAGGCAGGAATAAGGGATATGATATAGAAGTATATACATATAGCCTTTAAAGGAGGAGTTTTTATGCTTAAGTACCAGATTCGTGGAGAAAACATCCAGGTTACTGAGGCGATTCGAGACCACGTAGAAAAGAAGGTAGGCAAACTAGAGAGATATTTTATTGAAACTCCTGAAGCGAATGTACATGTTAATTTAAAAGTAAACGCTGATAAAAAATCAAAAGTTGAAATAACGATTCCCCTTCCACAATTGGTGTTGAGGGCAGAAGAAGTAAATGATGACATGTATGCCGCCATCGACTTAATTGTCGATAAGCTCGAACGCCAAATTCGGAAACATAAAACAAAAGTAAATCGCAAGTTCCGTGAAAAGGGCAATATTGAGCAATTGTTCGCAACAGGTATTAATGGTGCTTCTTCAGAGGAAGAAGATGAGTTACAAATTGTTCGTACAAAACGTTTTGATTTAAAACCGATGGACAGCGAAGAAGCGGTTCTTCAAATGAACATGCTTGGGCACAACTTTTTCATCTATACGGATGCGGAAACAAACGGAACGAATATTGTTTATCGACGGAAAGACGGAAAATATGGTTTAATCGAAACAAACTGATGTAGATAAAGAGAGCACGCGCCTTTTTGGTTGCGTGCTCTTTTGGTTCGCCCACCATGGGCGCAGTTTATAGGGTGCAAGTCCCTGGCCGTGAAGGGCAGAAGTAGTGGTTAGTCTAACGCAAGGATGTCCATGGCGAAGCGGAATCTGAAGGAAGCTCGAGGCAAACCTTTATTTAGTCTGAGCAATACGAACCTCATCAGGCAAACCTTTATTTAGTCTGAGCAATACGAACCTCATCAGGCAAATCTTTATTTAGTCTGAGCAATACAAATCTCATCAGGCAAAACGAATGAGCCAGCGGTCTTGCTAAACAAATTAGGATGGCAATACAGAAGTTGTGTATGATACTAAGAGTCAACGGTTTCGCATGTGAAGCGGTTAAACGCTGCTGGAATATGGTCTTTATAAATTAGCTCTAAAATAAGTATTATTGAGACAAGAAAAGTTCCATTCACTTCACGTGACGAAGAAAATAGGTTTTACTATAAAGAAAAAATGATTTGTTATTTACAGTTAATGAAGGTTCACACACGGCCTTATTGTCAGCAAATGGTCGTTAATGGTATGATAAATGAATGAAGTGAGTATATAATTCATTTTAGTGTATATAGATTTTTCGCCCGTATTTTTAAACAAGGGAGAGTTATGTATGGCAGCTTTTTTAGCAAAACTGTTTGATTCAAATACGCGTGAATTACGGCGGCTTGATAAAATAGCAACTGAAATTAAAAGGCTCGGTTCCGAGATGGAGAAAAAATCTGACGATGAGCTCCGGGCAAAAACAGAGGAATTTAAATCACGCTATTTAAGCCGTGAATCACTCGATTCCTTGCTCGTGGAAGCATTCGCGGTGGTTCGCGAAGGTGCCCGCCGTGTCCTTGGACTGTATCCTTATCCCGTTCAATTGATGGGTGGTGTTACCCTTCATGAAGGCAATATTGCCGAGATGAAGACGGGGGAAGGTAAAACACTGACTGCAACGATGCCCGTTTATTTAAATGCCTTGACTGGTAAAGGCGTTCATGTCGTGACGGTGAATGAATATTTGGCCAGCAGGGACGCTGAGGAAATGGGGCAGTTGTATGAGTTTCTCGGTTTGACGGTCGGACTCAACCTGAACAGCATGTCGAAGGCCGAGAAAAAAGAAGCGTATGCGGCGGATATTACGTACGGTACAAACAACGAATTTGGCTTCGATTATTTGCGCGACAATATGGTGTTGTACCCGGAAGACCGCGTGCAGAGATCTCTTCATTTTGCCGTCATTGACGAGGTCGACTCTATTTTGATTGATGAAGCGAGAACACCTCTCATTATTTCAGGGCAAGCCAAGAAATCAACGCAATTATATTTACAGGCAAATGCCTTTGTCAATACGCTTAAAAAAGACATTGATTATACGTATGATGAGAAGACAAAAGGCGTCCAGTTGACGGAAGAAGGTATTAATAAAGCGGAACGCGCTTTTCATATCGACAATTTGTTCGATATATCCCATGTTACGTTAAACCACCATATTAACCAGGCGTTAAAAGCACATGTAAGCATGCATAGGGATATTGATTACGTCGTGCAGGACGGAGAAATTGTCATCGTTGACCAATTTACGGGGCGACTCATGAAAGGGCGCCGCTTCAGTGATGGGTTGCATCAAGCAATTGAAGCAAAAGAAGGCGTCGATATTCAAAATGAATCGATGACAATGGCCACGATCACATTCCAGAACTATTTTAGAATGTATGACAAGCTTGCAGGTATGACTGGTACGGCCAAAACGGAAGAAGAAGAATTCCGCAATATTTACAATATGCGTGTTGTGGCCATTCCCACGAATAAACCCATCATTCGGGACGATCGGCCCGACCTGATTTATGCATCGATGCAAGGCAAATTCCGCGCGGTTGTAGAAGATATAGCGGAACGTCATCAGAAGGGGCAGCCTGTTCTGGTTGGTACAGTTGCAATTGAAACATCCGAACTGATTAGTTCGCTATTAAAGAAAAAAGGAATCCCCCATAATGTCTTGAATGCGAAAAATCATGAACGCGAAGCCGAAATTATTACCCAGGCCGGCCAAAAAGGAGCCGTTACGATTGCGACCAACATGGCTGGACGGGGTACCGATATTAAGCTGGGCGAGGGCGTGCTTGAAGTAGGCGGCCTTGCTGTTATCGGTACAGAACGCCACGAATCACGTCGGATTGACAACCAGCTCCGCGGGCGTTCGGGACGTCAGGGAGATCCTGGTGTTACACAGTTTTATCTTTCCATGGAAGATGAATTGATGCGCCGCTTCGGATCCGATAATTTGAAAAATATGATGGAAAGGCTTGGCATGGACGATTCCGAACCGATCCAGAGCAAAATGGTGACAAGGGCGGTAGAATCGGCACAAAAACGGGTAGAAGGGAATAACTTTGATGCCCGTAAACAACTACTGCAATACGATGATGTCCTTCGCCAGCAGCGGGAAATCATTTATAAACAGCGGAATGAAGTAATGGAAGCAGAGGATCTTCGTGAAATTGTGGAAAATATGATTCAATCGGTCGTAAAGCGTGCCGTTGAAGCTAATACGCCGCAACACGAAGAAGAAGAACAATGGAACTTGGAAGGTATTGTCGACTATGTTTCCGCCAACCTTTTACCAGAAGGTGACATAACCGCTACTGACTTAAGGGGCAAGGAACCTGAGGAAATGGTGGACTTGATTATTGAAAAAGTCAAGGCGCGTTATGATGAAAAAGAAGAGACACTTACGCCCGAACAGATGCGGGAGTTTGAAAAGGTCATTCTTCTCCGTTCAGTTGACACGAAATGGATCGACCATATCGACGCGATGGATCAACTGCGCCAAGGAATCCATTTGCGGGCATATGGACAAATTGATCCGCTTCGCGAATATCAAAACGAAGGCTTCCAAATGTTTGAAAACATGATCGTATCAATCGAGGAAGATGTTGCAAAATATATAATGAAAGCTGAAATCCGCAGCAATTTACAGCGTGAAGAAGTGGCAAAAGGCCAGGCGGTCAACCCGAAGGAAGACGGTGGAAAAGCGAAAAGAAAGCCGGTCCGCCGGAAAGAAAGTGTTGGGCGTAACGCCCCTTGTCCATGCGGATCAGGCAAAAAATACAAACATTGTCACGGCAGACTGGCATAACAAACAATCCAAGATATAGCAGAGGTGTAAAAGATGGAGCTATTTGAAGTTCGATCCGAGTTGGAAAATACAGCGAAGAGACTCGCTGATTTTAGGGGGTCTCTTTGACTTAGAGGCAAAAGAAGCAAGAATTGCCGAGTTGGAAGAGAAGATGGCTGCTCCGGATTTTTGGGACGACCAATCGGCAGCGCAAGCTGTTATTAATGAAATGAATGCTTTAAAGGATCTCGTCGGGGAATTTAAAGAGTTGCAGGAAAGCCAAGAGGATTTGGAAATTACTTATGAGCTTGTTAAAGAGGAAGGAGACGCCGAGCTTGAAACGGAACTTGAGAACGATGTGAAAGGGTTGATTTCCAAGCTCGACAACTATGAATTGCAACTCCTTTTAAGCGAACCGTATGATAAAAATAACGCAATACTGGAACTGCATCCAGGTGCGGGAGGAACAGAGTCCCAGGACTGGGGCTCAATCCTGCTTCGCATGTATACCCGTTGGGCGGAAAAGCACGGGTTCAAGGTGGAAACACTTGATTACTTGCCTGGGGATGAGGCTGGCATTAAAAGTGTTACACTTTTAATAAAAGGCCATAATGCTTACGGCTATTTAAAGGCGGAAAAAGGAGTCCATCGGCTTGTCCGCATTTCACCTTTCGATTCTTCCGGAAGAAGGCACACTTCGTTCGTATCATGTGAAGTGATGCCCGAATTTACCGATGATATTGAAATTGAAATCAAATCCGAGGATCTTAAAATCGATACGTACCGGTCAAGTGGAGCCGGCGGCCAACATGTCAACACAACAGATTCCGCCGTCCGGATTACTCACCTGCCAACGGGAACTGTAGTCACATGCCAAAATGAGCGTTCACAAATCAAAAACCGCGAAAAAGCCATGAAAATGTTAAAAGCAAAGTTATACCAGCGAGAAATTGAGCAAAAGGAAAAAGAATTGGCTGACATTCGCGGCGAACAAAAAGAAATTGGCTGGGGAAGTCAAATCCGTTCGTATGTGTTCCATCCCTATTCCATGGTAAAAGACCATCGCACTAATATTGAAGTGGGAAACGTGCAGGCGGTGACAGATGGAGATATTGACATTTTTATTAACGGATATTTAAGATCCCGCCTGTAAACATTAATTATGAGGGCTTTTAAGTTTAAAAAAAATCATTTATTGGTATACTAAAGGAGCACCATTTTGATAAAGGAGATGTGTGATCTTGAAGAGGAAAATGATGGCTTTCATCGCGGGAGCCGGCCTTGTAATAGGTCTGGCCGCATGTGGCGGAGGCGGAGACAACGACAAAAAAGACGGCGGTGAAACAACATCCGCGGGTGCAGAAAAAATCTATGCGCAAAATTGTGCCAGCTGTCATGGAGAAAATTTGGAGGGAGTTAGCGGCCCTAAATTAGCTGATGTTGGATCACGGTTAAGTAAAGATGATATCCTTAAAACAATTAAAAATGGGGCGGCAGGCATGCCGGAAAACATTATTTCCGGTGATGATGCTGACAAAGTAGCTACTTGGTTAGCGGAGAAAAAATAACAAAAATAAACGAAATGACAAGCTGCACTTTTTGGCAGCTTGTTCTTTTTTGGGATGGGCTGAAAGTCCCGAGAAAATCTTCTTGATTTTTAATGAAATTATGGAAGAAATAGGTATTTCAGATTATGTCTCGTGTTACAGAATATGACAATTTGAAACATAAATGTAATATAAATATATCTTAACTTATAATTTACGGATGTTATAATGGGTTTGGGATTAAATTTCGATATTATTTGACGTGTTTTTTAAACCCGCTTGTCGTACATAAATTGCAGAAATTGAAAGGGGCAAACCCTTAATCTGTTGCTTAGTGCGCAGTACACCATTGATGCAGAATGGGGAGCAAGGTGATTAGTTATGATAGAAATGCAAGATGTGACAAAGAAATATCCCAACGGAATTATGGCGGCCAATGGCTTGAACATTCTGATCAATCAAGGCGAATTTGTATTTGTGGTTGGTCCGAGCGGAGCAGGCAAAACAACCTTTATCAAAATGATTTACCGTGAGGAAAAACCGACTACTGGTAAAATAATAGTAAACGGATTTAACTTATCGAGCTTAAAAAATAGAGAAATTCCGCATTTGCGGCGGAATGTTGGGGTCGTTTTCCAAGACTTTAAACTTCTGCCTACATTGACAGTATTTGAGAATGTTGCTTTTGCCCTGGAAGTGATCGAACACCATCCGAAAGCCATAAAAGCGAGAGTCATGGAAGTGTTGGCGCTTGTAGGGTTGAAACATAAAGTACGCATGCTCCCATCCGAGCTTTCCGGTGGGGAACAGCAGCGTGTATCTATTGCAAGATCGATTGTGAATAAGCCTAAAGTTGTGATTGCCGATGAACCAACAGGAAACTTGGATCCAGAAACATCTTGGGAAATTATGAGTTTGTTAGATGAAATTAATACTCAAGGAACAACGGTCATAATGGCGACTCATAACCGTGAAATCGTCAATACAATGAAACATCGCGTGATTGCCATTGAAAATGGAAGAGTTGTTCGTGATGAACAGCAGGGGGAATATGGGTATGAAAGCTAGAACATTCCGGCGCCATCTTGGTGAAAGCTTCAAAAGTCTGCGCCGTAATGGCTGGATGACCTTTGCTTCCGCTAGTGCCGTAACTGTTACATTGCTCTTGGTCGGTGTTTTTTTTGTGATCATGATGAACATGAACAAATTTGCGACTGACATTGAGAACGATGT
The DNA here is from genome assembly GCF_037963795.1 of Siminovitchia sp. FSL W7-1587. Taxonomy (NCBI): domain Bacteria; kingdom Bacillati; phylum Bacillota; class Bacilli; order Caryophanales; family Bacillaceae; genus Siminovitchia; species Siminovitchia sp. FSL W7-1587. The sequence goes on from NZ_CP150169.1 coordinate 3,131,336, forward strand.
TGAAATCAGGACGCATATCGAATTAACAGCGAAAAAAGAAGATCAAGAAAAGTTGAAGCAAAAGATAGAGAGCCTGGATAAGGTAGAGTCTGTCACCTTTTCTTCAAAAGAAGATGAATTGACCCACTTGATCAAGACAATGGGAAAAGACTGGGAATTATACGAACAGGAAAACCCGTTGCATGACGTGTTTATCGTCAAAACGAAAAAACCGACAGACACTCCGGCAGTCGCCAAAGAAATCGGCACGTTTGAATTCGTCAATTCAGCTGTTTATGGTGAAAAGAAAGTTGAAAAGCTGTTCAACACGTTGAAGACAAGCAGAAATGTCGGGCTTGTTTTAATTATTGGCTTGTTGTTTACGGCTATGTTCTTAATTTCCAACACGATCAAAATTACCATTTTTGCAAGACGCCGGGAAATTGAGATTATGAAACTCGTCGGCGCTACAAACTGGTTTATCAGATGGCCATTTTTGCTGGAAGGGATGTGGCTTGGTTTTATCGGAGCAATTATCCCAATTATTGCTGTTACATCGGGATATTATTACGCATACGATTTTCTTGCGGCACGCATTCCGAGTTCAGTGATCAAGCCGCTTGACTATAGCCCGTTCGTATTTCAAGTAAGCGCGATTATTCTATTAATAGGAGTCATTATTGGTGGTTGGGGCAGTTTCATATCAGTCAGACGCTTTTTGAAAGTATAAAGTATCCATAGATACGATACCCTCGTGAACAAGATTAAAACCACTTCATCAATAGAGAAACAGTGCTTGGGAGAAAGGGGAACTTTTTGTTGAAACAGCGTTCAATTGTAACTTATACATTGGCAGGAATAATCGGGTTTGGGAGTTCATTTGCTTACATAGGGGATGCTTCAGCTTCAAAACTATCAGATTTGCAAAATGAACAAAATGAAATTGTCAACAAGCGGTCCAATGTTAATGAATCCATAGAAAAAAAGAACAACCAAATAAACAAGCTTGAAAGCGAAAAAAGCGGGCTTGAGTTGCAGGTGGAAAAGCTCGAGCGGGATATCACCGCCACGAGCGATAAAATTGGACAAAAAGAAAAGCAAATTGCTGACACGAAAGCAGAAATTGAAAAGCTCAAAGCAGAAATTGAAGAATTAAAATTAAAAATTGAAAAACGGGACGAGCTTTTAAAAGAAAGAGCCCGGAACATTCAACAAAATGGCGGCTCAGTCAATTATATTGACGTGTTTTTAGGATCTGAAAGCTTCGGAGACTTTATTGACCGCTTCTCGGCGGTATCCACTATAGTAAGTGCCGATAGGGAAATCATGGAGGAGCAGCAACGCGATAAAGATAAGCTCGAAGAAAATAAAATAAAAGTGGAACAGAAGCTTGCCGATCTTAACAACATGCTAAAGGAACTCGAAGAGTTAAAAGCGGGCTTGGATTCACAAAAAGCCCAGAAGGCTGAAGCGGTAAAACAGCTCGAAGCCGAGAAACAACATGCCGAGACTGAAAAACTCTCTTTGGAAGAAGAAGAGAGAATCCTAAGCGCGCAAAATGCCGCGATTCAAGAAGCGATCAAGGCGGAAAATGCGAGAATAGAGCAAGAAAGAAAAGAGCGTGAGGCAGCAGAGGCGGCTGCGGCAGCTGCTGCGGCTAAACAAGCGGAACAAGCCCAACAATCCAAACAATCTCAACAATCCAAGCAGGCTCCGCAAAGCCGTCCTTCCGCTGGAGGAAGCAAGGGTGCACCGGCTGCTCCCAAAAAGCAGTATTCACCTCCAAGCAACTCTGGTCCCAGCGTAGGAGCACCGCCTGTATCTTCAGGAATGTTCACAAGACCTGCCGCAGGCAGATTTTCATCCGGATACGGGCCACGCAGTGGCGGATTCCATTACGGGCTTGACATCGCAGCGGGTGGAACAGTGCCAATTGTGGCGGCAGCTGATGGAGTCGTCTTTCGATCCGAATTCTCCAGCAGTTACGGCGAAGTTATTTATATCACACACCGAATGAATGGCCAAACTTATACAACCGTATATGCCCATATGAGAGAGGACAGCCGTAAAGTAGGCAGTGGCCAATCGGTCAAAAAAGGCCAGGTCATTGGATATATGGGCAATACCGGACAGTCTTTCGGACAACATTTGCATTTTGAAATCCATGTAGGCAGCTGGAACGGAGCAAAATCAAATGCAGTAAACCCAAGACAATATATTAACTAATAAGGGAAAAGCGCCGCATCCGCCGGGATGCGGCGCTTTCTGGTTTAGGCGATGCTCCCGCACGCATTTTGCGTGCGTGGAGCATCGCCTACCCGCGTATAAAGCAAAATACCCGCGTATAAAGCAAAATACCCGCGTATAAAGCAAAATACCCGCGTATAAAGCAAAATACCCGCGTATAAAGCAAAATACCCGCGTATAAAGCAAAATACCCGCGTATAAAGCAAAATACCCGCGTATAAAGCAAAATACCCGCGTATAAAGCAAAATACCCGCGTATAAAGCAAAATACCCGCGTATAAAGCAAAATACCCGCGTATAAAGCAAAATACCCGCGTATAAAGCAAAATACCCGCGTATAAAGCAAAATACCCGCGTATAAAGCAAAATACCCGCGTATAAAGCAAAATACCCGCGTATAAAGCAAAATACCCGCGTATAAAGCAAAATACCCGCGTATAAAGCAAAATTCTCCATTTGAAAGTGGTTCTCGACCAATGTGAAACGCATCGAGGCCGTCAATTATATGTGGAGAAGGAAATAATGTGGTAAAATAAATTCAGTTTGTTCGATGTATCTAAATGAAAGATGCGAGGGGCGAAACTATGACGTGGGCAATGGTTACTACAGGCATCATTAGTATTTTTCTTATCTTAAATATTGTGCTCGCAGGCTTTGTTGTTTTTCTCGAAAGAAGGGATGCGGGGGCAACGTGGGCATGGCTTTTGGTATTGTTTTTTATACCGGTTGTCGGCTTTGTCCTGTATTTGATTTTTGGGCAGAATTTAAGCCGAAAAAAAATATTTGATTGGAAAGATCAGAATAAAATCGGGATTATGGAAATAACGGAGAATCAAATTCAGTTGCTTCGTTCAGGGAATTTTCCATTTCATGGCAATAAAGCGGCTCAGTATAAAGACTTGATCTATATGCTGCTCGTCAACGACAGTGCAGTGCTGACACAAGATAATCATGTCGATATTTTTACGGATGGCAATGAAAAGTTTGAGGCGTTAATGGATGATATAAGATCTGCCAAGGACCATGTTCATCTCGTATACTATATTATGCGCAGCGATGATCTGGGGAATAAGCTTTTATCCTTGTTGGTGTCGAAAGCAAAAGAAGGTGTGGAGGTACGTGTTCTTTATGACGCCATGGGTTCAAGGCGACTACCGAGGAAGTTTTTTCGTCCGCTGATTGAAGCCGGCGGAAAAGTGAGTGCTTTTTTCCCTGCGATTATCCCTCATCTTAACTTGCAGGTGAATTATCGTAATCATAGGAAGTTGGCAATCATTGATGGAAAGGTTGGCTATATAGGCGGCTTTAACATCGGAGATGAATATTTGGGGTTAAATCAAAAGTTTGGCTACTGGCGGGACACTCATTTGCGGATTTTTGGGAAGGCTGTGTTTGCCATGCAAACACGTTTTATTCTGGATTGGAACCAAGCGTCTTCCAGTAAAATCAGTTATGAAGACAGACTGTTCCCCGAGATAAATTCTATTGGGGATACGGATGTCCAAATTGTTTCAAGCGGTCCGGATTCCGAATGGGAGCAGATTAAGTATGGATATATCAAAATGATCAACTCTGCCAAAGATTATATTTATATACAAACTCCCTATTTTATCCCGGATGCGAGTGTATTGGACGCATTAAAAATTGCTGTATTGTCTGGTGTAGATGTAAGATTGATGATTCCGAATAAGCCTGACCATCCATTTGTGTACTGGGCGACGTATTCCAATGTTGGAGAAATGTTAAAAACGGGCGCAAAAGTATATATTTATGAAAATGGCTTTATTCATGCAAAAACATTAATCGCGGATGGTAAAATTGCCACAGTGGGAACGGCCAATATCGATGTACGCAGTTTTCGTCTCAATTTTGAAGTGAACGCTTTTTTATATGATGACGCAGTTGTTGAAAAACTCGTTGATATTTTTAAAAAGGATGTCGAACTGTCACGGGAGCTCACCTACAAAGAATATTTAGAAAGGCCGCTTTTTATACGATTCAAAGAGTCGATTTCCCGTTTATTGTCACCAGTTCTTTAATATTTCTGAAAGAAAAATGGGGTAATTGTTTTGAAGTGGTATACGATCGGCCCTCTCTCTTTTCCTGCTTCTTGGGCAGCCATTGGCGCAGCGTTTTTGCTTACATTTCTTTACTTTGTCATTCAAAGAAAAAAAGCAGTGGCAGACGATATGGGCAATGCATTTTTTATATTTTTTCTTATATGGAAGCTAAGCGTCATCCTTTTTCAATTTTCAACTGTGATCAAGAATCCGCTGATGATCCTATATTTTAATGGTGGCTGGAAAGGCTATGCATTAGGCATGGCCGGGGCATTTATTTATCTGTGTGTAAAAGTGCTGCGAAACAGGCTAAACAGTAGCCTGCTCGTGGAGGCATGGTTGTTTTCGGCCCTTGTGTATGAACTTGCGTTCTATCTGTTGAATGCGCGGCATATACTAATGGGGTCTATCCATATATTGGGAGCGATCCTGTTTTTCTTATGGACAAGGAAAAAAGCGGGACAAACCATTTGGCAGTTGCAACTCCTCATCTTATTTACATGTTTCCAAGCCTTCATCTATTCTTTTAAGGGAGACATGCTATCTGCTCCGATGGCAACGTACGTGGCGGTTTGTGGCGCTTTAGCCGCAACCATCCTTACAGAAAGGAAGAGAGCCGATGAGTAAGAGAATATTTGGACTGGCACTGATTGGCTTATTGCTGGGGATTGTGGTTGTGAATATCATCAAGGATATACGTGAGAACAACGAAATCAAGTCGGCTCAAGAGCAATTCAACTCTCAAGCAGCAGAAAAGACTTTTGCGAAAGAAGGTTTAAAAGAAGGGGAAGTACCTCCAGATTTTGAGCTGTCGTCATTGAATGGGGAAAAAAAGAGACTTTCAGATTACAAGGGAAAGAAAGTCATTTTAAATTTTTGGGCTACTTGGTGTCCCCCTTGCAAAGCTGAAATGCCTCACATGCAACAATATTATGAAACGAAGGCGAACAGCCAAAACGTGGAAATTATCGCGGTCAACTTGACATATGCTGAGCGAGTATCCAATAAACGTTCAAAAGTGGAAGAATTCAAAAGCGAATACAAACTAACATTTCCGATCCTTTTGGATGAAGAGGGAGATGTCGGGAACACATATCAGACGATCACCATTCCAACGACCTATATGATTGATACAAATGGGATTATCCGCAAAAAAATCATTGGCCCAATGGATCAAGAAATGATGGAACGACTTGTTTCAGAAATGAATTAATGTTTTATTTTTGAAAAATGTTTGACAGGCGATAGAGCGGTAGTATATACTTACATGCAAGAGTTAAAACAACCACATAAAAACTAAATGATATCAGCATTACTCTTATCAAGAGCGGCGGAGGGAATAGGCCCTGCGATGCCCGGCAACCTTCAGTTTTTTCTGAAAAGGTGCTAATTCCTACAGGTCATGACTATGGCTTGGAAGATAAGGGGAGGAAAAGATAAATCAGCCCTCTTCTTATTCGGAAGGGGGCTTTTTGATTTACGAAATCTCCCCCTTTTCTCAAGATTGAGACGTTTAATCGCCATAAATCTTATTATTCCGATGGCTTTAAAATCATTTTAAGGAGGGTGTCAAAAAATGACACAAGGAAAAAATTATCAGCCGGAAACAGTATTGCTTCATGGGGGACAGGAGCCAGATGAAACAGGATCTCGTGCAGTTCCCGTGTACAGAACAACTTCTTATGTTTTTAAAAACACGGAACATGCCCAAAAATTGTTTGCTTTGGAAGAGCCGGGCAACATTTATACAAGAATCATGAACCCGACCGTGGATGTATTTGAAAAAAGAGTAGCGGAACTAGAGGGAGGCACAGCTGCTGTTGCTCTTTCTTCTGGAGCGGCGGCTATCGCGTTTTCCATCTTGAATATTGCCGGAGCCGGAGATGAAATAGTAGCGGCGACCGATCTATATGGCGGAACATATAACCTGTTTTCAACCACTCTTCCGAAATATGGCATCCATGTAAAATTTGTCGATCCAAAAGATCCAGAAAACTTCCGTAAAGCGCTCACGCCAAAAACGAAAGCCATTTTTGCGGAGGTGATCGGAAATCCGAGCCTTCACATACTTGATATAGAAGCAGTTGCCAAAGTGGCCCATAACCATCGAATTCCATTGATCGTGGACAGCACGTTTGCCACACCATACTTACTAAGGCCGATCGAGTGGGGAGCGGATATCGTTGTTCATTCAGCCACAAAATGGATCGGTGGACACGGAACAGCGATCGGAGGAGTTGTCGTCGATGCCGGCAAGTTCGATTGGAATAACGAAAAATTCCCGGATTTTATCAAGCCGGACAGAAGTTATCACGGCATCCGCTACGGAATTGATTTGCCGGAAGCCGCATTTGCCGTTAAACTTCGCGTGCAATTGCTTCGTGACTTTGGACCTTGCCTAAGCCCGGACAATGCCTTTATTTTCCTGCAAGGACTTGAAACATTGCACGTTCGTGTTCAAAGACATGTTGAAAATGCCAAAGAAGTCGCTGAATTTTTACAAAACCATGATGCAGTTGAATGGGTTTCCTATCCGGGTCTTGAAAGTCACCCATCTTACGAGCTCGCTCAAAAATACTTGCCAAAAGGCCCTGGCGCCGTCGTCAATTTTGGCATTAAAGGCGGAAGGAAAGCAGGGAGAAATGCGATTGATAATGTTAAGCTTTGGTCTCATGTGGCAAATGTCGGAGATGCAAAATCACTGATCATTCATCCCGCGTCAACCACTCACCAGCAGTTAAGCGCCGAAGAATTGAAAAATACAGGCGTAACGGAAGAATTAATCCGCCTTGCCATTGGATTGGAAGCTGTAGAAGACATTACAGCCGACTTGGGGCAAGCGATTGAAAAAGCAGTTGAAGCTGTAAAGCAATCCAATTAAAATGCTGCATAAGGCTGTGAACGTCACGAGCGTTTACAGCCTTATTTTTCTGTAGGCACTAGCCGAATACCGACCGTTTCATATGGAGTAGCCAAATAGCTTTCGATGAGTCCTTGCTTGGAAATCTTTTCTTTGGAAACTGTTTTTTGTTTCAAGCTGATGGTAATCGGCTGTTTCAAAGGGAATTCATCCAAGCCGATTGTATGGCTATCCAGCCAGCGTGCATGCAGTACTCCCTTAGAAAAAACATTAAGTGTATGCGGCAGGGGAATGCCTTTGCGGAAAAATGGAAATTCTTTTTCTTTGTTTACACCGGGTTCATTGAGACAAATATACAAAGATAAATTGTCACAAAGCTGGAGAAGTCCATAGTGGAAATCGAACAACGACTGCTTAAAGTCGGTAATGGATGTCATCAGCCTATGCTGCCTGGCCTTTTCGGATGTAACAAATTGTTTCGCTTCGGGGGTTTCATCATGCTGTTGAAAACGCACATAATGTTCACTGCATAAGAGTGCTGCGTATGGATCGCGGCTTTCTACTTCATTTATCCCGCTGCTATATATAAGTGTTTTGGCAGGTGGGGGAAAATCCATAAACGTGTACGGAGCCCGTTTTTTTTCGTTCCAAAAAGGCTGTTGGTCAATCATTTTCCAACCGCAATCATGATTGGCGACAGCGTGCAGAACCGACTTTTTCCATTTCACACCTCTGAAGTATTCTGGCTGCCAATAGGAAAAAATTTCACCTGATATGCGGGCATGATGGTCTTGTTCGATCATGACAAATTCACCCAAACGGTCCCTGACGATCATGAGGCGCCTCCTTCATATGATCATTCTTTATATGGTAACATTTTTTCGCCCCGTAAACAGGTATGTCGTAAACGGCATGAAGGATGCATGGATATTACCCCACTGTGAGAAGAAGCGGCTGTTTCGATAATACGTTCGCCAAGTTTGAACTTTCCTATTACTGCCACTGGTAAAACATACTAAGATTAGTGGGTAAGATCATCGACGGATGATTTTACCCACTATTTCTTTTTTAAGATATAGTGAGAAGTGAGAGAAAGCCCGACCGTAGCCTCGAGGATTGCGAATCCGAATAAAAAACCGGGCTTCTTCACTTTCATTTTTGAATCAGGTTTAAGTATGTTGGGGCCTTGAGCTCGTGTATAGGAAATTGGAATCGAAATGAATAAGTGAAGAACTTTCATCACTAAGAGAGAAAAGAGGTAGTTAAATGGGAACAGTAATGGCTTTAGATGTATCAATGGGGAAAAGCTACAAGGTTGTTTACGACGATCAACAGTGTCTTTCTGAAGGTGAAGTAATACATAGTCAAGCTGGTTTTCAGGAACTCTTGGATGAAATATATACACTTCCTGAAGATTTGATGCTTGTCTTTGAATCTACTGGAATTTACTCTAAGACGCTAGAAACATTCTGTCAAAAAAATCAATTACGTTATTGTTTATTGAACCCCTTGGCAGCCAAAAAGCAATTAGAACAAGGGACATTACGAAGCTGGAAAACAGACAAACATGACGCCCATAAATTGGCCCAAGTTCATCGACAAAATGATCGACCAGAAAAATTAGACCAACCAGATATTTATCATGATATACGTGATTTATCTCGCTTTTATCAAGAAGTAGAAGAGGATATAAAGCGTACACGGATGTATTTGCATAATGCGTTACAATTAAGTTTTCCAGAACTTGAGAGATTCTTTTCTAGTAGAGTCACACCTTATGCACTTACACTAATCGATTTATTTCCACATCCAGATTTTGTATTACAAACAAGTAAAACAAAAATAAAAAACCTTTTGATAAGAAGTACCACTAAAAAGATATCCGAGAATCGTGCGAAGCAGAATGCAAGTGAAATTTTTGAATACGCCAAAGAGTCTTATCCAGCTGTTTCATCAAGTAGTGTTCAAACTCAAAAGGTTCAATATTACGCAAGACAACTTCTTCAACGATTAGAAGAAAAAGAAAAGGTTTCTAAACAAATGACCGAGAAAGCCAAACAACTTCCAGAGTTTGAGTTACTCATAAGTTTTCCAGGCATTGGTGACATAAGTGCAGCACTCTTTATTGGTGAAATCGGCGACCTATCACGCTTTTCTGATCATAAGAAAGTAAATGCCTTTATTGGGATTGATATTCGGAGATACCAATCAGGAAAATATGCAGGCCAGGATCACATTAATAAGCGTGGTAATCCAAAAGGAAGAAAAATTTTATATTTCATTGTCCGGAACATGATTCGTCAACAAAAAGCAGCACCAAATCACATTGTAGATTACTATTACAAATTAAAAAAACAACCTCATCCGAAGAAGGACAAGGTTGCGGTAGTAGCTTGCATGAACAAGCTACTAAAATGTATTTATTCCATGGTCAGGAACAATACGAAGTACGATTATTCGTACACGGCCTCTATGGACCAATAAATCAATTAGATTATATCACATATCACACCTCAATTTAAAAATAAAATACTTGAGGTTTATTTCTTATGCCCAGATATTCCATACAAAGTAAATTGAAAAGTATTATAAAGATACTTGACTAATCGTAGGAAACGAGGCTGGGACACAACAAAATCAGCTGATGAAAAAACGAACAATACAGTGAAACTTCATTTAGTAGGAGTTTTCTTCCATCTCCTACTGAATGTTAGTTGAACCAATCGGGCATTTAGTGCCGTTTTTTCGCACTTGGACCTTTTATATTTACTCAAGATTTTGAAGTGGGAGTCTTACGGCACCTTACATGCGGGATAAAGTGAAACTTCATTCAGTAGGGCTCCTACTGAATGTTAGTTGAACCAATCGGGCATTTAGGTGCCGTTATCTCCCAGTTAGACCTTTTATATTAACTCAGGTCTTGAAGTGGGAGTCTTACGGCACCTTACATGCGGGATAAATTGTCCTAGTGTATCATACGCATCAACATAGGTAGACTCCTGCGGGAATAGCTCAAGCTGAAGCCGTGCCCGCGGAAAGCGAAATATGTTGACGCAGCGATGATAGGAGTTTTTTTACACAAATAAACCGAACAATTATAAATGAATTGTTCGGTTTATGCCATTTCGTATTTGCTTATGTCCCAGCCCCCGTCATTTTCATGGGCTTATTCATTTCCTTCATTAGTGATAATAAGTACGACGCGGCGATTTTGGCTTCTTCCTTTTTCTGTTTGGTTTGAGGCAATAGGATGATATTCCCCGTACCCGACAGTTCTAAGCCGTTCAGGGGAAAGTCCGTGCTTCTCAATCAAATAATGCACCACTTGATTGGCTCTCGCTGTTGATAAATCCCAGTTGGAAGGAAACCGCTCTGTTGAAATGGGGCGGTTGTCTGTATGCCCTTCTACTTCGATCATATTCGAGATTTCTGATAACATCGGAGCCATGTCATCCAAGAACAATTTCGCTTCATTTATTAAATCAGCTTTCCCTGATGGAAAAAGCATGACCTCCGGTAAAACGACTTCAATGCCTTTATCTGTCGTCGTGACCGTCATTTCATTTTCCAGGCCGTGCTCCGAAGCATACTTGCCTACATAATCCAAAATTTCCTCAATGCGCTTTTCCCGCTTAATCATATCGGCCAATTGTTCTTCGTATTCGTTCGGAACAGTCGTGCCTCCCTCTCCCGGAGCCCCTCCGCCAGAATCTTGTTTTAAATTGTTGTGATTTTGGAATGAGTCGGTAACAGATTTAAATTTTTCGGCATTTGTATCCGAGTAAGAATACAGTAAAACAAAAAGAATAAGGATTACTAATGATAAATCTGCAAAGGTAACAAGCCATGCCTGATTCGTTTTTGTTCCCTTAAACCTCTTTTTGTTCATATGTCCTGTCTCCCTCAAGCTTATCCAGCAGTGCGGTACCTTCGGCGCTTTCTATTAAGTACATTTGCAGCTTGTCTTTCAAAATGGCCGGTCCCTCTTCATTACGGATGCTGACCAATGCCTCAATGATCACTTCTTTTAAAAAGACCTCTTCTTCAGTTAACAGTTCCAGCTTATTGGCAATTGGAATGAACACAAGGTTGGCCAGGAGTACTCCGTAAAAGGTTGTAATTAAAGCAACCGCAATGGCCGGTCCTAGTTCATCCGGATTATTCAATTGCTGGAGCATGAGAACCAGGCCGACAATTGTTCCAATCATTCCCCATGCTGGCGAGAGCTCGCCGGCTTTTGTAATGATTTTTCTTCCGCGCGCGTGTCGTTTTCGCATCGCAAGAATATCCATCTCCATTACTTTTCTGATCATATCCTCCTCATACCCATCAATGACCAGACGGAGTCCTTTCTGAATAAAAGGATCACTGGTTTTTTCTCTTTCTTTTTCAAGCCCTCCAATCATGCCGTCCATTTTAGAAGTTCTTGCTAAACGGACGAGTGTATGAATGAATTGTTGAATGGGTACTTCTTTTCTCCTAAAACTTGTATGCAGAACGTTGAACATATTTTTCACTTCTGAAACACCAAAACCGACAAACAGGGAGGCAATCAGTCCGCCGAAGACGATCACAAATGAAGATAAGCTAATAAACGTCAGAAATGCGTCATATCCTCCGGCGATATAAATAGCCAAAAAAATAACCGCAATTCCTATGATAATGCCTAGTGGAGTTAAAACATCTTTTCTGAGCATAAAGATTCACCAGCCTTCCAAATAACTAATATCATCCTACGACTATTATCGGACAAGGAAAGGTTATATTTAGCCGCCACATTCATCATAACTTGTCCATTCCGTGCATAGGATGTGTAGAAAAGATGGTGCTGTACTATTGGAAATGGGCAAGGGGGAAGAAGATGAAGAAAAGATGGCTGGCAATCATCGCCGCTTTCTCTTTTTTTGTTGGAGCTGGCGGAACTTATACGGGAATCAAATGGTTGGACTCGCGGGATCAAGATCGGCCGGAAACGAAGGAAGAAAACGACACATCCATGATTTCGGCTCACCTTGAGAAGGTGGAGCAAGTATATCGGCTTATTCAAGAGGCGTATGTGGAAAAAGTTGAGAGTGAACAGCTGGTACAGGGAGCGATCCAAGGGATGATCGGGACGCTGAAGGACCCCTATTCCGTCTATATGGACAAGGAGACGGCAGAGCAATTTAACGAGCACCTGGATTCATCTTTTGAAGGGATTGGGGCTCAAGTAACGATTGAAAATGGCAAACTCGTTATTGTAGCGCCGATAAAAAACACGCCGGCAGAAAAAGTCGGATTAAAACCACGTGACCAGATTATAAAAATTAATGGCGAATCAATTGAAGGACTCGATTTATATGAAGCAACGAACAAGATTCGCGGGGAAAAGGGGACGGTTGTGACGCTTGACATCATACGGAAGGGGACAAGCAAACCTTTTCAAGTAGAGATTACGAGAGAAGAAGTGCCTATTTTGACAGTGTTCTCGGAAATAAAAGAGAGCGACGGGAAAAAAATAGGCTATTTGGAAATTACATCATTTTCAGAGGGAACCGCGCGTGATTTCAGAAAAGAACTTGCAAAGTTGGAAGAAAAAAAGATTAAGGGACTAGTAATTGACGTACGCGGCAATCCTGGCGGCATGCTTTCAAGTGTGGAGGAGATCCTACAACAGTTAGTTACCGATAAAAAACCGTATATTCAAATAGAAGAGCGGAACGGCAACAAGAGTCCGTATTTTTCGAGCCTTAAACAAAGAAAGCCTTATCCGATAACCGTGCTAATTGATGAAGGGAGTGCTTCTGCTTCTGAAATACTTGCCGGAGCGTTAAACGAAGTGGAAGGTTATCACCTTGTGGGAGTCCGAACTTTTGGCAAGGGAACAGTTCAGCAGGCTATTCCACTTGAAGATGGAAGCAATGTCAAGCTAACGATGTTTAAATGGCTGACGCCTGAGGGAAATTGGATTCACGACAAGGGAATTGAGCCGACGATTGAAGTGGCTCAGCCGGAATATTATTATGCCCACTCCCTCAACGTCGAAAAGCAATTGGTACGGGATATGAATAGCGAGGAAGTGAAAATTGCCCAGCAATTGTTAGCAGGTCTTGGTTATGGGCCAGGGAGAACAGACGGCTATTTCGACGGTCAAACCGAGCGGGCGGTCAAGGCTTTCCAATCTGTCGAAAAAATTCCGGTGACGGGAAAAATTGATCCTAAAACAGCAGCTCGGCTCGAAGCGGCAATTATGAAACGCATTGAAGACGAACGCAACGATTTGCAGCTGCAAGTGTCATTAAAAGCGCTCAAATAACCATTCAGTCAAAAAATTTGTCATTTGGGCCAATCATCTTGTTTTTTATCGAAAGAAATAATATAATAAATTCAGAATTTAATATAAAACCATTTTCATTTTCCCTTACAGAGGTAAACCCATAAGGGTATTACTTTTTTATAGGTATAAAAGCGGTTACATGCGCCGTTGGGATAAGGGGAAAGAGGTCTTCCAGGACAAAATTCCGGAACCATTGATATGAGGTGGGGGCCCCGGCAGAAACATTTTTGTTTCAAGTAAACGCGTTGAAACAATGCGCCATATAGTTACTTGAGCAAAATAATGGTTCCGCTTTCAGAAGTCATGGTCCATTCGTCATTGGGCGCGCTTTGCTTCGTCTTGTTTCCGGGAAGACACGCAAATGGACAAGTAAGTCATCAGATGAACAAGGAGGAAGGAAAGGTATGGATCAAGAAACGGCAGTACAAGAGCAAGCTGAATTTGCGGGTTATCCACAACAACCCCACGGAGGGAAACTGATTAACAGAGTGTTAACAGGCAAGGAACAGGAAGAGGCAATGATCAGAGCCAGGAAGCTCCCTACGATTATGGTCGATTTGGAGGCAGTCATTACGCTGGAGATGATTGCGACGGGAGTGCTGTCCCCAAACGAAGGTTTTATGAATGAAGCCGACTATAAATCCGTGCTCAAAAAAGGAAGGCTTGCCAATGGTACGGTTTGGCCGGTTCCGCTTAGCTTTGCACCAATAGGCAACCGCAATAAGGAAATCGTGCAAACGCTTTCCATTGGTGATGAAGTCGCGCTTGCTGATGAAACAAAGGATCCGGTTGCAATTCTGAAAATTGAAGATATATTTGACTACAACAAAGAGGAAAGAGCATTTCATCTCTTTGGTACAACAGATCGCGATCATCCTGGGGTAGACTCGATTTACCGCCGCATGGGAGATGTATCATTGGGCGGGCCGATTACACTGCTCCGCCGTGTGAACTGGGGGCCATTCGAAAAACTGCGTTTGGAACCGAAAGATACATGGCGGATCTTTTACGAGGAGAAAAAACTGCGTTCAGTCGCTGGATTCATTACCGGAGCCAATCCACTTCATCGCGGTCATGAATATATCCATAAGAATGCCTTGGAAACGATTGAGGGCTTGCTTGTCCAGCCACTCGTTGAAATGGCCAAGCGGGAATATACGAGAAATGAGTTCCGTATGCTCGCTTATCGAAGTGTACTAGATGCGTATTATCCTAAAGAAAGAGTTTCGCTTGCTCCGTTAAGAGTGACATATATATTCGCGGGCCCCCGTGAAACGGTCCTCCATGCATTGATTATGAAAAACTTCGGATGTACCCATGCTCTGATCGGGCGGGATCATGCCGGAGTGGGCGATTACTATGATAAATATGCCAGCCACACGATCTTTGATGAGTTTGACCCTAAAGAGTTGGGGATTGACGTCCGCCTTTATCATGAAGTCTTCTATTGCACACGCTGTGCGAACCATGCTACTGAGAAGACCTGTTCCCATGATGAACGTTTCCGGCTGAAAATTTCGGGTACGGGGATCCGGGAAATGCTCCGCCATGGCATCATGCCGCCAAAAGAAATTGTGCGTCCCGAATCAAGCCGGATCGCCATGCAGGGAGTTCAGCCTAAAGGCGTTGATAAAACGAAAAACTCGATCTCGCCTGTTGGTAAGACGATCAAGAGCATGTTCCCGTTTTACTTGGAAGCAAACCGCCTGGGCGGTACCCCGCGCCTTGAGAAATTAACTCCGGAAGAGTTGACTACACGTGATCTCGAAGCGGCAATCATGGATGTCCGCTTAAATGCAGACCGCATTTACCGTGAAGTCTATGAAGAATATACTTATGCCGGTGATGTCAACCGCGATATTCAGCGGGAATGGATTACAGATGCCCGTGATGCTATGCGAGTACAGCAGCAAATGGTTGTGGAAGACTTAAAAGAAAAAGTACAGCAGGCACCGGAAGTCGCTTCCGATGAATTTTTGTATCAGGATAAAGAGGAATCACAGAAAGAATTGGATGTAGCGGAAAAAATTCTTCATGAAGTCCCGGCTGCCATCCATGTTAGTGAATTGGAATACCGTGTTTGGAATCCGCTTCCATACGAGCGCTACCGCGGAAGCGATGAGCCCGAGGAGGAGATGGAAAGTCCCAGTGACCCGAAGCCTGATTTAGTTGCTGACGAATCATAAAAGAATTCCGCAAGTTCCCCGATGCAGATGACCCATTCAGTGATGAATGCGGTCTTCTTTTTATTGTGAAAATGAAACCCATACGCTAGGCGAGCCGGGCCTCACATTATTAGAATTGTGACCAACAATTGGGGGGCAGGATCTTATCAAGAGTAAATTTTAAAAATGGATTAAATCAATGCTTTTACTTTAAAGACATGTATTTAACCCATGTAAATCAAACTAAAAAAATGAAATGTAATTGTTAGGAAACAATTGATTACGGTCATAAGTATGTACCATTTCTGTCAACTTTTTGATCAGTGATCGACAACAGACTTACCATTTGTTTCTTCAAGAATGAGGTAAGCTTTAAAAAAGTTAATTGTATGAGTCCATTACCGACTTGCTTATTGGATAATCTAACTGATGCTAGACTAAAAAGTGGACACAGATTGTTATAATAAAAATAAATAACAATGCTGAGGTGTCTATATGACTAAAGAAAATGGAAGACGTTATGATGAAACGTTTAAAAAAGAAACAGTAAAGTATATTCTAGAGAACAATAATCCAGTAGCACAAATAGCTAGGGAAACCGGGGTGAATACGAATACCTTATATAGTTGGATTAAAAAATACAGCGAGCAACCTGAAGTAAAAGCTGTACAAACGTTTTCTACCCCAGAGGCTGAACGAAAGGCGATGCAAAAACAATTACGCGATCTGGAGGAGGAAAACGAAATTCTAAAAAAGGCGATGCACTACTTCGCGAAAAGCCCTCGGTAAAGTTTGAATTTATTCACCATCATCGCTCCCAATACCGAGTGGAGAAGATGTGCAAAGCCCTGGGAGTCTCTAAAAGTGGCTATTTTAAATGGCTAAATCGCCCCAAAAGTAACCGCCAAAAAAAGCATGAAAAACTATCACAAAAAATATTCCAAACGCATCTAGAATTTAAGCAACGATATGGAAGTATTAAAATTGCAAAAACGCTAAACAAGCGTGGTATAAAGGTTAGTGAACGAACAGTTTCTCGCATTATGACAAAAAATAATTGGAAGTCTTGTACAATCAAAAAATATAAAGCTACCACAAATTCCAAACATCAACATCCTGTAAGCGAAAATGTATTGGACAGACAATTTAAGGTGGACAAACCAAATCAATCTTGGGTTACAGATATTACTTATATCCCGACCAACGAAGGGTGGCTCTATCTATCAAGTGTAATGGATCTGTATTCGCGTAAAATCGTGGGGTGGGCCATGGATAAAAGCATGTCAAAAGAATTCGTAATAAATGCATTAAAAATGGCTTACTATCGCCAGAAACCAGGAAAAGGGCTTATCCATCATTCAGATCGTGGTGTCCAGTACGCTTCCAGTGACTATCAAAAGCTACTAAAACAATACAATATGATAGGCAGCATGAGCCGAAAAGGAAACTGTTACGACAATGCTTGCATTGAATCCTTTCACGGTATTCTTAAGCGTGAGCTAGTTTATCAAACAAAGTATAAAACACGGGAAGAAGCGAGGAAATCGCTGTTTGAATACATCGAGTTCTTCTACAATTCTAAGCGGATCCATTCGACTTTGGGCTACTATACGCCAAATGAATTTGAGCAAATGTATGGAAATTCCGCAGCCTGATTTTACCGCCATAAAAAAGTTTAAATGCCCTTTATTTAAACTTTTTATGACGGCCACCAAGCGAAAGCGCGGTAGAAAATCTGTGTCTACTTTCTTGACATAGTATCAAACCTTTTGACATGTTCTAACAAGTATTGATAAACAAGATATGGGATCATAGTTGGTTGAGAACGTTCAATTAGATTTAAAATCAAAGCAACTCCACCTGTTACATAAAGAGCAGCCATAGATATTCCCGTTAATGGAACAAAATTATTGTAAATGAGTGGAAACGACGTTTTCACCGGGAGCAACAAAGTCAAGATTCATATTAGATGATACCGAGATTTTTAGGGATAGTAGATAACGTTTCAAAAACAGAAATGATAGGTGTTGACCTACATATCAGTTTTTTCTTTCATTTTTGTTTCCCCCTTTAATTATTAAAGTGAACAGGGGGAGTAAAACAGCAATATATAATGATACTAGAAAAGCCGAAAAAATTGGGTAACAGGTACGCTATTCATTATTAATTGGTTTGGATCGGGAGCATTTATTATAGGTTTTTTCCATAAGGTTTGTTTAAAAGAGATAACTATTTATAGAAGCTAATTTTTCCACGTTAAGGAAAAGGTTGTTTTTTTATTCCAAAAAACATGTTCCTTAAGCATTGGGTTGTATTGTGCAAAATAAAAACAGTGAGAAATGCAAAGGAAATCTTAGAATCCTGCAATCTATTAGGGTAAGCAAAAAGCTTGCCAGCCCAAGCGATAAAGTTCACCATATCAAAAATCTAAGAAATGAGAAATCATTATCGATCAATGAGATATCGAGAAGAACCGGATTCTATTGGGAGACCGGAAAGAAATACGCGGATGAAGATCAGATTCCCGAAGAGAGTCTCCCCCGAAAAGGCGGGGATGATGTATGTGGAAATATGGGGAGAGATTGTTTCAGACTGGCTGATGGAAGATTATGCGCTGAAGAAAAAGTTGCGGCGTAACAACAAGGTCATATTCAAACAGTTGGAAAGCTGGGGTTTCCCGGCTCTTACAGGACATTGTGCAATTTCACGAAAGAATGGCGGGAGAACCTTCCCGAGGGTGAGTATGCCTTCAAAGAAGAATAGGACCGGTTGACCCATCCGCAGGCCGAAGCCCAAATCGACTTCGGCACCACAGTAGCCATACAGGACGGAAAGGTAAAAGATATTCACTGCCTTGTTATGAGTCTTCCATTCAGTAACGCAGGTTACACGGTTCCTCTCCCGGCAGAAAACCAGCAATGTTTTCTGGAAGGCTTGAAGATATTGTTCAAACAACTGGGCCATGTCCCCCGGAAGCTGCGGATCGACAACCTGGCTCCTGCAATGGCCAAGTCAGGGGGAAGCATGGCGATACGGTCTTTACCGCTGGTTTTCAGATGTTTGCCCGATAATATGGATTCGAACCTGGGGCCTGCAACGCCCGAAAAGGGAACGAGAAAGGCCATGTGGAGAATAAGGTCGGATATGTGCGCTATAACTTCTTCACACCGTCACCGGTCATCAGGGATTTGGATTACCTGCAGGAAATGTTGGTGGATAAGTCCCGTCAAGACCACCTGCGCGACCATTATAAAAAAGGCGAGAGGATTGCGAACCTGATTGAAGAGGAAAAGAAATATTGCCTCTCCCTGCCGGAACAGGAGTATTCGGTATTTAAAAAAGAGTCGGTAACAGCCAATAAATATGGGGAAATCCAGATGGATGGGCATCGTATACATATTCCCGAAGTGGACTGGCGTGCGTATGACTCCCTGCAGCCTGCCGTACCGGTACCCGGACAGGAAGGTGACCTTCCCTATTAAGCACCGGCTGAAAAAGATGTGTAAATCCCTGCGTCTGGCCTTGTGGCTGATATTTATGAACGAATCCCTTTTGAAGATCAGGCCAATACCTGGAAGCTATATTCCGGCAGAAATTTGATCTTAGGGAGACCGCTAAGGGTGAGCGACTAATCAAAAAGGCCAGATTCCTGAATGAAAAGGAGTTGGAGGATTTTCGCTGGACAGAGCAGGTGAAATTCCCTCCGCAAATTGACAGGGATGGTTTAAAATGCCTGGACTACTTTATCGCCGCAAAGAAAATGTCATTCTGACGGGGTCTCCCGGCACTGTAAAGACGCATATTGCCACCATACTGGGCAGGAGTGCCTGCAGGAAGGGATAGGAGGTGAGCTTCTTCCGAGTGGCCGATTTGGTGGATTCCCTGGAAAGAGCGTAGAACGAAGGGAAGTTCCAATCCTTCAGAAACAAGCTCAATAAAGTGGATCTAGTCTTTCTGGATGAGATGGGCTATGTCCCTTTAGTAAGGATGGGGCTGAGCTGTTGTTCCAGCTGGTGACAGACTGGTATGAACTAAAAAGTCTGATCATTACTTCTAACCTCGAATTTAGCCAATGGAATCGTATATTCACCGATGCCAGGCTGACCGCTGCCCTCGTGGATCGTATGATTCACCACTCTCATATTTTAAGTTTTACCGGTGACAGCTTACCGTGTAACACTCACTGTCTAATCACAAAACATAAAAATCAGGGCTGGCAAAGCTCTCATATTTCTTTCGCATTTTTATCAACTTTTATCTTGCAAAATACAATAGCCTTGCATGTGTGAAATTCCCGAAAATATCTTTGAAACATATAAAAAGCTGAAAAAAAGGTTTCCAAAGCTGATAAAATAGCTTGCTGCATTGCCTTTGTAGGAACTATAACAGCGTGATTTTTGCATGAACATCTTCCCCTGAGCCTTCTTATGGTTTATTTTCTTGCATCTGTTTATCAATTCCAAGTGGATCCGGCGGTAGCCATAATTTCAATCTTAATTCTTCATTTTCCACAAGACAATCAAAACCTACAAATGCAATCATAATACATTCTCTATTATTGATTTTTTTCACGAGGTATGGCGCATTAATTAAATTTAAGGCCATGATTCTCATTTCTTTGTAGATTCGTCTAATTATTCCACCTGATTTTAAAAAGAGGTGAAATGTAGAACTACTAAAAAAACATACTTAATAATTGGGAATAGTTACACTTTTAATATATTT
Source organism: Siminovitchia sp. FSL W7-1587 (assembly GCF_037963795.1). NCBI lineage: Bacteria > Bacillati > Bacillota > Bacilli > Caryophanales > Bacillaceae > Siminovitchia > Siminovitchia sp. FSL W7-1587. The sequence continues at coordinate 3,151,688 of NZ_CP150169.1, forward strand.
CCCCTTTTTTGTTTTAGTTTTTCTACTTTTATTTCACAAGTAGATAGTAAGATCTTTTTACTTATGTAGACAAAACAGTAAATTCGAGTAAATAAGTTAATAATTGAGGGTACAACTTATCGCTTCCTACCTATTTTAAGGACTTGGATGGTGGTAACCTCATCCAAGCTCAAATTCAAGGGGCGGCAAGTTTTTGTATATAAAACCCCATAAATGGAGGAATTATTAACTTTTTACTATAGAAATTTTGGCATTTTTATGGGGGGATACTATGTTTCATGAAAATGACGGAGCTTACGAAGAATGTCCCAAAAAGAAAATTATTAAGTTAAAGGAGAGATTACCATTATTACTTAAAGATCCAATCATTAAAGAATTTTTAAGAAGTGAAGAAAATGAAAAGATTTTTAATGAAGTAATAAATGGTCAGCTTGACATTAAACATCTAGACAATAAATTTAAAGAATTTTATCTGTTTAATAGAATTATTCGATATATGACCGGTTTAATTAAAAGATATTCAATTGACTACGATAAGAGAGTTAAATTAAGAAATGAACGATACCAACTGACTTTCGATAAACCAATAAATCGGAATGAATCTGATACAACAGTTGGTAGTTTCATGAGAAGTGAAACAAAAACACCTGAAGAACACTTGATATGCAAAGAAAATATACAAAAATACAAGTTTAATATAGAAAATCCATCACTGTATAATGCTTTAACTAAATTAAACAAAAAACAGATACAGATTTTATATTTATATTATGTGAAAGGGTATAACAATAAAAATATTGCAGAGTATTTTGGCCAAACAGAACAAAATATTAGTTATTGGCATAAAAAGACGTTAAAACAATTAAAAAGCATTATTAACGAAAATACTAAAAGGAGTGAACAATAATGAAAATACAAGATGAAGAAATAGAACTGATATTACAAATTCTTGATAATAGAATTAAAAAACATATTAGACAAACAATACCAGATGAAAGAGAAGACCTGGAACAAGAAATAAAAATAAAAATAATTGACAAAATTAGTATCTTAAAAAATGAATATACTCCGGGCTTTTTTGAGTTTATTCAAAAACAAGGGGGCTTCGAATGAGGCGTGTCAGGACTTTAGAGTGCGGCAGTCGGGACACATACATTTAATTAGACAATGAAAAAATGCAATAAAAACATACTAACATTAGTAGTACAAACCAAGGCTAGATTTTGTGCTACTATTTTTTTATAGTAAAAGTGAAGCAAGTTCGAACAGCCCCGTGGGATCGATGAAGAGTCCGCATTAAAAACCGACCATCTTCACACCCTTATGTGAATCAGTTTAGTATGTTGGATCCGTAGAGATCGTGTAAAAGAAAATGGAATCGATAAGGCACTGTGAAGACTTCTGTGATTGGCTAAAAAGGAGAAATGGATATGCAACATGTAGTCGCTCTTGATGTAAGGATGGGGAAAAGTACGATGGTGATTTACAACCGATATCACCAATGTGAATTTGAAGGAGAACTTCTTTATACTAAATCTCATTCGAAAATGTTGAATGAGCAGCTCCAAACCTTAACAAAACAGGATGGACAAGCACCAGAGATTGTATTTGAAGCAACAGGTGTATATTCCGCATCAGTAGAACGATTTTTTCAAACGGCAGGTTATACCTACCATCGAGTGAACCCTCTGGAAGCGCACCTTCAAATGGCCTCGATGCGTCGACAAAAAACAGACACAAGCGATGCGCATGAACTCGCAAAATCACATTTTCAGGTTGAACGTACAGCTACTTATCAGGAAGAAGATTATTATAAACAAATGCGAGCACTCACACGTTACTATAATGAATAAGATCATGAAATCACTTATCTATTTAGTCGCCAGCATGCCACTCTACAACTCAGTTTTCCGGAATTAGAAACACTATTTTCGACACGCTCGGCTCGGCACTTTTTCTCAATGTCGTACAGCTCTATCCACATCCCGATGACGTACTCGCTTGTTCTAAAACCATCATTCGTAATCAGCTAAAAGCGAATACAAGAAAGAATCTATCTCTTTCGCGAGCAGACGTAAAAGGACTCGCTTTACTAGAAGCTGCGAAGGATTCGTATCCGGCGATTTCAAAAAACGACGTGCGTTGTGAACAAGCACGTGACTATGCGAAAAGAATCGCGGATTTAAGAGAAAAGAAAGAAGAGCTAGTGAAACAAATGGTTGAGTTGTCGCAGGGAAGAACAGAATATCACGTACTGATTTCCTTTCCAGGTATCGGCGAAGCGACAGCTGTTCGTATCATCGGAGAGCTTGGGGATATCGGCCGTTTTAAAAGTCATAAACAGTTAAATACCTATGTTGGAATTGATGTGATGCGTTATCAATTAGGAAATACCTATTACAAAGATAAGATCAATAAACGAGGAAATAATAAGCTACGAAAAATATTGTTTTATATGATTCAGACGATTGATTAAATTACGTCGATTCGGTGGGAATCACTTGGTGGATTATTATGACAAATTAAAAACGCAACTTCAAGGAAAGCCCCATAAAGTTGCGTCAATTGTCTGTGTGAACAAGTTCTTGAAAGTAGCATTTCACCTAATTACACACAGTATTACCTACAATTACGAAGTAGTCTCAACCAGTTCGTAATCAGTACTTCTACTATATAGTTGACCTTTCGAAAAAATGAATTTCGTTAGGTCTCTTTGGCATGCGCAAACTTATTTTTTGGAAGGGGGTACCCCCTTCCTCCAAAAATAAGTCCATCTCCCTAAAAAGATTTATCTAAAACTACTTGACTAGAGGTAAGAAGAGGCTGTCCAGAAAGTCAGTAAAAACTGATTTTCAGTGACAGCCCCGTTATCTTTTAATGAAAGTTTTCTATAAAAAAAATCGTCCCATCTAGTAAAATGTAAGTGGGCAAACAAACATTTCAGAAAGGACGATTTTTTATGAGCAATCCGAAGATTACTAATAACGAGTATAGCGCACAAATGATTCTTCCTCTAGAGGTAAAAGTGAAACCATTTGTAACCAAGACCTATACTGCCCCCAAGTTTAAAACCTACAATAACCGCCAAAGCTTTGCCATTTTGGATGCGGAAGGGCTCGGCTCATCCCAGAACATCATGTCGCCCGTGTGGTCGATGAGATGATCGAATCCATTCCTGATGAGCAATTGGCATCCCATTATTCCGGCGGCGGTCGTCCTCCGTTTCATCCTAAATGAATGCTCAAAGTCATTCTATATGCTTATTCCCAAAGGGTGTATTCCTGTCAAGAGATTGAGAAGTTGACCAGGGAAAATGTTCCAGCCATGTGGCTGGCTGCGATGCATCAGCTGGATTTTCGTACTATCAACGACTTTCGGGGCAAGCGCATGAAAAACCTGATGGATGAATTGTTTGAAGCCATGATTGTTCGGCTGATTGAAGAAGGATACATCACATTGGAAAGCTACTTCTTGGATGGCACCAAACTGGAGGCCAATGCCAATAAGAATTCTTTCGTGTGGAAAAAATCCACCATTCGTTTTGAAGAGAAACTGAAAGAGAAAATCAAAGAAATGCTTCAGCAGATCGATGAAATTGCCGAGGCGGAAGCTTTGGAGCTTGCGGATCTACCGAAAGGGGAAGCGACACCTGAGCGGCTTGAGTCAATCGCCAGTCAGCTCGAAAAGAAGGTTGATGCCTTGACGCAAGAAATCGAAGCAGCCGAAGAAGTGCCTGTTCGCAAAGAACTACGGAAGCGCCGCAGTACGTTGAAAAAGCCGGTGAAGATGATCCGTGAGAACTTTGTACCGCGTATCCACAAATATCGCATGTATCATGAGACATTCGGCGACCGTAACAGCTTTTCAAAAACAGACCCTGATGCCACTTTCATGCGCATGAAGGATGACTACATGAAAAACGGCCAGCTAAAGCCCGGATATAACGTACAGGCAGCAACGAAAAACCAGTTCATCGTTTAGTATTCTATCCATCAACGCCCCACTGACACGCGCTGTTTCATCCCGCATATGGAGAAACTCGCTGGGTCTGGTTTGCCGATGCAGGCTACAGGAGTGTGGAGAGCTATCTGTATGCCATCGGGGAGGAAAGAGAACCACGCTTTGACTATCTGATTCCGTATAATACTTATTTGAAGGATAAGACGCGTACATATAAGAATGACATCCGAAATCCCAAAAACTGGACCTATCTGGAGCATGATGATCAGTTCATCTGCCCAAATGGCCGGAAAGTGGTCTTTAAAACATACAAAAATAAAAAGAATACCTCAGGCCATATCCAAAGCTATAAGATCTACGAATGCAAGGATTGTTCGGATTGTCCGCTAAAAGCCCGATGTACAAAAGCCAAAGGTAACAGGCAGGTCCATTTAAATATGATCTATGAAGAAATGAAAACAAAGGCCAAGAGAGCCCTTGAAAGTGAAGAGAACGCGGAAATCTACGCCCGACGCAAAGTTGAGGTAGAAAGTGTGTTCGGTCACATCAAGGGCAATCGGTCGTTCCGCCGATTATTTTCAGGAGGAAACCCTACAAATGCAAAATCAGTCGTAGAAAAATGAACCATTTTTCTACGACTGATTTATTTTAGGGGCTTTTTGGACAGCCCCTACATTAAAGAGCACCACAACACTTTCCAGTGTAAATGAGTTTACCCGTACGTGGATTATAATTAGCATCCAATCTACATTTTTCATCATATTTACAACAGTCTCGTCTCTTTTTAGTACCGCAAACACCAGGTACTTGCTCTGGGGTTACTATATCATTTTTTTGTCGTTTTTGTTCCTTCATCATTTAAGTCACCTCCTCCCTCTTAATTAAGAGTGATTTTTGTTCCCTGAAATTAAAAAAAACAGTATATTTTTTGTTTACTATGTAATCGTCAAATACAACACACAATGGAAAAGGAAGAGCTGGAAGCCAAAATAAAATGGTACGAGGAGCAATTCGGCTTCAGCCAGCAGCGCAGATTTGGGGCTTCCAGTGAGAAGACCTATCCGGACCAGTTCTTCCTTTTCAACGAGGCTGAGGCCACAGCTGATCCGACAGTTGAAGAGCAACTGTCGAGACAATTAGATATAAGAGCAAGAAACAGCGCGGTCAACGTGAATACATGCTTGAAAACCTGCCTACAGAGACCATCGACTATCGTTTGTCTGATGAGGAATAGGTCTGTTCGTGTTGCGTTAGTGCGATGCATGAAATGAGCACAGAAGTACTTCTAAATTTGATTTTTTCTTTTGTTATTTAAGAACATTTATTTCACCTCCTATTGAAAGGAGGATTTTATATGGATGAATCAATAATTCCTGTTTTAGATAAAGAAATGAATTACGGGGTTTTATTAATAAATGCTCCTCGCTTTTGGAGTCAATTTATTTTAGGAACTGGCATTAACATAGCTGTAATAGATTCTGGTTGTTATATTGAACACGAACAGCTAAAAGATCAAATTATCGACAAGTATAACTTTACTGATGATGATAACGGCGATACAAGTAATGTTACGGATTACTTGGGACACGGGACGCACATATCTGGCATTATAGCAGCGCAAAATAAAAAAGCGGTTATAGGTGTTGCTCCCGGGGCTAATTTAGTCATTTTAAAAGTAATCGATAAAAATGGTGAAGGAAGTTATGAAAACATGATAAAAGCTTTAAATTTTGCCTCAGAATGGCGTGGAAATAACAATGAAAAAATAGATGTTATCAATCTTTCTTTAGGTGGACCTAACAAGGACTCAACATTAAGAAGAGCTGTTTTAAATGCAACATCCAATAATATCAGTATTGTTGCAGCAGCTGGGAATTATGGAGATGGTTCTGATTTAACCAACGAAATACTTTATCCCGGGTATTATAAAGATGTTATCCAAGTGGCCGCAGTTGATAAAAATCTGGCACCCACTTCATTCAGCAACACCAACAAAAACATTGATTTTTTAGCACCAGGTCATTTCATCTATTCCACTTATAATGATGGTGATTATAGAAAGCTTTCAGGTACATCAATGGCAGCCCCACACGTTTCAGGGGCAATAGCTTTACTTAAAGAATTTTTCCGTATAAACGATATACCGGCAACGCAGGAACGAATTTATGAATATTTAGTTTCACACTCTCAATTTTTAGAAGGTTATTCCACTAAGATACAAGGGAACGGATTAATTCAATTAGGAGGAGAGTAAAATGGACTCTGTTGATAAAGCAATCATAGAAACGTTTATAAATGCTGTTGGGAATTTCGGTTTTCCGTTAGTATTGGCAGTATATTTATTACTCCGGTTTGAAAAAAAAATAGAAGCTCTAACAGATGCGATTTCCACTTTAAAAGAAGTGATAAATAAACGAGAAGACAGGTAAAAACGAAAAAACGCTTTTAAGTGCTTTTTTATTATGCTGAAAAAAAACGAAAGATGATTTAAATAAATCGAAGAAAGTTAAACTCTGCTCACTTTCTTTTCAGAGTTCATAACGTGATTTCAATCAAATTTTATTTCAAACAAACTCTAAAATTAACAATTTTTTTAGTTTTTGAAAAAAAGTTACACCTGTATATATAGCTGAGAGAGGTGATGCAGAATTCAGAACATAAAAGGGATTATATTATTGGTTTATTAGAAATTTATCACTGAAAAAGGAGAGAGACGATGTTTATTAAATCTAACAAAGTAGATATTGCTACAAAAAATTTATTGACTGAAGAACTAAACAATCATGAGGATTTTGCCTTACTAGTAGCAGAGATTCAAAAGCATCATAAAACCTTATCTGAAAAACAAAAAGATATCTTTGAACTTGAATTTGCAGAAGATGAGGCTAAACAAGGAGTTAAAGTTAATGTAGTTTTTTTCACATTAACAGACGAGGTGATCATCGAAGGGATGAAAGTGGGAGACAAATTGCATGTTAAAGCTTATTTTTCCGCTGAGAATGATGAAGGTGAAAAAGTATTTCGCCAGGCGGTTGTAGAAGGTGGAAATGTTGAAATTGAGTCTGAAATGCAGTTTGATCCAGAAAAATTTATGTTTGTAAATGAACTTAAAAACCCACAAGGTGTAGAAGAACAGAAAGTCACACCTCAAGCATGGTACGAGGGGTGTTTAGTATTTTACAACTCCGGTAATGGCAAAACCTATAAGTACAGATATTGTGGTGCTAAATGTAGCGGTAAAAATTTCACACAAACACCTATTAATGCGCTTGATAAATGTTGTCAAGCACATGATCGCTGCTATAAGAACTTTGGAAAAGGTGACAATGGTTGTGATAAAAACCTTCAAAGTTGTGCGGATAGAACCAGTGATCCTGGATGGTGGATGGTTTCAGAGTTTGCAAGAAGATGCTCCTTAAATGAACTATCTTTCTGTTAAAAACAGCAAAATACCCTTTTTCATTGTGAAAAGGGGTATTTTGGCATTTTGATAACTTAAGTGTTTATTCAACCACCCATTGCTCTTACTAAGTAGTAGATAAAAGAATAGTAACCTAATGAGGGAACACATAAACATATCACAATGATTGATAGAAAGTAATAAATAGGGTTCTTTGAGTTATTTTTTAGAATGATATAAACCCCATAGGCTACACCTAATAAAAATAACAAAGGCCAATAATAAGACATTAGGTTAATAGGGATATATTCAGTTATTACACTAACAAAATCAGATGTTGAACTAACAAAAAAAACTAAACAGATTAATACGAAAATTAAAGAGATTATTACATTAAAAGTTAGTTTGATTTTTTCACCTTTCACAATCATCACCCCTCCATACGTTAATATTCCCTTTTTTAGTAAATTGTTCCCCCTTATATTAACAAAATAATTCGCAAAGTCAAAAAAAGAGCAATTTCCACTGTATGGTTATTTTGTTAGACATTTAAAAAGCCCTCCCCAATGAGCACGGTTTGAAGTGGATTTAATCTTCATATGCCCACTTTTGATTTATATAAAACAAATTTCACCTTTAGTATTGATTGATATTTAAAGGAGGAAGAAAAATGAATTCAACTATTACTGTTTTCATCAATCCTGCTTGTGGACCTTGTAATGCTCTTAAAGATTGGTTAAAGAAAAAAGGAATCTCATTTATTGAAAAAGATATTATAAATGATGAGGGCGTAGCCAGAGAGTTCAGGGAAGCAGGTGGGATGTACACTCCAACATCTTTTGTTGAAGTCGGGGAAGAAAAAATTGAAATCATAGGTGCGGATTTTGGGAAATTTGAGAAAATAATAAAAAACATTGGTTTAAGGAGGCGAGTTAAATGTCTATGAAACCTCCTATTGAAAAAGAACTTGAACAATACACTCAATTAAAAATTGATCTATTAAAGATTTCGAACTGTATTGAATATTGTGAAAAGAAAAAATATAAGGAAATTTATCAAAACATTGCTCTGGAATACAGTAAAGAGATGAAAAACCTAAAGGACACAATTGAAAAAGAATATCAAGTTATTCTTTGTAAATGTTGTAAATAGTAAAATTCCAGGTTCCGGAGCCTGTTGATATAAATACGCTTTTTGTACGTGCCCAACAAGCCTTTAATTGTTGATTGGTGAAAGGTCAATCTTAAAGCATGCAACTCTCAATCGAGAGTTGTTTTTAATTGTTGTTTTAAAATACTAAAACCTTTTTATGTTAGTTTCCTATTCCTTGTCTCTAATGATACTATGTCAAGAAAGTAGACACTGATTTTCTACCGCGCTTTCGTTTGGTGGCCTTCATAGAAAAATTTAAAAGAAGAACATTTTTAAACTTTTCTATGAAGGAAAATTCTATGTCACCGATTGTCGACCAAACATTTTCTCATATTCATTCGGGTATGATAATCAAGCGTTGAATGAATCCTCTTTGAATGATAGAAAAATTCTATGTGCTCAAAGAGTAATCTTCTTGCTTCACATCTTGTTTTATACCTCGTTTGATAAACGAGTTCACGCTTAAGAATGCCGTGAAAGGATTCGATACATGCATTGTCGTAGCAGTTTCCTTTTCGACTCATGCTACCTATCATATTGTATTGTTTTAGTAGCTTTTAATAGTCGCTGGAAGCGTACTGGACACCACGATCTGAATGATGAATAAGCTCAAAGAATGGGCAATTTCGCAAAGGGTGGTCAGCATCATGCTGGAGACGCAACACAATAATGTTGAGACATGCCGATTTTAATGAGCACTATGGCTTTTTATTGGGGGCATGGACAAGTATCTCTATAAAGGCATGGAAAACCACAATGGAGAAGTCGCTCTATTTTACTGTTTAAATGATTCATATAGGAACCCCTTACGCTACTTATCGAGGGTTATAGGCTGCCGAGAAAAGTATCGGCAGCTTTTTTTACCTCTTGGTATAATATGCAAGCAATTTTTTACCATATATTTACATGTAAAAACCATGTTGTCTCACTTAATGTGACAAATCAAAATATGTAAAAAAACCTAATTCTCTTTCTGTTTTATCTTTATTGAGGAATTAGACTTTTGATCTGCAACAATCACGCCCATTCGTTGAATAAGCTTAGTATTTGACATTAAAAATTCAAATGGATATTATAGATACATTAAATCTACAATAGGACTGATCATATGAAGTTAACAAAAGCAACGAACTATGCTCTCCACACCATGCTATTTTTAGCTGTTAATCCCTCCGATGAGCATATTGGAGTGGCAAAATTAGCTGAACGCCAAAAAGTTTCAACGACATATTTATCTAAAATACTAACAAAGTTAGTAAAGTCGGGTATGATTGAATCTGTCTCAGGTGCAAATGGGGGTTATAAATTAAAACCGGGTTGGGAAGAACTTTCATTACTCGATGTAATAAAAGCTATTGAAGGTTTGACACCTATTTTTGATTACTGCCTCAACCATAATCCTGATTGTTTAATTCAGAAGGCGATTGAATCAGCCGAGGAAAAGCTTTTGGATGAATTGAATCAAACACGTATAGTTGACCTGGCTAACAAAATGAATAAGGCATTATCAAATGAAGATGGCTCTTATTTAAATTGCAGATATTAAAGCTCTATGATATATATTTTAAGTGCGGAGGAACATCATAATGAAAAAATATGATTGTATTGTCATTGGTGGAGGACCTGCTGGACTAAGTGCAACCTTAACTTTAGGAAGAGCGCGTAGAAAGATTGCCTTATTTGATAACGGAACTAATCGAAATCGTGTGACTCAAGAGTCACATGGATTTTTAACAAGAGATGGCATTAAACCGCAACAATTCAAAAATATCGCCATTAAAGAATTAGAATCTTATCCTTCTGTTTCAGTTTTGAATGAGACGGTTATGGGGGTCAATAAAGATGACCAACATGATTTATTTTTAGTTCATACATCGAATAATCAGTCTTATATAACAGAAAAAATACTGTTAGCAACTGGTATACAAGAGGAATTTTCCTTAACACAGATTAGACAATATTATGGTAAAAGTTTATTCAGCTGTCCATATTGTGATGGTTGGGAATTGAGAGACAAGCCGTTAGCTATAATAGCAGAAAATGATGAACACATAAATCATCTGACTAAATTGGTTTTTAATTGGTCGAAGGATTTAATCGTTTTTACTAATGGTCATCAGCTCTCCAATAAAGTGCAAAATGATTTTAAAAGTAAAAAGATTAAGGTTTATACAGCTGTTATAAAAAATTTACACGGAAATCATGGGTACTTGGAAAGTGTTGAATTAGAAACAGGTGAAAACATTCTAAGAAGTGGTGGCTTCGTCGTTCCAAGTTTTTATCGCCCTAATAAATTTGCTAAACAATTAAAATGTCAAGTTGATGAAAACGGAGGAATGATTACAGACGATGCTGGACGAACAACAGAGAGTGGGGTATATATTGCAGGTGAAACTGAAAAGGCAGGCCCCTCTTCTTTGATGATCGCTGCCGCTGACGGCAATAAGGCTGCTTTTAGCATAAACATGGATATAACATTGGATAGATTTTAATTCGATTTTTTATAGATCTTACCTATGAGGAATTGAAACGTATCCCAAAACTTGTTAGCCCTTGGGTTTCCACCAGGTTTGATCCTCTAAGTACCTCCTAAAACACGGCTGAGGGAAAGCGATTGTGAGATTACCAATGGAATTAGAGGGTTTGGTTACTTGGAGGAAGAACATTGTCATAGGACTGGATGGACGCAGTCCGGTTTGTCATGGCTTTGAAAAGTAATTATCTGTGAGAAATCCGAATAGGTTCCAGTAACATATTTCATGGATCAACTTGAAAAAGATGTACAGAACCATCTTAAAAAATAAAAAGTTGGGCGCCAACATCATAAAGGTTGAAATTGGCCAATTGGAAAAAATGTCAGCGGCCCATCGGACTGTTTTATACGAGGCATATCAGGTTTATAAGGATGGGCTGGAGGAAATGGAACAAGGAGAGGTGAAAGAGCGCGTAACAGCAGGCGGCACAATAAGTTTATGGAGGGATGACGGGTGTGAAAGGTAAAAAATCAAATTAACTTTCAATGTAATAGCCTCTTTAACTTTCGAATTAATCTGTTTAGTTTTTTTATTAGTCTAACATCTGAGTATCTTCCTCTTAATTTAATGTCATATTATTGGCCATTGTTATTTTTATTAGGTGTATTCTATGGGAGTTATATCATTTTAAAAAACAAGGCAAACGATTCAATTTATCACACCCTGGAAATTTTTGGTATTTCTTCATGTGTTCCCTCACTAGGTCTCTATTCCTTTTTCTATTTCTTAGGAAAGACCATGGGAGGTTGAATAGACGCTCAAGTTATTAGAAAGCAAAATACCTTTTCAGAATGAAAAAGGCATTTTCCTGTTTTTAACATATTTTACCATGGGAGTATGCAACGATCCACCATCCTGGATCGTTGGCTTTTATTCGCACAATTGTAAAGTTTTTTATCACAACCATTGTCACGTTTTCAAAACTCGCATAGCAGCGGTCATGTGCTTGACGGTAGTGTGTTGATAGGTGTGGAATTTTTACCATTACATTTAACGCGACAATATCTATATGTTTTGCCATTAGAGGAGTTGTAAAACTTTTATCAATCGCTGTCACTTGAGTCACATCTTGATAATGCCCGGGAAAAAGTATTCCGTTGGAGCCATCTCTATAATTTCCAGCTGTTGCAACAACACTAATGTTATTGGATATTGCTTTTAAAACAGTTTTTCTTAAAGTGGAGTCCTTGTGGGGTCCACCTAAAGAAAATTGATAACATCTATTTTCTTCTTATTATTTTCACCCCATTCTGGCTTTCCTAACTCCCTCCATCTTTTCAATACTAAATTAGCCCCCGGCGCAACCTTATGACAACTTTATTGTTTTGTGCTGTTATCATGCCAGATGTGTGTGTTGTTGTCTAAGACATGTCCACTTTCAACCCAAGATGAGAATTACTTACCCCACCACGGACAATCTTTGTTAAAATAAATATAACTTCATTGATTCCAGGGAGGTAGCGTAGAGTGGCGCAAATTTTGTTGTTGGAGATTGCCAAGGCAATCGGGAAGTTTTTCATCCATCCCGTTTTCTATTTTTCTATTATTCTGGCGCTTGCAGCCGGATATTTACGAGTGAAACGGGAACGAAAAGATTTTCATGTCAGGGTCAACGGGGCTCTGCATGAATTAAAACAGTTGTGGCCTGCGGGTATCCTGGCGGGGGTCATACTCTCCATCTTTACAATGGTTCTTGGTGTGGCGGTACCGCTTGAATACATCATTTTGATTGCTGCTTTCTCCATTTTGTTGGGAGTCATTGCAAACGCGCGTTTATTATCAGCTGCTTTTACGATTGGATTGCCGGTTGTCTTTATTTATACCACTGTTTCATTAGAGCTTCAGATTCCTTACATAGAGCAACTGCGGGGGAATATGACTTTTTTATCAGGCTTATCCATTCTGCTTGCACTCCTTATTTTAATGGAAGGCATTCTCATGATGCGGGGCGGCTTAAAAGATGTTTCGCCAAAATTGCGTACAAGCCGCAGAGGTTTGACCGTTGGCGCTCTCCAGGTGAAACGGTTATGGCTTGTTCCGGTACTCTTTGTTTATCCGGCGGGTCCTTTTGTATCGACACTCGACTGGTGGCCTGTCGTTCAATGGGGCGGAGAAACATTTACGATCATTCTTGTGCCTTTTTTACTCGGTTTCCAACAGCAAGTTCAAGGTTGTCTCCCTAAAGACGCCGTAGTCAAGCTGGGGAAACAAACGCTGATTCTTGGGATTATCGTACTTGTTGTGGCTAATGCCCTTGTATTTTTCTATCCGTCGGTTGCCCCTCCAATCGTTGCCGGAATCAGTATATTGGGGCGCTTTTGGATTTCATACCGCCACCGGGTTCGTGAAAATAATACATTATATTATTACACTCCGCTTAACGATGGCGTCATGATTTTGGATGTCCTTCCCGGGTCCCCGGCTGACCGGATGGAGTTGAAAACAGGAGAAGTTATCGTAAAATGTAATAACCTTGAAGTAACCAATAAAAAAGAATTGTACAAAGCAGTGCTAAAAAACAGGGCGTACTGCAAACTTGAAGTGCTGGACGAACATCAAGAAATTCGCTTTGTCCAGTGTTCCTTGTATGAAGGCGATCATCACGAGTTGGGGATTCTGTTTATAGAAAGACGGGAAAGGCCAAAGGACACGGAAGTCGCTTCTTTTTAAACGATGAGACAATGATATTGAAACCCGAATTCAAAAAAAGCATGTTGGCCGCAGTTTTTTGAGTTCGGGGCTTTATTTTTTTAAAGGAGAGTTTATCGTGAAACATGTCATCTTGGGGATTGCCTGCGTTGTCATAGTCGGACAAATTGCAGGACTCATTTTATACCATATTCCCGGCAAACAGGAAAAGGCTCTGGAAAGTCATCCGGTTTTGGACAGCCAAGATAGTACGGTGACTGAGGAACAACCTTTGTTTGCCGAAGAAGTGATTGACTATTCCCTTCAACATGATAAGTTGAGTGTTACGTTTGATAAAGGTGAGAACTGGACCCCGGTTCCAGTTGAAAAAGAGTCTCTTTTTGGCGGGGAATATAACGGTAACCAACAAGAGCTCATTGAGAATAGTTATATCCTTACGAAAGAGCGGGCCGCGTTTTTATATTCGGTGGGGAATAGTTCGGAAAGCGTGCAAATTAAGATGGCATATTCTCTTGACCAAGGGAGGTCTTGGGAGGAGACCGTCGTGGCGGAGCAATATCCTCCTATGCGTTTCCGAAAAGTGTCTTTTTTAAATGATCAATTTGGTTATGTGATCAGTTCGGGAGGGCGCACGATGTCGCAAGAAGTGTCGAGTGTCTTTCTAACGAACGATGGCGGGAAAAGTTGGAGAGAAACTAACAGTTCGAATGTAACGAGATTACTGGCGGATGGCGGCTTTACAGATGAGCAGACAGGGTTTTTATCGTTTGGGATTATAAATCCCGAGCGTCCTGAGCTTCATGTGACACAAGATGGAGGGGATACTTGGGAGGAAGCGGAGATCCGTATCCCGGAGCAATATGAAAAAATCTTTGTGATCGCTGAAACCCCCTTTAAGGAAGGGAACAGCCTGGCGGTGCTGGTGAATCAGGGTCCGAACGGAGATTATAAGGGGGGAAAAGTAAAAGGAAAATTCGTTTCGGATGACAACGGAAAAACGTGGGTGTTTTCGACGGAGGTACCGGCAAATGAATGAACACTTTAAAAAATTTAGCGGTTGGGCTCTGCTGCTTCTGGCTTTGGGTTTATTTTTATGGCAGGGCGGATTTTTATACTTGCATGCCAAATTTCAAGTGGAGTACAGTGATGGCCGGCTCTTTTACATGATCAATATTTTCAGCATCATCTGCCTGGGATTGGCCCTTCTTTTGTTCGTTACAGCTACAAGAAAGTGGAGGGTGGCAGGAGGCCTGATCATGGTGATAGTCATTTTAACAAACGGGCTGCTACTCGTTGCGGACGCTCGGAAAACAAATAATATAGTTAGCCTGTCACCGAACTTGAAACATGTGTTATCCATGAAAGAAGATAAGAAAACAGGTGAGACCACATACTACAGGACTTACTATTATCTCTTAGCCCGGCCAAAAGAAAGTTTCCCTTATCAACAGCAGGAGACTTCAAGGTGAAATGGATCGCCAACGACGTTGCGGCTGTCACTTATAAAGCGGCGGATCAAACGATTCATCAATACATCGGCACATACGGGGATCGCGGCAGTGGGGGATCCTATTACTATGTAGGACCATCCATTCACGGGCGCTGGTCCGGAGAAAATGCAGAGGTTATCAGCAATCAAGAAGGAATAACAGTGCGGCAAAACGGAGAAATGGATACCTTCAACTGGGATCAAGTTGTCCAGTTTGGAACCCTTGCGGTTGTGTTAGTGAACAATGGCGAAGCCGCTTGGACTATTTCTTTAAACGAAAATTTTGTTGTTCAATCCGATTCGTCTGTTCCGCCGATTGGAGACATCAGCCTATATAAGGCTACAATGGAGAAAAATGAGCCTGTAAAACTTACATATAAAGGTTCGGAATGAGGCCGCCATCGTCCGAAGGAGGTTGGGACATAAGCAAATACGAAACAGCAAATGGTAAAAGCTGATTCATATTCGTAAAAATCGTAAGAATAAAACCGCGTGAAATCAAGGTTTTAGGGGTAACCACCGTAACCACCTTGATTCCATGCGGTTTATTTCATTTTTACAGGGTTTTGTCCCGACCCCTGTTTTTGTAAAAATATGACACCTGTCATACATATTCACTTACAGGTGTGAATGTTTTTGAACTCTTTTCGCAGTTACAATAACATTATCAATCCGAATAAGAAAAGAGTGAGGAAGATGGAAGAACGCATAGGAAGAATCCGTCTGCTTGATATTCTGCGGGGCTTTGCCGTCCTGGGAACGCTGGGGACGAATATATGGATTTTTGCCCATCTTGGGGATTTGAGTTATATCACGACTTATCATTTTTCCGGATGGTGGAATGCGGATGATTTCTTGCGTATGGCCGTTCTGTTTCTTGTGAATGGAAAGTTTCTGGGGCTGCTGACTATCATGTTTGGGGTGGGTCTGGAATTAAAATACAGGCAGGCACTTCGAAAGGGGAATACCTGGCCCGGCGTTTATATATGGACATCCACTTTTTTGATCATCGAAGGCCTTATTCACTTTACCCTCGTGATGGAATATGACATTTTAATGAGCTACGGTCTTACAGCAATCATTGTCGCTTTCATTGTGAAAAAGGGCGACCGTTTTATATCGAAGACGATGAAGGTGATTGGGAGCATCCATGCTGTACTTATTTTAGGTATATTGATACTGAGCCTGCTGGCAGCGAATGCGTCATTGGGCCATTTCGGGGATGTTGTTTCCCTCTATAGGGATGGGACATGGCTTCAGCAAATTCAATATCGCCTTTCTCATTTCTTGCTGTTGAGAACGGAAGCGATTTGGGTTATTCCGATGAACATATTTTTATTTTTGCTCGGTGTGCGCCTGATGCGTTCCGGTGTTTTTGCCCCGGACGAAAATGGCAGGAGAAAGCGTGACAAGTTGTTTAAACTAGGGATTTATATCGGCTTGCCATTAAATCTGTTGATTTTTGTCCCTGGCGGCGATTTTGACTTGGCTGTCCGCTATTTATTTGCTCCGTTGATGTCGCTCGGCTATATTGCGATCATTGGAAGAATGATAGAATATAAGAAATGGAATAGACTTTGGAACCTTCTTGAAAATGTCGGCAAGATGTCTTTGAGCTGTTATGTGGTGCAAAATATTTTGTCATCCATCTTATTTTACGGATGGGGTTTTGCGCTAGGCGGGAAGCTGGACTCCCTGCAAGTCATTGTTTGTTGGGGGATCATCACCTTCATTCAACTGCTTTTTGCGTCTATCTGGTTCCGGTTCTTTCATCTTGGGCCGTTGGAGATGATTCGCAAGCGTGTCACTGGAATCGCTGTATCCCGATAACACCGGAGGATTTTTATGAAAAATAAAATCTACCCAAAAGAGCAAATCAAGCATTATTTGCTGATTGATGCCGTGTCTATCATATTTTTAAGTTACATCGTTTTGAGTTCAGAGAGCGATCTTGGCATCTTGGAAAGACTCTGTTCCCTGTTCATATTTTTTATATCGTTTTATGTTGCGCTTTGGTATAGGGACTGGCGCCTTTTGGCCGCTGTCATTACCGGTATTGCCATCTTGACACTGTTAGGCGTAATTGTTGGTTCTTCCGTTTTGCTGTTTGGTTTCATTTTTGCCGACCTTTTGGGAAGAGCGCATTCAAAGTGGCACATCGGCCTTGGCATTGTTGCTATTGCACTGATGTTTCTTCTCGTTCCCTGGAAAAGTCAAGAGGCCTTTTTCACACTGAAATATCCCATACTGTTGCCGATCATGATATTGCAAATAGTTTATCCGGTTTTGATTTATATAAAAGAAAAAAATAAAAGCCTGCGGGGAGAACTGGATGCAGCCAATCAACAAATACAACATTTTATTCAACAGGAGGAGCGGCAGCGGATCGCAAGGGATCTCCACGATACCCTTGGGCATACGCTGACAATGATTAAAATGAAAAGCGAGTTGACCGACCGGTTGATCGATCAGGATCCCCGGCAGGCAAAGAAAGAGCTGAAAGACATATTGGATACGTCCAGAATAGCTCTGAAGCAGGTCAGGGAGCTTGTCTCGGATATGAAATTCATTTCCCTTGAAAGTGAATGGGGGCACTCCAGACAACTGCTGCAAACAGCAGGTATGGAACTGTTCATCACCGTAAAGGGCCGTCTCCGGCTTTTATCAAGTGTGGAAGAGACGATGCTCGCCCTCTCTGTCAGGGAAGCGGTAACCAATATTGTCAAGCACAGCAAGGCGAAGCATTGCACGGTGGAACAGGGAGCGAACAGCCAAGTCTACTATGTAAAAATAATGGATGACGGAGTGGGGTTGGTAAAAACAGAAGGTGGAAACGGGATCCAGTCGATGAAGGAGAGAATGCAAGCACTTCAAGGGTCTGCTACGGTGGAAAATAGGCCTGACGGGGGGACGGCCGTCGTCTTAAAAATCCCCATTCGCCAAGATGGAAAGGGGAGACCTGCGTCATGATAAGAGTCGTAATAGCGGAAGACCAGCAGATGCTGCGCGGCGCCTTAACTTCCTTACTAAGGTTTGAGCCGGATATTGAAGTAGTGGCCGAAGTATCGGATGGAAAGAAAGCATGGGAAGTGATCCGGAGCTATCAGCCAGATGTGTGCGTGCTTGACATTGAAATGCCGGGGATCAGCGGATTGGAAGTTGCCGAAAAAATAAGGGATGAGCAATTGCCTTGCAAAGTCATGATTGTCACCACTTTTGCGCGTCCCGGCTATTTGCAAAAAGCAATGGATGCCCAAGTGGAGGGTTACTTGCTAAAAGATGAGCCGATTGATTTTTTGATTGAGTCCATTCGAAAGGTCATGGAAGGACAACGGATGATTAGCACCGACTTGGCTGCCGCTCTTTTTATAAGGGAGGAGAACCCGTTGAGTAAAAGAGAAGTGGAAGTGTTGCGCCTGGCGAATGAAGGCATGACGACAAACACCATCTGCAAGACACTCTTCTTGACGAAAGGGACCGTGCGGAATTATTTATCTTCGGCTATTCAGAAACTGGGAGCCGAATCGAGGCAACAGGCGGTAAAGATCGCCGAAGAAAAAGGATGGATATAAGAGAAAAAGGACCATTGGATTATTTTTTTAGGGAAGCCCTTGTTTTTCATTCCAAAACCCCACATCTATCTCTTCGCGAAAGCATTCACTTTCTCCTTGTGCGGTATAACTATTTGTGAACGAGTTATGCCGTTTTTTGTATCATGGCTTCACCATGGTTTGATCAACTTCCCAGTATATGGTCTGGACAAGAAAAACCAATATGGAGACGGAAAGCCTCATGAATACTTAAAGGATGCGACTTCCCTCTGTCATCGCCAAATACGATATGCATTGCTCCCTTACCCCATCTCTATAATGAATAGAGGGGGGAATGATTGACATGGACAGAATGGGCAGAGCATCTCGGAAAAACCACTTTGTTATTGGGAAGGTTTTTTGTCCATATCCTCATAAACTTTTTCAAAATCCGGTTTAGGGCCTGCTTGCCAAATGAGGGCAGCAGGCGCTTAGTTTTTCAAACGGTTTAGCTGCATTCGATTGTTAAACAACGATGGATAGGACAGGAAGCCCAGCATGGCGCCGGAAATGGCCGCGGCTGTCAGCAAAAGAAAGAGAACGAGCAACTGGAACATAACGGCCTGGAGCGGATCAGCCCCGGCGATGATCTGTCCGCTCATCATACCCGGCAATTGGACGAGTCCCATCGTTTTCTGGCTTTCGATCGTGGGAATCATGCTAGCTTTGATCGAAGAAATCAATTGGGAATGGATCGCCTGCTTCGGAGTGCCGCCCAGAGATAAAATTAATTCGGCCTCGTCTTCATGAGCTTCCACTTCGGAAATGAACCTGTTTAAGAAAAGAATAGAAAGCACCATGGCGTTTCCAATCACCATCCCGCTGATCGGTATGATGTATTGTGCAGTCGGGGGCGTAATCCGCAACCCGAGCAATATCCCTTGGGTGATAAGCTCAATGAATATAATCGTGATTGTCACTTTCCACGTAATGCCTTTAATAAAGCTCCCTTTTTTCCGAACATTTTCCACTGCTGCCCCAATCATTAACATAATCATCAATATCACATAGATGGGTTGCTCCGATTCAAAAACAAACTGCAATAAATATCCGACGATCAATAGCTGAATGATTGATCGGACTGTTGCCACAATCGTATCTTTTTCAAGTCCTAATTGAAGCGTTTTGGACAATAGGAGCGGAATGAGCACGAAAATGAGTGTGAAAGCCAATGCAGTATAGCTCATGACCATCCTCCTTCCACAAAGCGCTTCACTTTTTCTGTTTGCGGAGATTCAAGCAGGGTGCTTTCTCCAGCTTCAACGAGGCGCCCATCCATCATCACCCACGTATAATGTCCTATTGTTCTAGCCTGCTCCAAATGGTGGGTAATCCAAATCATCGTGACGCCGTATCTGCGGTTTATTTTTACAATCAATTGTTCAATCTCTTTCGAAGAAGCGGGATCGAGCGAAGCTGTAATCTCGTCCAACAGTAAAATATCCGGGCGATTGACAAGTGTCCTGGCTATCGAAACCTTTTGGCGTTGGCCGCCTGAAAGGCTTTTGCTGTCTCTATCTAAAAAAGCCTCGTCCAATCCAACGTCTTCCAAAAAAGAGGCAGCCTCTTTTTTCGGGAGGTTTTTTCCTGCCAATTTCAATGGTAAGGCCAGATTGTCATAAACTGTTCCTTTAATCATGGGCGCATTCTGAAGGGCGATCCCGGCCATTCGCCTAAGTTCAATAGGCGCATATTCATTTATATTTTTGTCATGAATAAAAATATCTCCGGAGGTGGGGGAGATCAAACCATTGCAGAGTTTCAACAGCGTTGTTTTCCCTGCTCCCGATGGACCGGCCAGCGTGGTGATTTTTCTGGCGGGAATCGAGCCGGTTATTTCTTTTAATATATCGGCATCACCGATAGAATAAGACACGCGGTGAAAATGAATGGCGGGTTTCAGCAGATGTTCTGTAGTAATTGTTCATGACACTTCCTTTCCCGACGTGAATCATGTATGAAATAATAGTACAGGAGATGCGAGTGAACCTCAAACAGGTTGTTTGCTTTTTGTTAAAATGGAGGAGCGGCACAGTTTTTTCACAATCATGTCAATTGTATTTGGCATCGTTCATGTTTAAGATAAAGAAAGAGGCTGGTGATCAATATGCAACAAATTAACCTTTTCCTTGCTTTCGGGGCGGGCTTTTTATCTTTTATTTCCCCTTGTTCCCTCCCATTATATCCGGCATTTCTTTCCTATTTAACCGGCATGTCGGTCAGTGAGTTGAAGTCGGATCAGGGAGTTTTCAAGAAGAAAGCCTTTATCCATACACTATTGTTCTTACTGGGCTTTTCCATCATCTTTTTGGTGATTGGCTTTTCTTCAACGCTGTTGGCGGACTTTTTCATCAAGTTTAAAGATCTTATGAGGCAAGTAGGCGCGATTGTCCTCGTTTTTTTTGGTTTAGTGTTGGCTGGTGTGCTGAACTTTAACTTCCTGAATATGGATAAGAAAATTCAATTTCAGAACAGGCCCGCAGGGTATGTGGGTTCTGTATTGATTGGACTGGCCTTTGCCGCAGGCTGGACTCCATGCACCGGGCCGATTTTAGTGGGGGTCGCTACCCTTGTCGCTCAAGATCCGGGAAAAGGACTCTTTTATATGGGCGCCTATGTCCTCGGATTTTCGATCCCATTTATTTTAATGTCTTTATTTATGGATAAAATGACATTCCTGAAAAGAAACGGACAGCGCTTTATGAAGATTGGCGGCATTTTGATGGTCATCGTAGGGATTCTTTTGTTCTTTGATTGGATGACTGTGATTATTTCCCTTTTACTCCCCCTATTTGGCGGTTTTACCGGGTTTTGAGATGCTTGGCATGGCATTTGTCACAAATTTATAATAATGAAAGTCGGTCCTGCGTTTTTGCGGGGCTTTTTCTATGTTACGATAAAAGTAAAACGAGGGGATTTTTATGACAGCTGTTCAAAGAGACCGTCGATTTTACGTTCTGCTATTTCTGCTCTTTCTTGTTCTTGGCGTCAATACATTCTTATATCGTTCCCCCATTACACCATTGGTTCTCTCTGCGGATGCGAATTGGGTCGTTATTGGGTCACTGATTGACTTGGCTATTGTTGCTCCGCTGCTCATTTTGTTCTTGAAGCGAGGGAAAAAGATCACGGTTAAATCATTCGTGATGTGGATGGTGCTTGGGGTTGTACTTGCCCGTTTTCTCATACCAAGCGTCTATTTCGAGCCATTCACCTACTTGCCAATTGCCGCCATCGGCTTGGAAGCTGTCATCTTATTGGCTGAATTGGGCTTGGTCGTTTTGCTGGCTTGGAGGCTTCCGGGCATTATTCGTTGGATCAAAGCGCATGGCGAAAGCCCGTTGTTCCTGCTCCCCGCAGCTGTTGAAAAGCGTGTTGGCTCCCATGTGTTGCTGAGGATTGTGGCACATGAAATCATCGTGTTCTTTTATGCGTTTGCTTCATGGAAAAAACATCCCCCGAAAGGTGAATCCTATTTTACCCTTCATCAAAAATCAAGCTTGATTGCTGTTTACATTATGCTGATTCATGCGGTGGTGATTGAGACGATTGGGATTCACTGGTTGATACACGGAAAGTCGCCGGTGATTTCTGTTATCCTGCTCATTCTTAACATTTACACTGTCATTTATTTTATCGGCGAAATTCAGGCGGTACGGTTAAATCCCTTATCGGTTAAAGATAAGAAACTGTATGTTTCGTTGGGGATGGGAAAGCGGATGGTTATCCCATTTGCAGAAATGGAGAAGATCCATTGGGGAAAGGAGGCAGCCGAATTCAACCTCAAGTCCAAAGAGCTGATTACGTTTATCGCCAAGGACTTTGAGGAAGTGCCGCCCCATTGTGTGATTGAATTTAGAAAACCGCTGGAGGCATCCATGCTTTATGGATTGAAAAAAACATACACGAAAGCGGCCATTCGCCTGGATGAGCCCGAACGCTTTAAATCACTTTTTTCATAAAAAAGAGCCGTCCTCGCTCCAGTGGCGGGACGGCTTATGATAATGCCAGTGTTCTACTAGTAGCAGACTGCTCCAATAATGACCAGCAGGATAAATAGTACGACGATTAACGCGAATCCGCCACCGTATCCGAAACCTCCGTATCCAAAGCCACCACATCCGAAACCGGGATATCCAAAACCGAAGCCCAAAAGTATCACCCCTTTCTCATTGAATTAGGAATTCCTTATTCACTGCTGCTTTCATTTTCTAGTCTCTCTTCTTCCCGCGGCCTTCCCCAAAAAAATGCCCAGGGATCCCTCGGAAGCTCCTCCCTGTCCCTATGAGGCTGCTCACGGACAAAATCCACATTTTGCGCGTGAATAACCAAATTATCCACGTGAATGACTTTTTCTTTCTTTTGGTTAGACATCGCTATCCTCCTCTCCCTGTGGGTAACGGTTCTTTGTTATATTATTCAACATGGATATTTGTGTATAGGCGAAAGAGGAAACGAATAAAAAAATTACCAAAAAAATTTGCAAAAACTTTAGATGGAAAAAAATGTGGGTTTTTAAAGCACAATGTGAGTATAAAAAATACATCCAAAAACCGGCTAACCTCCGTGAAAGGGGGTTGCCGGTTTGAATAAAGTGTTTATTTTTTTACAGCATGAATGTAATGAATCGTTTCAAAGGCAGACAGGTAGTCTGTACGTTTGTCAAAATATAGTTCGTGGATTCTTTCTGGAGTTAAGTGTTCATAAATGAGTAAACCCGATTGTTCCAACATGCTCTCCATTTCAGCATAGGAAAAGCATGACCTCATTGGTTCCCCGCTTGCTGCTGCCATTTTCACCATATTTTCTACTCTGTTGGAAACTCCTTTTTCTGTAAATAGCCTTTCATCGGCAAAATCCAAAACGATGGAACTTCCGTGTGGGACATTGGCAAATAACTGGTTGATCAGATTTGCGTTTTCTTCCTTCGTTAAATAATAAGATACGCCTAAAAGACTAAAAAGAGTTTTTTGGTTACTAAACCCAGCGTCCAGCAACTTTTGAACTAAGAAGTCTTTGGTGAAGTCCATGGCAACAAAATGAAGGTTGCCGGGAATTGTGAAGCCGGCTTTAGTCAATTTTTCCTGTTTCCATGCTTGTGTGTCGGGGTGATCGACTTCGAATATGTCAAGGGTATGCTCCATCTCGGGATGGCGAAAACAGAAAGTATCCAAGCCCGCTCCGAGTATGACATACTGTTTTAGCCCCAGTTTCATTTCAGTCCCCACTACCTGTTCACAATAGGCGGCTCGTGCCAATGGTGTTGGTGAAAGTTGAACTTGTGTGATCCATTTGATGATTTCTTCTTTATTTTCCAAAGATTTTTCCGCTATTTCTTGATTAAAAAACGCTATACCCTGAACCATATTTTCTTTAATGCTATGAAACTCTTCTGTGGTAATGAGCTCTTTGGCCAAATAGTCGTTAAAAATTTTCGGTGAATCGAATTCACTGTGATAAGCTCTGCCAAAAGCCGCTATCAATGAAGTTAAACTAGACTTGCCTTCTTCCACGCAAATTCACTCCTTCAAGTTAAAACGAAAAAAAATAGGATTCCCCTGGCCAGGAGAATCCTATTCTACAACTTAAATTCATAAAAGTAAATTATAGCACAAAAAATTAATTTTGTCAAGATATTAGGTGTAAGTAGTTAACGGGGGGGAAAATTCGGATTATTGAAATGAAAAGGGCATTCCAGGATGTCTTTTTTATAAAAAGCGTCAGGGAAGTCATGTAACAAAAATGTCATAAATAGATACGAAAAAATGACTTCTATATCCGAGGTTCAATGTTTGCAGTACTTGGTATCGCTTGCATGAAAAATTCACTTAAGCCTGCGAATTTCATTTTATACGTGTTCAATGGAAAAAACACCTTATTGTACAGATTTTGTAAAGTTTCACCATCCATAATCCTTTTTTGGGACCAAATTCAACGAGAACAGTAGTTCAAACTGTTTATTCGTTTTAGATCTCTCCAACGACTTGGCTTTTGACACCGATCTAGATGGGGGCACTTTAGACATCAAGCAGAAATCCTTCGTCTTTAAGAAAGCGAGAAAGCAGAGACTTGGGATTTGGTGTAAAAGCTGACCTTCTGAATGAGCTTCCGTGTTTTTCCCCCATCAAAGAGTGTAGAGATTTTCCCACTTTCTCATTTCGAAATGATGTGCCGAAGGAGGCGATTTTATCAAATGAATAGTTATGATGTCTGATTTCAAAAAACATTCAAGGAAAAAATTTTTGTTAGGGGGATTATGTTGAAATGGGGAAAAAGATTGGGCATATTGCCTTGTTATTCCTGCTTCTCTCTCAAACTTTTTTAAGCGGCTTTTCCAATTCGCCTGAAATAAAGAGCGCTGAAAAGCTGGAACAAGACTTGATCTCAAAGGTGACTCTGTTTGATGAAGAAGGAAAGATGATGGATTCAAGTCATGCAGTAAACAAAGATGACGTCGTAAATATACAGTTCGACTGGTCATATACAGAAGCTGTTCAAGTAGGGGAAACTTATACGTTTGCCATTCCCCGTGAATTGAAAGTTGTGAGGGAGCAACAGGGTTCATTACTGGGAACAAATGGCGACATTGGTTCTTTTCAAGTGAAAACAGATGGAACGGTCGCTCTGACTTTTCATGACAAGGTTGAAAATCGTGAAAATGCCCAAGGAACACTTCGTATTCAGGCTGCCTTCAATCAGGAGATCTTGAAAGGAAAAGATACAGCTTCCATTGAATTTGTCATTCAAGAAATAGCTCACGTATTGAACGTATCATTTCTAGCCGATTCAGCAGAGGAGAATCATGACAAGACAAATGCTGCACCAGGCTCTGATAGAGAGCAAAAAACGGAACCCACGAGAGTGGAGAACGAGAATGAAGCGAATAGCAAATCAAACAGTAAGACGGCTGAAGCAAGCGATATAACGAGTAGCAAAGCAACCGTCCGAGCACAAATGAACGCCGGAGCTGCTTCAGAAATAACAGAAAATATTTTAACATCGGTTTCCTTGAGGGATGAAGATGGAAATATCATTCATGCGGAAGAGAATCCGAATTATCGTCCAAGTTTGGGATCGACAGTGGGAATAGAATATACATGGAAGCTTGAAAATAATCATGGGTATGGAGCCGGGTCAACTTTTACATTTCAACTTCCAGAAATATTTAAAGTATATAATGACCTCGAAAATGAACCGCTGATATTTGGTGGTATCAATATGGGAACATTTACGGTCAAAACCGACGGCACGATAACCATGGTTTTTAACGAGGAAATAAAAAAACATTCCAATATTGAAGGTTCGTTGAAGCTATGGACGGAATTCAGGGAAGACTGGAAAGGAAGCGTCGAACAAGAGATTGTGTTCCCAATAAAAGATGGGGACACCATCAGCATTCCCGTACACTTTCAGCCAAAACCGGGTCCGGAAATTGATAAAAAGGGAATACCAAATCAAGCCTATAACGCAGAATCGATTGAATGGACAGTTGATTTTAACAAACAATTAAAGAAGATACAAAATGCTGTTCTCCGTGATCCGATCCAAACAGGGCAAAGGCTGCAAGCTGATTCGATCAAAGTTTACAAACTGGATGTCCAACTGGATGGAAGTGTGGTACAAGGGGATTTGATGGACCCGGGTGAATATGCCATAGAAAAAATAGCGGGCAGCGATTTTCTGGTTCGGTTCAAAGCAAAACAAATTGATTCCGCCTATCGAGTTGTGTTTGTAACAGATATTACCGATCAAGACGGAACCAAATATAAAAATGAGGCAGTATTGACAGGGGATGATGTAAGCCTTCCTGCAAGTGCAACGGTATCAGTGAACCGTGGAAAGCCAATATCCAAAAAATCAACACATTACGATCAACAAACACAAACGATCACATGGGAAATTCTATACAACTATAATGAAAAATCGATTTCCAAAAAAGATGCCTTTTTACAAGACTTTTTCAATAAAAGTCAAGGGCTCATTTCAGATTCTTTCGAAGTTTATAAAGTAACCATTGGTGAAGATGGAAATGAGGCGGGTACAGAGAAGGTTGAAAGTTTCTCGGTAACGCCAACATCCACGGAAAATCAAAACGGTTTTGAACTTACATTTAAGGAGGATATCGATTCCGCTTATAAAATTATTTATAAAACCAAAGCGACTGACCGCGTATTCGATTGGGAGAATATTACCAATAAAGTGGTGACGGGAGAAGGTAAAGAGGGTGAAGGATCAAGAGATATTCACCAGCAAATTTTGATTAAAGCCAATTACCCAAATCATCCTGAAACAGATTACGAAAAGAAAACGACTACGTGGGGAATTTCATTCAACAATGATAGCCACCTGATGAAAAATGTAAAATTAAAGGATGTTTTTTCTAATAAGGGGCTGACGTTTCAGCCTGATACGTTGAGGATCACAAATGCTGAAAAAACGTTAGTCAAGGGTGAAGACTATCATTTAATTGAAGAAGCTGATGGCTTTACAATCGAATTTGTTCATGATATTTCAATTCCGCATTTTATCGAGTATCAAACAAAATTTGATTATGATGCGAGAGAAAATGGAAAAAAGGCTTTCCAAAATAAAGCAACAATCATTTGGCAAGATAAGGATGGAGAAGAAAAACACAAAGATGGTACGGCAGAGTTTGATCCGGATCATTATACAAAAGGCAATGGCTTTAAAAATGGGTCGTACAATGCGGTTACCAAAGAAATTACCTGGAATATCGGCCTTAACTACAATCTGAAGAAAGTCGAAAATGCTTTGGTGACTGATTATATCCTGGGTAACCAGAAATTGGTGAAAGACTCCATTGAAGTCTATGAGATGAAGCTGGATGGTTCGGCAAACGGAGTTGAAAAAGGCGCCCTGCTGACTCTTGGTGAGGATTTTACCATTGAAAATGTTGAAGATAAAAACGGAAATCCAGGGTTTAAAATCAACTTCAATGGAGATATTGATACACCGTACTGGATTACGTATAAAACAAGTCTTCAAGATCAACTGATCCAAAAGGAATATAATAACACAGCGAAGCTTTTCAACGGTGATAATGAAATTACCAGTCTTGATGCGAAAGTATCTGTCGCTCATGGCGGGGAATATACACATAAATCGGGAGCTCAAAATGGAAAGGTGATTGACTGGAAAGTCAATATCAACTTTGGGCAATCGAAAGTTTCAGATGCAACATTAACCGATGATCCAAGTCCTAATCAAATCTTGCTGGAAAATTCATTCCATTTATACGGCACTAAAATTGCTGAAAATGGCACGGTGACAAAGGATCCCGAAAATGAACTGAAGCGAGGGGAAGATTACACCCTTGACATTAAAACAGATGATGAAGGCAAGCAAACCTTTGAAATAAAATTCCTCAACGACATTGATAAAGCCTATATTTTGGAATATCAGTCATACATCAATGCTCGAAATGGAGATGAAATAACCAATAAAACTTCATTTGACGGTAAGCAGATCACTACTGAAGTAACGGATTCTGAAGAAAAAATCGTCGTAAAAATAACCGGCGGTTCTGGAAGCGGCAGTGGCGAAACGGGCAGCCTGGAAGTGACGAAAGTGGATGCTTCCACAGGAGACGCGCTAAAAGGAGCGACGTTCACTTTATATGACAACGAAGGAAACATTGCCATTCGCACGCTGACAACTGGTGAAGACGGCAAAGCGGTATTCAAGAACTTGCTGTACAACGATTATATTTTAAAAGAAGACAAAGCGCCGGATGGATATGTTGTCGGCATCCAGGACAGCAAAACCGTCAAGATCGACTCCAAAGAGAACAACCAAATAACGGTGAAAAACAAGAAGATCGTTCATGCCGTTGAATTAATGAAAATAGATCAAGAAACGAAAGAAACGTTAGCCGGTGCGGTATTTGAACTCCAGCGCAAGGTCGGAGACAAATATCAAAAAGTGGCAGAACTAACAACCGATGAACAAGGGGGCATTTTTAAAGAAGAGCTTGAACCAGGAGATTATCAATTTATTGAAATAAAAGCTCCATCAGGTTATCAACTCAACCCTGAACCCATTTCATTCAAAATAGATGAAAAGCAAACAGAAATTGTCAGGAAAACAGCAGAAAATCAAATCGTTTTAGGAGCGGTTGAATTAACAAAGGTAGATCAAGACGATCCAGAAACTGTATTATCAGGTGCCATATTTCAACTTCGGGATGAGAAAGGCAATATTCTCCAAGAAGGTTTAACAACAGATAAAAATGGCAAACTCATTGTAAAAGATTTACGGCCGGGTCCATATCAATTTGTTGAAATGAAAGCACCCGAACATTACGGCCTGGATTCTTCACCAATTCCATTCGAAATTAAAAAAGGACAACAAGAAGCGTTACAAGTAACAGTAGATAACGAATTGATACCAGGTTCAGTCGAGTTAATCAAGGTTGATCATGATAACAAGGAAATGACACTGGCTGGTGCAGAGTTCGAGTTACAAGATGCGGCGGGCAAGGTGCTGCAAACGGGCTTAACAACTGATGAGGATGGAAAGCTCATCGTTAAAGATTTGAAACCGGGCAAGTATCAATTTGTTGAAACGAAAGCACCTAAAGATTATGCGCTTGATTCCAAGCCACTGCCGTTTGAAATTGAGAAAGGCCAAAAAGAAATCCTTCTTGTGACAGTTGAAAATGAATTGGCGCCAGGAGCTGTCGAGTTGACGAAAGTGGATAAAGACAACAAAGCACTCCCTTTATCCGGTGCGGAATTTACGTTGCAGACGGCAGATGGAATAGATCTTCAGGCAGGGTTAAAAACGGATCAGGAAGGAAAACTGATCGTGAAAGGATTAAAACCGGGCAAATACCAGCTTGTTGAAACGAAAGCGCCCGAACATTATCTCTTGGATTCTACTCCACTTGCATTTGAGATTGTCAGAGGCCAAAAAGAAATGCTCAAAATCACGGCATATAACGAACTGATACCAGGCTCTGTAGAATTGATAAAAGTGGATAAAGATCGCAAAGACTTGTCATTATCCGGTGCGGAATTCAAGTTGCAGACGGCAGAAGGAACGGACCTCCAAGAAGGCTTGACTACGAATGCCGAAGGCAAGCTCGTTGTACAAAACTTGAAACCAGGCAAGTACCAATTCATTGAAACAAAAGCGCCTGATTTTTATCAACTTACAGCAAAGCCAATACCATTTGAAATCGGCAAAAGCCAAAAAGAAACATTGAAGGTAACGGCTGAAAATGAATTCATCCGCGGTAAAGTGGAATTAACGAAGGTTGATAAAGACAACAAGAACGCACCATTACATGGGGTAGAATTTGCATTGCAAGATGCTAGCGGCAAAACCCTTCAAGAAGGCTTAACAACAGACAAAGACGGAAAAGTCGTCATAGAAGACTTAAAGCCGGGCAACTATCAATTTGTCGAAACAAAACCGCTATTTGGCTATAAATCAAACAACACGCCAATCACATTTACAATTGCCAAAAGTAAAACGGAAGCAGATGTAGAATGGATTAAACTGACAGCAGAAAATGAATTGGTGCCAGGATCAGTGGAATTGACAAAGGTGGATGGCGACAATAACAAGGCTCCATTGGCCGACGCGGAGTTTGAGCTTCAGGGTGCCAACGGCAAAACGCTTCAAGAAGGCTTGATGACAAATGAAAGTGGCAAGCTGATCGTAAGCAATTTAAAACCGGGCAAGTACCAGTTTGTGGAAACGAAAGCGCCTTTTGGCTATCATTTGGACCCGACCCCAATCGCATTCACGATTGAAAAAGGCCAAACAGAGGCAGTAAACGTAATTGCGCAAAATGCTCTTGCGACAGGCTCAGTCCAATTGCTCAAAGTCGATAAAGACAATGACGAGTTAACATTGGAAGGCGCGGAGTTTGAGCTTCAGGATGCCAACGGCAAAACGCTTCAGTCCGGCCTATCGACAAACAAGGAAGGCATAATTGCCGTCAAAGATTTAAAACCGGGCAAGTACCAGTTTGTGGAAACGAAAGCGCCTTTTGGCTATCATTTGGACCCGACCCCAATCGCATTCACGATTGAAAAAGGCCAAACAGAGGCAGTAAACGTAATTGCGCAAAATGATCTTGCGACAGGCTCAGTCCAATTGCTCAAAGTTGATAAAGACAATGACGAGTTAACTTTGGAAGGCGCGGAGTTTGAGCTTCAAGATGCCAATGGCAAAACGCTTCAAGAAGGCTTGATGACAAATGAAAGTGGCAAGCTGATCGTAAGCAATTTAAAACCGGGACAATACCAACTTGTAGAAACAAAAGCACCCGAACATTACAAACTCGATGCTTCACCGCTCGTCTTTGAAATTGTGAAAGGACAAAAAGAGGTATTGCGCCTCACAGCGGTCAACGAGTTAACTCCAGGTGCAGTGGAGTTAACTAAGATCGATAAAGATGATCAGGCATTGACGCTGCCTGGAGCAGAATTTGAGTTGCAGGATAAAGCAGGTCGTACACTTCAAGCAGGTTTAACAACAGATAAACAAGGAAAAATCATAGTCGACAGCTTGAAACCTGGTGATTATCAGTTTGTTGAAACGGAAGCACCTAAAGGCTATCAAAAACGAACGGAACCAGTACCATTTACAATTGAAAAAGGTCAGGAAGAGCGATTAAAGATCCAAGTAACGAATACGAAAGTTCCGGTTGATATAGGAGAGCAAAACGATTCTGATACTCCAGTCCGACCAGATAAACCAAACAACCCAATACAGCATCCAGAAAAACAAAATAGCGGGACGAAGCTCCCAAATACTGCTACAACCATATTCCAATATGCAGCAGCAGGACTGATTCTTCTACTAGTTGGCATTACTCTCACTAGATTTAGAAGAAATCGCCAAGAATAAACTGAAGTGCTTCCATATGCTAGTATAGTATATGGAAGCCATTACTTCTATTTGCCACTTCATACGGTCAGACACACCTCGACATTCTTCATGAAAGTTTCCCAAGTATATAAACATTTATTTTAAGAAATGAACTATACAATTTATGGTATAATAACTGTACATTTACTATTTCAATTTCAAGATGAAGATATAAATTTCCCAACTTCCTGTTGTTCATCAACATCAAAAAAGGTGCATTGCAACATCATTGATCTTCGTTGGCTTGAGCTTTTTTAGATATAGCGGCTTTTACCTTTGAAGTTCATCATATCCTTTAGCTCGGGTGGAAAAACTAGTTTTATACAATGAATGTCTTCCTTTCAAAGCACATTTGGAGATAAAACCGAAGTGTTTCGAGTTGCCCAAAGAATTGTAGAAAGTGGAGGACGCTGTTTCTAGTTAAAGGTTAGGGGCGGTGAAGGAAGGGCAAATGGTTTGGTCAGGACATCGGGATACGATTTTTCACTGGCCTGGAACATTCTAAACGAGTGACGGACTTCAAGTAAAAATGCTCAGCGGTGAATGTACATGTATGATCAAAAACAAAACGGAATTTTCTCCTTGCGGATGGTCATGCTTTTAATTGAAAAATATTGTAGGTGCAATTTGTTATCCATGCTTGATATGTAGAAGAAGCTTATGCCAAACCAGTGGAATCATTACCCGGCTTTCTTACTTAATTTACATTAAAAAGGTGGCTGTAATGTTGAGAGTTATTCTAGTTGATGACGAAGCCTTAGCTCTTGAGCACATGGAACATTTACTCGTGAAAATCTCTGGTGTTGAAATAGTTGGAAAATTCCAAAATCCATTCCGGGCACTGGAGGCCTCACTAAGAGAACGCCCTGATGTTATTTTTCTCGATATAGATATGCCGGAAATAAACGGAATTGAAATAGCGGAACAGATTCAAAGCTCTTATCCTGAAATATTAGTCGTATTCGTGACAGCTTATGATGAATATGCTGTAAAAGCCTTTGAAATCAATGCCATGGATTATGTTATCAAGCCTGTTCAGAGGACGCGGCTTGTTGAAACCGTTCGCCGATTAAAGAAAAGGGTTCCTTCACAAGCAGTTTCATCCGATGGTTCAGGTATCGTTTGCTGTTTTCAAACTTTACAATTTAAGAGATCAATGTGGGATTCTGAATTTGTTGACGTGTACTGGAGAACATCCAAGGCCCGGGAATTGTTTTCTTTTTTAATCCAGCATCGCGGGCGTCCAGTACGTAAAGATATTTTGCTAGATATGCTTTGGCCCGAGGTTGACGATAAAAAAGGTTATGCGCAACTGTACGCCGCTATTTATCAAATTCGTCGAACATTAAGCGCTATTCAAATGAATATTACGATTTCCAGTCTCGATCATAGCTACGTGCTGGAATTAAATGAAGTCAAGCTTGACGTAGATGAGTGGCAGAATGGAATGGCTGCATTAACTTCTGGAAGCGATGAAAATGTTGTCAAGCACCAAAACTTAATGACATTATATCGAGGGGACTATTTGGCCGAAGAAGGTTATTTGTGGGCGGAGAGCGAGCGGGAAAGGTTAAGGATTTTATGGCTTCACTACATCAATATGATGACGGATCACTTCGTTTCTAATGGTAAGTACACGGAAGCGATTTTACTTTATCGGCGAGTACAAGTATTACATCCATATGTGGATAGCAGCTATTTCATGCTGATGAAGCTGTATGATTTACTCGGGGATCATCACTCAGTTGAACAACAATACAAACATTTACGGAACATGCTAAAAGAAGAATATGACATGAAACCCAAACCTACAATTGAAAAGTGGTATGAGAAATGGAAATCAGAAATGAATAGACATAAAAACGGAGATGGAAACAATGAATGCCGCAGTCTTTAATGGCATTCATTGTTTATTTTTCGTTGTGCAATAGCGGGCGATCACCTCATCTTCCGTTGCGGATGTGAGCCGGCTTACAAGTGTAAAAAATCATTTGAGAGGCGGGGAGTTTGGCAGGGAGAAGGCCAAATCTTGTATGAAGAAAAGACATATTTTACTTATGCTGGGCTTACTTTTGATCGTTTTATCAAGTTCGCGGATTTTTTGGATGGAATTATTTCGGGATCAAAAGCAGCGGCCAGTTGAAAATGGGCAATTAGATTTGCGTAATTGGGATGCAGAGGACGGTGAAGTTCTTTTATTGGATGGTGATTGGGAGTTTTATCCATCAAGCTTGTTGATGGACGAAGAGCGGCAACCGGGACTGGGCAATGCGGCGCCACAGCTTATTCAAGTTCCGGGTAAATGGAATGAAGTATTGCACTCGCCGTATGGTTTTGCCACCTATCGATTGCGTGTTCTTGTCAATCCGGAAAAAAAGGATCTGAATTATAGCATCCGTGTACCAAGTGTACGCAGTTCTTCGGAAGTATATGTGAATGGGCGTCTGCTGGCCAAATCCGGGAAAGTGGCAAAACATCAAGAGGAATATATTGCGAAAAATTTACCCTATTCCACTACTTTTACAGCGGATGATAAGGGCGTCATAGAAATCGTCATTCAAGCCGCAAATTATGCGGATATACGAGGCAGCGGCATCATTCGCTCGATTAAGTTCGGTACGGAAGAAGCCATTGCCAAGGAAATGAAACTATCTTCCTCCATGCAGCTTTTGACTGCGATAATGTTCTTGATACATTCTGTCTATTCTCTTATTTTGTTTTTTCTGGGAAATCGGGAAAAGAAGCTATTATTCTTTTCTTTACTTACACTTTGTGTGGCATTGGGAAATTTATTCAGTAATGATGAGAAACTGTTTCACCAAGTTTTTTACATAGGGTATGAATGGGATTTTCGCTTGGCGAATGCAGCTGTACTCATCGGATGTTATGCGTTGCTTGAATGTACCGATCATCGGTTACTTCCGTATTGGCGCAAGATTTATCGTATTTATACTGTCAGCACCTTGGGCATTGCCGGTATAACGTTGTTGTTAACCCCACCCCAAGTGATAATGATCTTCCCGGTTTATTTTGTATTGGTGGGAGTTGCAGTCGTGATCACGGGGATTGCCATCATGCAAAAGTTCATCAAGGATATCAAAGCTAATCTGTTGCTGCTTTTTTCACTTACTGCTCTCATCCACCATTTTATTTGGGCAATCGGCTGGCGGGAAAATGGTATTAGTGTTGCCCACTATCCGTTTGATCTGTTTATTTCGATCGCCTGTTTTGCGTCTGTATGGTTTAAGGATTATTTTAAAATGCACGCCGACACAAGGGAGCTTGCCGCTGCATTACAAAGGATGAATGATCATAAGGATCAATTTTTGGCAAACACTTCACATGAATTTAAAAATCCGCTCCATGGCATTTTAAACATGTCACAAACTGTCTTAAAAAGGGAACGGGATATGCTGCAGGAAAGAAGTGTGAAAGAACTCGAAACGATTTTATCTGTCGGGCGGCGGATGACACTCATATTAAATGATTTGCTGGATGTAATGAGTCTTCAGGAAGGCAATCCGCGGCTGCAGAAAAAAGTCATCGCCATTCAGCCCATCATCACAGGGGTGCTGGATATGCTCCACTTTATGGTAGAGTTCAAGCCCGTGAAGATTGTGAATCAAATTTCCGAAGATTTCCCTCCCGTATATGCGGATGAAAATCGGGTCGTTCAAATTGTATTCAACTTGCTTCATAATGCGGTCAAATATACGAATGAAGGTCAAATTACCATTCGGGGCTTTGTAAAAGAAGGAAGAGGTTTTATCGTGATTGCGGATACCGGGGTCGGAATGGATAGAGCCATGCTAAAGCGTTTGTTTAATCCTTATGAGCAAGCAAATTCCGGTAAGACGATGATTGAAGGCGGCTTTGGGCTGGGATTAAGTATAAGCAGACAATTGGTCGAACTTCATGGAGGAGAACTGGAAGTGTCTTCTGCCTTGGGAGAAGGCTCCACATTTACATTTTCTCTAAAATTAGCCAGTGTAAAAGAGAAGGAAGCGGGCGATGTCTCCGGATCATTTGAACAGTCCGTCCCGATTCAGGAAAAAACTTCGCTTGATTGGACCAAGCTCGACATCTCGCCTGTTGTCAAGCGACCTCCATTAGGGGACACTGCGCTTAATCGTCCGGTCATCTTAATAGTGGATGATGATCCAGTAAACCTCCAAGTGCTTGAAGCCATTTTACCTCCGGAAGAATACGATGTGACGATGGTTACGAGCGGAAAAGAAGCGCTGGCCATATTGGGCGAGAAAGAGTGGGATTTGGTCATATCGGACGTCATGATGCCCCAAATGTCAGGGTATGAGTTAACTCAGATTATCCGCAAGCGGTTTTCTCTTACCGAGCTTCCCATTTTACTGCTTACGGCGAGAAGCCGGGCAGAGGATATTCAGAGTGGATTTTTGGCTGGTGCAAACGACTATGTAACAAAGCCGGTTGAAGCGCTGGAAATAAGATCACGGATTGAGGCATTGGCGATGATTAAACAAGTTGTGCGGGAACAGTTGCAATTGGAATCCGCCTGGCTGCAGGCACAAATTCAGCCTCACTTTTTATTTAACACGTTAAACGCGGTAACAGCGTTAAGTGAAATTGATTTGGATAAAATGCGTGATTTGCTTGATCATTTTAGCCATTATTTAAGAAATAAATTTCAATTTCAACATATGGATGCGCTGATTCCAGTTGAAGAGGAGTTAAGCATCGTGCGCTCTTATTTGTACATTGAACAGGTGCGTTTTCAAGACAGGCTGCAAGTTGTTTGGGAAATAGACGAATATAATGACTTGAA
Source organism: Siminovitchia sp. FSL W7-1587 (assembly GCF_037963795.1). Taxonomy (NCBI): domain Bacteria; kingdom Bacillati; phylum Bacillota; class Bacilli; order Caryophanales; family Bacillaceae; genus Siminovitchia; species Siminovitchia sp. FSL W7-1587. Next base: position 3,188,166 of record NZ_CP150169.1, read on the forward strand.
AATCCCATTCCTGACGATCCAGCCTTTAGTAGAAAATGCGATCAGGCACGGCATTATGAAACGGATCAGTGGCGGGAAAATAATGATTCGGATTTCCCAAAACGAAAAGCAGGTGGACATATCCGTTGAAGATGATGGGGTCGGAATGGAAGATGATAAATTGCGGCAAATAATGGATAGAAAGAAAAGCGGCCAGTCGGGAGTTGGTCTAATTAATACCGACATGCGCTTAAAGCGCCATTTTGGAAGGGGACTGCATATTCAAAGCACCCCCGGTTTGGGGACAAAGGTTTCTTTTACAGTGAGTAACCAACACTTGCAAACATCAACGGAGATTCATCAAGAGTCGTAGTCTTTTTTAGCCCCAAAAAAGTGGAGAAAAACGATGATTCGTTTTCTCCACCTTTTATTGAAGCATTACCTTGATGCGAAAAATTCCTTCGCTTTTTCCAAATAAACTTGGTCTTCCGGGAGCAATTCCTCTTCGTGATAAATGGCTTCCACGGGACAAACGGCTTGGCATGCGCCGCAGTCGATGCAAATATCGGGATCAATGTAAAACATTTTTTCCCCTTCTTCTATACAGTCGACCGGACAAACGTCTACGCATTCGCCGAATTTTTCACCTTCGCAAGGAGCTGTAATGACATATGACATTCGATAACCCACCCTTTATTTAATGTATATGAAATAGTTCGCAGCTTGTGCGGTTCAAACGGTAGAGAAAATGAAACTACTGCTAATATAGCAAACATGAGGCTTGTTTTCAATGAATCGGGCTGAATTACCAATAAGTAGGAGCATTTTTTCAGCAATTTTAACAGATTGGTTGCATATGGAACATGAATGTATTAAGATTGGAATATGAACATATGATCATATAAAAGGTGAGTGTGTTATAAATGGAACGTAAAAATGATAACCATGATGAGCATGATGAACTTGATGAAGAAACATTATTTATTGTTTCCCAAACATTCAAGGCATTGGGAGATCCGACTCGAATTCGGATTTTGCATTTGTTGTCGGAAGGGGAACGTTCAGTAAACCAAATCGCTGAGGCGCTTCATCTTCAACAGTCAACAGTTTCCCATCAGCTTCGATTTTTAAAAAATTTGCGGCTCGTTAAATATCGCAGAGAAGGCACGAGCATGTATTATTCACATGATGATGAACATGTTGTAAAAATACTTGAACAGACGATTGACCACGCAAGGCATTAATGAGGGAGGTTATATGCATGGCTGAATATCGCCTTAAAGGTCTTTCCTGCGCAAATTGCGCCAGGGAGATGGAAGAGGAAATTCAAAAGTTGGATCATGGTGACAATGCTAAAATAATGTTCAATTCTAGTAAATTAGTCGTTTCCGATGAAGTCGCCTTGCATAAAGTGGAAAAAATATTGGCAAGCGACGGCGCTTCCATTGTCCGTGAATCAAGTGACAGCACACATGACGACCATGATCACGGAAGTGGGCGCAAGCTACTCTATTTTATAGGTCTTTCAGCGGTTTTATTTGCGCTTGCCATTGCCCTGGAAAACATGATTCCGACTGTTGCTGCGGCCGGTATTTACGTCGCTGCTGCAGCCATCAGCGGCTATAAAACGTTTATAAAAGGCCTCAAAAACCTGGTAGCGTTCAAATTTAACATTGATACGCTTATGACAATTGCCCTCATTGGGGCTTTTGGAATCGGTGAATGGAAAGAGGGTACGCTTGTTGCGATCCTTTTTGGCATCAATGAATACTTGGAAGGCCTGGGAATGGAAAAGGCGCGCAAATCAATGGAAACACTGTTAAAGGTGGCTCCGAAAGAAGCGATACTGCTTTCCGGAAAAGAAGAAAGAGTAATCCCGATCGCCGATTTGCAAGCCGGAGATGTGGTTCTCGTGAAATCGGGTGAAAAAATTCCTTCCGACGGTGTTGTATCAGAAGGAAGAAGTTCGGTGAACGAAGCAGCCATTACGGGGGAAGCGATGCCTGTTGAAAAAACACCCGGCGAAACGGTATATGGCGGAAGCATTAATAACGAAGGTGTTTTGAAAGTTACCATTACAAAGCCTTACGAAGATTCCTCCCTTGCCAAAATATTGCATCTTGTTGAAGAGGCGCAGGAAACGAAAACACCAACGGAACAGTTTATTAACAAGTTCGCGAAATATTACACTCCGCTTATTATGGTGATCGCCCTTATTGTGATGATTGTTCCCCCGCTTTTCGTAGGAGATTGGGGAAGTTATTTTTACCAAGGCTTGGCAGTCCTCATTGTCGGTTGCCCGTGCGCGCTGATCATTTCTTCCCCCATTGCCATTATTTCCGGTATTACCCGGAATGCCCGAAACGGGATTTTGATCAAAGGCGGCGTGTTTTTGGAGCAGCTTGGGCATGTCGACGCCGTTGCATTTGATAAAACCGGTACGTTGACAAAAGGGGAACCCCATGTAGAAGAAATGATCGCCTATACGAATATTAAGGAATTGTTAAGAATCGCCGGATCAATTGAAAAGTCTTCCTCCCACCCGCTTGCAAAAGCTATAATGGAGAAGGTGGAACAACAATCTATTCCACTCGAAGAACCGACTGATTTAAAAACGATTGCCGGCCAGGGAGTTGAAGCGAACATTTCCGGACAGACATACAGACTGGGGAACGAAGCGAGCATACCATTTGACGAAATTCCACCGCAAATTCAAAGCGATCTGGAGCAATTAAAAGACGACGGGTACACAATTGTCGTTGTTTCAGATCACGAGCAAGTTTTGGGCTTGTTTGGGATTGCTGATGAAATTCGCCCTGAAAGTAAAGAAGTTGTCGCTGAATTATACGACGCAGGGGTTAAAAATGCCGTTATGTTGACAGGCGACCATGATAAAACGGCGAAAAAGGTAGCTTCCGCCGTTGGACTGAGCCATTATTACGCTAATCTTCTGCCCCATATGAAAGTGGAAAAAATGAAAGAGCTGATCAAAAAAGGAAAAACAGCCATGGTTGGAGACGGAATTAATGATGCTCCGGCACTGGCCGTTGCCGATCTCGGGATCGCGATGGGGAAAGGAACGGACAGCGCCATTGAAACAGCGGACATTGTCCTCATGCAGGACCATCTTGGAAAATTGCCGGGAGCCATAAAAATCGCCAAGCGAGTAAATACTATTATTAAAATAAATATTTCTCTCGCGTTAGGCTTGAAAATAATAGCTCTATTATTAACCATTCCGGGATTGTTGACGCTTTGGATCGCCATTCTTTCAGACATGGGGGCGACCATCCTTGTAACGTTAATCAGCTTGACCGTATTGATTGACAAAAACAAAGCCGGCACGCAAAAGTAAGGAGGTTAAAACCATTGGAACGGGTACTTGTCGTGGATGATGAACCATCCATCGTCACACTTCTTCAATATAACTTGGAAAAAGCGGGATATTCCGTCACAACAGCTGGAAATGGCGAAATCGGTTTGCAAAAAGCAATGCAGGAAAGGCCTGATCTCATTGTTCTTGACTTAATGCTTCCTGGAATCGATGGCATGGATATTTGCAAGAAGCTTCGTCAGGAAAAAATCAACACGCCTATTTTAATGTTGACGGCCCGTGACGATGAATTTGATAAAGTGTTGGGACTGGAATTGGGCGCTGACGATTATTTAACGAAACCTTTCAGCCCGCGCGAAGTCGTTGCGCGGGTCAAGGCGATATTACGCCGATCAAAAATGGTCGAAGAACCGAATATTGTCGTGGAGCAAAAAGGTGAACCGATGTACAAAATTGGAGAGCTGGCCGTTTTTCCGGAAAGATATGAAGCGCTTCTGCGGGAAGAAAAACTTGAGCTTACTCCAAAAGAGTTCGAACTGCTGGCGTATCTTGCCGCAAATGAAGGGAAAGTGCTAAATCGCACGCAGCTGTTGGATGCCGTCTGGAATTACGACTTTGTCGGTGATTCGCGGATTGTCGACGTGCATATTAGTAACTTACGTGAAAAGATTGAATTAGATACACGTAAGCCGCAATATATCAAAACGGTCCGAGGCTTTGGCTATAAGTTGGAGAGACCATAGCAATGCAAAAATTATGGCTTCGGATTACTTTTTCTTTTCTTTTATTAATGTCTATCGCATTGCTTGTTTCCGGTTTTTTTATAGCCGACAAAGTAAAGGATACATACATGGATCTCAAAAAGGACCAACTATACGAAATGGCGCAATTAACTGTAAGAGCCATTAACACGGGCACTGATAGCGAAGTAAGGCTGCAGGAACAGGTAAAAGAGCTTTCCAAGACCATTACTTCACGAATTACAGTGATTGACCGGGACGGACATGTGCTTGCCGATTCAGAGGACAACCCTTCTGCCATGGAAAATCATGCCGACAGGCCGGAAGTTCGGCAGATTATAAAAAGCGGAAAGGACTCGGGGATATCGATTCGCTATAGTAAAACATTGGGGTACAACATGATGTACGTCACGATCCCCATGATTGAAGGTGACCAGGTAAAAGGTGTTGTTCGGACATCACTATCCTTGGAGAAGGTGGAACAGGCAATCGAGCACCTGACAGCCACATTGACATTTGTTCTTTTTACAGCGATGCTGTTAACGACAATCGTCGGGGTCAGAATGGCAAAAGGGATTGCCAAGCCGATTGAAGAAATGATTACGGTATCCGAACGGTTAAAGGATAAAGATTATTCTGCAAGAGTGAGAATGCAGCCAAAAGGTGAGCTGGGGCGGCTTGCAAACGCCATCAACGTATTGGCGGCCAGCTTGAAAAGCCAAATGGAACAAATCCAGGAAAATGAGCAGCAACTGATGGGTGTGTTAACCTACATGAAAAGCGGGGTACTGCTCGTTGATAAGGACGGAAGGATTTTACTCGCCAACCGTGCCATGGGGGACATGCTGGGGCTTGAACCAGAAACGCTAAAAGGCAAATTGCACGTAGAGGCGGGAAAAAGCGCTGATCTGAGCCGCCTTATTGATCAATGTCTCCTTGAAGGCAAGGAAATTAGAGATGAAATCCAATTTTATTTTCCAGATGAACGGATACTGGATGCCCACTTAGCCCCTTATGTTGGAAAAAGGAACGAATTAAAGGGCATCGTTGCGGTTCTTCATGATATTACGGATATCCGGCGTCTCGAAAAAATGCGCAGCGAGTTTGTGGCAAACGTTTCGCATGAATTGAAAACGCCAATTACTTCTGTTAAAGGGTTTGCGGAAACGCTGCTCGATGGAGCCATGGATGATGAGGAGTTGCTCCACGATTTCTTGAATATTATTCATAAAGAAAGTGTGCGGCTGCATCGGCTCATCAATGATATTTTACATCTATCCAAAATTGAACAGCATCTCGTTACACCGATAGTTGAAGAGGTAAACGTGACGGAAGTCATCCGTAACGTGGCGGAGACCATTCGAAAAGAAGTGAAGACAAAAGGGCTTGAGCTTGAACTTCCTGACAACACAAATGTATGGGTGGAAGGAGAAAGAGACCGGATTCAGCAAATTATTTTAAATCTCGTCTCCAACGCGGTCGTCTATACGCCTGAGGGCGGAAAGATTTCCGTATCCGTTTCGGAAAGGGAAAACGAAGTTGATATTCGTGTTCAAGATAACGGCATTGGGATCTCGAAAAAAGATCTTCCACGTATTTTTGAGCGTTTTTACAGAGTTGATAAGGCAAGAGCGCGTGATTCTGGCGGGACGGGACTCGGTCTTGCCATCGTGAAACACTTGATAGAATCGCATCATGGTTCCATTAAAGTAGAAAGTGAAGAAGGAGAAGGGACCATTTTTACAGTGACCCTCCCGAAAAAACAAGCAAACATGTAAAGGCCCCGAAAGCATTCAATCTTTCGGGGCTTTTTTTGTGGAGAGTCTCCTGGTCTACAAACTTAATCATTGGGACGAACCATTCCAAAAACATCTGAACATTGGTCTAAACGCCATAGCTTAAAGCCGGGCAGCGGGTGAACAATGATTGCGGATTTTCGCTTCTTCTCAGTGGGGGCCGTTAACATGCTCCGATAATAATTACCGCTGATGAAGCATCATATCTTAATTATTCAGTTCGATCATTTTACCGGCTGCCATATAAACAATCCACTCGCAAATGTTTGTTGTGTAATCACCGATTCGTTCCAAATACTGGGCAACAAGCAAGAGGTGTGATGATTGGCTTATGGATGCCCGGTCACTTTTCATTAAATCAATCAGATCAAGAAAAATCTTTTTAAAATAAGCATCAACTTCATCATCCCGTTTGGAAATGGCGATGGCTTCATCCTTGTTCATTTCGATATACGCATCGAGCGTATCGCGAAGCATTTTTTGGGCGAGTTCCGCCATTAACGGGATATCCACCAGCGGTTTCGCATAGGTTTCATCTTTTAAATGAATGGTTGCTTTGGCGATGCTGACGGCGTGGTCCGCCATACGCTCCAAGTCTGTCGCTACTTTCAACGTCATGGCAATCCTTCTCAAATCGCTCCCGACGGGCTGTTGCAAAGCGATCAAGGAAAAACAAGATTTTTCAATGTTGACTTCGGCATCGTTGATCAGCTTGTCGCCTTCAATGACGGCTTCTGCAAGCGGAATATCCTTTTGAACGAGCGATTTGACCGATTTGTGTACTGCCTCTTCCACCATGATGCCCATCGTGAGAAGCTGTTGGTGCAGTTCCTTTAATTGCTCTTCAAACTGGGATCTGAGCATATTAAGTGTCCTCCTTTTTTAACCGAAGCGTCCGGTAATATAGTCTTCCGTTCTTTGATCGGAAGGGTTGGAAAACATGATGGAAGTATCATCGAACTCAATGAGCTCCCCGTTCAGGAAAAAGGCTGTCTTATCTGAAATTCTTGCAGCTTGCTGCATATTATGAGTAACGATGATAATACTGTATTTTTGCTTTAGCTCTTGCACCAACTCTTCGACTTTCATTGTCGAGATGGGGTCAAGTGCCGAAGTAGGTTCATCCATCAAGATAACATCCGGTTCCACTGCTAAACATCTCGCGATACATAGGCGCTGTTGTTGTCCTCCGGAAAGGCCATAGGCGTTTTCATGTAAGCGGTCCTTTACCTCATTCCAAAGGGCTGCACCCTTTAAGCTTTTTTCTGCAATTTCACGGAGAATTTTTTTATCCCGAATGCCGTGAATGACCGGGCCGTATATAACATTTTCATAAATGGATTTTGGAAACGGATTGGGCTTTTGAAACACCATGCCCACTTTCGTTCTCAATTCCTCTACTCCGTACTTGCGGTCTAATATATTTTGATCTCTATATAATAACTGTCCAGACATTTTTACAGTCGGAATCAAATCGACCATACGGTTAAGGGATTTGACAAATGTGGACTTGCCGCAACCGGATGGTCCGATAATGGCGGTAACGTTATTTTCGGCAATGGCAATATTGATGTTTTTTAAAGCCTGGTCTTCTCCGTACCAGAGGTTTAATTCTTTAGCTTCAAAAACAGTATTCTGTTCAACACGGCTTTTTTTGGTTGTTTCCGGAGCTTTCTGTACTGCCTTTATAGTCATAGCCGACATATAAAGTCCTCCCTTTCGGTTTTAATAGCGTTTTGAAAACTTGTTTCTGATAATAATGGCAATCGAGTTCATCAAAATGAGCATGAACAGAAGGACAATAATTCCTGCAGCGGCTACATCATGAAACTCTGCTTGCGGTCTGCTTGTCCAGTTGTATATTTGGATTGGCATAACGGTAAAGCCCGACCAGATGCTTTCTGGAATAAATGCGATAAAAGTCATCGCTCCGATCATAATGAGTGGGGCTGTTTCACCGACTGCACGTGATAATGCCAAGATCGAACCGGTTAAGATTCCCGGAATGGCCGCCGGTAAAATGACGCGACGAATCGTTTGCCATTTCGTTGCTCCCATTCCGTAGGAGGCTTCTTGAAGATCCTTCGGAACGGCCCGGAGCGCTTCTTGTGATGCTACGACAATAACGGGAAGGATCAACAAACTCATGGTTAAACCACCGGCGAGAACACTTCTGCCCATTTCCAACATCCTTACAAAAACCGTCAGGCCCAAAAGACCGAAGACGATGGAAGGGACACCCGCCAAGTTGGAAATATTTACTTGGATAAAACGTGTAAAGCGATTTTTTTTCGCGTATAACTCAAGGTAAATCGCACAACCGACACCTAAAATAATCGAGACCGGCCCGGTAATCGCCATCACCCACAAGGTCCCAAAGATGGCGGCCTTAATTCCAGACTCTTCTGGTTTGCGGGAGGCAAAGTTTGTCAGAAAATCAAGGTCCAAATATCGGATGCCTTGACTCATTATACGATAAATGAGGATGGCCAAGACAATCAAACCTATCGACGTAGCCAGCATAAACAGCCATTTGGAAATGGTGTTTTTTATGAGCCGGCTGCCGATTCTTTTTTTAACCTCGGCTTTATTGATGAGTTCCATTAATATTCCTCCCTAAATCGCCTTGAAATCCATTGAGCAATCAAGTTCATAATGAGCGTGAAGACAAAGAGTGTCATTCCAACTGCATAAATGCTGTAGTAAATCGTTGAACCATAGGCAGCATCTCCGAGGCTCACCTGAACAATATAGGCGGTCATCGTTTGTATCGTTTCTGTTGGATCGAAAGTGAGGTTAGGCTTAGCGCCTCCGGCAATCGTTACAATCATCGTCTCACCTATTGCCCGAGAAAGCCCGAGGACAAAGGAGGCGATAATGCCTGATAATGCAGCGGGCAATACGACTTTCAAAGATACTTCAAGCTTTGTGGAGCCGAGCGCCAATGCCCCTTCCCTCATCGACCTTGGAACTGCCGACATGGCATCTTCCGATAATGAAGCAATAGATGGGATGATCATAATACCGACAACGATTCCCGGACTTAAAGCATTGAAGAAGTTAAGGTCAGGGATTATTTTTTGAAGGACGGGCGTTACAAATGTAAGTGCAAAAAAACCGTAAACAATCGTAGGGATACCGGCCAATACTTCCAAAATCGGTTTAATCACCTTTCTTGCTCTTTCACTTGCGTATTCACTTAAATAAATAGCAGCTGCGAGGCCAAGCGGAAATGCCACGATCACAGCGATCAAGGCAACGAGCAATGTTCCGGATATAAGAGAAATGATGCCATATTTTGGATCCGCTTCAAAAAAGGGAAGCCATTCTTTGCTCGTTATAAAATGTATAAAGTCAACACGGCTGAAAAATGTGAAGGTTTCAAATAGGAGTGTAGCAACAATGCCAATGGTCGTTAAAATAGAGATAATAGCCATTAAAAACAAAAAAACCGGAACGGATTTTTCGGCCAATCCCTGTTTAAATTTATTCTTTCTTTTATTTTCTTCAATCATTTTTGCAATGGAGATTTGCTCATTTTTCAGTTCCATTGGAAAACTCCTCATCTATTCATTAGTGAAGGTGAGGGGATACCAATCCCCTCACCTGTAACATTACTTTTTAAGTTCTTCCAACTTTGCCAAGCCATCCTCATATTCTTTTTCCTGGAGGCTGATATAGCCTACATCTTCAGATAAAGAACTTGCATTTTCAAGTGCGAATTTTACGTAATCATATACATGTTCTTTTTCAGCAATTGATTTATTGTTTACATAAAAGAACAGTGGACGTGAAAGCGGCTCATACTCGCCGTTCATGATCGTGTCATTGTCAGGAGTAATTGCTTCTCCTTTGCTGTTTACAATCGGAACGATTTTCAGGTCGTCTTTATTTTCAATGTAGTACGCGTAACCGAAAAATGCGATGGCGCCTTTGTCTCCCATGACACCTTGTACAAGCACATTGTCATCTTCAGATAAAGTAGCATCTTTTCTCATTTGCTCTTCTTCCAAAATGACTTCATTCCAATAGTCATATGTTCCGGAATCTGTTCCTGGGCTGAAGAAAGAAATTGGTTCTTCCGGCCATCCTTCACGGACGTCCGCCCACGTTTTTACCTTTCCGCTTTCCAACCACATTTTTTTCAACTCATCAACTGTTAGTTTGTCCACAAAGTCATTATCTTTATTTACGACAACCGAAAGGCCGTCATAGGCAATTTTAAATTCCGTGTATTCTATTCCAGCCTCTTTTAACTTAGCTGCTTCCTCATCTTTAATAGGCCGGGATGCGTTGCTGATATCTGTTTCGCCAGCGATGAACTTATTAAATCCTCCACCCGTTCCGGATACTCCTACGGGGGCTTTTACGTCAGGCTGCTCGGCAGCATATTCTTCAGATACGGCTTCCATGATTGGAAAGACGGTTGATGATCCGTCAATACCGACTGTTCCGGATAGTTCTTCCGCGCTTTTTGAATTGTTCCCACTTGAATTTTTCTCGTTGTCAGAGTTGCTGCCGTCCCCATTACCGCAAGCAGTGAGCAGCAATCCAAAGGATAAAGTGAGTGTTGCCAATGCGGGCTTCAATTTCATTGATAATTTTCCCCCTGTGTTTATGTGATGTTTACTACATGATCATCATAAGCGGACTTTATCAAGGTGCGGTTAAACTAATGTAAAGGATTTGTAAATATTTTATTAAGGGAAAATGAAGATCGCTTGATTGATAGATTGCAGACAAATAGGGAGACAAAGGAATTAATTGTTTTTCGTTGCGAAATTCACATCTTTTACTGCTTTTTTACATAGCTTTCATACTGCTTGAACGCATTCTTAAATATGAAATAGTACATTGAATATGCTAGCCTGCTTTCATCATAAAGGGGGTTTTTTACCTTGAGGAAAAGGTATATGGAGATGTTGGCTCTTATTTTTGCCATGGCGATGGCATCTGGGTGCATTGGCAAAGGCCAAACAGATGCCGCTCCCACATCAGAAGACCTTTCAGGTTCGATAACGATCGTGGGATCAAGTGCTCTGCAGCCATTAGTAGAAGCGGCTGCCCAACAATTTACAAGCATGCATCTTGATGCGGCCATCCATGTACAGGGAGGGGGCAGTGGAACAGGCTTGAGCAGTATTAGCGAAGGATATGTTGATATTGGAAATGCCGATTTATTTGCCGAGGAAAAAGCGGGTGTCGATCCTTCCCAACTCGTTGATCATAAAGTAGCTGTTACTGGAATGGGGCCGGTCACACATCCGGATACTGGTGTTGCCAATATTTCACATGAACAATTGATCGATATTTTTACCGGAAAAGTGAAGAATTGGAAAGAAGTAGGAGGAAAAGACGAGGAGATCGTGATCATTCATCGGGCGAAAGGTTCCGGTACGAGAGAGGTATTTGAGCAGATCGGGCTTAAAGAGGCCGAGCCAGCACCCGGAATGGAGCAAGATTCTTCCGGGACCGTCCGGAAAATTGTAAGTGAAACCCCTGGAGCAATCAGCTATCTTTCATTCTCTTATTTTGATGATTCTGTTATTGCTTTGGCCATTGATGGCATTGAACCGACATTGGAAAATGTCAGTACAAACTATTGGAAGATTTGGGCATATCAACACATGTATACAAATGGAGAGCCGACGGGGTTAACGAAATCGTTTCTGGATTATATGTTATCCGATGAGGTTCAAGAAGTGCTTGTGCCTGAGATGAATTATCTCCCGGTTCGTGAAATGGCTGTCGAGCGGGATGCGGAAGGAAATGTGATTGAAAAATAGTAGGTACCATAGGAGGAGCATTTTTTGGGAAAATCAATGATAGATTTGCATCCTTTGTATCAGGCAAATCCTAAATCCAAAATAGAACGAATAGTGCGGATGGCCCTGCGAGGGGCGGCATGGATTGCTCTATCTATAGCCCTATTTATTCTTGCTTTTGTGCTATGGAAAGGGCTGACGCCATTTATCGTAAATGATGGAAGCATATTCGTTTTTTTAACTGGACACATCTGGGACCCAGGGGCGGTCAACGGGTTGGGAAAGCCTTTGATCGGCGCGTTGCCGTTGATTTTGGGGTCATTTTCGGTGACGATCCTGTCGGTGCTGGCCACTGCCCCGATCGCCATCGGGGCAGCCATATTTATAAATGAAATTTCGCCGCGAATAGGCAAAACATTTTTGCAGCCGGTATTGGAATTGTTAATCGGAATTCCCTCTGTCGTATATGGTTTTTTGGGATTAAGCATGATCGTGCCACTGATTAGAAATCATATCGGGGGAAGCGGTTTTGGAGTGGCGGCGGCAGCCGTTGTACTATCTGCGATGATGTTGCCTACGGTGACATGTTTAGCGGTCAATGCTCTAAAACGGGTGCCTCCAGAATTTAGGGAGGCTTCTCTTGCTCTCGGTGCCACACGTTGGCAAACGATTTCTCGAATGGTGATGACGATTGCCCGCCCCGGTTTATGTTCAGCCGTCATTTTTGGTATATCCCGTGCTTTTGGAGAATCATTGGCGGTACAAATGGTGATAGGAAACGCTGTGGTGATTCCCGACTCACTGTTTCAGCCTGCTGCTACAATCACGAGCATATTAACTATGGGAATGGGCAATACGGTAATGGGCCAGACGGAAAATAACGCTTTATGGTCTCTTGCTCTTATTTTAATGGCGATGTCCTGTATTTTCATGATTTTCATGCGGTTGACAGGAAATTTAAGGAGAACTTTTTCATGAACCGAAAAGTGGCAGATCGGATAGCGACTATAGTGTTTTATTTGATTGCCGCAGTTCTTGTTGTCGTTTTGGCAGCCCTGCTCGGCTATAGTGTTTATCAAGGATTTCCCCAAATAAGCCGGGAATTTATCACATCGCCTCCGAACATATTTGCAGAAGGGGGAGGGATAGGTCCGCAACTGTTTAATTCCTTTTATTTAATGGTCCTTTCCATGTTGATGGCAACGCCTGTCGCTCTGGGGGCAGGCATTTATCTGGCCGAGTACGCCAAGAAAAATGTTTGGACTGAATGGATAAGAGCTTTGATTGAAATGCTGGCATCACTTCCGTCGATTGTGATAGGAATTTTTATTTTTCTCACCTTTGTCGTCCATATGGGCTGGGGTTTTTCCATTTTATCAGGGGCAGTGGCATTAGCCATTTTTAATATGCCGCTCTTGGTCCAAGTCGTTGAAGAATCGGTACGAAGCGTCCCCAAGCAACAAAAACAGGCTGGTCTGGCCCTTGGTGTTTCCCGGTGGGAAACAATTGCTCATATCGTCTTGCCCGCTGCGCTTCCGGAGATCGTTACGGGGATGATTTTAGGGGCTGGAAGAGTGTTTGGTGAAGCGGGAGCCCTCATTTATACGGCGGGTATGAGCTCGCCCAATCTCGATTTTGCGAATTGGAATCCGTTCTCCCCTTCCTCTCCGCTCAATCCGATGAGACCGGCCGAGACGCTCGCAGTTCATATTTGGAAGGTGAATGGGGAAAGTATTGTACCTGATGCAGAAGCGATTTCAAGCGGTGCGACCCTTCTTCTCATCTTGTCCATCTTTATTTGTAATATCAGTGCCCGTATCATTGGAGCTTTCGTTTACCGAAGACTCACTTCTTCAAGCAAATAGGGGAGGCGCGAATCCGGATGTCTGTGTTTCAGATGGAAAAAACGGTAGATATCACAACACTACCCCAAGTAGAAACGATCGCTATAGAAGCGAAATCTATAAGTGTTTATTACAGAAAAAAGCATGGAATTTACAAAGTATCCCTTCGTTTTTCAGCCAACCATGTCACCGCGCTCATCGGTCCATCCGGCTGCGGAAAAACGACTCTGCTGCGCAGTTTGAACCGAATGAATGACGAAGTGGAAGGATGTATCGTGTCAGGGTCGATTTTGTTCAGCGGGGTCAATATAAATGCTCCATCCATCAATGTATTTGAATTAAGAAAGCGGATTGGCATGGTTTTTCAGGAGCCGAATGTGTTTGCCAAATCGGTTTATCAAAATGTGGCGTTTGGACCTATCCGCCACGGTGTAAAAGATAAGCATCGCTTGGCGGAAATTGTGGAAGAGAGTCTGCAAATGGCCGCATTATGGGATGAAGTAAAAGATAAGCTCCACAGCTCGGCGTTGACGTTATCGGGAGGGCAGCAGCAAAGGCTTTGCATCGCCAGAGCGATTGCTTTACAGCCTGAAATTTTGTTATTGGATGAACCAACCTCATCCCTCGACCCGATTTCTACCGGGAAATTGGAGCAGTTGATCGGAGAACTGAAAAAGAATTATACGATCATCTTCGTCACCCACGATATGCAGCAAGCGGCGCGCATATCGGATTATACAGCTTTTTTTCACATGGGTAAGCTGATCGAAAGCGGAAGGACGAAAGAGTTGTTTACAAATCCAAAGGACGAGCGCACTGAAAGGTTTATCAGCGGAAGGTTTGGATGATAGAGTATAGGAGTTTGAAATGCTGTTTCCGCAGCCGGTAAAAGTACGGTATGTGCGGGGCAGCTTTGTTTATTTTCCATTATATATGGTAAGTCGGGATAAAATCACTTTGAAGGGAACCGGTCTCATGGTACAATCTTCAAAATAAAGAAATGGATGGGTGATGCAATTGGGAATACATCATTATTTTAAAAGCTTGTCGGACTTAGAGATGATTTACCGCTGTCCCGGGAAGTTTAAGTTTCAGGAACATTCCGTTGCCAGCCATTCTTTTAAGGTGGCCAAAATTGCCCAGTTTCTGGGTACGGTAGAAGAGTTGGCGGGCAAGGATGTCGATTGGCGGCTTTTATATGAAAAAGCCTTAAACCATGATTATGCCGAGCTTTTCACAGGAGATATCAAAACTCCGGTGAAATATTCTTCCCCAGAATTGAAGCGGCTTTTCAATGAGGTGGAGGAGGAGATGACGCGGAAGTTCATTGAAAGGGAATTTCCGAAAGAATTCCAGAAAGTTTACTTGGGGCGTTTCAAGGAAGGGAAGGATGAAACGCTTGAAGGGCGAATTTTGGCAGTGGCGGATAAAATTGATTTATTATATGAATCCTTCGGCGAAATTCAGAAGGAAAATCCGGAGCCGTTATTTTTGGAAATTTACGAGGAAGCTTTAAGTACGATCCTATTATTTAAGGAAATGACGAGCGTTCAGTACTTTTTGCAGGAAATCCTCCCGGATATGCTGCGGGAGCGCTTTATTGAGCAGAGTGAACTTGTGGAGATTACGGAAAAGATGGTTGAAGCGAGCAAAAACGATTAAAAAACTGCTTGCACTTTTCAAGCGTATCGGAAACACTTGTAATAGGCGATCGTTTGAGACGGGGGGATGTCCATGATTGATAAAATCATTTCAGCAATCTTTTTGCCAGCTTTCTTTATGATCTTTTTTACAAGGGTGACTTATAGCCGGCTTGTGGGATTTTTGCTTACCGTGGCGCTGATAATCGTGTCTGCGTATAATGGTTACTTGCATAAATGGTGGGTGATTATTATCGAGGCAGCGTCGCTCACGATTGGTCTTTTTATCGTGAACTGGACAATAATGAAAAAAAGAAACAAGAAAAACACTTCATAAATCGGAAATGAACATCCCGATGACATGAAGTGTTTTAACATTTCTGAAAGGGATATGGAGTTCCGAAGGAAGAAGGTTGAGGGACAGGGAGGGTGTTGTCCGCGGATGAGCGTCTAATCCCCGTATAAGGTGAAAATTCCCGTGGATGAGCGTCTAATGCCCGTGTATAAGGTGAAAATCCCCGTGGATGAGCGTTAATACCCCGTATAAGGTGAAAACCCCCGCGGATGAGCGTCTAATGCCCGTATAAGGTGAAAATCCCCGTGGGTGAGCGTCTAATGCCCCGTATAAGGTGAAAATCCCCGTGGATGAGCGTCTAATGCCCCGCGTATAAGCAGAAATATCCGCGGTTCAGAGGAGTGCAACGGTTGTCACCAGTTTTGCAATCCCAACAAGCGGTGTGTACATTTGCCGAAACCTTCATATTTGTCGAGTGGCCAAGTTTGGTTAACAAATATTCTTTATAGTAAGTGATTCGTCCCATAGTATAATGGTTTTGATGTATGGAGGTGAAGCCGGTGCGGCCCATTTTACTCGGTGTAGTTGCGGCGTTCTTTTTTTCAGTCACTTTTATATTTAACAGGGCGATGGAGTTGTCGGGGGGAAGCTGGATTTGGAGCGCTTCTTTGCGATATTTGTTTATGATCCCTTTTTTGGTTGCCATCGTCGCTTTTAAGGGAAATTTCTTGCCACTAATACGGGAATTGAAAGCCCGGCCAATGGAATGGCTTCTTTGGAGCACTGTCGGGTTTGGTTTGTTTTACGCGCCACTTACATTTGCGGCCGGATATGGCCCCGGATGGCTGATTGCGGGAACTTGGCAAGTGACAATTATTTCCGGGTCGCTGCTCGTTCCGCTGTTTTACGAGACGATCCAAACTGAAACCGGGCCGATTGTGATAAGAGGACGAATCCCGTACAGGGGGCTGGCCATGTCGCTGATTATGTTATTGGGAATCGGTTTGATGCAAATGGAACATATGAAGCAATTATCGTGGCAAAATGTCCTTTTGTGCATGGTCCCGGTGATTGTGGCCTCTTTTGCGTATCCTCTTGGAAACCGAAAGATGATGGCAGTATGTGGAGGAAGGTTGGATGCTTATCAGCGTGTGCTTGGGATGACGCTTGCCAGCATGCCGTTTTGGGGTGTGCTTGTCATATGGGAGTGGGGTTCTTCAGGTCCTCCGTCTATGGAGCAAACTATGCAATCATTGCTCGTGGCGGTTTCCTCCGGTGTCATTGCAACAGTGCTGTTCTTCCGGGCAACCGACCTTGTGAAAGACGATATGAGAAAACTGGCGGCGGTCGAAGCAACACAGTCAATGGAGGTATTGTTCGCTCTTGGCGGAGAGGTTATTTTATTAAGTACTCCCCTGCCGACATTGGTTTCACTTGCTGGCATGCTTCTTGTTGTTGCCGGGATGGTTTTGCACAGTTATGTATCACATGCAAATAGTATGGAAAAAGCCGCGTAAACTGGTACTTGTATGGAAGCGTTCGCTTTTGATTTTGTATGGGGAAACCTGAACTCTGTTTGGGTTAATGGCAGGCGCCACGCTTTTTTTATGGATAACTTGGCTGCACGTTGTATTTGGAAACTTACTGGTGCTGTAATCCCGAACCCGGCATTTTTAATATGAACGGAAAAAAGCCGGTTGAAGCCATGTGTCCTTGAAGAACAAAAGGCTTTAGGAAATATCAAAAAGCAAGATCCGCGCCGATTAGCACAAGGAGGATTTATTGTCCGATGTCTAATGGATAGGTACTATTCCAATGGTCATTCTGGTGGGATTTAAGCTAGGGTTTATTTATGGTGTTGTTGTTTTTATACTCGCGATTGTCATGCAGTTAATCATAGAGTTTTGTGTGCAGGCAAAAAGTTGACACGCTCGAAAAAAGTCCTTGAAGCCATGGCGGTGGTGGTATAGGGAGTCAAGTGCTTTTTGACGAGGCGAATTTCACATTCGCTTATGTCAGGAAGCGGGAAGGGGGCAATAAGTCAATGCCCTTCCCTTCTATTATAACAGAGATATGTAAACGCCGTTCGACTTAGTTCGACAGAATCAGAGCAAACTTCGGCAGTGACACATCGATATTTTCAAGAATGTCTGCCTACAGCAGTACGAGTGCAAGCGAAGGTGACAGGGTAAAAGGAAAGATTTGAAAGCATCGTCAGCGCCTAAAAGATGCTATAAGCTTTTTCAAGGACGTCGCTCTCTGAAGTTGCCAACAGGACACTGCGATCTCAGGCCTTTGGTGTATTTTTATCAGAGGGACTTAGAGTTGGCAGACTAAGCAAACTTCCTCGTATAGCAACGTCTGCATGGGCCCAACGCTCCGGCTGCTTGCAGTTTCGCTGTATCTCATAGTAGAGGGCTCCCGCTTAAACGGCCGCTCGTGTTATAGCAATCTTGTTTCCACTTCTTTTTCTTTTAAGACCGCCTTGTCTTTTAGAAACATGTTGGCGATTTCCTTGCCGGCGATGGAGCGGCTGAACAGAAAACCTTGCACTTCATTGCAGCCGTATTTTTTTAGGAGTTGATATTGGGCACTCGTTTCCACTCCTTCTGCGATTACTTTTTTTTGCAGCCCTTTCGACAATTCAATGATAAATTTAACAATCATCTCATCTTCAACACTGTGAACGATGTTATGTATAAAGGATCTGTCGATTTTGATCGTATGGAATGGATACTGCTTTAAATAGTGTATGGATGAAAAGCCTGTGCCATAATCGTCCAAAGCAATGCTGATGCCCATTTCCGCCAGTTTTTCCAGTTGCTTTCGGATGAGTTCGCTTGATTTTAACAAGGAACTTTCCGTTAACTCCAGTTCAATGGAAGAAGGTGGTACAGAATAATCTTTCAAGCACTGCCTTATCCTGTCTATTAGGTCATTTTTCAAAAAGCTTTTTGCTGACAAGTTTATGGAAATTTTATGAAAAGGGACCTGCTCTTTTTTCCATTGCTGGATTTGTTGGCAAACCGTACGGATAACAAAGTCATCAATGAGTTGAATGACTTTCCCGTTTTCTTCGGCCATCGGAATAAATGTTGCGGGTGCCACATTCCCTTTGCAGGGATGCTCCCAACGGACAAGCGCCTCGGCTCCAATCGCTTTTTGAGTAAGGACATCAATTTTTGGTTGGTATTCTACATAAAGCTCTTCATTTTGTATGGCCTTTAGCAAGTCGGCTTCCAATTCAAATTTTTTCAGTGTTTCTGCTTTCATCTCGGGCAAATAAAATTGGAAGTTTCCGTTTCCCCGTTCTTCAGCATGTTTCAAAGCAATTCGCGCTTTTTTAAACAATGTTTGAAAATTTTTCCCGTCATAAGGAAACATGCTTCCCCCGATTGTTGCTGTAAATTGAAGATCTTGATGGTTTATGGTGAAGGGGGTTTCAATATGATTGATCAGCTTTTGAGCATCGGAAATGTATTGGTCGTAAGTGTCTGGCTCTGTCCCTTTTAGAAGAATGCCAAGAGTATTTTCTTCGATGCGGAAAACGATATCGTCGTTCTTTTCGTTATTGGTCATATGAGAAACGATTGATTGAATCACTTTTTCTCCTGCTTCAAGTCCGTATACATCAATCACATCATCTAGTTCATCAATGGTTACATAAAAAAAAGCAAAGGTGTCATTTTTATCCACATGTGAAAGCCGTTGATTGACATATTTCTTGGCATGATAATAGCCTGGTTCGCCTTTTAAATAATTAAGCTTTTGGCATGTTTTCAGCTCGATGATGACGACAACTCCTAATAAATCATCATCAATGGATAACGGAATAAATGTAAACTCAGTGTTCAACTGTTGATTGTCAGGGCCTTTGACCGTTGCCTCACTAATGAGGATGGATTCGTCAGCGGCCTTATTCACTTTAAAATATGAAAAAATATGATCAAATATGTTTAGAGCAGATGGATTTTCAATGTCTGCTATATGTAGCAGTTCATGCCCTTTTTGATTGCAAAAAATGATGTTGCCCTTATGGTCAAAAAGGCAAATTGCATGTTCGGAATGCTGGAATGCAATAGAAAAAGCTTCTTCCAAGTTTATGGGCGGCCTGCGTATTTGCCGCCTTTTCCATGTAACTAGCTTCTTAAAGTTCAATGTTGCCCCTTCTTTCCATACTACGCTAATATCGGATCACCTTGCAGAATACAAAGAGTGTCATTATTGTGTTTGATCCATCGCTTGTTTTAATAATTCCTTTTGTTTCAGGTTTAATAATTGGTCGAGTTCTTGACTAAGCTTAACCGTTTTAGCGGCTGTTAGGCCAAATTTTCGCGCACTTCTAATCATTTGTTTCTTCTTAATATAAATGGAGTAATCAATAAAAGGTTTTATAGTCGTGTCACCTCCAAACAAAAAAATCCACCCGATAGAAAAGGTGGATTTTTATTGCATGGAAAAAGTGAACAAAATGATACAATAGTTCCGTCATTTCCAGATCCATCCTTCTTCGGTAACCCGGCTGCCATAGATTTCCCGTAGGCCCGTGGCTTTGCGTCCCTGATTTTCATCAAGTTTGCCATTATCGAAAGGTAGTCATATGTACCCACATTTTAACACCCCATTTTTTTATTTACAACGAAAATTGCCGAAATTTATAATAAATGGTCGAAAATGGTATAGTCTTTTAGGCCTGCCCTTTTCAAACGGCTCTGTATGGCAATGTCATACGAAAATATGTTCGGCCAAACTGTTTACGAAGGCGCATGTTGTGTTAAAATGAATGTATGTGAATCATATCCATTACCTTTCCGATTAACAGTCGGAAGATCATATAGATAGCAGATAAAGGGAGGATGCGGCTTTGATCAACCAGTTTGATATCGTATCGAATTATAAGCCGTCCGGCGATCAGCCAAAGGCGATTGCTCAGCTTGTGGAAGGAATTCGTTCCGGAAAAAAATATCAGACGCTTTTGGGGGCAACAGGAACGGGAAAAACGTTTACGGTGTCGAATGTCATTAAGGAAGTAAACAAACCGACACTCGTCATTGCCCATAACAAGACGCTCGCCGGTCAGCTTTATAGTGAGTTTAAAGAGTTTTTTCCTAACAATGCTGTTGAATATTTTGTCAGTTTCTATGATTATTATCAACCTGAGGCCTATGTTCCCCAGACAGATACATTTATTGAAAAAGACTCCAGTGTCAATGATGAGATCAACAGACTCAGGCACTCGGCGACGTCAGCTTTATTTGAGCGGAAAGATGTCATTATTATTGCGAGTGTTTCCTGTATTTACGGACTCGGTTCCCCGACAGAATACCGTGAGCACGTCCTTTCTCTCCGGACAGGAATGGAGATTGAAAGAAACAATCTGCTTCGCAGGCTGGTGGATCTACAATACGCGCGCAATGATATTGAATTTACAAATGGAACTTTTCGGGTTCGTGGGGATGTCGTCGAAATTTTCCCGATTGCGCGAGAAGAACAATGCATACGGGTGGAATTTTTTGGAGATGAAATCGACCGGATTCGAGTGGTCGACGCCCTCACGGGGGAAATAGTGGGAGACAGAGAACATGCCGCTATTTTTCCGGCTTCCCACTATGTGACAGCGGAAGATAAATTGAGAATTGCCATTAAGAATATAGAAGAAGAACTGGAAGAGCGTTTAGCCGAGCTGCGTGCGGAAGATAAATTGCTCGAAGCCCAGCGTCTAGAACAAAGAACCCGGTATGATTTGGAAATGATGCGGGAAATGGGCTTTTGCTCAGGGATTGAAAACTATTCCCGTCATTTAACGCTCAGACCGCCAGGCGCAACGCCATACACGTTGCTCGACTATTTTCCAGATGACTTCCAAATAGTCATTGACGAATCACACGTAACACTCCCGCAAATCCGCGGCATGTATAATGGAGATCAGGCAAGGAAGCAGGTGCTCGTTGATCACGGTTTCCGCCTCCCGTCAGCCTTAGATAACCGGCCGCTCAAGTTTGAAGAGTTTGAGCAGTACATCCACCAGGTTATTTTTGTGTCGGCCACACCAGGCCCTTATGAACTGGAAAAAACACCCAAAATGGTGGAGCAAATTATCCGTCCGACCGGACTGTTGGATCCAACCATTGATGTCCGGCCAATTGAGGGCCAAATTGATGATTTGCTCGGCGAAATTCAGGATCGGGTTGCCAAAAACGAGCGTGTCCTTATTACGACGCTGACGAAAAAAATGTCGGAAGATTTAACGGATTATTTGAAGGATGTAGGGGTCAAGGTACAGTATTTGCACTCGGAGATAAAAACACTTGAGCGAATAGAAATCATACGGGATTTACGTGTCGGCAAATTTGATGTCCTTGTCGGTATCAACTTGCTCCGGGAAGGGCTTGATATTCCGGAGGTATCGCTTGTAGCTATTCTTGATGCCGATAAGGAAGGATTCCTCCGTTCCGAGCGTTCACTGATTCAAACAATCGGCCGGGCCGCTCGGAATGCGAACGGCCATGTGATCATGTACGCCGACAATGTGACAGACTCGATGAAAAAAGCGATTTCCGAAACAAAGCGGAGGCGCGCCATCCAAGAAGAGTACAATCGAAAACATGGCATTATCCCAACAACCATTCAAAAAGATATTCGCGACGTCATTCGCGCGACGGTTGCGGCTGAAGACAGCGCAGAATACGAATATCAAACGGAAAAACTATCGAAAAACGAAAAAGAAAAGCTGATTGCTTCAATGGAAATAGAAATGAAAGAAGCAGCCAAAGCGCTTGATTTTGAAAGAGCGGCACAGCTTCGAGACGCTATTTTGGAGCTAAAAGCGGAAGGATGAAACGACGATGGCACTTGATAAAATAGTTGTTCAAGGCGCACGGGCCCATAACTTAAAAAATATTGATGTCACAATCCCGAGAGATAAATTGGTAGTTGTAACGGGATTATCAGGCTCCGGGAAATCTTCGCTTGCATTCGATACGATTTATGCAGAAGGTCAAAGACGCTACGTGGAATCACTTTCTGCTTATGCACGGCAGTTCTTGGGACAAATGGATAAGCCTGACGTCGATGCAATCGAAGGGCTGTCTCCGGCGATCTCGATTGACCAGAAGACGACGAGCCGGAATCCGCGCTCCACTGTCGGTACGGTGACAGAGATTTATGATTATTTGCGTTTGCTGTTTGCCCGAATCGGCAAACCTGTATGTCCGATTCACGGAATCGAAATTACGTCGCAAACGATTGAGCAAATGGTTGATCGAATCATGGCGTATCCAGAGCGCACACGACTTCAAGTACTGGCGCCTGTCGTTTCTGGACGCAAGGGAACCCACGCTAAGGTGCTGGAAGAGATTAAAAAGCAGGGCTTTGTTCGTCTCAGGGTTAATGGTGAAACGCTTGATCTCAGTGAAGAAATTCGCCTGGAAAAAAATAAAAAACACTCTATCGAAGTCATAGTTGACCGCATTATTGTTAAAGAGGGGGTGGAAAGCCGTCTGGCAGATTCCCTCGAAACGGCCCTCGGCCTTGGGGATGGAAAAGTCATCATTGATGTCATTGGAGAAGAGGAACTGCTTTTTAGCGAACAGCTCGCATGTCCGGAATGCGGTTTTTCCATTAATAAGCTGGAACCGCGCATGTTTTCTTTCAACAGTCCATTTGGAGCGTGCCCAGATTGTGACGGACTCGGCTCCAAGCTCGAAGTAGATGAAGAACTTGTCATTCCCGATTGGGATTTGACGTTGAACGAGGGTGCGATTGCCCCATGGATCCCGGTGAGCTCTCGATATTATCCACAGCTCTTACAATCGGTTTGCCATCACTATGGCATCGATATGGATGTTCCGGTAAAGAACTTGCCTAAAGCCCAAATGGACAAAATTTTGTATGGTTCCGGAAATGAGGTCATCTTGTTCCGATATCAAAATGACTTTGGGCAAATACGCGAAAACAAAATCCGGTTTGAAGGGGTTTTGAGAAATGTGGAACGGCGTTATCAGGAGACGAGTTCTGATTATATCCGGGAGCAAATGGAAAGATATATGGCGGAACATCCTTGCCAGAGCTGTAACGGTTATCGGTTGAGGGTGGAAAGCCTCGCTGTAAAAGTGGAGGGCAACCATATCGGCGAGGTGACCGAGTTATCAATCAAGGAAGCGCAGCAGTTTTTTCAAACGATTCATTTGACGGAAAAAGAAAAACAAATTGCGAACCTGATTTTAAAAGAAATATCTGAACGCCTGCACTTTTTGGTGAATGTCGGTCTGGATTACTTGACGTTGAGTCGTACGGCCGGAACATTATCAGGCGGTGAGGCGCAACGGATCAGGCTTGCCACCCAAATCGGCTCCCGGCTGACCGGAGTGCTGTATATATTGGACGAACCGTCTATTGGTCTTCATCAGCGTGATAACGACAGATTGATCGACACGCTTAAAAGCATGCGCGACATAGGCAATACTCTTATCGTCGTGGAGCATGATGAAGATACGATACTTGCGGCTGACTATCTCATTGACATCGGTCCGGGAGCGGGCGTGCATGGCGGTGAGGTTGTCGCGTGTGGAACACCCGAAGAAGTGATGAAGCAAGCAGGCTCATTGACGGGAGAGTATTTGTCTGGAGTAAAATTCATTCCCATTCCGTTAGAGCGTCGTCCGGGAGATGGCCGATTTCTGGAAATAAAAGGTGCGAAAGAAAACAATTTAAAAAACGTCAATGTGAAGCTTCCACTTGGTGTTTTTATTACAGTAACCGGCGTTTCCGGGTCGGGAAAAAGCACACTCGTAAATGAGATTTTGCATAAAACATTAGCGCAAAAGCTCCACAAAGCAAAAGCAAAACCCGGCTTGCATAAAGAAATCAAAGGTTTGGAGCATTTGGAGAAAGTCATAGATATCGACCAGTCGCCCATTGGCCGGACGCCAAGATCAAACCCGGCAACCTATACGGGCGTATTTGATGATATACGCGACGTGTTTGCTGCCACGAACGAAGCAAAGGTGCGCGGGTACAAAAAAGGCCGCTTCAGTTTCAATGTGAAAGGCGGCCGCTGTGAAGCTTGCCGCGGGGACGGAATTATCAAGATTGAAATGCACTTTTTGCCTGATGTGTATGTTCCATGTGAAGTGTGCCACGGAAAAAGGTATAACCGCGAAACGCTGGAAGTAAAATATAAAGGCAAAAATATCTCAGATGTACTTGATATGACCATTGATGACGCATTGGAGTTTTTCGAAAATATCCCGAGGATCAAAAGAAAATTACAAACAATTACGGATGTCGGACTTGGTTACATGAAGTTGGGCCAACCAGCCACGACACTTTCGGGCGGAGAGGCCCAGCGTGTGAAGCTTGCTTCTGAATTGCACAAACGTTCAAATGGGCGCTCCATCTATATTTTGGATGAGCCGACAACGGGGTTGCATACGGATGATATTGCCCGGTTGTTGACGGTATTGCAGCGTCTTGTCGACAGCGGCAATACGGTGCTTGTGATCGAGCATAATCTCGATGTCATCAAGACGGCCGACTATATTATTGACCTTGGACCGGAAGGCGGGGATAAAGGAGGAACGGTCGTTGTGACAGGAACTCCTGAAAAAGTGGTGCAATGTGAGAACTCTTATACAGGACGATATTTAAAGCCCATATTAGAGCGTGATAAAAAGCGGATGAAGCGGCTCATTTCCTCGGGAGCAACCAGTGTGAAACAGGCTGTTGCCAAATAAATCTTTTTAAAGTGAAACAAAAAGGCTGCTCTAATCGTATAATCCAGTACACAACCAAAAAGGAGGAGCGACATGAATCAAGATCGAAAAAGAATACTTGAAATGGTACAAGAGGGGAAGCTGTCCGCTCAGGAAGCGATTATTTTGCTCGATGCATTGGAAGGGAAAGCACCCGCTCCTGATTTGAAAAGTGGTGCCGCTGAAGAAAGCCAGGCAGAATTTGATTTTTCAACAACTGATTCATCTGCAAAGCAAAGTGCTGGAAAAGAAGGTACAGACGGTGGAAAAAACGAGGAAGACAATTTTTACAAGCAAATTGAAAATGCTGGTGAACGAATTTTTGACTTTGTCAATACGGCGTTGCGAAAGGTTAAAGAAATGGACTTTCAGTTCAATCAATCTGTTGAAATACCGCATGTTTTTCAGCAAAGCGGGGAAGGAATTGAGAGGATCGATATCGATATCGCCAATGGGCCGGTAAGGGTCATTCCTTGGGACCAAGAAGAGGTGCGCATCGAATGTCAAGCCAAAGTATACCGTATTGAAGATCGGGAAGAAGGGCGCAGCTATTTCTTGGATAATACGATTTTTTCACAAGACAACAGCATGCTTTGCTTTGCTACGAAATCAAAGTGGATGCGGGTTGAATCTATCGTTTATGTTCCGAAAAAAAGGTATAAAAAGATTGCGGTTCGGATTTTTACTGGCGAATTGACGAGTGAACGGTTGGAATGTGATTATTTGCTCGTGAAAACGACAAACGGAAAAGTGGATTTGGAAAATGTTTCAGGTGAAAAATTGGAGATCGAAACGGTCAACGGGCAAATTAAAGTGAAGGAATCCCAGGCTGATGAAGTGGAAGCTGAAACGATTAATGGGGCTATCGATGTAATTGCTTCATGTAAAAAAGCGGAGCTCAAATCGTTTAACGGAAATATCACTTGTTCTCTAAAAGATACTGAAACGAAAATATTCGAGGCAAAAGCTGTAACGGGAAATATTCATCTATATGTTCCGGTTACCGCTGGAGTGGACGGGGAACTTCGTTCCAATCTCGGAAGTTATACTCTTAATTTGCAGGATGTAAACATCTTGCATGAAAAACGGGAAGTTATACAAAAGCAGATGAAGTTTAAACGGACAGGTACTGAGGGAGAAACGATCCATGTTCTCGCAGATACTAAAACCGGTTCCGTATTTGTCTCAAGCAATGCCGAAAAGGAAGCCTAACATATGAGGTGGCTTATCGGAATTGTCATCAATGGGATTTTGTTTATCGCTCTTGCTGGCTATTTTGAGGGCTTTTACGTTTCCGGTTTCGGAGCCGCACTTGCCGCCAGCCTAGTGCTGTCTATCTTAAACATACTTGTGCGGCCGATTCTGATTTTGTTTACCTTGCCCATCACGATTTTAACGTTAGGACTGTTTCTTCTTGTCATCAATGCCCTTACATTATTGATGACGGACGCCCTCATGGGCAGCAGCTTTGAAATCGACGGCTTTGGATTGGCATTTCTCACTGCCATCATCATGTCTATCGTCAATATCATCATTCAAAAAGCGGTTATCGAACCCCGCAAGTAAAAAACCGGACAGCGCGGCTGTCCGGTTTTTTTTTATCCGCGTATAAAGCAAAATACCCGCGTATAGCGGAATCAATTTTAAAAGTTCCCACGCCATGTAAAACGACAGGCTTTCCTGTCTAAAATAGAAGAAAGATGTTGAAGGGTAGAGATTCCCTCTGATAAAATGCTAAAATAGATCTATGATTTTGGAATTGAACAGCAAGAGGCTTTGTTATGGGAGGGATTCCGTTGGCGACAGTTCGTACGGAAGATATTATAAAAGAATTCAACTTGGAGTTGATCAGCGGTGAAGATGGGGTTCATCGGCCCGTGACAACGAGCGATATTTCAAGGCCGGGATTGGAAATTGCCGGCTTTTTTCACTATTATCCAGCGGAACGTCTGCAGCTTTTGGGAAGGACGGAAGTGAAATTCACTGAGATGCTCATGAAGCGGGAAAGGCGTTTCCGGATGGAGCAGTTATGCAGTGATTTGACTCCGGGCATTATTATTACAAGGGAGCTGGATGTTCCGCAAGAATTGATTGAAGTATCTGAAGAAAAGTCTGTTCCGGTAATGCGGACTCCGATGAAAACGACTGGCTTTGCAAGCCGTTTGACATATTATTTGGAAAACAAACTGGCGCCAACGACTGCCGTACATGGAGTGCTTGTTGATATTTTCGGCGTCGGTGTCTTAATTACGGGTCAAAGCGGAGTCGGAAAAAGTGAGACGGCACTCGCTCTCATAGAAAGAGGACACAGGCTAGTGGCGGACGATTGCGTTGAGATCAGGCAGGTTGACATGGATCGCCTTGTCGGAACGGCTCCTGAATTGCTTGAGCATCTGCTTGAAATCCGCGGGCTCGGCATTATTAATGTCATGACCCTATTTGGAGCGGGGGCCGTCAGGCCGTATAAGCGGATTACTTTAACCATCCATTTGGAATTATGGGATGAAAATAAGCATTACGATCGTCTCGGCTTAGATGAAGAAAAAGTAAAAATTTTCGACACGGAAATTACAAAATTGACGGTGCCCGTCAGGCCCGGCCGCAACCTCGCCGTTATTATTGAAGTGGCGGCTATGAATTTCCGATCAAAAAGAATGGGAATGAATGCAGCAGAACAATTTGCCAATCGCCTTTCGGAAGTCATGACAAAAGAACAAGATGATTAATGTTGCTGGAAAATTTTCATATATATTAACAAATTGGAGTTGAGAACGTATGGAGTCGGAAATTCAGCCGTTAAATCCGGTTGCGATCGAGTTAGGACCGCTTCCAGTCCATTGGTATGGGATTATTATCGGGCTTGGAATTGCCATTGCCCTTTATCTCGCCATGCGCGAAGGTCAAAAACATAAACTTGATAAAGAAATTTTTCCCGACTTGCTGATTTGGGCCATTCCCATATCGATCCTTTCAGCGAGAGCTTATTATGTATTGTTTCAATGGGAATATTATTCTCAAAATCCGGGAGACATCATCAAAGTCTGGGAAGGCGGCATCGCGATTCACGGGGCATTGATCGGTGCGGTCGCGACAGCCGTTATCTTTGCAAGAGCGCGCGGACTATCTTTTTGGAAGCTTGCTGACATTGCAGCGCCAAGCATCATTTTAGGGCAAGCGATTGGACGATGGGGAAACTTCATAAACCAAGAAGCATACGGAGAAGAAGTATCCAGGCAGTTTCTTGAGGGTTTACATCTCCCTCAATTTATCATTGATCAGATGTACATAAACGGGGCGTATCACCACCCTACATTCCTATATGAGTCAATTTGGAACATATTGGGCTTTATACTGCTGATCGTGCTTAGAAAAGCAAACTTGCGCCGCGGGGAGCTCTTTTTGTCCTATGTGATTTGGTATTCGATCGGCCGCTTCTTTATTGAAGGCATGAGGACGGACAGTCTCATGTTAATGGGCAGCCTCCGAATGGCTCAAGTCATTTCCCTCATTTTAATAATCGGAGCCATCCTTTTGATCATTTATAGAAGAAAAGCTGGCTATGCCAAAGCCGGTTATAACGAATGAAATATAATACGTTATGAGGAGAATAAAGAATGTTTGCAACTTCGCTGAAAAATGGCGGCATCGTCGGTCTTAAGACAACGTGGACTTTGGGAAAAATTATATTTCCTGTCACGCTGATCGTTGTTTTGCTGCAGCATACGCCTGTCTTGCCAGGGGTGGTCCGCCTTCTTGAACCGCTTATGGGACTGTTCGGTTTGTCCGGAGACGCGGCTATTCCGCTTGCTCTAGGAAATTTCTTAAATCTGTATGCTGCTATCGGTGGTATTTTATCGTTGGATTTGACGGTGAAAGAGGTCTTTATCATTGCCGTCATGCTTTCTTTTTCACATAACTTATTAATCGAATCGTCTGTTGCCGTCAAAGTCGGGGTTTCTTTTTGGGTGATTCTTGCTGTTAGGATCGGTCTGGCCGTCATGTCGGCAATTGTCATTAATCTTGTTTGGAGCGGCGGACAAGAGATGGCCCAATATGGGATGATTCCCGCCCAAGAAGAACAGGTGGCCGGGATGGTCGCTATCATTCTGCTCGCTTTAAAAAAAGCGACGTTGGGGATTGTTCAGCTAGCTATCATTGTCATCCCGCTCATGATGGGGATTCAACTTTTAAAAGACTATAGTTGGCTTGATACTTTTTCCCGCTGGACTTCCCCATTCACCCGGATGCTTGGAATGAAAGAAAATACATCTACAACATTGGCAGCCGGATTGGTGTTTGGGCTTGCTTTTGGGGCAGGAGTCATGATCCAGGCCGTCAAGGAAGATGGGGTATCCAAAAAGGATGCAACGCTTGCCTTTATATTTCTAGTGGCTTGCCATGCTGTTATTGAAGACACTTTAATATTCATTCCCCTGGGGATTCCAATATTGCCGCTGTTTTTAATTCGCCTCGTCACAGCTATCCTGCTTACCATGTTTGTGGCTGTTGTTTGGAGGCAAGTTGAAACTGCCAGAGAAGGGAAAGTGGCTTAAATATGAATGAACAAATTACAACGATTTTATTTGACCTGGACGGAACCTTGCTCGACACGAACGAACTGATCGTTACATCATATTTGCATACGTTTGAGCAATTTTTTCCCGGACGTTTCAAACGTGAAGATGTCATGCCGTTTCTCGGACCGCCATTGTATGACGCCTTTGAAAGTGTCGATCCGGACAAAGCGGAAGAAATGGTGAAAATTTACCGGGATTTCAACATGGAAAAGCATGATCTTCTTGTTCGGGAATTTGAAGGTGTATTTGAAACAATCCGGACACTCCACGAAAATGACATGAAAATGGCGATTGTTTCCACAAAAATTAGAAAAACAGTTGTAAAAGGCTTGAAGCTTACAGGTTTGGATCAATTTTTTGATGTCATCATAACACTTGACGATGTGGAAAAAGCCAAACCCGATCCTGAACCGCTTTTAAAAGCGCTTGGCGCACTTGAATCAGAGCCGCATGAAGCCATTATGATCGGGGATAATTACCATGACATTTTAGGCGGAAAAAATGCTGGTACGTTTACGTGCGGAGTCGCATGGTCTTTAAAGGGAAAGGATTACCTGGAGCAGTTTCATCCAGACTTTATGTTGAAAAAAATGCCTGATTTATTGGATATTGTCAAGGTGGGTGTACAATGAGAAAAACGGATCGTTTTCCCGTCAAGGGAGCCAATTCCCTTTGGCATGTGTA
This sequence comes from Siminovitchia sp. FSL W7-1587, assembly GCF_037963795.1. NCBI lineage: Bacteria > Bacillati > Bacillota > Bacilli > Caryophanales > Bacillaceae > Siminovitchia > Siminovitchia sp. FSL W7-1587. Next base: position 3,218,572 of record NZ_CP150169.1, read on the forward strand.
TAAAACAGTTCCATTTTGGAAAGTGATCCGAAATTTTATTGTGATACAGCTAGCCCGCTATACCCCCTTTTTGGCAATGAAAAATTGGATGTATCGCTTTTTTTTAAAGGTAAAAGTCGGGGAAAACACTTCGTTTGCGCTGATGGTTATGCTTGATGTGATGTTTCCTGAAAAAATATCAGTCGGTAAAAACTCGATCATCGGCTACAATACGACTATCTTGGCACATGAATATTTGATCGAAGAATACCGGCTCGGAGATGTGGTGATTGGGGATGAAGTGATGATCGGTGCCAACTCCACCATCCTTCCGGGGGTAACGATTGGAAACGGGGCGATTGTTTCCGCAGGTACGCTCGTTCACAAAGATGTCCCTGCAGGTGTTTTTGCCGGAGGCAATCCGATGAGGATCATCTATACGAAAGAAGAAATGGAAGAGCGAAGGAAATCCGATCCTTTATATAATAAAACCGAGACCCGTCAATAACCTCCGACACGGAGGTTATTTTTGTTCCAAGTAGTATATAGAAAGTATATGATTAAATTGTCGCTGTTCTTGGGGAAGGTCGCCTTCACCAAGTTTTTGGCGTTAAAAAAATAAGGAACCTGCCGACATGTGAATTCTGAATTCCGAACATCCTTCATACATTATGTAAGCGGTATCTTCGGTAGATGATTTTTGAGATACAAACAAGATTGTTAGTATGATATACTACAAAAAGCGACAAAGGACGATAAAAACGGAGGAAATATGATGTCCAAACACCCAAAGAAACATGAAGGGCGTGCGAAAGTCTACTCGTTTATACCAACGGGAGAATACTATTTTCATAAAGGTCTGGAAGCGTACGACCGCTTCGACTTTCAAAAGGCGAAAAAATATTTGAAGCGTGCTCTGGAGCTGGAGCCAATGGAGCCGATGATTGCCTGCCAGCTGTCCCTCGTTTATACAGAAACGGGAGAATACGCCCAGTCTAATGAATTGCTTTTAGCCATTTTGAATGAAATGGATGAGAGGATGACGGAATGTCATTACTTTTTGGCGAATAATTATGCCCATTTAGGTGTGTACTCGGAAGCATACCGGCATGCGAAACTATACTTGGAAAGAGATGAAATTGGCGAATTTGCGGAGGATGCGGAAGATTTGCTGGAATGGATCCATCAGCATGAAGGCGATGCAGAATCCTCAATGGAACAAGAAACACTTCTTTATTTGCAGGAAAAGTCCAGAGCGATGCTTGAAGATGGCCACTATATGGAAGCCGTCAAACTGTTAAAAAAACTGATCAAATCCCATCCAGAATTTTGGCCGGCTTATAATAATATGGCCCTTGCTTATTTTTATGGAGGGAATACAGATGAGGCATTCCGCACTCTGGAAAAAGTTCTGGACCACAATAAAGGAAATCTGCATGCGCTATGCAATCTGGCCGTTTTTTATTATTATGAACAAAAAACAGAACGCTTGCAGTCTCTTTTAAAGCTATTGGAAAAAATTCAACCGCTTAATCCAGAACACCGATACAAACTGGGGACGACTTTTGCCCTGACAAAAAGGTATGAAAGAGCATATTGTTTGTTAAAACAACTGCAAAAAACCGGTTACGCCGGCAGTCCGGGATATTATTACTGGCTCTCTAAAGCCGCCTTTTTTACGGGCAATCAAAAGACTGCGGAAGCGGCGTGGAACCAGCTTCTCGTTCTGGAGCCCCAAAAAGCGGGTTCCGAGCCGTGGAATGAGGATGTTAAGCGATCAAAAAATGGGGAAGATAACCAGTATGAGGAACTTATTTTAAAATTGTTGCGCAGCCACGAAATACCAGAACGGCTATGTGCCATCTTTTTCATGGAAATATCCGGGCGAAAGCGCACGATTATATCCAGTCCTTCTTTCAAATCATTGGAAGAGTTTACCTTTCCGGAAAAGGTATATTTAGCAACGATACTTCAGCTGGAAAAAGACCATGAGATGAATATAAATGTGAATGTGAAAACAGGCCATGAAACAGCACTCGAGTTGTATGAGCAACACGCTAGTGACCAATCGGAATTATCTGTACTGCTTGTCGACTGGTTTGCGGCTTTTGAAAAGATGCTCGAAACGGGGGAAAAATTGTCAAACCCTTCCGCTTTGGCAGCCGCTACCGAGTATCTTTCTGCAACAGAAAGAAATAAGAAAAAAACACAGCGTGAAATTGCTAAGCAATATGGAATATCTCCGGCCACTTTGCGCAAATATACGAATAAAATTGCAGATTACTTTATTCCGCTCTAACTGGCAGCATTTTAACATGAAAAAGTAGAAGATGACGAAAGAGGAGACGAATCACTGGTAAAACCTGGAAGGAATTTGGCGGCTATACACTTACGCATAAAAAGTACCGTTCTTTTTCAAGGTGTCGATCCCAAAGATATGACGATGTACTGGATATATAAGTAAAAGGGCGAAGTGACAGGACAAGGAAAGCTTCGCCAGCATCGTCATCACACGGCGAATAAGCGCGAGCATCGAGAACGTCGCTCCCAGAGCTGGCAACACCATTGGGATTCTAACCTCTGTTCTACATCCAATCAGGAGGATCGAGTATAGCAAAATCTCGTTTTTCAATAAAACATTGTACTCAATCCGGATGATTTACTTTTTTCGACATTTCGTAGAAATCAGCGTTCGCGCATTTAGATCCATCGTCAGCACCAATCATTTTTCACCTCAATCTTCCATTTTGTTTGCTGATAGCATCAGACTAAGAACGTAAGGCCGTATGGCGACGTCTGGAAGGACTCCACCCTGCGGGCTCGATTCACTGACTTTATTTGAGCATATGTTTGGACGTTCGGTAAATACTTTATTACGATAGCTATAAAGTGAACTTTACAAGATAAGGTCCACATTTTCAGTGGGTCTTTACCTGCAGAAGGAGTGTAGAAACATGTCAGAAGATAAAGTGTACGATGTAATCGTGGCGGGTGCCGGGCCAGCAGGAATGACGGCCGCAGTGTATACATCAAGAGCGAATTTGTCGACTCTTATGCTCGAGCGGGGCGTTCCGGGAGGGCAAATGGCCGATACGGCAGACGTTGAAAACTATCCTGGTTTTGACCACATTTTAGGTCCGGACCTCTCTGCCAAGATGTTTGAGCATGCCAAAAAATTCGGGGCAGAATATGCATACGGTGATGTTCAAGAAATCGTTGACGAAGGATCATATAAAATTGTAAAAGCAGGTTCGAAAGAATACAAAGCATTGTCTGTTATCGTGGCTACGGGAGCCGAATACAGAAAGCTCGGTGTTCCGGGGGAAACTGAATTGACGGGGCGCGGCGTTTCCTACTGCGCGGTTTGTGACGGAGCTTTCTTTAAAGATAAAGAGCTTGTTGTGATCGGTGGAGGAGATTCGGCTGTAGAGGAAGGGGTCTATTTAACCCGATTTGCCTCCAAAGTAACAATTATTCACCGCCGGGATGAGCTCCGTGCCCAAAAAATTCTTCAACAGCGGGCATTCGCTAACGAAAAGGTCGACTTTATTTGGAGCCATACCGTAAAACAGATCAACGAAAAAGACGGGAAAGTAGGATCGGTCACACTTGTTTCAACGGAGACAGGTGAAGAAAGAGAGTTTTCAACGGACGGCGTGTTCGTCTATATCGGGATGGACCCGCTCACCAAATCTGTGGAGAATCTCGGAATTACGAATGATTCTGGTTATATCGAAACGAACGAAAACATGGCGACAAGCATACCAGGCGTATTTGCTGCAGGAGATGTTCGTGACAAACTGCTAAGGCAAATTGTCACCGCGACCGGAGATGGGAGCAACGCTGCCCAAAGCGCGCAAATATATATTGAACACTTGAAGGATCAACAGCTTGCCCAGTAAGCCGTAATCGCCATTTAATCTGTTTGTAACAGTGGTGAAATGTTATTTGTGTATATTTGTATATGAGATATTGACCCCCTTTTTATACAATATCCCTTTTTGAGCACAGGTGATCCTGTGCTTTTTTTAGATGCTTTTATTATGACGCTGATTCGTCACTGTTTTTCTCGGCGTGAAAATAGTATAATATAGTGAACAGTGTTTTATCTCGTTTCAGAATAATGTGCGGCGAGCGTTGAAACAGAGTCAAGGTGCGATTACGCACTGTTATGTGGATAATCGGCAAGGCGCTTTCGTGTTTACGGAAGAACTCTCATACGGCCTTGCATATACATATAGAAAGGTTCTTATTAGTTGATTAGTGGCAAGGGGTGAGGTCATTGTTAAATGGGACTTCTGAGGACATCCAATTGGTCATCATCACTGGAATGTCCGGAGCGGGAAAAACAGTAGCGATACACAGTTTTGAGGATCTTGGGTTTTTCTGTGTGGACAATTTGCCGCCTGCATTAATGCCGAAATTTCTAGAACTGATGAAGGAATCCGGCAATAAAATGAATAAGGTGGCATTGGTGATGGACTTGAGGGGCAGGGAGTTTTTTGACACGCTCCTTCGAGTGATTGATGAGTTATCGGATTCTAATTGGATTACCCCGCAAATCTTGTTTCTTGATGCTGATGATGGTGTGCTTGTGAGGAGATATAAAGAAACACGCCGCTCACATCCGCTTGCTCCGTCAGGTCTGCCGTTGGAAGGCATCATGCAGGAGCGTAAACTGCTGGAAGAATTGAAAGGCCGGGCACAGCATATTTACAATACGTCGGTCATGAAGCCGAAAGAGCTTCGTGAAAAAATTCTCACGGAATTTTCCGCGGATAGGCAAGCGATTTTTACGGTAAACGTTATGTCGTTTGGGTTTAAACACGGCATTCCGATTGATGCCGATCTCGTATTTGATGTCAGGTTTTTGCCAAACCCGCATTATATTGACCATATGAGACCCAAAACCGGATTGGAAGAAGAAGTTTCCAATTATGTGTTAAAGTGGAGCGACACGCAAAAGTTTTTGGCCAAAGTGACTGATTTGCTTAGCTTTATGCTTCCCCATTACAAACGGGAGGGAAAAAGCCAGCTTGTCGTGGCAATTGGTTGTACCGGAGGACAGCATCGTTCCGTGGCACTCGCCGAATATATTGGCCAATATTTTGAAAATGATTATCAAATCCGGATCACTCACCGTGACATCGAGAAAAAGAGGGGATTGGCTACATGAATAACAAACCATTGCCTAAAGTTGTCGTCATTGGCGGAGGAACCGGATTGTCGGTGTTGCTTAGAGGACTAAAGAAATATCCTGTTGACTTAACAGCGATTGTTACCGTTGCCGATGATGGCGGCAGTTCAGGGCGCTTGCGCAATGAGCTGGAAATACCGCCGCCTGGTGACATCAGAAACGTTCTAGCGGCTTTGTCGGATGTTGAACCGCTCATTGTAGAGATGTTCCAACATCGCTTTAACACGTCCAACGAGCTTTCCGGGCATTCTCTTGGAAATTTGATTATCGCTGCATTGACGTCCATTACCGGTGATTTCGTCTATGCTGTGAAGGAAATGAGCCGTGTTTTAAACGTACGGGGAAAGGTTCTTCCCGCCGCAAACCAGAGTGTGATTCTTCACGCGGAAATGATGGACGGTACGTTCGTTTCCGGGGAATCAAAAATTCCATATTCGGGAAAAGTAATTAAACGCGTCTATCTGACGCCGGAAGTGATTCAACCGCTGCCGGATACAATTGCAGCGATACAGGAAGCCGATTTAATCGTGATCGGGCCAGGAAGTTTATACACGAGTATTCTGCCAAATCTGCTTGTTCCAGGGCTCGGCGAGCAAGTATGCGCTGCAAAAGCGAAAAAAGTGTATATTTGCAACTTGATGACCCAGCCTGGAGAGACCCATGGTTTCACGGCGGCGGATCATGTCAAAGCGCTCAACGATCACATGAAGTGCTCGTTTATTGACACGATCATCGTGAATGACAATGGTATTCCTTCAGCCTTGCAGCACCGATATGAAGAAGAAATGGCTGTTCCTGTATATTATGATTTTGACCAGCTCCGTTCGTTCGGGATGGAAGTAATTTGCGACGAAATTGCCAGCATTGAGCAAGGGCTGATTCGGCATGATACTGAAAAAGTAGCTAACATCCTCTATTCATTATTGGGAACCAACGTGAGCCGCATTGCCAACTCGTAGGAGGTTGGTAAAGGGAGGAATATCTCATGTCATTTGCCTCGGTAACGAAAAAAGAGTTGACAAACTTATCTATAAAAGACTGTTGTACAAAAGCCGAGCTGTCAGCACTGATCAGAATGAACGGTTCACTTTCTTTTTCCAACCGGGAACTGATCGTCAATATCCAAACTGAAAACGCGGCCATTGCAAGAAGAATTTATATTCTCATCAAAAAAAATTACGATGCGGTGGTTGAACTGCTCGTCCGAAAAAAAATGAGGCTGAAAAAAAACAATGTGTACATTGTCCGGCTTCGGGATAAAGCAGAACCTCTATTAAAGGATTTAAAAATTTTGGGGGACAATTTCACGTTCATCCGTGAAATATCCCCAGCTTTGATTAGAAAGAAATGCTGCAGGCGATCCTATCTTCGGGGAGCTTTTTTGGCCGGGGGCTCAGTGAATAATCCTGAGACTTCTTCGTATCACTTGGAAATATTTTCGATTTATAAGGAACATAATGATTCCTTATGTGAATTAATGAACTCATTTCAATTGAACAGCAAGACGTTGGAGCGAAAAAACGGTTTTATCACATACTTAAAGGAAGCTGAAAAAATAACCGAGTTTTTGAATATTGTCGGGGCCCACAGCGCATTGCTCCGTTTTGAAGACGTCAGGATTGTCAGGGATATGAGAAACTCGGTCAACCGCCTTGTAAATTGCGAAACAGCCAATTTGAACAAAACGATTGGGGCGGCACTCCGGCAAGTTGAAAATATCCGCTATATTCAAGAAACCGTTGGCCTTGATTTACTTCCCGATAAATTGCGGGAAATTGCAGAGCTAAGAATGGCCCATCAAGATGTAACACTAAAAGAACTGGGAGAAATGGTGTCAGGCGGACAAATCAGCAAATCCGGCATTAATCATCGCCTTAGAAAAATCGATGAAATTGCCGATAAGCTGCGTCACGGCGATCGCTCTCTTTTATTAAATAAAAAATAAAGAATGGGAGGAAATTATTTTGGCAGAAAAAGATGTAACAGTAAAATTAAAATCAGGATTGCAGGCAAGACCTGCGGCTCAATTTGTTCAGGAGGCAAATCGCTTTTCATCCGATATTTTTATTGAAAAAGACGGAAAAAAAGTAAATGCGAAAAGCATCATGGGCTTAATGAGCTTAGCTGCGGGTTCCGGAGCAGCCATCAAGTTGATTGCTGAAGGACCTGACGAAGAAGAGGCATTGAAGAAGCTTGCCGAATTTGTGGAAAATGAACAGTAAAACAAAAAGGCCACCCCTTGGATTCCGTAAAGAACCCGGGATGGCCTTTTTCATATCATTCATTTTTATCCGTCTTCAAACCTTCATTACGCTGGATAATATGGTCAATGAGACCGTACTCTTTTGCTTTTTCTGCGGACATGAAATTGTCGCGGTCAGTGTCACGCTGAATGACTTCGAGCGGTTGGCCGGTACGTTCAGCCAAAATATTATTTAATTTTTCACGCATGGAAAGGATGCGCCTTGCAGCGATTTCAATTTCAGTCGCTTGTCCCTGCGCTCCGCCAAGCGGCTGATGGATCATAACTTCACTGTTTGGCAACGCGTACCGCTTTCCTTTCGTGCCGGCTGCAAGCAGAAATGCACCCATCGATGCAGCCATGCCGATACAGATCGTTTGTACATCTGATTTGATAAATTGCATCGTATCGTAAATGGCCATTCCGGCTGTAATGCTTCCGCCAGGGCTGTTGATGTAAATGGATATATCTTTTTCAGGGTTTTCCGCTTCAAGGAATAATAATTGAGCTACGATGGAATTCGCCACCGTGTCGTTAATGGGGCTGCCGAGCATAATGATCCGGTCTTTGAGCAATCGCGAATAAATGTCATAAGCACGTTCCCCACGGTTTGTCTGTTCAATGACTGTTGGAATTAAGGTCATAATTTATCCTCCTCATTTTTCAAGGCTTTCAACAAGCCTTTGGTAATTTGTGTATTACATTATATGTAATGATATCATACATGGATGGTCAAGGAAGGTCAAACAATTCGCTTTCTTTCCCAAAAATATATTTCCATACAAACCATATTATCCATATTACCGCATTTTAAACTAAAATAAAGGTTGCAACCTTTATTTAATTGGACTATAATAATATATCGTACGGAAAAAAAACAAGCCCTCGTAGTGTAACGGATAACACGCAAGATTCCGGTTCTTGAAATGTGGGTTCGATTCCTGCCGAGGGCGCTAAAACTTTGAAGCATCAACGTTTGTTGGTGCTTTTTTAATTGAAAGACCGACAATAGTCCGACTGGCTAATTTATTTCCTCTAACTTACGTGAACAATTCTTCTATTGTTTTATTGGGCTGAAGCTTCGACATATGCCCATAGGTTTCTAATAATATACTTTTGTCTCCAATGTAATTTAAAACAGAAATACCAGCTTCCCACATCGTCATTTCATTAGTATGACTAAACATATGTGGTGTTGTGTGTATTAGACCATTACTTTTACACAATGTTTTTAGTGCCCCGCCATAGTTTGGCATTTTAATCAATTCGCCTAGGGATTCATGAAAAACACTTTGGTCTTTTCTTTTAATCTGAGAATCATTTGTTAGCCATTCATCCTATTTGGAAATGTAAAGTCATCCAAACCAATCTCTCTTTCTCCTGTTTTGTCGTGCCATCTTCTCTCATAAGTGTTTTATCCAAGTTTAGTGTACATTTATCCTCATCAAAGTCAGAGAGCCGCAGAGCGCAAATCTCGCCTGCCCTGGCGTCAGTTACTGACAGCAAGCGGGACGCAGGTTTTATTTTTTAACGGCCAAATGTAACAGTTTTAGCTCCAATAACCTGTAAATTCCATTATTTGCTATTATCCTGCCGAATCGATAAGATAAAAAAACAATGATGTTCTGTTGGATAAAATAAGATATGAAAAACGCAGGAGGATGTAGAATGAAGGTTAAAAGAATTGTTGCCAATGTGGAGACACCGAACATTTCTAAAGCAATGTACTTCTATGGAGAAGTGCTCGGACTTGACCAGTTGATGGATATGGGATTCATTGCAACTTATGGCTCCCATGAGAAAATGGACACTCAAATTAACTTTCTTTCAGAGGGCGGCTCTGGGACACCAGTGCCCGATTTGTCAATTGAAGTTGATAATCTTGATAGTGCCCTGGCTCGGGTGAAAAAAGCAGAGATTCCAATTGAGTATGGGCCAGTTGAGGAGCCTTGGGGAGTTCGACGCTTTTATGTAAGGGATCCATTCGGAAAGCTCGTCAATATTCTTACCCACCTGCAGGAATAAAATGAATCTTGCTTTTTTAAGACTGGTTCTTTGCCTTATTTGAGGAGTGTTTATCATCCACTATTGCGTTTTACTTTTTAAAAGTAAATGCCTGTACTTCCTTTAATGACAATAGCAAGTATGCTGAGTTTAGTCACTTAAAAGTATAAGTGATCTTCGCGAAATCCCAGTAATGATGGAAAAAAATGTGTTTTACTCTACCGCAATCATCCAGACTATGGTATTTTCTTCTTAAGAGATCAATCGCATGATTAGGTGAATGTTTCCCTTAATATGGCGGAAACTCTATGGGATCTCTGTATATGACAAAAAGAAGTATTATAGAACAGGGTGGGCAAATTGGTAGAACTGAAGTTAAGAAAAATTTTAAGAAAGCTCAAAAGCAAGCATCCGCAAACGAGATATGATGCGCTTGGTGAGCTTTTTCAATTTAAGCAGCAGGATGATCTTCAGGTACAGGTTGAAGTGCTTGTAGATTGTGTTAAAGTGGCTGCCTCCAAATTTCCTGAACGTGTGGATCATTGGGATAATCCTTCTTATTATCTGATTGATTTTGTCTGTGATTTTCCAATGCCGCAGATTATGGAAGCTCTTATGAAGCATTTCGATAATCTCGATATATATGCAAAGGAGAGGACAATTGAATTTTTATTAACGACGGAGGATGATAAGGCTTTTTATTTTCTTCAAGCTAAAATCATCCATTTAATTCAAACGGAAGAATTTCCTCTTCCGATTAGAGCACTTGGTTCATACCCCGTTTTAGTGAAAAATATTCTAAATGCGACTTTGGACAAGATTCATACCGATTATTATAAATTCATGTTCTATCCTTTATTATCGATCATCAATGATTCAGGACTCGATCAAGGATATAAAAAAGAGTTCATTCTTCCTCTTTTACTAGAAGACTATCAGGCTGTAAAACAAGAATATTTACAGTTCGATCCTGATTATTCAACGAGATTTGTCTATGTGTCTTGGACGGATAGTTATTTTCTGATTAGAAATAAAATGTGTTTGTTGATTCGTTTAATGAATTACTATTTTTCAGCAGAGATTGCAAAAGAGTTAAAAGATGCTTTATCTTTTCGCGATCCTATTATCAAGACTGATGCTTTGCTCGTCTGTATATCAAAAAGCTTGCCTTATGACGATCAGATATTACTGGAGTGTGCGACACATATTGAAAGTGCTGAAATGCTCTATTGGAATTTTTTGGAACATAATTGGGAGCATCTTTATCCCGTTCACGAAGAAGTTCAGCTATTATTAGCGAGAACAAGGTTCTTTCATACAATAGCAGACAGCCCTAATGAAGATGGGACAGTGAACTATCCCGAGGATATTGAGATTGTAGACCACCTTGATACGGAAAATATCCATGGACGTCTTGTCCGTTACTATTTGATTCGTTTTAAGGTCCAGAATACTGAATATGCTGGTTGGGCCGGAGGCTATTCACTTGAAGCTGAAGACGCGCAAGGAACAATATGGGATGAGACATATTCAGATTATGTTGAATTTGACTCTGTAAGCATAGAAGAACATAAGCAAAAATTTCTTGAAAGAAGAGGCCAGTATTTTGATGCTCATGAGAACCATGTATTTTATGAGAGTTCACCGAAACTTGGTAGTGGTGTTTGGCTCACTTTAGGTCTGTTACTCCCGATTACCATAAAAACAGCCTATACAGTATTTGAGTCCCCGCTTAAATTTATTTTTACCATTGTCGCTTTAGCAATTGGTTGGTCTCTCAATGAGGCAAGAAGAAATAAGAAGAAAAAGGTGCTGATCATAGGTGACCAGCTTGTTGTTCAACACGGTTCCAAGCAGCAAAGTATTGAATTGCAAGAAATCGAGAAAATAGAGTACGACCGTAAGAATGTATTCGTTTATAATAAAAAACTTGAGCTAGCTTTCAAATTCCCGCTTAAATGGGTTCATTATTTTTTATTTCAACAACAAATGAACGAAAATGTAGCTCACTTCAAGAACAGACCATTTATACAGGCTTAGAATGTAAGCAACTGTCCCAATAGCGAATTCCATATGACTTCCTGGGACAGTTGTTTTTCTTTGATAAACCTTCTAAAGAGAAAGCGCGCCATTCGTAACATCAGGTACACGAACAACGCCGTGGAGCCAACATGTTAAGAGTATTGTTTTTGCCCATAAAAGAACTGTAAACGGATGGCGAGCTGACAGATAAAATAGCTCGAATAATGAAGTTACACACTTCATTTGAAAAACCTGCTCTTTGTTAGAGAATCGTTTCTGATAGGAAGTCCCCTGTCCCAGGAATACTGCCGGAAATAGTCGTTTCTCGGCCGCTTTTGCTCACTCCTTTTATTCTAATAGCGTTTTGACTGATTTACTTCCGAATACAAACGGTCTTTAAAAAATTAAATACTACGTTTTCTTCCTATATAAACAACAGATTGTTGCTTTTTTTACTTCTTTTGCACACATTTCAAGTTTCTCACTTATATTTGCATAAAAAAAAGCCCTTTCGGGCTTCTTTCATTACTTTACAGGAACTTCAAAGCTTACAGGCTCAGTTTGCATAAAATCGGCAGTAGTGATATCTCCAAAAACCAATTTAATGCTAGTTATAGATTCAACATCGATTTTCTTTCCTTCAGGAGCTAAAAATTCTATTACTCCATCTTGTTTCACGCCACCCTGAACTTCACCGCCGACTTTACCGGAAGTCATAAACAAATTTGCATCTAATTGCATGTCGCCAATTATAGCTTGGCCCTGGTCAGGGTAAAAATTTAGAGCAGCGCCTGTAGTATTTTCTATGTTCATACCTACAGAAACTTTATCCTCGGCAATTTTGATTTCACCAAGCGCAACCTTCATGCCCAAAACTTCTGTAGACTGATCGGAAGCGTCAAACTTTTTGGCTCCATCATCTTTGCTTTCCTCTTTGTTTTCTTCTTTTTTACCTGCTTCTTCTTTCTTTTCAGCTGTGTTTCCTTCTCCGCCTGTACCTACATCAGATGATCCACAAGCTCCTAGCATCAAGCCTAAAATTAAAAATACTAAAAACAACCATGACTTTTTAAACATATGAATCCCCCTAATTTGTATGAATATTATGCACTTATCATTTCTGTTTTTGGTTTTGTTTTTCTAAAAATACCCATTAAACCTGCAATCAATAACAGCACAAAAGGCAACAAGTAAAGTAAAAAAATAGAGATTAATCCGCCTATTGCAGATACTAACATAAGTATCCCGCCGACTTTTGGTTTCCCTTTTACCATGACAGAGCCGATGATGCCCAAAATGGATAGAGCAATTGCAACCCAACCCGAGCTGATGATAGAGCTTTCTCCCGAGCTATTAATTGTAGCGTCTACTCCGCCAATAAACAAAGCCATTATTGCTCCAAAAAAACCAAAAATGCTGCCGATTAAACCTAGCACAAATTCAGTAGTCCTTTTCAACTGTGCACCCCCCCTGTATGTTATTTTTATATAAACAAGAAAAAGGTCTTGTTTACAGCATGTATAATGGTTACATCTTCATTTTCATGAAGGTGTCGATACATTCGCTCTGCTCGTTTTCCTGAGAAAGTCAAGATCATCTGTATTTATGTATAGAGCAGAACAACTCGAATAAAAACAAAGAGAACATAAGTATGTCGTAAAAATGTAATGAGACAATATATCTAGTTTTTGTCTAAAATTTTTTATGTAAGATAACATTCAAATTTTTTAGAATGGACCACTTATTATCCGCGAAAATATATTTGTCGAGATTCATATTTTTTAAAATCAAACATTTTTTATTCGGTGATGTCTGATAGCTTGAATCTATGTTTATCCATTATCTCAGCCACACTAATGATCTACTTTCTCTTCATATGTCTTGTTGGAATTAAACATTACACACCCATTATATAACCTTACATGGTATCTTACTAACATGCAAGTGTTTGCGGCAATTTTTTCATATGCTTACATAATATGTTTCCCAGCCGCTGTAAAGGCGGGCTTAATTGGTGGATAAAAATAAGTGAAAGGTGCAGGTAGAACTGCTTTTGTGTATATAATAAAGGTAATAAAGGAGGAGTGATTCGGAATGGGGGTTACTCAACGGTTTAGCCAAACGATTGAATCTGAAGAAGAACTTCGTACCATTGTAGGGTTCCCTAGTACAATAGTAAAAAATAAGGTTATTACATATGTAGATGATCATTGTTCAAACTTTATTTCTAAATCACCATTTTTAGTTATTTCCACAGCAGATGAAGCTGGTTATTGCGATGCTTCTCCAAGGGGAGACATGCCAGGGTTTGTTCTTGTCTTAGATGAAAAGCATTTGATTATACCAGAAAGACCGGGAAATAGAAGAATTGATTCTATGCGTAATATTTTATCCAATCCCAGAGTGGGCCTTCTTTTTATCATCCCAGGTATGGAAGAAACGCTGAGAGTTAATGGAAAGGCATCCTTGGTGAAAGATGAAGAACTTCTTGAAAAAATGAAAGTGAAAGAACGAAAACCACTATTAGGTATTGGTGTAGAAGTGGAAGAATGTTTTATCCATTGTGCCAAAGCATTTAAACGCTCTCATTTATGGCAACCGGATTTCTGGGAAGATAAAGAAACATTGCCTTCTGCTTCAACCATTTTATCTGCTCACTCGAAAATGTCAAATCAAGATGTTGTTAATATTTTAGAAGAAAGTTATACGAAAAGGCTTTATTAAGTTTCCGTTGTTGAATTGAAATAGCTACTAAAAAGAATATGCACCTTGGCGAAGGGGAGACTGATATCCGACCGGATGGGCAGTCTCCAAAGTATTTTTCGTTTATGCTATAATGAGTTGACAACTTGATAATATGTGGTAGAGGTTCTAGCCCCCCTCGTTAAAAAAACTAAGCAGAAGCAATACTTCTATCTTGGGGGTATTGTTTTTTCTTTTTGTAAAGGAGTTTATCAATGCTAAAGAATGAAAAAGCGATTGTGGTTTTTAGTGGTGGACAAGATAGTACGACGTGTTTATTTTGGGCATTAAAAACGTTTAAGGAAGTAGAAGCTGTAACATTTGATTATCAGCAACGGCATAGAAAAGAGATTGAGTGTGCCAAAGCGATAGCACAAGAGTTACATGTCAAACATCATTTGTTGGATATGCAGCTGCTAAATCAATTAGCTCCGAATGCTTTGACAAGGGATCAAATTGAAATAACAAACGAAGAAGATGGAGAGTTGCCTTCGACGTTTGTTCCAGGGAGGAACTTGCTCTTCTTTTCATTTGCCGCTGTTTTGGCAAGCCAAGTGAATGCGAAGCACATTATAACGGGTGTGAGTGAAACGGACTTTAGCGGATACCCCGATTGTAGGGACGCTTTTATAAAATCTCTAAATGTGTCTATTAATTTGTCAATGGACAAGCAGTTTGTCATTCATACTCCACTCATGTGGCTAGACAAAGAAGAAACTTGGAAACTAGCCGATGAATTACATGTGTTAGATTACATCCGAGATAAAACATTGACATGCTACGAAGGAATCATCGGTGATGGCTGTGGCGACTGTCCTGCATGTCAGTTGAGAAACAAGGGGCTAGAAAAATACCTTATAGCACGAAAAGGAGGGGAGGCATGATGGGCAAAGACTTTTTCGGGTTTCGAATTGTAGAAGATTTACAAAAGCTGGGCCGGGATATTCAAAAAGATGAACTTACATACCATCATAAACGCGTGCTTGTCAGTAAGGAGTTTACCTTTGATGCGGCCCATCATCTTCACTGTTATGACGGGAAATGCAAAAATCTGCACGGGCACACTTATAAAGTCATATTTGGTATTAGCGGGTTTGTCGACGAAATAGGTCTTGTGATTGATTTTGGGGAAATCAAAGAGATTTGGAAAGAGGAAATTGAAATTCAACTTGATCACCGCTATTTAAATGAAACCTTGCCAAAGATGAATACAACTGCTGAAAACATGGTTGTTTGGATATATGAAAAAATGAGAGATTCTTTGAAAAAGAGGGCAGGAACATATAATGATGTAAAGGTGGAATTTGTTCGTTTGTATGAAACCCCTACTAGTTACGCGGAAGCTAGACGGGAGTGGATGGAAGTTGAGTAAAGTACCTGTAATAGAAATTTTTGGACCAACGATTCAAGGAGAAGGGATGGTTATCGGCCAAAAGACGATGTTTGTCCGAACAGCTGGTTGTGACTACTCTTGTTCATGGTGTGATTCTGCTTTTACGTGGGACGGTTCAGGAAAAGATACGATCAAGCTCATGGACGCGGAAGAAATTTGGCAAGAGCTCAAGTTACTTGGCGGTGATGGTTTTACTTTCGTGACGATATCTGGCGGCAATCCCGCATTATTAAAAAACCTCAGTTATTTCATCAACCTATTAAAAAAGAACAATGTACAAATCGGCTTGGAAACACAAGGAAGCAAGTGGCAGGATTGGTTTTTGGAAATTGATGAATTAACGATTTCTCCAAAGCCGCCAAGCTCTGGGATGGTAACGAACTTTTCCGCGCTTGATATGATTTTTGACAAACTAAAAAAAGCTGGCCCAACGCATAGCAGTAGTTTAAAGGTCGTTGTTTTTGATGACCGGGATTTCGACTATGCAAAACAAATGCACTATCGATACCCGGAAATTCCATTTTATCTGCAGGTAGGAAACGCCGATCATCAAACACGTGACAATCAACAGCTCGTTGAACGGTTATTGCAGAAATACGAATGGCTTGTTCATAAAGTAGTAGCAGATAACGAATGGAGGAATGTGAAAGTCCTACCCCAGCTTCATACGTTGATTTGGGGAAACAGGCGTGGCGTTTAAGAGCGATTGTAAGATGGCAGTTGATATGGTATTACCGCAAAAATTTTTGATGCTGGGACATAACTAAATCAGCTGATGAAAAAACGAACAATAAAGTGAAACTTCATTCAGTAGGGCTACTACTGAATGGTAGTTGAACCAATCGGGCATTTAGGTGCCGTTTTCTCACACTTAGACCTTTTGTATTCACTCAAGTTTTTGAAGTGGGAGTCTAACGGCACCTTACATACGGGATAAAGTAAAACTTCATTCTGTAGGCGATTTTTCCATCTCCTACAGAATGTTCGTTCAACGGCTGGGACATAAGTTGAAAGCTGATTCATATTCGTAAAATCGTGAGAATAAAACCACGTGAAATCAAGGTTTTAAACTTGATTCCATGTGGTTTATTTCATTTTTACAGGGTTTTGTCCGGGCCCCTTTGCTATTTCATATTTGCTTATGTCCCGGCCTTTTTTATTCTTTCAAAAATAAGTGATGAAGGAGGAGTCGTTTAGAACCCGATTGAGAGTGAAACGCTTTTTTTAAGGATTTAAGAAAAATGTAATCACTTCGTAATTGTTTGGTTAGAATCTTTGTTTACGATTTTGATGTATTCGAAATGGCACCCGAGCAACGGAGGAATTACTATCTGTTGCTGATACGGAAAAGAAGCGGGCTAGCGTTTTCCGATAGAGCTGCCGTGGGCATACTGCTGTTTATTGCTGCTGACTGAAACTTGCTCTGGAACGTCATGAAGATGGATCCGTTAGAGGCCAGGGAGAGGATTGAATAATGAGAAATGACATTTTAAAATTGGAACATAATGGAGATGCGCAAGCAAAGGTTCTGAAAGTTTTTTCATTGGCAGTTAAGGTCCTTGCGTTCTGGAAAAAGCTATTTAATGGCGCCGATAGGCAGACTCACCATCGGCCGTGGATTCCAAGTCTTTAAACTGGGAGTCCGGCATGTCGATATGAGTCTGGATGGGAGAGGCGGCCAAGCATCATTTCCCAAAACAATATCAACGGTTGGCACTTGCGAGAGCTTTCATCAATCATTCTTCCATTACTTTCGCTGATGAGCCGACAACGCTCAAAGCAGGGAAGGCGAAAGGAGAGTAGTTGAAATACCTCAAGGTTAAATCCCGCAAAAGCGCCCATCATTGAAGAGCGTATGTTTGATCTCTGTAAAAGTTATCAGATCGGTAATGATAATAATGAGTGTAAAAGATTCGTTTCGTACACTCCGTTTGAGTCACTTTTATATAGCAGTTCATTATTGGGGTGAATAGATGTCCATCAAAAAACGTTTACTTTTATCAAATATAGGCATGGTGATCATTCCTGTTATTTTATTTATTGTTTTGGAAATGATTATTGGATATATTTTGTTTTATCCTTTGAAAGGTGAGATCAATAAAGCATCACTGGATTTTTTTCTGTCGATTAGGCTTTTCATTTTAATCTTTGTACTTATCTTAACGAATGGGCTTTTGACATTTTTAGTGTCAAAAAGTATTATTAATCCACTCCGAAATTTAAAGAAGGCGACCCGTGAAATCAGCAGTGGAAACCTTGATGCGAAAGTGGAGGTAACAGGTTCAAACGATGAATTAAGTGAACTTGCCCATGCTTTTGAAATTATGAGGCGTAAGTTAAAGGAAGCACATGATATACAAAAACAATATGAAGAAAACCAGAAGGAGTTAATAGCGAGTATCTCGCATGACTTGAAAACCCCTTTGACAAGCATCAAGGGATACATTCGGGGCATTTCTGATGGAGTAGCCAATACACCTGAAAAGATGGATCGCTATATAAAGATCGTTGAAAAAAAAGCTGATGAAATGGAATCATTAATTTCCGAGCTGCTCCTGTACTCCAAACTGGATTTACCCCATGTTCCTTATGAAATGCGTGAATTGGATTTGTTAGCGTATTTCGAAGATTATTTGGAAGATTTACGCCCCCATTTGGCCAAGCGAAACATTCACATAACGTTGGAATATGATCGCAGCCATTCTTATTTGGTTATGGCCGATCGAGAAAAACTGAATCGTGTCGTTGCCAATATTGTCCAAAACAGCATTAGTTTTATGGATAAGGAAAATAAACATTTGAAATTCAAGTTGACATCAAACAACAAAGAGGTGCTGATTGAAATTCAAGATAATGGGATGGGTGTTTCAAGAGATGAGTTGCCCTATCTGTTTGACCGTTTCTATCGCACCGATGTGTCCCGCAATTCAACTACGGGAGGCAGTGGACTGGGCTTGGCGATCGTTAAAAAAATCATTGATGGCCACGGCGGGGCAGTTTGGGCAAGAGGTGATATTGGACAAGGATTACGTATATATTTCACTTTGAAAAAGCGAGTGGAGGCGGATCATGTTGAGCAGGATATTGGTGATTGAAGATGAACTGAGTATTGCCGAGCTGGAGCGGGACTATCTTGAATTGAACGGATATGAAGTTGATATTGCCACAAACGGGCGGGAAGGACTCAAATTATTTAAAGAAAAATCGTATCGGTTAGTTCTTTTAGATGTTATGCTTCCCGACAGTGATGGTTACGAAATTTGCAAACAAATGAGAGATATATCCGATATCCCAATCATCATGGTGACTGCTAAAAATGAAGACATAGACATGATTAGGGGACTAGGGCGTGGTGCGGATGACTATATTGAGAAACCTTTCAATCCGAATAAATTAATAGCTAGGGTAAAGGCTCATATAGCAAGATATGACCGCCTTGTATCCCGCGACCAAAAAGCACTGGACGAAATAAAAATAAGAGATTTGCTCATACAGCCTGCTACTCGGAAAGTATATGTACATGATCAGGAAAAAATATTGACAGCCAAAGAGTTCGACTTGCTTGTCTTTTTAGCTTCTTCACCAAATCAGGTCTTCAGCAAAGAACATTTGTTGGAACAGGTGTGGGGATTTGATTTTTATGGCGACATTACGACTGTTACGGTACACATCAGAAGACTTAGAGAAAAAATGGAGGAAAACCCCTCCCAACCAGAATATATTGAAACCGTTTGGGGTGTTGGGTACCGATTGAAACGATAAGCAGGAACCGGGACAAAAGTTGAAAGCTAATGGATATTCTTAAAAATCGTGAGAATAAAACCTAAACCGCGTGAAATCAAGGTTTTCTAAACTTGATTCCATGCGGTCTTTTCATTTTTATAGGGTTCTGTCCCGGCTTTTTTTGTAAAAAACCACATTTAATATTTATGTAAGAAATTCATAAGAGTGTTGTTAGAATGGCTGGATAAAATGACGTTGTAAATAACGTAAACCGGAGGGAATCATATGAATGAAACAATGTCACGAAGGCCGTTACTTCAAAATACGTATATAGGATTGGGCTTTATTTTTTTAGTTTGTTTATTGATTCAATTTTTGCTGGCAGGTTTGTCTATTTTTAAAGATCCGGCAACATGGGCCGCCCATAGAAATTTTGTCCATTTGTTTGGCTATACGCTCCCTATACTGATGATCATTTGTTCAATGATGGGAAGATTTTTTGGCCTTATTTACAAAGAGTTGTTGGCTATTTTTCTTCTCATTTTCTTGATGTACCTAACTGCAAATTCGGGCTGGAAAGTTGGCTGGTTAGGCGCCCTTCACCCGGTTGTGGGCTTACTTTTAATGTGTGTAACAGGTGTTGGTTTAGTGAAAGTGTACAAAAGAGGCGGGCAGAAAACCGATAAAAAAGTGGAGAATAAGAAGAGAGGACTCATTTCGTTGGTTTTGATCGGTGCTGTCGGCGGTTTTGTTGCCGGGCTTCTATTATCAAATATAGTAGGGGGGATTGGAGTTATTCTATTTGAAAAAGCAATAGGGGTTCAATTTTTGCCAATCTATCTTGCTGTTATTTCATCTATTATGGTTCCGGTTTTAAAGTACCGAAGAGAATAATATGAAAATGCGAGTCTAGAGATGAAGCCATCTGATAACAGGTATTATGGATTGGATATATAAGATAGTTACCGTTGTAGAAAATGCCAATCATGAGGTTTCCAGATGTTGGGCATGAACGGAAGGCTGCCTTTACAGGATGGGCAGGTTATAAAGACTTTTGCCAATCTGATGAAAATGGACGTAATAGAACTCACTCTGGATGTGGAATTGAGCTCAGAAAAAAGCATATGCCATCTTTTTACTGAGGATAAAAGATTAAGTATATGGCATTTTCATTACCCTACTAGAAAAGAGGAAATAAAATGAAGCAAAAGATAGCTTATGTCTTTATGTTATCCTACCTGTGGGTAACGTTGATTATGTTGGGGGCTTTTGCTCTGGAAGTTTTTATGGTGTATCCTAATATATTTCACGATGTTCCAAATTCATTTGAAATTTCAATGGACTTTATGAAAGTGGCCAGTCCACACACTTTCTTTCCTCCTCTTGGATTGGCAAGCTGGTTGACTGGCCTGGGAGCTTTAATCCTGAGTTGGGAAGCAAAAGCAGCGCGTTACTGGATATTAGGAAGCATTATGGTGATGATTTTATTAGGGTTGATATCAATGGTGTTCGAATGGCCCCGAAACGAGATTATGTTTATCGAAGGAAATAAAGTACATTCAGTTGCTTTTCTTAAACAAACCGCCCGCGAATTTTTGGTCATCAATTGGTTAAGGATAGCATGTAATACGATTGGCGCAGTCCTAGTATTTAAGGGTTTTCTGATGTTTTTTCAGTATAGATTGCGTGAAGGTAAATGATACTCGACGAATCAGCGATATTGTGAAACATGCTTCCTGGCGAGAGCCAGACTCCCTTGGAGCGTGTTCGATAAACTGTAAGCCAAACAGGGATCTTCTAAAAAGCCCCAAAAATCTATCAGTCGGAAGAAAACAAAGTGTTTTCCTTCGGCTGATTTTGTACTTTCAGGCCCTCACCTTGCAAGCAACTGAGGTGGGTAATTCATTAAACAAAACTATAACTAAAATAAAGTTTCATTATACTGATTGTAAAGGGATTTACTTCGCCTTTCCGCTTATATTTCTCAGCTCCCAAGCTCTCACAATTGCGAACTTTACTAGTTATTGGATCCTATAAGGCCGAAAATTGTTTAAGGAATGATTCGATATCCTTTACATTCTTTGAATGTGAACGGCCAGTTTATTGCTGAATACCCTACGATGATTTGTATAAACTTCCAGAAAATTGAATGGGTCATGGCCGATATTGAAACGACGAGGGCCTTTAAAAAGTGTTAAAGGTGGTCATGATGCCCAATGAAAATATTCAACTTTACACTGACTTTTTTTCGTCTGTTTCCATTGCGAAATCTATTATTGCAAAAATTAAAGATAATATCATTTTCGTAATGAACTGCAAATCAATAGAATTCATGAATGCATCCAAAAAGGAAATGATAGCCCAGTTTACTAAAAATGAAAACATGAATAGGCCCATTTTCATATGGAGTTTTGACCATTTTCCGGAAATCTTCATTAAAGAGAGCAAAACTTTTACGACACCATCGCCAATAATTCCTAAAAGAAAATAAAATAGGGTAAACAAAAACAGTGACCAAAGAGTATCGTATTTGACGCCTAATATGCTGAATAAACCTAGAATCCCAAAATAATAAATTGCTATTACAAAAGCAATTGCCCCTACTACCAATAAAGTAAGGATCGTAATAATAAAAACCTTTGATCCAAAGCTTTCATCTTTGGATGATGTATGATTGCTCATTAAGAAACACCTCGCGTCTATTATAACAATAAGGGGTAGCATCCAAAAAGGATATTTACAAAAATGAAACACGATACATCAAAAAACACGAAAAAACTTTTATGAGAGGACGTTATTTTGGGCAATTAGTTGCAGGAAAATATATCCTTTTGTCGAAATACAGTATGTGGAAGGGGGAGATACTCTTGTTTAGAAAGATTTTTTCAGGGATATGTTGCATTCTCATTTTTATGCTCATTATTCCAAGCTATTCTCATGCTCATCCTGGCAGAACTGATGCAAATGGAGGGCATACCTGTAGAACGAATTGCGAAAAGTGGGGGTTAAAGCAAGGAGAATATCATTATCATAATGGTGGCAGTTCCGGAGGGGGAGGAGGTTCATCCAATAACAGCGCACCCACTCAAACTCCAAATGTGAATAAGCAAACGGAGGAACAACGCAAACAAGAGGAATTAGCTAGACAAAAAGCGGAAGAAGAAAGAAAAAAAGCGGAAGAAGAAAAACAGAAGGCTGAACAAGAGAGGCAATTGGGGGTAAAAGAAGGAGCCGCCCAAGCTGCAAAAGATTTCGAGGAAAATGTAAATGATCCTGATAAATATCTTAACGACAAGTCAACACATTACGTGGAAGGGTTTAAAAAAAGTTATAACGATACCTGGAACGATAAGCAAGATGAAAAAGATTATTATCAAAAGGGATATGATCAAGGATTACATCAAGAAGAACTTAATGTAGATCAAGTTCCGGATCATAGAGTAGACGTTTTCAAAGAAGGTTTTAAGTCGGGCAACGATGAAAGAATAGAAAAAATAAAAAAAGAGCAGTACAAATTGGGGAAAAACCACGGTAAGAAAAAAGAAGAAATGAATCCTGGCAATACCGACCGCGAGGAATATGTTAAAGCTTATAACAAAGGTTACAGGTCCGGCATAAAAAAGACAATCACTAAAGAGGGAAAAAAGTTTGCAAAGACTAACTATAGTGTCAAAGTTCCCAAAGAGTATAAAAACAATAAAGATTATTCCAAGTGGTTTAAGCAAGGGTTTAAGTCTAATAAAAAAGCAGCAGAAGTTAGAAAGGCGGGATTCAAAAAAGGAAAGAAACTTTTTTCAACTAGTCGAGTCCCCAAAGAGTATAAAAAGTATAGTGAATTATATAAAGAAGCCTATAAAAAAGGCAAGGCCTCTTAAATTATTTTCTTTCCCGCTTTCCATAGGGATCTGCCATTTGGCTATATTAAAAGCCAATAAATGAGCACTTATATTTATTAGCACGAATCCGGTGCTTTATAACATGAAACAGATTATAGTGAAGTTTGGGGAGTCAACCGCCTGGGGCGCTTTGATTCCCGTTTTTTATACACTTTAACGTCCCTCTCACTGTATGCGCGAACCTTTTACCATTATATCCAAGTAGCCTATGAAGAACATATTGGCGATAACTTAATCCTCAAGCGGGCTCTCGGTAACTAAATCATATAAATGGCCCGGCGTTGGCCGGGATTTCGTACTTGATTAAATCGTCGTGACTTTATACTTCCTTTTCGGATAGTCTCGACCTTGCCTGTCCGCTAACCGTGTACATTTACCAATGCATTTTTTCTCTGTATAGTCGCTATTCATGTGATTGTGCGTTTAATCCCTCATCATGCAGAGCGTTTTTGTAAGGATTGTTGCGCTTGACAATATTTCTCTCGACATTTTTCGCAACCTTGAGTAATATCAATATATGAGTAGGTTTAACTGATCTCATTCATGTAGCTACATTTCTTCAAGGTGCAAGCAAAGTGATTATATGAAGCGATAAAATCTTTTATGGCCATAATGGTTAAAGCCTTGAATCATCAACATTTGTTGGTGTTTTTTTGTACAGTCGACCCATTTTTCCTTTTTGTTAGAAAAAAAAGCCCGGAATATCCGGACGGAAAGAAAAAAAGGAGATAACCTCCTGGGAGGCAAAGTCTCCATCTATACTAAAAAGGGGGTATTTACAAGGCCATTCACCTTGCTTATCATCATTGTACAACAAGTTTTTATTGATTACATGTGCCATTAGGCTCGACATTTTATGAGAAAAAAGCCCATATTTGGACTTTATGTTGCATATTTACCAATATTTTTTATGCTTCCAGCCGCAATGGTGTTTTGGAGGGCAGACACAATAATGTTCTTCCGAAATGGAGTTGACGGCAGATTTTGTATGTGGATAGGAATGCATGTATTTATAAGTCGTATGGTTGATTTGGGTTGTATGGCTCGGGTGCATAACCGGGATATAGACATCTTGCCCGACATATTCAGTGTTTTGCTTAGTGGGGCTGATTTGGGCAGGCATCGTTTTGGCGGGCAATTGCATAGCCGGTTTGACCGGTGGATAGCCGCACTTACACGGTTTTTTGCAGCTGCAAGGCTTATGGTACATTCTCATGAAAAAAGCCTCCTTTTTAAAATATCGTATACTCATTCTTATGAAAGACAACCGTCCAACGGTTGTACAACGGCCTAGTTCGCTGAAAAATAGGCCTGATGGGTGAGGCGACGAGAAAATGATTCTATATACGCGAAAATCAAAATATAGTAAAATAGTTGTGGGGGGAGGAAGGGCAAATGAAAATGGAACCGGCTTTACTACAGAAACAGACGCTTAATTTGACAATGACACAGGAATTGCAGCAAGCAATCACCATTTTACAATACACTGCCCATGAGTTAACGGCGTTTCTTGAAATGAAAGAAATGGAAAATCCGCTCATCCAGTTGGAATCACCGATCGTCCAGTCCGTCGATCCCCGCTACGACATGGTGAAGAAGCGGAAAATAACGAACCAGGAACACGATCAAAAGAAGTGGCTCGAACAAATGGCGGAGCCGACTGAAAATTTGGCGGATCACTTGTTTTCTCAGCTCTTGATGAAAGCGTTATCGGAAAAGCAACGCAAATTGGCAGAGCAGTTTATATATAATCTGGATCCTAACGGTTATTTAACGATTACCCTGGAGGAAGCGGCTGCTGCCGAACAAGCAACTATAAACGAAGCGGAAGAAGTGCTTGAAATCATTCAAAGCCTTGAACCGGCTGGAATCGCCGCCCGTTCATTGCAGGAATGTTTGCTGCTCCAAACAAAAAGAAAGCAAAGCACACCGGCGCTTGTGATCGATTTGCTCTCGGGCTTTTTCACAGAGTTTGCGGAGAAGAAATGGAAGCTCCTTTCTGAGCAACTGTCTGTCAGCTTGCAAGAAATCCAAAAAGCGGCTGATTTTATCACGACACTCGATCCGCGGCCCGGCATCCAGTTTGATCATGAGAGGACACAATATGTCATACCGGACCTTATTCTTGAAATCAATGACGGAACACTTGAGTTACGTCTGTTTGAAAGGAACCTTCCCGACATTCGCTACCAATCAGACTATTATAATACGATGTCGCAAATTGCGGATGAAAAGGTGAAGCAATTTTTAAATGATAAACGCCAGGATTACCGCTGGATTGTGCGCAGTATCGAACAGCGGAAGCAAACTTTGATGAAGGTGGGCATGGCCATTTTGGAAGAACAGCAGGATTTCTTTTTAAAAGGCCCGAGTTATCTAAAACCGCTCACGTTAAAGGATGTGGCTGAAAAAATTGATATGCATGAATCAACTGTTAGCCGGGCCGTTAGAGGCAAATACATCCAAACGCCAAGCGGTATGCATGAACTAAAGAGATTCTTCTCGCAAGCTCTCCAAACCGGAGCCAATTCGGATACCGAACAGGCTTCTGCCGCTCAGGCGAAAGCGCTGATCGAGGCAATGATAGCCAAAGAAGACAAAAAGAAGCCTCTTTCCGACCAATTAATCGCGGATAGGCTGAAGGAAAAAGGGTTGAAGCTCTCCAGAAGAACGGTAGCCAAATATCGGGAACAGCTCCGCATCCCTTCATCCACGAAAAGAAAACGGTATGAGTAAGGAATGGAATACAACATGGAAGTTTATTATTATACAAGAAAAAAATGCCCCCTCTGCGATGAGGGACTGCTGGTTTTACAAATGCTTCAACGAAAATATTCGTATGAGTTAATTGAAAAAGACATTGACGAAAGTGATGATTTAACAGAAAAATTCGGCTTAATGATCCCGGTAGTAGAAATTCGTGGAAAAATTGTTCAATATGGGATGATCGATCCTGTCACGATAGAAGATCAATTACGTAAATTTGAAAGTTGAAACGTTGCTGCGTACCTGTTACAATCAGTATGAAGGTAACAGGTTTCTTTTTTTTTTGATGAATTGGGACAAAAAACGTCCATGTGGGACGATTTTGAGGGGGTCGCATATTGCAAAAACTGTTAAAACTTCAACAAAAGCTGGTGCCAGATCTCCTTAAGATCATCCAAAAGCGGTACCAAATTTTAAAGTCCATTCAATTGACAGGACCTATCGGAAGAAGACCGCT
Organism: Siminovitchia sp. FSL W7-1587; assembly: GCF_037963795.1. NCBI lineage: Bacteria > Bacillati > Bacillota > Bacilli > Caryophanales > Bacillaceae > Siminovitchia > Siminovitchia sp. FSL W7-1587. Next base: position 3,244,993 of record NZ_CP150169.1, read on the forward strand.
CGCACATATGCTCGATATGACGGAACGTGTACTCAGAAGCGAGGTTGACTTTTTAAAAGAGCGGCAACTGATATCGGCACGGCCGGCGGGAATGGAAATTACAGATGACGGCATGGTGCTACTGAAGGAGCTGGCTGAATTAGTTCGCGGGATAACAGGGATTCATGAACTCGAAGAGCAGTTGAACAGGCTGCTCGGAATCGCTGAAGTGAAAATTATTCCCGGCGATTCAGACGACACTCCTGTTGTCAAGGAAGAGTTGGGCCAGGCCTGTGCCGATCAATTAAAAAAGATTTTGAAAGCCCAAAATATCATTGCCGTGACCGGTGGGACAACAATGGCCTGCGCCGCGGAAATGATGACACGGGAAATCGGTAAAGGAAAACAGATACTATTTGTACCTGCCCGGGGAGGCGTTGGGGATGATGTGAAAAATCAAGCCAACTCTATTTGCGCCAAAATGGCCGAACAAACGGGCGGGAGCCATCGGGCATTATATATTCCGGATCAGGTGAGTGAAAAAGTACGTGAGTCGCTTTTGCAAGATCCCAATATATCGGAAGTATTAAATTTGATTCAATCGGCTAATATCGTATTACACGGAATCGGGGATGCCATTAAAATGGCAACACGGCGAAACACGAACGATGCAGATATGGATAAACTGCTCAAAGAGCAGGCAGTGGGGGAGGCATTTGGCTATTACTTTAATATCGAGGGAGAAGTTGTCCATAAGGTATCCACTGTCGGCTTGCAATTGGCAGATCTGCACCGCGCCCGTCATGCCGTTGCGGTTGCCGGAGGAAAGTCAAAAGCAAAAGCGATCCAATCTTATATGAAAAGTGCTCCACCCAACACGGTGTTTATTACAGATGAGGGTGCGGCCAAAGAATTGTTCAAAGCACTGACAAACATATAAACAGCAACCTTTGAAGGAGGACATACATGATGACAGTGAAAATAGGAATTAACGGGTTTGGAAGAATTGGCAGAAATGTGTTTCGGGCGGCCTTGGACAATCCAAGTGTCGACATTGTGGCAGTGAATGATTTGACGGACGCGAACATGTTGGCGCACTTGCTAAAATATGACTCGGTTCACGGCACACTTCGGAATGACATTACAGTTGAAGGCAATGACATCTTAGTGGATGGCCAGCGCTTACAGGTGATGGCTGAAAGGGATCCGTCTCAATTGAAATGGGGAGACCTTGGTGTTGATATTGTCATCGAATCAACTGGCCGTTTTACAAAACGGAACGATGCGGCCAAACATTTGGAGGCTGGGGCAAAAAAAGTCATTATATCTGCGCCTGCAACTGATGAAGATATCACGATAGTCATGGGCGTGAACGAGGAGAAATATGATCCGGCGAATGATCATATTCTTTCCAATGCATCTTGTACAACAAACAGTCTGGCCCCTCTTGCGAAAGTGCTTCATCAGGAGTTCGGCATACGCCGCGGAATGATGACCACGGTTCACTCTTATACGAATGACCAGCAAATCCTGGACCTTCCCCACAAGGATTACCGACGGGCTCGAGCTGCCGCCGAATCGATTATTCCGACTTCAACAGGCGCCGCAAAAGCTGTCTCTCTTGTGCTTCCGGAGTTAAAAGGCAAGTTGAACGGAATGGCGATGCGGGTTCCGACCCCGAACGTGTCAGTCGTTGATTTGGTCGCGGAACTGGAAAAGCCTGCTACGGCCGAAGAGGTGAATGCAACATTGCAAGCCGCCGCGGAAGGGGAATTGGCGGGTATTCTCGCTTATTGCGAAACGCCGCTTGTTTCCCGGGATTTCAACGGGAACGCCCATTCATCCATTGTGGATGCTCTTTCGACGATGGTATTAGATGGAAATATGGTTAAGGTTGTCTCTTGGTATGACAACGAAACGGGCTACTCCAATCGTCTTGTCGATTTGGCGGAATATATCGCCAAACGCGGATTAGCATGAAAAATGGAGAATAGTATTGGATAAATCACGGGTTGGCATCTATAATATAGAGGGGAAATAAAAAAAGGGAGCGGGAAAGACCCACTCTCTTATTTTCTGCTTGAAATAGGAGGCTGTCCAAGTGAGGAAGAAAACAATAAATGATTTACAAGTAAAAGGGAAACGAGTTTTTTGCCGCGTGGATTTTAATGTGCCGATGGATGGTGGAGTGATCGCCGATGATACAAGGATTCGGGCGGCTTTGCCAACGATTCGGCATTTGTCTGATAATGGCGCAATGGTCATACTGGCAAGCCATATGGGACGGCCAAAAGGCAAGATTGTCGAAGAATTGCGGTTGGCGCCGGTTGCAAAACGCCTTGAGGAATTATTGGAGAGAAGCATTCATTACACAAGGGAAGTCATCGGCGAAGAGGTTGAAAAGCAAGTTTCCGAACTCCGGGAAGGCGATATTTTATTGCTGGAAAATGTGAGATTTCATCCAGGAGAGGAAAAAAATGATGCGGAGCTTGCGAAGGCGTTTGCCAACCTGGCCGAACTATATGTCAACGATGCCTTTGGCACTGCGCACCGCGCCCATGTTTCTACAGAAGGGGTGGCAAAATACTTGCCTTCCGCTGCCGGCTTTTTAATTGAAAAGGAATTGGAAGTGCTGGGCAACGCATTGTCCAATCCTCAGAGGCCTTTTACGGCGATTATTGGCGGCGCAAAAGTGAAGGACAAGATTGGTGTTATTGATAATCTTCTTGACAAAGTAGATCATTTAATGATTGGTGGCGGGCTTGCCTTTACGTTTGTCAAAGCCCAAGGTCACGATATCGGAAATTCGCTGCTTGAAGAAGATAAAATAGAACTTGCCAAAAGCTTTATGAAAAAAGCGGAGGAAAAAGGCGTACAATTTCTATTGCCGATTGATGCAATTGTAGCAGATTCTTTTTCTGAACATGCTCAAACGAAGGTAGTCGATATTGAACAGATTCCTTCTGGATGGCTAGCCTTGGACATCGGTCCCAAAACAACCGAGCTGTACAGCAATGTCATAAAAAAATCGAAGCTTGTCATTTGGAATGGGCCAATGGGTGTATTTGAAATGGAGCCTTTCGCTCAAGGAACGAAAGGTGTCGCCCAAGCGCTTGCAGAAGCGGACAATACATATACGATCATCGGCGGCGGCGATTCTGCCAGAGCGGTGGAACATTTTGGCCTTTCGGAAAAGATGGACCATATTTCGACAGGCGGGGGAGCATCGCTCGAATTTATGGAAGGAAAAGATTTGCCGGGCATTGCTGCGCTGGATGACCGTCATTCCGAATAACAGGTGCTTTCGTACAGAAAAGAAAGGATGTATGGTATGCGAAAACCGTTGATAGCAGGTAACTGGAAAATGAATAAAACGATACAAGAAGCGGTCGATTTCGCGAATGAAGTAAAAGGGCTTGTTCCCGACCGCTCCAAGGTTGACTCGATCATTTGCGCACCGGCCCTGTTTTTAGACCGGCTCTTGGCGGCGGTTGATGGCTATAATGTACATATTGGAGCGCAGACTATGCATTATGAAGAAAGCGGAGCCTTTACGGGAGAAATCAGTCCTGCGGCCCTGGAGGATTTAGGTGTGTCTTATTGCATTATCGGCCATTCCGAGCGCAGGGACATGTTTAATGAAACAGATGAATCCGTCAACAAAAAAACAGCGGCCGCTTTTCGTCATAACATTAAGCCGATCATCTGTGTCGGGGAGACATTGGAGCAGAGGGAGCGAAATGAAACAAAAGGGCATGTGGCTAATCAAGTGTCAAAAGCCCTTCAAGGGTTGACCGAAGAACAGGTAAAACAATTGATCATTGCTTATGAGCCTATTTGGGCGATCGGCACTGGAAAATCATCGACAGCAGAAGATGCCAATGAGGTATGCGGACATATCCGCCAAGTTGTTGAAAGCAGTTATTCCGGTTCTGCGGCACAATCAGTGAAAATTCTCTATGGAGGAAGCGTTAATCCCGGCAATATTGATGAATTGATGGCAAAGCCGGAAATTGACGGGGCTTTGGTTGGCGGAGCAAGTCTTGACCCACACTCATTCCTTCGCTTATTGGAGGCGGCCGCCAATGGGTAAATCCCCAGTAGCCTTAATCATTTTAGACGGCTTCGCATTAAGAGAGGAAGGGCATGGGAACGCTGTTGCCCAGGCAAATAAGCCGAACTTTGACCGCTATTGGAATATGTACCCCCATAATACACTGACAGCATGCGGTGAAGCAGTCGGCCTTCCAGAAGGGCAAATGGGCAATTCCGAAGTAGGACATTTAAATATCGGGGCAGGACGGATTGTTTACCAAAGTTTAACGAGAGTGAACATTGCCATTCGAAATGGTGAATTTGCAAAAAATGAAACCATTCAGGAAGCCCTTGCCCATGCAAAGAAAAACGGCAAAAAACTCCACTTGCTCGGTTTACTTTCTGATGGAGGCGTGCATAGTCATATCGACCACCTTCATGCTTTATTAAAACTGGCAGTTGAAGAAGGAATAAAAGACGTATATGTACACGCCATATTGGATGGACGGGACGTCGGGCCGCAAACGGCTGAGCGTTACCTTCGAGAAACAGAAGCGAAAATGAAAGAATGCGGTGTTGGAAAGTTTGCCACCGTTTCCGGCAGGTATTATTCAATGGATCGCGACAAGCGTTGGGATCGTGTGGAAAAAGCCTATCGGGCAATGGCTTTCGGAGAAGGACCGCAATACACAGATCCGCTTCAAATGGTGGAAGATTCTTATAAACAAGGCATATTTGATGAGTTTATGCTTCCATCTATTATTACGGATGAAAATGGAAAACCAAATGCGACTATTGACAGTGGTGATTCGGTCATCTTTTTCAATTTCAGGCCCGACCGGGCGATCCAAATTTCCAATGTGTTTACAAACAAAGATTTTCCTTCGTTTGACAGAGGTAAAAACAGGCCGAAAGATTTGTATTTTGTCTGCATGACCCACTATTCTGAAACAGTGGACGGACATGTGGCTTTTAAAACAGTGGACTTGGAGCAGACGCTGGGAGAAGTAGTGTCCCGTCATGGGCTTCAGCAACTGCGCATCGCGGAAACGGAAAAATATCCGCATGTTACTTTTTTTATGAGTGGCGGCAGAGAAGCGCCATTTCCGGGTGAAAAGCGGATATTGATTGATTCGCCTAAAGTGGCCACTTATGATTTAAAGCCTGAAATGAGCGCTTATGAAGTGACAGAAGCATTATGTGAAGAAATCCAAAAAGATATATTCGATGTGATTATTTTAAACTATGCCAATCCTGATATGGTCGGACATTCCGGCATGCTAGAGCCAACCATACAAGCGGTGGAAGCAGTTGATGAATGTCTCGGCAAAGTAGTGGATTTGATTTTGGAAAAAGGGGGAGCGGCGATCATTACGGCAGATCATGGCAACGCGGATGAAGTTGTGACACCGGAAGGCACCCCGATGACAGCCCATACGACCAATCCGGTGCCTGTTATCGTAACAAAACATGGCCTTCAGCTTCGCGATGGGGGCATTCTCGCCGATCTTGCGCCAACGATGCTCGATTTGCTAAATGTAGAACAGCCGCCAGAAATGACAGGCAGCAGCTTGATCAAATAAAACTTCATTTTTTTAAGGGGAGATATCGATGCCATTCATAGCAAATGTTTATGCCAGAGAAGTGTTGGATTCCCGCGGTAATCCAACGGTGGAAGTCGAGGTTTATACAGAGACAGGAGCTTTCGGAAGGGCTCTTGTTCCGAGTGGGGCATCCACTGGTGAATATGAAGCAGTTGAACTCCGTGATGGCGACAAAGACCGCTATTTCGGAAAAGGCGTTGAAAAAGCCGTCAACCATGTTAACGAAGTGATTGCCGAAGAACTCATCGGATACGATGTGACTGATCAGGTTGGAATTGACATGGCGTTGATGGAACTTGACGGAACAGATAATAAAGGAAAATTGGGCGCCAATGCCATTTTGGGAGTATCCATGGCAGTTGCCCATGCTGCTGCGGATTATTTGGACATGCAACTTTATCAATACTTGGGCGGATTTAATGCCAAACAGCTTCCAGTGCCGATGATGAATATTTTAAATGGCGGGGAGCATGCCGATAATAACGTGGATATCCAGGAATTTATGGTCATGCCTGTCGGAGCTTCCAGCTTTAAAGAGGCGCTCCGCATTGGTGCAGAGATTTTTCACAGCTTAAAAGCTGTTTTGAAGGAAAAGGGTTTGAGTACAAGCGTTGGAGACGAGGGAGGGTTTGCGCCGAACTTGAAATCCAACGAAGAAGCGCTTGAAACGTTAATGACAGCGATTGAAAAAGCCGGCTATAAACCGGGTGAAGAGATCAAGTTGGCAATGGATGTTGCTTCTTCGGAAATGTATAACAGAGAAGACGGCAAGTACCACTTGAAAGGTGAGGGAATTGTCAGAACATCTGAAGAAATGGTCAAGTGGTATGAAGAGCTCGTCAATAAATATCCGATCATTTCAATCGAAGATGGTCTGGATGAAAATGACTGGGAAGGCCATAAACTCCTGACAGAGCGGATCGGCTCCAAGGTACAGCTTGTCGGGGACGACTTGTTTGTGACAAATACGAAAAAGCTTGCGCGCGGTATTGAAGAAGGTGTTGGCAATTCCATTTTAATTAAAGTAAATCAAATCGGCACGTTGACCGAAACATTTGATGCGATTGAAATGGCAAAGCGTGCCGGCTATACGGCGGTGATTTCCCATCGTTCAGGTGAAACGGAAGACACGACAATTGCCGATATCGCCGTTGCGACAAACGCCGGCCAAATCAAAACAGGGGCCCCGTCCCGCACGGACCGTGTTGCCAAATATAACCAACTGCTTCGTATCGAAGATGTACTTGGAGATGCGGCGAGCTACGCGGGTGTCAATGCGTTTTACAATATAAAATAATGTGGGCAAAGGGTCTGGCGATGCGCCGGGCCCTTTGGCTCCAACCATTCCCCTTACACTTGTTCCTCTGACAGAAATCTTCCACTTTTATCTTTCCGGCAGTTCCGTTAAACTTAAATAGTTGTCTGTTTGAAAAATCTGTTCTATAGTAATTCGGAGCATGAATGTAACGAGCCGTATAAAAAAACAGGTGATGAAATGGCGAAATACATGGAAAAAAAGCAGTGGATATTCGTATTGACCATCGGGCTTGGCACTATGCTGAATCCGTTAAATTCGTCAATGATTTCAGTTGCTTTGACGCGTTTGCAGCATGACTATCAATTGTCGTTTGCCGATGTTTCTTGGCTCATCTCCATTTTTTATTTGGCAAGCGCAGCGGGTCAGCCGGTGATGGGAAAATTAAGTGACATGTTTGGCGCAAAAAAACTATTTTTGACCGGGTTAATCATCGTGACTGCAGCGTGTCTATTAGCCCTGTTTTCTCCTAACTTTTTGTTTCTGCTTGGCTGCCGGGCATTACAGGCAATTGGGAGTTCCGCATTATTTCCGAGCGGCATGAGCATGGTCCGCTCTCATATTTCAAAAAACCAGGCGCACGCTTTGGCCGTGTTATCTGTCTTTGCTTCGACTTCAGCGGCATTTGGTCCCTCCATAAGCGGTTTTCTCATCGCGGCGTGGGATTGGCACGCCATTTTTTGGATCAACTTCCCATTCACAATCATCGGTTTTGTCTTAGCCATTTTTATTTTGCCCAAAACCGAGAGTGGAACGATTGATATCCGGCGTATCGACTTTAAAGGAATTTTTCTTTTTATCGCTTCCATTGTCGGCTTAATTTTGTTTTTATTATCCCTGGATGGATATATTCGCTGGTGGGCATTGCTGATTTTTTTGGTGGGCGGCATTTTATTTTACGTTCAGGAAAAAGGGCATAATGAACCATTTATTGATATACAAAGCTTGAAAAAGAACCGGAATGTGACGATGGTCTATTTGCAGTTTACAAGTATTAATACGGTTTATTATTGCTATTTTTTCGGTTTTCCGACTTTTTTGCAACAAGTGCAGGGCTATACAGAGGAGCGCACTGGTTTGATCATGCTGGCACTGGCGGGCTTTGGTGTAATTGTTTCACCTATTGCCGGCGGACTCATTGACAGGCATGGTTCGAAATTGCCGATGATGATTGGAGCGGTTTTGCTTTTAATCGGGACGGGGCTCTTGTTGACCTACAGGGAAACTTCCCCGCTTCTTTGGCTGCTCGTTATTATGGCTGTACTGGGAATGAGTAATGGATTTAACAATATTTCGACCCAAACGGCTTTGTATGAACATGTGAACCCGGAAGACACGGGAACGGCTTCAGGCCTATTTCAGACAAGCCGTTATCTTGGCTCTATCCTCTCGGGAAGCTTGCTCGGTCTAACGTTCAACCGCCAATTAGATTTGTCCCAATTTCACCTTGTCGCGATGGTTTGCTTTACTTTTTGCTTATTGATTGTCGCCATGTCTTGGAAGCTTCCGGGGCAAATGGAGATAAGCAGGGAGAAAAAGGTGTAACTGACATAAAAAACCGGTTTTTATTTCGAGTATCTACAACGGGATAGATCGCGTTTTTAGATTTTAGGTCATACATTGCAAGCTGTCGTAAAAAAGAGTAGGATAGTACACATAATCGAATGAAATAGTAGAGGAACACATCTTAGGGGGAGCTATATTTTGAGTAAAAACCTGACATTTTCATCATATTTTGTTATTGGCGTTATGTTATTCGCATTATTCTTTGGAGCCGGAAATTTGATTTTTCCTGCATCGCTTGGTCAAAATGCCGGTACAAACATTTGGCCTGCCGTATTTGGATTTTTAATAACCGGAACCGGACTGCCTTTCCTCGGGGTGTTGGCAATGGGTTTTTCGGGAAGCAGGAATCTTCAGGAGCTTGCCAGCAGAATTCATCCGTGGTATGGCATCATTTTTACCGCACTTCTTTATTTGACAATCGGGCCATTTTTCGCCGCGCCTCGTACAGGGGCTGTTGCTTTTGATATTGGCATTTCTCCTTTTATAGAAGCAGATTTCACAAAAACCGGACTATTTATTTTTACATTTATATTTTTTGCTGTGACAACATGGCTTTCTTTAAATCCATCGAAATTAGTCGATCGAATTGGTAAAATTCTTGCGCCGGGGATTATCATTTTACTTGCTGTATTATTAATCACTGCGCTGGTAAATCCGATTGGATCGATCGAGTCACCACAAGAAGCATATGCCAGCGGTGCTTTTGTGAAAGGATTTATGGAAGGGTATAATACGATGGATGCACTTGCCTCACTTGTTTTCGGAATCATTGTGATCAATGCGATCAGCTCTATTGGAGTGACGACAAAGGCCGGCGTATTATCCGCAACCATTAAATCTGGAATTGTCGCCATTTTCTTTCTTTCTGTCATTTATGTGGGGATTGCTTTTCTTGGCGCGACGAGCACAAAAGAATTTGGCCTTTTTGAAACAGGAGGCCCTGTCCTCAGTCACGCATCTACCTATTATTTCGGAACATTCGGTTCTATTATATTGGCAATCATTATTATATTAGCATGTTTAACGACAAGCATCGGGTTAATGACAGCTTGCGGTGAGTATTTTCATACATTGATTCCAAAGGTAAGTTACAAATGGTTCGTCATTTTCTTTTCACTGCTTTCTTTTATAATTGCGAACTTCGGATTGGCGAACATCATCAATTATTCAATTCCAATTCTTATGTTCCTTTATCCGCTTGCCGTAGTGCTGATGCTTCTGACCTTTCTGTCACCGCTATTCAACCATGCCCGGCTTGTTTATGTGTCAGTGGCGGCGTTGACATTTTGCATAAGTATCATAGATGGTTTCAAAACATTTTGTGACCTGATTAAAATTCCTTATTTTGATTGGATGTTACCTATTATTTCTTTTTACGAACAAACATTACCGTTATATAAGCAAGGGCTTGGCTGGCTTGTTCCCGCTTTAGTCGCCATCCTGATTACTGGAACGATCAGCCGCCTTGCCGGGCTAACTGCTTCAGAAAGTTAAAACGAGCCTTTAGGCTGGGACAAAGCCTTGTAAAAATGAATAAACCGCATGGAATCAAGTTTAAAAGCCCTGGTGGTTAACCCTTGATTTCACGCGGTTTTATTTTACGAATATCCATCAGCTTCCAACTTATGCCCAGCCCTTCAGCATTAAATGAAGAGATTGCGGATGGGGTGTGGAGAATGGATGGGTGCGAATCATTACATGGAAGCGGCCAGTAATCGAAAAAGTGGTCGTAATCGCTAAAGTCGGTCGTAAAAGGAAAACTAAAGTATAAATGTTGGGGCCCTCTTCACCCTTTATACGTTGCCGAGAAAGCGTACCCTCTAGTCGTTGCTGAAAAAAGGGCTATGTATGGTCATTCTCTAGTCGTTGCTGAAAAAAGGCCATGTATGGTTATTCTCTAGTCGTTTCCGAAAAAAAGCCATGTATGGTCATTCTGATCGCTATCGTATTCGGACATCATTCATGCCGACTTTTCCCGATTATTAGTCACGTTTTGATTACCGAAAGATGAAACGCCGGCGGGGCAGTTTGACGGTGTAAAAAGCACTCTTGTGCAGAAAGGCTGTTTATGCTACATTAAAATTACTGTAGGCAGGCTCGGGAGGTGTGTACCAGTGCATACATTGGCCATTACTTTATTAATTATTGTTTCAATTGCATTGATTATTGTTGTATTATTGCAATCTGGAAAAAGTGCAGGTCTTTCAGGCGCTATTTCCGGAGGGGCGGAGCAGCTTTTTGGAAAACAAAAAGCTCGCGGAATGGATCTAGTGCTCCAGAGAATCACAGTCGTACTTTCGATATTATTTTTTGTACTAACAATGGCCGTTGCTTTTTTTGAAGTATAATGTTGACACAAACCTGGTTTCAATGATAACCGGGTTTTTATTTTGCCTGAAACTGTTACTTTGCTTAAAATAGGGTAATAGTGTAAATAAAGGAAGATATAGAAGGAGAAAGACCATGAAGATAAAACCACCGAAACCCTTTTTGTTTGAAGCCGGGAAGCGGGCTGTCTTGTTGTTGCACGGATTCACGGGAAGCACTGCAGACGTGAGAATGCTCGGCAGGTTTTTGGAAAAAAAAGGATATACCTGTCATGCGCCCCAATATAAAGGACATGGGGTGCCTCCTGAAGAGTTGGTTGTGACCGGTCCGAATGATTGGTGGCAGGATGTAATGGAAGGCTATCAATTTTTACAAGAAAAAGGGTATGAGGAGATTGCTGTTGCCGGGCTGTCGCTTGGAGGAGTATTTTCCCTGAAATTGGGTTACACTGTTCCGGTAAAAGGAATTGTTCCGATGTGTGCCCCGATGTATATAAAGAGTGAAGAAGTCATGTATCAGGGGATATTACAATATGCGCGTGAATATAAACAGTTTGAAGGAAAGTCCAAAGAACAGATCGAACAAGAGATGGAACAGTTTCAAGAAAGACCGATGAAAACATTAAGGGCGCTTCAACAGCTGATTGGCGATGTGCGGGATTGTGTCGATATGATTTATGCCCCTCTTTTCGTAGTACAGGCGCGGCATGATCATATAGTAAACCCCGACAGCGCAAATATTATATATGACAAATCGGAATCCATTCAAAAAGAGTTGAAATGGTATGAGAATTCCTCCCATGTGATTACTCTTGGAGAGGAAAAAGAACAATTGCACGAAGATATACTAAGTTTCCTCGAAGGGCTTGATTGGTCCGTTTAGGGTTATTTTAAGGAGAGATGTATATGGAAGAACAAATACAGCATCAAGTGGACAAAATATTGGCGTATATGAGAGAAGAAGCCTACAAGCCACTAACCGTTAAGGAATTGGAAGAAGTTTTTCAAGTTGAAGGATCGGAAGAATTCAAAGATTTTGTAAAGGCGCTCGTACAGATGGAAGAAATGGGGCTTGTCGTCAGGACAAGAAGCAATCGATATGGCGTTCCGGAAAAAATGAATCTCGTTCGCGGGGTATTGACAGGCCATGCGAAAGGATTTGCCTTTCTCATTCCGGATGAGGCGGGAATGGATGATGTTTTTATCCCCCCTCATGAGAAAAATGGGGCGATGCATGGCGATCATGTCCTTGTCAGAGTATCACCTTCCAGTTCTGGTTCCCGGAGAGAGGGTGCTGTTGTCCGCATCTTAAAGCGGGGGACGGTTCAGGTTGTCGGCACTTACAATGAAAGCCAATACTTCGGTTTTGTAATACCGGATGACCCGAAAATTGCAGATGACATTTTTATCCCGAAAAATGCCAATATGGGAGCGGTTGAAGGGCACAAAGTGGTTGTTCGCCTTACCGCCTATCCAGAAAATCGGAAAAATGCCGAAGGGGAAGTTGTAAAAATCCTTGGGCATAAAAACGATCCGGGCGTGGATATCGTATCGATCATTTATAAGCATGGTTTGCCACTCGCTTTTCCAGATGAAGTCATGGAGCAGGCGAACAGCATTCCAGAGGAGATTGTCGAAAGTGAAATAGGAGATAGGCGTGATTTGCGAAATGAAACGATTGTCACAATTGATGGCGCAGACGCCAAAGACCTTGACGATGCCGTGACGCTTTCCAAACTCGAGAATGGCCATTATAAATTGGGCGTCCATATTGCCGATGTAAGCTACTATGTAACGGAAGGCTCACCGATTGATCGGGAAGCGTTTGAACGCGGTACGAGTGTCTACTTGGTCGATCGGGTAATCCCGATGATTCCCCATCGATTGTCGAATGGAATTTGCTCACTCAATCCGCAAGTGGACCGCTTTACCTTGTCTTGCGAAATGGAAATCAATCCGCAAGGAGAAGTCGTAAACCATGAGATTTTTCCAGGGATCATCCGCACTACCGAACGGATGACCTATTCCGATGTCAATAAAATTTTGATCGACAAAGATCCAGAGCTCCGAGCAAAATATGAGCCTCTTGTTCCCATGTTTGAGTTGATGCAAGAGCTTCAGGGCATTTTACAGCATAAGCGAATGAAACGTGGCGCGATTGATTTTGATTTCAAAGAGGCGAAAGTGATTGTGGATGAGGAAGGAAAACCGGTCGATGTCGTGGTCAGGGAGCGCTCCATTGGCGAACGCATTATCGAGGAGTTCATGTTGGCGGCCAATGAAACGGTTGCTGAGCATTTTCATTGGCTGGATGTTCCGTTTATTTACCGGATTCATGAAGACCCTAAAGAAGAAAAATTGCAGCGTTTTTTTGAATTCATAACGAACTTTGGTCTTCTTGTCAGAGGCACAGCCAATTCAATCCATCCGCGGGCTTTGCAAGAAATCATCGAGGCTGTTCGGGAAAAGCCGGAAGAAATGGTTGTCTCGACCGTCATGCTCCGTTCCATGCAACAGGCCAAGTATGATCCAAAGAGTATCGGACACTTCGGGTTGTCGACGAAATTTTACACGCATTTTACTTCACCGATCCGCAGATACCCTGATTTGATCGTTCATCGGCTGATCAGGACCTATTTATTTGAAGGAAAAATGGACGAGACAACGCGTGAAATTTGGAAAGAAAAATTGGCGGATATCGCCCACCATTCATCAAAAATGGAGCGTCGGGCAGTGGATGCGGAAAGAGATACGGACGAGCTGAAAAAAGCGGAGTTTATGGAAGATAAAATTGGTGAGGAATTCGATGGCATCATCAGTTCCGTCACAAATTTCGGGTTGTTTGTTGAACTGCCCAATACGATTGAAGGCTTGGTCCACGTCAGTTACATGACCGATGATTACTATCACTATGATGACCGGCAATTTGCCATGATCGGCGAACGGACTGGGAATGTATTCCGTATAGGCGACGAAATTACTGTACGCGTCATTCATGTCAACAAAGATGAACATGCGATCGATTTTGAAATCGCCGACATGAAAAAAAGCCGCAAGCAGCCTGAAGAAGGCAAACTCAAAATTGTCAAATTGAAAAATGGGAATGGCAAGAGCAAGGGACCCCAAGGCCATGAAGAAGGGGAATGGACGACAAGGCGCCCGAGAAAAAAGAAAAAGTCATACGAAAATACACCCGCCAATGTTCGGCGTAAGCGCGGGAAAAAACGAAAAGGTTAGAGGGCCAAACTTCTAACCTTTTTCCGTTTCATGTTATAATTGTCCGAAGAGAAAACGGCAAGGGAGGGAAATCAGAATGGCGAAGGGAGAAGGAAAGCTGGTCGCTCAAAACAGAAAAGCGAACCATGACTATTTTATAGAAGACACGTATGAAGCAGGGATTGTTTTAAAAGGAACGGAAATTAAATCGATCCGCGCGGGACGGGTCAACTTAAAAGATGCTTATGCCCGCATACAAAACGGCGAAGTATTTCTTCATAACATGCATATTAGCCCCTATGAACAGGGAAACCGATATAATCACGATCCGCTCCGAACGAGGAAATTGCTGTTGCACCGCAAACAAATCAATAAGCTGATCGGGGAAACGAAAGAACAAGGATATACACTTGTTCCGTTAAAGCTCTATTTGAAAAACGGATTTGCCAAAATTCTTATCGGTCTCGGAAAAGGGAAAAAGCAATATGATAAACGCGAAGATCTAAGACGGAAGGAAGCGAAACGGGATATCGAAAGAGCATTTCGTGAACGCCAAAAAATGTAAACTCGAGTGACAAGTCTTGCATTATTTGCGTTTTCTGCTATAATATAATTTGTACCTGACAGACAGGTACTCCCGAAACGATCCTTTTTAAAGGTGTTTCTCATTTCATGGGGACGTTTTGGATTCGACAGGGATAGATCGAGCTCGAGTTGCGAGTCGAGGGGATCGTCCTCGTAAAAAACGTCAACGCCAATAATAACTGGCAAATCTAACGATAACCTCGCTTTAGCTGCCTAATAAGGCCTAAGCGGATCCTCCCTCCATCGCCCATGTGGTAGGGTCAGGGTCTCACTCTCAGTGGGCTACGCCGGAAGTCCTCCGCCTGGGGACCATGGAAGAGATGAATCAGGCTAGCGCTTTGGAAGCCCGTCGATAGGCCGAAGAAGACGCGAAACGCTAATATATCGACTACACTCGTAGAAGCTTGAGTGGCGATATTCTTGGACGTGGGTTCGATTCCCACCGTCTCCACTTATTGCGTTTTAGGGTTGATTTGACGCTGTTTGTGGAATCGTGGTAACATTTGTGGTAACATTTTATGCCTGTTTAAACTGAATAATTTCAGCAAGTTTGAAGTCGTCTTCCATTTTGAGGACGGCTTCTTTTTCGGTTGAAGGATAGAGGTGGCTATATGTGTTGAGTGTTGTTCCTACATCCTTATGACCGAGTCTTTTTGCCACAACAGATGGGATTGTGTTCCTGTTAATTAAATAGCTAGCATGCGAGTGCCTGAAGTCATGTAGGCGAATTTTTTTTACTTGCGCCGCTTTTACATATTCATCATATTTCCTATCCAATGTTGTTGTTGAAATGTGATCGTAAAACTCTCCAAATACTACATAGGTCATTTTAGGATTCACTTCCGCTTTTAACTGAGACAATAATTTCATGACGTGTTTAGGCATCATGATTTTTCGTATAGATGATGTTGTTTTAGGTTTGGTTACTACCCGTTGGTAAACTGTTTTGTCTATATTTATCGTGTTACTGTCAAAATCAATGTCTCCCCATGTGAGTGCTAGTAATTCGCCTTTACGCATCCCGCTATAATAAAGAGTCATAAAAAGGGCATAATACATTTGGTCATCTACATGTTGAATAAATGCTTTAAACTCGTCTAAAGTCCAATAGTTTATGTGTCTATCTTCTTCAATATCCACATTCCCGGCCAAACGCGCCGGATTGTCTTTTGTGTACTCCTGCTTAATTGCAAAGTTATAAACAGCGGATAATACTTGGTGTATCTTTTTGACATGAGTAACGGCATATGAATCGAGCAAATCATTCTGAAATCTCATGATGTCCCTTGAGCGGATATTGTTAATTTTTTTGTCCCCAAACTTGGGAATCAAGTGAGTTTCTATAACGCTGCTTGTTTTTAAGTATGATGATGCTTTTCTTCTTTTTTTGTACCATTTCAAATATTCTCTTGCCATAAATTCAAAAGATGGATTTTCTTCCTCGAACTCTTCTTCGTTTGCGATCACGAGCGCCTCTGCTTTGCGGGCTTCAGCGCGTGACTTAAAACCTCTTCTTTTTATCTGCTTTGTCCCTCCACCTTTTTTAGGTATTCGAGTAACAAAATAATAGGTTCCTCTTTCCTCATCTTTGTAGACAGGCATGGTTATCTTCCTTTCAAAAAATAGGCGGGTGATCAGCCCGCCGTGATTAAATTCTAACGCGTTAAAACTTAATCGAGTTCTACCAGGTAGAGAACAACTCTTCCATGAATTGTTAAATCCTCATTTTCTGTAGAGGTTTCGTAATCAGTGAACATAATATCGCTCGAGTCGGGTTTGAAGATGATTTTATCTCCCCTCTGATAAAACCTCTTAACAGCATAATCCCCGCCGTCACTGTATACGACAATGTCACCATCCTTTAACTCTGATAGAGACACAGGCTTGACAGCAATCAGCGATCCGTGTGTCATGATTCTGTTCATGCTGTCGCCGTTAACCCTCATCAAGAATATGTCGCTCCTCCCTGCCCATTTTCCCATAAGGTTATCCGGTATGGAGATATGCTCCAAATCACCCTCCTCTATGCTGTCTATGCATAGAGGAAGTCCGGCGGATACAGTAGCTGGGATATAGGGATATTCGGAAGATTCGATAGGTAGCTGAACAACCTTTTTGTCATCTTCATTGAGTAAATCTTCCACACTTATCCCTAGAGCCTCACAAATCTTTATAGTGTTATCAATAGATGCATTGGACAGGTTTCTTTCAATCATAGACCTGATAGTTGTATATGCTACTCCGGATCTTTTCGATAACTCCATAACCGTGTAGCCTTTCGAATCTATATAGGCCTTTAGTTTTTCACCTCTACTCACCACAATCACCTCCCTATCAATGACGCAATAAATTACGGTTTGTCGTAACTTACAAATTAATCATACCATGACTTACGGCAAATTGTAAATAAAGAAATTACGATAGGTCATAAATATTTTATAAAAAAGCGTTGACATGTTACGACAGATTGTATTATATTAAAATTGCGACTACGACAGATCGTAAATTGAGTCGGAGGTGATTATATGTACCCAAATTTAGATGCTGAAATGGCTAGAAAAGGAATAAAGCGAAAAGATCTTGCCCAATTATTTAAAGGACGTGTACCAACTGTATCCGAAAAACTAAACGGAAAGTATCCTTTGCTACTGGATGAGGCAGTACGAATAAGGGAAACGTTTTTCCCTGAGTATTCACTTGAGTATCTATTTGAAACTTGTGATAACAAAACTGCTTAAGGAGGAAAACAAAGAAATGGCAATCACGTACGGTGTGGGTGAGGCGTCATGATCCACAAACTCTATGTTGCTCGCCGAGAACGTGGGTTGTATCAAAAAGATGTGGCACGCAAAATCGGTATACACCCTCAGACCTATCATGAAAAAGAAACTGGTAAAAAGCAATTTACCATTCGCGAAGGGTTGATATTAGCGAAGATGTTTGGTTGTACGTTGAATGATTTGTTTCAAAGTGAGGACGAAAAGGAGTCTATGTAAAAATGAACAGAAGTATCAATTTACGGGAGGTGATTAAGTGAACAACGAAAAACGTGTTGCTGACCTCGGACAACGAGTTAAAAATATTGAAAAGGAAGCCACCGCGGCAACGATGGCTATCACAAACAGAAAGTGTTCTGTATGTAAAGAAAGACATGGTGCGTTTCACTGTGATGATGATTCGTGGATTTGTGAAACGTGTGCCCAGGTTATGAGTGAATTAGGTAATGAATTAAATTAATTTGTTTCCCCGTCCCAAATATTCCTAAAAGTAATAGCTTCATATTTTAATGCTTTTAAAATCTTCGGGGAGGGACTCTGTTCAACAAATAACCTAGATTTTTTGATATTTAACACACTTACGACTGTGCCTTCAGGGCACTGATGTTCTCGAGTTGAAGAAAGCATTAAATTTAATATTGGTTTAATGTTTCTCTCGGTTATTTTTTCGGTATTCCCCTTAAAAAATAATTTTACTAAGTGAGGAATGTCGTCAATTATTAAACCTAATTCCGGAGTTGAACGAACTACTACTTGATCACTGTAATTCCAATGTGATTTCGGGGGATCAAACCACGAAATTTGTTTGTTCTTAACAAACTTTTTAAAAGACAGAACAGCTTTTCTGTATGAGTTTGCTTTTCGTTCGTGTACCTCTTCCGGAAGACTATCGAGCACATTGAAATCCAATTGATTTTCACAACAATATCTAATTCGTTCACGTAGTTGCTTCCAATGATCTCTTGCAGGATGATATTCTCCCTGATTTTTAATTTCCGTTACTTTGTTTATTTTTGCTGTCATTGTTTGCTTTACCGTGAAATCAATAAACTGCGTAAGACCTATAACAGGTTTTTTATCCAATTATAATCACCTCCTTCTATTTACCTATTTCGACAAGAAGAGAGGAAATCCTTCAAAGGAGGAGACCATGAATCAATTACAACCAATAACTAAAAACGGCCAACGCGTATTGACAACGTTACAACTCGCCGAATCATTCGGTGCAGACACCAAAATCATCAATAGAAATTTCCAACGTAATTCAGACAGATATGTTCAAGGAAAGCATTATTTTTCCTTAACTGGTGAAGAGTTAAGGGAGTTTAAAGGGTCACGTCAAATTGACGACAGCCTAAAATTTACTTCTGTTTTGTACCTTTGGACAGAAAAAGGAGCATGGCTCCATGCAAAATCCTTGAATACCGATCAAGCTTGGGATGCTTACGAAATGCTCGTTGATGATTACTACCGTGTGAAAGAAAATGTCACTTCGTTATCAAAAGACCAAGCCCTGGTAACGGTACTTAGAACAACGGCAGATCTCGTTGAAAACTACGATTCGGTTGTCAAAGAGCAGCACGAGTTAAGAAAACTTGTGATTCAAGTTGACCAAAAGGTCGAGGAGCAAATCACACTAGACCATGGCGAACAGCGCCGATTACAAAAAGCAATCGCAACAAAGGTATACGAAGTTTGCGACGATCCGGAGGAAAGACCAAAATTGTTCCGGGAGATTTACCGAGAAATCAAAGATAGATTTGCTGTCACCAGCTATAAAGATGTTAAGCGGAAAGAGTTACAGTCTGCCATTCGGTACGTTGAAAATTGGATACCTAGAAAGGTGGTGAGTTGAATGTACATCGAGCCTGTAACGTTGATCTTTTTGATCTTATTAGTTTTCTGTCTGGGCGGATATGCCGTCTCATTATTGGAAGACAAAAATTAAAAAAAGGAGGAACAGAAATGTTTAGGCAGGATGTAGAAAACCCGATGGTGTTAGATCATCTTTGGAATGATGAACCAAAGGTGATCGGGACTGATGCCCTTGGAAATGAAATCTTTGCAGGGGATGAAGTTTATGAATATGAAAGTGAGTTGTTTGTTATCGAAGAACTTTCACATGATGCAAGGGAAATCCTTCAGTTACTTGGAGCGACGAAAAAAACAGCATAAAAAAACTTCCTTCAGCAAAAGGAAGTTCACTAAAAAAACAAACACTTTTTATTATACCACACTTAAGGAGGAAGTGGAATGTATTTTGAAACTCCTAGTGGCTCGGTTTATGAGCCGGAGAACCCGATGCTTAGATCGTTTTATGAAGCGCTAAAAAAACACGCTCCCACACTTGCTGGTAGTCCGGTATTTGAAGATTTTAAAGAGGTGTACGAAGCACTTGAATTTGATATGAGAGGAGAAAAATCGAATGAACCAACTATCACAGCAGTATAACCAAGATCACAACCAAGGAAATGTATTAGCTCAAGCATCGAGCAGCCGGGAAATGGAGGAAGTTAAGGGGCAGATATTCATGGCCCGTCAGTTTCCGAGGAATGTATTCCAGTCGGAGCAAAGAATCCTCGATGCCTGCAAACGTCCATCTTTAGCACAAACTGCTGTTTATAGATACCCAAGAGGCGGCGCAGTGGTTGAGGGTCCATCTATACGACTGGCCGAGGTTCTTGCCCAGAATTGGGGGAATCTTGCTTTTGGTGTAAAGGAGTTGGAGCAACGTGAAGGTGAATCAGTTGCAATGGCTTATGCATGGGACCTTGAAACAAATGTCCGGCAAGAAAAAATATTTACTGTAAAACATATTCGTGATACAAAAAATGGCCCTAAACCACTAAAGGAGCAACGTGATATTTACGAAATGGTAGCAAATCTGGGGTCCCGCAGAGTGAGGGCTTGTATCTTAGGAATCATCCCTGGCGACATCGTAGAGGCGGCCGTCAACGAGTGCAACAAAACGCTCCAAGGAAACAATAAGGGTCCACTAAAAGACCGGATCGCTAATGCTCTATCTGCATTTAAAAATCAATATAAAGTTACGCAAGAAATGATTGAGGAACGTTTTGGCTATAATGCAGATGCCTTTACAGAGGTTGATTACTTGGAGCTAATCAAGATTTATAACTCGCTAAAAGACGGCATGTCAAAAGTTGATGACTGGTTCGATAAATCAGTTAAAAACAATAAAGACTCAAAGCTTACAGAAGCGTTTGAAGAGAGTACTACCAAGAATCTCAAAAAAGCTCCAAAAGAATGGTTTGAGAAAGGAACCCCAAAAGAGGATGTCAAAGCCAAAAAGGACAAGGCTTCAAAGTCGAAAGACGAGGTGAAGTCTGATGCCACAAACGATAAGCCTGGACAAGAAGAATTACCATTCGACTAAGGCTAACAAACACTACTTTTCTGTTTCGCAGTTTAAAAGCTTTGAAGAGTGCGAAGCACGTACTATGGCAGAACTGGACGGGTCTTATACAAGGCCCTCCACTAACGCCTTGTTAGTAGGCTCCTATGTACATGCGGCATTCGAAGGTGATGAAACCTTTAACCAGTTCATCGAAGAGAACAACGGAGCTATTTTCAAGGGTCGTGGCGGTAAATATGCAGACTTTGAAACGGCAGACAGAATGATAGAAACAGTGAAAAATGACTCGTTTTGCATGTTTGCCCTAGACGGCGAAAAGGAGCAAATATATACCGCCAATTTATGGGGTGTCGACTGGAAAATCAAGGTCGACAGCATCAATCACGATCGGAAAACGTTTAGTGATTTGAAGACGACTCAAGACCTCCATAAACGCTATTGGAGTACCAAATATGATGACTGGGTATCTTTTGTCGAGGCGTGGGATTATGTCCTGCAAATGGCGGTTTACAGGCGTGTGATCGAAGAAAATACCGGAGTGCTTTACACGCCTTACATTGTCGCAGTAACAAAGCAAAACCCGCCAAATAAGGCAGTACTTCATTTTGCTGAATCTCGATTCGGCTTTGAGTATGAGTATATTGAAACGAAGATCGAACGGATGAAAGATGTGAAGGCCGGGGAAGTGGATCCCATCCGGTGTGAGAAGTGCGATTATTGCCGGATGACTAAACGGACGCGGGACACGATGGAGATCGGTGAACTCATTTGGAGTTAGCACAAAAATAAAGGAAGGTGATTTGATGTCAAACATTTATGAGGGTCACTGTAAAAAGAACATCGAAATGAATTGGGACAATCTTACTCCTAAGGTTCAAGAGGAAATAAATAAACTCCTACTTTTTCACAAAAATGCCTATTTAGCAGGTGCATTAAAATGCGATAGCCCAATTGAACAATTATTGCTAGTACGAATCATGCACTGGATCGACTCTTCGATAACGCAATATCAACACTATGACCCTAATTTGGTAATGATATATGACGCACAGCGTGAAGTTGCTGCATGCGGGAAGAAATATCGGATTGATATTTATGTTGAGGTTGTCTTTAAGGGTGAAGAATATCGTTTTGCGATAGAGTGCGATGGTCATGACTTTCACGAAAAAACAAAAGAACAGGCAGCAAGAGACAAACGAAGAGAACGTGATTTACAAAGTGCCGGCATTCACGTAATCCGTTTTACGGGATCGGAAATTTGGGCAGACGCCTACGAAAAATCTGTAGAGGCAATGAAAATAATCGAAGTTGTTTCGGGGTTGAGAAAAGCAATAAACGAAAACATTATACCTTATCGAGAGTAAAGGGGTGATTTGATGCCTCACGACAGCTATCCGTTTAACACATACACTGGATTGCTTACACCGGAACACTACAAAAATATAGGAAACGCCATCTGGTTGTTCCTATGGTGTATCAGTTCCACTACAGACGAAAAAGAGCGAGACGGAGTAGTGTGGGGCATCGTGTTAGGGAACAAGCCCCACAAGCTATCTGATTTATCCAAGATATTCGGAGTTAACGAAAAAACGGTCAGACGGTGGCTCGATGTATTAGAACAGCATGAATACATACGAATCACTCGTGCACCCTACGGATTGATTTTAACCGTTAAAAATTCAAAAAGGGGCTTTATTGAGAGAGTGGACAAAAATGTCCAATCCGAAAATAGAGATCGGACAAAAATGTCCAATCAGTTGGAGAGAGTGGACAAAAATGTCCATTCCAGATCGGACAAAAGTGTCCACTCTAATAAAGATATTATAAGTACTACTATTACTACTACTAATAAAGAGATGGATCCCGTGGATGTTATTGCAGAAAAATTCATCGACTTGCGAACGATGCAAGAAGGTCGTGTAATTCATCCGAATGTGAAAGACTACGATGCAATCGCCCGGATTGTCGCCCGTGGTATGCCGTTGCCACAAACAATCAAATTGCTCGAACAGTGCTTTCACGAATATGCAGAACGTGAACCTAATGGCGCCATTAAAGCCTTTAGTTACTGCGAAAAGTACATTACAGACCACTACGAAAAGCTAAAAGCTGCCGAAAAAGCTAGACAACTCGCGAAAAGGAGGATACCTGATAATGGCAAACCAGAACATAAACGAGGTGCTGGAAAAACTACACCAGAGGACTCAATCACCGGAGGCCAAGTCGGCCGAATCCGAAGAAGAAAGACAGTATGAGTGCCAAAAATGCAAAGATCAGCTTGGCTACATTCAAGGAGAATGGCCTAATGAAGTTTGGGTCCGGTGCAACTGCATCGAGTGGCGCCGAGCAAAAAGGTTGATGAAATCCAGTGACATTACCGAAGAATTTAAAAAGCTGGGTTTCAAAAACTTTATAACGGACGGGAAGCCCCAAGTGATCAAAGAGGCCTTTGATTGTGCCTTGGAGTATTTCCAAGAGTTTGACGCCATCAAGAGGCTGCGGCAAAACAGCATCGCTCTACTTGGACAACCCGGAGCTGGCAAGACTCATTTACTGACTGCTATAGCCAATAACTTGATTAATAGATTGCATGTGCCGGTTCTATATTTTCCATATGTCGAAGGATTTAATGATTTAAAAGACGACTTCGACAAGCTTGAGGAAAAGTCGGAGCGGATGAAAAAGATTGATGTGCTATTTGTAGATGATTTGTTTAAACCTGCTAAAAGTAAGCCCAGAGCTACAGACTGGCAAGTTGAGCAGATGTATGCCGTCATAAATCACCGATACCTTAACCACATGCCGATCATGGTGTCGTCCGAATTGACAGTGGACGAGCTATGCAATATTGACGAGGCGCTTGGGACTCGGATTTATCAAATGTGCCAAGATTATACAGTTGTGATTCAGGGAGATCGTAAGGTATTAAACCACCGATTGGAGGGATTGGTCGATGTGTAAATTTTGTGGAGGAACCCACGTGATCAAAGACGCAGGCGGGGCATTGGCGTTTTTTCAAGTATGCCCCGTATGTGGGCCAAAGGCGGCGGAGAAATTGGCAGAGGAACGGAAAGAAAGACTGCGACGATTGGAAGAGGCCAAAGCGAAATTCGGGATGGGGGTTGGATCTGCATGAGTTTAAGTGCGGTGTCAGCAAATGAAAATGCCCTCCGAAAATTGGAGTGGCAATACCTGAAAAACAGAGCCGGGCAAACGTACATTGCTTGCGAGGACTTGAATTTCCTT
Organism: Siminovitchia sp. FSL W7-1587; assembly: GCF_037963795.1. NCBI lineage: Bacteria > Bacillati > Bacillota > Bacilli > Caryophanales > Bacillaceae > Siminovitchia > Siminovitchia sp. FSL W7-1587. The sequence goes on from NZ_CP150169.1 coordinate 3,269,016, forward strand.
TGGACAAAGGAAGAAGTATTTGACTTTGATTGCCTGTGGGCAGAGGGAAAGAGGCTTGACGAACTAGCCCGATATTTTGGTAGACCGCAGGAGGAAATCCTTATCCTTGCCCTTGATCGCGGGACAAAAGGACGGATCGGTCCCAGAAAAGGAGGAATACTCGGTGAAATGCCCAGAGTGCGGGATGAAAACTAGGGTGATAGATGTTCGACACTTTGAAACATTTACAAAGCGAAATCGACGATGCTATGGGTGTGAAACGAGATTTGCCACGACAGAGAGCATCTCTCATGTGTATGTGGATCGTGGAAAGAAAATTGTAAAGGATGTGTACCAATAAAATGATGCAAGAATTAACCAAAAAAATACAAGAATGGGCAGTTGAACGGAATTTACATACAGCAGACCCAAACAAACAAATATTGAAACTTGGCGAAGAGTTTGGAGAGTTATGCCAAGGACGAGCCAAGGGCAACCCGGATCAAGTAAAAGACTCTATAGGCGATATGTACGTAGTACTTACTATTTTGGCGATGCAGTTGGGCACTAGCGTAGAGCATTGTGCGTCATTGGCATATGACGAAATCAAGGACAGGAAAGGAAAAATGGTTAATGGCGTGTTTATCAAGGAGGATGATTTGAATGTCTGACGAAAGCAAAGAATTCTATGTCAATGAATTATTAAGAGTAACTGGTTACAACGAAAAATACCTTCGATCACTACATATCAAGAAGCTATACGATCTGTATTGTGAGCGAGTGCTGGAAGGTCAGGGGATGGTGTGAGTGATAGAGTTTACCATCCCTGGGGAACCCGTAGCACAAGGCCGTCCCCGGGCATCTACTAGAAACGGAAAAGTAAGGATGTACGATCCGGCTAAATCCAAAAACTACAAGACTTTTGTCCAATTAGTAGCGAGACAGCATGCCCCGAAAAAGCCATTGGAAGGCGCCGTAAGCATGACAGTGAAGATTTATAGACCAATGTTAAAAGGATTCAGCATGAAGCGCAGAAACGAAGCGGAGGCCGGATTATATAGACCGATTACGAAGCCTGATAATAGCAATTACTTAAAAGGGATTGAGGATGCTTTAAACGGAGTGATTTATCACGATGATTCTCAAATCGTGACTAGCAAAGTTGAAAAATATTATTCTTACAACCCAAGAGTTGAAATAAGGGTGGAGGAAGTGATCCCATGAAACGCAAATACAGGGCAGGCTGGTATCTGCTCTTTCGCAAAGAGGGGCGGGACCGCGTTTGGCTCTATGAGAAATTACAGAATCATGAAGTACAAGCCCGGTTCCGGCAGGGATGGAGGATAGCATGAAACAAATCAATCAAGGCCTGCGGGAAATTACTTGTGGAAATTGTGGAAAACCCATAACCACTAAAACCGATGTTGAATATAGTCGATTTTATAGTCAGTTTTACTGTAATTATAACTGTGCATTAAATGATTTTTTCGATAGGGCGCAATGCACACCCTTCGACTTTACGGACAAACAACAACTAAGTGATAAAGGGATTGAGATAAAAAAAGGTAAATTTCATTGGAAATAAGAAGTAAAGGAGGAGTACGAATTGGATTTAATAGAGATTGACCGCCTTATCGCTGAAAAGGTGATGGGGTTTGAAGTGACCAAGGATGGCGAAAGGGTTCAAGATGGAAAAAGATTCGGAATACCATCCTATAGCGAAAAGATTGAACATGCTTGGTTGGTAGCTGAAAAGCTAGGTGATGAATACGGAGTGTGTATTAGTAATCAAGGTGGATGGGGTTGCTTAATATACGATTTGGACACGGAAACAAGCTATACAGCACAGGGACAAGTACCACTAGCAATCTGTTTAGCTGCACTGAAAGCTGTTGGAGTGGAGGTAGAGGAATGACTGATGAAGAAAAAATCGAACAAATAATAAGTTCTTTAGAAAATGGATATGAGTACAATCCACATACAATTGAAGAACAACGAATTATTTTGGATATGAATTGGCTTATCAATTATGCCAAAAGCGCATCTAAGCAAATAAATGAATTAAAAATAAACAATGAAACCGCTAGAGAGAATAGTAGAAGGTTAAGAAAACAAAACAAACGCTATCGTGAAGCGATTGAGAAAGCTATGGGGGAAGGAATTCTAATTAAAAATTGCGATAAAGCAATAGACCATATGTATGGAATTCTTGGTGAAGTATTGGAGGGTGAATCAGATGAATGATGAAACAGCAATCAATATAGCAATTACTTCTGTAATGGCAAGTGCACTAGATAACGACACAAAACAAGAAGTTATTAAAGTTCTTCGTGCATTGGAGGAACAGCAGAAGGAAATAGGACGGCTTGAAAAATATGTAGAAACTTTGCAGGATGTGCATTTCACGGAAATGCAAACAGAAAAAGCTGAAAACGACCGGTTGCGGAAAGCGTTGGAGAAGATTGGCAGTCCGATAATAGGAAGCACTTTTGCAGACATGTTTGAGTTAAAACAAATTGCCCGGCAAGCACTAAAGGAATGACAGGAGAGAATGGGATGATTGGTTACAAGGATAATGAAATGGCGACCATTACATTAGAACGATACGATGAATTAAATGAAGAAATCGAGCGTTTAACGGAAAGGGTAAATGACTTTGAGGCCTTATTCCGAAAAGAAAACGAAGGTGGCAGAATCGTGATAAATGTGGATAAGGCTTCATTGGACGACTGGTTAAAGTGTTGGCTTGGCTATGGATTTACTCATACAGAGGTACGGTACAACGACAAACGACAGGAGGACTAACATGCAGGACAACACAACAAAGGCGGTTATAAGCCTGCTTGACAACGCAGTTTATAGGGTTGTCGATGGAAAACTGGAACAAGTGGACAAACCTAAAGATGGATTTGGGGAACAAACGATATATTGGCAGGATGGTAAGCCACATAGATACAAAGTGAGCTATACAAAGAGATGAAAGGAAGGAAAAACAAAATGACTTTAAAAGGCGCTTCAGTAATAGGCGGACAAATAAACTATCCTAGTTTAACAAATAAACTCCCATCGGAAGAGTATGCAAAAGCAAAGGTTCATATCTGGTTAATGATGCTGAATGATGGTCAAAATCCCGTAAGGTGGCTTAAACCCAACGGTAAAGGAACGAAAGTGAATTTTGAAACACTGAAAGACCAAAGCGATTATGATGAGAAATTGCTTTTGTTGCAAGAATATATAAACCAAGTGAATGAAGATTACGGGCTAGATTTTAAGCTAAAACGAACCTAAACATTCTGGAAAATAACTAAATAACGCTATCGGAAAAACCGAGGCACTGAAAGGCGAAAGCTTTTTGGTGTCTTTTTGCATTTAGGAGGGAGTCATTTTATGAAGATGAAACGCCCAGAATGGCACTGTAAGGATTGTGTTTGGATTACGAGGGAAAATCTATGTCCATTTATTAGATGCGTCAGATGGAACGGATTTATTGCTAATAAGGGGGCGAAGTCATGCAAAGAAATGAAATCGAACAAATCTTAAAAGACTATCACTGGATGATCAATAGCATCAAAATCATGCGAAAATCATTGGAGCAAGCAGGCGAGGGGTTAACGGCCCAATACGGATTAGAAGCAGCTATGCCAAAGGCGAAAGGTGAAACAAGCGATCCAGTGCATAGAGAGGTTGTCAGAAGGGGTAAACGGTTCAAAAAGATTAGGGAGTTTGAAGAAAAGATATTGAAGTTTCAGGGGCTGTTCCATAAAGTAAGCGACGAAAGGGAGTGCGAGGTCCTGTACTGGCTCCTGGAAGGGAGAAGCTATCGGTGGATTGGCCATCACATGGGATTGTCCTTCTCTCACATCAAACGGATTCGGGATTCTATCGTGGATAAACTTTCATTTGAAACAAATGGCACAAATGGCACAGATGTTACAAAGTTGAAAAAAGAAAAATGTGCTTGTTAAAATGGGAGGGAGGTTCGGCGCGGATATGTTCTGGCTGATCCTCTATAACCTTACGTATCTGTCGGCGCTGTCCCTTGGAAAAGGATGGCGCTACTCTTTTTAAATTGGTAAGATATCCCTATACATAATGTGTAGGGGGATGGTGTCTTGAAGAAAGTTCTATTTATTTTTGCAGTAGCTTTATTGTTTGTGGCTGGGTGTTCAGGTGGTAAGGAAGAGTCTGCTGCGCCGAAAGAAGAAAAGATAAAAGAAAATCAGCCCGATCAAGAATCGCCTGAAAATGAAGAAAGCGTATATAGAGAAATGCATATCAACTTGGAACAATTTGTTACTTCATATAACGATATCGTGAAAGATGCTGATTTACCTCAGCTTGAACTTGCTGGAAATGAAAGCATTACAGCTGGTGGATTGGCCGTTAGCGTAAATGATAACGGAACGGTATGGGGGATCCTCCAACCAATGGGAGCAACGCCGTTATCAGTAACATCTGTACTGGAAGCAATAAGTGAACAATCCAGTTCGGAAGATGCTGCAAAAATTGATGAATACGCAAACAGGTTTATGTCCTCTTTAGACAACGAAGAATTATTTGTTGAAGAATTGGAACTGGAAAGTATGACTATTAGCACAAATGCATCAGGATCAGATTTTATCATGTTCTCAGTTTTAGGAGAAGAGAAATAAAAAGCGGAGTGATCAAATGAACATAGTGGAATGTGACCACTGCCGTAAACCAATCACGATCCGAACCAAAGAAAAGAAGCACGGCAAGGGAATCGTTGAAACTTACTTTGTATGTCCACATTGCCAACGTCGGTACACTGCATTTGTCACGAATGCGGAGATCAGAAAGAGACAACGAGAAATAAGACAGCTACATGAGTCGGTGAATAAACCTGCCAAAGACTTTACCGCTGGACGAATAGATAAGCATGAGTATAAACAAGCGATAGACAAGATCCATGAAAAGATCCACAAAAAGAAAGCAGAGCTTGAACCGTTGATGCAGGAACTGAAGAACAAAGTACAAGAGACACTTACTTAATTGTAGGTGTCTTTTTATTATGCCAAGAGAGGACGTGCTTATCGTGACGGAGATGACCAATAGGGTTGAAGGTGTCACAAAAAGAACAGAAAAAGAATTTGAAGTCTTGGAGAAAGAAGCAAGGAAGTTGGGCAAACAAACGAAACGATCTTGCAATGAAGCACATGATGCTTTAAAAACTTTAGCAGAACTTGGAGGCGGCCGAACAGATAAGCCACCATTATTAGTTATTGAATTAGAAAATGAAACAGCTGTCCCGAAAGTATTTTACAAAGGCGAAGAGATGACTGCTAAAGTTCATGTGGGCTTTGATTGGGAAACTAGAAGTTGCGAGCCATTAAGCGGTGGGATGAAGCTCAACATTGAACATGTTGACAAAAAGGTAAAGTGCCCAAACGTTAGACAGATTACTCATAAAGTCGGTAAGTTTGCCTTTGATGACGAATGACCAACCACCAACTCTACGACAAACTCAAACGCAATCAAGAAGCAAAGCGATTCTATAACAGTACAGTATGGATAAAGTGTCGGGAGTCGGTACTGATTAGGGACGACTATCTTTGTCAGGAATGTTTAAGACAAGGCATACTAACACCAGCTGATATGGTCCATCACATTAAACACTTCTTGGATTATCCAGAGCTTGCACTTGTTCAGGATAACTTGATTAGTCTATGCAATCCTTGCCACAACAAAGAGCATCCCGAAAAGGGAGGCGGCGAGAAGAAAAGGAAGGTGAAAATTGATGTGGTGGAGTTTGGGGCTAACCCAGAAATAACATAGCCCCCCCTACCCTCAAAAAGAAGAAACACTTTTCTCCCAGACCGGCCGCCCCCTTCGTTTGCACCGCAGGGAAATTTTTCATGAAAGGGGGGTACCCTAAAAAATGGCAGTTCCTACTAAAAAAATGTTGATTGGATATCTAGGTGAAAATTATGAGGAATCAGACGAACAACTCATCCAGCTGTATATTGAAACTCATCAATTTTATAGAAGGCTACAGCGGGAGATAAAAAAATCTGAATTGATGTATGAGTACACAAACAAGGCGGGAGCCACTAATATGGTTAAAAACCCCCTTTCAATTGAATTGACGAAGACAGTACAAACCTTGAATAACCTATTGAAATCGCTTGGTCTGACACCTGCTCAAAGAAAGAAAATAGTGAGTGGGGATGACGATGACGACTTCGATAATTTCTGAAAATGTAAAAAGAGAAAAACAAAGTTTTAGCTTCATTACTTGGAAAAAAGAGCAGGTTAAAAAAGGTCATATCCTTGAAAAGCCATCCGATAAATTACTGACTACTTGGTACGCTGATCAAGCTGTAAAAGGTAAAATTAAGGTCAGTAAAAAGAATAAAATGGCTGCAAGAAGGCACCTAAAAGACTTAAAAAGGCAAGGAACCGACGACTTTCCTTGGATATTTGATGAAGAAAAAGGGCATCGCCCTATCCGGTTTATAGAGAAGTTTTGTAAGCCATCAAAGGGTGACTTTGATCAATTAACTGCCCAACCTTGGCAGCATTTTGTTATTGGATCGCTTTATGGGTGGATTCATAAAGACACAGGTATACGGCGCTTTCGTGAGGGCCTTATATTTGTTGGTCGTAAAAATGGAAAATCTACTCTTGTTAGTGGATTAACTCTTTACTCATTTAGCAAAGACAATGAAAATGGTGCCGATGTGTTTTTGTTGGCCAACACCAGGAAGCAAGCAGGCATCATTTTCGATGAAGCCAAGGCTATGGTAAAAAAATCACCTAAGCTTCGAAAGCAGTTTAGGCCAACCCGAGACGCAATTTTCTATGATAAAACGATTTCAAAAATAGAGCCTCGTGCATCCGATAGTGAAAATCTTGACGGATTGAATACGCACCTTGGTATTTTTGATGAAATTCACGAATTCAAAGATTATAAGCTGATCAACGTTATCAAAAAATCTCGGAGTTCCCGTAAACAGCCGTTGATTTTGTACATCACAACCGCCGGCTATCAATTGGATGGCCCGCTTGTAAACTATTACGAGCAATCAGCAGATGTGCTTGAGGGTGCACTTGAAGACGAGCGCACTTTTTATTTTATTGCCGAACTTGACAGCGAAAAAGAGTTTGAACAGCCGGATGAGTGGATCAAGGCCAACCCAAATATGGGAGTCTCCCTTGACTTGGATATTCTGGTTGAGGACTGGGAAAAAGATAAACGTACTCCCGAGGAACGGTCAGACTTTATCACAAAACAGTTCAATTTCTTTGTTAAAGCTGATAATCAATCATTTTTGGATTATAGGACTATCAAGAAAAATAATAAGGTCATTGATTTAGAGACTCTAAAAGGAGCTCCTTGTGTTGGGGGGTACGATTTATCTGATTCAGAGGACCATTCAAGTGCTTGTTTAGAGTTTCCGCTTGATACAGGAGAGGTATTTGTCTATTCCCATACGTGGGTCCCGGAAAAGAAAGTTGAGGAAAACAATGAAAAAATACCATACCGGGAATATGAAAAGGAAGGTTGGCTAACTATTATCCCCGGAGAATATGTAAAAAAAGAATACATCGAAAACTGGTTCATAGAACAAAGCAAGCATTTTGTTATCCAAAAAGTAACCTACGATCCAGCAAAGGCTTTCAGATTAAATAAAGCACTTGAAGCACACGGATTCGAAACAGAAGTGGTAAGACAGGGAGCTATAACGCTTGGACCAGCAGTGGATGATGTTAAGGAATTGTTTATTGACGGACAAGTTATTTTTAGTTATCGAACAAACGTTAATGAAAAAGCAAAGATTAACAAACTTTTCCGTTGGTACGTGAATAACGTCAAAATGAAACCGGACAGAAAAAATAATATGCTGCCACAAAAACAAGGTCGCTACCGTAAAATTGACGGCTTCGCGGCTTTTTTAAATGCTCATACAGAGGTCATGAAATTGATGGTAGAGCCTGCGGGGGATGGAAATATTGAATTCTTATCTGTTAATGATTTGTTGGGAGGGTGAAAAGAATTTGTTCAAATTACTTCATAAATTTTTCTCTATGTTTGGGCTATCATTAGGCGGTGCAAGTGCTTGTATCAAGTACGAATGTAAGGAGTACTGCGGGTTATCACCTTCTCAATTAATATATTTCGAACAAATAAAAGCTATCAACAAGCACTTAACGAACATAATTAAGTGAAATTTTGACTGAAAGGTGGGCGAGAAATGGAATTGCGATTAGCAAACAGAACAATTTACAACCTTTTAGAGATAGCTGCTTTAAAGGATGAATACATTAGGACTCTTATAAATCATAGGAAAATAGGTAAAACATCAGCACTTGTTCAGTTTGCGAAGGATAATGGTTATTTTGTTTTGGTTGGTAGTACAGCAATTGCTAAATTCCTTATACGAGAACACGACTATAAGAATATAAGAACCGTCAACTCAATTGCTCTGGACGGAATACCTGGCTTTGTTTTTGATGAATGTTGCCCAATTGACAGGATAAACCAATTAAAAGAGAAGGGGTTCAATATCGTAACGGGGTTTGTTAAAGATGAAGATTTCTATGCGACTGTTTGTAATTGCGGAAAGTTGAAGTAAACGCGCAACCTATTTGAAAGGTGGTGAGAGTTTGAAATGGTTCAATCGATTTAAGGCGGCAGCTAAAGGAGCAGCTGCGGGGTGGAAAGGGAAAATGTACGACTTTTCTTCTTGGTTCGGTCGTAAATTTTGGGGTGTCGATAATAGCAAGCTGGCCACCAATGAAACTATCTTTTCTGTCATTTCGCGGTTAGCAAATACGGTTTCTATTTTACCCATTAAACTTCACCAAAATTACGAAATGAAAACCAACCAGGCATATGATGTATTGGTCAATAGCCCTAACCAAAACATGAATGGCTTCGATTTTATAAACAAAATGGAAGTCTCTAGGAATGAACGCGGCAACGCTTATGCTGTGATTATGCGAGATATACGTATGCAACCGGAGGCACTTATTCCAATTGATCCGACGTACGTCACGCCGTTTTTAAATACCGATGACGACACATTGTGGTACCAGGTTCAGGGGGCAGGCGGGACTTATTATTTTCACAATATGAACATGCTGCACGTGAAGCATATCACAGGTATATCACGGTGGCAGGGTATAAGTCCGCTGGATGTTCTTAAAAATACCCTTCTTTATGATAAAGCCGTTCAAGAATTTAGTTTGTCGGAAATGGAGAAACCAGAAAGCTTTGTCCTTAAATACGGGTCGAATATCAATGAGAAAAAAAGAGAAGAAGTCACAAAAAACTTCCGTGAATTTTATAAGAACAACGGCGGCGTCTTATTCCAGGAACCGGGCGTTGAAATTGATCCGATCGAGAAAAAATATTTTTCTTCAGACACTTTAAAATCTGAAAGGATTACCCGGTCAAGAGTGGCCAACGTGTTCAATGTTCCGGTTTCTTTTCTAAATGACGGGGAAGTACAGGCTTATACGTCAAATGAACAGGTCATGATTCAGTTTGTTCAAATGACCCTTACGCCGATAGTCCGGCAATATGAGCATGAGTTTAACAGAAAGCTTCTTACTGAGCATGAGAGGAAGCAAGGATACTACTTTAAATTCAGTCTCGGAGGATTGCTGAGAGGGGATACAGCTGCTAGGACGGCCTATTATCAATCCGGTATCCGCAACGGGTATTTAAAGCAGGATGAAATAAGGATGTATGAGGATTTACCTCCGGAAGGTGGCAATGCTAATAAACTTTGGGTTAGCGGGGATTTGTACCCGATTGATATGGATCCAGCTGAAAGGAAAATCACATCGAAAGGTGGCGGAAGTGATGAATAAAGCGAAACTAATCGCAGAGTTTGATAGGGCTCAAAAAGATAGTGATTATTCATTCGTTATTTTAGAAATAGTCGCTGAGGGCACGAGGGAATTTATTGTTGTACCAAGAGAATCATTTGCTGATAAACTGGCCTTTTATAAAAGGAGCTATACAGACGATTTAGTACACGTTATGAACAAAAACGTTTCAATTACTAGCTTTGCAGCAGTGAAGCATATCCTAACAAATACGATGTTTATGTAAGAGCAACCCTTGAAAGGTGGTGAGAAGAGTGAGGAAAAATCAAAAACCGAATAAATTTTGGAAAATGAAGGTGTCTGCCGATTCAAACGATACGGCGGATATTTTTATTTATGGAGAAATTACTAAATGGGCTTGGACAGAAGACGGGGAACATTCAGCCACTACATTCAAAGAGGAATTGGACAGCTTGGGAGAGGTTTCAACCATCAATCTCTATATAAATAGTCCAGGAGGTTCTGTTTTTGAAGGAATCGCCATTCATAACATGTTAAAGCGACACAAAGCGAAAATTAATGTTCATGTGGACGCTTTGGCAGCTTCAATTGCAAGTGTCATAGCTATGGCTGGTGACACTATTTTTATGCCAAAAAACTCTATGATGATGATCCATAATCCGTGGACGTTCACTTGGGGGAACGCTGCCGAATTAAGAAAAGAGGCTGATGATCTCGACCGAATTGGTAATTCCTCCAAACAAACCTATTTACAAAAGGCGGGCGACAAGCTAACTGATGAAAAACTGCAGGAAATGCTTGATGCTGAAACTTGGCTATCAGCTGAGGAAGCATTTGGATACGGCCTTTGTGATGTGGTGGAAGAAGAAAACAATATGGTTGCCTCCATAAGTGAAGAAGTGTTTTCAAAGTATAAGAATATCCCAAAACAGTTTGCGGCGAAAAAAAGCGCAACTATAACAGCTAAGGAAATGGCAATTCGACAAAAAATCGCAGAGGAAGCAAAAGCAAACTCTGCTTATTTAAATACAATTCTAGGAGGAATTTAAAATATGAAAACACTGTATGAATTAAAACAAAACTTGGCTACTGTTGGCCAACAATTACAAAAAGTAGAAGGAGAACTTGCTCAAAAAGCAATTGACCCTTCTGCTTCTATGGAAGATATCCAGGCCCTCCAAAAGTCAAAAGAGGACTTGAAAGCTCGTTTTGATGTAATTAAAGAGCAGCATGACACAATGGAGGCAGAGCAAAAAGCACAATTTGCTCAAAACAAAGGATTGCAAGCTGTTGCAGACCCAAAAGAAAAGGTAGTTCAAGCAAAAGCGGAATTGATTAAAAATGTTATGGCAAACAAGCCCGTTTCTCAAGAGATTTATCAAGCTTTGGGCGATGATTCCACGGGTGGAGGTAAATTCTTGCCGAAGACAGTGGCAAACGATATTATTTCCGAGCCACTAGTTAAAAATCAATTGCGTGAGATTTCTACTTTTACAGCCATTACTAATCTTGAAATCCCGAAGATCAATTTCACTCTTGATGATGATGACTTTATTGCGGACAAAGAAACAGCGAAGGAGTTAAAAACCACTGGTGATGTTGTTACTTTTGGACGTAACAAATTTAAAGTGTTTGCGGGGGTTTCCGAAACTGTTTTACAAGGTACGCATACTAACCTGGTGTCGCATGTGGAAAATGCTTTACAGTCCGGCGTGGCGGCAAAAGAAAGAAAAGTGGCGTTTGCTCAAAATCCAAAAACAGGAGAAGAGCACATGTCTTTCTATTCCAGCCAGAACGGCATTAAAGAGGTTGAGGGTGACAATCTCTATCAAGCTATAAAAAAAGCAATTGCTGACTTGCACGAGGATTACCGTGAGAATGCCACAGTCGTCATGAGGTACCAAGACTACTCTGACATCATCGAAACGCTAGCGAATGGAAATGCAACGCTTTACAGCGCACAACCTGAACAAATTCTTGGTAAGCGCGTTGTATTTAGTGATGCGGCTATTTATCCTATCGTGGGTGACTTCTCTTACTCACACTTCAACTATGACATTGGCACGACTCTATATGAGCGCGACAAAGATGTGAAAACAGGAGTCGAGCAGTTTGTTGTGACGGCTTGGTTTGATCATCAGATTAAACTAAAGTCAGCTTTCCGCATTGCAAAAGTCACTTCTACACCCTAACAGGCCCGTAAATGTAAAGGCTAGTGCTACTGACACGAAAGTAACTCTCTCGTGGGACTAGCCTTTATACAGGGCTATTCATAAAGGAGGTATATCATGACAACTTACAACGTTTATCGTAACGGTTCAAAAGTTAAAAGAGGTTTGACCGAAAAGACGTTTACTGATTCTGGACTGTCGCCTAACACGGAATACACATATCAAGTCAGTGCTGAAAACAGCTCAGGTGAAAGCGAGCTATCTGACCCAATTAAAGTAACAACTAATTATAGTGATCCGACAGCTATAGAGGTTAGCCCAAAAACAAATAATTTAGAGGTTGGCGGCACTCGTAATCTATCAGCTACTGTTTCGCCGTCCACTGCCAAGCAGACTGTTACATGGACGAGTTCGGACACTAAAATAGCTACAATTGATAATAACGGCAAAGTGACTGCTATTGCAGCAGGAACAGCCACAATAACGGCCTCGTCGACTGAAAAGAGCACTGTTAAAGGAACTGCTTCGGTGAATGTAACTGCGCCAGAACCTGAACAACCGCCTGAAGGTGAAGGATAATGCAGGATGACCTTTTGACTTTATGTAAACGGCAATTGAGACTTGAACTTGAGGAAGCTGATCATGACGAAGATATCACTTTCTTAATTGAATCAGCAAAAGATGAATTGGAAAAATCGGGAGTTGAAGACGATGAGTCGAAAAGTTATCAAAGACTTGTCGTTTTAATGGTCTCAAAAGCACATGAAGGCGAAGAAACACCAAAAAATCTTGATAAGAGTATTCAAACTCTGCTTTTGAAGCTGAAAAGATGGTGATCAAATGCCATTCAAGAAGAGTAGAAATCCAGCTAAATATCGGAATCGAGTCACCTTCCAAAAGAAAGAAAAAGTAAAGGACAAAGAGGGTAACACGGTTACAGAGTGGGTTGACCAATTTACGGTTTGGGCATCCATTAAGGGTTTGCGTGGTAGAGAGTTAATTGACGCTGGTGCTCAAGCTGTTAAAATCTCTACCCGTATTTATATACGGTACCGACCGAGCGTGACTCACGACATGCGGATAAAATTTGGAAGCAGAATCTTTGACATTGTCAATGTAAACAATATCGAGGAAAGAAATATCGAATATGAGATTCTAGCAAATGAGGTGAACCTCAATGGCTAAATTTGAAATGACGGGGCTTGAAGGAACCATGTCATTTTTTGAGAAGTTGGGAGAAGAAGCAGAAAAAGCGGAAGATCAAGCGTTAAAAGCTGGCGGTGAAGTTATTAAAAAGCATCAGATCGATAATGTTAAACGAAGCGCTAAAAATCAACCTCATATCCAGGACAATATTACTGTCGGAAGGCCGAAGGAGACAGATGAAGGAAAATTGGTTGAAGTCGGACCAAACAGAAAGGTTGCCTGGCGGGCTAAGTTTTTAGAATACGGCACATCGAAGATGCCTGCTTATCCTTTTATTGAAAAAGGCGGCGATCAAGGAGAAAACGAAGCTGTTAGTGCAATGGAGAAAGTATTCCTGGGAGCAATAAAAGGATGAGTGATATTACAGACAGCTTCGATGCAAAGGCGGAGCTTTTAAGAGCATTTGAATCAAGTGATCTCTTAAGTAGAGAAGTCGCGGGCGGTTTTCATAATAAGGTGGCCCCAGAAGTGGAGCCCTTCCCCCGAATTGTTTATCAAGAGATAAGAAATAGTGACGAGGACTATGCGGATAATGAATCAACATCGGCAATTGTCGCTTTCCAAATAAGTATTTTTTCCGATGAAGAGACTGTATCAAAAGAAACCAAAATAGCCAAAGAGGTTGACGAGGTACTAAAAATTATCGGTTATAAGCGGTACGATTCAATTGACCTGTACGAGGATGATACAAAAAGGCACCACAAAGCAATGAGATATAGAAAAAAGTATTTTTTTTAAGCGCTCTTTAGGAGTGCTTTTTTATTTTACATTTTTAGGAGGTTTTATAATGGGAAAAGTTTTACATGGATTGGATATGTTCCACCTAGCTTTACTTACTAGCGATAACGCAACAGGGGTTGAATATGAAACTCCAGAGGCGGTACTTGGTGCAGTGAATGTTAACGTACAGCCTAACATGGAGTCTAATCCATTTTATGCAGATAACGGAGTTTTTACGGTTCTTAATAGCTTAGGAGATATCGATGTTGATATGGAAGCTGCGGACCTACCTTTTGAGCTTCAAAAGAAAATTTTTGGTCATCAGGAAGAGAACGGAGTCCAATTTGCTAGTAAGGACGACATTTCGGCTGAACTAGCCTTGGGTTTTAGGGCTAAAACATCAACAGGTGGATACCGATTCTATTGGTTCTTGAAAGGAAAGCCTGAATTGCTTCCTATTGAGCATCAAACAGATGAGGGAAACACCACACCGCAAACAGCTAAGCTTAAACTGAAGTTCATGCCTCTCCAACACAATGGGCGCTGGAAAGCTCAAGCAGAATCAGATCAGTTGCAAGGCGCCGATTGGTTTAAACAGGTTGTATATAAAGGAGATATTTTAACACCTACTCCCTAAGGAGCCCTCGTCAGTATCGGCATCTAGCATCACAGACACTTCTGTCACATTAAACTGGACCGATTAGAACGAGGGTTTTCATTAAGAGAGATTCATTATCGAATCTCTCTTTTTATTTTAATTTTGAGGAGGATGTGCAACAGTGGAAAATCTAACAATCGTTTTAAACCTTGAAGGTAAAGAGAAAAAGTTTGTTACTCCCGACTTTATCAGTGGCCTTAAATTCAGAAGGGCTGCTGAAATAGCGGAAAAGATTGAAACGGGACAGGTATACGACGGAGAAGACCTGGACTCAATGATTAGCTTTGTGTGCGAACTTTTTGATCATAAATTTACAATTGAAGAATTTGAAGAGGGAACAGATTCAAGGGTACTTTTGAAAACCATTTATGGAGTAACTTGCTTCGTAATAGGAAATATTGCGAAAGCAAGCGAGCTGATCGGCGGAGAATTGCCAAAAGATGAAGGGGGAAAGTCAAACTGAGTGAAGCAGTCAAAGACTTGTACAACTCATTAATTGATGTTGGCTTCACTCAAAACCAAATAGATCAAATGGATATAGTCTATCATTTGCAATTACTTGCAAAACGTAAAAACGCCACTAAAGAAGATGAAGTAGTTTATATAGATCAAGTTCTTGGATAGGGAGGAGGTAGGATAATGGCGAAAGATATTAAGGTTAGACTGTATTCAAACTCGAGACAATTTAACAGCGAGATGTCCTCCATCTCAAGACAGATGAGGGTTGTAAAGTCCGAGTTTGAGGCTAACAGAACCAGCGTCCAAAACTGGGGGAATCAGATCAAGCAGTCTGAAGCCAGAATAAAATACCTCAACCAATCTATCGATCTCCAAAAACGTAGGGTCAGCGAACTAAGGAAAGCTCATAGTGACTCCGCCCAAGCAAAAGGAAAAGACGCCAAGGAAACCCAATCCCTTGCAACTAGGCTGAACAGGGCCACGGCCGAACTGAATAAGATGCAAGGCCAGTTGAAAACTGCTAATGCCGAGTTAAAAAGGTTCGGCCAACAACAATCCAGTAAGAAGTTGGAACAGGATTTAAAGTCTCTGTCCAATGAAGCCAAAAGGATTGATAACCAATTTAAGTTAGCCCAGTCCTCTTCCAAAAATTTCGGTAATGAGATGCGACAAACCAGTCTTGAAGCCGAACGCTTAAAACAGCAAATGACAGTTCAGTCAAATGTAATTAAGCGTTTGGAACAAGAATATAAAAAGGTTTGGTCTGAGAAACGGAAAAATACTGCCGAAGCCCGTAATCTTGCGAATGCGATTGATCAAGAGCGGATTAAATTAAATGGCCTGCAAAATAGCTTGACGCAAACAACAGCTAAAATGAAGCAGATGAACGCCCAATCCAAGTTAAGTGCCGCGTCCGTGAACCAATTTGGTGACCGAATGAACCATACAGGCATGGAAATGCGCCGGATGGGGATGGGCGTTGGTATTGTTGCTGGTACAGCTTTTGCCACTCTTACTGCAGGGTTGACCAGTGCGTACGGAGCTACTGCCAACTTTGAGCAAGGGATGTCCAAAGTTCAGGCTGTTTCGGGATCCAGCGCCAAAGAAATGAAGCTACTTGATAAGCAAGCGCGGGAGTTAGGAGCATCTACCAGATTTACGGCTACGCAAGCTTCCGAAGGCATGGAGAAGCTTGCACTTGCGGGATGGAAAGCTAACGAAATAATGGCGGGCATGCCGGGTATGCTCAATCTTGCCGCGGCGGGAAACCTTGATCTGGCAACAGCGGCTGATATTACCTCAGATACGATGGCGGCGTTTGGGTTAGAGGCTAAAAATGCAGGGCATTCAGCAGACGTTTTTGCTTACGCTCAAGCCAACGCAAACACCAACGTGGAGCAAATGGGAGAGGCTATGAAGTATGCGGCTCCTGTCGCCAACGCACTTGGATGGACTCTTGAGGAAACAGCGGCTGCGCAAATGGCTTTGGCCGACAGCGGGCTGAAAGGCTCGATTGCCGGGCAGGCTTTTGCTACCTCATTGGCTCGTCTAGCAAAACCGACAGACGACATGGTGGCAGAAATGGATCGTCTTAATATGAAATTCTTCGACGCTCAAGGCAATATGAAGCCTCTCCCGAAAGTCATGGCCGAAATAGAAAAAGGCACAAAGGGTATGACCAGGGAGCAAAGGTCAGCCACCTTGACAACTTTGTTTGGTGCAGAAGCATATAAACACTGGGCAATTTTGCTTGAAAGAGGATCAGATAAGCTCGCCAAAACAACTGAAGAGCTAAAAAATGCTGATGGCGCTGCCGAAAAAATGGCTAAAACGATGATGAATAATGCCGCAGGTAAGGTCATCGAGTTTCAGTCGGCTATTGAGGGTCTGCAAATTAGTCTGACTCGCCATTTAATGCCAGCATTCAGTGAAATAGTCGAGACGGCGACAGGCTGGGTTCGGAGTTTTACTGATTTGGACGAAAGTACACAAAAGACGATAGTATCAACAGCGGCTTTTGCAACAGCTGCTTTAGGAGTTACAACTGTTGTAGCAGGATTAACAGCTGCAGTTGGTGCATTTTTAACATTTGCTGGGCCTGTTGGACTTGCAATTGCAGGGGGAACAGCGGCATTAGGGGCGCTAGGTGTTGCTTTGTATGCTGCTACAACACATACTGAAAATTTAATGAAAGAGCAAGAAAAGGCAAAAGAGGAAGCTGTTCGTTACGGAGACGGCCTTTCGGCAGGGACCAAAAAAGGTGTAAAAGGGTACGTCGATTTGTACGAGGGCGCCAAGTTAAAAATGCATCAACTCAAAAATATGTCAGGTGAAGAAGCACAGAAAACTTCTGCGGAAATCGTTAATGCTTTTTCAAAAATGGCCGATCAAGTTATCGCTGAGCTAGAGACTCAAAAAGAAAAGTTGACCAGAACCATAAACGATGTTTATTCTATAGCCGGCGATGCAGGAAAAGAAGCAGCGCAGAAACTGACAGATGAAGTGCTCGCGAGATTCGATGAAGATATTGCGAATTATAAAAAAGCATTGGATATTGTAAAGAAAGCTCATGATGAGTACAATAACGACCTTTCAAAAATGCCAGCCGATTTTGCAAAAGCATATCAGGAAGCCTTGACAGTCCTAGAAGGAGGATCAAGGGAATTTGCTAAAAGCCAGGAAGAGATCCAAGCTATTCAAAAGAATATGGCTGAATCTCAAGGTAAAATTCTTTTTCAAGAAGCTGAAAAATACACTAAAAGTGTTAACAAAGCCTATAACGAATCACTTCGCAACGCGAATAAATTTTATGCTGATAAAAAAGAAATTCTTGATCAATCTTTAGCCCAAGGGCGAATCACTCAGCAGGATTATAATAATTTAATTATTGGTCTTGAAGCCCGTACGTATGACATGTATGCCAAAGCAAATACAGAGTATGAAAAAGCTTTAGGGATTCTCTCCCAAAACCTTGATAGTCGAGGTAAGCTGATTGATATTGCTACAGGGAAAGAGTTCAGAGCAATGAGACAGGCTGAAATTGATCGCCATGGTTTCATTGTCAGGGAAGCAGAAACACGCGAAGAGTATGTGCAGTCGTGGATGGAGCATACTCAAAACGTCTTAAAAAATACAGCAAATTTCTCTAAAAAGACAAAAGAAATTTACCAAAAAGACTTGCAAGCATTTCTTGAATCTACTGGCATGACTAAGCAGGAGGCAGTCATTTTATCCAAACAGATGACAGAAGAGGCGCTTGCGGAACTGGGCAAAGGTGAAGAAAAGGCAAGAAGCGCTGGCGAGAAAAACATCTGGGCTTTCGCAGAAGGACTAAAATCCAAAAAACCAAAAGAAATTGCTAAACAGATGGGACTGGATTTAAAATCTGAAATGGAAATTGATCTAGGTCCACAGGGTAAAGTTACTTCAGCAGCTTTTGCTCAAGGGCTTTCAGAAGGCACTTATGGATTGGATGCTATTTATAACTACTTCCAAGGTTCCTTGAAAGAAGGAATGAAGTTTGATCTATCGGATGAGGGAAAGAAAAACATTGAAACCTTGAAGTTGGGTATGCAGGCAGGGGCGATTGACGCTCGAGAAGCCGCACGCACAATTGGTTTAGATATTGAAAACAATGTGATGGTGGATCTAGGAAAAGCAGGAAAACACAATGTCGAATCCCTCATTTCAGGATTGGAAAGCGGAAAAATTAGCATCGAAACTTTTACAAAAGGCATAGAGCTAATACTCAAAGAAGGCGCCAAGGTTGATCTTACGGCGGAAGGCCGACAGACCGGAGAAACCGTAGCGGCTGGTTTGGATCAAAGCAAACCGTCAGTGGAAACATCGGGTCGTAATTTAGGGACTTCTTTTGGAACCGGTCTTAATAGCACTTTAGGGTATAACGAGAATGTTAGCGAAGTGATAAACAAGGCGACTTTAAACAAGCTTGGCAGCGGAGAGTCCATCATGTTCTCATCTGGAAACAATCTAGGACTTTCCTTTGGAACTGGTCTTAATAGTACTTTTCCGTATAACCAAAATGTCAGTAATGTTATAAATCAGGCGGCCTTAAATCAGCTAGGACAAGGAAATGTAGAAGCTGGCAAGCATGGTAAGAATAAAGGTGATGCTCACAAACAAGGATTGGATTCCACGAAGGGCGCAAACAAAACAGCTGCCGATGGGGTCGCAAAAGCATCTGATGACGGTTTAAAGCAAGGAAAAAATGAAGCCGGAAAACACGGAAGTGATAAGGGCACCAAACACAAACAAGGCCTAGACTCTACCCGGGGGGCTAACCTAGGATCAGCAGGAATTTTAGGCCGACTAGTTTCATCTGTTCTCGGAAAGACCACGGACGGTGGCGGAGGGCAAAGGGCAGGCATGATGTTTAGCTTAGGTCTGCGTGGAAGAACTGGAGCCGCATCTTCAGCTGGAAGTGGCGTAGCTAAGAGTGGGGAGAGAGGCCTGCGATCCATAAATACAAGCGGCGCAGGTATCGGATTTGTTTCTGGTTTTGTGGGGGCCATTAGTAGCGGCCGCGGATCAGTTTGGAAAACGGCCTGGAATTTAGGGCAATCAGCATTGTCAGCATTAAAAAAATCTATTGATTCGCGATCCCCTTCTAAGCGGACAGCTCTAGAGGGGATAAACTATGTTGATGGTTTCGCTGTAGCGATCGAGAAGCAATCCAAAAAAGCAGTCAAAAGCGCTGTTGAAATGGCAAAAGCAACTCACAAGGCTTTTACTGGCGAAATCGACAATTCGGCATTTATCATTGATGCAGCCGCAAAAGAGATTCGTGCAAATAAAGATAAATTTGTTATTCAGCACAAAGTCGAAAGCGACTCTTTGAAGGTTGAATTGACAAATTTAAAAAGCGAGATGGGCAGTATGGTAGAACTGTTTAAACAGATGCTGCACATGCAATCTCGCCAATTGGCATTGGCAGAACAAGGACAGCAACCGGTGTTTAAAATAAGTGGTCGAGAAATAGCAAGGGCGACCTATAAAGAAACAAAAAAATTAATTGATTTTGATGAGAATAGGTTTAGGTAGGTGGTGAAGTGTGACAACCATAAATTTTAACGGGAAAACCGACAAGCGACTTGTTGTCTTACGAGGAAAAGAACGGCCTGCCTGGGCGCCAGTGAACAGGGAATTTATCCGAGCGCCGGGTAGACCAGGAGGATACCCAGCAGAAACACAAACAGAGGAAAGAGTCATCCGTCTGCCAGTGTTAGTACAAGGTTTAACGATGGAAAATCTTCAAAAGATAAAAGAGGAATTGGCAGATTGGCTTGTAACAGACGATCCCGCGCCCCTTATTATTTCGGACGAACCCGACAGAACCTATTACGCTTATGTCAATGGTAGCCTTGATTTAGAAGAAGTGGTGAATTGGGGAAGTGGTACTTTAGAATTTGTCTGCCCCGACCCCCACAAATACGGCACGGAGCAATCCGCCCCTAGCGACGAGCCGGGGAGTGGACGTAATTATATAAGGAATTCCAACTTTCCGAATGAAGATTTAACTAGTTGGGGTATTCAAGGAGGGAATCTCTTTAATCAGGAGTTTATAAGGGCCGATAAAAACTATTTGCATATGTACAGTAGTACCGCGGACACATATAGAGGTCTGCAACAAGTGTTTAATTTAAACTTAAAAGCTAAAGATGTAATTACGGTGTCTTTGATAGCATACAAAAGGGCGCCAGATGTGGGCGGCTTTCAAATAGGGATACATTGGCGTAAAGACAATCAAATCGTATCTCAGAGTTGGTCAACGATAGACGGAAAGATCACAACGATGATTGATGACATTGGTGTAGAGCCCTCACGTTTTGAGTTTACTTATGCGGTCCCCAACACCACGGACGAGGTCGATCAAATAAATCTCATGTTATATGGGAGTCGCGGCAAGCCATTCGATATTTTCGTTACTGAAATAAAACTAGAGCTAGGAGACACCGCAACCCCGTGGTCACCGGCTCCCGAAGATACGGGAATATTAGAAATTAACAACGAAGGCTCGGCCGACACGTTTCCAGTCGTGGAGGTCAAGCTTAAAAAGCCTACCCCATTTGTGTCGATCAGTAACGGTCATGACATCAACATGATCGGAGAGATACCGGACGCAGAGGAACCGGTATACGAAAAATATAGTAATATCTTGATGGACTATCTAAAAACGACAGTCGGATGGGCAAAAATAAAGTTTTCTCCTTACACTGGCACGATCACGGACGGCATTATATCAGCCGATTCGCAAGGCTTTTTTCCGTCAAGTTACGGTTATGTTCCGGGCTTAGAGTGGCACGGTCCAGCATTGGCAAAAAGCCTGCCAGAGCCTGTTCAAGATTTACTTTTGCACTTGACATCTTATCTGCGGGCGGCTACCCCAAGGTTCCCGGCCGGTTTGTCGAGTGTCGGGCGCCAAGAACTGTATGCGTTAGACAGCGTAAACAAACCTGTCATGTCACTTCACTTTATAAAAGACAGTTATGGCAAAGTGGTGCGTCCCGAAGTAATCGTGTATAATTCTCGCGGTGAACCGAGAAAAATACTCTCGCTAAAGCGCGAGCAGGTGCCCGATTGGAAAGACTTTTACGGATACATCTCTATTTTGCGTGAAGGTCGGAGGATTGTTGCCCAAGCGGAGGAATCAGCGGGTTTATTCGGAGGTGTACGAGACCGAAGAATACAGATATTTCAAGACGTAAAAGGAGAATACCAACGTCCGATAGTGTCGGTGGCAATCGTTTTCCAGGCGTATAGGCAAATTCCTACATTGAATCGCAATCGGGCTGAAAGAGCGGCCGTTGATAAAATTGTACAAAAGCCCGGTGTTCCGTATGTCGCTACAACAGGCGACATTATTACGTTTGATCATCCGCAAAATGTCATTTATAAAAATGGCATTGATGTAAAAAAAGAAAAAGCCTTCATCGGCCAATATTTCGCTTTGAAACCGGGTGAAAATGCTTTGGCTATCGAGCCAGCAGACGCTATCGAGACTATGTCAGTGAGGTGGAGAAACAGATGGCGCTGATACACGTATTGGACAAGCAAACTGACGAAATCATCGAAACACTCAACAATGAGACAGGGGAATATTATGAGTCTCTTATAACAAGTTCACTTGAAAATCAAAACACATTCGATTTTATTGCACTAAAAAAGTTTGACAAACTGGAAAAGAGGAACCGCCTGCTTGTACAAGATGCAGACGGTTTTTTTAGTGAGTTTATTATCAATTACGCCGAGCAATATAAACGAAATGAAAAAATCGTTAAGTCTGATGCAAGTTTTATCGACCTGAAAAAAGCAAAGGTTATTGAGCCGATACGCCTAGAAGGACAAACCCCGGAGACTGCCGCCCACTATGCGCTCGAACGTACAGAGTGGCAGCTAGGCGACATTGATTTTGTAAATATACGAACAATCACCATAACCGATCTAACCAATCCATATGACTTTCTAAAACAGGTCGCCTCTACATTTGACTTAGAGTTGCGCTTTCGTGTGGAGGTTAAGGGCAGGCGGATAGTCGGCCGATACGTTGATCTGAAAAAGCAGATTGCAGGCTTCGAGGGAAAAGAAATTACCTTTGGAAAAGATTTAATCGGCATCAAGCGTGTTGAGGACAGTAGTCGCATTGTTACGGCACTTTTGGGAGTAGGTCCCGAAAAAGAGGACGGATCAAGTCTTGCCGTACTTGTTGAAAACGAAGAAGCTCTACAACGCTGGGGCCGTAATGGCCAACATCTGATTGAGGTGTACGAACCGGAATCAAGCGACCAAGATATGACAGAAGATCGGTTACGAACTCTCACGCAAAACGAACTGGAAAAACGCAATGACGCAGCAGTTAGTTATGAGTGCGAAGCTGTATCTCTCGAACACGTCTTTGGCAGGTCACATGAGCGTATCAGGCTTGGGCAGACTGTTCGGATTAAGGATGAAGGGTTTAATCCGCCTTTGTATCTTGAAGCCAGAATACAAGAGGTGCAAGAAAATCCAGCCACAAGGCAAGTCGTAAACTTTAAAATCGGGAATTTCATCGAGTACAAAAAAGAGGACTTGGAAAAACAAATAGCTTTATTAAAAAAAGTACTCGCTCAAAAAGTTAATGCAGCCGAACTAGAAGCTTTGGAAAGAGCTTTGCAAGGGGAAATAAGCGATATAAACGATGCTCTAACAGACATGGATGAATATATCGAAGGGGCCTTTTCGGATGGCCTTATTGAAAAGTCAGAAGCCCAGGCAATCGAGAAATACGTTAATTCCCTCAACGTGGAAAAAGCAGAATTGGATAGTCAGTATAGCTCGATTTATGATAATGCTGGTTTAACTGGTTCGGCTAAAACAAACCTTTTTAATGCAAAAAATGCATATAACATGTCTCATTCGGCGCTCATTAACTCAATTAACGCAGCAATCGCCGACGGAAAAACTACACCGTCTGAAAAATTAGATGTTGACAATAAATTCGTGGATTACCGATCAAAACTATCGTTATTATCGCAAAGGTTAGAAGAAGCACTTGACGGTATTGCCCAAGCAAAAGCAAGCAAGGCGCTTAGTGATGCCAATACGTTTACGCAAAACAAGATTAATGACGTAAACACAGACATCACAAACATTAATAACCGTGTTAATAATCTGGATTCGTATATAGATGGTGCTTTTTCTGACGGGATTATCGAGCAGTCAGAGGCAAAGGCGATTGAAAAGTATATAAATAGCCTCAATACTGAAAAGACAGACGTAGACAACAGATATATCACTGTCTACAATGACGCTGACCTTACCGGTACTGCTAAATCCAATCTGTACAACGCTAAATTATCATTTAATACGGCTTATAACTCTTTGGTCAGTTCAATAAATTCAGCAATCGCCGATGGAAAGACAACTCCTGCCGAAAAGCAGGATGTTGACAACAAATTTACTGCCTACAGAAATGCGATCGGCACCTTATCCACACGCTTTGAACAAGCGATTCGGGCAATCGAAAAAATGAAGGCTGACCGAGTTGAGGCAGAGGCTGAAAACTTTACAAGGGGATATGCAGAAACGCCTACTGGCGCACAACAAAAGGCGAATGCCGCCAAAGAAGAAGCTAACCAACACACGGATAAACAAGTAGAAACCCGTGTCGAAAAAACAAAAGTCATCCAGAGGGTCAACGAATCTCCTGAACCTAATCAAGTGATTGCGAGCCGTGTTGCTATGGACATCATCGGCCAAACTGGAGCGCCTCAGGCAGGGTCCCCGTTAGTCACAAACTGGGGGTCATTTTATTTCACTCATGAGGCTCCTTATGATTTCGACACCACGGCTCCCAAAAGTATGTTTTATATTGCGGTGGTGCATCAAAAACGGAAAATTACGGTACGTTTGCAAGGCGGGTGTTCTTGGGATCGAATTTTAAATGGCAGACCCGCCAATATTTCTGGCGCGAAAAATGAATATGCCATTACCAAAAACCGAGTAGCGTGGAACGATGAGTATATTTTGCACTTAGGTACTTTTACCGATGCATACAGAAATGAGACATGGGAGCCTCCAAAAGGTTTCACCCCACCGTCTAGTGTACAGGACATCACCATTGATCTGGGGCAACCCACAGGAGAAATGACCTTTTTATATTTTTTAGCAAAAGGAAATTACTGGCGGAGAACGTCAACCGAGAACGCATATGTAAGTCCATATTTACGAATTAATTATTTCCGTATGCACGATTAAAGGAGGGGTACCATGGCTTTTTTGCACATAGAAGAAATAGGCGGAGAGATTACAAATGTAGCTGTTCAGATGGCCGGGAGTTCGCCGTCCACTATGTTGGGCTACAGGTTTGCATACTCGTTACCAAAAGACGTAGCGCTATATATATTTGAAAACCGAGAAGAAGCTGTTTTGGATGGAGAAACATTGAAAATAAAAGACTTATCATATGTGCCTGTTGCTTATAATTTCCTCGGTTGGAAAAACGATTATGTTGTTGATAGCTTTGGTTATATACAGCAGGTGGAGCGTGTCTTGGCAGACGCAGAGGGCGGTATATATGTTGAGCCAGACTATTCAAAGGGTAAGCCAGTGTGGGATTTTGAAAAGCAGGAATGGAAGTACGAAGCCGAGTAGGGCTTTTTTATTTTGAAAGGAGTTAGGGCATGGAAAGCTTAATAAAATCAATTGTCGCTGTCACAGGGGCGATCATTACTTTTTTATTGGGAGGCTGGTCGCCTTTGTTACAGGTGCTTGTTATTTTTATCATCATGGATTACGTGCTGGGTTTCTTGGTTGCGGCCACACACGGGGAATTAAATAGTTCAGTTGGCTTTAAGGGGATTGCCAAAAAGGTAATCATCTTGTCACTGGTAGCAGTAGCATACTCAATTGATACGATTATGGGAGATGGCACGTTTATGAGAGACGCTGTCATCTTCTTTTATTTGGCAAATGAATTGTTGAGTATTTTAGAGACAGTAGGCAAAACCAATTTACCAGTGCCGGATGTTCTCAAAAAAGCAGTGGAAAAATTAAACGATAAGAGTGACGCATAAGCGTTGCTCTTTTTTTATTACAAAAAGGAGAGGACAAATCATGGTAGCAATCAAACAACAATTGGCATCACAAAACGTCATCAACAATCGAACTTTCGGCGCAGGCAATCCGTGTAACTTTATTACAATACATGAGACGGCTAACGAGAGTACGGGAGCCAATGCCCAAAGTCATGCAAACTTGCAGTCTAAACTTAACCCTCGTCAAGCAAGCTGGCATTATCAGGTTGACGAAAAAGGGGTTATTCAATCCTTTCCTGATAATATAAAATGTTGGGCCGGAGGAGATGGGAAAGGTCCAGGGAACACTCAGTCGATTCATATAGAGATATGTGTAAACAAAGATGGAGATTTTAATAAGGCTGTCAAAAACGCCGCAGAGTTGGTCAAGGTGTTAATGGCTCGTCACAAAATCCCTATAAGCAATGTCGTACAGCATAACAGATGGAGCAGGAAAGACTGCCCTCGATACTTGCGGAATGGCAAAAAGGGGATCAATTGGGGCAACTTTATTGCAATGGTTAAAGGTGCAAGTGCAGCCAAACCTGTAGCATCAAAGCCCGCCAGCAAGCCATCCAGCGGCTACACCGGTAGCAGTATCGTTGACTACCTGAAAAGCATTGGTGTGGATTCCAGCTATGCTAACCGGGCTAAATTGGCCGCACAATACGGGATCAAAGGATATAAAGGGACTGAGGCTCAAAACCTCACATTGCTAAATAAAATGCGTGCAGGCAAACCCGCCGCGGCCAAGCCCGTGACTGCCAAAAAAGGCGATCAAAAAACGAACAGCATCGTTGATTATCTCAAGTCGATTGGCGTTGACTCATCTTTTGCTAACCGGAAAAAACTTGCTTTAAAGCACGGTATCAAGAATTATGCGGGAACTGCTGCTCAAAATTCACTGTTGCTTAGGAAGATGAGAGGGTAAAAATTTAATCAAAAATAGAACGTACGTTCCTGTTTTGTGTTATAATAAATAGGAACGTACGTTCTATAGATAATATATAGGAGGTTTGCAAATGAGTTTTATTTGGCCATTACGAGGGGATTTTGTAGTAACATCAGGCTTTCGGACTCCGAGCAGACGGAACCACCATGGGATTGATTTGGACGTGAAAGGTTCCGGGTATCAATATAATGTTCCTGTTATTGCATCCGCAGCTGGAACGGTTTCGCGTTCCTATTTCTCAACAGGAGGCTACGGTGAGTGTGTGATGATTGTTCATAACATCAACGGCCAAACCTGGGAAACTGTTTATGCTCATATGCACAAAGGATCAAGGACGGTTAAGGTTGGAGACAGAGTTAGTCAAGGACAAAGAATAGGATACATGGGGGCAACAGGTCAGGTAGATGGTCAACACCTGCACTTTGAGCTTCATAGGCCTTCGTGGAATGGTAATAAAAGTAACGCTGTGAATCCATTAAATTATCTTTCTGATTCCGGAGGTGGCGATCCTGGAGGTGAAACTGGAGTACCGCAACCAGAGTATGCTCATCTTACGAAAAACGGACGAATCGGCATAGGAACAATTGTTGTTCCCGTATTAAACGTAAGGAATCAGCCATCTACGAATGGCAGAATTATAAGAACAAAAAAACGCGGGGAAGGATTTTATGTTTATAAAATAAGTGGAGACTGGCGTTGCATTGGGACAAACAAAGGAGAACAAGAATGGATTTCAAATGCTAATAAAGAATATGCTAATATTCGCTGGTTTGATTTAAAAGGTGGTAGAATTGGCGAATTTACAGTAACTGTAAAAGAAGTATATTCAAGATATACGACAGATCAAAATGGTGAAATCTCACGACTGCTAAAGCAAGGACACAAGGGTTTTATTTATAAGGAGTATGGAAATTGGATTTGTATTGGGAACAATAAAGGCCGAGAAGAATGGCTCCATAATAATTACGTAAATAATTTTTGGTACTGATCAGAGCTTCCGCATTTGCCCTCTCTGGTGTGAGGGGGCTTTTTAATTGCTTGAACTAATTCCGCATAATCAAGATGTGGAGAATGGAATATTTACGTTGAGCGGGAGACAGGCGCGGTGATTAAATAAAAAGAATTAGACGATATAATGTTATCTTTCGCATTTGGTCCCTCTTCAGTAGTTGAGATTATAAAAATCAAAATAAAAATAGAAAAAGAAGGAAAAATGCCTCCATCTGTCGAAGGAATTCATTAATTATGGACAGGGGGGCTTATTTTGGCATCTATTACTGTATATAAGTTAAATACAGCTGAACAACTTGACTTATTCTATACAACAGAGGGTAAACTAAACTTAAATAAAGTTCAGGAAGAAATGAATACAAAGTTTGCTACAATTGGACAAGATGGAAGGATAAGCGGTCAAGGCTTTTTAAACCCTCAAATTAAAACTCGTGAAGATATACAGCTTTTGGAAGCTTATGGAACTGACTTAATAAATTTAGGAAATTATTTTGATACGGTTTTTGATGAGGATGACATAACAACGAACGAGGCACAGTTTACATTTTACTCTAAAGCACGTATTATTATAACGGAAGATAGTGACTTGGTTTTAAGGTTTGAAAATAGCACTGAAGAGAAGGTAAGAGGAAAGATAAAAGCTCTTGTGGAAAGTCTGGGGTTCGAAGCCTCTTTATTGAAAATTGATGATATCTTATTAAGAAAAATTATGGACAATGATTTGTATGATTGGTCCGCAGCTAAAATAGACCGAGTAGATAAAGATGGAGATAAAACCACAAAAGTTTCCTACGAGATTGATTTGGCAAATGATTTACACCCATCAGAAGTTGATGAGGCTTATAGAAAATACGGAAAAATTTCCCATATAAAGTTTCAATTACCTATATCTAGATCCGGAGCACCTGACAGCATTACCATTAATTTGTATAACAATGGACATAGGGCATATTTTGAGACAAATGAATTAGGGACGTTTTCAATTGATAATTTTACGGTTTTTTTAATGAAAAAATTGAAGAGCATATAATACTGTAAAGGAGGCGGAGTAGGGATGAAATTTTCATTATTAAAAGTTGACAATCCACAGAAATTAATAAAGTTGTCAAAAAATAAAGTGAGTTTTTTAAAGAAAGAAGATGATGTCTCTCTTTTTCACTTTAATAAATTTAATAATGGTTTATATCATGCAGTATTCAACATTAATGATGAATACCAAATTGGCACCAAAAAATTAGGGAAGCAGTACAACTATCCCTACTCCTCCTTGGTAAATTTCTTTTTTACTTTAGAAAGTAATTTTGCTTTAGTGGAGTATGTAAACAGAAAGTATCAAGATGAAGTAATAAATAGTGTCAATAATAAGACAAAAGCGAAAATCAAAAAAAGTGTTTTAGATAATTCATCGATAATTAAACTAATAAAAAATTTAGGAGGGAGTATAAAAAAATTCGAGTACACCAATGAGGCTGATGAATTATTAAGTCAAGATTTTATAACTAAAGAAGAAATTTATGAGATAGCTGATTCATGCACCATAGACAGAGCTCTTTTATTGATTGATAGTCAAAACGTTAGTTTTGCAAATAACGGTGATATATCGGTGGATAATAGCGATGAAGTATTTTTAATTAATTTTACTAAAAGGATAATTAGTACAATTGAATAGGATTATAGGGATAGCAATAAGCTTTTTACTCATTATTTTAGGAGCGCTTATTGGGGAAGGTTTTAAGAGCCCGTTATATTTTTATTGGGTAAGCGTGTTAATTATTTGTCTACTGTGCATTGAGGTCCTTCTTGATTTATATACAAATAAGAAATCAGAACTTCAGAATGCTAATGACAAAGTGTCAACTTTATTAATACTTAAAGGCAACAAATCTGATGCTGTGCAAATAGCTCTTTTTCCAAAAGAGAAGATTTTTATAAATAAAGAAACGCAAATTGATTTATTTGTTACTTCCTCGATACCGACAACAAAAATACCTGATGTCAAACTAATTACAAAGACAAATTGGGAAGTAAAAATATCTAATCAGACTCAAAGAGAAGCGAAGTATGCAGATGGTTATGAATATATACTAAGACAGTCATTTGTGACGATTAAAGAAGATCGGTTTATTCATTACAAATTCTTTGTAATTTTTGATGCCCCTGGTAAACATGACTTTAGTCTAAAAGTGGATAATGGTGAAATTAGCGGGCAGTTAAAAAGTTCTATAATCGCCCATAGAGTTAAAGTCCCTTGAAAAATTGCAGCACCTAGCAAAGGGGCTTTTTTAGTTTGTGCTAAGTAACATGCCCGGCGCTGGCCGGGCTCTACTTAAACAGCTTTTTAATCAATTTAAAAATATCAAACGTTGTCCGGTTATACACTTTATTATAGACGTACCGTTTAGGATTTCTGACCCACCCATACCCACGCGGCATCTTAAGCCCGGCACGATGGACGACCTGTCTTTTGATACTCGTCCGGGCGCTGATACGCTTTTTAAGGCTGGGTTTACGGGGGCCGATTTTAATTTTCATTTTTTAAAAACTCCTCTACTGACTAAGTTTATACAGCATGTATTGATTTAGACTAACGCCTTCATGCTCCGCTAACATGGCCAGTTTTTGATGCAAGGATTTTGGCATGCGAAGATTGATTTTCCCACTGTAATCCTCACGTGGTTCTGGAACGGGATCGCCGTGTTCCAGTTTTGTTTCAAGCCATCCCTCCATAGCCTCACGGGCATTTTTGTATGCTTCTTCAGCGGTATCTCCGTGGCTGTGGCAGCCATCTAATTCCAGCACATCGGCAAAATAATACTGGCCGCTGCCATCGTTAATCTTTTTAATAACGATTGAATAAGGTAACTCCATGTAATAACTAACATCTTTTTTTACCATTTTAAACAGGCGAGGAATTGTCTATAATAGATGGTAGGAAAGGGGAACCTACTCCCCAATCCTTTTTAAAACATCTTCCACATAAACCGCCTTAACGGGATTGTGTTTAGGTATCGTGATGACGTCTCCGTACTCGTTTCGGAAATGATGGTGTGAGCCTCTAATTCTCACCATTATGTATCCGTTAGATTCAAGGACTTTGACGATCTCATTAAACCTTATTCCGTTAGGGCGGTTTCTCATCTTTTCGATGAGCTTTTCAACCCTCGCCATTTGTTCCCTCCTTCCATTATTATAGTATCATATATGGTACTACAAAGCAAGTCTTTTTGTTACTCTGCCATAAATTCCCGGTCAAAATAGAGCTTGTCCATCAAGTTATTAACAATGCCATTAAAATACCCAAATTTATTTTTCATCCGAACACCTTCTTTTACCTTCATCACAAACTCTTTAATCGCCCTGATCCCAATAGACAACTCCTGCTCACTGTTAAATGCCCTGTCACCAGTAAAAACATTTACAACGCGATTGCATTGTTTAATAACCTTCCAAAATTCTTGGATGGTTTTAGCTTCTTGGTAAAAACAGCTTACTAAAGATGCAAAGCGCTCCGGTACCCAATGTGCAACAAAATTAGCATTAAGAGAGGCGTCATTACGTTTATTAGTATTTTGTTTTAAAGAAATAGAAGTTGTTTTATTGGCCGGACACTTTGTCGGACTTTTAGCAGGGGTCTTGTCGGACACTTCCTTTTTAACAGGTTGAATAATGACAGCGTTGGCCGTCTGTAGCATATCGGATTTCCGTTTCATTGCTACTTGCCGGATCATGCCAAGGTCAACGAGTTTTTTCATAAGTCTTTGTACAGTTTTGTAGCTTACTTCTAACATGCCAGCAATTGAATTTTTGCATAGGAAACTAACGCCTACATATTTGCAACTGTGGCGCTTTAAAATTTCCAATAGATTAATCAGTCTAGCTTGTACATCAGCCCGTTTAACGGACGACTTGATAACGTCTCTGTAAGTGCGTACTGTTTCATTTAATGATTCCACATCTTTAAATGTAGAAAGGTTTGTATATGATTCTTCGTTTGCTATAACATCAATCTTCTTCATTTTTTTGTCTCCCTCTGGAAACAAAAAAGCAACGGCCTGTTAGCAAACCGTTGCTTAATAAGCCCTATGACTGTAAAATAGACATAAGGGTACAGCAAGTGTTTGCCTGGTCTGGACAGGCGGACGGTATAAGGGTGTGGGGACACCACTTATACACGCTGTGCTCTTTTGTTTTTAAAAGTTATTTTTTTATTTCTCCCTTTCCGTGGTAACATTTTTGGTAACAAATCAATAAAATTAAACACTTATTCATGGGATCAGCAAGTCATTGAAACGCCTGACATCAAGCCTTTTTGCTTAATGTTAAACCATTAACAGTACTGTCTATATGATTCCCACCGTCTCCACCAATACATACCTGCGTTCATATGACGGAGATTGTAATTGTGTGGTAACATTCGTGGAATAAGCTATGGTAGCTTTCATTTAATAATTTCAGCAAGTTTGAAGTCGTCTTCTATTTTGAGGACGGCTTCTTTTGTTGGTTCTATGTCAAATGTTGGGTAAGGTGATTTCTGCTAGAATTATTTTCAGATTGTGTTTTTAGGAGTGAGTCAAAATGAAAGAAAAATCAATCATAGGACTACTGTTGATACTTACAGGTATTTTAATCACCTTTTTCCTAAATACAGCTACAATGATTATTTCATTAATAATCCTTATATCAATAGCAATTTTTGATATATTTACCAAGCCTTCATTGAAAAAAATTCTTTTTTATGTGATTTTGTTTTTCATCTTTTTTCTTTATCTATATTTCAGATAGAGCTTTTGCATTACTCAAGAGTTTTAATTTCCTAACCCGATCATTAGTCTAGTCGAAAGTTAGTGTAAACAATGATTATAGATTTAGTTTTTTAGTGTACTTCTCCCTTTTCCATGGCAAGAAAATGGTAAGAACATATTAAAATTATAGACTTATCCTCAGAATTCACAACTCTATTAACCCTTAATACAAAGGCTATAGGGTTTTTTCCTACGTTAAATTTTCATTATGAACAAAAAAAGGCTATGACAGAGGTGTTGACATTTGTTCATTTATTTGACAAGGATTGTGGATATGATGGGGCTTCTGTTAGGGGGACAGACTTTAAAGGAGTGAAGCGTATTCGCATGGAAGAGAGAATACCGATTGTAAGTTGTCGCAGTGGATTTACCGTGACTTGAAATAAGTTACTGGATTGAGCGAGTACAGGGACATCTTTTGACATCATGAACTCCTATTCGAAAAGCGGAACAGACATCATGAACCCATGTCATGAACATTTTATAACATGAAAGGGATGAAGCCCGGTTACCACTCCGCCCTCCACACTTTGGTGAGGGTATTTTTTATGTCAATAACTTTTTTTTCAGTTGATAAAGTAAAAAAATCAATGGACAAATTTTTCTGGGTTGTTTATAATATGAACATGAATGGAAACGTTTTCCGTATAGCAGAAAAATAAAGGGGAGCGTTTTCTTCGTCTGCACTAAATGAAAGCGCTATTGCGGATCGAAGGAGAGAAGATTGTTGGAAAAATTGATGGAGCTAATTTCGAAAATATCCGAAGTGATTTGGGGTCTTCCCATGATGTTGCTTTTGCTGGGGGGCGGTTTATTTCTTACTTTTCGTTTAGGTTTTTTTCAGTTCAAGTATTTCCCTCACATTATTAAGCAAACTTTTGGGAAGATTCTGAGCAAACCGGATTCTGGCGAAGGAACATTAACCCCTTTCCAGGCAGCAACTTCCGCATTGGCTTCGACTGTCGGAGCTGCCAATATCATCGGTGTGCCGGTTGCCATTGCTTTTGGTGGGCCGGGTGCTATTTTTTGGATGTGGCTAGTCTCATTAATTGGAATGGCATCTAAATATTCAGAGGTTGTATTGGGTGTCAAATATCGTGAAAAGAATAAAAAAGGGGAATGGGTCGGGGGACCGATGTATTATATCGAAAAAGGTTTGGGGTGGAAACCTGTCGCACTCTTTTTCGCATTTGCCTTAATGCTGGAAATTGTGGCAAGCACGATGGTGCAGTCCAATTCATTGTCAACAACGATTAAGGGCGCTTTTAATATACCTCCAGAAGTGACAGGACTGATCGTAATGTTTCTTGTTGGGATCATCGTTTATGGTGGAATTTCCAGGATTGGCCAGGTGGCGGAAAAGTTTGTCCCCTTTATGGTTGGAGTGTATATTATCGGGTCACTCATCATTGTATTTTCTAATATATCCGTTATTCCGTCCGTATTCACCATGATTTTTAAGCATGCTTTTACGCCAATTTCAGCTGCCGGAGGCTTTGCCGGTGCGGGAGTTGCGGCCGCGATTCGCTGGGGGCTTGCGAGGGGAACCTATTCCAATGAAGCAGGAATGGGAACGGCGCCAATCGCCCATGCCACGGCTAAGATTGATCATCCTGCCAAGCAAGGTTTTTGGGGAATATTTGAAGTAATTGTCGACACACTCATCATTTGTACAATAACGGCTATTGTTATTTTAGGGACCGGGGTATGGAAAGAGGTTAAGCGGGAACAAGCTTCTTCCATGGTGACAGAAGCTTGGAGCCAAGTTTTCGGAAGTCAGCTGGCTGGAACCTTTATGGCGGTCAGTTTATTCTTTTTTGTCCTCTCCACTGTCGTGATCATTATTTTTTACGGCGAGAAACAGGCGGAATATTTATTTGGCACAACATTCTCCAAGGTCATGCGATTTATTTATGTGGTTGCCATTTTTATCGGAGCGATCGGGGGACTAAAGTTTGTATGGCAATTCCTCGACATATTATTGGCTCTGATCGTTGTTCCTAACGTTTTGGCACTCATATTACTGAATAATGATGTAAGAGAAGTGACCAATGACTATTTTACACGAATTTATAAGAAGAATAGGTCATCTTCACAGTCAAACTCCTCTGAGAAACAGGCCGAGTAGTCTTTTGTAAAATAATGTAAATCCGTATACAAAACTTTTGCTCTTTAAATGACCGAAGTGCGGCGTTAAGAGGAAATGATTTTGTTCAAATGACAGTCGGGGTGAGACTAGTTATAAAAGGTGCGAATTGCTCTATCCTTCATTTTAAAAATGCCAAGATCTCGAAGAAATTTTAAAAGTGACCCATTTTAAAATGTACGCATTCTACGTAAGAGGCTCTTGAACAACAACTATCAGTCGCCCATCATGTCAATCATGTCAATTGGAGTTTTTTGCCCATTTTAAAAGAAAAAAGAAAATGTTCTTTAGACTATGGGCTTTGCAATATTTCGGCAAGCATTTGGGATGTCACGGTATACTTGATAAATGGTTCGATTGATTCTGTCCGTCCAGCTTTCAATGAAGTTCTGTCAAGTTGGTGGAGAAAATCACTGGGGGATTGTTCCCTACGATCTGATATGTAAGAGTGATTTGCTTTGTACAGTTTGCCATTTTGAATCTTGGATGTCCCACACATCAGGCCATTGAGAAAATTTCCGAACATGTTGATGTGCATTCATGTCATCATTCAGTTCCACTTTTATAAAATATGTCTCTCTTTCATGAAAGTATCATTAAAAAGTCAATCTTATAAATGTAGGGCACCTCATCAGTTTGGGGTGCCCTGAAAATTTAGTAATCGCGTCCTTTAAATAGTCCTGCTTCTACTGCCGCTTCGAAGCTCGCACGTGCGAAATTAAAAGGGTTGCCTGTATTCTCCCAGTGCATGTACATAAGGCGCGGTTTATCAAACAGCCAGTGGTTATGGACGGCTGTAACAATCAGTCCGCGTTTTCTTAATGCTGACATAAACGGGTTGATTTCCCGCTGAAGTATCACGGTTTCACCCAGGTTTAATGTGTTGCCCCCTTTATTATTCTCAAATGACAATGCAAACGGAAGAGCCAATGGTGAACGTGTTCTTCTGCCTAAAATAGTGGCATTTATATTTCTAAGGCGTTGAACAACACAAACAGGTGCAGCCGTAATGACCTGTCCTCCAATAATATCTGCTAATTTCTGGCATGTTTTGGACATGGGTTCTCCTCCTTTCGAACCTTTAGAATATGCTATGTAAAGGCGGGGGAGCTTGTATAGATAAGAATCTAATAGTAGAAAAACAAGGCAATTAAAATAGAAAGGAATATATAGAAGGAGAAAGCCTGTCTGTCCTCCAGGCTCTATAAAATCCCGCACAACACTTATGAAATCATTGCTTTTTTGACAAAAAAAAGGTATGTTTTATATACATAGAATCTCTAGGTAGGTGCGGACATGTTTGACAGAGAGCTTTTAAAAGGAAGTACTTCTTTGCTCATTTTACAATTATTGGGTGATCGTCCGATGTACGGCTATGAGATTGCCAAGGTCATGGAACAAAGAAGTGATCATACATTGCGTGTCAGGGAAGGGACATTATATCCTGCCTTGCACAAGCTTGAACAGCAGGGGTATATTGATTCCTATTGGGAACAGCAAAAAAAAGGGAAGCCGCGTAAATATTACCGTTTGACAACGGAGGGTGTTAAAATGCTGGAAGCCAAAACGAAAGAATGGACGTTATTTTCAAATATGATGGACCGCATGTTGGGGAAAGAACAATGATACATACAAAGAACGAATATATTGAGCAGCTCAGGGAATTGTTAAAAGATCATTCGGATCGGGATGCCATTGTGGATGAAATTTCGGTTCATATTAATGAATGTTTGCGCCAAGACGGGCTGTCTGAACAGGAGGCGATATCACTGGCAATCAGTCAAATTGGCAGCCCCCAACAACTGGCGCAAGGTTTTATCCGTTCATCCACACCTCATACAACAGCGGCTAAAAAATGGTTTATTTACATGAACTTCATGTTTTTCCTTGCGGGTGGATTCCTTGCGGTTGGGGCGAATGTCTTACAAATCGATATGTTGCAGTGGATGTGGGACATGTTGTCGCAATCCGGCTGGACGATTTTGCTGGCGTATACGGGATACTGGGCATTTTTGGGATTTGAAATGGGCAAAGAATATGGTGTTTCGGGTAAAAAGCTTTTGTCGCGCACGATTGGAACCGCGATTATTCCCAATTTCATCTTAATGTTGGCGACATTGTTCGGTTTTCTTCCCATTGGGTGGTTTCACACCTTGCTGAACTCTTCATTTCTTATTGCGTGCCTGCTTGCCACATTTTGTTTTTTTCCAATTAGCCATATGGGATATTATGTTGGAGTACGTAAAGCTTTTTAAAGGAGTACTCTCTTTTTTTTGAAAATATACCTAGAATTACGATGTATAAACAGATAGAGGTGAATGAAATGGGATTAACAAGTATTGTTGGTATTGGTATTGTACTCGTCCTGGTTGTTTTGATTAAAAAGAATACGATGATGGAATGGGTGGGAAATCATTGGATAGTACGAAGATTATCTAAGCAACGATGGTTTAAAAATAAGTGGCTGAGCGGTTTGTTTTTATTTTTCTTGAATGCTGTATTATTTTTCTTGGCAACGGCGTTCATTGTTTTGTCAAGTTATATGTTGATTCCTTACCTTCATGTCGCGTTCATGTTTGCGGCAACCATTGCGAGTATCTATTTATGGATCGCAGTTCGCCGCTCGGGAAACAAAGGCCGTACAGAACAACGCATTATGGGTTTTGTCGGAAGCAGTTTTTATATGATTCTTTTTTTCATTTTTCTCTACCTGTTTTTGACGTTGGAGCCGGCAACACCGGAGCATGATCCATTCATGGCGGCCATCGGCTTGATGTTTGGGATGATCGTTTCTTTTGTTGCCTGGCTAACATGCTTTTTGATTACTGGAGGGGGAAGCGGGAAGCATCGTTTTATAAATAATGTGATGAAAAAATGAACCTTTTTGTTTCGCCAATTGTATTACATATAAAGAGACAAGAAGGGATGGTGTTTTGTGATGCCGGTAACTGGATGGGTGGCCAGCAGTATTGTCGCGGGCGTACTTGGTTCCCTATTCGTTGTAATCATTGCGCCCATGAATAAAAAAGTTGTTCGCGATAAATGGGGAAGAATTGATTTTTCAAAAACAGATATTTATTTTTATTGGACCCGCTGGGATACGATTATTCTGATTGCTGCGATTTACACAATGCTCAATATAACAGGGCTGCTTGTTTTTCTTTTGAGGGGAGATAATATTG
This sequence comes from Siminovitchia sp. FSL W7-1587, assembly GCF_037963795.1. NCBI lineage: Bacteria > Bacillati > Bacillota > Bacilli > Caryophanales > Bacillaceae > Siminovitchia > Siminovitchia sp. FSL W7-1587. Next base: position 3,306,692 of record NZ_CP150169.1, read on the forward strand.
AGAGCCCGTTGATCCAATATTTTATTCACCAAACATTTGTGTTCGGCGTTTTCACGTTTATGTGGTTGATTACGAAGCTTGCTTACGTATTTAAGGGAATTAAAGAACGGTGGCCCAATGAATTCAAATAAGGAGATTCGATTGGAAGATGGACGGGTAGAAACAATCGAATCCATTTATCAAGTATACCGGGACCCTCTATATCGGTTCGTTTATCGCTATTCAGGCGACCAGCAATTAAGTATAGACATCGTCCAAGACATATTTGAAAAACTGATCAAAAAACAGCAATATTCCCCAGAAAAAGGCCGTTTTAAAACGTACTTGTTTCAAATTGCGTATAATACAATGATCACAAAGTTGAAAAGAAGGCAAAAGCTTAGAACGCTGCTTCCTTTTTTGGCTTCCGAACGGCCCACCGCCATATCGATTGAAGAAAAGATGTCCGTGCAAAAAGCGGTGCAACGATTGCCGGAAGAGCAAAGAGCGGTTATATTATTAACGTACTATCATGATTTGTCGCAAAAAGAAATCGCCACAATATTGGAAGTTCCAATTGGAACAGTGAAGTCGCGAATACATCATGCGATCAAGAAACTGAAGGAAGAGTTGGAGGTGGACGGGGATGAACGATAAGGAGTATGAAAAGCTTGTTCAAAAGCTTGACGAGTATCAAGTCGATGTGCCGGACTTTCCCATGAAAAAATCAAGATTGGATAGAGCTGCTAACTGGCTGTTTGATCCGGTTTCGCTACCGGTATGGGAAGTTCATTTCACGAAAAAAGGGATGGCAGTCGCCATGTTTTTCCCCGTTTTATTGACCATTATTTCCGCAATTCCCTTCATCTTTTTGTAAAGAGGTGAGTCCATGTTTATGCCCAGGTTGTCACTGGAAAAGAAGCGAAAAATGATCAAAGAAATTCAAGCGTTTTTCCTAAAAGAACGTGGCGAAGAGATAGGAGAATTGGCCGCAGAAATATGCTTTGAATTTATAAAAGACCGCCTTGGTCCCGTCTTTTATAACGAGGGCATCCGTGATGCACGAGAGGTTGCCAACGAAAGAATGCAAATGCTGGAGGAAGATTTATATTCGTTGGAGCGAAAACTTTTTAATTAGGGCTGGACTTGAAAATGCCGCAGTGCCTTTTTCAGTTCGCCAATTTGGGACGGGGATGCCCCATCAGTTTATTGGGGCTTCCTATTTTTTTGGCCTCATCTGTCCCAGCTTTTGAAAAAACAGGCTCTTGTAAAAATCGAAAGAAGAGGGATGGAACCGGAGTGGCCGATTTGGCGGCTTTATGGAACGCCTTCAAAGTATTTTTCGTAGTAAAAAAGCGGCTTTTTTCAAGCCGCATCGAAAGATGGACCGCTTTTTTCTTCCATCACCAACTGTGATATTCGGAAGCACTTGTACATTGTGAGGCAGTAGAGCGAAATACCCGCGGAACGGTTTTTGAGATTTGCCGGAGATAGTGGATGGCGGCGGAAGGACGGGGAGCCCTCATTCCAGTTTGTTGTCAATATGGGGATTAAAAAAAAGATAGTGTTGTATCCAATACAAGTGGAAAAGTTCTCTAGATTCTAGTTTCATCAGCATATTTACTGTAACCTTTTTAAAAAAATAGTATAATTATGGAAACGCTTTTATTAGAATAGGAGAAATAGGATGATCCAGTCGATTGACAGAGCGATGGCCATTATTCACATTTTAATATCTGACCCGTATAAAAGAGAATGGTCGATCTCCGATTTATCAGAGCGGGCAGAATTGCCAATCAGTACAATGCATCGTATATTAAGTTCGTTGATTAAGCACAGACTCGTGACGCAAAATCCTGTTACAAAACACTATAGAGTCGGATATTTTTGGATGGAAGTTGGGATGCAGGTGCTTGAAAGCATTGATTTTCGAGGCGCAGCCCAGCCAGTGATGGAAAATCTCGCCAAAGAAGTGGAGGAAAGCATCTATTTGAACATCCAGGATGGAACCTTTGGCATTACAATTGAGATTGTGGACAGCCCGTTAAAAGTTCGTATCGCTGAAACAGTAGGTACTCGCATTCCCTTATATATCGGCGCTCCCAATAAAGCCATTTTATCTTTTTTAATGGAAGATGAGAGGGAACAGATTCTGGAAGAATCAGAGCTGACCAAAGAAGAAAAAGAAAGTTTGCGTAAAAGCATTGCCATGATTCAAAAAACAGGCTATGCCTATAGTGTGTCCGAACAGACAGAAGGGACAGCATCGCTTGCCGCGCCGGTTTTCGGTTATGGCAACAAAGTTGTGGCGGCAGTCAGTATCAATGGGCCCAGTTTTCGCATTACGAAAGAACGCATGCCGCTGCTTATTGAAAAGGTTAAAAAAGCAGCGGAAGATATATCAAAAGAATTAGGAAGGCATTACTAATCCACCTCCCCTGATAGTATCAGGGGTATTTTTTGCACCTGTTATTCTGAATATTCTTTTATTAACTAGAAAGTGATGACAAGAGGAGAGAAATGTTATATATTTAAATTAATCCACGAAGTAGAAATGAATTCCACAATACGGAAACAAAGGGGTGTCAACAATGTATGAACAATTAAAAACAATGAATTTGCCTGAACAGGCAGAATTTTTGACAAAGTATCTTGTGGGAGTCAACAGCATAAATGGCACGGCAGGGGAAGGAACCATAGCTGACATCCTCCAAAACATTCTTCTTAGCTTCCCTTATTTCCGGAAACGTCCGGATCATGTATGGGTGCAAAAAATACCCGATGATCCATATAGAAAGAATGTATTTGCCCTGATAGAAGGGCAGAAAGGATCTAGTCAAACAGTCATTTTTCATTCGCACATAGATACAGTGGGCGTAGAAGATTTTGGACATTTAAAGCCTGCCGCCTTTCAGCCGGATGTGTTGGAAGCGTTTTTTGCCACTTATGATTTAGACCCCAATGTGCAAGCGGATGCACAATCAGGAGATTGGATGTTCGGCAGGGGAGCGGTTGATATGAAAAGCGGAGTTGCCGTCCATTTAGCCAATGTATTGTATTTTTCAGAGCACTTAGACAGGCTTCCCGGAAATATTCTTCTCATGTTCAATCCTGATGAAGAAAGTCATCATAAAGGAGTCATTTCAGCTATTTCGGAGCTAAAGCGGTTACGAGATGAAAAAGGTTTGACATTTGTGTCGGCCATTAATAATGATTTCATTACGCCCCTTTATGACGGCGACCCGCATCGATATATTTATACAGGTGCTGCCGGGAAAATCTTGCCGAGCTTTTATATTTATGGTCGTGAAGCGCATGTGGGGGATACCCTTTCTTCTCTCGATCCCAACTTTGTTGCGGCCGAAATTACCCGTCGGATCCATAATAATGTGGAATTGGCGGAACATATCGAAGGAGAATTGACGCTTCCTCCAACTTGTTTGCAGCAAAGAGACAATAAGGAGTTCTACACGGTACAGACTGCAACAAGCAGTTATCTCTATTTCAATTATTTCCTCTTTGAGTTGTCTGCAAAAGAAGTGATGGAGAAGTTGATGGCCATTACGAAAGAAGCATGTATGGATGTGGAGTATTATTTTAAGAGGCAATATCAGCAGTTTATCGAGCGTACCGATTTACCTGGCAAGGACATTTCTTGGCACATTGAAGTTGTTAGTTTGGCGGACTTCATAAAGGAATTGGAAGGGAAAGGAATTCCGGCGCGGGAAGTGGCGAAAAAAGTGTGTTTGGAAAATAGTGAAATGGAACCGAGGGCGCTTTGTTTTAAAATGGTAGAAGAATTGCAGAACCTTGATCCTAATAAACAACCGAGAGTCGTGATTTTCTTTTCTCCTCCCTATTTGCCACACAATTATTTAAATGAGCAGAATGAAAGGGATGCCAAACTTCTTCAGTCCGTAAAAGAAGTATTAGAGGAAACAAAGTTGCAAACTGGAGAAACATTTGCCTTGAAAAGATTTTTCCCTTATTTGGCTGACGGCAGCTTTCTATCGCTGCACGAGACGGAAGAAGAACTTCACTCATTGATTCAAAATTTTCCCGAATGGGAATCGATTTACCCGTTGCCAGTCAATGACATACGTGAACTAAATATTCCATCCATCAATATGGGCGTGTACGGGAAAGACGGACATAAATGGACGGAGCGGGTGTATAAACCTTATTCATTCCACGTATTGCCAAAGCTGATTCGTCAAACGACTGTCAAATTGTTGGAACAGAAAGAAAGCGCCATTATTCGTTCATTTTTGAAAACAGAAAGTGCTCGCTTATAGGCTATTTACAATGTCACTTTCATTTATAGAAGTGACTACGACTTGTTGGTATGAGTCCGGTGTTGTGCCGGACCATACCTTTTCATTTTGCCTGAATCCCGTTTCATGCTGCGTTCCAGTGTTCGTTCGACTTTCATCTTGATTACGCCTTTATGTAATAGTATCCTTTATAAATGACATTTTTGCCTAAGAAGTCAAACAAGGTCTAATACAGTCAAACTCAAGCATTTTTCAAGTTGACATAGGGTTCGCCAATTTCATTGATCGCTTCAAAAGGCGGAAAAATGCAGCGATGTATGTGAGGAAAGAAAGGACTCTAGTAAAAAAGTATTGACAAAGTACATAAAAACTTATTTAATATAGTTATGCAATTTCAGAAAGCGATTCCATAATACGGAAATAAGGAGTAGATACATCTCGTACATGCGAACAATAGATGTAACACTTAATTATCCGTATTTTCAGAATAATAATACAATAAACAATCTGTCGTAAGCGATTACGACAATGTATGGGTTAAATGAAATGTAACTGAAATATTGAAAAAGGAGTCATCCAAGAGTAATTATTTTCACCTTGCCATCCCGGGTTTAGGGGAAAAAGCAAAAGATCTCGCAATTCATCAACGACTTTATTCCAGGAACAAGCACATTCCTTTTACCAATAAAGGAAATGGTATGAAAGGAATCCTTTAAAAAATGCTTTAAGGAATGGCAACAACAAGACGGCTTGGAGTCCAAGGGTGTCTTTCGCATTCAAATGGGAGTTTACTTGGATTGCCTACTTGAGTACCATGAACATTTACAATAAAGATTGGAGCGTAAAATGACGATGTAATGATGAAACAAGTTGCACCCAAGATCATTTAACTTTATTGAAGGAGGTCTTTTGTTTTGGCGAAGAATGGGATGTCTCCAAGAGATTATTTTAGTTTGGCATTTGGAAGTATGATTGGGATAGGATGGGTTATTTCAGTTCCTGCCTGGATGTCCTCTGCGGGCAGCATTGGCGCCGTTATCGCCATATTGATAACGATGTGCATCATTATTCCCATCGGCTTTGTTTATGGAGAATTAACCTCGAGCCTTCGGGTTTCTGGCGGAGAGTTTGCTTATACGTTTAAAGCGCTTGGCAAGCTTCCGGCATTTATATGTGGATGGTTTTTAATTTTGGGGTATTTAATCATTCTTCCTTGGGTAGCTATTTCTGTTGCCGCTCTAATTGCTTATTTATTTCCTGTCATGAATTCCATTCCGTTATATACAGTGCTTGGAAGTAAGATTTATTTGCCCCATTTGCTGATCAGCTTTCTTATGGTAGGAATCATTGTTTATTTAAACTGGAAAGGTGCTAAACAGTCCAGTACTTTTCAAAATATAGCAACCCTGTTAATGGTGATAACATTTCTTGTTTTTATCATCGGAGGTTTTATCAGCGGGTCTCCAACCAACATGAAGCCGCTTTTCCCAAGTGGAAATTTGTCCAGCGGTATTGCGCTTGCGATAGCTTCCATCATCTTTTTTATGAATGGATTTGATACCATTCCAAAAACGGTTTCGGAGGCAGATTCTTCCATAAATTATTCGAATCTTGGGAAGGCGATTACGGGAACAATAGTGATGGGGAGCTTGCTCTATGTTCTCATCGTTTTATCTTCAAGTTTTATTATGCCGGCATCACAATTGGTAAACTTGGGTGAACTTCCGCTTATTGCCGCTTTCGAGACAGCTACCGGCTCCAACCTTTTGGCAGGCATAATCGTCTTTGGGGTTTTAATGGGAGTCATCACAACGTTTAATGGCTTTTTGTTTGCGGGGAGCCGTTTAATTACTTCTTTTGCGAAAGCCGGATTTTTACCAAAAATATTTTCCAAGGTTGACTCTCGATATAAAACACCTAAAAACTCCCTGATATTTATGTTGGTGATCTCGGTAGCCGGCATTGTAATGGGACAAGGAATTCTTCTTCCGTTGATTGTAATGGGAGGAATCTCCTTTTTAATTGCTTGGTTTTTCATGGCGCTCAGCAGTATCAGCCTCAGAAAAAAAGATCCCAACTTGCACCGTCCGTATAAAGCGCCAGGCGGTATTGTGATGGGATATATCGCTGCTGTATTTTCGGGTCTGCTTTTGCTGTTGATGATTGTCCCCGGGACCCCTATTTCTTTAAAAGGCATCGAATATGTTCTATTTATCATATGGGCAGCTGCCGGCTTGCTGATGTATGCTATATATCATAAACAATACATTCAGATAGAGGAATTAACGTATACAAAGGGAGAGATTGTAAATGAGTAATGAAAAGTTTGGCATTGTAGGTTTTCCGTGGGATGGGGGAGCATCTTTAGGAAGACCTGGCGCCCGCTTTGCACCAAAAGAAATACGGGAAGCTTTCTCATGGTTTGCCAATCGAATTGAAGATAATCAAGTGTACGATGTTGAAAAAAGAAAGACATTTACACTAAGAGAAGACGGAATGGTAGATTACGGGGATATTGATATTGTCTCTTACAGTACAGAAGAAACATTTAAAAATGCGGAGACGAAAGTAAAAGAGCTGCTACAAAAAGATGTTTTTCCTTTTGTTCTTGGAGGGGATCACTCCATTTCGTACCCTATCATTAAAGCTTTGCATGATGAGTCAGAAGGAAAAGTCGGGATCATACAATTTGATGCGCACCTCGATTTAGTCGATGAAACACCAGTTCAGGGAAGATTCTCCCAAAGTAGCCAAATTCGCCGTTCCTTGGAATTGCCGAGGATTCAGCCCGAACACGTCGTGCAGATCGGTGTGCGAAGCTATAATTATCCATGGTATGGAAAATATTTAAAAGAAAATGGCATTGTTCAAATATCGGCAAGAGAAGTACATGAATCTTCTCCTGCCCAAGTTGTTAAACAGGCTCTTGATGCCTTAAAAGATGTTGAGAAAATTTATTTGACATTTGATATCGATGTATTGGACCCGGCATATGCACCCGGATCGGGTGCCAACGAACCGGGTGGCTTGACCCCTGTCCAGTGCATGTCCATGTTGGAGAAGTTATACAATGTCGTTGATGCTTTCGATATAGCTGAAGTCAATCCGCTATATGATCATCAGGATATTACAACTGCCTTTGCCGCCCGCATCATGTTTGATTGCGCAGTCGCTAGGTTAAGTGTTGAATAAAACAAGGAAATAGAGGAGAAGCAACTTTTTGCGATATTTGTTGGCGCCAGTTAGTCAACGAAGGGAAAAAAGCAATTTGCCGAATGTAAAACAAGGCTAACTATATAAAGTCAATACTGTGTTATTGATGTACTCCATCCATTTTCTCAGTGAAAATTAGGCATGACAAAAAAGCTTGATGATTCAAAAATGTAAATTTGGATCATCGAGCTTCTTTATAATCCTCATCAGTTTCGTGCCTATCCAAGAGTAAGTCGAAAAGCGTTCCCCCAACCCTAGTCTCGTGCCTGTAAGGAGAAAGTCGGAAAAACGTTTCCCAACTCGGGTCTCATGCTCATCCCAAATCAAAAAAAGCGTTCATCCAATCGGTTTTGTACCCGCTCAAGGTAAGAAGTCGGAAAAAACGTTCCTGCCCGAGTTATTCATACATACTCCAAGTAAGAGTGGTTCTATCACCTTTTGCCGCCCCTGCTTTCCCTTTAAAAAAGTTGTAATATCAACGTTTTTCAATTTTCCCTTTTAAGGAGTCGGTCCTTTATTTTTGGATATAAAAAGCCTATATAAAATCGTTGACATTGTATTAAAATCATGATATTATTATAAATTTTGCATTTTTAATTATTTGTGATATAATGAACATAAGAGATGAATGGGAGGTCGGTCTTTTGTTTAATGTTGGCGATAAAGTATTTTATCCAATGCATGGTGCTGGAATGATTCAGGCGATTGAGGAAAAAGATTTTCTTGGTAAAAAAGAAATCTATTACACGATCTTTATTCAGACAAGCGATATGAATGTCATGATTCCAAAAAAGAATGCGGAGGCTGTAGGTCTTCGCTCAGTCACCGACAGGGAAACGGCCAAAGAGATTTTAACAATTCTTCACGACTCGGGGACAGCTTCCAATTTGACGTGGAAACAGCGATACAGTTCAAATGTGGAAAAAATGAAAACAGGCGCTTTTGATGCGACTGCAGAAGTGATACGTGATCTTTTAAGCCAAAGAAGCGCAAAGCCGTTGAACGGCAGTGAGAAACAATTGCTGAATGAGGCGAGAAAATTGATGATCAGCGAATTGGCGCTTATTACAGGTGTAAGTGAAACCCAAGCGGCCAAATTATTAAAGCAAACTAGCTAAGGGATGATTCCTCATATAAAGGAGTCGTCCCTGTTTTTATTTTTAAAAAAAGGGTACATAATATAAGGGTATCCGATTTTATCGTTTGAAAACCGAGGTCCTTATGTTAGACTTTTAACTAATCAGAACTTTCTAAAATATGAAAAGGAGGAGAGAGCCGGGTGGCGAAAGAATACTTTGTAACCATTAACGGTGAAAAGGTTCAAATGAAAGGCGTCGGAACGATCATGGAAACATTGAAGGCTTTGGAAATTTCCGTTCCGGACGTCTGTTTTCATCCGAGCCTTGGTGCGATTGAAACATGTGATACGTGTCTCGTAAAGGTGAATGGGGAATTCGTCCGATCTTGTTCAACTGAAATTAAGGCAGAAGATGTTGTTGAGACGATAACGGATGATGTCAAAAAAGCCCAAGTCATCGCAATGGATCAAATTTTGCACAACCATGAATTGTATTGTACCGTTTGTGATTACAATAATGGAACATGCGAAGTACATAACACAGTCAAAGAGATGAAAATCAACCATCAAAGCATTCCGTTTGAGCCCAAGCCTTATGAAGTAGATGACTCTCATCCGTTTTACCGCTATGATCCCGATCAATGCATTTTATGCGGACGCTGCGTGGAAGCATGCCAAAACGTCCAGGTAACAGAAACGCTGACGATCGACTGGGAACGGGAACAACCGCGGGTGATATGGGACAACGATGTTCCCATCAACGAGTCGTCATGTGTTTCTTGTGGCCATTGTTCCACCGTCTGCCCTTGCAATGCCATGATGGAAAAGGGAATGGAAGGGGAAGCGGGATATTTAACAGGTCTTAAAAGGGAAACGTTGCGACCGATGATTGACTTGACAAAAGACGTTGAAACCGGGTACGGCTCGATCTTGGCGATTTCTGATATGGAAGCGGCAATGAGGGAAGAACGGATAAAGAAAACAAAGACAGTCTGCACGTATTGCGGAGTTGGCTGCAGTTTTGATATTTGGACAAAAGGACGGAAAATCTTGAAAGTGGAGCCGACCGTGGAAGCGCCCGCCAATGGCATTTCTACATGCGTAAAAGGCAAATTTGGCTGGGACTTCGTGAATAGTGAGGAACGTCTGAAAAAGCCGCTCATCAGGGATGGAAATGTTTTTCGGGAGGCGGAATGGGAAGAAGCTTTAACACTTATTGCCGAACGGTTGACCGCCGTCAAAAATGAATTTGGGCCCGATGCCCTCGGTTTTATCAGCTCTTCTAAATGTACGAACGAAGAATCTTATTTAATGCAGAAATTGGCAAGAGGGGTAGTCGGTACAAATAATATTGATAATTGTTCCCGCTATTGCCAGACTCCGGCGACGGTAGGATTGTTCCGGACGGTGGGATATGGGGGAGACTCAGGTTCCATCACAGACATTGAGCAATCGGACATGGTGTTAATTGTCGGCTCCAACACGGCCGAATCTCATCCTGTCCTGGCGACAAGGGTGAAGCGTTCCCATAAGCTCAAGGGGCAAAAGCTTGTCGTTGCGGATCTGAGAAAACATGAAATGGCGCAACGGGCAGATGTGTATATAAAGCCGAAACCGGCATCCGATCTTGTCTGGTTGTCTGCTGTTACGAAGTATATCATTGATCAAGGATGGGCAGATGAAACGTTTATCGCTTCTAAGGTCAATGGCTTTGATGAATATTATAAGAGTTTAGAGTCATATACGCTTACATTTGCGGAAAAAGAAACGGGTGTATCACAGGAAACACTTATCAAGATTGCCGAAATGATTCACGAATCAAAAAGCCTGGTCGTTCTGTGGGCGATGGGTGTGACGCAGCAGCTTGGCGGAAGTGATACGAGTACAGCCATATCCAACCTTCTGCTTGTTACCGGAAATTATGGGCGGCCCGGTACTGGATCCTACCCGCTTCGCGGCCATAACAATGTCCAGGGGGCAAGTGATTTCGGCAGTATGCCGGATCGGCTTCCCGGATATGAAAAAGTGGTGGATGAGCAGGTGCGAGCCAAGTATGAAAAGGGCTGGGGCGTAAAACTCCCGAAGCATCCGGGATTGAATAATCATGAAATGGTAGATGCCATGCATGACGGCAAGTTAAAGGCCTTATATTTAAAAGGGGAAGAGATGGCCCTCGTTGATTCAAACATTAACTACGTGCAGGCGGGGTTTGAAAAATTGGATTTCTTTATTGTGCAGGACATCTTTTTTTCAAAAACGGCCCAGTATGCGGACGTTGTTCTCCCGGCAGCGCCAAGTTTGGAAAAAGAAGGTACATTTACGAATACAGAGCGCCGAATCCAAAGACTTTACCAAGTATTTGAACCGCTCGGCGAATCGAAGCCGGATTGGCAAATTATGATGGAAATCGCCAACAGGCTCGGAGCAAATTGGAAATATGAGCACCCAAGCGATATCATGAGTGAAGCCGCCAGCCTTGCCGCACAATTTGCCGGTGTCAGATATGAACTGCTTGAAGGCTATAACAGCCTGCAGTGGCCTGTAAAAGAAGATGGGACAGACACCCCGCTTCTCTTTACAGACGGATTTCCATTCCCGGACGGAAAGGCACGATTATTTCCGGTTCAATGGACAAGACCATTGGAGTATGACGAACAATATGATCTTCATCTGAATAATGGACGATTACTTGAGCATTTCCACGAAGGAAACATGACATACCGCTCCGAAGGCATTTCTTCGAAAACGCCGAGCGTATTCCTGGAAGTGTCTCCGGAATTGGCAAAGGAAAGAAAACTCGCAAGCGGCACACTCGTCCGGCTTACGTCACCTTATGGCCAAGTCGTTGTCAAGTGCCACGTCACTGACCGTGTACAAGGAAAGGAAATATACTTGCCGATGAATGATGCCGGCGATGCCACGATTAACAAACTTACGAGCAGTTACGCGGATAAAGACACCGATACACCTGCCTATAAGGATCTCATGGTCAAACTTGAAGTTCTTCAAGAAGAAGGGGAAGACCCACTCCCGCCAGTGAATCATAGATTTGGCAACCCGCAACCGCAAAAAGGAGTGGAAGTGGAAAGAAAGTGGGCAAGGTCTGATTACGTATTTCCGGGTGATCTCGTAAAAAGGGAGGGCAAAGCGACACATGGCTGAACCGATTAAAGATATTCAATTTCAAGTACCCGATAAAGAAAAGCAGAAACAAAAAGAACTGCAAGAAATACAAGAAGCCCTTTTAAATAACAAAGAGGCAATACTTGAGACGATGGAGATCCTCGGTTACTTGAAACAAAGGGGCCTCCTTGATCTTGTAAAGGGATTGCTCGGACAAGGCGACAAAGTGCTGGAAGTTCTTGTGAATACGGCAAACATGAACGAAAATAAAAATACCATTAAAAATATTCTCCTCTTGCTCGGCACAATTGGAATGATTAATGTTACTCAACTTGAACCATTCCTTCTCAAACTAAATGCGGGAGTCGCAAGAGTGGCTGAAGTTGAGGAACAGCAAGAGGGGAAAACAGGCTATATTGAGCTGGCCCGTGCTTTAAAGGACCCTGAAATCAACAGAGCCATTACGCTGATGCTTGAATTCTTAAGAGGGATGGGGCAAGATATGAGCGATTTGGAAAAAAACAAACCATCCTCTTCTCCGGATACTAAACAGATGATGGACAGTGGAGAAACAATGGAACCAAAACGATAAAATGGAGCTGGTGATCGCCTGATCTTTAAGATCGGGCGGTCTCTGAGCTTCCTAATGAGAACGGTGCTGGGACATAAGCAAATACGAAATAGCAAAAACCGAACAATTCATTTATAATTGTTCGGTTTATTTGTGTTAAAAAAATCCTTATTATCGCTACGTCAACATATTTCGCGTTCCGCAGGTCTCTTCAGCTTCCTCGGCTTTCCTGCGGGATCTTCAGCTCAAGCTATTCTCGCAGGAGTCTACCTATTTTGACCACGCTAAAAGCTTGCGTATTAAGCACTGGGGCAATTTATCCCGCATGTAAGGTGCCGTAAGACTCCCACTTCAAAATCTTGAGTGAATACAAAAGGCCTAAGTGGGAGCAAACGGCACCTAAATGCCCGATTGGTTCAACTAACATTCAGTAGAAGCCCTACTGAATGAAGTTTCACTTTATCCCGCATGTAAGGTGCCGTAAAAAAGACTCCCACTTCAAAATCTTGAGCGAATACAAAAGGCCTAAGTGTGAGAAAACGGCACCTAAATGCCCGATTGGTTCAACTAACATTCAGTAGGAGATGGAAGAAAACTCCTACTGAATGAAGTTTCACTTTATCCCGCATGTAAGGTGCCGTAAGACTCCCACTTCAAAATCTTGAGTGAATACAAAAGGCCTAAGTGTGAGCAAACGGCACCTAAATGCCCGATTGGTTCAACAAACATTCAGTAGGAGATGGAAGAAAACGCCTACTGAATGAAGTTTCACTTTATCCCGCATGTAAGGTGCCGTAAAAAAGACTCCCACTTCAAAATCTTGAGTGAATACAAAAGGCCTAAGTGTGAGAAAACGGCACCTAAATGCCCGATTGGTTCAACTAACATTCAGTAGGAGATGGAAGAAAACTCCTACTGAATGAAGTTTCACTTGATCCCGCTCAGTTACTTTTTTTCCGGACGGTAAAGACAGAAAAATATCTGAAACAGTCATACATCCTCGAATAACACTTTGAAATGGTGGCGACGTTCTTTCATATGTTTACAAGCATCATTTTTAAATGCCTGATCTTCCCGGTTCGATGTTCGTTTATAACTTTGAATCTATGCTTTTTCTTTCTTTTTACAATCAAAAAGGGATGTGTGAGGGTTCGCGCTGTTTTGCTTGAGTATTGCATTGTGAATCGTTTTGCCACGATAATGTATACTAGAAGCAGGATTGTAGAGGTAGTCTAACGCCTAGGCACCCTAAACGAATCGATCAGGTTTATTTTATCACACATGTAAGGTGCCATATACACCACTTCAATACTTGAGTCGATACAAAAGGTCTAAGAGGGAAAAACGGTATCTAAATGCCCGATTGGTTCAACTAACATTCAGTAGAAGCCCTACTGAATGAAGTTTCACTTTATGGCGGATGAATAAATGGTTGTGGCTTCACCATTTATTTGCAGGGGGTTAAGAACATGTCTAATGAGCTAACGCTGACCGTACAAGATATTATGCGTCGTCCTCTTTTTCAACGAGCTAACATGATTGCCGGATTAAAAGGGAGAGATCGTCCGGTAGAGTGGGTGCATATTCTCGAAGATGGCCACTCTGGCATTGAGATCAATGGAAATGAATTCATTCTGACGACTGTTCATTTTTTTGATCGTGCCAGAGACGTATATATGTCTTATTTGAACGAGTTATTACGTCAAAAAGCGGCTGCGCTATGTGTCGTGGCTACAGCCGAACAGATTCCGAGTGACGTATGTCGATTTGCCGATGAGTATGAATTTCCGATTATTTTGTTGGATGACAAAGTCAGATTTGTCGATATAACAAAGGATATTCATATGTTTATTGTGAATGACCATGCGAAAACGGTTTTAGAATTGGAAGCTTATTCAAAAGAGCTATCTCATCTCACGTTACAATCCAGAAGTATCGGTCATATTTTGCAGGCTTTTTATCGATTCACCTCACACCACATTGTATATTATCCGATTGATGGAAATGCTGTTACGTTACCGCAGACTCAAAAGCAAGATTATGAGAGTTGTATACAAATCTTCCATGAACAGATTCTCCGTGATCATCAAGGGGCACTCACTCAAACTGAAACGATAACGGCTGGCAACATCACCATTTTATATCAGCCAGTAACGGCAATGGGGCAAGTACTCGCGTATGTCGCTGTTCTGCTGCATGATGGCGGGGGCGATCGTTATATGACTCGTGCGTTGGATTATACGGTAACAGCGATCGCGCATCACTTATTACGGGAATTATTTATTGAAGAACGGAATTTACAGAATCAAGCATTGTTGTTAGATGATTTGGTGAACAACCGAATGCAAAGTGAAGAATTGATGCGGACGAAGCTAGGGATTGTTACTCAAGATATTCATAATTTTTCTTATTATTGTGGCGTGATTCAGTGGGGCTTTTCGAAGTCGAATTGGAATGTGGGGGAACGTAATTCATTATTGCAGAACATCGCTATTGTTACGAGGACGATTATGAACCGGCATCAGTTTCATCCGGTTACTCTTACAATGGGCAACCGTCTTTATTTTCTTGTTTATCAAGTGCAAGCGGAACATAAAAATATGTTGCCCATTCAAAAGCGAATTGAAACAGCGACAGATCAAGTGAAACATGCGATGAATCAATTTTTAACAGATGGGGATTTTCTGATTGGCATGAGTAAAGCCAACCATATGTTGACGGATGCATATGAGGCGTTTCAACAAGCGCGGCAAGTGATTGAAGTGGCGCAAATTACGGAGTCTATTACTGATCCGTTTTATGAACATATCGGGATTTTTCGCATTTTACTCAACGTAAAAAATAATCAGACTATTCATTCGTTAATCCAAGATTATGTGGGAGAGGTATTGAAACATGATCAACAAAATGGGGCGGAATTATTAAAAACCCTTAAAGCGTATTTGAATAATAATGGTTCCAAACAAGCTACAGCCAATGAGTTATTTATTCATCGGCAAACGGTCAATTACCGTGTGGAACAACTGCATGAGTTGCTTGGTGATTTTATGGATCCAGACCGTCGTATTTGTATTGAAGTTGCTTTAAGGGCTTATGAATTACATCGTATTCATTTCTTTTAAAATAGTAAGTAAGTATTCCCACGTTTTCAATGTGGATGAAATGCTTAAGTGTTCACTGGGCGTATCAATGTTATGGATGTCAGGACCAATACAGACCGCGTCGACATCCATTTTTTTGACGAGGATGCCACACTCAATTCCTGCATGAGTAGAAACAAATGTCACTTCTTCATTATATGTTTCCTTGTAAATTTTTTTGCAAAGGGAGCGAATATTCGAAGTGGGGTGATACGGCCAAGCAGGATATTCTGAATGAAAAATAACACGACTTTGTAATAGCCTGGCTAACACCTTCATTTGCTGGCTGATATGTTCTTGCAAGCTATATACGGAGCTTCTGATTTCATTTTTTAACATGATGTGATCACTATTTGTCCGCATTGTACCTAAGTTATTCGAACTCTGAACCAATCCAGGGACTTCAGTAGACATGCTTTGCACACTATTTGGCATGAATGTTAAAGCTGTTATTACTTTTGTCATTGTTTCTTGGGAAAAGACGTTATTTCCTTTTCGCATCGAGGACGTACACTGTACGTAAACTTCAGGATCTGCCATATCCAGTTCTTTCTTTAATGTTTCATCCCATTTAAATATGAATGAATGGATCAGAGGAATATGTTTTCGTTCTATCGCAATCGTCGCTTCTGCTTCTCTTGGAATGGTATTTGCCTTTGCGCCTCCGCGAAGGTGAACGAGTTGATAGTCAAAATGTTCCGCGCAATGTTGCAGCACTCTACCGAGCAGTATATTGGCATTGCCTCTTCCTTTAACGATGGAACCGCCTGAATGTCCACCTTTCAGTCCGCCAATATGAATGTCGTACAGTACAGTATCTGGCTGTCTTTTATCGTACATAATCGGGATTGTAAATTCAGCAATCACTCCGCCTGCACTGCTGACAAGCAATGTTCCTTCTTCTTCCGCATCAATGCTGATGAGGATACTTCCGTTTAGAAGTGCCGGATCAATACGTTTGGCTCCGTTCATAGTTGTTTTTTCTTCTGTTGTGAGCATGACTTCAAGGTTAGGATGTGGAATATGTTTCGAATCTAATAATGCCAGAGCATAGGCGATTGCGACTCCGCTATCGGCACCTAGTGAAGTGTCCGTAGCATAGAGCATATCTCCTTCTATCCTTAATTCAAGAGGGTCTTTGTTAAAGTCATGAGGATTGTCTCGATTTTTTTCACAAACCATATCCATGTTTCCGTGGATAATGACGGTCGGTGCGAATTCATATCCGAAAGTTGCCGGTTTTTTAATAATGACGTTTTTTGCTTCATCTTGAATGACTTGCAGACGATGTTTGTGAGCAAAGGAAACTAAATAATCGCTCATTTGTTGTTCTTTACCTGAACACCTTGGGATACGTGAGACTTCAGAAAAATAATGAAAAATACGGTATTTTGTCAGTTCCTGTATACTTGTATACAAATTTGTCCCTCCTGTAGCACTATCATCTGAATAGGCGGGTAGTCCAATAGATTAAAAAAAGAAACAAGCACTGATTTCGTCGCTTGTTTCTTTTTATTGTAACATATGGATTACAGGGGGACACATGGTGAAATCATACCCCGATCACCCTGCGTTGTGCTGGCAGATGTTTTTCGCAAGGAACAGGAAGGTTGCATATAATGTTCCGGCGTGAATTATAATACTCCCGATTCTTCAATAATCAGTTGTCGTTTTGTCGCATTTACATATGCTTTCGCACCTATCGGGATTGTTGCAAGGTCATTTGTATGGCCTAAAGGCAGCCCGTAAAAGGCCGGTTTTTTCACTAGTTGCGTAAAGTGTTCAAAGATTTCTTCCAAGGTTAAAGAGTTTTCAAAGCCGATATTGTTAAAAGGTATACAATTCACACATTCCCCAAATACAATTCCGACCGCATCGTGGAGCTTTCCGGCATTGTATAAATGGTTCATAAAATGATCAATTTGCCATGGTTCCATGTTCCATTCTTCAATGAATAAAATCTTTCCTTTTGTATCTATTTCGTACTCTGTTCCTAGCGAAGCACTTATTAACGCTAGATTTCCACCGACAATCTCCCCGCGTGCCTCACCAGGAAAAAAAGTATGCAACCATTTTCTCTCGTCGGCCCGCTTTATTTCTCCCAGTGTTTCATTCGTAGTGATCGCTTTTAACATTTGTTCTTTTGTATATTCCGTCAACTCTTCACGATTCAATCGCAAGAGACCAGGGCCATGGAATGTTGTCAGCCCTGTAAACTGATGAATGGCGATATGGAGCGTCGTAATATCACTGTAACCGATTATTATCTTTGGGTTCTTTTTGATTACGTCATAGTCAATTTTATCAACGAGCCTTGCGGTCCCATATCCCCCGCCTGTCACCATAATGGCATCGACTTCATCATCTCTGAACATTTCATTTACATCATGGGCACGTTGTTCATCACTTCCAGCTAAATAGCCCATTTGTTCATAAATATATTTGCCTAGTTTTACGTTATATCCCCATTGTTCTAACTCATAAACGCCTCTTGCCAAAGCGCTTTTATAGTAAAATGGGCTTGCCGGTGCAATAATACCTATCGTATCGCCTTGATGTAAGGCTTTCGGCTTTAATGTCATTTGCGTAAACCTTCTTTCCTATATTTGCTAGGACGCATGTAAGGTGCCATATACACCACTTCAAGACCTGATTTGATACGAAAGGTCTAAGTGGGAGAAAACGGCACCTACATGCCCGATTGGTTCAACTAACATTCAGTAAAAGCCCTACTGAATGAAGTTTCACTTTATGAAATAATGTGTTGATGTTCTTGTTTTATCTCCGCCACTTTTTTTGGATCGCGAAATAGTTCTAATGCACTTGACGATAATGCACGGATTACTTGTGTCATTTTAAGATAGGCGTAGTGAGAGTTTACGTATTTCAAAGCATCTTCTTCATGCACCCTAAGCGGTTGGTCAGCCTCCAGATCAACTTCTACATACAAAGTCGGGCATTTATAACTGACGTTTCCAATGTCTGTTGATCCAGGAGGCGGTGCTTCTTCTTTCGATAATATGTTATGGATTCCCGCTGCTTCGAGATGTTTCTTTGTCAGTTCCATCAAGGAAGGAACATTGATTAAATCGTCGAAGGAGTTCCCGAGCTCTTTGTAGGAAAAAGAGGCGCCAGTCATGAGCGCAGCTCCTTTTCCACAATCAATGATGCGTGATTTTACATGCTTTAAGTATTCCCTGTCTTCAGATCTTACGGTAATAAGACATACTCCTTTATCTGGAATAATGTTTGCTGCAGCGCCACCTTCCGTAATAATTCCATGGATACGAACATCCGGTTTCACATGCTGCCGCAGGGCATTGATTCCCATAAAGGTTAGTTGGACAGCGTCAAGTGCATTAATGCCTTCCTCTGGATAAGATGCGGCATGGGCAGCTTTTCCAGTAAATTCAAATTGAAAGTCGGTCATCGCAAGTGCTGACGAGTCGATGACAGTTTCATCCGCCAAATGTGCTTGAAAAACAACATCGACGTGATCAAAGGCCCCTTTTTTCAACATGTTAATTTTTGCTCCGTAAGTTTCTTCAGCAGGTGTGCCAATAAGGAGAATTTTTCCTTTAAAGTGTTTTTTTAGCTTAGATAAAACGATTGCACAACCACACATTGTCGCGGCAATCCAATTATGTCCGCAAGCATGGCCGTTTCCGCTTGGCGTATTGTATCCCGGTAACGCGTCATATTCCGCTAAAAAGGCAATAGCAGGACCGTCTTCATCCCCGAACTCTGCAATAAAAGCCGTTTGCAATTCGGCATCATCAGGGTATGGGAAATGAACGCTAAATCCAAACGCTTCCATCATATCCGCTACATACTGAGAGGAGATATATTCTTTTCCACTTAATTCGGGGTGATGAAATAAATAATCACTGATTTGTTGAAACTGTTCCCGATAAGTTGCTTCGATTTCATTTATTTGATCTTTTAAAGCATTGACATCCATTTTCAGCCCTCCGTTTTATTTCATTAAAATATTGCTGTCGCTACCATCATTAATATGACTTGTAACACAAGCATGATTCCAAATAAAGGCATGATAAACCTGTACCATCTAACCATGGAAATGCCCATAATCGCACATTCAATCGCTACCCCGGTTGGCCAGAACATGTTGGAAAATCCATCACCAAATTGAAAAGCAATAACGGCAATTTGTCGGTCCATTCCCGCCAAGTCGGTAATGGGGGCCATGATCGGCATGGTTGCCATCGCTTGTGCAGCTCCTCCCGATATAAATAAGTTTATTAGATTTTGAGAAAAAAGCATCCCTAGTGAGGTCAAGTAACTATTTGTGCCTACTAAGAAAAACGACAAATAGTAAATGACAGTATCGAGAATCGCGGCATCTTCCATCGTAATAATGGCTCCCTTTATAAAACCGATCGTCAGAATCCCGAATAAAATTTGTTTCGCGCCATCAATAAAGATGTCCATGATTCTTCCCAAGGAATATCCGCTCAAAAATCCTACAATGAAAAACATGAGTAAAAACAGCGCGGCTAATTCATCAATATACCATCCCAATTTTAACGTAGAATAAATGATCATAGCGAATGTAATGATTAATGCAAGGAGACTTAACTTATGCTTCCATAACAACTTCTCTTTTTTTAGTGTGATTTGATTAATGGCGGCCACTTTTGTTCCATATAAAATTGATTTTGTAGGGTCTTTTTTTACTTTATGCGCATAATACATCACATAAGAGATGACTGCGATTTCAAAGATGATAAAGACGATCAAACGAAACGATAAACCAGAAGAGAGGGGGACATTTGCAATTTCTTGAGCAATTCCGATTGTAAATGGATTTGTAAGCGCGGCGGCAAAGCCTGTCGCAACACCGACAAAGACGATGGCCCCGCCAACGATGGCATCGTAACCAAGGGCGATTGCCACGCCGATAAATACAGGAATGAGTCCGTATACTTCCTCATAAAGTCCAACAGTTGCCCCTAAGATTCCGAACATCACCATTGAAATAGGAATAAATAGGAACGTTTTATTTTTTAATTTATCTACAACATTACCTAATACGACACTGAGTGTTCCATTTACTGTTAATATGTGGACAAACACATAAGCGAAAATTATAAAGAATGTGATTGATGCTGTATCAACGAATCCCAGTTGAATATTTTTAAATAAAGCAAAGACAGATGGAAGGTCTTTTTCTATGGTTTTATAAGTGCCGGCAACGACAGTTACGTCACCATTTTCATTTTTAACCCGATCAAACTCTCCTGATGGAAGTACTAAGGAGAGAATGTAAATAAGAAAGACGATACTTAAAATGACAACATATGGATGAATGTTTTCAAGATTAAAAAACTTCTTCTTAAAGTTACGTGGTTCTTGTTTTTTTGTTTGAACAGTATCCAATATTTTACCCTCTCTTCATCGCTTTGTTCTGTCATTTTGCTTGGTTGTCGTCCAGGGGAGGTGGGCATGACAATTGTGTAATAGATTGTAAAAGTTGACCGACAGAACGATGGCATTGCTGTCAGAAGCAAGTTAACGGATTATATAACTCGCTCTAAAATCCCAATGAAAGACGGAACACACTTTTAGCAATCGCTTTCAAAAAGGATTCAACCACGCTCTTGCTTCCAAGATGATTGCCCTCAGACCTACCGCTATCTATCGACAAAACAAAATACAGACAAAGTTAATATGGATCTTATCATTCTTTTTCTTCTATGAAAAAATCGAATCACAAGATAGTAAATGTATCTTATCCCATCTTTATCTTCCTTCGATATATACAACTTGTATAAAAATACCCAATATAATTATCCGATACGTATAAAGTCCCTATAAAAGCTTACATATCCGGATATTCTATCATCTTATAAAAAATAGGACGAAGCACGACTACGCTTGCACTAATAAAGTTGATAGTATAACTCGATCTAGAATCCGCGGGCGGCTGGTAAGCCTCCCCGTGCTTGTGCGCTTTTGCAGGATCATTGATGCCCTCTTTTCTCTTGCGGGAGTCTACGTATATTCCACCGTTAATACAGTGCATTGTGTGTCGCCCATTAGTGTCGATCTTTTGAGGTATGCTCCAGGCTTGTTTTTCCCTCGCATGGAAGGAAGATATTCAACATCGTCCGATTTACGACAACGATGTGTGATCCGGCTTAGCCGAATAGGTGCATAAAGAAAAAGAGGTGCCGGTTTTTCTAAAGAAGACAAAGCTTCAAAGGAGAGAAACGACAACCTCTATCTGATTGATAACTTAATGAGGAATTATCATTTAAAACGAGTTAATCTATACGAGGAAAAACATCAATTCCTCTTATAAGTCAAAAGTGAAAAAATAGTCAATAACTTATAACATGTTTGTGTCAAGGACTCCATTTTTTAAAAAAAGTGATGTGACAAGTTACTGTTGTTCGTCACCAGCAGGTTCTCCAATTTTCATATTGAAGAGAACGATTGTCGTAATAATGGTACTAAAGATAACATAAAATGCCGGCGCGATTTGCATGTTTGTTACTTGGATTAAATAGGTGGATATAAACGGTGCTGTTCCGCCAAAACAAGCCACTGCGACATTGTAACTAAAGGAAAGAGTGCTATGGCGCACTTTTACTGGGAAAATTTCTACTACGGTTGCAACACCCGGTCCAGAATAAAGCGCGATCAACAATGCATAAATAATCATGGCGATAACAATCAAGACTGATTTACCTGTTGCGATCATGAGAAACAGCGGATATATTAAAATGCCTAACGAAATAGAGGAAGCGAGCAATAATGGTTTCCGCCCAACTCGATCAGAAACAAATCCAAAAATCGGAACAAAAATTAAAATGATCATTGGTGCGATAATTTTTGCAATTAAAGATACTTTATCTGGAAGTCCAAGTACACCAGTTAAATAAGTCGGAATAAAGGTTAATAATCCATAATAAGAAACTGTCCAAAAAATGGTAAAGCCAATTCCGGTTAACATTTGTTTTCTGTATTTTGAAAATAATGAAAAAACATTCCCATTACATGTATCTTCACTTTTCTTGGCATCCTCGAACTCAGGAGATTCATTTGCTTTTTTGCGAATATATAACCCTGCCACACCAAGAATACCTGAAACGAAAAATGGAATTCTCCATCCCCATTCTTCTAACATAGGTACGGGCATGAATGTCGTTAAGAGTACGAAGAACATTGCGCCACTTAGTGTGCCAACCGTGACACTGACTTCTTGAAAGCTGCCCCAAAAGCCCCGTAAATGTTTATTTGCTGATTCAACGATATAGGATGCGGCCGCTCCATATTCTCCGCCTGCTGAAAACCCTTGTGATAATCGGGCGATCACAAGTAAAATCGGTGCCCAAATCCCGATTATTTCATGGCTCGGTATGATCCCCATTAAAAAAGTTCCGAGCGACATGATGATGATTGTTAACGATAAGGCTTTTCTTCGCCCCACTTTATCTCCATAGCGACCGATAACGAGTGCTCCGATCGGCCGCATCAAAAATCCAACTGCGAAGGTAGCGAATGTTTGCAGAAGACTTGATAAAGAGTCATCTGTCATAAACACATTGGCTGCGATATATGTTGCAAAATAAGCATAAATACTGTAATCAAACCACTCGACGACATTTCCGATACTTCCTGCAAAAACGGATTTACGGATGTTTCTATTGTTATTTACTGCTGTTGAGGCCATCAAAAAACCCCTTTCTTGTAGAAATATGAGCTGTCGCGGATCGTTTTGCTTTTATGTTTGACGTAAAAATGTATATGGATCCGCTATCATTGCAGTATTTATGATGATACATGGCGTCGATATGGATAATTGTCGACTAATTTGCCATTTTTCATGACCATTTTATCCGATTTTAAGAGGTGTAAGTTTTCTAATGGGTTGTTAGGTAATATGAGTAAGTCAGCTTTTTTTCCTTCGGCAAGCACACCTCTATCAGGTAAATCCAAACATTCCGCAGCTACCCGGGTCGATGCGTGGATGACTTGCATAGGTGTCATGCCGACATCATGCATAAACAATAGTTCATCGAAATAGGCGTCTGCACCCGTGACAGATGAACCGGCATCTGTTCCAGTAACGATATTGACACCGATTTCAATTGCTCTTTCAAGCATTTGGCGATGGGGTTCTAACACTTTTTCCGATTTCATACGAACCCACGCCGGCACACGTTCATCAAACGCCAGTCGTTTGTAAACTTCGAGTGTGGGAATCAAATAAGTTCCCTGTTCCTTCATCTGTTGCAATGCTTCTTCATTGGCATATATACCATGTTCAATCGTGTCAATTCCCGCTTCTAAACAAGTAAGAATTCCTTCCAATCCGCCAGTATGGGCCGCCACTTTTTTATTGCGCTTATGTGCCTCTTCGACAACAGCTTGTAATTCTTCTTTCGTTAACTGCGAGGAACCGGGCTCTTCTCCGTAGGTCGTCATTCCACCGGTAGCCATTACTTTGATAAAATCGGCCCCTTCTTTAAACAGTTGTCTCGTTGCTTTTCTAGCTTCATCTGCTCCATCGATTTCCCGGCAAATATGGTATACATGCCCGCCAGTCATTGAGATGGCTTCTCCACAAGTAATAACGGTTGGACCCATCAACAATCCGGATTCAATGGCGTTGCGCAGTTCAATGATCGTACGATGTATCGAACCGACATCCCGAACGGATGTGATGCCTAATGACAACGTTCTCAACGCGTTACGATATGATTTTAACGCAATAAAACTATCATCTTTATGGTGCATGACAAATTCATCGTCTGCACTCCCATCCCACATTAAATGGACATGGGCATCAATAAGTCCGGGGATAACGTATTGATTTGAACAGTCTATCACGTGATCTTCCAGCCCGATGGAAGGAGGTTCGTTGCTCATTTGTATAATCATATCCCCCTCGATGACAATGTTCATATGAGGTGTCACATCATTCGTTTTCCCATCAATGACATGACAATTTTTTAAAATCGTTTTCACAAAGATCCTCCTTTAGTCATTACGGCCCGAGCAAAACATAGAGTACTAGTTTGCTATCTGAAATTTACTTTATATTTCCAAATGTTTGTGTTGACATAGTGAGTGTTTATATCAATTGGGTTGGAATCGGTATCCGATGAAATACGAGTGATTTTTAATATGGGCTCACCTATTTTTATATCCAAGTGTTTGCCAACTTCTTCATCCGTTATAAAAGGTTCTACTTCTTCTTCCACTTCTTTAATTTCAATATCCATTTTCTCTTTTAACATTTCCCCGAGGACGACAAAATCATCGTTTTCTTCAAACACTTTGATCGGGATATTCGGATCAGGGTAGTGATGAATATAAATAATCGGCTTCTGATCGATGTAGATCACCCTGTTGACCTGTGTAAGAAGCCGTGACGCTTCTACGTGATAAAGTTGGGCGATTTCTGCATTCGTCACTTGATCGATGGAAAGAACTTTCGCTGATAAATGTCCTTCTTGTTCTAGATAGTTTAGTTTAAATCCGGTCATTCTAGTCCAAGCTTCAGAGACTGTACGACTAGCGACAAAAGATCCTTTTCCTTGAAAACGATAAATATACCCATCGCTTTCTAACTTCGCCAACGCTTGCCGGACAGGAGAACGACTCGCATTGTACAGTTTGTCCAATTCAGATTCAGAAGGCAATTGTTCACCAACTTTATAAGTTCCACTTAAAATCTTACTCACCAAATCATCGTAAATTTGTTGATGAAGCGCTTTTTTTATTCGCAAGTTTCTTCCTCCTTTCTTGTCATCAGTAGTATAGAAGAAAACGGTAACATAATGCGTGCTGCTTCTTCTCTCATTTGCTGTTTACATAAAGTTATTGCAACTTATTATAACAAGTTAAAGTTATTATAATAAGTTGGAGAAGCAAAGTAAAGAAGTTTTTTATGGGAAATTTTGGATTTAGTGTTAAGGGTTACGTGTTTGTGGGAGGAAATCAAGCTCAAGAATCCTTTAATAGTAATAGGAGACCTAGGGAGATGACAACATTAAGGAGGAAATACCAAAGGTTAGGAGGAAGTTGTGAAAGAAAACCCGTTTCCGGTGCTCAGATATTGTGGCAAACAAAACAAGGTGACTTTGACAAAGACTAGAAGGTTTTCACCAGAAGGTCCTTCTTGGCTTGATCTCCATTGAAAAACATATGAATGTGTGATATTGATTGTTAAAACCTCCATTTTATTTAAAGAGATGAGTCAGAAAGCAACGAAATTGGCTATTTTAATAGTTTCAGCTTTGAAAATACTATTGTAGGAAGCCTTTCAAAGGCTATGTGCTTGAACCGTGACGGCAATACTAAAAAGCGCAATAAAAGTGATGTTAATAGAACACTGTCTAATTTTCCGAAATGGAGGAATCCTCTTATTTATAGAGAGCCAACGGCGTTCGATAGATAGCGACTGCGTCATCCAGTCCATTCAAATAATTCTAGAGGTGCTAGTCTTTCTACTGAAGACAAAGCTTTAAGAAGAGAAACGAAAACTTCTATATTGAAACAGAATACTTTGAAATTGCACTTGTAAAAAAACCAGGTAATCACAATATACGGGGAGGTCGTCATAATGAAAAAGTACGTAATTGTCATTTTTTGTTTGATTACGTTTATTTTGGGGAGTGTTTTTGCTGTTAAATGGTACGAACGGCACCAAACGAATAAAATCGTGATGAAATACTTACAAGAAAAAAAGTATGACGAAAATATCAAAACCAAAGAAATCAAGTATGATTGGAAGCAAGGGGGGTTTTACATAAAAGTGATTTATAAAGATGAGCCGGACTACAGGTATGAGTATTATCCTCGACGTAGTGAGAAGCATGGTGTTTTTATAATGGGATTTGATGAACAAAATGTTAGTCTTAGAATTAGTAATAAAGGTAAGTATATGGATTATGATGATTCGTGAATTGTTGCATACGATCGTAGACACGACACTGTATGTAGCGACTTTCCCCTTCATGTCAAGCTTTCCAAGAGTAAAGGCTAAATATTCCAATATTTCCACGCTGATTATTCAGTTTATTTAAAAACATCATTCATTTTAGAATTGAACAACCACCCGCTTTCATAATGATCAATAAATGATCAATTAAATGGAGGAGAATTAAATGAGAAGCCGCTTGCTCGTCATGTTCTTGTTGGGGTTGTTTGTCCTATCCACTCCAATCCACGCATTTGCCCAATCAGAAGGTTTGCAAGAACAAAAATGGGGCAGCAAAGAAAATGATTTTTCGAAAATGGGGAAGATCGGCAATAGAAATAATGAAACACCAGGGGAATGGTTTTTGGGAGACACGCCGCCTAATCCACAACCAGATGCTCCGGTTTTGTTGTTTGTTCCTGGTTTAAACAACGTTGCTCAAATTTTTCTAGAGAAAAATGGTTTGTATCAAGCGGCATATCAGGCAGGTTATGAAACGGCCTTCATCCAATTGTATGATGCAGGTGGAACCTCAGCAGATATGTGGAAGAATGGAAAGTTACTTGCTGAAAAAATAAAAGAAATATCGGAGTATTTTAATGGTAAGCCGATTACCATTATCGCTTATAGTAAAGGAGGAGTTGATACACAAGCAGCGGTGACGTATTATGGTGCATGGCCATATGTGCACAATGTGATTACATTGTCCAGCCCCCATCATGGGTCTGAATTGGCGGATTTGGCAAATAGTAAGTGGGCTGGGTGGTTAGCAGATTTATTAGGTGTACGAGGCGAAGGAATGGCAGCAGTAGAAACAGGTTATATGGAATATTTCCGCTCAATGACAGATGACAAACCGTATGCGTATGTAAATGATTTTTATACTGTTGGCGGAAGAGATTGGGGAAAAATATTTTCTCCGACGTGGTTTGGTGGTGTATACTTATCTGAATTTGGCGAAAATGATGGGGTAGTTACAGTAGCGAGCTCACGTTTGCCAAAAGGACAAGAAATAGAAATTGGTAATTGGAATCACATCTCCATCCGTAGCAGCATTATTTTCCCCGTCATTGAACATTATCTTTCAGCCCCTGGGAAGAAAAATAATAAACAAAAATCAAGCTTAATGTACCTGACAGTTCCTAACGGTGACCGATTTATACACGGTAATAAAATAACTAAGAATAAGAAGACCAAACAGGTTTTTCCAATTGAGACGCATGTAGATAAGGCAACATTACAACTATACACTGGACATCAACTAGCTGAAGTGCACCTTGTTGATCCCAAGGGAAATGTTCATGCTGTCACACAAAATGTGACCATGGAAGACACAGGTATTTTTGATGGTGCAAAAGCCTACTCTGTTGAAGTGGAGAACCCTTTACCAGGAGAATGGTCGATTCAAATGAAGAGCTCACAAGAAAATGCTTATTTGCTTCATGCTCAGTTTAACAAAGCAAAGACCAAGAACATTATTTCACATGTCAACCATGACAAAAATGTCGTTAAAGAATATCAATTAAAAGTGGATAAATCTGCTGTAAAAGAAACTAGTTTGGAAGCGGTATATACAGTAATTGATTCGAAAAACAGGACCAACGTATGGACATGGAAAACGAAGGGAACTTTAAATTTATCAAAAGATCTCTCTCATTTGCAAAAGAATCGCAACTATAATATCACGGTTGATATTACTGGAGAGACGAATTCGGGATCGCCATTCAAACGGACAATTATCGATTCCGTGTACTTGTCTAATTAAAGGGAGCATATCCAATCTCGTCCATGATCAGGACGGTAGGACTCGCATGTTGACGCAGAAATTTTTTGATCTAATCTGAAAAAGAGTTAAGAAGAAAATTCTAATAATTGGCATATTTATTGTTGTGTTAGTAGTGATTGCTGTTGCTGAAGCTTTTATTTCACTAGCGTTGCCGTACCTTTCTTTAAAATGATACTGATTGACTATCGCGGACATGGTGGTTATGGAAAATATTTCCCGCAATATAATAACTGAAGATATTTCGGCTTTTTTAGATGCTCTTTCTCTTAATCGTGTAAACCTTGTGGGAGTATTTCGAGGGACAGATTGCTACCTTTGTTGGCCATAAAGAGACCTGACATAATAAAGAATTCAGTTATCGCAGATAGCTTCAGTGCCCCCTCATTGAGCTCTAAATTTGTATAAATATCAAACGCTTTGTTTTCATTACTTCTTTACAACGATTATCAATCTTATGATGAAAGTTTATAAGCCATATCCATTATGAGTATTATCCTCGGCGTAGTGAGAAGCATGGTGTTTTTTATAATGAGATTTGATGAACAAGGTGTTGATCTCAGCATTAATAATAAAGGTAAGTATATGGATGATGATTCATAAATCTTAGATGAATGAAAAAACATGATTTCAAGTTTAGGTATTTGTGTCAAAGGTGACAACTGGTCACCTTTGTGATTCCAATGACACAATCGCGGGGTAATGATAAAAATACTTGTGCAAATATATACGCTTTACGCGCTTTTGGTGAAACGGGGAAGGTAAGCTCAATAAGTATATTCGCTCTTGTCTCATTAGCGTTCTTTTGGATCGAGTGCATCCCGAAGTCCGTCTCCCACGAAGTTAAAGCATAAGACTGTAATGAATATCATGAACCCGGGAAAAGCGGGATACCAGGGAGCTTTCATAAGGACGGTGACATTTTGGGCATCCTGCAGCATATTCCCCCAACTTGGTGTTGGCGGCTGGACACCCAGTCCAAAATAGCTTAAGGCGGCCTCAGTCAAAATGACCGTGCCAATCAGTAAAGTAGCCGTTACGATAATCGGGCTCATGGCATTTGGCAACATATGGCTGAAAATTATTTTATACGACCTTGTCCCGATCGTTCTTGACGCTAGTACAAACTCTTTTGTCCGCAACGCTAAAAATTCCCCCCGGACAATTCTTGCAGTGCTTGTCCATGATATCAGGGCTAAGATGAAAATAAGTTTGTTCATGCCGGGCTCAAAAATCGTGACAATTGTGATTAAAAGAAAAATAGAAGGAATGGAGAGCACAATATCTACTAATCTCATTAAAACAGCGTCGAGGAATCCGCCATAATAACCTGCAAGCGCTCCAATTGTCGTGCCGATGACAAGGGTGCCTGCAACTGAGCTGAACGCTATAAGCAAGGAAATTCGGCCTCCATATAGTAAACGCGCTAAAATGTCACGCCCAAACCTGTCTGTGCCAAGCCAGTGTGCGGCACTGGGCGCCGCGAGTTTATTCGCTACATCTGTTTCAGCCGGGTGATAGGGGGATATCCACGGGGCGAGTATTGTTAAGAAGATAATGATCAGTAATACAATAGCACCAAAAACAGCTAGTTTATTTTTCTTGAATTTATGAAAATATAGCTTCATAAGCGTTTCAGGCTTCTCTTGTATTGATTGAATATCGTTTATCATTGATTCACAGTCAGGATGTGCCATCCTAATCCCCCTTTCTCCTTTAATACTCGATCCTCGGATCAATGACAGCATATAGTATATCCGCCAATAAATTTCCGAAAACGACAAAAATGGATGAGAGAAATGTAAGAGCCATGAGAACTGGATAGTCACGGCTAAATGCGGATTCAATAAAGAGTCTGCCAATACCCGGCCAGCTGAAAACCGCTTCTGTAATGGCTGCTCCCCCAATAAGTGATGGAAGCATCAGGCCGAAGAGGGTAATAATGGGAATCATTCCATTTCTTAATCCGTGCTTTAACACGACTGTCCTCTCATCAAATCCTTTTGATCTGGCGGTTCTGATATAATCTTGTTGTAACACCTCCAACATGCTGGCACGAGTGTATCTCGTCAGAGCCGCCATATCGGCAACAGCAAGTACTAATGCCGGCATGATCAGATGGTGGAGCCTGTCCCATATGCTGAAAGGAGCATTCAATGTTGCTGTGCCACCGGTCGGAAACCACCCAAGCTGTACTCCGAACAAAATAATCATCATCAGGCCCAGCCAAAAATTGGGGGTAGCCATTCCCAAAAATGAGCCGGCTGTCACTGTATAATCGAGTTTCGTATAGGGCCTTATGGCCGATAATATGCCAAGCGGCATCGCAAGGAGGAAAGTGATAAGTAAGGATACGCCCATTAGTAAAAGGGTATTGGGCAAGCGATTCATGATCATTTCACTAACCGGGACACCTCTTCTGATCAAAGAAGTTCCAAAATCGCCTTTCAGGATGTTTCCCAGCCATTTTCCATATTGGACGTGGATTGGTTCGTTCAACCCGTATGCTTCTTCAAGCTTTACGATATCCTCATGTTTGATCCTCGGATCCATATACAGACTTGCGGGGCCGCCCGGAGCTGCTTTCATAATGGCGAATGAAATCATTGTGATGCCGATCAGCAGCGGGATGGCCATCAAAATCCGGCGAATAATGAAAGAAATCATTCGTATGCTCCTTCCGCTGAATCAGAATGCCCGACCCGCTCTATCATAGGTTGGATGAAAATAGAGTGGCCCCCATCCCTTTTCTATAAACTTATTTGCTCAGCCACCATTTATGGGGTTTATATATCTTGTGTAGGGGATGGAACTCATACCCTTCAAGTTCTGCAGGCATTGCCCGATATTCTGTTGGATAGAAAAGCAACGTATAAGGCAAATCTTCAGCAAGTTTTACTTGAATGTTTCCAAGCAATTTTTTGCGCTTTTCGCGATCTCTTTCTTTCAACTGTTGTTCCAGCAATTTATCAAGTCCCGGATTGGAATAGCCAATAAAGTTGAGTCCTTTTTCAATTTCCTTTGAATGAAAGAAAATGCTTGGGTCCGGGTCTGTCCCAAGTAACCAGGCGAAAATGACCGCATCAAAATTCCAAACACCTGGTTTAACGTCGTTGGTAAAAGAACTGTACTCTACAAAAACGGGCTTTACTTCGATCCCTACTTTTTTCAATTGTTCATGTAAAAGAACAACAACATCTTCTCTTACTTGGCTGCCAAGGTTTGTTTTTAGTTCAAAGGAAAATCTTTTACCGCCCTTTTTAAGAATGCCGTCTTTTCCCGGCTTCCAACCCGCATCGGCAAGGATGCGCTTTGCTTTGCTGGGGTCGTACGTAAACTTTGGCACATCATCATGATAAGCCCAGCTTAAAGGACTTTCTGGAACATGGGCGACTTCGCCGTGACCTTCCAAAATTTCATTTACAATCGCTTCCCGGTCAATTGCGTGGTTGATTGCCTGGCGCACCTCTTTGTCTTTGAATAATTCATTTCTCATATTCCCGGCAAAAAAGGTGTAGGAAGGGGCCAATCCTTCTTTCAGTTTAATTCCGATCTTATCTTGGAATGACTTTACTGTTTCAATATCCGAAGCCGGGATGCCGGCATAAAAATCAATGTCGCGGTTTTGTAACTGGGTGAGCAAGGCATTGGTGTCAGTTGCAAATTTCATCGTAATCGTGTCCAAATGAGGCCTGCCTTGATAATAATCTTCAAAAGCTTCGACTTTTACAAACTCCCCATCTTTCCATTCAACAAATTTAAAAGGCCCTGAACCGATCGGTTTTTTTGTGTTGAATTCGTGTTCAGCCAGTTCGCGAATGGGAACATCTTTTAAAATGTGTTCCGGCAAGATCCCAAAACTCAAGCCAATCGAATGAAACTGGGCATCCACTTTGTTCAAGTGGAATTTGATCGTTCTGTCGTCAATTTTCTTTACACTTTCCAATGCTTCAAAGTAGGATTTTCTGGGCCCGTCGTAATCATCGCTCAGGGGAATGCGGTAGGTAAAGACAACATCATCTGCAGTAAGAGGCTCGCCGTCATGAAACTTGATGCCATCTTTTAATTTAACTGTGTAAGTCAGTCCATCTTCGGATTCTTCAACACTGGCTGCCAGCTTTTCGGTGTTAGGGCCGAAGTCTTTCTTGTTTGAACCAACAAGACCTTCAAAAAGGAAGTCTTGAATATCTGTACTAACGCCATCAGAAGAATAGAGCGGATTAAAAAGGATAGGTGAACCAATTGATCCAATAATCAAGTCTCCGCCATCCTCAGGCTTTTTCTGTTCTGTTAGTGCTTCGTCCCCCTGAGGCGCGCGATCGTCGGTTGTCGTTTTTTTTTCCATGCATCCACTAAGAAACAGCGATAGAAAAAGCATGATGCCTAACAATAACCATGCAGGTTTTTTCATGAAAAATCCTCCTAACTGTCTGTATAAAAAACCCCCATGTGTTTGATGGTTTGTATCATTTTCAAGTCATTTTGCAGTTTTTATATAAATGACATGTGACAAAATGCTCTTTCCTTATCTCATAAAAGTGAGGCTCCGTATGCTGGCAAATATCCATTGCTGCCGGACAGCGGGTATGAAATACGCATCCCGCCGGGGGATTTGCCGGACTGGGCAAGTCTCCTCTTAATACAATTCTTTCACGGGGTTTTGCCCCTTTTTTTCGTAGAACCGGTACTGTTGACAGCAAAGCTTTTGTATATGGGTGAAGCGGGTTTTCATACAAGGATTTTTTATGGGCAAATTCCATTATTCTTCCAAGATACATCACAGCGACACGGTTGCTGATGTAACGTACGATGCTTAAATCATGTGAAATGAAAATATATGTAAGACCAAACTCCGCTTGCAATTCTGTCATTAAATTAAGAATTTGTGCCTGGATGGAAACGTCAAGTGCCGACACGGCTTCATCCGCAATAATCAGTTCGGGATGAAGAGCCAATGCCCTGGCGATGGCTACCCGTTGGCGTTGGCCTCCAGAAAGTTCATGTGGATATCGATTCATGTACGCCGGGCTTAGGCCTACTTTCAAGAGTAGTTCCGCCATTTTTTGTGTGCGCGTGTTGCGGTCGTATAGGCCATGGGTTGCAAAAGGTTCGTTTAAAATCGATTTTAGTGTTTTTCTTGGATTCAAAGAAGCGTATGGGTCCTGAAAAATCATTTGGATGTTTTTTCTGACGGAGCGGAACAGTTCCCGTTCCGGCAAATGCGATATATCTTGTCCCTTAAAAAAAATCTTTCCTTCCGTAGGTTCGTATAAGCGAACAAATATCCTGCCGGCTGTTGACTTGCCAGAACCCGACTCTCCGACAATACCGAGTGTTTCTCCTTTTTTGACATACAGATTGATACCGTCCACAGCTTTTATTCGCCCTACAGTCCTTCGGAAAATACCAGCTTTGACAGGGAAATATTTCTTAAGATTTACGGCTTTCAACATATACTCGTTTGACTTATTAACCGGTATTTTCGACATTTCTTTCCCCCTTGACATCATATAAAAAACAGCGCACAGATCGGGCGGTGCCAATTTTTTTCAAATCGGGGGACTCTGTAAGGCAACGGTCAAATGCGTGAGGGCAACGCCCGGCAAAACGGCAGCCTTTTGGAAGGTGTTCTGGTAAAGGAACGTTACCCGGAATCGGAATCAGTTTCCCGTTGTCATCATCCATGACAGGAATCGAATTAAGCAGTCCAATTGTGTATGGATGAAGCGGTTCATGAAACAGACTATCTACTGGAGATTCTTCAACAATTTGTCCACAATACATGATCAGCACTTTGTCTGCTGCTTCGGAAACAACCCCAAAATCATGGGTAATGAGGAGAATCGCTGTTTGACATTTTTTATTTAGGTCCTTCATCATATCTAAAATTTGCGCTTGTATCGTTACATCCAATGTAGCGGTGGGTTCGTCTGCTATCAGAAGCTTTGGGTCGCAACTCATTGCCATGGCGATCATAACCCGTTGTCTCATTCCCCCTGATAGGCTGTGGGGATATTCATCTACCATTTCCCTCGCCCGCGGGAATCCAACCATTTTTAGAAGTTCAACGGCTTTGCGGGAAGCTTCTTTTTTCGATAGTTTTTTATGATACATTAAGACATCGATTATTTGCTCTCCTATTGTTAAAACAGGATTTAAAGAGGTCATCGGTTCCTGAAAAATCATTGAAATCTCGTTTCCTCTTATGTGATACATCTCCTTTTCCGGTAGGGGGAGCAAATCAACGTCATTAAATATCATTTGGCCCTCCACTATCTTGCCCGGCGGATTTGGAATGAGTTTCATAATGGATAAGGCTGTGAT
Organism: Siminovitchia sp. FSL W7-1587; assembly: GCF_037963795.1. Lineage (NCBI taxonomy): Bacteria > Bacillati > Bacillota > Bacilli > Caryophanales > Bacillaceae > Siminovitchia > Siminovitchia sp. FSL W7-1587. The sequence goes on from NZ_CP150169.1 coordinate 3,341,131, forward strand.
GCTCTTTCCTGATCCCGATTCTCCGACCAGGGCAACCGTCTCTCCCTTTTTAATGAATAAGTCGACTCCGTCAACTGCTCGAATGCACTTTTTATCAACAAAGAAATACGTCTTTAAATTTTTTACTTCGAGCAATGCGGTCAATCCTACCACCATCCTTGTTCAGGCTTATCATGATGCTTGTTTAAGGTAATGATAAAGGGAACTCGATTGTGTCATTATAGGAAAATTTTGAACAAAAATAACAAGTAACTGTCTCAATAATTCATTTCCGAATATATCATAATTCAGTATTTTATTCATGAGTGTAAAGGGCTATTCATAGGACCGGGAAGCATGCATGATTGAATAAATAGGAACAGGTTTTCCCTCTAATTGTTTATGTTTTCAGCTTTTCGTGATCCGACTGTTCATGAACGGTGGAATTGTCTGGTTTAATAGATCAAAAGACCTGCATCTAATAGCTTGCCATTCAGCTACGGTTTATAAGACCATACTAGTACAAAATGTATCCCAGTACAATCAGTTTTTGACGAAAATTGTCAAATTATGTCGTTAAAAGTAATAGTAACCGTTTTCTTACGTGTTTACTTGTACCATCACGTTGCCTGGAGTTACAAATGAGTTTTTCCTTCGTATTTGCCCGAGATTAGGCGTCATTAAAAAGTCTGTACGTCGGCTGATTCATCTGCCCTGTTTTTTAAATAAGTATCGACATTGCTGAATGATCAAGCCGGTTTTTGATCATTTTTTGAAACTTAAGTCATGTGTTATAATGAAAATTTTAAAAAAGTTGGTAAGGGGTAGAGGAAAATGGAATGGAAATTGAAAACGTTCGATGAATTGACAGTGGATGAACTGTATTCAATACTGCAGGCAAGGGTAGATGTTTTTGTTGTAGAGCAGGAATGTGCTTACCGTGAACTTGATGGTCATGACCGGGTCGCTTTTCATCTGTATGCTGTCGATGCTGAAAAATTGGCCGGGTATGCACGGATTTTGCCTCCGGGAAGTGCTTATCCGGAACTGTCGATAGGAAGGGTGCTCATTCGAAAAGAGTATAGAAGAAAGGGGTTGGCGAAAGAGTTAATGAAAAGGGCTCTGCGGTTTATTCGAGAGCAGACAAAGGTAGACTGCGTAAAAGTTCAAGCCCAAGAGTATTTATTATCCTTTTATGGCTCATTTGGTTTTCAACCTGTTTCGGAAGTCTACATGGATGAAGGGATACCGCACGTAGATATGATCTTGCAATTCGATGATTAAAGGCCCGCGCGATAGTCTAAATGGTGTTTCTCGAAATGTATACTCAGACGGGCAGGACGGTTTTTGGACCGCTGTCGCCATCGGACCAGAAGGGCTTTGATTAAGAGGAAAAACTGGGCACAATAAATGCTCCTGTGACGTACGACATTTACTAAATAAGATTCAGACAGTTCCTGCGATGAGCCGGTCAGCATCGACTTGGTTAAATGTATCCAGTCAAGTTCCATGAACATCGCAGGAAATTGAAAACGAGCTGATTGAATCGGGGGTTTCATACGTGAGCAGGCAAATGAACGGGAAAACGGAGCCACTCAAGAAACGTGCTGGATCAATCGGTGCCGCGTCTTCCTGTAATCAAGTTAATAATGAAGATAATGATCGCTGCAACGAGAAGAATATGGATAAGGGCACCGCCTACTTTGACAACAAGTCCGAGGATCCACAGAACAATTAATATCCCAATAATGGTCCAAAGCATATTTTTCACTTCCTTTCTTTGTCATAAATTACCCAAAAACAAGCAAATGAAACAACTATTTTCAACAGAGTTTCTCCCCCAATCGTTCGAACGCGGTTCAGGTAAAGAACAGATACAGGCGGATGGGCGGAATACTCTTACGTGTATTTTATGGATGGATAATTGATTTTATAAATCGGACAAGAAATTTTTGGAAAAATCAATCGCAGGCTGTGTTAAGCGCAAGATCGGTGGAACAGGTGCTTTCAGCATTTTTTCATGCTTATTTTTTCGCATAAAAAAGAGAAAGAGATCAACAATAATCGAAGATGGAGGTGAAAAATGATGCAATTAGCAGGACATGAACTACGGGATCTCAGTGAACTCATTGCAAGCTGTTACAACACGGTCACTTGCATGGGAGCTTTTATCAACCAGGCGCAAGATCCTGATTTGAAGTCGATGCTTCAAAGGCATTACCCGAAGCATATTGCCGACTATAACTTGAAAGTGGAGTTTGTCCAAAGCAATACCACTCCTGATATTTCCAAGTTTATGCCGGATGATTTAATGACGAAACTGGATAATTACACGACTCCGCCTGTACAGCCTGTGCCTGCCGGAGCACCAAGAACAAATGCTCAGACACATACAGACAGGGAGATTGCCCTTGCCTACTTATTGAACCAAAAGGCGGCGGCTAAAAATTATGCGGCAGCCGTTTTGGAGTGTGCCAACCCGCACCTGCGGACATTTTTGGAAAATGCTTTCTTGAACAGCAGCAGGCATTCCTATGAGGTATGGCAATATATGACAGAAAGGGGATATTACCCGCTTTCCCCCGCACCCCAGCCAGATATTCAAATGGTGGGCAGTATGTACGAAGTTGTTCCACAGCCGGCGACTTACATGGGAGATCAAGAGCCTCCTCAGCAGTTTTTACAGTGAAAAATGGAGACAGGCAAACGTTTGCCTGTCTCGGTTTCGTTTCGGAGGCGGCATCTTCAAAATTTGTTCCTTTTTAATTCGTCCCTAATTCAGTATAATGTTAAGATGGTAGAGCGTTATTTTTATGGAAGAGGAGTAATCGAGATGACCTCTGAGAAAAAGCCCATCCCTAAACTGGATTACGGAATTGTTTTAACAATCATGTTAATGATGATTGCAAGTGCAATTGTCATTTACAGCGCCCAAACGACGGGACAATATGGTGGAACAAACTTTGTTTTACAGCAACTCGTGTGGTATGGAATCGGAACGGCTGTTGCAGTGTTCGTCATACAGTTTGATTCTGATCAGCTAAGAAAAGTGTCCTGGTACTTGTATGGAATTGGCTTGTTGATGTTAATCATCTTATTTCTCGCACCTGAAACCTGGTCGTTAACAAAGAAGACAAATGGTGCGCAAAGCTGGTTTTTTATTCCTAAAGCCGGGGCTATTCAACCGTCGGAGTTTATGAAAGTGTTCACGATTCTTGTCCTTGCAAAAGTGACGGCTGATCATCATGTGAAATTTATTCGAAAAACGACGAAAACGGATTTTTGGCTTCTGACCAAGCTAGGTCTCATCGTGGTAGCTCCCGTTGTGTTTATTCTAAAACAGCCCGACCTTGGAACATCTCTTGTGTTCGTGGCCATTTTTCTTGGAATGGTGTTTGTGTCAGGCATCACCTGGAAGCTTTTGGTCCCCATTTTTTCTGCAGTCTCGTTATTGGGCGGCACGGTCCTGTATATCGCGATCAACAAACCGGAGCTGTTAAAATATTTTGGTGTGAAGCCATACCAATTTAAGCGGATCTATTCGTGGCTTGATCCATACACACATCAATCGGATGCAGGGTTCCAGCTCATGAGATCAATGCTTGCCATTGGCTCGGGACAAACGAGTGGAAAGGGATTTGGGAACCGTGAAGTATACATGCCGGAAAGCCATTCAGACTTTATTTTCAGTACGCTCGGCGAGGAATTTGGTTTTATCGGCGGAAGCATTCTCGTTAGTTTATTCTTTTTATTGATTTATCAGATTACAAGAGTGGGACTAGATACAAAAAACCCATTTTATTCTTATATTTGCGTCGGGGTAATCTCGATGATCACTTTTCATGTTTTTCAAAATATCGGTATGACAATCGGGCTTTTGCCGATTACGGGAATCCCGCTTCCGTTCATCAGTTACGGAGGAAGCTCGCTCTTGTCGAATATGATGGCGATCGGACTTGTTCTATCCGTCCGATATCATTATAAAAAATATATGTTCTCTTCAAGTGAATAGCATGGGCAAGCTGATTCAAAAATGAATTGCAAGTCACTTTTGCATCGATTAAATCGACAAAGATGCATAAGTGACTTGTTTTTTTGTTTTAGCATGTGTTTGTTAGTTGGCATGAATTTTGCGAAATATAAAAAAGAACTACAGGCAAGACATGCTTGCAGGTGAAATGATCAAAGAAGGGAGATAGATGATGAGAGGCAACAGTGTCCGATAAACGATCCCGTGATGATTTAACCAGTTTCAGTCATTTAGGGCAAAATGAGTGCGTGGATGGAAATAAATAACATAACAACAGAACTTCTGTTTGTGTTTTTCACACCCATACATTGTTGTAGTATGACTTGCGGAATTCACGACATTGATGAAATGCGTTTTGTATGTCTACTGCGATGAGAGTATTCAGTGGTTTTCACAATAGGTCAACATACACTCTGGAAGTATCGCTGCTTTTGGCGTTTCCCTTGAAACCGCTTTTTTAATGTCTGAGTTTAAGACGATTATGGGAGCGTGGATTGTAACCCGGCTAAACCGATTTTCGCGATTGTTTAACTGTTTTCGATATCGTTACAAAAATATGCTTCATCGCGGATGATAGCGCTTGAAATACTGTCTTATAAAAGATGCTTTTTGGGCATTTGTGTTGGCGTATTTGAGTCCGCTTTCTGTGGGTACGTTAGGAACGTAATGTGCTGGTGTTCCTTTCCAAATTTGAGCGCCAGGTGATCGAAAGGCTTGGCACTTGCCAGGTTTAATGAAATGACTGGATTCTATGCGTTGGTCTGGCAAAAGCAACGTATTCCAGTTCCATCAAGAATATGGAAGGTGAATAAGTGGTATGGCGAATTGGATGCTGGCAGTTGTACAAGATGATTTTAATAGTGAAAATAACTTGGGATTAATCGAATTTTATATACATGATTGTGTAGAAAAGTATCCCGAAACGAAGCTTATTTTATTTCCTGAAGCGGCAGCCTCGGGCTATCTTTTTTCGGAAGACCATGTGAAATGGAAAGCGGAGGCCGCAGATGGAGCTTCATTCGTTTTTCTATCCAATTTGGCAAAAGTGTATAAGCTATACATTGGCTATGGTTTTATCGAAAAGAAGGATGGCAAGATTTATAATTCAGTGAATTTGATTGGACCCGACGGCGAGCTTTTGGCTACTTATCAGAAAATGCACTTGACTCCTTTGGAAAAGCATCTGTTTACACCAGGAGGCCGCCTTGTCACTGTAAAGACCGAGCTTGGAACGATTGGTTTTGTTATTTGTTGGGACATGGCTTTCCCGGAGTTATCCCGTCTGTTGGAAAAACAGGGAGTGGATTTAATCCTTGCTCCCAGTGCATGGGAACGTCCTTATGAAGATTCATATGAGCGAATGGCGACTGCCCGGGCAATTGACAATACTGTATTTTTGGCAACATGCAATTACACTGGTGGCAAAGGAGAAATTCAGTTTTTCGGAAGGTCCGCCATTTATGGTCCCGATGGCGGGATGATCAGTGGGAGGCCAAAAGAGGAGAAAGGTATTGTCGTGGCTCCTATAGAAATCGGCAAAAGAAAAGAATTGAAAGAAAGCTTTTACTCTATGCGTGTGGATGAACGAACGGATTTATATACGATTCTATGGAGAGACAAAACGGACTGAGAATCAGTGGGGCATATTGGGATGTTTCCGGTTGATGCCAAACCGAAATCCGGCCCGAACATGCAGGGGTATTGAAATCATATAACTGTACTGATCACATACGAGCACAGGAATAGCTGTTTCCTGTTTTTCCATAAGGATGAATTGCCTGCTTCAGTGAGGAACTTTTAAAAAAGACGTGAACTTTACAATGTCGCTTTACTGATGGGAAGTAAGGCAAGTCAAATGCTGAGGCCTAGACGCTTTTTATTGATGTGAATAGGGGGAAGGATATCGCGCACTTACCTGGTGAATGCTCTATATCATTCTCGTCGGTCTTTAGAAGTTTGTGGAAAGTTTTCAGTGACCTAGGAGATATAGGAAATGAACGCTAAGGAGGCAATAAAATGGAGTATCAATTTATTTTGCGTACAAAAGTGATTTCTGAACAAGGCGCAACGAACAAAGCAGGCAGCTTTTTGAAAGAATATGACGTCAAAAAAGTGCTTCTTGTGACGGATCAGGCGATTGTCAATGCAGGTCTGTTGGGAGGCATGCTCGAGAATTTGAGGAAGGAAGGTTTAAGCTGCGTTGTTTTTGACCGTGTGAAACCTAATCCTAAGAATACAGAAGTGGAAGCTGTAGCCAGCATTGCCAAGGAAAATTCTATTGATGGCCTGATCGCTATCGGCGGAGGAAGTGTGATGGATTTTGCCAAAGGTGTGGGCGTGTTGCTGACACATGAGGGCAGTGTAAGGGAGTGGGAGGGCGATTTTACGCTTGAAAGGGATATTGCTCCTTTAATTTGTATCCCTACGACGGTTGGGACAGGTAGTGAAGTAACATGGATTGCGGTTATAACGGATACGGACAGAAATTTTAAGATGGGAATCGTTGATCCAAAAATTGCTCCAAAAATAGCATTACTAGATCCGGATGTAATCAAAACATTGCCTTCTTCTACTGTCGCCAGTACCGGCATGGATGCATTAACACACGCGATTGAAGCATACACTTCCCGTCTTTCGTCACCAATGACAGAAACACTGGCTTGCAAGGCGATCGTGATGATCAAAGAGAATTTGACAAGTTTGGTTAACGATTCAAGCAACCTCCGGGCTTCCCGGGCCATGCTGAGTGCCAGCATGATGGCGGGAATTGCTTTTAACAACGCTAATGTCGGGAGTGTGCATTGTCTTTCCGAAGCGATAGGCGGCTATTATGATCTTCCTCACGGTGTTTTAAACAGTATTTTCTTGCCTTTTGTATTCCGGCGTAATATTTCGGCCGATCCCGCCAGACATGCAGAAATCGCTTATTTATTAGGTGCCGAGAAACGATTTGCATCTGAAGAAGAGGCGGCTCTTGAAGGGCTCAACATAATCATGAATATAAGAAAAAGCTTACAGCTTCCCAAATTCAATGAATTGAAAAAGGTTTCGCCGGAAAACTTTGAATATTTGGCGAAGGTCGCGAAAGAAACGCCTATGGATGAAAGCAATATAAAAGAAATAAGTGAAGAGGAATATTTGGACATCATTAAAGAGGCGTTTAATGAGTGAAACAGGAGGAAATTGTGATGGATGAGAAAAACCTTGAATATAGAGAAGAACTTGACCGGAGAATTTCAATACTCACGGAAAACGGAAAAAAAGATAGTGTTATTGAACAACTGCAAACCTTAGATTATATCATGATGGTGATGATTGGAATGGCTTCATTTCTAACCTTTTATTGGGGTTGGCAGTAAGCTTACTATAAAAAGGGGAATTAGTGATGAATAAAAACGATAGTGCATTTGGTCTTTTACCCGTTTTGCCTAAGGAAAGGGTATGGAATGGCTTTGATTTTTCGATGGTGAATATTGGACTGGCTATTGCCACTTGGGGATTTTTAATTGGCGGCACACTGTCGGAATTTGTCGATTTAAAAATGGGAATTGCCGCTTCACTTGCGGGTAATACTCTTGCAGTAATGATTATGGCACTGGTTACGACTTTGCCGTCGACTAAATATGGGATCGATCAATATGTTTCTTTTCGAAGTGTGTTTGGCATTCAAGGAGTTAAATTGACTCTGGCGGTGATGGTTTTGATCGAGTTCGGCTGGTGCGCCGTTTTGGCGATTATGTTTGGCCGCGCTTCCAGTAATATTCTTGGAGAAGTGACCAATATATCATCTACATCGGTGATGCCAGTTATTATTTTTGCATTTATAGCGATTGTCATAAGTTGGCTCATTGTCGCTAAAGGACCTGTTTCTATTAAGTGGCTTAATCGAATTGTTGCCCCTGGCTTAGTTTTGATCCTTCTTATTATGCTGGGCATATTATTAAGCAAATATTCGGTTGCTGAAATTTTTTCCTTCAAACCTTCTAATCCCGCTCCCGACCGCTGGTGGAATTATATGATCGCCTTTGAATTAAACCTTGCTGCTGGGCTTTCATGGTGGCCTATCATGGGAGGGCTTTCAAGACTTTGTAAAACACAGCGTGCCGGCTTTTGGCCGAATTTGATTGGATTAAACTTTTTCGCGGTATTTGGGCAAATTGTCGGTTTGATGGCAGGGCTTGCTCTTGGAACGAGTGATCCTACAGAGTGGATGATCCCGCTTGGGGGAGCGGTGCTTGGTATGATCGTCCTTATATTTATTGCATTCGCCAATATTACGTCAATTACCTCGCTTGTTTTTTCAACATCTATGGCTTTAAAGCAGATTAAATGGGTTGAAAAAATGGAGTGGTCAAAGCTCACATTTTACTTTTTGTTATTGACCGTACCGCTCATCTTTTTCCCAGATGAAGTGTATAGTCGCTTTAATACATTTCTAGCGGTGTGTGGAACTTTCTTTGGGCCGCTTTCCGGGATATATTTTGTGGATTATTTTATTCTTCGGAAAAGACAGCTTGATATTCGCAATCTTTATTTCACCGATTCCGGAAAGCCATATTACTATTGGGGCGGATTTAACTGGTCCGCAATAGCGGCATTTGTGATTTCGACGGCCGCTTATTTCATTATGTTAGATCCGATTACATTTGAGCATTCTACGGCTTTTCTCTATTTATCAGCGTCCATTCCAGCGACGATTTTTGGTGGAATCCTCCATTATATTTTCACAAAAATGATTGTGATTCCGAAACAATTGGGTGGATATGTTAAAAGACAAGAGGAGACATGAACATGAAAAAAGCTGTAATTGTCGGTAAAGGTGTCTTTCAGCAGTCTCCTAAAGGCGTCGCAAGGGGGTGCTTGCGATCTTAGCTTTTTTTTCTGCTTCTTAACAGCGGACTAAAACCCCGCTGCTAGAAATTTTGCTTATTTTCATGAGGGAACGCTCCCGTTTGTACCTCGCTAAACGGGCGCTCGCCATTTTCTGAGCATTTCCAGAATAAGCAGGCACTTGCTCCAAACAAGGCTGTGTTGCATAACATGGCATTAAAAACAGTGGAGGTGCCTTTTAAATGAAAACACATGATAAACCAGCGGCTGCTGTTGACCCTTCGAAACCCGAGACAATCCCAAAGTTCATTGATGATCTGCCCATTCCTGTAACGGCCAAACCCAATCATAGAGAGGGGAAGGATTATTACGAAATCACAATGTTGCAAACTAAACATCGCTTTCATACATTTTTTCCGCCCACAACGGTATGGGGCTTTAACGGGCAGTATGCCGGACCGACCATTCAGGCGGATTCACATAAACCAGTGCATATAAAATGGAGAAATAATCTTCCTGATAAACACCTTTTGCCGGTGGATCGGACGCTCCATGGTGTAGAGGGTAATCCCGAAGTACGAACCGTTGTCCATCTTCATGGAGCACATGTGTCCCCGGACAGCGATGGAAATCCCGAAGCCTGGTTTTCCAGAGATTTTGCGCAAACAGGCCCTGCTTTCAAACGAAAAATATACGAGTATCCCAATTCCCAACCGGGAGCCACCTTGTGGTATCATGACCATGCAATCGGTATTACAAGATTGAATGTGTATGCGGGGCTTGCCGGTTTTTATTTCATTCGTGACCCCTTTGAGAAACAGCTGAATCTTCCGGACGGAAAATACGATATACCGCTGATGATTCAAGATAAAGCTTTTCATGCGGATGGCTCCCTGTTTTACCCTGAAAATTCAAATCCTCCGGCATCAGTGAATCCATCCGTTCTTCCCTTTTTTGTCGGCAATACGATTACAGTGAACGGAAAGCTGTGGCCTCGTCTGAAGGTTGAGCCAAGGAAATACCGCTTGCGATTTTTAAATGCATCCAATACGATTGGGTACACATTGAGGCTGGGGGACGGACGGGAGTTTTACCAGATCGCGACGGATGGAGGGTTGCTGGAAAAACCGGTTAAACTTCAGACGTTTTTGCTGGAGCCGGCTGAGCGGGTAGAGATCATTGTTGATTTTTCAAAGTTTCAAGGTAAAAAAATGATCCTGCAAAATACAAATGTTGAAGGAGATATGGGAGTGATCATGCGCTTCGATGTCACTTTGCCACTTTCTAAAAAAGATACGAGCCAGGTTCCCGAATATATGAGGCCCACACAATTTCCAGTAGAAGATGCAGCTGATAAAATAAGGCTGCTTACATTAAGTGCCAGTACGGACAAATACAATCGACCAGTTTTCTTGCTTGATAATCGGACGTGGGATGACCCGGTGACTGAGAAGCCGGTTCGCGGCAGTACAGAAGTTTGGAAGTTTATCAATCTCACGGATTTTCCGCACCCCATGCATATCCATCTTGTCTTCTTTAAAATTTTACATCGGCGGCCGTTTGATCTTGAACGTTTTCAAGAGGACGGATCAATCGTATATACGGGACCTGAGGTGGAGCCGGAGCCGTATGAACGGGGGTGGAAAGACACGGTGAATGCCGCACCCGGTATGGTTACCAGCATTATCATGGCATTTAAGGAATTTACCGGCGACTATGTGTGGCATTGCCATATATTAGAACATGAGGATTATGATATGATGCGGCCGATGAAGATTGTCGATGGGCCTGAAAAGTTTTAGAAAGCAAGTTTCGTTCCATCAGCCGGCGCTATTACATTCAAAGTCGGTGAGATGTTCCATAGTTCTTGTTTTCCAACTTTACCTGGATTGGGAGATCGAAAATGCGCACCCACGCTGTTCAAAATAAAAAAGCAGACCAAATAAAAAGGTCCGCTTTTTTATTTTGAAAGTTTATTGGATGTTGCCGCTATAGGGGAATTGATTCGTATAGCCAGTGTGCTGCTGGTATGATTGCTGGATTTTTTGCTCGTTTTCAGCATCCATTGCATACCAGCCCTTTCTGAACATGAGTTCAAACAGTCTTCTTTGTGCATGCTGGGTTTCATTAAAAATAGTCAACAAATCGTCGTATAAATGTTGATGGCTCGCTTCGTGCAGAGCGACCGCATAACTTCTTGTCAAGTATTTTTCCGTGGAAAGCATGTCATTCGTAAAGTCTCTTTCATTCATTTGCGGCGTCTTCGGCACTTGTGTGGCCGGGTTCTGGATTTTACGGCCTGTCTGGTTGTTGTGATTTGTTTGCAAAATGATTTCTCCCTTCATCTTACATGAATTGGTTGTTCTGTTGTTTTTCTTGTAAATGGGTCATAAGTAATTCGTAGTGGCGTTGATGCATTTGCCCGCACTGGTCCAGTTCAGATTTTATGTCCCTATCCTGGCACTGCTGTGCAAAGAAATGGGCTTTTTTCATCGCCAGCAAGTTCCACGCCAACATATCATTGATATACGCCAAATCTTTCGTTGTAATAACATGGGGCGGCTGCTCCATCATCGGCTGCTGATTTTGTGCTTGCTGCGGATTCATTTGTTCATTATGCATTTATTTCCCTCCTCAATGATGTCGGGATTAGTCTTTGTGGAAAAAATTGTTTTTATACATAATGTTGAGGAAAAGCCATTTTTTAAAAGGCAAAAATGGCTGGAAAGAGTCTCTAAAAGATGAAAAATAAAAAATTTTATAGAATTGATTGCTTCACATTGAAAATTTCGATATATTAATAAATAACCATACTTCATTTTCTAAAGGCATTTTTTTTAAAAAGAAAATGAATGAGCATTCATTCAAAAAGTTGCAGAGGAGGAATTGCATTGTCATTTCGCATTCGAAAAGCGGCAGTCCTTGGCTCGGGTGTTATGGGATCCGGCATTGCCGCGCATCTTGCCAACGTGGGCATTCCAACTATCTTGTTGGACATCGTCCCGAAAGAACTGACTGCAGAAGAAAGGGAAAAAGGCCTGACACTGGAAGACAAAGCAGTACGGAACCGAAACGCGGAACAATCTTTAAAAAAGCTGTTCAAACAAAAACCGGCTCCGCTTTCCAGTAAAAAGAACATCAAGCTTATCACCGCCGGAAACTTGGTGGATGATTTGGAAAAGCTCGCTGAAGTAGACTGGATTATTGAAGTCGTTGTCGAAAATCTTTCCGTTAAAAAGCAAGTGTTTGAACAGGTGGACCGATACAGAAAGCCGGGAACACTTGTCAGCTCCAACACTTCGGGCATCTCCGTTGAAGCAATGGCCGCAGGGAGATCGGAGGATTTTCAAAAACATTTCATGGGAACGCATTTTTTTAACCCGCCGCGCTATTTAAAGCTGCTGGAAATCATTCCGACAGAGAAAACAGATCCGGAAGCATTGGCGTTTATGAAAACATTCAGTGAGGATGTCCTTGGCAAAGGAGTTGTCATAGCGAAGGATACACCTAACTTTATTGCCAATCGAATCGGGACGTACGGGTTGCTCGTAACGGTCAGGGAAATGTTAAAGGGAGGCTACAGCATCGGGGAAGTGGATTCGATAACCGGACCGCTCATCGGAAGGCCGAAAAGCGCCACATTCCGCACCCTTGATGTTGTCGGGCTAGATACTTTTGTCCACGTCGCCAATAATGTATATGAACAAGTTGACGGGGAAGAGAAAGAAGTATTTAAAGTCCCCGGTTTCATGATGAAAATGCTTGAAAACGGCTGGCTGGGAAGTAAATCGGGACAAGGATTTTATTTGAAAAAAGGAAAAGAGATCCTTGAACTAAATCCGGAAACATTGGATTATGGAGAGCGAAAAAAGCTAAAAACCCCTGCTTTGGAAATGGCAAAACAGGCCAAGGGAACGAAGAAAAAGTTGAAAGCGCTTATTTATTCGGATGATCGAGCAGGGAAACTGCTTTGGAACATCACTGCCCCCGTTTTGTCCATCTCAGCTGAATTGCTAGGTGAAATCGCCGATGACATTGTGTCCATTGACCGGGCCATGAAATGGGGATTTGGCTGGGAGCTTGGGCCGTTTGAAATATGGGACGCCATTGGAGTCGAACAATCCGTCCAAAAAATGGAAGAAGACGATATCAAAGTGCCTGAGTGGGTGAAGCAAATGATCGCCCGCGGAGAGTCCCGTTTTTACAAAGAAACGGAATCAGGACGGCAATTTTACATGGGCGGCGAGTATAAGGAAGAAACACAGAATCCGAAGGTCATAGATTTGCGGCAATTGAAAAAACAAGGAAAAGTGCTCAAGAAGAACACTGGCGCGAGTTTCATAGATATCGGAGATGGAGTAGCCTTGCTGGAATTCCACTCTCCCAATAACGCGATCGGCTTCGATATTATTCAAATGATCAATCATGCCATCGAAGAAACGGAGAAGAACTTTAAAGGACTTGTCATTGGCAATCAAGGAAAAAATTTCTGTGTCGGCGCCAACTTAGCGATGATATTGATGGCTGCCCAGGATGACGATATTTTTGAAGTGGATCTCGTTATCCGCCAATTCCAGCAGGCGATGATGAACATTAAATACAGTGAGAAGCCCGTTGTGGCAGCCCCATTTGGGATGACGCTGGGCGGAGGCACGGAAGTATGCCTGCCAGCTGCGCGTATACAGGCATCTTTGGAAACATATATGGGTCTTGTTGAAACAGGTGTTGGCCTGATTCCGGGCGGAGGCGGAAATAAAGAGCTGTATATAAGAACGTTAAAACATTTTCCGGAAGGCATAGAGTTCGATTTGCAGAAAGTGGCAAACAAAGTGTTTGAAACGATCGCTATGGCGAAAGTATCGACATCCGCAGAAGAAGCAGCAGAAAACTTCTTTTTAAGTAAGGACGACGGGATCTCCGTCAATGGCGATCATTTGATCCATGATGCGAAACAGGTCGTTCTTGACCTCCACGAAAAAGGATACAAGCCGCCTGTTCGAGAGAAGGTTCCGGTTACGGGCGAAACAGGCTATGCGACACTGTTGCTTGGCGCGGAAGCGATGCGTCTTTCAGGGTATTTAACGGAGCATGATATGAAAATAGCGAAAAAGCTGGCATACGTCATTGCTGGGGGAAAAGTGCCTTATGGAACTGAAGTGGATGAGCAATATTTGCTTGACCTGGAAAGAGAGGCATTCATCAGTCTCGTGGCAAACCCGAAATCACAACAGCGCATGCAGCATATGCTCGTTAAGGGAAAACCGTTAAGAAACTAATTATAGATAGATTGATAGAAAGCGAGGAGGAACATCATGCGTGAAGCGGTCATCGTAGCCGGTGCGAGGACACCGGTGGGAAAAGCGAAAAAGGGGACACTTGCCCATGTGCGTCCGGATGATCTAGGGGCGCTCGTGGTCAAAGAAACGCTAAAGCGTGCGGGCAATTATGACGGAAATATTGATGATGTCATTTTTGGGTGTGCGATTCCGGAAGCGGAGCAAGGATTGAACATGGCCAGAAACATTAGTGGACTGGCGGGCTTGCCGGACGATGTTCCGGCCATTACGATCAATCGGTTTTGCTCATCAGGCTTGCAGTCAATCGCTTATGCGGCGGAAAGAATCATGCTTGGGGCATCCGATACGATCATTGCCGGCGGCGCGGAGTCGATGAGCCTCGTACCGATGACGGGGCATATTGTCCGTCTAAATGCCAAGCTTGTCGAATCAGCTCCAGAATACTATATGAGCATGGGCCATACGGCGGAGGAGGTTGCCAAACAATTTGGCGTAACCCGGGAAGACCAGGATGCATTTGCCGTCAGAAGCCATCAAAAAGCAGCGAAGGCCATTTCTGAAGGGAAATTCGATGAGGAGATCGTTCCGGTTGATGTGGCAGTTAGAACTGTTGGTCCCGATTTTAAACTCAAGGAAAAACAAGTCCAGTTTACAAAGGATGAGGGTGTGCGTCCTGATACCAACATGGAGGCACTCGGAAAACTGCGGCCGGCATTTTCAGTCAACGGCTCGGTGACAGCGGGCAACTCATCGCAAACAAGCGATGGGGCGGCAGCTGTTATGGTCATGGAGCGTACAAAGGCCGACTCCCTTGGACTTACCCCCTTGGTAAAATTCCGTTCTTTTGCTGTGGCGGGTGTTCCACCGCAAATTATGGGAGTAGGGCCTGTAAAAGCCATACCGAAAGCACTCGAATTGGCAGGCTTGGAATTATCCGACATTGGTTTGTTTGAATTGAATGAAGCATTTGCGTCACAGGCAATTCAGGTGGTAAGGGAGTTAGGGATTAATGAAGAAATCGTAAATGTCAACGGCGGTGCCATTGCGCTTGGGCATCCGTTGGGATGTACGGGCACAAAACTCACTTTGAGCCTTGCCCATGAAATGAAAAGAAGAAATGTTGAATTTGGCGTTGTGACGATGTGTATTGGCGGAGGAATGGGCGCCGCGGGAGTATTTGAATTACTATCCTAAAAAGGGAGGTTACTATTATGGAAAAAGAAACAAAAGATTTGGTAAAAGGCGGGGCATTTTTAATAGAAGATATTTCTCCGGATCAAGTGTTCACACCAGAGGAATATACGGAAGAACAAAAAATGATTGCGAAAACGACGGATGACTATGTCACGAATGAAGTCATGCCAAACATGGAGCATCTTGAAAACCACGAGTTTGACCGCTCAGTCAAATTATTAAAACAAGCAGGAGATCTTGGCTTGCTCGGAGCGGACGTACCGGAAGAATATGGCGGACTGGCGCTTGATAAAATCAGTTCTGCACTCATTGCGGAAAAAATGTCAAAAGCAGGCGGCTTTTCGATTTCTCACGGGGCGCATGTTGGCATCGGTTCCTTGCCGATCGTATTGTTTGGAAATGAGGAGCAAAAGCGAAAATACTTGCCCGCTTTAGCCACGGGCGAGCTGTTGGCGGCTTACGCCCTGACAGAACCAGGCTCGGGATCAGACGCGCTGGGAGCCAAAACAACGGCCAAACTGAATGACGCCGGGACTCACTATGTTTTGAATGGTGAAAAACAATGGATCACAAACGCGGCATTTGCCGATGTGTTTATCGTGTATGCCAAAGTGGATGGCGAGCATTTTACAGCATTTATCGTTGAGCGCCAATTTCCTGGTGTCTCAACGGGGGCCGAAGAAAAGAAAATGGGCATCAAAAGTTCCTCCACTAGGACACTTATTTTGGATGACGCCCACGTTCCTGTCGAAAATGTTCTTGGTGAAATCGGCAAAGGCCATAAAATTGCGTTCAATATTTTAAATATAGGCCGTTACAAGCTTGGTGTCGGCGCAGTTGGCGCATCAAAACTGGCATTGGAAATGACGCTGAAATATGCGAATGAACGCAAGCAATTTAAGACGCCGATTTCCCAGTTTAATTTGACGAAGGAAAAATTCGGAACGCTTGGAGCGGAAATTTATGCTTGTGAAAGCTCAGTCTACCGTACAGTTGGCCTGTTTGAAGAGCGGATGAGCAGGTTGACGGAAGAAGAGATCAACGACGGAGCGGAAGTGGCGAAGTCGATCGCTGAGTATGCCATAGAATGCTCACTGAATAAAGTGTTCGCAACTGAAGTTCTCGATCATGTTGTCGACGAAGGTGTGCAAATTCACGGCGGCTATGGTTACATGCAGGAATACGAGATTGAAAGAGCTTATCGGGATTCGAGAATAAACCGCATCTTTGAGGGAACAAATGAAATTAACCGCCTGCTGGTGCCTGGCACTTATATAAGAAAGGCATTTAAAGGGGAACTGCCGCTTCTTGCCAAAGCTCAGAGTCTGCAAGAAGAACTAATGATGCTCATGCCGGATGAGCCGGGTGATGAGCCACTTGCCAAAGAAAAACATTTGGTAAGGGGTGCTAAAAAGGCGGCTTTAATGATCGCCGGCCTTGGCGTACAGAAATATGGTCAGCAATTGGAAAAAGAACAGGAAATATTGGCGAAGCTTGCAGATATCGTTTCTTTTGCCTATGCAATGGAATCGTCTGTACTTCGGACGGAAAAAGCGATTGACCGTGATGGTCTCGAAAAAAATAAGCAGAAGCATTTGTATACGGAAATCTTTTGCCAGGATTACATCGTTAAGGTGGAACACTTGGCAAGAGAGTGCCTGGCCGCTCTTGAGCAAGGGGATTCGTTCCGCATGATGAACTCTGCTCTCCGCAAGCTGATCCGTCACAACCCGATTAATGTAATCGCCAAAAAACGCGAAGCGGCCGATGAATTGATCGCGGCGGAACGTTTTATCGTGTAACCATTTTTTCAAGCCATCGTGAAGCAGTCATTTGCCTGCGCACGATGGTTTGTTTTATATTTATGGTATATTTTATTTTTTTAAAAAAAGGTTTTTTGAAAAAATTGGCGAATCTATTTGTCGTATGCATGAAGAAAAGGAAGGTGATTCAATGCCACTTACGATGTATTCCTATCCAAAATGCGGAACTTGCCGAAAGGCGAAAAAATGGATGGAAGAAAATCAACTTGAGTTCGAGGAAATACACATCGTTGACAGTCCTCCGTCAAAGGAGGAGTTGAAAAGCCTGCATGAAAAAAGCGGCTTGAATGTAAAAAAGTTTTTTAACACGAGCGGAAAAAAGTATCGTGAGCTCGGATTAAAAGACAAAGTAAAAAGCGCTTCCGACGAAGAGCTCTTTGACCTATTAGCGTCAGATGGAATGTTGATCAAGCGCCCGATTGTAACGGATGGAAGCAAAGTCACTGTTGGATTCAAGGAAGAAGAATATGAAGAAACATGGCTGAAATAAGCATGTTTTCTTGCTTTACACGTTTTCTTTTTGTACATTTAAATCAGTAAAGTGAAGATGGAGGGATTTGGATGAATACACCAGCTGAGCTAAGATATTCTGAAGAGCATGAATGGGTAAAAGAAGAAGGGGAGAAGGTGAGAATCGGGATTACCGATTTTGCCCAATCCGAACTTGGGGACATTGTTTTCGTTGAACTTCCTGAAGTGGGTGACGACATTACAGCGGACGAGCCTTTCGGAAGCGTTGAATCCGTGAAAACAGTATCTGAATTATATGCTCCGGTCAGCGGCAAGGTTGTTGAGGTAAACGAAGAACTGGAAGACAATCCGGAATTTGTAAACGAATCTCCTTATGAAAAAGCCTGGATGATCGTTGTGGAACTGTCTGACCGCAACGAGTTAGAAAATTTAATGTCTGCTGAAGATTACGAAAAAATGACAAGCGAAGGATAAATACAAAGCGCCTTGGACGAGTGCCAAGGTGTTTTTTAAAAGGTCGGAAAAATACCTGTTTTATAATGCGTTCGAACATGAACATCTGAAATAATCTCGCTTTGCCCGACTTCGCCGTACAGGACTTCCCAGTTCGTTCGACTTGACAGTAAGTTGCCGCCTGATCCAGATGCGGTTCAGGACTTCCCAGTGCGAGCGAACCGGCAGTAATTCGTCGCCTGATCCAGTTGCCGGATAAGGCCCCCAGTTCGTTCGACTCGACAGTAAGTCACCGCCCGAGCCAGTTGCGGTTCAGGGCGCCCCAGTGCTGGTGAATGTCCAGGGCGCAAATAAGGCTTTTCAGCATATGATCTTATAAGGAAACAGTGCAAGCTCAAGCTTCGAAGATATCGGTCTTTGAATGATGATATATGCAGGACACCTTAGTGTTGCCTCGCCTTTAAACAAGAACTTTTGCGCCGCTATCATCTCATGGAAGAAATGAGCAAGTCTGGCAAGAAGCCAGTTACTTGATGGGCAGGCTTCATGTTGAACTTCTACAGTACTGCTTTATTCAGGAAGAAATAGCTGCTCGAGCTTTATCGAAGGTGTTTCCCGTGAGGCAGCAACATTGGCAGCTTTCTGCGGGACGCCCAAAATCGGTTTGCCTCTGGTCTATGCGTCAAAAAGCAAGGCGCTTGCGTTTTTCTTGCCTCCTTCTATGGCGCTAAGACAGCCGCGACTTTTGGCAACTATGGTTTTTCGTGAAAGCGAGGTTAGCAACGTGAATGTTTCGATGGAGAAAGTGATTATTGTTGAAGGATTGTCAGATAAGAAGAAAATCATGAAACTCATTAAGGAATCTGTGGAGATCATTTGTACAAATGGTACAATCGGGCTGTCCAGACTGGATGAGCTGTCAGAAGAACTTGAGGGAAAGGATGTATACATACTCGTTGACGCGGATGGCTCCGGTGAAAGTTTGCGTAAACAGTTGAAGCGGGAGTTTCCCCAGGCGCGGCATTTATACATTGACCGAAAGTTCAGGGAAGTGGCCACTACCCCATCTGAGATCCTCGCTAATATTTTAATTAGGGCACATATCGATGTTTATGCCGATTATCTTTAAAGAAGGACGATGTACAGCTTATGAAAGAATGGACAAAACAAGACATCCATGAAGCCATCGAAAAAAAAGAAAGTGCAATCATTTACTTTTATACGCCATTATGCGGAACCTGCCAAGTGGCAGGCCGCATGCTTGATGTCATTGAGGACATGACAGGCAAGATCATTTATCAAGCCGACTTGAATTATCTTCCGGATATTGCGGAACTTTTCAAGATTGAAAGTGTTCCGTGCCTACTGTTGTTAAACCGCGGTTGCGTCTCCAAAAAAATATACGCTTTTCGCTCAATTCCATACTTGCTTGAAATCTTAAAGGAATACAGTTAAAATAAAATCCCAGCCAAAAAGTTTAATTGCCTCCAAAAGAGGCAAAACATATCATTGTAAACAATGATAAATGAAAGGATTGGTTTTTTATTAACTCCCTAGACATTCAATACACGAATGTAATGGAAAAAGCTCTACATGGAGCACACGGCATTGGGTATGAAACATACAGGCATGATCATGCCGCCAGAATGGAAGTGGAAAAAAAGCGGGAAGCGGAATATGTAGAATCCCGACAGGTAATATTAACGATATCCGGAAACATGACGCATGGACAATGACAACCAGGCCTTTGTATTAACAAAGGCCTGTTTTTAATGAGAAAATTCTCAAATAAAATTTGAAAAACCGATACTTTTACGCTGTCTAGTTGATAATAATTTTAAAATGCGATAATATGGAGACTAGGAATTAGACAAAAAACAATTCAAGCTTCAAATACTTTTCTATATCCGGAGGTAATGATGATGGCTTCAACGTTAACAATTAAAGATCTTAATGTATCCATTGACGGAAAAGAGATCTTAAAGGGCGTAAACCTGGAAATAAATGGCGGAGAATTTCATGCTGTAATGGGACCAAATGGAACCGGTAAATCGACATTGTCCGCTGCAATCATGGGTCATCCCAGATACGAAGTAACGAGTGGAAGCATTACGCTGGATGGCGAAGATGTCCTGGAAATGGAAGTGGATGAGCGTGCGCGGGCTGGTTTGTTTGCGGCCATGCAGTATCCGAGTGAAATCAGCGGAGTGACAAATGCCGAATTTTTACGCACAGCGATAAATGCTCGCAGAGAAGAAGGAAAAGAAATTTCCTTAATGAAATTTATCCGTGACATGGATAAGAAAATGGAACTTCTTGAGATGGACCCCAACATGGCTCAGCGCTATTTGAATGAAGGATTCTCCGGCGGGGAGAAAAAGCGCAACGAAATATTGCAGTTGTTAATGTTAAAACCGAAGATTGCCATTTTGGATGAAATTGACTCTGGCCTTGATATAGATGCATTGAAAGTAGTTTCGCAAGGAATCAACGAGATGAGAAGCGACGACTTTGGGTGCTTGATCATTACTCACTACCAACGGCTTCTTAACTACATCGCCCCCGACTATGTCCACGTAATGATGCAAGGAAGGATCGTAAAATCCGGCGGTCCTGAACTGGCACAGCGTTTGGAAGCGGAAGGGTATGACTGGATCAAGGCAGAACTTGGCATTGAAGATGAAACAGTTGGCCAGGAAGCATAAGCGGTAGGGGGATTGAAATGACAACTGATACGAAAATGACGATCGATCAACAATACATTCGCTCTTTTTCAAGCAAGCATAACGAACCTGAATGGTTTACACAGTTTAGATTGGACGCATTTGGCAAAATGGATGAACTTCCGATGCCAAAGCCGGACAAAACAAGGATTACGAATTGGAATTTCACCGAATTCCCGAAACATGAGGCCGAAGGCCAGACATTTGCTTCTCTTTCCGATTTGCCTGAAGCGGCTCAATCTGTCATTAATATAGAAGAAAAAGATCAGAATTTATATGTCCAGTTTAATCAGCAGGTTGCATATATAAATGTATCCGAACAATTGAAAGAGCAGGGTGTCATTTTTACTGATATATTCACAGCCATTGCGGAGCATTCCGATCTGGTGAAAAAATATTTTATGACGGATGCAGTAAAAGTGGATGAACATAAATTGACGGCGTTTCATGCAGCGCTTGTCAATGGTGGAGCATTTTTATATGTGCCGAAGAATGTTCAAATAAAAGATCCTGTTCAGGCTGTTTATATTTTTGATGATAAAGACGCCGCCATGTTTAACCATGTCCTCATCGTGGCGGATGACAACAGTTCGGTCACATATGTGGAAAATTATTTGTCCACGAACGATGAAGTAAACGGAATCGTCAATATTGTTTCCGAGGTGATTGCCAATCAAAACGCCAAAGTGGTTTATGGGGCGGTCGATACGTTGGCAAAAGGCTCCACTGTATATATCAACCGCCGGGGAATTACCGGACGGGACGCACAGCTTGATTGGGCGCTTGGATTAATGAATGACGGCAACACGATTGCAGAAAATACAACAAACTTAATTGGCGAAGGTTCAAGCGGGGATGCGAAGACGGTTGTGGTTGGAAGAGGCAGCCAAACGCAAAACTTTACGACAAGCATTGTGCATTTTGGCAGACATACGGAAGGTTTTATTTTAAGCCATGGTGTGATGAAAGATTCTGCTTCGTCCATCTTTAACGGAATTGGGAAAATTGAAAAGGGCGCATCAAAGGCAAACGCTAATCAGGAATCTCGTGTCTTAATGTTAAGTGAAAGGGCAAGAGGGGACGCCAACCCGATTTTGCTCATTGATGAAGATGACGTTATTGCGGGACATGCGGCATCAGTAGGCCGTGTAGATCCATTACAGCTCTTTTATATGATGAGCCGCGGGATTTCCAAAGCGGATGCTGAGCGTCTCATTATTCATGGGTTCCTCGCTCCTGTTGTAGAAAAGCTGCCGATCGAAGCAGTGAAACGCCAATTGGTCGAGATTATTGAAAGGAAAGTGCAATAATGAACTGGAGTGAGGTTCGCAAACAGTTTCCCATATTGGACCAGGAAGTGAATGGACATCCGCTTGTGTACTTGGATAGTGCTGCGACCTCTCAAAAGCCGATCCAAGTCATTGCAGCTCTGGATGAATATTATAAAGGCTATAATTCGAATGTTCACCGTGGTGTGCACACGCTGGGGACGAAGGCAACAGACAAATATGAAGGCGCCCGCGAAAAGGCAAGGAACTTTCTCAATGCTTCCTCTGCCGAAGAAGTGATTTTTACAAGAGGGACGACAACGGCGCTCAACATAGTTGCCGCCAGCTACGGACGTGCCAATGTAGAGGAAGGCGATGAAATCGTCATCACCTATATGGAACATCACAGCAACATTATTCCTTGGCAGCAGATCGCCAAGGAAAAAGGGGCAACTCTGAAATATATACCTCTTCAAGAAGACGGCACGATCAATCTGGACGATGCGGCCAATACGATCAGCGAGAAAACGAAAATTGTTTCCGTTACACACGTATCGAATGTGTTGGGTGTTATCAACCCGATTAAAGAATTGGCTGCCATTGCCCACCGAAATGGCGCGGTCATGGTCGTGGATGGCGCCCAGGGTGCGCCGCATATTAAGGTTGATGTAAAAGATCTGGATGTCGACTTTTATGCGTTTTCCGGCCATAAAATGGGCGCGCCGACAGGGATTGGCATTTTATATGGAAAAAAAGAACATCTTGAAAACATGGAACCGATCGAGTTTGGCGGTGAAATGATTGACTTTGTCGGGCTGTACGAATCAACGTGGAAGGAACTTCCATGGAAATTTGAAGCCGGAACGCCGATTATTGCCGGCGCAATTGGTCTTGGTGTCGCGATCGACTTTTTAAATGAGATTGGACAGGAAGCCATCCTGGAGCATGAGCATAAACTTGCGGCTTATGCGATGGAGAAGATGTCCCAACTTGACGGTTTAACCATTTATGGACCTGTTGAACCGGAAAAGCGGGCAGGCGTTGTCACATTCAATCTGGAAGAAGTCCATCCCCATGATGTAGCTACAGTGCTTGATTCGGAAGGGATTGCCGTCAGGGCAGGTCATCATTGTGCACAACCGCTTATGAAATGGCTGGATGTTTCTGCGACAGCCAGGGCAAGCTTTTATATATACAACAACGAACAAGACATTGACAGACTCGTTGAAGGCCTTGTCAAAACAAAGGAGTATTTCACGAATGTCTTTTAACAACCTTGATAATCTGTACAGGCAAGTGATCATGGACCATTACAAAAATCCGCGGAACAGAGGGAGTTTACAAGACGGAAGCCTGACGGTGGACATGAACAACCCGACATGCGGAGACCGAATCCATCTAACGATGAAGCTGGATAACGGAAAAGTGGCTGATGCCAAATTTGAAGGGGAAGGCTGCTCCATTTCCATGGCATCGGCTTCCATGATGACACAGGCAATCATTGGCCAAGATACGGATTCGGCTTTGAAACTTGCGCATATCTTCTCTGAAATGATTCAAGGGAATGATCTTGACGACGAAGAAGAAGATCTTGATCTTGGCGATATCGAAGCCTTACAAGGAGTATCCAAATTTCCAGCGCGTATTAAATGCGCCACGCTCGCATGGAAAGCGATGGAAAAAGGATTAAAGCAGCACCAATAAAAGAGGGAGGAATGTACAATGGCGAAGCAAATACCCGAAATTGGTGATTACAAGTATGGTTTCAGGGATCGAGACGTTTCCGTTTTCCGTACCGAGCGCGGTTTGACGCGGGAGATCGTTGAAGAAATATCAAAAATGAAAGAAGAGCCTCAATGGATGCTCGATTTCCGGTTGAAATCACTTGAACACTTTTACAAAATGCCAATGCCGCAATGGGGCGGCGATTTAAACGCCCTAAACTTTGATGAAATTAGATATTACGTGAAACCGTCTGAGCATACAGAGCGTTCCTGGGACGAAGTGCCAGAGGAAATTAAGCAAACATTTGACAAGTTGGGCATCCCGGAGGCTGAACAAAAATATTTGGCCGGTGTTTCGGCGCAATACGAGTCTGAGGTTGTTTATCACAATATGAAAGAAGATCTCGAAAAAATGGGGATCGTCTTTAAAGATACGGACTCAGCTCTGAAAGAAAATGAAGATATTTTCCGTGAGCACTGGGCGACAGTTATTCCGCCAACCGACAACAAGTTTTCTGCTTTGAACTCGGCAGTCTGGTCCGGAGGATCGTTTATATACGTGCCGCCTGGCGTAAAAGTCGATACGCCGCTACAAGCCTATTTCCGGATCAACTCCGAAAATATGGGACAGTTTGAACGGACGTTGATTATCGTGGATGAAGGCGCGTCCGTCCACTATGTGGAAGGGTGTACGGCGCCTGTTTATACGACGAATTCATTGCACAGCGCAGTCGTTGAAATCATCGTCAAAAAAGACGGGTACTGCCGATATACGACCATTCAAAACTGGGCGAACAACGTTTATAATCTTGTTACAAAACGGGCAGTCTGCCATGAGCGTGCGACGATGGAATGGATCGATGGCAACTTCGGCTCCAAGGTTACGATGAAATATCCTGCCGTCTTTTTAAAAGGAGAAGGTGCAAGAGGCCTGACATTATCTATTGCGTTGGCCGGAAAAGGCCAGCATCAGGACTCAGGCGCTAAAATGATCCACCTGGCGCCTAACACGACATCATCAATCGTATCCAAATCAATGTCACAGCACGGCGGTAAAGTCACATACCGCGGAATCGTTCATTTTGGACGTAAAGCAGATGGCGCGCGATCCAATATCGAATGTGATACGATGATTTTAGATGACAAATCCACTTCCGATACAATCCCGTATAACGAGATATTAAACGACAATATCTCGCTTGAACACGAAGCGAAAGTGTCCAAAGTTTCGGAAGAACAGCTCTTCTATTTGATGAGCCGCGGAATCAGCGAACAAGAAGCAGTCGAAATGATCGTTATGGGCTTCATCGAGCCCTTTACAAAAGAACTGCCAATGGAATACGCGGTGGAAATGAACCGTCTCATCAAATTTGAAATGGAAGGTTCGATTGGTTAATAGATGATAAAACCCGTCACAACAACGCTTGTGGCGGGTTTTTTGTACCCATTTATTTTTCGCGAAACATGTACGATTTAGAAACAAAATCAAGTGACATAGGATATATATAATAGCTCTTTATCCTTTTTTAATATTCTTTCTTCATCATAATACGAGCAGAAAGCATGTAGCCGATGAGCATCCAAATGATGACGAATATAGGTGAGAAGGCAAACAGCTTTAAAATGGTTTGTTGTGTGAGTACGATGCCCATCTCTGATAGTTTTGAAAAGATAAAGGCGATGATGGCACCAGGAACAGCATAGCTTACGAATAAGTACATACGTGTTTTTTCGGCACCGAATTTAAAGAGCATGACTATGGAGTTTGTTCCGAAAATAAGTGATAATAATACGCCTAAAGCGATAAAGGAGGTAAATTCAGAATGTTGGTATTTTTCCAATAATAAGTGCTATGAGGCCGCCAATAATAGTGGACAGGATAACGCCAATCAAGACAAAGACAACTAGCGTAATAAATTTATTTTTTGCAATGTCCTGTCTTTTTATCGGAAATGTGAGTGCGAATTTTTCCCACTCACTTTGATGGTCTATTGAAAATGAAGTAATACTCATCATGCTACAGATGGCAATGCCAGCAATCACGAATGAAGCTAGATCTTGTGTCGGTACAATGGCAACGGCTAAAATGGTCATCATAAGCAGCAAACCTTTTCCATTGTTTATGACGGTTAATAAGTCTTTTATAATTAAACCTTTCATGCGGTGTTTTTCTCCCTTCTAATATAGATCGCTAATAGTTCATCGAGTGCGACTTTGTCGACGACAATTTCGGGATACGCTTCTTTAAATCCATGTGCGTCGTTAATAATGACATGATAAATTGCTTCATGTTGCAGATAAGCAAATATTAGTCCTTTTGGGATCAACTCAAATTGTTGTTTGGAACAACGCGCAATCCCGTAACCATACAATAAATCATCTTTATTCATTATAATTTTATCAATTTTGACAGCGTTTAATTTGTCATAAAAATTTATGTCATCATAGACGATGGCAATATCTTCTTTTAAGTCGGTACTGTTTACTTTTTTTTGATCGGAAAAAAATGTTACATCACCACTGTCTTTTTTCATAACGTCCATCAATAATTTTATGGTAGTTGTTTTATCAGCGCCATTCTCACCAACCAAACCGACAATTGCTCCTTGAGGCACGGTAAAGCTAATATCGTTAAGTGTGAATGTATCAAGTTTTTTACATAAACGATTAACATCAATTGCATTTGCCATTAGTCTTCCTCCTCGTTAAAAAAATCAATGAGTTCATGCAAAGTTGTGATGGGTATATCGAAATCGTGTGCGATTTGCACCGCTGATTGTAAATGCATTTCAAGCTTTTTTGTCATTTCTTCTTCAAAAAATGCCAAACAGTTTTCTGAGATAAATGATCCCTTTGCTGGAATCGTCTCAATAAAACCTTCTTTAGCAAGTTCATCATAAGCACGTTGAACGGTGATGACGCTAATACCGAGCTTTTTAGCAAGCGCCCGCATTGAGGGAATCGCTTCACCTGGCGATAGTTTTCCTTTTGAAATAAGTGCTTTGATTTGGGTCGTCACTTGTTCATATATAGGTAAATCGCTGTTTTTGCGAATGAAAATTTCCATTACAACACCTCTATTTAAAGTGTGCTAACTGTATAATCTGTATAAGTACAATATAGTCAAATTGTGCGAGAAGTCAAGTGAACCTAATGATTTATTATTACCAATTTTCGTTGCTAAGATTTAGTCCTTCACTTCATACCTATAATGTAAAAGGGTAAAAATATATTGAATTACGATAAAAAAATATTGAAAATTGATCAGGTTTGTATTAGAATGCAATAGTAACAAGAGAGGGGAATGGTATTTGAAACAAAGAATTAGCAAAGTGGTTAAAGATGATAAGCATGAGCGTTGCCTTTTTTAGGTTTGCTGTTTTGGCGTTTGTTGCCAGCCAGGCCATATTTTTAAATATCAAGAAGATACATTAAATGAATGAAGGAGAGTTAACATGAAAAAAAGATTTTTATTAGCTTTATTACCAATTGTAGCGGGTGTTATTTGTTTGATTAGTTATGAGGTCATAGGAGCAGAGGTTGAAGCAGATGGAACATTAAAAGAACCTTTTTTCTTAATTCCGATTAGTTTTCTTTTGTTATTTAGTGGAATCGCAGCGTTATTATTCGTGACTATTGTGACAGCCATCCAAAGAGGGAAACATGATTAAGAAGGATAGTATAAAAAACGACATAGCAGTCAGTTCGGTGTTATTCATGGAATATTATGAATAGTGGGGTTATTATAAAGGTTTCATTTGAATTTCAAGAAGTGAAAATATATGAGTTCTTGATCCGATACGGGCGTGGTAAAACAACAACCATGTGCAAGATGGCAGGTCTTTATTCAATGATATCTTGAGATCACTCTTTGGAGTCTCGTACAAGATTTAAAGAAGAAAATGTTCATCTGCTATTGTATCAATGTTATAGTGTAATCAATGTATGCTCTTGTGGCCATATAGACATCATGAGCAGTTTCAGAAAAAAGTTGTATTGTGTGCATTACATTTCATCGCGATAGATGGATGATGAGGGGGGAATCATCATGACAACTGTTTATGACTTTGAAGTAAGAAAGACAAATGGTGATTTGAAATCTCTGAAAGATTACGAAGGCAAGCCGCTCATTATTGTGAACACAGCAAGCAAGTGTGGATTAACACCACAGTTCAAAGGATTGCAGGAACTGTATGAAAAGTACAAAGACAATGGTTTGGAAATCCTCGGCTTTCCTTGTGATCAATTTCAAAATCAGGAATTTGCTCATATTGAAGAAACGATTGAATTTTGTCAAACTAACTATGGAGTGTCTTTTCCGATTTTCGCAAAAGTCGATGTAAATGGAGCTCATGCTGATCCTCTGTTTATTTTTCTAAAGGAACAGAAAAAGGGGTTCTTAATGAAGAACATCAAGTGGAACTTCACGAAATTCCTTGTAGACCGCAACGGCATTGTGGTTGAACGCTATGCCCCCACAACAGATCCGGCGAAAATCGAAGCTGATGTACAGAAAGTATTATAAGCTTTACTTATCCATTGACCTCATTGAAAGATTTCCGAGTAATGTATCAATCAATAACCTCTTGAATAGGGGTTTTTTATTATGAGGGCCATCATTTATGAGAATTCGGTACGGCATGGTCATTTAATGCTGGTCTTTGTTTATTCGCTTCCGTTTTTACGAGTGTAAAGTTTCGGCAGTATCACAAAAATATCAGGATCTGTTTTATGTTTCTTTCTTTTCAGTCAGCTCTGCGTCTTTTATGATCTCTTTGTAAATTTCTATATTGGCTTCAATGACTGTATATAGCAGCCTTTTTAAGTTTTGCGGCAACACAAAACTTTCCTCGCGCGGTTCATTCCAACTAACAGGTTTATCATTCTGGTTCAGTATACGCTTTAAATTGTATAAATTATTTTCATCTAGCTGTATTTTTATTTTTTGGCCATCCGAGAGGGAATATGTTTCTTCATTTTCAGCTTTGATCCAAGTGTTCCATTTTTTTATGTCTCTTATAAAACTTTCAGGCATGTAACTTTTTTCATGCTCTGCAACAACATTTGCGTTGCGTACGTTACCAGTACCTAGCTGGAGCTTGTCGGGCATTGGTTTTGCAAATTCTAGCGCAACTGATTCTAATAATCGCTGGCCTTTGGCTAACTTTGAGTATCCTGATTTTTCCAGCAGGTCCGCAAAGCTCACTTTATAATGTAGGTTTTTAGTGAGATTGTTAGCGATTTTTTCTAAGATGTCAGGTGTCGGAATTCTTTTTCCTGTTTCGATTTGGCTCATGTAAGGCTGACTCACTCCTGAATATCTGGCCATCTCAGATTTAGATATATTTTGAGATAATCGGATTTCTTTTATAAATCCCCCTAACTCATTTTTACTCACCTTCATCACCTCAATCGTATTATATAACAGAATTATAACTAAAGCAATAAAATTACATTATAAAAAAACATTTGCAATAAAGTGAGGTATGTGTTATTTTTAAAGAAATAATTTGGTAATGTATTTATTGCAATAGAAATAAATGAGAGGTCAAAACGATAATCGACAGGAAAAATGCGATAAGGGATCAAAAAGAATCTATGAGTTATGCTTTGTCAAAGTAATGTTGGAAACTGGCGATGGGATAAAATAATAAATGGGGGAATGGAATATGGATATTGAATTATTGCAGGAATTTCAACGTTATTGTTCAGAAAAAAGGAGCTTTTTGGATTTGAAGCCACATTTAAAGAATTTCGTTGAATTTGACGGCAGGAAAAAAGAATACAAGCTAAAAAACAATATTATGTTAGATAAGGTGGATAAAACAGCTATTTATAGCCTGCTGTGCCTCAAAATACGCATTGGTGGAGACAATTTTGAGTCTTTAAAAGAAGTTCTAGAGGTGGGTGTCACTATGCTGAACTACAGTTATCAAAATGTTATGGCCGCCGAGTTGAAATGGATTGGCTATGGGTTGCAACATCTAATCGCTAAAGCCGAGCCTTTTATTGTTTATACTGACTGCAATCCCAAACATGATATGTCTTATTAATCAGTTTGTTCGCTGTACTTGTGTCCGTAAAATCAAAGAATATCGTAGTATGTGGCTGATAACGATCGTTGTATTATTAAGAAAAAAGCATCATCGAAGTGTTTATTTCAATATTTAGCGACTTTTACTGATAGCAAGGAAGACTTACCTAGTGGGATAAACGCGTTCGAAATGGAAAACAGCAGCGGATAAGCACTTTCATTACGCTCCCCCAGTTATGTCCTCTAGTGGCACGAGTTAATGTTGGCCGGTCTCTTATATAGTGTCATCATGCGTTATGACTTTTCGAGTTTGTTTGCTTGTTTTAGCAGCTTAATCGTTCCGCTTCAAACTGATGAAATATTGTGTTCTTTTATATAGGTTACGTTACACTTGCTTTAGTAAAAAAACAGGGTTTTTAAGTGAAAAATTTAAATGCCAATGGATGGTCAGTGACTGGATCCATTTTTAAAAGTTGACCTTTTAGTGTTAAACTGATAAAAATTAGTCAAACTAGGGAATGGTTTTTTAAAGAACAATAGATTTTTGGTTTCGGTTTTTAATCAAGATTTGGAGAGTACTTGCTGTATAAATTTGACGTTCTTGTACCAATTGGATTAAGTGAACAGCCTTAATGTGACATAGTGCACGGTGTTGCAAATGGCGAGTAGTCCTCGTTCAAGAAGTAAATGGAAAAAGGCACCATTTTATTGCCGAAAAATCAAACCAAGGAGGAGTTACAGTGGAATTAAAAGGAATCCATCATGTTTCCGCTATTACAGCAAATGCAAGGGCGAATAAAGACTTTTATACAAATATTCTGGGTTTGCGCTTAGTAAAAAAAACAGTGAATCAGGATACCCCATCTATGTACCATTTGTTTTATGCTGATGAAACAGGCAGTCCAGGAACAGATTTAACTTTTTTTGAAATTCCACGAGCTGGAAAAACATATCAAGGGAATAACAGCATTTCTGCAACATCCCTTCGAGTACCGAATGATAAAGCTCTTTCTTATTGGCAAGAACGCTTTAAAAGAATGAGTGTGCCTCATGAAGAAATAAAAGAGCGAGCAGGTAGATTAACGTTGGCTTTCAATGATTTTGAAGGGCAAAGGCTTATTCTGGTGTCGGATGAAAATAACAAAGGAGTAAAAGGTGGTACTCCCTGGGGTAAATCTCCGATTCCCAAAGAGTTCGGTATTGTGGGACTTGGTCCTTCACAATTAACCATTGCCAATATAGAGGGGACTGTAGACTTGTTTACTAATGTTTTGGGATTCCGGAAGAAAGGGCAATATGCATCTTCTGTTAAAGGGCAGCCGGATATTGTAGTATACGAAACGGGAGAAGGAGGAACAGGTGCTGAGATTCACTTAGAGCACAGGTTAGATGTAACCGAGGAGCGCCCGGGACGCGGGAGTGTTCATCATATTGCATTACGTGTAGATAATGAAGAAGAATTCCATGCATGGATTGATAAGCTAAATGAACATAATATTGCTCATTCCGGTTTTGTTGATCGCTTTTACTTTCGCTCTGTTTATTTAAAAGATCCAAACGGGATTACGATTGAACTGGCGACAGACGGGCCCGGTTTTGATATTGATGAGGAATTGGAACATTTAGGTGAAAGCTTGGCACTGCCTCCATTTTTGGAGCATCGTCGTGAAGAGATAGAGGCACGATTGAAGCCTTTAGACTAAACTTGAGAAAAGGAAGAAATGAAACCAAGTCCGATTGCCAAAGACTTTTGAAGATCGAGAACAGTGGCATGCCAATTTTTTCAACCGGAATAAGTGAAGGGTTTTTGAGAAGCTGAAAGAAAATGTCTTCTACATTCCCATTTTTGATCCATCAAAGTTTGTTCGTTTGGGACTCTGTTTGTCAATAACATATACGGTCCATAATGGCTTTCATGTATATATTGAATCTTCCTTTTTTACTATAAAAATATGGCCTTAGTGGTTATCGTATTTGGAAAAATTCTCAATCTGACATGATTTTTTCGTTGTTTTTATATTGTCTTGCAGAATGTATGCCGTGTGGATTTTCATAGCTTTAGAAATTCTGTTGTTGATATCATTTAAATGGGCGGTATCATGGTTTGAACCGCACCTTTGCTAAGCTGTTATGATATGTATGTCTGCCCGGATCCATTTTCGGACAGGGACAGAGGGTGAAAAATTAAAAGTATCATAGGAACCTTCTGCCTTTTTGCCAAGATTTTTTTGACTGATAATTGAATGTTCAAGCAGGAGGAATGAGTATGTTTAGAACGATGATGAATGGGAAAATTCACCGCGCACGTGTAACTGAGGCCAATTTGCATTATGTGGGAAGTATTACAATTGACGCGGATATATTAGATGAAGTAGGAATGGTCGAAAACGAAAAAGTTCAAATTGTCAACAATAACAACGGTGCCCGCTTGGAAACATATATCATTCCGGGAGAAAGAGGAAGTGGTATCATCTGTTTAAATGGGGCTGCAGCTCGCCTTGTACAAGTGGGGGATATCGTTATTATCATTTCCTACATTCTTGTTCCGGAAGAAAATATCGCTGCCCATAAGCCCAAAGTTGCGATTATGGATGAAAACAATCGTATTCAGGAAATTCTGTCGGCCGAGCCAGAAAATACGATTTTGTGATTGTCATGAAAGCGCAAAACACCTGTCAAGCGATTTTTGACGCCAGATCATTGCCTTGATCATCTGAATGCCGAATAACAGGTAATATGCTTCGTGTTCATGATTGCCTTTGCTATAATAGTTATGAAAACGAAATGTTGGTGAGTATATGATTTATGTAGGAGTAACTGGTTGGGGCGACCACGATATTTATCCGAAAGGAATCGCTTCGCGTGATAAATTAAAAGAGTATAGTGCCCATTTTCCGGCCGTTGAGGTTGACTCCTTCTTTTATGCTGTTCAGCCGGCCCGCAACGTGGAACGATGGGTCAAAGATACACCCGACGATTTTCGGTTTGTTGTGAAAGCCTACCAAGGGATGACAGGGCATGAGCGCGGGGAAATGCCGTTTTCTTCGAGAGAAGAAATGTTTAACGCTTATGTTGAGTCCATTGAGCCGTTCGCTGAAAGTGGGAAATTGGCGATGGTATTGTTCCAGTTCCCACCATGGTTCGATTGTACGAAAGAGAATGTTGATTATTTACGGATGTGTCGGAAATGGATGGAAAGGTTTCCGGTTGCCGTGGAATTTAGAAATCGAACTTGGTTCTCTCCTCATTTACAGGAAAAGACACTTCAGTTTTTAAAAAACGAAGGGTGGATCCATGTTGTGTGTGATGAACCGCAAGTGGGGGAAGGCTCTGTTCCGATCGTGCTTGCGGCCACCCATGAGGAAAAAGCGCTTATCCGCATGCATGGGCGGAATACGGCCGCATGGATGAAGCCAGGTGGTAAAAATTGGAGGGCGACTCGCTATTTATACCGCTATAATCAAGCGGAGTTGGAACAATGGAAAGAAAACATTTTAAATCTGCAAACGGAAACGAAGGATGTCTTTGTCCTCTTCAATAATAATTCCGGCGGGGATGCCGCCGGCAATGCGAAAGAATTGATTCATTTGCTGGGCATACAATATAAAGGACTTGCAACAAGGCAACTTGATTTGTTTTGATGGATGGGAAGTGGATCAGTGAAGGAAAAAGTCCATATTTATCATACGAACGACATTCACAGTCACTTGGAAAATTGGCCGCGGATCAATCATTTTTTAGTAGAAAGAAGAGAGGCTCACGAAGCAGACGGTGAAGATGTTTTCATTTTTGATTGCGGCGATTTTGTTGATAGATGGCACCCTTTTACAGAAGGGACTAAGGGAAAAGGGAACGTCACATTGATAAATGAAGCCGGTTATACAGCTGTTACGATCGGTAACAATGAGGGGATGACATTGGATCATCGTTCATTGAATGAGCTGTATAGTGACGCACAATTTGATATAGTGTTGGCCAACCTTTTTTTGCCGGAAGGAAAAAGGCCGGCTTGGGCCCTTCCGCGTCAAATTTATATGACTTCCAGAGGGACGAAAATCGGGGTGACGGGCGTAACCGCCTATTATCACCGATTATATAAGCTTTTGGATTGGGAGCTTACTGAACCTCTTCATGAACTCTCCAAGCAAATTGAACTACTTCGGAAAGAAGCGGATGTCATTATTGTGCTATCTCACTTGGGCCTGCAGGCTGATCGCTGGATAGCGGAAAATGAACCCGGAGTTGATCTCATCTTGGGAGGACATACGCATCACGTTTTGCCAAATGGAGAACCGGCAGGTGCAGCTTTATTGGGAGCTGCAGGAAGGTATGGTGAATATGTCGGTTACGTGGCGGCGGAATGGGAGATTGAAGATGTATCTGCCAAGACATTCAATGCTACCCTATTTGAAACGGCCTACTTGGCTGCTCCTCCAGATGAAACCGAGCAAATGCACGAATGGAGAGAAATTGGCAAAAAGTTGCTATCCACGGAAGTTGTTTCCCTTCCGAATCCGCTTACATATTCTTGGGATAAAAATTCAGAGCTTCCGGCGATGCTCGCCGAAGCCCTCTATCACTGGTGTGGTGCGGATGGTGCACTGGTCAATTCAGGGCTGTTCCTTGCCCCGCTGGACGAGGGTCAGGTCACTAAATATGATATACACCAAATGCTGCCGCATCCGATCAATCCTTGCCTAGTGGAGCTGGACGGTGGAGCATTACGAGAAGTCCTGTATCAAGCTGAGGAGACCCAGTTGCCTCAACTTACATTTAAAGGATTGGGGTTCAGAGGTGTCATGATGGGAAAATTTGTTTATCATCATATTGAAGCAGATTTTCAAAACAATATCCTCCAAATTGGCGGCAAGCCTCTCAATCTTGAAGAGACCTATAAAATTGCCACAATTGATACATTTACTTTCGGTAAATTTTTCCCGCAAATCCAGCATGCTCAAATGAAAACATATTATCTCCCCGAATTTTTGCGAGATGTAATGGA
The DNA here is from genome assembly GCF_037963795.1 of Siminovitchia sp. FSL W7-1587. NCBI lineage: Bacteria > Bacillati > Bacillota > Bacilli > Caryophanales > Bacillaceae > Siminovitchia > Siminovitchia sp. FSL W7-1587. The sequence goes on from NZ_CP150169.1 coordinate 3,375,959, forward strand.
GTGGCATTTAATCCAGTTGTATAAATAAGGGAGAATGCCCGCATATAAGGAGAAATGCTGTGGGGTGAGGAAAGCTCCTTGCGTATAAGGAGAAGCTCCCCATATAGGAAGATTCCCCGCATATAAGGAGAAATGCCGTAGGGTGAGAGGAAAGCACCTTGCGTATAAGGAGAAGCTCCCCGCGTATAAGCAGAGATTCCCCGCATATAAGGAGAAATGCCGTAGGGTGAGGGGAAAGCTCCTTGCGTATAAGGAGAAGCTCCCCCATATAGGATAGATTCCCCGCATATAAACAGAAATACCCACGGATAAGGAAAAACTCCCCCGAGGGTAAGGGGAAAAATTCCCCGTATACGGATAACCTGCTCGCATATTAGCAAGGGCCCCTCCCACTGTATAAGCGAAATACCATTGGATAAAACGAGAAACGCGCGTTTATGTGGCAGGGCGCAAGCTCACGCTCACGCCCAGTTGCGGGAACGCTCATTTGCCCTTTTCATATATATGGGTATCAGAAGGGGTGGATGGAATGATTTCTATTGAACCTGTAATCATTGACGGGCACATGTTTGTAGCCTCTGTTGTCCGCTTGCCAAAAACGACGCTTCTCACTGTGTCCAATGATCGTGGATACATTATGTGTGGTGCTCTTGATATCGGGCTTTTAAATAAAAAGCTTAAAGACCGGGGGATCATTGCGGGGAGAGCTGTTGGAGTGCGAACGATAGAAGAACTGCTGGAAGGCCCGCTCGAATCCGTGACAATTGCTGCTGAGGAGCGTGGGATATTTGCCGGAATGGCAGGGCGCGATGCGCTATTAAAAATGATTTAAATGAATTTTTTCTCAAAGAGCTATTACCCTAAATGTTCGCATATGCTAGTCATGGGAGGGGATTTTTTTGGCTCATTTTCGTGCGCGCAAGTTCCGGCGCGGTCCGTTGCCGTTCCGTTATGTTATGTTGATTTCATTCGTCTTTTTTTTATTGTCAACAGCTGCCGGGCTTTGGATCGTCAATTACGGGATTAAGCCAACATTAACGAGATATGCGGAATCACAAACGAAAAAAATTGCTCCCATGGTTATTAGCCGGGCTGTCAAAGAGGTGATTCCAAACGTAAAAGACATACGGGAGATTACGGAAATCGTTCCGAATCAATCGGGAGGTTCCTCTGTACAATATAAAACAGACATCATCAACCAAATTCAAGCAGATATTTCCAGGGCAATCCAGTCGAATTTAAAGCAGGCCGAAGCTGGTAATCTGGATGCCCTTAGAGAAGACACCGGGGTCGAATTTGATTATGAATCATCTTCTCAGGGTGAAGGAATCGTTTATTCTTTCCCGCTAGGCCAGGCGACAAAAAATGCTCTTCTCGGTAACTTGGGTCCACGGATTCCAATCCGGTTTACCGCTATTGGGGATGTCTCCACAAACGTTGACACAAGAGTGGAACAATATCCCATTAATAATATGTTTGTTACGATATCCATTCAAGTTCAGGTGAATGTACAGATCATTATCCCGTTTGGGACTAAAGAGGCGGTTGTTCAACAGGAAGTTCCTATTGCTATAGGATTGTATCCGGGAGACGTTCCACAATTTTACAACAACGGCGGAACAACCAACCCATCCATACAATTCCCAAAACAGGACAATTCTCCATAGTATTGTCAGCGAAAAAAATTAATGATATCATGTTTTGGTACGTTCTGAAAACATTTTCAACATGGTGGTAGAAGTTTATAAATCGCTTTTCTTGGATGGCCAATACTATTTTGCTAAAATTTCCTTTTACTCGTCTGCTCCCAAAGAGGATGGAAAGAGAACGTGCGCGTGAAAAATCATAAACGCATCTTTGTTTTTACTCAATGGAGGTTTGTCATGGAAAACTCAATCTTGTCTTTGCTTCCGCCATTACTTGCGGTCGTAATGGTCATGCTGACGCGCCGTGTTTTACTGTCTCTCGGAACAGGGATTGTCGTATCTGCTCTTCTGCTTGGAAAAGGGGATGTTGTCGCGACATTCATTCTGATATGGGAGGCAGTAAAAGGAATCTTTTTGAAGGAAGACGGATTCGATACTTGGAATATATATATTATCTTATTTTTGTTTATTTTAGGGGCGATAACAGCGCTCATTAACATAACAGGAGGAAGCAGGGCTTTTGGAGAGTGGGCACTTACCAAGGTGAAAAGCAGGATCGGGGCGCAAATATTATCCGCTATATTGGGAATCGCCATTTTCATTGATGATTATTTCAATGCGCTTGCGGTTGGTCAGGTTGCCCGACCGATTACAGATCGGCATCGTGTATCAAGGGCAAAGCTCGCCTATATTATTGACTCGACGTCGGCACCAGTGTGTGTTGTTTCTCCTGTTTCCAGTTGGGGCGCCTTTATCATTGGAATCGTCGGAACCGTATTTGCTACCCATAATATCAATGACATTTCCGCATTTGCCGCTTTTTTGGAAATGATACCGATGAATCTATATGTTTGGGCTGCCCTGGGGCTCGTTTTTATCACTGTCTCCCGAAATATTGATTTTGGAAGCATGAAAATGCATGAAAGGCGTACAATGGAAACAGGGGTTCCGTACGACCCTAAAAAAGAAATTCCCGGGGAGATTAAAGAAGATTTGCCTGTCGGAGAAAACGGAACCGTTGGTGATTTGATTGTTCCGATTGTAACGCTGTTTATTGGGACGATTGCTGTGATTGTCTGGAGCGGATTAAAAAACAGTGACAGCGTCACGGCGCCTATAGATATTTTTGGAAATGCGGATGTTTCGCTGGCCCTTGTATGTGGCGGTGTTATTAGCCTGGCTATTACGATCTTTTTATTTATTCGTCAGCAGGTGGCCCATAGAAAACTGCATTCTTCACTTTTGTTAACCGGGATTAGATTTGGCATCCAATCCATGGTACCTGCAGTGCTCATTTTAGTGTTTGCTTGGACCATTACTTCGCTTATTGATCAGTTGGGAACAGGTGTTTATTTGGGGAATATCGTTGCAAAGTCGTCTTTAAATATATCATTTTTACCTTTTATCGTATTTGTTTTTGCCGGACTGATGGCATTTGCTACAGGCACATCATGGGGCTCGTTCGGGATTTTGTTGCCGATTGCGGGGCAAATTGTTGCAACGACAGATGTGTCTATGTTGCTTCCCGTCATGGCTTCCGTGTTAGCGGGTGCCGTATTTGGGGACCACTGTTCACCTATTTCGGACACAACGATCCTTTCATCGACCGGTGCTGGATGCAACCACATTGACCATGTGTTGACACAATTGCCGTATGCTCTTACGGCAGCTGCCATTTCGGGAGCGGGATATATCGTGCTGGGTCTGACCCATTCTACCATTTGGGGTTTAGTGACCGTAGCTGCATTACTACTCATATTTGCGCTGTTTTTTAAACAGAATGATTTTGGGCATAAGACATTGAAAACCAAATAGGAAGGCGACAGCACAAGCTGTCGTTTTCTATATTAAAATAGTAATGATGTCACGCTGAAATGATATTTCCTTTGACAAAGGCATTGTGAGTCGCTATACTAATTCTAAGCTGTTGAATTGTCAGACTTTTCTCAAGAGAAAATTAAATGATAAAGGGGGTTTTATGTATGGAAAACCGAGCGCAATTCGGATCGAGGGCCGGTTTTATATTTGCCGCGGTCGGTTCGGCGATCGGGCTGGGAAACATTTGGCGCTTTCCGGGTGTTGCGTATGACAATGGGGGAGGGGCATTCTTTTTTCCCTATTTGTTTGCCTTGCTTACGGCAGGGATCCCACTTTTAATTTTAGAGTTTACGATTGGTCATAAGTACCGGGGATCTGCGCCGCTTTCTCTGGCAAGAATTAAGCGGGGAGGAGAATGGATCGGCTGGTGGCAAATCGCCATTGCCTTTGTCATCGCAACCTATTATTCCGTCATTATTGCATGGGCTATGTCGTACACTGTTTTTTCATTCAATCTTAAGTGGGGAGCGGATACGACGGACTTTTTAGTCGCTGATTACTTGAAAGTAGGAGATACTGCTTCCTTCGGCAGCTTTGTTCCAGGTGTTCTTATTCCATTAATTTTAGTTTGGTTAATCGTTCTTGGAATCATGTATGCCGGTGTTAAAAAAGGTATTGAGGTAGCAGCAAAAATTATGATTCCTTTGCTGGTCGTTTTGTTTGTCATTATTGTTATTCGAGCTCTTACTTTGGAGGGAGCAGTCGACGGGCTGAACACTTTCTTCAAACCTGATTGGGGCTCTATTATGAATGGAAAAGTTTGGGTTGCCGCATATGGGCAAATCTTCTTTAGCTTGTCTATCGGATTTGCTATTATGGTTACTTATTCCAGTTATTTGCCTAAAAAAGCTGATATTACAAATAGCGCCTTTATTACTGGGTTTGCGAATTCCGGTTTTGAATTGCTCGCCGGCTTTGGCGTTTTTGCGGCATTAGGATTTATGGCTGCCCAGCAAGGAGTTGGGGTGAACGAAGTTGTCCAGGGGGGAGTGTTGCTTGCGTTCTCCGTATTTCCGAGCATTATTAATGAAATGCCAGGATTTCAGCATGCTTTTGGCGTTTTGTTTTTCGTATCGTTGACGTTGGCGGGCCTGACCTCGCTTATCTCGATTGTAGAGACGTATATTGCGGGAGTCCAGGAAAAATTCAACGTCTCAAGAACGAAAGCGGTTACATTTGGCGGAGGCTTGACAGCTCTTGTTGCACTGGTGTTTTCCACGCAAAACGGGTTGAATTTGCTTGATGTTGCCGACTATTTCATCAATCAATTTGGAGTAGCCTTGGCAGGGCTGTTTGAAGTTGTGTTTATCGCCTGGTTTGCAAAAGAACTAAAGTCGTTGCAAGCACATGCTGACTCTGTTTCCGATATCAAACTTGGCGCCTGGTGGAGAATTTCATTGTCTGTCATCACGCCAATTGTTCTCGGTTACATGATGTTTGATAACCTGCGTCAAAACCTTATCGGCGATTATGGAGATTTTCCACGCGAATTCTTGTTCAAATATGGATGGACGGTCGCCCTTGGCGCCATGTTCTTCGGCGTACTTATGACATTAAAGCCATGGAAAGGCCACAGTCTGGATTACTCGGCTTCCAAAGTTGATAAGGAGGTTGTATGATGAGCGGCAGTGCTATTGCGATGATGTTTATTGGCGCTATTATTATTTGGGGTGGATTTGCTGCAAGCGTTGGAGTAGCCATATCCAAGTCGAAAAAACAATAAACCTGCATGATGGCCAAAAAGCTTCGGGCTCCCCGAAGCTTTTTGATATGGTTGACGAACGATATCCTCAAGTCTTTTCTGCCCGTTCCCAAGCTTTTAAATGGGGATAAGGGTCGAATGCCCATTCGTTGATCCCGTTATCTTTATACATACCAAAATGAAGATGGGGAGGAAATTTCCCTGATGTACCCGGAGGTCCATATCCTGAACTGCCAACGCTCCCTATGACTTGTCCGGCTTTCACAACATCGCCAATTTTTAAATCTTTTGCAAAACCGTTCAGGTGAGCGTAATAATGGTACGTGTTGTGCAAGTCTCTGATACCCACGCGCCATCCCCCATATTTATTCCAGCCTTTTAGTTCAACAACGCCATGTCGAACTGCGCGCACGGGTGTACCGTATGAAGCGAATATGTCCGTACCTTCATGCATTCTCCTGCCGCCCCATCCTCTGCGGTCTCCCCAAGTATTATGGTAGGTATAGTTGTATTCTTTTGGAATTGGAAAAGCTTTTTCATCTAAGTTTATTCGATTAAAGGTCCTGTATATTTTGGCATTGGCCATAATGGCGCTTACTGTTTTATCTCTTTTATAATAATTCCATAATGCTATTCGGACGCTTGTATCGTTAACACCGTATAGAGAGATGAGGGAGGCGGCTGTGTAAAGAAGGTCTTCATCATCTGTCCGGCTTGCTTTCCCATCCCCGTTACCGTCTCGTCCCTTCCCGGAAAAAAAGTCGATTGTCAGAGGATTATGATCTCCTTTGTCCGGATTTAGCGGTCCGCTCCAATGGGTGGCATCCATATAAAAGCCAGTCAACCCATCCGGTTTCGGCAGGTCTTTCCTTACATGCCGGATGCTGCGTTCGTATTGATCAATAGCAGCAATAAAATACCAAGGAACCCCGGAAACGACCTCCGTTTTTTTGTATAAATCCATCCTTTGTTTATACATCTCTTCAGGAGATATTTCCTTCGCGTCACCACTCCTAAATGGTATGAATATAAGGAGTATCAGTATCAGGAATTTCTTCACTTTCTCACCCCTTTCAAAAAGAGGGCCCATGATAAATAAAGATCACGGGCCGTCACAATTATTGATTCATCTTGGTGTCATTTCGCCCTTGAGGGGAATTTTCTTTCATCATTTTGACAGTGTCTTTGACTGCTTTATCCGTATTTGCCTGGTTGGGAGTCATGGAGGCAATGTTTTCCACATTTTGTCTAAGCGCTGGATCATCGGTTACATATATCCCAAACCATTTTGGCACAGCTGATTCAGCGGTTTTTTTAACTTGGTCGGCCACCTGGGCCCGCGAGCGTTCGTCCGAAGTATCTGCCTGATAAGCAATCAATACTTCTGCATCAGTAACAACAACGCTGCTATCGTTTACATCAGGCAGGCCAACAGTTAATTTGCTGATTTGATTGGCCAATTGCTCTCTTGTTATAACATCTCCAGCGTTAATGTTAGTTGATTCCCCTGGTACGGGATTTTTTACTTGACGGACAAAGCCGTAATTTTGATTATCATTCGATTCATTATATAAATCGTTTCTGTCTGTTTGATTCATTGTATTGCCGCTTTTTTTGTAAACTGAATCATTATCGGCAATTTGTTGGTCATTGCCACCGCAAGCGGATAAAAGAATTCCGCTTATGGCAAGTGCCGAAATCATTTTCTTCATAATTGGCACCTCCTTTTATATAGGTTGCTCATGATGAAATAATTTTTACTAGTAAATGTTGGTGTGTGAGTTATAATTTATGTAAGAGAAAATTTAAAAATGGGTGAATTTATATGATTGTCGTTCAAAATAAACAGTATGAATTAATCGAGGAGTTTAAGGACGGATTTAACGAGGAAGCTTTTAAGGCTCGTTTCAGTGAGATTTTGTCTAAGTATGATTACATTGTAGGAGATTGGGGGTATGGGCAGCTTCGGCTAAAAGGATTTTTTTCTGATGACAATCAAAAGGCTTCTTTTGATACAAAAATCAGTACACTGTTGGAATATTTGTACGAATACTGCAATTATGGCTGCGCTTATTTTGTTTTAAAAAGAGTGGACAAATAAGGGCCAAGCAATGCCTGGCCGGTTTCAGCTTTTTTGGTAAGGCGGTTCCGTATCTCTGTTCGGATCGTCGTGTGTCGGGTGCGCTCCTGGAAATTCACGTGGCCTGTTTTGATGCATGGATTTAAATTCATAGTTGAAGGCGCTATATTTGCGCTGTCCTTCCTTCCACGGTGTGGACTTATTTTCCACTGGAGCATGCCTTCGCCTTGGCGTACCGTATGGCCCTTCCGGAAATTCTTCGGCCGTTAAAAAGTTCCTTCTTGTCTCAGCTGTTGAAACATCGGTATATTCGTTTTCTTCTTTATCAATATCGTTTTTTTTGTCACGGGTTTCATCCATATTCGTTACCACCTTTCATTTATAAGGTGCCCCGACCTTTGGGCTATATTCGTAACGGCTTTTTGGATATGGTAAAATGAAATGGATGATCATTAATGGAGGTCTTGTCCGTGTACTTTGTTGACCGTGAACATATTGAAGCGACTCTTCAATATTTGGAAAAACAGCTTGCATTATTTCAAATCGAAAAACAGTGGGATTCAGATATCAAAAAAGCAGCGCTGGAAAGGTTGTTGCAAACTGCCATCGAGTCGATTTTGGATACAGGAAATGCCATGATCGACGGGTTTATTATGAGGGACCCCGGTAGCTATGATGATATCATTGATATTCTTGTGGATGAAAAAGTTATTGAAAGCGCAAATGGCGACAGTTTAAAAAAAGTGATTTCGTATCGGAAAATGCTTGTACAGCAATATATTCACGTAGATCATGAGCAATTGATTGCTGTTTTTGTGGAGAATTTGAATGCACTCCAGCAGTTTGCCCCATCTGTGCGGGCATACTTAACGAATGAGCTGGGACCTGTATCTGCTTTTAAGAATTAAAAGAGGAGAGACAATGAAACAATACGCGGGATATTTGATCGATTTGGATGGAACGGCATATAAGGGAATAGAAGTGATTCCCGAAGCAATTGAATTTGTTAAGCGGATAGAAAAAAAGGGGCTGCGTCATTTATTTGTTACGAACAATTCTTCCAAAACTCCGACCCAAGTTGCTGGCCATTTAAACCAATTGGGTTTTCGGGCTGGACCGGATGACGTATTCACCGCTTCTTTGGCCACGGCAAATTATCTATACGAAAAACACCCGAATGCCCGGGTATATGCCATTGGGGAAACAGGGCTGAAAGAAGCTTTGGCTGAAAAAGGTTTTGAACTGACAGACAGCCGTCCTGATGCAGTGATCATCGGGATCGACCGGGACATTAATTATGAAAAGCTGGCAAAAGCTTGTTTGGCAATTCGGGACGGAGCCGAGTTTTATTCGACAAACAGCGATGCGGCCATACCGACGGAAAAGGGACTCTTGCCTGGAAATGGGGCGCTTACCTCGGTTATCTCTTACTCGACACAGAAGGAGCCTGTCTTTATCGGAAAACCGCATCAGATTATTATGGAACAGGCCCATAAAATACTGGGTACTCCAAAAAAAGAAACCATTATGGTAGGAGATAATTACGACACAGATATATTGGCGGGCATGCGTTTCGGTATCGATACGCTGCTCGTCCATACAGGTGTGACAACGCCCGAGATGCTGGCAAAAAGACAGGAAAAGCCAACATATGTTGTTTCTTCCCTCGAACAATGGGAAATCCGCTGAGATCGTGTTGGACAAATACAAAAGCATGTGGAAAAACAAGCCGTTTTCTCGCATGCTTTTATTTTCATTCGGATATGAAAACAATAGAACAATAACGGTTACAATAAGACGACGCCTGAAATAAGCAACTTTTTAAATCGCCGCAGGAAGTAGCTGATTTTTTCGCATCATGTCGTAAAAAGTTTCCCTGGTCTTTAATCTAGAGCGAAAAAACTTACGTCCGTACTGGTTATTATTGAAATCGAAAAACTTATTTCAATGCTGGCTAGATTGAAAAAAGTTACATGCTTATGGTTGAGATCGCAAAGGCTACGTTAATCTGGTTTTGATCGAAATCAAAAAAAGTAACGTTTATATTGGCAATATGGTTGATATCGCAAAAGGCTACGTTAATCTGGTTATTATTGAAATCAAAAAAAGTAACGTTTATATTGGCAATATGGTTGAGATCGCAAAGGCTACATTAATCTGGTTTTGATCGAAATCAAAAAAAGTTACGCTTATACTGGCAATATTTATCGAGATCGACAAGACGTTATACTTGCTTTTATCCATGTTCAGAAAATGTTACATCCATAACATGCCACGCATTTCATTACTCTTCGCCTTTGGCGCTATGTGCCAGCCTGCTTGAAGCGGCTGCTGCGATGGCACCGACGATGTCGTCCAGAAATGTATTGACCATATCGTTAGAATGGTCATTCAGTTTTTCCAATATCCCAGGTTTTTGTTTATCGATATAACCGTAATTTGTAAAGCCGATCGAACCGTAGACGTTAACGATTGAAAAGGCAAGTATTTCATCTACTCCATACAGGCTTTCGTCAGTACCAATAATCGTTTGGAGCGGCTCTTCCAGTTTCCCCTGCTCCGCTAGTTTATCCAATTGGATGCCAGTCAAGATTGCGTTTTGCACTTCTCTTTTGCGAAGAACGCGTTCAATATTGTATTTACATTCATCCAATGTTAATGCAGGATGATATTTTTTTTGTAAAAACATTACAAGCTCTGCCAAATCATCAATCGTTACACCACGTTCATTTAACCATCGGCGAGCGGTCACTTCTAATTCGGTCATTTTTCTATCTTCAGCCATTCTCCTCATCCTTTACATTGCAATTTTACATTTTATCGCCTGGATTCCACTGCTTTTACACTCCCTCTTTATTCTATCGGCAAATTTTTCCGGTTTTGCTCATATAAATGAACAAAAGGGAAAAGCAAAAGAGAGGGATATGCCGTGGAAATTTTAGAGAAGTATTTTGGGATTAATCCCGACAGGTCAATACATCTTAACGGAAAAGAACGATTTTTGGCCGGTGATGTATTATATACTATTGTACCAGTAACCCATATGGAACAAAAAGTTTTAATTGAGCGATATGAAATGTCTGAGCATTTGGCAACATTGCGTGATCGGAAGGTGTCTCGCTTTACAGCGGCAAAAGATCATAAATTTCTTGTTACTCATGAAGATCATGATTATGTCCTTCTTAGAAACGAATTTCGGCCACAGTCAAGGCGAATACAAAAAACTGGCCGGAAACTGGCTAGATTTCATGAACGCGGAAAAAGACTGCAAGCTGAAATTGAGGCGTTAAATCGAATCGGCCAGTGGAAATCGCTCTGGAGTATGAGGGTGGATCAAATGGAGCAAGCCTGGTCTGCTTTTATTCAGGAGCCTCCGCGGGAGGAGTTTGAACGTTTGTTTTTTGAATCATTTCCATATTTTATGGGGTTGGCGGAAAATGCCATTCAATACGTTACAGATACGGAATTGGATGAGAAGCCTTACCACTGGGATCAGGCAACCATTTGTCATGAGCGATTTTCTAGCGGTTTGTGGGAAGGGGCGCAGGAAATCCGGGATCCTTTTGAATGGGTTTATGATCACCCATCAAGAGATATCGCGGAATGGACCAGAAGCCAATACTTTAAAAGCAGGCGTGCTCTGCGGCCTGAACTGCAAACTTTTTTGTATGAATATGAATCAATTGCCCCTATCTCCCCATTTGGATGGAGGTTGGTATATGCAAGGCTTTTGTTCCCTCTCCATTATTTTGTAACGGTTGAAGAATATTATCAGTCGAATTCACAGTCAAGACAGAAGTGGCTTGAGGAAAATATGAAGAGGTATTTGCGGGACACATCCGACTATGAACGCTTTTTACGGTCTTTTTACCAACTTGCGGATGTAAAACTTCACTTACCAGCGGTAGAATGGCTCTAAAAATGATGCAATAACGAACAAAGAAAAAAGCGATCCGGATGTTAACCGCATCGCCATTTAATTAAAATACTTGCTCTACTTCAACGACTCCCGGAACTTCTTCTATTAAAGCTCGCTCAATACCGGCTTTTAAAGTAATGGTGGAACTCGGACAAGTACCGCACGCACCAAGAAGGCGCAATTTTACGATTCCTTCTTCAACATCTACGAGTTCGCAGTCACCGCCATCGCGAAGCAGAAATGGACGTAATTTATCTAATACTTCTTGAACTTGATCAACCATTGTTTGATCGGACATTCCAATCTACTCCTTTCCTTATTCCCCATTATAAGCAGAAACGAAAAAAAAATCTATCGCCAAGTTTGTTGGCATTCTGCTAAAAAACGGTACAATAAGGAAAAGGGGGAGAGGTACGTGAAAAAAGAAGCCGAAATTTTTGTGTATGGTGCTGATCAAATTTGCGCAAGCTGTGTCAATTTGCCGTCGTCCAAAGAAACATACGAATGGCTGGAGGCGGCCATTTCCAGGAAATTTCCAGATCAACCGTTTACTATTCGCTATATTGATATTTTTAACCCTCCCGAGGAAGAGGAAGCGAAAGCTTTCTCGAAGCGGATCATTGAAGAAGATTTGTTTTATCCAGTTGTAACAGTTGGGAGCGAAATGATCGGAGAAGGAAATCCACGTTTGAAAGACGTATACAAAAAGTTAGAGGAATATGGTTATCAGGCTATGTAAAAAACCGGAGCGCACTTTTGGTTGCTCCGGCTTTCTAATACGGCATTTTACCCGTTATGATATTTGTACATCCAAAGAATTCCCGACTTGAGGATACGGGCGATACGCCCGGTAATGGCCCGGTCCGCCATGAGTCCGAAACCTTGTTTCTTTCCAAGGGAACCAAGCACACCTTTTAATTTGATGGTTGGAAGCGTTTCGGGAAGCTCCTGTCCGCTCCAACGCTTTAGGAGGACCTGCACAATTTGGTCGGCCTGTCCCTCGGCGAGCTGGGCGCTTGGAGCATAAGGAAGACTGGCGCAGTCACCGACAACATAAACATGTTCATTGTCTGGAATATTATGGTATTTAGTTAAAACGACTCTGCCCTGCGCATCCTTTTCAACATCCATTTCCTGAACAATGCGGTTTGGCTGAATCCCCGCTGTCCAAACAACAACATCTGAGTGGACAGGCTCATCGTGATTATACAACGTCTTTTCTTCCACTTTCGTAATGTTGGCCTGGTTAATGACTTCCACGCCGTTTGTTTGAAACCAGTTTTGTACATACCGGCTCACCCTTTCGGGAAAAGCTGAAAGGATGATTTTACCGCGGTCAAATAGTTTAATGACTAAATCAGAGCGGCTTTCCCTCAATTCGCTTGCAAGCTCAACACCGCTTAAACCTCCGCCTACAATACTTACAACGGAATTGGCTGGCAAGTTATTCAACGTTTGATAAGTTTCCCGGGCATTTTCAATGTTTTGGATGCTGTGTGTAAATTCTTTGGCCCCCGGAATGTTATGGTATTTATCTTCGCAGCCAAGGCCGATAATGAGATCATCGTAAGGAATAGGATCTTCTTGGTCCAAATGCACTAGTTGATTCTCTAAGTCGATGTTTGTTACTTCCCCATATTTTACTTCCAGGCGCGGATGTTCCGGGAAGGGTACGCGTACTTCTTGATCGGAGATGGTTCCGGCCGCTAAGGCATAATACTCGGTTTTTAGACAATGGTAAGGAACCCTGTCAATCAAAGTAATGGATACGTCTTCTGGTAGTTGGTTCGGTAATAAGCGGTGCAGCACACGCATATTCCCATATCCTCCGCCAAGCAGGACTAATTTTTTCATATTATATCTCCTTTTGCCATCTATATTAAAACAAACATTAGAAATAGTTAACAATATGTTCAAATATATCCCACGTAAAAGTATATCTGAATCTACATTTATATACAACCGGAGTCATCATTATCTTTCGGCGTTGACGAATCAGTGTGAAAGGAGTAGCATTATGACTGGTGATGAGGTGATATGGAATGAATCCAATTGTGGAATTTTGTATCAGTAATTTAGGAATGGGCGGATACGAAGCCCTGCAAAAGTTGGAGGAAGATCCGGATCTCGATATTATTGAATACGGCTGTCTGGATCATTGTGATCTTTGCGCCGAATCGTTGTATGCCCTTGTTAACGGTGAGGTTGTTACAGGTAAAACTCCGGACGATTTAGTCAAAAATATATACCAATATATAGAGGATAATCCGATGTTTTAATGATCATAAAATGCCCTAAATCTAAGCTGGGAGGAAAATGCATTCCAGCATTAAAACCTTGCCGGATATGCTTCGCGATGCAAGCCCAATTTGAAGGTTGCAATGTTGTAGAAGCCGGATAGGTTGAGAACGAAGCCCGCGGGGTATATAATAAAAGAAAGGTTTTATTTCGCAATAGGGGGTGCTGATTCATGAGTGCCATCGTTACTTTAACCGAGGCGGCTGCCTTGCGAATTAAAGAAATGATGAAACAAAATGGCGAAGAAGGTGCTTATTTTCGCTTTTCGATTAATGGGGGCGGTTGCAGTGGACTATCATACGGCATGAGTCTCGACCATGAAAAAACGGATGAGGATAAGCATTTCGAACAGCACGGCATTGAAGTCGTGATCGACAAGGACAGTGCGCCACTTGTCACCGGGACAACGATTGATTTCAAACAATCTTTAATGGGCGGCGGATTTACGATCGACAACCCCAATGCGTTGGTTTCTTGTGGCTGTGGTACGTCCTTCCGGACTGCCAAAGTGACCGGAACGCCGGAAGAATGTTAATGATAAAAGACCTGGACTTATGGAGGGCCTAAAGGGGCCCGCTAAAGTTCAGGTCTTTTCGTTTGGTTTGATCTCTATTTATCAAAAAGGGATGTGCTGTGCATTGGTTGCACACGCGCTTTCGGATCAATGTATGCTTTTGCATTGCTGACAGCGGTAGGAGCTTCGCCAAATCCTGTTGCAATGAGTTTGACTTTGCCTTCATATGTCGTCACATCGCCGGCTGCATAAATGCCTGGAATATTGGTTTCCATCTTGGAGTTGACAACAATCGAATTTTTTTTAATGTCGATTCCCCATTCTTTAATAGGGCCAAGCGAAGAAACAAAGCCATAGTTGCAAATGAGTTCATCAAGTTCAATTTCTTTCACTGCTTCGCCCCGAACTTCCTGGATAATAATTTTTCTGACAGCTTCTTCATCACAAATCATATCTGCCGCAGCAAAAGGGGTTATAACTTCAACAGTAGAAGCTTTCAGTTGTTCTACGCTGCTTTCGTGGGCCCGAAACTTATCCCGGCGGTGAATCAAAGTAACTTTTTCCGCAATAGGCTCCAACATAAGCGCCCAGTCTACGGCCGAGTCTCCTCCACCTAAAATGACTACCCGTTTGCCTTCAAACTTTTTCATGTCATCCACGAAGTAATGAAGGTTTTTACCTTCGTAATGTTCAGCTTCTTGAAGTTCGAGGCGACGCGGTTGGAAAGCTCCGATTCCTGCTGTAATAATAATCGCCTTTGTATAGTGGATTTCTTTATCGGTTGTTAACTTAAAAGTTCCGTCTTCCAACTTTTCAACGTTTTGGACTGACTGCCCTAAACAGATCGTTTGATCGAACAATTGTAATTGCTCTTTCAAGTTATTGACAAGGTCAATAGCTTTCACTTTTGGAAAACCCGCGACATCATATATATATTTTTCGGGATAAAGAGCCGCAAGCTGCCCGCCTAATTGAGGAAGGCTTTCAATGATCTTTACGGTCGAATTTCTCATCCCTGCGTAAAAGGCGGTAAATAGTCCAGCGGGGCCTGCCCCGATGATCGTCATGTCATATATTTGTTGATCTTCTTTCAAAGAAAATCCCTCCAGTTTAAACACCTTATAATTTTGTCATCATAACACTTTCCTATTGTGACATATATCATTCACTTTTGCATATGAAATGCCCAAAAAAAGAATGAAAAACGACGATTTTCACGCTTTTGTTTCAAAACTTTCGAAACATTTACATTTCCTATAAACTGCTTGAAAAAAGTATGCAAAAGCCATATGATGAACATATATTAAGTTTTTGTGACATTTATCTCTTTTTTTTTTGTCCTGGTACGTGAAGTGCATCACAATATTTTATATTTTATTATTTATTCCCGAGCATTTCAAACGTACTGATTGAATATTATGTAAAGGTGGAAGTGATGAAAGTGAGAAAGCCAAAGATTGTAGTACTCGGCGCAGGTTATGGAGGCCTCATGACGGTCACGCGTCTTCAAAAGCAAATAGGAAGCAATGATGCCGAAATTGTTCTAGTAAATAAAAATGATTACCATTATGAAACGACATGGCTGCATGAAGCTTCTGCCGGAACATTGCACCATGATCGTGTTAGATATGCCATCACCGATGTAATTGATAAAAGCAGGGTTCAATTTATTCAAGATACGGCGGAAAAAGTTGACTTGGAAGCGAAAAAGGTTCTTCTCAAAAATGGCGAAGTGACATACGATTATTTGGTTGTCGCCCTTGGAGGGGCACCTGAAACATTTGGCATCCCCGGGCTTGATAAATATGCATTCTCCATTACAAATGTAAACTCCGCCCGCCAAATACGCGAACATATCGAGTATCAATTTGCCACATATAAAGTGGAGCAAGGCGAAAAGCCGGAGCGGCTTACCATAGTTGTCGGCGGTGCCGGGTTTACAGGAATTGAGTTTTTGGGAGAGTTAGGTAACCGGATTCCGGAACTGTGCAAGGAATATGATATTGATCAAACTTTAGTCAAAGTCATTTGTGTAGAGGCGGCCCCTACGGCGTTGCCTGGTTTTGATCCAGAATTGGTCGAATATGCGACAGCCCAACTGGAAAGAAAAAATATTGAATTCCGCATTGGAACAGCGATTAAAGAAGCAACTCCTGAAGGAATTATCGTAGCAAAAGGTGAAGATGAAACAGAAGAAATTAAAGCGGGAACAGTGGTTTGGGCTGCTGGAGTCCGCGGCAATCCAATCATTGAAGCATCCGGATTTGAAAACATGCGCGGCCGTGTTAAAGTCGATCCGGATCTACGTGCGCCAGGACAACCAGATGTTTTTGTCATTGGCGACTGTTCTCTTGTGATCAACGAAGAGATCAACCGGCCGTATCCGCCAACTGCACAAATCGCCATGCAGCAAGGTGAACTAGTTGCTGCAAATCTTGCAAGACTTGTGCAAGGAAAATCGGATCTTGAGACATTCACATTCGAAAATAAGGGGACAGTTTGTTCCTTGGGCGATGATGACGCGATCGGTGTGGTCTTTGGAAAGAAAATGACTGGAACAAAAGCCGCCTTCATGAAAAAGATGATTGACAATCGTGCTTTATACATGATCGGTGGAGTCTCGCTCACGATGAAAAAAGGTAAATTTAATCTTTTATAATAGTTCATTGGCGAAAAGGCAGAATCAATTTGATTCTGTCTTTTTCAAAGGAAAGAATACGCCTAAAGAAAGCCTTGTTTTTTATGCTTCAGTCTTTTCTCGTTTGCTTTTTGTGACTGGATGCACAACGACTCTTGTGTATGTTAGAATGTTTGAACGATTATGTCAAAACGAATTGCGCAGTCATTATTAGTGGAACAGGGCAATAATCGTTTGCACCAGCTAAATGGTCATTTTACCCCAGTGGTGTAAATGTTTTTTCTATTATGCAAATAATAAGGAGAGAAAATGAATCAAAAGAGAGGGAATGTGTGGCTTGCCGCTTGTGGTTTAGTCGTTGACAAGAAAGGCCGTTGGCTTGTCGTCAAAAAGAAGTATGGCGGAGCAAAAGGTCAATGGACACTTCCCGCAGGATTTGTCGAAGCGGGGGAAACAGTTGATGAAGCTGTAAAGCGGGAAGTGCTTGAAGAAACGGGAATCGTCTGCCATATAAACGGTCTGCTGGGGATGAGGACAGGCGTGATCGACGAAATGATCAGCGACAATATGATTTTGTTTTTATGTACGCCAGAAAATACGACACTTCATATCGAAGAACGTGAAATTGACTCGGCCAGCTGGATGGCACCTGAAGATTTAGCTTATGATGAGAACGCTTCGCTCATTTTAAAAGAAATAATGAAAACTGGAATTTTACCCCTTCAAAAGGAGAGGACAGGTTTTCATCCGGGCCCGCAATTTGGATATACCGCATATAAGTTATTTTTATAAAAGCGACAGCAAACTGGTAAAAATGTCATGAATTCTCCTCTATTCTTGCATTGACGCTCTATTCACCATTCTGTAAACTTGTTAGTAGCGAACTTTAGGAGGATACATCCATGCCAATGACCGTTCCTGTCCTGCTTATTTCCATGTTATTATTTTTTGTCCTATTCTATGGAATTGGTTTTTTGTTGAATATGTTGTTGCGAATGACATGGATTATGGCAGTCATTTATCCAATTATCGCGATATTGATTGTAGATAAAGTAAGGTTTACAGAATATTTCACAGCCCCTTCTGCTTCTTTTTCCAGTCTGGGAGAAGTCATATCCCATTTGGCGCCCGCGGACATGCTTATTTTGGGCAGTGGCCTTGTGGGAGCCATAGCAGCAGGGCTTACCATGCGTTATTTAAGAAAAAAAGGATACAGAATGTTTTAAGGAGATGTCGCGGTTGTCGAGAACACCCTTTCGTGATTTCTTCAACATGGCAATATAAACGTACGGAAAAAAGCATCCCTTAGGACTCCTTCGAATGCTCTGAATAGGCCAAGGGTGTTAGGCTATATGGTGGCCTGTAAAGAGAAAAGAACAGCTTCGGATTCGTTTCGCAGCTGTTTTTATTTTTTAGTGAATAATTTAGCATCCCATTCACATTCCGACTTCACAATCGCAAGTCCTATCCACCTTTTTGAAAACCTCTCCATGTGTCGCAATGCTCCATATGTTATGGAAATCCTCTCGGACATGTATTGTCCTCCTCACCCGCTATCGAAATCCTTGTCTTGTGTCGCCCTCCTCATCACATGATCTCTCACACGAGTCGTAATCCTCTTCACATGATCGAAAACCTCTCCACACAAGTCGTAATCCTCTTCACATGATCGAAAACCACTCCACACGAGTCGTAATCTTCTTCACTTGATCGCAATACTGGCCCCTTATGCCGCAATCTTCTTCACATAATCGAAATCCTCGCACCCACAGTTAATCTTTAGGCGTATCGTAGGAGGGATTTCGATTTTCGCGACTTACTCAGCTTAAGCTAAAATGAATACTTCTTCTCAAGCGGGGCAACAATAGCCTTGAGAGGAGTGAATGCATGTCATGAAGGTTCTTTATGGCAGAAGGTTTGCCATGACGGTTTTATTTCTTGGGGCGTTGGCGGTAACTTATGAAACATTGTCCGGCATTCAGGCGTATACACTTGTTCAAGATATGATGGCCAATGCAAGTGTTGATCAAAAAAAATCCGATAAAACAAATGCTCAAGCAGAGGCGGAAAGCCCTGCACCTTCTTTGGAAGAGTCGTTCGATTGGTCCAAATACCCTGTAAAAAAGGTCGTTGCCACCGGTTACACTGCCGGGGAAGAATCGACAGGAAAAAAGCCGGGGCATCCTTCCTACGGGATTACATATTCGGGTGTCAAAGTAAAAAGAGATCTTTATTCAACCGTCGCCGCTGACCCCGATGTATTTCCTATGGGAACGATTTTATTTATTCCGGGTTACGGGTATGGTGTTGTGACTGATACGGGATCTGCCATTAAAGGCAATAAAATAGATCTCTATTTTGAAACAGTACAAGATGTTTATAAAGAGTGGGGAAAGCGTACCGTGGATGTTCATGTGATCCAGTTGGGATCTGGAAAAGTCACGGAAGAGGAACTCACGGCATTAAATGAAGATGAAACGATGCAAGTATTCCGGCAAAACTATTTAAAAAATGCGAATGAAAATTAGGTTGTTTCACATATATGGGCGTCCGCCCTGAAAAGCGGGCCGCCCTTTTTGTTATTTCGTTAAGTTACTTTTGAAAAAATATACCATAGGAACAAAGTTAATCCAACACCTGTAAGCCCTCCAAAAAAAACTTCCACAGGTTTGTGTCCAAGCAATTCTTTCAATTCTTCTCGCTTTTTCTGCTGCGGCTTTTCCGGCCATTCCTTCGCTTCTTCGATAAAACGCTGAAAATCGGATACGAGCTGGTTCAGCACGACAGCATGCTCCCCTGCTTGCCAGCGCACGCCTGTCGCATCAAACATGACAATAATGGCAAATACCACGGAGATGGCAAATAAAGGCGAATCCAGACCCGTTTCCAAGGCAACACCTGTTGAGAGGGCAGTAACAGCGGCTGAGTGGGAGCTGGGCATCCCACCTGTTGAAGTCAACAGTGACCAGTCTACTTTTTTGGTGATAAAAAACTGAAGGGGCACTTTAATAAACTGAGCGAAAAAAATCGAAGTAAGGGCAGACCAAAGTGGAAAATTGGAAAAAAGCTCCATCGATGACATCCTTTCTTTCCAACAACGTCTTCTTATTTTTTATCATACCATATCCAAGAAGCAATCAATCATTTCCTTTTAAGAAAAACAACCTGCCAGCTCGATGCATCCTGCTGTTTCGTCTATAATGATGAAAAGAAGGGAGTTGAAAGTAGTGGATGTCATTCATGCACAAAACAGCAATCCTTTTGAAACGGAGCAAGAATGTATGATCATCGGATTGCTTGATAAGCCGGAAAAATTTTCGGGCCCCCTAGAAGGACTGGATCAAATGTTTCAGGGAGAATTAACCAACCTCGTCAAAAGGGGCGACCTTTCGGCTAAGCTTAAAAAGGTGCGTACTGTATATAGCCTGGGATTATCGCCCATCAAGCGATTCGTTTTTGTCGGGTTGGGAAAAGAAAAGGATCTGACAGCCGATTTCCTAAGAGAGGCAGTCGGCAAAGCCTGTAAAATGATAAAAGAAATGCGGGTCCCATCCTTTGCAATTGCGCTTGACTCTTTTGTCCACGGGGATCTAAGCAGTACGGCCGTTGCTCAAATCATCGGCGAAGCTTTTACGATGGCAACATACGAATTTCCGGGCTACAAACAAAAGTCAAATGAACCCGAAGTAACCATAAAGAAAATGAATGTATTTACAAGTGAACAGCAACACGAAATTGAAACCTCTCTGAAAAATGGCATGATTTATGGAAAAGCGACCAATGCTGCACGGACGCTCGTAAATATGCCGAGTAATTTGCTGAACCCTGCTTATCTGGCGGAATACGCAAAAAATTTGGCAGGACGGTTTGGGTTTGAGTTGGAAATATTGGAAAAGGCGGACATGGAAAAGCTGGGAATGGGGGCTATGCTTGCTGTTAACCAAGGATCTGAGGAACCTCCTTATATGATCGTTTTAAAATACAGAGGCCAAGAGCAATGGAATGATGTTCTGGGACTAGTCGGAAAAGGGATCACGTTTGATACAGGAGGCTATTCGTTAAAACCAAAGTCGAGCATTGTTGAAATGAAGACGGATATGGCAGGCGGAGCGGCGGTCTTGGGTGCGATGGAAATTATCGGAGAACTGCGGCCAAACCAGAATGTAGTGGCAGTCATTCCCGCAACTGATAATGTAGTGAGCGGCAAAGCATTTAAACCGGATGATGTTATTACCAGCTTAAACGGCAAGACTATTGAAATATTAAATACAGATGCAGAAGGGCGACTCGTCCTCGCCGATGCGATTACGTATGCTAAAATGCATGGAGCTGAATATGTCGTGGATGCGGCTACTTTAACAGGTGGGGTCGTCGTAGCCTTAGGCCTTGATAAAACGGGAGCCATGACCAATCATGATGCTTTTTATGAAAAAGTGTTTCAGGCTTCAGAAAAAACAGGTGAATTTATATGGAGGCTTCCTCTTACAGAGCAAGATAAAGAGAGAGTGCGTTCAAGCGAAATAGCCGATTTAAACAATTCGCCGGGCCGGGAAGGCCACGCCATTATGGGTGGAGCATTTCTCGCTGAGTTTGCAGAAGACACACCATGGGTGCACTTGGATATTGCCGGAACAGCGACTTCGAAAAAAAGCTCCGAGCTTGGTCCATCCGGCGCCACAGGTGTCATGGTTAGAACCCTGGCAACTCTCGTCTGTGATGAAGACTTGAATGGGCTCGGCCAATGATTATTCATGGAACGAATGCCCATCCCAACCAGCCCTTTGTCGCATAGACAATAGTGAAAGGCTTTTATGCTTTCGACAAAGGAGGTAAACCTGGATGTATTATCGAAGTTTCGCACCACCAGTTGCCGACAGCAGGTTTTTATGGGGGTTTCCATTGCTAGGTGGTTTCCTTGGCGGATTAATTGGCGGCGGTATAGGAGGAGGGATAGGGAGCTATCTAGCTGCCCGTCCAAGACCTTTTTATCCCTATCCTTACCCTTATGGCTATGGAGCTCCCTACGGCTATGGAGCACCGTATTGGTAGATGTAATAAAGAGCCCGTCGGCCTTACGCGGATGGGCTTTCTTTTTTGAAGTTGGAAGAGGAGGAGAATACATAGATGGATAAGGAAAAAGTACAAGAACTGGCTAAAAATACGCTGCATGATTCATTGGGAATCGAGATTACATCGCTGGAAGAAGGAAGAGTAACAGCAACCATGCCTGTTGACGGGAGAACGAAACAACCATTTGGTTATTTGCACGGGGGTGCTTCCGTTGCATTGGCTGAAACCGTTGCCAGCATTGGGGCTGTATTGATGATTGACTTGGATAAAGAAATATGTTTTGGCCTTGAAATTAATGCCAATCACATACGCTCTATGCGGGACGGTATCGTCACTGCAGTAGCGGAAGTTGTTCATCGTGGAAAGAGTACGATGGTTTGGGATATTAGGATCAGGGATGAACAAGAATCCCTTGTTTGCATATCGAGGTGCACCATTGCCATTGTGCCAAAGCAGTCGTAGCCCTCGTGTTTGAATGCTGATTATTCCGGGAATCGTAACACCATAAGCGAAACAAAGGAGTGAGTGCATTGCCTTGGTCGCAAAATGATTACCCGGATTCCATGAAAAACCTGCCTGACCATGTTAGGAACAAAGCAATTGAGATAGCGAACGCTTTATTGGAAGAAAGATATAGTGAAGGGCGGGCCATTGCCATTGGAATTGCCCAAGCCCGCAAGTATTTCGAAGAGGATGTTGATCGTCCCGAGTACCATATAGAACCGAATGGAACAGACTGGGTATTGAAAAAGAAGGACGGAACAAAGGCGATTATGCGCGAAAATACAAAAGAAGATTTGCTAGAAAAGGCGAAAAGCTATGTCAATGAACACAAAGGAATGTTGGTCATTCATAAATCGGATGGAGCGATTTCCGAGACATTATATGATTGAAAAAAGAACGGGCAATTCCTTTTGGGAAAAGATTGCCCGTTCTTCTTTAATCCTTCGCTTCTTTCAGATCATCCTGCGAAGTTTGATCACACATTTTTACCCCTGTACGGTAAGCCGCTCTGCTGATCAAATGCCCCGCTACTGGAGCGGTAATGAATATAAAGGCGATTCCTAGCATAATCCGGGAATGAATAATGCCATCTTGAAAGAAAAAGTACATTAGCACCCCAAGCAAAGTGAACAAAACCCCGAGTGTTGTTGATTTTGAGGCGGCATGATTTCTCGTATAGACATCAGGCAGCCTGATAACTCCAAACGCTGCGGCCAGGCTTAAGAACATGCCGATGAGGATAAAAAAAGCGATAACTGTATCAGCGATTGCGTTCATACTCGATAATTTCTCCTTTCTCCAAAAATTTGGAAAAAGCTGTAGTGCCAATAAACGAGAGAATCCCGATCAGCAATATCGTGTCGAGAAACGCATTTGTCGACAATACGATCGAAACGAGAGCGCTGATCGCCACCAAGTTTATGCCCATGGCATCGAGAGCAACAACCCGATCTGGGATGGACGGCCCTTTTATTACCCTAATGAGGAGAAGAAAAGAGGAAACCGCAAACCCGATGATTGCGACCTTAACGACTATATCCAACATTATTGGCCCACCTCCATGATTGCCTTCTCAAAGGATTGCCTTATACTTTCGACCGCTTCATCGACGTCCCCTATATCCATCGCATGGATGTATAAGGTTTTGTTATCTTCAGATACATCCACTACAAGTGTTCCGGGCGTAAGCGTGATTAAATTTGCAAGCAGTGTTATCTCCCAATCTTCCTTCAGCTTTGTTTCAAGAGCAAAAATGCCGGGCTGAATGTTTAATTTTGGTTGAAAAATCACCTTTAACACAGCAAGGTTTGAGAGCATAAGTTCTTTAAAAAAGATGAGAAGCAATTTTAATATGGCATACAGCCGGTGTATATAAAATCTGGTTGAAAAAAAGCGCCGCATGAAAAAAACAACCAGCAGTCCAAGTAAATATCCAACGATAAAAGTCGTGGCGTTCATCGATCCCTCAAAAAACATCCATAAAAAAGCCAAAAAGATGTTCAGTATGATTTGAAATGCCATTGTTATTTGCCCCTCCTTTCAAAAACCTTCCGTCTTAACGAATTTTTTGGACTTTATATGGCAAAAGGCTTTCGTGTTTGCTTATTTTTGCAGAACAGCTTCAATATACATTTCCGGATTTTCAATCACTTCCACTGCCTGCGAAACATACATATGGACGTATTCCGAAAAGACTCCATAAGCGACCGCCGTTCCGACTAAGATGATCACAGGGAACAGATAGGTTCCCATTCGAATACTTTCTTTTTTCTTGCTCCCTTCAGGGTCGCCCCAAAATCCGTTTATAAATACTCTCATTAAAGAATACAACACGAAGAGGCTGGAAATGAGTATGATGAGCCCGCCAACAAGGTCCCCGTTTGAGAACGCACCGTTTACGATCAATATTTTTCCGATAAAACCGCTTAAAGGCGGGATTCCGGCGAGCGCCAATACCGAGATAAAAAACAGCCATCCCAGCAAAGGATAATGTTTGATGAGTCCGCTGAACTTATCGTAGCTGTTAGCACCGGTGATCGAAATAATCAATCCGACTAAAAGGAACAGTACCGCTTTAATCACCATGTCATGGATTAAATAGAAGACTGACCCGGTCAAGGCGTCGGTATTCATCGCTCCGATTCCATAAGTGATAACTCCAATGGCAATAATAATATTGTAAATGACGATCTTTTTCATGTCTTTATAAGCTACGGCGGCGATAGACCCCAAAACGATCGTAAGCAAAGACAATATCATCAGCAGTTCATGAGTAAACCCGGTGTCATGGTAAAAGAACAACGTATATGTTCTCAAGATGGAATAGACGCCGACCTTTGTGAGCAATGCCCCGAATAAAGCCATAATCGCGGCTGGCGGTGCATAATAAGAGCCCGGAAGCCAAAAGAATAATGGGAAAATGGCTCCTTTGAGGCCAAAAACAATCAAAAATAGCACGGCCAGCACGGTTAAAATAGCAGGCTGATTAACCTCGGCGATTCTCTCGGAAATGTGGGCCATGTTCAGTGTGCCCACAACAGAATATAGATAGGCGACGGAGATGACAAACAAGGCTGATGATGTAATATTGACCAAGATATATTTGATGGTTTCCCTCAATTGAATCTTTGTCCCGCCGATTACGAGCAGGACATAGGAAGACATAAGCATCACTTCAAAAAAGACGAACATGTTGAATATGTCTCCTGTTGTAAAAGCGCCGTTTACCCCAACGATCAAGAATTGCACAACAGGGTAGTAATAATTTCTTTCCCGTCCTTCACCGATGGAACGAAACGAATAAATGATACAACAAAGGGCGATCAGGGAAGTGGCCGTAACAAGTAAGGCCGACAGCATGTCCGATACAAGTGTAATACCGAAAGGAGCCGGCCAGCTTCCCACGTCCAATGTTTGAATTCCGTCATTCTTCACTTTTTCAACCAAAATGATAGAAGTCACAAGTGTTGCAGTGACGGAAATAACAGAAATCCATCGCTGCACCAGAATATATTTTTTAAAAAAGATCAGAAATACTGCTGTCAGCAAGGGAATGATAATGGGTAAAATTAACAAGTTGCTCATATTATTCAGTACCTTTCATATCTTCGACGTTATCCGTTCCAAGCTCCTGGTACGCCCGGTAGGCAAGCACGAGGAAAAAGGCTGTAACACCGAAGCTAATGACGATTGCAGTTAAAATCAATGCCTGCGGAACAGGGTCTGTATAAAATAAAGCATTCTCCCCCAGCAACGGGACCGTTCCACGCTTCAGGCCAGCCATCGTCAGCAGCATCAAATGGGCGCCGTGGCTTAATAGGCCGGTACCGATGATAATGCGGAGCAGGCTTTTGGACAGCATCAAATAGACAGCACATGCAAATAAAAGACCAATTAAAATAGACATCAAAACTTCCATTATTCGTTCTCTCCTATCGTTTGAATAATGGTCATCGTTGTTCCAACAACGACTAAATAAACTCCTATATCGAACAAAACAGCGGTGTGCAAATGGGTTTCTCCCAAAATAGGCAATGTAAAGATATCATGGGCGTGGGTCAGAAAAGGAACATCAAATACAAGAGACCCTAGCCCTGTACCAACGGCAAATAAAAGACCGACGGCTATTAAAATTTTATAGTCGATCGGCAGGCTGCCTGCCACAGTTTTTAGATCATAAGCGAGCAACAAAAGTACGATTGCTCCAGACGTTAATAATCCTCCGACGAACCCTCCACCCGGATTGTTGTGACCGGCAAAGAAAATATGGAGGGCGAACATGAAAATCATGAATGAAACGATTTTCGTCACTGTTTGCAATATGAGGTCGTTCGTTTTTCTCATCCGTCTTGCCTCCTTGATAAGCGAAGCTTGATCATCCCGAATATGCCCAACGCAGCAATGCCTAGAACGGCTATTTCAAACATTGTATCAAAACCCCTGAAATCAACAAGAATAACGTTGACCATGTTGGCACCGCCGGCTTGTTCCTTCGTATTTTCAATATAATATTGAGCAATGGAGTCAAAGAGTTTATTGTTGTGCGCAGATAAAGCGATCAGCGTAACCACAACTCCGACACCGAGAGATACGACAGCGCTCGCCATTTTAAATCGAATGCGCTCTTCTTTGCGGCTCATTTTAGGCAAGTGATAAAAAGCGAGCAGGAAAAGGGCGACGGAAACAGTCTCGATGACAAGCTGTGTCAAAGCAAGATCCGGGGCTCTGAATAAAACGAAAAACAAGGCCACAGTATAACCGACTGCACCCAATGCAATGATGGATGTCAAGCGCGACTTGGCAAACAGAATGGTAATGCTGGCAACCGTAATAATGATGGCCAAAACGATTTCATAAACACCGATTGGAGCCAAGTTGGACAACTCGAAGGAAATCGCTTTTTTCTCTATCATTGAATAAGAAAGAATGCCGATAAACGCTATGAATATATAAATCATATAGGAACGGATGGATCCATTCATGTAGGCATTTGTCATATTTTTTGAGATTTTTTCAGTCCGAACAAGTCCTTGATCATATAAAGCATTCAGTGAAAGCTTTTTTGGAAAAATATTGTAAATGTGTTTCCATTTCGGCAAAAATACATATAGGAATAATCCGACAACGACGACAGCAATTGTCATATATAATTCCGCCGAAAAGCCGTGCCACATAGTAATGTTGACGTTAAATGCCTGTCCTGCTTCAGCAAATGCGGGCATGATGGCATCAGCCGCGGGCTCAATGATAGAAGCTGAAAGGATATTTGGAAACAGTCCAAACACAATGACCAGCGCAGCTAAAATGATCGGGGATAAGAGCATGCCGAGCGGAGCTTCGTGCGGTTTCTTTTCCCATTTTTGCGCCGGCTGTTTTCCTGTAAAAGTTTTAAAAAGCAAAATCATACTGTAAATAAAGGTGAATACACTTCCGACCCAAGCCAAAACAGGGAATAAAACGCCATAAGTTTCCAAGTTGAATATATCTAAAGAAAGAACATTCACCATCGCTGCAAAAAACATTTCCTTGCTTAAAAATCCGTTAAATGGCGGGAGTCCGGCCATAGAAAATGTACCAATAAGAGCGATAGTAAAGGTGATCGGCATAAGATGCATTAAACCGCCAAGATGTCGGATATCTCTGGTCCCGGTTTCATGATCGACAATTCCCGCCACCATAAACAAACTTCCTTTAAAGGTGGCATGGTTAATGAGGTGGAATACAGCTGCTACAGTTGCCGCCATATAAATATTGTCGTTCAACTGTGTGTAGTGTAAGGCAGCAGCTCCGATACCAAGCAGGGACATGATCAAACCAAGCTGGCTCACTGTAGAGAATGCCAAAATGGCTTTTAAATCTGTTTGCTTGACCGCATTGAATGAAGCCCAGACCAGTGTGATAATGCCGAATATGGATACAAGCCAAAACCAAGTCCCTTCCTCTGCGAACACGGGGCTCATTCTGGCAACAAGGTATATCCCTGCCTTTACCATTGTCGCTGAATGCAGATAGGCGCTTACAGGAGTAGGCGCTTCCATTGCATCAGGCAACCAAATATGAAACGGGAATTGGGCAGATTTCGTAAAAGCACCAAGCAAAACGAGAATGAGTGCGGGAATAAAAAAGGGATCCCCTGTCATGTCGCCGGCCTGAGAAATGATCTCTCTAATGCTGAAGGACCCTGTCATGAAATAGAGAAGTAAAAATCCCCCAAGCATGGCCAGACCGCCAAAAACAGTAATGAGCATAGACTTTTGGGCACCGTATCGAGAACGTTCCCGATGATACCAATAACCGATTAAGAGAAAGGAAGAAAATGAAGTCAGCTCCCAAAATGTGTAGAGAACAATTAAATTATCCGATAAAACGACACCAAGCATCGCACCCATAAACATGAGCAAGTAGACATAAAAGCTTCCGAGGTTTTCTTTTGCTTTCGATAGATAAAAAATCGAATACAAAACGACTAAAGATCCGATTCCTGTAATAAGAAGTGCAAAAAGCAGCCCGAGCCCGTCTACATAAGCTGTAAAATCAATTCCCAACGATGGAATCCAATTCACTGTTTCCTGGATGGCTCCTTGATTTTTGACTGCAGGAAGAAAGCGAAGAAAATAGGCAAATAGTATTGCAGGCAAAATGAGGACAAACCAACCGGTATGAACTGCTTTTATTTTTTTATAAAAAAAAGGAACAAAAAAAGCGAGTATGAACGGGGCAATAATCGCCAAGTGCAATAGTGACAAAATGTTACCCTCCTATCCAAATGATTCTTGCATTCCGACTAAAGAGATTATAGCCTAGTTGGAGCAAAGTTTCATGGAGGTATTTCTTGAAACTGTAATTTGCTTCAGAAGTTATTAAATAGGTAGGAATAGATAAAACCCTGGAAAAATGTCATAAAATGTTCACAAATAAAAAAGGAAAAAATCCGGAGCTACTCCGGATTTTCACTTCATTTTGAATGCGTACCATCCAACATTTCTTTAAATCGTGATTCTTTTTGTTTCATACTCCACCATAGCATCGCAAAACCAAAGAGGAACAGGCTCCCCGTGACGTAAAACACGGTTGAAATGTCAAATTGAGCTGAAATAATGCCACCGAGAAGAGGACCTGCTACATTGCCAAGAAAGCGGAAGCTTTGGTTGTAGCCAAGAATTTCACCTTGCAGTTCAAGAGGAGATTCCATCCTGATATGGGCGGTAATACACGGCAGCATTCCCCCGACTGCCATGCCAAACAGGAAACGGAGAAAGACAAGTTGCCAAAGAGCCGTTACAAGCGCTTGCGGCACAATCAATATGGCAGCGAGCACCAGCAGAATCATTAACACTTTGTCATGCCCGATACGGTCCCCCAGGTCGCCCCACTTTCTGGTAAGAAGCAGGTTTCCAAACCCTGTTGCAGAAAAAGCGAGGCCCGAAAGAAAAGCAAGGTTACTTCCGGTGGTCAATTCACTGACATATAAGGCAAGGAGCGGCTGAATGCTGAACAGACCTACTTGAATGATAAAAGCAATTGCCATGACGCTAAGGAGCATGCGCCGAGATATAATCATTCGCATGACGTCTATTCTTGACGGCTGGGTTTTCTTTTTTTCACCAGGGGCCAGTGGCTTTTCAACGATGCCAAGGATGACAACAATCGTTGCAATAACAATGGAAACAGAAGTAATGACAAACGTATATTGGAAACCGAATGAATCGGCCATGAGCCCTCCGATGACAGGTCCAAACAATGTGCCCGACACGGTTCCCATTTGAAGCGTTCCGAGGACTTTTCCAACTTCTTTCTTAGAGGTTTGTTTAGAAATAAGTGCGGTAGAAGTTGGGATAAAGCCCGTGACAATTCCCATGATCAATCGCAACAAAAAAAGCCCATGTACGTGATCCATGAACCCCATCAAGAAAATGCTCGTCGCTATACCTAAACCATTCATCACAAGAATCGGCTTAAAGCCGTACTTATCACCAATTCGTCCCCAAACGGGAGACATCAGAAAGGCAGTTACGAAAGTTACTCCAAAGATAAAGCCCGCCCAGCGCTGTATATATTCATCACTAAAGTGTCCAAAAGTACTGATATACAAGGAAATGAAAGGCAGAACCATTGTCATGCTGGCGGCCACAAGAAAGTTGCAAACCACCATGATCAATAAATTCCGTTTTTCATAATCGATAAAAAACACCTTCTTAAATTTTTGTTTCGCTATCCTAAATATTATTATATACGAAAACACTTACTTTTCAATTGATTGGCACTGTCCCATGGCGCAAGACCAAACAGTGTGGGTGCAGCTTTTCAGCCAACGCAGTATCTTTGCATTAGTGACGTATTGAACAATCCCTAACTTCGAAAAAAGTTGTACGGGAGAGGAGAAATTCTTCCTCTCAATTAAGGCGTTGAAGTTATGACTCAAGTCTCCTACAATGCCACATCCGTTCCTTCCTTATTTATAGTTTGTCCGGTGGAGCTGGCGGCCACAAGAGTTTCTTGCCGGCGACGGTGTTAAGCGGTGACACCTTGTAACTGAAGGCGCTCTAATAATCTTGATGGCGGGGAGTCCAAACATCGGCATTGTCCGGGTGAAGGGAAGATTCCTAGCGAATCGTTCTTGATTCTGTTGTTTCGTCTGTCTCAGTGCTTCATGTTTGGCGGTGGGGAGCCAAGCTCCGCACTTTGGGAACTGGAAGCTTTATTCATGAAGTGATATGCCGACAAGTGTTCTTGATCCTGTTCTTTCAATCACATTGTGTTTTCGATGAAAAGCCTGTTTTTGGAAAACGTGAAAAAGCCGAACCCTTGCATGATTCAGCTTTTTCGAAGAGCCGGAAATTCAATGGAATACATCAGTTCATAGTCTTTCATTGATTCATACAACATTTCCAGGCTCTGGGAGCAGTATGGGTCCTCTGGTTTTGCGGAAAGTTCATCATATAGTTTCTGGACGGATTCGAGTAAACTTTTTTTGTAGTTTGGGACAGGGCCTTCAAAAGGACGGACCATATTGGCGGGAACATTTGTCTGTTCGCGGTAGGCGAGCGCTTTTCTACCGGGAAAGAAAGGAACGTCTGCCTGCCTCGGGTTATGAAGGTCTCCCTGTATCGGATGTTTTAAAACTGCCATGATGCGGACAGTATAAGTGTCGGGATTGATAGTCGTAATCTCACCGATATAAGTACCTGTTTTCTTGAATGCCTTTACAATTTGACCGATTTCCATAGTAATCACCTCTTAACCATCATTATGGATGAGAATGCAGAAAAATGAAAGAAGGATGATTTTTTATAGAGATTACTGTAAAGTATGTTTTGAGGTTTATCTTCGTTTGAAAATAATGAATCCTGAACAGACAAGGAGATGCAGAATATGGGAGAACAGACAATGTACCCGCAGCTATCAGCTGAAACAGTGGAAAACGAAAAAATTGTTCAAATGAATACGTCTTTAGGAGCTATTAAATTGAAATTATTTCCCGAACACGCTCCGAAAACGGTCGAAAATTTTATGACACATAGCAAAAATAATTATTATAACGGGATTATTTTTCACCGCGTAATCAAAGACTTTATGGTGCAAGGCGGGGATCCGACCGGAACAGGCATGGGTGGCGAAAGCATTTACGGAGCCCCTTTTGAAGACGAATTTTCGCGCGAACTGTTTCATTTGCGCGGGGCACTTTCCATGGCCAATGCCGGTCCCAATACGAACGGTAGCCAGTTTTTCATCGTTCAAAACAGTCATATGGATGCCGGAATGAAAGGGCAGATGGAAAATGCCGGCTTTCCGAAAGAGATTGTGGAGGCGTATATGGAGTCAGGTGGAACACCGCACCTGGACTTTAGGCATACAGTGTTTGGACAAGTAATTGAGGGCATGGAAGTTGTCGATAAAATTGCCAATGCTGAAACCGGTATGGCGGACAAGCCAGTAGAAGACATTACGATTGAAAGCATTGATATTATTAAGGAATAAGAGAAAAGCCACGGCTTTTTAATCGGAGCGATGCTCTCGACCCCGTTTTTATGGGCGAGCATCGCTCTTCCTATGTATTAACGAAATGATGGAGGAAGGCTTGGGTCATGTAGCTCAGGCCGAACGAAATACCCGCGCATAGCAGAAAATACCCGCGTATAGCCGGAAATACCCGCGTATAGCCGGAAATACCCGCGCATAGGCGAAAATACCCGCGCATAGCCGGAAATACCCGCGTATAGGCGAAAATACCCGCGTATAGCCAGGAAATCCCTTCAGCTGAACGATATGCATGCGTACAAATAAATGTAACATTGATGACGGTCCGTTTTTCACAATGGTATTCATAATCGTCACTATTTCGGCATTGGAACGGCTTGTGGAAACTTGCTATAATGGATGTATATCCAATGAGGAAAGGATGCGTCTCTCATGTTATCGATCGTAGATTCTTTTATGATATATATGCCATTTTTATATTTTCCGGAAGATAAGTCAGAGTATATTCCGGCAGCAATTTCAATGGCAATCTTTGGAGCCGCATGTGTCCTGACTTTTATATTTATTAAAAGGGTTTCTAAAAAGCAGGAGCTTAAAACGAAAGAAATTGAAGAACGCATTAATCGGGAACGAAACAGCAAGCACGTTTAAGGCACCTTTGTAAGGGTGCTTTTTATTTAGGGGGAAAATTTATAATATTCCGACAAAATCAAGGGTGTGCCGGTGCAGAGGATGCGACGGACAAGAAGCTTTTTCAGTAAAGTTGCCAGCAGAAAAGCATGAGCTTTTTAAAGGTTTCGTCCTAGTGGCCACCGCTGTCCAAAAGGAAAAAGCATTATTGCCCTAAAGCAAAACGAGCTCTATTAAAACTTTTCCATTCTAGTGTCGCCATTGTCATAAAGGAAAGAGAAATATTGCTCAAAGCAAAACGAGCTCTACTAAAATTTTCCATTCTAGTGTCGCCATTGTCATAAAAGGAAAAAGCAATATTGCCCTAAACTAAAGCCAAATGAGCTCTATTAAAACTTTCCATTCTAGTGTCGCCATTGTCATAAAAGGAAAAAGCATTATTGCCCTAATGAAAAACGACCTCTATTAAAGCTTTCTATTCTTGCGCCACCACCATCGTGCTAAAGGGAGTAAAGTATTGCCCGCAGGAAAGAGTGAGTATGAGGCCGGTGTCTGTTTGCCGGACTAGCTGGGAAGTCATGATGCTATGTTCATCTTGAGGCAAAATTGCATGGCATTCTATTACGGTCTTCCATTTGGTGCGATGCTTGCCGGAGATCAAGACGGAGTCCACTTTACCGTTAGTATGAAATGAGTATTCAATGCGCACTCACATCCTCTCGCTAGCGTCTGGAATAAACCCGCAATTTCATGGTTACAATGGGATAAGAAAGGAGCGGGGATGGGATGAATATTCAAAAGCTCGGGATTGTGACCGTTTTATTTCTTGTCGGTTGTACGGGGAATCCTCCTACGAAATTTGATGTAGACGTGAAAAACCCGGATGGCGATTCACTGGGAAAAATTACTTTTGAAGAAAAAGCAGATGGCATGCATTTAAAAGGGGATTTACAGGGCTTGCCTCCAGGTGAGCTTGCGATGCATATTCACGATCGCGGCAAATGCGAGCCGCCTGATTTCATTTCGGCAGGCAATCATTTCAATCCAGATAAAAAAGAACACGGGTTATTAAATGCGAAGGGCCCGCATGCAGGGGATTTGCCTAATATTACCGTCGATGAAGACGGAAAGGCCAAGGTCAAGATAACGGCAACAGGGATTACCTTTAAGGAAAGCAAGATCTCTCTGTATACAAATAAGGGAACGTCACTTGTTATCCATGAAAAAGCTGACGACGGAATGTCACAACCGGCAGGAGATTCAGGGGCAAGGATTGCTTGTGGGGAAATTACGAAAGACCGAAAGCCGGCAAAATAAAAGAGAGAACGAGTTGTTTTTACGTTCTCTCTAGACAGAGCCCTTATGTAAGGGCTAATCTTAATCGGTTCATGCCTTCCTTAACTATGTCTCTCGGGCAGGCGACGTTCATGCGCACAAATCCTTCTCCGCCGGGTCCGTATCCGTCTCCAAAGTTCAAAGCAAGCTTGCCTTTTTTCAAAAGGCGCTTTTTCAATTCCGCATCTGGTAATCCCATTTTTCTGCAGTCGATCCAAACCAAATACGTTCCCTCCGGCTCAATCACGGACAGTTCTGGCAGATTCTTCGCCACTTCCTCTTTCACAACTTCGATATTGCCGCGAATATAGTTCATCGCGTCATCCAGCCAGCTTTTTCCATGGGTATAAGCAGCTTCCATCGCAATTTGCCCGAATGTGTTGAGAAAGGAGAAGCCATCTTTGGCTTGGGCGGCCGCCATTTTTTTTCTTAAGTCAGGGTTCGGAATTACCATGAATGAAGCCTGTAATCCAGCCAGGTTGAATGTCTTCGATGGAGCCATGAAAGTCAGGGTCATATCCGCTATCGAATTGTCCAATGTCGCAAGTGGGACATGTTTATATGGTGGAGCTACGAGATCGGCATGTATTTCATCTGCCGCAATCACCACACCATATTTACGGCACAGGCTGGCCATTTCAGAAAGCTCATCCCTAGTCCACACCCTGCCGGCAGGATTATGCGGGCTACTGAGCAAGAATAGCTTCACTCCGGCTTTTAACTTTTCTTCGAAGTCGGCAAAGTCAATTTCATAGCGGTTATTTTTCAATAACAACTGCGAGTTGCACACGATCCGCTCGTTTCTTTCAATTGTATGAAAAAAAGGGGTGTAAACAGGGGATTGTAACAGCACTTTGTCTCCCGGTTCCGTAAATGTTTGAATCGCCATGCGTAAAGATGGAATAACACCGGGACTGAATAAAATACATTCTGAAGAAACGTCCCATCCATGCTGGTGTTTTAACCAATCGATGATTGCCTCATACGTACTGTCAGTAGCAATGGTGTATCCGAAAACCCCATGTTCGACTCTTTTTTCCAATGCTTGCAACACAGCCATGGGCGGGGTAAAATCCATGTCTGCTACCCACATCGGGAGTAAATCTTCTTTTCCAAAGACTTCTTTCAACCCGTCCCATTTCAGCGCCTGGGTATTTTTGCGGTTTATGTATTTGTCAAAATCAACCATACCAGTATTGCCTCCCCTTATCACAGTATCCAGATTCCTTGTAGCCCCCATTATAATTCATTGCGGGAAAAAATTGTTAGGTATTTAAAAATTTGCGGATTTGTTCGTATACTTTCTGGGGCTTCTCTTCCGGAAGTAGATGACCGGTGTTTTTTAGCACAACGAGTTGGCTGTTCGGCAAATCTTGTACAAGTCTTTCCCCAATTTGAAGCGGAACGATCCGGTCGTGCTCCCCCCAAATCAGAAGGCAGGGCGTTTGGATTTTTCGCAAACACTCTTCGGGAAGGTCTCCTTCTCTGTGCCGAATCATTCGCGCGAGTGCGGAAAATATTCGCGAATCCTCAAACTGTTCCGCATATCCCTGAATCATTGTGCCGTCAATTAAAGACTGGTCATATACAACATTTTTTAAATTTCCAATAACGCCGGTTCTACCTAAATAATGTTTTACGAATTGCGAAAAGAATGGAAGGTAAGATGCCAGCACATGGTGTTTCTTGGCTCGTTTATAGTAGCTGGAACTGGCCAACAGTATCGCTTTTTTAATTTTCTCGGGATGATGGAGCATCATGTTCAAGGCAATTTGCCCTCCCATGGAATGCCCGGTAAGAGAAAAAGTTCTGATTCCGAGAGTGTCTGTCAGCTGTAGCACGGTTTCAGCAATATTTTTGTAAGAGTAGAAGTATTTTTTAGATTTGTCGCTTTTGCCAAATGGGGGCATGTCGACGCAAATGACGTGATAATCGTTCGTTAAATAAGGTATAAGCTTTCTAAAGCTGAATGAAGAGGACAAAAAACCGTGGAGCATGACAAGTGTTTGCCTTTGTTCCATGTTTTCGCTTTCCTCATAATAAATGCGGAATCCGTTTATTTCCGCCGTTTTTCCAATTAAGTTGGTACCCACGGACATCCCTCCTTTTTAAGCTTAAATCAAACATTCATTGCCTTGTCAATAAAAAAATCCGTGACCTGTACACAGGCCACGAAAATCAAAAAAGGGGGAATACTGGAATGTCTTACAATAAAAGTATTACCGAAAATATGGCTTTTAAAACTTCGATTTTATTTTTTTTGTAAAACAGCGGCATCGCTTTTCCACTTGGGTCGGAGGACCATATTCCCCAAAACAGCCGATTGATTTCAGTCGTGTTTCATGTTATTATTCTTTATTGCGTTAATCAAAGGATAAAATTCAATTATATTTAGGAGTGTTTCCATGGCAACTCAATACAAGCAAGGCGACATACTGACGGGAAAAGTAACGGGTATCAAGCCGTACGGGGCCTTTGTCGCGCTTGATGATGAAACCCAGGGTCTCGTTCACATTTCCGAAATTAAACACGGATTTGTAAAGGATATCCATGACGTTTTGCATATCGGTGACGAAGTAAAGGTAAAAGTGCTGCAAATCGATGAGGAAAAAGGAAAAGTCAGCCTTTCCATCCGTGCGCTTGAAAAAGAAAACGCTCCACAAAAACAAACAAAAGCCCGCAGGCGGCAAGGAAGTATCCAGCTGGATCATGCAGGCGAGGAAGGCTTTAATACGTTAAAAGCCAAATTGAAAGAGTGGATAGAAAAGTCCGAAAGGGAGGATTTGATTAAAAAGTAAGCAAAAGCTGATTCCAAGCTGAATCAGCTTTTCTTCTTTTTATCAAGCAGGCCGAGTTTCCGAATTCGGTATTGCAAGTTTTGCCTGCTCATTTTTAATGATTCAGCCGTTTTTGTAATATTATGATCGTGTAACTTTAAAGCTTTTTGCAAGTAGTAAACTTCCGCTTCTGTCATATACTCATCAAACGGTTTTATGTCCTTCCCTCTTTGAACGAGAAGTGCATCCGCCTTTTCAAACGTTTTTTTCCGAAATAAGGATGGCAGATGGCTTACGGCTAATTGTTTTGCATCATCCGCATTTTTAATTGCCGATTCAATAACATATTTTAACTCTCGCACATTCCCGGGCCATTCATACTGAGAAAAAAGCTCAAAGACTCCGTTTGAAATGGATTGTACAGAAGCGCCAAGCAGCTCATTGTATTCGTTTAGAAATTGATGAGCCAAGAGCGGCACGTCTTCCAACCTGCTTTTTAACGCCGGGATGAAAATGGCGGCACCTGCCAGTTCGTAATAAAGGTTTTTCATTAGTTTACCATCTGCTGCCGCGTCGATTGGATCGAGGCATGTTGCAAAAATCAGGCGCGGCAAGGCTTTTTCTGATGATTGTTTTCTATCACGGATGATATGAAGGAGCCTTTGCTGAAGCGGGATAGACAATGCTGTCAGCTCATCAAAAAAAATGGTTCCAATGTTCGGATCGTTCAATATCCCGCCATCACGCATGCCAAACAACATTTCTTCCAATTGCCTGTTTTCATAGGAGATGCAACTTAATAGATAAAAGGGTTTTCCGGATACTTCGCTGTCATGATGTATGCAGTGGGCAAATGTTTCTTTACCGGTGCCAGCTTCTCCACTGATCAGGACGGGGAAGGTTGCGCCGGCCATTTTTTTTGCTTGATGTACCGCACTGACAAACTCGGGATGCTCTCCTGCAAGGTCTAAAAATGCACAACCGATCTGTATGTCTCTTTGCAGATGGTTTTGCACAACCTGCTCCAGTCTCGTTACATCCTTTGCTATTTCAATTGCGCCAATGATTTCCCCGTTGTGGAACACTGGGTGAGAGTCGTTGATCGTATTAATTTCTTCCCCTTTTATATTGATGTATTTTTGCCGCCTGTTGCATTCGGGCTTTTTTGTCCGCAACACTTTTAAAAGAGTACTTTCCTCATCATAAAATTGAAAAACATCCATAATGTTTTTATCCAATAAGTCTTCCAATTCCATTCCTTCGATTTCTCTCATTTTTCGATTATAAATGATCGTTTTTCCTTCAAGATCAACAGCATGTACGCCCGCATCGATGTTTTCCAGAACAGCGTTATATAAATGTAAAAGCATCTTTTGATCCATCTTCAAGATTCCCCTTTAAAAAAATACTTGAATTTTGTTGAATTATTTTGCATTATTATATACAGATACAACTTATTAATGCAAATTTTTTTTGCGTTTAATAAGTTGTTGTGAAAGGAAAAATAATAAAAAGGGAGGATATGAAATGATTGAATACAAACATGAACCATTCACGGATTTTTCAAAAGAGGAAAACAAGAAAGCGTTTCAAGCGGGAATGGAGCTTGTAGAAAGCTATCTTGGCCAGGATTATCCATTAATCATCGGCGGTGAACGGATCGAAACGGAAGAAAAAATCACTTCGGTTAACCCCGCGAACAAAGTGGAAGTTGTCGGCCGCGTATCCAAAGCGAACCGGGAATTGGCGGAGCGCGCCATGAACAGTGCGCTGGAAGCCTTTGAGTCGTGGAAAAAAGAAAAGCCGGAAGTCAGGGCAGACGTTCTTTTTAAAGCCGCGGCCATTGTCCGCCGCCGGAAGCATGAATTTTCCGCCTTGCTTGTGAAAGAAGCCGGAAAGCCGTGGAAAGAAGCCGATGCCGATACGGCAGAAGGCATTGATTTCTTGGAATACTACGGCCGGCAAATGCTGGAGCTCAAAGACGGCAAAAAAGTGCAAAGCCGTCCGGGGGAATATAACCGCTATGATTATATCCCGCTTGGCGTCGGCGTCGTTATTTCTCCGTGGAACTTTGCGTTTGCGATTATGGCGGGGACAACCGTTGCTGCCGTCGTGAGCGGAAATACGGTTCTTTTGAAACCGGCTTCCACAACACCTGTTGTTGCTGCCAAATTTGTGGAAGTGCTGGAAGAAGCAGGATTGCCAAAAGGTGTTGTCAACTACATTCCGGGAAGCGGCGCGGAAGTCGGCGACTATCTCGTCGACCATCCGAAAACACGCTTTATCAGCTTTACAGGCTCAAGAGAAGTCGGAACGCGAATTTATGAGCGCGCGGCTATCGTGAACGAAGGACAAATCTGGTTGAAACGTGTTATCGCCGAGATGGGTGGAAAAGACACGATCGTGGTCGATAAAGAAGCGGACCTTGAACTGGCTGCGCAATCCATCGTCCAATCGGCATTCGGCTTTTCCGGACAGAAATGTTCTGCTTGCTCCCGAGCAGTCATCGTCGAAGACGTATATGACCAAGTGCTCGAACGGGCAGTGGCGCTTACGAAAGAATTGACAGTCGGCGACCCGATGAATCCGGACAATTTCATGGGGCCGGTGAACGACCAAAACGCATTTGATAAAATCATGAAATACATTGAGATCGGGAAAACAGAAGGCGAATTAATGGCTGGCGGTGAAGGAGACGACTCGAAAGGATATTTCATCCAACCGACGATTTTTGCGGGGCTTGATCCGAAAGCGCGCCTCATGCAAGAAGAAATCTTCGGACCGGTCGTGGCTTTTGCCAAAGCGAAAGACTTCAATCATGCTCTGGAAATCGCCAATAATACGGAATATGGCTTGACAGGAGCCGTTATTTCCAACAACCGCGCGCACTTGGAGCAGGCGCGGGAAGATTTCCATGTGGGCAACTTGTACTTCAACCGCGGCTGTACGGGAGCCATTGTCGGTTACCAGCCTTTTGGCGGTTTCAACATGTCGGGAACCGACTCAAAAGCGGGTGGCCCGGATTACTTGCTGCTTCACATGCAGGCGAAAACAACGTCTGAAATGCTGTAAGAAATGGAAGGCCCTCTTCTTTGAGGGTCTTCATGTGAAAATATAAGGGGGAACATACGAATGTCCAATTCTGCTCAAATTATTGAACAAACCGAAAAATTTGGTGCCCGCAACTATCACCCGCTTCCCATTGTTATATCAGAAGCCGAAGGTGTATGGGTCCAAGATCCGGAAGGCAACCGTTACATGGATATGCTAAGCGCTTATTCAGCAGTAAATCAAGGTCATCGCCACCCGAAAATTATCCAGGCGTTGAAAGAACAGGCCGATAAAGTAACGCTAACTTCAAGAGCTTTTCACAATGATCAGCTTGGACCTTGGTATGAAAAGGTTACGAAATTGACCAATAAGGAAATGGCTCTTCCGATGAACACGGGCGCTGAAGCTGTTGAAACAGCAATTAAAGCAGCTCGCCGCTGGGCATACGATGTAAAAGGAGTTGCCAATGACAAAGCGGAAATTATTGCGTGTGAAGGCAATTTCCACGGACGTACAATGGCTGCCGTTTCACTTTCTTCTGAAAAGGAATACCAACGCGGGTTTGGTCCGCTGCTCCCTGGAATCAAGCTTGTTCCATATGGGGATTTGGAGGCCTTAAAGGAAGCCATTACACCGAATACAGCGGCATTTTTAATTGAACCAATTCAAGGAGAAGCCGGTGTTATCCTCCCTCCTGAAGGATTTTTGAAAGCTGCTCGGCAAGTATGTAAAGAAAACAACGTCCTCTTTATAGCCGATGAAATTCAAGCGGGGCTCTGCCGCTCGGGTAAAATGTTTGCTTGCGACTGGGAGAACGTGGAACCCGACATGTTTATTTTAGGAAAAGCACTAGGCGGCGGGGTATTCCCAATCTCTTGTGTGTGTGCCGACCAAGACATTTTGGGCGTATTCAATCCTGGTTCACACGGATCCACGTTTGGCGGAAACCCATTGGCCTGCGCCGTATCAATCAAAGCTCTGGAAGTATTGGAAGATGAAAATCTTGCGGCGCGTTCACTTGAACTTGGGGAGTATTTTATGTCAAAATTGAAAGAGATTGAAAACCCAATGATCAAGGAGGTCAGGGGAAAAGGTTTATTTATTGGCGTAGAATTGCATGAGGAAGCACGTAAATATTGTGAATCGCTTAAGGAACAGGGACTGCTTTGTAAAGAGACACACGATAATGTAATCCGCTTTGCTCCGCCACTTGTCATAACGAAAGAAGATTTGGATTGGGCGCTCACACGTATTAAAAAAGTGCTATCATAATGGTATAATGTTTTTGATCACAATATAAAGAGGCGAAAAAAAACGATGGCAGAGAATCTTAACTTATTTACATCAACTCAAAAGGTTATTAAACATAGCCTGAACAAGCTTGGATTTGGGGAGGAAATGTATGAACTGTTAAAAGAACCGATTCGAATGTTGACCGTAAGAATCCCGGTTAAAATGGACGATGGTTCCGTCAAAGTTTTCACCGGATATCGTGCCCAGCACAATGATTCCGTCGGCCCTACCAAAGGAGGGGTTCGCTATCATCCTGATGTGACGGAAGAAGAAGTCAAAGCGATGTCTCTATGGATGACCATCAAATGCGGGATCGTCAACTTGCCGTACGGCGGTGGAAAAGGCGGGATTGTTTGTGATCCTCGTACGATGTCTATGGGTGAAATCGAACGTCTCAGCCGCGAATATGTAAGGGCCATCAGCCAAATTGTCGGCCCTACAAAAGATATTCCGGCACCAGACGTATATACGAACTCCCAAATCATGGCTTGGATGATGGATGAGTACAGCCGTCTCCGTGAAAACGATTCTCCAGGGTTCATCACGGGTAAACCGATTGTTCTTGGCGGTTCCCAAGGAAGAGAAAAAGCCACTGCTCAAGGAGTAACTATTTGTATAGAAGAAGCTGCCAAAAAGCGCGGGATTGATTTAAAAGATGCGAGAATTGTTATACAAGGATTTGGCAATGCGGGAAGCTTCCTGTCGAAATTCCTGTATGATGCGGGTGCAAAAATTGTCGGTATATCTGATGCTTATGGCGCTCTTCATGATCCGGACGGACTTGATATTGATTATTTGCTTGACCGCCGGGACAGTTTTGGAACGGTTACGACCCTTTTTGAAAATACCATTACGAACAAAGAACTGTTTGAATTAGACTGCGACATCATCGTTCCAGCAGCTGTTTCGAACCAAATTACTGGGGAAAATGCTCCGAATATTAAAGCATCCATCGTTGTAGAAGCTGCCAATGGACCGACAACAGACGAAGCGACGAAGATTTTGACCGAACGGGGAATTCTCCTTGTGCCTGACGTACTTGCGAGTGCCGGTGGAGTGACCGTTTCCTATTTTGAATGGGTGCAAAATAACCAAGGCTATTATTGGCCCGAAGAAGAAGTCAATGAAAAATTAACAGCCAAACTGGTAGACGCCTTTAATAATGTATATAATCTATCGCAAAGTAGAAGAGTCAATATGCGCCTTGCCGCATATATGCTGGGTCTTCGCAATGTCGCTGAAGCGTCCCGTTTCAGAGGCTGGGTATAAAGTGAAACTTCATTCAGCGAGTTTTTTCGCTGAATGTTAGTAGAACCAATCGGGCATTTACTGGCAGTTGACCCAGCACTTTCTACCTTACATTTAGATTTCTAAGCAAAGGGGCTTACTGCCAGTTAAATGCGGGATAATTAAGAGAAGACTGCCAAAAAGGTGGTCTTCTTTTATTTGAAAATAAAAAGCATAACTCCCCCGTTAAGGAGGAATAATAAGAAAAATAACGGAGGGAGTAGCAGTATGATTCAAATCGACTCAACGATAGAAGGCAGACGCTTTAATTTGCACCACCTGGAGCAGTTGCTAAAACCGCGCGGATATACAATTGGCGGAAACTGGGACTATGACAGAGGCTGTTTCGATTATAAAATGGCTGATGATGGCGGCTATCAATTTTTGCGCATTCCTTTTACCGCAGTGGAAGGCGAACTTGACAGCAGAGGAACAGTAGTTGAGATGGGAAAGCCGTTTGTCCTCAATCATGTTTACCAACGCGGATTGGACGACCATGTAGATGTGGGCAATATGACCGCTACACTAAATCAATTTCAAGAACCTGAAGATCCGGATGGCTCGGTTGATGAAAAATATATCATCCAAGGAAAAAAACTTGTCAAGCAACTCGAGTTCATTCTTTCTAAATGATACAGATATTGTTGTTCAAAAATTACTATTATCACCTTCGGAAGATTAGAGTGAGAAGGCTGCCACGAAAGAACATGGACAGCCCTTTAGATATTCTTCATTGACTAGGCAATGATGAGGACTTTAATATCCCGGCAGTCTACATATGCATCTGCTGTACCGATACGTAGTGTCACGTAGCAAGTTTCACTATCATAGCTAATAAACAGTGCACTTAAGAGTTGCGGCGCATCACCAGTAGAGAATAAAATGGGAGTATTTCTGGCAAGATCCTTTAGCTGCTCACAGGCAGAACCGTTGCATTGCTCTCGTTCGCAGCAGAAATGGTCATGTTTATGCATGTGCTCACCCCTTTCATGCAAGTAATGCATGTGGTTATCCCAATCATGGTGACAATGACCTTGTTTATGCATGTGATCGTCCCAATCTTGGCAATCATGTTTATGCATGTGATCGTCCCAATCCTGGCAATCATGTTTATGCATGTGGTCATCCCAATCGTGGAGGTAATAATCGTGCGTTTGTTTGCGTTGTTTTCTTTTATTATCGCTATGGCGATGTCTGCGCTCTGGGGCTCCGCAATCGCACCAATCATCGTCGCTGTGTCGATGTTCGACGACATCTCCTGAGTCCCAGATTAATGGTCTGCGTCGACAAGAGTAGTCTTCACGTTCGTGCGCAAAATCTTCCACGATGTACACTTATATCACTCCTTTTTCGTTAATAAAGGCAAATATGCCTTTGTTAATAGTCTATTAAGGAAATTTGTACATTGATTGGACAATCGCTCTAATGAAAGAGAACATTTTTTATGTGAAAACGCCGATTTAATTCGATGCTCGCAAAGCATTTACTGATTGTTCTACTGCTGTTTTTGTTTGCTCCAATATTTCTGAAAGATCGGCTTCCAAGTTTACTTCTTGCAGGTTTTGAAGGGGATCCAATATTCTTTTGACATGCTTTAATGCTTCGTTGTTTTCAAGGACCTTGGAAAGTTGATCCAGGTTTTGTTGAGAAATGGCTGACCCTTTTGCTGGATTTAAGATATCTGCTTTCATTTTCTCGGAAAGCTCCTTGAGATGATTAAGCGAATTTTGGTTAGAAGGCAACACTGATCACTCCTTTTTCACTTTTATTAATAGGATATTATTCAGGAGTGAATAACGATTGGACAAACAAAATAGATAGATGCACATTTTTTCTATACATGTTCAGAGAGAGTTTCTGAAAAGACGAAAAAAGCAAGGTCTGCCAAGGACCTTGCTTTTCTTTATGGTTGTTCGGGAGCTGATAAATGGAGTGGAGGGGGAATAAGCCACCCTTTTTCTTTGTTTAATCTTAATATCTTTGCGCCAAGCTGGGCTTTACTCATGTGCATTTGTCCGAACATCATTGCAATATCTTCTCGATTACACATTCCCATTGTTTGACTACAAGCAACTAGGCCGGCAGCTATATCAATTGAAAGCTTGGCTGCGATTTCCTGGTCGTAAAACTTGGCACCTGCCGGAATGTCTTCCAAATCAGCCAAAGGCCGTTCCGGAGGAGCTGGTGGAAGGTTGATACCATTTATCTTGAGTACATCCTCCAACCCCTTGCTATCGGTTTTTGCTAACTCGATAGCTTCTTCTAAAATTCTTTTCAGATCTTTGTCTCCTACATGATTTAGGAGTGTTTGATACCCGCCTATCATTACTTTACAGCCCATTAAGGCTGTCCAAATTGCAAACACCTCACCATAATGCAACGGTTCGTTTTTAGGATTGCCACTTAAAACGCCCATATAACTCCTCCTGTAAATATGTTTTTTCACGTGTTAGTTTTTGTAAAAAGGGAAAAGTTATACCAAATAGGGGACAAAATAAATATAGACAAGTCTATGCTATAATGAATAAGCAAAAAATATGGGAACGAAAGTTCAGGGAAAGAAGGAAGTTTAATGGAGACGGCTGCAACAACTTTGGGATTCACTATTTCTTCTGCAGCGATGATCGCATTACTCAAAATTATTTCAATCGATATTATATTGTCCGGCGACAATGCAGTAGTCATTGCGATGGCTACAAGGCAATTGCCGAAAGAACAGCGCAATAAAGCCATCGTTT
Organism: Siminovitchia sp. FSL W7-1587; assembly: GCF_037963795.1. Lineage (NCBI taxonomy): Bacteria > Bacillati > Bacillota > Bacilli > Caryophanales > Bacillaceae > Siminovitchia > Siminovitchia sp. FSL W7-1587. The sequence continues at coordinate 3,420,796 of NZ_CP150169.1, forward strand.
GGGGAACAGCAGGTGCAGTGGCACTGAGGATTCTATTTGCCATTTTGATTGTCTGGCTGTTGAAAATACCATTCGTTCATTTAATTGGAGGATTACTGCTTCTTTGGATTGCTTTTAAAGTACTTGTCGGTGGTGAAGAAACGGCTAACATTTCTGCCTCAAACAGTTTGATGAAAGCAATTGGAACGATTATTCTCGCAGACGCGGTAATGAGCTTGGACAATGTAGTGGCTGTCGCTGGAGCAGCCGACGGGCATATATTTATGTTAATGCTGGGGGTCGTAATCAGTATTCCGATTATGATTTATGGTTCGGTTTTTATTGTAAAAGCAATGGAGAAATATACGTGGATCGCCTATGCCGGATCAGGGATTCTTGCCTGGACAGCCGGAGAAATGATCCTGCGTGAAGATCATGTCCATGATATCTTCAACATTGCGAACAACTCAATAGAGTACATGATTACAGCCGGATTGACCTTTTTCATACTGCTGGCCGGATATATATCGAACAAAAAATCACGAGTAAAAAGAAAAGAAAAGCATTAAGAAATGATGCTGCAACAAGTGACAAAAAATCATCTATAGATCGTCTATATCGTTAACCACGGGATGTTCGCCTTTTATCGGCGTTTTTCCACAAAATGTTTAAGAGGCGAGTGTTATCAAAAATATCAATTAACCGCTTGTTTGCTAGACTTGAATGTGGAATAGGCGAATAGAAAGAGCGCTCCTATTCTTCTAAACTCTTATTTTGAATATAGCAACCATTTTTCTATTAAAATAGCACTCTAATTGCAGGTGGTGTCTACAATCAGAGTGCAGGTCAAATCACTAAATAATTGGAAGTTTTTTTCTATGTTTCTTGGGATATCGTCTTTAACTTATTTTCAAGCAATTTTTTATTATTCAAGATTCTCTCATCTGTTGGACGGTATTCTCGGGCTTTTTCGTTGTGTTCATAAGACTTTTCAATATCATTTAATTGATAATAACATACACAAAGTTGCAAATGTGGATACCAAGTAGAGTAGGCAGGATAGGTGAAGCTCCATCTGTTAGGGTCATCAGGCAGATTTGTAGCCAGCTCATACCAAAATATAGCTGATTGATAGTCCTTCTGTTGTTGAAAATGGTAACCAATTCGACTGCAAACTTCGGGACGAGGAATTTTAGAAAACGATAAAGACATTAATAATGATCGTAATTCTTCCTTGTTATTTCCCAAAACACGATGGCAATCTGCACGGAACATACAGGCATATATTTTATCTTCTACCCAACCTTCAGCCATTTCGATGTTCTTAGTGTAACTCTCAATCGCTTCTTTATAATATTGATTTTCCCGTAATTCATTCCCATAATAAAAATAATCCCGGGGTGAAAACGGATCGCCATTCGCAATTTTTTCTTTGTAAATGGAGAGGTTCCTGCCAACGGCGTGTTTCTTTTTTAAATGGGTGACCGCGATATCGGAATTTATTATATTACCCCATACTGCAATGTAATTGTGAACATCACCATGCCATTGAAACTGACGGCTTCGTTTTAAAAGTCGATTTCTTCGGTATCGTAATGTGACATTGCCGTACTCATCTATTCCCGCATTGTAATACATTGAAACAGAATCGACCTCAGGGTCCAAAGTTTCTTTCAACAATTTAAATTTTTCCCGATCTTCTTCCATCAGCACGTCGTCCGCATCAAGATATAGTATATAGTCCTTAGTTGCATATTTAAAAGATTCATTCCTGGCATCTTTAAATTTTCCTGTCCATTCAAAGAAAAATACACGGTCCGTATATTTTTTTGCGATCTCTACCGTTTTATCTGTTGAACCTGTATCCACAATGTTAATTTCATCTACTAAATCCTTAACCGAATCAAGGCATCTTTCAAGTACTTCTTCTTCATTTTTGACGATCATACATAAACTAATGGTTATCATGATTTTTCCCTCCTATATTTTTAAATAAGAAGATACTCAAATGAGTATCTGAGTATCTTCCATTTTAGGAATTGGGGGAAGAAGCCTGATGCTAAAGGTGTTATTTAAAATAAAGTATGAATGTTTTTATGATTGGTGAGCCCCCCCAACTCAGTTTTTGTCACTAAGGCCCAGTCGGTCCAGTCGGTCCAGTCGGTCCTTGAGGTCCTGTGGCTCCTGTAGGTCCTTGAGGTCCGGTAGGCCCTGTAGCTCCCGTAGGTCCTTGAGGCCCTGTGGCTCCCGTAGTTCCTGTAGGTCCTTGAGGTCCCGTGGCCCCCGTAGTTCCCGTAGGTCCTTGAGGTCCAGTAGCTCCCGTAGTTCCCGTAGGTCCTTGAGGTCCTGTGGCTCCTGTCGTTCCTGTAGGTCCACTAGGTCCGGTAGCCCCTGTAGTTCCTGTAGGTCCACTAGGTCCGGTAGCCCCTGTCAGTCCCGTAGGTCCTTGAGGTCCCGTGGCCCCCGTAGTTCCCGTAGGTCCTTGAGGCCCTGTGGCTCCCGTAGTTCCTGTAGGTCCTTGAGGTCCGGTGGCTCCTGTCGTTCCTGTAGGTCCTTGAGGTCCCGTAGCTCCTGTAGGTCCCGTCGGTCCAGTAGGTCCTTGAGGTCCCGTCGGTCCAGTAGGTCCTTGAGGTCCCGTGGCCCCCGTCGGTCCAGTCGGTCCAGTCGGTCCTTGAGGTCCCGTGGCCCCTGTAGTTCCCGTAGGTCCTTGAGATCCAGTGGCTCCCGTAGTACCCGTAGGTCCTTGAGGTCCCGTAGCTCCCGTCAGTCCCGTAGGTCCTTGAGGTCCCGTGGCCCCCGTAGTTCCTGTAGGTCCTTGAGGTCCCGTGGCTCCCGTAGTACCCGTAGGTCCTTGAGGTCCGGTGGCCCCTGTCGTTCCTGTAGGTCCTTGAGGTCCGGTGGCTCCCGTAGTTCCCGTAGGTCCTTGAGGTCCAGTAGCTCCTGTTGGTCCAGCAGGTCCGATAGGTCCCGTGGCTCCCGTCAGTCCCGTAGGTCCTTGAGGTCCTGTGGCTCCTGTCGTTCCCGTAGGTCCTTGAGGCCCTGTGGCTCCCGTCGTTCCTGTAGGTCCAGTCGGTCCCGTAGCTCCCGTCAGTCCCGTAGGTCCTTGAGGTCCCGTAGCTCCCGTCAGTCCCGTAGGTCCTTGAGGTCCTGTGGCTCCTGTCGTTCCCGTAGGTCCAGTCGGTCCCGTAGCTCCCGTCAGTCCCGTAGGTCCTTGAGGTCCGGTGGCCCCTGTAGTTCCTGTAGGTCCTTGAGGTCCTGTGGCTCCCGTAGTTCCCGTAGTTCCTGTAGGTCCTTGAGGTCCTGTGGCTCCCGTAGTTCCCGTAGTTCCTGTAGGTCCTTGAGGTCCCGTAGCTCCTGTTGGTCCAGCAGGTCCGATAGGTCCCGTGGCTCCCGTAGTTCCCGTAGGTCCTTGAGGTCCTGTGGCTCCCGTAGTTCCTGTAGGTCCTTGAGGTCCCGTAGCTCCTGTTGGTCCAGCAGGTCCGATAGGTCCCGTGGCTCCCGTAGTTCCCGTAGGTCCTTGAGGTCCGGTGGCCCCTGTAGTTCCTGTAGGTCCTTGAGGTCCGGTGGCTCCCGTAGTTCCTGTAGGTCCTTGAGGTCCCGTAGCTCCCGTAGTTCCTGTAGGTCCTTGAGGTCCCGTAGCTCCCGTAGTTCCCGTAGGTCCTTGAGGTCCAGTAGCTCCCGTAGTTCCTGTAGGTCCTTGAGGTCCCGTGGCTCCCGTAGTTCCCGTAGGTCCTTGAGGTCCGGTGGCCCCTGTCGTTCCTGTAGGTCCTTGAGGTCCGGTGGCTCCCGTAGTTCCTGTAGGTCCTTGAGGTCCCGTAGCTCCCGTAGCTCCTTGAGGTCCGGTGGCTCCCGTAGTTCCCGTAGGTCCTTGAGGTCCAGTAGCTCCTGTTGGTCCAGCAGGTCCGATAGGTCCCGTGGCTCCCGTCAGTCCCGTAGGTCCTTGAGGTCCTGTGGCTCCTGTCGTTCCCGTAGGTCCTTGAGGCCCTGTGGCTCCCGTCGTTCCTGTAGGTCCAGTCGGTCCCGTAGCTCCCGTCAGTCCCGTAGGTCCTTGAGGTCCAGTAGCTCCCGTCAGTCCCGTAGGTCCTTGAGGTCCGGTGGCCCCCGTAGTTCCCGTAGGTCCTTGAGGTCCGGTGGCCCCTGTCGTTCCTGTAGGTCCTTGAGGTCCAGTAGCTCCTGTTGGCCCAGCAGGTCCGATAGGTCCCGTGGCTCCCGTCAGTCCCGTAGGTCCTTGAGGTCCGGTGGCCCCCGTCGTTCCCGTAGGTCCTTGAGGTCCGGTGGCCCCTGTCGTTCCTGTAGGTCCTTGAGGTCCAGTAGCTCCTGTTGGCCCAGCAGGTCCGATAGGTCCCGTGGCTCCCGTCAGTCCCGTAGGTCCTTGAGGTCCAGTAGCCCCCGTAGTTCCCGTAGGTCCTTGAGGTCCTGTGGCTCCTGTAGTTCCTGTAGGTCCACTAGGTCCGGTAGCCCCTGTCAGTCCCGTAGGTCCTTGAGGTCCCGTAGCTCCCGTAGTTCCCGTAGGTCCTTGAGGTCCGGTGGCTCCCGTAGTTCCCGTAGGTCCTTGAGGTCCGGTGGCCCCCGTAGTTCCCGTAGGTCCTTGAGGTCCGTAGCTCCCGTCAGTCCCGTAGGTCCTTGAGGTCCGGTGGCCCCCGTAGTTCCCGTAGGTCCTTGAGGTCCGGTAGGCCCTGTCGTTCCTGTAGGTCCTTGAGGTCCAGTAGCTCCTGTTGGCCCAGCAGGTCCGATAGGTCCCGTGGCTCCCGTAGTTCCCGTAGGTCCTTGAGGTCCGGTGGCCCCCGTAGTTCCCGTAGGTCCTTGAGGTCCAGTAGCTCCTGTTGGTCCAGCAGGTCCGATAGGTCCCGTGGCTCCCGTCAGTCCCGTAGGTCCTTGAGGTCCAGTCGCCCCAGTCGTTCCCGTAGGTCCTTGAGGTCCTGTGGCTCCCGTCAGTCCCGTAGGTCCTTGAGGTCCCGTAGCTCCCGTCAGTCCCGTAGGTCCTTGAGGTCCTGTGGCTCCCGTAGTTCCCGTAGGTCCTTGAGGTCCCGTAGCTCCCGTCAGTCCCGTAGGTCCTTGAGGTCCGGTGGCCCCTGTAGTTCCTGTAGGTCCTTGAGGTCCTGTGGCTCCCGTAGTTCCCGTAGTTCCTGTAGGTCCTTGAGGTCCCGTAGCTCCTGTTGGTCCAGCAGGTCCGATAGGTCCCGTGGCTCCCGTAGGTCCTTGAGGTCCGGTGGCTCCCGTAGTTCCCGTAGTTCCTTGAGGTCCGGTGGCTCCTGTCGTTCCCGTAGGTCCTTGAGGCCCTGTGGCTCCCGTCGTTCCTGTAGGTCCAGTCGGTCCCGTGGCCCCCGTCGGTCCCGTAGGTCCTTGAGGTCCCGTGGCCCCTGTCAGTCCCGTAGGTCCTTGAGGTCCCGTGGCCCCTGTAGTTCCCGTAGGTCCTTGAGGTCCCGTAGCTCCCGTAGTTCCTGTAGGTCCTTGAGGTCCCGTAGCTCCTGTCGTTCCTGTAGGTCCTTGAGGCCCTGTGGCTCCCGTCGTTCCTGTAGGTCCAGTCGGTCCCGTGGCCCCCGTCGGTCCCGTAGGTCCTTGAGGTCCCGTGGCCCCTGTCAGTCCCGTGGCCCCTGTCAGTCCCGTAGGTCCTTGAGGTCCCGTGGCCCCTGTAGTTCCCGTAGGTCCTTGAGGTCCCGTAGCTCCCGTAGTTCCTGTAGGTCCTTGAGGTCCCGTAGCTCCTGTCGTTCCTGTAGGTCCTTGAGGTCCGGTGGCTCCCGTCAGTCCCGTAGGTCCTTGAGGTCCCGTAGCTCCCGTGGCTCCCGTAGTTCCCGTAGGTCCTTGAGGTCCTGTGGCTCCCGTAGTTCCCGTAGGTCCTTGAGGCCCTGTGGCTCCCGTCGTTCCTGTAGGTCCAGTCGGTCCCGTGGCCCCCGTAGTTCCCGTAGGTCCTTGAGGTCCCGTGGCCCCTGTCAGTCCCGTAGGTCCTTGAGGTCCCGTGGCCCCTGTAGTTCCCGTAGGTCCTTGAGGTCCAGTAGCTCCCGTCAGTCCCGTAGGTCCTTGAGGTCCGGTGGCCCCCGTAGTTCCCGTAGGTCCTTGAGGTCCGGTAGGCCCTGTCGTTCCTGTAGGTCCTTGAGGTCCAGTAGCTCCTGTTGGTCCAGCAGGTCCGATAGGTCCCGTGGCTCCCGTAGTTCCCGTAGGTCCTTGAGGTCCGGTGGCCCCTGTAGTTCCTGTAGGTCCTTGAGGTCCGGTGGCTCCCGTCGTTCCTGTAGGTCCTTGAGGTCCCGTAGCTCCCGTAGTTCCCGTAGGTCCTTGAGGTCCCGTGGCCCCCGTAGTTCCCGTAGGTCCTTGAGGTCCCGTGGCCCCCGTCGTTCCCGTAGGTCCTTGAGGTCCAGTAGCTCCTGTTGGTCCAGCAGGTCCGATAGGTCCCGTGGCACCCGTCAGTCCCGTAGGTCCTTGAGGCCCGGTGGCTCCCGTAGTTCCTGTAGGTCCTTGAGGTCCCATGGCCCCCGTAGTTCCCGTAGGTCCTTGAGGTCCCGTGGCTCCCGTAGTTCCCGTAGGTCCTTGAGGTCCGGTGGCCCCTGTAGTTCCTGTAGGTCCTTGAGGTCCGGTGGCTCCCGTAGTTCCTGTAGGTCCAGTCGTTCCCGTGGCCCCCGTCGGTCCAGTAGGTCCTTGAGGTCCGGTGGCCCCTGTAGTTCCTGTAGGTCCTTGAGGTCCCGTAGCTCCCGTCGTTCCTGTAGGTCCAGTCGGTCCCGTAGCTCCCGTCAGTCCCGTAGGTCCTTGAGGTCCAGTAGCTCCCGTCAGTCCCGTAGGTCCTTGAGGTCCGGTGGCCCCCGTAGTTCCTGTAGGTCCTTGAGGTCCCGTAGCTCCCGTAGTTCCCGTAGGTCCTTGAGGTCCCGTGGCCCCCGTAGTTCCCGTAGGTCCTTGAGGTCCCGTGGCCCCCGTCGTTCCCGTAGGTCCTTGAGGTCCAGTAGCTCCTGTTGGTCCAGCAGGTCCGATAGGTCCCGTGGCTCCCGTCAGTCCCGTAGGTCCTTGAGGTCCCGTGGCCCCCGTAGTTCCCGTAGGTCCTTGAGGTCCCGTGGCCCCTGTAGTTCCCGTAGGTCCTTGAGGTCCGGTGGCTCCCGTCGTTCCTGTAGGTCCTTGAGGTCCCGTAGCTCCCGTCGTTCCCGTAGGTCCTTGAGGTCCCGTGGCCCCTGTAGTTCCCGTAGGTCCTTGAGGTCCCGTGGCCCCTGTCGTTCCTGTAGGTCCTTGAGGTCCGGTGGCTCCCGTAGTTCCCGTAGGTCCTTGAGGTCCGGTGGCTCCTGTCGTTCCTGTAGGTCCTTGAGGTCCCGTAGCTCCCGTAGTTCCTGTAGGTCCTTGAGGTCCCGTAGCTCCCGTCGTTCCCGTAGGTCCTTGAGGTCCCGTGGCCCCTGTCGTTCCTGTAGGTCCTTGGCTCCCGTCGTTCCCGTAGGTCCTTGAGGTCCGGTGGCTCCTTCGTTCCTGTAGGTCCTTGAGGTCCTGTGGCTCCCGTCGTTCCCGTAGGTCCTTGAGGCCCGGTGGCTCCCGTAGTTCCTGTAGGTCCTTGAGGTCCCGTAGCTCCCGTCGTTCCTGTAGGTCCTTGAGGTCCCGTAGCTCCTGTAGGTCCAGTCGGTCCAGTAGGTCCTTGAGGTCCCGTGGCCCCTGTAGTTCCCGTAGGTCCTTGAGGTCCCGTGGCCCCTGTAGTTCCCGTAGGTCCTTGAGGTCCTGTGGCTCCCGTCGTTCCTGTAGGTCCTTGAGGTCCCGTGGCCCCCGTAGGTCCTTGAGGTCCCGTGGCCCCTGTCGTTCCCGTAGGTCCTTGAGGTCCTGTGGCTCCCGTCGTTCCTGTAGGTCCTTGAGGTCCCGTAGCTCCCGTAGTTCCCGTAGGTCCTTGAGGTCCGGTGGCTCCTGTAGTTCCCGTAGGTCCTTGAGGTCCGGTGGCTCCTGTAGTTCCTGTAGGTCCTTGAGGTCCCGTAGCTCCCGTCGTTCCTGTAGGTCCTTGAGGTCCCGTAGCTCCTGTAGGTCCAGTCAGTCCCGTAGGTCCTTGAGGTCCCGTGGCCCCTGTCGTTCCCGTAGGTCCTTGAGGTCCTGTGGCTCCCGTCGTTCCCGTAGGTCCTTGAGGCCCGGTGGCTCCCGTAGTTCCTGTAGGTCCTTGAGGTCCCGTAGCTCCTGTAGGTCCAGTCGGTCCAGTCGGTCCTTGAGGTCCCGTGGCCCCCGTCGTTCCCGTAGGTCCTTGAGGTCCCGTGGCCCCCGTAGTTCCCGTAGGTCCTTGAGGTCCAGTAGCTCCCGTAGTTCCCGTAGTTCCTTGAGGTCCAGTAGCTCCCGTAGTTCCCGTAGGTCCTTGAGGTCCCGTAGCTCCCGTAGTTCCCGTAGGTCCTTGAGGTCCCGTGGCCCCCGTCGTTCCCGTAGGTCCTTGAGGTCCCGTGGCCCCTGTAGTTCCGGTAGGTCCTTGAGGTCCGGTGGCTCCTGTAGGTCCAGCAGGTCCAGTAGGTCCAGGAAAACCAGGAGAACCAGGAAGACCCTCGAATTCCAGTAAATTAACATCATCTACCAATACTCTATAAATAGAGCCCACCACACCTGGTTTAATAATTTCTACTCTTGCTTGAGTTGCTGTAGGAGGTGCTGGATCTGTAACGTGATAAATTTCTTTCCAAGCTTCAAAAGTCGGGCTAGAGAAAATGCTTCCAAAGTTAACTTCTGTATCCAACCCGATCCCAACTTCTTCATCATTGTCATTTAGATATACAATTCGTAAAATGATTTGGTTATTAAATCCTTGGGTTGCCAATGATACTTTAAATAAATAGGTTTCATTAGGTGTGATTGGAACGGTTTGCGAAAGGGAGGATGTTTGGGAACCTATATCGAAGGAAGCTGCAAATTCGCCGCTATGAGCATTTGTTGAAGTAATGGTAGCATTGACAGCATTCCAGAATTCGAAGGTTCCAGTTTCGAATCCTTCATTTCTTATTAAATTAATGACTGACAAGCAATACCCTCCTTTTTTTAAAAAAGTAGTTCAATTGAATTGATCCAAAATGAACTCACAATATACTATGTATTGGAGAGAAGCTTGTTCAGGCAAAATCTCTATTGTTAACACACATTTAACTAATAAATTGTCGTTTTGGCTCGATACCGCCTATTAGAATAAGGATTAAAGCTGAAAGGAAAAGATAATGAATTCAAAAAAATCTGTAGTTCATATGGGTATCTACAGATTTGAAAATAATGGAGTTTATATAGCAGATCCTTATAAGATGGCATTTATTTCTTTCAGCAAATATTTTGCCCGTTCGTCATTTGTATGGTGTTTATGAATAAATTGATAACCGTTTTCTGTAATCCGCATGCGTTCTTCATCATTGGCCAAATAATACTCTGCCTTTTCCATAAAATTGTCAACCGTGCAAGCAACATAGTTTTCTTTATCAATGAAACCTAAGTCTACGATGTCATCATTCGGCTCCGCCAAAAGTAGTGTTTTACAAGCGGGCGCCTCAAAGAACTTGAGAACGGCTACCCGGCCTGTTTTGTAGCGGCCGCCGCAAGTGAAAAATATTTTGGCGCGATTCAGCTCTTTGGCATATTTTTTATTTACAATTAATTGGTCGGATTGTTTCGCTAGATGACCTGGATGGGGATGATAGACAAATCCCGGTTTATCCTTCAGATTGGAAAAAACAGCGTCCCTGAATTCATACCTTCCTTTTAAAGGTATCGTATTGGGCAGTTGATGACGTCCATGTGCATTTTTATCAAGATACACCAATCCCATAAGCAATAAATCAATTTCTTTTTCCAATCCATAATCTTTCATTACTGCAGGGTTAATCGCCCAAGGGAGCCAGCGGAACTTATGTTTAAATTGTGGAAACGACCTAAGAAATGGATACTTAGTCGCTGAAAAAATAAGGTCTATGTCATTTTTTTGAAAATATTGAATTCGTTCATCAGGATTCCAGTGAAGATCAATAACAAAGCAACCTTTGGGAATATCTATATCGGCTAAACCTTCAATTTTGGGCGCCATGAGATCATACCAAGCTATATCATAATGGAAGATAAAGTCGGGTTCCATATTTAATGTTTTTAGTATGTCTTTTATATGGCCATTATGATGCCAATAATAGACATCAGCGTACTTTTCAAGGGCATCAAAAATATCTTTTTTTACTTTATGTTTCGGGTATAACCAAAAAGGTTTCACAAGTACTAAGATTTTTCGTTTTTTTTCCATGCGCCTCATCACCTTTGATTCTTTTTGTGTCAATATATATATGGTAAAAAGCTGAATTTGTTTGGACGGCGTGAATAATTAAAAATAAAAAAACTGGGACACAACAAAATCAGCCGATGAAAAAACGAACAATACAGTGAAACTTCATTCAGCAGGAGTTTTCTTCGATCCTCCTACGAATGTTAGTTGAACCAATCGGGCATTTAGGTGCCGTTTACTCCCACTTAGACCTTTTGTATTCACTCAAGATTTTGAAGTGGGAGTCTTACGGCACCTTACATGCGGGATAAAGTGAAACTTCATTTCTTGGTATGTCTTTCCCAAGAAATGTTAGTTGAACCAATCGGGCATTTAGGTGCCGTTTTCTCCCACTTGGACCTTTTGTATTCACTCAAGATTTTGATGTGGGAGTCTTACGGCACCTTACATGCGGGATAAAGTGAAACTTCATTTCTTGGTATGTCTTTCCCAAGAAATGTTAGTTGAACCAATCGGGCATTTAGGAGCCGTTTTCTCCCACTTGGATCTTTTGTGTTCACTCAAGATTTTGAAGTGGGAGGCTTACGGCACCTTACATGTCGGATAAATGGTCCCAGTGTATCATACGCAAGCTTTTAGCGTAGTCAACATATGTAGACTCCTGCGGGAATAGCTCGAGCTGAAGATCCCGCAGGAAAGCGACCTTTGCTTTCCGAGGAAGCTGAAGCAGGGCCCGCGGAAAGCGAAATATGTTGACGTAGCGATGAAAATAGTATTTACTGATGTCCCAGCTTTTTAGTGGTCACATTCTCCAAACAAATATGCTTTTCTGGAGTGATTCTGTAGGAACAGCTCCTTTTAAATCCATTAAGATTCCTTTGTTGTTTTTAAATAAGGCATTCAAATCAGCCATTTTAAACTCTTTATGAGGTACAGTTAAAAGAACAACATCGGACTTTTTAAGTTGATCGAATGGTTTCAAGTCGATATTCATATGTTTTTTCTGGTCGTTCGTAATGTTTGGATCACATACTTGAAGAGGTAAACCAAGATCCATCAATTTCTTTACTAATTCCAAAGACTTTGAATTTCTGACATCAGAAATGTTTTCTTTAAAAGTGATGCCGAGGATTGTAATCAACACGTCTTGAACATTTAGTTTATGGGATATCATTAATTGCAATAAAGACGTTACAATATATTCTGGCATAAAATCATTTATTTTCCTGGCTTCAGAGAGAAAACTTGGATAATACCCTTCCAATTTCGACTTGTGCATTAAGTAGTAGGTATCGACTCCGATGCAATGGCCTCCAACTAAGCCAGGCGACAAGGGAATAAAATTCCATTTTGTTTTCGATGCGGCAAGTACATCATACGTATCAATGTTTAGTCGATCAAATATGAGAGAAAGTTCATTCATAAAAGCGATATTGATGTCACGTTGGGTGTTTTCGACAATTTTGGAAGCTTCCGCAACTTTGATGGAGGAAGCTTTATAAATGCCGGCATCAATCACGCTATGATACATTTTGAATATTTTTTCCAAAGTATGATTGTTTTGCCCAGAAACAACCTTTGGTATTGTATGAAAAGTATGTTCTTTATCCCCAGGGTTAATTCGTTCAGGTGAGTAACCGACAAAGAAATCAACTCCGGATTTTAATTCGGAGTATTTTTCTAATATTGGAATGCAAACATCTTCAGTCGTGCCAGGGTATACGGTAGATTCATAAACTACGATTGTTTGTGGGGAAAGATTTCTTCCGATGATGGCGGATGCTTCTTCAAGATAAGATAAATCAGGTTCCTTCGTTGAAGTAATCGGTGTTGGAACCGCCACAATAATGAAGTTACACTCTTTGAGCTTTTCTTCATTATATACAAATTCAATACCCGCTTTTTTTAAATCCTCGCTTGGAACTTGGCCTGCTGGATCTACATGATTGCTTAACAAGTTAATTTTCTGTTGATCAATATCAAATCCCACGACCTTGTATTTTTTAGAAAATCCCACTGCCACGGGAAGGCCGACATAACCAAGGCCAACGACACCTACTTTTGTGTTTTGTAATGTCAAGTCTATTTGGTCATCTTTATTCGAATTTTTGGCATGAATGTTGGTTTCATCCTTCCCTGTTGCTCCTATTACCTGTTCCCCCTGTTTTCCAAAAGGGACGTTTTTTTTCATTTTCGAGTAATGTGAATCCTGCTGAATGTCCACTATTGATTTTCCTTTCCTAAACGAAATTATTAATTTTATATGCAACAGGGCGTAAAACTGCCAAGCATTCTTGGAAAAAAAGGCGTCATCACTAGGATCAATGTTATTCGTATCTTTTCGAGTCGGGGGATGTGTCAGAGAAAGCAGTGATTTAAGATATGCGGCTTGTTATCTATATTGTTACTTTTTATTTTTGGTGCGTGATGTTGACTCTCTGGTTATATTTCAAATAAGATCGTGCTCAAAAAGGGAGGAGTATTTATGGATAACACTATGCTATAATAAATGGCGGAAAAAAAGAGTTGCTTATTTTATCGGGCATGAACTGGCAGTAAGATCCCCCAATCAGAATGCGGGATGAAAAAGAAAAGCGTGGATCAACTGCCTGATTAGCTCAGGCAGCAGGAGAAAAAAACGTCGGTGTCAAAGCATTGCGTGTTTTTCTAGGTTCTCAATACAATACACAAAGGCGTTGCGGTGGACAGGAAATCATTGGCAAGTGAGTCGACAGCTCAAGGAAAGCTCATCAGCTGCAAGTGAATCGACAACTCAAGGAAAGCTCATCAGCATCGTCATCATACGAAGAAAAAAGCGCGCGCTTCGAGGTCGCCATCGCTCGGCTTGCCGACAGGACGCGGCTTAGCTTTTTTGCTTCTTATCAGCGGGGATTTGAGATTCGCAGGCTAAGCAACGCCTGAATGACCCACATTCTGTGGATATCCCCGTTGGCCGGATAGTTACGAAAGATAACCATCTGCTTCACAATCTGTTTAAGGTAGGTTGCTAGTATGAATTTTGGCAGTAAATATCTTCCACTGCGCACCGTCATTATCATGTTGGTTTGTTCAGTCGTGATCATTGCCCTTGTAATTACAGGTGTGCTGTTAATAAACGCAAGTACGGAGAGTATTGAGCATCATCAAGGTGAAAAAGCAATGAGTATTGCCCAGACAGTCAGCATTACACCGCTCGTTATAGAAGCTTTGGAAAAAAATCAAAGGGGAAGGGACGTTCAGTCGTTTACGAGGAATATTCAGCAGGAAACAAATATGCTTTTTATTGTCGTCATGGATATGAACGGGATCCGGCTTTCCCACCCCGACCCATCCAGAATCGGAAAGAGATTTATTGGCGGGGATGAGAAGGAGGTTTTAAAAGGAAAGAAATATACTTCTACTGCGGAAGGTACGCTCGGGCCTTCTCTTCGTGCTTTTCATCCTGTATTTAATGAAAGTGGAAAACAAATTGGTGCGGTTTCAGTCGGCATTTCGCTTCAAAGTGTGAATGAAGCCGCGAATAAAAGAAAAAAAATTATCTTTACAGGAATGGGCGCTGGCATTGTCATTGGAATGATTGGCGCCATTATTTTGGCCGCAAATATTAATCGCATTTTATTTGGGCTTGAACCGGCTGCCATAGCCAGTTTGCTCCAAGAAAGAAATGCCATGCTTGAATCGGTGCGAGAGGGAATCATAGCGGTTAATAATAAAGCAGAGATTGTAGTAGCTAACGCGGAAGCGATAAAAATTTTTCAAAAAGCCGGGCTTGAACCCGATCCGATCGGGAAAAAAGCGGATGAATATTTACCTAAAAGCCGGCTTGTTAGAATTTTGCAATCCCCGAAAGCGGAATATGATCAAGAAAGTGATATTAACGGCCTGCCCATTTTGGTGAATCGGGTACCGATTATACTAAATGGAAAGCTGGCGGGGGCCATTTCAACATTTAGGGATAAAACCGAAATGAAGTTACTGGCCGAACAGCTGACGGGCATTAAAACATATGCAGATGCGTTGCGTGCCCAAACACATGAATTTATGAATACTTTGCATGTGATAACAGGTATGGTTCATATGAAAGAATACAAAGAACTGGAGTCTTATTTAAGAAAACAAACGAAACTCTACCAAACGGAAAGCAGCTCGATTGGCCATATTGTGAAGGACCCGGTCATTGCCGGATTTTTACTAAGCAAAAGAAGTTACGCCAGAGAAAATAAAGTGAAACTCAATTTGGAAGTAAATCGTCCCCTCCCGGCTTCCAACAATCATGAAATGACCCATCATATCATCACTATTCTTGGCAACTTGATTGAAAACGCATTTGATGCTGTAAAAGAAAAGCACGAAAAAAGGGTAGATATTACGATCGAGTATAACGGTTTCGCCTGTACGATTACCGTAAAGGATAACGGAGAGGGGATTCCTTTAGAGATAAGGAATTTATTATTCGATCAAACTGTTTCTACTAAAGGCGCGAATCATGGATATGGATTGCTCAATGTTAAAAAAAGCGTACAATCGCTAAGCGGCAAGATTTCTTTTCATACAAGTAATGAGGGCACTGTGTTTAAAGTGGTTTTTCCTTATAGAGAGGAGCGATCAGAATGATCCGGGTTTTAATAGTTGATGACGACCCGATGGTGGCGAAAATTAATAAGCGTTACTTAGAGGCGGTTCCTGGCTTTGTTTGTGCAGGAATCGCCGAAGGCGTTGATAGTGCCATCGATATGTTAAATAGCACCGAGATTCATCTTGTCCTACTCGATGTATATATGCCGGGGAAACGGGGGCTGGAGCTTTTAAAGAGAATGAGGAATGAACAAAAAGACATAGATGTCATCATCATTTCCGCGGCAAGCAACATTGAAACGATCCAATCAGCTTTACATTTTGGCGTTGTTGATTACTTGATTAAGCCGTTTGAATTTGGCCGTTTTCGGGATTCATTGAAAAAGTACAAGAAAAAGTTTGAACTGCTGCATGGGCACGAAAAATTCAGCCAGGAAGAGCTGGATAAACTGTTAAAAGGCAATGGCCAGACACCACGTCTGGAGGATATTCCAAAAGGGTTAACAAAAACGACGTTGCGAAAAATTGTCAAAACGATTTTAAGGAATAAAGACGCCACCTTTTCAATAGAGAGACTGGCGAATGAGATCGGAATCTCCCGGGTATCGATGGGAAAATATTTAAACTTTTTAACCGAAATTAAATTTTTGGATGTAGAAGCGGACTATGAAACGAAGGGCCGGCCAGCAAGAAAGTACCGTCTATCCAAACAAAATACCGAAGCGATCTATGTTTATATTGAGGCTGCCGATTTATAAAATAAATGGCAGTCTCGCTTTTATTACTTACATAACTATTTATTTAATTTAACAGCCTTTTATCTTCAACAAAGTAGATATAACATTAAAAGTATCTTGTAAGCGCTTTTTTACATCGGTAGAAAAAGGAGAGACTCATAACAATGGAAAGAACATATATACACTCTACATGGGATTTTCTATGGAAAACACATCGTCAAACGAAAAAATGGTTAATGATGGCCATACCGAACAAAGTGTTAAAACAGACACTTACATCAAAAGATGAGAAGACTAGTGAAAAAGAAAAAGGGACAGGCCCCGGACCTTACAGTACTGTCCAAAAAACAGGGCTGATTCTTGGCCCGCTTTTATTTGCATTGACCATGCTTTTCTTTTCTCCGGAAGGACTAAGTGCGGACGGAAGGGCTGTTTTAGCTGTTACTTTATGGGTAGCTACCTGGTGGGTCACAGAAGCGATTCCCATTCCTGCCGCATCGCTTTTGCCCATTATTTTGCTTCCTTTAACAGGAGCAGCGGAGGGTGGAGATGTAACCGCTGCCTATGGAGATCCGATTGTCTTCCTGTTTTTAGGTGGATTTTTCATTGCTACTGCCATGGAAAAGTGGAATTTGCATAAAAGAATAGCATTGTCGATTATTTCTTTAATTGGAACAAATATGTCCAAGATTACACTTGGATTTATGATGGCTACCGGGTTTTTATCAATGTGGGTATCCAATACGGCAGCTGTCATGATGATGATCCCCATTGGAACTGCTATTATTTATCAAGTTTCCCAGGCAGTGAAAACAAGCAAGGACGCTTCTGCCGATGACTATAGAAATTTTGAGAAATCCATTATATTAGCCATTGGCTATGCTGGAACGATCGGCGGACTTGGGACGCTTATCGGGACACCTCCCAATATTATTTTGGCAGCAACCGTTAATAAACTGTTTGACGTGCAAATTTCATTTGCCGGCTGGATGGCGTTTGCAACTCCTGTAACCGCAATCTTATTGGTTTCTATTTGGCTTTATATTACTAAAATTGCTTTTCCCGTAAAATTAAAGGAACTTCCTGGTGGAAAACAATTAATTCATGAGGAAAAATTGAAGCTTGGAAAGATTACGTTTGAGGAAAAATTTGTGTTGGCTGTTTTCTTGTTTGCGGCATTTATGTGGATTACGAGAACGTTTCTTTGGGAAAACGTATTAGGAATCAAAACGTTGTCTGATACGATGATTGCTATTATTGCGGCTGTTCTGCTATTTTTAATCCCTACTGTCAATCAAAAAGGAAGACTGCTTGCTTGGGATAGTGCCAAAGACATTCCGTGGGGCATTTTGCTCCTTTTCGGAGGAGGTTTGGCCATTGCCGGCGGATTTATTGAAACTGGACTAGCAGAGTGGATGGGCACCCAGCTTACCGTGATGCAAGGTGTTCACTTTATCTTGATTATTTTACTGTCATCCGCACTTGTTCTGGCTTTGACAGAGTTTACATCGAATACAGCGACAGCAACAATGATTCTCCCTGTTTTGGCATCATTGGCATTGGCGATCAACGTTCATCCTTACGCATTGATGGTTCCAGCGGCAATGGCGGCCAACTGCGCGTTCATGCTTCCTGTTGGGACACCGCCAAACGCCATCATTTTTGCTACAGGAAAAATAAAAATTATTGAAATGATAAGAGCCGGTTTTTGGGTCAACTTGTTTGTCCTCATTTTAATCGTCCTCACCGTATTCTTTGTTCTTCCAATTTTTTGGAATGTAGACTTAACGATTTATCCGCAAAGCTTTAAATAAGAAAAGGCAGGTTGTCCAAACAGGGGGACAACCTGCTTTTTTGTATTGGAATACATGATGGTGAGTCAAGAACTTGGCTCTGCTGTTTGGGGTATCAAGACATAATCAGAATTTCGTTCAACTGAATGTTCGGGCACAAAAGGAAACTTCCGCTTCATGAATTTAGGTTTAATGTGATTGTGGTTTGTTTTTTAATTCTTCAATGGATTGCTGAACAAGTGTTACTGCCTGACTCATTGCCGCGCCCCCGCCAAATGCTGCGGAAACCCCGCCAACCTCCAAAATTTCATCTTCACTGCACCCTTGATCAAGGCAGCCTTTTGTGTGGTAAATGATGCAATACTCATCCTGCGCATAGATGCTGATTCCAAGAGCAATCATCTGCTTCTCTTTTTGCGAAATTTTTCCTTCTGAAAAACACGCCTCTGTAAATGAATTATACGATTCCGCTATCTTTGGCATCTTTTTTGTAAAGATGCCCAGCCCTTCTTTATACTCCCGAATAGCTGCTTCTGTAAACGTCTGTTGATCCAACTGTTCCATCTCCTTTCAAAAAATAGTATTTCAAGTTTCCTGCGATTCATTCAATAAAAACCATGACAGCTTATAGAAGGCAATCAGTAGGACTTTTTTAAAACGGAAGGTGCTTTTATGGAACAGCTTTTAATAGTTTATTGGATGGAGAAATGTTTTATTGTATCAGACTGTCTGTCCAATCAATTTCGATAACCTCCAATATATTATTAATGAGTCGGCCGGCTTAAATAGATATAAAGGAGGTGTAAGCTGTATGTGGTTTGAAGATGATTTTGTTGGCGGCGAAAGAGAAGAACGGAGAAGACGCGTGAAATTAATCTGTAGATGCCGTGAAGTAAGACGTGAGCGTGAGAGGGAAGAGCGTGAGAGAGAAGAACGAGAGAGAGAAGAACGTGAAAGGTTTATTTGCAGATGCAGGAGAATTAGACATGAGCATGAAGATTGCGATTGGTAGGTAACTGATCAATAAAATGAGAAATCCCTAAGTGTAGGCTTAAAGGGATTTCTCTTTAGGTTTATATCATCGGTCTTCTTGGAAAATGCTGATCGTAGGATTGTTGACAAGATGTAAATGAGAAGTAATGCCTTACGTAAAATGAAGGCGAACTATGCTTTTTTCCCTCTTTCCCGATGATAGATTTTTTCATCAGATGTAAAGCTCTATCAGCCAATCCATTATACAAGTTCTATTGGATTACAAATGATCGTAAGCATAAATAAGGAAGGGATCAAATGATGACGCATCCATTGCTACTGCGATGAAAACTGCCTGAAGCAGCAAACTATTGATGAATTCTGCCGATCGAGGGAATTGAAACTGCGTTTGTCAAATAAACTAGCCAGCGAGGTGAGTTTCTCAAGAAAAAAAAATAATTTTCACCAAAAGAACTTATTAATGAAATCCTACATATATGATCTTTTTTAATACGATGACTAAAATAGTTGTCCGCTTATTAATGAATATAAGCAAAATGATATTCAACTTATTGCAGTAAAGAGATTCCGTCAAAAGGAAGTGCTGTAGAACCTTAATTGGAGAATAGAAATATTTAAAATATAAGAACCCTAAAAGGAAGCTGGCTTTGGATGTTCCTAGTAGGCGTTTAAGCCTGTAATAAAGGTATCGTATAAAAAACGAATCATTAGACTTGCAAACGATCGTTGTGGAGCTGCAGCACTGGTGTTGAAATTGGCCAGATAAGATTGTTCGAAGAGGTTGCTTATACATATTCGGGTAGTCATAAAAATGTTGAACGCATATATTTACATAAAATAAGCCCTTCTCGACAAATGAGAAGAGCTTATTTTATTTCACTTTGAAATTAGTCACGCGCATCAACAAACAATAAAAAATGGGTTCTATGTCAAATGTTGGGGTGAAGTGAGATGGAATCTCACCTACCCAACATGACTTCCAATTTTTTTATACTTATGTAAAAGAAGTATTCTTGCCCTTGCCCTTAGGAAGTTCCTAAATCCAAAGGCGTTCCTCTTCATGACTTTCGTCAGGTTATTAATTCCCTCCAAAAAACCATTTGAGTAATCAAATAAAAAGCTGTTTAGTACCTCTGTCTGCCAGTTCTTGAATGTACGGATAGCCTTCACAAATTCAGGGATGCCCTCTTGTTCTACCTTCCTATAAAAATCCATTAATCCTTGCTTGGTTTCTTGGATCTTAGCCTGTCCATTTTCCTTGGCTTGCTTAAACCAACAGCAGTAGGACTCTTTCAACTCGTAAGCCCTGCGAAGCTCTTCGTCCATCCCAAGGTACCTGTCCAAATACCAGCGATCCTCTTCGGTCAGCTTTGCACTGTCTTTGTAAAACACATAGCGCATCCTTTTACATTTCTTCCGATCATAATCATTCCAATCAGACTGGATTCTTCTTCTGACCCCGTCAAGAGCCCAATAAATATAACGGCAAAAATGAAAACGATCTGCTACAATAACTGGCTTCCCCAACGCCTTTCGGACAGCTGCTTTAAAAGAAGGGCTCATATCCATAATGACCACTTCCACATTGGTTCCATGTTTTTGGAGATAATCCTTGATGGTCTTCTTTTTTCGGTTTGGCAAGATATCAATCGGTTCCTTTGTCTCCCCGTCAGCAATAATCAATTGATATTTTCCTTCCTTTGTATCTCCCTTGTACTCATCGATGGCGATCACCCTGGGCAGTTCTTGAACCTCTGTCATTTCCTTTACGGCCAAACGATCAAACCTGCGCATGACAGTTGATACGGAGACACCAAACTGCTGGGCAGTTTCCTTAAATGTCTTCGCTTGCACGATCCGAACGGATACTGCCTGATTCCACTCGATAGAAAGCCGTTGATATCGATGAACAAAAGGATTGTCCTCCGCAAATCTCTTCCCGCACGAACAGGCATAGCGGCGCTTTTTGTAGAAGAGGTACGTCAACCGTTCAAACCACTTTAAATGTTTGATCTTTTGGATCCGGTAATCATGAATTTTCTTAGTCCTTTCCCCACAGCTGGGACACTTATGTACCTTGACAGCCATTTCTACATGAAGCGCAATACGATCTTCCATTTTCTCCACTTTTGTGATCCATACATCTTCAAGGCCGGGGATTTTTATGGTAAAATTCACTTGCACGCAACTCCAATCTTTTCTTGTTTCTAGGCAATTCAAGTATAAAAGAATTGGATGTTTGCGTGTATATTTTTATGTGCAAATTATGTGGAAACCCCAACATTTAGTATAGAGCCAAAAAATGCGCCACTTCTAAGTGCTTAGAAATGGCGCATTTTCAACGTTTAAAGCATATGGAGCATAGCGGGCTCGAACCGCTGACCTCTACACTGCCAGTGTAGCGCTCTCCCAGCTGAGCTAATGCCCCTAAAATTAGAATACATTTTCCATTATAAGAGCTTTTTAAAAAAGTGCAAGCTTTATTTTTAATTTATTGTCTCAAATTGTTGAACAAAGCTACGAACCCGCGGTTTTTTCAGGTGGAAATCTTTTACCTAAAGCACAATTATTGAAACTTAGTGCTTTTTTTATGTTATAAAAGAGAGGGTGGCGAGATCTGGTTAGCTGATATATTGATTAAGTATTTCAGATAAGGTGGTTTTATCTAACCAATTTTCGTATCTTCCATTTCAACGATTTCTGGAGAAATGAAACAGCCTGAGTTCAAATAATATCGAACGCAAGCTGTTTCGTAATATAGTCTTTTCCGGTGTCCTGTCGGGTGCAAGGAATTCCATTTTTCGAGGTGTTGTAATATGTCGTTGTATATTAAGAGAGATTTCCATAAGTAACGGGATATCATATAGGATACCCGTTAACTGATGATCTCGATTTCTTGAACATCGTCTAAAAGGGAAATTGTATAATAAATATTCGTGACAGGTCTGTTCGTGTTTACTCGCGTTTTTAATTCCATAAGATGAGCGGCGTTTTCTCTTAAATCTTTAATTCGCGTATGCGTAATCAAAATTTTGTCTTCCTGCAATTTTTTCATTACAGTCTCAACACTTTCCCTTTTACTTACTGTAATTTTGATTATCAGGTCTCTTTTATGCAATTTTTTCGGGCCAATCCTCGTTAGCAGGGAAGGGATTAATTCAACACTAATAATGAGGAGAATGACTCCGGCGATAGCTTCCATGTAAAATCCGGCTCCAACTGCAATACCAATTCCCGCTGCCCCCCAGATCAAGGCTGCGGTTGTTAACCCGGAAATATGGTCATTGCCTCTTCTTAAAATAACGCCTGCTCCCAGAAAACCAATACCCGATACTATTTGTGCAGCCAAGCGGAGCGGATCCATTTGTATACGAACATCATCACTCCCGGGAAAAATATAGGCAGCTTCAATTGAAACAATTGTGAGCAGACAACTAATAATGGATATGACAAGACTTGTTTTTAAACCGAGCGGTTTTCTTTTCAGCTCCCTTTCTAAGCCGATGATTAAGCCGAGAGCTGCAGAAATCCCCAATCTTGCCAATAGTTCCCATTCAAAAAAATATTCCATAGGCTTCCCTCCTTGCCGCCTGTTTATTGGAAAAAAGAAATAAAAAAAGTAAAATTTAATTTATTATATTATACTTCTTTAAGGATAAGATAAAATGGAAACACGAAGAAAACTGAATCCGTATATTGTTGTTATGATTGGTGTCCTGACGATTTCAAGTTCCGCGATCCTCGTAAAATTGTCATCCGCTGAGGCGGGAACTATTGCATTTTACCGTATGTTTTTCAGTGTTTGCATCTTGCTTCCCATGTTTTTACGGCGCAGTAAATCAGAGTTGCGGATGATGAAACGGAATGATTGGATATATTCTCTTTTAGCCGGTATATTTCTTGCTTTTCACTTTATCCTTTGGTTTGAGTCGTTAAACTACACATCTGTTGCAAGTTCCACAGTCTTGGTGACATTACAGCCTTTGTTCGCTTTTATAGGGACTTTTTTATTTTTTAAAGAAAAATATTCGATCAAAAGTATAACAAGTGCGGCAGTGGCAATGATAGGCGGCTTTGTGATTAGTTGGGGGGACTTCCGTTTGAGCGGCGCTGCGCTGTTGGGCGATATGCTTGCGCTGAGTGCATGTGCCCTAATTACGGCCTATTTGCTTGTCGGACAATCACTTAGACAAAGGATCTCATTAATTACTTATACCTTTTTAGTGTACTCCATAAGCACCATCGTTTTATTTTTTTATGTCATTATTAGAAACGAACCGCTTTATCCATATCCGATTGAAGATTGGATATATTTCCTGCTTCTGGCTATCTTGCCAAACTTGCTTGGACATTCTTTATTCAACTGGGCCTTAAAATGGGTCAGTACGGCAGTTATTTCTATGGCCGTGCTATTTGAACCTGTCGGAGCAACGATCCTTGCTTATCTTATATTAAGTGAAAAAGTTGCCTGGTTCCAGCTTGCAGGTGGTTCGATCATTATCATAAGCGTACTTTTATTTATTATGAATGTCAGGAGGGAAGGAGGCCGGATTTAAAGACTATATGAATAAATAAGTTAATCCGGAAAAAACAAAAGCCATGATCGACATGACGAGAAAAGTTCCTCCTTCAACTTTTTTATCTACATCTGTATCACTTATGCGCAATGCTTCAACGTAGCAATAACTAAATAGATAGATAGCCATTAAAAAAGAAATGACAAGGGCAGCCTTTGTTAAAATAGTTTTCACCTTCCCAATAGAATAGATATTTGTTATTATATTATGTACAGATTGATAGAAAGATGTCTGAGTGAATAAAATTTCAAAAAAACTATTGCATCATAAAAATATCTATGTTATATTATAATTCGTCCGATTGAACGAGTCGAACACAAAAAAGTTTTTTAAAAAAGCTATTGACTTAAAATCGAGACCGTGTTACTATATAAAAGTCGCCCAAAAGAGCGATACCAAGTTTGATCTTTGAAAACTGAACGAAACGAAACGTCAATCAATAATTGATTAGTCAGCTTTAATTATGAGCTAACCAAACTTTACATGAGAGTTTGATCCTGGCTCAGGACGAACGCTGGCGGCGTGCCTAATACATGCAAGTCGAGCGGACAAAAGAGGAGCTTGCTCCTTTTTAGTCAGCGGCGGACGGGTGAGTAACACGTGGGCAACCTGCCTGTAAGACTGGGATAACTCCGGGAAACCGGGGCTAATACCGGATAATTTCTTTTTCCGCATGGAGAAAGGATAAAAGACGGCTCTGCTGTCACTTACAGATGGGCCCGCGGCGCATTAGCTAGTTGGTGGGGTAACGGCCTACCAAGGCAACGATGCGTAGCCGACCTGAGAGGGTGATCGGCCACACTGGGACTGAGACACGGCCCAGACTCCTACGGGAGGCAGCAGTAGGGAATCTTCCGCAATGGACGCAAGTCTGACGGAGCAACGCCGCGTGAGTGATGAAGGTCTTCGGATCGTAAAACTCTGTTATCAGGGAAGAACCCGCATCGGAGTAACTGCCGGTGCGTTGACGGTACCTGACCAGAAAGCCACGGCTAACTACGTGCCAGCAGCCGCGGTAATACGTAGGTGGCAAGCGTTGTCCGGAATTATTGGGCGTAAAGCGCGCGCAGGCGGCTTCTTAAGTCTGATGTGAAAGCCCACGGCTCAACCGTGGAGGGTCATTGGAAACTGGGAGGCTTGAGTGCAGAAGAGGAGAGCGGAATTCCACGTGTAGCGGTGAAATGCGTAGAGATGTGGAGGAACACCAGTGGCGAAGGCGGCTCTCTGGTCTGTAACTGACGCTGAGGCGCGAAAGCGTGGGTAGCGAACAGGATTAGATACCCTGGTAGTCCACGCCGTAAACGATGAGTGCTAAGTGTTAGGGGGTTTCCGCCCCTTAGTGCTGCAGCAAACGCATTAAGCACTCCGCCTGGGGAGTACGGCCGCAAGGCTGAAACTCAAAGGAATTGACGGGGGCCCGCACAAGCGGTGGAGCATGTGGTTTAATTCGAAGCAACGCGAAGAACCTTACCAGGTCTTGACATCCCGATGCCCGCTTTAGAGATAAAGTTTTCCCTTCGGGGACATCGGTGACAGGTGGTGCATGGTTGTCGTCAGCTCGTGTCGTGAGATGTTGGGTTAAGTCCCGCAACGAGCGCAACCCTTGATCTTAGTTGCCAGCATTAAGTTGGGCACTCTAAGGTGACTGCCGGTGACAAACCGGAGGAAGGTGGGGATGACGTCAAATCATCATGCCCCTTATGACCTGGGCTACACACGTGCTACAATGGATGGTACAAAGGGCCGCGAGACCGCGAGGTGGAGCGAATCCCATAAAACCATTCTCAGTTCGGATTGCAGGCTGCAACTCGCCTGCATGAAGCCGGAATCGCTAGTAATCGCGGATCAGCATGCCGCGGTGAATACGTTCCCGGGCCTTGTACACACCGCCCGTCACACCACGAGAGTTTGTAACACCCGAAGTCGGTGGGGTAACCATTTGGAGCCAGCCGCCGAAGGTGGGACAGATGATTGGGGTGAAGTCGTAACAAGGTAGCCGTATCGGAAGGTGCGGCTGGATCACCTCCTTTCTAAGGATAATTGAAATGTGGAGGCGACTGCTCGGCAGGAGCCGCAACTGAACATTTCCAATAGATACAAATTGACGCTTTCGTTTCGTTTAGTTTTGAGAGGTCAAACCTTTCTCGCTTTATGAGAAACAACTCTCAAAACATGTGCTCTTGCGGCACAATGTGTTCGAGGAACTTCACCTCGTCGCAAAGCTGCATGAAGCATAGGCGCTGATGAATCACATGACGTGATGGAAGTCAGCAGCTTCGTTCTTTGAAAACCGGATAACATGAGAAGAAACAAACCGAGAATCGTTCACCTTATGGATGATCCATTATGGAGCAACCATAAGAAGTGTAAAACCTTTAGGTTTGAGTGTCAGTATCACTCAACCAAGGGCAACGAGAAGCGAGAAGATCAAGGAAGCGACCGAATGAGCGCCAGAGCGCACTACGAGTGCGTGATGATGTGAATGAGGGAGCTGACACAGAGATTCGACGCTAATCGTTGACCGAAAAAAAGATTAAGTTAATAAGGGCGCACGGTGAATGCCTTGGCACTAGGAGCCGATGAAGGACGGGACGAACACCGATATGCTTCGGGGAGCTGTAAGCAAGCTGATCCGGAGATTTCCGAATGGGGAAACCCACTGCCAGTAATGAGGCAGTATCCATTTCTGAATCCATAGGGAATGGAAGGCATACCCGGGGAACTGAAACATCTAAGTACCCGGAGGAAGAGAAAGAAAAATCGATTCCCCCAGTAGCGGCGAGCGAAACGGGAAGAGCCCAAACCGAAAGGCTTGCCTTTCGGGGTTGTAGGACACTCAAAGTGGAGTGACAAAGGAACGGCGTAGACGAAGCGGCCTGGAAAGGCCGGCCAAAGAAGGTAACAGCCCTGTAGTTGAAACGTCGATCCCTCCCGAGTGGATCCTGAGTACGGCGGGACACGAGAAATCCCGTCGGAATCCGGGAGGACCATCTCCCAAGGCTAAATACTCCCTAGTGACCGATAGTGAACCAGTACCGTGAGGGAAAGGTGAAAAGCACCCCGGGAGGGGAGTGAAATAGAACCTGAAACCGTGTGCCTACAAGTAGTCAGAGCACCGCGTGTGTGATGGCGTGCCTTTTGTAGAATGAACCGGCGAGTTGCGATTTCATGCAAGGTTAAGTTGAAAAGACGGAGCCGCAGCGAAAGCGAGTCTGAATAGGGCGCAAGAGTATGAGGTCGCAGACCCGAAACCAGGTGATCTACCCATGTCCAGGGTGAAGGTCAGGTAACACTGACTGGAGGCCCGAACCCACGTATGTTGAAAAATGCGGGGATGAGGTGTGGGTAGGGGTGAAATTCCAATCGAACCTGGAGATAGCTGGTTCTCTCCGAAATAGCTTTAGGGCTAGCCTCAAGGTGAGAGTATTGGAGGTAGAGCACTGTTTGGACGAGGGGCCCTCATCGGGTTACCGACTTCAGACAAACTCCGAATGCCAAATACTTATCCTTGGGAGTCAGACTGCGAGTGATAAGATCCGTAGTCGAGAGGGAAACAACCCAGACCACCAGCTAAGGTCCCCAAGTATACGTTAAGTGGAAAAGGATGTGGAGTTGCTTAGACAACCAGGATGTTGGCTTAGAAGCAGCCACCATTCAAAGAGTGCGTAATAGCTCACTGGTCGAGTGACTCTGCGCCGAAAATGTACCGGGGCTAAACGTATCACCGAAGCTGTGGATTGCAATAGCAATGGTAGGAGAGCGTTCCAAGCGCGGCGAAGTCGTCTTGAAAGAGGCGGTGGAGTGCTTGGAAGTGAGAATGCCGGTATGAGTAGCGAAAGAAGGGTGAGAATCCCTTCCACCGAAAGCCTAAGGTTTCCTGAGGAAGGCTCGTCCGCTCAGGGTAAGTCGGGACCTAAGCCGAGGCCGAAAGGCGTAGGCGATGGATAACAGGTTGAGATTCCTGTACCGCCTCATTGCCGTTTGAGTGATGGAGGGACGCAGGAGGATAAGGCAAGCGCGCAGCTGGAAAAGCGCGTCCAAGCAGTAAGGCCGGTAAGTAGGCAAATCCGCTTACCGTGTAGGCTGAGCTGTGATGGCGAGGGAAAAAAAGTACCGAAGTTCCTGATTCCACACTGCCGAGAAAAGCTTCTAGCGAGGCAATAGGCGCCCGTACCGCAAACCGACACAGGTAGGCGAGGAGAGAATCCTAAGGTGAGCGAGAGAACTCTCGTTAAGGAACTCGGCAAAATGAC
This sequence comes from Siminovitchia sp. FSL W7-1587, assembly GCF_037963795.1. Lineage (NCBI taxonomy): Bacteria > Bacillati > Bacillota > Bacilli > Caryophanales > Bacillaceae > Siminovitchia > Siminovitchia sp. FSL W7-1587. Next base: position 3,447,877 of record NZ_CP150169.1, read on the forward strand.
CCCGTAACTTCGGGAGAAGGGGTGCTTTTTAGGGTGAATAGCCCTGAGAAGCCGCAGTGAATAGGCCCAGGCGACTGTTTAGCAAAAACACAGGTCTCTGCGAAGCCGCAAGGCGAAGTATAGGGGCTGACGCCTGCCCGGTGCTGGAAGGTTAAGAGGAGAGGTCAGCTTAGGCGAAGCTTCGAATTGAAGCCCCAGTAAACGGCGGCCGTAACTATAACGGTCCTAAGGTAGCGAAATTCCTTGTCGGGTAAGTTCCGACCCGCACGAAAGGCGCAACGATCTGGGCACTGTCTCAACGAGAGACTCGGTGAAATTATAGTACCTGTGAAGATGCAGGTTACCCGCGACAGGACGGAAAGACCCCGTGGAGCTTTACTGTAGCTTGATATTGACTGTCTGTGCAGCTTGTACAGGATAGGTAGGAGCCATGGAAACGGGAGCGCCAGCTTCCGTGGAGGCAACGGTGGGATACTACCCTGGCTGTATGGACCGTCTAACCCGCGACCCTGATCGGGTTGGGAGACAGTGTCAGGCAGGCAGTTTGACTGGGGCGGTCGCCTCCTAAAAGGTAACGGAGGCGCCCAAAGGTTCCCTCAGAATGGTTGGAAATCATTCGCAGAGTGTAAAGGCAGAAGGGAGCTTGACTGCGAGACCTACAAGTCGAGCAGGGACGAAAGTCGGGCTTAGTGATCCGGTGGTTCCGCATGGAAGGGCCATCGCTCAACGGATAAAAGCTACCCCGGGGATAACAGGCTTATCTCCCCCAAGAGTTCACATCGACGGGGAGGTTTGGCACCTCGATGTCGGCTCATCGCATCCTGGGGCTGTAGTCGGTCCCAAGGGTTGGGCTGTTCGCCCATTAAAGCGGTACGCGAGCTGGGTTCAGAACGTCGTGAGACAGTTCGGTCCCTATCCGTCGCGGGCGCAGGAAATTTGAGAGGAGCTGTCCTTAGTACGAGAGGACCGGGATGGACGCACCGCTGGTGTACCAGTTGTCTCGCCAGAGGCATAGCTGGGTAGCTATGTGCGGAAGGGATAAGTGCTGAAAGCATCTAAGCATGAAGCCCCCCTCAAGATGAGATTTCCCATTGTCTGGCTTGCCAGGCAACGTAAGATCCCTGAAAGATGATCAGGTAGATAGGTCCGGTGTGGAAGTGTGGCGACACATGGAGCTGACGGATACTAATCGATCGAGGACTTAATCAAATATAAAAAGCGCAGGACGCTCATCCATCGCTGCAGCTCACTGGAGCTTCTGGCGGAAAAGTCAATCGACTTTGCCAGAAGAAGCGAAGTGACGCAAAGCGATAGCGTCCGAAGCTGGATTGAACAAAAACGGTTCTCGGAAATCTTCTCATGTATCCTGGTTTTGAGAGAATGAAAAAAACTCTTGAAAAATACATAAAACGTATTATAATAAGATATGTTGTTAATTTTTGTCTGGTGGCGATAGCGAAGAGGCAACACCCGTTCCCATCCCGAACACGGAAGTTAAGTTCTTCAGCGCCGATGGTAATGAGGGGTTTCCCCTTGTGAGAGCAGGACGTTGCCGGGCAAGAATCACAACATTACGGAGGATTAGCTCAGCTGGGAGAGCACCTGCCTTACAAGCAGGGGGTCGGCGGTTCGAACCCGTCATCCTCCACCATAAAAATGCCGGCCTAGCTCAATTGGTAGAGCAACTGACTTGTAATCAGTAGGTTGGGGGTTCAAGTCCTCTGGCCGGCACCATCCTTTGTTTTTATTGTCATTTTCTGTCGATTGACAAAAATGAAATAAGTACGAGCCATTAGCTCAGTTGGTAGAGCATCTGACTTTTAATCAGAGGGTCGCAGGTTCGAATCCTGCATGGCTCACCATTTTGCGGGTGTGGTGGAATTGGCAGACACGCTAGACTTAGGATCTAGTGCCGCAAGGCGTGGGGGTTCGACTCCCTTCACCCGCATTATTATGAAGCGGAAGTAGTTCAGTGGTAGAACACCACCTTGCCAAGGTGGGGGTCGCGGGTTCGAACCCCGTCTTCCGCTCTTTTAACTTGCCGGGGTGGCGGAACTGGCAGACGCACAGGACTTAAAATCCTGCGGTAGGTGACTACCGTACCGGTTCGATTCCGGTCCTCGGCATATATTGCGCCCGTAGCTCAATTGGATAGAGCGTCTGACTACGGATCAGAAGGTTATGGGTTCGACTCCTTTCGGGCGCGTATAACAGGTTGTCTCGGGAAGTAGCTCAGCTTGGTAGAGCACTTGGTTTGGGACCAAGGGGCCGCAGGTTCAAATCCTGTCTTCCCGACCAGTATAAAGAAATTGGGGCCTTAGCTCAGCTGGGAGAGCGCCTGCTTTGCACGCAGGAGGTCAGCGGTTCGATCCCGCTAGGCTCCACCATATAAGGTCATAAATATTTTTGGGCGGCGTAGCTCAGCTGGCTAGAGCGTACGGTTCATACCCGTGAGGTCGGGGGTTCGATCCCCTCCGCCGCTACCAAGATAGGACCTTTAGCTCAGCTGGTTAGAGCAGACGGCTCATAACCGTCCGGTCGTAGGTTCGAGTCCTACAAGGTCCACCATTTTCTTATATTTTTGGAGGAATACCCAAGTCTGGCTGAAGGGATCGGTCTTGAAAACCGACAGGCGGGTCAAACCGCGCGGGGGTTCGAATCCCTCTTCCTCCGCCATCTGCATTATTTCATTCACACAACCAAGATTTTATCGAGTGAAAGTATTGTAGTTGCACTTGTCGACATACTTCTTGATTTACATTTCTGATGTGGAATAGTCAAGATACATCAGCGGCATTGACAACATCATATTTTTTATCGTCGCGGGGTGGAGCAGTTCGGTAGCTCGTCGGGCTCATAACCCGAAGGTCGCAGGTTCAAATCCTGCCCCCGCAATCATCAGGTCCCGTAGTGTAGCGGTTAACATGCCTGCCTGTCACGCAGGAGATCGCGGGTTCGATTCCCGTCGGGACCGCCATTTTTAATACCATCCACTTGTTACATAAATGCTGATGATGCGAAATATTAAAACGTCATAGCATGGATTATATAGGGCTCAGTAGCTCAGTCGGTAGAGCAAAGGACTGAAAATCCTTGTGTCGGCGGTTCGATTCCGTCCTGAGCCACCATTTTCATGGCGGCTATGGCGAAGTGGTTAACGCATCGGATTGTGGCTCCGACATCATGGGTTCGATTCCCATTAGTCGCCCCATTTACATTCCTATGCGGGTGTAGTTTAGTGGTAAAACTACAGCCTTCCAAGCTGTTGTCGTGGGTTCGATTCCCATCACCCGCTCCAAATGAAGGGCCTATAGCTCAGCTGGTTAGAGCGCACGCCTGATAAGCGTGAGGTCGGTGGTTCGAGTCCACTTAGGCCCACCATTCCGCAGTAGCTCAGTGGTAGAGCTATCGGCTGTTAACCGATCGGTCGTAGGTTCGAATCCTACCTGCGGAGTTCTTTTATCATATTCGATCAACCGTTTCAGTTATGTACATTCCATAAAAGCTTATAACGATTGGGGAAGTACTCAAGAGGCTGAAGAGGCGCCCCTGCTAAGGGCGTAGGTCGCGTAAGCGGCGCGAGGGTTCAAATCCCTCCTTCTCCGCCATTATAAAAATTATTAATCACTAAGGCCCCTTGGTCAAGCGGTTAAGACACCGCCCTTTCACGGCGGTAACACGGGTTCGAATCCCGTAGGGGTCATCCTATGAAAAATGCCACTCAACATAGAGTGGCATTTTTTATCTTTGATTGTCCTTATCATCCACATAACCATCAGTTTTTCGGTATGGTATGTCTCCGATTGGAGATTCAATTCCTTCTTCATCCAGTTTTTCTACATATTCCCGTTTGTTTTCAGAGGAATAAATTTGAATATCATCGCCCTCTATATCCGTCCCCACAAAGGTTTCATACTGTTCAGGGGCGCCTTCCCGTTCGTCGTCACTGTATAGTTCATTATAGCTGTCAAAGTCCCCTGTAAAGTCTGAGGGCGTCTCAGAGGTACCGAACGATGCGACTTCTTCGAAGCTGTCCTCATAATCATCTGCTTCACTCAGGTCACGGTTGGAAAATGTATCATTTTTCGCGGGATTAATAATGTCTTCTTCCACAGGTCTGTCCCCAGGTAGCAATTGATCTGGCGAGTGTTCAACACAAGTGGTTGCATAAGGAATGGCATCAAGCCTTTCAAAAGAAATATCTTTGCCACACTGTTCACATCTGCCATATTCGCCTTTATTTATTGCAGCCAAAGCTTTTTCTGTTTTTTCAAGCTCATCTTTATTGTGCACCGAAATCGCTCTGTCTTTTTCCCTTTCAAACAGTTCTGTTCCCATATCAGCGGGATGGTTGTCATATAAAGAAAGTTCTCCACCTGTACTTTCACGCATATTATTATTTTCCATATTTCCTCCGGTTTCTTTCATATCTTCCCGAAGTTCTTTTTGAATATTTAAAAGCTTTTCTCTTAAATGGGCTGTTTGTTCTTGTGTCAGCATAAAGTCACTTCCTCATCATCTGTTTTTCAGTAGTATTTACTATTTTTACGATTTCATCATAATCCTTTTGTTATCATCTGTTTTCCTTTTTTTAGCGATCGTAAACACGGGCATATGGACACAACTAAATAAGCTGATGGAAAAACGAATAATAAAATGAAACTTCATTCGTAAAGCGTTTTCTTTCATCTCCTACTGAATGTCAGTCAATCGGGCATTTAGGTGCCGTTTTCTCCCACTTGGACCTTTTGTATTAACTCAGGTCTTGAAGTGGTGTATATGGCACCTTATATACGGGATAAATTGTCCTAGTGTATCATGCGCAAGCTTTTAGCGTAGTCAAAATAGGTAGACTCCTGCGGGTATAGCTCGAGCTGAAGATCCCGCAGGAAAGCGACCTTTGCTTTCCGAGGAAGCTGAAAAGACCTGCGGAAAGCGAAATATGTTGACGTAGCGATGGTAAGGATTTTTTCACACAAATAAACCGAACAATTATAAATGAATTGTTCGGTTTTTGCTATTTCATATTTGCTTCTGTCACAGACTCTTTTAACTGATCACATAACTGATAAAAAAACTGGCCGCCATTAGGAATCCGAAAATGGTATTCGTCTGGGCGGTTGCTTTCATTGCTGGCATCATTTGGATCGGCTCGGTTTTTCCAATAAAACCCTTAACGGCCTTGATAGCTTTCGGAATGCTTGCGAACGTAAGCAAAAGCCATGGAGATAGAGAAAAGAAGAAAATAAGTATGAGTATAAAAACATAAGAAACGATGAACATAGCTGCAAGCAATTTGATTGCCTTTTCCCGGCCTACAAGGATGGCAACCGTTTTTCTTCCGCTTTTTTTGTCTCCGTCCAAATCTCTGATATTATTGGAAAGCATAATTGCGCCAATTAAGATAGATATAGGCATGGACACAAGGACGCTTATAAGGCTTATACTTCCTGTTTGAATAAAGTAGGATATTTGCGTAATGACAAAACCCATGAAAAAGCCTGATGTGATTTCTCCGAAAGGCGTGTAAGCAATCGGGTAAGGTCCGCCCGTGTAAAAATAACCGGCCGCCATACTGACGAGGCCAACGAGTGCGATCCACCAGCTACTGCTAGCAGAGATATAAACGCCTAATAGTACCGCTGCGCCGAGGAAAGCAAAGCCGAGCCCAAGAACAGTCGCAGGTTTTACACCGTGTCTTACGATGGCACCGCCAATGCCGACAGAATGCTGGTTGTCCAAGCCTCTGGCATAGTCATAATACTCATTAAACATATTCGTTGCAGCTTGAATAAGCAAACTTGCAACTAGCATGGAGGCAAAGAGAAGCCCGTGAATAGGCTGTTGATTTGCTGATAACGCCGTTCCAAGCAAAACGGGAACAAAAGCGGCGGTTAATGTATGCGGGCGGGTCAACCGCCACCAAATCCGCCAGCCTTTTTCTTCAGGAAAGGCAGATTGAGCTTGAATATTCATTCAAAATTCTCTCCCTTAACATATTTCACCTACTAAAGTGTAGAAAATGTAGGCAAAAGTGTCAATGCTTTTTGAGCTAGAATACGGAAATCTTTGCCGAAAGCGAATTTACTACATTTAGTCCTTATATTCATATATAATAAGTAAATAGGGTAAAAATGAAAAGTCCACGATGTAGGAGAGAGTTACTTTGATTAATTTAACTTTTCGGGACAAACAATTAAATATATTGAGTCAAGATAAAGATCAATCCAATAAAACTCTATTTAGCTTCACAAAAAAAGTCAAAAACATAAACCCGGCTTTTTTTTATGAATCTAATCGTCCTCATTACAAAGGAAAAAGTTTTTTCTGGAAAAGTCCGGATGATGGGCTGGTGCTCGTTGGACTTGGGATCACCCGCTCATTCATTAATAACAGTGCCGAAGAGCGTTTTGGGCAACTAGAAAGAGTGTGGAAAAAGCAGCTTGGATCGGCGATGATAGATAACCCATTTGAAACCCCGGGAACAGGACCGCTTTTGTTTGGGGGTTTTTCTTTTGATCCATACAGTATTAAAGAAGAACTTTGGCAGCCATTTGGAGATGCCCTGTTTTATTTGCCTAAGTTTATGCTGACGGCTTTAAACGGCGATTGCTTTATGACGGTTAATTTGCTGGAAAATAAAGAACATGAGGAGGCGGCGCGTCTTCATGCAGAGAAGGAAATTGAAGAGCTCATCAGCCATCCAATGAATGAGAATGAACATCACGCATCTTCATCTTTACTGTATAAGGAAGAACATTCAGTAGGTGAATGGCTAACATCTGTCCGGGATGTCGTAAATCTTATAAAGGAAACGAAAGTTGAAAAAGTCGTATTGTCTAGAAAGATGAGGCTTGTGTTTTCCAATCCTCCTGCGCCCGAGGAGGTATTACAAAATTTGAATTCTCAACAGCCCAATAGTTTTATCTTTGCCATTGAGTCCGGAGAGCGCTGCTTTGTCGGGGCATCTCCGGAAAGGCTTGTAAAAAAATCCGGAAATACTATTTTTTCTGCGAGTCTTGCCGGCTCGATCGGGAGAAATAAAGATCCGGAGGAAGATCTAAAGCTTGGTCAAACCTTGATCACCGATGAGAAAAATTTGCATGAACACGCGCTTGTTGTGGAAATGATTAAAAATGCCCTTGCCCCTCATTGTAAAAGCATGGAAGTTCCAAAACATCCAGAGTTGCTAAAGACGCCCTATATTCAGCATCTTTACACTCCTGTCAAGGGAACGGCAAAGTCGTCCACATCCATTTTTCAGCTCGTAGAAAAGCTTCACCCTACTCCGGCGCTGGGAGGCGTTCCCACTGACAAAGCTCTCGAATTAATACGGGAAAAAGAAATGATGGACAGGGGTTTGTATGCTGGACCAATCGGCTGGACTGATTTTCGTGGAAATGGTGAGTTCATTGTCGCTATCCGCTCGGGGTTGATGAAACAGGACGAAGCTTATTTGTATGCCGGGTGCGGACTTGTTGCCGATTCAAATCCGGAAGAGGAACTAAAAGAAACGAGCATGAAATTTGAGCCGATGCTGCTGGCAATGGAGGGAACGGAAGAATGAGCTGGCAAGACACTTTAACGGAATATATAGCAGCATTTATAGACGGTCTGGCCAAATCCGGGGTTCGGGAAGTAGTCATTAGTCCCGGCTCCCGTTCCACGCCGTTGGCCATGTTATTGGCTGATCATCCATCCATCCGGGAGTATATCAATATTGATGAAAGGTCGGCAGGCTTTTTTGCACTAGGATTAGCCAAGGCATCTAAGCGGCCTGTTGCCGTTTTATGTACCTCCGGGACTGCAGCCGCCAATTACTATCCTGCTGTGGTTGAAGCAAATTTATCAAGAGTCCCATTGATCGTTTTGACCGCGGACCGCCCGCCGGAACTGCGAGACGTTGGAGCGCCACAGGCGATTGATCAGCTAAACCTGTATGGAAATCATGTAAGATGGTTCAGGGAAATGGCTTTGCCTGAGGGAGGGGATAACGCCAAAAAATATGTGCGTTCCCAGGCGACCCGCGCGGTCTCCATCGCAGGTGGGTTGATGCCAGGGCCGGTACATTTAAATTTTCCGCTGAGGGAACCGCTGGTTCCAAGGCTGGAGCCTGCGCCTTATGAACAATCAGACCCTCTTCATCCCATTGTTCTGAAACAACACCTGGATGTGTCAGAGGAAACAATCAATGCGGTGGCCGATCTATGTATGCAGGCGAAAAAGGGGCTTATTGTTTGTGGAGTGATTGATGACAAGGATTTTTCAGCAGCTGTTTTGCAACTTGCTGAAAGTCTTGGTTACCCTGTTTTGGCCGATCCCCTATCGCAGCTGCGGAGCTTATCAGATGCGTCGGACCTCATAATGGACAGTTATGATGCCATACTTAGGTCAGAGGCTGCCAAAACAGAATTGGCGCCGGATGTGGTGATTCATTTTGGGGGAATGCCTGTTTCCAAACCTTTAGCCCTTTTTTTCAAAAGGCTGGCCAAAGTGAATCATATTTTTGTGGACGGAAACGGTGGATGGAGAGATCCCCATTATTTAAGTTCGGAAATGATTTATGGCTCCGAAACCATTTTTTGTAAAAAGCTGAGTCAGTTTCCTTATCCAAAAAACCAAGCTTGGATCAACAATTGGAAGCGGGTAAATGCCCTTGCCAAAAATACGATACGCTCTCATATAAGCATGAGCGATGAGCTTGATGAAGGAAAAGCAGTTTCCAAATTTTGTGAATTACTCCCGCCTGAATGTGCAGTCTTTATTGGTAACAGCATGCCGATTCGGGATATGGATACTTTTTTTCATGCAAACAATAAAAATATCCGTCTGTTTGGCAATCGTGGCGCAAATGGAATAGACGGGATCGTTTCGAGTGCTATTGGTGTCGCTGTTCATTATCACCCGCTTTTTCTATTGATTGGAGACCTTTCCTTTTTCCACGATGTAAATGGTTTGTTGGCAGCCAAGCAACATAAAATTAACATGAATATCATTTTGCTTAACAATGATGGAGGAGGTATTTTTTCCCATCTCCAGCAAGCTGAAAATGGGACGCATTTTGAATTGTTATTTGGCACACCAACGGGACTCAACTTTAAACACGCAGCAGCATTATATGGCGCCCAATATTCCAAAGTGTTTAGTTGGGAAGATTTAGAGGCGTCTATGTTGGACGCAGTTCAAAATGAAGGTATCAATATCATTGAAATTCCGACAGATCGTAACAAAAACCTCCAGAATCACAGATCGTTATGGCAAAATGTTTCCCAGGAAATAAACCAATTTTTTCAAGGTGAAACATAATGTTCCTATCAATAAATGGCAATTCTTATCATTATGATGTCCAAGGATCTGGTGAAGCAGTAATGCTCCTTCATGGGTTTACTGGTGATGGTGGCACTTGGAAAGATACAGTGGAGATCTTGTCGGGATCATTCAAAACGATTGCGGTGGATTTACTTGGGCATGGAAAGACGGATGCTCCAGAAGATCCATCCTTATATAAGATGGAAGTGGCTGCATCCCATCTCATGAAAATATTGGATAATCTTCAAATCGATCGCGTTCATCTGTTAGGTTATTCTATGGGCGGAAGGCTTGCTTTGGGTACATCGCTCCTCTATCCGGATCGTATCAAAAGCTTAATAGTGGAAAGCTCTTCGCCAGGATTAAAAACAAAAGAAGAACGTGCAAAAAGGGTAGTGGCCGATCAACAATTGGCCAATAAAATCAAGAAAGACGGGATGAGGAATTTTGTCAATTACTGGGAAAACATCCCGCTTTTTGCTACCCAGAAAACGTTGCCTGTTGAAAAACAAAAAGCCATTCGTCAAAGCAGATTACAGAACAGGCCGGAAGGGCTTGCCAACAGTTTACTTGGAATGGGGACGGGAAAGCAGCCATCTTGGTGGGACCGGCTTCAAGAAATCCAAGCTCCAACATTGATCATGTGTGGTGAACTGGACATTAAATTTTGTCGTATTGCTAAAGATATGGAAAAAATGATTCCGGGCTCGGAGCTTGTCATGTTGAAAGGGACGGGACATGCATTACACGTGGAAGACCCGATGAAATTTGGTACAATAGTAAAAGAGTTTTTATTGAAACTAGCTTGAACTATATCATGAGGAGGTCTCGATATGTCGGTTCAATGGACAAAAGAGAGAGAATACGAAGATATCATATATGAAACGTATAACAGCATTGCCAAAATAACGATTAACAGGCCGGAAGTACATAATGCCTTTAGGCCTCAAACAGTCATGGAATTGATTGATGCCTTTGCTTATGCCAGGGATGATTCGGACGTCGGCGTGATTATTCTGACAGGTGCAGGGCAAAAAGCATTTTGCTCAGGCGGTGACCAAAAAGTGAGAGGACACGGGGGGTATGTAGGATCAGATAATATTCCTCGCTTGAACGTACTGGATTTACAAAGGTTAATTCGTGTGATTCCAAAACCTGTCGTAGCAATGGTAGCGGGATATGCTATTGGAGGCGGCCATGTACTACATGTCGTCTGCGACTTAACGATTGCGGCGGACAATGCTATTTTTGGCCAAACTGGCCCCAAAGTCGGCAGCTTTGATGCTGGTTACGGTTCGGGGTACTTGGCGAGAATTGTTGGCCATAAAAAAGCGAGAGAAATCTGGTTCCTCTGTCGCCAATACAATGCCCAAGAAGCGCTTGAAATGGGTCTTGTCAATACAGTTGTTCCACTTGACCAATTGGAAGAGGAAACAATTAAATGGTGCGAAGAAATGCTTGAAAAAAGCCCAACAGCCCTGCGCTTCCTGAAAGCTGCATTTAATGCGGATACAGACGGTCTTGCCGGACTCCAACAGTTGGCTGGGGATGCTACGCTGCTTTACTATACAACAGACGAGGCAAAAGAAGGCCGGGATGCCTTTAAAGAAAAAAGAAAGCCGGATTTCGGACAGTTTCCCCGTTTTCCGTAAAACACTCAAAGAGGATCTGGTGAACTCGTTACGGAACAATATGATTGAGCGCGGAGTTTATTCGAAGTAAATATGCATGTCCTAAATATCAGCGGCGATAATGGCAGACGGGCCGCTTGTGAGCCTGCTCGATGATATCGAAGCAGGTTTTTTGTTTTGCTGCTTAAAATAGGAAAGCGACAGGGTTCATGTACATGCTATTTTAGCTGGCATCAATGAAGCTCTGGATGAAGGTCCTAGCGTATCGGGTTTATAAATGGGAAAGGAACTTTCATGCCAGTTTTTTGTAAAGGAGGGTTTTGTTAGTGAGTACGATGCCCAATTGGCTATTAAAAAGGGCGGGGCTTACCCCGCGGCGCAAGGCTCTTGTTTTTGGGAGAAAATCATGGTCATTTGAAGAAATGCTTCATATAGTGTTGGAAACAGCAGATAACTTGGCCTTCTTGCCGATTTTTAAAGGAAGCCGGGCAGCGGTACTGATGAGCAACCGGCCAGAAACGGTTTTTATCATCCATGCTCTTCAGCAGATCGGTGCAGAAGTTGTCTTTTTAAACAGCAGGCTTACGCCCAGTGAGTGGGCTTTTCAATTAAATGACTGTAAAGCGGATATTTTGTTATTTGAAAAAAGCTTTGAAAAATCCGTCCAACAATTATCGGTAACGACGAAAACAGTTTGCATTAACCGATTGCCCAAAGAAACGGGCCAGTTAAAAATCCGAGAAGAATTCAATCTGGATGAAGTTTGTTCCATTATGTATACATCCGGAACAACGGGTAAACCCAAAGGAGTGTTGCAGACGTACGGAAATCATTGGTGGAGTGCTGCGGGATCCGTTTTGAATCTCGGGCTTCGTGAAGATGATATGTGGCTGTGCACCGTTCCGCTTTACCATATTAGCGGCTTTTCCATTTTGCTTCGCAGTGTGATTTATGGTATTCCGGTAATGCTAATGGACAAATTTGATGAAAAAAAAGTCAATGATGCTTTATCTTCGGGGAAAGTGACGATCATGTCAGCGGTCAGTTCCATGTTGAATCGCATGTTATCCGAATTGGGAGATGAAACGTACCATCCGAATTTCCGCTGCTTGCTCCTTGGCGGTGGACCGGCTCCGCGCCCGTTGCTGGAATCGTGCAAAAAGAAAAACATTCCTGTTTATCAAACATATGGCATGACCGAAACAGTTTCTCAGATTGTTACACTCTCGCCTGAGGACAGTCTGGTGAAAATAGGTTCCGCTGGTAAGCCGCTCTTTCCTTTTCAACTCAAGATTTTGAATGAGGGGCGGGAGGCGGCTCCTTTGGAACCAGGTGAAATTGTCGTAAGAGGACCAAATGTGACTCCCGGTTATTTAAACAGGGAAACTGCAAATAAGACATCTTTTCAGGATGGCTGGTTTTCAACAGGCGATATTGGCTACCTCGATGAAGATGGATATGTCTTTGTACTTGATCGTCGCTCGGACTTGATCATTTCCGGGGGTGAAAATATTTATCCTGCCGAAATCGAAGAAGTCCTTTTAGCCCATCCTTCTGTCATTGAAGCAGGTGTGACAGGTGTGGCCGATGAAAAGTGGGGACAGGTCCCTTACGCGTTTATTGTATCAAGGGATGATATTTCAGAAGAAAGACTGGTTGACTTTTGCCGGGAAAGACTGGCGCCGTACAAAGTCCCAAAAAAGTTTATCCATGTCGGAGAGTTGCCGAAAAATGGAGCAAACAAACTTGTTCGCCGAGAACTTGTGCAATTTTTAAAATGAAAAAAGCGGGAGTTTTCAATTTGAAAACATCCCGCTTTTTCATATGATTCAACTTCGTCCTATCATTTGAAAATCCTGCAAACAAAACCGTTTTCCTTCATTATTTATGCGGTTCAAACGTCTGGCAATCGGTTTCCTTCTCGTTATCGGCCATTTTTCCCGCATGGCTCACGATATAGATTCTGTCAGCCGCACATTTGTTGCCCTTTGCCCAATAGAGACAGTTTTGCACTTCACACAATACATCTTCAGCCACGTGTATCACTCCTTTTTGTTGATACATGAATAGTATCGGAAGACGGAGTGAGACTATGAGTGGAAAAATATTGATAGGGCATGCAGCAAGACTCCCTCGGGTGGAAGTGAAGGCACGATAGCACTACAAGAAGCCCCTTATTGTTTTTTTTCTGGAACGTGATCAATGCCGCCGGGATGAAATGGATGACATTTGACAAGGCGCTTGATCGTCAGCCAGCCTCCACGAAATGCGCCAAACCTTTGAATGGCTTCAAGTCCATATTGGGAGCAGGTTGGGTAGAAACGGCATGTGGGCGGCTTCAATGGAGAAATCATCTTTTGGTAAAAACGAATAAACGCCAATAAAATGTATTTCATAATGAACGCTTCTTTCCCATCAAGCTTTTATGATGTTTTTTCACCAGAGTGTTTTGTTCCGTCAACCGGTTCTGGATCAACCGTATGTTTAAATGAATAGGCTTTAGTGGTAACGAGGGCTGTTACAACAATTACCACGATGCAAATGATAATGGATATAACCATGACAAGCTTCATTCATTGTTCCCCCTTTTAACTGATCCTATTGTAGCACAGTTCGTTCCAGGTTGAACATGTATCATCTTTACATTCATTTTCAAATGGGGCTTGTTGAACAGAAGAGTTGTCTTTCTATTGATCGAGCGTTTTTTTAATGAAAAAAATTTGCCGCATATAGGCATTAAATTGTTTTGTTTTAGGCGTTTAGGGTATATTACATGGTATAGGAGGAATGATAAAATGGCTGAAAACAGTAAGGGATTGGTTGATCTTGTCAATAAGCAGATAGCGAACTGGACTGTCCTGTACACAAAATTACATAATTATCACTGGTACGTAACAGGACCCGATTTCTTCACTCTCCATGCCAAATTTGAAGAACTTTACAACGAGGCCGCACTTCACATTGATGAATTGGCAGAAAGATTGCTTGCGTTGGAAGGGAAGCCAGTGGCAACCTTGAAGGAATCTTTGGAAATGGCTTGTGTAGAGGAAGCAGGATATGGAGTTACAGCCAAAGACATGGTGCAAAACATTGTCGATGACTTTACGAAGTTGACAGAAGAGCTTAAAGAAGGAATGTCTTTAGCCGCTGAAACCGGTGATGAGACAACAGGTGACATGCTCCTCGCCATTCATCAGAGCTTGGAAAAACATAACTGGATGCTCAAAGCTTATCTAGGAAAATAATAACAGCAATCGTCCGGCATATTGCCGGGCGTTTTTATTTACATCCCGCATACAGATCATTCAGCGTTTCCCCTTCAATTTACTTTCTAGAGGAACTTCTCAGTTTAAATGTCTTTCCCTTTATCCCTTATGCGTTTCCCTATCACCTTCCCGAAAAATTGAATAATGCTTCTGTATAGTCCCTTCTCCGAGTGTTATTTATTAACTAAAATTATTCATTCTTAAAAAGAAAATCTTTGGACTTTTGCATCACTGTTGTTTTTTTGCATCAGAAAAACGAATAAACATATTTGATTTTAATAGATTAAGTTTGGCATGGTTTTTGCAAAGTTACTTATACGGAAAGAGGAGGAACAAAAATGGAAAAAGGTAACATAACAGGATTTATACATAGTGGAATAACTGTAAGGAATTTGAACAATGCTCTTGATTTTTATGTTAATACATTAGGGTTTGAACTTTTATCAACGCAAAACGTCATCAGTGATTATATTTTGGAAATCGTAGAAATCCCAGGATTGAAGGGGATTGACATTGCTTTCGTTCAAGTTCCTGGAGGACATGTCATTGAGTTATTGGAATACACAGGCATTGACACCTATCCGGGAAACGCGCGGTCCTGTGATTATGGAACAGGGCATATTTGTTTGCAAGTAGACAATTTGGATGCATTATTTGAGGAATTACAAGCTAAAGGAATCAAGTTTAAGTCAAAAAAAGTGGTTAATATCACGGCTGGAGCAAATAAAGGATCAAAAGCTGTGTATATGCTCGACCCGGATGGCTATGTGATCGAGTTAATGGAAAGAGGAAAGTGAGAAAAACGAGCAAATGTGCAAGCGAATACATTTATGGGGGTAAAAAATATGGAAGATTTACATTCAAAAAAAGCGATCGTTACCGGAGCAGCCCAAGGATTGGGAGTGGCTATGGCCGAAGGGCTTTGTGAATATGGGGTGAAAGTTTGTATTTTAGATATTTCACCTAACTTACAACAAACAGTAGAAGACTTATGTAAAAAAGATTTTGACGTGATTGGTTTACAAGCCGATTTATCTGACCAAAGGAATTTGCCGTCAGTGTTTGATCGGGCATTAGAGTTATTGGATGGTGAATTGGATATTTTAGTAAATAATGCTGGCATTCATAAATCGTTGCCGGCTATTGATTTTCAGATTGAAGATTTTCAGAGAATTTTACAGGTAAATATCATGGCTGTTTTTCAATTATGCAGATTAGCCGCTGAGGATATGAAAAAGAGAGGAAAGGGAAAGATAATCAACATTGCCTCGGTACTTGCCAGCCAAGGAGGATTTCACGCTTCTGCTTATTCTGCCAGCAAGGGAGCGGTGGCTCAGTTAACGAAATCTTTGTCGAATGAGTGGGCAAAAGAGGGTATAAGCGTAAATGCCATTGCGCCGGGATACTATGAAACAGAATTAAATCACCATATTTTGATTGATGAAAAGAGATATGAATCTTTAGTGAGCCGAATACCAATCGGGCGATTTGGACAACCTCGGGAGCTTGCCGGAACTGTTCAATTTCTGGCTTCGGAAAAGTCTGATTATATTAGCGGAGCGATCATACCAGTTGATGGCGGGTTTTTAGGGAGATAAAAAAGGGGGGAATTATTGTGAGAAAATTAAAGCTGCAGTCCATTTTTTTCTCATTTATGGCCATTGTCTTGGTGCTATCTGGCTGCGGCACTAATAAAGAAGCCGGGACAGTTGGCGCAGATGGTGGAAAGGTTGTCATTAGAATGGCGAATTTAGTGACAGATAACAATTTTTTAAATACCGGATATAAAAAATTTAAAGAGGTAGCTGAAAAGGAAAGCAATGGACAAATAGAAGTGCAAATATACAGCGGAGGCACTTTAACGCCGTCGGAAGATATGGAGTATGAAATGTTGCAGACAGGTGTGCTGGATGTTGTCACAAATGCAGCCTTTATTGTGGCAAGTAATGCCAAGGCGCCTTCTTATAATATTTTTGATGTCCCGTTTTTATTTTCAAATGAGGAAGAAATGTATAAATTAACCGATGGCGAGTATGGCGAAGTCCTAAGGCATGACTTGGAAAGTAAATCAAACGCCTATTATTTAGGGGTTTTCAGTATTGGTTCTTTTGCCATTGCCAACAATCAACGGGAAATACGCAAACCTGATGATTTAAAAGGTTTGAAGATTAGGAGTACAACGACGCCTCTCCAATCGGGGACCATTTCTGCAATGGGGGCGAACCCTACACCGATTTCATATGGTGAAATTTTCACCTCTTTACAGCAGGGGACGATAGATGGTGTACAGACGACAACCCCGTTAATCCATGCAGACAGATTTTACGAAGCGGCGGAACATTTAACACTTACCAGACATTTTCCATTGCCTCATGTTTTGATGGTAAATAAAAGTTTTTATGACAGCCTGACAGATGAGCTAAAGTATGTAGTCGACAAAGCTGCTGAGGAACAAATTAAATATGCCAGAGAGCTGGCAATCAAAGCAGAAAAAGATGCGATCGAAGAAATGAAAAAAGAAGGTGTAAAAGTTGTAGAGCCGAGTGAAGATGAACTTGAATTATTCAAAAAAGCTGTTCAGCCGGCCGTTGACAATAATATTGATAAAGTGGGCGTGGAAAATTATGACATGGCATTGGATATTTTAGGGAAAAGCAAATAATCCATAAGGATTGGCTTCAATAAATAGAGTTGGGGTGAGTAAAAACAATATGAGTGATAAGAAGGATCTTTTTAGAATGGAAGGTTTCTTTTGCGTTTTTTTATTGGTGATAATGACTGTCATTATGTTTGTTGAAGTAGTGGCAAGGTATATTTTTGGGACTTCTTTCATGTGGATTGAGGAACTAACTAGATATCTATTTATTTGGCTTACTTTTACCGGGGCGGCATATGTAACTGCTACACAGTCTCATATAAAGGTTGATGCTACTTTGGCTTTATTTCCAAAGAAAGCGCAACCGATTGTAAAAAAAATAGGCTTGTTTATCTGGTTGTTATTTTCTATTGTGATTACTTATGTGGGTTTTGAGTATTCATTCACGATGCTGGAAGTTGGCGGAGATTCGCCGGCCATGGGATTGGCGAAAGGAATCGTCTATCTGGGGATTCCATTAGGATATTTACTAATGTCTATTAGACTTACAGTTCAATTATTCAGGAAAAATATGAATCCGACACAACAAGATGTTCAAGTGTAAGGGGGGGGAGCATTCATGGGTACAGTTATATTGCTGCTGTTTGGGATATTAATTTTGTTAGTTTGTCTACAGGTGCCGATCGCTATTGCATTAGCCGCATCAAGTCTTTTAGTAGTATTAATTGAGGGATCTGTTCCATTAACCTTATTTATTCAAACATCTTTTAGTTCAATGGATTCTTTCCCCTTAATCGCGATTCCGTTTTTCATTTTGGCTGGTGATATTATGAGCAGAGGCGGCATGGCGAAAAGATTGGTGGAATTTATTCAAAGTATGGTTGGTTCGTTAACAGGAAGTCTCGGTATCATTACTATTATTGCCAGCTTTATTTTTGCTGCTATTTCAGGATCAGGAGCCGCAACAGTAGCAAGTATTGGTGCTATCCTTATTCCTTACATGTTAAAGAGCGGATATGCCCCGGGATATGCTGCATCTATAGCTGCCAGCGCGGGCGGATTAGGTCCTATTGTTCCTCCAAGTATTGTATTTATTTTATACGGGGTCATGTCCGGCACATCAATCAGCGATTTGTTTATTGCGGGGATAATGCCTGGTATATTAGTGGCTGTTTCCTTACTTATCGTGAATTACCTTATTTGTAAAAGAGAAGGATATGGCACGGTAAATCATAGGGTATTTGCAGAAACCGCGGCTACCTTTGAGGAAAAGCAAAAAGTAAGCTTTTGGAAAGCGCTTAATGAAGCAAAGTGGGCGCTTTTAGCTCCCGTTCTCATACTTGGAGGGATATACGGCGGAATCGTTACACCTACCGAAGCAGCAGTTGTCGCTGTAGTATATAGTCTTATTATTTGTACATTCTTTTATCGCGAGATTAACTTGAAGAACTTTTTGGAGATTTTCCTTCAATCAGCCCGTACATCGGGATCTATCTTGATTTTTGTCAGCGCGGCTTCGTTTTTTGGACAAGTATTATCCATTGAGAGAATACCTCAATTCCTGGCCGACACCATTTCAGGCTGGACAACGAACCCGTTAATTATCCTACTATTAATTAATATTTTTCTTTTAATAGTTGGCATGTTTATGGAGACAATAGCAGCAGTACTCATATTTGTTCCGTTATTACTTCCTATTGTCCTTGCTTTGGGGATCGATCCTATCCACTTTGGGATGATTGTGTGCTTGAATTTGAGTTTGGGGTTAATAACACCACCGCTTGGAATCAATTTATTTATTGGTAGCAACATCGCCAATATATCATTTGAAAAGGCCTTAAGATATGTCGTGCCTATTTTCGGCGCATTACTTGTTGTGTTATTCATCATAACGTATATTCCTTCCATTACGTTATTCCTTCCAAAATTAATCGGTGGATGAAGAAAAGAAGCATCGCTTTTTTCGGCGATGCTTTGTTTTATCCGTCGTTAACTGGCAGTAAGCCCTTAGGAAAACGAGCACGGTAAGCAGTAAATCAACTGCCCGTAAACGCCCGATTGGTTCAACTAACAAGCAGCGGACGAAAGGTCCCCGCTGCTTGAAGTTTCCCTTTATTTTTCAATGTTGTATTTTTTCATTTTTCTTACAAGCGTTGATTGGTCGACTTTCATGGCCAAAGCAGCTTTTCGGATGCTTGGGAAATTTTGAATGGTGTCTTTAATAATTTGCGCTTCAAATGCTTCTAAGCGATCTTTTAAAGGTGCTGCGTTAGGTTGGTAGGCCGATGCGCCTATTGCCGGTCCCTTCATGCTGAATTTCAAATCGTCCTGAAATCTGAGTTCATTTTGCAGGTCATCAATCCCAATTTCAGGGTTTAAGCTCATCAAAGCGACTCTCTCCACTATATTTTGTAATTCACGGACATTTCCCGGCCAATCATAATTGATAAACGCATTTAAAGCCTCATTGGAAAACTTACGGTTAATCCCATATCTTTGATTAATTCCGTTTAAAAAATGATAAATAAGCGGAATGATATCCTCTTTTCTTTCTTTCAAAGGGGGTATCTCGATCGGAATGATATTTAAACGATAATACAAGTCTTCTCTAAATGTCCCTCCGGCAACCATTTTCGATAAGTCGCGATGTGTTGCGGCAATGACACGTATATCTACCGGAATGGGCGTGGTTCCGCCTATGCGTGTTATTTCATGTTCTTGGAGAACGCGCAACAATTTTACTTGCAATTGCAGTGGCATCTCCCCAATTTCATCCAGAAAGATGGTGCCATGGTTGGCCGCTTCGAATAATCCGGCTTTTCCTTTTTTATGGGCGCCGGTAAAAGAGCCTGATTCATAGCCGAATAATTCAGATTCCAACAGAGATTCGGGGATGGCGCCACAATTAATTTTGATTAAAGGATGATCTTTTCTAAAACTATGGCGATGAATCAATTCCACAATTTTTTCTTTTCCCACCCCCGAAGCTCCTTGGATTAAAACGCCGGAATCTATTTGTGCTACTCTCAGTGCGCGGTCGAGCACATCTTTCATCATATCAGAATGTGCGATAAGGGAAAGTTTTGGATCGCTTTGTTCTTTTAGTAATTCTAATTCTTGATGAATTTGCTTATTTTTCTGTTCCAATTGTTTGATTTCTGCTTCGAGTAAATTCAATTGGGTTAGATCCCTGACATTATTTACGACCTTTTCGATTTCGCCATCTTTGTTACGGATCGGGACCGCTGACACAAGGATGGTGGCGCCGGTATTTATTTTTTGAATAATCGTAACTGCTTTGTCCTCTCTTAAAGCTTTTAAAGAAGCGGAAGCATCAATAACGCCTTCTTCTTCGAGCTCTTTTAGGCTGCGGCCAATACAATCTTTTGTGGATAACCCTGTAATTTTTTCATATGAAGGATTCTGATGTATGATCACGCCCTCATGATCGGAAATCACAATTCCGTCAAAAGAGGAGTTGATTACCTCATTTAATTCGTTTCTTAAGCTTTGTAATGAATCTTTTTCTTTTGTCAATCTCAATAATTGATCAATCGGGTTTATAAAGACGATAAATTGATTGTTATGAAACAGGGCGGATACTTCTGCCGGATAGTTGAGTAAGCAAAAAGACTGGGCTCCTCGCAAGGTAGTCTCAATCATAGTGTCAAAATAATAGCTGAATTTTTGAGCGATTGAATTTGAAAATAGAATATCACCTTGTTTATTTAATACTAAAACACCAATTATGTTTATTTTAGACAGTAAATTGTGCATAAAACCCCACCTTTTATTGCTTTGTGGCAAAAATGATGATATTTTGCATCACTGTAGTTAATCATACATCATTTTTTGATGAAAAAATACATACAATCGCTAAAATGACAGATTAAAAGTTGGCATAAAAATTGCAATAAATTAAGAAGGACAGGAATATGTACAATCAGGAGGTTATTTTATGTCTAAATCAACAAGCATATCTTCCTTTTCATCGGAAAAGTTGAAGTCCATGTTACACGATATGATGCTCATTAGGAAATTTGAAGAGACCTTAAAAAAGCTATATCAGCAAGGAAAAATCCATGGAACCATGCACTTATGCATCGGACAAGAAGCGACAGCGGTAGGAGCGTGTGTGCCCTTAACGAAGGAGGATAAAATTACAAGCACTCACCGCGGCCATGGGCACAGTATCGCCAAGGGGACAGATGTCAAAAAAATGATGGCTGAACTGCTTGGAAAAGAAAGCGGATATTGTAAAGGCAAAGGAGGGTCGATGCACATTGCTGACTTGGATGTTGGAAACCTTGGGGCAAATGGGATTGTGGCCGCAGGGTTGCCGTTAGGAACAGGCGCAGCTCTAACATCGAAAATGAAGGACTTGGGATATGTTGTTTTATGTTTTTTTGGAGATGGCGCAACCAACGAGGGAGCTTTTCATGAAGCCCTTAATTTGGCTTCGGTGTGGGATCTGCCTGTTATTTTCTTTTGTGAAAACAATCTTTATGGGATGTCCGGATCGGTAAAAGAAATGACAAACATTGAAAACATTGCAGATCGCGGAGCAGCATATGGAATTCCGGGTGTTATCGTTGATGGAAATAACATAATAGAAGTCGTGGAATCTACAACAAAGGCAGTAGAAAGAGCAAGAAGCGGGAAGGGACCGACTTTAATAGAGGCCAAAACATATAGATGGGAAGGCCACTCTCGCAGTGATGCCAGAAAATATAGAACAAGAGATGAAGAGAAAGAGTGGAAAAAACAGAGAGACCCCATCTCCCTATTTAAAGAGCGTTTAATTGCTGAAAACGTTTTGACAGAAGAAGAATTTAACGAATTGGATAAAAAAGTACAGACGCAAATGGATGAAGCAATTGAGTTTGCCGAAAACAGCCAAGACCCCAGCTTGGAAACCCTGACAACAGATATTTATGCATAAAAAGAAAGGTGACGGAAGAAATGCGAGAAATCACATATTCGGAAGCGATTAGAGAAGCCATGAGCCAAGAAATGAGAAAAAATCCGGACGTTTTTATAATGGGAGAAGATATTGGTATCTATGGAGGCGCCTTTGGTGTAACAAATGGAATGGTTGAAGAATTTGGAAAGGAACGGGTAAGGAACACCCCCATCTCCGAGGCGGCTATTAGTGGTTGTGCAGTAGGAGCCGCAATGACAGGCATGAGGCCCATCTTAGAAATTCAGTTTTCTGATTTTATCATGATTGCGATGGACAATATTGTGAACCAAGCAGCAAAAATGCGCTATATGTTTGGCGGTAAAACGAAAGTACCTATCGTTGTGAGGCTCCCGGGAGGCTCCGGTGCGGGATTTGCCGCACAGCATTCCCAAAGCTTGGAAGCTTGGATGGCGCATGTTCCAGGCTTGAAAGTGGTTCAGCCTTCAACAGCATATGATGCAAAAGGATTAATGAAAGCAGCACTTAAAGATGACAACCCTGTTTTATTTTACGAACATAAACTTCTTTACAATTCAAAAGGAAAAGTCCCGGAAGAAGAGTATGAGATTCCATTGGGTGAAGCAGATATTAAGAATGGGGGAACTGATATAACGATTATTGCAACCGGTATTATGGTCAACAGGTCGCTTGAGGCGGCCAAACAGCTTGAACAAGAAGGGATTAGCGTGGAAATTATTGATCCCCGTACATTAGTGCCGTTAGATACAAAGACGATTTTAGAGTCAGTGAAGAAAACAAGTCGCGCCTTGGTAGTATATGAAGCTGTAAAAAGAGGCGGATATGGCGCGGAGATTGCAAGTATGATTGCGGAAAGTGATGTCTTTGACTACTTGGATGCCCCTATTAGACGGTTAGGAGGTGTTGCCACGCCAATTCCCTATAATCTGAAATTGGAAAAAGCGGCGGTTCCCCAAGTAGATGATATTGTTCGAGAATGCAGAAAGTTAATGAATAAGTAAAGGAGGTCTCGTCATGGCATCAGAAGTGGTTATGCCGAAAATGGGCGCAACAATGGAAGAAGGAACCATTGTCGCCTGGTTGGTTCAAGAAGGAGAAATGGTGGAAGAAGGGGACCCCGTTGCTGAAGTTCAGACAGATAAAATCACTTTAGAAATTGAAGCGGAGACAACGGGTGTTTTACTGAAAACCTTATTTGATGCAGGGGCTACCGTACAAGTCCATGAGGTGATTGCTTACGTTGGTGAGGCTGGTGAAAGTATAGAAGATGTTGCGGAAAAACCAAAAAGTACCCGAAGTAAGTACGCTGGGGACGATGGGCAAAAAACGGTTGAAAAAGATACTGTTGAAGATAAGCCGGCCGAAACTGGAGAAAAAGTCAGGAGAACGCCCGCTGCGAGAAAATTGGCAGATGATCATCAAGTAAATGTAAGAGATATTACCGGTTCGGGCCCGCTTGGCCGAATTCAAAAAATAGATGTTGAAAACTATTTGGCAGAAAAAAGAAAAAGAATTACCCCTTTGGCTAACAAAATGGCCTATGAACAAGGGATTGACTACAACGGTTTACAAGGAACTGGGCATCGCGGGAAAATTGTGAAAGATGATCTTGTTTCCTTGGATTCCGCTACTATACAAGAAGCACAACCAGTGGGCGGTCAGGCCGTTAAGCGAGTTCCGTTTAAAGGAATGCGCAAAGTGATAGCTGAGAGAATTTCGGAAAGTGCTTATACAGCTCCTCATGTCACTCTTTTATCGGAAATAGATATGACAAAATGTGTATCCCTTCGCCAGGAGTTGTTACCTGTTATTGAAAGTATGGAAGGGCTAAGAATTTCTTATAATGAGATGGTCATAAAAGCGGTGGCTTATACGTTAAAACAGCATCAAGATATTAATATTTCCCTGGAAGGAAATGAAATCGTCCACCATTCTGGCATTCATATCGGAATGGCGGTGGCGGTGCCGAATGGTTTGGTTGTTCCTGTTCTGCGGGATGTGGAGCAAAAAGGATTGGTGGTTCTTACGAAGGAGGCAAAACATATCGGAAAGCTTGCCCGTGAAGGCTGGTTGTCTCCTGATGATATGCGAGGAAGCACGTTTACAGTCAGTAATTTGGGAATGTATGCTGTTGATGGATTCACACCGATTATTAATGCCCCAAACTCAGCCATCTTGGGGGTAGGCCGCATTCAAGAAAAACCCGTTGTTGTAGATGGCCAAGTTGCTATTCGTTCCATGATGAACGTAAGTCTGTCTTTTGATCATCGCATTATTGATGGTGCTCCTGCAGCAGCGTTTCTTACTGATTTAAAAAACACATTGGAAAATCCCTTTAAATTAATCGTATAAGGTGGTAACAGTATGACGTCGTATGATGTTATAATCGTTGGCGGAGGGCCGGGTGGATATGTCGCGGCACTCAGGGCAGCGAAAAATGGAAAAAGAACAGCACTTGTCGAAGCGGATCACCTGGGAGGCACATGTCTAAACAGAGGATGTATCCCTTCCAAGACGCTGTTAAAACATGCCGAATTGATCGAGAATATTGAGAAGGCGAACAATTGGGGAATTAAGACAGAAAATCTGCGTTTTTCCTTAGAAGAAATGTTTGCGCGCAAAGACCAGGTAATCGCCACTCTCAGAAGCGGCATTCAACATTTATTACGTGCCCAAAAAATAGATGTCTATCATGGTTATGGCACCATCCATAATGACAAACAAGTGACCGTTCAAATGGAAAATGAATCAAAGAAAATAAGCGGTCACAACATTATTATTGCGACAGGAAGCCAACCTGCCGTCCCGCCCATTGATGGACTGGATGTGGTTGCTTATCAAACAACAGATACCATTTTCAATATTTCATATATCCCCCAGTCTATTATTATCGTGGGTGGAGGAGTCATTGGCGTGGAGTTTGCCAATATTTTTGCCAGTTTGAAAACGAAAGTCACGATTATTGAACTTGGCGATACAATTATACCAACTGAAGATGATGACGCTTCAAAAGCCTTGCTGAAGTGTCTAAAGAAAAAGGATATAAAGGTATTAACAAAAAGTCAGGTAGAATCGGTTTATGAAAGCGATCAGCAAAAGGCAGTAAATATTACTACACAAACAGGTAAAACAGAGACTCTAACAGCCGATGAAATACTGTTGGCTGTCGGCCGCAACCCCAATTTGTCCGCGGTTGCAGAATTGAATCTTCAAATGAATGGCGGGCACATCGCTGTAAACGAGTATTTGGAAACAAGCAAAAAGGATTATTTTGCCATTGGAGATGTGATTGGAAGAATGCAATTGGCTCATGTAGCCAGTGCAGAAGGGGTAACCGCCGTTGAAAATTTGGATGGCAATAAAGTAAAAATGAATTATACAGTCATGCCACGCTGTATTTATACAAATCCGCAAGTAGCCAGTGTAGGAATGAGTGAATCCGATCTAAAAGAAAAAGGGATTCAATATAAAGCGCATAAATATTCTTTTTCTGGAAACGGCAAAGCTTTGGCGGCGGGAGACACAGATGGTTTTTCCAAAGTGATGATTGATGAAAAATATGGGGAAATCTTAGGAGTTGTCATGGTCGGTGCTCATGTGACCGAAATGATCAGCCAATCTTCTGCCTATATGTTTTTGGAAGGAACAGTTGATGAGCTGGCTGAAATGGTACAGCCTCATCCATCCTTCTCTGAGGCATTGATGGAATCCGCGAACGCATTGATTGGAAAAGGAATTCATTCTTAATGATAGAAAGAAGGGCATTCTATGTTTGATGTAAAAGGAAAAAAAGCAATTATTACCGGTGGTGCTCAAGGACTGGGCTTTTCATTGGTAAAAGCTTTTCATAACGAGGGTGTTGAAATTGCGGTGATTGATATTTCGCATGAAATACTCAATATTGCCGAGAAAATAGGTAACGATGGCTCAACAATTCATGCTGTAAAGGGAGACTTGTTACATATAGAAAGCCTCAGAGAATCATTTAAAAAGGCTTTAGAACATTTAGGCGGAACTGTTGATATTTTAATTAACAGTGCCGGTTTAATAGAGAGAAAGCCGGCTTTTGAGTTTTCGCTTGAGAGTTGGAACAGAATTTTGGGGCTTAATGTAACTTCGGTTTTCGAATTATCCAGATTAGCTGCGATTGAAATGAAAAAGCAAGGATCGGGAAAAATTATGAATATGGGATCGATTCTCTCGGTGTTGGGCGGCTTTCATGCAGCAGCTTATTCGACCAGCAAGGGTGCTATTTTGCAAATGACAAAATCGTTATCGAATGAATGGGCGTGTTACGGGATCCAAGTGAATGCAATTGCACCAGGCTATATGTTAACAACAATGAATAATGATCTCGTGAATGATGTAGAACGAAGAGTGCAAGTAGACGCTAGAATCCCTGCTAAAAGATGGGGCACACCTGAAGATGTTGTTGGTCCTGCCTTATTTTTAGCTTCTTCGGCTTCTGACTATGTGACAGGAACGTTAATTCCTGTAGACGGTGGAGTATTGGGCAGGTGAAACTATATACCTCCTTGTCAAAAGAAGGTCATAAGAGGAAAAGAACACAGATAGGAACCCGTCAATGATGGTCGTGAATATCTGCCTGAGATGGAATGGCAGTAAACGAAATAGCGCAAGTTACAATATGGTTAACCGCTTTGAAACGAAGGAGGGATTTTCGTCCGTTTCTCCAGGTGAAGATATCATCATTGCGGTTTCTTAGGTGTTTTTGAAAATGACCGCTATGGTCGAGAGTGTCAATATTTTGTTCAGGCAGGTTACCTGTCTAGGAGAAAAGTAAGCGGCCCCCTGCCAAGTAGACAGCGGAAATAAACGGCTTTAGATCTCTATATTTTCAGGGACTGAAGCCGTTTCATTTTTCATGGTATCTCTTGTGTTCTTTAGCGTTTTTCTCCACCATTCGTATCATGAATGACCCCTATTTCTCAAGGTTCTGTAAAATAATCGGCAGAGGGGCCGAAATGACCGTGAATGATAGAGCAGTAAGATTTGTATGGATCAAAATAGCTCATCAATCGCGGGTTTCTATATTTTTCTGGCTATTAAACGAATAAAATAGTTTAATAGAGATAATATAATAAAAAGGGGTTGTACATATGGAGATGTGTTATCGCCATATTCTTGTAGCAGTGGACGGTTCGGAGCCTGCGGAATGGGCTTTTCGAAAAGGGGTTGAGGTTGCAAAGAGACATGATGCAACGTTGCACCTTGTTCATGTGGTAGATACAAGCCAATATCGCGGTATTCAAATGTATGATATACATTTTACCGAAAAAGCCATAAATCGTGCCAAGGAGCTTTTAGATGGCTACGTACAGGAAGCAAAAGACAAAGGGATTGAAAAGGTCGAAACGCTCGTTGAGGAAGGCTCGCCAAAGGTGGTTATCACGAAGAAGGCTGCAAAAAAAACTGGTTCCGACCTCATTATTTGTGGAGCCACCGGGGTGAATGCGGTGGAAAGAATGTTTCTTGGCAGCGTTTCCGAACACATTACCCGCCACGCTGAATGTGATGTCCTTGTTGTAAGAACAGAAAAAGAATAAATGAACATGACGAAGAAGGGCCTGTCAAAAAAGCCCTCAAAACTAATCAGTCGGAAGAAAAAAACATTTTTCTTCCGACTGATTTTGCATTTGTAGGATTGGATTGTCTGTAAATGGAGGTAATCGAAAGAACGGACATCTTCCCGATTTATCCGTGACCCAATGATGGAAAGAAGCCCAAATGCCGGTCACCATTCCGCGCTATTCAAGGGAGTAAAACGAAAGCCCATCATCATTCGGAACCAAGAGAGGAAGTCGCAAACCTGTTCATCCCCCCCCGGTTGATCGTCCCCGCTCAAGAGAGGAAGTCGCAAACCTGTTCATCCCCCCGGTTGATCGTCCCCGCCCAAGAGAGGAAGTCGCAAACCTGTTCATCCCCCCCGGCTGATCGTCCCCGCCCAAGAGAGGAAGTTGCAAATCTGTTCATCCCCCCGGTTGATCATCCCCGTCAAAGAGAGGAAAACATAAAACTGGCATTACTTCCGGTTGATGATCCCTTCCAACTGAATAAACCCGCAAAGAGGGGCGGAATCGCATTTAAGAAAAGGGGGCAATCAGGCAATTTGTCGGTCTTTGGATATGTTCTCTTTATTAAAAATCTTTTTAAAGGAATGATCTTTTTTGGATAATCCCTTTAATCCATTGAAGATTTAGATGCGTTTCGCTTGTTTTCTCTAATATCCGGGATTTTTATTTTTAATGTAAATTGATTTTGAATCACGGAAAAATCGAGCACTCCACGGTATTTATTGACGATTCTATTGATTTCCCGCGTTCCGATTCCTTCGTGATGTCCCGCTTTTGTAGTTGTTGCTTTGTTCGTAAACATTCGTTCGATTATGTGTTCGGGAAGGGGCAGGGTATCGTTTTGGCAATGAATGATTCAGATACCGCTCTGTCTTCGGCATATTAGGCACACTTTACCCGGTTTCTCCTTATTTTTTCCAAATTCGGCTGCGGCTTCAATAGCATTTTCCAACATATTTCCTAAAAATGAGACACATTCGAATTCAGAGAGCGGCAATCCCGATAAAGGGTGTTGGATGTGATAGTCCAAGAAAACTTCCTGTTCCTTTGCTTGTTCAAGATATGAGTATAAAATGCCCGCGATGACATTGGATTCACCGCGAATGATTTGATCCAATTCGATATAGCGGGAATGTACATCAGCCTTATAGGCTGATATTGCCCCGGATTCCCCGTCATGATGCAATAGGGCCGCTGCATGCTTTTGAAGATCGTGCCGTTGTCTTCTTAATTCATATAATAAGGCTTTTTGTTGTTCAAAGTTTGCAGCCATGGCCATTCTTCTTTGTTTTTCTTCCCGAACCGTTTGCATCATCACCAATAACGCAATAAGCTGCGCAATCATTCCGAGCATTAAAAAGGGCGTGTCCGTGAAAAATGCCGCGGCAATCCAGCATAATTGCAATAAAGCGGACATGACAAGCCATAAAAATGGAGCAGGGCCTTTTTTCGCAAGCGGAATATGTAAAAGTGCCCCGATGCATAATAGAGCAGCGATCATCAGATGTTTCGTCCAGAACATCCATCCGACCGCCAAAACCCATGGAATCAGAAGTATGAATAATTCCACCTTTTCACCTCAAAAATAATACTTTTGCAAGTAATCCATTTTTTCTTTCGTTAACATGGCGATGTTTTTTGTACCTTCAAATGATACACTGTATGATTTTTTTGTATAAACCGAAAAGCTTTTTACATAATGAAGATTAATGATAAAGGAACGGTGGGAACGGATAAATTGGTGTTCCCTAAGACTCCCCTCCAGCTCCGTGATCGTCATATATGTGATAAAAGTATCGTTACTGGTATGGATTGTTGTGGTGCGTCCTGTTCGTTCAACAAAGATGATGTCTTTTTTGGGAATCAATTCAATGCGTCCTTTTTGCTTTAGGACAAGCCTGCCCGTAAGATTTCCGGAGTGCTGCTTTTCCCGATATTTATCCAATGCCTGTAGCAGACGCTCTTTTTTATACGGTTTCAAAATATAATCATGGACATTCAGTTCAAAAGCATGAACGGCGTAACCGCTCTTGGCTGTCACAAAGATGACCGTGATCAGCAGTCCATGCATTTGGATAAAGTCTGCCAGTTCATATCCCGAAATGCCCGGCATTTCGATATCGGCTATTAAGAGGTCGATCTTGTTTTTTTGAATTTCCAAGTAGGCTTCTTCGGAATCGGTTGTGGCAAAGACAATCTCAACGTCATCTATCGGCTCCAATATAAACTTTATTTTTTCGAGATCAATGAATCTATCATCGACGATTCCAACCCGCATCTGAAAAGCTCCTTTGAAAAATCTATGTATTATTATAAAGCAATTCTCAGCAATATTCAGGAAAATCATGTAGGGACAGGCCAAGTAATCCATACTTCGCTCTTTTTGCGACATATAACTCCCCCTTCGCGACATGATGGCAGACGGAGTCTCCTTATCGATATACAATAAGATTGAGTGCAAAAAGGAGATGAGTGAAAATGATTCAAGTAGCGCATGTCTCAAAACAATTTAAAGATAAAAAGCAAGTGATAAAAGCGGTTGATTATGTATCGTTGCAAATACGAAAAGGGCATGTGACAGGTTTGATCGGGGAAAATGGCGCGGGAAAAACAACGTTATTGCGCATGCTTTGTACGCTGATTGAACCGGATGAAGGAACCATCTCGATTGATGGTGAAAATATCTTTCATCATAAAGAAAAAGTGAGACGCCGACTCGGTGTTTTGTTTGGATCGGAAACCGGCTTGTATAACCGCTTGACAGCCAAAGAAAATCTGGAGTATTTTGGGAATCTTTACGGCATGACGCAACATGATATTAAAAACAGAATAGAGACGCTGGCGAAACGCTTTGGCATGCGCAAATATATGGATAGAAAAGTGGAAGGCTTCTCAAAGGGCATGAAACAAAAAGTGGCGATTGCCCGCACACTAATTCATGATCCGGATATTATTTTATTTGATGAACCAACGACGGGCCTGGATATTACTTCTTCCAATATTTTTCGTGAATTTATTTATCAGTTTAAGAGTGCGGGGAAAACGATTGTTTTTTCTACTCATATTATGGATGAAATCGCCCATCTTTGCGAGGATGTTATTATGATGCACAAAGGACAGATTGTATATGAAGGTGGATTGGAAGAGTTATATGAAGCAGAAAACAGCAGGGATCTGAATTATTTATTCACTTCAAAAGTAGTTAGGGGTGATTTATATGTTTAAAACGATATTTTTAAAAGAGATGAAAGATGTACTTCGCGATAAAAGGAGCATTACTCTGCTTGTTTTGCTGCCCTTATTGATGAT
This sequence comes from Siminovitchia sp. FSL W7-1587, assembly GCF_037963795.1. Classification (NCBI taxonomy): domain Bacteria; kingdom Bacillati; phylum Bacillota; class Bacilli; order Caryophanales; family Bacillaceae; genus Siminovitchia; species Siminovitchia sp. FSL W7-1587. Next base: position 3,478,524 of record NZ_CP150169.1, read on the forward strand.
GATGGCATTAACGATCTTTTATGATAAAATCTTGACCTCCCACAGTGATAAAAGCTTCCAAGTCGGTGTTGAGAAAGCAGCGGACCGAGAATTCATCGATCAGTTAGAAACGTATTTGCCTGATGCGACAATCAAGGAATATGCAGATGTGCAAAAAGCGGTTGAAGAGAAAGAGGCCCAGATCGGGATTTCGATCGATTTCGCTTGGAACGAAAAGCTAAAAAAGCAAGAGAAAATCCCTGTACATATTTACTTTGATCCCGGGAGCCAGGAGTCATCAAACGCCTTCAGTCTTGTACAGACCGTTTTTTCCAACTGGCAAAATGAGACCGTTCAACTTCGTTTGAAAGAACAGCAACTGGATCCGTCTGTGCTTGAAGTCTTTCAAATAAAAACGAAGACAACGAAAGATGAAGATGATGCGATCGCCTCATTTATGTTGACCATTTTGATTCCTTTACTCATTCCGATAGCGATCGCAAACGGTTCTTATCCATCCGCCACCGAGCTGTTTGCGGGAGAAAAGGAAAAGAAAACAATTGAAGCATTGCTCATAACGCCTGTAAAACCGATAAAAATTTTATTGGCAAAATGGCTGACTATATCACTCCTGGGCATTTTTACGGGCTTGCTGTGCATTGGGCTGCTCAGCCTACTCATGAATTTTACAACGGAACTTAAAAAAGGGCTGGGCGCGCTGGAGCATCCACTGTTATTTGTTTCCATGAGCGTTGTCATCATCGTTCTGTTCTCCATTTTCATGGCGGAGGTTGAAATGATTTTAAGTATGCTGGCCAAATCGGTAAAGGAAGCCGGATATTATATTACGCCGGTTATGGGTCTGATGACGCTTCCAATGCTGTTCATGTTCTTTACAAACGAATCGTTAAATCTTGCTTTATATTCCATCCCGTTCATGAATCTGTTTATATTTGTCCGCGATGCATTTACCGGCCAATTGACCGTTGCGGCATTTTTGATCGCTGTGGGATGTTATGTTGTTATCATCGGCTTACTATTTCCGATTGCCCTGAAAATGTTTCATAATCATCGTCTCATGCTGGGGAAATAATCTATATGGATAAATAAGGCATTTTTGGGGAAGGCAAGTTCTTCATATATCATTTTTTTCAATCAACAAGAGGGGATGGATGCCAAATGCTGCAAGTGTGACGATGGACGCGTGGTTGAGGGATTGAATAGGGATTCTCGGTGCTCCCAAGGGATGTCTGGGTGAAAGTAGGCGCTCAAGCAATCCCTGACTCTAACCTGAAAATTTCAAGCATCGTTAGAAATAGCAAGACACACTAGTTGAGCACCTTACCTTACTATTTGCAAGCAGCTGAAAAGGACTTCTTCTCAAACGAATAAAGGCGCATAGCTAACGTAGCATGCGCCAATTTGTTTCTTTGAAAATGTATGTATTAATGCAATGGTCTATAATAAGATGAAGAATCTTCTTTCTTTCCTTCCAATTGGGCGAATTTACCTTTTAGTGTTTCAAGCAAGTACAGCCTGATAAAATATTGCAACTCATATTCGTCCATTTCTTTTACAATTTCCAACAGATCTTCGTGATCATACCCTTCCAAAACGGCAAAAGTAATCATGTCTAAATCTTCTTCCTCTCCGGTTAATTTATCCCGGTATAATTCAAATAACTCATCAATCAGTTTCATTTTGATCAACCCCCTTTCAGAATACGCTGCTCCTTTTATATATACCCATAATTGAAGTAATAAATCAGAGTCACTATTAATCCCATTATTAAGAATAAAATAAGATTGTGCAAGGCAAAATATGCATAAACAATTGGTTGAAGGAGTCATAACAGTGAACGAGGAAAAGAAAACTTACTATATCTCCGTTGGAGCCGGCGAAATTATGAGGGTTCCGAACGCGTCCCCATGGGAATTTAAAATTGAAGCCACCGATGAAGAAATAACAGAGATGCGCGCAGTATTTGATATGATGCAGGATAACAGCATAGGTGATTTCCTTCGCACGCATGTTCCATTTGTTGAGTATTCTCACGACCCGACTAATGATGCCCATGATGAAAGTCTGCACAAAATTTTTACGATGATTTACGAACTGGGAGATGCCGAAGCAAAGCAACATGTCAAAAGCCTTGGCATTTTGGACGGGTTTAAAAGTGATTGACATGTGACTCCTTTTCTTTATAATTGGTTCGATAACCAATTAAAGGATGATCTCACATGAGCATACAGTTTTTTGATCAAAAAGGAAAGCGTGTAACGCTCGCTTTTCAAAAAAACGCCTTTCAACAAAGTTCAGGCCATGTTTTGGCGATTTGCCGATACCGAGATGAATGGCTGTTAACAAACCATCCCGCAAGAGGTTTGGAATTCCCCGGCGGTAAATTGGAAAAGGGGGAATCCGTTGAAGATGCAGCCATCAGGGAGATCTATGAAGAAACCGGGGCTGTTGCGAACATCCAAGCATATGTCGGAGAATATTTGGTGGAAGAAAAAACTGGCGCATCATTTGTCAAAGCGATTGTTTTGGCAAACATACTCAAACTGGAAAAAAAGAATCATTATCATGAAACAAAAGGCCCCGTTTTCGTCCAGGGCGATTTGCTTGCGAAAGTACATGGTGAGGAATTCAGTTTTATCATGAAAGACCGAGTCGTAGAAGAAGCATTGAAAAGATGCTGTCCAGAAAGTCAGTAACACCTGATTTTCTGGACATTCTAACCACAAACATTTCCGAAATGTTAAGACCAATCCGAAATAACGAGTACACCATACAAAAGGACCTTCGTTTAGAAAAAAGGAAGCCCCTTTTCAACAGCAGAAAATACATTACTCGATATCATAGAATTATTCTTGAAGCAAAAGCTTTTTGAATGGGTTGACAAAAAACTGATCATAACACTGATTTCCAGAAGTGATGCATACAACAAAAATGGAAAAGAGCACCGCCAGTCTGCCTTGAATAAAGAGGACTTACACACTTTATTTGACAAACCTTTACGTATCGGCGATCAAAAAAGATTAAACGGCTTAATGCCCTCTAGAATACAGGGATCAAGCCGTTTAACACATTTTATTCATGCAAAACAGCCGTGTAACAGCTATTATTTTTCTTTGATTGGTTCTTCCTGGGTTACCGCAATTTCATGCCGGTCTAAGCCATAATACTCTACGGTATAGTTTAACACGCGATTATTAACAGGCGTGATTTCAGCGCGATAAAGCGTTGGGATAACGGGAACTTCATCTACCATTAACTGTTGCCATTCTTTATACACTTCCTGACGATACTCCTGATCCATCGCTTTTTCGGATGCTCCTTCATCTAACAACCTATCATTTTCTTCACTTGCATAACGTGGAAAGTTAAACAATGCTTTGCGGCCATAGGTACCAGCAGGATTGACATCTGTTGCTACACTCCATGCCGCCATGTAGATATCAATCGCCGGATCATCTTCTCCCGTGTTTCCGACTCGATCATAAAAGGAGTTAAATTCGTGCAAACGACCGTCTAACAATTGAACATGTAAGCCAACGTTTTTCCAAGCTTGAATATAGAAATTAGCAAGCGGTTCAGCCACATCTCCACCAGACATGGACGCAAAGTTAATCACCAGTTCTTTTCCTTGCGGATCTTCGCGCATGCCATCCCCATCGACATCCTTATAACCGGCCTCATCCAAGATTTTCTTTGCTTTTTCCGGGTCATATGTTAATCCCGGGTTATCTTTATCATGAAAAGTTGGATGTGATGGTGGGATTAAGGTGTTCGCTCTCCAGCGTAACCCGTGATAAAACTGTTTCCCTACTGCGTCGTTATCAATTGCGTGCCACATCGCTTTACGCAAATTCACATCGGCCATTTTCTTCTTTGGGTCAGGCTTTACTTCTTTCTTTTCTTTATCCCATGTTCCTAATTTAAAACCAATATAAGTGTAAGACATTTCGATATTGCCTAAAAATTCAACATTAGACATCTGCGCATTATCCGGGTATTGATCGGCTGGAAAACTATCAACTGTATCCACTTCACCTGTTTTTAATGCTTGGACGACCGTTTTAGGGTTAATGATTTTAAGCGTCACCTTATCTAATTTTGGTTCTCCCTCCCAATAATCTTCGTTTTTTGTCATCACTACAGCTTCTCCCGGGGTAATGCTTTCTATTTTAAACGGGCCGAAGCCAATCGGATTTTTCCGCACCGCGTCGGATTCCTCCATTTTGGCTACCGGAATATCTTTAAAGATATGCTTCGCTAAAGGCCGACTCCAAACACCGCCACTTAATAAAGAAGGGGATGCTTTTTTATACGTTATTCTTAAAGTTTTGTCATCAAGCACTTCAATCCCTGAAATAGAGTCGGCTTTCCCGCTATGATACTCTTCCATTCCTTCAATATTAATAAAATCATCATTATACCGGACCCCCGTGTAATCAGGATGTCCAATCACTTCATGAGCAAATGCCCAATCCTCGGCGGTTACCGGTTTGCCATCATGCCAATTGACATTATCCCGAATCTTAAAGGTAAACACTCTGCCACTTTCATCTACTTCAAATGTTGCGGCGCCATCTTGCGTTATATTATGATTTTTATCAGCATTTAGTAACCCACCATAAAACCAATCAATAATCTCTCCATCAGGTACCCCTGAGGAAAAATTATAATTTAAGATTCCCTCAAAAGGTGTATCATAAACGATGCCGTATTTAAAATGCCCACCATCTATGGCTTTTCCTTTGTTTGTCTTCTCCAGTTTAAAATCATCAATGGAATATACCTGTTTACTCTCTTTTTCTGTCTTCTTATCACCAGACTCATCTGCCATACTGTCCTTTTTACCGCTGCATGCCGCCAAAGCAAGCAGCAGCCCAAGCGTACATGCATATAGCATGCGGCGCCATTTTCTTTTACTGCTCATTCAATGAACCTCCCCTTTTTTCATTTCTGCCATGGTGACTTCATCCTTACCATCATTATATGATGTAAGTAGCTTAAAAAATGCCGTGTTTATTTATCACCCCCTGCGTTGTCTGGCATCCGTCGCGCGCTTTAAAGCTTCTCCAACATTGCGAACAGCCAACATTAGTAGAAAAATCATTGCCGCAGCCGGCAGCCAAACCCACCATCTGAGCTCCAATGTTTGCGGATTGCGCGCATATCCCAACAATGTCCCCAAGCTTGGAGTCGATTCAGGAAACCCAAATCCTAAAAAGGATAGCCCGGATTCCAAACCGATATTGGCAGCTAAGTTTAATGTCATGGTGACAATAATAATGGAACTTAAGTTAGGCAGTATTTGCGTAAACATAATCTTCCAATCTGGTGTACCTAATGTTTTGGAAGCTTGGGCATAGTCCAACTCTCTTTCTTGCAATGCTTTTGAACGGATTAGACGAGCTTTTCCCATCCATAAAAAGGCTGTCATAATGAAAGAAAATGACCATATGCTGTATTTGGGCACAATCGCTACAAATACAATAACAATCATTAAAAAAGGTAAGATTAAGAAGAAATCAACAATTCGCATCATGATATTGTCGATTGTTCCACCGTAATAGCCGGAAACCAATCCGTAAATAATGCCAATCATTCCTGTCATTAATGTAACTAGTAAAGCGATGGATAAAGAGTTGCGTGTTCCGATAATAAGCTGGCCAAAAATATCCCGCCCGCCATAATCGGTTCCGAGCCAATATTCGGAAGACGGAGGCTCGTTAATGGCAAATAAATCAACTTTAACAATTTCTGCTTGATTTAAAAATAAAGAAATACCATAGACAAATGCTGTAATGATCACAAGAAATAGTAGTGAAAAAAGCGCGATTTTATCGCGGACGATTTCTCGCCAAATAATTTGCAACATATCAGGAGCTTGTTCCGTCCCTGTATTCATCGTTTCAACATTTACTTGTTCCAACAGGTATCACCTCCATGCCTATCAGAATAAACTTACTTGATCCGTATTCTGGGGTCGACTAAACTTAAAATAATATCTGATAGTAACGCCCCTAAAATAGAAGCAATGCCTAATAATAAGACAACAGATGTTACCACACTATAGTCGCGTTGTAAGATAGATTCCATAAATAAGAGTCCCATTCCCGGATAACTGTAAATCGTCTCAATAAAAATGGTTCCGCCAATTAAGCCCGTAATCTCAAAGCCTAAAAATGCTGCTATCGGCAGAATAGAATTTCGCAAAATATGCTTGTTATAAACCCGGGACTCCGAAGCGCCTTTTGCTCGCGCCGTGATGACGAAGTCTTTTTGCTTCGTATCAATAATTTCACTTCGCAAATATTGGACTGTACTTACAGTAGTAATGAGCGCCATTGACAAAGCTGGCAACAGCATATGGTTAAACTTGCTCATGATATAGGCGAATGACCCGGGTTCTAACCCCGGTGTAACGCTCCCCCCTGTAGGAAACCAGCCAAGTGTATATCCAAAAACCCACAACATGACAAGCGCGAAAATAAACAACGGTGTGGCAAACCCGATATACGTATACCCGGAGATTAATTGATCGCGTAAAGTATCATGATAACGACCGCTTATAATACCAAGAGGAAGCGCTATCATATAAGTGAAAATTAACGTTACCAAAGAAAGCCAAAAGGTATTAACAAGCCGCTCTCCTATCAGTTCTTCAACCGGCATTTTAAAACGGAAAGATTGCCCTAAATCTCCTTGCAAAGCTGAGGTAACCCAATCAGCATATTGCACATACCAAGGATTATTAAGCCCTAATTTTTCCCGTTGTTCTTCGATCGCAGCCGGATCAATATTCGGATCGATTAAACCTGATAAGGCATCTCCAGGCATCATTTGCGCCATAATAAAGACCAATACACTCAACAAAATGATTTGCGGCATGGTAATCAACAGTCGTCTAACAATAAATTTCCACATTGTTATCACCTTTCTCTGGCAACGCGACTAAATGTGTATTGGATATACTCCGTAAGCCGTAAGCCATCCCTTCATGATCAAAATAATCGTCATAATGTCTGTTATATTCTTTCTCTACTTTATCGCGCCATTTCTGCTGTTTTTCTCGATTAGAAGGATCAATATCCGGAATTGCGGCAATAAGGCGTTTCGTATAGATATGTTGCGGATTATTGAAAATATCATCTCTAGAACCTTGCTCGACAAACCTTCCTTTGTACATGATGCCGATTTGATCACACATATGTTTGACAATACCTAAATCATGGCTAATAAAAAGATACGTCAAATGTAAATCCTTTTGGATATCCTTTAGGAAATTTAAAACTTGAGCTTGAACCGATACATCAAGAGCAGATACCGGCTCATCCGCTATAATTAATTTCGGCTTTAAGGCGATTGCTCGGGCAATGCCAATTCGCTGGCGCTGTCCTCCTGAAAATTGATGTGGATATTTATACATATTTTCCGCCGTTAAACCAACTTGTTCCAGTAATTCTTGCACTTTTTTTCTTTCTTCTGTTTTTGATAATGTTTTGAAGTTGCGCAGCGGTTCTGCAACAATATCGAGTACTCTTTTTTTGGGATTTAATGAGGAGTAAGGATCTTGAAAAATCATTTGAACCTCTTTTCGAATCTCTTTTCTGTTTGACTTTACATTTGTTAAATCGACATCCGAAAATCGGATTTTTCCTTCAGTCACATGGGTTAAACCAATAATCGCCCGGCCTAAGGTCGTTTTTCCTGAACCTGATTCCCCTACAAGCCCGTAAGTCTTGCCTTCTTCAATTGAAAATGAAACCCCGTCTACAGCTTTGATCTCACCAATTTTACGATTTAAAATGCCTCCACGAATGGGAAAGTGGACTTTCAAGTCTTCAACCTCTAAAAGAGCCATATGCATTTACCTCCTTGTCGATTTCATCCGGAAAATAAAAGTGCTGATAACATGTACAGCGGACAAAATGGCCAGGAGCTACTTGACGCAATTCCGGATGCGATTCATGTGCTGTTTTATCTATCCACGGAATCCGGGCGGAAAATCGACACCCTTCGCGCGGCATTTTTTGTAAAGAAGGGACAATTCCTTGAATCACATGAAGCTTATCTTTTATTTGATCAGTACTTGGTATGGAGTTTAATAGCGATCTGGTATAGGGGTGTAACGGCTTGTTAAACAAAGTGTGAACATTTGCCACTTCAACGACTTGCCCCGCATACATGACTGCTACGCGATCTGCCATCTCTGCAACCACCCCTAAATCATGGGTGATTAAAATGACCCCCGTTCCCATTTTGTTTTTTAAATCATTGATTAACCGTAATATTTGCGCTTGAATAGTGACATCTAAAGCTGTTGTGGGCTCATCGGCAATGAGTAGTTTTGGTTTATTGGCAATAGAAATGGCAATCACAACCCGTTGCCGCATGCCTCCTGACAGTTGATGGGGATATTGCTCACATGTATACTCCGGTCTGGGTATACCGACTTGTTTGAGTAAATGAACTACCTTACTTTGTCGTTCTTGCTTGGATAGTTGTTTATTGTGAAGCAATAATGCTTCACCAATTTGGTCTCCAATTGTCATCAGTGGATTTAAAGCGGCTAATGGGTCTTGAAAAATCATCGCCATATCATTACCACGCAACTTATTTAACTTCCCAATCGGTAAATTCATGATGTCTTGGCCATGAAAGTAAATATGGCCTTCTATTTTAGCGCGATTATGCAAGCGCATGATGGAGAATGCTAAAGCACTTTTTCCGGAACCCGACTCACCTACAATCGCCAGCGTCTCATTTTTATTGACCGATAAAGAGACATGATCGACCGCGGCGTAATATTGATCTTTTATTCTGAAAGAGGTTGTTAGATCTTTAATTTCTAATAAACGATCGCTCATATGAATCCCTCCCGTTTCATTGGGTAGCGCTAAGCGTTTTTTTATGATCTTCGAATGGTAACCACCGTCTAGCAGAAATCTATCAATTTTAAAAAATATAAAAATATTTATTTAACAGTATATTATACCTATTTATTTTAAAGAATCAAATAATTCAAATTTGATAAATAGTTTAATCTGGAAGTCATCACTTCTACGAAATGGTGTTCGAATACAACAACTGAAATGATTTCAAAATCCCAAGCTCTCACGCAAAAAGGCAGCACTTTTTTTGGTTCGATGAGGTTAAAACAAGAAAAACAAAATCGCTATTTAATGATGATCAATCTTTTCTGAATAGGTGATGGAATGTTAAAAACTCTCTATCGTCTTGTAGTCTAGAAAATTGCCAGAATGACGCCTGTTTAAATATTATCCATTGACAGATGGGGCTTGTGGAAGGTGAATTACAAACAGACGAGTGTCTTTTTCAAAAAAATGGAAACCTTTTCAAAGGCTTTCAACAAGTTTCATACAGGAAAAGACTCTATTATGGCGGATAGCTTTTATAAAAAGATGATACCTCTGACAGTACGGTGAGAAACTGACGGGGCTGTCACAGAAATCGGTATTTATGGACTTTCCGGACAGTCCCGTGTTGGGGCTTTTTAGATGTCCCCCTTAACGGTGATCTTTAAGGAGCTTTTTTTCCAGCAATTCAACAAGCATATACATGATTGTGGCAAAAATGACAATGAGCAAGAGAGCAAGCATGACGAGCGTAAAATTGAATACTTGAAACCCGTAAACAATCATATACCCGAGACCTTTTGCCGAAACGAGAAACTCACCGACAATGACACCGACCCAGGAAAGACCGACATTGACTTTTAATGTTGAAATAATCGTTGGAAAGGATGCGGGCAAAACCGCCTCTTGAAAAATATGTCTCTTACCGGCGCCAAATGTCCGGAGTACTGTTAAATAGTTTTCGTCGACATCCCGAAATGCCGTATAGACAACGATTGTCGTAATAATGATGGATATGATCGCCCCCATCGCAATGATCGATGTAAATCCGGGACCAAGACCGACGATCAGGATCGGTCCCAGCGCCACCTTTGGCATCGCGTTTAAGATAACGAGGTATGGATCAAGCACCTTTGAAAGAAATGGGGACCACCATAAAATAGCAGCCAGAATGGTTCCCAGAAAAGTGCCCAAAATAAAGCCGAGTACCGTCTCGAACACTGTGACTCCCACATGTGAAAATAGAGAACCGTCGGCGATTCGTTCTATCAGCAGCGCCCACACTTTGGAGGGATAGCTGAAAATAAGCGGGTCCAGCCATTGGTTGCGACTCCCTGCCTCCCAAACAATGAAAAAGGCGGCCAGAATGAGAGATTGGTAAAAACGAATCCAGCGCTTTTCAATCACAATCTGCTGTTTGTATTGCTCATGAAGGAGGAAAGGATCAACGGACTTCTTTTTCAAGGGATTCCAACTCCTTCCATATGGTTCCGAATAATTCATGGTGAGCATCTTTCGTCCTGGATTCGAAAGGACTGGCGTTTCGGAGTTCCTCTGGGACGTGAAATACTTTATGAAGCCGTCCCGGATTCGTCGCAAAAAGCAGTATGCGATCGCTCATGGAAATGGCTTCGGCAATATCATGTGTGACAAGAACAGCTGTTTTATGGTAGCTTCTTAATATATGGAACACTAGATCTTCGAGCTTTAACTTGGTTTGGTAGTCCAGTGCGGAAAATGGTTCATCCAGAAGCAGCAGTTTAGGCTGGACTGCCATGGTTCGAGCCAATGCCGCCCTTTGGCGCATTCCTCCGGAAAGCTGGCGGGGATAGGATTTTTCCACATCACCTAGTCCGATCTGCCTTAAAAAACGAATGGCATTTTCTTTCGTTTCACGATTGAGCTTCCCGTTAAGTTTTAGTCCGATTAACGTGTTGTCCTCGATTGTTTTCCAAGGAAATAAGTAATCTTGCTGCAGCATATAACCGATGCTGCTTTTTTGCGATTCCGGTGGCTTGCCATCAATCTTTACATCTCCGGTTGTCGGTTTTAACAGTCCCGAAACAATGGAAAGCAGTGTTGTTTTTCCGCAGCCGGATGGCCCGATCAGTGAAATAAACTCACCTTCATTTACAGTAAAAGATACATCCTTCAAGGCGATTTTGACTGATGAAGGGGAAAAATAATGATGTTCTATTTGTTCTGCCACAAGGAAGCTCACGATGTTTTGACCTCCTTCTTATTCAATAAAGTTATTCAGCCATCACCTTTTCAACGATGTTTGTATTGACGAGTTTGTCGTAATCCACTCTTTCCGGGAGCTCGCCAGCTTCTTCCATAATGGCCTGCAAATTTTCCCACCCTTCCTTTGTTAGCGTCATTTTCTCAGCAAACGAACCTTGATTTTTATACCGGTCAATGACAACGGCCAATGTTTCAATGTCCGAGTCTTCAAAATAAGGCTGTACGACCTCCGCTATCTCTTCTCCACTGCTTTTTTCAACCCATTTCTGGGCTTTATAAAGAGCTCTTACAAATTTTTCTACTGTTTCCTCGTTTTCTTTCAGATAGGTTTCTTTTGCCATAAATGTCGTATAAGGAACATGACCCGATTCTTCACCGAATGAAGCGATGATGTAACCTTTTCCTTCCTTTTCAAACACCGATGCAGTCGGTTCAAAGAGTTGGACGTAATCTCCGGTGCCGGAGGCAAATGAGTTGGCAATATTTCCGAAATCGATGTTTTGGATTAACTCCAAGTCCTGCTGAGGATCGATGCCGTGCTTTTTCAAAACAAATTCGCCAACCATTTGCGGCATGCCTCCTTTTCGCTGGCCGAGAAAAGTGGTTCCTTTTAGCATCTCCCAGTCAAAGTGGTCGACTTTTTCGCGTGATACGAGGAAAGTTCCATCGGTTTGCGTCAGCTGCGCGAAGTTAATGATAGGATCACTGGTACCTTGGGCATATACATAAATCGAAGTTTCCGAGCCGACGAGGGCAATATCGACTGCATCTGATAAGAGAGCCGTCATTGTTTTATCACCGCCCCAGGTCGTCTTTAATTCAACGTCGAGCCCTTCTTCTTTAAAGAATCCTTTTTCCAGCGCCACATATTGCGTGGTGTAGAAAACAGATCTGGTCACTTCAGCAAGCCTGACTTTTTGCACTGCATCTTTCTTGTTGGAGCATGCCGCGCCAATCAGCAATAGAAATGATGCAATGAATATCATTCCAACCTTTAGCGATATCTTCACGAAAGAACCTCCCATCAATGTTTGTAAAACGCCGTGAAATTGGGCTAACATATCGTATGATGGATGTTTAAATATGTGAAACAAATTTTGATGGCAGGAGGAACGAGTCATGAATGAAACTTCAATCATTGAGAAATGGTTGTTCCCATCTCCCAATCCGAACGTACGCATGTATTTAATGACATATATGTCTGCGGGGCTCTGCGTGAAGGGATTGCTCGCGGAGCCGACCGAGGCGGGTATGTATGATGGCCTTTTATATTTAAGGGGCGGCATTAAAAATGTCGGGATGGTGAGGCCGGCACGCATCGGCCAATTTGCTTCGGAAGGCTTCGTTGTCTTTGCTCCGTTTTATCGGGGAAATCGCGGGGGTGAAGGAAATGAAGATTTTGCCGGGGAGGACCGGAAGGATGCTTTTTCGGCATTGGCTGTATTAAAGAGCCACCCGGCAGTCCTGGAGGATCGCATTCACATTTTCGGTTTTTCTCGCGGCGGCGTGATGGCATTGTTGACCGCCATTAAACACAAAACGGCCGCTTCTCTCGTGACATGGGGAGGAGTAGCGGATATGGCATTGACATATGTCGAGCGGAAAGATTTGCGCCGGATGATGAAGCGTGTTATTGGCGGGTCGCCTAAAACGGCACTTCAAGCATATACATACCGCACTCCTTTGTACGAGCTTGAGCATCTCCGTTGTCCCGTACTGATTGTTCATGGCGAGCGCGATGAACATGTTTCGATTGAACATGCATATCGGCTGGAAAAAAGACTATTGGAACTTGGCAAGAAAGTGGAAACGAGATATTTTAAGCATGTTACGCATTACTTTCCGCCATCCTTAAACAGGGAAGTTGTGAGCGAAATCGGGAAGTGGATGAAGGGGAGAGTGTAAAAGAGCCGGAATGTAAACGTAAGGGGCTGTCTAAGAAGTCCAATTTAGAGTAAATGCACTACAATGTAAAACCAAAGAATGTTGATTTTACAGCATTTTTTTGTTTCAAGCTGCGATATTACTTTTCGGACACCCCCTCAGGAATGTTTTAGAGAAGCCCATTTTCCCCTATTGGCGGTTGGATTCCTTTGGAAGAAGAAAGATCCTTAGGTGCTGGCATCTGCCGAAGCTCTTATCTTTAATTCAGAATCCAAAATGCTGTGCCAGAATGAAGGAAATTTTCTGCCCGAGCGTTTTCGAGAGCTTTTTCAATTAAAGCGATTGTCAATAAAGGAATCCTATCCCAATGGAGGGTGTTACACTGCTCATTTCGATCGTTTTCCAGCTAGGAAGATCGTGCTTTTTCATGTACTTGCTTTAATAGTTAAAATGCTTAATGGCAAACTCCCAATAGCTCTTTCAAGAAAGCGATTATGGGGTCGATGGGCCGTTTTTTTATTTCCCAAATGAAACAAATACAGATAAGATAGAACATAATGTAAGGGCTTACTAGACTGATTTGAAATATTGATAGAAAAAGAGGGATGACATTTGAAAAAGGTTTCTAAGATGATCCAAGAAGAGGGTATTTGGGCTGGGTTAAACCGTCCAGGCATTGATATGGAAGAGGCGGATATTGTTGTCTACGGGATTCCATATGATGGAGGGGTCAGCTTCCGTTCGGGTGCAAAAGAAGGCCCGGCCGCTGTTCGCAATATAACCTATACAATTCCCCCGACAACTGAAAGATGGGAAGATCTTTCGTCCTTAAAGATATTGGACTTGGGGGATATGGAAGGTGCCAGCCGTGATGAAATCTTTTTGCAAGCAGAAGAAGCCGCCTACTCTATCGCTAAATCAGGCAAACTGCTAACGATGATCGGCGGTGACCATTCTACGACGATTCCTGTCTTAAAAGGCATTGACAGAGCTTTGGAAAAGCCTTTTGGCATCATCCACATTGATGCCCACTTTGATTTGTGTCATGAAATGGGGGGAGATTTACTCTCGCATGGTTCTACCGGAAGGCGTGCTTTGGAGCTGGAAAATGTGCCGGATACGGAGAGTATCTTCTTTGTGGGAGTCCGTTCTGTCGAGTCAGAGGAGCTGGCGTTTATTCAGAATCATGACATGAATATGATCAAAGCGCTCGAAGTAAGAAGAAATGGTGTGGAAAAAACATTGGAAACCATTCAAACCAAAATGGCCCGATTTGAACAAATTTATATTACAGTGGATATCGATTCGCTTGATCCAGCTTATGCCCCGGGAACCGGAACGCCGCAGTTTGGCGGTTTGGATAGCCGGGAGCTGCTTGATTTGTTATACGGCTTGTTTGAGCTTCCTGTCATTGGTTTTGATGTCGTGGAAGTGTCACCTAAATTGGATGATTCCGCACTCTCGGTTTTTGCTGCGAGAAAAATATTGACGGAATGCTGGGGACATCATCAGCGGAAGAACAAGAACATAAGAGGGAAATATGTAGTGGAATAAACGCAATTCGCTGGATCCCGCATTAACCGGCAGTAAGGCCCTTTGCAGAAAGGATCCGAAAAAAGTAAACAATGGGTGCAAACAACCAGTATCCGCCCGATTGGCTTAACGAACAATCAGCTGAATAAAAAGCTTTCGTTCCTTGAAATTTCGCTTGACCCGGCATTAACATCCTGTCATGCCCCCTGAAGAAAGGGAGATGCCCGGAGAAAAGTTAGTTGGTCCAACACCCAGTGCCGGATTGGCTTAACGAACAAAAAGCGGAATAACAACCTTCGCCGCATGAAGTTTCGCTCTATCCCGAATATAGCGTGAGGAATTTACACAGTAAAATGGACTGAACTCGATCTTGGCCTTTGTCTTGCTGTGTTCAGTGGGGAACGGGGGCGGAGGAAAGAACGCGACATCGTGTGGCAACCTTGTCTGGCTTACATCTTGTAGGTCTGTGTCCATTGCTGGAAGTTTTTCTTTATGATGAGTGCGTGGATTGAAAATCGGATTCCTGAAATGACTCTTTCAAACTCTTTTTCTCGCACTCTATATGAGTGCATGGATTGAAATTTGTATTTCATCCTTTAAAGTGCCATCATCATCCGCGTCGCACTCTATATGAGTGCGTGGATTGAAATAACGCTATATATGGAGTTTTATGTCATTGTATCGTGTCGGACTCTATATGGCTTCGCAATGATTTTTTCCAACTTCCTCACATTATTCCTTCATGACCGCGGAAGCATAGTGGATTAATGTTTTACGGATTGGGAATTATCCATGAATCCTACTCATAGACGAAAACGTGCCGTTCGCTCAATCGAGAAAGGCAGAGTTTTCATTTTTTAGCATTTGCACATTGATAAGTTCATACGTTAGTTATGGATGTGTTTGCGGGAATATGGGTGATTCGGGCGAAGCGAAAAAATATCAGGACTGGAAGGAATGGACGACATGGAAGCAACGGGCGTAATAGGACAACATTTTATCGTGGATGCATATGATTGTAATGCTAGTGTCATTGATTGCGCTGATGAGGTAAAAAGTTTGATTTTAGAGTCCTTGAGAGAACTGCGATTGGAAATTCTGATGGCTTATTTCCATACGTTTTCACCCCAAGGAGTAACGGGTACGATCGTTATCTCTTCGTCCCATTTCTCTATTCACACTTGGCCTGAATACAGGTATACAGCTTTGGACTTATATACATGTTCCCATCAGGATGTCTGGAATGTGTTACAAAGATTTCTACGCAAAATAGGCGCAAGGCGCGTCTTTATGCATGAAATTCCAAGAGGGCATAAAAGCCGAATTTTTTCCGGAAATGAAAGTATTCGTGAGCCGGGAAAACCACTTCATGTAACAAATAAAGAGCGGGGAAATGAGTCGGACATGAAGGTTCTTAAAGAACTTATAAATGGAAAGCACAATATTTTGTATAGAGGATTCAGTGGTTTTCAGGATATTTTGCTTGTCGAGGGAAAAGACCTTCGATTGTATCTAAATGATGAGTTGCAGTTTTCATCCCTTGATGAAAGATATTACCATGAAGCACTGGTATTTCCGGCAATGGAACTGGCAAAAGCAAGAAAAAGAATACTGATTTTAGGCGGAGGGGACGGGCTGGCGCTTCGTGAAATATTAAAATATACTGATGTAGCACATGTAGATCTTGTGGATATTGACCCCGTCATGATTCGTTTGGCAAAAGACGAGCCCGCACTTGCTGCTATAAATGCCGGCTCGTTAAGGGATGGCAGGGTAAAGGTGCATATAATGGACGCGATGGAATACTTAAAGAAAACAATGGAGGGTTATGATGTCATCATCGTTGATTTTCCTGATCCCGCCGATCCTACAACCAGCTTATTATATACCAAAGAATTATTTATCGGGGCCGGCAGGCATTTGAATGCGGGAGGAGTCGTTTCATGCCAATCCAATTCCCCGAGGGATACTCCGAGAGTGTATTGGAGCATAGCCAAAACATTGAATACTGCTGGTTTCAAAACGAAAGCCTATTATACAGTGGTGCCGTCGTTTGGTGTCTGGGGATTCCATTTGGCCAGCCGTGAAAATATCATGAAAATAATCCCGGACATTTCAGTTCCCCATCGAGCAATCGACTCAAATCTAGAAAGATTATTTCATCTGCCTCCAAGTCTTCAGCCTCCGAAAACGGGCTTAATCAGTAACTGTATAAAAGACCTCAAACTTCATGTAATATACCAAAAAGAAATAAACCAATTTTGAGTATCTTACAATTTCTCAAGACAAGGGGATTTTTCATATCGAGTAATGATTCCTGTAATCGTCAAGAACCATCGAAAGCAGAGGGCCGAGGATTCCCGGGAGTACCCAGGCGGCGCGGCAGAGAGATCCTAGCGATTGGAAAAACGCAATTTGCCAAGGCTTCCCTTTTAGATGTTGTGAAAAATCTTGAGAATAGCACTTTCAGCGAATCCTTTTTCAGTTCTTTTTCTACAGCGGCTAGGGATAAATGCCATGCTTTCATGAAGAGTAAGGTACAGAAAAAGATTTTTTTATTGACAATCCCTTGAAGTTCAGATATATTATGAAATAATCAAATAATTGCGAATGACAATCACGGGAGAGACTAAACCGTTGGGTTTGGCACCGAAGGAGCAAGTCCCAAAAAATTCCTTGGGATCTAATCTCTCAGGTAAAAGTACCGTGCTTGGACGCGTCTCTGGAGAGCGCCTGTAAAGGCCACCAAAGGGGAATACTTCGTTATGAAGTTTTAAACTCTCAGGTAACAGGACAGAGGAAGGGTAGATTAAAATGCTATCTTTCCCCTGTCCTTTTTGTGTGCGAAAAAATACAAGGAGGGGAAGATAGGGAAAAGGAGGAACCAAAATGAGCTTGTTAAACGGGGATGTGGAAATTTATCGGGCTATTCAGGCAGAAAGAAAGCGCCAAGATGGATCATTGGAATTGATTGCTTCTGAAAATTTTGTCAGTGAAGATGTGATGGAGGCAATGGGTTCTGTTTTAACGAACAAGTATGCGGAAGGGTATCCGGACAAACGGTATTACGGAGGATGTGAACACGTAGACGTTGTTGAAAAATTGGCGATTGCCAGGTTAACGGCTTTATTTGATGCCCATTTTGCCAATGTTCAGCCCCACTCCGGTGCTCAAGCGAATACGGCTGTTTTCTTCTCGATGTTGGAGCCGGGCGATAAGATCATGGGGATGAATTTATCACACGGTGGGCATTTGACTCATGGAAGCCCCGTCAATCTGTCAGGAAAATGGTTCGATGTCGTCGCTTATGGTGTAAGAGAGGATTCCCACTTGATTGATTATGACGAGGTGGAAGCCATCGCTTTAAAAGAGCGTCCTAAAATGATCATTGCCGGTGCAAGTGCATATCCGAGAATCATAGATTTTTTCAAGTTTAAAGAGATTGCGGACAAAACGGGAGCCATTTTAATGGTGGACATGGCCCATATTGCCGGCCTTGTAGCCAGTGGCCTTCATCCTTCTCCCGTCCCGTATGCGGATGTCGTTACGAGTACAACACATAAAACATTGAGAGGCCCGCGCGGGGGAATTGTTGTGACGAATGATGAAGATGTGATGAAAAAAATAAACAAAGCAGTGTTTCCAGGCATTCAAGGCGGACCGCTCATGCATGTGATTGCTGCTAAGGCGGTGTCATTCAAGGAAGCGCTTCAACCGGACTTTAAAGCGTACACTCAACAAATTGTGTCAAATGCCTCAAAACTTGCTGAAACCTTATTAGAGACGGGGGCCCGGCTCGTTTCAGGCGGAACGGATAACCATCTTGTCTTGTTGGATGTGCGTGCTTGGGGACTGACTGGAAAAGAAGCGGAGCATTTGCTGGAAGCAGCAGGCATCACCGTCAATAAAAATACAATTCCATATGATCCGGAAAGTCCATTCGTGACGAGCGGGATTCGGATTGGAACCGCTGCTGTCACAACCCGCGGAATGAAAGAAAAAGATATGGAGCTCATTGGTCGCGCTATAGCGGATATTTTAAAGAGCAAGGGAGATCCGGCTGTTACGAAGCGCGTGCAAGAAACGATACAGCAACTTTGTCGCGAATATCCCCTTTATCAAGAGCTATTGGTTAGATAAAGTGGGGTGGCGAAAGTGATTTATAACAGTTGTTTTGATATTATCGGTCCAATTATGGTGGGGCCTTCCAGCTCTCATACGGCTGGTGTCGTGTCCATCGGAAAGTTTGCTTATGATCTTCTTGGGGGTGTTCCCGACTATGCCCATA
Organism: Siminovitchia sp. FSL W7-1587; assembly: GCF_037963795.1. Taxonomy (NCBI): domain Bacteria; kingdom Bacillati; phylum Bacillota; class Bacilli; order Caryophanales; family Bacillaceae; genus Siminovitchia; species Siminovitchia sp. FSL W7-1587. Next base: position 3,497,343 of record NZ_CP150169.1, read on the forward strand.
TCACTTTCTATGATTCGTTCGCGGAAACATATCGGGGGCATGGGACAGATAAGGCCATTTTAGGCGGCCTGCTTGGCATGGATACGGATGACCCGGGTATTCGCTATGCCTTCGATCTTGCGCAAGATGAAAAAATGAACGTTACGTTTCAAATGGAGAACCAATGTTCTTACTTTGACCACCCTAATACGCTAATGGTTGAAGTCAGAAGGAAAGGCAAGCGGCTGGAAATTGGAGGTGCATCCCTGGGAGGGGGGCTTTCAAAAATTTTTTACATGAATGAGCATCGGCTGGATCTGTTGTTGAATACCGAGATTGATATGGAGTGGATCAAAGAAACATATCTATCAGAAAGCAGGTGAAAAGAATGGAATTCTCTTCGATGGAAGAGCTGCTCCAACAGTGTCATGAAAAAAATTGGGGAATTGGCGAGCTTATGCTGGAATGGGAAGCAAGCAAGACCGGCCGAAGCCAGAAAGACATTTTCGAGAAAATGAAAGAGCGGCTTTTGAGGATGAAAGAAGCGGTTGAAACAGGCATTGAAGACAAGTCAACGGCTCCAAGCGGTATTTCGGGCGGTGACGCTTACTTGCTGCAACAATATAAAGAGAAAGGCAATTACCTGACAGGAAGCATAACGGTCGATGCCATGAAGTATGCGTTCGCGACTTCCGAAACAAATGCAAGGATGGGAGTCATTGTGGCCACGCCCACCGCCGGTTCTGCCGGAATCCTTCCAGGATGTATTTTTGCCCTCAGGGACAATACCGACATTCCATTTGATGAACTGGTGATGGGCTTGTTTACTGCCAGTGCCATCGGATATGTGATCGCCAACCGGGCTTTCATTTCGGGGGCGGCAGGCGGATGCCAGGCCGAGGTGGGATCCGCAACAGCCATGGCAGCGGCCGCCATCGTTGAAATGAATGGAGGTTCGCCTAAACAGTCGGTGCAGGCAGCGGCCATGGGGCTTAAATCACTGCTTGGACTCGTGTGTGATCCGGTTGCCGGGCTTGTCGAAGTGCCTTGTATTAAAAGGAATGTCATCGGCACTTCAATTGCTTTTACAGCGGCGGAAATGGCTCTTGCCGGCATTCAGAGCAGAATTCCGTGTGATGAGGTCATTGGAGCGATGTATGATATCGGGAAAAGCATGCCGCGGACTTTAAAGGAAACAGCGCTCGGCGGATTGGCCGCTACCCCGACGGGAGAAGAGTTAAAGCAAAAAATAATGGGGAAACCGTGTTTAAGAAATGTGAATTAATATCAGTGAAGAGGGATGAAGTCATGGTAATCAACATAACGGATACAGCTTTAAAGGAGTTAAGGGAACTTGTGTTGGAGGAAGGAATTTATCCCCGGATAGACGCTGATATTTCGGGGGGCTGCGGTATGGCTGTCAAATGTAGAGTTGTTTTTGATGAACCGCGTCGAAATGATTCAATTGTAGAGTATGAACATATTCAGATTCGGCTGGACCGGTTTACAAAACGGATTTTACAGGAAGAAACAAATATTGATTTCACTGAAGAACTTGGCTTTTTTATCAACGAGAGCTTTGTTGCCAGTGATTGTATGATCGAAATCGTATAGGTTCAAAAATGAGAGAAGGGAACAGTATCCAGCTCCTTTCTCTCTTTTTTATGGCTATTGAGGCGTTTTTTCAAATCCGGATGCAATGAAAGGATGGGCTGGTCTCCACATTATGCATCCTTGGGCCCTGACGGAGCTCCCCAAAACAGCTTTATTCACATAAACTACTTCTGCGAGTTAACGTCAACTGTGAGAAAACAGGAAGCGCCATTTTAAAAGCAAAAAAGTTTGCAGAGGCATATTTTCCTCCGCAAACTTTTCAATCATTATTTAGCTATTGGTCCACCCAGTTGTTTGATGAGTTTATCAACATGTGAAAACTTGGAGAAGTTTTGATCGAACTTGCCAGCCAATTCTTTGGCTTTCGCATAGTAGGCTTTTTCATCAGACCAGGTTTTGTTTGGTTGAAGTACTTCATCAGGCACTCCAGGAACGTGGAGTGGAATAGAGAGACCAAATACTTTATCTTGAACGGTTTCAACGTTTTCTAATTCTCCATTTAGCGCTGCTTGAACCATGGCGCGTGTGTAGCTTAAATTCATTCTGCTGCCGACTCCATATTCTCCTCCGGTCCAGCCTGTATTAACGAGGAAAACCTGGACTCCGTGCTCATCAATTTTCTTTCCGAGCATTTCAGCATATCGTGCAGCCGGGAGCGGTAGGAATGGCGCTCCGAAGCATGTCGAGAATGTCGCTTCAGGTGATGTAACGCCTCTTTCTGTTCCAGCGAGCTTGGACGTGTACCCGCTCAAGAAATGGTACATGGCCTGCTCCTTTGTTAACTTGCTGATTGGAGGCAGTACGCCAAAAGCATCGGCAGTTAAAAATACGATAACAGAAGGATGGCCGGCGATGCTTGGTTCAACGATGTTGTCGATTGCCTGGATTGGATAGGCCGCTCTTGTGTTTTCCGTCAGCGTTGTGTCATCATACAGCGGTTCGCGTGAATCCGGATCAACAATGACATTCTCTAAAACAGAACCAAATGTAATGGCATTATAAATTTGCGGCTCTTTTTCTACTGATAAGCCTGCCGTTTTTGCATAACAGCCGCCTTCAACGTTAAAGACTCCGTTTGGAGACCAGCCGTGCTCGTCATCACCGATTAACCGGCGGTTTGGATCGGCAGACAATGTCGTTTTGCCTGTTCCGGACAATCCGAAGAACAATGCTACATCGCCCTCAATTCCAACGTTGGCCGAGCAATGCATCGATAAGATGTCCGCTTCCGGGAGAACATAGTTCATGACAGAGAAGATGGATTTCTTCATCTCTCCCGCATACTCTGTTCCACCGATTAAAACAATTTTTCGTTCGAATGACACGATAATAAACGTTTCTGATTTTGTGCCGTCAACTTCAGGGTTCGCTTTGAAGCCTGGAGCTGAAACAACAGTAAATTCAGTTTGATGTTTTGCAAGTTCTTCCGCGGAAGGGCGTATAAACAGCTGATGGGCAAAAAGATTATGCCAGGCATATTCATTCACGACTTGGATCGGTAAACGGTACTTTTCATCAGCTCCGGCAAATCCTTTAAAAACAAAAATTTCATCTCTTGATTGTAAATATTTGATCACCTTCGTGTAGAGCTTTTCAAATACATCTGAAGAAATGGGCTGGTTAACGGAACCCCATTCAATTTTGTCTTTTACAGATGGTTCCTCTACAATAAACTTATCCTTAGGGGAACGGCCTGTATATTTTCCTGTTTCGGCGCGCACTGCACCTGATGCAGTAAGAATTCCTTCATTGCGGTTTAATACTTTTTCGACCAGCCGAGGAACTGATAATTGTAAATGAACGTTTTGCCCATTTATTAATTGAGTTAATTCGCTTTTGATGCCTATTGAACTCATTCCTTACCCTTCCTTTGTTTTGATTTTTAAGTTTTAGGTACTTGAGAATTAGTATAACACATTTAAATGAATAGTCTATACTATTTTTGAAGATTTCATGAACATGGGCTGGCATTTCATTATATACCCTATTTCTTTAAAAAAAGCCAGAAAAGACTCTTTTTCATGAAAATATCGCCCGATTTTCCAAGATCTTTATATAATTAAGGGTTCCCTGTTGACATCGTTTTATCATTTAGGTTATGATTTTATAATGAATGGATACTCTTATCCTGAGATGGTGGAGGAAACAGGTCCTTTGAAGCCCGGCAACCTGCTATGAGCAAGCGAGTATGCTTGACGAATAGAAAGGTGCTTACCTGTAGCAAGGTCGAAAGCCTTGGACGATAAGAGTGAAAGGCTCGAACACGATGACAAAACCTTTCCTCAATGATTTACTGTGGGGAAAGGTTTTTTTGCTTTATTTGGCAAGTTCGCATGAAAATGCTTCATATGAAGCATTTTCTATTGGATCCATTATTTTTATTGTTAAAAGGAGGAGCTTTGATGTCCAAAAATCGGCGGTTATTTACATCTGAGTCCGTTACTGAGGGACATCCGGATAAAATTTGTGATCAAATATCTGATGCCATATTGGATGCCATCCTTGCCGAGGATGCAAATGCCCGTGTGGCTTGTGAAACATCCGTTACGACCGGGCTTGTTTTAGTTGCCGGGGAAATTACAACATCTACTTATGTTGATATTCCAAAGATCGTTCGCGACACTTTGAAAGGCATTGGGTATACACGTGCAAAATACGGCTTTGATGCCGAGACATGTGCGGTCATTACTTCGATTGATGAGCAATCGCCTGATATTGCTGCGGGGGTAGATGTCGCCCTTGAAGCAAGAGAAGGAGAAATGAGCAATGAAGAAATCGAAGCGATCGGAGCAGGAGACCAAGGGCTTATGTTCGGCTATGCATGCAATGAGACGAAAGAGCTGATGCCGCTTCCCATATCGCTAGCTCACAAACTTTCAAGGCGGCTGGCTGAAATCCGCAAGAACGAAGTGGTTCCGTACTTGCGCCCCGACGGAAAAACGCAAGTAACGATTGAGTATAACGAAGACGGAAAGCCTGTTCGTGTGGACACGATTGTCATTTCGGCCCAGCACCATCCAGAAATTACCTTGGAACAAATTCAACAGGATATAATAGAACATGTCATTAAGCCAGTCGTGCCTCCCGAATTAATGGATGATAAAACCAAATATTTTATCAATCCCACGGGACGCTTTGTTATTGGGGGACCTCAGGGAGATGCGGGGTTAACAGGAAGAAAGATCATCGTCGATACGTATGGAGGCTATGCCCGCCATGGAGGCGGCGCCTTTTCCGGAAAGGATCCTACGAAGGTAGACCGCTCTGCGGCCTATGCCGCAAGATATGTGGCGAAAAATATCGTGGCAGCGGGTGTTGCGGATAAATGTGAAGTGCAGCTCGCGTATGCGATTGGTGTCGCCCAGCCTGTTTCCATTTCAGTAGACACGTTTGGCACCGGAAAAGTGGATGAAGAAACACTTGTAAAAGCGATTCGGAAAACCTTTGACCTTCGCCCGGCAGGGATTATTAAGATGCTCGACTTGCGACGTCCTATTTACAAGCAAACGGCTGCTTACGGCCATTTTGGCCGGGCGGATATCGACTTGCCTTGGGAGAGGACCGATAAGGCTGATGCCCTTGTCAGCTTAACTTCTGTGTAATTTGATGCAGCGGAGCCGCATAAGTGCGGCTTCGCATTTTTTTACCTGAAAGAGCCAAAAAATTGTGTCATTGACATCAGTTATTGATGTGGGAGAATAGTTAATTAAGTAAGAAATATTTGGCATTGGGGGAATGATGATGAAAAAAAGACATACCTTTGTTGAATTGAGGGAATTTTTCGCCGATGGAACATGTGCTTGTGAGTATCCGAATTTGGGAACGAAAGAGCGAAAAAGAAGTAAGAAGGTGATAAAAAATGCTTAAACTTCCTGTCATCGTAGCGCCGATGTTTTTAGTATCAACGCCCAAAATGGTTATTGAAGCGGGGAAGTCGGGCGTCATCGGTTCCTTCCCGCTTTTAAATGCTCGTCCTGCTGAAGTATGCGCGCAGTGGCTTGAAGAAGTGAATAAAGGCTTGGCGGGAAAGGCTTGGGCTGTAAATTTGATTTGTCACAGAAAAGCAAATAAACGATATGATGAAGATATTGAGCTAATCCGGACATATCAACCGCCGATTGTGATTACATCTCTGGGAAATCCCGGTGAAGTGCTGGACATTGTACATGGATATGGCGGACTTGTTTATTCGGATGTTGCTCATATCAGCCATGCGAAAAAAGCGGCACATATAGGAGTAGATGGATTGATTTTAGTATGTGCTGGCGCCGGAGGGCACGGTGGTACGCTGAATCCGTTTGCTTTTATCGCGGCGGTAAAAGAATTTTATGATGGAACAATTATTTTGTCGGGGGCGATTTCTACGGGGAAGGATGTTTTGGCCGCGCGAGTAATGGGAGCTGATTTTGCCTATATGGGTACTCGTTTTTTGGCTGCACATGAAAGCAATGCGGATGATGAATATAAAAACATGGTGCTTCAGTCCACCATTGAAGACATTCTTTATACAGATGCTTTGAGCGGAGTCCACGCGAATATTCTGATTCCCAGCCTGATCAAGGAAGGGATTGATCCAGAGACATTAAAGCCGAACGAAAAGGTGGATTTATCGCATTTGGTTAACGTGAAAGCATGGCGCGATATTTGGTCTGCGGGCCAGGGAATCACCACTGTCAAGAAAAAGGAAACAACGAGGGAAATTGTGGAAATACTGTTAAAAGAATATGAGGAAGGAAAAGCGGACTTATTACAAAACGAATTTAGAGTAAAAATAGACTAATTGCTGAAACAACGGATCATACGAGAGGGCCGTTCACATATTGTCTCTCTCTTTTTTGCCAGGCAATATAATTTTGATTCGTTTATATCTGCAAATGAGGAGAAAATAATGTTAATATAAGTAAGGTATTGCTTGAATTTAATTAGAGTAGGTGACACACAATGTGCGGTTTTATCGGTTGCATCCATGAACAAGCAAAAGAACAAAATGATTCAGAGAAGAAATTGTTGAAGCAAATGAACGATTTAATCGTCCACCGCGGTCCGGATGATGAAGGCTTTTTTTCTGATGAACATATCCGTTTCGGATTTAGGCGGTTGAGTATTATCGATATAGAAAGTGGAAGCCAGCCCTTATCATATGAGAATGACCGTTACTGGATTATCTTTAATGGAGAAATATACAATTTTGTCGAATTGCGTGAGGAACTCGTAAAGAAAGGATTTTCCTTTGAAACGGAATCGGATACGGAAGTCATCCTTGCCCTGTTCAGCGAGTTAAGGGAAAAAGCGGTTGAGCGTTTGCGCGGCATGTTTGCTTTTGTCATTTGGGACAAAGAAAAGCAGGAGCTGTTTGGCGCGCGCGACCCATTTGGAATCAAACCATTTTTTTATTTGGAAAACGATGAGGAGACATTTTTTGCTTCAGAGAAAAAGAGTATTTTGCTTGCGATGGAATCCAGTGAGTTACATTTGGATTCATTACAGCAATACATGACTTACCAGTTTGTGCCTGAACCGGAGACGATGACGAAAAACATTCGAAAACTGGAACCGGGACATTATTTTACAAAAAAGCCTGGAGGGCCCTTGAATATCGCCCGTTATTGGAAAGCAAACTTTTCCCCTGTCGGACACCGTTCGCAGGAAGAGTTTATCAAAGAAATCCGGGATGTGCTGTTCGACTCGGTTAACATTCATATGAGAAGTGATGTTCCTGTCGGATCTTTCCTGTCAGGCGGAATAGATTCATCATTAATTGTATCAATTGCCAAACAATTCCACCCGAATATTAAAACATTCTCCGTCGGTTTTGAAAGGGACGGATTCAGTGAAATTGATGTGGCAAAAGAAACAGCCGATCGTCTAGGAGTGGAAAACATCAACTATGTTATTTCTCCTGAAGAATATATGAACGAGCTTCCCAAAATTATGTGGCATATGGATGACCCGTTAGCGGATCCTGCGTGTGTTCCTTTATATTTTGTCGCGCGTGAAGCGAGAAAGCACGTCACCGTTGTTTTATCCGGAGAAGGAGCCGATGAACTCTTTGGAGGTTACAACATCTACAGGGAGCCACAATCGTTGGAGATGTTCAATAAAATCCCCGATGTCGGAAAAGCTTTGTTAAGGTCTTTGGCCAGCGCTCTTCCTGAAGGTGTAAGGGGAAAAAGTTTCATCGAACGCGGTGTTACTCCAATGGAGGAGAGATATATTGGGAATGCGAAAATGTTCTCTGAGGAAGAAAAGCGGTCTTTACTCGTCAAATACAACGGAGCCGTCGACTTTCGCGATGTAACAAAGCCTTTGTATGCTGAAACGGCCGGGTATGATCCGGTTGACCGGATGCAGTATATTGACATCCATACATGGATGCGCGGGGATATTTTGCTGAAGGCGGATCGGATGACGATGGCGCATTCTCTTGAATTACGGGTGCCTTTTCTTGATAAAGCAGTGTTTGATATCGCTTCGAAGATTCCGACATCGTTAAAAACAGCCGAGGGTACGACAAAGTACATATTGAGAAAAGCGGCGGAAGGAATTGTGCCGGATCATGTACTTAACCGGAAGAAGCTTGGATTTCCAGTTCCGATCCGGCATTGGCTGAAAGCCGAAATGCATGATTGGGCGGTTGATCTCATTAAACAAAGTGAAACCGGCCACTTAATCAACAAACAGTATGTACTGGATTTGCTGGATGAGCATTGCCGCGGCAAGTTGGATCATAGCCGTAAAATTTGGACAGTACTTGTCTTTATGGTATGGCATGGAGTGTTTGTAGAGGAAAAATATGATTTTCAAAAAGAAAAAAAGGCAGCCGTTTCAGGATCTTAGTCTCCTGAATATGTAAGAGCTTGGCTACCCATTTGCACCCATGATTTTTCGAAATCTCTTATGGGTGCTTTTTTATTTTTCTTTCCTGTTAACGGGTCGTTGAAATAGACATATTTTTCATCGTAACCGGTAATCAGGACGGAATGTTCTTTCATGGTGATTTTGACTGGGCCTGATTTTGTTTCCCACGTTTCAAAATAGGAATCATCCAGTTCACGGTATTCGGCATTAATGATGACCCAGACCGGCCGGCCGGTTGAAAGGGGAATCTTTAATTCTTCGAACGATTGCCCAGTCAAGTTGACCATTTTTCCAGGAAGGTATTTTTCTCCGAGTTCCATAATCGGCCCGTGGTAAACGCCAAGGCCCGGCTCGCTGAATGTATACATATTTCCAACAAAGCCTTCGTTCGGATTTCCGAAATACACTTTGCCGTTTTTTACAGTGCGGGGCGTGGGATCTTTCTTTATTTCTTTTGCGAGTTTCATTTTGTCGGTAGAGACTCCCGCACTTTCCAAAAGCATGGAAAGGGCAGTTACTTCACAGCCGCGGGGCAGTTCGGGCATCTGATTCACAACGGGGGCGTCTATTAACACCTGATCTTTAATGGGGATGATTTCCATATTCCCGCTTTTTGTTCCTCCTTGAAAAGCGATCGCCTGATTGCTTTTCGGGGATTGAACCGTGTTAAATAATACAAATATGAAGGTTGCTGCTGAAAGCAACACAGCAATCGTATAGCCCCATGAATCCCGTTTAAAATAAAGAAACAGCAACACGAGCAGCAGTGAAGGGATCATAATATACAACACTGATGTATTCATTTTTTTATCACCCGTCTTAAAACAATTCGTTTGAAATGCTTATTGTTTTAATCGGCATAAATCATGAAAGCTTAAGGTGAAGAACCGTCAAATATGTGAACATTTACTTTTTTTGCAATGATTGATAGTAAACCCCTTTTTCCGCATACTCCCTTGAAATTCTTTCCATCTCCGCCCTGTCGGCATCGGTGACCTCGCGGATCACTTTTGCCGGACGGCCAAAGGCGACCGTGTTTGGGGGGATTACTTTTCCTTGGGGAACGAGGCTTCCGGCTCCAATAAAGGCGCCTTCCCCGATTTCCGCCTGATCCAATAGGATGGACCCCATGCCAATAAGGGCTTTTTTTCTTATAATACAACTATGGAGGATCACTTGATGTCCCACTGTCACTTCATCCTCGATAATAAGCGGGTTCCCGGGACTTTGATGCAGTACAGAGTTGTCCTGGATATTTACTTTTTTACCGATGATGGTTGGGGCAACGTCCCCGCGAATGGTACAATTAAACCAAACGCTTGATTCCTCCCCGATGACGACATCTCCAGTGATTGTCGCATAGTCCGCTATAAAGACGGATGGCGCGATTTGCGGTGTTTTTCCATTGTAAGGGTAAATAGCCATAATAAAACATCCTTTCTTGCCATTAATGTATATCGCTTTAACTGGCAGTAAGCCCATATCCAAAATTCGATGTGAAGTAGGGCAACTGGCAGTAAGCCCTATTTCAAGAAAACGAGAATGGAAAGTATGGGATCAACAGCCAGTAAATGCCCGATTGGTTCAGCGAACCATCAGCAGACGAAAGTCCGCAGTTTGAAGTTTCACTGTACCCCTATCTTAACGAAAATGACGGAAAAAGTGTTAAAGAAGACTCATTAAGTAGAAATACGGGGAGAGTATACGTATGATAGAAGAAGGAACTTTCACATTGGTTTATCAAACAGCCAATTTATTGTTCTTGAAAAATACAGGCAAGGAGTTTACAACATGAGGAAATGGGAAGCTGTAGGGCAAGCCCGTGGCGTTATCGTACTAGTTCATGGCGCTATGGAGCACCATCGGCGGTATGGATGGCTCATAGAAATGTGGCGTGTGAACCATTTTCATATTGTAACGGGGGATCTGCCGGGACAGGGGCTGACGACCCGCTCGCACCGGGGCCATATCGACTCTTTCAATGAATATATTATCGAAGTGGAAAGCTGGATCGAGGAAGCTGAAAAATATGAATTACCCGTATTCCTTCTTGGCCATAGCATGGGTGGTTTGACAGTGATCAGGCTTCTTCAGGAAAGAAATATAAAGCCGGCAGGCGTCATTCTTTCATCTCCTTGTCTCGGTCTTGTGGAATACCCGTCGCTGACGATGAACGCCTTATCTGTCGGGTTGAACTGGATTGCCCCAGAGATCAAGGTAAAGAGCACTTTAAATATTGATATGGCTACTAGAAACGAGGATGTGAAAGACCGGGCTTTAAACGATAGTTTATTTGTTACAAAGGTATCTGTCCGTTGGTATCGTGAACTTTTAAAAGCCATGAAGGCGGCTTTCACACACATTTCAACCTTTCCTGATGTTCCTCTTTTGGTTATGCAGGGCGGGGATGATAAAATTGTAGATAAAGCAGAAGTGGTCGAGTGGTTCAATCAGCTATCGGTTACGGAAAAGATTTATAAAGAATGGCCGAATTGCTTTCACGAAATCTTCAATGAACCTGAAAGAGAGCTTGTATTTGAATATGCAAAGAACTTTATTCACAACGAGCTGCTTCTGATAGAGTATAATGGTAACGAATGAGGTGATGTCAAAACATGTTGCCAACGCATCCAATTACATTAATGAATAAAGTATACCGCCAAATTATGCCGGCTGTTCATGAAGAGCTCGGTTACTGGAAACAACGTGCGGACGAGATACCAAATAGAGAGCTCCGACAGCAGGCTTTGGCAAGCATTGAACATAAAACGTTTCATTGTGAAGGCGGGTCTATCATGGCATTGGCTGCGCTGGAAAAAAAGCGGGATGTAATTAAATTTATCGTCGCCTACCAAACAATCAGCGACTACCTGGATAATCTTTGTGACCGGAGTACTTCTCTTGATCCGAAGGATTTCGCGGCGCTTCATGAAGCAATGGAAGACGCGTTGACGGTTGGTGCAACGGAACGGGATTATTATCGCCATCGGCAGGACCGGGATGATGGCGGTTATCTCGTTGATTTAATGAAGACGTGCCAATCTGTTCTTGAAAGAGTCCCCCATTATAAAACGATCAAACCCCATTTATTTGAACTATGTACGTATTATTGTGATTTGCAAATACATAAACATGTTCGTACGGAAGAACGGGAAGACCGTTTAAAAAATTGGTTTGCTCAATATGAGCACGGATTGCCAAAGATGGGATGGCATGAATTTTCCGCTTGTTCGGGTTCCACTTTGGGGATTTTCTGTCTAGTATCTTACGCCATGCGGCACGATTTTATGGATGAACATGCCCATATGATACGTGATGGGTATTTCCCCTATATTCAGGGTCTCCATATTTTGCTCGATTACTTTATCGACCAGGAGGAAGACCGCAAAGGCGGGGACTTGAATTTTTGTTTTTACTATAAAAACAATGAGGAAATGTTAAACAGATTCATCCACTTTTTGGACGAGGCCGACAAACATACGAATAATCTTCCAGACAGGAAATTCCATCGCTTAATCAATAGGGGCTTGCTCGGTGTCTATTTATCAGACAATAAAGTCCACAAACAGGAAAATGTCAAGTCGATGGCCAGAAAAATGATGAAGCGGGGCGGTTTCATCAGTTACTTTTTTTATTGGAACGGGCGGGCCTACAGGGCTGTCCAAAGAATGCTGATGGGAACATCCAAGCAACTTTCTTCATCCATTAAATAACGGGAAAATGGTCTCCGCAGGCAATAGGAAGGAGATGTCCAATAAGTCGACTTTTCGGCTTCGGACGCTCCTCCTAAAACGTTATGATTTCAATATATAGAGAATATATTCTTTTTGAACAGATTAGGGCTGTTTTAACATTTTTATATAGCGAACTTAACAAAGTTATTGCTAAGCCATTGATCAGGAGACGAGCCCCACCGAATTTCGTTAAACCCCCGAATATGCAGGGATATAGGCTGGGCTTTATGATGAACATTTGGACAGAGGAAAGAGATTGGGACAAAATCGTATAAAAATGAATAACCGCATGAAATCAATTTTAAAACCTTGATTTCACGCGGTTTTATTTTGGCGCTTTGGGCAAAAAATGTCATAACGCTAATAACTAGTATGGATTGACCTAAATTTTTTTCGGCAAATAGAAATGAATGAGGAGGAAATCAAGACGAAAAAAAGACAGGCGATATGCCTGTGAGATAAGACGACCCACGGAACGGACAAACTTGCAGTGAAATCAGAGGAAACTGGTAGCCATGGGTTGATCCAATAAACTAAAAATGATCAATCACAAAGGATATTGCAATCCCCGCTTCGTAGCAGACTTCCGCTCAAATGACAGTAGTTGCTGTCATCTTCCATAAGAAAAAACGGCAAGACTACATCAGACTGTCCGTCTTATCTTTTTTCAAAAGCAAGTACGAAGGGCGCATTGTTTTTTAAATTGATAAAAGCATATTGCAGGACATGCACCATGTCTTGATCAAGGTTTTGTGAAAATTTTAACAGCTCGTCCCGCTCTTTTTCCCCTTCTTTATGCCCATGGTAAACAACGAGAACAATGATTCCGCCTGGAGCCATCATGTTCAGCAACTGTTTCACAGCCATGATCGTCGTTTCCGCTCTCGTAACGATGGATTTATTCCCGCCAGGCAAATAACCGAGATTGAACATGGCTCCGCTTAGGCTACCATGGATTTCTTCAGGGATTGTAGCGGAAATGTTTTCGTGGCCTGTCTGAAACAAGGTAACCCGTTCAAGAAGTTCTCGTTCCTGCAACTGCTTTTTCGTATTAGCAATGGCTTCTTCTTGAATATCATAGCCAAATACTCGGCCTGTATCTCCGATAAGCTGTGCCAAAAAAAGTGTGTCGTGGCCATTTCCAACTGTCGCATCCACTACAAAGCCACCTGGTCGAACAACCCTCTGCATGACGGTTCTTGTAAAAGAAAGTACCCCTTCAAGATTCATGGTTTAGCTCCTCCTAAGGCATTCATACAAAATTGTAACATAACCGTCAAGATTTGAGTATATACTACAGGAAGACGAGCTGATATGCCGTCGAAAAAAGGGGAGGATTGTTAAATGGCTACCAGACAGTCGATTGAACACTTTATCAACCGGTGTGAAACAGCCATTATCAATGCGGAAGAGCAATACGACCTGGGCAGCAGGCAGGAGCACCACTATGATATAGAGTATAGTGATGCCATGCAAGAGCTTGAAGCCATGCTCGTACAGCTCCGAAAAATATCTGACAGCGCCAACCCGGAGCAGCGTGAACGGCTCCACAGAGTGCGCTTGAAGATTCAGCAGTTGCAAAACAAAATGATTCTCCTTAATCATGATCGTCCAGTATACAGCACGTGGCATTAACAGGAAGACAGGCTGAATGTGGCCTGTCTTTTTACATAAAAACCGGAGACAACACCCCCAGATTCGTCAAATAGGAATGAAAGTCGTTTCTGAATAAATAAGGGAGAATCTTTTGTATCTGAAGCCCATCCATCTGAATAGAATACGCAGCCCCAATATAGGCTTGAAAACCTGTCTAAAATTGTCTACAATGGGGAATAAAGATAATAAAATATGTTAAAACGGTAACGAAGGACCAGTATTGATGTCACCCTGTTTTCAGAGAGTTGGCGGCAGGTGGGAGCCAACCAGGATCATCAGGAACTCCCCTTTCGAGTTGCAGGTGTGAAAGAAAACGGTTTATCCCGATTTTTTCCGGTAATGCTTGCCGTTCTCTGCGTTAAGGAACAATCAAGTGAGTGAGCTATACGCTAAAAATGGGTGGTACCGCGGGAGAAATCACACCTCTCGTCCCAGGAATATTACCGGGATGAGGGGTTTTTTTATTTAGTATAAGGTAGGAGGCATCTCGATGATTTACAATCATAAACAGATTGAACAAAAATGGCAACGTTATTGGGAAGAAAACAAAACGTTTAAAACGACTGAAAATGAAGGAAAAAAGAAATTTTATGCTCTTGATATGTTCCCATATCCGTCGGGAGCAGGGCTTCATGTCGGGCATCCGAAAGGATATACGGCATCGGACATTCTTGCCCGTATGAAGCGAATGCAAGGATACAATGTCCTCCACCCGATGGGGTGGGATGCGTTTGGTCTTCCGGCTGAACAATATGCGATTGATACGGGAAATGATCCAGCCGAGTTTACGGAGCATAATATCGAGACATTCCGGAAACAAATCAAGGCGCTCGGCTTTTCTTATGATTGGGACCGGGAAATTAACACGACCGATCCATCCTATTATAAATGGACGCAATGGATTTTTCTCAAGCTGTTTGAACATGGCCTTGCTTATATTGATGAAGTTCCGGTCAATTGGTGCCCGGCGCTTGGAACCGTCCTGGCCAACGAGGAAGTCATTGATGGAAAAAGTGAGCGCGGCGGGCATCCCGTTGAACGCCGGCCGATGAAGCAGTGGATTTTAAGAATTACGAAATATGCGGACCGCCTGCTTGAAGATTTGGATGAACTCGATTGGCCCGAAAGTATTAAAGATATGCAGCGCAACTGGATTGGCCGTTCCGAAGGGGCGGAAATCACCTTTTCCATTGACGGTCATGACGAAACGTTTACGGCTTTTACAACTCGCCCCGATACATTGTTTGGTGCGACATATGCGGTGCTGGCTCCAGAACATCATCTTGTTGCCAAAATTACCACTCCTGAACAAAAGTCAGAAGTGGAAGCTTATATAGACAACATTAAAACAAAAAGCGACTTAGAAAGAACAGATCTTTCCAAAGAAAAGACGGGCGTATTTACAGGTGCTTATGCCATTAATCCGGCAAACGGCGAAAAAATGCCCATTTGGATCGCCGATTATGTATTGGCTTCCTATGGAACTGGCGCTATTATGGCCGTGCCTGCACACGATGAGCGGGACTATGAATTTGCCCGGAAATTCGGGTTGGAAATTAAAGAAGTCGTTTCCGGCGGAAACATTGAAAAAGAGGCCTATGTTGGCGACGGCCTTCACGTAAACTCGGGATTCTTGGATGGTTTGGGCCTTGATGAAGCCATCGAAAAAATGAATGACTGGCTGGAAAAAGAAGGACATGGCAAAAGAAAAGTCACATATCGCTTGCGTGACTGGTTGTTTAGCCGCCAACGTTACTGGGGAGAACCGATCCCGATTATCCATTGGGAGGACGGGACAATGACGGCTGTTCCCGAAGAACAGTTGCCAGTTTTACTGCCTGAAACAGACGAGATTAAACCATCGGGAACCGGTGAGTCGCCGCTTGCCAATATTACTGACTGGCTTCATGTGGAAGACCCGGAAACCGGGAAGAAGGGCCGCAGGGAAACGAATACGATGCCGCAATGGGCCGGAAGCTGCTGGTATTTCTTGAGATTCATTGATCCTGACAACGACAAGGAGCTTGCCGACAAGGAACTATTAGAAAACTGGCTTCCAGTCGATGTTTATATTGGCGGCGCGGAACATGCCGTACTACACTTGCTATACGCCCGTTTTTGGCATAAATTCTTATATGATATCGGAGTTGTTCCGACAAAAGAACCGTTCCAAAAACTGTTTAACCAAGGGATGATTCTTGGAGAAAACAATGAGAAAATGAGTAAATCAAAAGGGAATGTCGTCAATCCGGATGATATTATTGAAAGCCATGGAGCAGATACACTCCGGCTCTATGAAATGTTCATGGGCCCTCCTGAAGCATCCGCTGCATGGTCAACGACCGGACTTGACGGTGCCCGTCGTTTCCTTGACCGTATTTGGCGCCTTCTCGTTGCCGAAAATGGTCATATTACGGATAAAATCAGTGATCAAACAGGCGGACAGCTTGAGATAGTGTATCATCAAACGGTCAAAAAAGTAACGGAAGACTTTGAAGCAATGCATTTTAACACTGCAATTTCCCAATTGATGGTGTTCATCAATGAATCATATAAAGCAGAAGTACTTCCAAAAAAATATATTGAAGGCTTCCTGAAACTGTTATCCCCGATCGCTCCGCATATGGCGGAAGAGTTGTGGCAAAAGCTTGGTCATAAAGAGACGATTTCCTATGAACCGTGGCCTCAGTACGACGAAGCAAAACTCATTTCTGATGAAGTGGAAGTCGTTGTCCAAATCAATGGAAAAGTAAGGTCCAAATTGATTGTTTCTCGTGAAGCAAGCAAGGAAGAGCTAGAAAAAGCCGCTAAAAACGATGAGAAAATCAAAGCACTCATAGAAGGTAAGACTATTAGAAAAGTGATTGCAGTACCAGGAAAATTAGTCAATATCGTTGCGAACTGATGATGAAAAGTCTCCACTTCAGGAGGCTTTTCTTTATTGTTATAATGTTAAAAGATTTCTTGATGGGAAGGTGTCAAACATGAACATAAAAACGATTACGCCTGATGAGGTAAAAGAACGGCTTCAAAAAGGAGAAACGTTACATTTAATTGACGTAAGGGAAGATGAGGAAGTGGCTGAAGGAATGATTCCGGAAGCAGTTCATATCCGCATGGCGGATATTCCGGATCATCTTGACAAACTGGAATCGAAAAATGAATACATTTTTATTTGCAGATCCGGGGGCCGAAGCGGAAAAGTTTGTGAATATCTGCAGCTACAAGGATATGAGCATGTAGTCAACATGGTTGGCGGCATGCTCAAATGGACCGGAGAGCTGAAGCAGAAGCGCTAAACATTTCCTAAGACAGGCATAAAGTCTGACTATTATGGAAACAATGGTTGAAAAAACAAAGAGGTGGAGACAGTGCTTCAGGTGAAGCTGTTCGATTGCGAGCACGAACAGGATCTCGAAGAGGAGATGAATAACTTTCTAAGCGGTCTGGACAGAAAACACATTGTTGACATCAAATACAACATTGCGATGCTTGGGGAAGCAGGAGATGAACAAGTATATTGCTTTAGCGCCATGGTCATGTATGTTCGCTGACAGCGGATTAGGAAGATAAACCTTATTGTAAGTCGGCAAAATAAAACGGTGAGTCTGGGACATAAGAAATATGAAATAGCAAAAACCCGAACAATTCATTTATAAATTGTTCGGGTTATTTGTGTAAAAAATCCCTATTACGCTACGTCAACATATTTCGCTTTTCGCTGGGCTCTTCAGCTTCCTCGGAAAGCAAAGGTCGCTTTCCTGCGGGATCTTCAGCTCGAGCTATTCCCGCAGGAGTCTACCTATGTTGACACGCTAAAAGCTTGCGTATGATAACACTAGGACAATTTATCCGGCATGTAAGGTGCCGTAAGCCTCCCACTACAAAATCTTGAGTGAATACAAAGGGTCTAAGTGGGAGAAAACGGCACCTAAATGCCCGATTGGTTCAACTAACATTCAGTAGGAGATGGAAGAAAACGCCTACTGAATGAAGTTTCACTTTATCCGGCATGTAAGGTGCCGTAAGCCTCCCACTACAAAATCTTGAGTGAATACAAAAGGTCTAAGTGGGAGTAAACGGCACCTAAATGCCCGATTGGTTCAACTAACATTCAGTAGGAGATGGAAGAAAACTCCTACTGAATGAAGTTTCACTTTATCCCGCATGTAAGGTGCCGTAAGCCTCCCACTACAAAATCTTAAGTGAATACAAAAGGTCTAAGTGGGAGAAAACGGCACCTAAATGCCCGATTGGTTCAACTAACATTCAGTAGGAGATGGAAGAAAACGCCTACTGAATGAAGTTTCACTTTATCCGGCATGTAAGGTGCCGTAAGCCTCCCACTACAAAAGCTTGAGTGAATACAAAAGGTCTAAGTGTGAGAAAACGGCACCTAAATGCCCGATTGGTTCAACTAACATTCAGTAGGAGATGGAAGAAAACGCCTACTGAATGAAGTTTCACTCTATTGTTCGTTTTTTTATCAGTTGATTTAGTTTGGTCCCAGGCTCCTTTCCTTTTTTCGATAAAGGACATCGTACTCGACTGAACCTTTCTTGCGCAAATCTGGTAATGATGATAACGAGGAATCTTGCCCATAAGACCGTTCCTTCCACAAATTTGATAACGATAAAGAAAAAATCCATGCCTGAATGATGTTATTTTCGTCATTCGATAACGATAAAGAAAGAATTGTTCCTGAGTCAAAAGTCCATAACGAATTATTATTTATCACCATTCAAAAGTAATGTTATATTCAAATGTAAGCGAATACATAAAATACCACATTGCACGGATAATTCGGAATATAATGAAAATAAACGCGAAAAAATTTCTACATGATCGCTATGTAATCTTTCTTCAGTGTATTTGTTCTTTTTTTCCCAGTTCGATCAAATTGCTTTGTATGAAGTGACAACAGTATTTCACTGTTACCGGGAGGGGGTGCAAATGGGCATGTTGATCAATGGGAAACGTTCGTTTCACTATTTTATGTTTGAACATGGACTTGTCTAGAGAAAAAATGTTTTTGTATTTCATTCATGAGACACAATAGAAATGGAAGCGGGTGTTTGAATGAGTAAAAACAAATACAGCTGGTTATCAACGTTATTTTCAATGGTCCTTATCGTTACTTTTGGCTTTTCGGCTCCGCCCCAACCTATTTTAGCCAGTACGGATGATAATACCGGGTATGAACCAGAAAATCCCGGTGTACAGCCTGAGCAAACTGCCGAAGGAGACTACGGCATGGTGGTTACGGCCCATCCACTTGCGTCAAAGATTGGGGCAGAGGTTTTAAAAAAGGGCGGTAATGCAGTAGACGCAGCTGTCGCCATTCAATTTGCTTTAAATGTTGTGGAACCAATGATGTCCGGAATTGGTGGCGGCGGCTTTTTCATGTACTACGATGCAAATAAAAAAGATGTGTCCATTATCAATAGCCGAGAACGAGCCCCAAGTGGGGCAACACCAGATATGTTTATGGATAAGAGTCAAGTAGTAGAAGGTAAAGGGAAATTCCTGATAGGAGCAAATGAGTTAAATAATAACGGCGGAGAACAATTCCATATTGGAGAAGTCCATGTCAATGATTTGAGTTCAAATCAAAATATGTTCACATACCATTTTGAAGGAGATGAAGGGGAGTGGAATCCTGAAAAATTTCAAGTCTTTGAAAGAGGAACAACGTTAACATTAGATCAAGATGGAGGAAGCATTCATTTTGGTTCTGAGAAAGCAGATGGTGAAAAAAAATCTTTTGCACAAGCCGTCTCTGTAATGGATGAGATTGCGGAAGGCGAGTTACTGATTCGATTTAGGACAGATGATCCTGGGGATGACAGAAGAATTCGATTATGGTTACGTGCTGATGAGTTTCAATCTGCCAACACTACATTTGTCAAAAATGGCTATGGAATTGAAATTGACACGAAAGCAAATGAAGTGAAATTGATTCAGTCTAAAGGATCAAACAATACCACATTACAAAAATACAAAGTTGAGCAATCAACAGATTGGCAGTGGTTAAGATTTCAAGTTGCCAATAACAAATTGAAAGTTCGGACATGGAATCATCATTTGGAAGAACCGGAAAAATGGAATATAGACACAATGATGGGAACCGTTATTCCTTTTTCTGAAAGAGTACAAAGCGGGCTTTCAGTTGGAGTTCCCGGAACATTAAAAGGGTTGGAAGCGGCTTTAAATCAATGGGGAACAATGTCTGTAGCTGAACTTATTTCACCTGCAATCAAATTAGCTAAAGATGGGGTGAAAGTAAACTGGGCAGTAGCTGCGGCGATAAGCAGTAACCAGGACAAACTATCACAAGGAGCGGCAAAGGATGTATTTTTGCCTGGTGGCCAACCTTTAAAAGAAGGTGACTTACTCATCCAAAAGGATTTGGCTCGCACTTTTACATTAATCAAAGAACATGGTACAGATGTGTTTTATAAAGGAGAAATCGCGGATGCCATAGCTAAAATTGTACAAAAAAATGGGGGCTCAATGGCTCCTGGTGATGTTCACAAATATGCTGTGTCGTACCATAAACCGGTGTGGGGAGATTATCTAGGCTATGATATCGCATCCATGCCCCCGCCGAGTTCCGGCGGATTGACAGCATTACAAATATTAAAAATGTATGAAAAAATGGATATGACTAAATATGGGGTAAGGTCCCCCGAAAAATACCATTATATGGCGGAGATTACACGATTAGCTTATGCAGACAGAGCGGCCTACATGGGAGACCCGGAATATGTCGATGTGCCTGAAAAAGGATTACTAAATGAAAACTATATTGATAAAAGAATCAAAACAATTCAGTCTGATAACGCAAATTCGGAAATTCAGCAAGGTGATCCTTGGGAGTATCAGGATAAAGGAACGGCAATGACCATTGATCAATCAAATGAACAACAGGATGATAAGGTTGACGGTGAAACAACTCATTTCACGGTAGCAGATCGGTGGGGGAATTTCGTTTCTTTTACAACAACCATTGAGCAACTATTTGGATCAGGGATCATGGTGCCTGATTACGGAATAGTTTTGAACAATGAGTTAACTGATTTTGACGCAACACCGGGAGGCGCGAATGAAGTTCAAGCGAATAAGCGACCATTAAGCAGCATGACACCTACGATCGTTTTAAAAGATGGAAAACCCTTTATGACAGTCGGTTCGCCTGGAGGAACGACTATTATTACTTCAGTGGCACAAACGATATTAAATGTCATTGGTTATAAGATGGACCTGAAAGACGCCATTGAAGAGCCGCGTATTTTTACAAATTCTTTTCCGACCATTCGTTGGGAATATGGTATTCCAAGTAATGCCCGAGAAAAACTGCAACGAAGGGGACATAAATGGGAGCCTGCTCCTAAAGAAATTGGAAACGTAAATAGCATTATCGTTGATGAAAAGAGAAATCTTTTTATTGGGGCCGCCGATTCTACAAGAGAAGGTTCAGCAATTGGCCTTTCAGCGCAAGACTTCATTGATAAGTCGGGATTACAGAAAGCGATTGATAAAGTCAAAGCGGAAAAACGAGACACATCCGCCTATACGAAAGCAAGCTGGAAAGCGTTGCGGGATGCACTGCGACATGCCGAATCTATATTACATGACGAACAGGCGACCCAGGACGATATAAACAAAGCATTACAAGTGTTAAATAGCGCCAGAGAAGGATTGGAATTGTTAGGCGAGGAGAAAGAAGAATTAAAACCTGGTAAAAAGGACACGACGGATGCAGGTGAAAGCAAGTTGCCAAACACCGCAACAAATATATTCAACTGGTTCATTGTCGGGCTAGTACTGTTCTTAGTTGGCGGCCTTCTAATATACAGACATAGAAAGTAAAAAATGACTAAAAGAATGGAAGACGGACAGGTGTAACGATTTGGCAACGAGAACTATCTTTACGGTTGCTGATGGATTTGCCATTTACCGATGATCCAATGTTACAGGGATTGTTAAGTAAGTCGACGGTGTTACTTCCTTCCGCAAATCCTGATGGGAGAGCAGCAAACACACTGAGAACTGCAGGTGGATTAACTTGAATAGCGATCATATGACACCTGAGATTCATGTCGCTTGCCATAGGCTTTATGAGTGGTAACAGTGATTTTTTGTAATGGAAGCTGTCGTTGGTAAAATGCAGTGCGATGTGAATAAGAGATCAGCCGACCAATGACAGCTTCCGTACTTTTACGGAAAAAATAGGGTTGTTTTTCGGATACTTTTCTTGCTAGCATGCGGAGTCTTACATTCTGAAATTGACTAGTCCTCTTTTCTCGAATTATAATTTGGTTTTCCTTCTTTGAAGCAAAGGGGTAGGAGGACGGGAATATAAGCAGGCGAGCGTCTCGTGTTTCGGTGCCAGCTTGGGGAAGCAGTGGGAAAACGAGCAAAAGATTTGTCACAAGCCGGCTTACACGTCCATGAACGAGAGCCTACTTTGCCGCATTTTCCCCCGCGAGGCGTCCAGTGACAAGCGCCGCGGTAATATTATAGCCCCCGGTATATCCGTATATATCCAATATTTCTCCGCAAAAAAACAATCCTTTCATCAGTTTTGATTCCATCGATTTCGGTTCGATTTCTTTGACTGAGATGCCTCCGCCCGTAACGAAGGCTTTTTCCAACGGAAGCGTGCCTTCCACGGTAAATTCGAACTGCTTGCAATGAGTGGCAAAGGTCCGTATGTTGTCTGTTGATATGGAGGCACCTTGCGCGGAAGGGTCAATTCCGCTTTTTTCCAGCAAAAAAAGCAGATAACGTTCCGGAAGCAAGCCTTTTAACGTATTTTTGGCCGCTTTTTTTGGTTCATCCTTCAACATCTTTTTTAGTTGCCCAAATAGTGGCTCCAGATGTTTGTCAGGAATTGCATCAATGCGCATGACGACTTCTTTTAAATTCCATTTTTTCTTCGCTTTTACAACAAATTGGCTGCAACGAAGCACGGCCGGGCCAGAAATGCCGAAATGAGTAAAGAGCATGTCCATTCGATGTGTAATGATCGGCTTTCCTTTCGGATTGAGAACGCTGACTTCCACATCCCTTAATGACAACCCTTGCAACGTTTTTTCCCTGATAAAAGTTTCATTGGATGTTACGGGTACTTCTGTCGGAAAGAGATCGGAAATCGTATGTCCCGCTTTTTTCGCCCACGGAAAACCGTCGCCGGTGGAACCGGTATGGGGAACAGATTTTCCGCCAACAGCCACCACAACAGACCGGCAGGATAATGTTTCACCGTTTTCGAGTAAAACGCCTTCCACTTTGTCCTTGCCATATAAAATATCTTTGACGGGAGTGTTCGTGCGAACGGAGACGCCCAAATCTTTCATATGGGATAATAATGCGTCCACGACCGACTGGGCTTTGTTCGAAGCCGGGAACATTCGGCCGTGATCTTCTTCTTTTAGCCGGATTCCCAGGTTTTCAAAAAAACTGATAATATCTTCATTGTTAAAAATGGAGAAAGCTCCATAAAGAAAGCGGCCGTTCCCCGGAATATGACGGATGATTTCATCGGTTGGAAGCCTGTTCGTCACATTGCAGCGCCCCCCGCCCGATATGGCCAGTTTCCGCCCAAGTTTATTACCTTTATCCAGCAACAGTACGCGGGATTCCCGTTCAGCCGCAGCGATAGCAGCCATGAGGCCGGACGGGCCGCCGCCTATCACAATTACATCCGCATTCATCTATGTCAACACCTTGTCGTTTTTTTGCTATTTCATTGTAAACTGTCAAATATCGTAAAAGCAAATGTCACTAGACTGTTCATTGTCAAATGTCGTCGATCACTGTAAACTATAACAGTAGAGCTTGATGAAGCAAATGGTGAGAAATAAAAGCTGGGAATGATTCGTCCTTGAATTGAAGAGGGAGTTAAACTGCATGAGGAAGAGCATCCATTTTCTAGTTAACATACAGGAACAGGTCGCATACAATCATTCTTAGCGGTATCAGGCCGCCTTTTAAATAAAACAATGGAGAGTAAGAGATTGCATGTCTTCTAAATTAATTCGGGGTACATTTATATTAACGCTCGGAACCATTTTGTCAAAAGTCCTTGGACTTCTTTATGTCATTCCGTTCTATAGAATCATCGGCGGAAATGAACCCGCCGCATTATATCAGTTTGGATATGTTCCTTATACGATTTTTATTAGTATTGCGACAGCGGGCGTCCCGCTTGCTGTCTCCAAATATATCGCAAAATACAACGCGATGGAAGAATATGCGGTTGGCCGAAAGCTGTTTCACACAGGCATTTATGTCATGTTGGCTACAGGGATTGTTTCGTTTTTGACCATGTATGGACTTGCTCCGTGGCTGGCGGAGCTTGTGCTAAAAGGAGCGGAAACAAAACATCATTATACAACGGCCGATGTTGCCGTCGTTATACGGGCTGTCAGCTTCGCGCTCTTGATTATTCCCGTGATGAGCTTAATCAGAGGTTTCTTCCAGGGACATCAATCAATGGGCCCATCCGCTGTTTCAACGGTTGTAGAACAGTTGGCGCGCATCATTTTTCTGTTGGGGGGCACTTTTATTGCCTTATATGTGATGAAAGAAGATATTGTCACTGCCATTAGTGTCGCTACTTTTGCCGCATTTATAGGCGGAATTGCCAGCCTGTTCGTTCTGTTTTGGTATTGGAGAAAAAGAAAGCCCGGTTTGGATCAAATGCTTCAACATGATCGGGGGACATTGGAAGTATCGCTGCCGGAAATGTATAAAGAAATTATCGTATACGCATTTCCATTTGTTTTGGTCGGGATTGCGAATCCGCTTTTTCAATTTGTCGATCAAATGACATTTAACAGGGCAATGGCGGAAGCGGGGAGAGCCGCCGAAGCGATGGATTCTCTCGGAATCTTGAATATGACGACCCACAAGCTTGTCATTATTCCAGTTTCCCTGGCAACGGCATTTGCGTTGACGCTTGTCCCGCTTATAACCGAATCATTTGTGACACATAATAAAAAGCTCATGTTCCGCCAGCTTGATCAAACAATTCAACTCCTTCTTTTTATCACCATGCCTGCCGCGATCGGGCTTGCCCTGTTGGCGGAGCCGATGTACACAATGTTTTACGGCTATGATGAATATGGGGCACAAGTGCTCCGCACATATGCCCCGGTGGCTATTTTATTTGCCTTATACTCTGTTACAGCAGCGATTTTACAAGGGATTAATGAACAGCGGTTTACGATTCTCAGTTTGCTCACGGGTCTCCTTGTCAAGCTTACTTTCAATATGCCGCTCATTCAGGCTTTTTCAACAGAAGGCGCCGTTTATGCCACAGCTTTGGGTTATGGAGCCGCGATTGCCATCAATTTGTTTGTCATCAAACAATTTGCATCTTACCCAATTCGGCTTGTGTACCGCAGATCACTGTTAATCGTCATTTTCAATTTAGTGATGGCTGTTCCCGTCTATGGGTTATACCGTTTGCTGTTACTTGTCTTTTCTCCGGAATCGGTCTTTCAGTCGATCTTGATCATCTTGTTGTGTGCGGGCTTGGGTGCGGCCATTTATGGTTATCTTGGGCTGAAATCCGGCTTGGCGGACCGATTATTTGGCGACAGGCTGCAACGATTGAGGCAGCGTCTTCACATTTGATGAAAAGACAAAGGAAAGAGGCTTCCTTGCGGATGCCTCTTTAATAATATCCTCCAGAATAGTGCTGGACTTCAAGGTCTTCGGGTCTGCCAAATCCGAGTTGTCTTTCGATTCTTGAGATGCGGCGATCGAACCGGTTAATTTGTCGGTCGACCCGTTCAACTTGCCTTTCAAGGCGTTCCAACCTTCTTTCGAATCCGGCACCGCTTTGCCCGCCGCCCGGAAAAAGTGAGGGCGCGCCCTGTTGCTCTGCCGTATGCGGTTGGAAACCTGTTGGCTGCTGCATTTCACTCGGCTGCATTTCCATGGGCTGGCCCATCGGCATTCCCATCTGAGGATATCCTTGCATCCCCATTGGCATTTGCTGCATACCGGGTATTTGCGGCATACCGGGCATTTGTTGCATACCGGGCATTTGTTGACGATAATCTGTATACATGACATAACACTCCTCATGAATTGTATCCTGCAACATCAGCCTATGATACTGCGCCTAAAACGTATGGACGATGGCCTATTTCCACGATTTTTTTTGTAAAAGCAAGGTGGTGATTTTTGTGAGAATAGATAAATTGTTAAGTAATTTGGGTTTCGGGAGTCGAAAAGAAGTAAAGAAGTTTTTAAAAAAGGGCTCCGTTTCCGTAAATGGGCAGGTGATCAAGGATCCGAAGCACCATGTCCACCCTCACGAAGATGAGGTTTTCATTTTTGGGGAGGAAGTGGAATATAGAGAATATATATATATAATGATGAATAAGCCGTCTGGCGTTATTTCGGCAACGGAGGATGTGCGTGAGCCGACCGTCATTGATTTGCTGGAGGAAGAGGAGAGAATATTCAAGCCGTTTCCGGTTGGAAGACTGGATAAAGATACAGAGGGGCTCATGCTGCTGACAAATGACGGCAAGCTTGCCCATCAATTGCTGTCTCCCAAAAAGGATGTGCCTAAAACATATTTTGCCATCATTGACGGAATTGTCACGGAAGAAGACATCCAATTGTTTGAAAAGGGCGTTACACTGGATGACGGGTATCAGACAAAGCCGGGGAAGCTGCACATTATCAAATCCGGAACATATTCAGATATAGAACTAACGATCACAGAAGGAAAATATCATCAAGTCAAGCGGATGTTTCAGGCGGTTGGAAAAAAGGTGAAATATTTAAAGCGGGTTTCGCTTGGGCCGCTCGTACTCGACAAAACGTTAAAAGAAGGAGAATATAGGGAGTTGACGGAAGAAGAAATCGGGCAGTTAAAAGATGTAGATCAGAGTTAATCATGTGTATAAAAAAATCCGCCACTGTTTGAAACAGCAGGCGGCATTTTGTTATGAAAAAGAAAGTAAGTTCTTTCTTTGGCATTTCATTTGAAAAGTCTGGCTCCAGCGCTATTGACTGGCAGTATTGCCTTCATACTCTAGCGGTATCGCTATTTTTGGAGGTAGAACATCATGATAAAAACGTTGCACGAAGCTTACATGCTACGTTTCTCATGGCGTCCTGCGATAAGTCAACATGACTGAGGCTCGCGTCGATGCTTCTTCAGCCTGTACATTTGTGAAAGGCATCTGCGCTTTTCTGCTAAAGGAAAGCAAACATAAACGTAGTGGGTTTGTGAATCTTCTAAGTATACGTGTAGTTAAGCGATCGTATGAGCTTTGGGGCCAGTCAAATTTTCTTTTTTTCTAAGATGTTAATTTCACTTTTTTCTCTGTTGTTGTCCACTTCCCGCGGCGCGGGCTGCTGATTAGGTCATTGTATTCTAACACATTCAAATCCCTTTGAATGGTGCGAGGTGTACTGCCGAATGCATCAGCCAGCTCCCGTGTCGTCACGGTACCATTTTCTTTAATGTACAAATATACATCCTTGATCCTGGTGAGCATCCTATTCGTAGAAGGTTTCAAAAAACCACTCCCTCATCTTGAATTCCTTGGCAGATGGTGCGGACAGCTGCATTGATGAAGTGCAGTCTACGTCGTGATTCCTTTCGGACAACTCCTTTTCTTTGTAATTAACATCTTGTGTCTGAAACTAAAATATCAGACAGTTTTATTCTACCGCAATCTTGCTTGCTTTAAAAGGGATTTTTAACAATTGGAAGAAAAAGGTCGTAATTTGTCACATTTTATCTTTGCAATGAAACTTTTATTATGTTATATCGTATATCTTTAAAAGCGAATCTAGGACGGGGTGAAGGATTTGGCGCTTATACATGTAAAGATCAAACAGGCTGGATATAAACCGAATGAATCTATTATTTCCAATATTGATTTTTCCATCAATAGAGGCGAATTAGTTGGCATGATTGGCAACAATGGAGCTGGTAAAAGCACGACAATCAAAGCAATGCTGGGAGAATTGCCATTTTTGGAAGGGAAAATTGAAAAGAATGAAGACTCTTCTTATTCTTATATTCCGGAAAGGCCAATATATTACGATGAATTGACTCTTTGGGAGCATTTCGAGTTTGTATGCGCGGTGGAACAGTTGCAGGAAGAGAATCTTGAATATGCCAAGGAACTGTTAAATGTTTTTCGGCTCATTGACAGAATTCATGAATTTCCGTCTACCTTTTCTAAAGGGATGCAACAAAAAGGGATGATTGCGCTTGCTATGTTTTCAAAGCCGGATTTGCTTGTCATTGATGAGCCTTTTATGGGACTGGACCCCGGTTCTACGAAGCTGTTGCTTGACATGATTGATCAGGAGAGGGTTTCTGGAACCGCCATATTAATGTGTACACATATTGTGGACACGGCACAGCGGATTTGCGATTCTTTTTTGGTTGTGGAAAATGGAACGATTAAGGCATCGGGAACACTGGATGAGGTGCTCTCTCAATGCGGTGCAGAAGATGGCAATTTGTATTCGTGTCTTTCACTGGAGGATGAAGGGGATGAATAGCGGGCGACTGCTTTGGACGAGGGTGTTGGAAAACGGAAAGCATAAGTTGAAAACGATGCGGGCGGTAATGGATTGGACGATCATCGTTTATTTTGTCATTCCAAGTATCGTCATTGGATTTTTCATTTATCGGTCTTGGTGGCTGGAAATGCCTGGCTGGATTCAACACATTCCTTTTTCTTTCCTGTTTATCGGTTCTTTTTTTCTGTTATGGAATAGCCATTTCAGAACGTATGTCAGGGAAGCGGACACCATTTTTTTAATGAAAAAAGAACGCCTGTTTATTGGTTTAAAAAAGGGCGGAATACTATTTTCATATACATTTGAAATACTGACAGCAGGCCTTCTCGCTTTGTTGATAGCCCCGTTTTGGTTTCAACATTACGGTTTTACCGGACTTCAGCTGTTATCCTTTTGCATCTCGTGGATCACGTTAAAATGGCTCGTCATGGCTGTATCTGGCCGTTTGGACGTTCAGTTACGCGGCTTGATCAGCATCTTGAGAAATATCCCGCTTGTGATCGGAGCCGGCGCCATATGGTATGTCAGCTTTCTGGCATTTGAACATGGATCTATTTTACTGATCATCCTAATCTCTTTGCTCAATACAGTTGGATCGATCGTGTTGAATTATCCCCGATTTACGAGCATACATACTTTTGAGCAGGATCTCGCTATTGATGAACGGGAAAAAAGAAAACATACGGAGTTCGTGCTGGGGATGTCCTCGGACATTGAGAAATTACCGAAACTAGGGACAGTGCGAAAAAATCCCCGCTTGTATTCCAAATCAAACCGTTTATTTAAAAAACGGACTGAAATGGTCGGCTATTTGGAATTATTTATAAAAGTAACGACGAGAAATACAGAATATTTTTGGGGATATGTAAGAATTATTGGTGTAACGGTGGCTGCATTGATCATGCTTCCGCCGCTTTGGATGAAGATCGGTATAACTGCTTGCGGTTTATTTACAGTGGTTGCGTGGAGCGGATCAATATGGCATAAAATAGTCGGCAGCCATCCTTTTACAAAGCTATATTCGGGGAAAGACGGATATTTTAAAGGTAAAAATACTGTGACTGCAGTGCTGGCAGTGCCTTTTACAGTGATATGCCTTGCTTATTTTTTCGTCATACAATACGTTCAAAAAAGTATTCCCCTTTTTTTGAATGGCTGAAAAGTTGTACAATAGAGTCAGCAAGCATTCAAAGGAGCTATGTCTATGGCAAATATTGATTGGATCTCTGAAGCAAAAAAGAGAAAAGATGACATGATAAGAGATTTGCAGGGACTTTTGCGAATCAAGAGTGTTTTAAATGAACAGAATCAAACAGAGGACGCCCCGCTTGGAAAAGGAGTAAAAGAAGCATTGGATTATATGCTTCTGCTTGGGGAAAAGGATGGTTTTACTGCAAAAAATGTCGGAAATGTAGCCGGGCATTTGGAGATGGGATCAGGTGCCGGGCTTATTGCTGCGTTATGCCACGTGGATGTCGTCCCTGAAGGAGATGGCTGGACGAAAGATCCATATGGCGGGGAAGTGGAAGACGGCAAAATTTATGCCCGCGGCGCTATTGATGATAAAGGACCGACGATGGCCGCTTATTATGGCATGAAGATTGTGAAAGAGCTGGGATTGCCTATTGAAAAGCGCATACGACTGATCATTGGAACAGATGAGGAAAGTGATTGGCGCTGTGTCCACCATTATTTTCAGCATGAGGAAATGCCGGATATGGGATTTGCTCCGGATGCCGATTTTCCGATTATTCATTCCGAGAAAGGTATTTGTGATTTCGACTTGGTGCAAAACAATCATTTTGAAAAGGAATACGGTGCCCCCAAAACGCTCATTTCCTTTGTGGCGGGACGCCGATATAATATGGTTCCTGACCATGCGCGAGCGGTGCTTGATATCCAAGGCGACCACACTGAACTACTCCAACTTTTTAATCATTTTAAAAAGGAGCAAAATATAGCCGGGTCTTATTATGTGGAGAGCGGATATCTTGTGATGGAAGTGGAAGGTGTTTCGGCCCACGGAATGGAGCCGGACAACGGAAAAAATGCCGGCTTGCTTTTGGCGAGTTTTCTTTATACATTGAAGCTTGACCGTAGAGGAAGAGAGTTTGTGAAAGCGGCCGTCCATTTCTTTTTCGGGGATTCACGCGGCCGGGCTTTGGGTGTCCAGCATGAAGATGAGATTACAGGTGAATTGACAATCAATGTTGGCATTATGACGTATAATGAAGAAGATGGGGGACGTTTTGGATTGAATATGCGCTACCCCGCCACTTTTCCTTTTGAAAAAGGGATTCAAGATATGGCAAGCGCAGTTTCAAGCGCCCATTTTGATTTTGTGAAGATTAGAAACTTACCACCCCATTACGTTCCGAAAGATCATGAATTGATTCAAAAGCTTATAAAAGTTTATGAAGAGCAGACAAATGAAAAAGCGGAGCTGCTATCGATCAGCGGCGGGACATATGCGCGCTCATTGACAGCGGGAGTCGCATTTGGGGCATTGTTTCCCGGCAGGGACGACGTTGCTCATCAGAAGGACGAATATATGCATATCGATGACTTAATAAAAGCGACAGCGATCTACGCCCAGGCATTTCATGAATTGGCACGTTCATAATGACATTAACGATAGGAGATTGATGACGTATGGGAAAAGTGATTTTGAATGGGGAAATGATGGAAAGGTCCGAAGCGGTCATTGACATGGAAGACCGCGGATATCAATTTGGAGACGGCGTTTACGAGGTGATTCGCGTATATGACGGCAATCTTTTTACAGGTGAAGAACATATTGAACGTCTGTTTGCGAGTGCCGGAAAAATAAAGCTCGACATTCCTTTTTCCAGGGATAAAGTTCTTTCCCTTGCCCGCCAACTTGTCAAAGAAAACGGCGTGAAGCTGGGAACGGTCTACATGCAAGTAACAAGAGGAACAGCTTCCAGAAGTCACATTTTCCCGGACCCAAGTAGAACGAAAGGGGTTTTTTCAGCCTATACGACAGAAGCGCCGCGTCCTGAAAAAGCACTTGAAAATGGAGTGGCCGCCATCACCGAAGATGATATCAGATGGCTCCGTTGCGATATTAAAAGCTTAAATCTATTGCCAAATGTGCTGGCAAAGCAAGAAGCATCCGGTCAGGGATGTTATGAAGCGATTTTGCATCGTTCCGGAACGATTACGGAAGGATCTTCATCAAACGTGTATATTGTAAAAGATGGAACAGTGATCACTCATCCGGCGACCAATTTGATTTTAAACGGTATAACCCGGCAAGTCACACTGAAATTATGTGCAGAAAACAATATTCCTTTTTCAGAAAAAGAATATTCCTTGGAAGAGTTGCGGCAGGCGGATGAGGTATTTCTTACAAGCACAACATCCGAAATTATGCCGATCGTAAAAGTGGATGGCCGCCAAGTTGGTGAAGGAATACCCGGGCCTGTAACGCGCAAACTTCAATTGCTTTTTCAAGAAGAATTAAACAAATAAGGAAATCTAAGGGGAGTTATAGATGCATTCTGACCACTTTTTCTTTGCCCTTGCATTGCCTGGGGAGATGAAGATGTATTTACATTCGATCAGTGAGCGGATCAAGAGCGTTTTCCCTTTTAAGACCTGGGTTCATCCGGAAGATTACCATATGACGTTTGCGTTTCTGGGGAAGGCAGAAAAAGAGGTGCTGGCCTCTTCCATTAAACTCGTTGGGGATGCGATTCAGGGGGCCGAGCACATAACGCTCCGCCCTAATCAAGCCGGGACGTTCGGACAAGCAAAAAGACCGCGGATTTTATGGGTGGGCACTACAGGTACAGACCAATTAGAGGCACTGCGGAATAATGTTTTTTCAGCATGTCAGCGGGCTGGTTTTGAGCTTGAAACGAGACCGTTCAAGCCACATATTACAATTGCCCGCAAATGGATGGGGGAGGAGCCATTTTCCTTGAGCCAGCTTCAAGAACTTGCGCGTAATGCCTCCCCCAGTTTGCCCGGCCCGGCTTTTGACGCCGTGGAAGTGGTGCTTTACCGCACCCGGTTGGATCATTCCCCAAAATACGAGAAAATCGAATCATTTACATTGATATGAAAGGTTGTTTTTAAAAGGAAATGGCGCAGTTGATCAAATTACAAGATTACGTATCACGCTATGAAGAGGACCTTTCGGAATACTCTTCTAAGTTTGTTCGCCTTAAAAAACGAAGATGGCAAGCAATCGTGAATACTCTGGAACAGCGGGGAAGTCGTCTGAAAAACATCGAAATCGCCAAACGGAAAACTGCTTTAAAGCAGTCTTTTTTGGATAAGTTATTTTTATCACAAATTCAATGGGCCAGCACGACCATTTCGGAGAGATCGTTTGTCCAGTCCAGCTACTACACGGATCCACGTTTGCGCGGCCTCTTACAACGGTTTCCCGACTCTTTTTTTGTCATGTACCGGCCTGTCATGCGCTTCGAAAAAACGGAAGTGGAATTGGAAGTGTTGCTCCTGACTCCTTCGATGATTTTCTGCATTGCTTTTTTAAACGGTGCAGAGGAGGCGGTATATATTGGGTCTTCTTCGCATTTTTGGAGAAATGCTGTCAACGCGGATGATAAAGTGTTAAATCCATTAATTTCAGCCAATCGCATGTCTACAGTAGTCAAGCGGATTTTTAAAAATCATAAGGTCGATTTACCCATCCAACGCACTGTTATATCAGAAAATAGTTACATAGACTACCCAGAGGGGCAAAGCGATGTGCTTTTTATAGATAAGCATCATTATGAAAGCTGGCTTCGTAAATTAAAAGCGCCGCGCTTACCTGTTAAAAGGATGCAAATGCTTGGGGCAAAGGCCTTGATGGACAGTTGCAAAACAGTGGCTATTAAAAGAACTACATAAATCATTTTTCGGCCATACATTCATTGTATCCATAGCCTGAAGCGGCCTGTAAAAGATAAAGCGCAGATTTCGACAAAAGTAACATCTACTTTATCGGAATACGGACTTGACGAAAAATGCAACTTAGAGTTAAAATTTAAAGAAGGATGGCTATTGTATTTTATCACTCCAATAGCTGTCTTTTTTCTTTCTACTGAGATAAATGGGAGAGGAACGTCCCTTTCCATAAATATTGAAGGTGAATGACGGTGAAACATTTATTCGAGCATAATTGGGAAATCATTCCTGCTGGTGGTGCGACAGGGGAAGCTTTTTTCGCGTGTAATGAACGGGAAAAACTTTTCTTGAAGCGCAATTCCTCTCCTTTTCTTGCCGTATTATCTGCGGAGGGCATTGTTCCGAAATTGATTTGGACAAAAAGAATGGAAAACGGAGATGTCATTACAGCTCAGGAATGCTTAAACGGCAGGGAATTTAAACCCCAAGATATGACTCACTCCCGCGTTGCGAAATTACTGAAAAAAATACACGCATCGCGCGCGTTGTTAACAATGCTTTCTCGCCTCGGAAAAACACCTTATAAGCCGGAAATGATCCTGTCAGATGTAGTCGCCGTGGTGGATGGGGATTTACTTTCGAATGAAATTGTTCAATCATCCCTTCAATTTTTGCAAACGGAAAAATCCAATGTCCATCATGACACATGGACAGTTTGCCACGGTGATGTCAATCATAACAACTGGCTTCTTTCCGACGATGGTGAGCTCTACTTAATTGATTGGGATGGAGCGGCGATTGCAGATCCTGCTCTTGATATCGGGCCTCTTTTATATTTTTATATCCCGCGTACTGATTGGCCGAAATGGCTTGAACAATATGGAATAGATATGACAGATAACCTGCTGCTTCGAATGAAATGGTATGTTATCGCCCATACGATGCTTTCTGTTGGTTGGCATAAAAGTAAAAATCGTATTCAAGAAGTAAAATTCTGGATCGGATATTTAGAGAAATTTATCTAATGCTCATTTTATAGAACCCCGCCGCAGTCTTCCAAATGATGATGGTATGTTAACAGTATGGACACCATTTTTCATTGGAGATTGCGGTTTTTTATTTTTTATTTGCTTTTACATGGCTGAATATTCAATTAATATGGTACAATAATTTCGAAATGTGCGGGAGGTCGAGAAAATGGAAACAATGAACATTGGTGAATTGACGTTAACCTGGCTCAATGGCGGAGATACGTATCTTGACGGGGGAGCCATGTTTGGTGTAGTGCCCAAGCCCTTATGGGAAAAAAAATATCCGGTTAATGAAAAGAATCAAATTGAATTAAGGTCAGACCCTATTTTTTTGAGAGTAAATGGAAAAAACATCTTGATTGAAGCAGGGCTTGGCTACGGCAAGTTGTCCGCAAAGCAATTAAGAAACTACGGCGTTACGGAACAATCGAAAGTGGAAGAATCGCTTGCCAAGTTGGGGCTGGCACCTTCTGACATTGATATTATTTGTATGACCCACATGCATTTTGACCATGCAGGCGGATTAACGAAAAAAGTTGGAGATCGTTATGTTTCTTTTTTTCCGAACGCAGTGATTTACACATCTGCCATTGAATGGGATGAAATGCGTAATCCCAATATCCGCTCCCGAAATACATACTGGAAAGAAAACTGGGAACCAATTCAAGAACAGGTGAAAACGTTTTCTAAAGAGATTGAGATTGAAGGCGTCATTAACATGGTTCATACAGGGGGACACAGCGCCGGGCACAGTATCATTACGATCGAAAGTTCCGGTGAAAGGGCGGTTCACATGGCTGACATCATGCCGACCCATGCCCACCGAAATGTATTATGGGTTTTGGCTTATGACGATTACCCGATGGATTCTATTTATGCAAAGCAAAAATGGATTCCGGAAGCAATCAAGTCAGGAAGCTGGTTCACATTTTATCACGATGGCCATTACCGTGCCATCAAATGGGACGAAGATGGCCATATCATTGATTCGGTTAAAAGAAACCGTCCCGCAGCCGTGGTAAAATAAGTGCCGGCTATCCAAGCAAATTGACTAAAGGTAAGAAGAGGGCGGTTAAGAAAAAAGAACTGCACCCTGCCTACCAATGACATAAGAGGCTTCAGCCCCGTATGTAAACGGGCTGAGGCCTTTTTGTCCGTTGATAAAAATGATCGTAAAGCACTCCAAGGACGAATCCTGATGGGAGAGCCGCCCAATCAGGCAGTATTATTTACACACAAAAAAATGGATGTCACAACGAAATAAAAGAAAAGGGTATTGACAACCTATCTGAAAGAATATGAACGCATTCTTTTAATGGAGTCCGAGTCTGGGACACGACTAAATCAGCTGATGAAAAAAAGAACAATAAAGTGAAACCTCATTCAGTAGGCGTTTTCTTCCATCTCCTACTGAATGTTAGTTGAACCAATCGGGCATTTAGGTGCCGTTTACTCCCACTTAGACCTTTTGTATTCACTCAGGATTTTGAGGTGGGAGTCTTACGGCACCTTACATGCGGGATAAAGTGAAACTTCATTCAGTAGGGCTCCTACTGAATGTTAGTTGAACCAATCGGGCATTTAGGTGCCGTTTACTCCCACTTAGACTTTTTGTATTCACTCAAGATTTTGAGGTGGGAGTCTTACGGCACCTTACATGCGGGATAAAGTGAAACTTCATTCAGTAGGGCTCCTACTGAATGTTAGTTGAACCAATCGGGCATTTAGGTGCCGTTTCTCCCACTTAGACCTTTTGTATTCACTCAAGATTTTGAAGTGGGAGTCCTTACGGCACCTTACATGCCGGATAAATTGTCCCACTGTATCATACGCAAGCTTTTAGCGTGTCAACATAGGTAGACTCCTGCGAGAATAGCTCGAGCTGAAGATCCCGCAGGAAAGCGACCTTTGCTTTCCGAGGAAGCTGAAGAGACCTGCGGAAAGCGAAATATGTTGACGTAGCGGTGATAGGGATTTTTTTTTACACAAATAAACCGAACAATTATAAATGAATTGTTCGGTTTTTGCTATTTCGTATTTGTTTGTGTCCCAGCCCCGCCCGATTAGCCGCAGTTGCCCCATTTGAGATTTCTACTAGTGAATGTTTCAATTGAATGTTTCAATTGTTCAGCCTTTCCGTGGCAGCCGATTCTGATAGTCTTTTCGAATTTGATGAAGGTTGTGAAGCTTGTCAAAAGCGTCATTGCCCATTTTTTTACTCACATTAATAATCATACTTTCAATCATGGCGACAGGTGCGGCCATCGAATGAAAGTCTCCTGCGTCGCCCCGACTAGTGTAAAGGACGTATGTTGCCCGTTCCAACATCGGGGAAACGAGTAAATCAGTCATTAAAATAGTACAAACTCCTTGCTTTTGTGCAAAGTCCAGCAAGACATTGATTTCCACTGAAGCTTGAACGAACCCGAATATGACGAGTACATCGCCTTTTTCCATATGAATCATCGCCTCAAATATTTCATGTCCACTTGGGGGAAGGGAAAAAACATTTCCATTGAAACGCTTTAAGCGAAAGGAAAACAAGCAGACGAGGCTCTGGGCAGAACCTGCTCCATACAAATGAATACGCTTTGCGTTTGCTAGTGCAGCAGTGGCTTGTTGAAACTTTCTTTCAGACAAATGGTGCTTTGTTTCATTTAGGCATTGCACAGCATGATCGAATATCACTTGTCCATGAGATGAACTGTGTTTTTTGACGGCTGCTTCCACTTTGCTGGCAGGCGTAATGGCGGTTTCTTGTTTTAAGTGTTGTTTAAACTCCTTTAAATTCAAAAAACCAATGGCCTTCCAAAAGCGAGACACGGTTGCCACACTAATATTACATGCTTTGGCAATCTCTTTTTCATTCATATATGGAATGAGGTCGAGATGCTTTTGGATATAATCAGCAATTCTTTGCTGGCTTTTTGAAAGATCCCATGTTGAAAAATTCACCACATTCATTAACTCCCCTCAATTGAAACGCCTAACATGTTCCTACTCTTTGACATTTACCAACACTTCTCCTAAACGCGTTCTATTACTATAGTATACAGCAAAAATGAAAGAAAAATATCATTTATATCAAAAAGATAATAAATTTACAATAAATTAAAATCCTCTTTACAATCGACTCGTATAGTAAAGAGGACAATAAGGAGTAAAGGAGTGGAAAAAATGGGTATCAATGAGGAAAGAAAGCTAACACAGTCACAAAAAATGATGATTTTCGTGTTGTCCATGTCTTTATTCGGATTATCAAAAATGATTACTGAATTATTGCCGGCAAATGAAATCGGACCAATTGAATTTTCTATTTCTTATTTTGCTTTTATTCCCCTTGTTTTGGCTGCTTTGTTTCATCCGCTATATGTTGCTGTTGGTGCGTCTGTTGGAAATATTGTATTTGCCGGATTACTTATGGGGGATTTTGGCGGAATTGGTGAAGTGGAAGGTTTTATTGAATTCACATTGGCGATTTATGTTGCCGGATTGTTAGTACGAAATCCCTTGAGCAAACGCCAACTCGCGGTTGCTTCACTTGTTGGTGTCGGCATTGACCAATTGTTGAGTTCAATTGTCGATATCGGAAAAGTATGGTTTGGAGTGGAAGGGTTTGACGCTGTTCCGGGACTTCCTGAAAGTATTGTCATTTTAGAAGGCGTGAGCTTTTTAAATGAAATGGTGATCACAGGGGTATTATTCGGGTTGGTTCCAACTCTTTATTTAACACCCAAATTGTATGGGAAAATAGAACCGCTCTTGGGAATGAAACCGCGTGAAGCGAGAGTGAAAGCATCCATCGGTTCATATATTTCACTACGTCTCATCATCGCCGCGGTCATGCTTACATTTGTTGGGATGATTGCCGAGTTTATCGCAGAGTTAGATATGAACTTGGCGTTTTGGTCAAGTAACTTTATCGAGCAATTTGATGAGAGCCAAAAATGGATTGGATATAGCGCTTGGGCTATTCTGTCTGGGTTAGCCATTTATATCATCTATCGAATCATTCGAAAATCAAAAAAAATGCCATCCAACACCGATCAGAAAACGGCATGATGTTAATGGGAAAGGAGTAGGAAAGGTTGATTACATTCGATAAAGTGTCCTTTCGGTATCCGGGCGCGAAAGATTGGGTATTAAAGGATTTGTCGGTGACGATTCAAAAGCATGAGTTTACTGCCATCATCGGAGGGAACGGGGCAGGAAAATCGACCTTCTGTAAAGCGATTAATGGCTTGATTCCTTTTTATTATGTTGGTGATTTTCAAGGAAAAGTGTATTTGGACGGAATCGATACGACAACTGCCAATGTAGCATCTCTTTCCAAAAAAATTGCTTACGTATATCAAGATTTTGAGAACCAGCTTGTGCGTCCAAAGGTTATGGATGAGGTGATCTTTTCACCGCTGAATTTCGGCTATTCCGACTATAAGGAAAGGGGCCGGCGGGCATTGGAGTTGCTGGATATTGCCCATCTCGCTGAGGAATACGTTTGGCAACTTAGCGGCGGTCAAAAACATTTAGTGGCGCTGGCAGGGGCGATCGCATTATCTCCTGACGTGCTCATTATTGATGAACCCGTCGCACAGCTTGACCCTGCACATGCGGTTGAGTTATATGAAAAACTCAAAATGCTCCATGAACAATATAAAATGACCATTTTGGTTATTGAACATCACACTGAATTCATAGCGAACTACTGCAAAGAAGTCATTTTGCTGGAAAATGGGGCGGTGAGATGGAAAAAGCCGGTGCGGGAGGCGTTAAACAGTGTCGATGAGTTAATGGCTATGCAAATATATCCGCCACAAGTGACCATTGCCGCGGCGAATTCAAAACGGGATGAGGAGGGACTTTTGCCTGTGACGGTCGAAGAAGCGGCACTGTTTTTCAACGAATGCAAGCAACGTACAACACAACCGCGACCTATCGCTCTTACAAAAAATGGGGAGCCGATGATTGAATTTCAAAACGTTCATTACGGGTATAAGACTTTATCAAGAAAACGAGTGCCCGTCATTAAGGAACTGGATTTAACGATTCGTTCTGGTGAACGCATTGCTTTGGTTGGCAGTAATGGGGCAGGAAAGTCGACCATTCTGAAGCTCATCTCGGGCTTGATGAAACCGTTGGAAGGAGACCTGTTCGTCAACGGTGAATCAACGGCACGTGTATCGCCTGAAAAACTTGCGGAAAAAGTTGCTTATATTTACCAAAATCCTGAGGAAATGTTTATTGAAGACGACATCGAGAAGGATGTGTCGTTTTACTTGAGGGCACGGAAGCGGGCAGAGCTTGAAACTATTTTGGATAAGGTGATGCAGCAATTTTATTTACAGTACATTAAAAGCCGGGATGGCCGTTTATTAAGCGGTGGACAACAACGGCGCGCTTCCTTGGCAATCGGGCTGGCGATGTTGCCAGAAATTGTGTTACTGGATGAACCGACAGCGAGTCTTGATATTGCGACGAAAAAAGAAATGATTGCGATGCTCCATCAGTTAGACGAACAAGTCCAGGCAACGATCGTCGCAACGCATGATATGCAATTAGTGGCGGAATGGGCGTCACGGGTAATTGTACTGAATAAAGGGCGCGTTATCGCGGATACGACACCGTTTGACTTATTTTCTGATGAAGCACTGTTACGGACGGCATCCTTAGTCGAACCACAAATTGTCACGTTATGCCATTGTTTAAAGTTAAACCCGGTTGAGTTGACGATTGATGGCTTTCTCGGCCGCTTTCAGTTGGAGGAGATTGTAAGTGAACGCATTTCAGAAGCTTTTTAGTAAGGCCACGATTGAAAACATTAAAATTGAGCTGATGCGAACGGCTTACGGCAATGAGCAAACACCACTTGCGAAGCTCGATCAGCGTGTGTTAATCATATGGATGCTTGTCTTTTCTATCATTCCTTGGCTGACACATAATCTCACCATTTTAATCGGCTTTACTCTTTTCACAGTAGCTCTTGCTTACGTATCAAGAGTAAGTCCGCTGCTTATCTTTTTATTAATCGTCGGGATTATTTCACAATTTACGTACTTAGTGTTTGCAGCAATATTTTTAGGTAATAGTTTTATGGCGCTTGTTTCGATTATCCCGGTTACGTTAAAGGTTGCTTGTGTTTCTTTAGCGACGATGGCTGTTGTGACAAGTATGGATCCTGAAAAGTTCAGTGACGCTCTTTTGAAATTGGGAGTGCCGGGAAAGTTCAGCTTCGGTGTGTCCTATGGTTATCGCATGCTTCCGATTTTAATTGAAGAATATCAAAATATTATTCATTCATTTCGATTGCGGGGAAAGCTGCCATGTAAGCCAGGTTTTTTATACAGGCGTTATATTTTTTATTACATCAAAATGAGTGTGTTGGCATTTTATCCGATGATGCTTAATACAGCGAAGCGCACAAGGACAACAGTGGAAGCACTGGAGGTAAGAGGGTTTAGCTACACGTTGGAAAACAATATCGCGAAGAAATTAAAACTGGATTATTTAAAATTGACGAAGTATGATGGGCAATTTATTGCACTGACGTTTGGCATTACACTTTCCATTTATGTCATCGGTTATTGGATGCCTCTTTGAAAGAAGACTTTTATTTTTTTGGCTGTTGAATCAATCGGGCAGCAAATTGGAGATGTTCGAAGTTTCATTACCAGTTGGCGCGGAATATTAGAAAGGGCGGGTTTTGTTGAATATTGATTTTCATACACATGTGAAATTAGCAAAACGGGTTGATTTTGATCTTTCATTTTTTTATGAGATGGTCTTGAATGCGAAGGACGCGGGCTTAACAGCATTTGCGATGACCGAGCATTTTAATACGAAACACTTTTACGATCTGTATGGGCAGCTTGATCGCCAGTTTGACTACAAAGGCCATTATTTTGATGTCGATGGTTTTAAAGTCTTTACAGGAATGGAAATCGATGTAAAGGAAGTTGGGCATATTTTATTTATCGGCCATAGAGCGGATTTGTTAGACATCCGCCATCATCTTGAGCACCATACGAAGAAGGATGCATTTATATCGTTTCCAACACTGCTCGACATGGGGGAATCCTATGATCTTTTGATGATTGGCGCACATCCATTACGGAAATCGACGCCATTGCACCATCATGATCCAGCGTTGCTAGAACGGTTGCACGCTTTTGATTTAAACGGGAAAGATATGTTCGAATTTGGTGTTGGCAAGATGCAATTGGAAGTGCGGGCATTTGCCGATCAGATTGGTCTTCCAGTCGTTTGTGGCAGTGACTCGCATCATCCCATTCAAATGGGCGTTGTGGAAAATATGCTTCAAAGAGATTGTGAAACGGCGGGTGAATTGCGAGATGTGATTGTGAAAAAGCAATATAAGCGCAAGATTTCCCCCATTCTTCAAACGAAAGTGAATGCGGCGAAAATTGTGAAGAGAAAAATGAAAGATCAATATATGGCCTTACAGCAATAATGGTTAAAAGCGGCAGGTAACAAAAATGGGATGTTTTTTGTTATCTGCACTTTTTGTTCCGCCTGAACAGACTGACTGGCCAATATGGCTCTGCATGTTATGTTGTTAAATGAATGGTAGTTTTTCTAATACAATATTGTTTTCAAACCAACCAAAACATGTCGATTCTCCCCCTAAGGAAATAATCGACATGAATTGTCACGGACCTCTGCTTATCTCGATTGTAGAGACGTATATTGCGGGCGTCCAGGAAAAACTCAACGTTTCAAGATATAAAGCGGAATAGTATATGATCTCCCATTTTCATTTTTGATTGATTACCTTTAAAACAGAACAAACTGCCCGCGATTCAACTGTATAAAAAAAAAGCATTTTTCATCACAACCCGATGTGCGCGTGTTGTGTGCGCAAGCAGTTTTTACCGATGTTAACGCACGCCTTTCATATACTTTTGAATCAAAGGAGTAACGATGAACAGAATGATACTTAATAGGATGGCCATTCCGCCAATGACTCCAAAGTACAGCATTTCTGTTTCGGGTTGATAGAATTTTACGATCTGGGCGTTCAGCCCTTGCGCGGCCGCATTGGAAAGAAACCATAGACTCATTGTTTGGGCTGAAAAAGCAGCCGGCGCCAGCTTGGTTGTGGCAGATAAACCAACAGGCGACAAGCATAATTCACCAATGACAACGATCAAATAACTGAGTACGAGCCACATGGGATGGACCAAAGAATGTTCACCGCCAAAATGGGCCGGCAATAAAATGACAAGGAAGGAAAGACCCGCAAACAATAATCCCAAAGAAAATTTTTGGGGGATGGAAGGCTGGCGTTTTCCCAGCTTCACCCATAACCAGGCAAAGACAGGCGCTAACAGTATGATAAATAACGGATTCAGTGATTGAAACCATGCGGGAGAAAGATGGATTCCCGCAATCTCCAATTGGGTCCGTTTATCCGCAAAGTTGGCAAGAATGGTTGAGCCTTGCTCTTGGATGGACCAAAACATGACTGAAGCCAGGAACAGCGGGATAAAGGCCAGAACACGGGAACGCTCCACTTCCGTTGTTTTCGGACTGCGGTACATGACAATAAAATAGATGGCTGGAATAAGGAATCCCAATAAACCTACAAGAGCGATAAAAGATTCAATCGTAAGCAAACCCGCCGGGATTGTTACCGCTAACATAATCCCCAATAGAACGACAGCCCCGCCAATTACCATATAGACCTTTCGCTTCTCGGCTGGGGATAAAGGATTGGCGACATATGTGCCTGCCAGCCCCAAGCTTCTCTTTTTCGTGACCAGAAAGATGATAAGCCCAATCAACATTCCGATTGCGGCAAACCCAAATCCTAGGTGAAAACTATAGTTCATAACAGAACCAACAATTAATGGCGACAAGAAACCGCCTAAGTTAATTCCCATGTAAAAAAGACTAAATCCAGCATCACGGCGATCATCCTTTTCACTATAAATATCACCTACCATTGCTGATACATTCGGCTTGAGCAATCCGGTCCCGATCACGATCAGAATCATGGAAACAAAGAACATTGTTACATTTCCCGGAATCGCCAATACAATATGGCCAAACATAATCAATATTCCACCGTAAAATACAGCTTGGGACGTACCGAATATTCGATCAGCTAGCCAACCACCGATAATACCTGACATATAAACGAGCGAACCATAGATGGACATGATGGCAAGAGCTGTCTGTTCATCAAGACCTAGACCGCCTTTGGATACTTCATAGTACATATAAAAAACAAGGATGGCCCTCATCCCGTAATAGGAAAAGCGCTCCCAAAACTCTGTAAAAAAGAGAGTAAAAAGACCTTTAGGATGTCCAAAAAACCCCGTTTGAGGGACGCTTGAAACAATTT
Organism: Siminovitchia sp. FSL W7-1587; assembly: GCF_037963795.1. Taxonomy (NCBI): domain Bacteria; kingdom Bacillati; phylum Bacillota; class Bacilli; order Caryophanales; family Bacillaceae; genus Siminovitchia; species Siminovitchia sp. FSL W7-1587. The sequence continues at coordinate 3,541,037 of NZ_CP150169.1, forward strand.
TATGTTTGTCGACTACAGACATTTCTACACCCTCCATTATTATATTAAAGTAGTAATGGTTATATAGTTGATAAAGAGTAAATCATTTCGAAATATTATAGTATTTTTTATTACTTTTCCCTTCATAACCCTTTTTCTAACAAGTATCAATGCAATTTTCAAAAAAAAGCATCTTCTCCGAATGATATTTGGAAGAAGATGCTGTTTGTTTACCAATAGGGTTTTGCCGGGAATCATGATCATATGACCGTCCCTTCAGTTTCCCGAGAAGTATGAGTCTAAATATAAAAGGATGGATCAACGAAACATTTTTTTCGCTGTCCATCCCTTTTTTCGACTATGAATATGTAGTTCTTAATGTGATACCGGGTATACGTCTATAACACTTCCAGTGTACGCGTCAGCGATGAACTCAAACTGTTGTGAATTCCCATTTTGCTTATGGGAAACGCCGCCGCGGTACACCTTTGTTTTAATTCCGTGTTTTTCAAACTCTTCTGGTTTAAACTTAATCCATGATCCGTCCACTTCACCTGTTTGTTTAAAAGCGTTTTTCACATCTGCCAATACTTTTCCTTCTGGTACAAGACAATTTTTTCTTACGGCTTCACTTGCAAAATAGCCCGCAATGACCCCGGCGCCAGCTCCAAGTACAAATGTTTTCCAGTTCATATTCTGCACCTCCAAAATATCACCATACATTAAGTATACAGGAAGAAGACAGGCAGTTCGACCATAAATCACAGGATTCCTATTTCTGACAAAAACGATTTAATGGTAAAATGAAATAAATATCCGAAAAGGGGTTGAAGAATTGGAGAAAGATACACTCGCTCTTTTTCAAACGCTGACGGAGCTTCCGGGCGCACCGGGAAATGAGCACCAAGTCAGGGAATTTATGCGCAAACAGCTTGAGAAATATGCTGATGAGGTAGTACAAGACAGGCTGGGCAGTATTTTTGGGATCAAAACCGGCGACAAATCGGGTCCTAAAATAATGGTCGCGGGTCATATGGATGAAGTTGGCTTTATGGTGACACAAATTACAAAAAACGGGATGATCCGTTTTCAGCCTCTGGGTGGTTGGTGGAATCAGGCAATGCTTGCCCAGCGGGTTCAGGTCATCACTGACGACGGGCCGGTAATGGGAGTTATCGGGTCTATTCCGCCGCACTTGCTTACCGAGGAACAAAGGAAAAAACCAATGGAGATCAAAAATATGATCATTGACATTGGGGCGGATGATCGTGAGGATGCCGAAAAGATAGGGATTAAACCGGGACAACAAGTAATTCCAGTCTGTCCATTTACACCGCTGGCCAACCCAAAGAAAGTGATGGCCAAGGCGTGGGATAATCGTTACGGATGCGGGCTGGCCATCGAGCTGTTAAAAGAACTGCAAAATGAAAAACTGCCAAATATTGTCTACTCCGGTGCTACGGTTCAGGAAGAAGTTGGTCTTCGTGGCGCGGCATCAAGCGCGAATATGATTAAGCCTGATCTCTTCTTTGCACTTGACGCGAGTCCGGCCAACGACATGACGGGAGATGAGAAAGAATTCGGCCACATTGGAAAAGGGGCATTGCTTAGAATTTTTGACCGCTCAATGGTTATGCTTAAAGGGATGCGGGAGTTTGTTTTGGACATGGCCGAAACACATGACATTCCGTACCAATATTTTGTCTCCCCGGGAGGAACAGATGCGGGCCGTGTACATACTTCCAACGAAGGGGTGCCTAGTGCGGTGATCGGGATTTGCGCACGCTATATCCACACACATGCGTCGATCGTTCATGTTGATGACTATGCGGCGGCGAAAGAACTCCTCGTTCGCCTTGTAAAAGCAAGTGATTGGTCGGCAGTGAAGACGATTCGACAACAATAATCGCATTTAGAAAAGATCAGTAGAGTAGGAGTGGCTTTATGATTGTTGCTGTTGGCTCACAAAACAAGGCGAAATTAAAAGCTGTACAGAGAGCTTTTCAAGAACTGGAAATAGAAGCCGAAATTGTGCCGGTCGATGCGCCATCGCATGTAAGTGCCATGCCTTTTTCCGATGAAGAAACGATACACGGGGCCATCCATCGTGCCGAATTTTGTTTGGAAAATAGTAGAGCTGATGTGGCAATTGGTTTGGAAGGCGGTGTTACGGAAACTACTTTTGGGTTATTTTTGTGCAATTGGGGATCATTGGCTGAAAAAGGAAAAAAGCCGCTGCTTGCTGGTGGAGCCCGAATTTTGCTGCCGGAGGAAATTGCGGGTCGCCTGCGCATGGGAGAAGAGTTGGGGCCCGTGATGGACGATTATAGCAAACGGAGCGGGATCAGTTCCAATGAAGGAGCAATCGGCATTTTCACGAATGGGCGAATTGAACGGGCTGAAATGTTCAAACATATTATAAAGCTGCTGATCGGGCAAAGAGAAAAGAAACATTACGTCAAGAAGTAGAGAAACGCGCGGGACACAGTTTGTAACTGCTCCCTGCGCGTTTCATATTTTCCGTTAATTATGTCCATGTCCTAAGGATAAGTACAATGTGGACAACCGTTTGTATTCTCATTTCTATTGTCTATTTGCTATCGGTTCTATTCAACAAATTTCAGGTGATAGGGACCTATTCAATAATATATGAGAGCGCTTTTATTGCTTGGTTCACTGTTTCCACTGTTGCGTTAGCTTTTCGGGACAACTCTTTTAACGGATGGTGGAGATTTTCCGGACGGATTAAGATGAGCGGTTTTCCCAATGCGACGGCAGCGCTCGCGTCCATGGCCGTATTCCACTGCTTGTACTTCTCTCCAAACAGGGCAATAACGAGGTCTGATTTGTGCATGAGGACTTGTGTTCTTAGATTGTTAAAGCTGGAAGCTGCCGCGTCCCGGTAGATGGCATTGGGCTGCTCTCCAAGAATTTCTTCACCAATGGCGTCTGAGCGGTTATGATCTTCCATTGGCCCGACAAAGTCGATCGGCAGCTTGAGGGCTTGTGCTTTTTCTTTGATTTCCTCGCGCCATGTGCTGTGGATTTCTCCAGCCAAATATACGGTTAATCTCACGATATTCTCTCCTCCTTTGCATTTACATTTATCATATCATCAACTACGCCTTTTTTCTTGCAAACTCTATTTGCTTTTTTTGAATAAATAGGATATATATATAGGGGCAGGAATGTTAATTACATACGGGAAACACTAGGGGTGCCAAAAGCTGAGAGAGGATTTCCTCAACCCTTTTAACCTGATCTAGGTAATGCTAGCGCAGGGAAGTGGAGAAGATGCGTATTCATATTCTCATGTTTGTTTACGCATGCCTTTTATTAGATGGGTCAGAGCCACTTCTTTTTAAGAAGGGCTCTTTTTTCATGCATGGTGCCTTGTATTTCTCGAAAAAAAGAAAGGAGGGCTCATAAGCAACCATTTCAAGAAAGGAGTTTTTAAGATGGGTGAAGCTCTTGTTTTTCAACAAGTATCTTTTGCTTATGACTCGAATGTACACCAGGCTGTACTTCAAGATGTCAGCTTTTCAGTGAAAAAAGGCGAGTTTGTAAGTGTTGTTGGTCCAAGCGGTGCGGGGAAAAGTACACTGTTCCGACTTGTATCAGGGCTTGAGAAGCAAAACAGCGGACGCATTTTGGTGAATGGAAAGGAGCTTTCCGACAGGCAAGGGCACGTCGGATATATGTCTCAAAAGGATGGGCTGCTCCCATGGCTTTCAGTCGTTGATAATGCCGCCTTGCCACTTATATTAAAAGGGTTCAGCAGAAAAGAAGTGTGGCCCGAGGTCATTAAAAAGCTGGAAGCATTTGGTTTGAAGGATGTTGAGCATCGCTATCCCGATGAATTGTCCGGAGGGATGCGGCAGCGTGTTTCGTTTCTGCGTGCCTTGTTGGGCGGGTCTGATTTATTACTACTTGACGAGCCATTCAGCGCACTTGATGCCGTTACAAAAACGGTCATGCATGAATGGCTGCTTGATCAATGGGCTGAATCGGGGAGAACCATTTTGTTTATTACTCATGATGTTGAGGAAGCGCTGTTTCTTTCCGACCGCGTACTATTATTCAGCGAAAAGCCGGTAAGTCATTTGGAAGAAATTCTGGTTCCGCTTGACAGGCCGAGGATGGTCGAGGATTTAAAAGATCCTGCTTTCACCGAATTAAAAGAAAAATTATTGCTTGATTTAAGAAAATTGGTGACGTTATGACTTTTTTAAAAAAATACGGCTTATCGATCCTGCTCGTATTATTGCTTTTAGTTGTATGGGAGATTGGCGCCCGCTTATATGGAAAGCCTTTTATCCTGCCATCACCTTTACAAATTGTGGACAGACTGTGGGAACTCAGAAGCGTTCTTTTTGTTGGACATTTGCCGTCCACAAGTCTGATCATGCTGATTGGCCTCTTATTGTCACTGGTGTTTGGTGTCGGCTTATCCATCTGGATGCATAAGAGTGATATTGTAAGGAAGGCGTTTTTCCCTTTGCTTATCGCTTCGCAAACGATACCCATTATTGCGCTTGCGCCGATATTCGTCCTTTGGTTTGGCTATTCCCTTTGGAGCAAAATCGTTGTGACCGTGCTCATCACTTTTTTTCCGATTACGGTTAATACGTTTGACGGTCTGCGGTCCGCCGATATTCACTTAAAAGAAACACTTCAAGCGATGGGGGCCACAAAACGACAGATATTTTATAAGGTGGAGCTTCCGTCGGCATTACCCCATTTCTATTCGGGATTAAAAGTAGCCGTTACATTGAGCGTCATCGGAGCGGCCATCGGGGAGTGGCTGGGAGCTGACAAGGGGCTTGGATACTTTAGTCGAAGAATGATGACACAATTTGATGGAGCGGGAGTGTTTGCGCCAATCGTTCTGTTATCGCTGACGGGCATTATGTTGTTTTTGCTTGTCGCTTGGCTTGAAAAAATAACGATGAAATGGAGAAATATAAAATGAGAAAGAGAATTGTATTCTATTGCGCATTATTCGCTGTAATGCTGCTTTCGGCATGTGGGGGAGAACAGGGGGAAACTGCTTCCAGCCCAGATAAAACGAAGGAAACGGATAAAGAATTACAATCTTTTGACATTATGCTGGACTGGTATCCCAACGCCGTCCATAGTTATTTATATGCTGCAAAGGAAAAAGGTTTTTTTGAAGAGGAAGGACTGGATGTGAACATCCGTTTTCCTGCCAATCCAACGGACCCTATTAATCTGGCAGCTACAGGAGATATTGAACTTGGCATCGGTTATCAATCTGATGTGATCACGGCAAGGGCTGATGGGGTACAGGTAAAATCGGTCGCTGCGATTGTCAGAAGTCCGCTCAATCATATTATTTATTTGAAAGACAGTGATATAAAGAGACCGAAAGATTTGGAAGGAAGAACAGTCGGCTGGCCGGGAACGCCGCTTAATGAACCGCTCGTACAAACAATCGTGGAGTCTGATGGCGGAGATATGAGCAAGGTGAAGATGACGGACGTCGGTTTTGAGCTGAATGCGGCGATTGCGACAAAGCGGGTGGATGCGGTTACCGGTGCTTTTATCAATCATGAAGTCCCTATGCTTGCCAACCAAGGAGTAGAAACGGAGCATTTTAATCCAGTAGATTATGGTGTTCCAAGTTACTACGAGCTGGTGTTTGTCACAAATGATGATACATGGAAAGAAAAAGAAGATTCAATCCGTTCTTTTTGGAAGGCAGCTTCAAAAGGGTATGAGTTTATGAAAGAAAACCCGGAAGAAGCGCTGGAAATTTTATTAAACAATCAGGACGATGAAAACTTTCCTCTCAACAAAGAAGTAGAACAGGAAAGCTTGAATATTTTGCTTCCAAAAATGGAAAAGGAAAACGAAGCGTTTGGAAGTCAGTCGGAAGATTTATGGAATGAAGTCATCCAGTGGCTGGAAGATACGGATTATGTGGAAAAAGCTCCTCCAGCAGAGGAGATGTATATCAATATCGTTGAATCATAACGATTGACACCCCCCATTGTGTGGGGGTGTTTTCTTTGTTTATGGGGAAAAATATGAAATAAAAGATAGACAAAAAATACAGTTGTCTTTACACTAGTTAAGTGGACTTGTATTTATTTTTTACAGGAGGATTTGGCGTTGAAACAATTTCTCGACAGGAAAGGTGTCCATTTAACTGCAAAAGCTTATGTAATTGATGCGTTAAGTTATATGGCGCTCGGACTTTTTTCTTCTTTGATTATCGGTTTGATTATGAAAACGGTTGGTGAACAGCTCGGATGGCCATTTTTCGTTGAAATGGGCGAAATGGCGATGGGATTAATGGGGCCGGCAATCGGAGTGGCGATTGCCTTTGGACTTGGCGCGCCACCTTTGGTCATTTTTGCGGCAGTGGCAACTGGTGCGGCCGGTGCTGAATTTGGCGGTCCCGCAGGAAGTTATGTGGCCGCGTTAATGTCAACGGAAATTGGAAAAATGGTTAGCAAGGAGACGAAAGTTGATATTATTGTTACTCCACTTGTTACTATTTTTACCGGATTTGCCGTGGCAAAGTTCGTGGGAGCGCCCATTTCGACATTTATGACGGTCTTCGGAAGCTGGATCATGTGGGCTACAGACCAGCGTCCGATCGTCATGGGGATGGTGGTCGCCACATTGATGGGACTTGCTCTCACGGCTCCCATTTCCAGTGCGGCTATCGCTTTGATGCTTGATTTGAATGGACTTGCCGCCGGCGTTGCCACGATTGGCTGCAGTGCACAGATGGTCGGATTTGCGGTGGCAAGCTACAGGGAAAATAAAGTGGGAGGTTTGCTTGCTATCGGGATTGGGACTTCCATGTTGCAGGTTCCGAATATTATTCGCTATCCGCTTATATTAATTCCACCGACAGTTGCCGGCATCCTATTGGCTCCAATTGGGGCGACCGTATGGAGAATGACCAGCAATGCCGCTGGAGCCGGTATGGGAACGAGCGGTTTTGTCGGGCAGATCATGACATTTACAACGATGGGATTTTCAACAAGTGTTCTGATCCAAGTCATTGTACTCCATGTTATTGGTCCGGCTGTGATAAGCTTAATCATATCAGAATATATGAGAAAGCGCGGCTGGATTAAACCTGGCCAGATGCTTATAAATGCTGGAGGGAAGTAATATGGAAAAACTGCAATCAAAAGAACAATTTGAGCAATTGAAGAATGAAGAACGTGCCATCTTTATGTTTTCCGCCGACTGGTGTCCGGACTGTAAGGTGCTTGAACCTGTATTGCCGCGGTTAATAGCGGATTATCCGGAATATCATTTCGTATACGTCGATCGGGATGAATTTCTTGAACTATGCCAAGAAATGGATATCTTTGGTATTCCAAGTTTTGTCGCATACCATGACGGGAAAGAAGCAGGAAGGTTTGTAAGCAAAGACAGAAAAACGCTGGAAGAAATCGAGGACTTTATAAACGGCCTGTCTGAGTAAGTGTGAAGGAGCGCTTTTTCGCTCAGCTTTCAGCGAAAGTCGGCAAGAATTCGCCGGAGCTGTTACAACGCTGGACAGTTTTTTTCAAAAGCTTGCGGTTGGAAGGAAGCGTGCTTCACTTTTTTATGTATCGCAATCTCTTTCGATGGCCGAGCGCTTTGTGATCGTTCATGCTTCAATGCGCGGCGCCTTCCGGTATTGTGTACAATCAGTAATATTATGATAAGATAGATGATGATAGAAGAATATTGCGAAATATTTTCTGCTGGGGGAGCCTTGACGGCTGAGAAGTAAACCCTTTGAACCTGATCCGGTTTATGCTGGCGTAGGGAAGCAGGCTGCTTTGTCATTGTTTTAAAAGCCGCTGCCTTCCTGCGTGAAGAGCGGCTTTTTTCACGTTTGGAACGTAATAAAGTGTCAGAGATGGAAGTAGCTCTATGTAATTGATATGCCAGTTGTGACGGGGAATCATCGGCCTAAGCACTCGCCAGGGATTTTCATCCATATATAGAAAGGAAGAATTATCATGCTAAGTATACAAAATGATTTGAGCGCAAGTGTTGATCAGAGGCAAGGTGAATTACTGGACATTTTAAAGGAGTTAGTTCGTTATCCAACGGTTAGTCCTCCTGCGAGAAATACGAGGGAGGTCCAACAATATATTGAATCGTTTTTACAGCAGGTACATTTCGAAACAGATAGCTGGGACGTTTACGAGAATGATCCGAATGTGGTTGGGATCAAGAAGGGGACCGAGGGGGAGCGTTACAACAGTTTGATTATCAATGGCCATATTGATGTAGCGGAAGTAGGAGATCAAAGTGAATGGACTGTCCCTGTTTTTGACATGATAACCAAGAACGGTTTTGCTTATGGTCGGGGCGTTGCGGACATGAAAGGTGCAATGGCGGCAGCGCTTTTTGCTTTTAAATTGTTAAATGAGCATGGTATTGAGCTGAAAGGTGATTTGCAATTCCAGTCGGTAATTGGGGAAGAAGTGGGAGAAGCCGGAACACTTTCTTGTATTGAACGGGGATACTCAGGTGATTTTGCCCTTGTCATGGATGTGAGCGATAGTGAAATCCATGGGCAGGGAGGAGTGATAACTGGCTGGATCACCGTGAAAAGCCGTGAGGTTTTCCACGATGCTATGCGTCTACATATGATTCATGCCGGCGGTGGGGTATATGGAGCGAGCGCCATAGAAAAAATGATGAAAATCATTGCCGGGTTGCAGGAATTAGAACGCCATTGGGCGATAACCAAGCACTATCCGGGCTTTCCGGCTGGGGCGAACACCATTAATCCAGCCGTAATTGAAGGAGGAAGGCATCCCGCATTTATAGCAGATGAATGCCGTTTGTGGGTGACCGTTCATTATTATCCGAATGAAACATATGAGTCTGTTACTGCTGAGATCGAAAGCCATATTCGCCGTGTCGCTGAGGCTGACCCTTGGCTAAAAGACAATCCTCCGCAGTTTCGCTGGGGTGGCCGATCCATGATCGAGGAAAAGGGTGAAATTTTTCCGGCTCTGGAGCTTGAGGAAAGTCATCCCGCGATTAAGAGGCTGCAGCAGTCTCATCAACACGTATGGCAAACGGCTGCAAAAACAGGGATGTCCAAAACAGTTACGGATGGAGGCTGGTTCCAGGAAGCGGGAATCCCTTCAGCTATTTACGGGCCGGGTACAGTAGAAGAAGCTCATTCCGTGGATGAAAAAATAAACATTGAACAGTTATGCAAGTTTACGAAGACTTTGTTGCATTTCATGGTTGAGTGGTGTAATACGAAAAAAGAGTAAAGCGTTCATTCTTTTAGCCCGTGTCATTTTGATGTATGATGGATGGTAGCGTATTTTACCCAGGGAGGGTCTTTCATTGAAAATGAGTGAGCGAAAACTAAAAGAAGAGCTTGAGGCGCGGCTAAGCAAAGAAGGCCGGACGATTACATATGATCGAAAAAAAGAATTATTGCGTGTTGAAAATGCGGAAAATGGCAAAGGGATTGATATTTCCTTGCCGGGAATCGTTGCCAAATGGCATGAGCGCAAGGAAAAAGCGATTGATGAAGTCGTTTATTACGCCGAAGAAGCGCTTGGTGTCATGGATCGGGAACAAGTTGTTGCCGGAAGTGAAAAAAATATTTTTCCCGTGATTCGCTCCACCTCGTTTCCCGTTGAATCCGAAGACGGCAATAAGTTTCTTACCGATGAGCATACGGCAGAGACAAGAGTGTATTATGCGCTCGACCTTGGAAAAACATATCGCCTGATTGATGATGAGTTTATACAGAAAGAGGGTCTCGATCCGCACGAAATCCGGGAAATGGCACGATTCAATGTCCGCTCGCTTCCGACGGCCATGAAAAAAGACGAGGTGGCCGGAAACGAGTTCTACTTTCTGAATACAAATGACGGATACGACGCAAGCCGAATATTAAACGAAAAGTTTTTAGAAGAAACGGCAACAAATATAAAAGGGGAAATGGCTGTGGCGGTTCCTCATCAAGATGTTCTCATCATCGCCGACTTGCGGAATGAGACCGGCTACGATGTACTGGCGCAAATGACGATGAGCTTTTTTACAAATGGCCTTGTACCCATTACGGCGCTCTCATTTATATATGAAAAAGGAAAACTTGAGCCGATATTTATTATGGGTAAAAATAGAAGAGTAGACAATGGAAAGGGGAACAATACATGAATGTATTTTATAACCGTGAAGGAATTGGCGATACGTTAATGATCGTGTTGAAGGATGTAGACCGGGAAAAGTTTCAATTTGAACGAAAAAGGGATGCGGTCCGGATCTTTGACGGGGAAACGAATGTAACAGGAGGGTTCAACCTTTTTCACGCATCCAAATACATAGATATTGATGCAAATGGAAAAGTGGAACTGACCGAGCAATTGGTGAAGAACATCGAGAAGGCGCTGGCAGAAAACGGAATGGAAGAGAAGTTGGAAGCAGATCTTTCACCAAAGTTTGTTGTCGGGTTCGTTAAACAGAAAGAAAAGCATCCGAATGCAGATAAACTAAGTGTCTGTCTCGTCGATGTCGGGTCGGAAGAACTGCAAATCGTTTGTGGGGCTCCCAACGTGGAAGCAGGCCAAAAGGTTGTCGTGGCCAAAGTGGGTGCCGTCATGCCAAGCGGCATGGTTATCAAGGATGCGGAGTTAAGGGGAGTGGCTTCCAGCGGAATGATTTGCTCGGCACGTGAGCTCGGTCTCCCAAATGCACCTGAGAAAAAAGGCATTCTCGTATTAGAAGACGATCAATATGAAACGGGTCAAGCCTTTGCATGATTGATAAAATGTGAACAAACAACGAACCCCGTTTGAAATAAAGCGGGGTTTTTTTCATGGGTGATGAAATGTAGAGCGCTGTATGTTATGATGTTAACCGTTGGTAAAAGTTTTCCAAATGGATGATAGAATAGTATATCGTTTTTCTTGTGATGTTTCTAAATCAACTGAGGATGGCTTACATAGAATGATCACGATATACTAGAATCCCGAAATTGGCAATCATCCACATTGGCTGGTTTTGATATACCGGCCGCCTCCAAAAAACTGGCAAATCGCATGGTTGGTAAAGGCCATGAATAGACAAAGGCAGGAGATCAACATGTTAAAAAGGTTAATAGTTGCTGCTGATGGATCCAATAATTCGCTCCGTGCAGCAGAGAAAGCGGCACTACTTGCGCAAATGTCCGAAGGTATTGAAGTAGAAATTATTTACGTAGTAGACTTTTCAAAAGCGAAAAGTGAGGTGCTTCAGAGCCAAAATATTGAAGAATTGGAAGCGGAACGCAGGAAAAAATTGATTCCTGTAGAAGAAGTTTTCAAGAATGCCAACATTTCCCATACACTCACCATGCTCCATGGCGATCCAGGACCAGCGATCGTGGAATATGCCAATAAAAGCTCATGTGATATGGTGATTGTCGGTAGCCGCGGGCTCAATACACTCCAGGAAATGGTGCTTGGCAGCGTCAGCCATAAAGTCGCCAAAAGAGTGAAGGCACCTGTTTTAATCGTAAAATAAATATATAACTTAAAAAGCTGATTTCCCTTAAAGCGGAAATCAGCTTTTTTTGAGTCGCGCTGATTACATTTGTTGCATTTTTTTTCTTCTGGTCAAACCTAACTCGGCCCGCTCTTTGCGCAGAGCCTTGTAAATCGAGAGCATCATTAAAATCATGATTATTGAAAAAGGCAAGGCCGCTATGATAAGCGCGTTTTGCAACGCATCCAGACCGCCGCTGTAAAGGAGAATGGCAGCCATGGCAGCCAGCATGATACCCCAGACGATCTTCACACTGTTTGGCGGTGTTAAAGAACCGTAGGATGTCTGCATTCCAAGTACGAAGGTTGCCGAATCCGCCGAAGTGATGAAAAAAGTTCCGATCAAAATGAGAGCCACTATTGAAAGAATGGCGGAAAAAGGCATTTGATTAAATACAGCAAATAAAACTTCCTCCGTGGCGTATTCTGTTAAATCAATAGCGCCGGCCTGTTGAACATCAATTGCTGTGGAACCAAAGGCCGCGAACCAAATAAAGCTGACAATGACCGGAAGGATTAACACACCAATCATAAACTCCCGAATTGTCCGGCCCTTTGATACACGGGCAATAAAAATGCCGACGAACGGCGACCAAGATATCCACCATGCCCAATAGAAAATGGTCCAGTCGTTTATCCACTCGCGGGAGCCGGGTTCAAGCGGAGCAATTCGCAAGCTCATTTGAATAATGTTTTGGATATAGGCTCCAACGGTATCCGTAAACATGTTTAAAATAAACAGGCTGGGGCCAAGGATAAAGATGAGTACTAATAACACGACCGCCAGTACCATGTTCGTATTGCTCAAATACTTAATTCCTTTACTTAAACCGGACCAGGCAGACATTAAAAACAATGCCGTGACGATGACAATAATGATCAGTTGTATGAGAAAGTTGTTTGGAATGCCCAGCAAATATGAAAGACCACCATTGATTTGCGCAGCGCCAAAACCGAGTGTCGTCGCCACTCCCACAACGGTGACTGTCACCGCAATAATATCTATCAACATGGGAAGTCGACCTCGGGCATATTTGCCTAAAACGGGACTGAGCGTTGCGCTAATCAAGCCTGGTGTTCCTTTGCGGAAATTAAAATAGGCCAGGCAAAGGCCCACCAGGGCATATATGGACCATGCGTGAATTCCCCAATGAAAGAAAGTAAATCTCATTGATTCTTTAATGGCGGCGTCTGTTCCAGGATCAGACATGGGTGGGACATCAGCGTAGTGGGATATAGGTTCGGCAGTTCCCCAAAAAACGAGGCCGATACCCATTCCTGCGGAAAAAAGCATGGCGAACCATGTTGGTTTGGAGTATTCGGGCTTTTCCCCTTCTTTTCCCAGCTTGATGGCACCTACGGGGCTAAAAATGAGGAAAAGACAAAACGCAACAATGACAGTAACCAAGATTAAATAATACCAGCCAAAACTAGAGGTAATCATAGATTTTATAGAAAAAGTAGCTGCTTCAAATTGACTGGGGGCAATTACCCCGAATAAAACCGCAACCAATAGTATGGCTGTTGATACCCAAAAAACACTAGAGACTTTACTCCACAAAACTTTTTCTCTCCTTCCATTTATGGAGATGCTTCGGACTGCTATCAACATGTTTTACCTTAACAATGATGGCGAGGCAATTCAAGGGATGAGAATTTTTAAGAATATTTGAAAAACAGATGCAAATCTATTAAAAAGTGCTTTATGCCATATGTTATCAACTTTAACCGGCAGTAAAGCGCCACTCCAAAAAGTCGAGATAAAATGAAAATGGTAAGTGTAGGATCAACTGCCAGTAAAAGCCCGCTTGGCTTGGATCGGCAAAACGCATCGCACGAAGAAAAAGCCGTAAGTTTTTTCGATGATGTCGCACAAGGGCGGGCGTTTTGATGTACAGGATGACAAGCGCGAGCGAAACGACAGGACAAGGACAGCTCCCTCCACATCGTCATCGCATTAAGAACAATTGTAAGTTTTTTTGATGATCTCGCTGCTTGAGCTTGCCAAAAGCCCGCTTGCGATCTCACTTTGTTCCATTGTTGTCAACGAGAATATAAGCAGATGTTGAGCGAGTTCACTTTATTAGTTTTTTCAAAAAAAAGGTTTATTATGAGCCGGCTGTTACATTCATCGTTTTCAAAGCGTGACGACACCGTCAAGTATAGCCAAATGCAGAGCCATTTTTTGTATTTCGCCTGCTATTGGATTTACAATAAAAAGAAAACAAAGGAAGAGGGACTATGTCAAAAATTATGATTGTCGAGGACGATCCGAAACTGGCAGATCTTTTGCGGACCCATCTTGAAAAATATGGTTATGCTGTTGTATTGATCGACCATTTTGACGCCATTTTGGAATATTTTATGAAAGAAGAACCTGATCTTGTTCTATTGGATGTGAATTTACCAAGCTTTGACGGCTTTTACTGGTGCAGACAAATTCGCAATGTGTCCACATGTCCCATTTTATTCATATCGGCACGCTCGGGTGAGATGGATCAAATAATGGCATTGGAACATGGTGCGGATGATTATATTACAAAGCCGTTCCATTATGATGTTGTTACCGCAAAAATTCGCAGCAACTTGCGAAGGGCGTATGGGGAATATGCGCCGCAAATGGAAGAACGAATTATAAAGAAGGAGGGACTCTCCCTTTATATAGAAAGAATGGAAATCCATTTTAACGGTTTGGAAGTCTCTGTAACGAAAAAAGAAGCGGTTTTGCTTGAAATGCTCCTCAAGCGATGTCCGCGAGTCGTCAGTCGTGAAACCTTATTGGAAAAGCTGTGGGATGATCAATCTTTTGTGGACGATAATACATTGAATGTAAATATAACCCGTGTCCGAAAAAAACTGAATGAGCTTGGGATTGACAATGCGATCGAGACGATACGGGGGGAAGGATACCGGATCGTTCCCACATGGGGAGGCGAAGAAGCGTAAATGAAACTGTTTATTCGGGATCATATCCCTTTCATGTTTGTCGTCATTGTTCAGCTTTTGGCTGTCTTGTTCATTATTTGGCTTGATGGTTACCGGCATATATCCGTTGCTATTTATGCGTTGTTTATCGGGCTGTTTATTTTCGGCTGTTATTTATTGTATCGCTATATCAGTCATAAGGCATTTTATGAACGATTATCTTCCAGTCTTCATTATTTGGAAGAAGTCAATCAAACATACGGAGATGCTCCTCTTCCCGTTGCCCTGGGCAATTTGTTGAAATCTCAATATGTTTATTACATCAATCGGCTCAACAGCTATGAGGAACAGCGAAATACACACGCGACATTTATCAATCAATGGGTTCATCAGATGAAAACACCGCTTTCCGTCATCGAATTATTAGTTCAGGAAGAAGATAATCCGCAATTTTCCAGTATTCGCGAAGAGGCTTACAAAATTGGAAAAGGACTTGAAATGGTATTATATGCGGCACGGCTTGATACCTTTGAACATGACTTCAAGGTAGAGCGTGTTTCATTAAAAAAGCTGGCTTTACAGTCGGTTCATGAAAATAAGCGGCTTTTTATTAAAAGCCATGTTTATCCCGAGGTGAAAATGACTGATGATTTAATAGTCGAGTCAGATCAAAAGTGGATGACCTTTATCCTGAACCAGCTCATTACCAACGCCGTGAAATATTCAGGAGAAAGCAATAAAAAAGTAATCGTTGCCGGCTTTCACTGCGATAAAGGAATTTGCCTTGAAATACGCGATCAAGGAATCGGCATCCCGAAAACAGATATTAAGCGTGTGTTCCACCCTTTTTATACCGGTGAAAATGGACGGATATATCGGGAATCGACAGGTATGGGCTTATATCTGGCCAAAGAAGTGTGTGAACGCCTCGGCCATCACATTGATATTGAGTCAGAAGTTGGGGTTGGGACAACCGTTCGCATTACGTTTTGAACAACCTTACATCATTGTAAGGAAAATGAAAGGTGAACCGATAGATGGAGGCCCCGCTTAACGATTAAGCTTATGATAGTGCCAGTTTTAACACTTGAGTTAAGAAAGGGGTTTTTTTGCATGGAAATGTTACATGTCAAGCAGCTCAGTAAGATATATGACGGAAAAGTACCTTACAAAGCACTTGAGAATATTCATTTCACGATTAATAAAGGGGAGTTTGTCGGCATTATGGGGCCTTCGGGAAGCGGAAAAACAACGCTGCTGAATATGGTTGCCACGATCGATCAGCCGACAACAGGAGAAGTGTTGATCAATGGAAACAATCCGTTTCAACTGACAAATGAGCAATTGGCTCTTTTTCGCCGTAGGCAGCTTGGGTTTGTTTTCCAAGACTTTAATCTGCTTCACACATTAACGGTCGAAGAAAATATTGTGCTTCCGCTCACTCTTGACGGTGAAAAAGTGAAAGTCATGAAAGAAAAGTTGCAAAAAGTCGCTGAAAAACTTGGGATCAGTAAACTGCTAAAAAAGCGCATTTATGAAATTTCGGGCGGACAGGCCCAACGGACGGCGATTGCGCGTGCGATCATTCATTCACCGGATATGCTGCTTGCGGATGAACCGACGGGAAACCTTGATTCAAAATCGTCAAAAGATGTCATGGAAACAATGGAAGAGATTAATCAAAAAGATCAAACAACGATGATGATGGTGACTCATGATCCGATTGCCGCAAGTTATTGTCATCGTGTGATTTTTATTAAAGATGGCAAGCTTTATAATGAAATTCATCGCGGAGACAATCGCCAGGCTTTTTTCCAGAAAATCATTGATGTGTTATCACTATTAGGAGGGGATTCGCATGACCTTTCGACAGTTCGCGTTTAATAATGTCATGCGAAACAAACGGACGTATGCCGGCTATTTTTTAAGCAGCACGTTTGCGGTGATGGTGTTTTTCGTTTATGCCATGTTTGCCTTTCACCCCGCTTTTAATAAAGAAACGATTCATTCAAGCGTCTCGCTTGGATTGCATTTTGCGGAAGCGATCATTTATGTCTTTTCCTTTATTTTCGTGTTATTTTCTATGAGTTCGTTTTTAAAAACACGAAAAAAAGAATTTGGCTTGCTTGTCATGCATGGGATGACAAATATGCAGCTCCGCAGAATGGTGTTCCTCGAGAATGTAATCATCGGTTTTTTTGCAACAATATTGGGGATCGGCCTCGGGATTATTTTTTCAAAAATGTTGCTGTTGGCGGCGGAAAATATATTGGAATTGGAAGAGCCATTACTTTTCTACTTTCCTGTAAAAGCACTCGCTTTAACGTTTGTTTCATTTCTCTTCCTGTTTGTGATTATTTCTTTTGCGACAGTTGTTATTTTAAAAGGGAGCAAGTTGGTTGATTTAATGAAAGGAAGTTCTGTCCCGAAGGCTGAACCGAAAGGATCGTTGCTACTTTCTCTTTTAGCTGCCGTGTTGCTCATCGGTGGATATGTCGCCGCATTGCTTGTGAAAGGTTTGGGGGTGGCGGTGGCGATGATCCCGGTGACAACGGTCGTCATCATAGGGACGTATTTTTTGTTCACGCAGCTCAGTGTCTTTGTGATCCGTGCTTTAAAGAAGAGGCAATCTTTCTTTTGGAAAAAAACGAACCTTGTGCTTTTTTCAGACCTTGCCTACCGAATGAAGGATAATGCGCGTACGTTTTTCTTTGTTGCCATTGTTTCAACTGTTGCTTTTACCGCTATTGGATCGCTTGTCGGTTTTCGGTCGATGGTGACGACTTCGTTAGTGGAGGAAAGTCCCTTCGCGTTTGAATATGTATCAGGGGAAGAGAACAAAAGTGAAACAGAACATGTTTCTTTTATTCGCGATGAATTGGATCAGGAAGGAATTCCTTTTCAAGAAACGAAAGTCGTGGTGAAAGAACTGCTCGCTACAGGTGAGGAATATGATCAGTCCCTCAGTATTGTAAGGGAGTCGGATTATAATAATCTTATTCAAAGTGGTGAATTCGAGCTTAAGAAGGCAAACCTTAGCGGGAACGAAGCGATGGTCGTTTATCCGAAACGTGAATTAAATGGCAGTCAACGAAATGTAGAAAAGGAGAGCAATAAGACGATTGTTCTGAAGAAAAATGAAGTGAGTTTGGAACAAACGACTTCGCAAGAGGCCGGTATATTTCCAGACTATCAAGATTATATCATCGTTGATGATCGCTTGTTTGAAAAGCTGACAAAGATTGAAAATCAAAAAACTTTTTATGCATTTTATACAAAAGATTGGAAGGAAACGAGCGAGATTGGCAAAAAGATCAACAGTGCCATTCAGCCCGAAGGATTTGAAGAGCCCTATCAATTCTTTTCGCTTGCCGCTACGTGGAGCTTTATCAATCAAGCGTTTGGCGCGACGTTATTTATTGGTTTGTTTATAGGAGCGGTCTTTTTTGTCGCCGCAGGCAGCTTTCTATACTTCCGCCTTTACACGGATTTGGATGAGGAAAAGCGCAAGTTTGCAGCGATCGGGAAGCTGGGGCTGACTCATAAAGAGCTTTCCAAAATCGTTACGATCCAACTTGGCCTTTTGTTCTTCGCTCCCATACTAGTGGCGGTGATTCACGGAGCTGTGGCACTGACGGCATTACACAATATGTTTGATTTTTCACTTC
Source organism: Siminovitchia sp. FSL W7-1587 (assembly GCF_037963795.1). Classification (NCBI taxonomy): domain Bacteria; kingdom Bacillati; phylum Bacillota; class Bacilli; order Caryophanales; family Bacillaceae; genus Siminovitchia; species Siminovitchia sp. FSL W7-1587. The sequence goes on from NZ_CP150169.1 coordinate 3,559,149, forward strand.
TAAAAGAATCAACACTTGTGCTAGGCAGCTTTTTTGTCATCCAAGTCATTTATTTCCTGTTCATACGAATGGGATATATTCGCAAATTAAAGCGCGCGATCTAGCCACTGTCAGCGGAATATTTGCCGATATGCATTCGCCTTTTCAAGCAATCACTTGCGTGTCACAGTATCCAGCTCAAATGCTTCAATGAGGGGATCGAAACTTAATGAACATTTTGGTTCCCTCCATCTAATGTAGAAATTCATAAAGGGTCCTGTTTTGAATGAATGCTTCAAGACAGGATCCTTTTTGGCTTTATCCCGCATGTAAGGTGCCAAATACACCACTTCAAAATCTTGAGTGAATACAAAAGGTTCAAGTGGGAGAAAACGGCACCTACATGCCCGATTGGTTCAACTAACATTCAGTAGGAGCCCTACTGAATGAAGTTTCACTTTATCCCGCATGTAAGGTGCCAAATACACCACTTCAAAATCTTGAGTGAATACAAAAGGTCCAAGTGGGAGAAAAAACGGCACCTCAATGCCCGATTGGTTCAACTAACATTCAGTAGGAGCCCTACTGAATGAAGTTTCACTTTATAAAATATTTTTCAAAGTTTTAATGATCCCGCTATGAAGGCCTTCGTGATAGGAGGTAAACTGAACGAGCAGGTCGACTGTATCCATGTTGTTGTTAAAAAAGATGGGATCGGTTGAAAAATCATCCTCGCTCATATCCCACGCACGCTTTGAACCGCTATAACAAATGCTTCGGTTGCTTTATTTTGCAGTTTGCCGGAAAAATAATCGGTGATTCGCTGCTTCTGTTGTTCTTTCAATGCTTCTATTATGTTGGCAGGGGATGGCGGTTCTTCCGTCATTCCGAAGGCCTTGTTCCGGGAGCGAAAAAGGCGCTCCATTCCGGTTGGTGAACTTTATAATGATGATCAGTTTTATTCATGAGGAACTCGCTCGTTATGTATAAATGGCCGGTATTCCAGCAAATAGTATTAGGCTGCCCCGGGTGCTGTGCATCCCATTTTGTTTCTTCCAAATCCTCCAGTACTTGGAGCGTGAGGCCGCGAAACAGTTGAAATTGACGTAATGAATTCACGAAAATCCACTCCTTGCATCATTTTGCACTACATACTACATTCTGTATCGCTGTAATCCTTTATGTCATTCCCAAAAAAATTATTTATTTTTGAACGATTTGGTCCGCATGCGCGTCATAATAAGTGAGAGAACAGCAGAAAGAAAGGAGGCTTGGCTGCGGTTGAACGTGGGCGATGATGAGAAAAGATTGATTCAAGAGGCAAAAAGCGGAAAGGACGAGGCATTCGCCACGTTATTTCAAAGGAATTATCCATTTTTATATAAATATTTAATCAAGCTGAGCCTCCGGCCGGATGTTTCTGAAGATCTGGCCCAGGAAACGATGCTAAAAGCATACGTTCACATACAAAGCTTTAAGGAAGAATCCAAGTTTTCTACTTGGCTTATTTCGATCGCTTCCCGCCTGTTTCTTGATTTACAGCGAAAAGAAAAAAGGCGAAGAAAAATATTTGAAAAGGCAAAAGCTGAAGCCCTTCGGAAAATGAAATGGCAACTTGCCATGAACGGAGAGAGATGGACAGAGAATATGGAGCTGTTCGCTGAACTCGAACCGGAAATGCGGGTACCGATATTATTAAAACATTATTACGGTTACACGTATGCAGAAATCGCTATTATACTTCGGCTGAAAGAAGGAACAGTAAAATCACGCGTGCATCATGGGTTAAAACAATTAAGAAAGGAGTGGCCGACGTGAAGGAGAACAAAGAGTGGATGAAACATTTCACCGAAGACTTGAAAAAAATTGAAAATGCCCAGGACGCCGCAACACCGAGTCGCAATCAAATCATGAATGCCTTGATGGAACGTAAAAAAGCACGCCGGCAAGCGCTGAAGCGTGAGTTGATCGTATTTATATGCACCGCTCTCGTCATTTTCATGTCTTATGTGGTGATCGCATTCAAGTTGCCGAAAGTATTTTTATGGATTCAGGGATTGGCTTTGGCAACGGTTCCGATTATTTACATGGTGGAAAGAAAACGCCGGAATGAATCGGCAGAGGTGGCTGAGATTGATGATGGAGTCTGATAAACTGCTTGTCTTATTGATTCTATCGCCGTTTATGCTGACACAAAGCATCCTTCTCTTCGTGGATGCCAGAAAAAAGGGCGCATATGCCTGGTTTTGGGGACTGTGGGGGCTCATTCAATTGCCGTTTCCAACTATCTTTTATTATTTCTTTGTCGTCAGGCCTTATCGTAAAAAACAAAAGTGAGAGGAGAGTTACACATGACCCCATCTTGGGAATTGATCATTCCATTCATTGTGTTGGATCTCGTATTAATTGTTACAGCGCTTATCAGCTGCGTAAAGGAAGAACATACAAGGGGACCCAAATGGCTGTGGATTCTCATTATTTTATTCATCAGTATACTGGGGCCGGTTTTATATTTTGTATTTGGCAGGCCAAAAAGAGGGTAGGGGTGCAAAATGATATTATCAGCGGAAAAATTGGTGAAAACGTTCAAGCTGCATACAGCAGTTGATCAAGTAAATATCACCATGAAAGAAAAGGAATGTGTCGCTTTATTGGGACCAAACGGATCGGGAAAAACAACAACACTCAAAATGCTTTCCGGCCTTTTAACACCGGATTCCGGCAGGATCATATTTTTGGGGAAGACAAACATCAATAGGCAGCACATCGGCTATTTGCCACAATATCCATCCTTCTTTCCGTGGATGACTGCCGAGCAATATTTGCATTTTTCCGGGAATCTTTCCGGCGTACCGAAAAAAATATTGAGGGAAAGAGTGGAAGAGATGCTTGCTTTTGCAGGTCTGGAAGACGCTAAAAAGAAGCAAATCGGCGGCTTTTCCGGCGGGATGAAGCAAAGGCTTGGTTTGGCACAGGCCCTACTTCATAAACCAAAATTATTAATTTTGGATGAACCTGTTTCCGCTTTGGACCCGACAGGGCGCAGAGATGTATTGATGATGATGAATGAGTTGAAAACGAAGATGTCGATCCTGTTTTCTACCCATGTTCTACATGATGCCGAACAAATTTGTGATGATATTGTCGTGTTAAAAGATGGAAAGGTCAAGTGGGCAGGTCCTCTTTCTTCTTTAAAAAGGGACCATCTGGGCAGTTCCTTTATTCTCGAAACAGAAGAAGACTTGAAGGGGTGGCTTGGGACTAGAAAATATGTAAAGGACGTTTTTTTCCCAACACCCAAAACAGCGCAATTTATGTTGGAAAAACCAAATGACCGCAACCGCCTGCTGACAGAATGTATGGAGAACAGGTTGACGATTACCCGCTTTTCCATATTGGAGCAAACATTAGAAGACGCCTATATGGAGTTGATTCAAGAATGAATATTTTTTGGACATTGTTTAAAAAAGAGTGGCGGGAGGCTTGGCACGATAAAAAACTGATCTGGATGCCGGTTGTTTTATCTTTACTGGCCATCTCACAGCCGATCACCCAGTATTATATGCCCGAAATATTGGATAAGGCGGGAAATCTGCCCGAGGGAGCCGTTATTCAAATTCCGATGCCGTCCGGGGAAGAAGTCCTGGTAGGAACGCTGTCCCAATTTGGGTTGATCGGAACAGCCATCTTTGTCCTTGGCGCCATGAGCCTCATTGCCGATGAAAGAAACAGCGGCTCCCTGACACTCATCATGGCGAGGCCGGTACATGCCTTACACTATATCGGAAGCAAGTGGCTCTCCCATGCGCTGCTCTACCTTTTGTCGTTTGCGTTGAGCTACGGACTCGCCTATTATTATACAAATCTCTTATTTAAAGACGTGGCACTTATCCGTTTTATCAAAAGCTTTGCCGCTTACAGCATATGGATTTTATTTGCCTTGACGGTTACATTGTTGGCAGGAACAGTGCTGAAAAAAGCCGCCGGTATTGCTGGTGCCAGTTTGGTTACAGTTGCAGCCATCGCGCTTTCCGGCTCCCTTTTTCCAAAATATATGGGATGGAGTCCAGCCAATGCGCAAGATCAAGCGGGTAGTATGTTAATGACTGGCAAATGGGCGGACTCCTTTGAGACAATGGCAGTAACAAGCATCATTTTACTCGCTTGCATGTTTTGGGCGTCCTGCATTGTGTTTAAAACATATGAAAGCTATTGATATAGCTTGCTTCATCAAAAAACAAGTCCGGCGCTACATTTGTTTTTGGGAAAGACTGTCGAGGCCGGGACATAAGCGAATACGAAATGGGACTGCGACATAAGTTGAAAGCTGATTCATATTCATAAAAAACGTGAGAATCAAGCCGCATGAAATCAAGGTTTTTAAACCTGATTTCATGCGGTTTATTTCATTTTTACAGGGTTTTGTCCCGTTATTTGTGTAAAAAAAATTCCTATCATCGCTACTCAACATATTTCGCTTTCCTGCGGGATCTTCAACTCGAGCTATTCCCGCAGGAGTCTACATATGTTGACTACGCTAAAAGCTTGCGCATTATACACTGAGACAATTTATCCCGCATGTAAGGTGCCGTAAGACTCCCACTTCAAAATCTGAGTGAATACAAAAGGTCCAAGTGTGAGAAAACGGCACCTAAATGCCCGATTGGTTCAACTAACATTCAGTAGGAGCCCTACTGAATGAAGTTTCACTTTATTGTTCGTTTTTTCATCAGCTGATTTAGTTGTGTCCCGGACTTTTTTATTTTGTTTGTGATACCACTTCTGATATCGAATGACGTAAGGCCATCTTTGGAGTTATGATTCGGTTCTTTTTCTTTATTCACACATTCTTAACATACCTATCGCATAATAGGTGAAATTCTGGAAAAAGGAATGAAACTGTCATGCGACTCTTGCAATTTGGTACATTCACGATTCCCCTTCATTGGGTATTGGCACTGCTTTCGCTTGTTGGCGGGTGGCTTTTAACGAGCGTTTATGTAAAACACCATCAAATGAAGAAAGAGTCGCTGGAAATGATCATCAATGCTTTATTTGTCATCGGGGTTGTGTGGAAATTCAGCATTGTCGTGTTTGATTTTGACACTGTAAAAGCACATGTATCATCCGTTTTATATTTTACCGGCGGCACGAAAGGGTTTTTTCTTGGCCTGTTTGTAAGTTTTTTGTATCTGTATCGCCAAGCAAAAAAGAAAAAGATTTACAAACAGTTGAGTGAGACGTTATTGCTATTTGGTACAGCAGGATATGGATTGTATTTATTTTTACACGCTATTACCCAAGGGGAAAATCTTTTCATAATCCTTTCCTTTGTATTCACAACGACATTATTCATCGTATGGCTGTGGGACAGAAACGCGCTTGATCGCTTGCCGAAAAAAGCGGGACTAATTTTCATTGTCTATGCCATGATCTTTCAACTGCCGAATGAGTTGACACTGGCGGAATGGAGTCTGGCGATTATTTTTCCATTATGCGCCATTCTTTTGAGCAACAATTTGTTCGTAAAGGAGAACGTATGAAAGAAAAGATGATTATGTCGCTTATTATGTTTAGTATTGGGCTTTTTCTCATTGGGCATTTCAGCGAGGATTTCGAAAAGCAAACATCCACAGCGCCGGAAGGAGTCGGCCATTTACCCGGACAGCGGGCACCCGATTTTCGATGTAAGACGGATGGGGGAGAAGAGCTCACGCTTGCGGACTTGAAAGGAAAACATGTGTTTATAAATTTCTGGGCAAGCTGGTGCCCTCCGTGCCGTGCTGAAATGCCGCATATACAAAATTTTTTTGAGGAAAACAAAGAGGAAAATATCGCGCTCCTTTCAGTGAATCTCTTGCATTTGGAAAAAAATAAAGAAGCAGTCCGGACATTTTCCGAACAAAATGAGCTCTCATTCCCGATTGTTTTCGATGAGAAGGGTGAAGTAAGCAATATGTATCAAGCACAGACGATTCCGACAAGTTATGTTGTTGATAAAGAAGGGGTTATTCGACATAAGATTATAGGTCCGGTCAGTAAAGAGCGATTGCGCCGTATATTTACGGAACTTGATGAATGAGTTGGATGGGCATTTTCAAAAACGATATCACTTTACATGAAAGCCGGTCAATTTCACATGAGGTTGATTGGCTTTTATGATGCGCTAAGGAAGGAAGCCCGTTCGGCTTACCGCAGAATCACATGCGCCGAGGCTATTTAAGTTCTTCATCAAACTTTAACAATCATAACCCAGACTGTAGAAAAAGATGTGTGAGGAGTGGAAAAATGGAATCGGTTTCCATGTGGGTGGCATTTGTAGCCGGGCTGTTATCGTTTTTTTCGCCGTGTATCTTTCCGGTTCTGCCCGCTTATTTATCGCATTTAACGGGAGGAAATGTTCAGAACCAGCAGCTGCGTGTTGACAGAAGCTTGTTGCTCCAACGTTCTATCGCTTTTATTGTGGGCTTTAGCATTGTATTTATGATAATGGGCGCTTCAGCCACTTTTGTCGGACAGTTTTTTCAAGCAAACAGAAAGTTGATTGAACATATAAGCGGCATTTTAATTGTCGCTTTTGGGCTGCAAATGCTCGGGGTCTTCCAACTGAATTTTTTAATGAAAGATCGGAAATGGGAGCATAAATTGCAAAAGCCGAAAAATTGGTTCTCATCTGTCCTGGTTGGAGTCGCATTTGGAAGCGGCTGGACTCCATGTGTAGGGTTAACGTTATCAACGATCTTACTGCTGGCGAGCGCAAGCACTACTGTAGGGCAGGGAATGCTGCTTCTCGGTGTCTATTCATTGGGCATGGCTTTGCCGTTTTTGTTTATTTCTTTCATGATGACTAAATCGGTACGAATGATTCGATCCATCAATCGCTATTTAGGGAAATTTTCCATTGTGAATGGCTCGATCATGATTTTACTCGGCCTGATGATTTTTACCGGCCAGATGACAAAAATAAGTGCCTATTTTGCGCGGTTTTCCGTTTTTAACTTATAAAGGGGGCATGAGCAATGAAGTGGAGATGGCTCTTATTAGTCGGCTTAGTGGCATTCATGGGTATTTTCTTGTATAAAGAATATATCGGGAAGGACAAGTATGAAATAGCTGATGAAAGTCAAATGGATGTCCTGTTACCGGACGCTCAAGCGGAATCCGGTCAAGAAGAAAGCGGCCTTTCAGCAGGAAGCCGCCCTCCGGCAATCGAACTGCCCACACTGGATGGACAACAGTTCCGGCTTGCTGATTATAAAGGAAAAATCGTCATATTAAACTTTTGGGCAACTTGGTGTCCTCCTTGTCGGGCGGAAATGCCGGATATGCAAAAGTTTTATCAGAATTACAAAGATAAGGGAGTCGAGATTGTGGCAGTCAACTTAACTGCTGCGGAAAATAACAAAGAAGTGGTACAAACATTTATTGATGAATTCAATGTTGCATTTACGATCCCCCTTGATGAAACAGGGATGGTTGGACAACAATTTGAAGCTTTCGCTATTCCGAAAAGCTTTATCATAGATCAAGAGGGTGTGATCCAGCAAGGAATCATTGGTCCGATGACGTATCAGTGGATGGAGAATGAGGTCAATAAATTGCAGTAGCGGGTGAGGAACATGTCAAAAACACTTATGGTCGTTGAGGATGACCAAATGTTGCAAAAGCTGATGGCGGCTTATTTTCAAAAAGCCGGTTTTGATGTAGTGACTGCGGCGACGGGGACGGAAGCCATCCGTCTGTTTCAAAAAGAGTCGCCTTGTTTTGTCATCCTGGATTTAATGCTGCCCGAAAAATCGGGTGAAGAGGTATGTGAGTATATTCGGGAAACGGCTGTCAGTGATGTTCCCATTATTATGGTCACGGCAAAAATCCACGAAAAAGACCGCATTCACGGGTTGAAGATGGGGGCGGATGATTACGTGACAAAGCCGTTCAGCCCGGAAGAACTGGTCACAAGAGTAGAAACGGTATTGAGGAGAGCCGGTCATTACTGTCAAAAGGTATCTTTCGGCAATCTGACCTTAAAGCCGAACAAACATGAAGTTTGGGTCGGTTCCAAACAGCTCCAATTGACAGCTTCCGAGTTTGCCATTTTAAAAAAGCTCATGCTTCATCCTGATCAAGTCATGACAAGAGAACAATTGCTACAGACGTTATATCCGCTACATGAGAAAGATATTTTTGAGCGAACGATTGACGTTCATGTGAAAAATATTCGAGAGAAAATTAAAAAAGGGGGTGTTTCTGCACCCATGATTCAAACCGTAAGAGGGGTGGGATATAAATTTGTCACAAAATAAACCGTATATGAAAGGGATTTGGAGAACAGGGATTTTTTGGGAGTTAACGTGGGTCAATTTGGCAGTTATTGTAGTTGTCATTATCATTGCCGGTTTTTCCGTCAAAGAATATGCTTGTTTTCTTGCGAATGACATGAATATTGCCGGGCCATTCATGCAATCATCGTTCGACGAGACGATGGATTTTTACTTAATTCGGGTAAGTATTATTGCGTTCTTGGTAGCTGTTGTCATTCATTATATTTGGATCAGGAGAATTATAATTCCGATCCGAATGCTTTCTGATGTGACGAAACGTATGAGCGATGGGGAAGAAATGCGGCTCGTTCCGATTACAACGAGGAATGAAGTCGGGCTTCTCACTGAAAATTTTAATAGTCTGATTAAAAAAATCAAAAGAAGTGAAGAGCTTCGCAATAAAATGGCGGCAGATTTAGCCCATGAAGTCCGTACGCCATTATCCAATATTACAGGTTATTTGGAAGCCATCAAAAACGGTGTCATCGAGCCGGATAAAAATGTGCTGCACTCTCTACATGGCGAAGCTGAACGGCTAAGCAAGTTAATTGAGCAACTGCATCATCTTTCGGAGCGGGAATGGAATCAATATTTGGATGCCAAACCAAGCAATCCCGCAAATATCAAAACAATCGTCAATCATATGGTTTCCATTCATCAAATGAAGCTGGATCAAAAACATATTCAAATAGAAGTTGCTGTTGAAGAGGCGGCTTTCCATATAACGGAAGATACCATGAAACAAATCGTTGGAAATTTATTGGATAATGCAATTCGCTATGGTATCGAAAATACGACTCTTCATTTAAAAGGAAAGCGGAGAAAAGATCATTATGTTTTGCAAGTCGAAGGACAAGGCCAATTCATTCCTGAAGCATCGCGCCCGCAGATTTTCGAACGTTTTTACCGCGTGGATACATCAAGAAACCGCGAATCGGGCGGAAATGGCCTGGGACTGGCCATCGTAAAGGAACTGGCAGAACGACAGGATGGAAGTGTTGCCCTGGAAACGGACGGAAATTATCATCAATTCATCGTCAAGCTGCCATCCACTGCTATGCTTTAAACCTCGAAAACAAGGTGCAGTCCGTAACAATGAAAAGGTTATTTGTTGTTGATGAGTTTAATGAAACAGAAGTATCTTGTTTAAAATTGAGAAGATATCTTCCATGTCTTCACATGTAAAACGTTGAATGGGATGTTGATGGCAAACAGAGCGGCGCAAAGTTGGTTTTTAATAAAGAAGGGCTTTAGAAAGTGTCTGTTTCACTCGAAAGAAAGCCATATACAGATTTTATTGTTGAGGCGAGTTAGAATATCACCCTGGAATAAAACCTGACCCGCTGTTTTCTCAGTGTTTAACGAGGAATCAATGCCAGTGCTTAACATGACAGAAGCGGGTAAGACATATACCCGCTACTTTATTCCTTTATTCAGTTGGTCAGCCAATTTTTTTTGAATGATATACATGAACAGCCAAATAATCACGTATATAATCATAAAAATGATGAGCATAAACATCATCTCTTCAAGTGAACGGAACCACCCTAGATAATAGCCGAAAGCGGCAAATCCAATAAGTAAAGCGAAAAGCTGTATACCAGTTTTAATAACAATGGATAATCGTTGACTTTCAAATATTAATGATAAGATTCCGCAAAATGCGCCGAAGCATATACTGCCAATCACTTGCGTCCTTAATATGTCAATATCGATTTCTGTCTGGCCAGCTGCACCCGCAAACAGAATAAAAATAAGTAAAAAAATGTTCGCGATGCCAAAGCCAATTAAAATATTTCTGATTGATTTAACGACCAGCATGTTGTGTTCACTCCTTAAATAGTGCTTTGTTTAATTCCTTTGCATATTTTCGGGAAACAATTTCCTTTTCCCCGTTTTTAAAGGCGACGACCAGACTGCCGCCGAAAGTAGCTTCAAAGTAATCCATCCACTCCACGTTTGCCAAACAATATTTTGAGATTCTCACAAAGTGATGCCGACTGTACCGCTCTTCAAATTGTTTGAGCGTATCTTTGTATCGGTATTGCTGCTTACCTCTAAATGCAAAGCATTTATTGTCTTTTGAAAAAACATGGGAAATTTCTTTCGGTTCTACAAGATAAATTCTCTCCTCCCTTTGTAGAGAAATGACCCCATTTTCTTTCTCATCATGAATGATAGATAATAGCTTTTCCACTTTGGCATTCATTTCTTTGATTACGATCATGATTTCGTCTTCTTGAATGTTTGGGTTGATATTCAAATGGACTTTCAAGCAATCCCCCCCTCTTTTATTTGAGTATACGTTCATCGAGTTTCGCTGAAAAGGAGATTTGCGGCAAGTGGTCGAAATAGTATTATAAGATGATAAAATGTAATGATATGTGGAAAGGAGATAAACAATTTGAAAGAGAACATTTACATTACGCGCAAACTCCCTTCCAGTATTATAGAAAAGCTGGAAAAGTCCTTTCATATCGACATGTGGGAAAAAGAAGAAGAAGCGATCCCAAGAGAGCTTTTGCTGGAAAAGGTAAAAGAAGCTAAAGGATTGCTTTGCATGTTGACTGAAACGATTGATGAAGAAGTAATGGAAGCCGCTCCCAATTTGAAGGTGATTAGTAATATGGCTGTAGGCTATAACAATATTAATGTTAATGAAGCGACAAAAAGAGGAATTCTCGTCACCAATACACCTGGAGTTTTAACAGAAACGACTGCTGACTTAACCTTCGCTCTTCTCATGGCAACGGCCAGGCGGCTTGTGGAAGCATCCAGTTATCTGCGCGAAGGTAACTGGCAAACTTGGTCACCTATGCAGTTGACGGGGATGGATATTTTTGGCGCGACGCTGGGCATTATCGGGTTTGGCCGCATCGGCCAGGCGGTAGCGAGGCGGGCAAAAGGGTTTCAAATGGAAGTGCTGTATTATAATCGCTCGAGAAAAAGAGAAGCCGAAGAAGAAATTGGCGCCACGTATGTCGACTTTAAAACGGTTTTAACAAAATCCGATTTTATTTGTCTTCTTTTACCATACAGCCCGGAGGTCCATCATCTTATTTCCAAAAATGAGTTGTCCTTTATGAAGAAAACAGCTGTGTTGATCAATACAGCCCGCGGGGGGATCGTGGATGAGGAAGCGCTGTATCATGCGCTCAAAAACAAAGAAATTTGGGCAGCAGGCCTTGATGTTTTTGAAAAAGAACCGGTAGATCTTTCTCATCCTTTATTGACCCTTTCAAATGTTGTCACACTCCCCCATATTGGCAGTGCGAGCATTGCCACACGGATGAAAATGGCTCAGTTGGCCGCCGACAACTTACACAATGCGTTATCAAATAGGGGGACAGTGATGAAAGTGAATGATCCGGTTCAAGCATAATTCATGTATAATGAGAAGAAAAATGATGATGTGCTGGAGGAAAAGACATGAAATATTTTGCCGTTTTTTTACCAATGAAAGATGAAGAAAAGAGCAGGGAGAACCGCCCCGCCCATTTGGAGTTTTTGGCCCGCAAACGAGAAGAAAAAAAAGCAGTCATGTTTGGCCGTTTTGTTGATGGGACTGGCGGACTTGTCATTTACCAGGGAGAAAGTCTTGAGCAAGTTGAATCTTGGGTGAAAGAAGATCCATATGTTATAACGGGAGCACGCCATTATGAAATCCACGAATGGGAAATCGCCGCGATGGATATACATAAGTAAACTGAAAAAAAACTGCCTTTTCCGCCGTTTTTTCGGATAAATTGAGAAAAAGGTCGGCTTATGTTCATCTAGGCCTGACTCTCTTGAAAGAAAGGTGTTCGTTTGAAAAAGCATACTTTACTATTTATAGTGTTGTTGTTGCTTCAGGGGTGTTCGGAGAGCGGGAAGGAGGATGCAAACATGAAGAAGGAGGAATCGCTAACGTTACAGGAACAATTGTTCCTGGCGACAGAACAAGGGGATCGTCAGCAGATTCAACAACTCCTGAAAAAAGGGGCAGATGTTAACGGACAAGATGCAAAAGGCCGGACGCCTGCCATGATTGCCACCTACAATGCTGATACAGATACTGTAAAAGTGCTAATTCATGAAGGGGCGGATGTCAACATTCAGGATGACATGAAGAATAATCCATTCCTCTATGCCGGGGCGGAAGGGTATTTGGACATATTGCAATTGACCATAAAGGCAGGCGCAGATCCATCCTTGACAAACCGATATGGAGGCACTGCCTTAATTCCGGCGGCGGAACATGGATATACGGATGTAGTCAAGGAGCTTCTTGAAAAAACGGATATCGACGTCAATCATGTAAACAATCTGGGCTGGACTGCTCTTTTGGAAGCAATTATCTTAAACGATGGAGATGTAAAGCAGCAGGAAACGATTCGAATGTTGATACAACACGGTGCAGATGTTCGTATTGCTGATAAAGACGGGGTCACTCCGTTGCAGCATGCTCGTAAAAAGGGCTTTAAAGAGATTGAGGAAATCTTAATAGAAGCAGGGGCTTAGCCGGTACCGCACAGGTGCCGGCTATTCATTTGGCTCCGGTTCAACGTGAACATGGACATCGTACACTCCGTGTTCGTTTTTCATTTTTTCCTCCACAAGTGTGGCAATGTTATGCGCTTCTTGAATATCCAACGTTTGGTCTACGAGGATTACGACATCGATCACTTCATTACTTCCGTAGTTCCTCCCTTTTACTTCTTTAATTCCTTTTACTCCATCCACTTTTCTCATTTCCTTTTTGTACAAGGAAATTTTATTCTCATCAAAGCCATCAGAAAGCTCGTGGGATGCCTGTTTAAAAATATCCCACGCCGTTTTGCATATGAGTAACCCGACAATAAAGGCGGTGATGGAATCGAGCAAGGGCATGCGAAATTGGGAACCAATGATCGCCACAACGGTTCCAATGCTGACCCAGGCATCAGAAAGATTATCTTTGGCAGCTGCCATAACCGCGGTGCTGCGTATTTTCTTTGCCAATCTTTTGTTGTACACATATACGAAGTACATGACCGCGGCTGAAAAGAGTGCAACATAGGCGGCTATCGTATCAGGAGGCTCATTTTGGCCATGGATGATCGTCTTAAAAGCGCTATTTAACACCTGAATTCCGACTCCGAGCATAATGAATGAAGCTGTCATAGAGGCGATCGTTTCACTTTTCCAATGGCCGTATCGGTGGTCTTTATCGGGTGGTTTTTGGGAAAGCTTCAATCCGATCAATACGGCGATGGATGCTGCTATATCAGTGGTATTATTCAGGCCGTCCGCTTTTAGAGCCTCTGAACCGGCCGTATAACCGAAATACAGTTTGAGAATTGAAAGAAAAATGTACGCGCCAATACTCAAAATGGCCCCGCGCTCACCCATTTTGAGGTTTTCATAAGACTGCTGAGACATACATATCATTCCTTCCCGCTTGTTCATCTTATGATAGCAACCAACAGTCGAGTGGGTCTACAGCAACCTTTTTGGGCTGTTGTCAATAAGTAGGCTGGAGATTATATTGTTTACTGGAGTAAACATTTTGACTTCATGAACAATTCATTCAACGACAAACAGACAGGCAAAATCTGTTTGTCTGCAGATCGATCTATTTGGATAGTTTCTTTCTTCCAAAATTTTGAGATTTGAGTCTGATAAAAGAAAAAGCTTTCAAATGTAGCTTTCCATCATGGAAGCGGCCAGAATTGAATAAACAATAATGAGCCCTTAAAAATTGGTGCGCAAAAGCAATAAAGAAAACGAATCCCGGGGGGAAGAATGGAGGTTTGTATGAGGGTACAATTGGTGACCAACTCCGTTGTAAGGTTGACGGCAGAAGATTATCTTGCGAAGTGCTGACAAGTCAGAAGAACTGATCATTTACGGATTTGAAATGGATCGGAACCATAACTTGATCAACACCAATACACATTGTTTTATGGTGAGAAAATAATATGCTGTTAGCGCGGCATATGGTGAAAGGGGAAAAACTGATGGAAAAGACAGTTTTTAATCAGGTAGACATCAGCTCCTATATCGATGAAGTCGTTAAATGGAGAAGACATCTTCATAAATATCCTGAACTATCATATAAAGAAAAGCAAACTTCCCAATTTGTTTATAAAACGTTGAGTAACTTCAATAATCTAGAAGTTACAAGGCCAACTGAGACAAGTGTAATGGCAACATTGACTGGGGGATTACCCGGAAAAACCATTGCTTTTCGAGCAGATATGGATGCTTTGCCGATAGAAGAAGAGACTGGCTTATCATTTGCTTCTCAAAACAAGGGAGTCATGCATGCGTGTGGCCATGATGGGCATACAGCCATGTTGCTGGGCGCGGCAAAGTTTCTTTCTCATATTCAACAAGATATACCGGGAAAAATCATATTCTTGTTTCAACATGCTGAGGAGCAGTTTCCAGGCGGGGCAAAAGAATTAGTGGAGGCTGGTGTATTACATGGTGTGAGTGAAATAATTGGGATGCATTTATTTTCTCCAATACCAACCGGAACAATATCCATTAAATCCGGAATCTTTACAGCTAATTCCGACATATTCGACTTACATATTATCGGCAAAGGGGGCCATTCGTCAGAGCCGCAGGAAACAATCGACCCGATTGCAATTGGAGCACAGGTCGTTAATAATTTGCAACATATTATTTCACGAAAGATTGACCCGGCTGAAAGAGCGGTAGTATCCATAACTGAGTTTAAGGGAGGAACAGCTAAAAACATTATCCCGGAAACTGTTCAAATTGGCGGTAGCGTGAGAACTTTTTCCAAGGGGGTTCGCGAGAAAATCGCATTGCAAATCGAGAAAATTGCGTCAGGAGTCGTAAAAGCGCATGGGGCTTCATACGATTATCATTATCAATATGGATACGATTCCGTATACAATGATCCGGATATGACGTTGAAAATAAAACAGTTGGTTCAAGAAACATTTGGTTTTTCCTCGATTTTGGAAGCGCCTCCAATAATGGGCGGGGAAGATTTTTCTGCTTATTTACAGAAAGTTCCTGGTTGCTTCATAGGCATAGGGGCCGGCCATCCTGATTATAAAGAAAATTTTCCCCATCATCATCCTAAATTTAATATAGATGAAAATGCTCTGGAGGTTGGGGTTAAGCTTTGGATTCGTATGCCATTCTGTTTACAGAATTCACTAGGTTTCAAATCAAAGGAGGAATAAAATGTTTCAGGAACCAGTCATCGCGGCGATGGTGATTTTGGGTTTAATCGTATCGCCACAAGAGCGAGAATCCCGATGTTATTTACGGTGTTGCTCGGTTATTTAATCTTAATCTGGACGGGGCTTTTGCCTAACCAGTCGCAACAGGATGTTTAGCAATGATAAAGAAAAACAGCAAGAGAAAAAAGGGAGCGCTTTCTTATAGAGCGATAACAATTCACATGTACTCGTTTGGCATGATCCTTATGAACAAAAAGAAGTTTGAATCGCTTCCTGACGATACGCAACAGATTTTGCTGGATGCTTCAAAAAAAGCCGGAACCTATCAGCTTGAGTTGTCCAAAAGTTGAAAAAAGAGTATAGAATGACAGCAAAGGAAAATGGCATGGAGATCATTGAAGACATAGATCATGAACCATTCAAGGATGCGGTGGAACCGATATATGAAAAGTATGCGGACAAAGTACGGGGAACTACATAAAATCATTCGTGGAAAGTAATCAGCAAAGTGTTATTCCCAGTTTGAGTAAATAAGGGAGTCGTGTGGGTGAAAAAGTTAAAGTTCTTTCAAGTCCGAGGGCCAAAGCAGGATTATATTGGGGATGTCCGTGAAGGACTTCAGGCAAAATGGCCGCATGATGCACGAGTGGTCGTAAATATTGCCGTGAACTATGAAGAAGGCTCCGAGCAAATGAAAGCTTCAGGAAATGGAAGCATTGAACAGGACTTCCCGCATTCATAACGGGGAAGTCCTTTCCTGTTTTATCTGGCATTCGGAAAAACGCGCCTGATTGTTTCTGTAAATTCATCAAAGAAACCACTAACAGGCCGGCCATTGTTAATGTCATTTCGGTAACCTTCCATCCGGTTATAAAAATCCGGGTTTTCCGAAACGTACACATTATCAAGGCGATCGTTCGCTTTTCTTGCTTCCTTGGCGATTTTTCTTTCCGTATCCCTAGTCAACTTGTTGTTGGCACGGTCGGTTAGTTTTACAGCCACATAGGCGTTGCGGTTTGTGACAAGCACATATGCCCGCTCCACTTCATCCAGCCCTGTAATTTTGTCAGCAACATCATCGGCAACATCAACGTTTTGGTTATTATTGTTTCCGTTATTCGTGTTGTTGACGTTGGTTCGATTATCGCTGTTGTCATCAACACCGAGACCATCATCATTATCAAAAATTCCGTCACGGTTGTTTTGAGGATCATAACGAACTCCGAGCGGCTGATTATCATCACTGCCGAATCGATCGTGATTATCATTATTGGCACCGCAACCTACAAGCATTAACGAGATTAATCCTGCACCGATAATGGGCTTTAAAAATTTCATGTTGTCCCCTCCTTGTCAAATCTGTAATTCTTTTTTAATGTTCCAAACGAATCAATTTCTATGCATTATTTGTTATAATGAAGGCTGGCAGTATTTGTACAAAATAAAAAGAAAAAATCACAAATGGAAAGTGTGATCATAATTGAAGTGGTGGAAAAAATTTCTTTCAACTTTTTTTTCTGAAGAAGAAATGATTGAAGATACAAAGGAACATGTTGCTGCCAATGAACTTCACAAGAGCAAACAGCATACTGAAATGAAAACACGCGTAACGTACCAATATCCGAAGGGAGAATTTCGTTTCCCCTTAATCAAAGATCCGCCTCAAAAAAGTCGGACAGAACGTAAGGAACAAAATCAATCTAAACATCCGTCTCCTCGTTCCCCTGAGATCAAAACGGGCAGAACCGATCAAAAGCGCGTTACCGAGTCCGTCCCAAAGGAGAGCCGGGAGCAACCATATGTAAAAGAGGGGTGGCGCAAGGTTGAACCAAAAAACAGCCGGCCTTTTGAGCCGACGAATATACCTTCGCCAGTTCACGGCTTCCATCGTCCCAAAAAACAGAGAAACAATGCCCCTGAATTTGAATTGACGGCTTCTTTTTCCCGCCAGTTTAGCGAAGAAGTGAAAGAAGAAGAATTGAAGAACGAATTTGAAACACATTCAGGCTTTAATTCCGGTTCAAATCAGGACTCGGAAGTGGAAATTTTTCCGGCTCATGAAAATATCGAGGAAGACCCTTTTGAAGAGGAAATTCCGGATATAGAATTTCCTGAAGAAGAAAAGGCTATTCAGGAAGCCGCCTCGGTATTGGAACCAGTGCCATGGCAAGAGAAGCCATTTAAAACTGATACAGAAAGCGAAGATCTACACGAATTTGCAGAGAATCATGATGAATCGGTGCTTATGAAGAATAAGTTGGAAAAAACACCAGTAGATATCAAAGTGGATGACGAAAAGGAACTTAATGCAACAACCTATAGCGAATCATCCTCTTCTGCAAAAGTTGACGAATATGTTGAGACCGTGGATTCAGACACGACCCTTGATTCACCAACCGAAAAAGTTCCATCTATCGGGGACGCTGAAGATAAGATTGCGCAAACTGAATCTATAGAAGTTGAGTCCCTAATTCAAGATCAGACAGAAAAGACCCATACAGCACTGGGATTAGAAGAACAGGAGAATGCGGAAAAGCGCACTGACTTTGAAAGCGGAGTACAGCAACCAGAAGATAGCCGCTCTTCGAACCAAGAAGAAAAGAAGCGCGAAGAGCCTGCCCAAACATCCAAAAGTAAACAAAGGGCTCATTTGCCATTCAACGTATTGATGCTTTCCCAGGATAAACTCAAATGGCAGAAACAAAAAAACAAAGAAGCGGCTCATTCTCGTTCTCCTATTCCGGGCAAATCGTCAGCCGATGAGTCGAAAGAAACGAACGATGGACATTCATTGTCATATGTTTTTCCACGAATTGATTTGCTTGAGCCTCCAGTGGCCAGGACAAATGATGAGGACTGGGTAAACGAACAGTCGGCACTTTTGGATGAAACTTTGGAAAATTTTAATGTCAAGGCCCGAGTCGTCAAAGCGAGCCAAGGCCCTTCCGTAACGCGATTTGAAGTGCAGCCGGACCCGGGCGTGAAAGTGAACAAGATTACGAATTTAAGCAACGACATTAAACTGAGCATGGCGGCCAGGGATATTCGGATGGAAGCTCCGATACCAGGAACTCGATCCATCGGGATTGAATTGCCGAATAAACAAAGCCGTCCGGTGCAAATCAGTGAAATTATCGGGAGCGACACATTCTTTCGCTCTCCATCCCCTTTAACAGCGGCCCTTGGATTAGATATATCTGGGACTCCTGTCGTCACGGACTTGAGAAAAATGCCGCATGGTCTCATTGCTGGCGCCACTGGATCAGGAAAAAGCGTATGCATCAACTCCATTCTTGTCAGCCTTCTGTATAAAGCAAGGCCGGATGAGTTAAAATTGCTGCTTGTTGACCCAAAAATGGTGGAACTCGCGCCGTATAACTATATTCCTCACCTAGTCAGCCCGGTGATTACTGATGTAAAAGCGGCAACCGCCGCTTTAAAATGGGCAGTGGATGAAATGGAACACCGCTATGAGTTGTTCGTCCATGCAAATGTACGGGATATAAACCGATTTAACAATGTGGCTGAAAAGAATGGAAAATACAGCGACAAATTGC
This sequence comes from Siminovitchia sp. FSL W7-1587, assembly GCF_037963795.1. Classification (NCBI taxonomy): domain Bacteria; kingdom Bacillati; phylum Bacillota; class Bacilli; order Caryophanales; family Bacillaceae; genus Siminovitchia; species Siminovitchia sp. FSL W7-1587. Next base: position 3,578,190 of record NZ_CP150169.1, read on the forward strand.
CGTATATTGTGATTATCATTGATGAGCTGGCTGATTTGATGATGGTAGCGCCAGCGGAAGTCGAAGAGTCGATATGCCGGATTGCCCAAAAAGCGCGGGCGTGCGGAATTCATCTTTTAATCGCGACACAGAGGCCTTCCGTTGACGTCATTACGGGCCTGATTAAAGCAAATGTCCCAACAAGAATCGCATTTTCCGTTTCCTCACAAGTCGATTCGCGGACTGTCATCGATGTAAGCGGAGCAGAAAAACTGTTGGGGCGTGGCGACATGTTGTTTTTAAATAACGGTTCCGTCAAACCTGTCCGCCTTCAGGGAACATTCGTATCAGATGAAGAAATCGACCGTGTCATTGAACACGTGCGAGATCAGGGGGAACCGCAATATTTGTTTAAACAGGAAGAACTGTTAAAAAAAGCCGAGCTACAGGAAAATGAAGATGAACTGTTTGTGGAGGCGTGCGAATTTGTCATCAAACAGGGCCATGCATCTACTTCATTATTGCAAAGACAATTCCGGATTGGCTATAATCGGGCTGCCAGATTAATGGAAATGATGGAGGAACGCGGAGTAATTACGGGAGCACGTGGAAGCCGTCCGCGGGATGTCCTCATCAAAGAAGAAGATTTACATTCGTTAAAAGATTCGCTAGTACAATAGTGAAGAAAATGGTATTCTATTTGTGGATCGCTCAATGCCTGTTTTTTATCCTATTGGGCAGACGATGACACAAGGAGTATTTGCGATGAAGGAAATTGATTTAAAGCTGCAGGGAAAAATCAAACGGCTTACAAATGAAACGTTTAAGTTTGATGAACGAGTGAAAGATGGGTGGTTCTCTGCAGTTTATTTTTTAAAAACGAGGGAAATTGCCAAGCGTTACAAACAAGACAATACTGTATTAATGCAGTTTTTCCAAAGAAAACATGCTGTGTTATGCGGAACGGATGAAGCGATCGCGCTCGTGAAATGCTTCGCCGATCATCCTGAAAACTTGGAAATATATTCATTGAAAGACGGAGATAAAATCACTCCCTTTGAAACAGTGTTAACAATTAAGGGACCATATCAGGATTTTGGTTTTTTAGAAGGGATCATTGACGGTATTCTTTCCAGAAGAACTTCGGTTGCGACAAACGTGTATAATGTATCAAAGGCCGCGGCCATTTCTGGAAAACAAAAACCCGTCATCTTTATGGGGGACCGTGATGATCATTTCACACAGCAGGCGGGAGACGGATATGCGGCTTATATTGGCGGATCAACAGCCCAGGCCACACCGGCCATGAATGAGTGGTGGGGAAAAGAAGGAATGGGAACGATGCCACATGCCTTGATTCAGCTTTTTAACGGCGATATCGTTGCCGCCACCAAAGCATATAAAGAGACGTTTCCGGAGGATGAACTCGTTTCGCTTGTTGATTATAATAACGACGTGATAACCGATTCTTTAAAACTTGCCCGTGAATTTGGGTCGGAATTAAAAGGAGTAAGAGTCGATACGTCCCGGACTATGATTGACAAATACTTCCTGAGAAACCAACATTTACTTGGCACCTTTGATCCTCGCGGGGTTAACGCGAATCTTATTTTTGCTTTGCGAAAAGCGCTGGATGACGAGGGATTTCACCATGTGAAAATTGTTGTTTCTGGCGGATTTAATGAAGAGAGAATAGCGGAGTTTGAAAAAGCTGGTGTACCGGTTGACATGTATGGTATCGGCAGCAGTTTATTAAAAATTAACACCGGTTTTACCGGGGACTGCGTCATGTTAAATGGAAAGCCTTCCGCAAAAGCAGGAAGAAGGCACCGTCCCAATCCGCGGCTTGAAAAAGTTTGTGATTAAAAGGAAAATTTCCCCAAGCCGCTTTACCATTGGTTCCCATTTGGAAACAATGGTATAATGACACAATACAAAAACCTATCTGTTCATACATATGAATGTTGTCGGAAGCTCATAATATAATGAGCAGTCAATTCCAGAAAGACCTTTGAGCAAAAAGTTTTCCACTTCATATAATACATACAGATAGACGATCGCTGGAGGTTCTGCTATGACTGTATACCATTTCGTCGGTATTAAAGGTTCCGGAATGAGCGCTCTTGCACAAATTCTCCATCATTCGGGTTATAAAGTGCAGGGATCGGATGTGGAAAAATATTTCTTTACCCAAGAGGCTCTGGAACACCTAAAAATAAAAATATTACCTTTTCAACGTGAAAATATTAGACCGGGCATGAAAGTCATCGCCGGCAATGCTTTTCCTGATTCACATGAAGAAATAGATGAGGCGTTAAGTCAAGGGGTAGAAGTGATCCGTTATCACACATTCATTGCCGAATACATGGAACAGTTTGTGAGTATAGGCGTAACGGGATCGCATGGGAAAACCTCTACGACCGGTCTGCTTGCCCATGTTATGCAAGGTGTCAAGCCCGTTTCGTATCTGATTGGAGACGGGACCGGCAAAGGGGATAAAGAGGCTGTCTATTTTATCTTTGAAGCCTGTGAATACCGAAGACATTTTTTATCATACCATCCAGATTATGCCATCATGACCAATATTGATTTTGACCATCCAGACTATTTTTCCGATGTGGGTGACGTTTTTAGTGCGTTTCAGGAAATGGCTCTGCAGGTCAACAAAGCGATTATCGCTTACGGGGATGATGAACAACTTCAAAAGATACAAGCGAAAGTGCCGGTTCTTTTTTACGGTTTTGGCGACGGAAATGACTTCCAAGCCCGGAATATGATAAAATCGACGGCCGGAACAAAGTTTGATGTCTTCGTTCGCAATCATTTTTATGCGACATTTGAAATTCCAACATATGGTGACCATAATATTTTAAATGCTCTTGCGGTCATCGCCTTATGCCACTACGAGCAAATTGATTGTAAGATTTTGCAGAAGCAACTGAAAACGTTCAACGGTGTCAAGCGCCGTTTTACCGAAAAACAAATGGGAAGCCAGATTCTTGTAGATGACTATGCCCATCATCCAGTTGAAATTAAAGCGACGATAAATGCAGCCAGGCAGAAGTATCCTGATAAACCGATCGTTGCCGTCTTTCAACCGCATACTTTTACCAGAACACAAACGTTTTTACGTGAATTTGGGGAAAGTTTGGGTGAAGCCGATAAAGTATATTTATGCGATATCTTCGGCTCCGCCAGGGAAAACCAGGGAGAGCTTTCCATCAATGACTTAAAAGCCAAAATTGAAGGTGCCGAGATACTACAGGAAGATGATACTTCCCCGCTTTTATTGTTGGATGATTCCGTACTCCTTTTTATGGGTGCTGGAGACATTCAGAAATTCCAGATAGCATATGAAAATCTATTGCAGCAACAGTTAAAAAAAGCACAATGAAACCGCCTTTGGGGGGCGGTTTCCTTATAATATGTAAAGAGAAAAAGAACAAGCATGTTTGCATCAAGAAGATTGTTAAAAGAGTTTATCCTTGGACAAACTAGGGTAGGAAATGTTGTATACAGGAGGTGTGGAGTGAATGAGTATCATTCTTTATTTAAGCGTTGCCTTAATTGCTATTGCATTTTTCATTCTTGTCATTAGTTTGACGAAAACATTAAAGGCAATGAAAGAAACGATGGAAAGTGTTTCTACAACCTTAGATGGGCTTGAAAACCAATTAAAGGGTGTAACAGGCGAGACAACAATGCTATTACATAAGACGAACGCCCTTGCTGATGATATTCAAGTGAAAGTAGAAAAACTCGATACAGTTGTAGATGCGGTGAAAGGTGTGGGAACCGCCGTACAAGGGGTTGGCGACACTGTAGTGGACCTCAACACATCGCTGCAAAGAGTGACGAAAACGGTCTCTTCTACAGTTGTGAAAAATGAGGACAAGATTGCCCAAGCTTTACAATGGGGAGCAGTCGCAAAAGAGATTAAGGATAAATGGTTTACAAAGAAAAAAGCCAAGGAAAGTGAAGAAGCCAAGTCTGAAGTAATGATCCATACTCAACAGTTGGAAGGCGGAAGAGGATAAATCAATTATACCAATTTGAGGAAGGATGAGAAATAGATGGGTAATCATGACAATAATACTGGTAATTTTTTAACAGGTGTGATCATCGGCAGTATCGTAGGAGCTGCAACCGCATTATTGATGGCTCCAAAGTCAGGCAGGGAATTGAGAAGTGATTTGAGTGAACAAATGGATGTACTAAAGGATAAATCAAGTGGATGGAAGGAAACCGTCATGGAAAAAAGCAGTGACCTTACCACGACGGCCGTTGAAAAAACGAACCAGCTCCGCCAAGCCGCAATGGATAAAGGCAGCAATTTGGCAGACACGGTAAAGGAGAAAGCGGGTCAGTTCCGCAACACGGCGAAAGAAACAACGAATACGATGGCAGAAGCCGCTAAAGACGGAGCGAACCAAATGCAGGAAACGGCCCATCGTACAGTTGACCTTACCGCGGAAAATGCCAAAGGAGCTGCCGATCAAGCTCAAACCGCGGCAAACGAAGCAAGCGATGAAGTAGCGGAGAAGGCTGAGCAACTGGCGGAAAAAGTCAATAAATCCATGAACCCTTAAAAAATAGACAGGCGGCTTGATAAAAGTTGCCTGTCTATTTAATTGGAACAAAGAAAGGCGGGGGTTGCCCTTTATGGGGAATAGTTTAAGTGTTTCTCTGATATTTCGTTTCTCGATCGCCAGCGCGTGGCCAGTTTGAAAAAAATTTCTGTCAATCTAGCAACTTCCAATTCCCGTCTCGTTCAAGCCGGTTTTAAAGGTCATCTTTTTCCTGTCAAATTAATTCCTTTCCAACTATTCCGAAATCAATTTTTTCATGTTTATTTTCCTCGGTGACTTGCGACAGTAATTCTTCCAACGACGGTTTTTCCTTTTCCATATGGAACTCTCCTTTTCGATTGTTTGTCCCACCCATTTTAACAGTTTTTAATTTTATACAAGATGGCGTTGTTTATCGAATTATACTTGTAAAGTGAAAAAAACGCCATTGAAAACCTAATGCTATGGACAAGATAATCAATTGAATAAAAAACGCTGTTACTTTTTCCTGCTCAAAGGGTATAGCTACAATGATGTCCTGGATAAAAGCAGCAATGCTTTGATAGAGGAATTTCGTTTAGGAACATAGTGAATGGCCATAAATTGCGAAACATGAATGGTTACCATTTTTAAGCTAATAATAGTACGGATCGATCAAAGGGGAAGGACTCTCACGGAATAACGACTGCGTTACAATAATGATTGTTCGGTGCTGATCCATAAAATAAGATTGAATTTTCGATCAGTTTTTGATAAAGTCAACATATTAACCGAACGTTACTGGGGGAAACCTTCAAAAGGATGATGAATAGCAAATCCACTCGGAATTGATTGGAATACGCAACAGTGTCACGAAATGGATGGAGGGGTTGGCAATAATCTGATGAGGAAGTGATTGTACTCACGTTGTTACATATCAACTTTACGATTTCTCATGGATTTGTGTTGCCGACATTACAAATAACAGGGATGTTCTGCCTCGCTGTCTTCTACTTGAAACGATCGTACATCAGAGAGGTAAAAGTCGCTTTTCGCAAAGCAAAACAGTGCTCCCAAAATGGACAACAGTCGAACTTTTTTGTCAAATTCCGTTTGTGAAAGAAAAGTTATGAAAATTTATTGACGAGAGGTGAAAAGGTTTGCAACAGGATGGCTTTTTGGCGTATGATTATGAAAGAAGTGAAAAATGTATATAATAAAGGTGAAACTTCATTCAGTAGTAGTTTTCTTCCATCTCCTACTGAATGTTAGTTGAACCAATCGGGCATTTAGGTGCCGTTTTCTCCCACTTAGACCTTTTGTATCAACTCAGTTCTTGAAGTGGGAGTATTACGGAACCTTACATGCGGGATAAATGAAAATACATCGTGTGGCAAGCTTTGAACAGGAGAGTGAAGAAGATGAATGTAACAATATATGATGTGGCAAGGGAAGCAAATGTTTCAATGGCGACCGTATCAAGGGTGGTCAACGGAAATCCAAATGTGAAGCCCGCCACGAGGAAAAAAGTACTGGAAGTAATCGATAGATTGGAATACCGGCCAAATGCGGTAGCGCGTGGACTTGCGAGTAAAAAGACAACAACGGTTGGGGTAATTATACCAGATGTCGCAAATATTTTTTACGCAGAGCTTGCCCGCGGGATTGAAGACATTGCGACCATGTATAAATACAATATTATTTTGAGCAATTCAGACCAAAATGTAAACAAAGAATTGCATTTGCTAAATACGATGCTTGGAAAGCAAGTAGATGGTATTGTCGTCATGAGCCAAAATATTACAGATGAATTTGTCCAGGAGTTAAAGCGGTCTCCTGTTCCGATCGTGCTTGCGGGTTCAATCGAATCTTCCAATTCGCTTCCTTCTGTCAATATTGACTACAGACAAGCTACGTTTGATGCGACAACGCATTTTATTGAAAAGGGGCATAAAAACATCGCATTTGTGATGGGGCCGATGCGTGATTTAATTAATCATGGGCATAAGCTTGTGGGTTATAAGGAAGCAATGGAACAAGCAGGATTGGAATTCAAAGAGGAATACGTCATTGAAGGCGAATATACGTATGATACCGGGCTTGAGGCGTGGCAAAAAATGAAGCAACTTGACCCGAGACCAACAGCGGTTGTATCGGGTGATGATGAAATGGCCCTTGGTGTCCTGCACGGTGCCCAAGATGACGGCTTATCGATACCAAATGACCTGGAAGTAATCACTTCTGATAATACAAAGCTCACATTGATGGTGCGCCCGCAATTGACAACAATCGTGCAGCCGCTCTATGATATTGGGGCTGTTTCCATGAGGCTGCTAACAAAATATATGAACAAAGAAAAAGTACAGGATAACGTTGTTGTTCTTCCACACCGTCTGGAAACAAGAGGGTCTACGAAAGAATAAACCGTTATGCTTCGAATGCCAATCAAGAGAGATGTCCAAGGTTGAAAATTCACCTTATTGGACATCTCCTTTTTTTCTTTCCCTCTCCAACTGTTGGCGTAGGAAATATAGGGCCCGCTCGACTGTTTGTGCATTCTTTTGTGTAATTTCTTCCTTGCGCGGAATAGGCTTGTACAAATTTGGCTCATCTTCCCAATTTTTCGGCAGCTCAAAAGGAGCAAGCTTTTTCCAGCGATCCAGCCATTGTTTGGGTAGCGGACCGGAAGCATGTTTTCCTGTCATTTCCAGCCAAATAAGGGACCAAGCGCGAGGGACGACTCGCCAAATATCATAGCCGCCCCCGCCAACGGAAATCCACCTGCCCTCACAATACTCATGGGCAAGCGCATGTTCCAGCTTCGGAATTTCCCGATATGTATTCATGGTGACAGACAAATGTGTCAGTGGGTCAAAATAGTGGGCATCCGCACCGTTTTGGGAAAAAATAACATCTGGTTTGAAATATTCGACAATCTCGCGCAAAGCCGTAGAATAGGCCCAAATAAAAGATTCATCTTCTGTAAACGCATCCAGTGGGATATTGAAAGAATAGCCATATCCTTTTCCCTGGCCCCATTCATTTGTGCTGCCGGTACCGGGAAACAAGTACCTTCCTGTTTCGTGAATGGAAAATGTGCATACCGTTTCATCATCATAAAAGGACCATTGTACGCCGTCTCCGTGGTGGGCATCGGTATCTATATACAAAACCCGTGCGCCATATTTCTTTTGGATATATTTGATCGCTACGGCACTATCATTATAAATGCAAAATCCGGAAGCTTTTCCCTTAAATCCGTGGTGGAGCCCCCCGCCCAAATGCAAAGCGTGGTTCGCTTTTCCTTGCATCACATAATCAACAGCTGTCAGCGTTCCGCCGACAATATAAGAGCTGGCTTCATGCATGCCTTCAAAGATGGGCGTATCTTCGGTTCCAAGCCCAAAACTCTCCGCTCTGCTTGGCGGCAAATATCCACTGCTTGCCTGCTTTACTGCATGGATAAATGCCGGATCATGATTAAGCTGAAGCTCTTCCTCCGTTGCTTTCCTGGGGGGAATGATAGCGTCGTCTGCAAGTGCCCCCATTTTTTTTAGCAAATCGTTTGTTAGAGTGAGCCGAAACTGATTAAACGGGTGATGTTCAGAAAAGCGATATTTTAAAAGTTCATCCGAATAAATAAATACTGAATCTTTTTTCATGATGATATCCCCGGCAGATTGGGCCATAGTACGTCAAATCCTTCTTCTTTCAAAGCTTCAATCATCCGGATGGGATTGATCGTGGCAATTCGGAAAACGAGGATCTGATATTGATCGTCATCTGGGTCCGGATAAACGAGTACACTATGCAAATTGACGCGATGTTTGCGAAATACTCCAGCCGCATCATATAGCACTCCGGTTTTATTTTTCACCCGAATTTCCAGTTGCGACCCTGGTTTATTGGCGCCGGTTAATTCAACCATCGTGTGCAGGAGATCAGTGCTCGTAATAATGCCGACCAGTTTCCGGTCATGAATGATCGGCAGACAGCCAATTTTATAATCGTAGAAAAGGACGGCCACTTCTTCCACAAAATCGAGAGGATGGCCTGTAATCACATTTTCCGTCATGATGGTGGACAAAGAAGCGGCGAGGTGTTCCTTTAATGCTTCTCCTTTTAAAAAAGAAGGCAGGGTGCTTTTAATATCACGTTCCGTGACAAGGCCGACAATTTCTCCATCGTTATTCACTAGCGGAAGGTGGCGTATGTTATTTTCACGCATGAGGGACAGGGCTGACTTGACATTGTCTTCCGGCGTAAGAACCAATACATTTTTCGTCATGATTTGCTCGACAATCATCCATCTCCACTCCTTTTCATTACTAACGCTAATACATTAAACGGTTCGTAAATCGCAGACGATCAAACTGCTCTATTGAACGCTGGTCAACCCTTTTTCCGATTCGTGCCATGAGACAGTTGGCAGGGTGTGAACAAATCTCCGGATCGTCGGTCGCATACCATTCCAGGCCTCCGGCCTGCATCATTTTCTCCATCACTTTTCGATATTCCCACACATTTAGGCCAGTTCCTTTTAAATCCCAGTGCCAATAATATTCCGTTGTAATGATAATATAATCTTCCATCGCGTCATCCATCATGGAAACTTTCAATAAGCCTTTCCCAATTCCTTCTCCACGATATTCAGGTATTACTTCAATTGCTCCAAGCTCTATTAAATTATCCATTTTTCCCTCTGACCAGCGCTCAAGCGGATCGGGATATACGAATGTGACGTAACCGACCACTGTATTGTTGACACGGGCAACAATGATGCGTCCTTCGGGCAATGCGGCAATCTCAACAAGTGCTTCTTGCTGTTTCTGGGGAGGGCGGAAAGAAATGAGATCTTTATGAAACTCCATGTCTTGGAGGGATTCGCTGCTAATAGGTCCTTCGATCAGGACATTCCCTTTACGGGTTTTCAATTCCAGAGCATTGTATCTTTTTTTATGCTCCATTCAAGCACCTCCTTATAGGTCAGATATTTCCGGTCTGTCTATTTCTTTTTTCATTATACACGAATGGTGCAACGCTTACATTTGTAAACAGCAAATTTTATACATGATTTGGAAGAAATTTGAACTAATTGTGAATGTTTGGCTTTTATATTATAATGAATGAATAATTCTTAACAGGGGGGATTACTTCATGGGAACACAACGCATTCCTGCTGCCCAAGGTGTTTACAATTTGCAAGATTATGATAAAACAAGGCAAACATTTGATTGGCAAGAAGCTGAAAAGCACTTTTCTTGGGCTGAAACCGGCCAAGTTAATATGGCCTATGAAGCAATTGACCGTCATGCAGAAACCTTTCGGAAAAATAAAGTCGCCCTTTATTACCGGGACGAGTCAAGAAAGGAAACATATACGTTCGAAGAAATGAAAGAGCTTTCTAATAAAGCGGGAAATGTTTTAAAAACATACGGCGGTGTCAATAAAGGAGACCGTGTTTTTATTTTTATGCCGCGTTCGCCTGAATTATATTTTTCTATTTTGGGAGCCATTAAGCTCGGCGCGATTGTAGGCCCCCTGTTTGAGGCTTTTATGGAAGGAGCGGTCAAAGACAGGCTTGAAGACAGTGAGGCAAAAGTGCTTGTGACAACGCCTGACTTGGTTCATAGGGTTCCGGTAGATGAACTTCCTGCATTGAAAGCCATTTTTCTAGTAGGAGAAAACATTGAGGAAACCGGGCCGTTTATTAATTTTAACAAGAAAATGAAAGAAGCGGACAAGCATTTGGAGATAGAGTGGGTCGATCGCGAAGACGGCCTGATTTTGCATTATACGTCCGGGTCAACGGGAAGGCCAAAAGGTGTTTTGCACGTTCATAATGCCATGATTCAACATTATCAAACTGCCCGTTGGGTGTTGGATTTGCAGGAAGACGATATTTACTGGTGCACGGCCGATCCCGGCTGGGTAACGGGCACTTCCTACGGAATTTTCGGTCCTTGGCTTACGGGAACTTCGAATGTGATTACAGGCGGTCGTTTTAAGCCGGAAAATTGGTACCAAGCGATTGAGGACTACGGTGTGACGGTTTGGTATAGCGCTCCAACGGCATTTCGGATGTTGATGGGTGCAGGTGATGAACTTGTTGAAAAATATGACCTATCTTCACTTCGGCATATTTTGAGCGTCGGCGAACCGCTAAATCCGGAAGTGATTCGTTGGGGAATGAAAGTGTTTGGCAAACGTATTCATGATACATGGTGGATGACGGAAACAGGCGCCATTGTGGTTGCCAATTATCCTTGTATGGAGATAAAGCCTGGATCGATGGGGAAAGCGATCCCTGGGGTGGAAGTCGCCATTGTGGATGATCGGGGGAATATATTGCCACCAAACCGGATGGGCAATCTCGCCATTAAAAAAGGCTGGCCGGCGATGATGCGGGAGATATGGAAAAATCCACAAAAATATGATTCTTACTTCCTTCCAGGAGGATGGTATGTATCGGGAGATTCCGCCTTTATGGATGAAGAAGGATATGTTTGGTTCCAAGGCCGAATCGACGATGTCATTATGACATCCGGCGAGCGGGTAGGTCCGTTTGAAGTAGAGAGCAAACTGCTTGAACACCCTGCCGTGGCAGAAGCGGGTGTCATCGGGAAGCCGGATCCTGTCCGCGGGGAAATCATTAAAGCATTTGTTGCACTGATGGAAGATTACGAACCAAGTGAGGAATTGAAAGAGGATATCCGCCAATTCGTCAAAACGGGGCTGGCTGCTCATGCCGCACCTCGTGAAATCGAGTTCCGGGACAAGCTTCCAAAAACGCGCAGCGGCAAAATCATGCGCCGTGTCTTGAAATCATGGGAACTCGGACTGCCGGCAGGCGACTTGTCGACGATGGAGGACTAACCATAAAAAAGCTGTCCCAAAAGTGAAATGTTTCTGTCAAGTAGACAGTGGAAGCGGCTTGAACCCTGATTTTTTGAGGGCTTAAGCCGTTTCATCTTTATTGCTAGCGCTGATAGACCTTGAATTAATTCATGATCTGGGTCTACTGAAGTTTACAAGGTTTTCTATTTTTGGGTAGGAACGAAAGTCAAAGGGTAGGAGCGAAAATCCAATGAAGGGGGCCATGTACAAACAAAATGCTGATCAATCGCCTGAAGTTTCCCTGCCATGTAGCGTTCAATTAAATCCAACCTAGTCAAAAGCAGAGAATACATCAAATCGTTGGGACATTCAAGAATCTTGAAATGGTTCTGCGGCCATTTTTTCATTGATTCATTCAATGCGGCTTTTTGCTTAAATTCCTTCGTCTGATCTTGTCATCCACGACTTATTTACCTATTTCATTAAATTTTTTCCTGAAATTCAGGTGCTTTTTCACGAGCGCTGTCACTTCTGCTCGTTCGGAATAACTTCGCTTTAAAAAAGTAACAACGAAAACGACTTCACCAACATTTCAATGTGCTTGTGTGATTTGAAACACGATTGCTTGTTGAATGCCAGAAACTATCAGTTTTTTAAATAGCCTCTTTTAAAATGTTACTCACTCATTTGATTGATCATTTGAATATAAAAAAGCTAAGAAAAATGATATTGATAAAACAAGAGGAGTAAATAACACAATATTCATAAAAAACCCATTTACCTTTATCCATTCTATAGCTACATTGCTTTCATGAAATGCAACAAAATCAGGGTTTTCCAATGCTATGAGGAATCTGTTTAGTATGACTCATAAACAAAACATGAATAGAGAGTGAATACTCATCTTTGTTGAAATGAATTTTCATACTCCTTAATCCCTTTTTTATATGCGGTATATTCATTATATTACAATAATTGATGATGGTCATTTGTTAAGGGAAAAAATAAAGCCCCTCAAAGAACTTCATGAGTAAAGAATTTCTTTATTTTTCATGGTCCTTCTTTTGTAAAAAGATGTAGGATATCGTAAATTTCACATATATTCTCTCAATCGCTTGAATCTGTTTGTTGTGCTCTTTTTCGGCCAAACCGACTGCCCTGCATTTATCTTTCACATTCAAGTCAATTCTTGTCATGAGGGAACATCAGCTCAAAAGCGAACCTGCTCCGCCCTGGGAGCAGGTTTCTTTTGGAATATTTTATTGATTCGGTTCCTCTTTTTTATCTGGAACCGGATTGCCGCCATTTTCGTTCCCGTTCCCGTCGTTTCCACCTTGGTTAGGCTCTTTTGGTTCTTCCTTTTTCCCGTCATCTTTCTGTTGGTCTTTTGGCTCCTCTTTTGGTTCCTCTTTTTTAGGCGGCGGTGTATTTGGAGCCGGTGGTGTTGGTGCTTGTTGTTCCTTGTTGTTATCTTTATCTTTGTTTTTATCAACTTCGGTTTGTTTCTTTTGAGTATCCTCTGTTTTTGCCGGTTTGTTTACTTGCTTGGTTTCCATTTTGTTGGACGGTGCCGATTCACGGCCGGCAATATCGACGGCCACTACATAATACGAACCGCCGCCCGCCCGGTAGGATAGAGAAGAACCGGATGCGATAGACGCGACTCTTTTGCCTGACCCGGAATAGACCCGATAACCAACGACATCATGGCTGGGAGATTCATTCCAAGTGAGCAATCCGTTAGACATGGTGGTTGAAACACTTGCCGGTGCCTTTCCATCGTCCCGCATGATCGCTCCGGCAGCCAGTAAGTTTTTCCACCTTGGATCATTGTCCGGAATCAAATAAGCCGGATTGATCGCTCGTCCAAGTGAGATTTGTTTCACGAATTCTGGACTGAGCATACCGCCTGGTTTTGTAAATTCTTGTGGTGTGGAAGGCAGAGCCATGTATTTTTTTCCTTTGATCATGACGTACCGCCCGTTTCCTAAACTATTATCGACCTTCGTCGGCACAAATTTCGCGTTAAACAGATCAGACTGTACCAAGCCTGCTGCTGAACAGGCTTTTGATGGAAGCATTCCGGAAATGCCGCAATACGAACGCCGTACAATTCCACCTGGCATCTTGAACCTTTCTTTTGGTTTGACCAGGTCGGGAGCCGCGTCATAGGCGCCATTCATTAATCTTGCCCATATGTTGAGATTGCGTCTTCCTTCACTTCCATCAGTTGAAAGTGGGGCCGGCTTCCCATATCCAATCCAGGCGCCAAGTGTGACATTTGGATTGGAAGCAACGAACCATGCATCATTCGGTCCATTCGTTGTTCCCGTTTTTCCAGCCCAATCCGCTGAAAATTTTAGCATTCCGGGGACAGCAGAAGCCGTTCCGTATCTAAGCACATCTCGCATCATGTCAATCATTAAATAAGATGTTTGTGGGCTAAATACATCGACAGGCTTGGCTTTATGTTCATAAATAATATTGCCGTCATGATCCGTAATTTTTTCAATCATATAGGCATCGATGAATTTACCGCCATTGGCGAATGTCGTGAAAGCATTCGTGTTTTCTTCCACTGTAACCCCGTCTTCAACCCCGCCGAGTGCAGCGGCTATGTTGGTATGATCCGCTTTCGTCAGTGTCGTAAATCCCATTTTTTCCAAATAAGCGGCCGGGTTGTTGTTGACCGTTTTTAAGTACGTATAAACGGCGGAGGCGTTGTACGAATGGGCAAGCGCTTTTCGGGATGAAACAAGTCCATAATACCTGCCTGAATAGTTTCTAAAAACTTTACCGCCTGTTGAGAGTGGAATATCTGCCACAACCGCGCCAGGAGCGCTGAGCCCCATTTCCATAGCAGGCGCGTAGACGAGTAGTGGTTTCATCGTTGAACCATTTTGCCGCTTTGCCTTGGTGGCATGGTTCGTTGCTTCCAGTTTATGGTCGCGGCCGCCGACAAAGCTTAATATTTTACCGGTTTTATTTTCAATTAAAATGGCTCCCACTTGGACAGGTTCTTTGATTTCCTCCAATTTTCCCGTTTCCGGATTTCTCTCCTGCCTAACTTTCGTATAACCGTAATTGTTGTATTCATCTTTTACTTTTTGATGAGTGTCATATATTTGTTTATGAATTGTCGTATGGATATGATAGCCGTTGTGCCGGATGTCCCGACGTGCCAAAGTCTCATACTTGTTGTAAAGGCCCTTGTCCTTTTGCAAGTCCTTTTCACTGTAACCATCTTTCTTGGCAAGGATTTCCATCAATATGGTAATGCCGCGTCTTTCAATTTCTTCGGTCAGATATGGATATTGCTCATAAGCCCGCGGCTGTGGCTTGATAAAATCGCCTACAATATTATAATGAATCGCTTCTTCATATTCTTTTTGGGTAATAAACTCTTCTGCGCGCATCCGGGCCAAGACGGTTTTCATCCTGTTTAAGCCGGGTTCAAGAAGCGATTCCTCTTTTAATCCGCCGCCGTTGGCAAATGGCGTATATCTGAACGGGCTTTGCGGCAAGCCGGCAATAAAAGCTGCTTGCGGCAAGTTCAGCTCTTTCGCATCCACCCCGAATATTCCTCTTGCCGCGGCCTGAACCCCGCCAATATTTTGTCCAGATGAATTTCTGCCAAATGTAGAAACATTCAAATAAGCTTCTAAAATTTCATCTTTTTCAAGAAACTTTTCAAGCCTTAGGGCAAGCAGGATTTCTTTTGCTTTTCGGTCAAAAGAAACTTCGTTCGTTAAAATTTGGTTTTTAATGAGCTGTTGTGTCAAAGTACTGCCGCCTGTTTGGACAGAAGAGTTGGTTAACTCCTGAAAAACAGCCCTCATTAAAGCTTTGGGAACGACCCCTTTATGCTCGTAAAAATACTCATCCTCTGTCGCGATGACGGCTTTTTTCAAATGATCCGAAACTTCTTCAATGCTGACTTCTTCTCTGTCAATGTCAGACTGGAGTTTCCCCAAATAAATATTGTCGGCAAAATAAAGCTTGGATGTTTCTTCATAATGGAAAATCTCCTGTTTCATATTGGAAGCGGGCCGGACTTTTTCATCTTTTACAAGTGATGCAAAATAGCCGGCGCCAACTCCGCCTGCAAAGATGCCTCCCAGTACGAGAAATATCGTCAATAGAAAGGTCAAGTTCCACGCCACGCCATATGTAATCCGGAAACCTTTCATCCATTCTTTTTTCTCAATGGTAAAAGCACGCTGTTTAAGTCGCTCCCATCGTGCCTTCAAAAAACTCTTCATACAAATACCTCCTGAAATCACAACTAATTATAGCATATGGAAGGCGTTTTTTCGTGACAATTTGACATGGCGGTGCATTGTAGCTACAATATTTTCTATACAACGATATATATTGAGCTAAGAATGGATCAAGTAGTCGACTGTCCCTGTTATGAAGAGAACCGGTGGTTGGTGAAAACCGGTACAAACAGTACGATGAAATACTTCCAGGAGCTTTTGCCGTGAACTTTCATAGTAGCGGCAAACGGTAAGAACCGTTATATCGATGAGCGGGGAAATTTGATTTCCCAAGTTGGGTGGTAACGCGGTGAATAAATCGTCCCTTCGTAGACAACGAAGGGGCGTTTTCTATTTTTAAACAGAAGGCAGGGAAATATGTTGAAGCAATTATTAGATGACTTAAAGTGGCGCGGCATTATTTATCAACAAACGGATGAAGAAGGCATAAAAGAAATTTTGGAGAAGGAAAAAATTTCTTTATACTGTGGAGTCGATCCCACGGCAGACAGCATGCATATTGGACATTTATTGCCGTTTCTGACAATGCGCCGCTTTCAAAAACACGGGCATCGTCCGATCGTTTTGGTCGGAGGATTTACGGGACAGATTGGTGATCCGAGCGGTAAAAAAGAAGAAAGGCAGTTACAAACGCTGGAACAGGTTGAAAAAAATGTTCAAGGCATTAAGGCCCAATTGAGGCGGATTTTTGACTTTACGGGTGAAAACCGTGCTCGTATGACAAACAACTATGAGTGGCTCGGTTCAATGGACTTAGCGACATTTTTGCGTGATTTTGGCAAGCATATCGGCGTGAATTATATGCTTGCGAAAGAAACTGTTGCTACTCGTCTGGAAACGGGCATTTCCTTTACGGAATTCACCTATACGCTTCTGCAGGCGATCGATTTTCTGCACCTCTATAAAGAATACGGCTGTAAAATGCAAATTGGCGGTAGCGATCAGTGGGGGAACATTACGACAGGACTTGAATTTATCCGCAAAATGGCGGGAGAGGATGCCAAAGCCTACGGTTTAACGATTCCGCTCGTTACGAAAGCGGACGGAACAAAGTTTGGGAAAACGGAGGGAGGCGCCATTTGGCTTGATCCTGAAAAGACGACTCCTTACGAATTTTATCAATTTTGGATTAACACGGCCGATGCAGATACGGTTCAATACTTAAAGTATTTTACGTTCCTTGAGCGGGAAGAAATTGAAGCGCTTGAAAAATCACTGAAAGAAGAGCCGCATCTTCGCAAAGCACAAAAGGCGCTTGCTGAAGAAATGACACGTTTGATTCATGGGGAAGAAGCGCTTCAGCAGGCGATCCGGATTACCGAAGCTCTCTTTAGCGGTAATATAAAAGAGCTATCTATAGAAGAAATTGAACAAGGCTTTAAAGATGTTCCTTCATATGAGCATCAAGCTGAAGAAACAAATGGACTCGTGGATTTGCTCGTAGCCGCCAAAATTTCGCCGTCTAAGAGGCAGGCGAGGGAAGATATTCAAAATGGAGCGATTTCCGTTAATGGGGACCGAATCACCGACACCGGGTATGAGCTTGGGGAAAAAGACAGGCTCGGCGGAAAATTCACGATCATCCGTCGCGGGAAGAAAAAATACCATTTAATTCAATATTAAAAGTGAAACTCGGCAGCCTTCTGGCTTGCCGGGTTTTTTCATGAAAAATATTCCCGAATTCAATCCGATTATTTTAGCCGCAAAAGAACGCGGTTTTTAATCTCATAAAGTTGTACATAAGCGCACTGGCCCGGCCTTTTTGTGTGTACGGTTCGATTTTTGGTTTTAAACAATGCATAAACTCATGATCGCATATACAGGGATGAATATTGTTTTGCAGACAGTAGTCGTGTCTCATGCAACAAGCATCCACATCATTTACGGGAGCTCCAGGGCCGCTGCAGCCGGGGCCGCACCAATTGTACCCTGGAAAAAGACAAAGACCCCGGCTTCTTCTCATGGCTCTTCGCAATCACAACACCTCCTGTATTAATATATGGAGGGATTGGAATATTGGCGATGGCATACGTCTTTTACCATTTAAATTGGTTTGTCGCCACTTTTTTCCTTTGGTGCTTTTTGCTCATTGTTTTTGTTTCTGCTCAGTCTATTTCCGGAGCTATATTCATAACCAAAATGTAGTCCGCCTGTTTTATTTTCATAATCGCCTGTTGTTACTCGATACTGCTTTTTTCCTTTTTGAACCATTTCGCGCGTTCTGCCTCCTTTAATAAGATTGTTCCCGATCATCTTCTTGAATGGATGCCTGCATTTCTTCCTCGTCAGGCTTTTGAAAACCTTTCTCCGGCTTGCCGGCGTTTTCAATGTCGCCGGAAGTTTCATAACCGCCAATATTCTTATTAGATGTCGTTCCGTAAAGGCCCATGCCATCTAATTCAGCATTCACGTTCTTTTGTCCTTTCTGTTTCTTGTCCAATGTTTCCACCTCCTACTGGTAATATGTCCTGAGAGGGATGAAATATGAGGAAAGGAAAAGCCTTAGAATCGGGAGCGGGCCGCAAATCTAAAGCTTCAGGGGCTTTTTCTAAAAAGATGTAATGATATGAAATTTTAACGTTTGATAATGGGTCATATTTTCCAGGACGAATGTGATATTATTCATGGAAAGGCTGGACATGTTTCAGTTGGGGACCGACAAAACAAATGTAAAGGATCAATTATCAGTCTAGCTTTTTTCTTTGGAAAAAATGTTGATCCGAAATTGAAAACTTGCGGGGAGTGACGGAGAATGCTGTTTGAATCAGAAAGATTAAGGTTAAGACAAATGACAACAGAGGATATAGAACTTTATCATGCATGGAGAAATGATATAGAGGTCATGCGTACAACGAATCCTTTTTTAGATGTATATCCGTTGGAAGCAACGAGACAATTTGTGGAGCAAATCATTTTGGGCTCCTCATCAGCAAAAAGTTATATGATCATTGAAAAAGAATTGAATTCACCCATTGGCATTACCTCGTTAATCAACATTGATTATAAGAATAGAAACGCTGAATGCATTATAGATATTGGAGAAAAAGATTATTGGGGAAAGGGTTATGGTTCAGAAGGGTTGAAGCTTTTGCTTGACTACGCATTTCTGGAAATGAATCTGCACCGGGTATCTCTAAAGGTTTTTTCATTTAATGAAAAAGCCATAAAATTATACAAAAAGATGGGATTTCAACCTGAGGGCACCAGTCGTGAGTGTTTGTTCAGGGAAGGGTCATGGCACGATATTATTCACATGGGGATCCTTCAGCATGAATATATGAATAGAAGCTTATAGGGAAGGGATGGAAAAACTCGTTCTCATGTACATGGAGGAAGACAAGGAACTGACAGAACGTCATGATGAACATGCAGACTGCGTAAGCACAAGCTGGCTGTCATAACGAGTTCTATGTCAGAAGGCAAGTTTTCACCAACTTATTGCTGGGACGATGTGACATGTTAATCTGAAGGGCGATAAAAAGCAGGCTGAGAAATTTCTCCGCCTGCTTCTGTCCATATTTCTTATTGAAAAATACGATCAATTTCCTGTATTTCTTCATTTGTTAATGTAACTTGCAATGTTTTTAAATTGCTTAGGACTTGTTCTTTTCGCTTCGCACCCGGAATGACGACATCAATGGCTTCCCTCGTTAAGTACCAGGCAAGCGCGACGTTTGCCGTTTCGACTCCTTTTTCATCCGCTATTGTGCGAAGCCGCTCCACTTTCTCCAGATTTTGAACAAAGGCTTCCCCTTGGAAATGAGGCATGTCAGCCCGCAAATCATCGAATGTTGATTCTTTCGTATATTTGCCAGCCAGCAGTCCGGCCGCAAGCGGAAAATACGGGATAAAGGAAAGATTCTGCTCAATCACATACGGGAAAATATCCTGTTCTGCTTCCCGGCTTAACAGATTGTAATTCCCCTGATAAACATCGACATAGCCATCTTTATTCGCTTCTTTTAACTGCTCCAGAGAAAAATTTGACAGTCCGATGCTGCGGATTTTTCCTTCATCTTTCATTTGCTTTAATGCGCCGACCGCTTCATCTTTTGGCGTGTCTTTATCGGGAAAATGAATATAAAGCAGATCAATATAATCAGTCTGCAGTCGTTTTAAGCTTTTTTCCACCTCTTTACGCAAAAATCCGGGGGAGTTGTCATATACCATTTCATCATCAACCTGCTTATGCGCCACTTTCGTCGCGATGACCACGTCCGTTCGATTGAAGTTTTCTTTCATGACCTCTCCAATCAATTCTTCCGAGCGGCCCAACCCATATATGTAGGCAGTATCCAGCATATTGATACCATTTTCAATCGCTGTCCGTACAAGTTGTTTTCCGGCTTCTTCATCTACATCACCATATAAGTTGTGGCCGCCTACATAGTTTGTTCCCAAGGCAATCGGATTGACAAATAGGCCTGATTTCCCTAACTGCACTTTTCTCATATGAATCCCTTCTTTCTTATGGTTGATCACTCGTGGCAAATGGACTTTTCTTTAGTAAAAATACTAAAGAAGCGTGATGGTGAATTCAACTGAAATGCTTTTTTGCAAGGATGTCGCCGGTAGTTTTACTTGTATTCGACCAGGCGAGTGCCGTTTATTTTTTGCAGTTTCCGTATTGCCCTTATTTTGACTTCGGACATTTTGGCGGGAAGCTACATCGACAAGAATGTGCTGGAATTTGGACAAGGAAATGAAAGCTGGGCTATCCCGGGTTCCGGTGTGGACATTGATCACTATATCCCTCGTCGGAACACTGGCATTCCTCGCTTCTTTTTTCGTGAACGCAAATGATTTGAAAGGAGGGTTGGGCATGCCCGGGTGGCGGGATATATTGTAAAAGATATGTCTCCTTACTTGAAAAAAGAAGGAGGACCCGATAAAATGAAATCAATGAATCATGAAACGGAGGTGGGGAGAGATGTTGAATCAAGCTGTTTTAGTGCACGGATTTTGGACGGAATTCTTATTGTTTAACCGTGCAAAATTTGCTGTTGCAGTTGTTAACGGGACACGTATGCCCTTTTTTAACAACTTAATAGCAAATCTAAAACGGTGAAAACATCTCTATACCCACGATATATAAGAACGGTTGAAGAGGAGCTTTCATGCTCTTTTTTTTGTGCCATTCATTATGCGTCAAAAGCCATGGGGAAAGTGTGTTTCCCATGGCTTTTTTGTGTTTATGTACTAAAGGAGGAAGTATACATGGTGATTTGCAGCGTAAATAAACTTTCTAAAATGTATGGAGGAAATCTTTTATTTGACAATATATCATTTGACATTCAAGAAAGGGACCGAGTGGGGTTGGTCGGACGAAATGGAAGCGGCAAAACTACGTTATTGAAGTTGTTGGCTGGCAACGAAACGCCTGATTCGGGTCTCATTCATTGGAAAAAAGGCATTTCCATCGGTTATCTTGCACAAATTCCGGACTATCACAACCAATTGCCCGCTAGGGAAATATTAAAAACCGCTTTCACGGAACTTTTACAAATGGAAGAAAAGCTGAGGAAACTTGAAGAGAAAATGAGTCGTGAAACAAACGAAGCAACAATGGGGAAGTTAATAGACCAGTATGGCCATGTGCAAGATCAATTCACCGTAAGGGGCGGATATGAAATAGATGCCAAAATAGAAAGAATCGTCAATGGCTTAAATATTTCCGACTTATTGGATAAGCGATACTCGGCCCTCAGCGGCGGAGAAAAGACAAAGGTAAGCTTGGCTTTTATTCTTCTCAAGAATCCTGACTTTTTATTGCTTGATGAACCGACAAATCATTTGGACTTGGCAACGGTGGAATGGTTGGGACACTTTTTGCAAGTTTACAACGGGACAGTTGTTGTCATTTCCCATGACCGTTATTTTTTGGATGATGTCGTAGATAAAATGCTGGATTTGGAAGATGGGAAAGTTGAGCAGTACCATACAAATTATTCAGGCTTTGTGAAAGAAAAAGAAGAACGTTTACTAAGAGAATTCCGTGCCTATGAAGAACAACAAAAGAAAATAAAGAAAATGCAAGAAGCGATCAAACGCTTGCGCGATTGGGCAAACAGGGCCAATCCTCCCAATGAAGGGCTTCATAAACGAGCAAGAAATATGGAAAGGGCATTGGAAAGAATGGAAAAGTTGAATAGGCCTGTATTGCAACGCAAGAAAATGAAACTGGAAATGGCGGCAGGAGATCGAAGTGGAAAAGATGTCATACGGCTCAAAGGCGTCTCAAAGAGGTTTGGAGAAAAGCTCCTATTTAAGGATGTCAACATGCATGTGGCTTATCAACAGCGAGCGGCGATTATTGGAGAAAATGGCACAGGAAAATCAACGTTGATCAAAATGATTCTTCAACAATTCGCCCCCGATGAAGGAGAAGTGAGAATAGGCAGTAATGTAAAGATTGGCTATTTGTCTCAACATATTTTTTCGGAAGTGAAAGGTGAGACCGTCTTAGAAGCATTTCGCAATGAGGTGAGGATGACGGAGGGGGAAGCGAGGCATATTTTGGCGAGATTTTTATTTTATGGACATATGGTTTTCCGCAAAGTTTCACAACTGAGTGGAGGAGAAAGAATGAGGCTTCGTCTGGCTCAACTGATGCACCAAGACACGAATTTGCTCATCTTAGACGAACCAACGAACCATCTTGATATTGAATCCCGAGAAGTATTGGAAGAAGCACTTGAAGATTATGACGGCACCATTTTAGCGGTTTCTCATGATCGTTATTTTCTCAACAAGCTGTTCGACAAGATTTATTGGATTCATTCAAAAGAAATGTATTGTTTTGGAGGAAACTTTAATTGGGCCAAAGAGAAAATGGTTGAAATGGGCATGTTTCCTAAATAACGGAGAGATCCCAACTTCATGACAAATGCGGGGGATAGAAAGTGCGTTTTTTATCCGAGTTTCGTGTTGTATAATAACTGTAACAAAAACATTGGGGGAATCGTCTATGATCCATGTTGCACTTCTTCGAGGGATTAATGTGGGAGGAAAAAATAAAGTTAATATGAAAGTGCTGAAACAATCATTTGAACGGGTGGGCATGAAAGCTGTTGTGACATATATCAATACGGGCAATATCATTTTTACAAACGATAGCCTTTCAAAAGCAGAAATCTCTCACATGTTGGAAGAAGTGATACAGGAAGATTTTGGATTATCCATTAAGGTGTTGGTCCGTAGCCTTGATGATTTTTCAATGATCATGGATTCCCTCCCTGAATCATGGAAAAACGATCAACACATGAAAAGTGATGTGATGTTTTTATGGGATGATGTGGATGATGAATCAGTACTCGGCAAGTTAGTCATTAAACCGGAGATTGATACAGTTCAATATGTGCCTGGGGCTGTTTTATGGTCCATTGACAGAAAAAATGTGACCAAAAGCGGGACGACAAAACTGGTGGGCACAAATTTATACAAGAAAATGACCGTCAGAAATGTTAACACAACACGCAAAATATATGAACTTATGCTGACAACACATTCATAAATGTTTATTCGCCGGTTTTTTAATCCGCAAGTAGGAAGGGAAAATCAAAAGCGGCCTTCGTCCTATATACCAAGGATGGAGGCCGCTTTTGCTTCCGGCTTGTTACATAAAGTGAGGTTACACACTCTTTTTGTTAAAAGAAGAACGCAATACAGTTCTCATTTCTTTAGCCGCGGAGGAATGAAATGAATCTCGGCGGGCATTCTACATTTTTGCGTTAGGATTAATCCAGAAATATCCCCAATAGACAGAAAGCCCTGATACGCAGATTTAATACATACCGCACAAATCATGGTCATAGTTTGAAGTCTTTACCCAATGTAATATATTGGAAGGGGGAGGATGTCAATGAGGACAAATTTAATGAGATTTATATTCATTGCTGTTGCACTAGCGATGGGTGTAAGTACATTGGTTTTAAGTATTTAGGGAAAATTGAAGTTAATCATGCAATCACTTTATTATCAATTTTGGCGTTGTCTGTTTAGCAATATTGAAGTTACAAGAAAAATAATCAACCTTTTAAATTGCTATTTTTTTAATGCTCAAAGACCCTCAGAAATCGAGGTGGGGGGAGCTATTGATTTGTTTGGTGCGGCGGCTGGACAAAGGAAAAACTTCGGGAGCAAAGCATTCTTTAAAAACTGCCGCCAAAAATTCCCCAAAAGGATGCTTTGCTATGAGTGAATTCAATATTCCAACCATTTTTCATAACACTTGTATGGTGGTTTCCAACAATCTGAATTTGTGCCCTTTTTATTATAGAAGCAGATTGTGGAACAACCACTTATAACTGTCGCTTAAACACAACAGAGAGTTGAAATTATAGCATTTCCTTATAATGAAGAGTGCTTTTTGCTTTTCAATAAAAATTGATGAATCGATAATTATGTATTAATAAAAAGAAAATTTTTATTGAAATTCGATAAACAGTATCTTATAATCAATTTAAAAATAATGAAGTGAGGTGCTTTTTATGAAGCGGGGATCAACACTCTTTCTAAAGACGGCTGTTATTTTTATGGGAATGCCTGCTCTTGCTTTTTGTATATATGGATTGACTTGGTTAGTTAAAAATCCGGTAAATCCAGATTATGCCCATCTACTTTATCCAATTGGGATTGGTTTGTATGTATCGGTGATTCCATTTTTCGTGGCATTGTTTCAGGCTTTTAAGCTTTTAGGCTATATTGACAATCACCAATCTTTCTCTGAATTATCTGTTAAACGTCTGAAAAATATCAAATTCTCTGCAATGGTGATCAGTGGCTTGTATGTCGTAATGACGCCATTTGTTTATCTCGTAGCAGAGATGGATGATGCACCAGGTCTCATCATAATCGGAATGATCCTTATCTTTGCTTCAATGGTAATCGCAGTCTTTGCTGCTGTTCTTCAAAGACTTTTAGAAGAAGCGATTCATATAAAATCAGAAAATGACTTAACAGTCTGAGGTGAAAGCAATGGCGATTATAATCAATATTGACGTGATGCTGGCTAAAAGGAAAATGAGCGTAACAGAACTTTCGGAAAAGGTTGGAATCACAATGGCTAACCTTTCTATATTGAAAAATGGAAAGGCAAAAGCCATTAGACTTTCAACTTTAGAGGCAATTTGCAAGGCCTTGGACTGTCAGCCCGGGGATATTTTAGAATACAGAAGTGATGAAAACACTTAATTGATTCTTACTCCTGTTGAATGTTGATTTATCTTTTCATATGAATCAAATGTATAAAAAAACTGCTACTCATGAACGAACAATAATCTCCGAAAAAGCATTGAGCTTGAACAATGGAGTTGTTCCGCCTTCTCTTAAATTTTTCCAGACATATATAGGCTTTTGGTCCTACTTACAGGAGTCCTTTTTACAACGTATTCATGTCACAAGTGTAGTAGTTATTTATGCCAGATGTGGTGAGGCTTGCAGATATCTCTTTGTGGCAGTTGTCCCCTTGCAGCTGCGCTGTATTTGAACTTTTTACCCACCAATATGTGGGGCAGTGGCGTCTGCCCGTGGTTATTAGTCGTTATTATCGTCTTTTTATGCTACTTGCACTTGCTTTAATATATGCATAGCAGAAGAGCTCGCATCCTCTTTGGAGCTTGGGAATATCCAAATCAAACCTCTTGTTCACGTGGGTTCATGAGTTTTATTAGGATGTTGCAGTAGCGACGTTAAAGCAGGCTAAGGGAGGGAAAATGTCACGAGAGTAGATGCAAACAGGTTAATGTTCAGAAGGTGAGAAACGATCATATCAGCATATTAAATAACATATAAAAATAGAAGGAAAATAGCTTTTTAAATATATAAAGGCTTCTGAATTACATCTGAAAAGGTGCTGTGTCCGCCTCTGTCTGCAGTCTTGAACTGTGTCCAGAGGGTAATTGGAAAGATTTTAACAATATCGCGGGGGACAGACAATGTCAATGAAAATTCCTTTTTTAAAAAATAAGCAATCGAAAGAACTCTTCCACTATCCAGAAGATAATATACCCGAACATATATCCATCATTATGGACGGAAACGGACGCTGGGCGCATAAGCGGGGCATGCCCAGGGTTGCTGGCCATAAAGAAGGGGTATCTGCCGTCGTAAAAATTGTCAAAGCAGCAGTCAAGTGCAAAGTGAAGGTTCTGACACTTTATACGTTTTCCACGGAAAATTGGAAACGTCCAAAGCCAGAGATAGACTTTATATTGAGACTTCCCAAGGAGTTTCTGCATATTTATCTGCCAGACCTTATAGCCAATAATGTCCGCATCGAGGTAATCGGTGACAGGGCCAATCTTCCGGCCCATACATGGGAGGCCTTACAGTATGCAATTGAACGTACGCGGCATAATGACGGTCTTCAGTTGAATATTGCGCTCAACTATGGAAGCAGGAGCGAGATGCTGAGTGCTATGAAAGAAATGTTCGCGGATGTAAACGATGCGAAATTGTCACTGGCTGACGTTGATGAAAAGCGGTTTTCAGAATATCTGTATACAGCTGGTATGACAGACCCCGACTTGCTTATTCGCACTGGTGGGGAAAAACGCCTGAGCAATTTTCTTCTCTGGCAGCTGGCGTACACGGAATTCTGGTTTACCGATGTGCTGTGGCCGGATTTCTCCGAGAAGGAATTTTTGCGCGCGCTTGAAGAATACCGAAAACGAAAAAGAAGGTATGGCGGAATATAAGATGGTGAGGGAAACATGATGCAGTCTCTTTTTTGTTAATCTCGAAACTTTCGTCGCGGTTGATGGCGTTTGGAGCGATTCACAATCAAGGAACGACGTTAGTGCTTTACCCGGACACCCGAACTGCTGAACAAGAACTATCGAAATATATGTTCAATAGCAATTGATAAAGTCCATACTGTTCCAGTGGAAAAAGACGTTCCTCGAATAACGCGGTGATATGGAATGATATGGAGCTAATCCGCGTCCGCATCGGCATCCGCGTCGGCTTTGAGTTACGTTTGAAAGGACGTTGTTGAATTTCATTAACAACGACGACGCCAAAAGGATTGAACGATAAAGCTTCTAGATAGGATACTCGGTTTTGAGCCAATCCTGCCACTCCGGACCGAGTTGAATTTTTGATGGGAAAATTTGTGGGATTGAAGCAAAGACTAAAGAAGACAGGGTTTTTTTATACAAAGAGGCTTTAGCGAAAATATGATCAAATGGACTGGAATGTGAATTGTTACATGCAATGGTGATATTGTTCCAGCCCCAAAAACTTTTGGGCTGGCTGAAAAAGACATTAGTGATAAAGTTGGGAATCGACATAAAAAATCTTGATAAGAATTGTTAAGCAAGATACATGAAGTGATCAATCCGGCGTCTGGCCGATCATTTTGATTAAGAACTTCCCTAAACAGCTAAATGATACTGTTACTCAAATAAAAAGCCCCAAAACCTTTATATACCAAGGGTTTGGGGCTTTCTAAATACTGTGTTCTACAAAGCAATTCTATTAACGTGAGTAGAACTCAACGATAAAGGCCTCATTGATTTCCGGAGGCAATTCGGAACGCTCTGGGAGACGTACCAATGTTCCTTCAAGCTTGTCTGGATCAAAAGAAACGTATTCTGGAACAAAGTTAGTAGCCTCGACAGAGTCCTTGATAATGTCAAGGTTTCTTGATTTTTCACGAACGCTGATGACTTGGCCAGGGATGACTTTGTAAGACGGAATGTCAACGCGACGTCCATCTACCAGGATATGTCCATGGTTTACGAGCTGGCGTGCTTGGCGGCGAGTGCGCGCAAGACCTAGACGGTAAACGATGTTGTCAAGGCGCTGTTCAAGAAGGATCATGAAGTTTTCACCATGTTTACCTTTCATTTTTCCAGCTCTGTTAAAAGTGTTTTTGAACTGGCGCTCAGTAACACCGTACATATGGCGAAGCTTTTGTTTTTCCTGAAGCTGCAATCCATATTCAGATAGTTTTTTGCGTTGGTTCGGACCATGTTGTCCTGGTGCATATGGGCGTTTTTCCAATTCTTTTCCAGTACCGCTTAAAGAAATGCCGAGTCGGCGTGATAATTTCCAGCTTGGGCCGGTATAACGAGCCATAAATGACTCCTCCTTTGGTTTTATTTTGTTGTAAAATAAAAACCGATACGAGATTTACATAGACGGATATTTTATTTTCATGCACCTTCGCCCTAGCAGCAGCGGGTTACGCGATGCACCTCAAAAGAGGAATAAAATACGGCACATCCATGCAATCTTTCAGGCTGCATTATTTTACACACAAGCTCAATTATATGGGGAATTACGTATAAAGTCAAGATTCTCTTTTTCGTTTGGCGCGGCGGAGAATCTGATTTCGCGCAGACTCTTTGGCAGCATATGATCAAGCCGCCAATTCCGGGCTGATCGCGGGGCAAGCCAAAGCCCTTACCCGCGCATAGCCGGAAATACCGGCGCATAGAAAGAAATACCCGCGCATAGCCGGAAATACCCGCGTATAGCTGGAAATACCCGCGTATAGCCGGAAATACCCGCGTATAGCTGGAAATACCCGCGCATAAGCGAAAATCTCGGCACTAAAGCGCTGCCCGGTCCTCAAAACTAAATGTGACCATTGTTCGACTGGCCTGTGGACCCTATTCCCACTCAAAAAACATCATTTTTATCACATTTTACAAAAATATGTCGAGAAATTTTCGCAGGTGAAAGGCGTGACCGAACCGAAATGGTATATATCATGTCTTTTACGAGCTCCGGATCTTCAAGACAATGGATCAAAAGGAGGTTTCACATTGTCTGTTTCTGTAAATAATACGAAAGAATTGATCTTTGAAGCGGCGATAGAACTGTTTCATGCCAAGGGTTTCAAAGGAACAACGATCCGTGACATAGCTGCCAAGGCAAGGGTTAATCCTGCGAATATTTCTTATTATTTTCAAGGAAAGCAAGGTTTGCTTGAAGCTTGTCTGATCCGCTTTTTTGAATCTTATGTGCTGTGTCTGGAAGAAGAAGCAAAAAAGTTGGAGTGGGAAGAGCCCGAAATTTGTTTCAATAGAGCGATTAAAAAGATTTTATATTATCAAAGTGAATGCTATTTGTTAACAAGGCTTGTATGGAGGGAGATCACGATTGATTCCCAAGTGTCACGGGAAATTATTTCATCCTATTTGATGAAGGAACGTTATTACCTGAAAATATTGGCTTCAGCGGTGCTTGAGGAAAAGAAAACAGTTTTGCCGTTGAGTATGTTCATTATCCAGTTGAAGGGAATGCTGACCATGCCTTATTTAAACAGCCAATATGTAAGTGAAGTGTGGGGAATCCATCTGCAAGATTCTTATTTTATAGAAAAATATTACGGATTTATCAAGGACTGGGTTGGTGCAACGATCGGGTCCCGACGAGATTCTGCCTATGTTGAGTCGCTTCAGCCTGCTGCTTTGAAGAGTGTTTAACGCCCGGCATGACAGGGCGTTTTTTTATTGTTTAAGCTCAAAAGACAGGCAGGATATGGATTGAAAAATGGGAACTCAAGAGGCGGAGCGAATTTTTTTCCTTATTCGTTATAGAAATAAATTGAGAAAAATATGCATTTATCAGTCAAAAAATGTCGCCGACATGGTATTATAGAAGGAAATAAAAAGATATACGAAAGTTGATATATATATATATGTTTGGGCTGAATGATGGAAGGAGCAGGGGCAGACAATGAAATACGGTGTTGAACTCGTCATCAGCGCGATCATCTTTGTCATTCTTTTGTTTGTGGTGGGTTATATCATCCGAAAAAAGTATTACAAGGACATTGATCAGCTGGAAGCGGTAAAAATGGAAATCATGAACCAGCCTGTCGCAGCAGAATTGGCAAAAGTAAAGCAGTTGAATATGACAGGAAAAACGGAGGAATTATTTGAAAAATGGCGGAAAACATGGGATGAAATTGTCACTGTCCGATTACCTCATATTGATGAGCTTCTCTTTGATGCGGAGGAATTTACGGATAAATTCCATTTTAACAAAGTGAAAGAAGTCCGTGCAAAAATTGAAACGAGCTTGTCAGAAATTGATAAAGATATTCAAGAAATTCTCGATCAATTAAAAGAGCTTGTTGAAAGTGAAGAAAAAAATAGAACTGATTTTGATCAGTTGAAAGAGACATATAACAAAACAAAGAAAAGGCTGATTACAGAAGGTCATACATATGGAAGTGCGCTGAATCGTTTGGATAGCATGTTAAAAGAAGTTGGAGAAAAAATTGCCAACTATGAGCAATTAACGGAACAAGGCGACTATCTTGGGGCGCGGAAAGTAATTCTTTCTGTAGCTGATGAGTTGAAGCTGCTGGAAGAAAAGTTGCAAAAGGTTCCGATCTTGTTGAAGGAATGCCAGACAAGTATTCCTTCCAAATTGGAAGAGTTGACAAGTGGCTATCGGGAAATGATCGAACAAGGATACGTCCTGGAACATATCCAAATGGACCAAATGATGGAAAGTATCAAAAAAGAGATGGAAACCTACAAGGAGCTTTTGTCCAATACCGAAACCGAAGAAGTGGAAAAAGGGCTGGAAGAAGCGAAAGAAAAAATTGAATCACTTTATGACCTTTTGGAAAAAGAAGTATATGCAAGGCAATATATCATGCAAAAAAACGAAGAGACGGAAGCCTTTTTGCTTAAACTGGTTGAAGAAAATGCCAAACTCCTATCGGAGACTGATCAAGTTCAAGAGAGTTATCAATTAATGGAGAATCATTTGGACATCCCAGTAAATTTGGAAAAATCATTAAGCCAGCTAGTAAAGCGCAACGAGTTGCTCAAAGAAAAACTGGCAGAGGATCGATCAGCTTTTTCTTTTCTAGGTGAAGAATTAGCCGAAATAGAAAGCGAGCTGGAACAATTGGAAAAGGAGCAAAAAGCTTTTGCAGAACATCTCCAACGCTTGCGAAAAGATGAGCTGGAGGCACGGGAAAAAATTGCCGACCTCAAGAGGAAAATAAGCGAAATCGTCCGGCTTGTGCAAAAAAGCCGTATGCCGGGATTGCCAAGTGATGTCGAGTCGCTTTATGAACAGGCGGGCGAGCAAGTGGAAGATGTGTTTCGCTGTCTGCGGGAAAAACCATTGAACATGGAAATGGTTCAAAAATATTTATATGAGGCAACCGATACGGTCGATCACTTGTATAACCGGATGGAAGAGCATATCGAAAACGCAAGGTTTGCCGAACAGGTTATTCAATATGCAAATCGGTACAGGGGACAAGATAAGGAGCTTCGGGAAAGCTTGGAAACGGCTGAGCGCGCCTTTCGTAATTATGAATACCGTGCGGCATTGGAGCAAGCAGCCACAGCCGTTGAAAGAATAGAACCCGGTGCCTTAAAGCGGATTGAGCAAATGTTTAATGAAGAGCTGCATGTGTAAAAAGAGCGAACCGAAGGGGATTCGCTCTTTTTGCTTAAAATTTTGCCATCCATATTTTCATCATTCATTGTGTATGTTAATATGTATGATTGACTATCGAATTCATTAGTAGGTGTAACCATGATTTATTTGGATAATAGTGCTACTACAAAACCTTATGACGCTGTCATAAAAGCATTTACAGATGTCAGCAGACAATTTTTCGGCAATCCTTCTTCACTTCACGTCATGGGAGGAGAAGCGGAAAAGCTTTTAACAAAAGCACGTGAACAAATCGCGCATCTTGCTGCTGTAACACCCGGTGAAATTTATTTTACATCGGGGGGCTCCGAAGGAAATAACCTGGCGATCAAAGGAACGGCCATGATGTATCGAGACCGCGGCAACCATATTATTACGACAAGCGTGGAGCACCCGTCCGTAAAGAAATCTTGTGAACAATTGCGGGAATTGGGATATCAAGTGACGTACATTCCCGTAAACAAAGATGGATTTATTCATCCAGATGATATAGCACATCATATAACTGATCAAACGATTCTTGTTTCCGTCATTCATGTAAACAATGAAGTGGGAATGATACAGCCGATTGCCCAGATCGGCAAGCTTTTAAAACAATTTCCGAAAGTACTATACCATGTCGACCACGTTCAAGGTGCGGCCAAGGTGCCTTTGGATCTGTATGAATCGAACATTGACATCTGCACTTTTTCTGCCCACAAATTTCATGGATTGAAAGGGAATGGGTTTGTTTTTATAAGAGATGGCGTTAGAATCGCGCCGCTCTTATCAGGGGGAAACCAGGAGAATGGTATGAGAAGCGGGACGGAAAATACAGCCGGGATCGTGGCAATGGCGAAGGCCTACCGGATGGCGGAAGAAAAGCGGAAACGAGAAATGGAAAAGCTGTGGCAAATCCGCGCCTATTTGTTCAACGAGTTCCAAAAAATGCCGGATTTGCTTGTCAACACGCCTGAAGAAAAAGCGGCCCCCCATATCATCAATGTTTCTTGCGTGGGACTAAAAGGTGAAGTCGTTGTTCATGCTTTATCGGAAGAAGGGATGATCGTATCAACGACGAGTGCCTGCTCTTCCAAAGATAAAACACCAAGCGGTACGTTGAAGGCGATGGGGGTGTCTGATTCAATCGCAAATGGGGCGATCAGAATTAGCCTTTCGTATGAAAACACAATGGATGAAGCGGTGCAAATGGTGGCCGCGCTTGAAAAAGTGCTGGTTAGATTAACGAAAGTAATGAGGCGAAACGGATGAAATATGACAGAATATTGATCAGATACGGAGAAATGACATTAAAAGGGAGAAATCGCAAGCATTTTATCAGAATGCTGAAGAAAAACATTCAATATATTTTATATAAGTTCCGCAATGCCAAAGTAGAAGCGGCACATGACAGAATGTACATCATTTTAAATGGGGAGCCTTACGAGCAAATTATGACAAAGCTGCGTCATGTTTTTGGGATCCAATCGTTCAGCCCCGCGGTGAAAACACCAAAAGATATAGAGGAAATCAGGAACGCAGCCCTTTTTGTCGTTCAAAAAACGTACGAGCCGGGGAATACGTTCAAAATATCGGCGCGCCGGGCCGATAAAACGTTTGAATATGATACGAACGAGCTTAATCATGCTGTTGGCGCCCATATTTTGATTAACGTGGAAGGCATTCGGGTAAATGTGAAAAAACCGGATATTAATGTGGTTGTTGAAATCAGGCACGATGCCGCCTATATATCCGGAGAAATCATTCAAGGCAGAGGCGGCTTTCCCGCGCGTTCATCTGGAAAAGCGATGTTAATGCTTTCGGGCGGTATTGACAGTCCCGTTGCCGGATATTTGGCAATGAAGCGGGGAGTTGACATTGAGGCCGTTCATTTTCATAGTCCGCCGTATACGAGTGAGCGGGCCAAGCAAAAAGTGCTGGATATAGCGGCCAAGCTTGCTCCTTTTACCGGAAGGGTTAAAGTCCATATCGTTCCGTTTACGAACATTCAGGAAACGATTCATAAGGTAATTCCTGAGGGATATTCCATGACTGCCACAAGAAGAATGATGCTCAGGATTACAGATGAACTGAGAGAAAAACATGAGGCGCTTGCGATTATTAATGGAGAAAGCCTGGGACAGGTTGCCAGTCAGACAATGGAAAGCATGTTGGCTATTAATGATGTCACGAATACCCCTATACTGAGGCCGTTAATTGCGATGGACAAAAATGAAATTATCCAAATTGCAAGAGATATCGACACTCTTGACATTTCTAACAGACCCTATGAGGATTGTTGTACCATTTTTACCCCGCCAGCACCAAAAACAAGGCCAAAAAGAGAAAAAATCATTGAATATGAGAGTAAGTTTGATTGGAAACCGCTGTTATCCGAAGCCATTGACCAAACGGAGACGGTTGTCGTCAAAAGCGGCGGAATCGAACAGGAAACCGGAGAAGATCACGCCCATTTATTCTAATTGTAGAATCTTTTTTCAAAAGCAGGAACATTTACCAAGTTTTTTTTGAATGATGCCGTGTGTTTTCGCACAATCTATCCTTACAAGGAGGTGAAAACACATGGCAAACAACAACAGCAACCAAATCCTTGTTCCTGGAGCGGAGCAAGCTATCGATCAAATGAAAATGGAAATTGCTCAAGAGTTTGGTGTCAACCTTGGTGCTGACACAACTTCCCGTGCAAACGGATCTGTTGGTGGTGAAATCACCAAGCGCCTTGTATCAATGGCTCAACAACAAATGGGTGGCGGACAATTAAGATAACAATCTTATAACGTATGGCTATGGAAGCGGGCTTTGTCCCGCTTCCTTTCCTTTTATTTAGCGATAAGAAAGCGGCTGCGTTTAGTGTAATGAAATAGTTCTTTTTGATATTAAATTTTCTTATTATTTTGTATAATAATAGGCGAATAAAAAAAGGGGGAGACCATAGTGGATAAAGTGGATCGAGACAGCTTGATCGCGCCGGAAAACTATAACATCATGCTGGAAATGGAACGATTTGCAGATCAACAAAAGCGAATTGCGATTCAGTGGGAAAATGAAGAGGGAAAAGAGCAAGAAATTACGTATCCCGAGCTGTTGAAAAAGGCGAATAAAATTGGAAATGTTTTCCTCCAATCCGGATTGAAAAAAGGGGATACAATTCTCGTGATGATTCCGCGGCTAATTGAAGCATATGCTGTTTATATGGCGGCTCTTAAAGCCGGCATCATAGTGATTCCAAGCTCAGAAATGCTCAAAACGAAAGACCTGGAATATCGAATTGTCCATGGAGACGTAAAAGCAGTTGTCACATATTGTCCTTACGTTGAGCAATTAAATCAATCAGAGTATGCTGGTCGTTTGAAAAAGTTTTCTGTTGGCGGGGAAGCCCCAGGGTGGCAGCACCTTGAAAAAATGATGGAAAGCGCCGGAGACGAAATGAAAATTGCTCCTACCACAAGAGAGGATACGGCATTTTTATCCTATACTTCAGGGACGACCGGCAATCCGAAAGGCGTTGTACACACGCATGGATGGGGTTATGCCCATTTGCGGACAGCCGCGCCCAATTGGCTATGCATTGAAGAAAATGATGTTGTTTGGGCGACTGCAGGTCCAGGGTGGCAAAAGTGGATTTGGAGCCCCTTCCTTTCGGTGCTTGGAACAGGAGCCACGGGGTTCGTCTATCATGGAAAATTTGAACCGGAGAAGTACTTGGCTTTAATGGACAAATATCATGTGAATGTCCTTTGCTGTACGCCAACGGAATATAGGCTGATGGCTAAAGTGGATCAGTTGGATCAATACAAGTTGGAGCATTTACATAGCGCCGTTTCTGCGGGAGAGCCGCTAAACCGGGAAGTAATTGATGTGTTTAGGAGACATTTCAATATTGATGTCAGGGATGGATACGGGCAAACGGAAAACACGCTCCTTGTAGGAATTACGAAAGAGATGGAACTCCGTCCAGGTTCGATGGGGAAACCGACACCCGGCAATATCGTTGAAATTATTGATGAAGACGGGAGTCCATGTGTGGTTGATGAAGTCGGCGATATTGCCGTGCACCGAAATTCACCGGCTTTATTTAAAAAATATTATAAAGATCCTGAAAGAACAGCGATGCAATACCGGGGCGATTACTATATTACAGGGGACAAAGCGCGAAAAGATGCCGACGGGTATTTTTGGTTTGAAGGGCGCGGTGACGACATTATCATCAGTTCCGGCTACACGATTGGTCCGTTTGAAGTCGAAGATGCCCTCATCAAGCACCCCGCGGTCAGGGAGTGTGCGGTTGTGGCCAGCCCAGACGAAATCAGGGGAAATATCGTAAAGGCCTACGTAGTATTGAAAGAACAATATGAAGATAGTAAGGATCTGATCGGTGAATTACAAGAACATGTGAAGCAGATGACCGCTCCATACAAATATCCAAGGGAAATTGAGTTTATTGACGAACTGCCTAAGACAGTTTCAGGAAAAATACGCCGGGTTGAGCTTCGGAAACGAGATCAGGAAAAAAAGCAATTCAATAGTTAGTCTTTCAGAAAATGCATCTTATATAGCCAAATTTCTCAAAATCGGATATAATGAAAATATTTCGAGAAACTAAATATCGGGAGAAATTGGCCATGACTAAAAAAGAGCAAGGCGGCGTTTTTTATGGAACTGCCGCCTACTTTATGTGGGGGATCTTACCTGTTTATTGGAAACTGCTGGATACTATTTCGGCGCAAGAATTATTGGCGCACCGGGTCTTTTGGTCTTTTTGGTTTATGCTTTTGTTAATGGTTTTTAGCAGAAAGTGGAATTTTTTTATGAAAAATGCAAGGGAAGTGATCCGTCGTCCCAAAACGATACTTGCCTTTTTCGCTCTTTCTCTCTTGATCAGCGCCAACTGGTTTATTTTTATTTGGGCGGTCAATGTGGGAAAAGTAGTAGAAACAAGCCTGGGTTATTATATTAACCCGCTTATCAGCATCGTTTTAGGTGTTGTTGTATTAAAAGAAAGGCTGGCGAAAATACATGTCATTTCCTTTTTTCTCGCTTTGGTCGGAGTACTTATTTTGACTTTTGCCTATGGGCAATTTCCGTGGATATCATTTGCTTTGGCTTTATCGTTCGGAATATACGGATTGATTAAAAAAATGGTTGTAATGGATTCAGCTTCGGGGCTGACCATTGAAACGATGTTTGTCATGCCTGTAGCGCTTATCTATTTGGCAGTCCTTGCTGTTAAAGGGGGCGGCTCTTTTTTGTCCGGTTCCTGGAGTGTGGATCTTTTACTTGTGGGATCGGGAGCTGTCACCGCTTTGCCGTTGTTGTTTTTTGCAAAAGGGGTACAGAGGATCCCACTTTATCTAATGGGATTTTTGCAATACATTGCGCCATCCCTCATGTTGATACTCGGCTTGTTCCTGTATAAGGAACCTTTTGGAACGGTCAGGCTTGTCGCTTTTACTTTTATATGGGGAGCGCTCGTCCTATTTTCCCTGTCCTCCGTTAAGTGGACACATGTGCGACAGCGCGATAAAACGGCATAACATCCTTACAAAAAGGTTCTTTTGACTTTTTCCCAAAAAGAATTGTTTTTCAGTTTGACTGTTTTTATATAGCGGTCGCTTAATTGAATATCAACTTCTTTCACATGCTGGATGCTAAGAGCCTCATTGTCCATGCCCATTGTCGGATATTCATTTCCGCCTTGGGCTATTTTCAAGGTCAACGTCCTGTTTTTGCTTAATATGAACGGGGATCCGAGCGTTCGATAGCGATTGCTGTTAACGGACGCCATTTCACTTACTTGGAGACAGGGCAGGAGCGGATCGACAACGGCTCCCCTGACTGACTTGTTATATGCGGTGCTCCCTGTCGGTGTAGCAATAATCATCCCGTCCCCGCGGAATGTTTCAAAATGAAAGCCGTCTATAAACACGTCCAGTACAAGTGTTTTAATGATTGTGGAGCGAATGGTAAATTCATTCAAACAATAAAAGGAGCCTTCTTCATCAATATCCACTTTAATGACAGGATATTTTCTTACCTCGATTTGCTCCATTGTCATCGCATCGATCATTCCGTGGAGATCATCTATTTGAAAGTCGCAATACAGACCGCGGAAGCGGTCGTCATCAATTCCGACATAAAGAGCATCTTGACGGAATCCTGTTTTCCGAACGGCTTGCAGGAAAGTCCCGTCTCCCCCAATACTGGCAATAATGTTGGCTTCACGAGCGTTTTCAACGATTGTAAAGCCGTGTCTTTCTGCCGTTTCATGAAGAACGGCTATTTTGGCGCTCGCTGCCTTGTCGTTTTGATAGAAAATATGCTTATAGAAAAAGTATATTTTTTTCCGGACCATTTGGTAAATTCTCCCTTCGCCCATTTCACTTTCTTCATGTTCCTTATTTTGATAAAGTTTATCATGAAAGTGAAACCCTTTAAAAGCTTTATCCGTATGTATCATTGGAAGGAGGAAGTCGAATGAATGGAAAAAGGTGGGCCGCACTTGGTATTGCGGCGGGTATATTTTTTGTGTCCATTATAATGAACATGGCCAGTGCTTTTTTCTTTGGCGATTTTAAGAAAATGTTTAAGGAAAATTTTCTGGCAACCCAGACGTTCAGCGAAGAAGTTATGGAGTCTGGAGATCCCATGAAGCGGATTGCTGTTTTAAATGTGGATGGGGTTATTCAGGATACAGGTGAAGCACCTTCCTTCATGTCGGAAGGATATTTTCACAGAGACTTTATGAAGCAATTAAATCAGGTTAAAGACGATGACAGTATCAAAGGAATCGTTCTCAATGTAAACACCCCAGGAGGCGGTACGAAAGAGTCGGCTGAAATTCATGACAAATTAGTCGAAATTCAAAAAGAGACGAAAAAGCCCGTTTATGTATCGATGGGCTCTATGGCTGCATCTGGAGGATATTATATATCAGCATCTGCTGATAAAATTTTCGCAACTCCTGAAACGATCACCGGTTCTCTCGGTGTGATCATGCAAAGCTTAAATTATAGCGAATTGGCTGATAAGGTCGGTATCGACTATAAAACGATCAAAAGCGGCAAATTTAAAGATATTATGAGTCCGTCGAGAGAAATGACAGATGAAGAAGCCCAGATCCTTCAAAGCATGATAGAAAACTCGTACAACGGCTTTGTCAAGGTCATTGCTGATGGGCGGGGCATGTCTGAGGACGAAGTCCGGAAAATCGCCGATGGCCGCATATATGACGGTTATCAGGCGAAGGAATTAAATCTGATAGACGAGTTCGGTTATAGTGAAGATGCGATTGAAAAGATGAAAAAAGACCATAAACTGCAAGGTGCCGAAGTAATTCGATTTACTTCCGACGCCGGCTTTGGATCGTTTTTCAGCGTGGCAGCCCAAAAATTATCAGGAACATCTGGGGTAAATGAGCTTCTCCACGCCTTGAATCGTCCAAATTCACCGCGGCTCATGTATTTATACACGCAATAAGGGAGGTGGCAATGAATGGATGAACTGCAACCTGACAAGACGGCAGCATGGGAATATGGCGGATTTTGGATGCGGTTTTGGGCTTATTTACTTGACTTGCTTGTGATCGCCGGTATCAATGGCATCTTAATCAAGCCGATTTTTCGCCTTTTCGATCTTTCATTAGACGCGAGTGGGATTTTTACCCCCATTAATATCACAACGGCTGTCGTATTTTACGTATATTTTATTTTGATGACAAAGTTTTTTGGCCAGACACTTGGAAAAATGGTCTTTGGATTAAAAGTCGTCCCCCTCAACGATCGGGAATTAAGCTGGACAACGGTTATTTTTCGGGAATGGATCGGACGTTATATTTCTGCCACTTTTCAGATCTTGTATGTAATAGCCGCTTTCACGCCAAAGAAACAGGCACTGCATGATTTGTTTGCCGAGACAACCGTTATACACGAGCGTTCCAACACGATGAAACCTGCCTATGAGTAGGGCAAGGTTAGATTCTAACTGCATAGGAATTGCTCAAAAAGAACGGGTTAAATCGAAGTATGGGCTAGAATATAAAAAGTGGATGGCAATTTTTGCAAGTTGCAAGTAATCGTAAAAATGGATTGTAATTCCAAAGCAGCGAGTAACTGGTAAAAGTGGCTAGTAATTTCCAAAAAGTCTCGAGTAACTCAAAAAAAGTGGATAGTAATTCTTACAAGTTGCAAGTAAGTCGCACAAGGTAATTCCCACAAGTTGCAAGTAAGTCGCACAAGGTAATTCCCACAAGTTGCAAGTATAATTTGCAAAATGGATCGTAATTTCCAAAGTCGCGCGTAACTCAAAAAAAGGATGCAAATCCCATAAGTAGCTCATAACTCGCAAAAGACGATCGTAACGCCCGAACGTCGATTTGACATGGGAAAAAATATAAAATCTCTCCAAAACGGTGAATGGATTTGCAGTGCTTAAGCTTTCGAGGGTTTTTCAATAACCTGCCTATAAAGAGGCAGGTTTATTTTTTTTTCATACGGCAAAACTGATGCCGGAGGTAGCTTATGGGTACGGTTTTGATTACAGCGATGATGGTGGCAGGCTTGTTGGTCATTTTCATCCTGTTATCCAATATAAAAGTTTCATTACAGTTGAGCGCGGATGTTTCCAAGTGCATCTTATCCATTCAAATACGTTTTTTATACGGACTCATTCGGATCAATAGAAATGTTGATCTTAAAAAGCTTGCTGAAAAGTTGAAAGAAAACAAAACGGCGGAAGAGGTTTTTCGTTTCCGGGAAAAAATAAAGGATGAAGCCAATGTTGAAAAAATGAAAGGGATTAAGTCTTTTTTATGGAAGCAGCTTCCGAAGATACAAATTCACCGGTTCGTTTGGCATTCCAGCGTCGGCTTGAATGATGCTGCCGCAACAGGGGTTTTGTCCGGTGCTGTTTGGGCTTTAAAAGGGACGGCTTCCGCCTGGCTTAAAAGCTTATCCTGCATGAAATGTGAGCCGGAAATCTCCCTTGATCCTTCTTTTCAATCCTACTCAGCGAAAACGAAC
Source organism: Siminovitchia sp. FSL W7-1587 (assembly GCF_037963795.1). Lineage (NCBI taxonomy): Bacteria > Bacillati > Bacillota > Bacilli > Caryophanales > Bacillaceae > Siminovitchia > Siminovitchia sp. FSL W7-1587. The sequence continues at coordinate 3,618,270 of NZ_CP150169.1, forward strand.
CTTTCATGTATGGTATCGATCCGGACAGGAAAAGCTATATGGACGATACTGCAACTATATTTACAACGGAAAAAGTTACAAAATGGGAGGACAGATGATGGAACATCCAATCAAAGGTGTAATGACAACGGCCATGGAGAATCTAAAGGAAATGATCGATGTGAACACGATCATCGGCGATCCGGTTGAAATTCCTGATGGCGGTGTGATTTTAACAGTTTCTAAAGTAGGGTTCGGGTTTGCCATGGGAGGAAGCGAATTTTCGGCAGGAAGCAAATCGGGAGGGGGTTATGATGAGGAGTCGACAGACCTGCCGTTTGGCGGTGGAAGCGGCGGGGGAGTGTCCATCACGCCTATTGCCTTTTTGGTCGTCAATTCCGATGGCGTCAATATGCTTCACCTTGAACAGAATACTCATCTGCTTGAAAAAATGATGGATATGGCTCCCGCGGCGATCGAAAAAGTCCAATGGTTTATGAAAAACAGTCAATCTGCCAAGAACAAGCATTCTTCCGATGAAAAACATGACCAAAAGGATAAAAGATTGGATTATCATATTTAGTTTTTTTCTGGCATCTTTTTCCTTGCCATTTCGAATAAAATCCATCATGATGGGAGATATAATCGACAAGGGGGAATGTTTATGCCAGCAGTGACATTTGGCGGCAATCCGGTTACACTTGATGGAAATCCAGTCAAACCGGGAGATGCAGCACCTGATTTTACCGTTTTGGCCCAAGACTTGTCAGAAGTGAAGTTGAGCGATTTTAGCGGCGTGCGCGTCATCAGTGTTGTTCCATCCGTGGATACGGGAGTATGCGCGGTACAAACAAAACGTTTTAATGAAGAAACAGCCCTTAAAAATGCGACTGTTTTAACCATTTCTGCAGACTTGCCGTTTGCCCAAAAACGATGGGCCCAGGAAAATGGCCTTGACGACGCCAAGATTTTTTCAGACCACCGTGACCTGTCTTTTGGACAAGCCTACGGGGTTGTCATAAAAGAATTCAGGCTTCTTGCCCGCAGCGTATTCGTCATCGACAGCAATAATCAAATAGCTTATGCAGAATATGTCAGTGAAGTAACCGATCATCCTGATTACGAAGCTGCCATCGAAGCGGTAAAAAATGCGAAGTAACAAGATCTAATCCCCGGTAAGGGGATTTTTTTCTTTCACGGCAATGACCTTCTAAGTCAGTGGCCAAATTGAAAATATATTAGCGAAACAGCAAATCCTTGTTAACAAGACGTTGCAAAGATAAAATAAGTAAGAGTAGTTTGTCGCGGGAGGTAGAACGTTGAAAACATTTCCAATCGAAAAGTTGTTTGAAGTGATCAATGAAACAACTGAAATATTACAAGAAGAATTAAAGTGCACCTATTTGGAAGCTCTTGCTGAAACAGGGGATAACCTGTTTCACCAAAAGGTTATGCAAGCTGAACTGAGCGAGCTGACTGAAAAAAGATTGGCGAAAAAGTATTCAGAGATTCAGCTTTCAGCCTACCATAACGAAGAAATCCGCAAGGCATACCAATTTGCCATTTTAAAAGGTATGAAGAACCATGTCCAGCAAAACCATCAAATGACACCGGACACCATCGGATATTTTATCAGCTATCTGCTTCCAAAATTTATGAATGGGAAAAATGAAATTCGGCTTCTCGATCATGCCGCCGGGACAGGCAACTTACTGACAACCATTTTAAATAAAAAAGCACCGGACGTGAACATGCATGCTTATGCCGTCGAGGTAGACGATATTTTGATCAGGCTGGCATACACCGGAGCAAATCTGTTGATGCATCCGATCGAGTTGTTTCATCAAGATGGGCTTGGCCCTTTGTTGATTGATCCGGTTGATGCCGTTGTCTGCGACTTGCCAGTGGGCTACTATCCAAATGATGAACGAGCTGCGGAATTTACTTTAAAAAGTGATGAAGGCCATTCTTATGCCCATCATCTCTTCATTGAGCAGGGACTTAACTATACGAAGCCGGGAGGATATTTATTTTTCCTTATTCCAAACGATTTGTTTGAAACAAAAGAAGCGCCAAAACTGAAGCAATTCTTAAAAGAAACAGCTTACATTCAGGCAGTCTTGCAATTGCCGTTTTCCATGTTCGCGAATAGTCAGGCGGCAAAGAGCATCTTTATCATTCAAAAAAAGAAACCTGGGATTAAGCCGCCCCAAGAAGTGCTCTTGGCTGCTCTTCCAAAGCTGTCCAATAAAGAAGCATTGGACAAAATATTGGTTAAGATGGAAAAATGGTTTCAGGAAAACAAATAAAATAAACAGACCGCTAAAGGATGATTTTTATTGGCTAAAGTAATTGCTGTTAATGCGGGCAGCTCTTCGATTAAGTTTCAGCTTTTCGATATGCCGGAGGAGAAAGTGATAGGGAAGGGGCTGATAGAAAGAATCGGCCTGCCCAACGGTCTGGTGGCCATGACGATTGAAGGAGAAAGGCTGAAGGAAAAAGCAGATATTCCCAATCATGAAGCGGCGATAAAGCTTTTGCTTGACCGTATGATGACGAATGGGGCGATTAACTCCCCGGAAGAGGTGGTCGGGATTGGCCACCGGGTTGTGCACGGCGGAGAAATCTTTCATGATTCAGTGCCCATAACACCAAAAACGTTAGAAAAAATGGAGCAACTGATAGAACTTGCTCCATTGCATAATCCGGCCAATATTGTCGGGATAAAAGAATGTCAAAAAGCCCTTCCCTCTGTGCCGCAGGTTGCTGTTTTTGATACGGCATTTCACCAAACTATGCCCGAAAGCTCCTATTTATACAGTCTTCCATACGAGTATTACCAAAAATATGGTATTCGAAAATATGGCTTTCATGGAACATCGCATAAGTATGTATCACAGCGGGCGGCTGAGCTTCTTGGAAGGCCCCTTGAACAGCTTCGCCTCATTTCCTGCCATCTTGGAAATGGAGCGAGCATCGCCGCCATCAAAGGAGGAAAGTCGATCGACACGTCGATGGGGTTCACGCCGCTCGCCGGGGTGACGATGGGAACAAGGTCAGGAAATATCGACCCCGCGCTAATCCCCTACTTAATGGAAAAAACAGGGAAGTCAGCAGACGAAATCTTGGATATTTTAAATAAAAAATCCGGTCTGCTTGGTGTTTCCGGTTTTTCAAGCGACCTTCGCGATATTGAATTGGAAGCAGGCAGAGGAAATCACCGCGCAGAACTGGCATTGGACATATTTGCTGACCGTATTCATAAATACTTGGGATCTTATGCCGCCCGCATGTCGGGGGTGGATGCGATCATTTTTACCGCGGGAATCGGGGAGAACAGCGATGTGATCCGCGCGAAGGTGTTAAGCGGCCTTCAATTTATGGGGGTGTATTGGGACCCGGATTTAAATAAAATCCGCGGCAAAGAGGCTTTTCTAAATTATCCGCATTCGCCGGTAAAAGTTCTTGTCATACCGACAAATGAAGAGCTCATGATTGCGCGCGATGTAATGCGTCTAGTAATTCACTGAATCTATTTTTTGTGTTTTTACTCTTACTTTTTTATACTTAAGAATAAAACGATGAAGGGATGATTGCAATGGATTGGACAAAAAGGGAAGCAGTCGTTTGGGAAGAGTTGCAAGAATGGCGGCAATCAATGTTTGAACATGAACCGACCGATTTTGAGAACGCATACGATAAATGGATAGACCAAGTCTTTTCATTATTGCCTGATTCATTGCAAATTCAATTTTTTGAAAAAGTGGATGGATGGCTTTTCCATTTAAATTCATTGCTTCGGGGATCGCAATTGCAGTCCGAAGCGCCTGAAAAAATCTTGAGTGTTGCCAGGTCAATGAGCGGAGACATCGAAACATTAGCCGATTTGAGAAGGCTTTCTGTAGACAAGCTGACGTATTTGGCAGAACAGCAGGCGGCAAGACACAGATTATACTCCCTCATCCAAGGCGGTATGACCGGGTCAGGGAAAGCCATATGGGTGAGCAGCGATTTTCTGGCCATGCTCGTCATTAACCTGCGAGCCATCCAGTTGACCGCGATGTCATTCGGTTATAATGTCCAGTCCCCCGCCGGCCTCCTTGAAACATTGAAAGTATACCACACAGCCATTATGCCGAACCGCCTTAAAATGTTCGGCTGGGAAGATCTCATGAACGACTTGAAAAAAGAGGGAGAGGAATATTACTACGACATTCCCGAACGAGTGACGGACCAGTCTTGGATTGACGAGCCAATGAAACAAGTTTTAAAAACAGCGTTGATTGTCATGTTTGCCAAGAAAAAAATATCCGGCCAGCCGTTTCTTTCCATGCTGATCGGTGCGGGCATCAACTACAGGACGACTAGAAATATTACTGAATTTGCTTTAAAGTATTACCAATATAAACATTTGCTTCAAAAAGGCGGCGGAGAACTATGAGTGTCCATGAGCATAAAAAAGAAGCGCCGCGCTCAGTCCGCTGTGCCGTTATCACAGTCAGTGACACAAGAACGGAAGAGACGGATAAAAGCGGAAAGTTAATAAAAGAACTCTTACAAGCACACGGGCATTCTATTGAGTATTATGAAATTGCCAAAGATGACGGAGAGACTATTCAAGCGGCATTCGCCAATGCCATCCGGCAGCCAGAAGTACAAGCCGTCATTGTCAATGGCGGGACGGGAATAGCCAAACGAGACGTCACGATTGAAACGCTCGTTCCGTTATTTGATAAAGAAATTGTCGGTTTTGGCGAGCTGTTTCGAATGATCAGCTATACGGAGGATATTGGCTCTGCTGCCATGCTGTCAAGAGCGGCGGCAGGCGTATGCCAAGATAAAGCTGTATTTATCACCCCTGGATCAAGCGGTGCCGTCAAGCTGGCTATGAAAAAATTAATTTTGAACGAATTGGGACATATCATCAGGGAAATACAAAAATAATGGCAGGGACTACCCGATTTTTCGGTGAGTCCCTGTTATTATTTTTATACATAATGATGAATAAGTATTGTACAATAGCGAAATGTATGTTATTATCTCTTATATTAAATGATTAATTATAAATTTTCATGTATAACTATACACCCCAAACGGAGGTTTTTTGTGTGAAAAAGAAAGTTGTTCTCGCTTATTCCGGAGGGTTGGACACCTCTGTTGCAGTAAAATGGTTTATTGATCAAGGATATGAAGTTGTCGCCTGTTGCCTCGATGTCGGCGAGGGAAAAGACTTGAATTTTGTAAAAGAAAAAGCTTTGACAATGGGCGCTGTTAAAAGCTATATGATTGATGCAAAAGAAGAATTCGCCAATGAATATGTGCTTCCCGCACTTCAGGCGCATGCTTTGTACGAGAACAAATATCCGCTCGTTTCCGCTTTATCCAGACCGCTAATCGCGAAAAAGCTTGTGGAAGTGGCTGAAAAAGAAAATGCGGATGCGGTGGCTCACGGATGTACAGGAAAAGGGAACGACCAGGTCCGTTTTGAAGTTTCCATTAAAGCGTTGAACCCCAACTTGGAAGTATTGGCGCCTGTCCGTGATTGGAGCTGGTCCCGTGAAGAAGAAATTGAATATGCAAAAGAAAAAGGTGTCCCCATTCCAATTGACTTGGACAGCCCGTTCTCCATTGACCAAAACCTTTGGGGAAGAAGCAACGAATGCGGGATTTTGGAAGATCCGTGGGCCGCACCTCCAGAAAATGCGTATGAATTGACAGCAGCATTGGAAGATACGCCGGACACACCGGATGTCATTGAAATTGAGTTTGAAAAAGGCGTACCAGTTGCGGTTGACGGAAAAAAATACCCATTAAGTGAATTGATCCTTCACTTGAATACGCTGGCCGGAAAGCATGGTGTCGGCAGAATCGACCATGTTGAAAATCGACTTGTCGGCATTAAGTCCCGCGAAGTGTACGAATGCCCCGGAGCCGTTACTCTACTAACCGCCCATAAGGAATTGGAAGACTTGACCCTTGTAAAAGATATCGGCCACTTCAAACCTGTGATCGGCAAGAAGTTGACAGAACTTATTTATGATGGTCTCTGGTTCTCACCGCTCACACCGGCACTCCAAGCATTCTTGAAAGAAACACAGCAATATGTCAATGGGACGGTACGCGTCAAACTGTTTAAAGGACATGCGATCGTTGAAGGCAGAAAATCACCGAACTCGCTTTACAATGAAAAACTTGCCACGTATACAGCGGATGATGAATTTGACCAATCTGCCTCTGTCGGTTTCATAAAGCTCTGGGGATTGCCGACGGAAGTGCACAGCACGATCCATAAAAAGGATAAAGTCCAACAATGAAAAAATTGTGGGGAGGCCGCTTTTCCAAGACGCCAGAGCAATGGATCGAGGAGTTTGGGGCCTCCATCTCCTTTGATCAGCAATTAGTTTTGGAAGACATTGACGGTTCGCTCGCACACGTGAAAATGCTCGGTAAAACAGGCATTCTTTCACAAGACGAATGTGAACAGATCCAAGCCGGTCTATTGAAACTGAAGAAAAAAGCGCAGGCAGGAGAATTGGAATATTCCGTTTCAGAAGAGGATATCCATTTAAATATTGAAAAGATGCTCATTGAAGAAATCGGGCCGGTCGGGGGCAAGCTTCATACGGGAAGAAGCCGAAACGATCAAGTGGCAACCGATATGCATTTGTACTTGAAAAAGCAAGTCAAGGTCATCATAGAGCATATAAAAGAATTGCAGGCGGCTCTAGTAACACAGGCAGAAAAAAACGTGGAGACCATTTTACCGGGTTACACGCATTTGCAAAGAGCGCAACCTGTCTCTTTCGGTCATCATTTATTAGCCTATTTCTGGATGTTGGAGCGAGATAAGCAACGGTTCGAAGAGAGCTTGAAAAGAATCGATATATCGCCGTTGGGAGCCAGTGCGTTGGCAGGGACGACTTTTCCGATTGACCGCCACTATTCGGCGGAAATGCTCGGCTTTTCCAGTGTATATGAAAACAGTATGGATGCTGTCAGCGACCGTGACTTTATCGTGGAATTTTTGAGCAATTCGGCCTTGGCCATTACTCATTTAACGAGGCTGGCCGAGGAAATGATTCTATGGTCGAGCAAAGAGTTCAGCTTTATTGAACTTGATGACACGTATGCAACGGGAAGCAGCATCATGCCGCAGAAGAAAAATCCCGATATGGCAGAACTGATCAGGGGAAAAAGCGGAAGAGTGTTCGGAAATCTTATTTCCATGCTGACGATTTTAAAAGGCTTGCCACTGACATATAACAAGGATATGCAAGAAGACAAAGAAGGCATGTTTGATACAGTCCATACAATGGTCGGTTCATTGAAAATCTTTGCCGGAATGGTTGAAACGATGGCGGTAAAGGCAGATGTCATGAAAGAAGCTGTCAATCAGGATTTCTCGAATGCGACCGAACTGGCCGACTATTTGGCGGCCAAAGGCATTCCGTTCCGTGAAGCGCATGAAATCGTTGGAAAGCTTGTTCTCTACTGCATTCATAAAAACTGTTATTTATTGGATCTTTCTTTGGAAGAGTTCAAGGACGCTTGCGATAAAATTTCCGATGATGTTTATAACGTACTGTCACCGATCGAAGCGGTAAGAAGAAGAAATTCCTATGGCGGTACGGGATTTGAGCAAGTAAAAATACAATTGGAACGAGCTAAGAAACTCATATAAAAGAGCGTTTCCCGTAAGGAAGGGATAACGCTCTTTTCCTGGAACAACCGCCTCGGCGTCTTTGCTGAGATGGTAATATGCTCTGCTTGATTGCCGTTTCTGCAATGTTTTCAATGCGGTATTCAACGTTGTTCTTTACCAGATTTCGTTGGTTGAAATGCTGTTTCTTCGCAATTTGTTAGGCATTGCCACTAAGGCTGCGCGTCTTGCGTTTTTCTTATGATTGTTCAACTTCCGTTCTAACGACCAGGACATCACATTTTGCGGAACGGGTGATGTTCTCAGAGACGCTCCCGATCAACAGGCGTTCAACCGCGTTAAGGCCGGTGGCGCCACAGACGATCAGATCAATATTCAAGTCTCTTGCCACTTCTTTTGAAATAACGACTTTAGGAGACCCATGTTCAATCATCGTATGTACATTCGAAAGACCTTCGGATTCGGCTTCTTTACGATAGCCTTCGAGCAGTTCTTCGGCATAGGCCCTTGCTTTTTCCGCCATCGTTACATCATAAGCTTCGATAGCACCATATGACCGGGTATCCACAACATGGATAAGGTTCAGCTTTGCGTTATTGTTTCGTTTGGCAATTTGTACCGCTTTTTTAAATGCCCATTCTGCCTGTTTTGATCCATCAACTGCAACGAGAATGTTTTTATAAGATAATTCCATTTTGAAACGCCTCCTTTTTTATTATTTTATCATTTATATACAAATATTTCTCTTTTTTACGATATTGAAACATGAAAACTTTACGAACAAAAAAAGAAAATCCAATATGGACGTTTCTATATGCGAAATAAAAATAGGGCAATTTTAAATAATACAAATAATTGTATTGATTATAAAACGATTACAAGCTATCATTTTATAATGTGATCATACGAAATTTCATCAAGATACGACAGTATCAAGAGGAGGATCTATAGTGATGTATTCTATAAAAAAATCTTTTATGGCCGTTTTGGCCGGATCTGCCCTGCTTTTGGCAGCCTGTGGGGGAGGCGGCGGAGATACCAAATCGGGAGAATCGAAGGATGGGCAAAAATCGGGAGATAAAAAAGTGTTGAATGTTGGTACAGAAGCAACCTTTATTCCTTTTGAGTTTATGGAAAAAGGTGAGGTAACCGGATTTGATGTGGACTTGCTAAATGCGGTTGCCGAGGAAGCTGGGTATGAAGTGAAAATTGAAAATACCGGATGGGATGCCATGCTCGCGGGATTGCAGGGCGGACAGATTGACATCGGCATGGCGGGAATCACGATGACAGACGAACGTAAAAAAACATATGATTTTTCGAAACCGTACTTTGAATCCATCGGTATGATTGCTTTTAAAGAAGGAGCTGATATTAAAAGCGCTGAAGATATAAAAGGCAAGAAAATTGGCGTGCAAAATGGGACGACGGGACAATTTAACGCGGAAGAAGTTGTAGGAGAAAACTCCCCGGATATTTCCAAATACGAATCTGCGGCACTTATGTTCCAAGCATTGCAAAGTGACAATGTGGATGTCGTCGTAACCGACAAAGCCGTTGCAGAAGCATATAAGAAGAAATATCCTGATAGCAACATTCAAACAATTACTGATGACAAAGCATTTGCCATTGAGCATTATGGGATTGCCTTCCAGAAAGGAAGCGAATTGAAAGCCGAGTTTGATCAAGCACTTGATACGATATTGGATAACGGCAAGTACGCCGAAATTTATAAAAAATGGTTTGATGGTGCAGAGCCGGATATAGAAGCTCTACGTAAAGCGGCGAAAGAATGATTACATGCGGCTGTCCATTAACTGATGGATGGCCGTTTTTTCAGTTAAGTATGTAACGGCCGATTCGAATCGTAACAAAGAAAGGTGAAAACCATGAATATTCGCTTTGACATTATTACTGAATATATTCCATTCTTTTTAAAGGGTACTTTATTAACCTTGGGTCTGACATTAGCAGGGACTTTGATCGGACTCATTTTAGGCTTGATGATTGGATTGGGAAAAATGGCCAACTCTGCTGTCGTTCGCTTTCCTTTCGTTTGGTATATTAACTTTTTCCGGGGAACTCCTTTCTTAGTGCAAATATTTCTGATACATTTCGGGGTTGTACCACTCTTTATGACACCAGCCAACCCAATCGTATCAGCTATTATTGCCCTTTCTCTGAACTCTTCAGCGTATATTGCGGAAATCTTTCGCGCTGGAATCCAGTCGATTGACAAGGGGCAAATGGAAGCGGCGCGTTCTCTTGGCATGAGTCATAACCAAGCGATGAAGCTCGTCATTTTACCGCAGGCCATCAAGCGGATGATCCCTCCTCTTGGAAATGAATTTATTGTGTTATTAAAAGAAACATCATTGGCGGCCATTATTGCTGCGCCTGAATTGATGTATTGGGGACGAGCGGCTCAAGGTGCCCATATGACCGTATGGGAACCATATATTACAGTCGCCATCATTTACCTCATCCTCACACTTTCTTTAACACAGCTCATGAACTATATTGAAAGGAGAATGAGGACCGAATGATCTCTGTAAAAAACTTAAAAAAATCTTTTGGGGACAATGAAGTCCTCAAGGATATTTCTCTTGAAGTAAAGCCTCAAGAAGTGGTCGTTGTCATCGGGCCGTCTGGTTCAGGGAAATCTACATTTATTCGTTGTTTAAATCTGCTTGAATCTGTAACGGGAGGACAAGTGATAGTTGACGGAAAAGACTTGACAAATAAAAAAACGGCCATTAATGAAGTCCGCAAAAATGTCGGTATGGTCTTCCAACACTTTAATTTGTTTCCCCACAAGACCATTTTAGAAAACATTACAATGGCCCCCATTCATGTAAAAGGACTGGCAAAACAGGAAGCCGAACAAAAAGCAGTCGATCTGCTGGCCAAAGTAGGCCTGTCCGATAAAGCTTCCGCCTACCCTGACTCACTCTCTGGCGGACAAAAACAGCGAGTCGCCATTGCCCGGGCTTTGGCCATGGAGCCAAAAATAATGTTGTTTGACGAACCAACATCGGCTCTGGACCCCGAAATGGTCGGCGAAGTCCTGGAAGTCATGAAGCGGCTTGCAAAAGACGGCATGACCATGATTGTTGTCACACATGAAATGGGCTTCGCGCGTGAAGTCGGAGATCGTGTCATTTTTATGGATAACGGCTATATTGTCGAAGAAAATGACCCCTCTGAATTGTTCAGCAATCCACAGCACGAGCGAACAAAAGCATTTTTGAGCAAAATATTATAAACATACAGGCGGAAGAAAATAAATTGTTTTCTTCCGCCTGATTTATTGTCTTGGATGCCGTTTCCCTGGATCATCATGGTATAAAATTACTTTTTATGGAAAATCCGGGCATGCCGACGCGCCCTCCAATGGACCGATTCAATGCACTCGTGGCAGCGGGGAAATTTATTGATGAGCTTCGGCAACTGCCCAAGCAGGTAAGTTCATCTGCAGTCTCAACTATTGGAATAATATCCGTCGAACCCTATGGAACAATGTGATTTACGAAGAGGTCACTCTGTTTGTGGATATTCGTGATATATTTGGTAATGGAGGTAAATGTTTCATTCGTTGATAATGCCCATAAGTTAAAAAATTGACATAGAACCTTTAATTATTTAGAGTGCGACCAAAAGAAATCCTTTTACAACTCTGCTGCATGGAGATTTCAATCCACGCGCTCATATAGGTATTGTCGATCTTTTATAAAAAACATAATATTTTAAAATTTGTGCAGGTTTTTTCAATAATATGTTGAAGATACTTTAGTACAACAGGTTATCCATAAACGCTTACTTAATAAAAAAGCACAACCATATCCAGAAATTAGACATACTGCTTTTAACGGAATGACTATGCCTAGACCTGATAGGGCAGATTACCGTGAAGTGCCTAAAGAAAAGAGAGTGGCCCCATTAACATATGAAGAAAGAGGGCAATATATTAAAAGATTTATTGATACTTACAAAGATACTAAATGGGATTGGAGTAAATATGATATTCACCATGTAGTTCCAATACAATATGGAGGGGATCATAGTTTTGATAATTTATTTCCGTTACCTAGAGATATACATCAACAGGTAGGAACTCCTTGGTAGAGAGCTTACTAAAGTTCAAGGAGGGGGTCTATAAATGTTAATAAAAAAAACCTTAGATAATTTGAAACAACAACTAAAAAAAAAATAACAACAGATTAGAACTTATTTTTTCCCAAGGTAAAGTCATAACCGTAGGTTGTAGTTTTAATCCTCCAGCAGATCCAGAAGCTTTAAAGCAGGTTCAGGAAAATAATGACTGGGATATACCAAAGGATTATGAAGCGTTCTTATTACAGCATAACGGGGCACAATTGCTTCAAGCGTATCTTGGTGATATGAACATTGGCGGAGGCTTAATATTGTTTTCGTTAGATGAAGTCATCCAAGCTCATCAAAATCTTTCTATGGATCACATGTTTTATCCGATTGGCATGGTAAGTGAAGAGTATCTTATGGTGAAAAATAACAAAAATACGCCAAACTATCTTTATATTGAATATTTAGACCCCGCACCATTAAACATGAATCTTGAATTATTTGTTGACCGGTATATCGTTTCGAGTGGTGATATCTTTTGGGAATGGCCGAGATTGGATGCAATCAATTACTATAAGTTTTATTCAACATTCAAATGAACAAAAGCGTCTCATCACTATTTTGACATAGCGATGATCGGGATTTTTTAACACATATAGGGGCTGGGACATAAGTTGAAAGCTGATTCATATTCGTAAAAATCGTCAGAATAAAACCGCGTGAAATCAAGGTTTTAGGGGGAACCACCCTTTTAAACGTGATTCCATGCGGTTTATTTCATTTTTACAGGGTTTTTTCACGGCCCTTTTGCTATTGTATTTGCTTCTGCCCCAGTCCCGTTGTTTTCGCCGTATTCCATCCTAGCTTTCTTGTAAAAAGAGTAAAGCTGCCCTGCGATAAATTTCCGTCATGATCACAAGGTCTTCCACTTCGACATATTCATCTATTTGATGGGGAATTTCGCGGTCGCCCGCTCCAATGGTCACAATGGGGATGCCTTCCAAGTGTAAGAATGTTCCATCCGTTGCTCCCGGAACTCCATTGTACGTGGCGGGTTTTTTTAGCACTTCTGTCACAGCTTGGGATACACTTTTGACAAGCGGATCATCGATGGGTGTTTCGGTCCAAGGACGATCTTCGATGACTTCATAGGTTGCTTTAAAATCTGGATCATCTTTTGCCAAATGGTCAAAAATGGCTTGGATCTTATGTTCCAGTTCCTTATGGTTTTGGCCAGGAATTGTTCGGATATCTAAGGTCGTCATGCATTCATCGGGCATTACATTGATTTGTGCCTCCCCGGCAACAGGAGCTTGCAAGATGGTAGGGGTGATGCTCGGATATCCCAACATGGGATGTTTTCCGAGATGCTGTTTCTCTTTTTCCTCAAGCGCATGCAGCTCACAGATGATCCGTGCCATCCGGATATTTGGATTAATACCGCTTAAAGGCATGGCCCCGTGGGCCATTTTTCCATATGTTCGAATAATCACTCTCATGGCGCCTTTTTGGGTGATGCATACTTCCTTATCCAAAGGCTCACAAATGATGGCCCCATCAACGTCTTTGGCCCAACCTCTCTTAATAAAGTCTTTAATGCCAATCATCATGCCTTCTTCATCACAAGGAATGCACAATATGATTTTGCCGCTCCAATTTTCTTTTTCTTCATGTAGGGAAAGTCCGGCGATCATCATGCAGGCCAGATTTCCTTTCGTGTCATTTGTGCCTCTGCCATACATTTTTCCATTGACAATCTCCGCTCCAAAAGGGTCGTATGTCCATGAACTGTTCTTACCTTCCGTTACAACATCGGTATGACCTTCGAACAATAACGTTTTGCCAGGCTTTCCAGAATCAATGATTCCTATGACATTTGGTCTCCCCGGCTCTACCTCTTCTATGTGGACTTCCACTCCGTTCTTTTTTAAATAATTGTAAACGAAGCGGGCAACCCTTTCCTCATTCCCGTCTTTTTCTCCGGGACGATAAACACTTGGAATGCGCACAAGTGCTTGTGTTAATAAGATGACTTCCTCCGTTTCACTTTTCAATATGCGGTTGGTCGTTTCTGCTTTTTTCATTTGCCCACACCCCTTTGTAAATGTTCATCGGTTTGACTTGAGGTATATTTGTTTGTCAGGAGACTGACAATGACAAATCCAATCAAAGACATGACTACAGGCAAGGTCACTGAGTGCATTCCAAGGGGTTGGGGATAAAAAGTATCAAATAAAATATAAGAGCTAATGCCAATCACCATGGAAGTCAAAGCGCCATATTTATTCGCTTTCGTCCAATATAAGCCAAGAATGAGCGGCCAAATGAAAGCTGCTTCCAATCCGCCAAATGCGAATAAGTTCAACCAAATTAACAGGTTGGGGGGATCCAAAGCCATTAAAAATACAATGATCCCGAGAATCGCCGTAACACCAAAGCTTAATTGTTTTACCTTGGCCTTCGTTGCCTTCGGCTCTATATAGTTTAAATAAATATCCTTTACGATCGTTGAGCTGACAAGAATCAAGAGCGAGTCAACGGTCGACATGATTGCGGCCAGCGGGGCTGCCAGTACAATTCCGACGAGCCAGGGAGGCAACACTTCCATTGCCAACAGCGGCATCACTTTGTCCCCGACCTCGATTCCGGGAAGAATGGGTCTGGCAAACACACCGATCAGATGCATATTCAGCATAATAAATCCAACGACGATCGTTCCGACGATGATGGCCCTATGCATGGATTGCGTACTTTTATAGGCCATTGCCCGGACACTTATTTGCGGGAGCGCAACGACTCCCACGCCAACCAAGATCCAAAAAGACGATACATAGGCGGGTGTAAGGGAAGCTTCAGCGCCAAATGGGGTCACCAAGTTTGGATTTTCCCTCGTTAAATCAGCTATAATATTGGAAATTCCGCCGCCGGCAGCAATGGTTGCGATTAAAAGGATGAGCGTCCCAAACAACATGATGACGCCCTGAACCGCGTCGGTTAAAGCCACTGCCCGGAAACCTCCGATGATAACGTAAATAATGACCGAAGCGGCAAAAATGGCCAATGAGGTGAAGTAGCCCATTCCGGTAATCGACTCTATGAGTCTTGCGCCGCCCACCCATTGGGCAGCCATCGCGGAAAACAAAAAGATGATAATGCTGAGAGCAGAAATGATAACAACCCACGGACTTTTATATCTTTCCTTCATATAATCCACCATCGTGATGGCTTTATATTTTCGGGCCATGATGGCAAACTTTTTGCCCAAAATCATGAGGACAAAATATCCAGTAACTACTTGGGTCATCGCCAGCAACACCCAACCAAGCCCTTGGGTATAGGCCACACCGGGACCACCGATAAAACTGCTCGCGCTTCCATATGTAGCAATCATCGTCATGGCTAAGACAAAGCCGCCTAATTCCCGGCCTCCAAGAAAATACTCCTGCAAAAAATTGTTTGAAGATCTGATAGAGCGGCTGGACCATATTCCAATGGCAAATATGATGATCACAAAGCAGGCGAGAGAAACAATAATGGCCCAGTTCACTTTTGATCATCCTCCTCGACATCCAGGCTCACATCAACAAACCAAAATTTCACTACAAGGGTCACCAATACGGCCATGACAATAAAGCCCAGTACACAACTGTAAAAAAACCATGCAGGCAGGCCGAAAACATACTTGTATTCTTTTAATGGCTTACTGCCCAATCCATATGCAAAACCGTACCACCAAATAAAATTAAAAATGGCTAGCGCAACTCCGATTAGCGCTTCACGGTGGGCAATTTTGAAGCGGGGATCGGGCTTGTTTGGAGAATCTGTCTCCATTCATCACTCCTCCTTCTTTTTTGATCATGGAACGGCTTTATAAGCCTGCAAGATCATTTATTCTTTTTAAATTAAAAAAACAAAAGCATCTAGGATGAGAGAGTCACTTTATAAAGGATGATACTTTCCGCTAACCCCGTCAACCATTAATCTAAAATCGTCTTTTCCGATCTGCTTCGCATCCACAATCCAATAGGGGCGGTAAAATAATAATTGCTTTTGCAATGTGACTTTTGGAGTTAGCAGCACCTTTATTTTAGTGGACAGGGTACGAAATATATAGTCTTCGGCGATTTGGACCGCTCGATGTTTCTGAATGGTGCTGGGAAGAAGGCGTTCAGCAGAAACGGTCTTGATCTGAAATGTTGGGGCTTTATCAGCCAGTGCGGCAACGCCTGATATGCCATCAACTATACTGCCGATTATTCCTTTCAAAGGTGATAATGGATTTTTTCTGGCAAATGAGTGTTCAAAAAATAAGTATGGGTAATATAATAACTCATCAACAGAAAAATGGAGAGAAGGCTGCAAGTTCTTAAAAGACCGGATTGTATCTTCTTTCGAAATCTCTATCTCTTGTGTGTATATTTCTTTTTCCATCGTCTTATTCCTTCATCAGATTTCTTTCTGCGAGAAAATCGGAAACATTTTTTGTTTCCGGGCTTAGATCACGGGCAATGTTTTTCTCAATATTAAGCGGTATTTGTCTATTTCCTTTCGCTTTTTCAAAAGCATCTTGCATGGGCTGCGAAGGTTTTCTCCCAAACTGACTGCCGATCACCATGCCTAAAATAGAGATGACCAATCCAGCCAAAAACGGGTGAATAGCCGTTGCTCCTTCTAACCCCATGGAAGTCCAAATGATGTTAGTTGTTCCCCCGCCGATCATGGCACATAAAGCACCTATATGGTTTGCTTTTTTAGAATATACGGAAGCTACGTATGGAACAAGGAAGCTGTTTCCAAGAGCACCAAAGGCAAATATAACGAGTGTAAAGACGGAGGGAGGTTCATATATAGCAACAACCACCCCGATTATTCCGGCTAATAAAATACATATTCTCGAAACAAGGATCATTCTCGGCTGGCTTGCCTCCCGATGAATAAACCGTTGATATATATCCCGGGAAAGGATCGTCCCGGCTTGCATTAAGATAGAGTCGGAAGTGGACATAATGGCAGCCATTACAGCTGAAAGCAAAATAGCGGCAAAGATCCCTGGGAAGTACGTATACGCAAGTGTGGGGATCACCATTTCAGGGTCTGAAAGGTTTGGCAGCATGACGATTCCAATTAACCCAAGTATATAAGGGGTAAAAATAAACATTTGATTCCATAGAGCCGACCACATGATCGCGCCTTTCACCGTCTTTGTACTTTCCATCGACATATGGCGCACAACGACATGAGGCAATCCCATATATCCGATCGAATAGATGAGTATGGCTCCCAAGACAACTCCCCATTGTCCATAATACGCCAAGTCTTTCCCCCATATGCTGAGATAAGTGGGATCTATGGCAGCCAACTTTTCGTTTAAGGCCGATAACCCTCCAATATGTGCGAGAGCCACAACAAATATCGCTACAACGCCAAGCACCATAATAATTCCTTGGATAAAATCAGTCCAGACAACAGCGAGATATCCGCCGGTCACAGTATAAATAATAATAACACTTACCCCAAGAATAAGAGCAATTTCATAGGAAAGTCCCGTTAAAGTTGACAACGCTTTTCCTGAGGCGATAAATTGGGCAAATACGTATGCGAATAAAAAAACGATGGAAATAATGGACGCCACTATTCTTACCGCCGGGCTTTCGTACCTTTTCTCCAAATATTCTACAGGTGAAAGGGCACCGAGTATTTCGGACATGCGTCTCATGCGCTTTCCCAAAACAGAGAGATTGATAATCGAACCGCCGGCATCCC
Organism: Siminovitchia sp. FSL W7-1587; assembly: GCF_037963795.1. Lineage (NCBI taxonomy): Bacteria > Bacillati > Bacillota > Bacilli > Caryophanales > Bacillaceae > Siminovitchia > Siminovitchia sp. FSL W7-1587. The sequence continues at coordinate 3,635,773 of NZ_CP150169.1, forward strand.
CTATCGCATACCATAAGGCGTACCAGCCTTGTTGAAAAGCCAGCGCGGGGCCGCCCATAAACATATATCCGCTCATAGCAGTGCTTTGCATTGTTAAAGCTGTTACAGCAGGTCCCAATTTTCTACCGCCCAAAAGATATTCATCCACTGATTGCGTGGCTCTACGGGAAAAATACAAACCAACTCCCAGTAATCCTAACAAATAGATCATAAAAACGATCAAATCCGGTTTCATTTTTTCGCCCCCGACTCATCATTATTCACTCTTGTCTTCTGCTTCATCTTCTTTTTTTAATTTGTTATACATAAAGAAAGCCAAGCTCAACCAAATAAGCGGCCATGGCAGCAGCAACCAAAAAGTTTCAGGCGGTAAATGAAACATCCATTCTCCTCCTTGGGTGAATTTTGCGAGCGATTTCATTTTGGTTTTATACATGTATACGGATGATGATTACTGATCATTCAAAATTTCAAACGATAAGAAGTAAAAACCTCACATAATATTTGATAAATTGAGATAATTTGAAAGTATAGTGAATTGTTTATAACATATCAAAAATAGCTTTAAGGAGGGGACGGGATGTCGTTTTTTACCATTAATGGCGAACGATTATACAGTCGTATAATGGAACTTGCAAAAATCGGACAAATAGGGAAAACGGGAGTACGAAGGCTGGCACATTCTCCGGAAGATAAGGAAGCAGTGCTACTTGTGAAGAGGTGGATGGAAGAAATCGGACTCAAAACGAGAATCGACCATTTTGGAATTCTGATTGGACGTCTTGGTGGCGCACATTCTGATTTGCCCGTTTTGATGGTCGGTTCCCATATTGATACACAGCCATATGCCGGCAGGTTTGATGGGACCGTGGGTGTTTTAGGCGCCCTTGAAGCGCTTCAAACCATGATCGAAAATAATGTTGTTCCGGTCATGTCAATGGAAGTGGGCGCTTTTTCCGATGAAGAGGGAAACCGTTTTCATAAAGGATTGTTTGGGTCGAGTGGTATTCTTGGCCTTTTGGAAGATGGAGAGCTTGACAGGCAGGATAAGGAAGGAATGACGAGAAGAGATGCGCTAATCGAATTCGGATGCGATCCTGGAAAATTTCCTGAATGTGAATATCGGCATGATCAAATCCATGCTTTCCTTGAATTTCACATTGAACAGGGGCCCGTGCTTGAATCGAAAGGAGAGCCGATCGGAATCGTATCGGGCATTTCCGGTCCGCTTTGGTTGACGGTGGAATTGAACGGATTTGCAGGCGATTCCGGCTCCGTCTCGATGGGAATACGCCAGGATGCTCTTGCCGGGGCTGCCAAAATTATTACAGCTTTGAACGATTTGGCAAGTGAAGATCCTGAGGCTTCGACGGTCGGTACAGTTGGCAGCTTGCGCGTTTTCCCGGATTCCCGAAATATTATTCCTGAAAAAGTGTCCTTTACGATCGACTTGCGGGACATTGATGAAGAGCGGAGAAATGCCATAGAAACAAGATTAGTAGAAGTCATCAAGGAATCGGCGAAAAAACATCAGTTAACATATGACATTAGCGAAGATACCCGAAGTGAGCTGCGGTATTGTGCTGATTGGATCAAACAGATCATGCGGGAAGAAAGCGAGGACATGGGGTTAAACCCGCCAGAGCTCATGAGCGGGCCGTTCCACGATGCCCTTGCCATGTCTACAGTGTGTGACTATGGAATGATCTTTGTCCGTTCCAAAGACGGGGTCAGTCACAATCCGAAAGAATACTCTTTCCCCGAAGATATTTCCCTTGGGGCCGAGTTATTGTTTAAGACAATGCTGCAAATAGCGGAAAAAAAGGCAGGCGAAAATACATGAGTACAAAAAAGTTCAACCTCATTTTTTCCATTGCTTGCGTTATCCCGTTCCTATTTTTGATCTTTCCATTGTATGAAATCGGGAACAAGGCAACACCAATCATTTTAGGGATGCCATTTTCCTTCTTTTGGGTTTTGTTATGGGTTGCCGTCACTTTTATCGCGGTTGCTTTTTTATATGATGTCGATCCAAATAAAGACGAAGAGGAGGAAATGTAATGCCCCATTGGCAAATTGCGTTATTTATTATGACCGGCTATCTTGTGACAGCTCTTATTATCGGGATTCTTGCGGGGAAGGGAAGAGATCATGGATCTTTGGATGAGTTTGCGGTCGCTGGCGGCAAACTTGGCCTGATTGTCATGTGGTTTTTGATGGGTGGGGCCATTTTTAGCGCATTTGCTTTTTTAGGTTTGCCCGGGTGGGCATATGAGAGGGGAGCACCAGCATATTATATCGTTATTTATTCAGCCTTTGCCATTTTACCATGGTATATTGTCGGTCCAAAGGTTCGAAAAATCGGCCAGAAATATACAATTTATACCGTTTCGGAATTTTTAAAAATACGATTTCAAAGCAAGGCGCTGGCGGTGATTGTCGGACTGATTACATTTCTGGCCTGCATTCAATATTTGGCGACACAGTTAACGGGAATGGCCCATATTTTCAACATGATGACAGAAGGAAGGATGCCTTTTTGGCTGGGGGCTCTTGTATCATATGGCATCGTGGTTATTTATGTAGCAACAGGTGGATTGCGGGCGGCGGCATGGTCGGACGTCTTTCAAGGCTTTCTCATGATTGTCATTTCCTGGGTTGTTGGCTTGGCAATCGTCTTTCAACTTCATGGAAGCGTAGGCGAAATGTTTAACGGCATTATTCAGGAGCAACCAGCCTTTTTGCAGATTGGAAAAGAAGGATCCCATATGGGGGCCATTCCCTTCACAACGACCATTCTCGTATCAGTGATCGGGTTTCTGATGTGGCCGCATTTATTTTCGAAATCTTATGCTTCCACCCCGAACACGATTAAAAAGACTGTGTTGGTTTATCCACTATTTGCATTATTTTTGGTGCCACTTATACTCGTCGGCTTTGCGGCAAAAGGGGTCGTGGATCAGCAGAATCTTGAAAGTGCCGATCAAATATTTCCGTTTTTGATCACGACTGTTATGAATCTTCCTGGGTGGATATATGGCCTCGTTGGAGCGGGAGCGCTTGCGGCAGCGATGTCTTCGGCTGATGCCATTACCCATAGTGCGTCACTGGAAACAACGGATGGCATTGTTCGCAACATATGGACCAATCTATCCGATAGAACCGTTTTACTGATCATGCGGATTGGCGTATTTGTAATTGGTGCTCTTGCTTATCTCATTACCATTTTTGGCGGACAGGGGTTAGTCGCCCTTCTGATTGGCGCCTATGGGGCGATTGTCCAGTTTGCTCCCGCGATATATAGCGCGCTTTATTGGAAAAGGGCTACTGTACCCGGGGTAATCGCCGGGTTAATAGTAGGGACGGTCTTCAATTTTTACTTCCAGCTTGTGGCAACTTCAACGCCTTTTGAGATTCATGCAGGTATATTGGGACTAATGGCGAATATTGTGATCACAATCGTTATCAGCTATATGACAAAGCCTCAAAATCATAAGGAAGTGGATGATTATATCAATGCTGCTTAAAAAGATGTTACAAAGAATGGATGAAATGAAGGCGGATATCGTTTTTAAGAATGGCGAGGTGGTGACTGTCAATGCCGACAATGATGTAAGTGAGGCAGTTGCTGTAAAAGGAAACAAAATTGTGGCCGTTGGTACGAACGACGAGATAACGTCTTTTATAGGCCATCATACAACTGTCATTGATTTGGAAGGAAAATCGCTTCTGCCCGGATTCATAGACGCTCATCTGCATTTAACGGTTTACGGTTTAAACTTATTGGGGGTAAATTGTACGGCTCCCCATGTTCAATCTTTGCATGATATCTTTACAGATATAAAGAAAAAGGCGAACGAAACAACAAGAGGGGAATGGGTGAGAGTTTGGGGATTCAATGAACAGAACATCACCGAGAAACGATTTCCGACAAGGGGAGAATTGGATGCCATTTCGCTTGATCATCCCATCGTGATTACCCGATTTTGCAATCATTTCTCCATCGTCAATAGCAAAGCGTTGGAGTTGGCCGGAATCAATGAAGCAACGCCCGATCCCGAAGGCGGGATCAGGGAACGGGATTCAGATGGACGATTAACCGGAAAATTGATTGAAAATGCTCATATGGAACTTTTCCATACAGCATCTTTTACCGATCACGAGTTGGAAAGCGCACATAAGCTGGCTTCGGATACGTTCGTCAAAGCCGGAATCACAAGTGTACATGATGCCGGAGGATATGGATGTGGCCCGGACATTATAAGGATGATGCAAAAAGGAGTCAGATCCGGCGATATTAAAGTAAGAGTGTATGCCATGGTCGGTTCCTTGACCAATTCTGAAGAATTTATTCAAACGATGCTCCGCGCAGGGGTTGTGACGGGACTCGGGGATGAGAAATTTAAAATCGGTCCTGCTAAATTGTTTACTGATGGAAGCAGCACCGGTCCGACCATTGCTACCCGCAAACCTTACACGAGTGATCCAAATGATTACGGGATTCAATATATTGAACAGGAGAAACTGAACCGGATATTGGGGGAAGCCCATGAAAAAGGGTTTCAAATTACGGCCCACGCCCAAGGAGACAAGGCGATTGAAATGGTGATTGATTGTATTGAGCAGGCCCTTGAGCGGTGCCCGCGCGCTGACCACCGCCATCGGATTGAGCATGCGGGGATTGCTGCAACCGACCTGCAAGAACGGATGAAACAGCTGAACATTATTCCGATCCCCAACCCCGTTTTTATATATATGAATGGAGAATCGTATATGCATCATTATGGAGAGCGAGTACATGTCATGTATCCGGCAAAAGATTATGTGGATAAATCTATTCCGGCAGCCTTTGCGTCTGATGCGCCGGTCGCCGATTGTAATCCGTTTCTTGGAATACATGCTGCGGTAAATCGGATGACCCAATCAGGACAGGCGGCTGGTCCGGGCCAGGCTGTCGATGTGATGAACGCTGTCAGGGCATATACGTATAATGGAGCATATGCAAGCTTTGAGGAACATCTCAAAGGTAGTATTGAAGAGGGAAAACTGGCTGATCTTGTTGTATTGGATCGCAGCCTTCTGCAAACAAATAAGGAAGACATGAAACACATTTCCGTGGAAATGACGATGCTTGACGGTGACATTTTGTATCAAAAGAATGCAATATACTAACATTGGCAGCACAGACCAAGATCATGTTTTAGGGGCTGGCACACAACTAAATCAGCTGATGAAAAAACGAACAATAAAGTGAACCTTCATTCAGTAGGCGTTTTCTTGCATCTCCTACTGAATGTTAGTTGAACCAATCGGGCATTTAGGTGCCGTTTCTCACACTTAGACCTTTTGTATTCACTCAAGATTTTGATGTGGGAGGCTTACGGCACCTTACATCAGACTGTCTAACAAATAAAACCAAAAAAAGGTATAATATAGGTAACTTATAAGCAGAGGAGATTCTTTAGAATGGGCAATGTTCACGGTTTTTCAAGAGATCAAATAAGTTTTCAATTACTGTGTTTAGATGAAATGATTGATAAGGAAAACCCTGTTCGAGCAATTGATGCTTTCGTAGAATCACTCTGCTTGGTCGATATGGGAATTAAAGAATATAAAAAACACAATCCTGGACAACAACCTTATGAGAGAAAAGATTTATTAAAGTTGTTCATCTATGGATACTTTAACAAGATCAGATCTTCTCGTTGAGTATGAATATAATATATCAGGATTCTGGATCAATTTAGAACAAATTGCTGATTATCTCGTGTATATTCAAAACGGCAAAATTATCTTTGATGATAGTAAGGAGGTGCTTAAAGAGCGTTACTATTGTTAAAGGTGCCACAGATTTATTAAATAAAGACCTGCGTAAATACTTTATCCAAACTCGAGAAACATTAACGGGTTTTGAAGGTCTTGTTGATCAACCAGGGATGGTAAGAAAGTTAATGGACAGCCAGCATCATTGGAAGATATAATGTTTTATACAGCGAGAAGCTAAATAGACGGTATCTCTTAAATCAAGTAATCATGAGGAGGATTTATATTGGCCGTTATCTTAGAAGTAAGTAATTTAAGGAAAAGCTATGCCGATTCTGATTTTGCTTTAGATGATGTTTCTTTTTCAATTAATTATGGTGATATCGTCGGATTTATTGGAGAAAACGGAGCTGGTAAATCAACAACAATGAGTTCAATACTAGGAACTTTATATAAAGACAGTGGGACTATTCATATTTTCGGTGAAGAAATAGACCCAAAAGATCCAGACCTAAAGAATGATATCGGTGTTGTATTTGATGACATGAAGTTACCTGGAGACTTAACCATCCTAAACTTAAAAAAAGTTTTTAGAGGTATTTATAAAAACTGGAATGATGATCAATTTGATTATTACGTAAAAATGTTCTCTTTACCTCTAAAAAAGAAGGTTAAGGACTTTTCAAGAGGGATGTCAATGAAGCTATCAGTTGCGATTGCTTTGTCTCACAACGCAAAGTTATTAATCTTGGATGAGGCTACGGCAGGACTAGATCCAACGGGAAGAGATGAATTGCTAGATGTATTACAGGATTTTGTTCAAGATCAAGATCGAGGGATTCTCCTTTCCTCTCACATAACAAGTGATATCGAAAAAATCGCAAATAATCTCATTTTTATAAAGGGCGGAAAAATACTATTAAAGATTCAAAAAGATGAACTTTTAAAAAACTATGCAATTCTTACGTGCAACGAGCATGAATTTAAAGAAATTAATCAGGACTTGGTAGTAGCTTATAAACAAAACGGAGATGATACAGATGTTCTGGTTTCTGATCGTGAAAAAGTAAGACATCTAATAAAGAAAGAATCTTTCTCTATAGATGAAATCACTCTACTTTTAATGCGAGGTGAGAAAGTTTGAAATTCATTAGTTGTAGGAGTTAGCCTTAGAGTTCTTAAAAAAGACAATACGAAATAAAAAAAATTGCAAAAAAATACGCTATCTTAAAACCGTGACTTTTTGCAAATTGTATGGCCTCTTCAATAAAAAGCTCCTTATCTGGAGAAATATAGCTAGTCACATGATATAAATCCGCATTATAAGGCTCTTTATTGAAAAGGACATGATAAATTGCCACTAGCAAACGGTGGGCAATCGCAATATTGAGTAAACCCTTGATCATCCGTAATTGCGATGACAGCAACAACAAAGGTCTTGTGAACGTCAATTCCGCAGCAATTCGGATAAACGATTTTTAGCATGCTAGCTACCTCCTATCCATTTGATTGAAGAAGAACTATAGATGGACTGCAAGGCTTTTTATAAACGAGACGCTTATGCAAAGATAAGTTTACGTGCTCTATGTCACAGTTAGTTGTTCTTGAAAAGCCAAGCTACACATATAAAAATGCGAGGTCATGTAGTGAAACCATGCACTTATTCACCTCCCCGTGATTTGTAGTGTATATAGGCTCCTTCAAAAATAGGTTACTACTTTAAAAACGAAAGATAAAAGGCATAATCTTCATTTTCATGCGGTGTTGTGCCTTGAGCGAAGCGAAAGGAATGATTATAAAAATGAGAGGACTATTTTTGAATCAATATTTTACAGTTGAAAAGAGTCTTAGAAATTACGTGTTTATAAGTGTTGTTATAGTCTGCCTTCTCATAATAAGTAATAATGAGATGATGTTGTCTTTCGCCACATGGTTGCCTATCTTATTTATGATCACTCCAGCTTTTGAAGCTTTAAAACACGAATCCTCATCTGGTTGGAATAAATTTGTGTTAGCATTACCAATCAAAAGAAGTCAAGTTGTACAAAGTCATTATATTTTCTATTCACTAATCATGCTTTCAGGGATTATTTTGACTTTTGTATTATTTGTTTTAACAGATCTAATAATGGGACAAAATCAAACAACAACAGCCGTTTATTCAATAATGAATGGGGTTGGATTAGCACTGATTATAGGTTTTGTTACTTATCCTTTAACCTATCATTACGGTACAGAGAAATCTGATATGATTCTGATGATGGGTGTACTTGCAGCTATAGGATTATTTTTCTTGAGTGAATGGATATATAAAGGGATTTTAGAAAATTTTGGTGCGCCACTTAGTCCAAACACAAACCACGATCTACTTTTTTCTTCAAGCTTTTTATTGATTAACTTGTTTCTTTTCATCATTTCATACTTTGTGACGCTTCAAATTTACAAACGCAAGGAGTTCTAAGCATAATCGAGTAGAGGGAAAAGCTAAATAACTTTTCGCCCCTCTCACACCACCTTACATGCCGGATAAAGTGAAACTTCATTATAAGGCGACTGTCAAAGAGAAGGCAGTCCCAGCCCACATTAATTGACAGCTTTTATCAAGTCGTACGCTTTCAGAGCTGTTTCGATTGCAATTCTTTTATCCGGATTCACGAAGTCTGCGCCCAACAACTGCTCGATTTTTGCAAGCCGATGATAGAGGGTTTGTCTGACGATAAACAGTTTTTCGGCAGCTTCCTTTTTTGCCCCGCCACACTCCAGATATACTTTTAAGGTTTGGAAAAGTCCGCTTTCTGTTGTTCGGTCGTATTCCAGTATGGGACCTAGATAATCCAATACATATGCTTCCAGTTCGCCGGTATTTTTTAAAGGAAGAAATAGCCTGTAAACGCCCATTTCATCATATAAATGGATGTTTGCCTGAATGCCGATCACTTCTTTTGCTTCTTTGTAGCTTTTTGTTAATTGCTTAATACGGGTATATTCCCGGCCAATTCCGATGGTGAATGTTTTTCCGAACAAACCTTTTTTCTCATTATTTTCGTCGATATAGTGGATAATTCTTTTTAAATGTTCCACTGCCTTTTCTTTTTCTTCAACTGTAATCGCTGCAATCACGGCAATTTCATCTCTTGTAGCTGATACAGAGGGGAGAAATCCATGTCTTTTAAAAAGGGTGCGTATAAGCATTGCCCTTTGCAAGTTAATGTCTTCCCATTCTTCTTCGCTGATTTCTTGATCGTGTGGCTGAAATTGAAGGACAAATACCCGGTAGCACATGTCCATATGGATGAAGGGCAGATGGGTGTGCATTTCGTTTATATCAAACTCGCGTCCTTGTAAAATATTTCGTACGAACTTATCTTCTGAATGCTGCTTTCTTTCCTCAATCGTTCGATTTCTTAACATGATTTGCGCAATTGAAAGGGCAGCCCGGTCAAGAATGAGATAATGAAATTCTTCCGGTGCGGAACTTGCGGTATGGAGGAAAAGGCATCCCCATGTGTGTCCAAGGCCTTTGACCGGCATGACGACGAAGCGCTCATGTTCAATGTTGATGATCTGTTGTTGCCGAATGTCATTTCTCTCCATTTCGACATATTGTACTGCTATGTCAAGAAGTTCCTTTTGGTCTGCGGGAAAATAAAAGTTCCTGCCTTCAGCCGGTAAAAACATAACCGTGTGATGGAAATATTGATAGAGCTCTTGCAAAATTTTCTGGATTCCATTGGATGACATTGACAGCTCAATAAACTTTCGGGAAGACGTATCGAGGTATTTTAAAAGGTCATGATGTCTGTTGATGATTAAACTGTGAAGGTCTTGCGTAATGTCTACAAATTTTACAGTCTCTTCAAACAAGATAATGGGAAAGTGATGTTTGTTGGCCAGTTGCAATATATCTTCGTGAATTTCCTGAAAGTAGGGTCCTTTTTCAATACAAATACCGGCAGCATTTGATTGAATCAATTTCCGTACAAATGTAAGCTGGGTAAGAAAATCTGTTTGAAGACCGACGCCTGTTGTCAGAATCAATTCGCCGCCGTGAATGAGCGACTCGAAATCGACAACTTCCAATACATGGACCCAGCGAATAATCCGATTCAGTCCCTCTGAACCAGCTAAAACTTTTGCATGGTGAAAATGTTCCCTTGAAAGAATGTCTCCCACTTTTAACGTAAATTCGTTCATCATATCGTTGGCCTCCAATATGTAAAATGAATCGCGCGATGATTTTACACTTTGTATAATGTATTGCCTAAGATTTATTTGTAAAATTGATTATGAAGGGAATATAAATTTGAGTCAACCATTAATATGGTAAAGATAAGGAGGAGAAAAATTGAGTACAGTTGCAGAAAATACGAAAACGCTTGCAAATTTCATAAATGGACAATGGGTAAAATCTAAGACTGAAAAGTATGAAGATGTACCGAACCCCGCCACCGGGGAACTGCTTGCCAAAGTTCCGATCTCAACAAAAGAGGATTTGGATGAGGCGGTCAAGGCTGCTAAAGAAGCCTATAAAACTTGGAAACAAACACCTGTTCCCCAGCGCGCCAGAGTTTTATTCAAATACCACCAGCTGCTTGTCGATGAGTGGGACGAGTTGGCGCGGCTCATTACGGTTGAGAATGGAAAAAATTTCAACGAGGCGTATGGTGAGGTTCAAAGAGGGATAGAGTGTGTCGAGTTTGCGGCCGGAGCACCTTCCTTGATGATGGGGATGCAGCTTCCTGACATCGCTACAAATATCGAATCGGGAATGTACCGCTATCCTTTGGGCGTCATAGGCGGTATTACGCCGTTCAACTTTCCGATGATGGTTCCTTGCTGGATGTTCCCGCTCGCGATTGCGTGCGGCAACACGTTTGTGCTAAAACCGTCAGAAAGAACGCCGCTTCTTGCCAATCGTTTGGCGGAATTGCTTCAGGAAGCAGGGATTCCAAAAGGGGTATTCAACATTGTTCACGGCGCCCACGATGTCGTAAACGGGATGTTAAGCCATCCTGATGTTCCGGCTGTCTCTTTTGTAGGTTCACAACCGGTTGCTGAATATGTGTATAAAACGGGAACCGCCCACGGAAAGAGGGTTCAGGCGCTTGCCGGAGCGAAAAACCATACGATCGTCCTTCCGGATGCCGATTTAGAATCCGCCGCAACAAACATTTTTAATGCTGCCTTCGGATCAGCGGGTGAACGGTGCATGGCCTGCTCCGTCGTAGTAGCTGTTGAAGAAATCGCAGATGAATTGGTTCAAAAGCTTGTGGAAAAAGCCGACAGTATCAAAATGGGAGACGGGCTTCAAGAAGACGTGTTCCTCGGTCCGGTCATCCGCGATTCCCATAAAGAGAAAACACTCGGCTACATCAAATCCGGGATTGAAGAAGGGGCCAAGCTTGTGCGTGATGGCCGGAAAGATGAATCTTTAGCAAAAGGCGGCTACTTCGTAGGACCAACCATTTTTGAAAATGTGACACAAGACATGAAAATTTGGAAGGAAGAAATTTTTGCTCCGGTCTTATCAGTTGTACGTGTGAAGAATTTGGATGAAGCGATTGAGTTTGCAAACAAGTCCGAATTCGCAAATGGAGCTTGCTTGTTTACGGACAGCGCGAAAGCGATTCGCAAATTCAGAGAAGAAATCGACTCGGGGATGCTTGGGATTAACTTGGGCGTGCCTGCCCCGATGGCATTTTTCCCATTCTCGGGCTACAAAAAATCTTTCTACGGTGACTTGCATGCCAACGGCCGTGATGGCATCGAATTTTACACGCGCAAGAAAATGGTGACACAGAGACACGCCTATTGATCTGGGAAAATGGGATGCGGCGCCTAGTCTGGGAAATTGCCGGATGAAAATGTGTAGGTGGACCAATTTACCAAGGTCAGAGCTTTGGATCAGGCTGCCACATGGAGGAAGGGAGAACTCCTCTGAAATGAAGCCAAAGCTCACGCATCACGCTTTCTATCAGGCGCTGCATTTTTTTCTAGTCCTGGTGTTCGCATCTTGTTTGTTATCGGACGGTAGAAAAATAGAATACGAAAATAATCGTTCGGCCATCCCGCAATTTATGCGGGATGCTTCTGGCCTTGAACAAGAAAGGGGTTTCATATGTCAACAACCCAAACAGATTCATTGATTGAAAAAGATCGCAAACATGTTTGGCATCATATTTCTCCTTATAAGGAAACCAGTCCCCCGACAATTTTTACTGAAGCAAAAGGGGCTTGGATGATTGATCATAAGGGGAACAAAGTGTTGGACGGCATGTCGGGGTTGTGGTGTGTCAATGTCGGATACGGAAGAGAAGAGCTTGCCAAAGCGGCCTATGACCAAATGATTAAAATGACGTATACACCGATGACGCAAAGTCACCAGCCGGCAATTGACCTTGCTGAAAAATTAAATGAATACCTGGATGACGATTATATGATTTTTTACTCGAATAGCGGTTCGGACGCAAACGAGGTTGCTTTTAAGATTGCAAGACAATACCATCAACAAAATGGGGAGCCTTCCCGTTACAAATTTATTTCCCGGTATCGCGCCTATCACGGAAGTTCAATGGGAGCGCTGTCTGCAACAGGGCAGGCTTTGAGAAAGTATAAGTATGAACCGCTCGTGCCCGGCTTTTTGCATGTGGCGCCGCCGGACAGTTATAGAAGGCCGGCAGGAATGTCAGTGGAAGAATTCAATATTCAAAAAGCCCGGGAATTTGAGAAGAAAATCATTTGGGAACAAAAGGAAACGATTGCCGGCATTATTATGGAACCGCTCATCACCGGCGGCGGAGTCATTATCCCACATCCGGTTTATATGGAAAGAGTCCAGGAAATTTGCGGGAAATATGGGGTTCTTCTCATCATTGACGAGGTGATTTGCGGCTTTGGAAGAACAGGTAAAATGTTTGGCCATATGCATTTCAATATAAAGCCCGATATGATTTCCATGGCAAAAGGTCTGACAAGTGCCTATTTGCCTCTTTCAGTCACAGCGGTCAGAAAGGACATTTACGAAATATTCAAGAAAAGTGAAGAAAACAGCCATTTCCGCCATGTCAATACATTTGGCGGAAATCCCGCGGCTTGTGCATTGGCGTTGAAAAACTTGGAGATTATGGAAAGAGAAAATCTCGTAGCCCGTTCTTCAGAATTGGGAGAGCGCTTAAAAAACGAGCTGGCTGTATTGAAGGATCACCCTTATGTCGGTGACATTCGGGGTATGGGGTTTCTGATGGGGATAGAAATGGTGGAGGATAAAGAAACGAAGGAACCAGCAAAAAATGAGCGGGTTGCGAAAATCATGTCCGAATGCAGAGATAAAGGACTCATTATTGGTAAAAACGGAGACACGGTAGCGGACTATAACAATATTTTAACATTATCTCCACCACTTTCCTGTACAGATGAAGATGTCGATTTCATTATTTCAACCCTAAAAGAAGTTTTTCATCAAAATAAAAATTGACCATTAAGCGCAAATGGAGCGGGGATGTTTCAAAGCATCCCCGTTTGTTCACGAAAAAAATAAAAATGTTTTTCGGGAAAGCTTTCGTTTATAGAATGAAAGTGATATATTCAAATTGTGGCTAGTAAGAACAGTTAGGAGGAAATATGATGATTATTGGTGTGCCAAAGGAAATTAAAAGTAATGAGAATCGCGTAGCCATGACACCTGCCGGTGCTTATACATTAACCCAAGCAGGACATGAAGTACATATCGAAACAGGGGCGGGGCTTGGATCAAGCTTCACTGACGAAGAATATGTACAAGCTGGTGCAAAAATCGTAAATAGCGCCAAAGAAGCATGGGATGCGGAAATGGTCATGAAAGTGAAGGAGCCTCTTGAGGAAGAGTTCGGTTACTTCCGCGAAGGATTGATCCTTTTCACATACTTGCATCTTGCTGCAGAACCTGCATTGACGAAGGCGCTTATAGAAAGCAAAGTGGTTGCCATTGCGTACGAAACTGTACAGCTTCCAAACCGCTCACTTCCGTTGCTATCTCCAATGAGTGAGGTTGCAGGAAGGATGGCTACTCAAATCGGTGCGCAATTCCTATCCAAAACTTATGGAGGAAAAGGAAAGCTTTTAGCAGGTGTACCGGGTGTTGAACGTGGGAAAGTCACGGTCATTGGCGGCGGCCAGGCTGGTACGAACGCTGCAAAAATGGCAGTAGGCCTTGGAGCCGACGTAACGATCATCGACTTAAGCGTAGACCGTTTACGCCAGCTTGATGATATTTTTGGAAACGACGTTAAAACATTAATGTCCAATCCATTCAACATTGCCAATGCCGTGAAAGATTCTGACTTGGTGATTGGCGCAGTTCTTATTCCTGGAGCAAAAGCCCCTAAACTGGTTTCCGAAGAAATGGTGAAATCCATGTCTCCGGGCTCTGTTCTTGTGGACATTGCCATTGACCAAGGCGGTATTTTCGCGACAAGCGACAGAGTAACAACTCATGACAACCCAACATATGAAAAACACGGTGTTGTTCACTATGCTGTTGCCAACATGCCTGGTGCTGTTCCGCAAACATCCACGATGGCTTTGACGAACGTAACAGTGCCATTTGCACTGCAAATCGCCAACAAAGGCTACAAACAAGCTTGCTTAGATAACGAACCTCTATCAAAAGGAATCAACGTCCTAGACGGAAAAGTGACATTCAAAGCTGTCGCAGATGACCTTGGATACGAGTTTGTTGACGCAAAAGAATTGCTATAATACTAATAACAATCGCCCGGGTTCTTCCGGGCGTTTTTTTTAGAAGACTCGCTTTCTTGTTTCACCATGAGGCGAGCGAAAGCAACCTCGTGCCACTACTGCGGACTAAATAGGGCGGTAACGGCGAAAATCCCGGTGGATCAACAGGAGTACCCGCGCAAGGGAGCAGCTTACCCGCGTATGGGGGCAACTTACCCGCGCATAGAGACGCATAGAGAAAAATACCCGCGTATAGGAGCAGCTTACCCGCGTATAGGAGCAACTTACCCGCGTATAGGAGAAAATCCCCGCGAAAATCAAAAAATCGCGCACAATGTAAATCCCCGCTTGTCATCTGAAACTCTACTCTACGAAATCTGGGCTTAGTCTGCCACGGCGGTTGCTCTGCCTTTCAATTATTCTACTATTTGCAACGTTTTGGGATATGTTGTCATGACCCGGACGCCGTTTTCTGTCACGAGCACGTCATCCTCAATCCGGACTCCGGTAAAGCCGGGTATATAAATTCCCGGTTCGATTGTAAAAACCATCCCTGTTTTTAAAGGCATATCATTTCGTTCGTGCACCGACGGATATTCATGGACGCCGATGCCAAGGCCGTGTCCCAGCCGGTGGGTGAAATAATGGCCGTATCCCGCCTCAGAAATAATATTGCGGGCTGCAATGTCCAGTTCTTTTGCCGGTACTCCCGGTTTTGTAAGTTGCACGGCTGTTTCCTGTGCTTTCAGAACCGTTTCGTATATTTTTTTCTGTTCATCGCTAACTTCGCCAAAGGCAATGGTTCTTGTAATATCTGAACAATATCCATTAAAAGAGACGCCCAGATCAAATAGAACAAAATCTCCTTTTCGTATTTTCGTATCTCCCGGTACGCCATGTGGAGAAGCGGTGTTTGCCCCGGCAAGAACGAGTGGAGAAAAGGCCATCCCGGCTCCTTTTTTCGTTATTTCATATTCGATTGTTGCGATGAGGTCAACCTCTGTTCTTCCTTCGGCTATTTCATTCACGCCAACTTTTACTGCAAAATCAACGAGTTCGCATGCCTGTTCCAATAGCTCAATTTCTTTACTGTCTTTGATGAGGCGCAACTCATTAAGAAAAGGTTCGGCAGGGAGAAATGAAGCATCCTGATACAATTTCCGAAGCTGTTCAAACTTTGTAATATTCAAATGGTCTTTTTCGATCGCCCATAAGCGGATCTTGTCCAGACGGGCACTCATGCGTTTTTGAATCAAGTCCCAAGGATTGTCCGTGTCGCTGTATCCGATAATTTCTTCATTCCATCCGGCCCGTCTCGCCTCTTCCGTCTCCATTCCCGGACAGACAAGGATAGGCTCTTTCTCTTGAAAAACGATGAGGGCAAGGAGTCGTTCATGAGGTTCACATCTAAAGCCTGTAATATAAAAAACATTGTCCGGCGAAGTGATAAAAGCAGCATCAATTCGTTCCTGGCGCAACCATTCCATCAATTTTGTAAGTTTTCCACTCATGGACAAACCACTCCCTTTTCATCCGGTTACCTAAAGATTACCATTTTAAGCGGTTGCATAAAAGGGAAATGGATTATTTGGCAGGAAGACAATGAATGGTCTAGAATGATTTTATGTTGAGGATTTTTTAAAAACAAGGAGGTTGCTGCATGATGAAAGTATCTTATCATGGACATTCGGTTGTCAAAATGGAAACGAACGGCAAAACAATATTGATCGACCCATTTATTACAGGCAATGAACTTACTGATTTAAAGGCAGAAAATGAAAATCCCGATGTGATTATTTTAACCCATGGGCATGCTGATCACGTCGGGGATACGATCGAGATGGCCAAGCGGTGCAATTCCCTCGTTGTGGCACCAAATGAACTTGCTACATATATCGGATGGCAAGGGGTGCAAACGCATCCTATGCATATCGGCGGATCCCGCGAATTTGATTTTGGAAAAATTAAATTTACCCAGGCTTTTCACGGCTCAGCTATTTTTACGGAAGATCAACAAATCATTTATTTGGGAATGCCCGCAGGTGTGCTCTTCATGGCTGAAGGCAAAACAATTTATCATGCAGGCGATACAGCGCTGTTTTCAGATATGAAGTTAATCGGTGAACGTCATCCCATCGACCTGGCTTTCTTGCCGATCGGCGACAATTTTACAATGGGGCCGGAGGATGCGGCACTGGCAGCAGAATTCTTGCAGGCAAAAACGGTTGTACCGATCCACTACAATACGTTTCCGCCCATTAAGCAAGATCCTGAACAATTTATCGGGATGCTGAAGGAAGGACTAAACGGGAAAGTAATGAATCCGGGCGATTCTATCGAACTATAAGCATATCCCCCTGCATACATTAGTAGAAATATTGTATGGAGGGGGATTTTACATGAAAAACCGATACTTGCTGTGCTTGTTGCTTTGCTGTGCCCTTATTTATATTGCTTTGCCAAGACTGAATGTACATGCCCAGGGACTAGAAGGTATTTTTTCACTTTCGTGGATTGCTTTTGCTCTTCTCGTTTTTGCCGGGAATTTAGCAGCGCTGCTATTTTTTAATAAAAAATCCCTGAAGAAACATCAGGTGAAAACGATGCATAAAGATACCGAGGGCAGACGAATACGGCCAAAAGGGACAACATAAGTTTGATGTAGCAGGCTTTTCCCGATATAATGGAATAATAAATAACTGTACGTTTCAGGAAAAGGGTGAAAAGCTTGTCGACGAAGCATGAACAAATTATCCGTCATATCGATGGCCTTCCCGTTGGCGAAAAAATCTCCGTCCGTCAAATTGCAAAAGTGTTAAACGTTAGTGAAGGGACTGCGTATAGAGCGATCAAAGATGCAGAAAACAGGGGATATGTCAGTACAATCGAACGGGTCGGCACGATTCGGATCGAGCGCAAGAAAAAAGAGAATATAGAAAAGCTCACCTTTGCGGAAGTCGTCAATATTATAGATGGACAAGTGCTAGGTGGAAAGGCGGGCCTTCATAAAACACTTAATAAATTTGTCATCGGGGCAATGAAACTTGATGCGATGATGAGATATACGGGCCCTGGCAACTTGCTGATTGTCGGAAATCGAACGAAGGCGCATGAGTACGCTTTGAAGGCGGGAGCGGCGGTTTTGATTACGGGCGGTTTTGATACGGAGGATCACGTAAAACAGCTTGCCAACCAATTGGAACTCCCCATTATATCAACAAGCTACGATACGTTTACGGTGGCCACAATGATTAACAGGGCCATTTATGATCAACTGATCAAAAAGGAAATCGTTCTTGTGGAAGATATTTTTATTCCGCTTGAAAAAACGATAAGCATGTCAACAACAGAAAAAGTGGCAGATTGGTACGCTCTGAAAGAGAAAACAGATCATAGCCGGTTTCCTGTCGTTGACGCAAATGGAAGAGTGCAAGGCATGGTTACAGGAAAAGATGTGATTGGCCAGGATCCCAATTTGGGGATCGAAAAGGTAATGACGAAGAATCCCATCACCGCCTCGCAAAAAACGAGTGTCGCTTCGGTTGCCCATATGATGATTTGGGAAGCAATCGAAGTTCTGCCCGTTGTCGATAACCAACAAAAATTGGTGGGGATTATTAGCCGCCAAGACGTCTTGAAGGCGCTTCAAATGATTCAAAGACAGCCGCAAGTTGGCGAGACGCTGGATGATACAGTATCGAAGCAGTTGTCCAGCGGCAAGCAAGGCGGGGAGACGACATTTCAATTTGAAGTGACGCCGCAAATGACGAGCCAGCTTGGGACAATCTCAAACGGCGTATTTACTTCCATCGTGGCAGAATCGGCCAACCGTTTTTTCCGGCTGAAGAAAAAGGGAGAGCTCGCTGTAGAGAGTATGACTATTTATTTCCTGAAGCCAGTGCAAATGGATAGCATGATCGAAATCATTCCCAAAATATTGGAATCCGGACGCAAATACGGAAAAGTGGATGTTGAGGTATATAATAATGGCGAGATTGTTGGAAAAGCATTGATGATGTGCCGTCTCATTGATAAATAAAAGTTTGTTTAAGTAGTTAAAACGCGACGGGGGACTGGCGTTATTTCCTTTTTTATTCAGATAAGCGCAAAACGGCTGGCTATGCGTCTGGGAAGTCCTGGCCGTTGAAGCTGTTTGAACGAAAAAAAGCCGCCTTCCAAGCGGCTTTATCATCAGCTTTTTTTCTGTTCCAACTGCCGGGCTTCTTCTTGGGCATAAGGAACGTGATGCCGATAGCTTCTAAATCCTGCCCAAGTACTTAAACCGCCAATGATAATGAAGACGGTGGCTACGATATATGTTACGGTTGTATTGAAAAGGAAAAGTTGATTGATTCCAAACAAGGCAACAAACAAGCCAAGTGCCATGCTTGATTTACCACTCAACAATTTTCTTTCCATGGGGCGGCGGCTCCTTACATACTTTATTTTATAATAAAGATAAAATGAGAACGAAAGAACGATAAAAAAAACAAGAAATGGCAATTTTGTAACCTCCAAAAAATCAGCGTTCATATCCACACCATTGTAACGTCATTTTTAAGGAAATGCCACTGGGTGCATCAATGAAGTTTTAATAAAAATGTGAACAGGCTCCGCAAGAGCGAAAGGAGTTACATATGAAAGAGCAAATATTCGAAGCGATTAAACGGTATCAAAAGATTATTATCCACCGGCACGTTCGGCCGGATCCCGACGCTTACGGCTCTCAAGGCGGATTGGCGGAAATTCTGGCGGCATCTTTCCCTGAAAAAGAAGTTTACGCTGTGGGTCGGCATGATCCGTCACTCGATTATTTGCGTAAGCCGGATGTTATTGACGATGATGTATATGAAGGGGCGCTTGTCATCGTTTGTGATACAGCCAATCAGGAACGGGTATGTGATGCCAGGTATAAAGACGGCGAAATGCTGATAAAAATAGATCATCATCCGAATGAAGATCCGTACGGGGATCTTTTATGGATTGATACGGAAGCCTCTTCCGCAAGTGAAATGATTTATGAGTTGTATGATACATTTCAAGAGCAGGGTTTAAAGATGACCGACGAAGCGGCAAGGCTTATTTATGCCGGAATTGTTGGAGATACAGGCCGGTTTTTATATCCGAGCACGACGGCAAAAACGTTTCAATATGCCAAGGAGCTCATCCAATATTCGTTCGACCGCTCCCTTTTATATGATCAGATGTACGAGTTGTCTGCCAATATGATCAAACTGCAAGGGTATGTATTGGAGCACTTTGAGATGGATCCCGACGGGGCGGCGTTTGTTTCCATTGATAAAGAAACATTGAAGAAATATAACGTACAGCCCACCGAAGCTTCCTTGTTGGTCAGTACGCTCGGTATCGTAAAAGGGATCAAGGCATGGGCATTTTTTATAGAAGAAGAGGATCAAATACGGCTGCGGCTGCGTTCCAAGGGGCCTGTCATCAATACGATTGCCATGAAATATGATGGCGGCGGGCATCCTTTGGCGGCAGGAGCATCCGTTTACACATGGGAAGAAACAAAGCAAGTTATCAAAGATGTGAAAGCAGTTTGCAGACAAAGCTGAGCCGACGGATTAGCCGGCCAGCTTTATTTCTGCAATAAGCGCAACGGTTGTATAAAAGTATAATTCTTTCACTTCAAGCTCGTATGTTTTCCCATTGATTTTGAAAGACTTATTTTCAACTGTCTTTTTAATAATCTCCTTATTTTTATATACATCCGTCAAATTTTTCGCGATAAGCGACTTTAAATCTTCTTTGACCGCTTCTTCTGCTTCAAATATGCTTTGTCGGTCTGTGATGCGGTATCGCTCAAAACCGATAATTTTAACGTCGATTTTTTGAATGGTCAGCATTTCTTCGTTTTTCTTATTTAATTCTTGATAGTCCTCTTGGAAAATTTGAATATAGCCTCTTAGTTCCTTAATTTGAACGGCTTGTTTTTCTATGAGGGCGCTGTTTCTTTCTTGCAACGCCCCAAACATGAACAAAAATATAAGCCAGCTAATGCAGCCGCCTACTGCAGCCCCGGCTAAAAACCGTTGCCAAGACGGCTGCTTGTAATAAGGCGGTATCCTCATGAAAGATGCTCCTGAGTGAGCCAAGAAATGATGAGTGAAGCGGTTTTGGCTCCGCCCATTGCCGACAGGATCCAAAGAAATTGTTTAAATAAATCTCTTGTGCCGCCTTCCAAAAAGCCTTTTTCAAAACTGTATACAGTATCGAATGTGCCGCCGATCGCGGCAATAATTGCCCAAATACGGACCTTTACGGCAGTATTGGCAATTTCAGTCAAAAGGGGTTCTCCAGTAATAAAAGCCGCCAATCCCCCAATTAATGAACCACCCAACAACACGCCTAGCGCGACAAAATAACAGTAAAAAAAAGTCGGGAAAAATGATTCATGCACGGTTATCATCCCCAAAGTTTTATAAAGCTTCCACTATTACATATATGGGACAAAACATCATTATATGAAGAAAGTATATAATAGGGTTGATATTCTTTTTTTAAAAAATATGCAAAGAAGGAAAGAGGTGAATCCGTTGAACTTTCCCCAATTGAATATATCCACAGCATACAGCTTGCTTTCCAGTACAATCTCCATACCCGCCCTTATTAAAAGGGCGAAACAGCTGCAATATCCAGCCCTTGCTTTGACGGATCATCACGTTTTGTATGGCGTGCTTCCTTTTTACAAAGCTTGTATAAAAGCGGAAATCAAACCGATCATTGGGATGACCGTCCATGCCGGAAATGGGGAAGAAAGGGCGCAAGCGATCCTGCTTGCCGAAAATAATGCCGGATATGCCAACTTATTGAAGGTTTCCAGTTTCATTCAAATACAACACAGCGAAATAATTCCTTGGGAAAAGCTTGCACAATACAGTGAGGGATTATTTGCTGTTTTTATCGGTCAGGAAGCAGATAACCAAAATGGAGACCTGAACCGGTTTTTACATATATTTGGCAACCGATTTTATATCGGATTACAAAATTACGGCAGACAACAAGATCGCGACAGGATGACTTCCCTTGCAACATTGGCCCGGTCCCTTGGCATCCCTATGGTTGCAGCCAATAATGTACGGTACTTGGACAAGCAAGATGCGTTTGCTTATCATTGTTTACTTGCGATTCGGGATGGAAATCAAATGGCAGTAGAGGAGCTTGACCAGACAGAAGGGCTTTATGATTTGAAAAGCCGGCCGGAGCTGGAGCAATTATTTTCAGATTTCCCGGAGGCGCTTCAAAACGCCGCGGATATCGCTGAAAAATGCAATGTCATGATTGAAACAAATCAACATTTACTTCCGAGATATCCAGTTCCGGCTGGTGAAACGTCCAGGGAGATGCTCCGCATGCTGACTTTTCAGGGATTGAAGGAGCGGCGCGTTGACCAAGAAGAATACATCTCAAGACTGGAATATGAGCTTCATGTTATTCATGAGATGGGGTTTGATGATTATTTTCTAATCGTATGGGATTTTATGAAGTATGCTCGTGAGAACGGTATTTTGACTGGACCGGGACGGGGGTCGGCAGCCGGATCTCTCGTTGCCTATTCACTTGGCATTACCGAAGTGGATCCGCTAAAATATGGTCTGCTGTTTGAACGGTTTCTCAATCCGGAACGAATTTCACTTCCGGACATTGATATTGATTTTCCTGATATTAGGCGGGATCAAGTCATTCAATACGTTGTCGAAAAATATGGAAAAGAGCATGTCGCCCATATTATTACGTTTGGAACGTTTGCCGCAAAAGCCGCAATTCGCGATACAGCCCGCGCCTTCGGGTTTGATTCAAAAGAATTGGACAAACTTTCACGTATGGTCCCCGGGCGGCTTGGATTAACTTTAAGAAGGGCCTATGAAGAATCGGAACAGTTGCGCCAATTCGTCAACGAGTCTGACCGGAATCGCCGCCTGTTTGAGACGGCTTTGAAAATTGAAGGCTTGCCGCGGCACGCTTCGACCCATGCTGCCGGAATGATCATAAGCGACCAACCGCTTGTTGATATTATCCCGGTTAAAGAAGGGCCTGACGGTACGCCCATCACCCAATTTCCGATGGAAGATCTGGAAGAAATCGGTCTATTAAAAATGGATTTTCTCGGTCTTAGAAACTTAACCCTCCTTGAACAAATTGTGAAGAGTATTCAAATCGAGACGGGCGTCAAATTGAGAATCGAGGATATACCGCTTTCGGATGAAAAAACATTTGAACTGCTGCAAAGAGGGGATACAACAGGCATTTTTCAGCTTGAGTCGGGGGGCATGCGAAAAGTGCTCCGTGATTTAAAGCCGACTGAATTTGAAGATATCGTGGCTGTCAATGCGCTGTTCAGGCCGGGTCCGATGGAAAATATACCTGTCTATATTGCCCGTAAGCACGGGAGGGAAACGGTCCGGTACCCTCATCCGGATTTGGAGCCGATTTTGGATTTCACATATGGTGTCATTGTCTACCAGGAACAGATCATGCAAATCGCTTCCAAGATGTCCGGATTTTCTCTTGGCGAGGCTGATCTTTTAAGGCGGGCCGTCAGCAAGAAAAAGAAAGATGTCCTTGATCAGCAGCGGGATCGTTTTGTAGCGGGAGCCCGAAAAAACGGCTATGATGAAAAAACGGCAAACGAAACGTATGATTTGATCGTTCGTTTTGCCAATTATGGATTCAACCGCAGCCACGCGGTCGCATACAGCTATATCGCCTGGCAATTATCTTGGTTGAAAGCTCATTATCCGAAACATTTTATGGCTGCTCTTTTAACATCCGTCATTGGAAATGAAGATAAAATCGCTTTGTACGCAGCCGAAGCAAAACAAAAAGGAATTGCTATTTTGCCGCCTTCAATCAATAAAAGCCATTATCCGTTTAAACCGGAAGACGAGGGCATCCGGTTTAGCCTTGGGGCGATCAAGGGACTGGGAGCGGCCGCGCTGAAGGAAATTGTCCAGGCGCGGAAAAGTCGGCCATTTGAAGATTTGTTTGATTTTTGCCTCCGGGTGTCGCCGCGGATGATCAACCGGAAAATACTTGAATCTCTTGTCTATTCCGGCTGCTTCGATGAATTTGGCCATGATCGCGCTGTATTGCTGGCCACACTTGATGTGGCGATTGAGCATGCCGAACTGATGAGACCGTCACGAAACGCCCAAACAGAAGATTTATTTGTGGATGAAGCCATGTTTCAATTCAAGCCAAAGTATGTGGAAGTTGAACCGATGGGCTTGTCAGACAAGCTGTTTTTTGAAAAAAAGGCTACGGGCATTTTTCTATCAGACCACCCCGCTAGTACCTTTAAAGCGGCATTTATGTCCAATGGGGCTGTCGATTTAATCAAGCTTTCCCCGGGGCGGCGCAATGTTGCCGCTGGAGTATATTTGGCAAAAGTCAAGACGATCCGGACAAAGAAAGGCGACATGATGGCATTTGCGACATTGAGTGATTCTTCAGGTGAAATGGAGGCAGTGATTTTCCCGGAAGTGTACAAACGTCATATGAAGCTTATTCAACAAGGGGAAGTTGTCCTGGTGGACGGGCATGTCGAAGAAAGAAACAATCAACCGCAATTTATGATCAATAAAGTGACATCAGCAGAGGAACTTGACATTATGGATCATAAAATGTTGTATCTTAAAGTCATTGAACCGCTGCATGAAAAGGAGACATTAAATCAATTAAAGAAAATATTGAAAAACCACCCCGGCAAAACAGGGATCATATTGTATTATGAAAAAAAACGCCAGACGATTAAGCTGGGTAAAAATAATTTGGTAAACCCAAGCGAAAACTGTTTAAAAGAATTGAAGGCTTTGCTTGGAGAGCCATGTGTCAAGTTAAAATAATTTTTTCAAATGGACCATAATATGTTATATTGTTTTATAAGCTTTTAGACATATAAAAAATGAAAAAACGGGTATGGCAGGAACGAAGGAGTGAACCTTTTTGACATTAAGAGAAGAAGCATTGCACATGCATAAAATATTTCAGGGGAAGTTGGAGTCAAAATCCAAGGTTGAGGTTAGAAATGCAAAAGATTTAAGTCTTGCTTATTCTCCTGGTGTTGCAGAGCCTTGTAAAGAAATTTATGAAAATCCAAGTTCGGTTTATGATTATACGATGAAAGGAAATATGGTTGCTGTTGTTTCCGACGGAACAGCGGTTCTTGGACTTGGAAATATCGGGCCTGAAGCAGCTTTGCCGGTGATGGAAGGAAAAGCAGTTTTATTCAAAAGCTTTGCCGGCGTTGATGCGTTTC
This sequence comes from Siminovitchia sp. FSL W7-1587, assembly GCF_037963795.1. Lineage (NCBI taxonomy): Bacteria > Bacillati > Bacillota > Bacilli > Caryophanales > Bacillaceae > Siminovitchia > Siminovitchia sp. FSL W7-1587. The sequence continues at coordinate 3,660,530 of NZ_CP150169.1, forward strand.
CTATATGTCTTGACAGCACGAATGTAGATGATATTGTCAAGGCGGTTAAATTGCTTGAACCGACATTTGGCGGTGTCAATCTTGAAGATATCGCAGCTCCGAATTGTTTTGAAATCGAAGAAAGATTAAAAAAGGAATTGACGATCCCTGTCTTTCATGATGATCAGCATGGAACTGCTATTGTAACGGTAGCCGGACTTGTCAATGCGTTGAAATTGACAGGCCGAAAAATGTCTGAAATCAAAATCGTTGCCAATGGCGCAGGTGCAGCCGGAATTGCCATCATCAAGCTTTTACATAGTTACGGTGTGCGCGATATTATTATGTGTGATTCGAAAGGCGCCATTTATGAAGGACGCCCTGAAGGCATGAATGAAGTGAAGGAAGCAGTGTCCAAATTTACAAACCGCGACCGTCAGGATGGAAACTTGGCGCATGTCATCCAAGGAGCCGATGTCTTTATCGGGGTGTCGGTAGCGGGTGCGCTGACAGAAGAGATGATTGCGACGATGAATGACGATCCGATCATTTTTGCCATGGCAAATCCAGATCCGGAAATTATGCCGGAAAAAGCAATGGCGGCCGGGGCAAAAGTCGTCGGGACAGGCCGTTCAGATTTCCCCAACCAAGTAAACAACGTTCTGGCGTTCCCAGGCTTGTTCCGGGGTGCCTTGGATGTGCGTGCGACTCATATTAATGAGGAAATGAAGCAAGCGGCTGTTGAGGCCATTGCAGGGTTAATTTCAGAGGAGGAACTTTCCTCGGATTACGTCATTCCACGTCCGTTTGATCCCCGGGTTGCACCACATGTCGCCGCTGCTGTAGCGAAAGCCGCAATGGAAACTGGTGTCGCCAGACAAAGAGTAGAGCCTGAAACGATCAAGCAAAGAACGATGGATTTGGCTGTCGTTGGAAAAAACAACTGAAATAAGCCTAGAGACAAATCAACGAAGGCCGTGCCGCATATTAAGGGCCGGTCTTTGCTGTGCAACGGTAGCGAATAAAGAAATGATAATAGTTGAAAGGAGGGCGTTACTTTGCTAAAGGATTTTTTTTCCAAGCCTAAAAAGAAAAAATATGCCACAATCCCACCGGAAACAGCAAAGCAAGATGTTCCAGAAGGCATCATGACAAAATGTCCGAATTGTAAAAAGATCATGTATACAAAAGAACTGCAAAAAAACTTAAAGGTTTGTCTCCATTGCGGATATCATCACAAAATGACCGCGTTTGAAAGGGTAGACAGCCTGTTTGATGAAAACACGTTCGTCCGTTTTGAGGACAATCTTACTTCTGCAAACCCGCTCGGCTTTCCAAATTATTTAGAAAAACTGGAACAGGACAAGAAAAAATCCAATTTGGATGAAGCGGTTCTGACAGGTTCGGGCTCCATCAATGGAACGGAAGTGGTCACGGCGATTATGGACTCCCATTTTCGAATGGGAAGTATGGGGTCGGTCGTCGGTGAAAAAATTACTAGAGCCATTGAAACTGCGGCAGAAAAAAACGTGCCGTTCATTATTTTTACCGCTTCGGGCGGAGCCCGGATGCAAGAAGGCGTGTTATCGTTAATGCAAATGGCGAAAACGAGCGCGGCATTAAAAATGTTCAGCGACAAAGGCGGACTGATCATTTCGGTTATGACGCACCCGACAACAGGAGGCGTGTCAGCAAGCTTTGCCTCACTCGGGGATTTTAATTTTGCTGAACCAGGTGCTTTGATCGGCTTTGCTGGCCGCAGGGTTATTGAGCAGACCATCAGGGAAGAATTGCCCGACGATTTCCAAACAGCCGAATTTTTGCTGAATCACGGACACCTTGATGCTGTGATCCCACGCCTTGAAATGAAAGAAAAGCTGACAACGGTGCTGGAAATCCATCAACAAGTAGGTGAACTATCGTGGTAAACGAGCTTGAATTTGAAAAGCCCGTCTTGGAATTGCGCAAAAAAATTGCCGAGCTAAGGGAGTTTACGAAAGATTCCGATGTCGACTTATCTGATGAAATCGATAAGTTGGAAACCCGATTGGAAAAGCTTGAGAAGGAAGTATATGAGAATATGCGGCCATGGGACCGGGTCCAGCTTGCCCGCCATTCAGCGCGGCCGACAACACTTGATTATATAGGTGAGCTGTTTACGGACTTTTTCGAGCTGCATGGAGACAGGCTGTATGGTGATGATGCGGCGATCGTCGGTGGAATCGCCAAATATAAGGGCCTGCCTGTTACGGTCATTGGCCATCAGCGCGGGAGAGATACGAAAGAAAATATTCGCCGCAATTTTGGCATGCCGCACCCGGAAGGCTATCGCAAGGCGCTGCGTTTGATGAAGCAGGCGGATAAGTTTAACCGGCCGATTATTTGCTTTATCGATACAAAAGGCGCGTATCCCGGGAAAGCTGCCGAAGAACGTGGACAAAGCGAAGCAATCGCGCGAAACTTATTTGAAATGGCTGGTCTTAAAGTGCCGATCATTTGTATCGTGACCGGAGAAGGCGGAAGCGGAGGCGCTTTGGCACTCGGAGTCGGAGACCGAATTTACATGCTCGAAAACTCAACATATTCTGTGATTACTCCCGAAGGAGCGGCAAGCATACTGTGGAAAGATGCTTCATTCGCCAAGCAGGCGGCCGAGGCATTGAAGATAACCGCCCCTGATCTGAAAGAACTCGAAATTATTGATGAAATTATACCGGAAGTAAAAGGCGGAGCCCACAGAGATATGGAAAAACAAGCCGTCGAAATCGATAAAGTCATGACAAAAGCTTTGCGTGAACTGTTGGAAAAAAGCCCTGAAGACCTTATAAAAGAGCGTTATTTAAAATACAAAAAAATGGGTAAATACATACAACAAAAAGCAGTTGAAAATGTAAAGTGATAAAGATTGCCCAACGCGGGCATTCTTTTTTTTGTTGGGAAGTGTGTATTCGCCAAGTTTTTATATAAAAGCGAAAGAGCTGTTATAGCGCAAATGATCGGAATGTGTCAGGCATCTCCCATTTTGCGTGTTTCGGTTATGGTGCTGCCCCAGCCGTTATGAAGCGTGCGACAAGGCTGGCATTCTTAATTTCCACAAGCCGATTTTTCGCTTTGGCATTCCGAGACGGTATTATTCGAAAACAGCGATGCTTGTCGCAAATGCTTTTTCATGCAAATTTCACATACCCAATATACTCTTGAAAAATTTGTGAATCATTTCATTTAATGGTATTTTTAACTTAGCTAGGATTGTTGACAACTTGTGTTGGGGGTGGACTATATGAGAAAAATGGCGGTTCTAACGAGTGGAGGAGATGCTCCCGGGATGAATGCTGCCATCCGTGCCGTCGTGAGGAAGGCAATTTTCCATGGGCTTGAAACGTATGGCATTTATCAGGGATTCAGCGGGTTAATCTCGGGCAATATTAAAAAGCTTGAGGTAGGAGCGGTTGGGGATATTATACATAGAGGCGGAACAATTCTTCAGTCAGCCCGCTGTGAAGAATTTAAGACGAAGGAAGGACAACTCCAAGGGTTAGAGCAATTAAAAAGCAAAGGTATTGACGGTCTGATTGTCATTGGCGGAGATGGCTCCTATAAGGGGGCACAGGGATTGTCTCAACTTGGATTTCCTTGTATCGGCGTACCTGGCACGATTGATAATGATATTCCAGGCACTCAATATACAATTGGATTTGATACTGCTTTGAATACTGTTTTGGATGCAATAGATAAAATCAGAGATACGGCTACTTCTCATGAACGCACTTTTATTATTGAAGTAATGGGCCGCCATGCGGGAGACATAGCACTTTGGTCAGGACTGGCGGGAGGGGCGGAAACGATTTTGATCCCGGAAATTCCCGGTGATTTGAAAGAGATTGCCCAACGTCTTGAAAAAGGAATGGAAAGAGGCAAGAAACACAGTATTATTGTTGTTGCAGAAGGTGTGACGAGCGGTACGGAAATCGCACTGAGATTGGAAGAAGAAACGGGGCTTGAAATCCGGGTGTCCGTATTGGGGCATATGCAACGAGGAGGATCGCCAACAGCATTTGACAGGGTGCTTGCAAGCAGACTTGGTGCAAGGGCGGTGGAATTGCTGATGGATGGCAAAGGCGGTCGTGCAGTCGGAATACATAAAGATGAAATAATAGATGAGGACCTTTTTTCAGCATTGGAAAAAGCCCACGATTTTAAACAGAACTTATACACGTTATCAAAAGAGCTATCCATCTAACAAAAAACAACTTCAGAGGAGGTTTCCCCATATCAATGAAAAAGACAAAAATAGTTTGTACGATAGGGCCGGCGAGTGAAAGCCCCGAGCTATTGGATCAAATGATTGCTGCGGGAATGAATGTGGCACGCTTAAATTTTTCACACGGAAATCATGAGGAACATAGCGAAAGAATCGCCAATATTCGCAAGGCAGCTAAACGGGCAGGCACCGAAATTGGTATATTGCTTGACACGAAAGGGCCTGAGATCAGAACGCATGACATGGAAAATGGGGCTGTTGAACTAAAAGAAGGATCCGAAGTCATTATCTCGATGAAAGAGGTAACGGGGACAGCTGAAAAAATGTCTGTTACATATGAAGGTTTGATCGAGGATGTGCATGTTGGCTCGAAAATTTTATTAGACGATGGATTGATCGAGCTAGAGGTGATCGAATTAAAAGAGGACAGGCAAGAGATCGTCACGAAAGTCATCAACAGCGGAATATTAAAAAATAAAAAAGGCGTCAATGTACCCGGAGTTTCCGTCAACTTGCCGGGTATTACGAACAAGGATGCGAAAGATATTTTGTTCGGCATCCAGCAAGGAGTCGACTTTATCGCTGCCTCGTTTGTCAGAAGAGCTTCCGATGTTTTGGAGATCAGACAGCTCCTTGAAGAAAATGGGGCGCCGCATATGCATATCATCCCAAAAATTGAAAACCAGGAAGGTGTTGACAACATCAATGAAATCCTGGAAGTTTCCGACGGTTTAATGGTTGCCCGCGGGGACCTTGGTGTTGAAATTCCCGCTGAAATGGTGCCCCTCGTGCAAAAAGAATTGATTCAAAAGTGCAACGAGGCGGGAAAACCGGTGATTACCGCTACACAAATGCTTGATTCTATGCAAAGAAATCCGCGGCCGACGAGGGCGGAAGCAAGTGATGTGGCCAACGCCATTTTTGACGGATCAGATGCCGTTATGCTTTCCGGGGAGACGGCTGCCGGGGCTTATCCGGTTGAAGCAGTCAGAACGATGGCCAATATTGCTCTAACATCCGAACAAGCGATGAATCACAAAGAGCTTCTTTCGAAAGTTAGTAAAAACGGAAAACGCAGTATGGTGGACGCCATTTGCCAATCGGTGGCACATACAGCCATTAATTTGAATGTAAATGCAATTGTTGCTCCGACGGAAAGCGGACATACAGCGAGGATGATTTCAAAGTTTCGACCAAAAGCGCCGATTGTGGCGGTGACATCCCATGTTGCGGTTACCAGGCAGCTGGCGCTTGTTTGGGGAGTACAACCCCAGCTTGGCCAAAAGGTGACAACAACTGATGAAATGCTTGACCTTGCCGTTACCGAGAGCCTAGATAGCGGTCTTGTAAAACATGGAGATCTCATCATTATTACCGCAGGTGTTCCCGTTGGTGAAAAAGGAACAACAAACTTAATGAAAGTGCATGTTGTGGGCGATATATTGGCAAAGGGACAGGGAATTGGCAAAAAATCAGCGTATGGAAAAGCAGTGGTTGTGAAAAGCGCTGCAGAAGCACGGGAAAAAATGGAAGAAGGAAACATTTTGGTTACGATTGGAACAGATCGGGAAATGGTACCAGCCATTGAAAAATGCGCTGCCCTCATAGCAGAAGAAGGCGGATTGACAAGCCATGCGGCCGTTGTTGGAATTAGCTTGGGCATTCCCGTTATCGTTGGGGTGGAACGCGCAACCGAAATGATAGAAGACGGCCAGGAAATAACAGTTGATGGAACCCGGGGGGTCATTTATAACGGCCATGCAAGCGTGCTGTAAACTGTGGTATAATTATTATAAACAACCACCGGGGATGTGAAGCCGAATGAAATATGTAATGCTTGTATTTATTATCGTTCCGGCATTGGAAATTGGACTGTTTATTTTAACAGGCCAGGCAATTGGAAGCTTTGCCACGGTTGCCCTTATTATTGCAACAGGCATCTTGGGCGCCGCACTTGCAAAAAGAGAAGGGCTAGGTGTACTGAGAAACATCCAAGAACAAATGCGTTTTGGACAACCGCCCGGTGTCGCGCTGCTGGAAGGCTTTTGCGTCCTCGTTGGAGGATTGCTTTTGCTCACACCGGGATTTATCACCGATGCTATCGGCTTAATAATGCTGTTGCCTCCTACAAGGAAGCTTATGAAACCGATGTTGCTGAAATTGTTTAAACTCTGGATCTCAAAACGGCAGATTTATATATACAGATAAAAAGGATAGACCGGGAAGTAGGATGTTCTCCCGGTCTATCCTGTTGTTTTGCGTGTTGGAATGTATAATCTTGCAGCTCGAAGTTGATTTCACACGGGGAAGTAAAAGTGCCATGAAGGATATCTCCTGCACTTAAAAAGGTTTGTCGCCGGACGACTTTCGTTAAACGAAACGCTTTTTTCCACCCACAATGAGAATCAATGCCGCTATACATTTTGCTGCCAGTCCTATAGGGCTTTCAGCCAGCTTTTCGAACCCAAAATCAAGAGGAACATGTAAAACAATGTCTCCCACAAGGTTCAGTTCACTTCCAAGTATCCCGTGCTCATTACATTCATTCCCGGGCTGGCACGGATACTGCCACCATTGAAATAACGGTAAATCCTTGACGGTGATGCTTCGTTTACCCTGGATACATAAAGCAAAAATGATCGTTGTTAAATCAAGCATAAACGTTAAAGGAACCAGGCCGGGAAAGACCATGAATGTTCAAGCGGCTCAACTTAGCCCATTAACTTTCCCTTGGCGGCCGGGGCGTACCTTTGATATAAGCCCAAATATCGCGAAACACGTTGGCTCTGTGGAGTGTGGTAAGAAGCACGAGTGTTACCGGACCAAGAATTAAACCCAGAAAGCCGACCAGCTTGAATCCGACAAACAAGGAAACAAGCGTTGCCAGCGGGTTCATCCCGATGTTGGAAGATAAAATTTTAGGCTCCATCAATTGCCTTTGGACAATCACAACTGTATATAAAATTCCAAGGCCGATCGCAAGCCCGAAGTTGCCGGTCAGAGCTTCATAAATGATCCACGGAACAAATACCACACCCGTTCCAAGATAAGGCAGCAGATCCACAATTCCTGCAATGAGGGCAATGGTAATGGCGTAGTTTACACGCAAAATCAATAATCCGATTAACACAATCACAAGCGTGATGGAGATAAGGGTAAGCTGCGCCTTTACAAAACCGGCGAGCGCCTTTCTCAAGTCGACAAAAACCCTCAACCCGCTGTGCCATACTTTTTCGGGTAACATCTTTGTTAAAGAAGTGGAAAGTTTGTCCCAATCTTTGCTGATAAAGAAAGTTGCAAGCAGTGAAAAAATAATGACAGTTGCCGCGTTTGGAATCCAGGAAACGAGGGAAGGCAATTTGAGAAAGAAGTTTTGCAAAAAAGCTGTCGCATTTTCCGATATTTTATTGCCGGTCTCGCTTATACTATTTAAAATAGTCTCTTGTTGACCACTGTCAAGACTTTTAAACATGCTGGCTACTTTATTGTAAAAAGGGATGACTTGATTGGCAAAAAGTTTTTCTAAATACGTGATCATTGTGCCCACATGTTCAGGAACAACTTTCGCTAAATAAGAGGCGCCTGCCACGATTTCCGCAATTAATAAAGTGATCAGACCTGTAAATACTCCAATCACAACGAGAAGTGCCGTTAGCACAGCGAGTATCTTGGGAAACTTCCAGCGCTTTTCAAGAAATCGGACCGCGGGATTGATCGAAACGGCGATCACGATCGCAATAATGAAAGGATAGGTTAACTTAAAAATGTAATAAATCGCTATAAGCGAAAGGGTAATAACAGCAACAACAATCAAAAATCGAATGAATCTGTTTACATTTTCACGATCCAAAGAACCCCCACCTTCATTTCGGCTTATTGGCTGTCCGGGCAAGATGCTCCGGAACACGATCTTTTCTTTTATAATACCATGTTATGAAAGATTCTGTTATTGATTTGGGAGATGAATTATTTGTTAAACCAGGCTTATTTATTTTTATTTCTATTGCTGGGCATCGGTTTCCTGGCAAAAAACCAATCTCTTGTTGTAGCTGTTTCCGTTTTGGTCATACTAAAAATGGCAGGGGCAGATGAAAAGCTTTTTGGCATCATACAGGCAAAAGGAATTAATTGGGGAGTTACCGTTATCACGATTGCGGTACTAGTTCCCGTGGCAAGCGGCCATATCGGTTTTAAGGAACTGGGAGGCGCAGTCAAATCTCCTTATGCATGGGTTGCCTTGGGAGCTGGAATGGCCGTGGCGCTTATTGCCAAGTATGGCGTTACCCTGCTCACTGAAGATCCCCACATTACAACAGCTCTTGTTCTCGGAACGATCATGGCGGTTTCCCTGTTTAAGGGGGTTGCGGTCGGGCCGTTAATTGGGGCGGGGATTGCATACTTCATCATGAGAATATTCGAGTTGTTGCGGATTGGAAAAGGTTTGTGAAAGACCTTACTGGATCAATCTGTCAAAAAAGGAAAACACCATTTTCTTTCCGTATTTGCAGCAAATCAGTTATAATGGTCATGGATAATTAAGAATGTTGAAAATTAGACAAGACTTTTTTATTGACTATAATAGGATTAAGGGACATTTTTACTACGGAATCATTATTGCATCGTGATTCTTTCCTCCGGTTTTCTATTGTTTCACAACTATAGATAGATAAATTAGATAAAAAGGAGAGGTTATTATGACAGCAACACGCGGGTTAGAAGGGGTAGTGGCCACAACATCTTCGATCAGCTCCATCATTGACGACACACTTACATATGTCGGCTACAATATCGATGATTTAACAGAAAACGCGAGCTTCGAGGAAATCATTTACTTATTGTGGCATTTGGAATTACCAACGGAAGAACAGCTTCAAGAACTGAAGCAGGAATTGGCCGACAACATGGACTTGCCACAGGAAGTTATTGACAGCTTTAAAACATATCCGCTCGACAGAGTGCATCCAATGGCCGTACTTCGCACCGCTGTATCGACTTTGGGCATTTTTGATGAGGAAGCGGACACTGTCACCAAAGAATCAAATTATAAAAAGGCCATTCGCATACAGGCTAAAATGCCGGCCATTGTAGCTGCTTTTGCCCGGATCCGAAAAGGATTAGAGCCTGTAGCACCGCGAAAAGACCTGGGGTTTGCCGCCAACTTTATGTACATGCTCAAAGGTGAAGAACCTGCAGATATTGAAGTTGAGGCAATGGATAAGGCGCTCATTCTTCATGCAGACCATGAATTAAATGCATCCACTTTTACCGCCCGTGTTTGTGTGGCCACTCTCTCGGACATTTACTCGGGATTGACCGCAGCAATCGGCGCCCTGAAAGGACCATTGCACGGGGGAGCAAATGAACAAGTTATGAAAATGCTTACAGAGATTGGTTCCGTTGATAAAGCAGAAGGATATGTACGTGAAAAATTAAAAAACAAAGAAAAAATCATGGGCTTTGGCCACAGAGTTTACCGTAAAGGCGACCCTCGTGCAAAGCACTTAAAAGAGATGTCCAAAAAACTGACAGAACTGACCGGAGAACCGGAATGGTATAATATTTCCGTTAAGGTGGAAGAAGTATTTACTTCTGAAAAGCCATTGCCGCCTAACGTAGACTTCTATTCTGCATCTGTTTATCACAGCCTTGGCATCGATCATGATTTGTTCACACCTATCTTTGCAGTAAGCCGTACATCCGGCTGGCTCGCTCATATTTTGGAACAATATGACAATAACAGGCTCATTCGCCCGCGTGCCGAATATACAGGACCAGGCATGCGCTCCTATGTTCCGCTAGATGAGCGTAAATAGTCTGCTTAGATTTTTACAAGATCTTTTGATATGATAGAACGGGGAAAAGGTTAGAAGCATCACCATCGCTTTCTAACCTTTGATATTGAACTTGGAGGGATAAAATTGACACAAGGTGAAAAAATCACAGTAACCAATGGGGTATTAAATACGCCGGACAACCCAGTTATTCCTTTTATCGAAGGGGATGGAACCGGTCCTGATATTTGGGCGGCCGCTCAACGTGTTCTGGATGCCGCTGTAGAAAAAGCTTATGCCGGGAAACGTAAAATTGAATGGAAAGAAGTATACGCAGGGGAAAAAGCTTTTAACAAATTCGGCGAATGGCTTCCTGAGGAAACATTGGAAACGATCCGCGAATATCTAATTGCTATTAAAGGTCCGCTCACTACGCCAATCGGAGGCGGCTTTCGCTCTTTGAACGTTGCGCTTCGCCAAGAACTGGATCTGTTTGTATGTCTTCGTCCGGTAAGATACTTTGAAGGAGTACCTTCTCCGGTAAAACGTCCCGAAGATACAGATATGGTTATTTTCCGTGAAAATACGGAAGACATTTATGCCGGAATCGAATACCAAGCCGGTACAGAAGAAGTTAAAAAAGTGGTAGATTTCCTGCAAAATGAAATGGGCGTCAATAAAATCCGTTTCCCTGAAACATCAGGCATCGGAATCAAGCCTGTTTCCCAGGAAGGGACAGAAAGACTTGTCCGGGCGGCGATCAACTATGCCCTTAAAGAAGGACGCAAATCTGTCACTCTCGTACATAAAGGAAACATCATGAAATTTACAGAAGGGGCCTTCAAAAACTGGGGCTACGAACTGGCTGAAAAAGAATTCGGCGATAAAGTATTTACATGGGATCAATATGACAAAATAAAAGAAGAGCAAGGAGCGGACGCTGCGAATAAAGCACAGGCTGATGCGGAAGCGGCTGGAAAAATTATCGTTAAAGACGCGATTGCCGATATCTTCTTGCAGCAAATCCTTACCCGTCCAAGAGAATTTGACGTGGTTGCCACGATGAACTTGAACGGTGACTATATCTCTGATGCTCTCGCTGCTCAAGTAGGCGGAATCGGAATTGCTCCTGGAGCCAACATCAACTATGAAACAGGCCATGCCATTTTTGAAGCCACTCATGGCACAGCACCAAAATATGCGGGCCTAGATAAAGTGAATCCATCTTCCGTCATTTTGTCCGGAGTGCTGATGCTTGAGCACCTCGGCTGGGGAGAAGCAGCCCAATTGATTACCAAATCAATGGAAAAAACAATCGAATCCAAAGTCGTTACATACGACTTCGCCCGTCTCATGGATGGAGCGACAGAAGTAAAAACCTCCGAGTTTGGAAATGCATTGATTGAAAACATGGATTAATCTTTCCTGATTCGAATGGAATAATTTTAGGGCTATTGGGGCTATAGAGCTACACACTTTTAGGCTGTTCAAAGAACGGCCTAAAAGTGTGGAAAATTAAAGAAAGAAGGGAACTTCCATGTCAATGAAACGGAAAAAAATCTCGGTAATCGGTGGAGGATTTACGGGAGCTACCACTGCATTTTTAACGGCGCAGAAAGAACTTGGAGATGTTGTACTCGTCGACATTCCACAAATGGAAAACCCGACGAAAGGAAAAGCGCTGGATATGTTGGAAGCGGGTCCTGTACAAGGTTTTGATGCCAACATCACCGGGACTGCCAACTATGAAGACACGAAAGATTCCGATGTTGTCGTCATTACGGCTGGTGTCGCCCGCAAGCCAGGCATGAGCCGCGACGATCTTGTCCAAACAAACCAAAAGATCATGAGAAGCGTTACTCGGGAAATTGTTAAGTATTCACCAAACTGTATCATCATCGTTCTAACGAATCCGGTAGATGCCATGACGTACACAGTTTACAAAGAATCCGGTTTCCCGAAAGAGCGAGTCATTGGACAATCAGGTGTCCTTGATACCGCGCGTTTCCGTACATTTGTTTCTCAAGAACTGAATATATCCGTAAAAGATATTACCGGCTTTGTTCTCGGTGGACACGGCGATGACATGGTGCCGCTCGTCCGATATTCCTATGCCGGCGGTATTCCGCTTGAAAAGCTGATCCCGAAAGATCGGCTCGATGCCATTGTAGAACGCACAAGAAAAGGCGGCGGTGAAATTGTAAACTTGCTGGGTAACGGAAGTGCCTACTATGCCCCGGCTGCCTCTCTCGTTGAAATGATTGAAGCCATTATCAAAGATCAACGAAGAGTTCTGCCAGCGATCGCGTATCTTGAAGGAGAGTTTGGGTTTGAAGGCATATATCTCGGCGTTCCTACGATTCTCGGCAAAAATGGCATTGAGCAAGTGATTGAACTTGATCTGACTGAGGAAGAAAAAGCTGCATTAAACAAATCTGCCAATTCCGTTCGCGAAGTTATGAACGTTCTTGAGTAGAATGCTCAACTAAAAAGCCCTGTTACCCTCGAATGAACCTTTTCATTCGGGGGATTATTTTTTAGTCTTTGTTTTTTAAAAAAGACATGATATGATGTTCAAAAGAGATTTGTAAGCGCTTATAAACACGGAGGTGTTCTTATTGTTACTTGGGAAAAAAAGAAAGCTCGGGAGACAGATTGGAGAATTAACAGAAGGTGAAAAATTAAAACTGACTGAAAAAATCGAAGATAAGGATCTACTGTTGTTTCTAGGTCTAACGAATGATGCCAATCCTCTCTATATCCAGCAAGACTATGCTTCCCAAACGCCATATAAGAAACCTATCGTTCCTTCCGTTATGCTGACGGGGATTATTACCTCTGCTATTACGAAATTTTTACCCGGTCCGGGATCCCATGTTCTTAAGCAAGAAATTGAATTTGTCAAACCAGTTTATCATTATGCAACGGTTGAGTTTTTATTTGAAGTCGCACATGTCGACCGCGAGGCACATACAGTGACAGTAAAAGTCCAAGGAACGGACGAAAATGAACAAACCGTTATTAAGGCTGCGATTCTTGTAGCCCCTCCCCATGGAAATGAAAGCTAATGAATTCATATGGAAACAGGCAAATGATACCTATTCAGACAGGCCCAACGGTCTGTTTTATTTTTTGTGAACAAAAATAGGTCAAAATGCTTTCCGAAAAGGGTATATCCAGTTTCGGCGTATGGATGGGTCGTCCAAGTGCGTCCCGATCGGTAAGAACATCGCCGTATGGACAGGTTGTCCAAGTGCGTGCGAATCGACAAGGAAAATCGCCATATGGATGGGCCGTCCAAGTGCTTGGTAAAATCGTTAAGGCCATCGCCGTAAGAGTAGGTCGTCCAAGTTCGTGGCGAAATCGTTAAGGCCATCGCCGTAAGAGCAGGGGCCTCCAGTGAGTGCGAGTGTAAAGACCATCGGCGATTGAGCCTTCTCGCCGGATAGGTGTTCAATAGGTCTCATAGGCGGAGAACAAGAGGGTTCGTAACATCCAATCTAAGAAAAAGGACACGCTTTCCAAAACATAGCGGTTTAGGCGCCAGAGACGAATGGCCCAAGCTTTAATCAACAAGGTTTTATTGACGGCACTGTTTTTATTTGAGGAAACGATGCAAATTTCCAAGATCCGTTTTTCTACAGGAATTGTACATGAGCCAGGAAATTGGCAGTTTTCTAGGATACGTCATTTTGGTTCTCTGCCAGTCCTTGTATTAACTTGTGCTTTCCTCATTTTGAAGGTCAATCAATTCACCGAAACTTTTTTCCCATACTTCCGTAATACAATATAAGAGAATATAAGAAAGGAACGTGGAGGTATGAGTTTAAAGAGGATATATTCTGTCATCGGCATGGCTATAGCAGGGATCGTTCTGACTGTCTCCTTGTTTACATCTTGGTACACGTTAGGAGAGTCGGACCAGGCTGTTATACTGACATTTGGAAAAGCAGAAGATACGGTCACAGAGCCAGGACTCCATTTTAAGCTGCCTTGGCCGATACAGAACGTAGAAAAGCTGGCCCGCGAAACGATGAGCCTTGAGTTTGGTTATAAAGAAGAGAACGGCAAAAAGGAAAAGTTCTCGGATGAAACAAAAATGATTACAGGTGATGAAAACATCGTCTATGCCGATCTTGTTGTACAATGGAAAATTACGGATCCGAAAAAATACTTATTCCATTCCGAAAACCCGAAAGAAGTTTTATACGATGCGACATCCGCTTCTTTAAGGAGCACTATCGGCAGTTCAAAAATAGACGATGCTCTAACTTCCGGAAAAGCGGAAATTGAAGGAAGCGTCCGGGAATTACTAACCTCCCTGATGGATAAATATGATATTGGGATTTCCATTTTGGCGGTCAAATTAAAAGATGTGGAATTGCCCAATAAAGAAGTACGCAGTGCTTTTACAGCCGTGACCGATGCCCGGGAAACGATGAATACGAAAATGAATGAAGCAAAAAAATATGAAAATCAGCGATTGAATGAGGCGGAAGGTGAAAGAGCAGCCATTATGCATAAGGCTGAAGGGGAGAAAGCGGCCCGTTTGGAAACAGCCCGCGGGGATGTAGCTGTTTTTAATAAATTATATGAACAATATAAATCCAGCCCGGAAGTAACGAGGGAGCGGCTTACAATTGAAACACTCGAGCAGGTGTTGCCCGGTGCCGAAATATATATTATGAACGACGATGGCAGTACAATGAAATATTTCCCGATTCGGCCATTGGAAAAAGAACAACAGCCGAAAAAATCCGATGAATCGAAGGGAGATGAATAATATTGGACAAAAAAGTGGTCGATTTTAATGAGCGCAAGCCTGTGGATATTCAATGGCGCAAATATACGAAAATAGGTATCTTTATTCTTATCATTATTTTATTGCTTGTACTACTTGTTTCAAGCTTGTTTATCGTCAGAGAAGGCGAATATAAAGTTGTCCGACAGTTTGGTGAGGTAGTAAGAATCAAGACAGAGCCGGGGCTTTCCATGAAAGTGCCATTTATCCAAAGTGTCTCCACTTTGCCGAAATACCAAATGACATATGATGTTTCCAGTGCAGAAATTAATACGAAAGATAAAAAACGGATGATCATTGACAACTATGCCCTCTGGAAAATCGTTTCTCCTAAAAAAATGATTACAAACGCGAGAACGGTAGAGAACGCGGAATCAAGAATGGAAGAGTTTATTTACTCTGTCATCCGAACCGAATTGGGCCAACTGAATTATGATGAAATCATAAATGACGAGAAATCGTCACGGGGTAGTCTGAATGACCGAGTAACAGAAAAGGTAAATGAACTTCTCGCCAATGATGAATATGGAGTCGTTGTAACAGACGTCCGCATGAAGCGTACGGACTTGCCAAATGAAAACGAGAATTCCGTCTATACGAGAATGATTTCCGAGCGAGAGTCCACAGCCCAGGAATATTTATCAAAGGGTGACGCGGAAAAGAACCGAATTACCGCGGAAACGGATCGGAAAGTTCGTGAAATGCTCTCCAAAGCCCAGGCAGACGCGGAAGTAATCCGCTCCGAAGGGGAAGGAGAAGCTGCTAAAATGTATAATGAGGCTTTTTCAAAGGACCGGGAGTTTTATCAACTATACCGTACTCTTGAATCTTACAAGAAAACGATCGGAGAGGATACTGTGATCGTTCTTCCGGCTGATTCCCCATATGCACGCCTGTTGATGGGCTACACACAATAAAATAGCAGGGTCTTTATCTTCTGGTGAAGCAGAATCCGATCGTCTCGTTGGAAAGTTCAGACAAGCGACGTCCTCAAAAAACTTACGACGCTGTTGTGATGCGGTTCCGTTTGCGCTCGCACATCCTGTATGTTGCACCAGCCCCATGAAAAAGAAGAATATTTCTTCTTGTGATATGTCGCCGCTCTTTTCTTGTCCTGTCGGCCTGAACGAACCGATTTTACTGGCGGATAGGCTTTTTCGACTTACTTAGGCTAGGAGTATAGCTGTGAGAAAAAGCGGGATAAAGGTGGCCGTCGGACTTTTGGGCCGGCGGCTTTTCTTCATAAAAGAAACTTTCTTTTACAGCCACATTCATCCAGTATTTCTCATCTCTTTATCATCTTCCGAAACGAATTTTTCACTTTCACCATTCCACGTGCTAGAATAAATATATTGATATGTTGGACGAGCTGGAACATTGGGAGGGTTTGTTGTGAAGAAAAAATTAATGCTGATCGACGGAAATAGTGTCGCCTATCGCGCTTTTTTTGCGTTGCCGCTGTTGAACAATAACAAAGGCGTATATACGAATGCGGTATACGGTTTTACCACCATGCTGATGAAAGTCCTTGAAGAGGAACAACCAACACACATCCTCGTCGCATTTGACGCGGGAAAGACGACTTTTCGGCACAAAACATTTCAAGAGTACAAGGGAGGACGGCAAAAAACGCCACCCGAATTGTCCGAGCAGTTGCCGTTTTTACGTGAACTGTTGAATGCTTATGGTATTAAACAGTACGAATTGGAAAATTATGAAGCGGACGATATTATCGGTACGCTGGCTGTCGAAGCAGAGAAAGATGGATATGAGGTTAAGGTTATTTCGGGTGACAAAGATTTGACGCAACTCAGCACGGATCATGTCACAGTAGGGATTACGCGAAAAGGTATGACGGATATAGAGAACTACACACCTGAGCATGTGATGGAAAAGTACGGGCTCACTCCTGGACAAATCATTGATATGAAAGGATTAATGGGAGACCAATCTGATAATATCCCTGGTGTTCCTGGAGTTGGAGAAAAGACGGCCATAAAACTGTTAAAAGAATTCGGGACATTGGAAGCCTTGCTCGACTCGATAGACCAGGTGAGCGGCCCCAAACTGAAGGAGCGTTTAACGGAGCATAAACATTTGGCCATACTGAGTAAAAAGCTTGCTAAGATTGAAACCGCGGCTCCAGTAGATATTTCAATGGATGAGATAGAATACAAAGGTTACGATCCAGCCGACTTGAAAGCAGTGTTTCAAGAACTGGAATTTAATTCTCTGTTGGACAAAATAGAAGGTGGAGATTCGCCTGAAGAAAGTACAGAATTAAAACAAGTCGAATTTACAACTGTGGAAACGATCAATGAGGATCTTTTCTCAAATCAAATGGCTTTTTACCTGGAAGTACTCGAAGAAAATTATTATACAGGTGAAATTGTCGGGTTCGGGCTGGCGGATGAAAACGGACCGGTGTTTTTACCGGCAGATATCGCCTTGCAATCAGCGTCCTTTAAAAAATGGGCTGAAGATGATACACAGAAAAAGTTGGTTTATGATGCAAAGCGCTCCATTGTAGCGTTAAAAAGGCGCGGCATTGAATTAAAAGGCATCGAATTTGATCTGCTGCTGGCGTCTTATTTGCTGAACCCTTCCGAATCAACAACTGATTTTGCGGGAGTAGCCAAACGCCACGGCTTCACGGATGTGGAAACAGATGAAGTTGTTTACGGCAAAGGGGTCAAGAGAAAAGTAGCAGAAAAAGAAGCGCTCGGCGAACATTTGGCAAGAAAAGCGCTTGGGATTCATGCTTTATACAAAACATGTCTCGATGAATTAAAAGAAAACGAACAGTTAAAATTGTTTTACGAGCTGGAGCTTCCGCTGTCACTTGTCTTGGCGAAAATGGAATACACAGGTGTAAAAGTGGATGTCGGACGGCTGAAAAAAATGCGTGGCGAAATGGCGGAGCGGCTTACTGATATAGAAGCCAAAATTCATCATTTGGCCGGACAGGAATTTAACATTAATTCACCGAAGCAGCTCGGGGTCATCCTCTTTGAAAAGCTTGGACTTCCAGTCATTAAAAAAACAAAAACAGGCTATTCCACAGCTGCGGATGTTTTGGAGAAGCTGGCACCTTCACATGAAATCATCCAGGAAATTTTAAACTACCGCCAGCTTGGAAAGCTGCAATCAACTTATATTGAAGGTTTGCTTAAAGTGGTACAAAAAGACACCGACAAAGTACACACCCGATTTAACCAAGCTTTAACACAAACAGGAAGACTCAGCTCTACAGATCCCAATTTGCAAAACATCCCGATCCGGCTTGAGGAAGGGCGGAAAATTCGCCAGGCATTCATCCCGTCCCAGAAAGACTGGGTGATTTTTGCAGCGGATTATTCGCAAATTGAATTGCGTGTCCTCGCCCATATTGCGGAGGATGAAAATTTAATCGAGGCCTTTCGCCAAGATATGGACATTCATACAAAAACCGCGATGGATGTGTTCCATGTCAGCAAAGAGGAAGTCACCCCTAATATGAGGCGGCAGGCAAAAGCAGTAAACTTTGGAATCATATACGGAATCAGCGATTACGGTTTATCGCAAAACTTGGGAATTACAAGAAAAGAGGCCGGAAAATTTATTGAGCGCTATTTGCAAAGTTTTCCGGGTGTGAAAAATTATATGGAAGACATCGTGTTGGAAGCAAAGCAAAAGGGCTATGTATCCACTCTTTTGCACCGGAGAAGATATATACCTGAAATTATGAGCAGAAATTTTAATGTGAGAAGTTTTGGCGAACGAACCGCCATGAACACCCCCATTCAAGGAAGTGCGGCCGATATCATTAAGAAAGCGATGGTCGAGATGGCGGAAAAACTGGAAGAAACCGGGCTTCAAGCGCGCCTCCTGCTCCAAGTACATGATGAGTTAATCTTTGAAGTGCCTAAAGATGAGATAGAAAAATTAAAGGTACTTGTACCAAGCGTCATGGAAAACGCGTTGGAGCTGAAAGTTCCGCTGAAAGTGGACTATGCGTACGGACCGACATGGTACGATGCTAAATAAGGTGAAACAGCAATCAGCTGGGAGGCCCACCACAGGATGTGGGGGAATACAGGCCAGGCAGTACCACACGGTACGGCGCCAGCCGCATTTTCCCATTGATAGAAATAAAATCGAAAGCCGCTATTGGCAAGTGTAAGCAGCGACGTCCGCTTTACTTGTACGCTACATCCTGGCCCTGTACGTCGCAAAGCCTTTGTCGACTTCTTGAATAATTGGACACTTTTATTGGGTGAGATGTGTCACTGTCGAAGTTTTTTCCTGTCCTGTCGACTTTTACTGGCGATAGCTCCTCCCATTTCCAATCTTGCTTTACCGGGAATTCTTGAAGTGAGGGGGCTTGTTGCCAGTTAATACTGGATAAGGCGAAACTTCAATCAACGTGTGTTTTATTTGTGAAACCACTCGAGCTATGCTGGGAGATGCTCCTCACTTTACCAATTGAAGTGGAAGTCGTACTGCCAGTTAATGCTGGATAAGGAGAAACTTCAATCAACGTGTGTTTTATTTGTGAAGCACTCGAGCCATGCTGGGAGATGCTCTTCACTTTACCAATTGAAGCGGAGGTCGTACTGCCAGTTAATGCGGGAAAAAAACAGAACCAGAAAGACAACGGGGGGAAGGATCGATGCCGGAATTGCCTGAAGTGGAAAATGTGTGCCGCTCTTTATTAAAGCTGGTAAAGGGGAAAACAGTGGAAGATATACACATTGGGTGGCCCAAAATCATTCATTATCCACTGGAAATCGAGCAATTTCAAGACGCGTTGCGCGGGCAGACGTTTCGTGGACTTAATAGAAAAGGAAAGTTCCTTGTATTTGAATTGGATGACTATTCGCTTGTCTCCCATTTACGTATGGAGGGGCATTACAGCGTTCATAAAAAGGGTGATCCATCCGATAAGCATACACACGTTGTGTTTTGTCTGACGGATGGAGAGGAATTGCGTTACCGTGATGTCCGCAAGTTCGGGACAATGCATTTGTTTAAAAAAGGGACGGAGCAAGGCCAGCTTCCGCTCTCCAAGTTGGGGCCAGAGCCTTTTTCCGCTGATTTTTCCGCCGAATATTTAATGGATCGTCTCAAAAAAACCGACCGGATCATCAAGGCGGTACTGCTCGATCAAGCGATCGTCGCCGGCCTCGGGAACATATATGCGGATGAAGTCCTGTTCAGAGCCGGCATTCACCCGTGCCGGAGGGCAAAAACGATAACGGAAGAAGAAGCGCGGGTGCTGACAAGCCAAATGATTGAAACGCTGAACGAAGCCATAGAAGCCGGAGGGAGTTCTGTCAATACGTACATGAATTCTCTAGGCTTGGCCGGCTCATTTCAAAATAACCTTCACGTTTATGGAAGAAATGGCCAAGAATGTGTAAGCTGCGGTACACTGCTTGAAAAGATCAAAGCTGCAGGAAGAGGAACCCATTTTTGTCCATCATGCCAAATAATTGAATAAATGCCTTGAGGTGTGTTACGCCCAAATGTGATTAACCATCAGCCAGCTCATTTCATATACTGATTTACCGACATTGAAGGGAAAGGAGCTGGCCGATGAGCTACATCTCTCTTTTATTGCTTGCGGTTGCAATCAGTTTGGATGGATTGGGCACCGGATTCGCATATGGCCTTAGGAAAATGAGAATACCATTTAAATCCATTATGATAATCGCATTTTGTACCGCCCTTTCACTTGGCATCGCCATGTTGTTTGGGCAGTTCATTCAAAGTTTTTTATCGCCGCTTGCTGCCAGCCGGATTGGCGGCATGATATTGATTATCATCGGCAGTTGGATCATATTTCAATTTTTTAGATCAGAAATAGAACATTCGGGGTCGCATGAGAAATTTGAATTTAACTGGGAAATTAAATCGCTCGGCATTGTCATTCACATTTTGAAAAAGCCGACACGAGCAGATTTTGACAGTTCGGGCACGATCACCGGACTGGAAGCGATCATGCTTGGTGCCGCCCTTTCTCTTGATGCTTTTGGGGTGGGGATCGGTGCGGCCATGCTTGGTTTTAGTCCTTTGCTTTTATCCGGGGCTGCTGCCTTGTCAGGTGTTCTTTTTTTAAGTGCCGGGCTTGCTCTTGGCAAGTTATTCTCTCATATGAAAGCAATGCAAAAAATCACTTTTTTTCCGGGGTTATTACTCATACTAATTGGCATTTTAAAAATGTAGTGGAAAGAGGCTAGTTTCATGGCATTGATCATAGGTTTAACTGGAGGAATCGCAAGCGGCAAAAGCACTGTTTCCCAAATGCTTGAACAACGCGGATTTACAATAGTTGATGCAGACCTCGCGGCAAGAAAGGTTGTCGAACCCGGAGCATCCGCATATAAGCAGGTGGTAAGTCGATTTGGCGAGGGCATTATACAAAATGACGGGACACTCAATAGGGAAAAGCTTGGAACTATTGTATTCAATGATGAGGAAAAAAGAAAGAAGCTGAATGCCATCGTACATCCCGCTGTTCGGGAAAAAATGAAAGAGTGGCAGGAAGCGGCCATTCAAAACGGAAAAAAAACAATCATTTTGGATATTCCGTTATTGTTTGAAAGTAATCTCCTTCATATGGTCGATAAAACGATTGTCGTTTACGTTGACGAAGAAACACAACTCCGAAGACTTATGGAAAGAAATTCGTTCAGGGAAGATGAAGCCCGGGCACGGATCGCATCGCAACTGCCATTAAGACAGAAAAAGGAAATGGCCGATGCTGTGATTGATAATAATGGTTCGCTCAGTGAAACAGAAAGACAAGTCGAAGTCCTCATTAAAAAATGGAAAATGGTACCTTAAACAGGAGTGGATGGGCGCTCTTGTTTTTGGTTAAGATAACAGACACATTTTATTGTTCCTTTTTATGATAATTATGTTATACTAATTACGATAATATGAAATTACAGTATAACACTATATAGGGGGCTCCCGGTAATGATGAAGGCTAATGTTGCGATTAATGGATTTGGCCGTATTGGCCGCATGGTATTTAGAAAAGCGATCATGGAGGACCGTTTTAATATCGTGGCGATCAATGCCAGTTATCCGCCTGAAACGCTTGCCCATCTTATTAAATACGATACAACTCACGGAAAATTCGAGGCTGATGTGCAACCGAAAGAACAAGCCCTTGTAGTTAACGGCAAGGAAATTACATTGTTAAATAACCGCAATCCTCGTGAACTTCCGTGGGATGAATTGAATATAGACATTGTCATTGAAGCGACGGGAAAATTTAACGCTCGTGACAAGGCTGCAATGCATCTTGAGGCCGGTGCCAAAAAAGTCATCTTGACCGCGCCAGGGAAAAATGAAGATGTTACAATTGTGATGGGAGTAAACGAAAACGACTTAAACATTGATAAGCATGACATTATTTCAAATGCTTCCTGTACGACTAACTGTCTTGCGCCTGTAGCAAAAGTACTGGACGATTCATTCGGAATCGAGAATGGTTTAATGACAACTGTTCATGCTTATACAAATGACCAAAAGAACCTTGATAACCCGCATAAAGACTTGCGCCGTGCCCGAGCATGCGCTCAATCCATCATTCCCACAACAACCGGGGCTGCAAAAGCTTTGTCGCTTGTCCTCCCTCAATTAAAAGGGAAGTTACACGGAATGGCACTTCGCGTACCAACACCAAACGTATCGCTTGTAGATCTAGTTGTGGATGTAAAACGCGAAGTAACCGTACAAGAGATCAACAATGCGTTTAAAAAAGCGGCCAATGGTTCTTTAAACGGTATATTGGAATTTACAACAGAACCACTCGTCTCGATTGATTTTAATACAAACCCGCACTCTGCGATTATTGATGGACTTTCCACAATTGTCATGGAAGGAAAAAAAGTCAAAGTATTGGCTTGGTATGATAATGAGTGGGGATACTCTTGTCGTGTAGTGGATCTCGTTACTTATGTAGCATCCTTACTAAACAAAAAAGAAGTAAAAGCTGGTTAATTTAGGGTTTTCTAAAAAGCCCTTAAAATCAATCAGGCGGAAAAATCTGTTTGTCTGCACCGACCTGTTGAAATGAGAAACATAAAACACCTTCGGACGTGTATGTTGAAATAACATGCGCCATTCCGAAGGTGCTTTTAGTAAATACGGCATGAAATTCTTTCAAGGTCAACCTTGCCATCAAGTGTGAAAAATCGCAAAAGCGGTTACCAAACCCCTGCGAACCGCACCTAAGAAAAAAATCGCAAAAGCGTCCCAAACCCGGCTGGTCGTAGCCGTCCAAGGGAAGAAAGCCCAAACCCGGCCATCCATCTGTTTTATCGTGTCCGTCCAACGAAGGAACTCGATAAGCTTCCACCAATATAAAGCCTGTTCGAAAAAGCTTCATCAATGTAAATAGCTTTCCGATAATAACGGGCAACATTGGCCAGCCTCTGCTCTTCATTACCGATTTTCCTTCTCGTCTTATACCTCAATAGCAGGCTGCTATATGAACCGTCATTAGCTGGATGGCCCAAATGCTTCAAATGGATAAATGCGGAATTTTACTTCGCCAATCACAGCATCATAAGAAATGAGCCCGAATGTACGGCTATCCTTGCTGTTTAAGCGGTTATCGCCCATCACGAACAACATTTGTTCCGGAACCTTGGCTTTTCCAGTTTTCTCCAGCAAAGAAAAGTCCTCGGTCAGTTTATGAAATGGATTGTTTTCTTTATTTTCCGTTAAATACGGCTCCTTGAATCGCTTTCCATTGATATAAAGAGTGTCATTTTTCATTTCAATGCTGTCTCCCGGAAGTCCAATGACACGTTTAATATAGTGCTCATCTTCGTTATCCGGCGCATCAAAAACAACCACATCAAACCGTTGAATTTTGGAGGTTTTGCTAATGATTACCTTGTCGTGATCCTCAAAGGAAGGCGACATGGATTCTCCAAATACAGTGATGGGCGAGAAGAGAAATTGTCTGCAAACAAGTGTGATAATAACTGCAAATGCGAGTGATTTCATCCAGGAAACTATTTCTTCCTTAGTGCTTTCTTTCAAAGGACTCCCCCTCCAAATTTCCTATTTATATATATTTACTGTACCATATCAATCCGTATAAACAAGATATTTTATGTATCATTTTTCCTTTTATGCTGTTTTACTGAAAAGCTTTTCAAGGCAATCCCCTGCCTCCCGTTTTTCTCCTTTTTCTTTCCTCTTCAATTGCTGTATAATGGGAGAAGCACACTGGAACGGAGCTGAGAAGATGAAATGTCCTTCATGCAAGCATAATGGTACACGTGTCGTAGACTCGAGACCGGCGGACGAATGGAGGTCCATCAGAAGAAGAAGGGAATGTGAACGCTGTTCCCACCGCTTCACCACCTTTGAAAGAGTCGAAGAAATGCCTCTAATCGTCATTAAAAAAGAAGGGATACGTGAAGAATTCAGCCGTGAAAAAATTTTACGCGGTTTGATTAGGGCTTGTGAAAAACGCCCTGTCACCCTTGATCAGCTTGAAAAAATTACAAATGACATTGAAAGCGAACTGCGCCGTCTGGGCCAGCCTGAAGTGAAATCCGAAATAATCGGAGAAATGGTTATGGACAAGTTGGCAAAAGTGGATGAAGTGGCATACGTCCGCTTCGCTTCCGTATATAGACAGTTTAAAGATATTAATGTATTTCTTGACGAGTTAAAAGAATTGATTAAAAAAGATTAGTGAAAGTGTGTTTGGCGTGAAGCAATATTGGAATGAAGTTCAGCCTGTCGATAGTCTTTTTGTTACAATGAACGGTGTACTCCATGAATATGATAAGAAAGTGATTTCACTTTTATACCAGCCTCTTATCGGAGTAGTCAGTACAAATTTATACAATACACTTACATATGCCGTGGAAAAAAACAGCCTATCTTCAAATGAATGGAACCATTATCAACTGATGAATTTAATGGAACTCAACTTGGAAGAAATTTACGAAGCAAGATTAAAACTGGAAGGGATCGGACTTTTAAAAACTTACAGAAAAAGCACCGATGAAAAAAGAGCCTATATTTATGAACTTCAGCCCCCGTTATCTGCCGAACAGTTTTTTACAGATGGTATGTTAAATATCTATCTTTATCAAAAAATAGGCCACACTCACTTTATGAAACTGAAAGGCCAATTTTTGGAAAAAAATATAAAATCTGCTGAATACAAAGAAATTACCCGCACATTCCAAGATGTGTTTACTTCAATGAGCGTTGAAGCATTGCATTCAGGAAAAGGTGAAAAGGCGAGCGAACCTGAAGAGAACACTTCCTTTGTTCAGCGAAAAACGGCGGAGCCGATTCAAATTTCTGGAAATCATTTTGACTTTGATTTGTTATTATCAGGTTTAACAACTTCTATGGTTCCCAGAAAACTGTTGACGCCGACTGTAAAAGATACGATCAAAAAGCTGGCGTTCCTTTACTCGATCAACGAGGTGGAAATGCAAAAAATCATTCTTTCCAGCATGACAGCAGATGAAACGATTGATCTCGATGAACTGAGAAAATGGGCACGTGACTGGTATCAAATGGAAAATGAAGATATGCTTCCGCAATTGGTCAACCGGCTTCAGCCGCCGAATCTGCGTGAAAGCGAAGGGCCAGGAGATACCAAAGAGAGTAAGTTGATTTACTATTTGGAAACGACATCACCCCGTCAGTTATTAATTGATCTATCGGGGGGCGCACTGCCGGCAATGTCTGATTTGACTGCTGTAGAAGATGTGATGCTTGGCCAGAAGCTTGACCCCGGAGTCATAAATGTGCTGATCCACTATGTCATGTTAAAAACAGATATGAAGCTGTCCAAAAATTATATGGAAAAAATCGCTTCCCATTGGGCCCGAAAAAAAATAAAAACAGTCAAAGCGGCGATGGAATTGGCGAAAAGCGAACATCGCCAATATCAATCATGGGCAAGCAGCAAAAAAGACGGGAAGGAAGCACGGAAAAAACCAATTCGAACGGAAATGCTTCCCGACTGGTTTCTGGATGAAGATCAAGAACAAGTCCCAACAAGCCAGTCACAGACTGCAAAGGGTTCCGATAAACTGGATGAACGTCGCCGCAGATTGAAAGCCATTCAACAAAAATATCAAAAACAGGGAGGTGAAAAAGGTGGAACGAATCAATGATACATTAAGCAGGCTTTCCGGGGGAGAGGTTTTTAAAAGAAGGTTTGAAGATTTGAAGCAGGAAGTGCTACATCATCCCGATGTCCAAGCGTTTATCAGAGAAAACGCGGGACACGTCACGAGAACCATGGTCGAAACCAACTTAATTAAGCTTTACGAATACATATCCCAAACAAAAAATTGCGCGGATTGTCCGGATCTTGCCAACTGTATGAATATGATGGAGGGATATGAACCTTCTCTCGTCATAAATGGCCAAACGATCGAGGTTCATTACAGGCCATGTGCCAAAAAGCTCATTGATGACGAGCGAAGAAAAACAGAAAAATTGATTAAGAGCTTTTATGTTCCGAAGGATATTTTACAAGCCTCCTTTGCCGATTTTTCTTTGGACAGCCCCGGCAGGATTGATGCTTTCGAATATGCGGAAAAATTTGCCGCCGAATTCGACCCGCAAAAGAAAATGAAAGGTTTGTTTTTATATGGAGGTTTCGGTGTCGGTAAATCTTATTTGTTGGGGGCAATTGCCAATCAATTGGCGGAAAAAGGGGTGTCCTCTTTTATCGTTTACGTCCCGGAATTTTTCCGGGAAATGAAACAATCACTTGGCGATCAAACATTGAGTGAGAAGCTGGAGCTTGCCAAAAACGCGCACATCCTGATGCTTGATGACATTGGCGCGGAATCGATGTCAAGCTGGACGAGGGACGAAATTCTCGGCTCTATTTTGCAATACCGCATGCACGAACATCTTCCAACCTTTTTTACTTCTAATTTTGATTTTCAAAGTCTTGAACACCACTTAACTTATACCCAACGTGGTGAAGAAGAGAAGATGAAAGCCAAACGGATTATGGAGCGCATAAAATATCTTGCCAAGCCGATCAAACTTGATGGACCGAACCGAAGACATAAATAAGCCTGCATTTACCGGCCTGTCAAAAATAAAAAGCCCGCCTCCACCGTACTGTCAAAAAACAGCCTGTATCCTGACTATGCTTTGTGAAGGATGCAGGCTGTTTTCATGCTGCCCGCAGTGTAAAGTTAGGCCGCAGGATACATCTCCTGCTTCGTTTTGAATTGAAAACTCCAGGTATTTTCATGTGCCAGATCTTTACGGTTCCAAATGGCGATCTTTAAACGTGGTTGCAAGTCAAGTCAAAAAACGAACTTTGCGCCATGTTTAAGCTTATTTCCAATGATTCCTTCTGGAGGAAAATCAAGCCCGACAAAAGCCCAGACAAACAAAACGGCAAGCCAAAGCCATGTTACAGATCGTGTTATCCCAATGAAATGAATAGTTGCTACTTGGCGAAAACGATGAAAAGCTGGCGACTTTTCCCACAAAGATCTCACAATCCCGTTCCGCAGCTTTTTAACGGCGCCATTCCAGTTAAATCCATCGCTTTTTTCATTCATTGGCATAGCGTGGACGTGCCCTCCATATACATATATCAGTGCAGTAAAGTTTTTGAATGAGGAGGGGGCCGTCTTGGAACTCATTTTTTTAACTGAAGAGGATGCTTGTCAGTTACAATCTTTCTTTACCAAAACGGGCGTACATTTATCCTATACAAAACAACAAAACCGTTATGTATTCTTTTTTCCGCGAAACGAAAACACGGATCGTTATGCAGAAGCTTTAACGGACTTTATTATAAATGTAAAAAGAGCCGAATTTTTGGATAAGATGTTGTCCACTCACTTTTTTTATGAGAATGAAGAGGAGCGCATACAAATTATCGACATTGTTACAGCGATGTGTTTGGGGAAACGAAAAGAACTGACGGCATTTACAGGCAAGATGAATGAGCATTCCATTGTTAAACAAGCTGTAATCGCCGTTTTTGAAACAAGTGATGCCGTTTTGTTTGATTCTTTGTTAACGTTTCGGCTGCAAGATTATTATGATGCGCTGAAGAAATATTTGTGTGTTGCCATTGATGAATATAAAATGGAGCAGGATTATCAAATGTTTGTTAACATGCTCAGAGACTATTTACACAAGCAAGAGCCGAAAAAAAAGCTCGTTCACTTGTCACTAACGGACCCTGTATGTTTTTACGATGAAAACTCCAAAGTCATGACAAGGGATGAAGTCATGAAACTGGTGGATCGCCGCCTATTGTTCAATCATCCTGTTTATATTGACTCAGCCGTGATCGCTCCGCTTCTTTCCATCGCGCCTAATGAAATTTTACTTTACACCGATTCTGAGGAAAAAGCGATTATCCGTACATTGTTAAACATTTTTGAAGAAAGATTGAAAATTCTTCCTCTTGCCGATTTCCGTAAATGATCAGTCAACCCCTTGCATTTCCTCAAACAACGATCTATAATAACCTACATAATCATATCATGAAAAGGTTATGACAAGGACATGAGTGTTCACTTACGGTTTACAGAGAGGGAAGATGAAGCTGGGAGCTTCCCAACACGATTTGAATGCTTACCCCCTTGGAACTCCATTCGCGAATTTACAGTAGTGAATGGCGGAGACTTCCGTTACATCTTCTGAAAGTCATTGGCTGTTTGCCAATGAGAATTAGGGTGGAACCACGTGAACAAACTCGTCCCTTTCTGGGGGGCGGGTTTTTTTATTTTGGAAAAGGAGAGGATAGCATTGACTGAACAACTACAAATTACTTTTCCGGACGGAGCGGTGAAAGAATTCCCAAAGGGAACGACAACTGAAGAGATAGCAGGGTCAATCAGCACGGGTTTACGGAAAAGTGCGATAGCCGGTAAACTGAATGGCCGTTTGCTCGACCTGCGGACGCCGATCCAGGAAAATGGAAGCATTGAAATTGTCACGGCGGGCAGTGAAGAAGCACTGGAAATATTGCGCCATAGTACAGCACACTTAATGGCCCAGGCGGTTTCGCGGTTATATCCGGGCGTCAAACTCGGTGTCGGTCCTGTTATTGAAGGCGGGTTTTACTATGACATGGATTTGGATCATTCCTTGACACCTGAAGATTTGCCAAAAATTGAAAAAGAAATGAAAAAAATCATCAGTGAAAATTTGGAAATCGTACGGAAAGAAGTGGAGCGAGATGAAGCGAAAAAGCTTTTTTCCCATGATCCGTACAAGCTGGAATTGATTGACGCCATTCCGGAAGAGGAAAAAGTCACGATCTATGAGCAGGGTGAATTTTATGACTTGTGCAGGGGCGTACATGTTCCTTCTACAGGGAAAATAAAACAATTCAAGCTGTTAAGCATTGCAGGCGCATACTGGCGCGGTGACAGTAATAATAAAATGCTTCAACGCATTTATGGAACGGCGTTCTTTAAAATGAGCGAGCTTGAGGCTCATCTCAAAATGCTGGAAGAAGCAAAGGAGAGGGATCACCGCAAGATTGGAAAAGAGCTCAGCTTATTCACAAACTCGCAAAAAGTGGGACAAGGGTTGCCGCTTTGGTTGCCAAAAGGAGCAACGATCCGCAGAATTATCGAACGCTATATTGTGGATAAAGAAGTGGAGCTTGGCTATGACCATGTCTATACACCTGTTTTGGGCAGTGTCGATTTATATAAGACAAGCGGCCATTGGGATCATTATCAAGAGAACATGTTCCCGATCATGGACATGGACAATGAACAGCTTGTCTTGCGGCCCATGAATTGCCCGCATCACATGATGATCTATAAAAATGAAATCCACAGTTATCGCGAATTGCCGATTCGAATAGCGGAACTCGGCACGATGCATCGCTATGAAATGTCAGGCGCGCTTTCCGGCCTGCAGCGGGTTCGCGGCATGACATTAAATGATGCCCATATCTTTGTCCGGCCCGATCAAATCAAAGAAGAATTTATCCGGGTTGTTCAATTGATCGAAGAAGTATATCGGGACTTCGATTTAAAGGATTATTCATTCCGCCTTTCGTATCGTGATCCAGAAGATACGGAGAAGTACTATGATGATGACGAAATGTGGGAAAAAGCGCAGGCGATGCTGAAAGAAGCGATGGACGACTTGAACCTCGATTATTATGAAGCGGAAGGAGAAGCGGCATTTTACGGACCGAAACTGGACGTCCAAGTGAAGACGGCTCTCGGAAAGGAAGAAACGTTATCCACTGTACAATTGGACTTCTTGCTTCCTGAAAAGCTGGACTTGACCTATATCGGAGAAGACGGGAAGCAGCATCGTCCAGTTGTGATTCACCGCGGCGTCGTATCAACGATGGAACGATTTGTCGCATTTTTAATTGAGGAATATAAAGGTGCATTCCCAACTTGGCTTGCGCCTGTACAGGTCGAGGTCATTCCTGTTTCGCCGGATGTCCACTTCGACTATGCCAAACAGGTCACCGATACATTGAAAGCGAACGGCTTCCGTGTCGAAATGGATAAGCGCGACGAGAAAATTGGCTATAAAATCCGGGAAGCACAAATGCAAAAAATCCCTTATATGATCGTTGTGGGCGATCAGGAAGTAAGCTCTGAAACAGTCAACATCAGAAAATACGGCGAGAAAAAAACAGAAACGCTTCCGCTCCGGCAATTTATCGAAGAACTGAAAGAAGTTGTAGAAAAATATCAGTAACCGCCGCTTGAATCAGCTACTCGCGATTACCCGGGAAATCATGGTAGTACAGAAATCGGACGATTGCAAGACAACCAATCATATCGCTGGCAGGTTTTAAGTGGCGGGAATAGCCTTTCCTTTACAGCTCCATTAGAAAAAAGGACGTTCGCCGCCTGTATGATAAGCGAAAATCACCGGGAATGGGTTTGATCATTGTACGGGGATCATTCTTGTGGAGGTTTTGTCCGAGAGAAAAAATAAGGGCTGTTTCGCCAAATCAGATTTCACTGATTGCGGAACAGCCCTCTTAAAATGGCCGTGGACCGGCAAGCTCGTGCCCGTCAACGGCGAATTTGCCAACACGGTCACCAGCCGGCCGAGATCGAGTACCGAGTTGGAAGTGTCCAATAGTCGTTTTTTCGGCTTTTGAACGATTTCAGTCAACAGTATTGCACATGACCAAGGGATCCATTTTACAGCTTTTGTCGATTTTTTGAGTCGTTGGTTTGGCTCGGTATTCGGGAATGTCAGAGCCTACTCCAGTTTAGCAGAGGTTTTTGCGTCTCCAACCTTATTTTCGATCTTCAAACTCTTTCTTCGTTCCGTTTTTTAATACATAATCGAGTTCAAACTTCGTATAATTGTCATCGATTTGAAATGTATCGAAAATTTGTTGCATCGCTTCCTCTTTCGTTGTGTTTTCATCCAGGTGGATGTCTTGCATTAATGTATAAAGCGTTTGAAAAGCCTCTTTTCCCTTTAATTTTTTATCATGGACGGAATCTTCCAATTCCGCACGATAGCTCGCACCGTTGTCATTTACTTCATATTCGAAGTCATATTGCATATCAGGCGCATAATCTATTTCCAGGCTGAACTTGGTAAAAGGGATTTCTTCCATCATTTTTTGTTCATCCATTGCTCTCACATTTCCGTCATCCGAATTATTGCCGCTTTCGTCTTCCCTTACAACGTCATCATTCGTATTAGCGGATTTATCGTTCGCAGACTGTGTTAATTGCTCCTTCGGATGGTTGTCAATGGAAGGATCATCAGAGCAGGCGGCCATTCCAAAAACGGATAAAGATGTTAAAAATACGTAAAACCACTTTTTCATATTGGCGATCTCCTCCAAAACGCATTTGTTATAAAAAGTTTTTCCCATTTCTTTGGAAATAAACATGATTGCGATAGAAACCTTGTAAGGAGATCAATTTTATCATTGTCATTTGCTATTTCAGGGCGTCATTGGGCTTATTCCTTTATCAAGGATTGGCCACGTTTTTTAATTGAAAAGGGCAGATACCCCATAAAGAATACCACCGAGATAAAAGGCAAGCCAGACGATTGGTCATCGTATAAAAAGGTAGCTCACTATAACCTATGATAGCAATGCCAATCATTTGACAGAAGATAAACATCGAAAACAATAAGCATGTTGGTGAAAAAATCCGGTCATTAATTCAGACGGTCAACCCCGCCAGCAAAAAATAACAGCCCATATAAAAGAGATCAATATGAAAAAAAGGAATCTTTTTCTTCGAAATACTGCTGTATGAAAAAAAAGCCAACAACCTGTAAAGATGAAAGGTAAAAATCGTATTCATGAATAAGGCGCATCGTGCAAGCGCCAGGAATGGAAAGCCGCAGCAACTGAATATGGAATGTACAAATGAATCAGCTTAAGCCTTGGGGAACCTCTTTTAAAAGCGTGAGATACCCATCCATCAAACGGGGACAAACTGGTCGGCCTACTGGCTCATCTGATAGGACACGCACAATCATATAGGAATGTTCTTCGTGCATTTGTACAACTTCTTTAGTCGCAATCACTTCATCTAACTCCGCAGGCGGAACGTACAATTCATATGTGCAATGCGCAGCTTTTTCTTTGAGTGTTTCCGGACTGCCTTCAAACAACACTTGTCCATCGCGAATAATGCCAATTTTTGTACACAGAAATTCAATATCTTCTACAATATGCGATGAAATAATAACAGTGTGACGCTGCCCCAACTGCTTTAACAGGTTGTGAAAGCGCACACGTTCTTCCCCAACAAGACCTGCGGTCGGTTCGTCAAAAAGCAGGATCGACGGCTTGCGAAGTAAAAGCTGTGCGATGCCGACACGCCGGCGCATTTCATCGGATAATTCCCGGATTTGCTTATATAAATGATCGGTTAAATGGACTTGCTCCGCAACCTCTTTAATTTGTTTGTGGTATGTGGCAGAGAGCTCGCTTCCTTGAAGGATGGCAATATGTTCAAGCACATCATACATCTTGAGCTCCGGGTAAATCATCAAGTCATGGGGCAAAAATCCAATACGATTTGTACGTTTCACATAAGTGGCTGTACTGATTAATTCCTCTCCAATGAACACGCTTCCAGATTGAAAACTTGCCAATCCCGCCAATATTTTCATTAACGTTGTTTTGCCGGCCCCATTTGGTCCCAATAGACCATACACACCTGAGAAAGAAAGGGACACATTCGATAATATGGGCTGTTTTTTAATGATCTTTGTCAGTCCTTGAACCTGAATCTCCAACGAGCTTCACCTCTTTCCTAAATCCAACGCCTGATTCCGTTTTCTCGTACCATTTTTTAGAAATTGCTGCTGGGGGCAAACATCCAATTGATAAAGTTCATTAGCTTCCGAATCGAAAATTCTACGATTGAACAAGAAGATGACAGAACCCCAAAAAGGAACACTGGTGTTGAAGACCGCTACCAGATGTAGAAAATTGATGCTTTTGCTGAGCATTGCCGATCTCAATAACAGTTTTCGTAATTCTGTAGCTATTCGCAGTTGTGATGAACTAAATCGAGCTTGAAAATTAATAATTTACTTCTGTAAAATGTTTCACATAAAAAAGAGCTCGCTTCATGTCACATAAGGAAGAAGAAATTCATACGCCATCCGTTTTTCTTATATTTTGTTTAAATTATGACATAGTTACTATTCGATTTCACCGTAATTCAAGTTGCGGATTTCCGTAACATATTTGCGCTCAATGGACAATCAAGCTTAAGCGAAATTCTGTTGATATTTGCTAGAAGAAAAGCAAATATATGAAAAA
The DNA here is from genome assembly GCF_037963795.1 of Siminovitchia sp. FSL W7-1587. Lineage (NCBI taxonomy): Bacteria > Bacillati > Bacillota > Bacilli > Caryophanales > Bacillaceae > Siminovitchia > Siminovitchia sp. FSL W7-1587. Next base: position 3,694,117 of record NZ_CP150169.1, read on the forward strand.
AGACTTACTTTCACATAGCAACCTTTTGCCTATTACGTCATATACCGCAATATGATTTGCGGATAACCGCAAGGAAGGTTGCGGCAAAATTCCGCTAAATATATTAAAATATACATAATAGGAACAATTTACTAGCGGGGAGGAGGAAAGTTGACCAGTGTCGAAGACAGAATCGTACACTCAATAAACTGGATCGTAGATCAGGAAATTCAACAAGAAGATTTAAAAGAAACACTCAAAAAATATGTAGCTGCCCAATCTGCCAAAGGATTTCCTTTTGCAGAACTGACAATTTTACACTATCAAATGCTCAATGGATCGGAGCTGGGCGAAGTAATCCCTGTTGCAGCCGCGATTGAACTATTGGTGTTGTCTTTTGATATCTTGGATGATGTAGAGGATGGTGATGACGATTTAAAGCTTTGGATGCAGGAGCCCAGCGTGGCGTTAAATGCATCTACCGCAATGATTTTTTTATGCGTACATGTCATTAGAAAATCAAAATTGCAGAATAAAGAAAAAGCCGTATCTATCCTCTTGGATTACGCGCTACTTGCCATTAATGGGCAGCATATGGATCTTCTGGGCCATTGCCGCACAGAACAGGATTATCTTGAAATGACGTTAAAAAAATCGGGGGCATTGGTATCGCTCGCTTGTTTGTCCGGGGCCGTGTTGGTCCGTGATGATTATCCGCAAGAGATAAGACAATATCCCAAGTTCATAGGATTGATCGGTCAATTAAATAACGACCTCTCAGATTTAAAAACTTGGGAAGGAAAGAACGATTTATTAAATAGAAAAATGTCGCTTCCTATCATTTACTTATTACATCTTGATGGAAAAGACGCGGACATAATTCGTGCTTATTATCAGGGCACGGTTGAAAAAGAGGAACTGCTGGGCAAGCGGGAGCAAATAAGCAAATTGATCATAGAGAGCGGAGCGCTCCATTATACTGAAATTATGAAAAAAGTGTATCAACAACAGGCGAAGAGTCTGCTGGACAAGCTGGATGTCGAACGCAAATACATTCATCAACTATCTGACTATATAATTTGATAGAAAGGGGAAATAACAATGATAGAAATGGTACAATACTTATTAAACAACCCGGATATTTTAGTCAAGGTGAAAGAGGGCAGTGCGAGTTTGATTGGCGTGAATGAAGAACAACTAACAGCAATCAAGGATGTTTTCTTTGGAGAAAGCATTGTCCCCAAATCATACTTTTGGAAATAAACTTTTAGCTGGGATAGTACACTCCAGCTTCTCCCAAGGTGATGAGAGTGAAATGGTTCCAGAAATCTAATATTATTTTCTCAATAATGGTATTTTTAAAGATGGGGCTGATTCTATATTTTGGCTTATTGATCCTTCAATATCCATTAATTGGTATAGAAGTTGAGCATAGAAACGGAAAATGGATCGTAGAGCATGTGTATGATAAGGGATGGGCTACCAAAAATAAAGTTGAAAAAGGCGATATTGTTCAAGCGATTAATGGCATTGACCCTGGCGAGCATAAAACGGTTATTCGGTTTAATTCGGTTGAGAAAGCCAAGTCCATTACAATCGCTGATCAGCAAGCGAATACGAATACATATGCGATCTCTTATAAAGATGTAGACGTTCAGTATTTCATGTATTTATTTCTGCCCCTTTTACTTTGCCTTGCGACTTTCTTTTTGGGGCTATTTTTTTATTGCGCAAATAAAGAAGAAAGCTCGGCCATGATCCTCGTATGCTTTCTCTTTTCATTGGGATTATGCTATTTAAGCGCTCCGGTATCCGCAAGGGCCGACTTGATCGGAAGAATGACAGTAACAGTGACCTTTCCGGGTTCATTGGTGTTACTGATTCATTTTTTAAAAAGTTATTTTTCGAAACATCATCTCGAGTTTGTAAAAGATCGCATGATAAACATATTGTATATTGCTTACTTTCTAGTGCTCACGAGCCACTTCTTTTTTAATGGCGAGCCCCGTGCTTTCACGAGAATGGTTGAATTGGTTTTTTTCATTTTGTTAGTATGCTTGTTGCTTTTTCTTTTAGCAAGATTGTACTATAAGTATAAACATTCCGAAGGTAAAACGATCATCCAAATTCTTTTGACTGCCTTCGTGATTGCTTTTAGTCCTTTTATCATTCTATATGCAATCCCTCACATTTTTTGGGGGAAAGGTTTTGTTTCAGCTGAATTGGCATCCATGTTTTTATTGGTTATCCCACTTGCTTTCGTTTATTTACAAAGAGCAAAAAAGCTGTTTGATATTGAATTTTTACTCGGCAGGCTCCAGTATTATGCGCTGCTTTCGTTTGCTTTGACTACTTTTGCAATCATTATTTTAATCACAGTTTTCGATATGAAGATCCTTTCCGGTTCCGCTTTCCTATTTTTTTTCTTGTTCTTTATTGTAGCGATTTTATTTTTGTACATTAAGGAATATATCGATTATCGTTTGAGACATCATTTATTTTGCCAAAAGAATCATGTTGAAGCAAACCTTCACAATTTTTTTCAAAAGGCGAAACACGAAACAAAAGTAAATGGGTTTATCGCAAGTTTGCTGAGAGAAATAAAAGAGGTATTAAGGGTAAAAGAAGTTCATTATATCAATATCCAGGAAAATAAAGATCTAAACAGATGGATTGTAAAGAATCAACAAGAATTCTCTTTCAGCGAAGAAATAGAACAAGTGAATTGGAGAAATTGCCACCCTGGTTCACTTATAGAAGTTCAGACGGGGTTTTGTGTTGTCATTGGCGAACATTATCATGTGAAAGAAATTATTTTCTGTGGTTTGAAAAAGTATAAGACCACTTTGAATATTCAAGAAAAAATTTGGCTGGAAAATATCGCCTATTTTTCGAGTGTTTTGCTTGAGAACTTCAAACTGATAGAAGGATTGTTTGAAGAAATCGAACATTACCATAAAACAAGACAAAATGAAAACGAATCCTATCCTTCGTGGCTGTCCAGGCTTTTATTTTCTTTATCGGAAAAAGAGCGAATGAATTTGTCGATCGATCTTCACGACACCATTTTGCAGGATCAATTGCAGCTCCTAAGGGACATTGAAGCAATCAAAACCAAAATGACAGATCCTTATCTCAAAGAAAGTATGTACCACGTGAAAGAAACAATTCTTGATAATATACATCTTATCCGAGAGACATGTAACGAATTAAGGCCACCGTTTCTTAGTGAATTAGGTCTAATTCAATCGATTCAAAATTTAATCGAGCGTGTCAAATTACGTTCCAACTTTCTCCTGCATGCGGATTTGGACCCTACGATTCAAAGGATGGTTCCAGAAGATGAGTTAACTGTTTATAGAGTGATTCAAGAACTTTTGAATAACGCCATGAAGCACTCGAAAGCTTCTGAAGTGAGTATTTCGTTGAAAAAAATCAACCGTGGCTTCATGTTGTCCTATATAGACAACGGGATCGGCATTCGTATGAGCGAACTAAATGATTCCTTCAAAACGATGGGAATATACGGGATCAAAGAGCGTGTGCGCTCCATGGGCGGCAAGATAAAGATCGAATCGGCGCAAAATCAAGGGCTAAAAGTTCAAATCTTATATAGACAGGGGGATAATGAGATTGATCAAAGTGTTAATTGTGGATGACCACCCTGCCATGGGAGAAGGAACCAGGGCCATTATTGAGTCAGAACAAGACATGGAGGCTGAAGTGTTAACAGAAAGTGATAAAATTACGGAAGTATTGAAAAAAGAAACATATGATGTGTACCTGATCGACTTATATATGCCGAAGATGAACGGAATTGAATTGACAAAAATGATTCTGGAATTCGATCCGGATGCAAATATTCTTATTTACACAGGATATGACGTCATCTCCCATTTTAATTTGCTTACGGATGCAGGCGCATCGGGATTTATCAGCAAAACCTGCACACGGGAACAATTATTGACCGCCATTAGATGTTCCTTGAGGGATGAGGCAGTCATTCCTATCCAATTATTAAAACAATTAAAAAGAGTGGAAGCGGCTCCATCAGTCAATAAAGGAAAACAACATTTGGGAAGTATCAGCTTATCCAGAAAAGAACAACAAATTTTAGAAGGTATATCTAAAGGCCATACGAACAGAGCGATTGCCCTAGAACTGTCTATGAGTCAAAGAAGTGTTGAATACCACTTAACCAAGATTTTTTCAAAACTTGGCGTTGGCTCAAGAACAGAAGCGCTGTTAAAAGCAGAAGAACTTGGACTATTATCACTATTCTCTGTGAAAAAATAGACGCAGTGGAGGTTGTAGGGTACGGGACTAATCCAAGTGTCTTTTTTTTGATACTACCGAAATACTTTGCGGAAAACCGCAACATGATTTACGGTGAAAATTCCTGAAAGCTATGTGAAAATTAGGGAGGAGGCTTACAGCTTTAGTGGATCATTAAGGAGTAGAGAGGTCAACTGAAATGGTCAAAGTGACGCGGACATGGATGACGGCTAATGCGTGAATTTTAGTTTAGAAAACGATAATTCAAGTACAAAGTTTTCAATATATTCCTGATCAACACTTTGGAAAAATACATAAAAAAAGCTTTAGAAAGATGAAAAGCTAAAACAGTATACAAACTTCCAGAAGCTCAAATGGTAGTATAATTACCTAATCATGATGCAAAGCAGTTACAAAGGGCCTTACAATCATAGGATCGAATGGAATAAGACTGTTAAATCACAAAAAACATCCTCCGGCTGTTGTGATGCAGGCGATGCCTGGCAAAGGTAAATATATTTGCTGATAAACTAAGTTCAGCACTTACGATAAAACAGTAAAAGCGTTCAAATAGAAACAAGTAGGTGCCGTTAATGAAAAAACGCAAGGGCACAATACTAGTTATCGGTATCAATGCTTGTTTTTTTACCAATCAGATCGTGAAGATTTAGTTATCAACCAGTTAATTATACGAGTGCACTAGGGTTAGCTTAAAAGTATTCCTCTGTATACATGCGCGATTCGCCTTACATCAAAAAGTAAAAGGCCTCTTGATGAGTGCGTTCATAAAGGGGAATGATTAATGTGATCAGCATGAAGTACATGGCATACTTTGTGGTTTCGTTGGTACTATAATTGCTGTTGTTCTGGTTACAAAGGAAAGCCCTATTATAACAGTGCTAGATTACGTTAATTATTCTCAATTATCCACATTAATTATGTTCATTATCGATAAACTACTCCAACACATAAGCTTGCTTTTTTGCGATGGACAGCATTAGGATCATAACTCAACATTAAAATCTATCATATTTTTTATCAATTCCTTAGTAAATTGGAATACACCAATTACTACTTCATTTACATCAAGAACGATTGCGGCAAACCGCAGGTTAATTGCGGAAAACCGCAAGTTGATTTACGGTGTAATTAGAGAGGATGTATGCAATAATCATAAGTAAGATTCAATTTGCATTTGTCGAAAAAGAGAGTTCCCTTATGAATAGGAAGGGAGGGTTTTTTGAAAGAGAGGGGATTCTTTCAGTACCTTTTAGGCAGTATGTTTGATTATAGACTAAGAGGAACTGGAACCTTATTTAAGTGACAAATCCAAGGGAGTTCACTTTTCAAAAGTGACTGAATCTTAGGAAAATAAGAAGGGGAGAGGTGTAGTAATGGGGAAAATTAAGCTGAAGAAAAAAACTTTAATGCTCTTTGCTATGGTTTCAATGGTGACTATCATGTTATCTAGTCAAGTTTTGGCAGCCTGGTATACTAGCACCATTACATTACCCCGTAATGGTTGGTGGTACACAGTAGAGAGAACTGCGACATCAAATGTACAAAAAACGAGAGTGTCTAAACCTAAATATGATGTTGTTTCGAATATTGCGAGTCCTAGGAATGTGAAATTATCTTCAAATAAGACCCACACAAAAAATAAGACCATTACAAATACCCACGTTACGGGTGCCAAAGGGGCAAAGGTAAAAGGAGCTTTTCGCTCATCTATTATTAATCAGCGTACAAACAGAGTTACCTTAAGTTGGGAGCCATAATTTTCAAGAAAAAGCATCAAACGTGCTTTGATGCTTTTTCTTCTTCTTGATACGCCCAGCATAAGCCAGTCTACAGGGGGCAAGTCCCATCCATGTAGTCAGAAGTAATGTAAGCTTAACGCAAGGAATCCCGCGTAAAGTAGGATTTGAAGGAAGGGGGCGGCAAACTTCCAGTCCGAGGGACACGAATTTTATAATAAGACCTGGGGATGATTGGTAATTTTTCCAAACCAAAACAAAGGTTATATCCATTAAATGAAGTGGACAGAAGGAGGGAAAGACTACGATTCTTACCTAGGGAGGTTTGATGGACACGCCCAATTCCCTTGGTAACCTGTCCAGTGCGATGGACAGTTGAACTATCAGAAGTCAGAAGAGCGGAAGTACTGCGTCCAGCTAAAGATGGACAGGAAGGGCTGAAAAATTGAGAGAGAACAGCATATTTGTATCCAGTCTTCTGTGGTGACTATTGGTCAATCTCGTGGCTGCAGGACGGTGAAGCAGAGGATGGCATAAGAAGGAAATCTAGTTAACATAAATGAGAACTTCGCGTCATCAAGTTTAAATGAGCTGCCCTGTTTCGAACCTTAACGTACTAATGTGAAGGCCGGAGATTAGTCACTCCCTTTTACCCATTAAACAACTGCATTAAGGAGAATGCACATGATTTATAGATTTATACAAGATTGTTTAAAAAGTTTGATAAAGAAAAAGTTTACGTGGATGGCGTTCTTTTTCTATCTTCTAATTGCTGCGGGCAATATTTTGTTCATTCGCAGTGAAGAACCCGTTGGGAATCCTTATTTTACACCGACGTCCGCTTTTGAATACTTTGTTATGATTCAAGGTGGAGGGTCTGGTGTTTTAATGGTTTTCCTGCCTTTGCTGGTCACATTAGCAACAGGAGATTTTTTTATCAAAGAAAGGCGCTCCAGTCTATTATCTTATAGTTTGATGAGGACAAGTCTGCGGCAGTATATTCGCAGTAAAGTGCTATCGATTGGTTTCAGCAGTTTTTTATTTCTCTTTTTTTGCCAATTGCTCCTGTTTATCAGCTTGCTATTGATTTTTCCATTAACGAAGCCGAGTGTTGATAACATCAATTATGCAACGGATTTATTGGTACATAATCCATGGATATATTGTTTGCTCATTATCCTTAATAGTGCGCTTATGGCTTTTTTCTATAGCTGTTTGACGATAATCATTGGCATTATTTTTCAGAACCTTTATGTTTCGATCATGCTTCCGTATGTTTGTTTCATCGGACTATCAGAAATTTTCATGTCATTTCCGCTTTTCCTTGATGGAAAATTAGGAGCTTTTTTTTATGATTTTGCTCCAATGGCTATGGCTGGAGATTATATCACAAGCACATTTTACTGGGCTGTTATACCTTTATATTGGATCGCGCTGGGAGGGCTGAGTTATCTATTCGTCATTTGGCTGTTTGAATGGAAATTTCAAAGAGAAAAGCTTTTGTTATTATAAAAGGAGAAGATATGAATGACAGAAGAGAATAGAATTGTATTTCATCATGTCGATAAAAGTATAGGCGAACAAACGATTCTACAAAATGTCACATTTAAAGTGCGTGCTGGAGAAGTTGTCGGTATCATAGGCGCGAATGGATCTGGAAAAACAACCATCCTTCGACTTGCAGCAGGCTTAAGTTACCCTTCAAAGGGAGAGATCCTTATAAACGGCAAATCTATCCAACCAGGATTAGTAGGGAATTTACCTGGCGGGATAGGGGTGCTTATTGAATCACCGACATTTTTAGAAAATGTAACCGGTTTTGACAACCTTTATTATTTATCAAAAATTAGGAATCAAATTGATAAGGAAGATATTTATCATGCGCTAAAACAAGTGGGCCTTGATCCAAATAATAAAAAGAAAGTGAAAGCTTACTCATTAGGGATGAAACAGCGCTTAGGGATAGCGCAAGCAATTATGGAGCGACCAGAAATTATTTTATTTGATGAGCCGACTAACGCGTTAGATAAAGAAGGAATATCGTTATTCGGAAACATTATTGACGAGTGTAAAAAAAGAGGTACAAGCTTTTTATTTGTCTCTCATAGTATGGAGGATATCCAAAATTATTGTGATCGTGTCTTTAAGATCGAAAATCAGACCGTTGTCTTACAAGAAAACATGCGTTATTACACAGTAATGCTAAATAAATTAGAAGATGTAGAGAAAGTGCTACAAATAAAAACAAATGCCCGTATTGGTGAAAGACTGGACGGAAACCCGGTGATTCGTATACCTTTTGAAACAGAAAAAGAGCTCCATTCATTTTTTGATGATTTGCAATTAGACTATCAACTATTAAAGGATAAAAAATCATCATGATGCCTTTTGAAATCGCCAAATATTTGAGGCATTGTTGGAAACGACTAGCCGTTGTCACAGGTATACTCATATTAAATGCTATTTTTAATAAGAAAAATGTCTATACCCTTTTAGAATTATTGGATTTAATCCCAGAAGGGGCAGTCTTAACCGTACAGGATTATATAGTCGGCCTTTTTAATTCAGCACAATTTGTGATGTTTTTTATATTTCCCGTTTTGTTTGCTGTGTTGATTGCAGATTTAATCACAGCCGATTTTGATGATGGCTTTATATATCTTATACTTTCCAGATTGGAAAGTCGTTTTCATTATCTTATCACGAAATGCGCCATTGTTTTTTTGATGGCCATTATCTTTACATGTTTAGTTGTCATTACCGCACTCTTTGTAGTGGCTGTTTTCCGTATTCCTTTTTCCGGAGAAACATACCATTATCTCTTTTTAGCAGACCAACGTGCTAGTTCCATCATGACATATGTCATGATCCTAACAACGTTTATACTTGGTCTAACTTTTATCGGAATGCTGACGCTTGTTATCTCTGTTTATACAAGAGGGGCTGGTATTGCGGTGGCTGTAATCATTTTGCTCGGCTTTATACATAATATTTTTTATGTACTCGGCAGTCCTTTTTTACTTTGGTTACCTTTTACACAATATGTTGTCGGTATGCATGCAAACTATGCCCCATTTGGGATCTCGGTCCCTTACTTTACAAACGCATTTTCCAGTGCGTATTTGATCATCGGGATTATTTTTTCTTTTGGACTAATGATGTGGAAAATACGATCCAGTGACATAAATAAAGTGAGGACCAGTAAATGAATGTACTCGTATTCCTGCAATTAAGGTCGATATTTACGAAAAAAACAAGTATCATACTGTTGCTTTTTTTCATTATTCTTGCTTTCTTACAAGGGTTGCGGTTGCGTCAATATTTCTTAATCTATGAAGTAGAAGGAAACGCATTAGACTTTTTGATGTTTACGGTTGGTGGTTGGCAAAGTCCGACATTATTTACATTTATCTTATCATGGCTACTTTTCATGTTCATTTTTCTTTATTTCTCCTTACTTTCATCAACCATTGTTGATCAGTTGTTTAACTACGTGTTGCCGCGATTGCAAAAACGAGTCATTATATGGGGAATTACGTGTATGATGCAAAGTATCTTAAGTGTTCTTCTTTTTCTCTTATTCGTTTTTCTACATCTGTTGATTGGTTGCTTGTTATTTGAAAACAATTGGAATTTCAGCACGTACAGTTTGCAGTTTTACCCGGATTGGGTGAATGCTTCTCTTTCTGTCAAAACGATGTTATTTCGGATAAGTGTGATATTTATTAGTGGATTATATGCCTTATTTATGATGCTGCAAATAATCTTACTTTTCCCGTTGAATAAAACTTATTTGTACATCAGTTTTGTTCTAGTCGGTATAGGGACTAGCATCGCATATGTGTATACCACTATGCCGAGAATGTTTGCTCCATTCTTTTATGTCAGTACAATGTCTTTGCCAGCAGATCAGACAGCCTTTATTACGGCTTTTCTTAGTAATATGCTGATTGTTGTTTTTTGTGGGCTGATTGGCATTTTCTTGTGGAGAAAGCGAGAAATGCTTTAATTAGATGCTTTAATAAATGTTTAAAATTGACGACAAGTGAAAAGGAGGTTCTATTCAAGAAGGCATGACTGTCCTTATTAACCTGAATAAGGGGGATAACAATGAATGAGGTCTTAAAAATTAAAAACCTACATAAAAAAATGAATTCAAAAATAATTATTGATAATGTATCTTTTAAAGTAAAAAAAGGAGAAACATTTGGACTTTTGGGCCCTAATGGTGCTGGAAAAACCACTAAAAGTTGGAACTGTCTAACGAAATCATCTGAAAGCAAATAAGCATTTGACCTCTCTAAAAAAGTTAGAGGTATGTATTCGGTTTTAATCTCTTATATTCTGTTACAATGCTTACTAAATTGTGAAAACACTCCTCTAGGTAGAGTGCGACTGACGGAATGGAGACAATAGTTGGATAGTCAACTGATTTCAATCTACGCACTCACATAGAGTGCGACAAGCTACACCACATGGCCAATAAATCATGGTGTACAATTTCCATCCAGGCTCTCCCATAGGGAAAATCGAAAACAGGGATTGTAAAAGACAAAAAGCAGTCGTCACTATATCAAGCGATATGAAGTGCTATTTGGATGGCATAATTTTTAACATGAACAATCATTATTTATAACAAATGTCATTTGACAAAACTTCTTGTATATGGTAAATTTACTAAGGTGAATCGAATACTCGTTTGTGTAAGAAGGAGCTGCCCGCTTCTCGCCTGATTGACGCAATTTGGCTGTTGACAGGTTACGAATTCATAATCTATTTTTCACATTTTACATGATAAGTGATAATAGCGCGGGTCCTCTGCATACCCGTGCTTTTTTGTTTTGGATGTTTTTAAAATAGGCGAAAAAGCAAGTGAAGGAACGATCGAACAGCCCATTTTACCAAACAAAGTATTCTTAAAAAAACTTGGAGGTGGCTAACTATTAGCAAAGATATGTTTGTAAATGAGGGCATACGTGCCCGTGAACTTCGTCTCATTGATCAAAATGGCAATCAGCTCGGAGTGAAATCCCGAAATGAAGCGCTTGATATTGCTGCCCGCGCTAACCTTGATCTCGTGCTTGTTGCACCGAATGCGAAACCGCCTGTAGCCAGAATTATGGACTATGGTAAGTATCGTTTTGAACAGCAAAAAAGAGAAAAAGAAGCACGCAAAAATCAAAAAGTGATCAATGTGAAGGAAGTTCGCCTCAGTCCCACAATTGATGAACATGATTTTAACACAAAACTCCGCAATGGAAGAAAGTTTCTTGAAAAGGGAGATAAAGTGAAGGCTTCCATTCGCTTCCGGGGACGGGCCATTACCCATAAGGAGATTGGCCAGAAAGTTTTGAATCGATTTGCCGAAGAATGCAACGATGTTGCTACGGTCGAGTCAAAACCGCGAATGGACGGCAGAAGCATGTTCTTGGTGTTAGCACCGAAAACGGAAAAGTAATTTTGAGGAGGAAATTGACATGCCAAAAATGAAAACACACCGCGGCGCGGCGAAGCGCTTTAAGAAAACAGCTTCAGGCCAATTGAAGCGTTCACATGCATACACAAGCCACTTGGCTGCAAATAAATCTACAAAACAAAAACGCAAATTGCGCAAATCAGCGCTCGTTTCAAAGGGTGACTTCCGTAGAATCCGTCACCTTCTTGACAATATTAAATAATTCATTGAGCAATTCATCATAGGAGGGAAATCAAATGCCACGTGTAAAAGGCGGAACAGTAACTCGCAGACGTCGCAAAAAAGTATTAAAATTAGCTAAAGGATATTACGGTTCTAAACATAGATTATTTAAAGTTGCCAATCAACAAGTCATGAAATCCTATATGTATGCGTATCGTGACCGCAGAAACAAAAAGCGCGATTTTCGCAAACTATGGATTACACGTATTAATGCCGCTGCCCGCATGAACGGTCTTTCATACAGCCGTTTAATGCATGGCTTGAAAGTAGCCGGCATCGAAGTAAACCGTAAAATGCTTGCAGACCTTGCTGTTTCTGACGAAAAAGCATTTGCTGAACTGGCGAACAAAGCAAAATCTGCATTGTAAACATGTAAATGAAAAACCATGCCATCATAATGGGATGGTTTTTTTATTTGCGCCCGGCATGGGCTATAACTTGGTGGTGAAAGTCCACTACAGGCTTGGCAGTAGGAACTGTTAGCTAATGGCAAGGGTGTCCATGGGACGTGGAATCTGAAGGAAGCTCGAGGCAAACCTCTGGTCTGACGAACAGAAATCATATAAGAGGCAACGTACGAGGATAAGACTGCAAAAGAAGTTAAAGTCCGATAGCTACGACTGATCATACGGTGTATATATGGCAGATAGATGGAGGGAAAGAGTTCGCGCTTTAACTGAGGAGGTCACACTGATCTACGCCAAAATCTTATAGCGATGTAAGACTGGATAGTGAGAAGTCAGCAGAAGACGTAGTAGTGAAGAAGTCTAATGAAAGTTAGAAGGAGCGAAAGGCTGAGAACCATTTTATCGTTTTAGAAATCTTGATTGGAAGAGGAAAAAAGACCACTGGCATCATGCGTAAAAGTGGATACCAACTTCACGAGACAGAGATGAAATAACGAGCGTGTACGAAGAAAAACTACTCGACAAAATTCTGGAAAGAGAACACCTCAATCAAGCATTCAAGCAGGTGAAAAGGAATAAAGGTGCAGCCGGAGTGGATGGAATGACTGTAGAAGATCTAGTGGGATATAAGGTAAGAAACAAAGAGGAAATCATCTCACTTATAAAATTTTAGTGTTTTTAAAAAAAGATTGACAAGTAAGGAAACGTGATACAAAAGTAGTGATGGCACAATTCCGGTTGCTAAGCTTGCTAATATACTAAATGGGTTATCAATATTTAACATAGAAGTTGAGGTGGAAATTAAAATTAATAATACACCTACACTTAAGATGCCTCCTAAAGCATATCCAATAAGTTTCACAACATACGTTAAAAATAAATTGTGTATCTCTAGCTTTGCAGATTTATAATCTATAAAATAAGATAGGACGGTTCCATACACTAAATAAACAGGCAAGAAAAAAGTAAGATAAATACCGAATAGTTCTTCAAAAGAACTATAGGGAACGCCTATTTCTCGATTTTCTACTGGAGTATAACCTAATTGCGCGAAATACAATGAAATTAGTAATGCCGAAATTAAAGATGATATCACTTTTTCAAAAATGATTAACCCCTTATTCTCAACTTTACTATTTAAGATAATGAAATAACCAATAATAGAAATGATTACTAAAATAAATGGAGCCAAAAGATCCCCTCCACTCCAGAATAAATTTAAGCTCGGTTTAATACAACATATCATAAACTAACTTATTTAAAAACATATCCTGAAACACTCTTTTGTCTATAAAGAGAATTTCAAATATTAGGAAAGTAAAAGACATATAAACAAAAAAGAAGGAAGATATGTCGGCTTTCCTGATGAATCAGAGAGAAAAAGTGTGCTGGATCTCTTCGGCACTTGGCTGGCCATTGGCCCAAGCCAGAGCCAACGCTTCGTTTAACAGAGAAAAGTCACTTTTTTTCAGAAGCTTTCCCAATAACCGAAGAATAGCTTTCTGTTCCTCTTCTGTACAGTCGCGGAGAAACTTTGTCCACACTGGAGGGAATTGGTCGTACATATTTGAATACTTAATCGCTCTTGGCCGTTTGGCAAGCAGATCCAGATAAGGCTGGCACACTATGGATTTGCGCTTCATTCCATACAGCCTGGCGTGTTTGGCCATCACTTCATTTTATATGATGATAGATTCATGGCTGATATGCATACAAACCTTATGCCTCGCTAACCGGGGGGGAGGTGGAATAGTGCTTCTGATCAATAACGAATAAAGTGAAACTTCCCGCATGATCTCCATATTTTAAAACAATAATATCTTCGGCAAAGTTTTGTTTATAGTGTTCCTAAACTAATTGGTGTGCTGTTTAAAAACTTTGTAGTATAAGCCCTTTGTGCTGCGACTCCATCAAAAGTCCCATGAAACGCACCTGTAACAATAACGATTTTATCTTTCCCCGCTGTAGCACGTGCAGCTCGGATAGCTACCATCACCGCCTCGGATTTGTAGGCCTTCAATGCGGTCATCCATTTTCCCGACCTGGCTCCGGCTGTCAACAGGAATGAATAATATACGTTATAACGGAGGGAAATTGGTATACGGTCGTTTCGGAAGCTCGACAACCTACTTTAAAATGTAAGCTCGATCCGATTTATCCGTACGTGGCTAAACACGATTTAAGCCGTTTGTTACTTCTTGGCCATCAGTCATAACCAAAACAACATGAAAATACAATTGTAGAGGAAAGCAGGTGATCACCTTGAATGAGCAATTATTTATAATGCTTTCACTCGTGAAGGATAGCGGAATGTTAGCCCCCGTGATCTTTATTTTTTTTCATGTTGTCAGGCAATTTATGTTTATTCCAGTTGCATTTGTTTGCATGGCTGGCGGTATGATGTTTGGAAGTTTGTTGGGAACGGCTTATTCATTGGCAGGATTGCTCGTACTTTCGGCCGTATTTTATTTTGGCATCGGCAAGCTTCACAGGACACGGTCCAAACTCATGTCCATCAAAACGAAATGGTTCGGTCCCTATACAAAAATGACGGTCGGCCAAATTGCGGTCCTCAGGCTCATTCCTTTTTTTCATTATCACTTGCTCAACCTTTGTCTATTGGAAAGGCGGCCTGATTTTCGCGGATTTATGAGGGGAGCAGTTGCAACGAATGTTCCGCTCGCTTTTTTCTACACTGTATTTGGAGAATTTATTACCAGCTTTTCACCGTTCATGGCCATAATGATTGTTATATCTTTATTCATTTTGGTTTATATTCTAAGGGAAAGGGTCAGTGTCATTAAATGGTCTGATTTTTTTGGCCACCATTCGGCATAAATTAGTCCGCTCTGTTTTTTTTCAGCAATTCTTTGATCGGGCTTTTCCAGTCAATTACTGCATTGGGATAGCGCAATTTGATTTCGTTTTCAATAAAAACAAAATCTTCATAACCCAATCCATGAAGTAAATCATTGTTATGTGGAAAAACAAAAATGGATACGACTTCAAATGACTTGTCAGTCGTCCCCAAATATTTTTCTCCCTCAAACATGACACCTTTATAAGTAATGAGAAAATTTTTTCTTATGTTGTCAGGGATATCATAAAAAAAGAATCGTTTCTGTTCATGGGCGCTTTCCAGCTTCCTCTTTGGATCAATAATAAACTTGATTGCTGTATAAAATAAGTAAATAATGAGTGCCAAAATAGCGATCCTAAACAGCAAAATCATGACGATTCCTCCCATTCAATATCAATACCCCCATATACGTACAAACAAGCGAAAAGGTTTCATTTCTGGTATAATTTTTTAAAAAAGAGGAGTGAGCCAAAAAATGACTTTTCAGGATTGGTTTACCATGCAGCGGGAGCTGGACCGTTATATAGAAACAAATCATGGTTTACAGAAAGAAGATGTAACAGACAAAAAAATATTGGCTTTACTAGTAGAAATCGGAGAATTGGCGAATGAAACAAGATGCTTTAAATTTTGGAGCAAAAAGCCGGCAGCGGAAAGGGAAAAGATCTTAGAGGAATTCGTCGATGGCATACATTTTATTTTATCGATCGGGCTGGATCTCGGGTTGGAGGAAAGGGAGTTCTCTATTATATCTCATGAAGGAAATGAAGATTTAGTCCGTGGATTCCTTGCGGTATTTGAACGTGTGAACGCTCTGCGCCAATCGAGGAGCGCGGAAGATTATGAACAGTTACTCCGCAGATACTTTGTTTTGGGACATTCACTCGGATTTTCGATGGATGAAGTGCAAGAAGCTTATAAAATGAAAAACAAGGTAAACTATAAACGGCAAGATGAAGGATATTAAGATCGCTTTTTTCGTTTCAGCCATTTAACTATAAGTTTCGATCAATGGAGGATGAAATAAAATGAAGCAATTAGATGAGACGCTGACAATGCTGAAAGAGTTAACGGATGCAAGAGGAATTGCCGGAAATGAACGGGAAGCGCGCGAAGTGATGGAAAAGTACATAGCTCCCTATTGTGATGAAATCAGCACTGATGGCCTTGGAAGCTTGATTGCCCAAAAAACGGGTGAAACAAATGGCCCGAAAATCATGATTGCCGGGCACTTGGATGAGATTGGCTTCATGGTAACGCAAATTGATGACAAAGGATTTTTGCGCTTTCAAACGGTTGGCGGCTGGTGGTCACAGGTGATGTTGGCACAGCGGGTAACGGTTGTGACGGCCAACGGTGACATAACGGGCGTGATCGGATCCAAGCCACCCCATATATTATCTCCTGAAGCGAGAAAAAAGCCGGTTGATATAAAAGATATGTTTATTGACATTGGCGCATCCAGCAAAGAAGAAGCAAAAGAGTGGGGAGTCCGTCCCGGAGACATGGTTGTGCCATCGTTTGAATTCACAGTAATGAAAAATGAAAAAATGCTGCTGGCGAAAGCATGGGATAACCGTATTGGCTGCGCTATTGCGATAGATGTCTTGAAAAACCTAAAAGATGAAAAGCATGGAAACGTCGTGTACGGAGTGGGCACTGTCCAGGAAGAAGTCGGTTTAAGAGGTGCTAAAACTGCGGCTAACCGCATTCAACCTGATATTGCCATCGCGGTGGATGTAGGGATTGCCGGAGATACACCCGGTGTATCGGAAAAAGAAGCCCAAGCAAAAATAGGTGAAGGTCCGCAAATTATTTTATACGATGCTTCCCTCGTATCTCATAAAGGGCTTCGGGATTTTGTCACAAAGACCGCTGACGAGCATGACATCCCTTACCAGTTTGATGCTATGCCCGGTGGCGGAACCGATGCCGGAGCTACGCATTTGACCGGAGAGGGTGTGCCATCTATAGCGATTACGATCGCAACCCGCTACATTCATACACATGGAGCCATTTTGCACCGTGATGATTATGAAAATACGGTGAAATTGATTACAGAGGTCGTTAAAAGATTGGATCGGGAGACGGCAAAGCACATCATTTATGGATGATGGAGCACGGAGAGAATCAGGTAGTGCTCGAAAACATTGGTTAAAGCAATAAAATTTGGGAATGTTCATTCGTGATTTTTTATTGCAGAGGAGAAACGATGGGAAGTATATGGGAATATGTCATTATTTTCTTATTGGCAGCTGTACCATGGATTGAAGTGGCTGCCGTCATACCGCTTGGCATCATCCGGGGTTTGTCGTCGACTTATGTTGTGATTGTGGCTTTTCTTGGTAATTTGTCGACAATCATCTTACTCGTATATTTATTTGATAAAATCAAGGATTTTTGGGTGAGAAAAAAAGGGGAGCAAAAAACATCCGGGAAGCGGCTGGAGAGAGCGAAGCGAATTTGGAATAAATATGGTTTGCCGGGCCTTAGTTTGCTTGGACCGATTTTCATTGGTATTCACATTGCGGCTTTCATTGGTCTAACCCTTGGAGCAACGAGAAATTGGACACTGCTGTGGATGACAAGCAGCTTGGCGTTATGGTCTATTGTTTTTGGTGTAGCCGCGCACTACGGCTTGTTAACATTCAAGATGCTTTTTTAAAGCAAAAAAGCGGCTTTTATGCCGCTTTTACTGTTTCAAGCCTTGTTCTAATGTTTCGAGCATATTGCTTTTCTCTTGTTCATCAGCATGTTGCCAAATGACTTCAAAAAGAACTCCTAGCCCTGGAAGCAATTTTTCTTCTCCGCGCTGAATGGCATCAACGATCGTATCCCGCAATTGCGCCTGGTCATTATCTGATACGTTATGGATTACGGCTTTTCGAATATTTATATCCATCCTTTAGACTCCTTTTCAAATCTTTTTATTAGCTTTTCGCAAACGGTCAGAATTATGTACAATGATAAAGCGAAACTTTAATCAGAAGGGGGAAGGCGCTCGCGATGCGGCGTTATGAGTCTGCAACCCTTAAGCACCCATAACTCCTGTTAAGAGCTATCCTTACCTTAAAGCTCGCGCTTTTTTCAAGCCCTGACGATGCGTCAATTTCCGCTTTGCCGCTTCGCTTGCACTCGTATATTTTGCCTATCACCACTCCTTTGTTTG
Organism: Siminovitchia sp. FSL W7-1587; assembly: GCF_037963795.1. Classification (NCBI taxonomy): domain Bacteria; kingdom Bacillati; phylum Bacillota; class Bacilli; order Caryophanales; family Bacillaceae; genus Siminovitchia; species Siminovitchia sp. FSL W7-1587. Next base: position 3,712,262 of record NZ_CP150169.1, read on the forward strand.
TGGTTGCCATCATTGAAAAAATGCCATGCCTGGTGCGTTGTTGTCGACCCGAAACAATCGGACTTTGAGTGGCGGTTGTCCCGAATAATCCCTTCGATACCCTTTAGATTATGTGGGGCTGACTATCCGTTATTGCGGGATATAACCAGAAAGGAAATACTTTGTCATGGACGTATTACAATCTGTGAAAAATCCGCGTGTCAAAGCGTGGAAAAAACTGCATACAAAAAAAGGGCGCGACCAAACCGGGACCTATTTGATCGAAGGAGCTCATCTGATAGAAGAAGCGCTAAAAACAGATGAGCTTATCGAGCTGATGATTGAACACAATCAGCCGATCCCGGAATATGTCAAAGAAGCCGATATTCCCATTACGTTCATTTCCCCGGAAATCTGCCATGTGATATCAGGGACGGAAACTCCGCAAGGTATGTTCGCTCTTTGTAAAAAAAAGTTGGTGAAGCCTGATCCAACTGTCAACAAACGTTTTTTGCTGCTGGATGGCGTGCAAGACCCGGGAAATATCGGAACCATGATCAGGACGGCGGATGCGGCGGGTGTTGAGGCTGTTATTTTTGGCGAAGGTACGGGGGATTTATATAATCCGAAAGTGATTCGTTCAGCCCAAGGCAGCCATTTTCACCTCCAAATTGCCTCGGGCAATGTACTGGAATGGATTCCGCCATTAAAAGCCCAAGGCATCCCTGTTTACGGTACAGCACTCCGCAACGCGGTCACTTACAAAGAGATACGCCCAGCGGAATCATTTGCATTGATCGTTGGCAATGAAGGTGCCGGTGTTTCGGAACGAATCCTTGACATAACCGATCAAAACATTTATATACCAATTTATGGAAAAAGTGAATCCTTGAACGTGGCAGTCGCTGCCGGTATCCTTATGTATCATTTAAGAACATGATTTGAATTTTTCAAAATGAACGGCTATAATGTGAATATCTATATGGAAAAACGATGACGGAGAAAAGTAACCGGAGGAAACTTACAGGGAGAAAGTGCCTTGACTGCAAGCATTTTCAGTGACAATCCAGGTGAAGTTCATCTCTCGAGTTGGCATCGGGACCGCTGTCTGGCAAACAACAGCGTAAAGATGACCCGGCACGGCCGTTATGACAATGAAGTGAACATGATAACATGTTTATAAGGGTGGTACCGCGACCATAGCCTCGTCCCTTGCTTGGGGGCGGGCTTTTTTTATTTGCAATAAAAGAAGGAGGAATTCATAAATGGAGGAAAAGTTAAAGAGCTTGGAGACGAAGGCGCTTGTGGAAATTAAAGATGCCGCTAATTTAAAAGAGTTAAATCAAGTTCGTGTTGCGTATCTGGGAAAAAAGGGGCCCATTACGGAAGTGTTACGGGGCATGGGCAAATTATCAGCGGAAGAGCGCCCGAAAATGGGGGCACTCGCCAATATGGTGAGAGAGACGATTGCCAAAGCGATTGAAAACAAACATGAGGAATTGGAACAAGAAGCTGTTCGCAAGAAGCTTGAATCGGAAACAATCGACATTACGCTTCCCGGCAGGCCGGTTAAAATGGGGAGCCGTCATCCGCTTACGAAAATTATCGAAGAGGTGGAAGACTTATTTATCGGCATGGGATATAAAGTAGCGGAAGGTCCCGAAGTGGAATTGGACTATTACAATTTTGAAGCAATGAATTTTCCAAAAGGACATCCAGCGCGTGATATGCAGGATTCCTTTTACATCTCAGAGGAAATCATGCTCCGCACTCACACATCGCCGGTACAGACCCGAACAATGGAGAAACACAAAGGGAAAGGGCCGGTCAAAATCATCTGTCCAGGAAAAGTATATCGACGTGACGATGATGATGCGACACACTCCCATCAATTTATGCAAATCGAAGGGCTTGTCGTTGATGAAGACATTACAATGGGTGACTTGAAAGGAACGCTTGAAGTGTTTGCGAAAAAAATGTTCGGGGAAGATCGGGAAATTCGCTTGCGTCCAAGCTTTTTCCCGTTCACGGAACCATCCGTCGAGATGGATATTTCCTGTAAAATTTGCCAGGGCGACGGCTGCCGCGTTTGTAAACAAACGGGTTGGATAGAAATTTTGGGGGCGGGCATGGTTCATCCGAACGTGCTGGAAATGGCCGGTTTTGATTCGAAAAAATATACAGGATTCGCGTTTGGAATGGGGCCTGACCGAATCGCCATACTGAAATATGGAATTGATGACATTCGCCATTTCTATACAAATGATATTCGTTTTCTTAAACAATTCGCTGTCCAAGAATAGATCGGGAGGGTAAACACATGTTAGTTTCTTATAAATGGCTGCAAGAATACGTTGACTTGGGAAATATAACAGCCGCCGAACTGGCGGAAAAAATAACGAGAAGCGGAATTGAAGTAGACGGGGTAGAACAGCTCAGCAAAGGATTGAAAGGAATTGTCGTAGGGGAAGTCCTTGAATGCGAACAGCATCCCCAAGCGGATAAACTCAAAAAATGTCTCGTGGATATTGGAGAAGGCGAGCCTGTCCAGATCATCTGCGGCGCACCAAATGTCGCAAAAGGACAGAAGGTCATCGTTGCAAAAGTTGGGGCTGTTCTGCCAGGTAATTTTAAAATTAAAAAAGCGAAGCTCCGTGGAGAAGAGTCAAACGGCATGATTTGCTCCCTTCAGGAGCTTGGGATCGAAGGAAAGCTCGTTCCCAAAGAGTTCGCAGACGGTATTTACGTTTTCAAGGATGACGTCGAAGCCGGCACCGACGCGATACCACTGCTCAATTTGGATGATGAAGTACTTGAGCTTGATTTAACGCCAAACCGGGCAGATGCCCTCAGTATGCTGGGCATGGCATACGAAGCAGCGGCCATCCTTGACCAAGATGTCAACTTGCCGGATATTGAAATCAACGAAACAGACGAGAAAGCGGAAAGTATGATTTCCGTCAAAGTAGAAGCACCCGAGGATAATCCGTTGTATACAGCCAAAATCATTAAAAATGTGAAGATCGGACCGTCGCCGCTTTGGATGCAAATGCGTCTTATGGCAGCCGGTATCCGGCCACATAACAATGTTGTTGACATTACAAACTATATTTTACTTGAATATGGCCAGCCGCTGCACGCCTTTGATTATGACCTGTTCGGCTCCAAAGAAGTCGTTGTTCGTCGTGCCCGCGAAGGGGAGAAAATCGTTACATTGGATGAAATTGAGCGGACATTGACTTCCGAACAGCTTGTCATCACAAACGGAAAAGTCCCAGTAGCACTTGCGGGTGTTATGGGGGGCGCCGACTCGGAAGTAAATGACGATACGACAACGATTTTACTAGAATCGGCTTATTTTTCAGGACAATCCATTCGCGATACCTCAAAGTATCACGGCCTTCGAAGTGAAGCAAGCCAGCGTTATGAAAAAGGTGTTGACCCGGAACGGGTGCGCCCCGCGGCCGAGCGGGCGGCGCAATTAATGGCCAAATATGCAGGCGGAGATGTGTTGACAGGGCTTGTCGAAGCGAATCATTTATCGATTGAGCCGGCGGTTGTGTCCATTACTTTAGAAAAAATCAATCGTGTACTTGGTACGGAAATTAGTATGGATGAAGTGAAGAAGATTTTTGAGCGTTTAAAATTCGGGGTTCAAATCGAAGGCAGCCTTATTACAGTCACAGTCCCAACACGACGCGGCGACATTTCGATTGAAGAAGATTTAATTGAAGAAGTGGCCCGGTTGTATGGCTATGATCGTTTACCAAAAACATTGCCAAAAGGAGAGGCAACTCCCGGTGGGTTGACCAAAGCACAAAGAAACCGGAGAATGACAAGAGACTTCCTTGAAGGGGCAGGATTATTCCAAGCGATTACGTACTCGCTGACAAGTGAAGCCAAATCAGTGATGTTCTCTCTTGAACATCGGGAACCGGTAAAGCTCTCTATGCCGATGAGTGAGGAGCGAAGCCGACTGCGATTAAGCCTGATTCCCCAATTACTGGAATCCTTGTCGTACAATATTGCCCGGAAAAATGAATCAGTTGCTCTTTACGAAATCGGCTCCGTTTTCTTAAACGAAGGAGAAGGGCGCCAACCAGAAGAAAGGGAACATATCGCTGGGGCTATGACAGGAATATGGGTTGACCATCCATGGCAAGGGGAAGAAAAAATGGTTGACTTTTTCGTGGCAAAAGGGATTTTAGAAGCGTTATTCAAAAAGCTCGGCGTGGATCCCCACATCGAATGGAAGCCTGCACAAATCGAAGGCATGCATCCCGGTCGTACGGCGCAAATCTATTTAGCCGGCGAAGAAATTGGATTTGTCGGCCAGCTGCATCCACACTTGCAAAAAGAGTTCGATTTAAAAAATACGATTTTGTTCGAATTGATGGCTGAACCGCTGTTTCATTATGAGCATCCGGAATTGCGATACAAGCCGATTCCTCGCTTTCCGGCGATTTCAAGGGACATCGCGCTTGTGGTTGACAAGGCCGTAGATGCCGGTACATTGGCATCTATTATCAAGGATGCAGGCGGGAAATGGCTCAAGGATATATATGTCTTTGATCTTTATGAAGGAGAGCATATGCCGGAAGGCAAAAAGTCGATCGCATTCTCACTGACTTTTGCTGCTCCTGACAAAACGCTCACCGACGAAGAAGTGGCGGCAGCCCATTCTAAAGTAGTGGAGGCTGTCCAGAAAAAAGCGGGGGCGGAATTAAGAAGCTAATCACACATTCCGGGGCATAATCGCCCCGGAATTTTCTTTCGGGAAGGATTCCATCTAAAACACTCGCCTTGCGCTTGGCAAAATTCGAATCGCCGGCGTTAAAAAGTCAATCTATGGAATTCATATGGGAGAGCCTTCGATATAAAGTGGTTTAAAAGAGCCGGCACGCACTCCAATTTATCCCAGATTTTCATTAAAAACCCGATTATATCTATTGTTCACGGATTTGTCATCTAAAGGTTTCGGCACCGGAAAATACATGATAAGATAATAATAAAATGTGCTGCAGGCAAGTCGAGTAATGCGGGAGAGGAGGGACCAATTACTTGAACACGACTATTCTTTCAGGCTATTCCTGGTTAGAATTGTGGAGCCCCGTTACTTTTGTTGCTGTAGTTCTATTGTCATTTTTATATTATAAAAAGGTGGCCGGCTCTTCCCGGTATGTCGTGACCAAAAGGCAAGTCACATACTTTTTTATCGCCGCTTTTATCTTTTATATTGTGAAAGGAAGCCCGGTGAAAGTGATTGCCGACACATTTTTGTTTAGTGCCCACGTCTTTGAAATTATGGCGCTTCTATTTATTGTGTTGCCGCTTCTCATTTTAAGCATGCCGGCCGAGTGGGCCAGAAAGTATTTCTGGAATCATCGTTTAAAATTTGCGATTAAGTTGTTCGGTCATCCTTGGATGGCGGCGCTTTTATTTAACGGTGCCTTGACCGTTTATTTTGTTCCGAGGTTTTTCAACATCGTCCACGAAAGTTTGCTTCTTTCCATTATAAGTCAATTATTTTTAATGTTTATGGGCTTTTTAATGTGGTGGACGATTATTATGCCGCTTCCGGAAATAAGCAAGTTTTCTTACTTCACAAGAGTGGCTTATATCTTTTTAAACGCGGTTTTGCTCATGCCGATCGGAATTTATTTATTGATTATCATCCATCAGGTGCATTACCCGATTTATGAAGCGACCGCCACCCAGTTTATTCCGTCGATAACGGCTGTGTATGACCAGCAGCTTGGCGGGGGACTGCTTAAAGCGATCCAACTCGCGAGTTATGGAATTGCTTTATTTTACCTCGTTAAAAATTGGAGCAGAAAAGAGGACGAACAAGAAGGACAAGTAGATGATGAAAATATTCGTGTTGTTCAAGGAGTCGTCATACACTTGCCTAAAAAATAAAAAGCTGTTTAACGGGCACATCAACCCGGAAACAGCTTTTTATATAAAGGATATATCTGAATTTTCCGTTATAAAAATTCGTTTATCTTAAACTGAAAACGGCGTTCATATTCCGAAGGGTTTGAGTAGGTTCGTTCAATCAACTGCACCTCCCCCTTCTTACTGACTGTAAGGACTGTCGAGCAGCGGGTTCCATAATGGGGACTTCGGATAAAGATAGATGAAAGCGTTTTTTCTAAATCCAACGGAACTCCGGTTTTAGGGAGTTCGTCCTCCAGTGCAGGTTCATCGTCACGGAGTATTTCAAACAATTTTTCATGATCTATTGTTTTCTCAGCTATTAATTTGAGCATAGATGCCTTCCCTTTTTCCACTTTAGGCCAAGGGGAATTCAACAAGTGGTTGCTCAGGCCGTAAACTCCTGGGCGCAGTGCTTTTGCTTTGTTTTCGATATTGGAATAGTACATCAGTGAGCTTTGATTTCCAACGAGCAGATTGAACCCGCGAAAGTTTTTCTTCTTGCTTTGGAGACCATCCAAGAAATGTTCCGGTTCTTCCGATCCCGATAAAAAATCTCGGACGATGTGTCCCCTGGACTGTTTGTTTGCCTGTTCTTCGTTTGGATCTCGATAATTTGTCAAAGCCGCAAATCGGCCGCTTAATGTTACGCCCATCCATGTACCCATTTGTTCCAAATCTCTTCCCGCAAGAATGTTGGGGTCGTCTTTCCAAAAGTGGGCCGGAGCCGCTTTCCTGCTGTAAAATTCATCACGGTTTGCGGCGACAATCAGGTTGAAATCAGGGTGGGATTTGTAGGCGGCAAATATAATGCACATACATAATCTCCTTCAGTCGGCATTTTTCTTTTTCTGTATTTTAACATGAATCAGATTGATCAGCAGCAAGATCCCCACTTCGCCATCTGGGTAAAACAATAATGGGAAGAGGAGAGCAACAGCCAGTAACTGCCGATTGCCTTAACTAACAATAGCTGAAGCCTCCAGCCAGCAATCGCAATTGGCCAACGAACGATTAGCTGAAGTCCCCACAGTAACTTACGATTGGCTCAACTCACAATCAGCGGTGTAAAAGCTCGCCGCAGCTAGAAGTTTCACTTTATCCGGCGTTAACTTGCAGTAAGACTTCTATTTAAACTGATTTGTAAAATAGCAAGGTTTTTCATTGAAATCAACTGCCAGTAATCGCCCGATTGGTTCAACTCACAGTCAGCGGCGTAAAAGCTCGCCGCGGCTAGAAGTTTCACCTTATCCGGCGTTAACTTGCAGTAAGACTTCTATTTAAACTGATTTGTAAAATAGCAAGGTTTTTCATTGAAATCAACTGCCAGTAATCGCCCGATTGGCTCAACTCACAGTCAGCGGCGTAAAAGCTCGCCGCGGCTAGAAGTTTCACTTTATCCATGGAGGGATCGGTTATGAAAAAGGTATGGTATGTATTGATGATATTGTTTGTTGTAGCCGCTTGCTCTAAAAAAGAGCAGGAGCAGAACGAAAGCGCCGAACGAAAAGAAGAAGCGCCGGCTTCCGGAAGGGTTGCTCCTGAAGTTATTGCCGATCATCTATCCGTACCGTGGTCGATTACAAAGAAAGGGAGCCAGTTTTATATAAGTGAAAGGAATGGCGCGATTGTTTCCGTAGATCCAGAAAGCGGGGAATATAGCCGGCTGCCTGTCATGACCACAAAGGATATATTTACCGGGGGAGAGGCGGGTTTCCTTGGACTGGAGCTTATCCCGAATACGGATTTGGAAGCATTCGCCTACCATTATGAAGAAAATGGAGACATTTTCAACAGGCTTATAAGGTTGAAAAAAGAGGCGGACGGTTGGATGGAAACGGATAGCATACTGGAGGGAATACCGGGGGCTCACATTCATGATGGCGGCAGGATAAAGATCGGGCCGGACGGAAAAGTGTTTATAACAACAGGGGACGCCTCCGCACCTGATTTAGCCCAAGATGTAAACAGCTTGGCCGGAAAAATATTAAGGGTTGAAATGGATGGAACGATCCCTTCTGATAATCCATTTCCAAACTCTCCCGTTTATTCGTATGGCCACCGCAACCCGCAAGGCATCACCTGGGATGATAATGGAAATATGTATGCTTCAGAGCATGGATCAAGCGCACATGATGAATTAAATCAAATCGAACCCGGAAAAAACTATGGCTGGCCTGTCATCCAGGGGGATGAGCAGCAAGCAGGAATGGAAACCCCGATGTTTCACACAGGCGAAAAGACGTGGGCGCCTGGAGGCATCGCCTATGCCAACGGCAGGCTTTACATTGCGGGGCTCCGGGGCCAGGCAGTCTTTCAATATGATTTATCAAGCGGAAAGGCCGATGTTTTTCAAACGGGACAAGGGAGGACTAGAGATATATTCATAGAGAAAAATGATTTGTTTTTTATAACAAACAATACGGATGGCAGGGGAACACCTGCCGCAAATGATGATAAGCTTTTACACCTTGAATTGAACTGGGCGCCTGATTAATCGGCGCCCCTTTTCGCACTATGAAATCCCCGCTATTTTCTTCGCTTTTTCAGTATTGGCAAAATGCACTTTGGCAAATTCGGACAAAGCGCCCAAACCTTTATTCCTTATCAGCCTGGCGGCCGCAACATCCACGATGGAGCCGGCCCCTTTCGGAAGGGAAAAACCGGCTTTTTTGCTTAATTGCTCCATTGCTTGCAAAAAGGAGTACCTCGCCAAAATGGAAGCGGCGGCAACAGCAAGGTGGATACTTTCTGCTTTTGTACTGAAGTAGACATTTTCTTTTAAAATTGTTTCTTGCCCCTTTAAATGGCGGAAATATATTTGGGCTTCCGCAAACTGGTCAACCAAGATCGCTTCCGGCTTTTCCGGTGCTATTTTTTCCAAAACATGCAAGAGAGCCCGGTTGTGCAGGATGGCCGTCATTTTTCCTTGCGTCATTCCAGACGCCTGCGCCTCGTTGTATTTTTTGTTATTGAGCTTTAACGAGCTGTAGGGAATAAACGTGAGAAGATCTTTGGCGATGTCCGTAATTTGCTTGTCTGATAAGTGCTTGGAGTCTTTTACACCAAGTTCCTTTAAAAGAGGAATATGCTCTTTTTTTACATAGGCTGCCACGACAGCGAGCGGGCCGAAATAATCTCCTTTACCGACTTCATCCGATCCGATGACCGAAAGGTTGGTAATGTTTTCCGGAAGCGGAGTCCCGGAAGCTTTTCTCGGCTTTGTAGCCGTTGGCAGATCGTGTAGGTTCGCCCACTTTCCAGCTTCCCCTTCACGTCCAACACCTTGAAACATTACTTTTCCCGAACGGTAGGCCGTGATCGTGCATCCGCCTTTTTTTGCAGAAAAAACACTGCCTGGAGGAGAAGTGTCTTTTAAAAATGGACGGTAGTATTCTTTCATTTTATCTATTTCTGCTCGCTTTGCTTGAATAACAATATTTGCCATATCCATTGCTCCCTTACATGAAAGATCAGGAATAAACAAATTTAGACATCTATTCCCATCTATTTTTATTCGTGATATGATAAGAAAGTGGGATTTCTTTAGGAAATGGAGGCATCCGATTTGTCGGGAAATCAAAAAATCCGCACTCCTGTTACAATCTATGGCCAACATTATATCATTACGGGGACGGAAACGTCAGCACATGTAAAAAAAGTGGCCCGATTGGTGGATGAGAAGATGTATGAGATTCGCTCGGCGAATCCAGATCTCGATACAAGCAAACTAGCTGTACTAACGGCTGTCAATGCCGTTCATGATTATATTAAACTGCACGAGCGCTTCGAACATTTGGAAAAAGAGCTTGAACGCTTAAAGGAATGAGCTTTTCATGTTGGATTTAGTATTATTGATTCTATTGGCCACCGGTTTTTTCGTTGGGTTGCGAAGAGGATTTATCTTGCAGCTTATTCACATGGTTGGCTTTATCATATCTTTTATCGTCGCATACATTTATTATGATGATTTGGCACCAAAATTGAAACTTTGGGTTCCTTACCCTGATTTTGATCATGGACAAACTATGAAAATACTATTGGATGGAGCGGGCGCTGATGAAGCATTTTATCGGGCCATTGCTTTTGTCATCCTTTTTATTGCTGTTCGTATTATCCTTGGGATCATTGGTTCGGCATTGGATTTTGTCGCCAGCTTTCCAATTTTAAAGACACTGAATGTCTGGGCTGGGGGCATACTGGGCTTTTTGGAAATCTATATTTTGCTGTTCATCCTTTTATATATTGGGGCCCTATTGCCGATTTCCAATATCCAGGATGCTCTCGATCAATCCATCCTCGCCAAATGGATCATCCATTACACCCCTTTCCTTTCCGGCGAGGTCAAGAATATGTGGTTTAACTACATTAAAAGCTAAGCTTCTCTTTGCGCAAAGAGAGGTTTTTCTTTTGTCTTGCTAATTTGCTACAATGATAGGCAGGAGAATGAGAACGGTTGGTGACATAAATATGGGAATCAACAAAAAAGATGTGATTCGTTTATTGGAAAAGATTGCAATATACATGGAGTTAAAAGGGGAAAATCCTTTTAAAACAGCTGCTTTTAGAAAAGCGGCTGCCTCGCTGGAAGCAGATGACCGGAGCCTTTCCGAGATAACAAATTTCACCGAAATTCCGGCGATTGGGAAAGGAACGGCCGCTGTTATCGAGGAATTTGTGGAAGATGGTGTTTCTTCCGTTCTTGAGCAACTTCAGGAAGAAGTTCCAAAAGGCTTGATTCCGCTGCTGCAAATTCCGGGGCTTGGCGGTAAAACGATCGCAAGGCTCTATAAGGAATTAAATGTCACAGACGTGGAGTCTTTACGAGAAGTATGCGCTGCCGGAAAGCTCAGGAAGCTGAAAGGCTTTGGGAAAAAAACAGAAGAAAACATTAAAGACGCTCTTGAACAAATGGGCAGACAGCCTGACCGCTTCCCGATTGCTTATATGCTTCCATTTGCTGAGCAAATAGAGTCCTATTTAAAAGAAGTCAAAGAAATCAAGCAATTTTCCCGGGCCGGCAGTTTACGGCGCTTATCGGAAACAATCAAGGATTTGGACTTTGTCATAGCGACAGAGCATCCCAAGGCTGTAAAAGAACAATTGCTGAAATTGGATGGAGAAGCCGCTGTGAGCGGAGATACGAAAGTAACCTTGCACCTGCAAGCCGATTATACAATCTCTGTTGACTTCCGGATCGTTAAACCGAGCGAATTTGCCACGGCCCTACACCACTTTACAGGATCTGCCGAACATAATGTCCGGATGCGCCAAATTGCCAAAGAACGGGGCGAAAAAATTAGCGAGTACGGAGTGGAAAACACTGAAACGGGCAAAGTGGAGACGTTTCAGACAGAAAAAGAATTTTTCAAACATTTTCAGTTACCTTGGATTCCTCCTGAAATCAGGATGAATGGAAAAGAAATTGAACATTTTTCGGAAGCAAAACAGTTGATCAAATTAGCCGATATAAAAGGTGATCTTCATATGCATACGACTTGGTCGGATGGCGCCTATTCCCTTGAAGAAATGATCGAAGCATGCAGAAAAAAAGGGTATGAATATATGGCCATTACGGACCATTCCGAATTTTTGCGGGTTGCAGGCGGCCTTACGCCCGACCGGGTGAGAAAGCAAAATGAAGAAATCAAAGCCTTAAATGAAAAATATGACGATATTTTCATTTTATCTGGAATCGAGATGGATATATTGCCGGATGGAAGACTAGACTTTGAAGATGAGCTCCTTTCTGAGCTTGATATTGTCATTGCCTCTATCCATTCCAGTTTTTTTCAGCCCAAGTCCCAAATAATGAAACGCTTAACAAATGCCTTGCAAAACCCGCATGTCGATATCATTGCCCATCCGACAGGGCGCTTGATTGGAAGGCGTGACGGTTATGAGGTAGACATGGACATGCTGATCGAATTGGCCAAAGAAACGGATACGGTGCTTGAATTGAATGCCAATCCGGCAAGGCTTGATTTGGCGTACAGTCATCTCCAAAAAGCCCAGGAAGCCGGAGTGAAGATCGTCATCAACACGGATGCGCACAACATCAGTCATTTGGAATATATGGATGTCGGCGTATCATATGCGAAAAAAGGCTGGATCCGTCCGGGATCTGTTATAAACACATGGAAAAAAGACGAGCTGCTTGCCTTCTTAAAACGCGGCGATTAATAATGGGAGAGTGATGTTTTACCCCATGAACGAAAAGATATTAAAAACATTAGAATTTGATAAAATTCTTTCCCGAATGGAACCATTTGCTTCTTCAACGCTCGGGGCAGAACAAATCAGAACACTTAAACCTTCCACCTCATTTGAGGAAGTTTCCATGCTTTTGCAGGAAACTGATGAGGCTTCCACTGTTTTGCGACTTAGGGGCCATGCGCCATTAAGCGGTATCCATGATATCAGACCGCATCTTAAACGGGTGGCAATCGGAGGAGTTTTGAACCCGGCGGAACTTGTTCAAATAGCTGATATGATACGGGCAGGGCGGACGATAAAACGCTTTATTGAATCTTTGCTTGAAAATGAAGTGGAGATCCCCATACTGGAAGAAAAAGTGAATGACATCGTCACCATGAGTGAGCTTGAAAAAGAAATCCGAAATGCGATAGACGACGGGGGCGCCGTGCTTGATTCAGCAAGTGATGCGCTCAGAAATATCCGGCAGCAAATGCGGAGAAATGAAAGAAAAATCAAGGAAAAGCTCGATAGTTTCGTCCGAAATGCACAAAAAATGCTTTCAGACGCGATTATTACGATCAGAAATGAGCGGTACGTCATCCCGGTGAAGCAGGAATACCGTGCAAATTATCCTGGAATCGTCCATGATCAATCTTCTTCCGGACAAACCCTTTTTATCGAACCGCAGGCTGTCGTTGACTTAAACAATGAACTTCGCGAACTCGCATTAAGGGAAGACAGGGAAATTGAACGGATTTTGATGGAGATTTCAGCAAATGTGTCAGAGTTTGCCGATGATCTGCAACTTTTGGTGGATATCATGGAATCACTGGACTTTATTTTTGCAAAAGCACGATTTGCGAAAGACATACAAGCTACTCGCCCAAACATTAACAAAAAGGGCGTTATCCATCTATACCGTGCGAGACATCCGCTGATTCCCGCAGATGAAGTGGTTCCGAACGATATATCTCTTGGCCAGGAATATTCAACCATTGTCATTACTGGCCCAAACACCGGAGGAAAAACGATCACGTTGAAAACGGCCGGACTTTTAACGGTAATGGCGCAGGCCGGATTATTTCTTCCTGTATCAGAAGGCTCCGAAACAGCCGTTTTCCAACAGATTTATGCTGATATTGGAGACGAGCAGTCCATTGAGCAAAGCTTAAGTACTTTCTCCTCTCACATGGTCAATATCGTTGACATTCTGAAAAAAGCAGACGAAGAAAGTCTCGTTCTTTTTGATGAATTGGGTGCCGGTACGGATCCACAAGAAGGTTCCGCTCTTGCCATCTCGATCCTGGATGACGTTTATAAGCGCGGAGCGCGCGTTATTGCAACGACCCATTATCCGGAGCTAAAAGCTTATGCTTATAACCGGGAAGGGGTTGTGAATGCCAGCGTCGAGTTCGATGTTGAAACGCTGCGTCCGACATATAAACTGTTAATCGGTGTTCCCGGCAGAAGCAACGCCTTTGAAATATCGAAGAGGCTGGGGCTTTCGGATCGGATCATTGATTATGCAAAATCATTGATTAACGCCGAGAGCAACGAAGTGGAAAATATGATTGCTTCACTGGAAAAAAGCAGACATGAAGCAGAAAGAAAATATGAAGAAGCAATGGCTCATTTAAAGCAGGCGGAAAAGCTGCATAAGGATCTTGTACAGCAGATGTCCGAATTTCAGTCAAGAAAACAAGAGTTGTATGAAAAAGCGGAGCAAAAAGCTTCTGAAGTCATTGAGAAAGCAAAAGCTGAAGCGGAAGAAATCATAAAGGAACTCCGCCAAATGAGGCTGGCGAGTGGAGCAGGGGCCAAGGAACATGAGCTTATTGAGGCAAGAAGAAGGTTGGAAACGGCTGTTCCGCAAATGGGTGATGGGCAGGAAACAGTGAAGTCCAACCTAAAAGCACGCTCATTTAAGCCTGGTGATGAAGTAAAAATCGCCACCTTGAACCAGAAAGGCATATTGCTTGAAAAAACCGGTCAACACGAGTGGCAAGTTCAGGCAGGCATCATGAAAATAAAAGTGGCGGAAAAAGACATGGAATTCATTCAATCCGAGCCAAAGAAAGAGCCGAAGCCGCTCGCTTCCATTAAAGGAAAGGACTACCATGTCGGAGTAGAACTGGATATTCGCGGGGAGAGATATGAAGATGCCCTTCGGAAGGTCGAGAAATATTTGGATGACGCACTTTTAGCCAATTATCCCCGTGTATCGATCATCCATGGGAAAGGGACCGGGGCTCTTCGTACAGGAGTTTCCGAATTATTGAAACGTCATCGCGCTGTGAAACGTATTAGATTGGGAGAAGCGGGAGAAGGCGGTAGCGGTGTGACCATTGTTGAATTTAGATGAAGCCACACTCTTCCAAAACAAAAAAGGAGCGATGATCTTGGGCTCGTTTTGGGAAAACAATTATGTCCAAACGGCAGGTTACTATAGTGTTACGGTTCTTTGTATCGTGGTCTTCCTATTTATATTTGAGGTTGTAACGAAGTACAACAATTGGGAAGAGATCAAGAAAGGAAACGTGGCGGTGGCAATGGCTACCGGCGGGAAAATTTTTGGGATCGCCAATATTTTCAGACATTCCATTTTGCATCATGATGGATTGTTCGTCATGCTTGGCTGGGGAATGTTTGGCTTTTTACTGTTGTTGACGGGATATTTTATATTTGAATTTTTAACGCCGAAGTTTAAAATTGACGAAGAAATTGAACAGGGCAACCCCGCTGTTGGCTTGATTTCAATGGTCATATCGATCGGATTGTCATTCGTCATTGGTGCCGGCATATATTAAGGAGGAAACGGTGGAAAAACTGGCAAAAGTACTATTTGTCGTGTGTGCAATTTTCGTATTGGTAGGAGTTATATATTTAGTCCGTATGTAAAACCGCTTTTTACCGAAGCGGTTTTTTGCGTTTCTTTTATTCTATAAATAATGTAATTCGTTGTATGTAAGATTTTATTGTAATATAATAAGCATAAGTTTAAATTTTCTGTTTATGAAAAGGGGGACTATACTTGTATGAAACATGGTTAGAGCATTACCCTGACGAAATTCCGAAAACGCTCACATATGAAGAGAAGCCGGTCCAGCAATATTTAACGGAAGCTGCACAACGTTATCCGGATAAAACGGCCATTCATTTTATGGGCAAGGAAATGTCATATAAAGAAGTGTATGAAAGTTCTCTCAAAATGGCCAATTACTTGACAAGCCTTGGTGTGAAAAAAGGCGACCGTGTCGCAATCATGCTTCCCAACTGTCCGCAAGCGTTTATCAGCTATTATGGCATTTTATACACCGGAGCCATCGTCGTACAGACGAATCCGTTGTACACCGAACGGGAATTGGAATACCAAATGAAAGACTCAGGGGCCATCGTAATCATCGCTCTCGACTTGCTTTATCCCAGAGTCGCCAAAGTCAAAAAGGAAACGAATTTACAACATATTATTGTAACCGCTATCAAGGATTATCTGCCTTTCCCGAAGAATTTTATTTATCCTTTTATTCAAAAGAGGCAGACCGGAATGGTTGTGAATGTCCAACATGAAGGCAGCCAGCACCTTTTTCCAAAAGTTATGGCCCAGTCAACAGCAGAACCGGTCACAACGGATCTTGATTTTGAAAACGATCTGGCACTCCTTCAATATACGGGGGGAACAACTGGAAAACCGAAGGGGGTTATGCTCACCCACAAAAACTTGATTGCCAATGCGACTGCATGTGACGCATGGCTGTACAAGATGAAAAAAGGAGAAGAAAGCATTCTTGGCATCCTGCCATTCTTTCACGTATATGGAATGACGACAGTGCTTATTTTAGGCGTAATGCAAGGGTACAAGATCATTCTTCTGCCAAAGTTTGATGTCGAAACAACGTTGAAAACAATCCATAAACAAAAGCCAACGCTTTTTCCAGGGGCGCCAACGATGTATATCGGGCTTTTAAACCATCCGGATATTAAAAAATACGATCTCTCTTCCATTGAATCATGTATTAGCGGCTCTGCACCGCTTCCAGTAGAGGTACAAGAAAGATTTGAGAAAATCACTGGTGGAAAGCTTGTAGAGGGATACGGCCTGACAGAAACATCCCCTGTAACCCATGCCAACTTCTTGTGGGCAAAAGACAGGGTAAAAGGAAGTATCGGAGTGCCTTGGCCCGATACAGATGCAGTAATCCTATGTATGGAAACGGGCAGCCCGCTCCCGCCGGGGGAAGTGGGGGAAATTGCTGTTAAGGGTCCCCAAGTCATGAAAGGCTATTGGAACATGCCCGAGGAAACGGAAAAAACATTTAAAGACGGTTGGTTATTAACCGGCGATCTCGGGTATATGGATGAAAAAGGTTATTTTTACGTCGTTGACCGGAAAAAAGATATGATTATTGCCGGTGGATTTAACATTTACCCGCGTGAGATCGAAGAGATACTGTACGAACATCCAGCGATTCAAGAAGTGGTAGTTGCCGGTGTTCCCGACCCTTACAGAGGTGAAACGGTGAAAGCCTATATCGTTTTCAGGGAAGGAATGACGTCGACAGAAAAGGAACTTGATGAATATGCCAGAAAGCATCTCGCCGCATACAAAGTACCAAGAATATATGAATTCCGGGATGAATTGCCCAAAACAGCCGTAGGAAAGGTCTTGCGCCGAGTATTAGTAGAGGAAGAGCAAAAAAATCAGGCGCAAGATGAAAAGCTTGGATAGATCGGACGGACGATTTTTTTATCACATATAAGAAAACTTCACAGCGATTTTCCCTTGGTTTGTTGGACAATGAAAAAGGCGTATTGCTGGAGCCGGCGGGCTCTTTTCTTCTGCACGGTATTGCTTGACAGATGAAAAATGAACCTTTAGGATAGAATGATGAATGAACAATCATTCATTTTATGGTGCGGAAAGGTGAAACATGTGAAAAGAAACAGACCGAAATATAAACAAATTATTGAGGCGGCTGTGGTAGTAATAGCCGAAAATGGTTACCATCAGGCCCAAATTTCTAAAATTGCCCGCCAGGCCGGAGTCGCTGATGGCACAATCTATCTTTACTTTAAAAACAAAGAGGATGTTCTCATATCCGTCTTTAGAGAGAAAATGGGCATGTTTGTACAAAAAATAAATGAAGTAACAGCAGGAAAAAAAACGGCAGCAGAGAAATTATTAGTAATGATTCAAAACCACTTTCGGATTTTATCCGAAGACCAATACTTGGCCATCGTGACCCAGCTTGAATTGCGGCAATCCAATAAGGCGCTCCGCTTTAAAATTAACGAAGTGCTAAAAGAATATTTAGAAGTGATCGACCATATATTGGTTTTCGGAAAAGAAAACGGGGAGTTGGCCGCCGACTTGGATATCCGGCTTGCAAGGCAAATGATCTTTGGCACGATGGATGAAACAGCCACAACGTGGGTTTTGAATGAACATAAGTATGATTTGGTTGCGCTTGCCCCGAAAGTACATGAATTAATCCTGTATGGGTGTAAATTAAAAAGCAGTGTATAAAGAAGGAGGACTACATAATGGAGTTCATCACTGTCACTAAAGAGGGGAATGCAGCGATCCTAAAGATTGAACGTCCGCCCGCGAACGCATTGTCTCGGCAAGTGATGCAGGAGCTTGCGAGCGTGTTCGAAGACCTTGAACATGATTCGGAAATAAGGGCAATTCTTTTGTATGGCGAAGGCCGTTTCTTTTCTGCCGGTGCCGATATTAAAGAATTCACAGCGGTTGAAAGTGGGGAAGCCTTTACTGGTCTCGCCCAAAACGGACAGGAAGTCTTGGAAAAGATTGAGAACTTTTCAAAACCGGTTATCGCTGCAATACATGGCGCTGCGCTTGGGGGTGGTCTAGAGCTCGCCATGGCATGTCATATCAGGCTTGTAAGTGAAAACGCTAAACTTGGGCTTCCGGAACTGCAATTGGGGCTGATCCCCGGTTTTGCGGGAACACAGCGGTTGCCGCGCTATGTGGGAACTGCAAAGGCGGCTGAAATGTTATTTACAAGTACTCCGCTCACGGGGGATGAAGCAGTTAAATGGGGACTGGCCAATCATGCTTATCCGGAAGAGCAATTGCTGGAAAAGGCAAAAGAAATGGTACATCTAATCGCGCAAAAGAGTCCACTCTCTTTAAAGGCGGCCATCGAGTTGCTTTACCATGGCGGACGGTTTGAAGAAGGGCTGAAACTGGAAGCCAAGAGATTTGGCGAACTTTTTGATTCAAACGATGGAAAGGAAGGCATCTCGGCGTTTATTGAGAAAAGGGAGCCCAAATTTATAGGAGAATAGCAACTTTTGATTTTCAAAGACTGGGAGGGTCATAGAATGAACATTTTTGTACTGATGAAAAGAACATTTGATACGGAAGAGAAAATTACGATTTCTAACGGCCAGATTGATGAAGAAGGGGCCGAGTTTATCATCAACCCATACGACGAATATGCGATTGAAGAAGCAATCCGTGTCCGTGACGACCACGGCGGGGAAGTAACAGTCGTAACGGTTGGGGATGAGGAAGCCGAAAAGCAATTGCGCACCGCCCTTGCCATGGGAGCGGACAAAGCAGCTTTGATCAACATCGAAGATGACCTGGATGAATATGATCAAACGACTGTCGCGCACATTTTGGGCGAATATTTAAAAGACAAGGATCCCGACTTGATACTTGCCGGTAATGTCGCTATTGATGGTGGTTCCGGACAAGTTGGCCCCCGTGTTGCCGACATACTCGATATACCATATGTGACAACGATTACGAAACTCGAAATTGAAGGTGAAAACGTCAAAATTGTCCGTGATGTAGAAGGTGATTCTGAAACCATAGAAGCTTCGCTTCCTTTGCTCGTAACAGCCCAACAAGGACTGAATGATCCGCGTTATCCATCTTTGCCTGGAATCATGAAAGCCAAGAAAAAGCCGCTGGAGGAACTGGAACTGGATGATTTGGATCTCGATGAAGATGACGTAGCAGCCAAGACCAAAACGGTTGAAATATTCCTACCGCCGCAAAAAGAAGCAGGCCGCATTTTGGAGGGGGATATTTCCGACCAGGTGAAAGAATTGGCTGGCTTGCTTACCAAAGTGATTTAACTGATTTCGGATTCTTATATAGAGAAACAGGAGGTTATAGGTGATGGCAAAAAAGGTGTTGGTACTTGGTGAATTGCGTGAGGGCATATTGAGAAACGTATCGTTTGAAGCGATTGCCGCAGGGAAAAAAATAGCTGCAGGCGGAGAGGTAACGGCTGTACTGATCGGCAAATCGGTCAAAGATCAAGCAAATGAACTTTTTCAATACGGTGCAGACCGGGTCGTAGTGGTCGAAGATGATCAACTCGAACACTACACACCCGACGGATATTCCCAAGCATTCATGGCAGTGGTCAATCAAGAAGAGCCAGAGGGAATTGTTTTCGGCCATACGGCGCTGGGGAAAGATCTGTCTCCGAAAATAGCGAATAAAATGAGCGCCGGTTTAATATCTGATGTAACGGCGATTGAGGAAGTGAACGGTGAATTTACGTTTACCCGCCCGATTTATTCCGGAAAAGCGTTTGAAAAAGTGGTGAGCACCGAAGAACCGCTCATGATCACAATCCGCCCAAATAATATAGATAGTTTGGTAAAGGACGCTTCCAAAACCGGAAATGCGGAAACGATGACTGTTGAAATAAAAGACCTTCGTACAATTGTGAAAGAAGTTGTGACAAAAGCGAGCGAAGGCGTTGATTTGTCGGAAGCGAAGGTCATTGTTGCCGGTGGACGGGGAGTGAAAAGCGCGGAAGGCTTTGAACCGCTCAAGGAATTGGCGGATGTGCTCGGAGGCGCTGTTGGAGCTTCGCGTGGTGCATGCGACGCGGATTATTGCGATTATTCCCTGCAAATTGGACAAACAGGAAAAGTAGTAACGCCTGATTTATATATAGCTTGCGGCATTTCAGGAGCGATCCAGCATATGGCCGGAATGTCCAACTCAAAAGTGATTGTTGCCATTAACAAAGATCCCGAAGCCACCATTTTCAATGTGGCGGACTACGGCATAGTCGGCGACCTGTTCGAAGTCGTTCCTTTACTGACGGAAGAATTCAAGAAAATCAAGGTTGCCTCCTCTTAAACCCCGTGTGTAAATGCTTTTGTTTCGGGTATACTAAAGTGCAGGCAAATTGTTAGCGCGGATCACTGCCTGATGATATACTTGCGTTAGCTTCGGATAGTTTATTAGGAGGTAAAAAAATGGCTATAGTTAATGCAACTGACCAAAACTTTGCAGCGGAAACAGGGAGTGGAGTCGTTCTTGTCGACTTTTGGGCGCCATGGTGCGGACCATGTAAAATGATTGCTCCCGTTCTTGAAGAACTTGATGGCGAGTTGGGAGATAAAGCGAAAATCGTCAAAGTAAACGTTGATGAAAACCAGGAAACAGCCAGCCAATACGGCGTAATGAGTATTCCTACTCTCTTTGTCATGAAGGATGGAGAAGTAGTAGATAAAACAGTCGGCTTTCAGCCAAAAGAAGCATTGGCTGAGTTAGTCAACAAACATTTGTAAACCGAAGTGAAAATCCGAGCCGAAATTGCTCGGATTTTTTTCTGACCAAGGTCAAATGCAACTCAGGAAGCATGTGCTCCTGAAGCATGCTATCGCAAGTGTTTCAAGTTAGCTTACTCAGCATGCAAGCGCCCCTAAGGGCAGTAGCGTTTGCCTTGACAAAAATTTCAAGGTGGCACATTCAGTATGCGTATGCTCTTGCGGCGCAGCGAAAGCGGGGAAGACACTTGTTTCACATCGTTGCCGAATCTCAGGAAGCATGTGAAGGTCCTTTTACCTCGCGGAAAGAGCATAAAGGAAGCTTGTTTTTTTCGTATACGCGTGTCCCTAAATGAGGAAATCTTGTTTCACCTTATCGCGAAGCTGCATGAAGCTTAATCCGAACTTATCACACATGATATGAGCGTAGGGCAGTCGCTTGGCACCGGGAGGTAACTTGAATGAATAATGCCATCAAACATAAGCTGGAAATTTTGCCTGATCTTCCCGGCTGTTACTTAATGAAAGATAGGCATGGAACAATCATTTATGTTGGAAAAGCAAAAATATTAAAAAATAGGGTTCGTTCTTATTTTACAGGAGCCCATGACACAAAAACGCAACGCCTTGTATCTGAAATACAAGACTTTGAATATATCGTCACCTCATCTGATATTGAGGCACTCATTTTGGAAATGAACTTGATCAAAAAGCATTCGCCGAAATACAATGTTCTTTTAAAGGATGATAAAAGCTATCCATATATCAAACTGACGAATGAACGCCATCCGCGGCTGATCACGACTCGCAAAGTGAAAAAGGATAAAGGGAAATATTTTGGCCCCTATCCGAATGCTTATGCAGCCAATGAAACGAAAAAGTTGCTTGACCGCATATATCCCTTGCGGAAATGCCGGGCGCTTCCTGACCGGGTTTGCCTTTATTACCATATGGGGCAATGTTTGGCACCGTGTGTAAATGAAGTATCTCAGGAAACATACAAACAACTGACAAGTGAAATTGCCCGCTTTTTAAACGGTGGTTATAAAGATGTAAAAAAAGAGTTGGAAAACAAAATGTACGAAGCCTCCAACAATCTTGAATTTGAACGGGCCAAAGAATATCGCGATCAAATATCCCATATTGAATCAACGATGGAAAAACAAACGATTATTTCTACTGATTTTACAGATCGGGATGTTTTTGGTTTTTGGATTGAAAAAGGCTGGATGTGTGTGCAGGTTTTTTTTATCAGACATGGCAAGCTAATAGAAAGAGATGTTTCCCTTTTTCCGGTATATGCCGAGGAAGAGGAAGAGTTTTTGACATTTCTGGGCCAGTTTTATTTACAGCCGCAGCATTTTAAACCGAAAGAAATTCTTCTTCCCCAAGCGGTAGACGAGGAGCTTGCGGAACAGCTTGTCGGGGCAAAAGTGTTAAAGCCAAAAAGGGGACTAAAAAAAGATTTGGTGGAGTTGGCAGAAAAAAACGCCAAAATGGCCCTTCATGACAAATTTGCGCTTATTGAACGGGATGAAGAACGGACGATTGGCGCAGTGGAAAAACTGGGCAAGGCAATGGGCATTTATCCGCCATATCGTATAGAAGCATTTGACAACTCCCATATACATGGAACTGACCCGGTTTCTGCCCTTGTTGTCTTTACCGATGGAAGGCCTGATAAAAAAGAATACCGTAAATACAAAATCAAGACGGTTGAAGGGCCGGATGACTATGAATCAATGCGTGAAGTCGTCCGGCGGAGGTATACGAGGGTGTTAAAGGATCACCTACCGTTGCCTGATTTGATCATAATAGACGGCGGCAAGGGGCAAATAGAGGCGGCCAAAGATATATTAATCAATGAACTGGGACTGGAGATACCGGTTGCGGGGCTGGCCAAAGATGATAAGCACAGAACTTCTGAGCTTTTGTTCGGCGATCCCCTTGAAGTGGTGGAATTGGGAAGAAGCAGCCATGAATTTTATTTACTCCAACGGATTCAGGATGAAGTTCACCGATTTGCCATTACTTTTCATCGCCAGCTAAGAGGAAAAAGCGCATTTCAGTCCGCATTGGATGAAGTGCCGGGTATAGGGCCGGCCCGGAAGAAACTGCTTCTTCGCCACTTTGGCTCATTGAAAAAAATGAAAGAAGCGTCGCTGGAAGACTTTACGAATATCGGCATTCCGTTGCCTGTTGCCGAAAAGCTGAAAGAGAAGTTTGAAGAGCAGAGTTGAATGTTTGATTATTGCATGCTATAATAATTCAAATTTAACAAACTGATAGAGGTGCGGTCCTTAAAGAGTAACCGTTTGGAGAAGTGTGGGCTTCGAAGAAGGATGGTGAAAGGGAAGGATCGCCGAAGTGAAAATAAGACCCATCATTATTTTTGCTGGTTCTGCATTGAAGAAGTGCAGGATTGTCAGCATGAAGGTACATTCATGCTGGAGGGCTATCTCAGATTGTGCGTCGATATGATGTGGCATCGTGTATCACAAGCAATGAGAGCAGCTTCTCATTGCTTTTTTATTATGAGAAAGAAAGAAGGCATGTAAATGGGAACGGTAGTCATTAAATTTGGCGGCTCATCATTAAGTACCACGGACAAAATCAAGCAGGCGGCGAAGCGGATTATTAACATCAAGAAAAGTGGCAAGAACGTCGTCGCCGTAGTATCTGCGATGGGTAAAACAACTGACCAGCTCCTTGGACTGGCGGGGCAGATAACAGACAACCCGGCAAAGCGTGAAATGGACATGCTTTTGGCGACAGGTGAACAAGTATCCATCTCCTTGTTGACCATGGCGCTGACTGAAATGGGAGAGCAGGCTGTTTCCCTGACCGGCTGGCAGGCCGGAATTGTTACGGAAAAAGTCCACAGCAACGCAAGAATCGTTGATGTAAAAACCAACCATCTGGAAGAAATTCTTCAAGAAGGGAAGATTGCTGTTGCGGCGGGCTTCCAGGGGGTAACCGAAGATGGGGAAATCACAACACTTGGCAGAGGCGGCTCTGATACGACAGCAGTGGCACTTGCAGCGGCCCTTGATGCAGAACGTTGTTCCATATGCACGGATGTAACCGGCGTATTCACCTCTGATCCTCGCTACGTCCCGCAAGCAAGGAAGCTTTCATCCATTTCGTATGATGAAATGTTGGAATTGGCCAACTTGGGTGCTGGCGTATTGCATCCGCGGGCAGTTGAATTTGCGAAAAACCATAACGTCAGCCTGGAAGTCCGCTCGAGCGTGGAAGATGAAGAAGGAACTGTGATTGAGGAGGAAGTATCTATGGAAAAAAATCTCATTGTTCGCGGAGTTGCTTTTGAAGATCAAATTACGAGAATGACCGTTTTTGGTCTTTCAAATGAAATTACCGGATTGCCGGCTATTTTCTCTACTTTGGCGGCAAATCATATTGATGTTGATATCATTATTCAAAGTCAAATTGAAGGTGGAAAAACAAACTTGTCTTTTTCTATTAAAAATAAGGACCGTCAAGAAGCAGTCCAGGTTTTGGAACAAGAAAAGGATGCAATCGGATTTGAGCATATTGAGTGTGAGACGGGGCTTGCCAAAGTATCAATTGTGGGTTCCGGAATGGTCTCTAATCCGGGAGTGGCCGCAAAAATGTTCCAAGTGTTGGCTGATAAAAATATTCAAATCAAAATGGTCAGCACGTCTGAAATCAAAGTGTCTGCCGTCGTCGATTCAGATTGCATGACAGAAGCGGCTCAAAGCTTGCATGACGCTTTTGAACTAGGCGTCTTGCAATCGGCTGAAAAATAAAAGATACAGGAAAAGAAGCCTGCTTCTAAATAGAGCAGGCTACTCCTTCGTGCCCAAAGGGATGCATTTCTGACGAATAGCGCAAATAAGGGATTCACGAACCTACCGGGTCGTTTTTATCCCATCTGACGGTGATGATCACCTTCATTTGTTTTTTGTCGATTTCTTCAAAGGCTTCCGCCAATGCTTGTTTCATCGACTGTACTTGTTCGGCAATAAAACCCGATTCCAGGCGGAAACAAGATTGGGAGTTGATTTGCAGCCGTCTTTTCACGATCCAGCCGCTTAATTCAAGCTTGTATTCATTTCTTTTTTCATGAACGATCTGCAAATGACCCCATCCGGCTTCGGCAAAAAACGACAAAGCTTCGTCGATTGATAACAGGGGAAACTTTCTGGCCAAGTTTTTACCCGCCAAATAAGAGATTTCGAATATGTCATCGCCAAGCAAGTCCGGAATGAGAACATCTCTGAGCAGTTCGTAGGCAAACATGGGCACTTCCTGTTGTTTGTTTTCCTTTTTAGTTAGAGATTCCACTATTCATACCCCTCTCTAATGCTAGTTTCTATTATAAACGATTTTTGAACAGCTTAGGGAAAATTCTGTAGGGCGTTGAATTTCGAATATTGGAATCCATTGCCTTGACGAGCCATGAACAGGGGAGTAGAATGTAATATGGTCACATAATTGTTACAAAGAATTGTGTTATTCGACATCCATAATTTGTACAAACGATTAAAGCACATGCAAAGTACTAAGGGAGGTTACATTGTGGCAGGAAAAAATGAGTTTTATTGGCGCAGGCTGCATTCATTGCTCGGGGTGATACCGGTAGGGGTCTTTTTGGTGCAGCACCTTTTCATTAACCATTTCGCTACTATGGGAGAAGAAGCATTTAACAGGGCGGCAGGTTTTGTCGGAAATCTTCCATTTGTCATTATTCTGGAATTTGTCGTTATCTATATACCGCTGTTGTTTCATGCTATTCTCGGGATCTACATTGCATTTACCGCAGACAATAATCCAGTCAGATTAAGCTTTTTCAGAAACTGGATGTTCACACTGCAAAGAATTTCGGGTATTATCCTATTACTTTTCATTTCCTGGCACGTATGGGAAACACGTATCCAAAAAGCTCTGGGTGCAGAAGTGAATTTTCAAATGATGGAGGACATTTTGTCCAATCCAATCATGCTCATCATTTATATCATTGGAATTCTTTCTGCGACTTTCCATTTGTCCAACGGACTGTGGTCTTTCCTTGTTCGGTGGGGCATTACCCAGTCACCACGTTCACAATATATTTCATCTTGGGTAATGGGAGTATTTTTTGTCATTCTTTCGGTCATTGGCATCCGCGCAGCGTTGGCCTTTGTACCAGGATTCTTTAGCTGAGTTTTTTGCACGGATTGCGGATAACCAATAGAACAAGTAGCTAAAAAGGAGTGTAAACCACACGATGAGCAAGGGTAAAATTATCGTCGTCGGCGGCGGATTGGCCGGCTTGATGGCAACTATAAAAATTGCAGAACAAGGACACCCCGTAGATCTATTTTCGCTAGTACCCGTAAAACGGTCACACTCGGTGTGTGCCCAGGGTGGAATTAACGGGGCTGTAAATACAAAAGGGGAAGGAGATTCCCCTTGGATCCATTTTGATGATACGGTTTACGGCGGAGACTTCCTGGCTAACCAGCCTCCTGTAAAAGCCATGTGTGAAGCAGCGCCAGGGATCATTAACTTGCTTGACCGGATGGGCGTTATGTTTAACAGAACGCCGGAAGGATTGCTTGATTTCCGGCGCTTTGGAGGAACACAGCACCATCGGACGGCATTTGCGGGGGCGACTACGGGGCAGCAGTTGTTATACGCCCTAGATGAACAAGTTCGCCGTCATGAAGTAGCTGGCCTTGTCAATAAATTTGAAGGTTGGGATTTCCTTGGCATCATTCAAGATGATTCCGGTGTCTGCCGTGGAGTTGTCGCGCAAAACTTGACAACAATGGAAATCCAATCATTCCCTGCCGATGCTGTTATCATGGCAACCGGAGGACCGGGAATCATTTTTGGAAAATCAACGAACTCTGTCATTAATACCGGCTCTGCAGCATCGATTGTATATCAGCAAGGTGCAGCCTATGCCAATGGAGAATTTATTCAAATCCATCCGACTGCCATCCCCGGTGATGACAAGCTTCGCTTAATGAGTGAATCTGCGCGTGGTGAAGGCGGCCGTGTTTGGACATATAAGGACGGAAAGCCTTGGTACTTCCTCGAGGAAAAATATCCGGCATACGGAAATCTTGTTCCGCGTGATATTGCCACACGGGAAATCTTCCATGTGTGTGTGGACTTAAAACTCGGTATTAACGGGGAAAACATGGTTTACTTGGATTTATCCCATAAAGACCCACACGAACTGGATGTGAAACTTGGCGGCATTATTGAAATTTATGAAAAATTCACGGGTGATGACCCGCGTAAAGTGCCAATGAAAATCTTCCCTGCAGTTCATTACTCGATGGGCGGCTTGTGGGTTGACTATGAACAACATACAAATATTAAAGGTTTATTCGCGGCCGGCGAATGCGACTATTCACAGCACGGAGCGAACCGTCTAGGAGCAAACTCATTGCTATCCGCCATTTTTGGAGGAATGGTCGCGGGCCCCGAAGCATTAAAATATGTGAATGGCCTTGATAAAACAGCCGAAGACCTATCTTCTACACTATTTGATTCAGCCGTTAAAAAGGAAGAAGAAAAATGGTCTGAAATTATGTCGCTTGACGGTACGGAAAACGCCTATGTCCTTCATAAAGAACTCGGCGAGTGGATGACAGACAACGTAACAGTCGTTCGTTATAATAAAAAACTACAAGAAACAGATGATAAAATTCTTGAATTAATGGAACGCTGGAAAAATATCAACATTAACGATACAACGAGCTGGAGCAACCAGGGGGCGGTCTTTACAAGACAGCTATGGAACATGATGCAGCTTGCCCGCGTTATTACAATCGGAGCTTTAAACCGAAACGAAAGCCGTGGAGCGCACTACAAGCCAGACTTCCCGGACCGTAACGATGAAGAATGGTTAAAAACAACAATGGCGATGTATAATCCGGGCAAAAACGGGCCTGAATTCAGTTACGAGGAAGTAGACGTATCGTTAATCAAACCTCGGAAACGCGACTATACCAAAAAGAAAGAGGAGAACAAGGGATGAGTGAAAACAAAACAGTTACCTTTATCATAACTCGTCAAGATCATCCTGACTCACCGCCATATACAGAAGAGTTTAAACTGCCATACAGGCCGAATATGAATGTTATCTCCGCTTTGATGGAAATTCGCCGAAATCCGGTTAACGCAAAAGGGGAAAAAACAACACCTGTTGCCTGGGACATGAACTGCCTTGAAGAAGTTTGCGGAGCATGCTCCATGAGAATCAACGGAAAGCCGCGTCAATCGTGTACGGCACTCGTTGACCAACTGGAACAACCCATCCGTTTGGAACCGATGGATACGTTCCCGGTAGTACGCGACCTGGTCATTGACCGCAGCCGAATGTTTGATGCGTTGAAACGAATCAAAGCATGGATTCCTATTGATGGCACATATGATCTTGGACCGGGACCGCGGATGCCGGAAAGAACACGTCAATGGGCATATGAACTTTCCAAATGCATGACTTGCGGCGTTTGTCTTGAAGCATGCCCGAACGTAAACAGCAAGTCCAATTTTATTGGTCCTGCTCTGCTTTCGCTCCCGCGCCTATACAATGCCCATCCAACCGGAGCAATGAATAAAGATGAACGTTTGGAAGCACTGATGGAAGACGGTGGAATCAGCGGTTGCGGAAACTCGCAAAACTGTGTGCAAGTTTGCCCTAAAGGCATTCCTTTGACGACTTCGATTGCCGCAATGAACCGTGCAACGAACATTCAAATGTTTAAAAACTTCTTCGGAAGCGACCATATGGTGGATTAAGGAAGAAGATCATTTTCAAAAACAGCAGTTTTCCCATGTGGAGCTGCTGTTTTTTTAAAAGGAGGATCATGATGTCCCGAATCAGTTATATTCATGACTTTAACGAATGGAAAAAAGAATTTTCATTTTACCAGGAAGTGAAGGTCCGTTTTTCGGAAACAGATATGTTCGGCCATTTGAACAACACAGTTCCATTTGTTTATTTTGAGCAGGCGCGGATTGCTTTTTTCAAAGAAAAAGGATTTATGCAGAACTGGGTAAAACAACAACACGAAACGATGCCGGTAGTCGCCGATCTGCAATGTGATTTCATGGCCCAGGTGTATTTCGACGAATTGTTAAAAGTATATGTGAAAGTAGGTGAGGTGGGAAAATCCTCTCTAGATCTTCATTACCTTGCGACACGTGAAGATGGCTCACCATGCTTTACGGGGAGAGGCGCCATGGTGCAAGTATCCAAAAAGACAGGAAAAAGCGTTCCATGGACAGATGAGATGAAGAATAAGTTGTTAAGCTCCTGAAAGGCGAAAATGGTTGCATGTCACGAATAGGACCTCGGATACATACTTTTTAATAAAGGAAGTTGACAATGAAGAGAATCGCCTTGTATGCGCTCCCGATCGGGATTATTGTTTATTTTCTGTCAATGTGGTGGCTCAATAAGCATTACACAGACATCGAACCGAATATCCGCGTATATCTTGCTATTGGAGCAGCCCTCTTATCCGCTATTATCTCCTTTTTCTTATTTAAAGGAGATGCAGGGGACATCCATCCCGGAAATCAACGTAAAAAAAAGTAATCGTAAGCCTATTTATCCTTTTCTTGCCTTCAACATGTCACTCACGATATTTAATTCACATATGATGTGGTGACAATTAAAATACCCATCCCCACGGTTTAAGCTGGCGAAGGCAAGGAGGGTTACAATAGTTGAAGGAGAACGATTTCACTCATAAACCGCTGCTCACGAAAAGAGAAAAAGAAGTTTTTGAGCTGTTAGTTCAGGATAAGACCACAAAGGAAATCGCAAGCGAACTGTTTATTAGTGAAAAAACGGTTCGGAATCATATATCCAATGCCATGCAAAAGCTCGGAGTCAAGGGGCGTTCTCAAGCTGTCGTTGAACTTTTGCGCATGGGGGAACTAAAGCTATAATAAGCAAAACCGGTTTCCGTAAGGGAACCGGTTTTGTTTTTGCGGCCAGCAAGGCGCGCCGATTCTTGACCACTTGTTTTTTCATTAAAGGAGATTTGTTATGCGGTGATGATTCGTTCCAATTTCTGTTCGTTAGGTTGACGGTTAAGGTAAAGGTCTGATGAAGCATCTTTTGATATTGCTTTCGAGCCCATAGTGGGCTTGTGTTTCAGGTAACATTCCCGGCAAGAATCCATTTCTGAGAAAATCCATCATCAAAACCATCATTGTCAAGGGTTATTCTTAATACCCTATAGCTCTTTTCCCATCTCTCATACATAATAGCATGATTGGCTTTCCAACTGTTCTCCGGATAGCCTCTACACAGATCGTTCTTTGGGAAGATCAGCATCTTCTTTTCATCTTCAGCAGCCTGACTTGGTCATTTCTTTTCCGTTTTCTTTTTGATGGTCCGTTGCTGTTTCACGATTGATCAATACTTTATTGACTTTAACCAAAGTAATTGCGTTGATGGCAGGGCATTGATAAGAACGATAGAAATATTGCTGCAAAATGAGTGGAAACAACCTCACCTATATTGACAACCCTTTTTTTCGCACGAATGAATTAGGGGATTTCCCCTATAGGATTCTCTCCCAGCTTTGATTAAGGTTAGAGTAGAAAGTTCATAGAATATAAGAAAGAAGGCTAACGCATGAGAAACTCTTTTAAAGTTGTTATTGTCGGAGCCGGCACAGCTGGAATATCTGTCGCAGCGCGTTTACTTCGCAAGTCACATCATTTAGCTAATGAAGTAGCTATTATAGATCCCGCACAAAAACATTATTACCAACCACTATGGACCCTTGTTGGAGGTGGAGCGGCGAAAAAAGAAGATTCAGAACGTGATATGGAAAGCCTGATACCAGAAGGAGCTTTTTGGATTCAACAAGCTGTCGACACTTTTGATCCGGATCATAACAAGGTTATTTTAAAAGATCAAACAGCAGTTACCTATGACTTTTTAGTAGTCGCAGCAGGAATCGAAATCGACTGGGGTTCCATTAAAGGGTTAAAAGAGTCACTCGGTACAAAAAACGTCTGCAGTAACTATTCATTTGAACATGTGCAGTATACGTGGGAAACAATCCGTCATTTCACATCAGGAACAGCTTTATTCACACATCCAAATTCCCCAGTGAAATGCGGAGGTGCTCCACAAAAAATCATGTACCTGGCTGAAGATTTTTTCCGAAAAAAAGGGATACGGCAAAATGTGAACATTGTATTCGGTTCAGCAAACCCGGCAATTTTTGATGTGGTAAAATATCGCAATGCCCTTGAAAAAGTAGTGGAACGTAAAGAGATCAATGCGCGGTTCCGCCGCGACCTCAAGGAGATCAAAGCGGAAGAGAAAGTGGCAATATTTGAGAATCTTGAAACGGGAAGCATCGAAGAAGTTCGGTATGACATGATACATGCCGTCCCCCACATGAAAGCTCCAACATTTATTGCCAACAGTCCCTTGGCAGATGAAAACGGCTGGGTGGATGTGGATATGTATACGTTACAGCATAAAAAATATGAAAATGTATTCGGCTTGGGAGATAACGCCAACTTGCCAACATCAAAAACAGGCGCCGCCATCCGGAAACAGGCACCAGTCGTTGCCGAAAATATTGTTGCGAGCATGCGTAACCAGCAAATGAATCACCATTACGACGGATACTCTTCCTGCCCGATCGTCACTGGCTACAACAAATTGATCTTGGCGGAGTTTGACTATACAAAGGAACCAGCGGAATCTATGCCGTTTAACCAAGACGTTGAACGGGCCAGCATGTATATGATGAAGAAAGACTTACTTCCAATCATGTACTGGAACGGCATGCTAAAAGGAACAATGTAGAGGAGCGCGGATATGATGGAAATGAATCCGATACAACAGCAACTACAGCAGCCAGAAACACAGAAAGCCATTGTCAACTTACTCGTCAATTTACCAACATATCAAAAGAACATGGAAACTTTGGGAGAATGGATCGACTTTGGAAAAGCCGTTTTACAAGATAAACAATCACTCAATCAATATGACGAGCTGATCCGCAGCTACAATCTTGATTTGGAAACAGTAGAAGCACTCATCAGTCTTCTTGAAAAATTACCGCGTTTAAATGAACTCATTGAAAAACTCGATAACTTCCTGGAATTTGGCGAAGCCATTTTACATGACGAAGCCTCTTTGGAATATGCGGCAGCCACCTTGAAATCATATGCTGATCCCGTTGTTGAAAAAGGCAGACAGGGGCTGCGCATTGTGAAGGATATTCAGCAGAAGGCGCAAGCCGACTCTGAACCTATCAAACTAATCACTATCCTGAAATGGTTAAAAGAGCCGTCAGTACAACAAGGACTGAAATATGTACAAGCTACGCTGACCACTTTGAATAAAACAATATAAAAGGGGAGATTCAGAATGTTATTACGGTATTTTTATGATGAAAAACTGGCACACGCATCTTATATGGTCGGATGTCAGCAAAAAGGGGAAGCAGTCATTATTGACCCTATGCGAAATATCGAACCTTACATCCAGGTCGCTGAAAAAGAAAACATGACAATTGTTGGCGCGCTTGAAACACATATTCATGCCGACTTTGTAGCAGGATCACGCGAATTGGCCGATAGATTTGGTGCAAAACTATATCTATCCGACGAAGGGGATGAAAACTGGAAATATCAAAACCTTGACGGAATATCGCATCAATTGCTCAAAGACGGCGACAAATTCGAATTGGGACGTTTAACATTTGAAGTGATGCACACACCCGGCCATACACCGGAATCCATTTCATTCCTGTTGACTGACGGAGCAGCCGCGGATAAACCAATCGGTATTTTCACCGGCGATTTCGTATTCGCGGGCGATATCGGCCGCCCCGATTTACTGGAAAAAGCGGCAGGTATACAAGGAACGGCAGATGCTGGAGCGAAAGCAATGTTCAAATCCGTCGAGCGCTTCAAAAAGTTACCCGATTACCTGCAAGTGTGGCCAGCACATGGGGCGGGAAGCGCATGCGGTAAAGCATTGGGAGCCATTCCATCCTCTACTGTCGGGTATGAAAAACAATTCAACTGGGCCATGAAATATGACAACGAAGATGAATTCGTCAAAGCATTGCTGGAAGGTCAACCTGAGCCCCCCTATTATTTTGCTGTGATGAAACATGTCAATAAAGTAGGAATCGGTCTGATCAAAGATTTGCCGCCAGTCCAAACGATCACATCCATTGATGAGGTAGAGCGCCTGGTCACAAAAGGAAGCCAAGTAATTGATACACGGGATGCAGCAATCTTTGCAAGAGGACATATAAAAGGAACTATGAATATTCCCTTCAATAACTCATTCACCAATTGGATGGGGTGGATTGTCGACTATGAAAAACCATTATACCTGCTCGCAGACCCAGCTCAACTTGATGAAATGTTGATTGCCCTCCGTTCCATCGGCATCGACAAAGTGGCAGCATATGCGGATGCAACAGATATGATACAGCAAGCTCAAGAGCTAGATTCTTATGAAAACGTAACTCCTTTAAAAGCAAAAGAGCTCATGGAGCAAGAGGATGTGGCAGTGCTTGATGTGCGTAATTTAACAGAATATCAAGAAGGCCATATCGAAGGAGCTCAGCATATCATGGTCGGAACACTGAAAAATCGCTTGGACGAAGTGCCTGCGGATAAAAAATTGATTGTCCAGTGCCAGTCTGGAGGCCGCTCCGCCATTGCCGCCAGTATTTTAAAAGCGAATGGCTATCATAACCTTGTCAATATGGCTGGCGGTTATGGCCAATGGATCAAAGATGTAAAAAATTAATCCATTTTACTCAAGAGTGCTCTTGTTCATAAGGGCACTCTTTTTGGGGATGATTGCGTGTCATTTCGTTTCTTATTTTCTTTGTCCCGGTTTGGGCCACCTATACAAAAAGAAGAAAAAACGGGTGACGTTTAAAATGAACAAATCTTAGATGCGTGGGACTGCTATTCAGGCGGTTGCTGTCTCAAACAGGGAATTCCTATTCCTTACAGCTATTAGCCCCACTGAAAAAAACAGCCGTACAATAACAACTTGAAAGTAACTGCTTCATCCGATGGCTGCAAAAACATGGCTTTTCAATCAACAACTTTATTAAAATAGATACAACAAAGGAGTTGTAGCTAAAGGAGGCCCAATCATGAATCCAGACATGGAAAACAAATATCTTCGGAGAATATATGAGCACATGTTGGAAGGCATCATTGTCATGAAGGAAAGCAGGGAAATTGTCATGATTAACCCTGCCGCTGTAAGAATGACAGGTTGGAAAGTCGGCGGGTATGTCGATTATTGCTCTTATTGCAAAACCCGCGAATTGAAAGAGGGCGAACCCACATGCTACTTGATAGCAAATAAAGAGGTGCCGACATTCTTATCGGAGATGCCGACCTATCATGGAAAAACCATTGATGTGGAAATGAGTACCGCTGCTATATATATGAATGAAGATACCGGAGAGACTGAATATCTGCTCGTTTTACGGAATCATGAACTGCATAAACGGGCAAGGGAAGCGGCCATCAATAAAAAAATGATCCGCGCACTAATCGAAGCAAAGGAAGAAGAGCATAAAAGGCTGGCCCACGAACTGCATGACGGTGTTGGCCAATCGTTGTTTTCCGTGTCTGTCGCCTTACAAGCCATTGAATCATTTGTGCATGATAACAAACAACTGAATGAATATATTGTCGAAGTGCGAAAAGAGTTACAGAAAGTGATGGACGACATTAATTCATACTCGCATCGCCTGCGTCCCCATAGCCTTGATCAACTTGGCTTAGAGCCAACGATCCGCCATTTGATCGAATTGATCCATAAACAGGTCCCGGGGATTGATATTGAACTAACCACGGAAGGGATTGATCGTAGCGACCCAGCCGTAGAAATCAACCTGTATCGTATTACACAGGAAGCTTTGCATAATGTGATCAAATATGCGAAAGCAACGAAAGTAGATATTAATCTTTTGCGTGATAAAACCCATATATATTTAACCATCAAAGATAATGGCATCGGCTTTGCTCGTGATAAAATCCAAAATGAAGGACTCGGCTTAAAGCATATGGAAGAACGGGTTGATCAGCTGGGAGGCACGTGCAAAATCCTGTCGGAAATCGGGCGGGGAACGTCCATTGATATTGTTATTCCAAGATGGAGGCCTGAAATATGATTAAAGTGTTACTGGTGGATGACCATGTGTTAATTCGAAAAGGTATTGGACTGTTATTAACAAAGTATCAAGATATCGAAGTGGTAGGAGAAGCCTCTGATGGTGCCGAGGCGATTCAACTCGCGG
This sequence comes from Siminovitchia sp. FSL W7-1587, assembly GCF_037963795.1. NCBI lineage: Bacteria > Bacillati > Bacillota > Bacilli > Caryophanales > Bacillaceae > Siminovitchia > Siminovitchia sp. FSL W7-1587. The sequence continues at coordinate 3,747,235 of NZ_CP150169.1, forward strand.
AACAATTGCGGCCGAATGTTATTTTAATGGATATTTCGATTCCCAAAGGCATTGACGGTTTTACTTCCACCATCGAAATTAAAAAACACCAGCCTGATATCAAAGTCATCATGTTAACGATGCATAACGAGCTCGCCTACATCCGCCAGGCCATTGAAGTGGGAGCGGACGGATATATTTTAAAAAACAGCCAGGGGGGCGAAATGTATCAGGCGATTCAAGCTGTCTATACGGGCAGGAATTTTTATGAAGTAGGCTTACCTGAAGAACAGATTGAAAAGCTGTATAAACAAAAGGGGAAGAAGAAAGCGGATATCCTTTCGACTCGGGAACAAGAAATTTTACGCTTGACCGTTCTTGGTTATTCCAACATTCAAATTGCCGATCAACTGTTCATCAGTACAAAAACAGTAGAAAATCATAAGTCCAATATAATGCAAAAGCTTAATGTCAAAACAAAGGCTGAATTGATTCAGTACGGAATTGCCAATGACTACATCAAGTAGTGATTGGCTTGTACCTGTAAAAGATGATCACGCTTCAAGGAAGATCCCGAATGCCGGCATGCATTTGGGTTTTTTCGTTTTTTCTAGTTGATCTTCCTTCAATGGAATTTCTGTCACAACCTTGTCAAACTGATTTTACTTATGGTGGAATCCCCCTATACTTTTTTCTTTTCCCTTTTTTTATACTGAGTTTAAAGATAAGTGAATAAAGAAAGAAGGTGTTAAAAATAGATTGGACATTTTTTATCGTCATATTTCTCATTGGTTTTGTCGGATCGTTCGTTTCCGGACTTGTCGGGGTTGGCGGGTCAATCATTAAATACCCGATGCTTCTCTATATACCGCCCCTTCTCGGAATGGCCACATTCACTGCCCATGAAGTATCGGGGATCAGCGCGATTCAAGTTTTTTTCGCATCTATTGCGGGTGTTTGGGCCTATAGGAAAGGCGGCTTCTTAAAAAAAGATTTAATTATTTATATGGGATCTGCTATCTTGATCGGGAGTCTGATCGGCAGCTTGGGCTCAGGCGCCTTGTCAGAGAATACTGTAAATATTGTATATGGTACACTTGCCGTCATTGCGGCGGTCATGATGTTTATTCCCAAGAAAAAAGTGGATGATAAGCCGATGCATGAGGTGACTTTTAACAAACCATTAGCAATGGGGTTGGCGTTGATTGTCGGTATTGGTTCAGGAATTGTTGGTGCTGCCGGAGGTTTCCTATTGGTGCCGATTATGTTGACCGTTCTTCATATTCCTACACGTATGACGATAGCTTCAAGCTTGGCCGTCACATTCATTTCTTCCATCGGCGGAACGGTAGGAAAAATAGCCACGGGCCAAATTGAATATAAATCGGCGGCCATCATGATCATCGCAAGTATCATAGCGGCTCCGCTTGGCGCAAAAGTAAGCGGCAAATTGAACACAAAGGTATTGCAACTCATTTTGGCTGTTTTGATTTTGGCGACAGCTATCAAGACTTGGACTGATATTTTATAGATTTTTTTGATTACGATTTAATCAGCAAATCAAGACAGGGGTGACGCAATGCTTTACAAAAAACATGAAAAGGTATTGATGGGACTTGTATTTGGCGTAGCAGCCATTATGCTTTTATCCATGCTTGGACGAATTCTCGGAAGTTGATGAAAGGGTGAATGTTTCATGTTTAATGGAGATTCTTTATTTTACAGCAGATTATTAACCGAACTTACCCTCTCCTTCCATATTATTTACGCCACAATTGGAGTCGGTGTCCCGCTGATGATCATGATTGCACAGTGGGTCGGCATCAAGAAAAACGATGAGCATTATATTTTACTTGCAAGAAGGTGGGCTCGCGGTTTTGTGATAACGGTTGCCGTCGGAGTTGTGACCGGAACAGCAATCGGCTTACAGCTCTCCCTTTTGTGGCCCAACTTTATGGAATTGGCGGGGAATGTCATCGCTCTGCCGCTGTTCATGGAAACTTTTGCTTTCTTTTTCGAAGCCATTTTCCTGGGAATTTATTTGTACACATGGGATCGGTTCGAAGACCAGCGCAAGCATCTCTTGCTTCTGATCCCAGTGGCGGCGGGGGCGGCTTTTTCCGCCGTTTTTATCACAATTGTGAACGCATTTATGAATGCGCCGCAAGGTTTCGATGTTGTCAATGGTGAGCTTGTGAATATCAACCCGATCTTAGCCATGTTTAATCCGGCCATGCCTACAAAAGTGGCACACGTTGTGTCAAGCGCGTTTATGACATCCGCTTTTATTTTGGCAGCCATCGCCGGTTTCAGATTGTTAAAAGGTTCAGACCATATTTATCACAAAAAAGCTCTTTATTTGACAATGAAGTTAGGATTGATTTTCTCTATCGCAACGGCAATCATCGGTGACTTTTCAGGAAAATACCTGGCTGATTATCAGCCGGAAAAACTGGCGGCTGCCGAGTGGCACTTTGAAACATCTAAAGACGCACCATTAATTTTGTTCGGGAAATTGGAAAATGGAGAAGTTAAATATGCCATTGAAATTCCCAAAGCGTTAAGTATTTTAGCATACACCGATCCTTCGGCTGAAGTTATCGGATTGGATCAAATCAAAGAGGAAGAAATTCCGCCTCTTTATATCCACTACTTATTCGATATCATGGTTTCCATCGGTGTATGGATGACGCTCTTATCCTTTGTCTACTGGTTGGGAATGAAAAGAAGCTGGTCCTTTATAAACAGCAAGTGGTACCACTGGCTTATCGTTCTCGGCGGTCCCTTATCAATCGTGGCTATCGAGACGGGCTGGTGGCTGGCTGAAGTAGGAAGACAGCCTTGGATTCTCTACGGCCTTATGAAAACTTCCGATGCTGCAACAACAAGCGGTCACGTTGACATGATGCTCATCCTTTTTGCTGGGTTATATCTCATTCTTGCCGTAGGCAGTGCCATCGTTTTAAGCAGAATGTTCCGAAGAAACCCCGTAGAACGTGAGCTTGAGGAACGGAGAGCGGAAAAAGGCGGTGCAGTTCAATGAATCTGGAAATCTTAGGCATTATGGTGTTATGGACTTTTTTATTCGGCTACGTCATTGTGGCTTCGATTGATTTTGGGGCAGGTTTCTTTAACGCATATAGCTTATTTAACGGCAAGCAGCATATATTGACGAATATTATTCAGCGCTATCTCTCGCCTGTCTGGGAAGTGACGAACGTGTTCCTCGTATTCTTTTTTGTTGGCATCGTCGGTTTCTTCCCCAAAACGGCTTTTTACTACGGAACAATACTACTTGTCCCTGTCAGTATCGCCATTTTATTATTGGCAATCAGAGGGTCATACTATGCTTTTGAAACGTATGGAGCGAGAGGGCATAAAGGATATTCGTTCATGTACGGATTGTCAGGACTGTTCCTTCCTGCCTCTTTGTCGATTGTGCTGACCATTTCAGAAGGCGGATTTGTTTCGGTCGTGGATGGAAAGCCCGTGCTGGACTACTGGGAGTTGTTTACCAGTCCCCTTACATGGAGCATTGTGGTATTGAGCATTGTGGCCGTACTTTATATTTCCGCCGTTTTTCTGACTTGGTATGCCCATAAAGCGCATGATCAAGATGCAACGGAGCTGATGCGCAACTATGCGCTCATCTGGTCAATGCCATTGATTATCACCGCTTCCGGGATCATTGTCGAAATCCGGGCCCATAATCCGGAACACTTTGGGAACTTGCTCAATCTCTGGTGGATGTTCGCTTTATCATTCCTTCTATTCTTGGGGACGGTTTGGCTCATCTGGAAAAGGAAGCATTACGGAAGAGCTTTCGGCTTATTGGCGGGTCAATTTGCCCTTGCTTTTTTTGCATATGGCTTTTCACATTACCCTTACTTGCTTTACCCGCATTTAACGATCTATGATGGCTTTACAAATAAAACGATGGCAATATCGCTGGTTGTCGCCTTTATTGCCGGACTGGGATTATTGATCCCCTCTCTTTATTTACTGTTGCGATTATTTCTTTTCAACAAAGATTACGTCACCGGACAACACATTCATACAAACAAAAGGAGATATTCCTGATGCAGAATTTCTTTATCTTCTACGCACCTTTTCTTACCTTGGCTGCAGCAGTCGGTGTTGCGTTTTGGGCAGCTTTAAAAGATGTACATTTAACAAAATAACAAATGTAGACGTGTCCTAAAGTAATAGTAGTGTCCTTATAACAGGTTGCCAAAATCGGTGAAAAATGACCATTTCCTAATCGGGCTGGGTATTGTGTTCCTTCTATTTTGTAAAACAGGAAATGAAACGTGGGAGCAAGTTCGCTTTGACCCAACAGAAAATGTAGCTAAAAATGATAATAGATCCTTTTGAAGAGTGAAATAATGTGCCTTTTTTACTCAAATAACTTTTAAAAACCACATCTGAAATCAGAAGGTATTCCTTACCGAGTTGGACGAGCCTTTTTTTCAACGAGATAAAGGGATATTGAAATGAGCGTAATTTCTTTATTGTGATAGGGAAATTACGCTTTTTACATAATCAACCCTATTTAAAAAGTGTACAATTTAATTCTGAAACACGAATGTCATTCGGTTATGTACAAGTCTTCCGTAACAACAAAATAATCGGTCGGAGCATCCATTTTACCTTCAAAAATCCCCTTTAATATTACCCCCGTTTTTTAAAATGAAGTGGCAAAAAGTGAGTGAAATCATTACATAGCGACATGCGATGGCTGGCGTTCTGCGATAGGAGCTGCGAAGGTTGGCCAGAGTGTACTTCCTGCTGAACCTCTTGAAAAATGAATGAACTTTGTTAAAAATCTATTTGCCAAACTGGCAAAAAAGAAGTTGATTGTATGTAGGGCCGTCCACGTGTCCCACCTGCATAGGGTTTCATGAGGTGATTTTACGGTGAGCAAGAAAAAGAGAAAATCTCCTTTGTATATTGGTAAAGAGTATTATGGCGATATTCCAATTGAGGAAGCTTTTAATACAGCGTTAGCACCGTGTTTTAACCTTGATAACTCAACAGAAGCTAAAGAAAAAACAAGCTCATAATGTTAAGACTTTTTCTTTTTTTTTAAAGGACAAGCCTCCTATGTATATGTTTTTGTTGACATTTATCGTTTTGATAAGATGAAGTCCATGGTTGCAAAACTGCTATAAGATCGGTCACGATTAAGAAAAAGTGGATGGGCTCATTCACGGGGCGGTTCAACATAAAAAAGGAAGGGTATTGATTTTTCTACCAATAGTAAACAAAAAAATTTTAAGGCTATTTCAATAAAAAAACCATGCTATTTCCCGGCTATCCTTTGCCATGAGGAAGTCTTATCATGAATATCAAAAGGAAAGAAATATTGGAGAATTCGATCGGATGCTTGATGGATATGACCGTTAGTCTTGTATAATATAATTTATAAAATCTGTTCGGGAGGGATTGTTTTGGATTTATCCAAAGAATATGTTGAGGATTTGTTGGTGAGAATGTCGCATCACTCAAGCGCAATTGAAAACAATACAATTAGCTTGCCAGAAACCGTATCAATCATATTGCATAATACCGTGCCCAATAAAGTTTCTCTTAGAGAGTTGTACGAAATTGATAATCATCGTCACGCGATGGAGTATTTGCTTTCACCGGAAACTCTAAAAAAAGATTTTACTTTCGACATCTTGTTTGAGACACATGCAATACTAATGGATCGGCTGCATCATGAAAGAGGTAAGTTTAAAACAGAGGAAAACTTTATGAAAGGTGCGGATTTTGATACCGCACATCCCAAAGAGACTCCTATGTTAATGAAGCAATGGATTGATAACGTAAACTTTCGACTGAACACCTCTCATTCAGATAAAGACGTAATCGATTTATTGTGTGAAAGTCATATTGAATTTGAACGGATACATCCATTTGATGATGGAAATGGACGGACAGGGCGATTGATTATGAATTACCTCTTACTGAAAAAGGATATTGCTCCCCTCATTATTGAAAAGAAGGATAAGGAAAGGTATATCTATTTTATAGCAAACCAAGATGGTAAAAGCTTTTCTGATTTTGCGGAAGAAAAAATAAAAAAAGAACAAAAACGAATTAAATCTTTTGCGCCTTCAAAAGTAAATAAGAAAAATAAGCATTCAGAATTTGAAAGCTAATACAATGTCCCATGCAACATTTTTTTGCGTGGGGCTATTTTTTGTAGGGCGTTTTTTATGGAAGCTCCTCTGTTTCATAAAAAAAGTGAATAGATCAGCATTGAAAATTTCTATTTTACGTGTTTGTTTTATTTCACTATAATCAGAATGAAATCGTTACCAAAGTTAAAGGGGGAAGGATTTTGAGGAAAAAGTTCTCATTTTTAGGGATATTCATTGCACTTTCATTTATTCTTGCTGCCTGTAGTGAAAGCAGTCAAGGAACCACAAATGGAGATTGGAAACCAGAAAAGTCAATAGAAATTGTAGCACCATCTGGAGCAGGCGGGGGGTGGGATACAACTGCCCGAATGGCCGCAAAAGTCTTAGATGAAGAGGGAATTATTGATCAAGATATTGGTGTTGTGAATAAAACCGGTGGAGGCGGAGCAGTAGGCTGGGCATATGTGGCCAACTTCAAAGGTGACCCCTATCATCTGTTCGTCGCTTCTCCACCTATTATCGATGTGCCTTTAAATGGACAGTCTGAATATGATCATACCGACTTTACACCAATTGCGAATATCATTGCAGACTATGGTGCATTTGTAGTTAAAGCTGACGCAAAGTGGAATACATTACCTGAATTATTTGAAGATATGAAGAAGGACCCTTCCAGCATTACGGTCAACGGTTCTTCTTCACCAGGAAGTATGGATCATTTACAGTTTATCCGTTTTGCTAAAGCTTATGGTGTGGATATTACAAAAATCAAATACGTATCTGAACAAGATGGCGGTGAATTAGCTGCTTTGCTAAACGGAAGTGTTGATGTGTTCTCAACCGGAGTGGCTGAAACAGTTGAACAAGTTCGTGCAGGTAATGTGAAAGTGCTTGCCATTACTGCTGAAGAGAGACTTGAAGGGGAAATTTTCTCTGATTTCCCAACAGCCAAGGAACAAGGAATTGATGAAACTTTTGTTAATTGGAGAGGATTTTTTGGACCGCCTAAAATGGATGAGAATGCCAAGAAATTTTACGAAAATGCCTTCAAACAGTTACATGAAAGTGAAGCTTGGAATGATATTCGTGCCCAGTTCGGTTGGAACGAAATGTTCATGGGCAGTGAGGAGTTCGAGAAATTCTTAGAGGAGCAAAGAGAAGAGGTAAAAGAGCTTTTAGACGAACTGGGACTCACAAAATAGAAACAGCCATATTCTATCAAATAAGAGGGATGGGTAATACATTCCTCTTATTTGAATGAAAGGAGAAAGGTCAATTGCTACGATCAAAAAATAAGCTGGCAGCAAGTGTTTTATTTTTAATATCTGTTTTTTATCTATTTTTTGCTTTTCGCTTGCCAGCGTATGACTTAGTCCCTGTTGATTCAGATGCTGTTCCCTATGTACTGGGTGTTTTATTATTGATTTTGTCTATTGTTTTATTTTTTGAAAAGGATCAGGGGAACGAAGATCAAGAAAGCGCCATTGAGTTAGACAAAAATGCTTTGAAAATGCTGGGTGTCATTTCTTTATTTTTCATTCTTTATGCCATCCTATTTGAAGTACTTGGGTTTATGATTTCATCCATGCTTTTCATCTTCATTTCGACCTTTGTTTTAGGATACAAAAGGCATATTGTGAATATGATCGTTTCAATTATGATACCTGTAGTATTTTACTATATTTTTGAATTACTACAAATCTCACTGCCAAAGGGAATTTTACCGCTTTAGTCTACCATAAGGAGGAAGAGAATGGACATTTTAAATGGTGTAATGCAAGGGCTTCAAGTGGCATTTAGTGTTGAAGGAATCTTGCTTGTTTTTATAGGTGTCCTAATAGGTACCCTAATCGGGATGATTCCCGGACTTGGACCGATTACAGCAATAGGCGTTATGATTCCTATATCATATGGAATGGATATATATTTAGCGCTCATTATGATGGCGGGGGTTTACTATGGAGCTATTTTTGGCGGTTCCACTTCATCAATATTGTTAAATGCGCCTGGTGTAGAGGGAACCATTTCGACTGCCTTTGATGGGTATCCTATGGCGCAAAAGGGGCATGCAGGAAAAGCATTGGCAATTGCCGCCATCTGTTCTTTTGTCGGCGGTACCGTAGGAGTTGTTTTATTAATGACATTTGCACCGGCATTGGCTTCTGTTGCTGTTGCCTTTGGGCCGGCTGAATACTTCGCGTTGATGCTTTTAGCGCTGACGGCTATCACAAGTTTATCAGATGGATCTATGTCAAAGGCTTTGATTTCCGGAGTATTAGGGTTTATGGTTGCAACAGTAGGGATTGATGGACAAACTGGTACACCAAGGTTTACTTTCGGCAATATCAATTTATTAAATGGAATTGAATTTTTGGTTATTGGTCTCGGTTTATTTGCCATTGCAGAAGTTGCGGTTTTGATCATTAACCGTCATAAAGCCCAAGCAAAAATGCATAAAATAGGGTCCTTACGATTAACGAAAGAAGATTTTAAAGAAATGAGAGGACCTATGGCCAGACAATCGTTAATCGGTTTTCTGATTGGCGTATTACCGGGTGCTGGTGCCACAATTGCATCATTTATTGGATATACATCCGAGAAAAAGCTTTCCAAAAAGCCGGAGGAATTTGGAAAGGGGGCTGTAGCCGGATTAGCCGGACCCGAAACTGCCAATAATGCTGCGACTAGCGGCGCTTTTGTACCTCTTTTAAGTCTTGGGATTCCAGGTTCTGGTACTACGGCTGTCATGTTAGGGGCATTCCTTGTCATGGGAATTCAGCCTGGTCCCTTATTAATGACGGATCATCCTACATTATTTTGGGCCATTATTATTAGTATGTATATAGGTAATATATTTTTATTAATCTTAAATTTACCATTAATTCCATATATATCAAAGATATTGATGATACCACGCCCAATGTTAATTTCACTCGTTATTTTTTTCTGTGTCATTGGCATTTACACATTAAGCTTTAACGTATTTGATTTATACTTGCTCTTATTCTTTGGCGTCATTGGCTTTTTGATCAAATTGGTCAGAATTCCGGCAGCACCATTTATTTTGGCGTTTATTTTAGGAGATATGATGGAACAATCTCTCAGAAAGGCATTAACGATTTCCAATGGCAGCTTATCCATTTTTATTGAAAAACCGATTGCCGTGTCGCTTTTAATCGTATCTGTCCTGTCTTTGATGATTCCGCCGCTATTTAAATATATTAAGAAAAAGAACACGAGTGAGCAGCCGATGGATATGTAAGACTATGGATAGAGTCATTAAAAACAGAAACAGGTCTGTTTTGCTGGAGGAAGATGATGAAAAAAATTGCATTTATTACGTTAGGTGGTACGATTTCTGCAAAAGGAACGAATAGACTCGACTTAAAAGATTATAAGTCAGGTTTAATAGATGGGACATTTTTTGTGGAAAATATTCCTGAACTGAAAGAATTAGCCAAAATAAAAGTAATACCCTTTGATAATGTGAGCAGTACTCAAATTAACAGCCAGCATTGGATTCAATTAAAATATGATATTGAATATTATTTAAACGAAAAGGATTTTGACGGGGCTGTCATTTCTCATGGAACGAATACATTGGAAGAAACCGCTTATTTTCTCCATTTAACTGTATATAGTTCCAAACCAATTGTACTGGTAGGTTCTCAGCGTCCTTATACTGCTATCAGCTCCGATGCCCAATTGAATTTATTGAATGCTTTTAGGGTAGCCATCCATCCAGATTCATACGGGAAAGGTGTATTAGTCGCATTCAATAATAAGATTCATAGCCCGAGGGAAGTAACGAAAGTGGATACATACGATGTGGATGGGTTCCAATCGGGGACGATGGGATGTTTAGGGTATATCGATGCAGCCCATGACATTGTTTATTACCGCGAGCCAGTTAGAAAACATACGATAGATTCCCAGTTTTCACAAATCAAAATAACCGATCTGCCAAATGTTGAGATTGTCTACTCCTATGCTGGCGCTACTGGAAATTTAATTAACCATATTGTCCAAAGTGAACATTATCAAGGAATCATAATGGCGGGTACAGGCGCGGGGCGATTTTCAAAAAGTGAAGAAGAAGCTCTCCTAAATGCTGTGGAAAAAGGAATTAATGTGGTACGGAACAGCAGGGTTGGGAATGGCCGAGTAGTTTGTATCGAACCCTATGACCAGCTCAATGCCATTAGCGGAGATAATTTAAATCCTCAAAAGGCACGCATTTTACTTTCATTAGCACTGTTGCTTGATCGTGATAGAAACTCCATTCAAGAAATATTTCATCAATATTGAGGTTGGGGATGATATGAAAGAGCTGGGACGCAACTAAATCAGCTAAATAAAAAACGAACCATAAAGTGAAACTTCATTCAGTAGGGCTTCTACTGAATGTTAGTTAAACCAATCGGGCATTTAGGTGCCGTTATCTCCCACTTAGACATTTTGTATTTACTCAAGATTTACGGCACCTTACATGCCGGATAAAGTGAAACTTCATTCAGTAGGGCTTCTACTGAATGTTAGTTAAACCAATCGGGCATTTAGGTGCCGTTATCTCCCACTTAGACATTTTGTATTTACTCAAGATTTACGGCACCTTACATGCCGGATAAAGTGAAACTTCATTCAGTAGGGCTTCTACTGAATGTTAGTTGAACCAATCGGGCATTTAGGTGCCGTTATCTCCCACTTAGACATTTTGTATTTACTCAAGATTTACGGCACCTTACATGCCGGATAAATTGTCCTAGTGTTATAATACGCAAGCTTTTAGCGTAATCAAAATATGTAGACTCCTGCGGGAATAGCTCGAGCTGAAGATCCCGGAGAAAGCGGCCTTTGCTTTCCGAGGAAGCTGAAGAGACCTGCGGAAAGCGAAATTTTTTTGACGTAGCGATGATAGGGATTTTTTTACACAAATAAACCGAACAATTATAAATGAATTGTTCGGTTTTAGCTATTTCGTATTTGCTTATGTTCCAGCCTCTTTCTTACGATTAGTCAAGTGTATTTCATCAATTTCTTTTGTTGTGATGATTAGTTTTATAAATGGTTATGATCATGTAATTTCGCGTAAGAAGAGTGGTTTTTGAGAAACTTAAAAAACTCTTGAACGGCAGGGAAATTCAATGTTTTATGCCTGCAATATGCCCATGTATCACGTTTGACTAACTGCTTATCATGGCCATATAAATTTTGAATAGATAATTCGTGCTCATTCATGAGGCAAATGCCGGGCAATATTGTATATCCAAGTCCCACACGAGCCATTTCCTTTGCTGTTTCCAGGCTATCTACACTCATAGAAATAATGCTGGGTTTTTTAAAAATATCTTTCCACCATTCATCTACCATCCCCTTCAAATAGCTGTCCATTTCGTATTGAATTCTCAGTAATGTAGGTAAAGCATTCATTTCAATAGGTGCCTTTGACACAATGCTGATTGGCTCTGAAACTAATAAATGCTGTTTCTCCTCCCAAAAATACTCCCCTCTTAAAATGGCGATATGAACATCCCCGGATAAAAACAATTTATATATATTCGAACTTAATCCTGTAATGATATGAAAGTTAACCTCTGGATAAATGGATTGAAATTCTTTTAGTATGGTAGGCAATATGTATTGTCCAAAAGTTGATGCTACACCTAGCTTAACCGTACCACGAACACTTTGTTCCATTAATTGTATTTCATCTAGAGTCAATTCTATGTTTCTTACGTTTTTCTTTGCTAATTTAATAATCAATTCTCCCTCTGGAGTAGGGAAAAGACCAGACCGATCACGAATAAAAATCTTTGTATTGAAATATTCTTCAATCTGTCGAAGTCTATAGGTTAAATTGGGTTGCGAGATAAACAACTTTTCAGCAGCCTTTGTCATATTTCTTGCTTGATCAAGCATGATTAAAATAGCGTAATCTTTTTTGTACACTGGAAGTAATCTCCTTTATTTTAAGTACATGAAAATAAAGGTCCGTTGCTGTTTACTCATATGGTCTATCGTAAATACTCGGTATTGAACCATTTTTCAAACTTTCGTGTATTCAATGACTATTATAACATGTATCATAAATGATTTTTCAAAAGCATTAGGTTCAAGAAAGGCGGGAAAAAGGTGTGTTGGAAAAAAAGTCCGCCCGAAAGCATGATAAACGTTAGGCCCTGGAACTGCACTTTTTTTCTTTCTACCGAAGAGTGTTTGTAATTTCAAAGACACTTGTATATCCGGCGCCGGGGAGGATTGTCACTGTTTTACAGACAACGTGATATTCCATTGCCAGTCATTTTCCACACTTTTTTCCATATACTAACTTTTATTTTGCAAATACAGTTTATTCGACCTATACCCAAAGAAAAAAAACAGGATGATTGCCAATGGAAAAAATACCCAACTATATCCCCGCATTAGCGCAAATGGTGTTTCAAATAGAAAGGAAGACCAAAAAGATATCCCGGTCTTATCCCATAAACCAGGTGTAAAATAGAACTCTTGTGGATTCGTTAACGCCTTGAAATCAATGATATCTATCAAATAAAATACTACTAACAGCGGTAAATAGCTGATTGCCAATTCAAAAAACATATTGGCCAATCTTTTATATCTGGCAGCTTTGGAATGATTATCAGAAAAAATCTCATCTCCAACAGTATCGTCCATTTTTTTAAAGTATTGAACCCCTGAGCTTTTCGTGCCGGCAAGATGTTTCCAGCCACCGTCCTCAAACATCGTACAATAATCGATGAAATCCTCCTTTTTCTTAAACATTCTGAAGTCAATTTTTATCGTTGCTTTTTCAGGCTCTCCCTTTCGAAAGTGATATCCGAAGAACTTATTTTGTAAATGATAACCCTCATTGGCCATCTGCTCTAACCATTGTTCCTCTTTTTCAAAGTCGATAAAAAATTTCAGTTTATACATCTTCTTTCCCTCCATTACCTGACATTGCCGTAGGCAGCAATTTTTCAGTTGCTTGTACAATATGCTTCATTCGTTCACAATCCAGTCGCAATACTTCTTTGCCCTTCTCGGTGATGACATATGTTTTTCGCCGTTTATCCGTACTTTTTACTGCTGTAATCAGTTGCTGTTTTAGCAAGTTTTCAATTGCTCCATACATCGTACCCGCAGCTATCTTTACAGTCTGATTGCTTAGCTCTTCGACCTTCTGCATCATAATATAACCATGAGCGGGCTCAAGTAAGGATAATAAAATATAATAGGTCGTTTCAGTCAATGGCAAATATTTATGTAACTCCATATCATTCACGCTCCACAAATTTTTCAAACTATACAGTTAAACTATATAGTTTAACTATATAGTTTAACTGTATACAACCTAACTGTATAAGTCAATCAAAACTTGAGCCCATTTCCAAAAGAATGGATCTTATGCTGGCATGCCTAATCATTTTACATTCAAAATCCTTTTAAATATAAAAATAATTCAATTTATTTTTAAAAATATACTGTATATATTTTTAAAGCATGTTACATTCGAAATGTGGCAAACAAATACAGGAGAAAGGAAGAAAACAGTGATGCACTATAAAGTAGAAACACTTCCAAACTATCGCCTAGCTTATGTACGAAGGGTTGGTCCATATGGACCTGCCAATGTCGATGTCATGGAGAAGTTAAAAAAATGGGCCAGGGAGAGAAATCTTCTTGAATCGGCAATCCTATTTGCCATTCCACGAGATAATCCTGAGACAACACCGCCTGAAAACTGCAGATTCGATGCTTGTATTGTGATTTCAAAAGATGATCAAATGGATGGTTCCATTTATGAAGGTGAACTCTCTGGGGGAACATACCTCATTTACAAAGTGAGACATACCGCAGAAGATATTCAAAAAGCATATGCTGATATTTTTTCATCCTTACAAAGCACCGGCTATCAAATTGATCATAAACCTATCTTGGAAAAATACACTGGCGATATGAAGAGCAATCCATATTGCGAAATATGCGTACCTGTAAAATCGTAATTTAATTCATTTTCGCGGTTTTAGAAGCGGAGAAGCGTACGGCAATCAAATTGGAACAATATATACTGTATCAATAAGTGCATTCTTGAAACAGGCTGTGTATAAAAAAGTGAAGTATCAAGAACGGAGTGACATTCCTAGAGTCTTTTGATTTCTCCCTGGAAGTTTAAAACGGATGATTTAGCTCTTGAAAATGATACGCCATCCTTGACGCAAATGAAAAGTCTGTTATTTATTGATGAGGCTGTTTACGCTAGTTACAGTAGTAGAACTATCATGTGTTTTAAATGATGAAACAGCTTATCGCAGTCGATCGGCTATCAAAATAAATAAGGAATGGGAGTGGGGAATGCGCATCTATCGAATGTTAAAGTGGCCAAAAATGAAGAAAGATTCACGCCTGGCAAAGCGTCAACGGGTGCTCTGTCCAAATGGTTGGAAACTGAAAAACAGCGTCTGCGGGTAGTAAAGTACCCATCTGGTTATCAAGCCGATCACGTTTGCTATGATGGGCACGCGTTTTATGTCGTAAGTGGCACTATCAAGATCGAAATGGGCGCAGATCTTACTGAGCGGGAAGCGGGAGATGCCTTTATTATTCCCGATGAAGTGCCGCATCGAGTGGTGAATCCTTTTGATGACGACGCTGAGGTTGTTGTTGCAGATCAAGGGTGAGCCGTGCTGAAAGGCAGGAGTACGAAAATGAAATGTGAAGAATCAAGATTGAATCAAGAGAGTTAGAAAGAAGTGCTCGGACAACTGGTGCATGATCACCAAGCCTTTAGCAAATGATGGGAGGAATTCGTTTTTCCAAATGGAAAAATATGGATATTATCCGTTTTTTGCAAGCAAATAAATTCCGCGCAAAAGCTTGAAGCTAGAGTCAGCATTCAAGCCGACACTGAATTTTTGGCAAGACTAACCCTATTCTCGTAATAGGTGATTTCGTTCGAACAATCCGCAGCAAGACGGATTTTGCTGGGGATTGTTCTTTTTTTGAACCTGCCTAGTAGGCTACAAGCTGACGTCGGCACGGATGAACCAATTGAACGATTTTTTATATTTGCTATTCATCTTATTTATGCTATAATGATCCCTATTACTACAAGTGTAGTTAATTCATAAAAACTACATTTGTAGTAATTAAACTTAAGGAGAAGAAGGGGAGCGTGTGAATAGTCGAGTCAGAAGAAAAAAAGATAACAATAAAATTGTTTCTATCATACTATTAATCTTCTTAGTGGTGGGCGGGGGCTTTGGTCTGTTCTTCTTCATTCATAAAAATGATAACAGCCAAGCACGAGAAGCAGCAGATGCTTTCATTCAGATTTTAGAGAACAAAGAATATAAAAAAATGGAGGATGTGCTTGAAAAACAATCATACACTTCGTTAGGCTATACTTCCCAAGAAGTGATAGATAAATATGACCACATCTTCAACGGAATTCATATTCATAACATACAAGCATCCAAAATCTCATTTAAAAAAATAAATAATAGTGAACATGAGCTTTCCTATCAATTAAGGTTTACAACTCCACTAGGTACTTTGAAAAATGTAAAATACCAAACAAAAATCATAAAAACGGATGGTCAATATTTGGTAAAATGGGCTCCTTCCTTGATTTTTCCGGGAATGGAAGGAAAAGATAAGGTGGCTTTCCATGATTGGCAAGCAGAACGCGGAGAAATAACAGATCATCTAGGAAACGGATTGGCGGTAAACGAAGCTTTTAAAGAGGCTGGAATTGTTCCGAAAGATTTATCTCAGGGGAATGAAAAAGAAAAGAGGCTGGAAAATGTGAGTCGGCAACTCGATATTCCTATAGAAGAGATACATCGAAAACTACATCAAAAATGGGTAAAAGATGACTTGTTTGTTCCTCTTAAAGTATTAGAATCCAATAAAACGGAAAATATCCCGGGCATTTCTTATCGAAATATAATACTGCGATATTATCCTTTAAAGGAAGCCGCGGCCCATTTAACCGGTTATATAGGTAAAGTAACAAAGGAAGATTTGGAGGAAAATCCACATGTGGCAGAAGGGGACATGATTGGCAAAGCGGGATTGGAAAGAGCGTTTGACCGGGAATTGCGCGGCAAAGGTGGAGGAGAAATTGTTATTGTCAATGAAGATGGTCAAAGGAAGAAAGAAATTCAAAAGCGGGAAAAAATAGATGGGAAAAATATTCAGCTAACGATTGATACGTATATTCAAACGGAGGCATTTAAACAATTGAAAGGAAAGCCCGGTGCTACCGTTGTCATGAGCCCGAATGATGGAAAACTGTATGCTCTCGTTAGCTCTCCTTCATTTGATCCAAACAAAATGGTTCAAGGAATAACTCGGGAAGAATATGATCAATACGCGAATGATGAAGATAAGCCGTTTATTTCAAGATTTGCTAAACGATATGCACCCGGCTCCACTTTTAAAACCATCACCGCCAGTATTGGCCTTGACGCCAAAATAACATATCCAAGTAAGCTCAGAAAAATAAATGGATTAAGCTGGAAAAAAAATGAAACGTGGGGAGGGTATTCGGTTACTCGGGTTTCTAATGTGCGTGATGTCGATATGAGAAAAGCGCTCATTTACTCGGATAATATTTACTTTGCCCAAGAAGCCTTGGAAATGGGGGAAAAAACTTTTAGAAATGGGTTGGATCAGTTTATCTTCGGCGAGGAATTAAATTTGCCGATCGCCATGAACCCGGCGCAAATTTCCAATCATTCGGCATTTGATTCAGAAATTCTGCTGGCAGATACGGCATACGGACAAGGGGAATTATTGGTCTCGCCGATTCAACAAGCCGCTATGTATTCTGTTTTTCAAAACGAAGGAAAAATTGTTTACCCGACATTATTGAATGATAAAGCCGGGCCAAAGTCAAAATCAGCCATTACTCCTTCAACAGCCAATGAAATGAAAAAACTTTTGCAAGAAGTAGTCAATCATCCAAATGGCACAGCTCATCTTCTGTACAACCATCAGCAGCAATTGGCTGCCAAAACCGGTACAGCGGAATTAAAAATGCAGCAAGGGGAAAAAGGGGATGAAAATAGCTTTTTGCTTGCCTTTGATGCGGGGCATGATCAATTTCTTCTTCTTTCCTTTGTAGAACATTATACCGGGGGAAGTTCCGCAACCCAGTTGAATAAAACATTTATAGCGGAGTTATATAAATATTTTCAAATGCGGGAAGGGATGCGGACTCCATCATAGCGAGTAAAGGACTCGTTAGCTCTTTAAGAAATCAGCACTGCCTGCTATAATAAATACTACAAATGTAAAAGCAGGAGGCCGCGATGAAGGAGATTCCGCAAATATCAGAAGCAGAATTTGAAGTGATGAAAATAGTATGGAAATATGAACCGATCTCCACCCCCGAAGTAGTAGAGAAAGTTTCAAAAAAAATTGATTGGAAGCCGAATACGATTCAAACTATGCTTTCACGCCTCGTGAAGAAGAAGGCTTTGCAAACGAAAAAACAGGGGAGAGTATTTGTTTACACATCTCTAATCGAAGAACATGAATATGTGGAACAAAAAAGTAAAAAATTTCTTAAACAATTTTTCGGCGGTACGTTGAATACAATGGTCTTAAATTTTATTGAAAATGATCAGCTTTCAAAGGAAGAGATTTCGGACCTGAAGAAAATATTATCTGAGAGGGATACGAAAGAAGGGGAAAAATGATGGATATTTTTATACTCCGTTTTCTATTAAGTACGATTCTCGTATCTCTTCTTATTTTAATAATTCTCTTCACGAAAAAAATATTCGCCAAACATATGTCCAAACAAACACATTATAAAGTTTGGTATTTTCTATTTACTCCCCTTCTTATTTCCTTTTTTCCTTGGGATTTTTTCCGCCTACATGAAATATCCCAATATATGAAAAGCCTGATGTTCACTAATAGGAACACGCCATTGAATCATGAACAGATAAGTGGAGTGGAAGTTTCACAAGCACCCAACACAAATGTCCTGCATGATTTCTCCGTGTCTGTAAATAAGGCAACGCCGGATTTCTTCTATCATACCTTTATGGCTGTTTGGATCACTGGAATGGTTATTTTCGTTGTGATGGCGATTTACGCAAACTATCAAATCCGGCAATTAAAAAAGTCGGCTGCTCCTATTCAAAATGAAAAAGTAAATGAATTGTTAGAAGTGTGCAAAGAGATGGTCGGAGTGAAAAGAAAAATAAAGTTGCAAGAAACAGCGCTTATTGCCTCTCCTAGCACGCTTGGACTGATACAGCCTTATATTCTTTTACCAAAGACGACACTGGAAACATTCTCATTAAACGATTTAAAATATGTTTTTTTACACGAATTAACCCATCAAAAAAATAAAGATGTGCTTATTAATTACGTCATGTTGTTATTAAACATTATGTACTGGTTTAATCCATTCGTATGGCATGCCTTAAAAGTCATGAGGATGGATCGAGAATTGGCTTGTGATGCCGCTGTTTTAAATCGCTTGGATGAGAGCGGATATATCGAATATGGACAGACGATCATTCATTTTGCAGACAAACAACAAAGCCGCGCCTTTGGACAGTACGCCTCCGGGATGGGCGGAACAAAAACACAAATCAAACAAAGAATCAAGAGCATTGCGAATTACGCTGGGGATTCTCAATTATTGAAATGGAAAAGCAAAGCAATCTGTGCGGCTCTCGGGATTTTTATGCTCTGTCTGACACCGCTCACCTGGGTGATCGCCAGTTCAGACGACGTATATCAATTTAATAAGAAAAATGTAATATATGAAGATTTAAGTTCTTATTTTCATGGATATAACGGGAGTTTTGTTTTATATGATCCCTTTAAAAATCAATATCAAATTTATAACCGCAAGATGAGTGAACAGAGGGTTTCTCCCAACAGCACGTATAAAATATATTCTGCATTATTTGCTTTGGAAACAAATGTCATAACTCCTCATCACAATGAACAATTTTGGGATGGAACAGTTTATCCCTATAAAGAATGGAATACGAATCAAAGCTTATCAACTGCATTGGGCAGCTCTGTCAATTGGTATTTTCAACATTTAGATCAAAAAGTAGGGAAAAAACAACTACAATCTTATTTTCATCACATAAACTACGGGAACGAAGACCTGTCCGGGAATCTGGAGCGTTACTGGATAGAATCTTCATTAAAAATATCACCAATTGAACAAGTACAAATATTATATGGATTAGATGAAAATACATTTGGCTTTAAAGAGGAAAACGTTCGTGCAGTAAAAAACGCAATCCTTATTGATGAGCAAAAACATCGTCAATTATTTGGAAAAACAGGCACTGGTTCGATCAATGGGAACAATGTCAATGGTTGGTTTATCGGCTTTGTAAAAAAGAATGATCGTAGCTTTTATTTTGCTGTCAATATCCAAAATAAAAAAGGACATGCAAACGGGAGCAAGGCGGCGGATATCGCCCGGCAAATACTGCGTGATAAACGAATATACGAATAAAAAAACCCAAAAAGGATTACTTCATCCTTTTTGGGCATTTTCTCCACTTAATACTACAATTGTAGTATTTATTCCTGTAAAAGGAGCTTTTTATAATGGAACAAAAAAAGAGAAATGTAACCACATTACGAATCAATTTCCTGCTTTTTATCATTTTTCTGCTTTTTTCTGCTCTTATTTTGCGGTTAGGTTACCTTCAAGTTGTACACGGTGAACAGTTTTATAAAGAGGCTGATAAATCGCATTTGGTCGTTGTAAAAAAAGCTGTGCCAAGGGGATCTATTTATGATCGGAAGCATCGTCTATTAGTCGGAAATAAGGGGAAGAAAGCCATTACGTATTTTCGAAATAATGATAGTACGCCAAAAGCGATGGTAAAATTAGCGGAAGAACTAACGAAATTTATTTCCATAGATACGACTGGGCTTAAAAAACATGATTTACAAGAATACTTTGTCGCCAAATATCCGGATAAAATCAATCATCGGCTTACTGGAATGGAGCAGCGTTTAAAAGCAGGAGATTTATATAAAGCGCAAATAAAAAAAGTGACTGACGACGACCTGGCTTCCTTAAACGAAACAGAAAAAAGTGTTGCCAGTATATATAAAAAAATGAACAGCATTTCCGCATTTGAAACTGTAACTATTAAAAATAATCATGTGACGGATGAAGAAGCGGCCAAGGTAAGCGAACATATGCAAGAGTTACCGGGCATCGACGTTACAATGGATTGGGAACGTGAATATCAGGAAGGCACCGTGTTAAAAAGTGTATTCGGTTCGGTAACATCCGAGAAAACAGGTTTGCCTAGTGATGAAAAAGAATTACTGCTGGCTAAAGGCTACACCTTAAATGACCGGGTCGGAAAAAGCTACTTGGAAAAAGGATATGAAGATGTGCTGAAAGGCACTAAGGAACAATATGAATTAACAATTAACAACGGAAAAGTGGAAAAATCTGTTCTTAAAACAGAGGGGAAAAAAGGAGATAATCTCGTATTAACGATCGATATTGACTTTCAAAAAGAACTAGATGACATTGCAACCAACGCGTTGCTTCAACGGAAAGGAAAATTGGCAGATCGGCTTTATATTAGTGCCATTAATCCGCAAACTGGGGAAATTCTCGGCATGACCGGAAAAAGGATTAACATGGCTACAGGAAAAATAGAAGATGATACATTAAGTGTTTTTAATACTCAATATACGATGGGATCCAGCATAAAAGCGGCTACTGTTCTTGCGGGTTATATGGATAAAGTGATTTCATTGGATGACAATACACTCATTGATAAACCACTTAAATTTGCGGAGACAAAATCAAAAAGTTCTTGGTTTAACCGCCGGGGAAGTATGCCATTAAATGACATCACCGCGTTAGAAGTATCTTCGAACTCCTATATGATGCAATTGGCTATGCGGATGGGCGGAAAATATGACTACATGCCTGAGGAAAGCTTGAAAATGGATAGTAAAGCGGCTTTTCATAAACTCAGATATTATTTTTCGCAATTTGGCCTCGGTGTTCCAACCGGACTGGATATTCCGGGGGAGACGCATGGTTTAAAAGGAGTAGAAACAAATCCTGGTCTCGCTCTTGATCTTTCTTTCGGGCAATTTGATACGTATACAACTCTGCAATTAAATCAGTATATATCGACGATTGCGAACGGGGGAGACCGGATCGCTCCAAGAATTGTAAAAGAAGTTAGAGGCTATCATGAGAAAGGTGAACTAGGTGAACTAAAAAAAGCTTTTACTCCAAAAGTCATCAACCATGTAAATATCGAAAAAAAATATATTGATAGGATTCAATCGGGCTTATATCATGTTGTATACGGCAGCAATCCATATGGAACAGGAAAGAAACTTTCCGATTTGCCATATAAAGTCTCTGGTAAGACCGGAACTGCCCAAGCTTTTTATAGTGGGCCCATTCAATCGGCAAATATGACGGCTGTCTGGAATTTGACTTTCGTAGGCTATGCCCCGTCGGATAATCCGGAAATTGCGATCGCTGTTGCTTTGCCTTTTATGGATACAGATAAACAAGATGCGATCCTGGATATCCCCAAAAAAGTATTTGCTGCTTATTTTTCGCTTAACACATGATGATTAAGTCGTTTCATTTTGTCCTAAATACAAACTCTCTAAAAAGAGTAAAGTCCATCAGAAAGGCTCGATTGACTCGTAAATGCAGACGAAACTGTGTAAGTGGGAGGTGTACGCTCCCGCTTCACAGTTTCGTTTCGGTTTATGACAAATTAAATCCTGAAAAACCGCCATTTTAAAGACAATGGAAAATCGCCAGAAAAAGCTGCCAATCAATAAGGAAGGAAGCTGACTTGCCAGCTGCCGCTTTTAAACAATGAAATTCAATTCATTGTAGTAATGATTGATGGATTATTTACTATGAACCCCTTTTTTGTCGACAGCAATAAGCCGCTTGATGATTTCATTTGTAACCTCTTTTGTGCTATGTTTCCCACCAAGGTCTGGCGTTAAGATGCCATCGTTTGTGACGCTTTCAATAACAGTCAATAATGTATTTCCCAAATCTTCTTCTCCAAAATGATCTAACATCATTTTAGCCGTCCAAATTTGGCCAATTGGGTTGGCAATCCCTTTTCCGACAATATCCGGAGCCGATCCGTGAACAGGCTCAAACATGGAAGGATATTTTCCGTTGACATTAATATTCGCTGATGGGGCAATTCCAATGTTGCCCATAATCGCCGCCCCCAAGTCTGATAAGATATCTCCGAATAAATTGCTTGCCACAATGACATCAAATCTTTCAGGCCGGGTGACAAAGAACGCCGATAAAGCATCGATATGTTGGGAATCAGTGCTAATTTCCGGATATTCTTTGGCAATCTCTTTAAAAATTTTGTCCCAGAAAGGCATCGAGTATGTAATGCCATTTGATTTTGTCGCGCTTGTTACATGCTTTTTCCGTTTAGCCGCTAATTCAAAAGCATAACGCATGACTCTTTCCGTTCCTTTTCTTGAAAAGACCGCATTTTGAATGGCCAATTCATCTTCACCGTTGTAGATATTTCCCCCAATAGCGCTATATTCTCCTTCACTATTCTCTCTAACAACGACTATATCAAAATCCTTAGGGTTTATAAGCGGGGATCTCACACCACTCATCACTTTTGCGGGACGAATATTAATCACTTGATCAAATTCACGACGAATTTTAATGAGTAATCCCCATAAAGAAATATGGTCGGGAACAAGATTACTATCTCCCACAGCTCCCAAGAATATACTATCGAAATCTTGTAATCTCTCCATGCCATCATCAGGTATCATTTTGTTATGTTCGAGATAATACTCACAGCTCCAAGGAAAGCTGGTAAAATCAAATGTTAATCCTCCATGAATATCTGATACCGTGTTCAAAACATCGATTGCTGCGGGAACAACTTCTTTACCAATTCCGTCTCCTGGTATAGCGGCGATTTTTAACGTTTTCAATTTCAATCTCCTCGCTTTCATATATAATTGTCGTGCAACAGGTCGACAGTATCCGGTCGACCAGATCATAATTTGATTATACGAGACGAAAAAACGTAAAGCAAGCTCGTTTTTTTAAAAAACTTCTTGTGTGAGTGCGCGTATTTTTACAAAAATGGAAAGAGGCCACCACTCTATGTAAGTGTGTGGATTGAAATATTTTCAATGAGCGGCAAAAGGGGAAGTGCCGCATGTCGCGCTCTATGGGGAGTATATAAAAAGCCATGATCTACTCATCACGGCTCAGTTGTTTCGGTTGTATGAAGAACGCCAATCAAATGGGATAAATCTAATTTCAAATGTTCAACCATTTCTTTGGAAGCTTGTTCCGCATTTCTTTTCTTCATTTGTGAAAATATGTCCCAATGTTGGCTCAGGATTTGATCTGCTCGACCTTCTCCCTGGAAGTTTAAGATACGGAAAAAGTACATAAGTGATTTTAAATCATTGAGTTGCTTTTGCAATCGGCGGTTATGCGTATACTGGACAATTAAATTGTGAAATTGTTCATTTAATGTAATAATCGTATTCGCTTCTTCTGAATGAAGGATTGCCTGCTCCGTTTGTTTTAGAGTACTCTCAATGTCAGCCAACTCCGTATCCGTTGAAATGGTAGTCGTTAACCCGACCGCGAAGGACTCGAGCGCCATACGGCAAAAGTATATTTCCTCAACATCCTTTATGGTTGGCTCGTAGACGATTACTCTGGACTTTTCGTCAACTGTAACAAGCCCTTCTGTTTCTAAAATACGAATGGCTTCTCGAACTGGACTTTTACTGACATTAAATTCTTTAGCCAATTGCGTCTCGATAATACGTTCTCCCGGTTTGAACTTACCTTCAAAGATCATTTTCTTTATGGAGTGATAAAACTGTTCATAATACGGTGTCGGTTTCTCAATCTTATAATCACTCATATTCCTCACCTTTTTCTATACTTTCTACATTTATATAAAAACGAAGCCAATTTTCATTGGCGATGAACATGTTTCTTGATAACAATATTTTCTTCCATGTCTTAATCCTTTGTTTTCTACAGCATACATAAAGCTTGCTCAATTGTCCTCTTTAAGGATAAAAAGAAAGGGGGCTGAAGTCAATGTATGTTCACGAAAATGAGGCTAAACCATCTTCCCTTTAGACTGGTACTTAACGCCGCTTTGCCAGATGCCATGAAGGGGAAAGCCGGATGCAAAAGGACTTGGTGTATACGAAGGGGATTATTTTAAAAAAGGGTGGTTACTGTCGACGAAAATGAATAAAAAAGGCGGGTTTCTTTGTCTGCATTATTGTATGGAGAAGATTATACTACAGCCATTATACTCTATTTACATCCGAAAAAAGTTCAGCCTTTTGAGAAAAATGCCTATGCAAACTATTTATTGTTGTAGGAAAAAGAGATTCTGTGAAAAGGAAAGATGCTTATTCAAAACAATGTTCCATCAAGGACTTGGGACCTTGCCCAAAGCTATATTGAAAACTAGTCCAAAAAGTTGGAAAAGTCATCGTTGACCGATCAAGAATTCCCTTGAAATCAAATAAGCGGATGGGGCAGCTGACAAAAATGATCCATTCCTTCCACATATTATTTCCCTAAAATGAGGAAAATCAGTTGGCTAAAACGGAAAAAATATATTAACATATACATAATGATCATGTTCTTATATACATGCTTTTTTGGTAGATCGTTTTGATTTTTCGGTGAAAGATACGATAGATTCATATTTTGAATGTAGACCGTCTATATTCCCGATTACATATAGGGGTTGTGAAGAAAGGAGATCCCAAAAATGAAGCTATGGCTCAGAAGAATGTTCGTCTTTTTTGTAGCCATCATGACCTTTGGATTGTATATCCCGTCAGCTCAACCGGATTCGAAAGTAAATGATGAGAAAAATATCCTTTCTTCTAGTAAAATCGTTGAGGAAAATGATGAAGGCTCCGACTCTCCAACTGAAGATGGAGATTGTGTCCATTATCCCGAAGAAAAGGAAAGCAAAACGACTTTACTGGCCAAACAGGCAAGAGAACAAGCGATAGCGAAATTGGGACCAAGAATTTTGGAGCAGGTGGAAGATGACTTCATGGAGGTCATTTTACCGACAATGGAAGAAGTTTTGACCACCCTGCTTGTCGAGGCGGGATCGCAAGAAGTTCCCTATTTCATGATTACTGATCAACCCGCCGATGGGTACGGAGAAAAAATATTTCATGTATATGATGTGCGAAATGATATGGATATTGCCAGATTTCATGTCAGGCGTGATAAGAGGCCGTTAGAAGGATACTGGTTTAATTTCCATTATCATTTGAGTAAAGATCATTTTGAAAAGCACCATGAAATTGGAGAGATTTACTGGTCTAAAGATGACCCGCCAAAATGGATGGCATGATGATTGTTCATAACAGTGTTTGCGATCTTTTTTCGTTTTGACTTCATGCAAAAACACCTTCGAAATTGTGTATGTTATTTCTGCGTACCTGTTCGAAGGTGTTTTTTGTTGTTAGGTTAATCCATGATCGTGTTCAGCCTTGTTAGTAATGATTTTTCATCACAATCTTATAAATGAACGGTTATTCCCGGCCCAAACGGAATTCCGAGGTAGGCAAATAACAATAGTAAAAGAATCCATGTTCCCAAGAAAAACAGACTATATGGCAACATGAGGGAAATCAATGTGCCAATTCCGGCTTTCTTATCGTAGTCTCTCATAAAGGAAAGCACGATCATCATATAGGGGTTCATGGGTGTAATGACATTTGTCGACGAATCCGCAATTCGGTATGCCGCTTGCACAAAAGCGGGGTGATAATCAAGAAAATAAAACATTTTAACAAATATGGGCGCTTCCAAAGCCCATTGCGCAGAGCCGCTAAAGACAAACAAGTTTAAGATCGCTGTTAATAAAACAAAACCGATAATGACCAATATGCCTGTTAAACCGATGGACTGTAAAAAATTTGCTCCGCTTACCGCAATCCATAAACCTACATTAGACCAATCAAAGTAAGCGATAAACTGGGAAGCTGCAAATATGAGCACGATAAAGCCGGACATGTCTTTCATGGCATCTCCCATATATTTTCCAATATCTTGTGTCGATGTGATTGTTTTCAATGTGAGGCCATACGTAACACCGAGAATGATAAAAAAAACGATAATAAGGGGAATAATGCCATCTAAAAACAATGAAGGGACAATTCCACCACGTTCATTTGTTAATGGAGAATGAGGAATAAGCAGGACAATGATTATAAAAGCAATATAGGCTCCCCCCGCAATCGCGGCATTTTTTAACCCTTTCATTTCTAATGCCGTAGCCTTTTCAAATTGTTTCCCGACAGATCCTTCGTATTTTCCAAGTCGGGGCTCAACTATTTTTTCTGTAACTAAGGCCCCGACAACAGATAAGATGACAACAGAAGTTACCATGAAGTACCAGTTATCTGCCGGTGTAACAACGATATCTGACCCGAGGGATTGCATTACTTCTGTAGTAATACCGGATAAGAGTCCATCTGTTCCCGTAATCATAAAGTTTGCTGTAAAGCCGGAACCGACGCCGGCAAAGCCCGCAGCTAATCCCGCCAATGGATGTCGTCCAATGTTATAAAACACCATCGCGGCCAGGGGAGGAATAATCACAAAGGCTGCATCAGAAGCGATATTTCCCATAATTCCGGTAAAAACAACCGCGTATGTCACAAGTGATTTTGGCGCTTTTACAATGGTGCTTTTAATCGCGGTTTCCAATAAACCTACTTTATCGGCTAATCCAATCCCAAGCATCATCGCTAATACAAGACCTAAAGGTTTAAAGCTGACAAAGTTATCCAGCATCGAGGTCAAGATGAATTCCAACCCTTCTGTTGACATTAAGCTTTTGACGAAAATCTTTTCTTCTTCTCCCGGCTGGATAAATGAAACGTTAAAAAGAGAAACAAGCCAGGAGAAGATCATCACGATGATTGCAAGATACACAAACAACATAAAGGGGTCTGGCAATTTATTCCCAACTCGTTCAATTCCATTTAAGAAACCTGTCAGTTTTGACCTTTTTACGGAGTTATTTTCTAAAGCCATATCATTTACCCTCTCTTTACTTTTTATCTTATAAAGCGCTTACATATAATCGGTGTGAATGAATTGTTTTTCACTTTGGGAAAGGCCATCAATTACTAAGAGGATGTTCTTTCCGCAAGCACAATCCGAATAAACGTTTCCAATGCCACGGGCAGCAATTTTTCTTGAAAATCAAATCGTGGATGATGGTGAGGGTAGTGTAAATGAGTGCCAAACAACATATAAGTTGCTTTACCACCATTTTTTTGAACCTGATCCACCATATAGCTTGCATCTTCTGAACCCATCACAGTTATTTCCGGAATGATGTTTTTAATATAGACACCATTTGCGCAACATGCTGAAATATGAGAGATCAACTCCTCACTGCAAACTATTTCATTGGTGCTGCCCACTTCTTCAATATGTGAGTGAACATCGTGCATGGAAGCCGCGCTCTCAATGATGCGTTTTGCCTCCTCAAACATATACTGATTTACTTTTCGTGTGATTCCTCTCGTTTCGACTTCCATCTTGCTGTTATCGGCAATAATATTTCGCCCATTTCCAGCCATTAATTTTCCGACATTGATACGTGTGATTCCCTCACTATGACGAGGGATTGCATATAAATTAGAAACGGCTGTAGCGGCAGCCAATAAAGCGTTTTTCCCTAATTCCGGTTGCATTCCCGCGTGGGAAGATTCTCCTTGGAACGTGACATTCAATTTGGTTGAAGCTAAAAACCCTTCTGTAGTTGCGGCCACTTCTCCCACTGCCAGAGGTTGAATGCCAATATGTCCGGCGTAAAAATAATCAACATCATCAAGCCACCCTTTATCAACAATTGCTTTCGCACCGCGCCCACCTTCTTCGGCAGGCTGGAAAATAAGCGTATAGCGTCCCTTTAGTTCATTTATATATTTAGCAATAAAGGCGGCCAACCCTAAGCCAATCGTCATATGGCCGTCATGGCCACAAGCATGCATGACATTCTGAAACGCAGATGCAAAATGGTGTTGAGAAGGAAAATGAGATGACTCTTTACATTCATCAATTGGCAATGCATCGATGTCGAATCGAAAGGAAAGATGGTTTCCTGTTTTACCTGTATCGATCGTTGCTATAACACCTGTAAATCCACCCCGCATGTGATGTAACCAAGACTCTTCGACGCCCCACTCTTGGGCAATCGTCTCTTGTTCTATTAACTTCTTGTTCTCGGGAACACCTAATCGTGATTCGTCTTGCATTACATCCTTTCCAAGGTAGATTGTATATCCAAGTCTCTGTAATTCTTTTCCAATTTTATACGTTGTGATATATTCCATAAATCCAAGCTCAGGTTCTCGATGGAATGAGCGCCGCCATTTTACTAGTTGCGGCGATATATCGTCAATAAAAGCAGCTATCATTATTTTCATCCTTTTTTAATTCATGTAATGTGTCGATGGCAATTTGGGTTAATAAGGCGCTTCCAAGCGGCAAAGCTTGTTCATTTAACTTAAAAAGAGGGTCATGCAGCGGTTTTTGTGCTGTTGGATCATCTAGTTGAGTTCCTAACCATATAAGTGCTCCCGGATATCGGTTTAAAAACCGACTGAAATCTTCGGCTGTTAATGCTGGCTTTACTTCTGGCGCCGCATCTGGTCCCATTATTTTTCGTGCCGATTTACGTGCCAAGCTCGCCCATTTGGGCGTATTAACGGTAGGTGGATATCCATCTTGGTACTCAATTTCTACCCTTGCTTCATACATCTCGGCAACTTGATTGGTAATGATAAAAAAGCGTTCTTTGATTCGATTTTTAATAGATTGCTTATACGTTCGAATCGATCCTTCAAGTATTACTTTGTCCGCGATCACATTTGGCGCGTAGCCACCTTCTATTTTGGCGATGGTAATAACAGAAGCCTCCATTGGATCAACATTTCGACTAACAATAGATTGCAAGTTTGTAATTAAATAGGCCGCGGTCACGATGGCGTCACTCGTCTCATGAGGCATACTCGCATGTCCCCCGTTGCCATGGATCGTAATATGAAAACGATCACTCGCACCCATCATTTCCCGATTTCGAATGCCTACTTTTCCAACGGGAAGTTCGGGCCAGACATGTTGTCCGTAAATGACATCAGGTGTATATGTCGCAAAAACGCCATCCTCCAACATGGCTTGTGCGCCCCCAATCGGCGCATCTTCTTCCGCTGGTTGAAACACGAGCAAAATCGTTCCGTGAATATGTTCCTTCAAGTTATTCAGCATATAACCGGCTCCAAGTAACATGGCTGTATGCGCATCATGGCCGCAAGCATGCATGATACCATGATGTTTAGAGGCAAAAGAACAGCTATTTTGCTCCACAATCGGGAGAGCGTCCATATCAGCTCGTAAAGCGACTGTTTTTCCTGGGTAATGACCATGAATAATGCCTAAAACTCCTGTTTTCGCGAAACCGTTTTCAAAAGGAATATCGTATTTTTGCAGCGTTTCCATGATTAGTTGTGAAGTGTTCCATTCATTATTACTCAGTTCCGGATATTGATGCAGATGCCTTCTGATCTCAATGATGTCATTTTCCACCTGTAGTATATGTGTCTGAATATTGATGTCCATGGTTAACCTTCCTTCTTTATGATAATGGAATATTTCCATATCTATTCCGTAAATGGTCATTTTACATGGGGTCAGCGTTATAGTTTATGAGTATGTTTATACCAAGAATAAGATGAATCATTTCTGTTGGGGGGGAGGATGAAGGCTTGCTCAAATCTGGTATATTAGCCCTGTCCCGCGCCGCGATCCATTTCGAGATAGATTACTGTTTACCCTTATAAAGCTCAACAAATGAATGACATTCTCCTTG
This sequence comes from Siminovitchia sp. FSL W7-1587, assembly GCF_037963795.1. NCBI lineage: Bacteria > Bacillati > Bacillota > Bacilli > Caryophanales > Bacillaceae > Siminovitchia > Siminovitchia sp. FSL W7-1587. The sequence continues at coordinate 3,777,323 of NZ_CP150169.1, forward strand.
AGTTTTTGCTGTCCTAAGAGGGGGGGACTCCCAACCTGACAGCATTTTTTCCTCTCAACAACTTTGGCAACCTCTAAGCCCGCCAAAATCACCCAACAGCCACATACATGACAATGGCTGGTCAAAGTATGTCCCATCTTATACTGATCTTATGCAGTTTTTCGACGACTGGCAGGCGCCCTTTAGTTCATTATTTCTTTGCGCTGCTTATATTAAGGATATTTCCTTATATATTCCTTAATATAAATAAACGATGTTTTATTGTCAATAGTAAAAAAATTTAAATAGAAATGGAGAGGAAAGGAAAGATAGGGTTTTTTCTATGGTATAATAACGGTGTTTGGAGGAGATCTGTATATAAAGTAATCTGTAAAATGAACGGACGACCATTATCGAAGGAGAACATCAATGAAAAATCGAATAGGAATTGTCGGACCACAAGATTCCGTTGATCTTATATTGGAGGTTGCACAAGAATTTCATGATCGAATCACGCAAGTCCCGTTTGTTTATACACATTCGGAAGAGGCAAAAGACATTGTATTGGATCATAAAGATAAAATTGATGTGTGGTTTTTCTCGGGACAAGCTCCTTATGCGATAGCAAAGCCATATATCAAATCAAAAAGCGGTTTTTACCCATCTTTAACGGGGTTTAGTTTAACCAAAGTGTTGCTTGATATATCCTATCGTGATCAAAAAAGCTTAGATCGTTTGAGTTTTGACACAATACCTGCCAGCGAAGTAATGGAAACTTTTTCCGAACTGCATTTGCAAACGAAATCGTTGGAACTTTTTCCTTATAGCGGTTATAAGCCCAGCGAGGAATTATTTCAATATCACTACGATCTTTATAAACAAAATAAAGTGGATTGTTGTATCACGGGCATTCACTCTGTATATAAGAAGTTAAATGAATTGGGCGTACCTTCTTATCGGCTCATTCCGACTAAAATGGATATTAGGGATAAAATGTTGATTGCGACACAGCGAAGTGAAATTATGCAATTTCAAAGTTCCCAAATTTCTATCTTGATCCTGCAAATACATGAGATGAGCCATTTGATTAGTAAAAGCAATGTGTCCTTTGATGCGCATCGTTTAAGTTTAAAGTTGCAAGAAATCGTGATTGAATTTGCCGAAAAAATACAAGGATCTTTTATCCAACAAGGGATTGAAAAGTTTATTATTTTTTCTACAAGAGGCACGCTGGAAGACCAATCCAATCAATCCATATTTGATTTATTAGAAAAGATAAAGCTCATTACGAATCTCCCGGCCAATCTGGGGATCGGCTATGGCATTACCGTTGTAGATGCGGAGCAAAATGCCTATCTGGCATTAAACCATGCAAATCAATATGATAAAAACACGATCATGTTAGTAGATGAAAAGGGAGTGGTGAACGGGCCGCTTTTCGATAAAAACAGTATTTCATTCACACGGCGCATTCATGATTCGGAAGTCGTAGATAAGTTGCAGCTTGCAGGTGTAAATGTGAGTACCTACACGAAAGTACTAGCGGTTCAAGAAAAATTAAGAAACGGTTCCTTAAGCGCCCATGAACTTGCTAAATGGTTAGGAATGACACAACGAAATGCCAGAAGAATATTAAGTGACTTGGAAAAGCACGGATTGGCTCAGATTGTGGGGGAAGAGGTCCCCGGTACACGTGGAAGACCTCGAAGAATCTTCAAAGTGGGGAAGGTACAAGACACCCCATGAAGCTTCCCGATATAACTTGGTCGCTTTTTGGCTGCCGCCAAATTTCCGGATCATTGGAAGTAGTTTAGTTGGTTGCCAGTCAAGAAGGGGGAGGGCAGCTTAGTTCGAAAAGGTAACAAAAAAAGAGCACTGTAATGACTCATAAAGAAGAAAATAGGCTCCGCCTTCCCATCGTCACGAGTTCTTAATGCGGGAAATAAAGTGGCGAGCTTACTACATAAAGCTTTGAAAGATTGTCTTTCCTCATTCTGCGGAATCAATAAAGCATCATGTTCCGAATAGTAATAGGTAAGGAGAAGTTTAATATGAGCATTAACATCATAACTGTAATCGGATTCATCGGCTTATTGTTATTTATTATATATGATCTTTTTAGAAAAAAATTGAAAAACCTATTAAAGAGAACGATCCTGTTCAGCTTTATTTTCTATTTCATTGTAGTAGCCACTGTTACAACGGGATATATTCACATCCCTCCTCTTGAAAGGGGAGTTGTCAATATACAGCTTTTTCCGTTTTATTTTATTTGGGATTTGAGCGGTTATGGCCCAAACAGTTGGTTCTTTTGGAATGCGGTAAAACTCTCCTTTTTTAATCTCATCATGCTGTTCCCATTGGGTGTGTATTTACCGTTCATTTTTAACATCCAGAGTATAAAAAAAGCAACGCTTATCGTGTTTTTTACAAGTTTATTGATAGAGACTTGCCAACTTGTTCTTGTATGCTTTGGCTTTTTATCAGGACGGACGTTTAATGTAGATGATTTACTATTAAATACATTGGGTGGTACTTTAGGTTTTATCTGTTTTAAAAAAATCGCTGAACTGATTCTTGGGAAAAAAAGCAAGACCAAACATATAAGCAGCTTTCCACAATAAAAATCAAGGAGGAAAAAATGAAAGAATTTCCGTTCGAACGTCCAACTATTTATTATGATGAACCTTCTGATGAAGGCTTTGAGCGGCATGTGGCAGTTGTAGATAAACAAGAGACTTTCATTCATTAGAGATGCCTTTTACTGAATCGTTTGGGGAAGTTTATCAACATATGAATTTCCTCCATGAAAATCTTGATGAGAACACCCCGTATTTCCCCGTCATGTTATACCATGTTTGAAAGAGGGGATACCTCATATGACTAAAAAAGGGGCATTTCCTACTGAGAATGAAATCGGATGGTGGGTTGAACCAGAAACTAGTTGTTCCTTCAAGCCTCCCTTAGCCCAATTAAAATATCATTCCAGGCTGAATCCTTTTTGGATTCGGTCTTTTTTGGCTTTCCTGCCATTTTTTATTTCAAACAGTAATCAAAAACATTCCAAAATGAGGGCTTTCGCTCTCATTCCTCCAGTGGTCATACGGAGAAAAATGGGAGTGGCATTTAGACGACATTGGGAAAGAATAGAGTATTTACCGCGGCTTTTAAGTAGGTGTTTTAAGGATACGCTCGGCACTCGGCTTACATATGATAATTTGCAGGGCTTCATGATTAAATTACTGGAATGGCCATTAAACAAAAAGTGAGGGATTTTCGTTGGAATGGCTCAGCTCTTTTTTTATCATCAATCTGATCGGATTAAGTGCCAATTTAGATAATACGGGAGTTGGCATTGCATATGGGCTTAAACATTTTAGAATACCTTCTTGGTTCAATGCCATCATTAATGTCATTGGTTTCTTTAACACACTGATTGGTGTTTTTTTAGCATCTATCATTTCGCAGGTTATTTCTCCTACAGCAACTGGACTTGTTTCTTTTTGTGTGTTTTTTTCTATCGGATTTTTGACAATTTATAATCGTTATTCTGGCTTACTTGATGGAAAAAATAAACCGATGGTAAAAATTCATCAGCCTACATTGCGGCAGGCTATTATCCTCGGTTTTGCTTTGTCGGTCACCAATATTGCTGCCGGATTTGGAGCGGCGGTTGCATATGAATTACTTATTTGGCCTTTGATCATTAGTATTACTTGTTGGGGATATATTTGCATTTGGATTGGAAATGTGATAGGAAATACTGTTTTCTTAAAAATGTTTGGCCAATACTCTTCCCTTGTTGCCGGGCTCATTTTTATGGCAATAGGTCTTAATCAACTTTTTCAATAATGCCCACGCAAACTCCAAGAATAAAATGTTAATGAGATTTTACGTATTAGGCATTTGTATTGCTTTTATCAATATAATGGAATGATAACGATTCTTACTGAGATGCTCTTTTGAAAAAACAAATGGGATTAGGAAAGAGAAAACCAAAAGAAAAGGTGATTTCATAAGAGATGTTAAGTCTTGTTTCAATAATCCTATTCTTTGTAGCAACAAATCTTGATGACCTCTTGTTTTTAATAACCTGGTTTTCACAAGCAAAAACAACAGAAGAAAAATGGTATATCGTAGCAGGGCAATACATTGGTTTTATTCTCCTTCTATCCATTAGTTTTATCGGGGCTTTTGGAACTTTGCAACTTTCCGAGGAGTGGGTAGGTTTATTTGGGTTCATTCCGATCTATCTCGGAATGAAATCACTCATGTCTTTATATCAGTCGCGAAAGAAAAAAAGCCGCCCTGTTATGTGGCTGTTCAAAACCGCAGTCATAACCTTTGCAAATGGCGCCGATAATATGGGAGTCTATATTCCGCTGTTTGCAACTTATAACCTTGAGAAGATTATGTTGATATTAGTGATTTTTTTAGTCCTAGTAGCGATTTGGTGTTATTTGGGACTTGTATTAGTTCAACAACCTTTATTTGCCCGGGCACTCGAACGCTACGGTCATTTTATCGTTCCTTTTGTTTTAATAGGCTTAGGCGTCTTTATTATGGTAAAACAAGGCACATTTCATTACTTTTTGTAAAGACGGCTTCTAAATGATTCAAAACAACATATAGAAAAAAGATGTGAAGGATATTTGTTGAAAGGAAATCTTTTTTTCGCGGTAAAAGTGGTTGGAGCCCGGAATAGTGTCAAAAGTCAATGTACCTTCCCAAAGCATCTTGCATAGGATGATGTATATATTTGTGAAGGGAATGAGCAAATTGTATCAAACTTCTTATATGTTTCCATACCCTTATTATGCATATGACTATGCAAGACACCCGGTATATTGGACTGCTCCATATTCAAATCAACTTGATTCCTCGCACTCATCAATTCCCACTGACAGATTGAAAAGAAAGGACTATGGAAGTCAACCATTTGTGGTGAATATCGAGAAGGCCGTAAAGCAAAATCGCACGTTTCGGACAGCCTTGTGGACAGGGAAGCATTTACAGGTCACATTGATGAGTATCAAACCGGGAGAGGATATCGGCTTGGAAATTCATCCACATCTTGATCAATTCTTAAGAATTGAACAGGGGCAAGGAATTGTTCAAATGGGTAATACGAAAGAAAATTTATACTTTAGGAAAAGAGTTTATGAAGACTATGCAATTATGGTGCCTGCCGGTACATGGCATAACGTAACCAACACTGGAAATATACCATTGAAATTATACTCCATTTATGCACCGCCACAACATCCATTCGGTACTGTTCACAAAACGAAAGCCGATGCGATGGCCGCTGAAAGAAATCAATTTTATTAAAGGTGGGGGCGTAAAGAGTTGATGATGTTTCATCAGCTCTTATTTTCATTTTGTTGACGTGGGTTAACGAGGAGTTGCCCCCGGAATAAAGTTGTTGATTCTACCGTTACGCTAGACAAATGTATTCCATTGTAAGAAGGAAGGAAAAACCGTTGGGAATAAATGACATCGACAGCGAAAATGACAGAAGAAATCATTTACTGCGAATTTCTTCTATTGGCATTCACCGTCACGTTTTTATGGCCGATGGCATTCACCGTCACGTTATTTTCAGAATGGCCGATTTGATTTTCCATACATATCAAGTTGTGTCTCGTATCATTGAGACAACCTTTTTTGGCTTTGTATATGATTGCCATCACCTTGGACTTCATTATCTCGCTGACCCGTCTTCACGCTGTGGTTGATTACGGCGGAAAGTTGTGTGATGTGAGGAATAAGGGGAAGTAAATCAGTTGCATTCCAAAATAGCCTTGTTTTGTTATGATCTTAGTAAGACAGCAATAAATATACAGCAAGGAGTAATGTGATGGAACTTGTGTGTAAATTCTTTTTTATAAGACTTTCGTACATTGTACATGATGAATCTTCCAGATATAATGGCGGGAGGACATATTTCCATAAAAAGGAGCAGTATAATGGATGAAAATATAAAGAAATTAGTCCGAAGAGTTGAAACCTTGGAAGAGGAAGTAAGTACTTTAAAGCGAAAAATTGCGAAAATGGAGCCCCTGTCAACTGCTGACATCAGGAAAGCGGAAGTAAAGGAATCACCACAAAAAACAACGGTTGAGCAAACAGGAGAACGAATGACGGCTGAGCCGGAAAGCAAGCAAACAGCTGCGCAGACAATGGCCGAGTTGGAAGACAAGCAAATAGTTGCGCAGACAACAGCCGAGTTGGAAAGCAAGCAAACAGTTGCGCAGACAACAGCTGAGTTGGAAAGCAAGCAAAAAGCTCAACCTGTTCAAATGAAACAGGAGCCGAAAAAAGAAGTAGACTTTGAAAAAATATTGGGAATTTGGCTGCCGCGCGTTTTCATGTTCATTCTATTACTGGGCGTTTTATGGGGATTGAAAGTCGGCATGGACAACGGCTGGATTACCTATTCAGTCAGAATTGTGATGGGATATGCAAGCACCATACTTCTTTACTATTTAGGAATGCGCTATGTAAAAGGCGAGAAAAAATTGTTCGGGGTGACGTTGCTGGGCGGAGTTATTGCTTTGGGGATTTTAACGACATTTGCCGCACACTATTTATACGATTATTTTCATTATATGTTGGCGTTTATAATTGGCATCTTCTACATTGCGCTTGGATTATTTTTGTCTAAAAAAACAAAGTCCGAAACGCTTACCATTTTCTCTGCCATCGCCGGATTTTTACTGCCATTTTTATTAGAAGGTCAAGGAGCAACAGCTCTTCAATTTTGTTTATATATCTTATTGCTTTTCTTATCATTATTTTATGTTTCATTAAGTGAGAAACACAAAATCACTTTTTATGTAACCTTTGTCTTGTTCCATGTAACGTTAATGATTTATGCCAACTTTGCAGGAACGTATGGCAGTGAATATATTATTGTAGCCACCGTCCTCATTCAGCATATATCCTTATTGACTTTTTATATAAGAGGACTTATTTCAAGACAAGTATTTACAGAAGTATTAATTTATACAAACTTTGTATTTGCGATAAGCTGGATTAAATTGCTCATCCAGCCCCAAGAAGTGGTTGTTTACGGGTTGTTTGCATTATTATACATCGTTTTAACAGCATATGTGTTTTCCGAAAAAGATCGTTCGTTACAAGGCGTGCTATCGGCCGTAGCGGTATTTGCAACGAGTGTGTTTATCTTGTCATTTCAGCTTGAACATATTCAAGTGAAATTAATGTTATTGCTTATTAACGGCGCGATCGGATTATGGGTCGGCCTCTATTATGCTACGAAACGGACGATTGTCACGAGTTCGATCATATACGGGATTACAGCCTGGACGGTTATCTTAACTGTATATATGGAGCGGTTTGTTTCATATGATCATCTCGTTTGGCTCCTGTTGTTAATAACGATGGGGTGGATCTATCATTCTATTTATCGCTTTGGGCCGAACAAATTTCATTTACAAGTCCAAAAGATTGATATGAGTCTGATGATCGGGCAAATCATTAGCCTGCTTTATATTTTTCACTTAACCCAAATTTGGCTGGCTCAGACTTACCTGCCATATGAAACAGAAAGTCATATTCAAGCGCTCATCTTTATGGCCGCCTTGCTTTTCATGTATTTTGCATATAAATGGAAACATGGGGTTTATGTGACGTATGCGGCCGTGATCGAATATTTGGTGTTGGGGCTTGTCATTGTTTCTCTGCCATTAACCGATGATTTTCTGAATCAATGGTTTTTATTTCATTTATTTGTGGAAATCGGATATGTCTTTTTGTTAACATGCCTTTTTGTGATCATTTTCAAAGGAAAACTTCCTAATAAGGAAGGATTGAAAGCAAAAGCTTCTGCGTATTTTATTGCGCTGCAAGTTACTTGTTTTATCTTCTTAAATAAATGGTATTTCGCCATTACAAATGTGTACGATTGGGATAGAGAATATGTCTTTTTAGTTCATACATTTTTACTCTTTTTATTCGCGTTTCTCTCCATTAGTTTGGGACGGAAATGGAATTGGAAAGCTGTAAAAATCATCGGGAGCTTGCTCATTGGCTTTTGTTTATTGAAATTGTTTTTCATTGACTTGATCAATATTTCCATCATTATTCGGGCTATCCTCTTTATTATCGTTGGGGTTGTTGGACTGTTGTATTCAAGGACATTATTGAAAGATTAGTTCATGAAAAGAAGGGAGCCAGAGCGGTCATTTTGTAAAAGTGAGCCGCTTGGGCGGCTCCCCTACAATGGAGTAGAGACACGAAACCTTGGCGTCAAACGGAAAAAAATAGCGGAACGTCAACTCATTCATGGGCCGTCTGTATCCTTTCTTGATTTGTTTCCAGACTTCAAGGAAACAGAACAAAAAGCGAACTGATCACAAGTTTGAAAAATAAAGCGGGGCTGGGGACATAAGCAAATACGAAATAGCGGGACAAACCCTGTAAAATGAAACAAACCGCATGAAATCAAGTTTAAAACCTTGATTTCACGCGGTTTTATTCTCACGATTTTTACAAATATGCATCAGATTTCAACTTGTGTCCCAGCCTCCAGTTGTTGAGAAACCCTTGAAAACTGAATCACGGGCAAATCCATTGGGGAGTTGCTCGCTTCTTTGTTCATTTACTCTGTCCTTATGGGCTTACTATCCACTTTCTCTAGAAGCGGTAGTTTGTTCTTAAAGTCGTCACAGTGTATTCAAGCACCCTATTGTTTTATTTTGGGATAGGCTATACGATTGATGCAAACAGCTCCCATATTTCGGGTATGTAAGCGAGTATGGCTGTAGGAGTGAAAAAAGTTGGAAAATGTCACTGTATTACTTGCATTTAGTGCAGGTTTTTTAGCGTTTATTTCTCCATGTTGTTTGCCGCTGTATCCGTCTTTTATTTCATACATAACCGGGGTCTCTGTAAATGAGTTAAAAGAACAAAAAGAAACTTTCTTCAGCAAAAAAGTATTGCTTCATACGCTGTTCTTTTCTTTAGGTTTTTCGGTTGTTTATTATATCCTGGGGTTTTCTGTTAGCAAGCTCGGAGCGTTTTTTTCTGCCTATCAAAGCTATATTAAAATGTTTGGCGGCATTTTCTTAGTGGCAATGGGCCTGTTTTTAATGGGCGTTATTAAACCGGCATTCATGTTCAAAGAAGTTCGGCTTCATTATCGAAAAAAATCTTCTAGCTATTTCAGTTCTTTTTTAGTTGGTTTCGTATTTGCCGCTGGATGGACACCTTGCATAGGGCCTATTTTCGGGGCGATTATATATGCAAGCGTTTTAAATCCCGGACAAACATTTGCCAATATTACGGCTTATTCATTGGGCTTTTGCATTCCCTTTATTTTGATGGCGCTTTTTATTAGTAAGACTAAGTTCATCTTAAAGTATTCTTCCGCTTTAATGAAATTTGGCGGTTTTGTTATTGTCATTTTGGGTCTCATGCTTTATTTTGATAAAATGCTGTATCTAAATATATGGGCTTCCACTTTACAATATTTTATTGAAAGTTTATTTTTCGATTAACCATTCCTATTTTGAGGAGTCTTTTTCTTTCAGTGAAAATAGATCGCGGTTGTTAACTCCCTGCTTTAGTCTGCTACATGACAATGTCTTGTTTTAATTGTTAAATTTGATTGGTCTATCAAATTTCATCTTAATCAAGCAAATAATAGGGTGTTTATGGGTCAATATAATAATCTTCCGCACGGATTTCAACGTATAAGCATTGTTTTATGTGCGGTTATTTTGCCATCAGGCTTTTTGCGATGCCTATACCATGGCATGGAGAGGGTGGGGCGTCTGTTTTGAGTAATTTTAAATTGAAGCCTTTGTTAACCCTAGGGTTCATTTTTATCTTTCTGACAACTCTTCGTCTTTTATGGGTGGCGTATCACTATCCTCCAAAGCAACCTTTGGCGCATGATGGTGTTTTGGATTTGCAAGACTATGATTTAAGTAATGATCAGACCATTACGCTGAACGGGGAGTGGGCTTTTATTCCAAATACTTTCATTTCTCCCGACCTGACAAACGGCAATGTAAGCAATATGGAAAAAACTTTATTGCGGGTACCATTTGAGGGGGAAAAGAACGTAACTTATCAATTTGGAACATATCGGTTACGGATTTTACTTGACGGAAATCAGGGAGATGTGCGTACATTTGGGATTCGGTTACCATCAGCAAAAACGGCTTCTGCATTGTTTATCAATGGACGGTTAAAAGCACGCTCTGGTACAGTGGCTGATAATCCTCATGAACATAAAGGGGAAGATATACCGTCCACAGTTTTCTTTAGCACTGATCAACAAGAGATTGATATTATTTTGCATATTTCTAACTTCGATACTCCTGAAAGTACAACGATCAATAAAACGATCACATTCGGTATGGCCGAGGCGATTATCAAGGAAGAGAGTTTCATAAAAAATTTGATCACGATGATTGTCGTTGTCCTTATTCTTCATAGTATATATTCACTACTCATTTATTTTTTTATTTATCGACATAAAATGTTGCTTTTTTTTACAGTCGGTTTCCTTTTTCCGGCGATAGATGAGGTCTTGATTTACGATAAAGGTATGCTCTCATGGCTTCACCTTGATTATGATTGGTCCATGAAGCTGGGGAACTTGATTTATTTGGGCTCTTCATTTTTCTTTGTGCAATTAATGAGGATGTTATTGGAAAAGCACCGAAATGACCAATGTTTTCGTTGGTTTACGATATTATACGGTCTTTGCGCATTAACCATTATCGCGCTTCCCACAGAATATTTAGTACCGGCAAATGCCCTCTTCTTTATCGTTTATTTCTTGTCATTTATCACGATTCTTTTTTTGGCTCTGAAAGAATATTTTCATCATCACAAAGAATCTTTTTTTCTTGCCTTCGTTACTTTGAGTACGACCTCCGGAATTATTTGGGGACTGATCAAAGTCTTGGCCAAGATGGAAATACCATTTTACCCCTTTGATTATATATTCGCCTTTCTCGGATTTGCTATCTTTTGGTTTAAACAATATCATAAGAAAAACAAGCAAGCGGCAGAACTTGTCCATGAGTTACAAAAGGCGGATACATTGAAAGATGAATTTTTAAAGAATAGTTCTAAAAAGTTGCGGACACCTTTGAATGAAATGATCATTATGGCACAAACGATATATGATGGGAAAAGGACCGAATTTGCAAAACAAGACAAGGATGATCTTAAATACCTGATCAATATGGGAAGAAGCATGTCCTTTATGCTCGCCGATCTTCTTGATTATACACGGCTCAAGGAGCGGACAATCCAGATAAACCCACAAAGTACGAATATCCATGGATCTGTCTCGGGGGTGTTCGACATGTTAAGGTTTATTTCAGAAGGAAAGCAGGTTCAAATGATATCAACGATTCCGTCTTCTTTTCCAAACGTATATGTTGACGAAAATAGACTGATTCAAATATTGTTTAACCTTTTGCATAATGCCATTAAGTATACACATGCAGGAAAAATAGTCATTGATGCCGATGTGCGTGATAATATGGCGGTGATTCATGTTCAGGACTCCGGGCAGGGAATGGATGAGGAAACACAGAAGCGAATATTGGCTCCCTATGAACAAGGAGAACCATATGATACTGGGTTGGGCCTAGGTCTGAATGTTTGTAAGCAGTTAATCGAATTGCATGGGGGCACTTTACAAGTGGAATCTGTATTAAGGAAGGGATCAGATTTCTTCTTTACATTGCCACTGGCCAAAAAAGAAAATGTCGCGAATATGGCAATACAGAGTATGGATATAAATGAATCGGCGGCTGCGGTTGATGGTAGTATGCGCAAGCGGCAAAATCATATGGCTGACAGCAAAAAGCATTATATTCTTGTGGTAGATGATGATCCGGTCACTTTGAAAGTCATCAGTAATCTTTTCCCGGCTAACAAATATGATGTCTTAACTGTCATAAGCGGTAAAGAAGCACTGGACATGTTAGATAAAGTTGAATGGGATTTAATCATTATCGATGCCATCATGCCCCATATTTCCGGCTATGAATTGACGAGGTTGATTCGGGAGAAATATTCCGCACTGGAACTCCCGATCCTTTTATTACCTGCCAGAAATGATCCTGAAGATGTGTATACTGCTTTCTCTTTAGGGGCGAATGATTATGTGACAAAGCCCATTCATTCTCTCGAACTGAAATCTCGCGTACGTGCCCTTATTGATTTTAAAGACTCAGCCAATGAGCGTCTTTATATGGAAGCCGCGTGGCTGCAGGCTCAAATTCAGCCTCATTTTCTCTTTAACACTTTAAATACAATCGCATCGCTAAGTGAAATTGATTCAGAAAGAATGATTAACCTACTTAATACATTTGGAGAATACTTGCGCGGAAGCTTTAATGCGGAAAATTTGAAGCGGCTCGTTCCTTTGAATCATGAACTTGAACTGGTTCGTTCTTATCTGTATATCCAAAAGGAGAGATTTGGAGATCGCTTGCAAATAAAATGGGAAGTGGATGAAAACGAGGTTTTCGAAGTTCCACCCCTTTCGATTCAACCGCTTGTGGAGAATGCTGTCCGTCATGGCGTTATGAAAAGAATACGCGGAGGAACCGTTGAGATACGAATTGAAAATCATCCTACATTTACAACAATTGCCGTTGCGGATGATGGTGTGGGCATCAGCAAAGAATTAATGAGCCGAATACTGAATGAGAAAACCAAGATTGGAAGCGGCATTGGGTTGATCAACACAAACAGACGACTAAAACGAATATACGGACACGGATTAGAGATTACCAGCTCGGTGAATCATGGAACAGAAGTGAAGTTTAACGTCCCTAAATTAGAATAGTGGGGATGTAGACAATATGATCATACGTCTTGCATGAAAATCATTCAAGGGCTACCATTTTTTTGGAATATGCATAGCTGTATGAGGGTCAATATTGAAATGAAAATGGGTAATACAGTTGACGAAAACAAAACACTCATCCTATTAGGTGTCATGAACTTGATCTGATCATCAAATATGTAACAGGCAATTTTTCATTTTCTTGAAGCTTACAGAATATATCCTTTGGCGCTTAATATATGGTCGTGCTGGTTGTCAGCGGATTTCGTTTTTCTCGAATTTTTGAGCCATTTCCGGTTTGTTCCCAGGTATTCCGATTTTGCTTAAAACGGGTTTAACATTTTGTGAACAGACTATAGTTATACGAAGAAACAGTCTCCTCATAACAAGCAAGCGCTCATTATCGAATATAATATTATACGCTGAAAGAAACTACATATGTCTATCATTTTTACACAACAACGTTCTGTTTGATTGACAAGCGCCTCGATGATCAATCCATTAGCATCATAACTCAAGATGCAGGGATGCGGAAAATATCTTGGATTTGGGCAATGAACGCGCAGAGAACGAGTTTTCTTTGCGCTTTTTTTCGGGTTACATCTTGTTAAGTCTATGGACATCATCACCATCTGGATGTTAGATATAAGATAAATATTCGTGCTATTTATCTATTAAAATGAAGATGGTAACGCTACTGAACTTATTATCTTATGGGGCGGAAGCCTTAAAACCATAAGTCTTCTGTATAAGAAGGGTTCCCGTGGAGATTTTGGGCCGCTAGATGCGGCAATGAAAAATCTACCGGGGGAAGCAGAAATATTGATGGGCTGCCTATAAATGTTGTTTCATTACATCTAGTGCCGCCAATGACATTTGGAAAAGGAGTTGGTCTTTTATATTTTTAGGATCTAGTTGAGTTAATTCCTGAATCATTTTTAAACGATACCTGACAGTATTCTTATGGATGTATAATGCATCCGCGGTACTATCAAAATTCGCGTTGTGAGCTAAAAATGTTTTTAAAGTTTCTAATAGATCACTGTTTTTTTCTTTATCATATTTGATTATGTTTACCAAACAATCTTCAACGAGTTTTTTTGCTTCATCACTCGGATTATGGGAAAAAAGGAACCGCTCAACATTTAATTCGGAAAAGGTACGGACATACAGCTGATTCACTTTCTTTTGATTAAAATCTTCAGGTATGTTGGCATAGGCTACTTTTAAAGCCAACAAGGCTTCATTATAACTCGCTGCTAAATTTTCAATAGGATGTAATCTTCCAATTCCACCATAAAAAGAGGTTGAATTTATTTTTTTGACTAATTTGTTTAAATGATGAATAAGATCTTGTTGATATTTCTTTGGAATGAGTAATGTAAAAAAATTATGTTTATCAAAGCCTATAAGTGATCCTGGCGATAACCATTTTAACTCATAGTCGATCATTTCTAGAATAGTTTCTTTCTTTTGCCATGTGGCCAGGTTTTTAGACTTGTTGGATACATATTTTTCTTTCACATCAAAATCCAACAATACTACATGATAGTGACTTTCGAGATTCCATTTGACCTCTTCTGCCCGTCTGGATAATACTTCGTGTGATTCAAATCCTTCAGATAACAACATGTTTAAAAAATCATTTCTAAAACGTTGAAAAACTAAAGATACGCTTCTCATGCGTTCTATTTCTAATGCTAATATAACAGCGGTTTGCTCTAGAGCTGCTTTTTGCCATGTGTGAAGATGAGTATGTACTCCCCATAGGAATACGCCCCCTTCTAATTGATCTGAATTGTATACCCACCTGACAGTAAATTTGTTTCCTTGCCAATTCAATCTCTGGATTGGCCGCTCCTGTACACAAGACAACGCCGATATCATACTTTCAATTTCATCCGCCGAAAAAAAGCTGTGATGTACGTCAATTTTTTGATGAGCGTTTCTAACGTAGATGGTAACCGGTTTGTTTAAAATCTTATTGAGTAATTGGGCAAGATCCTGTAAGTCACCTTGCATCTTTAGATGGTGATGGAACATCTCGTAAACAGTGTGATTCATTTCTAATTCATTTTGATGTTGTTTATTGATTTGGGTAACAATGGGCATAATAATCTCTGACCAAGAGACATTATGCGGTAAAGAAATAACCGGAAAGTTATTGTCGTTGGCATAAGAAAGGGCCTCTTTTGGAAAGGACGGGATGTAACGCCCCAGCTTTATTCCTAAACCCGAGCATTCTTTCTCAATAAGCGCATGTAGTAACTTCATGATTCCCGCTTCCCAATGCATATTACTTGTAAAAGGATATCCTGTTGTGATGATGAAATCCCCTTTCGAACACCACTTATAACCATCGGGTGCATCAATGATGGTAGCATGAAGTACTCTATTGTTTAACCCCTTTTTTCCGGCAAGAATTTCTGAATCTTTTAGTACATCTAATTGGTTAACATCATTAATATTCATCACTCACCACTCCTCTCCGAATATGTCAAATTCAAATACCATTTCGGCCTTAGTTTTATAGATTACTAATATCGGGTTAATTTTGAAATATTTAGAATAGGCCTTTGACTCAATTCCCTTTATTTGTTCGTATATACAAAGTAGTTCACTATTCTTTGTGCTTATTTCCAAATGTTACTATGCTAATATTGTATAACAGTTAGAAACAATAGAAACGTTTAAAATGAAAAAGTTTTTTAAATACAGGAGATGTATTTCACAAAATAATGATAGGCGGTTGATCTGATGGTAAATCAAGAAAGGGCTATCAAATTTTTGCAAAAGCTAATCAAAATAAAAAGTGTCAACCCTCCTGGAAACGAGCTTGGGGTTGCCAAGGCAATCGTTGAGCATGCCGCAAAAGCAGATTTGCAAACTGAAATTAAAGCGCTTTCTTCAAGTCGGGCAAATGTGATTGTTCGTTTAAAGGGGAATGGTTCAAAACATCGTTCTTTACTATTTAGTGGACATCTTGACACTGTGCCTGTAGGAGAAACTGAATGGAAGCATTCACCGTTTTCCGGCAGTCTCATAAATGGAAAAATCTTTGGGCGAGGCTCTTGTGATATGAAAAGTGGTGTTGCCGCGTTAATAGAAGCAATGATTACTTTGAAGGAAACAAGGACAAGTCTGGATCATGATGTGGTTTTTGTCGGGACTGCGGGTGAGGAGGTCGATTGTATAGGTGCTTCAATGATGGTTAATGATGAAGCACTTAAAAATGCTGGGGCCATGGTTATAGCAGAGCCTAGTAATGGAAAGGTTTTCACGGCTCATAAAGGGGCTTTATGGATTGAAATTAAATTATTTGGTAAAACAGCCCACGGTTCCATGCCCCATGAAGGTATAAATGCTATTGTTCATATGAGTGAACTGATAGAAAGACTGAAACATTTTTCTTTTTCATACGAAAAAGAACATAAGTTATTAGGAAAGCCGACACTCACTATCAGTACTGTCAATGGGGGAATAAAGACAAACTTAGTGCCAGATCAATGTAAAGTGACGATTGATATACGAACAATCCCTGAAATAAAGCATGGCAACATCATAAAAGACATCAAGGAAATCCTGAAAGATCTTGAAATGAAAATTGCCCACTTCAAAGCTGAGTTAAAGATCATAAATGATTTGCCGGCGCTGGAAAACGAAAGGGATAGCGATTTTGTTTCATTAGCTTTGGAACTTAATAAAGAATTGAACAAAATAGAAGCAGAAGAAAAAGGCGCAAATTATTATACGGATGCATCAGTCTTTTTTCCCGCTTTAAAAATCCCGACGATTATCTATGGACCGGGTGATGAGAAGCTGGCACATCAATCTGATGAATATGTCGAGGTAAAAAAATATATAAGGGCTATCCAATACTATGCGGAAATAGCTAAAAGGTTTTAAATGAAAGGAGGTGGTTACTGAGACCGTTCGATCATCCATTTTACATACAATTACGCAATCTCTTTTAACAAGACCACCACATGATAGGGAGGAATTCACATGAGTGCCAACAAATTGACAGAGTTCATGGCTAAAACAAAATTGATAACTGGCTCGGGTTGTGTAAAACAACTCAAAGATGAAGTGAACAACAGAGAATACAATACGATGTTAATTGTCACCGACAAAGGAATAAGAAACTCTGGAATTCTTGAAAAAATTGAAACTATATTACAATCTACCTCTATAGAAACGCTGATCTATGATGAGGTTAAACCAAACCCCACAGTAACAGCTACTAATGAGGCATATATATTATTTAAAGATAAAGGGATTAAAAGTATTTTAGCTGTGGGCGGCGGAAGTGTGATAGATAGCGCAAAGGCGCTTGCCGTATTATTTGCAAATGGCGGTTCCATTGCCGATTATTTTGGCTTTGATATATATGGCAATGACCCCATCCCTCTATTTGCTATTCCCACTACAGTAGGGACTGGAAGTGAAGGGGGGCATGCAGCCGTTATAACGGAAGATCATGTAGAGCTAAAAACAAAAAAGCTTGTTTTTGGGGAAACGTTGTTTCCCAAGGTGGCGTTTTTAGATGGCGAGCTATTACAAGGTATGCCTGGTTCACTTGTGGCATCAACAGGGATGGATGCTTTAACACACGCAATAGAAGGTTATGTGTCAAGAAATGGATCAGTCATTACAGATGCGCTTAATCTTCATGCGGTACGGGTGATTGGAGCGTCCATTCTCGAAGCGGTTGGCAATACGGAAAATGTAGAGGCAATGAATAAAATGGTTCAAGCTAGTTGTTCAACAGGAATAGGCATGGCAAATGGCGGTCTCGGTTTGGTTCATGGGATCTCACATGCCATTGGTGCGCAGTATGACGCTCCACATGGAATTGTAAATGCCATTCTTCTTCCATATGTTTTAGAGTTTAACTGGATTGCCGATCCTTATAAATTTGCGCAAATTGGTGAGGCTTTACGTGTTAATACATGGGGAATGACGGTTGAAGATGCCGCGAAAGCAGCTGTGGAAAAGGTAAAAGAATTGACACGGGAAGTGGGGATTCCTGACAAGTTAAGCGCAATTGGGGTAGATAAACAGAATATAGATGTGTTAACGGATATTGCCTGTAAAGATGAGCTTTATATGATACCTAATCCACGCAAAGCGACTCGTCAGGATATATATAACATTTTAGAAGCGGCAATTTAATTCTTATCTAAAAAAGGAGGTTTTAAAGTGACACAAACAATACAAATTTCAAATAAAGTGGCGGCGTTTTTAAAGGGCACGAAAAAATTGTTTATAAATGGGGAGTTTGTAGAATCAAGCTCCGGTAAAACTTTTGAAACGTATAATCCGGCAAATGGCGAAGTCCTGGCATATGTCAGTGAAGCACAAGCTGAAGATGTCGATAAAGCAGTCACTGCCGCTAAAAGAGCGTTTGAAGAAGGGCCTTGGTCCAGAATGAGCGCAGCGGATCGTGGCAGGCTCATGTATAAACTTGCTGAATTAATAGAAAAAAATAAACAAGAATTAGCGGAAATCGATACGCTCGATAACGGAAAGCCCATCAATGAAGTATTAGGCAATGATATTCCCAATGCAGTTGGCCAATTTCAATATTTTTCTGGATGGGCGACAAAAATAGTCGGACAAACAATTCCGGTTTCTGGAAATTATTTCAACTACACCCGACATGAACCTGTTGGTGTCGTCGGTCAGATTATCCCATGGAATTTCCCGCTCATGATGGCTGCTTGGAAAATAGCCCCGGCATTGGCTACGGGTTGTACGGTTGTTTTAAAGCCAGCCGAACAAACGCCACTTTCCGCTCTTTATCTAGCCCAATTGGCCGCTGAAGCCGGTTTTCCGGAAGGGGTCATCAATATCGTTCCTGGTTTCGGTGAGGTAGCGGGAGATGCATTGGTCAAACATCCTGATGTAGACAAAATTGCCTTTACAGGCTCCACCAGCGTCGGAAAGGCCATCATGAGAGAAGCGGCAAATACAATGAAACGGGTAACACTTGAACTCGGTGGAAAGTCTCCCAATATTATTTTGCCAGATGCCGATTTGTCAAAAGCGGCTCCCGGCGTTTTCTCGGGTATTATGGCGAACCAAGGTGAAGTGTGTAGTGCCGGGTCCAGGGTTTATATTCAGAAGAAAGTGTATGATCATGTATTATCCGATTTAATCAATTATGCTGAAAACGTGAAGCAAGGCAGTGGATTATCGACCGATACTGATATGGGGCCGCTCGTTTCGAAAGAGCAGCAAAACCGTGTTGTTGATTATATCAATAAAGGCAATGAAGAAGGAGCAAAAATGCTTTGCGGCGGCGGGCATACTGAAAAGGGGTATTTTGTAGAGCCCACTATTTTCACGAATGTTGATGAAGAAATGTCCATTGCGAGAGAAGAGATTTTTGGACCGGTGGTCGTTGCAATGCCGTATGAAAGTCTAGATGAAATCATTGAACGTGCCAACAATTCCAATTTCGGTTTGGCCGCGGGGTTATGGACGGAAAACCTAAAGAATGCGCATTATGTTGCCAATCGGCTAAAAGCAGGGTCCGTATGGGTTAATTGTTACAATATAACGGATCCCGCCTCGCCATTTGGCGGGTATAAAGAATCCGGATTTGGACGGGAAATGGGCTCCTATGCGTTACAAAATTACACAGAGGTCAAAAGCGTTTGGATCAATTTGGATTGATCTGTTCAAATAAGGAGGAGACTGGGACAAAACCAAATACGAAATAGCAAAGGGGCCGGGATACAAGGTTCGTAAAATCTTGAGAATAAAGCCGCGTGAAATCAAGGTTTTTAAACTTGATTCATGCGGTTTATTGCATTTTTACAGGGTTTTGTCCCGGCCTTAAATGTGTTAAAAAAATCCCTATTATTGCTACGTCAACCTATTTCGCTTTCCGCAGGTCTCTTCAGCTTCCTCGGAAAACAAAGGTCGCTTTCCTGCGGGATCTTCAGCTCGAGCTATTCCCGCAGGAGTCTCCTTATTTTGACTACGCTAAAAGCTTGCGTATGATACACTGGGACAATTTCCCAGCATGTAAGGTGCCGTAAGACTCCTACTTCAAGACCTGAGTTGACACAAAAGGTCTAAGTGTGAGAAAACGGCACCTAAATGCCCGATCGGTTCAACTAACATTCAGTAGGAGATGGAAGAAAACGCCAACTGAATGAAGTTTCACTGTATTGTTTGTTTTTTCATTAGCTGATTTAGTTGTGTCCCAGCCTCACGGTTTCTTGTAAAAAGGATGCCATTACGTCAGGTGGACTTCATTTTCATCCTTCACTTTAAACTTCAAGGTTGCTTTCTATTTTTTTCAATAGCTCCCTTTTACTTGCTCCGGGATTATTACTTTTGCGATAGGGTCCTATTTTCGGGATTCGTCAACGGCATTGCGTTTTGATTCATCGTCAGCACTAATCACTTCAATGTCCCATTTTGTTTGCTGATAAGGTTCGTGGACCCAGTTGGTGAATAGATTCGTTTTTAAGTTCAGTGAATCCTCTAAAGCTTGGACAATATGATCCTCTCGAATATCCTGTCCCATGTTCGTTTTGTAAAGGGTGTTCAAAAAATAGTTGAACTTTTCCTCGCCAACTTTATCACGCAAAGTCAAAAACATATCTGCAGAACGCGCATACCAGGAATCATAAAACTCTTGTTTATTTTTAAAACCGTACATCCCGGCAGCCATTGTTTGAAGAGGTGAATTTTTCACGAGAAGCTGATTTCTTTGGCGATATTGATCCCTTAGTTGTTTTCCGGCGGATTTGGAATAGCGGTTTTCCAAATATAAGACAACACTGAGTTCTGCCAAACCTTCATCGATCCATCCCTCTTTTATTTCATTTACACCTACAGCGTTATACCACCATAGATGGCCAATTTCGTGGGGCAGCCAGTGTTCAATCTCATTGTTGGCATACATATCTTTGGAGAAGATGGCTACATTTGGATACTCCAGTGCGAAATTGGTGCCATGGCCTGTTTCAACGATGGCGATGTTGGAATAGGGAAGCTGACCGTATAATGATTGAAAAAGCGGGAAGGAAAAGCGCACGATATCAACGACTTCGGAAAATTTTTCCTCGTCTGTCAAGGCGATTGTCACGGTTGTGTTCCCCTTAAATTGTAAAGTTTGTTGTGTGTAATTTTTACTCCCGGCCAAAGCAAAATTGCGGACGTTTTTTACTTTCCAGGTTGTTTTTCTTTTGTTCTCTATGATTGTATCGGATGTTAAGTCCCCTGATGTTACCCACTTAATGGACGGTGAACTGGACCATTCAACGACATAGTCGGCATAGTTGAATAAAAAAGGGTCACCCATGCCGATGGGATCTGGTCTCGTCATCCAATTTTGCTGCTCGTCCAAAACACCGAGCATCGGATACCAAGTGGTGATCAACCATACATCCTCTTTATACCCGAAACGGGTTCCTTCGCGGGGGACAGGTGTGATAAACTCGATGGAAAAGGTAAGTTCTTTTTCTTCTTTAGGGTTTTGTATCAATAATTGTTTTTTGTCATAGGAAAAAGTAACTTCTCTCCCATTTAAAACGACTTTGTTGATTTTCATAGGTGACCACGAATATGAATACGTATAAAAAGTGATGAAGTCGGTACCCGGATTCTCAATCGTAACGTTCATTTGTCCGTCAATTTCATAGCTGTTTTCATTTAAATCAGCCTTGATATAGTATGTGGGTTTGCTTTCTTTTGTTATCTCTTTGTCATTGGAAATGTCGTTTTCTGACGCACTGTTACTCGTTTGCAACCAATTGCCGAGGTTGAATGTGACGGCCAGTTCCTGTCCTAGATCTTCAACAAGTTTTACAGCTCTGTCCAACATAAGAAGCGCCTTCATTTGCGGAAAAAAATAGGTCAGAATGATCGTGTAGGTGATCGTCATCATCGTTACGATAAAAATGTTTTTCATGTGTCGTTTCATTTATATAAACTGCTCCATTTTTTCTTCTCATTAATCTAGTTATTACGGTTTTTTAAGGATCATTTTTCATTAGACGAATGGTATTGTAATCGGAAACATCCAAGTATAGATGGGTCCCATTCGAGATATTAAGCAATTTTCTAAGCTCCATAGGTATCGTAACTTTATCATTTGCAAAGAGGCACTGATTTAACGTATCGTCCTCATGATCTTTTTCAATATAGATGCACTTTTGCGATTCATATATATATAGATAATGTCCTTCCAATAGATTTAACTCGTTTTGGACTTTTTTGGGTATTCGTATTTGACCATTTTTAGTTATTTTGGTGTACATTAGTAACACTAACCCCTTTTTAGCATGTTGTATCATAAAAGCTTTCTGCTGACGCTTAAAAAAATACGAACTTATTAGATGAATCTGCAAGCGGTTTGTAAATCGGGCTTTTCGGTTGTATGCCCATTATACAAAAGAATTCTGAAGAAATTTTGCAGATCCCATTTCTTTGAAACTTCGTGAATAAATTGTCTGACCGCAAGTCAAAAATGGACTTTTCTATTTGATTGAATTATATTTTTGTTGAATCTACTCTTCATTGTCATTTGTCGGCAAGAATTTCAATTTTTACACTAGGAATTGATGAAAATATGGAGCATGTGGTGACGGAATGGTTTCCTGAACATCAATGGATGGCAGTGATCATAAGTATCTGCCTTAATATGATTATAGCAATCTCGGGAATTCTTCCAAGTGCCCCGGTGACTGCTGGAAATATCATTTTCTTCGGTTTTAAGACAGGGTTGCTTATTTCCATTATCGGGGAGGCGGCGGGGGCTGTTGTCAGCTTTTTGCTCTACCGCAAAGGTATTCGTACATGGTTTGCGCGAAATAAAGTAAAGAACAGATTTTTGAACAAGCTAAAACATACCCATGGGGTGGAAGCCGCTATTCTCGTCATCATGTTGCGAATATTGCCATTCGTCCCTTCAGGTGCTGTTACGCTAGCCGCCGCCTATAGTCAAATGCGTTTACTTTCTTTCAGCATTGCCAGCACATTGGGAAAAATCCCCTCACTGTACATAGAAGCTTATTCAGTGGATCGTGTACTTACCTTAACAGTTGGATGGCAGATTGGCATTGTTTTCGCCATGATTTTTATCTTCATCGTTTACAGGCATTGGAAACAAAAACGGGCCGACTGAAAGCACGTCATCTGTTTAGTTTTTTTGATGAAAACAAATAGATGAATTGTGCCAGATCATTTTCAAAAACAGCAGTTTTTCCATGTAATTGTGCCAGTATGAAGATCAATAAAAAACCAACATAACAAAACCGAGATGGTCTGTACCAGGTTCCCTCGAGTAAATCCTATTCAACCGCAATGGAGAGATCAGCAAGCGCACCATGGTTCAACAGTTTCCATCTTTTATGAGCTTGAGCCTGATCCAGCGCTTTGCATAGATTGCGTTGCGGCTATCTTCAATGAGCGCTTGGATTGAGACTTTTGCGGGACCAGCTTAGTCTTATCGATCACCGTCTCACTCTATATGAGTGGGTGAATTAATGGTATTTCTATTTTCTTCTGCTGATCCTACACCATGTCGCACTCTGTACAAGGCTCCTTCCCCAGATTTTATTCGTTACATCAGCTGTTTTACGAGCAATATGTTTGTGGAACATCACTGACTGAAAATGTTTGGTAAAGTCTATCATACCAGATTTATAATTGCTTCTTCACAGGTTGGCTATGCGTTAGCCGCCCCGCAAATGTTCATCAAGCTATTGAACCTTCGATTTTAAGCTTCGGGTTGCGCCCATTTTCCCTTTCAACATTGAATAGTCTAATGGAAAAAGATGAAGAAATGATGAAGATATCATTTCGAATCACAAAGAAATAACAGCAAATCGTTCAGATGGATGTGAGGATTGTCACACTTTATTGCTCCATTTTCAACTATTTTATGTCTTTTAAGTTAACTGCATAGTTTCTTCACATTCATACCTTATCTTAATGGTGCGTATATCCAAAAAACCTGGGGAGGATGTGTACATTTTTTGGAACAAGTGAACCTGTTTCTGGCATTTGGCGCGGGCTTTTTATCTTTTATATCACCTTGTGCGCTCCCTTTATATCCAGCTTTCCTTTCTTATATTACAGGAATGACAGTGAGCGAATTAAAAAGCGGACAGGCAATTTTAAGAAAAAAAGCGTTTATTCATACGATCCTATTTTTAGTTGGTTTTTCCATTATCTTTTTAGCGCTTGGGCTGTCCACATCTTTTATAGGAGCTTTTTTTGCAAAATATCAAGATCTTTTAAGGGAATTAGGCGCCATACTAATGGTGTTTTTTGGGCTGGTTCTTGCCGGTGTGCTCCGCTTTCAATTTTTGCAAGCGGATAAAAAATTTCAGTTTCGCAATCGTCCTTCGGGTTATTTGGGATCGGTGTTGATCGGAATTGGATTTGCCGCAGGCTGGACTCCCTGTACAGGGCCGATTTTAGCCGGAGTGATCGCTCTTGGTATAGCAAACCCGGGTATGGGACTTCTTTATATGGCGTTTTATGTGCTTGGTTTTTCTATCCCGTTTCTCATCATGGCCTTTTTCATCGATAAAATGACTTTTTTAAAAAAACACGGAAATCGTTTCATGATGTTTGGGGGAATATTAATGGTTTTGATGGGGATTCTCCTATATTTTGATTGGATGACCGTCATTATTTCATTGTTGGTTCCTTTGTTCGGCGGTTTTACAGGATTTTAGGATTCGTCATAACGAACATGGCTTAAAGAGGAGGTAAAAGATGAAGAAAAAGAAACGGCTCGTCATGCGAAGTATCATACTGGTCATTATGTTGGCGGCTATCGTCTACACACTCTATGCAAATTTCACCAAGGAAACGAGAGGGGAGATGGCGGTAGGGGAGCAAGCGCCGGACTTTATCCTTTCTGATATGGATGGCAATGAACATAGATTATCAGACTATAGAGGCCAGGGAGTGTTTTTGAACTTTTGGGGTACATGGTGCAAGCCGTGTGAAAGAGAGATGCCTTATATGAACAATCAATATGAAGTGTACAAAGATCAAGGGGTAGAAATATTGGCGGTAAACGTGGGTGAGCCCGAGTTTGTCATCAATAAATTTATCCAAAAGCATGGTTTGAACTTTCCCATTTTGAAAGATACGAACAAAGAAGTTTTGAATCTTTACGGTGTCACTCCTTTGCCTACTACCATGCTGATTGATCCTGAAGGCAAGATCACCGCAATAGAAACAGGAGAACTGTCAGAAGCAAAAATTAAAGGAATGATGGAGAGCATTAAGCCTCAATAAGGAGGTGATGAAATTTTGGATAAAATAAAATGTGTGTGCGGGCATGTGAATCCGAACGGAACCGTTTTATGTGAAGCATGCGGACGGGCTTTGGCCGAAGAAGCTAAAAGTCAAAGGCTCCATGATATGCGCTATGAAGGAAGTGCCCGCAGATCGCAGACTTATAACAGAACCATTGTTGATAAAATCTGGACATTCTTTTCTTCGGTAAAAGTGGGTGTGTGGTTAATCGTCATTACGTTACTGGCTTCGGCTCTTGGAACCATTTTGCCGCAGGCCATGTACATTCCGCCGTTTGCCGATCCCGCCGTTTATTATGAAGAGCAATATGGAATGGCTGGAAAGGTTTTTTATCAGTTGGGCTTCCACGATTTATATAGTTCTTGGTGGTATCTGCTTCTGATTGCCTCTATCGGCGTTTCACTGGTGATTTGTAGCCTGGATCGTGTCATTCCGCTATATAGGGCTTTAAACAACCAGCGTGTGAGCCGGCATGAAAGCTTCTTAAAAAGGCAAAGGCTTTTCAACCGTGGAGTTGCGGCCCAGGCTGATCAAGATTTTGAGCTCATGAAACAAAAGCTGAAACAGAAAAAATACCGTATTCGGGAAGAAAACGGGAATATCCTGGCTGAAAAAGGTCGTTTTTCCCGTTGGGGACCTTATGTAAACCATATCGGATTGATTATTTTTTTAATCGGGGGCATGCTTCGCTTTGTTCCCGGCATGTATGTGGATGAAGTGCTGTGGCTTCGGGATGGGGAAAGAAAAACCATTCCGGGCACTGATGAAAAATACGTACTGGAAAGCAAGGGGTTTAAAAGGGAACTATACGATAAGGAAACCGATAGAGAGGAATTTCGGGAAGCGCTCGATCGGGTAGGTGGTGTCATTAAAAATTTCCAAACCGATGTCATTTTATATGAGCGGGATTCAAATAAAACAGTGGGTGCTGATGAAAACCTCACAAAGTTGCAGGAAGCAAAAATTCGTGTGAATGAGCCTTTAAAGTTTGACAAATTTGGCGTTTATCAAGTCGATTATAAACTTGACGAGTTTAAAAGCATGTCATTTAGTTTCCTGGACAAAAAAACGGAGAGTTCCAAAGGCGAATTGGCCATTGATTTGTTTGACCCGAAGGATATATACGATCTAGGCAACGGCTATCAAGTAGAACTGTTGGGCTTTTATCCCGATTTTACAGGTTTTGCCGATAACGGCGAGCCGCAAAATAATTCGCCTGTTCCCAATAATCCCGCTTTTTTATTTAACATGATTTCGCCGGAACATCCCGATGGAGAAGTTAGTTTTACCGCTATTCGCCAAACCATTGAGCCGCTTGGAGAAACCGACTATAAAATGGCGTTTTCAGGGATTACAACCCGCAATGCCACTGCGCTTGTGATTCGAAAAGATCTCACTCTCTGGGTTGTGGGAGTTGGCGGTTTGATTTTTATGATTGGTGTGATCCAGGGTTCCTATTGGAATCATCGCCGCATCTGGTTGCAAAAGCATGAGGGAGAAGTGCTGATTGCTGCTCACACCAATAAAAATTGGTACGGGCTAAAAAGAGAAATTGCCGGTATTATCAATGGAACGTCAATACCTGAACCACTAGACCAGCACACGGGAGGGAGAAAATAAATGTTAAATTTTATACAAATAAGCAGTAGTTTGTTATATGCCGCATTTGTACTGTATTTAATTGCTGTGCTATTCTTCTCTGGAGCGATTAGGGAAAAAGGAAAAGAAGAGATATCATCTCATAAAAATCGTTGGGGGAAAATAGGGATTGCATTGGCTATTGCCGGTTTCATTTCGCAAATTTTCTCCTTCGTCACGCGCTGGATCGCGGGAGGGCATGCCCCAATCAGTAATATGTTTGAGTTTATCAGTTTTTTTGGAATGATGATTGTAGGGGCTTTTATTCTCATATATTTTATCTATAAAATAAATGTGTTGGGGATTTTTGCTTTATCCGTAGCCGCTATATTAATAGCCTATGGAAGCATGTTTCCCCGTGAAATCAACCCTCTCATTCCCGCATTGCAAAGCGATTGGCTGTTTATTCATGTATCGACAACCGCAACCGGACAAGCGATACTTGCTATCAGTTTTGTGGCAGGCTTGATCTATTTGCTCAAGGCAATCAACCCCGCGGTAAAAGACAAACGATCATTTATGCTGGAAGTGATCATGTTTGGTGTTATTTGTGTGATTGGTTTTATTGCTGTCACATCCTCTTTTGCAATCGCCGACTACAAGGCTGAATTTAACTGGGTAGACAAAGAAGGTAATGAAAAAGTCATGAAATACCAATTGCCTGCACTTGTAGGGCCAAACGAGGGGACTATGTCGACTCCGGACCGCTTCAGCCCGATTGTTGAAATGCCGGCCATCATCCATGCGAGAAAGCTAAATACGGTCATTTGGACCTTGCTTTCAGGGACAGTCTTTTATACGGCCATACGGCTTCTCACTAGAAAGCGAATAAGCCAAATTCTTCATCCGGTGGTCAGAAAGGTAAACTTGGATCTGATGGATGAAATCAGCTATAGATCTGTCTTGATCGGTTTTCCGGTGTTTTCTCTTGGCGGGCTAATATTCGCGATGATCTGGGCCCAGATTGCTTGGACACGTTTTTGGGGATGGGATCCCAAAGAGGTATGGGCGCTTATTACCTTTTTGTTTTATGCGGCATTTCTTCATTTGCGTCTTTCAAGGGGCTGGCACGGGGAGAAAACGGCATGGCTTGCGGTCATTGGGTTTGTCATTATTATTTTTAATCTCATCGTTGTCAATCTAGTGATCGCCGGATTACATTCTTATGCCTGATAAAATGAAGCAACTTTGACAGGAATCATGAAATCCATCAGTAACTGAGGTTGATCCATATGTATCAAGAAATCAGCAAAATAAGCCAATTATTAAGTGAGCCTTTCATGTCACTGTATCACGGAGCGGAAGCACCTATTGTGGCCGCCTTTGTGCTCGGTTTAATAGGCGCTCTGGCTCCTTGCCAACTAACTGGAAATATTGGCGCGATTACACTTTATGGAAATCGGAGCCTGCAACATTCTCGTTACTGGGGCGATGTTATTTTTTTTATCCTTGGCAAGATTGTAGTGTTTAGCGGGCTGGGATTATTTGTATGGTTGGCGGGACGGAGCTTTGAAGAAAATCTCATCATATTATTTCCTTTTTTCCGCAAAGTGATCGGACCGTTCCTTATCTTGCTTGGTCTTTTCTTAATGGGGGTTATTCAACTAAACATCATCAATAGACTGGCGAGTAAAATACCGTTAAAACTGCGCAGTGGAAAAATAGGCTCCTTTTTAATGGGCGCAAGCTTCTCTATTGCTTTTTGTCCGACCATGTTTGTCATATTTTTCGTTACTCTTATGCCGATTGTTTTGGCTTCTTCATACGGAATGATTCTTCCCACAGTGTTCGGAATTGGGACTTCCATCCCCGTGCTTGTCGTAATGGGGATGACTTCTTTCCTTGGCTTAAGTGGCTCCCTGCTGAAACGAAGTAAAAAAATGGGGCTCTGGGTTCAACGGGTAGCGGGAGTCATACTCATATTACTCGGTTTATTCGATACCATAACATATTGGTTGTAATGTGGCCCCTTATTTGTGTAAACTTTTCCAGCAAGTCGATTGAAGAAAACAGGCATCGTTTGATGTGTAGTTTCAGTAACAGCTTAGAGGGGTGTAAATGTGTTTAAATTCAGTCTATTTCGAGAGGTCACAATAAAATAAAGCTTTACTTAAAAGCTTTATATCAGAATGAATGAGCGCCTTTATATGAGGGTCCCCGCATTTGTAGTAATCTTCCATTAATCGTTTAAGTTCGTAACAAACAAGTTGTATTGGCATATATCAGTAGCTGTCCTTTCTGTTCGATGATAAAAATGAAATGGGGAAGATGTTTTAAATGGGGACATTTCTGCTCGTCTGTTGTTGGAAGTATTGTCCGTGTCGCTTCATGAAACAGGAGAGCATATGCTATTTCTTATAACAAATGCTCTCCTTTCCCCATTTATGCATTAAGAAGCCATTTTTCGACATTCTTCCGCACATTTAAAGCAAGCTTCTGCACATCTTTGACAGTGGTCGTGATCATGCTTTTGACACTCATTTCCGCAAGCTTCGCAAATCTCCGCGCACAATTGGCAAATTTGTTTTGCGAATGGGCTGCCAGACTGCATCGCCTTGGCTGCAAAAGCACATATATCTGCACATTCCCGATCCATACGAATACAGTCAGCCATTTTGGCTATGTCCTCTTCTCGTAAGCAAGCATCATAACAGGTGTTGCACGCCTCCATGCACTCCAGGCAAGCTTGGATACATTGTTCATACATTTGGTTATTCACCAAATCATCCTTCCTTTTGAGGTATTCATTTTTTATTTTCCCCTTGGAAGATTTGAATAAACTGCAAAAAAAATGCATATTTTCCTGTTTTCTTCATCAACTCTTTTTGAATGTACCCGTTAACCCCATATACCCTCAATAGGTATGAAGTTAAACCTGAAGGAGAGGACACAGCATGGAAATAATTTTTTTTACATTCGTTTCTTGAAAAAATGTAATGGCAAGAATTTCAAACGATGGCTGGCTATCTTTGCCGCCGTAAAATCGTCAGTTGGCAAAGAGAAATACGGATCTTGCTTTAAGTTAAGTAAGACGGAGTTTTAGATGAAGTGCCTTCCATTTGAATGTTTATGTTTCACAATTAGCCAAATATAAAGAAAAACATAAAAATATGAGCCCGGTACAATACCGAACTCATACAAGCAAGCTGTCTTTTCGTCCATTTCATTAACGGAACAATTTAAAAGCTTTTTCTAATGGCCCCCGTGTCCGCCGCCGCTCGCATTTGTAATTTCCAATTTCTCATCAATGATTCCCTGGGTCTTGAACGAAATTTGATCAAAAGTTCCCGTCATAAAGGCATGGTTGAATGGTCCGTCTTGAGGGTTATTTGTAAATGTCGGGCGGATGGTTGCCAAAAACTTGTAAATATCCTCATGAAGCTTACCATTTTCGAGCCAAATGAGCGGTGCGTGTTTGCCTAAATGTGAAAACGGGGCAGCGGCAATGGCCAATTCCGGGGTTTTCGTCGATACAAAGGAAAGACCGTGTCCAGGCTCATTCATCCCCCAGCCAAAACCAGTGTCTTCATCTTTAAATTGAGCAAAGGAAATAGCATTGGAAACCGGGTCTTCACCCGCGATTCTTGTTACTGTCCCAATCTCGCCAAGTTGATCTTCTACCTTTTTTGAAATCACTGATTCCGGCCCCAAAATATACATATTCGGTTTCTTTTTCCTTACTTCTAGAGCAGCAAGGGTCGCTTCAGGAATGTCGTCCTTGTTCACAAATAAAACAGGCTCCGGCATATGCGCAATCCAGTTAACGGCGGGAAGTGAAAATAACTTGGCCTTTTCTTCAGGTGAAACGATGATCACACTCTCGGGAACTTCTCCCGCCACTTCGGCATACACCCGGTCAATATCGGCCGCGAATTTTGCGGGATCACTTCCTTCTATATGTTGTACTTTATACTCTTCAAGCTGCTTCAAGACATTTTCGGAGACGTCCCCCATGACCATTATTTGAGTTCCAGCCTCATTTCCCACAGGTCTAAGCCGTTTGATTTCATCCAGCGTCTCTTGGGGCACGGCGTCTTTCTTCGTAAATAAGACAGGACCATTATTCGGATGATGGATTAAGTCGGCACTTGCCATACTGATTTGCCACTGGCCTTCTGGAACCAAAATCACTGTCCCCGGCTGATTCTCCTTGTGTGTCGCCGGCCAAATTGTTTGAGAAACAAGAGTGGCCGCTCTGGTTGTTTGCTCCTCATTGATCCGCGTTACATTTTTTGTGCTTTCTATTTTAAGATTTGTAGACGCTTGATCGTTAAAATCGGTTGGAGGGGCAGCGAATTTTTCTTGCATTTCTTTGCTCGGTTGTTTTCCATTGTTTTGTTCCTGCTTTGTTTGCTCCTGTCCATTATTGGCCGATGTCCCATTTTGGTTGTTGTCTTGTCCGGAAGCCGCGCAACCAGAAAAAACGAGCACCCCGGCAATGATGAATAAATGGATGGGATAAAAAACTTTTTTCATCATCAAACCGCTCCTTTTAAAAGATGATCTAATAATAGAATTCCCTAAATATATGCAGAATATCTGCATTTTTCTTGACAATTTTTATGTAAGGGAATATGTAGTGCTAATTGTTCTTTTGGGAGCCATATACTTGTACAAAGTCTTGGAGATGGTTTAGATGACGACTGGGTTTATTTTACTTATTTCCGTCTTTTTCACATGTTTTTTCGGAGTGGCTGTTTGCGCTTTTTTCGCAAGAAAAAAAGTAACAGTTATGCAAGGAATGATTTTTGCCATGTCGATGGCGATGGGAATGGGATTATTTGCTGGAACGCTTCTAGGCATTGTGTTTCAAGGGCATTTATTGTTATCTACTGCCGTGGGAATGGGGGCAGGGGCACTCGCGGGCGCGCTCATCGGCTCATCTTTTTCATTTCTTGCCCTATTAGAAGGTATGCTATCGGGAGTGATGGCGGGAATGATGGGCGCCATGCTTGGAGAAATGATAGAGCCTGCAGATTGGGATAAAGCCCTTATGTTGATGTTTACATTTGCGCTATTGATCTGTTTTTTGCTGGCATATGAGATACTTCCCTTGCTGAAAGAGCAGTTTAAATGGATGCGTTATTACCAGAATCCTTTTTTGCTGTGCTTCCTATTTTTCTTGCTGTGCTTATTCCTATATACTCAAACACCTTTTATTCAGAAAGTGATTTTACCTTATCATTTCCACTGATAACAATATTTTTATAGGGCATGCGCTTGTTTACTCTGCATATTTTCTGGACATATTACGTGTAAAATGGGGTAAATAAACAGAAAGGAGAGGAAGCAGTATGGATAAAAACGACCGCGAACATTCCAACCAACAAACAGACATCCCTCATTCCGGTGATCATCACCATGACCATGCAAAGCAGCATTCTCATGCTCATGGCGGACACGGGGGAGATCAGGGCGGCCACATGGGGCACCATGACCACCATGCCCATATGGTGGAAGATTTTAAAAAGCGTTTTTATATTTCCCTGATTCTCACGATTCCGATCTTGATCTTGTCTCCTATGATCCAAATGTTTCTGGATGTCAACTGGCGCTTTGCTGGTGATATGTACATATCGTTTGCCCTGTCAACGATCGTCTTTTTCTACGGTGGCTGGCCGTTTTTAACTGGTGCGAAAGATGAAATACAAGAAAAAAGCCCAGGGATGATGACGCTCATTACGTTAGCGATTGTTGTTGCCTATGTCTACAGTTCGGCGGCGGCATTTGGCTTCGCAGAACAGGATTTTTTCTGGGAGCTGGCTACATTAATTGATATTATGCTTCTAGGCCATTGGATTGAAATGCGTTCTGTCATGGGCGCCTCCAAAGCACTGGAAGAATTGGCAAAACTAATGCCTTCGGAAGCGAGTATTATAGATCAAGACGGCAATGTAAAAGTAGTCGATATTACCGAGTTGCGCCATGGTGACCATGTATTGGTCAGGCCTGGAGAAAAAGTTCCGGTGGATGGGGAAATTATTGAAGGGAAATCAACTATCGATGAATCGATGTTGACCGGGGAATCTGTTCCAGTGGAAAAGGAAACAGGAGACGAAGCCATAGGCGGTTCGGTCAATGGAGAAGGATCTCTTATTATATCGATTAAGAAGACTGGCGAGGAAACGTATCTTTCTCAGGTGATCAAGCTTGTGAAAGAAGCGCAGGAATCCAAATCAAAAGCCCAGGATCTTGCCAACCGTGCCGCAAAATGGCTGTTTTACGGGGCGCTTCTCGCTGGATTGCTCACGTTTGTTATTTGGTTGTCACTTGGTTATTCTGTTTCTTTTGCCATCACCAGAATGGTCACCGTTCTCATCATTGCTTGTCCACATGCGCTCGGGCTTGCGGCTCCTCTCGTCGTAGCTGTCTCCACATCCATTGCTGCCAAGAAAGGATTGTTGATCAGAAACCGTGCCTCATTTGAAAATGCCCGTTTCATCGAGGCGGTTGTATTTGATAAAACAGGAACGTTGACCAGGGGAGAGTTTGGAGTGACGAATATCGCTGCTTCAAGTCCTTATGCAGAAGAAGAAGTGTTATCATTGGCTGCAGCGGTTGAAGCCCATTCAGAGCATCCCATTGCCCGCGGCATTTTGAAATCCGCAAAAGAACGACAGCTTTCGATTCCGTCTGTAAGCAACTTCCAATCCCTTACCGGTAAAGGGCTTCAGGGAGAGGTGGATGGAAAAGAAATCATGGTAGTAAGCCCTGGCTATGTGCGATCTCAAAATCTTTCCTTTGATGAAGGGCCATTTAATGAATGGTCCGCTGAAGGAAAAACGGTCGTCTTTACTTTGGTCAATGGAAAAATTGCCGGTATGATCGCACTGGCAGATATCATTCGGGATACAGCTAAAGAAGCCATTCACCAATTAAACGAATTGAATATCAAGTCGATTATGCTCACGGGCGACAATACGAAGGTGGCGCAGTACGTTGGTGCAAAACTTGGGATGGATGAAATCTTTGCGGAAGTGTTGCCTCATGAAAAGTCCGATAAAATCGTTCATATTCAGACAAAAGAAGGGTTGCGGACGGCCATGACAGGAGACGGGGTCAATGACGCACCCGCTCTTGCCAAAGCAGACTTGGGGATTGCGATTGGCACTGGAACTGATGTGGCAATTGAAACGGCAGATGTTGTCTTGGTTAAAAGCAATCCAATGGATGTTTTGAATATTATTAAACTTTCAAAAGCCACTTATCGGAAGATGTTACAAAACTTGTGGTGGGCGGCAGGTTATAATATCGTTGCTATTCCTCTTGCGGCCGGCATACTTTATCCGATGGGAATTGTGTTAAGCCCGGCGGTCGGCGCGATCCTCATGTCACTAAGTACTGTCATTGTAGCCATCAATGCCAAACTGTTGAAAATTGATTAAGTCAAAAGGGGCCGGGACTTAAGCAAATACGAAATAGCAAAGGGATCGGGACAAAACCCTGTAAAAATGAAATAAGCCGCATGGAATCAAGTTTAAAAACCTTGATTTCAGGCGGTTTTATTCTCACGATTTTTACGAATATGAATCAGCTTTCAACTTATGTACCGACCCCTATTTGTGTTAAAAAAATCCCTATCATCGCTACGTCAAAACATTTCGCTTTCCGCAGGTCTCTTCAGCTTCCTCGGAGAGCAAAGGTCGCTATCCTGCGGGATCTTCAGCTCGAACTATTCCCGCAGGAGTCTACATATGTTGACTACGCTAAAAGTTTGCGCATTATACACTAGGCCAATTTATCCCGCATGTAAGGTGCCATATACACCACTTTAAAATCTTGTGTGACTACAAAAGGTTCAAGTGGGAGAAAACGGCACCTACATGCCCGATTGGTTCAACTAACATTCAAGGAGAAAAGCATTCCTTGAATGAAGTTTCACTGTATTGTTCGTTTTTAATCAGCTGATTTAGTTGTGTCCCAGCTCCTTATCAACATAGTAATTCCAAAAGCTAAAGGTTTGGCGCCAGCCGGTTTGCCAAGTCAGGAAAGTCGATAAAAGGATTCCGATTCCCTTGAATTTCAAAGATGGCTTTATTTCTATGTCTTTCATAATCGTTTACAGGGAATGTCTCATGCCATTTGATCAATAACGGAAGACAAATCGCTTTTTTATATTTTTTTAAAATGTTGGTCGGGTAACGCAATAGAAAATAAAGAGTGGCTCGGGCAACCGCCCCTTTTCCGTACTCGGGTTCAAATCGGCCATTTTCATATAAACCGCATTGGTTACGTAAGCTTGCCTGCTTTGTGTTTGCATCAAATTCATAATATGGAAAGTTGGAACGGATGCTATTGCATTCAGGCTCACAGGCAAATAGATGATGCAAGTCTCCTTTCATGGGTTCTTTGGCTTTAAACCAAGATTGGGGTACAACATGTTCGGCATTAAATTTATATTGGCGAGAGATGATTCGGATGTGCCTGTCAATTTCCATGTCGGAGTACCTTTGAGCCGTGATGAGATGCCGATACTGTGTAAA
This sequence comes from Siminovitchia sp. FSL W7-1587, assembly GCF_037963795.1. Lineage (NCBI taxonomy): Bacteria > Bacillati > Bacillota > Bacilli > Caryophanales > Bacillaceae > Siminovitchia > Siminovitchia sp. FSL W7-1587. Next base: position 3,812,570 of record NZ_CP150169.1, read on the forward strand.
TCGTTGTTGAATTGTTTCAAAGTCTTCTTCTATGGCTGTTTTGGGACTTTTTTGGACTCCGGAATAAATATTTTTTAGTTGGCCGTTTGGTTGAAGATCAACCCATGTATACAAGTATTGATCTTTGCTTATACCATACGGGTGTTTGTATTTATGTGTACTGGCTACGAGTCTTTGTAATTCTTTTAGTAAGTGGATCGGTGTTGCATTTTTAAAAGAAATGCTGCAATAATAATGCTCGATCCATGATTCATCTTGTTTCTTATGATAGTACAGTTCATAGCTTGCTTGAATTTTTTGTTGATTTTTTGTTAATTCGGCTACCAGTACATCCGAATCGCATTGCCCCATGCCTTTAAGCTCATCTAACTCGCATTGAATCATATGATTGTTCCCCAATAACACCACCAACCTTCAGACTTTTTCAGGCGGTCTCGCTAATTGACCTCAAACTGGCCCATCATTCCGGCATCTTCATGTTCGAGAATATGACAATGATACATAAACACCCCATCTTTTTTAAACGTGGCAATTGTTTTTACTTTATCGCCAGGCATGAGGAGGATCGTATCTTTCCACCCCTGTTCATTTTCAGGCGGCTCTTTCCCATTTCTTTCAAGGATCTGGAACTGTACCCCGTGTGGATGGAAAGGATGAGGCATTCCCATTCCACCCATCATCCCGTTATCAATATTTGTAATTTCCCATATTTCGGTAGCATTGAGCTGGACTTCTTCATCAATGCGATTCATGTCCATTTGTTTGCCATTGATGTTAACTGAATTACCCATGCCTTGAAAAGCAAATGTTCTTGTGACAGTTCCTGAAGGAGGATTGATTTTTTCGATTGTTGTCAGTTGGTCAGGGATTTCGAATTTCTCTTTTTCCGGAGTTCCTATAATAAAATTCATGAGGCGTACATCCTGATCAAAAAGTTGAACTTTATCACCTTGTTTATATTGTGAAAAATCAACAATCATTTCTGCTCTTTCAGCTGGCCCTAACACGATTTGATCCATTTTAACCGGTTTTTCAAGAAAACCGCCGTCACTGGCAATTTGCCAAAAATGGTTATCTTTACTTAGTTTCAGTTGAAAGATCCGGGCATTGGACCCATTCAGAAGTCTCAGACGGACCTTCCCTTGGGGAACTTCAAGATAGGGATCGAAGACACCATTAACGAGAGGCGTGTCGCCGTGCATCCCATGCATTAAAGACATCATATTCAGGTCATAGGATAATTGGCCATCTTCCCGTAAATTTCGATCTTGAATGACAATAGGAAAATCATTTTCTCCATACGACTTGGGGATATTCAGCCGATTAGATACCTCATCTTCAATATAAAATAAACCAGCCAATCCCTTGTACACTTGTTCTCCTGTTTTATGGAGCGGGTGGGGGTGATACCATAATGTTGCCGCTGGCTGGGTAATGGTAAAGGAAGGGCTAAATATTTCGTTTGGCTTTATGGCGTTATGCGGGCCTCCATCAGCACTTCCCGGGACTTCCAAACCATGCCAATGAACGGTCGTTTCTTCATCGCCCAATTCGTTTTTAATATGGACTTTCACCTGTTCCCCTTTTTGTACCTGAATGACCGGTCCCAAATAATCCCCATTATATCCGTATGATTCGGTTTCGACCCCATCCAAAAATGATTTTGTTGATTTTTGCGCTTTTAAATAAAACTCCGCGACATCGTCTGCCGGATTCTTATCCTCAAGCAGGGGGGGAATGGGGAGTGCGTTCTTTCCTTTTTGTTCAGGCGGCGGGGAGCTTACCTTATCCTGATCAGGAGCTTGATTGAAAGAGCAACCTGACAATATGGCGAAAAAGACGATTCCGAATCCGATTAATAGCTTTTTTTTAGAGCTTTTCATATTCTCACCTTTCGTCATTATTTTTTCATGGCAAGCTTGACCGCGATGTAAACGACGATTCCAGTGAGGAGTAAATGGATGATATACCCTAACACGCCAAATCCGCCCATCATTCCTCCGTAACCATATCCATGCATCATCACTCAACACTCCATTCATCCTTTTGGTTTTCATGATCTTTCCTTACAATTATTATCCCACCTGCGTGTGGAGAAAGTGTGCAGAAAGATGAAAAGAAATGTGAATGACGATATAGTTGTTTTTTCTGGGATGAACCAGCCAATAAAAAATCCCCCGTAGGGGGATGTTCCCTCTGTTATTCAAGTTTTCCTTCTTTGGCGACTTGTTTCCAATTATTACCGGAATCGTTCGTGATATAAATATCGTTTGCGTATGTTATGATCGCCATTTGCTCAGGTTTTTCATGACTTGCTGCTATAAACATGATCGGGTTCTTATCGGAAATCTTGGGAATTTGTATTTCAGCGGCCTCTTTTTCATTGATATTTTGATGATACAGATGAATGCCTTTATCCTCTATAGTTGAGTAAATCATGGCATCTTTAAGCAAAAATACCGCCGGGACCATAAAGGTATCTGTCATCAGTTCAAAGTTGTTTCCGTTATCCTTAGATAGATACAGACCATCTCTCGTAGAAACGGCAATCATTTCTTTCTTTTTCGGGTGGGCAGAAATACTGCCAATCGAATCGGACTCTATCCCGGAAAATTTGCTGGATTCCCACGTTTTTCCTTCATCCCTTGTGTAATACATGCCCGTTTTAAGCTCCGAGTTGGACTCCTGATTAATGACATAGATCGTGTCGGAGTCATAACCGGCTGTCAAGTAGTGAAAGTCTGATTCGCCATAGAGGGCAAGCCGGTCAAGTGTTTTTCCTTTATCGGTACTTTAAATTAACCCGAGCGGATCTTTTAAGTTCGACCCTTCTGCCGGATGGCCACTTGAGTAAAAAGCATCTTTTGTCATGGTGAATCCCATATAATCATGATTATTTCCAGTCGTTGTATACCAGTTTTGCCCATCATGCTTTATAATTCCTTCATGGGTGGCAACATAAAGATCATTTTCCAAAAAGCCAGCGCCGTGAACATGGTCTATTTTTTTATCTGTTTTTTCATAGGTAAATTTTTTTTCAGTTTGTGAGCAACCCGTCATAATAATGAATGAGGAGATTGCAAGCACGGTGAGTTTTGTTAACTTCATTGTTTTTCCTCCTGGTGTACAGTCAGTCATTTTCCCATTTATAGCCCACCCCCCAAACGGTGGTAAGGTGGTTATCAATAGGAAAACCGGCATTTCTTAATTTATCCCGGATGTTACGTATATGGGAGTCAATTGTCCTGTCTTCCGTTCCCGCTTCCAGGCCCCAAATGATGGTGAGAAGCTGTTCCCTTGTAAATACGCGGTTTGGATATTTAAGTAATAAACCAATAAGGGAAAACTCTTTTGGTGTGACTTGGATGGGCTTATCCTTATAATTGATGGAGTAAGAGTCCGGATTCCAAATAAGGCCATTAAAACGGATGGTTGTATCTTCTTTATGTTTTGTTCGTCTAAAAATGGCTTCTATTCGGGCAAGGAGTTCACCTGAATCAAAGGGCTTTGTTATATAATCATCCGCTCCCACACTTAACCCTTTTACTACATCGGTTTTGTCCGTTCTGGCTGTCAGCATAATGATGGGAACGTCGGAGAACTCCCTGATTTTCTGACAAGTTTCCCAGCCGTCCATGTCAGGCATCATGACGTCAAGGATGACCAGTTCGCATGACTTTTTCGATAAATAGGCTAACGCCTCGGTGCCAGAGGATGCTGGAATACACTCAAACCCGGCCGGAGATAAATATAATGTGATTAATTTTCTCATCCGTTCTTCATCATCTACAATTAAAATTTTTCGCACTATGATGACTCACCTCTTGCTATTATCGTAATAGTGGTACCTTTATTCACTTCACTGGCAACTTCAATCTCCCAATGATGGGCATAAATCAACTCTTTCACAATAGCCAATCCAAGGCCTGTCCCTCCTAAGTCCCTGGAGCGTGATTTATCGACTCTGTAAAACCGTTCAAAAATAAAGGGTATATCTTTTTTCGGGATGCCTTTTCCCTCATCACGGATAGCAATCTTTACATCCCCGTTTTCGTGTACAACTTCCAAGGTTGTAATCGTTCCGTTGGGAGAATATTTTCTCGCATTATCCAACAAGTTGGTTAAGATTTGCTCGAAGCGGACGGGGTCTGCATAGATTTGAATATTTTCGGGACAAATGACCACTAATGTAATGTCAGCTTCATGGAAAGAGGGCAGTATTTTTTTCGTTATTTTTTTCAAAGCTTCGCTGACTGGGAACCATTCCTTATGAATTGTAAAAGCGTTGTTATCCAGTTGAGCCAACTCTATTAATTCAGTTACAAGGGTTGTTAGCTTTTCTGTTTCGTCCATTATGATGTTCAGGTAATGCTCCCTGTCCTGTTTGCTCAAGTTATCTCTTTTGGCGACATCTGCGTATCCTTTCATATAAGTTAAGGGTGTTCTCAGTTCATGGGAAATGCTAGACAAAAACTCATTCCGTTCTGTTTTAAGATGATTCAGTTCATCAGCAAGCCGTTGAATGGATCCCGCAAGTTCTCCCAGTTCATCATTGCTTTTATTATCTAACTGAATGGAAAAATTTCCCCGGCTTAACTTTTTAGTCGCTTCCTTCATTTTTATGAGCGGTTTTGCAATAAAACGCGAGAGAATCAGGATGATAATGGCTGTCACAATGGCGGTGGCGATTCCCGCAATGAGAAAATGTTTATTAAGTTGTTTCATTAATTGTTTTACTTGGCTTGTATCTTGGAACATGTATACATAACCAGTTTTTATCCCCGTTTCAAATGGGGTGACTGTGGCAATATAGGGCTTGGACTTCCAGTCATTTTCAATGATTTGTCCACTTCTGGGGATATCCTTTTTTTCTGCTTTGATTAACTGACGGATTTGATTCGTGATATCCGTGGAGGAAATGATTATTTTCCCTTGTTCATCGGTGATCACAACCTCGGTAACCGATTTTACTTCCATTAAAGCGATGTGGTGGATTGTTTCTTCATTGTAGTATGTTTCCAACACGTCACGATGATTGTTGCCCCGGTTTACAAGTGCAGAAAGCTCTTCTTCAATTCTTGAGTGGGCAATTTTTTGATGCAACAGAAAAAACAAGCAGACTTCCATTGTAAAGATCAAACAAAAAAAGAGAAGGCCGATTTTGATTGATATTTTCTTCAAATTCACACCACCTACTGGACATTTTACAAATAAGATATCGAGATTTTATGCAGAAACAAAGACGATTCAATCATTGACATACGAGATAACAATGGTCTAGGGCATTTCAAAGTTTGGAAAAGGGAGGTGTGATTTTAATTTTTCGTTAAATATCGCGCTAACATGATTATAGGATAGCGATATTGAATCATAATCACAAATACCGGTAACGGGCGAAGGATAAAACTCATATGTTTATCATGTTAAAGGACATCCCCATAAGGGATGTTAGAAAAACTGAAGAATATGTCGATCATGTGGGTTCTTCATCTTAAGAACAGGAGTCAGGCCATTGACAAAGGCATTCATATTCTCAAAGCATTATGTATCATATAAAGGAATGAGTGGGAAGAGGTAAAAATATGGATGGCTAAAATAGCAAAAGTCTCCAAATGAGCCCTTTCAATACACTCACTATTACGAGACTGGTTTATTTGGAGGGACTGTGATTTCAAGCTGAAAGCAGAAGTATAAGTAACATAAGGAATCGTTTTCGGATTCCTTATGCCTTCTGAGTATTTGATGTCAGTTTAATATTGTGAACAATATATCAATGCTACCCGGAAGAATCCGGGTAGAGCTGCTCTTGTTTCATGTATTTTAAACAAGGAGAGAGGGAGACAAGTGTTTGTTTAATGGCTTTTTTAAATCGTAACCAAGCACCTTTTATTTATTTTTTCCAAATGGCTTATACAATACGATCATTAAAATGGTGATGATTGTAAAAGCGGTCAAAGCCAAAAATGGAATCGTCACAAAACCAAACCAGTTAATATACTGCATATTACAAGGCACACCTTGTACACAGGGCTTAATGCTGGCAAATCCAGGGACTTTTTGAACCATGTAATGATATAAGGAAATGAAGCCCCCAGTGATGGAGAGCGGCAATACATACTTTTTCAACTTTTTATCATTGTCAAATGCCGCAATTCCAAGAATAATGGCCAAAGGATACATGAAAATTCGCTGAATCCAGCATAACTCACATGGTATGAATTCTTTTATTTCACTGAAGTACAGGCTCCCTAAAGTTGCAACAACAGAGACCACCCAGGCTGCGTAAAGAATATAGCCTTTTGAATGAGCGTCAGATGGATTAGATTTACTCATTCTTCTTTTCCAGTTCCTTTTCTATTAAGGATACAATTGCCTCATAGTCAAATGGGTCCTCCACCATAACACCATTTATGATGATTGTCGGTGTCAATTCAACGTTAAATTCTTTTACTAAATCATCATCCTTTTTCACTTCTTCTTTCGTGCCCTCCGTATTGATATCTTCCTCTAGCTGCTTGAGATCAATTTCAGGAGCGGTTTCTTTGGCGATTTCAACTAATTTTTCAGGTGTTACCCATTGATTATCATGCTGTTGTGTTTCAGGCTGTTGAGCAAAAACAGCATTGTGAAAGGCCCAAAATGAATCGGGATCTTGTTTATATACCGACTCGGAAGCCAATGCAGCCAATGTAGATTCTTCTCCGTGAAATAAAACATTGATATAGGAGAAGCTAGCTTTACCTTTTTTAATAAACTCTTTCTCTAATTGTGGGAATACTGTTTCTCCCCAAGCTTTACAAGAAGGACATTTATAATCGCCGAATTCTACAATTGAAACAGGCGCATCCGTTTCCCCCATAGTGGGCTGCTGTTCAATAGGGGGGTGCTCCGCTTTTTTATTGCTTTGCGTATCTTTATCTTGTTGGTTTACCAGAAAAACGATTGCCGCCAGCAATGCGATAAAGCCTAAAGTGAATAAGACCAATTTCTTGCTGTTCATAAAAATTTTTCACTCCATTCGATATTGTTTTAATCTCTTTTGTCAATGAGTTCGGCTATATACTGCGCATCCTTGCCAACACCCAGCAAGAGTGCTGAACCACGACAAGTTTGCCAGGGAAGCCCTAAAAAGTATAGACCAGGTATGTTTGTTTCTCCTTTTGTTTGCAGGGGCATACCTTGCTGATCAAGAATCCCTTTGATGTTGATCCAGCTATAATCCGATTGAAATCCGGTTGCCCAAATGATGTTTTGCACATGTAAAATGGACTTGTCTTGAAACTGTACAGTTGTCCCTTCTCCGGAAATAGCCCTGCTTTTTAGGATCACTTTTCCCATTTCGATGGCCTTCTTTAATTCATATCCAAAAATAGGGTCCCCCTTGGCTCGCACCTTTCTTCCCAGCCATGAATCAGGGGCTGCTTTCGTGATTCCAAGCATGTCGAACCACCAAAATATGCTTTTATTGCCTATTTGATTAGGTAAAAATTGCAACTTATGGCCAATGGATAAATAGGTTTCCCGTTCTTCGGATAATTCGACGGCAATTTGGCCGCCGCTGCTGCCGCCGCCTACAACTAACACATTGCCTTTTCTAAGGTTGGCAGGGTTTTTGTATTCGGAAGAATGTAATTGTAATATATCAGTTGACAAGTTTTTTGTAAAAGCAGGTATATGCGGCTTCTGAAAAGGACCAGTCGCGACCACCACATTTTCAGCTTCGTAAATCTGCTTGTTTGTTTCTATCAAAAAGTGGTTGTTTTCCTTCCAAATGCGGGATACCTCTATGCCGGTTTGCACTGGAAGCTGAAATGTTTCACGGTAAGTGATTAAATAGCCCGCTATTTCATCTTTTGTTGGATAATCATGTGGATTTCCTGCCAGCTTTAAACCAGGTAAGGAACTGTATTGTCTTGGTGTGAACAGTATTAAGGAATCATATCTTGACTTCCATGATGATCCTATTGCTTCAGACTTGTCTATAATCAGAAAAGATTGATCTAACTGTTTGAGATAATAGCCCATTACCAGCCCAGCCTGTCCAGCTCCTATTATAATAGTTTGATATATTTTCATTAACCGCCCTTTCCAATGATTGATGGAAATAAAACATCTAATCCATCAAATTTCATAGTTTGGGTTAATTGTAACAGTGTGCGCACCTCATTAAAATACTCATTTGAATATTATAATTGAAAATTATTTGAAGGAAACTTACACTATAATCGAATGGAGGGGGATTCAGTGATTGAAAAAACAATAAAAAATGTGCCTGATACGTGTGAAACTAGATGTTATCATCAAGATGTGGTAACTCGGGTGCAACAGAGGATAAATGAAGTGAATGGAGTTGAATTGCTTTTCAAGGCTTTAGCTGATGCGACACGTTTAAAAGTGGCATATGCTCTGACCCTCGAAGATGAACTATGTGTTTGTGATGTAGCCGAAATTATTGGCTCAACGACTGCAACAGCCTCACACCATTTGCGCTACCTTCGAAATATGGGACTTGCCAAATATCGCAAAGAAGGAAAATTGGTTTTTTATTCTTTGCTGGATGAGCATGTCCATCAGATTGTGAAAATAGCTCTTATCCATCATACGGAAGATAGGTAGACTTTTTGTATAGGTTACAATCCTCATCTCTAGAAACATCATACTCATAATTCCTATCACAAATCCATAGCTCGACTGTAACGCGAGCATATGAGATTGAGAAAAAAAGTGCACTTGCCAGTGTTATGCAAGATTCGTTGATACTTGGGCTACGCCGTTTACACAATCAGGGGCGTAACATCTGGTGAACGAATCGTTCTAAAAATGAGGAACCTAGATACTAGTGGCATACTAATCCAAGGTAACATCTGTCGAACGAATCGCTCTAGAAATTGCGCCCAGTCCATCATAAAGAGCCTTTTAACAAATGCATAGAAAAGGCTCTTTATAGAATTTTATTAATGATAGTGGTAATCTTCCATGGAACGGGAGCCTTTTTTATTTACCTGGATGGTTGAATGTTTGATATGAAAGTCATGTTGGAGAATCCGCTTCGCCTCCATTAAAACTTGATCGTGATCGGCTTGTGATTCCACAATTAAGTGGCAGCTTAATGCCGGATAACCAGATGTAATCGACCACACATGCAAATCATGTACTTCTTCCACTTGATTTACTTCGAGCAATGCCTTTTTAAGTTCAAGAACATCTATATTAGTTGGGGTCCCTTCCATTAAAATATGATAAGAATCTTTTGTAACACGCCATCCACTAATAATAATCAAGATGGCCACCAGGAGGCTTGCAATCGGATCGGCAAGGCCCCATCCAAAAAATATCATGAGCAGCGCCGCGACAATTGCGCCTACTGAACCCAACAAATCACCCAAGACATGCAGAAAAGCACTCCGAACATTTAAGTTCTCTTTTCTGTCACTCTTCATAAGAATGAGGGCAGCTATGATGTTTACAATTAATCCGATCGTTGCGATCATGAGCATTCCTGAGCTCATCACTTCAGGAGGATTCGAAAACCGCTGAAAAGCCTCATAAAATATGTAAATAGAGATGACAACTAATGTAAGACCATTTAAGAATGCCGCCAAAATCTCAAATCTCTTGTACCCAAATGTTTTCGTCAAAGTAGCTTGCTTCTCTCCAAACTTTATAGCAAGATAACTTAAACCAAGTGCCACTGCATCGCTGAGCATATGCCCCGCATCCGATAACAAAGCAAGACTGTTTGTATAAATTCCACCTATTACCTCGATAATCATATAGGTAGTAATGATCCAAAACGTCCATCCCAAAGCTTTTTTATTGCTAGGGCTATGTTGATGCTGGACTTGACCATCTCTGCTTTTCTGATTGCCGCTTTCACGAGCATTCTGAGAGTGTTGCAATTTTTTACCTCCTTCTAAATTTATATATTACCCTTCATTACAGCTATTATGCAGTCCATTATATATCTGTTTGTAAAGGATTGTTACAAAAATGCAAGTCACTGTCGATTGATTACACATAACACATCTCTTTATGCAAAAACTTTGATTTTTCAAAGCGATGGTCATGTATAAAATGGTAAGACCACTATTGTATGTTGGAATATGCTTAGACATTAACCATTAAGGCCTCTTCTCGCATCCTTCATTGTGATTGATGACGCCGCATTTACGGTTTATGCGATTAGAACATGACTGTTATACCAGAAAAAACAATCCCATTTGTGTATAAGTATCTGCTATAAAAATAGTATAATATGTGGGTGGAATCAGAAAACGAGAATACCAATTTAAGGATGATGGAAAGTGATTCGGATATTAGTAGCAGAAGATGACCCTCATATTCAGCGGCTCATGAAAGTCTACCTTGAGCCCGAAGGATTTCAGATTTTACAAGCCTTTGACGGTGAAGAAGCTTTGGATGTCATAGAGAACAATCAAATTGATTTAGTGATTCTTGATATTATGATGCCAAAGGTGGATGGTTTTGACGTATGTCAGGAAATCCGCCGATTTTCGACTGTGCCGATATTAATGGTCACTGCGAAAGGGGAGTCTAACGATAAGGTGAATGGTTTTCAAAGTGGAACGGATGATTATATCGTGAAGCCGTTTGACCCTGTTGAACTAGTATTACGCGTAAAAGCGCTACTGCGCCGCTACCGGATAGCCTATTCTTCGATCATTACGATCGGCCATTTGAAATTGGATGAACAAAAACAAACGGTGGAAATAGATGGTCAAATCATTATGTTGCCGCCTAAAGAGTTTCAGCTCTTTTTTAAATTGGCCAGTTATCCAGGAAACATCTTTACGAGAAGCCAGTTAATCGAACAAATTTGGGGAATTGACTACGAAGGCGATGAAAGGACGGTGGATGTTCATATCAAACGTATCCGTCAACGGTTTGAAAAATGGACGAACCAGTTCCAAATCTTGACAGTCCGCGGTTTAGGCTATCAATTGGAAGTGAAAAAATGAAGACATTATATACCCGGATTGTAATCGTCTATATCATTACAGTTATGATTAGTCTTGTCATCGGCTTTTTCACGCTTACTCTATTATATCGGGAAATCCTTGGGAGTGAGCAAGAAGAGATGTTTATTAAACAAGGAAAAGGCATTATTACGTTATTTAGAGAATTTGATGATATGTCAGAATTGAAGAATGTGGCAAATGAATTGTTGAAGCCTATGCTTATCGATTTCACTATATATGATTCGGAAGGAGCGCCGGAGGTTTTTGGAACAGTCAAAAGATCAATTTCAGAAGAGAGGATTCAACAAGTTTTAAAAGGAGGTGTCTATCGGGAAGAAGGGAGTGACCCGAATAATCCAATCGTCGGCCTTCCATTTCAAAAAGATGACAAACAATATGCATTATTTGTTTATGTCAGTGATAGCGATCTCAACAAGGATGCTTATCAAGTAATTATTTTGGGCTTTTTAAGCATATTGATTTCTGGCAGTATTTTAATTTTGATTGTCTCCCGCTTTATCGTCAAGCCATTAACAAAAATGACTCAAGTAACGCAAGAATTGTCCAAGGGGAATTTTGACATTCATCTCAATTGGAAACGAAAAGATGAAATCGGTGTGTTGGCAAGAAATTTTGACATCATGGCGGAAGATTTAAAGAAACTCGAACAAATGCGGAGAAACTTTATTTCAGATGTTTCCCATGAAATTCAATCTCCCCTTACTTCGATTCGCGGATTCTCCAGAGCGTTGCGGGAGAAAGACTTGCCTAGTGCGGAGCGTCTGGAATTTCTACAGATTATCGAATCGGAAAGTGAACGGCTCTCCCGCTTAAGTGGCCACTTGCTTCAACTGGCATCTTTGGAATCGGACCAACACACATTTGAACCGAAAGTTTTTTCCGTTGATGAACAAATCAGAGCGATTATTTTAAAGTTACAACCGGAGTGGTCGAAAAAAGACATACAATTTACTGTAGATTTGCCAAAAACGTATATTGTAGCAGACAAGGATTTACTGCACCAAGTTTGGCAAAATATCATATATAACAGCATTAAATATAATAAGGACGGAGGTACCATCGGGATTCGATTAACGAAAAAGACTCGTATGGCCATCGTTGAAATTGAAGACACCGGAATCGGTATAGCCGAGGAACATTTGAGAAATATTTTTGAGCGATTTTACAAAGCAGAACAGTCCCGGTCAAAGAAAAATGGCAGCGGGATCGGGCTTGCCATTGTAAAAAAAATCTTGGAATTACATCATGGTAATATTTACGTAAGAAGCAAGCTTGGAGAAGGAACCAAATTCATCATTACACTCCCCTTAAAAAACAAACCGAAAAGATAAAATGCAGATGTGGCCGCAAATTTCATTTTGCGGCCACTTTTGTTCATATACAGTTCATATTGCATTGTTATCGTTTGTTTGAAGTCATTATAGGGGGTAGAAAAGTGTCGAGAATCACACAATGGAGTCTAAAAAATGGGATAGCTGTATTTTTTCTTTGTATCCTCGTTTTGGGAGGAGGATTATTTTCAACAACGAAAATTCAAAAGGCGATCATGCCAGATCTCTCCTTTCCCACTTTATTTATTCAAATAGCAGTTCCCGGACAGTCTGCTGAAGAAACCCAGAAAAATATTACTGTGCCACTGGAAGAAAAAATATTGGCGGCAAATGAAGCGGAAAATGTCATTGCTTCAACTACAAGTAATATGGTCACGCTTGAAGTTCAATATCCCTTCGGGACTGATCTTGACAGGGTAAACAGTAAACTCGAAGCGATTGTGAACAGTGTTTCATTGCCTGAAAATGCCGATAGACAAGTTTTAACGATAGATCACTTGTTAAATAGTGTTTATCAAGTTGCAATAACAGGAGAAGACCGCGATAAACTTCAGAAAAAAATAACTGACACCATTATGCCCGAGCTCAAAAAAGTGAAAGGGGTAGCAGGTGTAGAGGTTACCGGACTCAGAGAAAATAGTTGGCAAATAGAATTACAGCAGGACAAAGCGTTGGAAAAAGGAATCAGCTTACAAGCTGTCCAGGAGGCGCTGCAAAGTAAAAATGCCGATGTGACAGTTGGAACGGTTGAAAATGATGGGAAAACAATACCCGTTGATATAAAAGGTACCATTCAATCCGTTGAAGATTTGAACAAACTGATCATTACCAGCCAACAACCAGATGCGGCAGCAAGTGTAAAATTATCTGATATTGCCACTATTAAACAAACGGAAAAAGAGCAAGAAATTTCTCGTTACAACGGAGAGCCGGCATTTGTTTTCAGTATTACAAAAGAGAAAGACGCCAACACGGTTGCTGTAACAGACAAAGTTGAAAGTATTTTTGATGAATATCAGAAAGAAGCGAAGTACGAAAAGTATCCTATTCTGAATTATGGCAAGGAAATTGATACGTCCATCTCCAAATTGGTAAAAGAAGGACTGTTTGGAGCATTATTTACGATCATCGTCATCGCCTTATTTTTACGAAGCTTCCGCGCGACGATTATTTCAATCATTTCCTTACCAGTATCCATTCTTGTTACGATCATGGCACTGGATTATATTGGCTATACGTTGAATGTTATGACCTTGGGGGGGCTTGCAGTCGCAATCGGACGAATTGTCGATGATAGTATTGTCGTCATAGAAAATATGTACCGTTGGCTGCAGGAAAAAGGCAGCACAATGAGCAGGAAAGAGATTGCCTTCAAAGCAACGAAAGAAGTCATGACTGCCGTTGCCTCATCCACTTTTATCACTTGTATTGTCTTTTTACCGGTTGCCTTTGTAGATGGGATGATTGGGGAGCAGTTCCGTCCGTTTGCTCTAGCCGTTGCGATTTCCATCTTAACTTCACTATTTGTGGCGATTATGCTTATACCCGTGTTAGGGAACGCCTTTTTCAAAAAAGTGAAGTCGAAAGAAAAAGAAGGCAGAATGGTGTTAGGATATGAAAAACTTCTTCGTCTTGCGATCAGAAGAAAAGGCGTGGTGATCATTCTTTCGATCCTATTGCTTGTCGGTTCAGTGTCATTAGTGCCACTCATGGGATTTTCGCTCATTCCCGCGGGAAGTAGCACATCATTAAACATTAGTATGACGCTGCCCGCAGGGACAGAGCTGGAAGAAACAGACAAAATCGCCAAAAAAGTGGAAAACTATTTAGGTGAAAAGAAGGAAATTGATTATAGCAGTGCTGAAGTTGGTAAACCGGCTGATCCGATCTCATTCCAGCAAAAAGACAATGAAGCCGGCTTTATCGTGAAATTGAAAAAAGGCTATACAGCCGACGAAGAAATCAATTCATTAAAAAAGGATCTATCCAAGCTTGTCAAAGAGGATGTTCCAGAGGCAGACATAAAGGTTGAAGAGTTATCACAAGCACAAGGGCCTTCGGGGAATATTGTGGCCATTGAATTATATGGTGATGATCTCCAAACGTTGGAGAAGGCTTCAAAACAAGTGGAAAACTTATTGCAACAAAACGATCAATTAAAAAATGTAAAAAATGAAATGAATGAAGCTCGGGAAAAATGGTCAATCTCTTTAAATGAGCAGGGAACAGAGTTAAACATTGATTCCAACCAATTAATGGGATTGATCAATGAACAGTTAAATGCTGTTGAATTAATGGATTACAAAATAAAAGATGAGAAAATCAATATTACGATCAATTACAATAAAAAAATAACGAGCAAATCGGGATTGGAAGATTTACAAGTTCCAACTCCAAGTGGTGTAAAGCCGCTGAAAGACGTGGCAGAAGTCGTTGAAATGAAGACACCTGTTGAGATTAACCGGGAGAACGGCAAAACGTTGGCAAAAGTAACCGCGGAAATAAAAGGGAATAGCATTTTAGCGGAGTCAAACAAAGTACAAAAAGATGTCGATGCATTGAAACTGCCTGAAGGAGTAAGCTTAAAAACAGGCGGGGCTAATGAAGAAATCACGAAGCAATATACCGATATGGGTGTATCGATGGTCACTGCGATCGTCCTGGTATTTTTAATCTTATGTATGACCTTTAATGGCTTGTTGACACCAATGGTCATCTTGACTTCCATTTTGTTCGTGCCAATCGGCTCATTCGGATTTTTGCTCATCGCCGGCCAACCGCTGTCTTTGAGTTCATTAATCGGGTTGTTAATGCTAATCGGAATCGTTGTGACGAATGCGGTTGTACTTCTGGACCGGGTTGAAAATAACCGTAAACGCGGAATGGAAGTAGAAGAAGCCATCGTGGAAGCAGGAAAAATTCGCTTAAGACCGATCGTCATGACTGCCGTTGCAACCATTTGCGCGTTAATACCGCTAGCGATATCAGCCGATGTGGAGTCAGTTTCTGCCGCCTTGATTTCAAAAGGATTGGCAATCACTGTTATAGGCGGCTTGACGACGTCGACATTGCTCACATTGGTCATAATCCCTGCGCTATATCGAGCGGTTGAAAGATTCCGCAGAAACAAAGGGAAATTTGAGGAGGATACTGGGCTAGAAGACAAAATAACGGAAAGTATGTAAGATGGATTTTTTTACAAAAGGTATTCGCTGCTCTTTTTAAGCGGGAAGTGATCAGAACATCACGCCTTTCCGTAAGGAAGTCAGTCCAGCCAGGCTGTCGAGTTTTTGCTCGACAGCCTTTTTTAGGTGAGTCGGTGATTTCCTTAATTCCTGAACAATTACTATCCGCTTTTTTCAACATTATTCGCAGCTCGTAACCAATACCACCACTTGAGGGTATTTTTTCGTAATACTCGCTGTTTGAGGGCTTTCACATTTTTTGTAATACTCACATCCGTGGATTAATCTCTTCACATTTATGGAAGCACCCTCTGCTAGAGGGTAGTACTTTCTCCTTTTTCGTAATTCTCGCTGTTCGCGCGCTACTACTCTTCACATTTTCGTAATACCCACCATTTGTGAGTCAATACTTTTCACCTTATTGAAATACTCTCCACTCGAGGGTACTACTATCCACTTTAACGAAATACTCGCGACTTTTGAGCAAATCCTACTAAGTAATGACTGTCCAAATTACGATATATTCTCTGTAGGTGTGCCATGTCAAAATTATAAAATTTTAAAAGGTGTGATTTTACAGCGGGTCAACACAGATGGAATCAAGGTGGTATTCGATTGTTTTAATGACTCTTTTCTTACTTAAGCGGTTAGGGTCTAACAAAGCGTGGATCGCTATCCCATCAACGAGCGCATATAGCCTTTCAATTTCCATATCAATGTCCAAGCCAGGCTTTAACAAGCCATGTGTATCAAGGAAATGAATGGTTTGTTGCACGACTGTAAAGACCCCATCTTCAGGTATTGGCAGCTCATCTTTCCGATGTTTTACATGTGCCATAAAAGCAAACCAGACTTCCGTTTCTATGAGCTGTTCTTCATTGATGGGAACTATGTCTAATAAAACATTCATCACCATCTCTTTTGGCGAGAAATCACCTTCCGACTTAGTCCGAATGCGCTTTGTAACTTTTTCTTGTACGAGATCCATCGCATACACAATCAATTCATCTTGATTGGGAAAATAATGGCGCAACGCACCTAATGATAGTCCCGCCTCTTGGGCAATATTTCGTACTGTCGCTCCTTCCATCCCCTTTTTCAAAATAACTTTCCACATCGCCTCTGCAATCCGTTTACGTCTTTTTTCATGATCCACAATTTTTGGCATATGTGGATTTTAACATACAAAGATATGTTGGACAATTAAATAACACAATTGTATTGAAAAAAACATTGGTGTATACTGATTTTAAATAATACAACTGTGCTAATTAGGGGTGATCGGATGAGTGTGATTGTTTGGGCAATTATTTTAGCCGAAGTTAGTTTTTGGGTTGTCATTTTGCTCGGGCTCGTGTTTCGTTATGTATTCAACCGTAAAAAAATGGGTTTTTTCTTTTTAGCTTTAACACCTGTCATCGATTTGTTTCTCTTAATCGTGACTGCTTTTGATCTATTAAATGGGGGTACGGCCACACGAGCTCATGCAATTGCTGCTATTTATTTAGGCGTTTCAGTTGCATTTGGAAAAAGTATGATTAGGTGGGCTGATGAAAGGTTCTTATATTACGTGAAAAAACAGGGGGAAAAGCCAGAGAGAAAGACTGGCTTTGCCTACGCTCGCCACTCTTTAAAAGGCTCTTTTCAGCATTTGTTCGCTTATGTAATTGGAACAGGTTTTTTAATCTCCTTAATTTACTTAGTTGATGATCCAGCACGCACTTCCGTATTTTTCAGTACATTAAAAGTGTGGGCAGCCATTCTCCTGATTGATTTTGTTATTTCTATCTCTTATTTTATTTGGCCGCGAGAAAGAAGAGCATCATAGTTGATCGTTTTACCTATCTATAAGTAGCACTCTTATCTGTAAAGGTTTCTTGGGAAGTTCTACTCCAATGTTTGTGGAATATGTTGCATGGAGCAGGGCGGCGAGATGGACTGATGCCGATACATCAAAATAGCAAAAGCCGAACAATTCATTTATAATTGTTCGGATTATTTGTGTAAAAAGACCCCTATCATCGCTTTCCGCAGGTCTCTTCAGCTTCCTCGGACAGCAAAGGTCGCTTTCCTGCGGGATCTTCAGCTCGAGCTATTCTACCTATTTTGTCTACGCTAAAAGCTGCATATCATACACTGGGATAATTTATCCCGCATGTAAGGTGCCGTAAAAAAGACTCCCACTTCAAAATCTTGGGTGAATACAAAAGGTTCAAGCGGGAGAAAACGGCACCTAAATGCCCGATTGGTTCAACTAACATTCCGCAGGAGATGGAAGAAAACGCCTACTGAATGAAGTTTCACTTTATTGTTCGTTTTTTTATCAGTTGATTTAGTTGGGTCTCAGACTCTTTGTTTATTTAGAAAGTAAAAAAGGATACCGTCTGATAAAATGAATTCACAACCATAATTGATGGGAGGTATCCTTATATTTAATATTATAGCATGAACCAAATCGTTTGCCTGTTGGACTTGGAATGAAAACTTCTGGAAAAGGACATTGCCTATGTGTCAACAAGGTGGTGGAGAATATTCCAGATAAAGTTTTCACTGTTTTTTTGCGTGAAACCGCCTGTTCAGGAAGGGCGCTATAACTTTTATTTGAAAGCGTTTTCTTACAGCTGGCGGAATGGTTAAAAGATTCGCCACCAGATGTTACGTTCTATGGATTCACATGCTAAGGATTTTGCATTGATCCAGAACAAGAAATGTTTAAAGCGTTAAGAAAAGCCCGCCAATACATTAAAAGTAAATCGTTTTCATTTTGTTCTTTTACCGGAACGATTGTTACGGGCCTGACAGGAGGGAATCTTCATGCGCCGAATGAATGGGTAAATTTAGAAAGTGTAAAATCGTGACGAAAACATATTTTTACTAGAGTGGTGTAAATATAAAAACACTTGATAGGGATGAACTCGTTTTGATAGTAGATTGACGTGAAATGATCAAAAAGAGGTGTCGCTATTTGCTACGTAAAACCGCTGTTGGACAGTGTTAACCTGTTCACAGCACATGCCTATCTCACTTGTATAATAGGAGGTTAGTAAAATGAACACTGGTGTACTCATTTTATTTGTAAATGCAATCGTTACAACTCTCATCTCTTCGGCGGTCGTCATATGGATTTTAAAAAAAGAATACTTGCCAACGATTAAAAAATTAGAAGCCGATATGAGAAGTAAAGAAGGGGATTAATGCCATGGAGAAGATTGTGTTTTTTGCTGTCATTATTGTTTATATCATTGCCGGTGTTATCGTTACAAGGTATGTGAAAAGTAAAGATGACTTTTATGTCATGGGAGAAAAAGGTTCTACTGTTTTGATCGTAGGCACTTTAGCTGCTACTTATTTAAGCGCTGTCACATTGCTTGGAATTGGGGGGATGATCTATAATGAAGGGCCCGTTCCACATGCGGCATTTGGCTCGTTTGGCGCTTGGCTTGGGACGCTTATTGCTGTCATATATGTCGGCAGAAAAATGAAATCATTGAATTGTCAAACAATACCGGAGTTTTTCGAAAAAAGATTTAATAACAAATGGGTAACCGTTATTGCCGTATGTATTATGATTGTTGCATTATTAGGGTACGGAGTCGTCCAATTAATCGGGGCTGGAGTTGTTTTAGCTGAAATATTGGACATTCCATTCCCGCTGTTGATTTTACTATTTACTGGGGCTCTCTTAGTTTTTAGTGCGTTAGGCGGCATGTTTGGTGTGGTGGTGACTGATACGCTTATGTTTTTCACGATGCTTGCGATTTCTTTGATCATCGCTCCACTTATCATCGGACAAGCAGGTTTAGATCAAATTAAAAATTTGGGAGAAGTCATTCCCAATTACTGGGGAATGACAGGTGCGGCGGAAAGGCCAATCGGTTGGGTTATTTCTCAATTCATCATGTGGATACTATTTTTTAGTTGTACGCCTGCATTGGTGTCACGTGTTTTTCCGGCAAAAAATGATTTCGTTATTTTGAAAACAGCTGTCATTGGTATTTTTTGCGCCCCGTTCATGCAGCTTTTTATCTTTTTAGCCGCGGCAGCGATGCAAGTGCTACAGCCAGGAATTGATCCGGCTGATCGGATGTTTATCGTTGGATTAATGGACTATACTCCACCATCATTGGCAGGTGTAGGATTGGCGGGTTTAATGGCTTCGATTATGTCAACGGCTTCGACACTGTTTGTCTTAACAGGCTTTGCGCTTGCTAAAGATTTATTTGAGAATATTTTGCATATACAAATGGATGAGAGGAAAGGACTGATTTTGGGACGGGTCGCACAAGTTTTCATTGCTGTTCTCGTTTGTATCGTTGCAATCATGCAACCATCAACGATTTTCTGGATCTCCATATACGCTGGTTCCATTTTTGCCGTATCTTGGATGCCGACGATTATTGCCAGCTTTGAATGGAAAAGAATGAATAGTAAAGCCGCCATTGCTAGCATGACAGTTGGCGTAATTAGTTTCATTGTTTTAGGAGAATTGAATAAAAGTGGAATCATTCACTTGTCACCAAACTTTGACCATTTTTATATCTCGATGATTTTGTCTATTATTGCTCTTTTCGTAATAGGTTTTATGACGAAGCCTAATGAGCATGAAATCACATTTTATCAAAAAATGAAAACGGTGAAACTTTCCACCTCTACGATTGCAACTATTTTAAAGAAGGAAAATGGAATTGTCGAACTAAAAAGAGAGTATAAAACGACAATGATTTATGCCATTGCATTTCTCATTATGTCGATCGTTATTTGGGGTTATTTCATTGTGAAAATGGGGTTTTAATCGGATGAGGGGGGCGTTTTCCCACTCTTAATTTGCGGACTTCTTATATAGAAGTCTTTTTGAATTTTGTATGCGTTGCCCATTTAAAAAAAATTCTTCTTTTATAGCTTTTATTGGGAAATGAGCTTTTATCCCGCATATAAGGTGCCGTAATACTCCCACTTCAAAACCTGAATTGATACAAAAGGTCTAAGTGGGACAAAACGGCATCTAAATGCCCGATTTGTTCAACTAACACTCAGTTGGAGATGGAAGAAAACGCCTACTGAATGAAGCTTCACTTTATCCCACAGTATAAGAAGTACTGGTATTCATTTATGGCAGCAAATACATCGGGGAACGGACCCTGTCAAATTTATTGGGAGAGTTTTGTTATTGACAAACGTGATTGCCCATTTTATAGTAGGTATATAAATAACTACTAAAGGAGAACGCTTGATGGAAGCCATTTTTACAGAGCTCCAGAAGTTGGGTTTTTCGCCATATGAGTGTAAAGCTTATGTCGGCTTATTAAAAAACTCACCTGTTACAGGCTATGAAGTGAGCAAACGTACGGGTGTGCCCAGATCCATGATTTATGAGGTTTTAGGAAAATTATTGGATAAAGGGGCGATTTATGTTGTTCCTTCCGAACCTGTAAAGTATTCACCAATACCCGCAAAAGATTTAATCGAGCGTCTTCGCAAATCGTTTGCCGAAACTTTCGATGTATTGGAACAGCATTTGCCAGCGATCGAAAGTGAACGTGAAACAGATGTGATTTGGCATATTCGAAGCCATGAGCATGTGATAGAAGAAATGCTGAATATCATACGTTCGGCGAAAAATGAGCTATGGCTGTCTGTTTGGGAAAAGCAAGTTCCCCTAATCAAAGAGGCGATTGATCAGCGGGTCGAGGATGATATTCACATTTTCTCCATCCTTTTTGGGGCCCCGAATACGCAGTTGGGGTTAACATTTCACCACAACTATATGCCGCCTGAGGTTGTAAAGGAGCGTATGGGCGGTCACTTGACGATTGCAGCCCGTGACGGAGAAGAAGTGCTGATTGCCAATTTCACTGAAAACTCGTTTGCATGGGCTGTAAAAACGCAGGATCCGGCTCTTGTGCTTGTAGCTACTGAATATATTAGGCATGACATCATGATTGAGGAAATTACGAAAGAGTTTGGGCCTGATAAATTGGATGCTCTTTGGAGAACAAATATTGATTTAAGTCATGTTGTGAAAGGAAAGCGGTTCAAATAGAAATGAACCGTATTTTCTTCAAAATTTTTTAGTGGTTAGTTCTATAACATCTAATATGGAGATGATGAAAAGATGACAAAAGAGCTTTTCTTGAACGATTCATACGAAAAAACATGTGACGCTCAGGTTTTGTCGATTGACGGGGATAAGGTCGTTCTCGATCAGACAGTCTTTTATCCAACCGGTGGGGGACAAGAGTGTGACACCGGCCAATTGATTCAAGAGGGCAATTCGTTTGAAGTGTTTCAAGTCAAAAGGGCTGGTGGGAAAATCATCCACTTCATCAAAAATGCCGCGCGATTAAAAATGGGAGAGGTGACAGCCAAAGTCGATTGGGAAAGACGGTGGGGGCTCATGAGGCATCATTCTTTATTACATGTGTTGGGAGCGGTTGTTTATAAAAAGTACGGAGCATTGTGCACGGGTAATAAAATTTATCCTCATAGAGCGAGAATAGACTTTAATCATCTTCACGATTTGAGCGATGATCAATATGAGGAAATTGTCAGCGAAACGAATCACATCATTAAAGAATCTCATCCAATCAAATATGAATGGCTATCACGAAGAAAAGCCGAGAATCGTCCCGGTCTGGTCAAAACGGTTGTGAATTTGTTGCCTCCAACTGTTACGCAAATTCGCATCGTAAAGATTGATTCTGTTGATGAACAGGCTTGCGGCGGCACACATGTGGCAAATACGAAGGAAATTGGTGAAATGAAGCTCGTTAAGGTTAGCAGCAAAGGAAAAAACAACAAACGACTGGAAGTAGAGCTAACTTCTTCTTGAGTTCATGTGTGAAAGGGACATATAAGAGATGGAAAAGTTGATTAAGACAAACGATTCCCTTCATGCTTTTTTTCAAGGTGTGAAGGATTGTTTACCGACTGTATTAGGGTATTTAAGTATTGGTTTTGCCGCCGGTGTAGTGGAAAAAACAGCCGGATTAAGCTTAATGGAAATAGCGCTTATGTCATTACTTTTGTATGCGGGTTCGGCTCAATTTATTGCTGCGGGAATGTGGGTTGCAGGTGCTCCTGTCTTATCTATTATTTTGACCATTTTTATTGTGAATCTGAGATACTTTTTATTGAGCGCTGCTCTCGCTCCCCATTTCCGTCACTTGTCTGCAAAGAAGAATATGATAAATGGATTTTTGTTGACAGATGAAACATTTGGTGTAGCAGCCTATCAGTTGGCTAAAAGAAATGATGCTAATTATCACTGGATGCTTGGCCTAAACGTAACGGCTTATGTAAATTGGTTATTGGCAAATTTGGCGGGAGGCTATTTTGGCTCATGGATTGAACAACCGGAAGCTTTCGGCCTTGATTTCGCCTTGCCCGCCATGTTTATTGGCTTGCTTATACTACAAGTTATAAATCGGCCCACTATATCGATTGAGTTAATCGTTATTGCCGCTGCGGTTATTTTTACAGTGATGGCCAGTCAGGTTGTTCCAACCGGAATTGATGTTATGATTGGCACAATCATTGCTGCTTGTATCGGGATGGTGATAGAAAAGTGGAAATAAGGTGGGATGTGTTATTCATCATAATCGGAGGAGCGATCGTCACCCTTTTATCCCGGGCTTTTCCCTTAATCGTTTTTAGTAAGCTTCATATTCCGGAGTGGGGCATGCGCATGTTAAACTATATACCTGCCGCCATCTTATCTGCCTTATTGGCCCAAGAGCTCCTTCCTTTAGAAGATGGACAGCACTGGGAGGTTTCGCATCTCCTTGCTGCTGCGTTATGTCTGGCCGTGGGGCTCTTGACAAGAAGCCTAATATTGACAGTGGGGACCGGAATAGGGGTTGTCATATTGTATAATTTATTGCATTAAATGGGATTCTATTTAGAAAGAGGATGGTATATGGGATGGACTTTTTCTGATGCTTTGCTGATTATATACATCCCGCATATCCGTTACGATTCTTTGGACTAAAAGTGAGGATGATTCCATGTCACTAGATGCTCTGATTGTGATGATGACTAGTATCACTTTACTTTGGGGTGGTTTGGGTTATTTTATTTTTCGGTTTATTAGATATGGTCGGATAAAAAAGGGGCAACCTGGCAATGTGATCCGTTTAAAAAAGTATGACTAGATAGACCCTAACCCATTCACGGATATGGAAGGGCTTATTCCAATTTGGCAGGGCCGTGACATAACAAAATCAGCTGATTAAAAAACGAACAATAAGTGAAACTTCATTCAGTAGGCGTTTTCTTCCATCTCCTACTGAATGTTAGTTGAACGAATCGGGCATTTAGGTGCCGTTTTCTCCCTCTTAGACCTTTTGTATCAACTCATCAAGTCTTGAAGTGGGAGTCTTACGGCACCTTACATGCGGGATAAATTGTCCAAGGGTATAATACGCAACCTTTTAGCGTAGTCAACATATGTAGACTCCTGCGGCAATAGCTCGAGCTGAAGATCCCGCAGGAAAGCGATCTTTGCTTTCCGAGGAAGCTGAAGAGACCTGCGGAAAGCGAAATATGTTGACGTAGCGATAATAGGGATTTTTTTAACACAAATAGGGGCCGACATAAATAGAAAGCTGATTAATATTCGTGAAAATTGTGAGAATAAAACCGCGTGAAATCAAGGTTTTAAACTTGTGTTTATTTCATTTTTACAGGATTTGTTTTTTTGTTTTTTTAAAATATTGAAATAACAGGTTGTTTACTTGAAACTAATTGCCATATCGAGCGTATATAGAGATAAGGAGGGGAGAGACAGTGAAATATGTAATCATAGGCATTCTTTTATCCTTTGTTGCTGTGTTATTTAGTCTCGCAGTGTGGGGAATGGAGAAGGTTGTCTTGATTACCGGGGGTATTGGAGTATTGTTTCTTGGCTTAGCGGCATTGATGTCGGGAGCGCTTGTGAGTGGGGATCGGATGAGAGCCAATTATACAAGCGAATCTTCAGGAGAACGAAACGAAAGAACCACAGTGAGTACAAGACTTGCTTTAATTAGTTTCCCCAATCTGGTTGTAGCGGTATGCTTTCTTTACTTTGTGTAAACCTCAAACGAAAATAGCATATATGGAATACTGGGTAAATATCCAGAACAAACGAAACTTTCAGTCGTTCTCTTCTATGTATTTAATCCATCATACGAGATTTTTCCCCATATAGTTATGGTACAGAAGCATATAACAAAACCGGCTTTCCACTAGGAGGCCGGTTTTCCATTACCCAGTAAAATACGTTCTTGCTCCTAAAAAACAATGGCTGCTTGAAGCTGATTGATTGCTTGTTTCCGTTATGGTAGGGAATATCTGGGGTTGATCGCTATTTATAGAGTTCTTCTTAAAAAAATTGACATTTATATTCTTATAATATATAGTTAAGTTTAGTTAACTAAACTAAATTTAAATAGGAGTTGAGATTATTGAGGTTGTTTGAGGGGATTTTAATAGCAGTTCATACTTTGTGGCTTTTTTCTTTTTTGTTTAGATTTAATGCAAAGGTAAAAATAAGCATCAATGTCATCGCACTTTTCCTTTTTGTTATTCACTTGGGGTTTGAGGGTTACCGATGGCAAATGGGATTAACCTATATATTATTTATTTTTTTAACTTTGTTCACATTAAAGTCATTCATACAAAGGAACGCAGAAAAAGCCGCACTTGAATGCGCCAATCATAAAAAGAAGCTCAAAAAGCTTATATATATTACGCTTATTCTCATTTATTCGTTCAGCAGCTACGGTTTAGTTACTGTCATGCCTGTATTTCAACTTCCAAAGCCTACAGGTCCTTTTGAAGTAGGTATGAACTCAAGGCATTTGATAGATGAATCCAGACATAGTTCAGAACAAAAAGATCGGGAATTAATGATACAAATATGGTATCCGGCAGAGGTGGAAGATAATGCGAAGGACATTCAATATGAATCCTTTCCTTATGAAGAATGGTCAGGAACGATGGAATTCATTTTTTCTGTTCCGCGCTATTTCTTCGAGTATTTGAAGTATGCACAAACTAACAGCATAAAAGATATAGCTGTATCCAATCAAGAAAAGAAATATCCGGTTCTTTTATTTTCCCATGGGTTTGGCAGTACCAGAATGCAAAGTTTTTCCCAAATGGAGGAATTGGCCAGTCATGGGTATGTTGTTGTCAGCGTTGATCATACGAATGATGCAGCTTATACGAAGTTCCCGGATGGACGGGAGATGATGAATCAAACAGACGCATATTCTTATTCATTTAATATTGAAGATGAGAGAGATGTTAAAGCACGATCAGAAGATATAAGCTATGTACTAGATCAATTAACAAGTATCAATGATAAGGATCCTCAAGGTTTGTTTACTGGAAAGATTGACATAGACAGAATCGGTATATTCGGCCATTCATATGGGGGTTCAACAGCTGCACAAGCTTTGCTGGATGATAGCAGGATTTCTGCAGGAATCAACATAGATGGACCTTTGCATGAACCGGTAGCCAGCTCAGGGTTTGAACAACCTTTTATGTTTATTTTAGATGAAGATTATCTCTATTTATCAGAAGAAGAAATTCAGTATACGAATATCACCCAGGAGGAATTTCAAAAGTATCACGATAAAATTTCCGAGCTTGCCGATTTTCACTATAAAGAGGGAATTAAAGGAGATACTTATATGCTTACTTTTATAGCAGGAGATCACTATACTTTTACAGATTTCCCCTTTCTCTCTCCTTTATTGTCATGGAATGTTGACATAGATCAATTCCATCAAGTAATGAACCGGTACACTTTGGCTTTCTTTGATCACTATGTGAAAGATGAAGAGCCTGATCCCTTGCTTAGGAAAGAGAAAAAAGAAGATCAGTTTTACTATTTTAAAACCAATATTAAAAATGATTGACAGATTAAAATAATAAACATATAGTTAAGTTTGTTAAACTAAATGGTTGTATCTCCCTCGTATCTGTTAAAGAAAGCAAACAGGGAAGTGAGTTTATGGAAGAATATTTGAAAGTGATCGAACAAATTAACGAGAAATTTGATCTATTCAAGCTGCTGGTTTCACATGAAATAAAAGAGGCTGATCAATTGGAAAGTTTCGGTTTGACTCCGCAGCAGGAAATGATGATGTTATATATCATACGTAATGCGCCCGTGACATCGAATGACATTGCCTCTTATTTAAATATTTCAAAAAGTGCCGTCAGCCAGGTAATTCCGAAGTTGGAAGAAAAGAAGATGATCGAGCGCCAAGTGAATCCGTCCAACCGCAGGGAAATTTATATATATATTGGCAGCCGGGGAAGGGATTACTTGGAGCTTCTTAACAAAATTGATGAACTGCTTGTAAAGAAGTATTACTCGAAAGTAACCATCGAGGAATTGAGACTTGTCCTTTCTATATTAAGCAGAATTGTTGAAAGAGAGTAAGAAAAACTCATGGTGTCGGCTCTGTTGGATATCGGGAGCTTGTAATCACAAGCGTATTCGAAATCTACCTAGAGCAAAGCGCTGGAATTCCGCAGTCTCTCTTACCGATTCATAGGCGGATTTACCATTATTTAAGCGCTTTTGAGCGGGTCTTATGCTCCCGAGACGTTCGGCACTCATTGCCAACTGGACGGGAGGTTCAGCCAACATGGTCATATTGCAGGGGAATTTTGGATGTACCGGAAAACATTTACGGCTATGCCTTATTGATGGATACTGTCAACTATTGCTCTTTGGGTGATGCTTTTATTTTGGCTTGTACCATTAGCGGATTTTTCCCCTTTGCTTATAGTTATGGTACAGAATCATATAACAAAACCGGCTTTCCATCAGGAGGCCGGTTTTGTTTTTTTAAGATGACATCGACTTATAATGTCTTGCTTTTCCTTTATACAATTGATACAAAATAAACGCCAGCACTGAAATAATCATTCCTGAAATATACGGAAGGCCAATTGTGATAGAGAATAGCCAGCCGCCAAGCGGCGGTCCGATAATTCTGCCGAGCGAATCAAAGGAGGAGAGCAACCCGGTTGTGCTTCCATGGCCGGTCATTGATTTTTTCGTCAGAAGAGCGGAAACACTTGGCCTGATCACGCCGTTTCCAATACCGAAAATAGTCAAATAGATGGCTGCTGTAGTAAAGCTGTCCACAAGCAATATTAGAGCAAAACCGATGGTAGAAACAATAATTCCGCCTTGAATGACGGCGCCTTCTCCGTATTTTTTTGTAAGTCTCCCAACAAGGCCGCCTTGAACTATCGCTCCCGCCAATCCCATGATCATGAACAGATATCCAAGTTCAACGGTTCCCAATCCGGCTGTTTTTGCGGCAAAATAGGCAAATGTCGCTTCAAGCCCTGCCAATGAAACCGAAGTGAAAAATTGCATGATATATAATACAGAAACAGGTCCTTGTAATGCCCGGAAAATGGACACCTTTTTTTGAGCCTGTTCACCCCGTACCTCTTTAGGTAATGATTCTTTTAGAATAAACATCACTAGAACAAACGTAAAGAGCGATGAAATACCCGCTACATAAAAAGGCATGCTCAAACTTGTTTTTGAAAAAATTCCGCCGATCGCCGGGCCAAAAATAAAGCCGAGACCAATGGACGCGCCTATGATGCCCATCCCTTTTCCACGGTCCTCGTCAGTCGTAATATCTGCCACATAAGCCATAACCGTTGGCATATTGGCCGAAGAGAGAAATCCCCCGATGATCCTTGCTGCGAACAGCATCCAAAGCTGCGAAGACAGGGCCATCATGAAGAAGGATAGCGCCAAACCGAATATGCCGATCATCATGACGGGCTTACGGCCGATCCGGTCGGATATCCTTCCCCACATGGGAGAAAATAAGAGCTGCATTAGAGAATAGACAGCCATCAAAAGCCCTAATTCAGCCGGGGAAGCCCCCATATGTTCAGCATAAAACGGAAGAACGGGAATAATGATCCCAAATCCCACCATAACAAAAAACATAACCGCAAATAAAATCGGCAATGCTCTTTTCGTTTCCAAAAGAAGTCACTCCAGTCCACAGTCAGTTGAAAATCACATGTTTCTTTGTTGTAGATTCACTTCATCTTACCATGAACAAATTTAGGTTGTGAATTAAAAGGCTGTTCTGTGATAACTTATCCAAAAATATGTCACTTTTGGTTTGAGAAGAATCGTAAAGGGCAAATAAGAAAATAGAAACACATATAAGGAGTTGTTCCAATTGAGCAAAATTGCAACCGTCATAACAAACCTGTTTGAAGACTCGGAGTTTACAGAGCCTGCAAAGGCTTTTCGTGAAGCCGGCCATACGGTTGTCACGATTGAAAAAGAAGCGGGAAAAGTTGTCAAGGGTAAACAGGAACAGGACAGTGTTTCCATTGATAAGGGGATTGACGAGGTTTCAGCAGATGAGTTTGATGCCTTGTTTATTCCAGGAGGTTTTTCACCGGACCAGCTCCGTGCCGATGACCGCTTTGTCGAATTTGCGAAAGCATTCATGGATGCAAAAAAACCCGTGTTCGCCATTTGCCACGGTCCACAACTGCTGATTACGGCAAAAGCTCTAGAAGGAAGAAAAGCCACCGGGTACAAATCCATCAAAGTCGATATGGAATATGCAGGGGCCGATTACCACGATGAAAAAGTGGTCGTTTGCTCTAATCAGCTTGTCACAAGCAGAACCCCGGAAGACCTTCCGGCATTTATTGAAGAATCAATGAAATTGTTATAAACCAAGGGGAAATCACTGTGTTTCCCCTTGTTTTTTTGTTTAAAAAAAGCGACAATGCATATAAAAGGATGTGGGAGGAGCCTCATGAATGGATGGAAACATGATCCTGAAACATAATGATCAAATCATTGCCGCGCTTGAAAAGGATCTAAGGTACATATCGACGATTGTCAAACAGAAGGGACGAGAATTGCTAACCGACTATTCAATTACACCTCCGCAATTTATAGCCCTGCAATGGCTGTTTGAAGAAGGGGACATGACGATTGGCGATCTTTCGGGCAAGATGTTCCTTGCTTGCAGCACAACAACCGATCTCATAGACAGAATGGAGAAAAAAATGCTCGTTGAACGGGTAAAAGAACCGAAAGATCGGCGGGTCGTTCGCATACATTTATTAGAAAAAGGCGAAAAAATCATCGGCGAAGTCATCAAGAAAAGACAACAGTATTTGCACGATGTTCTTCAGGATTTTTCAGAGCAGGAAGTAATGCATTTAAAGGACAATTTGAAGAAGCTGCATCGCGAAATGAAAAAAGAATGAGGCGTTTTTATTGAAACAGGCAATAGGAGTTATTGATTCAGGCATTGGAGGATTAACTGTAGCAAAAGAAATTATGCGGCAACTTCCAAATGAACACATCTACTATGTTGGTGATACGGCCCGCTGCCCATATGGCCCGAGACCGCAAGAGGAAGTAAAGGGATTCACATGGGAAATGACTTCTTTTTTAATGGAATGGAATATTAAAATGCTCGTCATTGCATGTAATACGGCTACTGCTGTCGTGCTGGATGAAATACAGTCCGAACTTCCCATACCGGTAATCGGTGTCATTTCTCCCGGGGCAAGAGCGGCCTTAAAAGTAACAAAGAATAATCGAATCGGCGTTCTTGGAACGGAAGGGACAATCAAGAGCGAAGCCTATGTGCGCGAACTCATCGCCATTAATATGGAATCGAAAGTGACTCAGCTTGTTTGTCCCAAGTTTGTTCCCATTGTAGAGAGTTTTCAATATAACAGCGATATCGCCAAAAAAATTGTCAAAGAAACATTGACACCGATGAAGAAAACGGATATAGACACACTGATTCTTGGCTGCACCCATTACCCGTTATTGGGACCTCTCATTGAAAAAGAAATGGGACCCCAAGTCCAAGTCATCAGCTCGGGAGAGGAGACGGCCAGCGAAGTAAGCGCCATTCTCCATTATAAAAAAACATTAAATATCGAATCCGCTCCTCCGGAACATCGCTTTTTTACAACCGGATCTAAAGAGCTGTTTGGAAAAATCGCATCCGACTGGCTGGGAATCAGCGATCTATCCATTCAAACGGCAAGCATTGAAAAGGGCGTTATGAAAATATAAACTGCAAAACATATCCCAGTGCGGGATATGTTTTTTTCAAGTTAAGCAGTAAAGTTTTTGTATATATTCTTCTTGCGAAGTAAACGGGCGTTGTCCAGTGTCAGCCCCCCAACAACAAGCAAACTTCCTCCTCTCGAAAAAGCTCCAGTTGTTTTTTCAAAAAAGTGAATTCAGAGCACAACGATCAGTCAACAAACTGAACTAATACGAAAAAGTCTTGTTCCGCTCAAAGCTTTACGAAGCTCAATTTAAAGAACATGGGGTTTAGCAATCTGCGCCATCGCTTATACGAAAAAGTTTTGTTCTGCTCGATGCAAAGCTTTACAAGGCTTATGAAAGAAGAAAATAAATATGATTTTGAAGCAATCTTCTGGGCCCTTTTCTTCACTTTATTCTTCATTAGCTGGAAGTAAGCCCACCTACTTTAAGAATTCATGTAAAAAGGAAAATGGCATTGGATCAACCACTCGATTGGTTTGGGGCGACAGGACAAGTAAAAGCTTGGGAGCCCGACACATCTCATGTTTTTCAAGGATGTCGATCACAAGGGCGTTGCGACGTCCAAGATGTACGAGTGCAAGTGACAAGGAAGTCTTCAGGGAACATCGTCATCGCACGAAGAAAGGCGGGAGCTTCGAGGTTATCGCTGCCTGAGCATGTACTTCCGCTTTAGCCTTTGTTCTGCTTTTGAAACGCGGACTGAAAGCTCCGTTGATCGAAGTTTCACTTTCTCTTTTGGAGTGCTCCCGTTTGTACGTTGCTAAACGGGGGCTTGCGCTTTTCTTAAATTGTTTCC
Organism: Siminovitchia sp. FSL W7-1587; assembly: GCF_037963795.1. NCBI lineage: Bacteria > Bacillati > Bacillota > Bacilli > Caryophanales > Bacillaceae > Siminovitchia > Siminovitchia sp. FSL W7-1587. Next base: position 3,843,985 of record NZ_CP150169.1, read on the forward strand.
GAAAACATGTGCCCAAGCGGTCTAATTGGACAAAACAGCTCGTATACATAAAAGTACAAACCGGATAATTAGGAGGGGTAGGTATGTTTAAACGAGCGCAATTGGCCGCCTTGATCGTTATTTTGGCAGCAAGCGGGTTCATATCTGGCTGTGGTCTGTTGAACAAAGGAAAAGAAAAGTTGGATCCTCCCAAGGAAGTCTCCTACTTAAAAGAAGGAGAAGAAATCGAAACATCTCCGAAAAAAGAAGGAGAAGAAATCGAAACATCTCCGAAAAAAGAAGGGGAGGAAATCGAAACATCTCCGAAAAAAGAAGGAGAGGAACAAGAAACTACAGGCGAGGAAGAGAAAGAAAGTACAGTCATGAGAGATTTATACTTGATTGACCGAAACGGATTAGTCGTTTCCCAATCACTTCCTCTTCCTGCCTCCGATAGTGCAGCCAAGCAGGCCTTGGAATACCTTGTTGCGGACGGACCGGTCACCGACATTTTGCCAAACGGTTTTAGAACTGTGCTTCCCGCAGATACAGCAGTGGATGTAGATATACAAGACGGAACGGCCATTGTTGATTTTTCAGAGGAATTTGCCAATTATGAAGCAAAAGATGAAAAGAAAATTTTACAGGCGATTACTTGGACATTGACACAATTCGATACAATTGACCGTGTCGAACTGAGGATGAATGGCCATAAACTAAATGAAATGCCGGTGGACAAAACTCCGCTCAGTGAAAAAGGAGTATCGAGACAGGACGGCATTAATGTAGAGAAAACCGGGGTTGCAGATATTACAAATACACGGCCATTGACTGTTTATTATTTAGCCCAGTCAAATGACAAACCGTATTATGTCCCTGTCACAAAACGGGTTTCAAACACTGAGATGGATGACGTAACCGCAATCGTCAATGAACTGATAGAAGGTCCCGGAATGATGACCGCTTTAGTTAGTGGAATGGGCAGCGGCATCCAATTACTCGAGGAGCCTAAAATAAAAGAAGGGGTTGTCACCTTAAACTTTAATGAAGCGGTCCTGGGCAGTTCCAAAGAGCAAATGATTTCGGAAGAAACACTTCAATCTTTGGTTCTTTCTTTAACAGAATTGAATGATGTGAAAAGTGTCGCCATATCTGTGGAAGGCAAGAAGGAATTGGTGAACGAAAAGGGTGAACCGTTAACAGCTCCTGTTTCCCGTCCGGAAAAAGTGAATACCGGAAGTTATTAATTCAAATATTTTTGTTATACTAAAGAGGAACGTGAAAGAGGCTGACAAAAAATTGGTGCAGCCTCTGTTGTTTTTTATAATAATTGATCTCATGAAGCGGTTCAGCGAATGATAAAGGAGGACAAGCAGTTGCGAATTGATGAAAGAAAAGCGGATGAATTAAGAGAGATACATATTGAAACCGACTTTTTAAAGCACCCTGAGGGCTCAGTGCTCATTACTGTCGGCGAAACGAAAGTGATTTGTACGGCAAGTATTGAGGAGCGGGTGCCGCCTTTTATGCGCGGGGAAGGAAAGGGCTGGATTGCGGCTGAGTACTCCATGTTGCCAAGGGCTACGGAAACCCGGAATATCAGAGAATCATCTAGAGGAAAAGTCTCAGGAAGAACGATGGAAATTCAGAGGTTGATCGGAAGGGCGCTTCGGGCAGTTGTTGATTTAAATACCATTGGTGAAAGAACGATCTGGATTGACTGCGATGTTATCCAAGCGGATGGCGGAACGAGAACGGCTTCCATAACTGGCGCCTTCGTTGCCATGACAATGGCAATAGCCAAACTTGCCGAAGAAAAAGAAATAGCGGGATTTCCTGTTACAGATTTTCTGGCTGCTACAAGCGTCGGTATCGTAGAAGAGGAAGGCGTCTTATTGGATCTGAATTACCACGAAGACAGCGCCGCACTTGTAGATATGAATGTTGTCATGACAGGTTCAGGAGAATTTGTTGAACTGCAAGGAACTGGGGAAGAAGCGACCTTTTCTGCTCTCCAACTGCATGACATGCTGGCCGCAGCAGAAAAGGGAATGAAACAATTGTTTGATATGCAAAGAGAGGCATTGGGAGAAATAGCCCTCAAAATCGGGAGCAAACTCGAAAAAGTGGATGAGGGCGGTGAGTGCCGATGAAAAGCATTATCGTGGCTACGAAAAATAAAGGGAAAGCGAAAGAGTTTGAACAGTTGTTCTCCCGCTATGGAATTGAGGTAAAAACACTCCTCGATTTTCCGGATGTTCCGGATGTCGAGGAGACAGGGGAAACTTTTGCGGAAAATGCCATCCTTAAAGCAGAGACAATAGCCAAACTTTCAGGTCAATACGTTGTGGCAGATGATTCAGGCTTAATGGTCGATGTGCTAGACGGAAGACCTGGCGTCTATTCGGCCAGGTACGCCGGGCCTGGAAAAGACGATAATGCCAATATTGATAAAGTATTGCAGGAGCTGGATGGGGTCAAGGAAAAAGACCGCACTTCCCGCTTTTATTGTGCGCTGGCATTGGCCGGGCCGGAACTCAAAACGATTACGGTAAATGGAACATGCGAAGGGATCATTTTACAGGAGCGGAGAGGAACGGGCGGCTTTGGGTACGACCCTATTTTTTACGTTCCATCCGAAGACTGTTCCATGGCCGAGCTTACGCCGGAAACGAAAAACAACATCAGTCATCGTGCCCAAGCGATGAAGAAGCTGGAGCGGTATATAAAAAAACTGGCAGAAGCCCGGTAATAGGCAAGTCTACATAGTTACGATTTAGTAATAAATTTGGTAAAATGCCTATAGTTTGCATTTGAAAGCGGCATTGTGGCTGGACAAGAAAGCGGCAAATGAAAAGGCATGTTGGTCCATTATTTCCGCCATTTTTTTCCGGAACTTTTCAGCAGTGCATGTCAGCAATTAATATTTGCTATTCATCGTTTATGAGAGAGTTTGCCGCAAAGTTGGCGTTAGCGCAATGCTGGTTGCTGGAGTCGCTGTACCTTTTGAAGGCTGTTTGTGCCCGTTTTGGTTTTAAAAAAGTTTATATGAGGGCATTATTGGACTTTTTTATATGCTCGCCGATGAAAGTCTCTTGGTCTATTGGAATACTAATGATTCCCGTATGCTTCAAGATGCTTTCAGCGGCATTTTAATGCCGACTACGATAACGCTTATCAGAGGGTCGACAAACGGTGGCAGGCATTTGGGATGAGCCTCTGGAACATGTCTTTAGCGCTTGTACCCGCGGTTGGCCCGGTGCTTGCCGGGTTTTTGATTGATTTGATTGATTATGTTTGATTGGCAGGCATTATTTTGTTTTAACACGCCAATCGCAGTGGGCGCGATAGTGATCACTCTGAAGTACTTGCCTAAAACAGGAATAAAAAAACCCGCTTTAATCTTTGGGGACTCGTCTTTTCTTTTGGCGGCAGTTTGTTCTTGCTGGCCGCTTTTGCGGAAGCAGGGTCGTGGGGCTGGCTAGACAAACGGACAATCTCCATGGTTTTAGCAGAGGTGATCCTGTTGGTCTTATGTGTAAAAAGAGAGTTGGGACTTGAATTTCCGCTGTTGAACTTTAGTGTGCTTGCCCATCAAAGATTTACGTACAGCATTACTTTGAACGTCGTATTGTCGATTGCCCTCTATTCAGGCGCTTTTTTAATGCAGTCTTGTGAGGGGGATTGCAAACTGGATTGCATGATGCTAGAGCATTTGTGATGACACTGTTTACTCCTGTCACCGGAAAGTTATATAATAAGACAGGGACATTGCCACTCATATTGGCGGGTTTGGCCATTATGGGAAGCGATACATATATAATGAATAGCCTCACAATTTAGCGACAGCTTTATATGATTATTTTTTCATCAGTCCGGTATCGTGCTTTTGCAACATGCCAATTGTGAATGTCGGGATATCTGCTGTCCCGTTAAATATCGCAGGCTACGCCTCAGCACATAATGGACGCGGCCGGCTAATGCATCCTTCTTTATCGATTACCCTGTTCTCCGGGTAATCACTTAGCGTCTGCAGTTTATGCGCTACAGGAGTCATGCGGATGCAAGATGCAGCATCTGTATGGGCGGCGGGTGATGTATTTTTGCTTTACTTCATTCCAGTTCTCATTTCATTGCCACTGGCTTTGCTGTTGAAAAGTAAAAAAGCATAAACATTTGGCGTTTCCACACGCGGTGTTGTTTTAGTCTGTGAACCCGGACCCGTTTGGATTGATCAGGATTTTACAGACAATTGCTCCCCTACAAAGCGTCTTCAAATGCCGACAAGTTGGAGTGCGGGCGGATGATACGGGATAAAAAGCTGCTTTTGAGGAGGAATGACGGCCTGACAATTTGATAATAAGAGTTTATTTTTTAAAAAAAGGTTGACTTTATGAAGCGCCAACCATATAATTAATAATGTCTTTCAAAATAATATGTCCCAGTAGCTCAGCTGGATAGAGCAACAGCCTTCTAAGCTGTGGGTCGGGAGTTCGAATCTCTCCTGGGACGTCTTTATATTTGGGTTAAGATTGATACCATGGGAAATACTCTGAAGCGTTTCTATATCAACGTTTTGGGGTGTTTTTATTTTTTATGGGGAATACGCTGAAAAACGAAAAGCTTTTTGACACAAACATCTCTCGAAAGTGGTGATGATGCTCTCTTTTGTATAGCTTTTATTTTGATTTCGTTTTTCTCAAAATTGAAATCTTTTCGGGTAAGGCCTACCATTTCACCAATTGAGCCGGACTATTCAAAGGGAAAGCCGGATGGGATGTTGAAAAGCGGGAATAGAAGTATGAAGCTAAATGGGGGTTTCTTTTATTTTATATACATGGTACAATAGAAGGAATGCTTTTTCGAATGAACTTGAAATATCAAAGGTGAAATAAATGATGTGGCGTTCTTGATTAAAATAATTAAGAACTTAATCACACTGGATCGACTACGGAGTCGTAAGGATGTATGAGAGGTAGGGCATACGTCGTTTAAGTTTTAAATACAGGAATATTATCGCGGCAATTTATCTTGAGATATAGAGTAATAACAAGTTTTTTTAACATATTCGTGAAGTATTATAAGGCACCTTAGCGGGTGCTTTTTTTAATGCAGGAAAAACTCCCTCCTTGACGTATTATGGGGATGAGGAGAGAGGGGGGACTTTTAAACACTATTTGCGGCATTTTATGTACCTGATGGGATACAAATATTTCGGATAGTAGAAGAACACGAAGAGAATAAAATCTTTTCAGATACAGAGCAAAAAATTTTTCTTTTAAGAAATAATGATATGAGTATGGTTTATACGGCAAAGGGTATGCCTGTTGATCTGAATATGCAGGAATTCACATGAATTTTGAGAGGTTTTTTGTGAAATCTACGGATTCTATTTATACAATTGCAAGATTTTTTACCTTTTATATCATTGGTTCCGGGTATTCTAGTAGATATTGTGTACGTAGCCGAATTGACTTAAAGCAAGGTATCTTAGTCGAGCCATGCTAGGGATGTCGGCATCCGGTTTATACAGCTGACAAAAAATATAATTGAGAGCAAAAGTGACGCATAAGTGTTACTCTTTTTCCCAGCATAGGCGAACAAAAAGAGCCCGGCGCTGGCCGGGCTTTACTTAAGCAAGGTTTAGGGTGTCGCCCCTAATAGTAATTTTAACTCGTTTATTTGTTCTATGTGTCGCTGTTCATGCAAATATATTTGTTCAATCCATTGATCAAGGGGTAATTCACCCAAAGCTGGATGCATCACTGATTTTTTCGCCAGCATAGATTTATCTTCTAAAGTATTAAGAAAAGTCATCAACTTTTTTCTGGAATGGGTCAACAAGTCAATTATTTGCTGAACTTTAAATGGTTTTACATCTGGTTCAACGATTTTTGGAGCTTTAATCTTTTTTGTTCTATTCAATAATATAGTGCTAACATTTTTACGCTCTTTTGGGGCGCAATCAGTCTCTTTTAACCCCCATGCAATAGCCTTTATGGATGCCTCTTCCACTAAAACCAAGTGATGGCAAACTTGTGCTATACTCCATTTATTCATACTGGGCTTACTGTTAAATTGAGCATCGCTTAGTAAAGTAATCTCCTTTACTAGGTTATTTCTCGTTTCATGTAAATTGTCATCTAGAAATTTATTCATCAGATTCCTCCCTTCATTAAAAAGTGCGTACTTCCTGTATATATTCTCTACGATGAAAAATATTCAACTTTGTCACGAGTCTTTTTTTCTTTTTCTACATCTAATCCAAATTATCCTTCTCAAAATTTTTCCGTTTGCATACACAGAAGAACTTTCGTAGGCAATATAAAAACATAAGTTTGGGATGGAGACTATGGACAAAAAATGGACAGCAGTAATGCTGCCGATTTGAGTGTTGATTACGAACGAGTGAAAAAAGCCGCGACTGGATGAACAAAGCTGGGAGCAGATCAATGAAGTGTTACATACGGTGATTATGGGTTGCCTGTTATTTTTACTTTGTGGGTCGATGGTTTTTTGAGGAAGTGGAGGGAATTTTTCATTATATTAACGAAGTCAAGAAGATGGTCCACGTTGTTGATATATACGGAAATGTTCAAATAATTAAATTGTCGGTTCGGTGTCAAGTTTGCAAATAAAAATTTGCGAGGATTATTCTTTCTAAATAAACAAAATACATTTTAAGTCGCCTTAAATTGTTTCACTCTGACCGGGGAAGTGAGTTTAAAAGCAGCGTGATTGTTCAAGACTTAGGTACGTTTGATATCAAACTGTCATTGTTTGAAAAAGGGGCTGCGTACGACAATGCGGTCGCTGAGGCGACAATTAAAATCATTAAAGCAGAGTTCGTTAGTGGCAGAGTTTTTCCTTGCCAACAATTACTTGAATTTGACTTTTTGATTCAACAATTTTCGTATAGAAGGATCGTTAAACCATTTTACACCAAATGATACAAGTTAATGCACCTTTCATTTTTTGTACAGTTTTGTTTTGACATGCCAATATACTTATTACAGTAATTAGCTGGGATAATGATAAAGAAGTTAAATTTGAAACAATGGATGGCTAGAGAGAGTATGGAGAAGTTCAATTTCAGAAGCTGCGAGGTGACCACTATACATTTTTAAATGCGCCAACGGAGCTGTTAGATCTTATTTCATCAAAAATTCAGGAGAAATAAAAATGCGAGGTACCCGCTTTATGAGCACCCGTTTACTCTTCTAGATGCTTATTTTTTTAATAAGTGATTTAGGTGAAGTAGTTTCTATGACAATATTTTTAGCTTTATGAAACACGGCAAACTGTTTTAAGGCTTTTCTTAGTTCGTTAAGTAATTTTGAATCTATTTTTATGTGACTTTCTATCTGAAGCAGTTTAATTTGTAATATATTGCTCTTGCGCAAATATTTAGGGTCGATTCTACCAATTAACTTATCACCATAGAGTATTGGCATTGCGTAATATCCAAATTCTCTTTTCGATTCGGGAAAATAAATTTCCCATTTGTAGCTGAAGTTGAATAAATCCTCTATTCTAGACCTTCTCCATAACAGATTATCCAAGGGGGGAAGAAATTTAACGGTAGAACAATCAGTATACTCATCTGATGTTTCCAACTTTTCTACATCTTCAGTTAAAATGTAATATTGTCTTTTTACATTTTTTATGTCGACTGGGATGACTATCCCTTGATGTAAAAGTTTATCTCGTATTGCTATGCGTTCTTTTGCGGTAGTTTTAAACCAACCAAATCTTGGATCTTCAAAGTCAAAAATACGATAAGCCTTCATATATTTTCTTATTAACGCTTCTTTTGAATCATTGATACTAATATTTGAGCGTTCATTTAAAAAAGATTTAGGCACATGATTTTCTGTAGCAGTATAGAATTTTTCATTACCGTTTCTTTTTGCTACTGTAATTTTACCTAAATCAAATAATATATTTAATGCTAATGTAGTTTCTTTTGTTGTAGGTTTTGCGTTGTCCCAATATCCTTTCACTATTTTGTCCGATTTTAAAGCCCTTGAAGGTAGCGGTTCACTTTTCATCATTTGATCCATTACCTTCTCCATTATTTCATTAAGACTTTGAGTGGATGTATGAATGGTATTTATATAAAAATCTTGTATTATCTTAAATTTAGGAAAGTCCTCTATAGGAATAATGCAAGCGGCATTAGCTACATATTCAAAGAGGTGACGGTTAGATATTAACTTTTCAAGTATTTCTACACGGTAGTTTGGCTGTCTTGCTTGAAGGACTAAATGATGATTTCTTTCTACGGCAGCAATGGGGTCAAGCTGTATACATTCTAAATTTCTAATAATGTTTAAAGCTAACTCTGATTCATTTTTATTAGATGGAGTCTTTGAATCATTCAGCAGTTGGAAGTCTAATAGAAATCTTTTAGCATTGGTTTTGGTGGTTGAAATGTTAGATATCATTTCTTGTCTCCTTTTCTGTAATTTGGTAAGTCTATATAAGATTTTAACATAAAAATATAGGGTATTTTTTGAAAATTTTAAATAAGGGGTGTTTGTAAATAGATAATAAAAAAGGAAAGAGTCCAATAAGAGGAGTAATCGGTCATAAAAATTATTTAAAGTGGTCATTAGCTGTTCAATTGATGAGGGCACCTTCGTTAATGACCTCACTTGCTTTTGTCATTATAGGGTATTATGCAACAGGGAGCCACACTGTTGGTGGATTGATAATACATTTTTGAGTCAAATAACCTTCTAATGTTTACACTTTTCCATACCTAAAACGTTTTCTATATACATATTGGGGAATTAGGTATATTCTTTTGTGAAAACTACTAAGATGAAACTAATTATATTTACACTCATCTAAGACGGACCGGTTGCTAAATGGGGCTTGATACGATTAAATGATACAGAAGGTTTTTCATTTTCGAAAAGGAGGGAGTTGGATGCTTTATCTGAATCCAGACGATTTTGTGTTGAAACCGGCATTAGCCACTATTCATTGTGAACCGAATTGGAAGTGGAGAAAAAGAGCTACTCCCATGCCTAATTATGATTTATTTTATGTTTGGAGTGGTGAGGGTACTGTTTTACTAAACAACAAGCCATATCATGTAGGGAAAGGTCATTGTTTCTTGTTTAGGCCAGGTGATGAGACGGAAGCGACACATAATCCCCAAAATCCCCTAGTGTTAACGTATATTCATTTTGATATAGCTGAAACACCTCGATTGATCCCTGCCTCACATCGAATTCTAGAAAATACGATTAGTTTTGAATCGCTGTTGACCCAATACGTTCGTTTGTTCTTAGTGAAAACATATGGTGCGGAAATTGAAGGGAGATTGATTTTGAAGCAGTTGATGATTCATCTATTAAGGGAAGAGCAAGAAAAGGAAGAGAAGTTGGGGGATGCCAGTCATAGCTTATTGGAAACGATTCATGAAATCGCCAATTATGTTCAACAACATCCTGGAGAGCCGCATACGATTGAGAGTTTGGCGGCACGCGCCAATCTTTCTCAGCGGTACTTTTCTCAAAAGTTTAAACAAATCATTGGGCAGACGGTTAAGTCATACATCGTTTATTCTCGTATAAAACGCGCAGAACATCTACTCCATTTTACCGGCATGACAGTAACGGAAGCTGCATATGCCCTTGGTTATAATGATTTGCATTTTTTCAGCAGGCAGTTTAAACAATACACTGGTAAAAATCCTTCTGAAATTAGGTGAACAATTTTAAATAAACTGGAACAGGTTGCTAGGGGATTTCATCAAGATTCCCCGGCAACCTTATTTATTGTACGGACAATACATGAATAACAGGATAAAAATGAAAAAATGAACATTGTCCATTCTAAAATGCAATATTGCCTGCTTGTAGGGTTATCAAAAAAGTGTAAATGATTCACCAATAACTCTAAATACATTTGGCTTCAAATTGATTAACATAAAAAAATAGATAAAGGATATAAGGGGAGGATACGATATGCATCGGACGTGGACGATAGACAAACAAGGGATGTATGATCCTCAATTAGAACATGATGCTTGTGGGATTGCCCTGCTTGCGCATATCAGTGGTAAGCCAACTCACTCGATTGTATCCCAAGCATTAATGGCCCTTGAAAGGCTTGATCATCGGGGAGGGCGGGGCGCAGATCAGCTGTTAGGGGATGGAGCTGGTATTTTAACCCAAATTCCTCATGAATTTTTTCAAGCGGAGTGGGAAAAAGCGGAAAAGCGTCTACCCGATGCGGGGAAATACGGCGTAGGAATGTTCTTCCTTCCGCAGCAAAAAAACGCCAGACAGCGTTGTGAAAAAATCATTGAACATACAATTGAAACAGAAAAATTGGGATTGCATGGTTGGAGGACGGTGCCAATAAATGATGGTAATCTACATCAGCAGGCAAAAGAAACACAACCGGTGATCCGCCAAGTATTCGTGAAATCTCCATATGACGAACCAGGGGATATAAAGTTTGAAAGAAAATTGTATGAAGTTCGCAGAAAGATTGAAAAGGTACTTAAAAATGCTCAGTTCGCCAATGATGAGCACTACTATGCCGTCAGTTTTTCAGCGAGAACGATTATTTATAAAGGTTTACTGCTCCCTGAACAATTGAAAGATTATTATGTTGATTTAAATAGTGAATTATATAAGTCGGCGATGGCGCTGGTCCATAATCGTTTTAGCACGAATACATTTCCGAGTTGGCAAAGGGCGCAGCCCAATCGTTACACCATGCATAATGGTGAAATCAACACGATAAAAGGAAATGTGAACTGGATGAATGCCAGAGAAGCAACATACAAAAACGACTTAATGGAAAAAGTTGAAATTGTGCGGCCGATTGTTGATATGGATGGCAGCGACTCTGCGATGTTTGATAATGTGTTGGAGTTTCTCGTGTTATCGGGATGGTCATTGCCGCATGCCATGATGATGATGATTCCGGAACCATGGAAAAATAATAAAAAAATGGATGAACAGAAAAAGGCGTTTTATCAGTATCACAGCAGCTTTATGGAACCATGGGATGGACCGGCCGCAATGGCGTTTACGGATGGAAAACTTGTGGGAGCATGCCTTGATAGAAACGGGTTAAGGCCAGCGCGCTTTATTGTGACGGATGATGATTTTATATGTCTTTCCTCCGAAGTGGGGGTTGTTGATATTCCGGAAGAAAAAATCAGCAAAAAAGATCGTTTGAAACCGGGACAAATGCTTTTAATAGATTTAGAAAATGGCCGTTTATATGAAGATGAAGAAATCAAACAACTGATTATTTCCCAGAGACCTTATCAGAAGCTCGTGGAAGAAAACATTGTACCTTTAGAACATTTTACAGAAAATACAGCTCAAGCCAAGGAAATATCGGATGGAGAAACGCTTCGCAGACAGGTGATCTTTGGCTATACAAATGAAGAGTGGGAGAAAGTGTTAAAACCGATGGCCATGGATGGTTACGAACCTATTGGTTCAATGGGCTATGATGCGCCTTTGGCCATATTATCAAGGAAACCTCAACTGTTATTCAATTATTTCAAGCAGAAATTTGCTCAAGTCACCAACCCGCCCATAGATGCGATCCGGGAAGAGTCTGTTACTTCAGTTGAAGTCATGTTAGGACCCGACGGCAACTTATTTCAACCTACACAAAAGGGATTTAGAAAAATACGTCTGAATACACCGATTTTATTAGATTCAGAAATGAGAAAAATAGGCGATTTACAAACAAAGGACTGGATGGCGGCACGTATTTCAACTTTATTCCCCAGTCAAGGAGATTTGGGAGTCGCGGTCGATGAGTTGTTCCAGAGAGTAGATGAAGAGATTGAACGCGGGAGCAATATCCTCATTCTCAGTGACCGAATTGTAAATGAAGAACTTGCGGCGATCCCTTCATTACTTGCAGTATCCGCCGTTCATCATCATTTAATTCAAAGCGGCAACCGAAGCAAAGTGAGTTTAATTGTAGAATCCGGAGAACCGAGAGAAGTACATCATTTTGCGGCGTTACTTGGATATGGCGCCAATGCCATATGCCCTTATCTCGTATACGAATCACTTCCTTTATTAGTTGAAGAAGAGGAAGATAGTCTTTCCATTGATGAGGCGTCCAGAAATTATGTGAAATCAGTCACAAAGGGCATCATGAAAATAATGTCCAAAATGGGCATCTCAACCGTTCAAAGTTATATGGGTGCGCAAATCTTTGAGGCTTTGGGGATAAGTCAGGAAGTGATCGATCGTTATTTTCCAAATACATCTTCGAAACTTGGTGGAATGACATTAGAAGATATCGCGAAAGAAGTCCGTTTGCGCCATGAAGGTGCATTCCATTCGGAAAAAGCAGATTTGGAAACCGGGTCGGATTTTCAATGGCGTTATGACGGGGAGATACATTTATTCCAACCGAAAACGATCCATACGTTACAACATGCCGTTCGCACAGGAAAATATGAAATATACAAAGAATATAGCCGCCTGTTGCGGGAGGAAATCAGCCAACAGACGACACTGCGTGGCTTACTGGACTTCAATGATAAAAGAAAACCAGTGCCGATCGAAGAAGTGGAACCGATTGAGTCAATCTTTAAAAGGTTTAAAACAGGGGCGATGTCATACGGATCGATTAGTAAAGAGGCTCATGAAGCAATCGCGATTGCGATGAATCGAATTGGTGGAAAGAGCAATAGCGGTGAAGGTGGGGAAGACCCGAAAAGATTCAAACCAATGGAAAACGGTGATTCCAAATGCAGCAGAATGAAACAAGTGGCATCAGGAAGATTTGGGGTTACGAGCCACTATCTGGTGAATTGTGATGAAATCCAAATTAAAATGGCCCAAGGAGCCAAACCCGGTGAAGGGGGGCAATTGGCAGGTCACAAAGTAACACCTGAAGTAGCAAAAACAAGGGGATCCATTCCAGGCATTGAATTGATATCGCCGCCACCGCATCACGATATTTATTCCATTGAAGACTTGGCCCAACTCATTTATGACTTAAAAAATGCAAATCCTAAAGCAAGAATCAATGTAAAACTCGTTTCAGAATCTGGAGTTGGAACCATCGCCGCAGGTGTGGCGAAGGCGAAAGCGGATGTGATTTTAATTAGTGGTTATGATGGCGGAACTGGAGCAGCTTCCCGTTCAAGTATCAAACATGCTGGTATGCCTTGGGAGTTGGGGCTTGCTGAAACCCACCAAACATTAAAGCTGAATGGGTTGAGGCATAAAGTGACACTGGAAACGGATGGAAAAATGATGAGTGGACGAGATGTGGTCATAGCCGCTCTTCTTGGCGCAGAAGAATATGGATTTTCAACATTACCACTAGTTTCCCTTGGCTGTATCATGATGAGAGTTTGCCATTTGGATACATGTCCAGTTGGAATCGCGACTCAAAACCCCATCCTTCGTAAAAATATGGTTGGTACGGCGGAACATGTTGTTCATTTGATGCATTTTATTGCTCAAGAAATTCGTGAATATATGGCTGAATTAGGGTTCAGAACATTGGATGAAATGATAGGACAGACTCATTTATTGAAACCTGCTCCATCAGATAATTGGAAAGCGCAAAAACTTGATTTGTCGCCCATTTTATATGATTTCCCTTACGATAAGCACTCTAAAGAAGAACAGGACCATGAAATGGATCAAACCTTGGATAGGCGTAAACTGCTGCCCATTTACCATGAGGGATTAAAAAATGCCCAACCGATTCATGCGGTACTTCCCATTTGTAATACGAATCGCTCCGTCGGAACGCTGCTGGGAAGTGAAATTTCAAATACATTCGGATTGGAAGGATTACAAGAAAACTCGATAACGTTTCATTTTATCGGTTCAGCCGGTCAAAGCTTTGGGGCATTTTTACCAAAAGGAGTGACGTTGACATTAGAGGGAGACGCCAATGATTACGTCGGAAAAGGATTATCTGGCGGGAACATGGCCATTTTTCCCTCACCAAAATCCACTTTCTTGGCTGAACGAAACATCATCATTGGTAATGCGACATTTTATGGGGCAACGAGCGGAAAAGCATATATTCGCGGGATGGCGGGGGAAAGATTTTGTGTAAGAAATAGCGGTGCCCATGTAGTTGTCGAAGGAATCGGCGACCATGGTTGCGAGTATATGACGGGAGGCAGTGCAGTCATCCTTGGAGAAGTAGGCCAAAACTTTGCGGCAGGAATGTCAGGGGGAATTGCTTATGTTCTCGTTGACGAAGTAGAAACTTTCCAGAAACAATGCAATCAAGAACTTGTCATCATTGAACCATTACAAGATAGGGAAGAAATGAATGTTGTAAAAGAACAAATCAATCAACATTATCAATATACAAAAAGTACGAAAGCCGCGGAAATCTTGGAAAAGTGGGACTGCTTTGTCTCCCATTTTGTGCGGGTGATTCCGACAGAATATAAAAGAATTCTTGCTGAATCCAAGAAAAACGGACATTTGCAATACAGCTGAATGTAGATAGGGGGTTAGGTAGATGGGAAACATAACTGGGTTTATCGACCACCGAAGGAGTTCAGAACTCTATCGTGACCCGCTGGAAAGAGTGAAAGACTGGAAAGAGATCGCCCAGCTTCCTTCTGAAAAAGTGTTACGGGAACAGGCTTCTCGTTGTATGGATTGTGCTGTTCCCTTTTGTCAAAATGGCAGTGAGTTGGCAGGGATGACAACGGGATGTCCGGTTTATAACTTAATCCCGGAATGGAATGATCTCGTTTATAAAGGAAGATGGAAGGAGGCGTACGAGCGCTTAAGCCGGACGAATCCCTTTCCGGAATTTACGGGACGTGCTTGTCCGGCTCCATGTGAAGGCGGATGTGTCGCCTCGCTCGCCAATGATTCTGTCACCATCAAAAACATCGAACGCGCCATTATTGATAAAGCATTTGAAAAAGGATGGGTTCAACCCCAAATTCCTAAACAACGGACAGGTAAACAAGTGGCCATTATCGGATCTGGTCCTTCCGGGCTCGCTTGCGCCTCTATTTTAAATCAACAAGGACACATGGTGACGGTTTATGAACGTGCGGATCGGATCGGCGGCTTGTTAACATACGGAATCCCTAAGATGAAAATTGAACAACATGTTGTCGAGCGCAGAATCAAGTTAATGCAAGCAGAAGGAATTCAATTTGTTCCCAATACGGAAGTGGGGAAGGAACGATCGCTTGAACAATTACGTTCGGAAAATGATGCGGTTGTCCTTTGTATCGGCGCCACTCGGCCTCGGGATTTGGCGATTCCGGGAAGGGAACTTGAAGGAATCCACTTTGCCATGGATTACTTACATGCAAATACGAAAAGTTTACTGGATTCCCATTTGGCTGATGGAAACTTTATCTCCGCAGAAGGAAAAGACGTCATCGTCATTGGAGGTGGAGATACAGCAACAGACTGTGTTTCTACCGCCTTGCGTCAGAACTGTAAAAGTCTTGTGCAATTTGACATTTATCCGATGCGGCCTAATAGCCGATCTGATGACAATCCATGGCCGCAATATCCACTTATTCATAAACAGGATACGGGTCAGGAGGAAGCTGCTAGTGTATTTGGGCGGGATCCGAGAGTGTTTGCCACAACAACAGTAGAATTTGTGGGTGATGGGAACGGAAATGTAGCAGGGATAAAAAGCGCCAACATTCAAACAACTTTTATGGAAAATGGTCAAAAAGTAAGAGAAGTGATTCCCGGAACGGAAAAATTGTGGCCAGCACAATTGGTGTTACTCGCTGTAGGCTTTGAAGGCCCTGAAACAGAAATGTTCACCAATAGCAATATAACAGTGAACCATCGTTCTAATATCGCAGTCAAAAGCGGCACATATCACACACATGAAGAAGGTGTTTTTACTGCAGGAGATGCCCGAATGGGTGCCAGTTTGATTGTTTGGGCGATTCAAGAAGGAAAAGAAGCTGCTATGGAATGTCATGATTACATGATGAGAAAGATGTCGTGAAAGTGTGGAGGAATCAATATGTTGGCAATGGATTATATACAACAACTTTTTGCGGACCGAATAGGTGGAGCACAATTTGGTGTTAAAGATGAAGTCTATAAGTTTGAGAAAATAAAAAGAGCGAAGAAGGTGGCGCAGCAAAACAATCCCGGCAAGGCATTAATCGATCTTGGTGTCGGTGAACCGGATGACATGGCGGATGATAGGGTCATTGGAAAATTGGCAAACGAAGCCAAAAAACCAGAAAATCGTTTTTATGCTGATAATGGAATACTTGAGTTTAAGCATGCCGCGGCATCTTATATGAAAGAAGTATTTGGGGTAGATGATCTTGATCCAGAAGAAGAAGTGAATCATGTCATTGGTTCAAAATCGGCATTAGCCATGCTGCCAACAGCATTTATCAATCCTGGTGATATAACGATCATGCCTTCGCCCAACTACCCGATTTTAGGCACTCATACGAAATATCTAGGTGGAGAAGTTGTACAATTACCGTTGCTAGAAAAAGACTCTTTTCTTCCAAGACTTGATTCATTGCCTGAGGACATATTGAAAAGGTCTAAATTACTTTACTTAAACTATCCGAACAATCCAACAGGCGCTGTAGCGAATCGGGCATTTTTCGAAGAGGTTGTGTATTTTGCCAAAAAACATGAACTGATCGTTGTCCATGATGCCGCATATGCCGCGCTTGTATTTGACGGTCAAAAGCCGCTCAGCTTTTTATCGGTTCCAGGTGCAAAAGAGATTGGCGTTGAACTGCATTCTTTATCAAAATCATTCAATATGACAGGCTGGCGCATTGGTTTTATCGCGGGTAACCGGAAACTTGTTTCAGCATTTGCAACGGTAAAGGATCATTATGATTCGGGGCAATTTATTCCTATTCAAAAAGCTGCAGCTTACGCTTTATCACACCCTGAAATCACAACACAAATTGCAGAGAAATATTCACGGCGCCACGATGCTTTATCAGCCATTTTACGTGAAAGTGGATTTCATGCGAAAAAACCAAAAGGCTCTTTTTTCTTATATACAAAAATTCCGAAGGCAGTAGAAAACGGTCCGCAATTTCAATCAGCAGAAGATTTTAGCCAATATTTAATACAGGAGCATTTGATTTCGACTGTTCCTTGGGATGATGCCGGTCCATATGTGCGCTTTTCAGTAACTTTTCAAGCCGATCGCCGGGAGGAAGAACAGCGCATTTTTGATGATATAAGAGCAAGGCTTAGCACTTCCAAATTCGTCTTTTAAGGGGGAATGAGGGGATGATTTTTACGAAAATGCATGGATTGGGAAACAATTATATTATTTTTAATCAATTGGACGATCCAGACAATGTACTGGAAGAACGAGAATATCCAGCACTTTCAAGAAAGGTTTCTGATGTCAATTTTGGAATTGGTTCCGATGGTATCATTCTCATTTGCGCATCGCAAATGGCTGATTTTAAAATGAGAATTTTTAATGAAGATGGTTCCGAAGCGAAGAATTGCGGGAATGGTCTACGCTGTGTCGCCAAGTTTGTATTTGACCACATGTACGCGACGAAACCCCGCTTTACGATTGAAACATTGAGTGGTGTGGTAAGTGTTGAAGTGGAATTGGATAAAAAACAATTTGTTCAATATGTCAATGTGGATATGGGTGAGCCGAAATTATTAAAAGGAATGATTCCTATGGAAGGTGATCCTTTCGTTGCGGCAATAAATGAACCTCATACCTTTGGGGAAGAAGAGTATTTTTTGACTTGCGTCTCGATGGGCAATCCCCATGCAATCATATTTGTTGATGAAGTGAATGCTTTTCCGCTGGAGAAAGTGGGACCAGTCATAGAGCATGCCAGTCTATTTCCGGAAAGGGTCAACGTAGGAATTGTTCAAGTGAAAGGACGTCAGGAGATGGACTACCGAGTATGGGAGAGAGGATCAGGGATCACAATGGCTTGCGGTACTGGCGCTTGTGCTGCGGTAGTTGCCGCTACAATGAATGAATTTCTTGATAAACACGTGCCAATCACCGTTCATCTTCCTGGAGGAGACTTGACGGTAAGATGGGACGAACAAGGTCATGTTTGGAAAAGAGGAGAAGCTACCTATATTTGCCATGGTGAATTAGAATTATAACATTCATTTTTAGCTAAAAATAATGGACAACAAGGAGAGCTGAAGATATGAACAGAGAAAAAGTACTTGAAATGGTAAGAGAACATAATGTCCGGTACATCCGTCTGCAATTTACGGATTTATTTGGTACGATCAAAAATGTGGAAATTCCCGTTAGCCAGTTACCAAAAGCTTTAGACAATAAAATGATGTTTGATGGTTCATCGATTGAGGGGTTTGTCCGAATTGAGGAGTCAGACATGTATTTATATCCCGACTTAGATACATTTGTTATTTTTCCTTGGACATCAGAAAAAGGAAAAGTAGCCAGACTGATCTGTGATATTTATCATCCCGATGGGACGCCATTTGAAGGAGATCCCCGTAATAATCTAAAAAGGGTTTTAAAAGAAATGGAAGAACTGGGGTTTACCGATTTCAACGTTGGCCCTGAACCTGAATTTTTCTTATTTAAACTGAATGAAAAAGGTGAACCAACACTCGAATTAAATGATCATGGCGGTTATTTTGACCTTGCTCCAACCGATTTGGGGGAGAATTGCAGGCGTGATATTGTGTTGGAATTAGAAGAAATGGGCTTTGAAATTGAGGCATCCCACCATGAGGTGGCCCCGGGTCAACATGAAATAGACTTTAAATATCAAGATGCTTTAAGGGCGTGCGATGATATTCAAACCTTTAAATTGGTCGTTAAGACGATTGCCCGTAAACATGGTTTGCTGGCAACTTTTATGCCAAAACCAATGTTCGGTATAAATGGGTCGGGGATGCATTGTAACTTAAGCTTGTTCAAGGGAGGAGAAAATGCTTTTTATGATCCGAATGGGTCGTTGGAAATGAGTGATACAGCGAGAAGTTTTTTGGCAGGAATATTAAAGCACGCACCAAGTTTCACAGCCGTTACAAACCCAACTGTCAATTCTTATAAGAGGCTTGTTCCAGGATATGAGGCGCCATGTTATGTGGCCTGGTCGGCAAAAAACAGAAGCCCGCTTATTCGTATCCCGGCTTCACGCGGCTTAAGCACCCGTGTAGAAGTCCGCAGTGTCGATCCTGCTGCGAATCCTTATCTAGCAATGGCTGTGCTATTGGCTGCCGGATTGGACGGAGTCAAAAATAACATAACAGCACCTGAACCAGTAGACAAAAATATTTATGTGATGACAAAAGAACAGCGCAAGGAATATGGCATCGTTGATCTGCCAGCCACGTTGGCACAAGCGCTCGAATTGCTAAAGACGGATGAAGTCGTTACGAATGCTTTAGGCAGCCATTTGCTTGAACACTTTGTAGAGGCAAAAGAAATCGAATGGGATATGTTCCGGACCCAAGTACACGCATGGGAAAGGGAGCAATATATGACACAATATTAAGGAGGCATTTTGCGAAAAAAAGTGCTGGCGAAGTATGAGGAATGGTCGCAATAAGGGAGTTTTACGCAAGGGTTAGCATCATGATCTTCTATATCATAGCGAATCTAAAAAACACCCGGACAATCATTCATCACTAATATGTGAAATCATTACAGAGCAAAAAGGGAAGGATTTTCAGATGGCACTTCGTTTAAAATTTATTGGGGAGGGCTGTCGAAAAAGTCCAATGTAAAGCAAATGCATTTAAAACTTAAACCCCGAGAATGTGAACAGCATTTTCGGGGTTTTGCTTTTTTCAATGACACCCCACCCATTTTTTTACTCATTTGCTCTCAAGAGAATCGCAAATTCATAGGGCATCTCAAGTTGACTGATCTAAGCAACTCAGTCATAAAGGCTGTTAGACTGTTACAGAATATTTAGCAAGGCTAAAACCCAAGGAATGTAACATTATCCTTGGGTTTATTTTGTCCGGCGGTAACTAGTAGTAAGACTCGAAAGGGGAAAGGGGCGATAAAAATTCCCATGTCCCGATCGACTTAACTAACAATCAGCAGTGCGCTGATTGAAGCTTTGTTCTATATATGATTACGTACAGGGATATCATGATGTATCAAGTATTTCTTGATATCCCTAACGGTTAACTCTTCGTAATGCAATAATGAAGCAACTAATGCCGCATCTACATTTCCATCTTTAAATGCTTCGTGGATATGTGCTACATTTCCCGCACCACCAGAAGCTATGATTGGAATGTTAACGGCCTCTGTTAATAAATGCAGTAGCTCAATATCATAGCCATTCTTCATTCCATCTCGATCAATACTTGTACAAACTATTTCTCCGGCTCCTAATTCCTCCGCGCGGCAGGCCCATTCAATCGCGTCCATTCCACTACTTTCATGTGCTGAATGTGTATATACTTCCCAGCGAATAACTTCACCGTCGTTATTTTGAATCGGCTTGGCATCGAGTGCCAAAACGACGCATTGCTTGCCAAAAATATCAGCTGCTTCCGTTAATAATTCTGGCTTCTTGACAGCAGCTGTATTAACACCCACTTTATCAGCTCCAGCACGTAACACATGCTTGAAATCATCAATGGTGCGAATCCCCCCTACGACAGAAAACGGGACATATAACTTTTCCGCGACACGCCGGATCCATTCATACTTAACATCATGACTGTGCAAAGAAGCCGTTGTGTCTAAATAGAGGATTTCATCGGCTCCTTGTTCAGCATATTTCTGGCCCAGCTCTGCTGGATCCCCGATAACTGTAGGGTTCCGAAATTGCACATATTTAACAGCTTGGTTATTTGCAACATCAATTGCTGGAATGATTCGTTTTTTTAGCATAAACATGCTGCCTCCTTAGAAGTTGCCGCAAAAGTTTTCTAATATTGTCAGTCCCGCTTCTGCACTCTTTTCAGGATGAAATTGTACACCAATGACATTGTCCTTTGCGATTACTGAACAAAAATCTTGGCCATAATCTGTGATCCCAATCGCGTCGGACTCATCATTTGGCTTGACATAGAATGAATGGACGAAATAAAAATCTGATTTATTCGGAATATTGCGGAAAATGGGATGCTGTCTTTTTTGATGAACTTCGTTCCAGCCCATATGAGGAACCTTTATGCTTTTTTGAAAGGGGTAAACGGCTCCTTCAAAGATTGATAGACAATCTGCATCATTTTCTTTGCTATATTCCATTAAAAGCTGCATACCCAAACAAATGCCGAGGAATGGGATTCCTGCTTTTATCGCTTCTGTTATTTTATCATCCAATCCATGGAATCTAATCATTTCCATTGTTTTTCCCGCGTTACCCACACCAGGGAAAATGATTTTATCAATTCCTGTAAAATCCGTGGGCTCAGCAATGATTTTAGTTGGAAAATCAAGCTTTATTACAGCTTTTTCAACACTATGCAAATTGCCGGCTCCGTAATCTATAATGCCAATCATTAAACGACCTCCCATCTACCTGACATACTTATTTTACTTTATTACACTAATGAAGTAAAAGGTTTTTAGTAAACATCATTATACTATTTTGGTGATGCTTTATTTTCCACTTATGGCAATAAGTAAAGCGCTTCCTGGCTTGACCTTGTTGTACTACAGGGAATGTTTGGCAAGATCAAACAAGAATGTTAGGTTTTTCCCGCGTCTTGCAAAAAATACGAAAGGGAACATCTTGCATTCTTCAAAAACAATTATGTCGAAAAGTCGATTTTTGTTATAATGTGTAATTAACTATCGTATTGGTGGTGTAGCAATGAACTTAATGGATATTCAACCGATTGTGCAAAGTATCGCAGAGGCGACGGCAGCAGTGTTGAAAATTGAAGTAGAGATTGTGAACCATGAGTTTATTCGTATTGCATGTACAGGGGAAATGCAAGTCGATATTTTGAAAAAATTGGAAGGTGATCGTGTTTATAAAAGCGTTTTCGCTAACAAAAAACCAATTATTATCAAAGAGCCTGGTTATGAAGAGATATGCGGCAGTTGCAAATTTTTTGCGAATTGCATGGAAATGGGAGAAATCAGTGTTCCTATAATGGTTTATGGTCAAGTTGTTGGTGTCATTGGATTACTCGCTTTTAATCAAGATCAGAAAGCTCGATTATTCGAAAATATCGAAGGTATTTTAACTTTTTTAGATAAGATGGCAGATTTGCTTGCTAGTAAATTGGATCAATTTTATATGATGGAGGAATTGGAAAAGCATAATCATAAAATGATTAAAATGCTTGGCCTTGTTCAAGAAGGAGTGTTAATTATCGATCAACATTCTCGCATCATTGAGTTAAATGAACAAGCAAAAATGATCTTGGGAATCTCTCAATCACATGAGCTTCCTGCGGCAGTACAAGTGTTTATTGACAAAGTATTAGAAGAAGATGAGGTAACCAATCAAGCATTTGAACTGCAACATCAGTTATTTCAAAAAACGGTCATTGTAACAAAAAAGATATTATTTGACAGAAATAATGTCAAAGAAATACTGCTCATTTTACAAGATGTAGAAACGATTCAAGGTATCGTAGAGCGTGCTAGCGAAGAAAAAATGAAGCCCTTTCAACGCATTATTGGTTCGAGCAAACAAATACAGGAAGTGAAATCTTATGCGTTTAAAGCGTCACAATCGAAATCTACCATTTTAATTCAAGGGGAGAGCGGAACAGGAAAAGAAGTCTTCGCAAACGCTATTCACAAAGCAAGTGATCGAAAAGATAAAATGTTTGTAGCGGTAAATTGCGGAGCCATTCCAGATCATTTACTTGAGAGTGAGTTGTTTGGATATGAAAAAGGAGCATTCACAGGAGCGAGTCATGTCGGCAAAGTAGGAAAATTTGAATTAGCAAACGGCGGGACAATCTTTTTAGATGAGATTGGCGAGATGCCTTTACATTTGCAAGTAAAGCTATTGCGCGTTTTACAAGAAAATGAAGTTGAACGAGTAGGCGGAACGAAAGTCATCCCCATTGATGTACGGATCATTGCGGCGACAAATCGTGAGCTGAGTGATTTAATTGCAGAAGGACGTTTTCGGGAAGATTTATATTTTCGTTTAAATGTCATTCCCATGATGATTCCTCCTTTACGCAGCCGGCGAGAAGATATTTTGACGTTAAGTAATTATTTTATGGCGGAATATAATAAATTGTTTCAAGCCAAAGTACTTGGATTTGATAAAGAACTAACGAATTTAATACTGCAATATCCGTGGAAAGGAAACGTGCGCGAATTAAAAAATTTTATTGAGTATTTATTTAACTTTATTCAAGATGGCTATATGACGATGGAAAATGCCGGTACGTTAATTGAGCGTAAATTGCATGTCGCTCAACCAAAAGAAACAAAAATGGTGATGTATTCATTGGAGCGAATGGAAAAAGAATGTATTGAAAAAGCGGTTGATTATGTAAAGAAAAACAATCAAAATATCGAAGATGCCGCATCTTTACTTGGAATAAGCCGAGCCACTTTATTTAGAAAATTAAAAAAATACAAACTCTGAAAAATAAGCAAGAAAAGTCATACAGTAAGTTTTATCGTTGAGCTTAGCCGCTTCCGTTTAGGTATCAAAATGATATTAAGTGTCGTTTTGATACTTTTTTGTTTAGATCGTTCATGTGGGTGTTTCTTGTCCTTACTAGAACTAGAACTCAAGTATCAAAATGATACTTCCATGGAAAGAACTCATCTCTGAACGAGCCATACATCCACTTTATTGATTGGCATGATATTTGCATTTTTAGATGAGTCAAGGGGGGATTTAAAAATGAACGTAATGTCCAGTAAGTTTGCTCCAACGGCAATCGGTCCTTATTCACAAGCAGTTGAACATCGTGGCTTCATTTTTATGTCAGGAATGTTGCCGATTGACCCTGAAACTAACCAGCTAGCCAGTTTAAACATCCAAGAACAAACAGAACAAGTTTTAGCCAATATAAAAAACTTCTTAAATGATCAGGGCTTAGAAATGAACCAAGTAATCAAAACAGTTATGTATATAACTTCAATGGCTGATTTTCAAGTGGTGAACGATATATATGCCTCGTATTTTACAACCCATCGGCCAGCCAGAAGCTGTTTGGAAGTAAGCGCTCTCCCCAAAGGAGCACTCATTGAGATAGAAGCAGTTGTAGCTAAAGAATAGGAGGAAATGATGTGACAAAGTCTGATAGGCAATACATTAAATGGGTGAAAAATAATTTTAGAAAAAATGAGGTGGTTGAACAAGACTTGAAGGATTTTCATGCTGAGCAAGTTCGGCATATCCATGAGTTTCAAAAAACGCACCCTGCGTACACGTATACGCCACTATATGAGTTGCCGAATTTGGCGAGTTATTTAAATGTATCCATGATTCAAGTAAAAGATGAGTCGCAGAGATTTGGTTTGAATGCTTTTAAAGTACTCGGAGGCATTTATGCAATCGCTAAATACATTGCAAATCAATTAGGTGAACCGATTGAACACCTATCTTTTGAAAAGTTAAAACACCCTTCGGTCAAGGAACGCCTTGGTGATGTCACTTTTATTTCAGCGACAGATGGCAATCACGGGAGAGGTGTGGCGTGGGCGGCACGAGAGTTGGGTTTTAAATCCGTTATTTATATGCCGAAAGGTTCTTCGCTGCAACGATTACAAGCGATTCGAAATGAAGGGGCAGCAGCTGACATACTAGAAGGAAATTATGATGATACTGTTAGAACTTGTGCAAGACTGGCTGAAAAAAATGGCTGGGTTATGGTACAAGATACAGCATGGGAAGGCTATGAAGAAATTCCACTTTGGATTATGCAAGGTTATTCCGCAATGGCCTATGAAATGATCGAACAATGGAAACAAA
Organism: Siminovitchia sp. FSL W7-1587; assembly: GCF_037963795.1. Classification (NCBI taxonomy): domain Bacteria; kingdom Bacillati; phylum Bacillota; class Bacilli; order Caryophanales; family Bacillaceae; genus Siminovitchia; species Siminovitchia sp. FSL W7-1587. The sequence goes on from NZ_CP150169.1 coordinate 3,868,823, forward strand.
CATCAAAACAACCGCCTACCCATCTTTTTTTACAAGCAGGCGTCGGCTCCTTTGCTGCGGGAATAGCTGGATATTTTTTACATGTTTACGGAGAAAACGCGCCTAAAATGATCATTGTCGAACCAGATCAAGCCGATTGTTATTACCAATCTTTAAGTACAAAAGAAGGGCGTCGTGAAATTGTAGGGGGAGATATGGCAACCGAAATGGCGGGATTGGCTTGTGGAGAACCGAATACAGAAGCGTTCAAGCTTTTGAAAGCGTACTCAACCGGGGCTTTATCTTGCCATGACACGATTGCGGCGATTGGGATGCGTGTATATGGCAATCCTTTAAAAGGAGATCCGGCGGTTATTTCGGGAGAATCGGGTTCTGTAACGTTAGGTGTTGTGTATTATTTGCGAAAATTTATGCGGGATAGTCCGGTTACAGCCGATTTAGAACTTGATGAAAATGCTCGTATACTAGTGATTAATACAGAAGGAGATACAGATGAAGAGAATTATCGAAAAATAGTTTGGGATGGATTTTTGCCTGTTCAATCAATAGAGAAATGAAAGGAGTCCACGACATGTTAACACAAGAGCGTCTAGACGAGGTCGTCCAGTTATGCAGTTCACTTGTTAAAGTTCCAAGTTTGTCAGGAGAAGAACAAGAGGTAGCACATTATATTAAACAGTACGCTGAGAACCACGGTTTTGACGAAGTTCATATAGATGCTTTGGGCAATGTTACAGCGGTCATTAATGGAACAATGGAAGGGCCGACTATTTTGTTGGATGGACATATAGACACCGTGCCAGTGCAAGAGAGTAATTGGAGTGAAGACCCATATGGTGGAAAAGTGTCTGAGGGTAAGATATTTGGGCGTGGAACTTCAGATATGAAGGGTGCGGTAAGCGCCATGTTGCTTGCAACAAAATATTTTGCGCAAGACCGAAAAAAGAATTTCCCAGGGAAAGTGGTTGTTTCTTGCAGTGTCCATGAAGAATGTTTTGAAGGAGTCGCTACACGTGAAGTGAGCGCTCAATATAAACCAGATTATGTTGTCATTGGAGAAGCAACAAATTTGCGTCTTAATCGTGGTCAGCGCGGGAGAGCGGAAATTGTACTTGAAACGTTTGGAAAGCCGGCACATTCGTCTAATCCAGAAGCGGGAATTAATGCCGTTTATAAAATGGTAAAGTTGCTGGCCGAAATTAAAGCTTTAGAAATGAATGAACACCCGATTTTAGGAAAAGGGATATTGGAATTAACAGATATTATTTCTTCGCCTTATCCCGGGGCATCAGTTTTACCGTCACATGCACGTGTCACATTTGATCGGAGACTCTTAGTCAATGAAACACGTGAAAGCGTATTAGAACCTATTCAGCAACTCATTAACGAAGCTATGAAAGAAGATCAGGAATTACAAGCAAACCTTTCTTATTCCAGTGGAAGAGAGAGGTGCTATACTGGAGCGGTCATAGAAGCGGAACGCTTTTTCCCAGCTTGGCTTTACGATGAGAATGAGCCATTTATTCAAAAAACATTTCAGCAATTACAAAGTGTTTTACCTGAAACGACCATATCTCATTATTCTTTTTGCACAAATGGAAGCCATTTCGCGGGAGAAGCGAACATCCCAACGATCGGTTTTGGTCCTTCATACGAAAATGTAGCCCATATTGATAACGAATATATTGAAATCGAGCAACTGGAAAAAGCAGTTGTTGGTTATATGGCAATCATTGACGCATTAACTAGTTTATAAAAAGTCTGCGGCAGCTAGAACGCCGATCGGGGGCCTCGTATTTGAGTACTATCTTACGCCCTGGAACTGCTGACATCAGGTTCGTACAACAAGGTATACACATCCGTGTATGAGGAGCGAAAGCAGATTATCCGGTTAATCCCGTAAGGAGAATGGGAATTGTACGACATGATCTTATGAACAAGAAGCTTGACATAGTGGCGGAAAAATAAGCAAGAATTTATAGGCGAAAAAACTGTTTAAAAATACGATGCGAGGAGAATGCACATGTACGATTTACTGATCAAAAATGGCCGTATTATCGATGGAACCGGATCACCTTGGTATTACGGCGATATTGGTATAACGAACGGAAAAATAGAAGCGATCGGTTTATTAAATGCCAATGAAGCAAAACAAATCATTGATGCAGGGCAGCAAGTCGTGTCTCCGGGTTTTATTGATATGCACACTCATTCAGATTTGGTCATCTTAGATGAACCGCTTATTGAAGCGAAAGTACGCCAAGGAATTACGACAGACTTACTGGGGCAAGATGGGATTGGCGCTGCCCCTCTCCCTTCCGAATATATTTCTACATGGCAAAAAAATTTAGCAGGATTGAACGGTACACCTCTGATTGAGTGGGATTGGGAAACGGTTGGAGATTACATGAGAAAAATAAGGCATAATCAACCGAGCTATAATCTAGCTGTTTTAGCACCGCATGGCAATATTCGTATGGAAGTCATGGGATTAGCAAATCGCCCGGCTACAGATGACGAAATTTCAAAAATGCAAGATGTATTACGGCGCTCTTTGGATGAAGGAGCAGTGGGGTTATCGACAGGACTCATATATTTGCCATGTTGCTTTGCCGAGATGAAAGAATTGGAAGCGCTTTGCATGGTGTTAGCAGAGTACGGTGCGCCACTAGTCATTCATCAGCGAAGCGAGGGAGACGAAATACTCGAATCAATGGATGAACTTATAGCAATGATGAAAAAATGCGGAGCGCATTTACATTTTTCACACTTGAAAGTTTGCGGAAAAGATAATTGGTCTAAGACAGAACAAGTATTACAAAAAATAGACGAGGCGCGTTTAGACGGCTTGGAAGTCACATTCGACCAATATCCATATATCGCCGGGAGTACGATGTTAAGCGCTATTTTACCTCCATGGGCGCATGATGGCGGGACGGATGAAATGTTAAACAGATTAGAAAATGAGCAGATGCGTGAAAAAATGATGGCTGAAATGGAGACGGCTTTCGCAGGCTGGGACAGTATTTCGAAATGGGCAGGCTGGGACGGGATTATGATTACTTCTGTCGCCTCAGAAAAAAAGAAGTACTGTGTCGGGAAAACAATAAAAGAAATTGCTGTACAGGAAGGGAAAAAGGAAGCCGATGTTGCTTTAGATCTTATTTTACATGAAAAGAATAGTGTTGGAATGGTTGACTTTGTCATGGAAGAAGCATCTGTCAAGCGGATCTTGGCACATCCTGCCGGAACAGTGGGTTCAGATGGTTTACTGGGCGGTGAACCACATCCACGCGCATACGGGACTTTCCCGAGAATTTTGGGGAAATACGTGCGTGAAGAAAAAGTGACATCATTAGAAGAAATGATTCGCCGCATGACTTCTCAACCTGCTCGTATTATTGGACTGCAAGATCGGGGCATTATTCGAGAAGGGCTGGCCGCGGATATTGTCATTTTTCATCCCGATACGATTATAGATCAAGCGACTTATGAAAACCCGCGTCAATTTAATATGGGAATTAGCGCTGTTATTGTGAATGGTCAAATGGTTATTGAAGGGGAAAATGCTTATCGAAAACCTTCCGGCAAGGTATTTACGCGGGAATATGCTGTAAAGAAGAGAGGGTGACTTTCATTGGAACTTCTCTATGAAGCCATCATTTGTGGAGAATGCTCTTAACAAAAGAACTATGCTAGTCCTTCAGTATTAGGTCAAGCACGACACTTTTGGTAGCTCATAACTTTGTAACTTCCTGTTGTTAAAGCAGGTGGGGGAATGATTCGGAATGCCCCGAATCACCTTCGCCTATAAGAACCTATTTGCACTGATCGCAAAAAAGGGGGCTCTGACGGGAAGACTGGTGAAATAGATTGATAGGGTAATGGGCTGCAGTGGAGTAAGTACTCCTCATACGATCCCAAGCCGATTATTGAGGGGACAGCACGAAAAGTTCGCCTCTGAAATTGGATTTTTCAGATAGCAGTGGATTGATCCCGCTATCTGGACTTTCTTCTATGGGTTGCCAAAGTTGAATCATTGAACTGAAAGGACTACAAACTTACTTATGAGGAGCAGATGCTATGACAATTATTTGGATCATTATTTTGGTTTATATGTTAGGGATGATTGGGATCGGCTTTTATGCAAAAACAAAAATTAAAGACAGTTCAGACTATCATTTGGCAGGCAGGAGATTGGGGCCGGTCATGTTAGCCGGGACGTTGGCCGCGACTGAAATAGGTGGAGGAAGTTCTGTTGGCGTGGCGTCCAAAGCTTACGGGGAATGGGGGCTTTCAGCAGGTTGGTACGTTGTTTCAGCAGGGATAGCGATCATTTTAGTATCTTTTATCGCTCCTTACATGAGAAGGGCATTGGCTACCACTGTACCGGAAGTCATTGGAAGACGGTATGGCAAATCAAGTCAACTAATCGCCAGCATCCTTTCGTTAATTGCTTCTTCAGCCTTAACAGCAGTACAAATTACTGCAACCGCTTCCATCGTTCATGTCTTAACAGGCTTTGATGTAAAGTGGGCGATCATTATTTCTGGAGCAGTCGTTGTTTTCTATACATTTCTAGGCGGAATGTGGAGTGTAACATTAACTGATTTTGTTCAATTCTTCATTATTGTCATCGGTTTTGCAATTGCTGTGCCATTCGCTTTTTCGAATGCAGGAGGAGTTGAACATGTGATGAATCAATTGCCAAAAGAGCAGTTGGGGTTCACAAAAATCGGCTGGACAACCATTATAGGATTTATTGTTCTATACTTTATGACATTTTCAACTGGCCAGGAAGCAGTTCAACGTTATTATTCGGCCAGAGATGAAAAAACAGCAATTTGGGGCTCGGTGATGTGTGGAGTACTGATGTCTCTCTATGCTTTTATTCCAGCTGTGCTCGGATTAATTGGTTTAGCAACTTTTCCAAACATTGATGAAAACAGTGCGCTCGCTACGGTATCGACAGAATTGTTGCCTCCCGCGATTGCCGGCATACTTTTATCAGGTGTCATTTCAGCCACATTGTCTAGCGCATCTGGCAATTTACTAGCTGTTGCCTCGGTCTATATTAAAGATGTACACAGTTCCATTTTCAAAAAAGAGTTAAAAGATGAAGCAGAATTAACCGCTTCTCGTTGGATAGTGATCATTACAGGGATGGGCGCAATCGGGATTTCTTTATTCAGTCAACAAATTATCCCCCTTCTTGTTTTCGCATTTACGATTAGATCGACTGGCCCGTTTGCCGCCTATTTATTAGGGCTTCTAGTTGACAAAGTAACAAAAAATGCAGGGCTATTATCGATCATAATCGGTACAGCTATCGGAATTATCTGGGAGTATTTAGAGAATCCGTATGGAATTATGGCGGTTATCGTTGGAAGCGTTGCTAGCTTAATTACATTCTTGATCGTGAACAAAATCGAGTTAAAGCGGGGTGTGCCAATCGCTCCATCTCCCTACGTTGATAAATAAAAGGACTACTGCGCAACTTTTATAGCTGAATAAGCTAAGTATGGCATATTGAAAAGCATTTATTTAAACGGCAAATATACCTCACAGTTAAATCGTGAGACACGAACGATGTCAAACTTCTCTCTGAGTGCGTTTCCATTGCAGATTATGATGGATAAAAAATGTATACGATTGCTGCTTGTGATCACACATTTTATCTGATGTCATTGATAAAGCGGCTCGGTTTCGCAAGAAACATATTTTTTGCAATGTAAGGCGACTTTATTGGAAAGTACGACCACATAAATAATATTAACTCGATATAGCATGGAGTCAGCCAGAGGTAGTGCTTGATCCGACTATCACTAAGCAGGTTGTCGAGATGAACCATGGCATAGAAAGTGTCATTTTATTATTAGGAATATTCAAAATACCATAGATAACGAGCAAATATTCGAGGTAGTGAGTGTCCATGTGCCGGCGCTATATAATGCACAAAAATAATCCCCGTGTGTTTTTAGGCTTGTAAGCGGGGATTTTTCCTTTAGTAGTAACGATAATTGGACAATTCGGCGGGCTTTATTTCATCGTTTCCTTTTCAATTTGTCTTAGTTATTTTTTCTCGCTGTTGATATATGTAAAATGGTCTGGGTGCAAGAAACTTCCTGCAAGGTTTGCGCGCAAATAGGATAACGTTATGATTCAGCTTCAGGCAAGATGGCAAATGAGCGAACAGGGAACCCCGAGGCGTTTTCTGGTTTCGCTACGATGTTAAAAATATAAGCACCTTTGGCCGGAACTCGATCCAAATTGGCCATAAGCTCAATTTGGTAAGTGTCTTGATCAAGAACGTAATATTCTCCAATTAATGCGCCGTGTTTTTGGAGTTCCATAGCCGAGTCCGTGTCATATGTCTCATGGCCAATGGCTTGAATCTTTCTTTCTTCAAATAAAAACTGTAAGGCATCCATACCCCAACCGGGAATTTGATTATTTCCTTCCTCGTCTTTGTTATTGAAGGCATCTTTATCGGGCCAACGCTTGCTCCAGTCTGTTCTAAGGGCTACAAAGGTGTTTGGCTCAATTTTTCCGTGAATTTTTTCAAAAGCGAATAAGTCGTCGATGGATAAAGTAAAATGATGATTGTTTTCAACTTCTTTGGAAACGTCGATGACGATGAGCGGGAGAATAAGTTCTTTTAATGTAAGCTCGTGAATATAGCGAGTATCACGGATAAAATGAATGGGAGCATCAATATGAGTTCCATATTGACCGGCAAATGAAAATTGTTGTGCGAAAAACCCTTCATCATGGTTGAATAACGTTTCAAAAGTTGCGTCATTGAAAGCCTCAAAATGGGGTGTGTCGGGACCGAAAGCATGTGTCAGATCTACCCATTTTCTTTGTTTTATATATGAAATAGCTTTAGCTAATTCATGTGGCATAGTATTCCTCCTTTTTATCTCCGTAAAAAAACTTCCTTATATAAAACCAGCATCTTTTTATCTCTATAGAAGTTAGCCCCGTTTTTTCCAATCTGTTCTTTATAAGGCCAATACTGAGGATCAGATATTTGTTTTTTAATAACACAATAATTTCAATATTTTTAAAAGTAAAGCAGTTCTGGGTTGCAGTTTAATAAAATGATACATTACGATTTTAAGGGCCGGAGTAGGGCTAGAAAATGCTATACTTTTGCTTTTTTTTACAGTATAGTAAGAACGAATGTTCCGAGGGAGGGGAAGAAATGAAACTACCAAAACAATTACAGCCTTTTGCCAAAGAATTAGCAGAGAGCAAAAAGCCGAGTCTTATGATTCACGGGAAAACTCGAAGCACGACACCTTTGGAAAGTAAGTTCGGGGGGCGCCCGTATTGGCTTAAAAAGGAGCCTTATCCAACAGCCAAAAATGGAGATCCCTTGCGTTTGCTGGCGCAAATCAATTTTAGTGAAATGGAAGTATCAATCCCTGACTATCCAACGGCAGGCATTTTACAGTTTTTTGTTGCCGACGACGATGTGTATGGCTTAGATTTTGATGATATGACGAATCAAGATACATTCCGTGTCGTTTATCATGAAACAATTGAGTTTGATGAGTCGAAATGGATGACGGAATTTCCCGCGTTTAGTGATGACAGTTATTTTCCCATAGAAGGGGAATGTGTATTATCTTTTGAGCGTTCAGAAGAAATTGTGTCGGCTAATGATTATCGTTTCAACGCTATTACGAAAGTCGATGCCTTATTAGATCATGCAACAGATGAAGATGATGATATGCACGACGAGATCATGGATGCGTATTATGATATCGCGGATGGACAAGGTTCAAAGCTTGGAGGATATCCGTTTTTCACCCAAGAAGATCCAAGAGCGTACGGTGACTACCCAACTTTTGATACCCTCTTATTGCAAGTTGATACGGATGATGATTTGAACATTATGTGGGGAGATGCGGGAGTTGCAAACTTCTTTATTGCGTTGGATGACTTAAAAAAGCGGGATTTTTCCAAAGTGCTTTACAACTGGGATTGTCATTAAATATAAAATATGGCGCAGAATGCACTACTTGGGAAAAAAGAAGTAAAAGTCTGGCAACATGACTATTTTTGACAAAATATGAAATCTCGGGCTTGTCGTCTAGACAAGTCTTCCCCTTTCTTCATATATTATATTAACATTAGAAAGGGGGTTCTTTTATTATGGGTTCAAATTGCCATGATAAAAAAAGAGAAGAGACAATCGTTAGCCCTACTAAAAAAATTGTAAGAAGAAAAACAAGAAAACGAGTCAGAAAGCATATTCATCCAACTGAAGTTATAAATGTCAATAGAACGATTATTAGAAATGAACATTACTATCCGGTTTATGAAAGGGAAGTTAAAGAAACGATTGAAGAAAACTATAATTGTGGAAGAAATATAAAGAAGCCCAGATGCAGGCGATATTAGAATGAATGGCAACCATTGATGAAAACCGAAAGCGCTGTCCTGATTGAAAAAGGATGGCGCTATCTTTTTATAGCAGGGATAAAGGGAAGAAAGATTTGGCTTTAATAGAGTAGACGGATTGAAATGCTTAGATTAAAAGTGTGGAAAATAAAATGAAAATTCCCTGTTTTTTTGCGGTTGGGTCATTGAAATACGTGTTTTCGCCGCCAGTCGTGTCCCATCTTGGTCGCACTCTTTATGGATGCGTTAATTGAAATCGGACAAATTCTTAGCCTGTAACGATTACTACATCGAAACGGCAACTGTAGTAAAAAGTACAGAATTACTTGATGTAAGCCGCTACTTCTATAGTGGAAGACTTCCATATAAAACACGACTTAGCAAGTCTACGGACTTTTAGATACAATAAGGAAGAAGATTTTGTATATAGCGGGGTGAAAGGCATGGTGGTGAAGGTTGGATATATTGGTACGGCCCATTCCGTTCGGCGAATTAGGAAGTTGGCAGAATCCCTCCCTGGAATAAAGCTTATAACATATATTTATGAAACGCCAACGGATGTAAAAAAGTTGCATCAGCAAGCGACTCAAGAAACGGATGTTGTTTGTTTTTCAGGCATCGTTTCATATTATTATCGGGACAAGGCGCTGGAAGGAGCAAAGCCTGTTACATTCCCTCCTTTTCATGAGTACATGATCGTTGCTTCGATCATGAAATGCCTTTTACATGATAAGATCCATATACATGACATTTCCATTGATCTTCCAAATCGAGACGCATTGGAGCGCTTGTCGAAAGATATTGATTTTCAGTTGCATGATAAGCAAATATATGATTATCAGTGGATTTATGATGATGCCATCAGCAAGGATTTCAACTTTAAGGAGATAGCGAATTTTCATCTCGAACGATACAGGAGCGGCCAAACGAAGATGGCCATCACTAGCGTTCACTTTGTATATGATATGTTGAAAAAACAACATATACCCGTCATATATATGGTCGACAATGATCAAATTCAAGAAGAGGCATTATATGATGCCTATGAACGGGTCTTGTTTTCACGTCTTCAGGATGGAATGATTGCCGTGATGTATTTATCATTGCAAGATAACCGGCCTTTTTCAGAAAGCGACTATGATGTCATCTACTCCTACTTTCAACCGATGGTCAGTTTCCACCAAAGCAAGCGCCTTAAATTAAAAAATAAACATATGATCGTGTTGATTTCTACACGAGGATTTATTGAAAAAAATCTACTAGATCAAGTAAATAAGAACTGGCTAACGGAACTGGAAAGAAACCTTGATAAGCAGATTTATTTTGGTGTTGGCTATGGAAGACAGCTTATAGAAGCGGAAGAAAATGCCGGGCAAGCGGTGCAAATTGCTCTGAGTAAAAAGGAAGGCAATGGATACATACTGACTGAAACGAAAGAAAAAATCGGGCCTGTTTTTGGGGAAACGAAACACGAGAATATTCGGATGACTGATGAATGGATGCAACAAATCGCTCATGATATAAAAGCGAATATGAAAACATTGCAGCGCTTTTTCAGCTTTATGAAAACAATCGACTTTCAACCATTCACTGTCAATGAGCTGGCGGCTTATACACAAGTCTCCATTCGAACATCTGAACGGTTCGTGAAGCGGTTGTATGAAGCAGGATATATAGAACTGTATGGACAAGAGCAGAGTTATCATATCGGCAGGCCAAGACAAGTTTATATTCTCCGTAAACATATAGAAACGGCGCTGCGCAGGAGATTAGGGAATCTAAGCTAAAATGAAGATGGTTATGAGGGGCTGGGACATAAGTTGAAAAAGTGCATACGTTCCAAGCATTGCCTTCCCCCTTTCTTATTCCTTTATTCAAATGCGATAACGTTTCAATTGCTTGTTTTCGTTTTGGGGAAGTATGTGGCAGGAAATTTATTATTTCTCAAGTTGCACGATGTCTTGTTTTTTACTCAAAGACTCGCTCGGAATACATTCAAGTGTATGTTTCATACTTTGGGCGATTCAATTGTCAAGGAACAACGAGGGAGAAAATCGTTAAAGCGCAAGTGCTGTTTTATTTCATGCATAAAATTTTATTCTCGATTATTCATTACTTGATTCACTTAAAAAAGCATAAATGTAAGTCGACTTATTTGAGTAAAATATAAAATTGAGTGAATGGATCACGACTTCGTGATAAGATGAAAAGAGGTATGAATTGTTTGTATCGAGGGGGTATGTCAAGTGAGTGTCAGTTATCATAAGCTTTTTCACTTATTAATTGACAGAGGCATTACAACGATTGATTTACAAAAGCAAGCAGGCTTTTCTGGGAACATCATCACACGTATGAAAAGAAACCAATACGTATCGTTAGAAAGTATTGAAAAGATATGCCATGCCCTGCAATGTGGTGTAGATGATATTTTGGAATTCGATGTGGAAGAAGGAAAAGCTAAAAAATGATTGGAAGAAAAAAAGCTGATTAGACAAGTTGTTATTTATTAAAAAATAATGATATGACTAGAAGATTATGCAGCTTTCTGTATAGGGAGGATACATCATGATCACATCAGATGAAATTAAAAAAAGACTTTGGGACGGCGCCAATGAATTAAGAGGATCGATGGATGCGAGCCGATACAAAGATTATATGTTAGGTTTAATGTTTTATAAGTTTTTAAGTGATAAAACACTAGACACATTTAAAAAGACAAGCGGTATGAAGCAAAATGACGAGAAAGAAATTGTACAAGCTTATCGTGAAGCGTATGAACAATACGGTGAACAATTGGTATCAATGATTCGGAATGTGCTTGGTTATTATGTGTTACCTGACAATTTATACCAAACATGGTTAGAAGATATTCGAACAGGTGAATTTGAAGTTCAAAAAGTAACGGATAGTTTAAACAGTTTCGAACGAACGATAGCAGTCACTGGGGATTCGGATGACTTTAAAGGACTGTTTTCTAATTCCACAATTGACTTCACAGACACCGCTTTAGGAAGTAATTTGAATGAACGTAGTAAAAATATAAAATCGCTTATCTTACTTTTTGCTGATTTAAATATGGTTGCCTTACAAAAAGGTGATGTTTTAGGTGATGCATATGAATATCTCATTGGACAGTTTGCAATGGAGTCAGGAAAAAAGGCGGGAGAATTCTATACACCTCATCAAGTCAGTGAAGTAATGGCGCAAATTGTTGCGAAAACGTCAAAGATTGAGTCAATCTATGACCCGACAGTTGGTTCAGGCTCTTTATTGTTAACAGTTAGAAAGCATTTAACAGAAGATGCACAAAAAAATTTAACGTACTACGGACAAGAAAAAAATACTGCCACCTATAACTTAACACGAATGAACTTATTACTGCACGGTGTGCGTCCTGAGAAGATGACGATTCGAAATGGCGATACGTTAGCAGAGGACTGGCCTGAAGACCCACAGCGACCAAATGAAGGTATACAGTTTGATGCGGTTGTCATGAACCCACCTTATTCGGTAAAAAACTGGAATAAATCAGACTTAAAAGTAAGTGATCCTCGATTTGAAATCGCTGGCGTGTTGCCACCAGATTCAAAAGGAGATTATGCATTCCTTTTACATGGATTATTTCATCTAGGACAGCATGGTACGATGGCAATTGTTTTACCTCATGGCGTGTTATTCAGAGGTGGAACAGAAGGAGAAATTCGTAAACGACTAGTAGATAAAAATCGTATCGATACAATTATCGGATTACCCGATAAATTGTTTACAAATACAGGCATTCCCGTTGCTGTTATCATTTTAAAAAAGAATCGTAACATTGGTGATCCAGTGTTAATGATTGATGCATCGAAAGATTTTATAAAAGTAGGAAAGCAGAACGTCTTACAAGAAAAAGATATTGCAAAAATTGCCGATACATATACAGAGCGTAGAGAAGAAAAAGGTTATAGCCATTTAGCAACACGAGAAGAAATCATGAAAAATGAATATAACTTAAACATTCCACGCTATATTGAATCAATCGAAGAAGATATTCCGCACGATGTTGATGCGCACTTATTTGGTGGGATTCCACGTTCAAATATAGCTGAGTTAAAGGTTTTACAATCAACTGTTCCTATTATTTTAGAACAATCTTTGAAAGAAATTAGTGATGGCTATGTCGTATTATCAAGTTCGATCGATGAGATAACGAAGAATGTTTTAAATGATCCTCGTGTCATAGAGAAATCAGAAGAAATGGAAGTTAAAATAACGGCTTATATGAATAAGTATTGGCAAGCACTTAAAAATATTGAAGATGTAAATCAAATAGCAGAATTAAAAAATGAAATGCTGATCGAAATTAAAAACGTTTTATCCGAATTCAACCATGTTGATGTCTATGATGGATATCAAATTATTGCAGAAATTTGGAAAAATACATTGACAGATGATACTGAAATTATTGCATCTAGCGATTTTTATACAGCAGGTCGGACACGTGTGCCACGTATGGTAATAAAAGGTACAGGAAAGAAAAAACGTATAGAGCAAGATGGTTGGATGGGTAGTATTGTACCTAACACCTTAATTACCAAGCATTTATACAGTGGTGAGTTAGCAGAAATTAAAGCGAAGAAAACGAGATTACAAGAAATTGAAACAGAATTAGCTGACTTAGTGGAAGCTGCCAAAGTAGAAGGTAGTGAAGAAGAATTTGCATTAGGTGAAACATTAAATGATAAAGAAAATGCATTTCTTGTTGGATCTGTTAGAGCGGAATTAAAAGAAGCGAAAAAAGATACGGCAGAATATGCATTGTTAAAAAACGTAGAATCATTATTAAACGAAAAAGCCACATTAAATACTAAAACGAATAAATTAGAAAAAGAATTAAAACAGGCAACGGAAGAACGTATTTTAACATTAACGGATGACGAAATTGATCACTTAATGTATGAAAAATGGTTTGGAAATGTCCTAGAGAAAATGGTGCGTTTAATCGAAAACCCTTTAAAAGAGGAGTTACATACACTCGAAAGGTTACAAGAACGCTATTCAGAGACATTATCTGAAATGGAAAAAGAAAGTGAACGATTAGAAAAACAACTCGAAGCAATGATGCAAGAATTGGTGGTGAACGAATCGTGGAACAAAAGAAATTAGTTCCGAAAAGAAGATTTGCAGGGTTTGTGGATGAGTGGGAAGAACGGAAGTTAGGAGATTTGGCAGAAATTGTTCGAGGAGCTTCCCCAAGACCAATTCAAGATCCAAAATGGTTTGATAAGAAGTCTAATATTGGATGGTTACGAATTTCTGACGTAACTGAGCAAAACGGTCGAATTAGGTATTTGGAACAACGTTTATCAAAATTAGGTCAAGAAAAAACACGTATCTTAAATGAACCACATTTGTTATTGAGTATTGCCGCAACAGTGGGAAAGCCGGTTGTAAATTATGTAAAAACGGGAGTACATGATGGATTTTTAATTTTTAAGAATCCAAAATTTGATCGTGAGTTTTTGTTTCAATGGTTAGAGATGTTTCGGCCAATGTGGAATAAATATGGACAACCTGGAAGTCAGGTTAATCTTAATTCTGATATAGTAAAAGAACAAATAATTGTTGTGCCAAACCTAGAAGAACAAAAGAAAATAGGAGTATTTTTCAAAAGTATTGATACCATGATTATGAATCACCAACGCAAGTTAGAAAAAACAAAAGAAATAAAATCTGCTTATCTTGCTGAAATGTTCCCTGCTGAAGGCGAGCGATTGCCAAAAAGAAGATTTGCAGGATTTACTGATGAATGGGAAAAGTGGAAGTTGGGAAATTTGGCAGAGATTGTTAGGGGAGCATCCCCAAGACCAATTCAAGAACCAAAATGGTTTGATAAGAAATCTAATATTGGGTGGTTACGAATTTCTGACGTAACTGAACAAAACGGTCGAATTAATTATTTGGAACAACGCTTATCAAAATTAGGTCAAGAAAAAACTCGTGTTTTAAATGAACCACATTTGTTATTGAGTATTGCAGCAACCGTAGGAAAGCCAGTTGTTAATTATGTGAAAACAGGAGTACATGATGGATTCTTAATTTTTATGAATCCAAAATTTGACCGTGAGTTTATGTTTCAATGGTTAGAGATGTTTCGACCAATGTGGAATAAATATGGACAACCTGGGAGTCAGATTAATCTTAATTCTGAAATAGTAAAGGAACAAATAATTGTTGTGCCAAACCTAGAAGAACAAAAAAAAATAGGAGCATTCTTCAAAAGTATTGACACCATGATTACGAATCATCAACGTAAACTAGAAAAGTTACAAGCGTTAAAACAAGCGTATTTACATGAGATGTTTGTGTAAAAAGGAAGTGAAATAGATGAGCAATGCACCAAAAAACGCTGCTGAGAAGACGTTTCAAGAGAAGTTTGTGGAACGATTACAGAAGTATAAATGGGAAGCGCCTGAGGAACTGAATGGAAATAAACAAAAGGTAACCGTTCAACATTTAATTAACCATTGGCGTAGTGAGTTAAATCGCATCAATGTTGATCAATTAGAGGGTGTTCCACTAACAGATAATGAGTTTAGTCAAGTGATGGCACAGGTCAATCAAATCGCTAATAGTTTTGAAGCAGCAAAACGATTAGCAATGGAAGGATCAAAAGGTAAGATTGATGGCATATATCGTGATAATCACCCTGATGTGACGAGAGAGCAAATTACATTAACGATTTTTAAAAAGGCGGAAGTACGTGGTGGGGATTCCAGTTATCGAATTGCAAGAGAAGTAGAAACGGCGAACGGCAATCGCTTTGATCTTGTTCTCCTTATCAATGGATTGCCTTTAATTAATATTGAGCAAAAGCGTACAGATAAAACATTAGACGAAGCATTTCGACAATTTAAACGGTATTACCAAGATGGAGAGTATACACATAACTTCATGGCATTCTCACAAATGATGGTCATTACATCAGAAATTGCAACACGCTATTTTGCGACACCAAAAACGGTGCATGATTTTAACCCGAGTTTTGTTTTTCATTGGGCAGATGAAAACAATCAAGCCGTTAATAATTGGGAAGAAGTCATTAGCCAATTTTTAATGATTCCGATGGCACATCAAATGGTTGGTGACTACTTAGTCATTGACGAGGCGCGTGAAGAAGAGAATAGACGGCATATGCTTATGCGCCCATATCAAGTGCATGCGTTACAAGCTGTTGAAGGAGCTGCATTTGGTTGGGATAATGAAGATAAAATACCCCATGGTGGATTTGTTTGGCATACAACAGGGTCTGGGAAAACAATCACAAGTTTTAAAACAGCTCTATTCCTATCAACTCGTGCAGGATTCGATAAGGTCGTTTTTCTCGTGGATAGAAGAGAGTTGGATAATCGCACGAGTGAAAACTTTAAAGCGTACGCAGCATATGAGTCAGTTTCTGTCGACGATACGAAACATACGTATCAACTAAAAAAAATACTAAAATCACCCAACAATGGTATTGTCGTTACGACAACATTTAAACTAAATAGTCTAGTAAAAGAATTAATGGATACACAGGATAATAGTTTAGCTGAGAAGCGAATGGTTTTTATTGTCGACGAAGCACATCGGACGACGATGGGACAAATGATGGGAACGATCAAGCGTTATTTTAAGAAAAATAGCTTGTTTTTTGGCTTTACTGGAACGCCTCTTTTTGATGAAAATAAAGTAAGAGGAAAAATTAATGAAAAAAGCGAAGTTATTAATACAACAGAGAAGTTATTTGGGCCATTATTACATCAATATACGATTGATGAAGCAATTGCTGATAAAAACGTGTTAGGTTTTCATGTCGATTATATTAATACAGGTGAATTTAATAGCTACGATGAATTAAGAGAACAAATCATATCTGAAATGAAAAAAGAGCAACCCAATGTAGCAGAAAGAGAAATCGAGCGTCTTGTATTTGGTTGGTCTGAATTAGAAGTTGAAAAGCAAGCAAAACGAAGAGGTATTCTTGTTTACCATGATGAAACGCATATTCCACGTGTTGTTGAAGAAATATTAAGTAATTGGGAGTCTCAATCACAAGGTAGGGAGTTTAATGCAATTTTAACCGTTGCTTATAAGAAGCGGGTAATCGCTTATTATCATGAATTTAAAAAACAGATGAAAGAAAAAGGAATATCATTGAATGTGGCGATGACGTTTAGTTTCGGTAATGAAGATGACCCTAAACCGTTAGATCCGCTTATTGTAGAAGAGATGTTTCAAGATTATGCTGCATTTACAGGAATCGAATTTGTTGTAGGAGACAAAAAACATGGTGAAGATGCTTATTTTGAAGATGTTGTAGAACGAGCGACACGTGGAGGCAGTGGACGTAATCCTAAAAATATCGACCTTGTCATTGTAGCAGACCAACTATTGACAGGATATGATTCGAAACGTCTAAATACACTCTATGTTGATCGTTCACTCGAATTACAAGGGCTAATTCAAGCTTACTCGCGAACGAATCGTGTATATGGGCCTAATAAAGAATTTGGAACGATTATCAATTTTCAATATCCTAGAATAACTGAGGAAATGGTAAATCAAGCACTAACGTTGTATGGAAGTGGTGGCAAGAGTAGTAAGGCGATTGTTGAGCCATATCAAACAGCGGTTGAAAAATTAGCAATAAAAATAAGTGAAATGATTACAACTCTACCTGACCCAACGAGCTGGCAAACAATTGAACATGATGAAGAGAAGAAAGAAGCATTTATTCTTGCTTATAAAGATGCAGCTGAACAACTTCATTTAGTTCAACAGTATTATGAATATAAATGGGATGACGATGCTTTTGGAATTGATGAGCATACGTGGTTGCGCTATGTCGGTGCGTATAAAAATCTTACGTGGGAACCAGGGAACCCAGCGTCTCCTACACCTGCGAATGTGCTTGTCGGAAAAACGAAACTCGCAGGTACACAGGTGATTGATGCAAATCATATTTTAAATTTAATAGGTTCAAAAACAACGTCATCTAATGGAAAACAGACGGTAGATACAGAAACATTGCGAATCATTTATCAGCAAATCAATGAATTAAGTAATATGGGAGAGCATGAACAAGCCCAATTATTAAAAGAATTTGTAATGGAAGAACTTGAACCTGGTAACATATCAAGTGAGATTAACTTTGATGATGCATTTGAAAATTGGAAAAACAATAAAAAGAAAAAGGTTATTTATGAAATATCTAAAGAATGGGGATTAGATTGGACGGTTTTCGAAAAGTCAGTAGATGCATATTCAAGTGCAAGTCCTGATGAAATTCCTTTTATTGACGATTTAATGGAAAGCGTAGATTTTGAAGCCGCAACAAATAAAAAGGCGAATGATCAATTACAACATAATCTAGCGTTAACACCATACCTTTCTAAAGTCATTCCAGAAATTAAATTAAAATATAAGTAATAAAGAAGTGTTAACTTGTTGGCTATTTGCATACTAAAATTAAATCATGTTTAAATGTATTAAATGAAAAACGACCCTATAAAAAAATTAATCTTAAATAGGGTCGTATTTTTATATCCGCATGAAGCTGTCATTTCCCGTTATTTTATGCGAAACACTTGGTGAATTAGCATTCGGAGGTGTTTTATGGCTAAATATAGATAAGGAATTAAAATAAAGCTTGTCATCGAGTATTTATAAGGCAACCAAGGATATGAATCATTGGCAAAAAATATAATATGGGTAGCCAAGCATCAATAATTGAATGGATGCAAGTCTATAATTCTCAGGGAATGAATGGGTTACAGCGAAGAAAAAAAAGGAGTTAGTATCCTATCCAATTTATGTTAAAGACAGGTACTAAAAATTGACCAACAAGGACACACTAGTCCGGTATTTGAAGCAGATGATCAATCTAAATGGTCAAAAGCCATTGACAAGCAACAAAGTTTATTATAGTTTGTTTTTATATTAGCGACATCAAAACGACATTTATTTGAAAGCGATGTCAAGAAGGAGAGATACAAATTGAAAATAACCAAAGCAGAAATTTTCCAAATTGATTTACCCTTAAAAGAACCTTTCATCATTTCGTACGCTTCTTATCATTCCATGCCAGCCATCATCATAAAGTTATATACAAGTGAAGGAATTGTGGGTTATGGAGAAAGTGTTCCCGATGAACATGTGACGGGAGAATCGGTATATAGTGTATTTCACGCGTTAAAACATCAACTACTTCCGGCGGTGATGGGAGAGGATCCGAGAAACATTCGGGAAATTCACCAAAAAATGAACACCGCATTGGTGCGAAATGGTGCGGCAAAAGCGGCGATTGATATTGCCTGTTATGACATTTTGGGAAAAGTCAGTCAATTACCTGTTTATATGTTGTTAGGAGGAAGGAAAAAAGAACAGCCGTCTATTCCGAAAGTATTGAGTATTTTAGAACCAGAAGAAGTTGCCCAACAAGCGTTAAAGGCGAAAGCGGAAGGGTATCGAGAAATCAAGATGAAGCTTGGTATTGACCATGAAAAGGATATTGCAAGAGTCGCAGCTGTCAGAAATGCGGTTGGCGAACAGGTGCTCATTCGTTTAGACATTAACCAAGGATGGGAAAGTGTGCAAAATGCCCAACAAATGATGCGAAAGTTAGAGCCATTTAATATATCTTGGGTGGAACAGCCTATCGCCGCGATGGATGTATCTATGTTTAGAAGTTTAAAAGAGAAAAGTACGATACCGTTGATGGCCGATGAAAGTATGGTAACGGCACAAGACCTAAGGACTTTGACGGAACATCGCTCTGTTGATTATATAAACATCAAATTAATGAAGAGTGGTGGAATCTATCCGTCTTATAAACTCGCAACTCAAGCTGAGTTATTCGGAATGAAGTGCCAAATCGGATCGATGGTTGAATCTAGCATTGCTTCTGCAGCAGGATTTCACGTGGCGCTGGCAGGAGAAAATATTGTGTCTACGGAGCTATCCGGGCCTACCAAGTTTACGATTGAACCGGGGAATTTGCAATACTCTTTGCCACACGTAAATATAACTGATCATCCTGGATTAGGCATCTCTGTCGATGAGGACATCATTGAAAAACTATGTATAAAAAAAGAGGGGTTGACAGGCTAGTATGAAAGAAAAAAGGTGGGTCATCCCACATACGTACGCCATTATTTTTACCATTATTCTGATCGTTGCGATGGGCACATGGCTGATACCGGCGGGAGAGTATGAAAGGCATGAAATTGATGGAAGGCAAGTTGTAGTCGAGAATAGTTTTCATTATGTGGAAAAAAGTCCTGTATCCTTTTTTGAGATTTTCACATCCATTCCACTAGGTATGGAAAAAGGAGCAACCATTATCTTTTATATTTTTTTAGTGGGTGGAGCGTTTGGAGCAATCCAGGCAACTGGCGCAATCGATTCAGGCATTCACAAGCTTGTGTTGAAAATGGGAAAAAATGAAAAATTTTTAATACCTGTCGTCATGCTTATCTTTTCCATTCTTGGTTTCACTACTGGTATGGCGGAAGAGTCCATTATTTTTGTTCCGATAGGAATCGCCATTGCAAGGGCTTTAGGTTATGATGCCGTCGTTGGAACAGCAATGATCTCTCTGGGAGCTGCGAGTGGATTTATAGGCGGAATGATGAATCCGTTTACAGTAGGGGTGGCCCAAGGTATAGCTGAAATCCCTATCTTTTCAGGGTTTGCGTTTCGGGCAATTGTTTATATTTTTATACTGAGTGCCGGTATCATGTATGTCATGCGTTATGCAAGCAAAGTAAAAAAAGATACATCACATTCGGTTATGTATGAGGTAGAGCAGCAAGTTAGTACAGTTGATAAGAAAGATATTCATTCGGGTTTTCAAGAAAAATTTACGAAAAGACATATGCTTGTTCTTTTTACATTAGCTGGCGGGATCGGCATTAATATGTACGGAGTATTCAACTGGGATTGGTTTTTAAATGAATTGGCGGCTTCTTTTATTGTGATTGGGCTTATTGGCGGTATGATAGGCGGATTAGGAATCAATAAAACCTTTTCCTCTTTTGTAGAAGGCATGAAATTGGTTGCTTTTGGAGCATTAATCGTGGGTTTTGCCCGTACGATTCTTGTTGTTATGGAAAATGGCGTCATTATTGATACAGTCATTCATTACCTCGTCAATATCATTTCCGGTTTGCCGGCAACATTGAACGTTATCGGCATGTATGTGTTCCAGATTTTCCTGAATTTCTTTATTCCGTCGGGCAGCGGACAAGCAGCAACAACGATGCCTTTAATGGTGCCATTAGCCGATTTGTTGGGAATTGAACGGCAAGTAGCGGTATTGGCATTTCAATATGGTGATGCCATCAGCAATTCAGTGATTCCAACATCCGCAGCATTGATGGGCTACTTGGCAGTTGCGGGAATTCCGTACGACCGTTGGGTCAAGTTTATCTGGAGACTCATTATCATTTGGTGGGCAATAGCCGGAATAGGATTGGTTATGGCAGTATTGACAGGTGTAAAATAACAAAAATACAGCAAATAAAAAAATGGAGTGATTCGGTTTTGGAAAGAAAAGAAATGTACGCGTTATGGGAGCACTTGCATGCAAATCCGGAAGTGAGCTGGGAAGAAAAGGAAACATCGGCTTATTTAATCAAGTTTTTTGAAGATCATGGATTTCGCCCGGTCCCATTCGCATCTATACCAGGTTTTTACGTAGATGTGGGAAACGGCAGTCCAAAAATAGGACTGCGCGCCGATATGGATGCTTTGCTGCAAGAAGTGAACGGACAATTGCAACCGAATCATTCTTGTGGCCATGACGCTCATATGGCAATTGTTACCGCGGTTATGCTCCGCTTAAAAAAAGTAGAGTCAAAGCTATCTGGAACAGTTCGGGCTATCTTTCAACCGGCGGAAGAGCTTGGCAATGGTTCTGTCAAAGTAGTTGAAGCAGGGTGCGTTGATGACCTTGATTACTTATTTGGAATCCATCTTCGGCCTCAAAATGAATTGCCATACCCACATTGTGCTCCCGGGATTCAGCATGGCGGATGTGTCTTTATCAAAGGGAAAATAAACGGAGCGGACCATCATGGAGCAAGACCGCACGAAGGGGTAAATGCAATTGAAGTAGGCCATGCGATCCAACAGCAGATTAAGGACATTCATACATCCCCATTAGTGCCGGCAAGTATTAAAATGACTAACTTTCATGCAGGAACAGAAAATCTGAACATCATCCCGGGAAAAGCAACATTTGGATTGGATGTCCGCGCGCAATCTAACACAGTCATGGATGATATAAAGAAAAAACTGACCAGGATTTTCACGCATTTAGAACAAATTTATAACGTGCCGATAGACATTGAATTCGTTGATGATGTTCCGGCAGCTATCATCCACCCTGAAGCCGAGCAAATAATGGGTCAAGCCATTATAAAAGTGTTGGGCAATGGCAACTTTGTGCCGGCCATTGAGACATCGGGATCAGACGACTTTCATTTTTATACTTTGTTAAGACCGGATATGAAAGCGACTATGCTCGCTCTGGGAGCCGATGTAAAGCCCGGCTTGCACCATCCGAATATGACCTTTAAAAAAGAAGCAATGGAAAATGGTGTAGAAATACTCACAACGGCATGTTTACTGTCTTTAGAAAGAAATGGAGAAAAACGGAATAACTGAGTAGCAGGGGAATGAGAAAAGAATAAAGCTTATGACTCCAACAGATCAGTGTTCATATGAAAAAATAGATTTTACGATAAATGGTTCCCTCATGTACTAGAAAAGTACAGAATCATAGAGTTTATTTAGGGTAGCCTATTCACTTTTTTTCCAACAAATTTATGAGACGGACACATCAGGAGCTGCTAGTGTTAATCTCAAATTATTGCCATTTAAACGCTTGCCAGAGGACTTTTATCCCTTTTCAACTTTAGAAAATGACAAGGTTGAACGCAATTTTTGCTGGGGAAAATGGAAATGGCCGCTCAAAAAATCTTTCTACAAAATGCTTCAATCATCTTTGTGCTGAAAAATAGCTTGTTTGAGTATTGCTTCCCTAATTTGTATTTCTGTAGTATGCGGGGCTAAAATACACTTATGGATTACTGATTATGGATAGAAATAGTACAAAATGAGGCTCAGATCGAAGCCTGAAAAATGAAAACACCGCATGAAATCATATTTAAAAGCTTGACTTCATGCGGTTTTATTTTCACGACTTGACTAATATCAACTCTTGCGACTTTTATGGATTATCATCTGCTTTTTTCGCTTAACTCTCGAATTCAGGGAAATACTCTCCACTTTTGGATTTACTCTCGACTTTTATGAATTACTTTCCGCTTTTTCGCTTAACTCTCGGCTTTTGTGAATTACTCTCCACTTTTAGATCTACTCGCCGATTTCGGGTTTTCTAGTTTTACTCTCGACTTTTGGGCTTAGTGAAGGTAAAATCTCTATTGGCTATATGGTTTAAACAAGTAACGATTATGATAGATTACTTAAAGTTCTATTTAATCATAATCCCGCCATCTCTAATTAGCCCCTAAATGAACTTGGACAATAAGGGTAAAAAATAATATACTGCTTAATGTACCAAGGAGGCTAACAACATGACACGAAACAAACACTCCAAGGAGTTTAAATTACAAGTCATCAAAGAGGCCCAGGAGACAGGCAATAACAGCCTTGTTGCCCGCCGTTATGAACTGAATTCCAACATGGTATGCCGTTGGGTGCGGGAATATAAAGACGGAAAATATGGTGATGTTGATGTCGCTGTTTTACCAGATTTTGACCCGAAAGAAGTATCCAAGGAAAATGAAAAGCTTAAAACATTGCTTGGTGAAAAAGACCTTGAAATCGCGATTTTACGCGACATTATAAAAAAGAAAAACCCTCACTTGCTGAAAAAATTGAAGTAGCCGACCACTGGATTCAAAAAGGCTATTCTATTTCTAAGGTGCTAAAGGTCATAGGGATCGCTCGTTCCACCTATTATTACCAAAAGAACTACCGTGTGGAAGAGAAAAAAGTGAGTGAGGGACGTCCAGCACCAGGTTATTCCTTCACAGAAGACGGACGAAAAGTATCAGACGAACAAATCAAAGAATTCCTTCTGGAGGAAATTGCAGGCGATGGCTTCAACTATGGCTACCGCAAACTGACTAAGAGGCTTCGCCGCGAATATAGCCTTGTCATCAACAAGAAGAAAGTCTACCGGTTGTGCAAAGAGCTGGGTATCCTGCGTCCACAACGCAAAAAGAAGACCCAACACCCTAGGAAACTGGCACGAAACCGTACGATAACAGACTCAAACCAACTATGGGAAGCGGATATCAAATACGGCTACATCGAAGGGGAAGACCGGTTTTTCTTCGTCATGTCCATTATCGATGTATATGACCGTGGAATTGTCGCCTATCATAACGGATTAAGCTGTACAGCTAAAGATGCCGTCCAGGCACTTCAACAAGCATTGTTAAGACGCCAACAATTCAACGCAGCGATCAAACCAGTGATCCGAACAGACAATGGGCCACAGTTTGTTTCCCATACTTTTGAGGAATTTTGCGAAAAATACCATATGGAACATGAAAGAATTCCGCCAAGAACGCCGAATATGAATGCCCATATTGAATCTTTTCATCGAATTTTTGAAGATGATTGCCTCTCAAGGTGGCAGTTTGAAACCTATGCGCAAGCCTATGAAGCTGTCACGGATTTTATGGTCTTCTACAACGAAAGACGGATGCATTCAAGTATTTTGGACCTATCACCTCAGGAGTTTTACGAACAAAATAAGCATCATAAATTGGAAATCAAAGAGGTTCGCGTGTGATCGATTTGAGGGAGTCAGGGCCGATAGGAATCCTAGTCAGGCTACGAAAGGAGCCACAGCGCAGCTGCTTGCCATTTACCGCAGCGCCCGATTCTTAGTAGGCGGTGGAAGGGGTCGGGGCCCCGCCAACGAATACTTAGAATCGACTTGTCCGTGTTACCATCTGTTGCAGGCGAGCCTCTAGGCTTTTATTTTCGCTAACCTGCATGGATACCGCTACACGGACAAAAGCAAGGTCAATGGTGGCGGACAAGAAGCACAGAATCCAAAATCAAGAAATAGAGAGCTATTTTAAGAAAAAGATAGATTAAGAGTAACCATGTCCAAAATACGGGGGTTAATCCGATCTTTCGTTTTGGCTGAAAGGATATTTGATCCATCGCCGATCATATGTGTTTTTTTATCATATTTTGGTAATGTCACTTCGATATCTTCACCTTCTGTTATGAATTGAAGTGATGTTGGCGATTTTAGATAGTCGATACTAATATCTCCAGAAACACTTTTTATATTGAGATTTGGCTGTTCTGTTGCCTCTTTCAATTCGATATACCCATCCGACGTTTGTATCGTATGCGCTGTTCCGGTGCTTTTTTTTATGGCGATATCACCTGCATTTGTTTTAATATTCAAGTTTTCCAGAGCGCTTTTAGCGATTGTCACATTCCCATCATTCGTATGAAGTTCAGCATTTGAAGTGGAAAGGTTTTTTAAATAAGCCATCCCTGAAGATGTTTCAACTTGTACTGTATCCAAGGCTACATCTTCCATGGCGACATCTCCATACGGATTAACCCCCGTATTTTGGACATGGTTACTCTTAATCTATCTTTTTCTTAAAATAGCTCTCTATTTCTTGATTTTGGATTCTGTGCTTCTTGTCCGCCACCATTGACCTTGCTTTTGTCCGTGTAGCGGTATCCATGCAGGTTAGCGAAAATAAAAGCCTAGAGGCTCGCCTGCAACAGATGGTAACACGGACAAGTCGATTCTAAGTATTCGTTGGCGGGGCCCCGACCCCTTCCACCGCCTACTAAGAATCGGGCGCTGCGGTAAATGGCAAGCAGCTGCGCTGTGGCTCCTTTCGTAGCCTGACTAGGATTCCTATCGGCCCTGACTCCCTCAAATCGATCACACGCGAACCTCTTTGATTTCCAATTTATGATGCTTATTTTGTTCGTAAAACTCCTGAGGTGATAGGTCCAAAATACTTGAATGCATCCGTCTTTCGTTGTAGAAGACCATAAAATCCGTGACAGCTTCATAGGCTTGCGCATAGGTTTCAAACTGCCACCTTGAGAGGCAATCATCTTCAAAAATTCGATGAAAAGATTCAATATGGGCATTCATATTCGGCGTTCTTGGCGGAATTCTTTCATGTTCCATATGGTATTTTTCGCAAAATTCCTCAAAAGTATGGGAAACAAACTGTGGCCCATTGTCTGTTCGGATCACTGGTTTGATCGCTGCGTTGAATTGTTGGCGTCTTAACAATGCTTGTTGAAGTGCCTGGACGGCATCTTTAGCTGTACAGCTTAATCCGTTATGATAGGCGACAATTCCACGGTCATATACATCGATAATGGACATGACGAAGAAAAACCGGTCTTCCCCTTCGATGTAGCCGTATTTGATATCCGCTTCCCATAGTTGGTTTGAGTCTGTTATCGTACGGTTTCGTGCCAGTTTCCTAGGGTGTTGGGTCTTCTTTTTGCGTTGTGGACGCAGGATACCCAGCTCTTTGCACAACCGGTAGACTTTCTTCTTGTTGATGACAAGGCTATATTCGCGGCGAAGCCTCTTAGTCAGTTTGCGGTAGCCATAGTTGAAGCCATCGCCTGCAATTTCCTCCAGAAGGAATTCTTTGATTTGTTCGTCTGATACTTTTCGTCCGTCTTCTGTGAAGGAATAACCTGGTGCTGGACGTCCCTCACTCACTTTTTTCTCTTCCACACGGTAGTTCTTTTGGTAATAATAGGTGGAACGAGCGATCCCTATGACCTTTAGCACCTTAGAAATAGAATAGCCTTTTTGAATCCAGTGGTCGGCTACTTCAATTTTTTCAGCAAGTGAGGGTTTTTCTTTTTTATAATGTCGCGTAAAATCGCGATTTCAAGGTCTTTTTCACCAAGCAATGTTTTAAGCTTTTCATTTTCCTTGGATACTTCTTTCGGGTCAAAATCTGGTAAAACAGCGACATCAACATCACCATATTTTCCGTCTTTATATTCCCGCACCCAACGGCATACCATGTTGGAATTCAGTTCATAACGGCGGGCAACAAGGCTGTTATTGCCTGTCTCCTGGGCCTCTTTGATGACTTGTAATTTAAACTCCTTGGAGTGTTTGTTTCGTGTCATGTTGTTAGCCTCCTTGGTACATTAAGCAGTATATTATTTTTTACCCTTATTGTCCAAGTTCATTTAGGGGCTAATTAGCATACGCACTTTTCAGTGTCAGTGATTTACTTTGGGATTTGGGGAGTTGCACGATGATGGTTGGCGTTGGACGAAAACGGATATTTTCTTGCCATTTTTTTTTGCGTTGCTGCTCCTTTATGACGAATCTATTGTTTTCTTTATTGACTGTCAGCCTATGCTTTTTTAATGTATGTCCTTGCATTTGAACGTGTATTTGATCATCAGGCGAGTCGGAAATAGCGATATTTAACTCATCGAGTGTCACTTCGATATGTGGCATTGCTTTATATTCACCTATTGTGATGGTCTCAGCCGGTTCTTTCATAAAAAGAATTATGGCTACGGTGATGACGCTAAGCAATAGCACAAATAGGATTTTTCGGATCATTTATGCCACATCCTTTACATCAATGTTGCGGAATGATAAATAAGCAATGCCAATTCCACACAACGCTAATATGATTGGAATGATGACGACATTCGCTAAGCTGAATGAGGCACCGCCATTTGAAACCGTTGAGTTCATCAAAAAAGCGATGATGACAGCAGATGTAATCGTAGTGGCGGTCGATTTTTTCCGCATACCGAAAAATAACGGAATTAATGAGATAGCGCCCATCATGAACGCGTTCGTCACTGTATTTGGCAATGTCGCCCATAAATCTTGTGGTGTGACCGTGCCTTCAAATAACCCGAGTGATGGCTGTAAAAAGTATGTGATGATTTGCATGAGCCAAATGCCAGCAAATAAACTTCCTGTTGTAAATAAGTAAGCGAGGATTAATTTGGCAAATAAAAGTTTTTTACGCTTTATAGGATAGGTAAACAATACTTGCATCGTTTTCGTACGAAACTCGGAAATGATCAAGCGAGATAAAATAACACTGCCCAAAATGATAAATGTAATATTCGAAAAAATCTGTATGAGTGACATAAATTCTTGAAATGAACCCATAGCCCCGTCAACATCATTTTTTGAAGCTAATGAAATGAAAGCCACAAAGCCATAAATGCCAATCACACAAGAGAAAAAGTTTGTAAAATATCGTGCCATACGATGTTTGCGCCATTCTAATTTAATTAAATCAAGCATGCTGTTTCCCTCCATTAATACGATTGACAAAGTATTCTTCCAACGATTTTTGCACCGTTTCAACCTCTTCTACATCAATACCTTGCATGATTAAATGCTTTGTTAATGTGGATGGTTTTTCATTTATTTGTTGAATATGCAAGGTTCTAGCATTCACGACTCGCACCTTAGCGTTGAATGTTTCCTCTAATAATCGTTTCGCTTTGTTCGTGTCACTTACAACCATTTCTATCGTTGATTGTTGTTGATCACGCAGGGAATGCATCGAAATTTCCTCCATTAATTCACCTTGATGTAATACGCCAATCGTATCTGCAATGGATTCGATCTCTGAAACGATATGGCTTGAAATTAAAATGGTCATGCCATATTGCTGATTTAATGTGACAAGCAGCTCTCTTACTTCTTTAATGCCGATGGGATCCAGCCCGTTAATGGGCTCATCTAAAATCAGCATTTTCGGTTTGGTAACAATGGCGCGCCCAATTGCCAGACGTTGACGCATACCGAGAGAAAATTTCTTTACTTTTTTCTTTTCAATTTGCTGCAAGCCTACAATGTCTAACACTTTTTTTATATGGCTTTGGTCTTTATAACCCATATAAGCACAATGCATTTGCAAGTTTTCTTGTGCGGTTAGTTCCTCATAAAAAATCGGATATTCAATAAGGCTGCCGATGTTTTTTAGATATTCATAAGATGTTGGTATAATAGGTTGATTTTGAATGAAAATTTTCCCGGATGTTGGTTTCACTAAATTTAAGAGCATTTTCATCAACGTCGTTTTTCCAGCCCCATTTGGACCGAGAAAGCCATAAATTTCTCCTTCTTTAATATTCATACTTACTTGATTAATGACAGATTCAAGCTTAAACTGTTTTGTCAATTGCTGTGTTTCAATTATGTTTTTCATACATAAGCCTCCCGTTTCATTGCTTAAGACAATCGTAAAAGATGAAAGTAAAAAGAAAGTAAATAAGCAGGAAAATGTAAGTAATTTTTACTGAAAAGGATAGGTATGGATGAAAAAACTTGTTAGGATAGAAAGAGAAGAGAGGGAAACGCATGAAAGATGATGCAAACATTTTAATAGTGGATGATGAAGCGGGCATTTTAAAAATGCTTGACATCACATTGCAAAAAGAGCATTTTACACATATTACAACAGCGTCAACGAAAGCAGAGGCGCTGCAAGCGATAACGGGTCAAAACTTCGATGTTATTTTGTTGGATGTCATGTTGCCAGACGGGGATGGCTTTGCATTATGTTCAGCTATTCGTCAGCAAACAACAGCACCGATTCTATTTATTAGCGCGCGTTCCAGTGATTTTGATAAATTAACCGGACTCAGTGTGGGCGGCGATGATTATATTACAAAGCCTTTTAATCCACTGGAAGTTGTGGCAAGAATACGGGCGATTTTACGCCGTCAGCGTGTATACGAAAAAAAAGCAGATCAACCTGAAATGAAAAGCTATATATATGACACATTCACATTTTCACCAGATAAGGCTGTATTAACTGTGCATGGGAAAATCGTTCAAGCTACTGCCAAAGAGCTGAAATTACTGCATTTCTTTTGTGAAAATCCAAACCGCGTGTTTACGACTTCACAAATTTATGAGCGTGTATGGGGAGAAGATGTGTTTGGGGAAGAAAAAACCGTCACGATTCATATCGCAAAGCTGCGTAAAAAGTTGGGTGATCATACGAGGAAGCCAAGTATTATCGTGAATTTGCGAGGGATTGGCTATAAATTTATTCCGCCAACAGGTGATGATTCATGAAAATCCAACAACGCTTTATTCAGCATTTATTATTGGGCTTTGTCTTTTGGCTATTTTTCCTGGCGTTTATTGTTCCACTTGCGATGGAAGGAATTTTGCCGAAGCTGGGGTTTGGCGATGAACGTTATGAATGGTTTGTAGCGGTTGTTATTGGCTTTGTTACAGTCGTATGGCTCATATGGTTCGGCTGGTATTTTGG
Source organism: Siminovitchia sp. FSL W7-1587 (assembly GCF_037963795.1). Taxonomy (NCBI): domain Bacteria; kingdom Bacillati; phylum Bacillota; class Bacilli; order Caryophanales; family Bacillaceae; genus Siminovitchia; species Siminovitchia sp. FSL W7-1587. Next base: position 3,898,588 of record NZ_CP150169.1, read on the forward strand.
CAGCCCCTTATTACTCGTGATGAAATGGATTGGCCAACTTGAGAATGAAGACTTTTCACCCCTTAAAGAGCGGCATAAAGTGTATAAGCGCAAAGGGAAATTTAAAATGCGCTTTCGCGTATATCAAGAAGTGATCACTCAACTTGATCATATGCGGGCACAATTGCAAAAAGCAAAGGTCGAGCGCGCACAAGTGGAGGAAGCGAAACGCGACTGGATTGCGGGCATTTCACATGATTTGAAAACACCTTTAACCTATATTAAAGGCTATTCCACATTATTATTAAATCCTGATTATGAGTGGTCAAAAGAGGAACAGCGAAATTTCATTCAAGAAATTGATGATAAGGGGACGCATATGGAGCAACTAGTGCAAGACTTGAATTTAGCGCTGCGCTTTGATGGCTCACAGTCTGTACCCATTCGTACAACAACACAAAATATAGTATCGTTTGTTCAACATGTGATAGCCGATACGAGCAATGATTTGCGCGCACAAAAGCACCAATTTGAATTGCAAACGGAAATACAGGATGCAGCTATGACATTTGATCCGCATTTATTAAAGCGGGCACTCCATAATATTTATTTGAATGCAGTCATCCATAATGAACAACCTGTCATGATTTCAACAACGATTGAAAGACAACAAAATGTGGTAATGATACGTATCCAAGATAACGGGGTAGGGATGACAGAGGAAACACAACAAAATCTATTTAATCGTTATTATCGTGGCACGACGACCGAACATAATTCTGAAGGAACAGGCTTAGGCATGGCGATTGTGAAAAGTTTGATTGAAGCGCATGAAGGCACGATTTTAGTTGAGAGTGCCCTACAGCAAGGTACAACATTCACTATAACATTACCGGTTGTAAAATAGTGCAGAAAGCGAAGCTTACATATAAGTGTAACAGGCTGACATGCGTTATGGGCAAGCAAAATAACAAAGGAATAGGGAAAGGTGACACACCATTTAAAGTCGAGGGTGAGTGCATGCAGGCAGGATTTTAAAAATGCGCATATTTTCCAAAGTGACAGCGAACATTAAGGCCCTTTTTAACTATATCTATACCCGCAAGTAAGAGTGGGTATGGCTTTCCTTTTTGATTCAATTGGCTACATCTAGATCAGTTTCCTATTCAGAAACAGGCCATATTACTTTGCAGCACAAGCCCTTTCCAGCAGCTTCGCCATGAGTGGAAAGGGGCGCGTATCCTAACCATAGGGCCAGTGTTTTGGAGGCACAACGGTTGCCTTACTGAACTCATTGACACGCCAGCTTAGTCAATGAGTTTCACTTTTATTCTTTTTTTCTTAGGGCCTTTATTTTGAATTTTTATGATAGAAAAATCCCCAATATCTTTTGTGTTTTTCACATGCGTTCCTCCGCAGGCTTGTTCGTCGATATTGTCAATTTGAACAATTCTAATTTTATGAAGTTGCTGTGGCAAAAGGTTGATGACCGTTTTAATAGCTCCTTCCTTTTTCTCCTCCTCTTTTCTGCTAATGATTGTAGTATGAACATCGTGCGGTTGTGCTAATACGTTTTTAAGCGATTGATCGAGTTGTTCAAACGGAACGGTTTCGATTACATCGGCTGGAAAAGCCAACTCTATTCTGGCATACTCTTTTTCAATGTGGCTGCTCGTAGCCAATGCTTTGTAATGTTGGTAAATATATCCGGCAATCACATGTAATAATGTATGATATCGCATATTTCGAAACCGCCAAGGCCAATCAATCTTCATGATTACTGGACTACTTCTACTTTGTAATGGGCGATCAAGCTCGTGAACAATTTCTCCATTTTCTTTTCTAATGTTTACGACTTTGTAAGCTTGTCCCTCCTGTTGCATCAACCCTTTATCGCATGGCTGGCCGCCTCCTCCCGGGTAAAAAATGGTTTGATTGAATGAGACAAACCGTCCATCCATTGAAACGATGTTGGCTTGACATTCTTTCAGAAAGCTATTTTCTACATATAGTTCTACTGCCAAATGACAACCTCCTCTGCAATATATGAAACTGTCGTGTAGCCAATGATCACTCCAAAAATCATTAACATGGCATGGCACCTAGTCCGCGGTCAAACCAATGCATATGTTTTTGATAAAATGTTCGAAAATAACGATTGGAAATCAGTGTTGCCAGCAAAATAAACCACAGACTCACAGCAAAAATGATTTCTCCGCCATAAATCCATCTCAACCACCCCGAAGTATTTGCATCTATAAATTGTGAAAAAATACTTAGAAAAAACAAGGCAGATTTGGGATTTAAGACGTTGCATAAAAATCCTTGCCAAAAACTTTTCCTTCATGTAGTTGGTGCCGCAGATTGGTAAGAGACAACAGGAGAAGCTTCAGGTTTTGCCCGCGATCGAATACCTTGAAAACCTAACCACAGTAAATATCCTGCGCCAAGAAGTTTAACGAATTGAAAGAGCATCGGCCATTTTTCCAATAAAATCGTAAACCCTAAAATGGTATAAGTAATGTGGACAATAAGTGTACAAGAAATTCCCAATGCCGTGAAGATCCCGTTTTTTCTCCCCAACATTAAACTGTTTTTCACTACGACAACAAAGTCCGGACCAGGAGATAACCCGGCTAAAATCCCCACCAAAAAAACTTCCGCATACACTATTATTCACCTTGCTTTTTCTCGTTCTGAACAATGTAATTGCATAAGTCATCCTTACGCCAAAGTGCATCAAGCTGTTCATGGCCAAATTTGTTGCCCACTATTTTCATCATCATATCGTGGCGTATATATTCTTTTGCTAAAAGAATGAGCATCGTATCTTTCGTTTGAATGGCTTGTGGAATCTGGCCATCTATAAAACCTGCAATTAATACTTCTTCATGATCTCTAATCACAATAGATAATCTTTGCCCCATTCGCTGTTTTTCAATCGTAGAGGTATGTTTGTGATGATAAAAAGATTTGCCGAAAGAGTCCGTTTCTTGATCTGTAAAGAGCACTGAATACATTTCTTTTCCGTTTTTACATTGTGTTTCTGCAGTCGTTTGTAAATCCCCCAGTTCATCTTCCCATAAAGAAAGCCAAATCTCTTCATATGCACCGTTCATTAGTTTTTTCATAGCATTTAAAATATATTTTCGACCTTCTAAATGTTGGATGACTTCGACCTTTACCGGTTTTTCAATAGTGCTCAGTTCTCTTTCTAAAAAATCAAAGGTTTCTTCCGCTTGTTTTTTTCGATTCATCACGAGTTCTTTTACAGGTATTGGAACATAAGTCGGTGGATCGGTTCGTAATTCCAAGATCGCTTCCTTTGCTACTAATTTTTCAACTACCGCATAAACCATTGATCGGGGAACACCGCTTTTTTTACTAATTTCATATCCAGTCAATGGGGACTTTGCGAGCAGTGCCATATAAGCCTTTGCTTCATTCTTTGAAAAACCAATCTCTTCAAATTTGTCTATAACATGTTCCAAGGTACCCCTCCTATATAGTAGTAATATCTATTATGACTATAATGAAGGTGTATCATGTTGTCAATGGCAGACAGATGTCGGACAACTAATTCACAAAGCAACATGCTAAAACATGGGGAAATAATGGTACCTGTAATCATGGTGGTTTCGTAAAGTTTGCGAAATCATTGTTATTTTTGTAGTAAAATTAATGTAGATCATTTGTGGAATGAGGGCATGTAACGATGCAGGAAAATATTTTGCTTATTGAAGATGACGAGTCGATTCGTGAAATGGTTACAACGTATTTAACGAAAGAGGGCTTCCGTATGCTGCATGCATCTGATGGAGAAGAAGCGATGAAGTTGTTTTATACACACTCTTTTGACTTGATTCTCTTGGATTTAATGTTGCCGAAAATGAATGGAATGGACTGTTTAAAAGAAATAAGGGAACAGAGTCTCGTTCCTGTTCTGATCCTATCCGCCAAAGATAGTGATGTCGATAAAGCGCTGGGATTGGGCTTTGGCGCAGATGATTATATCGCTAAGCCCTTTTCGATGATCGAACTGCTGGCCCGGGTAAAAGCCGCACTCAGAAGGGCCGGTTATTCCAGTAAAAAAGAGAATGTTCATCAACCGATTATTCACGTTCATGAGCTTGAGCTTGATATGGACAATTTCCTTGTCAGCAAACATGGGGTATCTATTCAATTAACATCAAAAGAATGGGAAATATTAAAGCTATTTGTTTTGCATCCAACAAAAGTATTTACGAAAGAGCAAATATACCGGTCTGTTTGGAATGAAGAATATTATGGGGATGCAAACATTATTAATGTGCATATAAGCCGGTTGAGGGAAAAAATAGAAGACAATCCATCCAATCCAAAGTATATCAAGACCCTTTGGGGCATTGGATACAGGCTTGGGGAGTTTTAACATGAACGTTGTGTTGCTGGCCATTATATGTGTATTGGTTGCTTTTATCATTGTACAACAGCAACAAAAGAAAACGAGGAATAAACACCTAATGTATATGGCCAAAAAAATCAACAGTATATTAAGCCAGGATTCCAAAGAGCAACTTTTATTGCTGACAGACGATCAAGAATTGAGAGCGTTATTGATAGAAATCAATCTTTTATTAGATAAGCAACAACGTGAAAGGGCCATGTTTGAAAAATCAAGACACTCCATGAAGAGAATGTTGGCAAACATTTCACATGACTTAAAAACGCCATTAACGGTTGTGTTGGGCTATATCGAAACGCTGAAAAATGATCAAAACATCGCTCTAAAAGAAAGGGAAAGGCGATTGCGCCATGTCGAGAAAAAAACGCTGGAAATCATTCAATTCATGAATGCTTTTTTTGACCTGGCCAAATTAGAATCCGGCGATAAACAAATCCAATTAACAAAAATCAATATGATTGAAGTGTGTAAACAAAATATACTTTCATTCTATGATTTTGTAGAAGCAAATGGCCTTGAAGTGGATCTCCAACTCCCTGAGGAGCCCGTATATGTATTGGGCAATAAGGAGGCCCTGGATCGGATTTTGCACAATTTATTGTCCAATGCCATTCGCTATGGCGGGGACGGGAATGTGGTTGGCTTAGCTTTGTTCTATGACGATAAACAGGTATATGTCGAAGTGTGGGACAAAGGAAAGGGGATAGCGGAGCAAGAGCAGGATCAAGTATTTGAAAGAATGTTTACATTGGAAGAGTCAAGAAACAAAGCATTTCAAGGAAGCGGTTTGGGATTGACCATTACAAAAAGGCTTGTGGAAAAAATGAACGGAAAAATACACTTGCATAGTATACCGAATGAAAAGACAACCTTTACAATCACATTCAAGCGATTTACCTATTGACAACTTAAGAAATTCTTAAGGTTTCAGAAAGAAAAAAGAAACAGCCGGTTGTTAAGATAGAAAGCAGCAACCAAACTACTGAATGGAGTCAGGAAGGATGAACTGTGTGTATATCGTTAAGACCCGCAACTTGACGAAATGTTTTCAAGGACAAGAAGTTGTCTCAAATGTCAGCATGAATATTAAGAAAGGAGAAATTTACGGATTTCTCGGACCAAATGGCGCCGGAAAAACAACTATCATGAAAATGCTGACAAACTTGGTTAAGCCGACATCCGGAGAGATTGAAATATTTGGTCAAGTGCTAACATCTTCGTCATATGACGTGTTGGGAAGAATGGGCAGCATGATTGAATATCCCATTTTTTACGAAAAATTGACAGCTAGGGAAAATTTGGAGCTTCATTGTGAATACATGGGTTACCATCATCATCATGCCATTGAAGAAGCGTTGGACATGGTGAATTTAAAACATGTCGACAACAAATCCATCTCGCAATTTTCACTCGGCATGAAGCAGCGGCTGGGCATCGCCAGAGCCATTATCACCAGGCCGGAATTGTTGATTCTTGATGAACCGATTAATGGGCTCGATCCCATCGGGATCAAAGAGATCAGACATTTATTTCTTGTACTATGCAAAGAGTACGGGATCACGTTGTTAGTTTCCAGTCACATATTGGCTGAAATCGAGCAAATGGCCGATACGATCGGAGTGATAAGCAAGGGAAGATTGATTACCGAAGTGTCTATGGAGAAATTAAAAGGGGAAAACACGGAATATATTGAGTTGGTGACAACCAATCCGACACAAGCATGTGTTGTCCTTGAAGATAAGCTGCAGATTACCAATTTTAAAATTATCCAACAAAGAATGATTCGTATTTATGAGCAAGGTATATCCCAAACAGACATCTCTAAGACAATGATTCTAAATGGGATCGAAATTGAATCCATCAATAAACAAGTAACTTCGTTGGAAGAATATTTTTTGGCATTAATCAACAAAGAAGAAAGCACATCCGGGTAAATTGATTACACATTGTACGAGGTGATTGTTCATTGTTTACATTAATGAAATTGGAATTAAAGAAATTCAAATTAGGATGGTATGTGAAGGGAGTCATTATTGCGAACATCCTTATTGCAGCATTGCTCGTTTGCATCGGTTATGTAGAAAAACTGGAAGGAAACGTCGGGATTTCAAGCTATGATGAAGCTTTCTTAATTGCGGGTACGTTGGTAAGGGCTACGTTTATTATCTTTGCCGCAGTATTAATTACAAAGTTCATTATTGAAGAATTTAAAAATAAAACAACCAATGTCCTTTTTACATATCCCGTTCCCAGGAAGAAGTTTATAGTAGTCAAATTATGGATCATTGGTTTATTAACTTTTATCACGATTTTCATTTCCAATGTGTTTGTGCTTGTTTCCATTATCGTCTTTGATTCATATTTTGAGTTTATCCCGGGAACCTTTTCTACAGCTGCTTTAGGCCAACAACTGTTGAGTATGGTCACGTTCGCGTTTGCTGCAGCGGGAACCAGTTTAATCCCGCTATATTTCGGAATGCGCAAATATTCGGTTCCGACAACCATAATATCGTCTATTTTAATCGTTTCTCTTATCAGTTCGCATAACCCAGTTTTCTCTACAGCTTCCATTGTTTATATTCCGCTCTTCCTTGCGGTGATCGGCATTGTCATCGCCTTTTGGTCAATCAGAAATATCGAAAAGGTCGATATGATTTAATGCGCGGATCTCATGTACTGGCTGTTGCGGGTGTTTACTCAAGAGAGAGCTGTTGAATCTGCACGAGTTTGTTTTTTTAACAATATAAGTGGACCTGCCACTTTTTATCCGGCATGTAAGGTGCCGTAAGACTCCCACTTCAAGACCTGAGTCGATACCAAATGGTCTAAGTGTGAGAAAACGGCACCTAAATGCCCGATTGGTTCAACTAATGGAAGAAAACTTCTACTGAATGAAGTTTCACTTTATCCGGCATGTAAGGTGCCGTATACACCACTTCAAAATCTTGAGTGGATACAAAAGTCCAAGTGGTAGAAAACGGCACCTAAATGCCCGATTGGTTCAACTAATGGAAGAAAACTTCTACTGAATGAAGTTTCACTTTATTGAATAAAGGAGCTTTGTTTGTATGAAAGACAATCAGCAAATGAAAAAATGCGGGTTTCTGTCTGACGATCCGAATGTAAAAGTAATACCGATTATGATTTCCTTGAACGTGGGGGCTTTTTTGTAGTGTTAAACGAAACGCTCTTCAATATTGCCTTTACTACAACGTTGATGCAAGAATTTCACATTTCATTACGGACATTTCCATGGATGGTTACAGGTTTTATGTTGGTGATGGGGATTGTCATTCCTGTCTCTGTCTTATTATTGCAATGGTGGTTCACAACTAGACAATTATTATTAGGGATGATACTCATTTTTACGGTTGGTACAGTCATCAGTGCTGCAGCGTACACTTTTCCGATTTTATTAGTTGGACGTTTAATCCAGGCTGCCGGAACAGGATGGGTTATGCCTATTTTTTACTGAATAAAGGAGATTTGTATGAAAGACAATCAACAAATGAAAAAGTACGAGTTTCTGGCTGACGATCCGAATGTAAAAGTAATGCCGATCATGATCTCTTTGATCGTGGGTGCTTTTTTTGCGCTGTTAAACGAAACGTTATTAAATATTGCCCTTACGACGTTGATGGAAGAATTTCACATTTCGTTGCCAACAGTCCAATGGATGGTTACAGGTTTCATGTTGGTGATGGGGATCGTTATTCCGGTCTCTGCCTTATTATTGCAATGGTTCACAACTAGACAATTATTTTTGGGGACGATGATCGTTTTTACGGTTGGCACAGTCATCAGTGCTGCTGCGCCCACTTTTCCGATTTTATTAGTTGGACGCTTAATCCAGGCTGCTGGAACAGGATTGCTTATGCCCATTATCTTTAATGTGTTTTTATTGGTTTTTCCGCCGGAAAGACGAGGAAAGGTGATGGGGGTTATCGGTCTTGTCATGATGTTTGCTCCTGCTATTGGACCAACTTTGTCGGGTGTCATTGTAGAATACTTGGGATGGCGCTTTTTATTTATCATTGTGATTCCATTCGCTTTATTCTCGATCGCATTTGCTTATAAATATCTCATGAATGTGTCGGAAGTGACGAAACCGAAGATTGATATCCCGTCCATTGCGTTCTCAACCATTGGATTTGGCGCCATTATTTATGGGTTTAGCGCGATGGGAGAAAGTGAGGGCGGATTTTTCAGCGCAACTGTCTATATTCCAATCATTGCCGGAGTTGTAGGTATCGCTTTATTTTCCATCAGACAGCTAAAACTGGATGAACCGGTAATGAATTTAAGGGTTTTTAAATACCCGATGTATACACACGCGGTTTTGATGTTCTTAATTATTATGATGGCCATGTTTGCTTCCGAAATCATTTTACCGATTTATATGCAAGGACCGCTGGCTTTAACGGCAGCCACCGCAGGACTCGTTTTACTGCCTGGGAGTATATTGAATGGGGCAATGGCGCCGTTCATGGGTCATTTATTTGATAAATTTGGCCCGCGCGTGTTGATGATCCCTGCCACGATTGTGTTGAGCGGAACGATGTTGATGATGAGCAGATTACATACGGATACGCCTCTATGGGTAGTCATCGTTGGGTATATTCTATTGATGCTATCGGTTTCGGCCATCATGATGCCTGCGGAGACAAATGGCTTAAATCAGCTGCCAAAACATTTGTATCCGCATGGGACTGCCGTGATGACAACATTGCAGCCGGTGGCCGGGGCTATCGGCGTCTCGGTGTTTATTAGCATCATGAACACAAGACAGCTTCACTTTTTGCAACATGCAAATAATCCCCAGGATTCCGCCACTATTCACCAGGCGATGGTGGCTGGGGTTGAACTCGTATACTTCATTGCTTTTATGATGTCGGTAGCAGCGGTGATCTTGGCGTTTATTGTGTATCGTGCCGTATCGGAAAAAGATGTTGCTGAATGATCGATATAATTGTGTGAAACAACTCAGTATCTCGTCATCACGTGATTGCGTTTTTCTAATAGAGTTGGATCGATCATGATGGTACAGAAGCAAAAAGAATGTTGTAAGAGGGTGGGTGCTGGGAAACACTCTGACAGAGATCGGAGTGTTTTTCTTATTCGCGGATGAAAGGGTAGGTCACCATTATAGACTGTTACATTTCAGCTTTTTTATTTTTATGCTATATGTGCCTGTTTTTATTTTTCGCAATAGACCTAATTTTTTTATTATGCTAGGATGACGTTATCTCGTATAGAGATTTTGAAAAACAATATGATAAAGGAAGGATGCAAGGATATGCTGAATAATGAAAAAAAAGACCCTATGATATTTGACATTCATGTGGCTGAGGGAAGCCATTATGAGGTAGGAAAACAGCGGGCCATTACTTTAAAAGAGAATTATCCGGAAGATATCTCTTATTTTATTAGTCCCATGGAAGGACGGGACTATATATCTCCGGCAATTGCCCATAAGAGAATGATGTTAATAGATAAAATATGTCCCGGTTTTGTGGATGAAATCCAAGGGTTTGCTGATGTAGTAGGGATAGAATCCGAAAAAATAATTGGTTACGCGAATTCATATCACGACTCTCCTCATTGCTGCCAATTTGCGGTGCTCCCTTCAAACACGAGCGATGGACATTTTTATGTGGGAAGGAGCTATGAATATTTCGTAAGGGATGAAAGAAGCTTATGCATTACCCGGGTAACTGGAAAGCCAAAGCATATTGGTTTTTCGCTGCAAAATGCGGGCAGAATGGACGGCATGAATGAATATGGACTCGTTGTTTCCATGTCCAGTACCGCCTACTTGAAACCTCTCGCTGGAAACGGCTGCGAGTTTTGGGTTGCCATTCGTGCCATTTTAGACCGCTGTAAAGATGTTTATGAAGCGAAATGTTTGCTTGAAGAAATCCCGTTGTGTACGAATGCGAACTTTTTAGTAGCAGATGCTTCGCATCATGCATCTGTTTTTGAGGTGGCAAGTTTTTCAACCGACAAGAAAAGAATTTCCGAACGGAAACCTTTTGGTGATGTATTAGTCGCCACCAATCACTATACAAGCCCAGAAATGAAAGAATTTGATGAATATCATTTTTGGCATTCCGAAATGCGTTATTCTTCCGTGTGGAATTCATTATTGCGAGAAGCCCCTTATTTGAATGATGAAAAGATAAGGAAGCTGCTTTCTACATGCTATCCAGATGGTCCCTGTTGCCATTTTTATTCCAGTGGAATGGGTACACTTAGAAGCATGGTATTTGATATAACTGAAAAAAACCTGAAGGTTAGCTTTGGTCCGCCAGACAAAAATCCTTGGTATGAAGTTGATTTTGACGCGCCAATCGGTCTTGAAGAGATTGTATGCGAATATGATGATGTGAAAATAGAGAATCCAGAGCAATTTTGGAGAGAAATTTATTAATCGTTTGCGGAAGCGGGCTACTGGATAGAGGGACTGGAGTGAACTGCGTGGGAAAGAAAACGGGGCGGCCCATGATGGGTTCCCCGTTTTTGTTTGGGATAAGTGTTTGTCTTGAACCAAAGCCACCAAGTAACAGGTGGAAAAATCATCATGTTCATCAAAAAGAAAAAGCCGCTAATGGAAATCGTTTAACTCTTTAATATGATATTTTTTCATCTTGTAATAGAGAGCAGAGCGGCTAATATGTAATAGTTTGGCGGCCTCTGTTCGATTTCCGTTTGCTGTAGTAAGGGCTTGAATAATCAGTTTTTTCTCCGTATCATCCATTATTTTTTTAGCATTGGACAAGTTGTTTTTATGATGATTGCTTTCCGCTTTAATTGTTTTTCTTTCTTTTGGGAGATCTAGAAGTATATTCTCGGGAAGAATCCATTGTTTATTGCAAAAGTGAAAAGCACGCTCTAAAATATTTTCTAACTCTCTTATGTTCCCTGGCCAATGATAGTCTTTTAACATGAGCAATGCTTCGGGTGTGACCCCGCGAATTTTTTTATTCATTTTCTGATTGAATTTTTGGATAAAATAGTCACAAAGATAGGGAATGTCTTCTTTCCTTTCTCTCAATGGCGGAAGGTGTAGATGAATGACATTAATTCGATAATATAAATCTGCCCTAAATGTTCCCGCTTGTACCATACTAAGTAAATCTCTATTAGTCGCGGAAATGATTCTTGCATCTGTATAAATGGTGTTTGTGCCGCCGATCCGTTCGAATTTTTTATCTTGAAGAACACGTAACAGCTTTACTTGTAAAGAAATCGGCATATCTCCAATTTCATCCAGAAACAGCGTCCCTTCATTGGCAAGATCGAATTTTCCTGCCTTGCCGTCTTTTTTTGCCCCCGTAAAGGCTCCTTCTTCATAACCGAAAAGTTCAGATTCCAGTAAGTCAACGGGAATGGCGGCGCAATTAATTTTGACAAATTGTCCCGTTCTGCCGGAAGCATTGTGAATACCTTGGGCAAATAATTCTTTTCCTGTCCCGCTTTCACCTGTCATTAATATATTAGAAAATCCTTTGGCAGCAACATGAGCATTACTTTTTAAGCTTTGAATGAGTGGACTGGATGAAATGATGTGATTAAAATGTGCTTCTTGTTCGGAGACTTCCTTTAATTTGCTCCGATAGTAAGATATTTCTGTTTCCAGCCGATCCATGTGATGAAATAAATCTTTCCATAATTCTAGTTGTCTAAAGATGATTTTAATGATGATTCCAATATTTTCATTATTTCGATATATCGGTGTTTGCGTCACTACAGATTTATAGCCGTTGATATGTATGTATTCACCTTCTATTTGTTTTCTTTGTTTAATACTTTTTTCGCTTGGTATTTCAGGAGCGATGGTTTCTATCGGTTTTCCGATTAGTTCATTCTCATGGTGGTAATCCAGTAATTCTAAAAAGCCTTGATTCACTTTCATGATCTTTCCGTTTGGGTCTGTGATGACTATGCCGTCGTAGGCGGCTTCCAAAGCACTGTCGAGCATTTTTTCAATTCTTTTTGTTGTTTCCAATTCACTGGCGATTTTTTCATATTTTGAAACATTTTCTAAAACGATCATGACTCCGTTTATTTGTCCCCACGCTTTAATGGGGATAAAAGAACTGATATATGTGGTGTTGTTGATCACGGTGTTTTCAAAGTCGATTAATTGATCTGTTTGAATGACATCTACAATATGTTGCGTTAGCTCGGGAAGAAAATGCCCAATATGTGTACCAATACTATTTTCGTTCGATGATCCAATGATTTTTTTCGCTGAATGATTAAGGGTTGTAATCGTGAGGTTTAGATCGACCGAAATGATCATCGTTTGCAGGTTGTTCATTAAATTATTTAACTTCTTTGATAAATGTTGTGTTTCCGCCACGAGTCCTTGAAATATATTAGCTCTGGAAATAATCCCGACAACATGGTTGCGATCATCAACAACGACGGCATGGGCGACTTTCAGATTCACTAGCTTCTCTCTTGAACGATAAATGTTATCGTTTTGATTTAATGTGATGGGATTGTAAATGATGGCCTCTTTAACGGGGTGATGAATGTCGTTTGTCGTTAAGAGCAAACGATATAATGAATATTTGGTCACAATCCCGATCAGGCGGCGCTTTTCTACGACACAAGCAATATCCTGATGCTTTTTTAAAAATAAACTTAACACATCTTTTATCTTGTGGTGTTTGGATAAAGAAATGAAGTTTGTAGAAAGGATTTTTTTCACTTTCATTATGACACCTTCTTCCCCATTCATGTCTCATTTATCCCGCATGTAAGGTGCCGTAAGACTCCCACTTCAAAATCTGAGTTGATACAAAAGGTCTAAGTGGTAGAAAACGGCACCTAAATGCCCGATTGGTTCAACTAACATTCAGTAGGAGATTAAAGAAAACTCCTACTAAATGAAGTTTCACTTTATCCCGCATGTAAGGTGCCGTAAGACTCCCACTTCAAAATCTGAGTTGATACAAAAGGTCCAAGTGGTAGAAAACGGCACCTAAATGCCCGATTGGTTCAACTAACATTCAGTAGGAGCCCTACTGAATGAAGTTTCACTTTATAATCAAATATACAATAAACGACACAATTGTACAAATATTAAAACAAATGAGCGGAACGTTTTTGAACAGGGGAGAGGCTATCTTCTGGGCTTTGTTCTATGTTATCTATTTGGCATGTAAATTGCATTTTATATTTGCAACTAGCTCATTTGCAACAACACTTTATGCAAAGTGAGGGGAGAAGAGGATGGCATATGAAACCGTTTTATATGAACAAAGTGATCATGTTGTAAAAATACAATTAAACCTCCCGAAATTAAGGAATCCATTGACAGAACAGCTGGCGGGAGATTTGGTGAACGCTATTCGAAGAGCTGATCGGGACAAAACAGTTCGGGCCATTGTTGTTACTGGCAGTGGAAAAGCATTCTCGGCAGGTGGTAACTTGAAAGAGTTTAAAGAGAACTTTGTGAAGCCGGTGCCACAATTATATGATGAGGGAATAAAAAGTAATGAATTATTTCGGTTAGGGGCCGAGGTTTCAACTCCCATTATTACGGCTGTAAATGGCCCGGCTTTGGGTGGCGGGACGGGTTTGGCAGCAATGAGCCATATCGCCATTGCTTCAGATCAGGCCACACTTGGTTTAACTGAATTGCGATTAGGATTAGTCCCTTTTGTGATATTACCGTGGGTTCGGCGTGCTGTTGGGGAAAGAAAAGTAATGGAAATGATGCTCACAGCGAAAGTGTTATCTGCAAAGGAAGCCGAGGAAGTAAATCTTGTTCATAAAGTCGTTCCGCACGCTCAATTAGAGGAAGAGACTTGGAAAGTAGCAGAAACGATCTGTTCGTATAGCCCCCTTGCAGTAAGATTGGCATTGGATGCATTTTATACAACAGAACAAATAGATTTGGCTAAGTCGTTTGATTTATTATCGACACTTCGCTTGGTATCATTTCGCAGTGAAGATTTAAAAGAAGGAGCTTCAGCCTTTTTAGAAAAACGGAAACCGGAATGGAAAGGTAAATAGTGAGGAGGAAAATAAAAATGAAGGCATATGCACCAATGGGTGGTACTGTATGGAAGATTCAAGTTGGCGAAGGAGATCTAGTGAATAAAGGTGATGCTTTGATTATTTTGGAGTCCATGAAAATGGAAATTCCAGTGGAAGCACCGCTGGACGGAAAAGTATCGAAAATAAATGTACAGGAAGGAGATTTTGTTCAGGAAAATGATGTAGTCGTAGAAATGGAATAACGAGTACTTGAAAGGATGACCTTACTTGAAATCAATCAGAGTAGGTGCTGCCCAAGGATTTTATGGAGATTCAGTAGATGGCGCCATAGCCAACGCAAAGTATGGAAATGTCGATTATTTGGCTTTTGATGCTTTAGCTGAATTAACGATGGCCATTCTTGCCAAAGATAAAGACAAAAATCCGGATATGGGGTATACACGTGATTTATATCTATATATGAAAGCGCTTTTACCTTATGTAAAAAAGAAAAGGTTTAAAATACTGACGAATGCAGGCGGGTTAAATCCAAAAGGGGCACAAGCAATCGTATTGCAGATGGCAAAGGAACTGGGCATAACGGATTTGAAAGTCGCGGTGGTCACCGGTGATAACATTTTATCCGATATTGATCCATTAAAGGAAAAAGGGGTCTTTTTTCAAGATGTGGAGACCAAGCGGCCTTTAGCGAAAAATATTCAAGAAAGATTGCTGTTTGCCAATGCTTACCTTGGAGCGCAACCGTTAGTGGAGGCGTTAAGGCAAGGGGCTGATATTGTAATTAGTGGCCGGACAACGGATACTGCGCAGTTTTTAGCTCCGTTGATATATGAATTTGGCTGGCTGGAAGATGAATGGGACCGGTTGGCAAGCGGCGTTTTTATGGGACATTTGTTAGAATGTTCCGCTCAGTCGACGGGAGGAAATTTTATCGGCGGTTGGCAAGAGGTAGATGGGTATGAAACGATTGGCTACCCCATTGCCGAAGTCAATGAGATCGGGGAATTCGTCATCAGTAAGGTGGAAGAGTGTGGCGGGATCGTGAACAAGAAAACGATCAAAGAACAAATGCTATATGAAATTCATGATCCGGCGGCATATGTGACACCGGATGTTGTGATGGATGTGACAAATGTCCAGTTAGAAGAAATCGCGCCCCATAAAGTGAAGGTAACAGGTGTAAAAGGGAAAGAAAAACCGGCAGATTTAAAAGTCGTGATGGGATATGCGGACGGCTTTTTGGGGCAAGTGCTTATTGGCTATTGTTGGCCCGACGCATTACAAAAGGCAAAGTTGGCCGAGCAAATTATTTACCGGCAGATGGAAAGAAAAAAGCTTGAATTTGATGGAATCCGAGCGGATTATGTCGGCTATAACTCTTTGCATGGACCTCTGTCTCATGAGCCGGAAGGAGAGCTGAATGAAATATACTTGCGCATGGCTGTAAAATCCGAAAGCAAGCAAAAGGCGGATTCTTTCTTTCGCTTATTTCCGCCGCTGGGATTAAACGGCCCGCCATCCATGTCATATATCGGGAATATACCGACGAGACAGCAAATTGGTATGTGGTCATCTCTTATACCGAGAACGTTGGTTGAAGAGAGGGTAACAGTTGAAGTAAAGGAGGTGTGATATTTAGTGGCTAAGGTCAAGTTAAAAGAAATTGCCCATGCTCGTTCAGGAGATAAAGGAAATACGGTGAATATCGCGGTATTTGCCAATCACAAAGATTACTATCCCCTTCTTGTTGAACAAATGACTGTTGCTAGAATGACAGCTTTTTTTAAAGGCCTTGTGTTAGGGGAGATCAATCGGTATGAACTTCCAAATATTGAAGCGTTAAATTTCGTTTGTTATGAAGCGTTGGATGGTGGAGGTTCTTCTTCGATGCGGATTGATCATTTAGGAAAATGCTTTGGATCGAATATTTTACGTTTTGAAATAGAAGTTCCTGATTCATTTAACGTGAAGTGAGGGGGAAAAGCAAGGTGATGAATCGATGAATTATGCGCCCTATTTTACAGAGGAACATCGTTTATTGAGAAAAACAATTCGGCAATTTTTAGAGAAAGAGGTGACGCCATTTTTAGGCGAATGGGAGGAAAAAGGTGAATTTCCAAGAGAGATTCTACAAAGGATGGGCGAGCTTGGTTTTTTAGGCCTCCGCTATCCGAAAGAGGCCGGCGGGCAAGGATGGGATTATTTCGCGGGAGTTATTTTGGCGGAAGAGTTAAGTCGCACGGGCTTTGGCGGTTTTCCAATGGCGATCGGTGTCCAAACCGATATGGCGACCCCACCAATACTAGAGTTTGGTAATGAGGAGCAAAAGGAGCGTTTTTTAAAACCGGCTCTTCAAGGTGAAAAGCTGGCGGCCATTGGTATTTCGGAACCTAATCATGGCTCTGATGTCGCATCGATTCAGACGAGAGCGGTGAAAGACGGGAATGATTGGGTCATTAATGGAGCAAAAATGTTTATTACAAATGGGCCGCGAGCTGATTTCATTACTCTTGTCGTTCGCACGTCTGATGCGCCAGGGTATAAAGGGCTGAGCATGATTCTTGTTGAGATGGATAGGCCGGGAATTACGGTGAGTAAAAAACTAGATAAGGTCGGTATGAGGTCAAGTGATACAGCCGAAATTGTGTTTGAAAATGTCCGAGTTCCTTTGGACAATATACTTGGAAAAGAAGGGAACGGATTTGCTCAAATTATGTGGGAGTTGCAAGGTGAAAGAATGATCTCCGCCGCCGGCTCGATCGGGATATCCGAATATGCGTATGAATATGCTTATCGTTATGCAAAAGAGCGAAAACAATTTGGACAGCCAATCGCCAATTTCCAAGTGATCAGCCATTTGCTTGTCGACATGAAAACAGAAATCGAAGTGTGTAAAGAAATGACGTATGCACTTGCTTACCGCTTTTCAAAAGGTGAAATTCCGAGTAAAGAAATTTCAATGGTTAAAATGGCGGCTGCGCAAACAGCTCATTGGGTGGCGGATCGCGCTTTGCAAATATTAGGCGGAAACGGCTATATGATGGAATATCCGATTCAGCGAGTTTGGCGGGACACCCGGCTGCATCGAATAGGCGCCGGAACAGACGAGGTTATGAAAGAAATTATCGCAAAACAACTGGGATTAGAAGAATATTGAAGGGGTGTGCCAGGGTGAAGCATTGGATGTTTCAAGAAGAACATGAGATCTTCCGCAAGGCGGTGCGCCGCTTTGTCGACAAGGAAATATCTCCACATATCGAGCGCTGGGAACAAGAGGGCCAAGTTCCGAGAAGCCTGTTTAAAAGGTGTGGGGAGCTTGGATATTTAGGAATTAAATACCCGGAAGAATACGGTGGAATGGGTTCGGATTTCATTATGGAAACCGTCTTTGTGGAGGAGTTAATGAATTGTGGTTCGGGAGGAGTAAGCGCCTCGATCGGCGGCCATGTCGGAATTGCCTCTACACCCATTTGGCGGTTTGGCAATGAGGAACAAAAGAGAAAGTACTTAATTCCGTCTGTAAAAGGAGAGATGGTGGCGGCATTGGGCATTACAGAGCCATATGCAGGAAGCGATGTCGCGTCTATACAATCAACTGCCAAAAAGCAAGAAGAGTACTATATTTTAAATGGAACAAAGACATTTATTACAAATGGGGCAAATGCCGATTATGTTGTCGTCGCGGCCAAAACGCGGGAGCGTCCCGTTCACGAAAATATAAGCCTGTTCATCGTTGAAACCGACTGGGAAGGCTTTTCAATTGGAAAGAAGCTGCAAAAGTTAGGATGGCGGGGCTCGGACACTGCGGAGCTGTTCTTTGAAAACGTGAAAATACCAAAAGAAAATTTACTCGGAAAAGAAAATGAAGGCTTTAAATATTTAATGGAAAACTTTCAGTGGGAGCGCCTTACTCTTGCTTTATCGAGCATTGCTTTAGCGGAAAAGGCGCTAGAAGAGGCGATGAAGTATAGCAAAGAACGCATTCAATTTGGGAAGCCGATCCGCCAGTTCCAAGTGTTGCGCCACAAAATGGTTGACATGGCTGTCGATATCGAAAAGGCAAGATATATCACATACCGTGCCATTTACAACTATAACAAAGGTGAAAATGTCATAACCGAAGCAACGATGGCAAAAGCTTATGCGGGCGAAATGGTTAGTAGAGTATGTGATGAAGCTGTGCAAATCCACGGCGGAAACGGCTATATGATGGAATTTCCTGTACAGCGTTACTGGCGGGATGCAAGAATTCAAGCGATCGGCGGCGGTACGACGGAAATCATGAAGGAGATTTTAGTGAAGCAACTTGATATATAGATATAAGGAAGATGGCGTTAACTTTGTTACTATTCGAGAATATATGGAGGTGCACCTCAAGGGAAATTAGCCCGGTTGGAAATACGATCAGAACTTCCGAGAAACGCGACTGGGAAAGTATTAAAGATTGTTCTGCGTAAAAAAGCCATCGAGCATGATGAGGAGGCATAACAATTGTTCGCGAAATATTTTGAAGAGTATCAAATCGGTGAGTCATGGCAGTCAAAAGGGAGGACCATTACCGAAGCGGATATTGTAAATTTTGCTTCTCTAAGCGGAGATTGGTATCCGCTCCATACGGACGCTGAATATGCACGGCAAACACCTTTTCAACAACGAATTGCCCACGGTTTGCTCGTTCTTTCTGTTGGATCGGGATTACTGCGTTTTGAACCTGGTATTGTAGTTGCTTTTTACAGTATGGATGAGGTGCGTTTTTATCATCCAACTTTTATTGGTGATACGATTCACGTAAACCTGGAAGTGACGGAATTAACAGGGCATAAGAATGAAACAGGTTTGGTGACGGTCCGTCAACAGTTGGTCAAGCAAACGGAAGAGGAAGTCGCCACATCAAAAGTGAAAATACTCGTAAATAAAAAATGAATGAACAAGATGTAGTACTTGAACGTTGTAAGTTTCTATAGCTTGCTGAAGATGTAAGCAGTCGGGTTTCTAAAAAGACAAAGTTGTTCAAGCTGAAAAAACCAGATTGATGTAGGGATATTTATACCGCGAATAAAGAGGGAGATACAAATGATGTTGCAGAAAGTTTTAGTGGCTAATCGTGGTGAGATTGCGTCCAGGATTATTCGCACGTTGAAGAGATTGAATATTCAATCCGTAGCTGTTTATTCCGAAGCTGATAAAGATGCCCCGTTTGTTCAGATGGCTGATGAAGCCTATTATATTGGGGAACCACAGGTGCAAAAAAGTTATTTGAATGTGGAGGCAATCATGGAAGCAGCTCGAAAAGCAAATATTGATGCGATTCATCCGGGATATGGCTTTTTATCTGAAAGCAGTGATTTTGCCATGGAGTGTGAAACTAATGGGATCACTTTTATCGGTCCCCAGGCGGGGATCATTCAAAAAATGGGCGATAAATTAGAAGCGCGTAATTTAATGAAACAGGCTGGTGTTCCAGTCGTTCCCGGCTCACAAAAGAGTTTACAACATATTGGAGATGCGAAACAACTGGCCAAAGAAATTGGTTATCCAATTATGCTGAAAGCAAGTGCGGGAGGCGGGGGAATTGGCATGTCGGTCATTCATTGTGAAGCTGAATTAGAGAAACATTTTAATCCTAGCCAAAAAAGAGCCGAAATGTATTTTGGCAATGGAGCGTTGTTCATTGAGAAATGGATTGAACATCCCCGCCATATTGAAGTACAAATTGCATGTGATCAAAAAGGAAATGCCCTTCATTTATATGAAAGAGAATGTTCCATTCAAAGACGGCATCAAAAGGTGGTTGAAGAATCGCCCACCCCCGCTTTGTCAAAAGAAGTAAAGGAGAATCTATTAAGGACAGCTCTTAAGGGCGCCAAGGAAATCGGTTATCAGAATATAGGAACGATGGAATTCATTTTTGATGAACATATGAACTTCTATTTTCTGGAAATGAATACGAGGCTTCAAGTGGAGCACCCAATAACAGAAGAAACGACTGGGGTTGATTTAGTTGAAATGCAAATAAACATTGCGGCAGGATACGAATTGGATGTTGAACAAACAGATATTAAACAACATGGACACGCCATCGAATGCCGGTTATACGCAGAGGATCCCGTGCGCTTTTTCCCATCTCCCGGCATGTTGACAACATTAAAATTACCTGAACATGGAGCCCGTTTTGATTTTGGTGTGGCAGAAGGAAATGTCATAACGCCATTTTACGATCCAATGATTGGAAAAATCATTACCCATGGCGGTACGAGGGGTGAAGCCATTGCAAAAATGAAAGAGGTTTTAGCAAAAATTGAGATTACAGGGGTAAAAACGAATTTGCCCATTTTAATAGACACAATGAATGATAGCCGTTTTACGGAAGGAATGTATACAACGAGCTTTTTAAATAAAGAAAAAAGGTACAGATGAAAGGTTGAGTGGTGATGAATCGAGAGCAAAACGTAATGAATGAAATAGAGCGGATTCGAAAAGGAGGGCCGCAGCGAAATCATGAGAAATTAAAGAAAATGGACAAGCTGTTTGTCCGGGATCGGCTTAGGCTCTATTTCGGCGAAGATAATATATATTATGAGACGGGCACATTTGCAAATGTTTTTGAGAAAGAGTTACCTAATGATGGCATCATAACGGGTGCTGGAAAGCTGGACGACAGACTCATTTATTTTACAGCAAGTGATTTTACGGTCAAAGCAGGGTCTATTGGAAAAAAACACGGTGAAAAAATTTTGCGCGCACAAGAAGCTGCGTTAAAAGGAAAGAGGCCTATTCTTTATTTAATCGATTCTTCTGGTGGAAGAATTGATGAGTCGAATGGCTACCATGTTGAAAAATACTCTGGCGGTAAAATTTTCTATAATCACAGTATTATGTCGGGGAGAATTCCCCAAATTGGCGTTTTATATGGCCCTTGCTTTGCAGGAACAGCTTATATGCCAGTGTTTTGCGATTTCGTGGTAATGGTGGAAGAAATGGCTGGGATGGCAATCGCTTCTCCGCGAATGGTTCAAATGGCGACCGGCCAAAAGGTGGATGTGGAAGAGTTGGGTGGTGCAAGAATGCACGCGGAGAAAAGCGGTTCGGTTGATTTTGTTGTCAAAACAGAAGAAGAAGCGGCCGAAACGGTCAAAAAATTACTGTCTTATTTGCCTGATCATTTTGAATTGGCGCCTGAAAGAGTAGCAGCCAAAAGCCCAAGTCGCAGTCCGGAAGAGATAGATCGGATTATCCCGCAAGAACCAAATCAGGCGTACGATGTGAAAGAATTAATTGACTGCCTTGTAGATGGAGACAGCTTTTTGGAAGTGAAAAAAGATTACGCGAAAGAACTTGTTACAGGTTTTGCAAGAATGGATGGCAGAACGATAGGAATCGTTGCCAATCAGCCCGCGGTGAAAGGAGGGGCTATTTTTCCAGAATCTGCTGATAAAGGGGCGAAATTTGTCTGGACATGTGATGCTTATAATATCCCGTTATTATTCCTTTGTGATACCCCCGGGTTTATGGTGGGTACTCAAGTGGAGCAAGCTGGTATTTTACGACGCGGGCGAAATTTTATATATGCAAGCTCCGTTGCTAATGTGCCCAAGCTATGTGTAGTTGTTCGTAAAGCGTATGGGGCTGGAATTTATGCAATGGCCGGGCCGGCATATGAACCGGACGCGACCATTGCTTTGCCATCAGCCGAAATTGCCATTATGGGTCCGGAAGCGGCGATAAATGCTGTTTATTTTAACAAGATTCAAAGCATAACCGATCCTAAAGAAAAAGTAGAAATGGTGAAAATGCTTCGGGATGAGTATAGGGCAGAATATGATATTTTTAAACTTGCCGGAGATTTAGTCATTGATGAGCTGATTATGCCCAGAAATCTAAGAAAAGAAATTTCCAATCGTTTTGAATTAATTGGAAGGAAAGATTTTCCACTGCCAACGAAAAAGCATAGTACCATTTTAAGCTAATGATTGCTTTGCGAAAACAGCAACATTCAAATGATCTCATTCTTGGACTTTTATTCACAATAGTTGGGAGGATAAAAAAATGAATGATATCTCAGTTATCAATCGTATTGCTGTTGGTGATATCGTGCGGCGTTCGGCAAGTCGGCATCCAAATAAAATAGCGATCATTGACGGGGAGACAAGAATGACATTTTCCCGGTTGGATGAAGCAGCAAATCAGTTTGCACATTATTTATTAAAAAAAGGATTCGAAAAAGGGGATCGGATTGTCACAATTAGCGCGAATTCTTGGCAGCTTATTGTGGCAATATTGGGTATTCAAAAAGCCGGATTGGTTTGGGTTCCGATCAATCCCGCTGTAAGTCTGAAAGAAAAGAATTTCATCATATCGGATGTAAAAGCGAAATTAATAATGGTCGATAAAGATTTTATTCAACAAGCCGATGTGATGAAAAAAAGCTGTCCCAACATATTATATATGGGTAGCCAAAGTAGTGACCAGAGCAGTTTTGAAGCACTCTTACATGGCGAAGATACATTAGAACCTGAAGTTCATATTCAAGATCGGGATTTGGCGCAAATTATGTATACAAGCGGTACGACTGGAAGTCCGAGGGGAGTAGCCATACCCCATGTCGCCGTTTTTATTTCCAGTTTGGGCAATATTGTCGAGATGATGATTAAAAAAGATGATATCGTGGCAGTTATCTTGCCAATTTTTCATTGTGCCCTGCACTCGGTTGTGATGTCTTTTATTCATATTGGCGGTACGATGGTCGTTTTTAGGCAATTTGAACCAGCTTCCTATCTGGAAGCGGTAAAAAAAGAAAAGATTACGATTATGATCGGACTTCCGATGATGTATCGTGCGCTGCTCCATGTTCCGACAAGAACGAAGAAAGATACTGAATCGTTGCGTTATTGTGTATATGCGATGGCGCCGATGGATGAAAAAACATTAAAAAGCGGTATTGAGGAATTTGAGGCAAAGTTTTGTTTAGCTACGGGGCAAACAGAGATGTACCCGGCAACCGTTATTTTTGGGCCAGAATATCAATTGAGCAAATTCGGATCGTATTGGGGGATTCCTTCTCTTATTAATGACACAGCCATTATGGGTGAAGATGGTCATATTTTAGATAAAGGTGAAGTGGGAGAAATTGTTCATCGCGGGCCCAACGTGATGGCTTGCTATTATAATCGGCCGGATGAAACTGAGCAAAGCCGTTTATATGGTTGGCATCATACAGGAGACTTGGGATATTTTGATGAAGATGGTTTATTAGTGTTTGTGGATCGAAAGAAAGATATGATTAAAACAGGGGGTGAGAATGTAGCATCCATTCTAGTCGAGCAAACTCTGCTCTTACATGAAAAGATTGAAAACGCTGTCGTCGTAGGATTGCCACATGCCCATTGGATAGAGGCAATCACCGCTTTTGTCATTCCGAAGGAAGGCGTAAATGTCACGAAAAACGAGATTGTCACGCATTGTAAAGAACATCTCAGTGCCTTTCAAGTACCAAAAGAAGTTATATTTGTTGATAAGCTGCCGATCACTGCCACGGGAAAAATTAGAAAAAATATATTAAGAGAGCAATACAAAACGTATTATACGGAGCAAACAATAACATAAAGAATTTTTTCAAACATTTCAGCAAATACAGGGAGGATATGATATGAAAGATGAAGTTGTTATTGTTACAGGCGGTTCTAGTGGATTAGGGAAAGCGATGGCGCGGCGCTTTGCGAATGAAGGCGCGAATGTCGTCATCACGGGAAGAAATGAAGAACGTCTGCAAGCTGTAAAAGATGAATTGATGGAAACGGCAAAAGGGGAAGTAGCATATGTTCCAATGGATGTCCGAAATATTGAAGATGTAAAACGAATGGTTGAAGAGACAATCCGCACGTTTGGCACGATCGATCACCTTGTGAACAATGCCGCCGGCAATTTTGTCGTGGCTGCCGAGGACTTAACCATTAACGGGTGGAACTCAGTCATTGATATTGTTCTGAACGGAACGTTTTACTGTACAAAAGCAGTGGGGCAGTATTGGATAAATGAACAGAAAAAAGGGACCATTTTAAATATGGTGGCCACCTATGCCTGGGATGCCGGGGCAGGGGTTGTTCATAGTGCCGCAGCCAAAGCTGGCGTGTTAAGTTTGACTCGCACCCTTGCCGTAGAATGGGGCAGCAAGTATGGCATCCGTTCAAACGCAATAGCTCCCGGACCAATTGAAGGAACAGGCGGCGCTGATAAGTTGGTGCTTTCTGAGAAAATGGCGGAAAGAACTTTACAATCGATTCCCTTAAAAAGGTGCGGCAAACCTGAGGAAATTGCGGCACTTGCCTATTTTCTCCTCTCAGATGAGGCTTCTTTTATGAATGGAGAAGTCGTCACAATGGACGGGGGACAGCATTTAAACCAATTTCCATTTTGATCATGGAATTGTGGAGAATGAGTGAAGTAGGAAAAATGTGCTTCATTGTATTAACGTTGTACTCATTTAGGAGAAAAATAAGCAGTATATGATCTTCCAGTGCGACGCTCATACAAATCATAAAGCGAAAGGAGATGGTAAAAATGAAGCAGATGCTTGTTGGCGATCCGATCAAGCTCAATTCTATTCGTTACCCGGAAAAGGTAGCGCTTTCATTTAAGGGGAAGAGATTTACCTATCGTCAATTTAATAATAGGGTCAATCAATTGGGCAACGCCTTACTGGATATAGGAATTCAAAAAGGTGATAAAGTGGCATTTATGTTGTTTAATGGCAATGAGTTATTTGAAATCATAGTAGCTTGCAGCAAAATTGGCGCTATGTATGTCCCGATAAATTCACGTTTTACAGCGAGGGAAATAAAGCATGTGTTAGATGATTCCGGAGCTATATTATTTATGTACGACTACCGTTTTGGTGATGAGGTTTCAAAAATTCACCAAGAATTGTTGACAACAAAATATTTTGTCACTGTTGGGAATCAAGATCGCTTATCTTTTACAATATATGACGAATGGATAGAACGTTTCCCTGCCAGCGAGCCCGAAATAGCGGAACCGTTAAGCGAGTTAGATGAATTATGTTTGATGTACACGGGTGGAACAACTGGGCTTCCCAAAGGGGCTATTCATACTCATAGAAGTTTATATCTCGTACTTACACACTTTAGTATTGAATTTTCAATTAGCCGAAATGGAAAGGGACTTGCTGCCGGGCCGCTGTTTGGTGCGGCTGCGATATCCATTGCAATGCCGAATCTGTTCGTGGGAAATCCGATTCATATAGTAGAACAATTCCATCCATTAGAAGTATTAAAAGCGATCGATCAGGAAAAGACCACTACCGCTTTTTTAGCGCCACCCATGTTAGACGCGATTTTTGCATTGCCAGATGAAATAAAAAATAGTTTTGATGTATCTTCAATGAAATCAGTTATTTCAGTTGGTGCACCACTACTGACTCGTACAAAGACAAAAGCGCTCGAGTTCTTTCCGAATGCAGAACTAAATGAATTTTATGGCGCATCTGAGCTTGGTGGCGCTGCCAATTTACATCATGAATATATGAGAAAAAAAGACCGTTGCGTCGGTTTGCCTATGTTGGGAATGGAATTAAAAATAGTAGATCAAGATGGCAAAGAAGTAAAGCAAGGAGAAGTGGGAGAAATCCTTGTTAGGGGTCTTACACTTTGCAAAGGATATTATCATAATGCTCAAGCCACGAATGAAGCTTTCCGGGGGGAGTGGCTTGGCTTAGGTGATATGGCTCGACAGGACGATGAAGGCTTTTATTATTTGGTAGAAAGAAAGCAAGATATGATTATCTCAGGAGCATTTAATGTCTATCCTGCTGAAATAGAGGCCGTTTTACATGAGCACCCTTCAGTACGGGAAGCGGCAGTGATTGGAGTCCCCCATGATCAGTGGGGAGAGGTGCCAATGGCGGTTATCGCTTTACATGATGATCAAGATGTTAGTGAGAGAGAAATCATTGAATACTGTACTGGAAAAATGGCGAAATATAAAATCCCGCATAAAGTCGAGTTTGTGAAGATGTTGCCAAGAAATTTACAAGGTAAAGTATTAACATATACTTTGAAAGAAAAGTATGGAAAAGTGAATCAATCCAACATCAATTAAAAGCGCTTTCGATTTCTTTGTACAATTGCCGCGGAGCATATGCGTTAATAGAATGAGATTAGGTGGTTATTGCACCAAAAAAGAGACACACTAGCTGGTAATAAAAATTATACTGTTTGGGATTCACAATGATGAAGAAGCGTTATTTGCCCCGCCCTTCATTAAGTGGTAATAAAATCCTTCCTTACTGTTTGGGATAAAGTAACCTCTTTTTCTGAAAGTCTATATGGCGAAGGCTGATTCATTCGCTAAAAGAGGTATTCGCTTGTATTTTTGCACGCTCTTTTAATTCTTCCGTCGCCCCCGGCATAAAATGATAAAAAAGCTGGGGAGGGGAAGAAGTATGCGTGCAGCAGTATTAGGGGCAGGATTGATGGGTAAGGAAGCGGCGAGGGATCTTGTAAAAGGGAAACATGTAGAGGCGGTGGGTTTGGCGGATATCGACTTGGAACGGGCAGAGGAAGTGTGCCGCCAAATACATTCCCCGAAAATAAAGGCGTTCCGTTTGGATGCGGGCAATTCGCAAGAGCTTGTTCGATTTTTACAACATTATGATGTTGTTCTCAACGCCCTTTTTTACTCATTTAATGAAAAGGTTGCAAAGGCGGCGATTGAAGCCGGAACGAGTGTGGTGGATCTTGGGGGACATATTGGCCACATTACCGATAGAGTCCTGGCGCTTCATGAGGAAGCTAAGAGGGCGAATGTTACTTTGGTTCCCGATCTAGGTGTAGCGCCCGGCATGATCAATATATTGTCTGGCTATGGCGCCAGTAAACTGGATTCCCCGCAATCGATCAAACTATATGTCGGCGGCATTCCGCTTCGGCCGGAGCCTCCGCTTGAATATCATCATGTTTTTTCTTTGGAAGGGCTGCTCGATCATTATACAGATCCATCCTTGATTATTCGTGACGGAAAGAAACAGGAAGTTCCCTCCTTATCAGAAGTGGAGCCAATTTATTTTGAAAAATTCGGGCCACTGGAAGCTTTTCATACATCAGGAGGAACGTCGACGTTGTCCAAGTCGTATCCGGAATTAAATACATTGGAATACAAAACGATCCGCTACCCGGGCCACCGCGACAAATTTCAATTGCTTGTCGACCTCCATTTAACCCGGAATGATTATTGGGTTCAAATAGGTAAAATGAACGTAAAGCCGCGTGATGTTTTACTAAAGGTACTCAACCCCATTACGGAATTGGGGGACCGGGATGACGTTGTTTTGCTGCGTGTCATTGTCTCAGGTGAAAAGGATTTTAAAAATAGAACATTTGCATATGAGATGGCG
This sequence comes from Siminovitchia sp. FSL W7-1587, assembly GCF_037963795.1. Classification (NCBI taxonomy): domain Bacteria; kingdom Bacillati; phylum Bacillota; class Bacilli; order Caryophanales; family Bacillaceae; genus Siminovitchia; species Siminovitchia sp. FSL W7-1587. The sequence goes on from NZ_CP150169.1 coordinate 3,926,433, forward strand.
GCATATAAAGACCGCCGGGAAAACGTGACAGCTATGGCGCGAGCCACAGCCAATACGATCTCTGTCGTGGCCCAAATGATCGGAACTGGCGTCATTAACAAAAGAGGTGTGTTTCCTCCCGAACAGATCGTTCCGGGTCCGCTTTATATAAAAGAAATGGCAGACAGGCAGGTTTTGATCAAGGAGACCGAATACGAACGAGCTTGATATTATTCGTATCCAACAAGAATGCAAGAGAGGGCGAGACATAGTTAAAAACGAATTGCTATTCTTACAAATCGTGAAAAAACCGCGTGAAATCAAGGTTTTAAATTTGATTTCATGCGGTTTACTCATTTTTATATGGTTTTGGTCCTTCCTTTTCTGCAATGTGGATCGATTCAATCGGGTATTTTTGTGCTGAACTATTTTTTTACTAGATCATATCCGCTTTTTGAGGAATACTTGCCAATTTTTTAATCACTGCTTTAAGACTATTCACTTTTCGAAAATACAACCAACTTTTTCAAAAATGCTCAGGCACTTATCCTGAAAAACTATCTATCTAATCCAATATAAACTTTTTCCAAGTCACGAATAACGAGCAGAACATGTTACTCCTCAAACGGCCAGGCCGGAAGCATTTTATTTAACGGCTTATCTTTCCTGTAGCCCAACACATAATCTGCTTGCATGATTGTATGAATTTCCCGAGTTCCTTCATATATAACTGGCGCTTTGGAGTTTCTTAAGTAGCGCTCGACGGGATATTCGTTGGAATATCCATAAGCTCCATGAATTTGCACCGCGTCGTCTGCCGCTTTATTGGCAAAATCGCATGCTTGCCATTTGGCAAGGGATGTTTCCCGCGTATTTCTAACGCCTTTATTTTTCAACTCCCCGGCCCGATATACGAGCAGACGGCTCATTTGCAAGCCTGCTTCCATATTGGCGAGCATTTGCTTGACAAGCTGATGTTCCCCTATCTTTTTCCCGAATGTCTCTCTTTCATGGCAATACGTTAAGCTTGCTTCCAAACAGGCCATAATCAGTCCGCAGGCGCCCGCAGCTACTGTAAAGCGGCCGCTGTCCAGTGCAGACATGGCAATTTTAAAGCCTTCTCCTTCCTCGCCAAGCAAGTTTTCCTTTGGCACTTTCATATGATCAAAAAATATCTCGCCGGTATTTCCCGCGCGTATCCCCAGTTTGCCCTTGATGGCTTTTGATGAGAACCCTTCCATCGTTCTCTCTACGATGAACGCGGAAATGCCATGATGCTTTTTGCTTTTATCCGTATAGGCAAACACAAGGAAGTGATCGGCCACATCACAAAGGGAGATCCATGTTTTTTGGCCATTCAAAATATAATAATCTCCATCTTTGACAGCGGTAGACTGCATGGCGGCTACGTCAGACCCGGCATTCGGTTCGGTCAAGCCGAATGCTCCAATTTTTTTCCCTTTTGCTTGCGGCACCAAATATGTTTGTTTTTGCTCTTCTGTTCCCCATTGCAGCAGTGTCATGCTGTTTAAGCCGGTATGTACCGACACCGCCGTGCGAAAAGCCGTATCTCCTCTTTCAAGCTCTTCGCATACGATGGCGAGGGAGTTGTAGTCCATGCCGCTGCCGCCATATTTTTCCGGTATACAAACCCCCATTAATCCAAGGGTGGCAAGTCTTCTGATGATTTCCGGATGAAACTCTCCCTTCTCATCCCATTCACCGATATAAGGCATGATTTCTTTGTCTACAAAGTTGCGCACTGTTTTTCTCAATAACAATTGTTCCTCGGTAAAATCGAAATTCAATGGGACCCCTCCTCAAACGATATTGTTCATTTTCAAAGATTGTATTTGATCTTTTCCGTAGCCGAGAGCTTGCAAAACTTCTATTGTATGCTCTCCGGCATCAGGCGGGTAATATTTAATCGCGGCCGGTGTTCGTGATAGTTTTAACGGACTTCCAACCAGTTTGATTTCTCCGGCTGTTGGATGATCCATAGAATGGAACATACTTCTTGCTTGAAGCTGGGGATCGCTTTCCAATTGGTCCATACTTTGAATCGGGCCGCATGGAATGTTTTTCTCGCGGAAACGATTGATCCATTCGGCGGCCGTTTTTGTGAAAAGTTGCGTTTGCAAAAGCGGTATTAGCTGTTCGCGATGTTCGACCCGTTTTGAATTGGTCAGAAATCTTTCGTCGCATGCCAAATGGGGAACGTCCAAAATCTCGCATAATGTCATAAATTGCTTGTCAGTGCCGACAGCAATGACAACTTTATCGTCTTTTGTCGAAAAAGCTTGATAAGGAACGATGTTGGCGTGCTCATTGCCGATCAGCTTGGGAGCAACTCCCGACATTAAGTAATTGCTTGCCATATTGATTAAAGCGCTTACCGCACTGTCATATAGCGCCATGTCAATTTTTTGCCCTATTCCCGAATGCCGGCGCTCAATGAGGGCTGCTTGGATGCCAATGCAGGCATATAAACCAGTCAGTACATCGGATATGGCCACACCTGTTTTTTGGGGCCCGGAACGCTCGTCCCCCGTGATGCTCATGAGGCCGCTCATTGCTTGGATGATAAAGTCATAGCCGGCCAAATGCTTATATGGTCCTGTTTCTCCAAATCCGGTAATGGAGCAGTATACGAGTCCGGGGTTTATTTCTTTTAAAGATTCATAGCCCAATCCAAGGCGTTGCATTGTCCCGGTTTTAAAGTTGTTGATTAACACATCGCTTTTTCCAACGAGTTTTTTAATAATTTCTATGCCTTCGTCTGTTTTTAAATTGACAGTGATACTTTTCTTGTTTCTATTGGCGCATAAATAATAGGCACTCACTCCTTTTTTGAACGGGGGTCCCCATTTTCTCGTTTCATCTCCTCCATTGGGCGCTTCCACTTTAATGACTTCAGCACCCAAGTCCCCCAGTATCATGGAACAATACGGTCCTGCCAAAACTCTGGATAGGTCGAGCACTCTTATTCCTTGCAGTGCACCAGCCAGTGAATACCCCTCCTTCCAGCTTTTGAGTGAAAAATTTGCTGTATTTTGTCCTATATCATGTATATTCTATTAAAATTACAAATATTCCTTCTTATTTGTACTCTTTTCATGTTTGTTTTTGAGGGAGGCTCGTGCTAAACTATTTTTTACTATCTTATAGAAGTTGTGTCGACAGATAAGAAGGGATGGAAATGAAAAAAGATAACGTAATCCTTTTTCCGGGATTAAAAGAAAGGCTGTTCCGGAAGGGGATTGACAGCTTGGAAAATCATCAATATGCAGATGCGGTGAATTTGCTGCAGCAGGCAAAAGAATTGTCGCCTGAAGACCCTCAAATTGATAAAGCGCTTGTAATCGCTCTTTATGAAAAGGGAGATTATGAAGAAGCGAAAGATATTGCGAAAGAAATGCTTCTGCAAGGAGCAGGAGATTATTATGAAGTATTCGATCTTTATTTAATGATTTTAATACAATTACATTTGCATGACGAGGTGGTCCACACACTGGAAACCCTTTTTGAAGAGCAACATGTGCCGGAAGACAAAAGAGAGCACTATCAAACGCTTTTGAACTTTAGCAAAAAAACAGTTGACAATAAAAAGAACGATTTTGTAGAAAAATCCGTGTCCGCAGAAGAGGTAACCGAAGGAAGCTTTCAAGAGCAGATTATAAAACTCGGTTCGCTGGCTGATAAAAATATTCAGCCTTACTTGGAATCGGTTGTGGGGTTACTGAAGAATGGCCAGGCGCATCCGTTTTTACAGACAGTCGCTTTGAATGTTTTGAAAGAACATCACATCGAGCGAACAGTTGAAGTCAGAAAGCTAGGCTTTTCGGGGACATTCAATCCGTCAACTCTTCCAGACGTAACAGAAACACCTTTTTTTCAATCAGTTCAATCAGAGTTGGAAAAAGAACTTGAACATGAAAATCCGGTTTTGATGAGACAGGTCAAAGAAATGATAAAGCGCCATCAGTTCCTGATGTTTCCTTTTGAACCCGAATACGAAAAAATGATGCTATGGGCAGCCGTCTACCGCGGATATAGCCGAATGATGTACGGGGAGGATTGGAACAAAAAAAAGGCGGCGGAAAAACTTGGATTGGAAGAGACAGAGCTTGATGAAGTCCTCTCATTTTTGGAGCTTCTTGAACAAGTATCAGAACAAATGGGTTGAGTACATGGCTTTTCATGAAAATAATATTATGTTACAATGTAATGGTTATGCCAGTGCCAGTAATATCAAAAGTTATAAGGTTTACATAATCTTAAATAATGAAGTAATCGTGGTTGGAGGTAATAAATATGTCAGCAAAATGGGAAAAGTTAGAAGGAAATAAGGGGATTCTTACCGTGGAAGTTGATGAAGGAACGGTAAGCAAAGGACTTGACGAAGCTTTTAAGAAAGTTGTCAAGCAAGTGTCCATTCCCGGCTTCCGTAAAGGAAGAATTCCGCGTTCTTTATTTGAAAAGCGTTTCGGAGTAGAGGCCCTGTATCAGGACGCGCTTGATGTCATTCTGCCTGAAGCTTATATGGCCGCGATAAAGGAAACGGGAATCGAGCCGATTGATCAGCCGGAAATTGACATTGAGCAAATGGAACAAGGCAAAGAGTTAATTTTCAAAGCAACTGTCCAAGTCAAACCCGAAGTAAAACTTGGTGATTATAAAGGGTTAGAAGTGGAGAAGATGGATACGGAAGTAACAGACGAAGATGTGGAGAATGAATTGAAAATGCTCCAAGAGCGTCAAGCAGAACTCGTGATTAAAGAGGAAGGCAAGGCTGAAGAGGGCGACACGGTCGTCATCGACTTTGAGGGCTTTGTTGACGGAGAACCATTCGAAGGCGGCAAGTCAGAGAATTATTCGCTTGAATTAGGTTCGGGAGCCTTCATCCCTGGTTTTGAAGAGCAGCTCGTAGGGGTTGAGCCTGGTGCGGAAAAAGATGTGGAAATCACATTCCCAGAGGAATATCATGCGGAAGAATTAGCCGGCAAGCCTGCTGTTTTCAAAGTAAAAGTTCACGAAATTAAAGCGAAAGAGCTTCCTGAGCTTGACGATGAGTTTGCCAAAGACGTCGACGATGAAGCTGAAACACTTGATGAGTTAAAAGCATCGATCAAAGAACGTTTGACAAAAAGCAAAGAGCAAGAAGCGGATCAGAAACTGCGTGACACGCTCGTTGAAAAGGCGACGGACAATACAGAAATCGATTTGCCTGAAGTGATGGTTGACAATGAATTGCAGAACATGATGCGGGAGTTTGAACAGCGTCTGCAAATGCAAGGCATGAACCTCGATTTATATTACCAATTCTCCGGCCAGGATGAAGAAGCGCTTCAGAGCCAGATGAAAGAGGACGCCGAAAAACGCGTTCGCATGAACCTAACGCTCGAGGCTATCTCTAACGCGGAAAATCTTGAAGCAAGTGATGAAGACGTCGAGAAAGAACTTCAAAAAATGGCGGATACGTATAATATGTCTGTTGAAGAAGTTAAAAAAGCGTTCGGCGAAAACCTTGATCACATTAAAGCCGACTTAAAAATTCAAAAAGCAGTCGAATTTCTTGTTGAAAACAGTAAAACTAGTGCATAATATAAATAAACATAACGTTCACTTACTCAACATACGATAGATAAAACAAGGCGCGGGTTACTTCGTGCCTTGTTTTATACCAATTACAGATTTTGCCAGTGCGGGACCGCTCCCATCATTTTTCGCTATTCAAACATAAAAAGCTTCCGAAATACATACATAATAAATTTAGCCGACATATCAAGCAAGAAACACAACATACTATTTCATGAGCGAAAAATTGTATATTTTATGAAAAAGTATGCTACAATGCAATACATAACTATTTAACAGCAGCATCATTTCCACGATGAAACCAGCGTATAGTTATTAAAGGGGTGAGAGTTCATTGTTTAAATTCAATGAGGAAAAAGGACAACTAAAGTGTTCCTTTTGTGGAAAAACACAGGAGCAGGTTCGTAAACTGGTTGCCGGACCAGGTGTATATATATGTGATGAATGCATAGAGCTCTGCACCGAGATAGTCGAGGAAGAGCTTGGAACAGAAGAGGAATTTGAGTTTAAGGATATCCCGAAGCCGCGTGAAATTCGCGAGATTTTAAAAGAATATGTAATTGGCCAGGAACAGGCGAAAAAATCACTTGCTGTAGCGGTTTATAACCATTACAAGCGGATAAATTCCAACAGCAAAATCGATGATGTGGAATTGACGAAAAGTAACATCTGTTTAATTGGACCGACTGGAAGCGGAAAAACACTCCTTGCCCAAACACTCGCCCGGATTTTGAATGTGCCATTTGCGATTGCGGATGCGACTTCTTTAACTGAAGCGGGATATGTCGGGGAAGATGTCGAGAACATTTTATTAAAATTAATCCAAGCCGCAGACTACGATGTGGAGAAAGCGGAAAGAGGGATTATTTATATTGACGAGATAGACAAAATCGCCAGAAAGTCGGAAAATCCTTCCATTACACGTGACGTATCTGGAGAAGGGGTACAGCAAGCTCTCTTGAAAATTTTGGAAGGAACCGTTGCCAGCGTTCCGCCCCAAGGCGGAAGGAAGCATCCCCATCAGGAATTCATCCAAGTTGATACAACCAATATTCTCTTTATATGTGGAGGAGCATTTGATGGAATTGAACAGATCATCAAACGCCGCCTTGGACAAAAAGTGATTGGGTTTGGTTCTGATAATCAAGGTGATGAGGTTGAGGAAAAAGGATTACTGGCCAAAGTGCTGCCGGAAGATCTGCTTCAATTTGGGTTAATTCCGGAATTTATCGGACGCCTTCCTGTCATTTCAAGCTTGGAACCTCTTGACGAAGACGCGCTCGTTGAAATCTTGACGAAACCAAAGAATGCCCTCGTCAAGCAGTATCAAAAAATGCTTGAGCTTGACAACGTGGAACTTGAGTTCGAAGAACAGGCCCTCCGTGAAATCGCTAAAAAAGCAATTGAAAGAAAAACCGGAGCGCGCGGCCTTCGCTCCATTATTGAGAGCATCATGCTGGATGTCATGTTCGACTTGCCTTCTCGAGAAGACATCAAAAAATGTATCATTACAAAAGAGTCCGTTTTGAACGACTTGCCTCCAAAACTCGTACTGGAAGACGGTACCATTTTAAAAGGGGCATAATATAAGATGAAAGGAAGCAAAATTGCTTCCTTTTTTTGTTTGAAAGAAATGTACCGTTTATTCCTGATCGCCTACGGAGATACTACCCATATGCAAAAAAAGTGATCAGGAGGGAAGGCGATGAACTGGACAGTCATAGTTTTGTTCATTCAATTATTTTTTGGGACGGTTATCGGGCTCTATTTTTTTAACTTGCTCAAAAATCAAAGGACCCAAAAAGTAACAATTGATCGCGAATCGAAAAAAGAAATGGAGCAACTGCGTAAAATGCGCTCCATTCAATTAACGGAACCGCTATCTGAACGTGTCCGTCCAACAGACTTTGCAGAGATTGTTGGCCAGGAGGATGGAATCAAAGCACTGCGGGCAGCACTTTGCGGCCCAAATCCCCAGCATGTCATTATTTATGGCCCCCCGGGAGTAGGTAAAACAGCAGCCGCTAGGCTTGTTCTTGAAGAAGCTAAAAAAAATCCGCGTTCTCCCTTCCGTTCAAATTCCGTATTTGTTGAGCTTGATGCGACTACAGCCCGATTTGACGAACGAGGAATCGCAGACCCGTTAATCGGCTCGGTGCATGACCCCATTTATCAAGGTGCGGGGGCGATGGGACAAGCGGGAATTCCGCAGCCTAAGCAAGGCGCTGTTTCGAATGCCCATGGCGGTGTGTTATTTATTGATGAAATCGGCGAACTTCATTCAATCCAAATGAACAAGCTGTTGAAGGTTTTGGAGGACAGAAAAGTATTCTTTGAAAGTGCTTATTATAGTGAAGAAAACAATCAAATTCCCGCGCATATTCACGAAATATTTCAAAGAGGGCTTCCTGCCGATTTCAGGTTAATCGGCGCCACTACCAGGACGCCCAGTGAAATCCCCCCAGCCATCCGTTCGCGTTGTATGGAGGTTTTTTTCAGGGAACTTGACCAGCCTGAAATAATGAGCGTAGCAAAAAATGCAGCAAATAAAGTCAATCTTTCTATATCGGAGAAGGGTCTTTCCACTTTATCGTCTTTTGCTTCAAGTGGTAGAGAAGCCGTAAATATGATTCAAATTGCCGCGGGAATTGCCATCACGGAGAACAGGAACCATATTCTTGACTCTGATTTGGAATGGATTGTGCAGGCGAGCCAATTAACACCAAAATATGAAAAGAAAATAGGAAAAACGCCCACGGTGGGCATCGTCAATGGACTGGCGGTTACCGGGCCAAACAGCGGCGCACTCCTCGAAATTGAAGTTATCGTCATTCCTTCAAAGGATGCCGGCTCCATCAATATTACCGGAATCGTCGAGGAAGAAAGCTTTAATGGACAGGGAAAATCGGTTAAACGTAAAAGCATGGCGAAAGGTTCATTGGAAAATGTGTTAACGGCATTAAGGTCGATGGGAGTTCCGGCGAATCAGTACGATATCCATGTAAACTTTCCGGGCGGTATTCCGATCGACGGTCCTTCGGCCGGCGTTGCGATGGCCGCGGGGATTTATTCCGCCGTTTATAAATTGCTCGTGAAAAACACTGTCGCCATGACAGGGGAAATCGGTATCAAAGGGGATGTGAAACCTGTCGGGGGAATTTATTCGAAAGTAAAAGCGGCCAAACGGGCCGGAGCGAAAACGGTACTCATTCCAAAAGAAAACATGCAAGCGATTTTAAAAGACATTCAAGGCATTGAAATTGTTCCTGTTTCAAGAATAGAAGAGGTATTTTCAGCAGTGTTCGTCAACAACGCCGAACATGAATTTGTTTTCCCGGATATATTTGAAAAGGACAGTAAGAAAAGTGTTTAGTGCGACTTGCCGATTTGTACAAAAGCTTTGAACTTGGACCAATGTATGTAACAATGCCTGTTCCTCGACATAAACTGTCTTCATAAGCTAAAATGATATAAGCGGTCAGAACGTCTTTTTATAAAGGAAGATATTTTATTGGGAGGTGCACGAATGTGACGAAACAAAAAGAATCGTTCGTTCCCCTGCTTCCATTACGTGGAATGCTTGTGTTCCCTACAATGGTGTTGCATCTTGATGTCGGGAGGGAACAATCCGTACAAGCATTGGAACAGGCGATGCTCACCGACCATCTTATTTTTTTGACGACTCAAAAAGATACATCCATTGATGAACCCGGTGAGGACGATATATATAAAATGGGGACGCTGACGAAAGTCAAACAAATGCTCAAGCTGCCAAATGGAACGATCCGCGTTCTTGTAGAGGGGCTTACCCGGGCTGAAATGAAAAAGTATGTTTCGATGGAAAATTACTTTGCAGCCGATTTGGAGCTTTTTAAGGACGATGAAGAAAAAGATGTTGAAATTCAAGCATTAATGAGAACGATGCTTGAATATTTTGAGCAATATATCAAGCTTTCCAAAAAAATCTCGGCCGAAACATTTGCGACCGTTTCTGATATTGAAGAGCCTGGAAGAATGGCTGACATAATCGTGTCACACTTGCCATTAAAGCTGCAGGACAGGCAACAAATCTTAGAAACGATTGATGTGAAAGAAAGACTCGCCAAAGTGATTGAAATCATCCACAATGAAAAAGAAGTACTTCATTTGGAGAAAAAGATTGGTCAGCGGGTCAAACAATCCATGGAAAGGACTCAAAAAGAGTACTATTTGCGTGAACAGATGAAAGCGATCCAAAAAGAGCTTGGCGAAAAAGAAGGGAAGACCGGGGAAATTGCGGAGCTTACCGAAAAAATTGAGAAAGCCGGAATGACCGAGCATGTCAAGATGGCCGCGCTCAGGGAGTTGGACAGGTATGAAAAGGTCCCCGCCACATCTGCAGAAAGCTCGGTTATAAGAAATTATTTGGATTGGCTTATCGCTTTGCCATGGACGAAAGCAACAAAGGATGATTTGAACATCAATAAAGCGGAGAGAATTCTGGAGCGTGATCACTACGGGTTGAAGCACGTCAAGGAGCGCGTGCTTGAGTATTTGTCTGTTAAGCAATTGACGAAATCACTAAGAGGCCCGATTCTATGTTTAGTCGGTCCCCCGGGAGTCGGTAAGACAAGCTTGGCCCGCTCCATTGCCCAATCAATGGGAAGGAATTTTGTGAGAATTTCGCTTGGTGGCGTTCGGGATGAATCGGAAATCAGAGGGCACAGGCGCACTTATGTCGGTGCGATGCCTGGCCGAATTATACAGGGAATGCGAAAAGCGGGGACCATAAATCCTGTTTTTCTTTTGGATGAAATTGATAAAATGTCCAATGATTTTCGTGGAGATCCATCTTCTGCCATGTTGGAAGTGCTTGATCCGGAACAAAATAAAACTTTCAGCGATCATTACATCGAAGAAACATACGATCTCTCCAATGTGATGTTTCTCGCTACGGCCAATGATTTGGCAACCATTCCGGGGCCATTGCGCGACCGGATGGAAATCATTACGATTGCTGGATATACGGAAGTCGAAAAAATTCATATAGCGAAAGACCATTTATTACCAAAACAAATTAAGGAACATGGTTTAACCAAAAGCCAGTTGCAAATCAAGGAAGAGGCTTTGAGGAACATCGTCCGTTACTATACGAGGGAAGCCGGCGTTCGTGAACTGGAAAGACAGCTTGCTTCAATCTGCCGAAAGGCCGCCAAAATGATTGTTTCCGGGGAAAAGAAGCGGGTGATTGTCACAGTACGAAATTTAGAGGACTTACTTGGCAAGAAAAAGTACCGCTATGGCCAAGCTGAAATGGAAGACCAGATTGGAGTGGCGACCGGGCTTGCCTATACAACAGTGGGAGGCGATACGCTTCAAATCGAAGTGACGCTAACACCTGGTAAAGGAAAGCTCATATTAACGGGAAAGCTTGGCGATGTTATGAAAGAATCGGCACAAGCCGCATTTAGTTATGTCCGTTCCAAAGCGGAAGAGTTGAAATTGCCCGATGACTTTCACGAAACATGTGATGTGCATATTCATGTTCCGGAAGGAGCGGTTCCTAAAGACGGGCCTTCAGCTGGAATTACGATTGCTACTGCTCTTGTGTCAGCATTGACTGGCCGCAAGGTAAAAAAGGAAGTAGGAATGACAGGGGAAATTACACTCAGAGGCAGAGTATTGCCAATCGGCGGTGTAAAAGAAAAAGCGATGGGCGCCCACCGGGCAGGCCTGACAACGATTATAATACCAAGGGATAATGAAAAAGACATTGACGATGTTCCAGAAAGTGTTCGGGCGTCTTTAACATTTTATCCCGTATCCCATATGGATGAAGTGCTTGAATTGGCATTGACAGGAGAAGCAAAATGAATGTAAACAATGTAGAGCTCGTCATTAGCGCCGTAAAACCGGAACAATATCCTAATGAAGGTCTGCCGGAATTTGCCCTTGCCGGCAGATCGAATGTGGGGAAGTCTTCTTTTATAAATAAAATGATCAACCGCAAAAGCCTGGCCCGGACTTCATCCAAGCCGGGAAAAACCCAGACGTTAAACTTTTACAAAATTGAAGAAAAGCTATTTTTTGTAGACGTTCCCGGCTATGGATATGCGAAGGTATCAAAGAAAGAGCGGGAAGCCTGGGGGAAGATGATAGAAACGTATTTTACGAGCAGAAAAGAGCTGAAAGCAGTTCTGCTGATTATTGATTTGCGCCATCCCCCGATGGATGATGATGTACTCATGTATGACTTTTTAAAGTATTATGAACTGCCTTGTATAGTTATTGCCACAAAAGCGGATAAAATCCCTAGGGGCAAGTGGCAAAAACACGTTAAAATGGCAAAAGAAACGTTAAACCTGCAACAGGAAGACAAAATCATCGTCTTTTCCTCGGAAACAGGGGAAGGCAAGGATAAGGTATGGGGAATACTGGGAGATTTTCAAAATTAAGATAGAGTTTTTTCCTGATCAGAGGCTGAGACACAACAAAATCAGCTGATGAAAAAACGAACAATAAAGTAAATTTATTCAGTAGGCGTTTTTTTCCCTCTCCTATTGATGTTAGTTAAACGAATCCGGCATTTAGGTGCCGTTATCTCCCACTTAGCCCTTTTGTATTCACTCAAGATTTTGAAGTGGGAGTCTTACGGCGCCTTACATGCGGGATCAATTGTCCTAGTGTATCATACGCAAGCTTTTAGCGTAGTCAAAATAGGTAGACTCCTGCGGGAATAGCTCGAGTTGAAGATCCCGCAGGAAAGCGACCTTTGCTTTCCGAGGAAGCTGAAGAGACCTGCGGAAAGCGAAATATGTTGACGTAGTAAAATCTTGAGAATAAACCGCATGAAATCAAGGTTTTTAAACTTGATTCCATGTGGTTTATTTCATTTTACAGGGTTTTGTCCCGGCCCCTTTGCTATTTCGTATTTGCTTATGTCCCAGCCTTTTTTACAGCTTGGCTTTTGATCTGTTGGCCATCAAAAATTGGTTATAGAGCTGCTCGGAAATTGACTGATTGAAAAGATCACGCGTCTTTGACTTTCGGGCATATAAAAAAAGCTTGTGGAGAAAATGGTTATCTCGACCAGCTGATTTGGAATATGCTCCTGCTGCTATTTTTTTCGCTGGAGAAATAGAAAGTATAATCCAACACCAATAAAGAATATGGGCCAAAAATTCTCAACGACTGAAAGATCATAACCCTTGGCGGCTGCCCACTGAGTTAAGCGGTCAAAAAACAGTAGGAGAGTTGCGGCGATTAAAAAAAGCAACCCCAACATAAATCCTGATCCTGTTTTAATATATGTCAGCAACAACCCGACAGAGACAAGCAAAAGAAACACTCCGGCATGGTCTTGAAACAGCTCGAACTTATGGATGACATGAAAGTGAATGCCAATACCTGTTAGGACGACGCCCGGCAAAATAAATTCGTAATTTTTCTGCTTGTAAGCCTGGGTGATAAAACCGACGCCCAAAATGATGATGAGCGTCGGCCAGGTGTATAACCCGTCAAAGAATTGTACATTATATTGTTGTAGCAGGAAGTATAGGCCAAAGCCCAAAAACGTAATTCCGGAAAGAATTGCCTTTTTTGTCAAAATACTCACACCCAACTCTAATTCATTGATTTCAGTATGTTTATTTGATATGTTCCATTAAGGGAATAATCCGGATTATAACTTGTGAATAGGCTTGTTCACAAGCCTATCAGTAAAGGTGTTTGGTTTTCGCCCTCTATACCTTTAGGTCATAACCCTGGGACGAATATACACTTGCGGTGATTGACGCCAAGATGGATTGAAGTCAACAGTCTATCATATATTCGACTTTGCGGCCACGCTGAATACAGGAAGAATACACGCTTATTCGGCAAAGCTTATCCAGAGTTCACCTCGTCGCCAAGCTTCATCGTAGAAGCTTTCACGATGTGATAGAAGCCAGGTAGCCTGTCTACGCGCTTATTGCCCGTCGAAGTCATAAGGAAAGCTAGATCTCAGCTGAAACGGAGAAGAATGCGCTCCTAAGGCACTTCCTATACAGGAGAGCGTTCACCTAGTCACAAAGCAGCACGAAGTTTATTCGAGGAATTTGTACATGAGGTGAATGAAATCAGCAGCTTGTCTCCGCATTTATATATCCGGCTGCGGCTCCTAGCCCCTCGAGGTCATGAGTCATTCAGCCTGTGCGGCAAAATACGCCGCCGTGCTGTCTGTCTTATGCTAGTCGGGGCTGATCAGTCGTCTCCGCACTTAAATATATCATATTTCGGTTTCTGTTCACATCTTTTTTAGAATTCTTCTAATCTAAATGGTATACTAGTTGTAGTAGCATTTACATGGAGGTGCCTATATTCATATGCACATCATCGTTGTAGGATTAAATTATCAAACGGCCCCCGTGGAGATCAGGGAGAGGCTTGCTTTTGCCGAAAATGATTTGTCTTCAGCCATGCTGGAGTTAAAAGGCAGAAAAAGCATTCTGGAAAATGTTATCGTATCCACCTGCAATCGGACGGAAGTGTATGCAGTGGTGGATCAACTTCATACAGGGCGCTATTATATAAAGCAATTTTTGTCTGATTGGTTCCAAATCGACAAAAGTAAATTCGAAGAGCATTTATTCATTTATGAAAGTGACGCGGCTGTCAAGCATCTTTTTAAAGTGACATGTGGTCTGAACTCCATGATTCTCGGCGAAACCCAAATTTTGGGACAAATCCGTGACAGCTTTCTTTTGGCACAAAAGAACGGGGCAACCGGCACAGTGTTTAACCATTTGTTAAAGCAGGCGGTTACATTGGCCAAGCGTGCCCATTCCGAAACGGATATTGGAGCAAATGCCGTATCGGTAAGCTATGCCGCGGTGGAGCTCGCCAAAAAAGTGTTTGGCCACTTACAGGACAAGCATGTGTTAATTATTGGCGCAGGAAAAATGAGCGAGCTTGCCATTAAAAATTTATATTCTAATGGTGCCACAAAAGTAACGGTTATCAATCGGACATTTGAGCGGGCAAAAACATTGGCCGACCAATTTTCCGGACATGCCAAATCCTTAAAGGAACTCCAATGCACTGTCATGGACGCGGATATTGTGATCAGCTCGACTGGAGCTAAAGATTACATTCTTACAAGCGGCATGATGACTGTAATGGAAAAAATGAGAAAAGGCCGTCCGCTTTTTCTCGTTGATATAGCCGTACCGCGTGATATTGATCCTGCCATATCGCAAATGGAGAACGTTTTTTTATACGATATAGACGATTTGGAAGGAATTGTCCAAGAAAATCTTGCTGAGCGGAAAGCTGCTGCAGAGAAAATCATGGTAATGATTGAACATGAACTTTCAAACTTTAAAGAGTGGCTGAGCATGCTGGGAGTCGTTCCGGTAATTGCCGCTCTAAGAGAAAAAGCTTTATCTATCCAAGCGGAAACAATGAAAAGCATTGAACGGAAACTGCCAGATTTAACGGATCGCGAAAGGAAAGTATTGAGTAAACATACGAAAAGCATTATTAATCAGCTTTTAAAAGATCCTATTTTGCAAGTGAAGGAATTTTCGGGAGAACGGGATGCTGCCCAAAAAATAGCTCTTTTCAAACAAATTTTTGACTTGGATATAGTGGAGGAAGCGCAAGGCGAGCGGGAATCGGAAAAAAGTTCGGATAAGAAAAAAATACGCTTCGCGGCAGCTCTGCCTTCTCTCCACTCATAGAGGAAAAATACAATGATTGAATTGATTTTGGCGAGGCTCCCGGAAATTGTCATTGTGATTTATGCTTTATCTATCCTGTTTTATTTTATTGATTTTGTTCAACAAAACCGGGAGGCAAGCCGGCTTGCTTTCCGGTTGCTTTCGATTGTTTGGATTCTTCAAACAATCTTTTTGTTTATATATATGTATCATGCGGGAAGGTTTCCGGTGCTGACCCTGTTTGAGGGATTGTATTTTTATACGTGGGTGCTCATTACGTTATCGCTGGCAATCCATAAAATATTTCAAGTGGACTTTACTGTTTTTTTTACAAATATCATTGGTTTTATTTTTATGGCGATTCACGCTTTCGCGCCTGCGCAAAGCTTCGCGGTTTCTGCGGAACAGCTCATGTCCGAACTGCTCCTAATTCATATAACGATGGCGATATTATCGTACGGAGCTTTTTCTATCTCTTTCGTTTTTTCCATTTTGTATCTGCTTCAATATCGTTTGTTGAAGAGGAAAAAATGGAAAAAGAAGTTATGGCGATTAACGGATTTGGCGAAGCTGGAAAGGAGTTCCTTTGCGTTAAATGTCATTGGGGTGCCAATGCTTTTACTAAGTTTAATCCTCGGACTCCGCTGGGCGGTTATGAAACTCTCAGTCTTTTATTGGTATGATCCCAAAATAGTCGGTTCCTTTGCTTTACTGGGCATTTATGGGCTTATACTGTATCTTCATATGAAAAAGCAACTGTATGGACGGAAGTTGGCTTTATGGAACACTGCGGCTTTTTTGCTGGTCTTGATTAACTTTTTCCTGAACAGCCGACTATCCACATTTCATTATTGGGATTCTTAAATATTCATGTCGTTTGGAGGCAATATAAATGAGAAAAATTGTGATTGGATCAAGGAGAAGTAAGTTGGCTTTGACGCAAACAAATTGGGTGAAAGAACAGCTGAAACAACTTGGTGCCCCGTTTGAGTTTGAAGTGAAAGAAATTGTAACTAAAGGGGACCGCATCCTTGATGTCACTTTATCCAAAGTCGGCGGAAAAGGGCTGTTTATTAAGGAAATTGAACAGGCCATGTACGATGGGGAGATTGATATGGCTGTTCACAGCATGAAGGATATGCCTGCAGAATTGCCCGATGGTTTAATGATCGGGTGTATTCCCCCGCGAGAAGATCATCGTGATGCTTTTATTTCAAAAGGGAATGTCAAGCTGAAGGAACTGCCTCCGGGATCTATCGTTGGCACGAGCAGTTTGAGAAGGAGCGCCCAGATTCTTGCGCAGCGACCTGACCTAGAAATCAAGTGGATACGCGGCAATATTGATACAAGGCTTAGTAAGCTGGAAACAGAAGAATATGATGCGATTATTTTGGCTGCCGCGGGATTAATTCGAATGGGATGGAATGACGAGATTGTCACGGAGTACTTAGATCCTGATGTTTGTTTGCCGGCCATTGGGCAAGGAGCTCTGGCGATTGAATGCCGTGAGGATGATCATGAATTGCTTCGAGAGTTGGCGAAGCTAACGTGTGAAAGAGCCGCCAGAGCAGTCAATGCCGAGCGGGCTTTCCTTCATAAAATGGATGGAAGCTGTCAAATCCCCATCGGCGGATATGCAAGAATCCTGGAAGATGACACGATTGAACTGGCAGCTCTCGTCGCTTCACCTGATGGAAAACTTCTTTATAATGAAATCGTGAAAGGCACAGATCCGGTGAAGGTGGGTATGAAGGCGGCAGAAAGCTTGATGGAGCAAGGAGCCGGCGAGTTGATTGAAAAAGTTAAGAAGGAACTGGACCAATGATGGAAAGGCATCCCTTAAAAGGGAAGCATGTCCTCATTACAAGGGGCGGGGAGCAAGGAGAAAAATTTTGCCATGATGTTGCTTCTGCCGGCGGAATTCCCTACATGGTGCCGTTGATTGACTTCCGTCCGTATGAAGACTTGAATGCCCCATGTTTTATTCGATCGCTCGATCGGTATGATTGGATTATTTTTACAAGCCGGAACGGGGTAAAATACTTTTTTCGCCATATTGGACATGGGCGCGAGTCATTTGAACTCGTTAAACAACATATTCGCTTTGCGGCAGTAGGAGAAAAAACGAGAGCGGAACTAAGACGCTATCATATTTCAGCCGAATTTATGCCAAACGTTTATACGGCTGAAGATTTTGGACGTGAATTTTTTCAACAAGGATATACCGCAAATCGAGTGCTTATTCCAAAGGGAAACTTGGCAAGCAAGACAGTTGCGGAGCATTTTCGCAGACGAGGTATCATCGCTGACGAATGGATTGTTTATGAAACGTTTTATCCGACTAAGGATGTCACCAGGCTTGTCCAAATTTTGCGGGACAATCAGTTGGATGTGGCATGCTTTACAAGTCCTTCCACTTTTCATCACTTTATGAAATTGGTGAATCAGTATCATTTGCGCGAACATGCTGGTAAAATAAATTTGGCCAGCATTGGCAAAGTGACGAAAAAAGCGATCGAGGAAGAAGGATTTTCCGTGAAAATTTGTCCGAGAAACTATACAATCGACTCGATGTTTCATGAGCTGTGTCAATTTTACGGACAAAAAGAAAGGAAAGAATAGCAATGGAACCCATTCAGTTTAAACGCCATCGGAGACTGCGGAAATCCGCCAATTTAAGAAAAATGGTGAGGGAAACCCATCTCCATGCGGAAGATTTTATTTATCCGCTCTTTATCGTGGAAGGTGTAAATACAAGGAATGAAGTCTCTTCGATGCCGGGTGTAGAGCAAATTTCCTTGGATTTGCTAAAGGATGAAATTGATGAACTTGTGTCACTGGGGATTCAATCGGTTATTTTGTTTGGAGTACCCGATGAAAAAGATGACTGTGGAACAGGGGCATATGATGACGAAGGAATTGTTCAAAAAGCGACCCGTGTGATCAAAGAGCATGCTCCTGAAATATTGGTCGTTGCCGATACATGCTTATGTGAATATACGGATCACGGCCATTGTGGGCTTGTCGAAGACGGTGTGATTTTGAACGACTCCAGTCTTGAATTGCTTGTACAGACAGCGGTCAGCCAGGCGAAAGCAGGTGCGGATATCATTGCCCCTTCTAATATGATGGACGGCTTTGTTGCTGCTATTAGAAAGGGGTTGGACGACAGCGGATTTCAGGATGTGCCCATTATGTCCTACGCTGTGAAATATTCCTCCGCCTTTTATGGACCGTTTCGGGATGCGGCCAACAGTACACCTCAATTTGGAGACAGGAAAACATACCAAATGGACCCTGCAAACAGGTTGGAAGCCCTTCGTGAGGCAGAGTCGGATATGGATGAAGGAGCAGATCTTTTAATTGTCAAACCTGCATTATCCTATCTTGACATTATCCGTGATGTAAGAAACAACTTCAATGTTCCGGTTGTTGCCTATAACGTAAGTGGGGAATACTCGCTCATTAAAGCCGCGGCCCAAAATGGCTGGATTGATGAACGGGCAACTGTGTTGGAAATGTTGACGAGCATTAAGCGGGCCGGAGCAGATATTATCATTACATATTTTGCAAAAGATGCCGTGAAATGGCTGCAAGAGGATAAATAGGAGGTTTTATGGATGCGTTCTTACAATCGATCAAAGGAAGCATTTAAGGAAGCGGAAACGTTGATGCCAGGTGGTGTAAACAGCCCTGTACGTGCATTTAAATCCGTGGAAATGGACCCGATTTTTATGGAACGGGGAAAAGGAGCCCGTATTTTCGATATTGATGGAAACGAATATATCGATTATGTGCTGTCATGGGGGCCGCTTATTTTGGGTCATGCCGACGAACGGGTTGTTTCAGCTATCAAAGACACGGCTGAGAAGGGCACAAGCTTCGGGGCATCAACCTTGGTGGAGAACAAACTGGCCAAGCTTGTACAGGAACGTGTTCCTTCTATCGAAGTGATTCGCATGGTTTCTTCAGGAACTGAAGCAACAATGAGTGCACTGAGACTTGCAAGAGGTTATACTGGCAGGAATAAAATCATCAAGTTTGAAGGCTGCTACCATGGTCATGGGGATTCCCTCTTGATTAAAGCGGGCTCTGGCGTCGCCACCCTCGGTTTGCCGGATAGCCCCGGGGTTCCGGAAGGGGTAGCCAAAAACACTATCACTGTTCCATACAATGATCTGGACAGTGTACGGGTTGCTTTTGAACAGTATGGGGAAGATATCGCCGGTCTTATCGTGGAGCCGGTCGCAGGCAATATGGGCGTTGTTCCGCCGGTTGAAGGTTTTCTTGAAGGCTTGCGTGAATTGACAACGGAATATGGTGCTTTACTCATCTTTGATGAAGTGATGACAGGCTTTCGCGTTGATTATCATTGTGCACAAGGTTATTATGGCATCACACCCGACATTACTTGCCTCGGAAAAGTGATTGGCGGGGGTCTTCCTGTTGGGGCGTACGGAGGAAAAGCCGAAATTATGAGACAAATTGCGCCCAGTGGGCCTATTTACCAAGCGGGAACCTTATCGGGAAATCCGCTTGCCATGACAGCCGGATATGAAACGCTTGTTCAGCTTACGCCAGAAGCATATACAGAATTTAACCGCAAAGCGGAAATGTTGGAAAAAGGATTAACGGAAGTTGCAAGCAAATACGACATACCGCATACCGTCAACCGGGCGGGTTCCATGATCGGCTTCTTTTTTACAAATGAAACGGTTACGAACTATGACAAAGCAAAAACGAGCGACCTTTCTCTCTTTGCTGCTTTTTACAAAGAAATGGCCAACAACGGCATCTTTTTACCGCCGTCGCAGTTTGAAGGACTATTTTTATCCACAGCCCATACAGATGAAGATATTGAAAAGACGCTGGATGCCGCTGAACGGGCATTTGTCGCGATTACAAAATAGGAAAACCGGGATTGCTTCCCGGTTTTTTTGTATGTTAAAAAGTATAAAATGTGAGCCTCCAAGCCCGCCTAAAGCATGTAACATGCAGGCTGTTTACATGGTGCACATCTGGCAATCCGCCATTTCAGATTAGCTTTTACTATAATTAGTATATTGAATTGGTTGCTTATGACGATTGGAGGCATCCAGATTTTTCATCTTGGAAAAACAACTGTCAAGAGCTTCCTTCACTTTCACTTTTCATCATCATATTTTCATTTTTAGAATCATACGATGTAATTGAGCTATATTTTTGGCACGGAGTGAAAGGAGGAAGCCGTCTTGCCTGATCAACAACAATCGTCCATCAAGTTTTCATTGGAAGAATCCGTTTTGTTTCAAAGCGGACAGGAAGTCGATGAACTTGTGTCAATTTCATTGGATCCGAATATATCCATTTTAGAAGAAGATGATTTCGTTTTTTTAAGGGGATATTTGGGGCTTGCCGGAGAATATAAACCGGTTATACCAGAGCATGGAGAAGACCAGCCGCATGATGATACAGGTCATTTTATACAAGTTCAGGAACGTGAAGAGGGGGATTTCGTATTTTCCCATCAATTTCCTGTCGATATTACCATCCCGAAACAGCGAGTAGCGAATGTCGATGAATTATTTGTAGAGGTCGAAAGTTTTGATTATGATCTTCCAGAGAATTCCTGTTTGAAAATTGACGCGGAAGTCATTGTTTATGGGCTACATGATTCCCAAGGAGAGGAACAAATTAAGAAGGACGATGGGGATGAGCCAGAAAGAAGTTCTTACGTGGACAAACATGAAGAACAAAGCGATATTGATGAGGAAAGCGGGGAAGGTGCAGTTGAAATTCAACTGCAACATGCTGAGGAAGAGACGCTAGAGAGTATAAACAGGAATGATACGGAGGAGGAAGCTGGTAAACATTCTGCAGAAAGCGACAGTCTATATGAACCTTTTACTGCGGAGGCGAGATCCATTTCTGATTCCAACGAGGCCGATCCTCCTGCACATCTCCAGCATCAACCGGCATTTCCGTTCCCATTTCCTGTCCTTCCGGAAATGGATATGGATGAACTTGCGATGCGAGCAAAAAAGTTTTTCAAAGAAATGGAAAAAAGTGATGAGTCCTCCTCATCTTCAACAGAGTCGCCGCAAAAGGTCGAGGAAACTTCCTCCTACGAATCAAGCGGTCAGGAAAGCAGCGATAAGGCCCAACCTAAATACAAAGAAAAGCCGAAGAAAAAGAAAGGGAAATATCATACGATGTCTTTCGCTGATTTCTTTTCCAGAAAAGAAGATGATGAACCGGCAAAAATAAAAGTTTGTCTTGTGCAACAAGGGGATTCAATTGAAAGACTGGCCGATAAGTATGAAGTCAGTGTTCAGCAAATTTTAAGAGCCAACAAGCTAGAATCAGAGCACGAGCTATATGAAGGGCAAGTGTTATATATACCGGAAAAAACAGCTTATAGAAAATAATGGTAAAGGCGGGGAGGACGATGCGGGGGAATGTCCTCCTTTTGTTTTTATGGATGTAATGATTGTTAGTAGAAGAGATTCCTGCCGGTTTATGCAAATCCATAGGCCATACGCACAGTAAGCGGGTGATGAAACGATGGACGATCCTGTAAAGAGCCTCAAGGAAATTGCCGGCCTTTATGGCCTGAATTTGAAATTTGCCGAGAGGTTTGGACGTGTGTATAAAATTTACACAGATAAAGGTGAATTTGCACTAAAGCGCATTAACGCCAATCGGGGAATCGATTTTCTTAAGTATGTGCAGCTTTTGTACCAGAGAGGGTATTATCGCATCGTGCCCATTTATCCCGCATTGGATGGAAGGTATGCTGTGTTGTCTGGGAACAGCTTGTATTATTTAATGCCCTGGTTGGAAAATAGAGAAAGAGAAGGACAATTTAAGAAAAATCAGGAACTGTTTCGGGAGTTGGCGCGTCTCCACACCATTTCCGCCCGGGAAGTGGAGGTCTCACCAGATGATCGAAAAGAACATTATGAACAAACGCTGTCAAGGTGGGAAAAAGAAAAAGAAGGTTTGGAACAATTTGTGGAGCGATCGGAAAAACCTTGGTATATGTCTCCTTTTCAACTGCTTTTTTGTTCTTATTACCATGAGATTGCCCTGGCCCAAAGATACGCCATTGGAAAATTAAAAGAATGGTACGAAGTGACAGAGGATGAGAAAAAAGCCCGAAGTGTGATTATCCACGGAAAATTATCGCCAGAACATTTTCTATACCATGAAAGCGGCTTTGGATATTTTACAAACTTTGAAAAAGCTGGAACCGCATCGCCGATTCACGATCTACTCCCTTTTTTGGCCCGGACGATGGAAACGTATCCGAAGGCGTTTGATGAGTGTATTGACTGGCTTCACATCTATTTTAAATATTTTCCTTTTAGAAAAGAGGAAATGCTTCTTTTTTTAGGCTATTTAGCTCAGCCGGGAAAAATGTATCAAACAGTGGAAAACTACTATTCTGCGGGAAAAGAGAAACATGAATTAAGATGTGTTCAAGGACTTCAACGACAATATTGGTATATGAAAAACACGGAATATATCGTTATGCGCCTGGAGGAATATGAAAGACAAATGCAGGATCCCCCTTCCGAATCATAATTGGAAAGGGGATTATTAAATTAATTCATAATGATAAACGAGTGCGGTCGCAATAAAAACCGTCAACAACAACACGTCAAAAGTAGTCGGAAACAAAACTGTGCGGATCGCCTGAAAAATGGTAAACGGGATAATGAGTTGTTTACATACAGCCTTAAACGTCCTTATCCATGACTGGAAAGTATGTTGATTTATTCTTCTCTTCATTTCCGTCCCACCTCCGAAAAATCCCCTTTGAATAAAATATGTGCAACGGAAAAAAATGTGAAAAGAGGCCATGCAAAAGTTGACTCTATCAACGATTTTCATATTATAAAGGTACGGCGGAAGCTTCACGATTGCGCACAGGACGGTGGTAAATTCAATCCCTTAAGGAAGTTCATTTCTCTTGCGGAAATAATTTTTATAGGCTTTAATATGACAATTTCACTTCCTCCACCTCTACGTCGATCCTCTCCCTTTCGAATTGGACCGGAACCGCGAAATCCGTCAGACAAAATCCGGTTCTAAGCATTGGATGGCGCTCCACCAAACGGCCCATCGCTTCGCAAATCCTCTCCTCTTCCAGGCCGGGCACCGACACTTTGTACACAAACTGGTCGTGATAAATGCCCGCACCCTTCATGGCGCATGTTGTGAAACACCATCCCTTGCTGAATATCGCTCATCGGAAACAGATCGACAACATCAGACGGCAGCAAAGAACGATAACATTCGCCCCTTCGCCTTACGAAATATTCGAAGCACTGCTAAACGGCGCTGCGCTGGTTCTCATCCGCAAATCCGCTGTCCCGAATGATTACTTGCTTCATTCCCAAAACAAACACCAATAGTGCAGAGCCGGAGCTTATTTATTCCATTCGAGCAAATGACCTAGCTAAGGAGCATATCTGGCCTCCATCTCATGGATACGCAGGACGAAGGAATGTATGGACTCCCGATCCGGAGAGACATAGGAGGGTGAGCGACCGTGAGTCGTGTGGAGATCTTACGCACGGTTATACCTTATATTTACCAAACTTATCCAGTTCGGTCGTTAGGATTGATCATACCCTAAAAGAATATTCTGTATATATCTCTTTTGAGGTGAGAGAACTATGCGGTGCTAATCCAATGTCAATGAAATTTTGAGAATTAGCGAGTATACTAAATATAATTTAACTTTATTGAAGGAGGAATGAACATGAGCAAGAAAAAATTCCGTTTCGGTATTATCAATGGTGAGGATGTACCGGAAGAGGTAAAAGAGGTAGAGGAAGAGTTGGAAAATTTGCCCGAGACGATCTCCGAAACGGTGCTTGAAGGAATCCGTGATGCTTTGACCGATGAAGAGGACAACAAAGATAAAAATAAACGCGATTAGTTTCACTTCCCGGGGCTGTCCGAAAAGTAATATTGGAGCTTGAAAAGCAAAAAAATAAAACATAAGAATGCTGTAAAATCAACATTCTTGGGTTTTAAGTTTTAGCGCCTTTACTCTAAGTTGGACTTTTTAGTCAGCCCCGGTTTTTTATATACTCCTGAATTTTGCAGTTATAATGTATGGAAAACAGCCACGAACCCTTGCAAATACTGGGTTTGTGGCTGTTGTTTTTTGCAAAAAATCATAGCGGATTTTAATTTCACCAAGGGAACGAATTCTTTTGGAAAAATCAATATTAAAAATGGATCCGAGATCATTAAGGATTTCATCAAAATAATCAAACAAGTAGCAGTTTTGTTTCAAGTGCGTGCACTCTGAATTAGAAAGACTTTCTAGAATGCGTCCAATACTGTATTTGTGGTTTAACTTGAGTTCAATAATCCTGGCACTGGTCAGTGCGATGGAACAAGTTGGAAAATGCGCATGTATGTGTTCTTCTCTGGAAACAAAAACAGGGCGTGCTTCAAGATCGCTTTTGGTCACACGAAAGGATTCTTCAATTTACCATAATCCTCGATAAATATCGATAATACGATCGTCAGTTTCTTTATATTCACTTGTTACAATCGCATAGTAGCCGTCAAGAGCTTCTTCCGCTTTTAATTTTTCCAAATCAAGCTCAAGGAATGTTTTTGGCGAAAGAATTTCACCCGTCTCCTTATCAAACGTTATATTCTTTATATAACTAGCGGCACCCTAGGTAGTCGCTCGAGAATATTTTCCGGGCTTTTGAATAATATCCATTGCTTTTGCGATGACCTTTGCCCGGTCTGCCTTTGCCTTTTTCGCATATTTTTCACTGTAGAAGACCACCTGTTTTTCATAGACCACTTTTTTATCTTTTTCTCATTCTTTGAAGTGACGTATATGGTTCGGGGATAAAGAGCGACTTTCTTTTATACTCTGAGCCATACCACGTGTAACCATCTTCATCCACCACATATTCTTTGAACTCTTTATCGGCACTTCGTACAGCCTCGTACCGACATACTAAATACATGACCATGTTTTCCGGACAGGGTGTAATAGATGTTGTCTCCAGTGGTCATGCCTTTATCGGCAACAACTATGATTTTACCAAGATTATATTCTTTTTGGATTCGTGAAAGTCCCGGCCTAAATGTTAGACAATCGTTCGTATTACGCAGGAACAACTCGAAGGTAATGAGAATACCCAGATTATCTATGAATAATCCCATTTGAACAATAGGGTTGGGCCGGTGTTCTTTGGATACGCCTTTCTTTCTTAAATGATCATTTTTATCAGTTTCAAAGTAATAATTTGTCACGTCATGGTCACAATATCGCTTTTACGCCCATACAGGTGTTAATACGTTCGTTAAGTCGTACCTGTAGCGCTGAACTATGTTAATAAAGAAAGGATAAACAACGGTAAACATCATCCAATGAATAGTTTTGCTTTTAAAAGTATCGTGTTCTATTTTCAAAGGTTTTTTCTTCGAGGCTGGATATAGCAGCCTTGAAAAGAGTTTCTTAATGTCATTACTACTAAAATCTATTTTTGAACCACGTTGCTTGTTCATAAGGAACTTATCAATTTCGAGTTCATGGTAGGTCTGACTAAGTACAACATAACCGAACTTTTTTCGTTAGTCTTGACCGTATATAAGTTTTTCGTCATGAGAAAACTCCATGGAAATAGGGGATAATCGCTCCGCCTTTTTCTGTTTAAGGATCTGAACCCTCTCGTTAAAAAAAACGATGGGGTCTTCATATTGCTTTTCCAGTTCATCCAGATATCCAACCTTCTCAATCGTAATGGTTCGGGAATGTCCTTTTTCTTTATCATAATAGCCATCAAAAAGATACGGCCGTTTTTTTTGACGTGTTTTTTTAGATACATGCGAATCCCCCATTTGATTCGCTATATAAATTTATGTATAAAATAAAAATAGCCTGAAACACTAGGTGTACCAGCGCTTCAGGCTATATAAACTTTAATTTCAAGTGCAAAACTGTGGCGTCCCACCTCCGAAAAATCCCCTTTGAATAAAATATGTGCAACGGAAAAAAATGTGAAAAGAGGCCATGGAAAAGTTGACTTTGTCAACCGATTTTCATACTATAATACATAATAAGCAATTGCTATGACAGGGAAGAGTATATTGTATCCTGCTTTCAGAGAGGGGAATCAAAGCTGGAAGATTTCCTAAGCAAGGACAATGGAATGTCGCCCTTGAGCAGCTTCCGCGAACTTTATCATGTAACGGAAGCCGGTGAAGAGCCGTTATCGATATTAGAGAGCCGGATTTATGTTCATTCCTTTATCCGGAAAAAAGGTGGTACCGCGAAACAAAACCCTTCGTCCTTTTTTACGAAGGGTTTTTTTGTGTGAAAAGAAAGAGTTAGCTTTGCTCGCCACAACAACTACTTCACCATTCAACCATATTCAATAAGAGGAGGAAGAGAATATGTCAAACAAGGAGCTGGAAATGGCCACAAAATACGATCCGCAGAAGGTTGAAAAAGATCGTTATGATTGGTGGCTTTCCGGAAAATTCTTTGAAACAAAAAATGATCATAAAAAGGAGCCTTATACAATTGTCATTCCGCCGCCGAATGTAACGGGCAGGCTTCACTTAGGGCATGCGTGGGATACCACATTACAAGATATCTTAACACGGATGAAAAGAATGCAAGGATATGATGTACTTTGGCTTCCCGGAATGGATCACGCAGGGATTGCCACACAGGCGAAAGTAGAGGAACAGCTTCGAAAAGAAGGAAAAAACCGCTACAACTTGGGGCGGGAAAAATTTCTTGAGGAAACGTGGAAGTGGAAAGAAGAATATGCTTCTTTTATTCGTGAGCAGTGGAAAAAACTCGGGCTGGGTCTCGATTATACGAAAGAGAGATTTACGCTTGACGAGGGGTTGTCCAAAGCTGTTCGGGAAGTATTTGTCCGTTTGTATGAAGAAGGCCTTATTTATCGCGGCGAGTACATCATTAACTGGGATCCTGCCACTAAAACCGCACTTTCAGATATCGAGGTTATTTATAAGGATGTCCAAGGAGCTTTCTACCATATGCGCTACCCGCTTGCCGACGGGTCCGGGGCGATTGAAATTGCCACAACCAGGCCGGAAACGATGCTTGGTGATACGGCGGTGGCCGTTCATCCCGAAGATGAGCGCTATAAGGATTTGATCGGTAAAACGGTCATCCTGCCGATCATTGGAAGAGAAATTCCCATTGTGGCCGATGATTATGTCGATATGGAGTTTGGTTCGGGTGCTGTAAAAATTACGCCTGCCCATGATCCGAATGACTTTGAAATTGGCAACAGACATCATCTGGAGCGTGTCCTCGTCATGAACGAAGATGGAACGATGAATGAAAACGCCGGCCAATATCAAGGAATGGATCGGTTTGAATGCCGAAAGCAAATCGTCAAAGACCTGCAGGAAAAAGGAATATTATTTAAAATTGAAGAGCATATGCATTCTGTCGGTCATTCGGAGCGAAGCGGGGCAGTTGTCGAACCTTACTTATCAACCCAATGGTTTGTCAAAATGCAGCCTCTTGCCCAAGCGGCGGTTGAACTGCAGAAAACGGATGAGAAAGTCAACTTTGTACCCGACCGGTTTGAAAAAACATATTTGCACTGGATGGAAAACATCCGTGACTGGTGTATTTCCCGGCAACTTTGGTGGGGACACCGGATTCCGGCCTGGTACCATAAACAAACGGGGGAAATGTATGTCGGTCATGAAGCGCCGGAGGATGAGGAAAACTGGGAACAAGATAACGATGTTCTTGATACTTGGTTCAGTTCCGCCTTATGGCCTTTTTCCACAATGGGTTGGCCGGATACGGATGCAAACGATTATAAGCGCTACTACCCAACCAACTGTTTAGTGACCGGATACGATATTATTTTCTTCTGGGTTTCCAGAATGATCTTCCAAGGGCTCAAATTTACCGACAAAAAACCTTTCCACGATGTGTTGATTCATGGGCTTGTACGCGATGCCGATGGCCGTAAAATGAGCAAGTCGCTCGGCAACGGAGTCGATCCGATGGATGTGATTGAAAAATACGGGGCGGACTCTTTGCGGTTCTTCCTTGCTACGGGAAGCTCGCCGGGGCATGATCTCAGATTCAGTATGGAAAAGGTGGAATCTGTATGGAACTTTGCCAATAAAATATGGAACGCCTCGCGTTTTGCCTTAATGAACATGGATGGTTTTACGTATGAAGACATAGATTTAGAGCAGGAAATGATGGTCGCTGATAAGTGGATTTTAACAAGATTACATGACACAATCGAAATGGTGACTAGACTTTCTGATAAATATGAGTTTGGCGAAGTCGGAAGGGTGCTTTATCACTTTATTTGGGATGATTTATGCGATTGGTATATTGAAATGGCAAAAGTTCCATTATATGGTAATGATGAGGTTGCCAAAAGTACGACACGCTCTGTTTTGGCGTACGTTTTGGATCATACGATGCGTTTGCTTCATCCGTTCATGCCATTTATTACCGAGGAAATATGGCAAAATCTTCCACATGATGGAGAATCCATCACAGTTGCTTCCTGGCCGCAAGTAAATGAACATTTGACCGACCGACAGGCAGCAAGTGAAATGAAGACGCTAATGGAAATCATTCGCGCTGTCCGCAATATTCGCGCGGAAGTCAATACTCCGATGAGCAAAAAAATCACTCTCCTGTTAAAAGCGAAGGATGAAACAGTACTTTCCGTCCTGGAAAAGAATCGTATATATATCGAAAGATTCTGCAACCCCGAGGAGCTTAAAATGGAGGTGGGGATGAAGGCGCCCGAAAAAGCGATGTCAGCGGTCGTAACCGGTGTCGAGCTTTATCTCCCATTGGCAGGCCTGATTAATATTGATGAAGAAATTGCCCGCTTGGAAAAAGAGTGGGATAAATGGAACAAAGAAGTGGAGCGGGTTCAGAAAAAATTAAGCAATGAAAAGTTTGTCAGCAAGGCTCCGCAGGCCATTGTAGAAGAAGAGCGTGCCAAAGAGAAAGACTATCTTGCCAAGCGAGCAGCGGTTGAAGAACGCATGGCGGAATTAAAATCAGCTACATGATGGGGCAAGAAGGGTGAATCCGCCATGCGGATTCACGTTCTTTTTATTGAAGGACCGATGGGAGGACAACGGATGAATACATATAGTGAAGCAATGGAGTGGATTCATTCACGGCTAAAGTTTGGAATCAATTTAGGGCTTGATCGCATGGAATGGCTGATGGAGCGGCTCGGGCATCCCGAAAGACGCATGAAGGCGCTACATGTTGGCGGAACAAACGGAAAAGGTTCGACAGTGGCTTTTTGCCGTTCTATTTTAAATGAAGCCGGATATGATGTCGGAACTTTTACATCACCATATATTGAACAGTTTAACGAAAGAGTCAGTGTGAACGGGATTCCGATTTCGGATGAAGAAATCATATCACTTGCCAATACCATTAAGCCAATGGTAGAGGAATTGGAATCGTCCAAGCTGGGGTCCCCAACAGAATTTGAAGTGATCACGGCGATGGCGATGTATTACTTTGCCGAGCTTCGTCCAGTTGACTTTGTTTTGTTGGAGGTAGGGCTTGGCGGCCGTTTTGACTCGACCAATGTTGTTTATCCAGTACTCTCTGTGATCACCAATATAGGAATGGATCATACTCGGATATTGGGAAATACGGTCGAAAAAATAGCTTATGAAAAAGCCGGTATTATCAAAGACGGTGTCCCGGTTTTTACGGCTGTGAAACAAGATCAGGCGATGCGCGTATTAAAAGCAGAAGCAAAAGAGAAAGCGGCTCCCTTTTTCCAACTGGGCATTGACTTTTCAGTTAGTCAGTACGAACCCCGGGCTACGGGAGAACGTTTCCGCTTTACTGGAAATGGAAGGGAACTTGATCAGTTAGAATTGTCTCTAATGGGAGCCCACCAGATTGAAAATGCGTCTCTGGCAGTGGCCTCTTTGCTTTATTTAAAAGATGCCAACATGATTTCGTTGAAAGAACAGCATATTCGAACAGGGTTGGTCAAAGCGTATTGGCCGGGAAGAATGGAAATGATCAGCAAGACTCCTATGATCATCGTCGATGGGGCGCACAATCCCGAAGGGCTGCGTGCTTTTGTGGCTACCATGAAACAGCGTTTTCCAGGGAAAAAGTTGACAGTTGTGTTTGCTGCGCTTGAAGATAAGGATTTGGGGAGCATGCTCCCGTTGTTAAAAGAGCTCGGGGAAAATATTTATTTTACTGAATTTGACTTTCCACGGGCTGCCCCTGCGGATAAGTTAAAAAAAGTGAGCGGTATAGCAGTAGCCAAAGTGGAAAAAGATTGGCAGGCACTTCTGAAAAGATTTATTCCATTATTGAATTCAGACAAAGTTTTGGCGGTTACCGGCTCGCTTTACTTTATTTCGGAAGTGAAACCGGCTATCGTAAAATTATTAACGAACCATCCAGCTTAAACATTCGCTTAACCACTAACCAATGACAAGGTCCCCTTAATTTGTTAATATGACTATAAGCCTAAGTCTTAATAACTATAAAATAAGGGGTGGAGTGTGTGAATACGAGGAAAAAAATAATTACATGGGCCTTATGGCTCATGATCGTCCCGATATGTCACTGGTATGCCTATCAAATTTCTCCACCCCAATATGTCGGCTTCTGGGACATTTTTGCGTTCTCACTTACTGCTGTTATTATCGCGTGTATTCCGCTGACGGTCAATAAAACAGTCGTGTTTTTAACGCAATGGATATCGATTGCCGTTTTTCTTTCTTACGGGATGTTTTATGAAATGGTTCTTCTCCAATTGGCGACGGTCGTTTCCATGCTTGCCATTCAAGATCAGTCGCAGAAATTTTACCGTTACCTCTTATACTCTTCTATGTTCACGTGCATATCATTCATATCAGGGATTGGCTTTTTTGCGGCAGGTGGGGAAGTTGGCTATGACTCCTCACACAATGCTGTATTTCCAATCGCAACTTATGTCATTCTTAGCTTTTCATCTGCATTATTATTACGGGGTTTGTTGCGTTTTTTTACAAATGTGAAAAGCACGCTTTTTGGAAGTGGATTGCTGTGGGACATTTGTCTCCGCCTTGTTGTTTATCCGTTAGGAATCGGCTTGTTCTATTTGAATAATATTATAGGTCCGGCCGCATTTGCTTTAATAGGGATTCCCGTATTAAGTTCTTTGCTCGTGTTAAAGATGTACCAATCTTCTTTGCGGGTAAATTTGCATTTGCAAACCGCCGCTGAAATTGGGCATCAACTCGCTGAACGCTTGAATGTCGAAGAAGTATTAAATTTATTTATGAAAAAAATCACAAAAACATTTCCAGTTGAATGGGCCTATATACTTGGTTTAAAGGGTGACATGCTGGTAGTGGTCAGACAATATGAAAAAGACAGTGATATATTAAACATGATTCCACCTATTCCGAAGGACAAGGGGGTTTGCGGCATCGTTTTAAAGCGGGAAAAAGGCCTTATATATGGGGAAAAGTCAGAATGGAGAAAATTTTCACATGGATATTCTCCGAATCATGCCGAGAGTGTCATATGTGTTCCGATCATGCAGGCAAAACAAATCGAAGGCGTTCTATTTCTCGCGTCTTCCAGGAAAAATGCTTTTCATAAGTTTCAACTGATGATTGTCGATATTATGTGCTCTTATCTGGCGGTTGCGCTAAGCAATGCCCGTCATTATGAAGAAACGAAACGGGAAAGCGAATATTGTCCGATGACGAAGATTCCCAACTTCAGATATTTTGATAAATACATATATGAAAAATTTAAGGATCTTCAGGATAAAAAAATAGAATGCATTTCTCTCATTATCGTCGATATCGATCATTTTAAAACGATCAATGATCAATATGGACACCAGGCGGGAGATCAAATCTTAATCACACTGGCTGATAGGCTGCAAGCGCTTGTTGCTGTGCGTGGCGTTCTGGCCAGGTACGGAGGTGAGGAATTTGTCATCCTTCTCCCGGATACAGATGACAAAGAGGCACACGAGCTTGCCGAAACGGTTCGCCAAGCCATTGCCAACCATCCTTTTCTTGTGCATAATGAACTCGACCCTGCCAGAAATATAGTCGAAGTATCAATTACAGCCAGCATCGGAGTTTCAACCGCTCCAAAACATGCCAATGATCCTGTATCATTGGTAAAGTACGCTGACCGAGCATTGTATATTGGCGCAAAACGGGCGGGCAGAAACAGGGTTGCGAAATACGTGCAGGGAGAAAAAGAAACTGATTAGAGCTAGTTGAGTTTCATAAAGAGAGGTATCACAATCCATGACTTTTGCTGTTTTTATATACGGTCTTCTTTTAGGTTCTTTTTTTAATGTGGTGGGAATGAGAGTACCGGCCCAGAAGTCTGTCGTAAAACCGGGATCGGCTTGTCCGAAGTGTGGCCAACGGCTGTCTCCTTTGGAGCTGATTCCTGTTTTGTCATTTGTCATTCAGGGGGGAAAATGCAGGCATTGCCATTCAAAAATATCGCCTCTTTATCCAGTGGTGGAACTTTCAACCGCTTTGTTATTTGTATATGCATATTCCAGGTTTGGCTGGACCTTTGAATTTCTCTTCGCCTGTACCCTCATTTCTCTGCTTGTTATTATTTTTATGACAGACATTAATTATATGCTGATTCCTGACAAAATATTATTAGCTTTTACAGCAATTTTTTTCATTGAAAGACTTATAGAACCGCTTTCCCCCTGGTGGACTTCAGTCACGGGAGCCGCAACGGGATTTGCGTTGCTTCTCCTGATTGCGATTGTCAGCAAAGGAGGCATGGGAGGCGGAGATATCAAGTTGTTTGCCGTGATCGGCTTTGCCCTCGGGACAAAGATTGTTTTACTATCCTTTTTTCTGGCTTCGTTGGCTGGAGCTGTTTTTGGCGCTTTTGGGCTATTGACAGGCACATTCAAGAGGGGAGATCACATTCCATTCGGTCCTTTTATTTCAATTGGAACGTTAGCGGCCTATTTTTTTCATCATGAAATATTTCTTTGGTATTTTTCCCTTTTTTAGGAATACACTAGTAATTTGGCGAAAATCCTTCCCGGGCGAGACGACAAAAGTCTTGTCCTTTTTTTATTTTGACATGCTAGCATAAGGCAAAATACAAAATAGATCGGGAGGAATATAGCATATGGCAAAGAAAAGAAAAGCCGGCAAACAAAAAATGAAGGTTCATATTAATGGACAAGAAAGCCAGGTCTTAAAGGATATTGTCATAAATGACTGGACAAAAGCAGAGAACGAGACGGCGGCAGCGGGTGACAAAGCCGAAACGGGAGACTTTGACTGGGTTTTGCCAGAAAACAAAAAGAATGAGCCTGATGTAGAATATGAACCTATCAATACCCATTTGCCGAAAGAAACAAACAAAAAAGGTCCGCGACATTTTTTCAAAAGTTTTTCACCAAAAAAAGCAGGGGTCGCCCTCTCCACAGTGTTGGCAATCGTGGTTGGACTGGCGTTTGGACTGTTTGTGTATAAGCTGGTCGTTAACTCTGAAAACGATGCCCAGTTGACGGATGCGTCTGTATCACCCGCTGCCAATCGAAAAGCGGAAACCGCTAATTTATCCGTAAAAGCCCCGGAAATAAACACTGCGGTCATCCAAGGCGGTGTATTTAATACAGAGGAAGCCGCAAAAGCAGCTGTCGATAAGCTTTCTGAGAAAGGCATACCTAGCGCAACGATTGCGGTAGACGGGCAAAATTTTCTGTTTATCGGGGTAACGGCAGATGTGTCTTCGGCGAGGGTTTGGTCACAAGAGCTTGCAACATCGGGCATTGATGTATACCCGAAAGAATTTGCCATTCCGGAAAAGGAAATTAAGGTAGGTTCGGAGGCTGAATCTGCCCTATTGTCAGATTCAATACAAATCTTTCAGAGTCTTCTTGGACAAGCTTCCAGCGCTGAACTGAAAGGTGCAGCAGATCCAGATGAGTTAAAGCAAATCGGGGAAAAGGTAGGATCAATTAGTAAAAATAATGAGGGAAGTGACGGTATTAACGATTTAGGTAAATATTTAACAGAAGCGCAGAAGGCTCTTCTTGAATTTACGGAATCAGGAGGCCCGGACAGCTTGGCTAAAGCCCAGCAAGCGCTGTTGCTCTTTTTAAAAACATATCATGACCTAGGTCAAGAGCCCGCTGCGTAAAAGCCGGGCTCTCTTTTTTGGGACCAAGAGCAAGTATTGTTTCTTCGGTTTTGATTTGGTACGATAATAGTGTATCTCCCAAGAAAGGAAGAAACTTTATGCCCCGACTCGTTTTAGCTTCCACATCTCCCCGCCGAAAAGAACTTCTAGAAATGCTTCATATTCCATTTACGGTTTGTTCCCCACAAGTAGATGAAACGATTTCCGCCTCCATATCTCCAGCGAACATGGTGATGGAATTGGCCGCTCGAAAAGCAAAAGACATCGCTAAGCATCATGGTGATAGCTGCGTGGTTGGCGCAGACACAATTGTAGCGATTCATGGCGATATGTTAGGCAAGCCTTTTGACAAAAAGCATGCTTTTCAAATGTTACAAACATTATCAGGACAGACCCATTCCGTTTTTACCGGGGTGGCCGTATTCTTTGCGGACACCATTGAAACATTTTATGAAAAAACGGAAGTTACTTTTTGGGAACTGTCAGAAAAAGAGATTGAACGCTATATTGCAACAGATGAACCGTTAGATAAAGCAGGCGCGTATGGCATTCAAGGATGGGGATCCTTATTGGTAAAAGAAATTCACGGGGATTACTTTTCAGTTGTCGGTCTTCCAATCGCCCGTGTTGCAAGAATGCTTGAAAAAATCGGCTTCCCCATTTTTCAACAATACGAATGAAAGGATGAAAAAACAGCGAAATTGGATACTTTAATGATCAAAGACTTTCCCATTGAAGACAGGCCGCGCGAAAGACTTATTCAACATGGCGCAGCCAGTCTTTCCAATCAGGAACTATTGGCGATCTTGTTAAGGACAGGAACAAAGTCAAAATCGGCTCTTCAACTGGCGAATAAGCTGCTGGCACAATTTGATGGGTTATTATGGCTAAAAGAGGCGGCTCTGGAAGAGATAATGGGAATTAAAGGAATCGGCAAAGTGAAAGCGGTACAAATTGCTGCCGCGATAGAACTCGGGAGAAGAATCGGCAACCTCACTTATGATGATCGTTACATCATTCGCACTCCTGAAGATGGTGCGAATTATGTTATGAACGATATGCGCTTTTTAACACAGGAACACTTCGTGTGCCTCTATTTGAATACCAAGAATCAAGTTCTCCACCGACAAACCATTTTTATCGGAAGCTTAAACGCTTCTATCGTTCACCCTCGAGAAGTATTCAAGGAAGCTTTCCGCCGATCGGCCGCTTCCATCATCTGTTTTCATAATCATCCATCAGGAGACCCGACACCATCGAGAGAGGATATTGAGGTGACAAACAGGCTCGTTGAATGCGGTAAAATGATGGGAATCGAAATCCTCGATCACTTGATCATCGGCGATAATAAATATGTCAGCATGAAAGAAAAAGGTTTTATACGATAAGACGTTAGGGAGTACAACATGTTTATTGGAATGCATCGGGGTTAGAAAGGGAGATACATGTTTGCTAGGATAATGTGGTTTTTTAAAAGTCCCGAAAAACCAGGTGGAGAAAGTAATCTTGTTGTTTTCTCCACCTGGTTTACGATTTTCCCACATAGACAAACAAAACTTTTGGAATGGAGATTCGCAAACTAAGCACCAAAAGCCGCATCCTGACGGCCCAACCTCGGCAAACTGTAGGAAATAAACAAGATTTTGATTCAGGATGAAAATTGCAAGAATCATTGTTACAGAGAAAGAAGTTGTGCGGGTATAGCAAAGTTATCAGGAGAACGGTCTCCCAATAATGATGTGGGTGAAAAAATAGACCCCCTGCAGCGGGCTATGAATCCGATTCTTCCACCAGAAATTTCTGAGTTAATGAGCGTCTGTTGCCGCATTATAAGCTGATCATTTAAATAAGAAGATAAAGCTTTCAATTTTTTTAATATCTCATATATACCATACAAAAGAGAGCCAGCTTTCGGTATAATTAAGTTTCGAACGATTGCCTATATGGAAGAAAATAGACGCTATATTCCATGCGCGAGGTACTATAAATTGAAATAATGGCCATTTTTCAATGGGAAAAAGACTTTCTTATCGAATATACAAAGTGACATCTATTCTAGCCCTTCAACATTTTAAAAGTGAGCTTTTTTCTTGAAACCTACGGCGCACGATAAAATGCACCTTGGTATATGAGGAGGAATCAGGTATAATTCCCTTTATGCCAGCTAAAGTTCCAGCAAATAAAAAAGAAGATTTTTAAAATATAGATAAAAGTGCAACTTAGAGGGTAGGGTAGAATTAGTTGAAGCTTTTGCCTTCCATTGACTTGGCTTAACTTTTCAATTTGTGCGCATTTGAAAAGGAGGGTTTCATCCGATAATAAATAGGCGCCATTTGGCTGATGCCATGTATGACGCTTTGTTAAGAATCTATGAACAAACAGGGTAATCATTGTTTAGGCAGATGTAGATTTAAATGGGTAATTTCATAAAAAATTCTAGAAGAGGAATGATTAGATAAAAGATCAGAAATACATTGTGATCATGAAAAATTCTACGAGGCTTTTGTAACTTCTAGTTACAGAATGAATGATTCGAATGCTAATTAGATTAACAGGCGGATCAAAAGCCCCACAGTCGAGCAAGGCTTTGATTTCATTTTTTAAACATATTCATTTTCGTTCGTATTATCTAGACTAAATGTTATGGAAGTGGTTTCTTATCTTAACCATATCAGCTATATTAAGTATATACCTCAACATGAAAAATCTGTTTTCCACTTCGGTGGCTTCAATACTTCGAGAATACACTCCGGGGAGTAAGCATCGCATTAGGCAGCCGCTACATCACTAATTATCCACCCGATGAGGGAAGATGTCTATATGACAAAGAGGCTTTGAAAAGCGCGAAAAAGACCATTTTGACTTCGCATGGTTCAGTGTATCGTCAGTCGTCGCTTACCAATATGTCAACATGAAAGAAAAAGGATTTAAGTGACACTATGCTTTTCATAAATGATAAGATATAATTAGTCTTGTGATTTTTTTTTCAAAGTTGTAATGAGGTTGTAATAAAACACAATTCATAATAAAGTCCATCCTGACCAATTGTAATGGGGTAGAAAGGGAGATACATACATGTTTGGAATCGGTACAAAAGATTTAGGAATTGACTTGGGCACAGCCAATACACTTGTTTTTGTCAAAGGGAAAGGAATTGTATTGCGGGAGCCTTCAGTGGTTGCCATCAACACCGAGACAAAGAAAATCGTTGCAGTCGGAAATGATGCCAAAAAGATGATCGGCAGAACGCCGGGAAATATAGTGGCGATGCGGCCAATGAGAGATGGCGTTATTGCCGATTATGAAACGACAGCAACGATGATGAAATATTTTATAAAACATGCAGGAAAAGCAAAAGGAGCTTTTGGGGGCAAGCCGTACGTTATGGTATGTGTGCCTTCCGGAATTACAGCAGTGGAACAAAGGGCGGTGCTCGATGCCACTAGAGAGGCGGGAGCCAGGGAAGCTTATCCAATCGAAGAACCTTTCGCTGCTGCGATCGGTGCTGATTTGCCTGTTTGGGAACCAACTGGAAGCATGGTCGTGGATATTGGCGGCGGAACGACGGAAGTGGCAGTCATTTCCCTGGGAGGGATTGTTACAAGCAATTCCATTCGAATTGCCGGAGACAATTTTGATGAAGCCATTGTCAACTATATCCGAAAAACATATAATTTGCTCATTGGGGAAAGAACGGCTGAAGCTATCAAAGTTGAAATTGGCTCGGCTGGAGCAGTCGAAACGAACGAAAAGATGGAAATTCGCGGCCGTGATTTATTGACAGGGCTCCCCAAAACAATTGAAATTACGGCGGAAGAAATTTCGGAAGCTCTCCGTGATACGGTTTATACGATCATTGATGCTGTGAAAAACACGTTGGAGAATACACCGCCTGAGCTTGCGGCAGATATAATGGATAGAGGAATTGTCCTTGCAGGAGGAGGAGCCCTCCTTCGCAATTTGGATAAAGTCATCAGCGACGAAACAAAAATGCCTGTTCTGATTGCGGATGAACCGCTGGATTGTGTAGCGATCGGAACCGGGAAGGCGCTGGACCATATTAACATGTTTAAAAATCGTGCGTAAGATTGTATTTGCTTTAATTGAGAAAATTG
Organism: Siminovitchia sp. FSL W7-1587; assembly: GCF_037963795.1. Taxonomy (NCBI): domain Bacteria; kingdom Bacillati; phylum Bacillota; class Bacilli; order Caryophanales; family Bacillaceae; genus Siminovitchia; species Siminovitchia sp. FSL W7-1587. The sequence goes on from NZ_CP150169.1 coordinate 3,964,991, forward strand.
GCAGAGGTCGTCTTTTTTTTGCGGCCCTCTGCTTTCCTATGCAGACATCTGACTCCCTTTTTAGAAGGGACAGATACCGGCTAATTGAAAACTGGGGTGGGTTTTAATGCCACATTTTTTTCTGAACAAGCGGCTGATCATCTTGTTAATCGGAATCATTATTCTTGTTTCTTTAATCGGTTTTTCATTAAGGGACAGAGACAATATCTCGCGGCCAGAGCAATTTGTGAAAGATGTCGTGGGTTTTGGCCAATCCCTCGTTGCAAAACCCGCACACAAGATAGCGGGTTTTTTCGAGGGCTTCGAAGAGTTGCAAAATACATATAAAGAAAACAAAAAATTAAAAGCTCGCTTGGAAGAAGTGGCGAGACTTGAAAAAGAAATGACCGAGCTCAAAAAAGATAATGCTGAATTGCGCGAGGCTCTTGGTAAAAAAGAGAGCTTGAGAGATTTTACCCCGATTCAGGCCACTGTCATCGGCCGAACACCAGACCGGTGGTTTGAAAAGATCGTTATCGATAAAGGGGCAAAAAGCGGCATAAAGCCTGATATGGCCGTCATTACGTCCAAAGGACTTGTTGGGAAAGTTGTTTCTACATCAGAAATGACATCAACGATTGAATTGCTCAGTTCGGATAATACAAAAAACAGGGTTTCCGCTTTGATTCAAGCAAAGGGTTCCGTGCATGGCTTAATTGACGGGTACGACAAAGAAAAGAAAATGCTGATAATGAAGGATTTGCCCATTGATGAAGCCCAAATTGAAAAAGGACAAAATGTCATTACTTCGGGCTTAGGCGGTATTTTTCCAAAAGGACTTGAAATTGGAACGGTTGAAGAAGTGACCCTTGATCAATATGGACTGTCGCAAATCGCTTATATTAAACCTTTTGCCGAATTCTATGATTTCGAACACGTAATGGTTGTTGCCCGCTCGATGCAATCCGGGGATAAGGAGGAAGACGAATGAAGCGGGTTCTTCTTCCTCTCGTATTGATTGCTTGTTTTTACGCTGAAAGCCTATTTACTGATTTTTTTACAACAGCCTCTTTATTTAAAGACCGGATGGTTATCCCTCATTTTTTGTTGATCGCATTAACATTGATGGGGATATACTTTGTTCGTAACACAACGATCATATATGCGGCGTTATTCGGACTGATTTTTGATATATATTTTACGGGAATTATCGGGGCTTACCTGTTTTTATTTCCCATTTCCGTCTACATAGCTTCTAAAATGATCAGGATTTTACATATCAATGTGCTGACTGTAGGGCTGATTGTGATCGTGAATATTTCACTGGTGGAATCGCTCATTTTTGGATTAAACATACTGCTTTTCAATGTTCCTGTAACAATGATGGAGTTTCTTGAAAACAGACTGCTGCCATCTCTTGTACTGAATTTAATTTTCTATTTCATCATTTTTATCCCATATACAAGATGGCTGCAACATTTGCATAAGCAACTGTCATCCGAATAATACGGAGATGATGAAAATTTGCCCACGAAAAAGGGAAATCGCCAGCGATTGTCGAAAATAGAAGAAATGAACCTTGCTGGTGTTCATCAAACTGTACCGGATAAGATGTTCGTCGTTGAAAGGAGAAGTAAGGGCCCAATGAATGCAATTCCTTGAAGCCCGCTAATTCATGAAAAGACAAAATGTAATGATTAAAGGAACGAAGAGCGGTCTTTCGCTTCAGTTAAATGATCGTTGTTCGTATGAAGATATTTTAATAGAGCTGGAAGAGAAGCTTGCGGAATTTCAAGGATTAGAGGAAAGTCCGCTTATTTCAGTTCGCATTCTTACGGGCAACCGCTATTTAAATCCTGAACAAGAAGAAGAAATCAAAGAACTTATTCGGCAAAAACAAAACCTGATCGTGGAGGAAATAGACAGCAATGTCATTTCAAAAGAAGAGGCCAAAACGGTCATCGAGAGCCAGGAAGTAACTTCCGTCGCAACGATCGTAAGATCCGGGCAAATTTTAGAAGTGCCGGGGGACTTACTTCTCGTGGGGGATGTTAATCCAGGCGGCACGGTAAGGGCAGGCGGTAATATTTTTATCATGGGGGCATTAAAAGGGATTGCCCATGCCGGATACACGGGCAGAAATGAAGCCGTTATCGTTGCCTCATTCATGACCCCGTCACAGTTAAGAATTTCTGATTGCATCAGCCGTTCTCCCGACCATTATGATCAGGAGGAACGTCACCAAATGGAATGTGCCTACATAGACAGGAATCATCAAATTATCATTGATCGATTACAAGTGTTAAAACACTTACGACCGAATATTACGAGATTTAAAGGGGGACATTATTATGGGTGAGGCGATTGTAATAACATCCGGCAAGGGAGGAGTCGGAAAGACAACAACTTCGGCAAACCTGGGTACATCACTTGCCTTGCAGGGGAAAAAAGTGTGTTTGATAGATACGGATATTGGCCTTCGCAATCTCGATGTTGTGCTGGGGCTTGAAAACAGGATTATTTATGATCTTGTAGATGTTGTTGAGAAGCGTTGCAAGCCTCACCAAGCAATTGTAAAAGACAAAAGGTTTGAGGACAAGCTGTTTTTGCTTCCAGCGGCACAAACAAGCGATAAAACGGCGGTCACACCTGAGCAGATGAGAGAACTTGTGGCCGAGCTCAAGCAAGATTATGATTATGTTCTCATTGATTGCCCTGCGGGAATTGAACAAGGTTACAGGAATGCGATTGCCGGAGCAGACAAGGCGATCGTTGTAACGACACCTGAAATTTCCGCTGTCCGTGATGCGGACAGAATTATTGGCCTTCTTGAAAAAGAAGAGAATATTGAGCCTCCCAAATTGATTATTAATAGAATCAGGCCGAGGATGATGCGTGAGGGTGATGTCCTCGACGTGGATGATATTACACAGCACTTATCCATCGACCTGCTCGGTATCGTGCAAGACGACGAAGAAGTCATCAAGTCATCCAACGAGGGTGAACCCATTGCCCTCAATCCGGAAAGCAAAACATCAATCGCATACCGAAATATCGCAAGACGGATTCTTGGGGAATCTGTACCGCTTCAGCCCCTGGAAGAAGATAAATCCGGATTCTTCACTCGAATTAAACAGCTTTTTGGATCATCCCGATAATCGGTGAAGCTGGGACATAAGTTGAAAACGAATTGCTATTCGTCCAATCGTGAAAATAAACCGCGTGAAATCAAGGTGTTTCAAATTGATTTCATGCGGTTTATTCATTTTTATAGGTTTTTTGTGTTTCGGACCGGAAATTTGCAAATCGGCATTTCAGCGGCCGGGAGATCATGATCGGATATGGAGCTTTCGATAAACAGGGTTCGGTTCAGGAGCATATAGAGTGCGACAATGGCGATGGCAGCCTCGACGCTTTCGATGAACAGGGTTCGGTTCAGGCGTAGTCGTGTTCAACAAGCGCAAGTTTCCAATAAGTTGTCATCAAGCGGTTCTGATCTTGCCTGTCCAAACCAGAGATTTTCTGAAAAAAGATCTATATACCTAATAGCGGGCACATCGTTTGTTTGCAATGAAACGAGCGGCCATTAAAGGAGCAGAAATAGGAGAACAGACAGCGGTGGCGATGTTAACATCGCATGGCGAACAGCAAAATTATTTACGGGAAAGTGACTTTGGAAGTTAAAATGTTCGTTCGGAATAGTGAGGAAAAATTTTATAAGAAGTTTGTATTCTGCTACGCGAACAGCTAACAGCATACAATTAATTTTACAAAGGAACGCCCCGTCTTTTCTTCACAACCGAAGCATAATAGGGAGAGACAAGTCATAGGGTAGTAGAAACTTGGTAAGGGAGATGGCGGGGTGTGAACCATCGGGTAAATCAAATAAAAAAGCGAATTGCCAAGAGAAGAAAGTCCTATGACCGGAAAAAGGATAAAGGTATTCAGTGGTCAAATGAATGGATTGACAGCAATTATACGGATGAGCATTCTCTATATGATTCAAAAAATCAGGAAAAATTTCATCCTCTTTGGAATCGTGAAGTATTTATATTCAAAGTTCTCGCTTCCATAACGCTCATTCTCCTTGTCAGTATCATTTACAAATCCGATTCCCCGGCATTTCAAGCGGCTAAATCAGTCGTCAACGAAGCAATGGAAACGGAATTCCGTTTTGCCGCTGTTTCTGAGTGGTATGAAGGCCGTTTTGGCAAACCGCTTGCTCTATTTCCCGACAAGGACAAGGCAGATGGAGACATTATCCAAACGGGGATAGAAACAGACTATGCCTTGCCTGTTGGAGCTAAAATCGCCGAAAATTTCGATCAAGATGGCCGCGGGATCATGATCGAAACGGAACATCAGGCTCAGGTTGAAGCTATTGCCGGCGGAATCGTTATTTTTGCAGGAAAAAAAGCAGATACCGGCAACACAGTGATTGTGCAACATGAAGACGATACTGAATCATGGTATGCCCACCTGAACAAGCTTCATGTAAAACCACATGAACGTATTGAAGGCGGAAAAGTGTTGGGAACCGTGTCATCTGGTGAAGAAAGTTATTCAGGAAAATTTTATATTGCCATTAAAAAGGGAGATGTTTTTATTGATCCCCTCCAGGTGATTAATGTTGAATAACTACGGACGACTTTTAAGAAAGATACATTTTCATCCTCTCTTTTGGATTGTGGCTTGTTTTGCCATTATCACGGGTTATTATTGGGAATTGCTCACATTGTTTTTGATTGTTTTTATTCACGAGATGGGACATGCCACTTGTGCCCATTTTTTTTCGTGGAAAATCAATCGCATCTTGATTATGCCGTTTGGTGGTATTTGTGAAGTGGATGAACATGGAAATCGGCCTGTTATTGAAGAACTGCTTGTCGTCCTTGCCGGTCCTTTTCAGCATATATGGATGGCGGCAACTGTCTTTATTCTGGGGACAAATGAAGTCATTTCGATGGAATTTGCAACAATGTTTCAACAGTTTAACATAATGGTCTTTTTGTTTAATCTTCTGCCTGTATGGCCGCTTGATGGTGGCAAGGTTATTTATTTATATTTGAGTTCCCGGCAACCGTTTTTAACGGCTTTCAAACAATCATTGCTTTGTTCCTTTATTGTTTTGACGTTTCTTCTTTGTCTTTTTTTGATCGTATTTCCGTTTAACCTGAATGTGTGGGTTGTTCTAGTGTATTTATATGCATCATTGTGGCACCAATGGAATCAAATGAGATTTTCCTTTATCCGGTTTTTATTAGAGCGGTATAGCGGGAAGCAAACAGGTTTTAAAAAGCTTGATGTGATTGAGGTGGAAGGAAGCGAATATGTGTCCTCGATCATGGAGCAATTCAGGCGTGGCTGTAAGCATGTCATCCATGTGGATGATGGGAAACGAATGCTCGGAAAACTGGATGAAAACGAAATGTTGCATGCCTTCTTTGCAGAAAAGCAAATACGCGCACGCTTGAAGGATATCGTGTATCATGATTGAACATCATTGAGTCTACTTGAAATCAATGATCGAATATGAAACAAAATTCTCCCAAATATAGAATCTGAGAATAAACCAAGTAAATGAATAGGCAGTATCTTTGATCAGAGCGCTTTCGAAGTAAAAGAAAGAGTAGTAAAATGAAGAGAAGCGCTATTGACATAAGGCATGAGAATGTGATAGTATTTTTATGTTAGATTGTAGCACCCGTGCTACAACCGCACAGCACAGGTACACAAGCGCTTATCCAGTATAAGACACCTGAGTCTGGCGAGTCTTAGTTATTGAGGAGGTGCGATACATTGTACGCAATCATTGAAACAGGCGGAAAACAAATAAAGGTTGAAGAAGGCCAAGCAATCTTTGTTGAAAAGTTGGATGCGACTGAAGGTGACACATACACTTTTGACAAAGTGCTTTTTGTCGGTGGTGAAGATGTGAAAGTTGGCAGCCCATTTGTTGAAGGTGCCACCGTAACTGCCAAGGTGGAGCAACAAGGCCGTCAAAAGAAGGTCGTTGTTTTCAAATACAAGCCTAAGAAGAATTACCGTAAAAAACAAGGCCACCGTCAGCCATATACAAAACTGATCATCGAAAAAATCAACGCGTAACAGATCCATGATTCTCGTTGAAATATATAAAGATTCCAAAGGCAAGATTGAATCTTTTACGATGACCGGGCATGCCGAGTTTGCAGAAAAAGGCGCAGATATCGTCTGTGCCGGCGCTTCAGCAGTTGCTTTTGGCAGCCTGAATGCAGTTATGGCACTGACGGGTGTCACTCTAAACATAGAACAGTCGGAAAGCGGTTATCTGTCATGCAAGCTGCCCGCGGACTTGCCGTTGGAAACTTCCAAACAAGTTCAGCTGTTGCTTGAGGGCATGGTTATTTCATTAGAAACAATCGAACGTGATTATAAAGATTATTTAAAAGTTAACGTTAAAAATAGGGGGTGAATCACATGTTGAAATTGGATCTTCAATTTTTCGCAACGAAAAAAGGAGCAGGTTCCACGAAAAACGGCAGGGACTCTGAAGCTAAAAGACTTGGCGCTAAACGTGCAGATGGACAATACGTTTCCGGCGGTTCGATTCTTTACCGTCAGCGAGGCACAAAGATTCATCCAGGTGAAAACGTCGGTCGCGGGAAAGACGATACCCTTTTTGCTAAAGTGGACGGCGTTGTTCGGTTCGAACGGCTTGGCCGCGATAAGAAAAAAGTGAGCGTATATCCGCAGGCACAATAGTGATAAAAACTCTAACCATTTGGGGTTAGAGTTTTTTTTGTGAATAATTGATGTCTCAAAAATATATGTTTTCCTCCTAAAGATGTTCACCGGTCATTTTATCAATGGTACAATTACTTCAAGTACAACTCTAAGTCGCTTCCATAGAGGAGAAATTTGTTATACTATAATATAATTTGTAAAGACCAGACTGGGGAGAACAAGGGATGAGCGAAAATTGGACAGTAGTAGAAATACTTCGATATACGCGCCACGAGTGGTTAAATAGATTACAGTTAATTAAAGGAAACCTTTCCATGGGAAAAACAGAACAGGCTAAGCGCATTATGGATGAAATTGTACTGGAAATGAAGCAGGAAGCAATTCTTTCCAATCTAAAGCTATTTCGCTTTGCTGAATTATTGTTGACACACAACTGGAAAGGGTATCGTTTTCGTCTTGAATATGAAATTGTCAACGGAGTGGAAAAGCTGGATCTGGATGATCAACTGCTTTCAGATTGGATGGGAGAATTTTTTGAAGAGTTAAACCGGGTATCATTACCTATTTATGATAACTGCCTATATTTGACAATCGAATCAGGAAAAGATACCGTCGGTTTTCTTTTTCAATTCCACGGTATAATAGAAAATGAGTCGGAACTGAAAAGTTGGCTCTTTCGCAAAGATGTGTATCCGGATCATGTAACATATGAACAGTTATCGGAAAATGAATATCAAATTCAAGTATTGTTTTGTTTGGAAAGTTAGATGGCCAGAATGGAGTGTCCTTAATGTTTGTCGATCGAGTAAAAGTATATGTTAAAGGCGGAGATGGCGGAAACGGCATGGTAGCGTTCCGTCGTGAAAAATATGAACCAATGGGCGGACCGGCCGGAGGCGACGGCGGCAAAGGAGCCAGCGTTATCTTTGTTGTAGACGAAGGTCTGCGAACGCTCATGGACTTCAGATACCAAAAGCATTTTAAAGGCAAGCGCGGAGAAAACGGAATGTCAAAAGGGCAACACGGTAAAGGTGCAGAAGATCTTATCGTCAAAGTGCCTCCTGGAACTGTTGTGACCGACGAAGATACAGGAGAAGTGATTGCGGATTTGATCAAAGACGGTCAAAGAGCTGTTATCGCCAAAGGAGGACGCGGCGGAAGAGGAAACGTCCGCTTTGCCACACCAGCAAATCCAGCCCCTGAAGTCGCTGAAAATGGCGAACCTGGCCAGGAAAGAAACGTTACACTTGAATTAAAGCTGCTTGCCGATGTCGGACTAGTCGGTTTTCCGAATGTAGGAAAGTCCACGTTTCTGTCTGTTGTATCAGCGGCAAAGCCAAAAATTGCGGAATACCATTTTACAACGATTAAGCCCAACCTTGGCGTTGTGTCAACGGATGATGACCGAAGTTTCGTCATGGCAGATCTGCCTGGGTTAATCGAAGGAGCGCACGAAGGAGTCGGGCTTGGCCATCAATTTCTTCGCCATGTCGAACGGACAAGAGTCATCGTTCATGTTATCGACATGTCGGGGATGGAAGGGAGAGACCCGTACGAAGATTATATAACGATCAACGAGGAATTACAGCAGTATAACTTGCGTTTGCTGGAAAGACCGCAAATCATAGTTGCCAACAAAATGGACATCCCTTCTGCTCAAGAAAATATAAAGGCATTTAAAGCAAAGCTCCAGAACGAATATCCTGTTTATCCCATCTCAGCAATTACGAGGGAAGGTGTACGGGAAGTTCTGTTCGCCATAGCCGATTTACTTGAAGTGACGCCTCAATTCCCCCTTCATGAAGAATTGCCTGATGAAAAGGAGATACATCGGGTTGTTTACAAACATGAAGAGGAGGAAAAGCCGTTTACCATTACGCGCGATCCGGACGGAAGCTTTGTTGTCAGTGGTGACAAGATTGAAAGATTATTTAAAATGACCGACTTTTCCCGGGAAGAAGCCGTCCGCCGATTTGCCCGCCAATTAAGGTCTATCGGTGTGGATGATGCGCTTCGAGAGCGGGGAGCGAAAGATGGCGATACCGTTCGCCTGTTTGATTACGAATTTGAATTTATGGATTAGTTCTTTGTATGGAGGGGAACTATGGTGGGGAAAAGGGAAATTGATCAAAAATTCTATCTCGTACGGGAAGACGTTTTGCCTGAAGCCATGAAAAAAACGTTGGAAGCAAAGGCTCTGCTGGAGCGGGGAACGGCAGAGTCGATATGGGACGCCGTTCAGCAAGTCGATTTAAGTCGAAGTGCTTTTTATAAATATAGAGATACGGTATTTCCCTTCCATACCGTTGTGAAAGAAAAAATCATTTCATTGTTTTTTTTCCTTGAAGATAAGCCGGGCGCACTATCTAAGCTGCTTAGTATCGTGGCTAGCTGTTCATGCAACGTATTAACGATTCACCAAACAATTCCGTTACAGGGACGGGCAAACGTTACACTGTCTCTGGATGTGACAGAAATGAATGTCAATATGGATGAATTTCTGGGGAAATTACGCCGGCTCGAGTTTGTGGCCAAAGTGGAAGTTGTCAGCTCGGGAGGCTGATAAGAAAACAAGCGGAAGTGCGCTTATTGAAGCATTTCCGCTTGTTAGTTTTCTTCGACTAAAATCCCCGCTTTTGAAAGTGCGGCCTCTGCCCTTTCAATCATTTGCCTATTTGGTGCGGACAATGTGTGTAAATGCATCCCAGCTGTTAGTTGCGACAATAATGGTGCATTTGTTTTGTTAATTTCTTTTAAAAAAGCGTTCACTTCTTGTCGGTTCGAAACCATGATGGAGGCGGTCAAATCTCCATATACTGGATGCTCCACTTTTACATCTTTCACTGTAACCCCATGATCAACAATGATATTGAGTTCCTCTTCAGTTCTATCCCGCTCATGGCAGCAAGCTACTATTTTCTCGACACGTTCGCTGCTCATCACCGGCATATATAAGTAACCTTGACTCGTGGCGATGATGGGTTCGTTATGTGCTTTTAACAATGTAATATCCCCAACAATAACCTGCCTGCTGACATTTGCTTTTTTCGCCAAAGCCGTTCCGGTTATCGGACCATTGTTTTGTTTTAAATATTCCAGTATCCAAGCTCTTCTTTCTTCCCCAAGCAATTTCCTTTCTTTTTTCATCAGGAGTCCTCCGTTTCCAATGCTTACGATTAAATAGTATCACATATTTACAGCCGCTTGAACTCTTCCGGTACGAGACGGATCTTTATAAGACTCATAAAGGCTTTCATTATTTCATATGTATTTTGAAGAGGAAAAAATAACAATTTGCCCACACAATCATACACTATATGGACGTATGCAAGAGGAGGGGAAATTAGTGAAGATTCATATCGTTCAAAAGGGCGACACGCTTTGGAAGATCGCGCAAAAATACGGCGTGGATTTCGAAGAGTTAAAAAAAATGAATGCACAGTTGTCCAACCCTGATATGATTATGCCCGGTATGAAAATAAAGGTGCCAGCAGGAGGTGCTGCAGTAAAAAAAGAAATGCATCACCATCAAATGCATGGGCATAAAGAAGTGCCAAAAAAAGCACATCCGCCCAAAAAAGCACAACCACCCAAAAAAGCACAACCGCCAAAAAAAGCACAACCACCAAAAAAAGAGGTGATTAAAGAAGTGCCGAAAGAAAAACCGCACAAAATATATCAGCCAGTAATGCCGCAGCCGTTGCCGGAGATTGATGTTAATAATTATTATATGATGAATATGAGCCAAACGCAGGCCCAAGTTCAGCAAGCAGTAAAAGAAAAAGAGCATGTACATCATGAAGAATCTATAGAAATGCCCGTGATGCCTGTACAAGGAGGTTATACTCAGCCTATGTATTCTTATTGCTACCCGGTTATGCCCGTGTGTGATCCATGTTACCCGTATCCGCATTCAATGATGCCGCAAGTGCAAGGGGCAATGGCTTATCCGCAAACGATGTACGGTCAGATGCCGATGTATGGCCAGATGCCGATGTACGGTCAGATGCCGATGTACGGACAAATGCCAATGTATGGCCAAATGCCACAAGTGATGCCTGCAGTGGAATACGAGATGCCGCAGCAGTATTGGGGTGACGAATCTTCCAGCTCATCAAGCCCATTCATGCATCATCACCACGGTCATCATCATCAAGGATATCATCACGGTCATGTCATGCATGGAATGGATTGGGATGATGATAACGATGATCCGCCACAGGGAATGCCAATGCAAGGATATACACAACCTTATGGAGGATACCCTGCGATGCCGGCTGCACCATACGGTGCCCAGATGGCAGCACCATATGGGACCCCGATGGCCGCTCCTTATGGAGGGGGGCAGTCTTACCCATACGCACAGCCAATGCCGGGAGGAATGGGACAATTCGAGATGCCAAGAGATGAAGCCGGAGAAGAAAATGAATAATCAAGCGAAACGAAAGAGAGACGGATTTGAAAACCGTCTCCTTCTTTATATAAAAAAGGTAGTTGGCCACCATTTTCGTCATATTTTTCACGTCAAAAAAGGGGTTTGGCTCATACAATCAGAAAAAGAACGGTGGATAGTCAAGGAGTTTGCCGCGCGAAAAAAGTTGCATACCCAAATCCGTTTGACTCATTATTTATTTGAAAACGGCTTTCAGAATACGTACGATTTTCATCCTATCGGGGCGATCTATTTTGATGGTCGCGTATTTGGTTTAATCCGGCATATTGAACAAAAGCAAGATGAACCATTTCACTATGGAAGCGCCCGCTGCCGAAAGGACGCCCTCGCGCTTCTTTCTCATTTTCATGCTACTACAGCCCGATTTACCGATCAGTTTACACCCCATCTTGCTTTGTTTGATCAACTAAAAAAATGGGATAGACGGTTGCTGGATTTTAAAAAGAAAATGGGTTCTTATGAAGATACAAGCCTTTACCCGTATATGGAGCATTACATGTTTGCAGGGGAGTGGGCCATTCAATTCTTGAAGCGCCATGCGGATTATTTCTTGGAGGGGCCGTATTGTATATTACATGGTGACGTTGCACACCACAATTTTATAAGAAAAGCTGACGGCTCCTTATACTTAATAGATTTTGACCTGATCAGCATCGGGCCGAGCCACATAGATCTTCTTCAATTTTGCAATCGCATTTTGCCGTCGCTTCAATGGTCAAGCGAGCGGCTATTTTCCGACTATATGGAAATCAATCGTTATCAAAACGATCCCCCGTTTTTGGCTGCTCTCGTATATCCAACCGATATATTCCGTGAATGGATTTATTATATGAATAGCAGGAAAAAAGAAAGAACCAATCGAAGGCATCATTTAGAAACCATTACGTTCAAACAGTACAAAAAGCGAATGCAATTTATGAAAGCCGTGATGGCAAAGGTGAAAAACGGTCTGTAACTAGTTTTGGATTGCAAACAGTTTCGCTCAAAGTGTAAAATATTTTCGGGCGGTATTCCAAAATTTCTTATTTGCCAAGAAAAGATGATTCAATATATGATTAAGTACAGGTGAAAGGATAGGGGGATTTTAAATGGCAGGACATTCCAAATGGAAAAATATTCAACGCAGAAAAAATGCACAAGATGCAAAGCGCGGCAAGATATTTCAAAAGCTTGCCAAAGAACTGTACGTCGCGGCCAAAAGTGGCGGGGTCGATCCGGATACAAACCCGGCGCTACGGCTTGTCGTGGATAAAGCAAAATCGGCAAATATGCCGAATGACAATATAAAGCGTGCAATTGACAAAGCCACTGGCAGCCAAAATGCGGAACAGTACGAAGAAATTATTTATGAAGGATACGGGCCCGGCGGTGCAGCGGTCATGGTGGTGTGTTTGACCGACAATAAAAACAGGACCGCTTCAAACGTCCGCCACGCTTTTACAAAAAATGGCGGAAATCTCGGCGAAACCGGTTGTGTTTCCTATATGTTTAACCGGAAAGGATACTTGGTGATCGACAGGAGCAACTATGATGACTTAGATGAGGAAGAACTGTTGCTGCAGGTAATCGAAGCTGGAGCGGAAGATATGGAAACGAGCGATGAGGCCTTCGAAATATATACAGAACCGGAAAATTTCATGGATGTAAAAGAAAGTCTCGAAGAGGCCGGCTTTGAATTTATGACGGCTGAAATGACAATGGTTCCACAAACCGATGCGTCATTAACGGAAGAGCAGGAAGAAAAGCTGGAAAACCTTATCGACATGCTTGAAGACGATGATGATGTTCAAGAAGTATACCATAACTAAACAAAGCTTTCCCAAAAGAGCAATTCTTTTGGAAAAGCTTTTTTTTATTGGATAATCATGTAAAAGTATGGTCACACTATATGTATAAAATGAACTAAGAACTTGAGGTGATTCATGATGAGTGTTGTAATGAAAGCTGTATTAGCCTTCACGATGATTTGCTGCGGCAGCTTTTTCATTGTTGATCTCAACCAATCACCCAGTCATGTACAAGCCAGTGAAGAGAAGGAATTGCTGATTCCGGAAAAGCCCTTAGAACTGACCATCAAGTTAAAAAGAGTATATATTGACGGAGAAGAAAGCGAAGAGACGCTTACTGAAACAATATGGGCCCTCGAAGACTTTTGGGCAAAGTATGAAAAATGGCGGCTGGTCGATATGAGTGAAGACTATCTTGTTTTTGAAAAGAAAGTGAATGACATCTCACCTTTGTCAAAAATGAACGGATATTTTGGCATTACGGAAGACGGCACATTATCCATTTTCAATGGAAAGCCGGAGGAGTCGGATATTATCCAATCATTTTTTCAAATTGATGTGAAAAAATTGGAAAGCAAACAACATCAGGAGTTGCTACAAGGAATACCGGTAAAATCAAAAAAGGACTTTGAGAAGGTTGTTGAAACAATGAAGAAATATGAAGTTAAAAAGGAATTGTAAACAGGCTGGGACATAGGTTGAAAGCTGATTCATATTCATAAAGATCGTGAGAATAAAATCGCGTGAAATCAAGGTTTTAAACTTGATTCCATGCGGTTTATTTCATTTTTACATGCCCCTATTTGTGTTAAAAAATCCCTATCATCGCTACGTCAACATATTTCGCTTTCCTGCGGGCACAGCTTCAGCTCGAGCTATTCCCGCAGGAGACTACCTATTTTGACTACGCTAAAAGATTGCGTATTATACACTAGGACAATTTACCCGGCATGTAAGGTTCCGTAAGACTCCCACTTCAAAATTTTGAGTGAATACAAGAGGTCTAAGTGGGAGAAACGGCATCTAAATGCCCGATTGGTTCAACTAACATTCAGTAGGAGGTGGAAAAAATTCCTACTGAATGAAGTTTCACTTTATCCCGCATGTAAGGTTCCGTAAGACTCCTACTTCAAAATTTTGAGTGAATACAAAAGGGCTAAGTGGGAGAAACGGCACCTAAATGCCCGATTGGTTTAACTAACATTCAGTAGGAGCCCTACTGAATGAAGTTTCACTTTACCCGGCATGTAAGGTGCCGTAGGACTCCCGCTTCAAAATCTTGAGTGAATACAAAAGGCCTAAGTGTGTGAAAACGGCACCTAAATGCCCGATTGGTTCAACTAAAGGAGCCTTACTGAATGAAGTTTCACTTTATTGTTCGTTTTTTCATCAGCAGATTTAGTTGTGTCCCAGTTCCTTTAATGGGGTAGCGGTGGCGCTTTTGTTGTATGAAAATGTATCGTCTCCCATACCAAAGTTTTGCGCTGCTTGTTTACTGATAAAAACAGTGGCAAAATAGGTAGAGAGAATAGCAATAGAGGAGAAAATGACGGGATGAAACTTGTATCTTGGAACGTCAATGGATTAAGAGCTTGCATACGTAAAGGTTTTCTCGATTACTTTCATCAAGTGGATGCCGATATTTTTTGCGTCCAGGAAACAAAGCTGCAAGCTGGACAAATTGACTTGGAACTGAAAGGGTATGAACAATATTGGAACTATGCGGTGAAGAAAGGCTACTCCGGAACAGCCGTATTTACCAAACACAAACCGATCTCTGTCAAATATGGGGTTGGTGATTCTGACGTTGAGGAAGAAGGCCGGATCATTACGTTGGAATTCGCGGATTTTTTCCTAGTTAATGTGTATACGCCCAATGCGCAAAGGGATTTGGCCCGCTTACCTTACCGTTTGGATTGGGAGGACCGCATGCTTGTATATGTAAAAGAATTAGATCGCCAAAAACCGGTCATTTTATGTGGTGACCTCAATGTGGCCCATCAAGACATCGATTTAAAAAACTTCAAGTCGAACAGGGGAAACTCGGGATTTACAGAAGAGGAACGGGGGAAATTTTCCAGATTGCTTGAACATGGCTTTATTGATGCGTTCCGCCACTTTTATCCAGATAAGGAAGGCGCTTATACATGGTGGTCATACATGAACAAGGTAAGGGAAAGGAATATTGGATGGCGGATCGATTATTTTATCGTTTCACAAAAGTTGCAAGAACGATTGCTAGATTCATATATTCATTGTGACGTAATGGGCAGTGATCATTGTCCGGTTGCCTTGGAGATCAACATATGAATAATTTCTCAAAAAAGACTCCCCCATTTTGTGCTGAACTCCAAAAGTTAGAATTGGTAATCTAACTTTTGGAGGCACATCATGCTGGAAGCTCGTTCATTACTCAAGTTTCTTTTTGGTTATGTATCGCTTTTTTCCTACAAAATTTACTACAAATACACTTGTGAGGGCAATGGCTCCTCCAATCAGGGAGAGAGTATTGGGCCATTCGTTCAACCATAACCACGCGATGATGATGGCGAGCGCCGGTTCCAGATAAAGCATGCTGGAAATGGTCGTGGCATTTCCTGCGGACAAGGCGATGGCCCACGTTGCGTACGCGATCGCTGCAGGGAAAATACCAACATAAAGAGCAGATACATGAGCGCCGAAGTCGGCATTTTGAATGTTTTCCCATAACCCGGGCATAAAGAAAAGCATGGGTAGCGTTCCGGCCCACGTAAAATATGCCGTTAAATCAATCGGATGATATTTCGCCAGTAGCGGTTTTTGATAAACGAAAAAGATGGACGTGGCGATCGTGCTGATCAAAATATAAATAGTACCCTTGGAAATTGTAAAAGAAGCTCCTGATGTTCCGATAGTAATTAAAATGATTCCGATAAACCCTATCCCCAAGCCGATCCAGCCAAACAAATCCATTTTTTCTTTTAAAATGATAACGGCGAGAATTGATGTAAAAATGGGTGCTGAACCGATGATCATACTGGCGGTGCCTGCGGAAACCGTTTGGACGCCAAATGTGAATCCGATTTGGTACACGCTGATCCCCATGAAGCCAAGAAAAATAATGCGCGGAATGTCCTTTTTTGCCGGCAACTTTATATGAACACTCGGCCATAAAGCATATAATAAAAAAACACCGGAAGCGATCAAAAAGCGGAGAAGCACAAGGTGGGAAGGGGTATATCCTCCGAGTAAGCTGGCTCTAACAGCGGCAAAGCCCGACGACCATATGATAATCGTGAAAGTTGCTATCCAAAACGCCTTTTTGTTCATATGAAACCTCCTAACTCATAACAACGATTCTGTCTTAAAAGCATATCTATATCATAACTCATAACCGCTGTTTTTTATTTCAGTGACAATAAAAATGTGTATAAAAGTTTTTTGTGGAGTGATCTAATGTCAAATTCATGGGAACGACCCAAGTTAAAGATACCGAAAACAAAGAGTGAATGGTTCTGGGATATTATCGGATGTTCACTTTATATGGCTTCCATTCTTTTACTCATTTTCATCTGGAATCAACTTCCCGACAAAGTGCCCGCACATTATAATGCTCTTGGTGAAGTGGATCGTTGGGGCTCTAAATCCAAATTGCTTATTTTGCCGGGGATGGGCGCATTCATCATTGTATTCATGCGATTTTTCGAAAAAAGACCGGAACTTCATAATTATCCCGAACGCTTAAACGAATCCAATGCGAAACAATTTTACTTATTAAGCCGAAAGATGGTCAATCAAATAAAAAACGTATGCCTAATTATTTTTGTGCTCATCACATTTGAATCAGTATCCATCGCACTGGGGTGGAGCGGCGAATTTGGAGTGTGGTTTTTGCCGGTGGCGGTCATCCTGTTATTAACCCCCATCGCGGCAGGGCTATTGAAGCAAAGAAAGATCAAATAATGCATAAAAAAATTTAGATATAAATCTAGTAATAGGTTGACCGTCAAAAAAAGAATATAGTATGATATTCATGTTTCACTTTACTTTAAATGGAAAGGAGCATAGGGGTTTTTTATATAAGCGCCAGAACTAGTGAAAGTTGGTTGATAAGCTCGCTAGTTGACGAGGAGGAGGTTTATCGAACGTTCGGCGGATGCCTCCCGGCTGCGGCACACAGTCGAATTTTCTTTTCGAAAGCATCGAGGCGACTCGATGGACAAAGGAAAGAAAATGTGGTCGAGAAAATGAAAAAAGAGGGCAAGTATGCCCTCGTGCTGCTTGCCCTCCTTTTACTGGAGGAAAGACAATGTGCGGAATTACAGGTTATATTGGGACAAATGATGCGAAGGAAATTTTATTAAAAGGCTTGGAAAAGCTTGAATACCGCGGCTATGATTCGGCAGGAATCGCTGTTGAGAATCAAGACGGCATTCATGTTTTTAAAGAAGAAGGACGGATAGCAGACCTCAGAAATGCAGTGGACGGAAATATTAGTGCTCGGTCAGGAATCGGGCATACGCGCTGGGCAACCCACGGATCGCCCAGCAAAAGGAATGCCCACCCTCATCAAAGTGCGTCAGGCCGATTTACTTTGGTTCATAACGGGGTCATTGAAAACGAGTCGGAACTGAAATCAGCCTATTTACGTGATGTGACGCTTCAAAGTGAAACAGACACAGAAGTCATCGTTCAATTGGTAGAAAAGTTTTCCCAAACGATGGAGGCGGAAGAAGCTTTTCGTGAAACGCTGCGTTTGCTCAACGGATCATATGCAATAGCGATGCTGGATATTGAAACACCGGGAGTTATCTTTGCGGCAAAAAATAAAAGCCCGTTGTTGATCGGAGTCGGAGAAGACTTTCAAGTTGTTGCCAGTGATGCCATGGCAATGATTCATGTCACAAATCAATTCGTTGAACTGTTGGATAAGGAAATCGCTATTGTGAAAAAAGATCGTGCAGACATTTATAATTTGCAAGGCGAAGTCATCATCAGGGAGCCTTACAAAGCGGAGCTTGACATGACAGATATCGAAAAAGGAACGTATCCGCATTTCATGTTGAAAGAGATAGATGAACAGCCACTTGTCATGAGAAAAATCATTCAAGCGTACCAGGATGAGAACGGCCGTCTACAGATCAATGAGGAAATCACAAATGCCATGCTGAAAGCCGACCGAATTTATATTGTGGCATGCGGAACAAGCTATCATGCGGGATTGTTTGGAAAACAGCTTATTGAAAAGCTGGCGGAAATTCCGGTGGAAGTCCATCTCGCCAGTGAATTTGGCTACAATATGCCTTTGCTTTCCAAAAGACCATTATTTATTTTCATTTCCCAGAGCGGAGAAACAGCAGACAGCAGAGCAGTATTGGTGAAAGTGAAGGAAATGGGGTACCGCGCACTCACGATCACGAATGTGCCTGGCTCCACCCTTTCAAGAGAAGCGGATGATACACTGCTTTTACATGCCGGACCGGAAATTGCCGTCGCTTCCACAAAAGCATACACAGCCCAGATTGCCGTCCTTGCGATTTTGGCATCCGTAGCCGGGGCTGCCAAAAGAGTACCTACGGACCTTGACTTAGTCAAAGAACTGGGGATCGCCGCCAGCGCGATGGATACATTATGTGACGCCAAAGAAGCGTTCGAGCAAATTGCGGCTGAATATTTGCCCGCGACTATCAACTGCTTTTTCATTGGCCGTTCCATCGACTATTTTGTCGGGTTAGAAGGAGCGCTAAAGCTGAAAGAGATCTCCTACATTCAGGCAGAAGGATTTGCCGGGGGAGAATTAAAACACGGCACCATTGCCCTGATTGAAAAAGGAACCCCCGTCATCGCATTGGCAACCCAGACCAATGTTAACGGAAGCATTCGGGCAAACGTCAAGGAAGTGGAGACACGCGGCGCCCACGCATGCATCATTTCCATGAAAGGCCTTGATACAGCGGGAGACCGCTACGTACTGCCTCATGTCCATGAACTGCTCACTCCGCTCATCTCCGTCATTCCGCTGCAACTGATCGCCTACTATGCGGCGCTACACCGCGGATGTGACGTTGATAAACCGAGAAATTTAGCAAAAAGTGTAACGGTGGAATGAGGGGGAGTTTGTTTGAATAGAATCTGTGTAAATTAAAAATTAAGTTGCGATGTTTATAAAAAAGATGCATCTTTAAAATAAAGTCGTAACGTTTATAAAAAAGTTGCGAAGCTTTTCCCCTTTGGATATGATTATCTAGAGGGGTGTTTTTGTGTCGAAATGAAAAAGAACATCTAAAATTGATAAGTGGATTAAAGAGGGTCGAGGAACTGGCAGTGGGGCAGATTATCAGAATTCAAGATGTTTCCTCATTAGGTCGGTTTACAAGGTTAAAAGGTATAAAAACCGGCAGACAACATGAGTTTTTATCGGATATTTGGAGCGAAACTACTTTCATTTGACTGAATTTTCTGATGTTTTTGGGTATTCGCGAACAATTTCCTTTATTACCACAAGAGGAGACGATTATCATTGCTGAAGAGCTTGGGATTAAACACCTAGAGATCCAAAAACAGGCGATCAATTGTTATGACAACGGACTTTTTATCCCGCCTGTAAGGTGCCGTATACACCACTTCAAGACTTGAGTTGATACAAAAGGTCTAAGCGGGAGAAAATGACACCTAATTGCCCGATTCGTTCAACTAACATTCAGTAGGGATGGAAGAAAACGCCTACTGAATGAAGTTTCACTTTATAATAAATTACTTGTGAATCTTATTAATGACAATGGCGCTTGGACGAGTAAATCATTAAAGATTATTGAAAATCAGGATGTTATTGTAATGAAGGCGAAGTATAGTTCTAAAGGTATTCGTCATAGGAGAGAAATATTGTTAAACAAGTTCATTTAACAAATTTCTATAAAATTAGTGTTCTTCCACAATCGGGCTTTTAATGGAAAGTATTTCTAAAAAAAATGGATATTTATATTCGGATATTGTTCAATGAAAGTATAGGCGTATTAAGGGTTCAGGAATTTTATAGAAAAATGTTCAGAGAGGGGGATGCTACTTGAAAAGAAAAGTATTATATATTGAAGATAATGAGAAAATAGGCAGTTGGGTAAAAGAAGAATTGGAACAGCGAGGATTTTCAGTTCAGTGGCTGCTTTCTGGTGAAGGAGCCGAAAAAGAAGTAAATCTGTATGAAATCATTATTTTGGATATTATGTTACCTGGTTTAGACGGATTTACTGTGGGAAAACGATTAAAAAAGGCAGCACCTGCTGTTCCAATATTGCTGTTATCTGCTAGAACATCTATAGATGATAAGGTGGATGGTTTACAATTTGCGGATGACTATTTAACGAAACCATTCCATACAGATGAATTAGTTGCAAGATTAGAAGTATTAATCCGTCGAAGTGGTGGTATACATTCCGAACGAATTGCATTAGGAAATCATATTGAAGTAGATCCAGAAGTCCAAATGGTATATGACAAGTACACAGGAGAAGAAATTATATTGACAGGGAAACAACATCAAATTTTAATGTACTTCTTACGACACCCTAATCGAGTTTTACCAAAAGAACAAATTTATGAAGCGATTTGGAACGAACCCTACATAACTGGTGATAAAACATTAATGGTGCATATCCATCGACTGCGGCAAAAATTGGAGCGTCATCCAGATTCCCCAGAGATTATTGAAACGTTGAAGGGAATAGGCTATCGGGTGAAACTATGAAACAGACAAGATCATTATTTCGTCGCTTTCTAAAAGGACATTTTCTATTTATCTTTTTTCCTTCACTTGTGCTTATTTTCTTCTTTGCGTCCTTTGGGGTTTCTATCAATGAAGAAGATTTGAATATCAATACCTTACATCAATTTTACATTACACTACTCTTGTTGGGTTTTATTATTGTCGCATTTGTTGTAATGTCTGGGCTGTTCTTCGTGAGACTCCGTAAACGCCTCACCCGCTTACAGGAAGTTATGTCATTTTCAGCTAATCACAACACATTTCCTACACCAATAGCTGTTCAAACGGATCGTATGGATGAAATAGACCAATTAGGAAGTTCTTTTAATTGGATGATTCAGCAGCTTGAAGATAGCCGCAAGCGAGAATATGAAGAGGAATTATTACGACATCGACTGATTGCGAATTTATCTCACGACTTACGAACGCCACTTACTATTTTGAGGGGCCATATCACCAAATTAAATAAAGAATCCATGAGTTTAGAAGCACAAAATTCGTTAACAGAGATGAACCATACGATTACAAGAATCGGAGATCTAATGGATGATTTGCTTTCCTATACATTGCTTACATCAGGAAAATATCCTTTTGGGCCGACACCAACAGATATTGGACGTTTAGTAAGAGCATCTGTTGCTGCGTGGTATCCTGCATTTGAAGAAAAAGAAATTCAGTTTGATGTTGATTTACCGACAGAGAAGACTTTTTATTGGGAAGTAGATCCTACATGGATGACACGAGTTCTGGATAATTTATTTCAGAATATTCTTCGCCATGCAGCAGAGGGAAAGTATGCCAACATTGTAGTTGATGTAGAAAAAGAACAGATCATTGTTGCAGACAGAGGTCCAGGCATGGATCACTCATCCTATGAGCGTGGAGCGGGAATTGGTTTATCGGCTTCAAATTATATGTTGAAAAAAATGAAGCTGAAAGCTGATTTTACATCAACTGAAAATGGCACAAAAGTAGCTATTGGCAGAGCTTAATTTAAAGTTAACCCAGAAGTAAACAACATGATAACCAAGATGTAACTTTGCTTCTTTATAATGAGAACCATAACAGAAAGGAAGTGTTATGGTTGCTTACAATTCATAACTTAGTCAAACAACGCGGCAATCAAGAAATCTTATCAGGTGTCAGTTTTAAAGCCAGACCCGGAAGAGTAACTGGCTTTTTAGGTCCAAATGGGGCAGGGAAAAGTTCTACACTTCGCATCCTGCTTGGATTAGATCGTGCCACCTCAGGGAGTGCACTCATTAATGGAGTGCCATTTGCAGAATTACAGAATCCTCTAACAACAGTAGGTGCCGCACTTGATGGATTTGGAGCTCATCGTATGCGAACAGGACGGGCACATTTGCGTTGGATTGCTCGTGCCGCAGGGTTGTCTCGGTCACGTGTCGAGGAAGTTCTGGAAATCGTAGGTCTTACGAATGCAGCTGGGAAAAGAGTTGGGAGTTATTCCCTTGGCATGGGAAGAAGACTTGGAATGGCGGCTGCACTACTTGGGGATCCAAAAATATTAGTTTTAGATGAACCTGTAAATGGGCTCGACCCAGAAGGGATTCGTTGGATTCGGACATTTTTACGTGAACGTGCTGCGTCTGGTAAAACGGTGTTACTATCCAGTCATCTAATGGGTGAGCTTGCAGAGACTGTTGATGATGTTGTGATTATTAATCATGGAAAAGTCGTTGCAGATGGAACATTGGAAGAAGTAATAGGTAACCATTCCACGCTGGAGGAAGCCTTTTTTGCCCTGACATCTAAATATGCAGGTGATGTTGTATGAGGGCATTCAACGCGGAACTATCTAAATTGTTTTCCCTGCCGGGCATTTGGCTTGCCTTTCTTATTGGAGCATTTGCCCCAGCGGTCATTGCTGCCTTGGACAGTATAGTAGAAAAAGAGGATATTGTAGCTGGAGTAAGCACACGACTATCAGAAGTTGGCTATATTGGATTAGGTCTTGGTGTGCAAGGTATCATTATTCTTGGTGTGCTTGCTGTCAGCAGTGAGTATTTGACAGAGAGCAGTGAATCTGGTGGAGGGAATCAGATTACAACGAGTTTAACCGTTGTTTCATCCCGTTTCCACTTTTTGCTGGCAAAAGCAAGTGCTGTGACAGTGATCAGCATACTGCTTTCCATTGTTGCTATTCTAACAACTGTATTGGCAACAAATCTTATTCTTGGTGAATACGCCCCTGCATTTGAAGCATCTAGACTGGTCGGCGCGGTTTGTTACTGGGTATTTACCGCTCTTTTGGCATTTGGAATTACGGTTCTAACTAAGAATGGGATTATCCCGCTTGCTGTGCTCATGATAAATTCATCTGTTGTGACAGTCTCTTACCTCCTTACTAAGGTTACAGAATTAGCGTTTTACTTACCAGACATGGCTGGCCTTGATATGTTTATGTTTAGGAGCGACAGCTTTCACACCCCATTCACAGGTGGTTTCATCATGTTTGCTTGGGTAGCCGTTCTTTTCATTGTAGCCGCCATTGTATTCCATAGGAGGGACGTTGCATCATGAGTGCCTCTTCCAGTAGAAAGATAACACGAATCCTTGGTGCTGAACTGGATAAATTAGTTACATTACCGTTGGTATGGCGCACTCTTATGGGTACATTCATTCTAAATGTAGTTTTAGCAGCAGCTTTTACTTCTGCTGGTCCACAAGGGGCAGCAGGAACGCAAAGTATACTGAATATAGGACTTGCTTCTATGGGATATCTTCAAGCAGGGTTCATTATTCTTGGTATCTTAGCTACTTGTTCGGAGTATACGGGTGGACAGATTCGAACTACGTTAACTACGATTCCTTGGCGTGGGTTTCAATTATCCATGAAGCTCTTAGCTTTGGCAATTGTAACCATTCCTATGGCGTTTATCATTGCTGCCTCAGGCGTACTATATGCTTTTATGATGATAAGAGACACAGCATTCGTGATTGAAATAGACGCTATGATCAAAACTTTAGCAGGTGCAACAGGCTATCTAACATTAACCACCCTTCTCAGTGCGGCTATCGGAGCTCTACTCAGACGAACCACTCCTGCTCTAGTGGTCCTGCTTGGTCATTATTTCATTGTCAGTCCATTATTGAGAGATTTTCTACCCCGTATTAAAAATGTTTTTCCGGATACGGCAGGATATTATATGTACATGCCGCCTACCTCTAATGAAATAAATATCCTTACACCAATGAAAGGAACAGGTATCTTCATGTTATGGACACTGATATTTATTACAGTAGCTATTGTATTTTACCGTAAACGAGATGCCTAAGTTTAGGTTTTATCATTTAGACAAAATAAAGAAATTGATTTATAGAGAATCTAGGGGAGGGAACCCCCCACTGATGGAAGTTTTGTTTATAGGTTTTGCTATTTTGCTTGTATTAAGAAAAGTAAATCTACGGCGTAATGAGCTTTTCTATTTTATGTTATTTGGTATTCAATCGCTCGCTTTTTTTTATCGAGGCTCTACGGACAGATAACTTAATGCTTACAGAGCATCTAAAAATGGCGCAAACAATTTCAATTTTGCTTATTTAACATTTAGAAGGATAAAGGGCTATGCGCATGTTCGTTATTTAGATAACGGATCCTGAATTTAAAAAGTCTGGAATTGTTTTCGAATAAAATTGAGAGTCAGAACTCAGGGTAATAGCTCTCTAATTTGCAAGAGAATTTCCGTAAGTAACTTATAGGAAAATGGAAGAGGTTATTCATGAAAATATTTGAGGCACATAAAGTGAAATTTCATGTATTGGGAGTTTTTTCCATCTCCTATTATTACTATTAGACGAGCCGCTAACTGGGTTAGATGATAAGGCAAAAATTGAACTTTTGAGTAAGCTAAATTCACTTATTAAAAATTTCAAACTTGCAAAATAGGTAATTGTGCTAGACTGGTATTCGATGGATAATTTTACAACGCAAAGAAATATGTATAGTTTCCATAGAAAGGAAGGGTATATGACTACTCACAAATCGGAAATTAGATTGGAGTCCGGGCAGCAAATTGTTGATCCAGAAACAAATATTTTGCCGCATCACATGGAAATGGCTATGAAAGTTTATGAAGCTAGTGGAATGACAGTGACGAGTAAGGTTATTCGAGAACCAGAAAGTGCTGAGTATGGTGCTTGCCGTTTTGGACTGGAAGGGAAAGATATCGTTTTTCGCGAAGCAAAGACAACACCAGTTAAAATAGGTCAGTTCGTAACCATATGGAAACGACCTATAGATATAATTCTCCCATTTGACAGCACGGATAGTGTAGATTTTGTCGTTATAGGTGTAAGCAGTTCACAAAACCAAGGCCAGTTTGTTTTTGATAGAAAAATACTCATCGAAAAGGGAATTATGTCTCATAATGGCAAGAAAGGAAAAACGGCTTTTCGAGTCTATCCGCCGTGGACTGAACCTGCGAGCAAACAGGCTCTGAAGACACAACAATGGCAACTCCGTTACTTTTTTTCTTTTGGGCCACATGTGGCTATTGACAAAGAAAACATACGTAAACTTTTTAATCTTTAACATATAAAAGTTGTTGTTGAGTTAGAAAACGAAACAACCAATGACGAAAAAGCAAAACTTGGCAAAGTCATTAATAAAATTTAAATGTGTTAAGGCACATTTAAGAAGGAAATGTTTTTGCCTCCGTTTATCCCGCTTGTAAGGTGCCGTAAGACTCCCACTTCAAGACCTGAGTAGATACATAAGGAGAAAACGGCACCTAAATGCCCGATTCGTTCAACTAACATTCAGTAGGAGATGGAAGAAAACGCCTACTGAATGAAGTTTTACGTTATGAATATGACAAGCGGGAGTGAAATTCATGTTCATCAAAGGAAATAACAGCCAAGGGTAGAAGAAACCCAAGCATTTTGGAAAAAAGATTGATCCATGCTTGGGTTTGATTTTGGAATAGATTTAGTCTACGTAAAAAGACTGCGAATTTCCCCAGTCTTTTTACATAAAAGTAATTATTTTTTATTACGCAGAAATGTTTTGATGAGATGAAGACTTCTTTGTTAGGGAGGCGTTTATTATTAACGCTATACAAATTGTACCTGTTGTAGAAAGAACAACGCCGTTCCATGCAAATTCATCCCAGATAATACCTGGAATCCAAGAACCGAGACTTCCGCCTAGATAGAAAAAGAATAAGTAAAGGGAAGTAGCCGCTCCACGAGATGTTGTTGCAATATCAGTAACAAAAGCTGTAGTAGCTGATTGTGATGCGAAGTTTCCAAAAGCTAATAAAGAAGCACCGATAATAATTGTTGGCAATGTCCCGAAAAGGGTTAACAATATTCCTATAACTGCGATTATATGCCCATTAGCCATCGTCCATCTTCTTCCAATTTTATCTGATATA
Organism: Siminovitchia sp. FSL W7-1587; assembly: GCF_037963795.1. Taxonomy (NCBI): domain Bacteria; kingdom Bacillati; phylum Bacillota; class Bacilli; order Caryophanales; family Bacillaceae; genus Siminovitchia; species Siminovitchia sp. FSL W7-1587. Next base: position 3,991,073 of record NZ_CP150169.1, read on the forward strand.
TATCCTGATATTGGTGCTGATAATAATCCAAACGCATAAGTTAAATATAATAAAGAAACTTCCGTAACAGTTAGGTGAAAAGGTGCTCCACTCACATAAAACGGAATATAAGTAAAGAAACTAATAAATGCAAAGAATTGTGCAAAACCAATAGCGAATGTTCCAACTAAGGTGGGGTTTTTAAAGTGAATAAGAGCACTATCATTATTCTTTTTTGTTTGATTTTTAGGATTGGGCAGATATATCCATACAAGAAAAGCTACAACAGCAGAGAGCGCAGCCATACATCCAAAAACAGCTTTCCAGGAAAAGAGATCTGCTATTGGGCCAGAAATAACCCTACCTAATAATCCTCCTCCGACATTCGCACTTACATAGATACCCATGATTTTACCTCGATGTTTCGCTGGAAACTCTTCTGAGGCATAAGCCATCATGACAGCCGTTACACCAGGTATAAATAAACCATATGCAAATCTCCAGAATAAGATCGTAGTGAATGAATCTGATACGGCAATCATGGCACTTGGAATAATTAAAGCTATACTCGCTAACAAAATAATTTTCTTTCGGTTATACAAATCAAACTTTGATGCCAACATAAAAGAGGTTATAGCTAAGGTGATAATGGTGATAGAAATAGTATGACTAACAGCCGAGATGGATAATTGAAATTCATTCTTCCATATAGGTAGCAGGGGCTGAGGTGCATAGAGAAGAATGAATGCATTGGCTGTAGCCAAAAATAATGCTAGAAGCCGCATGAATCATTATCACCCCTTTATAGATAGTCCAATGTCCCCTTATATACTAATTTTGGATAGATTAATCGTTCTGCAGATGCTTCTGTAATATGTGCACACCATCAGTGTCATGATTTACTAGAAAAGTTCCTAATATTTGATATAATTTTCGAAATAATGTTAACACACACCCTTTTATTAAACAAGAATATTTTTACATAAATGACATCTTGTTCTTAAAATCCCTTAATATGGACGTTTATAAATGTAAATAAAAGTTAATCAAAAGTACGCAACAAACGCTGATTTTGTAAATATAAAAAAACATCAAATTGGGTTCTACCGTTTTGAATAGTTGAACTCAGTAGCTAGTTTTTCAAATCATCATTTACTATTTAGCCTTTTTGACATCTGGCACACGAAGTGTTGTATTTCGTATTTCATCAACGACAATCTCTTTTCTGGTGAAAAAAGTTTTTTTAATCAAACTTTATTTCAACCAATAAAACAAAGAGCGACTATTTAAGATAAAGCTTGATAAAAACCTTGCTCTATGTGACAATATGTTCGTACAGAATAAGTTTTTTATCCTGATAATAAAAATCTAATTAAAGCAATGCTAGGTTGAAACTAGCAATAAACCGTAGATTCTTTTTTTAGTTACGTAAAGAATGCTGTCATTTAGAGAGAGGAGTGTCCACCCATGAAGAAAAAATCACTTAAGTTCTTATCTTTTGGATATGGATACTCTACTGCTGTTTTTTTCTAGAAATCATTCCACAGGTGAAGTGTGTCTAAATTTGATTTTCTAGAAAAACGGCAGAAAATTTCTAAATGGCGGTGAATAAATGGAAAACAGAAAAGTTACAAGGAAAAACCCATCAAGTATGCCTGCACCGGTGGGGAATTACACACATATCACAAAAATCCCAAGGAATGCAGAGTTATACGTTGCATCAGGTCAAGTCGGTATGGATCAAAATGGGCAATTTCCGCAAAATATGAATGAGCAAGTGAGTAATACGTTTACCAATATAAAAAAAGTGATGGAATCCGAAGGGTTACATGCTGAAAATATTATAAAAGTAAACATATGGGCTACTGAGATAATTGATTGGGATTTCTTAGATTCAGAGTGGGATCATTTATTTAGCAATGATTATCCGGCAATGACGATTGGATATCTTTCTGAGCTAGGTTTACCTGAGATAAAAATTGAAATAGAAATTTGGGCAGCCAAAGTATAAAATATAAAGCTTTAACACACTTCATCAAAACCATGGAGCATCTAAAACCAGATGATTCCATGGTTTTTCTTATGAGAAATTTCAAAACAAACGGGCTCGATTGTGGAAGTGGTTGGAAAATGATCAAGCTATTTTATAAAGGCTGTGACTTATTATTGCTTCTTCGATGATCAATATAAAAGTTGTGGAGTAAAGGAGTTAAATGTAAGGTAGAAGCTGTAAGAGAGTTTCCGAGCAGATAAAATCTTTTTGCGTAAATAAAAAGAAGACACTTGCCAACTTCCAAAAATAATTGTAGACTCCCGTTCATCCACGTTTGACAGGATGCAGCGGTTAAGATTGATTATATGAGACATGAGGATCATTTAAAAATGGCGGATTGTTGGGAGCCGTTTGCCAAGCGGCCGAAAACAATCATTATTCAAGTGTGTATATTAACTCCGACCAGTTCACCCATCATTTTCATCGACAGCTCAGTTATAAAGAATTCTTATTGCATTTGTAAGGCAGGCATGGTTAATTGCATTTCATACATTTTTTACTTGCTAAAGAAAATATGTTGAAAGGATGAAAAAATGTATTCTATAGGTAAATTTTCTGAAATATGTAATATTCCTGTTAAAACTTTACGTTATTATAGCGACATTGGATTACTAAAGCCTTCTTATATAGATCCTGTAACCAACTACCGATATTATGACTATGATAAAATTCAAACTTTGAAAAAAATTAAGCTTTTAAAAAGCTGTCATCTCTCTTTGGCGACAATTAAGGAACTGATTGAAAGCTCTGATCAAATAGACTGGAAAAGCATATTAGAACATAAGGTTACTGAACTTGAGGATGAAAAAAAGCAAATTTCCAAGCAAATAGAAGAGATGAATCGATTAAAACTACAAATCGAAAAAGAGGCTTCTATCATACCAGGACCGCTTTTATCCGACTGTTTTATGGAAAAACGAAAGGAACTACTAGTTTATACGGTTCGTGAGAAAATAAACGTTACATTTATTGATCAGTTGGTTAAGAAGTTGTTTGATCGAGTTTATGCTTTTAATCTGGAGATTATCGGTAATCTCATGGCTGTTTTTCACGAACGAGACTTATATCAAAAAGAGGCAGATGTGGAACTGCTGATTCCAATAAAAGAAACGAATAAAATAGACGGTTGTAGTATGTTAGCTGGTGGAACATACGCATGCCTGACTGTGAAAGGCCCCTATTCAGAGTTGGATGCAGGATATGAAAAGTTGAGAAGCTGGCTAATCGAACAGAATTTATCCCCTGTAGGGAATGCGTTTGAGATCTATGAAAAAGGACTTGTTCCTTCCGATTTTAATATAAGAGAGATCCGACCAGATTTGAACAGACATCCTTCCGAGTTTATCACGAAAATATGTGTACGGGTTACCAAGAAAGATCATTAAACAACAGTTTTTATATAGAAATAGGGTAAACTCTCCACCTGCTGGAGGGTTTATTCTTTATATAGACAAAGAAATAAAGGGGGAAAATTATGATGTATATCCGGGAATAAAAGGCAAGACTTACGAGGGAACCCTTTATCGATCCGTGCCAAATTCAATGCATTGCTCGAACGAACCTTCACGGATTTGCTGATGCTTGTCATTCTTTATGGGAAGAAGTTAGTTCATTTCTTTTAAGAATATGCGTATTTGAAATAGCTAGTATGTATTTCCACGATATGCATCCATCATTTTGACTGAGGAGAGATAAATTATGAAAGAAACCATTCAAGCTTCTTTTTCGTATCTTGAAGGCACTAGTTATGAAATTGGTAGAAGGCAAGGAGAAGAAATAAAAAAGAATCCTGTAGCAAAGAATACAGTTTTATCAGTCAAACCAATAGACGAGGCAAAATGTAAGGATATGGAACTAATTAGCCCCTAAATGAACTTGGACAATAAGGGTAAAAAATAATATACTGCTTAATGTACCAAGGAGGCTAACAACATGACACGAAACAAACACTCCAAGGAGTTTAAATTACAAGTCATCAAAGAGGCCCAGGAGACAGGCAATAACAGCCTTGTTGCCCGCCGTTATGAACTGAATTCCAACATGGTATGCCGTTGGGTGCGGGAATATAAAGACGGAAAATATGGTGATGTTGATGTCGCTGTTTTACCAGATTTTGACCCGAAAGAAGTATCCAAGGAAAATGAAAAGCTTAAAACATTGCTTGGTGAAAAAGACCTTGAAATCGCGATTTTACGCGACATTATAAAAAAGAAAAACCCTCACTTGCTGAAAAAATTGAAGTAGCCGACCACTGGATTCAAAAAGGCTATTCTATTTCTAAGGTGCTAAAGGTCATAGGGATCGCTCGTTCCACCTATTATTACCAAAAGAACTACCGTGTGGAAGAGAAAAAAGTGAGTGAGGGACGTCCAGCACCAGGTTATTCCTTCACAGAAGACGGACGAAAAGTATCAGACGAACAAATCAAAGAATTCCTTCTGGAGGAAATTGCAGGCGATGGCTTCAACTATGGCTACCGCAAACTGACTAAGAGGCTTCGCCGCGAATATAGCCTTGTCATCAACAAGAAGAAAGTCTACCGGTTGTGCAAAGAGCTGGGTATCCTGCGTCCACAACGCAAAAAGAAGACCCAACACCCTAGGAAACTGGCACGAAACCGTACGATAACAGACTCAAACCAACTATGGGAAGCGGATATCAAATACGGCTACATCGAAGGGGAAGACCGGTTTTTCTTCGTCATGTCCATTATCGATGTATATGACCGTGGAATTGTCGCCTATCATAACGGATTAAGCTGTACAGCTAAAGATGCCGTCCAGGCACTTCAACAAGCATTGTTAAGACGCCAACAATTCAACGCAGCGATCAAACCAGTGATCCGAACAGACAATGGGCCACAGTTTGTTTCCCATACTTTTGAGGAATTTTGCGAAAAATACCATATGGAACATGAAAGAATTCCGCCAAGAACGCCGAATATGAATGCCCATATTGAATCTTTTCATCGAATTTTTGAAGATGATTGCCTCTCAAGGTGGCAGTTTGAAACCTATGCGCAAGCCTATGAAGCTGTCACGGATTTTATGGTCTTCTACAACGAAAGACGGATGCATTCAAGTATTTTGGACCTATCACCTCAGGAGTTTTACGAACAAAATAAGCATCATAAATTGGAAATCAAAGAGGTTCGCGTGTGATCGATTTGAGGGAGTCAGGGCCGATAGGAATCCTAGTCAGGCTACGAAAGGAGCCACAGCGCAGCTGCTTGCCATTTACCGCAGCGCCCGATTCTTAGTAGGCGGTGGAAGGGGTCGGGGCCCCGCCAACGAATACTTAGAATCGACTTGTCCGTGTTACCATCTGTTGCAGGCGAGCCTCTAGGCTTTTATTTTCGCTAACCTGCATGGATACCGCTACACGGACAAAAGCAAGGTCAATGGTGGCGGACAAGAAGCACAGAATCCAAAATCAAGAAATAGAGAGCTATTTTAAGAAAAAGATAGATTAAGAGTAACCATGTCCAAAATACGGGGGTTAATCCGGGAAAAGCTCATGAACCAGTATTGTCCAGGTTTAAACGAAGAATTACAAGGGTTTGCAGATGAGCTTAATGTAAAGCCAAGTGATCTTAACTTCTTCGATGAAGCGTTGCTACAACTAGGTGGATGTAGTTTGGGTGCTGTTTTACCGATTAAGACAAATGATCATAAAACGTATGTCCTAAGAAACTACGACCTGTCCCCAGCCATCTCTGATATGAGACTCTGCACAACAAAAGTAAAGGGGAAATACAGTCATACTGGATTTTCCGTTTCATATTTCGGTCGAAGCGAAGGCTTAAATGAAAAAGGGTTTTGTGTAGCTTTTGCTGCTTGCGGTATGCCAGTTGGAAAACACCCGGGAATGAAAAAGCCGACTATAAAAGGGTTACAGTTTATGGTGATCGTCAGGGCGTTACTTGAAAATTGTAAAGACGTTGAGGAAGGAATTTCTTATATAGAGGATATGCCTATTGGAACAAATATGAATTTGCTTTTAGCAGATGCTGATGGTCATGCAGCTTTAATCGAAACTTATGATGGAAAAAGAGCTGTAGAAAAGAGCACCAACAAATCAGAATACATGATTGCCACTAACCATGCCCTATTCCCTCATATTTCGAGAATAGAAAATAGCATGTTGGAACAGTCCAAAGTACGTTATGATTTTATGGAAAATAGTTTAAAAAGCAATGATCTTATCTCGAAAAATCATCTGCGAAGTTTCCTATTACAAGAGTATCCTGAGGGGTTAACTGTGCATAATTATCAACAACATTTTGGAACCGTGCATTCTATATTGTTTGATTTGAATGCCAAACAACTGGAATTCTCCTTTGGCTCTCCTATACAAAATAACATGCATCAGTTAACAGTTGGAGAAGCTTTACCTGCCTCTGATTTAAATGTTTTGGTTGAGAATACAGATTATGGACCCAGTTTTTGGAGAATGAAAGTGTAGTTGAAAAGTGATGAAGAAGAATGAAGCAACTTGATGAATTATTTATTTCTTGGGAGAAAAATAAATTTTTTAAACTGTTCTGTTTTTTGAACGATTTTATACCGCATATAAGGTGCCGTAAGACTCCTTCTTCAAGAGCCTTGAGTTGATACAAAAGGTCTAAGTGGGAGAAACGGCACCTAAATGCCCGATTCGGTCAACTAACATTCAGTAGGAGATGGAAGAAAACTCTTACTGAATAAAGTTTTCACCTGATGCGCATTTGCGTCTTTAAAATGTTATGATTAAAATAAATTTTGATCACAACAACCCTTTAACAAAAAGGATTGTTTTTTTCTCAAAAATAAAGTGAACTAAGGCAAGTCCTGGAATTGATCGGGTGAGGTTTGAAGGAAACGCACAAGAAACATGATCAACGACAGGGAGCAAATTCGTAAATGAGTATGCCTAAATCTAAATCCCGTGTCACCTAAAAGCCAATGTTCAAATACATGATCGGTTAAGGCTAGCCATGAAAAAGATTAGCAATGCCAATGATGTTGCTTTATCAGTAACATAGAAGGGAACATTCGGTATGAAAAAATCAAAAGACACTAAAGTTTTAATAGATAGTTTAATACCATTGGGAATGATTTTTGGTTGTGCCATTGGTGTCGTTTTCGGCATATTTTTCCTCGACTTTCTATTGTTAACAATTGTGATAGGTGCAGGTATAGGTTATTTATTTGGAGTTATTGCTTATGTAATGTTTAGTAAGAAAGAAAAATCATAGCTTCAGAATATAAATAACATATCTATAGGAGAAGCGTGCTGTATTTTAGCATGCTTCTTTTTGGTTGGTATATTGAAAGGCCCCCCGAAGTTGCTTTGCTACTACTAGAAGACAATTAAAGCGGTAATATCGCATGTTTTGTAGAAGGAATTGGAATATACTTAATGAAAATCAATCATAAACCGAAAAAGGGGAGAATGATGGACAAGATATTACAAGGGATAGCTAACTTTATAAATAAAACAGATAAAAGATTAATCATTGGGATTTCGGGCCATGGTGCTTCGGGAAAGACAACGTTTGCAACTAGTCTTGCAAAACTTTTGGAACAACAAGGTGTTAATGAGCTGAATACTGATCCATATATAATTGGCTCTCATCTTAGGAAATATGCTGTAATAGATTATGAATACAAAAATAAGAATCATCATTATAAAATGACCGCCTGTCACCCTGCAGCTCATCATGTATCAGCTTTAGAGAGAGACATAAACATGATCAGGGATGGCTTAGACCTCTATACAATTGGGACACATTATATAAAGAGCAGTTTACTCTCTTCACAAAACAAAATAACCATTGTTGAAGGAATGAGTGTTGCATTTACCAATCCTGATTTGTACGATTTAACCATTTACTTATATACGGATGGAGAAACGGAGTTAATGAGAAGAAGTGAACGGGATGTTTCGGAGAGAGGAATAGACATCCATTATGTAAGGCAATCTCATGAAGAGCGTAGAATTCAATATGATTTGTTTATGCATCCTTTTCATCGAAGTTTTGATATTGTTATCAAAAATTCAAATGAAGAGGTTATTGTAGAAAAGGGTCATTTTAAAAAAAACGAACCGAGCGGAAGAAGAACTAACATCCTGTTATTTTAAGATGTCGTCAACGGATAAAGTCGAGCTGGCGATACTTAGATATAATCTTTTCTAAATGTTTAATCATAATGGCGACAGCAACTAAAAAACATCTTGCTTTATTGCATATGTGATTTGTTCAGGCATGGGCAGGAGCTTTATTAGGCAAACTTGTTTAATGGCACATGTCCTTTATTGGAGGTCATGCTTACTCCATATAGTGAAACTTCATTCAGTAGGAGTTTTCTTCCATCTCCTACTGAATGTTAGTTGAACCAATCGGGCATTTAGGTGTCATTTTCTTCCACTTAGACCTTTTGTATTCATTCAAGATTTTGAAGTGGGCGTCTTCCGGCACCTTACATGCGGGATATAGTGAAACTTCATTTAGTAGGAGTTTTCTTCCATCTCCTACTGAATGTTAGTTGAATTAATCGGGCATTTACTGGCAGTTGACCCAGCACTTTCTACTTACATTTTAGATTTCTAAGCAAAGGGGCTTACTGCCAGTTAATGCGGGATAACTGAACGATCGCGGGACACTATATATAGTGATTAACATCAGTTACGTTTCCTTACATCATCTGTAAGTGTTCCTCGACTTTTATGCTGGTTATAATGTGTATAACTCAATTCGATTTCAAAAATGATCATAAAAAAGGGGAGTTATGCATGGCCAGAGAAGGAAAATTACTAGAGGTTCAAGACTTACAAAAAAACTTCGGAAAGAAAGACAATATAACAAAAGCTTTAAACGGTGTCAGTTTTGATATTCTCCCAGGAGAATTTTTAGGAATCATGGGACCAAGCGGGTCTGGTAAAACGACGTTATTAAACTGCATTGCCACGATCATCAAGCCAACTGCCGGGCGGGTACTTTTAAATGGGAAAAACATCAGTGCTTTTGACAGTAAAGATTTAGCAGAATATCGGGGTAGTCGAATTGGGTACTTGTTTCAAGACTTTGCGCTGCTAGATAATTTAACGGGACAAGAAAATATCCTATTGCCGCTGTCTATTCATGGGGTGGATTTTGCGAAAGCACGTGCCAAGTTAGATGAGCTGGCCAGTTTTTTTGAAATTACCGATATCCTTCATAAATTTCCATCTCAGATGTCTGGAGGACAAAAGCAAAGGGTGGCTGCTGCCCGCAGTTTGATTTCTGATCCAGATATCGTTCTTGCAGATGAACCGACAGGAGCATTGGACACACGCTCTGCAAAAATCTTAATGAATAAGCTGGAAGGAATTAATAGAAGTAGTGGAAAAACAATTTTAATGGTCAGCCATGACCCGAATGCTGCAAGCTTTTGCTCCAGAATTCTTTTTATTCAAGATGGTGTCATCTTTCATGAACTGCGTCGCAAACAAGATGAGTCTCGCGAGAAATTTTATGACAGAATTTTAAAGGTATTAGCTCAGCTTGGGGGAGGAAGCGCAAATGTTCTATAGGCTGATTTATCGTAATGCGAATCGAAGTCGGAAGGAAAATTTAATCTACTTTGCAACACTAGTCACAGCAGTGGCCTCGTTTTATATCATTCTTTCACTTGGAAGACAAGATGTGATCCTATTCTTGAAAGAATTTGAAAGTGATGCGATCGATAAACTCTTATCGCTCATGCCCCTTGTGTATCTATTTGCCTTATTCCTATTGTTTTTCTTGATTTTATTTGCGAATCAGTACCAATTAAATCGGAGAAGCAAAGAGTTTGGACTTTATCTCATGTTAGGAATGCGCAAAGAGCGTCTAGTTCTTCAACTTGCAGCAGAGGGGCTTATGACGTCAATTTTGGCGCTCATTGGCGGGATTTTAATAGGCGGATTTTTAGCGGAAATCATCAGCTTGACGGTTTCTAAACTAGTCGGACAGGGAATTATCGGTCATCAAATAAGCTTGTCGGTAAGCGCGATAATCTTTACGATCATTGGTTTTTTATTCATCCAGCTCATCGCATTAGTCATTCTTGGCGGAAGATTATTTAATCAAGAGGTACATCAATTACTTTATGAGCAAATGGATAAGAAACAAGATAGGGGACATTTTAAAGGCAACATACTCCATATTTTAGTGGGTATTGTCTTACTAGGTGTTGCCTACTGGATTGTTTTATATCGTTTTATGGATTTTGCAGGACTGCTCTTGTTTGTGGCATTGGCTCTCGGATGTTTGGGAACGATCTTTTTTATGAGGGGATTTGGAAAACTATTTGGCTTAATGGCAAGCTTGTCCGAGGGTAAATCTACGAAAGGGCTGCGCACATTTACTTTAAGGCAGTTCCAGGAAAATGTAGCGAATAAATCCATTTCTGTTGCTGTAACATCGATCCTCATCACATTGTCGATCATTTTGATCACAAATGGTGCTTCAACGATTATCGGTTTCGATAGTGCTATTACTAGGACTTCCTCGTTATATGATTTTACGGTTCATGGAGATCATCAAAAGGTTGAGCAATTTCTTACTTCAGAAAAAATGGTACCATATGTAGAGGACTTGAATCTATTAGAAATCGGGAAAATGAAATATAAGGATGAACAAGGGGATGGCAACTCGCCCTCATCGTTGGTAGACTGGTCTGAATTAAGAGAGCAGCTCATTATGGCTCTGCCAAGCGACTATAAAGAGCAGCTTTTATCCGGAGAAATGCAAGGTTACACGATTAGTTCGGAAAACCCCGATGCACTTAACTTGCTTGGGGTCCTAGAGATTGATGCAAAAGCACCTTACCTCATTCCCGAATCATCTTATAATGGACTTTTAAAGGCAATAGGAGAAAAACCACTGAACCTGCATGCAGATGAAATTGCTCTATACTTTAATCCAGACCTTTTGCATATGGATAATTTAGAACGCATGCCTGTATTAGATCGTATTCTTGAAAAGGCTGAAAAAGAAGGGCAAAGTTTGATGAGCATTCATGATCAGGCAATATCTATACGACCATCCACTCCGATGAGAGGGTTAGTCGCAGACCGTTCGGTAGAAATTCATTCCGCATTTATCGTCCCCGACCCTATGTTTGAACAATTTTTAAATACGGAAACTTATGTGTCTTATTGGAATTTTCGCATCCCACAAAAGCTGCAAGATGAGCAAGGTTTAATGAAACCCATGATGGAAGCCAGAGACTTATTACAATCTTCGGGCTTTCAGTTTGAAAGTTATTTGCAAAACTTTGGACGTCAACTCTTCTATGTTGTTGCGGGTAGTTATACGACACTATATGTGGGATTCTTATTCTTGATTATTGCTTGTACGGTATTAGCTTTACAATTTTTGACACAGATGAAGCAGACTGGACAGCGCTATGTAACACTTTCCATGTTGGGAGCAAAACGGAATCAAATGAAAAAGTCGATGCATAGACAAGTGTTGTTGGCTTTTCTGTTACCTATGTCTCTGGCATGTGTGAGTGCGGCTGTTGGGATAAAGGCAATGATTTCATTTGTGGTGATTCGCATCGAAGACAATGCGTTACTTTATCCGATTTCCTTTGCCTTTGCATGTGTCGTCATCCTCATTTTTGTGATTTATGGAGTAGCCGTTGCCCGTTCAGCAGGTCATGAGATCGATAAATTGCGCTGGAAGCCAAATATAGATTAAAGAAAGGTTACATTTTTATGTAGAAGGAGGTGTCAAAGTGGCGACGATTGCTGTTGTTGAAGATGATTTATTGATGAGAGAAGAGTTAATGGATATATTGCAAAAAGAAGGGTTTGAAGCAGTAGCAATTACCGACTTTCATGATGTAGTCGCGCAAATTGCCACTTTGGCACCAAACTTAGTCTTATTGGACATCAATTTACCGGGACAATCTGGATTTGAAATATGTAAAAGTCTAAAATCCAAAGGGATTGGTCCCATATTGATGCTTACTTCCAGAGATAAGTTGCAAGATGAATTACATGGTCTTCATTTAGGTGCAGATGATTATCTCACTAAGCCATGTAATCGAGACCGATTATTGGCGCGCATTCAGAACTTGCTAAGAAGGTTTGAAAGACAACCAGACTTGATCGATGGTGGCAGTTTTTCATTAGATCCCAATACGTTTACGTTGTATAAAGGATCCGAATCGTTATTATTATCAGCGAATGAAGGAAAAATTTTATTGGCTTTAGTGCAAAATAAACCTGAGGTTGTAACCAAATCAACACTGAGTGAAATTTTATGGGGAACAGACCAATATATAGACGAAAATGCCCTTCAAGTAAATCTGACTCGCTTACGAAAAACATTGCGGCAGTTAGGCTTGGAGAATCAAATTGAGACGATCAGGGGCAAAGGTTATCGACTGAGGGGGCAGGAGAAGCCATGAAATGGATAAAACAAATCTATGATTGTATTCATGCCCATAAACAATGGTTTCTTATCTTAATGGCTATAAGCCTCCTTTTTAGTTATTTAGCTTGGCTGGCTTACCCTGAAACTTTTAAGGTGTTAGTGGGACTCATGATGATTTTTACACTGGCGATGATATTATTGTCTGTATTCCTGATGATAAGAAAGCAAAAAATCATCGAAGCTGTCTTTCAAGATTTTTTGTCAGAACCGAATGAAGCGAACGAAGAAAGATTATGCCGCGTATCTCCTAAGACTCATTGGTCATTTATCCGCAGGATGGGAAGTACCATTAGGTCATATCAGGCGGAACTGAATGATCAAGTCATTGAACTCGCCGATTATGAAAACTATATCGAAGGATGGGTTCACGAAATTAAAAAGCCGCTCTCATTGATGACATTGCTATTAGATAATCGCAGTGACGAAATGTCTCCCCTTGTGAGACAGCGTATGCTTCATATTAGAGATCAAATGCATGGAGACGTAGAGCGAATTTTGTATTTTGCAAGGCTTGGGGCTGCTCATAAAGATTATATTTTTGAACCAATACATGTGCTCGCATTTTGCAAACAGACTGTTGAAGACCATCAAACACTACTAGATGAATCCGGTTTTCAAGTACAGTTCAAAGGTGAAGAGATGGAGATTTTATCCGACCGCAAAGGATTAGCTTTCATCATAGAACAAATCATCTTTAACAGTACGAAATACGTTGCGCAGAATCAGAATGATCCCATTTTGGAGTTTGAAACGGGTTATGATCGAGCGAGTGAACAAACCATTTTATCTATACGAGATAATGGGCCTGGTGTCTCTGAAGAAGATTTACCATTTATTTTTGATAAGGGCTTTACTGGAGGGAGAGGTACCTATACAAGACAAGCAACAGGTATGGGACTCTTCTTAGTGAGCAAGATGGCTTATGATTTAGCCATTCAGTTGGAGGCAAAATCAGAGCTTGGTTCGGGGTTGACCATAGCGCTCAAATTTCCAAATGTGAAACAGTAAAAACACCACAAAAGAGGGGTGTAAAAGTTGAAACAAAGATATATAGCTTTTCTTAAATTGTGTTTAGGCTGGTTGATTATACTATCGACTTATGTACTGATATACTCGGTACCGTTCTTGATAGGTTTGAATTTAAAACATGTTTTAGGTGTTTTATTGATAGTCTTACCCTATACAGCTGGAGCATGGTACTATTCAGTCTACTGTAAGGGAAACAGTAAAACTTTTTATGCGTTAGGTTTTTTGGTTCCTTGTATCATAGAGAAAATTCTAATATATTTAATAAGCACATTTATGTATGATATGAATCCTTTGTATATTGCAAATGTTATGCGAAAGATTGAGGAAGGATCGCTTTATTCTGTTTCATTTTTCAGCTGGGGTTATGTGTTTGGAGGATTGCTAATTGCTGTAATGATGACGATATTTCTCGTTAGATTACAAATAAAAACCAAGGAGCAGTAACGCTATGGAAAAAGTGGATTATGTTGCGTTAAAAATGTTTTCCGATGAACATTTGGAAGTGCTTCATTCTTTTAAACTCCCTGAAGAACAGGAACAGTTTACGGCCTTGCCAAGCAATATGTTAGAGGTGGCGGAAGGACAACATCGGATTGTGATTGTCAGTGATCATGAACCTGTAGGTTTCTTTTTATTACATTCAACTGAACGTGTAAAGGAGTATTCAAATAATCCGAAAGCTATGTTGCTAACTTCATTATCAATTAATCATGCCAAACAAGGAAAAGGTTATGCCAAGCAAGGTATGCTGTTATTACGTGATTTTGTTAAAGCTGAATTTCCTAATTGTGATGAAATCGTCTTAGCTGTTAATCATAAAAATATTCCGGCTCAACGCCTATATTCAAGAGTAGGTTTTGTAGATACAGGTAAGAGAAAAATGGGACCAATTGGTGAACAGTTTATCATGAAACTTTCGTTGAAAGGATCATAATGTGTATTCCATAGGGAGATTTCCGAAATATGTAATGTTCCTGTAAAAACACTACGTTATTAGAGCGACATTGGATTGCTTAAACCATCCTTTATAGACTCTGTAACGAACTATCGTTATCGTGATGATGACAGCATACAAACGGCAATTACTGGTTTGATGTTCCTCCATATGGGCTTTTTATTATGCCGCTTTATCCCCATTCATTATTTCCGCCGGTTCAGCGCAAATAGAGCAGGATAGAGCATCAAGCCCCTACAATTATTTTCCTAGTTATATAGTTTACGTCAGTATATCTTATCGAATACTCTTTTCACCTTAAAGGACTTAAAAGATCATACGCCATTAATATCTAACTCAAGTGTTACTGCCATGGTAAGAATACAATGGATTGGTTATACAATTTGATGATATTGGAGCATGAAGCATAGACGTTGTGCCTATAAATGTAGGTGCGACGTTTTTTTATAGGGACGATTGGATATCAATAAAAATATAACCAAAAAAGATAATTATTTATTGATAATCGATAAATAATCGGTTAGAATCAAGGATATACGAAATAAGTGAGATGCCTGAAAAACGGTTCAACTCGCTTTTAAAAGATTTTCTGTTTTTCTTATCGGAATTCCGCTTCTTGCTTTGGTGGGTGCTTTGCATCGCGAATGAAACAGTAAAGCATATTCGCTAGTTTGCTTTTTACCATACCTCGTTTGACAGGGGTGTATAACGGCTATAACGTTTTTTAGTGAATTGTATGTATTAGGCATTTGAGACTTTTGGCCATATACACAAGAATGGACAGCTGTCCGAATTGTCTGGAACATATTTCCGAAGCGATGAAAGCACCCAATATGGATAAAAGAAAAAACTCGGGAGGTCCAAGGATGAGAGCATTCAAACAATTCGTTCGTTTTGGTTGGGAGCAGGCCCTCGCGTGTTTGTTTCCAGTCGTTATTTTTGCTTCTTTGGCTATTACAAAAGTTATACCACTTCCTTTCCTGCCTCGGTATGACTGGCTGCTCATCATCTGCCTTCTCATGCAGTGGTGGATGGTGAAGTCCGGGCTTGAAACACGGGATGAACTAAAGGTGATCACCGTGTTCCACCTTATTGGACTGACGCTTGAAATTTTCAAGGTACATATGGGTTCCTGGTCTTATCCGGAGGAAGGGTATTTCAAAATTTTTGGAGTACCTTTGTATAGCGGATTCATGTACGCAAGTGTGGCTAGCTATCTTTGCCAGGCATGGAGGAGGCTCAAGATTGAACTGGTGAAATGGCCGCCGTTTTGGGCAGTGGCGGCTCTTGCGGCCGCGATTTATTTGAATTTTTTTACCCACCATTATTGGATTGACGTTCGTTGGTGGTTATCTGGACTTGTGATCATCGTCTTTTGGCAATCCTGGGTTCTCTACGAGGTTGGTGGAACCCGTTACCGTATGCCGCTCACCCTTTCTTTTGTACTCATCGGATTTTTTATTTGGATCGCCGAAAATATCGCAACGTTCTTTGGGGCTTGGAAATATCCAAACCAAACTGATGCGTGGAATCTCGTTCATCTGGGCAAGGTGAGTTCTTGGCTCCTATTGGTGATTGTTAGCTTTCTTATCGTCGCGACGTTAAAACAGGTTAAGGGAAAAAGTTTCGCCCGACTCGATTCGTCAGTCTCCAACAGAAACTGCACAAGCAACAACCTATAAGCTATTCAGTTGGAGGCAAAAGCGGAGCTTGGTTCGGGGTTGACCATAACGCTCAAATTTCCCAATGTGAAACCATAAGCATTTTGTTCATTCGTTGAGGGGTTTTTTGGATAAAGGGAATATGGATGCAACATCTAATATATGTAATTTGTCGGCTCTTCCAAACCACAAATAGACAATCTCATTTCTACTGTTGAGTCTGAAAAATAATCATTTAGAATGGCCCGTTACCATACGGGAATTTGATTTGTAGCTTATATGAATTGATTGGGAATGGTTAAAAATAGCTCCTGTTGAAGCTGTTTCAATGTTTTTAGTTGACAAACTATACTATGATGCATTTTTAAATATATATAGAAACTTAATCAAAGAACGGCTGATCATTCAGGTCAAGGTTAGCGTAAGCGAAAAAAGATGATTCATCAGCAATATTCACTCACCATCCATCAGAAAAAAGATACAGATCGTGCAAAAAACCGGACATGTTGAAGCCGCAGCATATCATTTTATTTATAATAAAGATGCGCAGTATCTAGATAGATCGTTGGCTGATTGGGATCTTCATTTAGCAATTGAATCTTATAATTTCCACTATACTTTGTAAACTTATGAAGAGGGATATTTGCTACACTTGAAAAGTTTGCGATTTTCACGCTTCCCACTGGAGTTGCAGAGCCTTGACGATATACTCTCGTTATTATAGAGTTCATTTTCTTCTTAGGTCTTATTTCTATACTTTGGGGTTGATGAAAATATGCTCCATCAGCAATCCAAATATTGTGTGTAAACGAGGCAGGATCATACTTATAAGCTTGTAAAGAAGCTGCTTTCACTGCCGCCTCGGCCTTACTTTGGGCTTTCAGAACATTTTCATCCGTTGAATCTATTATGAAATTATTTTCATTATAAATATGTACATGAGGGATATCATCAGTGACTTCAGGTACTTCCAAAATTGGCGGGTCTATAGGTGGTTTCAGAAGTTCTTCTGCTTCTTGACCAGAATAAGATTCTATGAATGTGCCATCTGCATCATAAAATTCCACCAATAGTTTTCCATCATTAACAGGGGGCGTCTCCCCATATGAACTGCCAGTGGGGATTAGCAAAAGAGCTAATAAAACAATCCACATCTTTTTCATAATGCAATGCCCTCCTAAACATTTTTTTGATTATTAAATCAATTGAATCATAAACGATGCGATAGTATGAGTCAAGTTTCCTCGCCAAAGACTTTATGTTATTCATTAAATAAAATTCCACACGATCTTTGCGGAAACTTTAAGGTACAATGTACACGTATCTTACTATCATATTTTTTGAAAAATCATACAGTTCACCGACTCTATGATAAGATGCTTTTACTAAAGCGGTTTCACTTTTATGCTAACGTTTATAACGGAATTGATACAATCATGGGATTGCTTAACAGCCTAAATGGTGCCTTCCCTGACGCCAGTTGTCAGGGAAGGTGTTTTATAATAGGTGATATTCATTGTGATGGAGTGTAGTGGGATGCAACCGAAAAAAGCGTATCTTTATGTATTTTATACAATGTCGGATTGGGAATACGGATATTTAATGGCCGAACTAAATTCAGGCAGAAATAAAAAACTGACCACTTGTTCCCCCTCCATTGCCCCATAAATAATACACAATAATGTTGATTCCACGAAATCCTTTGCCTCCAGTAGACCATAACCACCCGGTGCAAGCACAATGGGAATGTCTTTTAACACCATCGTATCGTGTTAATTATTCCTCAAATTTAGTTATTATTTTTTGCACGATACAGATCCTTTAATCGGATTACTTCGGAATGGTCTTTATATTCAATTGTTATTTTATCCTCATCAGTCAGTTTCTTTTTTTCTCCATTGTCCAATAGTAAGGTATTTTCATCTAAAAAAACATATGAGATTTTATCTCCGTTTTGACGAGCCTTTGCTAATTCTGAAAATGGATTTAGTTTTGTATCTGAAAAAACATTCCAACTTTCATAAATGGTAATAAAATCGGTATAATCATGTTTTGCTGTTTGGTTTCCAACAGCCAACAGATAACGATTGTCGTTTTTTGATTGAAAGGTTAGTGTCACTTTAGAATCTTGCTGTTGGATGGTTGTTTCCACATCATTTTTATCTGCCATCCACATATGAACAAAGAGGAAATAATAACTGATCGATAAAACAAGAAAAAGAGATAGCAGTGCCCCAGTAATAGTAATAATCTTTTTTCTGTTCTTTAAGCGCACTTTTTTCAAATAGTCAATATTTCTGTTCTCTTCTTTTTGTTCATTTCTACGTTCTATGGATAAGTCTTCCCGCATTTCTTTTACATACTCCCGACAATCCTCACATTGCTCCATATGTTTTTCCATTTGTCTATTTGTCTCTTCAGTCGTTAAATTTTCAATATAGTTTGGCACTAGATCTCTGAAAACACTATGATTCATCGCCTTTATCACCCTTTCTCATTTGTTGTTTTGCACGATAGAATGTCACTCTCGCCCAATTTTCTGATTCTCCAAAAATAGAGCCGATTTCTTTAAAAGATAAATCTCCTAATAACCTGAGATAAAGTATTTCCCGCTTTTTCTCACTAAGCTGATGTGCTAGTTTGAAAAATTGAATTTTATCTTCATTTCTAAAGTATTCTTCTTCCAAATTATAAGCTAGCTTTTTTTCATCACTTAATGATTCCGCCAATTGATGTCTTTTCTTTTCACGATGTAGTTCCTGCAGCCAAACATTTTTAGCAATCGAACAGAGCCATGTAGAAAATTTTGCTTTTCCGTTATCGTGAAAGTTATCAATAGACTTAATGGCTTGATAAAACGTCTCCTGCGTTAATTCCTCGGCAGCTTGTTCATTATTCGTCAAGGTTAATAAGTATTTAAATATAAAGCTGGCGTATTTTTGATAGACATCTGCTGTGTTCACCGTTTCCCTCCTTTCATATATGTAGCAAACGTCGGAAGAGTTTACTCTTTTATATATCCAAGAAAGTGTTGTTTCGTTACATTTTAATGTAAAAAATTTTTCACTATACGTCTAAACGCACCTATTCTTATACATACTATTTGTTTTACGTACGCACTTTATCCCGCATGTAAGGTGCCGTAAGCCTCCCACTTCAAAATCTTGAGTAAATACAAAAGGTCTAAGTGTGAGAAAACGGCACCTAAATGCCCGATTGGTTCAACTAACATTCAGTAGGAGCCCTACTGAATGAAGTTTCACTGTATTACTTTCAGTTGCTGTTCAGTGCAAAATAAAAGTAGAGAGTGGTGGAACCAAAGTCTTAGAAGGGTGTATATAAAAAGCTTGCCAGCAGAAAATAACCTACCGTCTTATGGTGTCTATTCAATTAATGGCGGGGGAGTGAAAAGATGCTAAACGCCTGAAGTGAATCATATCAAAATATGAGGAATATAAAAATCGCTACCAATCAGTTTTTTGGTGGAAAATGGTTAAAAATAGGGAGTTGAAGATCTGGTACGGTTTCTTGCCATTTTTTACTTTAGACCTCCTCAATTATGACAAAAGGCTGATTCTTCATAAATATGAAAATCACCTCTGTTTATATTTATTTATTTTCTGAATATACAAATGTTGTACAAGCGGGTTCAGAAGCTCTGCCATGATGGGAGAGCTCAAGTATTTTTCCTTCCCTGACGCTAGTTGTCAGGGAAGGTGTTTTATAATAGGTTATATCAATTGTGAATGGAGTGTAGTTGGATGCAAACGAAAAAAGCGTATCTTTATGTATTTCATACAATGTCGGATTGGGAATATGGATATTTAATGGCCGAACTAAATTCAGGCAGATATTTTAAAAAAGATGTAGCGCCTTTAAAAGTCATTACAGTAGGAACGACGAAAGAAATGATTACGACAATGGGTGGACTGAAAATAAAACCGGATATGTCTGTTGATGAGTGTGCGCTTGAGAGTAGAGATCTTATCGTTTTGCCTGGAGGGAATACATGGGAAGAAGCTATTCATGACCCTATCTTAAAAAAGATTGGCGAAGCTTTAAAGAAAGGAACTATTGTTGCGGCAATTTGTGGCGCAACGCTGGGATTGGCAAACTTTGGTTACCTAGATTCTAGAAAACATACAAGTAATCACTTGGAGTATATGAAAATGACTTGTCCCCATTATAAAGGAGAAAAATATTATGAGCTAGGGCCCGCAGTATCTGATGAGAATTTGGTAACCGCATCAGGAGTAGCTCCTTTGGAATTTGCGATGGAAGTGCTGAAAACCTTAGATGTATTTGCGCCAGATACACTGCATTCATGGTATAACCTCAATAAGACTCAAAAGCCTGAATACTTTTTTCAGCTAATCAATTCGATAAATGGATGAGCCCAAAAATCAATCGTATAAACATGTTATGTCCCTATATGATGAACCGTTCTTCCGTCATCAAGATGTGAAATAACATTCATTTCTTTCTTTATTAAATCGACATCCATTCCAAAAAGAACTGGCTTGTAATGAAAAAGACACCTCTTTTAATGATGATTGTAATGAATTTTTATTTTAATCATACTAACATCGAGGTGCTTTTCATTTTTAAAGTTACTGTCAAGTACTACATGTTAAGGGGGGGCGGTCTCTGCTATTATTGATCTTAAGCTTCTTAACACTATTCCACTTCCCGTAATCTTTCTATAATTGTATCTTTCGAAAGTAATGAATAAGCGACCCAGGTTATGGTGATTGAAATAGTCATTAACAGCAGAATAGCTAGGGATGTAGGCCAAATACTCATTTGAAACTCTGTAAAGTCCATACTTTCTGTTATGCCTTTCCCTACCGCATATGTTATATACAGGCCTGCCGTCAAAACAATCGTACCTGTCAGCATAACGCTGAGCAATCCCTCGTAAAAAAGTAGCTTTTTGAGCTGTTTTTTCGTCATACCGATGCTTTCCAGTACAGCAAGTTCGTTTCGGCGTGAAAGGATACCAGTGATCATCGTATTGATGTAATTCATTACTCCAATAAATGCGATGATAAAGCTCAATCCATAGCCAATAGACTTGAACACACGGATAAATCCACTCAATTCTTCCTCTTTTCCTTTAAGTTATATGGCGCTGTCCAAAAGCAGCTAAGGAAACCACCACTACATCCAGAAAGTACGATTTTTTTGAGCAATCCGAAGATCACTACTAACGAATATATCACATAATTGGCCCTTTGAAGGATATGGTTCACCTGCAGAGTTGCTTGATCATGTAGATATTCGTTCCATTTGCAACATGAATGATAGAGATGAAATATCTTTGCCGACAAAATAGAATTGTTGCTGGTTACTGATGCAGTATTTGGCAATCAAGTATATTCACAAATGAGTGTTATTTCCACGGCTTTACACTGGAGTGGCGGGTATGTGATAGGCTCTTGCAAAGCCCTGCGGCTCGTTGTTCCTTTGCGGAAAACTGTATCCGCATACACTTCGGCATGGCATTGGAACGGAAAGTATTCTGGATTTACTAGTTACATCGCGATTTGGATATTTTTTACGAGGGATGTTATATAGTAAGAAGGAAAAGAACACTTTAGGAACTGCGGAGTGGTAACAGAGTTGTTTTCTTACAGAAGAATAACTGACAAGGAGTAGGATATTTATGTTAACATTCAGAGAGTAGAAACATACGTAAGCTAACAGGCAGGCGAGTTTACAGTGTTTATTTTATTATTCTACACTGGGAAAATAATACAGTTTAATATAAGTTTTAATCAACCATATCATAAAGTAATGGAGGCGGGTATATTCATTTTCGTTTGAATATGCCTTATTTCGTTTGTGGAAAATTTGTCGATGTTAAAGGAAGATCGGCAATCGTGAGGATCATGTAATGGCTCTGAGTGTAAAATATGTCAGTATTTTTTGTAACGTAATCAAGTTCTGGGAGTTATATCAGTATAAGGGGTGAAAAGAGGTGGACTTTGAGGAAATCTATCGCGAATACTTTCAAGAAGTTTATTTGTTTATGAAATCATTAAGTCATGATGAAGGTGTAGCGGAAGAAATGACGCAAGAGGCTTTTTTTAAAGCATTAAAGGCAATCGAAAAATTTGATGGTTCTAAAGATATTCGAGCATGGCTTTTTACAATTGCCAAAAACACCTATTTTTCTCATTATAAAAAAATGAAAAGGCAAATCAACTCGGACTTCATTGATGAACCAGAGACGGGAGTACAAATTGTACAACATTTGATGAACGAGGAAGAGGCTTTTACTGTTCATCAGTTTCTTCACTCGATGGATGAGCCATACAAAGAAGTGTTTTCACTACGCACTTTTGGCGAACTGCCTTTTGAGAAAATAGGAAGACTCTTTGGAAAAAGCGCCGGATGGGCAAGGGTAACCTTTTACAGAGCCCGGAAGAAAATTTTGGAGTATATGGAGGAGATAAATCATGAAAGAGATTAAATGTACCATCATACAAGATGTTTTGCCTCTTTATGTTGATGGAGTAGTCAGCGAAGATACAAAAGAAATGGTCGATGAGCATTTACAGCATTGTGAGACGTGTCAAAAGGAATACGACTCCATGAAGCGTGAACTTTATATTCCGGCAGAAAATAAAGTCTCTCTTTTTAAGAAAATCAGTAAAAAATGGCGCAAGAAAAAAATACTGATTTCAATTGCTTCTGCTGTCGCAACTGCTATCGTTTTATTTGGGGTATTTGCGTATGTTTTTTATTATGAAACGGTCATTCCATATTCAGAAAACCTCATAAAAATTGAAAAACAGGATGACCATCAATTGGCTTCCCGTTATTATGGGGAAAGCTATGCTAGTGTTAGCGTAACCCATCCTATGAAAATGGAAATTGAAGGAGAAAATAAGAATGTAAGTTTTATTTATTATACAAAAACAATCGCTGATTCACCTTCAAGAGAACTTATTAAGAATGGGGAGGATCCTAATAAGGAAGGGTATGTCTTTGAACTTCCAGAAAGTAAAGAAGTTGATGCCGTCTATTATGTAGATTTTGATGCAGAAAAAGTCACTGCCGGAAAAGAAACTTGGGATTCAATTTTAGAACGAGCCGTATTAATTTGGGAGAAATAACGGATCGAGAAAATGTCGTGATGCAAGGAGGAAAAGCAGAGAGTGTCAATAGATGAGTAGCGGGGACCGTACCGTAAGAAGTTTGGGCTTGGAACTGAGAAATTCCCAAATATCATGCCGGCAATCAAGTGGAAACAGCCGCTGGGTTAGGGATTACAGCTTAGCATATGGCTGTAATCCCTGAAGGGCAGGGGTTATTTCTTTTTCTGATGGAATGTAGAATCAGAGTCTTGGGATAGTCGGTTTGGTTAAGTAAGCCGGCAACATTTTGACGGTAAAAAAATTGGAAATTAAAGGCGCATGCTATCATCGGGAATTTCTCAATTTCTAAAACGTACGTAAGGACCGTAATGAATATCACAGTGGGTAATATTGGGAAAAACTTGAAGGCAAAAAAAGAAAATGATGTTTTTGTGATAAAGACAATATTACGCGACTTTATTGTCATTTAACATTAGCTAAACAAAAATTACCTACAAAAAATAACCTCTTCAATGTCATATGTATAAGGGGTTATTTTTTTATTGAGTCAAACTTTCACCATATTGCTTTATTAAGCAGGTGATCAAGTGAACTTTGCACAAAGGGACTATTGGCGTAACAGTGGATTCCACGCTATCCTAATCGAGATCAAACCCGTGGAATTGTGATCGAAAAATGGCATCAGCCTGGTTAGTTTACATAAAATTTTATTGGTTGCCATGTCCGATTATTTTTTGTCTAGGGTTCTGTTATTTTTACTCTTGACATCCTCCATTACAATGTTACAATTTTATAGACAGGCAGTCGGTCTGTAAGGAGGGATAAAATGAGAAAAGAGGCAGTGGAACGCAAAAATGAAATTCTTGATGCGGCAGATGAGCTTTTTGGCCAGAAGGGCTTTGATGGCACGAGTACGAAAGATATTCTTGAAAAGGTCGGCATTGCGCGTGGGACATTATATCATCACTTCAAATCGAAGGAGGATATTATGGATGCACTGATTGAGCGGTATAGTAACCGTCTTTTAGGGACGGCGCAGCAAATAGCCGCCGATAAGAGCACACCTGTCATTGAACGCATTATCCGTGTTGTCATGTCACTGAACATAAGTGGAGCTAGCAGCCAAGAAATAATGGAGCACATTCACAGGCCTCAGAATGCGCTTATGCATCAGAAAATACAAAAAGTGATCATCAATGGAGTTACACCAATACTGACGGAAATTATTCGGGAGGGCATTGAGCAAGGCCTGTTCAGTACACCGTATCCGTATGAATGTATGGAGATGGTTGTTGCATATACGAATACCGTTTTTGATGATGATATGGTGAATATGACGGATGAAGAGCGTGTTTCACGTATAAAGGCGCTCATATTCAATGTAGAAAGGATGCTTAAAGTTGAAAGCGGAAGTCTTATGCACATGATGAAAATGTTTGGCAGCGGAAATGGAGAATGAGTATTCAAAGATTTGTTCTTCTTTGATCAGGTTTGCTTATTTCAGCTTTAGAAAATGGGTTTCCCTCGTTCAGGCTTTTTTTGGGAAACAGGCAGGCCATCCGCGTCAGGAGTCTCTATAAACGCAGGCTTTATAATGGTGATAGACGACAGTCTTTTTGTAAGAGCATGATCTAATTTGCTTTGTGTCTTTTCGGATAAGTCTGGCTATGGCAGATTGGTAAGCTCGTTTTTTGACTCAAGACTGCGGTCGCAGATTGGTTTACTGGCAAGATTGTATAGGTTGCCCTTCGGAAAAGTAGTTGAGTTCTCACGATGGCAGAGCTTTATGAACGCCGCTTGCATCAATATTTGTATATTCAAGAATCGAAAAAAATATAAACAGGGGTGACCTATGTATTTCAGAATAATCCGTAATGACATTTCAAAGAGCAAGCTAATCACGCTGACAACGATGATATTTGTCGTTGCCGCGGCGATGCTTGTTTCTCTTTCGGCGATTCTTGTCGTCAATCTTTCGGGTGCGATAGATACACTCATGAAGCAGGCGAAAACGCCGCATTTTATGCAGATGCACTCAGGTGCTATTGATACTGTCAGGCTTGCTGATTTCGCGGAGCAAAACAGCAATGTCGAGGAGTTTCAAATAGTTGAATTTCTCAATATGGAAGGTGCGAAAATTGTCATTGACGGAAACTCGCTTGCGGGTAGTGTTCAGGACAACGGTTTCAGCACACAGAGTGAAAAATTTGATTATCTCCTAGATCTAGACGGAAATGTGATAAAGGTTTCCGATGGGGAGATTTATGTTCCAGTAGTTTATATGAAGGATGGCACGGCAAAAGTTGGTGACAAAGTGGAGGTTTCTGGAAAAAATTTCATCGTAGCGGGATTTCTCCGTGATTCGCAGATGAATTCCTCACTCTCCTCCTCAAAGCGATTTCTTGTAAGCAAAAATGATTACGAGGAAATCAAAAGCCTTGGAAGTACGGAGTATCTGATTGAGTTTCGATTAAAGGATTTGTCAGCTCTAAGCGCATTTGAAACTGCTTATACGTCCGCGGGACTTGAAGCGAACGGACCAACGGTGACATATAAGCTTTTCAAAATGATGAACGCACTTTCAGACGGGATGATGATTGCGGTTATCCTTCTTGTCAGCGCACTTGTCATTGCCATCGCATTGATGTGCGTACGATTTACACTCCTTGCGAAAATCGAAGATGATTACCGGGAAATTGGCGTTATGAAGGCAATCGGGTTGCGTGTTTCCGACATCAAAAAGATGTATTTGGCGAAGTATGCGGCGATTGCGGCGGCAGGCAGCATTCTCGGCTATGCTCTTTCGTTTGTGTTCAAAGGTATGCTTCTTGAAAATATACGGCTTTATATGGGAGAAAGCGAAAACTCCTCATATGCCTTGCTTTTCGCCATCATCGGGATATTGCTCGTATTTCTTGCGATTATTGCCTATGTAAGCGGAGTGCTGAGACGTTTTCGGAAAATATCTGCAGCCGAAGCGATACGCTTTGGTACTTCACAGGAAAAAACAGCAGGTGCAAAACGTTTTCATCTAAGCGCGAACAGGCTGTTTCATACAAATGTTTTTCTTGGTATCAAAGATGTGCTCGCAAGGAAAAGACTTTACGCCACAATTCTTGCGGTGCTGGTGATTTCGACTTTTATTATCATTGTTCCGCAGAACTTATACAATACGATTTCGTCCAATAGCTTCATCGAATATATGGGGGTTGGAAACTACGATTTGCGCATTGATCTACAAAAAGCCGACAATATTTCTGAAAAAGCCGATGAGATTGTAAAAACGATGGACAGCGACAGCGCCATTGAACGGTATGCCGTCATGACAACAAAGACTTTCAAAGCAAAAATGGAAGATGGAACGGAGGAAAATATTAAAATTGAAATCGGCGACCATTCCATCTTTCCTATCGAATATTCCAAAGGCAGAGCCCCCGCCGGAGAAAATGAAATTGCGCTGTCAGCACTAAACGCCGATGAGATGGGTAAAAAGGTGGGCGATGTCATTACATTGGTGATTGGCGGCAAAGAAAAAGATCTTACGGTAAGCGGAATTTATTCCGACATTACCAACGGCGGCAAAACCGCAAAGGCTGTATTTACCGATCATTCTGCGGATATTATATGGAGCATTGTGTGTGCTAAACTGTCGGACCCCTCTCTTGCTAACGATAAGGTTTCGGAATATGCGAATAAATTCGCTTTTGCGAAAGTTTCCGATATTGATGAATTTGTTACACAAACATTCGGATCGACAATAAGTTCCGTCAAAAAGGCCACGTATGTCGCACTTGCCGTTGCGCTCATGATTACGGCACTGGTTACAGTGTTGTTTATGAAAATGCTCGTTACAAAAGATAGAAATTCCATTGCCATATTAAAAGCGCTCGGTTTTACAAACACGGATATTTCGGCGCAGTATGTTTCGCGCTCGGTTTTCGTTCTGATGATAGGAGTTGTTCTGGGTGTGCTTCTGGCAAATACTCTAGGAGAAGTACTTGCAAGCACGGTTATTTCATCGTTTGGCGCGTTGTCGTTTCAGTTTGTTACCAATCCGCTTTCTGCATATGTATGGAGTCCATTGCTGATGATATGCACAGTACTTATCGCAACCTTAATCGGCACAGCGAGCTCGGGACAAATAAAAATATCTGAAAATATAAAGGGGTCATTATGAAGAAGATTATGATCGGTGAAAATATAGTGAAATCTTTCCAGGTAGGGCATGAAAAACAAATTGTTCTCGATGGCGTGTCCATTGAAATAAACGAGGGAGAATTTGTTTCGGTTATGGGGCCTTCGGGCTCAGGGAAATCGACATTGTTGTATGCGCTGAGTGGAATGGACGACATTAACGGTGGAAAGGTTTCTTTTGACGGCAAGGATTTATCATTACTTAGTGAAAAGGAGCTTGCGGATATACGCAGAACTAAAATGGGCTTCGTTTTTCAGCAGCCGATTTTGCTTAAAAACTTGAACATTCTCGATAACATCATTCTTCCTGCAATGCGGGATAACAGAAAAAGCGCTGAGAAGGTTACTGAAAAAGCAAGAGCCCTTATGAAAAAGGTTGGTATTGACGGGCTGGAAAACCGTGATATTACACAAGTTTCGGGAGGACAGCTTCAGCGTGCGGGAATATGCCGCGCACTGATTAGCAATCCTGAAATGATCTTCGGTGACGAACCGACTGGCGCGCTTAACTCAAAAACCGCACAGGAAATGATGGATATCATTTCTGAAATTAACTCCGAAGGCACAGCGGTTATTCTTGTAACTCATGACGCAAAGGTTGCGGCTAGGACGGAGCGTATTATGTTTATGCGCGACGGTAAAATCGTGAGCGAAATGCGACTTGAGAAATCCAGCGGTACCGATATGGAGGACAGGACGAAAAAAGTCATGGTAAAGATGCGGGAAATAGGAATCTAATAGGCTGTTTACGACTGCTATATATGGAAAAAAATTACAGATTGACATAAAAAAGTCTCCTAAAGAAGAAGTAAGACGCAAAAAGCGTGGTTACCCACCAACTTCAACTTTAGGAGATGGTAAAAATGGTTGTTCATCAATCTATACCCGAATCTACGTAGTTGAAAACGATTTACGCTTATTACATTTGGAAAATTACCGAGCCGGAGGGGAACTCGAACCAGAGATGGTTAGCGATCATCGCATGAAGCGAAGTTTTTTTCTTGCTTTTGCTAATATGATGATCTACATCCATTGTGGCCATCTCCCACAATGCCTTGGAATTTTTTTCGTACGATACATCCTACGCCATTGCTGGATGGTTATGTTGGATGATCAGTTTATTATTGGCAGAAATCATGATAGAAAAGAAGTATTTACATAACCCTCATATCACATCTGATGGCAGTGGTGTCGTATCAGCAGGTGGAGCATAATAATAGAAGAGATTTATCATGGATCATGCTGTCGATTGTCATTTTAAAAAAAGGTGTCCTGCTTTTCCTTTGTCTATTAACTGCTTATATAACAAACAAAATACAATATTGGTTATCATTCCGTTATTTGATATGCTATTTTTTATGTATGAAGTCGGGAAGAATATAAGTAAAAAATGGAGTATAAGCCTTTTCATTTTCATACTCGACTTCCAATACAGTCCAAATATAAAAGCGCAAAAATAGGAGAGTAACATGATTAAGCAAATTTTTGAGCATAAAAAAAGATTCTTGCATCTATTGCTTCTTGCTGACGAGCAAGAAGATATGATTGATCAATACTTAGAACGTGGAGAGATGTTTGTCCTTGAAATAGATGGTGAAGTAAAAGCGTTATGTGTCGTAACAAATGAAGGTGAGGGCGTTTTTGAAATCAAAAATCTGGCAGTAGAACCTTCCGAACAGCGCAAAGGGTATGGAAAAAGATTGGTTCAATTTGTTTGTGAGCATTACAAAAATAAAGGGCATACCATGCTCGTTGGAACAGGGGACAGCCCATTAACCATCCCTTTTTATCAGGCTTGTGGCTTTACGATTTCACACCAAATTGATGACTTTTTTATTCGTCATTATGATCAACCGATTTATGAAGGTGGAAAGCAGTTAATCCATATGATTATTTTAAAGAAATCATTGTGAGAGGAACTGATCTCTTGATCAGGGTTTTCACTTGGCCGAACTGTTTTAAAATCAAGTTGTTATGATAAACTCGGTGTTTCAGCGGCGGTTTATTGAAAATTCATTTGGAGGTGTTTGTATGCTGAAAGAGGCGACAATATCAGAAACGGAAGATGCGGCCCGACTTGCTTTGCTGCTTTGGCCCGAGCACACTTTACAGGAATTTATACAAGAAATGAACGGGCTGATTGCGCAGCGGGATGCCGTTGTGATCTTGGCTTATCATAGCGACGACGCAATAGGATTTGCACAATGCCAATTGCGCTACGATTATGTTGAAGGGACAAGTTCAAGTCCGGTAGGATATCTAGAGGGGCTTTATGTTAAGGAAGCATTCCGCCAGCAAGGCTATGCGAAAAAATTAGTTCATGCTTGTGAACGTTGGGCCAAGAAAAAGGGTTGCCAGGAGTTTGCCAGTGATTGTGAATTAGAAAATAGGGAAAGCTTAGCGGTACATCTTAAATTGGGATTTAGCGAAGCCAATCGGATTATTTGTTTTAAAAAGATGTTATAATTGAATTCAAGGTCGCAATTTTCGGAAAACAACCCTAATCTTGATGCTTTTCATGAACGCAGGAAAATGCATAACCAATTGCTACTTCATCGGCACGTTGTATGGATCCTATCATTGTTTCTCCAATTCTGAAACTCTCTTTTCTAGTTTTCTTATTTTCGATTCAGCATTACTGACAAGAAATAATGCACAAGCAGATACAGCCAATGAAATGACCCACGACATAAGTAAGGAACCTCCAATTATTTCATTTGTTTGATTATAGCATGTGAGTCAAAGAATTGGGATGCTTAAAAATGGGTGTCACACAATTCGATTATGGTGATTATTCAAGTAGATTGCTTCGTTGGTTCCTAATACTTACTATTCATCCCCTGCCGCATGCGATTGGATATTTGGAATACGGTTTAAGAAGCACTTCTTACGATGAATGTAAAGGATCGTAGATAGGGAATTTCAAAAGCAATCTTACAGTATTTGCCTTAGTTTAAGGATTAGAAAGCAATATGTTGGAAAGCATCGAGGTAAAATATTTGTCACTAGTTCCTATATGAGAAGACATTTTTCAATCTATTTTTCCAAAATGGACAAAATGCAGACGTATTTAAAAGGAGGGTATATATTTTGGGGATATATTTGCAGCCATGATGCTTGCTTCATACATTTTGGATATAGCCAATTACATACTTAAGCTTGTCAAAGACTTTCTTCAAATTTCAATAAAAGGAGATACGAGATGGAGTATCGAATTCAGAAGCTTGATTTTGAATTAAGGATTGTAGGGAAGGGCAAGTCAGTGAAGACAAATAGCGCTTTTAAAACTATTCCTACTCTTTGGAATAACGCCAAAAAAGATGGTTTTACGCAGCAGTTGATAGATATGTCCTGGGAAAATCCAAAATGTACACTTGAAAGTCTTTTGGGGGTTTGCGGTAACGAAGCAGCCATCATGGATGAAGAATTCACGTATTTTATGGGAGTACGCTACGATGGAGATGTCCCTAATGATATGGAGAGCCTTTCTATTACCCATGCTGATTGGGCAGTTTTTCCGAATATAGCGGAAGTAAGGAAACGTTTATATGCCGAATGGGTTCCCGCTTCTGGATACGAACTTGCCGACATACCTTGTATCGAATGTTTTTACCCGCCAAAGCACAAACCAAGAAACGAACTGTGGGTACCAGTATTGCCTAAAAATAGTAACAAATAATAAAAGCGGCTGTCTAAAAAGTTCAATTTAGAGTAAGTGCACTAAAATGTAAAACCCAAGAATGTTGATTTTACGGCAATCTTCGGTTTGGTTTTTTAGTTTTCAAGCTGCAACATGACTTTTCTGACGACCCCTTTTTACCTTCATAGGGCTGTTTGAGTAAATGGGACATTTGAATGTCTATCAAACTTAGAATTGACGTTGGCTCGTGGCCAGGACGGCGCGTTCCCCAAAGAAAATTGGTCTAAGTGGGAGAAAACGGCACCTAAATGCCCGATTCGTTTAACTAACATTCAGTAGGAGCTGGAAAAAACGCCTACTGAATGAAGTTTCACTTTATCCGCTTATATCATTTGCGGCAAACCGACAAAGTGTCCAGGAATCCTGTTATGGGACATGCTACACGATTACCCTCTAGGCCGACTTCTTAATTTTATTCATTAACCGCGCAGCGGCGCTATGTCCTGTAACTTGATTAACTGTGCCTGTAAAATAAAGATCTTTCTCGGGATCATGGAATGCGAAAGCCCCCGATTGGCCCCAATGTCCCAGCAATCCCTTTTTTAGCCCCCATAATGACAAGGGTTGCCGGGATATTCCGACTCCGTAATAAAAGGTGCCCGGTAAAAAGAGGAGATTCCAGTTTTTTTGCAGCTCGGACAATTCTTGCCTCGAGAAGAAATGCCCGTTGAAAAAAGCTTTTAAAAAAGTCATCGTGTCTTTCGCGGTGGCGACGATTCCTCCTTCCGAAGCAATTGATGCCATGTAGCGGGGCAGATGGAGCGGTTTCGATTTATAGTAGAGCGGAACTGGACGCGAGTCGTTCACATCCTCGAATATATACGTTTCCTCTAGCCCGAGCTCGTCAAAAATAAGCTGTTTAAACACATCTTTGACGCTTGTGCCTGTTACCGCTTCGATGATAATGCCTAATAACTGGTAATTGGTGTCGGAGTATTGTGCCTTTCCTTTTTGTCCCGGCATAAATCTGGGCTTTTTTTGTTTGATCAGCGTGAGCGTCTTCTCCAATGACCACGCTTGATCTTTACCGCTAAGAAATTCGCTAAAGACATCATTTGAGAAGTAATCGGGCAATCCGCTTGTATTGGACATGAGATGTTTAATCGTAATGGCTTGTGTGTAATCGATTCCTTTATAGACATGGAGGCCGCTTGTCATGTCCGTGGGGAGATATCTGCTTATTTTATCTTCTAGCCGCAAACGGTTTTGCGCTCTTAATCTCAACATGACCGCAGTAACATACAATTTCGTGACGCTTGCGAGAAAGTAGAAATCAGAAGGCTGGATGTTTCCCGCACTGCTGGTGAAAGACAATGCGCCGCTTCCATTTTCTACGCAAATCACGGCACCGTGGATGTTTTTTCTGGAAATGACCTTGGACATGTACGCATCAAGAAGCGACTGTGTCAGCTTATGATTCATCGTAAATTTTCCCCCTCTGACATTTGGTTACTTTGGCGTAAACGTGCGGCGGTGATGACATCATCCGCGGTGCGGTCAAGCATTTCTATCATTTTCTCCTCGTTAAAGTCGTCAGGCAGCAAGTCGTTTGCTACCATCATCGACAAACCGGTTTGAAAAATTTGCATCTTGAGCAAAATTTGCTTTAGCTCCTCATCGGAAAAGCCTTTAAGAAGCGGATCGCTCTTCATCTGCTGAACCAAGATGTTCACGTGGTCTTCATTGTGCTTCATATGACTATTGTTTTTCATAACCAAATCTCTGAACAGTACACTGTATTCTTTTGCGAAACGAATACTTGCGATTCCGATGTCGCGGAACGGCTCTCCCGATTGCTGTTCGCTTAACAATTGCCTTGACACTTCCAAGGTTTTAGCTACGACCTCTTGAATCAATTGTTCGACATCCGTGAAGTTAACGTAAATTGGGGCGATAGAACTGCCTAATTTTGCGGCTACTTTTCGGATCGTGATGGCGTCAATTCCTTCGGATTTGGCAATCTCGAATGCGGTATCGATAATTTTTTGCCGTGTAAATTTTTTCGGCGGGGCCATCGTTAAATCTCCTTTCTATTATATAAAACATGTAATATGTATCAGGTGATATGTATTATTATAATGCTTAGTAATTCATTTTGCCATCGTTTTTCCAGTAAAAAAATTTCCCTTGGCACTTGACCTAGGAAAATTGCTTCCGCCCGCACCAGCTCCTCAAGCTTCTCTTAATGAACAGAGAGGTGATAGGTCTAGAATGCTCGGGCAGATAGCGGCTGCCGCTTTTTCGGGAAGGATGCATTGTGAAGGGAAAACGGAAGAAATTGAGAAGAGATTCATTATTGGCAGAACATCTTTTAGCCGACGAACAAATCAACATTCATTGCGGGCATTGCTGACATTAGCAAGACATGCTCATGAAAGTGTATATATCCCTTTAATATCAATTCATCGGGTTTATTTTAAATCAGAAGCTCGAGCAATAAACATGTTAATATTGCTTTAAATTACAGAGTTCTTTTACTTTTATGGAAGCGACTTCCCCACAATCTTGGCAATAGGTGAGCAGGATTGGTGAACCTGTTGTTAGCTTTTTGTTCACTGGTCTGATATTTGCATAGCCATGTCCCAATTGCCCTACAGCAAAGGAAGAACCTCCACATGATTTACATGTTAATGTTTGATCACTCATTGAAATCACCTCCTCAACTTTATTAAATATGTAATACGAATGAATCATAAGTACGTTTCATTTTTTCAAGAAGTAACAAGTTGGCCAATTTTCACAAGTGATAAAACTGGAGAACCATCCCTTTGTTTCAAAGAGAATAAAGTTTTGAAAAGATAAGGGGATTAGATGGTTTGGATCTTGGCTTGCTTTATTTAATATGGCAATGCAGTTGGAAGTCTCATTTATGGTTTTAAGTATAAATAAGCTCGAAGTTATTCTTTTCATCCAATTAGCTTTACTGCAAGCTAGAATGTGTCCTTTTTAATAAAGGGAGGGTGGGGGGATTTGCTGCCGTTCGGATTGCTATTGTTGATCGTTTCTTGAGAAATTTGTTACATGAAGCACGATAGTAGGTCTTTTACTAAAATGAAGCATACTTTGATCATTGTAAATGATGAATGAGCGATCGTTTTGTTATTAAATATAGGGGCTATCAAGTGTTTTTCACAGGAAAAAAGCTATTCTGTTAGTGCTTCTCATTATTGCGATTTTATAAAACGAATATATAAGGGCTGTCCGCAAGCCTGAGTAACCGGCTTTTGGACAGCTCATTATTTAGTTTCCTTTTCAAGAAAAGGGTCAAAATAATCAATCTCACTGACACCATTCGGGATAAGGGTGCTTATCCTCGTTAATTCATCCACGATTTCCTTCGCTTTCTCGCCAAATACCGGGAGCGGCTGATAGTTATTTTCTGTTTCGCTATCATTTGAATTTTCGAGAGCCGGGGCAATTCTCAGCCCTTTTGTGACTACCGAACCGTTTTCCTTTGCAAAGGTGAGACGGAAGATCGCTGTTTCACGTGATTTTAATGTTGGGTCGGCACCAAACGCATAGTCTCCCATGCTGTATATGATATACTTCCCATTGTACTTTTCAATGCTTTGCAAACAATGAGGATGATGGCCGACGATGATATCAGCTCCGGCATCCAAAGCGGCACGACCGAATTTGGTTTGATAGGCAACGGGTGTTTGCTTGTATTCAATTCCCCAATGCATATTGACGATCACTAAATTATCTTTTCTTTTATATTTTTTAACATCCTTAATAATATTGTGGAGGTATGTATCGGCAGATTTTCTGTAGCGGTAATCGTAACCTAGAAAAACTGTTTCAATATCTTTAATGTTTACAATGAGCGGCATACCTTCATTAAAAACAGCCACATCTTGTTCCTCAAAAGCTTTTAATGTATCATGATATCCCGCCTCAAAATAATCCATTGTATGATTGTTTGCCAAATTAGCCGCTTCTATTCCGCTTGCCGGTAAAAAGGCCGCATACTTGGGATGGCTTTTAATTCTCCACATTTTTTGTTGGGCCTTCGTCTCCGTTGTAAAAGCACTTTCCGCATTGATCACGGTGTAGTCATCGGAATGAAACCATGGAAGGCTGTTTTTATATACATATTGATTATCACCATTATTCTTTTCAAACACATAATCGAACTGCAAATGCTCAGGGGCTTCCGGATATGTGCCGAACGAATTATCGCCCACCATGCTAATCGTAATTTCTTCAGGCTTCCTTTGTCCCTGCTCGTAATTAGCCGCCGCGGCATAAAACCACACGAATTGATCGATTTCTTCCAAACTTAGTGAAGAATCTGTTTCTTTTAATTTTTCCAGAGCAGTGAGATAGTCTGGATACACCTGACCCAACACTTTTTCATCAGTATCCGCCTTTCGATAGGAATGAACAGCTTCTAAAGAGGAGTTTAACATTTTCATATATTGTCCAATGACATCATCCTTCATCTTGTATTGATTGATTTGAGACATTAATTTTTTCATTTTTTGTTCTGCTTCAGCTGATCCGCCCGAAGAGGCGACCAGCTTTAAAACCTCATCGGCTTGTTTAGAGAGACTTTCAACAGCTTCTTTGGTAAGAACTGGTTTTTCTATTTTCTTATTGGCACTCTGAACATCAGATATTGCTGGCTTATTTTCTGTAACAATCGAAATAATAATGCCTATCCCAAGCAACGTGACAAAAATTGTCAGTAATCCCCTTTTTCTTAGTTTCCATCTTCTTATTCTTTTCCTGGTCATCGTTTTCCCTTCCTATTCTTTCAATTCTCAGCCAATTGGACAACCCATCCCACTTTTATTTCAAGAAATTTCGGTGTTTTCTGTAAAGAGGTGTAGAGCAAACTTCAAGTAATTCCTTGGGGCCGCAAAAACTGCTGTACTTGAATTCTATTAATGAAACATTTTTAGTATTTTGACCAATATGAGCAAATATAGGCCTTATGAATCAGCTCTATTGTACCTCAAGCTTGCTGTTTATGCATCAAAATCTTTCCTAAAAGGGAAAAAATTAAGTATTTATCCATGGATTGGAATATCCAACATAAGAATGATTATTAGGCATGTCTGTTCAATATGGAAATGCCTGCTTGACTCCCACGCTGCGTAATAGTTTATATTTGACTTATCTTAATCATGGAGGGAAGCACAATGGAATTTTATCCTATGCCTTTTTTTGTAAAGCTCTTTGTCAGTCGTATGGAAACTTCTCTGTCTTGGTACAAAAATGTGCTTGGCTTTGAACCTGTATTTGAGTTGCCGGACAAAGATGGAAATGTTGTAATGGCACATATTCGAGGTGAAAAGTATCAAGACATCTTGTTGGTGTTAGAGTCGGAGGAAAATGACAAGAGTTCTAATGGGAAGGGAGTTGTTTTACATTTTTCAGTGGAAGATGTTGATTTGTATGCTGAAAAAGCAAGTGCGGCCAACGCCTTCATTGTGGAAGGTCCTATTGATCGTCCCTGGAACGCACGTGAGCTTACGTTGAGAGATCTTGATGGTTATGTAATCACACTTTCAATGAGGATAGACAGGGAAAAGACGTTTGATGATGTTGTGAGCCAAGTGCAAAGTACATTTTAGGTATATTGAAAAACGAGTGATTTTCCTTATTTTCCCCATGAAATTTATTTTAGCAGGAGAGGTAATATCTCTCCTGCTAGATTGGTATGCGTGGCAGCTATTCCAGTGAAAATGATAGTAACGTTAAAAACAAATTCCTGAACTATCAAAAAATTTAAATATATAGTAAAATGGAGTTTATATTCAGTGAGCCATTTAAAGGGGGTTGATATTTTTGCAAATAAAATTACTCACGTTACAAACAAATAAATTGGAACAAATGAAACAATTTTATACGCGAGATTTAGGGTTTTCTATCTGTGCGGAAGGGTCAAATAGTTTTCAAATTCAAGCGGGAACAAGCATTTTAGAATTTACGAATGAAAATGTGGTGGGGGAACCATATTATCACTTTGCTTTCAATATTCCAGCCAATCAATTTCAAGAAGCAAAGGCATGGTTGAAAGGAAAAACAACGCTTTTACTAGAAGACGGAGAAGACGAGGCAGACTTTTCATTTTGGCCTGCACATGCTTGTTATTGTACAGATCCAGCCGGAAATATAGTAGAATTCATTGCTCGATATCATGTAAATCCAATTTGTGAATCCCCATTTTCAAAAAATAATATTTTAAATATCAGTGAAATTGGTTTAGTTGTACAAGATGCACCAAGGGTTGGTGAGCGCTTGAAAGAAATCAACATATTTGAAAGTGATCATGATCCGATTACGAACTCTTCTTTAAGTTTTATGCAAGAAATTGAAAATGGCGTTTTTATTCTATTAACGGGTGTAGGGAGAAGATGGCTGTTTTCGGAGAAGACATCCGCCATTTTTCCAATGGCAATAACACTTGATAAACAAACTGTATTAGGTGTGAATGAGGAGTCTGAATTTTTTATTGAAAATACGATGATATAGCCTGGCTTTCAGAGGGAAGAAGAGAGATTATTAAATTCAACTCGTTAACAATTTTTCATGGGCGTGTAAAAGGATATTAAAAATCGTTATGACTTGCGATTTATGCTGAATTGTTTAAAGTTTAATAGCCACCTATCTGGTTTGGGATAGGTGGTTATTACGTTTGTAAAGAAAAATGAACGATTATTATCAATCCCGAAGCGGTAGATTGCGGAATAGAATGCGAGGTTCTTGCGCACCGAAGGCTGCGGTATTTTAATCCATGAGAGGAAAATTGGTTTTTGCCGACAAACGGAACGATCGTTGCTAACTACTCTGGAGAAATCGCTCTAATCCCGTTTGCGATATTCCTGCTATTCGGGTTACGAGCTAGGCTGGCGAGCCTGGTCCAAGCCCAGTTAGGTAAGAAGGGAATCGGCTCGTGTTTTCAAACTCTAAAGGGCGCAACGGGAATAGATTGAAGTGGCATCAAGAACACCATGGCACAGAATTCGATGATGTTGGAAGCGCATGTAATGAAGGTCTCATAGCAGATTGAAGCTAGGCATTTTATTGCGTGATCACGCAAAAATAATGCGTGAGCATGTCTAAAACTGACGGGAAATACGGATTCATCTGTCGGCGAACTCCGGTATGATCAAGGAGCGTAAAAATAAATGAACGCTTACTTTGATCTTATTTGGAGGGATCTCGTCATGTCCACGATTTATCAAAAATTGGCCGGTTTTTTCAACCTGTCTGATCCGAAATATGTCCGTTTCGTCCGAAAGTATGAAGCCAAAACGAAGAAAGAAATCGCCTTCTACCTGTTTTTAGGATTGTTACCCGGTCTGCTAGCGTACCTGTTTACTTATCCGTTGCGCGAGCCCATTATGGAGTGGACAGGTTTATCCGCGTTATATGTACAATTTCTAGCGCTCGTCATTATGTCCTTTGGCTGGCATTTGTTCGTTCCGTTCCTCATGCTGCGTTACAAGGACGGACTATCGTTCAAGGAATCACTCGTATATCTTGGCTTCGCCAGGCTTGATCTGAAAGGCTTGCTAATTGTCTTTCCAATCTTGACGATACTGTTCACTCTCATATCGTTGCCTTATATGAAATATGTGTTTCCACCGTTGTTTGATTGGTTGAACGGCTTCCCGGCGTTCCATATGGGAGAGTGGCATATTTTCAATCAGGGGTATTATGACTTTCCTTGGTTGTTGCTGTTGATTGGTCTGGTTGGCAACTTCATAGGCGAGGAAGTCTATTTTCGCGGCTATTTATTAAGAAAAGTGGGTCGCCTCAGGTTTGATTGGATGTGGATCGCTATCATTTTCCAACTCTATCATATGTGGCAAATCCCGATGAATTGGGCGTTCGTACCGCTTGCCATCTTTATCCCGGAAGAAATATTGGTTAAGTTGCGCAAAAATATTTACGGCGCTATCCTGTTGCATCTGTTCGTAAACTTTGTATGGGGGATGATTACGCTGTATCTTGTTGGCGTCTAAATCATGTTGGTGTAATGCATCATCAGGCATTTCATGGCTGTCGGAAAGATGGTACACTCGAAAAGGGGTGATGCAATTTGCCGAAAATTGTTCGCAAATACAATTTGGCCGTATACGGATCGGCCCTGCTTTTCTTAATTGTTGCGGCTTATATTCATACTGCTACACTGCAGAATCCATATACGGGCTTACTGTTCCGCGAAGATGCGGGCGTCTGGACCGTCGTCTCCATCGATCCCGCCGGTCAGGCGGAAGAATGGGACGTGCGCATAGGCGACCGCCTGATGGCCGTTGACGGTAAACAACCGGATTTGATGAAGCTTGGCGACCGCGCATATCTAAAGCGTTCGGGGACGCTTCTATTCGAGCGTAACGGCATGGGGCGCTTCGAAGTCCGGAACGACGCGGCGGCGACGGACGTATACAAGGGCATGTTCGCCGTCAGTGCGGAGCTGGCTCTAATCGTCATCGGGCTGATGGCTTATCGGAACAAGCCCGAATCTTATATGGTGCGCCGCTTTTACGCGCTAAATATATTCATGGCAGCCACACTGCTATTCGTCTATTCGACTGAAACGGCACTTACCGGATTGGTTTTGCCCGTTGTTGCAAGTTGGCTACCTTACATGCTGTTTGCTTTCTTTGTACCCTTCGTATTTCGTTCAGTCCCTGGTTGGATCGGTTCGGCGATGGCGGCCTATCGGGTACTGGCTGCCTTATTCGCTGTGTATGTTTTGCTCGTCTTCGCGTGGGGAGCCATTCCGTGGTGGACCCGGAGCGTCCTTCATGCCACTCTCATCGGCACATTGCTTGCTATATTCGTGATTGCAGCTGCGTATTGGCGCGTGATGGATCGCGCTGAGAAGAATCGGCTGCTTACATTTGTTGCCGCGCTGGCATTCGGCTTGCTGCCGTACCTGTTTTTGTACGCGCTGCCCGACCTGTTATGGGGAGAATACATAGCGCTGCCGGATATGACGCTGGCAGGTCTCATCGTTCTCCCCGCTGCTATATTATTGCTATGGGCCAGGCAGAAGCTGCTCGACATACGTTTCTATCTTCCCCGCTTGGCTATTCATAGTCTGTATGCAGGAATTGCGACGATGCTGATTGCCGCACTTGTCCGGAGCAGTGCCTCCCCCGCAACACTTGCGTTGTGCGGCGGGTTCGTTGTCCTGACACTGCTTCATCAGCTCAGCCTTAACCGCTTCAAACGACAACGCGAGCGAAGGGAAGACCGGCTTGACCGGCAGCGGCTGGAGATGTCGATTCGATTTGCTGAGCATCGTAATAGTCATGATTTATTGCGAATGCCTGCAGAGCTTATTCATAGCGTGACAGATATTGAAGGGCTGTGTTTCGTCTGGTATCGCGGGGATGACGCAGTTGTATATGGAACCGGGCCATACACTCAGATTGCGGAGCTTCCCGATCCCCGCAAATCTATTTCGGGCATCTTTGCGCAGGTGATGGACTTAATGCAGCCTGATGGGACGGTTATCGGCTTTTTAGGGCTTGGCTCGAAAACAAATAACACCTCCTTTACCCCCGAGGAGCTTGGCCTGATCGACAAGGTGAAGTTGGAAACCGTCCGCTTGTTGACGGGAGCCGCCTTACTTGACGAGCTTCGCGGAGCACAAAGCGGGCTGCCTGGGGAAACCTCAGAATACCATTTGTTGGAAGCACAACAGGCGGAGCGAGTACGAATGTCATACTATCTGCATGATCATATTTTACAAAATCTAATTTTCCTAACACGCGATTTGGAAGAATTACATGATACTGGACAAAGTGAAAAGCGGCTAACCGCCGTTTGGTTGAAATGTTTGTATGATACGCAGCATGACATCCGTATGTTGTGTGATGATCTGTACCCGCACATTGTTGATCAGGCGGGACTGGGCACGGCGATGCGCTGGCTTACACGTATCGTAAAGGAGAATGGGGGACCGCCGATCAAGTTGGATAACAGGCTACCAGAATCATTGCCTCCCTTATATAAGATGACGCTGTTCCGCATTGTTCGTGAACTTGTCAATAATGCGGTCAAGCATGCGAAGGCCGACAAATTAGAGATTAAGTTATGGGAAACTGATGAAGCATTCTGTGGACAGGTCAGCGACGATGGCATTGGGTTCGACCCGGAAAATGTAAGCGGCATTCGGACAGGTCCTCAAGGATTCGGACTAGTCACAATTGGCAGTCAGGTCGCCCAATTTGGAGGCGGAATTGATATTGATTCGGGAGTTGGGCACGGAACGATTGTCCGTATTCGACTGCCGAAACAGGGAGGTGAAGCGAAAGATGGAACCGCCGATCAAAGTTTTGTTGCTAGATGATCATCCGTTGGTTATGGAAGGATTGAAGAATCGGCTGGAAAGGGAGCCGGATATGCGGGTCGTTGGGACATTTAGTGAGCCACACGAACTGCTCAGGCGTATCGGCACACTTAATCCGGATGTCGCCGTGATCGACATTTCAATGCCCGGCATGAATGGGTTTGACCTGGCGGCGGAATTGAAGCGGACTTACGACATGGCAATCAAGCTGATTGTGCTATCGGGGTATGTCTATGATGAATATGTGCATAAAGCTTACGAGCTGGGTATTCACGCTTATTTATCCAAACAGGCGACCTATCCGCAAATTATCAATGCCATTCGGCAGAGCATGCTCGGACTTCGGCTGGTGCCGGAGAGAATGGCCGCCCTGCCAGGGTCCAATCATTTGACGCCGACGGAGAGGGAAGTGCTAAAGAAGGTCGCGCTAGAGAAAACAAATAAAGAAATTGCCAGGGAGCTGGCGATGAGCCAGCGCACGGTAGAGTATCATATGGCGGCTATTAACCGAAAGCTTGACGTCAGGACAAGGGTTGGAGCGGTCGCCAAGGGCTATGAGCTGGGATTGCTGGAACGGTTATACGACTGAGGTTGACGGTTGACAGCCAGGGCAAAGCGCCCCCTCTATTAATATTAGATACGATATAGAGAGGCAACACACTGTTTGTTTGATAGATATAGAGCGACTATTCATTAATATCATATCCATATTTTTCATGCGCTTGCCGTCATAAATCGCGATACAGACTAATTTGATCCGGTATTAACTAAGTAAAGTAAGATCCCGCGTTTCAAGAAATCGAAATCGGCTGCCATTAAAAGCCCGATTCTTTCTATTAATAATTAGTGAAGGACTGAGGTTCGCAGACCAAAAACAGCGACATCGTGTGGCAACCCGCATTTTGTGATTGAAGCTGGAGGGCATTTGGCTTTTTTCACAACAGTCCATAATAACGCAAACAAATGGAAAAAGTAGAAACCAATAGCAGGTAGGCTGGCGCATGATATTAAATGGAAAAATCAAACAAATTAACTCATAAACGAAAAAGTTCCAATGAGCCTGTTTCTGGATGATATCTCGATCAATAAATTTCATATAAATACACAAAGCGAAAGTTATAGAAGGAATTCGTCTCCTTGTGTCGAATTATATGAAAGTACAAAATAGGGAGATCGTTCTCTTTTTATCATTGTACAGTTTAGTGTTGGTATCCATCTTATGAGGAGTGATGTGGTATGTATATGAAATCAATAAGGTGCTTCATCAGTAGTAACATCATAATGTAGTAGAGAATTCATCGCAATGGATTTCTCTACTAAAGGGGAGGAATCCGAGATTTGATTAGTTTGAAGTTGATTGATGAGAGTAATTGGGAAGATTGTATTGAACTAAAGCCTAAGCAAGAACAGGAAGTGTTTATTGCCTCGAATCTGTATTCTATTGCTGAAAGTAAATTTTTTCCGAATTTGGAAATAAAGGCAATCTATTATGAGGAGAAGATGATCGGTTTCGCAATGTACGGATTAGATTCCGATGATGGGAACTATTGGATATACAGATTCATGATTGATGAGCGATTTCAAGGTCGCGGATATGGCAAGAGTGCGATGAACTTGGTCATTCAAGACATCGAGAGCAGAGAAGATCGAACTGATGTCATATGGCTTGGGTATCACGTGAACAACGAGCAAGGAAGAAAGCTATATGCGAGCTTGGGTTTTCAAGAAGCAGGGATAGCTGATTGGGGAGAAATGTTGGCAAAATATAGTTTTCGTTAGCAGTTTGAGAGAGAATAAGTAACGTAACAACATAATCGTGCTAAGGGCGGCATGTCGCCCTTAGCCCTTAGAATAAAGTCTATAGTGACAGGGCTGAAATGCAGTGATTTTTATCCCGCATAAGGTGCCGTAAGACTCCCCTTCAAAACCTGAATAGATACAAAAGGTCTAAGTGGGACAAAACGGCACCTAAATGCCCGATTTGTTCAATTAACATTCAGTAGGAGATGGAAGAAAACGCCTACTGAATGAAGTTTCACTTTATAAGTCCAGACCTAATCATAGTTGGGGCAAGCTAAAACCAAGAAATGTTTGGAGATTCGCCAAATTGGTCGCCCCCACATGACTTACATGAATAAGCAAGTTTTACTGCAGTGACTCCATTGAACGTAGAGGTTCATCCACTAATGCTTCATAAAAAGATCAATTGACACATGCGTTGAAAAGCTATAGTTCTTTCATATCAGAATAGACAGACCAAAAGTTTTTTAACAAGCTGTTTGTTCACCCTCGTTGTCACCCTATTTTAAAATGAAAAGTCAACTGATTCCCTGAGAGTTTAAAGTTTTTCTAGAAGGCATAACGAGTATTCTTTTCTTCATAAGCTGGTGCGCCGAGACTCATGGCAGATGGTAGAAAAGTCATTTTATACCCCTTTTCTTCAACGTTCCCCATCTTTTCGAATCTGTAACTAAATCACAAACCATATGAATTGCC
This sequence comes from Siminovitchia sp. FSL W7-1587, assembly GCF_037963795.1. Taxonomy (NCBI): domain Bacteria; kingdom Bacillati; phylum Bacillota; class Bacilli; order Caryophanales; family Bacillaceae; genus Siminovitchia; species Siminovitchia sp. FSL W7-1587. The sequence goes on from NZ_CP150169.1 coordinate 4,035,011, forward strand.
GTTATATAATGTAATTATCGGCAACAAAAATCATATAAGATGAGTGATCCTTTTCTTTTACAGTTTGTTTGACGAAACACAAATAAAAGAATCCAAATGAGTAAGTACATATTTGCGAGATTTTTAATTCTTTAGGTTGGTCTGATTACCAATGTCTACATATATGTATCGTTCAACTATTGTTATTTGCTGTTGGGTCCATGGTCACGATTGTACCTTGTGCGGTGGCACAAGTTTTCTTTTCGCCATGATGCAGTACTTGTACATCACAACGGCATACAGCTTGCCGTTTTCCGGCATGAATAACAGTGCCGATCGCAATGATTTTTTCACCTACCGCTGGCCTCAAGTAATTAATTTTGTATTCTGAAGTCAAAACATGCGGTCCTAAAACAGAGCCACCGACAAAAGTTAGCGCGTTGTCCGCGGCATAGCTTAAAACACCACCATGCACAAAACCATTTTGCTGCAACAAACTATCTTTTATTGGTATTTCCAAAACAACTTCCCCTGCCGCAAACTTTGTGAGAGTGGCACCAATCAGTTTACTAAATGATTGCGCTTCCAATATCTGTTTCCCTAAATTGATGAGATCTCGATTTTCCACTATAAAACCTCCCTTAGATCAATCTCTTAATTTGCAGACAGTCATTATCCGATTTTACAATTTGAAGTAGGAAAAGGTAAAGAGGGAATGAGTTGACCGAAAAATCTATGGATATTTGCTCCTTATTGCCGGAGCAGCGCACATAAAAGCAACTCAATAAGAAATTTGAAAATTTCATACAATAATTTTAACATAAAGATGTTATTAAAGGGAGTTACTCATGAAAATTATAGAATAGAAGAGAAAAGTAAAAGATAGATTTAGCTAAGGAAGCAAAAGTAGTAGTGATAATTTGCGGAGAAAAGCTACTGAATCATTAGCAAAGCAGGGAGAGCTTCTGAATCCGATAATGTAAAACTTGGCTTGATTTTTAAATGATATCTTTAAAATAATGGTCGTGGAGGTATCCTACAAGGCAGTGTTCGTGACAGTTATTCGCTCATCATAAATTGAATAACATCGATAATTGAAAACTTGCTGTAGACTGATTAGTTTGCCAGGCGATTTTTTTCAAGTATCAGGATCCAATGAGCGAACTCAATCATCATTATGCCGTTAAAACAACTGATTGCGCTTTATTGTCAAACAGTTTACAGATTGCAGGAAGCCGTGATGAACCTGATAAGTGGTTCATTCACGGCTTTTTCTTTGTGTGTTCTGGAAACGGCGTTTAAGAAAAATGGAGGTTAACATGACTCATTATTTAAAAGCGGATATTTTAGTAAAGTTAACAATTCACGCACTGATGCAGAGTGCGACGATCTAGCAAACGGCATTTACGAGGTTTGCGACGCTATTTCAATCAACGCACTCAAGTAGAGTGCGACATACAAGTGGCAAATTATCTGATTTAATTGATACAATTTCAATCCACGCACTCATATAGAGTGCGACATGGGTGAAGGAGCATACTCCTTTTTGAAAAAAATTTCAATCCACGCACTCAAGTAGAGTGCGACACGTATAAATCGCGAGCTAGAAAAATTTATTGATATTTCAATCCACGCACTCAAGTAGAGTGCGACCCATGTAGTGTGCATTCATTGGTTTTTCTTTATAATTTCAATCCACGCACTCATGTAGAGTGCGACTGATTGCAACGGCGATAGATTATAGGGTTAAGTCTGATTTCAATCCACGCACTCACATGGAGTGCGACAAGGCGTATTTCATTTTCGTTGATTGGCATGTCATTATTTCAATCCACGCACTCACATGGAGTGCGACAAGATATGCCTGATACATCCGGTCTGCTGGATAAATTTCAATCCACGCACTCACATGGAGTGCGACAGCGAAAATCTCCTAATAAAAGGGAAATCATTTCCTGAATCTAGTAGAATAAACTATTTTTTGGGTGTTTCGCCTATCTTCTTTTCAATTTTACCATATATTTTCGTATTATACTGGGTTTTTTTGGTGCGGGTCCCCTGGAGATTTTATGTTCACTTGGGGTCCGCACCAAAGTTGTTTACGTTCAATTTTTTATGAGCTGACGTTTCTCTTTTTAATTAAAATTATGTCCCGTTCTTCATTAAAGTCCCAGAATCAGTTCAATCCTTTTTTGAACTACTGTATTACCATCCAGTCCTCATACAAAGTGCGAGCGGTATTCAAAGCTTCATTTTCACGGCATTAACAATTTCAACCCCGAATTCCAATTGAAGGAGAGCGCTTAGTGAGATTGTTTCGCTGTTTTTTGCAAAATTGCACGAAGTGAAATGAGTTTCTATGGATTTATTATTTTCAAAAAACCCATTATCAACACTGACGTAAAGCTATAAAATTTCAATTTTGTAAAATAGCTCATAATACGTAAAAACGCTATATTATATGAAGAAATTTGCCAAGATCGTGCCGTCCAATGAGGATTATTAAGAAAACGTTTATCAGAACGTTGGTATCTTGCTTGTCCAGCGGAGATGAGCGAAAAGCAGCCATTTGAAAATTGGAAGGTACAGGGCTCAAAAGGAGGAGATTCACATACTCCTTCTTTTACCCCGCATGAAACGGTAGTAGGACTCCCGCTTAAAGTGATCGTAAATTAGAAAGGCTTATCCCGGAAAACAACTGGCAATAGAAGCCCGATTGATTCGGGTAGACATGAAAAGTAAAAACTTTGGCAGGACAATCGCATGTTCTTCAAGGATGAATCACAAAGGCGTGGTGACGGATAGGCGTACGAGCGCCAGCGACGCGGCAGGACAAGGAAAGCTTCGACAACATTGTCAACGACCAAAAGGAAAGCTTTTTCGATGATGTCGCTGTTTGAGCTTGTCGACAGGGCGCTTTCGATCTTGGCCTTTGTTCTGATTTCTATCAGTGGGGGCGCGGACTAATAACGCCCATCATGTGTTAATGTCTGCATGATCTATGTTCGCCTAATCCCGGTTATGTTGTGTCATGAATTGGATAAATCTTCAACTTTTTTTGTCATGACGGTTAGCGTCATACCAACTACCAGCATGCAAGCCGCGATGATCGTAATCCACATGTAGCTTACCTCGCCATGCAGTAGGAACGTTCCCAATGTAGCGCCTATGCTATTGGCCAAATTAAAGGCTGATGCAGCGATTGTACCTGATAGAGAGGGGGCTTCTTTGCCGCCAATAATAATCTTTGAGTTGAGAATGGTTGCTGTTCCAAATGTTCCGGCCCCAAACAAAAAGCTCATGACCAATGCCAATGGAGTTATACGGATCACAAATGTAAATGCGGCGAGTGTCAGGGCTAAGATGGCTAATGAGAAAGCCAATCTTTTCGTTAACAAGCCGGTGCGAATTCCACCGGACATAAAATTCCCAATCACTGCACCGAGACCGAAGCAGAAAAAGGCAGTTGTAATGCCGGTAATGCCAAATCCCGCATATTCACGCAACATCGGTTCGATAAATGTATAGGCAGTAAAAGCGCCGGAATATCCACATATGATAATGGCCAAGACAAGGAGGACATGTTTATTTTTAAAAATACGCAGCTCGGTCTTTACATTAGGGGGCGTTCCTGGTTTGAGATCAGGTGTATATGCGATTAAGCCAATGAATGCCAGCACCCCGAGGAAGACAATGAACCAAAATACGTAGCGCCAATCTAAAATTCCGCCTAGGTAAGAACCAAAAGGCACACCTAGCATAATTGCTATTGTCAAACCTCCTTGCACCGCGGCAATCGCACTTGTTCCTTTTTCCGGAGGTGAAATGTTATAAGCAATTGACATACATAGCCCAAAAAATGGAGCATGCATAGCCGCCGAAAATAACCGGGATAGTAATAACACTTCAAAATTGGCTGCCGTTGCCGCCATCACGTTGCTGCATATAAATATGGCCATGAGTCCAATCAGCAGTGGCTTTGGAGCAAGTTTGATCGTCACGATCCGTAATAATGGGCCAAAGATGGCTACACCGATAGCGTAAACACTTAATAACAATCCGGTGGTAGAGACAGATACATGTAAATCGGAAGAAAATTGGGTAAGCAAACCGGTTACGACGTATTCGGTCATCCCGATGGCAAAGGTTGAAATCATAAAGATGATTAAAACGATATGTCTGGATGCGGTAATACGCTTCATGATCCAAACCTCCTTTGCTTCTAATCAAGCCAAGGGTGACATAATAATATAAAATTATTTTCGTGTCTATATTTTTTTGTTAAAAAAACGTTAAGCTATGATGAAGATCATCTCTTTCAGATCAGATCGTTCATTGTAACGTCGGGTGTGTACTAATGTAAGGAACAATTTTTAGTTGACCATTTCCTATCAATCTTTTTCGAAGGAAGGAAAATGAAATAAGAATCTTCTCCTTTTTCCAGCCGAAGCAAACAAGGGGAGGGTTATCTAACTAACTATTATGAAAGAAATATTCTTCTAAGTATCTATATATTGTGTTATGCTAAATAAGGCTTAACTATAGGTTGAAATGGAGAGCCTGAAGTTGAATGCGAGAGACTTCCAAAAATGGATACGGGATTATTATCAACAAAGAGGCTGGTCTGATCTAGATATCTTTGTGCGGATTGGTTTTTTATCAGAAGAAACGGGGAAGTAGCGAGGGCTATTAGAGCACTGGAAATAGGCAGAGACAGGCCGGATGAAGCCGATTATCCGTATGAGGAACATAAGAAAAATTTAACAGAAGAATTGGGCGATGTATTGGGAAACGCCGTTGTTATTGCTAATAAATACGATATAGATATTGAAGAAATTTTTTTACTACATAAGGAAAAATTGTCCAAAAGCATCAAAACAGTAAAGGTGATGTGTCATGAAATTGAATAGTTTAGCAGTGTTTTGCGGTTCAAGTACAGGGAAGAATAGCATGTATGTGGATTACGCAAAAAAGTTTGGTGAAAAGTTGGCCTCTAGTAATAGAACGTTAGTGTATGGCGGCGCTCAGGTCGGTTGTATGGGGGCATTAGCGGATTCAGCCCTTCATCATGGGGGAGAAGTCATTGGTGTCATACCGAAGAAGCTCATAGATGTAGAAATAGCCCATAATCATTTAACTCAACTTTATGTGGTAGAAACGATGCATGAGCGCAAAGCAAAAATGGCGGAGCTAGCCAATGGATTTATTGCTCTTCCTGGAGGCGCAGGAACATTAGAGGAATGGTTTGAGGTGTTTACTTGGGCACAACTTGGTTATCACCAAAAACCATGTGGCTTATTAAATATAAATGGATTTTTCGACCCATTAATTTCCATGTTAAACCATATTATTGATGAGGGATTTATGAATCCAAAATATAATGATTTGATTATTATTGATTCTGATATAAACGACTTATTAGAAAAAATGGAGCACTATTCTCCAACGACCACGACGAAATGGGAATAAACAATCCCTCTTTCGGGATTGCCGCTGATATCCATTTGTTTATAAACTCGGCAATACAAACAGGAATACAAATGAATTTTGAATAAAAAATTTAAATCTCTATAAAACTTTCTCAAAGAGAACGATTGGATATAGAGAAAATTGATTATTTTTTAATCTAAAATACTTCCTGCCTCTGACTGGATTCCTAGCCAATCCAGTCTTTTTAGATTTATCCCGCATCAACTACAGCACGCTCCCTCGTTAAAAAGAGTGGGGCAACTGCCAGTAAAACTCCGATTTGTTCAGGTCGACAATCGATATTACGCTTAGAAAAAGCGTAAGCTTTTTCGAGGTCGTCGCTACTTGAGTTTGCCAACAGGACGCTTTCGCTCTTAGCCTTTGTTTTGCTCTTCATCAGTGGAGATTCGCAGAAGTAAGAATGTTACGTCTGACTGACCACATTCTGTGACCCAATCCTCCGCTTGAAGTTCGCTTTATTGCAAATGATTTTTTTAAAAATAGGAAGGGGAATGTAAAACTGTATGTATTCGGGTGAGACTATTTGTATAAATCAATCGTATTTATGGGTGAATTTATATTTGGAAGTGGGAACATGTTTTCGATAAATGAACTAACTCAATTGCATTTCAAGACAAGCCATTTTTAGTAACGTTATTGGTCATCTTGTTTTATTAGTTATTGTAACTGGATTGATATGGGCAAGTTATCAGTTTGCATGGTGTCATTAGGATTGCTGTTATTTTTTGGTGTTGAGCGGCTTAGTGCTTATTTCCGATATTTTCTTCAACCCTTTATTATATAAATATTGGAGTGACAAATGCTAGGTAGGATCGAATTGATTAAGGAAAGGAAATTTTAATGGAAGAACTTGAATAATTCTTATCTAAAAAGAGAAACGTCAGTTCGTATAAAATAAAACGTAGACTTGGTGCGGACCCCAAGCGAACATAAAATCTCCAGGGGACCCGCACCAAAAAAACCCAGTATAATACGAAAATATATGGTAAAATTGAAAAGAAGATAGGCGAAATACCCCCAAAAACAGGTTATTCTACTAGATTCCGGAGGGGTATTTTCCATTTATTAGGAGATATTCGCTGTCGCACTCTATATGAGTGCGTGGATTGAAATGATTATAAAACAGCTCGTGCATTTGCTCTTGTAATGTCGCACTCTATATGAGTGCGTGGATTGAATTATCGCGCAATACAAGCGAAGCCAGGCGGTCTAGTTGTCGCACTCTATATGATTTTTGATGTCATGTATTATTCAATGGAAGCGTAGTCAGGTCAACCACTTGTGAACAAAAATATTTGCTGAAGGTACGGGGAGCAAATTTAACAATATGAATAATGATGATGACAAAAGGGCCGGTAAAAGGAGAGAAGGTAAGGTGTAGCAAAACGCTATTTTACAAGCAATACTTGAATTTTCGAAGATATAAGAGGCTATAGAAGAAAGAGCATTATTAGATGTAGCTGGAAGACGTTGGGATTCGATGGAAAACAGATTAGACTCAGTAGGAACAAGACTAGATTCGGTTGAAAAGAATGTAAGTGAAAAAATGAGCAAAGTCGATGCTAAAATGACTTATTTGACAGAAGAGCTGGTAGAAGCGAAGGCGGATATTATATTGTTAAAAAAGGCAAAATAAATGAAAATCATGTACTGTGAGTCGGAGGATACTATGTTCACTTTAAGAGCATATATCCTCTTTTTTCATAGAATGACAAATGGGTATTATGGACGATCCTGAACTTCCTGATCAAATCGACTTTTTATGTTATCCTCACTTTAAAACAGTTTGAATCATTGAATGATGGAAGAAATCATAAAAAGAGCACCTTGTCTTCTTCAACAATTTTTAAAATAGATATTGGCGTCTCTCTCTAATGGGGTTTTTCCTTTACAAAAAATAGATACAGCTATTTTCATTAAAATATTTATAATAGGAGAAAGGGTTTCATTTTGGCAGGGAAGAAAGGAGCTTCAATGTGAATTTATTGCTCGTTGAAGATGATGTTCATATACAACAGTTATTTAGAGCGGCTATTGAAGAGTTGGAAGAGCCTTTACATGTATATACGTCAGAGAGTTCCAACAAGGCGCTGCAAATAGCAGCAGAAAATGTCATAGACTTATTTGTCATAGATATCCAATTGACTGATTATAAAGGAACACAATTGGCGAAACAACTTCGGGAAATCGAAGTTTATTCGTATACACCGATGATTTTTGCCACCGCTCTTGCAGGAGAAGAGCTTATGGCCTATCGAGAATTAAAATGTTATCACTTTCTTATTAAACCTTTTACAAAACAGGAAATAAAACAGGTTCTGATCGAAGCTATTGCCTATAGGAAGCATTTATCAGAGCCGCCTAAAACGATTCGAATTGAACAAAGGGGATTTATTCTGGAGCTTAGCTTGAAAAAAATGATGTACTTAGAATCGTTTGGGAAGAAGATCGAGATCCACATCGTAGCGCCGGATGGGACGGAACGAATTGAAGTCATATCCGGTTTTTCCTTAAAACGGTTAAAGGAAATGATTGGTGATGACGATTTTATTCAGTGCCATAAAAGTTTTATTGTCAATAAACATTATATTTACAAGATTGATAAAGTGAAAAACAATCTTCTATTGACCGAATTTAACAGGGAGATTCCCATTGGAAAAAAATTCCTGGAGCACTTACAGACATGATTGAATACTTTCAAGTTTTCATGCAAGCTTCTTTGGATGCGGTGACGATGTATGTGATTTGCGGTTTAGTGGCTGTTGGCGGGATTCATTGGAATAAGCAAAGCCTTTTATGGCTGTTCTGGTTTTTACTTTTTTGCTGTATCAGCCAGTTTACTTTTATTGTTTCCGAGCCGGCCACTATTGTAGAAGTGGCTTTTGAAAACTATGATCTCCTGCCAGTGAACTCCTGGGAAATGCTCATTTTGCTCTTTTTAACTGTGCTGATTTTGAATAGTTCATTGTTCAAAACAGGTAGTATCGAAGCCATTTTTATGACTGTTCTTTCGTTTGTGATATGGATTATTGTACGGTTAATGAGCGTGGTGATGGTCGGGTTATTTTTACAGCATTCATTGCTTGACCGCATCATTTCGCTTCTCATTGTCAGTGTTCTAATCATCTCGCCTATTAATAAGTTACTAAAAGTTTTCCGGGGGCGAAACTTCTATACAAAGTTCATGATGTTCAACTCATTCGTTGTTCTGATTTTTATTCTCGCATTCACTAATTTTAATCAGGCTCTGGTCTTAGAGAATGTTTCGTTCGTATTCGTCGCTCTTTTATTGATTATTAGCCTGAATCTATGGATTCTGAATGAACAGAGAAAGAATCTCGTTCAAGAAAATCGCTTAACCGTTATTGAACAGTATTTGCCTGTGATTGATGATCTTGTTACCGAAATGAGGGCAAAGCAACATGAATTTAATAATAAGCTACTCGCCATTTCCGGTATTGTAGAGACAGAAAATGATGTGAAATTCATAAGGGAAAAGGTGAGGGAATATACGGAATACGCCTTGCCAAAGCTGGCGATCCAGCAATTGTTAAGCATTGATGATAAGGTCATGGCTGGCTTCCTTTATTCTAAAATGAAGCTGGCGGAGTGGAAGAAGATCAAAATTGTCACGGAGATCAAGACGGACTTTCGCGGGTTCCAATCAAATGAATATGACTGGATTGAGGCTCTTGGGATCCTGCTTGATAATGCCATTGAAGCGACTCTTCCCTTGGAGGAGATCAAGGTCACCTTGAAACAAAGCGGAGAAATGCTGGAATTAAGTGTATCGAATCCCGGTGATTATATGACGAATCGAGAATTTATAAAGATGTTCGAACGGGGGTATTCGACAAAAGGAGATAAACGGAGGCATAGAGGTTATGGTTTGTACGCATTGAAGCAGTTAACGGAACAGCATAGCGGTAAAATCATAACGAAAAACGAAGAAATGCATGGGCATAACTATGTGACTATTGGCGTATTGCTGCCATAATGTTTTGTCAAGAGAGTTTTCATAAAAGAAGGGTTTAGAGGAATGAAAAGTATTGATTCCGCTAAACCCTTCTTTCGTTTCCAACGTATTGTTTTGCCATGAACTCAGCGTTATAGTGAAAAAAGAGAGGAGATCAAGACATGAAAAAGTTACTTTTACTCGAATGGAAAAAGTTAAAAAAGCCCATTTTGATCACCCATACCGTCAGCATTGTTTTAATGATCATATTAACGTGCACATTATACAAATATCACATATTAGAATATGACATTGAAGCTTGGGAGCTTGCGAATGAGTATTTCTCGTTTATATTTCCTTTACTTGTTGTACTGCCGACATGCTGGTTGTTTTACTATGAACGGAAAAATTCGTTTGTCATGTATACTTTGCCTCGCGTATCAAAACGGAATTATCTATTCGCAAAATGGTTGATTATCGCCGGCAACGGATTTATGTTGATTTTCCTTACGATGATCATTGGCGTCATCGTAGCTCTGTATATCAAACCGGAGATTACCCCGGTTTTAACGGCGATTGACCCTGACTCTGGCAAACTGATATCTCAAGTGCAGAAAACCCATTTTATGGCCGAGTTATTTACAGAGAAACCACTTTTATATGGATGTCTGTTTAGTGTTTGGCGTGGCTTGTTGGGAAGCCTTATGGCAACCATGGGTTTTGTCCTATCTTTGTTTAGCCGTAATATTTTTATCATCTTATCTGGTCCATTCATTTATTATATTTTGGAAAACTATTTGCTTTCCATTTTACAAATGCCGCAATTTAGGCTCGTCACAGCGTTTGAACCGAGGACACTTGATTTTGCAGAACTCAGCCCGTTTTCGATACTCGTAGGGCCGACCATTGCGATCGTTGTGACAGCCGGGATTTATTATTATTTTAAAAAAATAAAAAAACAAGCAATATATCCGTTTTAAGGTGAGTCATGAAAGCGATTATTAACTTGTATCTTAAACAATTTTTCACGGGAAAACTGTTGTTTCTATTGGCAGGCTGCTTGCTATTTAGTATCGGGGAGAGGCAAAATACGTCGGTTTCTTATGAACTATACGTGCTACATATGCTGACAGAGCATTATTATCTCACCTATTTGATGGTCCCGATGTATTTATTGTTTTTTTATCAAAGTCTTGAAAGTCTTCCAGCGTTTGTCCTTATTCGGACGCGCTATTTTTGGAAAAGCTTTTTTGCAAGAGCCGCGGCTATTTTTATGACTGCTTTTGGTTTTGTTGGTTTACAGGTGATCATTTTTCTTCTAGTGGGCATGGGCTTAAAAAGGTCGAATCAATTCCCTGCTGATTTTTTGGTTGAACTTGAGGTAGCTCGTTTATTGGGCCATTATTTTCCTAACCCAGTGATGGCAATTGTAGTGGTGGCTTTGTTCATGGTTGTGGGTTTGGCGACTGTTTCCATTGCCATGCTGGCCTTCCATCATTTTTTCGGAGAAAAGGCGACATTGGCCATGATGATTGGCCTGTATATTTGTATGACATTTGGGATAAAGATTCCGGGAGCTGCACAAATTCCGTTTATATTCATAGACAGTTATATTATTTTTCATCACAATTTCTCTTATCAAGGAAAGCTCATCGTTACCATCGTAAGCATGGTGATGATTTATGCAACTGTTTATGTGGTCGTGAAACATTACTGGCAATATGATCCTGAATGGAATTGGAAGTGGCGTCGATCGGGAATGGGCCGCTTTTATAGAAGGCAGCTCTTTACCGCGAAAAATATATGGGCATGTGTGGGAATTATCCTCACTATTTCTTTGTGGAAAGCAACTACCTTAGAAGAAGCAACCTATCGAGATTATGTTACGGCGTTATTTTATGGACATGGAAGCAGCGAATTTCATTTATTTTCCTTTTTAGAAATGATCATTATGAACAGTACGCCGCTTTATGTATTGGCCGTTTTTTTGGAGGAAGAGAAACGGGACCGAAATCTTGCGATTACGATCCGATTAAAGAAAAAAGTATCTTGGTTATATGCGGTGAGCGGCGCCGGTATGGCTTTCATTGCGATCTATGTGCTTGGATTCATTATGATTGGCGGCATTGTGGGAATTGTTTTTGAATTTAGAGGACAAGCGATTGTGCTGGCACTGAATACAGCTATATTGAAATTCCTTGATCTTTTTGCACAATTTTTATGGATGATTTTACTTTATACGTTGAGACGCAATATAACTTGGGCCTTTTTAGGAGTTATGATAGTGAATCTTCTCAGTATTTGGTTTGTGTATGTTCCGGCGGGGATGTCCAGTATAGCGAGAAGTGAGGAAATGGGCGGCCTTTCGTTTGTTATGCGGATGAGCATTCTTCTTATTTCACAGCTTATCATCTGGATATATGTGAGGACAGTCAGCTACAAGAAAATATTTCAATAAGCGAGGAGATATCAATATGACAGTTGAAATAAATGTGCGAAATGTATCAAAGTCTTTTCAGCAACATCAGGTTTTAACAAACGTAGATCTCACTGTGGAAAAAGGACAAACGGTCGGAATTGTTGGGGCAAACGGCAGTGGGAAATCAGTTCTATTTAAAGTGATTTGTGGCTTTATTGCCCCCGATCAAGGGGAAGTGTTTATCCGCAATAAGAAGTTGGGAACGGACATTGATTTTCCAGAACGAGTCGGCGTCTTTATCAACTCGCCTGGTTTTATTGATCTGTATACGGGTCTACAAAATCTGCAATTTTTAGCAGATATAAATGGAAAAATAGATGATAAACAAATACGCCAAACAATGGAATTGGTCGGTTTGCAACCAGACAATCAAACAAAGGTGAAAGACTATTCACTGGGGATGAAGCAAAAATTGGGCATTGCCCAGGCAATCATGGAAGATCAAGACATTATCATCTTGGATGAGCCGTTTAATGCGTTAGATTATAAAACGTATCATGACACAAAAGAAATTGTGAAGAAATTAAAAGAAAAACAATGTACGATTTTAATGACGAGCCATCATTATGAAGATATAGAAGAACTATGTGATGTAACGTATTTACTTGTTGATGGCGAGTTAATGGAATTGACAGAGGAAGCAAAGGAAAAATATTTTCGCAGATAACCCTGATGATTGGCTGGAAAGATTTTGTTAGGTCGTTTAAACGGGGGGTCTATCTGTTGAAGTGGCGTGATCAAGATCAAAATAGAAGGCGTTTTTAAAGACTGAAAAATGAAAAAAGTTTCATTTGTAAATGCGGGATGAGAAGAAGTTTTGAGAAAAGAGCCAGTTTGAAAAAAGTCTGAACGGCTTTTAAAAACAGTTTGTAAACTGTTCTCGTTTGAAAAGCAGATCAGCTTAAAGGTGGAAATGCTGGGACAAGCGTTTGCCCTCTAGGAGTAAAGGAAATGACAAAATTGGATGAGACCCCTCTCAAAAAAGTAATTTGGACAAAAAATGAAAGAGGGAAGGGTCAAATACAGTCTTCTTACACACTTTATTTGATAAACCCTCTTTCATGTTGCTTCATGCAACACAGCAGCTAAATCTTCGTTTTTCTTTGGGATTGTGACGTGCAACTTTTCCATTATTCGCTTTTTGTAAAACGAAACGAAGTGCCGTTTTCATCAGAGTGTATTGTATATCCGATTTTAAGAACCCTCGTTATTTCTTCAATGATTGTTAATCCCAAGCCCGGCGTTTTGCGATGAACATCGAAACCAATGCCGTCATCGCTCAGCGTAATCAAGTTGTTCTCAATGGTTATGATCATTTTTTTAGCGTTGGCATGTGTTAATGTATTTTGGAAAATGTTATCGAATAATCTTTGAAGCCACAATTCGTTGCTAATCCAAATCAAATCTTGATGCTGTGGATTGTAAATCAATTCAATACCATTGATATGATATAAATAATTCCATTTTTTAATGATGGTTTCTAATAAATCATTTATATTCACTTCATCATTTACAATATGAGAATGCCCGATTGTATCAATGGTTTTTATGTTAAATTCATTCGTTAAATCAGCAATATATTGGATTTGCCGATATAATGAATCGATCGGTGCCCGATCGTCAATCTGATTTTCCAAATTAAATAATTGTAACCGAATAGCTGTCAACGGTGTATTAATATCATGCCTTAATTTATTTAATACCTCGTTTTTGATTTCCTCTTGCTGTTTTAGTTCTAGTTCCCGATAGGTGGTTCTTTCAATTAATAAATTGACGGCCTTGGTAAGTTCACCTACTTCATCATTGTTGCTTACGTGTAATTTATTTGGAATGTTTTCATCACCAGCTAAGTTTCGAATCGTTTTATTTAATAAGTTTATTTTATCCAACAGGGAGTTAATTGATTTTGAAAATAGCAGCGCAAGAATAAACAGTGATGCGAAAAATATGACCAGCATCGTTGGATAGGCAAAAGATGCATGAAAGGGAATGCCCTGATTGGCTGTTTTAAAGACAGTATCATAAATGATGGTCATCAAGACACTAATCAATAATAGTATGACGGGCACGCTGATGATCGCTGAAAATAACAATAGCCGATATTTGGTCTTTAATGTCATTTCTTCATATGGGTATTGAGCCGATACCCTTCTCCATAGATATTTTGAATGATCTCGCCCGTATGATCATGGATCTTTTCTCTGATTTTTTTGATGTGTACATTCACGATATTGGGGTTTCTGTCTTCAAGTTGCCATAAATAATCAAAGAAGTGCTCTTTCGTTAAAGTTCTATCCCTGTTTTCATATAAATAGAAAAATATCTTTCGCTCAATTGCCGTAAATGCCACTTCTTGATGCAAGCTACGATGGAATACCTTTTTATGTTCAGCATCAATAAATACATGTTTAATTTGTGTAAAAGTGCCGTATTGATTTTCAAGCATTTTCTTCATTCTGAGTAATAGCTCCCTAGGATCAAAAGGTTTGATCATATAATCCTCGCCAATTGTCAGACCTTGAAGTTTACTATCTATGTCATTACGGGCGGATAGGAAAATAATAGGAATATTTAACCCCGCATTTTTTATTTTCTTTGTCACTTGGTAGCCGTCTTCACCCGGCAGCATGATGTCCATAATGACCAAGTCTATTTGATGAATGATATCGAGTACGTTTTCACCATCTTTTTCCCATGTGACTTGGTAGCCTTCACGCACCAACATTTTTTGTAATAAATCGCCAATCATTGAATCGTCTTCAACGAGCAAAATATGATATCCGTTCATTCCAAAGACCTTTCATCATTATTTTTCTCCACTTTCTCACGAATAAAATCTATCGAAAGATTGTATATTTCATCAGGAGCGTATAAATGGATAGAATGTTTTCCTTTTATTTTTTTCACATCTGAAATAAGAAGCTGCTCCGCAAATTCCTTATAGTTTTTATTTTTTCGCTTTGTGTATTTGGAGTGTTTATTGTCTTCCGTATATGCAGACAGAAATAAGATGGGAGTTTCTTTCGGCATTGGCAGTTTAACTGATTTTTTTCCATTCGTGGGACTCTGCAAAATTTCTTGTTCCATATTATCATTAAACATTTGTTTATACGATAGGGCCTTGAAATTTTCTTTTTCCTGTTCAGTTAAAAAAGATTGCCTTATCACTTCAGGATCATACGCAGCTGAAGGAGCAAGGCGATAAAAACCCATTTTCGTTAACAAATTCATGCCCTTTATCGTCAAAACATCGGTAAATCTCAATGGGTTGTTTGCATATTCTTTAGGCAGCCCAATATCAAGGGCAATGATCGCTTTTACTTCATCCGGGTACTTTTGAGCCCAGTATACAGCTTCCAACCCTGATAGTGAATGTGGCACTAATATATAGGGAGGTTTATTCCCGCTTTTACTGAGTGCTTTTCTCGTTTGATGAAGGATCGTATCGATGTCCCGCTCATCATGAAAAACATCACTGTATCCATAACCGGCTCTTTCAACAACAGCGATTCGATTGTCTTTGGAAAACTTGCTATATAGTCCCTTCATTTCATAGACAGGAGCTGCGATACCAGAGCCAGGCATAAATACATAAGTATTATCTCCATTTCCCTCATGATATACATTCATCTTTTTGTTATGAAACTTTACGAATGTCCCATTATTTGAAATGATCGCCGATTCCTTGTGTAGCTGAATCTTATGGTAAATAAAAACCGATAATGAGACTAGTAAAATGATAGAAATAAATGTAACAGACACTATTTTGAACACTTTATACATTTTTTTCATGATGTACTCCTTTCAAGGTTATATAGAAAGGATATATCGTAAAAATAAAGATCTCATAAATTTTCGTAATGAATGCAAGCAAATTTGAAGATGTATGATGAATAGGAAGTAGAACTTTTATGAATCATAACAGTTTATTCTGAAAGTAACGTCAGTTGAAGTGACGATCGGAAATATTTATAATGGGTGGTTGAAAAATAAAAACTTAGATGGTCTAAATAACGTCAAAGCCGAAAGCATGTCAACTTGGATACGAGAAGCGAATCGGATATGGGAATGAGAGGCCATTAAGAGAGCGTGAAGTGCAAAATATAAAAAGTCTGATAGGCTATTAAAAACAATTTAGAGGAGTGACCTCATCATGGGCTTTTTTAGTTTAAAGGCAATTTGTGCCATATGTGATCGGAAGGTCGGTTTAAATCGATTCAGAATCGCCGACAAGAAATGGATTTGTCCTGGTTGCTTTAGTAAAGCGGGAGGACTCAAGGAAATTGTAAAATCGGGTAAACCAATTCAAAAGATGTCAGTAGAAGACATACAAGCACTCATTGCCCAAAAAGAAAATAGCAACTAAATCAGCTGTCATGACAGCGGTGTAGCCTTTAAATGGGGAAAGGCCAAAAAGCGTGTTGTGAATGTGATTTCGTTTCTCTAAACCGCTTCTTAGGTACGGGGCGCAGGGAACAATTGTTGTTCACCCTAACATGAAGGGAATGAGCCCACTAGAACAATGAAAGCTCTTCTGTACCTAAGATGCGGCTGTTATATAATGTTCTTATTAATCAACTAGATAACGCGAATGGCAACCTGGTCCTTGCTTTCTACGCCTTCACTGAAAGTAAGTTTTACATGAAAACGGTAAGAGATTTCATCTGTCGATGCCGGAAGCGTTGATGCCAGCCTAAACGTAAAGGGTATTTTATATGATTGTTCTGATTGTATAAGTTTTGATGTCAAAATAGTTGGCGCATCAAACGTTTGCTCTATTTTTTTGTCTTGTTTCAATTTGATTAATTCGCAGTCGATTCGTTTGATTTTTTGGTCGATCACACCACCTTTGATATGGTACTCTCCTTTCATATCTTCACCCGGCTTAAAAGTATCCTTAGGAAGAACAAGATTAATCCGCGCAGATCCAATTCCCAACAAAGACATGTATTTCCTTAGTATCATTTGAACACCCCTAAAGTTAATATCGATATATTTTTATCAGTGTATGTGCCATTCTTTTTATGGAGGGCTTTTCTTTCATTTACATGTCACATAATCCTTCCTTAAGTTTAAGTGAAAAAGAAAAAACCTTTACCGATTTTCGGCAAAGGTTTTTTTACAAATAAAGACCTTTACCAGCTGGTAAAGGTCTTGCTAACAACGTTATGTTGCCAACAAAGCCGAGAGTGTGTACTCTGTAATGACGACTTTGTTATAAAAGCTACTCCCCTTTAGGAAATCTATTCGATTTTGACAATTTAAATATAAAGTATACTCTATGGAGTTGTCAACAATTTTTTCTAACATTTCATACGCAACATCGTTAAAAAAATGGAATGTCGACTAAAAACCCAATAATATGAAGGCGTCATTATTCAGACAGGCTGCACAGAGCAGTATTTCCGGGCAACATGTCCCTTCGTAAAGCGATTCGTTATCGGGTTAACGGATTGTTGTTTTAGTATGCCAGATTTGCGCCATCTTAGGGTTCAAGTCCCGAGTTATGAAGGTAACAGTGATGGTTAGGTGATGTCCGGGGTGATCGAAAATTTGGAGGAAGTTCGGCGGACAAACTTCATATATAAGGCTTAGCTGTTCTTGGATGAGGGTGCTAAACAATCCAAAGTCCATACTGCCAAGGGAACACAAGTAAATAAAGTCAGGAGATGGGAGGAAGAGGTATGATGGATATGGATGGTATCAAACGCTTCAAACACCGTGTTCGAACTAATGAAGCGATAGAAATTTGATATACGAAGACATTCTGTCCACTGAGGTATTCATATAGAAGACTATTATTTTAGGAAGAAAAAAGAGTATGACTGGAGCCGCAAGTAGAGAGTGCAGTATTGGAAAAGATTGTTAATTCGCCCTAGACGGCGAATGTTTAAGAATAAAAGATAAATAAAAAAGCCAAATGACCGTTTGTCTAATCAATGAAAGGGAAGAGAGATGCTTATTGCTTGCCGGATTTAGACATGAAAACTCAAAAAGGTGATGACCAAGAATGTTTAAAATGATTTCAAAAAAACGAGCCAGATATATGTATATAATGGCTTTTATATTTTATATATGTAAAAAACCAAAGTAATGCCACTACCTTTTTTAAAAAGAATTTTCTACAATAGAGGAATAATTAGAAGGTAAAGATAGGGAATAAAAATTGAAAATGTAATGTGCTGAAAAGTTAGTGGAACCTCAAGCATACATAAACCGCCTAAGGAGCCTGCACCAAAACTTGAGAGAATGGTCATAATATGTATTGGCAAAACAAGAAAAGCAAGCTATTCTAAGAGAAAGTATGTCTGTTAACTATAAGGAAATCGGATTGTTTCTAATTTTGCGGAGGAAATCGCTGTCGCACCCATGTGAGAGCGTGGATTGAAATGCTCATACTGAGATGGAATCTGCACCATCATTTTGTCGCACCCATGTGAGAGCGTGGATTGAAATTGATTGAACCATCTTCCAATTTTTTAATATCTTCAAGTCGCACCCATGTGAGAGCGTGGATTGAAATAATGGATTTATCAGCATGGTCAAAAGCAGACATATTGTCGCACTCATGTAAGTGCGTGGATTGAAATCTGAAATACCAACATCAACATTAAGAAATCAAGATGGTCGCACTCCTTGTGCGTGCGTGGATGAATGCCTCAGGAACGGCTCTGGTTTGATGGATGAGCGCTTGATTGAAATTCACTTCGTAAAAAGAGGATTGAACGTTTAATACTAGGACTCTTAGGGACTGGAAAATGATTTTTTATTAAATAAGCGAAATAAAGAAGGGTGTAAGCTTTGGTGCGAACCCCAAGCGAACATAAAATCCCTAGGGGACCCGCACCAAAAAACCCCAGTATAATACGAAAATATATGGTAAAATTGAAAAGAAGATAGGCGAAATACCCAAAAAACAGGTTATTCTACTAGATTTAGGAAATGATTTCCCTTTTATTAGGAAATTTTCGCTGTCGCACTCTACATGAGTGCGTGGATTGAAATTTCTACCCGTGTAACACGTTCCCCAAGGTGCGCCAGTCGCACTCTACATGAGTGCGTGGATTGAAATATTCAGATGAAGAATAAACCCCCTATCTGCCGGAGGTCGCACTCTATATGAGTGCGTGGATTGAAATATGTCATGGTTTAATAATGCATCCAATAATTCTTGTCGCACTCTATATGAGTGCGTGGATTGAAATGTAACAGCTATATTAAGGTTTAAGGCCAGTCGATAGTCGCACTCTATATGAGTGCGATTTTTTTCTTATATAGAATGTAGGATAAAATAACTAGTTATATTTGACTATTTTATTTCTAATATTGTGATACAATAGAATAGTAAAATACATTATTTGACATAAAAGGAAGGTTGTTCTGTGTTTCGACATATGAAAATAATGACACTGCGAGCAACTTTTGCAGCTACAGGTAGAGGGAAGCTCCCTCCATACCTAGGGTCGACTATACGAGGATTGCTAGGCCACTGCATTCGTAATCTGGTATGCCATACACCTCATGTAAAATGTCATATGTGTGAAATTTCGAGTGATTGTGCATACGCACAGCATTTTTCAACACCAGGGCATCAAGCAGGTTCTGTTAATCCATATGTACTCCATGTATTAACGCGTGGAAAAGTAGATTGGAATGAATCGGATATATGCCAGTTTGACATTACATTGATAGGTCGTTCTAGTGAGCAAGGCGGATTAATTGTCGATGCCCTCCAAGAGATGGGAAAACGAGGATGGGGTATAGCCAGAATCCCTTTTAAGCTGTTAAAGATTAGTGATCCACTCCGCAATACATTAATCTGGCATCAAGGTAAGACGTGGCTTCGCAATTTTCGTCCATATCCATTAGTTTGTGAAGAACGATTGGCACGAACTGCTGTCGTTCACTTTGAGACGCCTGTTCGGATTAAAGAAGGACAACATTTAAAATACCGTCTGTCTTTTGCCGATATTATTCAATCTCTTAGCCGCAGGATGAGTCTGCTATCCCATGCTTATACAGACCGTCGTTTGGAGTGGAACGAGGATGAAATGCTCTCGGCCGCAAAAGAAATAAGTATAGCTGATGAGGAATGGTATGAAAACAGGTTTAAGCGCTATTCAATGAATAGAAAAGGGAGGCACCTCTATTTGCCTGCCATTGAAGGGTGGGCACGTTATGAAGGAAATATCACCCCATTTACTCCGTTGTTGGCGGCAGGGGAGCGATTACATATTGGTAAAAATACAACACATGGCTTTGGACGTTTTTATGTGGACTATGATCAATAATAGATGAGGTGAGAAAAATGACAAAACATAAAGATGAAAAAAAGGACAATATCTCGAATAAAGTTTCTCGAGAGAAAGTAATCCATCGTCTTGCTGAAAATTATGAAAGTATCGAAAGTTCTTTGGTGAAACAACTTGGCCTTGAAACACCTAACCATCATTTAACGACAGGCACAAATCGTGAAGATATTTGGCTTACCTTATTCCAGCGAATTATTCCACGCAAATTTTGTATCGAACAAGGAGTATTCATTATTGACTCCTATGGGAACATCTCTGCGGAAGTGGATTTAGCGGTATTTGACGAACAATATACTCCGTACATTTTCAACTATGGAACAATTAAATTTATTCCCATCGAAGCTGTCGCGGTGGCGATTCAGTGTAAAAGCAAAAGTGTGGATAGTAAAAATATTAAAGATTGGGTCAGTACAATAACAGGCTTAAAAACAGCTTTAAATGCATTTGCAAGGATTCAATCGCCGGGTTTGATAGACACAAACCTGGATAAATTGCATGAAGAGTACATAAAGGCGATTAAAGAAAATAAAAGTCCGCGACTTCAAGCTCAAACCTCAACGAGACCCATTCTTATTTTATGTAAATTGAGTAATAGTGCGGAGGATTTAACTAATTATTTTGATATTGTATTAAGTGTTGCCGATGATAAGAATGTTGACAATGTTAAAGAGTTGCAGTTAGTAAAAGAAATAAAGAATGAAAAAAAGGATCTTTTCTATTGGTATTATGATTTAAATCATTATAAGCATAAACGCTATGAAAAAGATGAGCAAAAGTTAAAAGATTTATCGGGCATTGATATGGAAAAAAATACTGAATTGAAAAAGAGACAATCAAAAAGAACTTTGCAAGATTTAAAAGTGTATATGGATCCAGGACGTAAAAATGAAAACGTCACGCTTTCCTTAACGTTTCAGTTAAATCAATTACTGATGCTCATTAATAATCCGTTGTTCTTTCCCCATCAGTCGTATGTTGAAATGTTCAATGGTCATATAAAAAAATATAAGGAGAGCAAAAAAAGTGGCAAAACAAAATGAGCAATTTTTACTCGCCGTTTATGATATTAGTGGGATCCAGGAATTTATTTTTGCTTCCAATCGGTTGAAGGAAAATATTGGTGGGTCCTACATTGTTGGTTCGATGATGAGGACGCATTTTCCAGAAGTATTAGAACAGGTTGCTTCCAAACGCAATGGAAAAGTGATGACAGATTGGGAAGAGGCTTCTTTTGGGCTGTTCGATGACCCGGATGGGTTAGCCGAGATTATTTATATTGGTGGTGGCAACGCACTTGTCGTCTATCGAGATTGGAAATTGTACAACGAAGTGAATAAGCAGTTTTCATTAGAAGTGATCAAGGAAAGTTATACATTGACGCTAGTGACAGAGGCGATTGCGTTTTCTCCTTCTGGAGAGAATTCATACGGCCATTTATTCAAACGATTAATGGAAAAACTAGATCGCACAAAGTCGGAAATCGTCCGCTCCAAACCGCTTGGAACGTTGCCCATTTTCACGCAAGAACGTTTTGGCGGGTGGCCGGTAACGAGTATGGATAAAAACGCCAACCATGAAGAGGTTTCGACGGAACAAGCGCTCAAACGAAAAGAGGCACTGAAGAAGTCGCCAAAAAAGCTTTTTCCGTTACCCGATCGATATAAATCGTTAGATTGGGCCTATGAGATGGAACATATGAAGCGAAAAAAAGGGGAGGACAGTTATGTAGCCGTCGTCCATATGGATGGCAATGGAATGGGGCAATGGCTGCGTCAGGAATTACATAATCTGAAAAACAAGTCGATGGCTGAACAGATCGAGGAGCACCGCAAACTATCCAAGCAGATTACATCGCGCTATCGTGATGAATTTACTTCTGTCGTAAACGAGTTATCTTTTAAATCAAATGAGGACGTAATCCCTATTAGGCCACTCATCCTGGATGGAGATGACGTCACGTTCATTTGTCGGGCTGATTGGGGAATTCCACTGGCGCAAGCGTTTTTACGTCGATTAGAAAAAGGTTCAGCAGAATATCCGATATCGGCTTGTGCAGGGATCGCACTCGTTCACAGTCATTTTCCTTTTCAAATTGCTTATGAGATCGCGGAAGAATGTTGCCAAACGGCGAAGAAAAAATATTATGAGAACAAACAAGGGTCTTATCTCGACTTCCACCTTGTGCGAGGTAGTTATGTACAAACGAGGCAAGAACAGTTGAGTCAAGGATTGAGCAGGAAGCAGCAAAGACCGTATCAGGTGAAGGCTGATTGTGACCGCAAAGATATCAACTCCATCGATGCACTCGCCGAAGTGATACAAAAAATGAAGCAAACGCCAGAGCAATTTCAAGGAGCATGGCCCCGTTCCCGGCTTGTGCGATTGTATCAAGCTTATTTGCAAACGGATGAAGCGGTACACTTGGTAAAAGAAGAAGCGGCTTCTCGAGGATATTTTCTTTCCTATTTTATGAACGAAATTCAACCAGGTGAAGAAGCCCAAGAAACGATTAATGAAGTGGATGGTCTTTTATTCGATGCACTTGAACTGTTGGAAAGCTATGACTGCGACCTCTTTAAATTGGAGGAGAAAACACGATGAAACAATTTGAACTCATTATTACATTGCTTAGTGATTTGAGTCCAGGCGATGGAGACAGTGTGGCCGGGTTGATTGACAATGATATAGCCCATCAATACGGACTGCCGATTATACCTGCTAAACGGCTGAAAGGTGCACTTCAACATGTCGGCAAAGAACTGGTTGACTGGGGGCTTGTTGAACAAAGCGAACTGGAGAAGCTCTTTGGTGCTGCAGGCCAAGCTGAATCGGGTCCCATTCAGTTTTTCGATGCCGTCCTTTATAAAATTCCCTGGTCTTTTTATAGGGAAGATCATGAAGAATTATCGTCTATCGAGCAGGAAAGTGACAAGGAACTCAAGATTGAACAGTACGCTCCCTTTGTCCAACTGTTACGCAAGGAGAAAACGATCCATCCGAACGAATGGCTTCAGTTGTTTTCAACGGTAAGAGCGAGAACAGCTATCGATATAGAAACGAATACGGCAAAATCACAATCATTACGCACGATGAGGGTCGTTCATCGCGGGCTCACCTTCAAAAGTAAAATAGTTCTAAATACATCAAACAAAGAAAGTGAACGGCTGTTAGAAATGTGTGTGCAAGGTTTGCGACGACTCGGATTAGGAAGTACGAGAGGATTAGGAGAAGTCGCTTGCCAAATCGGTCCTGCGGATTCATCTCCATCTATTTGGAACGTACCTTTGCCAAAAACAACCCAAGACGATGATGAGCTAGAAGCATTGTTTCGGATCACGTTAGATCAACCGGTGATGATTGCCGGAAGTCAGGGACTATACCATAGTTGTGCTGATTGGATTCCGGGAAGCGCGCTACTCGGAGCCTTTGCCGGGGTGTACATAGCTGATCACGAGCTAGGGGAGAACGCGCATCAAGATGAAACGTTCTCACGCATTTTTTTACGTGACGGAGTCGCATTTGGCTATGCGTATCCGGAGATAAACGGAAAAAGATTTGCCCCATGCCCTGCTCATTGGCAACGTGAGAAAAATAAAAATGTGGCTTATGCCCTTTCACAAGAAAAGCCGCAAAAAAACAGTAAACAAGCGGAAGATATTGTTTTACGCAGCATTGGCGCATTGGCACTTCTGCAAGAGGACGATACATTGCTTTTGCATGAACCGGAAAAAGAAGTGCGCATGCATTACTCTCGTCCAGACAATCGCGGAATCGGACGGCCGCTTGGTGAAGAGCCTACAGGAGAAGAAAAGGACGAAAAGATATACGGCAAAAGAGGGCAGTTTTTCCAATATACCGCTTTGCGTCAAGGCCAAACCTTTGTTGGTTCTTTGCGAGGAAAGAAGCAAGATATTGATGCTTTGCTGGCATGTATCGAAAAACGAAACGGCAAGTTGCGATTAGGCCGCTCACGGACGGCAGAGTACGGGAACGTAACGATGGAAATGGTAGCCGATAACGAAGCCTCATCCTTGCTTATAGAGCAGGGACAGCCCTTAATAGATAAAGCGAAGCCATTTGCTATTTGTTTCACAACACCCATGTTGTTAATTGATCAAGCGGGTCGTCCTGATCCAGACCCGACTCTTTTTCTATCGGAAGTGCAAGAAACCTTGCAGGTGAAATTAAAATTAGAAAAACAATTTCTTAAGCATACGATTCTGTCTGGATATAACGGAAAATGGCGGATGCCAAAACCGAAACAAACCGCTCTCGATGCGGGAACGGTACTGATCGTATCCGTCATGGACGGTGCGGTCAATGGCAAGGAATTAGAGTCGCGTTTATGGGGGGCGAGTACAGGAGAAGGCTGTGGCCGGCTCAAAGCAATACCGATGGCATCGTTACAAGAAACAAAGAAGATGAAAGTCGAGTGGATGCAATCGCCCTCTTCACCTCGAACTCAAGTTGATCCAACGACAGCTGAATTAGCAAAGGTAGTCGCGTTAACTAATAAAATAATCAAAGAACGAGAGAAAAAGAAACAGGCGATTGAAGGAAGAGATAAAGCATTACAGTTGATTAAGCAGGAATCTCAACTGTTGGAGATGGGTCAAACCAAGCTGTATCAACTTTATCTCCATCTGACCAAGCAAAGAGCCATTCGGTTTTTAGAGGAACAGGAAAATAAAGAGAAATTTAAAAAAGTGATTGATGCTTGCGAAGGTCAATCGTTATCTTTTATCGAAGCATTTTTTCATACATGCAAATTGGAGGTGAGGAAAGCACATGGCTAATCCCATTGTAGAAAGGACATATATCCGAATTGATGGCAAACTGGCTGCGCCGTTACTTATCGGTTCAGGACAGGATGAAAAGACGGATCATGATCTGATACGCGATCAGCAAGGACAACCCTTTGTCCCTGGGAGTTCGCTTGCCGGTGCTTTTTTGCATCAATTGCAACAGTTATATCCGAATCTTGAAGATAGAGAGCTTAAAAAGTTGTTCGGTACCAGCATCTGGCAAAGCCGGCTCATCGTCTACGATATGACTTTGCATGCTCCAAAACTGGTTACACGTGATGGAGTGAAGCTAGATTCCTATAAAACAGCGATCGATCAGGCGAAATACGAGCTGGAGGCGGTTGATCGGGAAGCTTCTTATACGATGAGGTTGGAATGGATTGTACGAGCGGATACGGAAAAAGAAAAAGAGAAAGAAGCACAATGGTTGTATCGCATGATCGATGGGCTTGCCGATGGAAGGATAACGATCGGTGCCAAAAGCAATCGGGGTTTTGGCAAATTAACCGTAGATCGTGTGGAATGCAAGCATTTCAACCATCGCCATCCAGAGGAAAGTCGAAAGTGGCTTCAGTGGTCTTGGGATCAATTAAGCGAGGGAAGCAGGTGGGAGCGAGAGAAAAGTCAATTGCCAGTTCCACGAGCTGCAACAGATGCAGCAGCAGAGCATTGTTTAACGATACCGCTTGCGATTGATCAGACGTTCATGATCCGCTCCTATCGGGTAGGAGAGCAACTTTTAGATTACAAGCAATTATATTCTGGTATGGAGAGGGAATGGCCGGTCATTCCGGGCACCACTTGGGCAGGAGCTTTACGACATCGCTTGCTCGTGTTACTGAAGTCGTTCTTCCCTTCAGAAAGTAATGAACATGAAAAAATTGTTGATGAATTATTTGGTACGAGTAGTGATAAAAAAGGTGATGGAAAAGCATCGCGTATCCTTGTGGAAGAGTCGGTTATAACAGAAAGCAGAAAACTACCTATTACCCGCAATGCAATCGATCGATTCACTGGCGGAACCATTAAAGGAGCGCTTTACTCATCTGAACCGATTGTGGGCGGTCATACCAAGCTGGTTTTGCGGTGGAGAGAAGGTAGGGAAAAGGAGCTTTCATCAAAAGCCATTATCGGAATGTTACTGTGGGTCGTGAAAGACTTGCAGGAGGGCTTACTTGCTGTAGGAGGAGAAACCGCGGTAGGACGCGGAGTGTTTAAGAAAAATGGAGCCATTCAATTTGATGGTGTAGAGTTAGAAGAGGAATCACTCTATTTTCGCGAGGCTGTTCAAGCCGTTAAGAAAAGAATAGGGGGACGTTAGGATGAGCCCACGAAACGAGAAAGTCTTGATGAATCTGACAGTAACGGAACGTCGCTCTAAAATAGAAGTGGGCTCTGTCCCTTCTAGTAAATTACTTGACTTGATCAAAGTGAAATCCATTCCAAATGGTTGTGTCTATGCAGCACTGGATGATGCGATCTGTTTAGGAGTTTATGAGAATGATCAGGTGATCATTGGGAAAGGCCAGGAGCGGGTGACGGAAGTTCTGCAAACAGCAGATTATTTGCAAGAGCTGCGGATTTTTAATGATCAGCAGGAGTTTAAAGCGACGAGAATCGGGCAGGAGTTTAGATGGCGTATCCGTCAAGATGATGTAGAAGATGGGGAACGAATGACTTGTTTAGATGAACCACACAAACTGTGGGGCAAAGCAAAGAAACTGGATGGGGCGAAGGGATGGAGCCTATTGGAAGAAGAACGAGGCCCCCGTCTGTATATCCCTCAACCAATTCAGCCAAATGGCGAAAAAGGAATTTGGTTCAGGAAATACATCACCTTTTATGAATGGAGTCTGGAGCCGCCACAACCTTTTCATTATCGTTTTAGTGACGAGCGACTTGTTGCTTTTGTCGATTGGCCTGTAGAGGGGGAAGAATAACATGGCACAAAATGAAACGAATGAAAGATTTGTCAATCCGTATAATTTTGTTCCTTTGGAAGAGAAATGTGAGAGAAGAAAATATGGTGAGAAAAGCGAATCCAAAAAGAGGACATTAACAGGCTATTTAACATGTACGTTGACAACATTAACGCCTCTTTTTATTCCAAATACATCGTGTAACCACGCGCTTCACAAGGAAGAAGAGAAGGACAGCAAGCATGTCAGCTATAACTTTTATTCCTATGAGGATTTAAGTCATGAAGGTATCCGCAAGGACGGATTTTATTCGCCCGTTATACCCGGGTCGGAAATTCGCGGGACCATTCGCGGCGTATTTGAAGCTGCATTCAATGGTTGTCTGTCTCAAGTGAATAAAGACGAGCCTCTACACCGGCGCTCGATGCGACCGAAAAAACCTGGGCTATTACACTATAATAAAAAGTTGAATAAATGGGAGATAGAACCGTGCGAGCGAGTGATGCTAAATACAACTTTTGATGACAAGGATCGGCAAAAGCAACATGGGAAATATTTTAATTTTTATGAAGAAGGTCTTCGTGAGGGAGATACATTATTTATAAAAAAGTCCAAAACTAAGTATAAAAATAAAATAAAGTATTTTGTTGTTGAAGATTGGTGTGTTCATGAGCCTAAGCCTGAGGGGTGGCATAAAGGCGTTCTACATATTGGAGAACCATTTGGCAACAAGAAACACCATGAATCTGTCTTTATTCCTTTAGAGGAAGAAAGTAGACTTCCCGTCCCAAATGAAGAAATAAAAACCTTCTACCAGCTCTTACATCAATATAATGATGAAAAAATAAACAAGAATTTAAATATAAAGCGTCACCCGAAAGATAAAGAACATCGTGGTTATGAAGCTTATATTAATCAGAAGTTTCAAGGAGAAGGAAGGATTCCAGTTTATTACTCTGAATATAAACTGGCAAATTCATCTCAAATAGTGGCTGGCTTTTTGTCACCGGCCATTCTTTCCAAAGAAGTATTCAAAACAAAGGTGGGTACTCTTTTACAAGTCAATGGGGACTATCAGCCTTGTGTAAGTCGCGACTTAGTTTGCCCAGCATGTACTCTATTTGGCTTAGTATCGGAAAAATCAGGAAAGTCATTAGCTTCCCGGGTTCGTTTTAGTGATGCGAAAGTTGAAAAAGAAGTTGAGCACTTTGAGTCTTATATGAAGCCAGTTCTACTTCCTGAAATGGGCGAGCCAAAGCCAGGGACAGTAGAATTTTATACCGATATACCGAAGGAGGTTGAGAGGAAGGAAGGTAAATATTGGACGTATGATTATACGGAGAAAAATGACCAGCGCTTTGAACTTCAGCCAAACAAACTAAAGATTAGAGGCCGGAAGTTTTATTGGCACCATTCTCATGACAGTCTTGCAAACAAATTATCAGATGGGGATCTCAGTGAGATGAAACAACGCATTCGTCCACTGAAAGCAGGGAATAAGTTTACGTTTACCGTTTATTTTGAACAAATTACAGAAGAAGAGCTTTCTCGATTATGTTGGGCGCTTGATTTTCATAATCCAGATTGCGCTCATAAAATCGGACGAGGGAAGCCGCTTGGATTGGGCAGTGTTCGAATCAAAATAGATGAATTAAAGTTACGTGAGATCGATCGGAATTCGGGAGTATGGCATCTACAGGATACGCCGGTCAAAAAATACACAATCAACAATAATACAACATCGATGGATAATATGTTAAAAATAGCACGATTTGAACATCCACTTAAGGACAAGATCTCTTACCCGAGAGTGACCGGGGGAAATCAAAGAAAAAATAAACCAAATGAAACTGCCTCTCATCAATGGTTCAATAAAAATAATAAAAACAAAAAGTCTTTTTCAAAGGTGTTGCCTACGATAGAGGAAGAATTAGAAAAGGAAGATAAGAAAAATAAATGGTTAAAGGTCCTAAAGATCGATTAAAAAAGGATTAAGGTTAAACGTGGGTGCGGACCCCAAGCTCACATGAAAACCCTGGTGAACTCGCACCTGCGTCACAACGCGGGGTTGCGGCAATCTTTATGAAAAAGTTGTCTTGAAAAATCGCGAAAATGGTGATTCGCACTTTTAGGCTCGCCAGCCCTTATGGTATGCTTGGGTTAAGAACCCGCTGTCGCACTTCATGTGAGTGCGTGGATTGAAATAACAATGTCCAGTAAATCCATCCCTTGAATGCCGTCGCACTCCATGTGAGTGCGTGGATTGAAATACCTTCTACGATCTCCATTTTTCTTTCAGTAGCGGTCGCACTCCATGTGAGTGCATGGATTGAAATGGCTTGGGTTCAGGTCTGGATGAGTACTTGGTTGAAATATACTGGGAAAAAAGAGGGTTGAACGTTTGATTCTAGGGCTCTTAGTGGAAACTTGAAATAATTTTTTAATTAAAAAAGCGCAACATCAGTTTAATAGAGTAGGGTGTAAGCTTTGATGCGGACACCAAGCGAACATAAAATCCCTAGGGGACCCGCACCAAAAAAACCCAGTATAATACGAAAATATATGATAAAATTGAAAAGAAGATAGGCGAAACACCCAAAAAACAGTTTATTCTACTAGATTTAGGAAATGATTTCCCTTTTATTAGGAGATTTTCGCTGTCGCACTCTACTTGAGTGCGTGGATTGAAATTGGAGAAGGAATTTCAGGCCTTTCAACCACGGAAAGTCGCACTCTATATGAGTGCGTGGATTGAAATGCAAAAAAAATGAAGTGGATCTCCGAAAACCCTGCCGTCGCACTCTATATGAGTGCGTGGATTGAAATCGTGCTGGACCGATTTTTGAAATTCCGCCACTAATGTCGCACTCTATATGAGTGCGTGGATTGAAATTTGTGACCATCTACTTGTTTTCGCATGGCGCTTATTGTCGCACCTATATGAGTGCGTGGATTAAAATGGCTCTGGTGTGCGCCACTCCATGATTGAATGTTATTGATGTTGTACGCATCATTTGTTTTCCAGCTCGACGTGCTCCATGTGGATAAAATAAAAGTTGGTTTGATTTAAGTAAATGTCTAATAAAAGGGAAACGTCAAGGAGAGTACAATAATGTCATTTGGAAATAGTGGATTTAAACTATGGACATTGTAACTACTTTGATCTCGTACATTTTTAAAAAAGCATATATTCAGGCGATCATTCGCTACAAAAAATTCATGTTTGATCGAATGATATAATTGGTAAAAAGTGGACGTTCATGTATAATGGCTTTATTCCCTCTGATGATGAATCTGATTGTTTTGATAAATAGAATCCGTTTGTCAGGGGCTGTATTCTGTAAAAAGGGAGACGGCAGATGAGTAAACCGGAGTTATATGTAAGTTTAGTTGTAGGCCCAGATTGTGATTTGGAATCATTTGCTCTTCGGACAGCATTAGAATCTTTTGGAGCCAGGGTTATTGTACACTGGATAGGGCGGCCAAATGATCTGGTGGATGTGTTGTCCGGTGAGGATCTGGATCACAGGGTTGATTATCTCATTTTGAATTTTCATGGGGACGAAGAAAGGTTTTGTTTGCCTGAACTTGGTGAGGAAGTCTATGAACCTGGTGAGCCTCGGGGAGAATTTTTTGATCAACACGATGTGATGCGTTATACAAGCTTAAAAAATGTGAAGGTGATCGCTTCGGGCTGTACATTGGGAGCAGAAGCGCTTGCGAAAGCATTTCTTCATTGTGGTTGTCGTTCTTATATGGGACCTGATGATTATATAGATGGCAACGCCAATTTAATGTTTCTTTTAAGATTTATGTATGAGGTCATACAGAATAAAAAAAGTCAGCTAGAAGCGTTTGAGATCGCAAAATCGATGGATGAGGAAACTTCTATGTACCGACTTTATGTATCGTAAATCTTTTGGTTTTTCTTCAATCTCATATTTTTTTATTTGAACTGGATCCAATAGGGGTTCAGTTTATTTTTTTATCTGGTGTTCATTGGCAGTAAGTCCCATGAAGAATCGAGATGAAACGTGCAGGTCAATAGCTAGTAAACGCCCGATTGTTTTTTAGTCTATCATGTTTTCGGAAGGTGGTGAAGCGATGGCCGATCACAATGATATTTTTCAGGATGTAAACGCGGAGTTGAGAGTCACACTGAAAGAGCCATGGAAAGTTTGTCAAGCATTTCTAGTCATGCTTTTCGAATTCGTCCGTCCAACCGTTTTACTTTTGGCGGACATGGCGCATTATTCAAATTAGATTTTACCAGTATCAGTGGTGTTTTGCCATTATACGAATGATACGATGCGCTCTTACGCAGTATCCATTTCACTTACAGCAAATTGTCAATTTGCAAAAAGTCTCTAATTAAAAAAGAAATTCCCTCTTTTCAATTTTTGAAAAATAGGTATAATGAATATAATTATGGAATAGATACTGAAAATATTCCATAATTAATTGTCTAAAAGGGGATTAAAGGAGGATGTGAAAATGGTAAGCGCTTTAAACAAATTTATGTTGGAATTTTTAAATTTTGTTGAAAAGGTAGGAAATAAGTTTCCTCATCCATTTATGATTTTTATCTATTTAATAGTGGGGTTATTGATCATTGCTGAAATGGCGAGTTTTTTGGGTGTCTCGGTGGTTCATCCGGGAACTCAAGAAACTATGAAAATTAAAAGCTTCTTTTCAAAAGATGGGGTACAATTCATTTTTGGTGATATGATTACGAACTTCACAAGCTTTTATCCGCTTGGAGTTGTTTTAGTATTGATTTTGGGAATTGGGATGGCTCAGAAGGCGGGACTTTTAGATGCGTTTATGAAAAGGATGATTTTAGGGGCGCCAAAGCGGGTTGTTCCTTATGCGGTTGTTTTTACAGGAATAATAGGAAATTTGGCTTCTGATGCAGCATTTGTGATTATCCCTCCTTTGGCAGGAATGGCATTTTATGCACTTGGCAGACATCCGCTTGCAGGAATGGCAGCGGGATTTGCCGGCGGGGGAGCAGGATTTACCGCCAATATTTTCGTGGCGGGTACGGATGCCCTTTTATCCGGTATTTCAACTGAAGTAGCGAAAAGTATAGATGAGACTTTGGTTGTTACATCTGTAGACAATTATTTTTTTATGGCGACATCCGTTGTACTTCTTACTTTTTTAGGCGGGCTTGTCACTGAAAAAATAATTGAGCCGCGACTGGGAGAATTTAAGGGGACAAAGGCTCAAGATGAATTTTCCATTTCCGCCATCGAAAAGAAAGGACTGTTCGCAGCCGGCATAAGCGGACTTATATATATTGGTTTGGTATTATGTCTTATTTTACCAGGAAATTCACCGTTGCGGAATGATGATGGGGGACTGATTCCATCTCCTTTTTTAAGCTCAATCGTACCATTTATTTTTTTGTTTTTTGTTGTGGTGTCTATAGCTTACGGAATTAAAGTCAAGAAAATAAAAACAAGCGCGGATGTGCCCAAGTTGATGACAGAAGCAATCATGGATATATCCGGATATATTGTTCTTGTATTTGTTGCTGCGCAATTTATAGCCTATTTTAATTGGTCAAACTTGGGTATATGGCTGGGAGTAAATGGGGCAGAGCTTTTACAAGATTTTCATTTAACCGGCCTGCCTGTTATTGTTGGGTTTATCCTTCTGACCGCTTTTCTAAATCTTTTCATATTTGGTGGATCTGAAAAGTGGCTGATTATGGCTCCTATTTTTATTCCGATGCTTACGATCGTTGATTACCATCCTGCTTTTATTCAATTGGCTTATAGAATTGGAGACTCATCAACGAATATCATTACACCATTGAATGTGTACGTACCAATGCTTCTTACATTTATGAAGCAATATGATCACAAAGCAGGATTTGGGACACTTTTATCACTCATGATGCCTTATTCAATTATATTTTTATTTTCTTGGATTGTAATGTTCATTCTCTGGAGTATTGCGGGCTTGCCGATAGGTCCGGGAGTTAATCAATTTTTAAATTAACAGATATTTCATTCAAAAGGTGAGGAGTCAAATTGAAAACAATCGAACCTATCTTACAGATTGGACAAGTTTTAAAGAAAACAATTGCATACCATAACGGCTTTTACTTCATTTGTGATCTTTCGGAAACACCTCAAGTGTGGTATGAATCATCGGGGAAAAAAAGACAAGTAACCGAGATAAATGGCAGGGTGAATCAATTCGTATTTTCGCCCGATGGAAAGAAAATGATGATTTTATTTGATGTGGATGGAAAAGAAATGGATCAAATCACAATGCTTGATTTGAAAGTAAATACGTATACACCAATTGCGATAGATCATCAATATTTTCACTTTTTTGGTGCGTGGTCACCAGATGGAAAGCAGTTGGTTTACACCAGGGTCCATGAAGAACAAGGATTGTTTGAACTCATGGTCTATGATGCATCATCCGGAAGAAATGAGAAGATTTACTCAAGCCCTTCTAAGCTGGTGCCCGTTAAATGGTTCGATAACACACTGCTACTGAAGGAAGAACACACTCTTATCCACCATCAGTTACATGTATTTGACCTGCAAGCAAACGAGCTGAAACAACATTTGCTTCCGAGACCTGCCCGCTGTTATGGCGCAGACATTGATGAACATACAAATCATTTATATGTTGCGGTTGATTTGGAGGGAGAATTTACCAGTGTGAACAAATATCAGCTGAAGAGCGGCGAAAAGCAATTATTAGTACAGGCTGAATGGGATATAGTTGATTTTAAGCGGTCTCCTGATGGAGAAAAGCTGGCCTTTGTGACCAATGAAAATGGGGTGTCCAGGCTTTTCCTTTTTGCTGAGAGTGAAGGGACAAAAAAGCAGATTGAATCGATCCCTTATGGAACGATCAGTTCACTAATATGGTTAAATAATGATGAATTCGCTTTTGTCTGTGATGGCCCAACACACCCTGGTGAAATCTGGAGCTATTCAACCCCGAAAGAAAAGCTGGCACAACAAACGAACATGACGAAGTCAGCACCATTAAAGGGGTTGCTTGTTCGGCCGGTTGAACGCTCCTTTAAAAGTTTTGATCAGTTAGAAATACCTTATTTTCATTATTCAAAGTCTCATGGAAAAATAAAGCGCCCGGCTATTGTTTTTATTCATGGAGGGCCAGAATTTCAGGCAGTGGCTGAGTTTTCACCGCTATTTCAATCGTTTGTCCAATTCGGTTTTGATGTGATTGTACCTAATATTCGTGGAAGTAATGGGTATGGAAAATCGTTTATCCATTTGGACGACAAACAACGTCGAACGGATGCAATGAAAGATGTTGCAGCACTTATACAGCATTTAAAATCGAATCCTGAAATAGATCAGGATAGAATCGCTATTATGGGAGAAAGTTACGGCGGATACATGGTGCTTTCCATCCTTACTCAGTATCCCGAGCTATGTGCGGCAGGCATCGATGTAGTTGGAATGTCGGACTTAAATCAATTTTTTCAGCATACCGCCCATTGGCGCCGGAAAATGCGGGAAGCGGAGTATGGAGGCGCAGATGAGCTGAAAGCTTTCTTTCATTCAATAGCCCCATTAACCAATGCTGAAAAGCTCAACAAGCCACTTTATATTTTTCATGGGAAAAATGATATTCGGGTATCAATAAACGAATCGATCAACATGCTGGAGCGCTTAAAAGATAAGAAAAATATCCATTCTCTTTTTTTTGAAAATGAAGGTCATGAATTTTATCACCGTAAAAACCTGACTATATATTATCAAGAAGTTCTTCACTTTTTGCGATCACACTTAACTGGCTGGAAGTCGTAGGAGGCGTGAAAATGCATGGTTGGAAAATGTAATTGATTCCCTGTAACGAGAAAATGAATCTACTATACCCGGGGAAGAAAACCAAATGCACAATAAAAATATGACAAATAAGCTCGAGTGATTTTTTTATATCGGCAAAAGGGCCTTGGATGGTGGTGACTCGTTATAGGAAAAGGTTTATACTAGGATAAAGGATCAACTAGAAAAGCGGTTTCATGTTAGTGATTACCGTGAACAATGAATCTGAATGCTTCGCTCGAAAAAATGAAAGAGTTATTTTTCGGCTTTTGACCGAGGTGAATCTTGCAGCTACATGAAATGCCGGTAAAAAGCCGGTTTTTCGTTCATTCCCCGGAAAACTGGCATCAGCCGTTCTGAAAAATAATATCCATTTTATCATGGCTGTTACATCGTATCTGAATACTACCGCTATTATTGCAAAAAAATAGATGGCGGAAGGCAGGGAATAGAGGATTGAAGGAGTTATTTCAAAATGAAAGTATGGATTGGTGTTGTGGGTCCTACGGATTCTGTACATTTAATCGGAAACATAGCAAAGAATATGTCCAATATCAATGTCAAACTATTTCCCTATAAAAACCGGGTTGAAGTACATGATATCATTCAAAAAAATGAAGGCATGATCAGCCAGTGGCTTTTTTCGGGCCGTGTACCGTATTATTTTGCTCTTGAAAACAACCTTTTAAATGAAGATCAAGCCATTTATCCTCCGATTTACGGTCCTAGCCTCCTGGGTACACTGCTAAAGGCGGTTAGTGAAAAAAACGTAAAAAAATACAGTCTTGATACTATCCAACCTCAAGAAATTACAGACATCCACTATAAATATGATCTGGACAATTTAACACTCCTTCCGATCAAGTATGATAAATATTACCCTTCTGAAGAGATAATGGCGGAACATCTGGAGCTGTACCGAAAGGGAGAGATAGAAGCGGCTTTAACTTGTTTACAGGATGTATATGAAATGTTAAAAGCGGAAGAAGTTCCCTGTTACAGGGTGACTCCTTCGGAATTAATTATCGAGCAAGTGTTGCATTTTTTAAAAGAAAGAGCACAGTCCGCGATTTATAAAAAGGCGCTGTTTGCGGTAATGAGTATTAAGATTATTGAAGCGGAAACCTCATCTCTGACCGATCAGGCTTCATTCGATGACAAAAGAAAAGAGTTGGCATTAGAGAACATCCTGTTGGATTTTACCCAAAGCGTACAAGGTTCATATGTGAAAATAGGTGATGGTCTGTTTTTTGTATATACGACAAAAGGTCAATTAGAATTATTTCAAAAGAATCATCCATTGCAATCGCTCTTGCCTCAAATTAAAGCCCAAAGTCAATTGGATGTTCATATTGGCATTGGCTACGGATTGACGAACTTACAGGCTGATACGAATACCCGGCTTGCTTTAAAACATCTTAAAGAAAAAACGACCTCTTCAATTGCGACCGTTAATGAAAATAAGGATGTGGTCATTTGGAACAAAGACGATACGCCTCTTCCATTTTCCCATCGGCATGTAGCAAAAAATAAGGAGACAAAAATAAGCTTAAGTTCAACCACTCTTTCCAAATTGGCCTCCTTAAGTAAAATACATCAAACGAACTTAGTTACGGCCAAGGATATTTCGGAATGGCTCGGATATTCTGAAAGAAATGCAAGAAGGGTATTATCAGAGCTCCAAAAAGCCAAGTTGGCATCAGTGAAAGGGGAAGAGCAGCCCGGAAACCGGGGAAGACCCCGCAAGATTTTTGAATTGAAGCTGTGAGGTTCCGTCATGGAGTGATATGCATTTTGGGATTGAAAACTGTGGAGACAATATGAGTGATGATACCCATCCATAATGTCAATTTTCAGAGAAAACTTCTTGGTGGGGAAAAAGAATATCTTACTAGTCTCTCAACACCTGGCTCTTCATTTCAAGGAATTTGGCCATG
The DNA here is from genome assembly GCF_037963795.1 of Siminovitchia sp. FSL W7-1587. Classification (NCBI taxonomy): domain Bacteria; kingdom Bacillati; phylum Bacillota; class Bacilli; order Caryophanales; family Bacillaceae; genus Siminovitchia; species Siminovitchia sp. FSL W7-1587. The sequence goes on from NZ_CP150169.1 coordinate 4,071,716, forward strand.
TGGGAGAGGGAAGTTTACTTGAACGTGTAGAGAAATATCGTTGTGGAATTCGAAATTGAAATAAGGGACTTTGCCAAATATTGAAAAGATGGAAGGACAAGAAAAACGATAGAAAAGACAAATATTAGAAGCAATCATCCGCAGTGAAAGATTAAAAGGGTGGTTGCTCTTTTTATGTTCTAAGTCAAATTATTTTTTGTCATATATACTGGGAAGAAATCGTATTTACTCCTTCGAATCTTTTATGTTTCCGCGTTTACGTACAGTATGATGGCCAGTTTTATTTACCCCCCAAACTTCAAAAATACTATAGATTTAAAAAAAACGCTACTCATTTAAATCTTCTTTTTTCCTGCTTCTTCCGTTTCTTTGAACATTTTGTTACTGATCTCTTTTTTGATTCAAGGACATTTTGTGACATATGTCACAATCGATTGTTTTTAAACGATCATGATAATAAGATATTTGTAAATTAAATACAAAAAACGATTGTTATTTACAATCACCCTTTTTAATCGAAAGAAAGGAGTTTCCTGCATGAAAATGAAATGGGCTTTTTTATGTGTGGCCATCGCGATTCTAGCAGTGTTGGCGGGTTGCGAACCAGTAATGGTATTGGATCCGAAAGGTCCTCAAGCAGAAACGACAGCAAACGTCATTTGGATATCGATTGCGATGATGGCCATCATTGTGATAGCCGTTTTCGTCCTTTTGATCATAATGATTGTAAAATACCGGGCTTCAAAACAGGATGAGAATTATGAACCTCCGCATATTGAAGGAAATCCGGTGGTGGAATCCATTATCGTTGGAATTCCGGTTATAATCATTATTTTCCTTTCAGTTATTACGGTGAAGTCCACATACGCAGTTGAGGCACCACCGAAAAAGTATGAAGAACAAGAACCTTTGGTTGTTTACGCTTCGTCTTCTAATTGGAAATGGCATTTTAGTTATCCGGAAGAAGATATCGAAACGGTTAACTATTTGTACATCCCGACAGACCGTCGATTGGAGTTTAAATTGTATTCATATGGCCCCATTACAAGTTTTTGGATTCCGCAGCTTGGCGGACAAAAGTATGCAATGGCTGACATGGTAACCACATTACATTTGGCTGCTGATGAGCCCGGTGAGTATATGGGAAGGAATGCAAACTTTAGCGGCAAAGGATTTGCTGAAAATACGTTTCTCGTAAAAGCAATGCCGGAAAAAGAGTTTGACGATTGGGTTCAAGAAGTGAAAGCAACGGCTGAACCTCTTACGGAAGAAAAATTTGACCAGTTGTTAGAACCGGGCCATTTAGGACAATTAACATTCAGTGGCACACACCTGGGATTTTTGCCTCCTCCGGAGGGAGAACATAGTGGACATCATCATGGAGCCAATGAAGAACATGATAAAACGAGCAAGCATCAATAGTAGCTTCAACATGAATGATTGGTTGTTTCCAAGGCTGATAACTTACCAGGAAGGAGTCCTAAAGGATGGATTATCTTGAACGTTTTGCCATTCCTCATCCAAGTCCAGCCATTTATGCATCGATGGTAGCCATCGGGTTAACAGTTATCGCAATCGTCGCTGGTTTAACCTATTTTAAGAAATGGGGTTATTTATGGCGGGAATGGTTGACAACCGTTGACCATAAACGGATTGGCATTATGTATTTAATCTCCGCTTTGCTGATGATGTTTCGCGGAGGCGTAGATGCGATTATGATGCGGGCACAAACGTCCGCACCTGAAAATACATTGTTGGATGCGCAGCATTATAATGAAATTTTCACCACTCATGGGGTAGTGATGATTATCTTTATGGCGATGCCATTTATATATGCCCTGATGAACTTCGTTGTTCCACTGCAAATAGGCGCGCGTGACGTCGCGTTCCCGCGCTTAAATGCTTTGAGCTTTTGGCTATACTTCATGGGCGCGATGCTGTTTAATATTTCTTTTGTTGTTGGTGGTTCTCCTGATTCGGGTTGGACATCTTATTTTCCGCTCGCAGGTAATGATTTCAGTCAATCAGTCGGCACAAACTATTATATGCTGGCGATTCAAATTGCCGGGATCGGCACATTAATCTCTGGGATTAACTTTATTGTGACGATCTTAAAAATGAGAGCACCTGGCATGACGCTCATGAAAATGCCAATGTTTACATGGACCGCTTTCATTACGAACGTCATTGTCGTTTTTGCTTTCCCAGTATTGACTATTGCGCTTCTATTCGGAACAATGGATCGGCTGTTTGGTTCAAATTTCTTTACAACGACAAATGGCGGGATGGATATGCTTTGGGCAAACCTGTTCTGGGTTTGGGGGCATCCGGAAGTATATATTTTAATTTTACCGGCATTTGGTGTATATAGTGAGGTTATTTCTACATTTGCCCGGCGTAACCTCTACGGTTATAAGTCAATGGTTGGTTCGATCGTGATCATTTCGTTTTTCTCATTCTTAGTGTGGACGCACCACTTCTTTACGATGGGGCAAGGCCCGCTTACGAATAGTATTTTCTCCATTACCACAATGGCGATCGCGATTCCGACCGGAATCAAGATTTTCAACTGGATTTTGACAATGTGGAAAGGGAAGATTGAATTTACTGTTCCCATGCTTTATGCAGTAGGTTTCATTCCGATCTTTACGATCGGCGGGGTTACAGGAGTTATGCTTGGGATGGCGAGTGCCGACTATCAATACCATAATACGATGTTTTTAGTCGCACACTTTCACTATACGATTATTCCTGGTGTTGTATTCGCGATGCTGGCCGGCCTCACTTACTGGTGGCCCAAAATGTTTGGTTTTATGTTGAATGAAAGAATCGGAAAATGGGCGTTCTGGTTTATCGCCATCAGTTTTAATGTCACCTTTTTCCCGATGTTCTTCACCGGTTTGGATGGGCAGGCACGAAGGATGTACACTTATTCGGAAGCAACCGGATTTGGGCCGCTTAATCTGATCTCATTCATCGGTGCGATTGGGCTCGCAATTGGTTTTGCTTTGATTGTGTACAATGTTTATTACAGCACGCGCTATGCTTCAAGAGATATTAGCTCCGATCCTTGGGATGCGCGCACCCTTGAATGGGCAACACACAGTCCGGTCCCGGCGTATAATTTTGCGACGATACCGCAAGTTCATTCCGTTGAGGCGTTTTGGGATCATAAGAAAAAAGACCGAAAGCTATTTAAAGATAAAATTGAAAAAATTCATATGCCAAATAACACCGGAGGCCCGTTTATCATGAGTTGCATATTCTTCTTATGGGGATTCTCCTTGGTGTTCAGCATGTGGATTCCGGCTATTATTACAACCATCGGGATTTTGGCTTGTATGGCTTACCGTTCATTCGAGAAAGACGACGGTTATTACATTTCTGTTGAAGAAGTGGAAGAAACTGAAAAAAAGTTGCGAGGTGCTAGCTGATGAATGTAGATCACTCGCTGCCGCTTGAATATAGCACAGATCAAAATCAACTGAATATACTAGGGTTCTGGATTTTTATCGGGGCCGAAATCATGCTTTTTGCAACACTTTTCGCCTCTTATTTCACATTAGTCGACCGGACAGGAAATGGGCCTGCCGGCGCGGAGATATTTGAAATAACGCCGGTGCTCATTGAAACACTCGTGCTTTTGACGAGCAGTTTTACCATTGGTCTTGGCGTTCATGCGATGCGTATTGGCAATAAAAAAGCAATGCTGGCCTTCTTTGCGGTCACGTTGCTTCTCGGTCTCACTTTCTTAGGCGTTGAAATTTATGAATTCGTCCATTACGTCGATGTTGGAGCGGGATTACAAACAAGTGCGTTCACGGCCATCCTATTAACAACTTTAGGAACACATGGCGCCCACGTAACACTTGGTTTATTCTGGGGACTATTCATCATTCTGCAAGTAAAGAAACAAGGACTTACACCAAAAACAGCCAATAAAGCGTTCATCTTTTCTCTTTACTGGCATTTTCTGGATGTCGTGTGGATTTTTATTTTCAGCTTTGTCTACTTGAAAGGAATGATGTAACATGAGCGAATTATTCCCGCGCAAACAAGTTGCAGGATTTGTATTTTCATTGGTGCTCACAGCCATTGCGCTTACTGTTTACTTCTTTGACCTTTCGTTTGCGGCTGGAATGACGATCTTATTAGTGACGGCATTCGTGCAAGCCGCTGTCCAGCTCATTGTATTTATGCATGCTGGTGAAACGAAAGACAAAGGATCGATTCTTACGAACATCTATTATGCCTTTGCCATCGCTTTAGTCACGATCTTCGGTACATTGTTAATATTGATCTGGGATATGTAAATCCCGTTTCAAAAGGAGTGTCCACCGGGCGCTCCTTTTGTTTAGGAGAAAGCCTGACACCTTTATCTGTTTTGCTCTCCATTTCTTCAGTTGCCACAAAAAATACACCTATTAGAAAGATAAAAATAGCTCCCATGACTGTGCCGATGCCTATGCCGATCATCGCGCTGGTATCGCTTACAAAAAAGCCGTACAAGAAAATGCCCATTCCGAGTAAAAGGATGGTACTGCCAATATACTTTACGGCATTTAGTATTTTATATGCAGATTCCATTTTCTACATCTCCCCTCTACAATGTATTATTCAACTTGTTCACATTTTTGTCAAATATTTTGTGATTTTTTTTGCCCTAAGACCATTTAAGAATTGACAATGTGTCATGTGTATCAGAAGTATTTTAATAGATAGATTAACAAATCGTATTTTTCCGAAGTGAAGGAACCCCTTTCACTGAAAAAATGGAAAGGGGCGTTGATTTGAAGAAATGCCAAATAAAAATATCACATTATTTAAAATAAGGTGCTGTAGATTCATAGCTTAGCGAATTGATAGGATGAATGCGAAGTGTGACTGCAATGGATTCGATTCACTCCTATTCAATCATGATTCGCTTTTCGCTGTTCCAGGTTTCGAACAGATTCGCTTCGTTTGACGTTTTGCTGTTCTTTAAAAGTGCCCATTGCCCAATCGTAAACAGGGTTTGTCACCCCGTACCAATAGTTTTCATTTTTAAAATGATGCCATAAATGCATTTTTTTCATCCATCGTCCCCAAGGGGAAATGGGCTTGATGGGACGATGGGCGATATAATGTTTCCATTCGTAAAAGAGAAGGAACAAAACGACTCCGGCTAAAAATGAATTTGTTAGTGCGAGACTGGAAGTGACAAGATATGCGATTATACCCGCAATAAGCAAGTTGGGCAGTGTATACCATAATGGTAAAAACAATAAATGTAATTCATTGGGGTTTACATGGTGATCATAATGTAAGCGCTTTAATAAATGTAGTAAAAAAGGATTTTTCGGCGGGTTCATATGAAAGAGAAAGCGATGTGTCATATATTCAACAAGTGTATAAGCAATCATTCCTAACACAAATGCAAGCCACGTCCACAATGAACCGACATGAGGCATCATGAATCCAACACTGATGATCCAAAGAACCGTCATGACAAAAATGTCTGGGTAGAAAAAATATTCTTTCAAGAACTTCCGTTTCATTTTTTACTCCTCCACCTTTTTTCTTGTTTTCCAAAGTGTTAAACTTTTCTCCATTGCATTTTTGGCCACCATTTCCGCTTCCGCAGCATCTCCTAGTAACGCCATTGCCAATAAGTCATTGTAGAATTGAAAAGATAAGTTCCTGTGTTCTTCGATTGCAAAGTAGTTGATCGCCATTTCATGATAAAAGGTGTGAAAGCTATTTAAAATGAGGAGATAGATTGGATTGTGGGATAGGGCGGCAAGGCTTCTTTGCAATTGCCAATCAAATGTGGCATAGCTTTCTGCTTCATTTTCAAGTCGTTCTAAATGTGCGAGTTCTGCCACAACTTTTGCCTGACTTGCAGCGACGGCATCCCGAATATATGTCGGTGTGAGTGAAATTCTTAATTCCAGCAAGTAAACGATAAAATCTTCCGTGATCGTCTCATGGTGGTGAAGAAGATGAACGAGTGTTGTTAAATTGCCTTTACTCCAGTAATCGTTGATGATTGGCGAATGACCTTTCCGACAAGTAAGCCATCCATCTTTTTCTAATCGTTGAATCGCTTCTCGAACAGTTGGTCGGCCGACTTCAAATGTTTTCGCCAGTTCACGCTCAGGAGGCAATGTACTCCCAACAGGATAGTGGCTCGATAAAATCGCTTTCACCAATGTTTGTTCAATTTTGTCTGACGAGCGTTCTCTTCTTCTCACGTTCTTTCCTCCATCATGAGTATAAATGGTCAAACAATTTTCATTGGTGGTATTACCACAAGTTTATTCAAAAATAAAAGAAAAGTCAAACATTTATCAGGGGTAAAGAATCATTTTTTTGTTAACACAAGTAACGAAATGATACAGTAAAGTGATGATGTACTTGCTATGGACGAATGTGATTGGCAGAAAAGTCGTCACAAGTATTATATGTGCTTATACAAGAAGCTGGAACAAAGTCGGGCCATGGCAAATCCGGGCGTTGGCCTAAGCTAACCCTTTTATTGAAAGAACTCGTGATTATTTGTCAGGATGCCTCCTCAATTCCTACAGAGAAAGGAAGATTTTGCGCAGGCTTTTAGTTATCTTTGTTAATCATTGTGACGGTCTTCCGCTATACTTGTATCATACGGCTTGCAGCTAAACACATAAGCCGGCGGCATATTTCTCATTTCTTTTTTTACTTCACTTATCTGGAAAAATTGTTGGATGAGTCCTTTTTTAAAGCCGGTATATTGGAATGTGATGAACCTTCCATTCTCCTTTAATATGTTGGAAGTATGTTGTAAAATCCGGGTGGAAACTTCTTTCGGCAAGCTGGCAAATGGAAGTCCGGAAATGACATAGTCTGCGTATGGAAGGTCATATTCCTTTGCGTATTGTTCAATATCTTCTGCGGAGCCATTGATAATAAACAGATTCTGTTCCTCTTTGAACTTTTCCTTCAGTACGGAATAGAACGTTTTGTTGTGTTCGACTAGTAAAATGATCGTGCTTGGCTTCCTTTTTTTAAGCAATTTTTCAGTAAATATGCCTGTTCCTGGCCCGAATTCCACAATGTACTCACTTTTCTGAAAATCAACCGTTTCCAACATTTTGTCGCCAAGGAACTGTGAACTCGGCAGGATGGCCCCGACCGACCGGGGATTTGTTATATATTGAAACAAGAATAGAAAGAACTTCATCTTTTCACATCCCAAGCTATATTTTATAAGTCTATTATAAATCTAAAACTTGAAAAAACGTCCAATAAAATCCTCAAAAATTGTAAATTTTTTAGAGTGATTTAGGGAATGTTGAAAAAATATGCATGTATGGCAAATGAAAAGAAGGAAGGTTGGATGGAGTCAGCAAAAGAATATGTTAAGGAGGGGTTTGATGCGTGTAGCAGCCATTTACGATATTCATGGGAACCATTTTGCATTGGAAGCTGTTTTAACCGAAATCAAGAGGAACAACGTTCAAAAAATTGTCGTGGGTGGAGATTTGGTTTGGGGCCCACAACCAAGAGAAGTGATGAATACGCTCATGAGGTATAAAGACGAGTTCGTATTCATAATGGGAAACTCGGATCGGGAAGTTGCTTCCGGTGATGGGGCGGAAAAAGAGCCACAACATTTTATAGCGGAATTAAATCAATGGTGTGCCGGGCAGTTGAGTGATTCGCAAATGTCATTCCTTAAAAACATGCCAAAACATCATAGTTTATCAATTGATGGGGTAGGGGAGGTATTATTTGTTCATGGTTCCCCGCGTAGTGATGAAGAAGCGATTAGAGTGGATACTCCTGGAAGCAATATTACAGATGATACAGGATACGAAAGAAAACATCATTGTTTACGGGCATACGCATATACAATTTGACCGGATTATTGAAAATAAAAGAATCATCAATGCTGGAAGTGTGGGCTTACAAAGCCGGGCAAATGGAGCTTGTTGGTTACTGATTGATAACGAATTCCACTTTAAAATCACCGAATACAATGTTGAAGAAGCGGCTGAAAGGTTTCTCCAAGGGCAATGTCCTTATAAAAAAGATTTTGCAGAACATCTACGAAACCCGCCTTACGCAGGGCCTTAATAACTCAAGAGTGATAAAATTTTCAACAAACAATTTTATCAAAGGTGCAAACAACAGAGTAAACATAAAGCAGTCGCATTATCTTGCGGATAAAAGCGGCTTTCACGTGCCCGATGCGATTAATATCGTTGCAGGATTGTTTTATCCCGCATGTAAGGTGCCGTAATACTCCCACATCAACATCTTGAGTGAATACAAGAGAAAACGGCACCTACATGCCCGATTGGTTCAACTAACATTCAGTAGAATCCCTACAACTAACATTCAGTAGAAGCCCTACTGAATGAAGTTTCACTTTATGAGAACAGTTTCTTCTAGTTTACTTGTACTTTTAGTAGTATGTATTTGCCATGAAACAGGGTTGCTTAAGTATTATTTTTCACAATCTCATCATGATCCAGCAAAACTTCGAAATCTTTCACATAAACGGCATTTCCGGTGATTTCAACATCGAGACAGTCACTGTTTTTTGAAACTCGCACGATAACCCGGCCGTTTTTTCCGATTTCATGACCCTGCTCCACAACAAGGTTCAGAGAATCTTTAAAATGAGTATGGATGTATTTCGCATAATAAGCGCCCATTACCCCTGAAGCAGTACCCGTTACCGGGTCTTCAATCGTACCGGAATATGGTGAAGAGAAATGCCGGGCATGCATATCGGCGTGTGAATCATGCGTTTCCAAACAGAATGGATGGACAGAAGCTTTTGGCATCTCCTTTAAAATAGAAGGGAACGTTTTGTTATTGGGTTTCATTTTCTTAAAAGCGCCCAATTTCTTTATAGGGATTAATAATGTCCAAGTACCGGTACTTCCATATAAAATAGGTAACTGATCATGGATATCAGATTTATTTAACCCAAGGGAGCCAGCCAAATCCGCTATGGAACCTGTAAACTCTTTAAATGTTGGAGAAGCTTGTTTCATGGTGATCCATATGTCGTTTTCGGCTGTTGATTTAATCGTGATCGGTAAAATCCCAGCCCTTGTTTCAATGGTAAAATCGGTCTTATCGCCCAATAATCCTTTTGTTTGGAGCGCATAAACAGTTGCCATTGTAGCGTGGCCACATAAATTCATTTCATGACCCGGTGTAAAAAATCGTATTTTCAGGTCTGCGGCTTCGGATGCAACTGGAAATGCCGTCTCATTAAATCCTACTTTAAAAGCAATCTCTTGCATTTCGGCATCTGTCAGCTGATCTCCGCTTAAAACGACTCCCGCTGGATTTCCCTTATTAGGTTCTTTACTAAACGCATCGTAGTGATAAACCGTTATTGACTTCACACCCGATCCCCCCACCAAGATTTAGAAACTCATGTTGATTGTATCATGTATAATGGCTTTCTTGTTCAATAAAAAATGGACCCCGTTAGTGAAAAACGAAACCTGTTTTTTCATAGTAACAACCTTTATGTTAAGACCATGTGCTTTATCCCGCATGTAAGATGCCATATACACTACTTTAAGACCAGAGTTGATACCAAAGGTCTAAGTGGGAGAAAACGGCCCCTAATGGCCCGTTTCGTCAACGAACATTCAGTAGAAGATGGAAGAAAACGCCTGCTGAATGAAATTTCACTTTATCCGGCATGTAAGGTGCCGTAATACTCCCACATCAACATCTTGAGTGAATATAAAAGGTTTAAGTGTGAGAAAACGGCTCCTAAATGCCCGATTGGTTCAACTAACATTCAGTAGAAGCCCTACTGAATGAAGTTTCACTTTATGTACAACTTCCTCTTTATCGCATACTTCTAAAATAAACTTTTTGTTTTAGTAATTTTATTAACTTGTATAAATAATGTGAACCGAAAAGCTGTTGTGCAATTTGATAATCCATATATGCCAGTGAATCCATTGTTACTTGCCTGGCTTCGGCAAGACTTTGCCGGTTTATTTTTCCCAATATATCCCGGACGATTTCGAGCAAGTAAACGGATGATTGAACAGTTTGGATGATTAGCAAATAGAGAAGATCGACTTTATTGTGGATTTAGGCCCTGAAGGAGGAGAAAAGGGCGATCAAATCATTGTCAAAGGAACACCGGGTTCGATTGTGAAAAATAAAAAATCATATACAGGACAATATTTGTAAATTCCTTTTAGAAAACAGCTATTATTTTTGGAAAAAAACATTGATTCATATGATGTTAGGCACATCAGGAAAAGACATGAAGATTTTGTTTTTTATTTTATTCACAACTTTTACAGGTTTTAATCGTTTTTTAAAGGTTTGTTTGGAAGCAATTACATAAAGAAACCACCAATTCTTGCTTTGGAAAGTTGACATTTTTTTTAGAATTCTGTAACATTTCAAATTGAGAGCTTGTACTCCAAATTACAACTGAATAATGGAAAAACGAATTAGGTTCTTTTTATTTGTAAAAGATTAAAAGGGAATCAGGTGAAAGTCCTGAACGGTCCGGCCACTGTAATTGAGGAGCGACTTTCCATTATGCCACTGGGGAATACCCCGGGAAGGCGGAAGGAAGCGATGATCCAAAAGTCAGGAGAACTGCCTAACGCGTATATATGTAGCCTTCCGGAGAAAGGTGAAGTATGAGTCACTATGTCATCAATATAGATGGAGACAACCATCTATTATGTTTATAGATTTGCAAAATACCTAATCGCCTTGGGCTTCTCTGGAAGTCCAAGGCTTTTTCGTTTTTCCGAAGTTGGAGGAGGGAAAGATTTTTCTCGAGCGTCATTTTACATACTCGGACAAGAACAAGCTCTACAGACAAATGTGGGGGGAAAAAAGTGGGGGTTATTAAGAAGCGTTCGTTACGGTTATCTGCGGTTTTACTGACTTTTCTATTGATGTTAAGCATTGTGCCGCAAGTTGCTTTTGGGAAGGCTTACGATCCGAGAACAGGTTATCAAGAGTTGGACATTCGCTTCTGGGAAGATAAGGAACCGGAAATCGGTTTTTATATGAATGCTTCCTCCAGGTACATACTTGAAACGCTAGAAAAGCCAAGTATGGGATCGGTTGGTGGAGAATGGGCTGTCATGGGTTTATTGCGAGGCATGTATGCGGGTCACGATTACATGAACCATGTGCCAGATACCTATTTTGAAGATTATCTTGGCCGGATCGAACAATATGTGGCGGATAAAAAAGGAAACCTTCATCGGGCTAAATCTACTGAATGGTCGCGTCTCATTCTGGCGCTTACAGCATTAGGCTACGATATTACAGATGTAGCAGGCTACGACTTTATTGAAAAATTATCCAGCTCATATCGTTTTTCTTATAGGCAAGGAATTAATGGGCCGATTTGGGAAATTATCGCGATGAATACGGGAGGATATGAATTTTATCCTGATTCCACAAATCCGGACGTAAATACTTTCGGAAAAATGATTGATTACATTTTAAGTAAAGAGATTACGCAAGCTGACGGAACGGTGGGAGGCTGGTCTTTATTTGGCAACCCAGACCCGGATATTACAGGGATGGCGCTGCAAGCGTTAGCTCCGTACTATGGTGATGAAAAGCGCTATGCTGCGAGCGGGGCGGAGGCGTCATATGAAGAGTTTGCGGCAGCCGTGGAAAGAGGAATTTATATGTTGTCTGTTCTGCAACAGGAGAACGGAGCATACGCCGCTTTTGGAAATGTGAATGCGGAAAGTACTGTCCAAGTTATCGTTGCGCTAACCGCTCTCGGCATCGATCCATTACAAGAAAAGGTGGAGCTTAAGCGGATTGGCAAACATGTAAGCTTTATTCAAAAAGGCGCTGTTCAAGACGGCGTTTGGACGAATAATATGATCGATGCACTCCTCACTTTTTGGGATGATGGCAGTGGTTCTTCGCCAGAAATAGGCGGTTTTAAGCATGTCACGACAGGAAATGACGGCGGCGGTGGTTCGGGACATAGAGTAAATGCCATGGCGACCGAACAATCGCTTTATGGACTGATTGCCTATGATCGGTTTAAAAAAGGAATGAATGCCTTATATGATATGACCGATATGAAAAACGGCGAATACAAAAACATGGCTGCTAAAAAACATGATGCCAACTTCCATTCTAATGGTGAAGTACAAACAAACAAGGTTTCACCTTATGCGTTAGTGCAAATTCCCGAAGGTAAAAACATCCAGGGGAAAAAGTTCAAAGCTTGGAATTCCAAACAAGACGGAAGCGGCACGGATTATCTACCCGGTGAAAAGCTCGTCATGCCGGAACACGATATTACATTGTATGCACAGTATGACAACATTGAATATAACATCCATTATGAAACAAATGGCGGGACTTTAATTGGGGATGACATACCGAAAACATATACGATAGACGACGCGGAAATTCCACTTCCGGCAGCCGGGCAAATGGAACATGAAGGCTATCTATTTGAAGGCTGGTATGACAATCCAAGCTTTGAAGGCGAACGAGTAACAGCTATCGCGAGCGGAAGCTATGGAGATAAAACGTTTTATGCAAAATGGGTGGATGAGTCAGGCGCAAATGAAGAAGCAGCAAAGGAAGTAGAAGAGATGATTGCGGCTTTGCCTGATATCGAGAATGTAACCCTTCATGATAAAGAGGCCATTGAAGGGGCGCGAGCGGCCTATAACAACTTGACTCCACCGCAGCAAACATTCGTTGCCAATATACAAAAGCTTGAAGCGTTAGAAGCGAAATTATTAGAGTTAGAACAAGATTTAGTCAATAAAGAAGCCGCTAAAAAAGTGGAGGAAATGATCCAACAGCTGCCAGAAGCGGCGAATCTAAAGCTAGAAGATAAAGCGTTAGTAGAAAATGCCCGTTTGGCTTATGACAGTTTAACAGAAGTACAACAAAGTCTTGTCGCCAATGTAGAAAAGCTTGTTGAGACAGAGGCAAAGCTGAAAGTATTGCAAGAAGTAGCAGATAAAGAAGCGGCACAAGCTGTCGAACAAATCATTGCTGAATTGCCTGAAGTCGAAGAATTGACATTAGACCATAAAACAATCGTTGAAAATGCGAGAACAGCGTTTTATCGTTTAACAGCATCACAGCAAGATTTAGTGGCCAATAAAGCAAAACTCGACGAAACTGAAGCAAAAATGTTCGAATTGGAACAAATCGAGGCGGATAAGGCCGCTGCCGATATCGTTGAACAGATGATCGCCGGGCTTCCAAATGAATCGGAAATCCATCTAGATGATAAAGCGTCTGTTGCCAAAGTAAGACAAGCCTATGATGGCTTAACAGAGGCCCAGCAAAAGTTAGTGCCGAATATTGAAAAACTCACATCACTTGAAACGAAATTAAGTCAATTGGAACAGGAAGAACTGGACAAACAAGCGGCCAAAAAAGTGGAAACGATGATTGACATGCTCCCTGAAGTGTCGCAACTATCACTAAACCAGAAAGCACTGGTCGCGGAAGCGCGCAAGGCATATGATCAATTAACGCAGGTCCAACAAACATTAGTGGCTAATACCAATAAGCTCGTTGCACTAGAGGCGAAACTCAAAGAATTACAAATAGCGGCCGAATTAGCAGATAAAGAAGCTGCTAAAAAGGTGGAGGACATGATTCATAGGCTTCCGAAAGAAGCCGATATCAATTTATCGGATAAAGAATCGGTCATAACAGTGCGGCAAGCTTATAATCGTCTTACAGAAACGCAGAAAAAATTAGTTTCAAATGTAGCGCAATTATCTGCATTGGAATCTAAAATAATCATTTTGGAACAAGAAGCCAAAAACAAGGAAGCAGCTGAAATCGTTGAAAATATGATCCAAGAACTTCCTGATCTGGACAAATTGACTGTCGCGCATAAGGAAGCAGTAGCCGCCGCCCGAGAAGCATATGATTACTTAACGGCAGAGCAAAGGCAGTATGTTTCAAATATGAGTAAGCTTGAAGCGCTCGAGGAAAAATTAACCGAACTAGAAAAGGAGAATCAAGCACAAGATCCGGAAAATGAGGGCATTGTTGGTTCACCCGCAATTAAAACGGCCGAAGATGAAAATAAAGATAAAAAACGAGAGCGTCCTTCTGGTGATCATGCAAATGCCAAACAGAACCAAGAATATGGAAAGAAAAAAGCTTCCAACGGCGCCAAAAAATTGCCAAACACAGCGACCAATATGTTTAATTTGCTGATCATTGGTCTAGTTTTCATCATCGCAGGTATAGCCATTTACTTCGTCCGTAAAAAAAGATCAGTTTAAATGGAAGTCCAGCTCTAAAATCGTGAGGTTGCTCACGGTTTTAGAGCGCCCACTTTGTAGTACGTTCATTAATAAAAGAAATGAGGCGAAGGTGTGAATACACTAAAGAAACGTTGTTCTTTATTATTCATTTTGTTCATCCTTTTAATGCCTTTTATGACATCAGCGGCAAGTGCCAACTCGGTAGTTGACGGCATTAACACAATAGAATCAACTGAAGTGACGATTACAACGGGTTTGGAAGATCGTGTAACGACGAAAGCGGATAAACTTACGTTTGATCTATGGGCAAAAGACAGTGACGGTAATAAGATCGAAGCTTCACATGTAAAAGTAACGAATAACGGTAACCCGGTAGCGGTTAATTGGGATGATTCGGAAAAGACGAGCTATACATTACAGCTCGAGGTCGGGGAAAACAAAGTTGAAATTGTTGTTGATTATAATGGGAAAACGTATTCCGCACAATATACGTTAATTCGTGAAGAAGCGGAAGATGGCGATGTAATTGGCAGTTTCACGTTCAGTTTAGAGGCGTTCACCATCGGTCTCGGTTATGTCATTGAACCTGTACAAGTGGATATTACGAAAGGAAGACGGGCATCACACGAATTAGACGCTTTAATAAAAAAGTACGGGTACGATTACGACCATACAGGAACACTTGAGAATAGTTTCTATCTTTCCTATTTGTTGGATGGAACTAACAATATTTATAAGTCACCTCCTGCCATTCCCCAGGTTTTGAAAGAGGCGTTGAATGGTCACTATGACGAGGAAAACTATCATGATGGGGCATTGGGAGAATTTAATTTTAATAGTTTATCGGGTTGGATGTATTCAGTAAATAACATCTTTCCCAATGTCGGCTTCGCTGATTATTATCTGAGTGACGGCGATGTGATGCGTGTGCAATATACAATCGCTTTGGGTAGGGATATTGGAGGCGGTTGGGATTACAACTTTTTTGAGTTGGTCAATAAAGATGCACTAACGAAAAAGATAGCGGAAATTAATAGCAGTAGTGAGAAAGAAGAATATTTATCTGTAAAAGAATTGAAAGAGGCCTATGATCATGCGTTAAATGTTCTTCAAACAGTCGATGCCACTCAAGCAAATATAGATGAGGCTCTTCGTCAAATAGAATTGGCGGAAGAAGAACTGACTGCTCCGAAAGCCGCCTAACAAGCAGCAACATATCGTTGTAAAAGCTTATATTTTCCGGCTTTTACAACGATTCATTTCAAGCCGTTCCTTTTCTTGTAGTGACCGAAGGAGGACAATACTCTTGACTGCTTCGATGAGTACAGGAATGAAACAATGGTAGTAAAAGGCAGGCGTATTTTTATGGGAAAAATAATGAATAAACTGAAAAGGGCTTTTCCAAAGCGACAAACAATGTTTAAAGTGTTGACCGCATTTCTCATTGTGAGTTTTTTCATGACGTATGTCGGTTACGCTCTAAGTCATCAAAAGACCGTGCTTCCTGATAATCCTCTTAAAGATACGTCAGACAACAGTTCGCGTGTTCCTTTAGTAAGCGACCATAAACATTTAGTCCATGCGGAAGAGACAAGGGACAGTCAAAGTGAACGAGAGAATAAAGAAAATATAGACCGCAAAGAAAACGAGGAAGAAAAAAACGATCAGCAAGAGTTCCAACACGCTAAAAAAGAAAAGCAGAGTAAAGAGGGACAAGCAAATCAACAACATGGCCATAACAGTGACGGATACACAAAAGGTGAGAATGCTGAAGGCCAGGGAACTGGTGAAGATACTGGACATTCGGGTGAAGGCGATCAAGTGGACAACGATTCCCCGCATATTGAAATCAAAGATCCTGATCATGTAACCGATGGAAATGGCTTAAAAGACAACGACTATTTTACAACGACCATTGTGAATGGCGAAGTTGTAACAGATGAAGAATATTCGTTTCGCATTAAGCAAAAAGAACATGACTACATCGTGAAACAGACAGAGGTCTTTGTGAATGAGCAATTAGAAGAAAAGTTCAAAGGCTCGGTTACTTTGGCCGAAGGTCAAAATACAATCACCGTGAAAGTAACGTATGAAGATAAAGACGGCAAGATCTTTTCTGTCTCTAAAACATATACCGTTATTTTAAAAGTAAAAGAAATCATCATTTATTCTGATCTGGAAGATAAAGCTGAAGTCAATAAACAAGAACTATCATTTAAAGCGAGAGCTGAAGTCGATGGTGAAGAGATACCGCTAACGGTCCTTGTAAATGATGGCCCATTGAAAGAAGCAAGCACGCATCAATACGAAGCGGTTTTACATGCCGGGGAGAATCACATTGTTATTTCCGCAGAACATGAAGGAAAAAAAGCGGAAAAAGCATATAGCGTTATATATCAGCAACCAGAAACGGAATCAGAATTAACCATAGACACTAATTTAGAGGATCAAGAGGTCACTCACGCCGCATTTTCCTTTTTTGCGGTTGCTAAAGATGGAGACGAAAAAGCGGATTTATCTGTGACACTCAATGATGAATCGATTGAGGATGATGGAAAAGGAAACTATTCCGTAACGCTGTCAGAAGGCACAAACTTCTTCACACTAACAGCCAAAAGTGGTGAAAAAACACTTACCCAAGACTATACCGTTACTTACGCAATACCTCAAAGCGGTGAAGCAGAAGAGGAAGATGGCGATGAAGCGGAAAATATTCTGAAGATCATCGTACCGGATCTTGAAGACGGGCAAACGTTAAGAAACCCGAGACAAACCTTCCATGTCAAGGTGGTCGATGATAATGGCAAGCAGCTGCAAAGTAATCATATAGCGATTACCGTTACAAACAATGGGAAAAGGGTTCCTTATAATCATAGTAATGGGACACTAGTTAGTTATTCTCTCAATGTGCAAAATGGACCTAACCATATTGAAATAACAGCCATAGACCAAAAAAGCGGGAGTATCGGGACATACGAACTGACGGTATATGGGGAAATTGCCAACGAAGACGAAAAGATTGGGTCGATAACGTTTAGTCTTGAAGCGTCTACGATCGGACTGGGCTATATCATTCCGCCACAAGAAGTTGATCTTTATCCAAACGAACCCGGATCTAGGACGATTGACCGGGTGTTTAAAGAATATGGCATTGAGTATGACTATACCGGAAAACATGAAAACTCATTCTACTTAGAAGCCATTTATAAACCGGGTTTAGTGACGAATCCGGTCATTCCTGCAGACTTAGCTGAGCTCGTTGAACGAGATTTTGAATTAAATGATTACTATTCAGACTTCTTAGGTGAGTTTGATTTTTCGAGTGGGGCGGGGTGGATGTATAGTGTGAACGGCCATTACCCGAACGTCGGTTTTGCCGATTATTATTTTAAAGATGGTCAAGTCGTTCGAATTCGCTTTACGCTGGCATTGGGCGCTGATATTGGCGGAGGAAGTCCGGGAACGAATTATCATAAGGAATGGTAAAGTAGGATTTCGATAGTGAGGATGTAAGCATGCAGAATAATTATGTATCACGAATTGTGACAGTGTTCATCATATCGGTCGTTACTGTCGTCACGATGGCCGCTTCGGCAGATGCGGAAACTCCGCCCGTGGAACCGGAAGCTCTATTAGAAGATATAGAGAGGGTTATCAATTGGAAAAAGGGCAGTATCGGCTTGAGCGCGGGAGATCCATTACTGAACAATCCATTTTTGGAAAATGCCGGGGATACCACGGGAGACTGGTATCCGATCGGCATTGGCAGAATTGGCTATCCTGACGATTATGAAGCCTATTTGGCGGTCATTGGCGATACGGTTACACAACGTTATCAACAAAAAAATAAGTTGAGTGATTCAAAAGCGACGGAATGGCATCGGATCTCATTAGCGATTTTAGCGATGGGCGGCGACCCGACACAAATCGGAAAAGATGAGAAGGGACAGCCGATCAACCTCATTGCAGATGGTACGTATGATCGCGGCAAGACGAAATCACTCGGCAAGCAAGGGATAAACGGCTGGATTTGGGGATTGATCACGCTTGACAGTATGCGTTATAAAGTGCCAAAGGATGCGTCTGCTGATCGAAATGATATGATACAAGCAATTTTACGCATGCAATTGCCTGATGGCGGCTTTTCCTTACATGGCCCCCAAACCGATCCGGATATGACGGCAATGGCTTTGCAAGCATTGGCGCCTTACTATAATAGCGAACAAGTGTATACGTATGAACAAAAGGCGGCAGAAGAAAAAGTAACAAAAACAGTGCGTCAAGCGGTTGATGAAGCGATTGAGACGTTGTCCACATTGCAATTGGATGATGGGGGCTATGCGAGCCAGGAAGCGGAAAATGTAGAAAGCATTGCTCAAGTGATCGTCGCCTTAACAGCGCTCGGGATAGACCCACTACAAGATGAAAGATTTATAAAAAATGGCAATACGTTACTTGATGGATTGAAGAAATATCAATTGAATGATGGCGGGTTTATTCATTCAGAGACATATGATCCCGAAAACCCGTCGTCTTTGCCGAATGAATCGAATCCGATGGCAAGTGAACAAGCGTTATATGCTCTTGTCGCACTATATCGCTACTATGGCGACTATCGAACACTTTATGATTTTCGCAGTGAAATGGATGCCCCTTTAAAAAAACAAATACATTCGGTTCAACATTCGATTGAGAATTTGCCAGAGCCCGTGTCAAATAAAGATCGTGAAAAAGTGAAGGAGATTTTTTCGTCCTATTTGAAGATTCCGATCGCTGAACGTTCTTACGTATTTAATTACGCCAAACTGGCGGATGCGATGAATTCTTTACAGATAGAAAATACGTCAGAACGGATTGCTGAAAACATCGGCGAAACAAAAAGTGGAAATGGTACAATTACGCCTTTATTTAATCAAAACGCAGAAGTCTTTTCACCTGCTATTTTTACAAAAGAAGAAGAGGATCAGGCCAAAAAATTACCGCAAAAGGTGACTACAGAACATTACGTAGAGGTCGTTAAACTGCTTGAGAAATTAGAAGCGGCAGAAAATCGCAACGAATATGAGCATCTTTTAGATGATTTACATGACAAGAAAGCGGCCATAGAAAAAATCAAGGCCGAAATCGAAGCCTTAAACAAGGATATTTTGGATAAGTTGTATCCTTTTCATCAGCTTTCGATCAAAGATAAGGATCATGTCGAGGATATTGTTGCCCGTTATGAACAATTGAGTACCTATGACAAACAGAAAATATTAAGTTATGAAGATGTTGAAAAGTCAAAAACACAAATCGATAATCTCATTCGCGCGCGCATGATCTCTATCGCCATTGGTATCATCCTTGTTGTAGCGACAATGGTATTCATATGGAGACGAAGAAAAAGGAAGCTGGAAAAGTTAAAACAGAAAATGCTTGTCACCGACGAGAATATGTAGCGAGGGGGAGTGACGTTGCGAAAAGATCTGTTACTGCTCGCTTTTATCGCTCTCCTCGTGGCAGTCTTAATCTCCGGGACAAAGATTCAATCTGTCGATGAGTATTACTTAACGCATATTGATGACATAAGAGAAGACTCAGAAACGGTTACGATCAGTATCCGGGCTGATACGATTTTACAGAACTGGGATAAATTATCTCCTGAACTAAGATCTGAAAAATATGTTCCGAAAGACGGTGTCATTTTAAAAGAAACAGAATATGTGCTGCGGCCAGGGGATACAGTTTTTGATATTTTGCACCGGACAGTTCGCCATAATCGCATCCATATGGAGTTTCAAGGTGCGGATGAAAATGCGTTTGGAAGTGTTTATATCAAAGGGATTCATCATCTCTATGAATTTTCCTGCGGTCCTTTAAGTGGTTGGATGTACGCGGTAAATGGGACATTTCCCGATTATGGTGTGAGTAAATATGTGTTGGAAGATGGAGATGTGATCGAGTTTCACTATACGTGTGATCTGGGGAGAGATGTAGGCCATGAATTTAAACGAAACATGAACGAAAACGAGGTGAAAGTAAAATGAAGAGCTTTTCCTCGTTTCATCCAGCCGTTTTATTTTTTTATTACGTGTTCGTTCTATTTATTACGATGTTTACGTTAAATCCCGTCGTTTTAGCTTGTTCTCTGATCGGGAGTTTGCTTTTTTTCGCGATGATGACACCATTGAAAACCTTTTGTAAGGATATCGGCTTTTATTTGCTCGTGTTTTTATTAATTGCGATAACCAATCCACTATTTAGCCATAATGGTGAAACGATTCTCTTTTTTATGAATAATAATCCTGTGACTTTTGAAGCGATCATCTATGGCGTGGCGATTGCAACAATGCTAGTGGCCATTATTTTTTGGAGCAAATCGTATAGTGAGCTTGTGACGGCCGATAAATTTCTTTATTTGTTTGGAAAAGCGGTTCCGAAATTGGCTTTAGTTGTTTCTATGGCTTTACGATTTATTCCGCTATTTAAATGGCAAATAAAAAAAGTGCACCAGGCGCAAAAAACACTGGGCTTATATACGAGTGAAAGTGTAACAGATAAAATGTTGAGCGGTATGCGCGTTTTCAATAGTATGTTGACTTGGTCTTTGGAAAATGCGATCCACCAGGCAGATGCGATGAAGGCAAGGGGGTATGGGCTGAAAGGACGGACGAATTTTTCGTTGTTTAAAGTGGAGGCAAGGGATCGCTGGATGTTTGGCATTCTGGTATTACTGCTCATTTTGATCGTGATCGGCTTTCACAAAGGAGATTTTGCGTTTCATTATTATCCGTTCATATCTCCATTCGCCATCACTTCAGCAAACCTGATCCATTATATCAGTATTTTTTTACTCATGTTTTTTCCTTGTATTATGGAAGCGAAGGAGAATATCCAGTGGAGATTATTAAGGTCGAAAATGTCGGTTTCACCTATCCGCAGCAAAAGGAAAGTGTGATTCAAAATATACATTTTAATGTTCGACAAGGAGAATTTATTGTTCTGTTTGGTGAATCCGGCTCAGGCAAAACGACACTATTACGATTGCTAAAAAGGGAGCTGTCTCCTCATGGAAAACGGCAAGGGGATATTTATTACAAAGGGGTCAACATTGACGAATTGGACGAACGAACGGCGGCAAGTGATATCGGCTTTGTGATGCAAAATCCGGAACACCAAATCGTAACCGATAAAGTATGGCACGAATTGGCGTTTGGTTTGGAAAACATCGGTGTTCCTACATCTATCATTCGCCGCCGAGTCGGAGAAATGGCGAATTTTTTCGGCATTCACGGCTGGTTTCGAAAAAAAACAACGGAATTATCGGGTGGGCAAAAGCAGTTGTTAAACTTGGCTTCGATTATGGTGATGCAACCGCAAGTGCTTATTTTGGATGAGCCGACATCTCAGTTAGATCCCATTGCGGCATCAGAATTTATTGGCACATTACAAAAAATAAATCGAGATTTAGGTGTAACCATTTTGTTGGCAGAGCATCGCTTGGAAGAAGTCTTGCCGATCGCCGATCAAGTCATTGTATTGGAAAAAGGCAATCTCATCCTCAATGAACGCCCTGAATCGGTCGGGCAGCAATTAAAGAAAATCGACGCAACTCATAACATGTTGCAAGCTTTACCGAGCGCTGTCCGCATTTTTTATGGGGTAGGTGGGGAAGGGAAAAGTCCTTTGACGGTTCGTGAAGGCAGAGCTTTTTTACAGCATTTTCACAACGATATTGTCCGAGTGGATTGTGAAAACAGGGATCATGATAGCGAAGAAGAAACTGTCTTGCAGCTGAAAAATATTTGGTTTCGCTATGAAAGACATTTACCGGATGTATTAGCCGGAGTCTCTCTTGAAGTAAAAAAAGGAGAGATTGTTAGCATTCTTGGAGGAAACGGCTCGGGCAAAACAACGTTACTAAGCGTCATAGCCGGTCAAAATAGAGCATATCGCGGGGATGTTTTCATTCAGGGGAAAAATATAAAAAAATATAAAGGAAAGGAGCTGTATAAGCATCTTTTAGCGTTATTGCCCCAAGACCCGCAGACGGTGTTTTTGAAAGCGACTGTGAGCGAAGATTATCAGGAAATCGGCAAAGTAATGGACTATACAAAAGAATTGGTTGAAAAATATACAAACGAAGTTGCCGAAATGCTCTCGATTACGCATGTATTAGACAAGCATCCTTATGACTTAAGCGGCGGGGAGCAACAAAAAGTAGCACTCGGAAAAATACTTTTATTAAAACCGAAGATTATTTTATTAGATGAGCCGACAAAAGGAATTGATGCCTTTTCCAAGCTTGTTTTACGCGATATTTTACTGGATTTAAAACAGCAGGGAGTGACGATGATTGTTGTCACACACGATGTTGAATTCGCCGCGTTAATTTCCGATCGCTGCGGTTTGTTTTTTGATCAGGAAATCGTGTCGATCGACAAGCCGGGACCCTTTTTTTCCAATAATCATTTTTATACGACGGCGGCGAATCGGATATCGCGGCATCGTTATGAGAATGCGATCACTTGTGAAGATGTGATTGAAATATGCCGGTTAAATGGTGTGAGAAAAGAGTATGCACATGTATAAAAAACAAACAACCTATTTGATGATCTTATTTCTCATTCCTCTTTTGATCGCGTTAGGTGTTATTCCTTTTCGTGATCGGAGTTATATGGTTATTTCTATTTTCATTGCCGTTTTATCATTTGTCCCGATTTTTTTTACCTTTGAGCGCGGGAAAACGAATACGAGAAAAATGGTCATGTTAGCTGTCATGATTGCGATGTCGGTAGTGGGACGGTTTATTTTCGCGGCCCTTCCGGGGTTTAAGCCTGTTACTGCGATTGTTGTGATTACGGCGATGTTTTTTGGCGCGGAGGCGGGTTTTTTAGTCGGGGCTTTATCTGCTCTTCTTTCCAATTTTTACTTCGGACAAGGACCGTGGACACCTTTTCAGATGTTTTCATGGGGAATGATTGGTTTTATCGCAGGATTGCCATATATAAGTGAGCAGTTGAAAAGTCGGCGATTGCTTCTTATTTTATATGGGATCTTTGCGGGTATTGTCTTTTCTTTACTGATGGATATATGGACTGTGATGGCGTTGGATGGTACGTTTCATTTTTCTCGCTACGTGGCAACCGTGGCGCTTTCATTGCCTTTTATGGCGGTTTATGCGGTGTCCAATGTGATCTTTTTATTGTTGACGATTAAGCCAATCGGTGAAAAATTAGAAAGAATAAGAGTGAAATATGGCATGTAACCGTATTTGACTTAAAAAACGAGGGAGAATTTAGTGATGAACCATAAATCTCAAGAAGTGATCGATGAAATAAAGAAAGTGATGAAAGGGAAGGATGACGTTATCAAAAAAGCCTTTATGGCCATTTTAGCACAAGGCCATATTTTGCTTGAAGATATTCCAGGGGTAGGAAAAACAACACTTGCCCTCGCTTTTAGCAAGGTGATGGGGTTAGATTTTAATCGCATTCAATTTACACTCGATGTGGTTGCTTCAGATGTCACCGGCTTTACGATGTATGAGAAAGAGCAGGGGACATTTATTTTTCGACATGGGGCTGTTATGTGCAATTTGCTTTTGGCGGATGAAATAAACCGGACATCCAGTCGTACGCAGGCGGCCTTGTTGGAAGTAATGGAAGAAAAAAAAGTAACTGTTGATGGAAAGACATATCCTTTACCAGTACCTTTTCATGTCATTGCAACTCAAAATCCAGTCGGCTCGTATGGAACACAATTACTGCCTCAATCTCAATTGGATCGTTTCATGATAAAAATGAGCATCGGCTATCCAGATTTTCAAAGTCAGGTAGAAATTTTAAAAGATCGCCAGATTGAACAGCCGCTTGATCTCGTACGCGAAGTGATTTCCAGGGAAGAGCTCATTGAGATGCAGCAAGAAGTGAGCCGGATTCATGTATCAGACGCCATTTTAGAATATATTACGCACTTAACAGAGGCGACAAGAGAGCACCCGTTGATTGTCCAAGGGATAAGCCCGCGGGGAGCGTTGGCCATAAGTAAAATTGCGAAGGCAAATGCTTTTGTCACAGGTAGGGATTATGTAATTCCTGAAGATGTGATTGATCTGTTTATTGATACTTGTAATCATCGAATTATTTTAGACCAAAAGTCGAAAATCACCTATGAACGTTCACATCATGTATTAGAAGAAATTTTAGCAGAAATAAAAACGCCGGATATTCAAGGGATGGCCATGAATTAATATATGAATCCGGTCATGCGGCGAGGCACGCTCAATGGAAAGAACGGCAATAAGCGCATGAATGAACATGAACAGCCGCGGAGCATGTTGGTCGAGGGGGAAAAGGATGCTGCAATCAAGAATACAAATGGTTCTCTTGCTTTTATTTGTTCTTTTATTCTATGTATTTTCTGATTCTTATTTTGCACTATTTTTACTCGTTGCTTCAATTGTGATCGTACTTTTCTTAGGAATGAGCATCCTGATGATAAAAAATAGATTGGTAATCTCCATTGAAACAGTTGGAACTGTTCATAAACATGAAGAAGGTGCTATCTACTTGCGAGCAAAAAATCATTCCTTTTTGCCCATTGCAAAAGTAAAATGCACTTTATCGGTTCGCAATCTTTTGACCGGTGAAAAACGGAAACAGCATGTATTTTTCGCGATCAATGCGAAGGCGCGGGAACGGATCGATTTAGAAATGGTTAGTGCTTATAGCGGTTGCATAGAACTGAGGATCGAACAAGTCACTTGTTACGATTTTATGGGTGTGTTTTCAACAAGAAGCGAGCCGAAGTCGATGGCCCGGCTGTTTGTTTTGCCAAACACTTTTTTGGCGGCGATCGATCTAAGTGAAGCGAATGTAGAACATCGAGATGGCGTCATGTCGGCCGCTGTAAAAAAAGGGAGCGATTCCAGTGAAATATTCGGCATAAAGGAGTATGTTCCCGGTGACAATGTGAAACAAATTCATTGGAAATTAACCAGTAAGTTCGATGATGTGATTGTAAAGGAACTAAGCGAAACGGTCGATCATTCGTTTCTCATTTTACTGGAAACTTCGATTTCTCCGGGGCGTAAAAGAGAAGCGCCCGCAGTAACAGATGCGATGATGGAAGCTTTTGTTTCGATTTCAAACTCATTGTTGCAATATGAACATGTGATTTCAATCGGTTGGTTTGATCATGAATCGAATCACTTATGTATAGAGGAAGTCTATTCTGTTGATCATTTCATTGGTTTATACAGCAGATTCCTACAGATACAAATGTTGGAAAGTGAACAATCTGTCATGAGGCATTATTTGAATATGGGAGAAGAGATATGTTCTCATATCGTCTATATCACTTCGGAACAGGCTGGTGGATTCGCCGAAGATTGGCCGAGTGAATTAGAAATAACGGTATTAAAGTGCGTAGAATCTTTACCGGATGATAGAGAACGGCTGACAGCGGAAGGAACGATCTTTACGCCAAACAATGTAGAAGAGGAATTACGCCAGCTTAGTATATAAGGGGTATGTAGCAATGAATGATCATTTGCAAGCGGTGGGCAGCCACATTCACATTTTGAACAGAAAAGCGGAAAGCGGCCAGGGAGCAACTCACTGGCGGTTTATGGGGAATGTGTTGATTTCGGGCTTATTATATACAGCACTTGTATTAAATATATTATCAATGTTTCGTCTGGAAGATGTGTCCTTTTTAGCCGTCATTCCCGGCTTCTTCCTGATTGCCTTTTTGAATAACGTTTTTGGGCGATCTACATTACGCTTCGCATTGCTTGCGTCTTTCCTGTTTCTGCTGATCATATTTTTGGTCATACAACATAAGCTGATGATCGCCGGCTTGTTGTTAATCAATAACCAAATAGCGGAAACGATAGGAATTCATACCGGATTTATGATAAAGCAGTATGCGATTTCGATTGACGCGGATCAATATCGGCTGGCCGCCAGTTCTTTTTGGAATTGTGTTTCGGTCATGCTCGCATTCGGATGTCATGTCATCGTTCGATATCGTAAAGCTCTTTTGATGTGGATCGTTATTTTGCCCCTCTTTGTTTTTCAAATATATACGGGAATGACGCCCAGTATTTATCATCATGTTCTTTTGTTTTTTAGCGCATTATTCGTTGTCAACGACTCGTTTATACATCGAACAGACCGGGGGCCCTTATTCGGAAATCGTAAAAATGGCGTCGTTCTTTCCGTTTCATTGATTGTGCTTGTGTTATGTAGCAGTACTTTTCTTATATTGAATATGATTGAACCGATTTCGGGTTATTCAAAAAATGAAACAATTGCTGATTTACAATATGCATTAACGAATAAAGTGGCTGAATTTCGTTATGAAAAAGAGAAAACGAACACTTTTACTCAAGGAGACTTCAGAAACCTTGGCGAGCTTAAACTGTTGGATGTTCCTGCTCTTGAAGTCATTATGGATCAGCCGACATCGCTTTATTTAAGAGGCTATGTGGGTTCTGTTTATACTAAGGAACGCTGGACGGACTTGGATCAGCGTGTTTATTATGATTCACATGGATTATTTTATTGGCTGAACAAATCGCATTTTCATGCGCTTAATCAGTTAAATACTGTGTCCGATATGACAACTGTCGCTTCAAAAAAAAATCAAAATATCCAAATTACTATTCATAATGTAAATGCCAATAGCAAATATCTTTATGTGCCCTATGAACTGGCAACGAGAAAAGATCAGTTTGACAAAGTAAAAACGTTCGCTGATAGTAAGGTGATGTCTACCGCGTTTTTCGGTGAACGCTTTTATAAGTATCAATCTAAAGTTAATTTAGTAACAAAATATCCTGCGTTGGCAAGTCAATTGTATGAGGCAAAAAATCATGTGGCAGTGGATGAGTATTTAAAGAATGAAAGCCATTATAATGCGTTTGTTTATGAAAACTATACATCCATTCCGCGCGAAACAAGATTGTTGCTTCAGAACCATCTCGGGATGATCAAAGAGGAACAAGAGACTCGGCGATCATATGAGCAAGCGATTGAAGAAGTAAGAAGTTATTTAAGAAAGAATTTGACATACAACATGAATGTGGAGCCCGTTCAGAAAGACAAAGATTTTCTCATGCATTTTTTAGAAGATACAAAGGAAGGATATGCCACGCATTTTGCGACAGCGGCGACGGTCATGTTCCGCTACTTAGGTATTCCTTCACGATATGTGGAAGGTTACTTGATTACACCAAAGGACGTCAAAGGAACTTCACCATTTGAAAAAATGACGATAAATGGCACGAATGCCCATGCTTGGACAGAAATTTATATTGATGAAATTGGCTGGATTCCGATCGAGGTCACTCCGCCTTACTATCATATGATGGAGAAAACAGATCTATCCAATTATCCAACGGGAGCTGCGGCACCCGATCATCATCAGTCAGTGGCTCCATCTTCCAGTAACGCACCTTCCGGAAAACAAGAAGTGATAGATCGAGAACACAAAAAGACGAAAAAACAAAAACCGAAAGAAAAAATGTCTTTATTGGAAAAATGGACAATCGCCATCATCATTGTGATAGGGCTGCTCCTTGCAGGTTATATGTTATATTTAATGAAAAAAAGAAGAGACGTCCGAAAAAGAAAGGAAAGTTTTGAAGGGACAAATTATAAGGAACTCATTCCCAACCTATTTGCATATATCATGCTCTTGTTACATTATGACGGGATTCCCAAAAAGGGGGGCTCAACGTTTTCTTATGTGGAGGCCTTGGAAAAGAAGTATTCGAAAGAATATATACAACAGTTTGAACAAGTAGTGAAAATCAATCAAAAATCTATTTATAGTCATCATGAAATCACGGAAGAACAATATATCCAGGTGAAACATTTTATGAATCAAACCTTGTCTGATCTGGTGAAATCGAAAAATATGTTGCAGCGTGTAAAGATGAAATTCTATGACTTTATTTATTAATGAAAAAAACATTTATGGGGGATAGGCAAGGGTGTTCAATGCTTTGGATGCTATGCATGCGGAAGAACAGATGTCGGCCCCGCCATGGTTGAGCGGCCGATTTTGAAGGCTCGGTGTATAGGCTTCCTTGCAGAATTGGATGAAACCGGGATTTTCAATAGCGATATGATCGAAAAGAGATGAATGGAGACAGTACGAACTAACACCTTTTTGAGGAAAACGTGGGAAAATACGGCTTAGCCATCAAATAAGATGGCTGTTTTTTTTTGAATTTTATTCGCGCGTTCCATTGACGAATGTGGTATCTGAATAGTATAATCCAAACGCCAATAACCGTATTGGAGAACGTTTATGTTTGATCCCCGTTTTTAAAATCGTAGGTTAAAAGGTTGAACTGGCAATGGAATGATGTCGTGCGGAACAAGGGAACAGCAAAAGAACGATTATCGAAGCAACATGTGTTTTAGGCAATTGTAGGAGTGAAAGTTTTACAATGAAAGCAATGGCGGACTGCTTGATTGTTCCCAAAGCAGAGTTCAGAGCAAATGAACGGTTGGCTTCAGAGAGAATAAACAAAATGAACCACTTTGAATGGCTTACGACCCAACAGCTTCTGAAGCTTGGGATGGAAAGTGGAGAATTACGCTCACTGCCATTATTTTTATGCCCAGTCAATGAACTCACTAGAAGAAAATGTAGCAATGATGGTGGATGTGCCATCATTAACGACAAGGAGGAAGAATATGTCTTGGTTTTATTTGGCAGTCGCAATCTTATTTGAAATAGCAGGAACCGTCTCGATGAAGTTGTCCGAAGGGTTTACCAAAGTGACTCCTTCCATCTCCATGATTGTCTTTTACATACTTGCTTTTGCCAGTCTTACTTTTTCCTTGAAAACCATTCCGGTAAGTGTTGCCTACGCGATTTGGTCAGGGGTGGGCACGGCAGCTATTGCCATTATCGGATATCTTGTTTTCAAGGAGACATTAACGGTGACAAAGGGTTTTGCTATTTTATTCATTATCGTCGGGGTCGTCTTGCTCAATGTCAATTCGGAATCAAGCGATTCAAGCAAGACTCAAATGAATGCGGAAAAATATAAAATGGAAGTGTAAGGTGAAAGTCATTCAAACAGTGTCGCAGGTAATGGTAATGACACGCGAAATAGGAGAAAATGATCAGGGAAGCTTTACATTCTTTCAGGAAAGGGGAGGGGCGACTCCCCAGGCTGATTTTTACGGTTGATCACTAAATGCAATAATGAGTTCCAATTGGCAAACTAATTCCCCATCAACGGCAGCAATTCCTTTTCTCTTGCCAATAGAACCTTTTACTCGCATAATTTCAACTTCGAGCCGGAGCTGATCTCCTGGTTTTACCTGCTTTTTAAAACGGCATTTATCTATTCCTGCCAATAACCCAATGTTTCCCTTGTTTTCATCTTTAGATAGCATGACAATTGCACTTACTTGAGCCAATGCTTCTACAACTAATACACCCGGCATGACTGGATGATCAGGGAAATGACCATTAAAAAAGTGTTCATTTATGCTTACATTTTTGATTCCAATTGCTCTTTTTCCTTCTTCCAGCTCTATAACCTTATCAACCAATAGAAATGGATGGCGATGTCTAATTATATCCTTCACTTTTTGGGTGTCCAACATGATCAGCACCCCACTTCATAATCAGTCCTGCATGTGTAAGACCTCCGCCAAATCCATAAACTAACAGGGTATCCCCGGTTTTCAATTTGCCCTCATTGATCCCAATTTGTAATGCCAATGGGATAGAAACCGAAGATGTATTTCCCATATATTCAACGCTTGTCAATGTTTGATCCAAGGATAAGCCCGATCTTTCACATATAGATTCGACCATTCTCAAGTTGGCACTGTGGGGAACAAACCAGTCGATGTCATCCATTTGCATCCCTGCTTGTTTCAGCAACTCGTTTATACCCGATGGAAGTGTACGTGAAGCCCACTTATATATTTCTCTTCCATTTTGGACAATTTTCCCAATTTTACTGAGGCCATTTCCATGCATTTGCTTGGATAAGTTTGTTCGATATAAATGTATCCCGCCTGCTCCATGGGTCCCCATATGGCTTGCGATGAAACTTGGCAGTTCCTCATCTTTTTCCACTAAAACTGCTGCTGCGCCGTCTCCAAATAAGACGCATGTCGTCCTGTCTGTATAGTCCGTGATCTTGGATAAGGTTTCTGAAGCGACGAATAAGACTTTACGATGAAGGCCGGATGTAATGAGCCCATTGGCCACATGCAATCCGTACGTAAATCCGGCGCAAGCCGCATTCAGATCCATTGCGCCTGCTTGCTGAATGCGAAAATGCTCTTGAATTTGGCTAGCTACACTTGGAAATGTAAAGTCAGGTGTTGTGGTTGATACGAGGATACAATCCACATCAGAAAGATCTTTGTTGTATTGTTGAATTAAATGTTCTATCGCTTTGAATGCCAATGTGGATGTAAATTCGTTTTCATTGGCAATCCTTCTTTCCTTCATGCCTGTTCTTTGTACAATCCACTCATCGCTCGTATCTACCATTTGTTCTAAATCATCATTTGTCAGTATTTTTTCTGGCACATAAGTTCCTAATGCGGTTATTCTTGCTTTGGATGGGATGTTATTCATATAATCGCTCCTTTAGATCAGTAGATATTATGACCTGGTAACATTCTCAACCATATAAAACTCAATTTTGTTTGCTTATTTGGCTTTGCAAAAAATGTGTTTTTTCGGATAGAAGATTAGTAAAAGCATTCAACTCATCTTTACTATTTGTATTGACATGGAAGGGTTCTCCAAAAATGACTGTAGCTTTTCGCGCTTTTACGAGTTCTTTTAAAGTAGCAGGCCCTTCGTATGCTGCGGGAACGACTGGAACCTTCGCCAAATTGGCGATCGTAACGGCTCCTCGCTTTAAGGAAACATCTTCTACCGTCCTTGTTCCCCCGGGGAATATTCCGACAACTTCTCCGGATTTTAATTGTTTCACAGGTATCTTGATGCTGCTGGGTGAAGGGGTTTCGCGGTTGACCGGAAAGGCATTGATCGCAAAAAGAAAACGGGCAATCAACTTGTTTTGGAACAGTTCTTGTTTTGCCATAAAGTGGATCGGGCGTGGCGTGCAAATGGCTAGAACGACAACATCCAGCCATCCTTTATGAGTACAAGTTAAAACATAGCCCCCTTCACGAGGGAGTGTTTGTTTATTTTGAACTTCCACTTTACCAAGAGTTCGAATTATGATCGTTGCCAAGATTAAAACGAATGAATACATAAAATCACCCTTATTTATCACCAAGTTTTAGTACCTGGTTCTAATTATATAGAAAGTGTAAAAAATATTCAATGAGAAATCATAAGTATCTTACATATAGTAAAATAGGTAGAGAATCAAGAAAAAAGGGGGCAGTTGAATGATCTTGGTCAGTTCATGTCTGGCAGGACTTGAAGTTAGATATAATGGAACACATTGTTTAAATAAACAAATCCATAGATTGGTGGCGGAAAAGAAGGCGGCCATGATCTGCCCTGAATTATGCGGTGGGTTGCCGATTCCAAGAGAACCAGCGGAAATTTTAGCCGGTAATGGTTTTGATGTCTTGGATGGCAAGGCAAAAGTCCTGACAAAATCAGGCGCGGATGTAACGGATTTTTATATAAAAGGGGCTTACGCCACTTTGGAAAAAGCGAAGGAAATCAATGCGTCCATTGTTATTCTGAAAGAAAACAGCCCTTCTTGCGGAAGTTCCATGATCTATGACGGCGAGTTCAAAGGTAATCAAGTTGTTGGGGACGGAGTTACTTCCGCATTATTAAAAAGAAACGGATTTCGGGTCATTTCTGAGGAGCAACTGGATGAGGAATTGATTGATTCATTGATGAACATGTAACTAAATAAAGTGGGATAAACGGTAAGACCATAGGCGATAACAAAAAAAGGGCGTGAAGTGGTAGACTTATGTTCGCAAGAGGATGCAGCGGGAGATGGTTACTATTTATTATTTCGGGGAGCGATCAAGATATGAAGGGAATATCCAAAACAATTCCTTTGGTTTGTGATCAATGTTGAGACCGACCTTCAAATAAAAAAAACGCTTATTTTCATCTTAAAAATGGATAAGCGTTTTTCATTTTCGTCTAAAGATTAAGCTGTTTTTCCCTTTACTTGCTTTATTCCCGTTTGTAGCAACAAATAGGCGATAACAAATGTAAGAGCGGCAGTGTAAAATAATGCTGGATGTCCGAATAAGTCCATTGTTAAACCGAGTGTCGCGGGTGCAATGACAGATGCTGACATAGAGAACAAGTAATACATTCCAGTAAAAAAGCCAATTTTTGTCAGTCCTCCCAGATCGGCAACGAGCGGATAGGCCTGCACGTTAATGAACGCCCAAGCGATTCCGCCAATAAATAGGACTATTTTCAGAACGAACATGGAACTGAGCCAAGGCATGATTAAAAATACAATAGGTAAGAAAACCAACCCGAGTAACATCGTCTTTCCTTTGCCAAGCCGTGTTCCAATGATACCCGCAGGAATTGCAAACACGACAAATGATAAACTAAAAAAACCAAGTGTCAACCCCGCATCTCCGGGACTTGCTTGTAAATGTTCAGTGGCGTACACAGTAAATTGCGCTTCTAGCCCACTGTAGCCTATAAAGTATAAAAAGATTGCTAGTAAAATAAATAAATGCCCTCGAAAATCTGTATGGAATAATTTGGAAGTACTTTCCTTTAATGCTTGTAACGCCTTCACCTCTTCGTTTTCTTCTTGATGGACAGCAGCATACTTTGGATTTCGTTCAACAACAAAAAATAAGAGAACGGCAGCTAGAAATAATAATATACCACCTATGGAAAATGGATAATAAATTGATTGATCATAAAGTGGGGCTAAAATGAAAAGAGCGATTAAAGCGCCGATCCCGCCCATGAAATTGATATAACCGTTTGCTTTTGAACGATCGTCCTTTGGAGTGTGATCGGGCATTAACGCAATGACTGGCGCACGGAAAATAGTCATCGCCAATAAAAAGATGATATCAACAATAAGCAAGATGAGAAGAGTCGTTTGACTGGAAAAAGGAAGAATAATAAAAAATAAGGCTGCTAATGGCATTCCAACGAGTAAAAATGGTAATCGTCCGCCAAGTGGCGTTTTCAGTCGGTCCGACCAAGCCCCAATGATGGGAATCAACAAGACGGCCAGTAAATTGTCTAGTCCCATAATGG
The DNA here is from genome assembly GCF_037963795.1 of Siminovitchia sp. FSL W7-1587. Taxonomy (NCBI): domain Bacteria; kingdom Bacillati; phylum Bacillota; class Bacilli; order Caryophanales; family Bacillaceae; genus Siminovitchia; species Siminovitchia sp. FSL W7-1587. The sequence goes on from NZ_CP150169.1 coordinate 4,105,189, forward strand.
AACCACGGATTGCTCGACTTTCAATAAAGTCTCCCAAGATGATCGGCATATATGCGTTATATACTGTCCAAACGAGTGTTAAAGCAAAAAATCCGCTTCCAATACTTGTATATATAAAAGTAGGTTTCCTCATATTCACACTCCTCAATAAAAATTACTTATTCTTGACGAGAATCTATTCGCACTCGAGAAATAAATCAAACGAAAGGCCATACAAAATGATTGATTTAGGCTTTTTGAAAAATTACTAACGATTTGTATTCCCCCTTTACTTTTAGGGCTGGTGCGCCTCTTTGCAGTGAAAGAAGAGCGCTAGTTCTATGTTATGCTAAAACCAACTCGATTTATATGAATATTTCATAATTTTTATAATGCCGTTTCATATTAAGCTTCAACATTTGCATGACGAGCTTGCTATTTGTGACGATTCAACGATGTTTTCTGGATTTCTTCCATGAGGATATTAATAATAGCTGTTACCCTTTATCCCTGGAATTTTAAAAGAAGTGAATGGCATTTCTGGCTTGGACAGTGACATCCGCTATCGTGTAAGACATACGGGACTGATTCGTTCATATTTCGTATCAAAATAACAGATATGAGGTCCCTTTTTCTAAATCATATCATATGAAAACACAAACCCACACTATAAATAGGGAATATGTGAAACCTGTCTTAAGGGCTTCGGAAAAACGCAATTCATTTTCGGAAGAGGAGATAGCTGTTGGAGTCATAAAAAAAGTAGTATAGGGCTTGCTCTATAAATGGAAGCGATTGAGCTGCAATTGCTGGCAAAAGAATGAGCATTTTAACTGCTCTTCTCCCGGTATTTCAGATGCGTCCAAGGGGATAAAGCAAGTCAGTTTTGAAAGAGACAGAACTGTTTTTCATATTGCTATGAAATGTAGACTGATGAAAGTGGGGAGTAGGATCGCCAAAAACCGATGATCCTACTGTTTGTCTTTGGTCCCGCCCTGATTCATTGATATGAGAGAGGACCGTCCATTAATTGGGAATTTCATATTGGTTGTTCAGCCGTCTGTCAATCTAGTTAAGGAAAAATGTATAATGTTATGGCATGAAGGTTTCTTGGTTTTCCATTTCATGGCGATTTTATTCTTTATATATGTTTTTCATGTCATCTAAACAATTTATAAACTTGTGAATCAATTCTTTCGGATGCATGATACGGACTTTGTTTCTATAACTGATAATGTGGGTAAGGGCTTGATCAATGGTGTAATATTCTTTCGTTACACTTATTGTCCCATCTGGATGATTCATTATTTCGTCTTCCTTGAAATTATCCAGCACTTGTGCTCTCGCCTCTTGACTAAACTGGAGGCGCACTGTGAATGGGATTGCGTTGTTTTCCGATTTCCCATTCTTCTTTGCGTCTATATCCTCCATTGTATAAGGACGTCTCGTAAAATAGCGATCAGTGTTATGTGTTTCGATGATACGTGTGAGTTTGAATACCCGGAGCTCATGTCGTAATAAACAATAAGCCCAAGTGTACCAGTTGTAATCTTTTAAAAAAATGGCCATAGGTTCAATATATCGCTCTGTTTCATTGCCGTTATAGTCAACATATCGTATTCTGATCACTCTGCTATGTTGAATCGAGTGATAAATGACTTGAATATGATGCTGCGTAAGATCACTTGACTGCGAAATTTGAAAATGGACACAATGATCCTGTATTGATTCTGGATCAATTAACTGGTTGACTTTTGCAAGCAAAGACTCAATATCTTTTAAGCCGGTTGCGTTTTCTACGCTTTTCAATGCCCATTGTATAGAAAGCAGATCGTCTAACGTCAGGTATTTTTTATCTAATCGAAATCCCTCCATTAATTCATAACCGCCCTCTTGGCCGGGAAGTGACAGGATGGGAATCCCTGCACGGCTTAGAGAATTGATATCTCTGTAGATCGTTCTCTCCGATACTTCAAAGTACCTGGATAGCTCTGCCGCTTTCATTCTTTTTCGATGGATTAGCAAGACAGTGATTCCAAATAGACGCTCGATTTTCAATGTTCATCCCTCTGTTGAAAATCTTTTCTTATATATTGTGCGGTTAGGGAGTTGCTCTTTGTTGTGAAATCATATGGTGTACCAGCAAACATGATTTCTCCTCCTTTCTTTCCGCCACCCGGTCCAAGGTCAATGATCCAACCCGCTTGTTTGATCATATCTATTGTGTTCAATGGCAATAACTACTTCCATTATCAATCAAACGATTCAAGATAGCTCGATATCGGACATATGAAGTCCAGTTGTCGGCTCGTCAAGCACGTAGATGTTTCCGGTTCGATGCAACGCGCTTGCCAGTTTCACTCCCTGACACTTTCCACCAGATAGTGTATTAAGCGGCTGGCTTAATTCGCTAGGAATCTTTCTTCACCCGGAGAATGCCCTCTCCACCAGATAGTGTGTCAAGTGGCTGGTCCAATGTCATGTAGTCTAGGCCCACTTCCGATAATGTTTTTAAATTGCCAACGATCTCTTTACTCCGAAAAAAATGCACATGCATTCATCACTGTCAGATCTAAAACATTCTATATGGATTTGCCATTTAATGTATACTGGAGAACTGCTTCTTTAAACCGTTTGCCATGACATCTCTCATAAGGAGCTCTAACACTTTCGGGGAATACGAGATCGATATAAATAAATCCGTTCCCCTGACATTCGGGGCAAGCTCCTTTTGAGTTGAAACTAAAAAGCTTGGGCAAAGGAATCTCTTATCGTATCCATTATACCTGTATAGGTTGCCGAGGGCGACCGTCCCTTTTGGATGATTGAATGAGAAAACATCGGATTCTTCCATACGGGAAAATAATAATCGTAATAATGAATCAATATCTGTGATTGTACCGAGCGCTGAACGCACATTTCCTCCTAATGACTACCGCAGGGGAAAGATTCTCGATGGACAATGTGTTTGGTTGACTGGGCGTCGGCAATGTATTTTGAATATATGTCGTAAAAGTTTGATTCAACTGACCCTTACTGATTGTATCGAACTGCCTGATCCGGAAACGCCGGTGAACACCGTAAGCTTCTTCTTTGGAATCTCGAGTGACACATTTTTTACATGATTTTCTTGCAAACCAACCAATCGCATCATTTGATATTCAGCCATAACGGTTCGTTCTTGAAGTCAATATATAAAAGACTATACAGCAACTCCTTGACAGCATTATGTCAGGGATGCAAAAAAATTACTTTCAGCTTGATGGGGCTGTTCAAATAAAGTCAAGCATGAGATAAAGCGCAGTTCCCCATATAAACAGCGCTGAGCACTTGTTGAAGATGTTCATTAATTTTCCTCCGCCATCCAGTTGCTTCATGATCCGGCCCGCCGCTGTTAATCCAAAGAACCAAATCCAGGACACTGAAATGCAGGAAATTGTAAAAAGAATTTGTTCCCATCCGGTATATTTTAAAGCGCTTGTCCCAATGACGCCGATGATATCCAAGATAGCATGGGGATTTAATAAAGAGACGGACAAGGCAAAAATGATTTGCTGGCGGATTGGCAATGCTTTATTCGTCTCAGTTGTTGCGGGTTTTGCCCTCCAAATTACGTACCCCATGTAAAGTAAAAATAAAATGCCTGCAGCCATGAGGCCCATCCGCAGCCATTCAAATTGCAACACAATGGCGGATACTCCTAAGATGGCCAAAAGAATCAACAATGTATCGCATAGACCGGCTGTAATAGCCGCAGGCAGGGACCAAATCCATTTTGGCTGGGTGGCCCCTTGTGAAAATATAAATACATTCTGCACACCTAAAGGCAAAATGAGGCCGAATGCCAAGATGATTCCGTGTAAAATGCTTTCCAAAACGATCAGCTTCCTTTCTAATTCTAGCGCACTATGTTACAACTAAAAGAAAACGGCCAATTGGATGGTTTTTTGCCCAACCATTTAGGGATGGTGAGGCGAATGGGAAACCGAATCGGCCTACTCTTTTTTCTTTCTAATTCTAGCGTACTATGTTACAACTAAAAGAAAACAGCCAATTGGATGGTTTTTTATCCATCCAATTTAGGGGTGATAGGATGAGTTGGAAACCGAATCGACACTCTCATTTGACGATTCATGAACAAATTGTTGAATGGATCAAGTCCAGAATTGAGAGAGGGGATTGGACAGTTGGCACGAAACTTCCGACACAGCGCCAGCTTGCGGCACAATGTGAAGTGAATCGCAGTACGGTGCAGCTCGCTCTTGATGAATTACGGGCGGATGGGTGGCTGGAATCGAAGGTCGGATCAGGCGTATACGTGGCGAATAATGTTTGGAACATGCATTTGAGAAAAGCCCAGCCGAATTGGAAGAAGCATATTGAATCAAGTATCTATAAACCGAACTATCATACGATTCAACTGATCAATGAGTTTGAACAAAATGATCGGATCATCCGGCTTGGAACAGGTGAATTATCACCTGAATTGTTGCCAACAAAACTGCTGGAGCAGTCTTTACAAGAAATATCACTTGAACAAAAGGCAATCGGTTATTCCTCGCCGAAAGGAAGCGAAAAGTTGCGCGGCATTTTATGTAAGTATTTAAAAGCCAGGGGAATCGAAACCGCTCCGGAAAACATACTGATTGTTTCCGGTGCGCTTCAAGCGCTTCAATTAATTGCCATGGGCCTATTAGAACAGGGCTCGATTGTATTCCAGGAACAGCCCTCATATTTACATTCCGTCCATCCTTTTCAATCAGCCGGCATGCGTATGATATCCGTTTTACGAAATAGTCGCTTGGCTGGCCATTTGCGAAAAATTAAGAGAAACAGGCAATCTTTATTTTATTGTGTGCCGACATTAAACAATCCGACGGGGCATAGTTGGTCTTTGGAGGAAAAGAAACATTTGTATGAAGTGTGCAAAGAGCTGCAAATTCCCATTATTGAAGATGATGTATACCATGAATTATTATTTCAGCGGCCATCTCCTCCTATCAAGTCGTTTGACACATCAGGACAAGTGCTATATATCGGCAGTGTTTCCAAGACACTAAGCCCGGGTTTAAGGATTGGTTGGGTAGTTGCGCCTGAACCTGTTGTGAAAAGATTAGCAGATATTAAGATGCAAACAGATTATGGTTCAAGCGCCTTTTCCCAAGAAATTGTTGCTCACTGGATATCGACCGGTTTATACGACATTCACTTGGAAAATCTCCGTACTCAATTGAAGAGAAGAGCGGCATTTGTAGAAGGATTATTAGAACAGCACTTTCAGAAGGTGGCCAGTTGGAAAAACTCGGAGGGCGGTTTTTACATATGGCTCAGGTTCCATGAACCGGTTGTCAACAAGGCTCTTTTTTTAAAATTGCTTCACTATCATGTCTTAATTAATCCAGGCTACATTTATGAAACAAGGGATTTACATCATATTCGCCTTTCATACGCCTATGCGTCGTTGGAAGAATTAAAAGAAGGGTTGCTTATTTTATTGGAGCTTATAAAGTGAAACTTCATTCTGAGGCGTTTTCTTCCCTCTTCTACTGAATGTTAGTTCAACCAAGCGGGCATTTAGGTGCCGTTTTCTCCCATTTAGACCTTTTGTATCAACTTAGGTCTTGAAGTAGGAGTATTACGGCACCTGACATGCGGGATAAAACAATAAGTTGGCAGAGGAAAGATATACATATTTTTCAATTTGATATAAAAAGCCGGGATTCCTTCCCGGGAAATCACCGCCTGGCAAAAGTTCAGAAAGTTCACTAACTAGAATGTACAAACGTACTTCCATTCGGTGCGATCACTTTTACCAGGCTGCTATTTTCTTCATTTTCAAGGATTTATCAGCGGAAAATTAGTAATATAGTGTTGAAGCTGTTACCGGCATGTTACCATTGAATAAAACAGATGCGGGAGGAATACAATGCTGATCGGCCATATCAAGGAAATTGTTCGTCATCCTGTAAAATCTTTTCACGGAGAGAGAGTCAACAAGACAAAAGTAATGGCGTATGGCTTATACGGTGATCGAAGCCACGCCTTTTTAGATAAAAAGCGCCCCGGGAAGTTTTTAACCATTACTCAATTTCCGGGAATGGTCCGCTATAAAGCGAGATTCGCGGGAGAGGAATCGATGACGCGGTATCCTAGAGTGGAAATAACGACCCCAGCTGGAAAAGTGTTTAACTGGGGAGATGAAGATCTGATAAAGGATATTGAAAATAGAGCAAACAGGGAAGTAGCGTCAATTGTTTATACACCCGAGCAAGTTCCTCTCGGGGCTATAGAAGAGGAGCATATTCAACTTGTAACGGATGCCTCCGTCGAAAAACTGCAAGAAATATGGGGGAAATCGGTCAATTATCGACGTTTTCGTCCCAATCTATTGATTTCTTTAAAAGATAAAATCCCTTTTATCGAAGAGGAATGGTTCGGCAAAAAAATAAAAATAGGCAAGCAAGTTGAAATAGAGCTAAAAAGACATTGTGAAAGATGCATGATCATCACGGTCGACCCCAATCATGCGGAACGGGACCCCAGCTTGCTCAAAACAGTTGTTAAAGAAAGGAATAATCATTTTGGTGTTTATGCTTCTGTCATAAAAACCGGTGACATTCAGGTGGGTGATGAAGTATTTCTTATGGATTGATCTGCGTTAAAACGATTATAATAGAAGAATGAACATGATAGGGGGCATGCTGATGAATCCAGGACAACAGAAATTCAAGTCGTTTATTTTGGAAAGAGTAAAAGAGGGCGAGCAGGACAAAGCCGAAGTGTTACTTTCCGAAAGCTTTCAGAAACTGGATGAAAGAAGTTTTGACCAAAGCTATCTCAAGAGCTTTATGCCCAGAATGAAAAGCTTGTTAAAACCAGAACATGTTGAAGAGGTTGAAGCGATCATGAAAGAATTCGGCGCGAAGTTTTCCGGATAATGTGCAAGGACAGGGGGAGAAAGCCTGTCCTTGTTTTTTTTTCGAAAAAAGCTTTCCAGTTTTTAATGGGAATATGATTAGAATGAAACAGCCAAAAACCAAAAAAAGCCAGACGGCCACCTCCCAAGTAAGGAAGGGAAAACCGAATATCTGCTTTGTCAGGGCTGATTTTTATAAAAATTTGGCTCCTTTTATCTTGATCCCTGAGTTGATGGTTTATCCGTCAACTCATTTTTTTATGGGCTGAATTTGCCCATTATAAAATAATTCATGTTGGACAGGATATACGGTAAACAGGGATCATTTGCTCCCATTTTCATGTCACAATTTGAGGTGCAACTATGCGAAGAAAGGCCATTATCATTACTTTATTCTTTATTTTGGGGTTTGCGGCTATTATGGGAGTGAACTTTCAAAGGCAGGCGGAACAAGAGCCTTTTCACTCCAACGAAGAGCAGAGTGTCAGAAATTTACAAGTGAATAACTTACAGCAAGAAAGTTCCCGTATTCAAAAAGTAGATATGCTTTCTGTCGGCAACAATATAAAAATGAAATTGAACAGCAACCCCTCTATCAAAATCATCCGCCATAATGAGAAGGATCAAAGTCATTACTACGATAAAGAAGCCGTTGTGGATTTTATAGGTCCTCCTACTGAAGCGGAAATCCATAAAATAGTCCGGGAAATTGACGGGGAACTGAAGAAAAAACTCGATTCCGTCTATATTTTTCAATCAAATAGCCAATCCACGGCTGAATTGATACAATATTTTACCCAAAACGATCAAGTTGCGTTTGGTGAACCGCATTATATTTATTTGCAAAATGAAGTGAACGATACTTTTTTTCGCAATTATCAATGGAATCTGCCGGCGATCGGAACAGAAAGAGGATGGAATGTCACGCGGGGTTCGGAAGATGTAAAAATTGCCGTAGTTGACACAGGTGTGGATTTGGATCACCCTGATTTATCCGGCCGGTTGGCAGAGGGGTATAATGTTCTTGCTCAAAATGACAATCCGGATGACGATAATGGACATGGCACTCATGTAGCCGGGATTATCGCGGCGGTGACGAATAATGCCGAAGGGGTGGCGGGAATTACATGGTATAACCCGATTATGCCGGTAAAAGTGATGAATGCCGAAGGAATTGGCGGTTCCTTTGATGTGGCTGAGGGCATTCGCTGGGCGGCCGATCATGGGGCTAACGTCATCAACCTGAGCTTGGGGAATTATCAGCCCTCTGTCATTTTAAAGGACGCCATTCGTTACGCATTGGAAAAAGATATCATTGTCATCGCAGCGGCCGGAAATGATAATACAATTCAGCCGAGCTTCCCGGCAGCCCTGCCGGGGGTCATCAGTGTAGCTGCGGTCGATTGGGAAGGAAAGCGGGCTCATTTCTCCAACTTTGGGGATCATATTGACATAGCGGCGCCTGGAGTTTATATTCCCAGCACTTTTACGGACGGGCAGTATGCAAGTCTCAGCGGCACATCTATGGCTGCTCCCCATGTCAGCGCTTTGGCTGGCCTCATCCGTTCTGTAAATCCGGATATGAAGAACACGGAAGTGCTGGATATCATCACACAAACAACACAAAATATTGGAAGGAACGGCCCAGACATTTACTACGGGAACGGGATTATAGATAATACGAAAGCATTGCGGGTAGCCTATAATAGAACAAGGCCTTTTGGACGGGCCCGAGAGTGGTTTAATCAATTTGGCGGCTGACAGCTGATTCGAGTGTTTGCTCAGCCGCCTTTAGAGCTGATGATTGATCTTCTTGCTATATGAACAGTTGTACGAATACTCATAAAAAATAGGCATTGGAATCAGTAACAATACCCACCCATCGTTCATAATTTGTGAGTATTGAAGTACAGGTGGACTTAAAATCAGCAGTTACACATTTGTAATTCCATTTGGTTTTGTTCACCTTTCCATACTTCTGGAAGATCTTTTCATTACATTTTCGGAGGCGGCAAAAATGAACGATTTCCAAAACGAACTACAAATGTTAAATGTGGGTGATTTCCAAGCAAGTGAGGCAATTCCTTGGGACTATAGCCAGTACAATTTGGATTCCTCTCGACAATTCGGCGTTTTTGGCGGCTATGGCGGTTGTTTTCGATGTTATAGTTGTTTTAATTGTTTCAATTGTTCTAACTGCTATAGTTGTTTTAGTTGTTACCGTTGCTATAGTTGTGGTGGCGGCTGTGGTGGTCGTTGTGGCGGTCGATGCGGCGGCCGTTGCGGTGGTCGATGCGGTGGTTAAAAAAAATACCAAAGGTCCCTGTATAAGTTGTGCGGGGACTTTTTTTAAAAAGATTAACATAAGAAACAAGTTCCTTTACATAACATTATATTGATAATGATGATTCAGTTAAGGGTAAGGAGGAGCGGAATGCCAAATGTGACCCCTGATATGCGCTTGAAGGTGAAAAGAGATACGTTTTTTCTCCCTGATTCAAACAATAGTGTGTATTTCCGAAATAACGTCAGTTCTTTCCGCATGGAAGGAAGCGCAATCGATCAGTGGATTGAAAAGTTATTGCCGATGTTTAACGGTGAGTACACGCTGGAAGATTTAACGGAGGAATTACCAGGTTCATACCGGGATCGTATCTATGAAATTGCTGAAGTACTGTACCGGAATGGATATGTTCGGGATGTGAGCCAAGATCTTCCGCATCAGTTGATGGATCAGGTTGTTAAAGAATATGCTTCTCAAATTGAGTTTTTAGATAGTCTGGGAGGTTCTGGTGCGAACCGATTTCAAACCTATCGTCAGTCCAAAGTGTTGGCAGTCGGCTCTGGTCCTTTTTTCGTCTCGTTGGTATCCTCGTTGCTTCAATCCGGTTTGCCAAAGTTCCAAATGTTAATGATGGATACTGTACCGACCAATAGACAGCGATTGAAGGAGATTGTGGCACACTCTCGTAAAACAGACAGCGAAGTGGAGGTAGAAGAGATCCGCTTTCAGAAGGAGGGGATAAGTGCTTGGCGAGAGGTTGTTCAACCGTTTGATTTCATATTGTATGTATCTCAAGAGGGAGATATAGAGGAATTGAGAGTTCTTCATACGATTTGCAGGGAAGAGAAGAAGACTTTTTTCCCAGCTATTTGCCAACAGCATGTGGGACTGGCAGGTCCGTTGGTGCGTCCGGACTCTAAGGGGTGTTGGGAGTCTGCGTGGAGGCGCGTGCATAGAACTGTATTTTCTGGCGAACAGCAGGCTCCCGGTTTCACTGCTACAGCATGCGCAATGCTGGCTAATGTAATGGTGTTTGATTTGTTTAAAGAGATTACAAGAGTGGCCGGAACTGAACCGGACAACCAAATCTACCTGCTTGATCTGAATACATTGGAAGGGAACTGGTATTCTTTTTTTCCCCATCCGTTGGTGGCAGGCCAACGTTTATCTGCTGAATGGGTAAGAGATTTAGAATTGCGTCGCGAACGAAAACCAGACATAGATGTTCAACCGGATGAATTACTTCTTTATTTCGATCAGTTAACATCAGAGGAATCCGGGATTTTCCATATTTGGGATGAGGGGGATTTGAAGCAACTGCCTTTAGCTCAGTGCCGGGTTCAGGTAGCCGACATGTTGTCTGAGGGACCTGCGGAGCTGTTGCCGGAAATCGTTTGTACCGGTCTGACGCATGAGGAAGCACGCAGGGAAGCTGGTCTGGCCGGAATTGAAGCATATGTTTCGCAAGCAGTCGATTTGCTTGATATGACTCCTTCATTTCACGAAGTAGAGGAAAGCGCGGCAGTACAGGAATTCATTGGCGTTGGTGCGGGTGAAACGTTTGTTGAAGGTGTTTGCCGGGGATTGCAAAGGTGTTTAGATGAGGAACTGAACAAGCAGCGGTTCCATAAGAAAATGACTTTTACCCGATTGCAGTTGGCTAAGATAGAGGATGAACGCTGCCGGTTTTATCTGGAATCACTGGCCACCATGCAGGGAATGCCAATTATTGGTTTAGGAGAGGAAGTGGCCGGTTTCCCTTTGGTATGGGTCGGTACGAAGGACAACTGGTTTGGCAGTGTAGATTTGAATATCACAATGGCATTAAGAGAAGCTTTACAACAAGTGCTTATGAAGGCCCAAAACAAAGAAGCTTCACTCACGTTGAAAACATTGAAGGCTTCGTCCATCTTAATGGAAGAAAAGATTCCCTTAAGACTTGAAATCCCGGCTTGTGAAAAGATAACTGGACCAGATATTCGTTCCGCTATGCAAGTTTTGGAGCGTAACAACAAGAGGCTCTTAGTCTTTGATTTGGCCTTGGAACCATTTTTGAAAGAAGGAATCGCAGGCGTATTTGGTGTGCTGTTGCGGGAGGAGGGATCACGATGAGTGCTGTAGTGGCGGTTGTAGGAGAAGGGTTGCTTGCAGACATTATGTCAAAAGAACTGTGCGCTCAAGACATAGTAGTTCGCCGTATCAATCTTGAGGCGGGGGTACCGGAAACAGCTGATCTTGTTCTAGTATTACATGATATGTGGCATCCTTCCATTCATAAAAAGGCGGAAGAAGTGTTGCGGACAAGCGGGATCCCGTGGCTGCGAGGCTTTGTTTCATTTGGAGAGGGTGTGATTGGACCGCTTGTACGTCCTGGTACACCAGGATGTTCCAATTGTGCCGACAAGCGACGCTTTATGGCTGGGCGAGACCGCAATGAAATGTGGGAAATAGAGAAGGGACTGGAAGCGTACGGAGAAGTGCCGCGTGACGCATGGGCATCGCGCACGGGACTATCACAGCTGGCCTGCCTTCTTGAGGCGGAGGCAAGGAAAGTATTGGAGGGCGCTCAGGCTTACTCGGAAGGCCGCTTATTTTTAGTGAATCTGAAAACGTTGAAGGGTTCGTGGCATTCGTTTCTTCCCGACCCATCATGCCCGTTTTGCGGCCATTTACCCAATGATTCACCTGCAGGGGCCAGCATTTCTCTGCAGCCCAGTCTTAAGATCCATAGCGACAGTTACCGCTGCCGTTCGATGGATGAGCTGAAAAATGTACTAATCAAAGACTATCTCGATCATCGGACTGGTTTATTAAATGCTAAAACGTATGAGCTTGTTCTGCCATTTGCCGATGTAAGTGTCAATCTGCCATTGTTCAGCGGGGACGAAGGAGTGGCTGGCAGGACTCATTCATATATGATTAGTGAGTGCACAGCTATTTTGGAAGGATTGGAGAGGCATTGTGGTCTGTCTCCCCTTGGAAAACGAACAGTCATTCATGACAGTTTTCGTCATTTGGAAGACCGGGCACTCAATCCCATCAAAGTAGGCGTTCACTCTCAAGAACAGTATGCACAGTCCGATTTTCCTTTTAAAGCATTTCATCCCGATCAACCTATTAATTGGGTGTGGGGCTATTCATTTTTGCTCGAACGACCTATTTTGGTTCCAGAGTTGCTTGCTTATTACAGCTTGGGCTGTGGAGGGGGTTTTGTCTATGAAACTTCCAATGGATGTGCAGTAGGCGGAAGTTTAGAGGAGGCCATTTTTTACGGTATTATGGAAGTCGTTGAGCGTGATTCGTTTCTGATAACTTGGTATGCCGAGCTGACACTCCCGCGCATTGACCCTTTCTCCACTGATGACCAAGAGTTAAAGCTGATGATTGAACGTGTGCGGGCAGTGGGCGGATATGATCTGTATTTTTTTAACTCAACGATGGAAAACGGAATTCCAAGTGTTTTGGTGTTGGCGAAAAACAGAAAAAAAGAGGGGCTAAATATCATCAGTGCTGCTGGTGCTCATCTGGATCCGATAAGAGCTGCGAAGAGCGCGGTTCATGAGTTGGCTGGCATGATGCTAATACTCGATGAGCATTTTGAGACTAATAAGCAGGAGTATATGCGAATGTTGCAAAACTCTTCCCTTGTGCGGAAGATGGATGATCATGGCATGTTGTATGGGTTGCCGGAAGCGGAAGAACGCTTGCATTTTTTGCTGGCAAATAATCGTCCATTGCGAACGTTTGGAGATGAATTCAAATGCAGGGAAGGGCATGCAGATCTTACTGATGAACTGCGGGATGTTCTTAAGGTGTTTAGCCGATTGAACCTGGATGTAATAGTAGTCGATCAAACGACACCGGAAATCAGACGAAACGGACTGTTTTGTGTGAAAGTACTAATTCCAGGGATGTTGCCGATGACATTCGGGCAACATCTTACCCGCTTAACAGGGCTGGATAGAGTGCTCAAGGTACCAATGGAACTCGGTTATGAGAGACAACCGCTCACATTGGAACAACTCAATCCATATCCACATCCATTCCCGTAACCGATGGCTAGGAGGCAGGAGGATGAGTTTAGAGGAATTTTTATACAATCTCCATTTTAACATTGATAAGGCAGTCCCAGCAGAATGGGAAGTAGATTGGGACGATGCGCCGCTTTCGTATAAGCTCTACCTTGGTTTGCCTGCGATTCCGCTTTCATTGGAAGTGCCACTGACGCTTGAAGGCAGAGAAGCATTTTCAAAGCTTGACTTATATGGAATTGGTCATTTTCTTTGGTATGTCTTCGGTATTACTCAATTTTGCGAATCGGTTAATTCCTTGGATGCCAAAATGGATTTCATGCAGTCGCATAGGCGTTTTGTACCTTCCGGTGGCGCATTGTATCCCAATGAATTGTATATTTATCTAAAGTTGGAGAATGTTCCTGCGGGTGTTTACCATTATGATGTGGCACATCACCGATTGGTGTTACTGCGGGAAGGAAACTTCGATTCATATATATCGCGCGCTCTTTGTAATCAATGTCATATATCCGATTGTTTTGGTACTGTTTTTGTGTCGACAATGTTTTGGAAAAATTACTTTAAGTACAATGATTTTTCCTATCGTCTGCAAGGATTGGATGCCGGTGTGTTGATTGGACAGTTACTGGAAGTGGCAAAGCGCTTTGGCCTCGCTTCAGGGATATACTTTCAGTTTCTTGATCGAGCCATCAACCACCTGCTTGGACTTTCTGAACAGGAGGAGAGCGTTTATGCGGTTATCCCGCTATCAGTTGAGCCAACAAGCAACTTTACGGATGAGAGCGACACAGACGCAGCTTTCACCAGCACTGACTTGTGTCAAGAGTTGCCGGCGATTCAACCTGTTCACGATGCACAGTCCCGAAGTGTTTTAGAGTATCAGGCGTTAACCAAAATGAATGAAGCATCCATGATGGAAACAACTAGATCGTTTCGGCAAATCAAAGTTGAGGGAAATTTTGAATGTGAAGGTGAAGCGGTTGTTTTGCCCCACGTGAAGCGAATGTCATATGATTTAGCGGAAGTCTGCAGAAAGCGATTTTCACCAGATATAGATTTCGTTTTCGGAAAGGTAAGTCAGTTGCAGTTGGCTACTTTGCTGAAGGAGGCAATGGATTCTTTTTCATACAGAAATGATTTGGATGGACTTGATCAAAAAGAGCGTGAGCCACGCGTCTCACTTTACTGTTGCTTGTATCATATCGAGGGTATTCCGGATGGTGCTTATCGTTATGACCGCTCAGCTCACGCATTACGCCGGATACAATCTGGAGATTTTCGATTACTGTTACAATCCGGATTGTCGGGAAGTAATGTAAATATGTTTCAGATACCGCTCTGCCTGCATGTAGGAGGGAGCAAAGATTACTTCAAAACGGAACTGGGGTACAGAGGATATCGTATCCAACAAATGGAAGCGGGCATGCTTGTACAACGAATACTATTGGCAGCATCGGCACTCGACATGGGGGGACATCCACTTCTGGGATTTGATCCGAAATTGTGTGATGAGATTTACAACATGGGGCCACAAGGAAAAACCAGCCTCATTCAAATTCCGATTGGCCCGTATCGACAGCGACCTTGGTTAAGGGGCAATCTGCATAGTTAGGGAAGAAAAGAATGAAAAACGTAGATTTTGCTACTTTGTATAACTTACAATGAATGTTGGTCTGAAATAAAAACATTCCGTCCCTCGTTTGGATAGTGTGTAAATAACTCTCTTAAAATTCTAAACCAGTTATTATTTCGTTCACAAGCAAAACAAAATGCAATGAAAGCTGGAGGTAACTGATTCTATTAATAATGTGGATGAAGAGCGATGATGATGATGTAAAAAGAGTTGATGATTTTTTCATTGACTCTTATTTTAGTGCGCCCAGTGTGGGCATAGTTGATAAGGGGCAAGTTCCCAAAGATGTAAAGTGCCTTCAAGAGCTATCTGGTTGGTTGATTTTAGTCGTCAAGTATGAGAAATCATAAAAAATCCCCCATGAATCTTAAAAGGAGAGGGTGCCATGTTGTCTGCTTATTATCAAGATTTTTTAAAGACCCGCATATTATTTTTAAGTCGATGTTTTTACAAATTACCCAAAAACTTGGGCGGCAATTCCGACTAATGTATTGTTTCTGGAAGGCATATTAACAGCATTCATAACCATTATGGGCGGTTGATTTACATTAACAAATCCACTTTTTTCCAATAACATCATAAACTCATTATTACCTGATGGGACATCAATTCTTAATTTTCCTTGATGCTTAGAAGATAATTTATCTATTAAAACTATTGCTGTTTGGTAGTCTGGTGCTACAATGGGACCCAATATGAGATTTATTGGCCCTGAAATGGAAAGTCCATATCCCACAATTAATCCATTATTATCTTTAACAACCATGCATTTTTCACATTGTTTTATTCGAGCCATGAGAAAACGGCTTCTTTTGTCTCCAAAAGCATCCTCATCAAGTTTCAGTAATTCATCAATATCAACTTCACTAAACTCTTCAATGATAATCTCACTGTTATTCAACGGTTTAGTATTAGCTATATAATGATCACATATATATTTATGGACAAAATCAACAGTATTGAAGCCCATTTTTTCATACAGGGGTTTTCCTTCTTCTGTTGCAATGAGCATAATGACAGTTTCCTTAGAAACACTTTCTATACATTTTTTAGTAGCCTCTTTCCCTAATCCCATACCTCTAAAATTTTTATGAACGATAACCATACCAATGGAAGCTAAAAAAGTATCATAAGGAATGATTGCAGCACTAGACACAATTTCCCCCTCGGCATTTTTATGTCCAAATATTTTACCTGATGACAGAACAGTTCCAATTTCTTTTTTATCATAATCCCATCCAACTGATGCAGACAGCTCGATTAAACCTGGAACATCAGATTTATCAAATGGCACTAATGTTAATATTTGTTTATTGGATGTGACCATTATGATTTCTCCTTTTTTAGGACATATTTTATAAATACTCCATCTTTAGGACGTTATTTTATAAGTACGCCATTTTTGATATTTTTCCTCCAGTAAATGGCCCATTTGCTAGAGCTGTCGCCATTCTCTCGTTAACTTAATTGTATAATCAGAGAAAAATTTCAAAGTTTGATATTACACAAGGAAAAAAATAGCGATGAAATCAGGTAATGTCATAAAGTATCAATGCAATGTACAATGACGCCCGTAAAAAAACATTTCATTGAAAAACGAAACTATTTGAGTTGTAAATCGTAGAAAAGATAGAATGTGGAGGTGACACATAAATTGATACCGATTATTTTAACTGCAATTCTGCTAATCGCTCTCATATTTTCCATATATGTTGTGATAAAAAAGAGAAAAAAAGCTGGAGTAACAGGGATAAAAAGCGCTTTAACCTCAATTTGTTTTTATCTAATCGCTATAACAAACGTATTAGCTTATTGGCTTGATTTTATAGGATTATTTAGTTGGTCTATCACTATGATTTTATTGATTTTAGGAGCTTATTTTACAAGATATATGTTTGTATCCCAAAAGTGATTTTAAAGCTAATGATGTTTCTCTTTTAAAATGGAGGGTGAAGCCTTGACATTATTGTAGTTGATATCGTCAGTCGTGTTGTTATTTCTTAAATGGAAAAGCGAGAGTAAAAATAAGATTTTTTCTTCAACATTAGCTGTGTTAAAAGGTGATTGTTTAAGTCTGTATGAGTTGACAATAAAAAAATGAGCACTATATTTTGCATCAATCGTACCGAAATGAAATTTGTTTTGGCTATCAATTATATTCTTCCTTTGCGCAAATATGAATGTTCGTAATCGAGATCATTCCAATTGAAAGAAAAACAGACCTGAAAAGCAAATCAAATTGCCTGTTGAAAAGTTTCTCCGGACTGTTGCCGATTGAAGCTATCTTTTGCCATCAAGAAAAGGGAACCATCCTAAGGCCTTTTGGGAGATCAGCCGTGCACTTATTTGAAAATCGTGCCGCTACACTCAAGTAGCAAATCATAAAGAATGAGCCCGCCATTTGATAATCTGACTGCTGTCAATTTAGGTCAACCTCATGGCCCCTTTCCAAATTGGGCCGCCTTTTCTTCCGGGGTTCATTTCAGCTGCAGAACTATTTCACACCATATTGCACACATTTTAAAAAAGCATTGTCTACTACCTTTTATGGGTGCGTGACATCGGCTCTCGCTGAACTCCATTTCCGTCGCACTCTATATGGGGGGCGTGAATTGAAATTACAGTCATTCTGTAGCCCGTCCAAGTCATTTCTGTCGTCGCACTCTATTCCATTATATCATTTTAGAGCACCACTATATCATACCTCTATATGGATCTCATCATTTTCTCATATTGAGGAATACTGAACATATCAGTTCCCAAACAATGGAGGAAGAACAATGCCCGAATTACCGGAGATGGAAACGTATAAAGTGAAACTTCATTCAGTAGGGCTCCTACTGAATGTTAGTTGAACCAATCGGGCACCTTACATGCGGGATAAAAACTTACTGGAGCAATTGATTTTGAATAAAACCATTACAGGAGTAGCGATCAACCGGGACAAATCCATTAATGTCCAGTGGAACATTTTAAAAGTTGTCAGCATGAACGATAAGGAGAATCTATATGAAATTTGGCTGCCATCTGTCTATACGAGACGGCTACCTAGGAGCTGCAAAACGAGCGTACGCAATGAATGCCGGCGCTTTTCAATACTTTCCGAAAAACCCCCGAAGTTTATCTGTAAAAGACTATCCCAAGGAAGATGCGGCATTATGTAACAACTTTTGCAAGAAAAATGGCTTATTATCCGTCAGCCACTCTCCTTATCCCACCAGCTTAACTCCGAACAATGACAATAAACGTGAGCAAGTAACGGATTCATTATTAAATGACCTGGAAATTTCAGAGGCTTGCGGTTCAATTGGAGTTGTCGTTCATTTTGGCAAACCGGTTCCTCATCTGACCTTGCTTGAAAGCTATCAACTTATGATTGAAGTGCTGAATGATATTCTGAGCCGGTGGGATGGAACTGCCAAAATCCTGCTGGAAAATAACGCGGGTTTGCCTGGAACGATGGGAACTACGATAGAAGAGCACGTCCAAGTCCGAAAATTATGTGAGTATCCGGAAAAAATCGGGTTTTGTTTTGATACATGCCATGCGTTTTCCAGTGGATTGTGGGATGGAGAAAATTGGGATGACGTCTTGGAAAAAGGGCAGGAGCTTGGTTATTTCGACGAGTTGCAAGTCATTCATTTTAATAATTCCAAGTATGCCACTCGTGAAGGAAAAGACCGTCACGCTTCTATATTTGGGACTGGTTTCATAAAAGAGAATCAATTTGCCCAAATCGTAAAGACTCCGCAGTTGGCGGACATCCCCTTTATTTTGGAAACCCCTAAAGAGGAGATGTCACATGAAAAAGAAATAGAGTTATTACAAGACAAATGGGGTGATTGAAAAGCAAATTTTTCATTGTCACGGACAGACATTCATCATATGATTGAATGATGAAATAGAAAAAGGAGAAAGAAATGGACCGCGATTTTTTTCATGTCATCATGATTTTGCGGGAAACCTCCAATTGGTTGATGACATGATGATTGTAAGTTCAAAGTGGGGAATATACGCTTTTATCCTTACAGTCGTTCTAATTGCCGTTTTTAAAAAGCAGCGCTTGTACGGGGGTTACGGCATCATAGCGCTTGTTGCAGCCTTATTGATTAGCCGGATTTTAAAATATACGGCGAACCGAGAAAGACCTTTTATAGCGGAGGACGTACATATACTGTTTGAAAAATCCGCCCCTCCGTCGTCCCCCGAGTGACCAAGGGATTATTTGTGTTTGCCGCATTATGATGGATTGTTGCTCCCGAATGGAGAGGGCTCACGTTGAGCATGGCGTTATGAGTGGCTGTTTCCCGAGTTTAGGTGGGACATCATGATCCGTCGGACGTAGCGACGGGACTGATCATTGGCGGTATTTGCTTCTTTGTCATGTATCGTTGGAACCCATGGGACAAGCATAAAGTGAAACTTCATTCAGTAGGGCTCCTACTGAATGTTAGTTGAACCAATCGGGCATTTAGGTGCCGTTTACTCCCACATGCACCTTTTGTATTCACCCAAGATTTTGAAGTGGGAGTCTTACGGCACCTTACATGAGGGATAAAGTGAAACTTCATTCAGTAGGCGTTTTCTTCCATCTCTTACTGACTGTTAATTGAACGAATCGGGCATTTAGCTGCCGTTATCTCCCACTTAGACCTTTTTTGGATCAACTCAGGTCTTGAAGTGGTGGATATGGCACCTTACATGCGGGATAAAAAAGATTGATATTCACAATCACATATGAAGTTAAAAATCTCCAGCACCTAGTAGAGTAAGAGATTGTCTGTTTGGTGGGGAAATTGGCCGGAAAGGAGGCAGGTAAATTGATTTCCTTGCTTGATTCCGCAATCAGTATACACTCATTGATTTGGCTATTTCTTGTTGCTTTCATGCTTCATGATTTCGAAGAAATCATCCGGATCGAACCTTGGATGCGAAAATATTACGATCAGATTGAGCTTAAGATTCCTGAAAAGTTCCGTAAAGATGTTCAGTCGTTTTCACAAATCACTTCATCGCAGTTTGCGGTTGCCGTATGTATTGAGTTTATTGTGTTTGTTCCCTTTACCTTCATGGCGGCTGAAAAAGGACAGTATTTATTTTTCTTGGGTTTCAATACGGTGCTGTTGCTCCATGTATTCATGCATGTTGGGCAGGCGTTATATGTAAAAATGCTTGTCCCGGGTGTTGTTACGGCTGTCGGCATCACTTTACCCTATTCCGTTTATTTATTTTATCGATTACTTCATGAAAATGTCATTTCATTTACGGATATTTTGATCAGTTTTCCAATCGGATTGACATTAATGCCAATTGTCCTTATTGGGCACAAAGTGGGAAAGCGGCTCATTCCAGCGACTAAGTGAATTCCATCTCTTTATGAAGACGAGAAAGGAGAATCAGCTTACTATGAAAGACTTATCTCGAATCATTGATCAATTACCTGGGAGTGAGGCAAAGAACATATTGGTAAACATCATGTACCGGTTGGACCTGATGAAGGAATCTCCGGAAATTCAAGATGAAATGATCAAAGAGCTTTACTCCTTGTACGATGAGATTGTGGACGGATGTCAAAATGATTCGTACTTGGAGCGGGAATATGAAGCTGTCCATATTGCATGTGGAGAAGCTGCCGCAGGTTCGCTACGAGTAGGCTTAGACCACAAAAACAAAGTGATCGGCTTTCCTGATTTCTTTGCTGTGGGGCCGATATGGCAGCTTCATCGTGACGTCGGCCGTCAACACCGTTATGAGTGGCTGAAGAACCATATCCATATAGAGATGGATTATATGGAAGAAGAGTATAAGCAAAAATTTCTAAAAGCTCTCGAAGAAATCAAAGTTATCCCGGATCGTCTCCCCATTGTATTGTGGACGGCTGAAAATGCGGATGAACAAACGGGCATGCGGTACATCCTGTACTTATTGAAGGAAAAAGCAAATCCCGTTTTTCTCATCCATTCAACGCTAGCCTATAAGGAGCTATATGATACAGAGGAATATCAAAGTTTTCGTCTGCACACGGGAGAAATTGAACCGGAAAAACTGAAAGCCATTGATCACAAGATGCGGTCAAATGCGCTGAATGCGGAAAAAAGAAAAAGGTATGAAGGGGAATGGATGGCCCTTGCAGATACAAAAGAAGTATTGCGAATTTGGGAAAAGGGGCAAATAAAATCTGTAAGCGAACATTATTTTGATGCCTTTATAATAGAGTGTGCCCAAAAACTGCAAGCTGATCACGATCATTATGACTCTATATTATCAACGAGAGTGATCGGTGAAGTGCTGGGGAATTTGGATCAGAGCATAGGAGATGCTTTTTTGGAATACAGGCTCAGAACGCTTATTTACAAAGGGGTTTTTGAGATAAAAGAAGTCCCGAAAAGCATGAGGTTTTATAGTGTGAAATTAAGATGAAAGACCAAACAGTGTGAAAACCATTTGACAATGGTGGAAATCCGCTATAAAGTGAAAGTATATTAAATGATCGGAAGGGTGAACCAACTGAATGCTGAACTAATCCTATTTACGAAAACCTTTAATGGAAGGCGATTTTTAAACAGATGTATATCTCGTTTATTTATGTTGCCTTTAACAGCGTTTTCAGAATAGGATTGGTTTTTCTTAGTTGGGCCCAACAAGGGATTCATGTCTTTTTTTGTTGTCCGCCTATACTTTATGCCTCCTATTCTGAATTCGAATAGGGGGCGTTTTTTGTCCCCTGATCTTAGAGATTGGGGATGGTTACATGGCTTTATTAGAAGCACTCAATGTAAAGCATTATATCAAGGATCGTTTATTGCTGGATATAAAGCGGCTGGAAATTCAGGAGAATGATCGGATTGGCCTCGTTGGACGAAATGGCAGCGGAAAGACCACTCTATTGAACGTGTTGTCGGGAAAACTGGTTCCGGATCAAGGGACAGTGATCCGGCATGTGACGAGTGAACTGTTACCGCAGCTAAAACGAACAGATACTACGAAAAGCGGGGGAGAAGTGACGCAGGAATATATTCAAGAAACGCTAATCAAGGGACCTAACATCTTATTTGCTGATGAACCGACAACAAATCTTGATACGGAGCATATCGAATGGGTTGAAAAAAAACTGGCTGAATGGCCGGGCGCTTTTGTGATTGTATCCCATGACCGGGCATTTTTGGATGCGCTTTGCACGACCATATGGGAAATCAATGAGGGGCAGATCAAAGAATATACCGGTCATTATTCTGATTATGAAAAGCAAAAAGAATGGGAGCATCGTCAACATAAGCTCGCTTATGAAAAATATGAAGAAAAGAAAAAGCAGTTGGAAGAAGCGTTGAAAGCCAAAGAAAGAAAAGCCGAAAAAGCAACGAAAGCACCAAAAAAGGTCAGCAAATCAGAGGCGAAAATAACGGGCGCGAAACCATATTTTGCCAAAAAACAAAAGAAGCTGCAAAAGACGGCAAAGGCCATTACAACGAGGTTGGAAAAGCTTGAAAAAGTCGAGAAAATGAGAGAGCTTCCTCCACTTAAAATGGGTTTGCCCAATGAAGAGTCATTCAAAGACCGGATTATGATTCGGGTAGAGAATGTAACAGGTACCATAGATGACCGCCTTCTTTGGAACAAAGCGAGCTTTCATATTCGCGGTGGAGATAAGGTCGCGATTATCGGTCCCAACGGCAGTGGAAAAACCACTTTTGTGAAAAAGTTGATCCATCAAGAAAAGGGGATCACTGTTTCTCCAGCCGTGAAGATCGGCTATTTCAGCCAGAACTTACATATATTGAATGTTGATAACTCGATATTGGAAAACGTTAGTTCCACTTCCAATCAGGATGAAACATTTATTCGGACCGTATTGGCAAGATTGCATTTTTTTCGGGAGGATGTTCATAAGCCGGTTGCAGCTTTGAGTGGTGGAGAGCGTGTCAAGGCAGCGCTCGCCAAAATATTTGTGAGCGCCAGCAATACATTGGTATTGGATGAACCGACAAACTTTCTCGATATCGAAGCCGTCGGCGCGTTAGAATCGCTGTTACAAGAATATGAGGGAACCGTCATTTTTGTCTCTCATGACCGCCGGCTGATTGAAAAGGTCGCCACTCGGATAATGGTGATTCGCGATGGAAAGCTTGACATGTTTGAGGGAACGTATAGACAATATGCAGCGGATAAACGTGAAAAAACACGAGATGCAAAGGCCGATCGGCTTCTCGTACTGGAAACGAAAATATCAGAAGTGCTTAGTCGTTTGAGCGTTGAACCGAATGAAGAGTTGGAAAAAGAATTCCAAAAGCTTGTAAAAGAAAAAAGAACATTAGAGTAATCATTCAACAAACAGAATCCATTTCGAAAAAGGCCAAATGGATTCTGTTTGTTATTTTACATTCAACGTAGAAATTTCATCTCAATCTGCCAATCGTATTACTCATAAGGTGGCGCCCAGCGGAGTGTTTTCATACATTATCTTACAGCTTCAAGACCATTCTCACTGTCTTTAAAATATGTCCGTCAAACTTCTCAGCGAATTCTGTGACAGTCGTAAATCCTTTTGCTTTGTAAAATGCTATTCCGGAATCGTTCTCCTTTTCAACGTTTACAAATATGTTTTGCGCATCGTTTAAGTGTTTAATCCCTTCGTTGAGCAAGGCTGTTCCCAGCCCATTGCTTTGGTGAGCAGGATCAATATATATTGCTGTAAGTTCCGCATGGCCATTTTCTTGTACAGGAGAAAAGCCGGCAAAACCAACTATTTTTTCGCCAACTTCCGAAACGAACATCATGGATCTTGCCAACCGTTTATTCAGCATCGCATCACTATATGCGAACTCCAAGAACCTTTCTTGTATTTCTGATGGTATGATTCCTTCGTATGTATGATTCCAGCTTGTTTTGGCGACTTGCCGGACTTGCGGTATATCGCTTTTTTGCATTTTCCGGACATAAAATGGCAATTAGATCACTCTTTCGAGTTTGAATTGTAAAATAGTCGGAAAAAACGCCGCTCGATCAGAATGTAGAAGTTTCTATGGACAATATAGCATATTTTTTCATGAGCGGGGAGCTTGTTATATAAAACTCGCATGCCGGATAGGAGCTATATGTAATGGAGGAAGAAGTCGAGCAATTTAGCTGTATTGAAAGGAAGTCTGACTGATTTTCGAAACAGTTGTTTTTGGCGCAGAGGTGATTATTGGTCGATTGATGGAAACGCTCGTAATGACTACAGCAAATATCAGTATTGAGAGGAGGGTTTATGAAATTAGTTGACGGGCTTTTTCAACATCTTGGAACAAGCTTTTTACAGTAAAGACAAAGGCCTTCTTCCGGAAGAATTTTTAGAGCGAAGGACAATATAAGAAATGGGAGGGGCAAAAACCGAAATAAAAATATACTTAACTGTTGAAATATATTAAAAACGGTGATATTATTCAAGAACTACATATTTTTGCAGAAAAATAAGGGCGCTCTAAACAGGAAAGAACGTTATGAAGGAGGAATGGACAATGTTTGTACGTGCTGAAAACTTTGAAGCAGCTAATTCCATATATTGTCCATACTTGTTTTCTGCATTACTGTAATTTTCACCAACACAAACGGTATGGAAAAATTCTATACCCATTTGGAGATGCATACTCTGTTAGGGTATGCGTTTTTTTGTTGCCATTTAAAAATATCTTGAAAAAGGAGTAGATGGAAATGTTCTGCAAACAAAAAAGGTTGAGATATGAAAAGTTGTTGCTTGATAGCGGTTAGCCATAGGTACTGAAACGGAAAGAAGGGTTTATATATGTTTGGTGTATTAGGAAAATTGGGATGGTTCTTTCAACGGTATTGGGTGCAGTATTCGATCGCTATTGTACTCCTCATTATTACGAGTGCACTAGAAGTCATTCCACCGTATTTACTTGGTAACATCATCGACATTTTAACGGCCGGAGAAATGACGAAAGCGATATTGGGTAAATATATGCTGATATTCGCTGTGATCATTATCGGTGGTTACGTTTTGAATTTTGTTTGGGAATATGGGTTATTTGAGGGCGCCATCAATTTGGAAAAGATCATGCGCCGCAAATTAATGATTCATTTTTTAAGAATGTCTCCGCCTTTTTACGAAAAATACCGAACCGGTGACTTGATGGCACGCGCGACAAATGATTTGAATGCTGTATCTTTAACAGCAGGTTTTGGAATTATGACTCTGATAGACGCCACTATTTATTTGGGTGCGATTATTTTGGCGATGGGTTTCATGATTTCATGGAAATTAACGTTATTTGCAATGCTGCCGGTGCCTGTTATGGCCATATTCATCCAATATTTTGGCCGGCTTATACATGAACGGTATATAGAAGCACAGGATGCGTTTGGGGAAATGAATGACAGCGTTTTGGAATCCGTGGCGGGTGTGCGTGTGATTCGTGCCTATGTGCAAGAGAAAAACGATGAAACAAGATTTGGCAATATGAGTGAAAAGGTATACGAAAAAAATATGCAAGCCGCCAAAATCAATGCTTTATTCGGTCCCATAACGAGGTTGGGAACAGGGGTCAGCTATATCATTTCGCTTGGATACGGTGCATTCTTAATAGCAAATGGTGAAATGACGGTTGGGCAGCTTGTCACATTTAACGTATATTTGGGGCTTGCCGTGTGGCCTATATTCGCCTTCGCCGAATTGGTCAATGTGATGCAACAAGGAAATGCTTCGCTTGATCGTGTGAACGCCATCCTTGACTATAAAGCAGACATTCAAAATCGGAGAAATCCTATACGGGTGACGGAACCCCATACGATTCGTTTTGATGAGTTGGCGTTTCAGTATCCGACGAGCCAAGTGAAAAATTTGCAGGAAATTACCATGTCTCTAAAAAAAGGAGAGACACTTGGCATTGTCGGAAAAACAGGTGCCGGGAAAACAACTTTACTCAGGCAGCTGCTGCGGGAATATCCTTTTGGCGATGGACAATTATCAATTAATGGAGTAGAGATAACGGCACAACGAAAAGAGCAGATTCTGGATTGGATCGGGTATGTGCCGCAGGATCATGTGTTGTTTTCACGCACTATCCGGGAAAATATTTTATTCGGCAAAGAAGATGCAACAGAAGCCGATTTGCAAAAAGCTATTCGTCTAGCTTCCTTTGAAAAGGATTTGGAACAGCTTCCGATGGGTCTTGAAACGCTTGTAGGAGAAAAAGGGATTTCGTTGTCAGGGGGGCAAAAGCAGCGTGTGTCTATTGCTCGCGCCTTGATTAAAGATCCGGAAATATTGATTCTCGATGATTCGCTTTCGGCTGTTGATGCCAATACAGAAGCTGGCATTATCAAAAACATTCAAAATGAACGCAAAGGCAAGACAACCATCATTACGACACATCGTCTATCAAGCATACAACATGCCAATCATATTATCGTCCTTGATGAAGGGCGGATCATCGAGCAAGGGTCTCATGATGAGTTGATTCAGCAAGAAGGCTGGTATCAAGATCAATTTGTCCGCCAGCAGCTGGAAGGAGGCGGCTCATGAGTACGAGTAAACGATTGACAACATATGCCATGCAATATAAGCGACCTATTTTTCTGGGGCTGCTTTTCTTGACGGCAGCCGTTTTTACAGAACTGTCCGGCCCATTTATCGCAAAGTATATCATTGATGAACATATGACGATGGGAACCATTGCCATAGAGCCGATTGCTTGGCTGCTTTGTCTCTATTTGTTATTGTCTATCGCCACAGCGGTTTTGCGTTACTTTATGTTTGTTTTTTTGCAAAAGGGAGCCAATCGTGTTGT
Organism: Siminovitchia sp. FSL W7-1587; assembly: GCF_037963795.1. Taxonomy (NCBI): domain Bacteria; kingdom Bacillati; phylum Bacillota; class Bacilli; order Caryophanales; family Bacillaceae; genus Siminovitchia; species Siminovitchia sp. FSL W7-1587. Next base: position 4,131,824 of record NZ_CP150169.1, read on the forward strand.
ACAAAAGCTGCGTCAAGATGTGTTTGGACATATGCAAACATTGCCGATTCAATATTTTGATCATCTTCCTGCCGGTAAAATAGTGGCGCGTGTGACAAATGATACAGAGGCAGTCAGAAACTTATATGTCCAGGTTCTTTCCAATTTTGTGACAGGGCTCATTTCGATCGCCGGTGTGTATGTGGCCTTGTTTATTTTAAATTGGAAAATGGCGATGATTGCTTTGACGTTGGTCCCGATCATCTACCTATGGATGATTTTATATAGAAGATATGCTGCGGGATATAACAAGGTGATTCGCTCAAAAATTGCCGATCTGAATGCGATGATGAATGAATCTATACAAGGAATGGCCATTATCCAAGCCTTTCGGCGAGAAAAACAAATGACAAGCGAATTTGATGAGATGAACGAGGAACATTATGCGTATCAGCGAAAATTATTGGTTTTGGATTCGGCTACGTCTTTTAACTTGGTAGGTGCGATCCGTTTGCTCATGTTTGCGATTTTCATTTTTTACTTTGGAACTCAATCAATTACGACAGGGGCAGTCGTCACGGCAGGCACTTTATATGCTTTTGTGGATTATTTAACAAAGTTATTTAATCCCATTACGAATATCGTCAATCAATTCTCACAGCTTGAACGCTCCCTCGTTGCCGCAAGCCGTGTATTTGAAGTATTGGACATAAACGGGGAAGAAGTCTCGCGGGAAACCGTGCCAAGATACGAAGGGCGTGTCACTTTTAAAGATGTTTCATTTGCATATAAAGACGATGAATACGTTTTGAAAAATATTTCTTTCGAAGCAGACCGTGGCGAAACTGTGGCATTTGTGGGCCATACAGGATCCGGAAAAAGTTCGATTATGAATCTGTTGCTTCGTTTTTACGATCCGTCGAAAGGGAAAATTAGTATTGACGGGATAGACATCACAACAGTCCCGAGACAGGCGATACGGAAGCATATGGCTATTGTTTTGCAAGATCCATACTTATTTACAGGGACTGTATACTCTAATATCAGCTTACATGACCCGCGAATCACTCGGGAAAAAGCGGCAGAAGCGTTGAGAGCAGTCGGCGGCGAACGTGTACTTGGCCATCTAAAAAAAGGGCTGGATGAACCAGTGGTGGAAAAAGGAAGTACGCTATCTTCCGGGCAGCGCCAACTCATTTCATTTGCCCGGGCGCTTGCTTTTGATCCGGCGATTTTAATATTGGATGAGGCAACATCCAATATTGATACGGAGACAGAAGAAGTCATCCAACACGCGATGGAAGTTCTAAAGAAAGGACGGACAACATTCATGATTGCCCACCGTCTTTCCACCATTAAAAATGCCGACCGTATTCTTGTGTTGGAACGTGGCAGCATGAAAGAACAGGGAACGCACGAGGAACTACTGAGGTTGGGCGGTATTTACAATCAAATGTATCAAATGCAGGCGAAATCGCTGAAAGGAAAAATAAGTGTGTAAATGAGATTACTTTGGTCGTTTAACCATCAGATTCTAATAACTGTTTCTTCCAAGAAACATAACATTGAAGAGCGCTGAAGCAAGCTTAACTAAAGCGAACGTTTGAATGCCTCCATGACCTATCATAAAGCGGACTGATATTGACAGTAAAAAGTTCAATTTAGCCTAAATGCATGAAATATAAAGCCCAAGATTGTTGATTTTACAGCATTCTTGGGTTTGTTTTTAAAATTATTACTTTTAGGATATCCTCTTTTTCTTTCTAATATAAGGAAAACATGCACTTCATTTATATCGATAAATACGATATAATCTGAATGAGCGATATAGTGAGGAGGGTTTTGTATGTTGGAAGAACTAAACCGATACTTTACCGATATTTATTTCCATTTACATGCTGCGCATGAAGAAACGATTTCTCACCAAAGTATTCGGATTTTACAATTCGCGCAGAAAAAGCAATCCGTCATGATTCGTGATATTGCCGAGTATTTATCGATATCACATAATACAGCTTCTGAACATGTCAAAAAATTAGTAAGCAATGGCTGGTTGTATAAAGAGAGAGCGGAGCAAGATCAGCGAAAGGTATACATACATTTAACAGATCGCGGTTCTTCCATATTAAAAAAGAATACAGAATTGGATGAGGTAAAACTTCAGGCTGCGCTAAGCCGCTTATCCGTCTTTGAAAGAAAAAAGGTGGTTGAAGCATTTCGGATATTAAGCGAGGTCTCAAAATAAATGTTTTTCGTGATAAAAATAATCAGTTCGGCAGTTATTATCGGCATTGTAACAGAGCTGGCTAGACGATTCCCGTTATACGGCGGAATGCTTGCTGCCCTTCCCTTAATCAGTCTGTTAAGTATCATTTGGTTGAAAATCGAAGGGGAGTCTCTTCAGGGCATTTCCAAGTTTACTCTTGGGGTTCTAGCAGGTTTTCCGGCGACAATTATAATGTTATGCGTGGTATTTGGTCTCTTAAAGCAGTCCCTTCATTTAGGTATAGCAATTGGGGTGGGAATGATTGCTTGGGCGCTATGTTTAATCGTTCAAGATTTTATTGTAAAAGGGTTTATTTCATAAGCTTTTTAAAAAAGAACAGGATGGCGTAAATCACCCTGTTCTTTGACTTTTAATCATTTATATAAAAGATCCTTGTTTCCCTTGTGACTTTGCCAGCCTTGTTTGCTGCTTCAAAGGTCACAACGTGGAATCTTTCTTTCAAAGCCTCATGTAGCTGCAGTGACATGGTAGAATGTTGCCGATCAAAAACAGGTTTGTAAGGAATACCGTCAACAATAACGCGAAAGCTGCTTTCATCTGCTTTGGCCCCTTTTTCTGCTGTCACTTTTGCAGAAAGAAGCGGTGTTCTCTCCTGGATGATTTCACCCATTTCGTATTCTGGTGTAATGGTAAGCCCTCTCCCAACTTTTGCGGGGTCATGATCGGCAGTTTTTTCTACTACCTTTAACACACGAAGCATATTTTTGCCAAGAATTTTTTCTATGTCTTGCTTCGTATAACCTCTTTTTACTAATTCCTCTGTTAGCTTTGGCAGTTGGGATGAATCTTGGAGGTCTTCCGGCAGAGAAGCACCGTCAAAATCAGATCCAAGACCGACATGATCCACTCCGATTACATTCACGACATGATCAATATGATCAACGATATCTTTTACATAAGCCTGCGAATTGTTGGTCAAAAATACCGGATAAAATACGATATTAATGACTCCGCCATTTTTTTTCAACGCCCGTAATTGATGATCCGAAAGGTTCCGCTGGTGATCTTTTAATGCTTTCACACCCGAATGAGAGGCGATTATAGGCGCTTTGGAAACTTTGATGACATCCCAGAAAGTACTTTCAGCCATATGGGAAACATCAATCAACATCCCTAAGCGGTTCATTTCCCGGGCAACGTCCGACCCGAGTTCTGTTAGTCCTCCTTCGGAGGGCGTTTTGTCCGGATCATTGTATTCCCTGTTGGCTCCTTCACCCAAATCATTGGAATAATTCCATGTAAATCCGATCGCTTTGATACCCAAATCATCATATTGACGCAAAAGTTCGATCGCATTATTCTTATCCATGGAATAAGCGCCCTCTATCGTTGGGACGGCTGCGATGTTGTTATCGCGAACCGCTTTCATGATTTCTTTATACGTTGAAGAAATTTGAAATGTGTCCGGATTGTTTTTCTCCGTCCAATACAATGCATTGATCAGGGCGAGCGTTCTGCTGATACTGCGAGGAGTGTTATTGTAATAGCCGGATGTATATGCCGCAAAAAATGGAACATGGAGGCCTCCTGTCTGAAGCTTTGGTATATCTACCTCAAAAGGTGTATTCTGTCCAATATTCACGCTCGGAAGCCATGTTTCCGGGTCGATGACCTTACTCATTGTATCGCTATGGCCATCAGTAATGATAGAATCAAAATGAATATCGTGCGGTGAATCGGACTTCGCCAAAGCTACGGGAGCCTGAAAGAGGACAAGAAGAACTGTTGCTACGAGGTAAAGCAGCTTTTTTTTCAAAATAAACCCTCCTTTTAAGAATTATTCTACTATTCTAAAATATATATGGGAATAGGACGAAGGATTGGTTTTAGAGCGCCAAAAAAGCCTGGCGGGTCAAAAGGAACCTTTCTAATGATTATTCGTAGAAATAGATAAAGATTCGAAAGGGTGATTGCTTTGCTATGTGGATGTGATCATGGAAAAACAACTGAATTAAAAATAGAAGGAGATATAGGCGCAGATCCGGTATGGTGCCATCATTGTGGGATGAATTTGGAGTTAACAAAGATCCCGATTTCGCAAGAATTGGCCGGGCAACTGTCGGATTGGTGCGCCACTTATGGAGAATGGATTGACTGGGAGAAGGACCGTTTGAAGTGTAATGGTATCGAGCTTGAGGAAGCGCATAATCGAAAAGGGGCTTTATTAACAGAAAAAGTGAAACAGGAAGTCGGTAATGAGTATGTAGTCATATTTTCACCATCAACAAGTGCGCAGCTGTACAAAAGTATCATGGGCGGGCAGCGTGAAACATAAATGGTCGTGAACGATGCTTGAAAGCATAGCCGGCCACGGCTTCCGAATCAGGTTGTCCAGGTGTCATTGCATACATTTTATTCAAATAGTTTCAATAAGTTTATGAAGAATGGATCAGATGAAAATAACGGGGTTTTGAGGAATTGAAAAGAAAGATTCACCGATCGGAAAAAGTGCTTATAACGGGATCGGGTTTCATATTACTTTTTATGATATTTCATGACTGGTTGCCACTCGGGCCACTCAATGATGTTCAAGCAGTTGCCGCGACTCGTTCTACTGGAGAGTTGGTGATCATTACTTTATTCTGGACAGCCCAAATTATGCTGCTTATGGGAATCATATTATGTTTCATCGGCAAAACATATCCTTTTTCTGGGCCAAGTTATGGCTGATGATCCAGCGATCGCTGATCATGGCGGGGGTTCTCCTAGATTGGTGGATTCCTTATTTTTTTGGAATAGGTTCGGCAGATAGAGTAGAAAGCTATCAAGTCATGTTTGGTGAGACACATACTTTTTTGCCTGTTATGAATGGATCGTTCCTAATACCATCCATGTACTTTTTCACTCGACTTTGCTGATTTGTCTTATTTTGACTGTGTAAATCAGCTTTACCAATCAGAATAAATCGGCCATTCAAGCCGCACGCTACATACACAAGCAATAAGCCTTCAGTGCTGGTCCATCCTGTTATTTTGTTCGCGATTGTCAGACCAATGAGGATAGATGTTATTCTTCATTTCAAAAAGTGTTGACTATTTTTGAAATATTGATTATACTCTACACAAGTTAATAATTATTTTCTTATCGAGAGAGATGGAGGGACTGACCCGATGATATCTCAGCAACCAGCAATACGATTGCCCGGTGCTAATTTCAGAAGAATACGGAAGTATTCTAAAGATGAGAATGGATGGAAAAACATGCCCTTCTCTCATCTTTTTTGAGGAAGGGCTTTTTCAATTGAAAAATAGGATTTGGCCTACTAGTCAACTAGCGGCTCTCACTTTAAGGATTCCCTTAGTGAGAGCTTTTTTAATGGGCTAAACCAATATGTAGGAAAAGGGGATAGTTGGTATGGCACTTCATGTTCAAAAGAAAGAAACATATGGCGCAATTAGAGAACAATTAAGTGAAATCATTGATCGTGTTATTCGACCAAATGCTGATCGTCTCGATCGGGAAGGGGCTTTTCCGCTTGAAAATTTAAAAGTGCTGGGCCAAGAGGGTTGGAGCAGTATTTTTCTTCCAAAAGAGCTGGGCGGATTGGAGCTTGATTATGAGGCATTTGGCCTCATTGTTCAAGAAATTGCACAAGCATGTCCATCTACCGCGCTCGTCTATACGATGAACGTTGGAGCGGCCGCTATTATTTATCATTATGGCAACGAAGATCAATGGCATCGTTGGTTGAAGCCATTGCGTAAAGGAAAGTTCGGGACGATTGCCAATAGTGAAAGGGCATCAGGCGGCCAATACTGGCTCAGTCATAGCAGGGCCGAATGTAAGGGGGATGGGTATCTGCTGAATGCGGAAAAATCTTTTGTCACCAGCAGTGGTTATGCTGATTTTTATGTGTTGCTAACGAGGTCTCCTCATGCGGAAGTGTCTTATGACCTTTGTTACTTTATTGTGGATGCGAAACAGGACGGAATTGAAGCGGGTGTGTGGGATGCGCTTGGTGTGCGTGGAAATCATAGTTCTCCCGTTCGTTTTGATCAAATTTTTGTGCATAAACGTGACCGAATCGGTGAAGAAGGCACTGGAAAAACAATAGTCGAGAATAGCCATGTCTATTTATTTGGTTTGGGTGCTGCTTGGGTGGGCACAGCCATTGGCATTTTTCATGAGGCTGCTGCGCATGCGAAAAAATCTTCGGCAAAATATCAAACGATAAGAAATCAGCTTGCCTCGGCAAAGATATTGATCAACAGTTTATCCGCTTGGCAAAAGGATATTGCCGCCCGATTGAATGAATGGATTCAATTAGGCGCACCTCTTCCGAATGAATTACGGACACTGTTGTATCAGTTTAAAGTCCATGCTTCCGAGACGGCCAATCAAGTTGCGCAAATCTCCATGGATGTAGCCGGCGGATTTGGATATAAAAAAGGAACGTTGGAACGTCTATACCGGGATTCGCGTGCGGGCATTGTGATGGGCCCTTCTAACAATCTGGCAAAAGAATTAATCGGCAAGCAAATTGTCGGAGTGGAAACATCCCTTTGGCCTGAATATAACAATCAACAGCAAGGAGAGCGTAGAAAATGACCAGTAAAAAAATGTTATTAAATGCTTTTGTCATGAATTGCCCGGGAAATCAGTCTCCTGGATTGTGGCGGCATCCAGATGATCAATCCCATCGTTATACTGATTTGGAACAGTGGATAGAGTTGGCGAAAACGTTGGAAAAAGCCAAATTTGATGCTGTTTTTATAGCGGATGTGCTCGGTCACTATGATGTCTACGAAGGAACCAGGGATGCGGCGCTTCGGCAAGCCGTGCAATCACCCATCAATGACCCGCTTTTGATTATACCGGCCATGGCATCTGTCACAGAATATCTTGGATTTGGCGTAACCGCTTCGGTGACACATGAGAACCCGTATCCATTTGCCCGCCGGATGTCGACTTTGGATCATTTGACAAAAGGAAGAGTCGGCTGGAATATTGTCACTTCTTATTTGAAGAGTGCTTCATTGAACATTGGCTTGAAGAAACAGATTAAACATGATGAACGCTATGATATTGCCGAGGAATATTTGGAAGTATGTTACAAGTTATGGGAAGGCAGTTGGGAAGATGGTGCTGTTGTAAGGGATAGGGAAAGAAAAATGTTTGTCGATCCAGCCAAGGTTCATGATATTGATCATGATGGCCGTTACTTTCATATACCCGGCGCCCATTTATGTGAACCGTCACCACAGCGAACTCCCGTCATTTATCAGGCAGGCTTATCTCCGAGAGGAAGTGCCTTCGCCGCCAAGCATGCGGAAGGAGTATATATATCAGCTCCCGTCATTTCGATCGCCAAAAAATATGTTAATACGATTCGGAAGCAAGCGGAGCATTATGGAAGAAAAGGTGATGAAATCAAAATATTCAGCTTGTTTACGCCCATTGTTGGCAAAACACAAGTGGAAGCGGAAGCTAAATACAAAGATTATAAAAGTCACATTAGCCGGGAGGGGGCATTGAGTTTATTCAGCGGCTGGACCGGTATAGATCTTTCACAATACGATCCCGACGAACACCTGCAATTCATTGAAAATGACGCAATGCGTTCCAGGGTGGAGATTTTTACGAAAGCGGATCCTGATAAGCAATGGACTATAAATGAAATTGCTGAATTTGTAGGTATTGGCGGAATTGGTCCCGTTGTTGCAGGAACACCGGAAACGATTGCCGATGAGATGGAAAAGTGGGTAAATGAGGCTGGTGTGGATGGCTTTAATATCACATACACCGTCATGCCTGGTTCTTTCGAGGAATTTTCAGAGCTTGTTATACCTGTGTTGCAAGAGCGAGGATTGGTAAAAAAAGAATACGAACAGAAAACATTGCGCGGCCATTTATTTGGCTTTGACCAGTTGGCAAATCATCATCCGGGAAAACAATACTCATGGAAACACTTGTCCACACATCGCTCTTAAGAAAGTTGACTGGACGACTGGAGCCTCTTATGAAAACGAGTAAGAGGCTTTTTCTATTGTGACTTTATTCAATGATGAAGAGGCGGCAAATTGAATGAAACAATAAAGCATATATTTCATGTTTTTTTCTCGCATCATATAGTTGGGGAAAAACAAGAAATCAATATAGGAGCAACTGCTGTAGATTTCAAATAAATTTTACTGTTTAAAAAAGTTGCGCCGATTTGAAAAAGTTACTCATAGATAAAAAAGAAGGGGTTTCGGCTTACCTTATGGAACTAACAGGATAGCAGAGTGAATCTGCGAATAAATGTGGAAATGGTGATGAAAAAAAGCTGGCTCCAAATAGGGAGGAAGGTTAGATAAAAAAATGTTAAATAAATGATAATTTGGTTTATATCATCCACGAGCCCTCCATTTTGAATTTTCCATGTAAAGCCAACTATATATATCCGAGGGAAATGAAATGAGAAATGAACAAGAAATGATGGGGCTTATCATAAACATCGCCAAAGAAGATGAACGTATTCGGGCCGTCTATATGAACGGTTCAAGAACAAATCCGAATGTGCCAAAGGATATTTTCCAGGATTACGATGTTGTTTATGTTGTGACAGAAACAGTATCTTTTGTAAAAGATAAGACATGGGTAAATGCTTTTGGGGATTTAATCATGATGCAAGAACCTGACAAAAATGATTTCGGCGAGGAAATAGATTTTGATTTTACGAGCTCTTACGGATTTTTAATGCTCTTTACAGATGGAAATCGCATAGATCTCCGCATCCAAACAAAAGAAGTTGTATTTGAAGAGTATGGAAAAGATAAGCTCACTCTTCCCTTAATGGATAAAGATCATCTTTTACCGGCAATCCCTTATCCCACTGATATAGATTACCATGTCAAAAAGCCATCCCAAAGTGAATACGATAGTTATACAAACAATTTTTGGTGGTGTTTACAAAACGTTGCAAAAGGAATTTGGCGTGATGAGCTTCCGTATGCAAAGCATATGTTTGAATATACGATAAGAGAATCTTTGGATAAAATGGTTACTTGGTGGATTGGGACACAAGAAGATTTTCAAGTTTCAACAGGTAAATTTGGTACATATTTTAAAATATACCTTCCAGAATCATATTGGGAAATGTACCAAAAAACGTATGCTGATTCTGAATATACAAATATGTGGGAATCAATATTTGTTACTTGTGAATTGTTTAGAATCTTATCTAAAGATGTCGCTAAACACTTTCAATTCACTTATCCAATGAATGATGATAGAAACATGATTCAATATCTTAAACATGTTAGAGATTTACCTTCTGACGCAAAAGAAATATTTTAAGAAAACGGACGCACCCTGTTAATTATGGGGTGCTTACTCAATGAACGGGCGCTTACCATATCTCATGATCCGATTTTTGAGTGCTTGCTCAATATTGAATCGGCGCTTTGTCGACAAGGATGTCAAAAATGCTCACACTTTTTTATAAAGTGAAACATCATTCAGTAGGGCTTTTACTGAATGTTAGTTGAGCGAATCGGGCATGTAGGTGCCGTTTTCTCCCACTTAGACCTTTTGTATTCACTCAAGATTTTGAAGTGGTGTATATGCACCTTACATGCGGGATAAATAAGTAAATGTGTTACAATCATTAGAGCAGAATTGAACAATCTTGTCCTATTTCTCAAACAAGTTATTAGGAATTTGAATCAAACTTACTTCTAAAGCTACAGCTATAAGGAATTGATTTTTTGCGGTAACTGGGTTTTGTCCCATTTCCGGAGGTACAATTCTGGCCGATAAAACGATCTATAGTAGAGATCATGTTTGGGGGGATAATGGTGTCCATCAAAGGTCTTAATCATTTGTTATTTTCTGTTTCTGATCTGGAAAGAGCGATTACGTTTTACCAAAATGTATTTAACGCCCGATTGCTTGTTAAGGGCAGAACGACAGCCTACTTTGATTTGAACGGCATGTGGCTTGCGTTAAATGAAGAAAAAGATATACCCCGCAATGAAATAAGCAAATCTTATACACATATCGCTTTTTCCATTGATGAAACGGAATTTGAAAAAATGTATAAGAAACTGCAAAAGTTGCATGTCAACATATTACCAAGCCGTCCAAGGGATGAAAGGGATAAAAAGTCGATCTATTTTACCGACCCTGATGGACATAAATTTGAGTTTCACACTGGTACGCTGCAAGATAGATTGGATTATTATCGTGAAACCAAATCACATATGACGTTTTTTGAATAAGCGAGATCGAAAAAGCCGGCTCTCCCTTTACGGGGCAGCCGGCTTATTTTATAAAGTGAAACTTCATTCAGTAGGCGTTTTCTACCATCTCCTACTGACTGTTAGTTGAGCGAATCGGGCATGTAGGTGCCGTTTTCTCCCGCTTAGACCTTTTAACTCAAGTCTTGAAGTGGTGTATATGGCACCTTACATGCGGGATAAAAGGGAGATGATGAACCCGCCCGCAGCACCGGTAAAGACGACCAGCCATGGCGGCCATTTCCAATAAACAAGCATACTGAATAAGATGGCGGCGAGAGAAAAGTCCAATGGCGATGAAATGGAGCTGGTCCAGATCGGATGATAGAGCGCGGCAATTAAAATGCCGACAACTGAAGCGTTCACTCCCATAAGGGCACTCGCCACTTTCGGGTTACCACGCAGAACATCCCAAAAAGGGAGAACGCCTAAAATGAGCAGAAAAGCAGGCAAAAAAATGGCCGCTGTTCCCAACAATCCCCCTGGCCACCCACCAACCACAGTGCCAATATAGGCGGCAAAAGTAAAGAGGGGGCCCGGCACAGCCTGTGCCACTCCGTATCCGGCCAAAAATTGCTGCTCGTTCAACCAGCCGCCGGGAACAAATTCACGTTCCAATAACGGCAAAACAACATGTCCCCCGCCAAATACGAGGGAACCAGAACGGTAAAAGCTGTCAAAAAGAGCAATCCAATCGGCAGTGCTCCACCCTCTTAACAGCGGTAGCAGGACAAGCAATCCAAAGAAAAGGGATAAACATATAAATCCAGTAGTTCGGGAAACGGGGAATTTGCTTGTGACCGCTTTTTCCAATTCTGTTTTTTGACCGTACAAGATCAATCCGATGATGCCTGCCGCCAGGATGACACCTACTTGTGTATAGGTGGCGGGCCATACAAGCGTCACGATAAGTGCAAATAAGGCAATCGATTTTCTTTTCGCATCCGGAGTCAAGCTTTTGGCCATCCCCATAATCGCATGGGCGACAACGGCTACGGCCACGATTTTGAGACCCCTGATCCAACCGGTCTCGTCTACTTGAAATGTATGTAAAAGGGAAGCGAAAATCATGAGCACGATAACGGAGGGAAGCGTAAAGCCGATAAAAGAAACGATTCCGCCCAAGATACCGCCACGCATGACCCCAATTCCAATGCCAACTTGACTGCTGGCAGGTCCGGGTAAAAATTGGCACAAGGCAACCAAATCCGCATAACTTTTTTCGTCCATCCACTTTCTTCTGCGAACGTACTCTTCATGAAAATAACCTAGATGAGCAACTGGACCGCCAAAAGAAGTGAGCCCTAACCTTGTGGAAACGAGTAAAATTTCCCACAGTCGTTTTAACAGATGCTGATTCATGTAAACCACCTTCTTTCAGCTAAAGAAAAAACATCGGTAGGATGAAGCATGGTCAATTCGGTGTTCGAAATGTGATGGGTTGACATTGAAAACCTCCAAATCGTTACTTTTTAAAAGTATTATAGCATCGGGAAGGAGCCCTGATGTTTAAGAAAATACATTTTTACAAAAACGTAACAACCGCTTGTTGATGAAAAGAGGGGAAAATGCCCTCTTTCAGCGTTTCTGAAATGACAAGTTCAACAGTCTTCCTTATCATAACATTTCAAAAACGGATAAACATTCCTTTTCTTATTTTCGGCCATCTGAAACGTGGGACATGCTTGACCATCGCTTTAAAAATGATTCCCCATGGGTGCTCTGATAAACTGCCAACTGGAATAGCACTGTTTATGCGCATATTTCTCTTTAAGTGTTTCAGTTGGGGGACGGTAAATATTCCTCTTGTTCTATAAATTGTCCAGCTGTTCTTTTTTTTATTTCGGCATAGTGAATCGTTATCCGTAAACTTTTTGGGCCCGGTCCACCTGGTAATATCGCCCCCTGTTTGCTCATAGGAATCAATTAAAGAGGAAAAGAATAAGCAGAAAAAAGCAGCAACGACCATATAGTAAGCAATGATATAATACGATTTTGTTAGTAGTGCATGATCCTTACTAAGATAAGAAATGAGCCTCCAAACCTAGAAATTGTTTTGGAGGCCCTCATTGTCTATTATATTTCAAATTCTACGAGATCTCGTTTATCTTCATTCCATACCCCTGGAGGAACAGCTAAATAAATCTTTTCATTTGAATGAAGAATGTTCTTGGGAACAACAAATTTTAAAACATAATCTGTTTCACTATCTTTTTGTATTAACTCTCTACTTGCATAAGTCACATAGATTCCTTTATTTAATTGGAATTCACTCATCATAAGTCTGTCATCTGAACTTCCATTATTTTCAACATTCAGTTCAACTGCCAAAATAGTATCCGAATCTTCCATATAAAATGTAGGATCCATTTCTTTTTGTAACTTTATTTCCTCTTCCGTCATTTCATAAGCCTTCTTCACCATGATGGTAAATTCTTTTACTTGAAAGGGTTCTTTTAATGGGTGAAGAGTATCCTTAAATGCAAAAGCATTTGTATTCACTTGAGAAATTCGGATGATACTAGTCGCTATAACAACAAGCAGCATGATTAATAAAAGTATTTTTTTATTCATGTAGACGGCCCCCTAATGTACCATTGAGCTTTGTTTAGACAAAGCCCCATTCTCCATTTCATATATCTCATCTGATAAATGGAGAATTTCTTGATCATTATGGCTTGCAATCAAAATCGTTTTACCTCGCTCTTTTAATTGGAACATTAGATTTTGGAACATTTTACAACCAGATCGATCTAAAGCATTGGTTGGTTCATCAAAGATAAGCAGATCCGGGTCTTCCATAATGGCTTGCGCTATTCCCAGACGTTGTTTCATCCCTAATGAATATTTCTTTGTTTTAATATCCGCACTTTCTTTCAAACCAACTAGATCAAGCACATTATAAATATCTGAACTTGTAATTTTATGATGGATAGAGGCTAGATACTCTAAGTTTTTAAATCCGGTATATTGTGGAATAAACCCAGGATTTTCCAAAATTATTCCAGTGTTTTTAGGAAAGGAAATATCCTTGCCAACTTTTTCACCATTGATATGTATTTGGCCTTCCGTTAATTTTATAAAGCCGCAAATAGCGCGAAATAGCATGGTTTTCCCAGAGCCGTTGTGGCCTACAAAACCATAGATCTTCCCTTTTTCTAAACTTAGATTTATGTTATTTAGTATTTTCTTTTTGTGAATTACTTTTGTGGCATTTTCTATTACAAGGTAGTTCACCATAAATTCCTTCTTTCCTATTTTCTATAAAGCAAATCCACTTTTTTATAGTAATGGCTCCCTAGCAATATTAACACTGTGGTGAGTAATAGATGGAAGGTAAATCCTAACATAAATTGAAGTTCACCATCCATAATGGAATAGGCTAAAACATCTGAAATATGCCCCGGGAAAAAGAATGTATTAAAATATAAATTTACAACACATAGAATGACAACTAGAATAATCCCTAGCATAGGTGTGAACATAATCGATAATATAGCTTGCAGCATCAGTAATGTGAAAGTTCCCACTAGGAAAGAAACAGTGAGACCAAGCAGATGATCGGAAAGTTCTATATAAATTATTTGACTTTCAGACCAAGTTGAAACATGAAAGAAAAAACCCATTATTTCTACGAAAACAAAAATAAGCAAGTAATACAGTAAGGTAATTACTGCCAATATAAAAACTTTTGAAAACCATAATAATCTCCTGCTTCTAATACGCAATAATATAAACGGGCCTGATTGGAATAGATCTTCATAAACGTATGTTCCTACTAAAAAGATGGGTAATAATTGAATGGTCAGCCAATTAATATTTGATGTAAGAGGGTTGCCTCCATCGGCCGGGACTTGCAGCATACCATACACGATATCCAATAAAGTTCCATTCTCGCTATTTACAAAGAGTACACCCAGCAACAAAAATAAAACAATTGATATAAAAATGAGCCGGAATTTAATATAGTTCCACAGCGTCCAACATTCTCGGATGATCACCTTTTTAAAAAGCTCCATATCGATTACCTTTCTTACTTGTAAATAAAAAATCATGACGATTCATCAGCTTTTTACCGATAAATGAAAAACATAAGATGACACTAAAGGTGATTAAAGCATTGCCCAAAATAGAAAAAGGGTTCAAAAAACCCAATTTATCTAACATCAGGTAAGGAGATAATATGCCAAGCTGGCTGGAATAACTATCTATCATGATAATAACCACAAGCAAGACAAATACCAATGGTGTGTTTTTTATCAAAAGCTTCATAACTGCAAAAACAAAGCCAATACAACACAATCCTAATGTCATATAGACTACATAAATCAATAGGACACTAGGGCTTGTATATAGAAAGGATTGAACGGATAAATGTGAGCTGTTTTCAGCTAAAATTGCGGCGAGTTCCCCAGAAGGATCTTGCCAATGGTTTACAAAGCTTTTGATCATCAATCCGCCTAAGATATAGGTCGCCGTTACACTCAGAAAAGAAAAAATAAAGGCTGATAATCCAAAAGCTAACATTTCATTATTCCATAGGGAACTGCGGCTATGTATGCGAATTAAAACAAACTCACTCTTGATCACATTAAAGCTATTTGCAAAGAATAAATAACCTGGAATCATAATAAGGGAAATTGTATCTCCTTGCATCATATCAGCTACCAAATCAAGGGGACCAACCTTTGATATTTGTCCAGTTTGTTTATACGATTGAATAAACAGATAGGTGCGCCAAATAAGAATAATGAATATGAAAACAATCAACCATATTCTTATTTTCTTATTTTATTTATTTGCTTGAATCATCCACTTAAACGAATTCATTTTTACACTTTCCTATCATAATGGTTAAACATAAAATGATTGACACAATAAGTTGAAATAAAATCACAGATAATGAGATCGTTGTGTATCCTTGTGCCGGCGTCAAAAATCCAAATGGAGACCATTCTGGATACCCAAAAAGCGAAAGGATCACCCATAAGCCATAGTAGACGCAAAACGGCATTAACAGAACAAGATATTTATTATTTGTAAATAAGGATGTTAAAAAACCAATCCATGCATATACCCCGCCATACATAAATCCAAATAATAAAAAGATAAGCCAATAGAGAAGGGGAGTATGGATAAACAATGAAGCAAATAAATCTCCATATTCAACTAGAGAGATTTGCAAAAATATATCGGGACTATCAGCCGGATAGAACATCAATAACCCCCACATTTCAATAACCAAAGGAAAAGCAAAAGCAAGCCCGCCAAGTATAAAGGAAAGAGTGATCTTTACTGTAAAATAATTCTTTTTAGACACTCTTGACCTTGTAATATAATAGATACCCGATCTATCATCTTCCCCAAATAAATCGGAGCCAGCCAAAGCCACCATAATAGGAAATAATAAGTAATATAGTTGGGTTAACATATAGTTATCATCAAACCCGGTTGCAAACATATAAGCACTGCCGCTGCCATAAGCAATAAAGCGATCAACGAAAATTTGATGGATCATCACTATGACAAAACCTATTATAATTGCACCAATAAATGATTTGCTACTTAATCCTCTTTTAAACTCTATTTTAAAATATGATCCCATATGTACGGATATCTCCTTAGAAATCAAAACCTCTAAAAAGCTTTCATCTTTTAGAGGTTTTGATGAAATAAATAAACTTATTTAAATACTGTCTGGACTCCAGACTCCGGAAGCTGCTACTTTGACTATCTGAGCTTTTTCAGTTTCACCCGCTAATTTAACATTTACTTTGCCATAATCTTCATATGCATAGTTAGTAATAAATTTTGCTTGACCTTGTTTAACCGTAACTTTTTTCGCTCTCACACTGGCACCATTGGACTTCACAATCCATGCTTTCATTTTGCCTTTCCCAATTGAGTTAAGCTTTACATAGGCGGAAGTAGCATCCCTTTTTTCCCTCGCTTTAGAATAAGAGTTTCTTTTTATTGGTTTTAAAGTAAAACTAAACTTCTTGTCTTTATAATTCCCGGCTGCTTCAACGTCCGAGGTATTAATCCCCACACCTACTGTAAAGCAAAGAGCAGCAACAATTGGAACGATTAATTTTTTTCTCATTTTCTCTTTCCTCCTAAAAATGCTTTTCCATATACAGTATTTTCTCTAAAAATCAATAGGTATCAAAATTCTATTTTATTAACAATATATGTTCGTAGTTCAGGAATTCATTGAATCTCCTCATCACCTATTAAATAAGCTTCTTTCAACAAATATTTCATACGACAGCAACTCTCTTGTTTAACGCCCCCTTTTTTTTAATAGCTAGCCTCTATCCATGGCTATCTCAACCAGTTCTGTTTGGTAAAATCAATATGACCTCCTTCTCATATGTAAAATGTGATTCCCAATACATTATAATTCACTTTTTCACGAATTTACCGCAAAACCACATTGTGGGTTTCCACAAAACCCGTTGCGGTTTTCAGTAAGGGTAGTTTGAATTAGGAGAAATTCAGCTAATATCTCTTGCGCTTTAACGACTTCTGTTTCTTCAAACGGTTAGATTATGCAAGAGCTTGAGAATAGTCTAATCTCGCTTTTTTAATATTTGCTATCTGAATCCTGGAACATGCTCGACCAATGTTTCAAATCTGAATCTCTATTATTTTGATAAAATTGGAACCAGTATTGTTTGAAGACCCATCCTTATTCACTTATGGGTATGAAAAGCCATCAACAAATAAACCCGCCTATTGTTTAACAAAGGAAGGAAAATAAGGCAAAAAGAAAGAAAGGCAGAACAATCCGCCTTTCTAGACATTACATATTTAGCATATGACATGAAGATTATTAAAAAAGGACAGACTTATCCCGTTTACTCTGTGTACACAAAACAGAGCCTTTGAACTACTGGTTCAAAGTAGGGAAACGAAATCTTAAAGAATGCGTCCTTTTTGTCATCAAACACTTTATCTCTTTTAGAAAAGAACGCCAGGTAAAAATGTAACAAGGGTGGTACTTCGGCGCGCTCAAGCAAAGCTGTTAGGTCGGAAAAAGAGCGGCGTATTCGTGTTAAACGACTTTCTATAAAACCTGTGATCACTAAGAGGCTTTGAACCGTTGTACGGGAAGTGGGGAGTGGCCCATCTTCCAGAAAGTGACGGCAGCCCGCAAGCGAACAATCAGGCGGAGGAGAATGATTGTCCGCCTGATCGATTGAGCGTACCAAACTGAATGTCTAGTTGACGAGCTTGCTTTTGCTTTGCCAATATTCTTTTCGCAAATTCACTTTTAGAATTTTTCCCGAAGCAGTCTTGGGTAATTCTTTTACGAAACTGACAGATGTAGGCGCTTTAAAATGGGCAAGCCTTTCTCTGGCGAAGGTAATGATTTCGGTTTCCGTTACGGTTTGGCCATCGCGAACAACGACAATAGCATGTGGGGTTTCGCCCCATTTTTCATGAGGAATCGCAATGACGGCAGCCTCAACAATTGCTGGATGTTCATATAAAACTCCTTCCACTTCTATGGAAGAAATATTTTCGCCTCCGCTGATGATGACATCTTTTTTCCGATCGACAATTTCAATATTGCCGTTATAATCGACAATGCCCATGTCACCAGTATGAAACCAACCGTTTTTGATGACGGCATTCGTAGCTTCTTCATTTTTCCAATAACCTTCCATCACACCGTTCGTTCTGACGATGATTTCGCCGATTTCCATGCCGTTATGTTTCACTTCTTCACCTTGCTCATTCACCACTTTCACATCAGTGCACATCATTTGGTAACCGGCTTTGGATTTCATTCGATATTGAACTTCTTTTGGCTCATCCAAATGTTGAGCACGAATGATGGAGGTGGTGAGCAAGGGCGATGTTTCCGTCAATCCGTAGACATGGATAAATTCCCAGCCCAAGTCTTCCTCAACGCGGGTGACAAACGAAGGCGGCGGGGCTGACCCGGCAATGACAACCCTTACATCTTGTCCGATCTCCACTTTATTTTCATCATAATAATGCAGAAGAGAGTTTAGTACCGTGGGCGCCATATGCATCACATTCACGCCATGCTTTTGCAATTTTTCGTAAATGACGTCCGGTCGTGTCTTTCTTAACATCACTTGAGTAGCTCCGTTTGCTGTGTAATAAAATGGTGATCCCCATCCATTAACATGGAACATGGGCAATACGTGGAGCAATACGTCTCGGTCACTTACCCGCAAATGATGCATGACTTGAAGGGCATGTATGTAATTGCTGCGATGGGTGAGCATAACACCTTTTGGATTGCCGGTCGTTCCGCTCGTGTACAGAAGGCTGGCGATGTCTTTTTCATCTATATCTTCACGTGGAAACGGCTCTGCCGGAAATTGGCCGACCCACTCATCATAATCTAGATCATTTTCTTCGAGTTTGATCTTGTTGCCGCCATGGACAATAATTTGTTCCAGATTCAGTTGACTACGGACCGAACCGATGAGCCCATACAACTCCCAGTCAACAAATAATACCTTGCTTTCACTATGGTTTAAAATAAACAAATAATCATCCGGCTTAAGCCGAATGTTCAGGGGGACGGTAATCGCACCAAGTTGGAACACACCATAGAAGCCTTCGAGCATTTCCAGGGTGTTTGGTGCAAGGTAGGCAACCTTGTCGCCCTTTTCCACACCCAGATCTTTTAGCCCGTGAGAAAGGCGGTTTATCCTTTCATTCAACTCGGAGTAAGTGAAAACCCGTTCATCATCAATCACTGCTGTTTTACTGCCATATAGTTTTACGGCGCGGTCTAAAAATTGTGTTAAAAGTAGCGGAACATACACGATGAAGCCCTCCCAATTCAACAAATTTTCAAATATATTGGTATTATAGCACATATTTAATATTTTCAACTTGTTATATAACATTTTTTCAAACAATTCGATCAGTAAAAATCCGGTGATATACATATTTACGAGAGAGCTCTATCGTTTATAATAAATGATGTATCGCATTTTTGTGTGAGCTGGACACCATGTTTCTCCCTGAAGACTTTACAGCAAAAATGAAACGGCTTTTAAAGGATGATGAATATCATCAGTTTATGAATAGCTATAATGAGTCAAAGACTCATGGGCTGCGTGACAACACTCTAAAGGTGGAAATTGATCATTTTTTCCAGAGCAGCCCGTTTCATTTGGAGAGAATCCCCTGGGTTGAAAGCGGGTTTTATTATGTCCCGGAAGACCGCCCCGCGCTGGAAAAAATAAAGATATTGCCAGGAGGCTTATGATGGAAAAGATAGTTGCGAAATTGCGGCCCTATATAGTAGCGAATAAAGAAGAAAGCCTGGTTGCAAAACCTACAGAATATGATCAAAACACATACAAATTAATATTTGTGGACAGTCAACAAGTTGCGGGTGAGGTCGTATTGACTGAAGACGGATGTTTAAAAATGTTTTCGGAATTTGATTTTGAAGAAGAGGACATTCCGGAAGCATCTATGTCTAAGGAAGAGATTCGGAAGCTTATTGAGAGATTTTCGCATGATTTTTTTCCTGAATCCTTCTCACTCTTACATTTGTCCTCGATCTTCGACCTTGACATTTTTTACTTATTTGATTATGTCCGTAAAGATGAACGATTTGGACTTGAACTGCCTAATTCGGGTATATCATTTTCGGTTTATAAAAATGGCGTCATCATGGATATGGTAAATGAAATGGATGAATTCTTGATCGTTTATCCCGATCGAGTGCTGTCAGAAGAGGTTGCGCGTGAACGGTTTTTAACCAATATTCAACCATTATTAAAGATCATGCGCTTTGACGAAAAAGTTTATGTGGATGGTGACGGGGAATTTAAGCTTGTTTATGACTTTCTTCATACAACGGGAATTGATGTGAAGATGGATGGCAACCAAACGACATTGGCTGATTTTGGCGATGTTTGTTTTCCATTTCAATCCCTCCCGCAAATGCCACCAGTACAATCCTCGATATATGCCATGGCAGGCGTTGAAACGATGGATAAAATAACAGAAAGTGATACGCCTGAAGGGAAATTGGAAGTATGGAGCGATTTTCCCAAGGAGCATTTTTTACGAGAATATGAGTTTGATGAGTTAATGGATCTTGATACAGTGGTAGAAGGCGCGGTAAAGCTTATAACTGATTCTAACGGCATGCTTAAACAAATGATCACAAGCGATAGAGAAAATGGTGTGAGGATTACGGAAGAGGAAGCTTTTCAATCTGCTCTCAAGCTTTTGTACAGCCAATATCCGGATGCGCAACATATGTTTAAACTCAGGGGGGAGGATCATGTCCTGATTGAATTCGACGAGGAAGGTGAAGAGTTGCCGCCGCATGCGTATTGTTTTACTTTTGATCGTTTTGAAAAAGATGTTCAGGTAGAAGGGGAGTATCTTACCATTATTGTGAGCGCATATTCGGGAAAGTTATGCGAATGGTTTGCGACGGATTATCTACATGATCGTTTCACCCACTTAGTTGAAAACATTCCCGATCATTTTGGCAAGGCCTTACAACGATATCAGGATTCTTTTGTGATGAAGCTGAATTGGACAAAGGAGGAGGTCGATGAAGAAGGGAAGCCTCATTACGAATTAGTATACATGCCCGAATTTAAAGGAACAGGCGGGCATGTTCATTGTGTAGAAGTAGCAGCGTTGAAGCCATGGATTGTCAATGTTACCGGATTGGAGGAGTTTCGATAAGCATTAAACTGCGATACAATGAACATATCATTTTACTGAAGGGTATCGGATAATATGGAAATACCAATTTTATATGAGGACAACCATCTGCTTGTTGTGGAGAAGCCGGTGAATGTCCCTGTACAGGAAGATGCAAGCGGGGATCCGGATGTATTGTCACTTTTAAAAAAAGATCTTAAAATTCGTTATCAAAAACCGGGAAATGTCTATCTTGGCTTGGTTCATCGACTAGACCGGCCTGTAGGGGGCGTGATGGTGTTTGCCAAGACGTCGAAGTCCGCATCCAGGCTGGCGGATTCCTTGCGAAAGAATGAGATAGAGAGAAAGTATATAGCTGTTGTCCGGGGAACTCCCCGAAAAAAAGCGGCATTATTGGAACATTATTTATCCAAAAACAACCGCAAGAACGTCGTTCAAACGGTCTCTCAGGATCATAAAAGCGGCAAGAAAGCCGTGTTGGAATATCAAACGGTGGCCCAGCGGGACAAATTAAGCCTATTGTCTGTCAAGCTCCACACGGGCCGCTCCCATCAGATTCGCGTCCAGCTTTCCGCTTCAGGCTTTCCCCTTTATGGAGATCAGAAATATGGGTCGCAGGTGAACAGGCCGGGACAGCAAATTGCTTTATGGGCTTATTCCTTGAAATTTGTACATCCCGTAAAAAAAGAAGTGATGCGGTTAGAGAGCTTTCCTCCTCACACATATCCGTGGACTGTGTGGGGATCTATTCAAGACATGTTGCAAATGGAGAAATGACATGGAAAAACAAACAGTGTTTATTACCGGTTCCGCCAGCGGGTTTGGAATGCTCGCGGCTGTTGAACTGGCAAAACGGGGATGCCAAGTCATCGCATCCATGAGAAATTTGGAGAAAGCGGAGAAGCTGAAAAGTTTATGCAGCATGCATCAAATGGAAGACCGGGTAAACATCGTTCAATTGGACGTAACCCGTCCGAATGGCTTTCCTGATTTATTGAACGATCTGCCCCCTGTTGACATTCTTATTAATAACGCGGGTTTTGCAATGGGGGGATTTTGCGAGGAAGTGAGTTTGGAAGAATACAAAGAGCAATTTGAAACGAATTTTTTTGGTCTCATTGCCGTTACCCAAGCCTTTCTTCCAGCGATGAGAGCTCGGAAGAAGGGAACCATCATCAATATAAGCAGCATTTCGGGTAAAGTCGGTTTTCCGGGGCTTTCACCGTATGTGGCATCCAAGCATGCATTAGAAGGATGGACAGAATGTTTGCGCATGGAGGTAAAGCCGTTTGGCATTGATGTGTTCCTGATTGAACCAGGATCATTCAAAACCTCGATCTGGTCAACGGGTAAAACAATTGCCCGAAATTCGCTAGTGGAATCGTCGCCTTATTCATTTTTTAAGAAGGCGATTTTACATGAACTGGAAAAAGGGGAAGCCAAGTATGAAGATCCGCAAATCGTCGCTTCTCTCATTGCCGATCTTTGTATGAGCAAGGAGGCCGGCAGGCTTAGGTATCCTGTCGGCAAAGGGGTAAAAACGACTCTCTTTTTAAAAAACATGATTCCGTGGAAAAAGTGGGAACAGATTTTCCTGAAAAAATTGTTGGGGAAATAGGGCAGGGACACAACACGGTAAAAATGAAATGAACCGCATGGAATCAAGGTTAGAACCTGGTGGTTACCCCTTGATTTCACGCGGTTTTATTCTCACGATTTGTACGAATATGAATCAGCTTTCAACTTATGTTCCAGCCCCTCCTTTTCTATCCGGGTATTTTCGCGGGGGATCGGGCCGGCCAGACAAGAAAAAACTCCGGAAATGCCACAACCGCAATGTTTTCAAGGATAAATCACTAAGGAGCTGCGACGTACAGGAAGTATGATTGCAAGTAAAGCAGCAAGACAAGGAAATCCTCGCAAGTACCGCAAATTTCAAGGAGATTGCAACGAGGCCTTTGTCTTGTTTTCTTAACAATGGGGCAGACGAAGAACGTACATATGTGGTGGCGCTTGCGCGTCCTTGTCTGGTAAGCCTCGTCCCACTGATTGAAGATTTACTTTAGATTTTCACTTGAATATCCGCCTTTGTTGCAGAAAGGGTATCAGCCGCTGCTTTGACGCCTGCTCCCATTTCAAACGGATATGAAAGCTCTTTTAAACCGGCTTCCATAAGGGAAACAGCTTCTAAAACATCCGCAGGGAAGCAATATCCCATATGGCCAAACCGGAAGATCTGTCCTTGCAAGCTTCCCAAGCCGCCGGCAAAATCCAAGTGATATTTTTGTTTGAGCAATTGTAAAAATTGCTCCAAATCCAAATATTTTGGTGTGCGGATTGCCGTAACCGTTGGCGACATAAATGGTTCGCTTGCCAACAGGTCTATATCAAGAGCATTCATCGCTTCTTTCACCATCTTTTTCATTAATTCATGCCTTTCGACCGTTCTGGCGAACGTTTCTTCCTCGATTAAGTCGCATACAGCTGACAAACCGTAAATAAGGGTAACGGCTGATGTATTCGGGGTCATTCCCTGTTCAAACCAATCACGGTACGTTAATAGGTTCAGATAATAGACAGGGGTTTGATTGTTTTCAATCGCTTTCCACGCTTGCTCGCTTACCGAAATTAAGGCCAGTCCGGGTGGCAGCATGAGGGCTTTTTGTGATCCGGTTGCCAAAATATCAATTCCCCATTCATCCATTTTGGCGGGAACAGCGCCGATACAGCTCACTCCGTCCACAATAAATAAGGCATCCGTGTTTTTCTTCACGATTTTTGCCAAATCTTCGATTGGATTCAATACGCCTGTCGATGTTTCGCAGTATGTAGCAAAAACAGCCTTAATATTGTTTAACGGTTTTAGAAAAGCTTCCAACTCTTCCGGCGTACAAGCCTCGCCCCATGTTTTTTGCAGCTTATGCACATCGAATCCGTATTTCTCACAGATAGCAGCAAAGTAATCACCAAATGCGCCAATGGAAATGACAACAACCTTTTCACCTGGTGAAACAGCATTGACAGCTGCGGCTTCCAAAGCGGCCGTGCCGCTGGCGGCAAGAAGTAAAACGTCCTGTTCTGTTCCAAATAGCGGTTTGATGCGTGCTGTTGTTTCCCGAAATAGTTTGATGAATTCCGGGCTTCGGTGGCTAATGATATCCTGGCTCATCGCCATATTCACTTTTTTTGGAATCGGAGTCGGTCCTGGATGTCTTAAAATAAGTTTATACATTCCATTCCCTCCATAAATATTTGATATTTTCACAATTTTATTATCTCTTTTATTGGAACATATGACAAGAAAAAGGCATTGCATCATGATCGCTTATGGAGGTTGTCAGATGCACGATCGTGTACTATGATTTAAAAGGTTCATGAGAAAAAATCATGAAACCTTGCTTTACAGAGCAAACTAGCCAAAATGATCAACGGGAAGGAGAAGTTCTTATGCAAAAAGAAATTTCTTCAAATGTATCAAGGACGATTCAGACAAAGCTTGTCCT
Source organism: Siminovitchia sp. FSL W7-1587 (assembly GCF_037963795.1). Taxonomy (NCBI): domain Bacteria; kingdom Bacillati; phylum Bacillota; class Bacilli; order Caryophanales; family Bacillaceae; genus Siminovitchia; species Siminovitchia sp. FSL W7-1587. The sequence goes on from NZ_CP150169.1 coordinate 4,156,501, forward strand.
TCCGCCTGATACGAACCATATGGGCACCATTTTCGGAGGAACCGTCCTGGCGTATATTGATGAAATCGCTGCGATTGCTGCAATGAAACATTCCAAAAAAGCAGTTGTCACCGCGTCCATTAACACGGTAAACTTTTTGTCTTCGGCAAAAGTGGGGGACATATTGACGTTGGAAGCTTTTGTTCTTTCAGTGGGAACTACTTCAATGAAAGTGTATGTAAAAGTGGAATGCCTCCATTTGGAAACAGATGAAAGGCGGTTGACGACGACCTCTACGATCACGATGGTCGCCATTGACGAAAATGGAAGGCCAACTCCGGTTCCAAAAGTGAGACTTGAATCGGAGTGGGAAAGGAGCCTGCTCTCAGAAGTTTAAAGGGGCTATGGTGGATGTAAGTACCTTCTATAGATAGTAAGAGGGCCAGCTTGTAGAGAAAGTAGGTGTTTTTCTCTACAAGCTTTTTTATTTATTTTTAAAAAAAGACGGAGTGCAATCCACACTGGATAGGACACTTCGCATTTTTCAAGGAAGGTCAGAAGAGTCTCTTTTTGTTTAGACGCATATAGATTTTCTTCAGTTTGTTCCAATTTTAAACAAAAAACTAAATGTTGAAACTTCGAATAAAACACTTGAAATTTCTCGATAAACACGTACAATAATTAATGTTAATTAGATAATGTTCGTGTTTAAGGGGATTTTTTATAAAAAAATCAGCGAATGATTCATTCGTTGTTAGAAACGGAGTGTAGAATGGACATACTTAAAGACATCTTGGCCGCACTTAGCGTAGTACTAAATGGACTTCCTCAGGGGCTTCTCGCCATGACTTTTGGGTTTGCTTCTGTTCCAACGGCGCTGGCTTTTGTCGTCGGAGCCGGAGGAAACGCAATCATGGGCTCGGTTCCGGTGATTTCTTACCAGGCTGAAACGATAACATTGGCTGGGACAATGGGCAGAAATATGCGGGAACGGCTATCGATGGTGTTTTTCGGAGCGCTGATCATGGTTCCCATTGGATTATTTGGCTTGCTTGAAAAAATTATAGATTGGATTGGTCCGGTTATTACGGCAGGGATGATGGCAGGTGTTGGGATCATGCTATCAAAAGTCGCATGGGAAATGGCCAGAAATGATAAAATGGTTGGGATTACATCTTTTGCCAGTGCGCTCATTGTATACATGGCAACAAAAGACCTCGTTTATACGATCACCATATCGGTCATTCTCTCAAGTATTGTCTATCTTTTTCTTCCGAAAGATGGTAAGGAAGGTATCCAGGCCGTTTTGGAGGAAAAAATTACGCGCCAAAAACTGGTGATCAATCCAATGGTCATACGCGGCGCTTTGGCTATGGTTTGTTTAAATATTGGGGCGAATATCGCATTTGGCAAGATTAACGGGGAGATTGCCCAAACCGATGTAAACGTCGATGTGTTAACTGTTATAAGCAGCTTGGCCGACATGGCTTCTGCTTTCTTTGGCGGAGCGCCAGTTGAAGTAGTTATTTCCGCCACTGCAAGCGCGCCGCATCCGGTTGGGTCAGGTGTATTGATGATGTCACTCATGGCCATCATTTTATTTGCCGGACTTCTTCCCAAGATCGGTAAATTTGTTCCAAGTTCTTCAATTGCCGGATTTTTGTTCGTGTTGGGTGCGATTGTCACATTTCCCGGCAATGCCGGCACAGCTTTTTCAACAGGTGAGCCTGCTTCAGGATTAATTGGCGGAATCACGATGGTTGTCACAGCGATCACGGATCCTTTTCTTGGCATGCTTGCCGGTTTGATCATTCAATTTCTCATTGGATTATTCGGTTTTTTAAGGGGGATGTAAATGGAAACTTATACATTGGTGATTGGCGCTATCCAAAGAGAACTGCCGATCGTTTCGATTTCAGATGAGCTGAGCATTGCCAGTTTTGTCATTTTGGGCGACACGGAGCTGGTCGCTTATACCGCGCCTTTACTAGCGGACAAGCTCCCCGAAGTAGACGTGCTTGTCACAGCGGAGGCAAAGGGGATACCGCTTGTATATGAGGTATCTAAACAACTTGGCATGAAGCAATATGTTGTTGCGCGAAAAAGCATCAAGCCGTATATGGAAACTCCTTTGGTCAATGAGGTGGTATCCATTACAACCCAGAAAAAGCAAGTCTTATGTCTCGACACCAATGATGTCGAGCACATAAAAAATAAGCGGGTAGCCATTATTGATGATGTCATCAGTACCGGGCAGTCTATTCGTGGCCTGGAGGAGCTGGTTGAAAAGGCTGGCGGCCAAGTTGTGGCCAGAGCGGCAATTTTGGCGGAAGGTAATGCAGCTACTCGTGATGACATTATTTATTTGAAAAAGCTGCCACTTTTTAGGAATAAACGGTCAAAAAAATAGACTTTTAAAAGGCGTGAACGGAAAGATACCTGTTCATGCTTTATTATGATGAAATAATTCCGCATACTATAAGGATATCAATTGCAAATCTTCCGGCTGCCGGGCTGCCGATTAGGCAGGGTGAAAAATATTCATTGTACGGAATGAATGGTCGGAATGATTCAAAGCTGACTAGCTCCCCTCTAAAACATTCATTAATCCCAAGTTATAACATTGTTGGGGGGAGCACATACTGGATTTTTTCAAGGCGCCCGAAAGAAATTCTGGAATGACAAAAACAGTCCAATAAAGAGTCATATGAGGCCCCAAGCCCGGTGGAAGCGCCGATCAGGGGCAGTTTCCTCCAGAAGTATCGGTAACACTGCGCCGGTTTGTTAATCTTCCTCTTTATAAAAGCGCTCGCCAGTATCAGGATTGTAATAAACAATTAATTTTTTCTTGGTAGTCGGATCGATGTTTACCTCATTCGTTGGAATAAAGCCTTTAGGAACTTCCCGCCCGTGTTTACGTTTGAAACGTTTATCCCAAATGAGCCAAGAAATGATTATTATCGCGATAAATAGCAATATTTGAATGCCGTAAAATCCAATAATCCACTTCACGAGACTAAGCCTTTTCTATAACTACTGCTGTACCATATGCAATGATTTCACTCATGTTTTGGCCGATTTCTCCCGAATCAAAGCGCATCATCGTTACAGCATTGGCTTCCATGGCTTTGGCGTTTTCTACCATTCGGTCTATGGCCTGTTTTCTTGCGTCTTCAAGCATTTCTGTATACTGGCTGATTTCTCCTCCTAATAAACCCTTAAATGATGCAACAATGTCTTTTCCAATTCCCCTTGCCCTTACTGTTATGCCAAATACAGGACCTTTCATTTCAACAATTTTATAGTTGGCTATATTTTCTGTCGTCACGATTATCATGTTGCTATCATCCTTTCTAATTAAAGTTGCTACACTACTACGTAATCGCATCATGTAAGGTTTCAAACTTTTAAAATAAAGATCAAGAGGAATGAAAAGTCAGAAACTGAAAAGAATGGGACACTGTCACTGCCATTGCCGCATCTGGCGGAACATACACGTTTGTTCTTTTACCAAAGTATGCTGTTGAGAGAAGTGATCAGGGAAAAGTATTATGAGCTATTCTCCCCTTTTTATTTCGGTTTCATCCAATTTTGTTCGGCTCCTTTTTGAAGAAAGAGATTCCTGGAGAATCAAAGAGACAGGGCTTTTTCCTTAAATGATTGTATATCGCTTCATCATCAGGATTGGTGTATATTTCCTTGCTGAATTAACAAACATAAATGGAAAGCATGGATTTTAAGCTTTGTACAGGAGGAAAATAGATGCCATTAAATATTACCCAGAAATTAATTCAATCACATCTTGTATCCGGTGAAATGGTTCCGGGCACAGAAATCGGCTTGAAGATTGATCAAACCCTTACTCAAGATGCGACTGGTACGATGGTGATGCTGGAGCTTGAGGCAATGGGACTCGATCGGGCAAAAACGGAAGCATCCGCCCAGTATGTCGATCATAACGTCATACAGGTTGATAACAAAAATGCCGATGACCATTTATTTTTGCAAAGCGCCACTCGTCGATTTGGTCTGTATTATAGCCGGCCGGGCAACGGGGTAAGCCATCCTGTTCATATGCAACGTTTGGCCAAGCCGGGAAAAACGTTGCTCGGTTCGGATAGTCACACTTGTGCCAATGGGTGCATGGGAATGCTTGCTATGGGAGCGGGTGGAATGGATGTTGCTCTTGCAATAGCCGGAGAACCTTTTTACGTAAAAATGCCTCAAGTGTGGGGTATCAAGTTGACTGGAAAATTACCGGATTGGGTCAGCGCGAAGGATGTGATTCTTGAATTGCTTCGCCGGCATGACGTAAAAGGGGGAGTTGGCAAGGTCATTGAATATTACGGTCCGGGCTTGGATGAGTTAAGTGCGATGGACCGGCATGTTATAGCGAATATGGGGGCGGAATTAGGGGCGACCTCTACCGTTTTTCCATCCGACCAGGAAATCAGGCGTTTCTTGACAGAGCAGGGAAGGGAAGATGATTGGATAGAACTAAAAGCGGATAAAGGAGCAACGTACGATTTGGAAGAAGAAATCAATTTATCCGAGTTGGAGCCGCTTATTGCCAAACCTTCCAGCCCAGGCAATGTAGTTCCTGTATCAGAAGTTGCCGGAACACCGATTTATCAGTCTTATATCGGCTCATCGGCTAATCCGGGTTTCCGTGATTTTGCCATTGCGGCAGAAATTGTAAAAGGGAAAAAGGTCGCGGCAGGCGTCTCATTCGATATTAATCCGACTTCCAGGCAAATGCTGACTGATTTGGTGAAGGAGAGTCATATAGCAAGCCTTCTTCAAGCCGGTGCCCGGTTACATCAAGCAGGGTGCAATGGCTGTATCGGCATGGGTCAGGCTCCTGCTACAGGAAGAAACAGCCTGCGTACGACCCCGAGAAACTTTCCTGGGCGATCCGGTACTCAGGAGGATAGTGTGTTCTTATGCAGCCCGGAAACAGCCGCGATTTCCGCCTTGACGGGGGAAATTACTGATCCAAGAACATTTGAAATGACTTATCCAAAAGTGAAAGAACCGAAAAATCCAACAATTGATGACACACTGCTCGATGCCCCCCTCCCATTTGAAGAAGCAAAAAAGGTTGCGCTATATAAAGGACCGAACGTTGCGTCTATCCCGGCTATGGATGAGCTTCCGGATCAGATGGAAATACCTGTATTGCTAAAGATGGGCGACAACATCTCGACAGACGAAATTTTAGCCGGGGGAGCCCGTGTGCTCCCTTATAGAAGCAATCTGCCTGAAATCAGCAAATTTGCATTTGAAATCATTGACCATACGTATTATCCGCGAGCAATGGAATCCGTCGTTAAAGGCGGGCATGCTATTGTGGGCGGTATTAACTATGGACAAGGCTCCAGCCGGGAGCACGCTGCGCTCGCACCTAGATATTTAGGACTTCGAGTGGCATTAGTGAAGGATTTTGCACGCATTCACTGGCAAAATCTCGTGAACTTTGGCATCCTCCCGTTAACGTTTAAGCATCAGGAAGATTATGAACATCTGGACCAAGGAGATGTCCTTCAATTGGAGAATGTGAGAACGAGCATTAAACAAGGTAATGAACTGACTATCCGTGTCAAAAACAAAAACCTCACTATTGAAGTAAACCATGCGTTATCTCAACGCCAGGTTGATGTGTTATTAAAAGGCGGGATGATTAACTGGGTAAAGGAGCGGCAAAAAAGAGGTTCATCCAAACACTAGAACGGGTAAATAAAAAGGGAGGATGGGCCAGACCTTGCAAAAAATTCATCCTATATCCGTTTTAAGGCGAAATTGAAATAGTCATGACATTTTAAGATTAGGTGAGAATTCAAGAGATTATGTACCTTTAAGGAAGGAGGATTTTTATGACAGTAGACCGTGAAAACATATGCAGGGCTTGTGGAGGAACAGGGATGCTCGCAGATGATGAAGGCTGGCAATATAATTGCAGTGTTTGCCGTGGGGCCGGTTTGATCTCCGGCGAACATCCAAATGCAAAAGTGATGGAAGTGGATGAAAACAATCGGTTATTGGATTAAACATGCCGGGCAGTTAACGCTGCCCGTTTTTATATCCGAATTTGATCACATAGTAGTAAAGCAACAAAAAATAATGGAATGATGAAAAATGAAATGGTTACTTTTTGGCGCGATATTTCTTTTACTTACATGGATTGTAGAGATCGAATTGCTGGCAAATTTCGATCAAAAGATCGTTCTGCAATTTGAACAAATCCGCAGTGAATCTGTAACAGATGCATTTCTGTTTATTTCGGATGTTGGCTCCATTAAAGGGCTGCTGTTTATTACTGCGCTACTTACCGTTTACCTGATATATAAAAAGCGCTTTACCGATGTTCTTTTTCTCATGTTTGTCTTTTGGGGATCAAGAGGATCAAACTATTTATTGAAAAATTGGATTGAAAGAGACAGGCCGGAAATAAACCCCATCATTCATTCGGCCGGCTTTAGCTTCCCTAGCGGCCATACTATGAATTCAACCGCGGTGCTAGGATTTATATGCTTTCTTTTATTGATTCATTTTAAAAGCAAAGCATTTAGGAAGGCGATCATCGGTGTGACAGTCCTTCTTGTTGCTTTGATTGGAGTTAGCCGGATTTACTTGGGTGTACATTATGTAACAGATATTATTGGCGGGTTTGTTGCGGGAATCATTTGGATGCTGATATTTGTTTCTTTATACAAACACTGGGATATTGGCAAGAGTTGATGGCTTTAGTTGGTTACATCCCCTAATTGCTCTTTACACCGTATAAAATACAGGCTACGCCGAGAAAAATCCAAATAAATTTACCAAAGGAAATTTTGTCGGCCAGTCCGAAAACACCAATTGTTGTGGTGATAATCAAAACCATGGGACCGATGAGTGCAAGGGAGCTGTTGATGATCAGCGCTTTTTCCACTTCATTGAAGCGAATCATCAAAAATGCCGCGAAAATTTCAATCCCACCAGATAATAGTCGTAAAAGCGCCATGCCGATAACAGCCTTTTCTAATAAAGTAATCATTTCTTGCCTCCTAAGCCGTTCTTTCTTCATTATATGAAGCAACTGATGCACATAAGTACAAGTTCCCCAAAAATGTAAGTCCCAAAAGGATATATCCTTGCAAAATGTTCATATCACTACGCTTAAAAGAAGAGGAGGATGTCCAAAAGCTCACCTTCTGCTTGGGGGGGCGTTCAACTTGCAAGCTTTCGCGTCCTAAGGGCAAACGGGCTGAGGCGGTATAATTGGGCGTCAGGCACCACTGCTGACCTGGCATGGGCAGAGCCAGAGTCGGTCGGTTTTTGTTATTCGGTTCATCGTCCCAGTCCGCCTATCTCTGATAAAATTTTCAGGAATCCAACCAATTTCATAAAAGAAGCTCCTCCTAAGGACTTATAAACAGATTTTTTCATCTGTCGACCTTTAAGAGGAGCAAATTGCCTGCCTAATGCTTTTAATTTATATATTTTCCATAGTCTGGTATGGCGATTTGATCAAACTGTTGTGCGAGTTTGTTCAGATTAAGGGTCAAAGCTTCCCCTTTCATTGGAAGGCCATGACCGGTGATGGCAACGGTTGGCTTTAATGCTTGTAATTTCTTTACCGAGTCCCATGAAGCCTGCCAATCGGGAGTCAAGTAACGCGGCGGGCCGCTTATTTCCTGTTCTTGGGTAAAGACCCTGTAAAGATATTCCTGTTTTACTGTCACAAAAGCATCGCCTGCAATCAGAGCCCGATCTTGATCCCGAAAAAGAGATATATGTCCGGGCGTATGGCCTGGGGTATGGACCCACCGGAATCCCGGGAGGTCAGGAATGCTGCCATCTTCAGGCAGGGCTTGTACTTTGTTTCCCAAATCAATGGGCTCAACCGGAAACATCGGAGACATTTTTGCAATCATTCCGCCTTCAACGGAGGCATCCGGCGCCGGATAACTTTTTTCCCCAACCAGATACGGCAGCTCCAATTCATGAGCATAGACAGGAACATCCTTCCAATGAGCTAATAAATCGACGATCGCCCCGACATGATCAAAATGACCGTGGGTTAGAATAATTCCTTTCGGCTTTCGTCCAGTACCAAATCGTTCCTCTGTAATGGAAATGATTTTGTCAGCCGAATGCGGCATGCCCGCATCAATGAGTACGAAGTCTGCTGTTTTCGGTTTTCCGACAAAGCAAATATTGACGATTTGAATCGTATGATAATAAATGTCAGGCAATATTTCAGCGCCTGTTCCACTGCCCAATGAAGTGGCGGGAATATACTTATAGTCTGTTCCATATGAATATTGGCCTTCCATGATGATGACTCCTTTCGACAATGCTTGAAAGTTACATGCGATCAATATTGTCTTACATCGTCAGCATCAGCTTTGTTTCTGAATTGTGTTCTTTCCAGCCATAGATGATAAAAGTATTCTCCGATGGCGAGAACGATGGAAACAAACAACGCCTCCCCAAAAGCTTCCCGGTAACCCAACAGGACGAGTCCTCCCCAAATGACGATAAGCGAGAGTACAAAATCCCCTAGAGTCGCTGTCATATTACCCATTTTAGGCAAGACCATCATGTCGCCTATATAATAAGACAAGAGCAATAGAACAATTCCCAGTAGGGTGGAATGGAAAAAAGTGACGTCATTAAACAGTGACAATATTATCCATACAACTGGAAAAACCATGATTGCCTTCCATAGTAAAGCTCTGCCATGATTGACATTTTCATTCATTGTTGTTACCTCCTTTTAGTTCTTTTCCCTTTTATACTTTGGTGTTTCATTTTTTTTATACCCGGAAAATAGGGGGAGCAACTTTTTTGGACAAATTTACTTGTGTGATTTTCATGTCCATTACAAAATATAAAGATGCTCCAAACAGAGCAATAACTGAAAGCGGGTGAAAAACATGCGTAACAATATTCAAGTTTTGCCCATTATCGCTTCGATCGGGATTGGGGCGGCCGCATACAGCATGATGACAGGACGCGGAGGACAATTGTCAAACATGATTCCCCAGTTGTCAAATGTGGGAGGACAAGGCGCAAGTAGCGGTCAGCAAAAGCAAAAAGCTGGTCAATAAATAGAAAAAGAACCCGGGTGTTGCATACATCCGGGTTCTACATACTTTTGGAAGAGGGAATTAGTACCCGTAGAAGGCACCAACAATAACCAAGAGGATAAATAACACAAGGATCAAGGCAAAGTTGCTGCCGTATCCTCCACCATAACCGCCCATCTCTACACCCCCTTTACTCGTTCTAAAATATATTACGTAGACATCTCTGCCAGTGTTTGGACAAACAGCCAAGTATTGTAAAAAATATACGGAAGGACCAAGTTCATCTTTGATCATCAAGCCTATTTTTCCGGTTTTGGCTAACTGATGCACAGATAGATGAATATGGTAACTTGCAGAGAAAGTAATGAGGAGGGGTTAGGGTGTCTTTAGATGAACGAAGAACACTAGCTTGGCACGAAACGCTGGAAATACATGAGCTTGTTGCCAGCCAAGCAAATGCATTGATGAGGCTGAAAATGAGCATGAAAAAAATAGCTGATGCCCAATTGAGAAGTATCTATCACAACGCGATTCAGAACATGGAAATCAATTTGCAGGAGTTAATCCAATTTTATCCTTCTGCGCCCGTTCCACATCAACGGGAAGATGATGCGGATCGAGAAACATCCGCATTATTTGCCGGGGAATTGCTCGGATTAAGCAAGGCGTTGGTGAGAAATTATGCATTGGCGATCACTGAAACCGCAACGCCTGTTTTAAGAAAAACGTTGACAAATCATTTGTTAAGAGCCATAAAGGGCCATGAAGAGATCTATCGTTATATGTATTCCAAGGGAATGTACCCTTCCTACGACTTAGAACGATTGTTAAAAAATGATCTTCAAAATGCGCAAAAGGCTTTATCAATGAGGTACGAATAAACGTTTTTTTGAACATTCATCGAAAGTGAAGCGGCTTTTTTACTTTAGGAAGTAAATGGAAGAAGTTGATACAACATGTTCAATTTCCAAGTATACGCGCGACCAAGGACGCCTGCCTTCAAGTTTTGGGCTTCCTTGGTTTTTGTTATTTTTGCAAGTAATCCCCCCATTTTGAGTAAAGGGTGCCGAAAAATTGTATAATGTACAATAACATATAATGGCAGATAATGAGGTCTTCCCACCAAATCAAGAAAACGAAAAAATATTTATTTTCATTAAGGTGAGGTTGGTATGATGAAAAAGATGAAAACAATGATCACATTTCAGGACGTAGAATGGAAGAGAAGTGGAAAAGATATTTTAACCGGAATTAATTGGACGGTTCATGCTGGCGAGCATTGGGGCATTTTAGGGCTGAATGGCTCGGGGAAAACATCTTTGCTTAATATCATTACAGGATACCAGTATCCTTCTTCCGGTAAAGTAACAGTGCTCGGAAACCGCTTTGGAGAAACAAGCTTGCCGGAGCTGCGAAAAGAAATTGGGTTTGTCAGCAGCTCACTTGGGCGCTTTTCCCATATATTGGAGCATGAAACGATTGAAGAGATTATTGTAAGCGGAAAATTTGCTTCTTTTGGGCTGTATGAAGAGGTTTTGCCAGATGATTGGGATAAGGCGGATAAGTTAATGGAGCAATTTCGTTTACAGTACTTGAAAGGAAAGCCATATAACCTCTTATCGGAAGGGGAGAGAAGAAGGGTATTGATTGCCAGGGCCTTAATGAATGACCCAAAAATGCTCATTTTGGACGAACCATGCTCCGGCCTGGATATTCAGTCAAGGGAAGGGCTTCTGTCTTTAACCCAGGAGATTATGGGGAATGAACGTCTTGTCATTTATGTTACCCATCATATAGAAGAGCTTGTCGAAGGGATTACCCATGTACTGCTTTTAAACAGCGGGAAAATCGTTGCCGCAGGGCCAAAGAAAGAAGTGATTTCGGATTCCTTATTATCTCAAACATTTGAAATCCCGGTACATGTCCGCTGGGAAGATGAAAGGCCATGGCTTTCTGTTAAAAAAACAGTGAAAAATCCAATGTAATGCCCTCTATTCAATAGACAACAATTACACACCGGAGTCCATATGAGCATAGGACTCCGGTTGTTGAATGTCCATATTTATTTGTACGCTAATCTATAGATCGGAATGAGTGTATCAAATGTATTTTTCACCATTTTGATCAATCCTTCTCCATCTTTTAGGAGCGGATCGCCTTTTAAAATGTGTTTTCCTATGAGAAATTCAGCTTTTTTCACATCGCGGAAACGTTTGAGCGCTTTTTCCAAGTCAATCTCATCCATGGACGCAGCTTCTTTTTTCATATGGTCCATGGAAATAACGAAATCCTTTGGGGTTTTTTGTTTGATGTCATCGATATGCTGTAAAAATGTTTGGGCGATTTCTTGTTTGTTCGGCAGCTCGTAAATAAAAGCGAGCCAGATAAAGACAAAATCATCGAATAGGCCCACTTGAAAATGAGGGTGCTTTTTGTACCCGCGCTTATTGGCTGCTATCGCCAACCAAGTATCTTTGGGTGGATTGACGGTTCTTCGAGCATGTTTGGCAATATGTAAAAACATTTCCGTTCCTAATTTTGCCGATAGATCATCTGTAAGTTCTTGTCCCAATGCTCGAAATTTGGGCCTGATCCGCTCCTCTATCGCTTCCATTCGCTCATCCAAACCTTCAACTTGAAAGGTTTCAAAGTCACTGTCTACAAAACCGGTAAAACGCATCAAAGACAAACTTCCTTTCATTTTTTATGTTTAGTGTACCAAATTTGCCGGACGATATGATATAGGTTGATTTGAAATAAATGATGGTTCCATTTGTGGACTCAGTATGTTCGTTGAAGTTTCGCTTTAGATTTGTGGATTGCAGCACATATTCATGTAGAAGGAAAATCTATCGAATTACGTTTGACATGTATGACAAGTGGGATAATACTAGGAATATTCTTCTGCGTTTTTCAGGATAATCCTGAAACCATTTCCCCGCAAAACTCCCGCTATGCGCTTGTATTGTTCTTGAAAAAGATGCCAAAGCGGATGCGACTTCATTTACAAGGCGAAACCTATAAAGAGGCCATTCGCAAAACCTGGGGGACCTATATTTTTTCCGACCTCTGAAGAGCGGCTACAAATGGCTTCCATTTCAACCCAGTTTGTGAATAGTTAGGATTGTGAAATTCCTGCCTGTACAACCTAAAAGGGTGGCTCCAGTTATTAACAAAGGGCTCGATAGGGAATCCAATTTAAAAACCATAAAAACAAGGTTTGGAGCTGCTGCCAAACCTTGATCAGGCCTATCGGCCGCGCTTTTCAAACGGGTCCGTTTCTTCCTCATATTCTTTTCTCATCTCTTGGATTTGGCTGTCGTCCTTGTTTTTTTCAATTGGCTTTCCCGGAAGGCGGCGATCCCGGCTTTTTTGATGATCTGGTTGGAAGCTGGCTGCGGCTTGTCCATTGTCCACTTGTATCTTAGCGGTTTTAATCGGCCTCTTTTCTGTTGTTAGCATAACCGTTCTTCCCATATCGTGATCAACATCGACTAAAACGAATAGTCTTCTCGATTTGAATTCCCGGTAGTAGTGGTCCACTTCATCTTTTGTCCATCCCGATTCGTATAAATGTTTTTTCCGAAAGTCGTGTAAGCGGTTAATTCCGGTACTCTCCCTTACCTCCTTTGCTTTTTTATCATCCATCGTGATCATGTGGATATCGTCCTTCCCAATGCCGTTATGCATCAAGGACTGGATTTGTTGAACAGCTTCAAAACTGGAGACAAAGATACCCGCGACATTTTTTTTTCATGTATAATGGCCTCCTTTGATGAGTGATCAACCACAATGGGGATTGAATACTTTTTACCCTCTGCTTTTATGATTAAACCGCCGAGGATGAAATATTAGAACGTATGTTGTTTTTTTATAAAAGAAAAGAGATTTATATGTTACAATGATGGGTAGCATGAAAGAGGAGAGAATCGCTTGTACGCATATATTAAAGGAACAGTAGAGCTCGTTGGGCCGGAATATATAGTTGTAGAATGTAATGGAATCGGGTATCAAATATTAACACCGAATCCGTTCGTTTTCTCGGGTAAAAAGGGTAAAGAATTGACCATTTATACATATCAACATGTTCGCGAAGATTTAATCGCACTGTACGGTTTTGAAACACAATTGGAAAAGAAAATGTTTAAAAAGCTGATCAGCGTATCGGGGATCGGTCCTAAAGGGGCGATGGCCATTTTGGCTTTCGGAGAGCCCGAACAAGTCGTCCGTGCGATCGAAAATGAGGATGAGAAATTTTTGACGAAATTTCCCGGTGTCGGCAAAAAGACCGCCAGGCAAATGATTTTGGATTTAAAAGGAAAACTGGAAGACATCTTGCCGGAATCATTGGAAGCAGAGCCCGGACCGGTGAAAAAAAAGACGATAGCAGCGGAACAAGCTTATGGCGAAGAATTGGAAGAAGCGCTGCTGGCCTTGGCGGCCTTGGGATATTCGGAACGGGAATTGAGAAAAATCAGCACGCAACTCGGGAAAGAAAAAATGACTACCGATCAATACATTAAACGCGCACTGCAAATGCTCATGAAACAGTGAACCGGAAAGGAGCAAATGAGAGATGGAGGAGAGAGTGCTTTCCAGTGAAGCGATGGATCATGATATTTCTTTTGAGCAAAGTCTCCGACCACAAATGCTTTCCCAATATATCGGCCAAGACAAATTAAAGAATAATTTGGAAGTATTTATAAAAGCGGCTAAAATGAGAAAGGAAACGCTTGACCATGTATTGTTGTACGGCCCTCCGGGATTGGGAAAAACGACACTCGCAACCGTTATTGCAAACGAAATGGGTGTGGATATCAGAATGACTTCCGGACCGGCGATTGAACGTCCGGGAGACCTTGCGGCGATCCTGACCTCACTTGATCCTGGTGAAGTATTGTTTATTGATGAGATTCATCGTCTCCCTAGGGCGATAGAAGAAGTGTTATACCCCGCGATGGAAGATTATTGCCTCGATATCGTCATAGGAAAAGGCCCGGAAGCACGTTCCGTACGCCTCGATTTACCTCCATTTACACTTGTCGGTGCGACAACAAGGGCAGGGGCTGTATCCGCTCCATTGCGTGACCGGTTTGGCGTTTTATGCCGATTGGAATATTATACAATTGAGCAACTAACAGCTATTGTTATAAGAACTGCCGAAATTCTCGATACTGATATTGATGGGGATGGGGCTGTTGAGATTGCCAAGAGATCGAGGGGAACACCGAGGATTGCCAACCGCCTTCTTCGCAGGGTGCGTGATTTTGCGCAAGTCCGATCTAATGGTGTGATCACGTTTGCGTTGGCGGATGAAGCCCTAGAGCTTTTGCAGGTCGACAAATTGGGACTCGATCAAATTGATCATAAATTATTAAGAGGAATCATTGAAAAGTTCAGGGGAGGCCCCGTAGGCATTGATACGATTGCGGCCAGCATTGGAGAAGAGCCGACTACGATAGAAGATGTGTACGAGCCATATTTGCTTCAAATCGGTTTCTTACAAAGAACCCCGCGAGGGCGAATGGTGACCCATCAAGTATATGAACATTTTCAAATGGAGGTGCCTTGCGAGTGAGCGGGATGGCAAAGCTGTTAATGATTGCGGGGGCTAGCATTTTTATCATTGGCTTCCTGATCCAGTTTTTAAAGCTTGGCAAACTTCCAGGTGATATCGTCATTAAAAAGGGCAATACAACATTTTTTTTCCCATTAATGACCTCTATCATTATCAGCATTCTGTTATCTGCTATTTTTTATGTGATGGGGAGGCTTAAATAAGTTTTGAAGATTGATGAATTTGATTTTGAACTGCCCGAACGATTAATCGCCCAGGTTCCTCTGCAAAACAGGGATGAGAGCCGATTGATGGTGTTAAACAGGCAGACGGGAGAAGTGACGCATGATGCGTTTCGGCATATAACTGCCTATTTACAAAAAGGCGACTGCCTAGTTTTAAATGACACGAAAGTGCTCCCAGCAAGGCTTATGGGAGAAAAAACGGATACACGGGCGAATGTGGAAATTCTTTTATTAAAGCAGGTGGAAGGCGATTGCTGGGAAACGCTTGTCAAGCCTGCAAAGCGAGTGAAGATTGGCACTGAGATTGCCTTTGGCGGCGGGAAGTTAAAGGCCGTCTGTACGGGTATCCAGGATCACGGTGGGCGGTTGTTTGAATTCATTTATGAAGGAATTTTTTACGAGATATTGGATGAATTGGGTAAAATGCCTCTTCCGCCTTATATAAAAGAACAGTTGGATGATCAAAGCAGATACCAAACCGTGTATGCTCGTGAACAGGGTTCTGCGGCCGCCCCTACTGCGGGGCTCCATTTTACCGAAGAAATGTTGGAGGCCATCAAGGCGCTCGGCGTTCATGTTGTGTTTATTACGTTGCATGTCGGGCTCGGAACGTTTCGTCCCGTGAAAGTGGAGGATATTGAAAAGCATGATATGCACGCGGAATTTTATCGCATGAGCGAAGATGCGGCCGCCACTTTAAATCGTGTTCGAACAGAAGGGGGCAGAATTATCTCTGTTGGGACAACTTCTACACGAACGCTTGAAACGATTGCCGGGCAGAACGAGGGCCGTTTTGTGCCCGGGAGCGGTTGGACCGATATCTTTATTTATCCGGGGTACCACTTTCAGGCGGTTGATGGCATCATTACGAATTTTCATCTGCCCAAATCAACATTGATCATGCTGGTAAGCGCATTTGCCGGACGTGAGTCGGTGTTACGAGCTTACCGTTGCGCAGTTAAAGAAAAATACCGCTTTTTCAGTTTCGGCGATGCGATGCTGTTGATATAAATTCCATCATTAGAAAGGAGCAAGATTTTTTGCCTGCGATTACGTATGAATTAATAAAGACTTGCAAACAGACAGGCGCTCGACTCGGAAGGATACATACACCCCGCGGCTCATATGAAACACCCATGTTTATGCCGGTCGGAACGCTGGCGACGGTCAAAACAATGAGTCCGGAAGAACTGAAGGAAATGGGGGCCGGAATCATTCTGAGCAATACGTACCACCTTTGGCTGCGGCCGGGGCATGATATTGTGAAAGAAGCCGACGGTCTTCATCGGTTTATGAATTGGGATCAAGCGATCTTGACCGACTCGGGCGGATTTCAAGTTTTTAGCTTAAGCGAATTTAGAAAAATTGAAGAAGAAGGCGTGCATTTTCGGAATCATTTAAACGGCGACAGGCTGTTTCTTTCTCCGGAGAAGGCGATGGAAATTCAAAATGCGCTTGGATCAGATATTATGATGGCCTTTGATGAATGTCCTCCGTATCCGGCTACATATGAGTATATTCATAAATCGGTGGAGCGCACCTCTCGTTGGGCGGAAAGATGCCTAAATGCTCATAGGCGTCCAGAAGATCAGGGTTTGTTTGGCATCGTTCAAGGGGGAGAATTTGAAGACTTGCGAAAAATGAGTGCAAGGGATTTAGTATCCCTCGATTTTCCGGGATACGCGATAGGAGGTCTGTCTGTCGGGGAACCGAAGGATGTGATGAACCGGGTATTGGAGTTTACGACACCCCTTTTGCCGGATAATAAACCGCGCTATCTAATGGGAGTGGGCTCGCCTGATTCTCTCGTTGATGGAGCCATCAGGGGAATCGACATGTTTGACTGTGTGCTTCCGACGCGGATTGCGAGGAACGGTACCGTCATGACGAGTACTGGACGGCTTGTCATTAAAAATGCTGTCCATGCACGGGATTTTGGGCCTCTCGACCCCGATTGCGACTGCTATACATGCCGAAATTATTCGCGGGCTTACATCAGGCATTTAATAAAGTGCAATGAAACTTTCGGAATTAGGCTTACGACTTACCATAATCTCTATTTTCTGTTAAAATTGATGAAGCAAGTCAGAGATGCGATTCAAGATGACCGTCTCGGTGACTTCAAAGAAGATTTTTTTGAGCGTTACGGATTCAACCGTCCGGACGCAAAAAATTTCTAATATTGATGATAAAACGAAAGGGGGAAGATAAATGCAAACGCTCGTAAATGTATCACCGTTTATTTTGATGTTCGTTCTTTTTTATTTTTTGCTGATCAGACCGAACCAAAAACGGCAAAAAGCGATCCAAACAATGCAAACTAACCTGAAAAAAGGGGACAAAGTGATCACTATTGGCGGCCTTCATGGAACGATTGATGGAATCGATGAAGGAAAAGTCGTGATTTTATGCGGCGACGGAAGCCGGCTTACATATGATCGCAATGCTATCCGGGAAGTTGTGGATGCATAGAAGTCTAAAAAAAGAAGCGTGTCGGTGCACATAGACCATGCTTCTTTTTTTATGGCGCTATTTTGTTTCAATAATCCTGATGAGAACCTCCCATGAGATTGACGCCCAAAACGCCTCCCATCATGGCGGTCAATGTATAGCAAGTAAAATAAACAAGTTGTTCCAAAGAAAATATCGAGCCGTGTCCCAAATATTGGTATAAGAAAATGATGAGGCTGTACAAAAGGCCTGTTGCTCCTCCTAAAACCCACCCTTTATGCTTACCTTTGCCCCCGCAAATAAACCCTCCCGCAAACACACTAAAAAAAGAAATAAT
Organism: Siminovitchia sp. FSL W7-1587; assembly: GCF_037963795.1. Classification (NCBI taxonomy): domain Bacteria; kingdom Bacillati; phylum Bacillota; class Bacilli; order Caryophanales; family Bacillaceae; genus Siminovitchia; species Siminovitchia sp. FSL W7-1587. The sequence continues at coordinate 4,174,144 of NZ_CP150169.1, forward strand.
CGTTACCAACAATTTAATGGATTTTTCTTGGGTATCTGTAAAAGTTAAAATGAGAGAAAAAATCAAACTGAAAATAACAGCAAGCAAGAAGATCGTAAAGACCCCGTATATAACGGAAACGCCAAACTTTTTAATGTCGATCATTTCTCACTCCTTTCCTTTAAGCATGGGGAAATGACGCCTGTCCCTTTTTACAACATATTCAAGAAATGGTTTTTTAGAATGTTTTCCTGCATGTTGTCCCGCATTAACTGTCTGTAAGATCCCCATTATGAGAAATCACTGTAAGATGGAAATATCAAATAGGGGATCAACATCCAGTAAATGCCCGATTGGCTTAACTAACAATCATCGGCTAAAAGCATGCGCTGATTGAAGTTTCGCTATATCCCGCATTAACTGTCTGTAAGATCCCCATTATGAGAAATCACTGTAAGATGGAAATATCAAATAGGGGATCAACATCCAGTAAATGCCCGATTGGCTTAACTAACAATCATCGGCTAAAAGCCACCGCTGATTGAAGTTTCGCTATATCCCGCATTAACTGTCTGTAAGATCCCCATTATGAGAAATCACTGTAAGATGGAAATTTCAAATAGTGGATCAACATCCAGTAAATGCCCGATTGGCTTAACTAACAATCATCGGCTAAAAGCATGCGCTGATTGAAGTTTCGCTATATCCCGCATTAACTGTCTGTAAGATCCCCATTATGAGAAATCACTGTAAGATGGAAATATCAAATAGGGGTTCAACATCCAGTAAATGCCCGATTGGCTTAACTAACAATCATCGGCTAAAAGCCACCGCTGATTGAAGTTTCGCTATATCCCGCATTAACTGTCTGTAAGATCCCCATTATGGGAAATCACTGTAAGATGAAATATCAAATAGGGGATCAACATCCAGTAAACGCCCGATTGGCTTAACTAACAATCATCGGCTAAAAGCATGCGCTGATTGAAAGTTCCCTTTAATCCCCCCGTTGTTCAAATGATTCAAATAAGGTTTAAAAGGAGCGATAAAACTTGATGGACATTGCAGTTATTATCATGCGAACGATCATCTTGTACGGTCTCATTCTTGTCATTTTCCGCTTAATGGGCAAAAGGGAAATTGGGGAATTAAGTGTACTTGATTTGGTCGTTTTTATCATGATGGGTGAAATGGCCGTTATCGCGATTGAGCAACATGATGATCCCATTATGCATACGATTGTCCCTATGATCGTGTTGCTGCTCATCCAAATCGGTATGGCATATGGATCATTAAAAAGCCAAAAGTTTCGAAATTTGATTGATGGAAAGCCGTCCATCATTATTCAACACGGTAAAATTGACGAAAGAGAGATGAGAAAGCACCGCTATAACTTTGATGACCTACTCATGCAGCTTCGTTTAAAGGATATTCGTAACATCGAGGATGTGGAGTTTGCCATTTTAGAGACATCAGGGGAATTATCGGTATTTAAGAAAGGAAACAAGCAAAAGAAAAAGCATGGTTCATTTACCATTCCGCTGATCGTAGAAGGAAAAGTACAGCAGCAAGGACTACAAGAAACGAAGCAAACTGAACAATGGCTCAAAAGGGAATTAAGGAAAAGGGGACATGAAAACATCGAAGACATTCTTTTTTGCAGTTATCAAGATGGTCAATTTTTTGTAGATTATTTTGACGAAAAAAATAATAAATAATTCTATTTTGCTTTAACAGGAAGGGAATCACCATTTCAATAGTTTGAGGGAAGACGGGTATGGCCAGTGGAGAACAGTTAACAATTAGTAGGAGCATGCCTACTGATTGAAGTTCCCCTTTGTTACGGGGTATAACTTCCATCTCAATGAAGGTAGGTGGGAGCAATTGGCCATAAAGTCTAGATTGGTTTGAGTTGACAGGAAAAGAAAAACTTTGGTAGCGATACATCCCATGTGTTTCAAGGATGGCGCGACGTATGGTTGTATGAGTGCAAGCTGCTCCCAAGAGAAGGAAAGCTTTCCATAGCATCATCATCGTGCGTAGAAAAAGCGCAGGCTTCAAGGCCTCCGCTTCTGAGCTTGCCAACAGGGCGTTTGCCTTTGTCCTGTTGCTCTTCAATGGCATAACCCGCGTCTTTCAGTCCTAATCTCCACTGATGGCACTTTATTTGAAGATCGCTCCGATGATCGGAATCTTTTGCATATCGCTTTTTGTCGCCAGCTTTAAAAAAAATAATAGGGCGCAGTAGATGAGCGATGTCATGCTGATGCCGATACAAAGCTTTAACATCATGGGCTCGATTGTTAACAACTCATAACAAATTTTTCCGCTCCATCCTGATAAAATTGCTGCTAACAAAAACTTGAAATAATCATTTATATAAACTGTAAATTGGACTTTTTTCAGAGCTGTCGCGTAATGGAGGATCGTTACCAACACGGTTCCCGCGGCTATTCCCAACGCTGCCCCGTTAATGCCGAATTCCGGCCTTGTAGCTAAAACATAGATGACGGCGAGCTTGACGACGGCGCCGATCATACTATTGATCATGGCGGCTCTTGCCAAATCAAGTGCCTGCAAAATGGCTTGTAATGGTCCTTGATAATATTGAAAAATGAAGAAAGGAGCCATTAATTTAATAAAATAAGCTCCAGTGACAGACCCGTAAATCGTGGCCATTAATGGTTCGGCAAACGTAAATAACACAACTACAGACAATCCTCCGGTCAAAAGCGCAAAGCGCAATGCCTGCTGAAGTCGGTGTTCTACCAGTTTATAATTTCGTATAATATTCGCCTCACTGATGGCGGGGACCAGTGAAGTAGCCAAAGCAAAAGTGATAAAAGAGGGAAGTGTAAGCAAAGGAAGGGCATAACCTGTCAACAGACCGTATTGTTTTGTTGCCACTCCCGCCGCAATGCCGGCAATCAGCAAGCTTTGGGAAACAACAATCGGCTCAAAAAACCAGGATAACGAACCGATCATCCGGCTTCCGGTCGTCGGAATGGCGACACCCATCAGCTCGGATAATGTTTTTCTTCCGGCTTTTAGCCCTTCTAGAAAGTTTCGTCGCACCGGGAACTTCTTTTTTACTTTAAAGACGGTAAATAAATAACAAAGAGAAATCAATTCACCAATTACCGAAGCAACCATTGCCGCTGCGGCGGCATATTCGACGCCATGTGGAAGAAATGCTTTTGTCATTACTGCTATTAACGTAATTCTAGTAAGCTGTTCAATTACTTGGGAGACGGCAGAAGGCTTCATATTTTGTTTTCCCTGAAAATAGCCCCTGATGACCGAAGAAATGGCGATGATCGGAATGATAGGGGTAATGGCGACAAGCGGATAGTAAATTCTTTGGTCAGTGAATAACGTTTCTGACAACTGTGGAGCCAGCAAGATCAGGGCCGGAGTAAAAATAAGCGATAATGTTCCGGTCACTGACAGGGAAACGACAAGAATGTTTTTAATTTTTCTCTGATCTCCGCGCGCATCCGCCTCGGCAACCGCTTTTGAAATCGCTACCGGGAGCCCGAGCTGGGTAATGGTAATGACGAGTACAAGTGTGGGGTAAGCCATCATGTACAGGCCGACACCCTCTTCTCCGATCAGCCGCGCGATGACAATTCTATTAATAAAGCCTAGGAGCCTTGTAATCAACCCGGCAGCCATTAATATCATCGTACCCTTTAAAAACTTTGACATTTGTTTCCCTGCCTTCTCAAAAATGGTCAATTGGATTACAATAAAGTATATGCAAGATATGGGACAAAGCATGACAAGTTCTCGTCTTATCGCCTTGCAAAGAAAGGTGGCCAAAGAATGTCCAAAGATAAACATATATACGATGATTATTTCCATATATTAAGCCCGGCTTTGTCGAGTAAAGCGGAGGAATTTGAAATCCTCGGTTATGACAGGGTCAGTGAAGAAGATATTTGGCATTTTCTCAAACAAAAAAGATGGAAAAATCCAAAGGAAGGGATACGTATATACGAGCTTTTCTCCGATATCATGTCGGTAAAGCCGGGCGACTATATGAATTATGCAACTGTAGAAGCCTTTCGATCTCCTGATCTTCTGAAAGATTTGGACAACGAGGATTTGCAACAATTACTTGGAGACAAAGAGTCTTAATTGACAGTTGATTTTTCTTGATTCATAATTTAATTTGGAAGTTTTTTCATTTCTTGAAGGTTTTTATTCCCGAGGGAGGACTTATATTTAAATGGTAAAAAGAAGCAGGATTCTCGCCTTTTTTCTAATCATCATTTGCTTGGCGGGTGTTACCGGATCAACTACAAACAATATCATCAATGACATTAAGCTTGGCCTCGATCTCCAAGGCGGATTTGAAGTTCTATATGAAGTGGAACCTGCCAAAGAAGGCCAAAAAATTACCCGTGAAACGCTTGTCCATACTACGGATGCGTTGAATCGGCGTGTTAACGTGCTTGGGGTAAGCGAACCAAATATACAAATTGAGGGAAATGACCGTATCAGGGTTCAACTGGCAGGTGTGGAAGACCAAAATCAGGCGCGGGAAATTCTTGGCACCCAGGCTACTCTCACATTTCGTGATGTAAATGACAATGTGATGCTGGATGGGGCGGATCTTGTTGAAGGAGCCGCCAAGATGAGCTTTTCTCCTGATTCAAACCAGCCGATCGTTCTTGTGCAATTAAAAGATAAAAAGAAATTTAAAGAAGTCACCGAAAAAATCTTGAGCATGGCGCCGAACAACCAGCTTGCGATTTGGATGGACTTTGAAGAAGGCGTCGACTCTTATAAAGAGGCGTCCACAAATGGCAATCAGAAACTGTTGTCTGCCCCAAACGTCAACCAGGTGTTCAATCAGACGGATGTTTCGATTGAAGGAAGCTTTACAAAAGAAGAAGCTGAAAATCTTGCCAACTTGTTGAATGCAGGAGCTCTCCCTGTCAAATTAAATGAGGTGTATTCAACATCGGTAGGAGCCCAATTTGGTGAACAGGCAATGGATAAGACGGTTACCGCCGGCCTGATCGGGATTGCGATCATTTTCCTGTTCATGATATTTTATTACCGTTTTCCGGGTGTCATCGCGACGATTACGTTATCAATTTATATATATTTGATTTTACTTGTATTCTCATTAATGAACGGAGTGCTGACTCTTCCGGGAATCGCGGCATTAATTCTCGGAGTCGGAATGGCGGTGGATGCCAATATTTTGACGTATGAGCGATTGAAAGAAGAGATCAAACTGGGACGTTCACTTCGTTCCGCTTTTAAGGCAGGCAACAAACAGTCTTTTGTCGCCATTTTGGACGCAAATATAACGACCTTGTTGGCGGGAGCTGTACTCTTTTACTTTGGGAATAGCTCGGTAAAAGGATTTGCAACGATGCTTATTTTGAGCATCGTGATGAGTTTTCTGACGGCAGTTTATGGTTCCAGGCTTTTGCTTGGCCTTTGGGTTAACAGCAAATTTCTCAACAAAAAACCGGGCTGGTTTGGCGTAAAAAAATCAGAGATCCACGATTTGGCGGAAAACCTCACGGCATATGACTTAAAAACACCGTTTGACTTTTTTGATTTTGTTCAAAACAGAAAGAAATTTTACGGAGTGTCCATCGTATTGTTATTGGCGGGCGCGATCGTTCTCGGGATATTTAAATTGAACCTGGGAATTGATTTTTCAAGCGGAACCCGGATAGAATTTAATGCGGGCAAACCGCTAACGACGGAAGAAGTGAAGTCGGAATTGGCTTCTGCGGGTATTGAAACAGATGATATCGTCCTGTCGGGCGCCGATCAGGAAATAGGTGTTGCCCGCTATAAAGGTGTCATGACAAATGAAGAAATAGCCCAATTGAAAGATCACTTCAGTGATAAATACGGTTCCGAGCCAAATGTAAGTACCGTTTCTCCGACAGTTGGCAAGGAATTGGCCAAAAATGCGTTATTTGCCCTTGCGATTGCGGCCGTTGGCATCATTATTTATGTATCGCTCCGATTTGAGTTTTCGATGGGGTTGTCGGCAGTCCTTGGACTGGTCCACGATGCTTTTTTCATCATTGCGTTTTTCAGCTTGACGAGGTTTGAAGTGGATATTACTTTCATTGCCGCCGTCTTGACCATTGTAGGTTATTCGATCAATGATACGATTGTCACATTTGACCGGATCAGGGAAAATATGCGGGCGAAAAAACGACTCCGGACTGAGGAAGATATCGCGGAGGTCGTCAACACCGGACTCCGGCAAACATTAACGCGTTCGATCAACACTGTTTTAACGGTTATTGTGGCAGTTGTCGCGCTGCTTATTTTTGGTAGTGAATCCATCAGGGGCTTTTCACTCGCATTGCTGGTGGGACTGATTGCAGGAACCTATTCATCCATTTTTATCTCTGCACAGCTTTGGTATGACTTGAAAGTAAAAGAGTTAAAGAAAAAAGGACCGATCGTTACGGTAAAAGAAAAAAAGAAATGGTCGGATGAACCGCAAGTTTAATGTTTACTCGAAAAAAGCCGCTCATTGCGGCTTTTTTCGTTTAAAAGGGCAGAATAGTATGAGCAGGGTAAAAAAGGAGAATTGTGTATGGAAGTAAACCGGCGCTTTCAGCAGGCAGAGTTTGCCGCCTGGATTGGGATTATCGTCAATATATTGTTAACGATTGTAAAAGGGGTCATCGGGCTGCAGTCACAAAGCAAAGCCCTTATAGCCGACGCCGTTCACTCGGCATCAGACATTGTCGGTTCACTGGCGGTATATGTTGGGCTCCGTGCGGCGAAACAGCCGCCTGATGAGGAGCACCCCTACGGCCATGGCAAGGCCGAATCGATCGCCGCCATCATCGTTGCCATCCTATTGTTTCTTGTAGGGCTGCAAATTGGAAAATCATCATTATCTTCTTTTTTTAACCCCGTTGAAGCCCCCGGAGGGCTGGCGATTTATGCTGTTGTAATATCCATTGTTGTAAAGGAAGCCCTGTTCCGCTATAAATATCGCCTTGGCAAAAAACTGAATAGTGAAGCGCTCATTGTCAATGCATTTGAGCATCGTTCCGACGTTTATTCTTCGCTGGCGGCTTTGGTCGGGATTGGTGCCTCTCTGCTGGGAAAATACTTTCAAATAGACTGGCTCGTTTACGGCGACCCGGTGGCAGGCTTGGTTGTTTCCTTGATGGTCGTCTGGCTGGCGTGGAAACTCGGCTCTGAAGCAATATATAATACATTGGATCACGTGCTGGATGAAGAGGAAACGTTTGAATGGAGAAATATCATTTCGACTGTTCCCGAAGTGAAAAGAATTGATGAACTGTATGCGAGGAAATACGGTTATTACGTCATTATTGATTTAAAAATCGCGGTTGATCCGAACATGACTGTTGCGGACGGCCATCGTGTTGGAAAAAAGGTGAAGAAATTGCTTCTGGAGCACCCGGGTGTCCATAATGTCTTCATGCATATTAATCCGTTTTATGTTGCGGAGGATCGTAGCACAAAAGATCATTAGTCCTTTGAAGAAGCTGTTACTTTCCTTTGAAAGGCCGCTGTCTCTTCTGTATAATAGATGCTCTGAGGGGTGAAGAAATGTTACAAGCAAAAACCCGCTGGATCGTCCATGATACAAACAGAGACAAGGTTCAAAAACTGGCCAAACAGCTTGAAATTAGCACACTTGCCGCAACATTGCTTGTCAATCGTGGATTTGATTCTCCTGAAGAAGCAAGCATTTTTTTACATATGGAAGATAACCAATTTCATGATCCATTTTTAATGCCTGATATGGAAAAAGCGGTAGAACGAATTAAGAGGGCGGTTAACAACAAAGAACCGATCCTTGTATTTGGCGATTATGATGCGGACGGTGTTACCAGCACATCTTTATTGACAACTGTTTTACAGGAAATGGGAGCCGTAGTTGATTTTTACATACCAAACCGTTTTACAGAAGGCTACGGACCGAATGAAGCTGCTTTCCGAAAGGCTTTTGACGAAGGCGTTCAGTTAATCATTACAGTTGATACCGGCATTTCAGCCATACACGAAGCATTAGTGGCCAAAGAGCTTGGTATTGATTTAATTATTACGGATCACCATGAATTGCGAGACGAAATTCCGGAAGCCCATGCCATTATTCATCCCAAATTGAAGGAAGACGCCTATCCTTTTCCCTATCTGGCCGGAGTGGGTGTCGCCTTTAAGCTTGCTCATGCACTATACGGAAAAGTTCCGTATGACTTGCTGGATTTGGTGGCCATTGGCACGGTCTGTGATCTAGTGCCACTTATAGGTGAAAATCGCCTTATTGTCAAGAAAGGGTTGCTGATCCTCTCTTCCACAAAAAGGCCCGGGTTGCTTGCCCTTGGCAAAACGGCAGGCATTCAGTTTGCCGATCTGAGCGAAGAAACGCTTGGTTTTACAATTGGTCCCCGGCTGAATGCTGCGGGAAGGCTTGATAGTGCCGTTCCCGCGGCAAATTTGTTGATGGCGAAACATGCCGATGAGGCGGCTCTTTTGGCTGATGAAATTGAGATTTTAAATAAAGAACGGCAAACTCTCGTATCAGAAATGACAAAAGAAGCGGTTGACATGATCTCCATGTCTTATCCTCTTTCCGAAAACAAAGTACTTGTGATTGGCAAAGAAGGTTGGAATGCCGGCGTGATCGGCATTGTCGCTTCAAGGATTACCGAACAGTTTTACCGGCCAGCAATTGTATTAAGTTATGATTCGCATACTGGACAGGCAAAAGGCTCCGCTCGAAGTATTCGCGGGTTTGATTTGTTTGCCAATTTATTGGAGTGTGCCGATATCCTTCCTCATTTCGGCGGACACCCTATGGCAGCCGGTATGACACTTGATATGCAAGATGTCGATGAACTTCGAGAGCGGCTGAACCGGGCGGCGAACAACCAGCTCAGTGCCAAAGATTTAGTTCCCGTTACAGAGCTGGAAGCTTCCATTTCACTCGATGACATTACTTTGGACACGATCAAAGAAGTGGAGCGGCTTGCTCCTTTTGGAGTAGCCAACCCGAAGCCTGCATTCATGGTTAAAAATGCCGCTGTCAATCATGTCAGAAAAATAGGCGGAAATGATGCCCATTTAAAATTGACTTTAAGTCAAAACGATATGTTATTAGATGGGGTCGGCTTTCATCTCGGGAAGCTCGCCGATGATATATCGCCAGATGCCAAACTGTCGGTTATTGGAGAACTGTCCATCAATGAATGGAATAATAGGAGAAAGCCACAAATATTTATTAGGGATATGGCCATCAACGAATGGCAGTTGTTCGACTTTCGGGGCAACAAGCCGTTTAAAACCTGGGTGCCCCTCCTTCACGGCAAAGATGCGGAATTCATCGTCTTTCATGAAAAAACATTAAGTCGAGTTCCCGAATTGCGGAATGTGCGTACTGTGTTGATTCCAAGCGAAGAGCGAGCCCAAGAATATAGGATGGACGGCAAGAATGTCGTATTGGTTGATTTCCCTTTTGAAACAGCCATTATTGAAGGCTTGGTTAAAGGTAAAAAACCGGATCGGATCTACGTTCACTTTTTTCATGAACGAGAACATTTTTTTCATACAATTCCAACTCGCGATCATTTTAAATGGTATTATGCTTTTCTTGCAAAAAGGCGCACATTCAATGTGAAAAAATACGGGGAAGATTTGGCGGCATACCGGGGCTGGTCCAAGGAAACTGTCCAGTTTATGACACAAGTGTTTTTTGAACTTGATTTTGTTAAAATAGATGAAGGGATTATTTCTCTTAAACAGGCAAAAATGAAAAAAGATTTGGCGGATTCGCCTTCGTTTCAGAAAAAACAAGAGATGATCAAACTTGAAAACATCTTGTTATATTCATCTTATCCCGAATTAAAAAAATGGTTTGAGGAGAGAGTCGCGCACTCTATTCCACATGAGGAGGAAGTGGAAGCATGGACTTAAAAAAATATATTACAATCGTTCCGGATTGGCCGAAAGAAGGCGTGCTTTTTAAAGATATAACGACATTGATGGATAATGGGAAAGCATTTAAATACGCCACCGATTTGATTGTGCAATATGCCCGCGAAAAAAGAGTGGATATCGTTGTCGGCCCGGAAGCCCGGGGATTTATTATCGGTTGTCCCGTGGCCTATGCGCTCGGCGTCGGATTTGCCCCGGTCAGAAAGGAAGGCAAACTTCCAAGGGAGACGATTAAAGCGGACTATGGGAAAGAATACGGAAAAGATGCGTTAACGATCCATAAAGACGCGATCAAAAAGGGGCAAAGGGTTCTCATTACGGACGACTTGCTCGCCACCGGCGGAACGATCGAAGCCACCATTGAGCTCGTTGAACGGCTGGGAGGAATCGTTGTCGGAATTGCCTTTCTGATTGAGCTCACGTATTTAGACGGAAGGCGAAAACTTGAAGATTATGATTTATTATCGTTAATCAATTTTTAATACATCACACATGTGGCCAGGTTCCGAAAATAAACGATTGTCATGTCCATCCCGAATGGGAGAAAGCCTACAGTGCGCGGTGTCTGGATGATCAGGTCAAAATACTTGAATTCGAATGGGCTTACGGACAGTAAACATGAACGAAGGATCAAAATTCTTTGGTCAAAGCACTCATCCGAGTGCTTTTTTTCTAGAAAGCAATGTTGTGGGGAAATGATTGGATGTATGAACATACTCGTGCCCAAACATTGAGTTGAAAAACGGACATTTGTTTTCGACTTCCCGGCTAGAGGAGTGTTGGACCTGCCAACTTGCGTTTTTATTGGATGATGATCATTTTTTCATCAACATTCGCTATAATTAGATATAATTACTGGAAATGGGATCGTTGCACTTTACAAGATTCCAATCTATCACCATAATATATAGAAAATGACTACTCAATAAATTTTACATTAAAAAGGTGATCCTTGTGGCAAATGATAATGTCTTATCCGCAGATGACGTCATAGAACGTACACGTAAATATTTGAACGAGGAACATGAAATGCTTGTAAAAAAAGCATATGAGTTTGCTCGTTTGGCTCATAAGGATCAATATCGGAAATCGGGAGAACCATATATTGTGCATCCAATCCAGGTGGCAGGAATACTGGCTGATCTGGAAATGGACCCGGCTACAGTCGCAGCGGGGTTTCTTCATGATGTTGTTGAAGATACGCCAGTAACCATCCGACAACTGGCAGAAGAGTTTGATAGTGAAGTGGCGATGCTTGTCGATGGCGTTACAAAGCTTGGGAAAATCAAATATAAATCTCATGAAGAACAGCAAGCTGAAAATCACCGAAAAATGTTTGTGGCAATGGCAAAAGACATTCGAGTTATTTTGATAAAGCTGGCGGACAGGCTCCATAATATGCGAACGCTTAAGCACCTTCCTCCGGAAAAGCAAAGAAGAATTGCCAATGAGACACTCGAAATATTTGCTCCACTTGCCCACCGGCTCGGAATTTCCAAAATAAAATGGGAGCTGGAAGATACTTCTCTTCGATATTTAAATCCCCAACAATACTATCGAATTGTTAATCTGATGAAAAGAAAGAGGGCTGAGCGGGAAGAGTATCTTGACAATGTGATTAAAGAAATGCAAGAGCGGCTGGAAGAAGTGAATATTAAAGCCGAACTGTATGGACGACCGAAACATATTTATTCGATCTACAGGAAAATGAGCCTGCAGCATAAACAGTTCAATGAAATTTATGACTTGCTCGCTGTTAGAATTATCGTCAACAGCATCAAGGACTGTTACGCTGTCCTTGGCATCATTCATACTTGCTGGAAACCGATGCCCGGGCGATTTAAAGATTATATCGCCATGCCAAAACCGAACATGTATCAATCGCTTCATACTACCGTCATTGGGCCAGGCGGGGAGCCGCTCGAAGTACAAATCAGAACCTTTGAAATGCATCGAATCGCCGAGTACGGGGTTGCTGCCCATTGGGCTTATAAAGAAGGAAAATCCCCGCATCAGCAGGCTTCCTTTGATAAAAAACTGTCCTGGTTCAGGGAAATATTAGAGTTTCAAAACGAATCCGCTAACGCAGAAGAATTCATGGAATCGTTAAAAATTGATCTCTTTTCTGACATGGTATTCGTATTTACGCCAAAAGGCGATGTCATTGAGTTGCCTGCGGGATCGGTGCCTATTGATTTTGCCTACCGAATCCATTCGGAAATCGGCAATAAAACAATAGGCGCAAAAATCAACGGGAAAATGGTCACACTGGATTACAAGCTAAACACCGGTGATATTGTTGAGATTTTAACATCCAAGCATTCATATGGACCAAGCCAGGATTGGCTGAAGCTTGCCCAAACTTCCCAGGCGAAAAACAAAATTAAGCAATTTTTTAAACGGCAGCGAAAAGAAGAAAACATTATAAAAGGCCGGGAAATGATAGAAAAAGAAATCAGAGAACTGGACTTTGACTTAAAAGAGATCCTGACTCCCGAAAATATTGAAAGAACAGCCGACAAATTTAATTTTTCCACGGCGGAAGATATGTACGCAGCTGTTGGCTATAACGGCGTTTCGGCACAACAAGTGGCTAACCGCCTGACGGAAAAATGGAGAAAAAAACGGGACGAAGAAGAAGCGATCAAAGAGATTGTGACTGAAACGAAGACGACGGGCCGGCCGAGGAAACATGAAGCAGGCGTGAAAGTGGCAGGGGCTGACAATCTTTTAATTCGTCTGTCCCGCTGCTGCAATCCGGTTCCTGGGGATGAAATTATCGGCTTTATTACAAAAGGCAGAGGTGTTTCTGTCCATCGGCGCGATTGCCCGAATATGATAGCCAATCAAGATGAAAATCGCCTCATTCCGGTTGAGTGGGAAACAAATCGCAACTCCCGAAAAGAGTACAATGTCGATATTGAAATCCTTGGTTACGACCGGCATGGCCTGCTGAATGAAGTGTTACAAACGGTCAGTGGCACGAGGACAAATATAACAGCCATCAGTGGCCGTACCGACCGCAATAAGGTGGCAACGATCATGATGACGATCGCGATTCACAATATTAGCCACCTTCATAAAGTGGTGGATAAAATCAAACAAATTCCAGATATTTATGCGGTTCACAGAATCATGAATTAAAGGGGCATGACGGATTGTGAAAATTGTCTTGCAAAGATGCAAACAAGCAAAAGTAATGGTTGATGGTGAAGCGACAGGCAGGATTGGACAAGGTTTTGTACTGCTTGTCGGCATCACTCATGAAGATACAGAAAAAGAGGCAGAGTGGCTGGCTGATAAAATTGTCAATTTGCGTGTGTTTGAAGATGAGGCCGGTAAAATGAACCGCTCCCTAATGGATGTTGCCGGCGACATCTTATCTGTTTCCCAGTTTACGATTTATGCAGATTGCAGCAAGGGTAGGCGCCCGAGCTTTGGTGAGGCGGCCAGACCCGAATACGCAAAGGGACTATACGAGAAATTTAACGAAATGTTGCGAAACAAAGGTGTACGTGTAGAAACGGGGATTTTTGGAGCAATGATGGAAGTTGATTTGATCAACGATGGGCCAGTTACCTTGATTTTAGAAAAAAACCATCAGGAACCACTTTAAAATGAATGCAAAGAATGATCCATTGGAAAAAATGATAGCTTTGATCGACAAATCGCATATTTGTGTTGAGAATAACATGTTTCGATTTTATAGATAAAAATTTTTTTCAATCGTAAAAAGTAATGTCACATTGCTCGAGAGCTGATAATGATGAAAGGACTCTTGAGCTTCACACCGAGCAGCCTTGTATGTTTGTACATTTCTGTTAGAAATAATGAAGGGTGTGGCACCGCGAACCCAATCGTCCCGCAGGATGATTGGGTTTTTTATACCGGCACAAACAGAAAGTGAGCGACCCGTCAACAAGGGACTACACTTCGGTAACCAGGCATTTCAATCAAAAAATCGGCCATTAACAGTGGTCCAGACGCACGATTGCACGGATTGATCAAGAAAACAGTTATCGAAGCGTTTAGATCGCGCCCGTTTGCCGGGGAAATCGAGAATTGCTCATCCACGGGGCAGTCTATAATGTGTGAGCAGATGAAAAAATCAGAAAAGCGGCATTCGAATTGATAATATATTCCGAAAATAATATTCAAGAAGATGGGAGATCCGAACGGCCGAAAAATGATCATACAGCCGACGATAGCGGGCTAAGGCATCTGGGGGGCGATGTATCCGATTGGGTCTCATCAATCTGAAGCGATCGCTTTTTTCGGGACGGTGCTTTCAGGCGTTTGCACAGTTGAAAGGACCTTAGCCCATTGTTGTGGTGGCAAAGGTCCCCCTGTCAGTTCTTATTTTATCGTTTGATCGGCGCTTCTAGTTGGAAAAATAATCCTTCAAGCCGTCGGTAATTGCCGTTGTAACCGTATCACGGTATCGTTTGGAGTTAATGGTCTGCTCTTCGGAGGCGTTGCTCAAATAGCCCAGTTCAAGCAATATGGAGGGCTGGCTGTTCTCCCTGAGCACATAGTAGTTGCCAAATTTGGTGCCGCGGTCTTTCAAGCCGATCTCCTTGCCCAAATGTGAGTGAACAACATCGGCCAATTGTTTATCGTAAGCATAGTGATAGTAAGTTGTATGCCCGTTGGTAACAGGGTCATTTATGCTGTCGTAGTGCAGGCTGACAAAGGCATCCGCCCGGTTTTCAATGGCGGCGTTTGTCCTGTTATGCAGCGGAACATATCTGTCACGGCTTCTCGTCATAATCACATTGGCTCCCGCATTTTTCAACTTTTTTTCCAGCAGTCGAGCCGTTTCAAGAGTGAGTTTTTTTTCAATTACGCCAGAACTGCCGGTGGCTCCTTTATCCTCTCCTCCGTGTCCCGCATCGACGACGATCGTTTTTCCGGAAATCCCGTCTCCCGATTTATTATGTAATACTGGCCGGTTTGTTGATGATACAACCCAACTGGCGATAAAGCCGGTTTTCCCATTGGCTGCTTCAATTTTATACCAGTTATTTTTTTCCTCGATGACTTCATACACTTCTCCGGAATGTGCCGTGTCTACGATTGGAGATGCCAATTCCGGTTTTTTCCGAATGTTTGTCCCATCATGAAGAATGGATATATTGCGCCCTTCTGATTCGGGTGAACTGCTTTCGGATGTGGATTTTTCTATATATTGCGCATTTACCCATGCAGACCCGGATTTGTATGAGATTTCGTACCACCCGTTGCTTTCCTGAATCATTTTCACTTTTTCGCCACTATTTAATTTTCCTATAATTTCACTATTCGCGTTAGCGTCAGCACGAACATTTAAACTATCTACATTTACCGTACCTGACTGCATTTCCGAACTAGTCTGTTTTACTGCAAGCCAATTGGCAATCCAGCCCGTCTGTCCGGATGGCAGCTTGATTTCGTACCAATCACCCTGTTCTTTTTCAACAGTGTAAGATTCTCCTTTTCTAATTTGGGTAATTATTGAATAGGAAGTGCCTGGCTTTTCCCGTACATTGACGACATCACCGGTAATTTCAATAGTGATGGAGTCGGCAGTGATCCAGGAAGGAAGATTTACGATAACTGCAAGGAGGAGCAGCAGTAAAAAGATCATAAACAGCTTTTTTTTCCCCAAAATATGACCGCCTTTCTCTCTCGCCACATTATCTCATGAGGGAGGATTTTTAAAAAGGGGGGGTTTGCCCATCTTTCATTCAAAAAGAAATTCTCTATCAATTATAGAAAATGTTTCTGTAGGGAACAATAGAAATAATATCATTTTTGGAGGTTTTTGCATGAGGACAAACGAGAAAAGTCATCTCGCTTCCGTCAATATACCCCATTACATAGGGCTTGACTTTCAGAATTTGCTGGAAAATGACCGGGTGTTTGAAACGAAACAAGAGCAGGAAATGGGATTATCGCATTCAGAACGAAATGCTTTAAAAAGAAAGCTGGCCAAAGGGTAAACTTGTTGACAAAGTTTTTACGCATTCGTATGATTAAAGAAGTACATTCAAAAATAAAAAACCGATGATGGAGAGAGTAATCGGAACTTTATTTGAGCAGAGAGGAAATATCCCGGCTGAAAATATTTCCACAAATATCCCGATGAAAGACACTCCGTAGGAATCCGCTTCGAACGGCATTAATGCCCAGTAGGGGATGGACGCACAACAGGCGTTATATGTGAAAGTGAAAGCATTTTGCTTTTATAAGGGTGGCACCGCGGGAAACAACTCTCGTCCCTTGTTTCGTTCAAACAAGAGACCGAGGGTTTTTTATTTTTATTTAGGAAAAATCATGAACTTGTAAAAGGGGGATGTAAGCTTGGGTATTCAAATTCCGAGAGGAACTCAAGACATACTTCCGGGAGAAGTGGAAAAGTGGCAGTATATTGAGAAAACGGCAAGGGACATTTGCCAAAAGTATCAATACAAAGAAATTCGAACGCCTATTTTTGAACAGACTGAGCTGTTCCAAAGAAGTGTTGGGGATTCAACAGATATTGTGCAAAAAGAGATGTACACGTTCACGGACAGAGGAGGCCGGAGCTTGACATTGAGGCCGGAGGGAACAGCTGCCGTTGTCCGCTCTTATGCTGAAAATAAAATGTACGGGCAAACGATTCAACCTGTTAAATTGTATTATATTGGCCCGATGTTTCGGTATGAGCGACCACAAGCCGGACGTTACCGCCAGTTTGTCCAGTTTGGCATCGAGGCAATTGGCAGTGACGATCCTGCGATAGATGCCGAGGTAATTTCGCTTGCGATGGAGTTTTACAGGAATCTGGGCTTGAGAGAACTTCGTCTTGTGATCAATAGTCTAGGCGACCGTTCAAGCAGGTCGGCTCTTCGGGAAGCGCTCGTTGCTCATTTTCAACCGAATATCGGAGAATTTTGCGAAGACTGCCAGCAAAGGCTTAAAACGAATCCACTCCGGATTCTGGATTGTAAAAAAGACCGTGGCCACAAGTTGATGCAAACGGCGCCTTCCATTCTTGATTATTTGAATGAAGCTTCATCCGAATATTTCGAGAAAGTGAAAAAGCTGCTCAAAGGGATGGGAATTGACTTTGTCGTGGATCCCAACCTTGTTAGAGGATTGGATTATTATAACCATACGGCTTTTGAAATTATGAGTGAAGCGGAAGGGTTCGGTGCCATTACGACTTTATGCGGCGGCGGAAGATATGACGGGCTTGTAGAGGAAGTCGGGGGTCCTGACAAGCCGGGGATCGGTTTCGCTTTGAGTGTGGAGCGGCTTTTAAGTGCCTTGGATGCTGAAGGTGTTGCCCTCCCGCAAGAGGAGTCCATTGATTATTTTATCATCGCTCTCGGGGAAGAAGCGGAGGAGTATGCTGTCCCGCTTTTACAGCAATTACGCCGCGCTGGTTTTTCGGCAGAAAAAGATTATATGGGCCGAAAATTAAAAGCCCAATTTAAGGCGGCCGAGCGACTTCACGCCAAATATGCCGTCATTATTGGTGAAGATGAATTAAAAGAGGGAAAAGCGCTCCTGAAGCACTTGGAAACTGGTGAGCAAACAAGTGTGGAGCTTGAAAATATGGTTGAACAATTGAAATCTGGTATTTAACAAGGAGGATCATTGGTATGTATGGGAGAACGCATTATTGCGGGGAAATAGAAGAAAGCGCGATTGGAGAATCCGTTGTTTTAAAAGGATGGGTTCAAAGGCGCCGCGATTTGGGGGGACTCATTTTTATAGACCTGCGTGACCGGACGGGAATCGTACAAATCGTATTTAACCCGGAAACTTCAGAAGAAGCTTTACATATAGCTGAGACGATCCGCAATGAATATGTTATTGATGTAAAAGGGACGGTCGTAAAAAGGGAAGAAAGCACATTTAATCCTAAAATCAAGACAGGAACAATCGAGGTCATTGTCAAAGAAGTGACCATCATCAACAAGGCGAAGACCCCTCCGTTCATGATTGAAGACAATACGGAAGCTGCAGAAGATATTCGCCTGCGGTACCGCTATTTGGATTTGCGTCGTCCGGAAATGTTTGACGTACTTAAATTGCGCCATGATGTGACCAATACAATCCGCGGCTTTTTAAATGATGAAGGCTTCCTGGAAATCGAGACACCGTTGTTGACAAAAAGCACACCAGAAGGTGCAAGGGATTACCTTGTTCCAAGCAGAGTTCATCCAGGAGAATTTTATGCGCTGCCCCAGTCACCGCAAATCTTTAAACAACTGTTGATGGTAAGTGGATTTGATAAATATTATCAAATTGCCCGCTGTTTTCGGGATGAGGATTTAAGGGCAGATCGTCAGCCGGAGTTTACGCAGGTGGACATCGAAACAAGTTTTAAGGATCAGCATGAGATTATGGCCATGGTTGAAAAAATGATGGTCCAGGTAATGAAAAAGGCAAAGGGAATCGACGTTTCCACCCCATTTCCAACAATTTCGTATGACGACGCGATGGCGCGATTCGGTTCGGACAAACCGGATACACGGTTTGACATGGAGTTGACCGATGTCTCGGAGATCGTCAAACACTCCGATTTTAAAGTGTTTGCCGGTGCAGTGCAAAAAGGAGGACAAGTAAAAGCAATCGTCGTCAAAGGCGGTGCCGAAAAGTATTCCAGAAAAGATATTGATGCGCTCGGAGAATACGCAGGCAGATACGGGGCTAAAGGGCTCGCGTGGATGAAAGTGGAAGACGACGGGATAAAGGGTCCAATCGCCAAGTTTTTTGACGAAGATATTTCGGGACAATTGACGGCTGCGCTTCAAGCTGAAGTCGGAGATTTAATTCTGTATGTGGCGGATACACGCGACATTGTAGCTGATTCACTCGGTGCTCTTAGATTGAAATTGGGCAAAGAATTGAATCTCATTGATGAAACGAAATTCAATTTTCTATGGGTAACGGATTGGCCGCTCCTAGAGTATAACGAAGATGAAAAGCGTTATACAGCCGCACACCACCCGTTTACAATGCCTGTACGGGAAGATTTGCCTCTTTTGGAAACAGATCCAGCCCGAGTTCGCGCCCATGCTTATGACCTCGTATTAAACGGATATGAGCTGGGCGGAGGCTCTTTGCGGATTTTTGAACGGGATGTACAAGAAAAAATGTTCAAAGTGCTCGGTTTTACAGATGAAGAGGCAAAAGAGCAGTTTGGCTTTTTGTTGGAAGCATTTGAGTATGGAACACCCCCGCACGGTGGTGTTGCCCTTGGTCTTGACCGGATGGTAATGGTGCTTGCTAGTCGGGCCAGCCTTCGTGATACGATTGCTTTTCCAAAAACGGCCAGCGCCAGCGACTTGCTCATGAAAGCACCAGATGAGGTAAGCGGTGATCAGTTGGCAGAGTTGCATTTGCAGTTGGATCAGCATGCCATTCAAGAGCTTGAAACGAAAAGAGAACAGAACGCAATGAAGGGAATGTCCAGCCAGGATTGATTTTATGGCTTGTGAAAAAACAGGTTTCGGACTAGAAGATGACACATTTCCCATTTGTTTTTAATTGATATATTTAAAGCCCTGTGTTAGTATTTATTCAACAAGGAAAGTCCTGATGTGTTCGTCTCCATACCTTATCGTTTTGACCGACAAGTTTTAAATACGGGAGCCTGGCGTTTCCCGGCTGATGGCAAGCCTTTGTGAAAAGGAAGCTTGAAGCCTGGAACAGGGCACCCACCTGCCGAGAGCGGGTTCAAAACAAAGGATTCAAAGACGGCACGATTGGGACTTTTCGTTTTATATGGAAAAAGATCAGCAACCGGTAAGAAGCCTTGCCGGTTGTTTTTTATTGCAGAGAATAATAGGCAATTTCCCAGCCGCTAGCGGGGGCGGCATTCAGACGCGGGAAAGGGTTAAAGGAGATTAGTTTGGTTCAACAGATTTTTTGGAAATAATACATCTAGCCCATATAGACAGACGGGCTTTTTTGTTTTGAATCAATACCGTCTTCTCATTTTCTTGCCAGCAAACCGATTTTCCATTATTCTTATTCCGAGTTCTATACAATTGGAGTTGATGATGATGTTGCACCAGTTTTCCCGTAATGAATTGGCCATCGGCAAAGAGGGGCTTGATATTTTAAAAAACAGTTCCGTTGCCGTTTTGGGAATTGGCGGGGTAGGGTCTTTTTCAGCAGAAGCGTTGGCACGGTCCGGCGTGGGGAAATTAATTTTGGTTGATAAAGATGTTGTGGATATTACGAATGTAAACAGGCAAATTATTGCTCTTTTATCAACGGTGGGGCAGTCCAAGGCAGAATTAATGAAAGAGCGGATTAAAGATATCAATCCTGAATGTGAAGTTATCGCCTTAAATATGTTTTACACGGAAGAAACGTATGAAAAATTTTTTCAGCAGCCATTAGATTTTGTTGTAGATGCTTCAGATACAATTTCTTATAAAATCCATTTAATGAAAGAGTGCCTAAAGAGGAATGTGCCTATGATTTCCAGTATGGGTGCGGCGAATAAGATGGACCCAACAAGATTTATGATTAAGGATATTTCAGACACACATACGGACCCGATTGCAAAGGTCATTCGGACAAGGCTTAGAAAAGAAGGGATTCAAAAAGGGATCCCGGTCGTCTTTTCTGATGAAAGTCCCATCGTAGCACGGGAAGAGGTACTTGAGGAGGTAGGCAATGAGCAATCAGATATTCGAAAAGCTAAAATGCCCCCTTCTTCCAATGCGTTCGTACCGTCGACAGTAGGGTTAATCATGGCCAGTTACGTTGTCCGGCAATTATTAAAGGACATTCACATTCATCGGGTTCATGATGGGTAAAAATAAAAAAATGAAACGGGACGTCAAGCAACAGCGTCCCGTTTAGGCTTTATTAATTTTTTCATATATGGTCGCGAGAGTTTGTTCAAACTTTCCTGTCTTTTTTGGCTTATAGTATGTTTTATTCATTAGTTTGTCCGGCAAATATTGCTGTTTTACCCAGCCCGATTCGTAATCGTGCGGATATTTATAATCCAGACCCCGTCCCAAAGCTTTCGCCCCTTTATAATGGGCGTCTTTCAGGTGAAGCGGCACTTCACCGCTTTTTCCCGTCCGAATATCTTGCAAAGCTTCATCAATAGCTTTGTAGGCGGAATTTGATTTAGGGGATAGGCATAATTCAATTACTGCATTGGCGAGCGGGATTCTCGCCTCGGGGAAGCCGATTTTTTCGGCCGTCATAATAGCAGCCAATGTCCTCTGGCCCGCTTGGGGGCTGGCAAGGCCGATGTCCTCATAGGCAATGACAAGGAGCCTTCTGGAAATGCTCGGCAAATCACCCGCTTCGATCAATCTGCCCAAATAATGCAGGGCGGCATTTGTGTCACTTCCCCGAATTGATTTTTGCAAAGCACTTAAAACATCATAGTGAGCATCGCCATTTTTATCATGGGCAAGGCTTTTTTTCTGAAGGCATTCCTCAGCGATTTCGCGTGTGATATGGATGACGCCGTCGTTGGAAGGCTCCGTCGAAAGAACGGCAAGCTCGAGTGCATTCAAGGCACTTCTTGCATCACCGTTGCAGGCGGCGGCAAAGTGATTCAAGGCATCATCATTCACGGAAATATCATATTGGCCGAGTCCTCGCTCTTTGTCATGAAGCGCCTGATGCAATGCTTTCTTCATATCCTGTTCTGTTAAAGGAAAAAGCTCAAAGATTTGGCAACGGCTTCTGATGGCCGGATTAATCGCATGATATGGATTGCTTGTTGTTGCGCCAATTAGTATGATCATGCCATTTTCGAGATATGGCAAAAGAAAATCTTGTTTTGCTTTATCCAAGCGGTGCACTTCATCAAGAAGCAAAATGACTTTTCCGCTCATTTTCGCTTCGGCCGCAACGATTTCCATATCTTTTTTGTTATTTGTAACGGCGTTTAGGGATCGGAACGCATACTTGGTGCTTCCGGCAATCGCATTGGCAATTGATGTTTTACCGATCCCGGGCGGGCCATATAAAATCATGGAGGACAACTGTTTTGCCTTTACCATTCTGGCGATGATCTTTCCTTCGCCGACAAGATGTTCTTGTCCGATTACCTCTGTGATTTCACGAGGCCTCATTCGAAAGGCCAATGGCTGTGTACTCATATTATCCACTCCAAACTCCCGTTCTGTTTTCGATATTTCTATCATATCAAATCACCGCCAAATATGCATATTGAATATTGGTTATGATATAATGGAGCAATGCAAAGGGGTTTCGGTATATGCGTAAATCAGATCATCTGCTCGCCCGTTTTTTCATTTTTACGTTCGGACTTCTCATTATGTCGTTAGGGATCGTACTAATCATTGTGTCCGACTTTGGAGCTTCACCGTGGGACGTGCTTCATGTCGGCCTCTATTATCAATTGGGGCTTTCGATTGGAACGTGGAGCGTTATTGTGGGATTTGCGATTTTAGGAGCCTCTGGAATCATGATGCGTGAGTGGCCCAAGCTTGGGGCTTATTTAAATATGATTCTCGTTGGTCTTTATATTGATATGTTGATGATGCTTCCTTTTTTAACAGAGCCACAAGGCTGGATGGGAAAAATCATCATGTTCATTGTGGGAATGATCATTTACTCCTACGGGATGGGGATGTACTTATCTGCTGAACTCGGGGCTGGCCCAAGGGATAGTTTTATGCTCGCTCTTACGGCCAAAACGAAATGGAAAGTATCCAACGCGAGACGCTTTATGGAAGTCGTCGTTTTAATCATGGGCTGGCTGCTGGGTGGACCCGTGTTTATTGGTACGATCGTTTTCAGTTTGGCTGTCGGGACATTTATTGGTATTGCTTTGCCGCAATGTCGTACACTGACAAACAAATGGGTATATAAAAAATCAGAAATACAAATGATGGAAGAAATAAAACGAGGTGCAAGTTTATGAAAATATCGACAAAAGGGCGTTACGGATTAACGATTATGATCGAACTCGCCAAAAAATTCGGCCAAGGGCCGATTTCTTTAAAATCGATCGCCCAGGCCCATAATCTTTCAGAACACTATTTAGAACAGTTGGCGGGCCCGCTTCGGAATGCGGGACTGGTAAAGAGCGTCAGAGGAGCTTATGGAGGCTATATACTCGCCAAGGAACCGTCAGAAATAACGGCCGGAGACATTATCAGAGTGCTGGAGGGGCCTATCAGCCCGGTTGAAGGCATAGAGGATGAGGAGCCGGCCAAAAGAGAACTATGGATAAGGATCCGGGATGCGGTCAAAGATGTGCTTGACCACACAACGGTGGAAGATTTGGCAAATCATCGAGAAGATAACGATGTACAGCCTTATATGTTTTATATTTAATATTGAAACTGGTGAGAGCGAATGAATAAAATGATCTATTTGGACCATGCGGCAACGACGCCTGTCCATCCCGAAGCGGCAGAGAAGATGTTCACACTGATGAAAGATGTGTACGGAAATCCATCAAGCATCCATACACCGGGAAGGGAAGCGCGTCGTATTTTGGATGAAGCGAGAATGGTGATCGCGCAAACAATTAGCGCGAATGTGAAAGAAATCATCTTTACAAGCGGCGGTACAGAATCCGACAACTTGGCTGTTTTAGGTGCGGCATTGGCAAACCGGGAAAAAGGACAGCACATTATTACAACATCGTTTGAGCACCATGCTGTACTCGATGCCTGTAAGTTTTTGGAACGTGAAGGATTTGACGTCACTTATCTTGATCCCGATATAAACGGGATGATCCACCCTGAAGATGTTAAAAAAGCGCTTCGTGATGACACCATATTAGTCACGATCATGTTTGCCAATAACGAAGTGGGAACTATTCAGCCGATAAAAGAAATCGGAGCGATCCTTTCTGGCCATCAAGCATATTTTCATACGGATGCTGTACAGGCTTATGGGACGGAAAAGCTCAATGTAAACGAACTTCAAGTAGATTTTTTATCAGCATCTTCCCATAAAATCAACGGGCCGAAGGGCGTCGGTTTTCTGTATGTAAAATCGGGAAGCCGCTTGATTCCGAGGCAATATGGAGGAGAACAGGAGCAAAAAAAACGCCCTGGCACGGAAAATCTGGTTTCTATTGCCGGGTTTGCCGAGGCCGCTAAGATTGCTGGTCATTCTTTGAATGAAAGAATTGCTCATTACAGACATTTGAAGGACAGTTTTGTGGAAACCTTCAAAGTGAAAGGGATCGATTTTTTCATTAATGGATCTTTGGAACAGTCCGTACCACATGTTTTGAATGTCAGCTTTCCAGGAACGGATGTCGAGCCGCTTCTGGTAAATCTTGATTTAGCAGGCATCGCCGCTTCAAGTGGATCAGCGTGCACAGCCGGGACGCTTGACCCGTCCCATGTGCTTACAGCCATGTTTGGCAAGGAAAGTGATAGAGTCAATAATTCAGTTCGATTTAGTTTTGGACTGGGAAACACGGTAGAACAAGTGAAAGAAGCGGCCGAAAAAACAGCGGAAATCGTCCGCAAGCTTCTTTCTGATTGAAAGGAAGTATTAGAATGAATAAAGCGCCGGAAGATACACGCGTCGTCGTCGGTATGTCAGGTGGTGTCGACTCATCGGTAGCGGCGCTTTTGTTAAAAGAGCAAGGTTATGATGTCATTGGTGTTTTTATGAAGAATTGGGACGACACCGATGAATTTGGCGTATGTACCGCGACGGAGGATTACAACGACGTCATCAGGGTTGCCAATCAAATCGGCATCCCGTATTATGCAGTGAATTTTGAAAAACAATATTGGGATAAAGTATTTACTTATTTTCTTGATGAATATAAGGCGGGCCGGACACCTAATCCGGACGTCATGTGCAACAAGGAAATTAAATTTAAAGCCTTTTTGGATCACGCCCTGAAACTAGGGGCAGATTATTTGTCAACCGGACATTATGCCCGGGTAGAGCGCAGGGGCGATGAAGTCGTCATGCTTAGGGGAATTGACCAAAATAAAGATCAAACCTATTTTCTGAACCAGCTCAGCCAACAACAATTGCAAAAAGTCATGTTTCCACTAGGCGGGCTGAATAAAAAAGAAGTAAGAGAAATGGCCAAAAAAGCTGGTTTGGCCACCGCTGAAAAAAAAGACAGTACCGGCATCTGCTTTATCGGTGAGCGGAACTTTAAAGAATTCCTTAGCGGTTACCTCCCCGCTCAAAAAGGAAATATGGAAACATTGGATGGTAAAAAGGTCGGCACCCATGACGGTTTAATGTATTATACAATCGGGCAAAGACACGGATTAGGCATCGGAGGCGCGGGCGACCCATGGTTTGTCGTAGGTAAGGACTTAAAACGGAATGTGCTATACGTTGAACAAGGCTTTCATCATCCCGCATTATATTCGGATGCCATTTTGGCCGTTGATGTCAATTGGATATCCGACATTGAAAAGCCCGGGGAATTTTCTTGCACGGCTAAATTCCGTTACCGCCAGCCGGATGAACATGTAACCGTAGTCCGTTTGCCGGGCGAGGAGGCAAAAGTGCTATTTGAAAAACCGGTAAGGGCTGTAACTCCTGGACAGGCCGTCGTTTTTTATGATGGGGAAGTGTGTCTGGGCGGTGGAACGATTGATAAGATTTATCGGAACGATCGCCAGCTTACGTATGTGGGCTGATTGAAAAACCCCTGTCAGCAAAGTGACAGGGGTACATCACTTTATGAAGATTGTAAACGCTTGGAGTGTGACCTATGGATAAAAATATAAAGGGCATTGAGTACTTACAGGAAGGGAAGCTTGAAAAAGCGGTTCAAATGTTTACAGAAGCTATAGAGGAAAATCCCAAGAATGCTGTGGCTTACGTTAATTTTGCCAACGTTCTTCTATCGTTGAACGAGTTTGCGCGGGCAGAACAATTTTTAAAACGGGCTGTTGAACTCGATGAACAAGCATTTGCGGTGTATTACTGTTTTGGGAATTTATATTTTAAGCAGGAGAAATACCGGGAAGCTGCGAATATGTTTCAAAAAGCCATCTCTCTTGGACAAGAGTCCAACGATGTGCACTATATGCTCGGAATGTGCTTTGTGAATATGGGGAGAAGCGAGCTTTCACTTCCTTACTTGCAAAGAAGTGTGGAGTTGGACAGGAAAGATCCAGAGGCAATTTTTCAATATGGACTTGCTTTGGCCCGAGCGGGCGTACTGGAAGAAGCAATTAACCAGTTAAAAACTGTAATAGAACTTGATCCGAATCATGCCGATGCTTTTTATAATCTGGGTGTGGCCTATGCAGGACATTTGAATGATGCGGACAAGGCGATGGAATGTTTTGAACAGGCACTTTCCATTCAGCCGGATCACCTTCTTGCCGCGAACGCCAAAAAAGTCGTTCAGCAAGCCTTGGAACAATAAGAGTACCCTTGAACGAAAGGGAGATCGCCATGAACCAACAGAATTCTCTCGATTTAAGGACGGATGAAGAACATTTTATAAAGGGGCGCCATTTAGTCACTATTTTCCATAATGAGGCGAACTTTTATTCCGTTATCAGAATTCGGGTGGAAGAAACAAACGTCGCATATGAAGAAAAAGAAGCCGTTGTGACGGGTTATTTCCCTAAAATTCATGAACAGGAGACATATCTTTTTTACGGTAACCTAAAAGAACACCCTAAATTTGGTCTTCAGTTTCATGCAAAGCATTTTAAAAAGGAAATTCCGCAAACAAAGCAAGGACTTGTTGCCTATCTTTCAAGCGACCTTTTTAAAGGGATCGGTAAAAAAACGGCCGAACGTATCGTTGAAACACTTGGCGAAAACGCAATTAGCCGCATTTTGGCAGAACCGTCCGTACTGGAAACCATCCCGAGATTGGCTTCTGATACGGCTAAAGATTTGTACGACGCTCTCCTGGAACATCAAGAATTGGAACAAATTATGATCGGGCTCAATCAACATGGTTTTGGACCACAGTTGTCCATGAAAATTTACCAAGCATATAAAGAAAATGCACTGGACATTATTGAGACAAATCCGTATCAATTGATTGCAGATGTGGAGGGGATCGGGTTTGGCCGGGCGGATGAACTCGGGATGCAAATAGGCATTGATGGAGTCCACCCCGACCGGATTAAGGCCGCGTGTCTTTATGCGTTAGAGCAAGATTGTCTGCAAAACGGCCATGTTTATTTAGAGGCGGAAGAGCTTCTGATAAAGGTTAAGAAGCTATTGGAAGACAGCCAACCCGTGGAAATTCCATATGACATGATTAGCCAGTGCTTCATACAGCTTGAAGAAGAAGGGAAAATCATTGGTGAAGAAAAGCGGGTATATATTCCTTCCCTTTATTTTTCCGAAAGAGGGATCATAACAAATATCGAACGCTTGCTTGAGCAAAATCAGTATGCGGAACAATTTCCGGAGTCGGAATTTTTAATGGCGTTGGGCAAGTTGGAGGACAGACTGGGCATCCAGTATGCGCCATCTCAAAAAGAGGCTATTCAAACGGCGCTGACAAGTCCGCTTATGATATTAACCGGGGGACCTGGTACGGGAAAAACAACGGTCATAAAAGGGATTGTGGAATTATATGCCGAGCTTCATGGGTGTTCGCTTGATATACACGCTTATAAAGACCAACCCTTTCCGTTCGTATTAGCCGCCCCGACAGGACGAGCCGCCAAAAGAATGGCAGAATCAACCGGGCTTCCTGCCGTAACAATTCACCGTCTTCTCGGTATGACTGGGCAGGAAAATATGGATGCTGACGGGGATCGGGAAATAGAAGGAAAAATCGTCATCATTGATGAAATGTCCATGGTCGACACATGGCTTGCCCATCAACTTTTTAAAGCACTTCCGGAAGATATTCAAGTCATCCTTGTGGGAGATGAGGATCAGCTTCCGTCCGTCGGGCCGGGACAAGTTCTTACGGACTTATTGAAGTCTAACATCATTCCGACAGTGGAGCTTACTGACATTTATCGGCAAGCCGACGGCTCCTCGATTATTGAACTGGCCCATACGATCAAAAAGGGAAACATTCCGGAGAAGATCACTGAACCGCAGGCAGACCGTTCTTTTATCAAATGCCAAGGAACTCAAATTAGTGAGGTTGTCGAAAAAGTTGTTCGGAGCGCAGTCAGAAAAGGTTATGCGGCCAAAGATATTCAAGTGCTCGCACCAATGTACCGCGGACCTGCTGGGATTGACCATTTGAACAAAATTTTGCAAAATGTCCTTAATCCGAAAGGAAGCGGCAATAAACGAAAAGAAGTCACATTTGGGGATGTTTCATACCGGATTGGCGACAAGGTGCTTCAACTTGTTAATCAACCGGAGAAAAATGTGTTCAACGGAGATATCGGGGAAATTATTTCGATTTTATACGCAAGAGAAAACGTAGAGAAGCAGGATATGATGATCGTTTCTTTTGAAGGAACAGAAGTCACGTATTATCGCCAGGACTTTAATCAAATCACCCATGCTTTTTGCTGTTCCATCCATAAATCGCAAGGAAGCGAATTTCCCATTGTCATCCTTCCTGTCGTCAAAAGTTATTATCGCATGCTGCGAAGGAATTTATTATATACAGCGATTACCCGAAGCAAAGAATTTCTGATTTTGTGCGGAGAGGAAGAAGCTTTTCGCATGGGCATTTCGAGGGTGGATGATCAGAAGAGACAAACGACTTTGTATGAAAAATTGGCGGCTTCCGCCAGCTTGCCGGTGGATAAAGATAAAACAATAGAACAAGCGGACTTGTCTTTTGAAGAGAAGCTTTTTATGGTTGATCCCATGATCGGCATGGAAAATGTTACGCCTTATGATTTTCTTTAATCGGCAGACAATATAAATGTTCGGAAAGGCGGGTTTACTTTGCGAACATTTTCTTTGTTAAAAGGAAAGCCGGTGTTTGACAATGGCGGGGAGCTGATAGGGGAAGTTTGCGACATTTGTATCGGAGAAGACGGATTGGTAACAGATCTTTTGCTGCTTGGCAAAGGTTTGATCGGAAAAAAGTACCGGCTTCCCATCCAATCTGTTACGTCGTTTGGCAATGACGGGGTCATGATCGACAGTAAAAACAGCCTGGTGAAATATTATGAACTCCATGATGAATATACGATGCACCATAATCAGCCATTAGCCAAAAAAAATACCTTATCCCAGCAAGGTGACAAACTTGGTCTTCTGGATGATGTATATTTTATGGAAGAAGTGGGCACAATCGTTGGATACGAACTGACAGATGGTTTTTTTTCGGATATTACAGAGGGAAAGCGTGTCATTCGCACAGCACATCCTCCAAAAATCGGAAAGGACGCCATGATCGTGTCGGTAAAAAATCGACGAGGTGGAAAAGCCCATGATGAAATGTCCAAACTGCCAGAGCAAGGACCTGGGTAAAATTGGTGTGAACCAGTATTATTGCTGGAACTGTTTCATCGAGCTGTCCATTGGAAAGCAAATAATATATACTCACCAGGTGGAAGAAGACGGATCTTTAAGTTCTTTAGATGATTTGTTCGATGAACAGCAACGAAAGTTGATTTAGAGGCTGCCGAAAACGGCAGCCTTCTTTTCGTTACATAACTTATGGTGTTGTGAATGGGATCAGTGGCCAGGAGGTCGGAAAAGGGATATGGTATTGCCAAATCAGCTTGCCTACTAGCTAGGAGGGCTAAGTTGAGAGGGATTTTTAACACAAATAATTTTTTGCTATTTCGTATTTGTTTATGTCCCAGTCCCTGTTTCATCCACATGAAGAAAAACGGTGTAATGATTCTAGTGTGGACGGGCCACCAGCTTGAAGCATATTCTAAAGATAAAGTTGCTCCTTGACCATGCCGCAATGCTTTAAAAGAATGAAGGTGCCTGGGACGGCTCCTCGCAATAATCTTGTTCTTTTTTAAGTTTGTCCGCTCCGGCTTTCCTTATCCTTCCTCCTTTTTTCGACATGATGGTTAGAATTGGCCAAAGTCGAAAAACTATTATTAGGGAGGGACATTCGTTGAGGGAACCAAGAACTCGCTTATTATACCAATTCGGCATCATCTTGATCATCTTTGTTCTGCTTTATTTTTTCCTGCTCATCAAACCGCTGTGGAAGCCTTTGCTGACCGTGTTGTGTATTGGGATGCTCCCTTTTGTGGCCGGGGGATTTATTGCTTATTTGCTTTATCCGATAGTCGGGAAACTGGAGCTCCTTGGAATGAACCGGGCTGTGGCCATTAGCTTCATCTATATTTTATTTTTTGGGGGGATCGGCTATGGCCTTTATTTGGGAATTCCGGTATTAATAGGACAGATGCGACACTTTTCCGAACATGTGCCCGAGCTTGTGGATTACTATAAAAGCTTAATCAGAGAGTTGGATGCTTCAACCTCGCGTTGGCCTGACGGGATGAAAAGTGAATTAATGGAGCGGGTGGACAGCTTTGAAGTTTGGATTGGCCAATTTATGGAGAAGGCCATTTCCTCGGTTGTGGGCCTCGTCAACTACGTGATCGTTTTGGCTGTGATTCCTTTTATTTCGTTTTATTTTCTGAAAGATTTGGAACTTGTCAAAAAAGCGGCATGGTATATGACTCCTAAGAAGTGGCGGAATAATGCCCAGGTATTTTTGTCGGCGGTAAATGTGTCACTTGGAGGATATATACGCGGACAATTGCTTGTCTGTTTTATCCTTGGGATCATTTCCAGTCTCCTGTTTTGGTTGATAGGCCTTGATTATCCCATTATGCTCGGTTTAATCATTGCTTTTACAAACATTATTCCCTATTTTGGAGCAGTGATCGGAGCGGTGCCCGTCTTGGCCATTGCACTCATGTCATCAATCAAACAAGCGGCGTTTGCCTTGGGAATCGTCATGTTGCTGCAATTCTTGGAGGGGAATGTTTTATCGCCGTATATTGTTGGTAAATCAATCAATATTCATCCACTTTTTATTATTGCCGCGCTCATTATCGGCGGTGAAGCGGGCGGGCTATGGGGTATGCTTCTTGCTGTGCCGTTGTTGGCCGTGTTAAAAGTGGCGATCATTCATACCCGCGATTATCTTATCCATTCAAGATCAACTTAGAATTGACAAATCGATCTTCCATTCTCTATAATTTCTGTAACAATCAAAATGAAAAATCAATGAGGGATCCATTCTTGTTGCTGACCATCTGAGCAGGTTGAAATCTGCGTAAGAGAGGAATTTCCGAGGCTGAAAGAAATTCCAGATGAAGGGCGACAATGAGCCAATCCTGAGAGCAGCTAATCACTGCCGTAAACCGCGTTAAGGTACCAAGAGATGTCAAACAAGTGAATTGGTTTGATAATCAGGGTGGTACCGTGACGAAGCTTCGCCCCTGTATGGGGAGAAGTTTTTTTATTTTTTATGAAAATTTTGGAGGTATTAACATGAAAACGTTGACTGGGTCGCAAATAAGACAAATGTTCCTTGATTTTTTCCAAGAGAAAGGGCATAAAGTGGAGCCTAGCGCTTCACTTATCCCCCACGATGATCCTTCTTTACTGTGGATTAATAGTGGGGTAGCCACACTGAAAAAATATTTTGATGGCAGGGAAATCCCCGAAAATCCGCGAATTGTCAATGCCCAAAAGTCCATTCGAACGAATGATATTGAAAATGTCGGAAAAACAGCCAGACATCACACCTTTTTTGAAATGCTGGGGAACTTCTCGATTGGCGATTACTTTAAAAAAGAAGCGATCGAATGGGCCTGGGAATTTTTAACGAGTGAAAAATGGATCGGTTTTGAAGATGAAAAATTGTCAGTGACCATTCACCCGGAAGATGATGAGGCTTTTGAGATTTGGAACAAACATGTCGGACTTCCAAAGGAAAGGATCATTCGCTTGAAAGAAAACTTCTGGGATATTGGAGAAGGACCAAGCGGTCCGAACTCTGAGATTTTTTATGACCGTGGACCAGAATATGGAGATGATCCAAATGATCCTGAATTATATCCAGGAGGGGAGAATGAGCGCTATCTGGAGATTTGGAATTTGGTTTTTTCCCAATTCAACCACAACCCTGATGGCACCTATACACCGCTTCCGAAAAAAAATATTGATACGGGGATGGGCTTGGAGCGCATCGCGTCCGTTGTTCAAAATGTGCCGACCAACTTTGATACAGACTTATTTATCCCAATTATTCAGGAAACTGAAAAGCTATCCGGACAGGCGTATGGGAAGGAAAAAGATAAGGACACCGCTTTTAAAGTCATTTCGGACCATGTCAGAACAGTTGTTTTTGCTGTTTCCGATGGCGCGCTTCCTTCAAATGAGGGAAGGGGATATGTGTTGAGAAGGCTGCTCCGAAGGGCAGTCCGATATGGAAAGGAAATCAATATTGATAAGCCTTTTATGTACAAGCTCGTACCCATTGTCGGCGACATCATGAAAGATTATTATCCGGATGTGTTACAAAATACGGAGTTCATTCAACGCGTCATCCAGAACGAGGAGGAACGCTTCCACGAAACCTTAAACGAAGGATTGGAGATATTTTCCTCACTCATTCAAAGAGCAAAAGCGGAAGGAAAAGACACGAT
This sequence comes from Siminovitchia sp. FSL W7-1587, assembly GCF_037963795.1. Taxonomy (NCBI): domain Bacteria; kingdom Bacillati; phylum Bacillota; class Bacilli; order Caryophanales; family Bacillaceae; genus Siminovitchia; species Siminovitchia sp. FSL W7-1587. The sequence goes on from NZ_CP150169.1 coordinate 4,206,606, forward strand.
ACCGGGAGAAGAAGTGTTTAGATTATATGACACTTACGGATTTCCAGTGGAACTAACGGAAGAGTATGCAGAAGAAGAGAAAATGAAGGTGGACCATGAAGGGTTTGAAAAGGCAATGGCTGAGCAAAGGGAAAGGGCCCGTTCAGCCCGTCAGGAAGCAGAATCCATGCAAGTTCAATCAGGAGTTCTTGGAAAACTGAAGGTAGCAAGCGAGTTTGTCGGCTACGATACGCTTCAAGTGAATACGAACGTTGAAGCAATTGTAAAAGAAGGCGAACTTGTAGAGGAAGCTCGTCCGGGGGAAACTGTACAATTTATTTTAACAAAAACACCATTTTATGCGGAAAGCGGCGGACAAATTGCCGATGAAGGAATAGTCGTCGGAGAAGGCCTGAAAGTAAAAGTATCGGAGGTCAAAAAAGCGCCAAACGGACAACATCTTCATACCGGTGTCATAGAAGAAGGAACGCTTCAAAAAGGCTTGGAAGTGCTGGCTGTCATTGATGAGCAGATGAGACGGCAAGTGATTAAAAATCATACCGCCACCCATCTGTTGCATAAGGCATTGAAAGATGTCCTAGGCAAACATGTCAATCAGGCGGGATCTTATGTGGGACCTGACCGCCTACGCTTTGACTTCTCGCATTTTGGAGCCGTTACGGAAGAGGAACTTGAAAAAGTTGAAACGCTAGTGAATGAAAACATTTGGACAAATGACCCTGTTCATATTTCATATAAAAGTCTGGAAGAAGCGAAGAAGATGGGAGCAATGGCTCTTTTTGGAGAAAAATACGGAGATACGGTCCGGGTTGTGCAGGCGGGAGAAAGCCTGGAATTATGCGGCGGCTGTCACGTATCGAATACAGCCGAAATCGGGCTCTTTAAAATCGTTGTTGAAAGCGGCATTGGCGCAGGTATCAGGAGAATAGAAGCCGTTACAGGTGAACATGCCTACCGTTACATGAACGGGCAGATACAAAAGCTTCGGATGATTGCCGACATGCTGAAAACGAAGCCGGGCAATGCTGTCGAAAGAACCCAAATCCTGTTAAATGACCTTAAGGAGCTTCAGCGGGAAAATGAATCTCTTACAGATAAATTGGCCCATTTGGAAGCGGGAAGCTTGTTGGACAAGGCAGTCGAAGTGAATGGCATACAAGTGATCGCCAGCAAAGTTCAAGGCGCAGATATGAACGCGTTAAGAAGTATGGCAGACGATTTGAAACAACAGCTTGGTTCAGGTATTGTTGTACTCGGATCTGCACAAAATGATAAAGTAAATATCGTTGCCGCCGTTACAAAAGATTTGACAAAAAAATATCATGCGGGGAAACTTGTCAAAGAAGTCGCTTCACGTTGCGGCGGTGGAGGCGGCGGCCGTCCCGATATGGCTCAAGCTGGAGGCAAAAACCCCGGTCAATTGGATGAGGCCTTATCTTTTGTCACGGATTGGATAAAATCCATTTGATTCCAAGTCGAAATCATGTACAATGAAGACAGGTCATTTCATGAACGGCCGCATGAGAGAGGTGTTGTAAAATGGGCTCTTTTGACGAAACGATGAGGTTTAATTTTCAAGAGGATCCAATGGACCATGATGTCAAAGGTGTTTTGCTCCATGTGTACGGGGCGCTTCAGGAGAAAGGTTACAATCCAATTAACCAAATCGTCGGATACTTGCTTTCCGGGGATCCGGCCTATATCCCCAGGCATCAGGATGCTCGGAATATTATGAGAAAATTGGAACGTGACGAGATCATTGAAGAGCTGGTCAAGTCGTATTTAACACAACATCGTGAGGGAAAATAAATGCGAGTGATGGGCCTCGATGTTGGCTCCAAGACAGTTGGCGTGGCCATTAGTGACGAAATGGGATGGACTGCCCAGGGAGTTGAAACAATATCGATCAATGAAGAAAAAAACATGTTTGGATTTAAGCGGATTGGTGAAATTATTAAAGAATACGGTGTTGAGAAAATCATCGTGGGCCTGCCAAAAAATATGAATAACACAATTGGTCCTCGTGGTGAGGCAACCAAAGCCTATGCTGATCTTCTCGCCGAAAAATTTCAACTGCCTGTAATCCTTTGGGATGAGCGCCTGAGTACGATGGCCGCCGAAAGAGTTTTGCTTGAAGCGGACGTAAGCAGAAAGAAGAGGAAAAAAGTGATTGATAAAATGGCCGCAACCATGATCCTGCAAAATTTCTTGGACAGCCAACAAATAATGAGGTGAAAAAAATGGAAAATGATGAAAAATATTTTACTGTCGTAGATGAACAAGGAAATGAAGAATTGCATGAAATTCTATTTACATTTGACTCTGATGAATTTAACAAGTCATATGTGCTGTATTTTCCGGTAGATACTGAAGAGAACGAAACCGAGGAAATTGAAATTCATGCTTCCGCTTTTGTTCCAAATGAAGAAGGCGAAGAAGGAAGCCTGCAGCCCATTGAAACAGAAGAAGAATGGGATATGATCGAAGAAATGCTAAACACTTTTCTTGCTGAAGAGGAAGAGTGAGTGTTATCTATAACAAACCGATCCCGTTAAAGGGATCGGTTTTATTCATTTTTATCATATAATGAGGCAATTAGGATGTGACGAAATCCAGCTTCGAAAGACAGTATACCCATATGTAGGTGAATCATCTGACCAGTAGGGCTTTAACAGTAAATGATCGTACAAAGAAAAGGTGCAAGCTTTTTCGAGAATGTCGCGGGTTGAGTCTGCCTCCGGAGAGTACGTCCCTATGGTGAATCGCCTGTCCAATGTGACCCCCACAGTAAATGATCGTACAAAGGAGAGGCGCAAATTTTTTCAAGAACGTCGCTGTAAACCTGCATGGCAACCAGGAGATACTGTTCAATTGCTTTAGCACAATAAAAGAGCCCTCATCGCAGGCAGGGAACAGGTAAAGCTATTAATGATGTTTGCCCATCGAATAAACTCACTATCAGGAACGCTCCGAGAAGTGCATGTAAAGATTGTGCTCACGATATGTGATGAGAGTCAAGCTGCTTTGCTGGATGTCTGAAAGCCGCCTTCGCCATTTGTTCATGTTTTGCCGGCTTGGCATTTTTTATCCAACTAGATGATAAGAGTGAAAAATAACAAAGTTATTGTATAATAGAAAACGTATAAAAACAGAATACCGGGAGGGGATTCCCGTCGTGAGAAAAGAAGGAACCAAGCTCGATAAAGAAAAAAAGGCGGAATTGATGAGAGAAAATCTGCTAGAAAGAAAAAGTGAGGCGATTATTATTAGAAAAATAGTGGCTATTATCGCTCTTATTACCGTTATTTTGATGACAGTAACCATTCTGGGAGGCATCATTTATATAAAATCAGCCTTAAAACCGGTTGATCCGGAAAACAATAAAACGGTCAAAATTGAGGTTCCCATAGGATCGTCAACATCCACAATTGGACAGACGCTCAAGGAAAAAGGCATTATAAAAAATGCCACCGTCTTTAAATATTATGTCAAATTGAATAATGTTGCCGGTTTTCAAGCGGGTGTTTACGACATGGCGCCATCTATGACACTGAGTGAGATAGCTCAAACACTGCAAACAGGGACATTGGCCCGGGAGGCCATTTTTAAAATAGCTGTCCCGGAAGGGTACCAACTGGAGCAAATTGCCGAATCGATCGAAAAGCATACCGACTACACAAAGAAAGAGATCATGGAGAAACTGGATGATCAAGAAACGATTAAACAGTTACAGGAAAAGTATCCGGATCTTCTGACTGACAGTCTGTTGAATAAAAATATAAAACATCCGCTGGAAGGATATTTGTTTCCTGCGACCTATTCTTATTATGAAGAAAACCCGCCATTGGAATCTATCATTGATCCGATGATCCAAAAAACATACGAAGTAGTAACCAAATATGATGAACAAATGAAAGAAAAAAAGATGGACGTTCACAAATTGCTTACCCTGGCTTCTTTAATTGAAAAAGAGGCAACAGAAAAAGCCGATCGCCACCTTATTTCCAGCGTATTTTATAATCGCATTCAAAAGGATATGCCTCTGCAAACCGACCCGACTGTTTTATATGCATTGGGCGAGCATAAAGAAAGAACGATGTACAAAGATTTGGAGGTCGATTCTCCGTATAATACATACAAGGTGAAAGGCCTCCCACCCGGTCCGATCGCCAATGCGGGAGAAGCTTCCATTAAAGCGGCATTGAACCCCGCCGAAAGCCAATATCTTTATTTCTTGGCGGAATATGGCACAGGGGAAGTTCATTATTCCAAGACATTGGAGGAGCACAATAAGCTGAAGGCGAAGTATATTACGGAAAAAAGAGATTAAGGGGGTTTTTCCATGAATGAAGTCGTCCATCAATATGTGGAATCTTTTCTTCCGCCCAGAAATGAGCTTTTACGGAAAATGGAACGCATTGCAGAAAAAAACAATGTTCCGATCATGGAATTAATGTCTCTTCATGTGATGCTTCAATTTATGAGGATTCAAAATCCGGAACGAATTTTGGAAATAGGAACGGCCATCGGTTATTCCGCTTTAAGAATGGCTTACGCCCTGCCTGATACAAGTATTGTCACAATTGAACTCGATGAGCAGCGGGCAGAGGAAGCTCTAGCAAATATTCGTCTTGCTGGCATGGAAAACAGAATCACGTTGCTCAAGGGAAATGCGTTGGATTTGGTTGATGAGGTGGCGTCATATGCCCCTTTTGACGCCATTTTTATTGATGCGGCGAAGGGCCAATATATGAATTTTTTTAACATGTATAGCACGTTGCTGACAAATGACGGTTGTGTGTATTCAGACAACGTTTTATTCAAAGGACTCGTTGCAAATGACCATGTTGAAAATAAGCGACTAGAAGGAATCGTAAAAAAATTAAAGGAATATAATCAGTCGATAATGGATAAAACAGACTTTATAACGACCATTATTCCGATTGGCGACGGGCTTGCAGTCAGTAAAAAAATTTGAATCCAGGAAACAGGATGATATTTCCTTGAACAAAAATCATTTTTATATTACGATAGCATAGATAATATAATATAAATTGGCAGGAAACGAAGGCGCGCCATTCATTTGGCGCGCTGTCATGTATTAAAAGGACAATTTCCCGGTTATAAAAGGGAAATGAGAAGAATAAGGAGTGAGGGATATGGCAACGGAAAAAGTATTTCCAATGACAAAGGACGGAAAAGAGAAACTTGAAAAAGAACTTGAATATTTAAAATCTGTGAGACGAAAAGAAGTCGTTGAACGGATTAAGGTCGCCAGAAGTTTCGGGGATCTATCCGAAAACTCGGAGTATGATTCGGCAAAAGAAGAGCAAGCGTTTGTCGAGGGGCGGATTACCACGTTGGAGAACATGATCCGCAACGCGAAAATTATTGAAGATGATGAGTTGAATTCAGATCAAGTAACGCTTGGAAAAACGGTAACGTTTATTGAACTTCCCGATGGTGATGAAGAGACGTATACCATTGTGGGCAGCGCGGAAGCGGATCCATTTGAAGGGAAAATTTCCAATGACTCTCCGATTGCCAAGAGCTTAATCGGGCAAAAGGTCAATGATGAAGTAACCGTTCAAACACCGGGTGGTGAAATGCGGGTTCGAATCATCTCGATCAAATAATGGAATGCACGGCAGCTAAAAAAATGGCGGCCGTGTTTTTTTTCATTGAAATGCTTGGTGAACTTCTGGTCGGCAATCGCACCTTGTGTCTAAAGGGTTGGTACCTGCAAAGTTTTCAGATTCAACGGTTATCACATGGATTCCGCGGCAACAATGGGGATGAGGTGCTGTACCATGAAAAAGCGGATTCTAGTCATTGTGATGGCCATATTTTTTATGTTTGCGGTTTTACTGGGAAGGCTTATGCAAATACAATTATTTCAAACGGAACATTTTTCAAAGCATCGTGTTAACCTGATCAGGGAAAGCGTAAAACAGAGGACGTTGGAGCTTGTGCTTGATGATGGACGGGGGCAATTCTTGGATTCGGAAGGAAGCCCGCTCTCGTTTGAAAAGAAAACCGTTCTCGTACTATTCCCTTTCATTAAAACACTTGATTGGAAAAGCGGGGAATTGGCCCAAATTTTAAATATTCCCCAAGCAGAACTTCAAAAGCAGGTGGAATATGCGGAAGAGCCGTTTGTGGCCGGATTGGAACAGCCGTACATTCTGACGGGAAAGCAAACAGAACAAATTGAGCGTTTGGATGTGCCGGGTGTTTTTGCCGTAGAAAAAAAATTCCCTGCTGAAAAACCGCTGGCTGCCCAGTTGATTGGCATTTACGGTGAAAATGAGGAAATGTTCCAAGAACGTTACCCTAAAAAAGATAGATCGAATGTAAAGCTTGGTTTGACCGGCTTACAGAAACAGTTTGATGAATTTTTACTTCCCGAGCGTGAATCAAAACTTGTCTATCATGTGGACGGGATTGGCCACCCATTATTCGGAATTCAAGTAAAATATACGGGAGACGGAAACCCTTTTTACCCTTTGCAAGTGAAAACAACGATTCGTCGCCCATATCAGGAAAAGATAGAAGACTTGCTTGATTTGCACCATATTAAAAAAGGCGGAGCCATTTTGCTCGATGTCCAGACGAATGAAGTTTTAGCGGCGGCTTCGCGGCCACATATTGATCGTAAAACCCCTTTTTCTGATGAAGGCTCGGTGAACTGGATGTTTAAGCAGCTTATCCCTGGATCAGTATTTAAAACAGTCGTAGCGGCCGCTGCGATAGAAGAAGGGCTTGTTAACAAGGAAGAACTATATAATTGCAATGCGGGACTCAGAGGGGAAGCCGCAAGCAGACAACTGGGCAACTTGAATTTTGAGGACAGTTTTGCTCAAAGCTGCAATATTACATTTGCGGAACTGGCATGGAAATTGGTTAAAGAAGATCCCGAAAAATTAGAGGAGTATGCCGAAAAAATGGGTGCCATTGGTTCTGTTTCTTGGGAAGACCAACTTTTTCAGATGGAACATTTTCGACAATTTGACCATGACAATGGAAGAGTTTTCGCAAATGAGGAGAGTAGACGTGATCGCAATTATGTTTTTCAAACTGGTATTGGCCAGCAGGAGGTTCGCTTAACACCCGTTTCGGTGGCAAACATGATGGCGACAATCGCCCGTGGAGGTCAAAAAATGGCCGTTAAGACTGCTTCCGAAATCCAATATGGAAATGGAACGGTGATGGCCACATTTGCTGAAAAAAAATTAAAAGGTAGAGAACTGTCCCCTTATACTGCCATGCAATTACAACAGCTTTTAAGAAAGGTTGTAACAGCACAAAACGGAACGGGGAATGTATTCCAAACTCTGGCTTATGAGGTGGCGGGTAAAAGCGGAACCGCTGAAACTGCCAGGGAGAAAGATGGCGAGCAGTTGCATCACAAATGGTTTGCGGGCTATTTTCCATTTAATAACCCGAAATATGCCCTTGTGGTTGTCAATTTGGATGTCCCTTCAGATGAAGGGGGGATCAATATGCTATTTGGTGATATCGTTTCGATGGTTTACGAGGAGAATAAAGCTCACTCTAATCTTTCAACCCAATAAAAATAATTCACGTATAACTCCGGTCATGATATGATATTGTCAACGAGAAACGGAGGGATACCATGCCGGTTGACTTTAATCAACGTTCACGCTCTGAACTCAGGGCGAAGAGAAGAAAGACAAACATCATTTTAAATACGCTTATCGCGATCGTAATAATTCTTATTCTAATTGTGGGCGGGAGAATTTTTTTCGGCGGGGACAACCCGAATGAACCGGATGTTGCTTCTAATCCGCCAGACTCGAAAAATACAGCTAAGCAAAAGAACAGTGATAAAAAAAATGAACCTGCAGAAGAAAATGAAGCGACAGAAGAAGAACCCGAGGAAGATCCTGAAGAGGAATCCGAAGAAATAATTGAAAAAGAAAGTGATGAACCAAACGTAGAAAAGGTCATCGTTGACCCGAGTTGGGAACCGGTCGGGACAGAACAGGCCAATGGCCATCAGCCATCGTTTAACAAAGGTACAGTGGATTGGAACGAGAAGTTGAATGCAGTTTCCTACGCTGTTAACATTCCGCAAGACAACATGATTCTTTGGTGGATTGAAGGTGGAGCTGACAGGCAAAATCAGGCTATCGCCACAGTGTCAGCCAAGGGCAGTGCGGATACATACAGGGTCTTGATTGAGTGGGTTGATGGTGAAGGCTGGAAGCCGACTGAAGTAAAAAAATTAATACAAAACGATAAGAAATAAGGACAGACGGGAGTATATTTCCATGAAAATAGGAATCATCGGGGCAATGGAAGAGGAAGTTGCCTTATTGCGAAAAAAAGTGGACAATGCAAAAACGGATGTGATCGGCGGTTTCGAATTTACGGAAGGCCTGCTGGCGGGAAAAGAGGCCGTCTTGTTAAAGTCGGGAATTGGAAAAGTAAATGCAGCCATGTCAGCTGCCATTTTATTAGAAAAATATAAGCCTGATGCAGTCATTAATACAGGGTCTGCTGGAGGATACAATCCGAACTTAAACATCGGAGACCTGGTCATATCAAACGAAGTGCGCCACCATGATGTGGATGCTACCGCCTTCGGTTATGAGTATGGACAGGTGCCGCGAATGCCTGCTGCTTTTAAAGCTGATCCGGCTTTAATGGAAGCGGCCCTAAAAGCATCAAAAAAAATAACGGGAATAACTACGGAACAAGGGCTGGTCGCAACCGGAGACTCGTTCATGAGCGACCCGGAAAAGGTAGAATTTGTCCGGGGGAAATTCCCAAATCTGCAGGCGGTTGAAATGGAAGGCGCCGCCATAGCACAAGCGGCTTTCCTATTTAACACGCCGTTTGTAATCATCCGGTCACTGTCTGACATCGCTGGAAAAAAATCTGAAATATCTTTTGATCAATTCATTGAAAGAGCATCGGCCAATTCCGCTGCACTCGTCATTGAAATGATCAAGCTTTTGTAAAAAGGAAATGGGGTTTGATCCAAAGGGGTCGCCCCGTTTTTTATTTTCTCTTTCGGGAGAAACCAAATAAGTATAGCGGCCAAAATGGAAGGTTATTCAGATAACTCATGATGCTTGCCGATTCGATAAATATTATCCAAGTTGGTGTTGGTGCCGAACCTGGGAAGAAAACCCGGTGAATGGCTCAATAAGCTTGGTATATGATGCCTTAATCTCGAAGAACTTTTTGAAGAAAAGATCATCAACATTTGAAATGCGGTGGTGAACATGGAGAGAATCCGGTGTGAATGGCTCGATAATAAGCTTTAGTATATGATGCCTCATCCTCGAAAAGAGGCCGTAGAACCGATCATCAATATTTGGAATACGATCGTGAACATGGAGAGAATCCGGTGTGAATGGCTCGATAATAAGCTTTAGTATATGATGCCTCATCCTCGAAAAGAGGCCGTAGAACCGATCATCAATATTTGGAATACGATCGTGAACATGGAGAGAATCCGGTGTGAATGGCTCGATAATAAGCTTTAGTATATGATGCCTCATCCTCGAAAAGAGGCCGTAGAACCGATCATCAATATTTGGAATACGATGGTGAACATGGAGAGAATCCGGTGTGGTGGTTGGCTCGATAAGCTTGATATATGATGCTTCATCCTCGAAAAGAGACCGTAGAACCGATCATCAACATTTGGAATACGATCGTGAACATGGGGAGAATCCGGTGTGGTGGTTGGCTCGATAAGCTTGATATATGATGCTTCATCCTCGAAAAGAGACCGTAGAACCGATCATCAACATTTGGAATACGATGGTGAACATGGAGAGAATCCGGTGTGGTGGTTGGCTCGATAAGCTTGATATATGATGCTTCATCCTCGAAAAGAGACCGTAGAACCGATCATCAATATTTGGAATACGATCGTGAACATGGGGAGAGAAGCCTTTAAATGCTGCAATCTCGAATGGCCCCATAGAAAGCCACCAAAGGGAGTTCATGATGCCTCAGAACCAGTTTAGCTTGCCAAATATCCCCAAAGGGTTGACGATTGCCCATCCCTTCAAATCGTATTGTAATGAGTCAAATTTTTTGCATCTAATGTTGTAAATGGATTGAATCTTGCCTTCAATCCTATTTTGCAAAGACAAGCAAGTGTCCCCATTTTTACACATATACTTCATGTAAGGCTTAAAAAATGGGGGTGAGGAATTGTCGGGAATCTTGACGGCAATCGGTCTGTTATGGAAAGAACTTATCTTTTTAGTGTCGTACGTAAAAAATAATGCATTTCCTCAGCCGCTTTCTCCTGAAGAAGAAAAAAAATATTTAAAAAAAATGGCAGAAGGAGATGAAGAAGCGCGAAACATACTAATAGAGCATAATCTGCGGCTTGTCGCCCATATCGTCAAAAAATTTGAAAATACAGGGGAAGACTCTGAGGACTTGATCTCAATCGGTACAATCGGCTTAATCAAGGCAATTGAAAGCTATTCCACCGGTAAAGGAACAAAATTGGCAACCTATGCAGCGCGCTGTATTGAGAATGAGATTCTAATGCATCTACGGGCGTTGAAAAAAACAAGAAAAGATGTATCGCTCCATGACCCCATTGGCCAAGACAAAGAGGGAAATGAAATTTCCTTAATGGATGTGTTAAAGTCTGACGCTGAAGACATTTTTGAAACGATACAGTTAAATATGGAGCTTGAAAAGGTAAAAGCATATATCGATGTTTTGGATGACAGGGAGAGAGAAGTTATTATTGGGCGCTTTGGTTTAAATCTGGAGAAGGAGCGGACGCAAAGGGAGATAGCAAAAGAACTGGGGATATCCAGGAGTTATGTATCTCGGATAGAAAAAAGAGCATTGATGAAAATGTTTCACGAATTTTACCGGGCAGAAAAAGATAAAATGAATCGGAGTAAAAAGAAAGATGATTCATAAGTAATGACGAGAGAAAGGGTGATGATGATTACAAATCATCCCAATAACGATCATTGCAGCGAATATCAGTTGGAAGTGGAACGGATGATTTATGAAGGGGGAGGCGTATTTGAGGATTTGCATATAAGGACAGCTCCCTCGTCTAAAGGCGGGAAGCCGCCGGAGCAAAAAAACGGATAACGCATGCTAAAAAGCCAGTTGCGCCTTATTATGCGCAGCTGGCTTTTTAGATTTTTTTCCAAGTAAATGTACTGACCATAAGCAGAGATAGTAAAAGAGTGATAAACAAGAATGCCGAAGGCGGCAAGTAGGGAGCGGCTAAAAAGCTTAATGTCAACAGGCAGCCCGCAGCAGTAATGGGCAACCCCGTAAAGTAGCCGTTGTTCTCGGTTAAGTTAAATCTTGCAAGGCGGAATGCGCCGCATCCAATGTAAAGTACCGTAAAAAATACACCCGGAAAACCAAACAAATGTAAAATTCCTTGGTATAATAACAAGGCGGGAGCAACACCAAACGAAATAATATCACTCATTGAATCGAGTTGTTTTCCCAGCTCCGATTCAATTTGCAGCTTTCTGGCAGCCATTCCATCAAAACGGTCGGCTAAAGCGGCGATAAAGATGAATACAAGGCTTAAGTGGAGTTGGCCGTTTATGCCGGCGATAATGGCAAATCCCCCAAGTCCTAAGTTAACCAGGGAAAGTAAGTTGGCAGTTTGGGATTTTAACTTCTTTATGGTATGATCGAGGACTTCAAATAAAAACAAGTTGATTCCTCCTTTTTTCATAAGCCTTTTTATTATATCATTATATGATTTCTAGAACGGAAAGTTAAGGAGAATTTTTTTGTCTGGAGGTATTTTTGTTGCGTGCGCGACTTTATCGGTTTTTTATTGAGTTGTCAAACGGGCCGTTGACTTCTAATGCACTTAAAAAGTTTTCATGTTCCCGGTTAAGCCGGCCATTCATAAAATCATATGCGAGGGTTTACCGGATTAATCATGAAGAAATAGCAGGAGATATTGGCCAATACCCGAATTTGCATGCTTTTTTCACAAGGAAGCTTAAAGAGACTGTACGTCCAATTGACGAGAGGCGTGACATCGTAACAAGTCCCGTTGATGGTGTGTTGGAGGAAGTCGGACTTATTCATCCAACGAAGGAGATGGTGGTAAAGGATAAAACATATTCCGTTGCCGAAATACTTGGGAGCCAAGAGAAAGCAGAAAAGTTTACTGGCGGCACTTTCATGATCATTTACTTGAGTCCTTCCCACTATCACCGCATACACAGTCCGGTGAATGGCAAAGTGGAGTCCGTTTATTCGAGAGGAAGCAAATCTTATCCGGTAAACCGGCTTGGGTTAAAATACGGCAAGTCGGCATTATCGAAAAATTATCGGGTCATTACAGAAATGACGACGGAAGGTGGGACGGTCGCCATAATAAAAGTAGGCGCCATGTTCATCAATTCAGTGGTGGTTACAAATAACAACAAAATTTGGCAAAAGGGGGAGGAAGTAGCTTATTTTTCGTTTGGATCGACGGTTATCTTGCTGTTTGAAAAAAACCGCTTTACATTGAGTGATGACATCAAACCGGCATCCGAGCTGAAAATGGGGGCTCCGATTGGACAAATTTATTCGGCTCATAATAATTAAGCACCTGAAAACAGGTGCTTAAACCTTTGAAGGGTTTCAACATGATATTTTTATTTGCGAAGCCAAGGAGCGCCGCTTGATTTCTGTTTCCATCAGCGTAATAAAATCACGATTTAAGTTTAACTTTTTTGCTTTAAAATACGTTTCGATCAATAGTTCATCTGACAACTTTTTCACCACTCCACCTCCCAGAGGAATTCAAGTTCTAAAGTTGTTATTTATGGAATACGCTGGTAAATTGTATGTTATATTCACTTTAACAAATAAAAGACGCTGGAACAAGCGTTCCTTTATCCACAATCAGTGGTGGATAAGTTGTTGTTAATTTGTTTATAAAAGATCGTAACCTTGTCAAAGATGCTTTCATTCTGTTTATAAAGTTACCCACAGTTTGAAGGTTGTATCTATTTGTCGAAAAGTTTCATTACTATTTTTCCGTTTGTTAAATTTTGAAAGATACACAAAGATTATATATGATGAACATATGAAAAGATGTAACGAGGTGCACGGATTTGTTAAAACTATTTTTACCAAACGAATATTTAAAAAGTATATTTCATTTACAGCCAGAAAAGCTGAAAGAGCAAGGTATAAAAGGAATTATTACGGATCTTGATAATACGCTTGTTGAATGGGACCGCCCAAACGCAACAGCGAGGCTTGTGGACTGGCTGGAAGAGATGAAAAGGCATAACATGAAAATAACAATTGTCTCGAATAATAATCAGGATCGTGTGAGGGCTTTTTCGGAGCCGCTCGATATACCGTTTATACATAGAGCAAGAAAGCCATTGGGCTCGGGATTTAGAAAGGCTGCAAGAGAAATGGGGTTATCCAAAGAAGAAACAGTCATCGTGGGAGACCAGCTATTGACGGATGTATTCGGAGGAAACCGCGCGGGTTTTTATACGATTTTGGTCGTTCCGGTAGCCCAGTCTGATGGATTTTTTACCCGCTTCAACAGAATGATTGAAAGAAAAATCATGGCGAATCTTAAGCGAAAAGGGCTGATTCAATGGGAGGAAGAAATGTGAATCATAGCAGTGAATTACATTGCATAGGCTGCGGAGCAGCCATCCAGACGGCGGAACCCGGAAAATTGGGCTATACGCCCCGTTCCGCATTGGAAAAGGAAGAAATCATCTGTCAAAGATGTTTCAGGTTAAGACATTATAACGAGGTCCAAGATGTTTCACTAAATGATGATGATTTTCTGCAAATATTGCACGAACTAGGCAGAACGGACAGTTTAATTGTAAACATTATAGACATTTTTGATGTAAATGGAAGCTGGCTGCCGGGGCTGCAGAGATTTGTCGGAAATAACCCGGTCATCCTTATCGGAAACAAAGTTGATTTGCTGCCGAAATCAACAAATAAAGGGAAGCTGGCATCATGGTTGAAAAAAGAGGCGAAGGAAATGGGGCTGAATCCGATTGATGTTCTGCTTGTCAGTTCGGAAAAAGGATTTCAAGTCAGGGAAGCAATAGAACGAATAGAGCAATTGCGGAATGGGAAAGACGTATACGTTGTCGGATGTACCAATGTAGGAAAATCGACTTTTATTAACCGCATTATTCAAGAAACGGCGGGACAAGAAAACGTGATTACTACCTCGCCAATTCCTGGTACTACCTTGGACATGATCAAGATTCCACTGGACGACGGCAAGCATCTCGTCGATACACCGGGTATCATAAATGACCATCAAATGGCCCACTTTATCAGTAAAGAAGATTTAAAGACCATTACGCCCAAAAAAGAAATTAAGGCGCGTGTTTATCAATTAAATGAACAACAGACCCTTTTCTTTGGGGGACTTGCCCGCCTTGATTATTTGAAGGGCGGACGACGGCCAATTGTCTGTTATTTGGCGAACAGCATAGACATTCACCGCACAAAACTTGAAAAAGCGGATCATTTGCATAAGGTTCATGCTGGGGGAATGTTGCAGCCGCCGGGAAAGGAAACATTAGATAACTTTCCTGAGCTTATTCGTCATGAATATAAAATCAAAGAAGAAAAAATGGATATCGTGTTTTCGGGCCTTGGCTGGGTCACTGTCAACGAAGGAGCGTTTGTCGCCGCATACGCTCCAAAAGGCGTTGGCGTCATGCTTCGAAAAGCGCTCATTTAAGTCGGGAGAGGAAGGAATGGATGTTGAAGAAATTATATGGGATTATCGGAGATCCGGTTCATCAATCATTATCGCCGCAAATGCATAATCAGGAATTTGAGAAATTGCGGATCCATGCTTATTATCATCCTTTTCGGATTGCCAAAGAAGATTTGGCGGTGGCCATCAAGGGAATGAAAGTAATGGGTGTTCAAGGATTCAATGTAACAGTTCCCCATAAGTTGGCGGTCATGCCGTTGCTTGATGAAATAGACCCGCTCGCGCAAAAAATCGGGGCTGTTAATACGGTTGTGCGAAAAGGCGAGAAATTTGTCGGGTATAACACGGACGGCATGGGCTTTGTCAGAGCGTTGCAAATGGATTGGAAAGAAGATTTGGCTGGAGAATCGGCACTTGTGATCGGGGCCGGGGGAGCGGCACAGGCTATTTACTTTTCGCTGCTTTCGGTCGGTGTCAAGCATATTGATATATGCAACAGGACGGTTGAAAAAGCGGAAGCAATGATTGATTCGAGCTCAAGTGATACAAACTCCCGCGCGCTGACCTTGGCAGAAGCGGAAGAGGAAATGGGAAACTACTCTTTCGTTATTCAGACGACCTCGATCGGGATGGCTTCAACCGAAGGTAAAAGCCCTGTTTCGCTTGACAGGTTAAATGCGGGTGCATTTGTTTCCGACATTATTTATAACCCGGGCCAAACGGAATTTTTAAAACAGGCAGCCCTAAAAGGGGCAAAGACGCAAAATGGGGTTGGGATGCTCGTCCATCAAGGAGTGCTCGCTTTTGAAAAATGGACAGGCATCACACCGGATGTCCAGCGGATGACCGAAGTTGTAACGGCACATATAGGAGGATAATATGTTAACAGGAAAACAAAAGAGGTTTTTACGATCAAAGGCACACCACCTTCAGCCTATTTTCCAGGTTGGAAAAGGTGGCGTCAATGAGAATATGGTCAAACAAATAAGTGAAGCATTGGAAGCCCGCGAATTGCTTAAAGTCAGCGTTTTGCAAAATTGTGAAGAAAACAAAGAAACGGTGGCGGCAGCTATTGTCAAGGGAACCGATGCCACGCTTGTTCAAGTGATTGGAAATGTCATCATTTTATATAAAGAATCGAAAGAACATAAAACGATAGAACTACCGGTTTAATTGGCAAAGGTGGACAGTATGAGCAGAAAAGTAGGGATCTTGGGAGGAACATTTGATCCGCCGCATTTAGGGCATTTAATTATCGCCAATGAAGCGCTTGATCAACTCGGGCTCGATGAAATAAAATTTATGCCAAATCAAGAACCTCCCCACAAAAAAAGAAATACGGGAACGAGTGCGACGGATCGCCTGAAGATGGTGGAACTTGCTATTGCGGATCACCAAAAGTTTTCATTGGAAAAGATCGAATTGGAACGCCGCGGGCGTTCATATACGTACGATACGATTAAAGAATTAAAGGAAAGAACTCCTGACGCTGACTTTTATTTTATTATCGGTGCCGACATGGTGGAGTATTTGCCAAACTGGTATAAAATTGATGAACTCGTCAAACTTGTTCGATTCGTCGGTACGAACCGCCCGCGTTTTCAGTTAGAAACACCGTACCCCATTCAAATTGTTGAAGTACCCAAAGTGGATATATCGTCCACTCTTATTCGCAATCGGGTAAAGGCGGGGAAATCTGTAAAATATTTATTGCCAGACAGTGTAATCCGATATATAGAGGAGAATCGGTTGTATGGATCGTGAAGAAGCATTACAAATCGTGAAGCAAAGAATATCAGGGCCGAGATTTGATCACACGGTACGGGTTCTGAAAACCGCATTGGACTTGGCGGTACAATACGGAGCGGATGAGAAAAAGACGGAAATCGCCGCTATTTTTCATGACTATGCGAAGCTCCAACCGATCAGTGAGTTAAAAAAAGTTATTCTGGAAAAAAAGCTTGATTCCCGATTGTTGGATTACCATTCGGAGTTGTGGCATGGTCCGGTGGCTGCATCCATCGTTCAAGAAGAGATGGGGATCCATGATAAAGATGTGATCAACGCCATCCGCTATCATACAACTGGACGAGCCGGCATGTCACTATTGGAAAAAATCATCTATTTGGCGGATTATATTGAGCCTGGACGCCAGTTTCCCGGATTGGATGAAGTCAGGGCCCTTGCTAAAACGGATTTGGATTTGGCATTAACAAAAGCAATTGGAAACACAATGAAATTTTTGATCGACCAATCGGCTCAAATCTTTCCTGATACATTAGAGGCATATAATGACATGGTAAAATAAAGTGAAACTTCATTCAGTAGGCGTTTTCTTCCAACTCCTACTGGATGTTAGTTGAACCAATCGGGCATTTAGGTGCCGTTTTCTCCCATTTAGACCTTTTGTATCAACTTAGGTCTTGAAGTAGGAGTATTACGGCACCTTACATGCGGGATAAAAGGAGGAATTCCCATTTTGAATGCAAAATCAATATTGAAAGCAACATTTAGAGCGGCGGAGAACAAGAAAGCGGAAGATATTGTTGTTTTGAATATGCAAGGTGTTTCGTTGATTGCCGATTATTTTCTTATTTGTCATGGCAGCTCGGAAAAACAAGTTCAAGCCATCGCCAAGGAAGTAGTCCACTCTGTCGAAGAATTGGGCTTGGACGTCAAAAAAGTAGAGGGGTTGGATGAAGCCCGCTGGGTCCTTATTGATATGGGGGATGTGGTAGCCCACATTTTCCATAGAGAGGAAAGAAGTTATTATAACTTGGAGCGCCTTTGGGGTGATGCGCCAATGGAAAACCTTCAAAGGGAAATCGCCCCGTGAGTTATGAACAATTCTCTTATATTTATGACCGCTTAATGACTGATGCTCCATATGACAAATGGGTTGAATATGTCCTCGACGAAAAAAGCCGGTTTCATGTTTCGGGAAACCGGCTGCTCGATGTGGCCTGCGGTACAGGGGAGTTATCCATCAGGCTGGTTAGGGAAGGATTTCAAGTAACGGGCGTTGATCTGTCCGACAGCATGTTGGTTGTGACTGCCTCCAAGGTAGCTGATAAAGGGATTCACTTGCCGTTGTTTCAGCAGGATATGAGCCAGTTGGAAGGATTGCCCACTTATGATTTCATCACGATTTTTTGTGATTCTTTAAACTACTTGGCTTCCGAAGATCAAGTGAAAGAGACGTTCAGGCGCATGTATAGTCATTTGGAGGATGGCGGGCTTTTGCTGTTCGATGTCCACTCTCCCTTCCAAATGCTTCACGGGTTTGCAAACAGGACATTTACATTAAATGAGGAGGATATTGCCTATATATGGCAATCTTATCCCGGAACGGCCCGCTATTCTGTTGAACATGAGCTTACTTTTTTTGTTTTGGATGATATGACAGGGCAATTCAACCGGATCGATGAATGGCATTATCAGCGGACATATCCAGTGAAACAGTACACTACATGGCTAAAAGAGGCCGGTTTTGATGTTCTTCGGGTAACAGCCGACTTTTCCGAGGACCCCCCGATAAAAACGTCTAAGCGGATCTTTTTTACATGCAGAAAAAAATAAGCATTGCCGATTGTTAAGCGGTCGGCATGCTTATCATGCGCTAAGGTCATTGGCAACAAGTGAATCGTTGACAAGAAAGGATTGCAAGAATCTTAAAAAGAATGTAACATATGCTTTAAGAGTAAAACGCTTTCTCGATGGAATCCGCTTCATCCGCGAATTTTTTATGGGTTGCCTGAAACAACTTTTCGAACATATCCCCTGTTTCCCGCTTTAACACTTCGATTCCTTCCCCGGTAATTCCGCCTTTGACACACACTTTTTCTTGCAGGGCCGGTAAAGAATAATATCCTTTTTTCAACAATTCGCCAAAGCCAATCAGCATACTTTCAGAAAGGATGGTCGCTGTTTTTTCATCAATACTTGTTTCTTTGACGGCTGCGTCAATGAGTCTTCTTGTTAAATAACAATAAAAAGCGGGCCCGCAGCTGACAATATCGGAAGCAACCCGAACAATACTTTCGTCGATTTCCACCGGAACAGACACCTTCGAAAACATTTCTTTCAAAAAGGATTTCCACCGATCTTCACAACTCTCTCCAAAAGTGACGAGCGAAACACCTGATAATGCCCGATTTGTAATGCTTGGTATAATTCTGGCACAGGAGGATGCAACGCAGTTTTCCAGCCACTTCACCTCAATGGGGCTCGTGATCGAGACGAGACATTTTTCCTTGGTAAACAGCGCTTGCTGCTCTTTGACCATTTTGACGATATCAAATGGTTTTACACAAATAAAGATTAATTCTGATTCGTTTATGACATCATCAGGCTTTTGGGCCACGGTAATTTCTTCATAACGCTTTTGCAGGTCGTAAGCTTTTCCTAAAGTCCTATTTGTTACAGTTAATTCAGAAGGGGAAACCGCTCCGCCATTGATTAGAGCTTCTGTGAGAATGGTTCCCATATTGCCGGTTCCTATCATTCCAACCTTCATGCTGTTCCCTCCTTCACATTTACTATTCCTGACAATATATGCCCATACATAAAAAAATATACTGGAAAGAAAGGCGGTAGATAAGATGGTTTTTTTTGAAAAATATAAATTCATTTTAATGGCAGCGGCGGCGATAGTCATCGGATTGTTTTTGTTTTTCAGCAAGCCTTGGGAGGAGCCGGTGGTGCAAAATGATATATCTTTTTCTGCAGAAGCTGAACCTCCAGTTCAAGATGCTGCCCCTTCCGTTTCCGAGGAGCGAAAGGAGCCGATGTATGTAGATGTGAAAGGAGCCGTAAAAACGCCTGGATTGTATCGTGTGAAAGAAGGCGACCGTATTTTAGATGTCATCAGTCTGGCCGGAGGCTTAGCTGAAAAAGCGGATGAAAAACAACTCAATTTGGCACAAAAAGTACATGACGAAATGGTTCTTTATGTTCCAGAAATGGGAGAAGAGACTGAGGTTCATATGGTCAACTCCGATCAGCAGGGTGGCGGAAGCCAGGGAATTAGCGGACAAGAGGGGGATAAAATCAATATCAATAAAGCCGATGCCTCTCAGTTGGAAACATTGCCGGGCATAGGCCCTGCCAAGGCAAAAGCCATCATTGATTATCGGGAACAACAGGGCGGTTTTAAACAAGAGGAAGATTTAAAAAATGTTTCGGGGATCGGGGGAAAAACGTATGAAAAACTACAAGATTCCATCACGGTTCGTTGACTTGTCCAGTGGTGTGCAGATAAACTTAAGTAAAACATTGAATGAAAGATATGTGGGGAAAGGGAGAAAAAGATGGAAAGAATTTCTTGGAAACAATACTTTATGGCCCAAAGCCATTTGCTGTCTTATCGGAGCACTTGTACCAGGCTTACTGTAGGGGCCACGATAGTTCGTGATAATCGTATCATTGCCGGTGGTTACAATGGTTCAATTGCCGGTGGTGTCCACTGTATAGATGAGGGTTGTTACGTAATCGATGGGCATTGTGTTCGGACAATTCATGCAGAAATGAATGCTATTATTCAATGTGCCAAGTTTGGGGTTGCTACTACAGATGCCGAAATATATGTGACACATTTTCCGTGTCTTCAGTGTACAAAAGCCATTATCCAGGCAGGCATCAAGTCAGTCTATTACGCTGAAAATTATCGGAACCACCCTTACGCGGTGGAACTTTTGGAGCATGCCGGCGTCCATGTTGAGCACGTACCCCTTGATAAAAAGATTTTTTTGGCATTTGCCAATGATGAAAGGGAGAGCTGAATAGCTTCTCCCCAATATATATAAGGAATGGGGAATATATGGCAGGTCAATGGATATTTCTCGCACTGTCAGCGCTGGCTGGCATCTTACATTCTTTGGAAAACCATTTTCTTGTTTGGTTATTTAGCATATTGCTCTTCGCCCGAGTTGTTTATACTCGAAAGCAGCGGATTCTGATTTCGGCCGCTGGATGCTTTCTCGCATTTTTTCTCGTAACTGAAAAAGCAAAACTTCTTCGCGTGACACATTTTCCTTCTCCGGGTTCTGCCCGCCTTTCTGTTACCTTCAAAGAAACTCCGCAAATAGATGGTGATCGGCTGAAGGCCATCGTGACAACATCCGAACAGGAAAAACTCATGCTTGTCTACCGAATGAAAAGCAAACAGGAGAAGCAACAAATACAGCTTCATATACAAGCCGGCAACATTTGTCACTTAGAAGGCATTCTTAGTCGCCCTCAATCAAAACGAAACATGCATGCTTTTCATTATGAACAATATTTAAAGAGGAAACAGATTTATTGGCTGTTCGAGCCGGATCACTTTTCACCGGCTGTCTGTCAAAAGTCTTCTTTTTCGGCATTACATTTCCTGAAAAATGCGAGAAGTGACACAATCAAGAGAATGAACAGCATGTTCCCGGAACGGGTAGCTGCTTACGGAGAAGCCCTTATATTTGGAGACAGGGACTCCATTTCGGAAGAGGCCAATGAGGGATACCGAAGGCTAGGGGTCGTTCATTTGCTTGCCATCTCAGGCCTCCATGTGGGTTTGATTGTTGGGGCTTCCATTTTTGTGCTTCTTCGTGCCGGCTGTACATGGGAAACAGTATATCGTGTAATGCTCGTTTGGCTTCCACTATATGGCTTTGTAAGTGGGGGAAATCCGCCGGTTGTGAGAGCGGTGCTTATGGCGTTATTGATTTTTTCTGCCAAAAGGTGGCGGCTGCCGTTGTCAACACTTGATGCTCTTTCCATCAGCTTTTTACTTTTTTTATTCGTTGACCCTTATGCGGTTTACCATATCGGGTTTCAACTCTCGTACGCCGTCAGCTTCGGAATTATTTTATCGGTTCCTCTTTTTCGGCATCTTCATTCTTTTTGGCAAATGATCCACATTTCAATGGTTTCGCTTCTCAGTTCACTTCCAATTCTTTCTTTCCATTTTCATGAATTTTCTATCATCAGTTTGTTTGCCAATCTTCTGTTTATCCCTTTTTATACGCTTTTTCTTCTTCCCGTCATTTTTGTATTGTTTTGTCTCAGTTTTGTTCTTCCGCCTTTCTCCGGGTATCTTGCCATTTTTTTGGACAAGGTATTGGCGGCATCAGAAAATGTTGCTATTTGGACAGGTTCTTTTCCGTTTGCGACTGTTGTGACAGGGAAGCCTTCTTTGGTCAGTATTATTTTCATGACTGTCGGTATTTTCATCTACTTCCTGCTGGCCGAAAGAAAATACCACCCTGTTTTGTCTGTTTTTCCTCTTGTGTTAGTTCTTGTTATCCATTGTTTTGCCATCCGTTTTTCTCCATATGGCAAGGTTGTTTTTATTGATGTGGGTCAAGGGGATAGTGTTTTGATTAAGCTGCCGTACAATCGGGGTACATACTTGATTGATACTGGCGGCCAGCTCTTTTTTCCAAAGGAAGAATGGCAGGAAAGGAACAGGACATTTCAGGTAGGAACTGATATTTTGCTTCCGGTGTTAAGAAGTCATGGGATTAATCGAATCGACAAGCTGATTTTAACCCATAGCGATGTCGATCACATCGGTGCTACAAGGGAATTAATGGAGAAAATCTCAATTGGGAAAGTGTACATTACGCCAAATTCGTGGGAAAAACCGCTCATGTTGGAGACAGTTCGGCTGGCAAAGGAAAAAAAAATTACCGTAAGTGAAGTGAAGGCAGGATATGGCTGGAAAAATAAGTCAGGCACCTTTCAAATGATTTATCCGTTTGATGATCAATATGAAGGGAATAATGATTCACTCGTTTTATATGGAAAATTTGGCGGGATGACATGGTTGTTTATGGGGGACGTAGAAAAAGAAGGAGAGGAGGAATTGATAGCCGTTTATTCTAGGCTCCGAGCTGATGTCATTAAAGTCAGTCATCATGGAAGCAAAACATCGACCATTCCGTCTTTTGTGGAACAAATTAAACCGAAATACGCAGTTATTTCCGCCGGCCAAAACAATCGGTATGGCCATCCACATCCGGAAGTGTTGGAAACTCTTGAGAACAATGGCGTCCGGATATTTCGTACAGACCTTCAAGGTGCCGTCCATTTTACGTTTGGGCGCTCCAAAAAAGGAACCTTTCAGACCATTTTACAATATGATATTTCAGATGATGTCCGTCATAATTAGCAGCCTACAAAAGGGAAAACTTTAAGCAGGCCGCTGATTGTTAGTTGACATAATCGTTGTGTCCTTCAATACTACGCTTCATCTCGATTCTTAAAGCAGAAACCTACTGTCAGTTAAAGCGCGATAATGAAAGCAAAACTTCAAGCGCTTCAAGCAACGTTGTGTACTTGGGCCGCTAAAGTGGAACAAAAGCTAATATCGCAAGGATCTTGTTGGCGAGATCAGGCAGTGAAGTCCGTAAAGCTCGCGCTTTTTCGGCGTGTGTCATGTTTATGCATAGCTCGCGCTTTTTCGGCGTGTCATGTTTGATGCATGCTGTTCGATCTTTCCTGGTCCTGTCGCTTCGCTTGTCCTTGTACACCCTGTATGTCGCGGCGTTTTTGTGAACTTTGACTGAAATTTTGCGCCGAACTGAACAAGACCTCATCGAATAACATTGATGCAGAGCATATTTTGTTGTTATCGCAGGAAATTTGCCAGTCGTTGGAGGCTTTGTTGGACAAAGCAGTTTGCTTCGAGAGAATATTTATATCATTTTCACCTTGTAAAAATAAAGAAGAAGCTTGCATGCGCAAACTTCTTCTTTATTCTCGCTATTTTCCGAGCACTTCAATAACTGTTCCAATCACAAAAATCGCTGTAAAGAATACAAATGACACTATAAAGCCAACTCCGGAATCTACGGCATCATTTCTTTTTGATTGAACATTTTGTTCAAATTCAAATTCTTTCACAACTACCCCTCCTGTTTCCACTTTAGTATAGTTGAATGCGCAAAAAAAATCCACTGTTCCATTACCACTCTTGACAAGACTTGACACATATACTTTGTTCACTTGCGGTCACACTATGTAATGAAGCGTTTTTCCGCTTATGAATACGTGTCCTAGGTCGTATTCATAAGCGTTCATATAGATTGGGGGACACTTGGCCTGCGGGCAAAGGAGTCCCCATTGCACTTGTCAAAATCCTCCTCTTTCCTTACGATGTAATTAAAAGATCAGGTAGAGAGAAGGATTGTCTATGGCTTTTTTGAAAAGCATCGAGGAAAAGAAATTTTCACCGCTTTACTTATTATATGGAACTGAACCGTTTTTAATCAATGAGGCGAGAGAGAAATTATTGGCGAATGTGTTAACGAAAGAGGAAGCGGAGTTTAATTTTTCAAGTTACGATCTGGAAGAAACTAGTGTCGATCTAGCGATTGATGATGCCGAAACTTTGCCTTTTATGGGTGAAAAAAAGTTGATCATTTTACATAATCCTGTTTTTTTAACGTCTTTAAAAACAAAAGAGAAAGTAACCCATGACTTAAAAAGATTGGAAGCATATGTGGAAAACCCCGCCCCTTTTACTGTGCTAGTCTTCACAGGCGAGTATGAAAAGCTGGATGAACGAAAAAAGCTGGTTAAGCTGTTGAAAAAAAACGCGGACGTCTTGGATGCGAAACCCCTTAATGAAAACAGCTTGAGAAAATGGGTGGAAAATAGAGCTACTTCCCTTCAAGTGTCCATGGAAGATCAGGCAATCGACATGTTGCTTGAGTTGGCAGGCAATGATTTAATGATTTTGAACGAAGAAATTGTGAAGCTGGCGCTTTATGCCGCGGACTCCAAACACATTACCGTGGAAGCGGTAGAGAAGCTGATTTCTCGGTCATTGGAGCAAAATATTTTTACGCTTGTTGATAAGGTTGTGAAACGGCATATTGGAGAAGCTTTACAAATATTTTATGATTTGGTTAAACAAAATGAAGAGCCGATTAAAATACTTGCCGTACTTTCAGGACAGTTTCGACTCATTTACCAAGTAAAAGAATTAACGGCAAGAGGTTATGGTCAAAAGCAAATTGCCGGAATGTTGAAGGTGCATCCTTATCGGGTCAAATTGGCGGCAGGACAGGCTCAATCTTTTTCTTCCGAGGAACTAATCCGGATTATGGAAATGCTCGCAGAGAGTGATTTGAAAATGAAATCAACAGGAATGGATAAAAAAGTCATCATTGAACTATTCCTGATGAAGCTCGTTCAGCCTAGTTCATGAAACAACATCAAAAAAACGACCGTTTCGGGTCGTTTTTTATGTTGGTTACGCACCAAGATTGTTTAATTTTTTGGCTAAGCGTGCTTTTTGGCGGTTGGCCGCATTTCTATGGATAAGTCCTTTTGTTACAGCTTTATCCAATTGCTTGATAGCATTTTTAAAAAGATCTTGTGCATTTTCCTCATTTTGCTCAGCAGCCACTTCAAACTTTTTCACAGCTGTGCGCATAGCTGATTTGAAAGCTGAATTTTGGGCATATTTATTTTCATTAATTTTCACGCGTTTAATGGCGGATTTAATGTTTGGCATTCTATTCACCTCCTGACACCATTGGCTACTCGATATACCTGTTCGTTATCTTATAGAACAAGAGTATTTTATCAAAGAGACTTTTATATTGCAATACAAATTGTCATCCCATCTTACCATGAATGAATTTCCGCAGGAAAGGAGAAAATGTGTTAGTAAGACATGGCATAAGGAGGCACAACAAATTTGAAAGATGAACAGTTGGATTTAAGCGCTTATTCAGTCAGGACGGACTTGGCAAAAGAGGCGTATGAAATGGCGATCGACCTCCATGCAAGAAAGAAAAAAGCCGACAGTGGCAAACAGGAGCTCGAGGGTGTCATTACTGAAGAAAGGGAGATTGATGAGGTCCACATTTCCCAAGTGACGATTACAGAGGAAGCCCAGGAGAAAATCGGGAAAAAAGCCGGGCATTATTTGACGATTGAGGTTCAAGGAATCCGCAGTCAGGATGCTACGCTTCAGCAAAAAGTGCAGAAGATTTTCGCCGCAGAGTTTAGCCGCTTTTTAAGGAATTTACATATTCCCAAAACGGCGAGCTGTTTAGTTGTCGGCCTCGGAAATTGGAATGTGACGCCTGACGCACTCGGTCCTATCGTTTGTGAGCGTCTAATTGTAACAAGACATTTATTTGAATTACAGCCTGAACATGTTGATGAAGGGTACCGGCCTGTCAGTGCGCTTGCTCCCGGGGTGATGGGGCTTACCGGCATTGAAACGAGTGATATTATTTTCGGCGTTGCTGAACAATCTAAGCCGGATTTTATTATCGCGATTGATTCTCTTGCTTCCCGGTCAATTGAAAGAGTCAATAGTACGATTCAAATTTCGGACACGGGTATACACCCCGGCTCCGGGATCGGCAATAAGCGGAAAGAATTGAGCAAAGAAACCCTCGGAGTCCCCGTGATTTCCATTGGAGTGCCCACTGTAGTCGATGCGGTAACGATTACGAGTGATACGATTGATTTTATTCTCAAACATTTCGGAAGGGAGATGGATGAATCGGGAAGACCTTCTCGTTCATTGTCCCCTGCGGGCCTATCATTTGGCGAAAAAAGAAAGCTGACGAATGAAGATTTGCCTGAAGAAGCGGGGCGAAAAACGTTTCTGGGGATTGTTGGCATGCTCGATGAAAATGAAAAGAGACGACTCATTCATGAGGTATTGGCTCCGCTCGGACATAATTTAATGGTGACGCCAAAAGAAGTGGATGTATTTATTGAAGATATGGGAAACTTGATCGCTTCTGGTTTAAATGCAGCCCTTCATACGAATGTTGACCAAGAGGATGTCGGTTTTAAAACTAGATAAAAGCAAGCTGTTTGTGTTTGTTCTAGCAACTCTATTGATACATATATATGAATAGAGAAGTGTCATGAAAGAGGTAATGATATGGGCAAGTTTTTCCTGAAGTGCGTTATTTCAGTGTTTCTGTTATTCATCGGTGTCTTGATCGGCATGGAAAAAGCAAATGAAGGAATGCGCTCGATGAAAGGATATGAAGACACCTCGCTTCCGTCGCCCGTTCACTTGAAAAAAGGAGATGACGGGAATATGGAAGCCGCTTTGCTTGGCAATGAGGTTCATTCTATGGAAACATTGGAAGACAAAAAGAAGAAGCTGGAGGAAATGGAATCCTTCAATTTTTTTTCTTCCTTGGGGAGAGCACTTGGCAACACTGTGACCAATGTGACCCAAAAATTGGTTGATCTGTTTGTCAGTTGAACGTATATCCATCTTCCATTTGGCGGATTGCCGGATAAAGCGCATATGCGCTTTTTTTGTTTATTGAATAATGGACTGATATAATTTATTCTAGTTTACATGCGCCGATTAACAGGAGTGAAGAACATAATGAATCAAAAAGAGAGAATAAAGAGACGGGAAAGGATACGAAATTTCTCGATTATTGCCCATATTGACCATGGAAAGTCTACTTTGGCAGACCGCATATTGGAGAAAACAGAAGCCCTTTCGTCGCGTGAGATGAAAAACCAGCTTCTTGATTCTATGGATTTAGAGCGTGAGCGGGGTATTACGATAAAACTAAATGCTGTTCAATTGACTTACAAAGCGAAAGATGGAGAAGAGTATATTTTTCATCTAATCGACACGCCCGGACACGTCGATTTTACGTATGAAGTATCACGGAGTCTCGCGGCATGCGAAGGAGCCCTGCTTGTTGTGGATGCTGCACAGGGGATTGAAGCGCAAACATTGGCAAACGTCTATCTGGCGCTTGACAATGACCTGGAAATTCTTCCGGTTATTAATAAAATTGATTTGCCAGCAGCAGACCCGGAGAGAGTTAGACAGGAAATAGAAGATGTGATCGGTTTGGACGCATCCGAGGCTGTTCTTGCTTCGGCAAAAGCAGGAATCGGTATTGATGAAATTTTGGAACAAGTTGTTGAAAAGGTCCCGGCGCCAACAGGTGACCCGGAGGCCCCATTAAAAGCACTGATTTTTGACTCGCTTTATGATGCATACCGGGGTGTCATTGCCTATATCAGAATTGTGGAAGGTACGGTTAAAGCCGGTGACCGCATTAAGATGATGGCGAACGGGAAAGAGTTTGAAGTAGTTGAAGTAGGTGTTCATGCACCGAAACCAATGGTGGTAGACGAATTGACGGTAGGGGATGTCGGGTTTATTACGGCCTCTATTAAAAATGTCGGAGATACAAGAGTAGGGGACACGATTACAAGCGCCGCCAACCCCGCTCCGGAGCCTCTCCCCGGCTATCGGAAAATGAACCCGATGGTTTTTTGCGGTCTGTATCCGATTGATTCAGCGAAGTTCAATGATTTGAGAGAAGCTTTGGAGAAGCTCGAATTAAATGACTCATCATTGGAATATGAGGCAGAAACTTCGCAGGCGCTTGGCTTTGGATTTCGCTGTGGATTTCTGGGGCTTTTACACATGGAAATCATCCAGGAACGGATCGAAAGGGAATTTAAAATTGATTTGATTACGACCGCACCAAGTGTCGTTTATAAGGTGTATTTAAATGACGGCACCGAAATAAATGTTGATAACCCTGCCAATATGCCCGACGCTCAACAAATTGAGCGGGTGGAAGAGCCATATGTGAGGGCGTCTATGATGGTGCCGAACGATTATGTTGGGGCAGTCATGGAACTTTCGCAGGAAAAGCGCGGCAATTTCATTGACATGCAATACTTGGATGATATCCGGGTTAACGTCGTTTATGAAATTCCTCTTGCGGAGATTGTCTATGATTTCTTTGATATATTAAAATCCAGTACGAAAGGTTACGCGTCTTTTGATTATGAGCCTGTAGGCTATAAAGAATCCAAACTTGTCAAAATGGATATATTATTAAACAGTGAAAAAGTGGATGCGTTAAGCTTTATTGTACACCGGGATTTTGCATATGACCGTGGCAAATCGATCGTAGAAAAGCTGAAAGATATTATTCCCCGCCAGCAATTCGAAGTGCCGGTCCAGGCGGCCATTGGCAACAAAATCATTGCCAGATCAACAATCAAGGCGATACGCAAGAATGTTTTGGCCAAATGTTACGGAGGCGACGTCTCCCGTAAACGTAAATTGTTGGAGAAGCAAAAAGAAGGAAAAAAGCGGATGAAACAAGTGGGGTCCGTAGAGGTGCCTCAAGAAGCATTTATGGCTGTATTAAAAATGGATGATCCGGGAAAATAGAGCCAATTGTTTCCCGAGGCAGCTTTCCAGCCAAGCGGATTTGTCTTTGAAAATCATGTAACATTTTTGAAAAAGCTGCATCTTGCTTGGCGACGATGCAAATGCGACTGCCCCGGTTTAATACTTTCACAGGCTTGCGACCTTCAGATGCTAGGCGCAGCATTTTGGCAAAACAGCGATATAAGCTAAGAGTGAGTGAATGAGAGCATCCGGGAAATCAAATGCTGTATTTTTGAAGGAGGCGGAACTGGTTCCGTCTCTTTCCCTTTCCACTTCGGAGGAACTATTTAAAAAACAAGGTTGTGACCAAATTGAAGGCCGCTTATATCCATATACCATTTTGTGAGCATATTTGCCATTATTGTGATTTCAATAAATTTTATCTTCATACCCAGCCTGTAGATGAGTATTTGGACATGCTTGAAAAAGAGTTCTCAATCTATAGCGAACTGTATCCGTATGCCAGCTTGGAAACCGTATTTGTTGGCGGCGGAACCCCGACATCATTGAATGAACGGCAACTCGAGACACTTTGCAAAGCTATCAAGAGACATCTTCCATATAAAGAAGGAGAATTTACGTTTGAAGCAAATCCGGGGGATTTGTCTGAAGAGAAACTGAAAATCCTGAAAAGTTATGGGGTAAACCGATTAAGCATCGGTGTCCAATCTTTTAATGACGAGCTTTTAGAAAAGATCGGCCGCTCTCATCGTGCAGCAGATGTATACCGCTCCGTCGACCTTGCCCGTAAGGAAGGTTTTACAAATATAAGCATTGACTTAATTTATGCTTTGCCCGGGCAGACGGAAGAAGACTTTTTGATAACAATTCGGGAGGCGCTTGCGCTTGAACTTCCTCATTATTCCGGCTACTCCTTAATCGTGGAGCCAAAGACGGTGTTTTACAATTTATTGAGAAAGGGAAAGCTGAAACTGCCAGGTGAAGAATTAGAAGCTCGGATGTATGAGGACCTGATGGATAGCATGGAAAAAAACGGACTTTGTCAATATGAAATAAGCAATTTTTCCAAGCCGGGTTTTGAAAGCAAACATAACCTCGTTTATTGGAATAATGAGCCCTATTTTGGTTTTGGGGCTGGTGCGCACGGTTATGTGAATGCGAAAAGATATGCCAACTACGGTCCGTTAAAAAAATATATGGAACCGTTGGCTGCTGGAACATTGCCCATTTTCACGGAACATGAAGTGACGCCTAGGGAAGCAATGGAAGAAGAAATGTTTCTTGGGCTTCGGAAAAAGGACGGGGTAAATATGATCTGTTTTCAGGACAAATTTTCAGCTCATCCAAAAGAGGTTTTTGGCAGGGAAATTGCAAGGTTGATCTCCAAACAGTTGTTAACCGAAAAAGGTGATCGGCTCCAATTGACAAAGCAAGGGCTTTTTCTAGGAAATGAAGTGTTTCAGTCATTTTTGACCGGATGATCGTTTTGCTTCGTAATGAGTCAAATATCGTTGACATCAACACGCCATTTTGATACTTTTATATTAGATTTAGCACTCAAATAACGAGAGTGCTAACAGAGGTGATAAGTGATGCTGACTGATCGTCAACTTCGTATTTTACAAGTCATTATTGATGATTTTATCAGATCTGCTCAGCCAGTCGGCTCCAGAAGCCTGTCCAAAAAACAAGGAATCAATTTGAGCTCGGCAACAATTCGCAACGAAATGGCCGATTTGGAAGAGCTTGGCTTTCTTGAGAAAACTCATACGTCTTCCGGGAGGATTCCATCAGAAAAAGGATACAGATATTATGTCGACCATTTATTGGTTCCGCAAATATTGCTCAATCACGAAATAAAGATGATTCATTCCATTTTTGCGGAAAAAATTTATGAGCTGGAGGATGTTGTTCAAAAGTCAGCCAGCACTTTATCGGAATTGACCAACTACACGGCCATTCTTCTTGGGCCTGCAGTTAAAGAACATAAGCTGAAGCAATTGCAAATCGTGCCGCTTGCCAAAGATAAGGCAGTGGCCATCATCATAACCGATACCGGCCACGTGGAAAACCGCATGTTTACTTTGCCTGAACATTATGCGCCCGGTAATATCGAGAAGCTTGTCAATATTTTAAATGAGAAATTGGCGGGAGTGCCGATTGCTGAATTAAAAGAAAAAATCCAACATGAAGTGGCAGAAATCCTTCGAAAGAATGTACATCAGTATGATTTTATTTTAAGATCCATTTTGGAATCGATCGATATTCCGGCAAATGAAAAGATCTTTTTTGGCGGAAAAACAAATATGCTCAACCAGCCCGAGTTCCATAATATTCATAAAGTGAAATCTCTATTAAACTTAATAGAGCAGGAAGAAGGGTTTTATGAACTGTTTAGGCATATCCCAAACGGCATCCATGTCAAGATTGGCAAAGAAAATGAAATTACCGAGATGGAAGACTGCAGTTTGATCACGGCCACTTACTCGATTGCGAAAGAGCCGGTTGGAACAATTGCCATTTTAGGCCCGACAAGGATGGAGTATTCTCGCGTCATCAGCTTGCTTGACTACTTGAGTAAGGATATGAGTGATGCCTTGACAAAACTGTTTATGGAATGATAACAGTAAATGGTATGGTTCAAGGAAATCGGCAGATTTCTGCTGATTTCCACTTTTCCGTGTCAATTTTTTATGAAATTTTAAGGAGGTGAAGACATGCAAGAAGAACAGAAAGAACAATTGCAGTCAGAAGAAGAAATGAATGAAAGCGGCGTGGAAGCCGTAGAGGAACATGCGGAATCGAACGAAGAGCATGCAAAGGGCCCGGAGGGTGATTCCGAGGACCAGGCAAAGAAAATAGAAGAGCTTGAAGCAAAGCTACAAGAATACGAAAACCGCTATTTACGCCTTCTCGCCGATTTTGATAACTTCCGCCGGCGCGTTAAACTCGACAAGGAAGCGGATAAAAAATATAGAGCCCAGCATTTAATTACAAACTTGCTTCCGGCGTTAGACAACTTTGAGCGTGCCATGCAGATTGAGCCGGATAATGAGCAGACAAGAGCGCTGCTCGATGGGGTAAACATGGTATACAAGAGCATCATTGAGGCTTTGAAAAGTGAAGGGGCAGAACAAATCGAAGCTGTCGGCAAAGAGTTTGACCCCAATCTCCATCAAGCTGTTATGCAAACGGAAGACGATGAAGCAGGCGAAAACATCGTGGTTGAGGAATTTCAGAAGGGGTACATGTTAAAAGACCGCGTCATTCGCCCAGCGATGGTAAAAGTTAGCAAATAGTGTTGTTTAGCTCGTACATATTGTGAAGGAGGTTATTCGGAAAATGAGTAAAATTATCGGAATCGACTTGGGAACAACAAACTCGTGTGTATCCGTACTAGAAGGAGGAGAACCGAAAGTAATTCCCAATCCGGAAGGGAATCGGACGACACCTTCGGTGATCGCTTTTAAAAATGGTGAGATCCAAGTTGGTGAAGTGGCTAAAAGACAGGCGATTACAAATCCTAATACAGTCATTTCCATCAAGCGCCATATGGGAACTGATCACAAAGAGGATATCGAAGGGAAAAGTTACACTCCTCAAGAACTGTCGGCGATCATTTTGCAACATTTAAAGTCTTATGCCGAAGATTATCTTGGAGAGAAAGTTGAAAAAGCGGTTATTACCGTACCAGCCTATTTTAACGACTCTCAGCGCCAGGCTACGAAAGATGCCGGAACGATCGCGGGTCTTCAAGTCGAAAGGATCATCAACGAACCAACCGCTGCCGCGCTTGCATATGGTTTGGAAAAGCTTGATGAAGATCAAACGATCCTCGTTTATGACCTTGGGGGAGGTACTTTCGACGTCTCCATTCTTGAGCTTGGCGATGGCGTCTTTGAAGTGTTGGCAACAGCCGGAGATAACAAATTGGGCGGAGACGACTTTGACCAGGTAATCATCGACTACCTTGTTGATGAATTTAAAAAAGAGCATGGGATTGACTTATCACAGGATAAGATGGCCCTCCAACGCTTGAAAGATGCAGCTGAAAAAGCGAAGAAAGATTTATCCGGTGTGACGCAAACGCAAATTTCCCTGCCTTTCATCACTGCGGGAGAAGCGGGACCGTTGCACATGGAAATTTCCTTAACACGCGCGAAATTTGAAGAGCTGTCTTCTGAGCTCGTTGAAAGAACGATGGGTCCTACACGCCAGGCCATTAAAGACTCAGGAAAATCGGCTTCAGAAATTGATAAAGTCATTCTAGTAGGGGGATCTACCCGAATTCCGGCGGTTCAAGAAGCAATTCGAAAAGAGACAGGAAAAGATCCGCATAAAGGTGTAAACCCCGATGAAGTCGTAGCGATGGGTGCGGCGATCCAAGGCGGAGTATTGGCAGGCGATGTCAAAGATGTTGTCCTTCTTGATGTAACCCCGCTATCGCTTGGGATTGAAACAATGGGTGGTGTATTTACAAAACTAATTGAACGCAACACAACCATTCCGACATCCAAATCCCAAGTCTTTTCAACTGCTGCGGATAATCAGACTGCCGTGGATATACATGTACTCCAAGGTGAACGTCCTATGGCAGCGGATAATAAAACGTTGGGTCGTTTCCAGTTGACGGATATTCCTCCGGCACCTCGGGGCATCCCGCAAATAGAAGTCAAGTTCGACATTGATAAAAACGGCATCGTGAATGTAAGTGCCAAAGACCTCGGTACTGGAAAAGAGCAAAACATAACCATTAAATCTTCCTCCGGTTTATCTGAAGAGGAAGTTGAACGCATGATTAAAGAAGCCGAGGAAAATGCGGAAAAAGATAAACAGAGGAAAGAAGAAGTTGAACTGAGAAATGAAGCGGATCAACTCATTTTCACGACTGAAAAAACCTTGAAAGACCTCGAAGGCAAAGTAGATGAAGCGGAAGTGAAAAAAGCCGAAGAAGCAAAAGATGCCTTAAAAGCGGCGATTGAAAAAAAT
This sequence comes from Siminovitchia sp. FSL W7-1587, assembly GCF_037963795.1. Taxonomy (NCBI): domain Bacteria; kingdom Bacillati; phylum Bacillota; class Bacilli; order Caryophanales; family Bacillaceae; genus Siminovitchia; species Siminovitchia sp. FSL W7-1587. The sequence continues at coordinate 4,240,451 of NZ_CP150169.1, forward strand.
GACATGGAAGAAGTAAGGCAAAAGAAAGACGCTCTACAGGAGATCGTGCAAAACTTGTCCATGAAACTATATGAAGAAGCCGCAAAGCAAGCCGAGGCACAACAAGGGGCCGAGGGGCAAGATGCCGCCGGCGGGGACGACAATGTAGTCGATGCCGAGTTTGAAGAAGTGGACGACGACAAGTCTAAAAAATAACATGTTTGCAGATAGGAAAAGTCAAAGCCACGTTACAGGCTTTGACTTTTCTTCATGTGAGGATAAAAAGTTATTCTCCTTTTAATCAGTCCATCAATTATGGTAAAATGAAAGTTATGTGAAAAGATTCGGGAGTGTGGAGACATGAGTAAGCGTGATTACTATGAAGTGCTTGGTGTATCGGAAAACGCTACAAAAGATGAGATTAAAAAGGCTTATCGCCGTTTGTCCAAAAAATATCATCCTGATATTAATAAAGAGCCTGGCGCAGATGAAAAGTTTAAAGAAATCACCGAAGCATATGAAGTATTAAGCGACGATCAAAAACGAGCCCAGTACGACCAGTTCGGTCACGAAGGACCGCAAGGTTTTGGTGGTGGCGGCTTTGGAGGCGGCGATTTTGGCGGCTTCGGGGGATTTGAAGATATATTCAGCACCTTTTTTGGCGGTGGACGCAGAGATCCAAACGCACCGCGGCAAGGTGCTGATTTGCAGTATAATATGACATTGACATTTGAAGAAGCTGTTTTCGGGAAAGAAACGATCATTGAAATACCGCGTGAAGAATCATGCGATACATGTGGGGGCTCCGGAGCCAAACCCGGAACTTCATCCGACACATGCCATCATTGTCACGGAACAGGCCAGTTAAATATTGAACAAAATACGCCATTTGGAAGAATTGTGAACCGGCGTGTCTGTCAATACTGTCATGGAACGGGCAAGATTATCAAAGAAAAGTGCCGGACTTGCCATGGCGAAGGGAAAGTAAAGAAACGGAAGAAAATCAGTGTCAAAATCCCCAAAGGCGTGGACGACGGTCAACAAATGCGTGTAGCAGGCCAAGGGGAGCCCGGAATCAATGGTGGTCCACCGGGAGACTTATTCGTTGTTTTCCGAGTAAGCCCGCATGAGTTTTTCGAAAGAGACGGTGATGACATCTATTGTGAGATGCCAATCACGTTTGTCCAGGCTGCCCTGGGGGATGAAATTGAAGTGCCGACACTTTACGGAAAGGTCAAGTTAAAAATACCTGCCGGCACCCAAACCGGAACGCGTTTCCGCCTTCGTGACAGAGGTGTACAAAACGTGCGCGGTTACGGCAGAGGAGACCAGCATGTTCTCGTTAAAATTGTAACGCCTACAAAGCTTTCCGATCAGCAAAAAGACTTGCTTCGCCAATTTGCCGAAATGAGCGGAGAGTCGCTTGATGAGCAGCATGAAGGCTTTTTCGATAAAATGAAGCGCGCTTTTAAAGGGGATTAACCATGAAATGGTCAGAAATCAGTGTTTATACGACAAATGAAGCGATTGAGCCCATCAGTCATATCATGCATGAAGCTGGCGCTGCAGGCATTGCAATAGAAGATAGGGAAGACCTGGATAAGAAGCGGGAAGATCAGTTTGGAGAAATATATGAATTGAATCCGGCGGATTTTCCCGATGAAGGTGTCATTATAAAAGCATATCTGCCTGTCAATGCCCAACATGCAGAAACAGTAAGTACCATTCAACAACAAATATCAAAACTTCCTCAATACCAAATTAATATTGGAAAAAATCTTGTCAAGGTTGCGGAAGTGAAGGAAGAAGACTGGGCTACAGCGTGGAAAAAATATTATCATCCTGTCAAAGTATCAGAGCGTGTGACAATTGTTCCTTCATGGGAAGAGTATGAAACTGGCAACAGTGACGAATTAATCATTAAATTGGACCCAGGAATGGCATTTGGGACCGGGACTCATCCCACCACCGCCATGTGTATTCGGGCTCTTGAAAAAACAGTCAAACCGGAAGACTTTGTCATTGATGTAGGGACCGGTTCAGGTGTATTAAGTATTGCGGCATCATTACTGGGGGCCGAACAAGTCACGGCCCTTGATCTAGATGAAGTGGCAGTGGAAGCTGCCCGGCAGAACATCGCTTTAAATGGTGTAGAAGACATCGTTTCAGCAAGACAAAACAATCTTCTTGAAGGCATTGAAAAAAGCGCTGATGTGATCGTGGCCAACATACTGGCTGAAGTGATCGTCCGCTTTTCCAAGGCGGCAGCTGAAGTTTGCAAACGCAATGGCTACTTTATTGTTTCCGGCATCATCCTGCAGAAGAAAGATTCAGTCGCTGATGCGCTGCATGAAGCAGGATTTCAAATAGAAGAAACAATGATCACGGAAGATTGGGTAGCGATGATTGCCAGAAGAGTGAATTAGAGGGTGTAAAACATGCAACGTTATTTTCTTGATGGTCAATATCAAGGCCAGGAAACCGTTCTTTTATCAGGAGACAATTATCATCATATCGTCAATGTCATGAGAATGAAGCCGGGAAATGATATTTGGGTTGTATTCAACGGTGGAGAGGCTGCAAAGGCAACGATTGCATCCCTGGAAGATCATACTGTGAAAGCGCGGATTATTGGATGGGAAGACAGGGCGACAGAACTCCCGGTTCATGTGACAATAGCGAGCGGCCTGCCCAAAGGGGATAAATGGGAATGGGTGATCCAAAAAGGAACCGAGCTGGGCACTTCACAGTTTGTCCCTTTCAATGCAGACCGCTCCGTAGTAAAATGGGATGAGAAAAAATCAGCCAGAAAACTGGAACGATGGAAAAAAATTGCAAAGGAAGCTGCGGAACAAAGCCACCGGCAAGCGGTTCCGGAAATGCACTCTCCATTGTCTATTGAACAACTCTTGGTTTTCAGCGAAGATTTTCATCATAAAATCGTAGCTTATGAAGAAACAGCAAAACAGGGTGACCGAAGCCAATTTGCCAGGAAGCTTTCCGGAGTGAACAAAGGTGAAAAAATCATCATTGTTTTCGGTCCGGAAGGTGGTTTGACCGAGCGGGAAGCAGAGCTGCTTACGGATAACGGCTTTGTATGCTGCGGATTGGGCCCCAGGATATTAAGAACGGAAACGGCGCCGCTATATGCCATGGCAGCCATTTCTTATCATTTTGAATTAATGGAGTGATAATATGTCTCTCGTAGCTTTTCATACATTGGGTTGTAAAGTAAACCATTACGAAACGGAAGCCATTTGGCAGCTGTTTAAACAGAATGGATATGAGCGCGTGGATTTTGAATCGACGGCTGATGTCTATGTCATCAATACATGTACGGTAACCAACACTGGTGATAAAAAAAGCAGGCAAGTGATCCGTCGCGCAATCCGGAAAAATCCGGACGCTGTTATTTGTGTGACGGGGTGCTATGCGCAAACCTCTCCTGCTGAGATCATGGCCATTCCTGGTGTGGATATCGTTGTAGGAACGCAAGATCGTGTTAAAATGCTTGATTACATTGAGCAATATAAACAGGAACGCCAGCCGATCAATGGAGTTAAAAACATCATGAAGAACCGTGTATACGAAGAGTTGGATGTCCCTGCTTTTACAGATCGTACACGTGCTTCCCTTAAAATCCAGGAAGGATGCAATAATTTTTGTACATTTTGCATTATTCCCTGGGCACGCGGTTTAATGCGCTCAAGAGATCCTCAAGAAGTCGTTCGCCAGGCACAACAGCTCGTTGATGCAGGCTATAAGGAAATTGTTCTTACAGGCATTCATACAGGCGGGTATGGAGAAGACATGAAAGACTATAATTTGGCCGCTTTGCTTCGTGATTTGGAGGCTAACGTAACTGGATTAAAAAGGCTGAGGATTTCTTCGATTGAGGCCAGCCAACTGACCGATGAAGTAATAGATGTGATCGACAAGTCCAACATTGTTGTCCGGCATTTGCATATTCCACTGCAGTCAGGTTCAAACACTGTATTAAAAAGAATGCGCAGAAAATATACGATGGAATTTTTTGCAGAGCGCCTTGAGCTCTTGAAAAAAGCTCTTCCAGATTTAGCCGTCACATCTGATGTGATAGTGGGCTTCCCTGGTGAAACGGAAGAGGAGTTTATGGAGACCTATGAGTTTATTAAGAAGCATCAATTCTCGGAGCTCCATGTATTCCCATATTCGATGAGAACCGGGACACCTGCGGCGAGAATGAAAGACCAAATCGCTGAATCCGTTAAAAATGAACGTGTACACCGGCTCATTGCCCTTTCCGATCAATTGGCAAAAGAATATGCTTCCCGCTTTGAAAATGAAGTGCTGGAAGTGATCCCGGAAGAGCCGTTTAAAGAAAACCCGGAAAGCGGCTTATATGAAGGATATACTGACAATTACTTGAAAGTAGTATTTCCTGCAAACGAAGAAATGGTCGGGAAACTCGTAAAAGTGAAAATTACAAAGGCGGGTTACCCGTACTGTGAAGGAAAATTTGTACGTGTCCTTCACAGTGATTCGTCCGCTTCCATGGTTGGGTGAATGGTTGACTGCAGTGAGGACTGCAGTCTTTTTTTGTAAGGAAAGTTCCTCTCACTTGAAGTCGCAGGGGAATTTTTTATGTTAATGACGTTATTTGAATATTTTATACGAAATTCGTATGAAGCAAACGGCGTGTCCAGTTTTAACGCCTAGCAACTAGGGTATTTCGCTCTCTTCTCCTTGAAAAAGCCCGTTTTTTCTGAGTGGTTGTTTTTTCGCTGAGGAGATTTCGGAGCACTGTGGCAAGTCAACAAAATCTGTATCTGCGCCCTCTCGTGAACCAAAGAATCCTTGTTCACCTCATCACAAAACAGCTTGAAAGTTTATTCAGAAACAGACTAGCGCATCTCTTGCGCCCTCTCGCAAACCCAAAGAATCCTTGTTCACCTCATCACAAAACAGCTTGAAAGTTTATTCAGATACAAACTAGCGCATTATTTAGCCTGGCGCTGCGCGAAGTTTGTTTTAGAAGCAATCATGAGTGTTTGGAAGCAAGCTGTTCGACTCGTAAGGGAAAGCTGAGTGTTTCATGATGCTGTTTGCGATGTGAAGAAAGTAAATCTTAGTGTTGCTGCTATAACTTTCCCGCCTCGCCAATCGTCTTCTCTCTAACGATTGCGCGCCAGGTGCTTTTTGTATGTCTGGTTTATGAAAAATCCTCTGTATTTCCACTTACCATATTCCTAACGTTTAGAATGATTACTCATAATTTTTACCCCTAAAGGGAAATATATGTCATATATTACTCTGTTCCAACTTGATAGTGATTTTAAAATCGGAATGCCATTTTTTCAGACGCTTCCATATGAAAGAGGAATCCTTGATGAAAGAAAAAGACACTATCACAAATTTGCAATTCATTTTTCTTTGCATGACGGCCATTGGATTGCACAATCATGTCATCGTGATTACGCCACTCATTCAGACTGCTGGAAGGGACTCTTGGATATCGGCGGTTGTAGCGGCCGCACTTACAATTATTTGGGGGTTCCTTCTTTTTTATATTATTAAGACTACGAATCAGGAGCATTTGTATACATGGTTAAAGAAGCGGATTGGTAAACCTTTTGCTGCTGCTCTCGGCGGAATTATATATCTTTACTTTATCTTTTTGGGGATGATCACCCTAAGGGAAACGATAACGTGGACGAAAATTACGTATTTACAAAATACCCCTTCGTGGTCACTGACCATTTTAATTATCACCCTTTGCGTTCTGGCTGCTTGTACAAGTCTTAGAACCATTTCTATTGCGAATATCTTTATATTGGCGTTCGTTGTTGTTTTTGGATTCTTCGTCGCTTTCGCAAATATAAAAGTGAAAGATTACTCTCTCTTAAAGCCGTTGCTGGAACATGGGTTTGAACCGGTTGTAAAAGGCATGGTGTACCCGGGATCCGGGTTTGCTGAAATCATCTTGCTCATTTTTTTGCAGCATAAATTTGCCGAACAAGCCCGTTACCGGAATATTGTTTTGTTAGTGATTGTGCTTTTTTTTCTCACGGTTGGCCCGCTTATTGGCGGCATTATCGAATTTGGCCCCAAAGAAGCAGCGAATCAACGGTTTACGGCTTTCGAAGAATGGGGGCTCGTTTCGATTGGAAGATATGTGGAACATCTCGACTTTTTGTCCATATATCAATGGTTGTCAGGCGCGTTCATTCGTATAACACTCATGTTTGTGACAGCGATTGAAATTTTTCGGTTTAAAACCAAGAAATTGAAAGTCATTGTTTTGTTAGTAATTGCGGGGCTTACGACTATAGTATCTCTGATACCGGTCAGGGATGATTTGCATTATCAATTATTAAAAAGTGTATTTATGCCTTTCTCGCTTTATTTTTATTTAACGATATCCATCATCATTTCACTCATTATTTTTTTCGTTAAAAGGAAGGAAAAAAGGAGGAAATCGGTTTGAAATGGAGGAAAAAATACGGTTTGAAGAATAAACAATCAATCACTCAAGACACGTTTGAAGTAAACGAAGAAGAACTGCGGCAGTTATTTGAAAAGTGCTCTGATATTCATTTTCAAAAAGTTTATGTTCATAAAACAGAAGGATTGCTGTTGTTTTGTATTGGAATGATTGATTCTCCATACTTGAATGATCATGTGCTCCCTGCTTTCGAACAATTTTTTCAAAAAAATAATATCCCTTTGTTGTCACGTGATCGGGATATATTAGATAAGCTTCAATTACAGGACGCTTCTATCATTTATACGAAAGAAGAGATCATTCAGAAGATATTTTCCGGCTATGGGATTTTTTTCTTTGAGAACGAGGGCTTGCTTCTTGCTGTCAATATGGAGAGAAAGCCTCAGAGGGAGCCGGAAGAGTCAGGGATGGAAATTGCCATCAAAGGGTCCCGGGACAACTTTGTGGAGGATATCGCGATCAATATGGCCCTGATTCGCAAACGTCTGCCGACAAACTCTTTGCGTTCCGAAGAAATGACGGTTGGACGAAGGTCCAAAACAGCCATAAAAGTTCTTTATATAGATGATATAGTGGACCGTGAAATTTTGAATCAAATCATAAACAGCATTCAAAAAATAGATATTGATGCGATTTACAGCGGTCATCAATTCATGCAGCTTGTCGATAAGAAGCTATACTTGTTCCCTACACATGATTATAGTCCCCGCGCTGATTGGATTGTCAAAGCGCTCTTGAGCGGCCGTATCATCTTATTGATTGATAACATCCCTTATGCGGTGATCGTCCCCATTAATTTTATGTTATTGCTCAAGGGTGCGGAAGACTCCGAATATCCTTCCCTTTATGTTAGTTTTGGGCGGATTATCCGCTTGTTTGCGATCGGAATTGCGGCCTTTTTGCCTGGTTTTTGGGTGGCCATTACTTCATTCCATCAAAGTCAACTGCCCATTGCGATGCTGGCGACCGTCATTGAATCCAGGAAAGGGATCCCGTTGGCAGGTGCGGTAGAAGCCCTTACTATGCTTCTGCTTTTTGAGCTTTTTCGTGAAGCGGGGCTGCGGCTGCCGGTACAGGTGGGGCAAACATTAAGTGTTGTCGGCGGCTTGATTATTGGTGATGCGGCGATCAGAGCCGGATTAACGAGCCCGTCAATGCTGGTCGTCATCGCGGCTTCAAGTGTGGCAACCTTTACCTTGATCAATCAATCGTTAGTGGGGATTGTAGGCCTCGTTCGATTTTTTGTGTTGATCATCTCATCTTTTTTTGGGTTTTTTGGCTTTTTTCTATCGGTATTTTCCGTTACGTTATATTTGGCCAACATTCGAGTGTTTGGAGTACCCTATTTACAAGTGGCAACAAGAATCAGTCTTGCCAATACGATAAAATCTTTTTTTCAGCTTCCTCCCACACTTGAAAGTAAGCGACCGAACATGTTTCATTCACGAGACACAACCAGAAGGGAGGAGTGATTGTGGCAACCAAATACAAGCTGTGTTTTTTTTCTGCTATGATGATCTTCTTTTTGGCGCTCGCGGGGTGCGGTGATTCCAATTCGCCGGAACAACTCGCCTATGCACATGGACTTGGCTTAGATTACGAAGATGGGAAAGTCAAAGTCCATTTGCAGCTCCTAAACTTGGGGGCATTGGCAAAGACTGAGGGTGGCGGCGGAGATGTCAGTAGCCAGAGCACTTCGGAGTTGGCAACAGCATCAGGCAAAATTCTTGATGAAGCTATTTTCAATCTATATCGTTCTGCGCAGCATGAAATTTTTTGGGGGAATTTGTCCCATATTGTCTTAACGGAACGATTTTTAAGTGAGTATGGATTAGGACCTGTTATTGATATGTGGAGCCGATTTCCGGAGGCCAGATACCAAATTAAATTTTACAGTACAAATGATAAGGTGGAGGAAATTTTGCTTACTGATCCAGTGATGGATGTGTCAAAATCGTTAAGCTTATTGGCTACCCCGGAAAGTGCTTCTAAGCAAAATACCCTTGTGTCGTTTGTGAATTTAAGGAAAATATTAATTGAATTGAAAGAGCCTAATTACTTGGCCAGAATTCCCTCCATATTCGTTGTAGGAGAGACTTGGAAAACACCTGAAAAAAAACGTCCTTTTGTAGCGTTAAACGGATTGACTTTATATGATAGAAAAAAAAGGTTCCTTGGCACTGTAGAAGGAAAGCATATTGAAGGATATCGTTGGACTATCGAGAAGTTTGATCGGGCCCCGGTTATTTTGGATACGGATGGTGAGGCGATAGGATCTATCGTCGTTCAAAAAAAGAAAGTAAAAATTACTCCGAAACCGAAATCGGACCATGTGAAATTTCATATGAAAATAAAAGCAGAAGGTCATATTGCCGAGATAGACAAAAAAGTAGCTATCCAGACAATTGAACGAAGAGCAGCCAAGAAGATCAAACAACAAGTGTTGCAAACCTATCGAGAAGCCCTTAAAGTCCATCCAGATGCTGATGTTTACCGCCTTTCTGAAACATTATACAGAAATGATGTAAAAGCTTGGAAAAAACTCTCCAAAAAAGGAAAATTGGACTTACAGCAAGATTCGCTCCAAGTGGATGTTGAAGTCACTATTATGGACTTGTGGCGGGACCACATGTCCAGGTTCCTTGAATAATTCTTTGCAGTCTATTTGAGCAGGTGGATTGAAATAACAAGATGATCAAACGCTATGCATGGGCCAATGGAGCGTACTCTATTTGATATTACCTGGACATGACCCAAAAGATAAAAAGCCTTTTATTGTTTCATCCATGATGGTAAACTCAGGAGGAACAAAAAGAGGAGGGGGATTATGTGGCTTTAAACATTGCGCCATTCATTGACCATACATTGCTAAAAGCTGATGCAACAAAAAAACAAATCAAGATATTGTGCGATGAGGCAAAAACATACCAGTTCGCCTCCGTATGTATTCACCCAACATGGGTAGCCTATGCCAGATCACTTTTACAAGATACGGATATCAAGGTGTGCACTGTAATCGGTTTTCCAATAGGGGCCAATACACCGGAAACAAAAGCGTTTGAAACGAAAAATGCCATTGAAAACGGGGCCAGCGAGGTGGACATGGTAATGAATATCGGCGCCCTGAAAAGCGGGAACCACACTCTCGTTGAGCGCGACATTCAAGCGGTTACCGTTGCAGCAAAAAGCAAAGCGCTTGTCAAAGTCATTATCGAAACCTGTCTACTGACTAAAGAAGAAATAGAAATCGCCAGTAAAATGGTCAAAAGGGCAGGAGCAGATTTCGTAAAAACATCGACAGGTTTTTCGACAGGAGGAGCGACTGCGGAAGATGTGGCTTTGATTCGTACAGTGGTCGGGGATGGACTTGGTATTAAAGCTTCAGGGGGAATCCGCAGCCTGGAAGATGCAAAAAAAATGATCGAGGCCGGTGCTACAAGACTTGGCGCGAGTTCAGGCGTACAAATTATTCAGGGGGCAATCGGAAAAAGCAGCTATTAAGTCTAACGCTGATGTATTTTAATGATCAATTGGCCAAATTGAGTGGAAAACGGCAATACAACGAGAGAGCAAACAACATTAAACAAGACACTGGCGTGTGCAAGTTGTGTCATGGGATCATCGCTCAAAAAGCGGCTCCACTCGGCTAATGTTTCTATAAATGGAATGAACAGCAAACCTCCCAACACATTAAGCCATAAATGGGCATATGCTGTGAGTCTTGCTTCCCGGCCTGCTCCAATTCCGGCAAGCAGCGCTGTGGAACAGGTGCCAATATTAGAACCAATCATGATTAAAATACCTGCTTCCAAGGAAATTGTATTTGTGCTAAGAAAACTCATAGCAATACCTGTTACAACTGTGCTGGATTGGATAATGGCTGTTAATATCATTCCACCGATTAAAGCAAAAGGGACACTTAACTCAATTTTCCGGATAATCCCTTGCGCTGCTTTCAGGTCGGAAAGGGGACCAGACAACCAGCCGAAACCTTCCATGGAAGCAAAAATAATGCCGATGCCCAATAAAATAAATCCGATACTTCTTTTTTTAGTACTTTTAAACAATTGGCATAAACAGCCGCTCACTAAAAAAGGGATGATCAAACTTGTAACATTGAAGGACAATATTTCCAATGTCACAGTTGTCCCGATATTTGTCCCAAGAATAATTCCAATTGTTTGCGGAAAGGATAGTATTCGTGCGGAGACAAGTCCCACTGCAATAACTGTAACCGCGGAGCTGCTCTGGAGGACAACAGTCATGGCGATCCCGGCAAGCATGCTTCTAAGCGGTGTTGCTGTTACTTGTCTGAGCCAACGTTCCATCGCACTGCCGGACAAATGAAACAGCCCGATTCGCATCCACGTCATCCCCAGTAAAAAGCATCCTGCAAGTAATAAAAATAAACAGATGTACAGCATGTCCTCCCCCCTTATGAATCATATGGGATGGTTTCTGCGGACATGCACAAAAAATTGTTACCGCCTGTTTCGTACGGTAAATGGATTGACCTGAATTTCTCATTATAATATAATAACTTAGTACATGGTTTTTTCCATGCATGAACATGTAATTGCTATGTTCGGAGGGAGGGAAAGAGAGATGTCAAAAACAGTTGTTCGTAAAAACGAATCGCTCGAAGATGCTCTTCGCCGCTTTAAGCGAACAGTTTCCAAAACTGGAACTCTTCAGGAATACAGAAAGCGCGAGTTTTATGAAAAACCAAGTGTCCGGCGGAAGAAGAAGTCTGAAGCCGCAAGAAAGCGCAAATTTTAAGAGGGTGAATTCATGAATCTTCTGGCACGTTTGGATGAAGATATGAAACAGGCGATGAAAAGCAAGGAAAAAGAAAAGCTTTCTGTCATTCGAATGCTCAAAGCAGCGCTGCAAAATGAAGCGATCAAGCTTGGAAAAGGGCAATTGTCTGAAGACGAAGAATTGACAGTTCTTTCTCGCGAATTGAAACAACGCAAAGATTCCCTCCAAGAGTTCGAAAAGGCGGGGCGTGAAGACCTTGCCGAAAAATTACGAAATGAAATTAATTATGTCAATGTATATATGCCTGAACAATTGACTGATGATGAATTGAGCGATATAATTCGAGAAACGATTCAACAAACAGGTGCTTCTTCTAAAGCTGATATGGGTAAAGTCATGGGAGCCATCATGCCCAAAGTAAAGGGAAAGGCGGACGGCGCCCTAATAAGCAAGCTTGTCCAAGAGCACCTTTCAAAATCATGACAAATCCGGGAAGCGCACGCTTTCCGGTTTTTCTATGCAGGGGTAAGAAATGATGATTTTTGTATGAAAATTCACACGATGTCAACTGAAGTTTTACTGCCCAGCAAATATCAGTCTCCTCTCCTCGAAAAAACTGTGTAGTTAGTTGTATTTTGAAAATTAAAGCATGAGGATACTCTACAAAATTTGCTCCTGCGCATATATTCGAAGAGTTTTGTTCAGCTCGTCGTAAAGCTGTTTGAAGATTGAAGCAACATGATACTTTGAAGTAAATTGCTTGGATTTTTCGTTGCCGTGTTTCGCTTTATTCCGCTTTTCCCGGCAGTAAATTTCCCCTGTAAGAAGCGCAGCTATTAGGGGGACATTGCTTCCGGTAAAAGCCGGATTAGCTTGGGGCGACTGGACAAGTAAAACTTCGGCAGTGATACATCATGTTTTTCAAAAGGTGTTGATCACAAAGGCGTCGCAAAATGTACACGATGTACGACTGTAAGCAAAGCGACAAGACAAGGGCTTTGAAAGCATCGTCATCACACTCATACGCAGAAAAAGCGCTAGCTTCAAGGATATAGTTGCTTGAGGCTTGCCAATAGGAAGCTTTCGAGCTGCCATTTGCCAGTAAAAGCCATTGGTTTTCACTAATCATCAGATCAGCGTCGAAAATCCTCCGCACTTGAAATTTCCTTTATGTCATGTGCACCAGTTTATAGACGCTGAACGAGCGCTTGCGCTTTTTTGTGAATAGCGTTTTAATAAGGATTTTTTTCGATATAATAATGGCAAGAATGAAACTTTTTTAAAAGGCCTCCCGTAATACAAATAGGAGCTTTCGGAAGGGGGTGATATCATGAAAAGGATCATTGCCGCTGTTTTCCTTTTTGTTGCCGGTTTTTGCATGTTGCTGCCGGTAGGGGCATCTGCCAAAGAAAACAATGTGTATGTCATTCCGATTCAAAACGATGTGGAAAAAGGATTATATGCATTCTTGGATCGGGCGATCAGTGAGGCGGAAGAAAATAATGCCGATATGATTGTTTTTGATATGAATACGCCAGGAGGAGCGGTAGATGCCGCACGGGATATCGGAAACCGGATCGCAGAAATAAAAAACATCAAAACCGTCACCTTTGTTAATTCGTGGGCCATTTCCGCAGGATCTTATATTGCGCTTCATACAGAAGAAATTTATATGACGCCCAATGCTGTAATGGGAGCGGCAGCCGTTATTGACCAGTCGGGAAATACCGCCGGGGAAAAGGCTGAAAGTATGTGGCTTGCGGCTATGGAAGGAGCGGCAAAGAAGAGCGGACGTGACCCGAAAATTGCGAAGGCGATGGCAAGCGGAAAAGTCGATTTACCCGAGCTGAAAGAAAAAGGCAAGTTGTTGACTCTGGAAGCGGATCAGGCTGTGAAAGTGGGCTATTCAGAAGGAACCGTCAAGGATATCGATGAACTTTTGGCGAAAACCAACATGTCGAACGCAAAGGTTCATACGGTTGAAACCACTTTCGCGGAATCGCTTGCACGAATCATCACGAATCCGATTGTCGTCCCGATATTATTAACCATCGCCAGTTTGGGACTTGTTCTGGAATTGTATTCACCAGGTTTTGGAATTCCTGGTTTCATGGGGTTGTCTTCTTTACTCCTGTTCTTTTACGGCCATTATGTTGCCGGCCTTGCAGGGTATGAATCTTTGCTTCTTTTCATATTGGGACTCATTTTTATTGCAGCGGAATTTTTTGTTGCAGGCGGCATTTTAGGGATTCTTGGCACTGTTGCTGTTATAGGAAGCATGCTGCTTGCGGGAGAAAATGTGATTCATATGGCTGTTTCAATTGTTACTGCTCTGATTATGGCTATTCTTTTCATGATTATACTTGTAAAGGTGTTTGGAAAGCGGATGAACATTTTTAAAAGATTCATTTTAACTGATTCAACGAGCACTGAAAAGGGATACGTGTCAAACGTAAACCGGTTAGAGTTAGTTGGTAAAAAAGGTGTCACGATTACGCCGCTTCGGCCATCTGGAACCGTCCTGATTGATGATGAACGGATAGATGTCGTTGCAGAGGGAAATTTCATTGAAAACAATACCGGTGTTAAAGTGGTGAAAGTGGAAGGCTCCCGCATTGTCGTGCGCCCCGTGTAAAACATAAATAAAGAGGAGGCAATATATTGATGTTAGGTCCTGATACAATTTTCTTACTTGTGATGATCGTTTTAGGCATTATTGCACTAGCCATACTATTTACATTTGTACCGGTGGGGCTCTGGATTTCAGCCCTTGCAGCCGGGGTCAAAATTGGGATTTTTACACTGATTGGTATGAGGCTGAGAAGGGTCATTCCCGGAAGAGTTGTCAATCCGCTGATCAAAGCTCATAAAGCGGGACTTCCGGTTGCGACTAATCAATTGGAGAGCCACTACTTGGCAGGTGGTAATGTAGACAGGGTTGTCAATGCTCTGATTGCTGCGCAGCGCGCCAACATTGAACTTACATTTGAGCGTGCCGCAGCTATTGACCTTGCAGGCCGCGACGTATTAGAAGCGGTCCAAATGAGTGTAAATCCAAAAGTAATTGAAACACCGTTTATTGCTGGTGTGGCAATGGACGGAATTGAAGTGAAAGCAAAAGCAAGAATTACAGTGCGCGCCAATATCGACCGACTCGTCGGGGGAGCCGGTGAAGAAACAGTCATTGCCCGTGTTGGGGAAGGGGTTGTTTCTACGATCGGTTCCAGTGATAACCATAAGAAAGTCCTGGAAAATCCTGATATGATCTCTCGTACCGTACTGGCAAAAGGACTTGATGCCGGAACCGCATTTGAAATTCTTTCGATTGACATTGCGGATGTTGATATTGGGAAAAACATTGGAGCTCAGCTTCAAACAGATCAGGCGGAAGCCGACAAGAAAATTGCCCAGGCAAAAGCGGAAGAAAGAAGGGCCATGGCTGTTGCAAGCGAGCAGGAGATGAAAGCCAGAGTAGAGGAAATGAGGGCAAAGGTGGTCGAAGCGGAAGCGGAAGTACCACTTGCTATGGCGGAAGCCCTGAAATCTGGAAATTTGGGTGTCATGGATTACATGTCTCTTCGCAACATTGACGCAGATACGGATATGCGTGATTCTATCGGAAAAATGTCGAAACCAGATGATGACAAACAGAAATAAGATGGGCAGCTCTTTTGAAAGGGGGGCACTCCTTTGGAACAATTTTTGCCAATCATTATCATAGCCATTATAAGCTTTTTGCTGAACAGTAAAAAGAAAAATCAGCCGCAAAGACAAAAAGCTGACCAACATCAGCCAATCCGTCCAGTCCAACAAAAGCCTGCCCGTCCAAACACTGATCTTGAAGAACGAAGCAATTCAAACGAAAGAATGGACGAAGAAAACAAACCTTTTCAAGTCGATATGCCCCGCAGCCTTCGCGAAGCTGCCGATATATTATTGACACAGATCGAAACCAATCCTGCTATTGAAGAGGAGAAAGCGCGGGCAGAAGGAGAATTGGAAAAGCTGAAAAAGCAAGCAGAGACCTACGAAGAGAAAATTCGCGCTGTACAAAAACGGGCTGCTGATCATGCCGATACCTTCATACCTAAAAAAGCAAAACCAAGTGAACAAAGACCATTGTTTGGACATCAAAAAGATATTGTCCGGGGGATGATCATGCACGAGATACTTGGTCCTCCAAAAGCATTGAAACGGCGAGTCCGTTAGCAGGACGTGAATCAATGGCGAGAAAAGGCAGGTTTTTCCGCCTAAATGTTGAAACGAGTGATGAAACCTCCCTTCATTTCATACATATGAGATGAAGGGGGGTTCTTTTTTATGCCCAAAAAAATGACAGATCGGCTCCGCAAATGGATGACTAATAAAATGGAACTTCCGCCTGATGTATTGATGGATCTCCCGCGTGTGACGATTATCGGACAAATTCATATATATATCGAAAATCACAAAGGTCTTCTCGCTTTTTCCGATCGTGAACTCCGTCTTCTGCTGAAACAAGGCCAGCTATTGATTAAAGGAAAATCATTCGTGATAAAAACGATTCTTCCGGAAGAAATTTTGTTGGAAGGGCGCATTGAAGAAGTATTGTACCTGAAACAGTAAGTAAGGAGGGGCCCAGATGAAGAACCGGTGGGTTACGTTCGTAACAGGCAGGGTGCTCGTAAAAATAGAAGGAACAGGTTTGGAGCGCCTTATCAATATTTGCGCGCGCAAAAAAGTGTCATTATGGTCTATGCGGAAAATGAAAACAGGGGCGATGTTTTTTTATATCTCACTTCTTGATTTACATAATTTCAGGCATATCGTCCGCGACTTTGACTGTACCGTTTCTTTTATTCGCGGAGAGGGAATACCGTTTCTTTGGAAGCGGCTGCTAAAAAACAGCGGCTTTCTTATTGGTGTATTTCTGTTCCTTGTCATTTTGACTGTATTATCCAATATCACATGGGGCATTCAAATCAACGGGGCAAATCCGGAAACGGAACATAATATTCGCAAAGAACTGAACAAGCTTGGCATAAAAGTCGGCACATTTCATTTTTTCAATCAAGATCTTGAAAAGCTTCAACAACAATTGACGGAGCGTGTGAATAATATTACATGGATCGGCGTGGAGTTAAAAGGGACAACCTTCCATTTTCAAGTTGTTGAAAAAAATGAACCGAAAACGGCAAAGCCGCTGGGTCCTCAGCATCTTGTTGCCAAAAAGAAAGCGGTAATCGCCGAAATGTTTGTTGAAAAAGGCAAGCCGATTGTTAAGGTCAATCAATTTGTTAAAAAAGGCCAAATGCTTGTATCCGGAATGATCGGCGGAGAAGAAGGAGAGCAGCTTGTTCCGGCCAAAGGGGAGGTTTGGGGCAAAACATGGTATCAGTCCGAGGTTGAATACCCGCTGACAACCCCTTTTGAGGTGTTTACCGGGAAGGAAAAGCGGATACACGGTATCAAGATTGGTTCGGTCGCTTTTCCTGTTTGGGGCTTCGGGAAAGAGGAATTTAAAAGCTTTGAAACGGAAAAAACTGAACACCCGATCAGGTTTTTAGGGTGGGAACTTCCCATAGCGTATGTAGATGAAACCATTCGAGAAAGCGAAAGCTTCAAGCGGGAACTGACAAAAGAAGAAGCGGTTCAGGCAGGTAAGGATTTGGCAAAAGATGATTTGCGGAAACAACTTCCTGAAGATGCAAGAATAGATAAGGAAATTGTTTTGCATGAGGCTGTGGAGAATGGTAAAGTTAAGCTAATAGTGTATTTCCAAGTAATTGAAAACATAGCAAAAGAAAAACCGATTACCCAAGGAGATTAGTATATGTCAGAGGAATTATTCCAGAAGAAAATTCAGCTTGATAATGATGATGAAGTTTTTATTCTTTTTGGAAGTGGAGACAACAATTTAAAAATACTGGAAGATGAATTTCAAATAAAAATCGTGACACGCGGGGAAACGATCAACATTTCCGGTGAGGAAGAAGCCGTCACCCAAGCTCAAGAGACAATCAGACAGCTTTTGGATGTGACGCGCAGCGGCACTCATATTGGCCCGCGGGATGTTGCCTATGCCGCAAAAATGTCTAAACAAGGCAAGGTTGACTATTTTTCTGAACTATTTCATGAAGAAATTGGCCGAAATGCCAAAAGTAAATCCATTCGGGCAAAAACCCTTGGACAACGGCATTACATAGATGCCATCAAAAAAAATGACCTCGTATTTGGCATCGGTCCCGCCGGGACGGGGAAAACTTATTTGGCTGTTGTCATGGCTGTAAATGCATTAAGGAGCGGAAAGGTCAACAAAATTATATTAACGCGTCCTGCGGTGGAGGCTGGAGAAAGTCTCGGTTTTTTGCCCGGAGATTTAAAAGAAAAAGTGGATCCGTATTTACGCCCGCTCTACGATGCCCTTCATGATGTGCTGGGTGCCGAACATACACAGCGTTTGGTTGAAAGGGATACGATCGAAGTGGCCCCGCTCGCCTATATGCGCGGGCGGACACTTGATGATGCGTTTGTCATTTTGGATGAGGCCCAAAACACAACCCACGCTCAAATGAAAATGTTTTTGACCAGGCTTGGCTTTGGTTCGAAAATGGTCATTACGGGCGACTCTACACAAGTGGATCTCCCTCAGGGGGCCAAATCCGGATTAATTGCGGCCGAAGTCATCTTGCGTGGTGTGAAGGGAATTACTTTTATTCATCTTGATCACAGCGATGTTGTCAGACATCCGCTTGTTGGCCGCATCATCACTGCCTATGCTCAAAATGAGACACCCCCGGGACGTTGATCATTCCGGGGTTTTTTTATTTCACAAAAATATTTCGTGTTTTTATTGTCTAAAACTGCTATCATTTGGAATATGAGCATCTGCTATAAAATGAAAAAAGTCTGTGGAGGATTTTATGGATTTTCAAAAATTAATTGGCAAAGTACGGACAATCCTTAGCTATAAGCTTTTCACGGCACTTATTTACATCGTCTTGAGTATGCTGATGTTCGCTGTGCTCTATACAAATGTTAAGCCTGAAACATATGACGTTGAGTTGTTCTCTGTAGCTGAAAAGACAATCCGCTCGCCAAAAACGATAGAGGATGAAGTGAAAACAGAGGAAGAACGTCAAAAAGCGGCAGATGAAGTTGAAAAAGTCTATGTTCATAAACAAGAAATTGCCCAAAATCGAATTTTACTCGTAAATTCCATCTTCGATTTTGTAAAAGAAGTGAATCAGGAAACAAAAGATTTGGAAAAAGAAAATCAGAAACAAGAAGGGAAAGCGCCGGACAAACTCGCCTTGTTGAAAGAAAAGCTTTCCACCGATGAAACGGAAAATGTGACTGAGACGATTTCCGATCAAACACTCATTCGTCTCCTCGATGCAAAAGAGGACGAATTGGATAAGGCGCGAAATTTGTTGGTCAGTCACATTGAGGCGATTATGAGTGATAAAATTCGGGAGGAACAAGTAACGGCTGCACAAGGGACGCTGGCCGGGCGCATCTCCTCGGCGGGACTGTCGCAAGAGATTGAACAGGCCGCTATAGAACTGGGTGAGTATGCGATTGTTCCCAACGAACTGTATGATGAGGATCTGACAGAAGAGAGAAAGCGGCAAGCGATGGAAGAAGTGGAGCCTTTTAAAATATTACAAGGCCAAATCATCGTGCAAGAAGGCCATTTGATTGACAGGGAGATATACCGCCATTTGGAACTGCTTGGTCTTTTGAAAAGCACGCCTACTGTTCTGCCTTTTGTTGGCCTTGCGATTTTTGTCTTTCTTTCTGTCGGGGCCTTTTATGTTTCCTTCGCGAAGTTAAACTTGGCTGACCTTCAAAAGCAAAACCTTTTGCTGTTGACCAGCATTATTTTTGTTGCATCCCTTCTCATTATGAAAATCGTCAGTCTGATGGAAGAGGTAGACCGCTTCGAAATCGGGTATATTTTTCCGGCGGCGATGGCACCTCTTTTGATCAGGATTTTGGTGAATGAGCGGTTCGCATTGTTTATGACGGTTATTTTGGCCGCCTGCGGCAGCATCGTATTTCGGGATGACATATCGGGAACGATAGATATGGAGATCGCCATCTACTTTTTATTCAGCGGTCTCGCGGCTAATTTATTTTTGTCGGATAAAAGTGAGAGGTTCAATGTTTTACGGGCAGGAGTACTCGTTTCGTCCATAAACATTTTGATCATTTCTTTTCTCCAATTTATTGGCGGCGGCCAGTTTGCCAAAATGGAATTCTTTTTCCATATTGTATACGGAGTCGCTTCGGGAATTCTTTCCTCTGTTTTAGCCATTGGTGTCCTGCCGTTTTTGGAAGCGGGATTTGGCATTTTATCAACGATTAAATTGATTGAGCTATCGAATCCGAATCATCCATTGCTGAAAAAAATTCTTACGGAAGCTCCGGGCACATATCATCATAGTGTCATGGTTGCCAACTTGGCGGAATCTGCGTGTGAAGCAATCGGTGCAAACGGATTGCTTGCCAGAGTTGGCGCCTATTATCATGATGTCGGCAAAACAAGAAGGCCGCATTTCTTTATTGAAAACCAAATGAATATGGAAAACCCTCACGACAGGCTGCCCCCGTCAAGAAGCAAAGACATCATCATCGCTCATGTAACGGATGGAGTGGCAGAGTTAAAAAAACATAAAATGCCGCGGGAAATTGTCGACATAGCGGGGCAGCATCATGGAACGACTTTGTTAAAGTTTTTCTATTATAAAGAAAAAAAGCTGAATGAAGACGTCTCAGAATCAGATTTTCGGTACCCTGGGCCAAAACCAAGGTCAATGGAGGCGGCGGTGATCAGTATTGCCGATAGCGTGGAAGCTGCAGTGCGATCCATGAAAAATCCGACACAAGAGGAAATTAAAAAGCTTGTCCATCAGATTGCGCAAGACCGACTGCTTGACGGGCAATTAAGTGAGTGCGACTTAACATTAAAGCAACTTGAAATCATCAAAGAAACGTTTTGCAAAACATTAAGCGGTATTTTTCATTCGCGAATCGAGTATCCTGGCAATAAAGATCAGAAGGTGATGTTAGATGGGGCTAGAAATTGATTTTATAGAAGAGACAAATGAAGTTCAAACAAGCCAATTGGAGTTGGTAGAACGTCTGCTGAAGCATGCAGCTTCTTTGGAAATGAGTGAAAAGGATGATGGTGAAGTGTCCGTCATCTTCGTGTCCAACGAAGCAATACGGGAGCTGAACCATTCATACCGCGGCAAAAATGAACCTACGGATGTCCTGTCCTTTCCAATGGAGGAGCTGGGGGAAGGAGAGATGGAGATCGCATATGCCCACGGAACTCCAAGGATGCTCGGTGATATTGTGATATCCATTGACAAGGCCCGTGAACAGGCGCACGAATATGGGCATTCGCTCGAAAGGGAGCTGGGATTTTTGGCTGTCCATGGATTTTTACATTTGCTCGGATACGATCACATGACACCTGAAGAGGAACAAAAGATGTTTCAAAAACAAGAGGAAATACTGAAGAGCTATGGCCTCGAAAGATAAGGGAGTATTTTCACTGCACCGGCTTGCCAAAGCGTTTAAATGTGCTTTCCAGGGCATTGCACACGTCTATTTGCATGAGAAAAACTTCCGTTTTCACACCGCGGCAGCCATTGTAGTAACTGGCTGCGGCTTTATTTTTCAAATTAGTAAAGTCGAATGGATGTTTGTTCTATTTTGTATATTTGGGATGTTTGTCTTGGAGATGATCAATTCGGCGCTTGAACGGACGGTGGATTTGATTACGGACGAATACAGGAAGCTTGCCAAACAAGCAAAAGATCTGGCTGCGGGCGCGGTGCTTATGTTTGCGATTCTGACTGTAATGATCGGGCTCATCATTTTCTTACCCAAAATATTCGATTGAAGAGGCTAGGACACAAGCAAAACCGAACAATTCATTTATAATTGTTCGGTCTATTTGTGTTAACAATATTCCTATCATCGCTACGTCAACCTATTTTGCTTTCCTGCGGGATCTTCAGCTTCCTCGGAAAGCAAAGGTCGCTTTCCTGCGGGATCTTCAGCTCGAGCTATTCCTACAGGAGTCTCCCTATTTTGACTACGCTAAAAGCTTGCGTATATACCTAGGACAATTTATCCGGCATGTAAGGTGCCGTAAGCCTCCCACTTCAAAATCTTGAGTTGATACAAAAGGCCTAAGTGTGAGAAAACGGCACCTAAATGCCCGATTGGTTCAACTAACATTCAGTAGGAGATGGAAGAAAACGCCTACTAGAATGAAGTGTCACTGTATTGTTCGTTTTTAATTAGCTGATTTAGTTGTATCTTAGCCTCTTTATATTTTCGGTCTCATTTGAAACATCGTTTGCAATACGATAAAATAATGACACACTTTCCCTTAACGGAAATTGATGAAATTATCTAAAAGCATTTGTGGTAAAAGATAACTTTTTTTATGAAAATGTAGTAAAATAAGGATGAGGATGTAAGGGAGATTTAGATGGATATTAACCAATTGATTCAAGAGGCGGAAAGAGCAAAGAAAAAAGCGTATGCACCCTATTCCAAATTCACCGTGGGTGCGGCACTATTGACGAAAGATGGTACCGTCTATCACGGCTGCAATATTGAAAATGCTGCTTATAGCGTGACGGTCTGTGCGGAGAGAGTTGCAATATTTAAAGCGCTTTCAGAGGGGGTGAATGAGTTTTCCGCTCTTGCTGTGACGGCTAATACGGACCGCCCGATAGCCCCGTGCGGCGCATGCCGGCAAGTGATTACGGAACATTGCCATAAAGGGATGAAAGTCATCATGGCAAACAGCAAGCGGGAAACCCATGAGTGTACAGTAGGACAATTGCTGCCGTTTGCATTTTCTCGAGAGGATTTGAATGAACAACATGATGAATGAAAACACAACGTTTAAATCTGGTTTTGTTTCGATTATTGGAAGACCAAATGTTGGAAAATCAACTTTTTTAAACAAAGTGATTGGCCAAAAAATCGCCATCATGAGCGATAAACCACAAACGACAAGAAACAAAGTGCAGGGTGTGCTGACAACCGATCATACCCAGGTTATTTTTATCGATACGCCCGGTATTCATAAGCCGAAACATAAATTGGGCGACTTTATGATCAAAGTGGCCATGAATACATTTAATGAAGTGGATCTCATTTTGTTTATGATTAATGCAGAAGAAGGATATGGACGAGGGGACGAATATATCATTGAACAATTGAAAAATGTTCGGACACCCATTTTTCTCGTCATCAATAAAATCGATCAAATACATCCTGATCAACTGCTGACAATCATCGAACAATATAAAGATATGCTTCCATTTCAAGAAATTATTCCGATTTCAGCATTGGAAGGAAACAATGTGGAGAAGTTGCTCCAGCTCATAAACGATTATTTGCCGGAAGGGCCGCAATATTACCCTGCTGATCAAGTGACGGATCACCCGGAAAGGTTTATTGTATCTGAGCTGATTCGGGAAAAAGTGCTGCATTTAACGAGGGAAGAAGTTCCACACTCCATTGCTGTTGTTCTTGATCAGATGAAAACGGAGAAAAATAAAGACATCATTCATATTATGGCTACGATCATTGTGGAACGCAATTCACAAAAGGGAATCGTTATTGGAAAACAAGGAAAGATGCTGAAAGAGATTGGACAGCGTGCACGGATGGATATTGAAAACCTGCTTGGTTCAAAAGTATTTTTGGAATTATGGGTTAAGGTCCAAAAAGACTGGAGAAATAAAGCTTCACACTTGAAAGATTTTGGATTTACAGACGACAATTATTAACATGATTGTAAAGGTCGTTTGTTATTTAACAAAATTTACGTGGAATCTTCCTGGTCTGCCTGGACAAACATATTCATATAACCACTTAAGAAAGGCGGGATTCAAATGTATGAGTTTACTTGGAAAGTTTTTAAGAAGACGGGAAGCATTGACACATACCTGCTTCTAAAGGAACTTGAGAAAGAGGAACATATGAATGCTCTGCCGATGGATGAACCAGACGAGGTGGATTATCCTGTATCTTAAATGAGCCATTACATCAGCATTAAATAATGTTTTTGAGTACAAAGCGCCTTGATTTCGTTTCCTTCTTCTTTTCTTTAGACCCGCTGTGCAGTATGATACCTGTAAAGGGGTTAAAAGCATGCTGCAAAAAATAGAAGGAATTGTGATTAGATCCACAGATTATGGAGAATCTCATAAGGTTGTCGCTATTTACAGCAGGGAAGCGGGGAAAATTTCCGGGATGGCGAGAGGTGCCAAAAAGCCAAATAGTCGCCTCTCGGCGATTTCCCAGATCTTTACATATGGTCATTTTTTACTGCAGGCTGGCCGGGGATTAGGTACTTTGCAGCAAGGAGAAATTATTACCACTTTTAGAGGGATAAAAGAAGACTTATTCAAAACGGCTTATACCACCTATATAGTAGAAATGGTGGATAAAAGCACACAAGACAAACAGCCCAACCCATATTTGTTTGAACTTCTTCTCCAGACGTTGCAATATATTGATGAAGGCTTGGATCCCGACATTTTGACATGCATATTTGAAATGAAGATGCTGTCTGTTCTCGGCTTGTATCCGGAGATGGAGAAATGTGCCGTATGCGGATCTACGGAAGGCACATTCTCATTTTCCATAAAGGAAAACGGATTGATTTGCCACCGCTGTATGGAGCATGATCCGCACCGTCTGCCATTATCACAGCAATCCATCAAGCTTCTCAGGCTCTTTTATTATTTTGATTTAAATCGTCTGGGATCTATTTCAGTCAAACCCGAAACTAAAAAAGAGCTTAAAATGGCCATTGATCTATATTATGAGGAGTATTCCGGTCTTTATTTAAAATCGAAAAAATTCCTGGACCAGCTTGATTCATTGCGTGGTAAGCTGTAATGATAGTTGACAACGAACTTGTTTTGATTTATTTTATGATTAGTAAAACATGAACTGCGAAGAAGGAAAGTAGTATTCAACCCAATTCCATAAAAGCGAACCCGGGATGGTGGGAGCCGGGAATGGAACGTTGAAGAAGGCAGTCCCGAGCAGGAACGAACGAAAGTGGCCGGCTTTTCGGCAAATAGGGTGGAACCGCGGGCGAACGCTCGTCCCTATGCTTAGATTGTAAGCATGGGACGGGCGTTTTTATTTTACGCTGGAAACGACGCCATGGAAGTTATTTGTCTTGAATCCGTTCAATCCGCTGAGGGTCTCCACTTGACCTAAAGGTTGACGCTGCCAATAGTTCTTTATGGAAAGGATGATATTCGTGAATATACAAGAAATGATTGTAACACTGCAAGAGCATTGGTCAGATTACGGCTGTATTTTAATGCAGGCTTATGATGTTGAAAAGGGCGCGGGAACGATGAGCCCATACACCTTTTTGCGCTCCATCGGCCCCGAGCCGTGGAATGTGGCATATGTAGAGCCATCAAGGCGCCCGGCTGATGGCCGTTACGGGGAAAATCCAAATCGGCTGTACCAGCACCATCAGTTTCAAGTGATCATGAAGCCATCACCTGAAAACATACAAGAAATGTATTTGGACTCTCTTAAAAAGCTGGGGATTAATCCGTTGGAGCATGATATCCGATTTGTGGAAGACAATTGGGAAAATCCTTCTTTGGGCTGCGCTGGGCTTGGCTGGGAAGTGTGGCTGGATGGGATGGAAATTACCCAATTTACGTATTTTCAACAAGTCGGCGGTTTGGAATGCAAGCCGGTCTCAGTGGAATTAACTTATGGCATCGAAAGGCTCGCGTCCTATATTCAAGAAAAAGACAACGTGTTTGAATTGGAATGGACGGAAGGATTTACAGTTCGCGACATCTTTTATCAGCCGGAATATGAACATTCCAAATATACGTTTGAAACTTCGGATCAAGAAATGCTGTTTACGCTTTTTAATATGTATGAGAAAGAAGCGAAGCGGCAAATGGAAGCCGGTCTCGTTCACCCGGCATACGATTATATTTTAAAATGCTCTCATGTCTTTAACTTGCTTGATGCCAAAGGAGCTATTTCTGTTACAGAAAGAACGGCGTATATAGCAAAAATGAGGAACATGGCACGCCATGTTGCAAAAACTTTTTATGAAGAAAGAGAAAAACTTGGCTTCCCGATTTTACAAACTGTGAAGGAGGAATGTGGGCATGAGTAAGAGAGATATACTACTTGAGATCGGAATGGAAGAAATGCCCGCAAGGTTTATTCGAGAAGCAATCCGCCAACTAGAAGAAAAAGTGATCAACTGGCTTGATGAACATCATATTAGCCACGGCGGAGCGCAATCCTTCTCCACACCTCGCAGGCTGGCAGTGATCATCCGGGAAGCAGCGGAAAAGCAAGATGACAGTGAAGAAGAGATGAAGGGGCCCGCCAAAAAAATTGCCTTGGATAAAGATGGGAACTGGTCCAAAGCTGCCATCGGCTTTAGCCGTTCCAACGGGATGACGACGGACGACATTTATTTTAAAGAAATAAAAGGAACGGAATATGCCCACGTGAAGCGATTTATTCAGGGAAAGAAAACGATAGATCTGCTTCCCGAGCTTGAACATATCGTTACGGGTCTGCACTTTCCAAACAACATGCGCTGGGCGAATCATTCCATTAAATATGTCAGGCCGATCCGCTGGCTTGTAGCCATGTTCGGAAAAGAAGCTGTTTCTTTTTCCGTAGCCGGAGTACAGACCGATGTGGTGACAAGGGGTCACCGTTTTCTTGGAAGCCAGGCAACTATTTCGACACCGGCTGATTATGAAAAAAGTTTGCTGGATCAGTATGTGATCGCAGATGACGAAAAAAGAAAGCAAATGATTCTCGAACAAATAAAACAATTGGAAGTTGAACGAAACTGGGTTGTTCCAACAGATGAAGATCTTCTTGAAGAGGTCACCAATCTTGTGGAATATCCGACTGTCTTTTTCGGCAGTTTTGAAGAGAGTTTTTTAAGCCTCCCTGAAGAGGTGCTCATCACTTCCATGAAATCGCATCAGCGGTATTTTCCGGTAAGGGATCGATCTGGTCAATTGCTCCCGTATTTCGTTTCCGTTCGTAACGGTGATTCCCGCTATATCGAAACAGTCATGAAAGGGAACGAAAAAGTGTTGCGCGCAAGACTCGCCGATGCCGAATTTTTCTTTGAAGAAGATAAAAAATTGGATATTGACGTTGCTCTTAACAAACTTGAGAACATTATTTACCATGAAAAAATCGGCACATTAGCCGGGAAGGTCAAACGAATCCGGAAGATCACGAAGGAAATTTGCCAAGATCTTCATCTCTCAAAAGAGGAACAGGAACTGGCGGACCGGGCTGCTTCCATATGCAAGTTTGATCTTATCACAAATATGGTCGATGAATTTCCGGAACTTCAAGGTATTATGGGGGAAAAATACGCTCTGCAAAAAGGTGAATCCGTTCAAGTGGCACAGGCCATCCGGGAACATTATATGCCGCGCCATGCCCATGATCGCATTCCCGAATTGACAATCGGCGGTGTTGTCGGCCTTGCTGATAAACTGGATACGATCGTCGCTTCATTTGCAATTGGTTTAATACCGACTGGCTCGCAAGACCCGTACGCTTTACGCAGAAGCGCTGCCGGGATCATCCATATTTTACTTGATAAAAACTGGAATCTCTCTATAACAAACCTGCTGAAACAAACCATCGCCATTATACAAGAAGATGCCATTGGCCAGAGCGAAGGGTTGCTTAAAAATCTGTTGGAGTTTTTCCAATTGCGCATGAAGTTTATGTTGCAGGAGCGCGGTATCCGTCATGATATCATCGACGCGGTACTCGGTGGAGAGATGAACGGAGCGCCAGATATTGTAGACAGGGCCAAAACGTTGAATGAACAAAAAGATAAACCTGATTTTAAAGAAACGATTGAATCATTGGCCCGCGTATTAAATATTGCTCGTAAAGCAGAACCGGCTGGCGAGATAGACCCTTCCTTATTTAAGAATGGGGAAGAACAAATTCTATATGACAAATATGAAGAATTGCGGGAAATATTCCAATCCCGACCGGATGCAAGGGCGCGATTTTCGGCTTTAAAGCAATTGCAACCCGCAATCACCGCATATTTTGATCATACGATGGTTATGGCGGAAGACTCTGCCATCAGAAATAATCGGCTGTCGCAAATGAAAAAACTCGCTGACTTGATTGGCTCGTTTGCCCAAATAAATGAAATTCATGTGAAATAAATGGAAAAGGGGTCACTAAACCCCTTTTTCCTTTATAGAAGTGATTTTCTTTAAACACGATATAGTATATACTAAATAATAATCAGTATGTCATATTTCATGTCCATGGGTGGTGAGCAAAATCGAACTGAGCAAAAGGCAGGAACGCATATTGGAAATCGTCAAGGAAAACGGTCCGATTACAGGAGAACATATAGCGGATAAGCTGAATTTAACTCGGGCAACATTAAGGCCCGATTTAGCTATTTTGACAATGGCAGGATATTTGGACGCACGGCCGCGCGTCGGTTATTTTTATACGGGAAAAACGGGAATCCAGCTCCTGGCGGACAAATTGAAAAAGCTTGTTGTCAAGGATTACCAGTCCATGCCTGTCGTCGTACATGAAAACGTTTCAGTTTATGATGCCATCGTTACTATTTTCTTGGAAGATGTCGGCACATTATTTGTTACAGATGATAACCACCATTTAGCCGGAGTTCTCTCACGGAAAGACCTGTTAAGAGCGAGTCTTGGAAAGCAAGAGTTATCCACTTTGCCAGTGAACATTATCATGACACGGATGCCAAATATTACGATGTGCAAAAAAGAAGATTTACTTATTGACGTCGCAAAAAAATTAATCGATGTTCAAATAGACGCTGTTCCCGTAGTAAAAGAAACAGATTCAGGTTATGAAGTAATCGGGAGGCTGACAAAAACAAATATTACAAAAGCATTTGTAGCGCTTGGCGATCAGGGGGAAAAGCTTACATGACGAAAGAAGGTGACAGGATGACGGAACCAATTATTTATGTAGTATCGGATTCAGTGGGTGAAACGGCGGAGCTTGTCACAAAGGCGGCTATCAGCCAGTTTTCAGGCTCAAATGCCATCATTAAGCGGTTTCCGTATGTGGAAGTCAAAGAGAATATTGATGAAGTCATATCACTTGCAAAAATGAGCCGAAGCATCATTATTTATACACTGGTGAAACCGGAAATCAGAAAGTACTTGCATAAAAAGGCGGAACAGTCAGGAATTCATGCGGTTGATGTGCTTGGTCCGCTCATCGATATTTTTGAAACGATATTTGACAAAACGCCTTCATATGAGCCGGGGCTTGTTCGTAAGTTGGACGCAGACTATTTTAAAAGAATTGAGGCAATTGAATTTGCGGTGAAATATGATGACGGCCGCGATCCAAGAGGTCTGCTCAAGGCGGACATCGTGCTGGTAGGCGTTTCACGCACTTCCAAAACGCCTCTATCCCAATACCTTGCTCATAAGAGATTCAAAGTGGCGAACGTGCCTGTTGTGCCGGAGGTGGACCCGCCTGAAGAATTGTTCAAGATCGATTCCAGCAAGTGCATCGGCTTAAAAATCAGCGCTGAAAAGCTTTATGAAATTAGAAGGGAAAGACTGATCACACTAGGCTTGGATGATAATGCGATTTATGCCAACATAGAAAGAATCCGCAGAGAAATCGAGTATTTTGAACTGATCTCCGGCAAAATCGGCTGTCACATTATTGATGTAACAAATAAAGCCGTTGAAGAAACGGCCAATATCATTATAAATTATATACAGAATAAAAAATGAAATGAGCGCAACTCGAGTGCTCATTTTTTTTGGGAGATTCCCAAGGCTTTTATCTGGTCAAAGCAGCAATATTACGCTATAATAAAAAATTGTGTTTAATCAAATAAAAAAGGTTTAGATCCAGGAATGAAAGAATAGACTATTTATTGTGAATCAAATTCAAGTCATAATCATTCATGGAAAATAAAAAAATAAGAAGGAATCTGCGGAGGGATGCAGAATAAATAGTTATGCGGATAAAAAAAGAGTGATTTTTGTCGATGCCGATGCCTGCCCTGTTAAAAAAGAGATTTCTTCCATTGCTGCGGAAAAGAACGAAAAAGTGTTATTCGTTGCTTCGTATAACCATAAACCTGGCATTATCGCGGAGAATGAACAATGGACTTTTGCAGATCCTGTTGCAGAGGCAAGTGATATGTATATTCTGAACAATATTAAAACAAAGGATATCCTCAAGGATATCGGGTTGGCAAGCCTGGCTCTCCAAAAAGGGGTACTTGTCCTTTCTGCAAACGGCAAGATATACCGCGAGGATCAAATGGATACCGCCCTTCAATTTCGATACTGGGCCCGGAAGGAGCGTGAACGGGGAAATTTCGGAAAAGGGCCAAAAGCCTTTGGGAATGCAGATCGACATCACTTTTTAAGCTCCTTTCGTGAGATTTTGTCGAATTATGATGAATAAGGTTGAATTGTGGCCGATGGTTGTTAAAAATAAAGAGAGATGGAGATGTTTACCGTGGCTGCAAGAATTCCTGAGGAAAAAATCATTGAATTAAGGCAGTCTGTTGATATTGTCGAGATCATAAGCGATTATGTCCAGCTAAAAAAACATGGCCGAAACTATTTTGGACTATGTCCTTTCCATCAAGAAAACACACCATCTTTTTCTGTCACCGCCGAGAAGCAGATTTTTCATTGTTTTGGATGTGGCACTGGCGGAAATGTTTTTAATTTCATCATGGAGGCAGAGGGTGTATCGTTCCAGGAAGCGGCGGCCAGGATCGCTGAAAAAGGCAATATTCCGCTTGATATCAAGCCGCATGAATCAATAGCCCTCCAACATGTCCCGCCACATGAGCAACGAATGCTGAAAGCCCATGAATTGTTGGGAAAATTTTATCACCATTTGCTTATGAACACTAATGAAGGTGCCGGCGCATTGGATTATGTAACGTCAAGGGGCATGGCTGTTGAGAGTATACGAAAGTTCCAAATCGGATATTCTTTGCCTGAATGGGATATCGCTGTCAAATATTTAAAGCAGCATGGCTTTTCTGAAGGCGAAATGGAACAGGCTGGATTAATTATTAAAAGGGAGAACGGAGAAGGCTATTTCGATCGTTTTCGGAACAGGCTTATGTTTCCTCTCACGGATATGAAAGGGAACATCGTGGCTTTTTCAGCCCGTTCCTTGTCCGAGGATGATCACCCAAAATATTTAAACACGCCTGAAACTCCGATCTTCAATAAAAGTTCGTTGCTATATAACTATTACGCCGCAAGAAGCGAAGTGCGCAAACAAGGATTTGCCCTTCTATTTGAAGGCTTCGCCGATGTTATATCCGCCGACCATGCCGGTGTTAAAAATGGCACGGCTGTGATGGGTACATCTTTGACAGATAAACATATCCACTTGCTCAGGCGGCTCACTGATTCTGTCACTATTTGCTTTGATTCTGACCACGCAGGAATCGAAGCTGCTTACCGTGCAGGGTTGCTCTTGATACAACACGGAATGGAAACAAAGGTGGCCATGCTGCCCCAAGGACTTGATCCCGATGATTATATC
Source organism: Siminovitchia sp. FSL W7-1587 (assembly GCF_037963795.1). NCBI lineage: Bacteria > Bacillati > Bacillota > Bacilli > Caryophanales > Bacillaceae > Siminovitchia > Siminovitchia sp. FSL W7-1587. The sequence goes on from NZ_CP150169.1 coordinate 4,271,298, forward strand.
CAAAAGTACGGGGCAGAAAAATTTCGTTCTGATGTGGTTGGGAATGCTTTGGCGTGGACAGCATTTAAGCTTCAATACCTTAGATTGGATAAAAATTTGCAAAATGAAGGAGAAAGGCTAAAGTACATCGAAGAAGTGATGAAGGAGCTGAGTACGCTCGGCAATCCGGTGGAAAGGGATCTATATACGCGGCAGGTAGCGGAAGAATTTTCCTTATCACTGGAAGTACTTCAAGACCAACTTGAAAAACTGGTGGCCAGCCAAAGGAAAAAATCAAAGCCCCGCCAGCAAGAGCCAAATCCTTTCATTGCGAAAAAAGCGAGAGTGCCCCAGGCCCATATACTTGCAGAAAGGCACCTCATTGCCAGGATGCTGCGTGATGAAGAGGTGGCATACCGGGTGATGGATATGCTTGACGGCCACAATTTTCACCTTGAGGAACACCAAGCAATTATCACGTATTTATTGGGTTATTTTGAGGAAGGAAATAAGCCGGATCCGTCTTTATTTTTACATTTTTTGCCAAATAAAAATTTGCGGGCCATCGTGACAGAAATAGAAATGATGACGGTGGATCATGAATATACTGAACAAGAATTAAAAGATTGCGTTAATCATGTGTTGAAACATGGGAAAATGTTAATGATAAAAGAAAAGCAACTTGAGCAAAAAGCGGCAGAACGAAATAAAAACATGGAAAAAGCAATGGAGATTGCGAAGGAAATCATTGAACTTCGCAAGTCATTATCATATATGTAGTCGTACTGAAATGTTTGGAAGGAGGGGGACGTATGGCTGAAAAAGCACGTTCCAATTTATCTGAAACAGAACTCACCTTAGAACAAGCAAAGGATCAACTGCTCGAGAAAGGAAAAAAACAGGGAACTTTAACATATGAAGGAATCGCCAGCAATCTGGCCCATTATGAATTGGATTCCGACCAAATGGATGAGTTTTATGAAGTGTTAAGTGATCATGGCGTTGAATTGCTCGAAGACAATGCCGATGAGGACGATGATCCTGAAATACATCAAATAGAAAAAGAAGAGGAAGAATTTGATCTTAATGATTTAAGTGTTCCTCCAGGTGTTAAGATCAATGATCCGGTCCGTATGTATTTAAAAGAAATTGGCCGGGTTGATCTTCTATCCGCTGAAGAAGAAGTCGAGCTGGCAGAGCGAATTGAACAGGGCGATGAAGTAGCCAAAAAGAGGCTTGCTGAAGCAAACTTAAGGCTTGTCGTCAGCATCGCAAAGCGCTATGTTGGCCGGGGCATGCTATTCCTTGATTTAATCCAGGAAGGAAATATGGGCCTCATCAAAGCCGTTGAAAAATTTGACCATAGAAAAGGTTTTAAATTCAGCACGTACGCGACATGGTGGATTCGCCAAGCGATTACTAGGGCGATTGCCGACCAGGCCAGAACGATTCGAATTCCGGTCCATATGGTTGAAACGATTAACAAATTGATCAGGGTCCAGCGCCAGTTGCTGCAAGATCTCGGGCGCGAACCGTCGCCTGAGGAAATCGCCGAAGAAATGGATTTGACACCTGATAAGGTTCGGGAAATTTTAAAAATAGCCCAAGAGCCTGTTTCACTCGAAACTCCGATTGGTGAAGAAGATGATTCACATCTGGGCGATTTCATTGAAGACCAGGAAGCGACCTCTCCTTCAGATCATGCTGCGTACGAATTATTAAAAGAGCAACTTGAAGATGTGCTGGACACGTTGACGGATCGCGAAGAAAATGTATTGCGTCTCCGTTTTGGACTTGATGACGGCCGTACCCGTACGCTCGAAGAGGTTGGAAAAGTCTTTGGTGTCACCCGGGAACGCATTCGGCAAATAGAAGCAAAAGCATTGCGAAAGCTGCGCCATCCGAGCCGGAGCAAGCGCCTAAAAGACTTTCTTGAATAATATTGTGATGAATACCCCCGCTATTTGGGGGTGTTTTTCTTTTGAGCGAAGCTGGCCTTCCAGCTAATTGCATTTATTGTACAGAATTCTCATCCTTTTTGCAAACCGGAATTTTGCCTGTTTTTGTCGATAAACATATTCTCCTCAAAAAGGCATAAATATGGAATGAATTTATTTTATTAGAAAAATGTTTTTACTGGTGATATTAGTTGAGAGAATGCTTTCATACAGATTATAATGAAAGGTGAAAGCGGATACAGAAGGCGGGAGGGGAAGAAACATGAATTTTGATTTAACTTCTGAGCAGATGATGATCAGACAGACAATCAGAGACTTTGCCCGAGAAGAGGTTGCTCCAGGTGCCGTGGAAAGAGATCGAAATCAACAGTTTCCTGATAAGATTTTTCAAAAACTTTCGGAATTGGGAATAATGGGACTGCCATTTCCCGAAGAATATGGGGGAGCCGGGGCTGATACGATCAGTTTTGCCATTGTTACGGAAGAGCTAAGTCGTGCATGTGCCTCTACAGGAATTACGTATTCCGCACATATTTCACTTGGAGGAGCCCCAATCAACATGTTTGGTACGCCTGAGCAAAAAGAAAAATATTTGGTGCCGATTTGTACCGGAGAATCTCTTGGTGCATTTGGGCTGACAGAACCAAACGCCGGGTCCGACGCCGGCGGAACAAAGACGACAGCGGTCTTGGACGGTGATGAATATGTCATCAATGGCAACAAGTGCTTTATTACCAATGCATCTTACGCCAAGTATTTGGCTTTGACAGCCGTTACGGGTGAGCGTAATGGAGAAAAGGAAATCAGTGCCATCATCGTCCCTACTGATGCCAAGGGCTTTACGATTATAAAGGATTATGAGAAAATGGGACTTCATGCGTCTGATACAACGGAACTTGTATTGGAAGATGTGAGAGTCGGCAAGGAGAACTTGCTTGGAGCAAAGGGGGAAGGTTTTAAGCAATTTTTACAAACGCTGGATGGAGGAAGAATCGGCATTGGGGCAATGGCTGTAGGGATCGCCCAGGCCGCATTTGATAAGTCGCTCCAATATGTGAAAGAACGAAGACAATTTGGAAAAACGTTATCACAATTTCAAGTGACTCAGTTTAAAATGGCAGATATGGCCATGAAGATTGAACTGGCTCGAAATATGGTATATAAAGCCGCATGGCTAAAAGACCAGGGACGGCCATTTTCCAAAGAAGCGTCCATGTGTAAACTGTTTGCCTCTGAAATCTGTATGGAAATTACCGATCAGGCTGTCCAACTGCATGGCGGCTATGGCTATATGCGGGAATATGAGGTAGAACGAATGATGCGGGACGCCAAGTTGTTGGAAATAGGAGAAGGTACATCTGAGGTGCAACGGATGGTTATTGCAAGAGAAGTGGGATGTTATTAACGGCTAATTTGTCCAAATATCGAAAAAAGCTGAAAGAAGTGCCCTAAGACTTTCCCTTCTCTTCATTTTCGAGTAAAATGAAGATGTTTGCATAATTTATATTTAATACATGCTTTATTACATAAGGAGGGTAAGTCATGAAACGAAATCCGCTCGTACCATATTATTTAATTATGGCTTTGGGTCTTGTACTTGTATTTTTTCTTGGAATCAAGGGGTTAGGCGATGCCAAGGAAATAGCGAAGGAAAAGGAAGGCGGCGGCAAGGAAGAAGTTGCAGCAGAGTTTGAACCCGAAGAATATGCCAACAAGGCATGTATTTCTTGTCACGGTGAAAACTTGGAAGGGGGAAGCGCTCCGACCCTTCATGGAACAGGGCTTTCAAAAGAAGAAGTGGCTGATATTTTAGCGAACGGCCGTGGAGCAATGCCTCCTGGATTAGTGCCGGCAGAAAATATTGAAGAAATGGCTGAATGGGTTGCCAACTTAAAATAATACAAGAGTTGCATAAAATGTCGCATATCGATTCTCTGCGACATTTTAGAAAAAATCCAAAACTGCTATTTTATCATACCCTTTACAACAAGAAAAGTTCTTTGCTACATCGGCAAAGAACTTTTTTCAAATGGACGAGTAACATATTGCGAATGTTTTTGGAATAAGAGGTGCGGCTTTCATGAACGAAGTTCAATTATCGAAACGGTTGCAAGCCGTTGTTGCTAACATTAACCACGGAATGCGGATTGCCGACATTGGGTCCGACCATGCCTATTTGCCTTGCCATGTCATAAAGCGGGGCATTGCCTCTTTTGCTATTGCAGGGGAAATTGCCGACGGCCCGTTTCAATCCGCCCAACAGCAGGTGGAAAAATCAGGAGTTGGGCATTATGTGGACGTGAGAAAAGGAGATGGCCTCGAAGTACTGCAAGTGGGCGAGGTGGATTGTATCATCATTGCCGGTATGGGCGGTCTATTGATTTCCCGGATTCTTGAAGCAGGGCGAGAGAAGCTGGCAGGGGTAACACGTCTCATCCTGCAGCCCAATATTGGAGCCATTCATATCAGGCAATGGCTTATGAACAATGGCTGGGAGTTAGTGTCGGAACAAATTTTGGAGGATGACGGAAAAATTTATGAAGTTCTCGTTGCCGAACGGGGGGATTCCATGAAGCATTATCGGGAAGTCGAAAAAGAATTATTGCTTGGTCCTTTTTTGTTAAAAGAAAAAAGTGGACCGTTCCGTAAAAAATGGTTGGGTGAATTACAGCGCTGGAAAAAAATAGTTGAAAATTTGGAGCAATCTCAATCAAGTGCGGATACTTTGGCTAAAAAAGAAGCGTTTTTAAGAAAAATTGCCATAGTGGAGGAGGCGTTAACATGAAGAAAGTAAATGGTTTTCAAATCATTGAGCTTTTTGAACAATATGCCCCCAAAAAGTATGCGATGGAAGGCGACCCTGTCGGATTGCAAGTTGGAACACTACATAAACCAGTTTCCCGAGTAATGGTTGCTCTTGATGTGCTCGAAAACGTTGTTGACGAAGCGATTGAACAAGGGATCGATCTTATTATTGCCCATCATCCACTCGTTTATCGTCCCTTGAAACGCGTGGTGGTCGATGAACCTGGAGGAAGAACCATTGCTAAGCTGATTAAACATGATATTGCTGTTTATGCCGCCCACACAAATTTAGATGTTGCAACAGGCGGTGTCAATGATTTGCTTGCTGAAGCCCTTGGACTCCAAAATACAGAGGTGCTTGTTCCAACTTATGAAGAAAAGCTCAGAAAGCTTGCCGTATTTGTACCATTAGATCATATGGATCAGGTTTTAAAAGCGTTGGGCGATGCAGGGGCAGGTTCGATTGGAGAATATAGCCATTGTACATTTTCCACTCCGGGTACCGGCCGCTTTTTGCCTGGAAGCGGCACAAACCCATTTATAGGCGAAGCTGGAAAATTAGAAGAAGTGTCTGAGGTCAAAATTGAAACAATATATCCAGAGCAACTGGAGAACAAAGTTGTTTCTGCGATGTTGAAAGCACATCCGTATGAAGAGCCGGCATACGATCTTTATCCGCTTGCGCTGGGTGGACGGAAATGGGGACTCGGAAGAATCGGCAAGCTTCAAGAAGAGATGACTTTACGGGAGTTTGCAGATCATGTTAAAACATCATTGGCTGCTTCTGGTGTGAGAGTTGTGGGGAATTTGAATGATCGTATCAAGAAGGTGGCAGTTCTTGGGGGCGACGGGAACAAATATTTCCAACACGCCAAAAGAAAAGGCGCCGACGTTTATGTGACTGGCGACTTTTATTACCATACCGCCCATGACGCTATGAACATCGGCCTCAATGTTGTGGATCCCGGACATCATGTGGAAAAAATCATGAAGGCTGGAGTGGCCGCCAGGATGGAGCAGCTTGCCGAAGAGCGAGGATACGAAGTGGCTTTTATTCCTTCAAAACAAAATACAGATCCCTTTACATTTTTATAGCACGTTTTTTGAATGAGACGAAAAAAGAGCAAGGCTCCCATACAAAAATGGTGATGCCTTGCTTTTTTGGCTTTGTCATGTTATTTTGCTTCCAGTTTCGGCTTTCTGACTTTCGGAAGGATCTTGTGTAATGGTACTTTATTTTCCCGGTCCCAAGTTGCGGGATTTTCGGGATCAAATTGCTCCAGAAATGAAATGACTTCCCTGACAATCGGTGTTGGTGTGGAAGCGCCGGCTGTGACCGCCACTTTTTCCGCGTTTTTTAGCCAATCAATCTGAATCTCGGTAACATCTCCGATCCGATACGCTTTCGTATAGGCAATTTCTTCTGAAACTTGTGCAAGCCGATTTGAATTATTGCTCATTGGATCACCGACAACGATTAAAACATCGGCTTCACCAGCCTGTTCTGCCACTGCTTCTTGGCGGACTTGCGTGGCCAGGCAAATCTCTTTATGTTTTTCCGCGTGGGGGTATTTTTCTTTCACTTTATCCATGACCGCGGCTACGTCCCATTGGCTCATCGTTGTTTGGTTGGTAACGATGATTTTATCATTGTTCACGTTCAATTCTTCGACGTCTTCAACAGTCTCTACCAAATGAACGATGTGTGGCGCTACACCAACGGCTCCTTCCGGTTCAGGATGACCTTTCTTTCCAATATAAATGACATCATAACCTTCTTGTTCTTTTTGTTTGATCAGATCATGGGTCTTTGTTACATCTGGACAAGTTGCGTCAAGTGTCGTCAGCCCTTTTTTCTTTGCGAGCTCCCTTACTTCAGGAGACACGCCGTGGGCAGTAAAAATGACCGTGCCTTTATCCACTTTTTCCAAAATTTCTTTTCTGTTCGGGCCATCAAGCGTAATGATGCCATCTTCTGCAAAAGCATCTGTTACATGCTTGTTGTGAACGATCATGCCCAATATATAAATGGGCCGGGGAAGTGTTTTGTCTAATGCGGCATTTCGCGCAATAACCATCGCATCTACTACGCCATAGCAGTAGCCGCGCGGGGAAATTTTAATAATTTGCATTACATATCCTCCTGACTTAACCGGTCATCCCAATCTGCCGATCTTATAAACTCATTATATATAACATCGCAGGAAAAGCCAAATAACCGTTCGAAAAAGGCAAACGGTTATTAAGGAGGGAATGCTAGATATATAATTTTGGCACAGACTTTCCTCCAGTTCGGGAACGCTTTCTCTTGACGTATCTCTTCTCTTGTTCTTCGTCTCCTGTTTTTTGTTTTCCAGTTTTTCTCCGCTCTTTCTTTTCCAGTGTGCTGGTAGAACTTTCTTGACTGCTCTCAGCTGTACTTTCCGTTTCTTCACTAGAAGTGTCGGAATCGGATTTAAAGCTCTTATATAACTTCCACATTGCCGGCAAGTTTCTTACCAGGGGACCGTACTGTTGCACCAGGGGGCCGATTTGCTGGGCTGTTTTTAATACTTGCTGTGTATTGTTTAAAAAAGAATGAATCGATCCAGGGTTCATAAGGTTTTGTAAAAAGCCTCCGGTTTGGGGCGCTCTGGAAAATCCCGAAGCAATTCCACCCGAAGGAGGTTGGCGTTGAAACAATCCTTGGAGCAGACCGCCTCGACCGCCCATTCCTCCTCCCGGCGGAGTGGCACCTCTTCCAGGCCAACCGCCCATTCCTCCTCCTGGCCGGCCAAATAGCCCTTGCGGAGGCATTCTTCCAAAATTTCCAGGTTGCATGTATATCCTCCTTTCATACACTTTTTGCTGTTTTACTGTATGCAAGTTTTGTAAAAGCGACTGGACAAAAAGCCTATACCGTTTGCAGGTTTGTTGTCGTCAAAGCTGTTTTCATTTATAATAAACATTCAGCAAGGGAACTGTACCTATTTTAAGGAGTGAGCCAATTGGCTGAACATCAATTTAAACGCTATCGTTTTGATACATTTATTGATCAGGCGATTCAAGAACTGAAATTCCATAAACCGACAAAAATTCAGGAGAAGATGATCCCGCTTATTTTAAAAGGGGAGAGCGCCATTGGCCAATCTCAAACAGGGACAGGCAAGACACACGCGTATTTATTGCCCATTTTACAAAGGGTCAATCCGCTTGATGAGCATGTTCAGGCGGTGATTTTTACCCCGACAAGAGAATTGGCAAGCCAAATTTATCATGAAGCGCTGAAGATCGTCAAAAACCTTCCCGAGGGGACAATTGTCATTCGCAATTACACGGGAGGCACCGATAAACAACGAACGATTGAAAAACTCAAACGTCAACCTCACATTGTGATTGGAACACCTGGAAGAATTCATGATCTCGTCAGAGAGCAGGCTTTATTTGTCCACAAGGCCTCCATTCTTGTCATTGATGAAGCCGACTTAACGTTTGACATGGGCTTTATTCAAGATGTCGACCAAGTGGCGGGAAGAATGCCAAATGATTTGGAAATGTATGTTTTCTCCGCAACAATTCCGGAGAAATTAAAACCATTTCTAAAAAAGTATATGGAAAATCCCGTGTTTGAACAGGTGGATCCCAATCTTCCTACTGCCACTAATCTTCAACACATCTTAGTCCCGCTTAGGGGACGGGATAAAATAGACCTTCTTTCCTTGATGCTGCGGACGTTTAACCCTTTCCTGGCAATTGTTTTTGCCAATACAAAGCAGATGGCCGACAATGTGGCGGATCAATTAATTGAAAAAGGATTGAAAGTCGGAAGAATACATGGCGATTTACATCCACGTGAAAGAAAAAGAATGATGAAGCAAGTGCGTGACTTGGAATTTCAATATATCGTGGCAACCGATTTAGCCGCTAGAGGGATTGATATACCAGGGGTCAGCCATATTATTCATTATGAGTTGCCGCGGGATCTTGACTTTTATATTCACCGGTCAGGACGAACCGCCAGAGCAGGAAATGAAGGAATCTCTATTACAATATATGAATCGTCCGATGAAGATGCGATTAATCGGCTGGAAAAACTGGGAATCGAATTTGAATACCGGGACATCCAGGACGGTGAATGGGTTGAAGCGGCCGATCGAAAGCGTCGGGAGAAACGGAAAAGTTCGGGAAATACCGCAGTAACGAAAGCACATCAGATTGTAAGAAAACCGAAAAAAGTTAAACCGGGTTATAAGAAGAAGATGAAAGCGGAAATAGAGAAAATCATGAAGCGGGAACGGCGAATGCAAAAGCGAAAGAAAAAATAGCCTGAAAGAACAAAAGGGGATGAGGTAAATGTTGAAAATTGGCTCTCACGTATCGATGAGTGGGAAAAAAATGTTGCTGGGCTCAAGTGAAGAGGCGGCTTCTTATGGAGCCAACACAATGATGATTTATACAGGCGCGCCGCAAAATACGAGAAGAAAGAAAGTGGAGGAGTTAAATATTGAAGCGGGCATTGCCCATATGGAGGAAAACGGCATTACTGATTTAGTCGTTCACGCACCTTACATTATCAATATTGGAAATACGGTCAATCCCGCTACCTTTGAACTCGGTGTCCAATTTCTTCGGTCGGAAATCGAAAGAACGGCCGCGCTTGGAGCAACACAGATTGTTCTTCATCCCGGGGCCCATGTGGGGGAGGGGCCCGAAAAGGGAATCAAAAAAATCATCGAAGGGTTAAACGAAGTGCTCGTTAAAGAGCAAAACGTGCAAATTGCCTTGGAAACGATGGCCGGGAAAGGTTCCGAATGTGGCCGCACATTTGATGAGTTGGCTCAAATCATAGATGGAGTCACCCATAATGAGAAGCTGTCCGTATGCTTCGACACTTGTCATACACATGACGCCGGATATGATATCGTCCATGATTTTGAGGGTGTGCTGGAAGAATTCGATAAAATAATCGGAATCGACCGGATTAAGGTTGTACATGTCAATGACAGTAAAAATGAGCGGGGAGCCAGAAAAGACCGCCACGAAAATATTGGATTTGGCCACATTGGGTTTGATGCACTGGCTAAGGTGATTTACCATCCCGCTTTGGCTGATGTACCGAAAATTTTAGAAACGCCTTATGTGGGAACCGACAAGAAAAATAAAAAGCCGCCGTACAAACATGAAATTGCCATGATTAAAAACCGTTCATTTGATGAACAGATGAAAGACCAAATTATGGGCGAAGCGCTCGTAAAATAGCAGTTTAAAAGAAAGCCGCTCCTGCTGGCTTTCTTTTTTCTGCTTAGCCGGCCGTAAACTGGACCATTAATTTATTGATTTCTTTTGCCGTTTTAGGACCAGTGATTTTGGCCACTTCCCGAATGATTTTTGTGCGGATTCGTTCATCAAAAATATCGAAATTTTTCCCGCGCAAATAGGTAGCGATTTTTTCAGCTTCGGTCTTGGACAGTTGAATGTTGAATTGGTTGGCGTATTTGAGCAATTCATTACCTGTAATCATGTTCACCTTAAAATTCACCATGTTCTTTAATAAGTTCATAGCAATCAAACCTCCTAATCAAATACTTATGACGACATCACTGTACTTGTGACATCTATTTTTTTACAGAAGGATTTACAAAGAATGGATGTTCATGTATACTTATTTCATGCAAATCGGAATGATTCCTATTAAGAGGGATGGTTATGGAATGATGAATGATCCTGTTATTCAATTAAAAAACGTCCATTTTCGATATAATGAAGAGCTTGTACTGGACGGAATTAATTTGTCGGTGCCGGAAGGGGCCTTTGTGGGAATTGTCGGGCCAAACGGGTCCGGCAAATCTACACTGTTAAAATTGGTTTTGGGTTTGTTAAAGCCCGTTGAGGGAGAAATACTCTTGTTCGGGCAAAAGCAGGCGTTGTTTAAACGTCAAGAGCGAATCGGTTTTGTATCCCAGAAAGCCAATTCATTTAATTCGGGATTTCCAGCCACTGTTTTTGAAGTTGTGGCGAGCGGTTTAACGCGAAAAGTGGGGATGTTCCGTTTTTTAAAGAGAAAGGATAAATTGGATGTGCTTCAGGCGATCCGACAAGTTGGTTTAGAACCGTATGTAAACAGGAAAATAGGAGAACTTTCAGGGGGCCAGCAGCAGCGTGTGTTTATCGCAAGAGCGATTGTTGCCAAACCTGACGTTCTTATTTTGGATGAACCGACCGTTGGCGTCGATGCGAAAAACGTTCGTTTATTTTACAAGGTGCTTACATCATTACGTAAAGAAATGGGGATCACTTTGTTAATGGTGTCACACGATATCGAAGCGTTATTAAATGAAGCAACCCATGTGGCTTATTTAAATAAGGAATTGAAGTTTTTTGGAGATACAGCCGAGTATAAGAAAGTTAGGATGGAGAAGCAATTTTCCTATGCAGGTTTCTAGTATGTTTATCATAAAGGTTGGTGGTGGCGGTGCTGGCCGCAATATCTCAATATGAATTTTTACAAAATACGTTTTTGACAGGGCTTTTGATCGGGTTGATTGCACCGCTGCTTGGCACTTTTCTTGTTGTCCGCCGGCTGTCGCTGATTGCCGACGCGTTAAGCCACGTTACATTATCCGGAATTGCTGCGAGCTTGCTCCTCAGCAAGAAAACGTTGCTTTTTGCAGGAATGAATCCACTTTTTTTCGGAATGGGTTTTTCGGTTGTGGGGGCATTGGCGATTGAAAGGTTGCGTACCGTTTATTCGCATTATCAGGAACTAGCCATTCCGATTATTTTATCGGGCGGGATTGGCATAGGAGTGGTGTTTATTTCCCTTGCGGACGGATTTAATACGGAATTGTTAAATTATTTGTTTGGCAGTGTCAGTGCTGTCAGCCGAACCGATTTATGGGTCATTTCTTTGATCAGTGTGGGTGTCATTGCGATTGTTGTTGTGTTATATAAGGAATTGTTTTTACTTTCTTTTGATGAAGAGCATGCCAAAGCGTCAGGAATCCCGTCCAAAGGTATTCATATATTATTCATTCTTATGATCGCCCTTGTGATTGCCGCCTCCATGCGGATTGTCGGGATCTTGCTTGTTTCCGCATTAATGACTTTGCCGGTAGCCGCAAGCATGAGATTGGCCAATGGTTTCAAGCAAACCATTTTTATCTCTGTCATTTTTGGAGAAGCGTCTGTCATTGGCGGGTTAACGAGTGCATACTATCTTGATTTGGCACCAGGAGGAACAATTGTTGTCATTTCAATTGCCATTTTGCTTGTTGTTATTGCCTATCGGCATCTTAAGCATAAATTCCAGCTTAAAATAAGTTGAGGTGAACGTCATGCATATCGCCGAAGCGATTCAATCAGTAAAAAACAGTGGTTATAAATTGACTGATAAGAGAGAACGCATGCTAGAGATTTTCGCATCGCAAAACAAGTATTTAACAGCTAAAGAAATGTTGGAAATGATGCAGGAAGATTATCCCGGTGTCAGTTTTGACACGATATACAGAAATTTATCATTGTTTTTGGAACTGGGCATATTGGAAGTGACAGAGCTTGCAGGAGAAAAGCACTTTCGCTATACGTGCGGATCAGATGAAGGCCATCATCACCATTTTATTTGTCTAAAATGTGGATGGACGAAGGCGATCGGGGCATGTCCGATGAATTTTGTCACGGAAGATTTGCATGGTTTTGACATCTCTGATCATAAATTTGAAATATATGGGAAATGTCCCGAATGTAAAAAAGAAGCCGTTTAATGGGCTTCTTTTATTGTTTGGCTGGTCTTTCCAAACAAATTTTCTACCCATTGTTCGGCTTCCTTCCAATGATGGACGCGGATCACCTGTTTTGGTGCCGGCTTTCGATTGTAGGGAGTGTCAAACAGAATAACTGGAATGTCAAGCTCTTCTGAAATCGCCACGGCATTATCGTGTTTATCCTCAAAAAACATATCCACATTATGTTTTTTTGCCGTGGGAACTTTATCATGGGTACCGATTAATTCAATATGATGGTAATCCAATTCATGCCTCTGAAACCACTGTTTCGTCACATCCAGCAATGCGCTTTGCCTGGCACTGATAAAGTAAAGCTGATGTTGATCCACCCACTTTTTTAACACTTGTCTTGCTCCTTCAGCGATGGGCGATTCTTTATAAATCAAGGGCTCTGTTTGGACGAACCATTGATAAATCGCTTCTTCAGGAAGATCAAGACATCTCGTCAATTCATATTCGGTAAGATCTTCCAGCGTGATATTCAAATTAAACGACTTGTTAATAAATGGGATCAGGGATGTGGGGCATGTGACTGTACCGTCTATGTCAATTCCAAACCTTTTTTGCATAAGCATAAAATCTCCCTTACACTTTCCTTCTATATATCCTCATTGTAACACATTTCGCTGTAATGTATGAAATGCTTGGCAATCATTGTCAACATGAAAGGGCTATGCTCGGCGCACAATATACATAGTGAATAAAAAGAGGGGGAAAGTGTATGTCTGGGCATGGACCAGAAAAAGACAAACATCAGGAAAAAGAAACGAAATATGTAACGGATGAACACCAGGAAGAGCTGGCTGGCGAACTAGTACCTGATTTTACAATGGAGAGAACGAAAACTAGGGTAAATGAAGGATTTTCAGCCCGGGCAATTGCTTATGTATCCCTGGCTTTGGCGATTTTATCACTCTTTATCTTGCCGGGCATCCTTGGGATTGCGGGCACACTGCTTTCCATCCCTGCAATCATCAGGGGTGAAAAATTAATCGGGGGCTGGGCGCTTTCTATCGCTGTCTTTTCTTTGTCGCTTTATTATCTTTTTCTTCCTTATGTATAAAGTTGGAAAAAAGAGGCTGGGCCACAACTAAATCAGGTGATGAAAAAACGAACAATACAGTGAAACTTCATTCAATAGGCGTTTTTTCCAGCTCCTACTGAATGTTAGTTGAACGAATCGGGCATTTAGGTGCCGTTATCTCCCACTTAGCCCTTTTGTATCAACTCAGGCCTTGAAGTAGTGTATATGGCACCTTACATGGGGGATAAATTGTCCCAGTGTATCATACGCAAGCTTTTTGGCGTAGTCAATGCGGGAATAGCCCGAGCTGAAGATCCCGCAGAAAGCGATCTTTGCTTTCCGAGGAAGCTGAAGAGACCTGCGGAAAGCGAAATATGTTGACGTAGCGATGATAGGGATTTTTTCAGGTTCTATGTCAAATGTTGGGGTGGGAGTGAGATGCAATCTCACCCTACCCAACATGACTTCCAATTTTTTTATACTTATGTAAAAGTAGTATTCTTGCTCTTGCCCTTAGGAAGTTCCTGAATCCAGGCGTTCCTCTTCATGACTTTCGTTAGGTTATTAATTCCCTCCAAAAAACCATTTGAGTAATCAAATAAAAAGCTATTTAATACCTCTGTCTGCCAGTTCTTGAATGTACGGATAGCCTTTTCAAATTCAGGAATACCCTCTTGTTCTACCTTCCTGTAAAAATCAAATAACCCTTGCTTCGTTTCTTTGATCTTAACTTGTCCATTTTCCTTGGCTTGTTTGAACCAACAACAGTAGGACTCTTTCAATTCGTAAGCCCTGCGAAGTTCTTCATCCATCCCAAGATACCTGTCTAAATACCAGCGTTCCTTTTCGGTTAGCTTTGCACTGTCTTTATAAAACACATGGCGCATCCTTTTACATTTTTTACGGTCATAATCGTTCCATTCAGATTGGATTCTTCTTCTGACTCCGTCAAGAGCCCAATAGATATAACGACAATAATGAAAACGATCGGCTACAATAACCGGTTTCCCCAATGCCTTTTGGACAGCTGCCTTAAAAGAAGGGCTCATGTCCATAATGACTACATTCACATTGGTTCCATGTTTTTGGAGATAATCCTTGATGGTCTTCTTTTTTCGATTTGGCAAGATGTCAATGGGTTCCTTGGTCTCCCCGTCAGCAATAATCAATTGATATTTTCCTTCCTTTGTATCTCCCTTGTACTCATCGATGGCGATCACCCTGGGCAGTTCTTGAACCTCTGTCATTTCCTTTACGGCCAAACGATCAAACCTGCGCATGACAGTTGATACGGAGACACCAAACTGCTGGGCAGTTTCCTTAAATGTCTTCGCTTGCACGATCCGAACGGATACTGCCTGATTCCACTCGATAGAAAGCCGTTGATATCGATGAACAAAAGGATTGTCCTCCGCAAATCTCTTCCCGCACGAACAGGCATAGCGGCGCTTTTTGTAGAAGAGGTACGTCAACCGTTCAAACCACTTTAAATGTTTGATCTTTTGGATCCGGTAATCATGAATTTTCTTAGTCCTTTCCCCACAGCTGGGACACTTATGTACCTTGACAGCCATTTCTACATGAAGCGCAATACGATCTTCCATTTTCTCCACTTTTGTGATCCATACATCTTCAAGGCCGGGGATTTTTATGGTAAAATTCACTTGCACGCAACTCCAATCTTTTCTTGTTTCTAGGCAATTCAAGTATAAAAGAATTGGATGTTTGCGTGTATATTTTTATGTGCAAATTATGTGGAAACCCCAACATTTAGTATAGAGCCTTTTTTCACACAAATAAACCGAACAATTATAAATGAATTGTTCGGTTTTTGCTATTTCGTATTTGCTTATGTCTCAGCCTCTTGTTATACTTTTTGCGTTTCTTCCTTTTTGGCTTCTTCCGCTTGCTTTCTGAAGTATTCTTCCGCCATAATATCGATTTCTTTTTTCAACTCTTCAACCATCGTTTCCTCCGGTACTTTGCGCACGGTTTTTCCTTTTTTAAATAGCAAGCCTTCACCGCGAGCGCCGGCGATTCCGATATCAGCTTCGCGCGCTTCTCCCGGCCCGTTAACAGCGCAGCCCAGAACGGATATTTTCAGCGGGGCTTTTATTTTTTGAATGTATTCTTCGACTTCGTTGGCAATACTGATCAGATCAATTTCAATTCTTCCGCATGTTGGGCAGGAAACAAGCGTTGCCGCATTGGAAATAAGGCCGAATGCTTTCAGAAGTTCTCTCGCGACTTTTACTTCTTCAACCGGGTCTGCGCTTAAAGAGATACGCAGGGTATTTCCAATTCCTCTGCTTAAAATGGCTCCTAGTCCGGCAGAGCTTTTCACTGTTCCGGCAAACAAAGTGCCGCTTTCTGTAATCCCTAGATGTAATGGATAGTCAAATGCCATGGCGGCTTTTTCATAAGCTTCAATGGCCAAATTGACATCCGAAGCCTTTAAAGAAACGATAATATCGTGGAAGTCGAGATCCTCAAGAATTTTTATATGATGCAGGGCGCTTTCGACCATGCCATCGGCGGTAGGATAGCCGTATTTATTGAGTATATGTCTTTCCAGACTGCCGGCATTAACACCGATGCGGATCGGAATGCCTTTTTCTTTTGCAGCCTTGACAACAGCTTCCACTTTTTCTCTTTTTCCTATATTTCCCGGGTTGATCCGGATTTTGTCTGCTCCGCCTTCGATTGCTTTTAGGGCAAGGCGATAATCAAAATGGATATCTACGACAAGTGGAATATTGATTCGTTTTTTTATTTCCGAAATGGCATTGGCCGCTCTTTCGTCAGGGCAAGCGACTCTCACAATTTGGCATCCGGCTTCTTCGAGGCGGGCAATTTCTTTTACCGTGGCATCGACATCATGTGTTTTGGATGTCGTCATGCTTTGAATAATCAGTTCGTTGCTTCCGCCAATTGTTACATTGCCCACTTTTACCGGACGGGTCTTGGATCGATGTATAATTGTACCCAAAGGTATTCTCTCCTTTATAAAAATCCCTCGTGATGGTTACGTGAATATTGTATCAATGATTTGGTGAAGTTGACAACTTCCATGGCTGTTCATTTATATACTGGGAACTTGTATGTTTCGTTTATTTGAATGTGATTTGGTTCAATTTGGCCGTTTAATTCCCGAAAATCATCAACCATTTGCTCAATAGGCACCGGGAGGGGGCCATCATGTATATTCTCTGCAATGGAAAGAACCGTATCCCCGCGTTTCACTTTTTTGGTCGTATAAGGGATGGCCGGCTGGTCTTGTTTGCTCTTATGTTCTTCAATGCCAGCGGTTGCCATTGAAACCGGAAGTGTGCCTGTCGTTAAATCGTAATAGATACTATATAGAATGATCAGTGCCGCCACAAAAATCGCGATCTTTTTCAACAACGATCCCGCCTCTTCATATAAGTTGTCCCATATATATGAAGAGAGATCGGGAAATATTCTTGAATTATTTTGCTGTAGGGACGGCCAGTAAGATTTTACCCCCATTTCAAAGGGGAGATTCAATTGCCAGTAAAACAATCTCATGTTCTTTTTCGCGGTTTTGGAATGGAGCGGATACTTAACAATATCATGGTGATCGTGCCTGCAAAGGCCAATAACATGAAATATGGGCTTTGGATATGAAAGACGTCCAGCAGTCCGAACAGAAGAGCGGGTAACGTCATGCTAAAGGCAGTCACCCTCCAGCTTTGTCTATAAGGAAGCTTTCTTTCCTGAAACCGCGCGGCTGGTTCTCCGACAGCGGCGATCAAAGTGATCGCTATAAAAAGAAGCGCTGCGTTAATGCCGAATGTTGCAAGTAAATATAAAGCCGCAAATATTCCTTTTGCTCCGGGATCCTTCATGACTTCACCGGCTTGGCCGGGAAGAAAACCGTTTTCGGTCATATTTTGAATGATGGATCCAAGAGAAAAAAGCAAGGCAATGATAAAAACATGTTGGATTGCTTTTCCAATCGGGAGGAACCGATACTTGGCAATTTCTTTTGGAGAGTATAAACTTTTATAGAAAATAGTCAGGAGAGAAATCTTTCTCACTGTATTCACTCCTTCATAGTAATGACACCCGAACCTTTATTTTGAGGTTTCCAGGGGGAAGAATCAAGATGTTACAAAAATATTGCTAAAAATGTCGAAAATATGTTTTAGTGAAAGTGTTGTACAAGAAGAAATTTTTTTTGGAAGGGAAGTTGTGCTTATGGAATGGTTATACTGGACAATCATAGTTTTGTCGATTTTATTGGCTTTTGCAGGCCTGATATACCCAATTATACCGGGTGTTGTTTTTTTGTTGGGTTCCTTTATTCTTTACGGATTGTTCTTTTCTTTTGAACCTTTCAATCCGCTGTTTTGGGTCATTCAAACTTTATTTGTTCTTCTTATCTTTATTGCGGATTATTTGGCCAACCTGTTTGGTGTTAAAAAATTTGGCGGATCAAAAGCGGGAGTATGGGGGAGTACTATCGGCTTACTGGTCGGACCGTTTGTCATTCCGGTAGCGGGAATCCTGCTGGGGCCTTTTATTGGAGCCATTTTAGGAGAGTTGATTGTTCACCGAACGGACGTGAAAACAGCTGTTAAAATCGGCATAGGCTCGGTAGCTGGATTTATTGGCAGTGTAGTTGTCAAATTAGTTATTCAATTGATTATGGTGGTTTATTTTCTCGTTCTTGTGTTATAGATAATATATACTGTACCGCCCTTTGCGCCCTTGCGGTATGCGCGGGCGCAAAGGATCAGACTTGCTGCAAGTTTTCTTGAGACAGCGGATGTGGAGCGTCATGTTTTTTGTTGGGGGATTGCCTTGCTTTTATTACGTTTCATCAAGGCGTTTCTTGCTTGGGACAAGCATAAAGTTTGAATGCGGTAACAGATTTTGTTAATCTTAGGTTGTAAAACAGGGATCGTCACCAGTCCCAATAATTACATAGGAGGAGATTCATATGGCATATGAATTGCCGCAATTACCTTATGCATACGACGCATTGGAGCCTCATATCGATAAGGAAACAATGAACATTCACCACACCAAGCACCATAACACATATGTTACCAATTTAAACAAAGCTGTAGAAGGTCACAGTGACTTGGCAAGTAAATCTGTTGAAGAACTAATCTCCAACCTGGATGCTGTTCCCGAGTCTATTAGAACAGCCGTACGCAATAACGGGGGAGGGCACGCAAACCACTCCTTATTCTGGAAATTGCTATCTCCTGAAGGAGGCGGCGAGCCAAGCGGAGAGCTAAAAAGTGCCATTGAAAGCAAATTTGGCAGCTTCGACAAGTTCAAAGAGCAATTTGAAGCAGCAGGAGCTGGACGATTCGGTTCCGGCTGGGCATGGCTTATTGTCAACAATGGAGAGTTGGAAATCACCAGCACGCCAAACCAGGATAGCCCGTTGATGGAAGGCAAAACGCCTATTTTGGGTCTTGATGTTTGGGAGCATGCCTACTACTTGAAATACCAAAACCGCCGTCCTGAATACATGAAAGCTTTCTGGAATGTGGTTAACTGGACCGAAGTTGAAAAACTTTACAGCGAAGCAAAATAAATATATAAACAAAAAACGAATTGCCTATTTTCCGGGTGATTCGTTTTTTTAGTATAAAACTTCCCTTTTCACAAAAAATACAAGTGAAAAGGGGAGTAATGTCATGATGAAGCTGAAAAACTTATTAGGCGATGTAGAGGTGCCGAAAGATTTAGCATTGCTTCTCTTTATTGGCGGTCTTTATTCTTTAAGCATTGCCCTGTCCAATACGTTCGTCAATATTTTTTTATGGAAGCAGTCAGGGAAGTTTTTGGATATTGGCATATATAACTTAGCCATTGTTGTTATGCAACCATTAACATTTATCTTGGCCGGAAGATGGGCCAAAAAAGTTGACAGAGTCATTGTCCTTCGAATCGGCGTCATTTTTTTGGCTCTTTTTTTTATGGTTGTTCTGTTTTTGGGCGCGGGGGCAGAACGCCACTTGGTGATGCTTGGGAGTCTCCTGGGGATCGGCTACGGCTTTTATTGGCTTGCTTATAATGTGTTAACTTTCGAAATTACGGAACCGGAAACGAGGGACTTGTTTAACGGTTTTCTCGGAACGCTTTCATCAGCGGGCGGAGTTATCGGTCCCATTTCGGCTGGGTTTATCATTACGCGATTCGAATCCAATGCGGGGTATACCCTCATTTTTGCTATATCGCTTGCGCTATTTGCGTTGGCTGTGATTTTCAGTTTTTTTATTAAACGCCGCCCGGCAAGAGGAGTCTATTGTTTTTTCAGAGTGCTGAAGGAAAGAAAAAACAACCCTAATTGGCGCTACATAACAAATGCCCACTTCCTTCAAGGGTTGCGGGACGGGACCTTTATTTTTATTATTTCGGTTTTTGTTTTTATCGCCACAGGCAGTGAATTGGCACTGGGAACATTCGGTTTCATTAATTCCGGAATAGCCTTCATTGCTTATACCCTTGCCGGTCGTTTTATTTATAATAGCCTCAGGAAAAAGGCGATGTTGATTGGCGGATTCATCTTATATGGAGCCATCTTTTTAATCGTTTTCAACTTTTCCTATCCGCGGCTGCTTTTATATGCCGCCGTCATAGCGATTGCTTATCCGCTTATGCTCGTTCCTTATTTTTCGATGACATATGATGTGATCGGGAAAAGCTGGAAAGCGGCTGAAATGAGAGTTGAATATGTCGTTGTCAAAGAGGTTTTTTTAAATTCCGGCCGAATTGTATCTGTCCTTTCTTTTATAGCAGCCGTTGTTTTCTTTCAGGATGAAAAAAGCATTCCCATATTGCTCATGTTAATCGGAACCGGCCATACCCTGGCTGCACTTCTTTTACAAAAAGTAAAGTTGCCACATTCTCCATAGAATCATGATTCATTGTAGCAATAAATCCATTTTTCTTTTACAATAAAGATATGGATGATGGGGAAAGGGCTGGAAGAATTGAATAGCAAAAAAGCAAAAAAGAAAAACCATGTATCATTCAGAATGAACATGTTGTTTTTTGTCGTATTTTTGTTATTTTCACTGTTAATACTGCGTCTTGGTGTCATCCAAATCGTATACGGTGAAGATGCCAAAAGGGAAATCGAGCGGACAGAAGACGTGACGGTCAGCACATCGGTTCCGCGGGGGAAAATATATGACCGGAATTATAATCTCGTTGTGGACAACGAGCCGCGCAGGGCGATTACATATATGATCCCGAACAAATTCGACCAGAAAGAAACGCTGAAAGTGGCCGAAAGGCTTGCACAATTGATTGACAAAGATACGGAAAAAATTACAGAACGCGACAAAGTGGACTTTTGGATCATGAAAAACCCGAAAGAAGCTTTGGCAAGAGTGACGAAGGAAGAACAGGAAAAGCTGAAAGGAAAAGATGACGAGTTATACAAGCTCCAAAGGGAGCGTGTCACGGAACAAGATTTGGCCTCACTTACGGCCGATGATTTGGAAGTATTGGCGATCTATCGTGAACTGACAAGCGGTTACGCGATGACACAGCAAATGATTAAAAATGAAGATGTTTCGTTGGAAGAGTTTGCGCGCGTTAGCGAAAATCTGCCTATGCTTCCGGGGATCGATACGACAACAGACTGGGAAAGAAAATACGCGTATGATGAAACGCTCCGTTCCATTTTGGGCGGGGTGACAGACGGACTGCCACTTGAAAAGCTCGATTATTATATGTCCCGCGGCTACAGCAGAAACGACCGTGTCGGAAAAAGTTATATTGAGCTTCAATATGAAGATGTACTGCGGGGCCAAAAAGAAAAGGTTAAAAATGTGACGCGTCAAGGCAAGGTCCTGGAAACCAAAGTCCTTTCCGAAGGAGAGCGTGGCAAAGACCTCATATTGACACTTAATATGGACCTGCAGAAGGAAGTCGATAAAATTCTTGAGGAAGAAATCCGCAAGACGAAAGCCAGGGGCGGTACGGGTCTTTTGGATCGGGCCTTCGTTGTCTTGATGGATCCTCGCACTGGAGAAATACTGACAATGTCAGGCAAACAATATGCCTATGACGAAGAAGAAAAACGATACAAATTTGTCGACTTTGCCGCTGGAAATTTCAATACCTCTTATGTAGTGGGCTCATCCGTTAAAGGCGCGACTATCTTAACTGGTTATATGACGGGTGTCAATCATCCTGGAAAGACAATGGTTGATGAACCTTTGCATATAAAAGGCACGCAAACAAAAAGTTCCCACTTTAACAGAAGCGGATATGTTTCCATTAATGATTACATGGCTTTGGTCCGTTCTTCGAACGTGTATATGTATAAAACGGCGATCGCCATCGGCGAAGGCCAATACCGCAGAGGACAGTCGTTGGCCATTAACAAAGAAAAAGCCTTCCGGGTAATGCGAGAGCATTTCAGCCAGTTCGGCTTGGGTATTCGGACCGGAATTGACTTGCCTGGCGAGCAAATTGGCTTCCGTGGCGATATCGAACAAGCGAATGCCGGTAATGTGCTCGACTTTGCGATTGGCCAATATGATTCTTATACGCCGCTGCAAATGGCTCAATACGTTTCAACGATCGCCAACGGCGGCTATCGGGTACAACCCCATGTTGTCAAGGAAATCAGAGACCCGGCAGACGGAAAGGAACCAGTTGGTCCCGTTGCAAAAGAGGTTGAACCAAAAGTGTTAAATAGAGTGAATGCTTCAGAAGAGTGGGTGAAGAGGGTTCAAAGAGGTTTCCGGGGCGTATTTACAGAACCGCGTGGAACCGGAAGGTCCTTTGCGGGGGAACCGTACAGCCCGGCCGGCAAAACAGGTACGGCGGAAACAGTGGACCGGGGCAGGAAAGTATGGAATTTGTCGCTTGTTGCATATGCACCATATGAAAATCCGGAAATCGCCATGGCGGTTGTCGTTCCTTCGGCCTATTATGTCGGGTCAACCCCAAATAACGTCAATATGGATATCGGAAAAAGAGTATTAAGAGCTTATTTCGATTTGAAATCGGGAAATAAGGAAGAAGAATAAGCAAAAAAGCAGATCATGCCGATCTGCTTTTTTTGCTTTACCCAATATCATTCCTCTTTTTGCCCAGTGATGATTTTTGCCATTGTTTCTATGTCCATTTGACTGTTGAGCTCATATTCTCCAATTTGGAGAAGACGCTGCATATTGTTCTTTGAAAGATATGTATTCATGTCATCCGCTGTTTTGATAAGTCCGGCTTTTGCCAGCTGTTCACTTACGTCCTTTGAAGTCATACCATCGCCAATATTCAAATACAGAACCTTTACACTTTCTTCCTTATTCGTGGAAGCTTTTTCAAGCTGGCCCTCATATTTTTTCTTCCAGTCCTCCGACTCTTTTATGAGTTTGTCATAATCCTCTTGTTTGATTTCCACATAGCCGGCTTTGGGTTGCGGCTTTTTTTCCGGTTTCTTTTCTGCGAAAGTCATTTGTTTTATGACGAGTAATATGACGGCACAAATAAATAGGAGCGCGGCCAGTTTTTTGAAGACATTTCTAGCCATGATGAAGTCCTCCGGATACTTTGCCAGCCTCAACAATTTGTTTCACTGTTTGGACAGATAGGGATGATTGCCTGGCTATTTGCTCCAGGGTGAAACCCCGGTCGTGTAGGGCAAGCACCTGATTTTTCAAAATTTCATTGACATTGGGAAGAGCGGTAGTACTTGGCGTTTGGGAGGCAGACATGTCGGTAAAGCCTTTCTCCATCAGCAACTCTTCTTCCAGTATACTGATTCTCTTTTTCATATTTTGGTTTTCCTTGAACAAGGTCATTGTCAGCTCTTCAACCTCTTTTTCCAATTCCTTCGTGTGGTTTTTTTGAAAAAATGACAAAATGAAAAATAGGGTTGATGCACATAATAAAATAAGAATGGCAATATCCATAATTCACCTCTAAATTAGTACTTCTTCTATTTTATACCATACAAAACAATTCAGCCACATTTCTACAAATTTTGCATGATCCTCTTTTTAGATTAGAGACTGGAATTCCCTGATAAAAAGTGATATTATATAAAAGTCCTGTAATGGTGTATAATGTGAGAAGTTTGGAGGGAATGACAGTCATGCGCGTTAATATTACATTAGCTTGCACAGAATGCAATGAGCGTAATTATATTTCTACAAAAAACAAACGCAATAATCCTGATCGCCTTGAGTTGAAAAAATACTGCCCAAGAGAAAAAAGGGTTACATTGCATCGTGAAACAAAATAACACGCGAAAGAGCCAGAGCACGGTAAACGCCGATGATACTGGCTTTTTCTATATTCAGGAGATGTTTGTATGGATAAGAAATCACTTAGAAAAATGATGGGAGAAAAACTGCAAACGCTTGACCGCTTCCGCTATGAACAGATGTCTTATGAGATAGGAAAATCATTGGTTGACACTGAGGAATGGAAAGAAGCGAAAACGGTTGCATTGACGGTTTCCAGATTTCCCGAAGTCGATACATGGCAGTTGATCCGGAAAGGGTGGGATCAGTCCAAAAGAGTAGTTGTGCCAAAATGCCATGCCGAAACAAAACAGATGACTTTTCGACAAATCCACTCATTTACCAACTTGGAACATTCTTTTTTTGGCTTGTTCGAGCCGAAAGAACATGAAACGGATGCCGTATCTAAAGAAGAAATTGATTTGGTGATTGTTCCTGGATTACTGTATAACAGGGCCGGATATCGAGTGGGTTTTGGCGGTGGCTATTATGACCGGTTTTTAAAGGATTACCGGGGTTATACCATTTCTCTCGCTTTCTCATTTCAGCTGATAGATCACTTACCACATGAAGAATATGATATTCCTGTAGGAAAAATGATAACGGAAAAAGAAATCATTCGTACATAACAATGCCAAAATGAATAAACCATCCCGATCGTAGCACAATAGGAACAGGAGGGATTGAGATGAAGAAAATGACAAACATTTTATTGCTTGTTGCCGCCGCTTCGCTGGCATACCAATGGCGCTACAAGATTTTGAATGCTTTTCTTGGCAATGAGTCCATCAGAAAGATGAGCGTAGGGATGGCGATGAATATCCTGGGAGTCAGGGATCGATTTACCGAAAGTGTATCCCGAAAGTAATCATCACGACCTGGACGCGGGTCTTTTTTTTATTTTCATGGGCTTGAACTCCGGTGTATATGTGTGCATTGCTTTACAATCTCGTATCCATTTAGCTATATTATAGTGACAGGAAGCGGTATGAGCCGCAGAAAGCGGGGCAACAAAATTGATGGAACGTGAACAGTGGATGTTTTGGCGCCTGGCTCAACTTTTTATCCAGGAATTACATTATAGACTTGTGCGCTTAAATGAAGATGAAAATGAGATTTGGCTCGAAGCGGAGCGCAATAAACGCATCCATTTTATTCGTCTGATTTCCACGAACCTTGACTGGTCCAATTGGTTGAAGCGTGACGTTGAAAAGACATGGGAACAGGCGGAAAGATTACGGAAGCATCTATTCAAAAAAGAGTTGAACGTGGTAAATATATATGTGACACAACACCCGCCGGTTGATGATTATGACTGGGTCATTGAAAGGCCTTTTATGGCGGGGAGTGGGAAAACAAAAGTAGAAACAGTCATTTTGGCGCGGGAAACTGCTGAAGATGCCTTTGTGCGGCTGGGAAAACATTTTGAGTTCGCTTTCCCGCTGTCCGAAATGAGCTTTCTTGAATCGGATCATATATCCCTTAAAGAACAAGTCATCCACCATACGCGGGAACAGGAGAGGGAAGAAAGAGCATTATTTGAGTTTGGCAAACCGTTTTTTACGTATCTGTTTATAGCTGTCCAAATTTTCATGTTTTTTCTTGTTGAAATAAAGGGTGGAAGTACGAATGTTCAAACACTCATTCGATTTGGGGCGAAATATAATCCCTTAATCCTTTCAGGTGAATGGTGGCGCTTTTTTACGCCGATCTTTCTACACATCGGGATTTTGCATTTGATCATGAACACTTTGGCGCTCTTTTATTTGGGCACGGCTGTTGAAAGAATTTTTGGGCGCCTGCGCTTTTTATGGATTTATCTTTTCTCCGGGTTTACCGGCTCTGTTGCCAGTTTCCTTTTTACGGATAACCTTTCTGCGGGAGCAAGCGGGGCCATATTCGGTTGTTTTGGCGCTCTTTTATATATTGGCGTGATGAATACACAGTTGTTTTTTAGAACAATTGGCACAAACGTCCTTTTTCTGATCGGAATCAACCTTGTGTTTGGATTTACGGTGCCTGGGATCGATAATGCGGGTCACATCGGCGGGCTGGTCGGCGGCTTTTTGGCAACGGGGGTCGTTCATTTTCCGAAGAAAAGAAAATGGGCAACGCAATTCCTGTTTTTGGTGATAGCTGCCATCGCAGTAACATTAGCCCTATACGGCGGGTACCATGCCGACCGTGCGGATGTGATCAATGCCCGGGCTAAGAAGCAAATCGAAAACAGAGAATTTGAATCAGCTTATGACATGTTGTCACAGTCTATTTCACAAGGGAAAGGGGACGCGGTGACTTATTTCCAACTCGCCTATACGGAAATTCAGTTCCACAAAATGGAAGATGCAAAAAAGCATTTGCAAAAGGCGATCGAATTGGAGCCGCACTTTTCTGAAGCACATTTTAATTTGGCCTTGCTTTATTATGATGAAGGAAATCTCGAACTTGCCAAAGAACATGCTGCGAAAGTGGAAAAAGTAGGAGATGAACAAAAGTTTCAGGACTTTATCGACAAATTAGAAGAGCAATAGGTGGTTTGAATGAAATCTGCATTCGATGTACAACAATTGTTAAAGAGGTTTGGCATTTTTGTCTATTTGGGTGACAGAGAAGCCGAATTGCAGTTGATGGAAGACGAGATCAAAGAAATATACTCTGCCGGACTTATAACACCGCAAGATTTTCAAAAAACAATGATCATATTAAAAAGCGAGATGAATAAATATAAGAGCGGCCATTAATGGGTGGTTGGGAAAAAAAGTATTTCAAATCTCTTCCTTATATGATAAAATAGATCTTTGTTTACGGTATAAAAACTCGTAAATTTCTTTTTTTATGTTAAAAAATGAAACTTTTTATGCTTTCAAACGTCTAATATTAAGGTGAAGAGCATACGTTGGCTTAATGAGCAAGTCTCTTTGCTAGGATATTGCAAGTTGATTTTTTAAAAGAATCATATTATGATAGACGGTAGTTTCTTTTTTGATATTCTATAAAATGGAAACAATCGCGAATTTGGTTTAAGGAAGCAAACAGGAGGTCATAAGATGAGCAGGCTAAAAATTCAAAAGCTCTCCATTCCGGTAGTAGCGGCCGTAATGCTCTGGCTAAAAACATACATCGTATATAAAACAAGTTTTGACATCAAGATCGAAAATATTATGCAGGAGCTTATATTATTCATCAATCCATTAAGCTTTTTGCTGTTTGCTTTTGGTATTGCATTCTTTTTTAATTCGGAGAAAATTAGAAACCGTTATGTAATGGCCACAAGCTTTATTCTGGGGTTTATATTATATGCCAATATTGCATTTTACAGGTTTTTTACAGATTTCATCACTTTGCCTGTTTTGTTCCAGACAAGCAACTTTGCCGACTTGGGGGACAGTGCACTAACCGAAATTCATTGGTATGACATCATTTACTTTGTGGATGTCATCATCCTTGCCATGTTCATGAAATATAAACACAAGGTAGAAGAATTCGTGCCCGTTAAAAAAATGCACCAACGCGCTTATTTTCTTGTCGCCTTTGCGTTGCTCTTTTTAAATATCGGACTGGCAGAAACAGAGCGGCCCCAGCTTTTAACGAGAACATTTGACAGGGAAATGCTTGTTAAAAATTTAGGAACATACAATTACCATTTGTATGATGTTTTTCTTCAATCCAAATCATCTGCTCAAAGGGCAATGGCTGACGGCAGTGAGCTTGTCGATATTGACAACTACGTCCGGGCCAATTACGTTAAACCGAATGAGGATATGTTTGGCATTGCTGAAAACCGAAATTTGATTGTCGTTTCTTTGGAATCTGTTCAGTCATTTGTCTTAAACAACGATGTATATGGAGAAGAAGTTACACCGTTTTTAAACAGCTTCATTAAGGACAGCTATTACTTTGACAATTTTTATCATCAGACAGGGCAAGGGAAAACGTCCGATTCGGAGTTTTTACTTGAAAACTCATTATATCCGTTGAACCGCGGAGCTGTATTTTTTACGCATTCCGGAAACGAATATGATTCAATGGCCGAGAATTTAAGCAAGAAAGGCTACTATACATCAACGATGCACGCGAATAACAAAAGCTTCTGGAATCGCGACATCATGTACCAGGCACTTGGTTATGATTATTACTACTCGGCAACAGATTATGAAATTACCCCTGATATTTCTGTCGGCTGGGGTATGAAAGACATTCCTTTCTTCGAACAGTCAGTTGAAATGATGAAGGAAATGCAGAAGCCGTTTTATACAAAAATGATTACCTTAACAAACCACCATCCATTCAGATTGGATGAGGAAGATAAATTTATTGATGAATATGATTCAAAAAGCGGTACGCTAAACCGTTATTTCCAAACGGTCCGCTATACTGATGAAGCTGTAAAAGCATTCATTCAAAAATTGAAAGATGAAGGGTTGTATGACAATTCGATCATCGTCATGTATGGTGACCATTACGGCATTTCTGAAAATCATAACGAAGCAATGGCACAATATCTTGGAAAAGAAGTGACTCCGTTTGTCAGTGTGCAATTGCAGCGCGTTCCTTTTATCGTTCATATTCCAGGTGTTACGGATCAAGGAAAAGGGAAAACCATTTCCAAAGTGGGCGGTCAAATTGACTTGAAGCCAACACTGCTGCATTTACTCGGTGTGGACACGAAATCGAGCATTCAATTCGGTGAAGATCTGTTTTCCGATGACCACCGTGATTTTGCAGTATTTCGTGACGGGAGCTTTATCACCAAAGATTATGTTTATACGGATAATACATGCTATTCGAAGGAAACAGAACAGCCGGTTGAAGGCTCGTTATGTGAACCATATAAAGAGAAAGCTCGTGTGGAACTTGATTATTCGGATAAGATCATTTACGGGGACTTGCTCAGATTTTATGAATCAAGAGATTATCGAGGCAACTTAATGGAGCAGCAACAATAACAGAAACCGCAGTGAAAGCTGCGGTTTCTTTTTGATCTGTGAGCTTCCCGGTCTATAGTAAACTAGCGAAAGCAGAGGTAACAGCTATTAGAGCGAAGTGGAAATGGTGTGAAATCGGACCGGCGAACCTTCGGTTTAGTCCTGAATTACTTTTGGGCGAGTTTGCAGCATAAAAAAGACATTAATCATTCAATAAAGAAATGCGGGCAGACATATTTGTCAAAGAGAGCTTGTTCTTTCATTGGGGTCATTTTGCCCAGGCTGTCATTGAAACAAGCCTGATCTCAATAGACGAGACGCCTCGTAACTTCAGTTGCGATGAAAAGGCGGGATTGCATGCAAGCAGCCATATGAGCTCTCAGAGGCAAACACACAAGCGATAACAGATTATGCTCGGCGGCGAGATATGGAAAAGTGTTGAGCACGATAAAGGCTATGAAGAGCGCTTTAGCATTGCAAAGAACCGCGAGTGGGGCATTCGCTTTCAATTTGGCGCAAAATAAAAGAGGCTGTGGCACAACTAAATCAGCTGATGAAAAAACGAACCATAAAGTGAAACTTCATTCAGTAGGAGTTTTCTTCCTCTCCTACTGAATGTTAGTTGAACCAATCGGGCATTTAGGTGCCGTTTACTCCCACTTGGGCCTTTTGTATTCACTCAAGATTTTGAAGTGGGAGCCTTACGGCACCTTACATGCGGGATAAAGTGAAACTTCATTCAGTAGGAGTTTTCTTCCATCTCCTACTGAATGTTAGTTGAACCAATCGGGCATTTAGGTGCCGTTTACTCCCACTTGGGCCTTTTGTATTCACTCAAGATTTTGAAGTGGGAGCCTTACGGCACCTTACATGCGGGATAAAGTGAAACTTCATTCAGTAGGAGTTTTCTTCCCCTCCTACTGAATGTTAGTTGAACCAATCGGGCACCTTACATGCCGGATAAATTATCCCAGTGTATCATACGCAAGCTTTTAGCGTAGCAAAATAGGTAGACTCCTGCGGGAGTAGCTCAAGCCCGCAGGAAAGCGATCTTTGCTTTCCGACGAAGCTGAAGAGACCTGCGTAAAGCGAAATATGTTGACGTAGCGAAGATAGGGATTTTTTTAACACAAATAAACCGAACAATTTTAAATGAATTGTTCGGTTTTTGCTATTTTGTATTTGCTTATGTTCCAGCCTCTTTACTCAAGGTAAGAGTAAAATTGCGTCAGCGCTCAGCGACTGGGAAACTTCGTTCTCTTTTCCTCGAGAAAGTGAATTGAGGGCACTACGACGGTAACATCACGTGCTCCTGCGCCGCAGCTTATTCGGTGAAGCTTGTTCAGCTCGCACA
This sequence comes from Siminovitchia sp. FSL W7-1587, assembly GCF_037963795.1. Lineage (NCBI taxonomy): Bacteria > Bacillati > Bacillota > Bacilli > Caryophanales > Bacillaceae > Siminovitchia > Siminovitchia sp. FSL W7-1587. The sequence continues at coordinate 4,301,353 of NZ_CP150169.1, forward strand.
ATGCCTGCAGAAGCAAATACATGGTAATCTGCGTATGTGTTTCTTTTCAGATCGTATATCACTGAACAGGCGCTTGCGCTTTTCTTACAAGGTCACATTTTTATTCCGGATATCCTGAAAAAATAAATGTCATGACCGAAAAGAATCCGAATACCCCGACAGTTCCCAGAGAGAAAATGATACCTAATACGTTTCTGTTTTTTAAAGAGCTGACCAATGCAAACACTGCAAGTATCGAAACTAAGGAGAAAATAATTGCTGTACCCATTTATTTAAGAGCTCCCTTCTAAGTGATAATAAGGAAATATACTATGTATTAGTAAGATGCCGCTCCTCATATTTTAAAGCTTTTTATCCTGTTTGTCGAGCTTCAAAAGTGACACTTCCTTGAATCTTACTTATTTTGCCCGTTCCTTCCAGTCTTAAACGTTAACCTTTTATTTTTCATGATCGTTCATGGTAAACTTGAAAAAGAGAAAACAGAAAGGAGCTTGCAAATGAATTTGAAGCAAATACCCCTCGGCCCTCTTCAAGCAAATTGTTATTTGCTTTTTAATGAAAAAAAAGAGTGTGTCATTTTCGATCCGGGTTTTGATGGGGAACGGCTCATTGAATACATGAAGCAAGAAGGATTCAAACCCATTGCTGTTCTTTTGACACATGCGCATTTTGATCATATTGGCGCTGTGGAAGAAGTACGGAATCATTGGGGAATCCCAGTTTACATCCACGAATTGGAGAAGGACTGGTTAATGGACCCGTCATTAAACGGATCTGCCCGTTATCCAATGGAACCGATTTCCGGGAGACCGGCAGACCACCTATTTACCAAAGAGGAAAAGGTGGAGATCGGTCCATTTACCTTGGAGCTTTTGGAAACTCCCGGTCATTCCCCAGGAAGCCTTTCTTATTACATAAAGGAAATGGGCTCTGTTTTTTCCGGCGATGCCCTTTTTTCCGGCGGCATTGGAAGAACAGACTTACCCGGTGGAGACCATGCCACATTAATTGAAAGCATCCACCAAAAGCTGTTTACACTGCCTGATGATACGGTAGTTTTTCCCGGACACGGCCTTTCCACGACAATTGAGACAGAGAAAACAAGCAATCCGTATCTTGTTTAGAAATCAAAAGAAAGCTTCCGCCATCTTAGGAAGCTTTCTTTACGGATTAATTTAACCCTCCGCCAGGCGGCATTAAAAATAGGGTATAGTATGTAAAACCAGCGAAAAATACAGTCAGGTATGCGCCGAACACATACATATACATCCGTTCCGTCAGATTCAAATAGCCAAGCAATACAAAGAATCCTGTCTGGCCAAGAAAGAGTAGCGCGGTTTTATCCATTCCGCCAAGATAAAACATAATAGTAAAAATACCAGTCCAAAAACCTAATACTCTGTACATGCGATCCATAAAGAATCCCTCCTTTGCAGCATGTAGTCCATCAATTTCTTATTATAAATGAAAACGAATCAAAAAGTAAACATATTCGAAGCCTTGTTTGTGTCGAATGCGTGATAAAGTGAAACTTCAATCAGTGCGGCTTTTTGCCCAGTTATAAAAAAATCCTGTCGGCAAGTTTAAGCAAAGACGCCCTCGAAAGCTTCGGGCGCATCCGATGTTTCCGCAGCTTCCTTTTCCTGTCGACCTAAGCCAATCCCCAATCGAGCTATAGTGGCAGGTGATCGTCTTACCTCGAACTTTTAAAGCGGGGCTCATACTGCCAGTTCAATAAAGCGGGATAAACGTATTATTTAGTTAGTATGCCCGCTTTTCGGTTTTTGAAAAAGATTTTTCAAATTAAAGAAGGAGAAACGGATTTTATGTCGAATACATGTATTAAGCAAAATAAAGGTGGTGTTTTATGATTTATGTCCATTGAGCGTACAGCCGACGAGCTTATTTCACTGGCAGCCAGGCTGGGCGTGACGGATGTACACATTGTTCCCCGGAGGAAGGATTACTTGATCAAATTTCGCCTCCACGGTCATCTGATACCGCGTAAACCGATTCCCCCCATAGCCGGAGAACGGCTCATTTCCCATTTAAAGTTCATGGCTTCCATGGATATAAGCGAAAAACGAAAACCGCAAAGCGGCGCATGGCAGACTCACTGCCATGGGAAACAGATTTCGCTTCGCATTTCTACCCTTCCAACCGCCCTTTCAAAGGAAAGCTTGGTTATTCGTATCATCCCCCAAAAACAGTCATTTTCACTCGAAAAAATGTCATTGTTTCCAAAGAGCATTCAACAACTGTATTCAATGATGTCTTTGTCACACGGCATGATCATCTTTAGTGGACCGACAGGCAGTGGAAAGACCACGGCCATTTATAAGTTGGCGGAATATAGCTGCAAGAGAGTACAGAGAAATATGATTACTTTGGAAGATCCCGTAGAAAGTCAAAGCGATCTTTTTCTTCAGGTTCAGGTAAATGAAAAAGCGGGAATTACTTATCACACCGGGCTGAAGGCTATTTTGCGCCATGATCCCGATATGATCTTTATCGGTGAGATTCGCGATGCGGAAACAGCCAAGATCGCCATTCGTGCTGCCATGACAGGCCATCTTGTCCTCACGAGCATGCATACAAGAAATGCAGAGGGCGCTGTTGATCGTCTATTGGAATTTGGTGTAAATCCTTTGGAAATTGAACAGACGGTTATTGGGGTGGCGGCCCAAAGGCTTGTCTCTCTTTTATGCCCGTATTGTAAGGGGAGGTGCTCTGAATTTTGCAGGCGGGACGGATTCCCGAAAAGGACGGCCGTATTCGATGTAGTCAATGGCGAAATGCTGCAGACAATGATCAAAACGGCCAAAAAAGGGGGGAGGGTAAGACGGTCAAGAAACTTAGAAAGTATGATTAGAAAGGGGATTGCGCTTGGCTACATTTCTTGTGAGGAATATGATCGTTGGGTCGTTGAAGAGAAGCAAGAAGCTGCGTCTGAAAGAACAGGGAATCTTTTTAAATCGTATCTCTGAAATGACAGATAAAGGTTTTTCGCTGGCTGAGTCGCTTGATTTTCTTGGACGGATGCATGAAAGGCATCTGCCAAAATTCCAAGCGATGATAGACGGTCTGCAAAGCGGAGAGGCTATTCACAGTGTATTTCATCAACAAGGGTTTGATCGTCAGGCATGCTCTCAACTTTATTTTGCTGAAAAGCATGGTTTTATCACAACAGCCATGAAAGAATCCGGAATGTATTTGCTCAGAAAAGATGAACAACGAAAAAAAATGTTGCAACTGCTGCAATATCCATTCATATTACTGCTCATTCTAGTGATCGTGGGTTTCCTCCTCCATCATCTCTTGCTGCCTCGTTTCCAAATGTTTTATGATTCGATGGGCTATGAGCCCAATATGGCACTAAAATGGTTTCTCCATTTCATTCAAACGTTTCCCTATTATTTTACGTTTTCCTTAATGACAATAGGTTGTTTGTTTATCGTTTTATTACGCATACTCCACAGAAAGTCCGCACTTGACAGAGCCCAGTTTTTTTCAAAAACCCCGTTTATTCACTCCTACTATAAGCTGTACCGAACGATCTTCCTTGCCAGAGAATGGAGCTTTTTATTAAAAAGCGGCTTTTCGGTCAACGAAATCACTCAAATTATGTTGACACAGCCTTTTCAGCCTTTATTAAAAGAATCCGCAGGTGAGATTAAGAGCATGTTGAAAATTGGATATTCCTTTTCGGAGGCTCTTATTCACTTAGGGTTTTTGGAAGAGGAATTGATTGAGATTGTTGCCCACGGCGAACAAAACGGAAAGCTGGACAGTGAGCTGCTTTTTTACAGTGAATTTTGTCTGCAGAGGCTGGAAGAAAAAACAAGGAAGATTTTTACTATTTTCCAGCCTGTTATGTTTGTATTAATCGGGATCATGGTGATTGCCATTTATATGTCGATCTTTTTGCCAATGTTTCAGATTATTGATTCCATTTAATGAGGAGGATACACAATGTTGAAGTTTTTTCGGAAAAATCAGAAGGGATTTACATTAGTGGAAATGATGGTAGTTCTTTTGGTCATTACAGTGTTGATTCTTGTCGCGCTTCCGAATGTGACAAAACACAGCTCAAACATTAATAACAAAGGATGCGATGCGCTCAGGCACATGGTGCAGGGACAGGTTGAGGCCTATCGGTTGACACACCAACAAATTCCTTCTTTTACTGAGTTGCAAAGAGAAGGTTATGTAAAGGAAAAAGACAACACTTGTCCAAACGGTAAAACTTTGGTGATTGATTCTAACGGGGAGGTCAAAGTATCGTCAAATTGACATGAGAATCCTTCAACATATTCGGTCTGTAAAAGGCTTCACTTTGCTTGAAATGCTCATCGTATTAGCTGTTGTGTCGATAATGCTCGCAGTTGGAATAGCAGGGGTTAAACCTGTTATGGAATGGGTGCAAAAACAAATGTTCATCACTCAGCTTGAGTCCGATTTATATTATGCCCATTCATATGCCATTAACAGGAAAGAAACCATTGTGTTTCGATTTTCAAAGGAGCAAAACGTATATGAGGCAGCATCTGGCAGAAAAACCATTATCAAAAGAAAGTTTCCAGACTCCATCAAGATGACAGGCGGCAATTTATCTCGTTTCCATATTACACCGGAAGGAACGATTTCCTATTTTGGAACCGTTCAATTTCAGGTGAATGATACCGCCGTTAAACTAACAATTTATTTAGGGAGGGGAAGGTTTAATGTTAAAAAGTGAAGACGGTTTTACTCTTCTGGACGGACTGGTATCATTCAGTTTCTTACTGCTTGTCGCTTCTTTGCTTTTCCCCTTATTGTTTCGCATGATCGATGTACTAAGTGAGGGAAAAAAAGAATTAACAGCCTACCGATTGCTGTATGAGCAGGTAGAGGAGTCGATTTGGTTGAATGATTGGGAGAACAGGCGGCTCATTCGAGAGAATATAGAATATGTATTTTCTTTTCATGATGTTCAAGAGAAAAAGAAAGCGTGTGTAACCTATGAAAGTAAAACAGTCTGTATGGAACAATGAATGCGGCTTTACATTGCTGGAGGCGATTATGACAATGGTCATTTCCAGTTTAATCCTGTCTTTTATTCCGCTTATGTATCTTTCATATGCGGCGGTGGAACGAAGCATTTCAACGGAGAAAGATTACGAATGGAACATTTTCCTTATTCAATTTCGTCGAGAACTGTATAGCGCCGAAGATTGGACAGTGGGATCCGATGAGCGGATTCTCATAGAAAAAAACGACATACCCATTTCATATGAACGTTACGGAAGGGTCGTCCGAAGGAAGGTTCGTGATAAGGGGCACGAGATTGTATTGCAAAATGTAGCGGGATTTTCCTTCCGGAAGGAAAGGCCAGGGATATATATGATGGTGGAATTTGCCGATGGAACAACGAAAGAAGCTTCACTTTATCCGGTGTTTGGATGGGAGGATGAATAATGGGGAATGAGCGGGGCGCTGTTTTTCCTTTAACACTCATGATCGTTTTTATTGCCTTTTTGATAGCAAGCCAAACGGCTTTTATCTTTATATCCCAACATGGATATTTAAAAGAGATAAGCAATTATTATAAGCAGGAAGGGGAGCGTTTGTTGAATGAGACGCTTTGGGAAGAGGATGAGTGAACGAAAAGCAAATAGTTTTTTCAAACGCTTTTAATGCATTCATATGAAGGGGTGCAGTTTGGTGACTCCGAAGGGATTATCCAATATGTAACCCCCTCGCTTTCTAGTAAGGAGGCACTAAAAATCGGGTAAATGGGCATACTCTTTTAAAAAAGAAAGGTGGTCTGTTGATGTCGACTAACGACTATGTCAAATACATGACAGAAACGTTCATTAAGCATTTGGAGAAGCCGAGATCGGAACGAAAAGAGTCAAGGAAGAAGAGGAAAGAAGGAAAAGGCCCCTTCTTGTTAAACTGGTTTGGGCTGATTCCCGTTTCACTCGTCATGTTGTTTAAGAGGGAAGGACGCAACTAAATATTTAGATTGGCGAGGCAAGGTAAAAAAGACCACCATTTATGATTTCAATGTTGATTTTCGGTTCATATTGGTCAATCAGTGCTTTTTTCTCGATCTCGTACGTTTCCGGCTTGTCAACTTGATCGGCATAAAATTGGTCTAACAGATTCAAGTCTTCCTCCTGTCTCTTTTTGGCCAATACGGCCCATGAATGGTCACTGGCTGCAATTTCATTCTTTACAAATGCATCGATTCTTTTTAAACCGCTGCCGGGTTTGATGATGGGGGAAATTGTAAAACAATAATCCGGGATTTTTGGTACGAGCTGGCGGCTTTGCATTTTTTCATGAAAATGATCGACGAGCATGCCGTTTATTAAATGGAGCCCGAAGGATTTTAACACATCCCGTTTCCTGTCGGAACGATATGATATTTTCAAATTCACATTCAGCCAGGGATAAAGCGGAACGGATTGAAATGGAGGTGGATTTGGCTGTTCGTACAACCGGATATAGGCTGCCATTTTTTTGGCTGAATGGAATAGTTGGTGAAGACGGGGGGCGCCAAAATGTATATATTCACCCTTTACATTTTCCGGAGCTTTTTCTTCATCTGTAATAAAAGTCAGTTTTCCCGGATTGGGTATTCCGCCCGTCTTTTCTAAATATGTCCAATAAAATGGTCGATTCATCAGTTCTTTATCCATTTCTATCGTTAATTGGACGGTTAAAAATCCGGGGCCGTTTTCCAAAATGGTGCATTGCGTCGCTTCAAAAAAGTTCTCAAGATATTGATGTATTTCTTGTTGAAGCATTTGTTTCACTTTCCTCTCTTATGGAATCAGCAAACTGGATGAAGGCGGAAAGGTTTGCCATCTTCACCTTCAGTTCCCCTTCCGACTTGGATTCCTTGAAAATATCATGCATATGTTCCTCGATACTGCCAAATTCCAGCTTTGCCAGAATATCATCCAATTCTCCGACTACACGCTCAAAGAGTTTAATTTTTTGCGTCAGCAAATTGACAATATGTTCTTCAATTGTATTTTTCACTGCGAAGTTATAAATATACACATCTTCCTTCTGGCCCAGTCGGTGCACCCGGCCAATTCTTTGCTCAAGGCGCATCGGATTCCATGGCAAGTCAAAGTTGATGACGTGGTTGCAAAACTGCAAATTTATCCCTTCGCCACCGGCTTCGGTTGCGATCAGTACTTGCACGTGATTTTTGAACAATTCTTTCATCCAATCTTTTTTCCCGCGCTTAAAACCTCCGCGAAACGGAACAGATTTAATCCCGTGCTGCTGCAAAAACCATTGCAAGTATAGTTGCGTAGCACGGTACTCTGTAAAAATAATCACTTTATCATTGATTTTTTTAATCAATTCGAGCGCTTTCAGTGCTTTTGAGTTTTGTGATACGGCATCTATCTTTGTTTGCAAAAATGTAAGCTTGTTCACATATTCATCTGAGAGGTTTTCATATTTTTGCAGCATGTTTTTTAATGTAAAATAAACGGCTTCCCGGCTGCTGCACGCTTCCCGCTGTAAAGTAATAATTGAAAAAGCATTTGCTGTATAAGATTCACAGGACTCCCTTAATATATCAATCCCATCATAAAGCTCGCGTTCCTCTTTGCTGAATTCAATCGGAATGGTTTCAACATGGCGCTTTGTCCATTCAATTTTGGTGTCAGCTCTTCTGTTCCGAATCATTACTTTATTAATCAGGCTTTTTAAATGTTCATTTTCTTGCTTTGATAATTTTTTATTTTTATATTTCTCCAAAAAGCTGCTTTGGCTCCCTAGATGGCCTGGCTTTAACAAGGAGACGAGGTAGAAAATTTCCTCAATTTTATTTTGAATCGGTGTTGCCGTCAGCAACAGACAATACTTTTTGGGGAGAGATTGCACGAACTGGTAATTTTTCGTTTTATGATTTTTCAGCTTGTGGGCCTCATCAACAATGATACAATCAAAATCTTGTTCGGAAATGATGTCGCAGTGAGGGCTCCGTTTTGCTGTATCAATGGATGAAACGATACAGTCATACTGGCCCCATACATAACTTTTTGTTGCCGCAACGGCATGGATGTGGAATTTGGAATTCAGCTCGTATGTCCACTGAGAAACGAGAGATGCAGGGACAAGGATCAATGCCCGTTTGACAAGGCCGCGAATCATATATTCTTTTAAGATCAATCCCGCTTCAATTGTTTTTCCCAGCCCCACCTCATCAGCTAAAATGGCTTTGCCGTTCATATTTTCCACAACGACAGTGGCCGTTTCCAGTTGATGGGGCAATAATGTTAGTTGAGGCAAATGGTTCGGTGCGACTAGACCCTCAAACTCAGGAACGAGTAGCTGTTTTTCCGCGGTTAATGCCAGCTTGAACAATTGTTGATTGGCCCAAGGGCCATCCTGTTCGATTCGCTCCAGGAAGCCCGGAAGCCATTGGGTATCAGATTGGATAGGTACCTTCATCGTGAACGCCTCTCCTTTTCTATGTATGATTGAGGAAAATGTTTGAACAATTGGCAAAAGAATGGTACGATGTGTGTAACTAGCAAGCTTCGCATGATAATAGTATAACCAGTCTCAAAAAGAATATAGGCGAATGATGACAAGAGGAGAGACCGATGAATTTTCGGCGCCGAAGGAGCAAGCGCGAACCCGTGCGAATCTCTCAGGCAAAAAGACTCTTGTTTGACGCAACTCTGGAGAGCGTTTTCTTCCTACGAGAAAACCACCAAAGAAGAAAGCCGATCTTAAAGCGGTCAAACTTTCAGGTCCCAAGACAGAGAAACCTTTTCATAGGGGTTTTTCTGTCTTTTTTTATTGCCTGATGTTACATAAAAGATAAAAAGGAGGAAGGACAATGTCAGAATTAAAACGAACCCCTTTGTATCCTTTGTATGAAAAGTACGGGGCAAAGACAATTGATTTTGGCGGCTGGGATCTTCCTGTCCAGTTTTCCAGCATAAAAGAGGAACATGAAGCCGTCAGGGAAAGAGCAGGCATTTTTGATGTTTCCCACATGGGAGAAGTGTTGGTGACAGGGAAAGAGAGTGAAGCGTTTCTTCAAAAATTGATGACCAACGATGTATCCAAACTGAAGAAGGGCGGCGCTCAATATACGGCAATGTGCTATGAGAATGGCGGAGTCGTAGACGATTTGCTCATCTATCGGCTTGATGAAGAAGAATACTTGTTGATCGTGAATGCCGCCAATACGGATAAAGATGTTGCCTGGTTAACACAATACGCGGATAAAGATGTCGAAGTGAAGAATGTCTCAGACCAATATGCCTTGATTGCGATTCAAGGACCGAAAGCGCAATTGATTTTGCAAAAAATTGTAAAAAATGTGGATTTAAGAGATGTCAAATTTTTCAAATTTCAACAGAATGTTGATGTAAACGGAGCGAAAGCTCTTGTTTCCCGAACTGGGTATACAGGTGAAGACGGGTTTGAAATTTACTGTAGCCCGAAAGACGCCACTCAAATATGGGAAGATCTGCTAAAAGCAGGCAAGGAAGAGGGGATTCAGCCTTGTGGGCTTGGTGCACGAGATACGTTGCGCTTCGAGGCGACTTTGCCGCTTTATGGACAGGAATTGTCCCCGGACATTTCTCCTTTAGAGGCAGGCATCGGATTTGCCGTAAAACTCAATAAAGAAGAGGACTTTATCGGAAAAGAAGCCCTGACAAAGCAAAAGGAAAACGGCGTTTCTAGAAGACTTGTAGGTATCGAAATGCTGGAGCGGGGCATCCCGAGGCATGGCTATCCCGTATATAAGAATGATGAAGAAATTGGGTTTGTCACGTCGGGAACACAATCTCCTACGCTGAAAAAAAACATCGGCCTTGCTCTCATTCAGTCTGAGTACAGTGAAGTAGGGAATGAGTTGGAAGTGGCTGTGCGCAAAAAACGTTTACAAGCAAAAATCATTAAAACGCCATTTTATACACGTCCAAAAAAATAGGATGGGGGAGAAAAATATGATCAAACATCGTTATTTGCCTATGACGGAAGAAGACAAGAAAGAAATGCTGCAAACGATCGGAGTAGATTCAATAGATGACTTATTTTCGGATATACCGGATAAAGTGCGATTCAAAAGGGAGTACAATATTAAAAAAGCCAAATCCGAATCCGCCTTATTAAAGGAGTTGTCTCGGCTTGCTGCCAAAAATGCCGATTTACAACAACATGTTTCGTTTTTGGGAGCGGGAGTGTACGACCATTATATCCCGACAATCGTTGACCATGTGATATCTCGATCAGAGTTTTACACCGCTTACACGCCTTATCAGCCGGAAATTTCTCAAGGTGAGCTCCAGGCCATTTTTCAATTTCAAACAATGATATGTGAATTAACAGGAATGGATGTTGCAAACTCTTCCATGTATGATGGCGGAACGGCGCTTGCAGAGGCGGCCATGCTCGCTGCCGGACATACAAGAAGAAAAAAAGTTCTCGTATCAAGGACGGTCCATCCCGAATCACGCGATGTATTAAAGACATATGCCAAAGGCCAGGCAGTTGAAGTGATAGAAATTCCCGATAAAGATGGTTTGACTGATTTGGAGGCTTTAAAGGCTGAAATCAACGAGGAGGTTGCTGCGGTAATTGTACAATACCCGAACTTCTTTGGCCAAATTGAGCCGCTTAAGAAAATTGAACCGCTCATCCATGACGTAAAAGGACTGTTTATCGTTTCCAGCAACCCGCTTTCTTTGGGTGTTTTAACACCTCCAGGCGCCATTGGTGCAGATATTGTGGTCGGAGATGCCCAGCCTTTCGGCATTCCCGCTTCCTTTGGCGGTCCGCATTGCGGCTATTTCGCCGTCACGAAAAAACTTATGCGAAAAGTTCCGGGAAGACTTGTTGGACAGACAACAGACGAAGACGGCAAGAGAGGTTTCGTTTTAACGCTGCAGGCGCGCGAGCAGCATATCCGGCGCGATAAAGCAACATCCAACATCTGTTCCAACCAAGCTTTGAACGCCCTGGCTGCATCTGTAGCCATGACGGCTTTGGGAAAACACGGTGTTAAAGAAATGGCTGTTCAAAATATCCAAAAAGCACATTATGCGAAAAACGCGTTGAAAGAAAGCGGATTTTCTATCGCGTTTGACGGGCCTCATTTCAACGAGTTTATTGTAAAGCTCCGTAAGCCTGTCGGGGAAATAAATGAAAAGCTGTTGGAAAAAGGATTCATTGGCGGATATGATGTAAGCCGTGAGTATCCGGAGCTGAAAAATCATATGTTGGTTGCCGTAACGGAGTTAAGAACAAAGGAAGAGATCGATCACTTCGTAAAAGAATTGGGGGATTGTCATGAGTAAAGAGAACTTGCCTCTTATTTTTGAAATGTCAACGCCGGGCCGTATCGGATACAGCCTTCCGGAATTGGATGTTCCAGAGGTTGATGTCCATCAATTTATCCCTTCGGATTATTTGCGGGAAGAAGAACCGAAACTTCCTGAAGTATCGGAATTGGATATTATGCGGCATTTTACAGAGCTTTCGAAGCACAATCACGGAGTAGACTCAGGTTTTTATCCACTCGGCTCTTGTACAATGAAATATAATCCTAAAATCAATGAACAGGTTGCCCGCTTCCCGGGCTTTGCCCATATTCATCCTTTGCAGCCGGAATCGTCCGTTCAAGGCGCGCTCGAACTAATGTATGATTTACAGGAGCATTTAAAAGAAATTACTGGAATGGATGAAGTGACCCTCCAGCCTGCCGCAGGCGCACATGGGGAATGGACCGGTTTAATGATGATCCGTGCTTACCATGAAGCAAATGGTGACACAAACCGGACGAAAGTCATCGTCCCGGATTCGGCACATGGAACCAACCCTGCTTCAGCGACAGTAGCGGGCTTGGAAACTGTTACTGTACGTTCCGGTGAAGACGGACTGGTTGATTTAGATCACTTAAAAGAGCTTGTTGGTCCAGATACAGCCGCACTGATGCTTACAAATCCTAATACACTTGGGCTATTTGAAGAACAAATTGTGGAGATGGCGGAAATTATCCATGGAGCAGGAGGCAAGCTGTACTATGATGGCGCAAACTTAAACGCTGTGATGTCCAAAGCCCGACCAGGCGATATGGGATTTGACGTCGTCCACTTGAATCTTCACAAAACGTTTACAGGCCCGCACGGAGGTGGCGGTCCCGGATCCGGACCTGTCGGTGTCAAAAAGGATTTAATTACGTATTTGCCAAAGCCTGTGATTACGAAACGCGATGATCAATTTGTCATTGATTACGACCGTCCCAATTCCATCGGCAGGGTAAAACCATTTTATGGAAACTTTGGAATCAACGTCAGGGCATACACATACATTCGTTCAATGGGGCCTGACGGCCTCAAGGCAGTGACGGAATACGCGGTTCTCAACGCCAATTATTTGATGAGAAAGCTCGCTCCGTATTTCGATTTGCCGTATGACAGGCACTGTAAACATGAATTTGTGTTAAGCGGAAAACGCCAAAAGAAATTGGGTGTCCGGACACTTGATATTGCCAAACGTCTCCTTGACTTTGGCTATCATCCGCCGACAATCTATTTTCCGCTCAACGTCGAAGAGTGTATGATGTTTGAACCGACTGAAACAGAGTCGAAAGAAACGCTTGACGGCTTTATTGATGCGATGATCCAAATTGCAAAGGAAGCGGAAGAAAATCCGGAGATTGTCCAAGAAGCACCTCATAATACTATTGTTAAAAGACTGGATGAAACCCAGGCTGCCAGAAAGCCGATTCTTCGGTATGAAAAAGCATAAAACATATCAGCCATAGTAAAGACTGTATAAAAAAAGTACATTTGATAAGCTCCCCTTAAGGGGAGCTTTTTATGTCCACCGCTTTTAGCGATCACAGCTTGTAAAGATACAGATTTTAACCAAAGATAAATATTTGGGCATGAGGGGGAAAACGACCCCATTTCTCTCCACTCTGCTTATGATAAATAAAAAAGCAAACATCTTCCAAAAGGAACTTACACATAAAGGAATAATCAAGGAAATGATCGTCCTTCATGAAAAGGTATTTACGGTTATCGTCGAATGACCCTCGTGAATTTAAAAAAGCCTTGGTCATAAAGAGCTAGTGGCGAGAATGATTCCTAAAACCAAACACACTCATGCACATGTGACGGATCACATTTTAAAGCGGGAATTTACAGCAGTAAAACAATGAAAGGACGTTCCTGAGTTTCAAGATGGTTTGGACAAAGAAGAAAGCCAATTTTAAAGCGCGATTTTGGATTTGCGTGATGATCCATTAAGGGTATTCCAAAACAAACAGAGTAGACAAAGCGAAAGATACATTCACTACGGTAAAACTTCCCCTTATCCAAAGCGCCGTGCATATATTGCGTTGATACCGAGAACAGACACACATCAAGCATATGTATGAGTAACGAGCTATTGGGGAACAGTTTTGAAAGCTGTCCATAGCGATAAAGTAGATGCATATCAAGAAAAATGAAACGGCCTTAGTCCCTTTATATATAGAACTAAAACCGCTTATAGGTTTTTTATTATTTTCGCTGTTTACTTAGTGACAAGGGACAGTTCAAATTGATACGCCATTACCAAGTTTTAATAAGGTTCTTCAAAATGATGTGGTTCGCGATTTTTTCCAAGAAAAGAGTCCTTTTGAGTCAAAAAAATAGGGCCGATGACGAGTAGTTAAGCTGTCGTATTTTTCTGGGCTTCTTTTATTTCCAACTCTTTCACTTTAGTCTCTGACAAGTACTCGACCTTAATTCCGAAAAGTGCCATCAAGATCGCAATGATTGGAACAGCATAGTTCATGACCGCGTATGGCGCATAATCAACAGGGTGGACTGCAAGAGTTGAAAAAATGAACACGCCACATGTATTCCATGGTACAAAGACCGAAGTGATGGTTCCGCCATCTTCTAGCGCTCGCGACAAGTTTTTGGAATGAAGTTTCTTATCTCTATATGCCTTTAAATACATTCTTCCAGGCAAAAGGATAGAAATATATTGTTCAGATGCTGTTGCATTTGTAAAGAAAGACGAGAAAATGGTTGTAACAATCAAGCTTTTACCTGTGCGAGCTAATTTCAGGATTTGAGCCACAATTGATTTCAGCATGCCTGTTTGTTCCATTACTCCGCCAAATGTCATTGCTACAATTGTCAATGATACAGTGTACATCATATCATCGATGCCACCACGGTTAAATAATTCATCCACCATCGCGTTTCCGGTTTTAATTGAATACCCGCCTTGAAGGGTATTGACAGCATCTGCAATTGAGCCGTCTTGTACAAAAATATAACAAATCCACCCCATAAAAACCCCAATAAAAAGGGCCGGAAGCGCTGGCATTTTTTTAGCCACCAAGATAATGACCAATACTGGGACGAGAAACAGCCAAGGAGAAATGACGAAATTCTCTTGTAATGCAGTTAAAATGTGACCGATTTCTCCGGCGTCCATAGAGGAAGAAGAGAATCCCCTTCCTAAAAAGATGTAGACGATAAAGGCGATGGCCAGTCCAGGGATTGTAGTGTAAATCATATGTTTAATATGATCGAATAAGTCAGTGCCCGTAATCCCCGCTGCCAAATTAGTCGTATCTGAAAGCGGTGACATTTTATCACCAAAATAGGATCCTGAAATAATCGCTCCGGCTACCATCGGTGCAGGGATGCCCATACTGATTCCGATCCCCATTCCGGCAACTCCGATCGTCCCCATTGTTGACCAAGAACTCCCGATGGCAAGCGTGACAACCGCACAGATTGCGCATATAGAAGCGAGAAATAATGAGGGTGTAATCATTTTCAGACCATAATAAATCATGGTTGCAATAATGCCACCGCCAATCCATGCCCCGATAATCATTCCAATAGTAATGATGATCAAAATGGCCGGCAGAGCCAGTCGAATCCCTTTGTATGCTCCTTCTTCGATAACATCCCATTTATAACCCAATCGCCAAGCGATGAAAGCGGACACAACTGTTCCCACAAGAAGCGGAATATGTGGACTTCCTTCAAACTTGATAATGGTAACTGCCATGACGGCTACCATCACGATTAACGGTATGATAGCCAGAAAGAAAGGAACATGTATTTCTGGCTTGTTTTCTTTCATGGATTTTCTCCTTTCAATTAAGTTTAACGTCAAAACTATAATAATATATAAAGGTGAATTGATAAATGCAAAATTTTTAAGCTCAGCGCAAAATTTTTTTGCGCTTTCGCAGTTGTTTCTATTATAATTCTGAAAAAAATAGGACACCTTAGTTGATCAGTTTAATAAAAATGAAATACCTGGCTCGCTTCGTTTGCTATGGCTTTAGATAGGAAAAGTTGAAATGCGTTTTATACCGACTTTCTGCAAGGTAAACCCACATTTGACCCGATGGAATTAAACAAGTTAATTCGACCTAACAAAGCAAGGGCAACATCTCAAAAGTTTCATCATTGAATGCAGCAAAAAGGGGACGTAACGGGAAAAGTATGTGTAAGAACGATCCGTTTCCTTTGTTTTCTGTACGAAATCGCTGTGGCCAACTCATGTACCATCATCTGCCTCCTGTTATTTTCCCATGAAAAACCGCCTCGTTATCCATAGATAAGAATAGTGAATATACCTACAAATCGATTCCCGCCATTCTTATCTTTTAGCAAAATAATGCTACACAATCTGTTGCCGAAGTTCCGTTATGCCAGTCCCTCCGCTTTCTTGAATAAGAATTCGTTTCTTAGAAATGATTGAATAAGGATTATTTTTTATTAGAACGTAAAAATGATTGCGCCATAATGAAAATGACACTTTGTTTTTCACAAGAGGTTTTGGTAAAAAAGATGGCAAGTTTTATTTGCTTGCCTAAGGATATGGAAGCCTGATAAATTTGATAGGCGAGGGTATGAATAAAGAGGGAAGACCTTTTATTTTTTGTGATTGGCAACATCGCCTTTATTTTATAAGATATAAAAGACGTTGATAGGCAGACTCACGTACGGTTATGTAAGAGGCCGGGGGATCCATTCCCCCTCCTGCTCAATGTCCATAAGTATTCTGGCGGTTTTTTTAATACCGCTCATTGCATACCGCTGTCCGGGCGCTTGTTTTATGATTTCTTTTTAATTTTTCCCGTCCAATTTTTGTAGCCGCCTTGCAGATGGTACAGCTGACGGTATCCTTTTTTGTAAAGAATTTGGGCGGCCCTTCCACTTCTCATCCCGCTTTGGCAATATAAGTAGACCGGTTTATCCGGACGAATTTCCTTCATTCTCATTTTTAACTGAGACATTGGAATACTTCTCGCGCCAAGGATATGGCCGCCGTCATATTCTTTCTGTTCACGCACATCGATGAGTTGTGCTTTGCGGTATCCGGCACGAAATTCATCTTCCGTCAGCGTTTTTAATATTTTCTTTTGTTGGAAATAGTTAAAAAGAGAAAAAGCAATAACTACCACCAACAAGCCAATTGTTGTATAAAGAAGTACCAACTCCATAGCCCCTTTCTAGTAATAACCCTATTCTCTATTATATTCTCCAAATGACGATGAATCAAAGTTTTTTCCTCTATTCCACTCCAACAAAAAGTAAAATGTTAAATTTGTTGAAAATCAACGATTTGTGCTGTGGTATCGGTTAATCTCTTCTTTTATCTCCCGGAATCTCTTAATTTTAAATTTGACAAATGACGATTGTTTAGCTCCGAAACACAATATATAGTAGAGTTGTTTCAAAATAAAATCAATATATTGTGTTTAAGGATTGATTTTCTGGATAAATATATGGTAACGTATCTATGACAGATACATAAGTAAGGTAACTTACCCGAAATGTTTTTGAGAAGGAGTTGGCAAAATGTCTGTTGCATTTACGAAAAAACCGAATCTAAATATTGAAAGGCTTAATGAAGACATTCAATTATTTAAGCATGTTCATCCTATCACACCTGATATGCGAATTACCCACAAAGGGGTCTCAAGACTTGTCATGATTGACAGGTATGCATATAAAGATACCGAAAAAATCACTTTGAGTGAAGGTGACTTCGTCGTGTTGACGATTAAAGAAGACCCGAAGTTTCCGGCAAGGGGATTGGGCTTCATCCAATCCATTGATTGGGAAGAAAAGACAGCCGAAGTGATTGTCGAAGAGGAGTACCGAAGTGCCTTGGAGGATGAGGTAGAGAGAGAAACAGGCATCATTGTCCGTCCTCTTGATATTATAGAAAAACCATTGGAAGTTTTTTACGAGCAAATTGCAAAAAGAAATGCAACAGGTCTTGCCTCCGTCGAAAAAACGGAAGAGAAAAGACAAGAATGGTTCGAAAAATTTTATGAAGAGCTGGTTAATTTGCATTTCGTCCCTGCCGGACGAGTCTTATATGGAGCGGGCTCCGGTACGGATGTCACTTATTTTAACTGTTATGTGATGCCATTTGTCGCTGATTCGCGCGAAGGTATTTCCGAACATAGAAAACAAGTAATGGAAATTATGAGCCGCGGTGGGGGCGTCGGAACAAATGGATCGACATTGAGACCGCGCAATACGTTGGCTCGCGGAGTAAACGGAAAATCTTCCGGCTCTGTTTCTTGGCTGGATGATATTGCCAAACTGACACATCTCGTCGAACAGGGAGGATCTCGTCGGGGCGCGCAAATGATCATGCTTGCCTCTTGGCATCCTGATATTGTGGAATTTATCATCTCCAAAATGCAAA
Source organism: Siminovitchia sp. FSL W7-1587 (assembly GCF_037963795.1). Taxonomy (NCBI): domain Bacteria; kingdom Bacillati; phylum Bacillota; class Bacilli; order Caryophanales; family Bacillaceae; genus Siminovitchia; species Siminovitchia sp. FSL W7-1587. The sequence goes on from NZ_CP150169.1 coordinate 4,319,077, forward strand.
ATCCGCGTATTCTGCGCTTTTTAATTGAAAACACCACGGACCCGGTCATCAAAAAGCACGCAAAAGATAAATTGAAATTCACCCCGCTTACACAAGCGGAGGAAGCTATGTATCAAGGTGTCCTCAACTATCGAAATATACCCGGCCATGGCGGTTTCAACGAAGAAATATTCCAAAACGCCGAAGAAAAATTAAGGGAAGGCGGAACATATTCAGTTCATAATCCTGAATTTTTAACAGGAGCCAATATTTCGGTATGTATTACAAAGGAGTTTATGGAAGCTGTAGAAAAGGACACCGAATATGAACTTTGTTTCCCAGATGTCGAGAATTACGAAGAGGAAGAAATGACCATTTACAATGAACAGTGGCACAAGGTGGGAGATGTTCGCGAGTGGAAAAGACTTGGCCACAAAGTGCGTGTTTACCGTAAAATGAAAGCCCGCGAACTGTGGAACCTTATCAATATTTGTGCGACGTATTCTGCGGAACCAGGCATTTTCTTTATTGACAATGCAAACGAAATGACGAATGCGCAAGCATACGGACAAAAAGTGGTAGCGACCAATCCTTGCGGTGAGCAGCCATTGGCTCCTTACTCCGTATGTAATTTGGCGGCTGTGAACCTAGCGCAAATGGCTGATAAAAAGAAAAAGGAAGTCGACTTTGAAAAATTAAGACAAACAGTAAAAGTCGGCGTGAGAATGCAGGATAACGTAATTGATGCAACACCATACTTCTTGGAAGAGAATAAAAAACAGGCACTTGGCGAGCGCCGGATCGGTCTTGGTGTCATGGGATTAGCAGATTTGCTCATCTATTGTGAAAAGGAATATGGCTCCAAGGAAGGAAATGAGCTTGTAGATCAAGTGTTTGAAGTCATTGCAACAACCGCCTATGAAGAGTCTATTGAATTGGCAAAAGAAAAGGGCAGCTTCCCGTTTTTAAGAGGAGAAACAGAGGCGGAGACAGCCAAGCTTCGCGAGGCATTTACCAACACCGGCTTTATGAAGGGAATGCCAGAAGAAATTCGTGAATCGATCAAAGAGCACGGCATTCGCAACTCGCACCTTCTGACTGTAGCTCCAACTGGCTCCACCGGAACAATGATTGGCTGCTCAACAGGGCTTGAACCATACTTCTCCTTTACGTATTACCGCAGCGGCCGCCTCGGAAAATTCATTGAAGTGAAGGCCGACATTGTGGAAGAGTATCTGAGGGAGCATCCGGAAGCAGATAAGGACAAATTGCCGCATTGGTTTATTACGGCAATGGATCTTTCCCCTGAAGCTCATGCGGATGTACAGTGCATCATCCAGCGTTGGATTGACAGCTCCATATCCAAAACGGTCAATGCGCCGAAAGGATATACCGTCGAGCAGGTCGAAAAAGTGTACGAGCGGTTGTATAAAGGCGGAGCCAAAGGTGGTACCGTATATGTTGATGGCAGCCGTGATTCACAGGTGCTCACATTAAAAGCAGAGGATAACAGCTTTGAGGAAAAGCAGGAAACCGAGCAGCCGGAACGCCCTGTCGTATTAGTTGATACCATTCAAGATGTCCGTTCGACGAGTGTGACGATCGGCTCCGAATTGGGGAATACATGTCCAGTCTGCCGCAAAGGACAGGTAAAAGAGATCGGCGGATGCAATACTTGTGATAATTGCAACGCTCAGTTAAAATGTGGACTATAACCAACATAGTCGGCTGACCCGTTTATTCGGGTCAGTTTTTTTTAGGGATTGTCATCAGTTTCCAACATTCCAACAATTTGTTCTAATTCCCGTTTTATCAAACATATATCAATATAAGTGAGACTTATGGGGCTTTTCGCACTGGTTGTTAGTTGAACCATCGGGCTTTTACAGCGGCTGATCTCCTTGTTGAAGTGGGCGGCTTCAGTTAAGGCGGATAAACAGCATTGAGAAAGGCGGGCAAAACAATGGAAATTGACGGGGTGTTTTCGGGAGGGGGCATAAAGGGTTTTGCTTTGCTTGGGGCACTTGAAATACTGGAGGAGAGGGGATTCACATTCAAGCGGCTTGCAGGAACAAGTGCGGGAGCGGTGATTTCCGCATTAGCGGCAGCCGGCTATTCCAGCAAGGAAATGATTGATTTGATGAAAAATGTAGATATGAAAATATTCCTTGATCGCAGAAAAACTCTCTTGCCTTTTCAAATGGCCAAGTGGCTGTTACTTTACTTTCGAATGGGTATTTACCGGGGCGATTTATTGGAGGACTGGCTCGGAAAAAAACTTGCACACAAAGGTGTCTATACGTTTAAAGATTTGCCTCCTGATTCATTGCGGGTCATTGCGTCTGATCTATCAGCGGGCAGATTGCTTGTCCTTCCGGATGACTTGGGAAAATATGGGGTTCCAAAAGAAACGTTTCCAGTGGCACGAGCCATTCGGATGAGCTGTGCGATCCCTTATTTTTTTGAACCCGTTAAACTCCGCTCATTATCCGGAACCAATATGATCGTGGATGGAGGCCTATTAAGCAATTTCCCCATTTGGCTGTTTCAAAAGGACGGGAAAAAACCAAAAAGACCGATCATCGGGGTAAAACTGAGCCATCATACAGAAGAACAGCCAGAAAGAAATATTCAAAACGGGCTGCAGCTCGTTGAAGCATTATTTACTACGATGAAAGATGCGCACGATGCAAAATATATTTCCCGGAAACATGAAAAAAACATTATTTTTATCCCCATGAACGAAACGTTTTCGATTGAATTTTCCATTGATAACCAAAAAAAAGAAGCCCTTATTGAAAAAGGGCGCGAGCGAGCCAGGATGTTTTTAACATCTTGGGTATACTAAGTATTCATCAGACAGCGTCGATTAAAAAATCGCTCTGTCTTTTTTCTTGCTTTTCTTTCCTTCAATAACGGTTAAATGGGCAGTAGATCTTCTACGCAACGGCCTGTTTCGCAAATGGCTTTTTGCCTTCATTTGGCTTTTACGCCGTTTTGCCCGTAATTTAGATTGCCTTGCCGCTTTGGCAAATGCATTTCTTTCTCTGCGGCTCGGTAACCGATTGCTCACAAGCCGAAAGATCAGCAAAACAATAGCAACCGTAATCGCGATAATGAACAGTTGCCTAAACAGACCTGCCGGGTTGGTGAATAAATAGGAACCGAGTCCCACGACAGCCAAGAGAAAGATTCCTCCTATAATCCAATTCCGTACATTCAAGAGCGCCACCTCCTTGGGAGTAATGGACATCTTTCCCAAAAAGCAATGCATTTATACATAATGAACAACAATTTACACTCATACTTATCTCACTTTTCTTTTCCACATCGGCAAATCTTTAAACGAAGGACCGAGATGTTTATTTGACAAAATCCCGACATTTTTAAAAAAACGCCAAGGGTAAATGGTAAAAACTTACATCAATGACCTAGTTTATGGTAAAACTGAGAGTTCCTGCAGGATTGCTTGTATCAATTCTTTTCCGGTGCGGATGTTCAGGGTGATCTGTTCAGCCCGCGGGAATTCGGAGAGCAAGGTTTAAAAGCCTGTGAGCCTTACGAATTCAGGGGCGTTATGGTTACAAAATTGACGACGCATATCTATTGTTGTTTTATGTTTCCGTAAAAGTAACGATGCTGGCAGATTGTGACATTTCTATTAAGAAAAGTGAGGCGTGGCAACTTTGTTCTTTACATATATTTTACTAAATAAAAGAAAATATAACCAGATAAATGATCCGCGTGAAAAGAATTGAAAAGTCAGGACATGATAGTAGTGGAGGTGTTTTTATGGAAAACGAAACGTATTATAATATATCCCTTTTGACATTGGCGATTGTGACAGGATTGACGGCCGGCATATTCGGATGTTTAATGGGTTACGCCTTATATTATTTGAACTTTACGGAAATTCGTCCAAACATCATTTTGACTCCCGTAGCCGGAGGATGGAAAAGCAACTGGGCAGAGATTATCATTGTTTCTATGGTGTATGGGCTCATCTCCATTGTTCCCGCGCTTATTTATTATGCTTTATTGAGAAAAAAGAAATCATTTGCATGGGGAATTTTATATGGCGCAGTACTGTTTGTCGTCGTTTTTTTTGTACTGCATCCGTTATATCCAAATGCAAAGTTACTCATAACATATGAGTTAAATACGGTTTTGACTGGACTGACCTCCTTTCTTTTATATGGGGTTTTCATCGGCTATTCGATCTCCTATGAGTACGAAGAATCGATTTATGTAAAAAAACTAAAAGGACATTCTTGAACAATGTTTTTTCTGGATTTATATGTTAAACTGATCACATGCTGAATAGGTGAGACGAGACTTCATAAAAGATCCATTCCAAAAAATCGGGACGGGAGAGATCGGGATGGCAAGATTAAAAAAAGTACAGCAATTATTACCGCAGTATGGAATTGACGGCATACTCATCATGAGTACATATAATCGCCGATACGTGACAAATTTTACCGGTTCGGCCGGTGCCGCGTTAATACTTTCAGACAATGCCTATTTTATTACAGACTTTCGTTACGTAGAACAGGCAAAATCTGAGACAAGCGGGTACGACATTATCCAGCACAACAGATCGCTTATTGAGGAAGTAGCCAATATCGTAAATGAGTCGAAAATCGGAAAGCTCGGCTTTGAAAAGGACCATATTACTTATTCAACGTGGGAAAAGCTTGATCAATCAATAGAGGCTGAGACGGTTCCTGTATCTAACATGATTGAACAACTCCGCATGGTCAAATCTGAAGAGGAAATCAATACGATCAAAGAAGCCGCAAAAATTGCGGACAATGCTTTTACTCATATTCTTAACTACATGAAACCAGGCGTGGCAGAGTTGGATATAGCCAATGAGCTGGAATTTTTCATGCGAAAAAATGGGGCTGCTTCATCGTCATTTGATATTATTGTCGCCTCAGGCAAACGATCCGCCTTGCCGCATGGAGTGGCAAGCGACAAATTGATTGAGAGCGGAGATTTCGTCACGTTGGATTTCGGCGCATTGTATCAAGGGTATGTTTCCGACATTACCCGCACAGTTGCAGTCGGAAATCCGTCTGAAAAATTAACGGAGATATATCAGATTGTGCTGGAGGCCCAAGTTCAGGCCGTGGATCAAATCAAACCTGGCATGACAGGACGGGATGCCGATGCGATTGCCCGTGATTACATACGTGAAAAAGGATATGGAGACAATTTTGGGCACTCGCTCGGCCACGGTATTGGCCTTGAAGTGCATGAAGGGCCTGGTTTGGGGAGCAGGTCTGAGACGACACTAGTTCCCGGGATGGTAGTAACGGTTGAGCCAGGCATCTACTTGCCGGAAATTGGCGGGGTCCGTATTGAGGATGACATAGTCATGACTCAATACGGGAATGAAACATTAACACATTCACCTAAAGAATTAATCATTTTATAACATGTATCAGGAGGAAGACATATGATTTCAGTAAACGACTTTCGAACAGGCTTGACAATTGAAGTAGATGGGGGAGTTTGGCGCGTCTTGGAATTTCAGCATGTTAAGCCGGGGAAAGGTGCTGCCTTTGTCCGTTCCAAATTAAGAAATTTACGGACAGGCGCAATTGCTGAAAAGACGTTTCGAGCCGGGGAAAAAGTCAACCGGGCCCAAATTGATAATAAAGCGATGCAATACTTGTATGCAAGCGGGGATCAGCATGTATTTATGGACCAGGAAACATATGAACAAATTGAATTATCGGCAGATCAAATTGAGCATGAATTAAATTTTCTGCTTGAAAATATGGAAGTTCACATCATCATGTATAACGGGGAAACACTCGGAGTCGATTTGCCAAATACTGTACAATTAAAAGTTGTTTCCACTGAACCCGGCATTAAAGGCGATACTGCTTCAGGGGGATCAAAACCGGCAACACTTGAAACCGGGCTCGTTGTTCAAGTTCCGTTTTTTATCAATGAAGGGGATACGTTAGTCATTAATACTTCAGATGGGTCATATGTTTCCAGGGCATAAATTTTCACAAAGAGACTGGGACATAAGCAAATACGACCGAACAATTCATTTATAATTGTTCGGTTTATTTGTGTGAAAAAATCCCTATCATGACTACGTAAAAATATTCCACTTTCCGCAGGTCTCTTCAGCTTCCTCGGAAAGCAAAGGTCGCTTTCCTGCGGGATCTTCAGCTCGAGCTATTCCCGCAGGAGTCTACATATGCTGACGACGCTAAAAGCTTGCGTATGATACACTGGGACCATTTATCCCGCATGTAAGGTGCCGTAACTCTCCCACTTCAAAATCTTGGGTGAATACAAAAGGTCTAAGTGGGAGAAAACGGCACCTAAATGCCCGATTGGTTCAACTAACGTTCAGTAGGAGCCCTACTGAATGAAGTTTCACTTTATCCCGCATGTAAGGTGCCGTAACTCCCACTTCAAAATCTTGAGTAAATATAAAAGGTGTAAGTGGAAGGAAACGGCACCTAAATGCCCGATTGGTTCAACTAACATTCAGCAGGAGCCCTCATGGAGAAAATCGCTTACACCGCTATGAATCCTCCTTACTCGCTTACATCTGATAACCATTCAAAGGTCACCCAACCTGCAGACGAAAGTTCATTCGTGCATGAAATAAATTTGGGAAGGAATTTCAGAGGAAAAGGTATATAATTGATGTATTCTTGCAGAACATAGAATCATAGAGGTGGTCTTACGTTGAACTCGTTATTTCAAGGAAAAGATATCCCCTATATATGTACGCCTCTGGTTGGACGTAATAGGGACGACATTATGGAAGAGCTTGAAAAAATCATTCCCAAAAATCCTGATTTAATTGAATGGAGGGCAGATTTTCTGACAAATATTCATGACACTGAATATGTCATCTCCTTATTGAAAGAAATTAAATTCAAGGCGGGTCTTCCCATCTTGTTTACGATCCGTTCAGAAAAAGAGGGGGGAGAGCCCATTCCGTTATCTGAACATGACAAAGTGGCTTTGCTATGCCAAGTAAGTAAAAGCCGGAATGTTGATATCATTGACTATGAAGTGTCTAATGAACCTGCATTTATACAGAAAATAAGAAAACAGACCAAAGACAACAACAAAAAGCTTATACTTTCTTACCATAATTTCGACTGCACTCCGGGTAATCAAGAAATCATCAAAAAGCTCTTTTTATGTGAATTTTACGGAGCCGACATGGCAAAAGCAGCGGTTATGCCGAACAATAAAGATGACGTCCTGAGACTTTTACAAGCGACGAAAGATGCTGACGATGTATTAACCATTCCGGTTATAACCATGTCGATGGGCGGCCTGGGGGCACTCAGCAGAGTAATTGGATGGGTGTACGGATCCGTTCTCACTTTTGGATTGGGCGTTCACAACTCCGCTCCCGGCCAGGTTCCAATTGAGCGTTTACAGCAAATGATCACAAAAATGAAAGAGTCAATGGGTTATCAATAACAATCTAACCCATTTGGAGTTCTTAGCTTGAGTAAAAATAGTTTTGAGTCGATAAACGGATTGCCTGTTTGCAACCCTGTATATTGGCTAAGTTGAAGGCAACTTCATGTTTCCATCAGGAAGGAGAAAAGGACAACACAAAAATAAGGGACCGGGACAAAACCCTGTAAAAATGAAACAAACCGCATGGAATCAAGTTTCAAAACCTTGATTTCACGCGGTTTTATTCTCAGATTTCACGAATATCAATCAGCTTTCAACTTATGTCCATCAGCATATTTAGTTATGGCTCAGCCCCTCGCTTTTTATTGTTGGGCAAGCGTACGATGTCAAATAGTTTTGATTTTAAGGCATGATAAGCACACGAATTCCAGTCTAATTCCAAATCATGGATGGATTTTCCAAGCCGATTGCAAACAATCAACGATATCATCCGCCACTTCTGCGGCTGATTTAGCATCTATTGTTACTTTTAAGTGGTGTGCCGCGTAAATTTTTTGGCGTTCGTCAAAAAGCTTTCGTATTTCGTCTAAGGTGCGACCTTGTAATACAGGCCGGGAGTCAATCAGCATGTGCAACCTTTTTTTCCACTCTTCCCACGGTATATCAAGATAAACAACCAGACAGTTTGATAGGCACGCTTTCCTGACCTCCTCATTTAAAAAAGCGCCTCCTCCGACCGAGATGATTTTCCATTTTTGTTTGCAATAAGAAATGACAGTTTCTTTTTCATATTTTCGAAATGTTGATTCTCCGTATTTGTTGAAGATTTCAGTCGTGGGCATGCCGAAGTCGCTTTCAATCACCTGGTCAATATCAACTAAGCTCCTGTTTAGCTTTTGGGCAAGTAGCTGCCCAACGGTTGTTTTTCCAACACCCATAAAACCAATCAATACGATGCTTTTTTCCCTTATATCCATATCTCTATTTATCACGATTAAACACTCTTTTCAATTTGTTGTTAAAAATGTATTATATCAGGAATGATCGCGAACGTCTCCAATCCACATAGTCGAATATATAAAAAATTCCTGAGCGGAAGAGAACTTTAAACAGCATTTCCGAAAGAATCATATTTATAATCCATACACAGTAAAGCTCCCATGCTATAAAAAAACGGGAGCTTTTTTGACGATTAATTATTGTCCAGTGTTCTATTCACTGCTTGGGCGAATACATATTAGTAGCGAAAGGCGGAGAAGGAGGATTGGGATGGATGCCATATTTCGTGTTTTGCCGACCCATATGAAAGATTTATTACAAGGGCTTTCCAAAAGTATTTTGGAAGAAACGGAAGAAATTCGGTTAAGAGTGAATCGGCCTATTGAAGTTTCATCCAGGGGAATCCCTCATTTTCTCCCATATCTATTTACCAAGAGTGATGCGGAACAACTCATTAGCAAACTGGCTAATCACTCTTTTTATACATTGGATGAAGAGCTCAAAAGAGGATATGTCACCATTGAAGGCGGACACCGGATCGGGCTTGCCGGGAAAACCATTTTGGAAAGCGGACACGTAAAAGCCTTGAGACATCTATCTTCCTTTAACATTCGAATAGCGCGAGAAAAAATCGGTTCTGCAAATCCGTTGCTCCCTTTTTTATTTGATGGAAATTGGAAGCATACGATGATTATCGGGCCTCCGCAATCGGGAAAAACGACTTTATTGAGAGATATTGCCCGGATCATATCTGAAGGGTGTCCTGAAAAGGGGATACGGGCGATGAAGGCGGGGATCGTGGATGAAAGATCGGAAATTGCAGGGTGTTTACAGGGAGTACCCCAGCTTCAGTTTGGCCCCCGAATTGATGTGCTGGATGCCTGTCCAAAAGCTGAAGGAATGATGATGATGATCAGGTCGCTCAGTCCCGATGTTTTGATCGTGGATGAAATTGGCAGACAGGAGGATAAAACAGCCATCATGGAAGCTGTGAATGCCGGTATTACTTTAATGATGACGACGCATGGCAATAACTTGGAAGATATAACAAAAAGACCGCTATTAAAAGACATTATTGATCAACAAGTGTTTGAAAGATTTCTTGAGTTATCTTCCAAAGGTGATCCCGGCAAGGTGTATTCAATCAAAGACATGCATGGACAGGCAGTGGGAGTCCATGTTTAAACTGATCGGGGCAGTGCTCATTATATGTGCGACAACTTGGGTGGGGATTGAATCTTCCAATCATTTTATCAGGCGCACGAAGCAGCTTCGGATGGTCAGGGAATCTTTGCAAGCACTTGATGCGGAGATCATGTACAATCATACGCCGCTTCTGGAAGCGAGCAGAAAACTGGGAGCGCAGCTCCCCCACCCTATCGGCACTTTCTTTACAACCTTTTCCGATCAATTGAAGGAACCTGAGGTTATGGTAAAAAACGCCTGGCGGGAAAGCTTGGATAAAATATGGGACCAAACAGACCTGAAACAAAGTGAATATGAAATACTCGTCCAATTTGGGGAAAATCTCGGAAAACATGACCGGTTTACTCAGCAAAAACATATACTTCTTACTCTGACCCATCTGGAAAGGGAAGAGTCGGATGCTCGTGAAAAACAAAAGCAATATGAAAAATTAATGAAGAGTCTCGGTTTTTTGTCGGGCCTGCTATTCATTATTTTGCTTTTGTAAGTGGGAGGAGATGTAATGGGCATTGAGGTGGATGTTATTTTTAAAATAGCGGGCGTTGGCATTGTCGTTGCTTTTCTGCACACCATTCTGGATCAGGTAGGGAAAAAGGAGTATGCGCAATGGGTGACCTTATTCGGTTTCATCTACATTTTGTTTATGGTTGTAACGATTGTTGACGGGCTTTTTCAAAAAATAAGATCAGTGTTTTTATTTCAATGATGGGAGGGGAAAGCCATCGCAATGCTGCAAATAGCTGGCCTCGCCCTGATTGCTACTTTTCTTGCCTTGATTATTAAAGAACAGAAGCCCACTTTCGCTTTTCTGCTGATCCTGTTTACGGGCTGTTCTATCTTTTTATATTTGGCAGACCAAATCTACAACATTATTATGCTGATTGAACATTTGGCTGCCAGCGCAAACGTCAATACCGTTTATGTCAAAACAATCTTAAAAATTATCGGCATTGCGTATTTAGCCGAATTTGCCGCCCATATTAGCAAGGACGCCGGAATGGGAGCCATGGCAGCGAAGGTGGAACTTGCCGGAAAAATTCTCATATTGGCGATGGCCGTACCCATTTTGACTGTATTAATAGACACTGTGATCAACTTATTGCCAGTCAGATAAAAATCTGTTCCAATCGGGGTGAAAAGGATGCGGCGAACACTACTGATTTCTTTCTTTTGCATTTTTTTATTTTCGGGACCAGCCGTTTCCCAGGCCCAAGACGAGGATCCAAAAAGCAACGATATATTATCAAATATCGTAAGAGAACAAATGGAGACACTTGGGCTGGATGATTTGAAAAGCCACTGGGAACAGATTATGGACGAATATGGCGGATATTTGCCCGAAAGCCAGAGGGGAACCCTTATCGAGTTTTTGCAGGGGGACAAGTCCTTTTCGATCAAAGGGTGGTTCACGGGGATAGTTGCATTTGCGTTTCAAGAGCTGACGATGAATGGGAAGCTGCTTGGGACACTGTTATTGTTAACGATTTTTAGCGCGTTTCTCCAATCGCTTCACCACGCATTTGAAAAAAGTGCTGTATCAAAAGTCGCCTACTCTGTTATTTTCATGGTGCTCATCATATTGGCCTTGAACAGCTTCCGGGTGGCAGTCGATTATGCCATTGGGGCGATAGATTCCATGACTCAATTTATTTTTGCGCTGATTCCACTTGTTCTTGGTTTAATTGCTTCGTCTGGAGGCGTCACTTCATCTGCTTTATTTCATCCATTATTGGTTTTTTTAATCAATACAAGCGGCTTGCTTGTCAAAAATATCGTTCTTCCGCTTTTATTGTTGGCGTTAATTCTGCAGATTGCCAGTTCGCTGAATGAGCAATATAAAGTTACACAACTGGCGGGATTGTTAAAAAAAATCAGCATCGGTCTCCTTGGAATTTTTATGACTGTACTGCTTGGGGTTATTTCCCTGCAAGGAACAGCTTCAGCGGTTGCAGACGGGGTCGCGATCAGGACGGCAAAATTTGTAACAGGGAACTTTATACCGGTTGTGGGCAGGATGTTTACAGATGCAGCCGACACTGTATTAACAGCAAGCCTGCTATTAAAAAATGCCGTGGGTCTTGCCGGAGTGGCCATTGTTTTGATCATAGCGGCATTTCCGGCAGTCAAAATTTTAATGATTGTCTTTATATATAAATTGGCCGCGGCGTTGCTGCAGCCAATTAGCAACGGGCCAGTCATCTCATGCCTTGACGCAATCAGCAAAAGCATGTTGTACGTGTTTGCCTCTCTGGCAATCATCTCCTTCATGTTTTTTTTGGGCATCACCATCGTTATCACTTCCGGCAACATTACAATGTTTATCCGGTAGAGGAGGGGCGGCATTGGCATTTTTAACAGAGTGGATCACCAATATCGTCATTTTTATCATGCTTGCTATGATCGTCGATATGCTTCTGCCTGACTCGAGCATGAGGAAATATGTCAAGCTCGTAACCGGGCTGTTGCTTATAACGATCGTCATAACTCCTGTTTTCAAACTATTTTCTGCTGATGTGGAAGACCTCATTGCCGCCTTTTTTGATCCTCATGATGAAACCGGGGCCATTCTTCAAGAAAAAACAGAAGAGAAAAAAAAAGAAATAGAATCATCAAACGATGCATATATATTAAAGCAAATGGCTGTCCAAATGAAAGAATTAGTAGAGAAGGAGATGATCAACCGATATGGAATGGTCATAACGAACATCAATATTAAAAGCAAACCCGGCGCGGAAGACATGCCAGAAAACATCCAAAAAATTACGGTTCATCTGGAACCGGAAACAAAGACGGGAGAAATCAAAAAGGTACAGGAAGTAACGGTTGACCTCGAACAACAGTCGACAGACCGGCTTCCGGAATCAGCAGAAGACATGATAGCCATGCTGTCACAGTATTGGGATGTACCAGCGGAAAAAATAGAAGTTGCAGGCGAGGGGAGGAACCAATAATTTATGAAAAACGGTCCTCTTGATTGGTTGAAAAACATATTTGACGGAAATAAAAAAGATGGCCGTAATAAAAATAATAAGTTTTATTATGCGGCCATACTGATTCTGGCCGGTGTGGCGCTGATGATCATTTCTGATCTCGCAAAACCTGATAAAAATCATGAGCCGGCAGCCGTGTTAAAAGAGGAAGAAGCAAATGAGAAATATACAGAAACTTTCGGCTCCACTAAAGATGCCGAGGAGACAATCAAATTACTGGAAAAACAGTATGAAGACGAAATGAAGGAAGTGTTGAACGAGATTGTCGGAGTCCATGACGTCATGGTCTTTGTCAATATAGAAGCTACAAAGAAAAATGTCTATGAAAAAAACATGACACTGAAAAATCAAACAACAGTAGAGGAAGATAAAGAGGGAGGAACAAGGAAAGTAGAAGACCAGTCAACCGAAGACGAACTTGTCCTCATTCGGGAAGGTGATAAAGAAGTGCCACTTATTTCGGAGACGAAAAAGCCTGAGATTAAGGGCGTTTTGATTGTGGCGGGAGGAGCTGAAAAGTTGCAAGTGAAAAAATGGATTGTAGAGGCGGTAACAAGGGGACTGGATGTCCCCAGCCATAAAGTGGCTGTCATGCCGAAAAAGTCAAAGGGGGATTCGTAAATGTTGTTGAAAAAACAAACAGTTTGGTTGTTGACGATGCTGAGCCTTGTAGTGGTATTGTCTGTTTATTATGTAACATCCGATCCGGCAAAGGAAGATATCGCCGCCACTAAAAATAGCACCGAGGAAAAAGGGGAAGCGAGTAAACAAGACATGAAAGTACTTACTGAAGCGGCGGGGGATGAAGCATTTGAAGCCGCCCGGCTTGACATCCAGGATAAAAGAGGCAAAGAAATAGCCGACTTGACAAACAAGGTGGCATCCCCTGATTTATCTGCAGATGAGAAAAATGAGCTGGTGACAAAAATGAACGAGCTGACCGCACTTGATACAAAAGAGAAAACCTTGGAAAGCTTAATCAAGACACTTGGTTATGAAGATGCCTTAGTCAGAGCGGAAAATGATCAATTTTTAATTACTGTAAAAGCGAAAGAACATTCCCGAGCCGATGCGGCCCGCATTTTACAAATGGTCAGAGAAGAGCTCGGAACGAACACGGTAGCCACAGTAGAATTTCAGACGAAATGATAGAAAGACGGAGGGAATCAATCCTGTCCGTCTTTTTATTTTCCATACATATTGGTTTGTCGCAGTAAAAAGTTCGCGGCTTCTTTCTGTCTTTCATTGAATTTATGGCACCTGTTATATTATGATATTAAGAGCTATCCATAACTTTGAAGGAGTGTCGTACATGTTGAAGGTACAGGAAATACGTGAAATCATTAAGTTAGTAAATCAATCGGATATTGACGAGTTTGTTTATGAACATGACGGTTCAAAAATCAAGTTGAAGAAAAAAGGCTATAAAACTGTACAAGAGGCACAATCCCAGGCACCAGTCCAACCGCTTCCAGAACAGCAGATTATTCCAAGTGAAGCGCCACCTGTGCAGCCTGCACCTGTACAGACACAAACAGAAGCCGACTCGGTGCAGCCAGCTACTGCTCAGGAAGCCGACGATGAGAGCAACTTACATAAAATTACTTCTCCAATGGTCGGAACGTTTTACCAGGCTCCTTCACCTGACAGTGAACCTTACGTAAAAGTGGGATCCAGTGTAAATGAAAATACCGTTGTCTGCATCGTTGAAGCGATGAAACTCTTCAACGAAATTGAAGCAGAAGTCGAAGGGGAAATTGTACAAATATTAGTGAAAGATGGTGAACTCGTAGAATACGGCCAACCATTGTTTTTAGTGAAGCCTAGGTAAGGAGCGAATGAAATGATAAAGAAAGTATTAATTGCCAACAGGGGAGAAATTGCTGTCCGTGTCATCCGTGCCTGTATGGAAATGGGGATAGAAACGGTAGCGGTTTACTCGGAAGCGGATAAAGAGGCATTGCATGTACAATTGGCGGATGAGGCTTATTGTATTGGTCCGAAGGCGTCCAAAGACAGTTACTTGAACTCGGCAAATGTGGTGAGTGTCGCTAAACTGACGGGCTGTGACGCCATTCATCCCGGTTACGGATTTCTGGCGGAAAACGCAGACTTCGCTGAACTATGCCGTGAATGCAATATCACTTTTATCGGCCCGAGCCCGGAAGCTATTTCAAAAATGGGAACAAAAGATGTGGCCCGCGCGACAATGAAAGAAGCAGGCGTCCCGATTGTTCCCGGATCTGAAGGTATTGTGGAAAGCACGGAAGAGGCGATCAAGATCGCAGAACAAATTGGCTACCCGGTTATCATTAAGGCTACAGCTGGCGGAGGCGGAAAAGGAATCAGGCCCGCGCACAGCGAAGAAGAATTGATCAAGGGAATGGAAGTCACCCAACGCGAGGCGTTAACTGCTTTTGGAAATCCAGGAGTCTATATTGAAAAATATATCACCGATTTCCGGCATGTAGAAATACAAATCATGGCTGATAATCATGGAAATGTGATCCATTTGGGAGAAAGGGATTGTACAATCCAGCGCAGGCTGCAAAAGCTGCTGGAAGAAACGCCGTCCCCCGCACTCAATCAGGAATTGAGGGAAAAGATGGGGCAGGCTGCCATCAATGCCGCAAAAGCAGTTGATTATTCCGGAGCGGGAACAGTGGAGTTTATTTTTGACCATAGGGAAAATACATTTTACTTTATGGAAATGAATACAAGAATACAGGTTGAGCATCCTGTCACGGAAATGGTAACGGGTGTTGATTTAATTAAGGAACAAATCAATGTGGCGGCCAATCATGAGCTGTCGCTTACCCAGGAAGAAGTGGCGTTGAAAGGGTGGTCGATAGAGTGCCGAATTAACGCGGAAAATCCGGAAAAAAACTTCATGCCCTCAGCAGGTACAATTGACATGTATTTACCTCCAGGTGGTATGGGTGTCCGGGTGGATTCCGGAGTATATCCGGGCTATACGATCCCCCCTTACTACGATTCCATGATTGCAAAGGTGATCTCTTACGGAGCCACCCGGGAAGAAGCCATCGCGAGAATGAAAAGGGCGTTGGAAGAGTTTGTCATTGAAGGTGTTCATACGACCATTCCGTTCCATTTAAAGCTTTTGGAAAACGAAGCGTTTGTGAGCGGTGACTTCAATACGAAGTTTCTTGATCTGCATCCGATCATGAATGAAAAATAAACGGAGGTGTTACAAGTGGAAGAAAACGTAAATATGTTGGAAATGAATCAGGACGATGATCAGGCTCACGGAAAAATCGAAATTGCCCCTGAAGTAATAGAGGTAATTGCCGGGATTGCGGCTTCTGAAGTAGAAGGGGTCGCCCAAATGCGCGGCAGCTTTGCGACTGGTGTAGTGGAACGACTTGGCAAGAAAAACCACGGAAAAGGCATTCGTGTTGAACTGGCCGAAGATGGCATAAAGGTCGATGTGTATTGCTTGATGAAATTTGGCGTTTCCATCCCGACAGTAGCTCAAAAGGTTCAAGATAATATTAGGCAGGCACTTTTGAACATGACTGCTCTGGAAGTCGAAGAAGTGAACATTCACATCGTTGGAGTGACATTTGACAATCCTAAACAAGAGCCGGAACAAGATTATCAAAACCAATAAAAAGAGCCAGAGGTGAAATCCCTTTGGCTTTTTCGTTGTTGGGAAATAGAAAAAATAATTCGATATTTTCACGAGGCTAATGCTCGGTTTTGTCTGACATCACTTTTGAAAAACGTCGCATTTTTTACAGGAAATATGCATTGTTTATTGCCGCAATGAACATATTCATTACCCGTGTACAATTACAGCGAGCAACGGTTTCCTTAACACAAGCTTTTTTAACAAAAAAGGAAAGCTCCTCTGTTGTATGACTATGCCTACGAAAATGGGCGTTAAACCATTGTCAGCGTTTCGTCTTCTC
The DNA here is from genome assembly GCF_037963795.1 of Siminovitchia sp. FSL W7-1587. Taxonomy (NCBI): domain Bacteria; kingdom Bacillati; phylum Bacillota; class Bacilli; order Caryophanales; family Bacillaceae; genus Siminovitchia; species Siminovitchia sp. FSL W7-1587. Next base: position 4,335,602 of record NZ_CP150169.1, read on the forward strand.
TCCGCGAAAAAGCCCCCGCTTTTTTTGCGTGGTTTTCTTTTAAGAGGAAGTAAGTTCAGAGCATGACGATAAGCAATAAAAAAGTTCCTGCGACATCGCTTTTTTTCGTAGAAGCTTTGTTCAGCTTGGCGCAAAAGTCCCACAAAGCTTATTTTGAAGAGCAAATACAGACTATTTTGGCTCGTTCGTCCCCGCTTTAACTCAGCGATCACCCGCTGCTAGAAATTTTGCCTTATCCCGCTTTAATTGGCAGTAAGGCGGCCTCCTTTCAAGGCATCGAGGTAAAACGAGAAAAGGAATCGGGCTCCAACTTCCAAGCGCCCGATTGGCTCAGCTAGCAACCAGCGGGCAAAAAACAGGAAAAACAGCCGCTATTAGAAGTTTCGTGGCGTGTCCCAGCTTTACGTTGTTAAACGAAAAGCTTGTGCTTTTTCTCATGGAAGACGGCTTGATTTTCGCCCGTTGTGGTAAAATAAAAATAAATAAAATGGCCATTCGTTGAAAAAGGAGTTTTAGAAAAAGATGAAAAGAAGATTGGCGCGTGAAAAGGCGCTGCAGGCACTCTTTCAGATCGACATGAGCGGTGCCGATACAAAGGAAGCATTAAATCATGTTCTTGATGAAAGTCCCTCAGATGCATTTTTAGAGGAGCTTATATTTGGTACCGTTAAAAACATCGGGAACATCGATAAAGAAATCAGCAGACACTTGGAACGCTGGTCGATTGAGAGGCTGGCAAAGGTGGATTTAAACATTCTCAGGATCGGAACGTACGAACTGAAGTACTCTAATGTTCCTCCAAATGTAGCGATTAATGAGGCCGTTGAAGTGGCGAAAAAATTTGGGGATGAAAAATCGGGGCAATTTATTAATGGAATTTTATCAAAAATAAAAGGAGAGAAACTGGGGCGGGAGGAATCAACATGAATAATAAGACAATAAATGGAAAAGACATATCGAAGAAAATAAGGAGCGAATTGGAAGAAGAAGTGGCAGCCCTTATCGAAAAGGGCGTAAAGCCAGGGTTGGCAGTCATTTTAGTGGGGGATGACCCTGCATCCAAAACATATGTCAAATCCAAGCAAAAAAGCTGTCGAGAAATTGGCATGGAGTCCCTCTTAATCGAATTGCCTTCTGATACACCTGAAGAAACATTGTTGGCTGAAATTACAAAACTGAACGAAAATGATGCGATTCACGGCATTTTGGTACAACTGCCGCTCCCATCTTATATTTCAGAAATGAAGGTAATCGAAAAAATTTCACCGGAAAAAGATGTCGATGGATTTCACCCCATAAATATTGGCAGAATGATGACTGGCCAGGACACTTTCCTGCCTTGTACACCGTTTGGGGTAATGGAAATGTTAAAGCACACGGGAATTGATCCGGAAGGCAAACATGCTGTCATTATCGGCCGGAGCAATATTGTCGGAAAACCGATGGGACAGCTTTTACTCCGGGAAAATGCCACCGTGACTTACTGCCATTCCAGAACGGCAGATATGAAATCATTGACAAATCAAGCCGATATTCTCGTCGCCGCGGTCGGGAAGCCTAAAATGATCACAGCGGATTATATCAAAGAAGGAGCTGTTGTTATTGATGTCGGGATTAACAGGGATGAAAATGGCAAGCTATGTGGTGATGTCGATTTTGACGATGTAAAAGAAAAAGCCGCTTTCATTACACCCGTACCCGGAGGCGTTGGACCGATGACGATTACCATGTTGATGTACAATACCGTTAAATCAGCAAAAAGGACTTTAAATCGTTAGCAATCAACAAGCAGACATTGTAAAATGAACATATGGATTGCACGGAAAGCTGTCACATTCATAAGGACAGCTTTTTTGCTGAAATAGGGGTAGAAAAAATGGGAAAACCAACATATTTAACGATTAAAGCTCTAACGAAATATATAAAGCGCAAGTTTGATGCCGATCCACATCTTAAGGACATTCTCGTCAAGGGAGAAATATCCAATTTTAAAAGGCATTCGAGCGGTCATATGTATTTTACGTTAAAAGATGAGCACGCCCGCATTAATGCCGTCATGTTTTCCAGATTTGCTTCCAGCTTGAAATTCACACCGGAAAACGGCATGCATGTCCTTGTCAAAGGGAGCGTTACTGTCTATGAAATGAGTGGGCAGTATCAAATGTATGTAGCTGAAATGCAGCCGGACGGAATAGGGGAACTATATCTTGCTTATGAACAATTAAAAGAAAAGCTTGAAAAAGAAGGACTGTTTCATGAGGAGAAGAAAAAAACACTTCCCGCTTTTCCCGAGACGATCGGGGTCATTACATCTCCAACTGGAGCCGCAATCAGAGATATTATCACAACTTTGAAACGCCGCTACCCAATCGGAAAAATCATCGTGATTCCGGCAATGGTCCAAGGCGTAAATGCCTCGGGCTCCATTGCTCACGCCATTAGAAAAGCAAATGATAAAAATATTGCCGATGTACTTATTGTCGGACGTGGCGGAGGCTCTATAGAGGAATTGTGGGCTTTCAATGAAGAAATTGTGGCTAGGGAAATCGCGGCCTCGCATATTCCCATCATTTCAGCAGTAGGCCATGAAACGGACTTTACCATCGCAGATTTTGCGGCCGATGTAAGGGCGGCTACTCCGACAGCGGCCGCAGAACTCGCTGTCCCTCACATAAATGATTTGCTGGATCAGTTAATGCAGCGCAAAACAAGGCTATACCAAAGCATGTCGGCAATTGTTAAAACAGGAAAAAGCAAGCTGAATTATTTGGAACAATCATATTTGTTTAGAAATCCCGAAAGAATATATGAACAAAAATGGCTTCATTTGGACAGATTGACAGAGAAGCTACATCATGCCCAAAACCATATTCTCCTCAAAAAAAAGCATCGTTACGAAGATCTAAGCAATGGACTTTCCAGGTATCATCCACTGTCAATCGTGAAGTCTGGAAAGGAAAGAATTTTGCGGGCCGAACGAAGGCTTGCATTGGAATCCAAAGCTGTTTTTAAATCCAAAGCTGGTGAGTTTTCTGGAAAAGTGGCCACATTGGCAGCTTTAAACCCGTTAAATATATTGAGAAGAGGGTTTAATATAGCTTATACAGAGGAAGGGAAGCTGCTCAAAAGCATCCACCAATCGGAAAAGGGGGACAACTTGGCGATCCAGCTTGTGGATGGCAAGCTGTTTTGTACGATAAATGAGAAGGAAAAGGGGGCAAAAGAATGAGTGAGAAACTGACGTTTGAACAAGCTCTCGAAGAGCTGGAGGCTATTATCGTCCGATTGGAAGAAGGGGATATTCCCCTTGAAGAAGCTCTCGAAATGTATCAAAAAGGGATGGCATTATCTAAAATATGCCATGACAAATTAAAATTCGCGGAAGAAAAATTGACGAAAGTGTTGACGGAAGAAGGCGAAAAAGAGTTTCACATTCATGAGGAGGAGCAAGATTGACCACAGATTTGAACCAATTTATGGACACGCACAAGGAATTATTAAACGAACAGTTGTTATTGAAAATCTCGGAACTTGAAGCTCCTCCCAAACTGAAGGACGCGATGTCGTACTCTTTAAAAGCCGGGGGAAAAAGAATCAGGCCCCTTTTATTATTTGCTGTCATTAAGTCATTTGGCAAAGATCCGATACTTGGGCTTCCCGCCGCCTTGGCCCTGGAAATGATTCATACCTACTCTTTAATTCATGACGACCTTCCAAGCATGGATAACGATGATTTAAGGAGAGGGTTGCCAACCAATCATAAAGTGTATGGAGAGGCGATGGCCATTTTGGCCGGAGACGGTTTGCTTACATATGCTTTTGAATTGATCGCCGCTGATACTTCTTTAAATCCTGCCACACGGGTCAGCATGATTCACTTACTGGCCCAATGCGCAGGTCCCGAGGGAATGGTAGGCGGCCAAGTGGCTGATATGGAAGGTGAAAACAAATCCCTGACAATAAATGAACTTGAAAATATCCACCACCGTAAAACAGGAAAATTATTATCGTTCGCCATTTTGGCCGGGGCCACAATCGGCGGGGCCGTGGAAGATCAAATCAGATCATTCCAACAATTTTCATATCATCTTGGCCTAGGATTTCAAATAAGTGATGATATTTTGGATGTTGAAGGCGATGAAGACGTATTGGGGAAACCGGTGGGAAGTGACACCGGCAGACAAAAAAGCACTTATCCTTCTTTACTTACGATGGAAGGAGCCAAAAAGCAGCTTCAGTACCATATTCATGAAGCGAAAGCGGCGTTAAGGGAGACGAAGCTGTCGACTGGCTTGCTCGAACAAATGACTGACTTGATTGCGGTTCGCACTTATTAGAAATCAGTTGGATCATTTGATATGAAAAAGCGATTATGTTATAATTTCTTAAGATTATCGGATGGTGCAGTATTCTAGTCATCCTACCGGTTCTGAAGGTGAGCCTAAAAATTCACTAAAGGGCACATCGATGAAGTTCCTTGTTTCGGCTTGAGGCGCCCAGCCTTGGGTTGGAGCTGGGAGTAAAGGTTTAAGGGCGATCCACAAAGGCATGTGGGCGTGGACCCTTTGCCGCGGAGGCTCCGCAGTCACTATATGTGAGAAAAAGCGGAGTATAGACCTGCAATGTGATGTGGGGCATCACTAGCAGCGTAGCCTGCCTTGCGTGAAGTTTGAGGGGATTATGGTTATAAGAATACGGAACGGTTGGCCATCGTCCCGTTTTCTTCCGTCCATATGAAATCAGCTTTGCAAAAGAGGCTAAGAACTTGGTTAAAGGTTGTTGAGGAAATCTCCTAGACTGTTCCAAAGGATATGATAAGGGGATTACAGTGCGGACTGAGTGGCAATCCAGTCTGACAGCTGGCGACACTGTCAAAGCGGGCTTAAAGGGAAACCGCCGCCATGGCGACATGCGGTACCTGCTTGGGAAAACCTACTGGACCTAAGCCGTAAACTTTACTCTTATGATAACCATCCAAACTAATTCCTATAAACGGTGAATGACAAACATATTATGAATCATCTGATAAAAAATTCTATAAAATGGAGTATAAGCATTGCCGTTATCACTTTTGTGTTAGCGGCTATTTTTTCAATTGCTTCAAACGGCATTTTGATCGGAGTGCCTTGGACTTTGGGCCTTCTTGTTGTTCTTGTAATTGTATGCATAGGAATCCTTTTTGACATGATAGGGATTGCAGCGGCTGCTGCCAATGAAACGCCCTTTCATTCAATGGCGGCAAGAAAGGTGCACGGGGCAAAGCATTCCATTTTAATTGTAAGAAACGCGGACAGGGTGGCAAGCTTTTGCAATGACGTCATTGGAGATATTTCCGGCATTATAAGCGGAACAGCATCTGCCCTTGTCGTTATTCAAATTGCCCAGTCCATTCATCTTCAGGCTACATCGGTTGAATACGCAATCAATGTGGGATTAGCGAGTTTTATTGCCGCTATAACCGTTGGCGGAAAGGCGTTAGGAAAATCCTTTGCGATTACATACTCGCGTGATATTATTCTCCATGTGGGTAAAATTTTGCAGTTCCTTGAAGATAGATTCCATCTGACAATCATCAAAGATCATAAGAAGAAAAGGCCGAAGCAAAAATCCAAGAAATGAAAGTGAGTGATCCGTTTGGATCTCATGTCAATTAAAGATCCCTCTTTTCTAAAGGAACTTGATATATGGCAGCTAGATGAACTTAGCGAAGAAATCCGGCGTTTCCTGATAGAAACATTATCCAGGACAGGGGGCCATATCGGTCCCAATTTAGGTGTAGTAGAGCTGACGATTGCCCTTCATAAATGTTTTGACAGCCCCAAAGATAAAATTATTTGGGATGTCGGGCACCAATCATATGTACACAAGATTTTAACGGGGAGAGCGTGCCAATTTGACACTCTCCGCCAATATAAAGGGTTGTGCGGCTTTCCTAAAATGTCCGAAAGCGAACACGATGTTTGGGAAACAGGACACAGTTCAACATCTTTGTCGGCGGCGATGGGCATGGCCATTGCACGCGATGTCAAAAAGGCAAATAATTTTGTGGTTCCCGTCATTGGCGACGGGGCTCTAACTGGCGGTATGGCCTTGGAAGCTTTAAACCATATCGGCCATGAACAAAAGGATATGATTGTTGTTCTCAATGATAACGAGATGTCCATTGCCCCCAATGTCGGCGCATTGCATAACGTGCTCGGAAGGCTAAGGACGGCAGGGAAGTACCATTGGGCAAAAGAAGAACTCGATTACCTGTTGAAAAAGATTCCGGCTGTTGGCGGAAAATTGGCGGCAACAGCGGAAAAGGTAAAAGATAGTCTGAAATATATGCTTGTTTCAGGTGTGTTTTTTGAAGAACTCGGGTTCACTTATCTCGGACCCGTTGATGGTCATGACTTCGACTCATTGTTTGAAAACATTTCATATGCCAAGAAAACAAAGGGTCCCGTTTTATTGCATGTGATTACAAAAAAAGGGAAAGGGTACGAACCCGCTGAACATGACAGAATCGGAACTTGGCACGGAACGGGCCAATATAAAATAGATACGGGAGACTTAATCAAGCCAGTCAATGCTCCGCCATCGTGGAGCTCATTGGTAAGTGAAACCGTCAGAAAGCTTGCCCGCAAGGACGAGCGTATTGTAGCCATTACCCCGGCGATGCCGGTCGGATCCAAGCTGGAAGGTTTTGCGGAGGAATTCCCCGATCGAATGTTTGATGTGGGAATTGCCGAGCAGCATGCGACAACAATGGCTGCCGGTCTGGCAACGCAAAAAATGAAGCCGTACTTGGCGATCTACTCTACCTTCTTGCAAAGAGCGTATGATCAGGTCCTTCATGATATCAGCAGGCAAAATCTGAATGTTTTTATCGGGATCGACAGGGCCGGTCTGGTGGGGGCAGATGGAGAAACACACCAGGGCGTATTCGATATCGCTTTTTTAAGGCATCTGCCGAACATGGTCATTATGATGCCAAAAGACGAAAATGAAGGCCAGCATATGGTCAATACAGCCATTCAATATGATGATGGGCCGATCGCTCTCCGTTTTCCCCGGGGGAACGGATATGGCGTCTCAATGGACTCTGAATTGAAACAAATACCAATCGGTTCGTGGGAAGTATTAAAACAGGGAACAGACGCAGCGATTCTGACATTCGGCACGACCATCCCGTTGGCCCTTGACGCCGCAAACAGGCTTGAAAAACAAGGCATTTCCGTTCAGGTCGTCAACGCCCGTTTTATCAAACCGCTTGATGAACAACTTTTGCATGGCCTGTTACGGAGAAATATGCCGATATTGACGATTGAGGAAGCCGTATTACAGGGTGGATTTGGCAGTGCGGTGCTTGAGTTTGCGAGTGAACACGAATACCGCCATGCTTTTATTGACAGAATTGGCGTGCCCGACCGCTTTGTAGAGCATGGCAATGTGAAGGAACTGCTAAAAGAAATCGGGATGACACCTGAAAATATTGTCATGAAAATAAAGGCGCTCATGCCAAAAAAACAAAAAAGGGCGTAAGACATGAAAGTGAAGAAGACAAGGCTTGATTTGCTCTTGGTAGAAAGAGGCTTGATTGAAACAAGGGAAAAAGCGAAAAGAGCGATTATGGCGGGAATTGTATTTACAAACGAAACGAGGCTGGACAAACCCGGTGAAAAGGTCGAGATTGACATTCCCCTCACTGTTAAGGGGAATGTCATTCCTTATGTGAGCCGAGGCGGCTTAAAGTTAGAAAAAGCTATACAGCAGTTTCAATTGAATTTGAAAGATAAAGTTTTGCTGGATATTGGCGCTTCGACGGGCGGCTTTACGGATTGTGCGCTTCAACACGGGGCAAGACTGTCTTATGCCTTGGATGTGGGTTATAATCAGTTGGCGTGGAAGTTAAGACAGGATGAACGTGTTGTTGTAATGGAAAGGACAAATTTTCGCTATGTAACGCCTGATGCATTTCCCATCAAGCCTGAAATGGCAGTGATAGATGTCTCTTTTATATCATTAACCTTAATCTTGCCTGTTTTAAAAAACATACTTGTCCCCAAAAGCGATGTCATCGCATTGATCAAGCCTCAGTTTGAAGCAGGCAAAGACCAGGTTGGTAAAAAAGGCATTATACGAGACGCGAAAATCCATGAAGAGGTCATTATAAAAATAAAAGAGTTTGCCATATCCGAAGGCTACGATGTCAAAAACCTTGCTTTTTCTCCTATTACCGGCGGTGAAGGAAACATTGAGTTTCTCATTCATTTACGATATGAAGGTGAAAAGGAGACAGGAAGTGACGATACCAGCGAGGAAGCGGCGGATATTGTACAACAGGCGCATAGTCAATTGAACAAGCCACAATGATTGGGCAATCTGTTATAGATTGCCCTTTTTTCAATGAAAAATTATAATACTAAATAATGATGGATAGCATAAAAATGCGATTTCATGTAAAGGTAAGAGGTGGAAAATATGAGCAAGGCACGGCGCCATTTAAAAATCCGGGAAGTGATCGGAAAAAAGGAAATTGAAACGCAGGACGAGCTTGTCGATTACTTGAAAAATCAAGGCTTTAATGTTACGCAGGCAACCGTATCAAGGGATATAAAAGAGTTGCATCTGGTGAAAGTTCCCCTTCCGGACGGCCGGTATAAATACAGTCTTCCAGCCGATCAGCGGTTTAATCCGTTGCAGAAATTAAAGCGGTCTTTGACGGAGTCTTTTATCGGAATAGATTATACAGAAAACTTTATAGTATTAAAAACACTTCCGGGTAATGCCCAGGCCGTCGGCGCACTGATCGATAACCTTGATTGGGAAGAAATAATGGGGACGATTTGCGGAGATGACACATGTTTGATTATTTGCAGGACACCCGAATATGCCGAGACAATCAATGAAAAGTTTATCAACATGCTTTAAGGGGAGGAATTCTTTGTTACAGGAATTGTCGATTAGAAACTTTGCCATCATTGATAAAATATCGATTTCTTTTTCGGAAGGGTTAACTGTCTTAACCGGAGAAACGGGGGCAGGAAAATCGATTATTATTGATGCGGTCCATTTATTGGTTGGCGGGCGGGGATCAGCGGAGTTTGTGCGGCATGGTGAAAAAAAAGCGGAAATAGAAGGCTTGTTTTTTATACATGATGAACATTCCTGTATTAAAAAAGCGTCTGAATATGGAATTGATGTAGAAGAAGGAATGGTCGTTTTGCGCCGGGAGATTTCAAACACCGGTAAAAGCGTTTGCCGGGTGAATGGAAAGCTCGTCACGATCGCTACAATGCGTGAGATCGGCAGCTCGCTCATCGATATCCATGGACAGCATGAGCATCAGGAATTAATGAATGATGCCTTACATGTATTGCTTTTGGATCAATATGGAAAAAAAGAAATCGTTCCTGCCCGGGAGCGTTACACAAATGTTTATGAAAAATACTTGGAAGTACAAAATAAAATCAAAGAGCTAAGCAAAACGGAGCAGCAAATGGCCCATCGTCTCGATTTACTGCAATTTCAAATGCGGGAAATTGAAAAGGCAAACCTTAAAATGAATGAAGATGACCTGCTTGAAGAAGAAAGAAAGCGGCTCGTTAATTTCGAAAAATTGTTTGGCTCTTTAAAAGACGGATACGAACAGCTTCAGGGAGATCAACGCGGCCTTGACTCTATAGGCCGTGCTATGAGCATGCTGGAAACAGCGGCTGAAGTTGACAGCAAATACCAATCCATCAAAGAGTCAGTGTCGAACAGTTATTATATGTTGGAAGATGCTGTTTTAACCATTAGAACTGAGCTTGATATGCTTGAATACGATCCAATGCGATTAAATGAAATTGAGTCGCGCTTGAATGAAATCAACCAGTTAAAAAGGAAATACGGTTATACAGTAGAACAAATTTTGGATTATTATGAGAAGATTAAGGAAGAAGCCGAATCGATTCTCAATAAGGAAAGCCGCCTCGAAGAGTTACAAAAGCAGCTGGACAAGTTGAAAAAACAACTGATGGATATAGGCAATCATTTGACTAAAATCCGGAAAAAATGGGCAAACAAATTAACAAATGCCATTCATCGAGAATTAAAAGAACTGTACATGGACAAGACCGTTTTTGAGGTTACTTTTAACGAACAGCTCCCAAGTGGAAACGGGTTGGACAACATTCAATTTTACATTTCAACCAACCCCGGAGAGCCGTTAAAGCCTTTGTCCAAAGTCGCTTCCGGTGGAGAACTGTCGCGCATTATGCTGGCGCTCAAGACGATATTTTCGACAAGAGTCACTTCCGTCATATTCGATGAAGTGGATACGGGTGTAAGTGGCCGGGTCGCGCAAGCAATGGCAGAGAAAATGTACAAAATATCCGTTAATTCCCAAGTCCTTTGTATTTCCCATTTACCGCAAGTTGCTGCAATGGCGGATCATCATATGCTTATTGCCAAAGAGATCATTCATAAAAGAACACGAACAACGATTAAAAACTTGACTGAAAAAGAAAAAATAAAAGAAATTGGCCGCATGATTTCTGGAACCGAGATAACTGACATTACAAAAAGGCATGCCAAAGAATTGCTTCAATCTGCCTATACCATAAAAAAGCCTTAAAAAAAATGAAAAGCTATCCTTCATTGGACATCTTTTTTTCTCGCCCCCAGTTATAAATGCACGTTCTGGAGGTCACATTATAACTGTGGACTAGAAGGCGAGGAGAGTGAAAAAGAAACTGATGAAAGAGCGCTTAAGAAAAATAACAGGTGTAATTCTCCTTGTATCTCTAATCATGATTGGCTTTTCCAAGCCGTTTCAACAATATGTTCACATACCTCTAAGTATCACGATGTTCGAAGGGGATAAGCAGGCATTTCCAAAGTCGGGTGCTGTTGCAGCTTCAGCTGATGCGGTAGACACGTTTACGCTTGAGGATCAAGATGAGGCTGTATCCCTAAAAGGGGAAAACAGCGGAAAAGATGAAATGATCCTTCAGCTTGCGGGTTTGCCCATGAAAAAGGTAAACGTGAATGTATTGAAACAGTTCAAAGTACTCCCGGGCGGGCAGTCCATTGGCGTCAAAATGAATACGCTGGGTGTCCTCGTTGTCGGACATCACCTTGTCACCAACAATGACGGGAAATTTTCTCCTGGGGAAGAGGCCGGCATCAAGGTAGGCGATATGATCACTGCGATTGACGGAAACAAAATTAAAAGCATGAACGAAGTGGCCCGTTATGTGGAAAATGCCGGCGAGAATGGAAAGCCGCTTAATATGACGATTCGCCGAGAACAGGAACAATTTGAGACAAAACTTGTCCCGATAAAAGACGAAAAGGAACAGGTCTTTAAATTGGGTTTGTATATCAGAGACTCCGCTGCAGGCATTGGAACAATGACTTTTTATGATCCAAATTCGAAAAAATACGGTGCCCTCGGCCATGTTATATCGGATATGGACACGAAAAAGCCCATTATTGTAGAAGACGGTCAAATTGTTGAATCAACGGTAACTTCCATTGAAAAAGGAAAACATGGAGATCCCGGAGAAAAACTGGCTCGTTTTTCCGGCAATAAAGAAATCATTGGAAACATCACCTTAAACAGTCCGTTCGGCATATTTGGAACGCTAAAAAAAGACATTAAAAACGGCGTCATGGACACGCCGCTCTCCATTGGGCTGGCCCATCAAGTACAGGAAGGACCGGCCAAGATTTTAACTGTTACAGACGGGAATGAAGTAAAAGCGTACGACATTGAAATTGTCAGTACGATTCCACAAAAATTCCCGGCAACAAAGGGAATGGTCATTAAAGTAACAGATAAAGATCTGCTGAATAAAACAGGTGGAATCGTTCAGGGGATGAGCGGGAGTCCGATCATCCAAAACAACAAGCTGATCGGCGCAGTAACTCATGTATTTGTAAATGATCCGACTTCCGGCTATGGTGTCCATATTGAATGGATGCTGCATGAAGCGGGCATTAACATTTATGAAGAAGGTCAAGAAAAAATGGAAAAAGCTGGTTAAGGGGGCATATGCATAGCCCCCATTTTTTTGTATGTAAAAGGGCTATCACAGAAAATCAGTTTTCACTGACTTTCTGGACAGCCCTGTTTTTTATGCAAATAATGTTGGTTTATGACGAAATAGGTGGAAGAAAATAGCAAATATCAGCTTTCTTTGTCTTTTTCTCTTATTTTTGAAATATAAAAAGGATTTTACCTTTTCTTGGCGTAATTGTCTGTTAGAATAAATTTATAAATAAATCCGTTTGAGACTTAGGGAGGAACTAAAATTGAAGAAAATAAAAGTCGCACTTGTAGATGATAACCGCGAATTAATTTCTTTGCTTGTGGAGTACATGTCCACCCAAAGTGACATCGAGATTGTCGGAACTGCGCATAATGGGCAAGAATGCCTGAACTTGCTGGAGAAAGTTGATGTCGATGTGTTGATTTTGGATATTATTATGCCTCATTTGGATGGTCTTGGCGTATTGGAAAGAATTAGGGAGTCTGAAACAATTCCGTTTCCGAATGTTATTATGTTGACGGCATTTGGGCAGGAAGATGTAACAACAAAAGCAGTGGAACTCGGTGCATCTTACTTCATTTTAAAACCGTTTGATATGGAATATCTGGTGAACCATATACGCAATGTGAGCGGGAAAGGCACACGAGCCGTAAAATCCGCCACCACCCACACAAAGAAGCAAGGCGAGGATAAAGCGAAAAACCTTGAAGCAAGCATTACATCCGTTATTCATGAAATCGGTGTTCCCGCCCATATCAAAGGCTATTTGTATTTAAGGGAAGCAATATCAATGGTATATCATGATATTGAATTGCTTGGGGCCATTACAAAAGTGCTTTATCCAGATATCGCCAAAAAATACAATACGACAGCAAGCCGTGTTGAAAGAGCGATTCGCCATGCAATTGAAGTGGCATGGAGCCGCGGGAATATTGATGCCATTTCATCCCTGTTTGGCTATACGATCAGCATGTCCAAAGCCAAGCCTACCAATAGTGAATTTATCGCGATGGTTGCCGACAAGCTAAGGCTTGAACATAAGGCGTCATAATTATTTCTTCTTTATAACATTTTAAAAAATCATTAGGGTGTAGACCCTTTGAGGTGGTAAGCAGATGACATACATACTAGCACATCGAGGATCTGCGGGCACTCACCCGGAAAATACGATGGAAGCTTTTATTGCCGCGGAAAAGGCGGGAGCAGACGGGATTGAATTGGATGTCCAACTGGCGGCGGATGGAGAAATTGTCGTCATACATGATCTAACTGTCGACAGAACGACAAATGGCAGTGGCTATGTAAAAGATTTTACTTTTGAACAGCTCCGGAAATTAAAAGCGAATTTTCATTCTACCCATTTTTTTAAAAAAGCCGCACGCATTCCTTCTTTGCGGGAAGTGTTTGAATGGCTGGAAGGGAATGGCCTTATATGCAATGTGGAGTTGAAAAATAACGTAAAGGCTTATAAAGGTTTGGAAGAAAAGGTGATTAGTCTTATCAGGGAATTTTGCTTGGAAGGGCGGGTCATCATTTCTTCCTTTAACCACAATTCACTCGTTCATTGTATCCAATTGGCGCCTGATATCCAAACGGCTCCGCTGTATAAAGAAGTTCTTTTTCGACCGTGGGATTATGCCCGGACGCTCCAGGCAAGCGGCATTCATCCAAATTTCAAATGCATTTCCCCTGAAGACATAGAGGCAGCCATGGATTGCGGGATTGCGGTTCGGCCTTACACGGTCAATAAAGAAAAAGATATGAGAAAGCTATTTGCCATCAATTGTTCGGCCATTATAACAGATTATCCGAAAAAGGCATATCGAATCAGGAATCAATACCCATAAAAGGTCTGCATATACTGCAGATCTTTTATTAGGTAAAGTTGCCAGCTGTATAGGTTATCTTTTTTTGAAGCGTTCCTGTACCTTATTTCTTTTTCGGTCCCGATGTAAAATAAAACCTCCTATAAAACCTAAGCCGACAATAAAAAAAACAAGCCCGGCAAGAAATTGAATCCCCAAACTCGGAAAAGGAGACTGTAAAATTCCGAACAGCATATCCCTCATCAATTTGATGCCATAGCCAGCCAAAATCCCTGGGAGCAATAATATAATAAGTGCAATAATTCGTGCCATATACATCTCCTTGAAAAAATACTTCAAAAAAATCATATCCTATCGGTAACATTTGTCAAGCACCGAGCTTTTCGTTACAATCAATGATGATAAGTCTCATTCATATTTCCAGTACAGTCGGCAGACGGCTTCAATAAGCAACTTCATAAATAAGAAAGTGGGGGGTTGTCCGGTGAACATATTTCAAAACCTGGCAGAGCATGACTATGAACAATTGGTATTTTGCCATGATGAGCAGTCTGGGTTAAAGGCCATTATAGCTATTCATGACACTACTTTGGGTCCCGCCCTTGGCGGCACAAGAATGTGGACATACGATAGTGAAGAAGCGGCCATTCAGGATGCATTGCGGCTCGCAAGGGGAATGACTTATAAAAATGCAGCAGCCGGCTTAAGCTTGGGTGGCGGAAAAGCTGTGATCATGGGTGATCCGAAAAAAGACAAAAATGAAGAGATGTTCAGGGCTTTTGGGCGATACATACAAGGATTAAACGGGCGCTATATCACGGCAGAAGACGTTGGAACATCTGTCCAAGATATGGATCTCATCCATGAAGAAACGAATTTTGTTACCGGAATTTCTCCGGCATTCGGTTCGTCCGGAAATCCGTCCCCGGTCACCGCCTATGGCTGCTATGTCGGAATGAAAGCAGCTGCCAAAGAGGCATTTGGAACAGATTCGTTAGAGGGCCGAACAGTGGCTGTCCAAGGTGTCGGCAATGTTGCCTTTGAGCTATGCCGTTACTTGCACGAAGAAGGTGCCCGTCTTGTTGTGACGGATATTAATAAGGAGGCTGTAAATCGCGCAGTAGAAGCTTTTGACGCAAATACTGCTGATCCGAGTGATATCTATGGAGTAGAGGCAGACATTTTTTCTCCTTGTGCCCTTGGAGCCGTGATTAATGATGATACAATCCCGCAATTAAAGGTAAAAGTCATTGCTGGTTCCGCAAACAATCAGTTAAAAGAAAATAGGCACGGCGACATCATACATGAAAAGGGGATCGTTTACGCCCCTGATTATGTCATTAACGCCGGTGGGGTCATTAATGTGGCGGATGAACTTTACGGATATAATAAAGAGCGGGCGTTAAAGAAGGTGGAAACGATATACAACAATGTTGAGAAAGTGATCATGATCTCAAAACGGGATAACATCCCTACATATATGGCGGCTGATCGCATGGCAGAAGAAAGAATAGAAAAGCTAAAAAATTCCAGAAGTCAGTTTTTATTAAATGATAAGCACATTCTCCATCACCGGATTTAGACAAGTTTTTTTAGGAAAAGTTATGAGTGTCATGTCTGAAAATGGGGTATGAGGAGGTAAGAAATGGCAAAAGAGTATGACCTCGTTATTATCGGCGGGGGTACAGGGGGATATGTTGCTGCCATCCGCGCTTCACAGTTGGGTCTCAAAACGGCACTTGTGGAAAAAGACCGGATCGGCGGCACATGTTTGCATAAAGGTTGCATTCCGAGTAAAGCGCTGCTTCGCACCGCAGAAGTATATGCAACAGCTAAACGAAGTGAGGACTTTGGCGTAACTGCTGAAAGTGTCCATTTGAATTTTGCAAAAGCGCAAGAAAGAAAAAATGGTATTATCGCCACGCTGTACAAAGGTGTGCAGCATTTAATGAAAAAGGGAAAAATTGATGTTTATCATGGTATCGGCAGAATTTTGGGCCCTTCCATTTTTTCTCCACTGCCGGGCACTGTTTCAGTGGAAATGGACAGTGGTGAAGAAAATGAAATGCTTATTCCGAAAAATGTCATCATTGCCTCCGGGTCGCGACCAAAATCTTTGCCGGGGCTGGACATCGACGGTACATCTGTTTTAACGTCTGATGAAGCACTGGAATTAAAGCAGCTTCCAAAGTCTGTTTTAATTATTGGCGGAGGAGTGCTCGGAATCGAATGGGCTTCCATGCTATCGGATTTTGGGTTGGGAGTAACCATTATGGAATATGCAGACCGCATTTTGCCTAATGAGGATCGTGATATTTCCAAAGAAATGCAAAGAATTTTAAAGAAAAAGAAGGTCAAGGTAGTTGCCAATGCCAAGGTCCTTCCTGAAACAATACAAAAAATGAATGGTTCGATCGCCATTTCTGCCATTGTCAAGGGAGAGGAGCAGACTTTTGCGGCCGAAAAAATACTCGTTTCCGTAGGACGCCGGCCAAATACGGAAAATCTCGGTCTGCAAAATACAGATATCGAGCTTGACAACGGATTTATTAAAGTGAATAAAAACTACCAAACGAAGGAATCGCATATTTATGCGATTGGAGATGTGATTGGGGGGCTCCAGCTTGCTCATGTGGCTTCTTATGAGGGAATAAAGGCTGTCGAGCATATTACGCGCCAAGACCCATCACCTATTCAATATAAAGACGTGCCGAGATGTGTTTACAGCAATCCGGAAATAGCAAGTGTCGGCTTAACGGAAGAAGAGGCCAAGGAGCTGGGACATCAAGTCAAAACAGGAAATGTTTCATTCAAAGCAATTGGAAAGGCACTTGTGTATGGCGACACGGACGGATTTGTAAAAATAATCGCCGACGTAAAGACGAATGATATTTTGGGAATACATATCATTGGCCCTCATGCAACGGATATGATATCGGAAGCCGGGCTTGCGCGAATCCTGGATGCAACGCCATGGGAGGTCGCAAACTCCATCCATCCACACCCGTCATTAAGCGAAGCGATCGGAGAAGCCGCCCTTGCTGTTGACGGACAGGCTATCCATTCATAAATTACACGGGGGGGAAAATAAATGGCAAAAAATCGTCATAAAGAACTCGGATTAAGTGATCAGGAAGTATTGAACATGTATGAGGTAATGGTGCTCGCCCGGCGGATTGATGAGCGGATGTGGCTCTTGAATCGTTCCGGAAAGATTCCGTTCGTCATTTCATGCCAAGGCCAGGAAGCGGCTCAAGTGGGGGCGGCTTTCGCGCTTGATCGTCAGCAAGATTACATACTTCCTTACTATCGGGATCTTGCCGCCGTATTATCATTTGGCATGACACCAAAGGAAGTACTCCTTTCCGCTTTTGCCAAAGCGGAAGATCCCAATTCGGGAGGACGGCAAATGCCCGGACATTTTGGGCAAAAGAAAAACAGGATCGTGACAGGATCGTCGCCTGTTACAACACAAGTTCCCCACGCTGTTGGCGTGGCGCTTGCTGCGCGTATGGAGAAAAAAGATCTTGTTGCTTTTGTTACGTTTGGAGAAGGCTCATCAAACCAAGGTGATTTCCATGAAGGAGCCAATTTCGCAGGGGTTCATAAACTCCCTGTTATTTTCATGTGTGAAAACAACAAATATGCCATTTCAGTTCCGGTTGAAAAACAGCTCGCTTGTGAAAAAGTATCGGATCGCGCAGTTGGATACGGCATGCCGGGAATCACAGTTGATGGCAATGACCCTCTTGAAGTGTACAAGGTTATCAAGGAAGCGAGAGAACGGTGCATGAGAGGAGAAGGCCCGACATTGATTGAAACGATGTGCAACAGGCTTACTGCACATTCATCAGATGATGATGATCGCTTTTATCGGTCTCCAGACGAGGTCGCAAAGGCGAAAAGCCAAGACCCGATTATTTTGTTTGGAGCTTACTTAAAAGAAAGTGGCGTCATGACAGATGAAATGGAAAAAGAAATCAACGATCGGGTCATGAAACAGGTGAACGAGGCGACGGATTATGCGGAAGAAGCTCCGTATGCAGCCCCGGAACACGCCTTGAAGTATGTGTATTACGAAGGGGAGCAGGGGGAACTTTTATGACGGTAATCTCTTATATTGAAGCAGTTACGATGGCGCTGAAAGAAGAGATGGAGCGGGACGATAAAGTATTCGTGCTTGGTGAAGATGTCGGGAGAAAGGGCGGGGTGTTTAAAGCAACCCAAGGGTTGTATGAGCAGTTCGGAGAAGAACGGGTCATTGATACGCCCCTTGCCGAATCAGCGATTGCCGGCGTCGGGATCGGTGCTGCCATGTACGGATA
Organism: Siminovitchia sp. FSL W7-1587; assembly: GCF_037963795.1. NCBI lineage: Bacteria > Bacillati > Bacillota > Bacilli > Caryophanales > Bacillaceae > Siminovitchia > Siminovitchia sp. FSL W7-1587. The sequence continues at coordinate 4,353,776 of NZ_CP150169.1, forward strand.
CAGGCCGGTTGCGGAGATGCAGTTCGCTGATTTTATTATGCCTGCCATCAATCAAATTATATCCGAAGCCGCCCGTATCAGGTACAGATCGAACAATGATTGGAACTGTCCGATTGTCATTCGCGCTCCATACGGAGGGGGAGTGCACGGCGCGCTTTATCATTCCCAATCGGTGGAAGCCATTTTTGCGAATCAGCCTGGCTTGAAGATCGTCATGCCTTCAACCCCATATGATGTGAAAGGTTTGTTGAAGGCAGCCATCCGCGACGAGGATCCGGTGCTGTTTTTTGAACATAAACGGGCATACAGGCTCATTAAAGGGCATGTGCCGGAAGAGGAGTACATCGTGCCTATCGGAAAAGCAGATGTGAAACGTGAAGGAGATGACATTACGGTCATCACATACGGATTATGTGTCCATTTTGCGCTTCAGGCTGCCGAACGTTTGGTGCAAGACGGTATTGAAACTCATATTTTGGATTTGCGAACAGTTTATCCGCTAGATAAGCAAGCCATTATTGATGCTGCATCCAAAACGGGAAAAGTTCTGCTTGTAACGGAAGATAATAAAGAAGGCAGCATCATGAGCGAAGTGGCAGCAATTATCTCCGAGCATTGTCTTTTTGATCTGGATGCTCCAATAAAGAGGCTTGCTGGCCCGGATGTTCCAGCTATGCCTTACGCGCCGACAATGGAAAAGTATTTTATGGTCAACCCTGACAAAGTCGAAAAAGCGATGCGGGAGCTTGCAGATTTTTAAGTATTCAATATAGTAGCCCCTACCATTTTTAATGGGGGAGGGCCGCTACTTAGCAGAGAAATACTATTAAGCTTCCGGCGGATGTTGCACATTTTTCACCGGGCTTATTGTCAAACAAATTCAAAATCCGGACGGTAATGATGCCGATGCGGAAATTGGTTGGGGCTTGACTCGAAAATCAAGCATAAAGGGAGCTGGTTCATTTTGGCTTTGAAAAATATTACAATGCCGCAGTTGGGTGAAAGCGTCACTGAAGGAACAATCAGCAAATGGCTCGTCAAACCGGGGGATCACGTCAATAAATATGATCCGATTGCTGAAGTATTGACAGATAAAGTGAATGCCGAAATCCCTTCTTCGTTTACAGGAACGATTAAAGAACTGATTGCCGAGGAAGATGAAACACTTGCTGTCGGGGAAGTTATATGCACAATTGAAACAGAAGGTGGAGGCGCTAAAAACAAGCCAGAGGCCGAAAGTGCACCTTCTGTTGCCAAGCAAGACACTTCCTCTCCTCAAAACACTGCGGACGAAAAGAAACCGAAAAAGCAAAGAGCCAAAGCGCGTTATTCTCCTGCAGTTGTCCGGATGTCCCAGGAATATAACATTGATTTGTCCCAAGTGACAGGAAGCGGTAGAGACGGCAGGATTACCCGCAAGGACTTGCAAAGATTGATCGATTCCGGCAACATTCCAAAAAGCGGAGAAGCGACAAAAGAGCCTTTCTTGCAAAAAACCGCAATACCGCATTCCACTGGGGATGTTGACATTCCTGTTACCGGCATTAGAAAGGCGATTGCCGCAAATATGGTGCGCAGCAAGCAAGAAATTCCGCATGCCTGGATGATGATCGAGGCGGATGTAACAGATCTTGTCAAGTACAGGGACGCTATAAAAGAAGATTTTAAACGCCAGGAAGGATTCAACCTTACTTATTTTGCGTTTTTTGTCAAAGCTGTTGCCCAAGCGTTAAAAGAGTTTCCAATGATGAATTCCATGTGGGCCGGAGACAAAATCGTCCAGAAAAAAGACATCAATCTTTCCATTGCTGTCGCAAGTGAAGATTCGTTATTTGTCCCGGTCATAAAACATGCAGACGAACAATCAATTAAAGGAATTGCCAAAGAGATTCATGAGCTGGCTGTCAAAGCGAGAACCGGCGCCTTACAAAAAGAAGATGTGGAAGGCGGCACTTTTACAGTGAATAATACAGGGTCATTCGGCTCTGTCCAGTCTATGGGGATCATTAATTATCCGCAGGCAGCGATCTTGCAGATTGAATCGATTGTAAAGCGGCCGATTGTCATAAGCAACAATGCCATTGCTATCCGTGACATGGTCAATATGTGTTTGTCACTGGATCACCGGATTCTTGACGGGCTCGTTTGCGGCCGTTTTTTAAAGCGTGTTAAGGAAATTTTGGAAAATATGTCGAAAGAAAATACTTCAGTATATTAAAGATTTTTCGAGTTTGGGACATAAGCAAATACGAAATAGCAAAAGCCGAACAATTCATTTATAATTGTTCGGTTTATTTGTGTTGAGAAAAACTTGGCTTGTCGCCAAGCTTTTAGCGAAAGCCATCGTTTTTCTTATACTATAAATCATAAACATTTTATACTCTCTTATAGTGTAAAAAAATTCCTATTATCGCTACGTCAACATATTTCGCTTTCCGCAGGTCTCTTCAACATCCTTGGAAAGCAAAGGTCGCTTTTCCTGCGGGATCTTCAGCTCGAGCTATTCTACATATGTTGAGGACGCTAAAAGCTTGCGCATTATACACAGGGACCATTTATCCGGCATGTAAGGTGCCATATACACTACTTCAAAATCTTAAGTGAATACAAAAGGTCCAAGTGTGAGAAAACGGCACCTAAATGCCCGATTGGTTCAACTAACATTCAGTAGGAGATACAGATGGAAGAAAACGCCTACTGAATGAAGTTTCACTTTATGGTTCGTTTTTTCATCAGCTGATTTAGTTGTGTCCTAGCCTCTTCTATTGAGCTTATTTTTTCGGAAAAAACAAAATATAGGTTGATGTTTACGTTAACGTCAATGCTACAATGTTACTATTAGAATTTCTTGCAAAGGTGGGGGATATGGAAACATATTCTATTTCGGAGCTTGCCAAACAATTTAATATTTCGACCAGAACGATACGTTACTATGAAGAGATCGGTTTGCTTGCACCAAAAAGAAGGGAGAACGGGCGGCGGATTTTTTCAAAAAGAGAGAAAATACGCCTGCAGCTTATATTTCGCGGGAAAAAATATGGCTTTCAACTGGATGAAATTCGCGAAATGCTTGAATTATTCCAAATAGATCGAACTGGAAAAAAACAGTTGAAACGAACGATCGAGTATGGCGAGGAAAAAATCATGGAGGTGAATGAACGAATAGCAGAGCTGGAAGAAATTCGTGGGGAAATGGAGCAATTGCTTGTGATGTTTCAAAAAAAATTAAAAGAATTGGAGTGCAGCGTAAGATGAATATACCCAATTTGCTGGCGGTTATGTCAGGAAAGTATCCGAATCACGAAGGGATCGTAACACCTGAAGAACGAATTACATATTCGGAATGGAACCGCCAGGTGAATCAGCTCGCCCATAGTTTGCGAAATATCGGGGTTAAACCGGGCGATAAAGTCATCTTGCATTTGCCGAACGTGAAAGAGTTTTTATATGCATATTTTGCTGTCCAGCGAATTGGCGCGATTACCGTTCCCGTTCATCCAAAGCTTGTTCGCCGGGAAATCGATTATATATTGGGGCATTGCGAAGCGAGTGTTTTTATCACACATCATATGCTTTTTGAACAGGTAAGCGGGCTCCCGGAGGAAACAGGCCTTTTATGCATAAAAACAGGTGAGACGGTTGGTGGCTGGCTATCTTTGGACTCGCTGATTGCCGAAGGGTCACCTGATGATATCGAATGCGGTTTGTCGGAAGATGATGAAGCATCCATACTGTATACATCTGGAACAACCGGGGAACCAAAAGGAGTGCTTTTTACTTATCGCAACATCTTGACGGTTGCTGTCACTATCAGTGTGGAAATGTGCTTAAAGCCAGAAAGCAGAATTCTTCACATGATGCCGTTAAGCCATTCAGCCCCGCTCCATTTATTTCTTATGGCGGGGACGTATGTGGGTGCCACACATGTACTCGTTCCATCGTTTACACCGGAATTATTGCTGGAAACCGTTCAGCGTGAGCAGACAACGCATTTTTTTGGCGCACCTATTGCATATCTTGCCAGTTCAAGGCATCCAGAAATATATAAGTATGATCTTTCATCGATGCAATATTGGGTATACGGCGGAGCACCATTGTCCGAGAAAGAGATAGCCCGTGTCCAAGCTCAATTTGGCACGGAGAATTTCACTTGTGTATACGGTCTGACCGAGGCGGGGCCCAATGGGACAATTTTAGGATTAGATGATCATAAGAGAAAGTCGGGAAGCATTGGCAAAAGAGCTGCGTTACATTGTGAAATCCGTTTGGTGGATGATCAGGGGAAAGATGTTCAACGAGGTGAAGTTGGTGAAATCATTCTTCGCGGGGCAGGAACTATGAAGGGGTACTACGAAGATGAGGGAAAAACGAGAGAGGTTGTAAAGGATGGATGGCTCTATACAGGTGATATGGCAAAGCAGGATGATGACGGCTTTTATTGGGTGATCGACCGTAAAAAAGATATCATTATTTCTGGCGGTGTCAATATATATCCGCAGGAAATAGAAAAAATACTGATCATCCATCCGAAAGTGGCTGATGTCGCTGTCGTGGGGGTACCCAATCCAGACTGGGGCGAAACCGTTAAGGCATTCATTGTTGCCAAGGAACCTTTTGCCGATTTAGCCGCTGAGTGCACGGAATTTTTACAAGGAAAAATAGCCGACTATAAAATTCCAAAACGATATGAATTATTGGAAGCGCTACCAAGAAACGCTACTGGCAAGTTATTAAAGAAACAACTTCGGGAGACGTATGAAAAAAGCTTGTAATCAATAATTCACCATGGGGGTGGGCTAATGGAAAATTTTTACAAAGAAGATCCCATTTTAAAGAGGCTGTTAAAGAGTTTACTGCCACCTGATTTTTTTCATTGGGCAGACAAGGAATTAGAAGATTACGGTGCTTTATGTGCCGGAAGCATTGATATCCGGGCTATTCATTCCGACCGGGATGGGGCGCCAAAACTGATTAATTATGACAAAATGGGAAATGAAGCTTCAAAGGTTTGGCTGAATGAAGGATATAAAAAATCTGTTGAAGAGACGTATCGTACCGGCGTTGTCGGCTATATCCACAAAGAGATTCCGGAATTAGGAATAAAGGGAAATTACGGCTATTCCTATGCGCTGAAATACTTACTTTCACAAGCTGAACCGGGTTTGGCCTGCCCTGTGACTCTTACAAAAGCCACCGCATATTTGATCGACCATTATGCTTCGGAACCATTGAAATCAACCTATTTACCGCATGTCATTTCAACCGGCGAAGTGGAGTTGTATGAAGGGGCGACTTTTTTAACAGAGCGTCAAGGTGGGTCTGATGTGGGCGCAAACGAATTGAAAGCGGTGAAAGCCGGTGATTCTTATCTCATTACCGGAGAAAAGTATTTTGCAAGCAATGCCGGTGTGTGCGGAATTGCGATGGTATTAGGCCGATTGGACGGTACGCCGGCCGGAACGAAAGGATTAAGCCTGTTCCTAATTCCTTGGGAAGAAAATAGAGCCCAAGGGCGGCTAAGAATCCGCCGTTTAAAAGATAAGCTTGGGGTAAGGGCAGTCCCTTCGGGGGAGGTGGAATTTAATAAAGCGATCGGCTATTTAGTCGGGAAAGAAGATAAAGGGTTTTCTTATATGATCGAAGCCTTGAATCTTTCGAGGGTGTCCAACGCTGTTGCGTCTGTCGGAATCATGCGCCGGGCGTTGCGGGAAGCAAAAAATTATGCATACAGGCGGGAGGCGTTTGGCAACCGTTTAACCTCATATCCTATGATCCAATGTACGCTAAGTCAAATGACTGCTAAGCAAGAGATAGAATTACAGGCTATTTTTGAAGTAATCAAGCGTATGGATGTCGTGATGGGACTGGAAACAAAAGATCAGGCTTCGCAAAGAGACAAAATATTATTCCGATTATATGTGGCTATTATGAAAAAGGAAACAGCTGAACAGGCGATCCGCTTTGCACATGAAGCCATTGAAATACACGGTGGAAATGGGTATATTGAAGACTTCGTAACACCGAGGCTGCTACGTGACGCACAGGTGTTGACTGTTTGGGAAGGTACTGCAAACATCCTTGGACTTGAAGTGTTGCGTTTAATCATGAAATATGAGGCTGATCAAATATTTGCGGGAGAAATGAGAAGGAAGTTGTCGGACATTAAAAAGAAAATCGTCCACCCAATAGCCACTTGGATTCCGTTAATGGAAAGACAAATAGAAGACTTATTAAAAAAAGTTGAACAGGTAAGAGAGCTTAATAGCGATTTACAAACATTTTATTGCAAAGCATTGGCGGAAAGGATGGCTATTCTTTTTGAAAGTGTCATAGCCCTCGAATCCTGTGCTCAAGGAGATGAGCGGCAAGAAGCCATTTTAGAGATTTACTTGCGTTCCGTATGGAAGCAAGATGAATTTCAGCAAAACCCTGTTGAATTGGCAAAGTTTCAGGAAGTGATTGCTTTGTAGCGGCAGCAGGGGAATCCATTCAAAACGGAAATGGAGATATTTTAGACTCCCGTTGACCCTATTCTATAATGGAGAACAACTTCAAGCTTGCAAGTATCGGTAAAGCGTACGGCAATCCCATGAAAAGACCAAGTGAATGTAAAGGTATCTTTACACTGACTTGGTTTTTTGCTATTGCGAATGTAAAGATAACTTTACATTCCGATGGGGGATTGATCATGAGGGTGATAAATCATATTCGAGAAATTCGCCAAAAAAAAGGCATCACTCAAATGAAAATGGCGGAAGATTTACAAGTGACACGTCAAACAATAAATGCTATTGAAAAAAACAAGTATAATCCCAGTTTAGGGTTAGCGTTAAAAATAATCGCCTATTTTAATATGCCCATTGAAGAAATCTTTATTTTGGAGGAGGATGACGAATGAATGTAAAAGATAGAAAAAATGGGGGGCGTTGTTAGAAAAGTGGACCCCATTTTTTATCATTGTTTGTACATTTACAGGTGCTGTTCTCAGCTCGTTTCTTTTTTATTATTTTCAGGGAGAATTTCCTTATGAAGTGTTTACAGGTGGTTTCATAGCAGCGATCATTTTAACAGTGATCCAAGTGGTGAAGCAAAGGAGCAAAAAAAATAACCTTCCTGAAGCAGATGAACGGGTTATTCACAATGTTTTCCGGTTTTTTTCATATGCGTCACACATTGCCCTAACTATTATATTTATAGCTGTGGCAGTTCTCACCCTTTTAGGCAATGAATCGGTTTCCATTTTTTACTTATGGATCATATTCTTTTCATATATTTGGGTTACAGCGATTGGGGTTTTTTTCATCAAAAGATCGTAACTGGCAATAGGAAAGCATCATTAAAAACGGAAAAAGTTGACTGAAGCATAATTGAAGTCGAAGGCCTTTTCGAAAAGGCGAAATCATTTTAAAGAATTCGTGCATCCTTCCCCATATCATAAAATCTATCAAGCCACAGTATCATGTTTTGCAAACAATAACGTGATTGCTTCAAAAATCTGTTATATAACAAAATGAGCGAGTTGTCTGATTGTGTCAATTATACTAATATAGATAGTATACAACATGATTTTCTGGCGTAATCAATGATGGCATGGGAAAGGAAGAGCTGCATGAATACGGAACAGGCAAGAAATACGAGATTTCAAAAAGCCGGCCGGGAAGAATGGGTGGAAGCGGCCAAAAAATCACTTAAAAAAGATACGATCGGCCATCTTTACAAAAAAACGTATGAAGGCATTACATTGAATCCCTTGTACACCAAAGCAGATGCTGTATGCGTAGATCAATATCCGGGCGAAGGTTCTTATGTGCGGGGATTTCATGCCGCAGAGCGCCAAAGATGGCGCATCTCCCAAAGAATCGCTCATTCCGATTGGAATGAGTTGAAAAAACAAATCGGTTTGGCGCGTCAACGTGGACAGGATACGATTTCTTTTGATCCGGATCAATTAAACAATATGGAAGAACTCAGTTTTACAGCATTAAATGACATTGTTGCTTTACATCAAGCACCTTTATTTGTTTTGTCAAAATCAAACTATCCTTTGATTGCCAGAAAGCTTTTGGAATATAAGGGGGGCGGGATTTACGGGGCTGTAGCCACTGATATAATCAGTTCCCACCTTCAGGCAGGCCGATTAGTCGATATGCAGGGAGAAGAAATAGATAGCTGGCTGTCTGCTGTTCAAGAACTGGATGAACAATACCCTGAAATAAAAACGATCTTGGTTGATGTGGAACCATACAATGCGGGCGGCGGGAACGCGGTTCAGGAATTGGGGACTGCTTTGGCAACTGCTGTATTTTATCTAGAAAAGATGAAAGAGATTGGCTGGCCGCCGGAAAAAACAGCTAGTAAATTGCTCTTTAACTTTGCCATTGGCAGCCAATTTTTTATAGAAATCGCGAAACTCCGCGCATTTCGGATGTTATGGAAAACGCTTTCGGGTGCATATGGAATGTCAAATGATCAGAATAAGGTTCTTGTCAGCGCCGAAACCTCGGAGTTCACGAAGTCTGCCATTGATCCGTATGTGAATATGCTCCGGGCCGGTAGTGAAGCGTTTTCGGCGGTCGTTGGGGGCGTTGACTTTTTGCATGTCGCTCCTTTTGACTATGTGACAGCCGAATGGAACAGCTTTTCGGAGAGAATAGCCAGAAATACGCAATTACTGCTGAAACATGAATCTTATCTGGATAAAGTGGCTGATCCTTCAGGAGGCTCCTATTATATCGAGTCGTTAACAAAGGGTTTGGTTGAAAAAGGCTGGGCTTTCTTTTTGGAGATTGATAAAAACGGAGACATCACGGAGTCTCTACAATCAGGCTGGCTACAAAAACAAATAAAAGAAACGGCACATCAAAGACTAAAAGATTCGGAGACCCGGAAACAATCCATCATTGGCGTAAATGTATATGCCGTTAGTACTGAAAATGTGGAAGAACCGCTTTCGCGAAAAAATCTTGGAACGGATTGCGACTCCATGCGTGTGGAACCACTGCCAAGACTGCGGCTTTCCCAAAGCTTTGAAAATATAAGAAAAAGGACGAAAAATCTGGCCAACAAAGGCTTTTTACCTGAAGTGGGCCTTATAGGTCTGGGGCCATTAAAAGAATATAAGCCGCGTGCCGATTTTGCAGACGGGGTGCTTGCCGCAGCCGGCATCCGGGCGCAATGGAGCAATGACTGTCATTCGCTTGACGATATGAAGGCCTTTATTAAAAAGAAACAGTATAAATACTACTGTCTTTGTGGGTCGGACGCCATGTATCAGCGATTGGCCGCCCAAATAGCGCATTGGTTGAAGGAGCACATTCCGGGTGTCCACGTAGACATAGCAGGGCGTTATGCAAATGAAGAACTGGCAGCACTCGGATTGGACGGAACCCTTTATTCGGGCCAAAATATGTACGAAAAACTGTCCGGGCTCCTCAGCAGCTGGGAGGATGAGATCAATGGATAAAAAACCGGAATTCCAAACCATTCAGCCAATATTTCAATATGAAAATACTACGGCTGAAACATTCAGTATTGAAAATGCTTTTGAAACAAATGAGCATATTAAAGTGAAGCCTTTATATACAAAAGAGGATCTGGCCGGATTGCGATTTGTGGACACGATGCCCGGGATAGCTCCTTATACAAGAGGACCTTATCCAACCATGTACGTGAATCGCCCTTGGACGGTTAGGCAATATGCCGGATTTTCCACCGCCGAAGAAAGCAACGCCTTTTACCGGCGGAATTTAGCGATGGGTCAAAAAGGCTTGTCGGTGGCTTTTGATCTGGCGACGCACCGCGGATATGATTCAGACCATCCACGGGTGGAAGGCGATGTGGGAAAAGCGGGAGTTGCCATTGATTCCATTCTTGATATGAAAATATTGTTCGACGGAATTCCGCTCGATCAAATGTCGGTATCGATGACGATGAACGGTGCGGTTTTGCCGATCATGGCTTTTTATATCGTAACGGCGGAGGAGCAGGGGGTCAAAAAAGAGCAGCTTGCCGGAACGATCCAAAATGATATTTTAAAAGAATATATGGTGCGGAACACATATATTTATCCACCCGACATGTCCATGAGAATTATCGGAGATATTTTTGAGTATACGTCCAAGCATATGCCCAAATTCAACAGCATCTCGATTTCCGGCTACCATATGCAGGAAGCCGGTGCTCCCGCGGACATTGAACTTGCCTATACGCTTGCGGATGGTTTGGAGTACGTAAGAACAGGCCTTCAAGCGGGCTTGGATATTGATTCCTTTGCACCGCGCCTTTCGTTTTTCTGGGGCATTGGGATGAATTATTTTATGGAAGTGGCAAAGTTGCGGGCCGCCAGAACGATGTGGGCCCAGCTTATGAGTCCGTTTCAACCGAAAAATCCGAAATCATTGGCGTTAAGGACACACAGTCAAACGTCCGGATGGAGTCTAACGGAGCAGGATCCTTTTAACAATGTCATCAGGACGTTAATTGAAGCTCACGCAGCAGTGATGGGGCATACCCAATCCCTCCATACAAATGCGCTTGATGAGGCAATCGCCTTGCCGACAGACTTTTCGGCGCGGATCGCCCGGAATACGCAATTGTTTTTGCAGGAGGAAACGGGTATTACAAATGTCATTGATCCTTGGGGCGGTTCTTATTATGTCGAATCTCTCACCCAGGAGCTTATGGATCGGGCGTGGCAACATATCAACGAGATAGAAGATTTGGGCGGCATGACGAAAGCAATCGAGACCGGTCTTCCGAAAATGAGAATTGAAGAAGCCGCAGCAAGAAGGCAAGCCTATATCGATTCAAAGAAAGAAACGATTATCGGTGTTAACCACTATCCAATCGACGAAGAAGAAGAAATTGACATATTGGACATTGATAATGAAGAAGTACGAAGAAGACAGCTTGAGCGCATTCAGCAGTTAAAACAAAATCGATCTGAAGAAAAAGTCCAAGCGGCTTTACGCATGTTAACCGAATGCGCGGAAAAAAACGATGCCAACTTGCTTGAGCTTGCCGTGGAAGCCGCCCGGGCAAGAGCAACCCTCGGTGAAATCTCTGGAGCCATTGAAAAAGCATGTGGCAGGCATAAAGCGGTGATCCGCTCGGTATCTGGCGTTTACAGCTCCCATTATTCTAATGAAGAAGAAATCAGGGTCGTCAAAAAGATGGCGGATGAATTCCTGGAAAATGAAGGGCGAAGACCACGCATACTAATCGCCAAAATGGGGCAGGACGGACATGACCGCGGGGCAAAAGTGATCGCGACCGCCTTTGCAGACCTTGGTTTTGATGTAGACATCGGACCATTGTTTCAAACACCGGAGGAAACAGCCAAACAAGCGGCAGAAAACGACGTTCATGTGATCGGTGTCAGTTCATTGGCTGCCGGCCATAAAACACTTCTGCCCAAGCTGGTAGAGGAATTAAATAAGTTGGGGAGAGGGGATATCGTTGTTGTCATTGGCGGAGTCATTCCACCAGGGGATTACGAGTTTCTCAAAAAGCAGGGGGCATCCGCGATTTTTGGACCGGGTACGGTCATACCAGTGGCCGCTCAAAAAGTAATTGAGGAAATTTACAGGCGTCTTGGATATGAGGAAGTGGTCGAGATCGATGGATGAGCGGAAATATAGGAAATTTATCAAGCGAAGCCAACTGGAACCAAATGTGGATGAGTACTGCAACAAGGTACTTGACCGTGACCGGATGTTTCTTTCAAAGGCCATTACGTTAATTGAAAGCAATGCGCCCCGCCATGAAAGATCGGCTGGCGAACTGCTCCAGCGTTTGCTTCCCCATACTGGAAATTCGATCAGAATCGGGATTACGGGTGTGCCAGGGGCAGGTAAAAGCACTTTTATTGAAGCATTTGGTCTCATGCTGTGCGAGCTGGGCCATCGTGTAGCCGTGTTGGCGGTTGATCCCAGCTCAGCGATCCGGGGAGGAAGCATTCTGGGGGATAAAACAAGGATGGAACAACTGTCCAAACATCCCAACGCTTTTATTCGCCCCTCGCCTTCCGAAGGCACACTTGGCGGTGTACACCGTAAAACTCGGGAAACGATCCTTGTCTGTGAAGCGGCAGGGTATGATGTCATTCTGGTTGAGACGGTCGGTGTCGGGCAAAGTGAAGGAATTGTAAGGGGAATGGTTGATTTTTTCATGATGCTTGCGATTACCGGGGCGGGAGACGAGCTTCAAGGTATGAAAAAAGGCATCATGGAACTCGTTGATGCTATTATAGTCAATAAAGCGGACGGGGATAATGTGGAACTTGCCAAGAAAACAGCAAGAGAATTTAAGCAAATGTTGCACTTCGTTCAATCTCCAACCAACGGCTGGACTCCACGGGCGCTTCCGTGTTCTTCATTAAAGGGGACCGGAATGGAAGATGTATGGGAGATCATTCAACAATTTGCAAAAGAGACGAAGTCATCAGGTGTTTTTGAAAGCAGACGAAAAAAGCAGGCAAAAGACTGGTTGTACTCGCTCATTGATGCACGGCTGCAAAAGCTCTTCTTTGAGCATGCGGAGATAAAAAAACTATTGCCAAAAATGGAGCATCAAGTGATGAGTGAAGAAATAACGGTTAAAAAAGCCTGCGATCAACTTTTTACTGTTTTTAATGGAAAATAGGATAAGCTTCAACTGTTCGCTCCTTCAATAAAAAACGGACAGCGGCTTGCTGTCCAAAAGACATCTAGGGAGTTTAGGGGTATGGATCTAGATGTATTTATATCTTACCCGCTTTACAAAAAATTAAACCAAAAGTTTCAGCAGTTGAAAAAATATTGAACGAATTGTTATGATAGGCAATAGAAACCCCCAAAAAGGAGCGACAAAAATGAGTATGGATTTTAATATATTTATGAATGATGTAGTTCAAAGAGCGCGTGAAGAAATGGAACAAGCAGGTTATGAGCAGCTAAGAACCCCTGAAGATGTGGAAAAAGCGCTTGGCCGAAAAGGTACAACGTTGGTTATGATTAATTCCGTATGTGGTTGTGCGGGAGGAGTGGCTCGTCCGGCTGCTGCCCACGCCATTCATTACGATAAGCGCCCTGACCATCTTGTAACGGTTTTTGCAGGACAAGATAAAGAGGCTACTGCAAAAGCAAGAAGTTATTTTACCGATTATCCGCCTTCTTCTCCGTCTTTTGCATTGCTTAAGGACGGGAAAGTTTGCACGATGGTTGAGCGTCACGAAATTGAAGGCCACGACCCAATGTCTGTTGTCAACAAACTTCAAAGCTATTTTGATCAATATTGTGATGAAGTTTGATTTTAGTAAAGATGCATGAGTCTTCACCCTCAGCGCAAACTAACAAAAAAGCGTGAGCTCCTCGTTCATCGGCGTCTAGGCTGGCGCACCCCGAATTGGCGACAGGCGTTCTCGACCTGTTTGCGAAAGGGGAGGAACGTCTTTTGCCGATAATGAACTGTCCGTTGGCAGATTCAATCGGTGGCGTCCAGCCGCATCACCTGCACTAGAACGTCCTGTTCGTCGGCAGGTTCAATCGGCGGCGTCCTGTCGCATCACCTGCACTAGAAGTCCTGTTCGTCGGCAGGTTCAATCAGCGACGTCCTGTCGCATCACCCGCACTAGAACGTCCTGTTCGTCGGAGCTGGCAAAGAAAAAAGGTGAAGGCTTTTGCACGCGGTTTTTGTTTTGTGTTTGCTGGCCGGGTCGATCTTTTGGCCTTTCGGGGCGGAAGTGTTACCCGGAGATACGCTCATAATTGTCAATAAAAGAACAAATGAACTGGCTTTAGTAGATCGTGGACAAATTGTTTTGGCTTCTAAAGTGGCAACAGGGGCAAGGAATGAGCTGACTCCTGAAGGGTTGTTTACGATTAAGGTAAAAGCGGTCAATCCATATTATCGTAAAAAGAATATTCCTGGGGGAGATCCGCGTAATCCGCTTGGTTCCCGCTGGATTGGATTTGATGCATGGGGTACGGACGGTAGAACCTATGGTTTGCATGGTACAAACGATCCTTCTTCAATTGGAAGGTATGTGTCCCAAGGCTGTATTCGTATGCGGCGTAAACCGCTTGAAGAGTTATACGAAAAGGTGCAAGCCGGAACAAAAATTTGGGTCGTTCATTCCGACAAATCAATGGAACAGCTTGCTCGCGAAAGCGGGGCAATATAAATCACAAGGCCTCCCCAGGTGCAGGCCTTGTTTTTCATTAGAGCATGAATGACAGCCCGGCCATAACAGTAGTGGTAAGCATGGCTAACAGCATGAGAAAAATAATGACACGCTGGACTTTTTTATTGGACAAGTGTTTTCACTCCTTGAAACCGATTCTAATATTATTTTATAACCTATGACTCATTGAGACAAGCATGGTTGATTTTTTTCCAAAGTAAGTCCGGACAAAAAATGATGTGAGAGGTGCGAAATGAATAAAGTAGACCACATCGGAATAGCGGTCCAGTCGATTGAAGATGCCCTGCCTTTTTACACGGAACAACTCGGCCTCCAATGTATGGCCATCGAAGAAGTAGTGTCCCAGAAGGTGAAAGTTGCGTTTCTTGATGCCCATAATGTTAAGATTGAACTGTTGGAACCGCTTTATCAAGATGGTCCCATTGCCACATTTCTGAAAAAGCGCGGTGAAGGAATTCATCATATCGCATTTGGTGTAAGTTCGATTCAGGAGCGTATTAACGCTTTGAAGGAGAAGGGGATTCGGATGATAGACGAGTCGCCCAGAAGGGGAGCCGGCGGAGCGCTCGTTGCCTTTATGCACCCCAAGTCGGCGCATGGAGTGTTGTATGAACTTTGTGAAAAAGAGGATCAGGGGGAGAGGTAAATGGCTGATATATACGACAAAATAAATGAACTGTATGATCGGCGCATGGATGCGCAGCTTGGCGGGGGAGATGAACGGATCGCAAAGCAGCATCAGAAAGGAAAGTTGACCGCACGAGAAAGAATCGAGCTGTTATTGGATCCCGGGACATTCGTAGAGTTGAACCCCTTTACTGAACACCGTTCATCTGATTTTGGCCTGGAGAAAACAAAATATCCGGGAGATGGTGTTGTTACAGGATATGGTAAAGTCAATGGCCGTCCCGTGTACCTTTTTTCTCAGGATTTTACAGTTTTCGGCGGGGCTTTGGGCGAGATGCATGGTGAAAAAATCGCCAAGGCGATGGATCTTGCCGCCCAAAACGGGGCGCCATTTATCGGGTTAAATGATTCAGGAGGCGCCCGCATCCAAGAAGGAGTCGTCTCTCTGAATGGCTACGGGCATGTTTTTTATCGGAACGCCATTTATTCAGGGGTGATTCCGCAAATTTCCGTGATTATGGGTCCGTGTGCCGGTGGTGCTGTTTACTCACCAGCCATTACTGATTTTGTGTTTATGGTCGATAAAACGAGCCAAATGTTTATTACCGGCCCAAAAGTGATCGAAACGGTGACAGGTGAACAGATTTCATCCGAGGATTTAGGTGGATCAAAGGTACATAATACGATTAGCGGAAATGCCCATTTCCGCGGAAAAAGCGAAGAGGAAGTCTTGTCAATGGTGAGACAGCTTCTTTCCTACTTGCCTCAAAATAATGAAGAAGCACCTCTTCAAAGTGCTTGGGATGAATCGGATGATTATTGCCCGGATTTGGCTGATGCTGTTCCCTATGATGCCATCAGACCGTATGACGTCCGAAATGTGATCAGCCAGGTTGTGGATGAAGGGACTTTTTTTGAAGTGCAAAAGGAGTTTGCCAAAAATATTGTCATTGGCTTTGCCAGGATTCGGGGAAAAGTGGTGGGACTTGTTTGCAACCAGCCGAAATTTCTGGCCGGAGGGCTTGATATTGACTCATCGGACAAAGCGGCGCGGTTTATTCGCTTTTGCGACTCATTCAATATTCCGATCATCACATTTGAAGATGTGACTGGATTTTTCCCGGGGATAAAGCAGGAGCACGGCGGAATCATTAGGCACGGAGCCAAAATTTTATACGCCTACTCTGAGGCGACGGTTCCTAAAATTACTGTTATTTTAAGAAAGGCATATGGTGGTGCCTATGTGGCGCTCAACAGTAAATCGATAGGTGCCGATCTCGTATTTGCCTGGCCGAATGCGGAAATTGCGGTCATGGGCCCTCAAGGCGCAGCAAACATTATTTTTGCCAGGGAAATCGAGCAAAGTGATGATCCGGAAGAAACGAGAAACAAGAAGATTTCGGAATACAAGGAGAAGTTTGCCAATCCTTATGTGGCAGCGGCAAGGGGAATGGTCGACGATGTCATCGACCCGCGCGAAACACGTATCAAAATCGTTCAAGCATTGGAAATGCTCGGCAATAAACGGGAAGAAAGGCCAAAGAAAAAACACGGTAATATTCCTTTGTAATATAAACTAGTAAACGGAGGCCATATAAATGACAAAAGTGAATGAAAAACGGCTGCTGGATGAATTTATAGAGTTGGTCCAAATTGATTCGGAAACGAAAAATGAATCCGCGATCGCCCAAGCGCTCACTAAAAAGTTTCAAGATCTGGGCGTAGAGGTGTTTGAAGACGATGCGGCAAAGCTGACAGGCCATGGAGCCGGAAACTTGATTTGTACATTACGGGGAACAAAGGATGAAGCAGACCCGATATATTTTACTTCACATATGGATACAGTTGTGCCGGGCAATGGAGTAAAACCATCCGTTCAAGACGGGTATGTGGTCACTGATGGAACAACTATCCTTGGAGCGGACGATAAAGCCGGGCTTGCGGCAATGCTGGAATCCATTCGGATTTTAAAAGAAAACAACATTCCCCATGGGGATATTCAATTTATTATTACGGTTGGAGAAGAATCCGGTCTCGTCGGTGCAAAAGTGTTGGATCCAACGCGTATCAAGGCAAAATACGGCTTTGCTTTGGACAGTGATGAAAAAGTCGGCAATATCATTGTTGCCGCGCCTACCCAGGCAAAAATAAAAGCCGTTATCCATGGAAAAACAGCCCATGCCGGAGTGGCGCCTGAAAAAGGGGTTTCAGCCATCACGATTGCCGCAAAAGCAATTGCCAAGATGCCTCTTGGCCGTATCGACAAAGAAACAACTGCCAATATCGGGCGATTTGAAGGAGGACAAGCGACGAATATTGTTGCGGACCGGGTAGATATTTTGGCTGAAGCCAGGTCGCTTGTGGAAGAAAAAATGCTTGCTCAAACGGAAAAAATGAAAAGCGCTTTTGAAACAACCGCTGAAAAAATGGGTGGAAAAGCGGAAGTTGACATTGAAATCATGTATCCCGGTTTTAAATATTCGGACGGAGACCATGTTGTAGAAGTGGCTAAAAAAGCGGCTGTAAGCATCGGCAGGGAGCCCAAACTGTTGACGAGCGGCGGTGGAAGTGATGCCAATGTGATTGCCGGATTTGGCATTCCCACTGTCAACTTGGCGGTTGGCTACGAGGAAATTCATACAACGAATGAGCGGATGCCCATAGCGGAGCTGGTAAAACTGACTGAAATGGTTGTGGCCATCGTTCAAGAAGCGGCTGAAACCTGTTAAAAGCTGATGGAGATGAGGGAGTTTTATCCGAAAAAAGGTCGCGTCATTTTACATGTCGACATGAACAGCTTTTATGCATCGGTTGAAATGGCATACGACCCATCCCTAAAAGGCAAGCCGCTCGCGATTGCCGGAGATGCAAAACAGCGGAAAGGCATTGTTGTAACATGTAGCTATGAGGCCCGAAAATATGGTGTCAAAGCGCCGATGCCAATTTGGGAGGCGAAAAAGCTGTGCCCGCAGTTGATTGTGAGAAAGCCGAACTTTGACAGGTACAGGCTTGTATCCAAAGCGATGTTTGATATTTTACGCACATTTAGCATGCTAGTGGAGCCGGTATCGATAGATGAAGGCTATATCGACATTACTCATGGTCATGAGTTGGGGACCCCCGTGCAAATAGCT
Source organism: Siminovitchia sp. FSL W7-1587 (assembly GCF_037963795.1). Lineage (NCBI taxonomy): Bacteria > Bacillati > Bacillota > Bacilli > Caryophanales > Bacillaceae > Siminovitchia > Siminovitchia sp. FSL W7-1587. The sequence goes on from NZ_CP150169.1 coordinate 4,371,719, forward strand.
AAAAAAATTCAAACGAAGATCACGAATCAATTGGACTTGCCTTGCAGCATTGGTATTGCTCCCAATAAGTTTTTGGCCAAAATGGCATCAGGCATGAAAAAGCCGCTTGGCATAACGGTCCTCCGGAAAAGAGATATACCGAGTGTTCTTTGGCCTTTGCCCGTCATCGAAATGCACGGAATCGGCGAAAAAACCGCGGAAAAACTGGCTTCCATTAAAGTTTTTACGATCAAAGATCTTGCACATGCACACGACATGCAATTGCAAGCAGCGATCGGCATCCGGGGCATCCAATTGAAAGAGCGGGCAAACGGTGAAGACACAAGAAAAGTGGATCCGAAGGCCATGTCCCTCCACAAAAGCGTCGGAAACTCGATGACGCTTCCCAGAGACATATCGAATCAAGCGGAACTGTTAGGCGTTCTGAAGAAGCTTGCGAATAAAGTCGCTAGCCGGTTAAAAAGAAAAACATACGTGACGAACAATATAGCGATCATGATCCGCTATAACAATTGGGAAACGGTCACAAGAAGCTGTACATTGCCCAACCCGGTCTCTGCGGCCGGAGATGTTTACCAGGCGGCAAAAACACTGTTCATCAAACATTGGAATGGGAATCCGGTCAGGCTGTTGGGGATCACCGGCCAGGACGTCATAAAAGCAGATCAAGCATTCGAACAGCTTGATCTGTTTTCCTACGAAAGAGAAGCAAAAAAGGAGCCCCTCTATGACGTGATCGATGAAATAACGAAAAAGTATGGGCCCTCCAGTATAAAAATGGGGATAGATCAGGAAAAAGAGGAATCATGACCTTCTTCTTCCCAACCATTTTTTAATGAGTGAAAGGAAAAATCTTTTTTTCTTTTTTGGTTGTTTGGGAGCTTCTTTTGATTTTTTGGTAATATAAATATGTTCCTTGTCGATGGCATATGGATAGGCAAGCACCAGTCCGATATTTGTGCGGAACTCTTTGTTATTTACGATTGAATAGGAGATGTTTTGTGCGCGTGCCGCTTTCACATAATCAGAGAGAAAAGAATAATTAAGCTCCCCGTTTAGTAGTAAAATTGCACTTGGATGTTCTTTCATGCATTGTATCAGTTCCGGGTATACGCCCGGCTCCATGACTTGGCTTTTGGTGAGGGCGACGATTACCCTTTCCCTGAGTGTTCCGAGAAACTTCTTTCTTTCTTCCGGTTTTGTATCTTTCGGGCCATACATTCCTTTTTCTAAATAGTCCTCTACTGTTGCACGTTTCAAAGAGCAACACCTCCACGATAATATATTCAGGCAGGGAGCCCCAAGTGCCAATGTATGGCCTGCTGCTTTGTTTATGGTAAACTATAGAAAAAATGAAAAGGGGGGCAGCCAATGGAACTGTTGTTTCTCGGTACAGGTGCGGGAGTGCCGGCGAAATTGCGAAATGTTTCATCGCTGGCTTTATTGTTGTTGGAAGAGAGAAATGCAATCTGGCTGTTTGACTGCGGGGAAGCGACCCAGCATCAAATTTTACATACTTCATTGAAACCAAGAAAAATAGAGAAAATATTCATTACCCACCTTCACGGGGATCATATTTTTGGATTGCCGGGCTTGCTTGGCAGTCGTTCCTTTCAAGGTGGTACCACCGCTTTAACTGTGTACGGGCCCAAGGGTATCAAAGCATATTTAGAGGCTGCTCTCCAACTGAGCGGAACCCATTTAAAGTACCCTCTTATTATTGTGGAAATGGAAGAAGGAATCCTTTTCTCCGATGACCAATTTACAGTGGAGACGCTTTTGTTGGATCACAATATAGCAAGTTACGGATTTAGAATTACTGAAAAAGACAAAAAGGGAACGCTTGATGCCGAGCGCCTCAAGGCAGAAGGAGTCCCTCCAGGACCTCTTTACAAGAAGTTAAAAGACGGAGAGACGGTAACGCTTGAAGACGGCAGAATAATCGCTGGAGGCGACTACGTGGGACCGCCGCAAAAAGGCCGCGTCATCGCCATATTGGGCGATACACGGCCATGTAACAATGCGGTTATTCTTGCGCAACATGCCGATTTGCTTGTACATGAAGCGACCTTTTCTGCGGACAGTGCCCAAATGGCCGGGGACTATTTCCACTCGACAACCGCTCAGGCGGCGGAGATCGCCCGAAGAGCAAAAGCCGAAGCACTCTGCCTGACTCATATTAGCTCACGCTATTCAAGGGAAGATTGGCAAGAGCTTGAAAAAGAGGCCCAATCCGTATTTCCGAATACGAAATTGGCTTCTGATTTTTTTAAAGTGAAAGTTGATACCCAAAAGACCACGCGGTGACAATTTTACCATCCGCGCTCATATGGGGTGGGTGGTGAAAGATCATAACCCAGTTCACGAGCGGCCGTCCGGGGCCAATATGGATCGCGCAGCAGGACGCGTCCTAAAAAAACGAGATCGGCTCTACCGTTTTGCAATATTTCCTCTGCCTGAATCCCGGCCGTGATCAAACCGACGGCCCCGGTTAAAATGTCCGCTTCCTTCTTAATTTGTTCGGCGAACGCAACTTGATATCCCGGGAACGGTTTTATTTTGGCCGGGACGACTGCGCCGGAACTGCAATCAATCAGATCAACGCCTTCGTCTTTCATCCATCTGGCCATTGTGACATAATCTGAAACTTGAAGCCCATCCGGATGATAATCCGATGCGGAAATTCGGACGAAGAGCGGTCCGTCCCAAACTGATTTCACCGTTGCCATGACTTCACTTAAAAAGCGATAGCGGTTTGCAAAGGAGCCGCCATATTGATCCTGCCGTTTGTTTGTCAAAGGGGAAAGGAATTCATTTAATAAATAACCGTGTGCGCTGTGTATTTCAATGACATCAAATCCTGCTTCTTTTGCGCGTTCTGCCGCTTTTCCAAATGCGGAAATGATCGAATGAATATCTTCGCCATCCATTTCTTTGGGCGTTTTCATCCCTTCTTTGTAAGCAATGGCGGAAGGTGCGAGAATTTCCCCTTCCAGCATGGCTTTCCTGCCGGCATGTGCAAGTTGAATGCCGATGCTTGCGCCTTGTGCCTTTACCATTTCGACGAGTTTCTTCAATCCATCGATATGACTATCTTCCCAAATCCCCAGATCTCGGGGGCTGATCCTTCCTTCCGGAGAAACAGCAGTAGCTTCCACCATAATCAATCCGGCTTGCCCTACGGCCCGGCTTGTATAATGGACAAGGTGCCAGTCTTCGACTTTTCCATCCTCATGATGGCATGAATACATGCACATCGGTGACATGACAATCCGGTTTTTCAATGTGATGTTTTTTATCTCAAGCGGTTCAAACAATTTTATCGTCATTCAGGTAAACCCCTTTCATCACTTATCATCAGCCACTTTTCATTATAGCAAACGATGATGAAAGAGCTTAAACAATCTGTTTGGATTCATGCATGCCGCCTAATTTTTTCGATTGCTCCATTGCAGCTTTCACGCATTTCATAAAAGCCGTCTGTACATTTTCTTTTTGCAACACTTCGATCCCCGCCTCTGTAGTCCCGCCCGGGCTTGTGACATCCCGTCTAAGTTCCGCTGCTTCTTTTCCGGAGGTAAGGAGCATTTCCGCCGCACCGACGAGTGTTTGCAGGATCATTTTTTTCGCTGTGTCCGCATCAAGCCCGATTTCCGCAGCCGATCTCTCCATTGCCTCCACAACATAGTAAATATAGGCAGGGCCGCTTCCGGAAAGGGCGGTGATAGCATCCAGCTTATTTTCTTCTATGACCGTTGTCACACCGATGGAAGAAAAAACAGTTGTTGCAAGCTGTTTTTGATGTTTGGATACAGAGCCATTAAACGCAATGGCCGTCGCCGACTTTCCAACACTGGCGGAAGTGTTTGGCATTGCCCGCGCAATTGGCTGTTGCACATTCAGGCGATTTTCCATATAGGAAAGTGAGATGCCAGCCATGACAGAGACGAACAATGTGTCCTCTTTTAGATACGGCTTGATTTTTTTCAGGGCGGCTGCAGCATCTTTCGGTTTTACCGCAAAAATGACTATATCGGTATCTTCCATTAACTCTTCCATCTGATATGTCGGTTGAATTCCGTACTTTTTTTTCAAATCAGCCAATTTGGTTTGGTCTTCCCGGTTTGTGACTAAAATGTTTTTTCGTTCAGCTATATTTTTTTCAATAAGACCGGCAATGATCGCTTCCGCCATGGAGCCGGCACCGATAAATGAAATGTTCATTTGTTATCCCTCCACACATTGAGTAAACAAAAAACCCCTTCATCCGTAAAAGGACGAAAGGGTTGACTTCCGCGGTACCACCTTTAATTAGTTGCATAAAGCAACTATCTCAAACCCTGTAACGCAGGGGGACGGTCAGTTTTGCTGACAGCTCGCTGGGCAGGTTCAACAAGAAAGCGGATGATGGAGTCTTTCAGCCGGTGGACTCCAATCTCTTGCATCATTTGCTTGCTTACTAATCCCGGTCATCGCCATTTTATATATGATTATGCTGTACAGCTCCGGCCGTTGTCAAGTGATCTTTCGAAAAATGTTCAAATCACATGACTTTACATGAAAAAATCGCTACACTATACTTGTTTATTTATAGTTGTATCCCATTTATCAAAAAATAAAGTCGAGGGATTTGTGATGAAACACGGAGAAATTATAAAGTTCGTACTGCCGACGCCCTTTGCCGTTGGGGATGTCAATCTTTATCTTGTAAAGGAAGATGCTCTGACCCTGATCGATGGAGGGGTGAAAACGGAAAAAGCTTGGGATGCTTTTTTATTTCAGTTGAATGAAATAGGCGTTAGACCTGGGGACATTGACCAAGTTGTATTAACACATCATCATCCTGACCATGTTGGATTGCTGGAGTGGCTTCCAAAGGATATTCCAGTTTATGGCCATCGCTATGTTCGTCCTTGGATTGAGAAAGATCAAGACTTTTTTTCTGTCCATGATGATTTTTATAAGCGGTTATTTGTGGAATTTGCCGTCGAAGGGGATTTTGATCATTTATTGGCTATGATGAAGTCTGCCCTGCGTTTTTCATGTGAGAGACCTCTTACATATGAGATTGAAGAAGGAGATGTTATCCCCGGATTTGAAAACTGGGTTGTGCTGGAAGCACCTGGCCATGCGCAAAGCCATCTTGTTTTTTATCGGGAGAAAGACGGTACCCTTTTGGCAGGAGATCATGTGTTGGCAACAATTTCTTCCAATCCGCTTTTGGAGCCGCCGCTCGTTTCTACCGCCAACAGACCGAAGCCGCAACTGCAATATAACGATTCGCTTCGAAAACTATTAGCGTTTGACATTCGAATCGCCTATACGGGTCACGGACCGGAAGTGAGAAAGTTACATGAGCTGATTGAACGGCGCCTGCTTAGACAACATGAACGGGCGCTACAAGTGGCGGGGCTACTCGAGAAAAAACCAATGACCACATTTCAGTTGACGAAAATGCTTTTTCCCGAAGTGTACGAAAAAGAGCTTGGTCTGACTTTATCAGAGACGACGGCACAGCTTGATTATTTATTATCGATTGATGCAATCAACAAACATGTTGATGAGCATGGCGTCGCTTATTTTTCGGCGCATTGAGGAACTTAAAAAGGGGGCAGATGATGAATGAGCGGCTAAAAGGCAAAACAGTCGTCATCACCGGTGCATCTGGCGGTCTTGGTGAAAAAATAGCCCATCTATGTGCGGCAAGTGGTGCTCGCCCCGTGCTGCTTGCCCGCAATCAAGAAAAACTTGCCCAGGTTGCCCGGCAAATTGGTGATGGTCAACATGTCGATTGCTTGCCCATTGTGTGTGATCTTTCCCGGCAGGAAGAAATTCCATCTGTGTTTCAAGAGATTTTGCAAGAAACCGGGGGGATCGATATACTTGTCAACAATGCCGGCTATGGCGTTTTTGCCGAGGCTGGGGAAGTGTCGCTGGCTGATCTGCAAGGGATGTTTTCCGTCAACGTCGTTGGCCTGATTGCCTGCACAAAAGAAGTGATCCCAGTAATGAAGGAGAGAAGGTCCGGACATATTATCAATATAGCTTCCCAGGCAGGAAAACTGGCAACTCCGAAATCAAGTGTTTATTCGGCAACAAAGCATGCAGTGCTTGGCTATACAAACAGCTTGCGGATGGAGCTTGCTGATTTTGACGTCTTCGTTACTGCTGTCAACCCGGGGCCGATGGCCACCAACTTTTTTGACATTGCCGATCCGGGCGGCTCCTATGTGGAAAATGTGGGGCGCTTTATTCTTTCAACAGATAAAGTGGCACAAAAAATTGTTGCCGCCATGATGACGAGGAGAAGGGAAATTAATTTGCCCGGCTGGATGAACGCCGGAAGCATTGCTTATACTTTGTTTCCGGGTCTTGTTGAACGTCTCGGAAAGAAAGCTTTTTTTAAAAAATAAACTCATGCAATAAGGGCTATTCTTATTCTAAAAATGAAAGGCCTTGGGAAGCGGCCATAGAGCGTAAATGAAAGGTTCCCGAGACGGTTGACGGGCCATTTCAGTCGGGCCGCAACCGTTTCCTATATGGATGACTCATTCAACATTTTTGTATCTCGTCAATTGGTAATTTTCACATTCATTGACTGATCTTGGGAAAATAGTCTCCCGTCTGATTTCCCTTAATGCTTCGTGTGGCGGCCTGCGGATCGGCCAAATATTTCTCTTCACCGTAATTCCGTCGATAAGAGCGCCAGAGTTTTAAAATGGCTTTTTGAAGTAGCTCATACTCTTCCTGTTTGAAAAAATTTTCGAATTAAATTTCATTAAAAAAAGGTTGCACTTCTAAAAATATTCATATATAATTCCGTTATAAGGTAAGCGCTTTACTAAAAACTATAGTAAATTAGCATGATGGTGAAAATCTTCGATATACATTATCGGGTTCATTTGATCATCATCTATCTAAATATTTTTATAATGCGAAAAAAATTCCTAAGATCTTATCATATGCATAATACTTTGGAATCAGATGGTGAGAAATGTGAAGGTAACAATTTATGATGTTGCAAAGGAGGCTAATGTATCCATTGCAACCGTTTCAAAAGTACTAAACAATTCCGGAAGAATAAGTGAAAAAACGAGAAAAAAAGTAAAACAGATTATGAAAGAGCTAAATTATCAACCCAATATGTTGGCTTCAGCATTGATGGGAAAACAGACAAAAACAATCGGCTTACTGATTCCAGACCTGGCGAATCCATTTTTCTCTGAATTAGCCAGGAGTATTGAAGATCGGGGCAATGAACTGGATTATCATTTGGTAATTTGTAATACCGACTATAACAATGCGAAGGAAAACAGATATCTTTCATTATTGAAGCAAAAAAGAGTGGATGGCTTTATATTGGCGTCCGGTTTTGAAAAGCTTGATAAAGTTCAGGAGTTAATAAGCGAAGAGATACCGGTAGTCATTGTTGCTCGTGACTTCCCGATGTTTTCCGTCAATGCCGTTGCTTTAGATGATTTTACGGGAGGATATTTGGCGGCAAAACATTTAGTAGATTTGGGCCACAAAAATATCGGGGTGATCGCCAGGGATCTTTGGAGCAATCGGGAAAGATTGCGGGGCTTTCATCATGTTTTAGCAGAGAATCACTTAACACTAAATCCGAACTTCCAATTTGTAAATGAAGTAGATCATATTAAGGCAGGGAGGAACATGGCCGCCAAATACATTCATAGTGACAATAGGCCAACAGCCATCTTTGCTTGTAACGATTTACTGGCAGCCGGAGTGATTCAAATGGCCAAAGAGCTGGGGTTGGATATACCGCAAGATTTATCTGTAGTCGGTTTTGACAATACTTCAATTGTAAGTATCATAGAGCCGCCTTTGACAACAATTGCCCAGCCAATTCAAAACATGGGAAAAGAAGTAATGGATTTAATGGTTTCAATCATTAATGAGGAAAAGGACGCCAAAAGCCGGGTAACACTTTTACCTTCATTAGTCTTACGTAAATCAACCAAAAAAATAACATAAAGATTTTTTTTAAAAATAAATGAATAAAGCGCTTAACCTATCTGTTATGTGGAGGGCGAAAGGAATGAAAAGCAACGGTATCATTGTTCAATCAGGCGGACCAACAGCAGTCATTAATAATTCGGTGATTGGAATTATTGATGAAATGAAGTATTCCGGCTTTCAAGGGGAAATTTATGGTTCAGTCGGAGGAATCTTGGGTTTAATAAACGAGTCATTCATTGAACTGGGCAACTTATCTGTACGCGACCGCATCCGGCTTCGCTGGACTCCCGGGGCTGCATTAGGGACTTGCCGATATAAATTAACTTTTGACGAAGTGGAAGTCATCATTAAAAACTTAAAAAAGCACAGTATCCATTTTCTTTTTTATATTGGTGGAAACGGCTCCATGCAAGTAGCGAAAATGATTCATGATACAGCCGCTATAATGAAGTATGACTTGGCTGTTATCGGAATTCCAAAATCAATTGATAATGACTTACTGGGAACAGATCATAGTCCGGGTTATGGAAGTGCCGCAAAGTTTTTAGCCACTTCTATACTAGATATGAAGATGGACGTTGCAAGTTATCCGGAAACAAATCAACTTACCATCATAGAAACGATGGGCAGACATACGGGATGGTTGGCAGCAGCGTGTTCATTAACGGTCTCAGATAGAGAAGACAGCCAAACACTCATTTATATACCTGAAGTCCCTTTTTGTTTAACGAGTTGTATCGAAAAAGTTGTTAACGCCCATGAAAATAAAAGAAATACCTTTTTAATTACAGCTGAAGGACTTAAAAATAGTGCGGGGCAGTATATAAACCATGATGAATTGGAGTATGACACATTAAATCGGCCCAAGTTAGGCGGGGTATCTACTTATTTAAAGGAGATCATAGAAGCGAAAACAGGAATACGAACAAGGGCAATCGAAACAAGCATTTTGCAAAGAAGCAGTATTTTATTAGCGTCCAAGACGGATGTAGATGAAGCATATGAAATAGGTAGAGAATCATGGAAATACGCACTGAAAGGCTATTCAGGGGTCATGATAGCCATGGAACGGGCAAATCATCAAGATACCGACTATAAAATGATGTACCGTCCAAAACTATTGAAAGAAGTTGCGGGTAAGGAGAAATATTTTCCAGTTGAATGGTATGACAAGAAAAATAATATCATGACCGATGAATTTATTCGATATGTGGAACCACTAATACAAGGAGAAATGATGATTCCAATCGAAAACGGGCTGCCAGTTTATAAACAGGTCATTTAACATTTTTGGTTAAGCGCTATCCTAAATTTTTGAATGCGCTGTAACAAATAGATAATGCTTTTTCATAAACAATGAATTGTAAAGCTTTTCATTAAACAGCAGAAGAGGGATTTATATGCTAGCGGTGATGAAAACCAAACAAGGCTTTGGAAATGTGACTTGCACGAACATAGATGAACCGACTTGTTCAGCAGGCTCTGTAAAAGTAAAGGTTGCCTATTTAGGAATTTGCGGCACAGATTTACATGTTTTTCATGACACTTTTAAAAATAATCCTCCTGTCATATTAGGGCATGAATTCTCGGGAGTGGTTTCGCAAATCGGCGAAGGTGTAAGCTCTATCAGTGTCGGAGATCGTGTTGCTGTTCTTGGTTCCACTGCTGTCACCTGCGGCACATGCCATTATTGCAAAACAGGAAATTATATGTTCTGTAATGATCGCCGGGGAATGGGGCATGGTGTACATGGCAGTTTTACAAAATATGTTGTGGTAAGAGAAGACATGGTTTATAAGATTCCTGAAAATATCAGTTTGGAAGAGGCGGCTTTGTCAGAACCTTTAGCTTGTGCAGTACAAGCCATTGAAGAATTGACAAATATTCAATTGGGGGACACAGTCTTGCTTTCCGGTCCTGGCCCCATCGGGTTACTATGTCTGTCTTTGTTAGTGGAAAAAGGTTGTAAAGTGATTGTTGCCGGCACTTCCGCAGATGAATTTAGGTTACATCTAGCAAAAAAATTGGGTGCAGACATCGTTGTTAATGTAAATCATGAAGATGTAGAGTGTATGATCGCCAAAGAAACGAAGGGTTGTGGAGTGGATGTGGTAGTAGAGTGTGCAGGCGCGGTTTCCTCCATCAATAGTTGCCTTAAAAATGTAAAAAAATTGGGTAAATTTATACAAGTTGGTATTGTTGGTCATGACATAACGTTGGATTACGATACGGTTCTGTATAAACAAATTCAATTATTCGGTTCACTGGCTCATAGTATGAAAACTTGGGATAGAGTCATGCAAATTCTGGAACAGAAAAAAGTAAATTTGGCACCCATTATTACACATAAAATGTCATTATCCGAATGGGAAAAAGCCTTTGAATTATGTGAGAAAAAGAGTTGTGGAAAAGTGTTGTTGCATTATGAGTGAGAAAACATTGTAAATTTGAGGGTTGATTTCATGACAAAAACAAATCGTAAAGAAAATGAAACGAAGGAATATATCCTTCCAAAATATATGAATGCTGCCTTTTTAACGAAACAATCAACGGTGGAGATTTTTCAACAGGAGTTGCCGAAAATAGGAGATAGGGATGTTCTTGTAAAAGTCCAAGCGGTCGGTATTTGTGGTTCTGATATTCACTACTTTGCCCATGGTCATATTGGGGAGCGGGTTGTTCAATATCCGCATATTCAAGGACATGAATGCTCAGGACTTGTCGTTGCAGTTGGTGCAAATGTAACCCGTTTCAAGGTTGGGGATAGAGTAGCGATTGAACCGGGTGTTTCTTGTATGTCGTGTGAGTGGTGTAAAGAGGGAAGATATAATTTATGCCCAAGTGTACAATTTTTATCGACACCGCCTGTAAAGGGCGCATTTGTACAATATTTGAGTCATCGGGAAGATTTTCTATACCACATTCCTGATACGATGTCTTTTGAAGTGGCAACATTGGCGGAACCGTTATCAGTAGGCATTCATGCGATGAATAGAGGAAATGTAAAACCAAATTCCACTTTGCTCATCACCGGAATGGGTCCTGTCGGTTTGATGGCCATCGTTGCTGCCAAAGCCTATGGAGCCGGCAACATAATTGTTACTGATATGGAACCGCTGCGCCTTGATGCCGCCAAAAAACTGGGGGCTACTGAAGCAATTGATATTAGCAGCTCAGATGTGTCCCAGGAGGTAAACAGGTTAACAGAAGGGGCAGGCGTTGATATAGTCATTGAAACATCTGGAAATGAAAAAGCAATCGAATCAGCCATTGCCTTAACAAAACGAGGTGGAACTGTCGTGGCTATTGGTTTTCCGGCAAAAAACCAAATTCCACTGCATATAACGCAAATGCTTCAGAATGAAATCAACTTCATTTCAGTTTACCGTTATATCAATACATATCCAACCGCCATTGAAATCCTGAATCAGATGGGCAGGGATGTGGAGCATGTGATAACGGATACATTTCCAATGGATGACATTCAAGAAGCAATGAATAAAGCATATCAAAACAAAAAGGACAGCTTAAAAATAATGGTATATCCAAATCCATGAATACACACAAGGGGGAAAAATCATGAAATTTTCAAAAATCATATTATTTGGTCTCATCTTACTGTTAACGATTTCAGGTTGTGGCAACTCAGCGGGGAAGAGTGCAAAAGGAAAATCGGATAAAGTGGTATTAAGCCTAAGTATTCCGGAGCCAGAGGGAGCAAAATTTGACGTAGCCGCCAAAGCTTTTAAAGAAAAATTAGAAGAGCTAACTGATGGTGAAATGACCGTTACCATCCATTATAACAATGAACTCGGCGGGGAAAGAGAAGTATTTGAATTAATGGGAATGAACTCACTTGATATGTCTATTCAATCGTCTGGTCCAATGGGAAACTGGGTGAAGGAATTTAACATGTTTGACCTGCCATTTTTATTTGAGAACAGGGAGCATGTATATGCAACATTGGAAGGGGAAGTTGGTAAAGAATTGTCTCAAAAATTCGAAGAGGAAGCAAACGTGAAAATACTTGGGTGGGTTGAGAATGGCTTTGTAGCCACTTCGTCAAACAGCGCCATTAATAGTGTAGAAGATGTAAATGGATTAAAAATCCGTGTGCAAGAAAATGAATTGCAAATCGATACATGGAATGCATATGGAGCAGATGCGACACCTATGGCTTGGACAGAAGTATTTACCGGATTACAACAGCGTGTTATCGACGGACATTCCAATTCGCTCGCCACTATTCAAACATCTAAAATTTTTGAAGTACAAAGCCATGTCGCGCTTCTCGAAGACAGATTCTCTCCAGCCCCTATTTCGATAAGCAAAGCAAAATTTGACAGTCTTACAAAGGAACAGCAGGATGCAATTGTACAAGCTGCCGAACATACTGAGCCTATTGGCAGGAAAGCCAACGAAGACAAAATCAAGGAAGCCAGAGAGTTTTTAGAAGAAAATGGAATACAATTTACAGAACCAGATAAAGAACAATTTAAGAAAAAGACAGAATCCGTCTATAAAAAATGGGCACCTCAAATTGGGGAGGAGATCATTAAAAAGGTTCAAAACTTGGACTATTAAATTGGCATATATGGATGGAAAAGATCGAAACGGTCTTTTCCTCCATGTTTGAGGAGATGGTAATGTGAATACTTTCGCCAAAAAATATATAACACTTAGTTCTTATATAAACAAAGTATTTGGATATTTACTGGCGTTCATATTGGCTACAATGACCGCATTAATATTTTGGCAAGTGGTTGCACGATATGTGCTTGGCAGTTCATTATCGTGGTCAGAAGAGTTAGCGCGCTTTTTAATGATATTTCTGGTGTTTATCGGCGCCGGGCTGGCGCTTAGACAAGGAAAACTAATTGCGGTTGAAGTGATTTTGGAAAGATTAAATGACAAGGTTAGCTCCATTATAAAAATGTTGGTTCACCTCATTTCATCTGTTTTTTATGGAATATTGATCTATTTTGGATTTGAACTTGCGCAAGCCTTTGGCAATCAAATTGCACCAGGTATTAAAATATCAATGTTTTACGTTTATCTAAGCATTCCTTTGGGGGCGATTTTATTATTAGTAAATTCTATCGCTTGTGTGCTTGAAGAGTTCGTTGGAAAGGAGTAAACCATGTTTGCTATCGTTTTTATCATCATCTTGTTAGTTTTGTTATTTATTGGTGTACCAGTAGCCTTTTCATTAGGTTTAACTACAAGTATAGGCATATTTCTTCAAGGTACATTACCATTAAATGTTGTTCCTCAGAGAATATTTGTAGCACTGAACTCCTTTCCATTAATGGCGATTCCGTTTTTTATTTTGGCGGGAAATCTGATGGGGATAGCAGGCATATCCAAAAGATTAGTCCATTTTGCAGGTGCTTTAGTAGGTCACCTCACTGGTGGGCTGGCGATGGTAGCAATTGTTACTTCAATGTTTTTCGCGGCCATTTCGGGATCTGGAGCGGCTACCACGGCTGCCATAGGATCGATCCTCATACCGGCAATGGTGGCAAGAGGTTATAAGATTGAATATGCTGCGGCCAACCAAGCTGTTGCCGGAGCACTCGGGATCATTATTCCTCCAAGCATTGCCATGATTTTGTATGGGGTAGCTGCAGAAGTATCCATTGGGGATTTATTCCTTGCCGGAATACTGCCAGGAATACTTATTACACTTTCACTTCTAGTGAGTGCTTTTATCATTTCAAAAAGAAATGGCATTCGCGGGGAAGAAAGAAAAAGCATTAAAGAGGTTTTCATCGCTTTTAAAAGCGCCATTTTAGCTTTATTAATGCCCATTATCGTCTTAGGTGGAATATATAGCGGCGTTTTTACACCTACGGAGGCTTCGGTAGTGGCGGTTGTATACTCCCTTATCGTCGGCATGTTTATTTATAGAGAAATTAATTTGATCAAGTTAATAGAAGCGCTGAAAAGTTCGGCCATTAGCAGTTCCATTATTATGATCATTATAGGTGTTGCGGGCTTGTTTGCTTATTATTTAGGCATGACCGGCGCCCCCGGAGAAGTATTTGATTTGATAAACGGGTTTATTGACAATAAATATGTGTTTTTAATTATCGTTAACATTATCCTGCTTTTAATAGGAATGTTTATGGATGGTGGCGCGGCCATTTTAATATTAGTCCCGCTTCTTTTAGGAACGGCGGTTGAATTTGGCATAGATCCTGTCCATTTTGGAGTGATCATGGTATGTAATCTTGCCATTGGGCTGGTTACTCCACCGGTTGGAATAGATTTATTTGTAGCCCAGCAGCTTACAAATGTTTCGATTGTACGAATTGGCCGGGCGGCGTTACCATTAATATTGATACTTGTGATCGATGTATTGGTAATATCCTTTTTCCCGCCCCTTTCAACATTTATACCAAATTTAATAGAATGATAAGCTCGGTATACTATCGCTCACAAGAAATTCAGTTACATGTGTTGCCTGGGAGGAATGAAGTTGATTAATTCCTCCCGCCTATTAGGTAAAGCGCTTAACCTAATTTTAAATAGATGAAAAGGAGAGTTTTCAAATGACTTTATCAACGAAAGAATTAATGAATCAGGCAAAACTTGCCAGACGCCATCTTCTTGAAACTGTTCATTACGCCGGAGCGGGGCATGTAGGAGGACCTTTATCCGCTATAGATGTATTAACTTATTTATATTTCAACGAAATGAAAATTGACCCATCCAATCCGAGAGATGAAGACCGGGACAGATTTGTTCTTTCCAAAGGACATTCAGCGATTGGTTTATATACTGTCATGGCATTGAGAGGATACATGCCCCTAGAAGAATTAAAAACGTTCGATTCATTGAATTCCAGATTGCAGGCCCATCCGGACATGAATGCTCTCCCTGGGTTGGATATGTCCACTGGTTCTTTGGGGCAAGGAATTTCGGGGGCAGTTGGAATTGCGCTGGGAGCAAAATTACAACATAAAGATTTCCGGACTTACTGCATGGTTGGAGATGGTGAATCACAAGAAGGGCAGGTATGGGAAGCGGCAGATGTCGCCTCTAAATATGGATTGGATAATTTAGTCGCGATTCTTGACTATAATAAACTGCAACAATTTGGCTGGAACGGAGAGGATGGCGCGCGGCAAGTTCCTGTCCATGAACCGGGCAATCGTTGGGAAGCTTTTGGTTGGCATGTAATTAACATTGATGGTCATGACTTTGAGGAGATTGCTTCCGCTTTTAATAAAGCAAAAGAAATAAAAGGCAAGCCCACCATCATTATTGCTCATACAGTGAAAGGAAAAGGGGTAAGTTTTATGGAAAATGCCTATCTTTGGCATTCAAGGGTTCCCACAGATGAAGAGTTGGAAACTGCGATACAAGAATTGAGTGTGGAGGGATAAAAATGGCAAGTTTATTGTCTGATAGAAAAGAAACAATGAGAGATATTTTTGGGGCAACAATATTAAAATTGTCCAAAGAAGATGAAAGAGTGTATGTTGTAGACGGCGATTTAGCAAATTCTACGAAGATAGACGGGGTAGCTTTACAAAACCCTGAAAAATTTCTACAAATGGGCATTGCAGAACAAAACATGTTAAGCGTATGTTCAGGTCTGGCTGCAACGGGCTTACAGCCTTGGGCGGTTACATTTGCTGCCTTTCTTTCGAAGCGGGCCATTGATCAAATCCAAGTGCAAATTGCTCAACCGAATTTAGATGTTAAAATGATTGGTGCTTATAGCGGTTTGTTAACGGGACTCACAGGGAAAACACATCAGTCTTTGGAGGATATCGCCATTTTCCGTTCGCTTGCAAATATGACCGTACTTGCGCCAGCAGACTGTGTAGAAGTGAAGAAGATGATGGAATTTGCCCATCAATATAATGGTCCTGTTTATATTCGTTTAGCTCGTGATCCGTACCCGATCATTTTTAATGATGATTACGAGTTTCAAGTGGGAAAAGCCGTTTCTTTAAAAGAAGGAAGCGATTTGACCATTATTTCAACCGGCACCCAAACAAGTCGTGCCATAAAAGCGGCGGAGTCATTACAAGCTGAAGGTTTGTCCATTGCTGTTTTACATATGCCAACGATTAAACCGTTAGATAAAGAGGCGATTGTAAAAGCGGCTGAGAAAACCGGTGTGATTGTTACGGCGGAGGAACATAGTATTTACGGCGGGCTTGGCAGCGCAGTTGCTGAAGTCCTCGTGGAAGAAAAGCCTGTTCCTATGTTGCGTGTGGGAGTGAATGATCGTAATTCTGAATCAGCGCCTAATCAAGAATTATTGGAAAAATATGGGATTTCAGAGAGTCATATTGCGGAAACGGTAAAAAGAGCATTAAAAAAAGCCCGTCAATAGCAGTTAAAAAAGACGAAGGCTAAAAAAGGATTGTACTTGCGGAAAATCATAGGTTCGTAAGTACAATCTTTTACTATAGGGTATTTCATTTTGTGAATCCATTCAATTTATGGGCTTGTAAAGCAAAGGAATGGCAAAGTCGCTCCATTCTAAGGAGTTGCCCATCCCATTCCCACGCTTTTGGCTGCCAAGTTTCAGTTTTAAAAAAATCAAAACGGTTCTGGTTCTACCCCTGATCTTGGCGAAAAAGTAAAACACCAGAGGCAGGAGACCAGGTTGATGCACGATTAAAATAGACACTTATATAAAGGAGTGCTTGTATGCCATTAGTATCGATGAAAGCCATGCTTCATACGGCGAAAGCCGGTCATTACGCAGTTGGTCAATTTAATGTAAATAATTTGGAATATGCCCAAGCGATTTTACAGGCTGCCGAAGAAGAAAATTCACCAGTCATTCTCGGTGTTTCTGAAGGTGCGGCCAGATATATGGGCGGATTTAAAGTAGTAGTATCTATGGTAAAAGCTTTGATGGAAGAATATCGGACAACAGTGCCTGTCGCGATTCATTTAGATCACGGCTCAAATTTTGAAAAATGCGCCGAAGCCATCCACGCGGGATTTACTTCCGTTATGATTGACGGTTCTCATTTGCCGCTTGAGGAAAATATCGCCCTAACAAAAAAAGTGGTGGAGCTTGCCCATATACACGGTGTTTCGGTCGAAGCGGAACTGGGCCGCATTGGCGGGCAAGAAGATGATGTCCTTGTTGATGATGCCGAAGCCATGTACGCGATTCCGTCTGAATGCGAAAAGTTGGTAAAAGAGACGAAGGTGGACTGTTTTGCGCCCGCACTTGGATCTGTTCACGGGCCATACAAAGGAGAGCCGAACCTTGGCTTTAAGCGTATGGAAGAAGTAATGAACCTGACCGGCGTTCCGCTCGTTTTGCATGGTGGAACAGGCATTCCTTTGAAAGATATTCAAAAGGCGATATCGTTGGGAACAGCCAAAATCAATGTGAATACAGAAAACCAAATCATGCAGACGAAGAAAATACGTGACATATTAGAAAAGGACAAAGAGGTGTATGACCCGCGCAAATATATGGGCCCGGGACGGGAAGCCATAAAAGAAACAGTCATCGGAAAAATGCGTGACTTCGGGTCGTCGCAAACGGAGGCTGTCTAAAAATGCTCCTACCGAACATTTCATAAAGCGGCTTGTCAATCCTGAACCCGGTATTGTGCCGGGCTCAGGCTTAACTCGACAAGGGATGGGTGATCGCCTCACCACTGCTTCCCGATTCTGATCCAGCTTTTTCAGCTTCAACATTTGGTCTCAAATATTCGGCACCATCTTTCCTGCCATTCTCTTAAGTAAGAACGATATTTCTGCTTTTCCCGCCTATTGGGAAGCAACTGCGTATGCTGCATTAAATCGGGCATATCAGCCCGATTGTCCAGTTCATTTCCAGGATGTTATTCCAGCAAGTTTTTAACTTTTTGGTTCATGTGAACAAATGAAACCTCACTCTTATCCTTGATTCCATAGCCCATCTCGATACGGATGAGTCGTTACAGATAGACGCATTAATTTTTTTGACTTCCACCTTTATCTGGGCGTCTTTTTCAAATTCTATCTATTTTAGGAACATCTTTATTCGCTTTAACGCGTTTTTCATATGGGGATAGCGAAAAGGGATATCAAATAAATTCGTCTGCTTCAAGACACTTTTTTGATGGGAAAAAGCGTCGAAGCTGTTTTTTCCATGGTATGATCCAATCCCGCTTGTTCCGACTCCGCCAAAAGGCAGATGGGGATTGGCAAAGTGATAAATCGTATCATTGATGCAGCCGCCCCCGAAAGAAACGGAGTTCACTATTTCTTTTTTCGTTTCGGAACCTTTAGAAAACAGATACAGCGCAAGCGGATTCGGGTGCTGATGAATTCCTTCTATCACCTCGTTCAACTCCCCATATTCCAAAACAGGGAGGATGGGACCAAAAATTTCCTCTTTCATGATCGGATCTTCCCACGTAATGTTTGTCAGAATAGTCGGCTCCACGGACAGCTTTTCCCGATTTGCCTTTCCGCCTGTAAAAACACTTCCCTGATCAAGGAAGGAAACAAGACGGTTGAAATGCTTTTCGTTCACAATCCGTGTGATCATTTGCCCACTGTACATTTCATCAATAGCTTCTTTTAAAAGCCCTAAAAACTTGTCTTTGATTCGCTGATGGACGTATACATAATCAGGTGCGATACAGGTCTGTCCAGCATTCGTAAATTTCCCCCAAGCAATCCGTTTGGCAGCCAGTTTCAAATTGGCATCTTCATGAACAATACAAGGACTTTTTCCACCTAATTCCAGTGTTACCGGGGTAAGATGCCTGGCAGCAGCTTTCATGACCACTTTTCCAACAGACACACTTCCAGTGAAAAAAATCTTGTCAAACTTTTCCCGGAGCAGAGCTTCACTTGTTTCCACGCCGCCTTGCACTACCGCGATATATTTTCTTGGAAAAACGTCTTGGATCATTTTGGCAAAAACGGCTGATGTTCGCGGAGTCAGCTCCGATGGTTTGATAACAGCGCAGTTACCTGCCGCAATTGCTCCAATTAAAGGTGCGGCTGCAAGCAAGAACGGATAATTCCACGGAGAAATGATCAGCGCCGTCCCGTATGGTTCAGGATAAATATAGCTTGTGGAACCAATATGGGTGATGGGGGTTTTCACTTTAGTCGGTTTTGTCCAAGAGCGGAGTTGGCGCATCGTGAAACGGAGTTCTTTTAAGATCATCCCGATCTCTGTCGTATATGCTTCGAACTCGGATTTATTCAAGTCTGCTTTAAGTGCGGCCATAAGTTCCTTTTCGTACAGCTTGACGGCATTTCTGAATGTTTGAAGTGACTGGAGACGAAAAGGTATATCTTTTGTTTGCCCTGTACGGAAAAAATCCCGTTGACTGCTGATAAGCGCAAGAAATGAATCCATATGGCACTCTCCTTATATATTCTGGAGTAATTTGCTTTTTTTAAAATGATACGAAAAAACATGCTTCAAATTATATGCTTGATACCAATGATATAATATACGACTTGTTTTGCAAACAATAGTTTGGTTTTGGTTATCCGTAGCGGGCCCTTCCGAAGGAGTTTGCGGCATCCGCCCCCCGCACATGCAGGAATAAACTTTTGGAGCACTGGCCTCTGCTTTGCTGGAACTACACTGCTAAACAACGCCTTTTCGCTTCCTGGCAATAGATTCCATTGAAGAAGCGGGTCTATTGGTCTACAATGATGCGTATAATAGAACAAACGTTCCGTTTTGGAGGGTGAAGCATGGAAATCGACTATCGGATGCTGCCGCATCACAACATCTTGTGCATCGACATGAAGAGCTTTTATGCAAGCTGCGCCGCGGTTATGCATGGTCTTGACCCTCTTGAATGTTATTTGGCAGTTGTCGGGAATTTGCAACAGCCCGGAAGTGTGGTATTAGCGGCTTCCCCCCGCTTGAAAAAAGATTATGGCATTCAAACGGGCTCTCGTTTATTTGAAATTCCAACAGATAAAAATATCCGGCGAGTTGAGGCAAAAATGGCGCTTTATTTGCGAGTCTCTATGGAAATTACCCGTTTGTTGAACCGGTATGTCCCAAAAGAAGCGATTCATGTATATAGTGTGGATGAAAGTTTCCTCAAATTGGATGGAACGATGCAGTTATGGGGGGATGCCTGGACAGTCGCTCAAAAAATTCGGGATGAAATATTTCGGGAATTTCAGCTTACATGTTCAATCGGCATAGGGCCTAATATGCTTTTGTCCAAGCTTTGTCTTGATTTGGAAGCGAAAAAAACCGGTATCGCAAAATGGACATATGAAGATGTGCCGAAAAAATTGTGGACAGTGTCTCCTCTCAGAAAAATATGGGGGATTGGGAGAAGGATGGAGAGAACGTTGAACAACATGGGGATTTTTAACGTGGGCCAGCTTGCGGCTTATAATCCGGCCTTGCTTGAGAAAAAATTCGGGATCATGGGGACGCAGCTTTATTATCATGCATGGGGTGTTGATTTGTCCGAGCTTGGCGCTCCAATGATGGCGGGGCAAATCAGCTTTGGAAAAAGTCAAATACTGTTGCGTGATTATAAGAAAAAGCATGAGATTGCCGCGGTTATACTGGAAATGTGTGAAGAGGTGGCCCGGCGCGCCCGCGAGCACGGAAAGGCGGGGAGGACAATCAGCCTCGGGATCGGTTATAGTGAAAAAGAGTTCGGAGGAGGGTTTCTTCGTTCGAAATCGGTGGAGGACCCAACGAACGTCACAATGACTGTGTATAAGGTATGTCTTGACTTGTTTGAAGCCCATTATAATGGAAAGTCGGTCCGACAGATTTCTATCGCGCTTTCCAATATGACGGATCATGGCACATATCAGCTTAACTTGTTTGAACCGAATCAAATACGAAAGAGGGAGCTGGGATATGTGATGGATCATATTCGCCGCCGGCACGGGACTGCTTCGCTTCTTCGCGCAGTTTCTTACACAGAAGCAGGGACAACACGAATAAGAGCGGGTCTTGTTGGAGGGCACAAAGCATGACAATGGTGATGGAAATGGGGGCAGGAAAATGATTCGGGACCGGGGAAATATAAAGTGGAACTCTCTTATGCTTCCGGAGCATGTCAAAATGCTCCGAGAATGGGCAAAAGAAGATACGTGGGATGCAAAAAGGCAATTGGATGAACAGAAGCTGGAGCAACTGAATCTAGCGGCGGAAGAAGCGATGGAGTTTGCCAAAGAGGTCAACATTACCTATTTTTCACATCGCCAATCTAAACAGATTGCCGGGAAAATTCATTATTTTGATTCTGTAAAAAAAGAATTTCGGATCGTGGACCGATCTGGTCATGTACAGCGGATTTTATTGAAGCAAATCGAACATATAGAATTGATCGGATAAAGACTGTAATGTTTTCGTCTTGTGGTCGTCTAATATAAAGAGGGGAGGGGGAAGCGTGAAAGAGGATTGCATAGAACAGTGGTTTGAAATGTATGAAAGGGATATTACAAGCTTTTTGATTTATTTGACAGGCTCCCGTGACGTGGAAGATTATGTCCAGGAGACATTTCTGATTGCCATGAAAAAAATGTCAAGATTTAAAGGAGAATCCCATCCAAAAACATGGCTCATTTCCATTGCCAGGAATATGGTCATTGACAAATATCGAAGAAACCAGGTTTGGAATAGAATTAAACAGTATGTAACCAATGAGCCGCATTCCTCGAATGGATCGGAAGAGCTCGTTATCAAAAATCAGGAGCATGAGCAACTTTACAAGTCGATACGGCAGCTTTCGCCGTTTTATAAAGAGGTCGTCATTTTACGGGGCATTTTGGAATTGTCTTCAAAGGAGACAAGCGACATTTTAAAATGCAGCGGAAATAAAGTGAACGTGACATATCACCGGGCATTGAAAAAGCTGAGAGATATTTTAGAAAAGGAGGGATTTTACTTTGAGAGAACAGCAGATTGAAGAGAAACTAAAGAACCTTCCTAAATATTCATTATCAACGGAACAAAGACGGGATATTTTACAAAAGTTGCGGAATCGGGAGCAGGTCCGGAAGCCGAAATTCAGACCGGGATTATCCATTGTTTTCGCGTCTGCCGTCATCATCGTCCTCGCTTTGGCACAATTTCAGTTGAATGGCCAACAACGGGACACGGTGACAAATAAGATCGAGGAAAGCCGGGAAATGACAATGGACAAGGCTGAGCAGGAGATTGGAATAGAGGTAGCGGAAGGAAAGCCCTTTCGATTTTCTGATGCATCTCAAGAGGCAATCGGCATTGAAGGAAGAGTCGGTATTTTGCAGTCGTTTGACCATTTTGTCGCAAAAGATGAAAGAAGAGTTGCCAAATTAATGCTGTATTTCTGGGACGATCAGGCTGATCTTCCGGGGAAAAAGTATGAAGTGACAGCGACAAACGGTCAACAGGAAATCATGTTGGCAAGGGGGGAACTCGTAGATGGCTTGTACGGAGAAGACGGTCACGCTTTAACCAGGTTTGAGCCATTCCCGACGAAGGGAACATGGAAACTGTCTTTTTTTATCGACGAAAAGCTGTTTGCAGAGTTCACTTTGGAAGTGCTGCCCCCATTTCCGGCAACGGAGCATTTTACACTTGTTGACTCTCCAAAAGAGCTGGCAATAGGCAAGAAAAACAATATAGTGATGGAGGGAACGGGAGAGAAGCAAGAAAAAGTGAGCGTACAGTTGTTGGATGATACTGGAACATTAGCAGATGAATCCCTGTTTGTTAACACGGGAAAGGGGATAGATGCTGTAACAAACAAGCCGATTTATTTGTATGAAGGAAACTTGGCGTTTCCCAAAAAAGGGACTTGGGTATTAAAAATCAACGGAGATAGCACACAGCCTTTTACAAATTGATACGGGCAGCTAAACGAGAAGCGAATATTCCCATACGTGCTTCTCGCTTTTTTGCTGTTATTTCAGCCATTTTTTCAGCCCGTACGCGGAACTCGAATGTCCTTACTGTGTTTCGTCACGATTCATCACATCGGCATAAAGAAAGTACTTGTATCGCTTCGAAACGTTTTTACCCACATCAATCAGTTCGAAATTTTCCGGGAACCCGGTACGGTTCATGAGCTATCACTTTGATTTGCGCTCGCTTTTTCCATCTCATAAACCGTCATCTAAAATGTCATAATATCTTATAGGGAACACATTAGAAGAATAACGAGCTACAAACTTATGAAAGGGCGGCATCGAATGATAACGGTTACAATTACTCAAAAAGCAGCAGAAAAAATCAAAGACAAACTCGGAGACAGGGACTTGGCATTAAAATTACTGTATGAAGCAGATGGCTGCACGATGAGCGGCATTCCCGCGCTCACATTTGAAAAATTGCGGGAAATGGTCCAAGATGAATTGGTTGTTGAGACGAATGAAATGCCGCTCGTGATTGAGAAGTCAAAACTTATTTATTTAGACTCAAACATGGAAATCGATTTTTCGGATGAAAGCCATACGTTCCAGCTGACAAGCCCAAATGAAATATTGAATGGCAGAATGAGCCTGTTAGATTAATCTCATCCCTGTTTGGAGAGACGGTAATAACCCGTGTCGATCTGTCTGGAAATCACTGGTGCAACCGTATCGACCGCATCCACGAGTTTATCAAGATCAATGGACGTTTCAATGCCCATTCGACCTAGCATATACACGACATCTTCCGTAGCCACATTGCCGGTTGCACCCGGTGCAAATGGACAGCCGCCAAGGCCTCCGGCTGATGAATCAAAACGGTTTACTCCGGCTTCAAGCGCTGCGTATGTATTGGCCAGCGCCATTTTTCTTGTATCATGAAAGTGGGCTGCAAGCAAAACATCCGGCAACGCCTCTTTTAATCGAGAAAAGAGAGAATAGGACTCGTGTGGCGCAGCCATGCCAATTGTATCGGCTACACTCAGTTCATCAACTCCGGCTGCAACGAATTCCCGGCAAAGTGCAAGTGTGTCGTCTTCTTGAATCTTTCCTTCATACGGGCAATAAAAAGATGTGGAAATACATGCTCTGACAAAGAAGTTTTTTGCTTTTAGCTCCTCTATGAGCGGTTGTAATTCTGCCATACTTTCTCTTGTGGACTTGTTAATATTTTTCTTATTAAACGTATTGCTGACGCCGACAAAAACGGCGACTGATTTGCAAGATGTTTTTAGCACCCGCTCAATCCCTTTCCGATTGGGTGCAAGCACAATTCCGCGAACTCCTTCGGGAGCGGACTGGACAATTTCCCCGGCATCTTTCATTTGCGGCACCCATTTTGCAGAAACGAAGGAAGTAAGCTCCATTTCTTTGATCCCGGCCGCGGCCAGCTTTTGAATAAATGCTTTTTTGATCTCTGTATCAACAAACTGCGGTTCATTTTGCAGACCGTCACGAGGGCCTACTTCAATAATCACAACCTCTTTTGGAAAGTTCAATGATAACATCTCCTTTTAATATAAAAGCCGGACAATACTGATGATGTCCGGCGGTGTTGTTTGTTAAAAATTACTGTAGGCTGAGTAATTTTTGCTTTAATTCATTTTCCATTGTCAATAGTTCCTGCTCAGCTTGTGCCCGTTTTGACCGGCCTTCCTGCTGGATTTTGATCGTTTCTTCAAGCGTGGAAATTAAGCTTGCCTGTGTTTTCTTTAATGTTTCGATATCCACTAGGCCACGTTCATTTTCACGGGCGGTTTCAATCGTATTGGACTTCAGCATCTCTGCATTTTTTAATAACAGGTCGTTCGTCGTTTTCGAAACTTGTTTTTGAGCTTCCACTGCCTGGCGTTGGCGAATGAGCGACAACGCAATCGCAATCTGGTTTTTCCAAAGCGGGATGGCTGTCATGATGGAAGTCTGGATTTTTTCGGCAAGTGCCTGGTTTGTATTTTGAATCATGCGGATTTGCGGGGCGCTTTGAATCGTGATCTGCCTGCTTAGCTTGAGATCGTACAGTCTTTTTTCAAGACGGTCCGCAAATTGCATCATGTCGTTCACATCCTGAAAGGCCATTTGGTCTCCGGATGCCTCCGCCTTTTTCTTTAGTGCGGGAATCGTTTCCTTCCGAATTTCTTCAAGTTTCAGTTCGCCGGCGGCAATGAAGATGTTCAGCGCATGAAAATATTCTTTGTTTTTTTCATATAACTGTTCAAGCATTTTCAAATCATCGAGCAGTACCTCTTTCGATTGGTTGAGTTTAATCGAAATACGGTCTATTTGAGCCCCGGTTTTTTGATATTTTGACATAACCTCCTGAATCGAGTTGGAAATCTTGCCAAACATTTTCGAGAAAAAATTTTTCTTCTCAGGCGTCAACTCTTCCGGATTGACCGACTTTAATTTGCCCATCAGCTCATTCAAGATATCGCCGATGGGACCAATATCTTTATTTTGGACATGCTCTAGCATGGAGCTTGAAAAGTTTAACAACTGGGATTGTGCCTGTGTTCCGTAGGAAATGATCGCCTGGTGGTTGGCAGGATCAATCTGTTTGGCCAGATCAACGGCTCTTTTTTTGCTGTCTTCCGGAAGGGCTTCTATCAGCTTTGCAGGTTTCGCTGTTTCTTGTTCGGAAGCCTGGGGCTGTAAGGCAAGCTCTTGCTCGCCAAACGGGTTGGCGAGCAAGTCATCAAGCCCGTTTGTAAATTCATCTTTTAAGACTTTTTCTTTATTTACTTCACTCATTCTTAGTGCTCCTTTCATCATCGAGAGGGTGGTATTCGAGTTTTTTTAACGAATGGCGTGCTACATCCAGTTCAAACTGCAGATCATCCACATCCGAAGAAAGAACTTGGTAAATATCCTTTTTGATTGATTCGCTTAAATCTTCGAGGGTGCTTTGTGTTTCTTTTAAAGAAAGATATATTTGTTCATTTTTTACAGGCTGTGCAGCAAGCTGGGCGTAACGCTCAGATAGTTCCACAACAGAGTCAAGATGGTAAAAAAAGAATCTTTCCGATTGATAAAATCTGCGAGGATCTTTATGGACAATGGTATACATCCGTTTTACAAGCTTGCTCAATTCATACAGTTGTTTAAAGGCGCCCAAAGTTCTGACACTGAAAAACGCTTTTTGCAAACGGCCAACCTTCTTTTTCGCCTCATGCAGATTTTTTTGTATATATGCGTATTCTTTTCTCGTTAATCGGTTTTTCTTTAAAAAGCGATAGTCGGAAATCCATTTTATACTGAAAAATGTCAAGGCGCCAGCCAAGAGAGAAATGCCGGCGGACGGAAGAAAGGCAAAATCAAAGCCAAGAAATAAAATAAGCCAGATGAGAAAAGCTTCTCCGGCTGATAACATTCCTAGGAGAAAAGAATAAAAAGCTCTCAATTGTATCGACTCCTGTCCATTACTTGCTTAATATCTGTCATGTTATACGTATATTTGCGACAAAAGTTTCATTCCCTTCTATTATAAGGAATAACGTGCAGCATTGAAAGCGGGAAACATGTAGATTTTTAGATGGCCTTCCAAATAAAAAGAGGATTTTTTCAACCTTTCACGAAAAGGTAACATGATAGATCGCTTAAAAAGGAGGCTTTAAGCATGAACAACAAAGATGTCGTGATTGTCAGTGCCGTCCGCACGGCAATTGGAAGTTTTAACGGAGCGTTGAAAAATGTTTCGGCGCCTGAATTGGGGGCAGCAACAATTAAAGAAGCAATAAACAGAGCCGGAGTAAAACCAGAAGATGTTGATGAAGTCATTATGGGGAATGTACTGCAAGCAGGATTGGGGCAAAATCCGGCACGACAAGCTGCGATGAAGGCGGGCATTCCTGAAAATGTTTCTTCCATGACGATTAATAAAGTATGCGGCTCGGGCTTGAAAGCTATTCATTTGGCTGCCCAAGCGATCATAGCCGGTGAAGCGGATATTGTTGTGGCTGGCGGCATGGAGAACATGTCACAAGCTCCTTATTTACTAAAAAACGCAAGAGATGGATTCAAAATGGGGGATCAAAAGCTGATCGACAGCTTGACGAGCGATGGTTTGACCTGCGTGTTCAACAATTATCATATGGGGGTTACAGCCGAAAACTTATGCGACAAATATGACATTACACGTGAGGAACAAGATGAGTTTGCGGCATTAAGCCAGGAGAAAGCTTCAAGAGCCATTGAGGAAGGGAAGTTCAAAGAAGAGATTGTACCCGTTATGGTTCCGCAACGAAGAGGAGAGCCGGTCGCTTTTGATACGGACGAATATCCGCGAAAAGGAACAACCGTTGAAACGCTTGGCAAATTAAGGCCTGCTTTTAAGAAAGATGGAAGCGTTACCGCAGGGAATTCTTCCGGAATTAATGACGGAGCAGCTTCCGTTGTTGTCATGTCTAGGGAAAAAGCCGAGCAGCTTGGGATGGAGCCGCTAGTAACGATCAAGGCAAACGCCAATGCGGCCGTTGATCCGAGCATTATGGGGATTGGACCTGTATCGGCTGTGAAAAAAGCTTTGCAAAAAGCGGGGTTAGCCATGGAAGATATTCATTTGATCGAGGCGAATGAGGCATTTGCCGCCCAGTCGCTGGCTGTCGACAGGGAGCTGCGGTTTGATCGCTCTATCTTGAATGTTAACGGGGGAGCCATTGCCCTTGGCCATCCAATCGGAGCGAGCGGGGCAAGAATTCTTGTAACGTTGATCCATGAAATGAAAAGAAGGGGAGCCGAAAGAGGGCTGGCCACACTTTGCATTGGCGGCGGCCAAGGAGTAGCCACGGTTGTTGAATTGGAAGCACAAAAATAACAACAAAGGAGGACAGAATGACATGAAGAAGATTTTTACATCATTTCGGGACGCTGTGGACGAAATTACGGATGGTTCAACATTGATGGTTGGAGGGTTTGGCCTGTGCGGAATCCCCGAAAATCTTATTTTGGCCCTTGTGGAAAAAGGAGCGAAAGATTTAACGGTTATCTCCAATAACTGCGGAGTCGATGACTGGGGGCTTGGGCTTCTCTTGCAAAATAAACAAATAAAAAAAATTTTCGGCTCTTATGTGGGAGAGAATAAAGAATTTGAGCGCCAGGTGTTGGCTGGTGAAATTGAGGTGGAATTGACACCGCAGGGAACGCTTGCAGAAAAAATTCGTGCGGGTGGTGCGGGCATCCCGGCTTTTTATACGCCTGCAGGCGTCGGCACTCCGGTAGCGGAAGGAAAAGAAGTCAGGATATTTAATGGAAAGGAGTATGTATTGGAAGAAGCGTTAACGGCAGACTTCAGTCTCGTCAGTGCTTGGAAAGGAGACAAGATGGGAAATCTTGTTTACCGAAAAACAGCACGCAATTTCAATCCGATGATTGCCGCTGCGGGCAAAGTAACGATTGCTGAAGTCGAAACGCTCGTTGACATAGGCGATCTCGATCCCGATTGTATTCATACACCTGGCATTTACGTACAAGGCATTATCCAAGGAAGCCTTGAAAAGCGGATTGAAAGAAGAACGATCAGAGCATAAGGAGAAGGAGGAATACGTGATGAGCAAAGCTGCCATTCGGGAGCAGATTGCCAAAAGGGCAGAAAAAGAAATTCAAAACGGTTTTTACGTGAATCTCGGCATCGGTATGCCTACGTTGGTTGCCAATTATATATCTGAAAATAAACAAGTCGTGTTGCAATCGGAAAATGGTTTGCTCGGAATTGGCCCTTATCCGACAGAAGATGAGGTGGATGCTGACTTAATCAATGCCGGGAAAGAAACAGTGACAGCCATTCCAGGTGCAGCTTATTTTGACAGTGCCGAATCATTTGCGATGATTCGGGGCGGACATGTGGATATTGCTATTTTGGGTGGAATGGAAGTGTCAAAAAATGGCGACTTGGCCAACTGGATGATCCCTGGAAAAATGATCAAAGGGATGGGCGGAGCCATGGACTTGGTTCATGGAGCCGGAAAAACGATTGTCATCATGGAGCATGTCAATAGAAACGGCGAACCGAAAATTTTAAATGAATGTTCCCTGCCTTTAACAGGCAAGCAGGTCGTCGACCGGATCATTACCGACCGGGCGGTGATAGATGTAACGAAATCCGGATTAGTACTTAAAGAAGTGGCCAAGGGATATTCAATAGAGGATGTAAAAGCATCAACCGAGCCGGAATTGCAAGTAGATCCGGATGTTACGATGAGTGCATATTAAAGAGCAAAATAAAGACGGCTTGTTCCTCTCGCGGAAATCAAGCCGTCTCATGTTTAGGTCTATGGATCTTTCTCTCAGAAACTATGATTTTTTGTCGAAATCATCTTGCTGAAAGGTTTTGGATTTTTTATTAAGGAAGCGGCGAATTTCATCCGGGGTTATATTTAGTCGCTTTGCTTCCATCAGAAGCGTTACCCATTCGCTATCGAGCTTTTGGCTATTTTTCTGTCTGTTTTGTGCTTCTCTCATGAAAGACCCCCTATACAACTCTATTTCCCCATAACGTTCATTATAGGGAACGGAACGTTCTTTATAAAGTGACGAAATGGAGAGGAAAAGGACGTAATTGCTTAATAGAGAACGAAAATTAGACAAAACACGTCATATTTAGCATTTTTCCATGTTTTTAGTATGAAAAGCATTCGAGAAAAAAGGATATTTGGAGGAAAGCAGGAAATCCGGGCAGAGAGGAAGCTTTGGTCATCGACCATGCATGAGCGCCATTTTTCACGATGCAACGGAACTATTGGCGCGTCATCAAGACAAAAACACCCGGCACTCACGACCGGGCGTTATTTATTTCTCATTTTCCATTTATTAAATTCTAAAAACTCGCGGAACTCTTCTTTAGAAACTCCGGAGGCCATTGCTTCACGGACAAGTTCTTCCCAATCTGGGTCGAGTGCACAGTGACCATTTTTTGCTTCTCCGTGGAGCAAAAAATGAACTGGGATATCAAGAACTGATGAAATTTTTTCCAATATCTGAATAGATGGATTGGATTGGATACTCCGTTCAATGGAGCTTAAGTAAGATTTGGCAATACCAGCTCTTTCTGCCATTTCAGATAATGACATTTTCTTTTGTGTGCGATATTGTTTGATTCTTTGGCCAATCATATGCGGTCACCTACTCAAAGGCCATTATACCATATATGTAATGTCGATGAATAGAGCCAATCTTTCAACGAATCATTTTATATAGGTGTCGCCTTCTTCCGTAAAACTTTTGTATTGCTTTCAGGTCAATTCCGGCATTCAATAGAAGCAGTTAAAGTTCCACCATTCTTATCGGGTCTTGCCAATAATAAGGAATAAAAAAATTGATAAAACAATATCAATATATATTAAAAATGATTACTTTTGGATCCGGATTTTTGAGATTTATATCCTTATATTACATGAACCTTCATAAGTGGGAGCTTACGGTCAGGAAAAACAGTAGATGTAGTTATCCCGATCTTTTTCGCTCCCATTTTTAAATAAAAGCCTTCTGCTTTAGGTTCACTATGAAGAGTAAATTCGCTTATCCCTAATGCTTTCGCTTTGTTTAATAAATCTTCCCACATAAACCTTCCCAATCCCTTACCTATATAAGCGGGATCAATGAATAACGCTTCTAATTTCCGGTCATGTATAGAGAAGCTATAAAATGCTACTAAATTGTTATCGTTTTCCAGTAAATAAACAGGATTTTTTTCTATATACTCTTTCGTAATAGTCAAATCATCTTTACATTTTTGTAGGAATTCTTCAGAATATCCCCAGTAAGCTTTTGATCTATAAGCTAAATGATAAATGACTTAATAAATTACTATCTTGGCATTTTGCTTTTCTAATGAACACCTTAGATATTAACGGTGGCTGGAATACCGATTGTTTTTCGTTAATATGGAGAGGATGCCCATTTCTTCATTTGATAAGGGACGTGCGTTTACAGCCCGGGCATTATCCCGTACTTGTTCAATGCTGCTGGCGCCGACTACAACAGCGGCTACTGATGAATTGGATAAGTTAAATTGAAGAGCCAATTCATTGAGCGTCCTGTCGGAACGACTTAACAGCTTCGCTTTTACACTTTCATAGAATTCATACAGCTCCTGCGCAGAATAGTTGAGGTATTCCAGTTCTTCGAATTGCTCTTCTCTTAATTCGAGCATTTTATCACTCAACATGCCTTTTGCGACAGATCCTCGTGTGACAACACTGACATCATTTTCTGTCAGAAACGGCATCAATTCTTCCGGACGCCGGTCTAAGAGATTGTATTGCATCATGATGCTGTCGATGGCGGAACGATTTACGTACTCCCGAATGACATTTGGCCGAATGGAGGAAATGCCGTAAAATCGGATGAGTCCTTCGGCTTTTAATTCCTCAAAAGCTTCGATTGTTTCATCAATGGGGTCTTCTATTGTTCCGCCATGCAATTGGTACAGGTCGATATAATCGGTTTTCAGACGCCGCAGGCTGTTTTTGACAGCCTCTTTTATATACTTTTTAGATGGATCCCAGCGCCAGCCGTCTTTTTGCTCGTTCCATCGATTACCGACTTTCGTGGCGATGATGACTTCGTCGCGGAAGGGAGCAAGTATTTTTCCGACCATTTCCTCATTGACGCCATAATCGTATAAATCGGCTGTATCGAAATAATTTACACCTTCCTCAATGGCGGCCTCAATGATCCCGGCTGCCTTCACTTCGTCTGTCCCGAGTGACATGCAGCCGAGGCCCATTTTTGACACCCATAAATTGGATTTTCCAAGTTTCCGTTTCTCCATACACATCCCGCCTTTCTATTCAGCATCTATTGTAACGAAATGCGGTATGCCTATTCAATCAATGTGCAGGAGTCCAGCCAATCCTTCAAAAACTGATGCTTCCTAGCGTATTTCTTCAAAAGAGCTTGAATTTCCCAAGCTTTTCCTGATAATACGATCCGTTTTTCTCCAATGATCACTCTCACGGCAATCCCTCCCTGGTGTATGGTAAAATATATGAGAATCCAGAAAAGAAATAGAACAGGGAGCTGAGAAAGTTGAAAAAATTTGAAGAAAAAACAATCCGTTCACAGCCAATTTTTCAAGGAAACATCATAAGTGTTCAGGTGGACGAGGTTGCGCTTCCTGATGGAAATACATCAACACGTGAAATAGTGCGCCACCCAGGTGCAGTAGGCGTTATAGCGGTGACGGAAGATAAAAAAATAGTTATGGTTGAACAATATCGGAAGGCGCTCGAAAGATCTCTTCTAGAAATACCGGCGGGAAAGTTGGAGCCGGGTGAAGATCCGGCTGTAACGGCTGAAAGGGAATTGGAAGAAGAAACGGGATACCGGGCAGGACAAATGAAATATATTACTTCATTTTATACATCACCTGGTTTTGCCGATGAAGTGATCCATCTTTATTATGCAGAGCACTTGGAGAAAGTGGAGAATCCTTTAAATGGGGACGATGATGAATTTGTAGAATTATTTGAAGTAACCTTGGATGAAGCTTTACAGTATATTCATGATAAGCGCATTTACGATGCCAAAACTGTTTTTGCTGTCCAATTCATGGAGCTTTTGGGACAAAAACAATGATGAAGGATTATTTTGCCGACCTGCATATACATATCGGAAGAACGTATACAGGCAAACCGGTGAAAATTACGGCAGCCAAAAACTTAACTTTGACCAACATTTTAAAGGCGGCCCGCTTTCCAAAAGGATTGGATATTGTCGGAGTCATAGATTGCCACTCACCCGAAGTAATAGAAGAAATGACCATGCTTTTGAACGCCAATGAACTGGTAGAATTGAAAGAGGGCGGCTTTCGGTTTCAAGAAGATGTGACCCTGATCCCTGGTACTGAAATGGAACTGTTGGATGAAAAATGCAGCGGTCCGATTCATGTTCTTGCCTATTTTCCCACATTGCAGTCGTTGACGGACTTTTCTGCTTGGCTTTCCGAACGGGTAACAAATATTCAACTAAGCACACAACGCGTATATGAGAGTGCTGTGACCGTTCAAGAGACTGTGCGCTCCCTCGGCGGGCTGTTTATTCCCGCCCATGTGTTCACCCCATTCAAAAGCTTATATGGAAAAGGGGTGAAACAATCTTTAACAGAAGTATTTGCACCGAATCAAATTGATGCAATGGAACTCGGGCTAAGTTCCGATACCGCGATGGCTGATCAAATGAACGAACTGCATCACTATGTTTTCCTCTCCAATTCGGATGCCCATTCCCTCCCGAAAATGGCAAGAGAGTATCAAAAAGTGCGTTTGGCATCACCGACGTTCCGGTCCATTCAAAAAATGATGCATCGACTTGATGGGCATCATATTGTTGAAAATTACGGGCTAAATCCTTTTCTTGGCAAATATTATCGAACGGCATGTGCCAAATGCTTCACAGTAAAGGAAGGGGATACTTGCAGCGAATGCGGGTCGAAAAAGTTTACAAAAGGTGTTTCGGAAAGGATTGCTGAGTTGGCGAAAGGCGGTACGCCTCCAACACGCCCCCCTTATATTCATCAAGTGCCGCTTGACTTTTTACCGGGGCTTGGCCCAAAAACAAAGGAAACATTATATCATCACTTCGGCTCTGAAATGAACATATTGCATCGTGTGACAAGAGAAGATTTACAGGCAGTCATCAAGCCACAACTTTCAGATCTCATTCTACAAGCAAGAAAGGGCGGGCTTGAGCTCGAAGCAGGTGGTGGAGGGCGGTACGGAAAAGTTGCCAAGCGGTGATTTTCCAATCTTTTCACAAAGAGAAAACTGTTGCCATTGAGTCATATGCTGTGGTCCCCATTCATAAGATGTAACAATCGTAGAACGGGGGGAAGCAGCAAATGCGGAAACGGTTTTCTTCTAATTTTATCACGCGTCATGTACAATTCTACTTTTCTATTTACTGTTTTATTATGGTTTTGTTTGTGATGGGCATCATTTTCGGTGCCATCATCGTGAACAGTTTGTCCGTCGCGCAAAAAGAAGATTTGTTTTATTACTTGAATCAGTTTTTTGGACAAGTTGCCGATGGAAAGATCGGCAAGTCAGAAGAGCTGTTAAAAATCAGTTTTTTTCATAATGTGAAATTTGTCGGACTAATGTGGTTGCTCGGCATTTCTATCATCGGATTCCCTTTAATATTAATTTTGCTCTTTTTAAAAGGGGTGACTATCGGTTTTTCAGTAGGTTTTCTTGTCCATCAAATGGGTTGGAATGGACTATTGTTGGCTTTTGTAACACTGCTGCCGCAAAACTTGCTTATCATCCCTGTTTATATTTTTATCGGGGCGATATCAATTGCATTTTCAATTAAGTTAATCAGAAAAATATTTGTCAGGCAGGGATTTTCCTATCGGATCGTTCCTGAATTTGCCCGTTATTTTATGTCGTATATAGCTGTGGTTGCTGTTATCACAGTGGCTGCGAGCATCGAAGCCTATGCTGCACCGGTGTTGATGAAGTCCATTTTAGCCTCGCTTCAAGGATAGCATTCTCAATGAATCCGGCCTCCATTTTATAATGATTTTAATTTGATTATTAGCCTTTGTCTGCTATAATATAAAAGACAGTGGCGAGGGAGGATACATAAGATGGAAAGTCGGATCGAAAGAATAAAAAAACAACTACATTCCGCAAGCTATAAGCTTACTCCCCAGCGTGAAGCCACGGTAAGGGTGCTGCTTGAACATGAAGACGATCACTTGAGCGCGGAAGATGTTTATCTTCTGGTCAAAGAAAAATCGCCGGAAATAGGCCTTGCTACGGTATATAGGACGCTGGAGCTTCTTACGGAATTAAAAGTAGTGGATAAAATTAATTTTGGAGACGGGGTTTCCCGTTATGATTTACGGCAAGAGGGAGCTGATCACTTCCACCACCACCTCATCTGTATTGAGTGTGGGACAGTCGACGAAATCCAGGAAGATTTGCTTGGAGATGTGGAAAAAGTCGTCGAGCATGACTGGAATTTTAAAATTAAAGACCATCGCTTGACTTTTCACGGGATTTGCTGGCGCTGTCAAGGAAAACCAGATCCTAAAAAAGCCAATGATAAACGTGATAAAGAATAGTAACGCCTTTTTCCGGAACAGGAGGAAAAGGCGTTTTTTGTTGCCCATTGATGCTTTTCCCAACCGTGCAGGTATAAATGGGGACAAGATATGCATATCATGGTAATACGGAATAATTTGAATAAAAGATATAAAGGTTGGGTTTCAAATGGGGAACTTTTTCAAGATGATCTTTAGTACCATTAGAGTGTTTTTATTATTTGCTGCGTGCACGATTTTATTTTATTATGGTATGATTTTGATAAGCCAGGAATATGAGAATTACCGCCGTTATGACGAACCGGAGGGAACGGCCATCAAGGTGATTCAGCAAGGCGGGGAAGAAAAAAACGGCTGGTTTTCCCGTCTCATGCTTTTTTACTTAAATGGGGAGTAGGGAACATGAAAGATGAACTTCAAGATTTTATCCACTTTATGGTTGTAGAAAAGGGATTGGCAGACAATACGATAAAATCTTATGAACGTGATTTGGAAAGCTATCTTCATTATATTCAAAGTGTGTTAAGGCTGAAACAGTATAATGATATTACCAGAATGCATATTATCCAATTTCTGGGCCAACTAAAGGGAGAAGGAAAATCAACGCGAACATTGGCAAGGCATATCGCCTCCATTCGCTCCTTCCATCAATTTTTGCTTCGAGAACGGATTGCAGAGCGCGATCCTACTATTCATATCGAATCGCCGCAGCAGGAGAAAGTACTGCCGAAGGTTCTGTCCATCACTGAAGTGCAAACGATGTTGGAAGCACCGGATTCGACAACCGTATTTGGCATGCGTGACCGGGCCATGCTGGAGCTTTTGTATGGAACCGGTTTAAGGGTAACCGAGCTGCTGAACTTGGATTTGGATGATGTTCATTTGACGATTGGATTTGTTCGCTGCGTCGGGAAGGGCAATAAGGAAAGAATCATTCCGATCGGTTCCGCCGCGATTGAGGCAGTGGAAACATACTTGCGAAACGCGAGACCAAAGTTGCGGAAAAAATACAAAACGAACGCCTTATTTTTAAACCATCATGGAAAACGGATGTCAAGGCAAGGATTTTGGAAAAACGTAAAAAAAATAGCCGCGGAGGCAAACATCAAAAAAGAACTCACTCCGCATACTTTCAGGCACTCCTTTGCCACTCACTTGCTGGAAAACGGCGCCGATCTAAGGGCCGTCCAAGAAATGCTTGGCCATGCGGACATATCCACTACTCAAATTTATACACATGTATCAAAAAAGAGATTAAAAGATATGTATGCAAAATACCACCCCCGCGCTTAAGTATGCTTATGCTATAGGCAAAAGTGGTTTTTTGATGTTCCTGAGCGGGTATAATACTGTTACATACAACATTTGAATTCAGGGAGGCCCAAGGAATGTCATATAAAAGAATTCATATTATTGTTTTAGATTCTGTAGGGATAGGAGAAGCACCGGATGCAAAAGAGTTCGGAGATATGGGGGCAGACACGCTCGGACATATCGCCGAAAATATGAACGGTTTACATATGCCCAACATGGGCAGGCTTGGCCTCTCCAATATAAAGGAAATCAAAGGAATTGAGAAGGCTGATCCGCCCCTTGCCTACTATACGAAAATGCGGGAAGCTTCGATGGGAAAGGATACGATGACAGGGCATTGGGAATTAATGGGCTTAATTACGAGCCATCCGTTTAAAGTATTTCCTAACGGATTTCCGGAGCTATTGATCACCAAATTGGAGCAAGCGTCAGGCAGGTCCATTATCGGCAATATTCCGGCAAGCGGAACGGAAATCATTGAAAGGCTTGGCCCGGAACATATGAAAACCGGGGCCTTGATCGTTTACACATCGGCTGATTCTGTTTTGCAAATTGCCGCCCATGAAGAGGTGGTCCCGCTTGAAGAGTTGTATAATATATGTAAAAAGGCGCGAGAAATCACTTTGGCGGACGAGTTTAAAGTAGGGCGTGTGATTGCCCGGCCCTTTATTGGAGCACCCGGTCATTTTCAAAGAACTGCCAACCGTCATGATTATGCTTTAAAGCCGTTCAAGCCAACTGTCTTGAATCACTTGCGTGATGCCGGATTCGACGTGATTGCCATTGGAAAAATACATGATATTTACGATGGGGAAGGAATAACCGAGTCATTCCGGTCAACTTCCAACATGGAAGGGGTCGACACGCTGATTCAAACAATGCAAAGAGACTTTAACGGGATCAGCTTTATCAATCTGGTTGACTTTGATGCCAAATACGGACACAGACGTGATCCACAAGGATACGCAAAAGCGCTCGAACAGTTTGATGAACGGCTTCCGGAAATCATTGAAAGATTAAAAGACGATGATTTATTGATCATTACAGCGGATCATGGTAATGACCCGACACATCATGGGACCGACCATACAAGAGAATATGTTCCGCTATTAGTGTATTCAAAAAGGTTTAAAAGAGGGGGAGAACTGCCAATCCGCAAATCTTTCGCTGATGTCGGCGCAACAGTTGCCGCCAATTTCCGGTTAAAATGGACCGGTGCCGGAGACAGTTTTTTAGACTTGTTAATCGAGGACCCTCTCTAATCACGAAATGATCTTATCATCAGGTGGAAGAAAACCTATCTCTTCCACCTGATTTTTTATTTATACGGTCCTTCCAGGCAGAACGATGGAAAACCGGTCACCGGGTTGTGAAAGCGTGACCGGAGACTGTAGCTGTATAAATTGGCGGATTTTTCGGCCTTTGGATTCTCTTCCTCTTCTATCGAAATGTAATGCCCCCCATAATGACAGCAATGTGCTTCTTTTCCTCCAATCATGGAAGTCTTCACAGCGCCAGATCGTTTCATTTTCCTAAACAAGATCTCGGGAATAAAGGTAAGCCAGGGAACCCTGTACCTCATACAGTAGTCTGTGCACTATGCCAGTAGTTGAATGCTTCTCGGGTGATAAGCATACTTCATTCTTTTTTATAAAACATCGTATAAAAAAACTCTTCCAGGAGAGAATGGGGATAGTTGGTAAACTTTCCCGTTTTTAAAAGAATAATTGGAGGGGTTAGGATGAAGAGGTTCGCCGTTTTATTCTTATCTTTATTGCTACTCGCCACAGCTTTTATATTCAAGCCCGTATCGGCAGAAGAGAAAAAAACTGAACTCTCGGATGATTCGAAATCAGCCATTTTAATTGAGCGTGATACAGGAGCTGTTTTATATGAGAAAAATAGCAGAGAAAAATTGCCGCCCGCATCAATGACGAAGGTGATGACGATGCTGTTAGTCATGGAGGCGCTTGACAGCGGACAGCTCAAGCTTGACGAAAAAATCAGGACGAGCGAGTATGCTGCATCTATGGGGGGATCACAAATCTTTCTTGAGGCTGGTGAAGAGATGACAGTCAAGGAGCTGTTACTCGGTGTCGCCATTGCCTCCGCAAATGATGCCTCTGTTGCACTTGCCGAACGAATAGCGGGAAGTGAAGAAGCTTTCGTAGAGAAAATGAACAAGCGCGCAGCGGAATTGGGGTTGAAAGATACCAAATTTCAAAATACGACAGGATTGACAGCGAAAGATCATTACAGCACCGCACATGACATGGCCATCATGGCAAAAGAATTGTTAAAGCATGAAGAAATCACAGATTTTACGAAGTTGTATGAATCGTATTTACGGGAGGATACAGATAAAAAATTCTGGCTTGTCAATACGAATAAACTCGTCCGCTTTTATCCCGGTGTGGACGGATTAAAAACCGGCTTTACGAGCGACGCGAAGTATTGCCTTACAGCCACTGCGAAAAAAGACGGGATGCGTGTCATTGCTGTCGTATTTGGAGCACCGACATCCAAAAGCAGAAATACCCAGATTACAAAAATGCTTGACTATGCTTTTTCACAATATGCTTCCCACTCCCTTTATCCAAAGGATGAAGTGCTTGGAAAAGCAAAAATCAGCAAAGGTTCGTTGAAGGAAGTCAATGCCAAAACCGCAGAACCCATTTCCATTTTGACGAAAAAAGATGAGGAAGCTAAAGATTTTCAAACGAAAGTAAAACTGCATAAAAACCTCAAGGCTCCATTAAGAAAAGGTGACGAAGTCGGAGAAATCATTATTGAAAAAAACGGAAAGCAATTGCTGTCCGCTCCGCTTGTCGCTGAAAAAAACGTGGAAAAAGCAAATTGGTGGCAGTTATATAAACGGTCTTTCGGATTATTTACACAATCAAAATAACGATATTTGAGATACTTTAGCGAATTACTTCTAGTTTTGTCACGAGGAAGGAATCCGGAACATAAAGGTAGAATTGACTCACTATTGACATTTAAGGAGGCTGTGCATAGTGGGTTTGACAATGGAAATGGAAGTAAAACAAGACGTCTTGTGCATTCGTCTATCCGGGGAGCTGGATCATCACACCGCGGAAATGCTGCGAGAAAAAATCAGTATGGAAATGGAAAAGAATGACATCTTACATCTCGTTTTAAACCTCGAAAAGCTTACTTTTATGGATAGTTCAGGGCTTGGGGTCATCCTGGGCCGATATAAGCAAATCAAATTAAAAAAAGGAGAAATGGTTGTTTGCTCTATTTCTCCGCCGGTAAAGAGATTGTTTGAATTGTCCGGTCTTTTTAAAATTGTCCGTTTTGAATCTTCAGAGCAATTTGCACTTGAAAGATTGGGGGTTGCTTAACAATGAGGAACGAGATGAAAATTCAGTTTAGTGCACTAAGCCAAAATGAATCATTTGCGAGAGTGACTGTCGCCGCCTTTATTGCTCAACTGGATCCGACAATGGATGAATTGACGGAGATCAAAACAGTCGTGTCAGAGGCTGTTACAAATGCCATCATCCATGGCTACGAACAAAACCCGGCCGGAATTGTTTATATTTCGGCAGCCATAGAGGATGGAAAGGTGGATTTGGTCATACGGGATAACGGTGTCGGCATTCGAGACATTGATGAAGCCAGACAGCCATTGTTTACAACGAAGCCGGAAATGGAAAGATCCGGAATGGGATTTACCATCATGGAGAATTTTGTGGATCACCTGGAAATTGAATCACACCCTGGTACAGGCACAACCATTCGCTTAATCAAGTATGTAACGAAAAATAAAGCGTTATGCAACTAAGGAGCCGCGCCTATGGATGTGGAGCTTAAAAAAAATGCAAATGCCCCTTTTTTAACTGACGAGGAAGTAAAAGAATATATTAAAAGAAGCCAGGCTGGCGACCAAGAAGCGAGAGAGTTGCTTGTTGAAAAAAACATGCGGCTTGTATGGTCAGTCGTCCAACGCTTTCTAAATCGAGGGTATGAACCGGATGATTTATTTCAAATTGGCAGCATCGGGCTTTTAAAATCAGTTGACAAATTCGACCTTTCTTATGATGTGAAATTTTCAACGTATGCTGTTCCAATGATTATCGGGGAAATTCAGCGCTTTATTCGCGATGACGGGACAGTGAAGGTAAGCAGGTCATTAAAAGAATTAAGCAATAAGATCAGAAAAACGAAAGATGAGCTTGCCAAGAAAAATGGAAAAGTCGCAACCGTATCCGAAATCGCAGATCATCTCGGTGTAACGGTCGAAGATATCATCATGGCGCAAGACGCCGGACGATCTCCCGCCTCTATCCATGAAACCGTTTATGAAAACGACGGCGACCCCATTACACTGATGGACCAGCTGTCTGACCAGGCTGATCATAAGTGGTTCGATAAAATTGCTCTTGAGGAAGCGATTCGAGGCCTGGATGAACGAGAACGGCTGATTGTCTATTTAAGATACTATAAGGACCAAACCCAATCAGAAGTGGCCAAACGATTGGACATTTCGCAAGTGCAAGTTTCCCGTCTTGAAAAAAAAATATTGGAGCAAATGAAAGAGCGTATGGAGCCGACGTAATCCATGCGCTCTTTTTTTATTGTTCACTTCAAATGCATGAACATGTCAGTTTTGCAGATAATAAATGACACAATATGCAGTTTCGGGAAGTGGGAAAATGGAGGATACGATATACATTCAAATGAAGCACCGAGTGGAAATGGTAGAGGAACGGCCCATCAGGCTTTACGATATTGCCAACATCATTGCTCCGGAACAGATGCTGAAAGCGCTGTATGCGCTGGAGTTGTATGTGAAAACAGATAGGGAAGGAAAATTTGTTGTGATTGACGCTTTAATGATTATTGAAAAGATCGGCGGCCACTTTCCACAGAGTAATATTCAAACAGTCGGACCCGAGGAAACGATTGTCGAATTTGTACAAAAGTCAAAGAGAGCCAACTTTCTTTTATTCATCGTTGTTTGGCTGCTTTTGTTTATCGGTTCGGGACTTACCATTATGAACTTCCATGAAGAAACAAGCATGCAGGAGATTCATCAAAAGCTGTATTGGATGTTGACCGGAATAGAAAATGACAGACCGTATTTACTGCAGGTTCCCTATTCAATTGGACTGGGAGTAGGAATGATCCTCTTTTTTAATCATTTATTCAAAAAGAGACTTAATGAGGAGCCGAGCCCGCTGGAAATCGAAATGTTTAACTATCAGCAAGATTTGGACAAGTACGTAATCGTTCATGAAAAGAAAGAAAGTGCAGAGCGGCTTGACGATCGTTAGTGCTTTATGCACCATTTTTGTCGGCCTGGCTGGCGGGCTTGCCGTGGGAATTGGTTTTGTTGCTTTTTTAACCGTGCTGGGGATTATTCCGAGGTTAACCCAACTGACAAAGACAGGACACCAAATTCAGGCTTATGAATGGGCAGTCATTATCAGTGTGGTCGTCTCCTCTTTGTTCGACTTGCGAAACGGGTCTATCAAGCTGTATTCAAGCCTGTTAATTCCAGTCGGCTTGGCGAATGGATTGTTTATTGGAATGCTTGCTGCCGCACTTACGGAAGTCTTAAATGTTCTGCCGATCTTGTCAAAACGGATCGGCATGAAAGGAAAGTTGATCTTATTATTAATGGCCCTTGTTTTTGGTAAAATGGCAGGCTCTTTGTTTCAATGGCTCTATTTTGTAGAGTTTGAATAATCGAGTTAAAAAAGGAGCTTATTGTATGGGTGAAAATAAAGCAGAAAAGCGATTTAGAGAAATTCCGGCTGATTTGAAACGATTGGAACAGTACTTTAAAGACAGGGTGGGTCTGGGAACAAGCTTCGACATTGGACACAGAAAACTCGTTATATTAAAAAGCGAAATCCATATCTATTATGTCAATGGGCTGTGTGACACTCAATTTATCGTTGAATTATTAAAAGAGCTCGTTAATTTGAATGAGAAGGAAAAACCGTCCGAAAGCTTGCCAGAAATCATTGAAAACCGGCTTGTCCACGAATCTGTCGAACATGTAAAAACGTTTGATGAATTGGTGGATCAAGTACTGTCAGGGTTGGTCGGGATTGTCATTGAAGGCGAAAAACAAGCGATGATTGTAGATGTTCGGAGCTATCCGGGAAGGGAGCCGGAGGAGCCTGACACGGAAAAAGTAGTACGGGGATCAAGAGATGGTTATGTAGAAAACATGATCGTTAACACGGCATTGACCCGCAGGAGAATCCGTGATGAAAGGCTCCGTTTTGAGATGATTAAAGTGGGGGAAAGATCCAAAACAGATGTTGCGATCGGGTATATAGACGGAGTCGCGAATCCCCAGCTTGTTGATACAGTGAAAAAGGAATTGAACAACATTCATATTGACGGAATATCGATGGCGGACAAAACGGTTGAAGAGTTTCTGCTGAAACAGGGTTATAATCCCTACCCACTCGTCCGCTATACGGAAAGGGCAGATGTCGGCTCCATTCATTTACTGGAGGGGCATGTCCTGATTTTCATTGATACATCTCCAAGTGTGATGATTGCGCCTGCGACATTTATTCATCATATGCAGCATGCAGAAGAGTACCGGCAATCGCCGGCTGTGGGGACATTTGTCAGGTGGACGAGGTTTCTTGGCATATGGGTATCCATTTTTTTGCTGCCACTATGGTTTTTATATGCCATGGAACCGTCCTTGTTGCCGGAAAAACTGGCTTATATTGGGCCGAACAAGGAGTCTGATATACCTCTGATCATTCAAATCCTCATTGCCGATCTCGGGATTGAGTTTTTGCGAATTGCGGCCATCCATACCCCGACACCATTATCCACCGCCATGGGGTTAATTGCGGCCGTTCTGATTGGGCAAATTGCCGTGGATGTTGGTTTATTTCATTCTGAAGTCATCTTATATGTATCCATAGCCGCCATAGGGACATTTTCTACTCCCAGCTATGAATTGAGCGTCGCCAATAAAATTTTCCGGATGCTATTGCTCATTTGCGTGGCAATTTTCAAAGCACCCGGATTTATCGTGGGGGTGACCATTTATTTACTTTTTTTAATATCGTTGCGACCTTTAAATGCTCCTTATTTATGGCCGATTTTGCCTTTTAATCCCATCGCTCTCTTCCAAATTTTCATGCGGCGTCCAGTACCCGGAAGCTTATTGCGACCAAGCATTGTTCGACCGAGAAACAGGGTGCGGCAAAGGCCGGGTGAATCCGAAAAATAAATTGCAGTATGCTCTATATTATGGTAAAGTAATGCTTACTTATAGTATATAAGTCAATGTTTGACTTGAGAAGCAATCGGAAATAGTACCGATTGCTTTGTTCTTATACATGCACTAGTGGGGGGAAGACATCATGCAATTAAGTGGAACGGCCACGATCAATCGTAAAGGGCATCTGGAAATCGGTGGTTGCGATACCGTAAAGCTTGCAGAAAAATATGGTACGCCATTATATGTGTACGACGTTGCTTTAATTAGAAAAAGGGCCAGAGCTTTTCAATATATGTTTGAAAAATTGGGCGTAAAACACCAAGTAGCATACGCAAGCAAAGCCTTCTCATCGGTAGCCATGCTGCAGCTCGTTCATGAAGAGGGCCTGTCACTGGATGTTGTTTCGGGCGGTGAACTATATACAGCGATCGTCGCGAATTTTCCGGCCGAAAAAATTCATTTTCACGGGAATAACAAAAGTGAAGAAGAACTGAAAATGGCGCTTGACCATCAGATCGGCTGCATTGTCGTTGACAACTTCCATGAACTTCATATGCTTCATCATCTTTGCCAACTGAAAAACCAGAAGGTAAATATTTTGTTGCGGGTTACACCGGGAATTGAAGCCCATACGCATGACTATATTTCAACAGGGCAAGAAGATTCGAAATTCGGATTCGATTTACAAAATGGGCAGTCTGAAACCGCTGTGGCCCTAGCGTTGGAAAGCAAATTCCTCAATTTGCTCGGTTTCCATTGCCACATCGGTTCACAAATTTTTGAAACAACAGGATTTTTATTGGCGGCAAGGAAAATTTTAGGAAAAGTCAATGAATGGAAAGACATATACCAGTTTACTCCCGAAGTTCTCAATCTTGGCGGCGGCTTTGGGATTCGTTATACGGATGAGGATAAACCGTTGCCACCTGAACAGTATGTGGAAGAAATGATTCTGGAGGTTAAACGGGAAACGAAGAGATTGGCACTGCCAATGCCGGAAATTTGGATTGAGCCGGGACGTTCCCTCGTTGGAGATGCTGGAACAACACTTTATTCAATCGGCTCCCGCAAGGAAGTTCCTGACATTCGAAAATATGTGGCTGTTGATGGCGGGATGAACGACAATATCAGGCCGGCACTTTATGGCGCCAAATATGATGCCATTATGGCAAACCGTGCGGACGAAAAACCAAAAGAGGTCGTGTCCATTGCAGGCAAATGCTGTGAAACGGGAGACATGCTGAT
Source organism: Siminovitchia sp. FSL W7-1587 (assembly GCF_037963795.1). NCBI lineage: Bacteria > Bacillati > Bacillota > Bacilli > Caryophanales > Bacillaceae > Siminovitchia > Siminovitchia sp. FSL W7-1587. The sequence goes on from NZ_CP150169.1 coordinate 4,416,412, forward strand.
TTGGGATTTGCCGCTCCCAGAAACGGAAACAAATGATTTATTGGCGGTATTCTGTACCGGTGCGTACTGTTATTCGATGGCTAGCAACTATAATCGTATTCCAAGACCTCCCGTCGTGTTTGTTGAAAACGGAACAAGCCGCTTGATTATAAAGCGTGAGACTTATGACGATCTTGTCCGGTTGGATATTCCTTATAGCGAAAAAACGACGATCTAAATGATTCCCTCAATAGGTAAAAGTTTGCGATAAATGGAAAAAGCCGCTACAATGAACTTTGTTGATTCTTATGCCGTTATCCATATTTATGAGTATGATGAAGGTAGGAGTGTCCGTTCATGCGCAAGCAAAATATAATCTTATTCCTTTTTATGTTCGGTTTGGCGTTTGCATGGGGATTGTTCTATTGGTTTGTAATTGTGCCGAACAAATGACAATATTCTGTACGGAAAAAAGACTAATGAGGGATTAATGATGTTAATTCGCTACAAAAAAGGTTATGAAAAAATAGCAATGGGCCTTCTTTCGTTTATGCCCAATGAAAAAGATTTAAAAAAGCTGCAGCAAACGATGAAACAATACGAAGGCGATGACAAATGGCAGCTTTATCTTTGGAAGGAAGAAGATATAACTGGACTCATCGGGGTTGTTATTGACGACGACATCATTGAAGTGCAGCACATTTCTGTTAACCCATCCCACCGATGTCAAGGAATTGGCAAAAATATGGTAAGGTCTTTAAAACAATTGCATGAACAGAAAAAGGTCGTTCCCAATGAGCATACATCCTCTTTTTTTGAAAAATGCGGTATCGCGGACGAAGAAGAGTCTGGGACATAAGCAAATACGAAATAGCAAAAGCCGAACAATTCATTTATAATTGTTCGGTTTATTTGTGTTAAAAAATCTCTATCATCGCTACGTCAAATATTTCGCTTTCCGCGGGCACGGCTTCAGCTTCCTCGGAAAGCAAAGATCGCTTTCCTGCGGGATCTTCAGCTCGAGCTATTCCCGAAGGAGTCTACATATGTTGACTACGCTAAAAGCTTGCGTATTATACATTAGGACAACTTATCCCGCATGTAAGGCGCCGTAATACTCCCACTTCAAGATCTTGAGTGAATACAAAAGGTCCAAGTGGGAGAAAACGGCACCCAAATGCTCGATTGGTTCAACTAACATTCAGTAGGAGGTGGAAGAAAACGCCTACTGAATGAAGTTTCACTTTATTGTTCGTTTTTTCATCAGCTGATTTAGTTGTGTCACAGTCTCTTTGTTTATGGTAAGCTAGGGCTCCAAAAGCTTCTAGCGAGGCGGTAAAAAGCTAAATGGTTGGCTCGTTATTAAACCGTCCGCTTATTGCTTTGGTTGTATAACGGTCTTTTTTTCATGTGTTTTTGCCAGGTGTTTATGAACAATTCCTTCGTCCCAAACGTCATCCAACCGCCCCCAGCTAGAGCCGTGCCTTCGCACTCGCTCTTTGCAGATGACCAATAATTCCGCATCTTGTATCGGCAAGTCAATAGCGGTATATAATCGCGACTTTTTCATATGTTTCAAGCTTTTTTGCAGTATTTCCATCAGTTGAGAATAGTTTATCCCCAAAGCATGCAGCTCGCTCCTTTTTTTACTCAAGCTTTCCAGCGCCCTGGTCAACAATTTAACCGCACCCCGCATGTTCCCCCTGCGGTAGTGGTAAAGGCTGGCGGCAACTTGAATAAGACCGACCCAAATGGAACTTCGCTCCATCCCGCTTTTCTTCCAATGTTCCTCCAATACTTCATGGCATTCAAAATAATCTCTGTCACCATGAAAATGACATAAAAATTGTATATATGAGAAAGGATAAATCAATCTCAAAGCCCCTTTCGCTTTTTCGCGCATTTCAAGATAAGTATATCATATGTAAATTACCACCCGAATTTACTTACTTCTTAACCGAAAAATATTGTATGATTAAAGATAAAGTGAAACTTCATTTCTTGGTATGCCTTTCCCAAGAAATGTTAGCTGAACCAATCGGGCATTTAGGTGCCGTTTTCTCCCACTTAAACCTTTTGTATCAACTCAGAACTTGAAGTAGGAGTATTACGGCACCTTACGTGCGGGATAAAGTACAATTTAACGACATATTTGGTGATTTTATGACATATCAAGTAAAAACAAATGTTTTTGAAGGACCGCTTGATCTGCTGCTTCATTTGATCAAACGGATGGAAATTGATATTTACGATATTCCCATGGCTGAGGTGACAGAGCAATATTTGGTCTACATACACACGCTTTCGGATCTGGAGTTGAATGAAGCAAGTGAATATCTGGTGATGTCAGCGACACTTCTGTCAATTAAAAGTAAGATGCTGCTCCCGAATAAAGCGGAGGAAGAAGAGGAAGACGTTTCAATTGAGGAGGAGGACCCACGAACAGAACTCGTCGAGCAGTTGATCGAATACAAGAGGTACAAAGAAGCCGCCGAACTTTTTAAACAAAAAGAACATGATCGCAGCCATATTTATACAAAACCGCCGAGCGACCTTTCCCAATTTGCCGCGGACGCCGATCCCATTTCTGAAGCGGACTCTGTCTCGGTTTTTGACATGCTGGCCGCCTATAACAAACTGTTAAAAAGAAAAAGACTGCGAAAGCCGGCGGCTGCCAAAGTGGAAATTCAAAAAATCACGATCGAGCAAAGGATGGAAGAGCTGCTGGAAATCGTTGAGAAGCATCGGACGCCCATTCATTTTTCGGACTTTTTCCACCATGATGACAAGAGTGTCATCATCGTGACGTTTTTGGCCATATTGGAGTTAATGAAAAGTAATGCCGTCTATGTGGAACAAACGGGCAATTTTGAAGAAATTTATATAAAGGCGAAAGAGGAGATTGTACGTGAAAGCAGCTAAGGAAAAAGGAATATTGGAAAGCTTATTGTTCGCTGCGGGGGACGAAGGCTTAAGCATCAAGCAAATATGCCATGTATTGGAAGTGACCGAAAAGGAAGCGTACGACCTGGTGGATGAATTAAAGAAGGAGTATGACGACAACGAGTGCAGGGGCATTACGATTGCAGTGCTTGCGGGGACATACCAGCTTGTGACGAAAAGAAGGCTTTCGAAATACTTGCAAAGGCTTGTGGAAAATACGCAGCATCCATCCATTTCCCAGGCCGCGCTTGAAACAGTCGCCATTATTGCCTATAAGCAACCCATTACAAGAGTTGAAATAGAAGAAATTCGCGGTGTAAAGACAGAGCGACCGATCAGATCGCTTCTTGCCAAAGGACTTATTAAAGAGGTGGGGAGGAAAGAAGGGATTGGAAGACCGATTTTATACGGGACAACGAGAGAATTTTTGGATTACTTCGGTCTCAAGGATTTGAAAGAACTCCCTCCGCTGCCCGACGCGGAAATGGATGGATCACAGGAAGAAGAAGCAGATTTATTCTATGATAAATTTCAGGAATCCATCAAATAAACAAATAAAGAAACGCAAGCGCCCGCTTATAACTACAAACTGAAGCACTCGCGATGAAATAAAGCGAAAGGGGCTCTTCCTGCCCCACATACAATCTTCCATTCTGCTTTGAATTGTTTAAAGTGGAGGTCTTAGCTTTTTTACAGGCGCTTTTCTTTTGCTTTTTTATGGACATGGCTCAAGCCCTCAGGCACATGCGCTTGCCTAAATTTATCTCTTTGACATTAACATCTTTTACTCCGTTACATCAACTGCGCGCAAAAACTTTAGCGGTGAAATGTGCTAAGATGGCAAACCAACTGCCACCCAAAATTTACAACATTCCTAAAACGCAACAAAGCTAAAAAGGGCTTCATTTCGGATGAATGTCCTTTTTTTTATGTTTAATAGCCCTTCTTTTTGTCATAACACTACAAGTGGCGCATAGACTTGTACAAATAAATGGGGGGCGAGGGGAAAAGGATGTTTGTTAAAATCAATGCGATTTTAATCAGTCTGTGCATACTTTTATGGCTCGCCGCCTTTTCGCCAAAAGACAGGGAAGAGCAGCCTGAGTTATCCTTGAGTGCATCTGGAGCCATCTTAATGGAGCAAGGGTCCGGGAGAGTCCTCTATGATCAAAACTCGGACGTGCCTGCCAGGATCGCTTCCATTACCAAAATTATGACAGCTATTGTGGCCATTGAATCAGGAAAACTGGATGAAACCGTTACGGTCAGCAAAACGGCGGTGATGACTGAAGGATCATCTATCTATTTAAAAGTCGGCGAAAAAATAAAACTGGAAGATCTGTTATACGGCCTCATGCTTCGCTCCGGGAACGATGCTGCCAATGCCATTGCGGAACACGTGGGGGGAAGTGTGGAAGGGTTTGTTTTCCTGATGAATCAAAAAGCGCAGGAAATTGGAATGCGCCAAACAGTTTTTTCCAATCCCACTGGTTTGGATGATCACGAAAATCATTATTCAACCCCTTACGATATGGCGCTTCTTACGCGATATGCCATGAACAATGACACGTTTAAAGAGATCGCGGGAACAAAAGCATATACGGTGGATCGAGAAGACGGTAAAGCCAGATGGAAAAACAAAAATCGCTTGCTCACTGAAAAATACCAACATACAACCGGCGGTAAAACCGGCTATACGAAAAGAGCCGGACGAACTCTTGTCACGACAGCTTCCAAAAATGGAATGGACTTGATTTCCGTTACGTTAAACGCGTCCGATGATTGGAATGACCATATTTCGATGTATGAATATGGCTTTGATCATTTCGAAATAAAACAATTGCTGCCAAAAGGCGAATTATTTAACGTTGAGGGGCTTCCAGATAATAAGCAATTATTTGTCAAGCACGACGTCCATTACCCGTTGCAGAATACAGAAGTGGACCATATTAAAATCAAGTATCGTTTGCTTTCTAGGGAAGATCTGAAAAAAATGAAGGAGGGGCAGGCTGGAGAAGCGGTTTTTTATTTTCAAAATGATGTCGTGCGGACGATTCCCATTTATGTAAAGGAATTGGATCATGACAAAGACAAAAGCTGGTGGCAAACTTTTAAAAATCTATTTTTCACTCAGACAGGTGTGAAGATAAATGATTAACTATATTTGGGTCGGGATGACCTTAATCGGCCTCGTGTTTGCTGGATTGAATGGCACGATGAAAGAAGTGAACGAAGCTATTTTTCAATCAGCTAACGAAGCCGTTACTTTGTGTATTGGTCTTATCAGCATTCTTGTGTTTTGGCTCGGAATGATGCGAATTGCCCAGGAAGCAGGCCTTTTGGAAAAACTGTCCAATCTATTTCGACCTGCCATTCTGAGGCTTTTTCCGGATGTTCCAAGCGATCACCCCGCCGTTGGTTATATTTTATCGAATATTATTGCAAACATGTTTGGACTTGGAAATGCCGCTACACCCCTCGGTATCAAAGCGATGGAGCAGTTAAAAGCATTAAATGGGGGAAAGCCCGTTGCAAGCCGCTCGATGATTACGTTTCTTGCCCTTAACACCTCAGGATTTACCCTAATTCCCACTACTGTTATCGCGATTCGAATGAATTATCAATCAGCCGGGCCGACAGACATCGTAGGCCCGACTTTAGTGGCCACCATATGTGCTACGTTGGGCGCCATTATTGTGGACCGGCTATTTTATTACCGAAGAATACGAAAAGGAGTAAAATAGCAATGCAATTTATATCGGCCATGTCCTTATGGATTGTTCCTGTCATCATCGCTGTTATTTTACTCTATGGTACGTGGAAAAAAGTCCCCACCTATGAGCATTTCGTTGAAGGGGGAAAAGAGGGAATCAAGATTGCGGTTTCCATTATTCCGTTTTTAGTAGGAATGCTTGTTGCTATTACAGTTTTCAGGTCTTCGGGTGCACTGGACTTCATGATTCAGCTGATCAAACCGGTTTTGGATTCGATTGGCGTTCCCGCGGAAATCGTCCCGCTCGCACTCATACGGCCGATATCCGGCACCGCGGCTTTAGGTGTTATGAGTGATCTCATTTCGGTTTATGGCCCTGACTCCTTTATTGGCAGATTGGCCTCAACCATTCAGGGAAGTACGGATACGACCTTTTACGTGTTAACGGTTTATTTTGGGGCAGTGGGAATCAAAAAAATGGGAGATGCTATAAAAGTCGGCCTTATAGCTGATGTAATCGGTATAGCGGCGGCAGTCATCATCGTGACTATTTTATTCGGTTCATAACCGGATTTTTTTATTTTGGATCAACATTCTTTGATTTTCTCTGTTCTTATGCAATAATTCATAAAGAAAATGCAGGCTTGAGGTGAAAAAATGGAACGCTTACAAAAAGTCATTGCCCATGCTGGAATTGCTTCTCGAAGAAAGGCGGAAAAGCTGATAGCAGAGGGCAAGGTAACAGTAAACGGAAAAGTAGTAACAGAACTCGGAACAAAAGTAACACCTTCGGATAAGATTCAGGTGAATGGCATTCCGTTGCAGCAAGAGGAACAGAAATACTATTTGTTTTATAAACCACGCGGCGTTATCAGTGCGGTTGAGGATGACAAGAACAGGAAAGTAGTTACTGATTTTTTTCCGCATGTAGAAGAGAGAATATATCCGGTTGGACGCCTGGATTATGATACATCCGGGCTTTTGCTTCTGTCCAATGATGGAGAATTCACCCATCTATTGACACATCCCAAACATGAAATCCCGAAAACGTATGTGGCAAAAGTTAAAGGGCTGCCATCAAGAGAATTGTTGAAAAAGCTGGAAAGAGGAATCCAATTGGAGGACGGAAAAACCGCTCCGGCGAAAACAAAGATGTTAACAGCCGATAAGAGAAAAGGCCATTCCATTGTGGAGATTACCATTCATGAAGGGAGAAACCGCCAAGTGCGCAAAATGTTTGACGCGATTGGCCATTCGGTGATGAAATTAAAAAGAGAAAGGTTTGCCTTTTTGACCCTTCATGGACTAAATGCGGGAGAATACCGGGAATTAACCCCGCATGAGGTAAAAAAATTGAAAGTTCTCGCCCGAACAGGGCAATGCTGAGAACAGGGAAGTTTTCACATAACCTTCATAACCACCGCAATGGCTCTATGAAGAAAATGATATAATGTAAACGGATATTCGCGTCTAATAAGGAGGCATGGTCTTTCATGTCAAAAAAAAATCGGCTGGTCATTCGGACAATCATTCTTGTTATTATGATCGCAGCAATTGCATACACACTTTACGCCAACTTTACGAAAGATTCACGCTCAAAAGTATCAGTTGGCGAACAAGCGCCTGATTTTGTTTTGGCGGATCTTGGAGACAAACAACATAAGTTATCCGACTACAGGGGGAAAGGCGTGTTCCTGAATTTTTGGGGCACGTGGTGCAAGCCGTGTGAGCGGGAAATGCCTTTTATGGATAATCAGTATAACGTTTATAAAGATCAAGGAGTTGAAATTTTAGCAGTAAATGTCGGAGAACCGGAGTTTTCAATCAAACGATTTGTAGAAAAGCATGATCTTTCGTTTCCGATTTTGAAAGACAAAAATCAGGATGTAATGAAAACGTACGGTGTCATTAACTTGCCTGCAACGTTTTTGATTGATCCGGAAGGAAATGTGGTAAAGGTGGAAGAAGGCGAGCTGACGGAAGCGAAAATACAGGCGATGATGGAGAGTATTAAACCGTAAGGGGAGCAGTTTTTTATGAATGATGTGAAATGTGTTTGCGGTCACGTCAATCCGCAAGGAACAATCCTTTGTGAAGCTTGCGGGCGGGCATTGACCGAAGAAGCGAAAAAAGAAAACCTGCATGATATGCGTTATGAGGGCAGTGCCAGAAGGTCTCAAACATACAATAAAACGTTGGTTGACAAAATATGGAACTTCTTTTCGTCTGTCAAGGTGGGAGTGTGGCTGATTGTCATTACACTAATCGCTTCCGCTCTTGGAACAATCCTTCCGCAAGTGATGTACATACCGCCGAATGCCGACCCTGCCGAATACTATTCAAGCCAATATGGAGCCTTCGGGACGATATATTATAATCTTGGTTTCCATGACTTATACAGTTCCTGGTGGTACCTGTTATTAATTGCCTCAATCGGCGTCTCGCTTGTCATTTGCAGCCTTGATCGGGTTATCCCGTTGCATCGGGCTTTAAAAAACCAGCGGGTTGACCGACATGAGGGTTTTTTAAAAAGGCAGCGATTGTTTAGGCGGTATGAAGGAGATGTGTCGCCAGAAGACATTGAAACGTTTAAAAAACGGTTAAAACAAAAAAAATACAAGATCAGGGAACAAGACGGAAGTATTCTTGCCGAAAAAGGAAGATTCTCACGTTGGGGTCCCTATGTTAATCATATCGGATTGATTATATTCCTAATCGGCGGCATGTTGCGATTCGTTCCGGGCATGTATGTGGACGAAGAGGTCTGGCTGCGTGAAGGGGAGAAAAAAACGATTCCGGGAACAAATAATGAATATGTTTTGGAAAGCAAAAAAAATACAGTAGAGTTTTATGACAAGGAAAAGGACAAAGAAGTATATAGCGAAGCCCTTGAACGAGTCGGTTCTGTTGTAAAAGAATTCCAATCCGATGTTGTTCTTTATAAAAGAGACAAAGAACAGGCGGTCGGTTCTGAAGAAAAACTGATTAAAGTGAAAGATGCCAAGATCCGTGTGAATGAACCATTGAAATTCGACAATTTTGCCGTATACCAAGTCAATTTCAAACAGGATGAATTTCAGACGATGACTTTTTCTTTAATTGACAAAAAAACAGAAACGGAACATGGAGAAGTAACCATTGATTTATTTGATCCGAAAACAAGTTACGACTTAAAAAATGGTTATAAAGTGGAGCTACTGGGGTATTACCCGGATTTTTCCGGTTTTGCGAAAAATGGCGAACCGCAAACGAATTCTCCTGTCCCGAATAATCCAGCTTTTTTATTTAACATGATTTCTCCCGAGAAACCCGACGGAGAAGTGAGTTTTACTGCGATTAGACAAACTGTGGAACCGCTTGGAGAAACAGAGTATAAAATGGCATTCAAAGGTATTGGAACAAGAAATGCTACAGGGCTTACTGTACGAAAAGATTTAACGCTGTGGGTTTTGGCCGTCGGGGGAACCATTTTTATGATCGGGGTTATCCAAGGCTCCTACTGGAACCACAGGCGTATTTGGCTGCAGCACAAGCAAGGCCAACTTCTTATAGCCGGCCATACAAATAAAAATTGGCACAGTCTGAGACGTGAAATTACCGGAATGGTTGAAGGCACAAGTATTCCTGAACCAATTGATCAGTCTCAAAAGGAAAAAAACGGTAAAGAAAGTAGGAATCATGATGCAGAATCTGGCAGAACTAAGCAGTAGTTTATTATACACTTCCTTTATTCTTTATCTTGTCGGGACATTTCTTTTTAGTGGTGCAATCCGTGATAAGAGAGGGAGAGAAAAGGAAAAAGGTGTAAATCGCTGGTCCAAGCTGGGGATTGTAGCAACCATCATCGGTTTTATTACACAGCTCGGTTATTTTGTTACCCGCTGGATTGCGGCGGGACATGCTCCTGTCAGTAATATGTTTGAATTCACAACCTTTTTTGGCATGATGCTCGTTGGGGCTTTCATTCTTCTTTATTTTATCTATCGCCTAAATGTGCTTGGATTATTCGCTTTGCCTGTTGCGATGATACTAATCGCATTTGCCAGCATGTTTCCAAGGGAAATCAGCCCGCTCATTCCATCGCTAAAAAGTGATTGGCTTCATATTCATGTTACGACTGTAGCGGCAGGACAGGCTATTTTAGCTGTCAGCTTCGTTGCAGGGCTCATTTATTTATTAAAAGCGGTTGATCCTACGGTGAAAGACAAAAGGTCTTTTTGGCTGGAAGTGATTATGTACTGCCTTGTGGCAACGATTGCCTTTATAATCACTTCATCAGCCTTTTCCTTGGCCGACTATAAAGCAGATTTTGCCTGGGTGGACAAAAATGATCAGGAAAAAGAGTTATCCTACCAACTTCCCGCACTTGTTGGCCCGCATGAAGGAGAACTGCTCACTGAGGGACGCTTCAATCCTTTAGTGGAAATGCCGGCACTCGTCAATGCGAAAAAATTAAATACTATATTATGGACTGTCATAACGGGAACCATATTGTATTTGCTTGTACGCTTAATCTTTCGGAAACGAATCAGCATGCTCTTGAAACCTCTTGTTCGCAGGGTGAATTTGGATCTCCTTGATGAAATCGGCTACCGCTCTGTATTGATCGGTTTTCCGGTTTTTACCCTTGGCGGTTTAATATTTGCCATGATCTGGGCCCAGATTGCCTGGACCAGATTTTGGGGGTGGGACCCGAAAGAAGTTTGGGCGCTTATTACGTTCTTATTTTATGCTGTTTTCCTTCACTTACGCTTATCAAGGGGATGGCACGGCGAACGTTCAGCCTGGCTTGCCGTTGTTGGAATAGCCATTATCATTTTCAATCTCGTGTTTGTTAACTTGATCATTGCCGGTTTGCACTCTTATGCATAGTTCCGGCGCAATATTTATCATGAAAGACCCCCGCGCTTTTAGTGCGGGTCTTTTTCGAATACAATAGGAATAGGACTATGAAGTTTGGAGGGATTAGGATGGAACGGGAAGTAAGTATATTAGTTGTTGATGATGAAGATCGGATTAGAAGGCTGCTGAAAATGTATCTAGAGCGCGAAAATTATGTGATCGAAGAGGCAGCCGATGGTGAAGAAGCGTTGGAAAAGGCGCTTAGCAAGGATTACGATTGCATTCTACTCGACTTAATGATGCCGAAAAAAGATGGCATTGAAGTATGTAAAGAATTGCGGGAAGAAAAGGCAACACCAGTCATCATGCTTACGGCGAAAGGAGAAGAAGCAAATAGGGTCCAGGGATTTGAAGTGGGAGCAGACGATTATATTGTCAAGCCTTTCAGTCCAAGGGAAGTGGTCCTGCGTGTCAAAGCTGTATTAAGAAGATCTTCGCAAACAAGCTATTTGCACACCGATCCGACTGCGCGGGATATTATTGTTTACCCACATTTATCTATTGACCATGATGCCCACCGGGTGACAGCTGATGGAAAAGAAGTGAATTTGACTCCCAAGGAGTATGAGCTTCTTCACTTCCTGGCCAAATCTCCGGATAAAGTGTTTGATCGCGAGCATTTGCTGAAAGAAGTTTGGCAATATGAGTTTTTTGGCGATTTAAGAACTGTTGATACCCATATCAAAAGGTTGCGGGAAAAATTAAACCGCGTATCCGAAAAAGCGGCAGGAATGATTGTAACTGTTTGGGGAGTAGGATACAAATTTGAGGCAGGCAATGAATGAGGCTTTGGCATAGCGTTGTTGGCAAGCTTTGGATGACCATCCTGCTGCTGGTTTCCTTTGTGTTGATTATTTTGACGATATTGCTGATCCAATTTTTTGAAAAATATTATGTGAATGAAATTGAACAAGATTTATCGGACACCGCCAAGAAGATGTCGAGTATTATCGAATCCCACCGTGATGACGGTCTCGGTGAAGAAATTGTGTTCGAGATTGTCGATGATCCCGTGGGTGTGGCCATTGCCTACAACAAGGACGAGTTTTTATACTCGCCAAACATTGGGAAAGACAATAAAATACCGCCGAGCGTCTTTTTAAACGATGCAGATTTAAAAAAAGTTTTTACCAACAAGGCCGTCATTGAAAAGGAAATATCCTTGTCGGAGATGGAAGAAACCGGCGGACGATTTAAAAACTATATCATTGCCGGGGTGCCTTTCAGTTTGAATGAAGGTGAAAGTGGAGCCATTTTTATCTATCAGTCTCTCGGTGTGTTAAAGGAAACGACAAAACAAACAGCAAATTTGATTTTGCTTGCGGCCGGAATCGCGATCGTGTTGACGACTGTATTTGCTTTCTTCTTATCAACACGTATTACTGCACCTCTCAGAAAAATGAGAGAGGCCGCCTTCGAGCTTTCAAAAGGATACTTTGATACACGTGTTCCCTTTTTGACTCATGATGAAATCGGCGAACTGGCCAATGCTTTTAATCAGATGGGGAAACGGCTGAAGTTTAATATGAACGTACTTCGCCAGGAGAAAGAACAGCTTACGAGCATATTAAGCAGTATGGCGGACGGCGTTATGACATTCAGCCGCGACGGTACGATTTTAATTACAAATCCTCCGGCAGAGCGTTTTCTGCATCTATGGCCTTACGATGAAATGGATTCGGAACACCCTATGCCTTCTGAATTGGCTGCTTTGCTTGAGAAAGCGATTGCCGATGAGGCGGAGCAAACCGGGGAACTTTCTATTCAGGGGAGATATTATGTCGTGATTGTAAGTCCGCTCTATACCCATGACCAGAAAAACGTCCGGGGCGCGGTAGCCGTTATCAGGGACATGACAGAAGAGCGGCGCCTTGACAAGTTACGCATTGATTTCGTGGCCAATGTTTCCCATGAACTCCGGACGCCGATCGCCATGCTCCAAGGATACAGTGAAGCCATTATTGATGATATTGCCGGATCAGAAGAAGAAAAGCGGGAAATTATTAAAATCATCTATGACGAATCGCTGAGAATCGGCAGGCTTGTTAATGAGTTGCTCGATTTAGCCAGAATGGAAGCGGGCCATACAGCGCTTCATTATGAAAAAGTGGATGTTGGCAAATTTGTGCAAAGAATCACATCCAAATTTCAGGCCATTGCGCGGGAGAACAACATTGAACTCAAAAGCAGTGTCGAAGATAACGTATATTTTTCACTTGACTCTGATCGCATTGAACAAGTGTTGACCAATCTGATTGATAATGCCATTAGGCATACGCATGAAGGGGGAAATATACAGGTCAGCCAGACAACTGTCGACAATGGTATTATGATCACAGTTGAAGATGATGGAACCGGTATTCCCGAAGAGGACCTGCCTTTTGTGTTTGAAAGATTTTATAAGGCAGATAAAGCAAGGACAAGAGGAAAGTCCGGAACTGGCCTGGGGCTTGCCATTGCCAAAAATATCATCGACGCCCATAATGGCAGGATGACGGTGGCCAGCAAACTTGATGAAGGGACAACCTTTACGATTTTCCTGCCGACTGCTAAATAACAGATAGTGTTGAAGCTTGGCGTTAATTCTTGTTTCATGGGTAACATGATTGGTCATTGATCTAAATATTTCACTTCACATAAATCATTTTTTATTGTATAATGACACCTAACAACAATATATGATTCATCTTCGGGGCGTGGTGAAATTCCCGACCGGCGGTGATGAAGCCTTAGAGCTTCTAAGCCCGCGAGCCTCTTTAGGGGCAGGATTTGGTGTGAATCCAAAGCCGACAGTACAGTCTGGATGGGAGAAGATGAAGGTTGCCGTGCGTTCAAAATTGCAAAATTTGGACGTTTATTGCGCATGCCGATCATTCTCCCTCAAAGTCGATTCTTTGAGGGTTTTTATTTGGCGATGATGCCGGCAAACCTTTCTTCGAAATGAGATGAATCTCAAAGGAGAGAGGATCTTGAGAAAATTGAATACGAAATCATTTGTAGCTATTGGAATGCTGAGCAGCCTATCATTCATTTTAATGCTCATTAAATTTCCAATTCCGCCGTTTCCGGCATATTTGACGGTAGATTTCAGCGATATTCCCGCGTTAATCGCCGGGTTGATGTTTGGCCCGTTGGCGGCAGTTTTGGTCGAGTTGATCAAAAACATCATTGATTATCTCATGATCGGCAGTGAAGCAGGTATTCCTGTTGGAAATTTTGCCAACTTTATTGCGGGAATCGTTTTTGTTCTTCCGACTTACTATGTTTTTAAACGACTTAATAAAAAATGGGGCCTTGCTGTTTCACTTATTGTCGGAACGTTATTCATGTCGCTTTTTATGAGTTTTTTAAATTATGTCGCGATACTCCCCGCCTACATCATTTTGTTGGGATGGGACCCGATGTCCACCTCCGCGCTAAGGCAATTGGTCGTGGCAGCGATCTTGCCGTTTAATATCATCAAAGGACTGATTGTAACAGTTATTTTCTTATTGATTTATGCGCGTATGAAAAACTGGATCGAAAAGCAGGCCGTTTATAAAAATGCATAAACCAAAAAGCGCCGTTTTCGGCGCTTTTCTACTTGTTAAGCGAATCTGCAAGCTTTTGTTCGTTATGATTCTCCGCATTGACCAAGTAGGCTCTCAGCCTCTCGGCGATTTGCAGGAACGCAAGCTTATTCAAACTTTAAGGCATCTCCATCAAACGGTTCATCGGCAACTTTGATTGAATCCGTTGGGCAACCTTCAAACGCGTCCATCATGTCATCCTCCAATATATCAGGCACTTCCTCTGTACCTTGATTATGATCAAGGACGACGTAAGCAAGTCCATCATCATCATAGTCATATATGTCAGGTGCAGCGGCTCCGCATGCTCCACACGCTATGCAAGTATCCTGGTCAACAATCGTAAACTTTGCCACACAAAAAACCTCCATATGATTCAGAATATGTGAATCATAATATTTTCATTACTGAATATATATTAATGCTCCTCCTTAGACATTTCAACAATATAAACCGGGAAGTAAAAAAATATTTTCATGAATCTTTTTTATTGTTGACGAAGGAGGGGGAACATAGTCGAAAAATTGAATTCATGATAAAATATAGTTGCAATGAGAATGTTATAAAGTTCATCATTGTGAAATATAAAAATGATTTAAAAGAGTGGACTTCATGAAAATAAAAAAACAGGCTGATCTCATCAGCAAAATGACCAGGAAAGAACTTTTGCTAGACTTATACATCACACAGCTGATTATATTGTTGATGGCCGTCATCTCTGGATCGTTTTTAGTGGAGAGCTTTTGGGATCCGGACCTTTTTTTTCGGTTTGAAGCAAAATGGATTGTGCTTGGTGCGGTCAATGGGGTAGCCGTTGTCCTCATTGATATCCTGCTCATGAATTTTTTACCTGACAAGTATTATGATGACGGCGGTATCAATACAAAACTATTTTCCGGCATGTCTTACTGGAATATAGCTGTTGTTGCAGGCGTTGTCGCTGTTTCAGAGGAATTATTGTTTAGGGGAATTCTTCAAACCAAGTTTGGCCTTATCATCGCCAGCATTATATTTGCTTTGATACATATACGTTATTGGACACATTGGTATCTAATCGTCAATGTCCTTGTATTGAGTTTTTGGATCGGGATTGTATATGAATGGTCCGGAAATCAATTGTTCGCTGTCATGGCGATGCACTTTACAATCGATTTTTTGCTGGGAATATATATAAAAAAGAAGTTTGATCAACAACATAAGAAGGGGTTAAATGATGGGTATGAATAAAAAGGGAAATGAATCGGGTGCAAAAATAGAAAGTCTGCCTTCAAGGACGGAATACCACAGATCAAGACATAAAAAAAAGCGTAAGGTGAAAATATCCGTTCCGCTTATCCTGGTGATGGTGCTGTTGTTGCTTCCGGTTGCGATATTGGCAATCATTAACGGCAGCGACAAGTCAAATGCCGATCGTGTAAACTCCAGTTCCGGGGAAGAAGTCCTTTTTGAGACTGATGAAGCGAAATCCTCAAAAGATACTGAAAAAGAGGTAAGTGAAAAAGAACAGAAACAAGAGGCAGAAAAAGAGAATACTGCGCAGCAAAAGGAAGAATCAACTGAGGTCAAAGAACAGGAGCCTCCGCCAAAACAAGAGGTGAAAAAAGAGGTACCGGTTAAAGAGGAACCTAAAAAGGAAGAGCCGATAAAGCAGACACCCAAAAAGGAAACGACACCTAGCAACAATGAACAAGCTCAGCAGGGGCAGGATGGTGTCATTTATCATCAAGTACAACCTGGAGAAACCTTGTTTAGAATAGCGATGAATTATTATAAATCCCAGCAAGGTGTTGACAAAATCAAACAGGCAAACGGATTATCCAGCAATGAAATCAGTGTCGGCCAAACGTTAAAAATTCCTAAGCCATAAAGATTTATCATAGATGCCCAAGCTGAATCATAGATTGAGGAAGAAGTCTATGAGGAGGCAGGGAACAATGACTATGGAAATGATTTTTCAAAAACTGGATAATCAAACAGACCAAGCGACGAAAAAAATGATTCAGAACTTAATTGAAAGAAAGCTCAAGTTTGACCGCTACAAAAACATTCATTTTTTTCTTTTAACGATTGCTTGTTTGTATTGTCTTGCGATAGGTTATGTTTGCTACGAGTATTTCATTATCCCTCATGACCTATCGGCGATAGAAGCGGTTTCGGCCATTATGGGGACAGCCTATTTTGCTTACCTATTCATCATTGGAGCATTATTGTTCGGTTCCGTCAAAATTTTTTATGAGAGAAAAGAGAAGGCTGAAAAGGAATATCAAGAATTGCGTTGTGAAATTATTGATAAAAGCAAGGATTTATGGCACGAAGACAGCTGGGGCGATCGCTATCAGGTTTTTGAACAAATCAAACGCCAATATGATATCAACTTGTTTCATGAAAGTAAGTAATTTCGAAACGATCTGCCGTTTAATTCGAAAATTGAATCGTATGTTTTTACACAAGTATGGGGTTTCCAGTCGAATGATCGACTAGAAACCCCTCTTCTTTTGAAAAAACAGGCAAACTTTCCGAATAAGTCACGTTCAATCTTTGTACACTAATACATATTCCAGCATTGGGAGGATGAACGGTGTCCGAAAATTGTTTTTATTGTACGAAGCATATGAAGGAAAATGAATGGCATTTCGTCACTTTCCAAGTAAGTGACATGGACAGGGAAGAAGTACTTTGTGATGAATGTTATGATGATTGGCTTCAAGGCATGAAAGGATAATTTGTAGAACAGGCAAACACCCCGATATTTTCGGGAAATATCGGGGTGTTTGGTAAAAGCTTAAAAGAATTTCTTCTTGCCCCTTTCTTCTTTTAGTATTTCCACTGCCTCGCGGAAGCGTTGTGAATGAACAATTTCCCTCTCCCTTAAAAAGCGCAGGCCGTCATTTAAATCAGGATCATCACTCATGTTAATAATCCATTGGTAAGTGGCTCGCGCTTTTTCTTCCGCCGCGATATCTTCATACAGGTCGGCAATGGGATCACCTTTTGCCTGGATATATGTGGCCGTCCAAGGATTACCCGCGGCATTGTGATAAAACAGTGCCTTGTCATGATCCGCATAATGGGCCCCCAGCCCGGCCGCTTTCATTTGTTCGGGTGTAGCGTCTTTTGTCAGTTTATACACCATCGTGGCAATCATTTCCAGGTGGGCAAACTCTTCCGTTCCAATGTCCGTCAAGAGCCCAATGACAGAATCCGGGATCGAGTATCGCTGATTCAAGTAACGAAGGGCAGCGGCCAGCTCTCCATCGGCTCCACCATATTGTTCAATTAAAAATTTCGCAAGCATCGGATTGCATGTGCTTACTCTTACAGGATATTGCAGCTTTTTTTCATAAACCCACATGAGTGGAAGAACCTCCTTGTCATTATTTAGTCATCCTGGAATTGCAAGCAGTTATACTTGCCATGGCCATGGAGCCTCTTTCCAATCCCATGGGTGCCTTGAGTAAGTGGAACCGTGCGATAAGGCGCCAAATTGTTTTTCAAACTTTTTCACAGCGGTCTTTCTTAATTTTATATACTCATTATATTGGCGAATCGCGTCCATGTCGTTTGGGTGTGTATCTAGGTAAAGTGTCAGTTCCACAAGAACGAAGTCGATCGTTTGTATTTCTTCCAATTGGCTGTAATATTCAGGAGGCATCTGTTTCATGGGTCAGTCCTCCTTCGCCCTTTCATAGGGGCTATAATACGGATCGTAAAAAACTTTCCACAATGTTCCTGCTTTGAGCGCCTCCCTGGGAGGGAATTGAGGTAAATTAGGTGGTTGAAATCCCAAATATAAATTTGGAGGGGTGGAATAAGATTTTACTGTTATGGGCGGGCACGGATCAAAAGGACTGACGTATGGTTTATACGTCTTGTAAAGCGTGTACATTGGCTTCCTCCTTTTCCTATGGTCATTCCATTGTATTGTAGTTGTTCCGATAACATTCTTTAAAACAATAAAATTTTCTTATTTAAAGCATATTTTACTCTTCGTATGGTAAGATGTTACCCATATGATAAGGTGAAACTTCAATCAGCGGGGTTTTCATCCGCTGATTGTTAGTAGAACCAATCGGGCATATACAGGCAGTTGTCCCACCACTAGCCAATCACGTTTTATCTTGATTTCTTAAAGCGGTGGGCTTACTGCCAGTTAATGCGGGGTAAGGTGAAACTTCAATCAGCGGGGTTAGGGATGCGGGGCGTACAGGCGCTGTACTTGTTGAGGCGTTCTGAGCCCGCGAACTTCTATCCGTTTGAATAAATAGGGTGATCGCATGTTTTTGGTGATGTTGTTAATCTTTTTGTTAGCCGTGTTTTTGCTGTTATTTATGGTAAAAGAGGCTTTTCGCAATGAAGTGAAAGAAGAGGTGCTCGCATTTCCCGACTTTCCAACACAATGGGGAGAATTAACGATTTTCTTCATTTCCGACATTCATAAAAGGCTCATTCATGAGAGCATCATTCAACAAATAAAAGGCAAAGCCGAGATTGTCATCATCGGCGGGGATTTGACGGAAAGAGGCGTCCCTTTGGCAAGAACGCGGAAAAATATTGAAATGCTGCAACAGGTGGCACCAGTCTTTTTCATTTGGGGTAATAATGATTATGAGGTTGATACTAAAAAGCTGAATGAATTGTTTGATGAATGTGGCGTCACTGTTTTAAAAAATGAAACGGCTTTTCTTCAAAAGGGAGAAAGTTCAATCGCATTGATCGGCCTTGATGATTATGAACCGTCCGAACCTTTATCAAGGGCTATTTCACATTCCTTGGACGATCGTCATTTTAAAATCTTGCTATCCCATAGACCTTCCATCCTCAAGCATATCAGGCCGTCCGATCATATTTCTCTTATTTTGAGTGGGCATACACATGGCGGCCAAATTCGAATTTTTGGATTCGGGCCTTACCAACGAGGAAGAACGTTTCATTGCCCCAGCGCTACGGTACTGATCAGTAACGGGTATGGAACAACACTATTGCCATTAAGGCTCGGCGCCCCGGCAGAAACCCATCTGATTACGATCAAAAATAAGGAAAATGACTAATCGTCATGAAGCGTGCTTTTTCGACAATTCGTCAATGAAAATGGTAGTCTGCAATGATTTATACTATTTCTCGTGAGGAAGCCCGCTTGCCAATACTCCTGTAAATTGGGTGTACGTGTCCGTTTTTCCACAACCTAGACCGCATCGCTTTGTTGGCGGAGGGATGAAGCGGATACGGCGATCTTGGGGGTTGCATATCATGGCGGGCGAGGTGACCTCATGAAGCAGGGACATCAGTTATAAACGAACTGTTATTAGTACGAATCGTGAAAATAAAAACCGCATGAAATCAAGGTTTTCCCATTTGATTTCATGCGGCCTATTCATTTTTACAGGTTTTTCTCCAGCGTCATTCCACTGGCAACTTGTTACCTGCTCCTCTTATAGTCTTCATTGGCGCCCTGCCAAAATATGTAGGAATCGATTCGCTAAAATGTTTGATTATCGTGAGTTTTAGACCAGTGTACCATCCTTCATGCGGATGATTCTGTCGCCATATTGTGCTGCTTCTTTCGAGTGTGTGACTTGAATAATGGTAACCCCTTTTTCCTTATTGATCCGATAGAAAAGCTCCATAATGTTCGTTCCCGTCTTGCTATCTAAATTGCCAATCGGTTCGTCCGCCAGGATGAGCTTCGGATTGATGATCAAGGATCGAGCAATGGCCACCCGCTGCTGTTGTCCTCCAGACAACTCCCTTGGGGTGAATTTCTTTCTATCTGCTAATCCAACAATTTCTAATGTTTCATCCAGCTGGCGCTGATAGTTAGCTGCTTTTTTTCCATCCATGATTAAAGGCAGCATGATATTTTCCTCAACGGTTAGATTGTGCACTAAATTATAAAACTGAAATACAAATCCGATAAAACTTCGGCGTATCGAACTTTTCTTTTGATCGCTTAGTTGATGAAGATCTTGTTGTTCGATCAGGACTCTGCCCGATGTTGGTTCGTCAATGCCGCCAAGTAAGTAGAGCAATGTACTTTTTCCGCAACCGGAAGGCCCCATGATCGAGACGAATTCTCCCTTTGCAATAGAAAGGTCAATATTTTTTAAAATGGGCACGTCTTCCTGGCCCACCTTGTAAATCTTACAAAGATTTTCCGTTTCAACAATATGTTCCAACATAAGCACTTCCTCTCATCCGGCTCTCTATTCATACCGCAGTTCCTTCATCATATTTAATTTAAAGACTTGTCGGGCAACCGGTATTGTGGAAAGAATGAGTAAAATAAATACGAACGCACATAAAATTCCATATAATTCAAAGGTAAATTGATATTCGATCCGTAATCCAATCGCATATAACAATTTTGTCATCAATTTATTTAATGCAAGCCCCCCTAAAAGACTAATCATGACCACAGCAATAAAAGTGATAAACATCTCCCAAAATAACATGCGTATGATTTGCATTCTGCTCATACAGACGGAATAAAGCACGGCGTATTGTTTTTTTCTCTGGGAAAACGAAACCAGCAAATTATTAGAAATGCCTAGTAGTCCGACCACCAGTCCCATAGCAATAATGACTTTGATTCCATTTATCAAAGTGTCAATCGTCGCCTTTTGCGAAGCAATCATTTCGTCAAACGTCATAACCGTTATTGGAGTATCCATAAATTGATCAGCAATCGCTTCCTTCACATCTTCAGCTTTATCTTCATCTTTGATTTTCACGGACAATTGATTGAAGAAACCGTCAAAGTGCTGAGCGAAATATTCTTGATGAATGAGAACGGTGTTTCTGTTTTGGGAAAAGGCTGAACTTTCCATCGCACCAGAAATAACGACTTCAATGAAACCGTCCGCCAACGGTTGAAAGTTGTCATCCAAAGGCTGCAAAAGAATTGTTTCACCGATTTTAAGGTCGTATTTATCGAGTTGATATTCATCTATAATAATGCCATTCCGAACTTCTTTCATTTTTGTTTCGGCGTCACCGAGCAACGTAATTCCCGAATAAAATGTATCAAATTCACTAATATCATCTACCCCATGGACTGAAAAGGTCTCGCTGTTCCCATTCACCTGATACTCTGCCAGACTGACGTGATCATAATATGTGCGCGACACTTCTTCCATGGACTTTACATTCTCTATAAGATCAGGTTCTAATTCACCACCTTCTGATCCTCTCACGGTCACGTCGAAGTCTTTTTTAAATGAATTTGTTAAAAATTGGTCTATCCCGGAACTGACCATCCCCACCATTAGCAATAGTAAGAGAACCACGATGATCATACTGGAATTATTAGAGACAATCTTGTTATTTGCAATATTTTTTGTTGAAAGAATGAGATTTCCACTTCTCGTCTGTTTTACAAAAAGATGAAATAAGTTGGATAGTCCATTTAACATACGCGGAGTTAATAGGACAATTGAAATAAATAAACATAAAACCGAAAAGATGGCCATGAGCAAGTGATCGGTATTATTTAGATAATATAAAATAAAGGCGGCCCCTAAAAAACTGATTCCAATCAATGTCGTGATTCTGGAATGCTGTTGTGATACGTGCTGTGTATTGAGGATTAAGTCTTTGAGCGGTGTCGAATTGGCCTTATGAATACGTAAAAAATTAATGCCTACCGGAAAAAGCAGCCCAAACAAGTATGCAATAGTCAACTGACTCAAGGGGAGGTCTGTCACCAGTTTAACGTCATACTCTTTATATTCGTTGAAAATAGATGCCGTATAAGGGAGTATGATATAGGCGAACACGACTCCCAGTGTGGAGCCAAGCAAGCCATATACGAAAAATTCCAATAAAATAACGCGATTCATCATCCGCTTACTAAATCCGATACTGCGGAACGTACCTATGACGGGCATACGTTCGGCAAGAATGAGTTTAGATAACGTTGAAATGACATAGGCACTGATGAGGACGATGATGATAATGGCTAACATCATCGTGATTTGAAACGTTTCTTCATCGCGAACAAGTGTATCGGCCGCGTTTGTTTGTTGAACGGTAAAATGAACGTTTTGATCCGCCAGCGTATTTATTGCTTTATCCAGTTCGTCCTTCGGGACTTGAACCAATGTTTGATTCACCGCTTTATCCATGCCATAAATACGATTCAGTTCGTCTAGCGATGTAACAAGAAGTATCTGCCCTGTCTCTGAGTAAAATATGCCATTCGTTTCACTTATCGCTCCAATGGTAAATGTTTCGTTACCCAGACTGTGCTCAATTTCAATGGCGTCCCCAAGGTTCAAACCATAATCGGATGCCGTTTTTTGACTGATCATAATCATCGTTTCATCCGAACCGTATCCATCCAGTTGACGAAGGGGGGAAACCAACTCGGCATCTTTTGCTTGCTCAACATTCATGCCACATAGTGAAACTCGAACATCTTTGTCAGCGGATTTCCATTTTCCATTCATGTAAAGTTGATCAATCCGCTGACCTATAGAAACGGAATCAAGCATAATATCAGACGGGGCATAAAACGGAGTTTCACCATTTTTTTTCAAGACAATGTTTGTGTTTCCATACACGCCTTGCAACATTTTAGAGTACGTTTCGTTAATGACAGAATTCAAACTAAGCCCTGCAAATAAAACCGCCGTTGAGAGAAAAATGCTCAATAGTAAAATCAATGTTCTGAATTTTTTCTCTCTTATATTTCTTACCACATGTTTTAATATAATACTCAATTTATGACCTCCATTGGAAGTTTATCTTGCGTATTTTTATCATGTTGAGTGTAACAAAGTATTTTTTTTAATTCAATATATAAAAATAAAAGAAAAGTAAAAATATAAAAATAGTTCCTAAGTCTCTTGTCTTATTAAAATAGTTGGACTATTCTATCGGTGAGATATGTACATGTACATAACGTCTTTGAAAAAAGGAGGGTTGAGAAATGAAAGTAACAAAAAAAGGTGAAGTAATTCGTGAGAAGTCATGCTTCTGTGTCGCTTGCACATGATTTGAAAACTCAAATAGTACCTATGGTGGTTTTCCTCCATAGGTACTATTCATGTTGTTTAAAGGGGGCATGAAGGTTTGAAAATATATGGTATAAAAGAATCACTTGAAATCTATGTAGAAGGTGAGGAATTTATACATTTTTTGTTTGTACATAATCAAAAACAACTTATCTATGATTATGATCCTGGTTTTTTGTCCTTGTTAAAAGTCATGGAAGAAAAAAGAAGCCTGAAAGAAATTATCTATGAAGTTAAACTAGTGAATCCAGAAATAACGGAAAACGATATAACTAATGCAATTAAACTTCTTCTAGAGGACGGAATTGTCTTTGAAGTATCCGGAAAATTAACACAAATAGAATCGTATAA
This sequence comes from Siminovitchia sp. FSL W7-1587, assembly GCF_037963795.1. NCBI lineage: Bacteria > Bacillati > Bacillota > Bacilli > Caryophanales > Bacillaceae > Siminovitchia > Siminovitchia sp. FSL W7-1587. The sequence goes on from NZ_CP150169.1 coordinate 4,439,880, forward strand.
TAGAAATCAAAGACAAATTGATTTTTTCAACGAATATGATTCGTCACGGGGTGGAGAGATCATTCAGAAGGAATTATCTAGTAAAAAAGCCGTCATTATTGGACTTGGCGGAATTGGCAGTTGGGTCATTACCACACTTGCAATGGCTGGTATCAATCACTTTGTTATTTTAGACGGGGATATTGTCGAAGAAAGCAATTTAACAAGGCAAAATTTGTATACATATAATGATATTGGAAGAAAAAAAGTGGATGTTGTCAAACATAAAATTCGAATGTTGAACCAAGAGGCACAAGTAGATACATTTGATATGTTTTGTCATCAAGACACCGACATACATAGTGTCGTAAATGGTAGTGATATTGTCATCAGTTGTATTGATGAACCAAGCGTAACCGAAACTGGGAAATGGGTATCACGGGCTGCACAAGATTTAAAGATTCCACACATTGTTTCTGGTGGTTATTTGGGGCACTTGGGTTTTATTGGACCGACTATTATTCCGGGGGAAACAATTTGTTGGGAGTGTATTGTGGAAAGCTTAGAGAGTGATTATAAGGATTGGAAATTGATTAAATCCTCCAGACGAGTTGGCTCAATTGGCTCTCTCTCCTCAATTGTGGCAAATCTACATGCGTGGGAAGCTATTCGAGTCCTGACAAACATTAGCGAACCGATCATGAAAAACAAAAGAGGAGAATTTGATTTCATTAAATTGAATATTAAGCTCTTTGATATAGAAAGAAATAAAAACTGTGGGATTTGCTCTCATGCACAAAAACTAAAAAAGGTGAGATGATGATGGATAAGAAAGCCCAAGATCTAGTAGAAGGATTCTTTAACCCGATGGATTTACTCGACAAAAATGAATTATTCAAGCGCTTGAGAAATATGGAACCAGGAAACTTGTTTGACGTCATGGAAAGTATCCGAAGAGACGAGATAAAAAAATTAAGAGAGACGGGATTTTGGGAGTCCAACTTACAGCACATTCATCAGAATCTTAAACATTTCGACATGGAGAATGTGTTTCCAAAGGATCAGTTGGTTGAGTTCATCCAATACTTGATGTCTACAAGTTCCCTATGGCCTGCTTATTTTATGATCATGTCCCACGATGACCGGTTTATTTCAGAACATGTAACAATTAGGAATATCGAGTATTTAGATCAGGCTCTAATAGATGGGAATGGCGCTATTTTAGGCCAACTGCACTGGGGCCCATTCCAGTTGTTATTTCCATTATTGGTAAAACTAGGTTACCCTATTTTCCAGTTATTTGGGGAAAAAGATGCTGAAATATGGGCAGTAGATATGATAAAAGCATATTTTCCCGAAAACTTATGGTCTAATTTTAAAACAGCAACCGTTCCTGAAAGCGGATTTTTAGTGAAGGCATTAAAAGCATTAAAACGGAATTCTTTTGTCGCTTTACCGCTTGAAGTGAATGGTTCAGATATTTTACCTAGGCAAACTCTTCAGTTCTTGGGTAACGAAATCTATGCGCCAGATGGATCGGCTTCCATTGCGGCAATCACGAAATCACCTATTATATTAGTAAGAGTTGAAGCCGTGCGTGATCAAGTGGAAATCATATTCGACGAACCTATTTATATTCATCATAAAAAAGATGTTGCTGAGGTGAACAAGCGGATTTTCAATAAAATGGAATACCATATAAAAGAGAATCCTCTACAGTGGAGAGGGTGGGCATTCTTAGAGGAAATGGTTGTGCAGAAAGAAATGAGTAAATAAAAGGTCATTTATGGTTCTGTTTATTTTAGCAGATTGACTCCCGGCACAATCTGTACAACCAACCGTAACGAATCCATCTCACCGACCATCTTCCCCTTTATTGCGGTAGCTTTACCGAGTACTCTCAACTTTAGGGGAGGTTTGCGATTTATTATATGAACGATGAAGATGTAAATGGATTCTTGATTCGTCTCTTGCGTAACTTAAACATAAAGGAGAGGATGAAGTAAGTGGGACTGGTGGTGGAGGTTAACAATATTACAAAAGCATATAAGAAACGAAAATCAAAAGAGCAGGTTCAAGCAGTAAATGGAATATCTTTCTCGGTTAAAGCGGGAGAAGTTCTTGGACTTTTAGGGCCAAACGGGGCCGGAAAAACTACAACGATCAAAATGATGTGTGGTCTCTTAATACCGGATGCGGGCACCGTTTTTATCAAAGGCATCGATAACAAAAAACACCGATTAAAAGCTCTAAGTCATATTAGCGCTGTTTTAGAAGGCAATCGAAACTTGTACTGGCGTTTAACTGTTAGGGAAAACATGGAATATTTTGCTGGGAACAGAGGAGTGTCGCAAAAGAAGATTACTTCGCGAGTGGATGATTTGTTGCGGAAATTTCGTCTTGAGGAAAAAGAAAACGAACTCGTTAATCGCTTATCTCGAGGAATGCAACAAAAGTTGGCGATTGCAGTAGCGATGCTTGCTGACAGTGATGTTATTTTATTGGATGAGCCTACTCTTGGTTTAGATGTAGGAACAAGGCATGAGGTTCGGGAACTATTAAGAAGTATTGCCCAGGTTGACAATCGCACAATTATTATTAGCACTCACGACATGGAAGTCGTTCAGGATTTATGTGAGCGAGTCATCATCATTAGTGACGGAGAAATCGTAGCTGATGATCAGGTTAGTAATTTGCTGCGCTTGTTTGACGCCCGTGCTTATTCCATTTCGTTGGAAGGACATTTAAATGAGCACCAATTGAGCAAATTAAAGAATAAATTTCCAATGTTCAATTATTTGCCGGCTTCTCACCATTCGGTATTAGAGATCAGTTTCTCTGTCAGTGAACAGATTTATGAACTGTTTGATATGTTGAGACATGAAGGAGTTGTGATTGAATCCATTGACCGCGGGATGCTCCATTTTGAACAAGTCTTTATTAAGCTGATAAAAGGGGAAAAAGCACATGAAACGCTGGTTCAATCTATTTAAAGCAAATTTAATAAAAGAATATCTCGAATTAAAACGTTATTTGCCCAATACGATTGCGTTAGCGTTTACCTTCTACATCGTCTTTTTAGGAATGTTTCTGGGCATTCAGTTTTTTGGTGAAGCAACGATACAAGAAATTACGACACAACACGTGATCGTCAACTATGTTATTTGGTTTCTAGGAATCATGGTTATGCAAAATATTGGTTATGAAATCACGAACGAGGCGATGCGCGGGACGTTGGAACAGCTCGCCATGTCCCCTATGGGAATGTGGCGAATCATGGTTACCCGCTTAGTATCCTTGTCAATACTCTACTTTGTCATTATCTCTGGATTGCTCTTTCTTTCAATGGCGACCGCAAGACAATGGTTAAATTTGGATGTTATAACCATCCTGCCGATCTTATTTCTTACATTGCTAAGCATGTTTGGGGTCGGGTTCATGATTGCCGGTCTTTCTGTTATTGTGAAACAGATCCATGCCTTCCTGCAAATTTTTCAATTTATTTTAATGGGTTTGACCTTTGTTCCCTTATCGGTCGCTCCTTATCTCAAATTTGCTCCCTTCGTAAAAGGGGTTGATCTTATCCGGCATGTAATGATTTATAATGCTGGTTTGTTTGATTTTACTTGGGGTGACTATCTGTTTTTAGGGATTAACACAATTGTATATTTTGGTCTGGGTCTTTTTGTTTTTCTTGGTTGTGAACGTTTCGCGATGAAAAAGGGCTTACTGGCTCATTATTAAAAAACGCCAGCCTATGCTAATGAGAACAAAACTTGCAAAAGCAGGAAGGATTGAAAAATCGTCCTTGCTTGAGATTTGGCTGGCGAAACCAATTCTCAAGCAAAAGAGGACGATAGCCATGAGTATAAATCGATTATCACACATTTCGATTGTACTGTAATGAACATCATCATATTCATTTCAAATACTGTCGGTAAGCTTTTCAATGAAATACGAAAAAGAAGTACGGACCTACTTGGGGAGCTATGCGAACACAAAAAAGTGAATTGATCAAAGCAAGTGTGAGTGACGGAAAACGTTCGTGTAGTGAAGATATACGACAATAAGTGGGTCAGCATTTATGAAATTCCTCAAATGAAAAAGTGCCCTCATGGTGCTTGATCGTATTCTAAATGAAAAAGGAAGCGGCAGCCCAGATCTATTCCGCGAGAATAATGTCAGTTGCGCAGCAGGGATCAATAGCGAAGGTATATCCAGCAGCAAGAGGAAGCAGAGATCATCGAAGACGAGGCATCGTAATAAACACTCTCTTTAGTCGGCATAGCCAGTTATTAAGCAGGAACAAGCGCCATTAGGCGCGGCAAGCATTATGCCTTATAGAGCCGAAATCAAACCACATGTTGAACGGGTGGCAATGATAAAACTCGCCAATCCCACGCCATAGAACAAACAGCCCGAGTGGAAAGCGTTCTTCCTCGTGAAACGCAAACTTTTTCTTGAAGCAGTATAAAACGCTTTCTTTTGGGTTCGCTCCATTTTTTAAAACCATTCTTCACCCGTTTCAAGTTTCTTCCATTCCCGTTGCATTTTCAGCAGTCGGCTTTTGGTCAGTCTTGTCCTTTCCCGGTTTTCCGTTCCCGTATTTAGTCCGACCGTTTAGTATTACCTGATCCGTGTATGGATGCGAAAAAACGTTGCGCGCCTCTCATCCACATGGATGGGACGCACTACTTCCCTTAAGGCTCGGTGCCAGGCAAAAAAACCATCTTACGCCGATCACACATGGAGAAAGTTAAAAGTAAATTTCATTCCAAAAGACCTTTCTTGAACCATCCGCCCGCTCCTTCATATGATGGAGGTAACAGTATCGGGCAGGGGGCGGATGACATGAAACTCGAAAGAATAGCAGCCAACAAAATTAAATATTCCATTACATTTGAAGAGCTGACGAAAAAGGGGTTTCTCCAAGATGAAATTTTGAAGGAATCTTTTTTATGGGACGTTTTATTTGATGAAATGTTGGATGAAGCCGGTCGCATATTTGAGTTAAATCATTTCGGCGCCGTCTCCGTTGAAATTTTTTCACTGACATCCAAAGAACTTGTTCTCATTTTGACGATTGAAGAAGATGATGAAGAAGACGATATTCCATCCATCATAGCTGGAAATGATTCCAATAAAAGGAACCGAAGTCTTCTGTTTCAATTTGATGATTTTGAACATGTCATATTATTGTCAAAAAGGCTAAAAGAATCTTCGGTGCCATTAGGGAAAAACTCTTTATATGCGTTTAAAAATAAGTATTTTTTCAAAGTGAAGGCAAATCCGAAGCACTATGAGTATTTTGACAGTCTGTTCAGCGAGTATGGCGACAAGTCCATCTTTTCTGATGCCTACTTGGACGATTATGGAGAATTGATTGTTAAAAATGAAGCAATCTATATATTACAGCAACACTTTTAAGGCCGGCACGTAAGTTTTGCACAACTTCTAAAAATCTCCTATCATAATGAATAGGAGCTTTTTTTGTAAGGTAAGGAAGTACAAGTTTTTTCGTTTTACATTTTAAACGGAAGGTTTTGTTGTCTAGTTCCAGCGCGCATCGACTAGCAGGCTTCGCCAGCAGGTTCGATGAGGGTTAAGCCTCGCCTCGTCGCACCGTGCACGACGGCGACACGAGGAAACATTATACGAGCACCATCTCAACATCGCTTCCTTGTTTCCTTTTTCCCGCCGAGGTGTTCCAGTCTGTGGGTCGATGAACAGACGCTTGCGCTTTTCTTATTAATCGCCAAGATAGGGGAGTTTTCGCACATGGTACAAGAAGAATGCATCATTGTTGGGGGAGGGCCCTGCGGCCTGTCTGCGGCAATTGCATTGAAAAATATAGGAAAAAATCCATTGATCATTGAAAAAGGAAATATTGTCAATGCCATATATCGGTATCCAACCCATCAAACCTTTTTCAGCACAAGTGAGAAGTTGGAAATCGGAGATATTCCATTTATCACCGTTAATCGTAAGCCTAAACGGAATGAGGCCTTGACGTATTATCGTGAAGTCGTCAAAAGAACGAATGTAAGGATCAACAGGTTTGAGAAAGTTTTAAGTATCCAGAAAGAGAACGGTTTTTTTACAATCACAACGGATAAAGACATCTATCGCGCGCGGTATGCCATTGTCGCCACCGGCTATTACGATAGTCCGAATATGATGAATATCCCGGGTGAGGAGCTTGACAAAGTGTACCACTATTTCAAAGAAGCTCATCCGTATTTTGATACAGATGTCGCCGTGATCGGCGGCAAAAATTCGGCCATTGATGCAGCCTTGGAATTGCAAAAATCCGGGGCGCGCGTGACTGTCCTATACCGTGGCGGCGAATATTCACCGAGCATTAAACCGTGGGTATTGCCGGACTTCGAAGCGCTCGTGAGGAACGGTGAAATTTCCATGGTTTTTAATGCTGTTGTTCGCGAAATTACAGATAAAACGATTCGGTATGTTGTGGATGACAAGGAAGAGGAGCTACCTAACGACTTTGTTTTTGCCATGACAGGTTATCATCCGGATCACTCTTTTATCAAAGCAATGGGGGTCAACATGGATGACAGGACAGGAAAGCCTTTATTTGACCCGGAAACGATGGAAACGAACATCCCGGATTTATTTATTGCGGGAGTGATCGCAGCCGGAAACAACGCGAATGAAATATTTATAGAAAATGGGCGCTTTCATGGCGGCCAAATCGCCAAAGCGATTAAAGAAAAAGAAATGATGTGTGCATCCCGGTCTACTTAATATCCGGGATGTTTTTTTGTTAAAAGAAAAAATAAAGCCTTATTCGTACACGTGGTGAACACATCTTTTGGGAAAGTTTCCTGAAAGATGCATTCACCCATAGTAAAATGTTGATCTTTCAAGTATGACAATCGGTTCTGATCTCTAGCTTTTTGCAATCGCCACCATCGTCCTCCTCCGAGTCGGTACGTCAATCGCTTGCGGTTTTTAACGAATGTTCAATGGAAGGGGAAGAGTGTGTTGCCATGATTCGGGATAATTCGTTTCGGTCTTCCGTGTTCATCAATGCGGCCATTAATTTGATCCGGGCTTTTTGTCCGTTTACACCATGGCAAAAAATGACGCCCAAGTCTTTCAAGTGGCTTCCTCCTCCTTGGTAATCATACGTTGGATAAACGAATCCACTTTGACACCTTGACACAACCACAACAGGACATCCAGAATTTATAAGCATTTCGATGCCTCGTATTGATCCGGGAGGAAGATTTCCTTGCCCCAATGCTTCAATGACGATACCGTCATACGCCATATCCCTTAGTGCCAAAAACATGGATGAATCCATTCCGGCATATGCTTTTAACAACCCGACCTTTTTGCTCATTTCTTGTACTGGCAGTTTCTTTTGCAATAAAGGATTATAGTGGAATAAAATTCGATGGGGGGTAATGGTTCCGACAGGGCCTGCAACAGGGCTTTGAAACGCGGCCACGCTTGTAGTATGTGTTTTCGTTACTTCAATAGCTGTATGTATGTCATCATTAAAGACAACGAGCACCCCTTTGTTTTTCGCTTGTTCTTCCTCAGCCGTGCGGATCGCTGAAATGAAATTACGCAAACCGTCGGCGCCGTTTTCATTGCTTGAACGCATCGCCCCGGTCAATACAACTGGAACATCCACTTGTACTGTCAAATCCAGAAAAAAGGCGGTTTCTTCCAATGTGTCTGTTCCGTGAGTAATCACGACCCCATCGTAATCTTGCTCGGAACATTCCTTTTCAATGATTTTTTTTAAGTAAACCATGTCGGTGACGGTCATATGGGGAGAGGGCTTATGGAAAGGCTCAATGACGTTTATATGGGTGGAATCCGACAATTCGCCGGTCGATTCGGTCAACGGATTGCTTGGTCCCATTCCCACTGTTTGTGTAGTCGAATCTTTCTTCATCGCTATCGTCCCGCCTGTATGAATCACAAGCAATGTTTTCATCTTTTCAACTCCTAGAATTTTTTGCGATCTGCCATGTTCAAAAGGTCAGTTCCATGATACGATGAAAGGAAAGAAAAAGAAAGAAAAAGAGAGAAAAAGAGAAAGAGGGCCGCATAATGCTTGCAATTATATCAGCTGGAGTTGCCCCGGGGCTGGCTTTGCTGAGTTATTTCTACTTGCGGGACCAGTTTGGGCAGGAACCTGTGCTGATTGTCTTTAAAACATTTTTGCTTGGTGCCATTTTGACCTTTCCAATCATGTTTATTCAATATGTTATGAGTGTTGAAGGGATTTTTCAAAGCGATATTTTGTCATCATTTTTCTCTGTATCGTTAACGGAAGAATTTTTTAAATGGTTTGTCCTGTTTCTATATGTGTATAAACATGCCGAGTTTGATGAGCCGTTTGATGGGATTGTTTATGGAGCGAGTATATCACTCGGCTTTGCCACCGTGGAAAACATTATATACTTGGCTGCAAACGGCGTAAGTCTCGCCTTTGGTCGCGCTTTGCTCCCGGTGTCAAGCCATGCTCTATTCGGTGTTATAATGGGCTATTACTTGGGAAAGGGTAAGTTTCAAACGGAAAAAAATAGTTGGAAATGGGTGTTTACTGCTTTTTTTGTGCCTTTTGTTCTCCATGGATTATATGATTATATCTTGCTGTCCGGAAGGAACTGGATTTATTATATTTTTCCATTTATGCTATTTCTTTGGTGGCTTGGACTCAAGAAAGTGAAGCATGCCCATCTGATGACAAAAGAATTTTATAAGAAAAAACTTCAAAGCAGGGACGCCTCCATTTCTTAAGTGGGGGTGTTCTTTTTTTATAGTGGCCAAGGCCGACCCTTATGAATAAAAAATGCGTCATTCCTCATAATAACCCTATGACAATTTATTCTTTGGAGGGTGTGACATGAGGTTTGGCGCAAAATATAAACTTGTTCTCATCTTAATGATGTGCTGTTTCGGGCTATCAGCCGCACCTGCCCATAAAACGGACGCCTTTACAAACCAGGTGATCCAAAAGGGCGCTGTTGGTGATGATGTGATCGAATTGCAGTCACGGCTTCAGTATTTAGGCTACTATCAAGGGCAAATAGACGGAGTATTCGGTTGGGGCACATATTGGGCGCTTAGAAACTTTCAAGAAAGTTTCGGATTAAAAGTGGATGGTCTGGCTGGTGAAGCCACAAAAGCAAAATTGGTAAAAGCGTCCAAGTACAACAAGCAATTTGTCAAAGAGCAAATCAAGAAAGGAAAAAAATTCACTCATTACGGCGGAACAGAACCATCAAAGCAGACAGGTCCCGCTCCTGCTCCCAAAAGGCAGGCGCCAACAGCGGTCAATACGCCAGCAGGGTTTTCACAAAATGACATACAGCTAATGGCAAACGCTGTGCATGGTGAAGCAAGGGGGGAGCCTTATGAAGGGCAAGTGGCGGTTGCCGCCGTCATATTAAATCGGGTAAACAGTCCGCTATTTCCAAACACAGTCTCGGGAGTGATTTTTGAACCGAGAGCCTTTACCGCGGTAGCTGACGGACAAATATGGCTAACGCCGAATGAAACATCAAAACGAGCGGTTTTGGATGCCATTAATGGGTGGGACCCATCAACCAGCGCCCTATATTATTTCAATCCAGACACCGCAACAAGCGCCTGGATTTGGACAAGACCGCAAATTAAGCGAATCGGGAAACACATCTTTTGTAAATGACTGGAGGTGCCATCATTGCTTAGAAACATATTATTGGTTGTTCTTGCCGTTGCAGTTGTCGGGACAGGGGCGTGGGGCTATCAAGAACACCAGGAAAAAAACGCGATTTTGATCAATGCCGAAAACAACTATCAAAGAGCATTTCACGATTTAACATACCAAATGGACTTATTGCACGATAAAATTGGCAGCACACTCGCTATGAACTCAAGCAGGTCACTGTCGCCCGCTTTGGCCGATGTGTGGAGGATTACTTCCGATGCCCGCGGGCAGGTGGGACAATTGCCATTGACGCTGCTTCCTTTCAATAAGACAGAACAATTTTTGTCAAATATCGGTGATTTCAGTTATAAAACGGCAGTTCGAAACTTGGACGATGAACCGCTTTCTGCAAAAGAGCAAAAAACATTAAAGAGCTTATATAACCAAAGCGGTGAAATCAGGAATGAGTTAAGAAAAGTACAGAATCTTGTCCTCAAAGAAAATTTACGGTGGATGGATGTCGAATCGGCAATGGCCTCAGGAAAAGAAAATGCTGATAATACGATCATCGATGGTTTTAAGACAGTAGAGAAAAAGGCAACCGGTTATGATGAAGAAAATTTACAAAACTCGTCAATCGTCAGCTTTCAACAGCGGGACGAAAATTTTGATCACTTAAAAGGGAAGAAAATCTCCAAAAATGAAGCGATAAAACTCGCTCAAAAATATAGCGGGATACAAAAACCGAAAGATGTCCGTGTCACTGAAAACGGAAAGGGGTCCGCATATGGATTCTATAATGTCGTACTGAAAAACGGCAAAGGACATGAGGCTGCCATGGATATTACAAAAACCGGAGGTTACCCCATATATTTTATGGATAACCGTGAAGTAAAGGACCAAAAAATCAGTTTAAACGAGGCCGCGAAAAAAGCGGAACAATTTTTACAAAAGCATGGTTATAAAAAATTACAATTAGCGGAAAGTGTCCAGTACGATTCGACAGGCTTGTTGACATATGTCACCATGCAGGACGATGTCCGAATTTATCCGGAATCCATTAAAATCAAGGTGGCGCTTGATAATGGACAAATTGTCGGATTTACAGGCAGTGATTACTTGAAAAGCAATCGCGAGCGGGATCTGCCTTCCCCGAAAATAACGAAAGAAGAGGCTCGCGGTAATCTAAATTCCAATGTCAAGGTCATGGAGGACGGGCTTGCCGTCATTACGAACGACCTTGGGGATGAAGTGCTTTGCTACGAAGTAATTGGCACAATGGACAATGATACGTATCGAATATATATCAATGCTGAGAATGGCTATGAAGAAAAAGTGGAAAAAATGCAAAATGCCGAACCCATATACGAAGACGTGATTTAAGCAGCCCACTAGCGGCTGCTTTCTTTTATCCCTATTCAGAAATAATCTGGAAAATGTTGTTTTTTCATGACATAATAGATGTAACAAGAATGAGTAGGAAGTGCTTGCCCATGCTGTATATAGGTTTGGATTTAACGCTGGAAATGAATCAAGATGGGATGGTGAAACATTACAAAGGGAAAGTCGCTGACCTGAATGATACTCATTTCTATATCTATTACCCGATTAACAAGGAAACAAAAAGAGTGGCCTTTATACCTCCTGATACCGAGTTGACTGTTTTTTTTACAGATGAAAACTCCGCAAGTTATTGTTTTCATACGAAGGTAAGCCGAACTGTGAAAGATACTGTTCCGTTGGTTGAGCTCCCGCTTCCTGGAGATCACCATATAAAAAGAATACAGAGGCGGGAATACGTCAGGGTGGAAACAGCAGTTGACATCACCTTTCGCTTCCCGGGAAAGGCTATCGAATTTGTGACCGTCACTGACAATATCAGTGCGGGAGGTTGTGCCGCCATTCTTCCCGATGGCGTGCAATTGCAAAAAGGAGAACATGGCACCGTAGAATTTACCATTAAAATGAAATCCGGGAAAATGTATACAATGACTTTTCAATGTATCGTCATCCGAACATTTACGAGAAAAGAAACGGAGTATGTTTCCGTAAAGTATATGAATCCCGACCGAAATGACCAACAAGTGTTGACGAAATTCTGTTTTGAAAAGCAGCTTGCTCACCGAAAAAAAGGATTCTTACACTAAGTTTCACCGAATAATGCTCCCTCATTTATTGCATACTATAGAAAAAGGAGGGAGCCTATGTCTATTTTTGAACGGCTGCTTTGCAAGTTGATTATTGTTCACCTCATTATTCTCATCCTTGTTCAAGGTTTTTTTCAACCGTCTACTTATCTTTTAAATTTAAACAAAGTATTTTTATATGAGGGGGTTTCTTCCGAAATAAATGAAGCACCCTTCGATTTATGAACAGCTTTTCGAGATTTTTTAATATTTGTTTATGATCGACGTGTACAGAATATGGTAAAATAAAACATGTCCATAAACAGATAAGCAGGTGAACAGGTTGACAAAAAAAATAAGCATTGCCATAGACGGCCCAGCCGGAGCCGGGAAAAGCACCGTGGCCAAAATTGTTGCGGATCGGCTTTCTTACATCTATATTGACACCGGTGCTATGTACAGGGCGTTTACATATAAGGCAATACAGGAACATATAAATATACGCAGCGAAGAAGATTTGATACGTGTTCTAAAAGAAACAACGATTGAATTGAAACATGACGGCCAAAAGCAGATAGTGCTTCTTGACGGGAAGGATGTTACGAAAGAAATACGCGAGCCGGATGTAACGAATAATGTGTCTATTGTTGCTGCCCATAAATTGATTCGCGATGAAATGGTTGCCCGTCAAAAAGCCTTGGGCAATGCCGGCGGCGTTGTAATGGATGGCAGAGATATCGGGACCAATGTACTGCCCCATGCAGAATTGAAAATTTTCTTATTGGCGAGTGCGGATATTAGAGCTGAAAGACGCCATAAAGAAAATATGGAAAAAGGATATCCTTCCGATCTTGCCAAAATCAAAACAAACATCCTGGCTCGGGACAAACAGGATACGGAACGTAAAATATCGCCGCTCAGAAAAGCGGAAGACGCGATCGAGATAGACACTTCATTCCTCTCCGTGGATGAGGTCGTTTCCAAAATCATACATTTGGCAAATGAAAGGATCGAAGTGTCTTGAAATTTTATATATTTGCAAGAACAGTCGTCAAAGGCATTTTGAAGGTTTTATACCGGGTGGAAATAAAAGGAATTGAACATTTTCCAAAGTCAGGCGGGGTGCTCCTTTGCGCCAATCATATATCTAACCTTGATCCCCCAATGGTTGGGATAACTTGCCCGCGCCCAGTATCTTTTATGGCGAAAGAAGAGTTGTTCAAATCCCCGGTTTTAAAGTGGGTATTGCCTCATGTGAGGGCGTTTCCGGTAAAAAGGGGCATGAGTGACAGAGGTGCTTTGAGAACGGGGCTGAAAGTCTTAAAAGAGGGGCATGTCATCGGGCTGTTTCCGGAAGGAACCCGCAGCAAAACAGGGGAAGTCGGCAAGGGGCTTGCCGGAGCCGGTTTTTTTGCTTTAAGATCTGAGGCAGCTGTTTTGCCTTGTGCGATTATCGGACCGTATAAACCTTTCGGAAAAATTACGGTCGTTTATGGGCCGCCCATCGACTTTGAAGAAATAAGAAGGGAAAAGCGTTCTGCCGAAGAGGCGACAGAAGTCATTATGTCTCACATAAAAAAATTAATCAATGACAACAAAGGCTGACGTGTATTGCTTGACAAAGATTCTTATTTGTAAGAAGTTAATATCAAGACGATTTTAAAGAAATGTGCGGATTGGTGTTCTTCTTTTTTGCTAAATGGAATCCATTCATGCGCATCTTTAAGCCGGATAGGAGGAGTAAAAGTGTCAGAGGATATGAACAATATTGAAGAGGTAACATTTAACGAAGGTGACAAGTTAAAAGGAACAGTTACCAAAATTGAAGAAAAGCAAGTTCTTGTGGACATTGAAAACAGCAAAGTAAATGGAATTATCCCGATTAGTGAACTTTCCAGTCTCCATGTTGAAAAAGCATCTGATGTAATATCTGAGGGAGATGTCCTTGACTTAATCGTTACGAAAGTAGAAGAGAATTTACTCATTCTTTCAAAGCGTAAGGTTGATGCTGAAAATGCGTGGGAAACATTGGAAAGACGCTTTGAAAATAATGAAATATTCGATGCAGAAGTAAACGAAGTGGTTAAGGGCGGCCTCGTGGTTGATCTGGGTGTTCGCGGCTTTGTACCAGCTTCTTTGGTTGAAGATTATTATGTAGAAGATTTCAGCGGATATCAAGGAAAAACTCTTTCGTTTAAGATTGTGGAACTGGATAAAGAAAAAAACCGCCTCATTCTTTCCCATCGCGCAGTTGTTGAAGAAGAAAAGAAACGGGAAAAGAAACAATTGCTGGAAAATCTTGAAGTTGGACAAGTGCTTGAGGGAACAGTTCAACGCATAACCGATTTTGGCGCATTTGTTGATATCGGCGGGGTGGACGGATTGGTGCATATTTCCCAGCTGGCCCACCATCATGTTGAAAAACCTTCGGACGTCGTAACGGAAGGCGAGAAAGTACAAGTAAAAGTATTGTCGGTAGATAAGGAAAACGAGAGAATTTCTTTGTCCATCAAGGAAACTTTGCCTGGACCTTGGACAAATATAGCGGAGAAGGCTCCCAGGGGAACAGTTCTCGAAGGAACAGTCAAACGTCTCGTATCATTTGGCGCCTTCGTTGAAGTCTTCCCGGGAGTAGAAGGACTTGTCCATATCTCCCAAATTTCCCATAAGCATATCGGTACGCCGCATGAAGTTCTTCAAGAAGGGCAAACCGTACAAGTAAAAGTTCTTGACACGAACGAAGAAGAACAAAGAATGTCTTTAAGCATGAAGGAATTGGAAGAACAAGATTACAGCCGGGATAACAATTACGAACCGGTTGAAGAGACAAAGGGATTCCAGCTTAGTGACATGATTGGCGACAAGCTAAAAGATTTTAATAACGAATAAGTCTGCAAACCTTCCGTTGAAGAACGGAAGGTTGTTCTATAAGGAAAACTTTATCGCGCGTAAACCGGCAGCAAGCTCCCTGCTTCAATCGCCTGATTGATGTGGGGCGGGTCGCCAAGACACGTAAAAAGCTTCGACCTTGATTCATGAACGCATCCTAAAGCGACCTGCGGGAAGTACGAGTGCGAGCGCGGCGATGGACAAGGAAAGCTTGGCCGCCACCGTCACGCTGAAGAAAAAGCGCGGGCTTCGGGGATGCGTTGCTTGAGCTTGCAACAGGGCGCTTTCGATCCTAGCCTTCGTCCTGTCTAAAAAGCCCACTGCTTGAAATTTCGCTCTATCAATTTGATTAAAGCCCTCATTTGTATCCCATAATGAAACAAATGGGGGTGATTTTCATGTCAGGAATTATATTTTTATTTTTTTTGTGGGGCGTATGGATTGTCGCGACCTTTTTATTAAATAAGGATGATCCGGCAAGGCTGCCGATTGCCGCTTTGTCTCTGTTATTGCTCGTAGTTTCATCGATATCGTTTTCTGTAAAATCCGTTACTGTGAACGGAGCCGCCGTTTTATTAATGATGGGAAGCTGTGTGGTGATCTCGAAGTGGTCTTTTCTCCAAAAAATGTATTTCATTTTTTCGGCACTCACGATCATGGTCGGCTACGCAGGTGCTTATTTACTTGAACTATATGATCCCGTATGGGTTCTCATAGATAAAAGAATCCTTCTTTCTTCCGCTTTGTATATCATCGGATGGATTCTATATCCTGCTTCATTGTTTTACCGATTTTTTGCGATCGTTGTCGGAACCTTGCTCGGGGAGATTTTTTTAGGAGTGTTTTTGTCACAGTGGAGTATGCCATATACAGTCGGCTCCTTGGAATATTTGGACATTTTTGGACTGAGCGCCACATTGCTTCTGATTGCCCATCTATTAACTGCTGTTAAACGAATAATGAAACAGCATGCCACTCAAAGGGTCATGCACTAACACTTCCCGCTGCCGGTTTCTTTTTGGCATAAAAATAAGTGCTGTGATACCATGTATGGATGTAATATAATTTGTACTGATATTTATTTAAAGTGAGTGATGAGAATGGGAATGCCGACCGTAGCTATTGTTGGAAGACCAAACGTCGGAAAGTCAACGATCTTCAACCGGATCGTGGGCGAAAGGATTTCAATTGTTGAAGACGAGCCTGGTGTAACGAGGGATAGGATATATGGAACCGGCGAGTGGCTGACAACATATTTTCATGTAATTGATACCGGTGGCATTGATATAGGTGATGCCCCTTTTCTGGAAGAAGTCCGCCAGCAGGCAGAGATTGCCATAGAAGAGGCTGATGTTATTATTTTTATTGTCAATTCCCGTGAAGGGGTTACGTCGGCTGACGAGGAAGTGGCAAAGATTTTATTCAGATCCAAAAAGCCGGTAGTTTTAGCTGTTAATAAAGTGGATAATCCGGAAATGAGATCGCAAATTTATGATTTTTACTCCCTTGGTTTTGGCGAACCTTTCCCTATATCGGGGTCCCACGGTTTGGGACTGGGAGATTTGCTGGATGAAGTGATAAAACATTTTCCGGCTGATCACGGAGATCCGTATGATGAAGATGTCATTAAATTTAGTTTGATCGGAAGACCCAATGTCGGAAAATCTTCTCTCGTGAACGCTCTTCTTGGTGAAGAAAGAGTCATTGTGAGCCCGATTGCCGGCACAACGCGTGATGCTGTCGATACCCCATACATTGTGGACGGCCAGGAATATGTCATCATTGATACGGCAGGCATGCGCAAAAGAGGAAAAGTATATGAAAGTACGGAAAAGTACAGTGTATTAAGAGCGTTAAAAGCCATAGAGCGTTCTGATGTCGTCCTCGTCGTGCTGGATGGGGAAGAAGGAATCCGCGAGCAAGACAAACGGATTGCCGGCTATGCCCATGAGGCTGGACGTGCGATCATTATCGTCGTCAATAAATGGGACGCCGTTGAAAAAGATGAGAAAACGATGCGGAATTTTGAAGAGAAAATCAGAGACCAGTTTCAATTTCTTGATTATGCTCCCATCGTTTTTCTTTCCGCCAAAACAAAGAAAAGAATCGGAACATTGCTTCCGGCGATTCAAATGGCTAGTGAAAATCACGCCAGGCGTGTCCAATCCAGCGTGTTAAATGAAGTCATTTTGGATGCGGCCGCAATGAACCCGGCGCCGGCAGATAAGGGAAAACGCTTGAAAGTTTACTATTCCACTCAAGTTTCTGTCAAGCCGCCAACCTTTGTTGTCTTTGTAAATGAACCAGAATTAATGCACTTTTCTTATGAAAGGTTTCTGCGAAACACGATACGGCAGGCATTCGAATTTGAAGGAACGCCGTTAAAAATTATCGCTCGAAAAAGGAAATAAAGTCAAAGCAGGTGAGTCTAGTGGACAATGATAAAGAAACCGTCGCGGTGATCGGAGCCGGGAGCTGGGGAACGGCCTTGGCACTTGTATTGGCTGACAACGAACACCGTGTACAATTATGGCTTAGGAATAAAGAACAGCAAAAGGAGATCAATGAGCAGCGGATCAATTCGAAATATTTGCCGGGGGTAAAACTGCCGGAAAATATTCAGGCATATGTTTCTTTGGAAGATGCCCTGGAAGGGGCCGAGACTGTCATTATCGCTGTTCCATCCGAGGCGATCAGAGAAATTGCCAAGGATATTACCGCCATTATTGCCAAACCGCTGACATTTGTTCATGTAAGCAAAGGAATTGAGCCGGATACACATAAAAGAATATCGGAGATGATCGAAGATGAGATTCCTTCTCGTTTGCTGAAAGACTTGGTCGTTCTATCAGGACCGAGCCATGCGGAAGATGTAGGTGAGCGGCACCCAACAACAGTGACGGTTTCCTCAAAAAATATGAAGGCCGCCCAAAAAATTCAAGATTTGTTTATGAACAAACATTTTCGGGTGTATACGAACCCTGACCTCATTGGAGTGGAAATAGGAGGAGCTCTGAAAAATATTATTGCGCTGGCGGCCGGTATTTCCGACGGCCTTGGATATGGAGATAATGCCAAAGCTGCACTCATTACGAGAGGACTTGCCGAAATATCCCGGCTGGGAACGAAAATGGGTGCGAATCCATTAACATTTTCCGGGTTGACCGGCATCGGTGATCTAATTGTCACATGTACCAGTGTCCATTCCCGCAATTGGAAAGCGGGGAACCTGCTCGGCAAAGGCCATAAATTGGATGAGGTGTTGGAAAATATGGGGATGGTTGTCGAAGGTGTACGGACAACCAAAGCTGCGTATCAGCTTGCACAAAAATATAAAACGAATATGCCAATTACGGAAGCGTTATACAATGTATTGTTTAATGCTGTCAATCCGAAGGATGCAGTTGACCAATTGATGGGAAGATTGAAGAAACACGAAATGGAAGATCTTGTGGGCATTCTGAGTGAGCAGATGGAACAAAGATAGCGGCCATAGGCATACGAGGATGCGTTCTTTTTCATGCAACATATGCTGTAATGAGATTCGCAGAAACCGTGGGCATGGGGTTTTTTAGTTCCAACACTTGATGAAGCAAAAAATCCATCTTTTTGCTTCATTTTTTTGTGAATTTTATTTTACCGGCATTTGCCGGGGTGTTATAATGATTTCGAGTTAAAGCCAAGTTTTTTATTTCTATACAATTTGGAGGGGACCTTCCGTGTCAGTATCAATGCAAAAAATGTGGATATCGATTATTGCCATGGTGCTTATGGCACTGGCGATGCTTACGATATATATTAGCAGATTCAAGCTTAATAAAGGGCTTTTAAAGGTTGTGACGGCCCTCGCTGCGTGGGCATGCATGATTATCGGGGGGCTGCTGATGCTGTTTGTCGTCTTGACAGGCCCGACCTATTAAGAAATGGAATAAGTATCAGGCATTTTAAGGAGTGTACATATACATGAAAAGGTGGTTGTTGCGATCACTGCCCATAATAGCCATTGTGCTCGTGTTACCCGGATGTTTTTTTCCTCAGGAACGAAAAGTGGAGAATCAGGTCCCTTATGAAGAGCAGATTGCATCAGTACAGCGGGCGGTGGATAAATACCAGGAAGCAAACGAAGGACTGCTTCCTATCAAGGAAAAAGAGATGGGCACACCCATTTATCAAAAATATCCGATAGACTTTAAAAAGCTGATACCGCAATTTTTAGAAGCCCCTCCAGGAAACGCTTATGAAAATGGGGGAGTATATCAATATGTTTTGATTGATGTAGAAACAAATCCGACGGTGAAAGTATTTGATTTGCACATCGCAGAAAAAATAAGAGAGTTAAAGATCAGGATGCAAGCGTATCGCTATCCGCCGTTTAAAGAAACTCTAGCAGATAATGTCTTTACGCTCGATTATAAAAAACTGGGATACGAAGAGGAGCAATATGCTACATCTCCCTATACGAACAACAATCTGCCGTTTGTCATTAATGGGGAAGGCGAGATTTTTGTAGACTATATTTCGGACCTCTATAATGCTTTGCAGGAGGAAAAAACAACATTCAAACAAGGAGAAGATATTAGGCCGATATTACATAAAAATTCGCCCATCGTGCCTGCCTTTTCCGTTCCGTATACAATAGATGAGAATAATGAGCCAATATATATGGCGAAATAGGCATAATCCTTCTTCCGCAAAATATAATGTGGAAGAAGGATTTATATTTTATCAAGTACATTTAAATCGGACAACATCACGCACCTTCTAGGTCTTACTTCGATAAAACGGGATCATGTTGTCCCTTGAATTCTAGGATAGGAGGGAAACTCTTGGAAAAGGTCGATATTTTTAAAGATATTGCAGAAAGAACGGGCGGGGATATTTATTTGGGCATTGTAGGGGCCGTCCGAACAGGGAAATCTACTTTTATCAAAAAATTTATGGAACTGGCCGTTTTGCCGAATATTAAAAATGAGGCCGACAGGGCTCGTGCTCAAGACGAATTGCCACAAAGCGCAGCCGGCAGGACGATCATGACAACCGAACCGAAATTTGTTCCAAATCAGGCAGTTTCCGTACATGTTGATGATGGACTGGAAGTAAATGTAAGGCTGGTAGATTGTGTAGGATATACGGTTCCTGGGGCAAAAGGATATGAAGATGAAAATGGTCCGAGGATGATTCATACCCCATGGTATGAAGAACCGATTTCTTTCCATGAAGCGGCCGAGATTGGTACGAGGAAAGTGATTCAAGAGCATTCTGTATTGGGGATTGTCGTAACGACAGATGGTTCTATCGGAGAAATTCCGCGGCAAGACTATGTAGATGCGGAAGAGCGTGTCATTGAGGAATTAAAAGAAGTCGGTAAACCTTTTATCATGGTTGTCAATTCAGCAAGGCCGCATCACCCGGAAACAGAAATGCTCCGTGGCCAGCTGCAAGAGAAGTATGATATTCCAGTGTTAAGCATGTCAGTGGAAAATATGCGAGAAGACGATGTGTTAAATGTATTAAGAGAAGCACTCTATGAGTTTCCGGTGCTTGAAGTCAATGTCAACCTTCCAAGCTGGGTAATGGTGTTAAAAGATCATCATTGGCTCAGGGCAGATTACCAGGAGGCCGTCAAAGAAACAGTGAAGGACATTAAACGGCTGCGTGATGTAGACCGGGTAGTACAGCATTTTAACGATTACGAATTTATCGAGGATGCCGGGCTTGCCGGAGTCGATATGGGCCAGGGTGTCGCGGAAATAGATTTATTTGCTCCAGATGCTCTTTATGATGAAGTTCTTACGGAAATTGTCGGAACTGAAATTCGAGGAAAAGATCATTTGCTGGAGCTGATGCAAGATTTTTCAGAAGCAAAGAGGGAGTATGACCAAATCTCCGATGCGCTCGTCATGGTAAAGCAAACAGGATACGGGATTGCTGCTCCATCATTACAGGATATGAGCTTGGATGAGCCAGAAATTATCAGGCAAGGCGCCCGGTTTGGTGTCCGGCTGAAGGCTGTGGCCCCTTCTATCCATATGATCAAAGTGGACGTAGAATCCGAATTTGCCCCAATCATAGGAACAGAAAAACAGAGTGAGGAACTTGTGCGTTATTTAATGCAAGACTTTGAAGATGACCCGCTTTCCATTTGGAATTCCGATATTTTTGGAAGAAGCTTAAGTTCCCTCGTTAGAGAAGGCATTCAGGCAAAGCTTGCGATGATGCCGGAAAATGCCCGTTACAAGCTGAAAGAGACATTGGAAAGGATCATCAACGAGGGTTCCGGAGGCTTGATTGCGATCATTTTATAGGACAAAAGGCGCTGAATATACAAAAATTCAGCGCCTTTTCCATTATTTATTGCATTTCTTCTTGCTATCACAATTTTTATATGATAATCTGTTAAGCAGAAAAGCTCGTTGAACCTTGATTCAAAAGCTTTTTCAACGATTTCTGGCATGAAAATGTTTAGAAATCCAAAAATTTGATAACACATGTAATAAGGCTTGTGAAAGGTTATAATGTGCCGATAGAGGAGGTGAACAGAATGAACAAAACAGAACTAATCAATGCGGTGGCAGAATCAGCTGAACTTTCCAAAAAAGACGCTACAAAAGCGGTAGAAGCTGTCTTTCAATCCATTCAAGATGCATTGTCCAATGGAAATAAAGTTTCCCTAATTGGATTTGGCAACTTTGAAGTGCGCGAGCGTGCAGCTCGTAAAGGACGCAATCCTCAAACTGGAGAAGAGATTGATATCGCAGCAAGCAAAGTACCTGCATTTAAACCGGGGAAAGCGCTTAAAGATGCGGTAAAATAATTACATACCTCATTGAGTGTATGAGAGGAACTGCCCGAGGCAGTTCCTTTTTATTTATATATTTGTATGGTAATATTGGACTGTTAGTGAAAGTATGGCAGGAGGATATCAAATGGCGAAAATGAATAAACCTAAAATCGAAGAAGCAGTCCGGATGATTTTGGAAGCAATTGGAGAAGATCCGGACCGGGAAGGACTCGTTGATACGCCAAAGCGTGTTGCCAACATGTATGAAGAAGTATTTGCGGGCATTCATATCGAACCAGAACAATATTTTGAAACGATTTTCGGGGAAGACCATGAAGAACTCGTATTGGTGAAAGATATTCCATTTTACTCGCTGTGTGAACACCATTTGGTTCCGTTCTTTGGGAAAGCCCATATTGCATATATTCCGAGAAACGGGAGAGTTACCGGTTTAAGTAAACTCGCGAGAGCTGTTGAAGCTGTTGCGAGGAGGCCACAGCTTCAAGAAAGGATCACGTCTACAGTAGCGGACGCCATTATGAATAGATTACAGCCTCACGGTGTTATGGTGGTATTAGAGGCGGAACATATGTGTATGACGATGAGAGGGGTTAAAAAGCCTGGATCTAAAACCATTACATCCGCGGTAAGGGGAATCTTTTTAAAAGATATCCAGTCACGCAATGAAGTTCTCTCTTTAATCAAGTCGTAGAATAGAGGGTGTTACTATGAAAAGCCAATTGGGGCAAGGTGACTTTATCGTCATTAAAGCCATGGAGAATGGAGTCAATGTGATGGGGTTGACGCGTGGAACGGATACGAGGTTTCATCATGCGGAAAAGTTGGATAAGGGTGAAGTTCTGGTAGCCCAGTTTACAGATCATACATCAGCCATCAAAATAAGAGGGAATGCAAAAATCATCACAGCGGTCGGTGAAGTCGAAAGTGAAAGAAACGAATGATCATGTTATAATAGTGAAATTGAACCGGGAAGTAATGATGTGTAAAAGAAATGGGGAAAACGGATATGGGTCTTTGTGTAAATGAACAGAAAATTGATTTAATAAAAGCGATTGTTGAAAGGAAATTGCACCATCACTTTCTTTCAAAACAAATCGAATTTCCGGTTATTGACGAAGACCGTATCCTGATGTTGGCGATGGCGGTAAATGAGACGGAGCTGCCAGATACGCAGGCTGACCAATATGTGACATCTGCCATGCTTGTTCAAGTTGCCTTGGATACGCATGAAAAGGTGACGAATCCTTTATCATCCATGAAAGAGAGGCAATTAACGGTGTTGGCGGGCGACTATTTTAGCGGTCTTTACTACCGCCTTCTGGCTGATCACGAAAATCTTGACTTAATCCGAACACTTGCAAAGGCGGTTAAGTTCATCAACGAGTACAAAGTTTCTCTGTATCAATTTGAATTGGATGATATTGACACCTTCATGCTGTATTTAAAAAGAGTAGAGACAACGATTATTGAACAATTTTGTAACCATTTTAATTTTGTCCATTACCATTCATTATTTACGGAGCTGCTATTCTTTAAGAGGCTTGTATCAGAATGGGAGAAGTATATGAACGGCCACTTTTCGATATTATTTGAAGGCCTTAAAAGATATACCGCCCAGGACAGAATGGAAAATGGACAGAACTTGGAAAGCATTTGTCAAATGTACATAGAAAAAAGCAAGACTGTCTTGCTGGAAGCAATGAGAGGGGTGGGCACACTGCCGTCCATCCTGCAAACACGTATTGTGGATCTGGTAAATGGCCATCATTTTGCAACATAATTTTGGAAGAAGGTTACCAAATGCAATCTAAAGAACAGCGTGTACATAACGTATTTGAATCAATTTATAAAAACTACGATAAAATGAATTCTATCATCAGTTTTCAGCAGCATACAAAATGGCGCCGGGAAACGATGAAAAAAATGGACGTGCAAAAAGGCGAAACGGCGCTGGATGTTTGCTGCGGCACCGGAGACTGGACGGTCTCACTAGCGGAGAAAGTCGGACATGAAGGACAGGTGTTCGGGCTTGACTTCAGTAAAAATATGTTAAAAATTGCCGAAGAAAAGAAAGCACAAAGAAATATGGAGCAAATGACACTCATTCACGGAAATGCAATGGAACTTCCTTTTGAAGATAATCGTTTTGATTATGTCACGATAGGATTTGGCCTTCGTAATGTTCCTGATTATATGCAAACATTGAAAGAGATGTATCGGGTGACAAAACCCGGCGGAATGGCCGTTTGCTTGGAAACTTCCCAGCCGACTCTGCCTGTCTACCGCCAACTCTTCTATGCCTATTTTCGGTATATTATGCCCGTTTTCGGGAAGTTATTTGCGAAAAGCTATGAGGAATATTCATGGCTGCAGGAATCTGCGCGTGACTTTCCTGGAAAGGAAGAGCTGGCCCAAATGTTTTGGCGGGCGGGCTTTACGAACGTCATCTACAAATCTTTTAGTGGAGGGGCTGCAGCGGCCCACATTGGATGGAAAGAGAAAAAATAGCTGGGTGGAAATGACATGAAACTAAAAAGGCTTTATTCAACCTTTAAATACGATCTGGATTTAATTGAAAAAGAACTGGAAAACGCCGTTTGTTCCAATTCAACATTACTGCAAAACGCCTCCCTCCAATTGTTGAAAGCTGGCGGTAAGAGAATACGGCCAGTCTTTGTATTGCTCTCCGCTCAATTTGGCGAATATAAAATCGACACGATCAAAAATGTGGCGCTTGCCCTCGAATTAATTCACATGGCGTCTCTTGTTCATGACGATGTCATTGACGAAGCCGATACAAGAAGAGGCAGGCCGACCATCAACTATACTTGGGATGACCGGATGGCCATGTATACAGGCGACTTTATTTTTGCGCGTTCTCTGGAATACATGACCAATATTTCCAACCCGATTGCCCATAAAAAACTGGCAAAGGCAATAGTCGAAGTTTGCATTGGGGAAATGGTGCAAATCCAGGATAAATTTCGTTTTGACCAAACAATAAGAGATTATTTACGGCGGATCAAAAGAAAAACAGCTTTGCTAATCGCGGTGAGCTGCGAACTAGGGGCTATTGCAGGGAAAACGGATGAGCGTATATACCGGCGCCTATACAAGTTTGGATATTATATCGGAATGTCCTTCCAAATTACAGATGACATATTGGATTTTACCGCGACAGAAAAAGAACTCGGTAAACCCGCCGGAGAGGACTTGCGGCAAGGAAACATCACCCTCCCGGCTTTATATGCCATGCAAATTCCCGAGCTGAAAGCTGAAATTATAAAGGTAAATGAAGATACGAATAAAGAGGAAATGCAAAAAATCATTCACCTCATCAAGCACTCCGGAGCGATTGAAAAGTCCCACCTGCTCAGCAGGCGCTATCTTGACAAGGCGCTTCACATTTTGCAAGAGTTGCCGGCCAACCGAGCAAAAAGACCTCTTCAAGAGATTGCCAACTATATTGGAAAAAGAAGGCATTGATGAGCCAAACAAAATTTGCCAGCTTGTATAAAAAGTGTTATCATTCTTTTTGAGTTTTTGTTTGTTATTTGTACTTGATCTTATGGCAGGAGTGAATGCAAATGGAAAAAACATTTTTAATGGTTAAGCCTGATGGTGTGCAAAGAGAATTGATCGGCGAAATTGTCTCCCGTTTTGAAAAAAAAGGGTTTCAGCTCATCGGAGCAAAGCTTATGCAAATTTCCAACGAACTTGCGGAAGAGCATTACGGAGAGCATAAGGAACGTCCTTTTTTTGGGGAGTTAGTTGACTTTATTACTTCCGGTCCTGTATTTGCCATGGTGTGGCAAGGAGAAAACGTGATCGCCACGGCAAGACAAATGATGGGGGCTACCAACCCTAAAGATGCAGCCCCAGGCACAATCCGCGGTGATTTCGGTGTTACGGTCGGCAAAAATGTTATTCATGGATCCGACTCCCCTGAAAGTGCCAAAAGGGAAATTGGCCTCTTTTTCAAGAAAGAAGAGCTGATTGAATACTCCAAGTTAATCAATAACTGGGTGTATTAAAACGAATGAAAACCGCCTGCGTCGAGCAGGTGTTTTTTCATTTTCATAACGAGGTGATTTGATTGAAAATGATCGTTCGCACTGCATCTAAAAGTTACCCTGTATTCATCGGTCCGGCTTCTTTGGACGAGCTGGGAGACCTCGTCGTTAAAAACAAATATACAAAACTGCTCGTCATTACCGACGAGATTGTAGGCTCCCTCCACTTGGATACTTTAAAAGCGAACATGCCGCAGGAGATTCCATCGGTTGTTTACACCGTTCCCGCCGGAGAAAAAGCGAAACAATTGACGGTTTTTGAATCATGCATTACGCATGCGCTCGAACATGGCTTAGATCGGAAATCTTGCATCATTGCCTTTGGCGGAGGGGCTGTCGGCGATCTGGCCGGCTTTGTCGCAGCGGCATATATGCGGGGAATTTCCTTTATTCAGGTTCCGACAACGATTCTTGCCCATGATAGTGCCGTAGGTGGAAAGACCGCCATTAACCATCGGCTTGGCAAAAACATGATAGGCGCATTCCATCAGCCTGATGCAGTGCTGTATAATACATATTTTTTAAAGACGCTCCCGATAAAAGAAAAAAGATCGGGCTTTGCCGAAGCAGTGAAGCATGCATTTATTTCCGATCCCGCTTTTTTACAATATTTGATGACCGAAATCACTGATCTAGCTACTATTGCCGATGACAAGCTGGCATATATTTTGCGGCGGGGAATCGAAATTAAAGCTGGAGTGGTTTCTGTCGATGAAAGAGAAAGCGGGCTGCGAGCCATACTAAACTTTGGCCATACACTGGGACATGTTATTGAAACATCCAAAGGTTACGGTATTTTTGCCCATGGCGAAGCGGTGATGGTTGGAATGATTTACGCTCTCCATTTAAGTGAACAAGTCACTGGCTTGAGATTTTCAATCGGAGATTTTGTCCAATGGGCGAAACAGTTGGGATATCAGACGACCATACCGGATGATCTTGAGTTTCAGCAAGTATATCAAACGATGTTGCGGGATAAAAAGACACTGAGTGATCAGCCGCGCTTCGTATTGTTGGAGGAAATTGGCAAGCCGGTAATCGTTGACATGGACCAAAAGATATTGGAAAATACGTTCTCTAAACTAAAAAAATAAGCTTCATTTTTTTAAAATGAAAAGAGGATTTTTACAAGTTGATGGAGAAACATTAATATAATCTGCTTGATCAAACCATAGATGGTTTTTTGGAAGGGTTTTGCTTATGACAGATGCCGAGTTAATGATACAATATATACAAACGCAAAATGTTGACAAAGCCATGCAATCTTTTTCAAGAGTGAAAAAATACAGTTCCGATGAGGAAAAGTACTCACTTGCCGGCCAATTGGCCCAGTATGGATTTTTGGAAGAGGCGATTGAGCTTTATGAATCTCTTCTGAATCAATACCCTGATCTCAGTGACATTAGGTTGTCCATGTCTGAACTGCTCATTGAAATGGGCCAGGAGGAAAAGGCGCTGCTTCTTCTGGAAAAAATCCCTGATACGGATGAGCTGTATGGGGCGGCACTTCTCCTTGAAGCAGATTTATACCAAATGCAAGGCTTGTATGAGGTAAGTGAACAGAAACTTCTTGCAGCAAAACAGAAGTTTCCTGATGAACCGATCATAATGTACGCATTGGGAGAGCTGTATATGTCACAGGGCCGCTTTCTTGATGCCGGCGTATGCTACAAGCAATTATTAAGCACAGGGGAGCACACTGTTGCAGGACAGAACATGGATGCAAAGCTTGCTGAAGCGTTAAGTTCGGGCGGCGCCTTTGAAGATGCCATCCATTATTATGAGAAGGCTCTGGAAGAACATCAGGAATTAAACGTGCTTTTTGGCTACGGCTTGACATGCTACCAAGCAGGAAACGACCAAAAAGCAATAAAGGCATTCAATGAACTGAAACAGCTTGATCCCGACTACACTTCACTTTATTTATATTTGGCCAAATCCTATGAGCGGGTCCGCGAATTGGAGAAGGCCATACAGATTGGCAAAGAGGGGTTGGCTGTCGATGAATTTAATCC
Organism: Siminovitchia sp. FSL W7-1587; assembly: GCF_037963795.1. NCBI lineage: Bacteria > Bacillati > Bacillota > Bacilli > Caryophanales > Bacillaceae > Siminovitchia > Siminovitchia sp. FSL W7-1587. The sequence continues at coordinate 4,467,437 of NZ_CP150169.1, forward strand.
CGATTTGTATGCGTACACTGGAACATTGTTATTAAAAGCCGGCCGGAGTGACGAAGCGGAAAGCTTTTTGCGAGAGGCGCTTTCGCTTGACCCGGAACTTTCGGAGGCAGCCAAACGGCTGACAAGGCTTCTTATGAAACAGGAAAGATATCATGAAGTGCTGGAAATGACAGCCATGTTTCAAGACAATCAGGATGCTGAAATGCGCTGGGATGCAGCGTACAGCCATCAGCAACTGGAACAGTATTCTGATGCATTAAACGAGTACAAGCAGGCATATAATGATCTTAAACACAACCCGGAGTTTTTAAAACATTTTGCATACTTTTTGATTGAGGATGGAAAAGCGGAAGAAGCGGTGGATATCTTTCATTCATTGGCTGAAATGGAGCCCGAGAATGAGGAATGGCACGAATGGATTGACCGTCTGCAAGATTAAGATCAGCCTTTGGGGCTATATCTTCACAGAGGAGGGAATAGAAATGGCCACCCCTGTATCTGTCAACGAAAAAAAAGATTTTATTCGCTGGTTTTTAAATCGTTATCAACTCAAAAGGAGAGAATCTGTCTGGATTCTGAATTATTTGATGAGCCACGATCAGTTGATGGAGAAAGTTCATTTTGTTGAAGAAGCCCAGTTCTGTCCCAGAGGATTAATCATGTCCACTCATTGCACAAGAGAAGTTCCTTTCCGGTTTTATAAGGATAATATTATGACAACCGATGCGGAAAAATCTTTTCATGATATTCGATTGAATCGGGATGAAGATATTTATATTCAGATCAACTTCCGTGGTTCACACTTGTCTCATCAATATGCCGCGGTATTGGAGGAGAATCCATTCGTTAAAAAGACGGTTCTGATCAGTGAAAAAGATAAAGCCATCGCGGAACAATTTTTGAAAGAAAGTCTGCTGAAATTTCAAGAGGACAAATTGTTAACGGCCATTGATGAGGCGCTTGATCGCCGCGATAAGGATCTTTTTGAAAAGCTGTCGCTGCAGTTAAAAGAACTGAGAGAGCAAAAATAAAGTCTGGGACACAACTAAATCAGCTGATGAAAAAACGAACCATAAAGTGAAACTTCATTCAGTAGGGCCTCCTACTGAATGTTGGTTGAACGAATCGGGCATTTAGGTGCCGTTTTCTCCCACTCGGACCTTTTGTATTCACTCAAGATTTTGAAGTGGGAGTTTTACGGCACCTTACATGCGTGCCGGGATAAATGGATCCCATTGTATCATACGCAAACTTTTAGCGTTGTCAAAATAGGTAGACTCCTGCGGGAATAGCTCGAGCCGAAGATCCCGCAGGAAAGCGATCTTTGCTTTCCGAGGAAGCTGAAGAGACCTGCGGAAAGCGAAATGTTTTGACGTAGCGATGATCGGGATTTTTTTAACACAAATAAACCGAACAATTATAAATGAATTGTTCGGTTTTTGCTATTTCGTATTTGCTTATGTTCCAGCCTTGTTTTTTTTGTCTTAGTCGCATTCTTTTGGTAGAATGGTAACCAGTGTCTTGGAGCATACTTAAAGAAAGGAGAGTGAAACATGGAGTGGAAGGCAAAGGATATTGAAGTTTACTTGAAGGAAAAAAGTTACATTGATACTGTAATTGTTCCGCTCATACCGATCAGCTTTGGCTCCCATATGAAACAAATTGCCGAAAAGGGAGAATTCACCCATTTGTTGTCACAGCACCTTGAAAGACAATTTAAAGGAAGAGCGCTTGCATTGCCGCCTTTTACATACTTAAGCGAGATGGCGGACAATGAAAAAGTTTCTTCGATTCAAAAGTGGGTCGAGCACATGAAAGAACATGAAGTGAAGTATGTCTTTTTACTGACATCGGACGAAAGTTGGCGCAGTATGGCTGAACAGCTTTCCGCTTCTCTGCTGTTTGCCGCATCTGTTCCCTTGGAACATTTGGATGAGCAGTATAAACACTCTATCATGGAAACTCAGGTCAAGCAGCTGATGAATGAAATCGTTCAAGGGTGGCAGGGAATCGCCACATAGTTGACATTGTTTCCGATTGTATATTATTGATTTTCATGGTTTATTGATATATTATTATGATGTCCTAGTTTGTAAATGTGCGCAATAAATTGTCCGATGGACTAACCTTACTGACAGAGGGGGGATAAGGATGAGCAAAAATCCAGTAACAAGACGCCAATTTCTAAGTTATACGCTAACTGGAGTGGGCGGCTTTATGGCGGCTGGAATGCTGTTGCCGATGGTTCGGTTTGCAGTGGATCCTGTGTTAAAGGCAGAAGCTGCTGGTGATTTTAAAATGACCGATAAAAAGATGGCCGATATTACAGAAGAACCTGTCCGTGTTGACTTTAAGTATGAGCAAAAGGATGGGTGGTACACCTCCGAGGTAACGCAAACAGCTTGGGTGTATAAAAATGACAAAGGAGAGGTTGTAGCACTTTCTCCCATTTGTAAACATTTAGGCTGTACCGTTAACTGGGCAGGTAGTGAAAAGCACCCAGATATGTTTTTCTGTCCATGCCATAACGGCCTTTACACGAAAGACGGGAACAATGTTCCGGGAACTCCGCCCAGAGGACCGTTGGATGCTTATCCAGTCAAGGAAAAAGACGGCTTTTTAATGTTGGGTAATCCAGAAGAAAATCCGTTCGTTAAAAAGAAGTAAAGGGGGCGTAATCATTGCTGAACAAAATGTACGACTGGATTGACGAGCGAATGGATATTACGCCGATTTGGAGAGACATTGCAGATCATGAAGTGCCCGAACATGTCAATCCGGCACACCATTTTTCTGCGTTTGTTTACTGTTTTGGCGGGTTAACGTTTTTCGTTACCGTTATCCAAATTTTATCGGGAATGTTTTTAACGATGTATTATGTACCCGATATCAAAAACGCCTGGGAATCCGTTTATTACCTTCAAAATGAAGTGGCTTTCGGACAGATCGTCCGTGGCATGCATCACTGGGGAGCCAGTGTCGTTATTGTTATGATGTTTTTACATACGTTGCGTGTGTTTTTCCAAGGAGCATATAAGAAGCCTCGTGAGCTTAACTGGATTGTAGGAGTCCTTATCTTTTTTGTCATGCTGGCCCTTGGACTTACAGGTTACTTGCTCCCATGGGATATGAAGGCATTATTCGCAACGAAAGTTACATTGGATATTGTCGAATCGATTCCGTTTATCGGAGTTGCTATGAAAACTTTAATAGCAGGAGACCCGACGATTGTCGGTGCGCAAACGTTGACACGCTTTTTTGCCATACACGTATTTTTCCTTCCTGCTGCATTGTTGGCTTTAATGGGTGCTCACTTTATCTTGATTAGAAGACAAGGAATTTCTGGTCCACTATAAAAAAATAACCCATTAACCATTATTGAATAGTAACGGATTAAAGGAGGGGACAAAATGAAACGAGGAAAAGGGATGAAGTTTGTCGGCGATTCACGTATTCCTGCTGAACGGATGCCGAACGTTCCCAAAGACTATTCCGAATATCCGGGAAAAACGGAAGCATTCTGGCCGGACTTTCTGTTGAGAGAATGGCTTGTTGGCGCTGTGTTCCTCATCGGATTCTTATGTTTGACTGCAGTTCATCCGGCACCGCTGGAACGTATTGCCGATCCGACGGATACCGGTTATATTCCACTGCCTGACTGGTACTTCTTGTTTCTTTATCAATTAATCAAATATCGTTTCGCTTCCGGGCCGTATAACGTCATTGGCGTCTTGATTATCCCGGGTCTTGCCTTTGGTGCTTTAATGCTTGCGCCATTTCTAGATCGGGGGCCTGAACGACGTCCGATAAAACGTCCATTGGCAACGGCCTTTATGCTGCTTGGATTTGCTTCCGTTTTTTACCTTACTTGGGAAGCAGTTGCGAATCACGATTGGGCAGCGGCTAAGGAACAAGGGAAAATTACCGAAGAAGCCGATGTTGAGATAGACACAGAGGCAGAAGGTTATAAAATATATGCGGCTCAAAGCTGTATTAATTGCCACGGTGAAAACCTTGAAGGCGGACCTGCGGCGCCACCATTGGTCAATCTTGATTTAAGTCCAGACGAACTTAAAGATATTGCGGTAAATGGTGTTGGGACAATGCCCGCGGATCAATATAATGGCTCTGAAGAAGATTTAGACAAGCTTGCAGAATTTATTGCCAGCTTGAAAAGTGAATAATATACTCTGAAAGCCGGCAAATTTGCCGGCTTTTTATGTAAAGGGAAGGCGGTGTGCCCCGTGAAGCTGTTGTTAACGATCTTGATGGATAGACGTATATTATGGATGTTATTGATCGTCAATGCCATCGGTACAATGTATGGCTATTACTGGTATAAAAGCCAGTTGGAAATCACACCTTTGATCTTTATTCCATTCGTTCCGGATAGTCCGACAGCCAGCCTTTTTTTTGTTTTCGTGCTGATTGCTTTTATTCAAAATAAAAACTCCCCCATCTTTGAAGCGTTTGCCTGCGTAACGCTTGTAAAGTATGGAATTTGGGCTGTTGTCATGAATATCCTGACACTGAATGTCACGGGTGTACTGCCCTGGCAGGGATATATGCTGATCGCTTCTCACGGGGCAATGGCCCTGCAGGCAGTATTATATGCACCTTTTTATCAATTGAAGATCAAACATGTTTTGGCGGCAGCAGTATGGACTTTTCACAATGACGTCATCGATTATGTATTTATGCAATATCCCAAATATCCCGGACTCGAGCTGTATGTACGTGAGATTGGCTATTTTACATTTTGGCTGAGTATTATATCGGTGGGAATTGCTTATTATGCAGCGCGCAGAAATCGTGACACAATACATATTCAATAATCATTAGGCAAATATTAAAAAAGGTCTATTCTTGTCCACTTTCTCATACATTTTTACAAGTAGTATGAGGAGGGGCACTTATGAAATTGTTATCCGGGATCCTTCTGAGCCTGACTCTCTTTCTAAATGGCGGCTTAGCCAATTCAAAACCTGATCCTGTCATTGAGGAGCTCGATCAACTGGCTGACGAGGCCTTGCAGCTAACAAAATTTTCGCGGTTCGACGAAGCAAAGGTCCTTTTGGAACGTTATGCCGTGCAGTTCTCTAAGCAAGGCATGAAAGAACAAACGTTTACTATGGACGAGTTAAGAGTGCTTACTGCCGCTCATCATGAGGCGCTCAGGGCAGTTACAAGCGTTGACATGGATAAAGAAGAAAGGATTCGGATGGTGACAGCCTTCCGATTGGCCAATGACGCTGTCCAATCCAATCATCAACCCATGTGGCTTGAAATGGAAGGCTCTATCATGGACAGCTTTCGCCAAGTGAAAAATGCTGCGCTGGACGGCGACCAGGAATCTTACAATCGTCATTTAAACGACTTTCTTTCCATATATAGCGTAATCCAGCCAAGTTTAAAAATTGATCTTCCCGCTGAAAAGCTTCAGAAAATTGATTCAAGAATTGCTTTCTTTGACAATTACCGCTCACAATTTACTGAACAAAATTGGACATCCCAACTAGAGGATTTTGAAGCCGATTTAAAGCGTCTCTTTGCCGAAGTGGATGAGGATGAGGCGGATCCTTCATTATGGTGGGTCATATCCATGACCGGAAGCGTGATTATTTTGACACTTTCCTATGTCAGTTGGCGCAAGTATAAAGGTGAGAAAAAAGAGAGGAAGCGAAAAGATCCAAATAATTGACCAACAGCAAGTTATCCCATAAAATAATAGTAAAGCTACTTGTATTGGAGGGTAAAAATGGGCGGATATTTAATTTATTTTTTGTTGATCATAATCATACCCATATGGGCACAATTTAGGGTCCAAAGTACGTATAAAAAATTTGCAAAAATTCCAACAACCGCCGGCATTACAGGAGCAGAAGTGGCCAGGAAAATATTGGATGCCAACGGTTTATATAATGTCCAAGTTAAGGAAACCCCTGGCGTTTTAAGTGACCACTACAATCCGATCACCAAATCGGTGCATTTGTCATCAGACAACTTTCATCGTCCATCGGTTGCCGGTGCCGCAGTGGCAGCCCATGAAGTCGGACACGCCATTCAAGACCAGCAGGGATACGCGCCTTTGCGCTTTAGACACGCATTGGTGCCGGTTGCAAACATCAGCTCCAACATTGCCTGGATCTTTATTATCATTGGTTTGCTTTCCACCGCGTTTTCCAACATGCTGTTAATCGGCATTGTTTTGATGGCGGCGGGAGTTTTATTCCAACTCGTTACACTGCCGGTTGAATTCAATGCTTCTTCCAGAGCCATGGACCAGATCGTCTCGCTTGGCCTGATCAGCAACTCGGAAGAACGCGACGCGAGAAAAGTCTTGAATGCGGCAGCGATGACATATGTTGCGGCAGCCGCTGTCGCCGTATTGGAATTGCTCAGATTGATCCTTATTTTTACAAATCGTGAATAGGTAAATATGTCCGGCGCTCTTTTGCACCGGGCTTTTTTTATGATTGATTCAACTGGAGGAAGGGCTAAACATCAAGCTGATGCAAGCTAAGTGAGAGAAGGGAGGAAACATAATGTCAGGTGCCTATTGGCTTACTTCCAGCTCTCCGGTTAGCTCCACGCAATGTTTCGTATGAAGTTCTTGAACTGCTTGCGCGCTGAAAAGCCGCCTCCTGGAAACGGCTACGTCTTATTCCTGGCGGGCGGCTTGAGGTTCTTCATTTCAGCTCGTGCTGTTAACATATCAAGAAAGCCTACCTTATAGATCAAGCGGTCTTTTATTTTCATCAAGTGTAAATCCTTCGCCCATCACATCGTGAACGACGATGACAGACACAAACGCCTGCGGGTCGATTGTTGAAATAATTCGTTTTAAATGGACAATTTCATTTCGGCCAACCACACAATAGAGCACATCTTTTTCCTCTTTTGTAAAAGATCCCCGTCCTCTTAATACAGTTACGCCCCGGCCCATATCTTTCATGATGGCGTCAGCTACTTCGCCGTGGTGTTTCTCAGAAATGATCATGGCGCCCCTCGCTGCATAAGCCCCTTCCTGCATGAAATCAATGACACGCGCTCCGACAAATACGGCAACGAGCGTATACATTGCTTCCCGATGATCCAAGTAGGTGATTAAAGATAAAAGGATGACGCATGCATCAAAAATGAACATTGTCCTGCCCATGCTTATCCCTTTATATTTGAATAAGAGACGGGCGATAATATCAACGCCTCCCGTTGTTCCCCCAAAGCGAAAAATCATTCCCAGGCCAATGCCGGCAAACACCCCGGCAAATAACGCAGCGAGAAAAAGATCGCCATCCAGCGGAATGGAAATCTCAAATCTCTGAAAAATGAACAAAAATATCGATACGGCAACCGTCCCTATAAGGGTATAAAGAAAAGGTTTTTTGCCAAGCAATTTCCAGCCAATGAAAAATAAGGGCACATTCAATAGTAAATTTGTGAGGGAAGGATCAATGTGAAATAGAAAATAAAGAAGAAGGGTAATTCCCGTAAATCCTCCTTCAGCCAAATGGTTTTGCATGTTAAAATGAACAAGTCCGAATGCAAAAATGCCCGCACCCAATAAGATATATAGGATATTCTTTACTTTTAATTGAAAAGGCACAATTCCTTCTCTCCCTGCACATTTTTTTCACCGAGTATTTCACATTATATCCAATAACTCCATTTAGCGGCAACTTTTACCCCACATGTAAGGTGCCATATACACCACTTCAAGACCTGATTTGATACAAAAGGTCAAAGTGTGAGAAAACGGCACTTAAATGCCCGATTGGTTCAACTAAACATTCAGTAGGAGATGGAACTCTTACTGAATGAAGTTTCACTTTATCCCGCATTAACTGTCAGTAAGCCCCTTGCTTAGAAATCTAAAATGTAAGTAGAAAGTGCTGGGTCAACTGCCAGTACATGCCCGATTGGTTCAACTAACAGTCAGTAGGAGATGGAACTCCTACTGAATGAAGTTTCACTTTATCCCGCACTAACTGTCAGTAAGCCCCTTTGCTTAGAAATCTAAAATGTAAGTAGAAAGTGCTGGGTCAACTGCCAGTAAATGCCCGATTGGTTCAACTAACATTCAATAGGAGATGGAACTCCTACTGAATGAAGTTTCACTTTATCCCGCATTAACTGTCAGTAAGCCCCTTGCTTAGAAATCTAAAATGTAAGTAGAAAGTGCTGGGTCAACTGCCAGTACATGCCCGATTGGTTCAACTAACAGTCAGTAGGAGATGGAACTCCTACTGAATGAAGTTTCACTTTATCCCGCATTAACTGTCAGTAAGCCCCTTTGCTTAGAAATCTAAAATGTAAGTAGAAAGTGCTGGGTCAACTGCCAGTAAATGCCCGATTGGTTCAACTAACATTCAGTAGGGATGGAACTCCTACTGAATGAAGTTTCACTTTACTGAAGCATTTTCATTTGTATAAAAAAAAAGAATTAGCTAACATATGGTAAGAAGGTGAAGAAATAATGAATCAAGGTGAGAAATGATGAGTCATAGAAAAACGTTACAGGAAATGCAGCATGAAGTGGATAACTATATCGGCCAGTTTAAAGAAGGGTATTTCAGTCCCTTGGCCATGACTGCCAGATTAACCGAAGAGTTGGGGGAACTGGCAAGGGAAATTAATCATTATTATGGTGAAAAAAAGAAAAAAGCCGATGAAACAGAAAAAACAGTAGAGGAAGAACTTGGCGATTTGTTATTTGTCGTGATTTGCTTGGCCAATTCCTTGGACATCGATTTACAAGATGCCCACGACCGAGTCATGCATAAGTTCAAAACGAGAGACAAAGACAGATGGACTAAAAAAAATGAAGGTGAACAAAATGATGAATGAGATTAACATTATTGTAGCCGGCCCGCGGGGAAGAATGGGCAGGGAAGCAGTAAACCTTGTAAAAGAAACACCGCATTTTCGGCTTACAGCCGTCATTGACCGCATCAATAACGGAAAGCTGTTATCGGATACGGAAGGTTTTTCGGGACTGGATGTTCCGATCTACACTGATATACATGAGTGCTTCCGGGAGGTGGAAGCGGATGTATTGATTGATTTAACAACCCCCGATCTAGGTTTCTTACATACAAAATCAGCTTTGGAAAACGGAGTGCGCCCGGTTGTCGGCACGACCGGTTTTACGCCGGAACAACTTGAAGAGTTAAAAGAGCTTGCTGAACGCAAAAGTCTGGGTTGCATCATTGCTCCGAATTTTGCGGTCGGTGCCGTATTAATGATGAAATTCGCCCAAACGGCGGCAAAGTATTTTGAAGACGTTGAAATTATTGAAATGCATCATGATCAAAAATTGGATGCTCCATCAGGAACCGCTGTCAAAACGGCAGAAATGATCGGCGTCAACAGGGAACCAAAGGCACAGGGACACGAAAATGAAAAGGAAACCATTTCAGGTGCGAGAGGCGCCGAAGTTGACGGTATGAGAATACATAGTGTAAGACTTCCGGGATTAGTCGCCCACCAGCAGGTGATCTTCGGTTCTAACGGACAAACCTTAACAATCAGGCATGACTCGTATAACCGGGCATCTTTTATGTCCGGAGTGAAAGTCTCGGTGGAGACCGTACTTCAATTAAACACCCTTGTCTACGGTTTGGAATCTATCATAGACTAAAAAGGGGGATTTCTGTTGAAACTGGAGCAAATAGATATTCTTGCTTTTGGGGCTCATGCCGATGATGTAGAAATCGGCATGGCGGGCTCCATCTATAAATGGGCATCTGAAGGCAAAAAAATTGTCATTTGTGATTTAACTGAGGCCGAACTCTCTTCCAATGGAACTGTCGAGAAGAGACACGCTGAAGCAAAGGAAGCGGCCCAAAGGCTGCATGTGCATGAGCGAATTAATCTGCATTTTCCGGACCGCGGCTTATTCATGAAAGAAGAATACATAAAAAAAATCGCGGGGGTCATTCGCCGTTACAAGCCGATTGTCGTTTTTGCTCCTTTTTGGGAAGATCGGCACCCAGACCATGGCAATTGCGCGGCTCTTGTGAAGGAAGCCTTTTTTTCGGCCGGCATTCAAAAGTATGATGCGGATGGCCAAAGTGTACATAAAGCAAGACAGTTACTATATTACTTTATCAACAGCCAGCCGCGTCCTGATGTTGCCGTGGATATTTCTTTGTTTATCGAAGAAAAGCTGTTCGCGCTTCGTGCCTATGAGTCGCAGTTTATGAAAGGGCCTAACGGCGTGGAGACAGTGCTTACAAACGGTTATCTAGAACGAATTGAGGCAAGGGAAAGGCTTTATGGTCTTGAAACAGGGGTTGCTTTTGCAGAAGGGTTTAAAACGGATCGCCCTTTGCTTGTAAATAACAACATATTTGGGGAAGGCTTGTAGCTTATGAAACTGAAAATTGGTGTTACTTGTTACCCGACAGTGGGCGGATCGGGTGTCGTTGCGACCGAGCTTGGGAAACTTCTTGCCGAAAGAGGGCATAAAATTCATTTTATATCTTCCAATATTCCGTTCCGGTTGAATAGATGGGACCCGAATATTTTCTTTCATCAGGTTGCTGTAAATCAATATTCGCTTTTTCAATATCCGCCGTATGACATCGCCCTAGCCAGTAAAATGGCGGAGGTAATCAAACGGGAAGAACTGGATATACTGCATGTGCACTATGCGATCCCGCACGCAGTTTGCGCCATTTTGGCCAAACAAATGTCGGGGCAGGATATAAAAATTGTAACGACGCTTCATGGAACAGATATATCCGTTTTGGGCTATGATTCAACCTTGGCGGATGCCATCCGTTTCGGCATTGAAAAATCAGACCGGGTAACAGCTGTCTCATATGCCCTTGCTGAACAAACACGAACGATTGTATCACCTGATAAGGAAATTGATGTCATTCACAATTTTATCGATGACAGGGTATATAAAAGAATACAAGTAAATGGATTGAGAGAAACGTACGACATCTCTCCTGAGGAAAAAGTGATCATCCACGTTTCCAATTTCAGGAAGGTAAAGAGGGTACAGGACGTTGTGAAAACTTTTTCAAACATCGCCTCCCGCTTGCCCGCAAAACTGCTGCTCGTCGGTGATGGACCGGAAATGACGAAGATATGTGAACTCGTAAAAAACTTGTCTTTGGATGGAAAAGTGTTGTTTCTTGGTCGGCAAGATCATCTCGAAGAGCTATATTCGATGAGTGATTTGATGTTGCTATTATCCGAAAAAGAGAGCTTCGGGCTGGTGGCATTGGAGGCAATGGCGTGCGGCGTGCCTTGCATTGGAACAAGAGTCGGGGGAATCCCCGAAATTATTGAAGATGGATACAACGGTTTTCTCTGTGAACTAGGAAATACCGATGAAGCAGCCGAAAAAGCACTGATTTTACTTGAAGATAAGGAGAAGCATGAAATATTTTCGGCGAATGCCGAACACACTCCGCAGGAGCGATTCCAGGCTGATGCTATCGTATCATCATATGAAACGTTGTATACATCTCTCCTTAACTTATGAGAAAGAAGGATCGGCATATGAAAGAACCTTTCTTGTCCGCATTGCCGCTTATTCATGAGATTGAAGCGGCTGGTTATGAGGCTTGCTTTGTCGGCGGTGCTGTGAGAGATTTTTTGCTTGGCAGAGACATTCATGATGTGGATATTGCAACATCGGCGACGCCGGCTGAGCTGAAAACCATATTTTCAAAAACGGTCGATGTGGGTATTGAACACGGAACGATTATGGTCATACAAAATGGAAAATCTTACGAAGTGACCACATACCGCTCAGAAGGCGACTATCAAGACTATAGAAGGCCGGAATCAGTTACATTTGTCCGAAGTTTATACGAAGACTTAAAAAGACGCGATTTTACAATGAATGCGATCGCCATGGATAAAGAGGGAAATTTCATTGATCCTTTTGCAGGCCGTTTGGCACTGGAAAAAAAAGTCATTGTCACCGTTGGATCGGCTGATGAGCGCTTTCAGGAGGACGCCTTGCGGCTAATGCGTGCTGTAAGATTCGTCAGCCAGCTCGGTTTTCATTTGGAGAAACAAACCGAAAAAGCGATAAAAGAGCATGTCGATTTGTTGCGCCATATTTCCGTAGAAAGAATAACGGCTGAATTTGAAAAGCTATTAGATGGAAAATACAAAAAGAAGGCTTTGGAATTGCTTTTTCATACAGGCATTTATAAGCAATTGCCTGCTTTATTCAATCAAGAACATGTCGTGCAGTCAGTGACCAAGCTGGAAATCTCTTCCTTAAAAAACCTTGATATGTGGCTGTTGGCATTATATTTCTCCGGGGAACATCCTGTTACTATATTAAAGAAATGGCGGCTTCCGTCCAAAAAAATAAAACTGCTTTCAATGGCTCTTTCATACCTGATGCTGCGTAAAGATCACTTTTGGAGCAGGGATGAACTGTTTACCGCCGGAAAAGAAATCGCTCTTCTTGTAGAAACGGCTTTTCTGACGATCAAGAGAGAGGATGTACAATTGGCTCATTTGCTGGATAAGTATGAAAGTCTTCCCATTAAATCGTTGAAGGAATTGACTGTGAACGGAAATGATCTCATTCGCTGGACAGGTAAACAAAGCGGGCCCTGGATCGGAAAGGTTCTCCATGAAGCGGCGCAGGCGGTCATAAACGGTGAAATCGCAAATCATAAACAAGAAATCAGGAGTTGGATGGAAAATTGTCGATTGATATAAGAAAACAATTGATTAAAGCACTTTCTGATGCCGATGGCGAATTTTTGTCCGGCCAGACACTTGCCGAGAAGATCGGTTGTTCCAGGACAGCTATTTGGAAACATATAGAAGAACTAAGGAAGGACGGCTTCATTTTGGAAGCTGTCAGAAATAAAGGTTATAAAATCATCAATACGCCGGAAGATTTGACCGAGAGTGACATTTTATTTGGTCTTGAAACGGAGCATTTTGGAAGAAATATACATTTTTACGAATCAGTCGAATCCACCCAAAAGGTAGCGCATCAGCTGGCACATGAAGGAGCGCCTGAAGGGACTATCGTTGTGTCCGAAGAGCAGAGAACAGGAAGGGGCCGGCTAGGGCGGAGTTGGTCGTCATTGCCGAAAAAGGGAGTATGGATGAGTATGATCGTCCGTCCGGTTCTGCCTCCCCAAAAAGCTCCGCAGTTTACTTTGATTACGGCTGTTGCAGCAGCAAATGCCATTGGCGAAGTGACAGGCCTTCATCCGGAGATTAAATGGCCGAATGACATCTTGATAAACGGTAAAAAAGTAGTCGGGATATTGACCGAGCTTCAAGCGGAAGCGGATAAAATCTCATCTCTCGTTATTGGCATTGGTATAAACGCCAACCATGATATAGAAGATCTCCATGAAAGTATCCGGGGAAAAGCCACATCATTATATATTGAAAAAAGGAAAAAAATTTCGCGAGCGCAACTGATCCAAACGTTTTTAAAAGATTTTGAAAAATACTATGGCATTTATTTGGACAAGGGGTTTGCGCCGATTAAACTATTATGGGAAACGTATGCGATCAGCATTGGAAAAGTAATCACAGCCAGAACGGTTACCGGAGAGATTGTCGGCAGGGCACTTGGCATTACGGATGAAGGCGTATTAAAAGTGGAGGATGAACACGGCACGATACACGAAGTTTACTCTGCCGATATAGAACTATCGGATTGATAGAATTTTTCTATTTATTTTGCTATTATGTTATTGGGCGGTATCTTAACGAGCTGCACCATTTTCATTTGATGTATTTTTTATATTAATATCTGCCTTGATCCATAGAGAGGACGGGGACAGAGGACCGAAGCGAGTGAAAGGGATGTTACGGAGTCCTTCTGCCTTTTTGGAGAGGATTCCTTTTGTATTTTAGGCGTCCAATTGCTCGAACTGCATTCGCTCCTCTAACAAAAAGGAGGAAATGAAAAATGAAAACGACTGCTGATTTTGTAAAAATGAAACAGGCGGGAGAAAAAATCGCTATGGTCACCGCATATGATTTTCCCCAGGCAAAACTGGCGGAAGGGGCGGGGGTGGACATGATTCTTGTCGGGGATTCCCTTGGCATGGTCGTACTCGGTTATGATTCTACCGTACCTGTCACTGTCAATGACATGGTCCATCATACGAAAGCCGTGAAACGCGGTGCAAAAAACACGTTTGTCGTAACGGATCTCCCTTTTATGTCTTTTCATATCAGCAGGGAAGAAGCGATGCGGGCGGCTGGCCGTATTATGCAGGAGAGCGGTGCCAATGCTGTCAAAGTGGAAGGCGGGGGTGAAGTCATACAAACGATCCAGGCTCTTACAACAGCGGGAGTGCCCGTCATGGGACATTTAGGATTGACTCCGCAGACGGCAGGGGTGCTTGGCGGCTATAAAGTACAGGCGAAGACAGCAAAAGCGGCTGAAACGCTTATTAAAGAAGCCAAAAAATGCGAAGAGGCGGGTGCCTTTGCGCTCGTTCTCGAATGCATTCCCCAGCAGCTTGGCAAAGAAGTGGCGAAACAATTAAATATTCCGGTGATTGGCATTGGCGCCGGTCCTGAGACAGATGGACAAGTTCTTGTTTTTCATGATTTGGCCACATTTGGTGTCGATAGAATTCCAAAGTTCGCCAAACGATATGCCGATGTGAATGAACATGTAACCACAGGGTTGAAGCAGTACATTCATGAAGTAAAACAAGGTGTATTTCCTGATGCGCAAATACACACATTTAATATGGAACAGAGCCAGTTGGCTTCTTTGTACGGAGGAAAATAAAATTGAAAATCATCACCGAGAAAAAAGAGATGCAGCAAATGGCAAAACAGCTTCAGTCTAAAGGCAAAACGATTGGATTTGTTCCAACGATGGGGTATCTTCATGAGGGTCACTTGACCCTAGCGCGCAAGGCCAAAAAGGAAAATGATATCGTTGTTATGAGTATCTTCGTAAATCCCCTGCAATTTGGACCGGATGAAGACTATGAAGCATACCCCCGTGACCAAAAAAGGGACGAAAGGCTTGCTGAAACGACAGGTGTCGATCTATTGTTTATTCCAAACGTTTCAGATATGTATGACGCCGAATTGTCGACAAAAATGAGTGTCGTAAAGCGTAATCATGCGTTATGCGGCAATGACCGGCCAGGACATTTTGACGGGGTGGTCACCGTACTGGCAAAATTATTTCACATCGTCATGCCCGACAAGGCATACTTTGGGTTAAAAGACGCCCAACAATTTGCGGTTGTTGCCGGCATGGTTGCCGATTATGATTTCCCGGTACAACTTATACCCGTTGAAACTGTTCGGGATGCAAACGGCCTTGCGGTCAGTTCAAGGAATGTATATTTATCCGCTCGTGAAAAAGAGCAGGCCCCGTCCATTTATAAGAGCTTGCTCCTGGCAAAACATAAAATTGAACAAGGAGCAACCGATGTCGAGGAAATAAAAAATGCGGTTATAGACTTATTAAAGAGCCGTACGGACGCTTTGATCGATTATGTCGATATCCTAAGCTATCCGGAGCTTCAGCCTCTTGAACAAATCCATGGACGCATCATCATCGCCATAGCTGTCAAATTCTCCAAAGCCAGACTCATCGACAACATCATCTTTGATGTGTCATAATATATGACCCGCAGCCAACAAAAGGCTGCGGGCATTTTCCTATCATCCATTAACTGGAAGTAAGGTGTCGAATCGGGATTAAGAGAAAATGGCAAATGTGAGGATCAACTGCCAGTAACCGAACTGATTGGTTCGGGTCGACAGGATAAGGAAAGCTTCGGCAGCACCATCATCGCATGAAGAAAAAATGTAAGCTTTTTCGAGGATGTTGATCATAAAGGCGTTTTTGCAAACAGGATATACGAGTGCAAGCGAAAAGACAGGACAAACAGTTTTGCCAACATTGCCAACGCACGAAAAAACGCAAAATTTTTAAGGACGTCTCTGCCTGAGCTTGTCAACAAAAGGACGCTTTCGCGCCTTGTTTTTGGGATTTCCAGACTGAGAATTCCACATCGTATGACAATATCTGCATGCCCACCTCTCCCACTTATTTTTATATTCCGTGTCTGTGGCTGAATCAATCTGCGTGTGATACACTATCATAGAGCCGAATGACGGCAGTGATTAAAGGTGTGAAAGAAATGGAAAAAAGATATGTCACAGTAGATTTGGAAACAACCGGAAATTCTTTTGAAAAGGGCGACAGAATCATTCAAATTTCGATTGTGATCATTGAAAAAGGAAAGATTATTGATCAATACACATCACTTGTAAATCCCGAAAAGCCTATTCCGGCTTTCATTCAAGAATTAACGGGAATTGATGATCAAATGGTTACGGTTGCCCCGAAATTTGAAGAAATTGCTGATAAAGTATATACAATATTGGAACACTCGATATTTGTTGCCCATAATGTCAAGTTTGATTTGGGCTTTTTGGATGGAGAGCTGAAACATGCGGGAAAACACCACCCGGTGAATCTGACTTTGGACACCGTCGAACTGGCCAAGATACTTCTTCCCTGCTCTCCTAGCTACAAACTACAAGATTTAAGTGATCAAATGAACGTGGTCCATGACAATCCCCATCAGGCGGACAGTGATGCTCTGGCGACAGCAGAACTTTTCCTCCTTTTGGTGAAAAAAGCAGAAAATCTTCCCGTGGTTACGTTGGAAATGCTGTACCGTTTGGCAGAAAAAGCCGACAGCGGCTTGACTTTTTTATTTGGAGCCATTCTTGCCCAAAAACGCAAACATGTAGAAAATCTCCCCGGAAACTTGGATGTATGGCGCGGCATTGCTTTAAGGAAATGCCCGGATGCAAGAGAGGATGTTGCGTTACAAACGGAAACATTTCCGCTGGGAACAGATGAGAAGGCCCAATTATTTCAACAGCACTTTCACCATTTCACTCTGCGTGAAGGCCAATTTGAAATGATGGATACGGTGTATAAAGCGTTGACAACGAATACCCATGCGATGATTGAAGCGGGAACAGGGATTGGCAAGTCGATCGCCTATTTGTTGCCAAGTATTTATTTTGCGGTTAACAACAATAAGCAAGTGGCCATCAGTACATATACAATCCATCTGCAACATCAATTGATCGAAAATGAACTGGACAAATTGAAAAACATCATCCCCTTTCCTTTTAAAACGGCGCTTTTAAAGGGAAGAGACCATTACATCAGTATATTTCAGTTTGAACAATCGCTGCGAGAAAATAGTGACTCATACGATGAGGCCATCACAAAAATGAAAATACTCGTATGGCTTGTGCAAACGGAAACAGGCGATGTGGACGAATTGAATTTATCGGGCGGCGGCGTGTTTTTTTGGGAAAAGATACGCCATTCGAACAGAAACGTACATCAGCGGGAAGATCCTTGGCATCAAAGAGATTTTTATGCGCGCGCAAAAAGAAAAGCATTCGAAGCCGATATTATCATCATGAATCATGCCAGCTTGATGAAAAGCTTGGAAGGACGGATGGATATTCCGCAGCTTGAATATTTTATTATTGATGAAGCGCACCGATTGGAAAAAGCGGCACGAAATACATTTGGTGTCCATTTGGGATACTACGACCTGAAAAACATGCTCGGACGAATCGGCACATCGGAAAAGAAAAAGCTATTGTATAAACTTGAAAAAAGCGTAAAACGGCTGAAACTGGAGCCAAGCATTCATGTATTTGAATTGGACGAAGCCTTAAACAGCTTTGATCTTGAAATAAATGATTTATTTTCACTAATGGGGCAACTGCTTTTTCAACAACATAAAAATAATGCCTATAAAGCGCAGGTAAGCATCACATCACAAACAAGGCTTGAAAGAAAGTGGCAGTCGATCGAATTGTGTGCCGAGAGGGTAGCGGCCGGACACCGTTTTATCCAAAAAGGAATTGCGGAGCGGCTTGGCTTGATGGAAACATCAAGGAAGGCGCTTAAACCGGAAGAGTTGGCGCTATTGGAGGAAACGACGGCTTTTTGTGAGCAATGGAATACCATTCAAACAACCCTTGACAGATTAGTGTTTCATCCAAAAAAAGAAGATATTGTCTGGATTGAAGGAGAAAAAAAACAAATATTAAACAGGACATTTATACATGCGAAGCCGCTTAACGCAAATCGCTTTTTATCCGAAAAGCTGTTCGGCACGGCGAAAAGTGTCGTATTAACTTCAGCTACCTTGACCGTAAACCGTTCGTTTGCATTTTTTGCGGAAGAATGCGGCATTCAGCCATTTCAAAAGCTTGAAAAAATGATTGAATCCCCGTATGCATATGAAAAGAAAGCAAAGCTATTTATTCCAAGTGACTTGCCAGATATTAGCGCAGTCGCAAGCGATGAGTATACAGAAGCGATCGCTTGTCATTTAATCGCTATTGCCCACGCTGCAAGGGGACGAATTCTTGTGTTGTTTACTTCACACGATATGCTGAGAAAAACGTTTGATTTGTTAAAGGACAGCGAAGAACTGCATGAATATGTTCTCTTGGCTCATGGAATATCTTCAGGAAGCCGCCATCGCCTTCTCAAAACGTTCCAGCAGTTTACAAAGTCCATTTTGCTGGGAACGAACAGCTTTTGGGAAGGAATTGATATGAACGGGGAAAGTATATCCGCGATCGTTGTCACCAGGCTCCCGTTTTCACATATTCATGAACCGGTAACCGCTGCAAAAATGCAGGCGATCAAGGAAGCCGGGAAGAATTCTTTTTCCGCATACTCATTGCCTGAAGCAATCATACAATTTAAACAAAGTTTCGGAAGATTGATCCGGAAAGAAACAGACAGGGGGGCATTTATTGTGTTTGATCGCCGAATCGTTACAACGATGTATGGAAGCGCGTTTCTGCGTTCACTTCCTCCGATCCAGGTGGAACAACAGCCATTAAAGGAGCTTATCCCCGCAATAGAGCAATGGCTGGAGAATGAATAGAACGCCGCAATTGCGACGCTCCTGGAATGTGGACTAGAATGTATTTATAACGTCATTCCCATCATGTTATAATGATGGGTGAGCAATGCGTTGTTTAATGATATTTTGGCTTTCAAACGGCTTATTATGAGTAACAAAATTTGTGTATTCGGCGCCCGCCGTTAAATGGGGGATGTTACATGTATAAATGGCTTATTATCATTTTTTCAGTCTTATTGCTTCTAGCAGGAGCAGGGGGATACATATATACAAAGGCGATGGATCCGGTCAAACAAGCCAGAAAAGAGGCGGAACAAAGAATAAACGCCGATGAAAAATTGAAGAAAATTGATGATTTTTATCTATACAACGGTTCGCAAACGTATTATGTTTTGATTGGAGAAGAAAAAAAGGGCGAACAAGTTGTTTTTTGGATTCCGGAAAAAAAGGATGAAAAAACCATCTCTAAAAAGCTGGCTGATGGCATTTCCAAGCAGGAAGCCATCGATATGCTGGTGAAAGAAAAGCAGCCCAAGGAAATTCTTGGCGTCAGGCTTGGCATGGAAAAACAGCTCCCCGTATGGGAATTGTCCTATTTAGACAATCAATCCCGTTTAAATTATTATTACATTCATTTTGACACCGGAAAATGGTGGAGAAATATTGAAAATCTATAAGGAAGCAGGGATAGGCATGAACATTCAATTATCAAACCGTGTTTCAAAAGTTACACCCTCATCCACTTTGGCCATCACGGCCAAAGCAAAAGAATTAAAACAAAACGGGCTTGATGTGATTGGCCTTGGTGCTGGAGAGCCTGATTTTAATACGCCGGAAAACATCATTGAAGCGGCTAGCCGCTCCATGAAAGAAGGACATACGAAGTATACGGCAACAGGCGGCTTGCCTGAATTGAAAAAAGCGATCATAGGAAAGCTGCAAAGAGACCAAGGGCTTGATTACAAGCCGGCGGAGATCATTGTGACAAACGGCGCAAAACATGCTTTGTACACCCTTTTTCAAGTGATTTTGGATGAGGGGGATGAAGTCATTATCCCCGCACCGTATTGGGTAAGCTATCCGGAACAGGTAAAGCTGGCTGGAGGAAAGCCAGTATATATTGCCGGCGAAGAATCCCAACATTTCAAGATTACAGCGCAACAGTTGAAAGCAGCCATTACACAAAAAACAAAAGCTGTCATCATCAACTCGCCGAGCAATCCGACGGGCATGATTTATACGAAAGAAGAATTGGAAGAAATCGGCGAAGTCTGCTTGCGGCATAACATCGTTGTCGTATCGGATGAAATATACGAAAAGCTTTTATATGACGGCAACCAACATGTGTCGATTGCGGAAATTTCACCTGAACTGAAGGCGATTACCGTCATCATTAACGGTGTTTCGAAATCACATTCCATGACGGGCTGGAGAATAGGATACGCCGCGGGTGATGAAGCCATCATTAAAGCGATGACAGATGTCGCCAGCCACTCCACATCCAATCCGGCAGCGGCATCCCAGTACGGGGCTATCGAAGCCTACAATGGGACACAGGAACCGGTTGAACGGATGAGACAAGCTTTTGAAGAACGAATGAACATTATATATAAAAAGCTGAATGAAATCCCGGGAGTCACTTGCCTGAAGCCGCAAGGAGCCTTTTATTTATATCCGAACGTAATGGAGGCTGCCCGGATAACCGGCTATGAGGACGTGGACAGCTTTGTCGGAGCATTGCTGGAAGAGGCCCTTGTTGCTGTAGTGCCCGGATCAAGCTTTGGGTCGCCGGAAAATATCAGGCTTTCATATGCAACTGCGCTGGAGTCGCTTGAAGAAGCAATCCGCCGTATTCATTCTTTTGTAAAAGAAAAGAGCCGATAAGCCGATCATTGCGTTATACAAGCCACGTGCATGTTGTACGTGGTTTTTCCATCGAAGGAGTAAAAAAACTCTCCACATGAATAAAGATGAGGTGCTGAATGTGGATAAAGAAATGATTGTATCGTGGATGGAAGAAGGTATGGTTCAAATACCAAGTGTGTTGTTAAACAAATATAAACAAATCGGCCTTGACGAAAAAGAGTTGGTGCTGCTTTTGCATATTCAATTCTTTATGGATCGGGGAAACGAGTTTCCAACACCCGAGCAACTGTGTGAACGGATGTCCAGCACTGCGGATGAGTGCTCTGCGATGTTGGGGAAACTCGTCCAAATGCAGCTCATTGCCATAGAAGAGGGAATGTCCGAGGAAAAAATCCGTTTTGAAAAGTATTCTTTGAAGCCTCTATGGATTCGGCTGGCGGAAGAACTGATTGCGGAGAAAAAACAACAAGACTTGGAACATACACTTCATGATGAGCATGATTTATACACGGTCTTTGAGCAGGAATTTGGCAGGCCCCTTTCCCCGATGGAATGCGAGAATCTCGCCATGTGGCTGGATGAAGACAAACAGGACCCCTCCATTATAAAAGCGGCGTTAAGGGAGGCAGTCATATCGGGAAAAGTAAATTTCCGTTATATTGACCGCATATTATTCAGTTGGAAGAAAAATGGGGTTAAAACGATTGAGCAGGCTCGCATGCAAGGAAGTCAATTCAGACAAAGGGCAACTAAACAGGGGTCAAAAGTCATTTCGCATGAGCCTTCCAACAAAATACCATTTTATAACTGGCTGGAACAATAAAGGCAGGTGCTTATTGAATTGCTGACTAAACAAGAAATTCGCTATTGTCTTGATACGATGGGTGAGATGTTTCCGCACGCCGAGTGTGAACTAAATCATTCCAATCCTTTTGAACTCGTTATTGCGGTGCTGCTTTCCGCTCAATGTACAGACGTTCTCGTCAATAAGGTAACCAAAACGTTATTTGAAAAATATAAAACACCTGAAGATTATTTGGCTGTTTCCGAAGAAGAACTTCAAAATGATATCCGTTCAATCGGCCTCTTCAGAAATAAAGCGAAAAACATTCGAAAGCTGTGTAGCATCCTGATAAACGAATATGATGGCAACGTACCGAGTGACCGCGACAAATTAATGCAGCTTCCCGGAGTAGGCAGAAAAACAGCTAACGTTGTCGTGTCGGTAGCATTTGGAGTGCCGGCGATCGCTGTAGATACTCACGTGGAAAGGATCAGCAAACGCTTGGGATTTTGCCGATGGAAAGACAGTGTACTGGAAGTCGAAAAGACTTTGATGCGAAAAATACCGAAGGAAGAATGGTCCATCAGCCATCATCGGATGATCTTTTTCGGCCGCTACCATTGCAAAGCGCAAAACCCGCAATGTGCGAGTTGTCCGCTGTTGGAGCTTTGCAGGGAAGGGAAGAAAAGAATAAAGAAAATGGAAAAACAAATGGCTGAATAAGGCTGTTGAGGGGAACCTCGACAGCTTTTTTTTAAACAAGCGATGTTCTGTACAATCACACCTATTAAAAAAGCTTGTAGAGAAAGTGCGTCGACTTTCTCTACAAGCGGAGGGCGCCTCTTGTGCGCTCTTTTTTCTTTTGTTGGTTATTTTACCCGGTCATTCTATTCGCCGGGCGAACGGCCTGTGGAGGGGAGCCGCCGGATTGGTCTGTATTGTCGTCCGGGGTCTCGCCCGAATCGCCACCTTCTTGCTGGTTGCCGTTATTGCCAGGATTTTGGTTATTACCAGGGTTTGGGTTATTCCCATTATTGTTTCCGTTATTCCCATTTTGATTATCATTAGGATTATTGTTATTGTTATTGTTTTGCCCGTTTTGATTGTCGTTTTGATTGTCGTTTCCGCTTCCGTTTTGATCGTTATCGGCAGGCGGATTTTCTTCATTCGGTTCTTCTTCGCCGTCTGTTGGTTCTTCTTCGTTCTGATCCTCTTCGTTGGATGGAACCGTGACACTTGCCGATCCTGGTGAGCTTGTTTGCGATTCCGACACGGCAGTCACTTTGATTGAATAAGTCTTGCCAGGCTCCACATTGCTAATCGTATAGCTTGTATCCGATATTTCTCCAAGATCTTTTTCTGTTCCTGCAATATTTACTTTCACCTGAAACTTAAGCTCACCTGATTCAGGATGCGACCAATTAAACACAACCGCTTTTTCTCCTTCTTTATATTCGCCGGAGACGGATGGAGCATCCAGTTTGTCAAAGGCCTGTGATACTTGTTTCGGTTCTGTTCCGGCTACAAACAGCTCGTGTACGATATTGCTTTCAGGCGTATGTTTGCTTGGCTTTTTCGGCGGATTGGAGCCTTTTTCAACGGCTGCCCGTACAACGCTTTTTGGCATTTTGAAATCAGGTGTTTCAATGTCTGAAGATGCATGGCTCATCAAGTTTTTAAACAATTGCTGGGCGATTTTTAAATCTTTCGGCAGAATCGGATTTGTCCGTTTTTCATATCCGGTCCAAACAGCAACTGTATAGTTCGTTGTATAACCGGCAAACCATGAATCGGGAGAACTTCCCCTTGGAATATTGTGTTCCCTCATTTCTGCTTGGGTATAGTTTGTCGTACCCGTTTTTCCGGCTACAGGAAGTCCTGGAATCGCCGCTGCTTTACCGGTGGCACCTGCTTTAGAGGAAAGTACATCTTTCAGCATATCGGTAACCATATAAGCAGTAGAGTCTTTCATGGCGATTTTCGGTTCAACTTTATTTTTAATCTCCGTTTCTCCATCCATCAGCACGATTTTTTTCACCGTGTGCGGCTTATGATACATCCCGTTATTTCCAAATGCGGCAAACGCGCCGGCCAAAGTAAACGGTGACGGATTTTGTTTTCCCCCTCCGATTGAATCGGATTCGGTCATATCGATATTTTCAAAGCCCAATCCCGCCGCAAACTTTCTGACATTTTCTGCTCCCGCTTCTTGGAAAGCTTTTAACGCGGGAATGTTTCTCGAGCGGTATAAAGCTTCTCTTATCGACATTTGTCCAAGGTGCCGGTTGTCAAAGTTGTTGATCGGCGTACCTCCTGTATACGTATAAGGCTCGTCTTTGACTTGTTCATATGTTGACCAGTTTAAATATTCTATGGCCGGACCATAGTCAAAAATTGGTTTGACAGTCGATCCCGGTTGTTTGTCGCTGAGCTGTGTAGCGTAATTCCGCCCGCGCTTTACGTCTTTGTTGCGGTTGCCACCAATCGCTCTTACCTCTCCTGTTTTGGTATCCATAAGAACGATTCCCGCTTGAAATTTCTCATCGGGATATTGGACGACTTCATTCGTGTATAACATTTTTTCAGTATACTGTTGTGCATCCGGGTCGAGAGTTGTATATATCTTTAGCCCATCAGAAAATACATTGTAATCTCCAAGTGCTTCAACTTCTTTTATGACCTGATCAACAAAGGAATCATATTTGTAAGAGTCTTTTCGATTTTCTTCTTCAGGAACGAGCGTTTCGGTGACGGATATGTTCTTTGCCTTTTCCATTTGTTCTTTGGAAATTTTGCCATGCTGGTGCATGAGGGACAGCACAATATTCTTGCGTTTATCCGCCCTTTCCGGGTACTCGTACGGGTTATATCTGTTTGGGCTTTGCGGCAGTCCCGCAAGGAATGCAGCTTCTTGGAGCTCAAGCTTATCCAGCGGCTTTCCGAAATAATACTTGGAGGCTGTTTCTATTCCATGAACACCGCTGGAATAATATATTTTGTTCACATATATCTCAAAAATCTGGTCTTTGGTATATTGTTTTTCCAATTGAAAAGCAAGCCATGCTTCTTGAGCTTTTCTTTTTAGCGTTTTTTCATCTGACAAAAATGAACGCTTGACGACTTGTTGGGTCAAGGTGGAAGCTCCTTCCGATCCAAATCCCCGAGAGAAGTTCGCAAGTACGGCCCCTGCAATTCTTCTAAAGTCAATTCCGTGATGTTTATAAAATCTCACGTCTTCCGTGGCAAGTACCGCGTCTTTCACTAATTGTGGAATCTGGTCAATCTCAACATAGTCCCGGCGCTCCGTTCCCAGTGTTGTAAATACTTCACCGTTTATATCCAGCAATTCAGATGCAACCGGATCAACGAGCAACTTTTTATCCAGTTTCGGCGCATCTTTCACATACCATGCAAAGGTGCCGGCCCCTGTTACCAATCCTGCAAACATGAGTATGACAACGAAAAGAAAAGTTTTTTTCAGAAAGCTTTTTGGCTTTTTTTGTTTTTTTTGTTTTGTTACTTTTCGGCGTTCTGTCCGTGTTTGAAACTTGTCTGCCATATAAAGAGCCCCCGCTTTCAATGTTTAAGAAGTCTGTTTTGATTAAAATGCATAAATCTCGCGTATAACTTTCAAATAATCGATTCTCGGCCTATAGCCTAGCTTAATTTTATGCCCGTGCGCTACAATCTCCTTTTTGGAGATTGACTTTCGGCCTCCGGATATCATGCGATCCCAATATGCAAATAAAAACTTGCTTTCAAGCAAAAATATTTCTTCGGTTGTCGTAAATCTAATGATGACGAAAGTTATTCCATTTTGCTTGACAACATGATGCATATGTTCGATTTGATGGGCGTGAAAATTTTTTAACGGAAATGATGTCTTGCTTTTTGTTTCTTTTGCCTCAAAATCTATATACTTGCCTTCACATACACCGTTGTAATCTGTCGTGGATGCTTGGCGAAAGTAAGCTTCCTTGATGACTGCCGTGCTTCTTTTGGCATAGTCCACATGAACAATTTGGACCGGAGTCGGTTTTTTATGAATGACAGCTATTCCACTGGCCAAATAATACCGATTTGTTTCATTAAGATCTTCCTCCAACGTCATGCCTCTGTTGCTGTAATTAGTGGCTGCAGTCGTGTCCGGGGTTTTTTGCTTTGCCGCGGACAGGTTTTCGTATTTACGGCCATTAGGATAATGAAATTCCATGTTTCATCCCCCTTTATGGACTAAATTATATCATAGCAGAAAAAAACGAATAAAAATAAGAAAATGAGAACATATGAAAATAAAAGGAACAAGAGCCGGTCTAAAGGGTATCTAAAAGAGCTTCCCTTATTCCAATGAACATTTTATAACAAATTTATCCTGTCAGGAAGTATTTAAAGGAAAAGTAAATGATTTATAATGATTTTCCAATATATCCATTTTTTTACTATATGGGAAAACCAGCGGAAACGATATGCTCTTGCATAATCCATCACACTTTTACATCATTAGCACGAGGTGAAATAAACAAGAACATTTGGCGATTTGCTTCTAGTTTTGTCACCAAGGCAGGAAGTTCTTTGAAAAGAAAGAATACATTACCCAACAGTTTCATGGGGGGATTCATAATGAATAAACAGGACTGTATCGACAAGCTGGAAGAAATCAAGGCACAATTAAATCGGTTGGAACAACAAATTGCCCGTCGTGTAAAAAAAGAGGAAACAAGGTTGGGAGCGGTCATAACGAAGGAAAATAATGAAATTGGAAAAAAGCTGGCTCAATTGGAGTTGGCGAAAGCAAGAGAGAAGATCAGGCGCTATCAAGTATCCTGAAACGACCATGACACTTGAATTGCATTCCGGCAGCTTGTAAAATGAAGCCAGCAGCTAAAAAGCTGCTCCTTTTTATTACGGGGGCTGATTGAAATGGATGAGGTACAATTAAAAAAATGGACGGAACAACTTCTTCATTATTGTCATGAAGCTTCGTCAAACTTTCACAACTCTCGGGAAACCGGAGTGGAGGGTGATTTTTTTGGAGAGGTAAAGCCGTTTGCCGACAAAGTAAAGCAGCTTTGTGAGAAATGGGAGCCTTTAGCGGTCCAATGGACGATTGCCTGCGCGCCCAAAAATTTATTTCCTCAACAAATCAAACATACGGCAGAAAACATCCAAATGGTATCTATCCGCTCCTTTTATCCTGATTCGAGTCTCAAAAGATTCAAGAGCCATATTCAATCTATTGAATATGTTTTACACCGCATTATGGAGGAAATCAACGAAAATAAATCCCGCTGACAGACGTCAGGGGATTTAATCTCTCTATTTGTAATCGTTTCCAAATAATTGTTTGGCCTCTGTCATTTGCTTGATTTTTCAGTTTGATAAACGGGTTCTGGATTTCTTGCACCGAGAGCTTCCAATTCACGAATTATGTTTCGAAATTCCTTAACAGTAATTTCATTGTTAATGTATGTTTGCTTCGCAAAGTCCAACAGTTGGCTGACATCCTCAATTGCATGTGACCTTTTCATCATAAACTTTTGCTTTAATTCGTGAATTGACATGTACATTCCTCCTAGGCTTTTTTTTTATAGTAACATAATTTTTCCGGTTTGCCTTTTTATAGAAAAGTGAGACTTCAGACAAAAGGTTCGACATTTCGACACCGCTTTCATATATGATTTATATTATTGCACAATAATCTGCGTATGGGCATAAAATAGATTGACTTAGCAGTAAAGGCAGGGGAGGATTATGCATTTTTTTCATGGTCATTATCCACATATGTTACGGTACACCCCTTCTCCATATTATTATGCAACACCGTACGGGCCGGGAGGATTTGAAGGACAGCCCATCGGGTTGCAAGGTTATGGAGGAATTCCCAATTTTACGCTTCAACAGCAAACTTTAAACGGGCAGTATATGGCCGGCGCGGGCCAGCCTCATCAATATGGTACGCCGAATACCCAATCACAATTGTTTCAAAACCCATTACAGCCGGAAGAAGACAAGGGGCTTTCCATGCCTGAGTATGGGATGGGCCCTCAACCATATCCCATTCCAAACCAGCAGCCGGGGATTTTTCCAAAGCCTCCTCCAAGCCAATTCGGAACGATTCTGAACTCATTTAAATCACAAAGCGGGAGTTTAGACATTAATAAAATGGTTGATACTGCCGGACAAATGATGAATGCGCTAACGCAGTTATCCAACATGGCAAAAGGAATAGGAGGCCTTTTTAAAGGTGGATGAATTGCGTGAGAAAATGAAAAAAGGAATCGGTGTTTCAAACCGGTTCCTTTTTAAGGTATTTCGATTCTTTTTCCTTTTATTTTTGGAATGTTGATTTTCAACAGCCCGTTTTCGAATGCAGCTTTTACACCTTTATTATCGATGGGCTTTGTTAAGGGAATCGTCCTTGTTGATTTTTTCATCGTTTCTTTCTGCTGGATGATTTCCTTGTGTTCATTTTCTGCTGTGAACGATTCATGGTGAAGCACCGAAATTGTAAGATGTTGGTTCCATACATCGATTGCAATTTGTTCTTTTCGAACTCCTGGAAGTTTTGCTTGGATGACATACTCCTTTTCTGTTTCTTTCAGTTCTGCCGGAAAGCTGCTTAATGGGGAGGATGCAAATAATTCGTCCATGCTCTCTAAAAATCCTTTAACAGGACGGTGTTCAAAAAAATCATTCATCGCTTTAAGAAAGTAATGAACAGCTTCAGATGGCTGCCCTGGCGAATTTTTATCTTGATTTTGATCCGTCATTTTACACGCTCCTCTGCTTTTTAATCAATGTATGAAGAATTCATAAAAAAAGTTCTTGGAGAAAAGGGAATAGCCGTCATTTCCCGGGCAAGCGCAGCTTTCGACTTTGCGGCGAAATGATTATCATGATTTGTTGAAATGGACAGAAATTAATCAAAAAATTTCAAGACCGACGCGGCTTGTTCGGGGGCATTTTGTGCGGAAGCCTTGAAAATAGGTGTTTGTATTAGTACATGGTTTCTTTTTTCTCATAGGTTATAGTGTAAACAAATAATCAATACAGAAAGGGGATATATTATGTATATAAATTGTGGCACTAAAGTGTTGCCCGCAGTCGTGCACCCAACAAAATGTTGTGTAAAACATAAACAGTATAATTATGTCATCCCTGAAATCCATCCTTCACATACGACAACGGTCAATCATATTAATTACCAACACCAACACTCGTTTCCGCACACTGAGTCTTGCGTAAATGAAGTGACTAACACCCAATCTTTTGGTCCGGCCCCAGGCCCAGGAATGGTTCCGCCTACAGGCCCGGGAATGGTTCCACCCGCAGGTCCCGGATTCGGTCCTCCAATGCCGGGGTTCGGTCCCGGTGGTCCGATGATCCCTTATTAGGTCAGGCTGATACAAGGATGAATAAACGCCATATTCATCCTTGTAGGGATTTTTATGAAGAAACAGTTGTGTCAAATCAGATATTGTTTTACACTGGATAAACGAAATGGAAAATTGGAACTGTAAAATTGACAAATGGCCTATATTCTGAAAGAATAATAGTAATGTCGTTGGATTTGAGGTGGTCTCGAATGATGGCTGATAAATTAAAATTAACTGCCAAAGAAATATTAGAAAAAGAATTTAAAACCGGTATTCGTGGTTATAAACAAGAAGATGTTGACAAGTTTTTGGATCTGATTATCAAGGATTATGAAGCAATGCATACAATCATTGATGAAATGCAGCAAGAAAACGTAAGGTTAAGAAAGCAATTGGAGGAAAGCAGCCGAAGACAGCATGTACAGCCGCCGGCTGGCACAACGAATTTTGATATTTTAAAACGCCTGTCAAATTTAGAAAAACACGTATTTGGGAGCAAGCTTGATGATAATTATTAACAATTCCAGATAATGGAGCTTGCTTTTTTTTACCCTACATACTATAATAGTAATTCGACATCAATAACATTCGGGTAATCGCTGTCATTTTTTACGATGGCAGAGGAAAGTCCATGCTCGCACGGTGCTGAGATGCCCGTAGTGATCGCGCCTGGCGAAACGATAAGCCAGGGCAGCCGAAATTTCGGTTGACGGCAGGGAAAGCATCTAAGTCTATTGCAGATATGATGCGAATACCTTTAAAGTGCCACAGTGACGAAGCCTTGCCGGAAACGGCAAGGGTGGAACGAGGTAAACCCCGTGAGCGAGAAACTCAAATAATGGTAGAGGCACTCTTTCCGAGGAATTAAGGAACGAGGAAAGAGGCGGGTGGTTGTGCCCGCAGATAGATGATTACCGCCGGAGTACGAGATCAGCCTACGGTCGCTTGCAGTACAATGGCACAGAACATGGCTTACAGAATGTTATTGAAATAGGCGAGAAAGTTCAATGAACGACCTTCCAGAGCAGGAAGGTTTTTTTTATCTCGAATAAAAATAACATCTTTGGAATATACTTTTTTGTGTACACTTTGATAGAGAGGATGTGATTCTTGGCATGCCGCAACAAATCAATGAACTGCAAAAAATCTCGAAAGCGCTCACTTCATCTTATGAAATCCTGCAGAAGGAATGTGTGCAGGACTTGGCCACAAAGAGCCTTCAGGATGCCGAACAAAGCTTCACCAAAGCGCTGCATTATGTATTGTCCAACAATGGTTGCTTAAGGGCAAAATGAAACGCTATGGAATCATTCGCCGCGTTTCATTTTTTATTGCGATCTACTGGACGATAGGACTTATATTATACTAATATGATGAGGAAGGCTTGGTCCTTTTGCAAATATGGAGTGATTATTTTAGAGGGGGCTGTCATATGGGGAAACGCGCGCTTGAAAAAGAAGGAAAATTCTTAAATTATGTAAAAAAAATGGAGGCGTATGACGAGGCGTTGCAGCTTATTTACTGGGATATGCGGACAGGGGCGCCGAAAAAAGGGTTGCAGCAACGGTCGCAAGTGATCGGTGTTCTTGCTTCTGAATACTTTCACATGTCTACGTCTGAAGAAATGGCCGCATTTATTGCAAGCCTTTCAGGAAAAAAAGAGACACTGTCAAGCCTTGGACAAAAAACACTGGAAGAGTGCAAAAAAACATATAATCAAAATATAAAAATACCTCCAGCAGAGTATAAAGAATATGTCATTTTACAAGCAGAAGCCGAATCGGTTTGGGAAGAAGCACGGGCCAAATCCGACTTTGAAATGTTCCGGCCTTATTTGGAGAAGCTGGTCGAGTTTAACAAAAAATTTATTAACTATTGGGGATACAGCGAAAATAAATATGATGCACTGTTGGATCTTTATGAGCCGGGAGTAACGGTAAAAACGATTGACAAGGAATTTTCCGCGTTGAAGAAAACAATCGTTCCATTGGTCAGGAAAATTGCCGACTCGGGAAAAAAGCCGTCCAAAGATATTTTCTGGGGTTCCATCCCCATCAAAAACCAAAAAGAATTCAGCCTGAAAATATTGGAACAAATGGGCTACGATTTCCAAGCCGGCCGGCTTGATGAAACGGTGCACCCATTTGCCATAGGACTAAATCCGGGGGATGTGCGTATCACAACGAGATATAATCAAAACGATTGGAGGACTGCCGTATTCGGAACAATCCATGAAGGCGGGCATGCAATCTATGAGCAAAATATCTCACAAACACTAATTGGAACCCCGCTTTGCACCGGAACGTCAATGGGTATCCATGAATCCCAGTCGCTTTTTTATGAAAATATCGTTGCGCGGGACCGATCATTTTGGGTTCACAATTATCATTTGCTGAAATCTTATGCCAATGGCCAACTTGATCATGTTCCTCTCGATGATTTTTATTTCGCCATAAACGAGGCAAAGCCTTCTTTCATCCGAATTGAAGCGGACAATTTGACGTATTCTTTACATATCATTATCAGGTATGAAATTGAAAAAGCGTTGTTTAACGATGAAGTCAGCGTAAAAGATTTGCCGGAGATGTGGAACGCCAAGTATGAGGAGTATTTGGGAATCTGTCCTAATAACGATGCCGAAGGCATTTTACAGGATGTGCATTGGTCGTCAGGGAGCTTTGGCTATTTTCCGTCCTATGCACTTGGTTACATGTATGCTGCCCAAATGAAACATGCGATGTTGCAAGACCTGCCTTCATACGACGAGCTGTTGGAAAATGGCGAACTATTACCGATAAAAAAATGGCTTAATGAAAAGATTCATCAGTTCGGAAAAACAAAAAAACCTTTGGAAATTATTCAAGATGTAACCGGCGAACGCCTAACTGCTGATTATTTGAATCGCTACCTCGTTGATAAATATTCGGCTCTGTATGCTTTGTAAGCATTTTCTTTATAAAGACGACGTCCAATATTTTTGCTGAAATACGCACCTCGCTGTTTTGGTCGTTCTGATTCAAGGATATGACAAGCAAATAGACATATTCCTCGCCGCGGTAATGTACCGAATGGCGAGGTTTTTTTTGATAAGCAGGGATTGTGAGAAACTTTTTCATCGGTAAGAACGTATGGAAGGCAGTAGGTGGAGGGGAGGGAACAGCCGTCATGTTCGGTTTCGGATTCCCCAGACATAAAAAAACGATTCACTTCACGCAATGCGAAGCGAATCATTTTAAATGATTATATGTCGGCTGTTTCTTTTTGGATTTTTTTGGCAAATGTCTTGACATCATCCATGTATTCGTTAAATTGGGCGATGTCCATTTGTTGTGCTGAATCAGAAAGAGCCACAGCAGGATCTGGATGAACTTCAGCCATGACCGCATCCGCTCCGATCGCAATGGCTGCTCTTGTAGCAGGAAGCAGGAGATCTTTACGGCCGGTGGAATGTGTAACGTCCACAACGACAGGCAAGTGGGTCTCTTTTTTCAAGATCGGCACAGCGGAAATATCGAGCGTATTCCTTGTTGCTTTTTCATATGTGCGAATGCCTCTTTCACAGAGGATGATCTCGCTATTTCCTTGGGCGTGAATATATTCTGCCGCATACATAAACTCTTCAATAGTGGCAGCCAATCCCCGTTTTAACAATACAGGCTTTTTGACAGCTCCGGCCACTTTCAATAACTCAAAGTTTTGCATGTTGCGGGCGCCGATTTGAATGATATCAACATAGTCGAGTGCCGCTTCCATGTCGTATGGGTTCAAAATTTCACTGACAACCGCAAGTCCTTCTTCATCAGCCACTTGTCTTAAAATTTTTAGTCCTTCCAGACCAAGGCCTTGGAAATCGTATGGTGAAGTTCTCGGTTTGAAAGCGCCCCCGCGTAACAGCTTGAGCCCATTATTTTTCAAGGCTTTCCCGACAGCTTTTACTTGATCATAGCTTTCAACGGCACACGGTCCCATAATAAAGTAGGTCTGCCCGTCCCCGATTTTTTCCCCGTTTACTTCAACAATCGTATCGTCAGCTTTTTTCTTTCTTGATACAAGCAGGGCCTGACGGTGATCATCTTCCTGTAGTTCAAGACTCGCTTTGAAGATTTGTTTGAAAATATGCTGAACAGTGGCGGTTGAGAATGGGCCTTTATTATGGTCGGCCAATAAGTTCAGCAATTTACGCTCCTGAACAGGGTCAAAGCGCTTAACGCCCTGCATTTCTTTTAATTTCCCAATTTCTTGGGCAATACTGCCGCGTTCATTCAATAGTTCCAACATTTGTAATGTTGTTTTTTCAATTCGAGAACGCAATGTTTCGAGATCAGACAACGATAAGCCCTCCTTAAATATTTTCACTGAATTTCCCCGTTGAAGTGAATCTTACTTTAGGACTTCAACGCTGTAAAGCAGGTGTGTTATAATTTTTGTTGATAGCTCAACACATTATACCGTTATTCAAGTTTTGTCAATAGACTTTTTTTAATTGTTTGCACAATATGTATTGTAACAGCTATAAAATAAAAGGGGAGAAAGATTATGTAAAGTTTTTATCAATTTTTAGGATGATTCAAATGCCCTCTTTACAAACAAGGTTTTATGTGGTAAAAATTAATGATAAATAACTTTGATAATTGGCAATGACAAGGTGAGAGTAGTGTTCATTTCACTATTGCAGAGAGCTGGTGGATGGTGGGAACCAGTATATAAATGAACATGAATTACGGCCTCGAGCTTCTTTTCTGAACGATTGGCGTCTTGTAACAAGTAAGAAAAGACGGGACATCCGTTATCTGTATAAAGAGGTGGAGTTTTTTCCACAATGAGGGTGGTACCGCGATGATCAATCGTCCCTGCTGACAGCAGGGGCGATTTTTTCATTTTATTTACTTTTTATTGGAGGTAATTGGGAATGAGGTATTTAACGGCAGGGGAATCACATGGCCCGCAACTAACGACCATTTTGGAGGGAGTTCCAGCGGGGCTGACTTTAACGGCTGACATGATCAATGAGCAGTTGGCCCGCAGACAAAAAGGGTATGGCCGTGGAAGAAGAATGCAAATTGAAAAGGATGAAGTGCAGATATTAAGCGGGGTTCGCCATGGTAAAACGATCGGTGCTCCCATAACACTTGTTGTCACAAATCGCGACTTTAAACATTGGAGAAAAATTATGGGGGCCGAACCCCTTTCAAAAGAGGAACAAGACGAGGTAAAAAGACAAATTACAAGACCGCGCCCAGGTCATGCCGATTTAAACGGCGCTATCAAATATGGCCATAGAGACATGCGGAACGTTCTGGAACGCTCTTCTGCGCGAGAAACGACGGTAAGAGTGGCGGCAGGGGCAGTTGCCAGAATCATACTCGCTGAACTGGGAATCAACATCGGCGGGCATGTTCTGGAAATTGGCGGCGTCAGAGCCGAAAATGTCCATTACGACCATATCGAGGATCTCCAGAAAAGAACAGAAGCTTCTCCAGTGCGCTGTCTTGATGAAGCGGCTGCTGAAAAAATGATGAAAGCCATCGATGATGCGAAAGCGCAAGGTGATTCAATTGGCGGCATCGTTGAAGTAATAGCAGAGGGCATGCCGATTGGGGTCGGCAGCTATGCCCATTACGACAGGAAGCTTGATTCCAAACTTGCCGGTGCCATTTTGAGCATAAACGCTTTTAAAGGTGTTGAAATTGGTGTCGGATTTGAAGCGGCTCATAAACCGGGAAGCCTTGTACATGATGAAATTATGTGGGATGAAGAAAACGGCTATACGAGAAAAACGAATAATGCCGGAGGTCTTGAAGGCGGTATGTCGACCGGGATGCCAATCGTCATCAGGGGCGTGATGAAGCCGATTCCGACCTTGTACAAACCGTTAAATAGCGTAGATATTGATACGAAGGAGCCTTTCCAGGCAAGTATTGAACGCTCTGATAGCTGCGCTGTTCCGGCAGCAAGCGTTGTTGCTGAAGCGGTGGTCGCTTGGGAATTGGCGGTTGCGCTCTTAGAAAAGTTTGGCCATGATCAGATCGGACAAATTCAAGAAAATATCAATCAGTATAGGACATATACAAAAAATTTCTAGGCGAAAAAATAGAAAGGTGGGATCAACATGGAAGTAGTAAAGGTAAACCCTGAGTTGTTGACATTAAAAGCCTATTCACCTGGAAAATCAAGCGAAGAGGTGAAACGGGAATACGGATTAACAAAGATTGCCAAATTGGCATCGAACGAAAATCCCTACGGTTCTTCACCACTCGTACGCAAAGCCATTTCTTCCTTGGAGAGCTTTGCTGTATACCCTGACGGAGCAGCTATTACGCTAAGGGAAGAAGTAGCCAAGTTCTTAAAAGTGGATGAAAATCAGCTTATTTTTTCAAGTGGCTTGGATGAATTAATCCAAATGATCAGCAGGGCAATGCTTTCAGAAGGTGCAAATACTGTCATGGCTGATGCGACATTTCCCCAATATCGCCACCATGCTGTTATCCAGAAAGCGGAAGTTCGGGAAGTGCCGCTAAAAGACGGCTGCCATGATGTAAACGCCATGGCGGCAAAAATTGATGATCGTACACAAGTTGTATGGATTTGCAATCCGAATAATCCGACAGGAACATATGTAAACAGTGAGGAACTCCATGAATTTTTACAAAATGTTCCGCCCCATGTGCTGGTCGTGTTGGATGAGGCTTATTATGAGTATGCGGTTGCCGAGGATTTTCCTGATACGATTCCTTTGCTGGACCGCTATAAAAATTTGCTTATTTTACGCACATTCTCAAAAGCATACGGGTTAGCGGCTTTCCGCATTGGCTACGGCATCGCGGACGCACAGCTTGTTAAACAATTGGATGTGGCGCGGCTTCCGTTTAATACTTCGGTCCTTGCGCAAACAGCCGCCATTGCGGCGCTGCAAGATCAAGCTTTTGTGGAAAAGTGTGTCAATGAAAACAAAGATGAATTACAAAAATTTTATGATGTATGTAAACGGAACGGGTTTGAATATTACCCTTCGCAAGGAAATTTCATATTCATTCGGATTCCTGGAAAAGAAAGTGCGGACGTTTTTCAATATTTGCTTGAAAGAGGTTTTATCGTCAGGCCATTTCCAAACGGCATCCGAATCACAATCGGAACAAAGGAACAAAACGAGGAACTTTTTCAACTATTGGAAAAGATGATGCTTGTAACACAATAGACAGATAGAGAGGGACATCTTTTGGATAGACGCGTATTAATTGCGGGTGTAGGGCTTATTGGCGGTTCGATAGCTCTTGCCATCAAAAAAGAACATCAAGCCCATATTGTGGGGTTTGATTTGAACGAAGAAAATTGCAAACTGGCCGCAAAAATGCACATCATTGATGAAATTGCGTCATCGCTTGAGAAAGAAGCCGTTTTAAGTGATTTAATCATATTGGCTTGCCCGGTTGAGGAAGTGGGTCATATGATCGGGCGGCTTTCGGAGTTGCCTTTAAAGCAAGGCGCGATTGTGACAGATGTTGGCAGCACGAAGGAAAAAATTATGGAAAAGGCTGAAATTCTTAGCGAAAAAGGGGTCGCTTTTATCGGCGGCCATCCGATGGCCGGATCCCATAAGACAGGGGCAGGAAGCGCAAGGGGTCACTTGTTTGAAAATGCTTTTTATGTGTTAACACCATCTTCCCAAACTGAAGAAAACAAAATTGCTGAGTTAAAATGTTGGTTGAAAGGAACGAAAGCTCACTTTGTGGTGATGGAACCAAAAGAGCATGATCAGGTAACTGGAGTCGTCAGCCATTTGCCCCATTTGATTGCTTCAAGCCTTGTCCGGCAAGTGGAAAGCCATGCCCAAACCAATGACCGTGTCCGCTGGCTGGCGGCAGGCGGTTTCCGAGATATTACCAGAATCGCCTCTAGCAGTCCGGAAATGTGGCGGGACATCATTATACAAAATAAGTCAAGTTTAATTGCTTTGTTGGATGAATGGATCGATGAAATGGACTTTGTTAAATCACTCGTTAAAAAAGGGGATAGAGAACAGATTTATCATTATTTTTCCGGAGCGAAGAAATTTCGCGATTCGCTCCCTGTTCGTGCAAAAGGAGCCATTGATGCATTTTACGATTTATTTGTGGATGTGCTGGATAAGCCGGGTGTCATCTCCCATGTAACGACTATTTTGGCGAAAGAGCAGATCAGCTTGACAAACATCCGTATTATTGAAGCTAGGGAAGACGTGTTCGGTGTTCTTCGTTTAAGCTTTCAAACGGATGAAGACAGGCATCGGGCCAAAGCGTGCTTAGAAAGAGATGGTTTTGAGACATATTTGAACATGTAAAAGGGGGATGCATGATGAGTATGCGGTTGAAGACAGAAGAAGGGATACGGTTAAAGGGCATTTTCAGCGTTCCGGGAGACAAATCCATTTCCCATCGTGCGGTCATGTTTGGTTCGATTGCGGAGGGAACGACTAAAATACATGGACTTTTAACCGGAGATGATTGTCTCCGGACAATTGATTGCTTTCAAAAAATGGGCGTTCAAATCGAAAGAGATGGAGATTATGTTGAAATTAGAGGGAACGGAATTGACGGCTTACAGGAACCGAAAGAGATATTGGACGTACGAAACTCCGGGACAACGATCCGTTTGCTCTTGGGGATTTTGGCGAATGCCCCTTTTCATGCATGCGTCATCGGGGATGGTTCCATTGCCAAAAGGCCGATGGATAGGGTAGTGCAGCCACTCTTGCTAATGGGAGCGAAAATAGACGGCAGGGAAAATGGGCGCTTTACACCGCTCAGCATTCGCGGCGGCACATTAACCGGGATTGATTATGTTTCACCTGTAGCAAGCGCACAAGTAAAATCGGCGGTATTGTTGGCAGGGCTGCGTGCTGATGGAGTGACATCCGTTACTGAACCGCAAATGTCAAGAGACCACACGGAGAGAATGCTGCGTCTATTCGGCTGTAATGTGGAAGAAGATGGTTTAAAAAAATCCATAAAGGGAAACCAATCATTAAGAGGAACGACCCTCCATGTGCCGGGAGATATTTCTTCCGCGGCATTTTTCCTCGTTGCGGGGCTTATTGTTCCAAACAGTGAATTGACGATTCGAAATGTGGGAATAAACCCAACGAGAACCGGCATAATAGAAGTATTGAAAGAAATGGGCGCAGATATATTAGTGGAAGGAAAAGACGACCGTTCAATTGAACCTGTAGCTGATATTACCGTGAAAACTTCTTCCTTAAAAGGAATTGAAATCGGCGGAGACGTCATTCCTAGATTAATTGATGAAATCCCCATTATCGCCTTGGCGGCAACCCAAGCGGATGGTGTCACGATCATTAAAGATGCGGCTGAGCTGAAAGTGAAAGAAACGAACCGGATCGATACGGTTGTAAAAGAACTGTCCAAAATGGGCGCGCGGATTGAGGCGACAGATGATGGAATGAACATTTACGGCCCATCCAAACTTCGGCCGGCAACCGTTAACAGCCACGGGGATCATCGAATTGGCATGATGCTCGCCATTGCCTCTTGTCTCGCCAAAGGTGAAACAGTCATAGAAAATAACGAGGCGATCGGCATTTCTTTTCCTCGATTTTTTGAACAGTTGAAGCAATTAAAACACGCAAACACATAAAGTGAAACTTCATTCAGTAGGGCTCCTACTGAATGTTAGTTGAACCAATCGGGCATTTAGGTGCCGTTTTCTCCCACTTAGACCTTTTGTAACAACTCAGGTCTTGAAGTAGGAGTATTACGGCACCTTACATGCGGGATAAAGAAAAGCGGGAAAGGGGATAGGAAGTTGCCGCAGATCCTATCAGTTGGAACAGGAGTTCCTGAACATATTGTTTCACAAGATCAAGCTGTAGAGTTTGCCAGGCAATTATTTTCCCATTCTTTTAAAGATGTGGAACGTTTACTTTCTGTTTTTCATAACGGCCACATTAAAAAGAGACATATCGCAAAAAATCTGGAATGGTACGATGAGGACCATTCCTTTTCTGAAAAAAATGATGCTTTTTTGGAGTGCGCCCTTCCCTTGTGCAAGCAGGCTGTCAACGACTGCCTGGATGACGTACATATAAGTCACGAGGAAATCAGCGCTATGTTTATGGTGTGCACCTCGGGGCTGGCGACCCCAAGCCTGGATGCCAGGTTGATGAATGAATTGCCATTTTCCCGGAATATGAAAAGAATTCCGATTTGGGGCCTTGGATGCGCGGGAGGTGCCGCAGGTCTTTCTAGGGCTTTTGAGTATTGCCGGGCATTCCCCAATGAAAAAGTCCTCGTCATTGCAGTAGAATTATGCAGCTTAACTTTTCAAAAAGATGACGTTTCCAAGAGCAATTTGATCGGCACTTCTCTGTTTTCAGACGGAGCTGCAGCTGTTCTCGTTGCCGGTGACCATGTATCATTGGAAAGTGTCAAACAACACGTCCCGCACATTGTGGGGACGCAGTCCACATTGCTGGAAAACTCATTGGATGTAATGGGATGGAATATCAAAGATAATGGATTGTATGTCGTTTTTTCAAGAAGCATTCCCTCCCTGATTGAAAAATGGCTAAAGCCAAACGCAACAGGGTTCTTGGAACATCATGGGCTTCATATCGAAGATATCGACCACTTTATTGCCCACCCCGGAGGAAAAAAAGTGATTTCCGCCTATGAAAAATCGCTTGGCCTCCCTCCGGATAAAACAGCTGATTCCCTTGAAATATTGATGAATTATGGAAACATGTCCTCTGTAACCGTTTTATTTGTCCTTAAACGGTTTTTAGAAAAACAAATCGGTGATGGCGACTATGGACTGATTACGGCGCTTGGCCCCGGCTTTAGTTCGGAAATGCTTTTGGTCAGGTGGCAATGATGGTGTTTATCATATTTTTGGCTTTTTTGATTTTTCAACGGGTAGTGGAATTGTTCATTGCCAACAGCAATGAGCGCTGGATGAAAGAACAGGGTGCCAAGGAGTATGGCCATAATCATTACAGATTTATGGTTTTGATCCATGTGGGATTTTTCATCTCTTTAATAGTAGAAACTTTTCTCATGAACCGATCTTTGCATCCTTATTGGCCTCTCTTGCTGTTCCTTTTTATCATTGTTCAAATGGGACGAGTTTGGGTCATTTCCAGCCTGGGCAAATATTGGAATACCAAAATTATCGTCCTCCCAGGCGCGGAAGTGGTGAAAAAGGGTCCGTTTAAATATATGAAGCATCCAAATTATTTCATTGTAACAATTGAATTATTGGTGATTCCTTTATTATTTCAAGCTTACGTAACGGCTTGTGTCTTTTTTATTTTAAACCAGGTCATTCTAATGGTAAGAATTCCATTGGAAGAAAGAGCCCTCAAAGAAAATACAGATTACGACATTCATTTCTGACGATTACTATGGGAAAAAAGCGAAAAATTAGGTAAAATGGAGTAGAAAAAAGAAAAGTAACATTAAGGGGTTAATCAAAAGGATGCTAAAAGTACTGGAAAAAGACGCAAGAGTTTCCCTGCTTGAAAAATCATTAACTTTCATTGAAAGGTTTGAGCAAAATGGTGACGGGGAACGTGTCGACAAAGCCAAAAAATTACTAAAAAAAATCTATTCCAATGATTTTATCGCAGCTTTCAGCGGCCATTTCTCTGCCGGCAAATCAACGATGGTGAATGCCTTGATTGGGGAGGAGATTCTTCCTTCAAGCCCCATTCCCACGAGTGCAAACCTCGTAAAAGTTTTTGCGTCCGAGCATGAATTTGCCAAAGTGTATTATCAAAATAAGAAGCCGCTCGTATTTCATGCGCCATACAGCTTTGAAACAGTAAAGCAATTTTGCAAAAATGGTGATGCGCTTGAAATTGAGATTGGCAAAACCACGAGTAAAATTCCGGAGGGAATCACGATAATGGACACGCCGGGGGTGGACTCCACAGACGACGCTCATCGGCTGTCAACCGAATCGGCACTTCATTTGGCCGATCTTGTTTTTTATGTGATGGACTACAATCATGTGCAGTCGGAATTAAACTTTATTTATACAAAAAATTTGTTAAAGCATGGGGTAAGGCTTTATTTAATCATTAACCAAATTGATAAACATAATGACAGCGAGCTGTCTTTCGACGATTATAAGCAGTCGGTGCAACATGCATTTGCATCCTGGGATGTCCATCCGGAAAAAATGTTTTTT
Source organism: Siminovitchia sp. FSL W7-1587 (assembly GCF_037963795.1). Classification (NCBI taxonomy): domain Bacteria; kingdom Bacillati; phylum Bacillota; class Bacilli; order Caryophanales; family Bacillaceae; genus Siminovitchia; species Siminovitchia sp. FSL W7-1587. Next base: position 4,508,560 of record NZ_CP150169.1, read on the forward strand.
ACTACTTTGAAAGATCCTCATCATGAACACAATGAATTTCTTGAAGTAAAAACGATTATTCAACATGCGATGCTCGACCATAAACAATGGATGGAAGAAACCATTCAAACAGCCCACAGTCAATTGATGGAAGAACACAAAATCTGGCTACAGGAACAAAAGTCCTTGGCAATTGAACCATATGACAATGTGCTTTCCCAATATTCGCAGGAACGTATCGCTGAGGCTTTTCAAAAAGAGGAACACCTTGAAAGCCAATTGGAGGAATTGTCCGAAAGAGGAAGCCGCTGGGCTAGTGAATTGGATCAGGAACGGGAGCGTTTATTGAAAAACGCCTATTTAATGCCATACGAAACGAGGGAAGCGGCGGAAAAGTTTTTGGAGGCATACCAGCCCGAATTTAAAGTCGGTTTCTTTCGAAGCAAAGCAAAAACAGAAACCGAAAGAGAACAGCGGTTGCGCACTTTTTCCGAGCAGGTAAAAAAGCAGGTTGAAACAGAATTGGAGTGGCATATGCGCGAGCTGTTCGCCAAAAAGCTGTCTGAGGCGCAAGTATTCAACTCCGAACTTGAATCTGCGGCCCAAAGTTTAAAAATGGACATAGATGACCGGCTGTTCATTGAAACGATCAAAAAAGGAGCCCGTGTAACGGGAGAATATGTACTGAATTATTGTGAAGAGATTGCAACTCGGATCAAAAGAATAGCAGTCAGCCAATCCGAGGAGTTGAAACAACTCATCACAAAAGAAATGGAGAAGAGGGCTGAAAAAGAAATGAGCTCGCTTCGCCAAGAGCTGAAGCAAGTAAAAGAAATGACGGACGCCCTGGGCAAAGCGGCAGAAATAGAAAAGGAGTTTGATGAAAAAGCGGACATCATCACCGAACCTACCGGAACCGAGGAAGAACGGTTAACAGAAATGATTTCGGAATGGAAGTCATTGGAGCAACAGGTGGAAGTATTTGATGAAAGCCGACATATGCTAGAGAATGAACAAGAACATAAAGAAGAGATTGTGGGCGGGCATGAAACAACAGCCACTCTAACAGTCCCTGTCGATGAAACGTTGGCCAAAATGGAACAAGCCGCCTTGCTTTTAGCTAAAGAAAAGCAATTTCACCGTATCACAGAGCAGTTGCGGCAAAAAGTGAACAGATTAAAAAACAGCCGGTTTACAATTGCTTTATTTGGCGCTTTTAGTGCCGGAAAATCATCTTTTGCCAACGCCTTGCTTGGAGAAACTGTCCTTCCGGTATCACCGAACCCGACAACGGCGGCCATCAACAGAATTTGTCCGCCCGATAACAAGCATGAGCACGGCACAGCCGTTGTCCGGTTCAAAACGGCGGAAAACATGCTTGCCGACGTAAGCCAGTCATTGCAACTGTTTGGCCATACAGCCCATACATTGGATGAAGCCCATTCACTTATCCCCACAGTGTTGGCCAAACAAGCCGACCGGAATGATGGAAATGAAAAAGTGCATTTATCTTTCCTTTCCGCTTTTATGACCGGGTATGAGGTATTTAAGGGCGAATTGGGACATGATATTCAAACTGATTTAAAAGACTTCCAACAGTTTGTGGCAGTGGAATCAAAATCATGCTTCGTCGAATCAATCGATTTATACTATGACTGTCCGTTTACACGCAAGGGAGTGACACTTGTAGACACTCCTGGAGCCGATTCAATCAATGCAAGGCATACGGGAGTTGCTTTCGAATATATTAAAAACTCGGACGCGATTTTATTCGTCACGTATTACAATCATGCATTTTCAAAGGCCGACAGGGAGTTTCTGATCCAATTGGGAAGAGTGAAGGACGCTTTTGAACTGGATAAGATGTTTTTTATCGTAAATGCTATTGATCTGGCATCTTCCAAGGGTGAGGTGGATGATGTATTACGGTACGTCAAAAGCCAGCTTACCGAATACGGCATCCGTTTCCCGAGAATTTTTGGCTTGTCAAGCAAGCAGGCCCTGCAGCAAGAAACGAGAGAACAGTCTGGTATTGGTGAGTTCCAGGATGTGTTTCGGCAATTTCTTGATTCCGACTTGACGCAAATGGCGGTGCAATCAGTCGAAGCGGAATTTGAACGGGCAAGAACGCTGCTCGACCAAATTATTGCGGCTGCTAGCGAGGATGAACATATAAAAGGGGAAAGAAAACGAGCACTGCTAGAAGCGAGAGATCAATTAAATCAATGGCTCAGCTCTGCTCAACCGGGCTCCATGCCTGACAGGCTGCATCAGGAAGCGCAGGAATTAGTCCACTATGTGAAACAGAGGGTATTTTTCAGGCTGCCGGATTTCTTTAAGGAAGCTTTTAACCCCGCAAGCTTGCAACAGCGCGATTCACTCCATAAAGCGTTGGATGAATATTTACAAGCAGCCGGATTTGACTTTGCCCAGGAATTGAGGGCTACTTCATTACGTCTCGAACAGTTTGCGAAAAAGTTGTTGAAAGAACGCTTTGAGCAAATGTTGACAGAAGCAAAAGACATTCAGCAGGACTTGGCCTTTTCTCCAATCGAGTTTGAAAAAGCGGAATCCATTGATTTTGAGCCTGCTTTTCAAACGATTGAAAAGCGCCAACTTGAAGGGGCCTTTAAATATTTCAAGAACACAAAATCCTTTTTCGAACAAAACGGTAAGAAACGAATGGAAGAATATTTGGAATCCATCCTTTCGCCACTTGCAGACGACTATTTGCAGGAAGGTTTGGCACAGTTGAGCCGGCATTATCAGCAATTGCTCGAGCAAGAATACAGCCTTCTCATCAAACATATACAAAGGGATGCCGAGGCACAATTTGAGGCTTGGCTCGTCGCCTTTGAAGACGCGGGGAAATTGTCCGAATGGATTCGCCTGCGCGATGCTCTCGCCAGTTTGTCATAAAGAGGAGGAAAGACATGAAACATATAAAAACGGTCAAATGGCTCAAAGATAGGCTTGGAGATAAAAATGTCAGAATCGTAGATTGCACCTATCAGTTGGGAGATCCATCCAAAGGGCGAAAAATATATGAGATGAAGCATATCCCCGGCGCCATCTACTTTGGTTTGGGATCCGATTTATCAGGAGAGGTAAAAGCCCATGGCGGGCGCCACCCCTTGCCCGATATGGAAACTTTCAAAAGAAAATTGGAAGCAGCCGGCATTGGCAATCATACGCATGTCATTGCTTATGATGGGGGAGAAGGCTGTTTTGCTTCTCGTTTTTGGTGGCTCATGACATATGCGGGCCATGAACAAGTTTTCGTTCTTGACGGGGGCATGAAATCCTGGGAGGCGGCGGGGTTGCCTGTAACAGACGACATCCCTGAATTTGAACGCGCCCAGTTTGAGATACGATTGGACCATTCCATGTTAGCTTCTTATGAAGAGGTTAAAAAGCAGACGATTTCCCGTTCGGCTGTTTTGATAGATTCACGGGCCAAAGAACGCTATTTGGGAATAAAAGAGCCGCTAGACCGCATCCCGGGCCATATCCCGGGTGCCATTAACTGCGTTTGGACCGAGAGCTTTGAAGGAGGCCGCTGGAAAAGTCCCGAGGAACAGAAAAAGCGGTTTTCGCACTTGAAAAAAGAAGATGACATCATTGTGTATTGCGGCTCCGGTGTTTCTGCCACGCCAAATATAATCGCCTTATTAGAGGCCGGGTTTGAAAAGGTCAAGCTGTACGCGGGAAGTTATTCCGACTGGGTTTCCTATCCGGAAAATGAGGTTGAAAAGGGAAACGGGCAGTAGGGGATTGAGTTCGGAATGATCGGAATCATGCACCAATGTGGGGAGGCGTTTGGTTTAAGGGAAGCTTGGCCAGTGTCTCGGCAGTTGCGTTTTTACTTCGGGCATTAACATTTTCATATTACTCCCACTTTACTACTTTCTAATGTACTACGATTATCAATAAACAAATGATTTAAATGACTAAATCGAACGAAGGAACACCGCGATGAAAGAATGATTTACTTGTACTAAATGATACAGAAGCAATCATGTTCTGCGGTGTTTATAAAAAAAGCAATTGGAAATGACCGGAACGTACATGCTTTTCAAGACAAGCCCCTCCATTGTAAAGCGCAGTAGTAAACCAAAAACAGATTGCCAAGTCAAATTTTCAATATGGCCATAAACAGTCCCGAAGAATGTTTAACCTCTACTAAAAATAGTAGCACAAACCTTGGTCTGTGCTACTATGTGTTTGACATGAACTTTATCCCATTGTTGAAGACTGCTAATCGTGTTTCTGGTTTACCCGATAAACCTAATCCTGACAGTATCTTCAGGATTTATCAAGAGTAAAAGTCGCGATTCACGAAATAGCTTTTTCATTTCCGGATCAAGGGGGCTATAAATCCGCAATTTTGTAAATGGTTAATCGAGCTGCCGGCCCATCTGGCTGGTTACCGATTGCGCCACCAATCGAGGTAGGTGCTCCAATATTAAAAAGTGCAACGGTATCTCCAACATTTAACGAAGCTAAACCAAAGGCGACAACTTCTTGACCGGCGGGAGTTCCATAATTTGCAGCACTAAATCCAAATTGTGGTGTTGTGCCATTAATACCTATCTGCACCCCAAATGAACCGCCTACTCCTACGCTTGGCATGAGTGCTCCAATCATATAATAGATCCCTGGCTGTTGAATAATTAAAGAATCGCTTCCGTTAAAGCCTATATTTGAAATGAAAGTTCTTGATGGTGCAACAGTCCAGATCACTGTACTTTGATTATTAATCGCACGAACTCCATAAACTGAAAGATCAGCAAATGTGTTAAATGCTGGTCCCGTTACGCCCGTCGGTCCCGTCGGCCCTGTGGGTCCCGTGAGTCCGATAGGTCCTGTTGGCCCCGTCGGTCCCGTTGCTCCAGTAAGTCCGATAGGTCCTGTTGGCCCCGTCGGTCCCGTTGCTCCAGTAAGTCCGATAGGTCCTGTTGGCCCCGTCGGTCCCGTTGCTCCAGTAAGTCCGATAGGTCCTGTTGGCCCCGTCGGTCCCGTTGCTCCAGTAAGTCCGATAGGTCCTGTTGGCCCCGTCGGTCCCGTTGCTCCAGTAAGTCCGATAGGTCCTGTTGGCCCCGTCGGTCCCGTTGCTCCAGTAAGTCCGATAGGTCCTGTTGGCCCCGTCGGTCCCGTTGCTCCAGTAAGTCCGATAGGTCCTGTTGGCCCCGTCGGTCCCGTTGCTCCAGTAAGTCCGATAGGTCCTGTTGGCCCCGTCGGTCCCGTTGCTCCAGTAAGTCCGATAGGTCCTGTTGGCCCCGTCGGTCCCGTTGCTCCAGTAAGTCCGATAGGTCCTGTTGGCCCCGTCGGTCCCGTTGCTCCAGTAAGTCCGATAGGTCCTGTTGGCCCCGTCGGTCCCGTTGCTCCAGTAAGTCCGATAGGTCCTGTTGGCCCCGTCGGTCCCGTTGCTCCAGTAAGTCCGATAGGTCCTGTTGGCCCCGTCGGTCCCGTTGCTCCAGTAAGTCCGATAGGTCCTGTTGGCCCCGTCGGTCCCGTTGCTCCAGTAAGTCCGATAGGTCCTGTTGGCCCCGTCGGTCCCGTTGCTCCAGTAAGTCCGATAGGTCCTGTTGGCCCCGTCGGTCCCGTTGCTCCAGTAAGTCCGATAGGTCCTGTTGGCCCCGTCGGTCCCGTTGCTCCAGTAAGTCCGATAGGTCCTGTTGGCCCCGTCGGTCCCGTTGCTCCAGTAAGTCCGATAGGTCCTGTTGGCCCCGTCGGTCCCGTTGCTCCAGTAAGTCCGATAGGTCCTGTTGGCCCCGTCGGTCCCGTTGCTCCGGTAAGTCCCGTAGGTCCTGTCGGCCCCGTCGGTCCCGTTGCTCCAGTAAGTCCCGTCGGTCCTGTCGGCCCCGTCGGTCCCGTTGCTCCGGTAAGTCCCGTAGGTCCTATCGGCCCCGTCGGTCCCGTTGCTCCAGTAAGTCCTGTTGGTCCTGTCGGCCCCGTTGGTCCCGTTGCTCCGGTAAGTCCCGTAGGTCCTGTCGGCCCCGTCGGTCCCGTCGGCCCCGTTGGTCCCGTCGGTCCTGTCGGCCCCGTCGGTCCGTCTGGCCAAGGTGGTACAGGTGGACATTTTATGACGTTTATAACTTTGCAGTTTTTGTGATGATGACAGTTACAGTCATCTTTTCTCGGAGAATGACAATACCTTTTACTATGCTGATATTCTTCCGTTTTGTAGCTTTTGTGATGACTCCAACAATAATCGCAGGTACAGTCAACTCTATAATTTCTCGGAGAATGACAATATCTTTTACATTTATTGCAACACTCTCCTGTTTTGCAACTTTTACGAAAATGACAGCAATAAACACAGTTACAGTCATTTCTATAATCTCTCGAAGATCGACAATATCTTTTACGCATATTGCTATTTCCTCCCTTCTTAATGTATTGAAAAAATCAATTTCCGTATAATGGTCTTACCCAAATAAAAAAAATGTGCTAAACACTAATTTATTAGTAGACTATTACAATGGATGTAAATGAACCTTCTAAACTCTTGGCTATTTTGGGATTTGAAAATAGATGAATAGAGATTAAATAGCGGATAAAAGACTTCATTCTCTTTTTATGTCATAATTAAAGTAAGCTTGGCTGGCGCAGAGCCTCTGGCAAGACGATTTGCCTAATGTCACTCAAATTTGAACATGAGCTTCAATGCTTTATATCACTTCCGAGCCAGATACGTTCCCGGGCGTGTAAAGCCAAATCCACAGAGAATGGGGTAAGATATAAAATGAGAAAAAATCACTTATTAGTGATTGATGGGATGGCGCTTCTTTTTAGGGCCTTTTACGCCACTTCCATCAGAAAGCATTTTATGTTTAATAGCAAAGGCGTTCCAACTAATGCAGTTCAGGGATATTTGAGACATATCCTGTCGGCTGTGGAAGCGGCCTCTCCTTCCCATATTACCGTCTGTTGGGATATGGGAAGCAAAACGTATCGAAATGACATTTTTCCAGATTATAAGTCAAACAGGGAAGCGCCTCCTCTTGAATTAATTCCGCAATTTGATTTTGCAAAGGAAGCGACTCATGCGTTTGCCATTCCGAATATTGGTGTGAGCGGCTATGAGGCGGATGATTGTATCGGGACGATTTGCTCCAAAAACCGGCACAATGCCAAAATGACGGTATTAACGGGAGATCGCGACCTATTACAAGTAATTGATGAAAGTGTAGACGTGTGGCTTTTGCAAAAGGGGATCGGCAACTATGCCAAATACACAAAAGAAACATTCCAAGAGATGTATCAGCTTGATCCCCATCAGCTCATAGATGTAAAAGCTTTGATGGGTGATGCAAGCGACGGATATCCGGGGGTAAAAGGGATCGGTGAAAAAACAGCACTAACGTTAATCCGGCGTTTCGGCAGTATAGAAACACTTCTTGAAAACCTCGCCGATGTAACACCTTCACAGCGTGCCAAGATCGAAACTCATTTGGAATTGCTGCATATATCCCGGGAGCTTGCTGCCATTAACTGCAGCACCCCTTTCCAATTTGACTTCGAGAAAACTTATTGGAATGACATCCCGCGATCTGCCTTCGACTATGTGGATGAGCACGAATTAAATGTGGTTCAAAGGCAGCTGCAAATTTTGAAAAAAGACTTCGATCATCCATTTACAGACCGGGAATTGACAAAGTCAAATTAGTTTAAGCGGATCGCTTTTTTAGCAAGTTCGTCCGCTTTTTTATTTTCTTTTGAAGGTACCCATTTAATGAAGAAAAGGTTGAATTGCTCTGTCAACCTTAGTGCTTGATCAAGCAGATGAGTGTATTTTTTATTTTTGACAAATTGTTTTTCAATGGCGTCAACAACGAGAGTGGAATCAGACCGGACCGAAATGATGGCATCTTCTTCTCCCGAACATAATTCCAACGCTTTTATGAGAGCGAGGAATTCAGCTTCATGATTGCTGGCAATCCCAAGTGGGAGGGCATATTGTTTCACTTTCCCATCATTGTTGATAAAAATGCCTGCTCCGCTTGGGCCAGGATCTCCGGCACTGGCCCCATCTATGTAAATTTCAATCATTTGTCCATCTCCTGATCCGTTATTTTTTCTTCTACTGAAAATAACATATAATACAAATGATTATATCTAAATAAGCGCATGGAGCCAACAAGCAGATGTCCCGCTTTAACTGGCAGTAAGCCCTTCGTTTCAAGTGTTTAAAGGAAAAAACTGGAATGGAAAATAAAGGGATATCAAACTGCCAGTAAAAGCCCGATTGGTTGGGGGCGATAGGACAAGGAAAGCTTTGACAGCACTGTCAGCGCATGAGGAAAAAGCGTAATTTTTTTCGAGGATGGATGAGTGCGAGGGAGCGACAAGAGGGTCATTACCTGGGTTTTGCCAATAGGATGCTTTCTATCTTAGCCTTTGTTCCGCTTCTATCAGCGGAGTAAAAGGATTTCACTGTATAGGTGGTGGGTCAAATGAATATTAAGTTGACTTTTGAATACGAAACTCCCAATAAAGATAAAGTGCAATTCGAAACAAATTGGCTTGATGATCAAATCTTGGAATATATCTTGAACGATTTTTCCAAAATAAATCGCATAAAAGCAATAACGATATTAGATGATATGGGAATGGAATGGAGCCTGAAGGAATTCAGGAAATTAAAGCAAAAAGTGGAGGCTGAAGCAAGAAACCCCACTATTTATTTCGATGGAGGTTATCATAAAGAGAGCGGCGAAACAGGCATTGGTATTGTCATCTATTACGAAATCGGCGCTGATCAATTTCACATGCGTTATAATGATAAAATAGATGGTATTGCTTCAAGTAACGAAGCGGAATACGTGGCGCTGTTCAACGCCGTCAACATGTTGGAACAATTGGACATTCGCCATACCCCTTGCACAATCAAGGGGGACGGACAAGGGGTTTTAAAGCAGCTCGCCGGTGAATGGCCCTGTTATGAACAGGAATTATGCCGCTGGCTGGATAAAATCGAAATGACATTAAATAAACTTCATATCAAACCCACAATAGAAGTAATCTCAAGGGCTCAAAACAAGGAAGCGGATAAGTTGGCGCGCCAAGCACTTGAAAATAAATTTATCCATAGTCATACTAAGTTAGAGTAAGCTTTGGATGCTGGGAGATGTTTTCCATGAATCGTACGCATGTGATAAAAGAAATCGATGAAATCCTACAGCAATATTGCAATGATTGCTTTTTAAAAAAGCATTTCAGAAAAGCATACAGTAAGACATATGCCCATCAATTTTGCATCAACCAATGTACAGTTGGAAGCAGCTTGCGGGAAAAGGGCAAGGAATTGGTAAACACGGAGGAGGCTGGGCTGGATCCATGATCGTGGGGCGGCCTATCATCTTTTATCAAAAAACTCCGCTTAACACTTCCGTATTTAAATCTTGTAAAAAACTCCTCTTCTTGTTTTTAAAAAATCATATAAAGTTCGTTATGGCGGCTTCATTTTTTTCGGTTTGCAAGACTAATGCCATTGATCAATACAATAGAAAAAGGAAAAAGCTATTTGCTGCTATCGCAAGAATGCCTGCACTAGGATTAGGGGCGTCCCCATATATACAAAAAGAATGGAATCCAAAGGGGTACTTGTCCAAAAGTTAGCCTTTTATCTTTCAACCATTTTTAGAAAAACGTGCAAAATGATGTAAAATCAAACTCGGCAACAATCACTATATAATATTGACAGCATGAATACCCCACTCTGGTATCCTTGCACACCATCAGAACAAAAATTTTTTATAAAATAAACCATTTTAAACATTCCCCAAAGCCTCTAATGAAGCCACACTCGACTTCAAATCAGCTTCCAAGCTCTCTGGCGTTTTTCCGCTGATCAGCAATCACTACTAAGTCTTCCTAAAAGCTTCCATTGACTTTCTATCACGTTCTAAAACCCCTAACATCAATGTTTTTTAAGTAAGAAAAGCTCCGTGGCCAATTCCAAGAAGGCAAATGGTATAGTCGTCATCAAGCCAGCAGTTACCCTTTTAAACGCTTATTACACATTGAGTTATTTTCCATTTTATTAAGTGGAAAATTGTACGACTTCAGCAAGTGTCTGCTATTGGAAACAATGATCATTCCCGATCAGGAGATACCTTTTCCTTACTAGAACAAAAAAAGGCTGACGCAATAGTCAGCCTTGTGCATTTTATATTGTGGTTACTTTGTTAACGTTAGCAGCCTGAGGTCCACGGTTTCCTTCAACGATTTCAAAAGAGACTTCTTGGCCTTCTTCCAATGTTTTAAAGCCTTCGCCTTGAATGGCAGTGAAATGTACGAATACATCGTCTCCGCCTTCAACTTCGATAAAACCGTAGCCTTTTTCGTTGTTAAACCATTTTACTTTTCCGTTTTGCATGCACTTAATCCTCCTAAAATCTTACGGCACCGCTATGTGCCATGAAAAAATATTATCATAAAACAAAACAACTGAAAACTCTGTCCATTTCACTTATTTTGCTAAATGATACATCAACTATACACTAGACGTTCCCTCGAGTCAAGAAATCATCAGAAAGTTGTGATCACTTTTTAGAAAATTAGAATAAAGTAAAGGGTTTTCATTCCCCTTTACTTGTGAAAAACCGCTGTATATAGTAAACTTTTAGGTGCTTATAAAAGGTATTTGGAGGGATTATCATGCCGACTCCTAGCATGGAGGATTATATAGAACAAATTTATTTATTAATCGATAACAAAGGATATGCACGAGTTTCCGATATTGCAGAAGCTCTGGAAGTCCATCCCTCCTCAGTTACAAAAATGGTTCAAAAACTCGATCGGGAAAGCTACATTGTTTATGAAAGGTACCGGGGGCTAATTCTGACGTCCAAAGGAAAGAAGATTGGAAAACGCCTTGTTGAGCGTCATGATCTATTGGAAAAATTTTTACAAACGATCGGAGTCAAACAGGAGAACATTTATGACGATGTAGAAGGAATCGAACATCATCTGAGTTGGGATTCCATTGACCGAATTGGTGATCTTGTCCAATATTTCGAAGAAAACCCGGAAAGAGTAGCAGATTTGAAGTTGATTCATGATAGGACTGAGGAAGAAGAAACAAAAAAATAACGCCCTATAACCGCGGCAGGTTGGGATGAGACCATTTTTCGTGGGAAGAAGCCGCCAAAACTTCGCGGGATGTTCGGGTTGCATCATGGCATGAGCCGAATGTGGGAAAATGGGAGCATGATTCCATTTTTTCAAAAGCATATCCCAAAGGGCTACATAGGGATTTGGGCTGCGGCGATGGATACGGCTCATCTCTTAAAGCAGAAAGGTTTTACAGTGACAGGATTCGACTTGTCAGGAAATGATCGCACTTGCCAAAAAGAACGAAAGGCCTGGCCTTTTGTTCTTGGCGGGAAATTTTGAATAACCCTCTTTTTCGCGAAAAGGAGCTTGACGGTGTCATGGCGATTCATTCGCTTGAATGGACGGAGCAGCCTTTATGCGCATTACAAAACATTCGGAAAATCATAAAACCCGGCGGCTATGCTGTTTTGGCATCTTAGGTCATACAGCAATGCCTTAAAAGAACAGCTATCTGCGACTTTTAGGGAGAAAAATCATTTGCAACGAGAATTTGCAAAGCTTGCCGCTGATCATGGATGGATAAAAGTCGCGGAAAAAGGCGTGTATAAAAGGGGCGTGCAAGAGCACCTCCTAAGCGGTCTTTCCGACGACTTAAAGCAAGCTTTGTCATTTATAGATCTTTTCAATTTAAAAATAACAAAAAATAGATGGGGGACAACGATGGCAGAAAACCGTTATTCCATCAGCGAATTTATTAGGGAAACACAACAAGAAGATAAAGGCGAAGGCTTATTTGAGTTGGAGACGCCCCGTTTGTTAGAGGTGAATTTGGACGGACAGGTTTGGGCAAAAGCGGGAGCAATGGTCTCATACCGAGGATATATAAAGTTTGAGCGGGAAGGGATATTAGAACACGGAATCGGAAGATTATTTAAAAAGGCATTCACCGGGGAAGGAACCCCACTCATGAAGGCAAATGGAAATGGCAAGCTGTACCTGGCCGATGCGGGGAAGAAAATCTCCATCCTGAATCTGAAAAATGAATCCCTGTTTGTAAACGGAAACAACTTGCTTGCTTTTGAACCTGCCCTTTCGTGGGATATTAAGCTTATGCGGAAGATTGCCGGAATGATGGCCGGCGGCTTGTTCAATATTAAGATAACAGGAACCGGCATGACTGCCATTACCACACATTATGAACCGTTAACTTTAGCTATTGCCCAGGGTAACCCCGTATACACCGACCCTCACGCAACTGTGGCTTGGTCAGGGAACTTGTCTCCCGAATTCGTAACGGACGTTCAGTTAAAAACCTTCTTTGGCAGAGGAAGCGGCGAGTCGATTCAAATGAAATTTGAAGGTGACGGTTTTGTGGTGGTTCAGCCTTATGAAGAGACCTATTTTGGACAGTCAAGCGAGTAAAAAAATCATATGATCTTAAATATAAAACAGGGAGGTTACATTTATATATGGATGAGAAAAAAACGTTAAGCGACATAGAAATAGCCCAAAGTTCGAAATTGGATCCCATCCTCGAAATTGCCGAAAAAGTCAGCCTTACTGAGGACGATATTGAGTTATACGGGAAATTTAAAGCGAAAATTTCTTATGAAAAGATGAGGGAGCTGGAACAACAAAAAAACGGAAAGGTTATCTTGGTCACTTCAATCAATCCGACCCCTGCCGGTGAGGGCAAGTCTACTGTAACAGTTGGTTTGGGTGATGCTTTGTCAAGACTGGGAAAAAAAACAATGATTGCGTTAAGAGAACCTTCTCTTGGTCCTACGATGGGGATCAAAGGCGGTGCAACCGGAGGCGGGTATGCGCAGGTATTGCCGATGGAGGATATCAACCTGCATTTTACCGGTGACCTGCATGCGATCACCACTGCCAATAATGCATTGGCTGCGCTGTTAGATAACCATATGCATCAAGGGAATGAGTTGCGGATTGACCAGAGGAGAATCGTTTGGAAGAGAGCTGTCGATTTAAATGACCGGGCTTTGAGGGAAGTGGTCGTTGGATTGGGCGGTCCGGGTCAAGGAATCCCGCGTGAAGATGGTTTTGACATTACTGTCGCTTCGGAAATTATGGCGGTTTTATGCCTAGCGACGGACTTGGATGATTTGAAGCGCAGGTTGTCTAGCATGGTTATTGCATATGACTTTGACCGCAAACCCGTGACCGTAAAAGATCTTGGAGGTGAAGGGGCGCTTGCGCTTCTGCTGAAAGATGCCTTAAAACCAAATCTGGTTCAAACGATTGAACATACACCGGCGATTATTCATGGTGGTCCGTTTGCTAATATCGCACACGGGTGTAACAGCGTAATGGCGACAAAAACAGCAGCAAAACTTGCCGACTTTGTGGTAACGGAAGCAGGCTTCGGCGCTGATCTTGGGGCGGAGAAATTTCTTCACATTAAATCAAGAAGTGCGGGTGTTGAACCCGCGGCAGTGGTTATCGTTGCGACGATCCGCGCGTTAAAGATGCATGGCGGCGTACCAAAGGACGAGTTAAAGCATGAAAACATTACGGGTCTTAAAAAAGGGCTGGAGAACTTGAAAAAACATACAGAAACCATCTCCGAATTCGGCTTGCCTTTTGTTGTTGCCATCAACCGGTTTGCGGCTGACTCCGAATCCGAAATTCAAGTTTTGCAAGAATGGTGTGCAAGCAACTCCATTCCCGTTTCCTTAACAGAGGTTTGGGCAAAAGGCGGAGCTGGCGGCATCGATCTGGCGGAGAAAGTATTACATGAAATGGAAACAAATGACCGGAAGTTTCAATATTTGTATGACACGACTGCTCCGTTAGACGAAAAAATCAGAACAATTGTCCAAAAAGTTTATGGCGGAAAAGATGTGGAATTTTCCGTTAAGTCCCTTAAACAACTAGAGGAATTTGCGGAAAATGGATGGGGCGATTTGCCTGTCTGCATGGCGAAAACTCAATATTCACTATCCGATGACCCTGCCAAACTGGGCAGGCCTACTGACTTTACAATTCATGTAAGAGAACTGAAGCCGAAAATTGGTGCGGGATTTATTGTGGCTTTGACTGGGGAAATGATGACAATGCCCGGCCTTCCAAAAAAACCGGCTGCGTATCAAATGAATGTCGATGAACAAGGAAGAGCTCTCGGGTTGTTTTAAAAATATTTGGCACGTACCGCATCACTGGTCGTGCCCAATTTTATCCAACGTTAATGGCAGTAAAACCCTTGGTCTAAAAAGGATTGTCCTGGAACAATTGCCACCTACACGCCCGAACGGATCAACTAACAATCAGTGGGAAAAAAGTCCCCGTTTCTTGAAAGTTTTGTCTGATCCCGGCGTTAACTGGCAGCAAGACTCTCGCTCTGAAAAGGATTGGCTGGAGGGGAACTTCCAGTAACCGCCCGATTGTCGAGGTAACAGGGCAGAAGAAACATTCGGAAGCGCCACAGCGCGTTTTTTTATAGGTATTTATAGATTAAGCGAAACGAAAGGGAGTAGCTGCCTGAGCTTGCCAACAGGATATGCGAGCTTAGGCTTTATTTGCTTCTAATTAGCGGATACAAAAACCTCTCCTGCTTACAGTTTCGCCTTATATAGGAGAATGGACTGGTTATTTATGAAAGTTTTTTCGGCAAAAAGAATTTCTAAAACTTATGGAGAAAAAGATGTATTTGTAAACCTTGACTTTCATATTCAAGAAAAAGACAAGATCGGCATCGTAGGGGTAAATGGTACGGGAAAATCAAGCCTTCTTAGAGTAATCGCGGGGGTGGAAGAACCTGATACAGGTTCTTTCGCATCTCCGAAAGATTATACGGTCGGTTATTTGGCCCAAGTCCCGGAGCTGGATGATCATTTAACTGTCCTGGAAATTGTGTTTCAGGGGAAATCCAGCCTTATGGAGCTTGTCAAGGAATATGAAGAAGTTCTTGCCAAATTGGACAAAAACCCGAAAAACGAACTATATCAGCAACAATTATATGACATACAACGGAAAATGGATGCCGAAAACGCCTGGGATGCGGTGACGAATGCGGAAAAGATTTTATCGAAACTGGGCTTTGCCAACGTCAATGAAAAAGCAGCCTATTTATCGGGAGGTCAAAAGAAACGTGCGGCACTGGCTCAAGTTCTTGTAGACACGCCGGACTTGCTGTTGCTGGACGAACCGACAAACCATCTGGACTATGGAAGCATTCAGTGGCTGGAAGAATATTTGCGAAAATACGATAAGGCATTTGTTGTCGTGTCTCATGACCGTTATTTTTTAGATAGGGTTACAAACCGAATGGCCGAACTTCATGATGGAAACATATATTTTTATGATGGAAATTATCAATCATATATTGAGGCAAAAGCCCTCCGGGAAGAAGAAGAAATGTTGGCGGAAAAAAAGCGCCGAAATATGTATCGCAGAGAATTGGAATGGATTAAACGCGGGGCGAAAGCCAGATCAACCAAACAAAAAGCAAGAATTCAACGGTTTGAACAGTTGGAAGCAAAGTTGGGGGGATTTTCAACGGGAGAAAATCCTGATATCACGATCGGCAGTTCCCGGCTTGGAAAAAAAGTATTTGAATTCATGAATGCTTCTAAGTTTTTTGATCATAAAACAATTATGTCCGAGTTCAACTGGATCGTAAAACCAGGGGACCGCATCGGCATTGTCGGCGAGAACGGAAGCGGAAAATCAACATTTCTGAATATACTAGCCGGCGAGACAGTTCTTGACACGGGAACGCTTGATATCGGTCCAACCGTCAAAACAGCTTATTACAGGCAAACGAACGAGGACATGAACCGCGAGCAAAGAATGATTGCTTATATACAAGAGCTCGGGAATGAGATTGAAACATCTTCGGGAGATGTTCTTTCAGCGGCACAAATGCTCGAACGGTTTCTTTTTCCGAAGCACACACACGGTACACTGATCAGGAAGCTGTCCGGTGGAGAAAAGCGCCGCTTATACTTATTGAGACTGCTTATGTCTAAGCCGAACGTTTTACTGCTTGATGAACCTACAAATGATCTCGATACTGAAACATTGACCGTGTTGGAAGACTTTATAGAAGAATTTCCTGGTGTAGTGATTTCTGTTTCACACGACCGATATTTTCTGGACAAAACAGCTAAGGAACTGCTTGTTTTTCATGGGAACGGCCAGATTGACCATTACTACGGCAGTTTTACCGACTATATTGAAGAGAAAGAACAACTAGCGGAAGTTCCAGTTGACCGCAAAGTGGAAAGCAAAAAAGAAGCTACTTTACTTGCATCAAAGAAGAAAATGACTTATAAAGAGAAAAAAGAATGGGAAACCATTGAAAAAGACATTGAACAAGTAGAAGAAAAACTGGAAGTACTGCAACAGGAGCTAAACGACACTGGCAGCGATTTTGAAAGGGCACAGGAAATCATGGAAAAGATTCAGAATGAAAGTGCCAATCTGGAACATTTGATTGAAAGGTGGACATATTTGTCTGAACTGGACAATGAAAGCTTTTAATGAAATGATGAAAGGGGATTGCCGTGAGAATTAAAACGATTGAACCGACACCAAGCCCGAATACAATGAAAGTGATTTTAGATGAGGAATTGGCAGTGGGGGTAAGCAATAATTATAAGAAAGAACATGTCGGCCAAGCCCCGCCCTATATTCAATCCATTTTGCAAATAGATGGCGTAAAAGGCGTATACCATGTTGCAGATTTTTTAGCTGTTGAAAGGCATGGAAAGTATTCATGGGAAGAGATACTGCCGAAAGTCCGCGAAATTTTCGGGGAAGAAGACAATGGCATTGAAACAGAACAGGGAAAAGTGGATGAGCACTTTGGAGAAGTCGATGTACAGGTGCAGTTATTTAAAAACATTCCGATCCAGGTTAAATTGACGACTGGGACAGAGGAAAAGCGATTTGGGTTGCCTGATAGATTTATAAAGGCCATGGAGGCTGCCCAGCTTGAAGGAGAGAACTATGTTCTTTTGCGAAAATGGAAAGATATGGGCGTACGTTATGGTGAACTTGATGAAATCGGTATGCAAGTAGTGGAAGAGTTAGGTGCAGCGTATCCTGAAGATCGGCTTAAGCAACTTGTCGACAGAGCCTTGAAAAATGAAGAGGATAGTCCCTTACAGACAAAAAAATATTTGAAGTTGACAGAAGAGATGCTTGACAACCCTGATTGGCGAAAAAGGTATCAGCTGTTGGAGCAAATGGAAAACCCGACGCTTGATGATCTCCCCGTTTTGGAAAAAGCTCTTCATGATGAAAAATCATCTATCCGCAGGCTCGCGGTCGTTTATCTTGGCATGATCGAAGACCGAAAGGTATTGCCCTTGTTGTATAAGGGATTAAAAGATCAGACCGTTACCGTACGCAGGACAGCTGGGGACTGCCTGTCTGATCTTGGTTTTCCCGAAGCCATGGAAGAAATGAGCAAGGCATTGGAAGACAAAAGTAAAATTGTCCGCTGGCGCGCCGCCATGTTTTTATATGAAGTGGGAGATGAACGTGTCCTCCCGGCATTAAAAGCGGCGGAGAACGATCCGGAATTTGAAGTCAGACTGCAAATCAAAATGGCGATCGAGCGGATCGAAGGCGGAGAGGAAGCAAAAGGTTCTGTATGGAAACAAATGACTGAAGCCAGAAAGCAAAAAAATTGAATAAATAACAGGAACGGAGGTATTCCGATGTCGATGGCATATGAGGAATATATGAGGCAAGTTGTAAAACCGATGAGGGAAGAGCTTGTTCACGCTCAATTCAAAGAACTCCTTACCCCCGAGGATGTGGAAAACTTTATGAACGAGGTCACAGGCACGACATTTGTCGTTGTCAATTCCGTATGTGGATGTGCCGCGGGGCTAGCCAGGCCGGCGGCCATTCAGGCTGTTCAGGCAAGTGAAAAGAAGCCGGACAATTTGGTGACCGTTTTTGCCGGCCAGGAAAGGGAAGCGACAGCCAAAATGCGTGAATATTTTACGGGCTATGAGCCGTCATCTCCTTCAATGGCCCTTTTAAAAGGAAAGGAAATCGTCTTTTTTGTTCCACGTGAGCAAATTGAAGACAATGAGATGGAACAGATTGTACAAGAATTAACAGCCGCATTTGAAAAGTATTGTTCTTAAAAAAAACAGGGTTTTGGGCAATTTCTGCCCAAAACCCTAATCTGCAATGGCTAAATAAACGAAGTAGCCGATCATTACGAAACAGCCTATATAGATAAGTGCAGTCACTTCTACTCCTCCTTTAGTCAAAGCAATAATCATATTATACCTTATCATAAAATTTTTTCCATTTTTATTTCAATTGTTTGAGGATCCATATCCTTGTTTGAACATCGTCTTCACCCTCATCGCACAGGTTTGAAATGATCTTATTTAGCCCTATGATATGGTATAATAAGATAGGTTTTTCACTGTTTATATGGAGAAATGGAGGGGGCCGCTGCTTTCTTTCAATCTACCTCTTTATATTTCCAGGCAGAGGAGCTTTGTGGGGGGAGAGGGAGCGAAGTGTGCTAGACAACTATATAAGATTCAGCAGCACTTTCCATGAGTCCGTGGATGAAATATGGAACTTCGATTCTGGGACTTTTAGTTAAAAAAAATAGAAATGTCAATGTGCATAAAATATAGGGCTTAGACTTTGGTGCGGACCCCAAGCGAACATAAAATCTCTAGGGGACCCGCACCAAAAAAGCCAGTATAAAGCGGAAATATATGGTAAAATTGAAGAGAACGCAGGCGAACTCCCCCCACAAACAGGCTATTTTGCTAGATTTAGGGGTCGATTTTCCATTTATTAGGGAAATTTTCGCTGTCGCACTCTATATGAGTGCGTGGATTGAAATAGAAATAAAAGCCCTCAATACCCTCATTTACTCAGTCGCACTCTATATGAGTGCGTGGATTGAAATTTCCTTGTAAAGGTTCATGTTGTATGCTTGCTGGAAGTCGCACTCTATATGAGTGCGTGGATTGAAATAAGAAAACAGTACAAAAAGAATTAAACCGTTATGTCGCACTCTATATGAGTGCGAATTGAAACATTTGTGGATTCCTCCGTTTTCGTGATATAATATGTCGCACTCTGCTGGATAGAAGTCTCTATATCCGCCAGTTTACTTCGTACGAATATTACATATAAAGTAATTTTTTCTTGCCTTCGGGATAAAGGCTAAGATGGAAAGCGTCCTGCCTGTTAGTAAGCCTAGGCCAGTCAGGCACTCGAAGTTTATCTTTTTTTCGTCAGGTGCCAAGGCTGCCGAACTTTCCTTACTCAATCGCTTTGTTTGCAAAAGTATACCTTGCGGCAGCCATCTTTGTGACCGTCATCTTTGAAACAGTGCTGTTGTTTATTCCTTGCCCTATCGGCCTCAGCCAATTGGGCTTTTTACAGGTAGTTACACGCTGAGGCAAGCCTTTCTAAAGCGGTTGTCCTCCTTTTGAGTTAATGAGGAATAAAAGTAGTGTGAGTGGGGAAAAGTCCGCTCCCACCATGTATGAATCATTTTAGCGGAAGGGTGTATTTCTATGGAACAATATTTGAAGTTGTGTAAAGAGGTCCTTGAAAAAGGGGTACATAAAAATGATCGGACCGGTACAGGAACCATCAGCTTATTTGGTTATCAAATGAGGTTTGATTTGCAGAAGGGCTTTCCGTTGTTAACGACCAAAAAGCTTCATACGAAGTCCATTATTCACGAGCTGCTTTGGTTTTTGGCCGGTGATACAAACATTGCCTATTTGCAAGAGCACGGGGTCCGAATTTGGAACGAATGGGCTGACGAAGAGGGAAATTTGGGTCCTGTATACGGAAAACAGTGGCGTTCCTGGGAAACGGCAGACGGCCGAACGATTGACCAAATTAAGGATGTGCTCCACCAAATTAAAACAAATCCGGATTCCAGGCGCCTCATTGTCAACGCCTGGAATGTTGGCGATATTGATAAGATGGCGCTTCCCCCATGCCATTGCTTATTCCAGTTTAATGTAAGCAACGGAAAATTGTCCTGTCAGCTCTATCAGCGTTCGGCGGATATTTTTCTCGGTGTCCCTTTTAATATTGCTTCCTATGCATTGTTAACGATGATGATGGCTCAAGTCTGTGACCTGGAACCCGGTGAATTTGTGCATACATTTGGTGATGCCCATATTTATCAGAACCATATTGAACAAGTAAAGCTTCAGATGTCACGTGATCCGCGGCCGTTGCCTACAATGAAAATCAATCCAGATGTAAAAGATTTGTTCACTTTCACATTTGAAGATTTTCAATTGGAAGGATATGACCCGCATCCTCATATAAAAGGGGTGGTAAGTGTATGATCTCTTTTCTATGGGCGGAAGACGAAAATGGATTAATAGGAAAAAACAATGAACTGCCATGGCGTTTGCCGGCGGATTTAAAGTATTTTAAAGAAACAACGATGGGGCATCCGATCGTGATGGGGAGAAAGACGTTTGAATCGATTGGAAGGCCCCTTCCCGGAAGAAAAAACATTATTTTAACGAGGGACAAGGCATTTCAAGCGGAAGATTGTCTTGTTTTTCACTCAAAGGACGAGTTGCTTGAATGGATTGAACAATATGATTCTGAAGTCTTTATTACAGGTGGATCAGAAATATTTCGCCTTTTTTTAGATGAAGTTGACCGTTTATATGTAACAAAAATCCATTGCCATTTTAAAGGGGATACGTACTTTCCAGATGTCAACTGGGACGAATGGCGTCTCGTTTCGACAAAACCAGGGCCAAAAAACGAGAAAAACCCCTATGATTATGAATTTCGCATATATGAACGAAGCTAATATGAGGTTGGTTTAAAAAGTCCCAATTAGTAAATGCACTAAAAGTTAAAACCCAAGAATGTTGATTTTACGGCAATCTTGGGTTTTCTTTTTAATTTTAAGCTGAAATATTACTTTTCGGACAAACTCAATTTCAATTGGAAAATATTGTCAGATTAGTATGTCATAGGGGTATACCACAAATTCTCATTTTACAAATGTTTCCAATCACCAGCAGCCGTACACACGAATAGTAGAGCGGATTTTCATATTATGTCTAATAGGAGGCGATCATATAATTGATCGTCTTTTTTTCACGTTCGAAAAAACAGTGACGCATGTATGATCTTGTATAAAGCTTCAAGAAATACTTTTTATCATAAAAATAAATGTCAGAGCTTTGTTGTGGTGGTTGAAACGCTGACTCCTCACTGCTTATTAACGGTTAGCTTCATAACGGCAAGCATGTTTTTGTCAAGCTTTTCATCGCATTCAGCATATCATGTTATAATAAGAACACCAAAAAAAGAGAGTGAATCTTAAGATGAAAAAACACGTTCTTTTCATTTTGTCGCTAGTTTTGATCGTAGCTGGTTGTTCAGCCCCATATAAGGAATTAAGTGAAAAGGAAATCCGGATGAAGGAGAAGGGAGCTCCGCCTGAAGACTTTATCCCGAAAAATATAAAAGTGGTTTCCATTGGCGACTCTTTAACCCAAGGTGTGGGCTCCGGAGAGAATGTGAATGGATATATTCATTTTTTAAAGAAGGATATTGAACAATTAAAAGGAATTAAACATGCTGAATTTCAAAACTTCGGGGTAAAAGGAAACAGAACGGATCAATTGTTAAAGCGGCTGAAAAATCCAGCGATCAAATACAACATCCAAGAAGCTGAAGCGGTGATTATTACAATTGGCGGCAATGACATTATGCAAGTGATAAAAGACAATTTATTGGGCCTCAAGGTCGATACATTTTCTGTGGCAGAAACCGGATATCGCAACAGACTGCAGGAAATTTTAATGACCGTAAGGGAATATAACAGTACGGCAGCCATTATTCTTGTTGGAATCTATAACCCGTTTATAAAATGGTTTTCGGATATGAAAGAAATGGATATGGTTGTGAAAAATTGGAATGATGTAAGTGCTGAAACGGTTGCCAATTATGATAACGCCTTGTTTGTCCCAGTAGACGATATATTTAAAAACAATGAAGAAAGCCTTCTATATACAGATTATTTCCATCCCAACAGCCGCGGATATAAAAAAATAGCCAAACGGATTTTTGAATATATGGAGAGGGAAGACTATATTTATCAGTAACGGGGGGGGAGTGAAGCATGGGAAAGAAGAAAAATGTATGGAAATACGCTTTTACTGGATTAATTATATGTAATCTGCTTGTTACAGGCATTCTGTTATGGTTTCTTTTCTCAGGGTCAGACCAGCAAAAAATTCCCCGTAATACTGAGGTAAATGAAAAAACCCATTCCGAATTTATCATATCGGTCCAAAAGGAAGATTTAAACAAGCTCATCAACCACTATATTGAAAAAGAAGGCTTAAATGGTCCTATACATTACAATGTATATTTAACCGATGAGGTCGAACTGTACGGGGAGGTATCGGTCTTTTCCCAAACGCTGCAGCTACAAATGACTTTTGAACCGATAGCGCTGGAGAATGGAGATCTTATATTGAAACAGAAAAATCTATCCCTTGGCGATGTCAAGCTACCCGTTTCATACATATTAAAGTTTATCCGGGATGCTTACAAACTGCCTGAATGGGTGACCATACTTCCGAACGATAAACAAGTGTATGTGGCGTTGCACCGTATGAGGCTTAATAATGACATCCAGGTTCGTGTTCAAGAATTTAATTTGAAAGAAGACCGTATTTCATTAAGAATGCTTGTCCCTTCCGAGTAATAGCCAGTACAATATGGAAAAGGAGGAGTTGCGACATGAAAGTAACATACGAGACAGCTACATTTGCCGGTGGATGTTTCTGGTGTATGGTGAAACCATTTGATGAACTGCCTGGTATCATAAAAGTTGTTTCTGGATATACCGGAGGCACGAAGGAAAACCCGACATATGAAGAAGTATGCTATGGACAAACTGGCCATGTTGAGGCTGTACAAATCACATTTGATTCAGGGAAAATGACGTATAAACAGCTCCTTGATATTTACTGGATGCAAATTGACCCAACAGATGCCGGAGGGCAGTTTTACGATCGGGGGGAATCGTACAAACCAGTGATTTTTTACCACAATAAAGAACAGCGGGAAGTGGCGGAAGCTTCCAAACGGGAATTGAACGAAAGCGGGAAATTTTCAAAGCCCATTGCTGTTGCTATTGAACCCGCGGGTCCATTTTATTCGGCGGAAGAATATCACCAAGACTTTTATAAGAAAAATCCGGAGCGGTACAATGCCTATCAGCACGGTTCAGGTCGGGCCGATTTTATCCTAAAACATTGGGGTGAACGTATTGAAAAAAGATGATTTTCAAAAAAGATTAACGCCTTTACAATTTGAAGTAACGCAAAATAATGGAACGGAACCGCCGTTTCAAAATGAATATTGGGATCATGAAGAAGAAGGAATATATGTAGACATCATTTCGGGGAAACCTTTATTCAGTTCGCATGATAAATATGATGCGGGCTGCGGTTGGCCCAGTTTTACAAAACCGATTGAGGAAAGTGAAATCGTCGAGAAGGAAGATGTAAGCTACGGAATGGTGAGGACGGAAGTACGAAGTAAAACGGCGGACTCCCATTTGGGCCATGTATTTCCCGACGGTCCCGGGCCGGCAGGACTGCGCTATTGCATTAATTCTGCGGCCTTGCGTTTTATACCAAAAGACAAGCTGGAAGAAGAAGGATACGGCGAATATGTAAAGTTGTTTCGATAACTTGACTCATTTTTTTAAATAAATTAGGCAATTGCACATGCGGCCCATTAGACATATACATAGTATATGAACGAAACAACCAATTACTGGGGAGTGAAAATCATGTACTATGGCGGTTGTTACGATTATTGTTATCCGGCATATGGATATGGATATGGCGTTGGAGGATTTGGCGGCGGTTTTGCGCTGATTGTTGTGTTGTTTATTTTACTTGTCATTATTGGAGCATGCTGGTGCTTTTAATGAAAACGACGAGCCCCCGAATAGGGGGTTTATTTCGTGAAAGGATAAGGAAGAACACTGCCAACACATCTGCGTTGTGCCGATTTAAGAAGGTTCATTCGCCACTCGCTAGACGGCCGTTCGGTTGAGTTTTGACGGTGGCCAAGCTTCTTATTCTTTAAATCTGGCGGTCCGAAAACAAAAGTTTTTACTTGTCGCGTTCAATTCGCTATATTATCTGTATACACGACATGCTGGAGAAGGTGCAACCAATGCGGAAATCATTTTTTCACTTTTTGATGAAATATCGGGAAGATAAAACGACGGACGAAATCAGCCGTTTTGCCAATGCGGCCTATCATGATCATAGTTTTCCAAAGCATTCAGAGGATTACGATGAAATCAGCACTTATTTGGAATTAAACGGAAATTATTTGCCAACGATGGTCCTGTTTGACCAGGCTTGGGAGTTATATTTGGAATCAGAGAATCAATCTGGACATAAGCAAATATGACAAAAAGGGGCGAGTTGTATGCATGAAATGGATGTTTTTGTTGATACGGACGAAATAGCTGAATTTTTTTATCAGGAGCTGTTAAGACGGGGCTTCGTTCCCAGAGAAGAAGATATCGCTGAAATAGCAGATATCACTTTTGAATATTTGCTCGCAAAACATATGATTGATGAAGATGTGGATACATAACAGCTGATGAAAAAACGAACAATAAAGTGAAACTTCATTAAGTAGGGCTCCTACTGAATGTTAGTTGAACGAATCGGGCATTTAGGTGCCGTTTTCTCCCACTTAGACTTTTTGTATTCACTCATGATACGGCACCTTACATGCCGGATAAATTGTCCCAGTGTATAATACGCAAGCCTTAAGCGTAGTCAAAATAAGTAGACTCCTGCGGGAATAGCTCGAGCTGAAGATCCCGCAGGAAAGCGACCTTTGCTTTCCGAGGAAGCTGAAGCCGTGCCCGCGGAAAGCGAAATATGTTGACGTAGCGATGATAGGGATTTTTTTAACACAA